>JACJYB010000009.1 GCA_020636355.1 Lewinellaceae bacterium | reverse complement strand
ATTACCATTTCCATTAATATCCAATTCATGGCCAGTAACATCTGAAGCTTATATTTTCCTTTGGACTAACATACCTTTTTCTTCACCACCAAATTCAAAACGCAATTCCGGTCTTTTTGCATTATATAACAAATCTTGAAGTTCAGGAAGATAACCCAATTCTTTTTTGGTAATCACATGATGAGCCTCCCATAGATCTGAATCAAATACATCCGTGGGGATAGCCAAATGTTAGAAAAATGGTTGACAAGCGCCAATAATCCTGAAAATTTAATTCCTAGGATGAATTATATCTTGGATAAGATTGGAACCATAATCCATAGATAACTACTTCTCGGATTCTCACGGTTTGTCACTTCCTTCCATTCAAAATTCAACATTCAACCCTCAACCTTCCCATTTCCACCCCCTATCTTCTGCACGATCTTGAACTCACTCAGAAATACCCTGGCAAAGACGCGGATCACGATGTAACTCGGGATCGCCAGCACCATACCCAGAATACCGCCTACCTTGCCTCCTAAAAGAATGACCAGAAAGATCTCCAGCGGATGTGCCCGTACGCTCTTGGAGAAGATCAGCGGCTGCAATAGCATGTTATCGGTGAGCTGCATGAAGGCAAAAACAACGGCTACCTTAACCAATAAGCTAAAGAGGTCCGGATAAAAAGGCAGATCGATGTAGGTCGATGCAGTAAGCAGAATACCAAAGATCGCACCGATCAGCGGACCCAGATATGGGATCACATTGATCAGGGCGGCAAAAAATCCAATCAACAGTGCATTCTTAATGCCAAAAATGCTCAATCCGGTGAATACGATGAGGGTGATGCAGGTGATCTGCAGGAGGATACCGGCAAAATAACGACGAAGCAACTGGGTCGTCTCCAGGACAGTACTTTCCATCCGGGATTCATACTCGCGGGGCGTGAGCGCAATGATGAAATTGATAAACAGCCGATCTTCGCGCAGGAAAAAGAAGAGGATAAAGGCCACAGCAAACAAGCCAAAGAGGAAACTGCTCGCTGCCCCTAGTATAGAACTCACCCAGTCACCAATGCGGGCAAAAGGAAAATAACGCTGTATCGTATCGGTGATGGATTGCCGACCGAGACCCTCTTCGTAGTTGATACCCATGCGACCCAACCATTGCTGGAATGCCAGAAAAGGCTCCTCGAGCCGGCCGATCACCGCATAGATGTCTACATTCGCCAGATTGGAGGCCTGCATCAGTATCGGAGGCACCAGGATTAACGCCAGCAATACGATCACAGCTAACAGGGCTACCATCGTTAGCAAAGCCGCAACCGAGTTTCCCCAGGACCGGTGACCCAACTTTAATTTGTCCATAAGAAACCGGTATACCGGCTGGGTGATCATCGCCAGAACCCACGCGATCAGCACATACGTGACAATATCGCTGAATAAATAAGTCACCACCGCCACGAAGAGAATGACGCCGATGATGAAGGCATATCGATTATTCCATTTCATGTCTGAATATACATATTTAGGTTTTGTGGTTTTGTGGTTTTGTGGTTTTGTGGGGTTTTGGTTTTGTGGGGTTTTGGTTTTGTGGTGTTTTGGTGTTTTGGTGTTGTGGGGAAGGGTAAAGAGGGTTATATGGTGAACCTGCTCCGGAGAAGGAATAAGAGCCGTAGGCTCGTACTGTAAAATAGCAGCGGATTTCAATCCGCTGAAAAAAGATTCTAGGCATCCGAGTGCCGTAGGTACGACCCATTTCACGTATCCCCTTTTATATGGATCGTGCCTTTGGCACTCAACTGATTGAAAATTTCAACCAGCGGATAAAAGCTTCATCATCGCATGACTCCAACGTCAATATCCCGCCAAAGTCCTATCTTTCAACGGACGGTTAAAATATGAAGGAATCATGGACTTTCGATTATTTGTAATTCTTGCAACAATACTACCCTTACAAAGCTTGACTCAGTCCCTGACGAGCAGCAATCTGCCCATTGTCATCATCTCCACTGACATCGATTCCACAACCGGAGTGCCCCGGGAGATACCTGACGAGCCTAAGATCCTGGGATCCATGAAGATCATCTTTCATGAAGACGGCACCCGGAACTGGCTTACGGATCAGGCGGAAGAACAATACCTGAATTACGATGGCCGCATTAAAATCGAAATCCGCGGCTCTTCCTCCCAGACACTGCCAAAAAAGGCCTATGGTCTTACCACCCTGAAGAACGATGATGACTCAAACAATAATGTTGAATTGCTCGGCATGCCCAAAGAAAACGATTGGGTGCTTAATGGGCTGGCTTTCGATTCTTCTATGGTAAGGGATATCCTTTCCTACGACCTGGCCCGTGCTATGGGGCAATATGCACCCAGGGGACACTATTGTGAAGTGATCATCAACAACGACTACAAAGGAGTCTATCTTCTCTTGGAAAAAATCAAGGTGGACGACGGAAGGGTCAACATCCTAAAGATGGACGAAGAAGATGTGGAGTACCCGAATGTGACCGGAGGGTACATTACTAAAGCCGACAAAACGACCGGCGGTGATCCCATCGCCTGGAGTATGGGCTCTTCAACCGGAAACGGGATAGGTTTCATCCATGAATCA
The DNA here is from genome assembly GCA_020636355.1 of Lewinellaceae bacterium. Classification (GTDB taxonomy): domain Bacteria; phylum Bacteroidota; class Bacteroidia; order Chitinophagales; family Saprospiraceae; genus JAGQXC01. The sequence goes on along the minus strand of JACJYB010000009.1, from coordinate 172,397 downwards.
CCTAAACCGGAGGACATCCGGTCCCAGCAAAATGATTACATCAAAAATCAGTTTTTAACTTTACACACTACCAGCAACGCCCATAATGCTAGCGCGGAAGATGGTTATCCTGCCATCATTGATGTACCCAGTTTTATCGACTTCCTGCTGATCAATGAACTAACGGCAAATGTCGACGGCTACACGTTCAGTACCTTTTATCATAAAGACCGGCTGGGAAAATTACGGGCTGGTCCCGTGTGGGACTTTAACCTGACCTTTGGCAATGATTTGTTCTTCTGGAACCTGGATCGCAGCCATACTAATGTCTGGCAGTTTGACAACGGAGATAACACCGGTCCGTTTTTCTGGAAAAACCTGTATGATGATCCGGCATTTCACTGTTACCTGTCTGAGCGTTGGCAATCGCTGACCAGCCCCGGTGGCGCCTTGAACATAGATGTCATCCAGGCACATATTGACAGCCTTTCAGCTGTGATCACAGAAGCTCAGGCCCGGGAACAAGCCCGTTGGCACACCGTCGAAACCTGGCTCGACCAGCAAGCTGCCATGAAGTCCTGGTTACAGGCACGCATAGACTGGATGGACGAACGCCTGGCCGACACCGGACCCTGTCTGGATCACCAACTACCGAACCTGGTCATTTCCCGCATCCATTATCATCCGGACGATGCCGGTGAAGTGGATGGCGACGATCTGGAATTTATCGCTATCACCAATCAGGATGTACAGCCGGCAGACCTCACCGGCGTCTATTTTCAAAATCTCGGGATGAGTTATGTCTTCCCAGCCGGTGCTATGCTGGCTCCCGGAGAAATCATTTATCTGGCCAGTAATGCGGATGCATTTACCGCTTATTATGGCTTTCAGCCATTTGGCGCATATGCCCGGAATTTGTCCAACAAGTCTTTTGATCTGGTATTGGTGGATGCGTTTGGTAATCAAATCGACGAGGTGCATTATTATGATTCCGATCCCTGGCCGGAAGAAGCCGATGGAGACGGTCCCTACCTGCAATTGATCGATCCCTCTGCCGATAATAATCTGGCGGAAAACTGGGAAGCCTCCAGCGGTCCTGTAAGTGCGCTAACTGAATTTACTGAAGATGCCGGAATAATGTTGTTTCCGAATCCGGCCAATAAAATTTTGATGATTTTCAGCCCGGCAATTCCCATCCGTACCGTGCAGGTATTGGATTTGACCGGTCGAACGCTGCTCCATCAGGAATTTTCCGGAAGTTCCGAAGATTCCCTTTCACTCGAAGGAATACCTGGTGGTGTTTATTGGGTTAAGCTCAAAACAGAGTCGGATCACCTGATAATAAAGAAATTGGTCAAGTTTTAAGCCGATTTATAATTACTTGCAGGAATTCCTATCTAGTATCCTCCTGATCAACTTCTTCACATCTTATCATCCCGACCGACTTGATATCTCCCTGTCATGTCGATCAACGTCCTCTCTCCTAGTTTCCTCACCAACTTACTTTTATATTGTAATCCCGACTAACTTATTCACACCATCACATCGACCACCTCCTCCTTCCCTCTTCGTCATCACGACCGACTTGCTTTTATATTTTCATCCCGACTAACTACTTCAAAACATCACATCGGCAGACTCCCTCTCTCTTCGTCATCTCGACCGACCCACTCGCACTCTGTCATCTCGACCGACCGAAGGGAGTGGAGAGATCCCATGATCCCATGATCATTCCCGTCACCTTCCCTTGGATGAAATTTACGGCAACAGGCGAACAATGAAGACATTAGACTATTCCATTTTAGGTTCATGGCTCATCTCAAAGACCAATTCGCCGCCATTCATCAATTCCAGATGACTGAAGAACATCTCTTCCAGTGGCTTCCCATTCAGGGTAGCCGATTGAATGTATTTATTCTGCAGGTTATTATTCTTCGCCACGATGTGGAATGTCTTTCCTTCGTGTAAATGGATTGTCGCCTCATCCACCAGGGGGCGGCCAATCGCATAAACCGGATCTCCCGGACATACCTGATAAAACCCCAGAGTGCTCAGCACGTACCAGGCACTCATCTGTCCGCAATCTTCATTCCCTACAATGCCATCAAGGGTCGGTGCATACAAAGTGGTCAGGATGGTATCGACAATCTCCTGGGTTTTCCACGGTTGACCGAGGTAATCATACAGGTAGGCGATGTGATGACTGGGTTCATTGCCATGGGCATACTGCCCGATCAGACCGGTGATATCCGCGGAGGCATTGGCACCTTCAATCTCCGAACTCACCGAAAACAGCGAATCCAGCTTGTTTATGAATACCTGGTCTCCTCCCATCAATTGCGCATAGGCCTGCACATCATGGGGTACAAACCAGGACCACTGCCAGGCATTGCCCTCAGTGAAATCACCCTGATCGTGCTGGGAATAGCGAGGACTAAACGGAACCCGCCATTGGCCATTGGACAGTTTACCGCGCATGAATCCAGTCTGAGGGTCAAAATACAACTGGTAATATTTGGCGCGCTGGTCGTAAACCGCCGCCAGGGAGTCCCGCCCCAGTTTATGCGCTACCTGAGCAATGCACCAGTCGTAATAGGCGCACTCTAACCCGTAGGAGACCGACTCACCCACGGAATCAACCGGGACAAACTGATTCTTTTCGATAAAGTGAATGTGCTTGGACATCACACCCCTCGCACCCGATTCCGGGATATTGGCCAATCGTTCCGGATGGTAGGTTGAAGCGATCTGTAATGCCTCCAGGGCTTGATTCCAATCTATACCAGACAGATCTTTGGTCATGGCATCGGCCAGAACAGCCGCTGCCGGGTAGCCCACCATGGTGCCCGTATAATTTGCCACCAATGGCCATTTCGGCAACAGCCCCCCTTCCTGGTATTTCAGGACCAGGTTTTGAGCCCAGGCGCCCGCCCGCTGAGGCTGGACAATGGTCATCAATGGGTACCAGGCCCGGAAGACATCCCAGAGTGAGTAGACCGTATAATTTGTAAAACCGTCCGCCTGATGAATTTGCTTATCCATGCCCCGGTACCGTCCGTCCACATCCTGATATTCCTGTGGCGCCAGCATGGTATGGTATAATGCGGTGTAGAAGTTTTTCATCACCGGTTCTGCTGCTTTGACCTCCACGACGGCCAGGGCCTCCCTCCAGGCATTTTCTGCCTGAGTACGTACAGCATCAAAAGGACTTTGGCCTTCTGCCTGCCAGTTCTTTTCGGCACCAGCTTCATCCACGCCACTGATGCCAACCTGCAATTCCACCAGATCCACGCCATCGGCAAACTCCAGGTGTGCCCACAATTGAGCTCCGGCCATATTTGCCTCAACCGGAATTTCCAGGCTATCCCGGTAAGCGGTGATCACTTTAAATGGCACGCTGCTATGCAAATAGAAATAACATTTTTCATCTTGTGCCCATCCTGTGGATTGACGCATCCCCCGGATTGTCTGCGCATCAACCAGTTCGATCCTATCCGCGACGCTCTTCCTTCCCCACATCTCATGCAGGGAGTGACTCAGGTCCAACAAAATGTGCGGTGTCACTCCTTTGTCCCAGGTATAACGATGGTAGCCTACATGCTCTGTAGTGGTCAGTTCGGCAGTGACCGGATAATTGTCAAAGCGGACCCGGTAATAGCCGGCGCGTGCTGTCTCATTTTCATGACGAAAGGTGGCGACAGGGGCCATTGCAGGGTCGTTGGAATAGGGCAATATAAGTACATCCCCCAGGTCACCAATGCCGGTCCCACTGAGATGGGTGTGTGAAAAGCCGAGGATGGTGGTATCGGATGCATGATAACCGCTGCAGGCATCCCAACCGTTGATGCGGGTATCGGGACTTAGCTGGACCGCGCCAAAAGGCAAGGTAACTCCGGGATACGTATGCCCGTGAAAGCCGGTCCCGATCATTGGATCCACATGGTCAAGCACATCCAGGACGGGAGGATTCTGCTTACAACCTATGGTGATCAGCAGGAGTACCGGGAGAATCAGTCGGGTCATTGTTTATGTTTTGGATGGACAATAAAGATACGGAATAGGGAACTGTAGATGAGCTGTTTTGTGTAGTTGTTCGAAGGTGCAGGGGTAATATTGGTTTTGTGGGGTTGTGGTTTTGTGGTTTTGTGGGTTGTGGTTTTGTGGGATTGTGGTTTTGTGGAGTTGTGGTCTTATGGGGTTGTGGTTTTGTGGGATTGTGGTTTTGAGGGGTTGTGGTTTTGTGGTCTTATGGGGTTGTGAGGTTGGAATTGTAGTGTTGTTAATCTGTAGATCTGTATGAAGGAGATAAATCTCAAATCTTAAATCAATTAATCTTAAATCCCCAGGGTGTCAGTGCCTATTAAAATTGTAGTGTTGTTTATCTGTATATATGTTTGAAGGAGATAAATCTCAAATCTCAAATCAATTAATCTTAAATGCTCAGGGTGTCCGAGCTTATTAAATTGTAATGTTGTTTATCTGTATATATGTTTGAAAGGAGTCGGGATGTCCCTGAATCTGAAATCTCAAATCAATTAATCTTAAATCCGACACCTTTTTCGTTAAATCACCGTCCCGATATACCGCACGATACCATCTCATCGTTCTTAATACATTCCCGCATGTCCTGAAGCACTCTGTCCAAATCCAAAATCAATACGATGAGAACACTGATACTCTGGACATTCCTCTGCTTCGCCCATACCGTTTCAGCCACTGCCTATTATGTTCATCAAAATGGTAACGACAATCTGGATGGAACCGCCCCGGAGAGCGCCTGGCGTACCTTACAGCATGCCGCCGACGAAATCCAGCCCGGGGACATCGTTCTGGTGGGCGACGGAACCTACGCCGGGTTTGATCTGCGCACTTCCGGGACAGCACAGTTGCCCATCACTTTCCGGGCCGACGGTGAATCGGTCATCATCAATCAACCGAACAGCGAAACCGACGATGGCATCAACATCGAGAATGCCGACTACATCATTCTGGAAGGGTTTCGTGTCATGGACCAACCCCGTAATGGCATCCGGCTTGCCCTCTCCGACCACTGCACGGTCCGCAACTGCATTTGCAGCAATAATTTTGAACGCGGCATCTTTACCGGTTTTACCGACGACCTGCTCCTGGAACACAATACCTGCACCGGCTCCAAGGATGAACACGGCATCTACGTATCCAACAGCAGCGACCGGTCCATCATCCGTTACAATACCTGCTTCGGCAACAATGCCTCCGGCATCCAGATCAACGCAGACGCCAGCCAGGGTGGCGACGGAATCAGCACCAATCCCAAAATCTACGGCAATATCCTTTACGGAAACGGTACTGCGGGTGGTGCGGCGATCAATCTGGATGGCGTTCAGGGTGCTGAAATATTCAACAACCTGATTTACGAGAACCACGCCACCGGCATTGCCTTATTTACCATTGATGGCGGCGGCCCATCGTCCGGAGCATTGATTTATCACAACACCATTGTCCAGGCTAGTGATGGCCGTTGGTGCATACTGCTCAACGATGGGGCTACCGGGGCCACCATTGCGAATAACATATTGTTCAATAAGCATTCGTTCCGTGGAGCTATCGCGGTATCCCGGGAATCGTTTCCAAACCTGCGGTCCGATTACAATGTCGTAGTCGACGCCATGAGCGATGAAGCGGGCGATAGCCAGGTCAGCTTGTTTGAATGGCAGGTGCTGGGTTTTGATAAGCACAGCCGGCTGGCCACATCCACAGATGAGTTATTTGTGAATGCTGTCGGAGGTGATTATCATCTATCGGCAACCTCCAAAGCCATCGATGCCGGAGATCCGGCCTATGCAAATGACCACGATCTTGAAGGAAATGCCCGTCCACTGGGTATGGCCCCGGATGCAGGATGTTATGAATCAGCCGCTTCATCCAGTGCCCGCCATCGGGCAGAGATCCCTGAACTCATCGTAATGCGGGAGCAAGGAGTCATCTCCTGGCTAAACATACCGGTAGGTTCCATTCTTCATGTATTTGACCAGAACGGACGCTCCTGGTGCTTTCAGCACGCTATAGGCACGGGTACATTTTCCTGGTCTGTACCACAGGCATCACCGCTTTATTTTGGTTACCAGATCCGTGACCTACAGGGACATGTGTCAGCAGGGTGGATAAGGAATTAGGAGAGCGCAGTTAGATTTTAGATTTGGGGATTTTAGATTTTAGATTTTTCTGCTACATCGGAAGTCTCAAATCTCAAATCTGACTTCTCAAATCTCTAATCTAATTTCCCAACTGCTTCATCACCTCTTCGATGGCACGGTCCAGTTGAGGGTCCTTGCCTTCGACACGATCTACAAAGGTGTTCCGCACATAGATATCGGGAGCGACCCCTGTTTTTTCAAGGTCTTTTCCGTCCATCGTGTAACAGCCCCAGGAGGGTAACCGGTAGAAAGAGCCATCCACCAGTCCTTTGCCAGAGGTAAAAATGATCCACCGGTACGTCTCGGTGCCGATGATTTTCCCTAACCCCAGTTGTTTGAACCCTGCTGACGTCATTTCTGCATCGCTCAGGCTCTGCTGATTGACCAGCAGGACCATCGGTTTGGCAGCTGGCGCAAAGTTGGATTGCTGGGTCAGCTGACCACCCCGGTATTTCCATTGGAGATAGGGTTTCTGGCTCAGGAAGCGCAATACATCGTCGTGCACATTACCCCCGGTGTTGTAGCGCAAGTCAAGGATCAAAGCATCCCGGTGCGCCCCCTCACTGACCATATCCTTCATGAATTTCTCCAGCTCTCCCCCGCCCATATTTTTCATGTAGACGTATGCGATCCGTTTTTTGCTCTCCATGTCAACCCGGTGTTGGTTGTTTTCAATCCACTCATCGTACAACTCATTGCGAATGGAGAAATAATTTACCGGATCCAGTTTGACTTGGATGGTATCGTGGCCGCGAAGGAAAGTCAGGGAGCATTCATCCGGGAGGGAAGGCCTGACGAAATACGATTCCCGGTTATGTGATGCATTAATGGCATTGCCGTCGATGGCGATTAACCGATCTCCGGACTGCAAGGGTGCAGCCAATCCATCGGCCGGGCTGTTCCTGACTATCCGTTCCACTACATAGGGATCTGTCTGTGAAAATTCAATGCCGGTGGCCATCGTGGATGTCTCGTAATAAGTATCTTCTTCGTCACCAAAACTGCTGAAGCCGAAATGGGAGGTATTCAATTCCCCAGAAGGTCATTGATCAGCCGCCGTAAATCACCGCGTGTATTAACATATGGTAAAAAGCAGCATATTTATCGCGCAGTCCCGGCCAATCTTTTCCATGAAAGTTTTCATCGTAGTAATTCTGTTCCAGGTTGGCCCAGGTTTCAAAAAACATCTGACGGAATTCACCGGCCAGATTGCGCTGGAAGGTATAATCGATATCGAGTTTTTTAGTCTTATTGCCTCCTAAATCCAGGGTAAATAAATTGCCGCGAATCAATGCATAATAATCATCCTTTACCCGCCGGACATCCAGACCAAATGTATTTGCCCCATCAATTTTTTCGGTTTTGGTCTTTTCAAAAGGCTCCATCACCATTTTCCAGATGGAAGCGTCTCCTTCGCTTTGATTGGACACGAACAATACGGTCGTTTTGTCTTTATCCCGGAAAACCATTGGCGATCCCTGACTTCCAAAGGTCGGTCCAATCGGCTCAACCCGCTCCATCAGATCCACATTGTCAATGACAACCACCGGCTTTCCGGTGTCCTTCTTTTGCAAGGAATCGGGAAGGAACAGGTCGCGGTTTTTATCGGAAGAAAAGGGTTCTTGTATTTTCACCAACGGCATGCGGAACAGATCCGGATCATCGAGCCCATACGGATAGGCCGGCTTGAACGGGTTTCCGTAATAATAGATGTATTTGCCATCAGGGCTCCAGTAGCCGCCGGTTTCGGTGACTGCGGTATTCGTCAGGTTACGGACCGATTTATCCGACACCTGATATACGAAGAGGTCGCGTTCGAAGTTCCGGTAGGCTTCAAAAGAATCCATTGGTCATCCGGACTGTAATGGGCCGGGCTCTGGTACAATTCCCAGAATTCATCGCGGACCAACAAGGTTGATTTCATGGTCGCCAGGTCCAGCTCACGGAGTTCATCCCTACCGGAAAAATAAACAGCTTTCGTCCGATCACTGTTAAAGGTCAGCGTCTGGTTGTTATTCACATCACGGGTAATCTGCGTAGCCTGCGCCGATCCATCCGCAGGTAGGGTAAACCAATTCTGATAGCCGGCCACTGTTTGGTTGAATAGTATAGTGCGGCTATCTTTCAACCAATGCACTTCGGAAACGCGGCCGTCAACAGCTGTTTTGAGCTGTACCACAAATTTTCCTTTGTTATCCGACACGAAGAGCTCACCACGGGACACAAAGGCAATTTTTTTATTGTCTGGGGAAACATCGAAGTCACTGATCCGGTTCTGGACTTTAAAATCCTGTGGCTGTTCCAATTCGGAGTATTGGGGCAGATTAAAAGCAAGTTTGCGTGCGCGACCGGAAGCTACATCATATATCCAAAGCTGGTAATCTTTTTCCCCGGCAATGATCTGTCCATTGGCACTGACCTGAATGTGGTACCAGGAGCTGCCATCCCGGGTTAACCGTTTCACCGCATCATTGGCTTGCAACTGATAGATGTTGTATTCTCCATTATCCCGGTCGCTGACGAAATAGATGGATCCATTCCGGTCTATGGTAGTTCCAAAATCCTTACCCTCCCAATCGGTGTGTTCCTGATAGTTCCTGGTATCCGGTTGATAAGATTTCAGATCCGGATTATGTGCTCCTTTATAACCTTTCCGGTGTTCAAAGGCGCTGGATTCCCAGCTTTCATTGAACCACATGGCTCCCGTCTTGGGGTGAAAACAAATGTTATGAATGGTATTGAAATAATTGGCATACAACCGTTCGGGAGTGCCTCCCTGCAAGGAAACCCGATAGGCCGTAATTCGATTGCTGCGCGTTGATGTAAAATAGATTGAAGCGTTATCCCAGGACCAGGATTCTACCTCATCGGCAGCTGTATGGTAGGTAAGTTGCCGGATCTCTCCACCGGAAGATGGCATAACATATAGGTCGTCATTTCCGGTTGGTCTGGCCGAGAATGCAATCCATTTGCCATCGGGGGAAAACCGAGGCCGGGTTTCCTTACCAGGCATCGCTGTCAGTCGTACCGCTTCTCCTCCCTGAACCGAAATTTTCCAAAGATCATCCTGGTAACTGAACACCAGATAATTTCCATCCGGACTAGGGGCAGGATATTCAGCGAAAAAAGGTGCGGACTGGGAATCTGCAACTGTAAATGAGGCCATAGAGACCACGAGGATAAACCATTTCATAACTCAGATTTAGAATTAGCAAGTTTACAAATGTAATCATTAATTAAGAGGCGAATCGACAGGCAGTTCCAGTGCGTTTTGCAGGTTTAAGCGAAATCAAGTATTTTATCAAATCAATTGATTCAACATTCAAATTATGAAATTTCTGCATTACCTGATTCTTTCAATTTTGATCCCGGGAGTCTTTGCTGACTTGCATGCACAGATGGTTCCATTAACCGAGGTGGTCCATTTCCCATTGATCAACACCCTCGAGGATTCCCTGGACCATGTCGATGATCTGATTGCTGAAAATGCGCCTTTCTCCGGAGTTGACGGCATTTATTCTTATGGCGGTTTTAGCGGATACAACCAAACGTCCTATGATACTTCCTTAATCCGGTCCTTAACCATCCCGGAACTGGCCGATACTTCTTTCGGTATTTCTCTGGAATTCAAATTGGACACCCTGGATCGGCAGATTCATCCCATTATAGTGCTGGGCTTGAGTTACCGGTATTTAAGCTTTGGTACCGGATATGATCAATTTAAGGATAAGGACTATTATTACATCAATCTGAATAACGGTTCGATTGCATCGATTGTTTCTGGTTCTCCGGATGTAACTATGTGGCACCAGCTATTTATTTACCACAGCAGAACAAGGGCTATGACGTGGTTTTATCTGGATGGTTCCCCGGTAGACACGGTGCCAGGAACCCTGGAAGACGGCGGGTTTGATTACAATCTATCCAATTCTGATTTTGGTGGTGCATTTGCCTATCGCGGCTTGTGGCGGCACCTCAGGGTTTATAAGGCGGATGTCGTTTCTTCCCGTTTCCAGGATAATGCTCCTTCCGGAACATTTACGGTCAGTCCGAATCCGGTAGGTGTGCACGGAATGGTCCGGATCCATTCAAATTTTGATGGTCCGGTGTCCATGGAATGCTTTAGCTTAAATGGAGTAAAATATTTTGAAAGGTCCATACGTCCGGGGACCAAAGCACTGGAAATTTACGATATCCCCAAAGGCATCTGCATATTGCGACTTGGAAATGATCAGGAAGGATATCTCTCGAGGTTAATTGTTTACCCTTATTGAGCTTTTATAACAGTTTCCCGACAGCAAACACGCAAAGTTGCTTATGCAAGTCAGGAGGTAATTCTTTTTTCCAGGCCCGGATGGTTTGCGAGCGCACCCACCCACCGGTCAACCCAAGATTTACGGCCAGACAAAGGCCGGTGTCCGGAGACAATACCTCTAAAAATGCCTGGAACAAAGACTCATTCCGGTAAGGGACTTCAATGAACAAGTGCGCGGTCGTATACCGGTTCATCTCACGGTCCAAGTTTTGAATAGCCTGGAAAAGCGCCGGCTTTTTGGCGGGCAGATAACCATGAAACCGAAAATCCTGTCCGTTCATCCCGGAAGCCATCAATGCAAGCATCAGGGACGACGGGCCGGGCAGGGGCACCACCTGAATTCCCATTCGATGGGCAGCAGCCACGATAAAACCACCAGGGTCAGCTACTCCCGGCAATCCCGACTCACTCATCAAACCGATGGAATGGCCTGCTGAGGCTGGAGCTAATAATTGGACTGGGTCTTGCTGATGGTGCTTGTCCAATTCCATAAATGTAATCCGGTTTATGTCAATTTCCGGGTCGAATGCTTTTAACATACGCCTTGCCGTCCGCACCTGTTCGACGATAAAAAATTCAAGCGTACGGTAATAGGAAATAACCACCGGCGGCATCCATGTCGGATCAGCCTCACCTATCGGAACCGGAAGTAAGATTAATGCCATAAATACAAAGATAGTGGATGACCCGATGCTCCGGAAGTTCCAGCGATACTAATCGCCTCATAAGGACCCCGCAGTAATATGCTGCCCATCATTGCGGTAAAGTACCCGTGCTTTAATTATCTTCATAGACAATCCATGCTTATGAACCTGACCAATGACTTACTTAGCCAAGCTGAGCTCCTGGATCAAAATCAAAACGAAATTTTATCCTGGCAAATCCACGGTGAAGAACGACTGAATCGCAGACCGGATTCGGACCGTTGGAGTTTGTATGAAATCATCGATCACCTCGATAAAGTCAACCGCTCCTATTTTGACCAACTGGCTGAAATAACCCTGGGGAATGGCCGGTCCTTAAATGGACTGGGTCTCTGGTGGGGCAACAAACTTGGCAAATTTATCCTCAATGGGGTCCAGCCTTCCAATACGCGCAAAGTCAAAACATTCCCGGTATGGACCCCGACAGCCATTACCTATCAGGATGTGGTCTTCTCGAATTTCGTGGAATCCCAGCAAAAAATGATCGGCTATATGAAATCCAGTGGCGAAGCGGTCGCCAGGGACACCCGGATCGTATCGCCTGCCAACAAGTATCTTTATTATCCTTTAGGTATTGCATTTCAAATCATCGCCGTCCACCAGTTAAGGCACATCCAACAAGGAAAACAAGTATTGCAGTTCTTCCACGATGAAATTGAACCCTAGATGACTTGGTGGTTGATCGACGGCTGGTGTTGCCGGAGCAGACACATTTTGTATCTTCAATGGCAAGCTGATTAGCCCGTAACCAAAATGTCTAATGACTGATAACCATACCGACCCCTACCGGCTGGATATCCAGCAGATCAAAGACCCTCCCACCCATTTATTTGGCCGGTTGAGTCATTTGGGCCCTGGATTTATCCTCTCTGCAGTCATCGTTGGATCCGGCGAATTGATTGCCACCACCAGCCTGGGCGCCAAAGCCGGTTTTGTCACTTTCTGGGTCATCCTGGTCAGTTGCGGGGTAAAAGTTGCTGTCCAGATGGAGCTGGCCAAGCAAGCCATCATCACCGGAGAAACGGCCATGCAATCCTTTGGGCTATTGCCCGGACCACGCATCGGTAAGGTGCGCTGGAGTGTTGCCGGTTATTTCTATCTGGCCCTGGTCAAAATGTTCCAGGTCGGCGGGATCATCGGCGGCGTTGCTATTGTATTGAATATGATCTTTCCCTGGCTGTCGATCACTTATTGGGTACTGGTTATGGCGGTTGTGGTAGCGCTGATGGTCTACCGGGGTTACTATGGATACATCGAAAAATTGTCGCTGGTTCTTATTGCGCTCTTTACCATCTTCACTTTTACCTCCCTGTATTTCATCCAGGCTACACCTTATGCCATTCATTGGTCCGATATCTGGTCCGGACTTCAGGGTCATCTTCCAAACAATACGGTTTGGTATGCCATCGCTGCCTTTGGAATCACCGGCGTTGGAGGCGAAGAGATCATCTATTACACGTACTGGTGCCTTGAGAAAGGTTATGCCCGTTTTACCGGACCTCGTGATGGCTCCACGGCTTGGGAAGCGCGTGCGCACGGATGGATCAAGGTAATGAAACTGGACGCCTTGCTGGCTATGGTGTTCTATACCGCCGTAACGGCATCCTTTTACCTTCTGGGGGCCGCCGTGCTGCACCAAAGAGGTGAAATTCCGGAAGGATTTAAGATGATCGAAACCTTATCAGGGATGTACACCGAGACCGTTGGACCGGGAGCGAAACTCCTATTCCTGGTTGGGGCTTTCATCGTTTTGTTCAGCACTTTGTTTGCCGCACTGGCTGCCTGGGCCCGGCAATACAGTGATATCTTCGGACAATATGGCTGGATCAATTTTTTTGATATGGAGCAACGCCGGCGATCGATTGCACGGCTATCCTGGCTCTTCCCGCTGCTCTGGGCTATTCTTTTCCTTACAATCAAACTACCGGTATTAATGGTCATGAGCGGAGGCATTGCCGGATCACTGATGCTATTGATTGTGGTTTATGCAGCCATCCACTTCCGGTTACGACGCACGCCGGAAGCTTTTCGTCCTACAACGGGATACGACCTCTATCTTGCCCTTAGCATTCTGGGGATTCTGGGCGTAAGTGCTTATGGCATCATTCAGCTCCTTTAGGCTGGACTAACTGCATCAATCCATCCGCTCGGTGATGGTCCCATAGCTTAACTCATCGTTAGTCTGCAAGCCTTTTTCATTTTGTTCCTTCAGGGTCCAATGATCGGTGGCCGTGGTCTGCAACCAAAGATTACGTGATTTCCGGAATACCTGAACATGTAGCCCGTATTGGTGATCAAAGATGGCCTCCAGCTTTTTAACCGGCATATCTGCTAATATCTGTAAATCACCTTCCTGATGATTGGAGCGGATGTCCCCGATCTTTACGCGTTCATCGATTATAGCCTTTTGCGGCGACCCTTCTCCGGCTTCATGATGTTCTTTGTAGAATTCAATTTTCAATCCGGGGAATTTTTTAGAAAATGCCTGCTTAATTTCCTGGATGGCAATGTCGTCTCTGATCCACATGTGATTGCGAATTTGGTTAGTCAATAAGAAGCCAGCCTGCGGTTAAGACACAAATCGTGCCCTATTAATGATGCTTGTAGTCTTCCAGATGGATCTTTTCCTTAGATAAAGCAATGATCAGGTCATGGGTGGTGATCAAACCTACCAACTCTCCTTTATCAACGACCGGCAATGCGTGAAAGCGGTTGAGGGTGAAAAGGTCAATGGCGATTTGTACCCGGTCTTCCGGAGCCAATTTTGCCAATTTGGTTGTCATCACCTTCTTTGCATCGATTTTGGATAGATCAGCATCTTTGCCGGCTCCTTTCAGGTATGCCAGAAAGTCGGTTTTGGAAATCATTCCTTTTATCTCTTTGAAGTGAACCACCGGAATGTGGTGGATGTTATGGTCGTCAAAAATCTTCTTTACTTCATTCAATCCATCTCCTTCGCCTACCGTAATGAGATCTTTAGCCATAAATTCTGAAACTGGTAAAAGTACGTTCATCATGATCCGATTTTTATTCTAATTATAAATTACAACCAAATTCACCTACAGTAGTTATGATCTGAATCATAATTTCATATGATCACACCATAGACTAACAAAATCTCCCAGGGCGGTTATTTTTGTGCAATGAATCGCATCCAGACACGAACCATTTGGACTATCGAACTGATCGGCTGGACCTTCGCCGGCGTTTTGATGCTTCTGATACTATTACCGATCACGAATAAGATCTATCAATTTCCGTTCCTGTTTAGCAATCTTTGGTTCATTGGCGTATTTATAACGCTCGTGCGGTGGTTATTCTTACTTCCGTATTCGTTTTTTGCCCGTATTCAGTGGCTGAAAGCCCTGATGATGGTCGGCTGCATACCCTTATTCCTTTACACATTAAGACAGTTCAAGGCATTCAATGAATACATCAATGATGAGGGGCTGGAATCCTTTATGTATCATTTGACCAATATGGGGCAGGAATCCATGGAGCCCTACATCCGGTCCGAGATGACTTTTTTCGCTGTGGCCGCCATAATGACCACTATTGCCCTTTTCTTTCGGTTACTCATTTCTATTTGGAGGTATCACAATAAGGGTACCGTCTGAATCTTAAATAAGATCAATAAAAAAAGGTGCCCGAAGACACCTTCATCGCTTTCATTAGCTCTATCCTGTTACTTCCAGCTACTGTAAATCTTACTGTTCCAGCTTTTGGGGTCTCTCATAAACGACCACTTTCCGTTGGCTTTAAGCCAAACTCCGGGCTTTATTTTGTACTGTGCGATGTATTGTCGGATTTCAGTTTGTAATGCTTGACTGGTCGTTTCTCCTTCACCTGTGCTTCCTCCAGAACCGCCGTCGTCCGGTGCTGGTGTTGTAGGTTTTTTGCTGTCCGCTGCTTCTTCCAGTAACTCTCGGCAGCGATCTTCGTTCTCATCGCAATCGGCTGCTTCGCGGGACCCGTCCTCTCGCTGGGGACCTAGGACGACCGGGCCCTGACCGAAACCATGTGTGTTGGACAGGTAAATGGTTCCGTTCGGATAATGGGTGTTGCCTGTACTGGGATCATATTCCTGACCCCAACCCAACGTGAAATACACTGTAAAGAACAAGCTGGACAAAACACGTGTTATCATTGTTTTCATCATCCTTGAAATATGGTTAATTAATCTCCGGATCAAAGTCTTTCAGATGAAAGAACTTCTTTTCGTTTCCCAACAAAATTGCATCTCAACAGTCTTTCAAAACATCGCCTGAAAGGATGATTTTTTAAGCATGAAAACTTACCGTAGGTAACCGTGACGGCGTCCTGAATGAAAAGGAGAAGGGAAGGATTTGTCGTCAGATACGATCTTAGAATTTCGTTGCTAATAAATGGCAAAGAAATTAACCTGGATGATCATCTTTGTAGAAATCTAAACAAGCTCGAATATGTCCATTGTCAGCGATTTTAACGAATACCGGTCCCGCATGAATGACCGCATCCTTGGTCACGAAAACAAGGTCATGCGCAGGTTTTACAACCTGGACAGTCACGCCTATGAAGAAGGGGCCCTTTCCGCTAAAACCAAAGAAATGCTCGGTCTGATCGCATCCATGGTTTTGCGCTGCGATGATTGCATCAAATACCACATTGGCAAATGCAGGGACCTGGGTATGACGGAAGGCGAATTCTTCGAAATTCTCTCCATTGCAAACCTGGTCGGTGGCTCGATTTGCATTCCACATACCCGCCGTGCCGTGGAATATTGGGATGCATTGTTGTCGGAAAATGGATGAGAAACGATGGTCATATCTGGCGGTAACCACCAGCTTTATCGTCGCCTGGTTTGCCGTAACCTTACAGTTTGGCGTCGGGGCGCTTAACCCCGGATTTCCGGACTGGTTTATGGTTCCCGGAGCCGATTGGACCCAACACTATTTCGGCTGGGTGTATTACCGGTTCGGGGCCTGGCATTGGCCTCCCGGCACTTTGACCGGTTATGCTTATCCGATGGTCAGCAGCATGGGATATACCGATGCGATCCCGTTGGTGGCAATGCCCTTGAAGGTGCTGAGTCCATGGCTGCCGGAACCTTTTCAATACATAGGTTGGTGGCTTTTTACCTGTTTTGCCCTGCAAACATGGTTCGGGTACCGGCTTTTGCGCGTGCTGTCTGCTCCACCAGCATTTGCCTGGCTGGGGAGCATTTTTTTAGGCATGAGTCCGACGCTCCTCTTTCGCGACGGACATCCTGCATTATGCGCCCATTGGGTGATTACCGCTTTGTGGTGGAGTTATTTTAATACGGCCGGGAAACACAATCTGCGTCAGGCAACCGTTATCACGGCACTGTCCGCATGGATACATCCTTACCTGACTGCCATGGCTTTAGCCCTCTATCTGGTCATCCTGCTGAAGCAATCCTGGATCGACCGGAAAGTCTCAATCAGCAAAGCCCTGATTTTTGCAGCCACTATGTTGGGCTGGACTTTGCTCAGTTTTTATCTGATCGGATATTTTAACCTGGAGGGTACGCAACAGGGAGGTCTGGGCGTCGGCGAATTCTCTGCCAATCTGAATACCTGGTTTAACCCTCACACGGAGTCGGCCTTCTGGCAGGGATTACCCTGGGCAGAGACGGGCCAATACGAAGGCTATGGTTACTTAGGCACCGCCGTGATCGTATTGATTGCTCTATTCCTGATTCACCGGCTAAGCACCCGTAAAGGACCCTGGCCATCAACCCGTTCGGGGTGGCTCGCATTACTCACCGGGATTGCTTTATTTTTATTTGCCCTTAGTCCCCGCTGGACATTCTTTAACCATACGATCTTCCAATACGAAACGCAGATCTCATTGTTTCAGACCTTTCGAAGCACTGGTCGGTTCATCTGGCCGCTGTATTACCTGATCCTGGGATGGACCATTGCCAAGATCGCAGGCTGGTGGTCGGCATTTGGCTGGAAGGGATGGATAGCTCTCAGTCTGTTCCTTGCCATTCAACTTGCGGAGTTCGGACCTAAATTACCCAATGAGGTGGTGCGTCATGAGCCTTTCCAGTCGCCATTGCCACATGTGGCCCTTTGGGATACCATTTTCCTGAACAGTCAACACATCTGGATCTATCCGCCTTACAACAACCGGATTCGCGATGCCGGGGATGATATGGCATTTATGGAGATCGGAGCGCGGACGCATCGACCCATCAGTGAAGGGGGTCTGGCGCGTCGTGATGACCGGATGGCCTATGAGGTCATGGACACCCTCACCGCCCGCATTCATGGGCAGGGCAGATTTGCAGCCGGTGACATCATGATCATGAGTCCGGAAATGCTGGCGCAGTCTGACGCTGTCTTTTTGGAAAAAGGAAGCGCCTATTTGCTCGATGACTATCTGGTCTACATTCCGCATCAAAGCGATCCCGAAGGCACTATCCAGCGATTTCTGAGGGGCAAAAATGTATTGCCCGTTACCAGCAAGAAGATCTTGCGTCCGGAACAAATTTTTGCCTTCTATCCTGGTGACTATATGCTTTTCGCCATAAAGGATGAGGCTACCGAGGGCATGGCAGCAGCCACCAAAACTTTTTTTGTGGATCATGGCAGTTGGCTGGGAAAGATCCTTTTCCAATCCAGCTATGCCGGTATCTGGAGGGATTCGCTCTTGCTCAAGGAAGAAAGTGCTAAACTCAAGGCGGTCCAACTGGACACTCTGCTCGCGGGGACTTCCATTCATCTCGAAAGTGCGGGAATGCCTTCCGGCAATTTCGTCCATATACAGGTCAATGACGAAGAATTAGCCACGCAGGACCGTGGACTGCACGTAGTGATCCTAAACCGCGAGGGAAAGGTGGTCACTACCGGATATGGCGATTTATTCCTTTCCCGTTACCTCAGCATGCAATAAGGCGGACGAATCACCGCGAAGAAGATTGAGGTTATTACCAGGTAGCCTTAATCCACTTTTGGACAATTCTGACGATTTCCGTTTGTGCATTCCGGATTTCATCGAGCGTTTTGAATGATACGATGGCCCGGTCATTTTCTTTCCAGACCAATAATTTTGATTCATCCTCGATGAGCCGGGAATCAGGTTGGGCCAACTTTTTCACCCCTCTGTGGAAGATCAGCTGAATTTGCTTTGGGGGCTGAATTTTCATGGTGATTCGATCTTCATTCCGATAAGTATAGTTCGGCCCATTCCATTTAATATTTTCTGCTATGCCGCTGTCCGTCCGGAGGATAACATGCCGTAATTCTTCGATTTCAGCACGCATCGGATGATTTAACGCATCCAAAAACGCAGTCACCTCATGATTCAAGTGAGTCATATTAATAATTTATAATATACAGAATATCAGAAATTTGTACTGATACTTAAGCAACTATTGCCTACCCAAGCATCTGACGCTCTCCTAATAAAGGTTGATGGTAATAACGTTTGCCAGTGGCTTTATACATGGCATTGGCTACTGCTCCCATCACCGGAGGGAAAGGTGGTTCCCCCAGTCCGGTCGGATCGATCTCATTCTTGACGAAATGCACTTCAATGGATTTGGGTGCTTCAGTATGCCGGATGAGACGGTATTTGTCAAAATTATTTTGTTCCGGTGTTCCTTCTTTGAATGTAAGACCACTATAGAGTGCATGTCCAATGCCATCGACAGTACCTCCTTCTACCAGGTTGGTTGCCGCCAATGGATTGACTACGACTCCACAATCCACTGCACAGTAGACTTTTTCGATTTTTGGTCGCCCATCCTGCATCACCAGATCCAGGACCTGAGCAACATAAGAGTTATGGCAGAAATAGGCTGAAACGCCACGGCTTACACCGGGTAGATCGCCATTGTTCCAGTTGGATTTCTCGCGAACCAGCTCCAGTACGCCGGCATACCGGTCTGCCTCATAATCATTCCTCTCCCCGACAGGATTGTTCTTTGCCTGTTCCAGGAGTTCCAGTCGGAAGGCTATAGGATCTTTTCCTGCTGCCTCGGCGACTTCGTCAAGGAAAGATTGTTCGGCGCCGGCAATGAAATTAGAGCGTGGTGCCCGGAAGGCGCCGACGGAAATATTGGATTCGATCGACCAGCGTTCTGCCAGGTAGTTGTCCAGCGCACCGGCCGGGAACCGGTTTGCAAACAAAGGGCTTTCGGGGATACCGCCCGCCCGCACATGGAAAGCGATCAGATTATTGTTTTCATCCAATGCAGCACGATAGGTGGCATGATAAGCCGGTCGATAGGTTCCAAACGTCATGTCATCTTCTCGACTGTAAACCAGTTTCACCGGGGCATTCATTTTTTGAGAGATAACGGCTGCCTCCACAATAAAATGTCCGTAAAGGCGCCGGCCAAAGCCCCCACCCTGACGGGACATCTGGATATCGATTTGTTCCAAAGGCATATTCAGACGAGCGGACACCGACTTTTCCATCGCTTCCGGAGTCTGTATAGGCCCCAGCAATTCTGCCTTGTCTTGCGTCACATGCGCAAAAAAGTTCATTGGCTCCATGGTGTTATGAGCCAGGAATGGCGCTGTATAAGAGCGTTCAATGACCTTGGTCGCTCGACGAAAAGCACCCTCCGGATCGCCGTCCTTACGGGCAACTTCTGCCAATTTTGCCCCCAATTCCTCCATTTTACGCGCGTGGTCCGAAGTGTTTTCCAGACCGGCGGTCTGATCAAAGTTCTCAATCGGCTGCCAGTCTACCCGCAAAGCTTTTTTGGCATTCATAACTTCCCAGGTCGATGCCCCCACGATGGCGACGAATTCTTTAAAAGCGCTCACATCCGTCCATTCCGTCTTCATCCCTTCCGGATAAGAGGTTAACACGAAGACGTCTTTAATGCCTGGCATTGTCCGAACGGCCGAATCGTCCATGGATTTGAAGCGAAGACCAAATGCCGGCGGATGTACGAGCATGGCCGTGAGCATACCTTCCCGGTAAGTATCCAGGCCAAACAACGGCTGACCGGTAACTATCTTTTTCCCGTCCACATTTTTCCTTGGCGTCCCGATGATTTTAAAGTCGGCTAGTTCTTTCAGTTCTACCTCTTCGGGGACAGTACTATTTACTGCGGACGATGCCATTTCACCATAACCTGCCGATTTACCGCTTGCCTTATGGTAGATGACGCCTGCTTCGGTCGTTATTTCTTCCACCGGAACTTGCCAGGCTTGAGCGGCAGCTTCCTTCAACATATGCCGTGCAGTCGCTCCGGCCATGCGTAAAGGTTTCCATGCTTGACGGATCGACTGACTTCCACCTGCCAGTTGACGGGTAAACACGTCGGTATTAAGCGGTGCCTGCTCAACGATCACTTTGCTCCAGTCCACATCGAGCTCTTCGGCTACCAGCATGGGCATGGATGTCTTGACATTCTGGCCGATTTCCGGATTGGGAGACATGATGGTGACAACCCCATTGTTACCTATTTTCAGAAAACCATCCAGGTCATACCATTCATCCGGCATAGCCAGCACTTCATCGGGGGTAGCCTGGCAAGCCAGCCAACTGATACTCAGCATCATGCCACCACCGGCCAGGGCTGTGGTCTTCAGGAAGGAACGTCTATTAAAGGAAGTTTTTACGCGCGTCATGATTGAATTTTAAAATAGGCTGAAAATTGAAAAATCGAGCCCGGAACTATTCTGCCGTTCCGGCGGCGGTTTTGATCGCTGCCTTGATGCGGGTATAAGTTCCGCAACGGCATAAATTGCCATGCATGGCACCCTCAATCTCTTCATCCGAGGGATGTGGATTGGATTTCAACAACGCAGCGGCATTCATGATCTGACCTGCCTGGCAATAACCACATTGCGGCACATCATGCTCCAACCAGGCTTTTTGGACCGGATGATCTCCTTTCTCAGAAAGCCCCTCAATGGTGGTTATGGCCTGATTACCGACCGCTGAAACCGGCAGGATGCAAGACCGCATCGCTACCCCGTTGAGATGGATGGTGCATGCACCACACTGAGCGATACCACAACCGTATTTGGTACCTACCAGTTGGAGATGGTCGCGAAGTACCCACAGCATCGGTGTGGTAGGATCAACATCAACTTGTCTGGTGGCACCGTTAATATTCAAATTAAAATTTGCCATAATATGATTGAATGCATTAACAATTAGATCAACTCTCTGTCCGTCAAACAGCAGAGCGCCTTTGTGGTTCAATAATGTTATATAGGATTATTAAGCCCGGCGATTGACAGGGAACTAAAATAAGGATTAGCGTCTGAAGCCAGGGATATCCTTTAAAACTAAATGCTTGCTTAACAATTTTTTAACCACCAAACTGGTCTATACAACCTAATTTCAAACATTCAACACCCAACATTGAGTCCACTCCGGTAATGCGCAATTTCAAATACACATTGCCATTTCGTACTTACGCTCGTTCCTCGGTCGGCATCAAAGAACTGAAGGCGAAGGATGAACCCGCCAGTGGTCGGTCAGGCCGGCAAGAGACCCCTCGACTCCGCTCGGGGTGACAATTGCTTTTTTGTCAGGTTGAGCTTTGTCGAAGTCTCTCCACTTTCTTGCCCGGCTGTTCAGACGGGGATGTCAGTCGTAATTGAATTTCGTGGACTCAACATTCAACATTCAACATTCAACATTCAACATTTCTTAAAGCCCTGTGGCCCGCTCCATCGACTCCGTAT
The DNA here is from genome assembly GCA_020636355.1 of Lewinellaceae bacterium. GTDB lineage: Bacteria > Bacteroidota > Bacteroidia > Chitinophagales > Saprospiraceae > JAGQXC01. Next base: position 150,559 of record JACJYB010000009.1, on the reverse strand, counting down.
ACCTGGTACCCTGCACCTTGATGTGAGCGGAAGCTTTTTCTATTTCCGCCAGTTCCTCCTTAGTGAATTGGATGGCAATGGCGCCAATATTTTCAAGCATGCGATGCCTCTTGGTTGTCCCGGGGATGGGTACGATCCAGGGCTTTTGGGCCAATACCCAGGCCAGTGCGATTTGTGCGGGAGTAGCCTGTTTTTGTTCCGCAAAGGATTGAATCAGGTCCAATAAAGCTTTGTTGGCAACCCGGGCTGCTTCGGTATAACGGGGCAGCACATTGCGGATATCGCCTTCAGCAAAAGTCGTATGTTCATCAATCTTTCCGGCCAGAAACCCCTTGCCCAATGGACTGTAGGCGACCAGGCCTATTCCCAGTTCCTCAATGGTGGGAATGATCTCTGTTTCGTGTTGCCGTGTCCATAATGAATATTCACTTTGCAATGCCGTCACCGGTAGGACAGCGTGCGCACGTCGGATGGTCAGCTCCCCTGCCTCGGAAAGTCCGAAATAACGGACTTTACCTTCCTGAATGAGGTCTTTTACGGTACCCGCCACTTCTTCAATTGGCACATTTGGGTCTACGCGATGCTGATAAAAGAGGTCCAGCACATCCACACGTAGCCGCTGCAGGGATTCGTCAGCCACTTTGCGGATGTTTTCCGGCCGGCTATTCACACCGGCCATTTTCCCATCAACGATGTTGAAACCGAATTTGGTGGCGATGACTACTTTGCCCTTAAAGGGTGCAAGAGCTTCTCCTACCAGCCTTTCATTGGTAAATGGTCCGTAGACCTCTGCCGTATCAAAGAAGGTAATACCCTTATCTACCGCTTCATGCATTAATTGGATCATTTCGTGCTGATCGGCGGCGGGACCGTAGCCAAAACTCATCCCCATACACCCTAGCCCGATGGCCGACACTTCCAGTTTATTGCCTAGTTTTCGCTTTTGCATTGGATTATGATTTTATTTGTTAAACCGGAGACTCCTTATCCATTTCATTTTTTTATGGATATCTCTATGCATGCAAAGTTCGGTGAATGCTATCTGAGGGATACTGCGACATCCAAACGAAAGCTTACGAAAATCAAATCAGGAAGACAACGGCAGACATCCGGACGTGTTTAACCCAACACCTGGTTTTCGGATAAATAAGGTTGGTGGTAATAGCGCTTACCGGTAGCCTTATACATTGCATTGGCCAAGGCTGCAAATACGGGTGGAAAGGGCGGCTCACCCATCCCGGTCGGATCAATCTGATTTTCTACGAAGTGTACATCAATCTTCCGGGGTGCTTCTCCGATGCGTATCATCCGGTAGGCATCAAAATTTGATTTGTCCGGCACGCCTACCTTAAAGGTCATGCTTCCAAATAGGGCATTACCGATGCCATCGACGATGGCACCCTCGGCCAGATTGGTCGCCGCATCCGGGTTGACTACAATCCCGCAATCCACTGCGCAGCAGACGCGATCCACTACGGGCTTCCCCTCCTTTATGGTCAGGTCCAATACTTCAGCGACATATGTATTGTGGCAAAAATAAGCTGAAACGCCCCTTGCATGGCCTGATTGAGCATTATCCCATCCTGATTTATCACGTACGAGTTTAAGGACACCGGCATACCGCGAAGGCTCGTAGTCATTGTCCTTTCCCACCGGATTATCCATGGCGCGTGTCAGCAATTCCAGGCGAAAATCAATCGGATCCTTGCCCGCAGCTTCAGCAACTTCATCCAGAAAAGATTGCTCGGCGGCTGCCATAAAATTAGACCTGAGAGCACGGAATGACCCAATCGTAATATTGGAAGGGATCACCCAGTCTTCAGCCAGGTAATTGTCAACGGCTCCGGCCGGAAAACGATTCGGAAACAATGGGCTCTCGGGTATGCCTCCGGCTTTCACATGGAAAGCGGTCAGCTGGTTGTTGGTGTCCAGGGCTGCCCGGTAAGTCGCCTGATACATGGGGCGATAGATACCCGAGGTCATGTCATCTTCCCGGGTATAAATGAGTTTAACCGGTGCATCCACTTTTTGTGCAATCACGGCAGCCTCTACAAGCCAGTGTGCATACGAACGTCTTCCGTAACCGCCACCGAGGCGCGTCATATGAATATCAATGTTCTCCAGGGGTATTCCGAGTCGCGCCGAAACGGTCTTCTCGGTGTACTCCGGTTTTTGCAATGGGCCGGCAAGCTCCACTTTGTCACCGGTAACATGGGCAAAAAAATTCATTGGCTCCATACAATTATGGGCCAGAAAAGGGGCTGTATAGGTTTTCTCAACCACCTTCACCGCCTGCCTGAACGCCCGATCCGGATCACCGTCTTTTCTGCGGATCTGACCTGGCTTTGAAGCTGCCTCAGCCATCTGTTTCCGATGAACATCCGTACCTTCCAGACCGGCAGGAATAGTAATGGTTTGCTTTTGGCCGAAGCGGTCTACCGCAACCGGCGTATCAACGATTGGTTCCCATTCAGCACGCAATGCTTTTTTAGCATTCATCACCTGCCAGGTCGATTCGCCGACAATGGCTACCAGATCGGTAAAGGTGACGGTATCGAAGTATTGACGTTCGTAATCGTCCTGCATGGACTTAAATGAGAAGACATCCCGGATGCCCGGCATTTTCGCAACACCATCGACATCTGCTGATTTCAATGTCATCCCAAAAGCCGGAGGGTGCACGATCATAGCGATCAGCATGCCTTCTCTGGTAAAATCAATGCCAAACAGCGGCTGCCCTGTAACGATTTTGTGACCATCAACATTTTTGCGGGAAGTACCGACGATGCTGAAATCGCTGACAGCCTTGAGTGTCACTGTTTCCGGTACAGGTAATCCAGCTGCTGCAGAAGCCATCTCGCCATAGGTCGCCGTCTTCCCGCAGGATGCATGATGTAAATTTCCCAGCCTGGTGGTAATCTCGTTCTGGGGCACCTGCCACGCTTGAGCTGCCGCTTGACACAGCATGTATCGGGCAGATGCTCCTGCCATACGCAAACCCTGCCAACTTTGACGGATCGCCTGGCTTCCACCGATAAATTGGCGGGTAAATGACTCGGTGTCCAGCGGAGCTTGCTCCACCACAACCTGCTCCCAGTCTACATCCAGTTCTTCTGCCACGATCATCGGCATGGATGTCTTGACATTTTGTCCACCCTCGGGATTTGGCGATACAATCGTCACCCGGCCATTGTCGCCAATTTTCAAATAGGCATTGATGGCAAACCATTCCGCAGGAAGATCTTCCGCATCCGCAGCAACAGGTTGACAGCCGGCCAGCCAGCTAAATCCAAGCACCAGGCTGCTTCCGGCGACTGCCGAAGATTTTAAAAATGATCGTCTGCCTATTTTGGTTTTAACCTGCATCATGATTTGCTTTGTTCTAAGATAAGATACCCCGGCCACACTTGCCCAATGCCTCCGGGTAATTCATGATTCACGGGCAGAACAGCCTTGTGGAAGTAACTTACGGACTGTATTTCGGCATGGCCTTCGTGTCCCGGGTTATCCCAGCATCTGGTTTTCTCCCAGGAAGGGCTGATGGTACGAGCGCTTTCCGGTGGCTTTGTAGAGTGCATTGGCTACCGCACCAAAAATCGGAGGAAATGGCGGCTCGCCCATCCCAGTCGGATCAATCTCATTGGCTACAAATTGAATATCGATTTCTTTCGGTGCCTCTCCCATCCGAATCATCCGGTATTGGTCAAAATTCGTTTTCTCCGGCGTCCCTTGCTTAAAGGTCATCTGACCATACAAGGCATTACCAATTCCATCGATGATGGCTCCTTCGGCCATATTGGAAGCGGCATCAGGGTTGACCACAACGCCACAATCGATAGCACAGTGGACTTTCTCCACACGAAGGCCGCCGTTTGCCAGCGAAAGGTCTACAACGTGAGCTACATAAGTGTTGTGGCAAAAATACGCCGACACACCACGATGTACTCCCGCTTGCTCCTGACCCCACGCGGCATTCTTCTTGACCAGCTCCAATACCCCGGCATAGCGTTCCGGTTCATAATCGTTGCGTTCTCCGACCGGATTGTTTTGTGCTCTTTCCAGCAGTTCCAGCCGGAAGGAGATCGGGTCTTTACCCGCAGCTTCCGCTACTTCATCGAGAAAAGACTGTTCCGCACCAGCGATGAAATTGGACCGCGGTGCACGAAATGCCCCGATGGTGATGTTGGATGGGGCGGACCACTCCTCAGCCAGGTAGTTATCTACTGATCCGGCAGGAAAACGATTGGCAAATAGCGGGCTTTCCGGTATCCCTCCCGCCTTCACATGGAAAGCAATCAATTGGTTATTCGCATCAAGTCCGGCCCGGTAGGTGGCTGAATACATCGGCCGGTAAATGCCGAAAGACATGTCATCTTCCCGCATGTACATCAGGCTCACGGGCGCCTGAACTTTTTGAGCTATGAGGGCAGCCTCTACCAGATAATGGCTATAGGCCCGGCGACCAAATCCCCCACCCATGCGGGAAAGCTGGATGTCGATCTTTTCCAGTGGAAGACCCAACCGGGCCGAAAGGGTCTGTTCGATGGATTCGGGGGCCTGAACCGGACCCGCCAGTACAGCTTTGTCATCCGTCACATAGGCATAAGCATTGATAGGTTCCATGCAATTATGAGCAAGAAATGGTGCCGTATAGGTTCGTTCTATGACTTTAACCGCTTTTTTAAAGGCTGCTTCGGGATCGCCGTCCTTCCGGGCCACACGCCCGGGCCTGGCATTCATGTCCTTCATACGCGCCAGGTGATCTGAAGTATTCTCCAGTCCTTCGGGGATGGTTACCGTCTGCTTGCCTCCCCAACCGTTGATGGTTTGGGTGTATTCGTCGAAAGGCTCCCATTCTATCTGCAACGCCTTTTTGGCATTCATGACTTCCCAGGTGGAATTGCCAACTATGGCTACCAATTCCGGAAAGGTATCGGTGTCAAACCCGTTCCGCTCGTAATCGTCGTTCAGGGTCTTGATCGGGAAAATGTCCTTGATACCAGGCATACTCCGGGCCGAAGCTTCATCGATCCTTTTCAGTTTCATACCAAACGCCGGTGGATGGGTGATCATGGCATACAGCATACCCTCCGGCTTGGTGTCCATGGTAAAGAGCGGTTGGCCGGTTACGATCTTCTTACCGTCCACATTTTTCTTGGACTTGCCGATTATCCTAAAATCTTTGACTTCCTTTAAGTCCACTTCATCCGGCACCGGTCGTTGGGCGGCAGCCGAAGCCATTTCACCGTACCCCGCTTGTTTCCCGGTAGCCTGGTGGTGCAGCATGCCATCCTCCGTGGTGATCTCTTCAACGGGAACTCCCCAGGCTTGTGCCGCAGCTTCCCGCAACATCTGACGGGCGCTGGCTCCGGCCATGCGCAATGGTTTCCAGGCTTGACGGATTCCCTGGCTTCCTCCCGTAAACTGACGTTGGAAAACTTCTTTGTTGAAAGGCGCCTGCTCGACAATGACGTTTTTCCAATCCACATCCAGTTCTTCGGCGATCAGCATGGGCATTGATGTCTTCACATTCTGGCCAAATTCAGGATTGGGCGCCATGATCGTCACCAGTCCGTTTTCCCCGATTTTCAGGAAACCGTTGATGTCAAACCATTCTTCCGGCATGGCCATGACAGCTTCCGGTTGGGACTGGCAAGCCAGCCAGCTGATACTAAGCATCATGCCCCCGCCGGCGAGGGCAGTCGTTTTAAGAAAGGAGCGTCGATTGAAGGAAGTCTTTATGCGCGTCATGATACTTTGCATTAATAATCGTAAAATGATAAAGGGGAGCCAATGGGATCAACCGTTGGCTTGGGCTGCCGTTTTGATGGCTGCTTTAATCCGGGTGTAGGTCCCGCAGCGACACAGGTTACCATGCATGGCTCCTTCGATTTCTGCATCGGTGGGGTGTGGATTGGCTTTCAGCAGAGCTGCGGCATTCATAATTTGACCGGCCTGACAATATCCACATTGAGGCACATCGTGCTCCAGCCAGGCTTGTTGTACGGGATGATCTCCTTTTTCCGACAACCCTTCGATGGTCGTGATCGCCTGGTTGCCTACCGCAGACACGGGTAGTATACAGGATCGCATAGCTATTCCGTTCAGATGAATGGTGCAGGCGCCGCACTGAGCGATACCGCAACCGTATTTGGTGCCCACCAGGTTCAGATGATCCCGCAATACCCACAACATGGGTGTTGACGGATCCACGTCGACCTGCTGGGGTTTGCCATTAATGTTGAGATTAAAATTGGCCATAATTAACTTTTAAGCATGGTAATGAATGAAGCAATGACTCTAAGACATTGAAAATAGTCTGCTCAAACCTTCCCAGATTAAAAATAGAAGGGATTTACTCAATGTTTCAACCAAAAAACAAACAAAAACTTACAAAATTCAAACAGTTTCACTAGAATTTACTGTTAGGGTCCATTGCTATAATTGCCTCGCTAACGGGGATTATAGGATTGAAACATCCGGAAGTTTCAAATCTCCCGGTATTGGGTAGGGGTAAGCATTGTTGCTTTCTTAAAGAAGTTGTTGAAGTGCGTGGCTTCCTGAAATCCAAGTGAATAAGCTACTTCGGAAATGTTCCAGTCGGTATACCGGAGTAATGATTTCGCTTCCTGGGCTATCCGCTCCTTGATGATTTGGGTTGTGGTCTTCTGGGTGGCTTCCTTTACGGACCGGTTCAGGTGGTTAACGTGTACATTCAGTTTTTCAGCGAAGGCAGAGGCGGTATCCATCCAAATGGTCTGGAAGGGCTCCTCAATAGGAAACTGATGCTCCAGAAGCTCTACAAATTGCAAGGTGAGGCGCTCTGCTGCCGTATGGGAGGTGTGGTATTCCGCATCAAACGATTTGCTTTTCATGACCAGGTGGAGAAGTTCTTCTACCAGGATTTTGGCTATGTCGTATTTAAACTCATAGTTCGAGGCGATTTCTTCAAACATGCGCTGGAAATACTGCTCAGCCTGTACAGCTTCATCAGCAGTTAATTCATAGAAGGGCATGGTCGTGGTACGAAAGGGAGGAAACTCGATGATCCGCTTATCCTTCTTCAAAAATTCCTCATTGAAGATGCAGTAATAACCTTTGGTCATACTATGGCGCTCGTCCCAACCGAATGGCGTATACGGATTGGTAAAAACCAATGCATGGTTCCGGACTTGAAAACGCCGACCGGAATAATGAAGCACACCGCCTCCGAATACCAGGACGATGTTGAACCATTCGCGTCTTCCATACTCCAGTGGCTGGGCTCCTTCGCCGATATATGGAGCCAAACTGAACACATTAAAATGACCGAGGTTTTTTCTTATTTCTTCCGGTATCCAGTAGTGCCTGTCCTCGTAAAACTCATGAATGCTCTCCAGCTTTCTCATACCTTAATGTTACGAAAATCAATCCAAAATTCCCAGGCAGTTAACATAGTTCAGGCAGTTCCATTATGCAGAGCTACAAGAATATGGAGGTCGCATACTATCTATTAAATTAAATATTTTATTTATGTGTTAATTACCAAATGTTTGCAATTCCCACCCGTGGTACAAAAATTGCAGTAGCTATCCCTGCATAACCGGCTTGGGCGTGACTTAGGATTTAACCTGGTACCCATAACCGGACTTATGATCCCTCCGCATCATAAGATTCAATGCGTCGTTTATGGATAAAATTCGATTCTGGGTTCCAATATTATTCGTTTCATGGATCGGCGGTACCCCCATGGCATTGAATGCTCAACCTATATATTATGCTTCGGATTTTGCAACAGTCGGTGACGGGCAATTAATCAGTATCGCCAACAGAGATCTGGCTTCTTTTGATTTTACAGCGACCGGAACCAATTATACCTGGAATTACAGCAAGCTTAAAGTAAAATATCAGCAGGAACTGGCTTACATCGACCCCTATCTGGCCGGCTATAAGAATGCGTGGTGTTCCATGCACCTCTGCTTTTCTAATTGTAAAGAAACTTTCAAATCCAACTTCAACCTGGCCATTGCCCAAACGGATTCGATCCGGTCCCGTGATTTTGTTCTCAGTAATGTAATCGAACATTACCAGAAGACGGATGACGCACTGGTTGCAAAAATGATCGGTGGTACCTTTAGTCTGGAAGGGAGTCCAAAGCAGCTGCTGATGGATTACTCCATCCCGGATACCCTCTTTAGATTCCCACTCCAATACGGCCAAAAAGATCATTCCTCCGGGCAATACATGATTAGTTTGGAAGCATTTGGGATTCCCATCGGCTTAACCACGACCATCCGGCGCATCAATGAGGTAGAAGGATGGGGAAGTGTGATTACCCCATACAATGCCTATCCTTCAGTATTGAAAGTTAAAACCTTGCTGATCCGGTCAAACACCCTGGTCAATCAAGGCGAAACCCTGGTCACAAAAGACACCATGGTCCTCTATCAATGGTTTGACCCAAACTTCACCATTCCAGTTTTGCAGGTAAAGGGAAGGGTGACCAGTAAAAAAACGGTCATGACGGAAGCCAGTTTTTTTGGCAGTTTTCAATGTCTCCCACCGACATCCGCATTCACTTACCTACCCCAGGCGCCGGTATACGATCGCCATACCAACACCGCTGAAGTCTTTTTCAGTAATCTCAGCATCAATGCCGACTCATTCTACTGGGCTTTTGATGATGGAGCCCGGTATAACAACATCAATGTGGTGCATACTTATGAGCAGCCCGGGATCAAGCAGGTTAAACTCAAAGTGTTTAACTCCCGATGCAATCCCATCGTCTCGGATACAATTTCCGCCCCGGTCATTGTTGTGGATACCTCTTCGATGCGGGTATACTACCGGTCCGAGCAGATCTGTCAGGGCGACAGTGTTTATTTGCAGGGGGCCTATCAAAAGACTGCCGGCATCTATTACGATACGCTCCAAACGACTTCTCAATACGACAGCCTGATGGTCACCTCCCTGGGAGTCACCCGGATTAATGCAGATCTTCTGGTTAAGCTTGGCGCTTTGTCTTCCAGTGAACCCGGCGCCCGGTATCAATGGTTAAGTTGCGATGATGGTTTTCTGCCTATTCCCGGAGCTACCGGGTACAACTATGTACCTACCGCCAGTGGCAGCTACGCTGTGGAAATAGCTAAAGCAGGATGCATCGATACCACCAGGTGCTACGCCATGCTGACAACCAGTGTACCCGAGTCCTTTTCTCCCGACAAGGTGCGAACGTTTCCCAACCCCACCCAGGATCGTCTCCGGATAGAATTTAAAGATATCCAGCCTGAATTAACGTGTTCTCTGTTTACCATGCAGGGAATTCTGATTCAAAAACAAACGTATCTCGATAAAAAATCAATCCAACTGGATCTGACCAATTTTGACAACGGAATGTATCTCCTGGTAGTCACCAAACCCGGCAACCCCGATCAGTTACCTTTCAAGGTCGTGAAATACTGACTCAGTCACTCCCAGGCCAATATTCCTTTCTACGCTTGAAGGCATTTTAATACGATTGCCTGAATTGGGTAGGACTCATTTCAGTATGTTTCTTAAAGAAGTTATTAAAGTGAGTTACCTCCGAAAAGCCCAGTGCATAGGCCACTTCTGAAATATTCCAGGTACTATGCCGCAATAACACTTTGGCTTCATGTAGAATACGTGCAGCTATCACCTGAGTTGTAGTCTGACCGATGGTTTCCCGTACTGCGCGATTCAGGTGATTAACATGGATATTGAGCTGACGTGCAAAGTCTGCAGCTGATCGGATCTGTAAAGTAACTCGCAAATAAGCTTTATTCTCCAGTATTATCGGCCCTGAAAACAAAATGCTATTATCCTTCAAGTTATCCGAAGCATAATCCTCAAAACTCTTCATAGATAAGCGATGTATGCATTCAATTTCATCCTTAGAAAAGATTTGTCATCTTCAATAGCATCTTTGATATCCGATTGACTAATTGAATCTAAATATCGCTTAATATCAGTGTCCTCAAAGTTCGCCCACAGATTGAAATGGTTTATAGTCTTTTCTGTAAAAGAAGGATCTTTGGGAAAAAGATAAACTCTAAAGAATCAAGAACCTTTGCTGTAATTTCTGACCTATTACTACAAGTATCAGCACTTTGATTCGATGTGTTTGACACACAAACCGTAAAAGCAAGCAAAAAGTACAACATCAGACTCATTTGTAACTTGTATTTAATAATTACTCCCATCGCATATCCTTGAATTCTGTCTAGCTTCATTGTTGTAAGACTTATATTGGCTATATTCATCTACTAGCCTAGTAACGCCTGCAGCTTCCACCGCCCTTTCGATTCCTTCATAAACAATTCCGTAGTATTTATATTCAGGCAGTCTATTACTATCTAACTGCCTTAGTACTCTGGCTATGGGTTTGATATAGAAATCCCCGATAAACACATGGTCTGCATAGTCGCGATATCCAGAGTAAGTTTTATAATACTGAAGATATTGAACTGTATTTAACCCGGTAGGTATTCCGTCATCCACTAAATATAAGCTCATTGCTGCATGTATACCCTCATGTAGTATAGCATCTGCCATATTTATGGGTGATTGATTAAGGTCTAAATAAATATCAATATTGCATATATTACTGCCATCGTACCACCAACTCGTATGATCGTAAATTGAGCCTGGTTTAAAGTTTAATTGATAATTGGTTAAATCTTTAAAGACACCAATAGTCTGATTGAACAGGCTATAATTACCTTTCATAAACTCATTGTATAAGCATTCGAAAATCGGACTTATTAAAGCTTCGATAGGATTTATATTATCATCTGGATCGGAATCCGAAGATGGAGGAGTAGATCCACCACCCCCACCGCCACCTCCTGAATAGGAACCACTACACACCCATTCATATTGATAGTAGGTATTACAATCATAACAGCTAGTTATCCACCCAGCGCGGCTACAATAACATTCTGTTATTTGATAGAGCGTCCAGTTGCAAACTACGTCCCTAGTCTCAAGCAATTCTCCATTCAAACCTTGGCTTTCAAAGTATTCAACAATGGAACAGTCCGTTTCACCAAAAAGTACGACATCCTGATATGCAATGGTTAATGCGCTAATATCGTAGGACAGTTCTTTGTATCAATATTTGTTTTAATCGCCTGATTCATGGTCGTGCCTATTGAAAAAGGGAAATCCTTCAGAGACAGCACCAGATTGCCTGCAGTAAAGAAGCCGTCCAGATCATCCAATCGGAGGTAATAAACCTGTGGATTGATCTTTAACCTCAATCGATTTCCCAGGGGGATATCATGCCAGTTAACCCGGAATGTTATAAAATTTGACAGCTTGGTCGTGGTCTCCTTGGGTCCAAATGCCAGCAAATAATACATACCCAGGTCCAGGTGCTGCGAAACCTTATAATTGGCTGCCAGATCAAAGGGCAAAAAGCGCTGTACTTTAATGCGTTCTTTCAACGTGCCATTTTCATCGTACGACTCGGAGCTGAAAGCCAGTGCAGGCACATGTGTTCCGGCATTCAACTGGAACTTGTCCCTGCGAATCAGCTTATAGCGCCACATGAAAACGACCGACCAGGGTTTACCTTCCAGGGAGAATCGCAACTGCGGATCAAAACTGATCCTTTGGTGGGATACGGAGAGATCCAAATGGCCGCAGGTGCACCTAAAGTAAACGTCGGGATGAATGAAAAACCATTGTTGGTGATGCTTAATGCCCCATGCAGTTGAATGGGTTCCGGTTCCGGTTCAGGATGCAAATCCTGCCCTTCGCTCAATCGGGAAAAGAACAGCGCTGGAATCAGGTGAAAGAAGATTCGAAGCTTGGTCATCTTGATGGTTCTTTCGTTCCAACAAAATTAATGGATTGCAAAGCTTCTGACTTTCCCTTTTCACACAGATGCTTACGAAATTCAAACCATTGGTTCAGCGGGTAAAACTTGCTGGAATCCTTATAAATCGGCGTCGGCTTCCTCAAGCCATTGGTACAATTTCTCCTGAACGGTTATACTGAAGTGCTGAAAGTCCTCCTCCGGTATGAGCCCGTTGATGCACAGATTTTTTAATGACTGCATCATTGCTGACCGGGAATTTTGTTCCTGGCACCGATTCAGGATTTCAGCTTCTTCTTCCATCTTTTTCAAGGTAATCCGAAATTGCTCGGTCGCTGTCAAATGTTCGTCCGTCAAGAGCTCCGCCAAATCCCGGTTTCGCTGAGCCAGATACTGTTCCCGCCATCTTCCGACATTTGCCAGGTAGGTTTGCCAGTCCGAATCGTTTGGTTGCTCAGCCATAGATACCTGTAGGTGGTATAATAGTAAACTGAAATCTTGCAAACCAAGATACAGGATATTCTGTCCAAACTCAATGCCTGCGAGGATTAAACCGGTCAACTTCATACCCCTAACACTTACGTTGGTACACTTTCATCAAGGATTCATCAACTCCGTAGCAATCCTGCATAACAGAGGAGGATAAATTATCGGCTATTGGTAACTTTGAATGTGGCAAAACGCGGTATCCTCCGACATTTCTTTTTTTGGTTGCTTTACCTGGCATGGCAGTCCTATGCCGAATATTTATTCAATTTCAGAAGTGGCGAATCACTGACCCTGACGCAAAAAATCTGGGCTTCTGTAACTGTTGAAGCCTGCCTGCTGCCTGTCAAATTTGTTTTGTGCTATCCCAGTGTCCACCTGATCAACCAGGCCCTTTCGAATTCACAGGACAATCAGCGAACCTGGATCCAGGTGGTTAAAATTGTGCTGTTGTTAATTGTTTCCATATTGGCTCAGCGCTGGGTGAGTAATTACATCGCTTATCCGCTGGCGCTTCATGAACGGGTGGATGTACCGTTTTGGGGGCCTTCCTATCTGACCAACTCAGCCATCGACATGATCGTCGTATTCGGGTTGTTTAATTTCATGAATTTTTTTGAACTGCGCTCCGTGCTGGTACGTGACCGGGAAATAGTGAGGCAACAAAAACTGGAAGCCGAATTACATTTTCTGAGAAGTCAGATCAACCCTCATTTTTTATTCAACACCTTGAATAATATTTATGTGCTGGCAAAAAATCATCAACAGGAAGCTCCGTCAGCCATCCACAAATTAGCAGGATTACTGCGATTTTTATTGTACGACTCCAACCAGGAATTAATTGCCTTTGATCAGGAGCTCAAATTTATTCATGACTACCTGGAACTGGAGAAACTTCGTTACCGGAAAAACAAACTGGAATTGATCATAGAATTACCTGCCTCTTCCTCCCAACCCATAGCACCCATGCTCCTCTTGCCTATCCTGGAAAATGCCTTTAAACACGGCAGCAGCGAAAGCCAGCATCAGGCATTTATCCATATCCACATCAAACTGGAGGGAGCCCAATTAACAGCTCAGGTGGTCAATTCATACGAATCAAAAGAAACGAAAGAACAAGCAGGAATCGGATTGGAGAATTTAAATAAAAGGTTGCATTTATTGTACCGGGACTATCAATTGGATATTAAAGACCAGGATCAGCAGTTTTCTGTATTCCTGCGCATAAATCTGAACTCTTATGCATCAACTAAACTGTCTCATCCTTGAAGATGAACCACTGGCTGCCGAGTTGCTTACAGAATACCTGGCACAAATAAATTATTTGCATCTGGTCGCTGTCTGTGAAAATGCATTCATTGCCGCAGACTATTTACAAAATGAATCCATTGACGTCATCTTCCTTGATTTGCATTTGCCTAAAATAAAAGGTTTCGATTTCCTCAAAACATTGCCAGATCCGCCACAGATCATCGTGACCTCGGCCTATCACCAATATGCCCTGGAAGGATTTGAATTAAACGTTGTGGATTATTTATTGAAGCCCATTGAGCTGGTGCGTTTTATGAAGGCCATCAATAAATTAAAACCAAGATCTGCCGAGGCCACCGGATTAAACCAGGAAATCACCTCGCCAGATCACATTTTGTACCAACCAACCGGACGATGACACGGATCAATTTTCACGATATAATTTACGTGGAAAGCCTGCGACAATACATTAGAATTGTCACCACGGACCAAACAGTTGTCACCAAATTGAATATTGGAAATTTTGAGCCCGGCCTGCCTGCTCAACTGATCCGGATCCATAAATCATTTATTATTTCTAAGGATCACATTAAATCGTATAACCACAAATTCGTCACACTGAGCAACGACAAAGTGATCCCCATTGGTGCCACTTACAAGAATGAATTCCTGAACCACTTCCCTCACTGACCAGACCTCCCGGTTAGTCTGAAAATTCAGGCTGTAATTGATGTATTGGTACCCTTTCCTTTCAATTTGGTACACTTTTAATCTGCCTGTCAAAAGGAATCCCTAGCTATACACCACAATTTACCAGAATGAAAATACCGGTTTTGTGGTTTGTACTTTCTGTCCTGCTTTCCGTTCAATGCAAAAGGATAGCCAATCACCTGCCAGCCTCGTCCAGGGCATCTGGCAGCTGTCGACGATGACCATTATTGCCGGGCAAGATATGGCTGAACTGCCCGTCAGGAACCAGACGATGCGACTGGAAGATGGCTATTACGAATATGGTGCATCGAATAGCCGGCAGCAGGGAACCTACCACCTCAGTGAGGATTTCCAACTTTTAACCACCACCGATGCTCAGGGTAATACGTTAAGCTATGCAATACTCCAGCTGGATGACCAACAGCTGGTCCTGGAAGCGCTTCGTATCCCGGGTAACCAGGCCAAGCTGTCTGAGGCTGGAAAGCTGTCATTGACCGCGCTTAATCTGGAGTTTTTACGCCAGGGAAAGAACTGGATGAAGCCAAACTACTGACAACTGAACTGGTCGCTACCCTTTCATTTACCAAATCCTGAACCATGCGATTGAATCTAAAACCATTTCTCCTGTTGCTGCTTTCCCTCTGCAGTTTCGATGTGAACGGGCAATGGGCCTTCTATAATCAGGAAACACCGAACTCACTTGCTCCCCGGTTGTTCGCTCCGTATCTAATCTCGACGCGCCATACAACGAACGGGATTTTGCCATCTCACCGGACGGCACAGAACTATATTTTACCCTGCAGTATACTGCAACAAGGTCCATCATCGTCTACACCCGCTACACAAATGGGTACTGGTCGCTGATCAAACCGGTGCCTTTCTCCAGCGGACAGGCTGATCTGGAACCGGCTTTATCCGCCGATGGAAACACGCTGTTCTTCGCCTCCAACCGCAGTCTGACCGGGACTGCCAAAGATTTTGACATCTGGTTTGTAGATCGTCCGCAGGGAGGAAGCTGGGGTGAACCAAAACTTGTTGGAGGAGGGATCAATTCGCCCGGCAATGAATTTTACCCATCGATTGCCAAAAATGGTAACCTTTACTTTACGTCGGAGCGTGGCGGAGGCAAGGGTGGTGAGGATATCTGGATGTCTTCTTTCGTAAATGGCCAGTATAATACCCCGGAATCCCTGCCGGTGGCCATCAATTCCATCCGGGGAGAATACAATGCTTTCATTGATCCGGATGAGCAATTCATCTACTTTTCCAGCGATGGAAGATCTGATGCCATCGGAGGCGGTGATCTGTACATCAGCCGGAAAGGTGCCAATGGTACGTGGCAACCTGCCGGACGGTTAAACTTTAACTCAGCACAACTGGACTATTGTCCCTATGTAGCGTCAAATGGCAATTATTTGTTTTTTACCAGCACACGGCCGGTAGAGATAGCTTCCAATGGCAATCCGCTTGACCTTGTGGACGTATTGCACCAGGTCCTGTCACCCAATAACAATCAAGGAAATTTATACTGGGCAAAACGATGATGCCAACCGGGGTGAGGGAGCCATCAATCAGACACCTCACCTCAGGTTTTCCGGATTTGGTAATATGTTGGAATGACTTGCAAATCCATCTACCCATCAAATTATTGTCCGACTAATACCAGTTCAGGAAGCCGGTTTCTGCGTACCAATAACCATATTGCCAATCCTACCTCACCCACGATCATGGGCAACATGAAAATCATTTCCAGGATCTTTCTGATCCCGGAAAAATCAGGCACGAGTGTATTCCCCAGGTGTATGATCACATATCCCACACCGGCAAGTGTTATCAAATAACCGATCCATTTGGGAACATATTCCGATTTAACACACAATGGTCCCAGAATCAGTAAATGGAAGCCAAAAAGGATCAAACCAAAGGACCAGACATCCCGGAAAGTACCAATATGTGTTAACGCCGTTTCCGTCGATTCGAGGCCGGACTGTTTTGCTAGCAACAAAAAGACAATGGCCATGCCGAGAATGCCTGCATAGAGCATTCGCAGCCACCCCGACAGCAGTGACCAGAAACGATCTACCGGTCGCAGCAGGACATACAGGGCCCAGGCCACCAGCACATCCGTGATCAGTATCAGTAACCAGGCGCCAATGCTTCCACGCAGTGACCAGCTTACC
Source organism: Lewinellaceae bacterium (assembly GCA_020636355.1). Classification (GTDB taxonomy): domain Bacteria; phylum Bacteroidota; class Bacteroidia; order Chitinophagales; family Saprospiraceae; genus JAGQXC01. The sequence goes on along the minus strand of JACJYB010000009.1, from coordinate 134,113 downwards.
GTATCATTCGGAATTTCGGTCTCTGCTTTTGATAACCATCCCACGGCAAAGATGGCTGCGACCGTCATGATCAGTAATGAAATACCCGCTATGGAAGCATAAGTTTTTAATGTCTTTGGCGGTAAGTCCGTCATTTTTAATTGTTTTGGTGAAAATTCCGGGGATGCTTAAAGGTAGGGCATTGACTTTAGTTAACTGGTGGATATTACCACTCATTTTCTTTCTTATTGACTCCAATTGGATTTGATTCCATCCTTTTCTTGATTTCCCATCTCCCCGGATAAAACTGCAAATCATCAGAAGCACCCGGCAATTCCCAAGGTACTGGCGATCAGGATGCCCGGGAAGCAGTTATATTTACCCGTGCGTTCGCTTACTGGCTTTTATGGAATATTACTTTCAATTGCAGTTTGTCCGGTTCAAACGTCTGCTGGTCGCTTCAGGGGTACATCCTGCTATCGGCATATTGTTGATCCTGGCGGGATTTCTTGCCGGTTCTTATTATCTGTTCTACCGGGTCGATTGGGCTGCCTGGATATTCATGGCTATTGGATTGCTTGTCATCTCACAGCTTGGCAATAAGCACCGGGTGGAACAATTGAGGTGGATATTTCCAGCGGCTACCTTGCAGAGGATAAGGCTCCTGGAAAATGGACTTGCTGCACTTCCATTCGCATTGTTCCTACTTGGTCAGCGCCATATCTATTTTGCAGCATTTTTTATCATAAGTGCACCGGTACTGGTATTTATGCGATCACCTGACCGGATAGGATTTATCATCCCCACCCCGTTCAAACGGTTTCCATTTGAGTTACCGGCAGGAATCCGGAAAGCCTGGTGGATGCCTGTTATCATCATTTTTTTATTGGTTAAAGGGATACAAGTCCATAATTACGGATTGTCCCTCTCCGCCATGATCCTGATTGCCCTTACCGTAATGTCTTTTTATGCCTACCCTGAGAAGGTCTATTATGTCTGGATCCATGCCTTGACGCCAAAAGCCTTTTTAAAGCATAAGATCCGTACTGCCTGGATTGGACTGAGCATCCTATGCCTGCCGGTTTGGATGGCGATTTGCATCGCGTTTACGGATTCAATCTGGGTCAGCTCCGGAATACTAGCCCTGGGATTCGTCTTCCTGGCATTCTTGATCCTGGCGAAATATTCTGCATATCCACACGAGATGAGCATACCACAGGGACTATTGGTTGGCCTGAGCTTATGGTTTCCGCCCATGTTACTGTTTATGGTTCCGGTATTTTATCGTCAGGCAATTCGACAAATAACTCCCTATTTATCATGATCAGCGTTCTGGAACTCAGTAAATCCTTTGGAAATCATCAGGTATTGAAGCGGATCAATCTCACCTTTGAACCAGGCAGAATTTATGGTATCGTAGGCGAAAACGGATCTGGCAAAACTACTTTGTTCCGCTGCATTGCCGGCCTGGAGTCGTATGCCGGAACCATTCAAAGCCCTTATCCGGTGCTAAAAGATCATACTGGATTTTTACCGACCAATCCCGAATACCTTTCCCGGATCACCGGGTGGGAATTTCTGAAATTAGTATGCATCGCCCGTGGCATCCGTGAGGAAGCTTTTGAAGAACAGAATATCTTTGACCTGCCACTTGATCAATACGCAGACACCTATTCTACCGGAATGAAGAAAAAGCTGGCCCTGATGGGCATTCTCCTACAGCAAAATGATCTGTTTATCCTGGATGAACCATTCAACGGGGTCGATATCCACAGCAATATGATCATCCTTGAGTTAATCCGGAAATTGCAGTCGTTGAAAAAAACGGTACTGATCTCTTCCCACATTTTTGCTACCCTTCAGGAAAGTTGTGACTTCATTTACCTGCTTCAGGACGGTCAAATTGCAAAATCGGTTGCCCCGGATCAATTCGGGGAATTGGAAGCGCAAATGAAGTCTTTTGTTGTTGGGGACCGGATCAACCGAATACGGATAGGATGAGGTTGCGGCAAGATCTACCTATAATCGCATTCCGGGATGGTCTTCGCCATCAACTGCTCGCCGAATGGGAGCGGTCGGTCCTGGCAACCCATAACTTAAATTAAATCCATATGTCTGTACTTTTTAGAGCGGATGACCGGGGCGAATTTTTCACCCGCGAACAATGCCACATCCTTGAAATTATGAATACGCCTGAACGGGATAACCTTTCCATTGCCCAAGCTCGCGTTGAACCCGGCGTGACTACCGAGTTGCATGGTCTTGATGTAGTCGAAGCTTACTACATTCTGGAAGGTCTGGGCCGGGTTAACATCAATGGAATGGAACACCTGGTGGCGGCCGGTGATGTCGTCCTGATTCCAGCCGGCCAGGCGCAGCAGATCACGAATACCGGCATTTCCGATCTGCGTTTTCTTTGCATTTGCACGCCACGATTCCACCCGGAGTCTTATACCGCAATGGCACCGGAATGATCAACTGATTTCCCTCCCCGACTCAGATCGGGGTGACCATTGCTTTTTTGACAGGCTAAACGTGGTCGATGCCTCTCCGCGCTCGTGCTGACCGTCGCCCTTGATTTCCCCAACCCCTATTCACCATTCACCATTGAGTGCACTCCGGAAAAGCGAAAAACCTGATGTCATCCCCGCCTGAACGGACGGGCAGGTCGACCGAGACGCCTTAAAACGTCGAGCGGAGAGATCTATTTGAAAATATGAAATATATAAATATCTAAAAATCAAAATTATTTAGATTTCTCCGTTTCGTCTCATTCTTCGCCTACAGTCGAAATGACATTAGGTTTATTGAAATTGACTTTCCGGAGTGGGCTCAACATTCAACATTCAACATTCAACATTTCCCCACCCTCCCCTTACATATATGCATCTTCTTTATCTTTGCACCCATGACCGAAAGCAGAAGATTGGACTACCTGAATGAATTGAATGAGGTACAACGTCAGGCCGTCACCCACATCGATGGCCCGGTGATGGTGATTGCCGGCCCCGGAAGTGGAAAAACCCGTGTACTCACCTACCGCATTGCCTACCTGATCGATAGCGGCATCCCTCCCTGGCAGATTCTTTCGTTGACTTTCACCAATAAGGCAGCTAAGGAGATGAAAGAAAGGATCGAGGGGGTTGTAGGTCGCAAGGCTCAATACATCTGGGCGGGGACTTTTCACTCCATTTTTGCCCGCATCTTGCGTGTGGAAGCAGAGAAAATAGGGTACTCTTCCAATTTTACCATCTACGACACCGACGATACCAAGAGCCTGATCGCATCGATCATCAAAGAAATGGAACTGGATCGCAATGCTTATAATGTCGGCGCTGTGCGGACACGGATCTCCAGCGCAAAATCCAACGTCATTTCGCCCATCGTTTATGCCAAGTCCCCCGAATTGATGGAGCAGGACCGGCAGAACCGCATGCCCATGCTGCATAAAATTTATGAGAAATACGTCGCCCGATGCCACCGGGCCGGCGCCATGGATTTTGATGACCTGCTCTACCAGCTGTTTAAATTGCTTTACCTGAACAAGGATAATGTCCGCCAAAAATACCAGCAGCAATTTCAGTATATTCTGGTGGATGAGTTCCAGGACACGAACTATCTGCAATACTCCATCCTGAAATTACTGACCGATTACGAAGGCAGTTCACGCAATATCTGCGTTGTAGGCGATGATGCGCAAAGCATCTACGCTTTTCGTGGCGCAACCCTTCAGAACATCTTCGATTACCAGGAAGACTACCCGGAACTGTCGGTGTACAAACTGGAACAGAATTACCGCTCCACACAATTCATTGTCAAAGCCGCCAATAAGATCATCACCCACAATAAAAAACAGATTACCAAGGATTTGTGGACCGAGCACGATGGCGGCCAGAAAATCCAGGTGATCAAGGCGATGTCCGACACGGAAGAAGGCAGGCGGGTTGCCGACACCATTGTCGAATACAAAAACCGGCACAACCTGCCCAGTCACGAGATTGCGATCCTGTACCGGACAAATGCGCAAAGCCGTGTATTTGAAGAGTATCTGCGGCGTTATAACATTCCTTACCGGATCTTCGGCGGATTGAGTTTTTACCAGCGAAAAGAGGTCAAGGACATGATCGCCTACCTGCGACTGGCCATCAATCCCAATGATGACGAAGCCTTCCGGCGGGTCATCAATTATCCCAAGCGCGGTATAGGCCAGTCTTCTTTTGATGCCATCGCCAATCTGGCTAATACGCAGGAAATATCTTATTGGGAGGCCATGCAGCGCATCGAGCTGGGTGCCCGGACCGCAACTGCACTAAAGGATTTTGCGCGGATCGTCCTGGAAGCTAACCGGATGACCGCCTCTCATAATGCTTATGAAGTAACGGCGCATTTGTCCAAGACGTCAGGAATAATGGGCCATCTGAAAGCCGAAAACTCCATCGAAGGCCTGGCACGGCTGGAAAACGTGAATGCCCTGCTGGACGGCGTGCAGGAATTTGTGGAAAACGACGAGGTCATCGAAGGTCAGGATGTACAGGATAAGTCGCTGGCCGCATACCTCCAGCAGATTTCCCTGCTGACCGATATGGATGAGGATACCAAGCAGACCGAATACGTATCGCTGATGTCGGTCCATGCCGCCAAAGGACTTGAATTTCGCGCTGTTTTTGTGGTAGGCCTGGAAGAGAATTTATTCCCCTCGTTTATGTCACTTTCTTCACCCGAGCAAATTGAAGAAGAGCGGCGCCTTTTTTATGTGGCCGTGACCCGTGCCAAAGAGATGCTCACCCTGTCATTCGCCAATAGCCGCTACCAGTTTGGACAAATGCGTTTTAATGATCCCAGCCGCTTCCTGGACGAGCTGGATGAAGAAGTCCTGGACGCCGGGACCACCGGGCGCGGGCAGCAACAGGGATTTCCGGAACCCAAAGTGCTCGGTGGACTCCTTCCGAAACCACCCAAGCCGGCATTTACACCAAAAATAGACCCGGCATCGTTTAAAGCAGCCGATCCGAATGAGATTCAAGCGGGTATGAAGGTTCTCCATTTAAAGTTTGGTGAAGGAGAAGTCCAGCGGGTCGATGGCGAACGGGATAAACGCGTAGCAACCATCGTTTTCCCTCAGGTTGATAACCCGGAACGCAGGATCATGCTGAAGTTTGCGAAACTGCAGATTTTGTGAGTTATGAGTGAGAGAAAGGGTGCAATAATTTTTTAAAGTTTTGAATTTGTAGTTAACATTATCAACCTGTGGAATCAATGGCAAAAGGAATACTGAAAATGATACGTTCTGCAATCATTACCACGAAAAAGCATAACTCATAATTCAAAATTTATAACTAACAATTCCAACATCGTCAAATCACTCGCCCAGGAAGCCGGATTCCTATTGGTTGGTATTGCCCGCGCAGAAAGGCTGGACCGGGAAGCGGAGCGTTTGCAACAATGGCTGAACCTGGGTTACCAAGGCACGATGCAGTGGATGGCAAATCACTTTGAAAAGCGCGTCGATCCCACCGTATTGGTACCCGGCGCCAAATCGGTCGTATGTCTGGCCTACAACTATTACCCGGGTGAAGTCCAACAAAACCGCGAAGCACCTCAGGTGGCTAAATATGCTTATGGGGAAGATTATCATGGCCTGCTGAAAAAGAAACTAAAAGAGCTGCTCGACTCCATCCGCCATCAATATGGTCCTGTCACCGGTCGTTGCTTTGTAGATTCTGCTCCTGTCCTGGAACGCGACTGGGCGCAGCGCGCCGGATTAGGGTGGATCGGAAAAAACACCCTGCTCATCCATCCACGCATCGGATCTTATTTTTTCCTGGCCGAATTGATTATTGATCTGGAACTGGAACCTGACGAACCGGTCCGGGATCATTGCGGCACCTGCCGGAAGTGCATCGATGCCTGCCCCACCGGTGCCATTGCTGAGGAAGGCTACCTCATGGATGGCAGTAAATGCATCTCCTACCTCACCATTGAATTGAAAGAAGAACAGCTCCCGGAACCATATCACGGTAAAATGGAAAACTGGGTTTTTGGCTGCGACATCTGCCAGCAAGTATGTCCTTGGAACCGGTTTGCCACGCCACATCATGAACCGGCATTTACACCGCATGGGCATTGGTTCGACTGGAATAAAAATGAATGGCTGGAAATGACCGAGGAGATATTCGTCAAGGAATTCGACAAATCGCCGCTCAAAAGACCCGGCTATGCCGGAATACGCAGAAATCTGGATGCCCTGAACAAATAATCGGCGGTAGGCCTTAAACCGGATTTAGCCCGACATTTTTACCGTACAATTACACATCCCGTCGATATCCTCCTTGGTTCCATCGAATGGAATTGGCACCGCATGCTCCTTCCGGATAATTTTCAATAAAAAAACATGATCACCGAATTGACCAGAGAGGAACGCGACTGGGGAATTGCATTACATCTGTCCGCCCTTGCCATGCATATCATTCCATTTGGAAACATATTGGGGCCACTGATTATCTGGAGTAGTAAGCGGGACCGCTCAGCTTATCTGGACCAACAAGGCCGTGAAGTTTTGAATTTTCACATCAGCTGGACGGTAGGATTGGTTCTGGCGGTACTGTTACAGGTGATAGCCATTGCCTCCGGTATTAAAATTGTTATCCCGCTGTTGATCCTTACGGGTATTGGCTATTATTTTGGAATGCTTTATTTCATCGTGGTTGCAGCACTGCGGGCCTCAGATGGTCTGTATTTTGATTATCCGGTACTTTGGGAAACCTTCAAATAAAGATAGAACAACAAGCCAGGCATCCATTCCGGAATGACTGTTTCACCATCAGCCATCCTATCGATAATGCGCTGACAATGATTGGTCAAAGGACTGGACCAGGCAAAAAAATGCCCTGGATGGTATCCAGGGCATTCTGCTTTTAGCTTTTAAACGGTCGAATCTGGATTCCCGCAAATTATTGATCCGATTCTTTGACCTTGATTTTACCTTTTACCGCTTCCCGGGTTAGTTTCTGCATATCGTAACCTTTCAGGTCACTCATTTTTACGGACAATTCGACTTTTTCGGGCAAACCACATCCTTCACATTCTGTCATGCGTATCCGGATAACCACCGCATCATCTTCTTCGAGTGAATTGATGATCCTCCCATAGTCAACCAGGGCGTCCTTCATCGCATCAATGAACTCAGGATACAAACTTTTAACCTTGGCATTGCGCTCTTCCTTGGTCATATCATCGGTACCCTGGGTAGGCATGGAATACGAATCCTTTCCATTGATGTTTGAGGAATACACCTTTACGTTAAAAATAGCACCCAGATTGCTCAATCGCTCGTAGCTCACGGAAGGACTGGAAATGAAGTACGTTTTGGACATCCGTTGATCAAATAACTTATCCAGGGCAGAAGCAAAAATCTCCATATTGGCATCACGAGCCGTATTACGGGTGACCCGCTCTACATGAATCTCCTCTTCAAATGCGTCCAGGGAAATTTTCTCCTGATGGTACTTATTGATCTCGGCCATCGGTACGGATACATTGATCTGATCCATGCTTTCATCCGAGCCATCCTGAGGGGCATATGCCACTGCTGCCGGACAATCCTCACAGCCCGTGGTGGACACGAGAAATCCTCCCATGCGATTTAATTTGATTTGAACGATCACCTCTTCGTTGTCCTTAAGCTGGGATAGCAGATGCGCATAATCAGCCAGAAAATTGGTAGCAACCTGCTGGTATCGATCCAGTATGCCTTCCATTTTCTCCTGCTGCTCTTCATTCATTTTATCCCTTCTGGCTTCTGCCTTCTCGCGGATCTGTTCGTCATCGACCGCATCGCCGATAGCCCGCTGAATCGTGATGGTAGCATCTTTGAGGTTGCTGCTGACGCCGTAGATACCCCGGCCATCCCACAGCATATTATCCGGTCTGACCCGGAAGATGACTCCTTCATTTTCAATATATTCGGCTTCTGTTCCGGTGTAACCGCCGAATCGGTAACCTTGCTGAAATTCCTGGCGCATGAGACTCCGCAAGATATCTTCACAGACATTGATGTCGCGATCCATGCGGCTTTCGTCCGATTGACCGTAGGTCGCCAGGAACCCGGTCAGCATAAAGAGCAGTGTTATGCTTACTTTTTTCATCATTCGTAATTTTGATTAACCTGTTGAGTTTGATTAGAATAGCGGGGATCCAGCAGGTTTTGCTCCTGCATGGTTTGGGCCAGTTCCCGCAATCCGGCGCGTAACAGCTGTTGATTTTGTTGTTGGGTAGCTTGGAGATATTGGAAGAAGTTCTCGGCAAAAAAGTCGAGTTTGGCTTCAATTTCTTTATTCTGTTTCTGCATCAGTGAATGCAAGCCTTCCATCGTGACAAAGGTGCCGGAAGTCATTGGCCTGGACTGAACCAGGTATTTATCGGATACCACCTGTTCAAAAGAATTTTGTTGCTGGCTGAGCCAGTCCTGCATCTTTGATTCGGCGGAGTTAACCAGCGATTTAACCTGGACCGTATTGGCCTGTAAATACTGATCCAGGTATTTCTGGATTTCCGGCGTAATGGATGCTTCATTTGGAATAGCCTGGGTATGTACTGACTTACCAAAAGCCAGTACCAGTTCCCCTTTGCCTGCTTCTACATGCAATCCCGTCCAGGCACCGAGCAGCAACAATGCCGCAATGGACGCAGCAACACCGTAAAACGGCTTAAGCCAGCGAAGCCGGTGCGTGGCAGCAGGCGGCGTAGTGGCCGGTATGACCAATGGCTCCCGCAAATCAACATCCGGTATGGATTGCAAATGGCTGCGAACTTGCTTCATTTGTTGCAGCTCCTTTTGCAGGGAAGCATCTGCCTGCAATTCCATTTCAAAGGCCGCCCGATCTTCCTTGTTCATTTCATCATACAGGTAGTCGATTAATTTCTCCTGGCGGTTATTGATATTCATAATAATATGCTTTGGTATGTGGATTCTCACTTAATAATTTCTTCATAGAGCGTAAACCATAATAAAGGCGGGATTTTGCCGTATTGATTGAGATATCCAGAATGTCGGCTATCTCCTGAAATTTAAATCCCTCATATTCCTTCATGATGATTACAGCCTTCTGTTCTTCTGGGATTTGCCCCAACGTCTGCCAGATCAAATCCTTCAATTCATTTTGTTCGACGCGATGTTCGCTGGTTATGGATGAACTCACCATGCCGGCATGAACTTCCGTCAGCGACTCTGTCCGTTTTGTCTTACGTAACTCACTGTTACAAAAGTTTACAGCAATCTTATACACCCAGGGGCGAAACTTGTCAGCCTCCTCCAGCTTGTGCAGGTGTTGGTATACTTTGATAAAGGTCTTCTGAAGAATATCTTTTGCGACAGCTTCATCACCAATCATTTTGTACGCCAGATTGTAAATCCGCTGTTGCCAATGATCCATCAGTAAACCCAGAGCTTTTTCATCTCCTGCTTGATACCGTAAAACCCAATTTTCAGTTTGTAAATCTTGTCTGATTCTCACCTCGTGGTTTTCAATTCATCAGTCAGCAATAAGACGCATCGGTTGTGGTAAAAGTTTTAGAATGTTAAAAAAACATGCAATGGTCCGGTTTTCAGGACGATACAACGATCACTAACCCCGGGCTGTTAAAATGGAGTTCCCGGATCGGTGTGCCAGGATCAGTGGCATAATCCTTGTTGGAAGAACCTCAGACGAATACGACCAGGATGATAACACGTTACCTACTCTTGCTCACCCTTTTAAGTGGTTGGAATACGATCATTGCACAATGTCTGCGCGATGCGACCCTAATCGATTACCAGGATAATTTCATCGGGTCGCAAGTAAACCTGACGGAATTGAACTGGACCGGATCCGTAATGGATACAATATGCCAACCTGGGACCATATCTTCCATGGCCTACGAAAGAACCCTGCAGCGCATCAATTATTACCGGAGGCTGGTTGGTCTTCCTGATAGCATTCGCTGGGATGAGGTGATGAGTGACAAAGCACAGCAGGCTGCTGTTATGATGCTGGCCAATCATGACTTAAGCCATGACCCGCCCAAAACGTGGAAATGCTGGACGCAGGACGGATACGATGCAGCACGAAAATCCAATCTCGCGTTCGGAACGCAAAGCTCGGAGTCCATTCGGGCTTACATCCAGGACAATGGATCCAATAATGAAGCGGTAGGCCACCGCCGCTGGATTCTATACAGCCGTGCCAAATCATTTGGAATGGGTTCCACCAAAAGTACCCAGGCCTTGTGGGTGATCGGGCCAAAAAACCCGGACCCGGAAGTCGAATTCATCGCTTATCCCTCCCAGGGTTTTTTTCCCAAACCGCTGGTTTATAATCGCTGGAGCTTCAGTAAACCGAATGCCAACTTCTCACAGGCCACCATTAAGATGACCGATGCTTTTCATCAGGACATACCTTTAAAAATATTACCCGTAACCAATGGCTATGGGGATAATACCATCGTGTGGGAACCGGAAATACCTTTGGACTGGCAGACCGGGCCCTATGATGAGCCCATTACCGTAACTGTCTCCGAAGTCAAGATCGGGGGAGTGCTGCGCGAATTTACCTACACGGTGCAACTGATTCCGGTACTGGGTTCCCAACGCTGTCGACCTGGTTTGAAATTGGATCCTGACCTTTGCCAGTGCACCACCGAACAGGTCACAGCCCGTCCTGCATGGGAACAAAGCATCCGGGTCTATCCCAATCCATTCGGCGAATCAATCACCGTCTCTGGAATTCCGGAAGGGACCTTTGTGGATGTTATATCTCAGGAGGGGCGCTTGCTGTTGAGGCGGCAACTGGATGGCTCCCGGTTGGATATGCGTCTGCTCACCAATGGAATTTATTTTTTGAGGATCTATGGCGAGCAAGCTACCCAGGTCGTAAAAATGCTCAAGACCTCCGGGGGCAGATAATGAATGGTATCACATGGTACTATGGTCTGACAGAAAGGATGCGAATTCCGTTATTTCACCCGATAGCGTGCTGCTTTACACCCATTACCTTTTCGCTCCGGGACTATTAATTCCCTGGAAATCGAATAACTTGCAGCAAAAATAAATATGTACCGGATCTTAATTGTAACCGGATTGCTCCTGTTTATCGCCTGTTCACAGGAACAAAATACCACGCAGGATCAAGCCACACCCCAGGTACTCACGCATTGGTTATCAGGCGACTGGAATACAGAGAGCGGCGAAGCCATTATCCAGGCGCATTGGGATCACCCCCGGCGAAACTATTGGGAATGTCACGCCAAACGTCAGGACTTTCACGGTAACGCTTTACCGGACCAGGACATCTGGATCAAAGAGCGCAAGGATGATTTGTATTGGATTTCCTTAACCCCGGAGGGTGATAGTATTTTTCTGAAAGCCAAGACCATTGATACCCGCCAAATGGTTTTTGAAAACAAGGAAAATAAAGATCCATTGCCCGAACAGATCAAAATGGAACTGCAGGACTCCGTTACATTCAGGGTGGTCGAATACATGCGCGATGCAAAAGATGCCGTCCGCATCAGTGCGATGAATTTTCAATTGCAATAACAATTCATTCCTGCCGCAATCGCATTTTCGGGAATTAGCCTTTAATCCTAAAATTTTATCGGCCAAAGATTAAGTATTCATTTGATGCACAGGCCGAAATTCCTATCTTTTCCAAATAATGACACTTCATGCTTCGCGCTGCCATTATGGCTTCCGTATTCCTTTGGATTGCAATGCTCACCGCCGGTTGCACAAGCGAATCCATGTCTTATGAAGCTACGATCGTCCAGTGGCAAGGTGAACGCCTGACCGCGCTAACCAAACCTGATGGATGGGTCACCCTGGTGGGCCTCTACCCCCTTGAAGAAGGAACGCAATGTTTTGGTTCCGACTCCCTTTGTCCTGTCCGGTTTCCGGCAGGTACTCCTCCCGAGATGGGTACGATAACCGTGAATCGTGAACAGGTAGATATGCACATCAACCCTGGTATTGATGTAATGGTGAACGGATCCGGTGTCCAGGATATCCGCCTTGAGCCTGCCGATACGTCATATGTTTGTGCCTACGATTCCTATCAGTGGTTTTTAATCAACCGTGGAGGGCACTACCTCGTACGGATCCGGGATACCGAACACCCTGCGCGTAAAACGCTTAAGAAAATCCCCTATTTCCCGATTGATTCGCACTGGCGATTGCAAGCCACTTTTCACCCCTACGACACCGCACGGACGATACCTCTACCCAATGCCCTGGATATGATCGTGGAGAATTCCAGCCCCGGTTACCTTAGTTTTAACTATCAGGGGAATGTTTACGAATTGATCGTACTGGACGGAGGCCCTGACGAATTATTCCTGCTCTTTTACGATGAGACCAGTGGTATGGATACGTATGGTGGCGGTCGCTATTTATATACCAAAAGACCCAAGGATGACAACCAAGTCGTTCTGGATTTCAACCGGGCTTACAATCCGCCTTGTGCTTTCACCGCTTTTGCCACTTGCCTGCTACCCCCGTTAGAAAACCGTTTGCCTTTCCCGGTTGCTGCGGGTGAAAAAGATCCGCATTTCCTGACGCACTAAACTTAACGGTTGGTTTTTTACCGTAAGTTGCTTTTGGATATCGATTACCCTATTTTTAAGCCGTCATCCACTCGATATAAATCGTGAATTAAATACGCTATCATGAAAGAACTCAGTGCACTATATCAGCGTGATTTGGAAAAATTAGCTCAGGAAATAGCGCTCTACCCCTCGGACGAGCTGCTCTGGCAGATCATTCCCGGCATTATCAATCCGGGTGGCAATTTGGCCATCCACTTATGTGGGAATTTGCGCGAATTTATAGGCAGACAGCTGGGTGAAATACCTTACACCCGTAACCGCGCCTATGAGTTCAGCGCTACCGGACGCTCCAAATCCGAGTTGCTCGATGAAATCAATACCACCAAAAAGGCGGTCCATGACACCCTGACAGGTTTGGACCCTTCCAGGCTTGAGGAAACCTATCCACAGGAAGTCTTCGGCTATCCGATGAACATTCATTATTTTCTCCTCCATTTGCTGGCGCACCTCAGCTATCACCTCGGACAGGTCAATTACCACCGCCGCATTATTACTGCCGAGGAAGCTCATTAAAGCTCTTTATCCGATGCATATCGATAAATTGGCACCGTCCGTACCTTAGTGCATGGAAAAAGTAATCGCTGACCGAACAAATTCTATTAGTTTATATATTACAAGCCTAAAGTACATCGTTGTTCATTTGTAACCCCATTTCCATACTGCTTTCGGCATTCTCTGGCAATCCTTAAAAATTCAATTTATGCGTTGGTTATTACTCTGTAGCCTAAGTCTACTTATTGCTTCGGCTTTTGCTCAAACCGTTACTCTGGGAGGCGGAAACTGCAACGGGATAACGGTTTTAACCAGTTCGTCCTATACACCGCCGAACTGGACCCAGACGGCTGATGGTTATAAGACCATCTGTGGAGACGGTCTGGATGGCCCAAGAATGGATGCGTCCCGGTTTCTGGCACAGGCAACCCTGGGAGCAAACCTGGAACTAATCCAGAAAGTCGCTGATGAAGGGTCAGCGCAATGGTTGGACGAGCAACTGGCCTCCCAACCATCTTATGTCTTACCGGTAACCATGTCCATTTACCAGGAAATCGTTACAAATTTCCTAGCAAATGGGGGTGACTCCAGCGACGTGGGGTACCGGCCATACTGGTCTGCTTTTCAGTATGGTTACTGGCATCATCTTATGACCGGTGGTGAAAGTCAGAAGGTCCGTGAACGGGTTGCTTTGGCATTAAGCGAAATCTTTGTTATCTCAATGAACTCGGATCTCTCCGGATTTGGCGATGGATTGGCCAGCTATTACGATCTCTTCAATAAAAATGCTTTTGGCAACTATGAAGACCTCCTGATGGATGTCGCCCTCCATCCGGCGATGGGCTTTTACCTGAGTCATCTAAACAATCCCAAGACCATCGAAGAAGAAAATATTCACCCCGATGAAAATTTCGCTCGGGAGATCATGCAGCTTTTCAGCATCGGATTGTATGAACTCAATGAAGATGGTTCCAGAAAAACCGACGGATCAGGAAATTGGATGCCCACGTACGGTCAGCAGGACATCAAAAACCTGGCTAAAGTCTTTACCGGCCTGGGCCTGTCCGGCGTAGTCCCTAATGAATATGTAGATGGTGCGGAATTTGGGCTGGGCATCTGGGTTGGCGATATGACACATCCCATGCGGATGTACGAAGATTGGCATGAGCCTGGTGAAAAAATCATTGTCGGCAATTACACCATCGCATCTGGACAATCCGGCATGGCAGACATCGCTGAAGCCATCCATACCCTGTTTATGCATCCCAATGTTGGACCATTTATAGGCAAGCAGTTGATTCAGCGAATGGTTACCTCCAATCCTTCTCCGGCTTACGTGGCGCGGGTCACCCAAGCATTTAACGATAATGGTCAGGGCGAGCGCGGAGACATGAAGGCGGTGATCCGGGCCATACTCCTGGATCCCGAAGCCCGCACCTGTGCTGCGCTGGAATCACCTACGCACGGCAAACTGGTTGAACCATTGATCCGTTACACCCAATTCAGTCAGGCTTTACCGCTTGAACAATACGATAATAAATTCTGGAACATCGGCTATGACTTTTGGGAAGCAACCGGCCAGGCGCCATTGGGCGCACCCAGCGTTTTTAACTTTTTTCTTCCCGATTATCAACCCATTGGACCGATTGCCCAACAGAGCTTGATTGCACCGGAGTTCCAGATACACAATACCAAAACCAGTGTAGGATACATCAACCAGGTGAACAACTGGACCGCGTCCAATTATGTAATGGCCAATTGGGAAGACCAGCCCTGGGTGGTCCTGAACACCGATGAGCTAACCCCTTTGGCTCGTGATCCGGAAGTACTGCTCAACCGGCTCGACGTCCTTTTCACCCATGGACAACTGACCGACCGGACCCGCAGTATCATCAAATCGGCCTTGGAGCCCATCCAGCGCGGCGACTACCGCGATGACCGGGTTCGACTGGCATTATACCTTCTGCTTATCTCACCGGACTATGCCATTTTCAAATAATCGAAACACCAACGACACTATGAAAAATATTTCCAGAAGAAAATTCATCGGGCAATTGGGCTGTGGCGCTATGGGTTATGCCACACTCTACAATTCCCTCATCAATATGAAGGCCATTAATGCTGCGGCAATGGCCAATTCGGCCGTAGCGGCTGCCGGCGATTATAAAGCGCTGGTCTGTTTGATGCAGTCCGGAGGAAATGATTCCTTCAATATGCTGGTACCCAGGGATAATGCATCCTACCAGGTTTACGCCAATACCCGGTCGAACCTCGCTTTGCCTCAGGAGGATTTGCTTGCATTAAAAGGCACCAATAACAGCATGCAGCTAGGCGTGCACCCATCGATGACCGCAGTGCATCAATTATTTGAAGACAATCATCTGGCATTCATTTCGAATGTGGGAACGCTGATTCAGCCAACGACCAAGGAAGATTTTAATTCGTATCAGCAAAAACTACTCCCATTGGGGTTATTCAGTCACTCGGATCAGAGCCAGCAATGGCAGACCGGTTTTCCACACGAACGTTCTTCCGTAGGCTGGGGAGGAAAGATCGCGGACATGATTCACGATATGAACACCAATCAGCGTATTTCCATGAATATCTCTTTGTCCGGCACCAATATTTTTCAGTCCGGTCAAAACACCATAGAATATGCCATCGACCCGTACAATGGAAGTGTTGGTATCTATGGGTATGGTGTTACAGACGAATGGAATGTATTCGACCGGATGCGGACGCAGGCCATCGACAGCTTATTGGAATACAATTACCAGGACATCTTCAAAAAGACCTATGCTGATGTCATTCGTGATTCACGGGATGCGCACATCGAGTTTGAAAGCGCGCTGTCGCAATCTGTCATAGGAACCTCTTTTTCCGATAACTACCTGAGCAAGAGCTTTGAAATGATCGCCCGAACCATTGCCGTCCAGCAGACGCTCAATGTCCAGCGACAAATCTTTTTTGTCGATTATGGTGGCTGGGATCACCATGACGAGGTATTGCAAAGCCAACAGGATATGTTACCGGTTTTGAGTACAGCGCTGGGTGAGTTTTATGCTGCTTTGCAGGAATTGAACATGACCGATCAGGTGACCACTTTCTCCATATCCGAATTTGGCAGAACATTGACTTCAAATGGAAATGGAACCGACCATGCCTGGGGAGGCAATGTTCTGGTGATGGGCGGTGGTGTTAAAGGGGGCAAGGTTTACGGCACCTATCCCTCGCTGGAATTGGAAAGCGATCTGGAAATCGGCGGTGGCGTGCTGATCCCATCCACTTCCGTGGACCAGTATTTTGCGGAAATGGCCTTGTGGTTTGGGGTGTCCTCCAGCGAACTCGGCACGTTGTTTCCCAATCTTTCAAATTTTTATTCCGGAACCGGCGCTCCGCTGGGATTCTTAACCATTTAAAACCTACGGAAGAATGAAAACGATCGTATACACGCTAGAATTGATTGCAATTTTTGCTTTGTCTTCGGTACGGGGATATGGACAATGTTACCCGGACCGGCATTCCACCACCTGGTTTGACGGGTGGATTTCTTGCGATAGGTCTGCCAGCCCGAACAGCATACGTGGTGAATCACACTGGATACTCTATGATTTCGGCGCTCCCCATATGTTATTCAATACCCATTTCTGGAATCTGAATGACCCTGCTCATCTGGACTGGGGCCTTGCGGAAATTGCAATCGATTATTCAGACACGGGCGCTGAGTGGAAAACATTTGGCAATACCACCCTGGCTAAGGCAACGGGAAAATCCATTTACGAAGGACAGGCTGGCCCGGATCTACAGGGAATCGTCGCCCGGTATTTGCTGATTACCGTGATCGCCAATCAGGGAGGCAGTTGTGCCGGTTTCTCCGAGATCCGCATTGAAGCAGAAGCCTCGGCATCCACCAGCCAACTAACTACATTGGCTAACTGGAATGATCCTTCCTCTCCCCTGCAAGCGCAGGTATTCCCAAATCCTTTTACAACAGCATCAACATTGACCATTCAGTCGGCGGATGACCGTCCCATCCACTACCAAATCGTGGATGTACTGGGGCGCGCGGTGGACCAGGGACAGCTAGCAGGTGGCGCAGAACAGACCGTAAATCTGGGTGGATCGAATTGGAAAACCGGACTTTATCAGATTCTGATCAGCCAGGGCGATTATCGAACCCGGTTGCCGTTGCTAAAAATAGAGTAAGCCGGGACCTTTGAAGCTGCGATCAATTCAGTATTTGCAATTTCCTAACCAGTGACTTTGTGTCGGTTATCAATTGAACTAAATAGATACCGGCCGGTAACGGTGGTAGCGCAATTTCAATTTGCCGGTCCTGGCCGGACGAATAATCTTGAACAAATACCTCTGTGCCCGTTCCAGATAGTACCCTGATTTGTTTAACCTGGTGCACAGCCGGACCCAGGCGGGCAATGAACCGACCGGAAATAACCGGGTTGGGAAATAAGGCCAGCTGATCGTAATCAGATAATTGTACAGAAGTTGTTTCCAGGATCTTCCATTGATCTTGGATATCGTATAAACCCAGTTGGTAGGAATAAAAACCTCCCTTCGCAACCTGGTCGTCTAAAAATCGGAATGACCTTCCTTTTACGTCCAGTGTAAGACCCGGAAAACGGGCAATTTCACGATACTTCGTCAGGGGCTCTCTTTTTTCCAGCACAAATATTTTGTTGTCAAACTCCTGGATGGTATTCCAGGTAACCACGACAACACCCAGACTGTCAACTGCTTTAAGAAACTCAATTTTAGTTTCGCTGTTCGACGGAGTCTCATGACTGGCTTCATAAAAACTGGAATAATCTCGCAAGGCAATAGCTCCAACGCCCAATCCTCTGCGGGCAAAAGCCCACCAGATGGCCTGGTGATGGCGGGAACCATAGAGATAAACATCAGCATCCAAAATGGCATCCCTGGCTTCGGTAAAAGTAGCCCCGCAGGGTTGGATCTTCAATCCTTCCATAACCAGCCGCAAGGCAATGTTATTGCCGCCCGTGCCCAGGTAGATATCCTGGCTGATGCCCTCCTGCCAGATGATACTCCAGGTCATATCCCACAGCATGGAGCACCATAATGCACCGACTCCATGCGGTATTTCCATCAAATACAGGTCGTCGTATAATAGAAGATTGACCCCTTTCGAATACGAATAGGGGTACTTTCTTAATCCGGTTGAGTCTTGAGCAAGCAGCCAGGCTCCAATAGTCCTGGGGTCTTCCGCACGGGCACTTTTCCAGTCCGTAGTGAGCATCAACGCAAAGTAATCGCTCCAGCCTTCACTCAACTGCAATTCGTTGTCCAAGCAGTCGGTGTTGGCAGGCCCGCCAGTCAATCGGGAAGAAATACCATGGCCAAACTCATGCGTCAGGATGGCGTTATCAAATCCGGGATCACGAAATTGGTCCTGCGGCCCATTCGAAAGCCTTGCTGTATATTCTATGCCATTCTTCAGATCATTAATAAGCGATTTGCCATCCTCCTTCGAAATCATGACGGCAGGAATGACCACGGTGGTACCTGAGCCATTCATTAGAATGGGGTCTCCGGGAATATCATTGACCACAATTACTCCTGTTGCCCCCTGTTCCTGCAAATTCAATATTTTATCCAGGTTCGGACACATACCTTTTTGAACAACGGCAATTTTGCCGGAAATTTGCGATCCTGTGGTTAATCCCCCATCAGGGCATCCCCAATGTGTACCTGCGTCACCATCTATCACCAATGACAAAGGGCCGGTTATTCCACCCAACCGTTGCAGTTTATTTTGCGCCCCAAAATTGGACTCAATGCTGGTTACTTGCTTTTGGGATTGTCCCCTGCGGTTTAGAATAAGATTTGCCCGATTGGCGCCCCATAAAAATAGTTCGAGGCGTCCGGGTGCCCCATCAGCCGGTGCATAGAAACGGGCGTTATTCAGATTGCCTCCGTCCAGTGCATCCACCTGAACCGGGTCATTTGCCAAACCTGCTTGACCATAATTATTCCTTTGAAAATTGCCGTCCCTTTCCTGAAATCCATAATGATAAAACACATCGTGATTGATATTCATCCAATAGAAGGTATTGGTCAGGGAGGCATTCAGGTTGGCCATAGGAGTGGCGTCGGTTGCCATGGGAAAATCAAATTCCAGAGACGCACCTCCATCGGCCATCTGGCCAGGGAGGTTGTCCCCATCCTCGTCTTCCGCGACCTCCGCATTATTTCCTTTTGTGGTCAGAAATTCCGCACCCGGCGTTCCATCCGTATCGTGCCATCCGTAAGGAGATGCAACCGGATCTGACGGATTAGATAAAAGTACCCGGTCTCCCCGGGACGGATTTTCACTGCCCAATGGAAACACCCGGTAGCTGTTAACCGGATCGCCGAATTCCGAAGATGCACTGCTATTTTCACTGGGGCCAGGCAGCGACGCACTAGCAGGAATTTCAAACCGGCAAGCCTGATACAGGGATTTATCTTCCAGTATTTCGCCGGTACTGGCATCATAAATGATTTTCCGCACATCCTTCGGGATATGTATAATTATTTCGTAGACCAGAATGTATTCATCTTGGGAAATATTCCACCATACTTTCCGGGGATCAGCAGTCCGGTCATATTCTGCTTTGCTTGACACCTTTTGATTTATTGCGATTCCCGGTTGATAGGTGCTTTGATACCTGGAAAGGATGTCACCTGGAGACAGATAATACCCCTTGTCTTTTAGCTTCTCGTTCAGATGGGCAACGAAGGTGCCATGGACTGAAAGAACTTGTTGACCAGGACCAAAACACACCGTAACAGAAGCCTGGTGAATATCAACACCGTCTTTCTGCTGCTGAACGTAAATGTATTGATGTCCAGCTAGACCACTGGCTTTTCCACCAATCCGTAACTCTTTCAGGTCCCCGAGATCTGCCTGAACGATCTCAGGATGACTTCGAATATAGCCGATCGCTTTGGATGAGAGGTCATCACTGGCATTGGCATGGATTGCAGTAGCAAGCAGAATCCAAAGTGTGATATGAATAATTCGAATCATATTGGAAGATCCGACTTGTATTAAAGATAGTTAATCTAAACCATAACATTCTTTTTCCGGAGAGCTGGTAATGTATACTACCTCATCAATCTCCGCTTGATGGATTCCCGGCCACTTTCCAAATCTATTGTATCACCTGAATTTTCCGGGACACCACCTCGTCCGCATAAATCAACTGGATGAAATAAGTACCTGAACTTATTCCCCTGACTTCCACCGGATAAGATGTGTACAAAACTTCAGGATCAGCAAACTCCTGATGGAAATAGCGCTTCCCATCCACTCCGTAGAGATTTATTTCCACCGGGCTCTGGATATCCGATGCAATTTTGATGTTGATCCGGCCATTATTTACGGGATTCGGATAGGCTACCAGACCATCTACCGGAATTATGTAGACGTCGGTATAATCCAAAACAGAGGACAAACCTCTGGTGTCAACACTACTTAGGCGATACCGGTACCGGTTGCCTGTCTGGATATTGGGGTCCGCCACCCGCAAGTCACGTCCCTGAACATCAAATAATAGCCCGGGTATTTGGGCGATTTCCGAATAATTACCAGCTCCGGTTTTGCGCTCCAGGATGAAATGATCGTTGTCAAATTCAGCGATGGTCCTCCAGGTAACATTGACCTGCCGGATGCTGTCCTGGGCGTTTAATAATTCAATTTTCGTTTTGAAATTTTCCGGCATATCGTAGTTGGCCACACCATCCAATACCGTAAATGGTGAGTTTTCCAGAGCGTTTGCTCCCAAGCCTCGTCTGGAAAATGCTTTCCAGATCGCGTAAAGATGCTTTCCTCCGTACAATTGTTCATCCGCCTGAATGATGGCATCCCTGCCATCGACAAAGCCGGGCAGACAAGGTTGGAGTTTCAACGCTTCGATGACCAGCTGCAGCGCTATATTGTTACCACCTTCGCCGTGGTACCAGTCGTTACTTACCCCTTCGGTACCGATAATTTCCCAGGTCATATCCCACAACATCGAACACCATACTGTCCCTACACCATGAGGCACTGCAAGGTTATTAATATTGCTGTAATTAAGTGGGTTAATCGATAAATCGTAGGAATAGGGATAAGGTCTGATCCCCCTCCCATCGGTATTTTCCCTGGAAAGCCACGTTCCCACACCTCTTTTGTCCTGCGGTTGGGCAACATTCCAGTCGGTGGTAAATAGCAACCCAAAATAATCGCTCCAGCCTTCGCCCATTTGCTCCTCATTTTCGAGGCAAGAGGTTGCTGCCGCTCCACCGGTAAGCCGTATGGATACGCCGTGACCGTATTCATGGGTGATGATCAGATTATCCAGACTGGAATCCAGGTATTTGTTTTCTGCACCTTTGGATATATTCGCCTGGATGGTATCCCCTGCTAAAAGGGCATTTACGAGATTGAGGCCGTCGTAGCGGGAAATCATTACAGCAGGGATGGTAATCCGGCTATCGCTGCCGCCCATCACAATGGGCTCATTGGATTCATTATTGAATACAATTACGGCAATGGCTCCCAGCTCCTGGGCCCGCAAGACTTTTTCAACAAAAAAACAAGTACCTCTTTCGATGAGTACAATCTTGCCGGCAAAGTCAGCTCCATTGCTTAGATCAGTACCCAGGCACCCAAGATAGGTTCCGCCCTGTGCATCTTTAAGCAGGACTAACTGACCGCCCACCTGGCCAATATCTTCCAGCTTGTTGTTTGCACTGAAGTCGGACTCCACACTGGTCAGGGAACCGGCAAGCTGGTCCGGGCCGCTGATCTCCAGGTTGGCTTCATTGGTGCCCCAGAGAAACATCTCCATTCTGCCCGCGGAGCCATCTTCCGGGGAGTAAAATCGCGCATTGTTTAGTCCGGATCCATCCATAGCGTCCGCAAATACCGGGTCATTTCCCTTCCCGGAGCGGCCATAGTTGTTTTGTTGAAAGTTTCCGTCTGTTTCTTTAAATCCGTACTGGTAAAACAAATCGTGATTGAGATTTACCCAAAAAAACAAATTTGTCAGTACGGCATCGAGGTTATCAATAGGTGCGCGTTGTTCATTCAGCAGGAAGTCAAATACGAGATTCTCCCCGCCATCCGCTGTCTTCCCCAGCAAATCATCGCCATCCGTGTCTTCCTGCACCCGCGCATTATTGCCTTCCGTATCATCAAATTCAGCGCCTGCTTTACCATCGGTATCATGCCATCCATAAGGTGAAGCAATGGGGTCGGCCGGATTGGATACTACCGCCCGGGTACCGTGCGCCGGACTTTCAACAGGCAGGGGATAAACATTATAAACGTTCATAGCATTCTCCGGGCCAAACCACGCTTGCGTTTTATACGGTAAAGCCGGAGCTTCCTCGTGTGAATCCCCTTCGAACCCACACGTTACAAATAACGATCTGTCCTGCAGTATGGCCCCATCAGCAGCGCGCACCAAATATTGCCTCACATCCGATGCTTTCGGCACTACAATTTCAAATGCCAATTCAAAATTTGGCCCCAGGCTTGCTGACCACCACACCAGGCGAATACTAAGAGAATCGGTCAAGTCCTGGCCCAGGGACAGTTTCATTTTGTTGGAGCCGGTGAGTACGATTTCCGGTATATCCTTCAAGCTACCCAGTACCTTCGTTATGGCCAGACCAGGTGTTATTCGTTCGGTAGGTAGAACCAGGCGCTCCTCCAGAGAGTCTACCAAACGGCCGGTAGCGTAGACCACCTTGCGATCCGCAGAGAATGCAATGGTAGCCAGTGCATTGTAGATATCAAGATCCTGGTACTGCTGTTGCACATAGAGGTAAAAATTACCCCGGACTCCTTGGGATGCGCTGGAAATTCTTAATTGTTTGACGTCATCAGGCCGGGAATGGAACACATCTGCATGTTGCTGGATGTATTGTATGGCAGCGGCAGGCACATCAACACTAGCCCTGGCAGAAAGGACAAGCAAGCTAAAGACAATGGTACACCATGGTTTCATAGAAGCAGATTAACTCCGAAATGATGCGGCTTCGGTAAATACCGGGCAATATTCAGCCAGCCGTTTCTTTCTAAAATTAAAGCTATTACCAATAAATAAACGATTCCGTTCCTGGAGTGTACTCAATTTAGCCTTATTTTAACAAATAGGCTATCTACCCGTAAGTCCCGCTCGACTCACTGGTCCGAAAATGCTTCCTATTTTCCCCCAATTATTTTTGAGCACCTCTTGATTTATATTCTAATTTATGCTATATTGCTAATACCAAGAATGCTTAATTGCATTATTTACAAAATAATATTCTGTGAAAACCAGCCATAGAGAAATATTGCTTTACTACAATCCGGATTCTTCCGGTGACCGCAAGACGGTAGCTCATGCCCAATCCTTATCGCCGCACATCAAGGCCTTTGCCTTTGGAAGTGCTCCCTCCACCGGTATGAGCTGGCAGTTTATTCTGACATCTTTGGGTATTGACCCCAAGGATTTGCTTAATAAAGCTCATCCGTACTACCGGACACACATCAAAGGCAGGGAATTTGATGACGAAAGCTGGATCAAGGTCATCAAATACAACCCGGATATTTTAAAGGCACCCATCGCCGTGCGTGGTAGCAAAGCCATCGTGTGTCAAAATCCGACGGATATCTTACGGTTGATTTGAGCATTCGTCAGATACAAGAATCTTCATTAATGATTAGGCTGCTTGAACATCCTCTCCCTTGTTGAGAGGATGTTTTTTATGGGCTAATTCCACCACACAACAAATGATTGCTACCTTTGGTACAAAATCAATTCCGGTATGGCCGACACATTTCAGATTAAAGGAAGATTGCATAAGAAATTTGATATCGAATCCAAAACCGCTTCATTCCAGGCGCGGGAATTTGTACTCTTGACGGAAGAACAATACCCCCAATACCTGAAGTTTCAATTGACTCAGGACCGCTGTTCGGTGATCGATCCATTTCAGGAAGGGCAGCAGGTAGAGGTCTTCTTTGATCTACGCGGCCGTGAATGGAATGGAAAATACTTTACCAACCTCAATGCGTGGCGCGTCACCGGAGTAACAAAAGAAGCTGAAAGTTCGTTTGATCTTTCAGATCCCGAGCCACCGATCGGATGGTCAACCGACGATGGATTAAAAGCTGAGGACTTCGGCGATCTGCCTTTCTGAAATGAAAGTAACTTTTGTTGTCTTATTGGTCCTGATTGGGTCGGCGATAGCCGGATTCGGTCAGCAATTGCAGTCCATTCATACCAGATGGGATGACTCCTACGCCGAATGGGTCGTCTACACCAGTGATGAGTCCGTCGAAGGAACGCTCTCTTTGCGCTGGCCAATGCAGGGAGACTGGACGAAATGGGACTTTCGGATAGGTGAAGAAGCCGGCTCTTTTGAAATGCATTATGTAGAGGACCCGGGATTCTGGGAAGCCCGTTCAGGCAATACGTTGCTGACAGCTCGATGGTTCTGGCCCGGTGACATCACCCGGTGGAAGATCCAGGATGACTACCGCCTCTGGATATTCCAGACCCGGTGGAATCATATGACGGAAGACTGGGTGCTCAATGATCCGCTTGATTTTGGATCATTACAGCTGTATACCGAATACGAAGGAGATCCCCGAGACTGGATCATTGATGATCAGATGGATCCTCAAATCCCCCTGGTAACCAAGTTGTTTATGGTGTTTTTAGGTATTTATCACGCCACACCCCGACTCTAAACCCGATGTTCTAACGTTCCGTAATTACAACTTGTTCCGGGTGCTCTTTTAATAAGTCTGACATGGCACGGATGCGGGGAGAGTCATAACGGGCAAGAGCATGTTCCAGAAAATATGCCGCTGATTCCCGGTCACGCAGCTGGAAATAATTCAAAGCCCGGTTGTAGTACATCAGTCCCTCCAGTTGTTCCAGTGTAATGGTGTTGTGAATCGGCTTGGATACCATGGCGGCATCAAGGCCATCGAAGATGTATTGCTGGACCTGATGGATGATAGCCTGCTGGTCTTCTACAAACCCTGCACTTGGATCCGTGGATTCCAGAAGCAGGTACTTATTATCCAGCCTGGCCATGACAAATACGTGGTAACCGGTCTCACGGATTTCATATGGCACCTCCAACGCTTGCAGGAATGCAGCAAATAATGCTGAACCGGAAACGCAATCATAAGATCCATTCGCCAGGGTTTGCTGTACCGATGAATAGGGAACATATTGTTTGAGGTATTTCCGGTGGGTCCGGTAGAAAAAGGTACGCAGAAAGGCGACCTGATCGCGATATTTCGTCTTCCGTTGCGCCCAATGCTGTAAATATCCAGCTACATTTTCATCCTGGAGCATTTCACTCAACGAGCTAACCTTGGCGGTTGCCAGAAGATCATCCTGGGGTATCGGACTGGCCAACCCCACCTGCAGCACTCCCAAGAGGAGTAACAGCCACAATCCCATCCGGGTTCGTATCGCAAGCATTGGCCCATGATTTTAGGTGAACAATAAAGGTTTAACTTTCTATCAGGTTGGGTTAGCCAGGTAAAATAATATTTTGCAGCTTCAAATGCAACCTTTTTAACCTGTTTCTTTTTAGTACTTTATTCCGTCAATTACTGTGCCGCCATTAAATTACAGCGAATTAAATAAGTTGCCTGGGTATCGAGATCATTAAAGCAACCATTTCAAATCATCATCGTTGTTCAGAATATTATGTGTAAGCGATAAATTTAAAGGGACCCTCACCTCTACCGAGATTGGTTTCATGGCAAAAGAAGTCTGGGGAGAACGCTGTTCATTCCTTCCATTGGCAGATGGAGGAGAAGGGACCCTGGATGCTTTACGTCACATCCGTCCATGGCGAATAGAATATGTACGGGTGGCGGGACCTACCTACAACGAATTGGATGCGTATTATTTTGTTGACCCATCCACAAATACGGCCTATCTGGAGATGGCCATGGCTTCCGGCCTGCAGCTCGTCCCCGAAACCCTGCGGGATCCGCGTTTTACGACCACCCGGGGTACCGGACAGCTGATCTGCCACGCATGGTTGCATGGCGTAAAACGCATTGTGGTGTTTGCCGGTGGAAGTGCAACCCATGATGCTGGCATCGGACTGCTTTCCGGCTGTGGGTATCAGTGGCTGGATGAGGAAGGCATCCCCCTCCCGCCGCAGGGAGACTCCCTGGCCCGAATCGCTGCGGTCCTTGAACCGCCCGACCTGCCACCACCACCTGAGCTTTTTATTGCCACCGATGTTCGCAACCCTTTACTGGGCCCTCTGGGAGCCGCCAGGCAATATGCCGCCCAAAAAGGCGCGACCAGCCAGGTGGTGGAAATGCTTGAGACGGGAACCGCTCTTTATGCCACCTGGTTACAAAATCGATTCAGCCTGACCATAGCGTACCCGGGAATTGGTGCCGCCGGAGGACTTGCTTTAAGTCCTCTTGCATTTTGGAATGCTCAAATTGTCTCTGCGACTGAAGTCATCTTTGACCTGCTATCCATCGAGAAACAAATTGCCTCAGCGGACATTGTCCTTACCGGCGAAGGAAAATTGGATGACACATCCAGACAGGGCAAACTCATTCAAGCGGTCTGTCAACTGGCTAAAAAGCACCATAAGAAAGTATGGGGTGTGTTCGGAGAAGTTATGCTTTCCGCCCCTGAAGTCAGGGATCTTGGTTTCGAGCAGTGGTTTAGCCTGGTTGAACTTTCTGGCGACCGCAAATTAGCCATGGAGGATCCCGGCCAATGGGTTAAAAAGGCATTCAGCCTATTCGGTTAACCGCCTGACGAAACACTTCTTAAGCGGTCTGTTGCTGTCTGATCAGATCATCCAGGGAGTCAATAAATTTCCGGATTGCCGTTTCACTTAGTTTTTCCAAAGCTTTCACACCAGCTTTTGCCAAAAGACCATCCGCCAGTCCGCTGACGCGATAGTTCACTTCCGTTTCATCCGGACTACAGGATTCCAGACGAATCAAAACATCAAGTGTTGAGGATCCTACTTTGCTGAATTGCTCCACCTTCATCCCGACCTGGTGATCCGGTAATACGTCGGTATAACTTACCGTACCGGATAGTATGGGCTTGATGATCCCTAACTTTAGCCTGGCCTCGAAGGCATAACTGGTAGGTCCGGTTTGTTCTATCCGCTCTATGCCCGGAATCAAATTACTCAGCAGTTTCGGATTTTGTAAGGTGAGCCAGACCGGATGCGCTGCAACCGGGATGGTCTCTGTTCCAAAAAACTCAAAAGGTGTCTTACTCATGAGGAGGTTGATGTTATTCGGACAAGATAACGAAATACAGGGGTGCAAGGTTTCCAGTTGTCCGATCCGGAGTAATACGCTGGAATACAAATGTTAAAACGGTCTTATTGCCAGCCCGGTAAAACAATAAAAAATTTGAATGCTAGTTTTAACCAGTACATAAACATTTGGCTCATCGTTTGACATCTTTACTTCAACAATCTAAATGACTATTCAGGGACTCTACATCACGTTAAACAGGTTCACACATGACGAAGTTTTTGCTCTGTCTATTTTGTGTTTCCCCCCTGGTGGCATGGAGCCAATGTATTCAAGGTAATTGTTATAATGGCACCGGAACGTATGTTTTTCCTAGCGGATCCAAGTATCAGGGCACGTTTCGGGATGGCGTAATCCAAGGAACCGGAATCCTTTATTTTTCCAATGGCGATCGTTATAACGGTCAATGGAACAATCAATACCGGGAAGGAAAAGGCACGCTGGTGAAGGCTAATGGAGAACAGTATACCGGCGAATTTTATCATTCCAAATTTAACGGACAAGGCACCTACACCTATCCGGATGGCCGGAAGGTCGTCGGCCAATGGAAGGACGGGAAATCACTCAACGAAGATGGACAAATAGATCCTGTCGTGAATACTGCCAACACTTCAAGCCCTCCGGAAGCAGGAAATAGCATCTTAATGGAAAATCAACCGGATGGAAAAGTTCGCGATTGCAACCGGGAAGATTGTCAGAGCGGACCAGGTAAATATACCTACCGCGATGGCAGTTACTACATCGGATCCTTTGTCAACGGTCAACCACGAGGAGAAGGCGTCTGTTATTATGCCAATGGGGACCGCTATGAAGGCCAATGGCAGAACCATGCACCCCATGGACCGGGTATCATGTATTTCCACAGCGGCCGGGTAATCAGTGCCATCTGGAGCCGCGGACGCGTCATCGAGCTGCGTGACGAGCCTGCCACTTCAATTGCCGAAAAAAATCCGGTCGATAAAGACAGTGATCCCGATGTAAAAATCTGGGCAGCAGTGGTCGGCGTCGCAAGCTACAACCACATGCCTACGCTGAAATACACCGATGACGACGCATACCGCATGTACGCATTCCTCAAAAGCCCGGAAGGCGGGGCATTACCGGACAACCAGATCCGCTTAATGATCGATGAGGATGCAACGCGTCGCAACATCATTGAAAGCATGCAGACCTTATTTATGCAGGCAGATGAAAACGACGTAGTAATGCTCTATCTCTCCGGTCACGGACTCAAGGGTTCATTCCTCCCCTATGACTTTGACGGATATCATAACCGTCTGCGTTACGAAGATGTACAAACCATCCTTTCCAACAGCCCTGCCAAACAAAAGATCTGTCTGGCCGATGCTTGTTATGCAGGCACCCTGGGTGAACGGGGCATCAACCTCCAGCAGGCGCTGAATCAATTTTACGAACGCATCGACCAGTCTCAGTCCGGAACCGCATTTCTGATGTCTAGCTCTTCCGAAGAAGTCAGCCTGGAAGACCAGGGATTGCGCCAGGGCATCTTCAGTCATTATCTGATTGAAGGCCTGAAAGGCGGTGCCGATCAAAACCAGGATAGGGTTGTTCAACTGGGTGAGTTGTTTGATTTTGTGACCAATCAGGTCAAACGCTATACCCAAAACCGGCAAAGCCCGATGACAGCAGGCCGATTCGACCCGAACTTACCGATGGCATTCATCCGATAAATACACTTAGAACATTCCAAAACCAAAAACAGACTGCACATGATCACAACCTTCATTGTTGTAAGCCTTTTGCGATGGCTTCGTTCAAGATTATGAAAACGCACTTTTACCGCTTCGATGTTAACCGATATTTATTTTTAATGCGAGCGAATCAATAGCAAAAGAAACAAAGATGAAGCATAACGTACCTGCCCGGAATGTGCTGTGACCCCTGGCTGATTCAAGCCATGAAGACGCTCTTTCCGGTCCGTAAACTCGACAAAAATTCCCAAGAACACGATAGTGAAGCACGCTCCTCAAGAGTGTGCTTTTTTTGTGCCCACCTTGAGTCAATTGTGGTACCGGCACGATGAATTGGAGAATAACCCCGATTATTGTATCTTTGCGGTCCTAGAATAGTGTCAGTTAGTTTTTATTCAATCTTCGGTCGTCCTTTCTCAACCGATCTTCCATAGTTTCTAATTGGGTTTTGTTCTAGCATCCTGGATGCCGATGCACCAGGTTAATCCATCATTACATTAATTATCGTTATGAACATCTTTGTTGGAAAACTAAACTATGCCACCTCTGAGGACGATTTACGTCAGGCTTTTGAGGCTTACGGAGCAGTATCAAGCTGCAAGATCATTATGGACCGTTTTACCGGGCGGTCAAAAGGCTTTGCATTTGTTGAAATGGATGATAATGCAGAAGCTACTGCGGCCATTGACGCACTAAACAATACGTTAATGGATGGCAGGACCATCGTGGTCAATAAAGCTCGTCCCCGCGAGGACCGATTTTGACCCTATCGCATGCGAGAATAAATTATTTAGATAACTAAAATCAAATTATGCTGATTATTGAAGTCAAAGAAGGAGAATCTATTGATCGCGCGCTCAAACGTTACAAGCGCAAGCACCGTCAAATCAATTTAATGCGGCAACTCCGCGACCGGAAGTATTTCACCAAACCATCCGAAGCCCGCCGGAATGAAATCCTGAAAGCGCAATACCGCAATGAAAAAACTCTTCAGGAAATCGCAGAGTAAATACCATTCCTTCTTATTTCAAAGTAACTTGGATCACCAAGAACGGGATTAGAAAATCATCCGATTTCCTAATCCCGGCTTTTTAAGGTTTCCAGATCGAATACATCACCCAACCTTCTTGTAATTCGCAGGTTCTTATTCTGAAAAAAGAAGCTGATGCCCTGGAATTTATCCCAACAAAATAACTGTATGGGCTAAGGGTCCCTGTGCCCCAAGGACAAGATGTTGCTCAATGTCCGCAGTTTTGGATGGTCCTGCTATGAACAGTCCATAGCTACCAGGTTGATTGACTGCATAAACCTGGTGCATGGTGGCTACCAGATCTTTGGCATGGACGATTAAGATCAAATGCTCAGCCAGAAAAGGTATTGTCCGCTGACCCATAGCCTCCTCAGGCACCCACACCGCTCCGTTTTCTGCTACCCCGAACTTGCCAGGCAAAACAGCACAGGATATAACTATTCTCGCATCCGTAATTTTTCCGGCTTCAGATGCCCCCATCCTGATTAATGGGTCCCAGGTGCTTACCCATTCATTCACCGGATGCCCAGCTTTCACAAATTCATCGATCATGGTTTGCTGATCCTCAAATCGAAGCAAGGTGCTTCCCGAAAGCTTAACCATGCCTGTAAAGGCCTCTGCCAGGTCCTTTTCCTGTGATTCAATTGCCTGTGGCGGGTAAGGTTTTGGCGCTTGCCTGATCGAACGTATGCGGTCCAATATCTGCTTTTTAGGATCCATGGGGCCGGTTTTGTTCATACCATTCTTTAAATGAATTGCGGGGTGCATTCGGCAGATCCCGGTGCTTGCTCCAGGCATTCAATCGACTATTCACCATCCAGGCGGGCAAGCGTCGCAGCCACCAGCGGGCAATGCGACCTGCCTGGTCATAGCGCTTACCCCGTGCAAAAATTCGGCCCGCCAATCCCAATGGTATCGTTTTGTATTTCGGCAACAGATGCTCCTCAGCAATGATCTGACGCCACCGGTACAGCTGGTCGTGGATATCAATTTTGACCGGGCAGACATCAGAACACGAGCCACAAAGGGTCGAAGCAAAAGGTAAAGGGCTGTATTTTTTTAAGTCTTTTCCAGGTGTCAGAATAGAGCCGATCGGTCCCGGAATGGTGCTTCCGTAACTATGTCCTCCGCTGCGGCGGTAGATGGGACAGGTATTCATGCAGGCACCGCAACGGATGCAAGCCAGCGACTTACGGAAATGCTCTCTGGAAAGCTGTTCCGTCCTACCGTTGTCAACCAGAATGATATGCATTGGAACATCCGGCCGCGGTTTGGTATAGTGGCTTGTATAAATAGAAATAGGTTGACCGGTAGCGCTGCGGGCCAATAGCCTGGTAAATATTCCCAGATCTTGCCATTTGGGGATTAATTTTTCGATGCCCATGCTGTGTATCTGCACCTTGCCCAGATGGACGCCTAAATCCGAATTCCCTTCATTGGTCACGACGACCACGGTACCCGTTTCCGCAACTGCAAAATTAACACCTGTTAGCGCAGCATCGCATGCAAGAAAATGGGCTCGCAAGTGTTTACGTGCCTCCCGGGTCAGATAGGTCGGGTCCGCGTTGCCCGGTTCGGTATGCAGTTTTTCTTCAAATAACTTGCTGACATCTTCTTTTTTCAAATGGATGGCCGGGGTTACTATATGGCTGGGAATTTCTTCCCTGAGTTGCACGATTCGTTCACCCAGGTCGGTATCGATGACTTCAATCCCATTGGCTTCCAGAAAAGGATTAAGGTGGCATTCTTCTGTAAGCATGGACTTGGACTTCACCATATGCCTGGCCTCATTTTCCCGAAGAATTCCAAGCACAATGCGATTATGCTCCTCTGCAGTTGCCGCCCAATGTACTTTTACGCCATTGGCAGTAGCCTGCTTTTCGAATACTTCCAGGTAATGATCCAGATGTGCCAGGGTGTGCTCTTTGATGTCTGACGCCCACGAACGCAGTTGCTCCCATTCTTCGATGGAATGACTGGCCAGATCCCGCTTCTTTCGCGCATTCCAGATGGAACGGTCGTGCCAGGCCATGCGCTCATTATCTGCAATAAATCGGGCTGCCGCTTCCGGGTGCTGGCTCATAGTCTGGCATTTAAGATTTCTGCAATGTGTCTGGTTTGCAATGGCAATCCCTGTCGCCTGATCAACCCTTCCAGGTGCATCAGGCAGGAGACATCGGTACCGGTGATGATTTCTGCACCATGCCGTTGATGATCACTGATTTTATCCAGCCCCATCTGGACGGATACGGCTTCTTCCGTGATAGCAAATGTGCCGCCAAAGCCACAACATTCGTCCCGCCGATCCAGATCTACCAGTTCTATTCCCGAAACAGATGCCAGCAATGTCCGGACCACATCCGGCCGGTCCTCAACCCGCTCACTGTCCGGTCCAAGACGCAATCCCCGCAATCCATGACAACTGGGATGCAAACCTACTTTATGCGGAAAAGAGGCGGCAATTTGGGTGACACCCAAATGATTGACGATAAAGTCGCAGAGCTCCCAAACCTTCCCTTGTGGCCGGCTCTCCACCGGATAATGGTGCACCACATGATAAACGCAACTACCGGAAGGAGCCACAATATGGTCAAAGCCGGAAAATACTTCCTGGAAGTGATCGTAGGTTGGCTGAGCCGCTTTTTCCATTCCGGTATTAGCCAGTGGCTGACCGCAGCAGGTCTGACCCGGAGGGTAGACCACCTCGCAACCCAGATGTTCCAGCAATTCCAGGGTAGCCACACCCACCTGGGGATAAAATTGATCGATATAACATGGAATAAAAAGGCCAACTTTCATGGATGGTCCGTTCAAATGTTAATCCGTGTCGGACGGAATAGGATCAAGTAAAAGTAACAATTATGGCTTCGATCCGGCATCATCCGGGTCAATGAATTTACAAAGGGCTTACCATAGCGCAGGATCTGCAGGTGGGCAATGAATCTTACCCATCCATTCAATCGTTTACTTCAAAACGGCTGAGATCAGGGGGATAGGTTCTCGGACGCCTTAACTCATACTGATAAACTGCCTGACCCAGGTGCGCCATAAAAGGGAAGCCAATAGTGTCGTATTCATAGACTCCGTCGTTGAATATGCCGTTAGCATTAACCATTAATGTGGCAGCCAGGAAATATTCGACGTTGTGTTTAAAATCAACCACATAGGAAACATCCGTCAGATATCCGTAGGCATCTCCCACCTTATTGAAAATACGTACATAAGGAGGTATGGCCGACGATCCGTCACCATATCCCAGAAATTTCACATAATGGTCGGGATACCGGCTTGGGTCATAATGAGGATGCGCCAATTCCCGGGGATAACTGCCCATACATCGATAAAGGAACCGATAATCGTCCTGGGTAAAGTTAAACTGCTGATTTTCAGGAACTGACTCTGGAAACATAACCGCCTTCAGAATGTCATGCAAAGTCTGCAGAGAAATGTAATTCTTTTGACTAAAATCAAACGGCTGATTGATGAATTCACCGTCCTGGTCCAGACTGCCAATACCCTGCAACTCATCATTGAGATGCAGATCGGGAGCCACCCACTGGGACTGTACCTGGCCCTGGCTAAAGACGATTTGTCCATGGTCCTTGAAGTAGATCCCATTGGTGATCTGATTGTCAATCGGCAAAAATTGCGGCGCATCGAGCCGACAGGTGATGCGCGTATGGCCAAACCCCTTAGCGTAGAGGGTCTGATTTAATGCCCGCTGCCCGACGAATTCATAAAGCCGGTTGTAGGCATCATTATCGCTCACCGCGAAGATCTTCCGGATATACTGGGCGACAGAAGGCATTCCATTTGCTGCCGTGGTGTCTTGTGTCACCGAAGTCTGTGGGACGCGGTCGGCATTGGTGAACATGGGTGTTTCACGATTCAGACCCTGGGTCTGCAGATTATTAATTTTTTCCAGCGCTACGAAGGCCGTTGGCATTTTAACCGATGACGCAGGATAAAAATAGAGCTGGTCGTTTTGATGAAAACGATAGGTCGTGAAGGATGGGTTATTTTGAGCATCCCGGTCGATCTGGGTATAGATGATCTGTAGGCGGTAGCGGTCCGGGTGTTTGATCACCGGTTTTAATTGTTGCCGGTTTGACCGCAGGATCTCTTCGAGGGGTGACCGTCCAATAGGTTTATTTGCCAGGCCCACGCAGATAATGATAAAACAAAACAACAGGAAGGTTAACCTCGACAATGAAAACAACGAATGTCTATTCCTGGGGACCATAATCCGGTTGGTTGATCTGAGAAAATAAAGTTCACGAATTAATGGGAGAAAATGAATAGTTAAACGATTGCGAAAGCGAATCAGGAAGGATCACCCTGACACTGGTGAGCTTTTGATCCGAGCGCTGTACTCCTAATTAATAATAGGACTTCCCGCTGGGACCAGGAAGATTTAATCCAGGGAGGCAATTAGAACACACCTGTTAAAAATATTTAATGTGATTTCGGAACTTACTGGAGGTGTGGATCTATATGCCGTACCTACGGCACGGGGGAATGAATCCCTATGACTGGCTACCGGAATCCGGTCCCGCTGGGACCAGGAAGATTAATCTAGGGAGATGATCAAAATTCATATGCTATTAAATTTTAATGTGATTCCGGGTTATCTGTGCGGCGGATCTATATGCCGTACCTGCGGCAGAGGGAATGCTTAATCATTATTGGTAACCGGAATGAGGTCCTGCTGGGACCAGGCTGGTATTATCCAGAGAGAAGATCAGAAAACATATACTATAAATATATAATGTGATCCAGGAACTGATTCGGCGTTTGATCGTTGTGCTGTACCTGTGGCAGAGGGAATGCATAATCATTATTGGTAACCAGAATCAGGTCCCGCTGGGACCAGGAAGATATCATCCAGGGGATCATTAGAAATCATATGCTATTAATTTTTAATGTATTTCCGGGACTGGTTGAGCGGTGAATGCAGGTGCCGTACCTACGGCACGGGGGATTGCATAATCCAAACCCCCGGTCCCGGCAAAATCCCCGGTCCCAGCGGGACCCTATCCTGATTGAAACAATTTCATTTGCATCAACCCGTGCCGTAGGTACGGAATATAAATTCAAACCCTCACCAACGATGCCAGTAAAATCCCTAGTCCCAGCGGGACCTTATCCTGGTTGAAACAAATTCATTTGCAGCAGACCGTGCCGTAGGTTCGACAAATAAATTCAAACCCAAACCAACGATGCCCGTAAAATCCGTAGTCCCAGTGGGACCCTATCCTGGTTGAAACAATTTCATTAACATCAGACCGTGCCGTAGGTACGACATATAAATTCAAACCCAAACCAACGATACCAGTCAAAATCCCCGGTCCCGGCGGGACCCTATCCTGGTTGAAACAATTTCATTAACATCAGACCGTGCCGTAGGTACGACATATAAATTCAAACCCAAACCAACGATGCCCGTAAAATCCCTAGTCCCAGTGGGACCCTATCCTGGTTGAAACAATTTCATTAGCAGCAAACCGTGCCGTAGGTACGGAATATGAATTCAAACCCTCACCAACGATGCCAGTCAAAATCCCCGGTCCCAGCGGGACCCTATCCTGGTTGAAACAATTTCATTTGAAATCACCTCGTGCCGTAGCTACGATATATAAATTCAATCCCAAACCAACGATGCCAGCACAATCCCCGGTCCCAGCGGGGCCCTATCCTGGTTGAAACAATTTCATTTGCAGCAGACCGTGCCGTAGGTACGAAATATGAAATGAATCGAATGCAAATGATGGAGGAACCTTTCTGGATTCAAGCCCATCTTCCAAGAGCGAGGGTTTGAATTTTCATTCATTCTGAAAATAGGCATCGACCAGCGTTGCCAGCTGGTCAATATCTTCCGGTTCATGGCTGGCATTGATCACCACCCGGGTGACCGGCGGAGATTTAACCGTAGGGTAAGGAAATGATGAAATGAGCACCTGATGTTGGTAGAGTGCATCAAATAATCCATTCTTCGGGGTAAAATACACTGGAAATCCGGGTATGTGCCTGAACTCCCTGAGATGCTTGCACTTTCGTTGAAATTGATTTAAACGCTTCAATAGCTCCTGCCTTCGTGCCTCATAGAGCGCGGCTGCATTCTGCATGGCATAGACATACATGGGCGGCGGAGGCGAACTTCCGATAAAAAGGGGATCGGCATACAGGCGCCGGATCCGCTCCTGATGACCCAACACAACGCCTGCAGGAATACCCCACGCCTTCGCCAGGGATGACACCAGGATCAACTCGCAGCCGGCGGGCATGGCCGGCAACAATTCGATGGCTCCGCGTCCATGGTCACCGGTGATACCGAAACCGTGAGAATCATCCACCACCAGAATGTATTTCCTTCCCGGAGGCAGATCCCTGACCCAATCCCAGTTCGTAAGCCGGGCATGGAGCGGATCCAATGCATTGCACAAAATACACACGACTTTGCCGGGATGGTTGCGGATGGTTGAAAACAATTCTTCCGGCCATTTTTGCATCATTTTCACCTGAGCTGTCTGCATGGCAGTATGCGTATTGGGGGCATACAAACACAAGGTCTCCTGTTGCAGGTGACGCGCCACCAACTGCCCGGAGAGGGTGCCGCTGGAAGTCAATATTGCGGCGGGCATGCCCGACCATTCCGCCAGAAAAGCCTCCGCCTGCTCGTACACGTTGAGGGTGATGTTGGAATGACGCGAGCCTCCGTAATGACTGCCAAAGAGGCCCATACCTTCCTTCAGCAGTTTCTGGAAGGTCTCATCATAAGGGATGCCCAGATAAGACGTACCGGCAAAATACAGCCATTGCATGCCTCCTTTGCGCAACGAACGACCGGATATCAGCGATAATGGACTCAAGTGATTTCTGGTTAGGCAGACAAAATAGGGATTTATAAAAAAGAGCTGGTTGGTAAAGTGATCCAAGACTCAAAACAAACCCATAGATCCATTTGACAATCGCCAACCCGATAGCCTCATGCTTCCGGGAAGACCACCTTTTTAGAACACATTCCATCCATTGGATTTACAGGGGCTCTGATCCATTCCTCCTATTAACTCCAACTAACTTTTATTAACTTTCCCATCTAACTGAACATCGTCATGAAAAAAGCATTTTACCTGTTATCCATTGCCCTGATCTGGTCGGCCTGTGCCACCGCTTCGCTGTTCAATGGTTCCGACCTGAAAGGCTGGCATGCCTACGGCACCGAGAAATGGTATGCCGAGGAGGGCAATTTAATCGCCGAGTCCGGACCGGACCGGGAGTATGGCTATTTGTGTACTGACCAACAGTACGATGATTTTGACATTTCTTTGGAGTTTATGATGGTGTCTAATGGAAACAGCGGCTTATTTATCCGGTCAACGGTAAGTGGAACCAAAGTGAGTGGTTGGCAGGTCGAAATTGCCCCGGAGAAAGACAAGACTGGCGGCGTATACGAATCCTATGGCCGGGGATGGCTCAAGCTGCCTGAAGAATCCACCGTCAACCCGCTCAAGGCCAATGACTGGAATCTGCTTCGCGCCCGGGTTGTCGGCGCTCACATCGAAACCTGGCTTAACGGCCAGCCGATGGTCACTCTGGACGACCAGAAGATCGGTGATGGCCACGGCTCCATCTGCCTGCAGATCCATGCCGGCAATGACATCAAGGTGAAGTTCCGTAACATCAAGATTAAAGAAATGGTCCCGGAAGGAAGGTTCAGAAAGTCGCCGATTCTGTAAGGGGAATGTGTATTTGTGTTTCATCCTTAACGTAAATTTTAATTTTCGGTTAACTATATTCGAATCGAACAACCATTAGACCTCCATCCATGTTATTTGTGTGATTATTGGCTGTAATGTATAGCAGTAAAAAGCTACTTCTGTTTTTATCCGCGGCGAAGCAGGTTTACAATGCACGAATATATTATGGTAGGAATTTTATCTCACCAAATTAATAGTACCAGGA
Organism: Lewinellaceae bacterium; assembly: GCA_020636355.1. Taxonomy (GTDB): domain Bacteria; phylum Bacteroidota; class Bacteroidia; order Chitinophagales; family Saprospiraceae; genus JAGQXC01. The sequence continues at coordinate 95,976 of JACJYB010000009.1, read as the reverse complement.
ATAGTGATTGACCTTCCATCAGCACAAACACCCCTTAATATATAAACATAGACACCTGCTGGTAATTCTTTTCCAGACCGTGTCCCATCCCACTTTATGTCACTCCCACCAGAAAAATATACTAAACCACCAAAGCGATCGTATACACTCAATTCAGTAAATTTTACTTGTGATGAAAAAGGCATGAAATCATCATTAACGCCATCTTGATTAGGCGAAAAAATATTAGGAAGGTAATATTGACAATATAAACTATCGCAGAAGCCTGATGATGCCATAATTACTTCAACTTGAGCAAAAGTATCACATGCCATAGAAGAAGGTATCCAATAATCCCAGTTTGCAGTAGTCATTAATAAAGTATCACCAATCCATAAACTATCACCTGGACATAGTGTATATAGCTTGGATACAGTATCCGCTTCAAGAACTTTAACGTCCATTTTAACCACGCTATCACATCCGAATATGCTGGTTTTAAGTGTATCTATATAGGTGCCACCTTTCGAATAAACTTTTCCATTTAATTGATAAGGCTCATTAGGACAAATGGCTATCTCTAAATTTACAAATTCGTTAGGGATGACTTTGAGATTTGTTATGACCAAACTATCACAAAAAGATGAAGAACTCAGGGTATCTAGATAAAATCCAGAATTATTATACTTCTTAAAACCAACAACATAATTTTCTCCCTCACAAATAAAAGTATCAATTTCAACCTTATTATTTGGAATTATATTTAGATCCACAATAATCAGGCTATCACATCCAGTAACAGTCGTCAAACTGTCATAATAAATACCCGTGTTTCTTATCACTCTTCCTCCGAGCAATATGGAATCGCCTTCACAAATAGAATAATCTAGTTTTAATTCATTCCTTTCATATAGCGACAATTCTGTTATCAATATACTATCACATCCATTAACTGTTAACAGAGTATCATAATAAACTCCATTATAGCGGTAATAATGGCTTGCAACTTGAATACTATCCCCGAAGCAAACCCAATAGGCATTTCTATTTATTTGATGATCTCTATTATCCTTAATTTCAAAATTCAAAGTGTCAGTTAGGCATCCATAATTGTCTTTTCCAATTAATTGATATCTACCTTCAGGCAAATTCTGTAACAAATGATTGGTCGAAAACGGACTACCATTCAATGAAAATGAAATTTGTTCATCAAAAGATTTCGACCCAATCAATAAAAAAGTGGAATCACTTTGGCAATCCATAGAAAGTTTAGAGTCCACGATCCATAATTGAATCTTTTCAACATTGTTCTTAACATCAATAGTATCGATAATTTCACATCCCACAGAATCGGTAATAATTAATTTATGCTTACCAGGTAATAAATCCTTGAATATTCCAGAATGCTGAATAGACGTGTTATCTAACGAATAGCTATAAGGTTGTACCCCACCCTCTCCTATAACTGATATTTCTCCGAATTGACTACAATAAACATCAACAACACTGTCAACCTTTATTCGCAATGGAGTAGGCACAATGATTTGAATGGATGTATCTTGGTATGGGCAATCGCTTCTTACTCCCAATACATAATACCCAGGAGACAGGTCCTTGAAGACACTATCCTTCTGTTCAACCAGTGTATTAGCATTTTTTAAATAATATATGTAGTTGCCTCGGCTTCCCTCCGCATCAATGGACCATGCACTTAGGAGGCATGGATCAGCAGGGGTGAATGTAGCTGACAATGGGGAAATTTGACAAGGTAGTGGATCTGAAGGTTGATTACAATCCAGAAAATCTTCAAAATAAACTAATCGGTCATTTTCATCCAGTACTCGAACCCAGTCTATTTCACCAGACCCTTTGAAACTTATAATTAATTCTTCAATATCACATAAATAAGCATCAAATGGCAGATAAAAGTAATTAGATCCATTATATTGATAGAATACCGTATCATTCTTTATTTTCAGTTCAAGTTCAACCCAATCATTTAGTGGCACCACTAGCTCGGGTTTATTTGTTAAAGAAGTGCTACCAGCCTGGATGCTGGAATAACTTTGGGCCCAGGCACTTCCCATCAACGTTACACCAACCCGTTCACCAGAAGTTAAAATCCGAATTCCAGTATCATAAGCATCTATTCCTCCTTCACCTTTGGGGTTTCTAATACGAAATTGAACGGTAAAATTACTACCTGTACATATAGTGTTGCAGTAACTAAAACGAGTCCAATAATAAGGTCTTTCGGAAAGTTCCGGATCAATTTTCAATATTCCATTCTTAATGTAGGAGCAAATCTCTTCATCAGGCTCTTGATAGGAGTTTAATCCACTGACAAAACCACGCCAACCCTGTATACAACCTACCACATCAATTTGCTTTTCTAGGACTACTGTATCACATGTATTGGATGCCGTTAATTTTACGGTATAGGTACCATCTACAAAATAAAGATGTCGAGGATTACTTTCTACAGATGTATGACCATCGCCAAATTCCCATTCGAAGTTAATTGCTCCAATAGAATTGTTTAGAAAATTAATATTACGGCCAGATGTTGGCAAACCTTCAAAATCCAAAATTATTTCCTGAACTTGTATCAACACATTCATTAATGTACTATTTATTGGGACTTCATCTATAAAGCCATCTATTGAAATGACACTGGCAGAACATACATAATCCCCTCCGGCAGCTTCAACACATGGGAGTGATATTAATAATTGCGACTTCGAATCTAGTTCGCCCACCCATTGAATGGTATCTAAAGTTCCGTCATTTAATTCGTAGGCAATAGAAAATTGATGTATAGCTTCCCTACCAGTATTTATGACCGTTAACTGTGGACAATAATCTGTCGGACAATTAGCATCATTGCCAATCTGAAGAGTTATATCCTTATTTGTCAAAGGTGAGCATCCCAAGGAGTTTAGCAGCTGGGATCTACTGACTAAAAGTGCCTGAATCATTCGCTCCTTTTGCCCTACCGTAAAATGAGGAGGCTGACATGCCGAATAATCCATGTAATTCGTGTTGTCATCCGGCAAATCTGGAACATCTGATATACACGAATTGGTATTGCAAGCAGCATAACTTGGGCTATCATCCGGAGGTGTGTCGCAAACTCGATCTCCGTCAGACAGACAATCATCGTTTTTGCACCCACCTTCAAATGTATGATACAAACCAAGATAATGCCCCATCTCATGGGCGGTAACTTCGGTCCCGGGTTTAGTAATCCAATACCTGCTCTCTTGCATGATTCCGTCCCAAGCACAACTATTTCCGGGATATGTTGCATAACCGGCCAGACTGCAACCTAGTTTTTCATTGAATAAATCTGTAACCAACCAAATATTAATATATTCCTTACAATTCCAGCTGATAATACTTTTTATAGCAAGTTGATCATCATAATTTGTACTATAGTTACTGCACTTTGGATCGGCAACCAAGTCACTTTCATGTCGGGTAATCCCATCGGTAGCCTTGCCATCCGGAGTTTGTTCAGCCAAGCAAAATTGAATCCCAATATCAATCCCTTCAGGTGAATAGAACTCGCCAGAATTAGAAAATGCCTTATTAAGTAACTGAAGGCCGTCCATAACTTCCTCATTAGTAAGATTATTACCTATTCCAATTGGAGTACCTGGCGGAGAGACGATGTGCACGACTACCGGAAGGATATAATCACTTTGTCTTGCCTCCAGATATCCATTCTTAATATTCTGAAGAATTAAATTATTTATCCGTTTCTCTTGCAACCTAAAGACAGTATCCTGTTCAAGTTGCACCTTCTGGGCTTCATCAAATGCACACCATCTTTTTATTGGCTCTTGAGCTTTGATGGTGTAAAACGATAAGGCAAAGACTAACAACAGTAGTATATATGAATTCTGCATCTTTATGGCATTTTGGTAATTGGAATACATCACTTTATGCCACAAGATAAAAGCTGCGATTATTAAGAATATGAGGACGCCAACAAGACCAATAATTTACCGAACGAACACTACAATCGATCAAATAAAAAATCCGAAAAGCAAGAAATTCCAGGGCAGGAATATTGAGATCTTTCACATGGGTTTCACTCTAGGCAAGGTTAATTCCTCTAAAGGCCTAGCTCTTCAATTTCAGCCAGCATAAAATAATTAGTCAATATACCATCAGGATTTAACTCATGATTTATCATTGTGGAGATAGTCTAACATTTATTTCTGCCACTAAAACACCTTTTAAATACAAGATTATTCGAGAAATAAATGACCGTCTATTCCACAATAATACTTCGATAACCGATATTTTTGCCCGAATATATTTTTACAAAGTACAATCCCGACTGTCTCAAATAAAAGGCAGATTTATTATCATGAAAAATGAACCTGCCCAATACATCAAATACTTCGATCCTGTCTATAGGAATATTGCTTTGTACCGTAAATTGCCCAGTACCGGGGTTAGGGAAAATGATCAGATCAGGAAATGCCTCATCAAGGATTCGTGTTGAAATTTCTGATAGAATACTCCCATCACAAAATGCCAAAGGCCCAAATTCATTGCGATCTGAGGAGACCAATAATTGTGTACCGCCAAACTGGATGGAATACTTACCAGGTACATTGACCCTGAAAATCATGGTAAATAATATCGTTGAATCCTCCAAAGAATTGCCATTCAACAGGTCATTTGAAATCCAAAGAACTTTCAAATAATCTGGCTCTTTATTAAATACAAAAGGTTGGTCAAAAACGGAATGGATATTTTGAATGTCGATTAGCTCAAGTGCCTGAGAATCCCATAGGATGCTAAATTCTGCCGCTGTAATTGAATTAAATTTATGGACCAGCACATCAATTGAGACCGCATCTCGCTCAAAATCTTTTATCAAAACATCGGTCATTTTTACCCCAACTGAATTGGGATTCAGCAGACATAAGTCATAATTATTTACACTTAAATTGATTACACGAATGGAATCACACCCTGTCCCAACTCTTGAAAATGTATCCCGGTAAGTGCCGGGAAATTGATATCCCTCATAGCTCTCTCCGTTTTCGATCATCACGTCAATGTTCACTTCGCTCACCGGATTTACGACTAGTCTCAAGATATGGATGGTCAGATTACCAGCTGCATCGTACGTGGTATCAAACGGGTATTCACCAGACTTAGTAGGACCAAAGTTGATTTCATTGAAACAGGATGTGGCATCTACATATTGATAAAATGTCAACGGCCCTGACAATTCTTTGATTTCGATAAAATCAGAGCTAAACGCATGACAGGATCCGGTATACACTACAGCGTAAATACCCGTTTTATCAACAATTAATTTGGAAGTGTTTTCTCCTGTTAGTAATGAATCTCCCCGATACCATTGGTAACCATATCCTTCCGGTGCTATAGTGCAAGTCAGCTCCCTTCCATCTTGAGTGATTTCAGCCACCTGGTCCAGATAACAGCTGCCAGACGTTTTGGCTAGTGGACTTTGCCAAATGCCGCGTCCAAAAGTCGCCGCCGAAATGGTGCCGTGCTTCTCATTCACCTCCAGCTCCGTGATCAATACATGCGGTAAATCCTCATTAAATAATTCCCAGGGCTGACCTGTTGATTTGTGGTATACGGCCAGACTGGTACCTGCATACAGTTCTTCATCAGCATCATTCACATAAGCCAAAGTCAAAACGACCGTATTTTCTATTCCATCATTATATTTGAGCCAGGACTCCCCGGCATCGGTTGACTTCATAATGGTCTGACCTATTGCCGCATATAGAATTTTCTCATTTCCCGGATGAATAAGTAAATCCTGGACCGGTAAGTTCGTTTGCGGATAGGTACACATTTGCCAATTCTTCCCCCCATCTTCCGATCGGTAGAGGCCGGCAGCTGAGCTGAAAGCAGTATAGATGAACGAAGGATTGCTAGGTGCTATCTCAACATCTGTTATGCTTTCGGACTTCTGAAAATCGCTGATTTTTTCCCAGGAAACACCTCCATCTATTGTTCGCCAGACATTGTTAAATCCGGTATAAAGTACATGGCGTAACTGGGGATGCATTTTCAGTGGAAATAACCACAATGCTTGTTCTTCTTGGGGCACTAGAAACTGAACATCAAACTTAATACCATTGGTGGACTTATAAATTCTTCCCGAGTTGCCAATGGTTCCATACATTTTGCTTGGATCGATTGGGTCAATGATGCATTCCGATCCATCGCCGATAATCCGGTAATTCCACCCGTTATCATTACGTTGAAAGACCCCGTTGTCCTGGTTACCGCATAAGATCAAATCATCATTAAGTTTCGAAATGCCAAACCGGTAAACCTGGGTGATGCCCAGATTATTCAACCTGGTCCATATTTTACCCGGTCCGGCAAAACGATAGATTCCACCATCGCATCCAACCCAAGGGGTTTTCGTTTCCGTGCTATATTCCACGGTATGCATATCCACATGTACACTTCCCCCATCATTACTGGAGCCACTCATGACAGTCCAGGTCTTGCCGCCATCCGATGTTCGAAATAAGGATATATCGCCGATAAACATTTCCTGTTCATTTTCCGGATGAATCGCGAAAGACCAATCGTAGAATGCCTGTCCCCAATAATAATCGGTTAATTTGATCGCATTCCCGTTTGGATGTTGTCCAGGACTGGTCTTATCGGCAACCAGGATCATTTGCTTGGTTGTATAGGTATACTTGTACAACTTAAAGCTGTTACTAGGTTTATCCCAGGCAAAAAAATAGACCACATCGGGATTAGCACCGGTAACTCCTATATTAATGTTGTCCGTATTCTGTGGAGTAAATAATGCGTTATTATTTACAAATGAAATGCCTCCATCATTGGACTCATACCATTCGCCATATTTACTGGCGTAAATCCGTTTCTCATTTCCTGGCTGCCACTCGATGTCACGGACGCTTCCTGCTATCCCGTTCGATTTGGTCCACGATTGACCACCATCTCTCGTACAATAAATCCCATTATTGGTAGCCAAACAAAGATGTAGGTCATTTTCCTGGCTTAACAATAATTTATACACCCGAGAAACGCCTGCCGGAAAAGGAAGCACATTCCAGTTTTGCCCACCATCATCAGACCCTAGTACTCCAAAAAATGACGGAGAAAAAGACCCGCCATCACGGGTACCCGTTGACACATAGATCCGGTCCGGATCCTGACGACTGATTTCAATACCGGATATACCTAAATTCATAAAGACATCGCCAAGCGGCTTCCAGTTTTGCCCTCCATCCTCGGATTTCCATAGCCCACCGCTAGGTGCACCCGCATACACTATGTTTTCATTGAAAGGGTGAAAGGCAATTTCGTCGATCCGTCCGATTCCCTGATTGTTCCAGGTAGCCGGTTGTGGGGGTGCATTGGGACCCTTGCTGATCCATTGACTTCCATTGGTCGATCGTTTTCCTTGGGTCGCATTTAAAATATGTTGCATTTCAACGTTAACATCTAACGACTTTTTTTTGCCATGACAAACTCCCAGTGTCATCGCTTCATAGCGTTTGAATTGTTTGTACATCCTACCCGGTTCATATGCCTTCCCATCCCACTCTTTGTAAAAGGCTTTCCTTACCTCTTCATAGGTGGAAGCATCAAGTTCCAGGACTTCATACCACTTCAGGTCACCGTAATCCTGTCCAGGCATGGCCTCCCAGTCATAATATTGCACCGGAACATCGGTGCCTGAATTTTGAGCAAAGGACTGAAATGCAAACAGCATTAAAAAGCAGAACCAATTTATCGAGTGCATGGGTTTTACATTTACATTCATTGAATTAACACCTTCTCCGAATACCACCTCCTTCCATCAGAAACATGCAGTATGAAAAGTCCCTTTTGGTCCAAATGAATTTCCATAGAATAATCCTGTAATACGCGCTTTCCAAACAAATCATACACTTCGATTTGCCGAACCGGGAAGGGCGCTTTGACTTGGATCAGTCCGCTGCTGGGATTGGGGTAGACTTCAATTTTATGGAGTCCCGGAGGAATTACTTTAGATTGAGATGTATTATCACGAATATATATATGATGGAATAAAGTATCATTTTGTATGCCAATATTACTTAAATCCGCTGTTAAGCTGCAACTATTGTAACCCTCAATCGAAATATCATATTGACCTCTTGGAACTCTAATCCCATATACACCCCATAATGATTCATTCTCATATGAATTCCCTGTTTCTATATTTTTCGCAAAGATCTTATAGTTTACATCGTATTTACAGGTATCAAGTGTATCTAAATTACAGTTATCATTAAGATCAGATATAACATTTCCCATTAAATAGATATCATCATCATTTAAGTCGTCATTAAAACTTATTAAATGAAACTTATTGAAGTAATCTTTGGGAACAAATAACATAATTTTAGAATCAAAACCAAATATTAAAAGTCCTTGATCCTCGCCAGGGGGTATATATATTCTCCTTGAACCAATTAATTGTCCAGTACTATCATATTTACCTATAACAAATAATTCCAAATAGGAAATTTTTGAATGATATTCAATTTTATGAAAAATATATAAATTTCCATTATCATCATAATATAGATTTTTGTGTCCAAAATTTATTAGACCATTGGAATATTCTAAACAATTAGACCAAATAAGATTTAAATTTTCATCGTATTTACTTAATGGCCAACGACAGGGAACATCTGTTTTACCATCATAATAACCATCGTTAAAAGAATAGTAATTATCTTTTACTCGTGTCGCAACTTCAAGGCCGTTAAAAGTCATAAATGGGAATAACAATGTATCGATTTGAACAACCTTCTCACGCTCCCATCGAATTCGTCGATGTTCACCATCTGCAATAAAATGTGTAAGCTCAAAGATCGAATCTTTAATAATAAACTCATTTAATCTACTTCTAATACGATCTATAGAATAATTGGGGTCTATGAAAAAATTTTGTGTTGAGACTAAATAATCTACAAGTGCAATATTATCTACTTCAAACAAATCGATTAAATCACCAGTATCGAGCCTTAAATAAACTACATAGATTCCATAATATTTAGGATTGTTACCCATTGGCAGGTATTTCAATAAAACAACTATTGAATCTCCTAATTCTTTAATAGCTCCAACTGATAACTCCGAAATTCTATTTTCAGGTATTTTAGAATTTATAATTTCTTTAAATGAAGGTATGTCCCAAATAAGATCAGAATTAGCAGAATATTTACCAATTCCTTGATAAGATCTGGAATTTTCATTATAATTTATATGTGCTAATGAATAATCGTCATGAATTAATTTGTAATTAGAGTAAATATTTTCCTTTAGATCATTTGAAATATATCGACTTGAAATAAAATCTCCATCATCATTAAATTTTAGAATCTGGTTGGTCGTACATAATTCAAATCCATTAACGGAATTCCTTATTCCAGTAGCAATGCCCTTTATTAAAGAATCAGGATATGCTTTATCAAAACTTTGCGCAATTGATGCATCAGCAAAATAAACAAACAAAAGCACTATTAAATATCTCATTATTCGTATAATTATTTACTTAACATAGCTCTTTCGAACAATCCCAATTATTGTACCACCACCTTTTCCGTATACCACCTGCTGCCATCGGAAACATGCAGTATCAAAAGTCCCTTTTGGTCCAAATGAATTTCCGTTGAATCACCCTGAAATACGCGCTTTCCAAACAAATCATACACTTCGATTTTTTGAACCGGGAAAGGTGCTTTGATCTGGATCTGGCCGCTGCTGGGATTGGGGTATATTTTTATGACTCGTTCTACCGGCAGGTCATGGCGAGCAGTAGCCACCTTTTCGGTGGGATAGTGGACGGTGTGCTCATAGGTGTTCGTAATCACAGGATCGTTGTTGTCAAAATAGATGGCCGCACGATTATGGATGCGTGTGCCGGCAGGCAGATCTTCCCGCTCATAGATGGAATAACTGACCCAGCCCTGACTACCTGTCATATCGGTCGCCGAATCAGGTAAGGCAATGGGATAAAAGGTAAATTCCAGCACATGGCCATCGCGGACCTGGAAATGATAGGGATGACTTGACGCACCAGGCCGCAAGGTGATCATGTCCAGCACTTCAGTATCAATGGTATCCAGGATGACGACGGCATGGGCCGCATCGTTACCGGTATTTTGAAAGCGGATGGAATACCGGATGTCGACATTGGGTAGGAGGTAGTGCTCGGGACCGGCGCCTTCCGGGTCAGCCAGTTTGTCGTTCGGATCGTACGAACCACGCACTTGCCGGCACAGGCGGTTCTGATGGAGGTTCCCTTGCGTCGGGTATTGACCCAGTACCCCCTGGGAGAAGGGTGCATTACCGCATTGCTCTACTCCGGACCATACATTGTTGTTTACATCGGAATCGTAATCAGCAATCATCAGCACATAGGTATGACCGGTGGCCGAAATGGTATAAACCCGCTGCATATCAGCATCCAAACTGAAAGGCACCGTATCGATGATGGCATAATCCCGGAACAACCAATACTTGGAGGTGACCGGAATAGGTCCGGTATTGGTCAGGGTAAAGCGGATGCTGTCTCCGGTACAAACACCTGTCACGGTGACTGGAACCTGAGATGGCAGATAGGCCTGCTCGCATTGGTACTGAGGATAGACCTGCACATCAACACAAAGAGTGGTACCCAATTCCAGATCACAGTCGATGGTATTTTCAAGATGGATCACCCCACTCCCACCAGGCTCTACCGCTCCCAGCTCAAAACAGTATATCCTCCCTTCCTGCATTGTATACGGAACATCCGAATGAAGTAATGTCAGGTAGGCAGGCAATACCAGGTCAATTCGGGCATTGTCCGCACGGTCGGTGCCCACATTGCGGTAATGCAGTTCCATGGTATTGGTCGCACACCATCGTTGCCGGCCGGCTTCCAGGGACACCTGCATGAGTGGGCAGGCTTCGCTGGCCCGAAATCCAAAGTCCAATCCCCGGACGGTATCGCCCAAGTCATTTATTTGGATGTGGTAGTAACCCGTATCCGGGCAGATGGGCTCGTACAGTTCATCATAGAGTGGATAAGCTGAAATATTAAATTCCCCTTCATAGATGGAATAATCAAAATCACCGGAGGCATAGCCCAGCAAGGAGTCTTCTCCATAATAGATGAAGACATCCTGCACTGGAAGGCGAAGACTGGAATCCATACAATCCTCAGCCTGGAAAACCGAACCCTGTAGCCGCGCCCCGGTGATGCAGGAAAAGTCGATGGAAGAAACATCCAGATTAGGGCTATTGGGGAAGGTGGGGACGGGACCAATGAAAGAGTTGCCTGGGCACAATCTAGCTATACGTAGGCTATTAAGCATGTTAAGAGCCACTGGAAATATCCCCTGAAAATTATTATTATTAACATATATAATTTCCAAGTTTACAAGATTTACCAGCTCAGATGGCAATCTTCCTTCCAATTGATTATCATTAATATATAAGGTCCTTAAGGTCGATAAATTTCCTATTTCAACAGGTGTTTCTCCGCGGAGCCTATTCCTACTCAATTCCAATTCATTAATATCAAGTAGATCCCCAATCTCTTTTGGAATCTCTCCTTGAAGACGATTTGCTTGCAGCCATAATTGCTTAAGTTTTTTCATTTTTCCTATTTCACTAGGTATATTTCCAGATAGCTTGTTCCCAGGCAACCATAGCACTTCAAGACTATCTAAATACATAAGTTCAATAGGTATACTTCCCTCCAATGAATTTCCTGAAAGGTCTAGCCTAGTTAAAGATCTACATGAACTAAATTCAATAGGAATGGAACCAGTTATGTTATTATTACCCAACCAAACTTTTTTTAATTTACTAAGATTGTTAATTGACAAAGGAATTATTCCTTCAATATTATTCCATTCTAAGTTTAAATATTTTAGATTAATTAATCTCCCAATGGTTTCAGGTATAACGCTAATCAAATTATTATTTGATAAAAAAATATTTTCAAGTTCTAGCAAATCTCCAATTTCAATTGGCAGTCCTCCATTTAAATTATGTCCAGGAAGAATAATTTCAATTACACAACCTCCATCATTTGTAGTAATTCCAAACCACTCACTCATAGGCTCACTCAAATCCCAAGGTATCCTCCAGTTTGGTCCATCGGTAGCATGGTATAAAGCCACTAATGCCAGAGAATCACGAGAACGACAGGAAACATCAACGAGATCATAACATCGGAATCCTTGCAGGTAACCACAGCATTCCATCTCTTTGTAAGCAAAGCCTGGAATTTGAATTTGGGTATAAACGTAGTCCCCTTCTCCACGAGGATTCTCCGAATCCGCCGGATATATCCAAATTCGAACTCCATAAATCCCTAAATAATCTTCATTCAAGGCCAGCTCCTTGAGTTCCTTTAAAGGCTTAGGATCACCATTTTCAAGCTCAATAGCAAATTCAACATCCTTATTTGATTCAACCGTGTATCGTATAAGGAAATCTTCCGGTTTTATGACAGCTTCATGTCTGGAATTATCGCCATTTGGAATCAACATTTTAGTCAATGGATGTATAACTACTGAGGCAATCAACCGAATATCAATAGGATTGGTAGGGGGATCTTCATAACAGGCAAATTGACCAGATTGAATCCCTAGGTATGCCGATGCAAAATCAAAATCTTGTGCATCATTTACACCCCAGATGATGACTTCATATGTGCCTATTTGATCACATACTAAATCCAGGTATTCAAAATCGTCCTCCCAGGTATCATCACCAATCCCATCTTTAATTTCAATATAATAATTCTTATACGGGTTAAATTTTTGACTTTCAATTAGAAAATCTGTTGCAAATATCCTCGTTTCTCCTTCGAAATATTTATTCTTGTCGGTATTTATCAAGTTGACGAGAACAGAAGAATTAACTGGAAATGCATTTTTGACTGATGCTGATGCAGAGCGATTATCTGAACTAATAGATTCAAATGAACACAATTCGCTTTCAATATTAATCTTGACAAAATTTGCACTAACTAGTGTCTTTTCTACCGTATCCAGAATCGTAACTAATAATTCTACAACTCCATCATATTTACATGGAGGAAAAACCAACGAATCCGGATGCTCAAAATAATTGGTATCTATAGTGCTTCCAACCGCATGGATACGCATATCAAATGGTGCGAGCTTATAAATAATGGGTATATTGAGAAAAAACATTTCCGGCCATACCACGATGGATGATCCGACTCGTATAGTCACATTCAATGCCGGAATGGCCCCTATATTGTTAGTGCAAGTTGATATTTGCTCAACTTTATTGATTTGGATTGGATGATAGCTCAGCCACCGAAACGAACCAAACAGGATCACCAGACTTAGCAATGCAAATCCCTTGAATAACCTACGATCGGTGCGACGGAATGAAAACATTAGCATGTATATTTTTCGCTTGTTCCTCCCAAAATATTCATTCCCTTATATCCTAAAACGATCTTCGGACAAGTCCGGCAGAATCAGCCATAAAACCAGCATCCGGTCTAATGAACCGGATAAAAACACCTCCATAGGAAGTGGTCTTCATTGTCAACATAACCTTTTCAAATAAGGCAGCTCAGGAATAAGTCAAACTATTTCATTCGCCCAAATCCCCCTTTTATACACCCTATCCCACCATTGACCTGGTCCCTGGTCATCCATAGCGATGCATTTCTTAACTTGGTATAATGATGTGGATCCGCATTATCGTCTTTTGTTTACTGATACCTGGCACCTTATTCTGCCAGGTGAATGAGTCGCGCCTGTACACCTCGGCGGACGGGCTGCCCTATACCGAAACAAATTCAGTCCATGTGGATAAACAAGGCTACCTGTGGGTATTGAGTAATAACAACCAACTCAGCCGCTACGATGGCCGTAAATTCACGACGTATGACAAAGAAACCTCAGGCATCAGCTATGCCTTGAGTGCGCAAATGATATCCGACCGATATGGCGTCTGGTTTCCCGGTACGGAGTATCCTGAACGACTCTGCCGTTATGATCAGGGAAAATGGTATTGTTATTCCATCGATTCCATGCGTGTTAATCTGGATTTGGGCAAAGACCAGCTGATAGGTTATGATCCAAGAGGAAATATCTACTTTTTTGATCCTGATGAAAATAACTGGCTTAAAGAAGTGAAAGTGTCATTGCCGAAGGGAATTGACAAAAATTCATTTGGCGTAGGAAAGGCATTTTCGGGCAAGGGATATTACCTGCATTACACAATACAAAATGAGCCGGTTCAATATTTTACACCAACCCTTTATGACACTTCCCTTTACGAACGGGTACCATTGACTCACCTTCCCGATGATCCCAGCCAAAGGGTCCCCAAGGATCAAATCCTTCGGTTTATTGGCATCCGGGATCCACAGAATGCAAATTTAGGAAACTTGTATGCAGTGACTCATGCAGGATTGGTAAAAATACAATTACCCAATCTTGACAGTCAGTATGGAGCACATGTGGGACCAAGCAACCATTTTAATGCCTACCAATACTTAATTATTCAACCCAATCGCCTCCAAGATCCCGATCTGTATCAAATTGTACAATTTGCAGACACCCTGACTTTTAAACCCGTAGCTACCTTTAGGAGCTCTACGCCCCATATCAATTTCACGATCGACTCCAGCGGCCATTTCTGGATTGCCAGTCATCGAGGATTACTGGAAGTGAATCCGGAGGTACTCACTTTTTACGAAGACCAGCCAGGCATGATCGCTTCCCTCCATAACATCAACGAAGACAAATATGGCAACATCTGGTTTGGTGGTTACGGCACCGGGATGTGTTATTTTGATGGACAATATCTCCAAAGCTCGATCCATCCGCCCTACCAGAGAATATTGCCAGGTAGTTTTCACGACCTCCAGGGGAATATGTATTTCTTTGACGAACAAATGGGTCTGGTAAAATACGACGGCCTGTCGTGGGAACATACCGGGGTAGCCAGAAGAAAAACTGGCCCTCCGCCTTATACCACCGGATACTTTTTCCGTCAATTGGACGACCATCGATTGGCGCTTGGTTTGACCGGGGCAGGCGTAGCCCTGATCGATTCTCCCTCGGTGGATATCTTTCATTGGAACATCAAAGGTGTGGAACAAGGATTTGGTCTGGGCAATGTGCTTTCGATCGCCGAAGATCGCGACCACCGGTTGTGGTTGGGCCGTTCCAGCACCGGGATTGCTATCTACGATCCGACTCTGGATACCATTGTCAATTGGCTGATCACCAAACATCCAGATCTGCGTTCAGGATTTGTCAGCAGCTGGGTAGACGATCGTGGTAATCTCTGGATGGGGAAACCGGATGGTTTGTATTTTTTATCTGATCCCCATACCATATTGCTAGTTGATTCATCCCTGACTAAAAAAATCAAACATGTCCCGCTCCATGGGATGGAAAATGAGCACATTGCACAGCTTTATCAAAAAGACCAATACCTCATCTTTGGCAATACTTTGGGTCACGGTTTCCTGGATTTACCTTCCTTTTATGCCAATCCGGAGTCGCCTAAGGTCTATTTTTTCTTCAGCGATCGGCCGGATCAAGGTGGGGCCAGCGAGCAAAATGCTATTTATGAAGACACCAAAGGCAATATCTGGCTGGGTAAGGACCGGGGCGCTATCCGGCTTCGGCCGGATACCATGACCTTCGATGACTTACCTGTGAACCTGGTGCTGGATAGCTTATGGGCCGGTGATGAATTCATTCCGCTGGCTGCGGGTCAAAGGCGTTGGCGGCTACCCTTGGCGAAGCGCAATTTGCAGCTTTGGACAAATCCTTCCTTCACCGGCAAATTAGTAGATAATGTGACGATTCGTTACCGGATGAATCCTACGAAGAATACCGTTTATCAGTACGTATTTGATAAGGATGGATTGATTCAATTTACCTATTTACCTCCTGGCACCAACTTGATGGAATTACAAGCCATCAAAAACAACCAGGTAGTTGACCAACTCGATCTTCAATTGGTTATACCACGTACTTTGTTGGAAAATCCTTGGTTCTGGATCTTAAGTGTAGGTGGACTGGTAACCGCTATTGGCGGTTATTTTTACAATCGTCAACAGCAGCAGCTCATCCTGCGGCATAAAGAACTGGAGCTATCCGAGACCCGGCGGGAAAAAGAAAAATTGCAGATCGCTGCCATAGCTAATTCGTTAAATCCACATTTCATCAATAATTCGCTGAGCTGGGTGCAATGGGCGCTGGTCGATAATCCCGAAGGCGTCAAAGTCGTCAACCGGTTGGCGGAAAACATCAAAACCGTTTTCAAGAAAAGCCGGGAAGGGAAACCGTTTCACACCCTGGCCGAAGAACTAAAATTGGTCGAAAATTACCTGACCATCCAGCAAATCCGTTATGGACGAAATTTCGAACTATCTATTCCTTCCACAAAGGAGCTTCAACCCTATGAAAAAATCCATGTACCCTTGATGCAGATCCAGATCCATGTAGAAAATGCCATCGAACATGGGATCCGCAACCGCCCGCAAGCCAATCGGTTGGAAATAAACCTTTTGGATGAAGGTGAAAATCTTCACATTCAGATCCTTGATGATGGTATCGGCCGTCCGGAAGCCACGCGCATCCGTTCGGCAGGGACAGGAGAAGGCTTGCAAATGCTGGCCAAGATGCATGCCATCTACAACGAACATAACATGCTGCACCTCCGCAGCTGGTATGAGGACACCCCTTTTACCCAGCCAGACGGTACACCCTATGGGACCATTGTCCATCTCATCATCCCTAAAAACTATCACTATGATTGGGAATCAATTTAATTTCTTCGTCGTGGAAGACGAACCGGCGAACCGCCAGGGTATGATCCAATTGTTATCCCAGGCAACTGGTGTTCAGGTAGTTGGAGAGGCAGAATCTGTCGATGCAGCCTTTGACGGCATCCTGCAGACCCGGCCCACCGCTTTGATGCTGGACATCAAGTTGATCGGAGGCGATGCATTCATGTTGATGCAGCGATTGCGCGACATCCAATTTCCCATTCCTCCTACCGTCATCGTCACCGGCTACCTCGAATTTGAACTCGCCCAGGAGACGCTCAACCGCTTCCGAGATCATGTCGTTTACATCATGCAGAAGCCGATCCTGGAGGATTGGCAGGAAAAATTTGCCAGTATTCAGGATGCCATACGCACTTATCATTATAAAAAGGAAGTACGGCAGCAACCCTCTGATCGTGACCGGGTATTTATGTTAAGGGCAGGACCCAACACTCATCGCGTCAAGTTGAGTGAAATCGAATACATTGAGGTAGGAGGTGGCGGCACCATCATCGTCCACACCGATTTCGGCAAGCAAGTCCGTACCTACAAAGCGCTCGAGCAGATGCTGCAGGAGGCAGGTCCTGACCTGGTACGCATTCATCGCAGCATTGCCGTACACCGGAATAAGATCAGCCACATCGACCATGAGGACCGCATGGTGTATCTAAACGGTATGCGTGAAGGGCTGGGCATCGGAGATGTGTATTATGGGGATGTGCTGGAGATGATGAAGGGGTGAGATGAGGATCAATAGTTCCTTTTATTCAACTATCACCTTTTCCACATACCACCGTTGACCATTGAAAATATGAACCAAGTAAATACCAGGATGGTCGAAGTGTAATTGATGTGTATTAGTAGCGCTAATTTTTCGACCCAGTAAATCAATAGCATACACCTCTTGGATAGGAAAATCAGCTTGTATAGTTAGGTCTCCGATGCTAGGATTGGGAAAAAGTAGGATCCCTGAATAATCTTCAATTAGATTTTCTCTCGATGAGGTAGCTGATCCAAATGCCTGAACAATGGAAATAGTTCCATCACCATAAGTATCAGTAGCATCCGGAATGCCAAAGCCAGAAGAACCGATAGGAACATAGACGGACATGGAATCCTCGTAGTCAATGTTTATAGAGCAATTCCAAAATTTGAAGATATATTTTTCCCCTTTTTCGAAACCATCTTTCCTTGCTGTATTGGGATCATCTTTGCAGGCAATCAATTGAAGATTTGTTCCCGGATAATAAGCTCCATAATCGGCACAAACCAGTAATCCAAATTCATCTTTATAAAAAAGCCCAATAATATCACCTTCCTCAAATATATAGCCGTCAAGATTGATCTCTGCATCACCAGAAATAATCACCGATTGAACATCCAGGTTTGAGCACTTACTTTTTGGCCAAAATGGCAAACAGCCCCAACAAGCTGGATCCGGATCACTACATTTCCATAAAGTACGAATGTATTTTCGATCGATAATATTTTCAAACTTCTCGTCCGAACAGGTTAATCCGAAAATTCCATCAAAACATGTCCCTAGCAATTCTCCATAACAGGAGTAAAGCCGCTCCCAACACGCATCATAGCCAGCACATCCACCAATACTCAAGATAGGCTCACCTGAATATTCAATTAAGTCAAGGCTAATTAATGAAAAAAAATCATCGGAAACACAATACTGGCCATATGGATAGTAATTGATAATCGTATCTCTAACCCAATCCATGCACATAAATTCACTCTCGTTATAGTCACAAACCGGACATCCAGGAAAAGGCATACTACAATCCCATAGATAAGCTAGATTGTTAATTTCTTCCAATAATTTCGTATCACCATATTCGCAACTGGTATTGTATGGATCATAATAACATTTATTTATCAATAAGCCAGTACAATCATACACAAAATAATCTGCCCATTCATCCTCCGTATCTTCGCCACATATTGCTTTAACTACAACAACTTCTCTTCCTGCATAGTCACCTGCTCCAACTTTTACATCGCATAAATACCCCTCCAAGCCTTCACAAAAACCAAAATTTACATATTTCTTCATGGAGGATCGAACCCAGTCGAGGCAGAGCAAATCATTTTTACTTAAATTACAGGTTGAACATTCCGGAAGAGGAATAGTGCAATCCCAAATGAGCTCAATGTCTTCAAGAACATAATCAATAAGATATACTCAGACTTTCTTGTCAATTGATATTTTGAAGCCATAATGGTTTCGTATATTAAATTTGTTCACTTCCTAATCACATACGCCTTCGAATAGGGATAATTCCATCCTATTCGTTCTCTTCTGAAGGGGCTGGTGAAATAAAAGCTGTTAAAAAATGGGGTGACCTCCAGTAAACTGTCCACTTCAATGAATCCTTGTAGGACACCTTGTAGTTGGGTCTGCGGAGGAAATGCACGAACTCCGAATTGATATTGAAAAATATTCACCAGGCGACCATCCAGGAGAGCTGTATAGCGCATCGGCGAAAGATTCATTGCGGATCCTCCCTGCTTCCATTCACTTTGTTCCAATTGGATATAGGCTAACCCACCAATGGCTAAGCGAAAATAATCCGTACTGTCCGGCACCACCATGGACAATTCCATTTTAAAAGGTATCTGGTGAACAGTAGAATCACAGGATAGGTAAGCACTTTCCGTTTTGAAAGGCAGCGTAAACTCCGTTTTTAATTTTCCATACTCAGTTTGATCCTCCATACTCCAGGTATAGCTCATATTTATTTTTTCACAGGCGGAAAGTGAAAGCAAAAAAATGAGGCCAATCCAATGTCGATGTGTTTTCATAGTGACTACGATTGAGCAGGTTGAATCCATATTTTATGGGCCGGATAATTCCAGCCAACGATTCGCCCGGAATCTTTCAGGCGTACACCACAAGTACTGAAAAAAGGCGCCGGATTTTTCAGCCGAGATGCAGCAATGGCTCCTTCCAGATGCAGATGAACTTGCTCTCCTGCCGGTAATTGAGCAACCGAATATTCTAACTGGTATCCCTGTACGGGATTACCTTCCACCATACAAATCACTTTGCGTCGGTATCCGGGATAAATGACCTCTCCAACGGTCCAATACTCCAGGTCCATTTCAAAAAAAGTATACCCACCGGTATAACATTCTATCTTTTCGCCGCCTTCTGGAAGAGTCATGAATAAATCAACCTCAATACGCAATAGACGGTCCTCTGGAGTCAAGAAGAGACTATCATCATGACAATTCTGGGTGAATATTTTGGTTTGCAATACTCCAAGTGAAGTCTCCTCTTCGATAAAAAAATATTCCGGAATTTCCTCCGAAAGGGTAGCGTCATCATCGGGCACTAATACTACGGGCTGACAGGCAACAAATAACCAGCCTAACAGAATACTCGTCATCATCTTGGGACACATGGTATGGGTTCATTTCATCCAAATTAACGCATAAAATAATTGTATTATATGAGTCCAAATGAAACAGGCACTTATCCAAATGAAACAGGAAAATGAATGAATAAAAAATTATCCGGTATTGTAGCAATTATGAAAATTTATTATTACTTCTTGCTGGCATAAGAAAAAGGGCCTGTCCAATGCGAACAGGCCCTAAACTCCCATAGTGTTTAATCAATCCAGGGCGCTTATACAACTATAATTTTAACCAATTGTAAATCACCGGTGCACGGTCAGGGGAAATCCACATCACACGATACACACCTGCATTGAGTGAGGATACATTCAGGGAAACAATTTGAAGATCATTTAATTCATATTCTTGAACCATCCGCCCTTGCATATCCCACAGTTCAATCTTTCCAGATATCGAATGAGAAAATTGCATATTCAAAACTTCCGAACCGGGATTAGGGAAAATTTGCCAAACTTCTGCAGCTAGAGATAGTTCGTCCCTGGTCTCCAGGTTATTCACATTATTAGTACCCACTATTATGACACTGTAATCTTCCACTTCGCCATAGGAAAAACTGGCACATGGTCCACCTACCACGGCATTGTATTGCATAGCTACACGCATCCTGGTCGTTCCTGGCGTGCTGGATGCCGGTACTTGAATGGTGGTATTGGCAGTACCACTGCGAACACTGGAATAGATCAACTCCCCAGTATCATTAAAATCACCGTCACCATTGTAATCGATCCACACCCGCCAGCCTTCGTTGTAGGATTGACTGACATATCCGGGAACCAATGTGAGCGTATAACTTTGACCTGGTTGGACCGAGGTAGAAAACGCCGTAAAATCTCCATACCCACCATTGGACCCACTGGTATGATCCAGGGTATTGAACTGCACCTGTTTGATGTATTCGTATTGTTGACTGTTTCCTTTACTGGAACAATAATTCACACTGGTCTCGCATGGCAGGCAAAGCGCTCCCCCACAATCGATACCCGTCTCATCTCCATTTTTAATACCATCTTCACAGGTCTGACAGCTGCCGTCATCCACCGTGGCATTGGGATCGTAATTGTGGGCATTGGGATCGGTGCAACCGCTTTCCTCACAAGGAGGGCAAGTACCTCCACAGTCGATACCAGTTTCGGTGCCATTTTGGATCCCATCATTACACGTCGGAGGTTGACCGGCACCAATAATTACGGTATAATCTTCCACCTCGCCATTGTCCAGGCTACCACAACTACCGCTGGGGTATTGGTTGTATCGCATGGCCACCCGCATGCGGGTGGCGCCACTGGAGGCAGAGGCAGGAACTGCTACCGTACCACTGACCGTACTCGTTCCAGTACCAATGAAAACCAACTCACCGGTATCGTTGAAATCACCGTCCCGGTTGTAGTCAATCCACACACGCCACGCTTCCTTATATGACGAGCCAGCAAAACCGGGAATCAGTTGAATAGGATAGCTCATGCCTGGTGGTACCGTAGTGGTGAAACCGGTATAGTCCCCATATCCTCCATCGGATCCAGAAGAATGATCAAGGGCAGCAAAGACCACCCGCTTGATGTATTCGTATTTTTGACTATTTCCTTTCAGGCTGCAATAACTGACCTGCTGACAAGGAACACATAATGCACCACCACAATCCACACCGGTTTCATCACCATTCTGTATCCCGTCACTACAGGTCTGACAACTGCCATCGTCCACGACTGCACTTGGATTGTAATTATGCGCTGCCGGATCAGTGCACCCCATCAATGCACAAGGAGCACACAAGGCGCCGCCGCAGTCGATACCTGTCTCATCCCCATTCTTTACTCCATCAACGCAGGTCTGGCAACTGCCATCGTCGACGACTGCACTTGGATTGTAATTATGTGCTGTCGGATCGGTGCATCCCATTAATGCACAGGGAGCACACAGAGATCCACCACAATCTACACCTGTTTCATCGCCATTCTGTATCCCGTCACTACAGGTCTGACAACTGCCATCGTCGTCAGTCGCAGCGGGATTGTAGTTATGGGCTAATGGATCTGTACATCCGGATATTGGGCAAGGCTGACAATCTCCTCCACAATCAATACCTGTCTCATTGCCGTTTTGAATGCCATCCGTACAGGTTGGTGCAACTCCGCTTTGGATAGTTACAATATAATCCTCAACCTCACCAAAGGAAAGGTTCGTACAAGGTCCGGACGGGAGGCTGGTGTACTGCATGGCTACCCGCATCCGAGTGGACTTGGAGTTTAAACCGGACGGGATGGTTACGCTCGATTGTATTGCTGACGCCGAAGAACCTGAATAGACCAGTTCCCCTGTATCGACAAAATCACCATCTCCATTGTAATCGATCCATACTTTCCATCCTTCTTTGTAAGCTGATCCTGCGAATCCCGGCACCAGTTTTAAAGGATAGGTTTGACCGGGCATGACCGTGGTGGAAAATCCAGTGAAATCACCGTATCCACCATCAGCTCCGGAAGTATGATCCAGGGTATTGAGGGCAACCTGTTTGATGTATTCATACTGATTGCTGAGTCCTTTGGCCGAACAATAACTGGAAACGGTACACGGGATACATTTGTTTCCGCCACAATCGACACCGGTTTCATCGCCATTTTGAATACCATCGTTGCAAGTCTGGCAAGACCCATCATCATTGGTAGCCTGCGGATTGTAATTATGGCTAGCTGGATTGGTACAGCCCATGATTTCAGGGCATGCCGGACAGTTGGTGCCGCCACAATCTACGCCAGTCTCATCCCCATTCTTAATCCCATCTGTGCAAGAGGGACCTGCTGCCGCTTGCAAAAAGACCGTATAGTCCTCAACTTCTCCATAAGAAAACGAGCCGCAAGAACCGGTTGCTGAGTTGTTATATTGTAACGCAATCCGCATCCGGGTCGTCCTTGAGTTCACGATTGGCACGGTAAGTGTCGATGAAAAAATACCGGTAGCTTTCCCAGTGACCATTCGTTCTCCTGTATCCGTAAATGATCCATTGCCATTTAGATCAATCCAAACCACCCACCCTTCCGGATAAGCTTGCCCGGGATAGCCGGGTGTCAAATGGATGGCATAGGATTGCCCACCAGTCAATGTAGTACTAAGTCCTGTATAATCACCATACCCCCCATCCGCACCGGAAGTGTTATCCAGCGTATTAAGCTGCACGCGCTTGATGTATTCGTACTGATTGGAAGCAGCTTTTGCAATGCAATAGCTGACCGCTTGGCAGGGCATGCAGAGGGCGCCTCCACAGTCGATACCGGTCTCATCCCCATTTTGTACGCCATCGCTGCAAGTCAAACAACTGCCATCATCGATGGTAGCATCAGGGTTGTAGTTGTGACTTGCTGGGTTGGTGCATCCATCAATCGCACAGGGATCACACAAACTGCCCCCACAGTCTATAGCAGTCTCGTCACCATTCTGGATGCCGTCAGAACATTGGTTGCACGAACCGGTATTATCTAAGCAGAAAGATGGAAAGTCACCTCCATTAGGAAGTGCAGGGTTGGAAGAAAAATTAACATTAACGCCACACAAATTATTCAAGTTGGCAGGAAAACATCCTTCCAAATCATTATTACTCAAATTGAGTGATTGCAAGGATGTGCTCAACCCTAAGGATTCAGGAATTGTTCCGGATAGTTGATTGTTTTGCAACCACAGATAACGAAGATGTGACGCAGAATTGACATTTGAAGGCACTGACCCTATAAAATCATTATCATTAAGCAACATTTCTTCAATGACTGGCAATTGAAATAATGTATCCGGCACAAAGCCAGAAAAGGCATTATTGTCTGCATACAATAAGAGGAGACCATGCAAATTACCTAGAGACAAAGGGATTGGGCCACTTAATAGATTAGCGGATAGTCCTAAAGAGGTCAGTTTTATTAAATCACCTATTTCATCAGGAATATTACCTGTCAATTTATTCCCTGCCAGATTCAAATGCGTTAAATTGGATAGCATTCCCATTGACTTTGGAATTTCATCGGATAATTGGTTTTGGTTTAAATTCAAACCAACCAATTCTGAAAGTGAACTTAATTCACTTGGGATAGATCCTGAAAGTTGATTTCCATTTAAATAAAGTGTACGTAATTTATTGAGCTGTCTAATTCCTACGGGTATTTCTCCTGAGAGTTTATTTAATTGGAGCCATAAATCCTGCAATTCGGTTAATTGGGACAGGTCAACCGGTATAACTCCAACCAAATTATTATTTACTAATCTGATGGCAATGACTCGGCCATTAAGACAATCTACTCCGTACCAATTACAAATATCACAATTGGCAGTATCCCATTTTGTTGTCCAATTCGCCCCATCCGTTGCATAATATAATGCCATCAATGCCGGCAGATCGGGATGAACGCAAGGACATGGTTCACAAAGACTGCCTCCACAATCAATACCGGTTTCATCCCCATTTTGGATGCCGTCATCACAAGTGTCCATGGAACAGTCAGAAGAAAAATGAGTGGCAGCATCCTTGCCCCAATTCGCATTGGCGATGGCGACGTCATCTACTGAAATACAAGAAAGGCTGGGATTATAATAAGCCGAAAACGTAATAATTCCCGCATTATTTCCATTGCGTACATCTAAAGACGTCAATTGGTTATTATCGCACCAAAAAGATTCCAATGATGAGTTGCCCGTAAGATCCAATTCATTTATCTTATTTGAGTTACATTTCAAATATTTTAATGCATGGTTCTGGTTGACATTTAATTCGGTTAACCTATTCGTGGAACAATCAAAAAATAAAAGCCCTGTAACTCCGCTAAAATCAAGCATTGTAATTAAATTACGATAACAGTATAAGACCTGTAGATTTGGGCTTGCAGAAACATTAAGGCTAGTCAAATAATTCTTATCGCAATAAAGTTGTTCCAAATTAGCATTATTACTCAAATCAAGACTCGTCAGATTATTCTCAGAACACTCCAGATAGGTTAGTCGTGTAATATTACTGAGGTCAAGAGAAAGCAGTTGATTGGAACGGCACGACAATTGTTCCAAATTTACATTCGCACTCACATCCAATCCATTGAGTGGGTTCAAATAACAATACAGTTCCACCAAGGCCGTATTTTGACTGAGATCGAGACTAGTAATTTGATTATCCCCACATCCCAGAAATTGTAATGCTACATTATTGCTTACATCCAGGCTGGTTAGTTGATTGATGGCGCAATCCAGATGAACTAAATCTACAAATGCTTCAATGCCTGTAAGATCACTGATATTCCTATTACCAACCTGCAGTATTGTCACGCCAGCTGCATCATCCGTGTACATTTGGCCATTGATCTGTCCATCGCTATCAATACCTAAATCGATGAGGGCTTGCTCGAAGTTTGGGTCGGGGATATAAGTGATATCGGCGAAGCAATTTGTTGAAAATATGGCAGTCTCATCTTTGTATTGGCTCCATTTCGTATTAAAGTAATCTACGTCGTCGACAGATATACAAGCAAGATCAGGGTTCCCTGTTACATCAAAGTAATTAATAGCTTTATTGTGCCCATTTCGAACATCCAAATAGGTTAGTTGATTACCCCAGCAAAATAGCCACTTGAGATTCAGATTTGGGGAAACATCAAGGCTCAACAATTGATTGTCGTAGCATTTCAATTCTGTTAAAATTGAATTTTGGCTTAGATCTAGTCCAGTCAATTGATTGCCATGGCAATACAAATAATTTAAGGATGTATTTTGGCTTACATCTAGCTCCTTCAATTGATTGTCATTACATGCAATATTTCCTAAAACGGTATTTTGACTTAAATCAAGATTAGTTAATTGGTTACCGTTGCAGAACAAAACCTCTAAACTTAAATTATTAGTTAAATCCAACTCCGATAATTGATTAGAACTACAAGCTAAATAAGTCAAATCAAAACTTTGAGTCACATTAAGGCTTGAAATTTGATTAAAGCTGCACTCTAAATATGTCAATACTATATTTTGACTTAAGTCAAGGAATGTCAAATGATTATTTGGGCAAACCAAATACTGAAGATCAATGAATGCTTCGATTCCAGTTAAGTCACTAATATTTCTGGAAGTCAAAATTAAAGTATCTACTCCCAAAGCATCTATGGAATACATTTGACCATTTAAAGTTCCATCCTTATCTATTCCATCATAGATAAGTCTCTGCTCGAAGTTGGGATCAGGGATGTAGGTAATACTCTTACATGGTTCACAAAGAATACCGCCACAATCAACACCTGTTTCATCACCATTTTGGATGCTATCACTACATGTTTCACAGGATCCATCATCAAGCGTTGCTATTGGGTCAAAATTATGACTTAATACGTAAGTACAGCCAGGTACACAATCGGAATTCACATCTTCATAGTATCCAGTAACGGGATATGAAAAAGATGTCCATTGTCCTTCAACATATGCTCTAACTTTTATTCTAAGGCTGTCTCCAGAATTGGCATAACATCCTTGACAAGAATAGCTCGTAGCAGTATCTGAGGTTGAAATATTAAATGCAGTATTATATGATTCATTGTTGAATCCCTGTATATTGTATTGTGTTGCATTTTTGACACTAGACCAAATCAAGTTTAAATAGATGCCTTCTTGACTAAAATATTCATTGCTGCAGCCATTATCTAAAATATCGCCCTCTTTAAAAGATATAATTTTTGGAGGTTGAGTGCCACAAGGCTCGCATAGAGACCCACCACAATCCACATCTTCTTCGTCTCCATCCTTGATGCCATTTGAACAAGTTTGACTATACAAATCACATCCATACACCATTAATTCAGAATATTGATCATTTATTGTAAAATTATAGGCACCTCCGGCAACAATAATTAAATCATTAAAATAGACAAAACTATTAACATTACTACCTCCTTTACCGTATTCATATTTCCAAATAAGACCGCCGTCTACAGTACTAAATATATCGCTCGATGATGTATAATATCCAAACAATTCATCAACAAAATAAAAATCACTTATCCTAGGAACCTTATTCACAAAAATGGAGTTCCAAGTTTGTCCCCCATCAGTAGTTTTAAGGATATCTTCGTATCCTGAGGCCAAAATTTTAATAAATCCACGATTACTATCCAAGAACTGAACTTTATATATACTTTTACTCACGCCTCCAGAAATTTGAGACCAATTGTTACCACCATTTACTGTTTTTAAAAGTATCCCAGAGTTACCAACTATATAACCAATACTTGAGTTTAGGAATTGAACATCATTAAATCTACCACTAAAACCGGTACTCACCTGACTCCAATTAGCTCCACCATCAACACTTTTGACTACTCCTCCATTTAAACCCACGGCCCAAGCATGATTTGCGTTAATGAATACCATTCTGGCTGTACCAATACCCGTATTACTTAGGGCAAGCCAAGTTTCTCCTGAATCCATAGTCTTATAGACCACTCCAGTGCTTGAAACCGCGACTCCGGTTTGGGTATCAATAAATACCACATCTACAAACACTTCTGAATCTCCAATGCTCAATTTTTCAACCCAACTAAGTCCGTAATTATCTGAAATTAAAAGCTTTCCTTTGTATCCCGCGGCGATCCAACGATCACCATTTACAACAACCTTATAAAAAGCAACATTATTAGCAGGTTGAATATATTTCCAATCACAATTATCTTGGCATGGCCCACAAGTAGAACCACCACAATCGACAGCGGTCTCATCTCCATCCTTAACTCCATTCTGGCATTGATTTAAAATCAATTTACAAAGACTAAAGATCGATGTTTCAGAAGTGGAAGTAGATGACAAAGCTGTAACCATTCTCCCAACTGAGATACTCAAATTAGAAAGCTTCCAATTACCTGTGCCATCAACTACCGCTGAGCCAATATAATCACTTCCTTCACATGATTTTCCACATTCATCTGCGAAATAAACATCTATACGCTGTCCTACTCCGCCTATACCAGCGACATATGTATTTGTAGCCATGCTAATTGTTGGCCGAATTGCTTCACCATTTGCACCATAGGTTAACCCGATTGCATGATCATTACATTTAAAACTATTCTTTTCTATTTCAATAGAGTACCCATCTTGCAAATAAATAGCTTGTAAATTATAAGCAATTACATTATTTCTTATAACAGAATTGGTGACATGATAGGTATTTTCATTACCATATGCCCACACCAGGAACCCGAAAGAATTTTGATTGTTATTACCACTTAAATCAGTTCCGATATAATTATGCTCCACAACCAAATCACTACAATTAATTTGATTATTAGTAACCCATTGATATATCCCACTGCCATTACCTCCTATAATATTATTTCGAATATCAACACCATTAAATGAATTAAGATAGATTCCACTATTATTACCTGTGGTATTACCAGTAGCTTTGTCCACTCCAATAATATTTCCATCAATTAAAATGGTACTAACATTTGGCCATAAATAAATACCGCTTTCGCAAGCTGAAATAATATTTCGCTTGGATTCAGCTCCGATAGAAATATTCGATCCTGATATGCTTATACCAGAATCGTCGAAGTTTCTTAAATCTAAACCATAAATTTCAACATTGTCCGTACCAATACTTATTCCATCAGAAAATTCCCCAGACGTATTGGATCCATCAATAATTATAAGTCCAACATTTGGGTCATTTCCAGGTTGGGTAGTTCCATCTATGATCACTTCATCCGATATACTTGGTAGAGGAGATAGAACTGAGATTACATGTGATCCTGAACCAGGAATATTGAAGGTAATTCGATTTAATCCAGGCGTCTTGTTTGCGCATGTAATTGCTTTTCGCAAGGATCCATCACCATCATCATTGATATTAGAAACTGTGATGACATAATCACAATAGGTTTCGAATGTTCGAATCGTAGAATAAGATGATTCACTATTACCACAAAGAGACTTTATCCGATATTCATATAAAGTACCACTCGATAATCCGTCAAGTAGTAGTGAACTTGAGCTAGTTTCCAGATAATCCCATTGCGAATTTCCAACTATCCGAAACTCTATTCCGTATCCACCTGCATTATATAAATTCGTCCAACTTATTGATGCCTGACTACTGGTTATAGATGCATCGGATACATAAATATTAATTGGAGGGTTGCACGGCGCTTCGGACACCGTCAAATAATGAACTGCTGTTATTTCATTACCTACTTGTAACTGGGGTGTACAAGAAGCTGAGCCTACCCATCGATAGCCATCAGATTGCGCATCACTGTAAGTAACGCCTATCAAATAAGTGCCGGGAGTTAATTGCCACGTTGTACCACTTGCCACATAATTACTAAATGACTGCGTACCTTTCGAATTAATTTGGGCACTCTTTTGTAAAAGAATTTTATTATTTGACGCATTTTGTTGTTCAACTAAGGCTACTACTACAGTTCCGGACCAATCCACAATACCAGGATTTACCAATGAGAAATCAAAAGAAAATGGATCCCCTTGAGTGACATTATCAGGAGCCTGGAGGCAAGTTGAAAAATTCAACTCACTTGCTGAACTTGAAATAATTTGAAAAGTATTTATAACCGACCAATTTCCCAAAACTCCTTCGTCATTAACTGATCGTACTCTCCAATAATAAGTCCCTGGCCCAACTATGTCAGCCAGAAAATTGTAATAGGCAAATGTTAATGACTGGAACGAAGTATTAGTAAAATCTGGATCAGCGCTGACTTGAAGATGATAATCTTTCCACTGACAGTTTGTGGGAACTGCAACAAGATTCCATGTCAAATATATTTCATCACTTAACTCAAATTGAACACCACTGATAGGTGAAAGTAATATAACGTCTAGTGGATCACAATCCTGAATATTACAGCTCTCATAATATGTAAAATTCACTGGGCTATATCCAACCTTATTTGTGTTAAATGGGTCATATATCTTAATCGTATATTCACCTTCTGGCAATGGATTTCCATTGGCCATATATGGAATGGTCCAGGTTAATGATCCATTATCAGGCTCCATATCTCCAATCAAATAGCACATTCCTGTCTGATCACAAGCTTCAATCATTATTTTCCCCATTACCGTGCCCCCAGAATTCCATGTTATGGTCCGTACTTCATCAGCTTGAATACATTCTGGTATAGTTGGCCACGTTACATCGATTATTGATGGATCGCAATTAGGTGGTGAGATTGAAAGGGCATCAAAACAATGTTGAGGATCTTCAATATTCTCAACTAGCAAACCTACTGTTTCCCCTGCTGGTATATTAGCTAAGGTATAATGGTTGGCTGAAACATTGCTCTTATTATCATAAACAACATTGCTACTTGTTACATAAATATCATAGTAGGCATCAATTTCTCCCGTGAAACCAAAAGATATCTGATAGGTACTTCCATTGCAGAAGTATTCAATTGGCTCCAATATACTTGGCGCAATGCAAGTAACACAACTATTTGGACAAGAGCCACCGCAATCTACTCCCGTCTCATCTCCATTCTTTACGCCATCATCACAAGTTGGGCATGGACCACATACCGAGCCACCACAGTCTACACCTGTTTCATCTCCATTTCTAATACCATCACTACAAGTTGAACAAGGTTCACAATCTAGTCCACCACAATCTATTCCTGTCTCTTCTCCATTCTTTATGCCATCGTCACACGTTGGGCAAGGATCACAGATCGTGCCCCCGCAATCTACTCCAGTTTCATCACCATTTTTAATGTTATCATTGCACGAATACACAGAAAGTAATATTTCAGTAGGCAGACTTTGGCATGAAGAATTTACAATTGATTTATCGATAAACTCAATTTTATACTTCCCTTCATTTAAACCAACTCCATGATTAAAATAATCTTTCAAAGTAATTTTATTTGAATAAAGCCCTGATAAATAATTTCCTAATTCATCATAAATACTAATTGAAACATAATTTTCAGTATTTGTAGCGTGGCTTCCATCCAATTGAACAAGTAGTTCAAAATCTACATCGCCAATTAAATAGTCTAAATAATCTCCAACATAATTTCCATTATTATTTTTTATAACAGGTTTTAATGGATCAGTACAAATATTATTACGACATGTAAATAAAACATCTACAATTTTTGCTCTTTGGCAGTCAGTTATATCCCAAAAATTAAAGCAACCATCATAAGGAGGAATATTTGGAATATTTGTATCTGTATAATCCATTAGATTACACGACATCGTATTTAAAGAATTGTCTTCAGGCACTCCATTCACCATTAAAGGTGTATCACCTATACCATCATTTGAAGCGCCTCCACAAATAGTTGATGAAAATACAGAATTCTCAAAAGTATGGTATAGGCCAAAAAGATGACCTAATTCATGTGCAAGAACTTGAAAAAGTGATCCATTTACAATACTGTTTTTTAGAACTAACCCATTAGTCGGAAGTCCTGAAGTCACTTTTGGATAAAAAGCTATACCTAATGCATCATTACTATAATCATCAATTTCACATGGTATATTGGAATTTGTATTCTCGTATAAAATATTCTCAAAAAGAAAAATATGCAAAACATTCGGATTACTTAACATTATTGGACTAATTCTATCAGCAGTCACTTGTGGACATCCGCATTTCCCTCCATCATAATAAAAACAGGCATCTTGACTAAACGTAGTATGATCATATATCTGATTTGTAATAATAAAATTTATTGGAACCCCAAATGCTTGAAATTGCAAATTAACTAAAGCAATTAAATTTGCAATTTTATTTACTTCAAAGGTGTTGTTATATAATGAGGCATGTATAAATACTGGTATATTAATGTTTCCGGCGCTTTGATCATAATTCAAATTACAATCATTCCCGCAATTATTATCATTTCCGTATGTTTCATTAGTAACACAGTTTTGAGCTCCCAATGGATAAAAAATTACATTCATCCCGACAAATAATATTATAATCCATTTTTCAATCAAGGATATTTCCCTTTTGGCACAAATAATCAATCCGTATTTACTGCTTGAATTCATATTATGTAAATTTATCATATTAATATTCAACTGCACCTACCACTTCACAAACCTCACTACTTCATCCCCCGACCTCAAATAATACACACCCGGTGTCAAGCCGGATACATCCACTTCCGGGCGATCAGTTTTGATAACCATGAGGTTTCCAATCACATCAACTATTGT
Organism: Lewinellaceae bacterium; assembly: GCA_020636355.1. Taxonomy (GTDB): domain Bacteria; phylum Bacteroidota; class Bacteroidia; order Chitinophagales; family Saprospiraceae; genus JAGQXC01. The sequence goes on along the minus strand of JACJYB010000009.1, from coordinate 63,515 downwards.
AAGTTGTTTCGAGGCATTAGAAACAAACAGATAATTCCTTACCGGATTAGGGTAGACTGAAAGTCTATTACCCAGGTGATCTAAGGTAGAATTTAACTCTTTGTAGATTTGATCAGAATAGCAGTCGCCAAACTCTTGCCAAAAAAGTTGTTGATTATTAGTATTCTTATAATCATTTACTTCATAATACTTATCTTTATTCAATTGGATTACATTTATGTTGCAACTCTTCGAAAATACAGCAGTAGTATCCTTTAACCAACTTGAATCAATCTTTAAAGGATCATCAACAATGATGCATGATAGGTTAGGATTATGTATAGCACTAAATAAATTAATAGAATTGTTGTTACCGTTTCTAATGTTAAGTTCTGTTAGTCGATTAAAATCGCAAACAAGCTCTTGCAAATTTACATTTTGAGATAAATTTAATCCTTCTATTCGGTTACCAAAACAATATAGCAACCATAATTTTTTATTTTCTCCAAGAAATAATGATTCGATTTTATTATAATAACATGAAAGATTCTCTAGATCATGGTTGAAGTTTGTATTTAATGAAGTAATTTTATTATTCGCACAATACAAATATAATAATCTTTTGTTCTCACTAACATTAAGTTTAGTCAAGTAGTTATTCCAACAATACAGCCCCAATAATTTAGTGTTCTTAGTTATATTTAACTCAGAAATGTAGTTATTAGAACAGTATAAATACTCCAACTCAGTGCTATTATCCACATCTAACTTACTTATTTGATTAGTATGGCAATTTAATATTACTAATTTATTTAATTGGCTTATATTCAGATTTATAATTTTATTTCCAAAACAATATAATGAAGTCAATAAAACTTTATCATCAATACTCAATTTGGTTATTGCATTTTTAGTACAACTCAAGCTTTTCAGGGCTAAATTATTTTCAATATTAACCACTATTAATTGATTTTCATCACAATACAAATTTTCAAGTAGAGTATTATGATTCAAATCAATATTTGTTAAAAGGTTTTTCCTACAGTTTAATGTAACTAAATCCACAAATATTTCAATTCCAGAAATATTCTTTATATATCTGCTACTTACATCTAAACCAGTCACCCCCACTGCATCAACCGTCGCCATCTGTCCATTCACTATCCCGTCTTTATCAATCCCTAAATCGATCAACGCCTGCTCAAAATTAGGATCAGGGATAGCCTTATACTGTCCAAAGCTCTGCGTGAACGAAAAAAATAGAGATAGTAAAATGGTGAAGTAAATATCTTTTTTCATCGGTTGTCCTTTCTTTTTCTGAAATAGCATAAATACCCGAGCGGTGGCAAACCACCATCCAGGCCATAAAAACAATACTCCCTCCACAGGTTTTCCGGGTGCGCGACGAGAAGTAGAATGTTATACGATTGATTACACTGGTTGGAAATAAAAATAAGGGATAGCTATGTGCTCTCGGAGGGTAGCGAATAAAGCCGCGGATATTGCCAATGGAATAGGGATTTGGGCGAACAAAAAATGTGTTTACGTATTTACGTGTTCTCGTGTTTACGTAGGGTTGTTATACAGTGAGCCGCAGAAAAGACGCTGAAAACGTGTTTACATGTTCCAGTGCCCGCCTGACCGGACGGGCAGGTTCTTGTGTTTATGTGGGGTATTCTGGTCTTGTGGTATTTTGGTGTTTTGAGCCCTTCGTGTAATCCGTGTAATTCGTGGCAGAAGTAACGTGTTTAAGCATTTACGTGTTCTCGTGTTTACGTAGGCTGCTCATCTGTGGAATCTGTGTCGGAAAAACTTGGAAACTGATGGACACTGATTTTCTTGTGTCTCGCAAAGACGCAAAGGCGCAAGGTCAATTTGAAATCGCTTTTCGCTGTACGCTGTACGCTTTTCGCTGCTACATTATTGTAAGACGACATTTGTGAAATTCAATCCACTCGTGTAATTCGTGGCAGAAAACATGTTGAGTTGGCTTCATGGTATCATGGCTTCACTGGACACGACACATTTCTAATGCAATGCATTAAGAACATTCTGATTCACAGTCACTTGAATGCCAGGTGTGCCCTAAATATATGGGTCTATTGCATGATTTGGGTTTAACACAACATAATACCGGAAACCATGTATCGGACACTGGATGACCTCTATTCCCTTTATATTTTTATTCGCGTCAACAGCCCTTTCATTCGGCGATCCTGGCAATTCATTCGGTGATAACCAAAATTGCAGGTTCTTCTCTAGCCATTATCCTATCCTTTCGGTAACTTATCGGGTTGTCCATGCACAAACGATTTGGCATACTATTATCCCTGTGGTTGATAACCTTCAGCGCTTACGCCCAGTACAACCAGACCCAGCTCTATACGGTAGCGGATGGACTACCCATGACGGAGTCAAATGGTGTCTTTTGTGATCAGGAGGGCTATTTATGGATTGTCGGTAATAACTTGCAGATCTGTCACTTTGACGGAAGGAAGTTTGAGAACTTCCCGGTTTCATTGACAGGAATAGATTTCGCCAACTACTCAACCCGAATAACTCAGGATAGTCTCGGCATCTGGTTTTATGCATTCACCCAGGAAGATCAGGGAAAAATAATCCGATATCAAGCCGGGCAATGGAAGAAATATATTGACACTCACATAAGCACCTTCTTCTATTATCCGGATTGGGGAACGATGGCCGGGATCAATTTTAAAGGGGAGTTATTTCAATTTAATCACAAAAGCGATGCCTGGGAAGTCAGGGATTCAATGCCTCTAAGTATGACAATTCCTAGCTGGGTTACACGTATTCTAATCAGCAAATTTGTATTAGGAGATGGTTATAGTTTACGTTTTCAAGATTTCACCGGATCTAAAATTGACACCTATTGGATGCCCAATCTCCAATCATCGTTCCAATTTAAAATCAATTTCGATAATGATCCAGCTATCAATCATTACAACTATTGGTTGGATCATGCACAGCCCTTTAGTAATTCGTTTCGATTGCAGATCATCAAAAATAAGCACCGAGAAAATCTAAATTTCATCACCCCTGGTGGTCGCACCCTACCCCTTTTCACCCAGCGATTATCAACCATCAATGGCATCAAAACAGCTATTGCCCTGGATACCGGGGTGTCCGACAGCTATTACCTGGTCCAATTCGGGTCCGATTCACTATTTCATGCCATCGCCCGTTTTAAACAATCAAGTGCTGATCTGGATGTAACCCAGGACTTGCAAGGACATTTTTGGATAGCCAGCCACACGGGCGTAATACGTGTAAATCCCTATGTACTCCAATGCCTGGAAGATCAGTCTAATATCGTACGAGGGTTGCAATTGATCACCCAGGACGATCAGGGTTCTATCTGGTTTGGCGGCTACCGGGATGGATTGGAGCGCTTCGACGGAGATCATCTGCTCCGGGATAGTCCGGAAAATCTGCTACGTATCATGCCAGGTGGTTATCATGATCCAGAGAATGGAATGTTTTGCTTTGAGGAATGTCTAGGCCTTGTGCATTACCAAAATGATCACTGGTTTTGGTCGGGACGCAAAACCCCAAGTATCAATTCTTGTTTTGGTCCTCCTTGCAATACCGGTTATTACATCACTCCGGTATCCGGATCCCAGCTAGCGATGGGTGTGAATCGGGATGGATTGGCGTTAACCGATCTACCGTATCGCCCTAATAACGACACCAAGATCATTTCCAAAGATAAAGGCATGCTCCTGGACAATGTGCTTACCATCACCGAGGACCGGAATCAACGGTTGTGGCTGGGACGATCGAGTCAGGGCATCGCTGTCTACGATCCGGTCCAGGACACTGCGACATCCTGGCTACGGCAAGACACTACAAAGCATGCGTTTGGAGTGATGTCTTCCTGCCTGGATGACCGCGGCAATCTCTGGTTGGGATGCCACGATGGCATTCGATTTCTGGAAGCGCCCCACCAGATCAATCTATTTTCAGACGAGGTATTGCAAAAAACCAAAAAGCTTGAATTACCGGAAGCCGGCACCACGCTCGTGCCTATCATCAAACAAGTGAAGGACTACATCGTATTTGCAAATAACACCGGTCACGGTATAATCGACCTGGCATCGTTTTATCGCGACGCTCAATCCCCCCGGGTATTTTTCTACGATACCCGTGACGCCCGGCTAGGCGGCGGTGGAGAACAAAATGCCATCCAAGTCGACACGGCAGGCCAGGTATGGATCGGAAAAGACTTCGGCGCTATCCGTATAGTACTCGATCACCTGATCGCCGATACGCTGCCAGTATCCGTCCTGATTGACAGCCTGATTGCAGGAGACGAAATGGTCGTCTACGATGATCTGGGACGCATCCGATTGCCTCTTTCCAAACGCAATGTCCGAGTCTGGTACCACCCTTCCTTCACCGGCTACCTCAATGACAATGTGCATTATCGTTATCGCATACGCAATAAAAACGGGGAGGACGAGTATTCGCCCATCACCCGCGAGACCTATCTCAATTTCCAATACCTGCCTCCCGGCACCAACCAGCTTGAGATCCAGGCCATTAAAAATAATCAGGTGGTAGACACTCAGGTACTAACCATGCGTGTTCCTTATACACTAAGCGAGACACCCTGGTTCTGGGGACTTCTGGTCACCGGCGTCTTGGCCTTTACTCTGGTTTGGTACCGGCAGAAACTAGCTCTGAATAGGGAAAAGCTGGAAGCCTCCGAAGCGCGCCGAGAGAAAGAACAATTCCAGATTCGCGCCATTGCCAATTCACTCAACCCGCACTTTATCAATAATTCGCTCTCCTGGATCCAATTGCGCATGCGTGGAGACGAGGAAGGCATCAAAGTGGTTGGTCGATTAGCCGAAAACATCAAATCGATCTTTGTCAAGAGCCGCGACGGAAAAGCATTTCATACCATCGCTGAAGAAATGGAATTGGTGGCCAACTACATCGAGATCCAGCAAGCCCGGTTTAGCAACCAGTTTAAGGTTCAACTACCGAATGATCATGAATTAGCCCCGTCGGCTGGTTTGCAGGTACCGCTTATGCAAATTCAAATCCATGTTGAAAATGCCATCGAACATGGCCTTCGAGACAGTAATCATGGTCACCAGCTGGAAGTTAAATTGCAGGACAAAGACCCTTATTTATTGATCACCGTGACCGATACCGGCATTGGTCGTGTTGCATCAGCAGCAAAGGGTCGCTATGGCACTAAGCAAGGCACTCTATTGCTCAATAATTTGCAGGCAATATTTAATCGCGTCAATAAGCTCCAAATAACCACACACTACGAGGACCTTCCCTTTAATGACCCCTTGACCAATGAAAAATACGGTACTTCCGTATCGATTTTAATACCGAAAACCTATCGCTATGAACTGGAGTAACATTAAATTTTACGTGGTTGAGGACGAACAAGCCAATCGCGAAGCATTTGTAGAACTATTATCGGAAGGAAGTGATACTTCTGTCATCGGGTCAGCGGCCAGTGTTGGGCATGCATTTCAGGATCTATTATTTAAAGAGCCTGACGCTTTATTATTAGATGTAAATCTGCAAGATGGAAACGCTTTCCAATTGTTGGACAAGCTCAAGAAAAACAATTTAACCATTCCCCCGACCGTGATCATCACCGGTTACCTTAAATTCCAAATTCCCCAGGAAGCGGTTAATCACTACCGGGATGAGATCGTCTACATTTTAGAAAAACCTTTCCTTGAAAACTGGAAATCCAAATACCAGGCATTCTGTGATGCCATTAGGGTAGCCCAGGCTCGTAAATCCTCGAACAATACGAACGGAGCAGTCCACTTTTTCCGTTCCGGATCTGAAACATATCGCGTAGTCATCGAAGATCTGGAATACATCGAAGTGGGTGGTCAGGGTTCCGTAGTCATCCATACCATCGACGGCAAACAGATCCGCATCTACCAGACCTTATCCAAATTACTCCCTGAACTGCCCGATAAAATCGTCCGTATTCACCGACGCTTTGCCATCCACCGCGACAAAGTGAGTCATATCAACCATGAGGACCGCATGCTCTATCTGAACGGAGTAAAGCAGGGATTGGATATAGGAGATAGTTATTATGGGAAAATATTGGAGATTTTGGAGTGAAAAACGTGTTTACGCATGGTTACACGGAGGGCCCCAGAGAATACACGGAGAAAATGTGTTTACGTATTTACGTGGACTTATAGCTACTGGTATTATGGTATTTTGGTTTTATGGTTTTATGGTTTTATGGTATAAAGGTAGAATGCTGGAAGAGGGTTAGCGATCATCAGTGGCTTTAAGGCATGAATTATTTGAAAATGCCGTCCGCATAATCGGTGTAATTCGTGGCAGTCCTACTTTATCCCTAAAAACGCTTCCGCAAAACGCCTACCCATCTCCCGCTGTCCTGCCGAATTGAAATGGACTTTATCTTCTTTGGGGTGAAGATCAGCGGTCGTGATCACACGGACGTTAGGATCGGACAATCCCACTTGATGAATGATGGCATTGATGGCATCACTGTTTTTCTGGGCTTCCGAGGGTTCGAAATAAGATCCCAGTTCGCCGATCAATATTGGAAGTTTTGGGTTGCCGGTAATCCCCCGGAATGTATCAATCAGCATCTGCAACTGCTCCTCATAGTTTGGTATCCGGTCCGGCTTGGAATTGCTCTCGCCCTGATGCCACAGGATGCCCTTAATGGTACCATATTGTTTTGCCAAAGCAACTTTCTCCTTAAAATTAGACAGCAAGGTGACGCCTCTATAGGTGTCATCCTCCAACCATTGTTCGATGGAACTCCCACCTACCGCACAGGGAATGATTGCAACCGTTAATTTTTTGGGAACATCTGCAAGCAGCGTACGTGCGAAAGACATACCACAATCCAACCCGGTCAAATTGGGTTCGTAATAATGCAGCGGTTCCTTGGCATAAATCCATTGATTGGACGCATTGAGGGTTATGATCCGTGGACTGGAAAGGGTATCCTGAGGCTCAACCTGGCCACGGCCAGCCATGTTGGATTGGCCAGCCATAAAGAAGACCCATAACCGCCTGGGCTTAGGCATCTTTTTGACTTGTTTCCGGTGGACCGGAAAGAATTCAGTCCGGGATCCGGCATCCTGACTGAAACCAGGTAACCGCAATAATAAAAGCACGGCGGCAAAACAGACGACACGTGAAATCATTACGAAATAGCTTGTCATGGCTAGGATTCTTTTGCTGGCAATCTTTACTCAATTGTGGGCCAGTTTCGTCGCATAATCCTCTGGCTTCAGCAACGGATGATTGCCATTGTCTTCCGGAACGAATTGGTAGGGCGTGAGCTGATGCGACCAGTCAAAATCAACCCGCATCTTATATTGCTTGCGGTACTGCAACGGCGTACAGCGCCGGTATTTGCGAAAGAGGCGGTTAAAATTGGCGAGATTGTTGAAACCTGATTTCAGGCAAATGTTCCCAACATTGTCATCCGATTCAAGCAACTGCTTGCAGGCATAGCCCAATCGCAGGTCGAGTAAAAATGTAAAGCTCTTATTGGTATTCTTTTTAAAAATGACTGAAGGTAGATTCCGCCATATGCAGCTTCTCGGCTACCTCCCCGATCTTCAGGTCCGGGTTGTTGAAATTCCGCACCACGTACTGGTAGGCGATCTCCATCCGGTGGTTGTCCAAATCCAGGGCATATTCGCGGAAAACTTCGCTGGCAAGGAATCTGCATTCGGTGCTATTGGCCAATAATTCCAATAATTGAAGAAACACCAAAACACTCTCGAAGCCCTGCAATCTGGTCAGACCGGTGATCAATGATTGCGCCTGATCGAATGTCGTACCCGTGAAACAGATTCCCCGGTTTGACCGGTTTAACAACTTGCGGATGCGGTAAAAGGCCCTTTACTCAGTAATGTGCTGTCAAACAAATGCTCGTCAAACTGGATGGTGACCACGCGACAATCCGGCCCTACCCCATCCGGACGGATATCGGTCCTATCCCACTTGTGATATAAATAAGGTCCCAACAAGACCAGGTCTTTTTTGGCGTATCCTTCGATGCTATCGCCTACAATGCGCTTGCCCGAAGAACCGATAACCAGGTTTAATTCATATTCCGGATGATTGTGAATGGGATAGTCGAAATGAACGTTGTAGGAGTCCAGGATGACAAATACATCGCTTTTCTTAACTGGGGTGATCTCACGAAATATCTTCATGTCCGTAGGATTGGTCAGGCTTTGTCCGGCGAGTATTCCAAGTTCTGAAACCGCCGGGATGAATTTCATGAAAGTATAAAAAATTCATGGAATAGTATCAGACATCGGATGGAACTACCAGTAATTTTATAAAACGGAAAATACGGAAAATGATCTTCCTTATTCGGAGAGATCAGACATACATTCTATTGGATGTAGGTCCAGTTTTCAATTAATTCTGAGCATACGGGTATGAGCATACTTCTACATTGGTCAACAACCAAGGTCCATGGCTTGCCTTCAACATTCGGCAAGCTCTTACCAATCCTGCTATTTCCAATATTTCTATGGGGTCAACAGATTACAGTCACCGGAACAGTCACCTCGTCAGCTGACGGCCTGCCTCTGATCGGGGTAAATATCCAGGAGAAAGGAACCCAAAATGGGACCACCACCGACCTGGACGGCACATTCACCATTGAGGTACCAGGTAATGCCTCCCTGGTTTTCAGCTACATCGGATTCCAGACCCAGGAAATACCAGTCAACAATCAGTCCAGGATTGCCATCGTTCTGGACGAAGAAGCCAAATTGCTGGAAGACATCGTAGTGACCGGTTATCGCAAGGAAATCCGCAGCAATGTATCCAGCGCCATTGCAACGGTAAAACCCAAAGACATCGAAAAACTATCGGTGGTCGGCCTGGACCAGGCATTGCAGGGACAGGTCGCAGGTTTGCAGGTCACCCAAACCACCGGCGCACCCGGTGACGATATAGCCGTTCGCATGCGCGGTGTGAGTACGCTGGGCAACAATAACCCCCTGTACATCATCGACGGCGTACCTACCACCGGACCAGTTAATATGTTTTCCCTCAACGATGTGGAATCCATCCAGGTCCTCAAGGATGGTGCCGCCGCCGCCATCTACGGTTCCCGCGCTGCCAACGGTGTCATCATCATCACCACGAAAAAAGGACAGAGCGGAGACCCGGTCTTTTCATTCCAGTCTTATTATGGCGTCCAGACACCGGCTAATCTACCCGAACTCCTGGACTCACGCGACTACCTGACCATCCGCAATGAAGCCATTCGCAATGCCAATACACTACGCGATCCGCGCCGCCAGCTGGATACCTTCCCAGCATCTATTCTGGATACTTTGCCTAACAACAACTGGCTGGACCTCCTCTTTAACCCCGCTCCGATGCAACGCTATTCTCTTAGTGCCACCGGCGGGGCTGCCAGCAGTACCTATTATGTAATGGGTGAATATCTGTCTCAGGATGGAATCTTCCGCGGGCAGGGATTTAACAAATACCTGGTCCGTTTTAACGGAGAAATCGGAAAGAGCAAGTTTAAGGTGGGCAACAACTTTGCCTTTTCCTACACCGACCGCAAGGTGATTAACTCATCTGGCGATGGCGCCGGGCCCGGCAATGAACTAAGTGGCATCCGCTATACCCTGATTGCCGCACCGGTATTTCCCATTTACGATAAGGAGGGCAATTACGTCAACACCTCCAATGTCCTGGGAGACCCATCGCTTTATGGAGATGGAAATGCCAATCCGCTGGCCTTTGTAGATGCCACCGACTGGACCATCCGCCGGCACCGGGCATTTGGCAATGTGTTCGCTGAATGGAGTCCGATTGCAGACCTGAGCGTGCGCACCAATCTGGGCCTCGACCTGCTGTTTGAAACAATAAACTCTTCAAGCAACGCCTGTCTGCGGCTATTTACGATCCTTCATCACTTTCCGAAGGTCGTAGCTACAGCCAGAACCTGGTGTGGAATAATACCGTCAATTACCAGCATAATTTTGGGTCTAACGGAGACCACCAGACATCATTCCTTTTAGGCATGGAAGCCATCGACAACCAGGCCAATTACCTGGGCGCCTCCGCCAATAATTTCATCCGCACCGATCCGCTTTTCCGCTACATTGACAATTCGGTCGCAGCGGACATCAGCAACATCGGCGCTTCCGGGATTGAGACAGCCTGGGGATTATTATCTTATTTCGCCCAGGCAAACTACAATTACCGCAACCGGTATATCCTTCAAACTGCAGTGCGCCGGGATGGTTCTTCGCGATTTGGCTCGGAACACCGCTGGGGAACTTTCCCGTCGGTATCCGTAGCTTGGAATATCGGCAACGAAGATTTCCTGCAAAACATAAAGGCGTTATCATCCCTAAAACTGCGAGCCTCATGGGGCCAACTGGGTAACCAGGAAATTGGCACTTATCCTTACAGCTCACTGGTACGCACCGGACAATTTGTTTATCCATTTGGTGGCTCCATTGCCACAGGTGCTACAGTGGTTGAAACGGGGAATCAGAACATCCGCTGGGAGACCACCACGCAAAAAATGTGGGTGTTGACCTCAGCCTTTGGAATGACAAGCTTTCCATCGTTGCCGACTACTACATCAAGAACAGCACCGATATCCTGGTCCGCGTCCCCATACCCCAGATCGCCGGGTCAGTCAATCCTCCCTATGTTAATGCCGGCAAAGTGCAAAATAAGGGATTGGAGCTGGCTACCAGCCTGCGCAATCACTGGGGAGACCTGCAGTATTCGGTAACAGCCAATGTGAGCACCGTCAGCAACAAGGTGATTTCACTGGCAGGCAGTGAGCTATCCTGGGTGGATTTGGTCTGTCGGACGGACCCATCACCAAGACCGAACCGGGCTATCCGATCGGGTCTTTCTTCCTGTATGACGCCATCGGCATTTTCAACACCCAGGAGGAGATAGAATCCAGTCCTTTCCAAACTGCTGATACGCGCCCTGGTGACATCAAATTTGCCGATCTGAACGGAGATAATGTGATCGATGATAAGGACCGGGCCCATTTCGGCAGTCCTTTCCCGGACCTCGTCTACGGACTAACTCTAAACCTGACCTACAAGAACTTTGATTTTTCCACTCTGCTGCAGGGAGTTCAGGGCAATGACGTGTATTTCCTCTTCGGTAATTTTGCCTATGAGACCCAATCCAGGGGATTCAATTCGTACAAGGAGATCCTGAACCGTTGGACGCCGACTCATACTGACACCGATATCCCTAAAGTAAGCTACGATGACCGCAACGGAAACCGCCGCATTTCCACGCGGTTCCTCGAAGACGGATCCTATCTACGCTTCCGTAACATTACGCTGGGCTATAACCTGACGCACTTCTTACCTAAAGACTGGGTTCGGAATGTGCGTATTTACACCACGGTTCAAAACGCTTTCACCTTTACCAAATACCCCGGTCTGGATCCGGAAATCCAGGCCAACTCCAACGACACCAACGGTTTTGGCGTATCCTCTGATCTCGCCGTCGGCATCGACTGGGGTACCGTGCCAGCACCCCGCATATTTATGGTGGGTATAGATCTGGACTTTTAAAACGAAGACACCATGAGACGTAACAACATAAAAATATTGATTTGCGGATTGGTGCTAATCGCCAGCTCCTGTTCCAAAGTATTGGATAAGCCACCCATTGGCCGCCTGGATGCAGGGTCGTTCTTTAAAACGGCCGATGATGCCATCCAGGGCATAAACGCCGCCTATCAACCGCTGCTTTTCAACAGCGCCAACAACAATTTCTACTGGGCTTTTGGCATCATGCCTACCTCCACGGCCGTGGTAGGTGGAGATGGCTCACGACCAGGGCTGGTGGAAATGGATTTCCTGAATTATACCCCCGTACGCAGGAATTTAATGACTTCTGGAAACTCAACTACATCGGCATCACCCAGAGCAACCTGGTATTGGACCGGATCGAAAGCATCGATATGGATGCGGCATTAAAAAACCGCGTGAAAGGAGAGGCACTCTTTCTGCGCTCCTACTATCATTTTCTGCTGACCCAGGTGTTTGGTGACGTACCTCTTCTCACCGAAATCAAAGATCCGGAAGATTTGCGCATACCCCGTGATGACAAAAACTTATCTGGCAACAGATCGTCAAAGATTGTGATCAGGCCGCTCAGTGGCTTCCGAAAGCTACCCCGCCAGCGCCACCGGCCGCGTTACCAAGGGCGCCGCATTAGGTCTGGCAGCCAAGGCAAATTTGTATTTGGAAGACTGGAATGGAGTCCTGAGCCACATCCAGCAACTGGATGCTTTGGGCATTTATGCATTGATGCCGGACTACGAGGATAACTTCAGGAAATTAACCCAAAATAACTCCGAATCCGTCTGGGAAATCCAGCACGACAACCTGGAACTGGGCGTCGGCAACTCCCTGAACCAGTGGTGGTGTTCTAAAAAAATTAGTGACGGATACGGTTTCTGCGAAGTCACCCAGGAATACGTCGATGAGTTTGAACCCGGCGATCCGCGTCTGAAATTCACCGTAGCCATGACGCGGGACGATTATTTCGGTGTCACCTATTTTCCCTCCTTTTCTTCGACGGGTTACAGTCCCAGGAAATACCTCCAGTCGGCGCAGGAAGTGACCCAAAAAGCGGATGGCGATATCAATTACACCGCTATCCGCTACGCCGATGTGTTGCTCTGGAAGGCTGAAGCCCATGCACAACTAAACCAATTACCGGAAGCTTTAGCCGCCCTTGAACAGGTCCGCGCCCGCGCCCGGGCACAGGCTGCTAATCCGGAGACAGCCCTGCCACCCGTGACCGCAGGTACCCAGTCAGAGGTCATGCAAGCCATCCGCCACGAACGGCTGGTCGAACTGGGTTTTGAGATGCATCACTTCTTTGATTTGGTCCGCTGGGGACTAGCGTCCCAGGAAATTCCTGAGTTCATTCAGGGAAAACATGAATACTTTCCAATACCCCAGACAGAGCTGGATTTGAACCCGATGTTGACCCAAAATCCTGGCTATTAATGAATTTACGAGCACTAATACCGGTTATTTTGATGGCAGCTTCGCTTGGTGCGCAGCCCGGTCAGATCGCTATTCCACGTATCGATCAAATGCCTGATCTGCCTACCCCTTTCAATGTCCGGGACTGGAAACAGGTGACCCTGGATTACGACAATTTTGTCTACAACCCTGCATTGACCGGTGACTACCTTCCTTTGCTATACAAGGAGGACTCCGGACCCAATTATCCGGAACTGCCCGTTTTCGGGCTGCCCAGTTATGTAGGCAGTAACAATCCGAAAGGTGGAGAAGCGATCAATGTACTGCCGTCTATCATCGGAGCTACCCTGGCAGGAATCGACAAATCGAACCAAAACGGCAACAATTGGGTGTTGTGGAGTCAAAATTATTTCAACCGGGCCAACGGACAGAACATCTATCTCAATGCACCCAAGACCTCCAGTGGCAATGACTGGTGGTATGATGTAATGCCCAATGTCTACTTCTACCAACTTTACGATCTGTACGGACCCATGGGACATGCCGACGAACAATTTACCGCTGTAGCTGATGCTTTTGCCGGATCAGCCCGCGCTTTGGGAGGATCCGATACGCCCTGGCAACCGGCTTTTTTCAATCATCGGGCCTTTGACTTCGCCACCGGCAAGCCTAACTCGGAAAGTGTACCGGAGCCGGAAGCCGCCGGCACTTATGCCTGGCTGCTTTACCATGCTTATAAAGTAACCGGCGAAAAACGCTATCTGGAAGCTGCCGAATGGTGTATCGAATTTCTGGATCAATGGCCCAATAATCCATCTTATGAGTTGCAGCTGCCCTACGGGGCCTACACCGCAGCTAAGATGAACGCCGAGCTGCACACCCACTATGACCTTGAAAAAATGATCAACTGGATCTTTGACCGCGGTGCATTGCGTGGATGGGGAACCATCGTAGGCCGCTGGAATGGATTTGACGTCTCCGGATTGATTGGCGAAGCTAATGACGGAGGAAATGACTATGCTTTCCTGATGAACGGACTCCACCAGGCCGCCGCATTGGCTGCTATGGTGCGTTATGACAAGCGCTATGCGCGGGCCATCGGCAAGTGGATCCTGAATCTGGCCAATGCAACCCGGCTTTATTATCCGGGATTCCTGCCCGCATCGTTGCAAGATGGCGCAGGATGGAGCGCCCAGTATGATCCTCAAAAAGTCATCGGTCACGAAGCATTGCGTGAAGTATGGAATGGGGTTGGCCCCTACTCGACCGGTGATGCAGTAAGGGGAGGATGGGCAGCTACCAACCTGGCCTTATACGGGTCATCCTCCATCGGCTATCTGGGTGGCATCCTTGCTAAAACCAATGTCGATGGTATTCTACGTATCGATGTCCGCAAGACCGACTTCTTTAGTGACGGTTATCCAATGTATCTCTATTACAATCCTTATGATACTCCAAAATCGGTGCTGGTCACCCTACCGGATAGCACGGTGCGCGTTTATGACCTCCTTCACGAGTCTTTTTTATCCGAAGGGGCCGCCGGCATGCTCGAAGTTACCATTCCGGCCGGTGAAGCCACCTTAGTTGCTCTCTTACCAGCTTCCGGATCGATGGAGCTGACAGAGAATCGAATGGTACTGAATGGTCTGGTCATCGATTACCAGCCATCCAATGCATCACAGCCTTTGGCGCCACGCATTCAAGCGCTTGCCACTCCCTCGACCACGATAGAATTAGGCGATAGCGTGATCATTTATGGAAAAGCAACAGATCCGGATTTCGGAATATTAGCGTATAGCTGGCAAGCAGATCGGGGCGAATTGCTACCCGAGGACACGACAGCTTCCTGGGTAGCTCCCCAAGAACCCGGTAATTACCACATCCTGTGGATGGTAACCGATAACGATGGATTGACAGATACGGCATCCCTGGTATTAACCGTAGTCCCGGAAGTGAACCGTGCTCCGGTGATTCAAGCGATACAACCTGCGCAAAAATATATAGGTCCGGGACAGGACCTCAACATTCTCTGTAAGGCATCGGACCCAAACGGCGATACTTTATTGTTCACCTGGACAGCTAATGCTGGCGGCCTGGATGGTTCTGGGGATCAGATCATCTGGTCCGCCCCTTCGCAAGAAGGCATATATCAGATTCAGGTGCAAGTGGACGATGGCCGGGGTGAAAAAGCCTCGGCATCGGTGGATATCCTGGTTAGAGATTTTGCTGACGGGCCGGTGCCTTCTTTATTGGCCTATTATCCTTTCTCCGGAAATACGCAGGATTTAAGCGGAAATGGCTTTCATGGCGTCCCTTCCGGAGCACGTCCGACCAATGACCGGCTAGGTCAACCTTCTCAAGCCTTTCTTTTTGATGGCGTCAACGACTACATTCGTGTTCCAGATGACCAGCGGCTTGAATTTACCAAAGCCATCACCCTAAGCTTTTGGTTCAAGGCTGATGCCCTCGGCGAAAAAGAGCGATTCATCGTCTCTCATGGCAGTTGGCAAAGTCGCTGGAAAGTATCCATCATACCCGAAAGCAAAATACGCTGGACCATTCATGCCAGCGATGGCCGTATCCGAGATCTGGACGCTTCCACTTCCCTGACGCTTGATTCATTTTACCAGGTTACCGCCACCTATGATGGAGCGTATATGATGCTCTACCTAAATGGTCATCTGGAGTCTTTTCTGGCTTTTACCGGGGATATCAACCCGACCAATTTGCCTATTCTGATGGGCCAGATGTTACCGGATAACGCCAACTATAACTTCGAAGGTGTACTGGATGAGGTAAAGCTCTGGGATACTGCATTGGTACCCGGACAAGTTCAGGCATTAGCAACCACCCGAAGATTAATCCTGGCAAGTCCCGAAAGGTTACGCATATATCCAAATCCAGCTTCAACATCCATCCTAATCCGCATTCCTGCGCCCCTGGTAGACAAGCCATGCCAGGTATGGGGTTACGATCTGCTGGGCAGGATGGTTTTAGACCACCAATGGCAGCGTTCGACTGTGGAAGAATCGCTGTCATTAACGACACTGCCCCCCGGAGTTTACCTTTTGGAATTGGGAGATTCCCGGAATCGATACCGGACAACCTTAATTAAAAACTAAAAAAATGAAGATCATTTGTATTCAACATAATCATTGATCCGATTCGCATGCATTTCTCTAACCGAAAAAATTGAGTTATGAAATTTATCAACCTCCTTGCCATTTTCCTGCTAACTTCTCTGGGTATATCCAGCGGGATTTATGGTCAAAACATTGTTGCTGCTTATCCATTTAATGGATCAGCGCAGGATGCATCCGGGAATGGCAACGACGCCATGATCCGTGGTGCCATCCTGACTCAAGACCGGTTTGGTGTCGCCCGCCAGGCTTTTTCCTTCGACGGTAAAAGCGCGCTGGTAGCCCCTAATTCCGATCTTTTGCAGTCCGACTACACCACGATCAGCTTCTGGGTTAAGGTTAACAGCTTACCCGAGCAAGGTGAAGTTTTCCTTCTTTCCCACGGCGGGTGGCAAGAGCGTTGGAAAATCTCGCTGCCTGCTCACGGAAAGCCTGTATTCACCACCAACTCATCGGATGGTATATCCGACATGGACTCTGGCGATGGCAATGAACTCACCCTGGGTGATTGGCATCAGGTCGTTATGACTCACGATGGAACCAACGATGTCATCTATCTGGATGGTGCCATGGCCAATACAAAAGCCGTCACCGGCACACTTAATGCCACCCAGTATCCACTGGGTATGGGCTTTGACCCGATCGGTGGCAGCCTGTACTTTGATGGCAGTCTGGACGAAGTCATGCTTTTTGACGCAGCCATGACTGCTGAGCAGGTAGCAGATCTCTATGCCCAGCAGAGCACGGCACCTACGTTTGAACCAGGCATGGTCGCCAATTATCCTTTTGATGGCAATGCACTTGACGCTACATCCTATGCCAACCATGGCCAGATGAACGCAACCACGCCAACCACCAACCGGTTTGGATTCGGATCGAAAGCTTTAGCCTTCAATGGTACATCTTCCACCGTAACGGCATCCAACAGCTCCGCTCTTAATGGCGGTACCACTACGGTTACCTTCTGGGTAAAACCCAATACACTTCCAGAGCAGGGTGAAGCTTATCTGATGTCATTCGGTGGATGGCAGGAGCGCTGGAAAATATCCTTGCCTTCCCACGGCAAAGCGGTCTGGACGACCAATGAGACCTCCGGAATATCGGATATGGACGCCGGTGATGGTCATGAACTTGTTCCAGGTGTGTGGACCCAGCTTGCATTTGTCCACAATGGATCACAGGATCAGATCTACGTCAATGGTGCACTGGCTAACAGCAAAGATGTCACCGGAGATCTGAATCCGACAACCTATGATCTGGGCATCGGATACAATCCCATCGATGGCGGAAACTACTTCGACGGTGCAATTGATGACATTCAGATTTACAATTTTGCCCTCAGTGATACCGCTATCCAGGAGCTTTACACCACCATGTCAGCCAATCCGGCCACCGATGCGGATCTCGTAGCCCAATACAATTTTACCGGGAATACCAGTGATGGTTCTCAATATGTTAACGACTTGACGAATGACGGCGCATCGTTGACCGCTGACCGCTTCAATTATGGCGGACATGCCTATGATTTTGACGGTGTTGGATCAAGCATGACTGCCGCTAATTCGCCGGCATTGAACTCAGCAACCGCCACCATCAGTTTTTGGGTCAATGTAACGGAACTTCCCGCCCAGGGAGAAGCCTACCTGCTGTCTAATGGTGGCTGGCAGGAACGTTGGAAAATATCGCTCCCGTCTCATGGCAAACCGGTGTTCACAACCAATTATGAAAACGGTATTTCCGATATGGACTCCGGCGATGGCAATGAACTCGTACCCGGTACCTGGATGCACGTTGCGATGGTTCATGATGGTGCCAAAGATTTGATTTACATGAATGGTAATTTGGCCAATGAAAAAGATGTGGTGGGCAGCCTGAATGCAACCAAATATCCATTTGGTGTCGGTTATAACCCCATCGATGGCGGAAATTATTTCAATGGTGCACTGGATGACATTCAGTTGTTCAATCGTGCACTGACCGCGGAGGAAATTGCCGCATTGTATGGCATGCAGTCTATAGAGCCCACTTATTCAGACACGCTGGTTGCTGATTACGGTTTCAATGGTTCCGGCAAGGATGCCTCCGTCTACGCGAACCCGGCTACCATCAGTGGAGCCCAGTTTGGTAAAGATCGTTTCAACCGGTCCAACCATGCGCTTGTTTTTGATGGAGCTTCCAGCGAAGCGACCGCTGCCAATTCACCCCAATTGAATTCTGATCTGGCCACCGTCAGTTTCTGGATTAATGCCAAAGCACTTCCGGAACAGGGAGAAGCATTTCTTCTAAGCTTTGGCGGGTGGCAAGAGCGTTGGAAAATATCGCTACCAGCCCATGGTAAGCCGGTGTGGACCACCAACAATGAAAGTGGCATCTCCGATATGGACTCGGGTGATGGTAATGCACTGGTCCCGGGTAGCTGGTACCAGGTCGTCATGGTACATGATGGCGCGAAAGACAAGATTTTCATCAATGGCGCCAAAGCCAACGAAAAAGACGTTACCGGTAATCTGAACTCGACGACCTATCCATTGGGTATCGGCTACAACCCGATCGATGGCGGGTCCTACTTCAATGGTTCCCTGGATGACATCCAGATTTACAGCATCGCACTGACCGACGAAGAGGTTGCCGCTTTATATGCAGCCCAGTCGGCAGCACCGGAGGTAACCGATTCTATCGCTCCCTCGGCTCCATTGGATCTGGTTGCAGGTGTGCAAAATACGACCGTTCTACTGACCTGGAGTCCTTCAACTGACAATGTTGGTGTGACCGGTTATAATGTATTCCGTGACAGTGTGAAAATGGGTACAGTGTCTTCACCCGGCATGACCCTCACAGACTTGCCGCAGCTGACTACATTTACTTTCGGAGTAACTGCAGTGGATGAAGCCGGCAACGAATCTGTAATGAGTACCGTAATCGCTACCACTGGACAGGAGGCGGCTCCGGATACCATAGCACCTTCTGCACCAGGTAATTTGTCCGGAAACCCGGGCGCTCACTCCGTATTGTTATCCTGGGAAGCCTCAACCGACAACCGTGCCGTTGCCGGATATGTGGTCTACGTGGATGGCACGCTTGTGGATACAGTCGGAGCGGGTAAAACCTCGATCCTCGTTTCAGATCTGGATGCCGAAACGCCTTACTTCTTTGAAGTTTATGCTTTCGACCTTGCAGGTAACATTTCGGAGGTAGCTGATATTACCATTAGCACAATTGCTGAGTTTGATACCGGAGAGGATGGTTTGGTAGCTTATTATCCTTTTGAAGGAAATGCAGACGACGCAACACCTTATGCCAATCACGGAGTCATCGGCGGTGACCCCACCTTCCAAACAGTCACCGACCGGTTACGCGCCGGCGGTCAGGCTATCGTCTTTGACGGAGATCAGGATTCGGTCCTTGCAGCGAATGCCGTACAACTGTTGTCTGATTACGCCACCGTAAGCTTCTGGATCCGGGTAGATGGTCAGAATGTTTCCGACGCAGAAGCCTATGTGCTTGACTTCGGCCACTGGGATCAGCGCTGGAAAATTTCTTTGCCTCAGCACCTGCGTATCGTTTGGACCACCAACAGTAAAAACAGTCAATTTGATAACGCCATCTCCGATATGGACAGCAAGGATGGCAACGAATTGATTGTGGGTTACTGGTGGTTTGTCACCATGGTTCATGATGGTACCGATGACATCATTTACATCGATGGACAGGAAGTGAACCGCAAGCCTGCAGCCGGAACGCTGAACAGCACCGATCGCCCCTTCTGTATGGGAAGCAACCCCATTGAAGGAGGTCAGTATTTCCAGGGAGCACTGGACGAAGTGAAGATTTACAATAAAGCGTTGACCGGCGAAGAGATAGCCAGCCTGTATGCTAATGGAACCACTTCGGTTCCACGTTACAATGCGGTACTCAACAAATACATTGAATTGGTTTACCCGAATCCTACCACCAGCTCATTACAGATTCGGCACCATTTCACAACCAATCAGTCGCTACTGGTCCGTGTATTTAATGCACAGGGAATGGAAGTTTCTTCCTCCCGCACGCAAACCGGATACGGAAACAACGATCTCACCATTGATGCCTCAAAACTGCCACAGGGTTCCTATTATGTGAACTTTGTACTGGGTGGTAAAAATCTGGGATCATTGCGTTTTGTCAAACAATAAGTCATTCCATAGGGCATTCCGGATAACTGATTCCGGAATGCCCATTTTTTCATTGCACCAGAAACTTAACGGTCACCATGATATCGAAACATCATGCGTCCAAGGCATCCACCCTGGCCAATCGTTTTCCGGAAAACCCTATTCTGACACCCAGCCAGGTTCGTCCCAGCCGTGAAGACATGGAGGTGGAATGCATTTTAAACCCGGGTGTATTTTCATACGCCGGTAAAACCTGGCTATTGGTACGGGTGGCGGAACGACCAAAGCAGGAAAACGACTGGATATCTTTTCCCGTGTTAGAAGATTCTGAACATTTGATCGTCAAACGATACCGCCGGGACCATCCGGATCTGGACCTGTCCGACCCCCGGATCATTCGCGTCGGTTCCAGCTTTTACCTGACAACCCTTTCACACCTTCGTTTATTCTGCTCTTCGGATGGCGTTCATTTTAATGAACCGGATGACCGGCCGTCGATCATCTTTCCCCACGGAGTTCATGAAACCTTTGGCATTGAAGATTGCCGGGTGACCACCATGGGGGATCAATTTCTGCTAACCTACACCGCGGTCTCTGAAAATGGGGTTGCCGTCGGGTGTATGCGAACGACCGACTGGGTTCACTTTGAGCGGTTAGGGCTCATTATGCCACCACACAACAAAGATTGCGCTATTTTTGGCGAACCGGTAAATGGTCTTCACCATTGCCTGCACCGGCCCTCCGGGATCGACCTTGGGGGTAATTTCATCTGGATGGCCGAATCCCCTGACCTTGTCCACTGGGGCAATCACCGTTGCATCGCACGGACCCGAGCCGGTCAGTGGGACGAAGCCCGTGTCGGCGCCGGCGCAGCGCCTGTTAAGACCAGCGAAGGATGGCTGGAAATCTATCACGGAGCAGACAAGCACCACCGGTACTGTCTGGGTGCATTGTTGCTGGATGCCAATCAGCCATACCGGGTGCTGGCAAGATCCCGTCTACCTATCATGACTCCGGATATGGATTACGAACAAAAAGGCTTTTTTGGCAATGTGGTATTCACCAATGGCCATATTGCGGAAGGCGACCTGTTAACGATGTATTATGGAGCTTCCGATACCGTAATTTGCGGCGCAACTTTCTCCATCCGGGAGATCCTGGATTCTTTAAAATAATCAACCGAAAAACAGATCAGATGCTAGCAAAGATCCGCACCGAATGGACCTTCTTCTCAAGTCACCCTCTTTCAATGCGGGTTCTCCTGCTGACCAATTTATTGTATGCCCTCGTGCTGCCTATCATAGAATTGTTCATAGGCGCCTACATCATGCGCAATTCCCAGGATGTGGGATTGGTTGTCCTTTTTCAACTGGCGCAATACACGGGGATTCCACTCACCTTTATGATCAATGGTTTGTTGCTAAAACGCGTTCCGATCGCCCGTCTTTATTCGTTGGGCATGCTGCTTAGCGGTGTTTCCATGACTGCCATGATGACCTTACGTGAGTTGAACGGTACCGGCATCTTTTTCGCAGGTCTGATCATGGGTTTATCCTATGGTTTTTTCTGGGCAAACCGGGATTTTCTGGCTCTTAACACCACCAAGGATCAAAGCCGGAATTACTATTACGGGGTAGAAACCTTTTTCTACACCATCGCAGCGATTGTCATTCCATTTCTTGCCGGATCTTTTATTGCTGCTACCGATTCGTACCATTGGTTTCAGGGAAAGGTGAATGTGGCTTATTACATTCTGACCGGTGTGGTGTTTGCGATAACCTTGCTTGCTTCCATTCTGGTCCACCGCGGAGGATTTCAAAACCCGCCCCGCAGTCGCTTCCTCTATTTCAAATTTCATAAGCTCTGGTATAAAATGCTGGGGCTTGCATCCCTCAAGGGCATTGCTCAGGGGTATATTGTCACGGCCCCGGTCATGCTGATCATGAAACTGGTCGGTGAAGAAGGAGCGCTTGGAGTGATCCAGTCGATTGCCGCCCTGCTATCAGCACTCTTGCTTTATTTGCTGGGCAGAGTCACCAAACCCGAACACCGTATTCCAATATTCGCAAGTGGTCTGGCGCTATTTGTAGTCGGGGCGTTATTTAATGCCTCCCTGTATTCAGCCCTCGGGGTATTACTATTTGTGTTGTGTCTTTTGTTTGCCCGTCCTCTCCTGGACCTGGCTTATTTCCCGATCCAGCTTAAGGTAATCGATGTGCTGGCCAAATGGGAGCAACGCAACGAATTCACCTACATCTTCAACCACGAATTAGGACTTTATATCGGTCGCCTTTTCGGATGTGGCCTGTTCATTCTCCTGGCCTGGTATGTCAGCGACACCATTGCCCTCCGGTATGCATTACTGGTCATTGCACTGATCCAATTCACCTCGGTATTTGTGGCCCGGAATGTACTCCGGGACACCGCCAAACTGGAAGCCTTAACTCCTGACCCTAAACAAGATTAAACCATGAATCGCAAACGCAACCATCTCCATAAACTGATCGCTTTGGTTGGCTTCGCATACATCTGGGGATGCGAGGCTCCGGGGCTTCTGGAATCCACATTCAGTAAACCTGTCCAGCAAGTAGACCTGGACCGTGTGGCACAAATGCCTAATGCGCCGGAACCATACCAATCAGAAGACTGGTATCAAAAAGCCCGGGATCTGGATGCCTACCTTTATGATACCACCACCAGCGGCCCATATCAACCATTTATATGGACCGACCACGCCGAACGCAATTTCCCGGAAGTAGCGTATGGTTTATACACTGCCGTGGGCGATGTTCGTCAGGGGCCGGATAAAAATAATGGCGAAGCTCACGAAGCCATCTGCATGCTGGGTTCCATCAACGGTTCCACCCTGGTCGGTATCGACAAGTCAAACCAGGACGGGCGTAACTATGTATCGGCAACACGGAATTACTTTAACCGAGCCAATGGGTGGAACATCATCATGAATTTTACCAACAAATCAGCTCATGTGGGCGGCGGTTACGGCAATGATTTCTGGTACGATGTCTTTAACAATGTCCTTTTCTATGCCGTCGCTTACCATTACCCTGAAACTCCCGGTTTCCGTGAGCTGCAGCGAACCATAGCCGATCAGTTTTACAAAGCGGACTCGGTCATGGGAAACAATTACAGCTACTCCTATTTCGATTTTGGCCAAATGCAGCCGGGCACCAATCACATTCCTCCTCAGGAGGATGCTGCGGCAGGCTTTGCGTACCTGCTTTACAACGCATACATCAAATACGGAGACGATCGATATCTTGAAGCTGCCAAGCATGCCCTATCGGTTATCTACAGCCAGAAAGATAGTCGGTTCTGGGAGATCCTGATGCCTTTTGGAGCTTACACGGCAGCGCGGATGAATGCCGAGGAAGGCATGGATTACGACCCGACCATCCTGCTCGACTGGACCTTTGACGGGACTGCCACGAACCGGGAAGGCTGGGGAGTCGTCAACGGACACTGGGGGAATTATGATGCCTACGGACTGGTCGGTAGTACCATCGACCGGGGCGGGTACGGTTTTTTGATGAATACCTTTGACCTGGCCTGGCCATTGGTACCCCTGGTAAGGTACGATCAGCGCTATGCCCATACGGTAGGTAAATGGCTGCTCAATGCTTCCAATGCAGCCCGGCTATGCTATGCCTATAACATTCCGGACTCTTTACAAGCAGTCCCGGATCATAAGGCCATTACGAAAAACCTGATCGGGTATGAAGGCCTGATCCATCATTCTACTTATCCGGGGCTGGAAGGCAAAACGCCGGTTGCCCAAGGTGACGGTCCCCTGTGGGCTCCTGGTAACCCTCCCGAGACGATGTTTTCCATTTATGGTTCCAGTCATGTCGGTGTGTATGGCGCGATCATCCGGGCAACCAATGTGGAAAAGATCCTGCAGCTTAACTGTCTGGCCACTGACCTGTATCCCAAGGGCAAAGCCTATCCCACCTTCCTATACTACAACCCTTATGAGGAAGCGAAGGAGGTCATGCTCGCAGTAGGAAGCCAGCCCGTCGATGTTTACGATGCGGTGAGAAGGAAAATAATCATCAGTCAGGCTACGGTATCCACTTCGGTAACCCTTGATCCGGATGCAGCTGCTGTACTGGTCTTAATTCCAGCAGGGGCAAAACTAACCCAGGAGGGGCACCGCCTTTTGGCGGATGGTGTAGTAATCGACTACCGGTTTGGGGAATGAGGGGTGCGATAGGTGTTGAGGTGTTTATTTTTGTGCACCTGGTCCGTGAGTATAAACCAAAAATCAGTTAAATATTACCCAGCCCTAGGACTTATTACCCTTAAAGACACATTTTGTAGTAAAGCCTAATGCACCAAGATTCAGGTTGACGGTCAATTCTTTTCCATTAAGACTGCCATCTCCTGAAAATTCAACAAGAATCAGGTCAACACTGGGAACTGTTAATTTGCAGTCATCTGTGGTAATGTCAAAATTGTTCCCATCGCCATCGATCATCACCAGGTCACTTCCCTGTTTTTTTATCTCATAGGTAGTGCTTTTATCATCGGAGCCCTGGCAGCTTTCCGTACCGGAATAGACACCGATAAAATCTTCCTGGGTACACCCTTTACTTACGTTGTCTTTTTTACAGCTAACCCATGAAACAGCTATGGCTAGCATTGTGAGGAATACGGTCTTTTGCATGTGAATTGTTTTTGTTGGTTCCGGATGTATTACTTGAATTAAAATACAATCAACCATCATGCCAGAGTAGCTTTTGTCACCATACCGTCATCCGGATCAACAATCTGATTACTACCTTTGACTCCCTAGGATCTAAAAATGTGAAAAAGTACCATCTGACCGAATTTATTCGTGAAGCGCAGGAGCTCCCTCTCCTCGATGTTCGGTCACCTGCTGAATTCGAAACAGGACATTTACCAGGAGCAATTTCGTTTCCCTTATTCTCAAACGAAGAGCGTGCAGAAATCGGCACTCTTTATAAACAGGAAGGAAAACCGGAAGCCATCAAGCGAGGTCTAGATATCATCGGACCTAAAATGCGTCAGTTTATTGAAAAAGCTGCGGCACTTGAATCAACCCAACTGGCGCTCTATTGCTGGCGGGGAGGCATGCGATCCGAATCCATGGCCTGGCTCTTCGAGCGCTATGGCCTGGAAACCGTGGTTTTGGAAGGCGGATATAAAACTTACCGCCGCGCAGTCCTCCAGTTTTTTGATCAAAAACTACCCATCGTGGTCCTGACGGGTTACACCGGGAGTCAAAAAACCAGACTGCTGCACCTGATGCGGGAAGAAGGTGCGCAGGTAATAGATCTGGAGGGCCTGGCTAATCACCAGGGCTCCAGTTTCGGCAACCGGAAATCATCGGGACAACCTCCGACGGAACACTTCCAGAACCTGGTCTATGAAGCTTTTATCGGGATGGATTTCAATCGCCCAATCTGGATTGAAGACGAAAGCAAACACATCGGACAGGTGAGTCTGCCGGATGCATTGTACGATCAAAAAAGCAATTGCCCCCACGTATTTGTAGAAATAGAATCCGCCGAAAGGGTTGATTTTTTAGTACAGGACTATGGAGAACTGAGTGCAGCACAATTGATTGCAGCCACCCATTCCATTCAACCGAAATTAGGAAATGACAAAGCAACGAAAGCAATTACCGCTATCGAATCGGGTGACCTGAAGACCGCTGCCTCGTTGATACTAACCTATTACGATAGCCGTTACCGTAAATCCATCCAGCGAAAATCAAAACTGATCCAGAAACATTACCAGATACCTATGGCCGAAATCCCTAACTTGGCCCAAGAATTAGCACGATGGCACCCGAAGTCTTAAACATTAATCTCACGGAATACAGCCATGGCGCCGGTTGCGGTTGCAAATTATCGCCCGGAGTACTTGCCGACATTTTGCAGAGCCCGGATGCGAATCCAGTGTTCTCCAATCTCCTGGTAGGTCATGATACCAAGGACGATGCAGCAGTGGTTGACCTCGATGGAACAACCGCCATCATCAGTACTACGGATTTTTTCATGCCCATTGTTGACGACCCTTTCGATTTTGGAGCCATCGCTGCCACCAACGCCATCAGCGATATCTATGCCATGGGAGGTACGCCCATTGTCGCCATTGCTATCCTGGGCTGGCCAATCGATAAGATTCCTGCGGCCGTTGCCGGAGAGGTATTGCGGGGCGGCCGGAAAGTATGCCACGATGCTGGCATCTCCCTGGCCGGCGGCCATAGCATCGACGCTCCGGAACCCATATTTGGTTTGGCCGTAACCGGTCGCGTGCCGGTATCCCAGGTGAAAAAAAACTGTACAGGTCAACCGGGTGATCTGTTGTACCTGACCAAGCCGCTCGGCATAGGTATGGTCACCACGGCTCAAAAGAAAAAACTGGCTGATCAGGAAGATCTTGCTTTGGCTAAGCAGTCCATGCTTACCCTTAATAAAATAGGACAATCCCTTGCCGAATTGCCCTATGTGCATGCCATCACGGATGTCACCGGTTTTGGGCTGGGAGGACATTTACTGGAGATTTGTGAAGGCAGTAATACCGGTGCCACGCTGCATTATCATCAGATTCCGGTATTTGACTTTGTGCCAAAATACATCGCTCTCGGTTGCCTTCCCGGTGGTACCAATCGCAATTGGGCTTCCTATGGGCATAAGATCTCCCTCAAAGAACCAGAAACCTACAAGGTCATTGCCGATCCGCAAACCAGCGGCGGTCTGCTCATTGCCGTAGAATCGCAACACCGGCAAGCGTTTGAAGCACAGTTACTTGCTCATGGCATCCCGGCTAATGCCATTGGAGAACTGACACATCCCACCGATGAAAAAAGCATCAAAGTTGGCTAGTGAGCTGCCCTTTTTAACCTGAAAGCACCTATTCCCTGAAAATTGGGAAACGTTTTTGCATGATTTATAGGGGTAAATGCGTTATAAAAGCATCGCTTACTAAAATGACTATGCAGGGTATTTTTTCCATATTGGCACGCCAACGATTCTTACCCCTGCTTTTTATTTTGGCGGTGGGCTCCGTGACTTCGGTTGAATCAGATGATGACTGGAAGCTCACCCAGGAAAAAAATGGTGTTTCCATTTACTACCGTCCTTCCAAAAAAGACCCCAAACTCAGGGAAATGAAAATCAATGTTACCGTCAGTGGTAACCGGGAAGATGTGATCAATCATTTGAAAGACGAAGGGTTAATTAAAAAATGGATGCAGGGATTGGAATTTCAACATGTGAGCATCGTGGATTCCATGTGCTGGATTGCGGTGCAGGGATTTGAATTTCCCTGGCCTATATCCAATAAAGTGAACCGAATGGAATATCGGAGGCAGGAAGCCGGTACGACCACCTACATTTTCCTCAAAAGCCTTCCTATGAGCCAATCGCTTCCCAAAGGGTACGAAGAGATGTCTCCTACCGAAGGTCAGTGGGAAATTCATAAATTAAACACCCGGCAACTAGTGGTGATTTACAAAGTACGGGCTCTGCAAGAAAGCCCTTACCCCCGTTGGGTACAGGACCCGATCATTCAGAAAAGTTTTTTAACCTCGTTTGATAGGCTTCGCACTTCCGTCCAATCCCTGGCAAATAACTAAACCACTCCAAGACATAGATTCCGGGAATAAGCTGGTGCCCCTTTCAAAGGCCTCGCCATACCGCCGCAACCCTGTTTATAAAGCCAGATTGGCGTCCAGTGTAATTGTACAATTCAATAACCGGCTCACCGGGCAACCTGCTTTAGCAGCCTGAGCATATTCCTGAAATTGCTCTGCGGTTAGTCCCGGCACCTTACCCTCCAGTTTTAAATTGATGGAAACAATCGTCCACCCCTGATCCAGTTTGTCCATCGTCAGGACGGCCTTGGTTTCCAAAGATTCAGGTTCGAATCCAGCGGCAGTAAGTCCAAATGCCAATGCCATATTAAAACACCCGGCATGCGCTGCGGCAATCAATTCTTCTGGATTGGTACCCTCCTTACCATCCTCATTCTGAAAACGTAATTTGGCAGAATAAGGGTGGTTGTCAAAAGCGCCACTCATTGTGGTTAGCGTTCCGCTTCCGGTAGGCCCGCCTCCATGCCATACGGCAGTTGCATTCCTTTTCATTCGTATGATGTTAGTTGATTAAAAGATCACAACATGCAAAACGAAAAATTCGATAACCGGTTCAGCGCGATTGCATCTATTTCTACAAATTGGGCTGGTTATGGGTATACTTTTTATACTTTCCCATTTCAAAAATCAAAAAGACTATGATTTACGGCTCGTTTGGTTCTACCGGCCTGGAGGTCAGTAAAATCGGGTTTGGCGCCTGGGCTATTGGAGGTAACGCCATGATCGGGACAACCGCCATCGGCTGGGGGCCTGCTGATGATGAGGTTTCCAGAAAAGCCATCCACGCTGCGCTGGACGCTGGCATTAATTTTTTTGATACCGCAGATATTTACGGCCTCGGTCATTCGGAAAATATATTGAGTGACGCACTTTCCGGTGAAAGAGACGTCCTGATTGCCTCTAAAGTAGGCAACTGTGCTGTTGATAATGCATTTACGACCAATTACACAAAAAATTACATTCTAGCGGCCTGCGAAGCCAGCCTGACCCGGCTGAAACGAGAAACCATCGATTATTATCAATTACATACTGCCCGGGTGGAACACCTGAAACAATCCGAATGCGTCGAAGCGATGGATCAGCTAAAGCAGGAAGGTAAGATCAGGCATTGGGGATTGTCATTAAATACTTTCGAACCAGAGCCGGAAGCACAGTGGATGATGGAACAAGGGGTCGGAGAAGGTTTTCAGCTGGTCTTGAATCTTCTTAATGGAAAATCCATCCCACTGATGCGCCAAGCGGGAGCGCTGGGTTATGCAATCATAGCCCGAATGCCGCTACAATTTGGTCTCCTCAGTGGTAAAATGCCTGGAAACAGGAGGTTCGATCCCGATGATCACCGGCATAATCGTCTGGATCCTGCGTTGCAAAAAGATGTATTGGCCTTTCTGGATAACCACGTCTGGCCTTTATGTAACCAGTACGAATGCAGTCCTTTGCAGCTAGCGCTTTCCTACATCGCCGGATTTAACGAAGTAAGTACGATTATCCCGGGTATGCGCACTCCGGCCCAGGTTTCTGAAAATACGGAGCCGTTAGTTGTTCTTTCATCGACAGACCACAACTATCTCGAGCAGCTTTTCCATTCTGCCCCGGGTCAGGCGGTCTGGCATGAACTCATCAGCCGCGGATGACCGTGCCATCAATGCATTGAATCTAACCGGTTTGAAACATTCATTAACGCCCGGGCCGTGTGGTAAGGGCTTTTCCAGATATGTGCTTTGGGTCGGGAAAAATTTTCCGGGCTTTTATCCAATCCATAATTGTACCACCCTCCATGCTGATGATCAATCAGGTATTGATCGATGTATTGCCATTGCTTAAGGAATAAAGGAAAATATTGATGAGTATCCTGTGGGTATTCCTGTGCAAAGATCAGCAGGGTATTCAGCGCCTCGGCCTGCGCCCACCAGTTTTTAGTATCTTTTATAAGGGTAAGCGGCCCCTCTTTCGTTTCGTAATAGCCGGCATCATAGAGGCCTCCGTGATCATTATCAAAGCCAAATTCCAGCGCATGGTCAGCCATTTTTTTGGTGATGTTTTCCGTTTTTGCAGTGATTCCATGGCCTAATGCTTCTTCCGCCTCACGCAGCAGGTAGGCCGTCTCGATGTCATGCCCAAATGAAACTTCATCCAGGTAATAATGGGCCTGTCGAACCTCTAAAGCAGAATCACGGTAACTCAGTGGAGTCCAATCCTGGTGGCTAAATAAGGTCAGGTAACCTTTTTCACCCACCAGGGTATCCCTTATGATCACTACCATTTCCTGCAAACGTGCACCCAGTAATGAATCCGGCCAAACGTGGTACAGCTCTGTAAAAGCCTCCAGCAAGTGGATGCTGCTGTTTTGATCTTTGGCCGGAGTGCCGGCATATCCGTCGGTAAGTGAATTGCCTTCTCGCGTTATAAACTGAAAATATCCACCATAGCGCGGGTCGTGACTATGCGCTTCCAGCCATAAGAAACAACGCTGTGCCAGTTCCAGAGCCTGACTGTCCTGGCTGACGGCAAAAAAAGCGGATAGTCCGTAGATCCCGAACGCATTCCCATAAGCCTGTTTTTGATAATCCTTTGTTCCTCCTTGTGGTACCGGGACACCTGACCGGGTCACCAGGTTGTAAAATCCCCCGTAGACCGAATCCCACATTTTGAATTGGAGAAATTCAAAGCCACTGCGGGCCATATCGAGGTATCCGGTTTTCAAGGGATATCTGCTAAATGCTTTGGATGAAGCCCACACCTGCCGCGCCTGTGACACAATCATTTTATTCTGCGGGCCATCGGGCTTCCATTCCGCATCAAAATCACTTAAAAATCCACCAAACTGAGTGTCCACAGTCCGTGGATACCAGGCATCAAATACCTCTTTCTCTAATACGTAACGGATACGCTGCTTCAAGGAGTCTACGCGCACGGGTTCCGAAGGATCTCCAGTGGTCTGTTGGCAACGCATCAACATCCCAAGGCTTAATAAAACGATGAAGGTTCCAATCCTGCACATGATACAAGATAAAAAACTTGTTCTGCAACCACTTCCTGTCAAAGATCAATCATTCCATTTTTACGATTAGGTATGATCTTCATCCTGCGGAGGCGATAATCTTAGAAATATGTTGGAAAGGAAAGACAAAACCTGGAATATTGCCGTTGAAATAACGTGTAACGAGCTTCGTTGCATTCATAAAATCACACTCCATGAAACATTTTCCCTGGTACACTTCCATTCTTTTAGGCCTCCTGATTTTTACGCAATGTAAAAAGGAAGAGGCCCGGCCTGAAATACCCCAGGAAACCATTAATGGGTTAACCTTGAAATTGCTGGCCAGTGACGGTAGTGACTCTACTTTTCTGTCCTACTCCGACCCCGATGGTGAGGGCGGTTTGGATCCGGTGATTATTGGCGGCTCCATAAAGTTGGGTAAGATCTATGTGGGCATTTTAAGTTTTTACGATGACACCTCCGAGGTGACCGATTTGATACGGGATACTGCCGAAGACCATCAACTCTTCTTTTCTGCACCTTCCGAGTTATCGGTGATCTTTAATTACGAAGATCAGGATGGTAATGGCCGTCCGGTGGGGATCCTTTCATCATGGACATCAGGCAAGAAAAGTTCCGGATTACTCCGGATTTCGCTTATCCACCAACCTGATAAGGCAGCCCAGGGCGTTGCTCAGGGAAATTTAAACACCGCGGGCGGCAAAATTGACATCGAAGTGGATATTCCCCTCTCCGTTAATTAACGGATTTTTTATGCTCACGCAGCGATGAGGCTCTGGCAATCACCGAAGTATCCAAAACGATGGTTTGTGCGGGCAATGTCTCGGTGGTGTGCAGGATATGCATCATCTGTTCGATCGCAATGCGTCCCATTTCCACCGCAGGATGAATGATGGATGAAAGCTGCGGTTCCACGATCTGGCATTGGGGATCATCATTAAAGCCGATAATTGCTAATTCTTCCGGGATACGAACTCCTTTGGATTTGGCATGCAAAATGGCACCAACTGCACTCGTATCGTTGGCGGCAAAAATGGCATCGGGCGGTTCAGGAAACTGGAGGAGGTATTCGGTCATCGAGGCGCCTTCCTCCTGGCTGAGTGCACTGGCGGAAAGAATGTATTCTTCCCGGACTGGGAGGCCCGCTTCGACAAGTGCCGATTCATAACCTCTTCTGCGCTCCTGATAGAGTACATGTTTTTGCGACCCGCTAAAATGTGCAATTCGGGTACAACCCTGATCGATCAAATGACGGGTCGCCTGATACCCCGCTTTAAAATTGTCAATGATGACCTTATGTACTTCAAGGCCAGCAGGAATTCGGTCGATGAAGAGTACGGGTATCCCGTCATCAATCAGATCAACAAAATGCTGATAATCAACCGACTCCATGGCCAGCGAAACCACCAGGCCACTTACAAGACTTTTTTGCAAAGCATGGACGCTGTTTAATTCATTGACCAGCTTATCGTGGGATTGGGCAATCAGAATATTAAATCCTTCGCTGCGTGCAGCCTCTTCCATACCAGCAATCATCGAAGAAATAAACGGTCTGTTCATCCTTCCAACCAGTACTCCAATGTTATTGGTCTGTTGTTTTCTCAGACTTACTGCTATGCTATTGGGCTGGTATCCCCGCTCTCTCGCCAACTGTTTAATGGCTTTCGCAGTGTTTTTCCCAATGGTTGGATTATTATTCAACGCACGGGAAATCGTAGACGGGGAAACATTCATCTCTTTGGCCAGGTCAAATATTGTGACCGCGTTTTTACGTTTCATACCTTTAAAAATAATGAAAAGGAAGAAACTAATGTTGATTCCTTCTGATTGACCACTTAGGCTCAACCCTAATGAACCACTGCATTCGATAAATCGAACATCAAAAATGAGAATGAGATCCGCGACACTTGAATTATATTCGCCAATCTTGATCCGGATTAATCCAAAGAATTGTAACTCATGAAGTTAACGATTACATCTTTTGCCTTGTTCTGGTTGCTACTCCCCAATCTCCGGGCTGATGATGGTTACCGCTTGTGGCTCAAATACGATAAGATCACCAATGCCTCCATCTTAACGAGTTACCAGCAGCAAATTCAATCTGTCTGGTTATCCGGCAACAATCCAACCGACCAGGTAATCCAAAAAGAACTGGACGTAGCCCTTTCTGGGCTTTTGGACCGGAAAATACCTTGGCGAAAAGAACTTGAAAACCATCAACTGATCATCACGACGAAAGGAATCGGATCCTTCGCAGCCGATCAGGGCCTGCGGACTATGACGGACCGGCTTTCGCCTGAGGGGTTTTTCATTCGCCAAGTCACGCTGGAAGGCAAATCCGTGATTCTGGTCATGGGCAATGATCCCGTGGGCACATTATATGGCGTCTTCCATTTTCTGCGACTGATCCAAATGCAACAGGACATCCGAGATCTTGCCATTGAAGAACATCCACGCCTGAAGATCAGGATGCTGGATCACTGGGATAATCTGGATCGGACGGTGGAACGGGGCTATGCCGGATTTTCCATCTGGGACTGGCACCGCCTACCTGATTACATGGACCCGAGGTACCTGGATTATGCCCGTGCTAATGCATCGATCGGAATCAATGGCGCCGCTCTGACCAATGTGAATGCCAATCATCTCATTCTCCGTCCGGATTACCTGGACAAGGTGAAGGCATTAGCTGATCTCTTCAGGCCTTATGGCATCAAAGTGTATTTAACCGCGCGATTTAGCGCTCCGGTTGAGCTTGGCAACCTGGAGACGGCAGACCCGCTTGATCCCCGGGTGCAGCAGTGGTGGAAAAATAAAGTAACCGAGATTTACACCCGTATCCCTGATTTTGGTGGGTTTCTGGTCAAAGCAAATTCGGAAGGACAACCGGGACCACAGAACTATCACCGTTCCCATGCCGAGGGAGCCAATTTATTGGCGGATGCGCTGGCTCCACACGGAGGGATTGTCATTTGGCGGGCTTTTGTCTATAGTAATGAAACACCGGATGACCGGGCAAAACAGGCATACCAGGAGTTTGTCCCGCTGGATGGCTCGTTCCGGCCTAATGTTATGATCCAGGTAAAAAACGGCCCCATTGATTTTCAGCCCAGGGAACCATTTCATCCTTTATTTGGCGCTATGCCAAACACGCCCCTGATGATGGAGTTCCAGATCACTCAGGAATATCTGGGTCAGGGTACTCATCTTGTCTATCTGGGATCCATGTGGCAGGAGGTACTTAAATCCGACACTTATGCACATGGCGCGGGAAGTACGGTGACACAAACGCTGAAAGAAAGTCCGGACTCCCAGTTAACCGGGATGGCCGGAGTAGCTAATATAGGCACGGACCGAAACTGGACCGGACATCTGTTTGGACAGGCTAATTGGTATGCATTCGGACGGCTTTGCTGGGATCCGGATCGTTCTGCTGATGCAATTGCCGGTGAATGGATTCGGCAAACATTCTCCAATCAAAGCCTGGTAGTTGCTACCATTCAGCAAATGATGATGGCGTCGCGGGAATATTGCGTGGATTATATGACTCCGTTGGGGCTGGCACATCTGATGGCCACCGGGCACCATTACGGACCCGGGCCCTGGGTTAACAATTTATCCCGGGCTGACTGGAACCCTACGTACTACCACCGGGCGGATTCGGCCGGGATAGGATTTGACCGCACCGCTGCCGGCAGTAATGCCCTCGAGCAATATGCCAAACCCGTACGCCAGCTCTTTGAGTCGCGGGAAACATGCCCGGAAGCCTTGCTGTTATGGTTCCATCACCTTAGCTGGCAAGACCGCTTGAAGTCCGGGCAGACCTTGTGGGAGGCCTTATGCCATCATTACGATTTGGGAGTCTCCGGAGTCAAGAGTCTTGCAGATCAATGGGTCGGACTGCATGAGCTGATCGACCCCGAACTTTATGATCATGTGCGGATGATGCTTAATATTCAACGTAAAGAATCCGTCTGGTGGCGGGATGCATCATTAAGTTACTGGCAATCGGTGAATGGCCTTGATTTACCGGCCGGGGTAACTGCGCCGGAATTTACACTGAATTATTACAAATCATTGTCCTTTCCCTATGCTCCGGGAATAAGGCCGCGATGGTAATGAACGCTATAATCTGGCATCCATTGGGAGGGCGTTAACCCTAAAATAAGTCACCCAGGGATGAAGTTGTAAATTGAGATCATTGTCCGCTTAAAATGTTTACACCAGACAGGCAAGGAAAGAATTGAATCGGAACGATTTATTTTTGCACTAATTTCAGACCGGTTGATTTATTCGGTGAATAAATTGATTTTAGCATGGAGCAACCGGGATTTAGCCATTAAATCCTTCATCCCGTTAGCAATGTGGTGTAAGTAAACTTGATGACCAAAAATTTCGATCCTAATCTCGACGAATTCATCAATAAGCTGGATAGCATACTGGCTCAATCAGCACATAATCCGCACTTTACCATTGATTCATTGTGCCTTCAAATGACCTTGAGCAGATCTCAGCTGCATCGGAAAATCAAAGGGGCAACTGGTCTTTCCACCACTTTATACATTCGGCATTTCCGCCTGGAAAGTGCCAAAATGTTGTTGGGTACGACAGAGCGAAATATCTCCGAGATAGCCTATGAGGTTGGCTTCGGCAGCCCACAGAATTTTAGTAAATATTTTATGGAAGCTTATGGAATCAGTCCTTCTGATTACCGCAAGAACCTCAAAACCACTTCACGGCAACCTGAACCCGTCGAAGATCCCTTACCCGCAAAAACAAAAAAAATTAATCGTACCATCCAGGTGGCGGCCATAGCCTTTTTCCTCGGCTCAATCGGGTGGATCCTGTATCTGCTGGCTCCTCGCCACAAACCAGCTGAACAAGCCAATCAGCGCATCGCCATAGCCATCCTTCCCTTCACCAACCTGGGCCCAAATGAGGACGATTACTTTGCCAAAGGAATCGTAGAAGATATTCTGACCCATTTATCGCGCTTCAAAAACCTGCGGGTCATCTCCAGAACGACTTCACAGACGTATGAGCATACCAATAAATCCGTCAGGCAAATTGCCAGAGAACTTAATTTGGATTACCTGGTAGAAGGCAGCGTGCGCTTTACCGGCACTCAAGTACGTGTTACCGTCCAGTTGATAAATGCTGCCACCGACGAACACCTTTGGGCGAATAACTACGATCGTTCAGCCAATGATCTGATCCAGTTACAAACGCAGGTCGCCAGGCAGATTGCTGAAACGCTGAATCAACAACTGAGTCCCAAGCTAAAAGAACATTTCAACGAATCACCGACCAAGAGCAGTGAGGCGTACGATGCCGTATTAAAAGGCCGCTATTTGCTGCGAAACCGGCAAAAAGAAGATGTCCTGGAAAGCTACCGCCTATTCGAATATGCCATCCGGCTTGACTCCAATTATTCCGATGCTTATACCGGTCTTGCCAGTGCCGCGACCGTTATGGCCGACATCTACGACCAGGGCTCCCAAGTTTCACCCTATCTGGAAATAGCAGAAGAAAATGCACTCAAAGCGATCCGTGAAGACCAGCAAAACGCCAATGCTTACACGCTACTTGCTAATATTTATCGTGAAAAGTTTAAATGGGACGAAGCCAACTCCAGCTATCAGATAGCGCTGGAACTGAATCCAAACGATGCCATCACGAATTATTGGTACGCGCTGGATCTAAGGCAGATCGGACGGCTGGATGAAGCCATCACTTATCATGAGATCGCCTCCGAACTGGACCCGTTCCAGCCCGTGGTCAATGCCGGCTACATCTATACCTGCATCATGGCCGGCCGATTTGATTTCTCCAAACAATTACTGGAGGATGGGCGGGTACTTTTCAAAAACTCCTTTCTTCATTCCTTCGTTGAAGGTTACTTAAATATGAGCCAGGGACGTTATGAACAGGCTATTCCCCTCTTTAATAAAGCTTTGGACGAAAATCCTGATTTTAAGACATCTCAAGCTTGTCTTGCCTATAGCTATGGGCGCATGGGACAGCGTGGCAAAGTAGTTGAATACCTGCGTCAGCTGGACCCAGATGATCCAAGCATCCATTTCCGAAAAGCTGTAGCCTATCTTGGGCTCGGGGAAAATGATCAGGCCATCCGGCAAATCAAGCTTGCTGCCGACACTGGAAAGATCCCTGAAGAATTGATTTCGGAACATATCTATAAGCCCATCCTGAATGACCCGACCATGCAGTCCATTCTGGAGCAATTTGGATTGCTTTCCTACCTGAATGCCCGCACCCATTAAAATTAAGTGCTGTCCGCTCTTCTGCATGCAACAATAGGCTTAAAATGCAACAATGCACTAAAATGTTGCAACAATGTCGAAAGGGTTATAAGGATAATACCACCATCTTTAAAAATTCTGAAGAACGATGGCAGAAGGAAAAAAACGCTAAATGTTGACTTTTAAACAAGCTTTGGCATTTGGTAAAAACTGGTCTGCCAGAGTTCAGTACATCAACGCTGCATAACCCCGTAACCTTTTTGAATAGCGCTATTGATGAGGAGTTAACCAATTTGGAATCTTCTCCTTCTAATGCCCGATGGACAGGTGCTTCCATGCAGATCATCGTCACGCATGGAAGCATCGAATTTTTATTCCGCCAGCTTGGTAGGATGAGCGGATGACCTGAAGCGGTGCACCAGGTAGTTGGCCAGGAGGAGGAGGACGCCCAGAGGCAACAGACAACTGAATGCAAAAAGCCATTCGTAATAATGAGGCATAAATCCCCACGCAGCCCACTGCAATATTCCCTGTCCGAATAACATCAACTCCGTGGCCAGAATACCTCCTATCAATGTCCCCAAGCCCCAATACAGACTCCAATGATCCTTGCTTAACCAGCTCTTTTGAACTCCAAATGCCAAAAGAAATAGCGATAAAAAGGCCAGAAAGATCAGGTGCAAAAATCCGATTACAAAATTCCGGATCGTGTAAGCGACTTTGGCAATAACCGGAAGGATCACTGCGGACTGGATCACGATCTTTAAAAAAAATGCCAGGAAGATGAGGATAAACAGAAAATAGATGGGCTTTGCAAGCTGTAGTTTCCATTTCCCGACAACATTCCCGAACCAGCGCATCAGAAAGTAAAGTGCTATCCATTGCAACACCACTCCCAGGCTGTTTATCCAGAATATCCACGGCTTTGGATTTGCCCAGGTAATAGCCAGCGCAAAGGTGAGTAAACAAGAAAATACCAGCCATATCCAGGCTTTACGCAATAGCGTACTGCCAGAATCCGGCAGCCACCGCACGACGATGGCCAGTACGGCAAACGTAAACCACCCATTAATCAGGAAATGAAGGTAAAACTGAACACTTTCATAATATAGTGCTGATTTACCTCCTCCAATCACCATGATTCTGGCAATCATCCAAATGCCCAATAATGCAATAAACTGAAAAACCAGGGCGCTATATACCCAGGTCAATTCCTGCCGTGGATACTTGCTCCGAACATCCATGTAAAACCTGAGGATAAAACCATAGGAAAGCAAGCCCTGCAATGTCGTACCCGCGATTGAAATGACGCCATACCCCTCTTTTAGAAACCCAACCAGCATAATCAGTATAGACAGCTGATGCAATCCGATCAATGTGCGATAAAACGATTGGGATAAGGCTTCCTGACCGAGATAAACCAGCACCAGGAGCACCACGATGGTCTGACTTAGCCATCCCAGCATGACTACATGCGAATGGGCAAGCAAAACTTGCCGATAGGGAGGCATCCAGTCCATTTCCCCTACAAATGCATAACGCATAAGTATCCCCAGCACCGCTGCAGTTAAAAAATTGACAAGGGCCAATCCGAACCAGTTGTCTTCCTTCATGTGGTGCATTCAACCGATCAACGATTAATTTGCGCTCAATTACCGACGGCTTGACCATCGTTGGAATAAAAAAATTCAAGCACGCTCCGTGCATCATCTTTACTTAAATTCTGGTTCGGCATGCGGACGAGACATTCCTTTAACAGTTCTCTTGCCGTTGGATCTTGTTCCAGCATTACGTCCGCATTCATAGCCATATTCATGATCCATTCAGGGGTGCGTCGTTCTGTGACGCCTTTAAATCCGGGGCCAACAACCCGTTGATCGGTCAGTTTATGGCAAGCGGAGCATTTCAAATCATAAATTGCCAATCCATTGGCGACCAATGTTTTGTCCAATGGGTTATTCAGATCTACCTGCTTGATTTCACCGATACCTTTGTTGGTATTCGCTTGATCCGCAGATGAAGCCTCCACGGAGGGTTGGTTAGAGGTCGAAGAATCGGAGCCTGATCCCGATGAACACCGGAGGAAAGCCATTCCCACGACCAGCAGGATGATGGTATTTTTCATATACACGAGGTTTTGATGATTAAATTTTGATTTCTTCATTTTCAAGTTGCTGTGCTATTTTTCCAATCGTCTGGTTCCGCAAATGAAAATGAATGCCTTCACGAAATGTGAAAGACTGGAAATGCAGCGGACAAGGATGATCGGAAGAACACTGGGGCAGCCCAAGGATACAGGACTTAAATACATCCGGACCATCGATGCATTCAACGATCTGAGCCAGGTTTCCTGCCTTATTGGCATCCGTTAAATAAAATCCGCCGTTAGGACCTTTGATTGAAGAAATCAGATGACTTCGTACCAGCTGCTGCAGAATTTTTGCCAGGAAATGCTGAGGAGCATTCAAAACGTTGGACAAATCTTCTACCCGGATTTTCGCTTCGATGGATGTATGCGCCGCGAGATAAAGCACGGCACGGATTGCATATTGACAAGTTTTCGAAAACATAATACTTTTTCTCAATAATAAGATGTTTTCATCTTTTTTATTATATCCGGAAGCGAAAATAACTATTAAGCATTTACCTCCATTAAATGCATATCAATGCACTAAATGATGTATATCATGAAAATCGGCTCGCCAGACTTTAATCTTTGTATTAAAGATAATAAGGTCTTTTTATATTTTAAATACTTGATCTATGAACCGATTAACCTTGTATTCCATTCCCATTTTACTCACTGCTTTCCTGGTGCTGGTAACCAATGGCTGCAATACCACCGGAGGCCCGGGCGCAGGAGGTCTGGTGACCAATGCGGGTGCCGCTGAAGAAGTGTACGTAGCACCCGGTCAGTACGATGAATTCTATGCCTTTCTCTCCGGCGGCTTTTCCGGACAAATCAGCGTATACGGTTTGCCCTCCGGTCGTCTACTGAAAGTTATCCCCGTTTTTTCAGTGGATGCAGAGAAAGCATATGGATTTAACGAAGAAACGAAACCTATGCTGAACACTTCCTACGGCTTCGTACCCTGGGATGACGCGCATCACCCGGAGCTTTCACAGACGAACGGACAAACAGATGGTCGCTGGATTTTTATCAATGGCAACAATACCCCTCGTATTGCCCGGGTTGACCTCTCGACATTTGAAACGGCAGAGATTATAGAAATCCCCAACAGCGGCGGCAATCACAGTTCCCCATTTACGACCGAAAATACCGAGTATGTAGTCGCCGGCACTCGCTTTGGAGTGCCATATCCCCAAAATGATGTGGCCATCTCCAGTTATGCCGAGAATTTTAAAGGGATGTTGACTTTCATTCAGGTTAATCCTGAAAGTGGCCAGATGGAAATAGCTTTCCAGGTGCTTCTCCCCGCCTTTGACTACGATCTGGCCCATTCCGGTAAAGGCAAATCACACGGCTGGACCTTTTTCACTTCCTACAATACGGAACAGAAAAATACACTGCTGGAAGTCAATGCGTCTCAAAACGATAAAGACTTTATTGCAGCCGTTAACTGGAAAAAAGCCGAGGAGTACATTGCCCAGGGCAAATTCAAAGAAATACCCGCTCGTTACGCACACAATGTTTATTCCGATGAAACCCACCAGGCAACTTCGACGATGGAAGAGAAAGTAAAAGTTTTGCTTCCTGAAGAATGCCCCGGATTGGTATACTTCCTGCCCACGCCAAAATCACCACACGGAGTAGACGTCGATCCCAGCGGTGAATACATCGTAGGTAACGGAAAGCTTTCTGCTGACCTCACCGTGCACTCGTTCTCCAAAATGCTGACTGCGATTGAAAATCAATCGTTTGAAACCACCATAAGCGGAATTCCTGTACTTAAATACGAAGAGGTCGTCGGTGGAGTAGTCAAAGAACCCGGATTGGGGCCTTTACACACAGAATTTGATGGAAACGGGAACGCGTATACCACCTTCTTCATTTCGTCTGAAATCGTAAAATGGAAAGTCGGTACCTGGGAAGTGCTCGACCGGGTTCCCTGTTATTATTCGGTAGGCCACCTGATGATCCCCGGAGGCGATTCCCAACATCCGCAGGGAAAGTATATGGTCGCCATGAACAAAATTACCAAAGACCGTTACCTGCCAACCGGGCCTGAATTAAACCAGTCGGCTCAACTGTACGATATCTCAGGCGATAAGATGCGGCTATTGCTCGACTTCCCGACCGTGGGCGAACCGCACTACGCTCAGGGGATATCTGCAGATCGCGTCGTACCCCGTGTCGTAAAATTTTATCCGATTGAGGAAAACAAACATCCCTACGCCGCCCTGGGAGAAAAACAGACTAAAGTAGAGCGTCAAGGGAATCAAGTTCATGTCTACATGACCACCATACGCTCGCATTTTGCACCGGATAACATTGAAGGCATTAAAGTGGGTGACAAAGTGTTCTTTCACGTGACCAATCTGGAACAAGACTGGGACGTACCACATGGTTTCGCCGTAATGGGCAACGATAATTCGGAAATACTCATCATGCCAGGCCAAACCGAAACTTCCGTCTGGGAACCAAAACGTCCGGGTGTTTATCCATTTTATTGTACGGATTTCTGCTCAGCATTACACCAGGAAATGCAAGGCTATATCCGTATCAGTCCGGCCAATAGCAATACGCCATTGAAATGGAGCCTGGGAGAAGATATTGTTCAATAATCCTTATTTGGGAGGGTTGGGACTTTCCAATCCTCCCAAATCATACCGTTCAATCCAAATAACTTATGAAACGATTACCGCAATTGCTGATGGCCCTCAGCATCATTGCCCTGCTTAGCTTATTCAAACTTCCGTTGTGGCGCATCAAATTGATTGCACCTCAATATCCGACAGGGGTCAATATGGATATCTGGATCAATAAAATAGGCGGTGATAATCCCGGCACATTACAAAACATCAATATTCTCAATCATTATGTGGGTATGAAAATGATTGAGCCCGACTCCATTCCTGAGCTGCACTATTTCCCGTACATCATTCTGGCACTTGCCGGCCTGGGTCTTCTCGCATTACTGATTAACAAGCCCTGGGCTTATATTTCCTGGGCTGTTTTGGTCATCCTCCTGGCAGCCGTCGGAATCTATGACTTTTACCTCTGGGAATACGATTACGGACACAATCTCAGTCCTACTGCTCCGATTAAAGTTCCCGGGGCTACCTACCAGCCTCCTCTGTTTGGCAAAAAAACCATTCTGAATTTCACAGCCTATTCTTACCCCCATCGTGGAGGCATCCTGGCAGGAATAT
This sequence comes from Lewinellaceae bacterium, assembly GCA_020636355.1. Classification (GTDB taxonomy): domain Bacteria; phylum Bacteroidota; class Bacteroidia; order Chitinophagales; family Saprospiraceae; genus JAGQXC01. The sequence continues at coordinate 20,974 of JACJYB010000009.1, read as the reverse complement.
CCATTCTTCTCGCTTTCGTCGCTTATTGGCTAAAAAAGAAGAAAGCATGAAAAATTCGATTCTCCCGACCATTGTTCTATTGGCAGGACTTTTCTCTGGCGGATGCAGTGTGAAGCCACAACCCATACCCTACGGGCAGGTCGGATGCGCTTACTGTCAGATGACGGTGGTCAAACCCCAATTCGCCTCCGAGCTGGTAAGCTCAACGGGCAAGATCTACTATTTCGATGCCATCGAATGCATGGTTCATTTTATCGCAGACCATCCGGAAACCAGCTGGCGATTCCAACTGGTCGGCGATTACTTTGATCCAGGAAAGGAACTGAATGCGGAAGATGCTTCCTATTTGATTTCCCAGGCCATCCCCAGCCCCATGGGAGCCTACCTGTCAGCTACTTCAGACGCATCCTTATGGCAATCGGTAACCCGGGACCAAACCGGCAGCCTGTACACCTGGGAGGAGCTTAAAAAAGAACTCGCCCAATGAAAACCGCTGTGATCGTCACCATCTTGCTGCTGAGTCAATCCATAGTTTGGGCTCATCAAATCATGATAGGGCCCAATCAGGAAATAAAAGTCATTCAGCGCGGTATCGATCAGGCCGGACCAGGTGATACACTCATCGTATGGCCAGGCACTTATCGGGAAGGCAATATTTTTGTCCATAAGCGACTCACCATCCTTGGAAAAGGCTGGCCGGTCGTAGATGGCGAAAACAAAACCGAAATTCTTACCATTACTGCGGACTCTGTGACCATAGAAGGTTTACAGGTACAGAACGTAGGGGTGAATTATCTGAAAGACCAGGCGGGTATTCGTTGCGAGCGGGTTAAGCACCTTTTACTTCGCAATAACCTGTTGGTCAACACTTTTTTCGGAATTTATCTGGAACATTGCAAAGATGTAATCGTCACAGGTAATCGCATAGAAGGCACCGCAACCGAGGAGGTGTCATCCGGAAATGCAATTCACGCCTGGTATTGCAAAGGCATTCAAATCGACCAAAACCAGGTTTCCGGTCACCGCGATGGCATCTATTTCGAATTTGTCGATAGCAGTCAGATCTGTGCGAACGATAGTCACGATAATCTGCGTTACGGCCTGCATTTTATGTTTTCCAATGACGATGACTATATGACCAACCGCTTCGGATCCAATGGTGCCGGGGTAGCCGTGATGTTCTCACGCCGGATCACCATGCGTGAAAATAATTTTGCACATAACTGGGGTACAGCGGCCTATGGTTTATTACTCAAAGAGATCTACGATGGCTGGATTTACCGGAATGATTTTTACCACAATACCACCGGTATATTTTCCGAAGGATCCAACCGCATCCTGTTTACCGAAAATCAATTCCGCCGCAATGGCTGGGGCGTAAAAATTGCTGGCGGTTGTGAAGCCAATAACTACCTGCACAACAAATTTGAACTCAACACTTTTGATGTGACCATGCCCCAAAACCAAAGCTCTATCGCATTTGCATACAATTACTGGGATGATTATGAAGGATACGACATTGATCACGACGGGATTGGTGATATTCCCTTTCGTCCGGTCAAGCTTTACGGATATGTGGTTAGCAGGACCCCGGAAGCCATCATTTTGCTTCGCAGTTTTTTAGTTGATCTGCTCAATTACGCCGAAAAAGTCAGTCCGGTCGCGACCCCGATCCAGATCCAGGACCCCTCACCCGTCATGCGCTTTGAATTCCAAAACCTCGCACCATGATTCAATTAAATCAATTGTATAAGACGTATGGTAAACTGAAAGTCCTCCGTGCCATTGACCTGGAGTTATCCAAACCCGGAGTAACAGCAATACTTGGACCTAATGGAAGTGGCAAATCGACGTTGATCAAACTGATCCTGGGATTGGTTATCCCTAGTCAAGGCACCATCACCGTTCAGGGTCAAAAAGTCCGGGAATCGTATTCATACCGTAATTCGATCAGTTATCTACCGCAAATTGCCCGCTTTCCTGAAAATTTAAAAGTAAAGGAGTTGCTGCAGGTCATCGAAGAAATCCGGGGGAAATCTGCTTTACGGGACCATTTCATCCAGTATTTTGGCGTAGAATCTTACCTGGAAAACCGGCTAGGTCATCTGTCCGGAGGCACCCGGCAAAAGATTAATCTCGTTTTGACCTTTATGTATGATACGCCTATCCGCATCCTGGACGAGCCCACGGCCGGCCTGGATCCCATAGCCCTGGTAGCCCTCCGGAATTTGATTGAAGCGGAACGCAAGGCTGAGAAATTGATTCTCCTAACAACCCACATCATCCCACTGGTCGAATCAATCGCTGACGATTTGATTTTCCTTTTGGATGGAACCGTCCATTTCCACGGAGCTCCTGCAGAACTCAAACAGAGCACGAAGCACAGCGGTCTGGAAGAGGCGATAGCCAATATGATGCTTAATGCCAAAAAGGATTATAATGGTCGGATGTCCCTTTCATTACATCCCGCTCCCAATTCCTAAAGCATCATTATGAAAAAGATCATTGTCTATAGCCTGAAAGATTTATTGAGAAGCAACTGGATCTATTTTTATTCCATCTTCTTTTTACTGATCACTTCGGCCTTAGCCTGGATGAGCCAGGATCCTTTAAAAGTGGTGGTTTCACTCCTCAATATTATTCTCATCCTGGTGCCGCTGGTGTCTCTCCTGTTCGGCCTGGTTTACATCTACAATATGCGGGAATTTACCGAACTGTTGCTGGCACAGCCATTGCCGAGAATGCAAGTATTTGGTGGTCAATTTGCCGGTTTGGTGATCGCACTGGCTCTTTCTTGTCTATCCGGGATCACCATTCCATTTCTTTTGTTGCGATTACAGCATCCGGTCGAGTGGAGTCAGGTTGGTATGCTCGGTGGAGTGGGTCTCCTATTGACCCTGATCTTCTCAGCCATGGCCTTTTTCCTTGGATTACGCTTTGAAAACCGCATCAAAGGTTTTGCGGCCGGATTTATGATCTGGCTCTTCTTTGCTGTGATCTACGATGGTATATTTCTGTGGTTGCTGGCCATCTTCCAGAACTATCCTCTGGAGAAATTTACCCTGGCAATGAGTTGGATGAATCCGATTGACCTTGCCCGGACCTTGTTATTGCTACAATTGGATATCTCAAGTTTATTAGGTTATACCGGTGCTGTTTTCCAGCATTTTTTGGGTCATTTCTGGGGATGGGTTTTGTCTTCGGCGCTTCTCATCCTGTGGGTTGCATTACCCTGGTGGGGTGTGCGACGGTTAGCAAGCAGAAAAGATTTCTAACCATTCAATGACCGGCTGAAAGACCGGTCCCCAATTGCAACCATTGGCCAAGTGGCGGCGATACCCACCTGGAAGCAAGTGCTTCCGGTTCAACCTGCCCGGATGACCCTTCAGCGCGTGCCAGGCTTTCCTGCGACATTCTGGCCGCATCTCTTTTTCGCAATATTTCCAATGATTGACTGACAGGTTCATCCCCCAGGTCAAAGGTGCCAAAATGCATAGGTATCCACCATCTGGCTTGTAAATCATCTGCTGCCTGAGCAGCTTCTTCCGGCGCTGTATGGCTGTCTTTCATAAACCAGCGAGGTTCATAGGCACCCACCCCCAGGATAGCCAGATCAATCGATGGAAACAAAGCACCAATCTCCTTAAAATGGCGGTCGTATCCGCTATCCCCGCCAAAATAAATGGTCCATTGGGGAGACTGGATGATGAAGCTACCCCACAGCATGGTATTCATGTCCCATAGATAGCGGCGAGACCAATGTTTTGAAGGAAGGTAATAGATCCGGATACCGTTTATTTCGGGAAATTGCTGATACCAACCTGCGGAAGTGATCCTATCTGCCGCGAAACCTGCTGATTGCATCAATGGCCCAATTCCCAATCCGGTGTAACACTGGAGGCCTGCGTTTTGCCGGGTCAGTTCCCGAACGCTGGAAAGGTCGCAATGATCCCGGTGATTATGTGACATTAAAAGCAGATCGATGCCTTGTAAATCCCGGACTTGTATCGGCAATTCGGTCTTCCGCTTCATCAGCGAGACATTTCCAAGCACCGGATCGGTAATCAGAGTCATCCCATCCAGACGAATCAAGAAGGTAGCATGACCTAACCAGGCTATGCCATTCTCCGGCCACGAGGAACGGTCTTGCATCCGGACCAGGTCGGGGCGCCATCTATCTGCTTTTTTTTGCTCTTTGTATGGCCTGGGACCGGTTTGCCATCTCCACACTGCATCCCATCCCCATTCTGTAAAAGAGCCCAGGTTACGGTATCGCTTTTTTTCATCGAGGGGATTACCTTCCCAGGGAGTTTTGATGAAAGGTAACGTATCGTTGTAAGTTGGTTTTGCTGCCATTTTCAAGGATTTATTTCGAGAGCGCCATTCAAATGTTCCCACTCAGGTTTATAGACGAATGAGCGAGGTAATTACTTTAACCCTAAAACTAGGGAGTTAATGGCAAGCCAACTTCATTCAGACGTTATCAGCCGGTGCCGCACACCTGACCTTTTCGATGGTCAGTGGCTATGTGCTCTTTTTACGATTGGGATCCAGTCGGAGAGGCAAAGTTAAGGAGCTTCTTGCTCTAAATAAAAAAGCCGGTATCGGGGGGAGATACCGGCTGCTTTCCTATCATGAAAAATTGATCGATCACAACTGTTTACGCAATCGTGCCACGGGAATGTTTAATTGTTCCCGGTACTTGGCTACGGTTCTGCGCGCGATGTTATAGCCCTTCTTTTCCAGCAAGTCACGCAATTTTTCATCGGAATGCGGTTTGCGTTTGTGTTCGGCGGTTATTATCTCAGATAAAATGTTCTTTACTTCCAGGGTGGAGACTTCATCACCATCCTGGGTAGTCATGGATTCCGAAAAGAAATCCTTAAGTCGTTTGGTACCGAATTCCGTTTGTACGAACTTACTATTGGCAACCCGGGAGACGGTTGAGATGTCCAGACCGGTGATGTCGGCAATATCCTTAAGAATCATAGGCTTCAGCTTGCTTTCATCTCCGGAGAGAAAATAATCGTACTGATACTGCATGATGGTGTACATCGTCTGGTACATGGTATGCTGACGCTGCTTGATGGCATCAATAAACCATTTGGCCGAATCAATCTTTTGCTTGATAAACTGAATGGCCTCCTTATCCTTATGGGAGATCCGTTTCTTGCCGGTACGTTCTTTGTACCCGTGCAGGATGTTTTTATACTGTTCATTGATGCGCAATTCAGGCGCATTTTTGGAATTTAGCTGCAATTCCAATTCACCATCCCGATTGAAGATGATAAAATCGGGAATGATGTAATTTCCTCCGGAAGAGGAGCCATGCTGGGGAACATAGCCACTGGCAGGCTTTGGGTTGAGCTTCAGGATAAAATCCATGGTTTCCTTGAGCTCTGCTTCCGAGAGATTGACGTATTTCTTGAGTTTATCGAAGTGTTTTTTGGAAAATTCGTTGAAATATTTGGTAACAATACAGCGGGCGCGGTCAATGGTTTCGACGCTTATGCGGCTATCCGGATTTTTTTTCTTGTAGGTGTTGATCTGAATAAGCAGACATTCCTGCAGGTCTCTTGCACCGATACCCGGAGGATCAAAAAGCTGGATTTTCGCCAACAGGCTATCCACTTCTTCTTCAGAAGTATCGATGTTCTCGGAAAACAACAGGTCATCAATAATAGCGAGCGGTTCCCGGCGCAGATAGCCATCGTCATCGATACTTCCGATAATTTGTTTGGCTATGCGGATCTTGCGGGGATCCTGCAAATTCAGCATACCAAGCTGGGTGTCGAGAAAATCGTGGAATGAATTTTCAAAGGCAATGGGCAAGGTGCGCTCCTCCTCACCATCGTTATATCGGCTTTGATAGCTGATGGGGTCTTCGTCAATGTAATCCGAGATGTAATCATCAAGTTCAAAATCAGAAGACGAGGATTCAAATTCCGTATCCATGAGGTCAGCGCTTTCGCTCTCCTGCTCGCCGGATTCATATTCTTCATTGTTGGATTCACGAAGGGAATCTTCACTGATTTCATCGTTGAGGTCAAAGAGCTCATCCCGGTTTTCGCCTTCATCCAATGCAGGATTGGCTTCCAGCTCTTCTTTTATACGCTGTTCTAGTGTTGCCGTAGGAATTTGCAATAGCTTCATCACCTGGATCTGCTGCGGTGACAGCTTTTGCAGCATCTTCTGACTTAGTTTTTGTTTAATCATGCTCATACGCCGTTCGATGTTATAACCTCATTTAAAAAACTAATTGCACCTACATTGAGTTCGCCACCCGGCCAACTAATTGTGCCAAATATATGACAACAATCTCTAATATATTAGCAAAAAGGATGCCATGATCGGAAGCAAAAGGGGTGCTCTTGGCAATGGACATTTAGATAAGGCAATATCCATACGTATAAAATTAATAGTACCAACTATTTATCCGATTGAATCCTGATAATATAAAAAATAAAAATGTGAGAAATAGCAGGACCACCAGGCTAAGCTACCCCTCTTTAATCCCTAAAAAATTTAGTCGGCAGGGAAGAATTGGTTAAATCACCAGCAAGGTTACCCGAAAGTCCGGCATTCATCAACCAGCAAACCGGTTAGGTATGGAGAATCCTGCCGTGGAATTGATAACACGTATTTGGATTTACATATATTTGCCTTTTCTTTGCAACGGTTATTAACACTTTTAGCGTCACCTCATGGAACAGGGCAATACGAATTACGGTAAGAAAGGCGGATGTTTTCTACTCACCATAGTAGCAATTTTGATGTTCATCATTCTGCTCATCTGGGTTTACCGCATGAATTTTCACCTGACCTTCTAGCCAGCCTGCAACCGGGAGGAATTCCTCCGTGCCCCTGGATTTAAACTATTTTCGTTATCTACTATTGAGGAGTCAGAGCCTGGCACGGTAAAGTCTTTTCCCCAGGCAGCATCTTGCTCCACCCAAACCCGATGCATCCTAGCGCCGGGCATCACAAACAAATAACTACCTAAAAAGACATCCTTGCAAATCCTGAGAATAATAGTTACTTTTGTGGCGTTAAAGGATTTGTGAGGGAACGCGAACCGTTCCCTCCTTTTTTTATAGTATATGATCGATCAGCACGTAGAAGAAATTGTGCGTCAGCTATTCTCGACCGAAGAGCAATTTTCAGATTGTTTTCTGCTGGAAGTAATCTGGAAAAAACCGAAAAAGATCCAGGTTTTTTTCGATGCAGATGGCGGGGTTGATTTTGACAAGTGCCAGAAGTTAAGCCGGAAGATAGAGGCCGAGCTGGATGCTTCCGGTACTGCAGGTGAAGACTACACACTAGAGGTGTCCTCCGGAGGAGTGGACCGACCACTGCAGTTCTTACGTCAGTATCCCAAACACATCGGCAGAAATCTTGCCGTTACCGTCGGTGATGAACAACTAGCCGGTGAATTAATCGCTGTCGAAGAAGATGGGATAATATTGGCTGTGAAAGAAAAGGATGCTGCTGATCCAAAAAAGAAAAAAACAATTATCAACCATCGAACAGTGCCTTTCGCTTCTATCCGAAAAGCATTGGTTCAAATAGCATTTAAATGATGTTGACATGAAACTGGTAGAATCTTTTGCAGATTTTAAAGCGGGCAAAAATATTGACCGTCCTACGATGGTTCGGGTACTCGAAGATGTGTTCCGTACCCTGATCAAGAAGAAATATGGATCGGATGATAATTTTGATGTCATCGTTAACACCCAGAAAGGTGACCTTGAATTATGGAGAGTGCGTGAGATCGTACCGGATGGCGAAGTCACCGACGAGCGTACCCAGATCTCTGTCTCCGAAGCCAAATCCATCGATTCCGATTACGAAGTTGGCGATGAATGTTACGAACAGCTGGAACTGGAGGATTTCGGACGCAGAGCGGTTATGGCTGCCCGCCAAACCCTGATATCCCGTATTCAGGAACTGGAGAAGGACGAAGTGTACAAGCGCTATGTCGACCGGGTTGGGGATATCGTGATCGGTGAAGTGCATCAAATTCTGAAGAAGGAGATCCTGATCATCGATGATGCTACCAGCAATGAATTGGTATTGCCTAAAACAGAAATGATCAAAGGGGACTATTTCCGCAAAGGAGATATGGTCCGGGGCGTGATCAACCGGGTGGAGATGCGTAATAACAATCCGGCTATCATTATCTCCCGTACGGATAACACCTTCCTCGAAAAACTGCTTGAGCAGGAAGTACCGGAGATCGAGGATGGTTTGATTACCGTCCGACGCATCGTCCGCATACCTGGCGAACGGGCCAAGGTGGCTGTTGAATCCTACGACGACCGTATTGATCCGGTTGGTGCTTGTGTGGGTATGAAAGGATCCCGCATCCACGGCATCGTCCGGGAATTAAAAAACGAGAACATCGATATCGTCAATTTTACCACCAATGTATCCCTGTTCATCCAGCGGGCCCTTACACCGGCGAAAGTTTCGAACATTGAGTTGGATCTGGATAAAGAACGGGCAGCCGTATACCTGAAGCCGGATCAGGTTTCCCTGGCCATCGGTAAAGGGGGAACCAACATCAAGCTGGCCAGTCGACTGACCGGATTTGAAATCGATGTCTATCGCGAACAGGCAGAATACGAAATGGACGATGTAGATCTTGATGAATTCGCTGATGAAATCGAAGAGTGGATCATCGACGACCTGAAGCGGATCGGATGCGATACCGCACGCAGCGTCCTGAGCCTTAGTAAAGAAGAATTATTACGCCGTACAGACCTCGAAGAGGAGACGGTAAGTGAAGTATTGCGCATCCTGGCGTCTGAGTTTGAAGACGAAGGGTAACAAGGGATGTGCTTTTTTTGTCTAATTTTGCGCATTATTTGGAAGTTACAGCATGTCGAAAAGATTATTAGTAAAAGTAGCCAAGGAACTGAACGTTGGGACTTCTACCATCATCGAACACCTGCAGAACAATGGGTTCGAAGTGGAGAACAAGCCTACCGCAAACATCTCTGATGAGATGTACGATGAACTCATGAAGGAGTTCAAGTCTTCCGTGGTGATCAAAGAACAAGCGGAGAAGCTCGTCATTGGTCATCATACCCGTCCGGAACAACACGAAAAAGAACCCGAACGGACCAGTCATGCTATGCCTTCCATGAAAGCACCGGAACCGGCAATGCCCAAGACGCCTGGCATGAAACCACCTGTGGAGCAACCTGTGGTGGAAAAAGCCAAGGTGGATGATAACATGATCCCCAAGCTCAAAGTCCTCGGCAAGATCGATCTGGACAAGCCCAAGCCGAAGAAAGAAGTTGAAAAACCGGAACCCCAGGAAGAACCTGTACCGGAACCGCAAGCAGTGGTAGAAGAACCACCTGCTCCGGCGGCACCCGCTCCTCCCGAGCCCGAGCCCGGAGTGTCGGATGACATCATCCGCCATGAGGCGCCTCAGTTAAAGGGTCTGAAGATTTTGGGCAAAATCGACACGAATAAGTTCAATAAGCCCAAGAAGAAAAAGGAAAAAGAAAAGGAAAAAGAAAAACCAAAAGCCAAAGAGGAAACTCCTGCCAGGAAACCCGGCGAGCAAGCACCGGGACCAGCACCTGTAGCCTCTTCGGACGATACACGCAAAAAGCGCAAGCGGAAACGGAAGACAGTGTCAACCACAGAAGTAGAAAACGATTCACGTGGTGGCGCCAGAGGCACAAAAGGTAAAAAAGACGATTTCAAAAAAGCATCTACCCGGGAAATCGACGATAAAGTGCGGTCAACCATGGCCAAAATGACCGGCGGTGGCAAGAGTAAACGTCAAAAGATCCGGCGGGAAAGCCGGGAACGGAAAGGCGAACGCCAGGAGATGTTGGAAATGGAGGGTGTCAGTGGCAATCTGCAAGTGACCGAGTTTATTTCTGTTTCCGAACTCGCCAACATCATGAATGTGGCTGTCACTGACGTGATCATGACCTGCATGAACCTCGGCGTTATTGTTTCCATTAATCAACGCCTGGATGCTGAACTCATCGAATTGATCGCAGATGAGTTTGGACACGAAGTAGAATTCATCAGCCTGGAAGAACAGGAAACCGAAGAAGAAGATGAGCAGGATGCACCAGAAGATCTGGAGCCCCGTGCGCCGATTGTTACGGTAATGGGTCACGTTGACCACGGTAAGACTTCATTACTCGACTACATCCGGTCCGCCAACGTCGTTTCCGGCGAGGCAGGAGGGATCACCCAGCACATTGGGGCTTATGAAGTCGAAGTCAATGGTAAAAAAATCACCTTCCTGGATACTCCAGGTCACGAAGCCTTTACCGCTATGCGTGCCCGGGGTGCTAAAGTGACAGATATTGCCGTCATCATAGTAGCTGCAGACGATAATGTGATGCCGCAGACCAAAGAAGCCATTTCCCACGCTCAGGCAGCCGGCGTACCCATCATCTTTGCTATCAATAAAATTGATAAACCTGGAGCCAACCCGGATAAGATCAAGCAGGAACTGGCATCTATGAACCTGCTGATCGAAGAATGGGGCGGTAAATACCAGTCTCAGGACATTTCAGCCAAAACCGGTGAGAATATAGACCTGTTGCTGGAAAAAATATTGCTGGAAGCAGAACTGCAAGACTTGAAAGCGAACCCGAACCGGATGGCACTGGGAACTGTCCTGGAAGCATCGCTGGATAAAGGTCGCGGATATGTCACCAAGTGCCTGGTCCAGAACGGAACCCTTGGCATCGGAGACATCTTCCTTGCCGGTGAATTCTCGGGTCGCGTCAAAGCGATGTTTAATGAACGCGGCAAACGGGTGAAAGATGCAGGACCATCCACTCCGGTTCTTGTCCTGGGTCTTAGTGGCGCTCCTCAGGCGGGTGAGAAGTTTAAAGTGATGGCTGAAGAGCAGGAAGCACGCTCACTGGCCTCCAAGCGCTCCCAAATCATCCGCGAACAAACCGAAAGAGCCAGCAAGCGGATCAGTCTTGATGAAATCGGACGCCGCCTGGCACTCGGAACCTTCAAAGAGCTGAACCTGATCGTAAAAGGGGACGTGGATGGCTCGGTGGAAGCGCTTTCCGATTCGTTGATCAAACTTTCAATTGAGACCGTCCAGGTCAATGTCATCCATAAAGCCGTCGGTCAGATCATCGAATCCGACGTTCTCCTGGCTTCCGCTTCGGATGCCATCATCATCGGATTCCAGGTACGGCCTTCGCTGGGCGCTCGTAAGCTGGCTGAGAAAGAAGGGGTCCAAATCAAGACCTATTCCATCATTTACGAAGCCATCGAAGAGGTTAAACTTGCCATTGAAGGTTTGCTCGAGCCAACCGAAGAAGAAAAGATCCTCGGTCAACTGGAAGTACGCGATATATTCAAGATCAGCAAAGTGGGAACCATCGCCGGATGTTTTGTTCAGGAAGGCAAAGTCAACCGGAACAATCATATCCGGATTATCCGCGACGGTATCGTCATCTATCCTACCCGTGAAAATGTGATGGGCGAAATCAGCTCGCTGAAACGGTTCAAGGAAGATGTCAAGGAAGTCAAATCCGGCATGGAGTGCGGTGTCACCGTCAAAAACTTCAACGACATCAAAGTATCTGATATCATCGAGGTTTACGAAATCGAAAGAGTCAAGCAGACCTACGAATAATGATTCCGGAAATGAGGAGGACTTAAGGGGTTGGCTGGAAGGGCAAACCCTTAAGTTCAACCGTCCGGAATTCATTCGCACAGACCCTATTCAGATACCGCATACCTATACCCGAAAGCAGGATGTGGAAATTACTGGTTTCTGGACCGCTGTGTTGGCCTGGGGTCAGCGCAAGACCATCATTCAAAAAGCCAACGCGCTCTTTGCCCTTATGGGCGAATCTCCCTATGAGTTTATTGTTAATCATCAGGAACCTGAACGTCAACGCTTTCTGGAATTCAAGCACCGCACCTTCCAGTCCCTCGACACTTTGTATTTTCTGAGTTTTCTGCAGCATCACTACCGGAATCATGATTCACTGGAGGTTGCCTTTCTTCAAGGCAATACCATGGCGGAACGATTAATCAATTTTCAGGAATATTTTTTTTCACTACCCTATGCACCCAGCAGGACCCGCAAACACATCCCCTCCCCTGCCCGTCAGAGTACCTGCAAGCGGCTGAATATGTATCTACGCTGGATGGTACGCCGCGATACCAGCGGGGTTGACTTCGGTCTTTGGAGTCGTATAAAGCCTTCCGAATTAAAAATCCCGCTGGATGTACATGTCGACCGGGTTGCCCGAAACCTTCAATTGATTGACCGGAAGCGAACCGATTGGGTTACGGTCCTTGAACTGACGGATCGACTGCGTCAATTCGATCCCCTGGATCCGGTCAAATACGATTTTGCCCTCTTTGGATCTGCTACCATGGAGCCATAAACGGTCATAGCTTCGGTCCGTATTCTTTAGAAGTTGCAAACAATTCAGGGATTAATCCCTTAGGTTTCTGGACATGACAGCTCTTGTTTCTTTCATTTTTAAAAAAACCAATTAATTTTGAAGCCCTTACGCATAGCAATTATTAATATTCATGGATTAATTAAATCGACAGGACTGGAAATAGGCCGGGATGCAGATAATGGCGGCCAGACGCGCTATGTTTATGAATTCGCTGAATACCTGTCTCGTCATCCCCTGGTAAAACAGGTTCATCTCATCACCCGGCTCATTGATGATCCTGCATTGGATGATACTTATGCTTTGCCGGTGGAAATCATCAACGACAAACTTGACATCCGCCGGATTCCCTTTGCCGGTAAACGGTACCGGATGAAGGAGGAGTTGTGGCCCTACCTTGACGAATTTGTCACCAATACCATGCAATACCTGAAAGCCTCCGGCATCATTCCAGATTGGATTCACAGCCATTATGGAGATGCCGGCTATGCTGCCGTCGAACTATCCAATTTACTCAAGGTACCTTTTGTACACACTGCGCATTCCCTGGGCATCGCGAAAAGAGAAAAGTTGAAAGCGATGGGTATGACCGAGGAAGAAGGTGAACGGAAATTTCGATTTACAACCCGCATTGCCGCCGAAAATGCGACATTGACCCATGCCCGTTTCATTGTCACCTCTACCGACCAGGAGCAGGAAACCTATGAGAAATATCCTGCTCATTCCAAAGCGGTCTTTCACACGATACCTCCGGGAGTAGACACCGAAAAGTTTATCCCGTATTATCAACTGCAACCGGGGGTCGACCAGAAAACCGAAGAGATGCAACGAAGGTATTGGGTCAGTGAATACATAGAAAAATTTCTATCCGTTCCTCATAAACCTTGTATCCTGGCTCTTTCCCGACCCGATCTGCGTAAGAATTTACATACCCTCATCGATGTTTACGGACAGGACAAAGAGTTACAATCGATGGCTAACCTGGTGATCTTTGCCGGCATACGCAAGGATATTGAAAAAATGCCCGAAAGCGAGCGGGAGGTGCTGGTCCAGATCCTTTTATTAATGGATAAATACGATCTATACGGCAAATTGGCCATTCCCAAAAAGCACGACGTCGAAAATGAGGTGGCTACGATCTATCGTTATTGTGCAGAAAAACGGGGCGTATTTGCCAGTTTGGCATTACATGAAACGTTTGGTCTGACGATCATTGAAGCAGCAAGCAGTGGACTTCCTGTCGTATCGACCAATAACGGGGGACCCGCTGAGATCATCCCGCAATGTGAAAATGGATTGCTGGTTGATCCGCTCAATCCGGTTGAAATAGCCTCCGCCATCAAACGGATCATCTCGGACGATATCCTCTGGAGAGCGTATTCCAATGCCGGAGTCCTGAACACGCAAAAATATTTCAGTTGGCAACACCATGTCGATCAGTACATGCAATGGGTAGAAAAATCGTTTGCCAGTAGTAAATCACCCAGGGCGGAAGTTGTTTCAGACCGGATGAAACTGGCTGAATACCTTTTCGCTACCGACATTGATGGTACGCTGATCAGCGAGGAATACGGGCATCCCGGTCTGAACGCATTGATTTCATTCCTGAATGATCGTCCGCAAAATCTGGCTCTGGCCTATGCTTCCGGACGATCCGTCAAGCTGGTCCGTAATGTTATTCAGGAAATGCAATTACCCCAACCCGAATTCCTGGTCTGTTCCGTCGGATCCCAGATTTACTACCGGCAGGGCAACGACTACGTATTGGACAAAGGCTGGCGCACCCATCTGGATAAAAACTGGAATCGCGATGAAGTGAGCAAGCGGATGGAGAGTCTTGACTGGCTGGAGCTTCAGGAAGCGGAAGGACAGAATCCCCATAAAATATCCTATTATTTAAAAGATAAGCAATTCAAAGAAAGCCAGCTTAAGGCCGTATTGGGAAAACTTTTGCCTCAACTTAGCATCATTGTCTCCCATGACCTTTACCTGGACCTATTACCCAGGCAAGCCTCCAAAGGAAAAGCATTGCGCTATCTGTGTAAAAAGTGGTCCATCCCGTACAGTCATCTGATTACGGCAGGGGATTCAGGAAATGATCTGGATATGCTAACCGGTTCAGGGAAAGGCATTATAGTGGGTAATCACGCCGCCGAATTAATCGCCATCAAGGGTAATAAAAACCTGTACCGGGCGGCGGGATATGCCGCAGAAGGGATCCTGGAAGGTCTGGAACATTACGGAATACTGCCAGAGGATGCCCTACAGAACGTGTCTTAGGCCGAGGTTTTGAGCCATTAATAATTGGTCAATCCTGCCTGAATTGGTACTTTAACCGCCATATCGAAGAACCATGTATGCAGGAGGAGGATTTAGTGACTGGGAGATCGGTGACATCGATGTGTTTGTCCAGAATGGAGTATACCATCTTTTTCATCTGATCATTCCCAACCACGACTACATTGCCCACGCCATATCTACGGATGGTATTTCCTGGCGTCGTGTCGACAATGCACTATTTGTCGGGCATCCGGGCGCCTGGGATGACGATATGCTCTGGACCATGCATGCCACCCGCCGGGGAAATCTATACTACTTATTCTACACTGGTTTGGCTATCCGCGACCGGGGAATGATTCAAAAATAGGATCGCTATCAGCGACGACCTGATCCGTTGGGAAAACGTAAAACGGGCAATTTCTGATCGGTCCTGCGGACCCCATTACGAAGATCTCAACAACAATCCACGCGGGTGGCTCAGTTTTCGAGATCCTTATTATTACGAGGAAGAAGGTCAGGCTTATCTGCTCGTTTGTGCCCGTTCAGCTGAAGGCCCTTTCTCCCGCCGGGGCTGTGTTGGCTTATTGCAGCTTACGGAGGATAATAATCTAGCGATGCACACCCCGTTGCTTTATCCGCGCATGTACGATGATGTGGAATGCCCCTGCCTGTTCAAACTGAATGACCGTTATTACTTGTTGGGATCGATCCGGGAAGACATTAAAGTGCGCTATTGGTTCAGTGATGACTTACGGGGAGAATACCACAGTTTCCACTCCGACGTCTTGTTACCTCAGGGCAATTATGCTGCACGTGTCGTAAAAGATAATGGGCACTGGCTGCTCTATAATTTTTACTTCATGGATGGCCGGGTGAATTCCAAGCGCGTATTGCCACCGCCCAAACAACTTGACACCGATACACATGGCCGGCTTGTACTCACCAGTTTTTACCGGTGGGAAACGATGACCATCCACACCATGAATCAATCAGAACTGATCCCGGTCCGTGCGTTACTGAATAACCCCACCGCTTCGATGGAAATCGATGACCAGGAATGGCGTCTGCAAAGCCGTAGCGGTTACGAATTGTTTTGCTTCAACAGCACCAGTACAAGTTACATCTGGGAAGGACGTCTCACGGTGGAGGGATTGGGTAAATGTGGATTATTTTGCGATGTAGACCAGGATGGAAATGGTTACTTCATTCCCTTTGATGTCGTTAATGGTCTGGTTAAGATCCGCACCTGGGGTTGTAACCCTGACAACATGAAAGAAGATTTCATTTTTAAGGATTTACAGTCCAACTTATTCATTGTTCCTGCAGATCGCTCGTTCCATTTCAAGTTGATCCGTTACGGTAATTATTTTGAACTGTCCCTGGACGGGGTGATCCGCCTTACCTTGATTGACTATACCTTCAGTGCACCCTTACTGGGTTTGTATTCCGCTTCATCCCGCATTCTGCTCAGCGAAAGTACCCTTAAGTCCTTGCCCCATCCGGTATTGAGTACGCCAGCCAGGAACCTATCGAATAAAAAATCCACAATCAAACGTTTTTGATTGTGGACGATGAAAAATCTCACTATGAAAAAACGGATTAGCCTTTCGTTTTTCGAACATTGCAATAATTCCAATAGTAAAGTGGATGGCGAACGGACCATTTGAAGATCTCATTTCATGTCAGGTTCAGTCAGTCAGGTTTAATATGCATGAAGCGAAGATGCTTGTAAACCTGTCCGTTCTCCACTATTCTAGATGAATGCCTCGCGAATACCGATTAATGGCCGGCGCATGCGATGCACTTGTATAGGGTAGACGGTAATTGGTTTCAAAAGGTTGCATCGTTAAGGTTTTCTTAACGTTAATTAACAATCGACCGTTGAATCCTCAATAAATGGCTACCAAAATTAGATGCCGAACGATCATTCAACCTTCAACATTCAACCTTCAACCATATAAATTTACCCACCCAGTTTTCCCGATCCAAACTCCGGTACTGGATGGCTTCAGCGATGTGCTCGATTTTGATCTCCGGCGAAGCAGCCAGGTCGGCAATGGTGCGGGAGACTTTCAGGATACGGTCGTAAGCACGGGCTGAAAGCTGTAATTTTTTCATGGCAGTTTGCAGCAGGATTTGCCCGGGCTGGCTCAGCACACAAATTTCACGAACCATACGGCTGGGCATCTGAGCATTGGCATGAATTTCCGGAGTGGATTCGTATCGCGCTTCCTGCACTTGACGTGCGGCAATGACTCGTTCCAGGATCTCGGCGCTTCCGGTACGTGGCCGTTCTGTGCCCGTAAGCTCATCGAAACTGACCGGAGTAACTTCCACATGCAGGTCGATGCGATCGAGCAGGGGTCCGGAAATCTTATTCAGGTACCGTTGAACCACACCGGAGCGCAAACACATTCCTTTTCAGGATGGTTGTAATAACCGCAAGGGCAGGGATTCATGGAGGCAATCAACATAAAATTGGCCGGGTAGTCCACCGTCAGTTTGGCGCGCGATATGGTGACTTTGCGTTCTTCCATTGGCTGTCGCATCACCTCCAGCACGGTGCGTTTGAATTCGGGCAGTTCATCCAGAAATAATACCCCGTGGTGCGCCAGTGAGATCTCCCCCGGCAATGGATTGGAGCCTCCGCCTACCAGTGCAACATCACTAATGGTGTGATGGGGTGACCGGAAAGGCCGGTGATAGACCAGCGCCGAATTAGGCGGCAAAATACCGGCTACCGAATGAATCTTGGTCGTCTCCAGCGCTTCCTGCAGCCCTAACGGCGGTAATATGCTGGGCATACGGCGGGCTAGCATGGTCTTACCGGCGCCGGGTGGGCCGATCAGGATCACATTGTGACCACCGGCAGCAGCAATCTCGAGGGCTCGCTTGATGTTGTCCTGACCACGTACATCGGCAAAATCCAGCTGGTAAGCCTCCTGGTTGGCGAAAAAGTCATCCCGGGTGTCCAGTTGCACCGGACGGTGCTCACCCTGGCCTTCCACCACTTCGACAGCCTCTCTTAGATTCGTTACGGCATATACGTCCAGATGATTGACAATGGCAGCTTCCCGGGCATTTGCGGTGGGGATCAATAAACCCTGAAATTTCTCTTTCCGGGCCTGGATCGCCATGGGCAATACCCCGCGCACCGGGCGGATCTGGCCATCCAGCGCCAGTTCACCCATCAGCACAAACTGATCCAGTTTCTCCTTATCCACCTGACCCGTTGCCGCGAGGATAGCCATGGCAATCGGTAAGTCGTAGGCGGAGCCTTCTTTCCGAATGTCTGCCGGTGCCAGATTGACGACCAGCTTGAGACGCGGCAGACGAAATCCGGAATTATTAATGGCTGCCTCAATCCGTTGTTCGCCTTCTTTGACAGCACTGTCCGGCAAGCCGACCAGAAAGTATTTGGGCTGTTGCGCCCCACCCGCATTTACTTCAACGGTTACGGTCCGGGCGTCAACTCCGAAAACGGCACTGGCGTATGTTTTTGCTAGCATGTGGGATGGTGTTGAACAATAATGATAGCAATTATTCCGGAATTAGCAGACCATTATCCCTTCCGGATCCGCTTCCCGGCCTTTATTTATTAACAACCTGAACGGAAAATTTACAGCCTCCCTGCCTGTACAAGATGAATTAGTCACGCATTATTCGATCTAAATCACCAATTAATAGCTGTTGTTTTCAGTTCTTTGTACTTCTAAAATAAGCCTATGAAAATCAAACTGGAGCGATTGAACAATGCGGTGCATTTCCGCGCAACCAGTCCGGAAGGGAAAACGATTGATATTGACGGATCTGAAGCTGTGGGTGGAGAAAACCTGGGCATGCGGCCCATGCAGGCATTTCTTTCGGCTATGGTATCCTGCAGTTCCATCGATATAGTAGCCATTTTAGCTAAAATGCGTCAGGAAGTCACCACTTTTTGGGTGGATGTAGAAGGGTTGCGTGTAGAGGAGCATCCGAAGATATTCCACACCATCCATTTGCATTTTCACATCGGTGGCCAGGTGAAAGAAGAGCGTGCGCATCGCGCCATCGAACTATCGCTTACGAAATACTGCTCGGTTTCGATGATGCTGAAAGAGTCGATCAATGTGAATTATACCCTAACCCTGGAGGCATGAAACAATTTGAAACCCGGGCAATCCGGCTACAAACCGAGCGCTCACAGCACCATGAGCACTCCACACCAATCTTTCCGACTTCCAGCTTCATCTTCGACGATGCCGAACACATGCGGGCGTTATTCGCCGAGGAGGCAGAGGGGAATATCTACAGTCGCTTTTCCAATCCTTCAGTCAGGGAATTCGAGCTAAAAATGGCTTCCCTGGAAGGGACCGAAGATGCCGTAGCGACAGCCACGGGCATGGCTGCCATATACAGCACCCTGGCTACCCTGCTCGAACAAGGTGACCATATTGTTGCTTGCCGGTCCATATTTGGATCATCGTACCAGATTTTGACCCAATACCTGGTCAAATGGGGTATCAGCCACACCTTTGTAGATGCCGGTGACCCATCCGGCTGGAAGGATGCAGTACGGCCTAGTTCTAAAATCCTGTTCATAGAGACACCTTCCAACCCCGGACTGGATGTGATCGATCTGGAATGGGCCGCGCAATTTGCTCACCAGAACGGTATGTTGCTGGTCGTGGATAACTGCTTTGCCACACCTTACCTGCAAACACCGGTACAGTGGGGAGCGGACATCATCACCCACTCAGCGACAAAATTCATTGACGGCCAGGGACGAGTCCTTGGTGGTGTCGTCTGTGCATCCGAAAAACACATCAAGTCGATTCATAAATTCATCCGCAATACGGGTCCTTCGCTTTCTCCATTCAATGCCTGGGTCTTGTCAAAAAGTCTGGAAACACTGGCTGTCCGTATGGACCGGCATTGTGACCATGCCCTGAAGCTGGCTATTGAATTAAAAGATCACCCCAAATTGCGGGCGGTCCATTATCCGTTTCTTCCCGATCATCCTGGTCATCAGATCGCATTGAAACAAATGCGCGCCGGAGGAGGATTGCTGACCTTTGAAGTGCAAGGCGGACTGACCGCCGGAACCCGCTTTATGGACCGCCTGGAGATGATCACCATTACCGCAAATCTGGGAGATACGCGTACCATAGCCACCCATCCTGCTTCTTCCACGCATTCAAAACTACCACCGGAAGAACGTGAACGCGTCGGAATCACCGACGGTTTGATCCGTGTCTCGGTTGGCCTGGAACATGCGGACGATATTCTGAATGATATCGTACAAGCGCTGGACTAAGCGTTTATTAAGTCCTCATTTTACAGCCATGGACGGCAATGGGTTTGGAACGATATTCCGTACCGGCTTAAGACTTTTTAAATAGGTGAAGATGTCGTGCACGTCCTCGTCCGACAGGTTAACCAGGTTTTGCCAGGGCATTGGAGGAAGCAGCGGTCTGGCGCCGTCCAATCCTTTAGCCTTGCCTTCCCGAATGGCTTTGGCGAATTGAGCTTCGGTCCAGGTCCCTATCCCTGTGCCGTCAGGTGTTAAATTGGAAGCGAAGGAGGTACCCCAGGGACCTACATAAGCAGTTAATGATGGAGACATCAGCACCCAGCTTCCGGTGGTCAATGTGTCATAGGAAGCCAGATCTTCACTGGCAGGATGACCGGATAGCAATCGATCGTAATCGAGAGACATCCCTTGCGGACCGAAAATCTTGGGTGTATGGCAGTCATTGCAGCCTATGGCAGTCACCAGGTATTCTCCTCTGGCGATTTCTGCTGCCAGGTTATCGGTCCCAACAACGTCGTCAGAAGCCCTGGATGATTCCCTGGGCTGACACGCCGCTATAAAAAGTGCAAGGACAACGAAAATTGAAGCGTTCGGTTTCATATGTTTGATGATTATTTTTGAGCAAGATAGGACCCCAGTACAGAGGGCACACCGGCCTGAGAAACGGAACAACGAAATTCAGTACTAAACCGAATAATTAAGGGAATGAACTTTCTGACATTAGAAAATGTATCCTTGCGCTATGGAGAAAAACTCTTGTTTGATGCATTACAACTCTACATCAATAAGGGTGATAAGGTTGCGCTGATTGCCCGTAACGGAACCGGAAAATCAACCCTGCTGCGCGTTGTCGGCGGAGAGATCAAGCCCGATGGTGACAGTTATAAAACCTATCTGCGACCTGATATCCGCATTGGATATTTACCTCAGGAGCCGCATTTACACCCGGGTAATACGGTCCTGCAGGAGGTATTTCTCT
>JACJYB010000008.1:150000-293215 GCA_020636355.1 Lewinellaceae bacterium | reverse complement strand
AAACAAAATAGACTGATGAAGCAGATTCTGATCCTTGTCGCCGCAATATTTATTTCGACTGCTGTAAGCGCCCAAAGGCCTATGCCTACCGCAGAAGTGGGTACGCTGGACGGCAAGAAAGTCAACTTACAGGAATATACGACCAACGGCAAGATCAAGGTCATCAGTTTTTGGGCTACCTGGTGCGGACCTTGCAAAATTGAGCTGGACGCTATGAAAGGCCATTTTTCCGAATGGAAAGATAAATACGACATCGATTTTATTGCCATTTCGGTGGATGATGCCCGTAACATTGCCCGTATCAAACCACTCGTAGCTCAAAAAGGCTGGCCATTTACCGTTCTGCTGGACAGCAATCAGGAGCTGATGCGGACCCTGAACATCTACAGCATTCCTCAAACCTTTCTGGTCGACCAAAAGGGGAACATCGTGCATCAATACAACGGATATGTGCCGGGCTCAGAAAAAGACCTGGGCGACCGAATCAGCAAGCTGGCGATGAAATAGTTATTTCCTGGAAATTTCTGCTGCCTCGGCCAGCCACATCATCGCTCTACGGTTCACCTCCAGGCTGGATAAGGACCCGGATGGGTCGATGCGATCCCGGATAACTTCACCAAAGTAACGGAACGGATCGTTTTCAGTAGTCGGAAGGGGATCAACGTTTATCGTTTCTACCACACCATCACCCATTTTGACTTTCATCTCCAGCGTCCGATCCAACCAAATAGTCCCTTTTTCTCCATAAATCACCACATCTTTCCGGCCAAATGGCCAGTTCCAGGATGCTTGCAGGATAACCTCGGCGGAAGGAAAGTCCAACAGAATGGTGGCGTCGTCATCGACTTTGGGGTAAATCTGTGGTTTGAATTGTTTGGTCACCGCGATGATCTGATCGGGCTCTTCACCGGGCAACAACCAGGCAGCAATATCGGTCCCGTAGCAACCAAAGTCGGTAATGGCTCCGCCTCCGTTAAGGACCGGGTCCGTCAGCCATTCCAGAAAGGCCTGGCTGCAACCGATCTCTTTCGGCCCTTGATGACCCATATTGATGACCATGCGACGTATGGCTCCGATCTTGCCGGCGTCGATCCAATCCTTCGCGGCGTGCAGTGCCGGATACCAGGTCGTTTCGTAGTTGACCAGCAGTGGGATGTTGTATTTAGTGGCCAGGGAATCCATGCGCTTAGCTTGCATTGCATTGGCTGCCAGTGGTTTTTCTACCATCACCGGGATGTGGGCTGGTGCACAGGCTTCCACGACTTTCAGATGATCCGCGATGGATCCGAAAGCACAGACGCCTTCGGGGTGCGTCCTGGAGATCAACTGTTCCAGATTGTCAAAGACCGGTATTCCGGCTATGTCATAGCGCTTGGCCAGGTCTGCAATGCGGTTTTTGTCCGCTTCTACAATACCGACGATCTTAAAATCACCGTCCTTCATACGATTAAGAATGCCGTGGACGTGATCGTGGGTCATCCCCGCTATGGCCAACCGGGTTTGTGAGGATCCGCCGATGGTCAATAGCAAGAAAATTGCGATGGAAAAAAATTGATGTGCTTTCATCAAATAAAGGTAAGAAGAAGCTCAGGTAAAAGAAGGATCAGAGGTAGAAGAAGTAGAAGAGGTAAAAGAAGTGGCTGAAAGCATAGGGCATGGAGCAAGGAGCAAGGAGTCGTAAACACGTAAGTGACAAAAGACAAGAACACGTCTGGGCATGCAGAGATGGACCTGAAAATGAAATACATGTATTATGAACCAATACTTTTGAAAACTCAACGGCTTTAGCCTGGTGATTCGCAGAAAACACTTACGGCCTAAGTATCAAAATCACGTAAATACGAAAACACGATAACACGTTTTTAAAACAGAACACCCGCTCCCTGGTTAGAGAGCGGGTGTATCAAAACAAAACGAAAAACCAACTATACTATCTTGTGATCCTGCGGATCTAAAACTTTGCTTTTAAGCGTACATCGAGGGATTTTACCTCCCCTTCGCGCCATACCTTGACGTTAATGACATCTCCGGACTTGGCCTTATCTAAGAAACCCTTTAAATCTTCAAAAGATTTCATTTTTTGTCCTTCTACTTCTACAATCACATCATTTGGCAGGATTCCCGCATATTGCGCGGAACTCCTGTCCTCAACCTGTTCGACCAATAATCCGCTTTTCACACCAAGCGACAATTCCTGAGCAATCTCTTCATTGACCTCGTACATACTGACTCCGAGGCTGACGCGTGCCACGTTGCCATTCTTGATGAGTCCGGCTGCAACTTTCTGCATCAGATTGGAAGGAATGGCAAACGAGTACCCGACATAAGACCCGGTTTGCGAGTAAATAGCCGTATTGATCCCAATCAAATTGCCTTCAGCATCAACCAGGGCGCCGCCGCTGTTGCCCGGGTTAACCGCAGCATCGGTCTGGATGAATTCCTCGATGGTACGTCCATTGTCATCGCCTTGCAGAATATCGATATCCCGACCTTTGGCACTGATGATCCCGGCCGTTACCGTAGAACGCAATTTATCGTAAGGGTTTCCGATCGCCAGTACCCAGTCACCGACCTGCGCTTCATCCGAATTACCGATCATGGCTACCGGAAGATTTTGGGCATCTATCCGGATAACCGCCAGATCCGTACTAGGATCTTTACCGATCACCTGGGCCTTATATTTTTTATCATTAAATAACGTCACATCAATGATGTCATAGTCATCCACTACGTGATTATTGGTCACGATGTACCCGTCTGGTGAAATGATCACCCCACTACCGGTGCCGGGAGGAATATTGAATCCGCCAAAGGGAAACGAAAATAAGCTCCCCATGTCATCGTCCATGAAATTGCGGAAGAACTGGTTCATGGGATTGTTGTCGTTTTGTTGTTTGCGTTTTTCATTGACCAGCTGATCGCTTGCCTGGCCCTGAATTAACACCACGGACGCCCTTGCTTTATCCGCAGCATTGCGGAAATCGATACCGGTT
Organism: Lewinellaceae bacterium; assembly: GCA_020636355.1. Taxonomy (GTDB): domain Bacteria; phylum Bacteroidota; class Bacteroidia; order Chitinophagales; family Saprospiraceae; genus JAGQXC01. The sequence goes on along the minus strand of JACJYB010000008.1, from coordinate 290,222 downwards.
GCCAGGGTATTGACCGGTTGCCCTTTCCAGGAAGCCTGGTGTACAAATGGATCAGAAGCTAGGACGCTTGTTTTTTTAGCCAGGAAATAATATCCAGCCAGGGCAACAGCACCTCCTAATACAGCAGTCATCAAGGATTGTAGCCATTTTCTCATGGTTCCAGGTTTGCTTTGAATTGGAGAATATTTTCAAGAAAACGATTGAATAATTCGAACCGTTGAACCTGCCTTAAGTTTAACGAGACATTAACAAATAGGCTTCACGTGTTTGGCCGATGGCTTTTCGCCCGGGATCTACTACGAATTACACAAACCGGGATTGACTTATGCATTTTACCATTCGCTTCAGAAAACATAAATTGACGCAGGTTGAAAAGGCTATTCGCTGTACGCTGTTCGCCATTGGCTGTTTCTGGGAAAACACGTGAGTACATCAATATGAAAGCCAGTGAAAATGACACGCATTTGAATGGTTAGGATTCTATGTTAAGTTTAACACGGAAACACGGAAACAAATTATCTCATTCAAACCGCAGATGTTGCAATCGCTTTTGAGCCAGCTCACCCTGTTCTTTCTCCTGGTACAGGACCATACAGGTGATTATTCCATATTCAGAATGATAGAGCTGAAGCATACGTGCAAAAGGGAGCCGGCTCACCGCATATTTGGTCTTAAAGCGGGCGATCATAGCTCTCTGAGCATGATACCGATCCATAGCCAGATAGGACCCAATCTGATTAAAAGCCATAAAGGCATCCTCCTGATTGGTCGCAAGGGTGGATAATAAGGCAATAAAATGCCTTTTGAACTCCCCTTCACTGAGATTATTTGCGGGTTGCCAGCGATAGCGTATCTCCATATTTTCCAGTTGGGATTCCAGGATGAGATCATAGCCGGCCAGAGCGTCCGCCTGGCGGGAAGTCACTTTATACCAACTGGACTCGGGGAGGTCAAACATGAGGTGGTGTTCGTCAACCAATTGGGTAAACGAAGCAGTAAAGCGGATCGGTTGCTGACAAATTCCGGATCCATGCCAGATCAGGAAGAAGACCCATCCAATTGACCTTAGGTTATAGGTCAGCAGAAACCTCCTCAACAAGTTCAGCATCGTTTTCTCCTACTTTATTTACACGGGGGGACACCGGATAAGCTTTGGTATATTCATCCGGATAGGGTTTGATCAGCTCCAAAGCATCCTCTGCTTTGAGTTCCTGGTCCAACCACAATCGTTCTTCCTCAGGCAACAGGATAGCCGGCATTCGATCGTGAAGGGCTGCCACCACTTTGTTGGGAGGTTGAGTAATGATGGTAAAAGACTGAATCCACTCACCCTGGGGATTTTTCCAGTTTTCCCAGATGCCGGCAAAGGCAAATAAGTCGGTATTGGTGGCTACAATCCGATAGGGTTGTTTTGCTTTTCCGTTCTTTTTCCATTCATAAAAGCCATCAGCCGGGATAAGGCACCTTCTCTTCTGTACTGCGGTGCGAAAGGAGGATTTTTCCAGGAGCGTCTCGATCCGTGCATTGATCATCTTATATCCGATCTTCTCATCCTTCGCCCAGAAAGGAATTAACCCCCACCGCATGGGCCGGAAGTGGTCCGGATCATCGTTGGTGATGACCGGCATGACCTGAGTTGGCGCCACATTGTAATTAGGAAGTGGATTATACCTTTCCAGATCCTCCGAATAAAAAGTGGAGTGGAAGCGCTCTTCCAGTTCTTTTTCTGTTTTTGTTAATGATGATCTGCCGCACATTTCTTCAGTATTCGGATGCTTGTATTCAGTATTCAGAAGCATCTTCTAGCTACTAATTACTAGCTACTGAATACTTTATCGATAAAGGTACACTTTCTGATCCAAGGCACCTTTGTTGATTATATGCTGAAAGTTATCTCGGAGATGGCCTATCTTTGCAGCCAATTTTTTTGGAGAAACTTATGTACAGAGAATACAAAGGCCTGGATCTACCGCAGATCGATAAAGACATCCTTGCCTTTTGGATGGATCAGAAAATATTCAGCCGCTCCCTAACCGAACGCCAGGAGGGCAAGCCCTACGTATTTTACGAAGGTCCCCCGTCCGCTAACGGAAAACCGGGTATTCATCACGTCATGGCCCGGACGGTAAAAGATCTTTTTTGCCGGTACCACACCATGAAAGGCAGCCTGGTGGAGCGTAAGGGTGGTTGGGATACCCATGGTTTGCCGATTGAACTAAGCGTAGAAAAAGAACTTGGAATTACCAAGGAGGATATCGGCAAGACCATTACCATCGAAGAATACAATGCCAAATGCCGGGAAACCGTCATGCGCTACAAAGACCTGTGGGACGATATCACCTTAAAAATGGGTTATTGGGTCGACCTCGATCATCCGTACATCACCTTTGAAAACGACTACATCGAAAGCATATGGTGGTTGTTACGTCAGCTATATGATAAGGGCCTCTTGTATAAAGGATACACCATTCAGCCCTTTTCGCCGGCTGCGGGTACCGGATTAAGTACCCATGAACTTAACATGCCGGGCGCTTACCGGGAAGTTAAAGATGTGTCGGCGGTTGCTCAGTTTGAGGTCGTAAAAGATGCCCAATCCACCTTTCTCTATGATCAGGTGTCTCAAGGCAAAGTTTATTTCCTGGCCTGGACAACAACTCCATGGACCTTACCATCGAATACCGGACTGGCGGTAGGAGCCCAAATTGAATACGTTCTTGTAGCCACGTATAATCCCTACACTTTCGAAGCGGTCAATCTGATCCTGGCCCGGGACTTAATTGGTGCCTGGTTTAAACCCGAACAAGCAGAGATCCGCATGGAGGATTATCAGGCCGGGGATAAAATCATCCCTTATCGCATGCTCGCTAGTTTCAAAGGCGAACAGCTTGAAATGATCCGTTACCACCAGCTGTTGCCCTACGCTCAGCCGGAAGGTGAGGCTTTTATTGTCATGCTAGGGGACTTCGTGTCGACCGAAGACGGTACTGGAATCGTGCACATTGCTCCATCCTTTGGGGCAGATGACATGCGGGTTGCTTCAAAATATGGAGTCGGAGCCCTGACACTGGTGGACAAGCAGGGTAAATTTGTGGATGAGGTCATCGACTTTGCCGGGCGGTATGTGAAAGACTACAAGGATGAGGGCGATGCCTATATCAATGTAGACATAGATATCGTCACCAAACTCAAGAAAGAAAATAAACTTTTCGGTACCCAGAAATACGTGCACAACTATCCACACTGCTGGCGTACGGACAAGCCGGTCTTGTACTATCCCATGGACAGCTGGTTTATTCGTTCTTCTTCCTGCCGGGACCGCATGGTAGAGCTGAATAAGGAAATCAACTGGAAGCCGGCGCATACCGGTGAGAAGCGATTTGCCAATTGGCTGGAAAATCTGCAGGACTGGAACTTGTCAAGATCCCGGTTTTGGGGAACTCCTTTGCCGATTTGGCGCACGGAGGACGGCACGGCAGAAGTCTGCATCGGATCGGTAGAACAGCTTCGCCAGGAAATCGAAAAAGCAAACAAGACGCTTGGTCTTGATCAGAAAGCGCCTGAAGACCTGCACCGGCCCTTCATTGACGAGGTGGTATTAACCAGTGAGACCGGAATGCCGATGCATCGGGAGCCAGATCTGATCGACGTATGGTTTGATAGTGGTTCCATGCCCTATGCCCAATGGCATTATCCATTCGAAAACAATCAAAAATTCAAGGATAACTTTCCAGCCGACTTTATCGCCGAAGGGGTTGACCAAACCCGGGGTTGGTTCTTCACGCTGCATGCCATCGCCGCGATGGTGTTTGACAGTGTGGCCTTTAAGAATGTAGTATCCAATGGACTGGTCCAGGACAAGCTGGGACGCAAAATGTCCAAACGGTTGGGTAACACCGTGGAGCCCTTCCAAACCATAGCCCAGTATGGCGCCGATCCCACCCGGTGGTACATGATTTCCAATGCACAGCCCTGGGACAATCTTAAATTTGATATTGAGGGGGTGGAAGAAGTGCGTCGCAAATTCTTTGGCACCTTATACAATACGTATGCGTTTTTTGCCTTGTACGCCAACATAGATGGCTATAAAGGCCAGGAGCAACGCATACCAGTCAGCAAGCGGCCCGAGATCGACCAGTGGGTGCTTTCGGAATTGCATTCTTTAATCCAGGGGGTAGATGGCGATTATGCCGATTACGAACCTACCAATGCCACGCGGAAGATCCAGTATTTCGTGGATGAACACCTCAGCAATTGGTATGTCCGTCTTTGCCGCCGCCGTTTCTGGAAGGGTGATGTCACTGAGGATAAACTGGCCGCGTACCAGACTTTGTACGAATGCCTGGTCACGCTGGCTAAGCTCATGTCGCCGGTAGCGCCTTTCTTTGCAGATTGGCTGTACCGGAATCTCAACGAAGTGACCCATCAAGAAGATCATCCTTCTGTCCATTTAAGCTTGTTTCCGCAAGCGGATAACTCCATCGTCCAAAAATCCCTGGAAGAGAAAATGGAATATGCCCAGCGGATTGCTTCCATGGTCCTTTCACTGCGTAAAAAAGAACGCATCCGGGTCCGTCAACCGTTGCCTCGTGTCCTGATACCTGTTGTGGATGACCACTTCAAGGCACAAATTGAAGCTGTGGCAGATTTGATCAAGGCTGAGGTCAATGTGAAAGCCATCGAATTTGTTGACGATGCCTCCGGGGTAATCAAGAAAAAAGCCAAAGCCAACTTCAAAACCCTGGGTAAACTACTTGGCAAAGCCATGAAAGAAGGCGCCAGCCGCATTGAAGAAATGACCCAACAGGAAATCCAGCAATTGGAGCAGGAAGGTGCGTTTGCCCTATCCTTATCATCCGGTAGCTACACGCTTACTCCAGAGGATGTCGTCATAACCTCTGAAGATATCCCGGGATGGCAGGTGGTCAGCGACCGTGAATTGACGCTTGCGCTGGATACCCAACTGACTCCGGAGCTCATTGCCGAGGGCACCGCAAGGGAATTAATCAACCGAATCCAGAATATCCGGAAATTGCGCGACTTCAATGTGACGGATCGCATTGTGGTACGCTTGAGTGATCATGAGGTGATTCGGGAAGCCGTCCGGGAATTTTCCGGATACATCTGCAATGAAACCCTGGCCGATCAGTTGATCGTAGAGTCCTCTGTGGAGGGCGAACCGGTGGATCTATTTGATGAGGTAGCTATTACCATCGACGCACAGGTGGTCGGCTCATAAAGTTAATTGATTGCCAGGCGCCCATCCCATAGGCGTTTGAATTGCAAGTCACCAAAGCCATAATAACCGTGGTCTTTGCAAAACGCCCTGAAAGCCGGGATGAATCCATCTTTGCCATGTTTGTTCAGGAGGCCATCGATCAGCTGGTGTAATTCCATGCACCCTGTCTTTCGATCCCTTTCTGCGTTCAGGACAGGTTTTAATTTTGAGAAAGGTTCCGGAGGATCCTGGCTAAACAGGTCCCAGTCAGCAGCATCGGTTGAAACATAAGCATACCATAATTTTTGAAAATAGTTCACGGATTCCGGATCGAGGACCTGGGCCCAAGTTATGGAATCCTGGTAGGTGATGATTTCTACCGGACCAAACCCACGCCAGCCTGTTGCTTCCGGTGGCTGGACCCAATGGAGCTCGCCGGAATAGCCTATGCGACGAAGCTGAGCGATGATAAACCAAAGATTGACCTGACAGAAAAGATCCCATTCAAACCACAGATAGACCGATTGTTTCTTGCGAGCATCGCTAAGAAAAGACTCAAACTTACGGACGGAGTTTTCCTTGTATTCTTGAGCATTTGCTGAATAACCGGTCATCACAAAGGATTGCCGCCGGGACCAGAAATCCTCTGACATTACGGGCAGGACCGGACCTTCGCATAAGGCTTCCCGAAAGACATAAATAGCCCCGTCAAAATGGATTTTTTTATAAAGTGCATCCCCGTTTAACAAGTGAACCATCAAAAAATATTTTTTCAAAAGATGTGACCGGTGTAAAAATTTCCGTCTGATTATACGAAAAAGCAAAAGGACGCCGTTAAAAGAGAGATTTTTATTTGATACGTACCATCTCTCCAAGACGCACTTTCTTAAGCTGAATTTTTATAAGACGATATTATCGAAGACAATTCGACCTTAACTTTTAAATCCTTTTTAAACTATGAAAAAGTTTGTTGTTTTTGCATTTGGTTTGGTATTGTTTGCTTGTAACTCAGTTGAGCAATACCGTGGAAGTATAGATTCACTTGCTTCCCAGTGGGACGAAGCCACCACTACCGTAACCGATTTGGCTAACCAGGTAGCTCAGGAAAAAACTTCTTTTGCTCAGATGGTTTCCAGCATGACTTTGGATGAAACGACTGTAGCTGCAATGCCGGAAGACGCTAAAACCAAAATCATGGAAGCTGAAACGGCTTTCCAAAACAGTGGTCAAGGCTTTGACGAGCTGAGCACACAGGTAAGTGACTTCGTTACCAACTGGCAGGAGAAATCTACAGAACTGACTACGTTGAAAGATGGTTTGGCTGCAGGTGAACTGGAAAGCGATGCTTCAACCAAAATTGCTGATCTGACCACCTTGGTTTCCGATGCTACGGCTAATGTAACTGCATGGAAAGAGAAACTGGATGCGATCAAATCCCAAGTTTCTGATTCACATAAAAACTGGTCTGACCTGGTTGCCCAGCTGATGCCAGTAAAGTAATTCACACCGATCAACACGAGAACTATTAAAGGTGTACAGCCCAACTGTACACCTTTTTTGTTTGTAGCAATGTCCACGAATTAGGATCTCATTTTATTACCTTTAGAGGTCAAAAGGTCTGAATGGATTATAAGAGCCTGATCATACCTGAAAAGTTACCACAGCATGTGGCCATTATTATGGATGGCAACGGACGCTGGGCTAAGCAACACAGTAAGCCGCGCGTTTTTGGTCACCGCAATGGAGTAAAAGCAGTTCGCGAGACGACAGAGGCTGCCGCTGAATTAGGCATTAAGTATCTTACCCTCTATGCTTTTTCCACTGAAAACTGGAACCGTCCGCAGTTGGAGGTTAATGCATTGCTCCATTTATTGGTGGAAACTTTGTCGAAAGAGATCCACACCCTGATGGAGAATAACATCCGGCTAACAGCTATCGGTGATCTGGCTGCTTTGCCCGACCATACCCGTCGAGCTCTCCTTGAGGGGATTGAAAAGACCAAGGCCAATACCCGGATGACATTGGTGCTTGCGTTGAATTACAGTGGGCGCTGGGATATCGTCCAGGCAGCACGGAACATAGCCAGGAGTGTCCAGGAAGGCAAGCTGGATCCCGACCAAATTGATGAAAAGCACTTTCAGGAATACCTTGCTACCCGTGAGATACCCGACCCGGAATTTATGATCCGAACCTCGGGCGAGCAAAGGACCAGCAATTTTTTATGCTACCAACTGGCCTATGCCGAATTGTATTTCACCACCGTTCTCTGGCCCGACTTCCGGAAGGAGCACCTCTATCAGGCCATCGTCGCCTATCAGCAGCGTGAACGACGTTTTGGCATGATCAGCGAGCAGTTAGCATAAGCGATTTGACGTGTTTTGGTGTTTAAATGCATACCCGCGGGAAGCATCCAGCGAATGCCGCGCAGCCTAAAACCTTGTTAAGAATCTTTTAAAAATGAAGAATTTAGGGTAAATGCGTCACAGACGTTACCTTTGCTTCGTTTTTCAAAAGCTTAACCGCTTTACAGCACCATGCTATGAACATAAAGCAGCTCGTACTATATACGCTATTTATTGCGCTAGGGATGCCGGCGCTCGCTCAAACGACGGATAGTTTGCCGGTCATTTCCTACGATTCGTATCAGGAATATGAGATAGGTGAAGTAAGTGTTACCGGCGCGCACTTTACGGATGAGAATGCGATAGTCAGCCTAAGCGGTTTGAAAGTTGGAGACCGGATTACCATTCCGGGTGACCGTTTCGGCAAAGCAATTACCAAATTATACAAGTTGGGACTGTTTACCCAGGTACGGATTCTGAAGACCAAACAGATAGGAGATGTCGTGTACCTGAATATCGATGTTACCGAGCGTCCCCGGTTATCAAAATACAATTTCAAGGGTGTCCGTAAGGGGCAGACAGAATCGCTGAATGAAAAGCTGGAACCGTTTCTCATCAAAGGAAGTAGCGTCACCACCAACACCAAACAAAATGCGATCAATGCCATCAAGAAATATTATCGCGAAAAAGGATTCCTGGATGTTGAAGTAGCGGTAGCGGAGGCCATTGATAATGAAAAGACCAATAGCATTGCATTAACATTTACGGTCGATCCCAAGGAGAAGGTTAAGATCAAGGATATTCAGTTTGTAGGCAATAAAGAGGTGACGTCCGGCAAGTTGCGCCGTAAGATGAAAAACATTCACCGCAAGTCCAAGATCTTTGCCAAGTCCCGCCTGGTCAATAAAGAATTTGAAGAGGACAAAACGGCACTCATTGACTATTACAACACAGTGGGGTACCGGGATGCACAGATCACCCATGATTCCATCTGGCGTAATGATGATGGTGAACTGATGATCCGGATCTTCCTGGAAGAAGGCACCCAATATTTTTTCCGGAATATCACCTGGAAAGGAAATACGATTCACGATAATAAAACCCTGGATAGCTATCTGGGCATTGAAAAAGGGGATGTTTATAATAAAGAATTGCTGGATCAGCGGTTGCATTACAGTCCTGATGGCCGGGATGTAAGTTCTCTGTATCTGGATGACGGATATCTGTTTTTCCGGGTAGATCCGGTGGAGGTGGCCATTACCGGAGACTCCATCGATATCGAGATGCGTATCCTGGAAGGCCCGCAAGCGACGATTGACAAAGTCGACATCCGGGGCAACACCATCACGCATGAGCATGTCATTCGCCGGGAGGTATTTACGCGTCCCGGTAACAAGTTCAGCCGGTCCGACATCGTCCGCTCCCAGCGTCAGATCATCGCCCTGGGATTTTTCGATCCTGAGAAAATTTCTATGAATACTCCGATCAACCAGGAGCGGGGTACGGTAGATATCGAATATGTTTTGGAGGAGAAACCCTCCGACCAGTTGGAATTATCAGCGGGTTGGGGTGGCTATTCCGGGGTAATCGGTACCCTTGGATTTCAATTCAACAACTTCTCCTTGCGGAACATTGCCAACCGGAAAGCCTGGCGTCCACTGCCAAAAGGTGACGGTCAAAAATTAAGCATCCGGGCGCAAACCAACAGCCGTTTTTATCAATCCTACAATTTCAACTTTACCGAACCCTGGTTGGGTGGAAAGAAGGCGAATTCATTTAGCCTTGGCGCTCAATATTCCAAATTTGACCGGACCCTGTTTAGCCAGGGTGTTTTGGCCATCGGCTCCATCTATACCGGTCTGGGAACCCAGTTAAAATGGCCGGATGACTTCTTTGTGTTCAGCGCTACAGCTAACATTGAAAATATCGTCCTGCAGGATTATGCCTACGGAGGGTTTTATTACAAAGGTCAGGCAGTCGCTGATGGTCGTTTCAATAACTTCAGTCTGCGTTTAAACCTGACACGCAGCACGGTATTTGAACCGACCTTTCCAAGGTCTGGATCGAGGATTTCGGTTACTGCTCAGTTAACACCGCCCTATTCATTATTCAACAATAAGAATTACGACGAAATCTCGATACAGGACCGCTTCCATTTTCTGGAATACCACAAATGGCGGATCGATGCCGAATGGTATGCGACCCTGGTTGGTAAATTGGTTTTCCGCGCCAGTGCCAAAATGGGTTACCTCGGTTATTACAACTCGGAAGTTGGTATCTCTCCCTTCGAGCGGTTTGAACTGGGGGGTGACGGACTGTCAAACCAGACCATTGGTATCCAGGGTAAAGACATCCTTTCGCTGCGTGGTTATGAGGTGAGCGATATAGCGGTGAACAGCAATAGTGTCGGCGGTGGAAACATCTTCAACAAATATTCACTGGAATTGCGTTATCCGGTTTCGCTGGAACAGAATTCCACCATCTACGTCCTTGCATTCCTCGACGGCGGTAATAGCTGGCTGGGGGGTAAAACGTACCGGCCTTTCGATTTACGAAGATCCAGCGGCTTAGGCCTTCGGGTCTTCTTGCCGATGTTTGGCTTGCTCGGATTTGATTATGGTTTTGGGTGGGATAAACCCAGCCTGATCAATTCAGGAGCCAAATGGACCGAATTCGGTAAATTTAGTATCATCCTGGGCTTTGAACCGGATTAATGGATAAGTAACAGAAGTATCGAAGGTACCAAAGGTGACTAAGGGTGGTGAGATTGCTTAGAGTAATCCACTGTAGATCATGAAATCGTGTTTGGGTTCAGAATGAGTTAGTTTTAACCCGGAGTTATTACGATGCCTTAATGAGCATGGAATTGAAGAAAATGCCATAGGCTATTTTACCCATGCTACTTCTGCTACTTGCTGATGCTCCTTCCATTCGGTCAGCACTTTGTCTTCTACTTTTTCTACTTCTGCTACCTTTTTACCTTTTACCATACCGCTCTGACTTCATCAAACCCACTTTGTTAAGAAAATGGGCTAATGAGACGCGCATGACACCCAATCCGTATTTGACACTGCGGCGGAAATTAATGCTGGAAGCTTCTTCGAAGTATTTGGTAGGACAGGAAATCTCTGCGATCGGGTAACCGGCATAGATGATCTGGGAAAGCATTTCATTGTCAAAGACAAAATCATCGGAATTAACCTGAAAATTAATTCCTTTTAATACCCGCGCATGAAAAGCCCGGTACCCGGTGTGGTATTCTGAGAGTTTATGATTGACCAGAATGTTTTGAAACAAGGTAAGGAAGCGGTTAGCCACGTATTTGTAATAGGGCATGCCTCCATCCAGCGCGCCTTTGCCCAGGATTCGTGAACCCAGCACCACCGGAAAAAGATCTTCCCCGATGATATTCACCATGGACGGGATGAGCTTCGGAGTATACTGGTAATCCGGGTGAAGCATGATCACGATATCCGCGCCAAGCTCGAGAGCAGCATTGTAAAGCGTTTTCTGGTTTCCGCCATACCCTTTATTTTGTTCGTGGCGGATCACATGATCGATACCCAGGCGCCGTGCTTCTTCCGAAGTCTCGTCGGTACTGAAGTCATCGCAAAGGATCACCTCGTCCACCAAGTCTGTTGGTATTTCCCGGAAGGTTTTTTCGAGTGTTTTAGCCGCATTGTAGGCGGGAAGAACGACAACAACCTTTTGACCTTTATACATAAAGCAGGTTATTCTTCTTCGTCGCCTCCATGTAACAATTGGTGATCGCGAAGAAAAAGATACCACTTCACGACTTTCTTCATGTCTCCGATATGGACCCGATCCCGGTCATAGCTGGGAAGAATTTCTCCGAAATATTCGGCCAGATCCTGATTGTTTTCCAGTGCTGCATCCGCATCCAATTCGCCGGCTTTGGCTTCCATTGCTGCAAAGATGGTGTTCAATTCTTCCGGTTCATCCTCGGTAAAGATGGAGACGGAGGCCAACGGGGTGAAGACATGCTGCCGGATGGAAATGAACCGCTTTTTTCCGGTATCAAAATCTTCAATGATCAGGCCATTGTTACGCGGTGTAACCAATTTGTACAACCCGGGCAATCCACTGACGGCGACGACCTTTTCTAAATTCATACGTGTTCTTAATAGTTAATCAATTGTTCCAGCGTCCTTTCCAGACGTTGACGCGCCAAAAATACATTTTCCAGCGCAATGGCGAAGGGCACCGGCGTATCCAAACTCGCTACCCGCATTACCGGCGCATCCAGTTCGGCAAATAAAGCTTCTCCGATGCGGGCAGCTATTTCGCCTCCTATGCCCCCGGTCAGGGTATCTTCATGGAGGATCAATGCACGATGCGTCTTTCGGATGCTTTTTTCAATGGTCTCAAAATCCAGCGGCAATAACGTCCGCAGGTCAATTATTTCAATATCCCACTGAGTGGATGCGACGACCTCGGTTGCCCAATGTACGCCTGCTCCATAGGTCACGATAGTAGCCTGAGTGCCGGTACGCACCACCGAAGCCTCGCCAACCGGGACCGTATAATAACCTTGCGGTACATTCCCTTTGATTTTGCGGTAAAGCGCCTTGTGCTCAAAATACAATACCGGATTTGGATCCTCAAAGGACGCCAGGAGCAATCCTTTGGCATCATAGGGTGTCGACGGGTAGACAATTTTTAATCCCGGTGTATGAAAGAACCACGCCTCATTACTTTGGGAATGAAATGGTCCTGCACCAGTACCGGCACCGGTAGGCATGCGGATTACAACGTCGGCCAAGCCCTCCCAGCGGTAGTGCAATTTGGCTAGGTTGTTGACGATCTGGTTAAATCCACAGCTGACAAAATCGGCAAATTGCATCTCGACCATGGTCTTCAAACCATGCAGGCTGGCGCCCAATGCAGCTCCGATCACCGCGCTCTCACAGAGTGGCGTGTTGCGGACACGTTCTGCGCCAAATCGATCCAGAAATCCTTCGGTGATCTTGAAAACACCTCCGTATCCGGCGATATCCTGCCCCATCAGCACCAGGTTGGGATGCTTTTTCATCGCTTCCAACAGCCCATCCTTGATGGCATCAACAAAGCGAAGTTCATCGCTTGTGGTTTCCGGAAAAGGATGCTGTGGCAGGTGATCATGGGGACGGTAGACATCTTGTATTTCAACAGCTTCATCAACAGTTACCTCAGGCTCCAGCTCCGTTAAGTCCCAGGCTTGCTGGATCTCTTCTTTGATCTCACGGCGGATAGCCGTGGTATCCGTTTCACTGAGCACTCCATGTTCGACCAGATACTGCTCATAATTGTCAACCGGATCCTTGGCAGCCCAGGTCTCCATAAGATGTGGCGGGACATATTTGGTTCCAGACGCTTCTTCATGGCCACGCATCCGGAAAGTCATGCATTCGATGAGTACCGGTCTTGGATTTTCACGCAATGCCTCGGCATAGCGGGATATGGTTTGGTACACCTCCAGGATATTGTTACCATCGATGGTGATGCCCTCCATACCATAGCCGGCAGCTCGGTCGGCAAGCCGGTTACAACGGAATTGTTCCGAAGTTGGTGTTGAGAGGCCATACCCGTTGTTCTCAATGATAAAGATGACGGGGAGATCCCATACGGCAGCAAGATTCAGTGCCTCGTGAAATTCACCCTCACTGGTTCCGCCTTCTCCGGTAAATGCCAGGGCAACTTTGCGTTCGCCTTTAAAGCGATGGGCCATAGCGACACCATCGGCGAGTGATAGCTGAGGTCCCAGATGGGAGATCATACCGATGATGTGGTATTCAGGTATCCCGAAATGGAACGAACGGTCCCGGCCTTTGGTGAATCCGGTCGCTTTGCCTTGCCATTGGCTGAACAAGGCGAGTAAGGGTACCTGGCGGGACGTAAAGACACCCAGATTGCGGTGCAGGGTGAAGATGTATTCATCCGGATGCAACGCTTCCGCACATCCTACTGCAATAGCCTCCTGTCCGATGCCTGAAAACCACTTGGTGATCTTGCCCTGCCGCAGCAGCAAAAGCATCTTTTCTTCGATGAGCCGGGGACGAAGCAACTGCCGGTAAAGATGGATCAGCTGGTCACCGGTATAGGTAGATGAATCGAAAGTCAAGGCAGGATGTACCCCGGAAGTCATACTATAAAATTATCCCGGCAAAGATACAGCAATTGTAATTGGTAACAGAAATACGGATTCTGCTTCTTCGTTTTGTCATAAGTATTTCCAACCTGCGAGTGCGTATGTGCAACACAAATCAAAATCCTCCTAAATCACACGTCGGCTTCCGCATTTGGTTTTTACACAAGGTGACCTTTTACCTCTTTTACTTCTGATACCTTTTCTACTTCTTTAACTTCTCTCTTTTACCTCTCCATTCAATCCGCCAGTTTCAGCCCGGCCTGCTCGGAGACCTCCAGCATACGGTCGATGCTGGCGCGACCCTGCTCGATGATCCAGTCTTCCAGGATGATCTCCGGCTGTTCAAATTCCATGCAGAGATATAGTTTCTCCATGGTGTTGCGCTTCATGTGGGGGCATTCGTTGCAGGCGCACATGTTTTCCGGCGGTGCCGGTATAAATGTTTTTAATGGCGATGCTTTCTGCATCTGATGGATGATGCCCACCTCGGTGGCTACAATGAATTCCTGGGCAGGGTTTTCTTTGGTATATTTCAGCAAGCCACTGGTCGATCCGATGTAGTCGGCTTGTTCGAGCAGGGCTGCTTCACATTCCGGTGGGCAATGAATTTCGCATCCGGATGACGCTCACGCAGTCTCGTGATTTTCTCCTGAGAAAAGATCTCATGAACCATGCAGGTGCCATTCCAAAGGATCATATCCCGGCCGGTCTTTTTCTTCAGGTAGGCGCCCAGATTTTTATCCGGGGCAAAGATGATCGGTTTGTCTTCCGGAATGCTGTTGATAATTTGCACGGCATTGAGGAAGTGCAGCAGACATCCGTAAGTGTCTTTAGTTCTGCAGTACAGTTGATGTACGAAACGACCACGTGATCGGGGTATTTCTCCTTGAATTTGCGGAAAAGAGCAGGCGGGCAGGAGTCAGCCAGAGAGCATCCGGCCTTGAGGTCGGGGAGCAACACTTTCTTTGCGGCGATAACATCTTGGCCGTTTCGGCCATAAAATGCACTCCGGCAAATACAATGATGTCCGCATCGGTCTTGGCGGCTTTTGGGAAAGTCCGAGACTATCACCGATGTAGTCGGCGATGTCCTGAATCTCCGATTCCTGGTAATAATGCGCCAGGATGATGGCGTTTTTTTTTTTAACCGGTTGATTTCCGCAACCAGGTCCAGGGTCGGATCTACTTCGATATCCAGCCATCCATTCTTTTCAAGGTCTCGTTGGGCGATCGCCAATTCCTGTTCCAGCATGTTTTGATTTTTTACAAGTATAAACAATGCATGACGGTTTGCAAACCGTTCAAAGCACCTATCTATAACGCGGAGGCTTAGAGTGAGTTGCAACGAAGATTAAAAATCATCCTATAGGATGTTATTGGCCCGGTGAACCAGTGTATACTTCCATAGCAGGCGACCATTTGATTCTACCCAGATAATATTATTGTCCCGGGTGATGCGGTAACCCCGCTGCCGGTTATTTATGAAATAAAAGGATTCACCCACCCGATAGAGGGTCCATCGCTGATGATTCAGTAAGATCGACCAGCCCTGAGCACCTTCCCGGACTGAAAAATTGCGTTTCATGGAGACTAACCCGGGTTGGTAAGTCAGGCATTGTCGCCATAAGGGCCGGAAACAGATGGTGTCCGGAAGCTCAATCATTTTGTCATTGACAAGGAAAGATTTTCGGACCCATGCATTGCCTTCCTGACGGATGGTCTCGTGAGACAGGAACGAAGTGATCTGAATGGTGGAGTCGGTATAATCTACTTTTTGGCGATCGGGTAACAGGGCTTCCTGATAGGTCTCAAAATGACTTCCTTCCCGGCTGTAGATCCGGGGTGGTGTGCCGGAAAAGCGGAAAGACTCCCGGTAGATGGTAAAATCAATATCTGGACGGATATCAAAAAGCTCAAGGACGGATAATCCCAGATTCATCGATCGATCCAGGATCAACCCGTTTCCCAGATGTACGGCTAAAGGATGGTAAGAACGGTCTGAAGAAGACATCGTTTGACCGTTCGAGGTCTCATCCTTCTGGCGGATCAAATCGATCCGTAATTCATAAGGCTCTACAAAAGGCTCCAGTTCCAGTGGCGACCACTGGGGAGACATCTGGTTTTTAGCTGCCGGGTAGAAGGACTGGCAGGCGCTCAGAAGGAGGAGGAAAATCATTGGGTATAGGATCCGCATAGACTGTTTTTACGAAGATATCTGATAACTCCCTGCTCAGGGGTGAATAAAATCTTAAAGTTATACGACGCCTGGTTAAGAATTGATTAAGAGCGTATGTGGAATGAAGTTTTAAAACTTCCTAGTCATAGATATTTTGCGAAAACAGCCAGGGGATTACATTTTTAACCGGAAATACACGTATTGAACATCTTGGTTCTAATACGTATCTTTAAGCAAATGATTCGAGCGATGAATACGAAGCTGACATTGACTATCGAGAAAGAGATCATCGAAGAAGCGAAAGTATATGCCAGAGAAAAAGGTCAGAGCCTTTCTGATATTGTTGAGAATTATTTGAAATTACTCACTAAAGAGCAACGGGAAATAAAGCCAAAACAGCTTTCGCCAAGGGTTCAGCGATTGAGAGGTATTTTAAAAGTTGATGAGGATTTCGATTATAAAAAAGTAGTGGAAGAAGAATTAAGTAAGAAATATGACCTCTAAAATATTTGTTGATTCAGATGTAATCATTGATTTCTTTACAGATCGAGAACCATACGTTAATCCGGCGAGTAAAATATTTGAGTTAAACGAACAAGGGATAGTCCAAATTTACATTTCTGCGGTTAGCCTAAACAACATTTATTACTTAATCAGGAAGTATCTGGGGCATAAAAAATCGATTCAGATCATTGAGGAACTGGTTGAAATAACGGAAATCGTCGGTACCACTAAAAAAGAAATTGTTCAGGCACTAACAAACGGTTTTAAAGATTTTGAAGATTCCATTCAATATTCCTCGGCCATGGCCGTAGATGGCATCGAATCCATACTGACAAGGAAAACCAAAGACTATGAAAACTCAATCATATCAGTTTTCACGCCAGAAAACTATTTAAAAACACGGAATGACCCAGGAATGCTGCCTTTTTAAGTTAACGATTGATCTTACTTGGGGGCATGACCTACTTGGCCCTCAGTGATTTCTATTGCACGTTGATTTTGTTTAAATCGGTATCTTCCTGATTGAAAGCAGAAAAGTTATGAATCGAATATTTACTGTCCTGGTCCTGCTGAGTTGCTTATCTGAACCAGGAATCACGCAACCGGGTTGGACTCCCGTGAAGAAAGCCATTGCTTCAAATATCGATGAGCAGAGCCCGGATCTGATCAGCATGAGTGATGCCATCTGGGGATTTGCAGAGACCGCATTCCTGGAAAGCCAGTCGGCCGATGTTTTGGCTGCGTATGCCGAAGAGCAGGGTTTTCGTGTTCAGCGTGGGGTCGCCGAAATGCCTACCTCCATCGTGGCCGAGTTCGGGAGCGGACATCCCATCATCGGGATCCTGGGCGAATACGATGCCTTGCCGGGTTTGTCCCAAAAATCACAAGTTGAAAAGGAGCCGCTGGTGGAAGGAGCCCCGGGTCACGGCTGTGGTCATAACCTTTTCGGAGTCGCCAGCCTGGGCGCGGCGACGGCGATCAAAGATATGATTGCATCCGGCCAGCTGCAAGGTACGGTGCGGTTCTACGGGACGCCGGCGGAAGAGAAATATTTTGGCAAACTGTATATGGCCCGGGCCGGGCTCTTCAACGACCTGGACGTATGCCTGGACTGGCACCCAGGTCCGGTTAACGATGCCAATACCAACAGTTCGATGGCCCTGATTGACTACATCATTGAATTTTATGGCAAAGCGGCCCACGCAGCCCTGGATCCCTGGAATGGACGCAGTGCCGTTGATGCGATGGAGCTGTACACCACTGGCCTCAACTACCTGCGCGAACACATCCTGCCCACTTCGCGCATCCATTACCAGATCGAAAAAGCCGGTGATGTCGCTAATGTGGTGCCGGAATACGCCCGCATCTGGACCCGTATCCGGGATCCCAAACGAGAGAACATGATGGCGGTCTACGAGCGAGCACTGAAGATCGCCCCCAGGGCGCTTCTCTGATGGCTGAAGTGGATTATAAGGTGACGCTGATGTCAGGACTCCATGAGATCCTGGTCAACCGGTACGGAGCCAATGCCCTGCATGCCAACATGGAACTGGTAGGCCCCATCGAATACACTGACGAAGAGCAGGAATATGCCAAAGGCATTCAGCGGGCTACGGGTAAACCGGAAGTAGGCCTTGACGGCAGCATCATGCCCCTTCAGGAGACCGTACCGATCACCCAGGGCGCCTCTACGGATGTGGGTGACGTGAGCTGGATAGTCCCGGAGATCAGCCTGACGGGTGCCACGGCACCGGTTGGCACACCCTGGCATTCCTGGGCGGTGGTAGCCTGCGGCGGGATGTCCATCGGGCATAAAGGGATGATCTTCGCCGCCAAGTCACTGGCCCTAACCATGGCGGACCTCTTCCAAAACCGGCAGCTGATCTTTAAGATCCAGGAAGAATTCAAAGAGCGGAAAGGCGCTTACGAGTATAAACCGATTTTGCCGGATGCTCCACCGCCGATACCCACTAAGAGTTGATGGGTTAATAAGTCAATGAGTTAACGCGCCGGTTGGTTGAGATTTGCATGAGTCTATTTCATTTCACCACTTTCTCCGCATACTGGTATCCCTCTTCCCACCACGCCTTCATGATGTCCGGGAAAAAAACAAAGGAGTTGTCCGTCAGTTTCCGGGGTGTATGGTAGAAGTTGACTTCCACATCGGTATAGCGGCTCTCCAGCAATCCGATGAAGATGTCGTCCTGTCCGATCTGGGTGAGCATGAAATCCATGGATGATGTCAATACATTGAAGGCATTGCGGGAAAGCGGTTTGACAACTTCCCGGATGCGGGGATTCAGGACGATCACATCGATGACTTTGGCGCCCAGATTGATGGCCTCCTGCAGGGGTACCAGATTGCCGAAGCCTCCATCCGCGTATTCGTTGCCGTTCTTGACGACCAGACTCATGAAAGGTACCAGGTTGGCGGATAACCAGATCCAGTCGCAGAAATCATCATACGTATTGTCCCGGGCATATTTGTATTCTACCACATTGCGACTGAGGTTGGACACGGTGACGATCACCCGCTTGTTGCTGTTTTTACGGATGCGCTCAAAGTCCTCGGGACTCATGGCACGGCTGATCAGCTTGCGGAGGTTTTTGCTTTCACCAAACGTCTTTCTTCCTTTCACAAACTGGATGAAGGTGTTGA
This sequence comes from Lewinellaceae bacterium, assembly GCA_020636355.1. Lineage (GTDB taxonomy): Bacteria > Bacteroidota > Bacteroidia > Chitinophagales > Saprospiraceae > JAGQXC01. The sequence continues at coordinate 271,179 of JACJYB010000008.1, read as the reverse complement.
AGTGGTTGATGCTGACGTTGATCTGACCATCCGGCATGCGCTTGATGTGGAAAGGATTGATGTTAAAGATGTCGTGCTGATGGACGGAAGTATAAGCTTCTTTCAGCCGGTCAACTTCGCCAATGGAAAGCATCGGGATCAATAAACTGCCCGTGGAGGTACCCACAAAAAAGTCGTATTCCCGCTTGGCTTCCTGTAGCAGGTATTGGGCGATGCCTCCGGCAAATGCTCCTTTATTTCCTCCTCCCGATATGACCAGTGCCCGCATAATCCGTCCTGATCGTTAGTTAGTAGCGCCAGGAACGCAGATCGGCGTCTTCAGGGACCCTTTTTCCGACTTCCTGTACCCATTTGTTGATGTACATTTCGTGATAGCGCAACCGGGAAATGTAATTGGGTTGGGTATGATCGCCATTCCAGCAATGTTCTGCCCGGTCGCCATAATCTACTTGTCCATCGTAAAACGGTTCCTTCGTAGCTTTCAGACGGTCTTCCGCCAGGTACACGGCGTCATTGAGGTAATAATTGTCCATATCGCCGCAATAGATGTGGATCTTGCCTTCCCAGTCTTTCCCGTTTTTAGACCAGTCCCGCTGCATGATGTAGGACAAGTCGTAGTTTTCTTTCCAATAGGCTGCGACATCCTTATCAATCACTCCGCTTGCTTTATCCCAGATGCGCTTCGGATAGCCATCATCGCCCACGGGAGAGAAAACAGCTTCCCAGATGTCCCATTGTTGCCCGGAACGTGATTTTGTGCCCAGCGCGAGTTCGCGGAAGTTCATATCCTTGAGCATGGCCTGCACATGTCCCAGGTAGTCGCGATGCCCCGGCCTCGGTGTATTGCGGAATGGGCCTTCAATGTAGTAAGCATTGACATCGTCGTACAGGTTTACGACCGTATAAGCCCGGAAATCGATCGGGTCCGGGCAAGCGGCGTAACAACCATTGTATTCGGTCGGGTATTTGACCTGGACGGCCAGGGCTTCCCAGCCACCGGTCGAACCGCCGTAGGTAAAACGCGCCCATCCTTCGCCGATGCCCCGGTATTCCTGCTCGATGTAAGGGATCAGCTCATAGGTGAGTGCATCGCCGTAGGGGCCAAGGTTCTCGCTGTTGACGGCATAAGAGTCGTCGTAGAACGGATTAGCGTGCTGGATCTCAATGGCCAGAACCCTGGGGAAATCAGGTCCGGTCCACAATTTGTAAAACCGGTAGGCTTCTTCCTGCTGGATGCGGTTATAGCCGCTGATGTGAAAGCGCTCGCTGTAATCGGGTTGGAGATCCGGGTCCGGAGGCGTCTCCCGGAATCCACTCAGTTCACTGGGGAAATGTCCGTGAAAAATGGCCAGGGGATAGCGTACATCCGGATGGGTGTCGAAGCCCTCCGGTAGCAGGACAAAAGCGCCTAAAAACATCGGCCTTCCCCAGAATTCGGTCAGTAATTTGGACTGTATGCGCACATATTTGATGTATTTCGATTCCTGGGGTTCCGGCAGTGGCGGAATGATCTGGTCCGCGACCACTTGAATGGCTTTTCCCGGTTGGATGTGGACTTTTTGCGGGACAGAATACAGGTTTCCCGGGGCCAGATTCCACTGCTGTCCTTCACCGCGGTCCATAGGCATCTTCACCGTATGCCCGTCGGAGCGGGTAAAGGTTTCGTATTTGTGCAATAAGGCCTGAACCCAGTAGTCACCCTCCGGGAGGTCGGTCATGGATTGGAGGGGATAGCCATAAGCCAGCGGGTCAAAGTTGACTGCACTTCCGGAATTGATGTCTTCTATGTCCATGCCGTAGACCTGCTGTGTCGCCGAGCCATCCACGATCTGATAACGTGGTTCAGCAGTGCTGTCGGTGGAGATCATGAGGAGCAATCGCCCGTCCAGCGGGTGCGTACTCCCGGTATCCTGCAAGGTGATTGAAAACTGAAGTGAGGGAGGATTGTTTTCGGTACAGGCTCCGATGAGCAATGGGATAACCGCAATCCAGAAGAAATGACGATGCATGGCTAATTGCTTATGAAAAGAAAGATAACAAGAATATTTACGAAGGTCGATGAATCCCAGGCATTGATTTGCAGGAAGCTGGTTTCGATCTGAAAACGTGGCAGAAAGCTAAGAATTTTTGCATGTTTGCATTCTGATCAGACGCTATGGAACAAACCCCCTGGATCGTATTCCTGGTTATTTACGTGGCACTACTTTTCACCGATCTCATTGTACTGAATCGGCAGCACAAAGCCATGTCTATTTCCCAGGCCAATAAATGGGCCCTGGTCTGGATAGCGATCGGGATGTCCTTTGGGCTGGTCGTTTACCTGTTTGCCCGCCAGGGAGACCTGGAGACCACATCCGGTCAGACGGCGCTGTTCCAGTATTGGTCCGGGTACCTCATTGAACTGGCATTAAGTTTTGACAATGTGTTTGTGATGCTGGTTATTCTGAGGTATTTTAAAATCCCACAGGATTATTACCATCGCGTCTTGTTCTGGGGGATTGCGGGAGCTATCATTTTCCGAGGTTTGTTGATCGGTGCCGGGCTTTGGCTGGTGCATCTCTTTGAATGGGTCAATTACATTTTTGCCGCCATCATCCTGTACACAGCCTACGGTATGCTTAAACCACAGGACGAAAGCATCAGGATGGAAGAGAATCGCACGGTGCTATTCCTGAAGCGTTTATTTCCCATCACTAAAGGCCATTACGATCACCACTTTTTTATACGTCGGATGAACATCACCGCGGCAACGCCTCTGTTTATCGCTTTGATAGTGATTGAAATTACCGACATCCTGTTTGCCTTTGACTCCATACCTGCCGTATTGGCTATTTCCAGGGACCCGTACGTGGTCTTCGCCTCAAATCTCTTTGCCGTGTTGGGATTGCGTGCATTGTTTTTTGTGGTAGCCAATCTGATCCAGTCTTTTTATTACCTCCATTATTCCTTGGTTTTCATCCTGGTATTTATTGCCGTTAAATTAATTGGCAATCAGTGGGTTCATTTGCCGGAATGGCTGTCACTGGGTATCATACTGGCTGCCCTCGCCATTGGCATTTTGTATTCGAAGTATAAAGAACGTAAAGGTCCTGCCCCAGAGCATTGATTACCCCTCCGGTCAATTCTATTTTACCAATAAACCGAATGATGTATCTTAACCGGATGCGACGAATCTTATCCATCAGCTTATTTGTTTTGATCCATACCGCGCTAGCCGGACAAATACCTGCTAATCCCCTGGGCTTGCAACCCGCCCGAATGAAATGGAATCAGATCAATACCGGCAAAGTTCAGGTCATCTTTCCCCGGGGCCTGGAGCAACAGGGAGTCCGGGTAGCTTCCCTGGCCGAGTACATGTACGATCATCACAATGAGGGCATTGGTGATCACCAGAAGAAGATCCAGATCTACCTCTATAATCTGAACGCCATTGCCAATGCTCAGGTGACCGTGGCACCCTTTCGTTCGGAGTTTTTTCTCCGGCCTCCCCAGATGGCATCGCTCAATGACTGGACCGATGAACTCGTTGCCCACGAGTACCAGCATGTCAAGCAGTTTGCCAATAGTGACCAGGGTATAACCCACCTGGCGAAATCAATCTTTGGTTCCTGGGTGTGGGGCGGATTTGCGGCGACGGCTATGCCGCGCTGGTTTTGGGAAGGGGATGCCGTAGGCGCTGAAACCGGAATGACCCGTTATGGTCGGGGCCGGGAAGCATCCTTCCTGATGGAATACCGTACAATGCGTCAGGAAGGCGCTCATTTCGGATACGAAAAAGCTGGTGCCCAGTCCTTCCGGGACCCTATTCCTAACTGGTACCACCTGGGCTACCTGATGACGACCAATGCCAGAAGACAATACGGAGAAACCATCTGGGAAGGCGTTGTGCAGGATGCGGTCCGGTACCGTGGATTGCTTTATCCCTTTAGCCGTAGCCTGCGCAAAACCTCGGGCTATTCAACCCGGAAGTGGTATGCCCGGACCATGCAATATGTCGATTCCCTGTGGGCAGTTCCCACCCAACCGGAATATCTGGAATTCCGTGCTGTTACCGATATGGTCATTACCGCCAGGAAGCCGCGGAAGGTCATCAACTATACCAATCCGCATTACCTGGGTAATGGTGCTATCGTATGTCTGGAAGCTGGATACGACCGTATTGCTTCACTGGTACAGTTGCAGCCGGACGGTCATTGGCAGCCGATTAAAAAAGTAGGCATCCTGCCGGAAAATCCCTATGACGTGATTGATGTGTCCGGCAACCAGATCTGCTGGTCCAATTATGCCGTCCACCCACGCTGGGAGTACGTTTCGTACAATAATCTCCATGTCTTTAACAGCCAGACGAAATCCGGCAAAAAACTTACCGCCAAACAACGCATAGCCTCTCCGGCCATTGCACCCGATGCATTGCATGTCGCAGTGATTGCCCTGGATAGTCAAATCCGGTACCAGGTACAATTGTTGGATATGACCAACGGGAAGGTCGTGCAGAGTTACCCCAATTCAAAACAAGTTCAATACCGCTTTCTCGCCTGGCAAGATGACGACCTTTGTGCGGTGATCCAGCACCGAAACCGTGAGGGTATTGTTCGCCTGCGTGAGAACGGCCGCGTGGATACATTGCTCGGATTACAGACCTATGCCTTAGGCCAGATGACTGCCGACCAAAACCGGTTGTTTTTTACCGCCGGGCTGAATGGCATTCAAAATGTGTACGCAATTTACCGGGACCGGCCGGGCATTTACCAGGTGACCTTCTCGACCACCGGAGCCTTTCAGCCGGACTTGCACCCGGATGGCAATAAATTGTTGTATTCCGAGTACCATTACCGGGGATTTGAGGTACACGAGCTGGAGCTTAATGGCGCCGGAAAGCGGATAAACTGGCCGGCGCAATATACAGATCCGTTGGTGTCCACGGTGGCAGATCAGTACGGCGACCTGACGGAAAAAGTACCCAATAAGGCTTACGATATAGCTCCGATACACAAGGGGGCCCATATGATCCGGGTGCATAGCTTCTTTCCTACTGTAGATCCTCCGGTGTATGGCGCGTCCTTATTATCGGATGATGGATTTGGCACCCTGAGCGGTGAACTGGGAGCGTATTACAATGCCAATGAAGAAAGGTGGTCAGCCCTGGCTAATTTCACTTACGGTGGTTGGTACCCACTTATCAATGCGAGTTTCAGCCAAGCCAACCGGCGAAGCAGTTTTTATCATTTTCAAACCCCTAACGATACCACACTGCTCACTAATTTTTACTCGGAGTCGTGGCAGGAGCAGCGGATAAGCACCGGAGTTACATTACCATTCAGCGCCATTACGGGACCGATGATCCACAATGCTTCGTTGACAGGTCGACTGATCCACATCCAGAACCAGGTAGGCACTGCGGTTGACAATCCGGCGAACAACAGAGACACTTTTTATTTGTCAACTGCCGGGATCCAGCGATTCAGGACGATCGAAAAGCCACCCCTTGCTGATGGGTCGTTGTGGGCCAGCCGGGTACAATTCACTTATAGCATGTTCCAGCAACGGGCTAGGCAACAGGTACTGCCCAGGATGGGTGGTTATGTCCAGGTCAACTGGCAGCATTCACTCAATACCACCTGGCAGGGTGATTTTTTCACGGTGGACGGTGGCATCTGGTTGCCGGGAATCGCCCGTACTCATGGCATACGGCTGCGGACTACCTACCGACAGGAAGACCTGCTGAATAACTACTCTTTCTCCGATTTGTTTGGTTATTCCCGGGGCTATGGTGCTCCTGCAAACGACCGGATCCTTGGTTTTTCGGTGGATTATGCCTTGCCGTTGGCTTATCCGGATCTGGCGCTCGGTCCCATTGCGTTCATCCAGCGTATCAAAGGCAATGTATTTTACGACTACAACCGGGTTAAGTTAAACTTTCCGTTTGACGCCGTCCATCCCATGCGCTCGATTGGTGCTGATGTGCGCTTTGACGTACGCTTCTTGCGGTTACTGGATGTGGATATGGGTTTCCGCTACAGTTATTTGCTGGATGAGCGTTACGTAGGCAACAGTCCCCACCAGTTTCAATTCCTTCTCTTCGGCATTAGCGGTTAGGCTTCCGCTTTTCGATGGCGCATTTCATAAACCAGCTTGATGAGCCAGGCAGGTATGGAGAAAATCCATACGTACAAAGCAATGGTTGTCAGCCGGTCCGCTTGATGTTGCGCGACCAAATTTCCATAAGAGATTGTCATGTAAATGGAGATAATAAACATGCCTGATGCAATCAGCATCTGCAGCCAGTTCCGATTTTTCAGGTTCATAGCGTTAATGTTTACGTCGATCCGAAGATTTATCGTATGAAGTACCGAATATCGACATCAGAATGGCAAAGATGATGGCTGACCACCATCCGCTGACGTAGAATCCGGAAAAGAAATGATCGACCAGCAGGATCATGGCACCGTTGATGACTAGCAACCACAACCCCAGCGTGAGGATGGTGACTGGGAAGGTGATGATCTGAACGATGGGTTTAACAATGGCATTGACAATTCCCAGCAGGATGGCGACAATGATGGCATCTTTGTAATCCGGAACGGAGATGCCGGGGAGCAACCACGCCAGGAAATAGACGACCAGGGCATTAAACAAGACTTTGAAGATGATCCGCATTGTTTTGTTCTGTTTTATTTACCCTGAAAGTATTGATGTTAATCTCCAAATTCCAGTTTTACCGACGAAATAAGTCGATAACAGGTTAAAGGGTATTGTAAGTTGGTCTGACTACTGACTTGCGGTTACTGAATACTAGTCCAGTTCAAAAATCTTCTCCATGCGCATCCACTTCTCTCCGGGCTTAGCGCCAGGTAGTGGTTTCTGGAATTTCCACATGAGTTCTTCCCATTCCTGGACGGTTTCATTGGCGGCATCCATGGCGGCTTTTCGCTCGAACGAAAAATCATCGTTGGTCTCCATAATCATCATCAATCTACCATCGTAATGATAGATCTGCATACCGGTGATGCCGGAGGAACGGATGCTTTCAAGGATTTCCGGCCAGACATCCTGGTGGTAACGGATGTATTGTTCGACCAGATAAGGATCGTCCTGAAGATCCAGGGTGAGGCAATAACGTTGCATTTGCAGAGTTTTTTAATTGATTTATTTCAGCGGATCGCCCGGTCCAGATGCGTGTACCCTCCATCCACAAAGATCTGTTGTCCGGTGATGTGGGAGGCGCGGTCGGAAGCCAGAAATACGACCGTGTCTGCGATCTCCCGGGAGGTGGTCATCCGCTTTCCCAATGGGATACGGGCTACGATCTCTTTCAAACGTTCCTGCCCATCCGGCATGGAGTTGATCCATTGCTCATAAAGCGGTGTCCAGGTTTCGGCGGGAAGGACTTCATTGATGCGGATGCCATCTTTGAGCAGCCGTACGGCCCACTCGCGGGTGAGGGCATGGATGGCGCCTTTAGCAGCGGCATAGCCGGTGGTATTGCCCTGACCGGTCACGGAGACCTTGGATCCAATGTTGACAATAGCCCCTTTGCTGTACCGGAGGTGAGGCACGCACAACCGGGTCATGGTGACCACGTGGTAGAGGTTTTTTCGAGTGATTCCACAAAATCCTTCATAGGCCGGTCCAGGTCCACGCTGTCGTTCACACCGGCATTGTTGATCAGGATGTCGATGCTTCCATAGGTTTCGGCAATTTCTTCAACGACATCCTGGCAGGCATTTTCTCTGCGAAGATCCAGGATATGGACGGAGATGTGATGGCCTTCTGCCACCAGTTCCTGGGCGAGGGCATCGGCTTTTTCGCGATTTTTGTCCAGGATAATGGGTTTGGCTCCTTCCTCGGCGAGCACCCGTACGATGGCTTCACCGATCCCGGAAGCTCCCCCGGTGACGATAGCAACTTTATCTTTTAATCCCAAATCCATAATGTCTCCATTTAGTCCGTCAAGTTATAAAATCGTTGTGCGTTAAGACCCATGATTCGGGCTTGTTCTTTTGCCGTCCGCTCTGAAATCAGGATTTCTGCCAGGGAAATGACTTTAGGGTAGGTGCCGGCGAGCAAACAAACCGGCCAGTCCGAACCAACCATGACCCGGTCCGGACCGAAAGCATCCAGAATGACCTCCGCATACGGCCGAAAATCGGCAAATTGCCATGTTGTCCAATTGGCTTCGGTTACCATCCCGGAAAGTTTACAGGATACGTTAGGGAGCGATGCCAGTTTGTGGATCTGGGTGGCCCAGAGCTCCAGTTTTTGTTCCCGGATGTAAGGCTTGGCCAGGTGATCCAGGACAAATGGTTGGTCCGGAAAGCGGGAGGCAAACAGGTAGGCCACTTCCAGGTGGATGGGGTAGATGAGGATGTCGTAGGTGAATTTGAATTCCTTTAATGCTTCAATGCCATGGCAGAAGTCAGGATCCAGGAGAAATTGTGGATTGGGTTCATCCTGGACGATATGGCGAAAGCCCTTCACCACGGGATATTGGGCATAATGCGCCAATCGTTCTTTTACGTTGGCGGCGCGCAAATCCACCCATCCCACAACGCCTTTGATGAAAGGGTATTGACCCGCTAATTCGATCAGGAAGTCCGTCTCGCCTTCATGTTGGGCAGCCTGGACGGCCACACAACCATCCATGCGCTGGGCATGGAGCAGAGGTGCCAGGTCCGGGGGCAGGAAGTCCCTCTTCAGCACGGACATCTCTTCGTTGATCCATCCATGGGTTGTGGGGCTATACCGCCAGAAATGCTGGTGACTGTCGATCCGGGTCATAGGCTAGGCTTAACGGACTAATGTAAGGAATTGGTGGCAGGCTGGCCAATAATTCGAGGGAGAATCCGTAGGTTTTGCCCGGGGGGAGTATGGGTCATACCTACGGTATTCCTTGATGTTAGGGATTGAATCAGCGGATTAAAATCCACTGCTACTACATGACCCGACCCGCTGGCTCTCGGAGATTGGTAAACTGTTATGCAAGCAAGATTCTTTTAATGCAGATTAATTTATGGGGACATCCTGTCTTTTTAATGCCTTTAGGGTACTCTGCGAATTGAACCTGCCTTCGGAAAATGGATGGTTCCATTAGGATATTCCGCGCCAACCTCTGTGGCTCTCCGTGAAACCAATACTAGCTAGACTCTTATCTGGACCAGGCGACAGCCCGCTGGGTCGACTGGCCCAGCCCTTCGATGCCTAGGGTGACCACGTCGCCGGGTACCAGGTAGCGCTGTGGGTTGAGGCCCAGGCCTACGCCGGCCGGCGTCCCGGTACTGATCATATCCCCGGGTAACAGGGTCATAAACTGGGAGATGTAGGCAATGGAAGTCGGGATGTCGAAGATCAGGTCGTTGGTATTGGAATCCTGGAGCCGCTGTCCGTTCAGATCCAGCCAAAGACGTAGATTGTGTGGATCAGGGATCTCATCCTTCGTTGCCAGGAATGGACCGGTGGGTGCGAAGGTGTCGGCGCTCTTACCTTTGACCCACTGCCCGCCGCGCTCGATCTGAAATTCGCGTTCGCTGTAATCGTTGTGCAGGCAATAGCCGGCGATGTAATCCATGGCGTCTTCCTTGGTGATGTAGGAGGCACGCCTGCCGATAACGACTGCGAGTTCCACTTCCCAGTCGGTTTTCTTCGATTCGCGGGGGATGACCACATCATCGTTTGGTCCGCAGAAAGCAGTGGTTGCTTTGAAGAAGAGGACCGGTTCTTTGGGTACCTCCATACCGCTTTCGGCTGCATGTTTGGCATAGTTCAGGCCAATGCAGATGATCTTTGAAGGCCGGCACATCGGTGGACCCAGCCGCTCGCTGTCGGCCACGACCGGACAGGAAGCGCGGTGTTGTTCAAACCAGTTCTGCAGTCGCTGAATGCCGTTGCCATCGAAAAATTTTTCGTCGTAGTCCTCGCCAAATGCAGACACATCGTAGCGTATTCCATTTTCCAATAGCCCGGGCTTTTCAACACCCGGATGACCAAAACGTATGAGTTTCATGCTTGTAAGTTATTTGATCAGGGAAATAAATCCGCCATCAATCGGATAATCGGGTCCTGTTACGAACGATGCTTCATCGGAACAAAGATATAGTGCCAGGTAGGCGATCTCTTCCGGCTTGCCCATACGCCCGATGGGTTGGGTTTTGGCCAGGACATCCATCATTTCCTGTTCGCGGCCCGGATAGTTTTTAGCCAGGAATTCATCTACGAAGGGCGTGTGTACCCGTGCGGGAGAGATGCAATTGCAGCGTATATGCGCATCCAGGTAGTCGATGGCCACGGCATGGGTCATCCCAAGGACTGCGCCTTTGGTCATGGTATAGGCGAATCGATCCGGAATGCCGATGGTGGCAACAATGGAGGCCATGTTTAGAATAACGCCACCACCCTGAGATCGCATGATCGGTACAGCGGCTTGCATGCCATTGTAAACGCCTTTGATGTTGACCTGGTACATCCGGTCCAGGGTTTCTTCCGGCGTCTGTTCGATATTGCCTACATAACCGATGCCGGCATTATTGACCAGGATATCGAGCCTGGTATCCTTGCTGATCGCGGCAAAACAATCCGTGACAGCCTGGTGGTCGGTCACATTGATGACATGTACTTCGACCAAACCTCCCGCATCCCGGATGGCTTGGGCCGTCTCATCGGCTTTATCCTTATTGAGATCCAGGATATGAACCTTCGCACCCTGCGCAGCAAAAACGCTGCTGATCGCAGCACCGATGCCACTGCCGCCTCCGGTGATAACGGCTTGTTTATTGTCTAGACGAAACATGTGGTAATTATTGAGCCGGAAAGATAAAACATACACCGGATAAAGCATGGTAGCTACCCTGGAATCTTATTGCTATCCTGTGATTGTTTCGGTAGAAAGATGACTTTGAATTCTCCTGAAAAATGAACTACCTTACTGCACCTAACCGGATTGAAGCAGTGCATACCGGTGGGGTCTTGTCATTAAACATAAACAACCGAATCGCCAACTACATGATCACCGAAAAGAAATACCTGATCCCATTTATCCTCGTGACCAGTTTGTTTTTCTTGTGGGGAATTGCCAATATCCTGAATTCAGCACTGATTGCCCATTTTCAACCGGTATTTGATATCTCCCGTGCTCAGGCGTTATTGGTCGAGACGGCATTTTATTTTGGATACTTTACCATTGCTCTTCCGGCAGGCCTTTACATGGAGAAACATTCGTACAAGAAAGGGATTCTCATGGGCCTGATCCTGTATTCTATTGGTGCATTGCTCTTTGTCCCTGCCGCCAAGTCGCTGACTTTTGGGTTTTTCTTGCTGGCACTCTATATCATTGCCAGCGGTCTGGCCTTTTTGGAGACGGCAGCAAATCCCTATGTGACCATCCTGGGAAAACCGGAAAATGCCACCCAGCGCTTAAACTTCTCTCAATCTTTTAACGGTGTAGCGCTGGTAGTAGGACCCTGGTTAGCAGGAACATTAATCTTCGCAGGCAATGAAGGGGATCTCTCCAGTCTGGAAGCCAAGCAGCAGGCAGCCAATGCGGTCATAGTACCCTACATCGGCATCGCGGTAGTTGTTGCACTGGTAGCCTTATTTTTCTGGCGTACGGCAATGCCCGAACCGGATAAAGGTGAAAAAATGCGCTTTGATATGGCCATATTCAAGAAGCGCCATCTGACCTTTGCTGTCCTGGCTCAGTTGCTCTACGTAGGAGCGCAGGCATCCATTTGGGGGATCACCATCAACTATGTGACGGCCTTGTTGCCTGGAGTAAGCAAGGAGGATGCATCCAAGATCTATCTGGCGTCTGGTACTTTATTGTTTGTCATCGGACGGTTTTTGGGTACGTTCATCATGAATTACGTCAAGCCCCAGCGTTTGCTGGCTGTGTACGGACTCATCGCAGTGCTTCTTGCCCTTGGTGGCGTGGTGTTGGATGGTTTGGCGGCGGTCATATCGGTATTGAGCATTAACTTCTTTATGTCCATTATGTTTCCGACCATCTTTGCACTCGGGGTTAAGGATTTACATGCTCAGACCAAATTTGGATCATCGTTGATCATTATGGCTATTGTGGGAGGCGCCATACTGCCTCCGATAGTAGGCTTGATTGCTGACCATGGAAACATTCAAACCGCCTTCATCATACCGGCCATTTGTTTCGTTTCCGTATTTCTTTATGGTATGTGGGGTTACCGGATTCAACCGTCTACTGAGCAAATTTAAGTCGCCGGATTGAACGAAAATATCCATGTGCGCACTTTCTATTTTGGGATTTACTCCGTTCAGGGCATTACCCACTTTCGTCGAAATGATCAAAGGCCTCAACCGCAAGGTTTCTTTATCATAGCTCTCACCGTTCATCGTTAATCTTCCTTTGATCTAGGATTCGTTCGCATTGATCGAATACTGTACCGTGTCCAATCGACATACCTTACATTAGCAGGCGATGTTGTGGATCGAAAACATACAGATTGCATTGCGCAATTTAAGAGCCAATAAAGGCCGCGCTTCACTGACCATCCTGATCATTGCAGTTGGTGTCATGGCATTGGTAGCCATACTGACTTCGTTGGATATTCTGATCTTTTCGTTGAGTGACAACTTTTCTCGTTTAGGAGCTAACTCCTTTAGCATCGAACCATCATCTCAGGTTATCCAAACCAGTGATGGAGGAAGGATGCGCAAACGGGGTGAGCCCATAAAATACGATCAGGCGATTGATTTTAAAGACCGTTTTGAATTTGCCGCATCGGTAGCAATATCCTTACAATGCACGGGAAATGCCACGGTCCGTTTTCAGGATGAAAAGACCACTCCGACCGTTCAGGTAATGGGCATCGATGAAAATTACCTGGCAACAGTGAAATACGATTTTGCCTCGGGTCGGAACTTTTCTACACAGGAGGTGGAATATGGTAACAACCGGGCCATTATCGGCAGTGATCTGGTCAATAAACTCTACAAAGGAAATGCAAACGCTGCCCTGAATACATCCATTTCCATCGGCAATGTCAAATATAAGGTAGTAGGGGTGCTGGCCTCGAAAGGGTCGAGCATGAACCAACGCAGTGACCGGATCATTCTGATCCCGCTTATGAATGCCAAGAGTCAGTACGGCACCCTGGAATCCAATTATAACGTCAACGTTTCGGTCAACAATTCAACCGAAATTGATGAAGCGGTGTCCATGGCTACCGGCTTAATGCGTAACCTGCGGAAACTCAGGGCTACTCAGGAAAATGACTTTGAGATCACCAAGAGCGATGGTTTGATCGATATTATCAAGGAGAATACGGCAACCATTCGATGGGGCGTCATTTTCATTGCCATCATAACCCTGTTGGGTGCGGCGATAGGTTTGATGAACATCATGCTGGTCTCGGTAACGGAGCGAACCAAAGAAATCGGGATCATTAAAGCTGTCGGTGCCACCCAACGCAGTATCCTGACCCAGTTCCTTACCGAAGCGGTGGTCATTTGTCAGATAGGAGGGGTTCTGGCCGCGTTCTTGGGAATTCTGATCGGATTTGCTGTCAGTGCAATCATTAAAGGGCCGTTTATAATTCCATGGAACTGGATCATATTGGCCATTTTCCTCTGTTTTCTGGTCGGATTGTTATCAGGTCTTTATCCGGCACTTAAGGCTTCCCGGCTGGATCCTATCGAATCTCTTCGTTACGAATAATTTATTTTTTGCGTTCTCTCGTTCTGACGGACGGAATTCTCCCTGGGGCATTTTCGTTCATTAGGTTGTCAATTGTATCTTTAGCGGCGCTTACAGCGCAACGGTAATTCCGGAAGGAGACAAATCATTTTACCCCGGCCGGGGTTTATTTAAAAATGAATCCTAATGAACTTACTTGAAGAAATACGCATCGCCCTGATTGCCCATGATGGCAAGAAGCCGGAAATGGTTTCCTTCATCCTCCAGAACCGTACTTTATTTGAAGGGTTTAAATTATGCGCAACCGGTACGACCGGCAAGCATATCGAAGATGCCGGCATTGAAGTAGAACGGTTGTTATCGGGTCCTTTAGGGGGTGATGCTCAAATTGCAGCGATGGTTGCCACCAGTCAAATCGATTGTGTGTTGTTCTTTCGTGATCCGCTTGACAAGCATCCTCACGAACCGGACGTACAAATGTTGATGCGTCTGTGTGATGTACATAACATCCCATTAGCAACCAATCCTGCGGCGGCCCGCTGGATGCTGATGGGTATGGTGGAAGACCGGAGAAGACAGTTCAGTGAATAAAGGCGTCGGTCCATTCCTTGAAAAAATGTAATTTTCATTCATAATAAATGATCAAGTCCTAATGAAAAGAAGAAAATTTCTGCAAAATAGCGCCATTTATGGAGCCGGTATGATGATTGCACCATCTGTGATGAACATGGAAAAAGATCTCTTTTTTAAAATTTCATTGGCCGAATGGTCTTTTCACAAAGCCCTGTTCGCCAAAGAGATCGACCATCTGGATTTTGCCAAGATTGCCAAGCAGCAATATGGAATTGAAGGGGTCGAATACGTCAATCAGTTCTTTAAAGACAAGGCCAAGGACATGGATTATCTGAAAGAAATGAAAATGCGTGCGGAGGGCGAAGGCGTCAGGTCCCTTTTAATCATGTGTGATGGTGAAGGTGGATTGGGCGATACGAATGAAAGCCAACGTAAGACAGCGGTCGAAAATCACTACAAGTGGGTTGAAGCGGCTAAATTCCTGGGTTGTCACTCCATTCGCGTCAATGCCTATGGCGAAGGTACCGCAGCAGAGGTTGCTTCGGCAGCGATTGATGGTCTGGGGTCATTGGCAGGATTTGCTAAAGACTATGATCTCAATGTCATCGTCGAGAATCACGGCGGGTATTCTTCCAATGGGAAATGGCTGACAGACGTCATGAAACAAATCGATATGCCTAACTGCGGCACCTTACCGGATTTCGGTAATTTCTGCCTGAAAGGCACTTATGAAAATGGCAAAATGACCTGTGAAGATATGTACGACCGGTACCAAGGAGTCTCAGAAATGATGCCCTTTGCTAAAGCAGTAAGCGCCAAGACTCATGCTTTTGATGCCAGCGGTAATGAAACGGAGACGGATTATCTCCGGATGATGAAAATTGTCAAAGATGCCGGTTATAAAGGTTTTGTCGGGATCGAATACGAGGGCAATGTGCTGAGTGAAGCGGATGGTGTGCGTGCCAGTAAGGCACTGCTTATGAAGGTCGGAGCAGAATTGTCCTAAGGACGGGCTAGTTTTTTGCCTCTTTCTGCATCCTTTTTGATCGGGTTTTGTTTAAGCTACTATTGATGAAAATTAAACAAAGCCGTGAATTTCTACAGCATCAAGGATCTGGAAGTCTATTCCGGCATTAAAGCACACACCATACGGATCTGGGAGAAGCGGTACAATCTATTGGAGCCTTCTCGGACAGAAAGTAATATTCGCTATTACGATGACCACCAATTGATCAAATTACTGAACATCGCCACCTTATTGGAGAGCGGATGGAAAATCAGTAATGTGAGCCGATTGGATAAAAAGCGGCTTTTAACCGAGACGGAAAAATGTCTCCATAAACACGACGATAATGCCTACGCGATACCTATCAATGGGATCATCGCTGCTATGTTCGCGTTTGATGAGAATGGTATTCGAAAGATCATCGAGTCTTGTTTTCGACGCCTTGGTATTGCCGTTACGTTCAAGGAAATCATTTATCCGCTGCTCCACCGGGTCGGTATGATGTGGCGAACCGAAGAGATTTCACCTGCGCAAGAACACTTTGTCTCAGCAATTATCCGGCAAAAGATTCTGGTGGAACTGGATAAACTCCCGGTCCAGCCCTGGGATTCCCAGGGTGTCGTATTGTTCCTGCCCCAGGACGAATACCATGAGATTGGATTATTGGTAACGACTTATTTGCTAAGAAGTAAGCACATTCCGACCGTTCTGTTAGGTTCCAATGCACCGGTCAGTGTCGTGCAGAATGCCGTCAACAAGCTGGAGCCGGCCTATCTGGTTACTTTTCTGATCACCCAGCGTAAACAAGAGGATTTACAAGTTTATATCGATTCCTTGTCCGCCGCATTTCCAAAGCAAAAAATTGGTATTGCGTGCATTCATGAGGTGTTGGAAGCGATCCGGATTCCTGAAAACATCAAACCCCTGCATCACCCGGATGACATCAATGAATTGTTCAAATAGCAGGTAACTTAATTGGATTTCCAGAAATATGGCGTGAAGAGAAGCAAAATGGTAAAAAGCTCCAGGCGTCCTAACAGCATCAGAAAGCTTAGAAACCATTTGGCTGCATCGGGTACGGCCGCAAAGTTATTTACCGGGCCTACCGTACCTATTCCAGGACCTACATTCGCCAGGCAGGTTGCAACCGCTCCAATAGCAGAAATGAAGTCCATGCCCAGAAAGGCAACCACAACAGATCCGCTGAGAAAAACCAAAAGATAGATCAGCAAGAAGACCAGGATGTGGGTCAGTACGCGGGGCGCTACGATCTGGTGGTCGATTTTTACCCGTATCAAAGCACGGGGGTGCAATAACCGTTTAAATTCGAGGAATGAGTTTTTCAGAAATACGATGTGACGAATAAATTTTATGCCACCGCTGGTTGATCCGGCACTTCCGCCCAAAAACATCAAAATAAAAAAGAACATGGTAATGGCTACCGACCACTGGGTATAGTCAGCTGTGACAAATCCGGTTGTGGTAATGATGGAAACCACCTGGAAAAGGACATCACGAAAAACCTTCTCGACAGGTTCGTGAACAATAAAAAAGACAAAAGCAGCAAGGATGATGGATACGCCTACGATAAACAACGAATAAACCTTGAATTCGTCGCTGCGCCACATCGTCCTGAGCTTACCGCGAATCCCGAAGTACAACAGATTGTAGTTGGTTCCGGCAAGAAACATAAAGAAGATGAGGATGTATTGAATTAGCGGACTGGTGTAGTAGGCGATGCTGGCATTCTTGGTTGAAAATCCGCCGGTAGCCATCGTCGTAAATGCATGATTGATCGCATCGTAAAAGCTCATCCCGGCAATCATAAGCAAGCCGGTGCAGGCTCCGGTCAGAATTACATAGACCAACCACAAGGACCGGGCAGTCTCAACGATCCGCGGATGTATTTTGTCCGATGTAGGTCCCGGCACTTCGGCAACAAACAATTCGATCCCGCCAATTCCCAGAAGGGGTAACAGTGCCACAGTCAGTACGATAATCCCCATACCGCCAATCCATTGCGTCAGTGAACGCCAGAACAGGATCCCTTTGGGGACGGCTTCAATATCGTCCAGGATGGATGCTCCGGTGGTGGTTAATCCGGAGATCGTTTCAAAAAATGCATTGGTAATTCCGGGGATAACACCACTGATGATGAACGGCAACATGCCGAAAAATGTCATGAAAAGCCAACCCAGGGCCACGATAAGATATCCTTCCCGCTTGCCAATGTGCACTTTTCGCTGAAGGCCAATAAAAAACATCAGCAACCCGGAGCTGACCGTAATACCGCTGGCTTGTAAAATGGGTAAAATATCTCCACTGTTAAAGTAAAGGGAGAACCCGATACTCGTTGCCATCATCAGTCCGAATATGATCAGCAGGACGCCCAGCACACGGGAAATGGACAGGAATTGGATCATAATCAGTGGAATAGTTTTTCCACCTTTCCGATGGCCTCAGGTAACGTAAAAATGATGACTTTATCGCCAATCTGAAGTTGAAACTCTTCATCAACCAGCATGCTTTCATCACCTCGAATCACTCCGGCTACCAAAGCGGATTCCGGTAAGTGCAGATCACGTAATGGTTTTTTGGTCAGCCGGTTGCTTTTGGTAACCAGGAATTCAATGACCTCCGCATCCACTCCGTGCAAACTGGTGATGGCTTCCACATGGCCTTTGCGAACATACCGGAAGATATTGTTAGCAGCAATCAGTTTTTTATTTATCAGGGTGTCGATTCCGATATTTTGCGAGATGTGGGTGTATTCGATGTTTTCGACCTGGGCTATCGTCTTGCCTACGCCACAGTTTTTTGCAACCAGGCTGCTCAGGATATTGGTTTCGGTGTTTCCGGTCAGGGCGATGAACACATCCATAGAGCTCAGGCCCTCTTCCTTCAGCAACTCGAAATTAGTAAAGTCACCCTGGATAACCAGACTGTGATGCAATCGTTCGATAAGGTCTTTGCATGCTTCTTTATCTTTTTCGACGATGGTCACATTGTATTCGTCCTCTAACAATTCAGCGGTACTTAATGCCATATTGCCGCCGCCGATGATCATGACGTTACGGATTTTTCTTTTCTCCTTGCCTGCCATGTTTACCACCCCATCAATCTGGTGCTTTTTGGTAATAAAGTACAGGTGGTCGTTTTGTCGCAGGAAGGTGGTCTCGTGTGGTAGAAAGGTCTGATTTCCCCGTAATATGGCGATGGGTTTACAGACATTGGCATTGCCGTTCCCATTTGCAGCAACGGGGAAAACATCGCGGATGGTCCGGTTTAAAAAATTGGAGTGGTCATCCAGGGTAAGACCTACCAATGAAATCTTCCCGTCTTCGAAGTCGAAAATATCCGTGACGCGCTCTTGTTTGATCAACCGGTAAATCTCTTTAGCCGCAAGTTGTAAGGGCGAGATCAGCGAGTCGATGCCGAGCTCGGCAAAATTGTTCTTTTCTTCTTCAGCAAGGAATTCCGGATTATTGACCCGGGCAATGGTTTGACCGGCCCCCATTTTTTTGGCCAGAATAGCACTGAAAATGTTGTTCTTTTCGGAGGTAGTTACACCAAGAAACAGGTTGGCTTTAGCTATTTCTGCTCTTCGTAACACTTCAAGGGATGCTGAATCTCCACGGATAGTCATCACATCCAGATGGGATTGGGCGTAATCCAGCACCTCCTGGTTGGTGTCGATCAATATGATGTCCTGTTTTTCAGCAGAAAGCAATTTGGCTAGGTGGAAGCCTATATCGCCGGCTCCGGCAATTACTATTTTCATTCGAGTTCTCTAGAGAGATTTAGGCACACGCAATGCATAAATACAAAATTAGGTATTCTATACACACTAACTACTTATCCAATGCGGGATTACTTAATCTTTGACCGTGAAAAGCCATATTTTGCCAGCTAAATGCTATTTTTTGACGCATGAGGACATGGAGTAACTTCAAATATCTGGTTTTTATCCCATTCCTTTTTGGATGGATAATAGCTTGCCACCAGGAATCAGAGCCAGAGCAAAATTGGCACCAAATCATCGAGCGCAATAAATTATTGGCGTCCAAATATGAAAATTTCTATCGCATCATTGCCGAGACAACAACAGCCGCCGAGGGTACGATGGCTCAAGCGAAAGCATTGCATGATAAAAGCGCCAGAATGGTCAAGATGGAAGAAGCTATCGCAGAAGCTAATCCCAGGTTTTTACAGCAGTTGGCTACCTTCCAGCCACGGATGGATTCCATTGAGACTCAACGACAGAGACTGGTATCCCGCGCAGGAGCAGATGGATTAAAAGAAGCCCAGCAAAACTCCGAATTGGCACGACGGTTGGCATCCGAGTCACATATGAATTTGATCAACCCGTTGGGTACGGTTAAACAGGCCATCGATCTCTGTGATCGCATCGATAAGTTATTGGCTGATGCAGAGTATACGCTTGAAGAGGCCGCGAAACGGTTGGATAAAACAAACCAGAATCAACAATGAAGTTTCGCAAACTGGGAAAAACGGACCACATGCTCAGCGAGATTGGCCTCGGTTGCATGTCTCTTCCGGTGGATGATGAGAAGGAAGCAATCCGGTTAATCCATCTTGCAATGGATGCCGGAATTAATGTACTGGATACGGCGGATCTGTACCAGCAGGGAAAAAATGAGGAGCTGGTCGGCAAAGCCATCCAGGACCGACGGGATGCTGTTTTTCTCTGTACCAAGGTAGGTAATGAATGGAAACCCGATGGGAGCTGGTCCTGGAATCCCCGTAAAGAATACATCGTCAAAGCGATAAAGCAAAGCCTGAGGCGTTTGAAGACCGATCACATAGATCTGTATCAGATGCACGGAGGCACCATGGAAGATCCTCTGGATGAGAGTCTGGAAGCGATGACGCTGCTGCAATCTGAAGGGTTGATCCGGCATTATGGTATTTCCTCGATCCGGCCTACAGTCATCCAGTGGTGGGTCAAAAACGCCAATCTGGCAAGTGTCATGGTCCAGTACAGTTTATTGGACCGGAGGCCGGAAGAACAGATCTTACCCCTGTTGACAAAGGAAGAAGTGGGCATTTTACTACGCGGAACCCTTGCTCAGGGTTTACTCGTGGACAAACCGGCTAAGGACTATCTGGAACGAAATGCTGAAATGGTTTCTTTCGTACAGGAAAAAATCAGAAAGGTAGCAGGATCGGTCTCTCCGGAAATGGTTGCATTAAACTTTGTCCTGAAACGACCGGAGGTGGATGTAGCCATGGTTGGGGTGCGTACGGAAAAACAACTCAAGGGCATGCTTGCTTCTTTGGAGTATAAGCTATCGGCAGAAGACTATATGACGCTCAAGGAAGCAGCACCGGCTTATCCTTACAAACAGCACCGGATCTGATAAGACGGCTTCCGTTAACGGGGTTGGCAGCTTCGATTTTTTTATCCCCATAGATTTTTGGTGATTTAATGCACATTGGAGGCCAAAGGGTATCCGGATATAGCCTTAATACAGGGAAAATGCTTTGAAAGTTTTCTAAATTGAGCGTCTCTTACGGATGCAAAAAACGGTAAACATGCGCAAACAAAGTTTCTCCTGGATACTATCCATAGTATTGGCTATCCCTATGCTCCAGGCTCAGGTTCCGGAAAACTACTACGACAACCTCAAATGGCGCAACATTGGCCCTGAACGGGGTGGTCGCTGCCTGGGGGTGTCGGGTTCACCGGGTCGCCCTAATGAGTATTACTTTGGCGCTACCGGAGGCGGGTTGTGGAAAACGACGGATGGTGGTAATGAATGGGCTCCGGTGACGGATGGCCAACTGACCAGTTCTTCGGTAGGTGCAGTTGCGGTGGCTGAGACCAACCCGGACATCGTATACATTGGCATGGGTGAAACAGAGTTGCGCGGTAGTATTACTCAGGGTGACGGAGTTTATAAATCAACGGACGGAGGTAAGCGCTGGCACCATATGGGTTTGGCAGAAACACAAGCCATTTCACGTATTCGTGTTCATCCGACGAATCCGAACATCGTCTACGTCGCAGCCCTGGGCCATCCTTACGGAGACAATGAAGAAAGAGGGGTATTCAAATCCATCGATGGGGGCAATACCTGGAAAAAAGTACTGTATGAAAGCCCAAATGCTGGAGCAGCAGACCTGATCATCGATCGCACTAATCCCAATGTGCTGTACGCTTCAACCTGGCAGGTCTACCGGAAAGCCTGGAAAATGTGGGGCGGTGGACCCTTTTGCAAATTATGGAAATCGGTCGATGGGGGAGAAAACTGGATTGAGCTTACCAAAAATCCGGGCATGCCCGAAGGCCCCCTGGGTAAGATTGGTATTACGGTATCACCGGCGGATCCCAACCGGCTCTACGCCATCGTAGAAGCCAACCAAGGAGGTGTGTTCCGTTCTGACGACGGCGGGTGGACCTGGAAGCGTACCAATGAAGAGCGAAAACTGCGTCAGCGGGCCTTTTATTATTCTCGGATCTATGCCGATCCATGGGATAAAGATGTCGTCTACTGCCTTAATGTCGGATTCTTTAAATCAACCGATGGAGGAAAAAATTTTGACATCACGATCAACCCACCTCATGGTGATAATCACGATCTCTGGATCGATCCCAATGATCCCCAGCGCATGATCAGCGGAAATGATGGTGGTGGTGTAGTGAGTCTCAACGGGGGCAACACCTGGACGGAAGAAGATTATTGTACGACCCAGGTTTACCATGTTATGGCTACCAGTGATGTTCCTTACCATGTGGCAGGAGCACAGCAAGATAACAGCACACTGGCTATCCCAAGTGACGGATGGGACCATATGCAGGCGCGCGGTCCAAACCACGGCTGGTATTATGCCGTAGGAGGCGGAGAAAGCGGTTATATTGCCCAGTCCCCGACCGACCCGGATGTGTTTTACGCCGGTAGTCAGGGCGCTTTGCTGACCCGCTATAATCGCAAAACCGGTCAGGTACGTGATATCCAGGTTTATCCAAGATTTTTCTCGGGAGAACCATCCAGTGCGCTGCCAGAAAGATGGCAATGGACGTTTCCAATTGTCTTCAGCCCGCAGGATCCCACCATTATGTATACCTGTTCCCAGCATGTCTGGAAAACGACGGATGACGGTCAAACCTGGGAGAAAATCAGCCCGGACCTTACCTATGCTGACCCGGAAACACTGGGCGAAACGGGTGGTATTATCACCAATGACATGAACGGTCCTGAGATTTATGCTACGGTATTTGCACTGGCACCATCTTATTTTGATAAAAATACCATCTGGGCTGGTTCTGATGATGGCAAAATCCAGATCACCCGCGACGGAGGGAAAAAGTGGACCGATATTACGCCCAGGGATTTGCCAAAATTCTCGCGGGTAAGTATTATCGAAGCCTCTCATCATGAACCCGGTACGGCTTATGTAGCAGCAAACCGGTATCAGGTAGATGACCGGGAACCTTATGTCTTTCGCACAACCGATTACGGAAAAACCTGGACCAAAATAATTACCGGGATTAAATCCGGCCATTTTGCCCGTGCCGTTCGCGAAGACCTGGTGCGCCCGGGTTTGCTTTTTTTAGGTACGGAACATGGCGTCTACGTTTCTTTTGATCATGGTGATCATTGGCAGCCCATCCAGCTTAACCTGCCGGACACGCCGATACGTGATCTGGTCGTTAAAAATGACGACGTTGTCTTAGGAACTCATGGACGCGGATTTTGGATCCTGGATGATATCAATCCCTTAAGGGAAGTAAGTGCGGCAGTGATGGCTGATCCGGTCACATTATTCCAGCCCTCTGATGCCATCCGCAGTGTCTATAACGCTGCCATCCAGTATTACCTGCCTAAACAAGCGGACAGTGTAACCATCGAAATTCTCGATGCGCATGGTAATTTGATCCAATCGTACACCGGAAAACAACCTGAAGACAAATCCAATAGCAATGTTCCATGGTACATGCGCAGTGGTCCGGCAAAACCGACCACTAAGGCTGGCATTAATGCGTTCACCTGGGATCTGAATTATCCGGGGGCGACTACTTTTGATGGAATGATTATCTGGAGCGGCAGACCACAGGTTGGGCCCGGCGCACCGCTTGGAGATTATCAGGTACGCATTACGGTAGGAGACCATCAGGAAAAGAAAAATTTTGCCATCAAGATGGACCCCAATCTTGAAGGAGTTACTGCCGAGGACCTGCAACAACAATTTGAACTGGCCATGCAGATCCGGGACAAGACCAGTGCCGCAAATGAAGCTGTAATCCGGATCCGGCAAATCCGTAAACAGATCCAGGATCGGATGATACAAGTCAAATCGGATGATTTGAAAAAGCAAATGCAATCCCTGTTGGACGAGATGAAGCCCATCGAGGAAGATTTATATCAGGTCCGGAATCAAAGCAATCAGGATCCTCTGAATTTCCCGATTAAGCTCAACAACCGGTTGGCTTCCTTGCGCCGGAGTGTGGAGACCGGTGATGCCAAACCGACGGCAGCCGCTTACCAGGTTTTTAACGAATTATCGGCGGAGTTGGCTGGCCACTTGGACAAATTGCAGATGGTCATCAATAAAGAATTACCGGCCATTAATCAGGCACTTGCGAAAGAAGGCTTGAAGGGAGTTGATGGCGGAGGTAAGCCATAGCCATTCACGAAGTGTTCATCCAAAAATGTTGCAGACTTAAGGGCTCTTCGTAGAAATGGTGAACTGTATTTGCGAGAGTCAGGTTACTAAGTGAGTTGTTGCCATGAAAACTTAGCGCAAATCGAGCGATCAAAAGGCATACACCTGATCCCTGCAGCATATAAATATTTAGCACCTTATAAAATTTTATTTAATGCGTTTTCCTTATTTTTTAGTGCTGGCTGCACTGGTGGCTTGCCAGACCACACAGCAACCTGTCACTGTAGAATCTTCTGATTTTGACCAATACCTGTCCGTCCTGGCTTCGGATAGTTTGCAGGGTAGGAAACCTTTTACGAAAGGAGAAGAACTGACCGTGGACTACCTGAAAAATGAAATGCAGGACATGGGTATAGAACCCGGTAATGGTGATTCTTATTATCAAAAGGTGCCCATGGTTGAAATCACCGGACATCCAGCTGAAGAAATGAAAATTTCGGGGCAGGGTGCTGCGATTGATCTTCAGCTGGACAAAGATTTTGTCGCTACAACCCAGCGGGAAGAAGAAAAAATTACCCTGAACGGATCGGAGCTGGTTTTCTGTGGTTATGGAATTGTAGCGCCCGAATACGGCAAAAACGACTATGCTGGTATGGACATGCACGGAAAAACAGCACTGGTATTGGTTAATGATCCAGGATTCCGCCAGGATGACAGCGTATATTTTAAGGGGAATACCATGACCTATTACGGACGCTGGACCTATAAATACGAAGAAGGAGCGCGTCAGGGTGCCGATGCTGTCATCATCATTCATGAGACCAATATGGCCGGTTATCCCTGGTTTGTGGTACAAAGCGGATGGTCTGGCGCCCGGCTTGGATTGCAATCGACAAACAAAAATGCAGACAAATGTGCTATCGAATCCTGGATCACTCTGGATGCAGCCAAGCGTATTATGGAAGCGGCCGGACTCGATTTTGCCCAGCTTATTCAAAACGCCCGTAAACCGGATTTTAAACCCCAGTCTTTGGGAATGACCGTTTCCACTTCTCTTGAAAATACCTTCAAGTATGATGAATCCCGAAATGTAGTCGGGAAAATAACAGGCAGTTCGCATCCTGACGAATACATCCTGTATTCTGCCCACTGGGACCACTTTGGTATTGGAAAAGTTGTCGATGGCGATAGTATTTACAATGGCGCTCTTGACAACGGATCAGGGACGGCCGGATTGCTGGCCATCGCCAAAGCATTTACCAAATTGCCTAAAGCGCCGGACCGGTCGGTGATCTTTTTATTTGTCACCGGTGAAGAGCAGGGTCTGCTGGGATCACAATATTATGCAGAGCATCCGATCTATCCGATTCCCCGTACCATCGCGGACATCAATATGGACGGCCTGAATCCCAATGGTCCTATGAAGGACCTAACGATCACCGGTCTGGGCCAGTCAGATATGGATGACATCGCCAAAGAAGAGGCAGTAAAACAGGGTCGCTACATACTGGGGGAACAGGAACCTGAAAAAGGATATTTCTACCGTTCCGATCATTTCAATTTTGCCAAGGTGGGTGTGCCTGCTTTGTTTGCACAAGGTGGATATGACCATGCTGAAAAAGGCAAGGAATATGCCATGGAAAAACAGAAGGACTATACGGCAAATCGCTATCACAAACCCCAGGACGAATACGACAAAGCAACCTGGGATCTGCGGGGTATTCAGCAGGATATGCAGCTTTTCTTCAATATTGGAATCCGTTTGGCAGATGGACAGGAGATGCCGCAGTGGAAGGCTAATTCCGAATTTAGAGCCAAAAGGGAAGCGGATCTGAAATTGATGGACTAGTCGACTGGATAACAGGGCTTTGAATTTCCAAAATTCCTGCTTCCTGCTTCCATTTATCCGATTTGCATGGCATCTTCATTCAGCACACGACCTATTAATTCCAGGCTAATATCTATCTGATCCCGGGTGATGCACATGGGTGGTTTGATCTTGATGACATTGTCATCCGGGCCGTCCGTACTCATTAATACACCTAATGTGCGCATTCGGTTGACCAGATAACCTGCGGCTTCGGTCGCTGGAATTTTGGATCCGGAGTCTTTGACCAGCTCAAACCCCAGGAATAACCCTTCACCGCGTACATCCCCAATGATGGGATGATTTGACGCCAGATCTGCAAGTCCTTTTTTAAGGTAAATACCCATTTGAGAAGCATGTGCTGGTAAGTTTTCGTCATCCAGGATACGAAGAACCTCCAGACCTATCCTGGCAGATACCGGGTTGCCGCCAAATGTATTGAAGTACTCCATACCATTATGAAATGCTTCCGCCACTGTCCGGGTGGTCAGGACAGCTCCTAGCGGATGTCCGTTGCCAAAAGGCTTGCCTATGGTGACAATGTCCGGCTTGACATCGTATTTCTCAAAGGCAAAGAGATGACTTCCAATCCGGCCTAAACCATGTTGTACTTCATCGGCTATGTAGAGTATTCCGGCCTGCTGTAAGGCGGTATGCACAGACGAGAAATAATCTTCCGGAGCAACGATCTGCCCGCCGCAACTCATAATGGTTTCCGCAATCAACGCAGCGGGAGTTATGTCTTGTTGCTGCCAGAGACGGATGCGATCCACGGCATCCCGGGCATAGGTCCGGTTGCTGCCCGGATGTCCGGCAAGGATGCCACGATAGGGGTCTGGACGCGGGAGCAACAAAGTGTACTCCGGTTGTCCCTTTCCACCTTTACGGTTGAATTTGTAGGAACTGACATCCACACATGCCTGCGTATTTCCATGATAACCCATCTCCAGTGCAGCCATTCGCGGACGACCGGTGATGGTCCGTGCCATGCGCATGGCTAGTTCATTTGCTTCACTGCCGGAATTAACAAAGTAGCACACTTCAAGATGCCGGGGCGCTTTGGCGAGCAGGTACTCCGCGCACTCAATGATTGTCGGATGCAGGTAGCGGGTATTGGTGTTTAATAAAGCCATTTGTTTTTGCCCGGCACGTACCACACGTGGATGCTCATGGCCTACATGAGCCACATTGTTGACAGTATCGAGGTATTTTCTGCCATCACCGGCTATCAGATAGCTCATTTCACCACGCAGCATGTGCAAAGGTTGTCGGTAGGAAAGGCTGAGATTTGGCCCAAGGACATTTTTCCTCCGATACATCAATTCGGTCAGGCCGGGCTGTAGCTGTTTCTGCCGTCCGGCTTCCAATGAGGCAAGCGGAGGAATCCATGCCAGCGGGTCCGGGCAATTGCTGCTCCAGATGGTTATTTGATTGGCATAAGCAACGCCAGGGAAGTCTCCCGTCCATCCGTGGAGGTCAAGGATGACCTGGAAATGAAGGTGCGGCGGCCAACCTCCGTTTTCCTCCATAGTTCCGGTGCGGGCAATGCATTCTCCGGCTGCAACCGGTTGGCCTGGCTGTAGTTGGGCTAGGGCGCTTCGTGATAAATGCCCGTATAACGTATAGAAAACCAGATCACCGGACTGGTGTTCCAGAATTATAGTTGTTCCATAATTGCGATCGCCCTGGTTATCCTGCAAGCTATGGACGATACCATCCAGAGGAGCGTAAACAGCTTCACCGGCTGGAGACCACAAATCAAGCCCCAGATGCTGAGTGCGCCAACGTGGACCATCCGCTCCCATATCCCGGAAATGGTCCGAGGTGTAGAAAGGCCGGATCTCGCAATAACCGCCATAGCCAATGGTGCCTGGGGTATCCCCAAGCATTTGACGAACCTTTTTGTCGAAGGTGTCCAAATCCGTGTATTCTTCAAAATGCCCTAAAGAGGTACCGGCTAATCCCAGATCCAAGTGGACACCCTGCATTTCCCAGTTTGCATGAATGACCGGCTTAAAGCCAGATTTGCGGGCTATCCACGCTGCATAAGCGGAACCTTTCGGGCTTGGTTCCCATCCGCAGGCATGACGAAAAACCATTTCGGCATAGGCCGGATCGAATGCTATCCAATGATCAATCATTGCCCACACGCCCCGATGACTCACCTGCAGGTAGGTGTTATCCGGGTTCTCCTGTAAATTTATGGCTGCTACCGTTGCGCTGATCACTAACCGGGCTCCGATACATCCGGCGAGGCAATGCACCTCCTCCTGGGTCAGGGGATGTTGTTCGTGATACGCCTTGATCAATGGTATAGCCTGATGCAGCGGGTCTGGCTTCCCCATCAATAAATAGGTACAGGCTATCGCCAGGTCGTGGATGGTCTGTGTAAAGATGATGTCGCCAAAATCGATAAATCCTGCTATCGTGGGATGAATGCGATCAGAGGTAACCAGGATGTTGTAATCGTTAGCATCATGATAGAGCACTTGCTTGCGCAAAGTGCTCCAGGTAGGCTCCAGCAACTGAAACCGGTGGTACAATGCCCGGATTTTGACCTGCTCCTGATCGGCAAATAGATCCTGGTAGGGTTTGGTCCAGGCTATCTCAGCAATATTCCATTTAAGGAAACGGTGTGCATGGGGGTGATCAAAATCCTGCAGGGCAGCGGTTAAACCGGCAAGTTTTGTTCCGGCATCGGCGAGCAATTCAGGGCCCTGTGGGTTGACATGTGCGTAAAGTCGACCCGGCACCCATTCCAGGACCTGCAACCACATGCCGGGCTGGATCTCCCGGTATGTTGAGCCCTGGAGATCCGGCACTGCGTAGGGTAAATTAAAGGTATGGATGCGTCCATGTACGTGGTCCATAGCACGATGTTGGAGGTCCAGCCAGGGTCCGGCTTCCGGTTCCTGATTGACTTTAACCACATAATGATCATTCGTGGAGGTAATAAGCCGGAAATGAAGTCCAAGTTCGCCCGGCAGTGGGTGCCATTCACCTTGCAGATTATAGTTGTCTTTCAGGTACCTAACCAGTTGATCTTCATGCATAACTTATCATCGCTGAATTGGTGGATAAATGTACGTGGAAAGGGGTAAAAGAGGGTCCGGATTTTGGCACGTTTTATTCTAAAATACCCTATTGTAAATATCAAAGGAATGGTATAATTTTGCCTCGCTTTTTTCAAATCTTGATTAATTCAGAGTAGTATATGTTAATCATTGAAGTTAAAGACAACGAATCCATTGACAAGGCGCTGAAGCGTTACAAGCGTAAGTATCAGAGTGTAGGGATTCTGAAGAAGTTGCGTGATCGCAAGCACTTCACCAAGCCTTCGGTACAGCGTCGCAATGAGGTGATGAAGGCTGTCTACAAGCAGCATAAGATCAGTGAGATGGAAGTGGATTGATCGTTCGCATCATCCTTTCCATCTCTTCTTCTTGCTACTTGCTTCCCGGCTACAGTTACCAATTTATCTTAATACGGGTACCCGTTCTGGCTGCCTCATAAATCGTTTCAATAACGCGCATATCCCGCCACCCTTCTTTTCCATCCGTTCGGACGGGGGTATTTTCCAGTATATTCTGAGCAAAAGCATCCATTTGGGCCGCTTGTTGGTGGTGTTCAGGATGTGAAAACTGATCTCTGCCGTGGTAGGCCAAAGAGGTGTCGTAGCTAAAAGCCGGTTCGATGCCAAAGCCACCTTTTTCGGCATGGACTTTTATGTAATTGGCATTTGCTACATAACTGGAGGTACAATTGGCCATGGCGCCCGAAGGGAATTCCATTTGCCAGCTTATGGTCTCCTCCATGCCGGGTAGTTTATCCAGGATGGTTTTGAAAGATTGAGCAGTTATAGCAACAGGGTTCTCACCAGTCGTGTATCGGGCCGCATTCATACAATAGACGCCGATATCCATTAAGGGTCCTCCACCGGATAACTTTGGATCCGTGAAACGCCAGTTTGATCCATTGACTCCATAAAATGAAAAATTCGTATCAATCACTTTGACGGCGCCATCGATCCGCTCCTGGCCAAGCCGCATGATTTCTCGGTGGGTAGGGTCGTATTGACACCGGTAGCCGATCTGTAACTTAACTCCGGCGGCATCGCAGGCGTCTATCATCGATTGCGCCCGCTCCACCGATACCTCCATGGGTTTTTCACAGAGCACATGTTTGCCTGCCTGTGCGGCCCGGATGGTAAAAGGTGCATGAAGCGCATTCGGTGTAACTACATACACAGCCTGGATGGAATCGTTATTTCGTATCTCGTCGAAATTTTCATAATTGTAGACATTGGATGCGGGGAGGTTATACTTGGCCATCCACTCCTTGCCTTTGGAGGGCGTGCCAGTGACCACTCCGGCCAGATAACAATGTTCTGTGAAGGCAAATGAAGGCGCCAGCAGGTTGGTGGCATAGTTTCCCAGACCCAGCAGCGCGATGCCAATTTTCCGATCATCCGGAAAGCGACGGATCCAGGGCATTGTAATTGCTGCCGTAGCAAGTGAAGTGTGGCGAAGAAAGGTTCGGCGTTTCATTGAATTAACAATTTGAATTTGGATTAATGGTCAGGCGCTGAATGATGACTCAATTCAAGGTACGAATTCTGCATTAATCGAGCGAGTCCCTTCAGGAATGATCTCCTCCTTTTCCCAATATCATCGTTGAGGGATGACTTTGAACAGGCCAATCCTTTGATTTTCCAAATGAATGGCATGGCTATCTTTTTACCGATTTCCCGCCCCCATACTGCATACCTTATTCCCCTAATACCGTTCATCCTTCACCCACGGCAGTTTTTCCATTTTGACGACATCCATACTCGGGAAGTCAAAGTCTTCAACGATTTTGCCGGTAATGCGGTAGCAGCCGCGACCCTGGAAGGGGTATTGAGCCAGGCTGGGAGGGAAGTGGGTGGTGTCGAAAAATTGTCCTTCGCTGTCCAGCCAGGTACCGAAGTTCATTAGCTTGCCATTGACGGTGGTGACGTTTTTACGGGTTACGTAATAGCCGATCATCGATACTTCTTTGCCGATGTGCGTGGTCATTTGAGCGGTCATGATATCGCCGCGGTCAGGTGTCTGCAGCAGGTCGAAAGGGGAGCAAAGCGGGAAGCCAAGTAACTCGATCTCGTCGAAGGCCTGCTCGAAGCGGGTCTCCGCCAGTTCCGGCAACTGATAGTCATCCACCGGTTCTTCAAACAGGACCCCGGGTTGGTGTGCCAGCTCCGGGGCATAGACGGCATTTTTTTCCCACATCAATTCGTATTTGTTCATACCGGTAAAGCGGAAGGCGCCGATGCGGATGAGCAGCTCTAGTTGTTCACGGCCAATGTCGATGCGTCGGACAAAATCCTCGAGATGGCGGTAAGGACCATTTTCGAGCCGTTCTTCTACGATCTGCTGGCCGATGCTCCGTTCCAGCGAGCTGATGTGGATGAAGCCGAGGTAGACGTCTTTGTCGTAGATCGTGGTCAGGTAAGTGGAGTGATTCACACAGGGTGGTTCGATGTTGGCGCCATACATACGGGCTTCATGAACGTAGAGTTCGGTGTGGTAGAAGCCTCCGAAATTGTTGATTACAGCCACCATAAACTCCCGGGGGAAATAGGTCTTCAGGTAGAGGCTCTGGAAGGATTCCACGGCAAAGCTGGCAGAGTGCGCCTTGCAAAACGAATAGCCGCTGAAGCTCTCCACCTGACGCCATACTTCCTGGGTGAGGCTGTCGGGATAGCCGCGGGTTTTGCAGTTGCGGAAAAATTTTTCCTTCAGTCGCCGGAAGGTATCGGAGGTTTTTTTCTTGCCGGTCATGATGCGGCGCAAGACATCCGACTCATCCAGGTCCAGGCCGGCGAAGTGGTGGACGATCTTCATCACATCTTCCTGGTAG
The DNA here is from genome assembly GCA_020636355.1 of Lewinellaceae bacterium. GTDB lineage: Bacteria > Bacteroidota > Bacteroidia > Chitinophagales > Saprospiraceae > JAGQXC01. The sequence goes on along the minus strand of JACJYB010000008.1, from coordinate 239,547 downwards.
ACCATGACTCCGAAAGTCTCTCCCAGGTGCTCTTCGAAGACGGGGTGCAGGTACTGGGTGGTGTCCGGTTCATGAAATCGTTTGATGTATTCACGCATCATCCCGGATTTGGCTACGCCGGGGCGGATGATGGAGCTGGCGGCGACGAGATGGACGTAATTATCGCATTGGAGCTTGGTCAACAGGCCCCGCATGGCAGGCGATTCGATGTAAAAGCAGCCGATGCAGTGGCCGGAGCGTAGCTGGGCGCGTACTTTCTCATCTTCCTTGATGGTCGCAACGTCGTGGATATCGACAATTTGCCCCCGGTTCTTTCGGATGAATTCGACGGCATCCTTGATGTGCCCGAGGCCGCGCTGGCTGAGGATGTCGTATTTGTGGTAGCCCCGGTCTTCGGCACCATACATATCAAAATGGGTGATGGGAAAGCCCTTGGGCATTAATTGCAGGGCGGTGTGGTAGAAAAGGGGTTGTTCGCTGATCAGAATGCCGCCGGCGTGGATGGATAGATAGTTGGGAAAGCCTTCGATGCGCTTGCCGTACTTGAAGATGTAGCGGGCAAAGGGGTGGTGTTTGTGGGAGGCCAATGGCTCGTCGACGATGGTGTCAATATCGGCTTTGGGCAGGCCAAATACCTTGCCTAACTCGCGGATGATGGACTTGCCCTTGAAGGTGTTGTAAGTGGCCAGGAGGGCGGTATGTTCGCGGCCATAACGCTTGAAGATGTAGTCGGTGACGTCATCGCGTTCATCCCAGCTGAAGTCGATGTCGAAGTCGGGCGGCGAACTGCGGTGGGGGTTGATGAAGCGCTCAAAGTACAGGTCCAGTTCTAAAGGGTCTACATCGGTGATGTAAAGGCAGTAGGCGACGATTGAGTTGGCGCCACTGCCTCGCCCTACGTGGTGGTAACCGGCTGAGTGGGCGTAACGGATGATATCCCAGGTGATGAGGAAGTAGGAGGCAAAGCCCAGCTGGAAGATTATTTTTAATTCTTTCTGGGTTCTTTCCAGCGCTTGCCGGTGGTGAAGGCCATAACGGCGTTCGCAGCCATTAAGCGCCAGCTTGGTGAGCAGTTTTTGGTCGCCGCCGGCTTGTCCGGTAAAAGCGCGTCGATTGTGCTGGTGGCTGCAGGTCATATCGATGGAGCAGGCCTCCAGCATTTGTTCGGTATTGGCGATGATCCGGGGATATTGCTGAAAGGCCTTGCGCAGCGTGTCCGGCGTAAGCCAAACTTCTGTGGCGGGAGCATGATCCTGTGGGGTGAGTTTCCCCAGGACGATGTTGCGGTCGATGCAACGTAATAGCTTGTGTGTCCGGAAGCCATCCTCGTCGGTGAAGGTGACGGGATGGAAGACAACCAGCTTGTCGGGATGCTGTGAGGTGTCGGAGCGGTAGAGCTTATTGACTTCTTCCGGGCGTACGCCGAGGTATTCGTAATCGTAGAAGTCTGCGAGGGGTTTGGCCAGCCGACGGTAGATGATGAAGACGTCTTTTATGGGCGGCATGACCTGGGGTAAGGGTTTGTCTTCCAGTGAGTGCTCGCTAAGGAAGGCGCAGAGATTATGCCATCCTTCTTCGTTGCGGGCCAGGCCCACATAAAGAAATTGATGTTCGCGCCGGAATTCGATACCGGCTACGGGCTTGATGTCATGTTTTTTGCATGCGGCGATGAATTCAAAGGTGCAGGAGGTATTGTTGATGTCAGTCAGAGCCATTACGGTCACTCCCTGGGCGGCGGCGGTGGCGACCAGGTCCTCCGGCGACAGAGTGCCGTAGCGGAGGGAATAATAGGTGTGGCAATTGACATACACGTATTACAATGTTGAATGTTGAAGGTTGAGTGTTGAATGGGAGTAAATACCCTATTCTTTGCTGAACATCTCCATAAGTGTTTGTTCTGCATTTTCTAGCAGTTAAAAAGTTTGATGGTGGATGCAATCATCGACCGCTGTTGTTTTGTGCGGTCTTTACGATGGCGGTTAGCAGGTTTATCAGATCATCGGAACTATCCAGTACGGATTGAATGTCAAGTTGAACCAAGTTGCTTTGTTGGAGAAGCCGGAGCCAGTATTGAGTTTCCCTGGCTTCTTTAGACGCTATTGCCATTTTAGTGATGAAATCCTTTTTGGTTTGGGCGGCACCTGCTTCATGGATATTGGCCCCAATGCTGGTTCCGCATTTCAGTAGTTGTTTTGATATAACATATTCCTTATTCCCCTGCATGACTTTGTATAACCCGATGACCTGCAGGGAAAAGGCAAAGCTTTTTTCGAGCACAATGTTTTTCTTTTGCATAACCACCTCCATTCAACATTCAACCCTCAACATTCAACATTTCCATAAAGGCTTTTCCTTCATCCAATAACCCGGCGGCACGCGGGGTATCCGACAGATATCCGGTGGTCTCGCGAAGTAATTTGACGGCTTTCATGCGGCGCATCCAGCGCTCAGAAGGCCGGCGTGCGGCCAGGGCCTCCTGAACGGTGGTCTGGATGTGCTGCAGCTGCTCTAGGAGCTTTTGGGATAGGGTGTACTCCTGGTGCTGCGCCAGGTCGTGGCAAAAAGACAATGTATGAAGGGTAAAATGAAAGCTCTTCTCTTGAATGAATTCTGTGTTCATAGGTTCTATTTTTGATATGTCGGAATATTCGGCATTAATTAGACGAAAAATCCGGCTAATATCAAACATCCTGATGAATTATGCAAGAGGGTACGGACGAATACTTTGTATTATCAGCATTTCAAGTAAAAGAGGTAGCATAAGTAAAAGAGGTAGCAGAGGTATCAAAGGCATAACACCCCATAGTCCCACGGCTTTAACCTCGGGAAGCAGAGGCCAAACACCTAAAGCTCATGGCTTTAGCCTGGAAACCTTAATCACGAAACCCGGTTTAATGGGAAGCCTGCGGCGATTGAGCAATCAGGGCTTCCAGCTTGGCAGCCATTTCCTTTACTTGCTCAGGATATTGATCGGCAACATTGAATTGTTCGCCGGGATCATTACTTAAATGGTAAAGCTGAGGGGAAGCATCGAAGCCGGTCTCATTGGCTACACCCCAGGACACCATCCTTGGGCCATCGTGCGGAGGAATGTATTTCCAATCCCCTTCAACATAAGTTAAAACGTGCTGGATGGCTTCCTGGATCAGCTGGATACGCCCGGTAGCCGAGTCGCCTAACAGTGCCGGTAGCTGCTCTTCGCTATCGGTTGCCTGCCCTTCCGGGACGGTCGTGCCCACCAAAGCGGCCAATGATCGCACCAGGTCCACCTGGCTCATCAGCGCATTCGATGTCTGATCAGCAGGAATCCGACCCGGCCAGGAAGCGATGAAGGGAATACGCGTTCCGGCTTCAAGCGCACTGTATTTGCCACCACGCAAGCCGCCTCGGGGCTGATGGTCACCCAGCAACTCATCGGATTGATCCTGATAGCCATCGTCGGTCACCGGCCCATTGTCACTGCTGAAAAGGATCAGCGTCTGATCCAGAATGCCATAGCGTTCCAGTTCCGACCGGATCTGACCGACCATCCAGTCGAGTTCGGCAATGGCATCACCGCGAGGACCCATGCCGGAGGTGCCGGCAAATCGTTCATTGGGCGTTCGCGGGACGTGAACATCGACGGTAGACAGAAAAAGAAAAAAGGGCTGGGTGTGGTTGGCACGGATGAATTGCACCGATTTGGATACCAGGGTATCACCGATATCTTCATCGCGCCATAAAGCTTCCTGTCCCCCCGTCATATAACCGATACGGCTGATGCCGTTGACGATGGTCTGGTCATGGCCATGGGAAGGGTGCATGCGGAGCAATTCCGGATGCGCTTTACCGGTAGGTTGCTCCCCAACCTTTTCCCGGTAACTGACGCGGATCGGATCGTGTGGATCCAGGCCGACAACGGCGTGATCTTCGACAAATACACAAGGCACCCGGTCGTTGGTCGCAGGAATAAGAAATGCGTAGTCAAAACCAAGTTCCAATGGCCCGGGGCGAAGGATACCGTTCCAGTCAGGCCCATCAGGACCACCCAGGCCCAGATGCCATTTACCGACTATTCCGGTATGGTAGCCAGCCTGTTGAAAGACATCCGCCAGCGTGAAATAGGACGTATCAATGAGTAAGGAAGCATCTCCAGGAGCTACGCCGGTTCCCGGAGTGCGGAAGGCATATCGACCTGTCAGCATGGAATAACGCGATGGGGTACAGGTCGCAGAACTGGCATAAGCCCGCGTAAACCGGGTGCCCTGGCGCGCTAGCGCATCGATATTGGGGGTTGCGACCCCGGTACCTCCATAACAGGCCAGGTCGCCATATCCCAGGTCATCCGCGTAGATCAGCACGACGTTTGGAGTAGGAAGACGTCCGGAATCATCCGTTTGATCGGAAGGATGACAGGACGGGAATAAAAGGATCAGACAAATACACAATCCACTAGCTGCCCATTGTTTCATCGACTTGGTTTCAGGTTTGATGCAGCATCCAAGATACGGATAATGCTGTTCCTTGCCGCTGTGAAGCATTGAGCGGCTATTGACTTTGATGCTCATTTACTGCATATTGGAAGAAGTCGCAGGTCAAACAACCAATTATCGGGTGTTGCATCCGATCTCGGATTAGCACCAAAATGACGGTTAAAAGTGTTGGGTTATGACCCAGGTTTGCCAATTTATTGATTGTCATCATTTAGCCTTGTGAAGGACTTGAATAACTTAGGAATACAAAATTTACATTATGAATCCGCAAACTCCCGTAGCTGCAATCATGACCACGAATTTGATAACGGTCCATTCGGATGACAGGTATTCGAAAGTTGAAGATGTATTCCGGTCCCACAACATTCATCACATACCGGTCGTGGATCAGGGGAATAAACTGGTAGGTATCGTCAGCCAGACAGACATGCATAAACTGCTTGATAAACTGACCAGTATGACATCGGGCAAGTCCTATAATGAAAAGTTGCTTTCTTCCATGCAGATTGGAGAGTTTATGACCCTCAGTCCATTGGTCATCGAGCCGGAAGATACGGTTGGACTGGCGGCGGATATTATATTGTCCAATAAATTACACGCACTACCTGTTGTAGACGACGGAGCTTTGGTCGGCTTGATCACCAACCACGACTTATTGGCTTTTGCGTTTGCCGAGTCAACAACGTTCAGTAACGAGGAGTATTCAGAAACCTAATGTCCAAAATTTAAAAACCAGTTTAACTATGGTTGCCAATGTGAAAATATCCGAAGTCATGACAAGCAAGGTCATTGCGGTGCATCCGGATGACGTGATGGACAAAGTAGGTGAAGTTTTTCGTGCCAACCACATCCATCATTTGCCGGTTATTGATCAAAAAAACCAGGTGGTCGGGATCGTGAGCAAGGACGATTATAATTTATTGTGCGATCACTTTACGCTTTTCCGCAGAGAATACGAAGAAGTCCTGAATAAGAAATTCCTTTCCTCTTTGCTGGTCAAGGAAGTGATGACCAAACAGGTTATGACCCTTCACTTCGAAGATCCGATATCCCTTGCAGTAGGCATATTTCGCGAAAATCTATTCAGGGCGATACCGATCATTGATGATGACAAGGCGTTATGTGGGATCCTGACCACGTATGATTTGCTTACTTATGCTTTTAGTGAGCCGCTGTTACACATCAATTCCTGATCACTCAGGCCGGCACCTCGTTCTGCCAGAATAATCGGATGCTCCTCTCCGCCAATGTAGAGAGAGGAGAGTAGTTTCATTCGTTTTTCCAAACTGGGTCTAAAATCACAAATCGAAATCGGCGATATGTCTTATCTTGATCGCATACGTACGCCTTGATGGAGCAATCCGTAAGACAATTGTGGTGGTATGCGATGGCCTTGCTTCTACTCCTGGGAGTATTTGGAGAAGTATGCCTGCTGACGTCATGTCGGGATCGATGGGGTCAGGACACTTCTTCAATAGTCCTATTTATAGCCTCCTTCGTGGTAGGTGCTGTCCTGCTTATCCTGTCATTCATTCCCGCTCCTGCCCCCAGGACCCCGCGAAAATATCGGCCCGGCTGGGTAAGTATAGCCGCCTGGGTATTTGTTGTGGTTTTACTCGCCCTTCCGGTCATTCAGGCCGCCTGGCATAAATTCCCGGTTGACTATTCCGATCCATCCCAGTCGGATATCATTCCACAGATCTATGTGCTGTTGGACCGGTTTTGGCACGGCATCAATCCTTATCTGGTGATCAACGAATGGGGCTATGATCTATCTCCTACTTACCTGCCGTTTACATGGTTACCCTTTTCTGTGCCTTATGCCCTTGGTCTTGATTTTCGGATGTATGCCTTCGGGCTGTTTCTGATCGGAGTGGTCGTAAGCATTAAGTATTGGCAGCCCGGCTGGATTGGCATTTTTGTGGGTTGCGCCTATTTATTTCTGTGGCTGCGGATGGTAGCGATCTTTGACGACATTGTTTATGGCGTCACGGTAGAGTGGATGATTGCCGGGTGTTATCTGTTGTTTCTGGCATCCTGGCGTTCCCGGTCGGTTTGGTTTCAGGCGTTGACCCTTTCTGCTTGCCTGTTGTCGAGGTATGCATTGATTTTCTGGTTGCCTATGTTTGCGCTTTATTTGTGGAATTTGCGAAGTCGGAAGCATGTCCTCAAGGGTGTGGCTATTGTAGCAGGTACCGTTTTGGTGCTGTATGTGCTGCCCTTCTGGCTGCGGGACCCGGGCAGTTTTACCCGTGGCCTGGCCCATCATCAACGCGCTGCTCTGGCAGAATGGCACGGTCAGCCCTGGCAGGATGATATGAATAAACCGTATACGCTGTACAAGGGAGTAGGTCTGGCAAATCGTTTTTTTGAATCATCGGAAACGCCGGTTGAGAACCGTCTGAAACGATTGCAGCGAACGCAGATTGCACTCTTAATGGGTTGGGTAGCGCTATCCATGCTGCTTTACTGGCGGACCGTTCGCAAGATGATCCATCCGACCTATTTTGTTTGGGGTAGTTTCAAGATTTATCTGGCCCTATTTTACCATCTTTTACAACTTCCTTATACCTATCTGTTTGTGGTATTGGTAGCCATTAATATACCTATACTGGTGCGAATATTCCGGGATCGGGGCATCGTGGATCAGGCGACCTTGCCCGTTCCGGCTCCTACACCTACGGTTTGACCACCCACTGACCATTCTGCATGACTGCTTTGATCCGGTGCAACTGATGAATGTCCTGGGCCGGATTGCCTTCAATCAGGAGGATATCGGCGAGGTATTGGGGTTTTAATGCGCCAAGCTCCGGTAGGTCCAGCCAAAAAGCATTGCCTTCGGTTACCGATCGCAATACTTCGATGGGCGCCATGCCGTATTCCACCATAAGGTCCAGTTCCCGGGCGTTATCCCCATGCGTAAATACGCCTACATCCCCGCCGGCAACGATGGGAACACCCATGCTTATTGCCAGTTGAAATCCGGCTCGTTTGCGTTCAATGCGTTCCGGCGTAGGATCGGTGCCCTTCCGCCATCCACGGTATTCGAGGATGGCTTCTGGTGCAGCCAGGGTTGGACAAAGTGCTACCTGGTGATCGAGCATTGCTTGCAGTACTTCACGGTCGGCATCATCCCCATGTTCAATGGTACGTACCCCGGCACGGATCGCACGCAGCATACCTTCTTTTGTTGAAGCATGAGCTACGACAAAACGTCCTGCACTGCGGGCAGTTTCGACGACAGCTCTTAACTCTTCCTCGCTGAAGGTGGGTAATGCTTCACCATTTCTACCCCACCGGTAATCTGCGTATATTTTAATGACGTCTGCACCATGCCCGATTTCAGTCCGTACTTCCCGGATCAGATTTTCACCGTCGACCTCCACGGCTCCCTGCGGAACATCCACCTGGTCCTGAAATCCTTTTGGGCCGTAACTGCCGGTGGCCACCATGGCCGGGCCGGCGCAGAGCATCCGGGGTCCCGTAATCACCGCTTTTTCAATGGCTTGTTTCAGACCGATATCAGCGTATCCGGCTCCTTCAGTGCCCAGGTCGCGGACAGTAGTAAACCCTGCTTCCACAGTTCGTTGGGCATGAACAGTGGCTCTTGCGATTCGCTCCGCCATGGATTCACGCAAAACCTGATCGTTCCAGGAGGTCTCGTTGTAGGGATGCAGCAACAAATGGCTGTGCCCTTCGATCATGCCGGGCATAACGGTAGCTTTACCCCCATTGATCACCGTTTGTCCGGGATGCTGTAATTCTGTCACCGGCCCTACTGCAAGGATGCGATTTCCCTGGACCGTGACCGCCCAATTTGAGTGCATCTCATGACCGTCAAACAACTGATCAGCAGTAATCAGAAAGACGGGTTCCTGTGTAAAACACCAGACCGAAATGAGCATCAATGCCCAGCACAATACATTTCTCATCGACGAAAGTTTGTATCGAAGGTAGTTAACCTAAAAAAGTCCAGCCATTCCTGGAAAAAGAATTTGCTGGACTTTGAAGGATTATATTTTTACAGATCGGAATCTGATTATCCGGCAGCCACGGCTGGTTGATTGCGTCGGCGCATCCAAACGTATAAAATGGTAAACAGAATGATCAGGATTCCGGGGAAAAATACCATTTTACCCAGGGTAGCCTGACCGGCAACCAGTTCAAGCTCATCTCCGGTCAGCCCGGTGGTTGCGGCTGTGACCCGTTCGGCATCAATCCATCTGCCAATGATCGGCTGCCAGATGGAGGTGGAAAACATACCTACCGCACCGATGATGGACATGCCCAAAGCGCCGCTCTGCGGTATTTTGGCTGCAATGAATCCGATCATGTTCGGCCAGAAATAGGCGATCCCCATGGCATAGATAATTGCTGCTACATAAGCCATACTTCCCGTCTGGGTGCTAAACAGATAAACGCCGATCGTAGCCAGCACGGCGGAACCAAGCAATACCCCGGTGACATCAAGACGATGCACCGCTTCTCCTCCGAAGAAACGGAATACCGCCATCAGACCTGTAACGAGAGCCAGGATCAGCATCGGTTGCGCCCCACTCTTGGCCAGGATCAGTCCACTCCATTGTTGCGGACCAAATTCCGAGATGGCAGTCAGTGACATACATACGAACATAAAGAGGAATAAAGGTGTAAGCATTGCTTTCAGGTTCTCCATCAGCGGTGTCGAAGCGGCTTCTGCTTTTGGGAAAGTCTGCCCCCAGAACAGGTAAGCATACAGGAGGGTCGGAATCAGGATGATCCAGATCTGGGATTGCCAGCTCATGCCCGCACCGGTCATAAATTGGGATACCAAACTTCCTATGACTATACCTCCCGGAAACCACATGTGGAAGCGGTTAAGCATTTTACTCATCTTAACGCCCGAGTACATGTCTGCAATCATGGGGTTACAGGCTGCTTCGGTACATCCGTTACCCAAACCGATTAAAAAAGTGGATATCAGCAGTCCGGCATAACTGCCGGAGTAAATGGTCATAATAATACCGATAGCATGGGCAAAGAAGGCGAACTGCATGATCCGCTTGGGACCTACCGAATGGTAGATCAGACCGCCAACCACCATCGAAATGGGGAATCCAAAAAACCACATGGAGTTGATGAAACCAAGTTGTTCTGCCGAAAGGCTCAGTTCTTCGCCCAACTGGGGAAGAATACCGGCACGGATACTAAATGAAAATGCGGTAGTGATCAGGGCCAGGCATGATCCCAGAAACAGACGCATCTTGGTATTTTCGGAAATAGTTGATTCGCTCATAAGAAGATTGTTTTTCGATTTGTTTAATTACCTAAGGAAAAGCTTGAAAAAATTCGAATAAATATAAAAATACATGGCTATTTCTTAATTAAATAAACTTTATTTTGGAGCCCTCATGATGACATTTCATAGACGATTCGACACCCTGTATGCCTCTTTTTTGTTGATTTTCGTGGTCGGATTATGGTCTGCTTGTACCTCGGGGGAAGCGCCGTCCGATGATAATACAGCAGTGGAAGAACCCGCCACCGGGACGATCGATGCAGGTTGGAGCCCGACACCGGAGGAGCAGGAAGCAGGTTGGATTGCATTGTTCAATGGAGAAGATCTGAACCATTGGAAAGGCTTTGGCATGGATTCAATTCCTTCGGGCTGGGTCGTAGAACATGGAATGTTGGTTTTGCGGGCGCCGGATGATCTGCCCGGAACCCGGGGGGATCTGATTACACGCGATACATTCAGCAATTTTGAACTATCACTGGAAGTCATGCTATCAGACTCGGCTAACAGCGGCATTTTTATTCGGGTACCCGATGATGCATCGCATCTGATGTGGCAATGGTCGCCCGAGCTGCAATTGATTGACGATCAGGTGTACGATTCATGGCTGGGTGAGGACCAGATGTTAAAGCATCATACCGGCGATTGTTACGACTTGTATGAATCCGAACCGGGTCTGGCAAATAGCATCGGATCGTGGAATAGCATCCGGATATTGGCCCTGGGTTCCCATGTACAATATTGGTTAAATGGGCGGGTTGCCGTATCTTTCGATATGGCATCAGCGGATTGGCAAAAGCGGGTAGCCCGGTCGAAGTTTGCTCCCTTTCCGCAATTTGCAAAATCACGGACCGGACACATTGGTCTCCAGGATCATGATCACGCTATGCGCTTCAGACACCTGATGATCAGACGTATTTCCGAATAATAAACCCAATCATCTGGGTTAAAAATCATAAGCAGGATGAAAAGAAAAGTAAGAATGGGGATGGTAGGTGGAGGCCGTGGCGCTTTCATTGGTGCTGTCCACCGCATGGCAGCAGCCCTGGACGGGCAAATTGAATTGGTTTGTGGTGCCTTCAGTGGGGACCCAGCCAAATCCAAGGCATCCGGAGAGGATTTGATGCTTCCCCCAGAACGGGTTTACGCATCGTACGCTGAAATGATAGAAAAGGAAAAACAACTCCCGGAGGATGTCCGGATGGATTTCATTTCCATCGTTACGCCCAATCATGTTCACTTTGGTCCCGCCAAGATGGCATTGGAAAATGGATTTCATGTCGTCTGTGATAAGCCATTAGCTTTCAATATGGAAGAAGCGCTTGAATTGGAAGCGTTGGTGAAAGAGACTGGATTGCTGTTTGCATTGACCCATAACTATACCGGGTACCCAATGGTCAAGCAGGCCAGGGATATGATCCGCGATGGGAAACTGGGTAAGGTCCGCAAGGTGGTTGTTGAATATCCACAGGGATGGCTGGCTACCAAAGTGGAAGATACGGATTCAAAACAAGCGTCCTGGCGTACTGATCCTACCAAAAGCGGCGTAGCGGGATGCATGGGCGATATCGGCACACACGCCGAAAACCTGGCTGAATTTATTACCGGCCTGAAGATTAAGGAGCTTTGTGCCGACCTCACGGCATTCGTCGACGGCCGGTTGCTGGATGACGACGGTAATGTGCTAATCCATTTCGAGCATGGTGCCAAAGGCATCCTGTTTGCCAGTCAGATCTCCGTGGGGGAGGAAAATAATCTGCGTATCCGCGTTTACGGAGAGAAGGGTGGTTTGGAATGGGCGCAACAAGAGCCCAACACGCTGTGGTTGAAATGGCCGGATCGACCCATCGAGATGATGCGGACCGGAGTAGGCGCGCTGTCCGCTTCCGCTCAGGCACACACAAGGATACCGGCAGGGCACCCGGAAGGTTATCTGGAAGCCTTTGCCAATATATACCGTAACTTTGCGTACTGTCTGCAAGCCCGGATCTCCGGAGAAGCAGTTGATCCGGTTTACCAGGATTTCCCTACGGCATCAGACGGAGTGCGGGGCATGCTGTTCATCAATCGCGTTGTTGAGTCCAGTAAAGCCGGAGCGGTATGGACGGAATTTTAACGGGCTGATTAAGTTTAGGCATAAATTAGGTGTGGGTTTAGTTTTTTGAAACCCCGGAAAAATAAAAAGAGGCTGTCGGTCATTCCGGCAGCCTCTTGATTTATTGCTCTAAGCGTTGATCTTGATGGGAAAAACGCTAATTGTCCTGCTCGTCATCCAGGTCAAAGATCGACTTCTGATGCGGCACATCAAATTCGATGGTATCTCCTGTTTTTAATGCCCCTCCGGGCTCACCTTCCTCACCATCTTCGTCCTCTCCTTCCAGCTGTTTCACTTCGACCAGTTTGCCACTGATCAATTTATTCCCCTGAGCTTTCCAGCCTTTGACGTCGATGAATTCATGGAGAAGGATGGTTTCCTGCATCTTTTTATTCTTCTCCTTATACGTAAAGATCACGGTTGGCTCCGGATCGGTGGAAGCAAAATAGAGCTGTGATGACCGATGTTCCGAAATAAAACCAAATTTCTGGTTTGCTGAGGAAGTTTCGATCTGGAACCGTTTGACGAAGGTGGTATCCTTATCTCCATCGTAATAGACGGCGCTGATCACTTCATCATGGTCAAATTTGCCAATGTGCACGATGTCTTTAGGTACGTAGCGATTGGTCAGTTCGAAGTCGGTAAGCTGGTACGAACCATCGCGCGTGATCACCAGAATTTGGTCTCCGGTGTCAAAAGCGCCCAGGTATAGACCCCGTTCATCCTTATTGAGATTTCCACTCACTTCATCCATCCATAATTTCTGAGCTCCCAGGGTGGATTTACCGACTTCCATTTGGGTGATCTTCCGCACGGGATATTTGGTCAGGATGTTTCCCTGCGACGTTCTGCCTTTGATGTCCAGCGTGGCAAAATCAAATTCAAAGTTCTTGATCTTGGCTTTACATCCCGATGAAAGCTGAACGTTGATCACCTCCGATTCACCGTTAGGATTGGCGGTTAGGTAAAGAACTTTTGAGCCCGGGGTACCTTTGGTCAGGTCATAGGGTTTATCCCGGGTGATGGCAGTTACCTGGAATCGTTTGACCATGGATCGACCGGATTTTCCGTCCAGATACACCAGATTATAGGTCGTACGGTCGTCTCCTTTTTGCCAAACGGCTACGTGCAGGATGTCTTTGCCTACAAACACTTTATCGGCAATCCGGCTTACCTGGAAGTTACCGTCTTTGCGGATTACAATGATGTCGTCGATATCCGAGCAGTCGGTGACGAATTCATCGTTCTTCATGCCATAACCGATAAATCCTTCTTTGTGATTGACATACAGTTTGGCATTGTTGGCGATGACCTGGGTGGCCTGGATCGAATCGAAGGAAGTAATCTCAGTTCGCCTTTCCCGTCCGGCACCGTATTTTTCTAACAAGCTCTTGAAGTAATCGATGGCATATTCCGTAAGGTGGGCGAGGTGAAACAAGGTCTGTTCGAGGTCTTCTTCGATCTGGCGGATCACCTCATCGGCTTTAAAGGTGTTGTATTTGGAGATGCGTTTGATCTTGATCTCGGTCAGCCGAATGATGTCCTCTTGTGTTACATCCCGTACCAGACGTAGCCGCTTATCGTTTGGCGTGGCTTTCATGGAAGGGGTAACGATGTATTTTTTCAATGCTTCATCGATGGTCTCGATCACTTCTTCAAACGATTCGCATTCCTCAATGTCACGGTATATGCGGTTTTCGATGAAGATTTTTTCCAGACTGGCCAAATGCCATTTTTCTTCGAGCTCTCCCTTTTTGATCTCCAATTCACGACGCAGGAGCTCTTTGGTATTTTCTGTGGAGATGTGAAGCATCTCTTCGACCGTAAGAAAATGAGGCTTGTTGTCGATAATGACACACGCATTAGGAGAAATGCTAACCTCACAATCGGTAAAGGCGTACAAGGCGCCAATGGTCACGTCCGGCGAGGTGCCTGGAACGAGCTCGATGAGCACTTCTACATCTTTGGCGGTATTGTCAATTACTTTCTTGATCTTGATTTTGCCTTTGTCATTGGCTTTCAGGATGGAGTCGATTAACTGGGTGGTTGTTACTCCGTAGGGTAATTCTTTTACGACCAGGTTCTTTTTGTCCTGGATCTCGATCTTTGACCGTACCCGGACTTTACCACCCCGCTTTCCACCACCGTATTGTTCGACATCAATTTGTCCTCCGGTCTGGAAATCCGGATAGAGGGTTACTTTTTTTCCTTTTAAGACATCGATGGATGCCTTGATCAATTCGATGAAGTTGTGAGGCAAAATCTTGGTTGACAAACCAACGGCAATGCCGTCCACGCCTTGTGCCAGGATTAGCGGAAACTTTACCGGCAGGTTGATGGGTTCTTTGCGGCGGCCATCGTACGATAGCTGCCACTCGGTGGTCTGGGGATTAAAGAGCACTTCGAGGGCAAACTTGGTGAGCCGTGCTTCAATGTATCGGGGTGCTGCCGCCGAGTCACCGGTGCGAATGTCACCCCAGTTGCCCTGGGTCTCGATCAGTAATTCTTTTTGTCCCAGATTGACCAGCGCATCGCCTATGGCGGCATCCCCGTGCGGGTGATACTGCATGGTGTGTCCGATGATATTCGCCACTTTATGAAAACGGCCATCATCCATTTCCCGCATGCTGTGCAGAATACGCCGCTGTACAGGTTTCAGGCCATCTTCGATAGCCGGCACTGCGCGCTCCAGGATCACATAAGAAGCATAGTCCAGGAAATAATCCTCGTACATGCCTTTTAGTGAGGTGATCTGAGCTTCTGGATCTTTAGGACTCATGTATTACACAAATATATCATGCATTAATAACTGAAAACGTAAAGTTAATAAATGCAAATATGGTTTGATAACAGTAATGGCAGCAAATTTCACCACCTGACTTCAGCCGCGAATGTACAATTAATGCGCTATAAGCGCCCGGCAGCTTGACGAGGGCTGCATGTTCATAGGTAGAGGATTGCACGGATCAACATTTCTGGCTTCCTTACCCGCTAGGTTCGTAATCGACAGCAGGTCAATTCTTGGTCATGATGGCTGGGTGTTCAAAACAGGCTTGCGTTTAAACAGCTATTAAACGGCCCATGGCCATAGTGGGTTTTTGGATCAGTTTTCTCGATATGGAAAGCTGTCCGATGTGGAAACTTTCGTGAATGACGAAGTAAGTGATCAGTCCAAGAAATGTTTCATCCGGGATGGATGTCTGAAAGGGTGGCTTGGCCTGAAGCTTTTCATTTGTTAGATCAGTTAAACCAATTTTGAGCTCTTCCGAGATGCTTCTCCAATCGGTTTTAATTTGTTCCAATGTTGGAAAAGAGGCATCCATTAGATTGGATGAACCTTTCCCGAATTGTTTTTTATACGTTGAATGGACAGGTGTATCTGTAAGAAGACTTACCACAGTCATCCGGGCATCGGTCAGGTGACCGGCAATCCATTTTATGGGATTAAAATTTTCTGCAAATGAAGTAATGCTCTCTTCTTCGGAGATATTTTCCAATGCATGGACGAACCAGCTCGTTTGCAGCTCATAGGCAGCGGCGATTGCTTCTATATTCATGATCTATTCAGGTTT
This sequence comes from Lewinellaceae bacterium, assembly GCA_020636355.1. Taxonomy (GTDB): domain Bacteria; phylum Bacteroidota; class Bacteroidia; order Chitinophagales; family Saprospiraceae; genus JAGQXC01. The sequence goes on along the minus strand of JACJYB010000008.1, from coordinate 224,133 downwards.
TTATGCTACAATGTTCAGACTTCTGAGTGGTGGTGCATTTTGAATATAATTGATGAATGCTTCGCTGATACCGGTATTCCGCAGATGACTTGCGGTGAAAGGGGGGTGATGCGGTAAAGGAAGATGATTTTTGAAATAGGCGGGGACATTTTTATTTCCGATTGCCGCACGGCCTATGGCGACTACATCTGCCCCCAAGTCCATTGCATTTTGGGCTGCGTGTCTGCTGTTAATGCCCCCTGCAGCCAGTAAAGGAAGTCTGCTATCGATCCGGTCCCGCAAGTAGGAAATGGTGATTTTCTCAGGGTATTTCACCGATCGGGTAGCATAATCCAATTGAGAAGTATGCATGTAATCGATACCGTCTTCCGCCAGCCAGTTGGTGATTTGAATGTTTTCATCAATATTTAATCCAGTCTCCAGCCCTGCGCTTTCAAAACTCAATCGGAATCCGATGATAAAATCATTAGAAACAACACTCCGGCAAGCGCTCACGACTTCTCTGGCAAATCGCGCTCTATTTTCCAGGTCACCTCCGTATTCGTCGCTTCGCAAATTGGTCATGGTACTGATAAACTGGGTAAAGAGATAACCATTGGCTCCGTGCAATTCAACCCCGTCAAAACCAGCCTCTTCGACGCGAATGCAAGCCTGGGCAAAATCATTTGCTATTTGTTTGATCTGTTGGCGGGACAAGGCAAGCGGAGGCACAAAGTCTGGAATCATCGGCAATTGATAGCTGCTGGCACTGTGTGGCTTTTCTCCGGTCAGCGCTTCAAGCGCCCGCGAACCGGCATGGCACAACTGGATGATATTAAGGCTTCCATTCAGCTTCATGTCAGCTGCCAGTCTTTTGAGCCCTGGCAGGTATTCGGGATGTGCCAGGCTAAGCTGATTGTAAAATGCGGTCGCAGTATCCGATATCGAAGCTGCACAGGATATGACTATGCCATAGCCATCTTTCGATAGCCGGGTCAGCCAATCGGTTTCTTCCTGGCTTATGGTGCCGTCTGCCTGACTTTGCTGAGTGGTCATAGGGGCAACGGCTAACCGATTGCCGGATTTTTTGCCATTTCTGAATTCGATCGGTGAAAATATCATACAACGGTATTCCTTATGGGTTGCGAATGTATTTTCATTACTTTACTTTTGCAAGTAGTTACAAATATGTAAAGTAGTTACATAAAGTAGTGCATTGCACTACAAGCCCCTTTTGACGAACATGGAAAAACAAAAAATTTCTCAGTGCCCGATTACCAGAACAATGACAATTATCGGTGGCAAATGGTCTTTACCGATAATCTACGTACTCATGAAAGGGACCAGACGCTTTAAAGAACTGGAACGGAACATTGAGGGCATTAATACCCGTATGCTGGTGAAAGAGTTGAAGCAATTGGAAATAAATGGCATTTTATTGCGAGAGGTATATGCAGAGGTCCCTCCCCGCGTAGAATATTCATTAACTGAAAAGGGGCAGGCCCTCAAGCCTGTTCTAGAAGAAATGAAGTCGTGGGGCAACCGATTTAATATCCTTTAAAACCGAGAGGATCCTTGCTCCAAACCGATGGAAAAAAGGACTACAGGACGCTTTACCGTCCGGGAATCGTGGGAATGGAACCGGAAGAATGCTATCCTGCTCGATTTCCGGATGACCGTGGAAGCAGCTAAATAGCGATTCGGGGCGTTTAATAATACACGCCTGACCGGAAAGTATCTGCCATGATTATTTTGTAATTCGGGCTATATTTGAAATGAGATGGATGTTTCAATCGATCTGAAATACGAAGAGGAAGACTTCATCAAAGCCTGCGCGGCCAAAGAACGATGGGCTCAGCAGAAATTGTATGAAGATCACTATGGCACCATGATGGGTGTCTGCCTTCGTTATGCCAACAATGAAGATGAGGCATTGGACATCCTGCACGACGCATTCATTAAAATATTCCGCAGCATCGGCGATTACAAGCCAGGGACATCTTTACAAGCCTGGATGCGCCGGATCATGGTAAACACTTCGATCGACTATTACCGCAAGCAGACGCGCAGAAGGACAGAAGATCTGGATAACGCCTTTGGAATTCAGTCTTATGATCCTAATGCACTGAGCTTGTGTGCGGCAGAGGACATCATCACGTGTATACAAATGTTGACCCCTGCCTACCGTTCGGTATTTAATTTGTATGTGATAGAAGGATACTCGCATAGGGAAATTGCGGATATCCTGAACATTACCGAAAGTACCAGTCGATCCAACCTGGTCAAGGCAAGGATAAAATTGAAGGAATTGTTGAGTGAATACAAGCAGCCACCTTTATGAGTGACCAATCGTTCGACAAGATCATAAAAGACGCTTTGCAGGATTTCGGTAAAGCATCTAAACCCGGAGACTGGAGTCTTTTCTCCGAGCGCGTTGCCCGTGAAGTGGATAGCGATCCGGAAGATGTTTTTGATTCACTTATCCGGGAAAAGCTAACACACTATGAGGCGCCTTATCAACCGGCTCATTGGGATCAGTTCTCCCATGAACTGGACGCTTCACTACATGATCACTATGCCGAAGAACTGGATCAGCACATCCAGTCTTCCCTTCGCAATTTCGAAGTGCCGTATGCCCCGGAAACCTGGTCCAGGCTGGAAGAAAAATTGATAGCGCATCGCTACTACATCCGCCGGCTTTATTTGACCAAGTCCTTGGAAGTGGCAGCTCTGGTATTGTTCCTGTTTACCTTCTACCGGTATTGGCCAGTTTATCAGGACTTTTTCCAGACACGCGACTTCGAAATACCGGTAGCTTCTTCTCCGGTGAATACAGGCACTGAAAAGCAGGAATTGCGCAATAATGCAAGCATAGCTCCGGAATCGATCGTGGCGGATGCCGTGCAAGAATCCGTTGGCACCGGGTTGGAGAATACAGACAGGACGCCGGTGAATAGTACACCAACAGCCGGGATCCGGCAATCCAGCACCCAACGGACTTCGATAGACGGTCCGCTCCAGGTGACCACCAATAATTTCAGTTCGGTGGCCGAAGCAGAATCACATGATCTAAACCGGCAGCGTAAGTTGCTGGACAGAACGCTGGAATTACCTTCGGAGGATCAAGCCATGCCGGTCATTCAACCTGCTCTGGAGTCCGAGGTAGCCGATGCGGTTCACCGTGATCCTTTGGCTAGTTTTGCGGCACTCCGCGAACCCTCGGCATTCAACTTTGCTCAATCCTCTGAAAACGCCATACACCTTTCTGCCTACGAAAATGAACGCAAACAGCGAGTTCCCAAAAGAATCAGCATGTTCGGGACCATGGACATCAACCATGCCCTCCTTTCCGCATTCAAACTCAATGATAAAGTCAACTTTAACGAGAAAGAGGTGACAAATCTAGGCCACGGTGCTGGGGTAAGCATCGTTTTTGATTATGGAAAAGTGGAGTTGGAAACCGGCGTACAATACAACAACATACAGAATGACCCGAATACCCAGGTAAAAGTGGGAACGCCAACCATTGGCATTGAGGACTTTGACTATTATCTGATCGATTGGGATGTCATCAAGCTTCCCCTCAATGTCAACTATAAATTGAAAGATGAAGGCCGGGTACAGTACTACGCCAGTTTTGGTGTGGACCTGAATATCGTAGCCAACGCCACCTATTATTATTCGGCGCCACCTATCACCGCCTTCCGGGTACCTGATCCGAATGATGCCGCCGGGCGTAATTCCCGTAATAGCATTAACCGGGATATCCAACAGATGCAGACCAGTTTGCTGGATAAGCAGAAAAAGGATGCCTACTTTAATATCCACGTTGGTGCTGGTATGGAATATTTGCTCACCGACCGGCATCGCCTCTTCGTTGAGACCGCCTTCCAGCAACCGATGCTGACCCCTTCAGTCATCAATGAAAAAGACCGCTTCAAGACCATCTCTTCGAAACTGGGAGCAAGGATGGACTTTTGAAAAGGGGGAAAAGGGATAAAAGGTAAAAAAGGTATCAGAAGTAACAAAAGTAACAGAAGTAACAGAGGCATACTACCCCATAACCCCGGGACTTTAATCCAGGGGGAATAGCAAGGAGCATGGTGCATGGAAGTGAATGAGGTCCATAGTTATCTGAGGCATACTTCCCCATAACCCCGCGTCAGTAATCCCGGGAAACAAAAAAGGCGGAATGAAAACACCCCGCCTTTCAATGGTAATTTCTACTGATTATTTTTTCAAACCGGGTTGCCGGTCAAGAAATTCATTATAAAGCTGGATGTGACGGCTGTCCATCGGGACTTCCCATCCCTGGATAAACACCTTCTCGATATTGGTTTTCGTTTCGAAAGGATCGCCATCGGTCACAATCAGATCGGCGCGCTTTCCTTTTTCGATGGAACCAAGCTGATCGGCCACGCCAAAAATCTCGGCAGGATAGATGGTTACAGCTTTCAGTGCTTCTTCTTTACCCAAGCCATAAGCGGCAGCAAATCCTGCATGGTAGGGGAGATTCCGCACGTTTTCTGTCTGCATGGTGCGAATGGCGATTTTAACCCCGGCGGCTTTCAGCTTGCCCGGGTTGGCATAAGGGGCATCGTAGCGGTCGGATGGCCGGGTTGGGAGGTCAATGACCGGTCCAACCAGCACCGGAATACCGGCTGCGGCAATACTGTCTGCCACTCTCCAGCCTTCCGAGACACCTCCCAGAATTGCTTTAGCCTTTTTTTCCTTGATCCACCGCAGCGCAGAAAGAATGTCTTTGTCTTTGTTTACTTCGATCAGCAAGGAAGCTTCTCCATTCACAACAGGCATGAGCGCTTCCATGGCAGGATTGTAGTCCGTCTTCCGGGGCTGACCGCTTTTCTTCGCGGCGGCATCCAGTGCGGCGAATTCTTTCGCCTGATCCCAGTAGGCATTCAGATCTTTAAGGGCCTTCTCCTCAGCCTTTTTCCGATCTTCCGGGCTGCGGCGATCGAAACGACCGAAACCACCGGATGAAGGCCAGTTAAGAACCACTACCTTAAACCCTGCATACATCTGATCCGGGGTATACCCGTTCAGATCAATTAATGCAGCCGTTCCGGGAAATCGTCCGCCGGAAGGCATGGTCAGAACCGTTGTTACGCCATTGACACGCGTGACGGGAATAGCTGCCGAGTTTGGGTTTACTGCGGTCAATGCCTGCATTTCCGGGATCAGATCACCGATTTCATTGTAGTCCTCCGTGAGTGAAACAGAGCTTACTTCAGACAAACCCAGATGGGTTCCGGCGTCGATCAGTCCCGGGTAGATCTCTTTTCCTGTACAGTCGATGACCTGAGCGCCGGCCGGTGTGGCAATTCCGGCACCTACAGCCTGGATTTTACCATCCTGGATGACCACGGTGCCATCCTGGATGTCACCTTTGGTGATGGTATGAATGGTGGCATGGGTAAGGGCAAAAGTGCCCTTCACGGCTTTGGACATCAATTGTGCTTTGACGTTACCTTGCAGCAGGCATGCTGCCAGTAGCAAAGCAATTGATATGCTGTTTTTATAGTTCATGCGGATTGGAATTAACGGTTTTCAAATAGGTACTCAAATACGCCATCCATGCAACGATCTTCCTCGGTATACTGCTGGAACGTTGGCAGGTTATCCGGATCGATAGAAACGCGGATATCACTAGGATCCTTGTCGATGTCAAAATAAACAACACCGTCGATGATGGTCCGTACCGGGACGGCATAAACCGAAAGCGGGTGATTGCGGAATATCGCTACATCGCCTTCTTTGCCTTCTTCCAGACTTCCGATGCGATCCTCGACTCCCAGTTGTTTGGCCGGATTAATAGTAATCAACGCCAGGGCTTCATCATCGCTCAATCCGCCATAATGCTGGGTCTTGGCAGCTTCATGATAGAGGTGGCGGATCAGGTCCGGAGAGTCGGAATTGATAGAGGTCACGACACCGTTGCGCGTCAGGATGGCGGCATTGTAGGCGGTCGAATAATAAACCTCAAATTTATAAGCCCACCAGTCGGCAAATACCGATGCATAAGCTCCAAAATTAGCCAGCTCGGGAGCTACCTTAAAGCCCTCATTGACATGCTGGAAGCATATTTTCTTAACTCCAAAATCCTTGCACACATTCATCAGCATCAGGATCTCATCCGCACGGTAAGAATGGCAATGGATCATGACTTTCCCGCTGAGGATGTCCGCCAGGGTTTCCAGTCGGCGGCTATATTCCGGTGCCAGCGCGCGTGGATTCTTCATTTTGTCTTTGTTGTAGGCATCCCATTTTGCCTGGTAGGCCTGTGCTTCGGAGAAAGCCCGGCGTATAACTTCTTCGACGCCCATCCGGGTGCGTGGTATGATGCCATTACCTTCACCGTGAACGCGCATGGGATTTTCTCCCAGGGCGAATTTTATAGTCCGGGGAGCTCCGTCCATCCGCAGGTCGTTGGGGTTGGTGCTGCCAAACCGGTGTTTGATGGTTTCACACTGACCTCCGATCACGTTCGCTGATCCGTGCATGGCATGTGAGGTAGTGGTGCCACCAGCCAGTGCGCGATAGATCGATACATCCATCGGGTCCAGGGCATCACCAACCCAGACATCGGCAGTGACAGGATTGGTTGCTTCATTAACGACATCGATGCCAATGTGTGAGTGTGCATCGATGATTCCAGGCATGACATAAAGTCCGGTTGCATCGATTACTTCCACACCTTTCGGGGCAGAAATGTTCTTCCCGATTTTTTTGATGATGCCATCAACGATAAGCACATCGGAGTTGGTTAAAGTACCTTTTGTTACGGTGAGAACGGTACCATTTTTTATGAGGAGACTTCCTTTCGACGGCTGGCTCCACGAGAGGGTGATGCTGGCCGAGAGAATGAAAATCAATGAAAATAGCTGTTTCATGAATCTTGGTTTAGTTTGGTTTGCTAATGCGTTTTCCCTTAACCTTAAAGGTTCCGAAGGAGCCGACCATTACCTGTCCGTCCAGGTTGTCGCCATCAAGGTTCAGTTCGTATTGCAGGTTCATGCTGTTTCCTCCCATGTCGTAATCCATGTCAAAGGTCATGACTGTCCCGGAAACAGTCACATTGTTCAGCGGTTTGGTTTCGTCCCCTGAAGAGGCATTGGATATTTCACCTTTGATTTCACGTCCATCCATACTGAAGATCATTTTGCCTTCGACGGATTGATTGGGTACGTCTATGGTATACTCCCAGGTACCCAACGCGCTCTTTTGAGCGGAGGCATCGTTACTGCCCGGCTTGGGTTTGGGTTTTGACTCGTATTCGTATTTGGATCCATCAACAAATACGTAGCGGACTTCCGTTTTTTCGTCAAAGTAAGGTCCGGTACTAACCAGGAGGTTGGCAATTTTACCTTTCTCAAGGGTGCCCAATTGACGGTCCAGCTTGAGCAGTTTTGCCGGTTCGGTGGTCAACGAAGCCAGGGCCTGTTCTTCGGTCAGTCCGGCTTTAATCATCCGGTTCAGGTTCGCCTTAATCTCAGAGTTACGAGCACCTTTGGAGCCAAAACTGAAGGGTATACCTGCCTGGGTAAGGGTAGCAGCCTGTTTTTCCCGTTTTTCCACCTCGGCTTTTTGCTTGGCTTTCAACTGGGCCGTTTCCGGATCGTCCGGTTGATCTTTCTTTTCCATCTTCGGCTTCTCTTTCTTATCGTCGCCTTTCTCCATGCCGCCCCGTTCTTTCTTAGCGTCTCCTTTTTTCTCTTCTTCCATTTTCTTGGGAAGATCAAGGGACAGGATCAATGGTACCTGATTCGATTTGATAACATCGGTAAAGAGATACCCTTCTTTGACATTGGCCAATACAATATTGAAACCAAGGTCTTTCTGGACGTCCATAGCCCGGTACATGGACAGGATATCCGGGGTTTCGAAGATAACCGGCACTTCTTTTTTAATAACCGGATACATGGCTTGAGTCGCAGCATCGTAGCTGGGCCGGGGTAATCCGGTAGGATCTTCTGCATACATGGTCTCGTGATGCATAGCGGCTTCAGCATTTTTGTAAAAATCCCTCCATTTTGACATCACGGCAATGGTGGTACCGGGATATTTACGGTTCTCTGCCCCCCGGAATTGAGTGTACAATCCACTATTTGCTTTCAGGATCATTTCGTTGGCCTGACTTCCGTGGAGTTCCACGGCGGCGCTCATGCCCGGGATCATCCGGCCTTCCGGTACAATGTTCAGCGTGGTAAAGCCCAGTTTGCGCATAGCGCCCAGATCAGATGCCGATGGATCCAACTGACTCGCTACTTCAATTTCTGGTGTTACGCCGGACTTGGTGTTGGTCAATGGGCTATTATCCGGTGGCGTGGCAGCGCGACCGCGACCGCGGGCTCCCTGTTCTTCCTCCTGCTTTTTGATACCAGCTTCGCTCAGGGCATCAATGAAGCCGGCGTAAACATACATGGAGTCTGCATCAATTATTTGTGCATCCACCGGTATGCTAACTTGGTTGCCGATTGCTTCAATAACGCCATCACGCACGACGATGGTCGCATCCGTTAATAACATGCCCGGTTTCGGTACGATAAAGGCATGGGTTACCGCATAAACGCGGTTCAAAGGTTGGAGATCGCCTGTCTGAGCCTGAACTACAAGGTTTAAGACCAAACAGTAAATCCCGATAATCCACTTTTTCATAATTTCATCCAGGATTTTAATGAGGTTGGAAAATACTATATTTTCAAAGATTGCAAGTTTAGAACGGATCTATTTTAGCCTATGACCGCAAAAGTTAAAGTAAAACCTGTACATCCATGGTTCTTGTCCGGGTGGGCTAAGGGGTCAATCTTTCTTCTTGGTATATTGCTCTATCTCCAGACGATAACCTACGATTATACCCTTGATGATGCCATTGTCATCTATGAAAATCAATTTACCACGTCCGGCATCAAAGGGATCGGGGACATTCTGGGACATGATACTTTTTATGGCTTTTTTAAGGAGGCGGGCAAGTCACAATTGGTCTCGGGTGGCCGTTACCGTCCGCTTTCGTTGATCTTCTTTGCGATAGAATGGCAGTTGTTTGGACGGTCGCCAGGTGCCGGTCATGCGCTGAACCTATTGCTGTATGGCTTGCTTTGCCTGATGGTATATCTGGCGGTTGAGCGCCTTTTGGCACCGTCCGTTCCATCACGCATTCGTTATCCGGCAGCCTGGATTACCGCTATTCTGTTTGCCGCGCATCCAGTGCATACCGAAGCAGTGGCCAATATCAAGGGAATGGATGAGATCCTTGCGTTATTGGCGTGTCTTTTTGCCTTGTACCTGGCTTTTAAAAAAATACCGGGAAACCGGAATGTATTCTTCGCGGGGCTGATTTTTCTCCTGGGTTTATTGGCTAAGGAAAATGCCATTACCTGGGTTGCTGTCATCCCGGTGGCTTATGTATTGATGGGCAATCAGCGCTGGTCTACGGGAATCCGGCTTGCCGGGCCCTGGCTGGCGGCGGCGGCAGTATACCTGATCCTAAGACAATCGGTCCTTGAGCCCGGGAGTGGGCAGCCGGTTACGGAGTTGATGAATAACCCCTTTTTAAAGTGGAATGGATCTGGTTATGTACCTATGAACCTGTCAGAACGCCTCGGAACGACAGGAGTGACCTGGCTGCAATACTTGCGGTTAATGGTTTTTCCTCACCCGTTGACCCACGATTATTATCCTCGTCAGGTTGCCATTCATACCATGACTTCGCCGGCTGCATTGACCGGCTGGTTGCTTTACCTGGCCATGGCTGCCGGGGTCATCTATTTTTGGAAAAAGCAAAAAGTGGTCAGTTTTGGACTTGCCTATTATTTGATTACGTTCTCGATCGTCAGCAATCTCATTATTCCGATTGGCACCAATATGTCCGAACGGTTTTTATTCATGCCAGGCTTGGGAATCCTGCTCATAGCCGGTTATTATTGGGCGCTCTGGATCGATAAAGTTAATTCCCGCATGCCCTGGGTCGTCCTGGGATTACTGGTTTTAGCTTATGGAATGAAGACAGTAGTACGGAATACAGCCTGGAAAGACAATTTTACCTTATTCAAAACGGACATTGCTGTTTCATCCAATAGTGCTAAACTTAATAATGCGCTGGGTGGAGAGTTGAGCGTACAAGCAGCTAAATTGACGGATGAAACCAAACGCAATGAAATGCTCAATCAGGCCATTCCATTGTTACAGAAAGCATTGGAAATCCATCCTACCTACCGCAATGCTTTGTTATTATTGGGAAATACTTATTTTTACCTCGCACGCTATGAAGAAGCCATAGCCAGCTACCAAAAAGCACTGGCGATAAGCCCCGGTTACCGGGAAGCGGAGGACAATCTTCAACTGGCGTACCGGGAGGGAGGAAAATATTTTGGTGAAAAAGCCAACGACATCCCAAAAGCCCTTACGTATCTTCAACAAGCTTACACGTTAAAATCAAATGACTATGAGACGTTGCGTCTGCTGGGAGTAGCTTATGGCATTTCCGGTAACACAACGGAAGCTGTTATTTATTTCCAAAAAGCGCTGGACGAAAAACCAGATGACACGGAAGCGATGTTTAACTATGGTACCGCCTTGTTAAATAGTGGTCAAACCGAAAAAGGAAATCAGTACATTCAAAAAGCAATCGAAAAAAATCCAGAAATAAAGAAACGCTATGGTATGGAATAGGAGAACCAAGATGCTTACCGGGATCTTTATGTTCCTTTCCGTTATGCTCGCAGGGCAGGATGCTGCCATGGATCAGTGGGTGAATGCCAAATACGCCCAGATGAGCGAGACCGAACGTCTGGGACAATTGTTTATGATTCGCGCACATTCCAATCTGGGGCCTGACCATGTGAAATCTGTGGAGGATCAGATCCGGAAATACCAGGTGGGTGGCCTGTGTTTTTTTCAGGGGGATGGCCCTAAGCAGGCAGCGCTGACCAATCAATACCAGGGTATGTCCAAGGTGCCGATGTTTATCAGTATGGATGCCGAATGGGGCCTGGGTATGCGATTCAAAGAAAAAGCCATCAGCTTTCCGCATCAGCTCACTTTAGGTGCGATCCAGGAGAACTGGCTTATCTACGACATGGGTAAAGAGATTGCCAAGGAAATGTTGCGTATTGGTGCTCAGGTCAATTTCGCCCCGGTAGTTGATGTCAATAACAATGCCGCCAATCCGGTGATCAATGACCGTTCCTTCGGGGAAGATCGCTACAACGTGGCTACCAAAGGCTATATGTATATGAAAGGCATGCAGGATGCAGGAATGCTTGCATGTGCCAAACATTTTCCCGGACATGGCGACACCGATGTGGATTCGCATCAGGATTTGCCGGTGATTCGGCATACCATGGAACATCTGGATAGCATCGAATTGTATCCGTTCAAATCGTTGATCCAGCATGGGGTTGGAGGGGTAATGGTTGCTCATTTGTCCGTACCGGCAATAGACCCGCGCCCGAATGTGCCGACCACTTTATCTCATGCAGCGATTACAGACTTGCTGAAAGATAAATTGCATTTCAAAGGACTGGTATTTACGGACGCTCTGGAAATGAAGGGAGTGACGAAATATTACCAGCCGGGTGAAGTAGCCGTACAGGCATTTTTAGCCGGGGATGATATGCTGGTATTACCGGAGAATATGGAGGAAGCCTTGCAGGCATTTCGGGATGCTTTGGCCAGTGGTAAGATCACCTGGCCAATGATTGAAGCACGGGTTAAACATTTGCTTCAGGTCAAATACCAATTGGGTATGACGGATTACCGGCCGATTGATCTGCAAAATATTGAAGACGATATCAATAACAATCAGGCGCTGGCATTAAAACAACGATTGTATGAAAATGCCATCACCCTGGTCAGGAATGCCCAACAACGCATCCCACTACAAGATATCGCTGATCTGAAACTGGCCACCGTGGCCATCGGCAGCAATACCCGGACACCTTTCCAAAAACGGGTGGAAGATTACGTGACCTCCACGCATTTTCAGACCGACTTTGATTTGATCGGAAGCAAATCAGCAGAAATCATGAAAGGGCTGGAAGGTAAAGACCTGGTGATCATCAGCCTGGTGGGGATGAGTAAATACAAAAAAGATCAATTTGGTATTTCAGATGATGCCCTGTCGTTTATCGAGCAGGTGCGCTCCAAATACCCGGTCATCCTGACCGTATTTGGCAATCCATACAGCCTTGAATATTTTTCCGCAATACCTAATCTTATTTGTGCTTACGAAGATGATCCGATTGCCCAGGATGTCACCGCACAAGCTATGTTCGGCGCATTGCCATTCAAAGGTCGGTTGCCGGTAACCGCCGGAAAGTCATTCCCTTACAGTACGGGAATTGAAACGGCCAGCCTGGAACGGCTGGGCTATGCCCTCCCCGAACGGGTAGGTATGTGCTCGGATTCGCTCCGGATGGTCGACGCCCTGGTCTCTCACCTCATTCGGCAGCATGCTGCACCGGGATGCCAGGTTCTGATTGCCAAGGATAACAAGATCATCTACGAAAAAGCTTTCGGCAAGCACACCTATGACCAAGGCCCAAATGTCCAACTCACCGACTTGTACGATGTTGCTTCCATCACCAAGGTGGCGGCAACGACCATGGCTGTCATGAAGCTTTATGAACTGGGCGAAATCCAGTTGAATGAATCACTTGCCGATGCCCTGCCGGAACTGAAGGAAACCAATAAGTCCGACATGAAGATCGAAGAAGTGATGGCTCATCACAGCGGTCTTATCGGCTGGATCCCTTTTTACCGGGAAACGACCATAGGCAGCCGGAAGGCGACCAAGCCGGATCCTCAGTTTTACCGGAACACCGCATCCCGGGTATACAGCGTGCCTGTAGCCCAGGATCTGTATATGAAGCAAAGCTATGAGGATTCCATCTGGCAAAAGATATACAATTCGGACCTGCGCTCTACAAAAAACTACCGTTATTCCGATCTTGGATTTTATCTCATGGCAAAAGTCGTCCAGCGGACTACACAGATGCCCCTGGACCGGTTTGTGGATTCATTGTTTTACCATCCCATGGGCTTGCGGCATACGGCTTTCAATCCGTATCGGGTGTTTTTGAAAAAGCAGATTGTACCGACCGAAGAAGACCATTATTTCCGTAATCAAATGGTTCAGGGCTATGTCCAGGATCTTGGAGCGGCCATGCTGGGCGGTGTGAGTGGTCATGCCGGTTTATTTACCAATGCAGAGGATCTCGCTTCCCTGATGCAAATGCTGCTCAACGGGGGCACTTACGGAGGCAAACAATATTTAAAGGAAGAAACCATCAAGCGGTTCACAACCCGATTTACCGGCTCATCACGCCGAGGAATCGGCTTCGATATGAAAGAACTGGATATCCATAAACCGGCCAATATGGCCTCCAAGGCCAGCTATGCTACCTTTGGACATACCGGATTTACCGGCACCTGCGTGTGGGCTGATCCGGAGTTAAACCTCATCTTTGTTTTCCTTTCCAACCGGACCTATCCCAACTCCAACGTTAACCTCCTCAACCGGGATAATTACCGCGAGCGTATTCATGAGGTCATCTATGGAGCCATCGATCATTAAGTCCTGCAAAGGGTTATCCACTGACCGGTAATTGCTTAGTTTAGTGCCATGAATCTGGCTTTCCATATTGCCAAACGGTATCTGGTGGGCAAACGGACCACGCAGGCCATTAATCTGATCACCGGAATATCGATGATCGGCATCACGGTAGGTACCTGTGCCCTGATCCTGATCCTTAGTGTTTTTAACGGCTTTCAAGGATTGATCTACCAGTTATTTAACTCCTTTAACCCGGATATTAAGGTAACTCCGGTTAATGGTAAAATATTTGTGCCGGATCCGGGCACTCTTGCCACCCTGCGATCGATGCATGGCGTTTTGTATGTTTCTGAGACCCTGGAGGAAACCGCATTATTTGAATACAAAAAGGCTTCCGATGCTGGCAAACTCAAAGGTGTGGATTCTTTTTACCATCAGGTGACGCTGATGGACTCGGTATTGATCCAGGGAGTAGACCGACTGAATGATACCATGGGCAATTATGCCATCCTGGGCTCAGGCATGGAGTCAGCCATCGGTGCAAACATCCAGGACGCATTTAATCCCATTACCGTATACATGCCCCGCAAAACTCGTTCGTCCCTGGATCGATCCTTTGAGACCAAATTCATTTATCCTTCCGGAATATTCTCCTTGCAGCAGGATTACGATAAAGAGTTGGTTATTGCTCCGCTTCCGCTTGTCCGTGCATTGTTAGGATATGACCAGGAAGTCTCCTCCCTGGAGATCCGTCTGGATCCCCAGGTAAACCCCCAGGAGACACAAACACAGATTAAGGCATTGCTGGGCGATGGTTTTCGCGTTCAAAACAAACTGGAGCAGCAATCTTCATTTTTACGGCTGATGAATATCGAAAAGTGGGTTGCATTTGCCATCCTTTCCTTAGCTATGTTGCTGGTTGTGGTTAATTTGATTGGTGCGCTATGGATGATTGTCCTGGATAAAAAACAGGACATTGCACAGCTGAAGGCGATGGGTGCGCCCAGCCGGTTGATACGGGATATCTTTTTATACCTGGGATTTTTGCTTGGCGGGATTGGGTTGCTGGTCGGGTTCATACTGGCGTTGGTTATTTATGGCCTCCAGGTGCGTTACAAATTATTGTCCATGGGGGAAGGGTTTATCGTAGATGCTTACCCTATCAAGATCCTGGCTATTGATTTTATTGCAACTACGGTGATTGTACTGGTTGTGGTTGGACTTGCTTCCATTTTACCCGCTTTGCGGGCGGATAAGGTAGGAGCTTATCTTCGCGAAGAGTGATATCTTTGCCGAAATTTTCGCCGATGGAGGATTGGGAATTAGATTTTAGATGGTTGAAACTTCGCCATTTTGTGAAGGATCGGTTTAAAAAAAGTGAACTTCCTGATCTCAATGCGTTGTTGTTCCTTATTGGAATTCAGGAACTTGGTCAGCTCAGGACCAAATTCACCAAAGAAGAGAAACAGGATTTGATGCATATTGCCGTATGCAGGTTGCTCAGCACCGACGGATATTATACCTTTGACGGGCTCGATACGGAGGGGTGGCCGCACTGGGTGCGAACCAAACAACTTCCTTTTCGGGGAGTAGCTGACCAGGCTGCCTATCTCAAAGAAAAGATTATCAGCTATTTTGCAGACATTTTTGAAGAAGAATAATCAGAATATGAAAACGTTGATTCGTTTGTTTTTTGGAGCCCTGGTACTAATGGCTCTTACTCAATGTCAGTCCGGTGGCAAGGATGTCAACTTCGAAATAGAGACCCCATATGGGACCATGAAGGGCGTCCTCTATAAGGAGACGCCGAAGCACCAGGCTAATTTTATTAAGCTGGCTAAAAGTGGATTTTATGATGGTCTGCTTTTCCACCGCGTTATTCAGGGATTTATGATCCAGGGCGGTGACCCGAAATCATCCACAGCTCAGCCTGGCCAGATGTTAGGCGATGGCGGTCCCGGATATGTGATCGATGCCGAAATCGGACTGCCCCACTTCAAAGGTGCACTGGCTGCAGCAAGACAAGGCGATCAGGTCAATCCAGATAAAAAATCTTCCGGTTCCCAGTTTTACATCGTTCAGGGTCAGAAATTTGAAGAAGGATTTCTGGATCAAATGTCCCAGCAAAAGGGAATCACCTATAGCCCGGAACAACGCAAACGCTATATGGAAGTTGGTGGTTATCCGCCTTTGGACAATGATTATACCGTGTTTGGTGCGATTACCGAGGGATTGGATATTATTGATTCCATTGCGGCCGTACCTACCGATCAAAATAACCGGCCTACCGAGAACATTCCTATGAAGATTCGTATCTTGAATTGATGCAGACCATGACGAAATACGCATTATTTCTTGCGATCATCGGTTTCGGCCTGCTATCCTGTGGCCGTCCGATCGCCCGGTTTTCTTATCAGGAGACCTCCCGGCAAGCGCCGGACACCGTACATTTTGACAATCAATCGGAGAAAGCCGAGACTTACGAATGGGATTTTGGAGACGGAAACCAATCGACCGAGGCAGATCCGGTAAACCGTTACATCCATTCCGGAAATTATGTGGTCCGACTGACGGCTGCTAAAGGAAAGAAAAAACGCATTATGGAAAAAAGAATACAGATCAGCCCACCGGATAAATGTCTGGTTGAGATTGAAACCCGCTTTGGTAATATGCTGGTTGAGCTTTATGATGAAACACCCCAGCACCGGGACAATTTTCTCAAATTGGCCGAAGAAGGGTATTTCGACGGCTTGTTATTTCACCGCGTTATTGACGGATTTATGATTCAGGGCGGAGACCCGGAGTCCCGTAATGCCCCGTCCGGCAAAGCCTTAGGTATGGGTGGCCCCGGATATCAGGTGCCCGCAGAATTCAATTCCAAGTACGTTCATCTGAAAGGAGCTCTGGCTGCAGCCCGGCAAGGCGATCAGGTCAATCCTGAAAAAAAATCATCCGGCTCCCAGTTTTATATCGTTCAGGGAAAACCGGTCAGCGAGAGTAATCTCCAGCTTACCGAAGCACGCAATGGGATCCAATACACCCCGGAACAAAAGGAAGAATACATGACCATCGGAGGGACACCTTTCCTTGATCAGGGATATACGGTGTTTGGCCGGGTCATTGACGGCCTGAATGTCATCGACTCCATCGCAACGGTCCGCACCGATAGTCGCGACCGGCCGACGGAGGATGTGGCTATGAAAATTCGTGTTATCAAATGAAACATTCTGAAATTCTGGGTATCGATATCGGAGCCACCGGCATTAAGGGAGCCCCGGTCGATATCATGAAAGGAGAATTAACCGCGGGAAGGTATAAGTTGGATACTCCGGCTTCCGGCAAGCCCAAAGATGTGGTCAAAGTAGTGGCGGAGCTGGTTGACAAATTTGGGTGGACAGGTCCGGTAGGATTTGGTTTTCCGGGTGTAATCCAGCACGGCGTTGCCAAAACATCGGCCAATCTCGATAATGATTTTATCGGGGTTAATCTGCGTGATTTATTTCACGAGACATTAGGACTGCCGACTTATGTGGCTAACGATGCCGATGTCGCCGGAATGGCGGAAATCGCACATGGCAGAGGCCGGGGTGTGATGGCTACGGTTTTGATGATCACCATTGGAACCGGCCTGGGCTCTGCACTCTTCCGCGATGGTGTTTTGATTCCCAATACCGAATTTGGTCATCTTCTTTATAAAAAAAGTGTTTTTGAACACTATGCCTCCAACCGCGCACGCAAGGAGAAAAAGATGAGCTGGCTGGAATGGGGGAGACAATTCACCATTTATCTGAATCATCTGAATCTGCTTCTTTCTCCGGATTTATTCATACTGGGCGGAGGCATCAGTAAGAAATTTGATCTGTGGAAGACGCACATTAAGGTTCCGGTACCAATCACCGATGCCATGTTGCGTAATGATGCGGGTATTATCGGCGCAGCCATGTATGCAGCCAGTAAAATTCCGGCAAGTCTCTGAGTTTTCTCCTTTTTACATTGCCCAGCCGAACGCCTCGGAGTCCTGGATGTGACTAAAAAAAAACAGGAAATGGATTCCCACTTCCTGTCAATAGTTTCTTAACAGCTGGTTTGGTTTATTTCTTTTGTTCCTCGAGGTAGTAACGGAACATACTGCTAACTTCTTTATCATGGCGTAAATCGTCGTTGAAACGAAATACGACTTCATGGTTGGTCACATCTTCCTGTAAGGCTGATTCCAACAAATGAATACCTTCTTTACGGTCGCCGGTCAATAGATGAATGGCGCCACGGATATAAGTCAGGTCGGTATCCACGGTGTAATTTTCAGCCTTATTCAAGGTCTTCATTGCATTCTCCAATTGATTGGTGTGTACCAGAAAGTCCAGATATTCCACCCAGTTGGAGGTATCTTCCGGAGTAATGCGAATGGCTTCCTTAAAATGCTTGGAGGCTTTTCTCAGATTGCCCGTTTTCCAGTAGCAAAAAGCCAGTTGCACCTGATATTCTTCCCGGCTGTCTTCGATGTCCGTAGCCCGGGAAAGTGCATTGAGGGCATAGTGCCACTTTTCTTCATGGATGAAGCAAAGCCCCAGGAAATAGAAAATTTCGTCATTGAAGGGATCCATTTTGGCCGCCTTCATGAGAATTTTCTTTGCCTTATGGTATTGTTTCAGGTGAATATGGCATTCACTGAGCTGCACCAGGGTTTCTACTTCTACACCAAATTTGCTGATGATCTCGTGGAAGAGCGATATGGCTTTTTGGTACTCCTGGATCTGGATGTACAATTCGACGCAATCGCGATAGGCTATTTCATAGCGATCATCGATCAGGAATGCATATTCCAGGGCATTGATTGCCTCCGGGTATTCACCCAGACAGGTATAGGCATGTCCCAGGTTGTACCAGGCGTGCTGCGAATAGGGATCGATGTCGATCAACTGCCGGTGAAAAACAAGGCTTTCTTCGTAGCGCTTGGATAGCTCGACGCTAACCCACATTTTTTCGAGCGCTTCGATATTCCTAGGGTCCTGAGCCAAGGCTTCCTTCAAAGTGAAGAACATGAAATCAAAATCTTTCATGTGCTCGTACACGTAAGCTTCACAGATCAGCAAACGAGTATGTTGCGGACTGTCCGCGATCACTTTGTAGTCTTGCAGTTGTTGTAACGCGTCTTCGTATTGTTCCTGCTCACACAGGATCAGGGATCGAAGGATTACAATTTCAATTTCTGTAGGTGCCAATGATTCGGCTTTCCTCAGGATTTGGTTAGCTTCCTCGAGGTCTCCCATCCTTAACAACAACCGTCCTTTTGCCAGGTAAAACTCTACTTGATATTTGTGTTTTCCAATGGCAATTTCGACCACTTCCATGGCCTTTTCCCATTGTTCATCCTGCTCATAATAGTTGATGATATCAAGTATACGTTCTTCACCCAGAAACCTTATCTCTCCACGGGGATCATTGGACTCGAATTGGTGGACCAATTCGATGATGGCTTCGTTGAGTTTAGTTCGTTGTTCCATTACTGCTTTAGGGATTATAAATATAAAGCGAGGGTAAATATACACAATAACATTTCAAAAAGAGTACGGCTCAGGCGATGTTTTTGCCGGCTAAAAAAGGTATTATCACTTTTTCTAATCTCAATTAATAAATTGAAATAGAAAGAAATATACATATTATTATTTTGATTTGTATTACTTACCATTTCTAATCCGCTCTCCCCCATTGCTTAACACATGTACTTATTTTCCTAATTGAAATAAGATCGCGAGTGTTAAAGTCCAAATTAGTTCATAAATGGTAGAAATTAACTTTTTTCCGGCATGCGCAGGACGCTAACCAGGAATACACCGGCAAAAATCAGGATGCCGGCAACGATTTTATAGCCGTTGAGTACCTCGATACCCAGACCGGTGGCCAGTACCGCAGCAATAAATGGTTGGAGGTAGATGTAAATGCCAACCGTAGAAGAAGGCACAAATTTCAACGCAAACCCGTTAAGCAGATAAGCAAGGTAGGTGGTGCCCAGCAGTACATAGGCGATGCCAAGCCAGGCATCCAATGGGATGGTAGACCAATTTGTCTGTGGCAGGTAGGTCAATCCGAAAGGCAGTACCCAGATGAGCCCCAGGGTAAATACCCATTTGATGACCGTGAGCGCAGGATAGTGGTGCATCATTTCTTTGACCAGTACAAGATAAATGCCGTAGCTGGCTGCATTGATGAGGATGAGCAGATCCCCCCAGGATTCGAACCGCATCGTCCAGCTGCCCCGCGTGATCAGCAGGATGGCCCCGGTAGCCCCTATTACCATGCCGGCTATCTTCAGATAGGTGAGGTGTTCGCGTCGCAGCAGGACTGAAGTCAGCAATACAATGATCGGCGATGAGGTCATGACGATACTTGCATTGATCGGGGTGGTGGTCTTGAGTCCGGCAAAAAAACAAAGCTGATTGATGCCAACACCAAATAGGGAGCACAGCAGCAGATAGGGTATGCGGCTCTTTGGCATGCGCTGAGGGATCCAAAGTAAGTCGGTTATCCAGAACAGGATAGCGGCAAAAGCAACCCGCAACAAAATGAAAACGAAAGGATGGAGGAATTCCCGGGTCATGACATCGCGGGCTATAATGAAATTACCACCATAGATAATTGCCACGGTAATCAGGGCCAGGTGCGCCCGGTAATATTTTTGTTGGTCCATACTGGCGGCAAAGGTACTGCACGGATCGATTTGGGTCCTAAATCAAATAAAAAAGGCCGACCCTTAGGGGGCGGCCTTTCAACTAAACCTTCAATAGGACAAATTTTACATTCAATCGTTGCGGTTCCTCACCGCCTGCAAGAGTTTGGCATTGAAATCCCTCTCGACGACAAACACCATGGCTGCTTTGCGCGGTGAGATGCTTTTTTTCAGGTCCGCATAGAGTTTGCGTTTAAGTTCCAACTCTTTTGCATCGTTATCAAACCACTCTTCGATCATCTCTTCGGCCTCGGTATCCGATATAAGCGCCAGGTCCTGTTTCCGGACAGGCATGCGCAATTGGCGGGTGGCATCCCGGTATTTGTTGTAGATCGGCCAGAAGACCTGGGACTCCTCGGGAGTCAGCTGCAATTTTTCTGTAAAAAATGCAATGCGGTAGGCGTCAATGCGGTCTCCGGGTGCATTTTTTTGTGCTGCCAGTATTGTAGTCATCAGCATCATGGAACCCAAAATGATCCATCTTAATTGTTTCATATCAGAAGTAGTTTTAGAGAATATCTTCAATATTTATTGCCTCATTTTCCAGGTAATTCCGGATGTCGTCGACCGGAATATCCGGCGCATTCAAATCCTGCAGGTCTTCATTGTCCAATACCTGGGCAAAATCTTCTTCATCCAGTGTTCCGATTTCCTGCTCCAGATAATTCAGGATGATATCCTGCGGCGGAACTTCCGCAGCCATCGGATTAACCGGAGTATTGGATGGGCGCAAAGACCACCAGGCTGCGCCGGTCACCAGAATGACTGCGGCGGCGATTTGCACCCATCTGCTACGAACAAGGTGAAGGATACGTGTTGGTTGATTTGGTTTACGAGCTGACGCCACGCGCTGCAGGATATCCTGTTCCAGATTCAGGAAATAACCGGCGGGCACCTCATGGTCCTGTCCAGTCTGGTTCTTTTTCAGACCGGCAAGTAAAGGGCTTATCTGCTCCAGTTCGTTAATGATATCGGATTTATGTTTTGTCATGGCTACAAACTCGCTTGTTTGATGAAGGACTCGATTTTCTTCACGGCATGATGATACGAAGCTTTCAGGGCCCCTTCCGAGGTGCCCAGTGCGTTAGCCATTTCCTGGTAAGGCATCTCATCGTAATAGCGCATGCAGAAAACCATTTTTTGCTTCTCCGGCAACGTGTCAATGGCAGCTTTCAACTGCCTGTCGATGGATTCGCCATCGTAATAAGTCCCGTGTGACGCCATATGAGCCACGCCCACGGCCGTATCTACGTCCAGCGTCGGCTGTTTACGTTTTTGAAAGGTCAATGCTTCATTGGTAGCTATCCGGTACATCCATGTATACAATGAACTCTTTCCTTCAAATTGATGGATGGCACGGTAAACTTTCATAAACGTATTCTGTGTCACATCATTTGCATCGTCGTGATCAGGAACTATCCTTCGTACCTGGTAATAGATTCGCTCCTGATATTTCTGGACCAGACCCCGAAATCCGCGTTCGATTTGCCCTTCATGGCAGATCATAGTAATAATTTGGTCGTCACTCAGGGTCGTCAACTGATCCTTATTTTGTGGTTAGACCCGGGACTTGATGAAAGGTTTAATGACACGTCAAATTTTTTTATTCTACGCCTGGTAAGTATAGGCGTCAATCCGGTCAAGGTCTAAAAAAGTGCCTGTGGTCGTTGCCTCATACATCAATTCGAATTGCGCATCCCAGATCAGTTCATCGGCGGTGTAGGAATAGTTGGAATGAACTTCCTGAGCATAGGTTTCATCAAAAGCCCGCACGGTGATCATTATTTCTGCATGGTTGGCGATCAATTCTTCTTTGGTTTTACCAAATAGCGGACTGTTCTCATCGATGTAATGCACCAGTGTCCAGTTGGCCGGGAACATGATAACCCGATCCCGGGCCAGAGTGAGGGCGGCAAAACGTCTGATAGGTTGTTCTCCCGGCTCCCGGGTTATCCACGAAATAATCATATTTGCTTCCACATTAAATAGTTTATTGCGCCGCAAATTGACCATCCGGAATAATAATCGGGGCACCTCTTCCTGGTTATTAATCAGCATGTTTCTGCTGAAGCGGATCCGGGCCTGGGGTCTTGAAAACCGGACAAACGAAAGACCTGTGAAAATGGAAAAGCTGAACAAGCCAAGGAATCCCGACAAAGCAGCCAACCAATTGGCACCGATTCCACCGGGACTCAGTACCCCATAACCCACAGTGGTAAACGTCTGTATGCTGAAAAAGAATGCCTGCCGTAAATTATCAACAAAGGTGCCTGGCTGGGTGCCTTGAATCTCTTCGATGCCGATCCAGAGAAAAGCAAAAGCCAGAATCAGGTTGATGAATACAAACATGGAAAATGCCAGGATGAGAAACCGGCCCCATTTCATATGGACCAGCCAATGGTAAACATCTCCGGTCTTTTTACCCTTTCGCTTGATATTAAATGAACCGTCTTTATTGATCAGGCGGTGTTGGTCTCCGGTTACTTTGGTGCTGAAACCAAAGTCATCCCGGCCCTCAGACCGCGTTAGAAAGGATCTTTTCATCCTGATCGACATACCATCATTTTTTTGTTGGATAAATTTTATTGGATTCAGCGGTAGCTGATGTTTGCTAAAAATTCAATAGTACTATACAGACAAACCGAAATAAAGTTGTGCATTTGTTTACTAGATGTTATTGACGGAACCTGACCAATGAAACAACTGCCGCCTCCTGTTAGGATACTTCCACCGGCAGGAAGCATAAATCCGTTTCACTGCAAATTGGATTGAACGATTTGGGTTAAATTAGCCAAACTTTAAAGCACGAACAAGATCATGTTTCAGAAGTTAAGCCGGGTGCTTTTAAAATGGTGGGGCTGGAAGTCATCCGGGTACGATACCACCGGGTTGAATAAAGTCATTTATGCCGTTGCTCCGCATACATCCTGGAAGGATTTTATACTGGGGATTTTGGTTCGTTCGGAACGTGGTATCCATTCCAATTTTATTGGGAAAGACAGTTTGTTCAGGCCACCCTTTGGATTTATCTTTTACCGTCTGGGCGGGCATCCGGTCGATCGCAGTCAGCACCATAATCTGGTACAGGTGATCATTGACCTGTTTAATAAGAATGAAAAGTTCGCATTGGCTGTTGCGCCGGAAGGAACCCGCCACCGCGTTGATAAATTTAAGACGGGATTCTATTATATTGCCCGGGGAGCAGGAGTGCCAATCGTCATGGTGCAAATTGATGCTATCCGCAGGGAAATGCATTTTTCCGAGCCATTCTGGCCAGGCGATGATGCAGAAAAAGATTTAGCCACCTTATTCCAACATTTTAAAGGAATTCAGGGTTTTGTACCCGAAAAGAGCATCCTATGAGTTTTAAACCCAAACGCTGGCAGTGGACAGTATTTCTGATCTTATTGGTAGTCCTATATTTAGGAAATTCCCAGGGACGGGCCTTTGATGCCAATTCCGGCAACACCGGAGCGCCCGGAGAGACGGCCACCTGTCAGACTTGCCACAACAGCAGTGCCCTGCAAGTCACGCTTTCCATCTCCTTGACGGACACCTTTGGCAACGTTAGAACAACCTATCTTCCGGATAGCACTTATCGGGTCACCGTGGAGATTGAACGAAAACTGGGCGTGCCGGTAGCCTACGGATTTCAGCTGGTCAGTATTATCGATACCTCGCTGGCAGATGCCGGCACCTGGGTCCGCCCGGCTGAAAATGTGCGCATCGCTTCCTCCAGCCGCACCAAACACAATTATGCCGAACACAAAGGATTAAGCGCCAGCAACATTTTTGTAACGGATTGGGTAGCGCCTCCGGCAGGGACCGGAGCAGTGACATTTTACTCCGCAGGGGTGGGAGCCAATCTCAGTGGTAACGATTCCGGTGACGGAGCATCAGCCACCCATCTCGGGATTGCCGAAGAAGTGACTTCATCCATCCATCCAGCCTCCGTACCTGCGCTGACGTTCTATCCCAACCCGGTCCAACAATTTATATACGCTTCGAGCCAGATAAATGGTACCTATTTCATTTTCGACCCAGCCGGAAGGACGATGCAGCAAGGTAAATGGCAGAATCCCATCGATCTTGGAAGTTTACCATCCGGAGTATATTGGATGCAGTTGATGGTCGATAATGCTCCGGTAACCGTTCATAAGATCCTCAAACTCTAACGCATGACGAATCAGCCGTATACCCCTGAGATTCAACGCCAGTATTTCGATCTGTCCAAACAGTGGTTGGCAAAGCCGGTTACACCATCGGCGGATCATCTGATCCTGGTGGGTGATGTCCTACGCTACCATGAATGGCGGTATTATGTGCAGAATGACCCGGTTATCAGCGACTACGAGTACGACCAATTATACAAACAACTGGAATCGCTGGAAGCCGCACATCCACAATGGAAGCAGCCGGATTCGCCCACACAGCGCGTATCCAGCGACTTAACCGATCTTTTTCGCACGGTGGTTCATCTGCGTCCGATGCTTTCACTGGATAACTCGTACAACGCCGAAGACCTGCGCAGTTTCGACGAACAGGTGAAAAAGCTGAACTTCCTGTCCGCGGACGCCGAGGTGGTATATTCGGTAGAACCCAAATTTGACGGTGGAAGCATCGCCGTCGTATACGAAAATGATTTGTTAGTGCGGGCAGCCACGCGAGGTAATGGCGTTGAGGGTGAAGAGATCACCAATAACATCAAGACCATACGTTCTATCCCGCTCAAGGCTGATTTTGGCAAAAGCGGGATCTACCGGGCGGAGCTGCGGGGAGAGGCCTTGATCGCCAAAGAAAAATTCAGGAAAATTAATGCTGAACGGGAAGCCGAAGGCTTGCCTCTATTTGCCAATCCGCGCAATACTGCCACTGGAGGACTGCGAACAAAAGATCCACGGGAGACCGCCGCGCGATCCATCGACGCATTTATTTACCAACTTGGCTTTGCCGAGGACCCCACCGGACGCATCGTCACCGATGACCATGGCTCCCATGCAGCGAATATGGACTTTTTAGGCTCCCTGGGATTTCGTGTCCCATCGGATGTCACCCGCGTTTGTCAAAACATTGAGGAGGTTATCCGGTATTGCAGCGAGTGGGAGGCAAAGCGGGAATCCTACCCCTATGAGATTGATGGCATGGTCATCAAGGTCAATAGTCTGGAAATGCAGGAGCGTGCGGGTTATACCAGCCATCATCCCCGCTGGGCTATTGCCTTTAAATTTAAGGCCAAACAAGCGACCAGCACGTTATTGCACGTTGAATTCCAGGTGGGTAAAATCGGGTCGATTACCCCGGTAGCCAAGATTGAGCCGGTCCAGCTTGCTGGTGTCACCGTATCTTCCGTATCGCTGCACAACGAAGACTTTATCCGCTCCAGAGACATTCGTCTAGGTGACAAAGTGTTGGTCGAACGGGCAGGAGACGTGATTCCTTACATTGTCAAACCGCTGGAAGAATTGCGAACCGGCTCCGAGCAGGTGATCGAATTCCCTAAAAATTGTCCGGTATGCCAGCACCCGCTTTTCCGTGAGCCGGAGGAAGCCGCCTGGCGCTGTGTCAATTATCAATGTGAAGCCCAGGTATTGCAGCGGATGATCCATCATGTTTCCAAAGATGCGATGGATATCGAGGGCTTTGGGCGCGCCAATGTAGAACGTTTCTATGCCCTGGGATGGCTCCACAATCTGGCCGATATATACCGGCTGGATTACGGCAAAATCGCAGCGCTGGAAGGGTTCGGTAAAAAGTCGGCCGAAAACCTTCGCGAAGCGGTGGAAAAAGCAAAAAACAACCCCATTAAACGCTTGCTGCATAGCCTCAGTATTCATCATCTGGGTAAGAGAGTTTCGGAATTGATTGCCGCGGAAGTCGATCATGTGTTGGAGCTTAAAGATTGGGATCTTGATCGGTTTGTTGCTATTAAAGATGTAGGCCCGGTGGTCTCGCAAAACATCATCGCTTTTTTTAAGCAACCGGACAACATCCGCATGCTGGAGGAAATGGAGGCTTTGGGGGTTAACTTTAAGCAGACGGATCAGGATCGTGCCAAAGCCGTTGCGGTTGATGCACCGCTGGCAGGTAAAACCATCCTGTTCACCGGGTCGCTGGAGCACATGACCCGCAATGAGGCCCAGGCAATGGCTGCCTCCGCGGGAGCAAAGAACATCAGTGCGGTAAGCGGCAATTTGGATGTCTTGGTCGTGGGAGAAAATGCCGGGTCAAAATTGACCAAAGCACAAGCGCTCGGTACCGTAACCATCTGGACGGAGCTGGAGTTTTTGCAGCAAATTGGAAAAGAAAAGCCTTGACAATTCATGACGCGCATCATCCGTTTCGGGTAGGTGTATTGCTTTGGTTGATTGGTTGCCTGCTCACTACTACCTGCGGTCCGGGTAAAGGCCGGACTCCAGAAATTGTCATGCCATCTGCCGACACGATGCAACGGGTTGGCCTGCAAGAGCCGGAGAATTCTATCGCGCTGGGTTACGATTACGACACGTCGCGGTGGGTTGAGATCCCGGACCGCGCACCTTTTCATCTGGATTTGCGATATGCCGAAAACCGGAATTTTACCGGAAACACCATTTATCCTTGTGGCCGTTGTTTCTTAAAGAAGGTGGCAGGAGAAGCTTTGCTGGCATTGGAGGACACCCTGACGACACTTGGTATGGGATTGATCCTATGGGACTGTTATCGGCCGGCTCAGGCTCAACAATTGCTGTGGGAGACCTTTCCAAATGCATCTTACGTAACACCGCCATCCAAAGGCTCGATGCATAGCCGTGGTTTGGCCGTCGATCTGGGATTGACTGATTCTGCCGGACATATGCTGGATCTGGGATCTGACTTCGATCATTTTGGGCAGGAAGCACACCGGGATTTTAAAGGATTAGCAGAAGAAGTTCGGATGCGGCGGCAAATGCTGGACCAGTGGATGCATCAGGCAGGATTTGCTGGCATACGCACAGAATGGTGGCATTATTCTTACCGGCAGGCGTTTGCGGCGGTTGATTCGTTTCAGTGGACGTGTATTTCGGTAAATGAATGAATGCTGACGAAAACATAAGGGTACCTTCCGTCGTTTCACTAGCTGGGAATTTCATCCCAAACAGGGTATATTTTCTATTTTTACTTTTTCAAATCCAAATATATGTCGGAGCAGATACAATCGGATGTGCAGGCGGTGGATGCATTAGCCCGTAAATACCATGAGATTAAATCGGAAGTAGGTAAGGTGATCATCGGTCAGGATGAGGTGGTTCAGGCCGTCATCATTTCGTTATTCAGTAATGGTCACAGCTTACTGGTTGGTGTTCCGGGCCTGGCTAAAACCTTGCTCGTACACACCATTGCCGATGCGCTCGATCTGGAGTTCAAGCGAATCCAGTTCACGCCGGACCTGATGCCTTCTGACATTACCGGATCTGAAATTCTGGACGAATCACGGCATTTTCGCTTCAATAAAGGGCCATTGTTTGCGAACATCGTATTGGCGGACGAAATCAACCGCACGCCACCAAAAACTCAGGCAGCGCTGCTTGAAGCCATGCAGGAACGGGTGGTTACGGTCAGTGGTCAGCGGCATTTGCTTCCCAAACCATTTTTCGTTTTGGCTACCCAGAACCCAATCGAACAGGAGGGAACCTATCCATTACCGGAGGCCCAGTTGGATCGTTTCATGTTTAATATTCCCCTGGATTATCCAAGCTATGAGGAGGAAATTCAGGTCGTAAAAGAAACGACTGTCATCCAGAATTATTCGTTGAAGAGCATTATGGACGCGGAAGAGATTTTATTTTTTCAAAATCTGATCCGCAAGATTCCGGTGCCTGATAATGTGTTGGAATATGCGGTGAAGATGGCAACCCGGACCCGCCCGCAGACCAAAATGGCCAGTGACAAAGTCAATAATTACCTGGCTTGGGGTGCTGGTCCCCGCGCTTCGCAATATCTGGTGCTTGGCGCCAAATGTCACGCAGCCATCCGTGGCAAGTATGCTCCGGATATGGATGATGTACGCGCTATTGCCAAATACGTATTAAGACACCGTATCGTACGGAATTACAAAGCCGAAGCGGAGGGCGTGACCGAAGAAATGCTGATTCAGGACCTGTTCTGACACACCATCCATTTGGCAGGAAGCATCTATATTGATAAATACCAGCATGTCATCATTTAAGCATAAATATTTTCTGCACATACTCTTTTTAGCAGGACTTATCTGGAGCAGCTGTGGAGGCAACCTGGCCGAAAAGCTGAAGAACATTCCGACCGCCATTGGCTCGACCAATCAATTGACCGTCATTGCAGATCAGCATCTCTGGGACGGTATGATCGGCGATACGTTCAGGTACCTTTACGAAGGGGCTTATCCGATGAT
Organism: Lewinellaceae bacterium; assembly: GCA_020636355.1. Taxonomy (GTDB): domain Bacteria; phylum Bacteroidota; class Bacteroidia; order Chitinophagales; family Saprospiraceae; genus JAGQXC01. The sequence continues at coordinate 195,468 of JACJYB010000008.1, read as the reverse complement.
GCCCCAACCGGAGCCACTGTTCGATGTTCGCTATTATACCCCGGCACAAGTCAGTACCGAGTCGGTTCGGCGTGAATTGCGTACCTACGTTTATCTGGCTGATTTGAGTGATACGGCATCGGCTGCCACGAAGCAGGTGGTCGCAGATCTTGGAAACGAAATTCTTATCCGGGCTAAAACCGATCCGGGATTTTCTAATAAAGTAGGCCGGGATAAATGGGCTCGCGGACAAATCATTTTTTACGTATTGGGTAACGGAAAAGAAGAATTGGCCAAGAACATTGCCGGCAGCTTTAATGGCATTGCCCAGCGCATCCACTCTTTTGACGAAAGTCAAATCCGCGCCAAGACCTACCTTTCCGGAGATAATAATGTGATCAATGGTCTGATCACTGAGAAATTCGGAATCCAGCTGGACATACCAGCAGACTATAAGAAGGCCATTGAAGATTCCACCACACTCTGGGTTCGGCGGGACCTGTCGGATCTGACCAGTTCATTGCTCATTCACACGGTCAAATACACCAATGAATCGCAGTTGAGTAAAGAAGGGATCAAAGCTCTATGTGATGAAGTGACACGTAAATACATTACCACCAATACGCCCGGGTCCTACATGCTCATCAATGACGTAGACTTGCCGATGTACGTCTATAAAAAGGATATTGATAAAGCGTACACCCTGGAAGCCCGCGGGATATGGGAGATGAAATACGATTACATGGGTGGACCGTTTTTCGCTTACCTGATCAAAGATCCGCAACGCAACCGGCTCATTCTCATCGATGCCTTTGTTTACGCACCCGGGAAGCAAAAACGGGATTTTATGCAACAACTGGAATACATCGTCACCCACCTGAAATTTGCAGATAATATTTAAACGCCTATGTGCGTATCAGGGCTTCAAAACCCGCTGGGGTTCGTGACCTCCAGAAGCTTTGAAGCCCTGTCTTCAGATGTTACGACTATCTGCCAAACCAGCCGAACCGCAAGCCAATGGAGGCATTCAGTCCGCTGAAATCGCTGTTGGTGTATCCGTCGGTCCGCACGCCATCAACGATGCGGTAGCTCGCTCCGGCGGAGATCCTGAACCACCTCGCAATATTGATTTCTACGCCGGCTTCCGGAGTGAGGACAAATAAGCCGTCCACATTCCGGTGCCAATGATCGAACTCATCCTGCAGGTTTATGCCGAGCCCGCCCCAGCCGATCTTCAAACTTCCGTAGGCATGGACCAGTTTTTTGGTCGGATACATATAACCGACCCAAAACCCTCCGTGAGCAATGTCCAGTTCCGGTTCGTCACCGTCCAGCAACGCTTGATAATCGGTGCTCCCCAGTCCGTACCACCCCAGGAATAATTCATTGAAGACCAGTCCGGCGCCACCACCCATGGACGGCCGGTAGTCCCCGTTGATTTTGCTGGATTCAAAGAGCAGCGCACCAAACCCGCCGTTTAGCCGCATGTTGTGAAACAATGTTTCCGTCTGAGCGGATACCAGTGAAGCAGTAAAGAGCAGGAACGTAAATAAAATAGGCTTTCTCATAAATTAAAGGTTTAGCATCAACTGTTAAATAAGTTTACTCCAAGGATACCGGCAGTGCAGGGGCCCCCCTATCGGAACCTGGCATTTATTTGCCGGTTGGTAATGCTCACCTTCTTCCTAAAACAACAAAGTCCGGGAATAATCGATTCCCGGACCTTTCCTTATAATTATTGCTTGTATCGCTTTTACTCCATGCCCCATGCTCTGTTTCCTGGGCTAAGCTGTGGGGTTATTGGGAGGTATACCTTTGATACTTCTATAACCTTTTCTACCTCTTTACCTATTTCATAAACTCCAGCGAGTTCTCAATAAAACGGGTCAACGCTTCACCCTTCAGCATATTTTGGTTGAGACGGGCGAGATTATACAGGTAATTGGCAAAGGTTTCTTTTTTCTCCTCACTCTTCATTTTGAGCAACTTGTCTGCAACCAATGGATGATTGGTGTTAACTACCACCTGGTAAAAGTCATCCCGGTCACCAAATCCGCCCATACCCTGCAGCGCCTGCATTTCCTGCATCCGTCGCATGAATTCCGGGCGTGTGATCACCACGGGATGATCTTCCGGAGATAATGCTTTCAGTTGTATCTTGTTTTTGGCATCACCCAGGGCGGTCTCAAAGAGTTCCCTGACTTTCTCCTGTTGTTTTTCGGAAAGCACCGACTCTTGTTTTTCGTCTTTCTGGATCAGGTTATCCAGCGTATCCGAATCGATGCGTACAAAGGTCAGGTCATTCAGTTTGTATTCCAGATGCTGCATGTAGTGATTATCGATAATCTGGTTCATCAGCAGCACATCGTAACCTTTCGAGCGAGCGGCTTTCAGGTACGAATCAAATCCGGTCTTGTCCGGCGTATACAAACAAATGAGCTTGTCGTGCTTGTCGGTCTGCAAATCCTTGACAAGGGTTTTGTATTCATCGATGGTATAGGCTTTGCCATCTACATTTTTCAAGAGGGCGAATTTGATGGCTTTATCGTAGAACTTCTCATCGGATATGATGCCATACTTGACAAACATGCCGATGTCATCCCACTTGTTTTCGAAAGATTCGCGGTCTTTGTTAAATAGTTCCTGGAGTTTTTCAGCGACCTTTTTGGTGATATAGCTGTTGATTTTCTTGACATTGGCATCGCTTTGCAGATAACTCCTGGAAACATTTAACGGGATATCCGGCGAGTCAATGACCCCATGCAATAAGGTCAAAAACTCGGGAACGATTTCTTTGACCTCATCGGTCACATATACTTGATTGGAATAGAGCTGGATCTTATTCTTCTGGACTTCGAAGGTATTATTCAGCTTGGGAAAATAAAGGATACCGGTCAGGTTGAATGGATAATCAATATTCAGATGAATCCAGAACATCGGCTCCGGTGTAAAAGGATAAAGCACTTCGTAGAAGGACTTGTAATCCTCATCGGTCAAGTCTGACGGTTGTTTTTTCCAAAGGGGAGGCGTATCATTAATGATGTTCGGCAATTCTTCTTTAACCTCCTGGGCATCATCACCTTCTCCCTCCATTTTTGTTTCGGTACGGGTGCCAAACTGAATGGGGACAGGGAGGAATTTGCAATATTTCTGCAACAGATCTTCAATGCGTGACTGATCCAGAAATTCTTCGCTGTCCTCGGCAATGTGCAGTACAATGTCGGTTCCCCGGTCGCTTTTGTCGTTTTCATCCAGCGTATACTCCGGTTCACCGGTGCAGGACCAGGTAACCCCGGTAGCACCTTCTTGGTAGGAACGGGTCCGGACATCAACCTGCCTGGAGACCATAAATGCGGAGTAGAAGCCAAGGCCAAAATGGCCGATGATGCTTTCGTCTTTGTATTTTTCCAAAAATTCCTGGGCGCTGGAGAATGCCACCTGATTCAGGTATTTTTCAACTTCAGCAGCCGTCATGCCAATCCCGCGATCGGAGATGGTAAGCGTTTTGGCTTCTGCATCCAGGTTAATCTGGATCGTCAGGTCACCCAGCTCACCGGCAAAATCACCGCGCGATGCCAGGACCTTTAATTTATTGGTGGCATCAACCGCATTGGAGATGAGCTCACGAAGAAATATTTCATGATCGGAATAGAGGAATTTCTTGATGATCGGAAAGATGTTTTCGGTTTGAACTGAGATCTTACCCGTTTGCATAAGCTTACAATTTTTATGTTTCCAATTAGGCGTGGGTCAAAAGATATGCCAGCATGCCGGATTGTGCCATATTGACAAGGTGACTTTTCAGTGTCTTTAAGTCCTGATAGGGAGGGTGCCTTGAAAGGTACCGCCCGGGGTCCAATTGGTAGGTTTTTTTGGTATTGAACGGATCTAAAAAAATATTTTTGACTCAAATTCAACCACCTTTTTCACTATCATATGGTTATACATAGCAGAACATGCTATGTGAAAAAAAGTATCTGCAGCTACTGAATTCTGGACAAGTTTGGCAAGATATCTGCATAATGAAGACTCGTAAAGCATCTTTCAATAGAGAAGACAAGCTTTATTAGAGATCGGTCCACTGGGGGGTAAGGGCCGATCTCGCTTTTTTTCTGACGTTATGTCAGTATTCCGTTTTTATTCCGAGATTTTTTAGTTTCTCCCCTGAACATCCACCTGAATCCGCTGATCGCGATTTGCCAGTTCCCATGCTGTGTGGAAGATCAGTGTCGCCACCTTTTGCATTTTCACAAAATTGATTTTATCTACGGTATCACCAGGCCGGTGGTAATCGGGATGTGTCCCGTTAAAAAAGAATATGGCCGGAATGCCTTTTCGCGCGAAGTTGTAATGATCACTCCGGTAATAAAATCGATTTGGATCGTCGTCGGCATTGTAGGTATAGTCCAGAGTAAGTTGCGTGTATTTTGCATTGGCATCTTCATTGATCTGATGCAAGGCAGTACTTAAACGGTCAGAACCGATGACATAGATGTAATCGGGATTGTCTTTGTATTTGGCATCTACCCGGCCCACCATGTCGATGTTAACGTCCGCTACCGTGTTTTCAAGTGGAAATACCGGGTGCTCGGTATAATACCGTGAACCCAGCAACCCTTTCTCTTCTCCGGTTACCCACAGGCATAGTACACTGCGTCGTGGCCCATGCCCGGCTAACTGGGCGGCGTGAAAAGCCTCGGCGATCTCCAGTACGGTACAGCTGCCGGATCCGTTGTCATCGGCACCGTTAAAAATCACATCCCCATTGCGTCCGATATGGTCAAAATGAGCCGATACAATGACCAGTTCGTCTTTCAGCTTTGGATCGGAACCTTCGATGTAGCCCAGAACATTCTCAAACGGATACTCTTTCTCTGCGAAATTTTGGGCAAGGGTGATCTTGGTTTTCAGTGCTACCGGCTTGAACTTGCCGGCATCATCGATACGTTTCCTGGCTTTGGCGACTTGTGCGGATTGGTTGCCGATCAGTTTTTCAAAGATTGCCGGGGAGATGTACAGATGGTTGGCATATTCGGAATTCAGATCGGGATTTTCCGGTTCTCCCATCTTCAAGGCATTGGAGCGCAGTTGCCGGCTGTTATCTGCGATGTCTTTGGTAATCGCTTCATCCACGATCAGGACCGCTTTTACGCCTTTATTTTTTGCCAAAGTAAGTTTCCGCAAAATGGCTTTGGACCAGGCCGACTGCTCTTTGGTTCCGGTTATCCGGGAATTACCTTGCGCATCAACCGGTTCTCCGGACAGGATAACAATGACCTTATCTTTAACATGGGCTTTTTTGTAATCGCTGTATTTAGGATCTTCTATACCATAACCCAGGAAGACGACTTCGTTATCTTCCAGGCGTGGTAATGGACTGTTTAACCGGATGAAAGAATAATAATCGACCAGGTTTTGGTAACTGGTTCCGTCGACCTCCAGGTACAAATCGGTCCAGTCGGTCCCGTAAAATGGAATGGACTGGAAATATCCTTTGCCGGGAGCGTAGGGCTGGATGCCCATTTTCTGCAATTCATCGGCCAGATAGCGTGCCGCCCGGTGGTTTGCTTCGGTACCGAGCTCTCGGCCCTCCATTTCGTCCGAAGCGAAATAAGTTAATCGTCGCCGCAGATCATCGACGGTAATGGTTTGGGCCGCATCGACGCTGGCATCTTCGGTAATGGTGGGTTGGCTCCAGGCCAGGGTTGCATTCAGGACCAGGAGCAGGATAACAAGATTTTGCATGTGCTAAGCAGATTTCAGGATCAACAACTCATTTTTCCGACTCTGCGGGCGTGTCTACCTCCTTCAAAGGAGGCAGCCAGAAAAGCCTTAACCATTTCCACAGCCTCATCACCGGTTACGTACCGGCCCGGCATGCAGAGGATGTTGGCATTGTTGTGTTCGCGTGCCAGTGTGGCCAGTTCCGGCAACCAGCATAAAGCGGCGCGGATACCCTGGTGTTTATTGGCCGTGATGGCTACGCCGTTGCCACTCCCACAACACAGAATTCCCAGATCGACATCACCGCCCTCAACGGCATAAGCTACCGGATGGGCAAAATCCGGGTAATCTACGGAAGCTTCCGAATGAGTGCCAAAGTCTACGACTTCGTACCCGGCATCAGTCAGATAAGCTAACACAGGCGCTTTCAGAATATATCCGGCGTGGTCACACCCGAATGCAATTTTTGTCATACCATAGGTTTTTGGAAAACATAAATGACAGAACTGGCTTTGATCGGATCAAAAATAGCCTTTCCATTGGACAAAGCTGCGATAAGCGGTGCACGTAAACGACCCAGGATTCCGCTTTGCCGGTATTTTTCACTGAGTAAACTCACGTAAAAGGCATCAAATGGCATGGATTTTTTGGCCAGACAGGTCAGATTGCGCACCAACCGGACCACACTTTCCGGTGCGAAATGCCATAAATGACGGGGCACATCGTAAGCAGCCCAATCTTTTCCGTAATATTTCGCATCAAAGCTGGTATAATTCGGCACGGCAATCACCAGTAATCCGCCCGGCTTCAACGCCCTGATCAGTTGCATCACCGTTTGATCCAGCGTATGGATGTGCTCCAATACATGCCACAGGGTGATGACATCAAATTCTTCTCTGAAGTTATCCAGACGGTCCGGGCTGTAGATGTCCAGTTTCCACTTCGACCGGGCGTGATTGCGCGCACCTTCATTAATTTCCAGGCCAATTCCCTGCCAGCCTTCCTGAACCATGTGGTGCAGAAAAAAGCCGGTACCACTGCCATAATCCAATAATTTTCCGGGCGACTTTTTCCAGCGCCAGACCAGCTTTGCCTTGCGCCGGACCATGATGGACCGGACCCAGTGATACAATTGAAAAAACAATCCCTGCTGGGTATCGGTGTGGGACACGTACTCTGGGAAGTCGTAATACGGACCAATGGATGTAGCGTCTGGTGCATCCTGCGTAAGGACGAGCTGGCACTTCGGACAGCGCAACAATTCAAAAATTTCTCCGGATTGGGCATGGTCCGGTACCGAAAGATGGGTTTGTAAAGAGCTCTGTTTGCAGATGGGACACTTTTGCAGGTGTACCCGGTTTGCTATTGACGCTTTGGTATCCATACCGAGGGTTCAAAAATCGGCTGCATGATACGGATTTTTCGGCACAACCTGGCCCCGGTCCTTCGCTGAAGCCGCACCAACAGCACGATAACGTATTAATACGTTATATAATTGGATAATTAGTTGTTTAATTGATTATTTAGTTGTACCATTGTTTTATGAGGAGAAAGTTAGGATTGATCACGGTTTGGATTTTTGGTATCTGGTGCAGCGGTTTTACACAGGCCGATCCGGGCCAGGCAGCTCTGGAAAGGCAGGATTTCAGGACTGCACTAGCTTATTATCAATCGCTGGCCGATACCCAGACGACCACCCTTTACCGTATGGCCTATTGTCAGAATAAGTTAGGGCAGTGGAAAGATGCCCGGGAGAATTACGAAAGGGTGATCCGGCAGGATACGGCTATGACACCAGCTTTGTTGCAATTGGGAGGCTTGTACGAGCAGGAATGGAATTATCCCAAAGCATTTCTGCAATACCGGCGGTTGGTCAAGCTGGATCCCGTGAATCCTACTTATTACAAATTGTGTGGCCAGGTGGCCGAGAAAGCCGGCATTATCCTGGATGCCTTCCACTACTATGCACAGGCACGTTCGCTCAATCCCGATGATATCGACGTGTTACTGAGCCTGGGAAATTTATTTGCCAATAACGAACAGGTTAAAGAAGCCGATAGTCTTTTTTATCTCGCATTCCAACTGGATTCGACCAATTTGCAAGTCCTGTTACAGCGCGCCAAGACCAAATACGCTTTACGCGATTACGCCCTGGTGGTTAAACTGTTGGAAAGGACGAGAGGAAGGCTGGATCTGAATCCGTATTATCAAAAAATGTTTGGCTACGCATATCTGCAGATCGACTCGGTGGATAAGGCCATCCATATCCTGGAAAATTTATTGGAAAAGGACGATACGGAGTATACGCATTATTACCTGGGCATGGCCTATACGGTCAAGGAAGATCCGGATAAGGCCATTTTCCATCTTGAGCAGGCCGTTCAGAAGTCCATCTCACCGAATATTGGTCTCTATTACGCCCAGTTGGGATTGCTTTGTAAGCAGGAAAACAAATGGAAAGAAGCCATTCAAAATTACGATGAGGCATATGCTTATTCGGGGGTGGCCAAATACCTTTTTTTTAAAGCGCAAGTCAGCGACCTCTATTACAAAGATAAATCCATAGCACTCAAGCTTTATCAGAAATACCTGGCGACCGCTGATGCCAATGTGGAATACACGAGCTATGCGAACGACCGCATCCGCTATCTCAAAGAATTCATCCATCAATCAAAATCCAATCAATAAGCTTTATGAAAAAACTGACTCCGGCAGAAGAAGAAGTTATGCAGTGGATCTGGACCCTGGAGCGCTGCACGGTGAGCGATATTCTGGATCATCTCGGGGAACCGCGTCCACCGCATAGCACCATTTCATCCATTGTACGCATCTTGGAAAAGAAGGGTTTTGTGGATCATAAAGCCTATGGACGAACCCATGAATATTATTCGCGGGTATCAAGGGATGATTACCGGAAGAAGTCCCTGCAGCAATTGGTCAGTGACTACTTTGACGGTTCGGTCCATCGGCTGGTATCCTACCTGGTCAAAGAGGAGCAGGTCGACTGGGATGAATTGCAACAATTGCTGGATAGCCTGGAAGGGCCGGAAGAACAAGATTAATCAACGCCACTTAAACTGGACATCACATGCTCGCATTTATACTCGAAGTGTCCCTCTACTGGTCGGTATTCTACCTGGTGTATTTCCTTTTTCTGAGAAAGGAGACCTTTTTCCGGTTCAACCGCTATTACCTGCTCACGGCGTTATTCGGTGGACTGGTCTTGCCCGTATTTTCCTTGTCCTGGACCAGCCAGGATCCGGTGTTCGTGGCGGGGATGGAACTACTGGGACCGGTAACCCAGGTGCCGGCTTATTTTAAGGTCATTACTGCGGATCAAAACCCGGTCTGGCATTGGCAGGACATCCTGTTACTAATTTATTGGCTTGGCGTGGCTGTATTTGCCAGCCGCCTGGTCTATGGCCTGGCTCAGATCCTGCAGATGTACCGGCGGGGAGACAAAACAAGATACCGGGATTACACGCTGATCGAAATGCCCAAAGCCCATTTGCCATTTTCATTCTTTCACTGGGTGTTTTGGCCCAGGGAGGCTGAACATCTGCGCATAGACCGTGATTTTATTCTCAAACACGAACTATCTCATGTGCACGACCGGCACAGTCTGGATGTCCTGATTCTGGAAATATTGCAGGTGTTTCTTTGGTGTAGTCCGCTGATTTATCTCTACCGGCGCAGCATCCGCACCCTGCATGAATACCTGGCTGACCGTTCGGTGCTACAAACGACCCATGTAAAAATTTATGGCCATACCCTGCTGAGGCAATCCACGTCCGGACTTCAGGTTGCCCTGGCGAATCATTTCATTAATTCACAATTAAAAAATCGTATAACCATGATGATACGCAAACCTTCCGGCTGGGCGGCCCGGTTTAAGCTGCTTTACGTCTTACCGGCCTTGCTGCTGATAGCCCTTTTGGTAGCGGCGAAATCCGGACCTCAAAACAAAGACACCGGGCTGCAGGCCGGCCTGTTGCTGACTCAGGATTCGGTGGCACCACTCTACCTGATCCATTACCGTTCCGGCGAGGAAATCCGTACCCGTTCGATCGAAGACAAAAAACTAGACCCACAGGCCATTGAAAAGATCAATGTCTTCAAAGGGGAACAAGCCACCAGCAAATTTGGAACAGACGGTGCCAACGGAGTCGTTGAGATCTACCTGAAAACAAATTTCAAAGAACCCAATCTGCCGAGGCCAGCTGTAGAAGAAGTATTTAAAGTAGTCGAAGATAATCCACGGTTTCCCGGGTGCACTGAAGGCAGTCCTGAGGAACGTGAAAACTGTGGCAAACAGAAGCTGTTGCAGTACATCTATCAGAACATCCGCTATCCTCAGGCAGCCCGGGATGCAGGTATCCAGGGGATGGTTGTTGTTCAGTTTGTCGTTGAAAAGGACGGAAGTTTGTCCCACATAGAAACGATTCGCGACGTCGGTGGAGGCACCGGCGAAGAAGGTCTGCGGATCGTGCAAAAAATGAATGACGATGGATTGCGATGGGATGCCGGCAAACAACGCGGTGCTCCGGTCCGGGTAGAATACAAATTGCCCATCCGGTTTAAATTGACGGATCAGACCGAGGCCTCGCCTCAGGTGGAGGAAATTTATAAAGGGAGTCAACTGGATCGTCCGCCATTACTGGCTAAGTGTACAGAATCCGGAGGGGAGCCGTCTGAATGTACCAAAGCCCAGCTGATGGAGAAAATATATCAGACCATCACCTATCCAAAAGATGCGCGGGCTGCAGAATGGAGTGGAGTAGTGCATGTCACCTATTACGTCGGGGTAGATGGTAAAGCCCATTTTGAAAAATTGGGAGGGGATCAAATCCCGGCCTCCATCCAGGAAGATGTGAAGAAAGTCGTGGAGGGCGTAGGCCCCTGGCAGCCAGGTTTGCTGGAAGGCAAGCCCCTGAATGTCCGCCAGTCTTTCACCATTGAATACAAGCTGGAAACAAGTAAAGTTAATAACAGGACTTTGCCTTCAGCACCTTCGAAAGCATCCGCCGATTTTGTCGTAGTAGGCTATGCACAGAAAGGGGATTCTCAAGAACAACCTCAGTCCAATATTGAAATTAAAGGAATGGACAAAGCGTCGGATTATTTGATGGTTGTTTATAAAGAGGAGCAAGTTGTTGGTAAATTTAATCAGAAGACGTCAGATCAATTGCCCTACACCCCTGACCAGATTGAAAGCGTTAATGTAATCAAAGGGGAAAAAGCACAATCGAAATACAATAAGGAATCCGTGATCGAAATCTTCCTGAAGGCCAATGTGGTGGTGCAGCAACAAACCAAGGATCGTGCTCGCGAGATCTTTAAAGTGGTCGAAGAGAATCCCCGGTTTCCGGGATGCGAGGAAATGACCAGTACCGAGGAGCGCGATAATTGTTCCAAAGAAACGCTGATGAATTATGTGGCCGGGCATGTAAAATACCCGGAAGCAGCCCGCAAAAGCGGTATCGAAGGGATGGCTGTGGTGCGTTTTGTGATTGAAAAAGACGGTTCGATGACCGACCTGGAGATCGTGCGTGATCTGGAAGGGGGTTGTGGTGAAGCAGCGTTAGCCGTATTTCAAGACATGCAAAAAGATGGAATTCGGTGGATTCCCGGCAAACAGCGCGGGAAGGATGTGGCGGTGATTTACAACATGCCGGTCCGGTTTAAGCTGTCCGACAATGTAAAATCGGAGCCTACGGTCAACAATCTGGATTTGACGGATTTTAAAGCCTATCCGAACCCAACCAATGACCGGGTGGAGATCGGCTTCACGGCACCTGCCAGGCCGGTAGATGTGGTCCTGTATAACCTGGATCTGAAGGTCATCTGGTCCAGGAACATCCCAGCATTCAATGGGCGTTTTAACGAATCCATCAGTCTTAAGGATAAGACGGCTCCCGGCGTTCTTATTCTGGCTGTCACCCAGGATGGGCAGACGTTCAGCAGACAGATCGTTCTTCAATGAGTAAATAATACGACCAGATTTTCAGATACGCCAGTCCTGGAACTTCCGGGACTGGCGTTCTTTTTTGGTCGGGATAATAAGTGTACTTTAGCGATCACTAGAATTCACACGCCCATGCGATACAATTTGCTGCTTAACCCCCTTGTATTGCTGTACTCCCTATTTCTTTTTACGGATGCTTTGTCAGCTCAGGAACCCACTCCGGATACTTTGTATTATCTGGTCCAGTCGGATGGGGCAAGTCAATAGGTCAATCCTGGCGACATCGTAAATAAATTCGTTATTGAGACGAAATACGTATTAGCTTCCGAAGAGGCTCAAGCAAGATATAACTACCCTATAGTAGTTGAGTATTATCTAAGAAACAGTGCGTCATTTTCATCTGCTTTGGATGAAGAAATATTCAAAGTAGTGGAAGAAAATCCGAGATTCCCGGGCTGTGAGGACTTAGCAGAAAGCGCTAAAGAAAAAGAAAAATGTGCCAAGGAACTCTTTTTGGAATTTATTAACCTTAATTTAGAATATCCGGAAGATGCCCGATATCAAAGTATTCAAGGGTGGGTGTTGGTCCGGTTTGTTGTAGAAAAAAATGGTACACTGACCGATTTAGAACTTGTTAGGGACATTGGTAATGGTTGTGGCGAAGAAGCATTGCGCCTGGTCGATTTGATGAATGTACTTGATATTCGCTGGATACCAGGAAAACAACGTGGAATTCCTGTGCGGGTGCAATACAATTTGCCGATCAGTTTTAAGTTAGAGCGATAAAAGAATTACACTCGATTTTAAAATTGAATTAATCATCCGGAAATGGCGCAACCCAGTTCCAAGATCCATACCCTCTTCTTCCTATTCAATTTACCAGCCAGAATCACACAAAATCCACAAAAATTTAGCGTTATACCCTATTTAATTGGTGGTAGGAATAATACGATACCATTAAAAATGCCAGAAAGAACAACGGAAATACGGATTGGAAATCCATGCCATCAACGGCAAAGTGACTGATACTGGCAAAGATAAAGTCAAAGAAAAATCCGGCGTATGCCCACTCTTTGATGCGCTTCGGTATGGAAGGGATGATCAGAACCAGGGCCCCTAGCACCTTAAAAACCACCAGGGCATTGCCAAAATAGAGTGGATAACCCAGGTGATGGATCCCTTCTTTGGCGAGTTCCGTTTGAGAGGTGAGCGCAGGAATCACTCCTTCCATGATGAAGATAATCCCGGTGGTTACCCAAAAGAGGATGGTGTATTTTTTTGCAGCAGTCATAAAGACAAATTTGGAATTGACTTCAAATGTAGGCCAAAACAGCATGCAGCAGGCGTAGTAAATTCGCCATTTTAAAGGGTGAATTACGACAAAGGTCCGTAGCCGGGAGCGACCTGAGATATTATTTCCCAGGAATGAATATTATTGAAATTTAATTAGGCGGGACCATTCAGAACAGGCCATTTTCATTGGGTGAATGCGGGTCAATTACCTGGCCTAAATCCCAAAGCTCCACAATCTTATTTCCGGCAAAACGAAATATATGGACGACAGCGATGTCCATATCCTGTTTTTTAACCAATGAGTGCGTTATCACTGTATCATCGTCCCGGTAGGCATATTTGATCTCAATAGATTTATTCGGGCTGCTTCGGTGCGCTTCTTCCATAGCAATAAATAAAGCTTCACGGCCCCCTTTAAAATATTGATTGTGGTGGATAAACTCAGGTGAGACATATTGGTCAAAAGCCTCTTGCACTTTTCCGAGCCCGGCTAGTTGTAAAAAGGATTGTGCGATGTTAATGATGGACATATTTTATTCTTCTTTGATGACAGCTACGTTTCTCCCCAGGGTCTTAAACCGGTCCCCGTTTTTCTGTAAAACGGTAATCGTGATGTGTCCGGTCTTGCTGGTGTTAATAGCATGGACATAACCTGTTTTTCCTTGGTGGGTTCCCGCGATTACCCGGCAAAAATCTCCGTCCTTCAATTGATTGTCAGCCATACTACGATCTATTATTTAGGCATTTAGCCGTTCCTCATAAGGCACATATTCATCGAATTCAAGATACCGTTTTAATATTCTCAAATACATAGCCCAGCAATAATTAGAAATGCGAAAATGTTCATTTTCGGATTTCCACCCGACATGGTAAAACTGAACATCCGTGACCTGATTATTTTGTTTCAAATGAAATCCCACTTTAGTCCCGGCCCAATCCTGATCTGCCTCTTGCAAGGTCCATTCAACCGCTTCATGTGGAATGTATTCAGATAGGATGGCCGTCCATTGATAGTCCGGGCCAAAATCGAATTGGAACAATTCTCCGGCACCACTTTTCCCGGCTGAAGATTTTGTCCACCAAAGATCCAGTCCTTTGGGAGTTGTGATGGTTTCAAACACGCTGTTTATGAAAGCATGGATTGGAAAATTATGGTAAATACCAGCCATGGTAAAGATTTTCGGGGTTTAAGAGCCAGCTACCCTATAATATACGTACAAAGAAGGGCAACAGTTAGCATTTTATTTGATGCCGAAGCAGAACCGATCTTGACCGGTAAACTTCCAAACTTTTTTTAACTTCAGGTCAAACAAGTGTTTCATGACATTTAAAGATAAAACTGCTTTTATTACCGGAGCTTCACGGGGTATTGGAAAAGCCATCGCTTTAAAGCTGGCATCCCTGGGTGCCAATATCGTCATCGCTGCTAAAACGACAGAACCTCATCCCAAACTGGAAGGAACCATCTATACCGCCGCCGAAGACATTCGTGCTGCCGGGGGACAAGCTCTGGCCGTCAAGGTTGACGTACGTGAAGAAGCGGAAGTTCAGGCAGCCGTAGACCAGGCCGTCGAACAGTTTGGTGGTATCGATATCGTCATCAACAATGCCAGCGCCATCCAGCTTACCCCAAGTGAGCACACCGAGATGAAGCGTTTTGATCTCATGCATCAGATCAATTATCGGGGAACCTTTCTGGTATCGAAAACCTGCCTGCCCCACCTTAAGAAGCGTGCCAATCCGCACATCCTGACGCTGTCGCCGCCGTTGGATCTCAATCCCGCCTTTTTTGCACCGCATGTTGCTTATACCATCTCCAAGTTTTCTATGAGCCTGTGCATGTTAGGCCTGGCCGGAGAATATGCTGAATACGGGATAGCCTGCAATACGTTGTGGCCTGAAACAACCATAGCCACCGCTGCTGTTCTCAATTTGTTGGGAGGTGAGTCCATGATGCAGGTGTCCCGCAAACCGGAAATCGTAGCTGATGCGGCAGCCTGGATCCTGCAGCAACCCGCAAAAAATTATACCGGACGTTTTCTGATCGATACCGAAGTTTTGCAGGAGGCTGGTGTGTCCGACTTCTCCGGGTATGCGGTGGTGCCGGGATCGACAACCTTGATGCCCGATCTGTTTACCCCGGGTTATCTTAAAGTCATGATTGGCGGTGAATAGCCAGATGGACAGATCCGTTTTGATTGGAGTGAAAATGGCTTGCTCGGATGTTCGGTAGCCTGGAATGATGAAGGTCATTGCCTTAAATCGGGCTTATTGTTTTAATGCATGTAGTTTTGACCACTCATTGCCGGATAGGAATGTACGATGGGAGCATCTTTGAAAATGACCAATCCAACTTTCGAAGCGAATTGTCTGACCTGCTACAGCAGAACCTTGTCACTATTTGCCTCTATGCCCAGGGAAGAGGTCATTTTGCTCAACCAACAGAAAAAATGCATATCGTTTTCCCGGGACGAATACCTTTTCAGACAAGGTAGTTGGCCGCTGGGTTTATTCGCTCTTTCTTCGGGAAAGGTCAAAAATGTGCGTGTGAGCGCCAATGGCGACGAGCACATTTTTTCATTGAACAAAGCGGTGGACTTTTTAGGATTTTACGACTTCATGGGTGATCAGCCTTATTCTTTTTCCTGCGTTGCCCTGGAGCCTTGTCTGGTGTGTTTCATCCCACGAACTTACTTTCTGGAAATGCTGCAGCGCCATCCGGCCATCGCCATCAAAACGTTACAAGCCATCAGCCGGCAATTCGCCCAATCCATTGAGCGCTCTACCAATCTGCAGAGTAAACACATGCGGGGAAGGATGGCCGATACATTGCTGTATTTGTACGATTTATTTGACGGCGCTAACCAGGATCATGTCGTCCGGCTGCATCTGAAGCGAAGTGATTTTGCAGCTTTATCGGAGATGAATGTAGCCAATGCGATCCGGACCCTCTCCGAGTTTTCCAAGTCCGGGTTAATCTCCTTGGAGGATGGCGTCATCCGGTATCTTAACCTGGATGAGCTGCGGAGGTCCAGCGCGCTGCAGTAATTGCGTTATTTCCTTATAAGTTATTATAATTCAGTTTATAAAACATAACAAATATTTGGAATGTGATTAAAAGCATCCTTGGCTATGTTGTAGAACATATTCCGGCTCAACCGATAAAGCTAATATTGGCTATTGAATTGAAGGTAGAACGGATTTTGAAAGACAACCTGAGTGTAGCGGAAAGCAATCTGGACATTTGAATACGTACCACTAATATCGTTTACGCGGCATTTTTGATCGTCAGAAATAGCCAGGAATCATTCTATTTTTTCGTTGCCAGTATTCGAAGGAGTGCCAATTGCTCCCCGCTACCTCCGGCAATCTATCCGTACCTCTTCAAGAAATTACATTTAATTCAGTGGACTATGAGGCCAAATTTTACCCGTTTATTGCACCCCGCTTCGGTATTATTTCTTTTAGCAAGCCAGTTGCTTATTGCTCAGACCAACCGCTCTTACGACGGTTGGCTGAATCATCCGGATCAATTCTGGGGTGCGACGTTTACACAGGTAGTGTACCAATCTCCGACCGACTATGGCGATGGTTTTTCAACGCCTTCCGGAGCAGACCGGCCTAATCCCCGCTACATAAGCAATCAGATCTTCGCACAGAACGGGATCATCGGCGATCCCCAGGGGCGGAGCGCATTTGTGTGGGGTTGGGGTCAATTCATCGATCACGACATCACGTTAAGCCCGGATCACGAGACGGAGGCATTTGTTGTTACCATCCCTACCGGCGATCCGTATTTCGACCCACTGGGTACGGGTACCGCTACGATACCGATGCTTCGCTCCCAATACGATCACAACACCGGCACCAATCCGACCAATCCACGACGCCACATCAATGCGACCACCGCATTTATCGATGGCTCGGGAGTCTATGGACCGGATGAGACCCGGGCAAAATGGTTGCGTACCGGCAGTTCAGGCAAACTGAAAATGTCTTCCGGAGGAATGCTTCCGTACAATACGGTGGACGGGGAAAAAGATAGCCCCATTGACCCGTTGGCACCCATGATGGCCATGCCGTTTTCTTACGTTAAAAAATATTACGTAGCCGGAGATGTCCGGGCCAACGAAAACCCTTTCCTGACATCCATCCATACCCTGTTCGTCCGGGAACATAACCGCCTCTGTGACAAGCTGGCTAAAGACCATCCGGATTGGAATG
This sequence comes from Lewinellaceae bacterium, assembly GCA_020636355.1. Lineage (GTDB taxonomy): Bacteria > Bacteroidota > Bacteroidia > Chitinophagales > Saprospiraceae > JAGQXC01. The sequence goes on along the minus strand of JACJYB010000008.1, from coordinate 178,283 downwards.
ATGAAAAAATTTATCAGAAAGCCAGAAAGTTGGTTGGCGGTATGATTGAAGCGATCGTGTACGAAGAATGGTTGCCCTCCATGGGTATTTCTTATCCGGCCTATCCGGGTTACCAGTCTTCGGTCAATCCGGGTATGATGAATGAATTCGTAACGGCCGCGTTTCGTTACGGCCATACTACCATCAATGGAGTCCTCAACCGCCTGGATGATTTCGGGCATGCAATCCCGGATGGGCCCATTGCACTGCGCAATGCATTTTTTAATCCGGATGCGATTGCGGCAGCTATGGGCATTGAACCCTATCTGGAAGGCGGTGTAAGTGTAGCGCAGCAACACATGGATTGCAAGGTGATCGATGACCTGCGTAATTTCCTCTTTGGTCCTCCGGGTGCCGGGGGTATGGACCTGGCTTCCCTCAATATCAACCGGGGAAGGGACAGAGGACTATTGCCTTATAACCGTATGCGCACGTACTTCGGACTGCCGGAACTTACATCATTTGCCCAGATCACATCCAATAGTCTGGTACAGGCAGCCCTCGCAGAAACTTACGACAATGACATTAATCTGATCGACCCCTGGGTAGGCATGCTGGCCGAAGACCATATGCCGGGAGCAATGTTTGGTCCAACGGCTATGGCTATTGTCCAGGAGCAGTTTCTGAACTTGCAGGTTGGAGACCGTTTTTATTACGAGAACGATTCCAATTTAACAGCTGATGAAAAAGCCGAAATCAAAGGGACCCGGCTGGCGGACGTGATCCGGCGTAACACGACGCTGGGTTTCTTCCCGGATGAAGCCTTTAAGACCCACATTTTTGAAGAATCACTCATCCGCACCATTGACGGTACCCAAAATAACCCATACAATCCGTCCTGGGGTGCAACGAATACGGAGGTTTCGGTAGCATCGGGCCTGCACTTTACCGATGGCATCCAATTGCCTTCAGGTGAGGACCGCCCAAATCCACGCCTCATCAGTAACGAAATCTTTGCTCAGGAAGGACACATCAACGACAAGCTGGAACTATCTGCCTATGCCTGGGGATTCGGACAATTTATCGATCATGACATCACACTCAGCCCGGACCAGGAGGCGGAACGAATGGATATTGCCATACCGGCTTATGATGCCTACTTTGATCCGCAGGGGACAGGTACCCAGACCATGCCGATGTTGCGATCCGCATTTATGGCCGGGACCGGCACCAGTAAAGCCAATCCGCGGATGTATTTTAATGGCATTACAGCCTTTATCGACGGCTCCGCAGTCTATGGCTCGGATGCAAAACGTGCTGCCTGGTTGCGTACTTTTTCTGAAGGCAAATTAAAGATGAGTGCCGGAGAGATGTTGCCCTATAATACCATCACCGGTGAAGCCGGGGACGCCATTGATCCGGAAGCGCCGGCCATGGCTATGCCATTTCCGAATGTTGATCATTATTACATAGCCGGTGATGTCCGGGCCAATGAAAACGGATTTCTTACGTCCATCCACACGCTTTTTGTCCGTGAACACAACCGTCAATGCGATCAACTTAAAATACAGCATCCGGACTGGACCGACGAACAACTGTACCAGCATGCGCGCAAAATCGTAGGCGGGCTGATCGAGTCCATCGTCTATGAAGAATGGTTGCCCACGCTGGGTATTGATCTGCCGGCTTACCAGGGTTTTCAGGCCGACGTCAATCCGGCCATCATGAATGTCTTCTCGACCGCAGCCTATCGGTATGGCCATTCCACCATCGGACCGGAATTTGTGATGATGGACAACTCGGGCAATTATATGGAACCCAGCGGCCTGCAGTTACGGAGCATGTTTTTTAACCCGGGTATCATGGGAGATATGGGTGATGTAGCGCCATTGCTGGCCGGTATGACCACGGTGCACGCACAGGATTTTGACTGTCACGTCATTGACGATCTGCGCAATTTTCTCTTTGGTCCTCCCGGAGCCGGAGGTCTGGACCTGGTGTCCCTGAACCTCAACCGGGGTCGTGACCGGGGATTAGCAGATTTCAATACCATCCGCCAGGAATTTGGATTGTCCAAATTGTCCTCCTTTAGCCAGCTGTCCTCGGATCCGGTTTTGAATCAGCATTTTGCATTTGTCTATCAGGACATCAATAAAATTGACCTTTGGGCAGGCATGCTGGCTGAGGATCACATGCCGGGCGCCTTATTTGGACCCACCGCAATGAATATCATCAAACGACAGTTCACCGATATCCGCGATGGCGACCGCTTCTATTTTGAGGTGGATCCGGTACTATCTACCCGGGAAAAAGCAGACATCAAAGCAACCCGCATGGCTGATATCATTCGCCGGAATACCGGCATAACCTTTATCTCGGATCATGTCTTCAAAGTGGAAGAAGCCTCCACCTCAGTGGCTACTACCCGGACCAGTCTGGATGTACGCATTTATCCGAACCCGGCTTCCGATGAATTGCACATCAACTTACCAGCAGAAACACCGATCCACGATGGAGCTATGCTGCAAATTGCTGATCAGACGGGCATCGTCCATGCGCTCGTACCGGTGGGATACCACCCGGATGGAAGGTTACAACTGGACATCAGCAGGCTTCCGTCCCAGCGGGTCTATGTTTTAACGCTGATCAATGACCAGGATGTCGGTAGCGCTTTGTTCTTAAAGCAATAGAATCTAATATTTGAGTCCAGATTTTACCTGTTGGCACCCCCAGCTCGCACGTTATGGGGGTGCTTCTTTTTTGGAAGACGCCATGGGCTGCAACGTGGTTTTGATCCATGTATACCAAATTAATAAGCGGAAGATTTGAGGGCTCCTTGATCCGTGCGATGCGGATAATTCCAAAAGGTGAAGTTGAATAAGGCATGGAAAAACGAATTATCTTTGTAGTCGAATCATGAAACCTTTATATGATCAAATATTTGGTCCCGACTGACTATTCAGCCAACTCGTTGCATGCGCTCCAATATGCCATCCAATTGGCCAACAAACAGCCATCCATCATTTACCTCTATCACTTTTACCGGATCAAGGAAAAAGCCGGTATGATTATGTCCTTTGAAGAGCGGCTGCAGGAGGAGAATGAAAGGCAGTTGGAAGACCTGGTTGCGACAGTTGCCCATCTGATGGACGAAAATACCCGGATCGAGATCAAAGCCAAATCGGGTGATGCCGCTACCCAAATCAACTGGAATGCAGAAGTTCATGGGGTGGATTACATCGTGATGGGCGCCCAGGGAGAGACCATGGATCCACAGGTGAGTTTTGGCAGCACCCTGGGAGGCGTGATCAAATCCACCATTACGCCTATATTGATCATACCTCCAAATTTTGCCGGGGGCCTGCCCAGGCGGATTTTATTTGCATTTCGCAGACTCACCACCCATGCGCATGAGGTAATACGGCCTTTCCGGTGGCTCCTGTCACTCTGTAAAGCCAAGTTATCGGTTCTTCATGTCATCGCGAGTGAAGACGATACGATGGAGGTGGAATTAGGAGACCTCTTTACGCATCAGGCATTTCACGAGGTGGAGATAAAGGCGGATTCATTGCCGGCGGGCGTGGCTGCATATTTGGCGGAAAATTCCATGGATTGGGTTTGTATGATCAAACGCAACCGGGGTATCTTTGAACGGCTATTTACCACCAATCGTTTTTATAAAGAAGATTTTTCCATTCCTGTGCCGGTATTGCTGGTTCCTGAATGGAAGGCAACCGCAGAATAAATGGAAATACCTGGACCGACCTATGACGTAGTGATCATTGGGGGCGGGCCCATCGGGCTGGCATGTGCCATCGAAGCAAGACGCCGAAAATTATCCCATATCATTCTGGAAAAAGGAGTCTTGGTCAATTCGATCTATCATTTCCCGGTTAATATGACCTTTTTCTCAACCTCCAATTTGTTGGAGATTGGGGATGTGCCTTTTATTGCGCACGCCGACAAGCCTAGCCGCCGTGAAGCACTGGAATATTATAGACGAGTCGTAGAATCCTGGCAATTAAACCTGCACGTTTACGAACCGGTGACCGGGATGTATCGTCTGGACGATGCCCATTATGCCGTCGTGACTGGTAAATCCACTTACCGGGGGCATGCCGTGATCGTAGCTACCGGCTTCTATGACTGTGCCAATCTGATGGAAATTCCTGGCGAGTCGCTGCCCAAAGTGAAACATTATTACGACGATCCGCATCCCTACATTGGACAAAAAGTGGTGGTCGTTGGCGCGGCCAATTCGGCTTGTGATGTGGCGTTGGAGACGTATTATAAAGGTGCGGAAGTGACCATGGTCATCCGGGAAGCGCAGATCCGTCCGAACGTCAAATATTGGATTCGGCCCAACATCGAAAACCGCATCAAGGAGGGATCGATCAAAGCGCATTTCAACGCCACTTTGTTGGAAATCCGGGAAAAAGAAGTCGATGTAATGACCCCGGATGGGAAGATCACCCTGGACAATGACTGGGTGCTCGCCATGACCGGCTACCATCCGAATTATGAATTCCTGGAACGGATCGGCATACGTCTCAACCGGGACGAATTCCAGACACCCACCTGCAATCCTGAAAGTCTGGAGACCAATCTGCCACGGGTTTATGTCGCCGGTGTTATATGTGCCGGACTACAGACCAACCGGCTCTTTATCGAAAATAGCCGGGTCCATGCCGAGATGATCCTCGATGACATTCAGTGGAAATTACAACCAGAAGAGGCATGATGGCAGCCTACGACCTTATTATCTTCGACTGCGATGGTGTACTGGTGGACAGTGAGCCCATCGCCAACCGCATTTTCGCCGAAGAAGTCCGCCGTCTGGGCTATCCGCTCAGTGATGAGGAAGCACGGCGCGAATTTCCCGGCACCTCGCTGGCCTATTGCATCAATTATACCGAACGTAAATTTGGCATCAAACTGCCGGAAGACCTGGGCCTCATTTACCGTCAAAAATCTTTTGAGGCTTTTACCAGAGAGTTGGAGGCGGTGCCTGGCATTCCGGAGCTGATCCATGCACTGACCATACCCTACTGCGTGGCGTCGAATGGACCCATGCATAAGATGGAGCATAACCTGCGTATTGTAGGCTTGTACGATCGCTTTGCCGGCAAGCTTTTCAGCGCCTATGAGATTGACCAGTTTAAGCCGGAGCCCGGATTGTTCTTGTATGCGGCTGCACAGATGGGTGCCGAACCGTCTCGTTGCCTGGTGATCGAAGACAGCATCCATGGCATACAGGCGGCCCTCTCCGCAGGCATGGATATTTGGGCTTACAGCCATGATCACAATGAACAGGAGTTTCGCGACGCCGGAGCAAGGACGTTCCGGAGTATTAAGGGGATGCAGGAAGCGCTATAAATGCATTGACTTCCCGCTTTTATGTCCATCATGATTCGCTGTTGGTAAGCACAGTAAGTATTTACGAATGATCAATAGTCGTTTTGATTCATAGGCAGTTTATTGGCTTCCGGTTAAAAGTTGAATAAATTATTTCTGCACCCCTTGAAACTACGATAGTTATCGTATATATTTGTCGTACGATAAATATCGTAGATTATGAAAAAACCTACCGACGCCGAACTGGATATCCTGGCCATACTCTGGCAGCTTGGGCCTTCCAGTGTGCGAACTGTACACGAAGCATTGAATGAGCAAAGAGAAGTGGTCTACACTACCACGCTTAAAACAATGCAAGTCATGACCGAAAAAGGTTTACTTCGACGGGACACTTCACAGAAAACCCATATTTACGAGGCCGCTATACAGGCGAAAATGCTCCAGGAAGATGTGGTGGATAAAGTGGTCAATACCTTGTTTGCAGGTTCACCCCTTAACCTGGTAATGCATGCATTAGGCAATAATCCCACTAGTCGGCAAGATCTCGACAAAATCAAAGAACTCATCAAAAAACTAGAAAAAGAGAAATAGCATGTTGCACCAACTCATTCCTGACACGTTGGTTCAAGCTGGAGGCTGGACCATACTCCATTCACTATGGCAAGGCGTTACCATAACATTGGGCTTGGCCTTAATATTGAGACATACCAGAAAGCACTCACCCATACAGCGTTATTATTGGAGTGTTGGGGCACTAGGTGTTATGTTGGCTGCGGTGATCGGTACATTTCTTCTATACTTCAAACCGGAGCTGGGTACTCCAAATTTCATGGTAGATGCCCACCTTCAGTTTAGTAGTACGCTGGCCCATGATGTCAGGGATGCCGGGCAGGCAGATTACGATTATTTGCAACGGATGTTCCCTTTCCTGATTCAAGCCTGGTTAGTCGGTGTGGCTATTATGGGCATACGTATGCTTGTCGAAATGGTCTATATCAACCGTTTGCGCAAGGCAAAAAAAACGCAGCATGTGGTTAATCAGTGGATGGAGCGGTTCCTTGATTTAAAAGGACGGTTAGGAATTTCTTATCCGGTTGAGCTCAAAGAAAGTTTGCAGGTGACCAGTCCGATGCAGTTGGGCTGGATCAAACCGGTGATTCTGTTGCCAATCGGATTGTTATCCGGGCTGTCGTTACCGCAGGTGGAATGCATCCTGGTTCATGAATTGGCGCATATTAAGCGGAAGGATTACCTGGTCAATTTAATCCAGTCCGGGGTGGAAGTATTGCTGTTCTTTAATCCGGCTGTCTGGTGGATTTCCTCCCAGATCCGGGAAGAGCGTGAGCATTGTTGCGATGAGTTGGCTGTCGAAATAACCGGTGACCGGGTGACAATGATTAAAACATTGACCCACCTGGAAGAATGGCGAATACAGGGCGGACAACTTGGCCTGGCATTCACCGGGGGGCCTCAGGGTTTGTTAGGCCGTGTGCAACGCTTACTTGGCGATGAAAGCACGGTCCGTATTATGGGCAAAGGGCTTTGGAGTCTGTTATTCTTTTCAATGGCTACCGGATTGCTGGCTTTCCGGAGTCTGCAGGATGATCCGGTTACAAAGCCGGTTTCTGAGCAATCTTCCCTTACTTCGGAGATGGGAATCGTTCCGGAAAAAGAAATTGGGCGTGAGATTAACCATGTTAATCAAACGAATTCCCGTTTACTCGGCTCGCAAAAAATGCCCGGGCTGGATAAAGTTGCGGACAATAGCCAATTATTGCAAAACCCGGGTCAAGCCGAGAACACCGTGCTGAACGCTTCGCCGGAGTGGCTGTCATCAATGCGTACACATCCCCCTGTTAATGATCGTGATACCATACCAGCTGACACCTTAAAGGTGCAAATGCAAGCCTTACAAAAGAAAATGCATGGGCTACAGGATGAAATGACGAAAAGCCCTGAAATGCAGCAAATCCGAGAATTGACCAAGAAATACGAAACAGAGATGCATGCACTCCAGGAAGAAATGAATAGTAAGCATGGCGATTATGAAAAATTGATGGTTGAACATCAAAAGATGATGGAACAAATTGAGCTAAAGCACCGGAACCTGATGGAAAGTGAAGCATTTAATGCTATGCAAAAGGAACAAGAGAAAATGGAACAGGAGTTTTCAAAGAAGTCGGATGAGTTGAGAAAGCAATATCAGGGTAAAGAAACACTTTTGGAATATAAACTGGATTCTCTCGGGCAATTGTTTGAGTCAAAACACGAGGCATTTGATAAGAAATATGAGGAGTTGCAAGCCACTTTTGAAAAAGAAATTGAGGCCTTCGAAGCCAATCAGGAAAAGGTGGAGTTAGAGCATAAAATAGAGGCATTAAACGAGAAATACGAATCGATGATGCAGGTACAACTGGAACCGCTGCAGGAGCAAATGGAGCAATTGCAAAAGGAACTGGAGATTAAGTTTGAAGACAAAATGCACTTGCTTCAGGAACAAATGGAAAGACTTTATCAGAAGCTCAGTAAGAAGGAAGAGCAATAACCCAGGAAATGGAACTACCTGGCTCATTGGGTAGGTGGTTCAAAAGTACAGCAAAGGTTCAGATCTGAACGATGACCTGATTGGTTCTGTGAAGAAGAAAAACCATGTTCGCAGCAAAATGAAAATGAACAGTTAAGGCTTGCTTGAACTGGGCTATACAGGTTACCTCACAACGCACGCTGGATTCTGAAGGTTAGATTTTCCATTTTAGGCGATTCCGAATAGAGCTTAAATCGGGAAGAAACAGCCTTGATCATCTTGCCCCCAGAAACATACTCCAAAAACGTTCGCTGAGTGCCTGGGAGTGTTTGCGTTTTGGACCGCCCCATCCATGCCGCTCGCCGGGGTAAAACATCATCTCGAAGGGTTTATCCAGGTCTTCCAGTTTGTCAATCAGCTGTAGGGAGTTTTGTACGTGGACATTATCATCGGCCGTGCCGTGGATGATCAATAGCCTGCCTTTTAATTGGTCGGCGTAAGTCATCACCGAACCGGCGTCGTATCCATCCGGATTTTCCTGCGGGGTATCCATGTAGCGCTCAGTGTAGATGTTATCGTAAAGGCGCCAATCGGTCACTGGAAAACTTGCTATGCCATGCGTGATGTATCCGGCACCTGCGGTAAGGGCCAGCGCAGTATAGTATCCACCGTAGCTTCCGCCCTGGATGCCAACCCGCTCCGGATCGACGTAAGTCTCCTTTTCCAACGCCTTGACGACAGCAATTAAATCGCTGATCTCCCATTTGCCGAGCTGACGATGCATCTGATCCAGTCCCTGGCGTCCGAAGAGGCCACTGCCCCGGTGGTCAAAGGTAACTTTAATCAATCCTTGGGCGAGCTGGTCGTCATTGGTGAAATCTTGGTAAAAATTACGCACCGACTGACTGCGTGGGCCGCCGTAGACATTAAAGAGTATGGGGTATTTTTTATTGGGATCAAAATCTGAAGGAAAGACCAATTTTACCGGCAGATCAAAACCGTCTACCGGGACGGTCTGCAATTCTACCCGTATGCCGGCCTGGGCATTGGCATCGGGGGTGGCTTCCGGGGCCTCATCCAGCGGTTTCCCATTCAGATCGTACGTCCTGGTAACCCAGGGATGATAAAAATCGGAATAGCGATCAGAAAAATTGCCCTCCTCGGCATTGAATCGCACGAAGTGAGTACCCGCTCCGGTGACGAGGGGTTCGATGCCCGGACGCTTCAGGTTGCTGCGACCGTAATAGCGGTTGATCCCTTCCGAGTATCCGAAGTAAACATTTCCCTGATCATCCACAAAGTCTACATTGGAGGTAGAGCGCTCGCCAGGGGTCAGGTTAACGACGGAGCCATCAGGTTTATGCCAGTAAATGTTGTTCCAGCCGGACCTTTCGCTATTCAACAAAAATCCTTGATTATCAGACAGGAAGTACATGTTTTCATAAAACTCAACCCAGGCGGGACTGGTTTCTTCCCAGATCATTTGCTTGTGTCCGGAAGCAGGATCGGCTTGATAGATTCGCAGGGTATCCTGCCCGCGATTTAATTCCTGAAAATACAAACCGGTGCTCTCCGGATCCCAGAAGCACCAGGCGGTGTATTGATCTTTCTGGTGGTCTTCATCTACCCACGTGACCTGCTGGGTTGCCACGTCAACGATTCCCAGCTGGACCTCCGGGTTAGGGTCACCGGCTTTGGGATACCGCGTGTATTCGTTGTAACCATGCTGACCTTCCGAATGGAAAATGATGAATTCCGGCACCGGATTGTCATCAAATCGCAGAAACGCGATCCGTTTGCTATCCGGCGACCAGTAGAATGCCCGGTACCGTGATCCGCGACCGAGAATTTCTTCATAATACACCCAGGAAGCATATCCGTTGTAAACGAGCGGATCGGTGTCGTTCGTGAGTTGGGTAATGGCGTTGCTTGCTTTTTCCTGGATGTAAAGGTTACCTTCCTGGGTGTAGGCGGTGTACATCCCATCGGGAGAGTCTGTTGCATTTTCCATTTTTTGAGCCGGCAAAGCCGTTGCAAGAAGGCTGAGCAGGATCGTATAGCAGGCGGTGTTGAAAAGTCGGGTCATGGATTGGATTCTGATTTGATCTAAAGAATGGAAAATTAATGGATTATATCGGAATATGACCTGAAACCGGGACACAAAAGGGCCTATTCAAAATTTTGTTTTAGAATATTGGCCATTCGTAATGCAAGCAAGTTATTGGTCGCTAAAACTTCTTTTCCGGAAAGATATTCCGTGGTATCGTGGAAGTCTTGCACGGAGCCACCTGCTTCGCGGATCAGGACGATGCCGGCAGCTACATCCCAGGGATTCAGGCTGAATTCGAAAAAAGCATCAAAGCGACCGGCTGCTACGTAGGCGAGGTCCAGGGCTGCTGAGCCTATGCGGCGAAGTCCCCGGGTATTTTTCATGAAATAAGACATGGTCTCCAGGTAGGTCTCCAGTTGGGAAAACTCATGGTAGGGGAAGCCGGTGGCAATCAGCGCATCTGCCAGTTTATTGGTTTTGCTTACCTGGATAGGCTTTCCGTTGAGGTAAGCTCCGCCTCCGGACCAGGCCGAAAATAATTCGCGGCGGCTGATCTCAAGGACCACACCCATGACGTAATCGTTTTCATGCTGTAATCCTACGCTGATGCTGTAGAAGGGAATGCCGTGGATGAAGTTTGTCGTCCCGTCCAGCGGGTCAATGATCCAGGTCCATTCTCTGGAGTCCCGGGCGGTGATTTCTTCTTCGGTATAAAATCCGGCCTCGGGAAGTACCTGGCTTAGCCGTTCGATCAATTGGGTCTCTGCCTGTTTGTCTACATAGGTGACCAAACTGTTGATCGATTTGGTCTCGACATCTTTGGCGGTGAATTGGGAGGCTTCCGACCGGATGAATGAACCCGTATCTTCCACAATAGCGGCAACCCGGCTGGTAATCTGTTGTAAATCCATACCGGAAAAATAACGCTATTGGGCTGAAAATGCTAGCGAGGAGGTAAATATGGGGTACGGGGTATTGGGAATGAGGTGCGAGGTATTTGGTATGAGGTAAACAACAGAACTGATAAAGCAAAGACCAGGGCTGAATTCCTTACTCCATTTCAGCTACGACTTCCTTCACCTCGGGGATCATGCGTTTAAGCATGGCTTCGATTCCTGCCTTTAAGGTAACCGTGGAGGCAGGGCAGCCGCTGCAGGACCCCTGCAACATAACGTATACGGTGCCGGCATCAAATTTGGTGAATTCGATGTTCCCGCCATCCATTTCAACACCAGGTTTAACATAGGTTTCGATCAGGTCGCGAATTTTTTGAACGACTGCTGCGTCGTCTTCACTGTAGGTATATGCAGCACCACGTTCGCGTTCCACTGCTTCCATCGCTTCAGCAAAGCCATCGCTAACCATCTCTTTATTCTGGTCCACCCAGTCTTTGATGTATTCTTTCAGCTTCAGCATGATGTCTTCCCAGGCGAAACTGTACTCTTTGGTGACCGTGACGAAATTATTGGAGATGTAAACGCCCTTCACAAAGGGGAATCCAAACAAAGATTTGGCTAGTGGGGACCATTTTTCCGCCAGCTCGTACTCACGAAAATCCGCCGTGCCTTTGTACAGCATCCGGTTGGTGACAAACTTAAGCGATTCCGGATTAGGCGTTTGTTCCGTATAGATGAGAATGGGGCTTTTTACTTTGGTTTCCATCACGTCATTCAATTTGTACACAAAATAACAGAAATACCCTCAAATGGTTTCGCACCCTGTACAATCTCAGATCCTCGGAACTCAATCCGGATACTGACTGCCATTATGGCGCCTGTATTTCGATATATTTGCCAAAATGGCATGCAAATTTAGATCGTTATCTGTCAGGTTGACTTAAAACATTGGCTGGAACACCCTTTGTAAAAAGAAGGATGTAACACTTATTGATCACATTAAAATTCAATCATCATGACAATCGTTAGATATAATCCCTTCCTGCCCGGTAAAGCATTTCATGGCTTGGTCGACGAATTTTTCGGCCGCGACCTGAATGAGTGGTTCAACCAAAACAATGGTTTTAAGCCAGCAGTTAATGTCAAAGAGACCGACAAGGCTTTTCAGCTTGAACTGGCTGCTCCGGGTTATCAAAAAGAAAACTTCGAAATTGGTTTGGATGAGTCCCGTCTGACCATCAAGGCCAGCAAAGAGGACCAGAACAAAGAAGTAAATCAGGATTACCGTCGCCGCGAATTTTATGCCAGCACCTTTGAACGCAGCTTCCACCTGCCGGAGAATGTTGATGCTGAACACATCACCGCATCCTATGAAAATGGTATTCTGGTGGTGGAGATTCCGAAAAAAGAAGAGGTAAAGCCTGAGAAACGCACCATCGCGATCGGCTAAGAAGAACAACCCTTAAAATGAGCCTCCGGGATTCCCGGGGGCTTTTTTGTTGGTGTTAATGTGTTAATTGGTGGATCAGTTCATGAGTTGGGTGATCATGCCGGGTACAGAAATATGTGCTCCTCAATCCAGACCATGTATCATCGAGATCACTCCACTTTTATGCTGACTACAGCGTTAGTACCACGTTGGTCGGTCGAGATGCCAATGGCATAGGAAAACGTTTTAACACAACATATCTGCCACCCCATGGTCGCTGATGCTCCTTTCGGTCAGTCTGCATTTGTTCAGCATTGTGTCTGGGTCCCAATGCTAAAGCTACTGGGCTACAGGACATTTTCCTGCCTCTGCTACCTCTTTTACCTCTTTAACCTTATCTTAAGTAAAATGTTTCAGCATGATCACCTCCTGTTTGGTGAGGGGACGGACAAAACCGCGGGGAAGGTCTTTTTTTGTTAAGCCGGCATAATAGACCCGGTCCAGTCTTTCAACCTGATAGCCCAGTGATTCAAAGATGCGCCGGACAATGCGGTTTTTGCCGATATGAATGGTAATACCGACTTCATTTTTTGGCTGATTATCGACGTAATCAATTCCATCAACTTCAGCGAGCCCGTCTTCCAGTTGCACTCCTGCCAGAATTTTTTCCAGATCCGGTTTCCGCAGTGTTCGGTCCAGAACCACATGGTAAATTTTCTTTACCCGGTGGCGCGGGTGCGACAATTTAAGAGCCAGATCGCCGTCGTTGGTTAGTATAAGGAGTCCGGTGGTATTGCGATCCAGACGGCCTACCGGATACACCCGTTCTTTCACCTTGTTTTTGATGAGGTCCATCACGGTTTTGCGCCCTTTTTCATCGGAAGCCGTCGTAATGGTGTCCTTGGGTTTATTCATCAGGTAGTAGACCATGCGGGTGACCGGCTTGACGGGTTGTCCTTTGTAGTGTACCTGGTCGGATTTTTGGACCCGGTGGCCGATATCGGTGACCACCGCTCCATTGACCTTGACGAGGCCTTCCTGAATGTATTCCGCACACTTACGGCGAGACCCTACACCGCTCAGCGCCAGGTATTTGTTGAGTCGCATGTCCTCCTGCTCACCCCCGGAGGGCTGGTCTTTATGTGAGACCGGCGGCGACTTTTTGGGTGCCGGTACCTTGCCATCCGTCGGCCGGGGCGGTTTAGAAGGGAATTTCTTCATCGTCATTCATCCGGGATGGCCGGGTTATCATGTTGTTAAATGGATTATTGATGTCAGGCGGTCCGCCAAACGGATTCATATCCAGCTCATCCAGGTTTGTGAATTTCGCAAAATGATTGATGAATTTCAATTGTACGGTACCTACGGCACCATTACGGTGTTTGGCCAGGATGATCTCACTGATGCCCTTGGGTGCCCCGAGGTCATCTTCCAGTTCATAATAATCCGGACGATAAATAAAGGTTACGATGTCAGCGTCCTGCTCGATGGCTCCGGATTCACGAAGGTCGGATAGCTGAGGGCGTTTGTTGCCTCCACGGGTTTCCACCGCCCGGCTTAGCTGGGACAGTGCAATAACCGGAACGCTGAGCTCCTTGGCCAACGCTTTCAGTGACCGGGAGATCTGTGAGATCTCCTGTTCCCGGTTACCGCCTTTTCGTTCGCCGCCCCCGGTCATCAACTGCAGGTAGTCGATGATGATCAGGTCTATGTTGTGCTGCATTTTAAGGCGCCGGCATTTAGCCCGGAGTTCGAAGATATTGATAGCGGGCGTGTCGTCGATGTAGATCGGTACTTCGCTGAATTTTTCAATGGTGGCATGTAATTGTTGCCATTCGTATTCTTCCATGTTCCCGTTGCGGAGCTTGCCGCTGGGAATCTCCGCTTCCATGGATATCAGACGCTGGGTCAGCTGAAGGTTAGACATTTCCAAAGAAAAGAATGCGACAGCATGTCCAAATTCGATGGCGGCATTGCGGGCGAGCGCCAGCGTGAATGAGGTTTTACCCATACCCGGGCGGGCTGCCACGATGATCAGGTCCGAGCGCTGCCACCCGGCAGTCATCTTGTCCAGATCGTTAAACCCGCTGCCTATGCCCGTTAATCCATCTTCTTTGGCCGTTATGGTTTCCAGCTGCTTCTGAGCCTTGATCGCCAGAGAGCCGAGGCTTTCATAAGCCCGGTTCAGGTTTTTATCCGTAATGTCAAAAAGGTGGCGCTCGGCATCATCCAATAGCTGGAAGACGTCGGTCGTATCTTCGAAGGAATCATTGATGATGGAGGTGCTGACGCGGATCAGCTCCCGTTGAATGTGCTTCTGGGAGATCAGTCGCGCGTGGTATTCGATGTTGGCTGCACTGGCTACCCGGTTGGTGAGTTCCACCAGGTACTGGGGTCCTCCGATTTTGTCCAGCTCGCCGGATTTTTTCAGTGCTTCGTGTACGGTGAGCAGGTCGATGGGCAGGGATCGCTCAAACAGGTGCAGCATGGAACGGTAGATCGCCTGATGCCCCGGCAGATAATAACTTTCCGGTCGCAGGATATCCAGCACGATGGCAAGAGCATCCTTATTGGTCATAATGGCCCCAAGAACAGCTTCCTCAAGGTCAACGGCCTGCGGCTGAACTCTCCCGTATACCAGACTGCTCATATCGCCTTCTTTGCGAAGCGAACTGAAACGGGGATTGTTCAGTGATTTTACTTGATTGTTAGGTTCCAACATCTCAGCCATAAGTCCGGTTACCGGATTTCAGTAATTGACAAATACGAGGGGGTAGCTGATTTGTTTCAACGGTGGCAAAGCTAGCAAGGAAATATGAAGATTTTTTGCCAACTGTCCTAAGACAGAAACCACAAATTGTGGAGAATTAGTTTTTAGACCGTGAAAAAAGTGTGAATTACTGTTAGTAAAGTGTGGATAACCTGTGAATAAGTGCGCATAAACCACCTCTTACTACGACAAGGGGGCTAAATGATTTATACGAATGGAGTTTTGTATTATATAATATGATAATGTATAAGCGCGACAATTCATTATAAAAATGTTTATATGTTTTTTTGTGTAATGTGTTTGTTCCGGAAGGAATGCCATAGGTGGTTGAATAGAACATCACCGCGCCTCAAAGGCGAGATCGAGCCGGGTGTCGATGGTTCTGCTGGGAAATCCACGCAGGCGTAAGCGGATCTCGACGGAATAGACAGAACTGGACAGGTAGTCCTTTACATCGATAAGCGTTGGAAACAACTGGAGGGAACTGCCGGTATTCAGGGGTACCGGCTCCATAAAGGCGATTTCACGCTTTACCGGGTTCTTTTTGGTATAGATCATGATGGAAATGTCCTGGATGAATTGATAGGTAGGTGTACCATCCAGCGCTAGCAGGCGGCATTGGAGTGGATTGATCTTTTCCAGATCATCCAACGTCAGATTATGGGATTTGAGCTGAGCTTCGAGCGAACTGGGAATGTTATTCACCACAAAATAATGCGTCTCCACGGTATTTAGACCGGCAGGAATGGTGAAGGAAGAAGTGCTTTCTACCGTAAACAATGCCTTGGGGCCGTCATCTTTATGGCAACCTCCGATCCCGGTTAATACAATCCATATCCAAACCCATCGCCGCATCGGCTCGTCTTTCATACCTAAACAGGAAAATGGTAAAAAAATTTTAATTTACCAGTAAATTGATCGAACCATCAATGCATAACTATGGGTGAACAGAAGGTAGACCTGATCCGGGATGATACCAAAATGCGGTTGTTTATGCAGGCATTGCTCAACGATGTCAAAGCGTTGTCTTATATGCTGGAAAACGACCTCTTCGAAAACGATATCACAAGGATCGGGGCAGAACAGGAAATGGTATTGATCGAAAACCGGACGCTCAAACCGGCACCAGTAGCCATGGAAGTCCTGGAAGCTCTGGAACATTACCCGTGGATGAGTACCGAATTGGCCAAGTTTAATCTGGAAATCAACCTGGATCCGCGTAAACTTGAAGGTAAGTGCCTCTCGGAAATGCTCACGGAAGGTCGCGATCGCCTGCAAATTATTCAGCAAGAACTGGCAAAGCACGGAGCTTCACTTATCCTGACCGGTATCCTGCCTACCTTGCGAAAGTTTGACCTGGAGATGAGTAACCTGACTCCCAAGCCCAGGTATTATGCACTGATCAACGCCATCAATAAACAACTCATGGCCTCGGACTATCAGGTCCGGCTGGAAGGGATCGATGAATTGTTGCTCAAACACGATTCGCCGCTGATCGAAGCCTGCAACACAAGTTTTCAGGTGCACCTGCAGGTCAGCGCACATCAATTCGTCAAGATGTATAATCTCTCGCAGGCACTGGCGGGACCGGTATTGGCCATTGCGGCGAATTCGCCGATTGTATTCGGGAAGAGATTGTGGCATGAGTCAAGGATCGCGATGTTCCAGCAGGCGCTGGATACCCGGTCTTCCCATCTGCATTTGCGCGAACGCAGTGCAAGGGTGCATTTTGGCAACAGCTGGCTCAATAATTCCATCCTGGATATTTACCAGGAAGATATCGCGCGCTTCAGGGTCTTGCTGGGTTCGGATATCGAAGAGGATGCCCTGGCTGTTTTACAGGAAGGCAAGATCCCTAAATTAAAAGCATTGCAGGTACATAACTCGACCGTGTACCGCTGGAATCGCCCCTGTTACGGCATCAGTGATAACGGGAAACCGCACCTGAGGATCGAGAATCGCGTATTTCCTTCCGGACCAACTGTTCTGGACGAGGTAGCCAATATGGCACTCTGGCTGGGAGCCATGTGTGGCTATGGTGAACATATTCTGGATGTCCGGCAATTGTTGACCTTCGAGGATACCCGCGATAATTTTGAAAAGGCTGCCAAATTTGGTATCGACACCAAATTCAACTGGTTTGGGGATAACAAGATCGCGGCGACCGATCTGATCCTCCAGGAGATCCTGCCCGTTGCGGAAGAAGGATTAAAGCTGCATCATGTGGACCAGGGAGATATTGACCTTTACCTTGGTATCATCCGGGAGCGGGCCAAAAGCCATATGAATGGCGCCCGGTGGGCACTTCGATCGTTTACCAGACTGATCAAGGAGACCAGTAAAGATGAAGCATTAACCGTATTGACCAATGCAATGAAGGAGCACATCAGCCAGGGCGGACCGGTGCACGAATGGCCACTGGCAGACCTCAAGGACCTGAAAGACTATCAACCCGTGAATCTAAAAGTATCCGAAATCATGACTACCGATCTGTTTACCGTACAAAAGGACGATCTCATCCGTCTCGTAGCCGAGATGATGGATTGGCGCAAGGTGCGGTATATGCCGGTGGAAGATGAAAAAGGAAGGCTGGTAGGTCTGGTTACTTCCCGGCTCCTGTTACGCTTTTATACCCAACTTTCCAATCCGCTGGCGAATACCTTAAGCACGGTGGAAGACATTATGATTAAAGATCCGATCACCGTTTCGCCGGATGCCAAAGTCATGGATGCCATGCAAATCATGAAAGAAAACCGAATCGGTTGTTTGCCTGTTACTATTCATGATGAGTTGGTCGGAATCATCACCGAAATGGATTTTCTCCGGATGTCAACCAGGCTTCTGGAGCGTCTTTCTTCTATTTCCGGTGAAGCCCGCACCAACGCCGAGGAATAATCATTATTTGCGTACTTTTGTAGCCCTTGATTTCGTACACCATTTAAATGCAATATGGAAATGATGCCATTTGATATTGATATGATACGCGCTTATTACGAAGCGCTGCCGGGCCGGATTGCTGAAGCTCGAAAAGCCCTGAACCGGCCGATGACCCTGACCGAAAAGATATTGTTCTCTCACTTGCATGAAGACTCACCATTGGCCGATTTCGGCAGGGGAAAGGATTATGTTTTTTTCGCCCCTGACCGGGTAGCTATGCAGGATGCTACGGCCCAAATGGCCCTGTTGCAATTTATGATGTGCGGAAGGGATAAAACGGCAGTGCCGACTACGGTGCATTGTGATCACCTGATCCAGGCCGAAGTTGGAGCAAATGCGGACCTTAAAACAGCGTTGAATATCAACTCGGAGGTGTATGATTTCCTATCCTCCGTATCCAATAAATACGGGATCGGCTTTTGGAAACCAGGTGCTGGGATTATCCATCAGATCGTGTTGGAGAACTATGCATTTCCTGGTGGTATGATGATCGGTACCGACTCCCACACACCGAATGCCGGTGGACTGGGCATGGTAGCTATTGGAGTCGGCGGCGCCGACGCAGTTGACGTCATGGCCGGAATGGGTTGGGAATTAAAAATGCCGAAGCTGATCGGGGTCCATTTGAAAGGCTCACTGAGCGGTTGGACTTCTGCCAAGGACGTGATCCTGAAAGTAGCAGGCATCCTGACCGTAAAAGGAGGAACCGGGGCTATCGTGGAATATTTTGGAGAGGGAGCCCGTTCATTGTCCTGCACCGGTAAAGGTACCATTTGCAATATGGGCGCTGAGATCGGTGCGACCACTTCCACATTTGGTTACGATCCGTCCATGGATCGTTATCTGCGGGCAACCGGTAGAGCAGCCATTGCGGATATGGCCAATGCCATTGCAGAACACCTGACCGGTGATCCGGAATGTTATGCCAACCCGTCCAGCTACTTTGATCAGGTTATCGAAATTGACCTCAGTACGCTGGAACCGCACGTGAATGGCCCGTATACTCCGGACCTTGCCTGGCCGATTTCTGAATTTGCTGCCGCGGTGAAAGAGCATGGATATCCTCAGAAACTGGAGGTAGGACTGATCGGATCCTGTACCAACTCTTCGTACGAGGATCTGGACCGCGCCGCTTCCCTGGCCCGTCAGGCCGTGGATAAAAAATTGAAGGTGAAGGCTGAATTTACGGTTACCCCCGGTTCGGAACAAATCCGCTATACGGTGGAACGTGATGGTCAACTGGATGCCTTTGAAAAGATTGGCGGAGTGGTCCTGGCTAATGCCTGCGGTCCCTGCATCGGTCAATGGGCCCGTCATACCGACGACCCGAACCGGGCAAATTCAATCATTACCTCGTTTAACCGGAATTTTTCCAAACGGAATGATGGTAATCCCCAAACCCGGGCCTTTGTAGCTTCACCGGAATTGGTGACGGCCCTGGCCATAGCCGGAGATCTGACCTTCAATCCGCTGACCGATACATTGACCAATGAAGAGGGGAAAGCCGTTAAGCTTGACCCGCCTACCGGAGTTGAATTGCCACCGAAAGGCTTTGATGTAGAGGATGCCGGGTTTGAAGCGCCGGCCTCCGATGGCGGAAGAATTGACGTCAAAGTGGACCCGAATTCCGATCGCCTCCAATTGCTTACCCCTTTCACACCGATCACGCAGGATCAGTTAAAAGGTATGCGGATTTTGATCAAGGCTAAGGGCAAATGCACCACCGACCACATCTCTATGGCCGGTCCCTGGTTGAAATACCGTGGACACCTGGAAAATATCTCAAACAATTGCTTCATCGGAGCGATCAATTATTTTAACGATGAAGCGAATAAAGTGCTGAATATCGATACGAATTCGTACATGAGCGTACCGGATTCCGGCAGGCACTATAAGGCTAATGGAATCAGCACCGTAGTATTTGGTGAAGAGAATTACGGAGAGGGCAGCAGCCGGGAGCACGCGGCCATGGAGCCACGGTTCCTGGGTGTTAAGGCAGTCATTGTAAAATCATTTGCACGGATCCACCAGACGAACCTGAAAAAGCAGGGAATGCTTGCCCTGACTTTTATTAATCCCGATGATTACGAAAAAGTACGTCAGGATGACTTGATTGATATCCTGGGATTCGATGAATTTGAACCAGGAAAAAATCTTACGGTGGTCTTGCATCATTCCGATGGTACGGAAGACCGTTTTGAAGTCGAACAGACCTATAACCAGGCACAGATCGCCTGGGTCAAGGCGGGTTCGGCGCTTAATAAGATCCGCAAAGACTTAGGGGTTTAATAGCTCCAAGTTCCAGGCCGGATCACGGTTAACATAAATTCATAACAACAACTTAGGAGCCTTTCGGGGCTCCTTTTTCATTGAGTCAGCTAAGCAGGAATTTGTATTTTAATGGCTGAATTTTCCTAAACTCAAAACATTGAACTATGCTTAAAGAATTTAAAGAGTTTGCGCTAAAGGGCAACATGATGGATTTAGCCATTGGCTTTATCCTTGGTGCTGCTTTTGGTACCGTAGTTACCTCGTTGACCAATGACATTCTGATGCCTGTTGTTTCGGGTATTTTCGGCTCTCCGGATTTTTCAAATCTCTTCATGGTTTTGAAAGAGCCCGCCGATATGACGGATGTAAATATGGCTTCAGCTGATGCCATTCGCGAAGCAGGGGGTGCTGTATTGGCTTACGGAAAATTTATTAATGCCATTATCTCATTCCTGCTGGTCGCCTGGGCTTTGTTTTTTGTGGTTAAAGGCTTGAACAAGATGAAAAAACAGGAAGAGGAAGTTGCTCCGCCACCGCCGCCTCCTGGCCCAACCGTGGAAGATCTGTTAACAGACATCCGGGATGCGCTGAAAAAAAGTTAATCATTCTTTTTGCGGATAAAATGTACAGCCAGTCATCCTGATGTTCCAGATATACTCCATTAGATGATTTCACGAATTCTGTTTTTGGGGTGCTTTTTCAGCTATTGTTTGGCACTCTCCGGTCAGAAGTTCACCGTTTATCCATCAAAACGAGAACCTGGTACGCAGCTGACCTTAAATTATCAACCGGCAGATGGCCCACTGGATGGCCAGAAAATCGGTGGATATGCTTTTTGTTTCCAGGGCGCCAAAATGGAAAAGTTCGACCTGGAGTTTCAGGAAGATCAGGATGGCTGGCATGCATTCTTACCAACCACCAGTACGACGAGTCTGGTAAGCGTATTATTGGTAAGCCCGGAAACCGGCGATATCGATAATGACCACAATTACGGATACTTTATCGGGTTTTATTCCGGTGACAGCCTGGTAAATGCTTACCACACTTCGCTCGCCTTCGCCGTGGGGGTTTATGCCACCGATCTGGGTATTGCAGAGGATGTGCAAACTGCACTCATGCAATCGGAGCTTGCTCTACAGTCCGACCCGACAAACCGCAATGACATCCTGCCCTATTACGCTTTCTTATTGAGCAATACCGATACCGTTAAGCTAAAAGAAATGGCTATTTCAGCCATTCGGGAAATAGAAGAAAACCCCGGCTCAGGGGAAGATGACTACATGACGGCCCGTTCACTGGCTGTTATGTTGGGCGATGCCTCCCTTCAAATCAGGCTGGAAAATCAGATACGAACCAACTATCCGGGCGGCAGAATGGTTTTGTCCTTTTTAGGCGGAGCAACCCTGCAACTTACGGACCCTGAAGAACAGTCAAGAGCTTTCGAAGGACTTAAGCAGCGGTTTCGGTCATCCGACGATCAGGAGTTTCTGGATGATCTGACGGTTCAGATAATCGGAGTTTTTGAGGCACGAGAAGATTGGGATTGGGTCCGGTATTACCTGGATAGACTTTCCGATCCCTTAAAAAAAGCCGGCTTAATGAATTCTATGGCCTGGAAATTGGCAGGCGCAAGCATCAAGGCCGAAGCGCTTGATCTGGATCTGGCAGAAGAATATGCAAGAAAGAGTGTAGAACTCCTCCGGGGCGTTCTGGATCCATTTGATGCCTCGGTCCGCCCAAATAATTTATCACCTAATGAGTATCACCAGACCACTGAAGTAGATTACGCCAACGCAGCCGATACGTATGCCATGATCCGCTTCAAATCCGGAGACTTTCAGGAAGCGCTTGATTATGGAGAAATGGCGGAGCGGATCTACCGGTTCAGTAATCCGGAAATTAATGAGCGGTATGTGCTCTATCATGTAAAAGCAGTGGGAGGAGAAGAAAGTCTTCGATTTATCGAGCAATTTGTACAGAACGGGCTGGCTACGGCAGGAATCCTGAATTTGCTGGATACCGTCTACCAGGATGTTTATCCCAATAACACGCAGGTGGACTTTGAGCAATACCTGGCCAATCTGAATCATGAGAGCCGCAAGAATCAGCTGGAAATGCTGGAAGCGTCTCTAATAAATATGGAGGCCGGGGATTTCAATTTGAAAGACCTGGCGGGCGATTCCGTTTCGCTGGCTTCCTTGCAGGGAAAAATTGTGATCCTTGATTTTTGGGCAAGTTGGTGCGGCCCATGCCTGGCTTCATTTCCGGCCATGCAGCAATTGGTGGATCAGTATGCCCAGGATGATTCGGTCAAAATACTTTTTATTAATACCATGGAACGGGTTGCTGATCCTGTGGCTGCCGCACAAAGAATAATGATCGCAAAGGGTTATTCATTCCGGGTTTTACTTGATCAGGGAAACAAGATGGCGGCAGATTATCAGGTGGACGGTTTACCGACCAAGCTTGTTCTTGACGGAACGGGCAGGATACGTTTCAGAGAAATAGGTTCCTTAACCGATGGTGCTCAAACCGTAGAGGAATTTACCAACCTGATTACAATCCTGAAAAAGCAACAAAAAACTAATTAATCCAAAGTGCTTGCTTAAGCCTTACTCCGCTTTAGCCTTTTCTTCATCTTTCAGGGCCCGGCGCAAAATCTTCCCTACGTTGGTTTTTGGAAGGTCCTTTCTGAATTCTACGTATTTGGGGACCTTATAACCGGTCATGTTTTCCCTGCAAAAGGCAATCACTTCATCTTTTGTCAGGCTTTTATCCTTGGGGACAATAAATACCTTGACTACTTCACCGGATTTTTCATCTTCAATACCAATGGCAGCTACCTCAAGCACTTTCGGATAGGAGGAGATAACATCTTCAATCTCATTCGGATAAACATTAAATCCGGACACCAGGATCATATCTTTTTTGCGGTCTACGATACGGAAAAAACCATCTGCATCCATGATGCCGATGTCGCCGGTAGAAAGCCACTCATCTTTAAGAATCTTCGCTGTTTCGTCGGGCTTATTAAAATAGCCTTTCATGACCTGTGGACCTTTGACCTGTATTTCACCCGGTTGATCGATGCCCTGAATGACACCATCCTCCGACACGATCCGAACATCGGTAGAAGGCACCGGGAGGCCAATGCTGCCCAGCCTGCCTCTGCCGTCCAGCGGATTGACGCTTACTACCGGTGATGATTCCGTCATGCCATACCCTTCGGATAATTGACAACCGGTCACTTCTTTCCAGCGTTCGGCCACCGCTTTTTGCACAGCCATCCCGCCACCAACCGTGATTTTTAACGTACTGAAGTCGATGGTTTTAAAGTCATCCTGATGCATCAGGGCATTAAACAGCGTATTGATACCGGTCATCAGTGAGATGGGATATTTTTTCCATTCTTTGATCAGGGCCGGAAAGTCCCGTGCGTTGGTGATCAGGATGGTCCGGGATCCGATACTGAATAAAGCCAGGCAGTTAACCGTAAATGCAAAAATGTGATACATGGGTAGCGGAGAGAGTACGGATTCTTCACCATCTTTCAAGAAAGGTAGCATGACCGAACGGATCTGGAGCATATTGGATACCAGGTTGCGGTTGGTCAGCATGGCCCCTTTGGCCAGTCCGGTAGTCCCGCCGGTGTATTGCAACATAATGACATCGTCCGGAGTGGAGCTAAAGGATTTGATGGAAAATTGCCTGCCATGTTTCAGCGCCTGCTTGAACGTTACTGCATTTTCCAGTTGATATTTGGGCACCATTTTTCGGATCCGGCGGATGACGAAGTTAATCAGAGCTCCCTTAAATGTGCCCAGAAGCTCACCAATGCTGGTCACCATTACAATCTTTATGCTCGTCTCCTTGATGATCTCTTCGAGGTGGTGGGCAAAATTTTCAACGATAAGAATGGCTTTGGCCCCGGAGTCCACAAATTGGTGTTTCATTTCCCGGGGCGTATACAACGGGTTGGTGTTGACAACGATTAGACCGGCTCTTAACGCTCCAAATAATGCTATTGGATATTGAAGCAAATTGGGCATCATCAGGGCGATCTTATCTCCCGGTTCAAGTCCCCTGGAATGGAGGTAGGCAGCGAAGTGCCTGGATTCCTTATCCAGTTTTTCAAACGTGAGGGATTTCCCCATACAAATGAAAGCATCCTTCCCTTTGTATTTGGTCATGGTCTCGGCCAGTAAGCTCAATAAATCGGGATACTGATCGGGGTTGATGTTAGCAGGAACACCTACCGGATAGTTTTTTAACCAGGGTCTTTCTTCGGCCATTTATTTTTGGTTTAAGGCTACTAAATATGCAAAATTATATTGGGTGTTCCGGGTTTTTGGATTGAGAAATTTTGCATTGAGGCGGGTGACCGGAAACCCTTTAAAAATATTGAGAATGGAATAACGCATGGAGTTGCGATCCATTTCCTGTAGTCCTTTATCGGTGGCTAGTACGTATTTAAATTGAAGTAACGCCGGATCCCAGTGTTCGGTATAGGCTACCTTTTGACCGGCAAAGAAATACAAACCAAATTTGGAAACGCCCAGAAAGGCAGTGGTTGAGATTGGAATGTTTTCTGACTTCATGTAAGAAATGGCCTGAGAGGTGAGTTGGTAGTGCATCAATTCCGGATAGAAGTGCAGATTCAGCCAGAAATTCAGGGAAATAATAGCGGCTATAGACCATTGCCATATTCTTGCCAATTCCCGGCTACGTCTTATTATATAGACAAGTCCTCCTGCAAACAGCACCAGAATAATCCATTTCCACCACATGACGGGAAACACCCAAACGGTAGCACCAATGCCCAGGATCAGGATAAGGACGATCAAGGCCTGCGGAACAAGCACAGGAAGGGATGGCGTCCTGCCTTTTTCAGTGTTCATCCAGGCACCGATTAATAGCGCCTGCAACGGGGAAACCACAAAAAGATAATGGGGTAATTTGTAATGGGCGAATGAAAAGGCAATAAAAGGTATCAAGATCCCCAGGGCTAGTACAGAAAATGCTGTCCCGGATCGGTTTTCCTGCGTTCTCAAACGGAACATCAGGATGAATTCCCAGACAAGAGCTATCCAGAATAAGATGGTCCAGGGAAGCAGGGACCACAATGAATTCAGGAAGAAGTAGTCGGGTCCGGTATTATCCTGCCAGCTCGATGCACCGGTAATTCTCCCAAAACTTTGTTCCCAGAAATAAAAATAGATGCCGGATACACCCTGCCTATTCAAAACGGTTTTTTCCGGATGCAGATCAAATTGATGGTAGAGACCATACAGCATGGGAACCAGCCAAAGGAACACGATCAGGGGAATCAACCAGGTCTTCGGGTTGAGGAATACCTTCCATTGATGCGTCCACCAGGTATGGGCAAGCAGGGCGATGGCAGGTACCATGATGCCTATGGGGCCTTTGGTTAACATAGCCAGGCCGGCGCCGGACGCGAAGCCGATAAGCGGTAGCCATTTTTTATCATCCAGATAGACTACGCCCTGCCAAATCGTAAAAACGACCAAATGTGCGAGCAAGGTGTCGGTCCGGATGTCGTGCATAAATAAAAAGGTCGATTGCAGCGTGGCATAAACGATGGTTGCCAGCTGTGCGGTTCTCTTCTCCGGAATCAACTTGAGGGATAAGTGATAAATGGACCAGAGACCAAGGATCATGCTCAGCATGGAAGGCAAGCGATAGGACCAATTATGTATGCCGAACAAATCAAAAGACCAAGCGGATAACCAGAATAGGAGAGGAGGTTTGTCCAAGTAGTCACTCCCGTTAAAGAATACCTGCAGGAACGACCGGTTATCATGCATTTCGGCTGCAATGCTGGCATATTGAGCAGCGTCAATTTCCATGACTGGCAGGTTCATTCCCATGATCCAGATGATGGAAATTGGGATGAGAGACCACCAGAGCGGTTGTTGTCGAAAGCTTGTCACGAATGCGGTCATAATCCAGTTTATCCGGTAAAGATGGGTAAAGTTACCAATTGCAGGCGGAACGCCGGATCATGTATGGTTAATAAAAATATATATGGGGGGATACGGTAGTCTTTAGAATAATTGTACCTTTGCCCCGCTAAAAATATTTCTTAACCTTTAAAAACTTCCTTCGACATGCTCGAAGACAAAAATCAAGAACCGGAAACACTTGATGATCTATCAGAAAGGGAGAATTATGATCCTGAGGCGGTGGAGATCATGGAGGAATCCGAAGACTTAAGCGCTACACCACATGATGATTTTGATTGGAGCCGCGGTAACCGCAACATCAAATCATACGCTGAAGACGAATACAAGAAATACGAATCGGATTATACCGATTCACTGAATTCAATTGCTGAAAATGAAATTGTTGCCGGAAGGGTATCTGCCGTATTAAACGGTGATATCGTGCTGGACATCAATTACAAATCCGACGGTCTGGTGTCCCTCGGAGAGTTTCGTGATACACCGGATCTTAAGGTAGGTGACACGATTGAAGTATACGTAGAGAAAAAAGAGGACGAAAGAGGCCAGTTGATCTTATCCCGTCGCAAAGCAAAATTACTGCGTGCCTGGGAACGTCTGGTGGATTCCTATAATAATGGTACCATCATTACCGGCACGGTGGTGAGTAAGACCAAAGGCGGTCTCATCGTAGACGCAGGAGGTTTGGAGACCTTCTTGCCGGGATCACAGATTGACATCAAGCCGATCATCGATTACGATGCATACGTTGGCAAAACCATGGAGTTTAAAGTGGTTAAGATCAACGAGCTGATCAAGAATGCAGTGGTTTCCCACAAAGCATTGATCGAAAGCGATCTGGCCGAACAGCGCGAAGCCATTATTTCCGGCTTGGAAAAAGGCCAGGTACTCGAAGGAATTGTCAAGAACATTACCGACTTCGGTGCCTTTATGGATCTTGGTGGCGTCGATGGTCTGTTGTACATCACCGACATCAGTTGGGGACGGATCAACCATCCTTCTGAAGTATTGAAGCTGAATGAAAAAGTCAACGTTGTTGTCCTTGACTTCGATGAGAATAAAAAGCGTATTTCTCTAGGTCTGAAGCAACTGCAGCCGCATCCATGGGATGTTCTGGATGATACCATCAAAGAAGGCGCTGTGGTTAAGGGCAAAATTGTCAATATCGAGGATTACGGAGCATTCCTGGAAATCACCCCGGGTGTTGAAGGTTTGATCCACGTATCTGAAGTCAGTTGGAGCAATCAGCCGGTTAATGCGCGTGAATTCTTCAAACTGGGTCAGGAATTTGAAGCAAAGATTGTCACCATCGACCGTGATGAGCGGAAGATGTCTCTGAGCCTGAAGCAACTGACCAATGATCCTTGGGATGATTTGGAATCAAAATACCCGATCGGATCCCGTCATTCCGGCGAAGTGAAAAACCTGACTCCTTATGGAGTATTTGTAGAGCTGGAAGAGGGCATCGGCGGAATGGTTCACATTTCCGACCTGTCCTGGACCAAGCGCTATACGCACCCGTCGGAATTCACTAAAGTGGGTGAGAAGATCGAGATCGTGATTCTGGAGATTGATAAAGATAACCGGAAGCTCTCTTTGGGTCATAAGCAGATCGAGGAGAACCCATGGGATGTATTTGAGACCGTCTTCCCGGTTGGCTCTTATCATGAGGCAACCATTATCAAGAAAGATGATCGTGGTGCAATCGTTCTACTGCCCTATGGCTTGGAGGCTTTTGCTCCGATCAAGCACATTCGTAAAGAAGATGGGTCTACTGCAAATGTAGATGATACCCTCACCTTTAAGGTGATTGAGTTCAATCGCGACGATAAGCGTATTCTGGTCTCACACCTGCGTTACCTGGATGATATCCGCAAAGAAGCGGATGAAACGGTAAAACAGGAGTCGAAGGTTCGCGCCAAGAAGACCCAGGATGCCATCAAGAGCAACCAGTCCAAGTTGGAGATCACCACCTTGGGAGATTTGGGAGCACTATCACAGATCAAGGAACAACTCCAGGAGGATATCGACGAGGCCAAAGCCGAAAGCATAAAGAAAAGTGCCAAGGCAGAGGAGTCTGAGTCCGCAGGA
>JACJYB010000008.1:0-147500 GCA_020636355.1 Lewinellaceae bacterium | reverse complement strand
TAAGTACCTGGAGGAAGAGAAAACAATAGTGATTCCGTAAGTAGTGGCGAGCGAAAGCGGATTAGCCCAAACCATCTCGATTCGTCGAGGTGGGGTTGTAGGACCAGCATCATGATTGCATTTTTAAGTAGAATATTCTGGAATGGATAACCACAGAAGGTGAAAGTCCTGTACACGTACCGAAATGCAATTAGCTGGGATCCTGAGTAGCGCGGGACCGGAGAAATCCTGTGTAATCTGCCAGCACCATCTGGTAAGGCTAAATACTACCAAGAGACCGATAGCGAACCAGTACTGTGAAGGAAAGGTGAAAAGAACCCCAAGAAGGGGAGTGAAAAGAACCTGAAACCATACGCTTACAAGCGGTCGGAGTCCGTCAACTGACGGATGACGGCGTGCCTTTGCATAATGAGCCTACGAGTTACTCCTCACTAGCGAGTTTAATCCCTTCAGGGGAGGAGGCGTAGCGAAAGCGAGTCTTAATAGGGCGTATAGCTAGTGGGGTAGACGCGAAACCAAGTGATCTACCCATGGGCAGGCTGAAGTTCTGATAATCTCAGGATGGAGGCCGAACCAGTTCATGTTGAAAAATGTTTGGATGACCTGTGGGTAGGGGTGAAAGGCTAATCAAACTTGGAGATAGCTCGTACTCCCGAAATGTATTTCGGTACAGCGTTAGTTTAGAGTGTCATGGAGGTAGAGCTACCAATTGGGCTAGGGGGCTTCACCGCCTACCAACCCCTGATGAACTCCGAATGCCATGACATGTTTACTAGCAGTGAGGCGGTGATTGCTAAGGACCATCGCCAAGAGGGGAACAACCCAGACCATCAGCTAAGGTCCCTAAATATGTGCTAAGTTGATCAAACGAGGTGGGAATGCTATGACAGCTAGGATGTTGGCTTGGAAGCAGCCATTCATTTAAAGAGTGCGTAACAGCTCACTAGTCGAGCGTTCCTGCGCGGAAAATAATCGGGCATCAAGCACATTACCGAAGCTATGGATTCGTAAGAGTGGTAGGGGAGCATTCCAATGGCTTTGAAGGCGTTTCGTGAGAAATGTTGGAGCAGTTGGAAAAGCAAATGTAGGCATGAGTAACGTTAAAATAGGTGAGAAACCTATTCGCCGTAAGACTAAGGGTTCCTGATCCATGTTAATCAGATCAGGGTTAGTCGGGGCCTAAGGATAAGCCGAAAGGTGATGCCGATGGATATACGGTTAATATTCCGTAACCAGCTATTATTGTGATGGAGTGACGGAGAAGCGTAAGATCTGCGTGCGGACGGAAGTGCACGTTGAAGGGTTTAGGTATACGCCGGGTAGGAAAATCCGCCTGGAGTGCTGAAGCCTGACAGTACCACAAACCTTCGGGCGAGTGGATAATGATCCCAAGCCGGCTCCCAAGAAAAACTTCTAAACTTAGATAATAGTTGCCCGTACCGCAAACCGACACAGGTAGTCAAGGAGAGAATCCTAAGGCGCTCGAGTGATCCGTGGCTAAGGAACTCGGCAAATTAACCCTGTAACTTCGGGATAAAGGGTCCCTCAGCAATGAGGGCGCAGTGAAATGGCTCAGGCGACTGTTTAGCAAAAACACAGGACTCTGCTAAATCGAAAGATGACGTATAGGGTCTGACACCTGCCCGGTGCTGGAAGGTTAAGGAAGGGGGTAAGCCGCAAGGCGAAGCTCTCGACTGAAGCCCCAGTAAACGGCGGCCGTAACTATAACGGTCCTAAGGTAGCGAAATTCCTTGTCGGGTAAGTTCCGACCTGCACGAATGGTGTAACGATCTGAGCACTGTCTCGGCCACGAGCTCGGTGAAATTGTAGCATCGGTGAAGATGCCGATTACCCGTAACGGGACGGAAAGACCCCGTGCACCTTCACTACAGCTTTGCATTGAATTCGGTTAAATGATGTGTAGGATAGGTGGGAGACTTTGAAGCGGTCACGCTAGTGGTCGTGGAGTCAACCTTGAAATACCACCCTTTATTTGATTGGATTCTAACCCCTCAATGAGGGAGACAGTGCATGGTGGGTAGTTTGACTGGGGTGGTCGCCTCCAAAAGAGTAACGGAGGCTTTCAAAGGTACCCTCAGCACGCTTGGTAACCGTGCTTCGAGTGCAATAGCATAAGGGTGCTTGACTGAGAGACCAACAAGTCGATCAGGCACGAAAGTGGGATATAGTGATCCGGTGGTTCCGCATGGAAGGGCCATCGCTCAAAGGATAAAAGGTACGCCGGGGATAACAGGCTGATCTCCCCCAAGAGCTCACATCGACGGGGAGGTTTGGCACCTCGATGTCGGCTCGTCGCATCCTGGGGCTGGAGAAGGTCCCAAGGGTTGGGCTGTTCGCCCATTAAAGCGGCACGCGAGCTGGGTTCAGAACGTCGCAAGACAGTTCGGTCCCTATCTGTTATGGGCGTTAGAGATTTGAGAGGAGCTGATTCTAGTACGAGAGGACCGAGTTGGACTTACCTCTGGTGTACCAGTTGTCCCGCCAGGGGCATCGCTGGGTAGCTATGTAGGGAAGGGATAAGCGCTGAAAGCATCTAAGCGCGAAGCCAGCTCTGAGATGAGTATTCCATTTCCCTTCGGGGATAAAAGGGTCGTGGTAGATGACCACGTTGATAGGCTACAGGTCGAAGTGCAGTGATGTATGCAGCCGAGTAGTACTAATAACCCGAATGCTTCCTTTTTTTTCTTCTTCTTTGCACCTCATTCTCCAACTGTCTTTTTTACTACCAACATAAAAGACATGCTAAGTACACCGTCAACGGACGGTCTACGCACAAGATAAATGGTGGTTATAGCGAGGGTGTTCACCTCTTCCCATTCCGAACAGAGAAGTTAAGCCCCTCAGCGCTGATGGTACTAGGTAAAACCTGGGAGAGTAGGTCGCCGCCAGTTTTTATGAAAGCCGTTTCCGCAAGGGGACGGCTTTCTCCGTTTTAGGACTTTTGCATGAAAGCCTCTTCTAGGGCGCAAAAATTCTCAAGCATTATAATTGCTATGGGTATTGCCTTTACCTGCTCAATGCTTCAGGGATATAACCATGCCTCCACGATGGTGACAGCCTGCTCTCTCTCCAAAAAAGATTATTTTAACAAGTGGTATAAAAAGAGCCCATCCCGTAGCAGCGATTGGTCTGCTGAAGTTCGTAACAGTGTTCTCTGGCAGGATTAAATTCCCTAACTTGTAAGGGCTATAAAGGGCAAGCGCTGCAGGGAGCCCTTTTCACGTTGGGTTGACGATTAAACACCCGGAGAAGATATTTCGTCTGATTTGCTATATTTGTAGGACAATAGCCTTGATTCCCGTTTTATTCTATCCGTAGATAGATCCCTAGCAATTCATCTGCGCCAATTCGTGAGATGTTTTCTTTACCAGAATGACTTATGATTAAATGGTTTCGGACAGTTTGAAAATTACCGATCAGACAACCACCCTGGTTGATAAAGTCGAGGAAAAATTGCTCAACTACATCAAGGAAAGCAACTTTATGCCCGGGGACTCATTACCCAATGAAAAAGAACTCTCTGAGGCGCTTGGCGTGGCGCGCAGTGTTCTGCGTGAAGCGTTAAGTCGCCTGCGAATGATGGGCCTGATCCAGTCTCGGACTAAAAAAGGCATGACCCTCGCTGAACCCAATATTCTCAATGGAATGAGAAGGGTCATGGATCCACGGCTGATGAGCAAAGGAGATCTGCTGGATATTCTCAATCTGCGTATAATCATTGAAATCGGGATGTGTAATTCCATTTTTGTAAACAAAACTGCCCGTGAAATTGCCGAACTTGAAGAGATCGTTAACCGGGAGAGTGTCCTTAATGACAACATGCTGTCCGTGGAGGAAGAATCAAACTTTCACCGTAAGCTTTATGAAATCACCAAGAACAATGTCATCATTCAGCTGCACCATATATTTAGCCCCGTATTTGCTTACGTGAAAGAGCATTACTCGGAGATCCTGGATGACTACCGCAAAATTTCCGGGAATACCAAAAGGCCGACCCATAAAGATCTGGTGGATGTTTTGAAAAACGGGACGGCTGATGAGTTTCAAATAGCGATGAAAAAACACCTCGATCTCTATTTCCATCTCTTCGATAATAAATACCGCAGGAAGTTGAACGACGTACACAGGTCGGAATAAGTGCGCAAGTCCCAGACCTTTCGCGGTGTTTTAATGACTCGCGGATGTCTCTCCCTATCCGGAATGCCCATGGTTGAATGAACTGAAAAACGGGCAAGTCTGCATGAATGGACCTTATACCCAATATTTATGTGGTTGAAATCTTCTGTTTGGCCATATCAACTTCGGTAATCTGCACAAAGTCAAAAAGAAATTCGGATAGAAATTTGGAATAGTCTGAAAAAAGTGATTGTTTCGTCGCTAAATATGATTTGTCAGACAAAACAGTATAATCAACCATAAATTTAGGTTAAACAATATGCCAGCTCCTTTCCTGACCGGTTTCATTGCCGCGCCCTTCACCAGCATGCTGCCTGACGGTAGCATTGATCTTACGACAACTGCATCGTACGCCACCTTTTTGAGGTCTAAAAACATAAGTGGAGCCTTTATATTAGGTACCACCGGAGAAGGTATTTCTTTGACCATACAAGAGCGAAAAGCGGTAGCTGAAGAATGGATGAAATACGATTCGCCCGATTTTAAAGTTATTGTGCACGTAGGCAGTGCCAGCCTGAAAGTATGTCAGGAACTAGCTTCCCATGCCCAGCAGATTGGAGCTAGTGCGGTAGGAGTGATTGGTCCCTCCTTTTTTAAACCCGCGACTGTACCGGATTTGGTGAATTATATAGGACAGGTAGCAAGCTGTTGCCCCGATACCCCTGTATACTATTATCACATACCCTCCATGTCGGGCGTAAACCTCCCTATGCCTGAATTTCTCAAACAAGTTAAAGGCCGTATCCCCAATCTGGTTGGGATCAAATTTACGCATCATGATCTCATGGAGATGAATGAATGCCTGATGATGACGGATGGACAGTTTGAGATTCTGCATGGATTTGATGAAACACTGCTCTGCGGACTGGCGCTGGGCATCAACGCGGCTGTTGGCAGCACCTACAACTATTTTGTACCGGTTTATCAGAAATTATGGGAAGCATTTGATTCCGGTGACATGGAATTGGCCAGGAAAATGCAACAGCATTCTGTTAAACTGGTGCAGGTATTGAAAAAATATGGAGGCGGCATCGTATGTGGGAAAGCCATTATGAAGATCATCGGAGTTGATTGCGGCCCGTGCAGAACACCTTTGAGTCAATTATCTCCTGCTGAATTGGAGCAGTTGTACAGAGACCTGGTAGCCATTGACTTCTTTTCTTTATCCAATACCAGCCCGCAGCTATTTGATGGGATACCAATTAAAAACCAAGGATGAGATTGCAATCTGTTGCGGTTGAATCCGGAATATCGATGAATAGGAAAAGGTGTTTAATCATCAGATTATCAAAGAAATAACACCAAAGCATTCATCAGAGCTAAAACAAATTGACAATTTTTTAAAGTAATCGCAATGAGATTGAAATTCGTTACACAATTTCCATTTAGAGCGGTGCTGGGTGCCTTTTTATGGTTCTTCTTTTCGGCAGCAGCGTTCACTCAAACCAATATCGTTACGGGAGTGGTCACTTCCGCAGAAGATGGAATCCCGTTGCTGGGCGTTACCATTTCAGTTCAGGGTACCGGAAAGGGTACTATTACGGATATCGATGGTCAATACGCCATCGAAGTTTCTGCAAACAGCATTTTGGTTTTTAGCTACATCGGCTTTGCAGATCAGGAGGTCAATGTAGGGACTAATACAACCCTGAATGTAGTACTTCAGCCCGATGTCAAAAAGCTTGATGAGGTCGTGGTGATCGGATATGGTACGAATTCACGACGAACCCTTACGACTGCAGTGTCCAAACTGGATGGAGAAACATTGGCAGATAACCCGATCAGCAATGTTGGTGAAGGCATCAAAGGCAGAATCGCCGGAACCAGGGTTTTCTCCAGTAACAATGCGCCCGGATCAGATCCTGAAATCCGGATCCGGGGAGGATCATCCATCAATAAAAGCAATGCACCGCTGGTATTGATTGATGGCGTTGAGTTGAGCCTGAGTGACATCAACCCGAATGACATCGCTTCCATTGAAGTGCTTAAAGATGCAGCGTCCACAGCCATCTATGGATCCAGGGCATCCAATGGTGTGGTATTGGTTACGACGAAGCGCGGTAAACTGAATCAGGCTCCGCAAATCACTTTTGAGGCGACATTGGCTCAACAGGAATTTGAACGTTTTTATGAATTCATGGATGCCCGGCAGTACATTTCTGCGGTCAGGCCGATAGTAGCTACCAGCCCTTCACCGGCACGTAACCAACAATCTGGTTATTCCGCCAGTTCAGGAAATACGGAGAGCTCCATTTATACCACCCGTTATCTGCAGGATGGCGAAAGCATACCAGCCGGCTATGAATCCATGCCGGATCCATTGGACCCATCCAAGACCTTGATTTTTCAGAACAACCCAGCCGAAGATCTGCTATTCCGCAAGGCATTGTGGCAAAATTATTTTCTGGGCATTAACGGCGGAAATGAGCAGGTCCGTTATTCGGGAAGCCTGGGCTATACTGGTGATGAAGGCATTGCCCTGTCTTCCGGTTGGAACCGGGTTAGTGCGCGCTCCAATGTCGACGCTAATTTGTCTAAAAAACTTAAGCTGAGTACCAATATATCTATGACCAAAAGCACGTCTCTGGTCCCGTACAACCAACAAAATGTCATATCAAGAGGCCTGGCAACCGCGGCGACCCACCGGGTTTACTGGGCTGATGGTACACCGGCACCTGGATACAACGCCACTTCACCGGCACCCCTTTGGAATGATTATGTCCGGAGGGACAACCGGGAAGAGTTGCGATTGACTTTGGGGGGATTGCTGAATTGGGAAATTGTAGATGGATTACATGCCAATCTCGCCACTTCCTATTACTCCCGTAACTGGCAGCGTGACTTCTTTATGCTGGCCCAGGAATTTGATGGTTCCCGACATGCAGAATCTTCATTTTCTTCGGATGCCCAGTCTAAATTGGAAGCTTACCTGTCGTATGAGAAGGTATTCGGAGATTTTGGTTTATCAGCCGTAGCAGGATATTCTTACCTGGACCTTACTTTCAAAGACGTGAACGCCGAAGCTGAAGGAGCCAGTACCGATAAAATTCAGACGCTGAATGCTGCTCCCACGAAAACGGATGCCAGTAGTGAAATTCATG
This sequence comes from Lewinellaceae bacterium, assembly GCA_020636355.1. Taxonomy (GTDB): domain Bacteria; phylum Bacteroidota; class Bacteroidia; order Chitinophagales; family Saprospiraceae; genus JAGQXC01. Next base: position 140,202 of record JACJYB010000008.1, on the reverse strand, counting down.
AAGAAACTTTGTTAGGCTATTTTGGCCGCGTTACCCTGGATTTCCGCAAAAAGTATTTCATTTCCGGCACCTTACGCCGGGACGGATCATCCCGGTTCCTTCAGGGTAATCAATGGGGAATATTCCCTGCGGGATCTCTGGGATGGAGGATTTCTGAGGAAGACTTCATGCAAAGCTTCCCAACCGTGAGTAACCTGAAGCTCCGGGTCAGCTACGGGCAGACCGGTAATAATCAGGTAGGTCGTTATGATGCGCAAGGCACTTATTCGGTGGAAGGCAAATACGACGGAAACCCTGCCATCCGCTCCGTCCAGATGCCTAATAATAACCTCACCTGGGAAACTTCCACCCAACTTGATGCCGGTTTGGATATCGGAATTTTTAATGACCGGATTAATGTCACGGCGGACTATTTCGATAAAGTGACCAATAATCTATTATTCAGTAAACCGCTCCCTAATACTTCCGGCTTTTCCAGTGTGGAAACGAATATTGGTGAGGTACGGTTTTACGGATTTGACCTGGAGACGGATGCACTGGTTTATAAGGGAGATCATTTCAACTGGACAACCGGCTTGACCTGGAGCTTTGTTAAGAATCTGGTCTTAAAGTTGCCGGATAATGGAAGGTATAAGAACCGGATAGGTGGAATTGTCGTTGACCCGGATGACCCTACCCTGGATTACGGCGGCATTGCCGAAGGTGAGCCCCTCTACCGCTATTACGGTTATATGGTTGATTACATCATCCAAACACAGGAACAAGCAGACAATGCCAACTATGATGAGGCTTCCAGGGGTTACAGCCCGGTTGATGGTAAACGGGTCAAGGGACGTAAACTGCCCGGCGATTACGAATGGGTGGATCGCAACAATGACGGGATCATTGACTCCAGGGACCAATTTGAGTTGGGTGTCACCGTTCCGCATACCACCGGTGGCTGGAATAATAACTTCAACTACGGAAACTTTTCATTGAATGTGGTGATGGATTGGGCATTGGGCCATTCGATCAATGACAACTCCTACATGCGCTACTTCATGAATACATTTGCTTACAACTATAATCTTGTCGTACAAGCAAATGATACCTGGACGCCGGAGAACACAGGTGCAACCTATGCCCGGCTCACGGCTAACGACCCGGGTGATGGCAGCAATAACTTTGCACGCACTTCAAGTGCTTTTAATTTCAAAGCCAATTACCTGTGTTTGCGGGAAGTCACATTGAAATACCAAATCCCTGAAAAGACCTTCCGCAAGATAGGGATTAAAGGGGCCAGCGTCTATCTCTCCGGATACAACCTTCATTATTTTACCTCATTGATCGGGGCATCCCCGGAAGAGGGGGCAGAGACGACTTATGGATCTGGCTACAATAATTATCCGGCGGTAAGAAAGTTAGCAGCAGGAATCAAAGTTTCCCTTTAACTAAAATTCAAAGCAACAAAAATGAAAGCTTCATATCGTTTCTTATTCATTCTCGGATTGGCCGTTTTTCTGCCATCCTGTGAAAAAGATCTCAATGTTATTCCCCGTAGTGTCATCACAGCTGCATCGATGTGGCAATCGGAGGGCGACGCAATCGCTGCCCTCAATGGCGCTTTATCCCAGTTTAGGGCTGCGCTAAGTGATGCCTACATTCAGTGGGGTGATTACCGGACCGGACACTTTGGGGATGCAACCGGATCCCAGGCGTCGTTTCAGGATCTCTACCTGAATTCCCTGGATGACCTGGATGTGGGAACCAACTGGGCCACCATATACAAAGCCATCAACGACTGCAACCTGATTTTAAAGTACGTACCGGATATTAACTTTTCCAATGCAGATACAAAAAACTATACATTGGCTACAGCCTATTTCCTGAGAGCATTTTCATATTATTACATAGCGCGGGTCTGGGGCGATGCGCCAATTGTCTTATCCGGATTTGAATCCGATACGCAAGACGATCTTTATCCAAGCCGGTCGCCGTTAGCTGATGTCTTAAGCCAGGTAAAACAGGATATTGAAACTTCAATCGGGCTGTTTCCGAATGATGCTCCCGGAACCCGGAAAGCTGGTTCCAGGGCTGCGGTGCTGATGCTGAAAGCAGACTATAACCTGTGGATGGCAAAAACGCAGAATGGAGGAACGGATGCATTGAATGCGGCAAAATCAGCGGTTGACGAAGTACTTAATAATGGAAGTTACCAGCTTGCGGAAGATTTCTCCAGTCTATTCTCCTCCGATGATAACAATGAAATCATTTTCGCGCTGAATTTTGCTCGCGATGAATACGAAGGGGGATTTGCTGCAGACTGGCTCGTAGCGGTTCAATACCTGAATGATAAAAGCCTGGTCGAAAATCCGGTGAAAGTGGGTAGCCATCAGCAATGGGTTACTTTTACAGATGAATTTGAATCGTTTTTGTTTGAACGATCGAATGATACCAGAGCTGCAGCAAGCATGGAATCCTATAATGAAGAAGGCAATCAGCGCTTCAAATGGATCAACAAATACCCGGGTGAATGGAGCGATGGGACACGGTTTTTCACTTCGGACATTAAAATATACCGGCTGGCGGAAGCCATACTTTTCAAAGCTGAAATCGAAAATGCCCTGGGAAATTCAGCGGAGGCCATTGTTCAACTCAATAAGATCGCGCAGCGGGCGTACAAAGAAGACAATTATTATGCAGCAGGGCTGTCCCAGTCAGAAGTAAACGATATTATTCTGGATGAACGTTTGCGCGAGTTCGCCGCTGAAGGCAAAGCCTGGTGGGATCTTATCCGGTTTGGCAAAGTTTACGACATGGTTCCTGCGCTCCAGGGCCGTGAGGGGGAACAAAATTTATTGCTATGGCCGGTTAATGCCGCATCGATAAATTCCAATCCGGCGATCATCCAGACTCCTGGCTATTGATAGACTTAAGTCATAACAGCCGCACACTTAAAATTGAAAGGTAATTTATGATTCGGATCCAATCGATAATCGTTCTTTCGGGACTGGCAGTCATTGCATTGCTTACAGGATGTAATCAAGCCTTACCCGTGGATACGAGCTATTCTGTACACCGGGACCATACACCAATATTGAAGTACAAAGACCACAATCCAATTTTGCAGATCCAGGTGGTCCATTCCGGACATGAGCCGGCCCAACTTTCGGAAATAACCTTAAGTTTCGGAGGAAATGCGACATCAGACGATGTAGCGGGAATCCAGGCCTGGTATATGGGATCATCCGACCGATGGGGCCTGACAGAGGAAGCCATCGCGGTCGGGTCTGCACATTCGTTCGCTAAGATACAGACGATAACCGGCGAACAAATGCTGGATTTGGATACCAGCTATTTTATGATTACATGTGATTTGACCGAAGATGCAGATCTACAGCACGGACTGGAGGTTCAATGTCAGGGAATAAAGGTCAACCAGTACAATTTGTCATCCAGCCCACCCGACCAATCTCATTTTATACAGCGATTCGGGGTTAGCGTCAGAAAACACCTGGATGATCATGTAGACACGTATCGAATCCCCGGTCTGGTAACTACCAAGGCTGGAAGTTTACTGGCCATTTACGATGTTCGTCGTGAAAAAAGCAGAGACTTGCAGGGAGATATTGATATTGGAGTGAGTCGGAGTACCGATCGGGGAAATACGTGGGAACCCATGCGTATAGCGCTGGACCGCGGAACTTGGGGTGGTCTCCCGGAAAAATTCAACGGAATAAGTGATGCCTGCATCCTGGTGGATGATAAGGCGGGTACGATCTATGTTGCCGGACTGTGGATGTATGGTGTACTCGATGCGGATGGGCGCTGGATCGAAGGTCTGACTGAAGATTCAACAGCCTGGGCGCATCAGTGGAAGGGACGAGCCTCTCAGCCCGGATTTGATGTGAAAGAGACCTCGCAATTCCTGCTCACCCATTCGGATGACGATGGATTGACATGGAGTGAGCCTGTCAATCTTACAGCGCTATGCAAGAAAGAGGAGTGGTGGTTATGGGCGCCAGCGCCGGGTCATGGTATTACCCTGGATGATGGGACGTTGGTTTTCCCTTCCCAGGGCCGGGACAAAAACGGTGAGCCGTTTTCAAACATCACCTACAGCCAGGACCAGGGAAAGACCTGGAAAACGAGCAACCCTGCATATTCCAATACGACGGAAAATATGGCGGTACAGTTAAGCGATGGCTCGATCATGCTAAACATGCGGTATAATCCCAACCGGGGCAATCTCGGAGAAGACAATGGACGGGTCATTTGCATAACCGATGATCTGGGAAAAACGTGGAAAGAACACCCCACTTCGAGACACGCATTGATAGAACCAACTTGTATGGCTTCCATCCATAAACATCCTTACCAGGTGTATGGCATGACGAGTGAAATGTTATTTTTCTCCAATCCAAATTCGAAACAGGGACGAACGCATATGACGCTGAAGGCAAGTCTGGACGATGGCAATACCTGGCCGGAAAAATATTGGTTTTTACTGGATGAAAATAAAGGTCGCGGATATTCGTGCATAACCTCTATCGATGAGCAGACGATTGGTATTCTTTACGAAGGTAGCCAGGCCGATATGACTTTTGAACAGATACCGGTCATTGAGTTGCTTCAAAGAGGTGACACCAGCCATTCGAATTAAATTCTAGTATCAATTTAGCATCATAATCTGCGTATGAAAAAGCTCTTTCTTATATGGATTGCCTTGGTCGTGCTGGTTCCACTGGTCCATGCGCAGGATACGGGTAAAAAGGAGAAAAAGCAGCCCGATTGGAACGCACCGTTTATTAAAGTTAATGGCGATGCACCCAATATATTATGGATTTGTACCGATCAGCAACGCTGGAATACCATCGGAGCACTTGGTAATCCCTATGTAAAAACTCCTAACATTGACCGGCTGGTGAATGAGGGCGTAAGTTTTGATTACAGTTTTTGCCAGGCTCCATTCTGTACCGCCAGCCGGGCCAGCTTTCTGACCGGGATGTATCCTTCCCGGGTCCATGCTACGAAAAATGGAGCCGCAGAATGGCCGGAAGCTGCGCCTTTGGTGACAGAAACGCTGAAGGATGCCGGATACGAATGCGGATTGGCGGGGAAACTCCATCTCTCTACAGCGATGGCCCACCGGCCCGAAAAAAGACCACTGGATGATGGCTATCAGGTATTTTATTACAGCCATAGCCCTTATCAGGGTGGCTCAACCAATGATTACCTTACCTATTACCGGAATCGTGGTATCGATGTATTGGCCTTAAAACAGGAGCTGGGATATGTACCTGCCCCATATCATCAGACCACCTGGTGTACAGACCGTGCGATTGATTTTATAAAGGAAAAGCGTGAATGGCCATGGCTCTTTAGCCTGAATATTTATGATCCTCATGGACCTTTTGATCCGCCCCAGGAATATCTGGACCGGTATCAGGTCGATGATCTCGCCGGCCCACTCTTTCAGCCATCGGACCTGGATGAGAAAAGCGTTTTCAATAATGTCATGTTCCAATCGAAGCCAAAGCAATACACCGATCATGAAAATAAATTGCGACTGGCTCAATATTGGGCGCAGATTGATCTGATTGATGAAAACATAGGAAGAATTCTCAAAGTACTGGAAGAAACTGGTCAGCTTAATAATACCCTTATTGTATTTACTTCGGATCATGGTGACATGGCAGGGGATCATGGCCTGGTAGCTAAAGGTTGCCGGTTTTACGAAGGTCTGGTAAGGGTACCGTTGATTTTTTGGTATCCGGCAAAGTTCAAACAGAATCTCAAAAGCGAGGCCCTGGTCGAATTGATGGATATCGTACCCACGTTGCTTGAATTGACAGGGCTTCCGGTAGATCAACAAATACAAGGGACCAGTTTACTACCGATCCTGGAAGGCCGTACCGACCCGGATGAACATAAATCTTTTGTGCGCAGTGAATTTTACGATGATGGGCAAGCCAAAGCGGGACAAATTGGGTTTGCTACAATGTACCGGACGAAAGATTTCAAGTTGATCACCTATCATGGGCATCCTCAGGGTGAATTATTTGACCTGAGGAACGACCCCGACGAATTCCATAATTTATGGGACGATCCCGGGTATCAGGAGATTAAATTCAAGTTGCTCAAGGACAGTTTTGACGCCACGGTATTATCTATGGACACCGGACCGGAAAAAATTGGGAGATACTAATCTTATATAAAGTAAAACCGCCAGGCATGATTCCATATTGGTACTTGTTGATCGCTTTGTTGATGCATCCAGCTAAAGCTCCAAAATTGGAAGCGCGTCCTAACATCTTATTCATTGTTTCAGAGGACAATGGCCCGGATATGGGATGTTATGGTGCGCCGGTTAACACGCCTAATCTGGATCAACTGGCGGAAAAGGGAACTCTTTTTGAATTAGCGTTTGTTCCGCAGGCCGGCTGTTCTCAGTCGAGAGCTTCTTTCCTCACCGGGTTATACCCGCACCAGCACGGACAAATCGGGCTGGCAACCTGGAAATATCAGATGTATTTCGCGGATATACCCAATGTCGTAACCAGCCTGAAAGAAGCAGGTTATGCCACAGGGATCATAGGCAAGCTGCATGTAAACCCGGAATCTGCTTTTCCATTTGATTGGGCCCCGCAAGCCAAAGAACTTACCGGAAGTAATTTCGGTCGTAAACATCTGGACCAGTATGCTGTGCAGGCAGCATCGTTTATGACAGACAATGATAAACCGTTTTACCTGCAGATTAATTATCCGGACGCCCATGCCCCGTTTACGCCACAAGTAGACGGTGTTCCTGCCGTCCCGCTTGTTGGTGACGAGGTGGATGCGCTTCCTTATATGGAGGTGTCGGATTCACTGCTCAAACAAAAGACAGCCGATTATTACAACTGCATGATGCGGCTGGATAAATATGTCGGCGACTTATTAGAGGCTTTGGATCAAACCGGCAAAGCGGAGAATACACTGATCGTTTATATCGGCGACCACGGAGCAGATTTGTTACGCGGAAAAAGAACCAGTCTGGAAGGAGGCTTGCGCATCCCCATGTTGATATACGATCCGCGCCATCCGGCCCGGATAAGAACCAAAGCAATGGTGAGTACCATCGATCTATATCCAACTTTTTTAGAATCAGCAGGATTGCCCATTCCGCATTATCTGCCAGGAAAATCTTTGGTGCCGTACATTCTGGGAAATCAGACCAGTGACAGGAAGTACCTGTTTGCAGAATACCATACCCATTCCAACCACAACCCCTATCCCCAGCGGTCGGTTAGGGACGAACGCTTCAAGCTTATCCATAACCTGGTCTCAGGGATTGAAAATCCAGGCTATGCATTTACGCTTGATCATACGGTAGAAATTACAGAAGAAGAACTGAAGCGGATTGCCACACCGGTCGTTTACGAAGCATACCAGCGGATGAAGAATCCACCGGAATACGAATTGTATGACCTTGAAAAAGACCCCAACGAATTGGTAAATATCGCTGGTGATGCCGCATACGGGAGCACATTGACCAGGCTTCAGTCGGTACTGCTGGACTGGCAAAAGAAAACACAGGACCCTTTGATTGACCCGGAGGTGGCACGTAAAGTATTTGAAGCGATCATGCATACCGGGGTAGATCAGAAACAGAAACAGCTCGTGCCTTATCTTGAACTTATGACACCAAAAAAGCCGGTGTGGAAATAATGCAGATCTTATTTTATTTATTCATGTTACTCGGGAAATGGATTGATCCGGAACCTGTACCGGACCGGCCTAATGTCCTCTTTATAGCCGTCGATGATCTGCGGCCAGATTTAGGGTGCTATGGTAATCTACGAGTCCTGTCACCCAATATTGATGCACTGGCGGCTGAAGGCATCCTGTTTGAACATGCTTATTGTCAACAAGCCACATGTGCACCATCCAGAACTTCCTTACTCACCGGATTGCATCCAGACGAAACGGGTGTAACCAATCATGTCACCCACTTCAGAACTTTGCACCCGGACATCACTACCCTGCCGCAGCTTTTTACTACTGCTGGTTATGCTACCTGCGGTGTCGGCAAAATCTTTCATTTTGCAGAAGGATATCAAGACCCGGTTTCCTGGAGTGAGCCGGCTCAGTTTGAGACGACTTCTAAGGTAAAAACCTATATCCAACCAGGAAATCAAACCAAAGGCAAGGGTGTTTCGTACGAAATCACTGAAGCACCGGATACGGCCTATACCGATGGAAAAATTGCTGCGGAAGTCATTGAGAAATTGCATATCTACCAGAAGGAGGGCAAGTCCTTCTTCCTGGCTGCGGGTTTTTTGAAGCCGCATTTGCCCTACACGATGCCCCGAAAGTATTGGGATCGCTATAGAACCAGTGATTTTTCATTGGAAGCAAAAGATCGGTTGAGGCCGCAAGGGGCACCGGATGTTGCATTCCATCATTGGCAGGAGCTGCGGGGATATACGGATGTGCCAAACCAGGGGCCGGTTAGGACGATGCTTTTGGATTCGCTAAGGAGGGCTTATTACGCCTGCATCACCTTTGTCGATGCCCAGATTGGTAAGATATTGGATGAGCTAAAGGCTTCCGGTCTGGATAAGAATACCATTGTTGTGCTTTGGGGCGACCATGGCTACCATCTTGGTGAGCAGGATTTATGGCACAAACACGCCAATTTTGAACTGGATACCCATGTTCCATTGATCTTTAAAGTACCTGGAATGTCCGCTAAACGGATAAGTAATGTCGTTGAATTGCTTGATATCTATCCGACGCTGTCAGAGCTTGCCAGCCTTGAACCAGCGAATCCGGTCTCCGGAATTTCTTTAGTTGGGCAAATGAAGAATTCCACTGACCAGCATTCCCGTTTTGCATTTTCTCAATATTTCCGCCCATATGGTGCCATATCCGGCAAGGTCAAACCTACCCATATGGGTTACACGGTACGATCTGGAGAATTTCGTTATACCGGATGGTTCAGGATAAATGCGGATGAGCCGGAATTTGAAGAATTGTACGATTTAACCAATGAAGCATTTGAACGAAAAAATGTCAGCAATGAAAAAGCTTTCGAATCGATTCATCTGGATTTGAAAAAGCGGGTTATAAATTATAAAAATATGCGATATGAGCTGGCATATGCAGATTAGTGGAGAAGGCAAGAACCATGTGGAGCCGTCGGCTTATTGGATGCTGAAAACAGAAGGAGTCCAGAGGACTATTATGAAGTTGGTCGCATCGATAATGGTGTTGAGCTGGTTCTCCTGTTCGAATAAACCATCCGGGCACCGGCCACCAAATATTTTATTCATCGCCATTGATGACCTTCGGCCCGTGCTGGGATGTTATGGAAATAAAACCATGATCTCTCCGGTCATGGATTCACTCGCAATGGCAGGTGTACTTTTTGAAAATGCATATTGTCAGGAAGCCGTATGCAACCCTTCGCGGGCATCACTTATGACCGGCCGGAGACCGGATAACATCGGTGTTTGGACGTTAAAAACCCATTTCAGGGAAAAGAATCCGGATGCGATCACATTACCCCAGTTTTTCAAGGAACGAGGTTACAGTTCCAGGGAGGTGGGAAAAATATATCATGACGGCGCTTATTTTAAAGACCCGGTGTCCTGGTCGGGTGAATCCTTTTACAATGTGACCCAAAATGATCCCGGGCATAAATACAATCTGGAAGAAAATCTGATCCCTCCCAGAAGCAAGGCTGCTGCGACCGAAGAGGCTGCTGTTTCTGATAGCGCGTATATTGATGGTAAGGTGGCGGATGCTGCGATTCGGTTGTTGAATGAGCTGAAAGACACTTCATTTTTTCTTGCGGTGGGATTTCGACGACCACACCTGCCTTTTTCAGCCCCTAAGAAGTATTGGGATTATTACCAGCGATCTGATTTTGCAGAAGAACTGACCCATCTCAATGCACCAGAAGGAACACCCGTCCTGGCGATGACCAACTCCAACGAATTGCGGGGCTATGAAGATATTGTTTCGGAAGGGCCTATCGATGTGGACAAGCAATTGGAACTGTTGCATGGGTATTATGCCAGTACGAGTTATGTGGATGCTCAGATCGGCAAACTAATGAAGACACTCCGGCAGTTGGACCTTGCTACAAACACTATTGTGGTCCTTTGGTCCGACCATGGGTATCATTTGGGAGATTTCGGACTATGGTGCAAGTCCACCAATTTTGAAGCAGCCACGCGTGTTGCCTTACTCTTTTCGGGCGGACCTATTGTCCGGAACAGGAAAGAAAATGCAATCGTTGAATTGCTCGATGTCTATCCGACCCTGGTGGACCTCGCTGGCTTTCCAGTGCCTGATTACGTCCAGGGCAACAGCATTAAACCAATGCTATTGGGCCAGGAGATGGATAAGGATCCGGTGGCGCTCAGTCAATTTGTACGACCTTATGCGGCTATCAATCAGCAGGACCCGCAGATAATGGGTTATTCAATACGCACGCCGGATTACCGGTTTACCGAATGGAGGAAATTCCCGGAGATGGACGTCATTGACCGGGAGTTGTACGATTTACATGAAAGTCGGATTGAGGCCATAAACCTGGCTCAACGTAAGGAATTCCAGCCGCTGATGGATAGTCTCGCGGTAAAAATTGACCAGATTCGAAATTAGACCATTTTCAGATGTTAAGACTTTTCTATTGCATCATTTTATCCCTTGGAAACTTGAAGGTGAGCGGACCATCCAGCCTATGAAGCAACTCTTTTGCCGGAAGATAATCCATCTGCTTATGGGGGTTTTGTTGTTCGTGTCCGGACAAGGACAGGAACTCTTTCAATTTGAATTCTTACCTGATGTGCCCCCCAACAATGGACTGCAAATACAACCCGGACTGGCAGGACCCTACGTAGGGGTTACCGCAGGCGCACTGGTACTTGCAGGGGGCGCCAACTTCCCGGATGGGATGCCCTGGGAAGGAGGTTTAAAACATTATTACGACGGAATATTTTACCTGATAAAAAAAGAGGGAAACGCATTTGAGTGGCATTTATCCAAATCGGTCTTGCCGCAGCAGCTGGCCTATGGAGGATGTGTCCCGGTATCCGGTGGTTTATTGTTATTTGGGGGTAAAAACGCTGATGGCGTCACAGACGGAACCTGGATCGTTAATCTTGATCCACTGACCGGCAACTGTCAAATTGCTGAAGCGGCAACACTGCCCCGGGCTTTGTCGGATTTCGCTTTTTCGGTTGTTGGTGATTACGTTTACGTGGCCGGAGGTGGAAATAATGCGGGAGTAAGTACCAATACATTTTGGCGTTATCCGGTCAATGGGACCAATGCGGTAAAGGGTACATGGGAGCAACTCAACGACCTGCCCGGACCACCCCGCAGCTTCGCAGTCGCGGCCACACAAAGTGACGGCAACCATAACTGTTTTTACCTTTTCAGTGGGCGCACGATAAGCCAGGATGGTACGATTAACTTATTACAGGATGGTTATGTCTATGACCCGGTCCTGGCGAGGTGGTCTCCGTTGAACCCAAACGTAGCATTTACCGTAATGGCCGGAACGGCTTTCCCATTGGGGTCGGCTTCTATCGTCTTTCCTTCGGCAGCTGACGGCGAGCTGATGGCGAAAGAACTTGCGATGCGTGATACCCTCAAGCAGGCTCAGTCTGCAAAAGATACTGCCCGTGTGCAGCGGCTGAATCAGGCTTTGAACAAACATGTAACCGGTCACCCGGGATTCAAGACCAAAATCAGGATATTTAACACCATTACCCAGGAAATGGAATTCAAGGGCGCATTGCCAACAACCGCACAGGTTACCACCACGGTCGTGAGTTGGGATGGTGGATTCATTTTGCCTTCCGGAGAGATCCGGCCCGGTGTGCGCACGCCAAAAGTCCTGAAGATCATTCCGGAAAATCACAAAAAGACCCTCGGTGCCTGGGATATCCTGGTTATCATCGTCTATTTTGCTTTGCTGGGATTTATGGGGTATTTCTTCTCCAACCGGCAGAAGGATGTTAATGATTATTTCAAAGGAGGAAACCGCGTCCCCTGGTGGGCGGCAGGACTTAGTATTTTCGGTACGGCCTTGAGTGCGATCACTTTTATGGCTATACCAGCTAAAACTTTCGCTACCGACTGGTCTTATTTTATGATGAATATGACCATATTTTTGGTTGCCCCGGTTATCATTATCCTGTTTATCCCATTTTACCGGAACCTGAACATTACCACCGCATATGAATATCTGGAGAAGCGATTTAATCTTACTGTCAGGTTACTGGGCAGCTCATCATTCATCCTGTATCAGGTTGGAAGGATGGGTGTCGTACTTTTCTTACCCTCCCTGGCACTAAATGTGGTGACCAACATCGACATCATTACCTGCATCGTTCTGATGGGAGTGATCAGTTTGATCTATACCATGATGGGAGGCATTGAAGCGGTCATCTGGACGGATGTCATACAGGTCATCGTATTGATGGGAGGTGCCATCTTATGCCTTGGCTTGATCCTGTCCCGCCTTGACGGAGGCATTGCTGAAGCGGTCCGCGTGGCCGCCGCCAATCACAAATTTAATGTGATCAACCTTGATCTATCCCTAAGGCAACCAACCGTGTGGGTGATGCTTATAGGGGGTATTTTTGCCAATCTGACTACCTATGGTACGGATCAGACTATGGTTCAGCGGTACCTCACCACCAGTTCGAGGCAAATGGCCAATCGCAGCGTTTGGACCAATGCTATCCTGACAATCCCTGCAACCGTGATTTTTTTCTTTCTGGGAACCGCGATGTATGTTTTTTTCAAGCGATTCCCGGAGGAACTCAATCCATCACTGGCAAATAATGATGCGCTCTTACCCTGGTACATCTCTTCCCAACTTCCCACCGGGATTTACGGATTATTGATCGCTGGCATCTTTGCAGCGGCCATGAGCAGTTTGTCCAGCAGCATCAATTCAGCGGCTGCAGCCTATGTGACGGATTTCCATTTACGGTTTAAGTGGACTCCCCATGCCAGCCAACTTTATGTTGCCAGAATTGCTTCTGTCGTTTTTGGAGCTGCCGGAATATGTTTTGCAATTCTCATGTCCACCTGGGATATCAAGTCCTTGTGGGATGAGTTTCAGAAAGTTCTGGGGTTGATTATTGGCGGGGTGGGTGGTATATTTTTATTGGGGATTCTTACCCGCCGGGCCACTTCAGGAGGAGCCATGATCGGCATATTGGGTAGTATTGGCATTCAGATCCTGGTAGCCTATTATCAACCGGTACACTTGTTATTGTACTCCATGACTGGCGTGGTATCCTGTTTCATCATTGGGTGGATTTTCAGTTTATTCGTGGGCGAACCGGTGAAGGCAACGGATTTAACGTATGGTGATTTAAGGGTAAAAAAACAAACCAAGCCGTGATACGTATCCTGATTTTAATTTTCCTGTCTCTGGGAATGTGGAGCTGCCGGCATGCACCGGATGAAGTCAAAGGTCCGCCCAACGTATTGATGATTGTGGTGGATGATCTCAACGATTGGATTACCTTATTTGATTCTGCGAATCCGATCCGGACACCAAACCTGATCAAACTTGCGAACCGGGGTGTATTCTTTAATCGAGCGTATTCTTCATCGCCAGCCTGTAATCCATCCCGTGCTTCCGTTTTATCAGGGCTGAAACCCAGCCGGACCGGGGTATATGGAAATGCTTCGGATTGGCGGAGTGCAACCGCAGGCAGACCTACGTTGCAAAGCCATTTTAAGAACCATGGATACTACGTTGCCGGTGCCGGAAAAATTTTTCATCACCACAAAGACTGGGCTTTTCATGACAATGCCTCATTCAATGAATATTTGATGATGAGTATTAACGAGCCCTATCCTCCGCACAAGTTGAATGGGTTGGATGATTATGGCACCAGGAATACGGACTGGGGTATGTGGCCGGAGCATATCGAGGAGACAGCGGACTACCGCACTATGAAATATGCCGTGGATTTCCTGGAAAAAGAACACCGTGATCCATTTTTCCTGAATGTCGGGATCTATAAACCGCATTCACCATTTTTTGCACCGGCTGACTATTTTGACCCGTACCCGTTGGAAACCATCACCATGCCCAACACCCTATCGGACGACATGGATGACTTGCCGCAAGGAGCCAGGACTTTGCTGGAGCCTTCTGATTGGTTCTGGACGGGTATGCAGAAAGCCCTTAAAATTAAACCGGAATCCTGGCGGACCTATGTGCAAGCATATCAGGCTTGTGCCAGTTTTGCAGACGATATGATAGGCCGGGTCATAGATGCTTTGGATCAGAGTGCTTATAAAGATAATACCATCATCGTCCTCTGGTCCGATCATGGATTCCATCTGGGTGAGAAGGAACATTTTGAGAAATTTGCCCTCTGGGAAAAAACCAATCATGTACCTTTCATCATTATTGCTCCGGGAATCACTGATCCCGGTACGATTGAGAAGGTCCCGGTCGATCTGAGTGTCATCTATCCGACTTTAAGTGAATTGTGCGGGTTGCCGGTTCCAGATGTTGACGGGACCAGCCTGGTGCCATTGCTGCAACACAATTCCCAGCAGCTTAAACCGGCATTATCCACGTATGGAAAGGGCAATCATGCACTGCGTACGGACCGGTGGCGATACATCCACTATGCCGATGGAAGTGAAGAACTGTACGATCATGATTCCGATCCAAACGAGTATTCCAATCTGGCACATCTACCTGATTTCCGGAAATTAATGGACAGTTTAGCACAGTTTTTACCGGTCCATGAAGTGGATCAGGTACCGGATCTCTGATTGGCAACTTCTGGCAGGAGAAGAATTCAAGCATGCAAAAAAGGCCGGAACCTAACGGGTTCCAGCCTCCTCTGAAATTATTTGAAGCGTTTGGATTAATTGCACGAATCGGTACAACTGCGGATATCATCATCCACCTTCCAGTTGTTTCCGGTGGCTTCACAGCCGCATTCAGGCGCCTTTTCGGCCATTGCATCTTCTTCACTCATTGAGATTTTGAAGGCAACCGCCTCATCACCGTTTTTGGCGGTGACGGCATAAAAATAGGCTCCGGAATCCTCGTTCTTGACGACCGAAACGGTCTCTACTGCCGTGACATCATCAAAAGATTGGCTAATGGCGCTCGAAAGCTCCTGGTTTGAGATTTCTTTCACCGTCGTGAATGTGGTCGTTGCATCCAGGCTCTGGTATTGATTCGTTGGTACAGACAAAAACATGATAGCACTAGCTATCAGGCTAGCAATGAGCTTGACCATAGATTACTGATTTAAAAGATGAATTAAAAAGCGTCTAGTCGTGGAGGATGACCGTATCTATATAATCGCTATTTGTAAGCGGTTATTATTTAGGAGTAATAAATTAACTAATGTTAATGGGCTGGTATTCAGTAGGCAGTAATCAGTAGTCAGTTGTCTGAAATGCGTAATCTGAACCGTAAGGTCAGCAGATAACCGTTAGCTCAACCTTTAGCATTTCGCCTAGCGCCAAACCTCCTGAACCATGAAGTTCAGGTTCTTTTGCATCCGGTTATCTTCCCGAACTTCAAGTCTGAATCCGGATGCCGGGATGAGTGAGAGATCCATATACCGCGTTCCGGTGATCTGTTGCATGGCGTAGGAAATTTGGATCGAATCCGGCGATTGCGTTTCCCGGGGCCAGATGACGATCGATCGCACATAGGTCTTTTTGCTGGTAGCTTCATAGGAAAGCGGTTGGGTTCCGGTTTGCCGGAATTGATCCGCAAAGGATCGCTCGTTAAGCGCAAAAGACTCTAAAAATTTCAGGTCATCCCGAAATGCGGTACTGTCAATAGTTTTGGTTTCAGCCTCTTCGCCCGTATACTGAAGTGTTTTCGAAACGGAATTCGATTGATTCTTAAAGTAGATTGAATCCAGAATGGCCTTCAGATCCACTGGAATAGCAGACACGTTTGCGGTCGACTGGTTGGTGCATGAAACCAGGGTAATGAGCAGGGCAAACAGCAACAATCGATGGATCATGAACTTCCTTTAAGTTCCCGGATCAGGGAGTGGCCGGTCATCTCCGCTGGTTGTGAAATACCCATTAAATGCAGCAAAGTAGGAGATACATCGGCAAGAATTCCATCGGCTACTTCGTAATGGTGTCCGGGATAAATTACAATGCAAGGTACTGGATTCTTGGTATGTGCGGTATTTGGGGTGCCGTCGTCATTGATCATGTAGTCCGAATTGCCATGATCTGCAATAATGACCATCCGGTACCCTTTATCAATCGCTAAAGGGATCAACTTACTGAGACAGGTGTCAACCGTTTCGGCAGCTTTCATCGCGGCTGTGAATACCCCCGTATGGCCTACCATATCGGTATTGGCGAAGTTCAGACAGATAAAGTCCGGAGGGTCTGTGCTGATCCGGCTCATAATGGCATCTGTTACTTCAATGGCACTCATTTCGGGTTGCAAATCATAGGTTGCCACCTTTGGGCTGGGGATCAGGATACGGTCTTCACCAGGAAATTTTTCTTCACGTCCGCCGGAGAAAAAGAAAGATACGTGCGGATATTTTTCCGTTTCGGCGATGCGTACCTGGGTTAATCCATGCGAGGAAACCACTTCACCCATAGTGTTGACCAGGTTATCGGATGTAAAAACCACCTGCAATCCTTTAAACGCTTTGTCGTATTCCGTCATGGTGACGTAGTCGAGGTTAAGGGCTTTCATTTCCTGGTCCGGAAAGTCCTGCTGGGTCAGTACCTGGGTGATTTGTCTTGGGCGGTCCGTCCGGAAGTTAAAACACATGACCGTATCACCATCTTTAATCCGGGCTACGGGATGTCCCTCCATATCGGTGACAACGATTGGTTTTAGAAATTCATCAGTGATGCCTTCGTGATAACTGGATTCAACGGCAGCAATCGGATCAAGTGCTTTTTTGCCTTCCCCGTGTACAAGCAGGTCATACGCGAGCTTAACCCTTTCCCAGCGCTTGTCCCGATCCATGGCAAAATACCTTCCGATGACGGTTGCGATCTGAGCATGCTTGCCGTGTAAAAAGTTCTGCAGGTCCTTAAGGTATCCGACACCTGACTTGGGATCGGTATCCCTTCCATCCATAAAAGCATGAATAAAAACATTCTCGCATCCGGAGGACTCGGCCATTTCAATCAGCGCTTTCAGGTGATTGATGTGGGAATGCACCCCGCCATCCGATACCAGACCGATAAAGTGTACCGGCTTGCCGGCCTGAGCGGCCGAATGAAACGCATTTTTCAGTGTCGGGTTTTCAAATAGCGTCCGCTCCCGGATGGCTTTGTTGATACGGGCTAATTCCTGGTAAACGATACGACCGGCCCCGATGTTCAGATGGCCAACCTCACTATTGCCCATTTGCCCTTCCGGCAGACCGACATCTTCCCCGTAGGTGATCAGTTCACTATTCGGATAATCGCGGTAGAGGGCGTCCACAAAAGGAGTATTTGCCTGGGCAATTGCGCTTCTTGATGGATCTGGTCCGTGTCCCCAGCCATCTAATATGATTAAAAATCCTTTATTTGTCATGTTAACGGATTCAAAGCTTTGATCGCACAAAAGTCGGAAGAATGGCAATAAAAAATACCATGCTTAGGTTAATATCTTGTTATTATCTGCCGATTCGCATGGTATTTGACAACCAAGTTGTGACGAGCCCTTTAACGATCGTCAAAAGGTATATGATGCAGGATCGAATTTTCATCCGCATTCATTTGTTTACATTTTTAGTTGCTTTGCTTATACGTTATAGAACTACTTTGAAACTAAATGATTGCATATGAAAACCTTATTATTGAGTATTGTCGTCATCTCCTCCATGGCATTGGACCAAAACATGGAATCCATCTTTGAGGCGATGTCTTCGGGACAGGTGGATCAGCTCCTTACACAGATGGATGACCAGATCGAATTACATGTCCTCGATCACCAGACGATCTACGATAAATCTTTGGTTCGCAACCACTTACAGAAATTTTTCCAGGATCATAAACCGAAATCCTGTCAGCCCATACACAAAGGTGCTAACAAGTCGGATGAAACATCATTTACCATTGCCAAATTAACAACCGATGACGGTGAATACCGGGTATTCTTTTATTTCAAACAAAAAGGAGACAAATTTCTCATCCAGGAGATGCGAATAGATACCAATTAAAGCGCTTAAGCTCGTCCGGCCATCTGGTTAATCTCAATAGATTCCCGGGGCTTTCTCTCAGGAAGATCAAATAAAATAATGATTCAAAAGGGCGTCTGGTATACTGCCGGTGCCTTTTTCTATTTGAACCCGGAAATTGTACTCGGGGTAGCCCCGGGATATCAACCTTTTACAGGATAAAGGTCAATGATGGTCAAATGTATCCCGGTTATAGAAATAGCGTTTTTCCTGATCAGGCTCCTCTTCATAGCTATACCGCATCTCTTCATCGGGATCTTTAGCATGTCTGAATAAGAATGCGACCAGGATACCTACGACAGCACCATATAGGTGGCTTTCCCAGGAGATGCCTTCTTTCAAAGGGAGCACCCCCCAGATGAATCCGCTATACAAAATGGTCACGATAAGAGCGAGGACGATGGAGCGGATATTCCGCCGGAAAACACCTGACCAGAAGATAAAGGAGAGCAACCCGTAGACGACTCCACTGGCCCCGATATGATACACCGGGCGGGCAAACAACCAAACGGCTAAACCGGTACCCAGGTAGATTAAGACAAAGCTGATGAAAGCAATACGGCGATAAAAGACAGCCAGGATGAGGGTCAATACGAATAAAGGGACCGTGTTGGAAATCAGGTGACCCCAGCTTCCGTGAATCAGCGGTGCGAATACGATGCCCTTGAGACCGGATATGTGGTGCGGGTAAATACCCAATGCCCCTAATTGACCATTCAAGAGGTATTGAAAGCCCTGTATGATCCAGATGAGCACGACCAAAAGTACCGGCCATCGCAGCCGTTGGCCTGCTTGCTGCATAAAACTTTCTTCAGGTTCCGCGCCTTGGGTCATGGTTTAATTTTAAACGTTCCTTACAAAACTCCAGACCGGAAGCTTTTCATGCATGCTTTTTCGATGAAGAGCCTGATTAGACAGATGGATATTTCCTCCGGATCAACCGGATAAATGAGGTGGCCAGCTCGGATTTGTCCTCCTCGGCCCAGTGATTAGGCATGGCAACCTCACGAACCAGGTAAGCCTTGGCATCATTAAATTGGGTAAAAGAGTTCAGCCTCCGGATGGTATCGACAAATTTTGCGGAATCACCTCCAAACAATTCATTGATGATCAGAATGCGCTCATTGACCCCAAAAGCCCGGGAGAGATCCGAGATAGGAAGCTGTGACAACTTCTCGGACAAATCGGAAGCTTTATTCGCATCAAATAATCGCAGGATAGCCTGTGACGGATTTATTTGATGGGTATAACTGGGAGCAGGAACCTCAATCGGATCCGGATCAGGTGCGGGCATGACCGGATGAGCTGTAATTACCGGCTGATGGGCGGGCATGGCGCGTTCTGTAACTGGTGCAACCGGTTGCGGATCCACGGCAGCTGGCCTTCTGACTTCGGCGGGCACGACCCGTTCCTCCGTGTAATGTACACCATTGCTAGGTACATAGGATTCCTGTTTGGGCGGTTCAACGGGTCTCGCTACCGGCTCGCTGTAGTTTTGAGTTTCCTGGCGGGCAATCGGCTGGGCAATGTAATCCGGTTTTGCTGTTTTCGGTGGTGCTGTTTCCTGATGCGTCATCTGAGTGGGACTGTTGCGTTGATGCTGCACAGTTGGCATTTCATTCAGAAAAGATTCGTAAAGTTGGCGCAGGTAGCTGAGCATCAGATCACGCTCAAGTGGTGACAAGTCGTCCGTCATCCGGATGTTTTGCCACAATAGATTGATTTTATCCAGGCTGTTTTTAGCTTTCTCCCAATTCATATTTGTTATACTTACTTCTGGTTTGTAATTAGAATGAATTCTCAGGTTGGTTTCGTATAACTATTGATTGATAATTTCTTTTTTTGTTTCATCAATCAATTTATTCAGGATAACCGGGGCAGAAACCATGCCAAATATTATTAAAAAGTGTAATATAATTTAGCGCCTGATGTTTTTAGAGCCACATTTCAAGGGGCAGCGTAGCGGATGGATCGAGGTGATCTGCGGATCCATGTTTAGTGGAAAGACAGAAGAATTGATTCGTCGGTTGAAACGTGCCCAGTTTGCCCATCAGGAAGTGATGATCTACAAACCAAAGATCGATACCCGGTATCACGAACAGCGCATTGTATCTCACGATGAAAATGCGATCAGGTCGAATCCGATTTCAACTTCCCGTGAAATGCTGGACCAGGTTGACGGTATTGAGGTGGTCGGTATTGATGAAGCGCAATTTTTTGATCCGGAACTCCCAGATGTCTGCCAGCAACTTGCCAATCGTGGAGTACGGGTCATCGCGGCCGGTCTGGACATGGACTTCAGAGGCAAGCCTTTCGGGCCCATGCCCCATCTGTTGGCCATCGCCGAATACATCACCAAAGTCCATGCAATCTGTGTGCGTTGTGGAAACCTGGCGACGCACTCTTACCGGTTAACCAATGAAGCCGATACCGTGCTGGTTGGTGAAAAGGACAAGTACGAACCGCGCTGCAGGACGTGCTTTAACATGGGAAATATCCTGGACTTACGGTAATTTCCTTCATCGATCCTGTTAGTTACTGGAAAGGAAGATGAACCTTACAGCAGTTTTTAGAAGTACTGGTCAAGACAGCGCGTCAATTCCACTTAATGGACCCTATTTTTTGTTGATTAAATTAGTAATGCAAACAAGGAATTGATGGGAGATTTTTGGTTTTCCTCGGGCGCCTGTCGGCGAATATTAGTCACGTTGCTCATTATGGCGGTTCATTTCGTCGCTTGCAAAAAAACTGAAGATGGAAATAAAGCCGTTGGACCTGGACTCCTTTTTAAAGAATTGGCAAAGACCTGGGATGAAGCCATACCGTTAGGAAATGGCATGGTTGGTAATCTCATCTGGGAAAAAGATGGAAAGCTTCGGTTTTCATTGGATCGAGCCGATCTATGGGATCTAAGACCAATGGAAAACCTGGATTTCAGCAATTGGAAATTTAACGATGTCTATGCGCATTGGAAGAATGGAACCTATCAAGAAGTACAAGCGGTATTCGATGTACCTTATGATAAACTCCCGGCACCCTCTAAAATCCCTGCCGGAGCCCTTGAATTTACCATCGCTGAACTTGGAAAGGTAAAACGGGTACACTTAGAACTTGAGACGGCGACTTGTTTTGTCGAATGGGAAAATGGCGCCAGGTTGATTGCTTTTGTACATGCTCAGAAATCTTTAGGATGGTATAAATTTGAAAACCTGCCTGCTCAAGTCAACATCCAATTGATTGCTCCAGCGTACAATCGGGAAGGGAACGGGATAGCCAGCAGCCAGTCACCGAATGACTTGAATGAATTGGGTTATGAGCAAGGGCATATCTCTGAAACTGAACATTCAATTACCTACGATCAAAAGTGCTGGGGTGAAATGACTTATCAGATCCACACGGCCTGGGAAAATAATGGAGATGAACTGGTGGGCTGCTGGTCGGTAACTTCTTCGGATCCGGGATCTGAACGGGGACCCTCGGCTACCGAGATGGTCGCGGCGAATCAAGGGGCAGGTTTTGATTCGGCATACCAAACCCATTTGGAGTGGTGGAGTAATTTCTGGTCGCAGTCTGAAATCGAGATTCCGGATTCCCTGCTGCTTCATCAATATCGGATGGAAATGTACAAATTTGGTTCGACTGCCCGGCCTGATGCACCTCCTATTAGCTTGCAGGCAGTATGGACGGCCGACCATGGAAAGTTACCACCCTGGAAGGGCGATTTCCATCATGATCTGAATACGCAGTTGAGTTATTGGCCAGCTTATGCCGGCAATCAACTTCAGTTAGAGGAAGGATATTTGAACTGGTTATGGGATAATGTCCCGGTTTTCAAGAAATATACCAGGGACTATTTTGGCGTTAATGGATTAAATGTTCCGGGGGTTACCACGTTGAAAGGAGAACCAATGGGTGGCTGGATTCAATATTCAATGGGTCAAACGGTATCGGCCTGGCTAGCCCAACATTTTTACCTGCATTGGAAATTTTCGATGGACAGAGATTTTCTGGAAAAACGGGCTTATCCATGGCTCAAGGACGTTGCTCTATTTCTGGATAAGATATCCGTCAAAACTTCTGATGGGCACCGAAAATTGATCATCAGTTCCAGCCCGGAAATACATGACAATTCCGCTGAGGCATGGTTTGCAGAGACAACCAATTTTGACCTGGCCCTCATCCGATGGACTTATGAGAAGGCTGTTGAACTTGCCCTTGAGCTGGGCCATCAGCAGGAAGCGGACCATTGGTCTAAACTATTGTCCGAATGGCCGGAATTAGCTGTTGATGAAGAAACCGGATTAATGATAGCACCAGGCGCTCTATTCCAGGAATCACATCGTCATTTTTCTCATTTAATGGCTATCCATCCATTGGGATTATTAGACTTTGCCAAAGGTCCAAATGATCGAAATATTGTGATCAATTCGTTGAACAATCTGTCAAAGCAGGGCAGTGATAATTGGACGGGCTATTCATTTAGCTGGGAGGGGAATATGTACGCCAGGGCCCGTAATGGAGAGAAAGCAGCAGAAGCATTGCGGATTTTTGCAACCTGTTTTTGTTTGCCAAACTCATTTCATGTGAACGGGGATCAATGCCAGGCGGGGTACTCAAATTTTACGTATCGGCCATTTACATTAGAAGGTAATTTTGCCTTTGCGTCTGCAATCCAGGAAATGTTGATTCAAAGTCATTCGGGTGTTGTATCGCTTTTTCCAGCCTTACCGGCAGCTTGGAAAAATGCCAGTTTCAAAGATCTCAGGACCTACGGAGCTTTCCTCGTCTCTGCCCAATTAGCGCAAGGCCAGGTGGTCAGGGTTAAAGTTACTGCGAATGCAAACGGCTTATTTAAGCTCGAAAACCCCTTTTCAAATAAACAATTTAATAGCTCTAGGGACCTGTTGAAAAGCCAGGATACCCTATCCGTTCTTCTTGAGAAGGGCGAAGAGGTGGTCCTATGGCAATGATAATCCCAGGGAAGCATCTTGCTGATGCCTTGTGGCACTAGCATCAGCCACTGAATCATTTCATGTAACCTATGTTACAGACCAGACACTTTTCCTGCTGTACTTTTGTTACTGCATTATAAAATAAATCAATTAACATCATGGCAACGGTCAAACTAACAACTGAAAAATTTAAGACTGACATCTTCGACTACACCACGGAAAAGGAATGGAAATATAAAGGAGATAAGCCAGCCATCATCGATTTTTATGCAGACTGGTGCGGACCCTGTAAAATGGTGGCTCCTATCCTGGAACAACTTTCCAACGAACACCCGGAAATCATCATTTATAAAGTGGATACTGAAGTAGAGCAGGAGTTATCTATGGTCTTTCAGATCCGTAGTATCCCAAGCATCCTCTTCATTCCAATGGATAAAACTCCGATGATGCAAGCGGGGGCTCTGCCTAAAAATATCCTTGAGCAGATCATCACAAAAGAATTGCTTGCTCCGGCTGAGTAACCGGAAAGTGACGGAAGTTACAATCTAGCTGAGGTGATCAAGGTCCAAATGGCAATCCTGAATGGACCGGTCACAACAAATATTAAAACCGCAACAAGTTGCGGTTTTTTTGTTTTTGGACACCCACATTATTCAGTGATCACCGTTGCAGGATTCATGGAAGTTACGGTAAGGTTGATCCGGTCTTTTGGGGCGGTGAGTAAAGCTTTTTTTACTGGAAGACCTAAAAGAGGATATGTCATTCGTAACATATCTTGGTTATAGGCAGTACTTCTTGGGTGCTGAACTACTGAACTTACTGACGTTCTCCTTACCTTTGCGCTTTCTTAAAATCAACAGACCATTCTGAGCATGAAAAAGATCCAATCGGCCCTTATATCCGTGTATCATAAAGAGGGCCTAGACCAAATCATCAGCCAACTGCACAAACTGGGAGTCACCATTTATTCGACCGGAGGGACGCAGACCTACATAGAAAGCCTGGGAGTGCCTGTTAATACGGTGGAGGACCTGACCGGTTATCCATCCATCCTCGATGGCCGGGTAAAAACCCTTCACCCGAAAGTTTTTGGCGGGATCCTGGCACGGCGTGAGGAAAGCCACCTGAACCAGTTGAAAGAATACGACATTCCGGCTGTAGATCTGGTGATTGTGGATCTGTATCCATTTGAAGAAACCGTCCGCACGACGACCGATGAAAAAAAGATCATTGAAAAGATTGATATCGGCGGGATTGCCCTGATCCGGGCCGGAGCAAAGAACTTCCAGGATGTGATTATTGTCTCATCTCAACAGCAATATGCAATGCTAGCTCAATTACTAGCTGAAAAGGATGGCTATTCGGATATACAGGACAGGCGGGATTTTGCTACCGCAGCTTTCGCAGTTTCATCTCATTACGATACGATGATCCACCGGTATTTCGCCGGCGGTTCGGTGTGGGACAGTACGGTGCCTGCCTTCAAGGAGAGCATACCGGCAGCTATGGAAATGCGCTACGGTGAGAACCCGCACCAATCAGGGCGCTTTTTTGGTCCTTTGGATGAAATCCTGATCCAGTTGGGCGGTAAAGAAATTTCATTCAACAATATGGTTGATATTGATGCCGCTGTTGGTTTGATGGCAGAATTTAAGGATGCAGCCCCGACCGTTGCGGTTTTGAAACATACCAATCCCTGTGGATGTGCCCAGGCAGGGAGTGTCGAAGAAGCCTGGGACAAGGCATTAGCCGGCGATCCGGTATCTGCATTCGGAGGTATTATTATCTGCAATCAAAAAATTGATGTTGCTACCGCCGCCAAAATTGATGAATTGTTTTACGAAGTGTTGATAGCTCCCGACTTTACTCCGGAGGCCAAGGCGCTGTTGTTGAAAAAGAAAAAAAGGATCATTCTCCAGTTGAAAGCTTATCCTTCCACCAAATACCAGTATAAGAGCATCTTAAATGGGGTGATCGTACAGGAGACGGACCGGAAAAGGGAATCGGAAGCGGAATTGACCTGGGGTACCAAACGGATGGGCGATAGCAGGGAGACGGATGATCTTTTATTCGCCGTACGTTGTGTGAAACATTTAAAATCGAATGCCATCAGCCTCGTCAAGGACCGTCAATTGGTAGGTATGGGTTGTGGACAGACTTCGCGGGTAGATGCACTGAATCAGGCCATCCTTAAAGCCCGGCATTACGGATTGTCTTTAAAAGGTGCCGTGATGGCTTCGGATGCATTTTTTCCTTTCCCGGACTGTGTCGAAATAGCGGATGAAGCCGGAATTACCGCCGTAATTCAACCCGGTGGTTCCATTAAGGACCAGGAGAGCATTGATTATTGCGATCAGCATGGTATGGCCATGGCGATCACCGGAATCCGCCATTTCAGGCATTAATGGTTGTATGACGGAATTGGTGTTGGATATCGGAAACCAGCGGATAAAAGCCGGAATATTCCAGAATGATAGCCTGGAAACAGTTGAAGTCTTTCCGGTAGGTGATGTTAAAGAAATATTAAACCTGGGTGACCGGTATTCACCTGAAAGCGTCATAATGTCCAGTACATCCGTTTTAGAACAGGAAATGGCAAAGGCCTGGAAAGGCCTGTCAAATGTGATGGTCCTGGATCATACGTTGCCATTACCGATCCGGAACGATTACGCAACGCCCAAAACGTTGGGCAAGGACCGGCTGGCAGGAGCAGTTGCCGCCGCCGGACAATTTCCCGGAGAGCCGGTTTTGG
Organism: Lewinellaceae bacterium; assembly: GCA_020636355.1. GTDB lineage: Bacteria > Bacteroidota > Bacteroidia > Chitinophagales > Saprospiraceae > JAGQXC01. Next base: position 114,301 of record JACJYB010000008.1, on the reverse strand, counting down.
TGGTTGACGCCGGGACTTGCATTACTTTTGACCTGGTGGACCCGGAAGGTGCATTTAAAGGAGGATACATCACGCCGGGTTTACGCATGCGGTTTCAGGCAATGCATGCCTTTACGGCCAGGTTACCGGAAGTGGAGCCGGCGCAAAGCATACACCTCTATGGCAAAACTACAGAGGATGCCATGCGATCCGGGACAACCGCGGGCTTTGTCGAAGAGGTAAAAGGACTGATCCGTCGGTTTCGACGCTCCTTTCCCGGATTGCGCGTAATCCTTACCGGAGGGGATGGATTTTTTTTGTCAAAACAACTTAAATCTGAGATATTTGTGGAGCCAAATCTAGTTCTGAAAGGCCTACATCGGATTTTAAGATTCAATTTATCTTTATGAGGAAGCTTTGCATCCTGATCATACTTTTCGCTTTTGTGCAGGGAATGGATGCCCAACCAAAGGTAAATTCACCTTATTCGAGATTCGGCCTGGGTGATTTCTTTTCTCAGGATTTTATCGCCGTTTCATCCGTAGGTGGCACCTCTGCTTCGTATACCGACCCTTACCATGTCAACCAGGTTAATCCGGCATCACTGGGTTATTTGCGGGCAACTTCGTTTGATGTTGGTGTTAACATAGGCAAGACCAAATTGACGGAATCTTCGGAATCGGTAAGCCGCTGGGCCGGAAACCTAAGCTACCTGTCCCTGGCTTTTCCATTAATCAACCCGATTAATGAAGTTCTGGAACGTAAACAGAAGCCCTTGCATCTGGGTATGAACATCAGTTTGATGCCTTACACCAATGTTGGGTATAACATCGAGGACAGCATTCATATCGCGGAAATAGGTTATGTGTCCCGTCAGTACCGGGGAGCCGGAGGTACCTATAAAGTACAGTGGAACAACGGATTAAAATACAAAGACCTGGCAGTAGGTCTTAGCCTGCAATATCTTTTTGGCAATATGACGTATACCCGTCAGGTGGATTTCCCCGATGTATCTTCTTTTTCCGATGTATACGACGATAATATTGGTGTAAAGGGGTTTTTGTGGAATGCCGGTGCGATGTACGATATCGTGCTGGATCGGGAAGAAGCTAAGGCGAAAGAACGTCAGCCGGACAAAATAATCACGCTCGGACTAACTTTGCACAGTAAGCAAAGCATGCGTACCCGCTCAAGCGCTATCTATCGCCGGGTCTTCGCGACCTCACAGGCCCTGATCGATACCATTCAATTTGTCGACGATATCCAGGGGGATGGCACGCTGCCCGGTGGCTTTAGTGCTGGAATCTCCTACCGGCAGGGCTTTAAGTGGCGGGCAGGGATCAATTTTGTTTCCGAAGGCTGGTCAAACTATAAAAACAGCGCAAAGCCGGAACTCTTGCAGAACGCCTGGACGTTATCGTTTGGTATTGGTTACCGGCCTGATATCAATGCCTTTAACCGATTCCTGCAAACCATCGATTACCGATTAGGGGTACGTTTCGGAACGGATCCGCGTGTCTACAATGGTGATCAACTTCATGAATATGCAATAACTTTGGGTATTGGTGTGCCTTTCTTTGTGCAGCGCAAGATTTCATTTATGAATGCAGCGCTGGAGTATGGGCAGTTTGGCCAACCTGATATTCTTAAAAACTCGTACATTCAATTGAATGTAGGTTTTACACTTAATGACGATGAATGGTTTCTAAAACGAAAATTCAATTAATCATGAAAAAAATCATGCTTTTGATCAGCGGGGTATTCTTGCTGGGAACCGTAGAGCTGCCGGGCCAGTGTACAACGTGGAACACCCTGGATCCGGCACAAAAAGAAGAGGCGGAGAACCTGCATGTTACCTACCGGGACTTTATCAAAAGAGAAGACTACGACGGTGCATTTGCACAATGGCAAAAAGCCTTTGACCTTGCTCCTGCGGCGGATGGATTGCGGGATGATCACTATGTAGATGGGGTTGCTATTTACAAGCATAAATTTCAGCAGGCTACCGATGACGCCAAGAAAAAGGAATTTATGGAAAAAGCCGTTGCCCTCTATGATCAGGCAATTCAATGTTATCTGGATAAAGCCATCCAGATACCTAACTGCAACGAACAAGCCTGCATCAATCGCACGGTGGGGTTACTCTATGGTCAAAAAGCATATGATCTGTTCTATACGTTTAACTCGCCTTATTCCGCTACCAGGGAAGCTCTGGATAATGCCATCAAGTATGCCGGTAAAGACAACCTGTACACCATTTTTATGCCTTATGCAACCATCGCCGTCTATGAATTTCAAAAAGGACGCATGCAAAAGGAAGAGGTGCGCGACGTCTATGACATCCTGAATGAAATAGCTGACTTCAACGTAGAAAATAACCAGGATTACGGAGAATATTTTCAACAGGCCAAAGATGCCATGAATGGCAAATTTGCTGAAATCGAATCTGAGATTTTTGACTGCGCTTACTTCAAGCAAAAACTGGAACCCGAATACCGCGCAAATCCGGAAAACCTGGACGTATTGAAGTATGTGTATAACAAATTGACCCAGGAGGGTTGTGATAAAGAGGATCCTTTCCTCGTAGAGCTTTCAGCCAGGTACGAAAAATTTGCTGCCGAAGAGAATGCCCGTCGTATGGCTGAGTTTGAAGAAGCCAATCCATCTTTTGCCGCAAAGAGGCTGTACGATGAAGGAAATTATTCCGAAGCCATCAATAAATACAGAGAAGCCATTGATCAGGAAACCGATGATACTAAAAAAGGAGAATATTGGTTTGCAATTGCATCCATTCAATTCCGGAAAATGGACCAGTTAAGCACCGCACGCGAATCAGCTTATAAAGCAGCCCGGTTAAAAGAAAACTGGGGTCGCCCCTATATGCTCATCGGCGAAATGTATGCGCAATCCAGCCGGAATTGCGGAGACGACGCATTTGAGCGGGGTTTGGCGGTGATTGCCGCAATCAATAAGTGGTCACAAGCCCGTAGCGTCGATCCGGACGTTTCCGATGAAGCTTCTGATCTGATCAGCCGCTACAGCAAATACAAGCCACCAAAAGAAGACATCTTTCAGCGTGGAGCCGATGGAAAATCCTACAAAGTAGGATGCTGGATCGGTGAAACGGTAACGGTTTCATTGTAATCTTGTAACCTTCAGACTACCCCGGATAAATGCTTCGTTTTTACAACAAACGAAGCATTTGTTATTTTTGGAGTGGTATCAACAAAAGGTAATTATCATGAAGTACGGATCAATCTGGGCATCCCTTACCGGTATATTAATATTGTTCGCGTTAAGTTGTTCCCCTAAAGTAGCGGATCAAACCACGACCACGATGAATCCTGAGCCGGATATGCCCAAAGAAGCTGGTCCGTGCGCTACCTGGTTTGAGACCGGTCACCAGGATGAAGCCGAAACCGAACACGTACTTTATCGGGATCTGATTCGCAAGGGAGAATATGTACAGGCTTTGCCTCACTGGAGAAAAGTGTTTACCTGGGCACCGATGGCTGATGGGCAGCGATCCATACAGTACGACGACGGCATTGCGATTTACGACTATTTGTATCAACAAGCCACCTCGGACTCAGGAAGAAAACTATATCTGGACTCCGTGATGTACATCTATGACCGGCTGGGCCAATGTGAACCAAAAGCTCAGATAGAAGGTCGCAAGGCTTTTGATTATTATTACAAATACCGCGCTTCAACCGACGACTATACCATCTATCAGCTGTTTAAGCAGGCAATAGACAAATACGGTCTCAAGACCGATTATTATGTACTTAATCCCTTTACCGCATTGATCCTTCAAATGTATGTGGAGGACCGGATTTCCATGGAGGAAGCGCAGAAATACAGTAAGCAAGTGAAGGATATCCTGGCAGAAGGTCTCGCTACCTGCAAAGATGAAAAAGCGTGTGAACCATGGAAAATTATTGAGTCGTATGCGCCGGTACGTCTTGAAGAATTTGAAGGCGTCGAAGGATTTTACGATTGTACGTATTATATGGATAAATATTACCAGGAGTACCTGGATAATCCACAGGACTGCGATGTGATCCGGACGGTTTTAGCCCGTTTTCGCTGGGGAGGTTGTGATCCCGAGGACCCAAAGGTGAAAGAGCTCCTAAGCGCTTTACAAGTGAATTGCATCGTGACCACCGAGGCAGGACCCCTCCGGCAAGGGTTTGATGCCCTTCAAAATGGTAAATACAAAGAAGCCATTGACCTGTTTCTTGAATTTGTAAAGAATTCCGATGACCCGGAGAAAAAAGCCAAATACTTGCTTGTAGTGGCAAAAATATACTACGGCAACCTCCGCAATTTCCCCCAGGCAAGGAAATATGCGCTGGATGCAGCAGCACTCAAAGAAGACTGGGGAGATCCTTATATGCTGATTGGAAAATTGTACGCCAGCAGCGGACCGCTGTGTGGCCCCGGAAGAGGATTTGACAGCCAACGTGTGGTATGGGCTGCCATTGACAAGTTTGAGTATGCCAAGAAAATCGATCCTTCCGTATCGGCGGAGGCTAATAAACTGATCAAAGAATATACGCAGTACATGCCGACCAACGGTGACCTGCATATGATGAACATGCACGAAGGTGAACGATATACAGTACCCTGCTGGATCAATGAAGTGACCCGCATAAGAGGGGTTAAAGGCGAGTAGACTCGTGGATGTCGAGAGGCTGAATCAAGTGGCTGCCTGAACCAGCGGAGACAATTTATCAGCAAGGAAAGCCTTAGTCGGGACGCCAGGTGCACCCCATATCAATTCGCCGTGTTGATAGATCATGATGGTGGGTACGCCCATGATCTGAATTTTCTGAACCAGATCCAAATGCTTGTCAACATCAATTTTGATGATCTTGATTTGTTCTCCAAATTCATTTTTGAGTTCCTGCAAAACAGGTAAAAAAGTCATGCATGGTCCACACCACTCCGCATAGAAGTCTATCAATACGGGAATGTTGGACTGAATCAATTCATCAAATCTGATTTTCTCCATGTACCGGCATAATTATGTTACGCAAACAGAATAATATGAAAATAGTTCGTCATTCCGGATGCCTAAAGCGAACCACCAGCCAATGATCTCACGCATTATGCTATTATTTGGATTAGCAGGGCTTTACATAGCCTGCGGCGGGTCGCCTCAACCAGCTCTTCACGAGGAAGCCCCGGCAGTGGACCTCATTGTATACAGTTACTACCATACGGATCCGAAGACTCCATTTGAACAGGAAGAAAATACAATCATTGATTACCTCGGAGCTAACTTCCCTGACGCCATGCGGCTGGATTCCGGGATCTATTTGAAGATCTTGGAGCCGGGGGAAGGAGAAGCGCTTCAATGGGGTGATCTGATCCAGGTGAATTATAAAGTCTCATTTGTAGATGGACGCATGATCGATGGAACCGAACGCAGAGGCGAGCCCTTAAAGACCTACATTGGAAATGGCGTGGACGGATGGAATCAGGTAATGCAGCAGTTACGCGTCGGTAGTCATGCTGTCTTTGCACTTAACAGCGTCCGCGCCTACCAGGATAAAGGCCTGGGTAAAGCCATCCCTCCGGATACGCCTTTGATCTTTGAAGTTACAATTGAACAGAAACTGGATCCCAACGGATATTAACCGCGGTCAAAATGCTGAATGATCCGTTCAGCCAATTCAAGGCCGATGCGGGTCTGTGCTTCTTCCGTGCTGGCTCCGATGTGTGGCGTTACAGACACTTTATCGTGCGATAATAAAATGGGGTTTGGCGTCGGTTCGTTCATAAAAACGTCGATGCCTGCGCCACCAACCTTGCCACTGTCCAGGGCACTCAGCAGGGCTTCTTCATCGATCGCTCCACCACGAGCGGTATTGATAAGAATAACACCGTCTTTCATTCTGGCAATCTCCTGACCTCCGATCAGCGGTTTACCCCCTTTAAATGGAACATGGACGGTGATCACGTCTGCTTCCTGTAGCATGGTATCCATTTTCTCGGATTCCAGATGGAGCCGAACTTTGATGTCTGAGTAACGATCGAATTCGATATCAATTTCAGCTTCATCAATGACGATATCCACCGGGATCACATGCATGCCTAATGCAAGCGCTATCCGGGCAGATTCCTGACCGATACGTCCAAGGCCGAGGATACCCAGTGTGCGTCCCCGCAATTCAAAGCCACTGGAGAAACGTTTTTTCAGCTTGGCAAAATCAGAACCCTTGGGGAGCTCCCGGTTGGAGAGATGCAGGCCGCGTGCCAGAGCAAAAATATGTGCGAAAGCAAGTTCGGCAACCGACTTAGATGAGGCTGCCGGTGTATTGAATACCGTGATGCCTTTGCTTTGTGCATAATCCACATCAATATTGTCCAGCCCGACACCGCCTCTGGCAATGACTTTCAGGTTGGGACATTTATCGATCAGTTCTTTACGCACTTTCGTCGCGCTGCGAACGATGATAACATCGTAATCAGGCAACCTTTGAGGCAATTCCTCTTGGGGAATTTTTTCGGTATCAACAATGAAATTAGCTTCTTCTAACAGGGTTTGGCCATCCTGTTCTATTCCATCATTGACTAAGATACGTATCATACTCCCGGTTGATTTTACCACGCAATTTTAAAGAAAATATAGGGAAATACCTGTACAAGTAAGAATTACGGCCGGAAGGTGGCCCGTAATGAACCTTGCAATATTGCGTAATTTGAAAGAATGGTTGGTGATTATTCTAAACTGGCAAATTAACAACCAATATTTATGGAGATACGCGAATAAGAGCAAATGAAATTTTTTTTGCCACCGCGAAGGCCGATTGACCATTGGGGTCATCATCCACCTGTGCTCCTTTGCTATTGATTACCGGAATCTTGCAGATTGTTCAACTTATTCAGCAGGGCCTGCATGTCTTGAATGTCTTTTTTCAATTTATCATTTTCCTTCATCAACTCTTCAATCCGTGCATCTTTGATACGGACTTGTTCTTTCAGGATATCTGCATTGTCGGTGCCTGCTGCATCATTGGTGGACACCGTGATTTCCTTACCGTCCAGGTGCAGTAAGCGCTTGATGTTTGAGATTCCATCCTCACCATTTACGTAAGAAGCCACCAGATAAGCGACCGGAGCGAGAATGATGATTAAGATAAAGAACCGGAAACATCCGGTTGTTTTATAGGGTCTGCGACTCATAGGTCAATACAAAATTTAGATGCAACTAATTTATCTCGATTAGACCTGAATCGGTCATTCTTTTCTACTGAAGAGCTTCATTTTCGGATTAACCGGAGCATTTGGGCGGTGGATCATGCGATTTTACTCCAGGTGATCTGATCCGCGATGTGATCCAGGTAGTAGCGCAATGGAGCGTTGAATTCCGACTGAAGCTGCGGGTCCTTGGTGAGGATGGCTTTGGCTAAGGCGCGGGCTGCCTGCAGGATCTTACCGTCTTTTCCAAGATCGGCAATGGCAAACTCCATCTGACCGCTTTGCCGCGTGCCTTCAATGTCGCCCGGACCGCGTAATTCCAGGTCTGCTTCTGCGATTTCAAAGCCATTGTTGGTGCGCACCATGATATCAATTCGCTTCTTGGCTTCGGCGGAAAGATTAAATCCGGTCATCAGCAGACAATAAGATTGTTCACCTCCCCGGCCCACACGACCCCGCAACTGATGCAATTGAGACAAGCCGAAACGCTCGGTATTTTCAATGACCATCACGGATGCATTGGGGACATCCACCCCTACCTCGATGACGGTTGTGGATACCAGGATCTGTGTTTTGCGATCGATAAATCGCTTCATTTCAAATTCTTTGTCTTCCGGCTTCATCCGGCCATGGACAATACTCATTTGATATTTTGGTCTGGGAAAGTGCTGGAGTAAGGCTTCATAGCCGGTTTGCAAGTTCTGCAGGTCCAGTTTTTCCGATTCTTCGATCAGCGGGTAAACCACATAGATCTGCCTGCCGGCTTCGATCTGCATACGCAGGAACTCGATGACCTGGGGACGGGTTGCTTCGGTCCGGTGGAGGGTTTTGATTTCTTTCCTTCCTGGCGGCAATTCGTCAATAACCGATACATCAAGATCTCCATATAGCGTCATGGCCAGGGTACGCGGTATGGGGGTGGCCGTCATAACCAGTACGTGGGGCGGATGGGGTGAAGCTTTCTGCCATAAACGGGATCGTTGCTCGACGCCAAACCGGTGTTGTTCATCAATAATACAAAGGCCTAAGCGTTTAAAGCGTACGGGGTCTTCCAGTAGGGCATGGGTGCCAACGATAATATGGATTTCACCGGCATGCAACCATCGCAAGGTCTCCTTGCGTTGATTACCCTTCACAGAACCGGATAAGTAAGCGATTCGGATGCCAAGCCCCTGGGTTAGATTGGACAGGGATCGATAATGTTGGCTGGCCAGGATTTCCGTAGGAGCCAGGAGACAGCTTTGATAGCCATTATCCAGGGCTATCAGCATACACATCAGGGCGACCATCGTCTTACCACTACCGACATCACCCTGAAGTAACCGATTCATCTGGTATCCGGACCCGAGGTCCTTACGGATCTCTTTGATGACCCGCTTCTGGGCATTGGTAAGTTCAAAGGGCAATTTTTGGCGGTAAAAATCATTGAGGTGATCTCCGACCACCAGAAAAGCATAACCTGCTGTCGCCAGCGTGCGCTGTTGTTTCAGATAAAGTAGCCTTAATTGGGAGAAAAACAATTCTTCGAACTTCAAGCGAAAGGATGCTCTGTCCAGGCGTTCCTGGTCCGGGGGATAATGGATGTATTCCAAGGCTTCCTGACGATCCATCATTTTTGTTTTTTGCAGGAGGTAGCCCGGTAATGTTTCCGGGATCAGGTCGCCTCTTAACCGCTCCAATAGATGAGCTACCAGCTTGGCCCGGTTTCGACTGTCCAGACCGGCCTGGTTCAGTTTCTCGGTGCTGCGATACACCGGCTCAAAGCGAACTGGTTTTTGCTGACTTCCGGTCTTTTCAAATTCCGGATGTGCCATGGTCGCCGTCCCTTTAAACAAATTAACCTTACCATAAAGGATGTATTCATTTCCAACCACCAGATTTTCTATCCACTGAAATCCTTTAAACCAGATCAACTGAATGGTGCCTGTTTCATCTCTCAGTTTGCCGCTCATCCGTTTTTTTCGTCCTACTCCGATGGTCCGCAAATCGGTCAGAACGCCTTTTAGCTGGACGGTGCTTCCATCTTCCGTAATGTCACGGATCTGGTGAAACGTGGTTTTGTCAATATATCGGAAGGGGAAATCAAACAATAAATCGGCGAAGGTATGGATCCCTAGCTCCTGCTGAAGCAGTAATGCCCGTTTGGGTCCTACCCCTTTCAGGAACTCAATATTGCTGAGGAGAATGTGATTTCTGACGATCAAGGTTTCGCTTTTCGTAGGAAAATCAGGCATTGCCGCCATATGCAAAGGTACGCACCATTTGTTATTTGAACCCCGACGTACCTTCCTGCGTTAAGAGGAGCTGAGAATTATAATATATTTGCACTAAATCTCGCTCCATGCCTTCCATACGACAAAGTCAGGTTGCAGAACTGGTCAAACGCAATATTTCCATGTTTCTGACCCAAGAAGGATCCTACTTGTATGGGGACCCGCTCGTGACCGTGACCAATGTGGTTATGTCTCCTGACCTCCTGATAGCTAAAGTTTATCTGAGTGTTTTTAATACCGAAAATAAGCAGGCCGTGATCCTGGAATTGGAAGAAAACTATAGCCGGGTTCGGCAAGCCATGTCCATCCGGCTACGCAAACAGTTGAGACGAATGCCCCAATTTGAATTTTTTCTGGACGATACCCTCGATGAAATGTACCGGTTGCGGGATCTCTTCCAGCGATTGCGGGAAGATCATCAGATGGGAGAAGAGGAATAGGGGCTCGTTGGTCGAAAGCTGATCCAGGCTTACCGTGTTTAACTTACAAGCTTATGGTCCGGATACCATACGGAGAGGACACCTTCCTTTAAAGCGAAAGGAGTATACCAAACCTGTGGAATATCAAATTCCTCAATCAAATAAGCGATAAGTACGCAGGCCATCACGATATAGCCTACCCGTTCGGAGGGTATTGCCGGATGGGATTCACGGGCAGCCTGATTCATTGCAGCAATTTCCCGGCAAATCTTTAAGACTTCCTCAGCACTCCATGGACAGGGTACTGTAAAATAATCATCCAGGACTTCAAAACTGCCGGAAGCTCCGATCATTACCGGCCTGGAATTCCGGAAACGCCTGCTGAGCGGCTTATAGTATTGATCCAAATGATTCCGCAATTGAGTTTCTTCGTCCATACGAAGCGGATCATGGTGATGAAACATCCGGTGCAGGACGGCAACCCCAACCGGAAAGCTTACCGCTTCCTGGAGCTGCTCATAATTATGGAAAATACATTCGACACTGCCACCGCCGATATCTAGCATCATGGATGACTCCATCCGGGACAATGGAACATCCATCCGGATACCTTTGCTGATCAAGTCCGCTTCAAGCTCCGGACTGATGACCTCAATCTTCAATCCGGTGCTATGCAGAACATCAACCAAAAAGGATGCTGTATTGGATGCTGTGCGTAGCGCGGCTGTTCCGATAGCCCGGTATTCTTCAACCTGATATTCCTTCAGCTTGCTCGCAAAATCTGCCAGGGTCCGGATACCTCTTTCCATTGCAGCTTCGGATAATTGGTGGATACCGTCTGCGCCCAATTTGACATATTCCCGCACTTTTAATAGGGTATGGAGGGTATGCTCCTGCTGCTCGACGATAAGCAGATGAAAGGTGTTGGTGCCTAAATCAATGACTGCTTTTCGTTGCATGGCGGTTTTTTGCAAAGATACGGCCTGAGATTCATGTACCCCTGCTGTCGCCGGGATCAAAAAGTATAAAACGTATAGAGAGCAATGAAGTAAGCTTTCCAATCTCTCAGAACCGGACTTGCTATCCTGCTTTTCTCAGCGTCAAAAAGTTTGTTTAAGGAACGAGAAAAACGCAACCCCCAACCCCAATTCCGGTTTATCTTATACCCAACGCCAAGTATGAAACCAAGGTCGGTGGCATTAAATTCAGTTGCAATATTGTTGAAATTTTCAACCCGGACGGTGGGATCAGTTATCTTGGTCCGGATAAGTTTTCCGATCGTTACACCTGCAAATGCATCCAATCGATAATACTTTTCTTGTTCGTGTAGCCAATCCAATAGATGAAACAAGGCATTAATCTCAGCGTACTCCGTTGTCACTTTGAGGGGCGTGGGCAGATAATTTTGGTTGCTAAGGCGGTTAGATTTACTGCCGCGCTGATTGTACATCAGTTCAACTGAAAATGAAAATCTCCCGGTGATGTGTGCCGTTGAATTCAGACCGGCCATCAACCCTACATGATCGTAACCCTGTAAATTATCACCATCAATCTGGGATAGTGATAAGCCTGCGAGTGCACCCAGCGAGAACCGCAGCTCCTGGGCCGAAGTTCGCTGAACAGAACTTAGCAGTATGATCAAAATGTAAATGATGCGTCGATATTGCACGGCTTAATTTAATTGGATATTTGATCCATCCTCCACTCGCCGGGTATACATTTCATCGTGTTGCGATGCAGGCTGAACCTTAGAAACGAATATCTTTGTTTCAAATTAAACACCCCATGGGAAATTACACCAAAAGAACACTAGAAAAATTAGAACACATTTATAAGGAGATGGATTATACGGTGCGGTATGAGAAAGGTAATTTTCAGTCGGGGTATTGTTTGGTTGAGCATCAAAAGGTCGTCGTCGTCAATAAATTTTTTGAAGTAGACGGTCGGGTACAGGTCTTACTGGATTTGCTGTCAACCATTGAATTTAACCCGGATCAGTTCAGCGAAGAGGGGAAAAAATACTGGAGTTCTCTGCGGTCTTTGTTAAAAGCTGAGACAGTCGGTGAAGATTAATGTCCTTGGAACCGGCACCTCTCAGGGTATCCCGGTCATTGGGTGCCATTGTGCCGTCTGCCGCTCTAATGATCCCAAGGATAAACGGTTGCGTACTTCTGTTTTAGTCCGGTCGGATACCACCACGATCGTTATTGACGTCGGGCCGGATTTTCGTCAGCAAATGCTGCGGGAGCAAATAGAGCAGGTCGATGCGCTCCTGCTCACGCATGAACACAATGACCACGTCAGCGGTCTTGATGACGTGCGGCCATATAATTTTATGACCCGCCGTGACATGCCCGTGTTTGGACTGGAACGTGTTCTTGACGAGCTGAAAGTACGATTCAGATACATTTTTGACGACAACCCTTATCCCGGAGCGCCACGTATTAAAGCCATTCCACTGGAGCCATACCTTCCGTTTCATGTGGGTGATCTGCAGATTGTACCATTGACCATTCATCATGGTTCACTGGATATTTTCGGATATTTGTTCCCACACTTTGTCTACCTCACAGATGTCAAAGCCATACCTGATCGCAGTCTTGAACTCATCAAGGGGATTGATGTTCTAATTATCAGCGCTTTGCACCACAAACCGCATCATTCGCACATCAATCTGGAAGAAGCCTTGCATTACATCGAACGGATCCAACCCAAATCATGTTATCTGACGCATATGAGCCATGAGATGGGGCTGCATGCCAGTATTCAATCCACCCTTCCTTCGCAGGTATCGTTTGCTTACGATGGACTCGAAATCAACATTTGAATGAATCGATTGGTAAAGTCTACTAGTCCCTACCTCCGGCAACATGCGCATAACCCGGTTGATTGGTATCCCTGGGGCGCTGAAGCACATGAAAAAGCGCGCAGGGAAGACAAACCTATTCTGGTAAGCATTGGATATTCCAGTTGCCACTGGTGTCATGTGATGGAAGAAGAATCCTTTATGGATGAGGACGTCGCGTCGTTTATGAACCAGCATTTTGTGAACATTAAGGTGGACCGGGAAGAACGTCCCGATGTGGATCAGGTCTACATGGATGCGGTGCAGATCCTCACCGGTCGCGGAGGATGGCCCCTGAACTGCTTTTTGACTCCGGATCTGAAGCCATTCTACGGAGGCACCTACTTTCCTCCTCAACCACGGCATGGCATGTTGTCCTGGATGCAGCTATTGCAACGGATCAGCCAGGCATATCGGGAGGACCGGGGTCAGGTGGATCGTCAGGCCGACCAGTTAACCGGCGCCATTCAGGGCCAGCGAAGTCATCTGGTTCAGAAAGTTGGCAACAGTTATGCCCACCGGGATGAGCGGGAATCCTTGACCGAATGGTATTATGAATTGGCAAAACAATTCGACCGGCAATTTGGGGGATTCGGTCAGGCACCTAAGTTTCCAATGATAACCACCCTTCAGTTATTACTCCGCATCTACTACCATACGGGTAAAAAAGAAGCCCTGGAGCAGGTTCAACGAACCCTGCGCGCCATGCTGCGCGGAGGTATCTACGATTTGGTCGGAGGAGGACTGGCCCGGTATGCTACGGACCGTGCGTGGAAAGTGCCCCATTTTGAAAAAATGCTTTATGATAATGCCCAGCTCATGGAGCTGCTTGCTGATGTCTACCAACTGGATGGAAATGAAACCTGGGCTTTCTTTATACGGGATATCCATCAATTCCTGCAACAGGAAATGCATCGTTCCTCTGGTGGATATTACAGTGCATTGGATGCGGACTCGGAAGGAATAGAAGGCAAGTATTATACCTGGAGTTGGTCAGAACTGGAGTCCCTGCTTATCCAACCGGAATGGATCTGGTTAAAAGACCATTTTGACCTTAATGTGCAGGGAAATTGGGAACATACTAATATCCTATATCTGCAGGAAGCGGTAGATGTTGAAAGATTACTGGATAAGGATTCTCCATGGCCCGGGATACGTGCCAAGCTAAAAGCAGCCCGGGATCATCGCATCCGGCCGCTTTTGGATGATAAAATTTCGACGCACTGGAATGGCCTCGTCATAAAAGCCCTTTATCATGCAGGCTATGTATTGGGTGACCAGCAGTTTATTGATGATGCGGATGAATCCCTGCATTTTTTCCTTGACCACCACCGTCATGCCGGTCAGCTGGCGCATATTTTTGCAGGTGGATGGTGGCAAGAAGAAGTATTTCTTGATGATTATGCAGGAATAATAGCCGCACTGGTTGAACGTATCCAATTGGCGGGAGGAACAGAGTATCTACATCAGGTCCGGGCGTTGACGCAGGAGATGATCGGACAGTTTTACCAGCCGGATTCCACAGATTGGGTCATGGTACCCAAATCAAGCAGAGAATTACCGGTGGAAGTAAAACCGATGTACGATTATGTCTATCCTTCAGCCACCAGTTCGGCAGCATCTTCATTGTTGCGATTGGGAAATATGATGGATGGTCCGGATTGGCTTGCGATCGCCGTAAAAACCATGCAATCCCTGGAGCCCTTGATCCATGGTTATTTATCCGGATTTGTTTCCGGAGCGGTAAATATGACCGAAATATGGTTTGGAATCAATCAATTGGCAATTATTGGACCACAGGCTCCTTCTTTTCACGACCGCCAAAGGAAGCATTATTGGCCGGATGTGGTTGTAATGCTAGCCGATCGGCAGGACCAATCCGTGCCCCTGTTACAACACACGCCGCCTGACCCAGGTAAGACCTATTATTTTTTGTGTGACCAATTTGCCTGCAAGATGCCGGTTGAAAACGTTAAAGATTTACAGGCATTAAGGCAAAACGTTTATTTTTAAAGGAGAAGTGCAAAGATTCTGAAGAGGTCCATCCATATCATTGTAGCATCGCTATTATGCATAACCTGGTTGCAATCGCAGCAACTGGGGCAATCTTCGTTGTACTTTGCTGATAAATACCTGCAGAATCCGGCCTATGCTGGATTTGATCGTTCGCTAAGTCTATTAGCCGGTTACCGGACGCAATGGCTAGGTCTGGAACGCAATCCCGTTAGTCAGATCATCAGTGCCCATATGCCTGTTTATGCCTTAAATGGCGGGGTCGGTATAAATCTGGTCAATGAGTTTCTAGGCGCTGAGAAGACATTGCGATTAAGCATGTCTTACAATTACGTCATTAACAACGATTTAGGAACCTGGAGCGCAGGAATGCGATTAGGAATGGTCCAAAAGAGCCTGGATGGCGCACTGTTACGCACGCCATTTGGTATTTACGAAGGCAATCAGATCAACCATCAGGATCCCATTTTACCGGAACAGCTGGTGAGTGGTACCAATTGGTTCTCCAGCCTGGGCGTATTTTATCAGGCGGAGGTCTTTCAAGGCGGGGTGAGCCTCGAATATCTGAACAGCCCGCGGGTGCATTTTAATGGTGTGGAAGGAGGCAGTGTAAAAATGTTGCCTACCATGGTACTCTTTGGTGAATACGGATTCCCTCTGGCAGATCTGCTGGAAGTTTATCCATCCATGCTTTTCAAATCGGATTTTCGGCAATGGCAGGTGGATCTGGCAGCACAGGCCGTCTATCAGGATCGCTATCTGGTGGGCCTGGGATGGCGAGGATTGACGGCTCATACCCTCGATGCACTGGTATTTCATGTGGGCCTGTACGTCAACGAACATCTTAAAATCGTGTATGCATACGACGTACCGCTTTCCAGTTTAGGAGTAAACAGCACAGGTTCTCACGAACTGGTTTTGCATTATAACTTGAACAAAATCATTGGATTGGGTCTTCCACCACGGATCATTTACAGTCCCAGGTACTAAGAAGGTGGACCATTAACCCAAATTTTGGCAAAATTTTTGCGTAACACAAAATATGAATATAATCACGGGCGTTGTTTTAACATCCATCGTGTGAAAATAGGCCCGGTAATTAGTTTAATTTTACGCCATTTTTATAACAAGATTGTTGGTAAAGCTATGAATAGGATGAGAAACTTTATGGTATTCGGTGTGTGCCTGTTACTTTCTGCGGTGGTGCTTCAGTCATGCGGAAAGAAAGAAACTGGTCAGCTGGTTGGAGTTTTGGACAGACCGAAGTGGAAAGGGATCAACCCATTGGGTATGCAATACATCAAGTCAGGTGTATTTCATATCGGGGGTAATGATCAGGACATATTTAATTCGTATGTCCAAAGGCCTCGTCAGGTATCCATCGTTGGATTCTTTATGGACGAGACCGAAATTACAAACAATGAATACCGTCAGTTTGTAAACTATGTAAGAGATTCTACCGCTCATACGATCCTCGGAGATTTTATCCAGGATGACTATGGCAACGAATCCATTGATTGGGAGTTACCCATCGATTACGCGGATGAGACATTGGATGAGATGTATGTCTCGGAAGATGATCAGATCTTCGGCAAACGTGAATTTGACAATACCAATTTACGTTATGCCTGGACGGAAGTGGATTGGGTAAAGGCTGCACACAGTCCGAAGACACCGCGCAGCCAGTTGGTACGCAAATTTGAAGTTCCGATTTATCCGGACACCCTGGTTTGGATTCGCGACTTCGCATATTCATACAATGACCCGCTGGCAAGAAACTACTTCTGGCATCCTGCCTACGATGATTATCCGGTAGTCGGAGTCAACTGGCAGATGGCCCAGGCTTTCTGTGACTGGAGGACCAAAATGTGGAACAAATATCGTCCGGACGAGCGCCATTCCGAAGGATTCCGTTTACCGACGGAATACGAATGGGAATATGCAGCACGTGGTGGTCACGATCTTTCCAGCTACCCATGGGGTGGTTATTATCTGCGCAATGCCAAAGGCTGCCTTCTGGCTAACTTCAAGCCCGGTCGTGGTAACTATGCCGATGACGGCGCTCAGTACACCACACGCGTAGACTATTATTTCCCGAACGATTACGGACTTTATCAAATGGCCGGCAACGTATCTGAATGGACCGTATCCGCCTACTACGATAATGCAAACAACATCATTCACGACCTGAACCCGGATGTGAAATATTATGCTCAACAAGACGATCCGGATGTCCTGAAGCGGAAAGTGATCCGCGGTGGCTCCTGGAAAGACATTGGGTATTATCTCCAGTGCGGTGTCCGGGATTGGGAATATCAAGACTCCACCAAATCGTACCTCGGCTTCCGTTGTGTGATCACAAACTTAGGAAGAACCTTAACGGAGTAGTATTAGCATCAATGCACCATTCTGCTCCCCCCAAACCATTTATTAATGTGTCTTACGAAACCGACCAATCGTAGAACAAGGATAGATGTGTTAACTAAATTCAATAACTATTTAAATTAAGTAACAATGGCCTTTTACAAAAAAAGTTGGTTCAAGTACATGAAGAACTTTATCATTGGCGTCGGTGCATCATTGGTTATGATCGGTGCTCTTGGTAAGATCAACAGTGAGCCCTGGGGTGGACCTGCCATCACGATTGGTCTGGTCACAGAAGCCTGCTTGTTCCTCATGCTAGGGATACTGCCTCCGGAAAAAGACTACTATTGGGAGAAACTGTATCCAGGATTGGACAATTACCACTCAAATATCGCCAGCCTGACTGCCGGTGATATGCCCGCCGACCTTTCCCGTCCTTTGAACGGAGAAGTCGTAGAAGCACAATTAGACGGAATGCTGAATGAACTGCAGACCTTGTCTAAGAGTATCGGATCATTAAAAGCATTGCAGGAAGTTGATTTCTCTGAGACCAGCAATCAACTGAAAACAATGGGTAACTTCTACAGCCGGATGAGCGACGCAATGTCTACGCTGACGGAAAAGGTAGAAGACACCAAAGTTTACCAGCAGCAATTGGGTGCACTGAACAAGAACTTGACGTCATTGAATTCAGTGTACGGTAACATCTTGAACGCCTACAATCAAGGTCCGCGTGTCTAAGATGTAACAGTGCAACATTCATTAATCAAGTTAAAAATCAGAAGCCATGTCAATACCTAAGGAGCCCAGGCAGCTAATGATCAATATCATGTACCTCGTATTGACTGCGTTGTTAGCTCTAAACGTTTCAGCCGAGATTTTCAATGCCTTCAAAGTCGTAGACGATGGGTTGAAGAAATCAAACTCGGTGTTGGATGACGAAAACGCAGTTAAACCGGCACGCATTGACCAGCTGTCGAAGAAAAAACAAGAAGAATTTAAAATCTATGCCGAGCGCGCTCCCCAAGTACGAGCACTATCTGCAGAGTTTGCTTCCTATGTTAGCGCTATCACCGATTATATGATCGACCAGACCGGTAACAAAGATGGAAAAGTAGATGAAGGAGACTATGTAGAAGTACAGGGTCATACACAGTTGCGCGGAAAGAAAGATAAGGATATTACCACTCGTTACCTGGTCGGGGATAAAAAAGAACCCGGTATCGGAGGCGAGCTGAAAAACAAAATCCTGGAATACCGTGGGAAATTCCTGGATTTGGTAGACGAAGCCGATCGCGCTGAATTTGAGAACAAAATTGCATTGAATGTGGATGAAGAGACGTGGAAGCATGCCAAAGATAAAAGCAGCTGGGAGGATTATTACTTCCGTCAAATGCCTTTGGCCGCTACACTGCCTATTTTTACCAAATTCATCAATGATGCGAAAAGCTCGGAAAACGCGATCCTTGACTATTACCTCGAAAAAGTAGGTGGTACCGAAATCGTATTTGATCAATTCCAGGTGGTAGCCTCTCCCAAGAAGTCTTACATCACCCGGGGTGAAAACTACGAAGCCGACATCTTCCTGAGTGCTTTCTCGAAGAACGTTGAGAATCTGAGTGTAAGGATCAATGGTGCAAACGTACCAGTGAACAATGGAGTAGCTTCTTTTAAATCTCCGGGCAGTAGTGTGGGTGTGAAAAAATACACGGCCACCATTTCTTTCACCAACCCGGTGACTAAAGAAGTGACCACCAAAACCCAGGATTTCGAATACGAGGTAGGTGAGCGTTCTGCATCCATTTCATTGGACAAAATGAACGTGTTCTACATCGGTGTTGAAAACCCGATCACCGTTGCAGCAGCAGGTGTCTCCACCAACGATCTGAAAGTGAGCGGTGAAGGCATTACCATGAAGAAGGCCGGATCGGCTAACTGGATTGTTGAAGCCACTCGTCCGGGTTCTGCATCCATCACCTTGTCTGGTGGCGGATTGGCACCTACGAAATTTGATTACCGTGTGAAGATGATTCCTGACCCGACACCTCGTTTGGGTGGCGTCAAGGAAGACGAGGTAGGAAACGGTGTATTCAAAGTTCAGAAAGGTCTGATTGCTGCACTGGATGGCTTTGATTTCGATGCCAAATGTAACATTACCGGCTATCGTATGGTACGGGTTGCTCCACGTCAGGATCCTGAGATCACGGTGAATGCAGGGGCTTCTTTTTCGGATGATGCCACCCGTATTCGTGACAAAGCCAAACCTGGCGACCGGTTTTTCTTCGAGAATATCCGTTGCAAATGTCCGGGTGATGCGGCAGCACGTAAATTACCTAACATTGCTATAAGCATTAATTAATCTAACCGATGAAAAACTTATTCATTTTTCCAGTATTGCTATTGTGGGCCGGCATTGGTTTCAGTCAAAATGACCAGCCGCAGGCCGAAGCAGCCTTTATCACCGAGGCAGGGGATCCGTTTGAAGAGCAAGTTATCGATGGTGTAGTTGAACGCAGGATTATTGTGGAGAATCGAGTCTTGCCCTATGAACCGGTACGTGAGGCAGATGTGCCTTGGGAGAAAAAGATCTGGAGTGTGATCAATGTTCGCGAAAAGATCAATCTTCCTTTCGCTTACCCGAAGATGCCTTTCTTCACCATCCTGGCAGATGCCGCTAAAAATGGCGAGTTCTCTGTCTATAAAGATGATGACTTTAAAGACATCATGACGGTATCGGAACTGGAAGGTAAATTGTTTTCTGTTGACACCGTGTCTGTGACCGATCCCGAGACGTATGAGGTGACACTGGCAATTACCAGAAGCGATTTAAATCCTTCAGACATCCAGAGATTCCGAGTGAAAGAAGTGGTCTTCTTCGATAAAAAGGCCTCTCGTGTGAAACGTAGAATTCTGGGCATTGCTCCGATAAAAGATGTGATTGATAAGACCACAGGCCAGTTACTGTATCCAGAACCACTCTTTTGGGTTTATTATCCTCAGGCACGCGAAGCGTTGTCTAAATATCGGGTCTTTAATGCCGAAAACGACGCCGCTCCAATGACTTGGGACATGGTATTGGAAGAACACATGTTCTCCAGCTATATCTTCAAAGAATCCAATGTTATGGATCGTCGTCTACAGGATTATCTGACCGGAATTGA
Organism: Lewinellaceae bacterium; assembly: GCA_020636355.1. Taxonomy (GTDB): domain Bacteria; phylum Bacteroidota; class Bacteroidia; order Chitinophagales; family Saprospiraceae; genus JAGQXC01. Next base: position 94,038 of record JACJYB010000008.1, on the reverse strand, counting down.
CATTCTACATGAATCACAAAAGATCAAGGACCGCTTGTTCAACTTTGAACAAGATCTCTGGGAATATTAATAAGTGATTTCAATAAGGAAAGATTTAAGAAAGCTTGTTTCTTCGGAAGCAAGCTTTTTTTGTTTTGAAGGTTGCTATGTTACGGCTTAAGCAAGACCTTCATACATCCCTGCGTTCGCTGCGCAAACCGTTGATATGCGGCTGCTCCATCAGCTAATGCAAAAACATCCGTAAATGGACTTACCAGCTCCCATCCGCCATCGAGCCAATGCAACAGTTCCGGAATGTGTTGCCGGGCAGAACAACGACCGGAATGGTAAGTAATGTTTTTGTCATAAGCCTCAACCGGGCTGAAACTAAATTGAGTCTGGGTATGAACGCCTACACTGGATATGATCCCCCCGGCTCGCACCAGGTTAAAAGCGAGCTGCTGTGCGGATGCGCCGCCTACCGCTTCAACTACGCCGTCAATGCCTCCTCCGGGAAGCATCCCGAGCCATTCCTGCAATGCGTTTCTGTCACCCGGATCCACCACCTCTGCACTCAGATTATTTGCATATGCCCGTCTGCCCGGATCGGTTTCGAATACGGTGACCCGATCGAACTGCATTTTCTTTAGGACCTGCCAAGCCATCATACCCACCGGGCCGAAACCAATAACACCGACGTGACTCAGCATGGAATTCCCTAACCGCTTGGCTCCCTGGTAACCCGTCGCCAGGATATCACCCAGCAACAGCGACGTTTGCGGTCCTATGGCACCAGGTATTGGAATGAGGGTCGATTCGGCGAGGGGGACGCGTACCAGCTCGGCCTGACCGCCCTGTAAGCCGCGTCCGTCTGCCACCCATCCGAATAACTGTCCTTTTGTACACCGGGCTGTCAGACCAATGCGGCAATAATAACAGGTGCCGCAACTGGTCGTGAACGGACTGATCACTCGCATACCCTCCCGTAACACCGTGACACCTTTGCCTCTGGCTACGATGATTCCGGTAAACTCATGACCCATGGTCGTTCCGGCATCAAGACCTTTTTCCCGGCCAAAATAGACGTGCAGGTCCGAACCGCAGATCGCTGTATCGGTCACTTGTACAATGACATCTCCAGGGTCCAGTATTTCGGGATCAGGAACAGTTTCAAAGTGAATAGCTTCCGGTCGGTGTAAAGTGAGCGCCCGCATCTTTATTTCTTTTCGACCAATTCAGTCCATGCCGCATCGATGCTTCTGCCGATACCGCCGCCTTTCCATTCCGGAGCGCCGGGAATCTCGGTAACCTTGGCTATTTCTTCCTTGGATTTGCCGGCAGCAATTTCTTTTTCCATAAAACTCAACAGCGCTGAGAGGTAATCTTGCATGGCTTGCAGTTCATCCTTCTTTCCGGTTATGTCGTAATTCTCGCCGGAGTGACCAAATACGAAAAGCGTTTCGCGGTCGAAAGTTGCAAGCGCATTGTCCAGCACCGAAATCCAATTTGAAATGGATGCACCGGCTGACTTATCAATGTATGGAAATCTGCGATTGAAGACCAGATCCCCCATGTGGACGATATTGGCGTTGGTAAAATGAATCATGGCATCGCCATCGGTGTGACCGGGACCGAAATAATACATCTGGATGTTTTCATCACCGAGACTGGTTTCCCAGTTCGTCGTGAAGGTTTCGGTTGGGAGCCATTGCTGATCCATTTTCCCATTCTCCTCTGCCACCCTTTGTTGGTTGGCCTTCGAATTTTCATGCGCAACCAGTTTTGCAGCCAGGTCCTTGAAACTGATGTTTCCACTGGTGTGGTCACCGTGGTGATGGGTATTGATCAACAGATCGATCGGGCGATCCTGCATTTTTTTGATCTCGGCAATGAGATGAGCCGCCGGATCAGGAAATTGGGTATCTACAACGGCAATATGGTCTTCAGTAACATACCATAAGATCGTTCCGCCGCTTTCGGTAAATACGCCGACGTTTTCTCTTAAGGGTCGCATCTGATATTCGGCAAATAAATTGCGTAACCAGGCAGCACCTCTAAAGGATGGCACCATGGATGCCAAAGCGCCTTGATATAAAAAGGATCTACGTTTCATGTCTGAAGAAATTTGTTGATTAAGATAGCAGCTTTTCTCTGAGAAATCTGCCTGTGTGTGACGACGGCACTTCCAAAATCCCTTCCGGGGTGCCTTGATAGACCAGATAACCACCATCAATACCACCGTCTGGCCCCAGGTCGATCAGCCAGTCTGCCGTTTTAATGACTTCAAGGTTGTGTTCCACCACCACGACGGTATGTCCATTTTCAACCAAAGCATTTAAAGCGTATAATAATTTGTTGATGTCATGAAAATGCAAACCGGTCGTCGGTTCGTCAAAAATGAAAAGGATGGACTGATTGGACTGATCTTTATTCAGGTAGGAGGCCAGTTTAACCCGTTGAGCTTCACCACCGGATAAAGTACTGGATGATTGACCAAGCTTTACATAACCCAATCCCACGTCAGCGAGCGGCTGGATTTTGTTGACAATATCTTTCTGTGAGGAGAAGAAAGACAATGCCTCTTCAATACTCAATTCAAGTATGTCATAGATATTTTTCCCCTTGTATTCCACATCGAGTACTTCCTGCTTGAATCGTTTGCCTTTGCAATCTTCACAAGTAAGGCGCACATCAGCCAGAAATTGCATTTCAACGATGATTTCCCCTTCTCCTTTGCAGGTATCGCAGCGACCACCATCCGTATTAAAGGAAAAATGACCTGGTTTAAATCCCCGCATTTTGGATAGCGGTTGCTTGGACATCAGGTTTCGGATGGAGTCGTAGGCTTTGACGTAAGTGATAGGATTGGACCGGGAAGATTTGCCGATGGGATTTTGATTGATCAATTCTACCTGGTGTATGGTCTGGAGATCTCCTTCAATGCTTCCATGCCGGCCCGGACTGGTCGGTATTGGTTCACCAAATTGCCGGACCAGTGCGGGATGCAGGATGTGTTTGATCAGGGTTGTTTTTCCGGAACCGGACACACCGCTGACAACAGTAAGACTTTGTAACGGGATGGTTACATCGATGTTTTTCAGGTTGTGATGCCGGGCACCCTTTATGGTGATTTTGTTGGCGGAATAACGTCTCCGGTCAGGCAGTTCGATCTGTCTTGTCCCTGTTAAGTATTGTGCCGTCAGGCTATCGGGTGCCTTCGTTAGAAAATCCGCGTATCGTCCGGCGAACACGACTTCGCCGCCATGAATGCCCGCTTCCGGTCCGATGTCAAGGATGTAGTCCGCATTCCGGATAACTTCTTCCTCATGTTCCACCACGACGACCGTATTCTCAAGATCGCGGAGGGATTTTAGGACTTCCACCAGTTTTTCGGTGTCCTTGGGATGCAGTCCGATACTGGGCTCATCCAGGATATACAATGAATTGGTCAAGTTACTTCCCAATGTTCTGGTGAGGTGGATGCGTTGGGTCTCCCCGCCACTCAAAGTAGCCGCCAGCCGGTCCAGGGTTAGATAACCCAGGCCGATCTGATCCATGATCCGCAATCTGCTTTCAACTTCAAACAATATGCGTCGGGCAATCTTTATTTCACGGTCAAACCAGGTATGCCCAGTGAAAAAAGCCAGTAATTGATCGATGGGCATCATGACCAGATCGTGGATGTTTTTCCCGGCCACCAGTATGTACAGGGCTTCTTTGCGCAGACGGGCGCCTTTGCAGGTATAGCAAGTGGTCTTACCCCGGTAACGTGCAAGCAACACCCGATTTTGAATTTTATACAGATTGTCTTCCAATTCCTGGAAAAAGTCCCGGATTCCCTGGACGCGGGTATTACCATCCCATAACAATTCTTTTTGTTTAGCCGTCAGATCCTGGTAAGGACGGTGGATGGGAAAGTCATCATCAACGTGATCGATAAAGCGGTCCAGCCAACGTGAAGATTTCTCCCCGGACCAACAAGCTACGGCTCCTTCGTACACTGATTTTGAAGGATCGGGTATGACCTTCTCTTCATCGATGCCCATGACCTTGCCGTATCCTTCACACGTTGGGCAGGCTCCATAACTGTTGTTATAATTGAACAATTGAGGGGTAGGCTCAAGAAACGAATCTCCGTCCAGTTCAAATCGGTTGTTAAACGGGTGGATGGTATCTTCAATTTTAATCCAGCAATCGCCCTCACTTTCGTAAAATGCCGTTTGAATGGAGTCAGCTAGCCGGCTGTTCAAATCATCGTCCCCATATTTCACGACAATCCGGTCAACAAGGATCATGTATTCCTGAGGTTCGATGGCTCCAAGGGTTAGATCGAGCTCTTCAAGGGATTCTTCCAGAAACTGATCTACACGAAGAATCTCATCCTGATGGTAAATACGGGTGAAGCCTTTTTGCATCAGGAGGGATAGCTCATGACGCAGCGTACGATCCAGGTACTTGTTTTGCAGAGGTGCCAGGATCACTACCCTGGTCTCCTCAGGTTGTTCAAGAATAAAATCAACCACATCGGAAACCTGATGTTTTTTAACCTCTTCACCGGTTACCGGGGAATAGGTTTTGCCGATTCTGGCAAACAACAAACGCAAGTAATCGTAAATCTCAGTCATTGTGCCCACGGTCGAGCGGGGATTCTGTGTACTTACCCGTTGTTCGATGGCGATGGCCGGACAGATTCCCTTGATGTAATCTACATCGGGCTTTTTCATACGCATCATAAACTGTCGCGCGTAAGAAGAAAGACTTTCGACGTAGCGCCTTTGCCCTTCAGCATAGAGGGTATCCATGATGAGGGAGCTCTTTCCAGAGCCCGACATGCCGGTGACAACCACCAGAAGATCCTTGGGTATGCGTACTTCAATGTCCTTAAGGTTGTTGGATCGCGCGCCTTTGATGTGGATTTCCTGGGGTGATTCGATGTCAGTAACCAAAAAAGTTTCCTCCAGTAGATGCGGTTTCATGAAAATTGGACCGGTTTTTGATGACTTATATTATAAGTATTTGAAAGGTGAAGCCAATGAGCTAAGATAGAATTAGTAATTGGGTTCATGCAAGCAAACCCAGTAATCGCCGGGAAAGTTTAAAAAAATTTACACGAGCACGGTTACTATTGCCAAACTTTCATATATTTGGTGCGAAAGTCTTAATTATATCACAAAACGTAGTAAGTATCGACTAATACCTTTACGCTAAAATTTCTGATTGATAACCGACCAAAAGATTTTAGTTATGAGGGTATTACCGATGAGTGATCAAGAATTGATTAATTGCTACCTAGAGGGTGATGAGAAGGCTTTCGAAACGCTACTCAACCGACACAAGACCAAAATTTACACGTCGATTTACCTGTTCGTGAAAGATTCTGAGCAAGCCGAAGATATCTTTCAGGAAGTGTTTATCAAGATCATTGATACCATTCGTAGAGGTAAATACAACCACGAAGGTAAATTCCTGCAGTGGGCAATGCGTATCTCGTACAACATGTGCGTGGATCAATTCAGAAGATCCAAGCGGAGAACCAATGTTTCACTGTCAGACGAATTTGACATTTTTGACGTAATACCTGCAAGCGATTCCAACATGGAACAGAGCATGATCCAGACGCAGACCAATGATAAGGTGCGTAAGTTGATCGATCTGTTACCTGATGAGCAAAGGGAAGTGGTCATCTTACGCCACTATGCTGACATGAGTTTTAAGGAAATCGCCTCACTGACCCGGGTAAGCATCAACACAGCCTTGGGCCGGATGCGCTATGCACTGATCAACCTGCGGAAGTTGATCGAAGAAAAAGAACTGATCCTCCAGTAAGGAGGTGCAGATAAATGAAATAACCCTAGCACTTTTATAAGCGGTTATCATCATCTCTTTGGGCGTTAAAGGTGCGGCTTGAAGTAGCTGCACCTTCTTTTTTTGGTACCGGGTCATACCCGTGACCACCCCATGGATGACACCTCGATATCCGCTTCATCCCTAGCCAGATGCCTTTAAATACACCCCACTCCTGAATGGCCTCCACGGCATAATGAGAACACGTAGGCGTATACCTGCAGTTTTGACCCAGCCAGGGAGATATCAGCAATTGATACATGCGGATAGGGAATATGAATATTTTCTTAAACATGTCAAAAATGGATTTCGACCGTCTTTTGTTTCGGTTCAAATAAATGATAGGTGCGTTTGCCCTGCGGATCCATGACCATCAGAATATTGCGCTGGTCATCGTACAACTCCATCAACACATCATAACGTACTTCTAAATCCTGTACGGCGGGGATCCCGGGAATTTCCAGGTAAATCCATACAGCCTGGTAGTCCGGGGTGGGCTCTTTGCCTACCCAGTCGAAAGCTCGTCGCTCACCGTCTATCGTGAGCTGGAGGTGGGTAGACAGATAATCGTAAATCCACTGGGTAGCCTCCTCCTTTTCATGTTCGGTGGAGATCTTCAGATCTGTAGCGCCATTCATGGCCTCGATGCCCCGCTCCAAATCGTCTGTAAAGATGTGGAGACTCATTTGAATGGCTTGATCCTCCGGATTATAAGCCAATTCAGTCTTGGAAATGTGCAGATCGTGGAAGGTCGCCTCGGAAAATTCACCCGGAATCCACCATCCGGCGATGACACCGATTAATAGTAAAGGCAAGTTCATATACCTATTAAGTTTCCCACTTAAAAATTAGTTTCCTATTAAAGCTTCAAAGGTTTCCAACATCAGAATAAAAGCAATGCCTGCCGTTGCCCCGGAGATCACCTGCGTCCAGTCCTTTTTGTTTACCTGCAGGCGGTTGAGGAATAGATAAGACAAGAGCAGGATGACACTGACGATCATCAATTGACCTGCTTCAATGCCGAGGTTAAAGGCGAATAATGGTTTGACCACACTTTCCTCCCGGCCCATCAGGCTTCTGAAGTAGTTGGAAAATCCCATGCCATGTATGAGTCCGAAAAACAAGGCCATAAAATAGTTAAGAGTGATCCGGTGATTGTCCTGGGTGCTTGGCTTTCTGGCAATATTGTAAGCACTGGTAATAAATATGGTAACCGGGATTAGAAACTCGATCAACGCGCTGGGGACCTTGATAACGCTGAGGGCTGCCAATGCCAGGGTAATGGAGTGACCAATGGTAAAGGCGGTTACCAGAATGGCAACTTGCCTCCACTGATTCAGGCTGTATATGGCGCAAAGCGCAACAATAAAAACAATGTGGTCGTAGGCATGGACATCCGCGATGTGATCAAGACCTAATCGTAGGTAAAACAAGAAAGCACTTTCCACACGAATTCCATTTCAAAATATGAAGACCGGCGAAACCAGGAACTGGCATTGCTCTGGTTTCGCCGGCTTGAAAGCTTTTCAATAGCGGTAATAGTCGGGCTTAAAGGGGCCTTCGGGTGTAACTCCGATGTATTCAGCCTGGTCTGTACTAAGTACATCCAACTCTACACCTATTTTGGCAAGATGCAGATTAGCTACTTTCTCGTCCAGGTGCTTGGGAAGGGTGTATACCTTGTTTTCATACTGATCGTGGTTATTCCAAAGCTCCATTTGAGCCAGTACCTGATTGGTAAAGGAGTTGGACATAACGAAACTGGGGTGGCCGGTAGCGCAACCCAGATTTACCAGACGTCCTTCGGCCAATACGATAATGTCATTTCCATCAATGGTATACTTGTCAACTTGCGGTTTGATGGTATCCTTTGTTTTACCGTAGTTTTTGTTCAACCAGGCCATATCCAGCTCATTGTCGAAATGGCCAATGTTGCATACGATGGTCTTATCTTTCAGGAGACGGAAATGCTCTTCAGCCAACACTTTTTTACAACCGGTTGCGGTGATGATGATGTTGGCTTCCGGGGCGGCATTGACCATTTTCTTTACTTCATAGCCATCCATAGCTGCTTGCAAAGCACAGATGGGGTCGATTTCGGTGACAATAACGCGGCAACCGGCTCCACGAAGGGAAGCTGCTGTGCCTTTGCCGACGTCGCCGTATCCTGCCACAACCGCTACTTTACCAGCCATCATAATGTCGGTAGCCCGGCGGATAGCATCCACAGCACTTTCGCGACATCCGTATTTGTTATCAAACTTTGACTTGGTGACGCTGTCGTTGACATTGATTGCAGGCATGGATAGGGTTCCTTTCTTTTCGCGCTCATAGAGGCGATGGACACCTGTGGTGGTTTCTTCACTGATTCCCCGGATATGTTGAACCAGTTCAGGATAGCGGTCCAGAACGATATTGGTCAGGTCTCCTCCGTCATCAAGTATCATATTGAGCGGTTTGCCATCCTTGAAAGCGAATAGGGTCTGTTCAATACACCATTCGTATTCTTCCTCGGTCATACCTTTCCAGGCAAAAACAGGAATGCCGGTCGCAGCAATAGCGGCTGCAGCATGATCCTGGGTACTGAAGATGTTGCAGGATGACCAGCTAACCTCAGCACCAAGCTCAACCAGCGTCTCGATGAGTACTGCTGTCTGGATGGTCATATGCAGACAGCCGGCAATGCGTGCCCCGGTCAGTGGTTTACTTGCTCCGAATTCTTCTCTAAGTGAAATTAATCCGGGCATTTCCGCCTCGGCAAGCTCGATTTCTTTCCGACCCCAACTTGCCAGGGTCAGGTCTTTTACTTTATAAGCCGGTTTTTGTTCTACGGTTTGCATATTATATTTTTTAATATCAACGGTTTTTAACAAAGATGGCGCAAGATACGAAGTTCAGCAGTTAATCGTCAATTACCTGTTGGTAAAGATGGCTCCACTGACCGGCTACTTTAGCTGCATCAAATTGGGCCAAGTGCCTCAATTTCCGTTCGTTATAATCTTCCGTACGGTTTGAAGACACCGCTTTCAAGGTTACCTCAGCGAGTTCTCCGGGATCTCTGCCACTAATATAATAGGCCAGATCTCCCCCTGCTTCCGTCAGTGCACTCTCCCGGGTAGTTACTACCGGAACATCCAACATAATGCTCTCCAATACCGGAAGTCCAAAACCCTCGTAAAGGGAAGGGTAGATCACTGCTGATGCGCCCTTCATCAAAAGGGGGACCTGATCAGGGGCTACGTGGCCCAACCAGATGACCCGATTATCCAACTTATGATCAGAAACATATTTTCTGCATTTGTGTTCGTAGTGCTTGCCTTTACCTACGATTACCATGGGGATATCCAGATTCCGGTTTGCCGACAATGCCTGCAGCATCAGGAGTGCATTTTTTCGGTGGGAAAGGGCACCGACATAAAGCAGATACATTTCTGGTAACTGGTAATGTCGCCGGGCTTTTGCTACCAGGTCCGGCGACGGGGCATCCCTGAATAGAGGTAGTACGGATTGATGGATGACCCGTACTCGATCGGGTGAGACGGGAAAATGGGCCAGGACATCCTGACGGGTATGTTCGCTGATTGCGACCACATAGTCGGCTGTTTTAAGCGCATACTGTATTTTACGTTCGTAGGTGATCCGGTCCGGTAGTGGAAAATCCTGGGGGAAATGCCGGTAGATCAAATCGTGAATGGTTACAATTTTTTTCACGCTGCTCTGGTGGATGGTAAATGGCAGCTCGTGGCTTAATCCATGGTAAACCTGTAAATCGGGCGGAAAGCTGGAGGGTAGGGTAAATGAACGCCACCACCAGGTCTTTCTTTCCGGATAATGTGACTGGAAAGGAGGCTGTAAAAAAGGCTGTACCCACTGGTGATTAGCCATCGAAGGGGTAAACAAATGGTAACTGTTTTCAGGGTGGTAAACACTTAAGTCACGCAGTAGGGTTCGGCTGTAATTACCCAATCCGCTGGTGTTGTGAAACAAACGTTTGGCATCAAAACCAAGGATCATAATGGCTGGGAATTAATTGCAGTTTATCACCGAAAGGTAGGTCATAAAAAACACATTGGGCTACTGGAAACGGATCCGGTAGCCCAATGATTATTCATTTCGAAAAAATCGATTTTTATTTCAGTCCCAGTTTAACCGGAACGACGGTCTTGTCCCAGATGAATTGCAGGGTCGCTGAATCGTCCCGCAAATCATTCAATGTGATCAAAAAGCTTTCGCATGCGAGATTTAACATTTCCGGCTTAACCATAACGCTTAAATCCGGCGTTTTCTCCATGTAAGCGTTAAAACCGCTTTCATTGAATTTGTAGAAATTAACGGTCCACTCGGACGCCGTCGGGCTGGTTAGGATGGCATAGGATCCTGCCGGCAATGACTTACCTTCTACCATAACATCTTTGCTGAAGGTAATTTTGGTGGCACCATTTGCGCCGGTACGCCACAGCTTGCCATAAGGTACCAGACCATCTGCAGCGAAGACCTTACGGTCTTTAACTCCTGGGCGGGAATACTCGATGGTAATGTCCGTTGTTCCAGCTTTCTGTTCAACTTTTGATGTTGGGCTGGGCATCGGTTTGTCCTGTGCTTGAACTGGTGTGAGGTAGGCCATCAGAGCCAACGCAAATAGATAGGCAAATTTCTTCATGTTCATTTCTTTTGTTAATAGGTTAAAGTTGTGATAGTTAACTCAAAAGCGAACGAATGGTTTGCCGGTTTAAGTATATTTTAACAATTTGATGATCACAATTAATTTTTCCCGCTACCAGGCTTAATGCCAGGCAGGCTCGTTTCTGGGTTACCTCCCTGCCAGTCGAATACCGGAGCAGATTTTGGATCCGGATATACTTCAGCCAGGTTGTCTGCATTATAGAGCCTTCCGTTTTTCATCACATAGGCAACCGTGTTGGTTTGGCGAATATTTTCCAGTGGATTGCCATTCAGGATGACTAGATCTGCCAATTTACCGGGTTCAATACTACCGACCTCCTGATCGAGGCCCAATGCACGGGCACCGAGGATGGTAGCTACCTTTAGCGCATTGTGGTTCGAAATACCACCGCTGGCCACGGACCACAGTTCCCAATGATAGCCCTGGCCTTCTAGCTGGCCATGAGAACCGATGCCCGACAACCCTCCAGCCTGAACCAGGTGATTCACAAACTCGGCATGACGTGGGAAGATATGCTCTTCTTTCATAAACCATCCCGGGCGGCGCCGGGACTTATCATCCAATTCTTCTTTCGGAGTGAAGTAGTTTAATTTTGCATTACCCTGCACATTTTCCGTCGCGTAATAATAGTTCTCGGCCCAGGGCCCACCATATGCAACCAACAAGGTTGGGGTATAAGCCATATGCGATTGGGCGACCATCTGAACCACATCGTTGTAGATGGGGTATATGGGGAAAGAGTGTTCGTGCCCGGGGTACCCATCCAGCAGTTGGGTCATATTCAGCTTAAAGTCAAGACCGCCCTCAGTGGTGGGCATAATGCCTTGTTCTTTTGCAGCCTGAATAATCCATTGGCGATGCTGCCGGTTACCGACCAGATACATTTTTATGTATTGGGTGTGGTAATAATCCGAATACTGCTTGAGGATATTGCGGGCATGATCAAGGCTGGTGATCCGGTAAGCCCAAAAGCCCACACCAGGGCCGGTGGAATAGACACGAGGACCTAACATCATGCCGGCATCCACCATATCGGAATAGGTTAAGACATCGGTTGTTGCCGTTTGTGGGTCTCTCGTGGTCGTTACGCCATAAGCCAAATTAGCCGCATAATTCCATACTTGCTTCTTATGGATGCCCCAGGCAGGCCACATATGTGCATGCGTGTCCACAAACCCGGGTATGATGGTTTTGCCTTTCATGTCCATCACCTTTGTCCCGTCAGGGACTTTAAGCGTCCCTGATTTACCAACCTGCACGATGCGGGCATTTTCGATGTATACATCTCCCCGCGTCAGGATCTCATCGCCATTCATGGTTATAATCCGTGCCCCTTTTAGCAAAACACGGCCATGAGGAATGTCTTTAGGCACCATCACTTTGATGCGCATTTCCTGGGGTTTGTATTTCTTTTCTTCTTTCTTTTCTTCGGATTTATCCTCTTCCTCTTTTTTCTCTCCGGCAGCTTTAGCCTTCTCTTTTTCTTTCTTTTCTTTTTCCAATGTTTCTTTTAAAGTCTTGGCTTCGGCCAGGTTATAGCGAAAATAGGCATTACCCAGGGTGAAGTGAACTTCAGTAGCATCCGCTGTCCAGAGTGGAAATTCGCCTCCCAACTCAGTAAGTTTCATCGAAGGAAATGCAGCATTATCCGGATTGGACACACTGATTTTTGGTGTTTCGCCCAACACCGGAGGGATGGTGATGACATAGATGTCATTATTGATCTTTGCCAGCGCCTGGTCGCCTTCCGGAGCCATCAAAATCAATTCCGCACTGGATGGTTTGCGCTCAGGTTCTGTCGCCGTGGCCGTTAAGAGGCAATCTTCTTCCAGTAAGGCCGGGAAGGTGGTAATGCCGGTCACTTTAACCAATGTTTTTTCATCGGTGCCATCCCAGCGCATGGACAGGAGGCCTTCACTCTCCTTAAAGAGGTAAACACGATCATTGCTCTTGACGAAATGAGGCCTGCTTCGGCCATTCGCTTGTTTGATGATGGTGACAGGACCACCGGAAGCGGGCACCCAAGCAATGGCTTCACTTGCGCCAAAGGCAACCGGTCCGATGGACTGAACATATGACCGGGCCGGGCCATAAATAAAGGCAATGCGGTTTGTATGGCCATCCCACGCCAGATCGGTGTAGAGTCCTGACTGATTGGTTATCTGGCTGGCCGCGCCTCCTGAAGCGGAAATCGTATAGATATGCCCTGCATTTCCTTCCCAGGTACTGAATGCAATGGTCTTGCTGTCCGGGGACCAGGCAGGCATTGCTTCGGTTACCTGGAGATTGGTCACCCGCTGTGGGGTGCCGTCAGGGAAATCCATGACATACAAACGATTTAATGCAGTAAATGCGAGTTTGCTGCCGTCGGGAGATAACGCAGGATCCCTGATCTGGTTAACAACCATCAGAGAGTCATCCTTGATGGGATAATTGAAATGTACCTGAGGACCGAAATCGAGATCGCTATCAACCATAAATGGAATATCAGTCGCCGCACCGCCTTCGATGGGTATTTGGTGGATTTTACCTCCGTAGGAAGCGATCAGGTATTTGCTGTCCGGCGTGAAAGCCATACCTGGCAGAACGCCAAGTGGCGCGATGGACTCTTGTTCGTCACGTTGAACCGGATAAGCAAGCCAGGATTCATCACCTGTTGAAAGGTTCCGCTTCACCAACCCCGTTTCGGTATTGTACCGTGAGCCGTAGACCAGCCATTTCCCGTCCGGGGACAGCGTAGGAGCAAAGGCGGATCCGTACCTTCCGGTGTGACGCGTCATTTCGCCCGTTTCCAGGTTGTAAGTGCCTAGCTGGTACTGGGGCAATTGCGCATTGTAGTTCCAGGCTGAATTGCGTTGGGAAAACCAGACCAATTTGCCGTCAGGGGCAAATGTTGGTTCGGAAATCTTAAGATTATCCGGTTTGTCAACCAGTTGGATGCCTCCGCCACCTTCATGGTGATAGAGGTATAATTTCCAGTTGCGTCCTCCTTTTGCTACTGCTATGTATTTACTGTCCGGAGTCCAGTCTGCGCTCTCGTAATTCTGATCGGTGTCCTTGGTAATCTGCGTTTCATCCTTTGATTCCAGGTCCATGATCCATATGTTATCGGCACCGCTTTTGTCAGAGGTAAAAACCATGGACTTACCATCCGGGCTGATGCGAGGATGGGTTTCAAAGGCCATTCCGGAACGGACCGGTTCCGCAGTTCCTCCGGTTATCGGCAGACGGTAAATGTCTCCAAGCAAGTCGAAATAGATGAATTTTCCGTCAGGACTAACATCCAAACTCATCCAGGTGCCTTCATCGGTTTTTAGATGCAAAGTTCGGGTCGGCTCCAGCGGTAGTTCTTTGGTTGCTTTTTTCACAATACTGGAGTCGGTAGCCGTCGAATCGGCTGTTTGGGCCATCGAAAAATAAGGAATGGCGAAAACCATTAGCAAGGTTAATCTGTAGTGCATTTTCAGAGACTAAAGAGGTTAAAAAAGCCGGATTTCTCCCGGAGAGCGAATAAATATAGAAAATCGATGAAAGTTGGGCTCAACTTATTCTTCGTACCTTATCGATCCTTAACGGATCCATTTTTTCAACAAAATCAGCAATCCATGTCCATCAATCAACAGGATGTCGAATTTATGCAGGAGGCCATTGCGCTTGCCCGCCGGGGCATGATCCTGAATATCGGAGGGCCATTCGGCGCCATTGTGGTTCATCAGGGATCGATTATCGGACATGGTATGAACCGTGTAACGTCCCACAACGATCCTACGGCCCACGCAGAAATTGTTGCCATACGCGAAGCCTGCGCCCACCTCGAAAGTTATCAACTGACGGAATGCACCATTTATACCACTTGCGAACCATGCCCCATGTGTCTGGGGGCGATCTACTGGGCACGGCCGGCGCGATTGGTCTATGCTGCAGACCGGAATGATGCTTCAGTCGCAGGATTTGACGACGACTACATCTATCGGGAAATTCAATTGCTTCCCGGAGATCGTCATTTGCCAACGGAATCCCTGGGAAGGGCATTGGCTCTGCCTTTGTTCAAGGAATGGGATGCAAAAAAGGATAAACAAATGTATTAAATTGGACTTCAGCCAAAAGCTAATCAGGTGCGCATTAAATATTGGTGTTGGATGATCTTTGCAGGGGTATTGCTCTCTGGTTGTCAGGAAGGAGATAACCGGCATGATATGCCCTATGCGGAGAACTGGGAATCTTTGGAAAAGCACCAGGCCGCTCCGGAATGGTTTCGGAATGCGAAACTGGGGATTTATTTTCACTGGGGTGTCTACACCGTTCCCGCTTTTGGAAGTGAGTGGTATCCCCGCCAGATGTATTTACCGGGTACCCGCGAAAACGCGCACCATCTTGAGATGTATGGACCGGTAGAAAACTTCAATTACCATGATTTTGTACCGGAGTTTAAAGCCGAGCACTTTGATCCCAAAGCATGGGTTCAACTATTTCAGAAAGCTGGTGCCCGGTTCATCGGACCGGTGGCCGAACATCACGATGGATTTTCGATGTGGGCTTCCAGGGTGACGCCGTGGAATAGCATGAATGAAGGACCTCATCGGGATGTAGCCGGAGAACTGGCCTCAGAGGCCCGACAACATGGCCTCAAGTTTATCACGACCTTCCATCATGCGCGTAACCTGCAACGCTATAGAGGCGTAAACCAGGAAGAGGAGCTGGCGAAGCCAAATCCTTACCCCAACAGTCATTATCCGTTTTTAGCAGGCACCGGTCCTGCTTCTGACGACGACAAGCTTAAGTATCTATACGGGAATATTCCGGAGGAGCAATGGCTGGAGGAGGTTTGGCTGGGTAAATTAAAAGAGGTTGTTGACAACTACCAGCCGGACATCATGTGGTTTGATTCCTGGTTGGATCAGATACCTGAAATATACCGGCAGCGCTTTTGTGCGTATTACCTCAATCAGGCAGCAGCCTGGGACAAGGAAGTTGTGCTTGTACGTAAGCAGGATGACCTTCCCCTTTCATTTACGATCGACGATTTCGAAAAATCACGAAAAAGCCAGATGGACACTGCAGTCTGGATGACGGATGAGACGATCAGTACCGGTAGCTGGTGTTATACGGAAGGACTGCAAATCAAACCGGCAGCGGAACTGATCCGTGTCCTTATTGATATCGTCAGTAAAAATGGGGTCTTGCTTTTGAATATTTCACCGCGGGCAGATGGAATTATTCCGGATGATCAGCAGGAAACTTTGTTGGGGATCGGCGCATGGCTGGAGCGTTATGGGGAAGCGATTTATAAAACCCGTCCCTGGATCACCTATGGAGAAGGTCCTACGGTGGAACCGGAAGGTGGATTTGCTGAGCATCAGGCCTTCTTAAAAATACGGTACACCAATCAGGACATTCGTTACACCACCAAAGGAAGAAATCTTTATGCCATGGTTTTAGGGGCACCTGCCGATACAGTTCATCTGACGGCGCTCAATAAGGTCCGGACAACAAAAAACATCGAGCAGATTGAATTAATAGGTTCACAGGAACCGGTAACCTGGGAGTGGAGTGATAATGGCTTAAAGATCAGCATTCCACCACATCCGGTAGATACTGCCGCCATCGTATATCGAATCGTATTTCATGAGAAGCAGTAAAATGACCGGATGATCTCGCTTTAAGTCCGGGTGCTGACTGAGGAGGTCCTGCCATAAACATCATCACCGCGAAAGCCAAATGTAAATGGCGACTGTTGCTACGACCAGGAAGCCGCTGAATGCAGGAGCATGTTTCCATGATTTCATTTCAACTGCATGATGATCTTCTTCCCGAAACCGATGCGTCACCGGGAAATAATAAGAAACTCCAAGCATCACGATAACATTGAGTAAGAACTCAATACCCCACAGGTGGATAAAGTGCAGATTGACCGGCCAGATGAATGTCGTGATCAGATAAAAAGCCAAACCGGTCAACAGGGCGGATCGAGCCGCAACTGCTGACACGCCGGGAAGGAAAAAACCGGCCAGGATGATGCTGGCAATCGGGATAAAGAAAATGCCATTGAGTTGTTGCAGCAATTGATAGAGCCCATCAGGTGCATTGGCCACCCAGGGTGCAACGACAATGGCGAAGACAGCCATGATTACAGACACCAGTTTGCCAACCCGCACCAGTTGCCCGTCATTCGCGTCTTTCCGGATATGCCTTTTGTAAATTCCGTTACTGAAGATAGTGGCAGCACTATTTAGTACACTGTTAAAGGTACTTAACACAGCCCCTAAAACGACGGCGGCAAAGAATCCTGTAAAGGCTACCGGCATTACTTTTTTTACCAATTCGGGATAAACTGTATCCTGGTGGTCAAAAAATTGATCCCCGAAATAATAGAATCCGATCACCCCCGGCAATACAATAATGACGGGAATCAGGATCTTATAGAGTCCCGTAAGCAACAAACCCTTTTGTGCTTCCACCAGATTTTTTGCACCCAAAGCGCGCTGGATGATCACCTGGTTCATGCACCAGAAGTACAATTGGTTGATGATCAGTCCGGTAAATAAGGTCCCAAAAGGCAAAACCGAGTCTTTGGACCCAATCACGTTAAATCGCTCCGGAACAGCCTCATAAACTTTACGTAGGCCTGAGAATAAATTCCCGTCGCCGATAGCCCATAGTGCGAATACCGGGATGGCCAGGCCGCCGATAAACAATCCATATCCATTGAGTGTATCGGAAAAAGCTACCGCTTTGAGTCCGCCGAAAATAGCATATACGCTGCCGATAATACCTATAAGGATAACGGTATACCATAGCGCCTCACTGCGGGAGAGATGTAACTGTTCACTCAAGTCAAAAAGACTTTCGATATTGATCGCTCCGGTATAAAGCACAATTGGCAGCAGGGTTACTATGAAAGAAAGCATCAGAAAGAAAGCCACCAGGGTACGGGTTAAGCCATCGAAGCGGTATTCCAGGTATTCGGGTATTGTAGTCAACCCCATACGCAAATAGCGCGGCACAAAATACAGGGCTGCTATGACCAGGGCAAGTGCGGAAGTGACTTCCCAGGCAATGATGATGAACCCATTTTTATACGAACTGCCGTTCATTCCGATCAGATGTTCGGTGGAAATATTCGTAAGCAGCATGGATCCCGCGATCACGACCCCGGTAAGACTTCTTCCGCCCAGGAAATAACCGTCTTTTGAGCTTAGGTTTTCATTACGTAAACGCCACCAGACGTAGAGGGCTACAAAGGCAGTAAAGCCCAGAAATGTTGCGATGGTTAGGGTCATGGCTGTTGCTGTTTATACGTTGATTAGACGCCACTGAATGCGCTGAACCCGCCATCAACCGGTAGAACGACTCCGGTGATGAAGCGGGCCCCCGGACCGCACAGGAATAGAGCGGCTTCGTTTAATTCATCGGCGTGACCAAACCGGCGCATCGGTGTGCCCTGGATAATCAACTGGCCACGCGCTGTATAACTTCCATCCGGATTGGTCAGTAAAGACCGGTTCTGATTCCCAATAAAAAATCCTGGAGCCAATGCATTTACCCGGATCCCTTCCCCAAACTTAAGCGCTAATTCTACGGCCATCCAGCGCGTAAAGTTTTCCATAGCCGCTTTGGCTGCCGAATAGCCGGCGACTCTGGTGATAACCCGATCCACCGCCATAGACGAAATGTTCAGAATGGCACCCAGGCTGGCAGAGGCCATAGAAGTACCGAATATCAGGGATGGTATCACCGTTCCCATCAGGTTTATGTCGGTAACCCGGCTGAAATCTTCAATTGAAACATCAAATATGGTCTTATCCGGAGGTACGGTTGCCCCGGGTAAGTTGCCACCAGCTGCATTGATCAGAACATCGATGCTTCCATGCCGGTCAAGCACTTCTTCCCTGACCGCTATCAAAGAAGACTTATCCAATACATCAGCAGCATGGATCGAACACTGACCTCCGCTTTTTTCAATGGTGGTCTGGCGATCCCGAAGCGAATCAAGGGTTCTCCCGAGCAGAATCACGTGAGCGCCCTCCATGGCAAAAGCCTGGGCCATATGTCCTCCGAGAACACCGCCACCGCCCGTTACAATTATGGTTTTTTGGACAAAACGCTGCATATGCTGTCTATGTAGTGACACAATGATTTACTGGATTCGAAATAGCCGGCCATCCAGGGGCAGCTCTTCCCGCCAGGTGACTAGAACCTAAAATCTGAGGGTATCCGGCAAGTATTTTGCGGCAAGGTCTTCGTAATAAGGCCTTAATTTTTTGACGTCGGGTGGAGAAGGTGATTTGGAGTACAGGTCATAGGGATTAAATGCACGGACCCATTTAAAAAGCTCCCGGTCGTGATCGTCCATCAGATGATTATAAGCCTCTTCCCGGTGTTGCGCATAGAATGAGTGGTAGCGGATCATGTACAGAGCTGGCTCCGGAAGGTAGTCTTTCATGATGTGGTACAGGTATTCATCGTGGCCCCAGGATAAATGCACATTGCGCAATCCACAATTGGGTGCATAAACGCCATACGTCGAATTGTATCGTTCATCGTAGTAGTCGGGATTGGCGGTGAAAAATTCCGGGTATACGATTTTATCGGAGTAGGCGCATCCCACGGGAAATGTATCGCCGACAACAGCCCATTGAGGCTCGCCAAAAAGGCAGAGCACTTTACCCAGGTCATGCAGGAATCCCGTTAATACGAACCAATCCGGATGTCCATCAGCCCGAATTGCTTCGGCGGTCTGCAGCAAATGTTGCGTCTGGTCCAGGTCGATATCCGGATCCGAATCATCGATCAGGGTATTCAGGTAATCTACCGCATCCCAGAGCGACATTTCCCGCCGGTTGAAAGCAAGAAATTCCTGTTCTTTTTGACGGACAAATTCATACGTTTGATACGTATGGTTCATCCGGTAGAACTCTCGAACGGTATCGCGTGCAGGACTTTCATAGTTGCGGTAGTCGGCTTTGGCTTTGGTATTTTCCGTAGGATAGCGCTGGAGCAAATCTTGTTCCCAGAGTTCTTCCATTTCGTGAGGGGAGACGGTTTCTTTATAATTTTCCGACATGGCGCAATCGTTTTCTTACTCTAAAATTAGAAAATTTTGTCTTTTTCACGATCACCCGTCCAATTGGTCGCAAAAATCCTTTGTCACCAGGTATGTCGTCAGCAGGTCAGGGCATCAGACCGGTTTATCGTTTGTAGGAATAGTACAGATAACTGCCGGCTTATTCGGTGTAGCCACCAATTCATAGGGTAAGAAAGCAGGTTCAGGATTTGTCAGCATGCAGGATCATATCCAGCCCGGCGCCGCTAATCATCAACCGGTGTTTTCGGTTAGGGATGATAACTTGTGTCCAGGGTACTAATCCGCCATCTGCAAGTTCCCAGGTATGACCGGCCAGTTCAACCATGATTTTAAACTGTACCAGGGGGTAATAGGAGAAGGCGCCATCATCGTGATGTTGTACCACCTCAGCCCGGGACGATAGGGCCCCCAGAGTGCTTAGGACCTTATTTCGCATGGTTTCATTTGCATTGCGCCAATAGAGGTTGATGCTGAATTTTCCGTTGGCGAAACGGGATTGCAGCAAATGGAGGTGGGTCATTACATGATTTGTAAATGCTTCCGACTCAAACGTCTGGTCACCCTGGTCCCATCCTCCGGTAGCCATCCCGATGATGGAAAAATGGGCTGAAAATCCCGGCCGGTCAAAAGCCTGACCTCGAACCTGACGCTGCGTAGCGGCATATCGGATTACCTCCGTTTTTTCAGGATTGCTACGCGCGTCGCGGGAAATCAAAATAGCGAGGATATTGGTTATATCGGATACTACTTCCGTATTTCGCAGGGCAGGCATTATGGTCAACTGCGACACCGGAGCCGTTGCCGAACAACTTCCCAGAGGTGCTAAAGGTCCCAGCTGCACCGGTTCAAATCCGGCATTTTTACAGGCAGTGAGGTATTCGATTTCCAGTTCCCGGAGGCGCAGGGGGTCAATGGAAGCGGGCATGGTAAACCGGTTATTGATTAATTGCGCTACCAGGGCAGGTGCCTTGACTTGTTCTGATTGTAGCCGGAAAACCTCCATGAGTAATGAATTGAGTTCCGATCCGGATAGCCCAGCTAATTTTTCTACCAACCCGGGTTGCTCTAACCGCTTTTCGATGTTTTTATAAAAATCCATGCAGCGCCGAATTTATCCGTGGTAGTATTAATTATACATGAACTGGGTCCCCAACACGGATTGCCCCGGACCCGGATTCCCAACACGCGTTCATTCCAAATAGGACTTTATTACCTTCTTTCCGGAATCCGGCCAAACTCGTAAGGACGGCTGGATTGATTGCTGTAGTTTCAGGATCTATGGTGATGACCTGGCACCGTGCACAGGGCTTTGGAAGCCGAAGAAGATGATCGCCGATCCGGATCCGTTGCCATTGGTCTTCTGCGAATGGATGATTGCTACCGATCACAATATTGGGCCGAAAGCGGCGCATGATCAGATTTTCCTCCATCCGACCGGACAAATCAGCGAGTGATGCAGTAGTCGTGATCAGGTACGGATATCCATCTGCAAAACTGACCTCCTCACCTGGAACTGCATACGCAGGGTCTATCGCCCGGTGTGAATTCCCTCCCATGTGGACAAGCTGACACTGGAATTCAAGATTTTTTGTCAGCCACTCATTGACAAATGTGGAACTGGTATGGGCAAGGACAGTATCCTTCCAGATGGTAACCGGTATACGGGGTTGGTGATCCCAGTGGTCCAGGCTGATTTCCAGCCGTATGCCCGAATCTTGCCGATGGCTGATGCACAGGTGATCATCATCGACAGAAGCCTCCCACTTAGCCAGGGATGGGTATTCACGTTGACTGATAAATCCGCCAAGGGGATCCACCAGCATCCAACGGCGATCGTAGCGGAAGCCGCGCGGTTCGGGAATTGCCGATAGCAGAGAAGTACCGGCAAGACCCTTGACCGGATAGACGTGCAGTGATTCAACTTTAAACATGCCACAAAATAAAAAAGCGCCTGGGGTCAGGCGCTTTTCGTATGGATGAAAGTTCGATTTTTAAGCTTAACCTTCCACCTCTTCGGCTTGGTAAGCATCGATGAGGTGCTGCTGGATGTCTGGAGTGACCGCATTGTACTCAGCAAATTCGCGCGTAAATTTTGCCCGTCCCTGGGATAAGCTGCGCAGTGTTGAAGAATACATATACATTTCCGCTTCAGGCACCTTGGCGATGATTTTCTGATAATGACCGTCGCTGTCCATACCCATGATCATGGCTCTCCGGGTTTGCAGATCGCCCATAATATCTCCCATGGATTCTTCGGGACACAGGATTTCCACATTGTAAATCGGTTCCAGAATTTGCGCTCCCGCTTGCTTGAATGCATTGCGGAAGACCATACTGCCGGCAATCTGGAAAGCCATATCGTTGGAGTCCACGGGGTGCATTTTTCCATCAAAAATGGATACGCGGATATCGCGACAATACGATCCGGTTAATGGACCTTCTTCCATTTTCTGCATGACGCCTTTTTTGATGGCGCTGGCAAATTTGGCATCAATCGAACCGCCGACGATGCACCACAGGAATGCCAGTTTGCCTCCCCACGGCAGGTCGGTCAGGTCGGTATTCCGCACCGATAATCCACTTGGATCAGGCATCCCTTCAAAATACGGCTCTATCCGCATGTGTACTTCGGCAAACTGACCTGCGCCACCGGATTGTTTTTTATGCCGGTAAGAGTCATTGGAAGCTCTGGTAATGGTCTCGCGGTACGGAATACGGGGCTTCTCAAATTCCATGGTCACTCCAAATTCTTCCTGGATGCGACTTTTTACCACATCAAAGTGCAACTGACCCTGCCCATAGAGGATGAGTTGCTTAAGTTCGACCGAATTCTCCGAATGCAAAGTGGGATCTTCCTCCTCGATCATGTGCAATGCTTTGACCATTTTTTCCAGATCCGTCTTATTCTGCGTGGTAATAGCAGTCCGTATCCGGGAGGTCGGGAAATCTATGGGAGCGATAACCAAATCTGTTCCCTTGGTATTTAGCGTTTGATTGGTGTGGCTGTCTTTGAGCTTTACAGCGGCACCCAGATCGCCGGCCTTTAAGCCGTCTACCTGGGAACGGTTTTTACCATTGGCAACCAGTATCTGACTGAACCGTTCGTGTGCACCGGTCTGGGCGTTGATCAATTCATCGCTGCTTTTTAATTCTCCGCTGTACACCTTAAAGTAGGAAACCATGCCTATCCGGGGCTCGTGGACCGTTTTATAAATAAATAAGGTAGTGGGCTTGGAGGAGTCACAGGCCAGGGTCGTTCCGTCAGACAGCGCTACCGGAGGACGTTCTGCAGGATTAGGGCAAATATCATTAATGAATCCAAGGATCCTGCCCGAACCCATATCCTTTTGGGCAGAGGCAACAAATGCCGGGCAGAAATCGCCGGCAGCAATGGCTATTTTTAAACCTTTGGTTAATTCTTCTTCGGTGAGGGAGCCTTTGTCAAAAAAGATTTCCATCAATCCTTCGTCGTTTTCCGCTGCGATTTCCACCAATTGATTGTGCAGTTCCTGGGCACGGGCCATTTCGTCGGCAGGGATGTCTACTTTTTCCGGTTTGCCGCCTTCCGGAGGAAATTCGTAAACGGTCATGCGCAGGATATCGACAATCGCGTTGAAATCCTTGCCTTGGTTTAGTGGATATTGGATTGGAAATACTTTACTGCCAAACCGATTTTGCGCTTGTTCAAGGGTGTTGTCGTAATCACATTTTTCATGATCCATCTGATTGATCACGAAAATGGTCGGCGTTTGAAATTTTTCAATGTACTCCCAGATGATTTCCGTTCCAACTTCAACGCCGTGCGCCCCGTTGAGAACCATGACACCGGTACTGGCAACCTTCAGGGAGGAGATGACTTCGCCGCAGAAATCATCCAGCCCGGGGGTGTCGATGATATTGATTTTGGAGTCTTTCCAGTTAAGGTGCATGAGGGTAGAGTATAATGAGTTTTCCCGGTGGTGCTCAATGTCTGAATAGTCGGATGTTGTGTTGTGGTCCTGCACGGTACCCCGGCGATGGATCTCATGGCCTTCGAATAGCATGGTTTCGGCCAAGGTTGTTTTCCCGCATCCGGAGTGGCCGAGCAAGACCACGTTGCGTATGTTTTTGGTATCGACACTCATATCCAATATGTTTTAGAGATGATCAAATAGCAACAAAAAAGGACCATCGTTCGCATCCGATTTTGCGCTTGGTAAAAGGGAAATCAAGTTATCGAAATTCTCCCGACTTGCCAAACGTGATTCCGGTGTCAAAAATCAGGAGGATCGATGGTCTAAATCATAAAATGAAGGGAAGCGGGTTGCCTGAGGTATGCCCGGCAAAAATTTCAGAGGGACTCCGGTCTTCCCGTGCTGAATCGCCAAGCAGATTTGAAGTAATTCAAGATCGTCTAAACTTGTCGGCGAAAAAAGGAAGAAATGGTATCTTCACTGGTCTAATCGCAAACTCATCAAATGGCTAGAATTTTAATCGCGCTTTTGTTCATCGCGGTAAGTATGATGGCATGCGCACCTTCATCCGATAAGGCTTCCGGTAGCGACGATACGGCATCAAGCGCCAGCAGCAGTACCTCCCCGGACGCTGAATCGGCAAGTGAAGAGGGCAAAAAGTTGTTCACGCAATACTGTGCAGTTTGTCATGGGCCGGATGGTAAGCTTGGACTGAATGGGGCCAAGGACCTCACGTTATCCGAACTAACATTGGAAGAGCGTATCGAACAGGTGACCCATGGAAAAAATGTGATGGTGCCTTTTGAAAATGTACTCACCAAAGAGCAGATCGAAGAGGTATCCAAATTCACGATGACTATAAAATAATACATGGCGAAAACGCGGCTTATCCTTGGAGTCATGTCCGGCAGTTCTCTGGATGGCCTGGATATGGCGCTTTGCCGGTTTTCATCGGATGGAGGTAACTTTGTCCATGAGGTCGTAGCTACCGGCCAGGCATTTTATGAAGCGGAATGGCTGGATCGGTTGCGGCAGGTTCATCGGGTAGATGTGCATACTTTTTTCTCCTGGAATTACGAGTACGGAGCCTGGCTCGGCAAAGCAATTGCCGGATTCGCAGAAACCACAGGATGCATTCCGGAGCTGGTAGTAGTCCATGGGCATACGGTATTCCACCAGCCGGACGCACATTATTCGATCCAGCTTGGTCATGGTGCGGCAATTTCTGCCCAATGCGCATTGCCGGTGATGTGTGACGTGCGCAGTGCGGACTTGGCCCTAGAGGGTCAGGGAGCGCCGCTGGCTCATCTTGCGGATCTTTACCTTTACCCCGGATATGTCGCCTACTTAAACCTGGGCGGTATAGCCAATATCACGCTCCCTTCTACCGGTAAAGCCTGGGATCTGGCTGGTGCAAATCAGCTATTAAATGCATTAGCCGGCTTGGTCGGTAAGGCTTACGATGACCGTGGTATGCTGGCAGAGTCCGGCAAAGTGATTCCCGAATTGCTGGCTCGGTTAAGTGCGGATGATTTTTTATCAAAAGAACCACCCAAAAGCCTGGACAATCAATATGTGACCGATCACTTTACCCGCATCTTGCTGGATGATCCCCATCCGGTGGAAGATCGACTGGCAACGGCAACCGAACATATTGCCGAAGAGGTGGTCCGGTCGCTGGTCCGCTACAGCATTGTGAACGGAAAGATCCTGATCACCGGCGGCGGAGCATACAACGATTTTCTGATCAGACGGTTTATGGAGCATTCCGTGAAAGCCGGATTGAAAGTGGAATGGATCATCCCGGAGGCACGGATTCTGGAATACAAGGAAGCGATCCTGATGGCTTTGATGGGCTATCTCAGGATCGAACATCGAGCTAACTGCCTGCCCACCTTCACCGGTGCCAGCGGGCCCTCATCCAATGGTGCATTGTATCAAACCATTCCTTCCCTATGAAGCATGTTTTAGTCACCGGAGCAAATGGATTTCTTGGCGCCCACCTGGTCCGCTTTCTTTCTGCGCAACCGGAGATCCGGGTGATAGCCATGCATCGCGCACAGTCCGATTTAAGCCTGGTTAATGACCTATTGGACGATCCGGGTATCCGCTGGATAACCGGAGATGTCTTGGAGCTTTCTTCCCTTCGGCAAGCCATCCAGTCCGCTGATGTCGTGATCCACAACGCGGCAGTCGTGTCGTACCGACGCCAGGATGCACCACAACTGTACGCCGTCAATGTGGAGGGAACCGCCAATGTGGTCAACATCATGCTCGAGGATGAAAGTCCTAAACGGCTGCTTTACATGAGTTCCGTAGCGGCCACCGGTCATGTGGAATTTGGACTGATTGATGAACAAGCGGAGTGGCGGGACGAGGTCTACCACTCAAATTACAGCTGGTCCAAATATTGGGCTGAGCTAGAGGTCTGGAGAGGATTTGCGGAAGGTCTGGAAGGCCTCATATTTAATCCCAGCACTGTCCTCGGCACCGGTAACTGGAATCAAAGTTCTTGTCAGCTGTTTAGTCAGGTGTGGCATGGTCTTAGGTTTTACGCGCCGGGAGGCACCGGCTTCGTCGATGTCCGTGATGTGGTCGCTGCAGTTTGGGAAGGCTTAAAGCGGGAAGATCTGACGGAAGAACGCTACATTCTGAATGGTACCAACACCTCCTATCGGGATTTGCTCATGCGGATAGCCGGGTTGCTGGATAAACCGGTTCCCCGCTGGGAAGTATCCCGTATGCTGCGACGTCTTGGTTTGGCAGTGGTCGCCCCCCTGGAAGCGATGGGTCTCTGGCATCATCCCGTTTCCAGTGAAATCCTGCGTAATACCGGGCAGACGAACCGGTTTGATGCCCAAAAAGCCATTCGCGATCTAGGCATGCAATTCACCCCACTGGAAGAAACCCTGCAATACACCTGTGGTCGCTTTATGGCGGAACATACTCGCTAAATAAAATCCTTTCATCGATGTGAAACCCGAATTTGTCGAACATTTGCGTTTCCGATCGGAAACTTTCGAAACAAATTTTGTTTCCGGCCGTTTATTCGACTAGTTTTGCGCGGTTTTTCTGACTATGGAGTTGAAGCAAAGAATCATCAATAATGCCCGTACGCTATTTCTTAAGCGGGGAATCAAGGGAGTGACCATGGACAATCTGGCCCGCCATTTGGGAATTTCCAAAAAAACGCTCTACCAGCATTTTGATAATAAAGAGCACCTCATCGGGATCCTGTTGCAATCACATCTTAATGAGGAAACCAGGATAATACGGGATATCCTGGTCAAAAGCACCGATGCCATCGATGAGTTTTTAAAGATAGGTACCTATGTGCTGAACATCCTCAGGGAATTACCTTCAGAAATTCTCTTCGACCTTCAGAAATATTATTCAGCCGCTTATGGTAAATGGAATGAAGTCCATAAGTCTTTTGTCTATGAAACCGTTCGCGCCAACCTGGAGCGTGGCAAGACCCAGGGGCTTTACCGTTCGAATCTGAATACGGATGTATTGGCAAGAATCTATGTGGAGAGTACGACGATGATTGTCAATGATGAAGTATTCCCCCCGGCCAAATACCGGCCCAGTGATTTGTTCGAACATTTTCTTCGCTACCATCTGAATGGTATTGTATCACAATCCGGCTATGCACACTTACAAAAACACTTCTATGAACATTTTAACGAAGCAGCTTAAGTTTTATCGGACACTTTTGCCGATTTTATGTTCGGTCATGCTTTCTGGTCAGCTGTTCGCACAGACCCAGTCTTTCACCCTGGATCAGGCTATCCAGTACGCGAAAGAGCACAGCACGTCCATGCAATTGGCAAATCTGGATGTCCAGGATGCCAATGAACAGATCACGGCTTACAAAGCCATTGGGATTCCCAAAATTAGCGGAAGTGTTAATTACCAGTATTACATCAACATTCCAACCCAGATTCTGCCCGATTTTCTCGGGCCGGCCGTAGATGGACGGTTACTCACGTATAACCTGATCTCATCCAATGAAGTTTTACCCGGATCCGATGCCGGTTTTCCAGCCCAGTTCGGAAGGAACAACAACGTCAATGCCGGCTTGAACCTGGATATGCTCCTGGTTGACGGCTCCTATTTTCTAGGGCTTAAAGCGGTACGCCTCGCTCGTGAATTGGCGGTCCGCCAGCAGAATGTTTCCATCCGTGATCTCGAAAACAATGTTACGACAGCATACCTGGCGGTCATGAGTGCCGCCAAAAATGAGACCATCCTGCTGAATAACATCGCTTCCCTTGAGCAGACCTATCATGAAACGCGCATCACGTACGAAAACGGATTTATTGAGAAAATGGATGTCGACCGCATCCAGTTGACCCTGGAAAACCTGAAACGCAATCTCGATAATGTAAAGCGTTACATCGAGCTGAGTAAAAACCTACTGAAGTTTCAGATGGCCTTTCCCTTAGACCAGGAGATCACCCTTTCGGATGCATTCGATGACCTGGTCGATCAAGCAAAAGCAACGCCCGAGTGGGCGGCACTGGCCATCGATTACAACCAGAGACCCGAATACCGGGTATTGGAAACGGCGCATACTCTGGCAGAAATGGACGTGAAAAGGCAGCAATTAGGCTACTATCCTTCGTTGCGGGGATTTGGCGCAGCCGCTGCATCGCTGCAACGGAATAAACTTTTTGATGGGAAGGAATCAGGTTGGTTCCCTTCGACTTATTTAGGGGTCACCCTCAATGTTCCCATCTTTGACGGGTTTGACCGCAAAGCGAAAATCAATCAGGCAAAAATTACCCTGGCCCGCAATCAGGTACAAACCGACCTGTTTAAGCAGTCGGTGTCCCTGGAGGTAAGCAATGCCCGCACCCAATATGCTAATGCCAGGGAATCCCTGGAAGCATCCCAGCGCAACCTGGACCTGGCTACCCGGATCCTGGAAACCGCCAAGACCAAATTCAAGGAAGGGGTAGGTACCAGTTTGGAAGTCATCCAAGCAGAACGCGAATATTATGAAGCCCAGGCCAATTTGATGAATGCAGAATACGATCTCGTAGTAGCAAAAAACGATTGGCAAAAAGCTTTGGGAATTAAGTAAAGTCACCCTAATCTCTAATACCAGGACTATGAAATGGACCGATTCATTTAAAACGATTGTTCTTCTTTTTTCGGCAGGCCTTATCGCATGTTCTTCAGGACAGGAAGAAACGATGCCCACAGACCTGACCGAGCTGAAAGCATTGTACGAAAAAAAGCAAAGCGAGCTGCGTAGCTTGAATACCGACATCGCTGAGATAGAAAAAGCCTTGGCCAAGTTGGACACTACCCAGCACCCGACGGCAAAAACGCTGGTTACTACTACCCAGCTGATGCCTGTCGAATTTGAGCATTTTATTAAAATCCAGGGCAATGTCCAGGCTGATGAAGCAGTGAATGCCAGCAGCGAGATGGGCGGACGCATACTGAACCTCAAGGTTAAAGAAGGCCAGCAGGTAAGCCGGGGTGCCCTGATTGCCGTATTGGACGCTGAAACCATCCTAAAGCAAAAGGCGGAAATTGAAACCGCTCTGCAACTTGCTACCACTGTTTTTGAAAAACAGTCCAAATTATGGGAACAGGAGATCGGGTCCGAAATCCAGTATTTGCAGGCGAAAAACAATAAGGAACGCCTGGAAAAATCCCTCGAGACAATTGATGCCCAGTTGGCTAAAGCCGATGTCTATGCGCCTTTATCCGGCGTCATCGATATGGTTTATCTGAAGGAAGGGGAACTGGCAGGACCAGGTGCTCCCATCGTCAGCATCCTGGATGTCCGTAAGGTTAAAGTGGAAGCGGAAGTACCGGAGAAATACCTGGGCACCATCCACAAAGGAGACCAGGTCCAGATTTCATTTCCTGCGCTCAACCAGGAAGTGACCGCGCGGGTCACCCTGCTTGGACGGACCATCAATTCGGCTAACCGGACATTTAGTGTCGAGGCTGAGCTCCCAAATCCGTCGGGTATCCTGAAACCCAATTTGTTGGCAGAGATTAAATTCCGTGACCAGGCTATCCCGGACGCTTTGGTGGTACCGCTTTATTTGGTCCAGCAAGAGGTAGGTGGCGATCAGTTCGTCATGGTATCCGACTCCACCGCAACAGGTTTGGTCGCAAAAAAAGTCTACGTGACAACCGGGATTGCATACAACGATCAGGCCGTAGTCAATGAAGGGCTTCAAGCCGGCTTGCGTCTGATTGTGGAAGGTGCACAGGAAGTATCCAATGGAGAACCAATTGAAATTGTCCAACCGCAAGCCGCATTAACTGAGAAAAATGGAAAATAATTCACCGCAAGCTTCCAAACAACGTTATTTCAGTCTGACGAACCTGGCGGTAGATAATTCCACCAGCATCTTCATAGTAACGTTTATGATCCTGCTTTTTGGAATCCAGTCTTACAACCGGATGCCCAAAGAACAATTTCCTGAGGTGGTTTTCCCTCAGATATACGTCAATACGCCGTATTTCGGGAACTCAGCCGCAGACATCGAAAACCTGGTCACCCGTCCAATTGAAAAAGAAATCCAATCCATCCAGGGCATCAAAAATGTTAACTCAACGTCCATGCAGGATTATTCGGTGATCATCGCCGAGTTTGAAACGGACGAGGACATTGACAATGCCTTGCGCAAGGTCAAAGACGCCGTCGATAAATCAAAATCCGAGTTGCCTACGGATCTGACTCAGGAACCTTATGTCACGGATATTAACTTGTCCGAAATCCCAATCATGACCGTCAATGTCTCGGGGGATTACAACAACGATGAGTTGCGGAATTATGCGGATTACATCAAAGATCACCTGGAAGACATCGATGAGGTGTCCAAAGTGGATATGAAGGGTGCCCTTGAGCGTGAAGTTCAGATCAATGCGGACATTGCCAAAATGCAAGGGGTTAAGGTAAGTTTCGGTGATATTGCGAATGCAGTGTCGGCTGAAAACCTAAACATGTCCGGTGGCGAGTTAGTTAACAATGATTTCCGGAGAGCTATCCGCGTCGTTGGACAGTTTGAGAATGTCAGCGAAATTGAAAACCTCATCGTCAAATCGGAATTTCAAAATCCGATATACCTAAAGGATATTGCCACCGTTAAGATGGCCTATCAGGACCGTACTTCGTACGCCCGCTCGGACGGGCTGCCGGTTATTTCGCTGGATGTCATCAAGCGCAAAGGACAGAACTTGCTGGATGCTTCCGACCATGTTAAAGAAGTGATCGAAAAGGTGCAGCCGGATCTGCCCACAGATTTGCGGATCAGCATCTTCAACGATCAATCCATCCACACCCGGGACCAGGTTTCCAATCTGGAGAACTCGATCATCTCAGGTGTTATCCTGGTGGTGCTGGTCTTATTGTTTTTCCTGGGACTCCGCAATGCGCTGTTTGTAGGGATGGCTATTCCCTGGTCCATGCTGATGGGGATCATGTGGTTGTACTTATCGGGTACGACCATGAACATCATCGTTCTTTTCTCCCTGATTCTGGCTCTGGGTATGCTGGTCGACAATGCCATCGTGGTCGTGGAAAACATTTACCGGTACATGCAGAATGGATATAAGGGCATTGAAGCGGCAAAACGGGGAGCGGGAGAAGTGGCTATGCCTATAATCTCGTCTACGGCGACGACGCTGGCCGCATTTATTCCTTTGGCATTCTGGCCCGGCATTGTTGGTAATTTCATGCAGTATTTACCGTTGACACTGATTATAGTGCTTACTTCCTCGTTGCTGGTTGCGCTGGTGATCAATCCGGTCTTCACGGCTGTGTTTATGAAAGTAGACAAGCGGCTCGAACAAAAATCGGCGCGTCAACGCAAACGCCGCAATATCCTGATCGGCGCTGGAGCGATGACCCTGCTGGCTGTCGGGATGCACATGGCCGGAATCGAATGGGCAAGGAATTTATTGGGGATCGCTATCCTGATTACCTTGATCAATTTCTTCTTACTGCGACGTGCTGCCTTTTATTTTCAAAATAATCTGTTGCCGATCCTGGAGCACTCGTACGACCGGTTTGTACGTTTTGCCTTGCGCCGTAAAAACCCCTTGTGGTTCTTTGCTGGGACCTTTGGATTGTTGTTTTTCGCATTGGCACTCCTGGCTATTAAATCGCCGGCCGTCATCTTTTTTTCCAAGTCGGATCCATTATACGTAAATGCATTTATTGAATTACCGATCGGTACGGACATCGAAGCCACCAACCGGTTGATGCATTCCATGGAAGACCGGATCAAAAATGTTATCGAACCTTATCAACGGGTCGTCGAATCGGTGCTTGTCCAGATCGGTGAAAATACATCGGACCCCAATAGCCCGCCGGAGCCGGGAGCATCGCCGCATAAAGCGCGGATAACCGTAGCTTTTGTGCCATCCGATAAGCGTGACGGCGTATCCACGGTAGAGATTATGGAGAAGATCCGGGAAAGTCTGCATGGATATCCTGGCGTTCAAATCGTGGTAGACCAAAATGCCAACGGCCCTCCGACCGGAAAACCGATTAACCTTGAGTTGCGCGGCGAGAATATCAATAAATTGGCCAAACTGAGTGAGGAAGTCATCAATTATTTCAACAGCCAAAATATACCAGGCATTGAAGAATTGAAGGCGGATGTGGGTATTGGCAAGCCGGAATTGATCGTAAACATCGATCGGGATGCCGCCCGTCGGTATGACGTATCCACTTATTCCATTGCGGATGCCATTCGTACCTCGGTGTTTGGTAAAGAGATCAGCAAATACAAAGAAGGAGAGGACGAATACCCGATCCAGCTACGCGTAGATACCTCTTCGCGGAATTCCATTACCGACCTGATGAATCAGGTAATCACCTTCCGGGATATGGCGACCGGAAAGATCAGTCAGGTGCCGATCAGTGCCGTGGCAAATAATTCATACAACTCTTCGTACAGTTCCATTAAACGGAAAAATGGTGACCGGGTCATCACGGTCTATTCCAATGTGCTGGATGGATATAATGCCAACAGCATCGTAACCGAGTTGAAAAAGCTGATGACCAATTACGATTTGCCGGAAGGATTTACCTACGAATTTACCGGGGAGCAACAGCAACAAACGGAGGACCTGGACTTTCTGAGTACTGCGTTTGCCGTAGCTATTTTCCTGATATTCATCATCATTGTGGCGCAGTTTAACTCCATTGTTTCTCCGTTTATCATCATGCTGACCGTCTTGTTTTCAACGATTGGAGTATTTCTGGGATATGCTTTTTCCGGACGTGATTTTGTGATTGTGTTTACGGGAATTGGTATCATCTCGTTGGCCGGGGTGGTAGTGAATAATGCCATCGTGCTGATCGACTATACGCAACTGTTATTAAGACAAAAACGGGAAGCGCTGGGTCTGGATAGTGATATGGCGTTACCGCTTAAGGATGTTAAGGAAGCAATCGTTATGGCTGGTTCGACCCGTCTGCGGCCGGTTCTATTGACCGCTATTACTACCGTATTGGGTTTGATTCCGCTGGCTATCGGATTCAATTTTGACTTTTTCTCGTTGGTTAAAGAATTGGATCCGCATATTTTCATCGGAGGTGATAATGCGACCTTCTGGGGTCCCATGGCCTGGACAGTGATCTATGGATTGGTTTTTGCCACCTTCCTGACCCTGGTTGTGGTACCTGTCATGTTTTGGCTCGCCCACCGAGCGAAACTTGCTGGCTCCAGATTGTTTAAAAGCAATTCACCTTCAGTCGGTTAAAGGGACCTTTAATCGAATTGAATGGTCTTATAAAAGAAATGAAACATGGAGAATGAATTAATTCTGCTCCGTGAAGAATTGGTCAAACCAACTCCTTTGGAGCAGTTCATGACCTGGTATGAGGAAGCATTTCATTCGGAAGGCGAACTGATAGCCAATGCCATGACCCTGGCGACCGTCGACGAGGATAATAAACCGTCCGCCCGTCTGGTCATGCTAAAAGGACTTTCCAGTGAAGGCTTTGTTTTCTATACCAATTTCCACAGCCGGAAAGGACACGACCTGGCGAGAAACAGCTATGCTGCGCTGGTATTTTGGTGGCCTAAACTAGCCCGGCAGGTAAGGGTGCAAGGGGTGGTTCAAACGTTCGATCCTACCCAGTCCACCGAATTTTTCCAGGAGCGTCCACGAGCATTCCAGATAGGTACCTGGGCTTCACCACAAAGTCAGATCGTTCCTGACCTTGATTACCTGGTCGAACGGCACAAGGAAGTAGAGCAGAAATACTCCGAAGGAGCCATACCCCGGCCACCCCATTGGGGAGGTTATATGATGTTGCCGGAACGTATGGAATTCTGGCAAGGCAATGACAACCACCTGCATGACCGGCTGGAATACCAGCGATTGGATAGCGGTGACTGGCAATTGCACCGGTTGGCACCGTAGGCGAGATATAGTTAGGAACTGCCGTTTCTGTCAAAATCTGAGGCAGAACTGATCGATATATTACTCTTCGGGTTAATATAATTACCGGATAAGGGTGATGTCTCCATCCAATAATCGTCGGGAACCGTTGCTGAACTCCGCATCTACGAAATAGTGGAAAACACCTGGATTAAGCATTTTGCCTTTAAAGGTGCCATCCCATACCGGCTGGCCTGCATCCGGATAATAGGCATGAGCTTCAAAAACAATTTCTCCCCAGACATCCCGGATGACAAAGGAATGGATAAGAACCAGGTTTGAACCCGGATAAAGTCGCAGCTCGTCATTTTGACCATCACCATCCGGAGAGAAAATATTAGGAATGAACAGACGGCTGGTTTCGGATACGATGATGGTTACATCGTCGGTATAAGTGCATCCCTGGGCATCCTGCGCCCGGATCCGGAACGCGCCGGTTTGCAACAGATCCATCGTCATAGGCAGACAGTTCTGGCAAGTTGTTCCATCCGGAAGATACATGGTATAGCTGGTCAGAGTGACATTGGTCTCCAGCTGGATGGTGACCGGCTCACCCAGCATCACCTCCCGGTTCGGTCCCAGACTGACAAAGGCCTGTGCACTGGTATCCTGGAAAGAAACGATGGTACTGGCTTCGCATCCGTTTTGATCCATTACCTGTAAAGTAAGGGTTGTCGTCGTATCCGGTACCGGATATTGAAAGGGTAATGAAGGTATCCCCAACTGCGGGCCGCCGTTTATCCGGAATCGGTAGGGTGGTTGCCCATTCGCAAGTGATGTGATTTCCAGCATTTTTTCTGTGTTTGACTGGCATCCTGCAGAAGTGGCTTGCGCTTGTATCTTCAGCGTATCAAAGGTCAGGTTGATCTCGATGATGGAGTCGCAGCCCAGATGGTTGGCGCCCGGCAGGATTTCGGTTCCAGCCGGATGGTTGGCATCGTAGCGGATTCCATTGACCACCAGAAAATCGCCCGGACACAAGGTGAGGAGAAGCTGATGAGTTGTTGGAGCGACCACTTGCAGTGACACATCAACAATGCTATCACACCCAAAACGGGATGCCCCGGATAGCAAAACATGCCCATTAGGTCGGTTTGCATCAAAGAGCGCCGTATCAACGAATACAAAATCACCGGGACAGATGGCATCGTTAAGCAGGAAATGTACGGCATCGGTAAAATGCAAATCCACCTGGATGATGGAATCGCAACCCTGTGCATTGGCGCCCGGCAGGACTTCCATCCCTGATGGTTTTGCTTCATTATACAGATGGCCGTTAATCACCAGCTCCGATCCATTGCATAGATCCATGGTCAAATAGGAAGTAGTGGGCTTTAACAATTCGGCAGAAACCACTACCATGGAGTCGCAACCTAAATGGCTTTCTCCAGCCAGTAATACGGTGTCGGAAAGATGCGTTTCACTGAAGAAAACACCTGCTATTTCGATGATTTCTCCCGGACATAATGCGATTTCCTGCATGCCCACCGGGATCGGCACATAGGTCAGCTGGATATCCAGCATGCTGTCGCAGCCAAAAACATCCTGCCCGGCAATTAGGGAGCCGGAGGGTCTGTTCGCATCAAAACGTTCTCCTCCGTACATGCGGAAATCACCGGTGCAGAGAGATTCGCGAATGATGGTGGTCGTTGGTGAGTGGGGAATTATTACCACATAAAGCATACTGTCGCAACCGTTCACAGATTGTGCCGGAAGATGTACGAGCGAACTTTGCGATTCTGAATGAAAATGCTCCCCGGCCAGATTGACTGTATCTCCCGGACATAGATTCAGTAATACAGTGTCTACCAAACCCGGATACAAGGTCAACCGGACATCGAAGATAGTGTCACAAGCCATACCTGAAGAACCGGATACCAGGCCGGAAAGATGTCCGGCAAAAAAGGTTTCGCCAGCAAGAGTCAGGGTATCTCCCGGACACAGCTCCTGACGGATCGGTATCGTATCCGGTGTCGTGAAATGCAGCATGACCCGCATGATGCTATCGCATCCGCCCTGGGCAGCTCCTGGTAATACAGCGAACCCATCTGGCTTTGCCATATAGAAAGTTTCATTGCCGATGGTCAGGGTGTCATTGATGCAGAGGGTACGCTCGTAGTCGGTCGTATCCTGAGCGATGGTGGTGATGTGCACCTCCCCACTGACGATGCCCTCACAAAAATTGTCCTTGAGTCCCGTCAATTTGAGGGTGATGTCTCGGTTTGCCAACACTCGAAACGAAAAATTAGGTGTGCTTGCCTGAATGTTTTGCGGGGTTCCGTTCCGTTCATAAGCGATGGCAAAAGGTGCAGTTCCGGTCAGGTCAAGCATGATCTCCGGTTCGGTGCCCTGACAGGCTACGATGTCTCCGCTGATGGTTGCCGTAGGAGGTGTCCTTACGGCAATGATCACAGGTGGTGAAACCTTCGCACAGTAATCACCCGGGTCAAAACCGGAACCTTTATCCGTACTGGCGGCAGCGGAAAAATAATAATAGCCCGGGGCAAGCGGCTTTTGAACCTGGTCCCAGTCGATGGCGTAGAAATTGGATTGAAAGAGAATGGTCCCAATTGAATCTGCACGTCCGGTATACAAGATGTAGAATAAACCGTCATCTCCATCATTCACATAGCCACCCAGATCAATAAATTGCTGACTACCGGTAACTTCCGGACATACATAAATGGTATCTCCGGCTCCTTGTAATGCGGATGCAGCGGTAATGCAACTGCAGTTTGGGGCGGTGTGCTGGATGTCCACCGTGTCGCAGACGTCAAAAGCGCCAGTCCAGATTTTCAAATGCAGATCCTGACCGACAGGGATCGGTTCGGTGATAATTTTGTTGCCGATGCGCATAGCCTGTGCGCCGGAAAATCCATAGGAGTTACTGGTATCGCCATCCATGGTAATCGTCGCTCTCCAGGCGGTATCGGCAAAGCAATCGACCAGGATCGATTCAGACGATATGGTGCCGGTAAAATGAATTTCTGGCCGGCTTAGTAGACGGCCGGTACAACGATTATTGGATATGAAATTGGCAAATTGGACCTTTGAAGGAGAACCTACAAAATCCCTGATGGTATCGTTTTGAGCATCCGTTTGGAAAAGATATTGAGTTCCGAAATCCTCATCGAGAAAATAGGTCAGGGTATAGGGTGCGTCACCGGTAAAGTGAACAGCTATCTCGCGAGCGCCATAAAAATTTCCTAGACAGATGGTGTCAGGGGTTAAAAACATCACGGTGGCATCCAGAAGGACGATGGTGTCCAGCACGGTATAATGGCATGTGTCGTTGAGGGTGATTTCGACGGTGTCAACAAAGGTTCCTCCTCCTTGCGTCAAATAAGGAACAAAGCGATTGGTCGAGTCGATGATACCCGGACCGTGCCAACGGAATTTTACACTGTCACCGGGGGGAAATGGTAGGTTCAGCTCAATGGTGTCAAATAACATTTCACTAAAGCAAAAGGTATCATTGAAAGTAGTGAATTTAAGGTCAGGGCAGGTGACCAGCGGTGCAAGGCAGGAGGGGCTGGGATCAACAGTGACCTGACCGGATACTTCGGCAGAACATTTTCCGGCGTTAGTAAGGGTGACAGAAAAATCCAGGTCTTCCGACAGCTTTCGGCTGATACGCTGATCGGTTTCTCCTGTGCTCCAGGCATAGGTGTCGGCGGAAGCTGCCTGAATGGTTACAGGGTTATTCAGACAAACGGTGCTGGAAGGGAAAAATTGTAAATCATTGCCGGGTAAGGGAATGCGAATAACGTCTATGGATGTTGAAGCAATGCATTTATTGCTGGTGGTCCCGGTCAGTGTAAACGTACCCTGTTGATTGTTGAGCAGTACGCTTCGTCCGTTGCTTTGAAAAGAACCGGATTTCCATTTCCAGGAGCTAAAATTTCCTTGGCCGGTCAATGCCAGCGTAGACCCTTCACAATAGCTCATGTCTCCCTGGATGGAGATGGCTGGACAATCGATTTGAATTGGGCTGCCATTTGGCGTAATGATGGAGCATACGGTAGTCCCCTGTTTCCAAACAATTTTGATAAAAGTGATGGCACTTGTGCAAATGGTTGCATCGATTGGGACATTAAAGGTCAATGGCTGGAGGCCTGGATCCGGCCAAATGATACATCCGGCTGATCGGGTAGAATTGTTTGCCAGGTAAAATGAACCTTCCTGTATGCTTTGGCTGTAGCTAATGGTATTCTGACATCCACCGCAAAATTGAATGCTGTAGGATTTTGTACTGTTTGGCATATCGGTAAAGGCCCCGATACCGCGTGAGCAACTATTTTGCAATACGTATACAGGAGTCGAGAAGTCTTTTGACGCTTTGCATAAGGCACTCCAGTCGTAAGCATTTGCATTGAAGTCTGCGCTCATTAAGACGATAACCAGAGCATTCGGCGGTATGATATCCCCAGGTTTGGCAGGTATAATGTTGCATCCGACATTTGGCACTGCCGGAGTGCTTGAAAAGGGGCATTGGCTGGAACCCAGATCGTCACATCCTGAAGCGCATAGCATCGGCGACTTGTTACCCTCGTCCAATACAATGGATAAGTCATTGACAGCCAATCCACTACCTGAGTTGAAGGTCAAATATTCATTGGATTCACTGACACATGCATTGATCATTGCCCCTATCAAGGTAGGACAGGTCGGATTTTGGCAACTCACCTGATTAAATGCAAATGTCTCTAGTAAGGTGCCTTCTCCTTTCGTAGGGTCAAATCCGGCCTGGTTGCCGGAATAGACCTCCAGGCTAGTAGTTGGAGTAATATTGGTGACTGTGGTTTTAATTTGCAAATCGATACCGGCACAGGCTTTGGTCATACCATTTGGAAGATTGACCTCGGTGGCTCCGATCACTACCGGGCAAGACTGACCGTGCAGCCACCATGCGGCAAGCAGCAATATCAGGGTGATAGCGCCGGTTCTGTTTTGCATCCTGCAAATGTAGAATTAATTGGTATTGAGCCTTCGTTATCAGATGTTAAAACAGTCGGGAAAATTCATTCCCCTTTGAGCCTGCAGCACACTGGGCATAAACTGGAAGGCAAACCCAATCCATGGGGGGAATTTTACTAACTTTGCCGCCCTAAAATGGTCCATTTATGGCATTAAGCGAACAGGAACTAGTACGCAGGGAGTCCTTGCAAAAGATCAGGGAGTTGGGCATAGACCCTTTTCCTCCGGAGCCATTTCCGGTCACCCACCATGCTACGGATATCAAGGCTGCATTTCATGATGATACGGAGCAGTGGCAGAATATTGCCATCGCCGGACGGGTGATGATGATCCGCAATATGGGGAAAGCTTCATTTGCCGAATTACAGGATGCAACCGGTAAAATCCAGATCTATGTCGCCCGCGATGAGATCTGCCCGGATGAGGATAAAACCCTGTATAATAAGTTATTTGCCAAATTATTGGACATCGGTGACTACATCGGGGTGAAAGGGTATGTTTTTCGGACGCGAATGGGAGAAATCACCCTGCACGTCAAGGAACTGAAATTATTAAGCAAAGCCCTGCATCCTCTGCCTATCGTGAAGAAAGATGCAGATGGCAACGTGCACGATGCGTTTACAGATCCTGAACAACGCTATCGACAACGGTATCTGGACCTCACCGTAAATGACGGCATCAAGCAGATTTTTGTTCTGCGCAGTAAATTGGTGTCTGCCATGCGGCGCTTCTTTGATGCCAGGGGATGGCTCGAAGTGGAAACACCCATCCTGCAACCCATCCATGGCGGTGCAGCGGCCAGGCCGTTCAAGACGCACCATAACACGCTGGATATCCCGCTTTATTTGCGCATTGCCAATGAGCTGTATCTCAAAAGGCTGGTGATTGGTGGTTTCGACGGTGTTTATGAGATTGGTAAAATGTTTCGCAATGAGGGGATGGACCGGACGCATAATCCGGAGTTTACCGGCATGGAAATTTATGTGGCCTACAAAGACTACAATTGGATGATGGAGATGGTGGAGCAAATGCTGGAGTACATCACCACTGAGCTTTTTGGCACCACAAAAGTATCCTATAATGGTCAGGAACTGGACTTCCAGGGACCTTTCCGCAGGCTTTCGATGTACGATTCCATCAAAGAATATACGGGTGTGGATATTTCAGAGATGGATGAACCAGCCCTGCGTACCCGCTGCCGGGAATGGCATATCCCCATTGACGACAGTATGGGCAGGGGTAAACTCATCGATGAGATATTCGGTGCCATGGTGGAGAAAAACCTGATCCAGCCGACTTACATCACGGATTATCCGCTCGAGATGACTCCTTTGGCAAAGAAACACCGCAGCATTCCCGGGCTGGTCGAGCGATTTGAATTATTTGTCAATGGCAAAGAAATCGCCAATGCCTACACCGAGCTGAATGATCCTATGGATCAGCGGGAACGTTTTGAGGAACAGCTGAAACTGGCTCAGCGTGGTGATGAGGAGGCAATGGCTTTGGATGAAGACTTTCTTCTGGCTATGGAGTACGGCATGCCGCCAATGTCCGGCCTTGGAGTCGGTATTGACCGGTTGGTGATGTTGATGACGGATCAACAGAGCATCCAGGAAGTGTTGCTCTTCCCGCAGATGAAACCGCTTAAGAAATAATGCGGTCGCTCCTTGCCAGTGCAGTTGTGTTATTCGTAATCCTGACCTGCTCAGGTTGCGGAGGCAATTCGGCTCATTTTAATAAATCCGCAGTTCTCTTTCCGGTCCATGCCGACAGCCAGGTGGTGAAGATCCAGGTTCTGCCAGGAAGCCAGGGACTGGCTATGCAGGTGGGAAATCGCGCAGAACTGACCTATTTCAATTTGTCCGGGGTAAAGACCGGTAGCTTTTTACCCGACCCGGCTCCCGATGAAGTACATGCTTTTTACGTCTGGAGTCCGGACAGTGTGATCCTGGTATCGCACAATCAGTTGTTAGGTTACGGGCCTCACGGCACAGCTCATCCGATATCTCTGGCAGGCGTATTTGGTGATGTGG
This sequence comes from Lewinellaceae bacterium, assembly GCA_020636355.1. GTDB lineage: Bacteria > Bacteroidota > Bacteroidia > Chitinophagales > Saprospiraceae > JAGQXC01. The sequence goes on along the minus strand of JACJYB010000008.1, from coordinate 53,052 downwards.
TTATGGATGACCGGCATCCCATCTTCTCATTGACGGACCGGATCTATTTTCTGGCTAACAACGACCGGCTGGCTATGGTCGACTTAACCATGGTCTACCGGTATAACTTTCATAAGCACACAACCGATGGATTGGTTGCCTATCCGAAACGCTTCAGTCGGCCGGTAGGTAATCCGGAGATTCCGGTTTGGACGACAGATGGATCCCGGTTGATTTGTGCGCTTCCCGGTCAGCCTCAATTGCTGATCTATGATCTGCAAAATCGCACCGAGCAGATCGTTTCCCTGAAGGTGGATAGCGAAACCGCCGGGTTGTATTACCGGGCTGGATCGCATGAATATTTTCGACTGACACGGCCAGATGCGAATAATGTGTTTAAACTGCAACTTCTGAAACCGGATTTTTCCCTCGCCAAGGAAATTGTTGTGTCGGCAGAGGACTACGATCCCGCACAGGCATTTGTAGCTGCTGGCGACATTTACCTCCGGCAACAACTGGGAGCGGCAGGGGAGGTGGCATTTGACCGGATCATTTTTTGATTGCTAGGCTTCGTCCTCGTACCTCGTCCTTCGCTCGAAATGACATTAGGGTGTTAGTAAAACCGTTGACTGATGGCTCAATTAGCTACTTTCAAATGGTCATTCCTACCGACTCCCTCCCTACTAACTGTCATCTCGACCGACCGAAGGAAGTGGAGAGATCTCTTCCTGGAAAGACTCCAGAGATTTCTCGGCTTCGTTCTCGTACTTCGTCCTTCGCTCGAAATGACATTGGGGTGTTAGTAAAACCGTTGACTGAATATCAGAACCATCTTTTACCTCACTGTCATCTCGACCGATTCGACTTAAAGGAGCGAGCGGAGAGATCTCTTCCTGGAAAACTTAATAGTCACTGGTTTTAATAAATTCCCAATTAGGATTTTGGCTTCTGATGAGCTCTTCTTTCTTTTTGCGACTCCATCTTTTGATTTGCTTTTCACGAAGAATAGCAGCATGAATTGAGCGATAATATTCCCAATAAATTAAATGATGGCATTTGTACCTGCCGCAAAAAGAGTTGATGTGGTTATAGCTTTCATTTTGGTGTTGAGTCATCCGAACATCTAAGTCATTAGTAACCCCAACATAAAGAACCGTCCTGAGCCTATTGCAACAGATGTAAACGTAATAATTGTGATAGCGAGCCATGTTTGAAAATACCAATAAATCATCATACCCTATTCACTTGAGATTGCTCGGCTTTGTCCTCGGACCTTCGTCCTTCGCTCGAAATGACATAGGGGTAGTTTGTGAAGATAAAATTGATGATTGCATGTGAGCCCAATCTACTAAATGTCATCTCGACCGACCGAAGGAAATGGAGAGATCTCTTCCTGGAAAGACTCCAGAGATTTCTCGGCTTTGTCCTCGTACCTCGTCCTTCGCTCGAAATGACACAGGGGTAGTTTGTGAAGATAAAATTGATGATTGCATGTCAGCCCAATCCACTAAATGTCATCTCGACCGACCGAAGGAAGTGGAGAGATCCCTTTCTGGATAGACCCCAGAGATTTCTCGGCTTCGTTCTCGTACCTCGTCCTTCGCTCGAAATGACACAGGGGTAGTTTGTGAAGATAAAATTGATGATTGCATGTCAGACCCATCTATTAATTAACTGTCATCTCGACCGAGTCGACTGAAAGGAGCGAGCGGAGAGATCTCTTCCTAGATAGACCCCAGAGATTTCTCGGCTTTGTCCTCGTGCCTCGTCCTTCGCTCGAAATGACACAGGGGTAGTTTGTGGCTAAAAGCTAAACCCCTTACAACTTCCCGATCACTGTTACATTACCTTTGACCACATCACCAATGGAAACGTTGATTTCCGTACCCAGCGGTAATAATAGATCGACGCGGGAACCGAGCTTGATAAAGCCCATATCATCACCTTGCCGGACTGCATCACCTTGTTTCAGGTAACAGACAATACGACGGGCGAGTGCACCGGCGATTTGCCGCATCCCAACTTTCCCATTGGAGGTTTCATAGACGATGGTAGTCCTTTCGTTTTCCAGGGATGATTTGGGATTCCAGGCGGGCATGAATTTACCGGCATGGTATTTTTGGTAAATGACTGATCCGCTAACCGGGTTGCGATTTACATGCACATTAAGCGGTGACATAAAGATCGAGATCTGAATTCTTCGATCTTTGAGGTATTCCATCTCAGTAGTTTCTTCGATGACAACGACCTTACCATCAGCAGGAGCGTAGATCAGCTCCTCTGAAGTCGCGGAAAGCCGCCGGTCAGGATTGCGGAAAAAATACAACAAAAACAACGTCAAACCGGCGCTTAGAACATAGATCAGCCAAGCCCAGGTTCCAAGATATATTGAACTTACCCAGCTTAGGGCTGCCAATACCAAAACGCAGACGGTCAAAAAAATATAACCTTCCCGGTGAATCATTTACTTACGATTTAACGGTCAAAGTTAGGTTTTCCATTTCGAAGCATGGATTATAATCTTGGAGATGAATGGCCATGCAGTGCACCGGAGCGCTTTTGTTCTACCGGAAGATTCAAGCCTGGTGGATAAAGGATGCTCCATGCTTGCAAGCAATTCGGTATCTTGCCGGTCAACTGGTGATCGATTAAATTGGTTAACGGAATATTCTGAATTGAAGACATGATGGAAAACAGTTTTATCCGTATTCTCATATTCATTGCCATTTTCCTGGGTTGCCTGATTTTGGGAACTCTGGCTACAGCGCTGGCTGCTCTGGCCTGGGGGCTTTCGGTAAATGATATACTCGGCGGCATGATGGGTGGTGATGCGGGCCTACTCCGGGTGATGGCTTTAATTAACCATATTTTTTTATTTCTGTTACCTCCCATTGTTTTTGCACTCATTCTCCGGAGCCGCGGATGGGCTGACTATTTGGGTCTGCGAAAACCGCCGGTTTGGTGGCATGTGGTTTTGGGCATTGCTTTATTGTTTATTGCTTACCCCATCGTTCAGAAGTCCTATGAAATCAATAATCTGATCCCCCTTCCGGATTGGGCCGGACAAATGGAAAATTCTACGGAAGAAGTACTCAAAGAGATCTTGACCATGAATAACCTGGGGACTTTTATCTTGAATGTCGTGATCATTGGTCTGTTACCTGGAGTTGCAGAAGAGATGACATTCCGGGGAGTCCTCCAACAGGAATCGTATTCCTGGGTTGGTCGCGGAGGAGGTGCCGTGTGGATTACGGCGATCCTTTTCAGTCTTCTTCATTTTCAGTTCGAGGGCTTTTTTCCACGTATTGTATTAGGTGCACTCCTCGGATACGCCTTCTTATGGACCAAAAATTTATGGGTACCTATCCTAATGCATTTTGTTAACAATGCTACACCGGTATTCGGCATGTATTTTTTTGGTGATGACATGGACACGCTCGATCCATCGTCTGCCGAGCCGGTCACCTGGTGGGCCTTAATGCTCTCCGTGATCGCCACCTTTGGCATTGGTTATTTCTTATACCTCAAGACCCGACAACAGGATGAGCCGCCCAGCATCGCTTAGACCCCGCATCGTCAGTGCCATCGTTTATGGCATTTTGTTGATTGGTTGCCTGATGCTGCACGCCTGGGCGTGGCGGGGGCTACTTTTGTTTTTTGCGGTTGTTCTCCTCTATGAGCTTAGCGGATTATTCTGGCGGGATGTTCCGGATCGTCCGGGGCGGATGATAGCCATCGGCGCGTGGGGAGCCATAACCCTGGGTATGATGATTGAATGGTTGCCGGAAGGAATGATCACCTGGTCTGCCTGTTTTTGGATCCTGACGCTGGCAACTTTATTCCAGTACCGGTTAAAAGCCTGGATGCCGGTATTATTTCATGCCTTGACGCCTTTATATATTATACTACCGATTCTATTGGCAGAATCCATACGCGGGCAGTCCGGCCCTGTTTCGGTTCTATTGCTATTTCTCCTTCTCTGGGCGGATGATGTTGGGGCTTATTTTATCGGTTCCTGGTGGGGCAAAACGCCCTTTGCAGCCCAGATCTCCCCCAAAAAAACCTGGGAGGGTACAATTGGAGGGGCAATCCTGGCCGCACTGGTCGGCAGTCTGGCAGGATGGATGGGTATGCCGTTGACACCCTGGCAAGGCGTGATCCTTGGATTGGTGGTGGCCTTATTTGGCACCGTAGGGGATCTGTTTGAGTCCATGATCAAGCGGCATTATGGCATCAAAGATTCGGGAACCATCATGCCCGGACATGGAGGATTGCTGGACCGGCTGGACTCTTTTTTGGTTGCGATGACGCCTTATTATATAATGGTAGTTTTTTTTAGTAATCAGTAGTCAGTAAAGAGTAGTCAGTAGTCAGTAGTCAGATACCACAAAACCAAAACATCAAACCACCACACCACCCTAACAAATAAACACCTAACAAATAAACAACCTAACACCATAAAACCAAAACACCATAAAACCAAAACACCATCAAACTACAACACCATCAAACTACCACACCACCCTAACAAATAAACAACTAACAAATAAACAACCTAACACCCCAACACCATAAAACCAAAACACCAAAACACCAAAACAAACAAACACCAAAACACCCTATCACATAAACACCAAAACACGTCATGACACATCTCAGTGTAAACCTCAATAAAGTAGCGCTCATCCGGAACTCACGCGGTGAAAACCTGCCGGATCTGGTCCAGGTGGCTAAAGATTGTGAAGCATATGGAGCGCAAGGAATTACGATCCATCCCCGGCCAGATCAGCGACACGCCCGTTATGCAGATGTCAGTGCATTGAAAGAGGTTGTTACAACCGAACTGAATGTCGAAGGAAACCCAATCCCCAAGTTTATGGAAGTGGTTTTGCAATACCGGCCACATCAGTGCACGTTGGTGCCGGATGCGCCGGATGCGCTGACCAGCTCCACCGGATGGAATACCATCAAACATGCATCCTTCCTTCGGGATATCTGCATCCAACTGCGAGAAGCAGGGATCCGTTCATCCATCTTTGTCGATCCCATTCCCGAACTGGTGGAGGGGGCCCGGCATGCAGGTGCCGACCGTATCGAATTTTATACAGGACACTTTGCCCGTCAGTACCATGCGGATCCGGCCAAAGCGGTACATGATCATGTTCATTGTGCACGGCTTGCTGCAGAACTTGGCCTGGAGATCAATGCCGGTCATGATCTTAACCTCGATAACCTGCACTATTATGTGACAGAAGTTCCGCAGGTGGCGGAAGTATCCATCGGTCATGCCCTTATCTCCGACGCCTTATATTATGGCCTGGAGAACACCATCCAGATGTATCTGCATTGTTTGGATATGTAAGTTGCTGTAAGTTATACACTGTACGCTTTCTGCTCCACGTTGAGCAGGTTGTGCTACCCGGGGTGAGGATCTAATTGCGAATGGGAAAAGGCGATAAGCAAGTTGCTAATATCCAATTCCTGACCGCGAAAAGCGAAAAGCCAAAGGCGAACAGCGAACTGCCAACCCGCATGGATTAATTTTTCAAATTGTGATCTCCACCAAATACCCGATGGTCACCAAACATTAACAAAACACAATCTTCGGACGTTAATTAATTAAGAGGTTCTTAACAGATAAGGACTTTTGTTATGGATGTCTCAATCTTGAGCGATTTTTTTGCTATTGATTTATGAATTTATTGTGATGTCCATGTTAATTAAAAGTTAATAAGTTTTTTGAGTGGGATAAATTATTTCTTACTTTCGTGCTCATTGCAATAATCTTTTTAACAAAAACTGGACGTATGAAAAAACTCTCACTAGTTTTAGCATGCTCCCTATTCTTCCTGGGGTATGCGCTAGCACAAAGAACGATTACCGGTACAGTGTCCGATGTTGGGGGGGAGCCTCTGATCGGAGCAAGTGTTCTGGTAAAAGGTACTACGGTGGGAACTGTCACGGAGGTTGATGGAAGCTATTCCATTAATGTTCCGTCAGGCGGGACGACACTGGTAGTGAGTTACACTGGTTTTGAAACCAAAGAGGTCGAAATCGGCGCTTCGGACGTAGTAGACATTACGTTGAGCGAAGGTTTGGAACTACAGGAGGTTGTCGTCACCGGTCTGGGTATTAAGAAAGAAAAGAAAGCCTTAGGTTACGGGGTCGCCACCTTAAGCAGCAAAGAAGTTGCTTCCCGTCCTGAAGCCGACGTAGCCCGGATCTTGCGTGGTAAAGCCACTGGTGTGGATATCGTACAGACCTCCGGTCTGTCCGGTTCAGGTACAAACATCCTGATCCGTGGATATTCATCCATCACTGGTGACAACCAGCCTTTGTTTGTTGTGGATGGTGTTCCTTTCAACACTTCTACAAACACTAACCGGGGATTTACTACTGGTAGCGCCACCGCTTCCAGCCGTTTCCTCGATCTGGACCCGAACGACATTGATGAAATTTCCATCTTGAAAGGTTTGTCCGCTACCGTATTGTACGGTGAAGCCGGCCGCAACGGGGTTATCCTGGTAACTACTAAAAACGGTAATGCCGGTGCTGATGCCAACAAGAAAATGGAAGTGACTGTCAACCAGAGTATTTCCCGCTCCGAAGTGGCTAACCTTCCAGACTACCAGAATTCGTTTGGGAATGGATTTAGCGGTAACTTCGGATGGTTCTTTTCCAACTGGGGTGCTGCATTTTCAGACACGAACCCTGGATCTTATGGTTCTGATTTTAAAGGGGTTGAAAATGGAGTGGTACAAATTACCCACCCCTATGATCAAGCCCAGTTTAGACCTGACTTTCCGGAGTTTGTTGGTGTACCGTACCCGTATAAGGCCTATACTGGTATTGAGGACTTCTTCCAACCGGGTGTGACCTCGAATACTTCGTTGTCCATCTCCAAGAATGTGGGTAATGGAACTTCTTTCAGTGCAACCTACAGCTATCTGTCTGACGAAGGCTTTACCCCTCGTTTGGATGAGCAACGTGATGGCGGAGCCAGTAACTTTATCAACAAGCACAACTTTGGATTGGGTGCCCAAACCAAATTGGCTAACAATTTGAATGTTAAAGGTACCTTCAACTTTGCCAGTACCGATCGCCGGACTCCAATTACCGGACCAGCTTTCGGTGGTGACGGTAACGGTTTGTTTGCGGCGTTGTTGTTTACGCCTCGTTCGATCGATTTGATGAATTTACCTTATCAGTCTCCGATTGATGGACGTAACGTTTATTATCGTCGTGGTGGTCAAATTCAGAACCCGCGCTGGGTATTGAATAACTCTGGTGACCTTGAAAACGTGCAACGTTTCTTCGCAACCACGCAGTTGGATTATGCCATCGGCTCGAAATTCAACGTCATGTACCGTTTGGGGCTCGACCGTTATACTCAACAAAACGACCGACAGACTAACCGGGGTGGAGTATCTACTCCATCTGGGGTTTTTTATACGGATAACTTCCGCAATAATATCTGGGATCATGTGTTGAACCTTACTTATACGCAGAGCCTGGGTGATGATTTGTCCCTGGACGTCATTGCCGGTACCAACCTGCGTCGTAATACGTATGCACGAACTACGGTGAACAGTACCGATCAGTTTGTTTTCAACCTCTTCAATCATTCAAACTTTACATCACATAATTCAGAGAGTTACGAAGAATTTGAAAACACCATTGGGGTATATGCTACCGCAACTGTTGGATTTAAAAATTACTTGTACTTGAACCTGCAAGGCCGGAACGACTGGACGTCAACGCTGGAGCCGGGTAACAACTCGTTGTTCTACCCATCAGCTTCGTTGTCGTTTGTCGTGAGCGACGCTATTCCAAGCTTGCAGAACAATGCCGTACTGAATTACCTGAAATTGCGTATCGGTTATGGAACATCGGCCGGTTATCCGGATCCTTACCAGACCCGTAACGTATTGGCAACCGGTACCAACAACTTTGTAACACCAAGCGGACGTATTCTGAATACCAACTCGGTAAGTGACCGTTTGGGTAACAACAACCTGAAGCCTGAGTTGCACAAAGAATTGGAAGGTGGTGTGGAAGCTCGCTTATTGCGCGACCGTATCGGCATCGATTTGTCCTTGTACAATAAGACCTCCAATGACTTGATCATCGACCTGAGCTTGGATCCTGCTACCGGTTATACACAAACCACCGTTAACGCAGCTGGTCTAACCAACAAAGGCGTTGAATTGGGCTTGAACCTGACCCCGGTTCGTGGTAAAGTGACCTGGGATATGACCTTGAACTATACGAAGAACATCAGTGAAGTAACAGAGCTTTATCCTGGTGTTGACCGGATCGGTATTTCTGGTTATACCACGTTGGGTAACTACGCCATCGTAGGAGAACCCTATGGGGTTATGTATGGTTCTCCATTCGTAAAGGATGCCTCCGGAAACCTGGTGGTTAACAACGTAGGTACTTATCAATCCAGTTCGACCAACGGTATTATTGGTGACCCGAACCCGAACTTCCAGGCCAACTGGATCAACAACGTTTCCTGGAAAGGTTTGAGCTTCGGCTTCCAGTGGCAGTACATTGATAAAGGAGACATTTATTCATCCACCGTGCAGGCTTTGTTGGCACGTGGTAATACCTCCGATACGGATGTAGACCGTTACATTCCGCTGATCATGCCAGGGGTTAAGAGTGATGGATCGCCGAACGACATTCAGACCTACATCGGTGACTCTTTCTTTGATGCTTATTTTGGAGCTGACGAAGGTGGCGTATTCGATGCTACGACCATCCGTTTACGCGAAGTATCGTTGTCCTACGTTCTGCCGAATTCCGTCCTGGCTAAAACACCATTTGGACGGATTGGTATCACGTTGGCTGGTGAGAACCTCTGGTACAATGCACCGAACTTCCCGGTTGGTATCAATTTCGACCCGGAAATTTCTTCCGTGGGCGTAGGTAACGGTCGTGGATTTGACTTCCGTACAGCACCGACAGTGAAAAAATATGGTGTTTCTCTGAATGCAACGTTCTAAACCTTTCATCTAACTGTAAAAGCTAGAAACATGAAACTAATACATAAATTATTTCTGGTTGCACTCATGTTTTCAGTGTCGGCATGTCAGATGTTTGACCTGGACCTGTTGGATAATCCCAACGAGGCTACCCAGGCGGACGCCAGCATCGATGACCTGTACAACAACGTGCAAATTAACTTTAAAAATTTTTTAAGCGACATGTGGTACTCAACTGCAAGTTTGCCGAGAATGATCTCGAATACAAGCTCATACCAGTATGCCACAGCATTTTCACCGGAGAGTTTTAATACCATCTGGTACCGGGCTTATGCATCCCTATTGCCGGATATCGATGCAACCATCGAAGCCTCGGCAGCACGGAGCCTTGGATTTTATTCCGGTACCGCAAAAGTCATGAAGTCGTATGTCCTGTCTTCATTGGTTGATCTATTTGGAGACGTACCTTATTCTGAATATGGTCAAGGTACCGACATCATCGCTCCGGCAAACGATCAGGGATCTTCCCTGTATGCTACGGCTGATGGTTTGTTGGACGAAGCCATTGCAGAGATCACCGCCTATACAAGTTCACAGAAACCAAACGATAACTTCTATGGAGGAAGCAATGCCAAATGGATTACGGCTGCCAAGTCCCTGAAGTTACGTCTGGCACTGAATACCCGGTTAGTAGATGGTTCTGCCGGTAGTAAAATTGCTGCTTTGGTTAATGGTGGGGACATCATTGATCAGACCAGCGAAGACCTGCAGTTCAACTTCGGAAATACCCGGACGAACCCGAATTCTCGGCATTGGCTTTACAACGATGCTTATGAAAATGGGGATCCTCAATATCAGTCTACCTATTATATGTGGTTGCTTCGCGCTGAAAAAGCCGACGCGGATGGTATTGTTACGATAGATCCCCGGCTCCGCTTTTATTTCTATCGCCAGACCGATAAGCCAAGCGATAACCCGAACGACTGGTCCTGCCATTTTTCTGAATTGCCAACATTGGCAGACCGACCAGATTATTATACCGCCATTGATCCGAACATGCCTTATTGTATTCCTTCAGATGATGGCTTTTGGGGCCGTGACCATCTGAATTCGGAAGGTATTCCACCAGATGGAAACTTAAGAACTGCAATAGGAGTTTATCCGGCTGGTGGCCAGTTTGATGACAACAGTTTCTCGGCGACCAAAAAACTGGGTACTACCGGTGGCTTGGGTAAAGGGATTGCTCCAATACTGTTAGCTTCCTATGTCGACTTCATGCGGGCAGAAGCAGCTTTGACGGCAAATACCGGGGAAGATGCACGCTCCCTGCTGGAAAGCGGTGTTCGCAAATCCATTGATAAGGTCATCGCTTTTAAAGGCTTGGTACCTGCAACCATGTCGAGGGTGGTTTCAACTCGTGACGGTGAGTCTACAGTGGAAGCACTGTATGTTCCGGATGCGGATGATATCCAAAAATACGTTGAGTTTGTTCTGGCTCGTTACGATGCAGCTTCCGATAAACTGGACGTGGTCATGAAGGAATATTTCATTGCGTTATTCGGAGATGGCCTGGATGCCTACAACATGTACCGCCGTACCGGTAAACCAAATAACATGGCGCCGGCACTGGAAAATAATCCTGGTCCGTTCATCCGGTCCTTCCTGTACCCGGCTAATAACGTGAACCTGAACTCCAGCGCCAGTCAAAAGTCATTAACCGTACAGGTCTTCTGGGATAACAATCCTGCTGACTTTGTCTATTAATTCAAAATAGCTAAGCATTATGAATAGAAATAAAATAGCAATCATATTCGGATCCTTATTGGTGTTGGCTGCATCCTGCGCCGATCCCGATCTGGCTCCTGTGGTCACTTTTGATTCGGCGATTAAAGGAGCTTATGTACGTTTGCTTGATGAAAGTGGAAGCAAATTGTTCAACCTTTTTGATCTAGCCGGATCAAAATACACTTACTCCTGCGACTTTGTAGACCTGGAAAGGGGTGCACTGGTCTCAGAATACAATCTGGATATCTCGTATACTGACGGATTTGCTGATAATGGTACGATTACCAAATCACCAGTTCGCCTAAAATCGTTCTCTCAGTCTGATTTTTCAACTTCAGCAGAAGGTAACGTTGGAATTGCGAATGTATCGATTACCCCTGCAGACGCGATGGCTGCATTAGGGTTAACAATGGCTGATTTAGGGCCAGGTGATGCATTCAAAGTCAAAGGCACTTTGGTGCTAAATGATGGATCAATACACGGACAGGATAACTCCACCTCGGCTTTGATCGGTGGTGCGTTTAGAGGCCAATTTGACATTACCTTTAGTGTCGCTTGTCCTTCAAGCCTGGATGGTTCGTACCCTTTTGAGACGACTGCATCTTGGTGCGGAGAAACGAAATCTGGTAATGTCACCATCGTAGCTAAAGGTGGTGGTGTTTATACATTCAGCGACTGGTCTTTTGGTGCGTACCAAGCTTGCTATGGTGGAGATGCTCTAGGCTGGGGTGCACTTCAATTCAAAGATGTATGTTCTGAAGTATCTTTCTCGGGATTCACCGACAATTACGGGGAAACTTGGACCTTTAACAGTACTTTAGAAGGAGATAAATGGACCATTACTTGGGAGAATACGTATATAGATGGCAGTGCACCAGAATCTGGAACTGCAATACTTACTAACCCAGGCGGTGACTGGCCATTCACATTGAAGTAATCAGAATACAATAAGAAGGTTCTTCTTATTTAAAATCAAAGCCATATCCAGATTGTATATTTGGATATGGCTTTTTTATTCTTAATAAATACATTTCATGCTTTTCGTTAAGAGAATACCTATCCTGTCGTGTATATTTTTTTTCGTAGCAGCTTCGGCATTTGAAGGTAAAGCACAAAATACTGTTGGGCTGTTGAGCATTAAGCAAAATCAGGTTTTTGAAGGATATAACCTCATTTATCCTTATGCACAATCCACCGTTTTCCTAGTGGACTTGTGTGGCGAAGTGGTCCATCAGTGGTTAGACTTTACCGGGGGCCGTCCTGCTGCTTCCGCGTACCTTTTACCCAATGGGTATTTAGTTCGTTGTTCCAGGGATAGGGATTTTTCTACCGACACGATTGTTGCAGGTGGTTTTGGTGAATATGTAGATATTTTGACCTGGGAGAATAAAAAGCTTTACTCATTCGCCATAAATAACTCCCGGTTTCGGCTGCATCATGACGTCGCGCCAATGCCAAATGGAAATATTTTGATGTTAGCCTGGGAAAGAGTAGGCGCTGACGAGATAATTCCGCTTGGCCGGGATCCCAATACACTACCAAATAATGAATTGTGGCCGGATAAAATTCTGGAGTGGGACCCTGTCAAGGATAGCATTGTGTGGGAATGGCGAAGTCTGGATCATTTCGTTCAGGACAGGGATTCAATATTGCCTAATTTTGGAGTGGTGTCGGAGCATCCGGAAAAAATTGATATTAATTATGATATCCAACACGGAAACCCGGATTGGATGCATTCAAACTACATTGATTACAATCCGGTGCTCGACCAGATTATGATCAGTGTCCGTAATTTTAATGAGTTTTGGATTATTGATCATAGCACCACAAGTGAGCAAGCTAGTAACGGTTCCGGGGGACGCAGTGGCAAAGGCGGAGACATTCTTTACCGCTGGGGGAATCCTGCTGCTTATCAGCAAGGGGACGAAAGCAAGCATTATTTACATTTGCAGCATGATGCACATTGGTGTGATCCTTACGCATTGCCTGGCAGCCCGCAGTTTGGCGAGATAGCTGTTTTTGATAATTTCACGGAAGCTAATAAATCTACTGCGTTACTCATTAAGATTAATTTCGATTCTGTAAACTGGACTTATCCACGCTTAGGGAGAGTTTATGGACCCGATTCTCCTATCCGGGTTGTGTCTCACCCCAATGAAAACATTCTCTCATTTTCTAACATATTATCCAGTGTTCAAAAATTACCCAATGGAAATGTGTTAGTGTTTGCCGGCCGGTGGGGCTATGCTTATGAAGTGGATGAGAATGATGAGCTTGTATGGGAATATCGAATACCATTTCGAGATGGTAAGGTTGTATCGCAAGGGGACGTATTGTCATTTGGCGATAATGAAACGTTTAATATGGTGCGTTACAATACAGATTATTCTGCATTTGCCAATCGGGATTTGTTTCCAATAGGCTATTTGGAATTAAATCCGGATATGTCATTTTGTTATCAAACAAGTTCAACGTATTTAAAGTATGTTTTACCTTCTCTGATAATATGGCCTAATCCAGCCACAAATTATCTCTATATCAAAAGTGTTGCGAATGAAATTGAATTCTATTCTATTTTGAATGTGAATGGCCAGATAGTTAGAAAGTTCGAATCATCTGGTAATGCGGTGGATATAAGTGACCTGCCAAATGGCATGTATTTGCTACAAGCAAGTAATGGTAAGATGTCCAGGTTTATGATCTTACGTTATTAAAACTCAAATATATACAAGGTGTTGAAATAGAATCTAAATGTGGTATAAACAATACGTGAACTCCCTTTAAGACTTTTTCCATTAAATTTAACTATTGTTAATATTATACATACCAATAATCAGGTATGAGATATTGCGTTTAAAATATACATTAAGCTCTCAATAAAGGTCCAATGGACAATAAACCTATTTACATTCATTTTTGCTCAATGCCTGGATGTACTATTATTAAGAAGTCTGCATATACTCGGGAAGAGGTAGCAGAATTTCTTGGGTGTTCAATAAAGACATTTACTCGAAGGCTAAAAGAATGGAATATTGAAGCGCATGGCAAAAAGCTATCATTTGAACAATTTGAAGAGTGCCTGAAACAAGTAGGTATTTATTCGTATGAAATCAATATTTAGATAATAATTATTACCTAAATATAAATAATAGAATCCATTATGACTATCTATAAAACACGTCAAGAAATAGCAAATGAATATGGTGTTAGTAGGATTACGTTATTTCGCAAGTTAAGAGATAGAGGAGTGAAACTTCCAAAAACTTTGTTAAACAATTATCATATCCAATTAATATATAATGCACTTGGGCCACCTCAACGTAATTTATCGCAAGATCATATTTTAGAACAAAAAACTTCAAGCAATAAGCAAGATGAAACAAATTGACCGAGCATGTTATTTAAGCTTGCTATATATTTGAAGACATAAAAGTAATTGAGACTATATATATTAAATTAGAATTCAATAACAAATCTGAATTGCCAAATGCTATTGGCTTGATTGTTAATGTTAATAAATTGAACGGACTCATATGGTTATCGAAATGCAGGATCAATCGGTATTTATACGTTCTTATTTAATAACATTCTAAAATATTTATCATGACTACGCTAAAAGTAATTTTGATCGCTCTTGTGGGATTTATGGGATTTACTTCTACAAATTATTTTGTGAATGCACCAGAAGAAGATTTTACATGTCCAACCGGTATTACGCCAATTCATTTTTGCCCTAATATTTCAGTTAATTGGACATATTATGCGCCATCTGGGTGGAGTTTGGATTGGATGGGACCTGTAAATCCTGCCTTATGTGACCATACAATGACATTTACTGAAGTTACAAGTGGGGGAGGTTTGTCTGGAATTAATATTAGCGGTACTGCTAACCCTGCAGGTGAAAGTTGTAAATATACATATAAGCTTACGAATAGTGCAACTGGAGAAATTTGCACATACTTGGTGGGAATACATGTTGACACATCTTGCCCATGAATGGATATTGTTATTGGAAAGGGGACCTATGTTTCATGGGTGCCCTTTTTTTTTATATAAAGGCAATGCCTGATAAATATTCAAAAAGGATAGAAGGATTATATTGACTTGTAGGTAAACAATAATTGTTAAATATAACTGATACTTTTAGTTGAAAGGGTTATTTCATTTTGCAATAGCCCCATGAACATCTACTTTTCTTATTCGTTTATATTCTAGACAATGGCCATAACATTCAGACATATTGGTTTAATTTTGCTTTTCATAATCCTTCAAGTTTTTGTGACTTGCACTACCAAAGAATATATTGGATTAATTGACTTGCCCCAACGTGGTGCCTACGTCCGGCTCACGCAGCATCCGGATATCGAATCAATTGCTATTAAAGCGCTGTCGGACTTCAGGTACAGCTTTTGGGCAGAGTTTGTTGACCAGGAGCAGGGGAAGCTGGTCTCCGAATACATCCTGGAGGTGCAGTACATAGACGGATCATCTGAAAATGGAGCCAATACATTCCCGCCGAAGCTACTCCGGTCATTCACGCAAGCTGATTTTAAGACGAATTGGGATGGTTACCGGGAAATTCAGGGTGTTTTTTTACGCGGGGACGAACTGATTGAAGTGCTAGAAATACCTATTGATAGCTTCGATGAAGGTGATAAGATCGTCCTAAGAGGTAAACTGGTCATGCAGGACGGATCGGTCTTTACGTCGGACAATACCTCAGCCAGCCTGGAAGTGGGTGCCCTGCAGGCCCAGTTTGATATCCCTTTTACATTGTATTGTGGATCCGAACTGGAAGGGACCTATCAGGCGATAGGCTATGATTTCTTTTGTGGTACCGGGGATACCGTATCATTTAACCTGAAGATCTTCCGGAAGGAAACGCGCAAACATTATCAGTTTAGTGATTTTTCACTGGGTGCCTACACCCGTTGCTATGGAGCCTGGGATGGTGGGTGGGGCCAGATGGAATTGACAGAAGATTGTGGACTTATCTCATTCACCGGCTTTTACGACAATTATGGCAGCGAATGGCACTTTGACAACACCATAAAGGGGAATGTATGGACCATTCGCTGGTCCAATACGTATGGAGAGTACGGTTACGGCGAGATCTACTACCCCAATGGGGACTGGCCAATCACCATTACGGACTAACGGTATTCAATCTGTTATTAAATCATCGGTTTTGGCCGGTCAATAAACCTGCCGTACGTATCAACAACACGCTGGCGCATTACCATGAATTGTACGATATTTGCACTCCAATAAGTAAAAAGTATCCTTACAGGTTCAGGACCTTCGATATTAACCTGACCTGTTGAACACCAGAGTCAATAGCTATGCAGGATTATTCTTATGTCTTTAATGCCCATCCCGAGTTCATCGATAGCATGTATGCCAAATACCTGGCTGACCCCACGTCCGTAGAGCCGGGCTGGAGAACTTTCTTCGAAGGGTTTGAGTTCGGTGGCATGAATGGGCATACTAAACCTGCTGCAGTGGCAGGGGTCAGCTCAAATGTAGAGCGGGATCTCTCTGTGGTATCTATGATCATCGGATACCGGAACAGAGGCCACCTCTTGTCTACGACGAACCCGATCCGCAAACGTAAGGACCGCCATCCGCATCTGGCTTTGGAAGATTATCAATTATCGGCAGCAGATCTGGATCAGCCCTTTATGGCAGGAACCGTGGAACTTGGGATGGCGCCGAATTCGACATTGCGAGAAATCATAGCGCATCTGGAAGCCATCTATTGCGGAGATATTGGATTTGAGACGAACCACATTGAAAATAAGGAAAAAAGAATGTGGTTGCGCGAGCGCATCGAGCATCGCGACTTATCCGATTCATTTGGGATACCCCTGGATAAAAAGCGGCGCATCCTGGAGAAGTTAAACGGAGCAGTGATCTTTGAGAAGTTCCTGCATACCAAATACATCGGTCAGAAACGCTTCTCCCTGGAAGGGGGCGAAACGACCATACCCGCTCTGGATGCCATGATCAATAAAGGAGCTGAATTTGGAGTTCAGGAGGTTGTCATAGGTATGGCCCACCGGGGCCGCCTGAATGTGCTTGCTAACATCATGGGCAAAACCTATGAGCAGATTTTTAATGAGTTTGAGGGAACTGCAGTGCCTGATCTCAGTTTTGGGGACGGGGATGTGAAATACCATATGGGCTATTCCTCCCAAGTACGTACGACGGGCGATCACGATGTCTACCTGAAACTGGCACCAAATCCATCCCACCTGGAAGCTGTAAATCCAGTGGTCGAAGGATTTTCCCGGGCTAAAGCGGATATCCTCTACGGATCCGATTACGACAAGATCCTGCCTATTCTCATCCACGGGGATGCCGCAGCAGCCGGACAGGGAGTGGTTTTTGAGACGGTTCAGATGAGCCAGTTGCCGGGTTATTATACCGGGGGGACCATTCATTTTGTCATCAACAATCAGATCGGATTTACCACGGATTTTGATGATGCACGTTCTTCGACGTATTCCACGGCGGCGGCAGGCATCGTACAGGCACCGGTTTTGCACGTAAATGGCGACAATCCGGATGCCGTCATCTGGGCTGTTGAACTGGCCACGGAATACCGGCAGCGTTTCAATAATGATGTCTTCATCGATATGGTATGCTACCGTCGTCACGGGCATAATGAAAGTGATGATCCGAAATTTACCCAGCCCCAGATGTACGACATCATCTCGAAGCATGCCAATCCGCGGGAAATCTATGCTCAAAAGCTGATCCGGCAGGGTTCCGTAGAGAAAAATTTAGCCGGGCAATTGGAGGATGCCTACTGGAATTTCCTTCAGGAGCGTCTGGATATGATCAAGCAAAAGCCGCTACCATATGTTTATCAGGAACCGGAATTGGCCTGGCGTAAATTGATGAAAGCCAATAAGGCTAAAGAATTTCAATATTCTCCGGAGACCGGGATCACCCAGAAGCAGGCCATGCACATCCTGGAGCGGTCCATAGCTACGCCGGATGGATTTACGCCACTGACCAAAGTGGAGCGACTGCTGAAAAGCCAGCGTGAATACATCAAACAGAAGAAACTGGATTGGTCTATGGCGGAGATGCTTGCCTACGGCAGCTTGCTCCTGGAAGGCCATTCGGTACGTATGAGTGGACAGGATGTCAAACGCGGTACGTTTTCGCATCGGCATTCCATCTTTTATGATGCCAAAACCTATCAGCCCTATAATCGCCTCAATCACCTGGAACCCGATCAGAAGGGGCAGTTCATGATTTACAATTCGCTGCTGTCAGAGTTTGCAGTATTAGGCTTTGAATTTGGATATTCCATGGCCTCACCGGATAGTCTGGTCATCTGGGAAGCCCAATTCGGTGATTTTGCCAATGGCGCGCAGACCATGATCGACCAGTTTGTCACTGCCAGCGAAAGCAAGTGGCAGCGGATGAGCGGTCTAGTACTGCTATTACCCCATGGCTACGAGGGACAGGGACCGGAACATTCCAGCGCACGCCTGGAACGCTTTCTCCAGATGGGCGCCGAGTTCAACATTACCGTCGCTAATGTGACCAACCCGGCTAATTTCTTTCATCTGTTGCGGAGACAAATTTACCGTCCTTTCCGCAAGCCGCTGATTGTTATGTCCCCGAAATCCCTGCTCAGACATCCGTTATGTGTAGCTGATGTGAAGGAAGTGACGGGAAAGAGCAAATTTCAGGAGTTTTACGACGATGCCCGTATCACCAGCAAAGAGGACGCCGGAAAAATCCGGCGGGTGCTGTTTTGTACCGGCAAAATCTACTACGATTTGTTGCAATATCAGGAAGAACATGTTCATTCGGATGTAGCCATTGTTCGCCTGGAGCAATTGTATCCACTTCCTAAGGAGCAGTTTGAACTTTTAATGGCCAAATATGCTCAGGCAGAAAAGTACTGGGTTCAGGAAGAGCCGGTCAATATGGGTGCCTGGCAATACATATTGTCCTTTTACCCGGATCGCGGTTTTAAAGTCGTATCCAGAAAAACCAGCGCTTCGCCGGCTACGGGATTCAAGAAAGTGCATGATGATCAGCAATTGCGCATCATGGAGCTGTCATTCGCCAAATGACCTAATCCGTTCTGCTTGACCCCAACGGACAGCGTCGTCGCTCTGCGAGGCTCCTCGCTGTGACAACCAGGGAACTGTCATTGCGAGTGAGGTACGAGCGAAGCAATCCGTTCTGCTTGACCCCAACGGACAGCGTCGTCGCTCTGCGAGGCTCCTAGCTGTGACAACCAGGGAGTTGACATTGCGAGCGAGGAACGATCCGTGATGTAAAAACGCAGCTCGCCTCTGCGTCCTGAAAAACAGAGAAGCGCTGTTCAGATCGAATATATGAATACGAACATCCGATCGAAAGCTCTGTGGCCCTCTGGGTAATCTCCGCGGTTGACTGTGTAACTCTGTGCAAGACCCAGCGAAACTCTGAGGTTAAAACCATCCTTGATTTTCCCCCTCTCAGGGTTTAGGCCCGTTCACAAGGACAATGCGTATGCCATAACTCCAGGCCTGCAGTCCGGATGCATCGGTCGCCTCGTCATTCAGCCATTGCTGTAGTCGAACCGTAGTACGGTTACCGTATTGATAACGGGCATAGGGCTGCAGCGAAAGCTGGACATTGGAAGTGCCCGGAAGCAACCATTCCAACCAGGCTTCCTGGTGGAGTCCACCCTCCCGGTCGAGTCGTACGGACCGGGATTCGTTTTCCCATTTGTGCCGGGTTGATACCAGATCATAACTTAAAGCGGTCCCGATTCCCACCCGCCGGCCGCTTGCTCCCAGCATGGTTTGCCAGGTATGTGACTGGAGGTAAATTCTGCGGGTCAGATTCCCTTTGCCTTCAGGATTGGTAGCTTTGTTGGACTGGAGGTGGACCGTCCAGGCAAGGCCGGCATACACCGGGCCCTTGAAGTAATAACGGGTCCCAAGTCTGAAGCCGAACAAATGATCCAGATCAGCAAAATCCCGGGTATAATTTTGTTGGTCATTGTGAAGGGCAATTGCCTGATCCAGTCCAGGATCCCGGACGGCCAGCCAATCAAAACCCGTCTCAATATTGAGTTGGGTATAGGCTGCCGGAAGGGCAATCGCGAAAAAAGCCAGGGTTAAAATAGAGCGCAAGCGCATTAAAATTCAATTAGCCTAAAAAATAATTTAGATTAGTCTAAAAAATTTGCACCTTTGTCGTGCTTAAACTAACTTGCTTTAAAGTTACAACAATTAAAAGAGTGGAAATCAAATGAACCGAAAACACCTTATCGCTGGGTTGATGATGCTCACCGGAGGCATACTTCTGGCACAGGATGCCAGAGAAATAGTGCAGAAAGCCGATGAGAAGTTACGCGGCAAGAGCAGTGTCATGACCATGAAAATGTCCATCGTAAGACCTTCCTGGACCCGGGATGTAGAACTAAAATCCTGGTCATTGGGCGATAAATATGCGTTGATGTATATTCTGGAACCTACCCGGGATCGTGGAGTGGTCTTTCTTAAGCGGGATAAAGAAATCTGGAATTGGCAGCCATCCATTGAGCGCATGATCAAATTGCCGCCCAGCATGATGATGCAATCCTGGATGGGATCGGATTTCAAAAACGACGACATGGTCAAGCAATCTTCTATTGTAAATGATTTCACCCAGAAAATAACCGGGGAGGAAAGCATCGATGGGAGGGATTGCTACAAGATTGAACTTATTCCCAAGGAGTCGGCCGCAGTAGTTTGGGGTAAAGTCATCCTCTGGATCGACAAGAAAGACTATCTCGAGCTCAAGTCGGAGTTCTACGATGAAGATGGTTATCTTATCCATACTATGTACGGTAAGTCCATCAAGTTGATGGATAACGTCTTGCTACCTTCTGTGTTGGAAGTGATCCCGGCGGACGAACCGGGTAATAAAACCATTGTCACCTATGTAAATGTCGACTTTGATGTAGCCATTAAAGAAGATTTTTTCTCGGTGCAACAAGCAAAGCGGATAAAACCCTGATCCATGTTACTGAGTCTCGCCTGGCGCAACATCTGGCGCAATAAACGCCGAACCCTGATCACCGCAGCTTCCGTGTTGTTTGCGGTTTTGTTTTCCTCGGTGATGCAATCCATCCAGCATGGCACCTGGGATCACATGGTGGATAACGTAGTCAACTATTATTACGGGTACCTGCAGATACAGGGCAAGAAATTTTGGGATGACCGATCCATCGATGAGGTGATCGACCGGCAAACCCTGCTGGAAAAATTACCGGAAGGTTTTAAAAATTCGTACCCCCTGGTACCCAGACTGGAATCTTTTGCGCTGGCTTCAGCCGGTAATCGCACCCAGGGTGCGCTGATGATCGGCATTGATCCTGAAGCAGAGAATGCGCTGACCGGATTAAAAGGCCGTATTTCCAAAGGAGATTATTGGCAATCATCACCGGAAGGAATACTGGTCGGAGAGGGCCTGGCAGAAAACTTCAAGATTGATGTAGGCGATACCCTCATATTTCTGAGCCAGGGATACCATGGAGCCAACGCCATTGGGGAATATCCTGTCCGGGGGTTAATCCATTTTGCATCACCGGACCTATCCAAGACCATGGTCTATCTGCACCTGGAAGATGCGCAGCAATTTTATGCCACCGGAGATCAGATCACCTCTCTGGTGGTAGGACTGAAAGACAAAGAAGAGCTCCCGGGAGCAATCAAAGCTTTGCATAGTGATCTGGATACAGCGACCTATGCCGTTAAGGATTGGCAGGAGATGATGCCTGAATTAATGCAAGCCAAGGAAATGGACACTGCCAGTGCAAACGTCATCCTGATCATTCTTTACATTATTATTTCTTTCGGCATTTTTGGCACCATCCTGATGATGACGAAAGACCGGCAGTATGAGTTGGGGGTCTTGCTTTCGATAGGTATGCGTCGCATGCAGTTATTCGGGATGATGTGGATGGAAGTAGTGATGATCGGATTGGTCGGGGTAGCCATGGGCTTCCTGATTAGCGTTCCTCTCGTCAAATACCTATCACTCCATCCTTTTCAAATGACAGGAGAATATGCCAAAGCTTATGAAAAGTTTGGTGCAGAACCCATCATACCACCGGCATTTGACTGGAATATTTTTAGCTGGCAGGTTTTGTTTGTTTTTGTGATCACCACCGTATTGGCCTTTTATCCATTTTGGGTAATCCGGAAAATGAAGCCGGTTGAAGCCATGCGTTTGTAAGTTAATCATTGAATTTATCGAGGTATGATTTTCAAAGTTGCCTGGAGAAATATTTGGAGAAGCCGTACAAGAAGTATGGTGGTTATCACTGCGGTAGTCCTGGGGATTTGGGCGATTATAGTGATTACGGGCTTCAGCATTGGTATGGTGCGAACCTACATCCATACGGCGATACTGAATGAATGGTCTCACATTCAAATCCATCGTTCGGATTATTTTGTCGACAAAGCGCTGGAGGACACAATACCGAACGGCTTTACCACCTATCAGCAATTGAAAAAGGAATTTAGCAACACCTACCTGTCTCCCCGGCTGCTTGTGCAGGGCATGGTTTCTTCGCCCAAAGCTGCCCGTGGGATTACCATCAAAGCCATTTTGCCGGCAGCCGAAGATTCAACGACCGGGTTAAGCAGCAACCTGGTTGAAGGAAGTTACTTTGACACGGATGCCCGAAATCCAATGATCATCGGTCAGGACCTGGCTGATAAAATCCATGTCTCTCTGAATAACCGGGTAGTACTGACTTTTCAATCGTACAGTGGGGAAATCACGGCAGCATCCTTCCGGATCGTGGGTTTGTATGCAACCAAAGATTCACGCTATGACAGCCAGCACATCTTCGTACGGCAGGAAGACCTGAAGCCCCTACTGGGAGGAGACGGGCTCCACGAAATCGCAATCCGCGTTCCTGACGGGACCGATTTTGAGCCCATTCAGGAAGCCATCCAGAAGAAATATCCGGACCTGGATGTGCAAAGTTATCGAACCTTATCGCCGGATCTTGTTTTATACGAGTCCACCATCGGACTAACCTCGATGATCATGACCATCATCGTAATGCTGGCCCTGATTTTCGGGATCGTCAACACCATGATGATGGCCGTTCTGGAGCGGGTTAAGGAGCTGGGAATGCTGATGGCAATTGGCATGAACAAGAAAAGGGTGTTTAATATGATTCTTATCGAAACCCTGATCCTGGGTTGTATTGGTGCACCGATCGGAATGCTGGTCGGGTATCTGACCATCATCTGGACCAGTACTTCCGGACTGGACCTCTCTGCCTATTCGGCGGGTATGCGGGAATTTGGATTGTCCGATATCATCTATCCCTGGGTCCCCTCATCATTATATTGGCAACTTGCATTAGCAATCATAGTAACTGCATTGATAGGTAGCCTTTTCCCGGCCTGGAAAGCCATCCGCCTGAGGCCGGTCGAAGCCATCCGAACCCTTTAATTAGAAAGCATGAAACCTGTTATTGTTACCAAAGGAATCACAAAAACATATCAACCGGATACCATTCCGGTCCATGCCTTGCGCGGCGTAGACCTGACCATTGACGAAGGAGAATTTGTAGCTATTGTAGGACCTTCCGGATCCGGCAAAACCACATTACTGAACATCATTGGCGGCCTGGATCGTCCATCTGCCGGATACATTGAAGTGGGTGGCAAAGATATTTCCAAGTTCTCTGACAATGCCCTGATTGATTTTAGACGGGATCACATCGGGTTTGTTTTTCAGGCATATAACCTCATACCTGTGCTTACCGCCCTGGAAAATGTAGAGTTTGTGATGCTTTTACAACAATTGCCAAAAGAAAAGCGCAATCAACGCGCTATGGAGTTGCTCCATGCCGTTGGCCTGGATGATAAAGTCAACAAACGGCCGATCGAACTTTCCGGCGGCCAGCAACAGCGGGTAGCAGTTGCCCGGGCTCTTGCTTCCAAACCCGCTTTTGTGCTTGCAGATGAGCCTACCGCCAACCTGGATTCCGTATCGACCGGCCAGCTACTGGACATTATGGCTAATTTGAACCAGGAAGAGCAGATGACGTTCGTATTTTCTACCCACGACCAGCGGGTTATCGACCGGGCGCATCGGGTGATCACCCTGGAAGATGGTAAAATCATTTCCGATCGTAAAGGCCATGTGTAATCATCGCGTAAAGGAATTGGTTCTTGTGCTGGCCTTGCTTATCCCGGCATTGATGCCCGGCCAGACCGATAGCATCAAATGGGACCAGAAGTCGTACATCAAGTTTCTGCACACCGAATTTTTTATCCCGGACCTGAAGCAGTCCCTCTCCGATCAATTATTCCATCACCGGTACAATGTCAAATATTATCCCAATCCGAACTGGACCTTACGGTTGGAGGTTCGTTCGCGCTTATTTTACGGAGAGCTGGTGAAGTCGACACCCGATTTTGCCGGTACCATCGACAATGCCAACAACGATTATTTGGATATGAGTTGGGTGGTGGCTTCATCCAAATCCATTGTCCTGCACACTATGATCGACCGGCTTTCTGCGGCTTACTCCAAGGGGCCCTGGGACATCCGCGTCGGCCGTCAACGCATCAATTGGGGGATCCATACCTTCTGGAATGCCAATGACATCTTTAATGCTTTTTCCTTTACGGATTTTGATTACGAAGAACGACCGGGGAGTGATGCGATACTGGCGCGTTATTATTTCAATGGTAATTCCAGCGTTGAGGTAGCAGCCAAAGCAGCGCATCATGTACGGCTTGGTACCTATGCCAGCCTGTGGCGCTTCAATCAATGGAACTATGACTTTCAGGTTTTGGGTGGCTATTTTCAAAACAACTTCGTGGCTGGTTTCGGATGGGCCGGTAACCTCGGAACGGCCGGCTGGAAAGGGGAATGGAGCTATTTTGAGGATCTGACTGATGGAGGAACGAATGTTTTTACCGGTGCAACAGGCATCGATTATTCGTTTGCCAAAGGCACCTATGTGCAGGCAGGCTTCATGATCAATAGTCAGGGTGATACCCAGTCACCGGTAACCGAATTGTTCAATTTTAACCTCTCTGCCAAAAATCTTTATCCCTACCGGAGCGCTGTTTACCTGCAGTTGTCACACCCAATCAGCCCACTGGTCAATGGCGGGTTGTCCATCATCTACAGCCCCGTGAAAAGTCAGCCCTTTTTTGTCAATCCCACCGTCAGTGTTTCAGTGGCCGAGAACTGGGACCTCGATCTGGTCGGACAGGTCTTGTGGAATAAGACCGATCACTTCTACTCCCCGCTGCAGGCATTCTTCCTCAGGATGAAGTATAGCTATTGACAGTGGTCGCATTTTAATACGTGCTCAGGATAATCGGAACGCCTTAAGTCGTGGCGATCTACATTCCATTCCCAAACCATTTTATCGAATGCGCGAATTGGGTTAAATTGTGTTGAAATTCCTTTACACCGCATGGCGCAAAAGAAAAAAACCACTACCTCCACACCCAAACCGGTCAAAAAAGTTCGCTCGAAGAAGTCCATTCCGGCACCTGCGGCATTCCATTGGAAACAGCACTGGATCCCCGCTTTGATCCTGGTCGTCCTCCCACTTGCGCTGTACTGGCAGTCGGTGAATTACGACTTTGTCCTGGACGACAGCATCGTTTATTCGGAAAACAATTTTGTCAAAAAGGGAATCAGTGGTATTGGGGAAATCCTGACCACCGAAACTTTTTCCGGGTATTTCGGAGAACAAAAAAATCTGGTGGTTGGCGCCCGTTACCGGCCGTTGTCGCTGGTCACCTTTGCCATAGAATACCAGCTTTTCGGAGCAAATCCAATGAGTGCCCACCTCATCAACATTTTATTGTATGTTCTGTCGGTCATCCTGTTGTACCGGTTGTTCTTTTTGCTCACTGGCGCTTCGGCAAGCCGGACCTGGTTTTGGAGTCTGCCGTTTGTTGCCGCACTATGGTGGGTGGTTCACCCGGTCCATGTCGAGGTAGTCGCTAATATCAAAGGACGTGACGAGGTCATGGCTTTGTTACTGGCGGGAGGCGCTTTATGGTTTGGTATGCGCTTTTTTGACAGAGGAGGCCTGTGGCGTCTGGTTGTCATGAGTTTTACTCTACTGGGCGGAATCCTGGCTAAAGAGAATGCCTTCACCTTTCTCGGATTGATCCCAATGGCCTGGTGGGTATTCCGTGAATGGCGCTTCGACCGCAAAGGCTGGATGTTGCTGGGGAGTATGGCTGCCATCGGCCTGGTATATTTTGCCATGCGCTATCATGCCATCGGCTACATCCAGGGGGTGGACCCCAATACGCTGAGCATCATGAACAATCCGTTCCGGGGGATGAATCTCGGAGAGCGTTTGGGCACGATAGCCTATACCATGCTGGATTACGTACGCCTTCTGATCTTCCCGCACCCGCTGACACACGACTATTATCCATACCATGTCCCCATCACCAATTTTGGAAACTGGCAGCCGTGGTTGGCATTGATCATTTACCTGCCGGCCATTTATTTTGCTGTAACCGGAGTGTGGCGAAAGAATACCGGTGCGTATGGCATCGCTTTTTACCTGGCTACTCTACTAGTGATCTCAAACATTATCTTTCCGGTGGGAACTTTCATGAACGAGCGATTTTTGTACATGCCTTCATTTGGCATAGCGCTCGCAATTGGCTGGTTGGTTACCGGAAAAATACCAGTCAAGTACCATCGGCTAGCCCAGGGTTTACTGGTTATTACCGTCCTGGGATTTATGATCCGGACTTACACACGTGTGCCGGTATGGGAAAATAAAGTGACCTTAAATCGTGCTGCTATGGCTGTTTCAACCAATAGTGCACGGGCTAATTTATTCTACGGGACCATCTATTTTGACAAATCTTTGCAAGCGGCAAATAGCCAGGAGCGCAATATTAACCTGGATACCGCGGAGGTACACATCCGACGGGCCATTGAGATCCTGCCTTCCTATGGAGACGCGATTCGTATGCTGGGAGGTATTGCGGCAGAACGGTACAAAACCGACGGCGATTTGTCCAAATTGCTGGGTGAGTTTTACAAGGTGTTAGTGATGTATCCCAGGGATGACTACGTCCCTCAGTATATGGATTACCTGAATAATCGCAGGCAACAGATCGATTTACTGACCGACTTTGACTACCGGGTAGGGACGGAGATTATGATGAAGAAATTTCAGTATTATCCGGAAGCGATTAAATACCTGAATTACGGATTGACGTTGTCTCCAAACGACCGACGGCTTAACCAGGCCATGGCCGATTGCTATAAAGCGATTGGTCAGCCGGAAAATGCCACCCCCTATCTACAACGGGCGTTGCAATGATTTCCGCTCCGGACATATACCTGCTGGCGCTGGCCAAGATTGATTTCATTGGTCCCATCACCGCTAAGAGCCTGATCGGGTATT
Organism: Lewinellaceae bacterium; assembly: GCA_020636355.1. Classification (GTDB taxonomy): domain Bacteria; phylum Bacteroidota; class Bacteroidia; order Chitinophagales; family Saprospiraceae; genus JAGQXC01. Next base: position 25,860 of record JACJYB010000008.1, on the reverse strand, counting down.
GCGGCAGCGCCGAGGAGGTATTTAGGACCAAAGCACACCGACTGTTAAAAATTCCCGGTGTTGGCGAAGCAGGTGCCCGCGCCATTGCCAATGCCGACCCTGAGAAATTAATCCAACCCGACTGGGATTGGCTGGACACTTGCCCGGTCAGGATGATATCCTATCTGGATCCATCCTATCCCCAGCGATTAAAGCAGATTCCGGAGAGCCCTATTCTGCTTTTTTATCGAGGTTCAGCCAATTTAAATCCGCGCCGGGCCATCGCGATTGTAGGCACCCGCAAACCCAGTCCGTATGGGGTGACGATGACTCAGCGTATCCTCGACGAATTAAAAGACTATCAGCCTACGGTGATCAGCGGCCTGGCATTTGGTATTGATGCGACAGCGCACCGGAGAGCACTGGATCTTGGATTTCCCACCATTGGCGTACTGGGTCATGGCCTGGATACCTTGTATCCTGCTGCCCATCGTAAACTGGCCTCAACCATGGAACTCAAAGGAGGCGGTTTGCTGACGGAATTCCCGATCCAATCCCGGATTGACAAAGAGCATTTTCCAATGCGAAATCGCATCATTGCGGCGATGGCCGAAGCTGTGGTGGTCATCGAATCCAAAGAGCGCGGTGGATCCATCATCACGGCCGAGTTTGGCAATGCCTATCATCGGGATGTTTTTGCTTTGCCGGGCCGGACGACAGACCCGCTGTCCCTCGGTTGCAATGCACTGATCAAGCAGCACAAAGCAGCGCTCGTCGAATCCGGCCAGGATATCGCCTTCCAAATGGGTTGGTCCGATGACGAATCCGGACCTTCCCGGCAGATGAATCTCTTCCAGGCTCTGGAGCCCGACGAAGAAGCGATCTATGATATCCTGCGAAATAATCCTCAGGCTGATATTGATCAGCTCGCCTACCTCTCCGGGTTAGGGTCTAGTTCCCTGGCTACGGTTATCTTGCAACTGGAGTTTAAAGGGATCCTGAAATCCACACCGGGAAAGCGATTTATATTGGTGTAACTCCTAACTTTGGCATCCTTATTTTAATATTCATGAAAAAAAATTTGCTGGCGATAAGCCTTATTATTCTGGCAGGATGTGGAACCACCCAACAAACCACGGTAGACCATAATACACTCCGTCGACCGAAAAACATCGTCTTACTCATAGGCGATGGCATGGGGTTAACCCAGATCTCGGCTGGATTGTATGCCAATAACAATCGACTGAATATCGAGCGGTTTCCGGTGATTGGATTGCATAAAGCTTATTCAGCCAATGATTTGATCACGGATTCTGCTGCGGGCGCTACGGCTTTCGCATGTGGGAAAAAAACCTATAATGGAGCCATTGGCGTGAATACGGATACCTTGCCTATCCCGAATATTCTCGAGCAGGCAGAACTTCATGGCATGGCTACCGGTCTTATTGCCACATCCACCATCGTCCATGCAACTCCGGCAGCCTTTATTGCGCATAACAAACTCCGACAGAATTACGAGGATATTGCTACCGACTTCCTGAAGACTGACATCGATTATTTTGTTGGGGGTGGAGAACAGTTTTTTAACAAGCGGAAACTGGATAGTCGCGATCTTATTCAGGAGCTTAAAGCCAAAGGGTATACCGTGTCCGACTACCACCAAAATGACCTGGATAAAATTGTACTGAATAAAAATATGAAGTTTGGCTTCTTTACAGCAGATGAAGATCCTCCCACAGCCGGACAAGGACGGGACTACCTTCCGCTTGCCTCTGACAAAGGTGTCCGATATCTTCAGCGGCGTAGCGATGTAGGCTATTTTATGATGATTGAGGGTAGCCAGATCGACTGGGGAGGGCATGCCAATAACACCCAATACATCATAAATGAAATGTTAGACTTTGATCAGGCAATCGGCAGAGTATTGGATCTTGCAGAAAAGGATGGACAGACCCTGGTGATTGTCACGGCTGACCACGAATGCGGTGGTTTTTCAATTAATTACGGTTCAAAAATGGGCAAAATCGAAGGCAAGTTTACTACCGATGGCCATACCGGAGATTTGGTTCCTGTATTTGCCTATGGACCGGGTGCCGAACTTTTTAGCGGAATTTATGAGAACACGGCCATCTACGACAAAATGGTGCAGTTACTGGGCCTCAACGTGTCAAATTAGCATCGCTTTTAAGTTAATGAGTTAATCAGGTGATGAGTTAATGTGTATGATGGGACGGATCGTACTATAGAAGCTATGGTACCAGCCCATGCTGACCTCACACCCCATACCCCACACCCCATACCCACTCCCCCAATCCATTACACATACCGATTAATCTTATTTGAATTCTCCGGATATATCGCTTATCTTTTAACTGCCCAAACTGCTATCCGGATGAATACCAACCAATATCACTACATCCTGCTTGGACTGCTGTTGCTATGCAGTTCGGTCCTCAGCGCTCAAAACAGTCCGCGAATACTTGATGTGCAAGGCAATGCATTCGCTTCTGCACCTTCCATTACCTTTAACGGAACAGACCTTTATTTTGATTTCGGTGAACCGGCTTTTCGGATTGCAGTTAATGGTGTTCTAAACTATTCCATCGGTAGTGAAGGAGTGCAGATGATCATCGATTCTGCCTTCATAAATACCACCAATATCAGCTTGATGCCTGATAACTCCTTAAACTGTAATTGCCTTACCCTAAATTATACGGCTGACTTTTATTCAACCGCAGCCGGCGCATACCAATTACAGGGCACTGAAGGAGGATACGGGATCGGTATGGGGGATGATACAGTCTTCATGAGGACTTTGGTCGTTAATTATGCGTGTCCGCCTCCCACAGAAATTTTAGTCCATTCCATACTCCCGGAAACACCATCTTCGCCGGGTCAGGCGATCGTCTCGATTACCCACAGCGGACTCCCTTACAATCTGATTGTTGCTTCCCCGAGTGGCTTACAAGTTTTTCAAAATCAGACAGCACTTGCGGATTTCACCATTAAAAGTAAACATGGAACCGGTTTTGCTTCCATCCTGGACCGGTTCGGATGCACCCTTGACCAGTCGTTCTCCATTCCGCTTTGCAGTATCGGAGTGGCGATACAGATACCTGCGCCGGATTGTGATGGACAGATTACCGGGTCCCTGGTCGTCACCCCAACCAATGATTATGCACCCTATCAATATATATGGAGTGGTCCGTCCAATCCCGGTAATACACCGACCATATCCCAGCCTTTGTCCGGCACTTATCAGGTTACGGTGACGGATGCCATTGGCTGTACGGCTACAAAAACGGCAATTGTCGAATCAAAGATTCCCTTGACCATTTCGTGTCAGGCACAAAGTGGGGTGAGCCGGGTTGGCGCAACGGATGGGAAGGCCTCCGTTGCCATCAGTGGCGGCAAATTACCCTACCGGATGTTTTGGTCAGGACCTCAGCAGGGAAACAAACAGATCAATCAGGCTGGCACAACCAGCATTACCTCGTTGCCGGCCGGTTCTTATACCTTCCGGGTCGTGGATAAGGATGGGTGCTCCGAGACTTGTTCGCTCCAAATAGCGGATGTATCATGCTTAATTTCCTGGGATGATATTACCGTGCTGGGACCCTCCTGTTCCGGGGAAGTTGATGGCTATATCAACCCCCATATAAAATCAGGCGTCGGGTCGGTGAGCTATGAGCTCAATTTTGGGAATACCTCATTGGGCAGTCCTCCTTACCAAGGACTTGGTCCGGGAATGTATTTATTATCAGCGGTGGATGGTCTGGGTTGCCGACTGGACACTGTAATTTCCCTCGTTGACCCTTCGGTGCTTACGGTCTCCTGTTCGCTGTTCTTTCCGGTAAATTCCTATCAGGGAGAAAATGGGGTTATCGCAGTGGATATTTCAGGAGGAACAGCTCCCTACGAAGTGGTTTACCGGGCCGGAAACTCAACCCAAACAAAATTGTTCATGAGCGGTGGGCAGCAACTACTCAATAGTCTTTCGGCAGGTGAATATGCGATAACCATCACGGACGACCGCGGCTGTCAGGTGGAGTGCCAAACCACCATTCCAGAGTTTATCTGTACGATGCAGGCTACCATTACGACCAGACAGCCAGACTGCATCCTCCCTTTGGGATCTTTGACTATCGCTTTGGAATCAGCTCTGGAACCGGTTACCTATCAATGGTCAGGACCGTTTGACCCTGGGAACGTACCCGGAAGTGACCGGTTGCCGGCAGGAGCTTATACCGTTGAAATTACCGATCTCCGCGGATGCGTGGATACTGTTTCGGCGGATATCGAAGACGTATTCCCCCTTGAAGGTTCCTGTAAAGTTGTTCAGCAAGAGACAGGTTGGCAACGCGCCGACGGCTTGGTGGAACTGGCCTGGTCCGGAAAAGATAGCCTGGTCTGGCTTCAACTTTCTGGTCCGGATACGTTATATGAATCATTTGATTCAAGTCCAATCATCATTAGGAATCTTTCTCCCGGCGATTATGAGGTGATGATCCGACAAGGTGACTCCTGTTCTGTCCGGTGTGCTTTCCGCATCGATGCGTTTTTGTGTGCCAAAGGATATACGGTGGACAAAACAGATCTGTCGTGTCCGGATATTTCGGACGGCACCATCGGCATCACTAAAATCATAGACAGCCTGGTTTACACCCTGATTCTGGATGACACAACGGTCTATTCACTGGATGACTCCTACCGGATAAGTGGGTTGGAGTCCGGTATCCACCGGATCGCTGTAACACTGCCGGATGGGTGTACTTTTGAAGATTCATTAGAGATTAAGAGTCCGGAGCCATTGATTTACACCATAGAATTAACACCTGCTTCAGATAGTCTGGCTGCGGATGGGACGATCCGGCTTTTAATTGATGGCGGAATGCCACCCTATCAGATCGTATGGGCGGACCAGGTCATAGGTCCCTTCAGGGATGGCTTGCAAGCTGGCCCGTATTCATTTTCCATTACGGATCTTTCAGGTTGCAGTAAAGGAGGTCAGGTAGATCTAAAATCCAATGATTTCCTTTGTGCTGGATTGCAAAGTGAATCGGAAATCTCACCGGTAAGTTGTCCGTTGGCTGAAGATGGGATCATCGATGTCAGACCGCTGTATGGGACTGCTCCCTATACGATTAGCTGGGATGATGGCAACTCGGCATTTAACCGGACCGGTCTTAAAGCCGGCATCTACCGGTATCAATGGGTCGATGCCCTGGGTTGTCCGGTCTATGATAGCGCAGTGGTGGAAGTATTGGACGATTCAATGCGTCATGTTGAAGTTGTTTCACTTTGTCCGGGAACGTCCTTAACCTGGGAAATGCAGGTCATTACATCTCCTGGTACTTATTCACACATTTATTCGAATCAATGGGGATGTGATAGCCTGGTGGAATTAATGGTTCTCGCAATTGATCTGCCGGAGCCCTTACAGGTTGAAATCGAAGAGCCATCCCAGTGCCTGGTTGCTGACGGCTCAATCCGGATTAAAACCAACGGCTCATTTCCGGGGCAATTCTACCTGAATGGTAGAGATCCGGTAAGCCAACCGGATTTTGAAAACCTGAGTGTTGGGACCTATTCGATTAGCTACCGGTACAATGGTTGCACCGGCATCGTGATCGATTCATTAACGCTTCCGGCGCCAGAACTCGCCTGGCGGGTGCAAATCGATACTTTGTACCTCCCGATCTGCGGTGTAGCTCACTCCGGAGCGGTTCGTATTGAATTGGCAGGAGTCAATGAAGAGGTCAGGGTGTTATGGCCCGATGGGCAGGAAGGTCTTTTTGCCGATTTCCTGGATCCAGGGATGTATCAGGTATTGATTTTGGGAAGCCAGGGCTGCTTTAACCAGGCCGAAGTTCTAATTCCGGAACCCGAGGTTGAGCCCCTGAATCTTCAACCTAAATCATATAACTTATGTGATGGAGACCGCTTGGACTTGTCACTGGATCCATTGCGAAGTTACCATTGGTCAGGGCCGGACGGTTTTAGTGCCGACACCTCAGAGGTCATCCTTCAAATGCCCGGTAAGTACCGGATCGAAGCATGGCATCATGGCTGCTTTTCGGTCGATAGTATTGAAATACTGGGTCTGGATGAATTTTTCGATGCGAGTTTTTTAGTGCCCCAGCAGGTCATCGCAGGTGAGCCTTTTGTTGCCGTGGAAAACAGTTGGCCAGTGCCGGACAGCATCTTTTGGGAGGTAACCGGCGGTGCAGAGATCAGCGGGACAAACCTGAATCAATTAACCCTGCAAATACCGCTTCCTGATACTGCTGTCGTTACATTGACAGCATGGAAAGGTGCTTGTTCGGTTACGCTGGCAAAATCGATCATTGCGTACACCGACACCTCTTCATTTGTTAATCCACAAATTTCACCGCCATCGGAAATTATTTCTGTCCGGTTGATGCCAAACCCGAATCAGGGTGTCTTCCGGGTTAAGGTAACATTAAACGAGGCGTTGGCTTCCCAGCTACGAATTTATGATCCACACGGGACTTTGATTGAAAGCCGGGATGTTGCCGGACAGGAAGCATATGAAGCATTATTTGAATTATCCGATCTGCAACCTGGGTTGTATACCCTGGCCGTACAGACGCCCGGTGACTGGAAGACGGTGCCTTTTATTGTCGTGTTGTAGGAAGTTTCATAGCATTCGATCTAATTATTATCTGCAGCTACCTGGTATTTTTTTCGGTATTCGGTCGGGGTTGAACCGGTGAACTTTTTGAATACCGTATTGAATGAGGACTTGGAGTTAAATCCCACCTCATAAAGTATCTCTAAAATAGTCAGCTTTTGTTTTTCCGGATCCTTCAGTAGCTCGGTGGCTTTTTTTATTCGGTATTCGTTGACGAAATCAAAAAAATGCTGGTGAAGAGAATGATTGATGAGGGTTGATAATTCCTGAACAGACATGGATAATTCGCGCGCGAGCTGGTATATGGTAAGTGAAGCATTCAAATAGGGTTCTGCCGTTTCCATATGTCTGCGCAGCGTCTGAACCATGGCAATGTTTTCCGGTTGACCTACCTGAGGTTCCTCGTCATGAGCCGTTTCAGAGTTTCCATATTCTTCCTCAGGAATCTGCTGTTCTCCATCAAATAAATTCTTGTGCTGATAGGCCTGGAAGCTTACGAAATACAGGAAAAGAATTACAAAACACCAGGTAAATATCTCGTAACTATGGTCGTATTTGCCTCCCAATGCAATCCAGATCAGGTTAATGCCCCATACCAGGATAATTGGCAAAAGGGCAAAAATGAATCGCCACAACCAGTTGATCTTGAGTAGGGCATTGTCCGAATAATTCCTTCGGATAATCTGCCGGTAATTCAGTACCTCTTTGATGGAAAGGCCAAAGACAATCAGGATCAGCAGGAAGGCATAGTATTGTTGGATCATAAAAATCGCAGATACCAGATCTTCACCCAGGACCGCTTCAATCTTCTGATGGGTACCCAGGTAAAGAGCTACATTCACCAGGGTGATCGCGGCAAAAGCTATAGCGAGGAAATAATGAAACCGTAGGAATTTGCGGTAATGGTTCGAGCGCCCCACTTTTTCCAGGATGTAATTGAAAAAAAGAACGGGGTATAAGATCTTGACCTCCGGGAAGGCAAAATAGTACCAGTTGTAAGATCCGATCGGATTACCGGGTAGAAACTCCAGAATACCTTCGTAGACAATAACCAGCAGGAATAAACCCAGAATTCGATTGGCCAGACTACGATGTTTTCTGGAAAACAAATAAAGCATCGCCAATAAGATCCCCTGTATAAGTGCTGCCCAGCCTGCCGTATTGATAATGTTCTCCATGAAACGGTTGCCTTTATTTGAGGCCATCGAATAATTCCACCAACCATTATTTGAACAGGCACATTTGCCTTGGTGGCCGGCTAAAGATACTAAGAATCAACCGATTAGGAAAAAGTCGAACGCCTTCTTCAGGAAAGTCGAACGATTGACCTGAGGATTTTTTCGTTCGACTTTTTTATTCGGTCGACCGGAGGCAGGTGAATGCCTCAACTTTGAAGTGTCCGAATAAATCGGATAAACAAATTAAAATTTTTCATTCTAAATCAAACGTTATGAAAACCAATGCATTCATCTTAATCCTGACCACTTTCGCTACGCTATTGCTCACGAGCTGTGAGAAGACAAATTTTGGAATCATCAGACCATCTGCTCATGTTTCCTCGACAACTTACCCCATTACAGCGATTACAGAACTCGATGTTGCCGACCGCTTTGATGTAGAGGTAAATTTTTCGGACTCACAGAATGACTTGCGCATTGAGGCTAATGAAAATCTGCATCAGTACATAGTCGTGGAGCAGGCCGGAGGAAAATTGACGATTCAATTGAAGCGATTTCATCCGTCGATCTCGGGCGTCCCGGTATTGAAAGTCTACTTAACTACACCTTCGGTTCAATCCTTTAAGGCAGCGGGCAGCACGACCATTCACGTTCTTGACCCCTGGCAGGTCAATCAGGCTTCCATCGAATTAACCGGTGCCAGTGCCTGGTATGGTACGCTGGAGGCCAATCGTCTGGATGCAGATCTATCCGGTGCATCTACGTTGAGCCTGGAGGGATCCGTTCAGGACTTTGCAGTTAATGCCGAAGGAGCGTGTGAGATGACCGGATTTGCTTTTGAAGTCGGCAAACTGGATGCCGATCTGAGTGGTGCCTGCTCACTGTCACTGACGGTACAAGACGCGATGAGGGTTCGGGCTACCGGTGCTTCCATGGTGTATTATCAGGGAAACGCAGTCATCGAATACCAGAATTTGACCGGAGGATCGCAAATTATTAAGCGCTAAGGTTAACAACCACTGATTCCTAATCAACCGAATAAAATGAATAGCATGAAAACCACATACCATCTTATAATCTTTGCCCTGGTATTTTCTGCGGCGTGTTTAAATGCACAGAATGGAGTCCAAAAATCACTTGGGGTAAGCTGGGGACTTAGCAACATCCAGCGGCAGGATCTTATCTTTTCGCCGATGATCCATCGGGACTGGTCGCCGGTAAATACCGTCATCGATTATCATCGTACGGGGAAAGCAGAACAACATCTGATGGCCAAGTTTGCTTACTACCGCGCATCCATCGTTGAACCTTATGAATACCTGTCATTTTACAATGGGAACGAGACAACCGTTCCACAGCAATTCACCGTCCTGGATTTGAACTATGATCTGGGATTTCCGCTGGTTAAAAATGATAGATTGCAGTTACTCATGGGCGGCCGGTCAGCCAATCGCCTGTTGCCTTCCGGATATTCTTTTGGAAACCTGCAATCTTTCGGATACTATTTTTCCTTTGGATTGGATCTATGGTCACGCCTTCAGTTTCACCTGGGAAACCGGAATCGCCTGTCGGCAACCCTGGCTTTGCCTTTGTTGGCATACAATGCCCGGTCCTCCTACCTCTGGCACACGGACCCCTATCTGATGTGGAATTATTCACACAACGGCCTGAAAGCTTTTGGTAATTACCTGACTCATGGTGAACTCCAGTCATGGGGTAAAGCACGAGGCATCGACCTGGATTTACAATACCTGCATACGGTCAATGATCGATGGGACCTCGGTTTGCGCTATCTGTATTCGTATCGTTACAATAGCGATCCAAACCGGTTTGGACAATTGGAGAATGGGATTTATTTCAGTGGACGCTACAAATTTTAAATCATGAAACATTACATTAAATATTTTGCACTCTTCTTTTTTGCAATCGGCTTAATCCAATGCGAGAAAACAGCGTTCGTACCGGAACCGGGAAAGGATCCTGAAGCCATTTTCGAGGCGCTATGGACCTCTTTTCAGAACGATTACGCCGGATTTGATCAACGGCATGTAGATTGGCAGGAACAATACCAACGTTTCCGTCCGCAGGTCAACGCGAATACGACAGATGATGCATTAGCCAATACCATAGAGTCTATGCTCAGTACACTTGATGATGGGCACGTTGCATTGATCAGACCAAACCGCCGGGTATTTTATTCCAATAAAATAGTCAATGAAGAAATAGACCATGAGTTGTTTAATCTGGAATTGATCAAAACACACTATTTACAGGATGTTCATTCGGATTACGGTGGGGGCATCGTCTATGGTAAAATCGGGACCCTGGGGTACATCCATTTGAAATACATCGGGCTTAATCTGTTGGGACTTGATGAGGCCCTGAATTATCTGGATGGTGTAGAAGGCTTGATCTTTGATCTGAGGCATAATGCTGGCGGTGATTTTACCTATGCCTATTCGGAGTTCGGACGATTGACCAATCAGGAACGATTTGCTCATCGTTCCCAAACGAAAAATGGAACAGGACCTGACGATTACACCCCCTGGTATGACTGGAACATTTATCCGAAGGGGAAGTATTTTGACAAGCCTATTGTCCTGTTGACGGACCGGTATACCATCAGTGCCGGCGAAAGGATGACCATGGCATTTAAAGCACTTCCCAATGTGGTTCATCTCGGGGATACGACAAATGGGGCAATTTCAACCAAGATCCTGAAGGAATTACCGAATGGATGGGTATATTCGGTCGCCACGCAACATATCGAGTTTCTTGATGGCAAATCCTACGAAGGAATAGGGTTGATCCCGGACGAAGTGATCCGGAATACCAAAGAAGAAGTGGAGGCCAAGGTGGACCACCAGCTGGAGGTAGCGATCAAACGGTTTTAATGTATTGCCCGGATTTTTAAGTCCACATGAAAAGCAGGCTATAAACCAATAAATGAACGGCATAGCTCAGGCCAATGATCAGATAAGGTTTGTATTTTTTTCCGTGCATCTGATCCAGTCGCAACAATCCCGTCAGCAAGAATATGGTTATGGCATATTGGGCATACTGGGTAAAATTGGCGGACCAACCCAAGCGATGAGGTCCGATGTACGCCATGGTTGGGCCGAGTAAAACAATTGCCGTACCGATCATGTACCGCATATGGAGCGGTTGTTGCCTGCGATAATAAATAGCCAGGCCATAAAACAGGATCAGCAAAACCGAATCCGCCAGAGAAGAATAGATTGATGGGTTCGTCTGACCCACTGATCCGGATCACCTGGAACCAGGTGGATAAAAGCAAGATGGGAAACAGGAAATAAGACCCTTTCCAACCCGTCGATGCCATTCCACCTGGTGATACCGGATCAGCATAGGTTGTACGATCAGTAACCCAATCCATGCCAGAACGACCACAGTATGAAACCAAATAGCCATTCATCTGGTCACCGAATTGAGGAAAATGGATAAACCAAGATTTATCCATGCCAAAATAAGCCAGAGGGATCAGCAAGAGGAGCGCGTAGCCAAGATTTCTGTATCCTTTTCCATTTCAACAACTCTATTCTGAAATTGTATCAATCCATTCAATGTATTATTTGCCGGACTTTGTATAATTAGATTGAATACCGGCTGTTCCTGTTTTGACCGGTGCCTCTATACTCGCCCAATCTTTTCCAGCCGGAATAATAATCTGGACAATTTCGGTCCATTTCGTTGGTCAAGGTGGTTGGATAATGTTCCACCAGTTCTGATCTCCCGCTTACCCGGATGGACTGGAGGTGCTCTTGGCCGAAATCAACATCATTGTACTGTATCCTGCCATTAGCAGGGCTTAAATAAATGTTCCATCCGGCGAAGCAATTGGTGCTATCCAGAAATTCCAGGCGTACGCTCTGTTCGCCGATTTGGCTGTATCGATCTATTTGAATGCTGGAGATGTTCATGGGGGGAAGGATGTTCAATATTGGTCTTGTCTGGATAACGACATTAATTATTTCCGTTATAGCCACTTTGGGTAAGTAATTTTTTAAAATCCTGGATATTCAATAGGTCATTCACGGCTTGATTTTTATCAGGCATTTGCAGGTAATAGGCTTGAGCGATCTTGTACCCCATCCAGTACCCCAAATCCTTCGGCCGGCTATTGTCCTTGTTACCATACAGCCAGGGCGACCAGCTGTTGCCATCCATTTGCTGTTTGAATTCATTCCATAATTCGGCTTCATGCGCTTGGCCATACTGATACATATCCTCGTTGGAATGGCTCCCGGTTAATAGTTCACAAACAAAATCGGCGGTACCTTCCCGGATGGTCTGGGCCAGTAAACTTTGATCATGTACGTAATTTTGCTGATAATGGATTAATTCGTGAACGACAATTAAATCCATCGCTTCGCGTGGAAGACGGGGATTAAAATTATCCTTTGCATCTCCAAACATTTCTGCCCCGATAATCAGACCGCCGGAGAAGGTAGTGCCTCCGGTGTTCAACGCCCCGATGACAAAATAGATTTCCGGAAAAACAGCATCCGGATAGATGGATTTCAGTTTTTAAAATAACCCATCAAAACAGGTTTGTTGCCATCAATGCTTTGTGAAGCCTGGCGGATATTTTCGTAATAATAAATATTTTTTTAATGGTTTTTTTTAAGTGTTTACCGCTCTGAATGCGCATCCGGATGAAGCCTTTTAATCCGTCGCTTCCCTTTTCCAGATATTCTTCATCAAATTTGCGGGCGCTGAATTTGGGTTTCGTTTCATCATAAACCTTCCAAAACAGATGGATGTCTTCCGTATGGATAACTACCTGGGCAGGATCACTGATCAGGTTCGTTTGGCCAGGCAAATGATTGGAATAAATTAGGATGAATAAACTTAATAGGGCATTAATGTAAACTGTATTATTCTTCATGGCGTTTGAAATAATTGGATGGTGTAGCTTAATAATTCTGCTCCGCCGGATTTTCCATGGCCCGGGATGACCAATTGCACCTCAGGATATTTTTTTAGAACGTGATCAGTTGATGCCGACCAGCTTGCCGTATTGGCGTCACCCAGAAATCCTTTGCTGGCATTCATGGTCTTGACCAGGCAACCGCCGAAAAGTGCTTTTTCTTGGGGAAAATAAGCTACGATATTGTCACGGGTGTGTCCTTCACCGGGAAAATATAGATACAGCCTGGCCTGACCAACGAGAAGACTTAGCGTATCGGTAAATCCATTTTCAGGGATGGCATATTCATTCGCCCGGGCAAATTCGATGGTTTTTTCATTGGCATAGGAAGGGATATCCATTTCGTGAAAGGCATTTAGCCCGCCCAGGCAATCTTCATGGAAATGCGTCGGAACAACCGCTTTTATGTTGCTGTGCAAATTGAGTTCAATCCATTGGATCAGCTCGTTGGAGCTTTTTTCATCGGTAGGTGTGTCAAAGACAATGGCTTCCTGATGATCCATTACGATCATACCGTTACAAGGTACATGACCGAATGTTTCGGTTTGTAAATAGGAAATGTGTTGATAAACTTGATTGGATAGTTGAACGATAGCCAGGCTTTCGGTTTGGTAAATGGTATCGGGTACCTGGCAAAGGCTCCTGGTCCATCCTGCGGAGATCAGCATCACTAGGATTATTGCAGACTTCAATCGATGTTTTTTCATATAGTGCTTTAATTTGGCAATTTTTAACCAAGGGCGTATTTCCTCACGGGAAAAGGTAAGTCTCCTTAAGCATTGTAAATATAATTTATTCCGGTTACCATCACACAATCACTGGTCTTGAAGAAAGTTTCCACTCCTTGGCTCTTCGCCCTCCCAGAAATTGTTCAATTATTTGCCTGAATTCGAGCCAATTATTCGCATCATCAGCAGTAAATTGTAAGCAAGAATGCAATAATTTGGCAAAACCCGGGTCGATGTTGCTAATTTGGGAACTCAATCCTTTGTCTTTGAAACGCCAGACCCGGTGATTTCTGCAAAAAATGTCAATCCCTTTTTGTATAATTTTGGATCTTATTAAATAGGAGCCCAGGTCATCGTGATTGTAGTAACAGTCTTCCAGGTCTTTGTATAAGTCATCCAGTTCATATTTTGATAATTCCAGCTCAACTTTTTCCATTGGCTTGGGGACATTATTTAGAATTGATTTAGCTTCTGAAATGAGATCCTGGACAATATTGGAATTGTGATAAATGACTCTGCCATGCGCAAGTATATGTGCAGTATGCGGACTATGCTTTTCTGTGATAAAATAACTGCGAATTTGTTGTGGTGAATTTTTGAAGTATTCTATTTCAATGCCGTCAACCCAGGTGTTACCACGCTCTCTAAAATCCGTATTTTCTTGCAAGACGATGTAAACATCGATGTCTGAATTAGGATGGATTGTGCCATGAACCAGTGAGCCGGACACCACAATACCTAAAACGTTTTCGGAATTTAAAATCGTTTCAGTAAATTTTTGGCATGCAGCCCAGTAATATTCTTCACTAAATTTCATAACGGATATCAGGTTAAGTTGATCACATCAAATACATTGCAAGAGTCTTTGAAAAGGCCTTGGCCTACTTTCATAAACCTCCTAAATAACGAAAAACCGGTGTTTTGCCCAAAGCGGATCTACCACAGTAACCTATTCATCGACCTATGGAAGTTACCTTCCAATAATCCTGAATATATTTCTTTTCGATGTTGAATAGAAGCTAATGGATGAAAGGCTGGGTTTCATCAGGATCGGTTCCAAATCGTAACACGTGCCCGTCTGGATCGTAGATCTGCATTTCAAATGCCCAGGGAAAATTGGTTGGTGGCATTTTAATTTTTACCTTTTTCTGTAAAAGTTCCTGATACAGGACGAGTATATCTCCGTCAAACCCCATCCATACCCAGGTAGAACCTGTCCCCTGAGATCCCTGGCACAAATACAAACTATGGCCATCCCGGTTTATGCTGGTGAATAAATCATCACCCCAGTCAGCATTTGTAAATCCAAGTACTTCGATATAAAAAGCCAAACTGCGGGACATATCCTGGACATTCAGGATGGCATTTATATTTTCCATCTTGAATATTAATCTGCTTTCCTTCATAACTGGTATTCTTCAGTTGTAATTGATTACCTCCCGGGCTTATCCGGGTGTTCAGGTTTTGTCGGTAATCCATCCCCGGGGAAACTGCGGGTGGATGTACTTCATAAGTCAAAATCTTTTCCTTAATGGCCGGATCTTCATCCATTAGCAATCGTGTTTGTTCGACATCCACATTAAATATTCCAATACCTGCAGTTTCAGTGCCATCGTTGATCGGGAACACCAGAACCAGTTGACCGGAATCACGTAATTGAAGATTGCGCCTCGCATGTTCCCAAACGACCGTATATTGGTCAGGTATCCGATAGGCCGGACCTTTCCTGAGCACGACCGCCGTATACGCTTGCATGGAGGCAACCATTTCCTGCATGTATTCATCAGAGATCGACATCATGTTTTTTTGTGGTGAAATTAGCAGATCATTTGATCTGTTTTCATAAAGATTATTGCGAAGAAGAAGATGGGCCGTCCGTTATAAGCGCCGGTCACTTCAAATAAGGGCAGGCAAATACTTTAACAACAGGTCCATCGGATGTTGCCCACAAAAAAATGGTTTGGTATAAGTGCAAAAGAACGGGAATTGAACTTAAAGACCTGTAAAACAACATTTGATTTTTTGATGAGAATGTTTACTCCTGGAACTGCATCTGCTTAGTTTACTAATTTAGGGTATTCCTTATGGATCAAATCAATGAGTTTACTGGCCGTTTGTAATAGATTCTTATCATTGACGATCAATACACTGGCAAAATGCTTATAATTAAATAATTCATTGGTATAGTTGAAAATTTTATCCGCGTCATTTTTAATAAAAAAGTGGAATGATAAATCTGGTTTAAATGTCCAGTCGCTGGAAATCGTGAAATTATTGGCATCAACCAATTCATGCTGCAGATGGCGTAGATAAATGTATTGATCCCGGGTTGACTGTTCGATGTAATAATATTGATTATGGATCAATAAATCATAATTAACCAATTCAGTTACCACATGCTGGTTTTTTAGTAATCCGAAATTACCGGATTTCAGTTGCTGAATGGTTTCGTCGTGGTATTTTAAATCCGTAAAATCATACATCTTCCACAGCAGCCGGTAAAGAGTTACTCCGTTTTCTGGATTTAAGGGCGGCTTCAGGAAATGACGTAAAGAATCTATTCCTTCGATCCGGGCTTGCCAAAAATCAATATTCTGGCGGATCGAAAGCGTGTCCTGTTTGAGGTCCTCCAGCATCGAAAGGATGTATTGTTTCTCTTTTTTTCGATCGACAAATTGTTCTCTTAAGTTATCGGAAAGAAATCCAAGGGCGACGGCTATAAAGAGCATCAGCGATTCAAGCAGGTATTTCCACCATTTTTTTGATACGGGGTTGTCCCGATTGCTTTCGGAGGCAACCTTCGGTTGTTCCTTCCGGGAGGTTTGTTTTTTATCGGGCATGGTCCGGGATCATTTGCTCGATAAAATAATGAGTTCTGTCTGGTTTTGTGGAGGGATTAACCGGTTTTTTTCCACTTAAATGGTTGAATAGATACGCGGTACGTTGAATAGGCCTATGCTTTCGAATCGTTTCCCGTCTTATCTATCCCTTATTTCATTATAAGAACCTCATGCCGAGCATGAACTGCCAAATTGTCCACGGTGGCCGGGGTGTTTTCGAAGTAATGATTGATGAAATAGCCTGATGCGGGTGATGTCATGCATTCCGCATCTGCCGAAAGAGCATGCCTGAGACCAGGAACAGAACGGCAAATAATGCATTCAGCACCAGGACGCCAGCCATTCCGGCATTTCCCCAGGAAAGGTCCGGCCAGATCATCCAGGCAACCAATGGTACGATCAGTTGGACCGCAGCGGCAGCAAATAAGGTGGTCGCCATGCCTGTTGCCTTAAACCGCGAGACCAGGGCTCCAATGAGCCCGACCAGAATCACGACGCCGTAGAGTAAATTGGCCGGTTGATTTTCCGAACCGATGATGCCCACCGCTCCATTGACCCAGAAAAGTAGAAATGCACCCAGGAGGGCCATTGCAAAGGCGACCCGGTACATCGTCTTTCCGGATTGCCGGGCAATGAGTTCATAGGCCAGGCCTGAGCCTAACAGAAAGGCGCCCATCATGACAAAATCACCGGTGGACCATTGCACTTCGTCCGTGAATTGCATGGCGATCAGTGGAATGGCCAGGATAGCAGCAACGGCAAGTACGATGGTTGCGATTCTTTTATTCGACGATGTAAGCACAGTTTGCA
Organism: Lewinellaceae bacterium; assembly: GCA_020636355.1. Taxonomy (GTDB): domain Bacteria; phylum Bacteroidota; class Bacteroidia; order Chitinophagales; family Saprospiraceae; genus JAGQXC01. The sequence goes on along the minus strand of JACJYB010000008.1, from coordinate 8,719 downwards.
TAGTTGTTGATAAAAGTACTTTGAAATGCAAAGTAACTAATAATTTTCAAATGATGCAAGCAGTTCACCATAGCAGCTAAAAGATCTATAAATGCCTATTTGTGATTTTGTGGCAAATCCTGCTCGATGATACGCAGCATTTTTTCGGATACACCTTTCATGTCCCGAAGCATGCCATTCATGGTTGAGAATTCGATGATGGCCATCAGAAAGCCATTTTTCGTTCGTTTGTCCTGAAAATAATCCCGGTACATCCTGTCCGTTAGTTCTGTTTTCTGGCCAATGTGATCATTAAACGAAGGGTGCAGGTCAAGCAACTCGTAAGCGGGCGAAAAGATGATGCTTTCCGAATCAAAGCGGAAGTGATCTTCCTTGGCTTTGTATTGCTGGTAGAGCCCGTCCAGGTTTAATAAAAGGGTCTTGATGCTGTCGTTGCTGATCAGGTTCAGGTTTCCGGAATAAATCAGATCCTGGAAGGTGTAGTTGTCCATGTAAAAGCGTCGCCAGTCGTAAATGCTGATGCATTGTTCATTGAACGCATGCCAATCTGTAATGGGCTCACCTTCAATGTGTTTTATAATGGTTTGCGCCGCAGTGATGTATTCCTTCTGTCGATTGATGAATCGATCCAGCTTGCCATTATTGCTGACCAGATCCTCTTTGATTTTGAGGAGATAAACCATCTCCTGGTCATGGGTCTTGCGTGCATCGTTCCGGTTATTGACTTCCAGGGCGATGAGGATGCCGATGACTACCAGGATGATCTCTCCGGTGGCATAGAGCAGATACCGGGTTATCCGGGAATAGGATCTGGTCATCGCATTACTTGTTGACAGTTGTTGCCGTATTTTTCTAAAGTAAGCAATCATGCATCCGTTAATATAGGTTAAAATTATGGGTTGGCAGATCTAATTTATGGATGGGAAACGCTGTACTTCCCGGTTGATATAATTTAGAATTGAATTTGTTTTTTCCAGGAATTTTTCTGCCTGAGCAACCAGATTTTGATTTTGGATCATCCGGTTAACCAATGCGTTTTGGTAGTTTCGACTATTTAGCAGCTTCTCAAAATCTGAGGGAATAACCTTGACTTTGGTATCCTGCCCCAGACCGAACTCAGCGAGCGAAACATAGGACTCCAGGATCGGGCGTTGGATTTCCAACACAACCCGTTTTACATTTTCTTGCTGGGATAAAAATTTCTTTATTTCGGCGGGGTAAGCTGTTAGGAGATTTTTCAAGGTGTCATTGGAAATCAACTCCAATTTATCCGTATTAAGGATTGAGTTAAGGGTGCCTTCCACTACCGCTGTGGAGCGATAGCCGGTATAAAATAAAGTAAACTTCCTTTCGGGAGTGAGCTCGGAGACTTGCATTCCGATGTAATGCAAGGATGAATCGAGGCGTTCAATTTCTTCCGGGTAAATACTTAGAGAGGTCTCCAGGGCATGTTGCGTATACCGAAAATCTTCCTGCAGGCTCACCAGTATTTTTTGTTCTTTAAGACGGTCCTTATGGTCCTCATTCCAGTTGTTGATCTGCAGGGCGATGAGGATTCCGATCACTACCAGGATGATTTCTCCCAGTGCATAACCCAGGTAGCTTCGGAATTTACCGGACGAAAAAAGCCCCTGTCGTATTTTACGAAAGACTGGAATCATCGTTCAATTCTTTTCATAGAAGTTATAAGTGTCCTCACTTAAGTTGAGCACGATGTGATATTTTCCGGGCTTTACCGGTACATCATAACCATACATGACTGTATTTCCGGAGGGAAATCCCTGGCCTCCCCAGTTCTGGTTCCAGCTGTTACGGGTACGGAATTTGACGGTTCCATCTCCCAGCTCAATATCCATTTCCCAAATGCCTTTTTGGGGATTGGTGAGCTGCATAGGGATGGATGTTGTGTACCCAGTCGGTAAAGCGCTACCAATGATTCCCACGTCATCATAGCGAAGCCGGATGCCCGGATAATAGTTACGTATGGCATTCAGGATGGAGCGGCCGTCTTCCTGCTGATTGGCAAAGGAAGCAATGTTGTAGCTTTGTTTCATTAATTGCATGGATCGCAGTGTAGATCTGAATGCCCTGGAATTCAATAAGGCCCGGATGGCAAGGATATTTTCCCGGGTGTAAAACGATGTATCCACTTGTCCAAAATGACCCAACGCGGAATAGGAAAACGACATGGGATATCTCGGAATGTTTGCTTCTTCCAGTATCGGGCCTACGGCTATTTGTTGCCATTGTTCATCTTTTTCATAGTCCCAAACCTGGCTGTTGATGTAGGTGGCAATTTGTTTGGCCAATTCATTTTGTTTGGAGTTATTGGGGTTAAATTCCAGGGCAGACAAATAATAATCGGTTTCCGAGCTGAAGGATCTCGGATGGGTATCCAGGTAATAGAGGATGAAAGGCAGTTGTTCCGGACGAAATCGTTCGGGTTCTGTCAAAAGCTGGTCGATCCAGTCGATCTGTTCCTGTTGAAACATAGCAAAACTCTGGACCAGATCCACATCCTCCTTGATGGAGGTATAAAGTTGCTCCAGCGTCACCAGGAATCGTTGCTCTTGTTTTCGTTTTTCGTTCCAGTTATTGATCTGCAGGGCGATCAGGATGCCGATGACCACCAGGATGATTTCCCCGATGGCATACCCTAAATATTGGCGGAGTTTGCCGGCATGAAAAAAGTACTGACGAAGTGAATGGAAAATTCTTAGCATTATTTCTGGAGCTCTAGATCAATTTCATGAATGAGATTTTCACTATAATCTATCACATTTTTACGCAATCGTATACTTTCAACGCGTAACAATTTCCAGAAGCTGAGATAGCCATATAGATCGGTTGATTGCTGGAGTTCACGGACATTTAACGGTTTTGCTCTTCCTAAATTTACCGGTTGTCCAACAGCAAGTTTATATTGATAACTGAATTTCGTTTGCGTCATCATCGCAGCAGCCTGTGCATAATTTTCGGAAGATCGGATGATTTCTGCCAATTCACTGTAACTTATTTCAAAAAGATTGATAATGTTACTGCGCAAAAGTTTGGAGCGGATAAGCTCTACTCCTTGTGATTTTAAGTTTTCATAACCGGAAATTTTCCAACTTGCGCTAGGCCACCATATCGCATTATGGAAATGGATATCCAGTGAATCATCATATTTTTTTCCTTCAAAAAACTGGCGGGAAATAATATCCACAGATCGGATGACGGCATATTCTGCATCGATTTCTTCTTGTGCTTTTTGAATATTAAAAGATAGATTTTCCCGTAATTCAATCAGGATTTCGTGGCTCTTTTGAAAGTCCTTTCTGTCTTCGTTCCAGTTATTAATCTGTAAGGCAATCAGGATACCGATCACGACAAGGACAATTTCTCCTGCAGCATAAACCAGATACCGGCCTGCCGGCGAGGCAGGTTTTTGCTGACTGCCGGATTTGAAGAGACGGTGGCGGATGTTGCGAAAAAGTTTGATCATGTTTTTTTACCGGTTTTCCAATTTTTTTATTTCCGTATCCAGATGACGGAGGATCAGGTTAAAAGACTCATGCAGTGGAGCGGATTCTTCGATGGTGCTGTTTAGCCAATAGAGATTTTCGATCATAAGATTTTGAAAATTAATATCCCGGAAGGCTTGCTGAAACAACTGGTCCAGTTCTTCTTCGTCCTGAAACAAAAAGTGGGGAGTGCGCTTGGTACCTTCTATTTCAAGGAGCGGCCGGGGAACCGGATAAGTGGACAAGCGATCCCTGGTGAAATCAAGGTGGATGCGTTCATCTTCCATAAAGTCCTCCAGGATACCTTCCCAATTAGTCAATGCAACCTTGAGCGAATCATTTTCAAGGTGGTCAATATTGCCGGAGTGCAACAACGAATTAAGCGTACCAAAGGATGGATTCCAGGTAATAGAACCAGGGTCGATCCGTCTTTTGGGCTTCACAGCTTCGGGCACGTTTTTATCGGAGAGCTTGTGGATGAATTCATTCCATAGCAGCTCTTTTTCTTTTTTGTAATGCAGATGCTCCTGGAAAGTAGCCTGATTGCCGGCAAATTCTTTACGAAGATCTTTTAATGCTTTTAGCTCTGCGGTTTTATTTTTCCGGGCCTCATTCCAGTTATTAACTTGCAACGCAAGCAGGATCCCGATCATCACCAGAATGATCTCTCCCAAGGCATAAGTTAAGTATTTACGTAAACGACCGGTGTTTAACAAATCATTTCGCATACCTGAAAAAAATCGGAGCATAAGCAAATTAAATTTTTCGAGTAGATAGATATTGTTTGATCGCCAACTCGACCTGGTCCCTTGACGCGAGCATGCCCCGATAAAGCGCAACAATCATGTTCAGGTTGAATCGATATTGTTTATTCATGCGAATGGCCTCTTTGTCGGATAAAACTTTCCACACATTTTCGTTGTTAAATGGCATCTGCATGGAGCGCAGACCCAGGTCAACACCTCCACGGATTTCTCCAAAATCCAATGCATCATAACGATCGGTGAGGTGCCTCATTTGCGTGTGGTATTCTTTCAGGATTTCCAAATTAATAGCATCCGCTTCGTAGTCCAGCGTGTATAACCGCTGGATCATTTGAGTTAATTTTTTATCCCTGATCAGGTCCATTTTCCCACTGCTGATGCTCAGTTCATAGGCCGACTGAATGGGTCTGAAGTCATTAATCAGATAAGCCTGGGTAAATAAATAGGCCACACTGTCATCCGGCAACCGTGGAGTCTCATAAAACCTTGCGATATATCTTTTATTGGCCTCAAAGGAATTTATTGAAATATTGAGGTTTGCTTTATCCTCGGACAGATTTTCCAGGATTGCAGAGAGAATTTGTACTTCGGATTTCCGGTCTTTTCGCGATTCATTCCAGTTATTGATTTGTAAGGCAATCAGAATACCGATCACGACCAGGATAATCTCTCCTCCTGCATAGGCCAGGTATCGGGTTATTCTTCCCGAATCAAGGAGTTGATGCCGAATGCGGCGGATAAATCGGATCATAGTTTTTGCTCGTATTTTTCGATCTCTTTAATCAGGTTATCGGCTTCGCGTAGCATAATATCGGCACTTGTCAAATGCCAGCTGGCGACCCCTGCCAGAAATCGTAATAAACCGATCCGTTCGGGATCTTCCCGCAGCAACTGCACCGGATCATCGATAACAAACGGATCGGAATTCAGGATACCCACTTTGCGCAGAGATCTTTGCCAGTCCTGAATTCCGTTATGAATGGTTTCTTGTGAATGGGTCCCAAACCGGAAATCCCAGTCCGCATAGTAGGCATTCAGGCTGTCTTTTAAGGATTTGTTTAGATGGGAAAATAGGCCGGTATTTTTAAGTTCCTCTACAGTCCCGGTGTTCAGATTACCGATCAAAATACGGTGGGTCCACAAAAATGCCAGTCCGATAAATGCCTTGTTGTAACCTGTCGGCAGCGTGTCGTTCCAGATTCTATTAGGTTCCCAGGGATAGTTGATGTGGCCATCTGGTGCCGGATCATAAAGCTTGGTTCCGGCCAGACGGAGAAGATATTGTCCGGAGTGATACCGGAATAGTGCGGAAGTCTTGATGAGGTCCATCTTGGACCGGTCGCTTTCGATGTTTTCTTTGAGGTTTTGCAGGTACACCTGGAGACTCTGGTTGATCTTGCGTTCTTCATTCCAGTTGTTGATCTGCAGGGCGATCAGGATGCCGATTACGACCAGGACAATTTCTCCTGCAGCATAAACCAGGTACCTGCCAGCCGGCGAGGCAGGTTTTTGGAGACTGCCGGATTCGAGGAGACGATGGCGAATGTTTCGGAAAAGTTTGATCATTATTGGTTCATCTTATTTATGGTAGCATCAATATGTTCGATCAGTCCCAGGGAATTGATTTTAAGCTGCATGGCGCTTCCGATCAGATCTTTTTTCCACCCTACTTTGTTACTGAGGTAATAATAAAATTCCGGTTCCTTCCACATATTCTTGAGCGTGCCAAACTGGCGAGCCAGCGGGCTGGCGCGCTCGGTATAAAATGCCAGACCGACCGCTTCGATCAGGGTCGTGAAATTTTGGTAGTCGTTTTCATGCAGATCCACGATCTGAAGACGCAGGGAATCGTCACTGATAATTTCGATGCCCCGGTTTTTTAAAGTTTCATAGGTGGATTTGGATAGAGCCAATTGCTCCAGCCAGAATAAGCCGGTTCTTAACTGCATCAACGAGTCATGATAGGGCAGGCCGGCATCCAGGTACCGGATCATCTTTTCAAGATCTTCAACAAGCCCTTTTTGCTCCTCAGCAAAACCATCAATACTCCTGACATTGAAGTTTAGGTTTACCCGTAATTCATGAAGTGTCTTTTGTTCGATTATCCGTTCCTTTCTTCCTTCATTCCAGTTATTGATCTGCAGGGCGATCAGGATGCCAATGACGACCAGGACGATTTCTCCAATAGCGTACGTAAAGTACCTGCGGACCCGGCCGGATTCAATAAGGCTGCGACGAATTTTCCGGAAGAGTTGGATCATGGATGGATTTCTGCTTCAATGGATTGAATAAGCCGGCTGGCAGAGGAATAGGCTGTTTCGAGCGCATTCAGCGTACCATTTAAATTATTCATATTCGTTTTTAAAGTAGTCAATAAATAGGTATCCATTAGAATAAATGAATCCTCGACGGGGATGGCTATTTCATCAAAGTCCCATTCCCGAAAATGCTCCCGTACATAGGGAAGCCAAACATTCTCAAATTCATAGTTGTCATCGCTAACCTCATTGGCAACATCAACCTGATTTTTATTGTAGTAGACCACCAGGGCATTTCGTAGCGATATATTGCTCAGCTTACTCAACCCGATTTCATTAATCAGATCAAACCCATTGCGAATGAGTGTAACATTACGCCTCAGCATAACCCTGGCTAAGTCAGCATATAAGGTATTAGTCTGAGGTTGGTTTCCTTCCAGGACCGCGATCACTTTTTTTTGCGCTTCGAAATCGATTTTTCGAATTATGATCATCCGGTTTAACTCCATGGTGTCCTGGATCAAATCCTCCCTGACTTCCCACAACGAGGAATCCAGGGCAAGGGATAATTTCCGGTCTTCATTCCAGTTATTGATCTGCATGGCAATGAGAATTCCGATGACAACGAGAAGGATCTCCCCCGAGGCATAGGCCAGGTACCTGCGGACCCGGCCGGATTCGATGAGACGGCGGCGAATGTTGCGAAAAAACTGGACCATGAACTAATTTAAGTGGTTAAGTTCGGAATCAATCAATTTCAGGGTCTCTTGAATGGCGTCTCGGATGGTTTTGGCCCGGTTGGTGTAAATTTTGGCAAACCGGTTCGCATAACTCATTTGATCGAGCAGGTCCTGGTTTTTCAATAGGTCTTTATCCACATTTAAGCCGGTTTTTCCGTAGTCTACCAGGGCCCGGATCCCCCATTCGACCCGGTCGTTTCTGTTATCAAGAATTTCACCGTTATATCGGAGTCTGGGATAATCGGACTCGTACAAACTGTAGATGGCATTTTTCAGTTCCTGATTGTTTAACTGGTCCAGTAATCCGGAATTGCTGGCGGACTGGTAGGCACCGATTGCCGGAAAAAAGCCAGGGTTATTGCCGGTATTGAGGTATTTCACGGAATCCAGCGTGGTTTCGAATTTGGGATCATGGAGGGTTATGCGATCTATGGCCTGAGCGCGGGAAGATTGCTGATCGATGACATAGGTGATTTGTTTAAGATCGTTTTGCAGGTCAATTTTTAGATTCTCCAGTAAAAAGATCAGGTCAGTATGTGTTTTTTTATCTGCGTTCCAGCTGTTGATCTGTAATGCGATGAGAATACCAATAACCACGAGTACGATTTCACCGGCTGCGTAGACCAGGTACCTGCGGACCTTTCCGGAACCAATTAATTGGCGACGAATGTGATGGATTAATCGAATCATGTCTTAAAATAAACCTTCCCTCCGAAACTGGATCACCTACCTTGCCGGATAAGTATTATTCCAGAGCCACAAATAATTGCGATTTGATCAGCCACTGACCAGAGGCTTTAGTCCACATGGCGGCATAGTTTCCCCCAACAACCGGATCTTTGCCTTTTTCCGGATCGTATCCTTTCCAGGCTCCATTTTCCCAGGCCAGTCCCAAGCGCTGGTTGATCTCCACAGTAACGGGTGTCCGGATCCAGTACATTTTATTGTTGCCGGCAGCCAGGATGAACTTACGCAGAGCTTCTTTACCGGATAATAGCGTTCCATTGCTGACGGTGGTCAGGGCATCATCGGTTAAAAAGGAGAGCACTTTTTCGTGGTCGTAGGATTGCAGCGCTTGATTGGATGCTTCCCGGATATTGTGGATTTGTTGCCGGTCATCCTGAGCTGTAGCCCATGAAACCATCATCAGGAACAACATCAGGCAACTCATTTTTGCAATGCCTGCTTGGTGGTGTAGGTGCATTTTGAAAGAATTTAATATGAACAGAAAATGTCTCTCGCTTCAGGTGAATTTCATGACCACACATTTCCAGATGCCTTCAGTATTTTTTCGCAATACCTGAATGGCGGAATGCTTTACATCGACGGAATATTCACCGCTGGCGATGTCCGTAAAGGTTTCGCGGTAATGATACAGGACATAGGCCATGTCATTGGATGCTTCGAATTTATCTACCGTTATATCAAAATAGGGTTTGTTGGTTTTGACATAG
>JACJYB010000007.1 GCA_020636355.1 Lewinellaceae bacterium | reverse complement strand
GGAATGGCTATAATCTCCATGGTTTGGGCCTTTTCATTCAATGCATTCATGGTCCTGAGCATTTTACTGGGCCTGGGGACTGCATTGGTTTACCCCACTTTTCTGGCTGCCATTACCCAGAACACCCCTCCGCAGCAGCGGGCCGGCAGCATCGGTGTCTTCCGGTTGTGGAGAGATCTGGGGTATGCCGTAGGTGCATTGCTGACCGGCGCGATAGCAGACCGGTTCGGGATGGTTGAAGCGATTGGATGGACCGGAACAATCACCCTGTTATCTGCTGTCATCATCCTGGTCAGAATGAAATCCTAGTTTGATTTTATGAACCATACCGGAATAGGTCCAATACTTCTGATTTGCTTATTTTCCCGGCTCAATGAGAAAAATTTTAATTTATGATTGTGCGACCGGCTCACCTAAATGACCTGGACACATTGCTTGCTTTCGAACAAGGAGTAATTACCGCCGAAAGGCCTTATGACGTGACATTGGGAGAGGACCCCATCACGTATTACGATATCCGGGAACTGATCCTGTCACCGCAGGCCGAGTTATTGGTGGCCGAAATCAATAACCGGTTAGCGGGCTGCGGCTATGCGAAAATTAAACAGGCTAAACCGAATCGCAGGCACCGTTTTTACGCTTACCTCGGCTTTATGTACGTGATACCCGAATTCCGTGGTAAAGGCATTAACCAGGCTATCCTCACCGGTCTGATGCAATGGGTCCGGCAGCAAGGAATACAGGAAATACGATTGGAAGTTTATGTTGAAAATGCTTCCGCTATCAGGGCTTATGCAAAGGCAGGATTTCGCCCGTTGGTCCAGGAAATGCGCCTGAATTTATCCTCGGATGATGGTTCCCATTAAACAGGACATATTGCTTATTTTCATTCTTAAATCCGAATCCATGGGGCTTAAGTACTTTTCGCTAATCATTTATTTCGGTTTGTTAATTGCCTGTACAGCGGAAAAGCAAGAGGCTGACCAAAACGCTCTTTCCGATACGCTGTATCACGAGCAACATCGTCCTCAGTTTCACTTTTCACCTCCCCGAAACTGGATGAACGACCCAAATGGGCTGGTTTATTTTGATGGTGAATACCATTTATTTTATCAGCACTATCCCGATAGCAATGTCTGGGGTCCGATGCATTGGGGACATGCAGTGAGCATCGATCTGGTGCATTGGGAGAATTTACCTATCGCCATCTACCCCGATTCAGCAGGATACATCTTCTCTGGCAGCGCGGTGGTGGATGAAAAGAATTCCAGTGGACTGGGCACTGGGACACAGCCACCTCTGGTTGCCATGTACACCATTCACGACCCCATGAAGCAACAGGCAGGACGGAATGATTACGAATCTCAAGGTATTGCTTACAGTAACGACAAAGGCGGGACCTGGACCAAATACACTGGTAATCCGGTCATCCCAAACCCTGGCAATGAACGGGATTTCAGAGATCCAAAAGTCACCTGGGATGAAGGATCCGGACAGTGGGTGGTCGTTTTGGCAGTAAAAGATCATGTCGCTTTCTGGGGATCATCGGACCTGAAGTCATGGCATCACCTGAGTGATTTTGGGACATCTCTTGGCTCGCATGGCGGAGTCTGGGAATGCCCCGACTTGTTCCCTCTCCAATGCACCGAATCGGGTGAAACAAAATGGGTGTTGATCGTCAACATCAATCCCGGCGGACCGAATGGCGGATCCGGATCACAGTATTTTATCGGTCAGTGGGACGGTACAACCTTTAGCCCGGACGCGGATTTTATACCCTTTGTAACGAATGAACAAGGTGTCTGGTTGGACTTTGGCAAGGACGATTATGCCGGTGTGACCTGGTCCAATGCCCCACTTTCCCCGGACCAGCGTTTGTGGATCGGATGGATGAGTAATTGGGAGTATGCCACAGTCGTACCTACAACGGCCTGGCGCAGCGCTTGTACCTTGCCACGTGAATTAAGACTGGTCCATACGGAATCAGGGTTCCGTCTAGCGAGTGATCCGGTCGCGACACTCCAACAATTGCGCCAGCAGCCTCTGCGAACCGCGCCTGGCGTTATTGACAGCATCCTTGTTTTGGGAAAAGTACCATCCATGTTTGAATTAGAACTTGACCTCCAGCTTCCGGAGTCCGGAGATTTCTCAGTTGGCCTTATCCTGGAAAACGATAGTGAGGAGTCCTACCGCATCGGTTTTGATGGCCATTCCAATCGTTTTTACAGCGACCGGATGGCAGCGGGTGATCACAGCTTCTCCGATCGTTTTGCCTCAGCCATCCATACGGCACCCCGGCAAAGCGATAGCCGGCATCTTCAGATGCATCTGTATTTCGATGTTTCTTCCGTCGAGTTATTTGCTGATGATGGTTCGATGGTCCTGACTGAGATCTATTTCCCGAGCGCGCCTTTTAGCCAGGTAAAGCTACAGGCAAAGGGCGAACCGGTAAAGCTATCTGAAGCAACCATTTATCCATTGCAATCCATCTGGTAATCCGGATATCGCTGCTTATTGCCGGTCGAGGATCTCCGCTGCTTTCAGTGTTACCTTTATCCGCACATCCGATGAATTGGATCGCCGGTAGGCCGCTTTTGTTTTGTATGCCAGTACGGTCTCGATTGCCGGATATACGGTGATGTTTTGACCCATCGCTCCCTTGGCTGAATAGGCGCCTTCATAGCGCGGGTCACTCACAGCCTCCCACAGCCACCACATATATCCGTAGCCATAGTTGACTCCGGAATCACGGAATACCGGCACATTGTGATTAAGTTCTTCGTAAGTCGTCCGTTGTTTTAACATTTCGTCCACCCAGTCAGCGCTGATCACCTGTTGATCCTTCCATTTTCCTTTGTTCAACATCAGCAGACCCAGACGGGCCATATCACGGGTGGAAAACCACATCGGATAAGCCAGATAACGGGAGATGGTGGTATCTCCCTGTTTGTGTTGCAGGGAACGATCCCAGTCCTGCATACCTAAAGGATTTGCCAGCTTCACTTCTACTTCGTCGTAAATGTTTTTTCCGGTCTCCTGTTCAAAAATGTAACCGGCCACATTGAAGTCCCAGTTGCTGTAAAGCCAATAAGATCCCGGCTTGACTGACCCACGTTCAGGTGCATATTCCTGCATACCCCCGGGGTAACCTTCTTTGTGGTAGACACCGGAACGGGCAGAAATGATATCCTCTACCGTCGCGGTCCTTTCGATGGGAAGTAGACCACCGACGTCATCCAGTCCCAAATCTGCTACCGTTTTATTCAACTTTATCGTACCATTTTCCACGTATTCGCCATACAACATGGAGAGTACGCTCTTGCGGCAGGATGCGATGTAGCTGACTTCCGAGACATCTCCGAATTCGAAGACGACTTTGCCTTTATGGACGATCATCAAACCGGTAATTTTGGTACTGTCCACCAGATAACGGTAAAATGCCTGCGCTTTAGCGTTGTGCCAGGGTTTTGCCTCCTCATCGGATGCATCATGCCAGACCCGGTCCGGAAAATCCTGCGCCTGCAGAACCCCAACCAATAATAGAATCAGACAGAATGGAATGCACTTGAAATACTTCATCATCAATGTCATTTTGGTGATTAATTTTCAAACCCGGCCTGAGCCAACGCGATCAAAAGCGCCAATTGAATGGCCTTTGCCCCGTCTTCGTTCAGATACCATTCATGGAGCGAATGGGCGCCTCCTCCTTTACCGCCCCGGCCGATACAGACCGAAGGTATTCCCAGCGAAACCGGTATATTGATGTTGGTAGATCCCCTGCCAAGTACTGGCGTTTCGCCAAAAGAGGCCGTAGCCGCCATGGTACGCTGGATCAAGGGGAGGGATGAAGGAAGCTCACCGGAGGGTCGATCCCCGATTGGCTCCAGTTCGTATTCAACTTTGCCTTTGACGCCACTGGCATTGTATTCGTCTATGGCTTGTTGAACCGTTGTTTTGAGGATCTTCTCTACTTCTGCCAAGTTCTCAGGATCTAACGCCCGCATATCCACCTCCATCCAGGATTCAAAAGGAATGGAATTCACCGATGTACCACCTCCGATCCGTCCTACGTTAAAACTTGTTTTGGAAATGTCGCCCGATGTGAAATCCCACGCTGCTGTGGAAAACTGATCGATGACTTTACCCAGTGCATGGTGCGGATTGGCCAGACCGAAGGCTCCCCAGGAATGTCCGCCCGGTCCGCGGATGATCACCTTGTAGCGTTTGGATCCCAGTCCGGCATTGCTGATGCGTCCGATTTCTCCCCCATCAATAGCGATCCAGGAATCAATATTCAAACCGGATTGGTTAAAAATGTATTTCATCCCCCGAAGATCGCCGAGTCCTTCTTCCCCGACAGAGCCCACAAAAAGTAAGTCTTTCCGGGTACGTATTCCTGTCTCTTTCATGACGTTCAGTATCCGGATGACCATCGCCAGTCCCCGGGTGTCATCACCGATACCGGGCGCCTTAAGGGTATCCCCTACATAGCGAACCTTCACATCCGTACCTTCCGGGAATACCACATCCAGATGGGCATCCAGCCCTACGTAACCCGTTTCGGTGGCAGTACCTTTCCGCAAACCGAATACATTGCCTTCCGGATCCGTCCAGACACTATCTGCCCCTGCCTGTCGCAGCAATTCTGCAAATGCCTGCCCTTTGGGTCCTTCACCGAAAGGTGGTGCCAGGATTTCGGTCAGATGGATCATGTCTCTTACGGTTTCTGCATCTTCCTTTTCAATGCGATCAAATGCCAGCTTTACTTGTCCGTTAGCTTTCAGGGTATTAATTTCCTTGATGTATTCCGGTGCCATGACCGGTTCCTGAGACCACCCGCTGCAAGGCAAAAAAATGGGGAGGACCATCAGGAGAATGAGGGTTCGCAACATATGCATTCTGCTATTTGATATAAAAAATGAACTGCAAGTTTCCAAGGTAGGTCATTAACATCAACTTACCTTTTCCGGAGCACTAATCCGGAGCGGGTATCCATGTACTGGCCATCATCTACAGCCAGCACTCCATTGACGATCACAAAGGAAATACCTACCGGATATTGATGAGGCGCTTCAAAAGTGGCCTTATCGATGATGGTTTCAGGATCAAAGATCACTACATCGGCACGCATGCCTTCACGAAGCGTACCCCGGTCAGACAGCCCGATGGTTTCGGCAGACTGCTGCGTCATCTTATGGATGGCCTGGGTTAGCGTCAGGGTCTTTTCTTCGCGTACATAATGTCCAAGGACTCTCGGAAATGTACCGTACCAGCGGGGATGCGGATGTCCCATGCCGGGCTTGACCAGTCGACCATCCGAACCGATCATCGTCTGTGGATGTTGCATGATGCGCTTGACATCCTCTTCTACCATGACATGGTAAACGCAGGAAGCGCCTCCATTGAGCTGAGCCTGGATGACCAGCTCTGCGCCATTCTCGATCGTCGTATCCATGCCTTTCTGAATGCACCAGTATTTGAGGGTTTTACCTTCCAGGTCGGTCTGCCAGTCCACTTTAGCGAACTGGATCCGGTCCAGGTCTCCGCCACCCCGGTCATTCAGGATATTAAATACGATCTCTTTTTTTATACTGTCTTTGGTAACGGGGTCAGCGACCCGTTCCTTGAATACCTTCTGTCCGCCAGCCATAGCCCAGCTTGGGATCAATACCGAAATGCCGGTATAACTGGCCGTGTATGGATACTGATCCATTTTAATATCCAGCCCCAACGCCCGGGCGGAGTCTACCAGAGCCAGTGTCTCTATACTCTTACCCCACATGGGCTTTCCAATCACTTTATGGTGCGTCAGGATAACCGGAATGTCGGCTTCAGCAGAAATTTGAATGGCTTCCCGCACGGCCGGGAGCAGGCCCAAGCCTTCTTCCCGCAAATGGGAGGTATAGATGCCTCCATATTTGGAGGTTACTTTAGACAACTCTATGACTTCGTCGACTTTTGAAAAGGTACCAGGAAGATATTTCAGTCCGGTGGATATGCCATAAGCGCCATCGAGCATACCCTGTTCGATCTCGGCTTTCATCGAATCCAGTTCTGCCGGTGTCGGAGCCCGATTTTCCAGCCCCATCACATTGCGACGCACGGTATTATGACCAATCAGGTAGGCGACATTCATACCCACTCCCTTCTTCTGCAGACTATCCATATAAGCTTTTAACGGCCAGGGTGAACTCCCATCCGGTCCACCTAATGCCGTGGTAACGCCCTGACGGACCATACTTTCACAGTCATTCAGCTCCATGATCGGGTCGAGATGCGCATGCATGTCAATAAAGCCTGGCGTTATAGCCAGACCCTGCGCATCAATGGTCCGATCTGCTGTTGCCTTGTGCAAATCTCCTATAGCAACGATCATGGAGTCCCGGATGCCCATATCCTGCTGGATCGGTTCACTCCCGGATCCGTCGTACACCGTGCCATGGAGGATCAATACATCAAAATGTGCGGGTTCTCCACAAGCCATTATCCCAAAGGCCATCATGCCTACCAAAAAGTTACGAAGACTCATTCCTACAATTTGGGTTAAATTACAACTTGAGATCGAATGGATGCGGAGAAATACGCCCGAAGATTCTTTCTTACTCTTGATATAAATACACCTTGGTAAAAATTGCCCATGAGAATGTCGCAACCCCCCCTTCATTGAATTTAAAAATTAGCGCAATTTTGAAGGATGGAAAAAACAAATTACAACACCATCGATGAATACATTGGCACCTTTGCCCCGGCTATGCAGGAACTATTGCAGGCTATCCGAAATACCATAAAAAAACAAGCACCGGAAGCCAAGGAAACCATAAGTTACGGAATGCCGACTTTTAAGTCGACGGAAAACCTGGTCCATTTTGCTGCCTATGACCATCACATCGGCTTTTATCCCACTCCATCCGGAATTCAGGCATTTCAGGAAGAAATATGTAACTATAAATGGGCCAAAGGCTCCGTTCAGTTTCCCCTTTCCGAACCCTTACCTTTCGGTCTTATCGAACGCATGGTAGCCTATCGGGTCAAGGAAGCAAAGGCAAAATTTGAGGCAAAAAAGAAAGTAAAAAAATAGTCCTTAACCTTATTATGACGCAATAAATTATGGAACAAAACAAAATAATTCCAAGCCTTTGGTTTAGTGCAGAAAATGGCCAAATAAAACCCATCCTGGATTATTATCAACAAATTTTTGACGCTGATTTTAATTCTGGCCCAATTATACCACTAGGTGATACGCCAAGTGGATATGCAGAAATGTGCGAGATGGAACTATTTGGAGGAAAATACATGCTTATGAGTACCGCCAGCGAGCACCATCCATTAAATGATGCTATTTCCTTTATGATCAATTGTAAGGATCAGGAAGAAATTGATAAATACTGGAATTATTTCACTGCGGAGGGAAATGAATCCCAATGCGGTTGGTGTAATGACAAGTATGGTTTGCGCTGGCAGGTACTACCGGAAAATTTCGGAATGTTGATGCAAAAACCCAATGCCTGGCAAGTCATGATGTCTCAGCGAAAAATTGTCATCGCAGCCTATTAAATCAATACCATTTATTTGATCAGCTCTCCGGTGCACAGGAGCTGCTGTTGCACGTTTTGGATGAAACCAATAAATTGCTGCCCATCAGACCAATTCTTATGAAGGAGCACACCACCAATTATTTTGACACCTTAATTGAAATTGCAGAAGACAGTCCCGTTAAGCAGGCGGAAATCCCTTCAATTAAAGGGGATCAAAAGACCATTGCATACATTCAGTACGAATTACTGATCGATCATCCCTACCAATACACCTCGGATGACCTGATCTTTAAATGCCATGCCTTACGCAAAGAAATCGATCCGGTCGAATGGCAAGAGGCAAGAGCCGATTTTTTTTCCAAAGGTCAGGCATGCATGCGGGCATCCCCGCTGACCAAACGCTACGGATGGGGCGTTCATAGTGACCATTCAGGCAAAATTGCCCTGGTCGCCTCCGAGTCGGACGAATACCACAACTTGCAAAAAGACCAGCAGGTGCAGAAAGTTAAAGCCATGCGCTCGAAAAAATCCTGATGGCAAAGCGTCAGGGAACTTTACGGATCTGTCCTCAGGGGCACCGCTACTATAAAAGCAGTTCGTGTCCTGTCTGCCCTATCTGTGAAAAAGGACGGATGCCTCCAACTGATTTTTTAACCCGGGTAAGTGCACCTGCGCGCCGCGCCCTGGAGCGGGAAAATATCCTGACCCTGGAACAACTGGCATCGTTGACGGAAAAAGAAATCCTTAAACTACATGGCATCGGACCACGTGCAATTCCTGCGCTGCGCAAGGAGCTGGCTGATCAGGGTCTGAACTTTAAGCGGTCGTAAATATAGACAGCCCAATACGCTCGTTAATTGATGAATGCCCTCATTTAATGCTGCCAATAACGCGCGCAAAAGTCCAGGAAATACGGATAGTTTGGCGCCGGTGTGTGCCCTTCATCGTGCTGACGCCAGACCAGGTCACCTTCCAGCAATCCGTGATTGATTTCCGGCATCTCATCGGTTCCGAGATCCTTTTTACCCAACAATCGATAAACCGGACCGGCCGCAGCAGTGGCCATAAACATACCCCGCTGATCGGTCCACTGATCCCCATTGCTGCCACAGCCTACAAAAACTGGTCTGGGGGCGCAGAGCGCGATCAGTTCATGAGCATCCACCGGCAAATCATCCCAACCTAAAGGGCCACCGTATTTGATAAAATTTCCAGCCATCCAGTGGTATTCCCCACTCCCGGTAAGGTTCTCCACAATCTCCCCGTAGTTGCGACGGTTCAATTTCGCCCCACCCTCACCCGATGAAGAAATATAGGCTGCGGAGAATCGCTCGTCAAAAGCCATCGTCACCAGTGCTGCTTTTCCATATCTGGAATGACCTCCGATACTCACTCTGGTTTCATCCAGATCCGATCTTCCGGTAAAATAATCTAGCGTCTGGCTGGCACCCCAGGCCCACGCCCGCAGCGCGCCCCAGTCGTCCGGCTTCCTCCGTTGCCCTTTATTGACCAGTCCGATGATGCCCTGGGTTAATCCGGCGCCGTTGTCCGCCTGAATACTGTTCGGGCGCAATAATGCATAGGCCCATCCTCTGCGGATGCAATCGATCTGCCAGGCAGAGGGTTGCGGAACCGAGGTATCACCGGGTCGTCGCCAAAGACCCCAGTAAAACTCAATAACCACGGGCATTCGATCGGATGCGTTTGCCGGCAGGACCAGCGTCAGGTCCATATCTACTGAGATTTCCGGAAAACTGCTATTGTCGACATGACCGATTAGTTTTTGCATGAGGGCAGCATGCTCACCGATCATGGTATCCCGCTGTTTCACGATGATCCAGTCGACTGCCGGAAATTTATTGGGTATCCGACCATATATTTCCCGTTCAAAGTCTTCTCTGATCTCCAGTTTACGCTTCATCCAGTCAGCAGGAGTGGAAACCGTTTTCCCATTTTTAAAAACCAAGGGATTGGGCAATTCAGGAAAGGGATTGGCTTTGGCTTCCTCGTAATTTACGGCATTGGGAGCATTCATGTCGTTTCCGTTAGCTCCCTGGCGTAAGGAATCAATGTGCAGCAGGAGCATCATCTCCCGGTGGTCTTCAGCGGAAAGGCGGTTTAAACTGTCGCGTTCCCGCTGGGTAGAGAACTGGCTAAAGACGTTATAGCTGACCATTAGACCTGCCACGAGCAGTAGTAACCGATTCATCTTGCTATTTTTCAGTTAAGAGGTATCTGAAAGATACGCTATTGTCCGAAACAAGGGAGACTGAATTGGGCCTGGCGGTGGCAGTAATGCGAATATGCATTAACTTTGCGGCTTCGTAATCAAGCATTTAGCATGGCGACACCCCGATCCGTAGCATTTCACACCCTGGGTTGCAAGTTGAATTTTGCCGAGACCTCCTCGATAGCGCGGTTGTTTGAGGATGCCGGCTATGCCATCCATTCCTGGGAGGAAGCTGCAGACTTCTACGTAATCAATACCTGCTCGGTGACGGATTTTGCCGATCGGAAATGCCGAAAAGCTGTCCGGCATGCGCTGCAGCAATCACCGCATGCCCGGATCATCCTGATGGGTTGTTATGCGCAACTAAAACCGGAAGAGATCGCTAATATTCCCGGGGTGGATCTTGTTCTGGGGGCCGGTGAAAAATTCAAGATTCTGAATTACATCGATCAGTTGCGGGACACCTCCGGCAAAGGCCTCGTGGCAGTACAGGATATTCAGTCCATTACGCACTTTGATCAGTCGTTCTCTTTTGGTGATCGAACCCGTTCTTTCCTGAAGGTCCAGGACGGATGCGATTACAATTGTGCTTTTTGTACCATCCCGTTGGCGCGAGGTAAAAGTCGCAGTGAGTCCATCGATCAAATCGTAGCCAATGCCCACGCCATAGCCGCCATGGGGGCGAAAGAAATCGTCCTGACCGGTGTCAATATCGGTGACTTTGGCAAATACCAGGATGCCAAAACCGGGCGGTTCCGCCGCCAGACCAATTTTCTGACTTTGCTTCATGCACTGGATGGGGTTGCCGGGATTGATCGCATTCGCATCTCCAGCATTGAGCCCAATCTGTGCGACGATGAGGTGATTGAATTTATCAGCCAGTCACGCACCATCGTACCCCATTTGCACTTACCGCTTCAGTCCGGAAATGACAAACAACTCGCTCAAATGCAGCGGCGCTACCGACGTGATCTCTATGCTGACCGCGTGCAAACCATAAAATCAAAGATGCCCCATGCCTGCATTGGGGTGGACGTAATTGTAGGATTTCCCGGAGAAACCGACCAGGACTTTGAAGAGACGTACCGTTTCATCCAGGATCTGGAGGTAAGTTATCTGCATGTTTTTACCTATTCCGAACGGCCTAACACGCCTGCGAATGAGATGGCGGGTAAAGTAACTATGGACCTGAGGAGACAACGCAATAAGATGTTGACCATACTTTCAGAAAAGAAACGCCGGGCTTTCTACGAAAACTTTGTGGGCAATACTCGCGATGTCCTGTTTGAAAAAAGTACACTCCCAGGCCAGATGAGTGGATTTACCGATAACTACCTGAAAGTGGAGTTGCCTTTGGACGAGGCATTGATCAATACCCTCGGACCGGTGCAGTTGACCGGGATAAATGGTGCGGGAAATTTTGAAGGCCGGATAAAGGCTGCCGCCGGGATCAGCTGATCCGGTTAGTGAGCGGCTACCATCCTTGATTGTTCAAAGGCATAGCAGAGATCATCGACTGTCTGTACATTTTCAATTGCCTCCGAGCTCAACTCTACTCCAAACATATTTTCCAGCTTATAAATCAAATCCAGCCGGTCTATGGAGTCCAACTGAAGGTCATTTTCCAGGGATTCAAAATAATTGATTTGCTGGGCAGGACGTCCCAGGATATAGCTCAGGTATTGTAAGATGTATGTTTTCATAGGTTTGGGTGTTACACGATTTCTTACTGATCTAGCTAAAACGATCAGGGATAGTCACCTGTTCTTTACTGACTCCAAGTTTAAGAAATTGTTAACATTCCGTTAATCCCTAATGACTTTGATGGTCCGGGAACCTTGATCCGCGAGTAGTTGAAGGTAATACAACCCGGCTGAAATTCCTTGCAGATCGGCACTCCAATTGGCTTGCCGGTCAATGGATGTCGATAACACCAGTCTGCCTAATTGATCGTACATCCGGATGTGATGGACATTTATTTTTTGACTCCAGTTCAAATTTAACTGGCCAACGACCGGATTTGGCGCCAGGCTAATGGACCAATCCAATGCCTCGGCCGGGGCCCCGTTCCCCGATGTAACCAGAGCAAGCTGCAAGGCTCTACTCAGGTTGAGGATGCCGTAACCATAAAAGGCATTGGGCACATTCAATCCATCGAATGGTCCGCACGCAGATGGGTCAACCATTGGATCTGCACTTGCCTCCAGGATGTACTGGATCCGTTCCACATCTCCGTCAAGAGCGGGTATCGCGGACAACAGCAGGGCAACACCGCCGGCGACATGGGGTCCGGCCATGCTGGTACCATTCCAATTTTGGTAGCCTCCACCAAGGACGGCAGATCGCACGTTAACCCCGGGAGCGACCAGATCGGGCTTGAGTCGTCCACTCCCATCCACCAAAACCGGTCCGCGCGAAGAGAAACCGGCCAGCGTGTCATCCTGCCGTATGGCTCCGATCGTAAAGCTTGAGGCATAGATCGCTGCCGGATCATTGACCGTACTGCAAGCCGAACCTTCATTACCGGCAGAGACCACCACAAAAATTCCGGCTTGCCTCAATTGCCCGACCGCCTCATCGAGCAGTACGAAATTGGAGGCATTACATCCTTCCTCTGGCGGACAGCCCCAGCTATTGTTGATGACCGACGGCGCCAGGTCCGGATTTGGATTCTCTCCGGTCAGGTCGGTAGGCGCCAATAACCACTCAAAACACTCCAGATAGGTCCAGGGGGATCCCCACCCGCGTTCCATACAACGGCAACCGATCCAGCTGGCTTCAGGGGCCACCCCGATCAGCTCGTCCGGCGCCAGTCCCGCCATAGTGCCCATGGTATGGGTACCGTGACTATGGTCATCGCAGGGGACATTACTATCCAGACCACACGGATTATTGGCTGGATCGGGAATACTATCCCCGTTGAGTGGATTAATGGCATGGATCGCGTCGTGCCAATTGTAGTCATGAACCGCGTCGCCACCGGGTCGGTAACCGCGATATTGGTTCTTGATGGCCGGATGACTCCAATCGTAACCGGTGTCCTGACCACCTACCGTGACCCCTTTGCCTTTATACCCCAGCTCCCAGAGACTGTCCGCCTTGATCCGCTGGATGCCCCAGGGTATACCGGTTGGTCCCCTTTCTTCCAGCAAGGCAGCATTCCACTCGGAGGGCGTAGTCGTGAGTTCCCATTGCGGATTGGACAGCACTTTTTCCACATCCGGCAATAAGCTGATTTCATTAATCTCCCGGACCGTTAGTTCGACGTGGACGGCATTGACGATCCATCGGCTATCCCACGATTTGTGGCGATTGGCACACCACTGAATTAATTCCTTTTGAGATTGATCGGCATGCGCTTTGAGTTGCTGAAAGACCGCGCGTGATTTGCTGGCTTTACCTTGTAGTCCTCGGGTATCCGGATGTATTGGATGCAGGTATACAATGCATTCGATCAGGTCATCCGGAGATGCAGATTTCATTTGAGCCTTGATAAGGGAATCCATTTCGACCTGGGCAGGAAGTGATCCAGCCCCAATCAAGCTTACAACAAGGAATCCTGCTTTCAAATATTTTTTCATTGCGTAAAAGGTAACCCGCTCAACCAATAACAAGGGAAATGACGAAATGATTTAGCTCATAGGATTAAAATCGAAGCATGAAGGTAACAGTTTCCGAATCTGCTATCTTTGCAAACTATGGTTTCTCGACATTTTTTAGGAAGATATCTGGGGCAGGAAAAAGGACCACTACTGGTCGCTATCGGGGCGATGCACGGCAACGAACCGG
Organism: Lewinellaceae bacterium; assembly: GCA_020636355.1. Taxonomy (GTDB): domain Bacteria; phylum Bacteroidota; class Bacteroidia; order Chitinophagales; family Saprospiraceae; genus JAGQXC01. Next base: position 290,260 of record JACJYB010000007.1, on the reverse strand, counting down.
CAGGGGTGAAGGGCATCGAACTCATCCTCAAGATGCTTGAAGTAGAACCTATCACGCATCCGGAATTTATCTTTCGTGGTCGATTTATTGGAATCCTGGGAAATCCGGTTGCCTACCAACGACGGATGCGATTCATCGATGTGGATATGAACAGGCACTGGCAAGTCAGCCGGATCCGTCAGCAAATCCAACAACCTGAACAGCCCAAATTGGTGGAAGAGCGGGCCATCCTTAATGTGCTTCATCTGATCCATGAGGAAATCCGGAATTATCAACCCACGGAAGTCGTCCTGCTGGACCTGCATACCACTTCGTCTACGGGAGGTATCTTTTCCATTGCAGGGGATGATCCGACCAGCCAGAATTTAGCCGTTGAGCTTCCGGCTCCGGTGATCCTCGGATTAGCCGACGAGCTTAAGGGCACCCTGTTGCAATATGTTAAGTCCATAAAGCTGGATGTGCCGGTGCGGACCATATCGTTTGAGGCCGGCCACCACACCGATCCCTTGTCTGTCAACCGCTGCATTGCCGCCCTTACCTGCTGTATGCGCGCGATCGGGTGTGTTGGACAAAATGATGTGGAGAGCCAGCACATGCGGGTCTTATTGGATCAGGCAGAAGGGCTTCCAAAATTAACCCGGCTGGTATACCGGCATTCCATTCGTCCGGAAGACCAGTTTGTCATGCAACCGAATTACAGTAATTTCAAAATAATCCGTCAGGGCGAGATCATTGCACATGATAGCAAAGGTGCCGTGCCTTCACCCTTCGATGGCCGTATTTTATTGCCTTTGTACCAAAAACAAGGTGATGACGGTTTTTTTATTGTACAAGATATCCCAGTATGAATACGAATCCGATCCAATGGGAAACCATTGATGCATTGATCAATGCTACCGCAGAAGATGAAAATCTATCCTTTACCTGGCTGGACGATCTGGCCACCCATCATTTGGAACTGGTTGCTTATGCCGTATCCGAGGAAATCCAGGCCGTCTATTCGGAGTTGGAACGCGTACAGGTCCTTTATCTGCTGTCTGTCATCTGGAAGGCACTGGAAGGTAAGTTGAAGCCGGACCCTCTGGATCCCGAAACCCTGGAGGCCATGGATGAGGCGAACTGGCTCACCTATGAGGAATCCGAGGATGAGGTGAAGTTATTGGATGACTGGATCGACGAATGTGCCGAACCCGAATTATTGGAACTGCTCATCCAAGGCATCCTTGAGGAAGAAGAGTTGGAAGAAAATTCGCCGGAAGCCATCTGGGGCCTTTTTATCCAAGCCAAGTCGTGTCTTGATGCATTACTGACCCTGCGATTGGACCAATAGTCTTTCGGCCTTATTGGATTCCTCTGTGGCAAACTTTTAGGGAATTACGTAACTTCATAACCTGTACCTGTGTTGGTACGTTTAGGTATAAAGATTTGACGGATGTTGCATCGCCCCCATATCCTGCTGTTCCTATTTCTAATACTCTCTACGACCAGAATGTGGGGTCAGCGGATCTCTATTTCGGATGATGTGCAATTGCGCAATGACATCTCTTACGATATCCTCGGACGGTACGATGACCGTATTTTATTATTCCGGGATAAAGCCAATAAACAGGAAATCCAGTTCTTTGACGATCAGATGCGCTTCCGGAATTCAAAAGAACTGGAGCTGGAGGATCGCCGGGTGATCATGCTTGGCGTCACCAGACATACGGATTTTTTCTCCCTGATTTATTATTACCGTCGCAAAAGCAACTTATACATTGCAGTACAGCAATTTGACGGGAAGGCCCAGCCTATCGACACCGTCCATGTCGTCAAAGTCCTTGAGAATATTTTTTTAATGCCGGATTATAAAATGACCATTTCGGAAGATCGCTCGAAAGTGGCTATTTTCTCTTCCGACCGCGAGCGGGAAATGAGCATTTTTGTGGTCGATCTTATCCATTTTGGTTTGATCGGTGAACATACCCTACTCTTTGATGATGTGATTTTACGTCGGGATTTTCGATCCATCGAAGTTAGTAATCAAGGCCTCGTAGCCATTATCCTGGAAAAGGACAATACGGTCTTTAAAGCCTCAGAGCACCTGTTAAAATTGTTTTTGCTAGACCCGGTAACCGACCAGATTACCTCGTCAGACATTCCGGTGACAGACCGGGTTACGGTGGATATGCATTTCCAATGGGATAATATAAACCAATGCATCGTCGGGGCCGGACTCTATTCGGAACGCAGCTTTGACCGGTCCCAGGGTTTCTTCTCCATGCGCTATTGCCTGACCGATGACGCCATTTACATGCAGTTTCATCCCTTCACGGAGGATATCCTGGTTGACATTTATGGCAAGACAGTCGAGGAGCGGCGTGGTGTCGAAGAAGTAGAAGTACAGGATATTCTGCTGCGGGAAGATGGCGGGATGATCCTGATCGGTGAGATCAAAAAAGAATTTGCACGCCGTTCATTTTATGGCGACAGACCTTATACGTCTGCCGGATACGGATATCTGAGCGACTACCAGTACGAAGACCTCATCTTGTATTCCATCCAGCCCAACGGGGATCAACAGTGGGCCACCGTCTTGCATAAAAAACAATACTCCCACGATGATGAGGCGATCTATTCCTCTTATTTCATATTTAAGAACCCTTCCAAAGTGCGTCTGGTCTTCAACGATGAGATAAGTAAGGAGAATACAGTCAGCGAATACGTCATCCGTGGTAATGGCGAGATGCTTCGCAATAGTCTATTTAATACCGAATACCAACATCTTCAGTTGCGGTTTCGGGATGCTGTACAGATCTCTTCCACCGAGTTTGTCGTTCCCAGCCAGCGACAATTACGACTAAATCTTGTGAAGGTGGACTATAGATAGCGCCTCGACAAAACCATACGACAATTCAACGCTGGGATCCTTCAATCTCCCCACTCCACCTTCATCTTTTTGATCCGGTCGGTCAGACTTTCCGTACTGAAACGCTCACGGATGCGTTCGACCATAATCGGAAAGGCGAAAGGAGTGATCTTATCCGGATATTCAACCCGGATTTTTTGACCGGATATGCGTTTAAGCGCAGCTCGTAACCGCGCCTCTTCCAGTTGGTACGTCATGACTTCTTCGTACGTCTGCCGGTAGAGCAGGTTATCGGGTTCATAGTCCCGGAATACATCAAATAAAAGTTGGGCGGATGCTTGCAAATGCTTTTCCTTCTTGGGTTTGTTGGGGAATCCGGCAAATACCATCCCGGAGATGCGAGCCACCTCCCGGAATTGACGACGAGCCATTTCCACCGAATTGATGCTAGACTGAATATCGGCATGCAGGTGATCGGTGGAAAACCAGGATTGAATGCTGACCGGATCCAGGTCAATCGGTTTATCCGAAAGCAGCTCGAATCCATAATCGTTCATCGCAATAGAGAATGAGATGGGCTGCCGGCGTGATATTCGCTTGGCAATCAGAGCGGCCATACCCTCGTGGACAAACCGGCCTTCAAAAGGATACATCAATAAGTGGTAACCTTCTTTGGTCATAAAATATTCAATGAGGAAAAGATCCCTGGTTGGCAAGGAAGATCTCTCCGCCTGAAGATCAAACAGCGGCTGCAGATAATGGGCTTCCTCGGAAGGGGCCTGCCCTTCAAAATACAGGTAAAGTTCCTGGCGGAGCATTTCGGCCAACTGGGAACTGAGTGGCGATTTCCCGCCCTGCCAGGAAGGAATCCGCCCCGTTTTTTTGGTGGATTTGCGCACCAGGGCATCCATATCCTTTAGCATAACAAACTCCAGGGCCTGGCCGGCAAACCAGAAGACATCACCCGGTTGGAGCTGGGAAATAAACCATTCCTCAATGTTGCCAAGAAATTTACCCCGTAAGAACCGAACCTTGATCATGGTATCGCCAACGATGGTCCCGATCGACAAGCGATGTCGCAGGGCCACGCGACGGTCATGAATGGCGTATCTGCCCCCATCCACCACCACTTTTTGAAATTCATCGTAAGCTTCAAGGCTTTTGCTCCCTTTGGTGATGAATTGCAGCGCCCAGTACCATTCTTCTACATCAAGGCTGGAGAAACAATGTGTTCCGCGTACTTCCGGCCAGATCTCTTCCGGCCGGAATCCGTCACTTACTGCCAACGTCATCAGGTATTGCACGAGCACGTCGAAACACCGAATGTGCGGCAGGCGATCCTCCAAATAATTCATGGCAATCGCCCTTCTCAAGGATGGCGCTTCCATCAGCTCCAGGGCATGGGTGGGCACAAAGTATATCTTGCTGGAGGCGCCCGGTCGATGACCGCTGCGCCCGGCACGCTGAATAAAGCGGGCGATTCCCTTCGGGCTGCCAATCTGAATAATGGTTTCTACCGGACGAAAATCTACACCCAGATCCAGACTGGACGTGCAAACAACTGCCTTCAATCGACCATCGTAAAGCGCGTCTTCCACCCAGTCCCGCAGCTCCTTGCTAATCGCACTGTGGTGCATCGCCATCCATCCTGCGAGCTGGGGTTCCATCTCAAGGAGGCGCTGATACCAGATTTCGCATTGCGAACGGGTATTAACAAAGATCAGGGCACTCTCCGAGGCCATGATGATAGGAATAACCCGCTCCAGCAGTTTTATGCCCAGATGTCCGCCCCAGGGTAGTTTCTCCACTTCATCGTCCAGGATAGATGCTACCTGGATCTCCTTCCGGATATCAGCCCGGATCAGCGCAACTTGTTCGGGTGCATAATCGGTCCCCAACAGGACTTCCAACCCTTGCTCCAGATTGCCAATCGTAGCCGAAATGCCCCAAATGCGTAATGCTATGGCTATGGTTTTTAGCCGGGAAAGCCCAAGCTCCACCAGTATACCCCGTTTATTGCCCAATAACTCATGCCATTCATCGACCACCACGGCGTGTAATCCTCGAAAAAGCCGGTCATATCCTTTGGTAGCCAGAAGCAGGTGAATGCTTTCAGGAGTCGTGATGAGTACGGTGGGAGGTTTTTGTTTCTGTCTTTGCCGTTCCTTCTGATCGGTATCACCGGTCCGAACCGCGATCTCCATCTCGATGCCCATGCCCTGGGCTGCCCGTGAACACGCATTGAAAATTTCTTTCGTCAGTGCCCGGATCGGCGTGACCCATATGGCAAATAATCCCGCCGGACATCCTGCTTCCAGGTATTGAAGGGCGATCGGGATAAACAGGGAATAGGTTTTCCCGCTACCGGTGGGCGCATTGACCAGGCCATGTTTTCCCTCTCTAAACTCCTGCCAGGCCGATACCTGGAATGGAAAAGGTTGCCAGCCCTGCCGGTCAAACCAGTCCAGGGCCAAGTCCATTCTTCCTGTTTCCATCCGCTTTACTGCCATGAAGCCAATGTAAAGCATTTACCTATCACGTAATCCAATGAAATCAAGAAATTAGGGGTAGAAAATTTCAAACACATGGTGATCACCGGACTGGATCGAATCGTGGCAGATAGCCAACTGCAAAAGCAGTTTCCCGGCAAGGTAGCCCTTCTGGGACATAACGCATCCCTGGACCGGCAAGGACAACACGCCGCCTTACGATTCCGGCAGATCTTTGGAGATCGGCTGATCAAGTTATTTGGGCCCCAGCACGGATTTGCTACTGCTGACCAGGATAATATGATTGAAACCGATCATTTCATCCATCCCTTCTTCCGGATACCGGTCTATTCCCTGTATTCCGAGACGAGGGTCCCTACAGATGCCATGCTTGAAGGGATCGACCATTTATTTGTCGATCTCCAGGATATCGGCAGCCGGATGTATACTTATTTGTACACGCTCACTTTATTACTGGAGAAATGTGCGGGAATGGCGATCGAAGTGATCGTGCTGGACCGGCCAAACCCCATCAATGGCCTATCTGTTGAAGGCCTGGTCCTTGACCCGGAATATAATTCTTTCATTGGTCGTCATCCGCTGCCGGCACGCCATGGACTGACGATAGGTGAGCTGGCTACCCTGCATCAGAATCATTGGGCGCCCGTGCCTGCCCGGTTGCGGATCGTTCCAATGCAGGGTTGGGGCCGGGCGATGTATTTTGAAGATACCGGACTTCCCTGGGCTCTGCCCTCGCCGAATATCGCCCGGCCGGAGACGGCACTGGTCTTTCCCGGAACGGTCCACTTCGAGGGCACCCGATTAAGTGAAGGAAGGGGTACCACCCAAGCGTTTGAGGTCTTTGGACATCCACGGTTCGAACCATTTCAGCATGCAGAACACCTTCAGCAGGTTATCCAAATTTCCGGTCTAGGCGGTGCGTCAATCCGTCCGGTTTCTTTCCTGCCTACCTTTGACAAACATACGAGCCTCCTCTGTGGTGGATACCAGGTGCATGTGACCAACCGGGCTACTTTCTGCCCCTGGCGGACCGGTCTGATCCTCTTGCGAGAGATGTATTATCTGCTGGAGGATGATTTTCAATGGCTGGAACCTCCCTATGAATACGTCTATGACCGCATGCCGATCGATATTCTCAGTGGTACCGACCAGATACGGCATTGGGTCGAAAACCGGGATGGGCTGGATGTCTTGAATGATCTGGAAGATTTGGATGAATTTCTGGCTTTGCGAAAGGAGGTTTTATTGTATCCCGGGGATTAAAGCCGGTGATTATGTCCTGGATGGGACGGCATCCTTGCCTGGGATGCGTTATTTTTGATGCAATTAAATATTGAACGCATGATCCGCATCTTCCTTTTCACCGTTTCGATGATTTACCTGTCCATCGGCAGTTTAGCCCAGAAACAACCCATCGAGCTGGGAGAAGTCCACTGGCTCCGGGATTACGATCAGGCGCTGGAGCAATCGGCAGCTTCAAAAAAACCGGTGTTGATCTTATTTCAGGAAATTCCGGGTTGTTCGACCTGCCAGCGTTTTGGAAAAGAGGTGATGTCGCAACCCTTGCTGGTGGAGGCAATTGAACAATTTTTTGTCCCACTGGCTATCTACAACAACCGCCAGGGAAAAGATGCGGAGGTTCTTCGTATGTTTCAGGAGCCGGCCTGGAATAATCCGGTTGTACGCATCGTGGATCAGAACGGGCGTAATCTCACCAGCCGGGTATCCGGCAACTATACACCAGGCGCTGTGGTCAATGCCATGGTTGAAGTATTGCAACGGTCGAAAGTCCATCTCCCGGGTTACCTGCAATTGTTGCAGGAAGAATTGTCGGCTTCAACACCGGTCACCAAAACCTATCAAATGTATTGCTTCTGGTCGGGTGAAAAACTGTTTGGTGGTACCGCAGGTGTCCTCCAGACCCGGGCCGGATTCCAGCAAGGCCACGAGGTGGTCCAGGTGACTTACGATCCCGCCCTATTGTCCGAGAAAGAGTTGGACCGCATAGCTCAATCGGGTTCCTGTTCGACTGTAGTAGGAGGTAGTTTCCGGGATGACCGCGAGCCGAAATATTACCTGACCCATTCGGAGTACCGCTTCATCCCCATGAGCGAATTGCAGGCTTCACGCGTCAATAGCCTTTTGGGTAGCGGGAAGGATCCCCGAGAATGGTTATCCCCCCAGCAATTACGCTGGTTGCAAGACATTCAGGCCCATCCGAAAAACAACCGGAAATCATGGGTTCAGCAAGATCTGCAGGAAGGATGGAAAACCATGCGTAAAGCGGATCTGTAGGGTGTTAGTTAACCTGAGTTCCCTTTAATCATTTGGGTTTTAAACCTTAATTCCATAACTTATATCGACTTGTTAATTAAATCGAAGCAATGCACCCTATATTACGAGGTATGGGAGCGGCTAATAGAATTATTAAGCCCATAGATCGCATTTCCTGCTATAGTATAGCATATTAACTTTTATTTAGATCATCACAATTGTTTCCGTCTGCTTTCATTTTTCAATTATAGTTTGTATATTCCTTTTCACTAGTATCTGTTTATTCACTGAAATCCGGTCTTAGCCTATTAAACTAAAGCAATCCAGACCTTTAAACAAGCAAATTTCCTAATTACCCAATGAAATGATCCACTAAATTAAAATAAAATGAGTCCACGAAAAGCGGTTGTTCTAGTTCACGGTATGGGTAATCAAGTTCCTTTAACCTCTATACGGGAATTTGTAGAAATTTTTAAACCTAATAATGAACAACTATACAGCAGCCCAGATAGAATAATGGGGGATTTTGAAACCAGAAGATTTTCTTATAGCAAAGAAGGGATAGATTATTATGAATTTTATTGGGCTCATTTGATGAAAGAACCTACAATGAGTGATATTATCATCTGGTCGTTTAAATTAATTTTTTGTAAGGATTTATCGGATAGAGCCCGCATTCCCATTTACATTTTACGTGTTCTACTATCTGCCTTAGTAGTTTATATAGGGTATCTAGTAATCCATTATGGTAATAAAATATTAGAAGCTAATGAGTTAATCAACGCTGTTCTCTCAGGAATTGGGATTTTTCTAGTATACAAAATTTTATTTCCTGCTATAAAATCCATGCTATCAAATGTCATAGTTCAGTCGATGGGATAATAACCCCAAATCAGAATCTAATCACTGGAACCTCTTTAAATATCTTGGTAATCTATTTAATGCTTCCCGTTATTATTACGATAAAGATTTCATATTAAAAAATAAAACGGTCAGCAAATCCATAGCTGATGTTCCAATTAAAGACATTAATTGGTTGGATTTCGGGCTCGATGTTAATGCAAAGCAAGATCTATTCATGCAAGGAGCAATGGCAGCCTATCTATTTTTCTCCGGAGATAAATGGTCAAAGCAGGAAGCTGAATATCCGGTAAAACCATTTACTTATAGTGGCTTTAAGGGATTCAATTGGCCTGAATACAAAAAAGATAGAACAGATATGGCTATAAGGATTAAACAAAATTCGAATCGTAAATCCAAATAATGGCAATAGAATTCATAACATCGCACTGGTGGCTGCTCCTTTGGGCCTCTTTGGTCCTCATCACTATCTCCAATTGGTTTATGGTAGAGGCAGGTAAGAACTTCTATTATGATCGTTGGACGTCACGTAAGTTTTCAATCATAGATTTACAATTCCCAAGTAGCGCAAGGTATTATGCTTATATAATGATAAGCTTAATTAGCGAAGATAAGAAAAATATAAAAGATTATACGCCTTTAAAAGCTTTAGTGAGAAGTCTATGGTGGGACTTCTTGTTTATGGCTGGTATATACCCATTTATTGCTTTGCTAGCAATTCAATTTAGCCCTGAGATGCGATTTCAAAATTTTTACACTTATTTGGTTTTGTTGCAAGGTTTTGCATGGCTATTTGATATTCTTGAAAATCTCACTGTATTTTATACCTTAAAACACCCAAAATTTTTCCTTGTAACAAAGGATCATGATTACATCATTCGTGATGAAGAGCAAAAAGAACGACCAATTTATTTCATTTATAAATATGTTGTATTGTTTAAATGGATATTTGCTCTAAGTGGATTGTTTATTTCATTGATGTCAATTCTTTATAATCAAATTTACACGGAAAATTACACTTTATCATCCATCCGAAATGGGTCCTTAACTTTATTAATATTATTAATTGCTATTGGTTTTGGTAGATTTTTACATTCAAAAGTGAATAAATTAGTCAAATCGCCAAATGAGTGAGCTATTGGATATTTATCAATTCTAAATTGGAACCTGATGCTTTCAAATCAAAAATTTATAATAGTCGCCGATGATTATGGTGTTTCTCCGATAATTGATGAAGCTATTGAAAATGCAGTAGCCAATGGAATTGTGACGGCTGTAGCGGTATTTGCGAACGGCCCCGATTCCATTAAAAAAGCAAAACAATTAAAAGAGCAATATAATGTGAGCATTGGAATACACTTTACCATCACATCTGGTGATCGAGTTAGTGAAGAATCATATTCACTTTCAAAACGTAACAGTAAAAAGAATAAATCCTTTCGAGGAATTGGTACACAACATCCTGACAAAGCAAAAGATAATCACCTGGAATTGGAACTTTTTGCACAAATTAAGAAATTTGAAGATGAAGATTTAATCATTGAATTTTTTTCAGATCACCATGGTATTCTTTCAAATACTTTCAAAGGCTTGATAACAATGCTTAATGTTATTAAGAAATATAATCAAAAACATAAAGAAAAGGTTGGGTTCAAGGCTGCAAAAATTAGAAATCCAATATTTGTGAGCCAGATAGTTGACAAACCAAACTGTTTGAGTCATTCAAATATGTATAAAATAGCTAGAAGTGGTAAAATATTTCGTAATATTTTTCGCAAAAAATATTTATCAAAAATTAGCACAACCCTTGACACATTAAAGGCTTTCTTAAAAATCATATATAGCGAATCAATAGATACGCCAGACTATTTTATTGATAAATTTTATGACAATGCCAATGAAGATTCTTTAAAATGCATTTCTGTTCACGTGCCACAAACTAAAAATGAATTCAGAAATTCAGAGGGTCTTACCGATATAACCTATGAATTGATTGTACACCTGGCAACGATTCCAGCTAATCATGAAACCAACAAAGAATATCAAAAAGAACTGACAAAATTAATTCGATTTAGAGGCGTATGTGACAATTATCCCCTCGAGCAACGTGACCTAGAATTTAAGGTACTTGAGTCCCATTTATTAACTTACATTGGAAAATCAAATCTAATTTCGTACGACTTCACTTGATGAATATGGTTATCACCCCAGCAATTACGCTGGTTGCAAGACATCCAGGCCCATCCGAAAAACAACCGGAAATCATGGGTTCAACAAGATCTGCAGGAAGGATGGCAAACCATGCGTAAAGCGGATCTGTAGGGTGATGGTTCCTTTTTTATTACCTGCTTATTGATTTTGGTGATCAATCCAGTCGATCACCTGACCGTTTTTAAATTGCCATAATCCATTCTTTCCGCCAAACCAGACCGCGCCTTCTGCATCTCCCACGATGAATACAATACGGTCAAAGATCCTACCATCCTCACCTTTAAATACCGTGAATTTCTGCCCATCGAATAAACACATCCCCGAAAATCCACCAATCCACAAATTTCCATCCGGGTCCTGGTGGATGGCCCTGATATTCCGGGTACAAAGGCCGTCCCCGACTGTATAGGTCTGAAAAGAGGTCCCATCGTACCGGGTCAGGCCACTGTTCCGGTTTCCGTTAAATCCAAACCAGATATTTCCCGCTTTATCCACAAAAATAGTCCGGACCATATCATCACTGATCCCATCATCAGGCATAATCTGCCGGAAACTATCCCCATCATACCGGCTCACGCCGCCATGGGTCATGGAAGCAAACCACAAGTTGCCGGAATGATCCTCAGTAATGCTCTGAATGATGTTATGGTAGAGGCTGTCGGGTTGCTTGCGCCCTATGTGGTCCAATAAATAGGTAAATGTGTGCCCGTCGTACCGGTAGGCCCCGGCTCCGTTGGTGCCGAACCAAAAAGATCCTTGCTTATCCTGGTGGATGGACTGGACTTCGTTTGGATTGACAACAGGATACGATTGTTTCAGCCAATCGGTGATGGTGTCGTAAGGAGGGAGATTAAGATGGGAGAATTTTTGCCCGTTAAAAATACAAATACCACTTGCCGTTCCGAGCCAGATATTCCCTTTGTTATCCTGGGTTATGCTGGATATTTTATTATCGGAAAGCCCGTCCTGCTGGGTATAGTGGACCAACGAATTTCCGTCATACCGGTAAAGGCCGTCGGAAGTAGTGCCAAACCATAATTGACCTTCCCGGTCCAAATATCCGCAATACACATCACCCTGCAGTCCCGAAACCTTCGTACCTAAATCGTAGGTCCCATGCGATTCTTCAGCAGAGTCACTGGACTGGCAGGAAGCCAGTATCAACAAAAAAAAGAAGAAAAATAATTTAATTAATTCCTGACCCTTCATTTAATGATCAACCCTTTTCTTTTAATTCTTCGAAACCGGACTAGGTCATTGAAAAACAAATTTAATTTTTAACTGTGACCAAACAGTTTTGTTTCCTGCCGGAAAATAATGGTCCATGTTACAAGAACCAATCCTGCTAATTCTGCAATTGTCCGTAATTTGTGGAGGAACCACCACCTGTCCCTTCGTGTAGTCCAGTGATCAGGGAGTAAGCACCGTCCCATATTAGCATCTCCTTCTGGATGGGGAGATTGCCAAATGGTGAAATGAAAATAAAGGATGCAAAACAAGTTGTAGCAAACAGCAGCGCCATAAATACGGTATTGTTTTGTCTCAACCGGAATGCCAGTTTAGCCATTTTGATGATGTACAATGGCTTTTTTTTGACCTCGTTAATTCCGTTATTTTACCGGAATAAAATGGATGAACTCAAAACAAATCAGGAAAGTCCGACCATTCCAATGTGGCACAACATGAATGGATGGGATATCAACCAAGAATTATTAACGTTCAATCAAATTACCCTCCTGTTTCGATCCGGTCTCCTCTCGTTGACGGCCTGGAAATCACTAAAAAGACCAGGTCTTCCGCGTTGTCATTGCGGATTTGGTGGATGGTGTGGGGAGGAATGTAAATTCCGCTTCCGGCCTCGAGGGTAATGGTCTCCTCGGAGAGAACAAAGGTGGCCACGCCGGATAATAGGCGAAAAAATTGCTCTGCGTGTTGATGGTAATGGGTCCGCTCAGCAGTACCGGGAGGCATCCGCTCCTCGATGATGGTCAACTCCGGAGAGTTTACCATAAACCATCCGTCGCATTGATCACCCCAGGTGTAATGCGCACTGTGGTCTCTGCTGCGGATCAATTGATGCGACTTCATTTCTTTTCCGATCGATGGACCAGGCTTATGTCATGAGTCAAATGTCTGAAATCCGATACCTAGTACGCCCTGACTTCTTTCTTCTCCATGTAGTTGATGAAAGCTTTGTTCACCACCTTATTTCCACCCGGTGTCGGGTACCGTCCGGAGAAATACCAGTCACCCTTGTGATTGGGGCAAGCCTGATGCAACCCATCGATGGTCTGGAAGATCACGTCCACCGGGATCTCCAGTCCTTTCGGGGTCACGATCTCAGCGATCTTTTGGGATATCTCTTCGTCAGTGAAGGTATTGTAGAGCTCAATGACTTCATTGGTTACCTCTTCCTTGGGCAGGTCTTCCTGTGCCTTGCAGCGGTAATAAGTCTCATCCAGCAGATGGGACAACCCTCTCTCCTCCAGCAATTTGACCAGGGCCTGGAAGGCGACGAAACCATTCATCTTGGACATGTCGATGCCGTAACAATCCGGATAGCGGATTTGTGGCGCCGAGGACACGATAATGATGCGTTTGGGCTTCAGCCGGCTGACGATGTTGATGATGCTATCCCGCAGGGTGGTTCCGCGCACGATGGAGTCATCGACCAGAACAATAGTATCTACGTGATTCTTGACAATGCCATAAGTGACATCGTAGACATGGGACACCATTCCGCCACGGATGACTTCATCGGCAATGAACGTCCGCATCTTATCGTCTTTCACGGCAATTTTTTCCGTCCTGGGCAGCACTTTCAGGATCTGTTCCAGGGCTTCATCAGTGAGTTCACCTTCTTCCTGCAATCGCTTGATGCGTTGCTTCTTGATGTCACAAATTCGTTGCTGCAGTCCCTCGACCAAACCATTGAAGGCGACTTCCGCCGTATTGGGAACAAATGAAAAGATGGTATTTTCCAGATCGTAGTCGATGGCTTCCAGAATACGGTCGGTAAGGAGTTGTCCGAGCCGTTTGCGTTCCAGATAAATGTCCCGATCGGTACCCCGGGAAAAATAAATCCGTTCAAAGGAACATGGAGTCACTTCACGTTCTTCGGTGAACGGAAGTTCCATGACCTTTCCATTCTTTTTAATGATCAATACATGGCCCGGCTTGACTTCCCGGATGGATTGATAGCTGACATTGGCAACGGTCTGAATGGCCGGCCGTTCGGATGCCATCACGGCGATCTCATCGTCGTGGTAATAAAAAGCAGGGCGAATGCCATTAGGATCGCGAATGACGAAGGCATCTCCGTAACCGATCATTCCAGCCATTACATACCCCCCGTCAAACTTTTTGCAGGCTCTGCGCATCAGCCGCTGGAGGTCCAGGTTTTCAAAGATCAGGTGGTTGATCTCGTCATTGGAGTAACCGTCCGGTTTGTACCAGTCGAATAACCGTTGTACTTCATCATCCAGAAAATGGCCGATTTTTTCCATCACCGTAACGGTATCGGACTTCTCTTTCGGATACTGGCCCAACTCAACGAGTTCATCGAAGAGTTCATCGACATTGGTCATGTTAAAGTTACCGGCCAGCACCAGGTTACGACTGATCCAGTTGTTCAGCCGCAGAAATGGATGTACGGTCTCGATGGTATTGCTGCCATGGGTCCCATAACGAAGGTGGCCCAGCAGTACTTCACCCGTATAGGGCATGTTTTCTTTCAGCCAATCGGCATCGTGTAGTTTTTCAGGAGGTAGCTCATTAAAATAAGTAAAGACCTGATCGAAGAGATCTTTGAGATAGGTCGGGCTATTGCTGCGTTTGCGGCTGATGTACCGATGCCCGGGCTCAGGATCCAGCTTGATCGTAGCCAGGCCGGCACCATCCTGCCCGCGATTACGCATCTTCTGCATCAACAGGTGCAGTCGTTGCAGGCCAAAAAGGGAAGTGCCGTATTTTTCTTCGTAAAAAGAAAGCGGCTTCAGCAGCCGGATCAGGGCAATGCCGCATTCATGCTTAATGACTTCGCTCATAACTGGAATCTAAGTTGCAAAGTTACAGTGAACTGGGACGTAAAACAACAAGATTGGCGATCTGGTTGCAATTGAATTGAAACCCGGGTGGGTAAAATATTGTTTAGCGGGTATCCGGAACAGATGTCAATCCGTATCTTTGAATAGCTGGCGCCTGAGTTTCACCATCTTGTGGAAGATATAACCAGAAGTACCTAAAGCCTTTAAAATGAAATTTTTACATCGCCCCAAGCCGCGTACTTATCGCTACATACCACGGTTTTACGATCCGGCAAAAGAGGAATTGGAGCAGCGATTAAGACAGCATGAGACCGGCAAAGGAGATGACGTGGAGGCCGTTAAAGCCCGAATCTCTTCAGGCCTTCGCCAGCGCAGTCAGGTCGATACGGAATACCAGAGCCGGCTGATCCGTAAATCGAATCGGACGTTGTTCTATACCATTGTCCTGCTAATACTTATTACCTTTGTCCTTTTATCTAAAGGTTTACCGACCATCATTCACCTATTGGAATAAATTATGGATATAATCCAGCTTCTACCGGATGCAATAGCCAATCAGATTGCGGCCGGTGAAGTCATACAGCGACCTGCTTCTGTCGTGAAAGAGCTGATGGAGAATGCCGTTGATGCCGGAGCATCCTGGATTCAGGTATTGGTGCGCCAGGCAGGCAAGCAGCTCGTCCAGGTGGTGGATAATGGCAGTGGCATGTCGGAGACCGATGCCCGCCTTTGTTTTGAACGGCATGCGACCTCCAAGATCCGGCAAGCCGACGACCTTTTTCACATCCGCACGAAGGGATTCCGCGGAGAAGCACTGGCATCAATTGCCTCGGTGGCCCAGGTAGAAATGAAAACGCGGGTATCCGGTGAAGAATTAGCAAACCTGATTGCCATCGCCGGCAGCCGGGTAGACAAACAGGAATACACGCAGGCCCCCGAGGGTACATCCTTTGCTGTCAAAAATTTATTTTATAATGTGCCTGCCCGACGTAATTTTCTCAAATCCGACCCGGTGGAGATGCGGCATATCGTCGAAGAATTTCACCGGATAGCCATCGCTCACCCTCAGATCAGCATGGATCTGTACCACCAGGAAGAAGCCATCTACCGTCTGCCCGCACAAAACCTGAGGCAGCGTCTCGTAGCCATTTTTGGTAAGGCAATCAATGAAAAGCTGGTTCCGGTCGAGGAGGAAACAAACATCGTGCGGATGCATGGTTTTATCGCCAAACCGGATTATGCTAAAAAAAGCAGAGGAGAACAATATTTCTTTGTCAATCAGCGGTTCATCAAAAGTCCCTACCTTAATCACGCTGTCAAATCTGCTTACGAACAATTGCTTCCGGAGGATCACCATCCTTTTTACGCCTTATTCCTGGAAATTGATCCTGAGCGCATCGATGTCAATGTCCATCCCACCAAGACCGAGATCAAATTCCAGGAAGAACGATTAATCTACAATTTGTTGAAGGCAAGCATCAAACACGCGCTGGGCCAGTTCCAGGTCGTGCCAACCCTGGACTTTGAAGCGGAAGGGCTGCAACATCAGCATCAGACAGGTCGATCAGGACACTTCATGCCGGCCAAGGAAACCGTTGCCGCCGATCAAAATTGGAGGAAATTGTACGAAGGCTTACAAGATCCGCTCCCGGGTAACCTGACGGATCCAATACCCATTATCCGCCCTTCCCAGGCAAACCATCAGGATGCTTCCGGTGATACCGCCCAATGGGGTTGGGAAGCCAAAGAGCCGGTTCAGATCCTGTTATCCTACATCCTGGTGCCGATCAAGTCCGGAATGATGCTGATCGATCAGCAAGCGGCTCACGAACGCATTTTGTACGAACAATATCTTGAACAATTATCGACTGCCGAAGTGCCATCCCAACGGGCTTTGTTCCCGGCAACGGTAGAGCTGAACGGTGGCGACGCCCATTTGTTAAAAGAATACCTGGCCAAGATCAACCAGCTGGGATTTGAAGTGGAGGAGTTTGGAGGCAACACGTTTATCGTCCATGGCTTGCCCGCACAGCTTCATTTCAGCGATGAACCAACGCACCTGGTCGAACAGTTGCTGGAAGAGTTAAAACAAAACCGTGATCTTAAGGTCGACGTGAATGAAAAAGTCGCCCGGTCGCTGGCGGTGAGTGCCGCTTGCAAGCGTGGAACCCGGCTCAGCGCGCTTGAAATGCAGGAAATCATCGATCAGTTGTTTGCCTGCGAACTTCCTTTCAAGAGTCCCGCTGGTCGAAATTGCTTTATAACCTTAGAGAAAAATAAACTGGAAAGGCTCTTTTTAAGTTGAACATTGCACAGAATCCGAAATTATGCTCAGACTGACTGACGTCGTAAAACACCTGCTGATAATTAATATACTGGTGTTTTTCGCCATGCAAATCTTTCCGGTACTTTACGATTACCTGCCCATGGCAAGTCCCTGGAGTGAATCGTTCATGCCCCTGCAGATTGTCACCCACATGTTCGCACATGCTAACTTTACGCATATCTTTTTGAATATGTTCGGTCTGTACATGTTTGGTCCTATACTTGAAAGCAGAATGGGTCCCAAACGATTTCTTGCATACTACCTGATCACCGGATTGGGAGCTGGCGTCATTTATATCCTGAGCTTTATGGTCCAGTTTTATCTTCGCTTTGGGGATCAATGGACCATGGCATTACCGCATATTCCAACGGTTCTAGGAGCCTCCGGAGCGATCTTTGGTTTACTGGTAGCCTTTGGAATGCTGTTTCCCAATATGCGGGTGATGCTGCTTTTCCCGCCGATACCCATGAAAGCGAAATACATGGTCATCTTGTTTGGTTTGATCGAAATCGTCAGTGGCGTCGGGAATCTGCAACCGGGAGTGGCCAATTTTGCGCACCTGGGTGGCGCCATCACCGGGGCGATTCTTATCCTGTTTTGGAGAAAAAGGTTCTGACTTAAAATCCCTGGAATCATCCTAATTATTCATCTATTTTTGCGTTTATTGTATTAAATCCTGTTTACCTAAATATGTTTCAATCGATCTGGCAAGATATCCGGCAAATTTTTCAGCATGGACACATGCTCAACCGGATTATCGTTGTCAATCTGGCGGTATGGGTCGTCGTCCTGCTGGGACAGGTCTTTCTAAAAGGAGCAGGATGGTACGGGCCTTTTATCCAGCATCTGGAACTCTCATCCGATTGGCGTGAGATTCTTTTCCGGCCCTGGACGCTGATCACGCACATGTTTCTGCATGAAGGCCTTTTCCATATTTTATTCAATTTATTGGTATTGTACTGGTTTGGACGGATCGTAGGTGACTTTATCGGAGATCACCGGGTTCTTCCGCTGTATTTGCTGGGCGGTCTAGCCGGTGCCGTATTTTTCTTTTTCAGTGCCAACATACAGCATCCGGGTATCACGCATTATGCACTGGGCGCTTCTGCAGCAGTGACCTGCTTTATTCTGACCAGCGCATGGTTATCCCCAAATTATGAAATGCATCTCCTCCTGATCGGCCCGGTTAAAATAAAATACATTGCATTTTTTGTCATGTTGCTGGATCTGGTAGGCGTCGCCAATAATGCTAATTCCGGTGGGCATTTTGCACACCTGGGTGGCGCCGTCATGGGCATCGCCTATGTTGAAATGTTACGCCGAGGAGATGATCTGGCTTACCCTTTCATCCGGTTTTTCAACTGGCTTGGCCATCTGGGACAGGCACCGGTAAAAAACCCACCCCCCCGGACAGCCGTGCTGGTAAAGCATCCTGCCATGCGATCACGGCAAAAACTCAATGATTACCAGGGCATGAGTCACCAGGAAAAACTGGATGCCATCCTGGACAAGATCAAAGCCAAAGGTTATGAAAAACTATCCGACGAAGAGAAAGCTTTTTTAACGGAAGCAAGTAAAAAAGACTGATTTTGAAGCGATTGGCCAAGATCATGCTGGGACTCAACATTGGATTGGTCATTCTGACCCTGTTGTCCTATCTGTCTCCTTTGATCAATCCGATTACCTTCTGGCCTACTTCTCTTCTGGGCATTTTTTACCCGATACTTTTTGTCCTGAATCTTCTTTTTATCGTGGTGTGGTTGGTGAGTAAACCGGCCTATGCCCTCATCTCCTTCTTAACCCTGGTCATCGGCTGGCGACAGGTGCAAAACATTTATGCTTTGCCATTAACCGAACATGAAATTCCTGCCGAAACCACGACCCTGCAGGTAATGAGCTACAATGTCGCTTATCTCAACCGCGTGATGAGTAATGCGAGACACAGCAGGGAGGATGAATTCAGTCAATACATCAAGGAAAAAAATCCTGATATCGTATGCTTGCAGGAGGTCAATGACAAAGCCGTTAACTTTTTTGCCAGTTTGCTGGACTCCAGTTTTACCTATGAGATCCGCAAGCCGGCAGGGATCCTATCCCGGTATCCCATCAAACAAACGGGCTATCTATTTGACAATGCACAGAAGGTGTATGCTTTGTGGGCCGATATCCAATACCATGATGCCCCAATCCGGGTATATTGCCTTTATCTGCAGTCCAATCAGATCACCCGGGATGCTGACAATCTGGTTCGTGAAGGTGACCTGCAGGAAGAAAAAACCTGGTCTACCGTTGCTACCATTTTGACCAAATACAAGTCTGCCGCACAGAAACGGGCTGAAATCCTACCGGTTCTTGAACAGCATCTCCAGGAATGTCCCTATCCATATGTTCTGGCCGGCGATTTTAATGATGTACCACATTCTTATCTCTACCATCAACTCAGTGACGGGATGAATGATTCCTTCCATTTTTCAAAGGGTGTTAAGTTTACCTATGGTGGAGTAATCCCGTTTCTGCGCATCGATTATATCCTGGCAACCCCCGATTGGAACATTTACTCCTTCGACCGGGATCAGGTTAATTATTCGGATCATTTCCCCATATTCAGTACCTTAGCGCTCGCAAAAAAATCATGATGAACACCAAGTTAGTGGTCTACAACAGCTGGTCTGGGGAGAAAGAAGTATTTACCCCAATTCATGAAGGTCGGGTTGGAATGTACGTTTGCGGACCAACTGTTTACAGCGATGTCCATCTGGGAAACTGCCGCACTTTTGTCAGCTTTGATATCATCTTTCGCTACCTGAAGTACCTTGGATACCAGGTACGGTACGTCCGCAATATCACTGATGTAGGACACCTGGAAGGGGATGCAGATACCGATGCAGAGGATAAGATTTCCAAAAAAGCACGTCTCGAACACGTAGAACCCATGGAGGTAGTCCAGCGCTACTCCAATGGTTTTCATGAGATGATGGATATCTTCAATACCCTGCCACCCAGTATCGAACCGCGAGCCACCGGACACATCATCGAACAAATCGAAATGGTACAGGACATTCTGGATAACGGCTACGGTTACATCAAGAATGGATCGGTTTACTTCGATGTACAGAAATTCATCAATGAGAAAGATCTGTATGGCAAACTCTCCGGTCGTGTTGTCGAAGATCTAATATCGCTAACCCGCGATAATCTTAAAAATCAGGACGAAAAAGAACACCCATCGGATTTTGCCATCTGGATTAAAGCGGATCCGCGTCATTTGATGCGCTGGAATTCCCCCTGGTCGGTAGGTTTTCCCGGCTGGCATCTGGAATGCTCAGCCATGAGTACCAAATACCTCGGCAAACAGTTTGACATCCACGGCGGAGGTACTGATCTTAAATTTCCGCATCACGAGAATGAAATAGCACAGAATGTAGGCGCTTGTGGCACTCCCCCGGCAAAATACTGGCTACATAGTAATATGCTCCTCATGAATGGACGCAAAATGTCCAAGAGTGAAGGAAATACCATCACGCCCTTCCAATTGTTTACCGGCGACAGTCCACTGATCTCTAAAGGATACAGTCCGATGGTGGTGCGCTTCTTTATGCTGCAATCCCATTACCGTAGCACGCTGGATCTGACGGACGGCGCCTTGCAAGCCGCTGAAAAAGGTTTCCTCCGGTTGATGGAAGCGACCCACACCGTTAAAGAACTGGCTGGCGCCGTTGCCAAAGAAAGTAGCAGCCTGGATCAGGAGCTGAATGAAATGATGGACGGGATCTTCGAAGACATGAATGACGATTTCAACACCCCAAAAGCTATGGCACGGGTGTTTGACCTGGTCACCCGCATCAATGGCCTTAAAGCCGGCCATTTATCCATTGCGGAAGTGACACCGGAAACCCTTGACCGATTGCAAAAAGTCATTCCGGACGTCGTCTTTGAACTATTTGGATTAAAAGAAGAAACCGGATCGGATGACAGCGCTCTGGATGGGGTAATGCAGCTGGTCATTGACATTCGCCGACAGGCACGAACAAAAAAAGACTGGGCGACCGCCGATCAAATCCGGGATCAGCTCAATGATTTGCACATTCAACTCAAAGATGGTCCGGAAGGAACCACCTGGTCCAAATCCTAATCTTTATGCACTTCCGTAAGCATTCCTTATCGCTGACCCCATTATGGGTCGTTGCATTATTTGTCTTCATTGCAACTATCAGCTGCAGACAAGAACCAAAATCCTCGGTTTCTACTGCAACCGAAGCACCGGCTTTACAGCCTCCGTCTTTTCAGATGGACAGCGCTTTCACCTATGTAGAAAAGCAGGTCTCCTTTGGACCCCGGGTGCCGGGAAGCCCTGCCCACGAAGCTTGCCTGGAATGGATCGTCAACAAATTATCCGGTTTTGGACTACAAGTAGAAAAACAGACCTTTTCAGCAACCATCTATACAGGTCAGACGGTTACCGGTACCAACATCATCACCAGGATCAACCCGGATCAGAACAAGCGTATTTTATTAGGCGCTCACTGGGATAGCCGGTTTATCGCCGAACAGGATGCCGATGCAACTACCCAGAAAGAGCCCATCCTGGGAGCTGACGATGGTGGTAGTGGCGTTGGCGTACTTATGGAAATTGCCCGCCAGCTGGCTCAATCATCCATTCCATTAGGTGTGGATATTATCTTTTTTGATGTAGAGGACCAGGGTGAGCGGTCCGGAGCCAATGATTCCTGGTGCCTGGGTGCCCAGTACTGGAGCCGTGAACCGCATGTAGCCGGGTATCAGGCTAAATATGGCATCCTACTGGATATGGTTGGTGCACATGATGCTCAGTTCCCGGTAGAAGACCTGACCAATATTCCCGGCTATACCAACCAGGTTGCCAGCCGGGTTTCCGCTACCTACCTGAAAGTCTGGCGCCTCGCTCAACAAATGGGCAAAGGCAACCTGTTTGTCAACCGTTCGGTCGGTGGTGGCATTGACGATCATTATTTTGTGTCCACCATTCGCGGCCTGCCGATGATTGACATTATCAATAAACCGATGAACAGTCCGACATCGTTCGGTGCACACTGGCACACCCATCAGGACAAAATGGATGTGATCGACCGCCGTACGTTACGCTCGGTAGGACAAGTGCTCCTGGCTGTCCTGTTCCGGGAAGCTGCGGGCAACTTCTGATCAAATCGAAACCGCCTTTACCGGCAAATTGGCTACTTCTTCGGCAATCCTGTTCATCAGTTCGACCCACAAAATGGCTTCCAGCTCGGTAGTTTCCGGAAAAGGTAATTCTACATTATCTGCCAATCGCCTTTCTTCATTGGTCAGCGCCCTCGGATCACCCTGATAGCGGGCAAATTGATTGTTAAACCGTTGAAATAAATCGACTGGATGGCTCCAAACGATGGCTCCATTGGCTTCATCTCTTAATTCCAGATTCCCAAGTAAGGAAGCTTCGCGGGATTTAATCACTTCCACCATCCGGGCTGAAGCCGTTATCCAGACCGGATCTTTGACGACTTTTCCGAGACTGTCAAAGACTGCATTTCCTGCGGTGTCACGGCGCACCCGGTATCCATCGATGACACGCTTTTGCGCGTAGTGCTGTTTTTCCGTTACACGTTCCGGGCTTACGTCCAGCTGGTTAACATCCAGATACAGGATGAAGTCAAAGGGCATCGGCTCATCCTGAAAATGCAATACGGTCCAGTCATCGATGATCCGCCCTGGCTCGTATTCTTGCCCGTTTGCGGATAAATTTGTCCGTTGATCATGCCGCTGATCCACAACAATAAATAAAACATGATTGGTACCCAGGGACTGGCTCTCTTCCATCGCGGATTGAAGCCTGTTTTTATCCGGCGCTAGCTTAAGCCATCTTTGGTAAAGGCTATAAGCTTGTCTGGCAGCAAGTTTATCCCCACCGCGAGCCAGGACCATCAACGTGTCGGTTTCGTTTTTGTATGCATGAATCAGCCGATCAGTGATCCGGTCTTTCCAGTTCAATAGCGTATCCATCGACAGGGTTGAGACAGAGAAGCCGGCCGATTCAATCCGATCCTTTATTTGCTCCATTTGATCTTGTTGCCGGATGACCAGGTTGAGTTCGGAAAGGGCGCCCTGTAGCTGGCTACTATTTGCCGTTGTTGTTAAAAATGGTTCTATCCTCCGTACCCAGATAGGTTCCTGATGATCGTAAGCCTCCTGGAGCCAGGCTATTTTTTCTGCGGTGATTTTGCCGCGTTCGAGACGCTGGACCAGGGTGTTCAATGCTTGTTCATACCGACCCTTTTGAATCAACTTCTCAGGCCCTGCACATGACATCAGGACGGCTAACAGGAACAAAGCGGGATAGATCTGACGGTGTAATTTGTGTTTCATGGTCTTCCGGTTGATGTGTGATACAATGGGACCGGATTAAACCATTTCAATATTATTAATGCTGTGTTAAATCTCCCTGATAGAAGGACTTCTTGCTACTGTTTTCATTCAGAACATATCAACCTCCCGATAAGCCCTGATCACGGCTAACTCGCCTTCTTTACCTTGCAGCGAATTACCATGTTCCATGCCAAGGATTCCCTGCCAATTCCGGCTATGGATGTATTTAAAAACATTGCGGTAGTTGATCTCTCCGGTAGTTGGTTCTTTTCGGCCGGGGTTATCTCCGATCTGAAAGTAAGCTATTTCATCCCAGGCAGCTTCTATATTGGGAATCAGGTTTCCTTCCGTGATCTGCTGGTGGTAAATATCAAAGAGGATCTTACAACTCGGACTATTTACTGCTTTACAAATCTCGAACGCTTGAGCTGCTTTTTTCAGGAACTGTCCCGGGTGGTCCCTAAAATTCAAGGATTCCAGGACCATTACCAATCCGTGAGGTTCCAGGATGGCTGATGCCTGTTTGAGGGACTCTATTACATTAGCCGTCTGATAACCCATCTCCATCCGCAGTTCCACATGTCCGGGCACAACGGTCATCCAGGTTGCATTTACGCGCTTGGCCACCTCTACACTATCGCGAATAGCCTGAAGAAATTCGGCTCGTTTCTCTACATCTCCATTGGTGAGGTTCGGCTCATTCCAATAGATCTTATGGGCTACGAACACCCCCATCTGCAAATTCCTTTTGGCCATGGTGGAGGCCATTTGGGTCTGAACGGAAACCTCACGGTCTTTCATGCCGTTGTCTTCAAAAGCGGTAAATCCCTGGTCAGCCATAAATTCCAGTTGCGCAATGGGATCATCGCCGGCATTTTGCCGGAACATCCCGAGATGAGGCGCATACTTGAGTTGGAAAGCAGCGTTTGCAGGAGGAAGATTCGAGCCGGCTAAGTTGGAAATTCCTGCTCCTCCGATAACCGATGCTGCGGTGGTAACCGCACCTTGTTTGATAAATTTGCGACGGTTCATGACCTGTTTTATTTTGTACGATGATATTTTCAAAAGTAATCATTTTCGCGGCAGTCCTGGCATGTAGTGCCGGCCATTCATCAACGCCAGACTGGATCCGATTGGAATCCGATCGGCCCAAATTGGGCACTCTGGTTCGCATCGTGCTGTACACGACCGATTCGCTGGCAGGAGTTCAGGTTCTGGCGGAAGCGTACCAGGAACTGGACCGGATCAATGCTATTATCAGTGATTACGATCCACACAGCGAATTATCACGCCTTAACCGGCTAAAAACGGAAGATACCATTGCACTATCCCCTGAGCTAACGGACATTCTGGCCGCCTCCCGTTCCGTTTTTCAGCTGTCATCCGGCGCATTTGATCCGACGGTAAAACCCCTGGTGGATTACTGGCGCGAAATTCGAAAGAATGGCAAGCCGCTTAGAATGTACAAAGTTCGTCGGCTTAAACGTTCCGTTGGATTTGATCAAATCTTTTTGGATCCGGCAGGAAACAGGATGGCCAAAGGCCAAAAAAATATGACTATTGACCTGGGAGGGATCGGTAAAGGCTACCTGGGTGATTGCCTGATCCATTTTCTGGCCCAGCGGGGATTTACCCGTGCGATGATTGATCTCGGAGGCGACCTGGTTGCCGGGGATCCGCCCCCGGGACAAAAGGGATGGGCGGTTGGTTTTACTGAAGAAGGAGATTGCCAGTTTTTTTTAAATAATCAGGCCCTGGCGGGATCTGGTGGCACCTACCAATTCATCGAGCGCCGTGGAAAGCGTTACAGTCACATCATCGATCCCAGAACCGGATTGGGAATTACTGCTGCCCGGTCAGCCTTTGTATTGGCAAGGAATGGGGCCTCCGCTGATGCCTGGGCGTCCGCTTTGACGGTGCTGGGAGCCGGGGCAGGAAATCGTACCTTTCCGGTGGTTTGGCAGTTGACGGATGATCAACTAACCTTGGCATCTCCGGATTTTAATGAGTATCTTCACTGTAAAAATGAACAATAAAATGCGAACCTTTCTATTTGTTCTGACGAGTAGCTTACTAGGAACCGTTAGCGCACACAGTCAAGTAAACTCCTGGGCATTGGACACGGCTCAGGTTCATGTAGACGGCACTTCCACGCTCCATGACTGGACGGTCCAGGTGCCGGATGTTCAAGGCACGCTGGTTCTGGACGGCGATAACCTCAAAGAGGTAGAGCTTTCTTTTGGTGTGGCTACCATGGCAGGTGGCCGTGGGGTCACCATGGATGATAAAATCAAAAAAGCCCTGAACAACGACACGCATCCTCGAGTCCAGTTCAAAAGCACCCAAATCAAGTCCATGGGTAACCAGATCATTGCCTCTGGAAGTCTGAATGTGGGCGGTGTCAGCCGGACCATTGAAGTGACCTGCCAATCCGACCACAAAGGCCATTATCAGGCAACCATCCCGCTTTCATTTTCACAATTTGAAATTGAACCACCATCGGCACTGTTTGGCTCAATCGTCTGTGGCGACGACTTATCCATACAGGTTAACCTGGAATTTAAAGGAAACTAGACGACTCAATTTAAATGCAAAAAACATGATGAAATTTCTTTTGCTCCCTACCCTTTTGGTTGGGGTTTCGCTATTGGAAGGTCCGATGCCGGCCGATGCTTATACGGAAACACTGGTTGGCACTGATGTGTCATTTACCATGGTGCCCATCCCTGCCGGCAGCTTTCTGCTTGGCGCTTCCCCTAAAGACAAGGCGCACGAGGCGGATGAGCTACCCAACAAAACCATTATGATCGATGGCTTTTGGATGAGCACTACTGAAGTCAGCCACAATCTGTATGACGTTTATCGAAATAAAGAAAAGGATGTTGATGCCAATGGCACCCCGAGAACAGAAGGGATCGTCCGTCCCAGTCCACCTTACGAAGATCCCAGCCACGGCATGGGCGGCTCCAATTATCCGGCCAGTGGGATGACCCAGTTTGCCGCCTTGCAATTCTGCAAATGGCTGTCGGAGCGTACCGGGAAGTTTTATCGGCTCCCTACGGAAGCAGAGTGGGAATATGCCTGCCGGGCAGGAACCAATACGCCTTATTTCTTTGGCAAGAAAGCAAAAATGCTGGCTGACTATGCCTGGTATTCAGCCAATAGCGATCAAAAACTACACCCCGTGGCAACCCGTCAGCCCAATCCCTGGGGACTCTATGATATGTACGGAAATGTCGCGGAGTGGACCCTGGATCAGTATCAGGCCGATGCTTACACCACTTTTGCCGATAAGGCAACCGATCCGTGGTATAAGCCCAAAGCATTACATCCCAGATCCGTGCGGGGCGGTTCCTATCAGGATGACGCCGCCACCTTGCGCAGCAGCAACCGAATTGAATCGGATCTCCAGTGGAAAAAACGGGATCCCCAGATCCCTAAAAGTTTTTGGTGGAATACTGATTCACCTTTCGTGGGATTCCGGATCATCCGGCCCATGAACGAACCCAGCCAGGCTGAACAAAAAGCGTTCTGGGAAATGGTATTAGGCGGATAATGATTCAGCCTTTATCGGATTGATTTGTATCTTAGGGAGTGGACGAAAATATGCCATATTCTTCTGTCCATTGTCCTTTAACTTGAAAAAACATTAAACATCATGTCAGGAAAAATAAACCGTCGTTCATTCGTAGAACGCAGCGCACTTGCCGGTACCGGAGTGGTCATCAGTCCGTTTATCTCCAGAGCAGCCGGATTTTTTAACAGCGTTGATGACACCATCAAAATCGCATTGGTTGGCTGTGGTGGCCGGGGCACCGGCGCAGCTAGTCAGGCCCTGAGCACCAAACAAAACGTCAAACTGGTTGCCATGGCTGATGCTTTTAAAGATAATCTGGAAGCCAGCCTTACCAACATCATCAATGAAGTCGGCAAGGATAAGGTGGATGTACCCAAAGACCGCCAGTATGTTGGTTTTGATGGTTACCTGCATGCCATACAGCATGCCGACGTCGTTATCCTGGCAACACCTCCCGGATTCCGGCCCATTCATTTTGCCGAAGCCATCGCGCAGAATAAACATGTATTTATGGAAAAACCGGTAGCTACCGATGCTCCCGGCGTCCGTAAAGTGCTGGAAACAGCCGCTATTGCCAAGCAAAAGAAATTGAATGTTGTCGTCGGTCTTCAGCGCCACTACCAAGCCAAATACACGAAGATCATGGATCTTGTCCACGATGGAAAGATCGGAGATATAACATCCGCTCAGGCTTACTGGAATAGCGCCGGAGTATGGGTTCGTCCACGGGTAGCCGGGCAAACAGAAATGGAATACCAGATGCGTAACTGGTACTATTTCAATTGGCTTTGCGGGGATCACATCAACGAGCAACACATTCACAACATCGACGTGATTAACTGGGCCAAACAAGCCACACCGGTTTCCGCACAAGGGATGGGTGGCCGCCAGGTCCGCACCGGCAAAGAATATGGGGAGATTTACGATCACCACTATGTCGAGTTTACCTATGCGGACGGAACCATCATGAATAGTCAATGCCGGCACATCAAAAATTGCTGGGATGAGGTCAATGAAAAACTGGTTGGTACCAAAGGCACCGTTGATTTTGGAGAAGGAAGTGTGATGGGATATAACGGCAAGTCCATACTGAAATACGATGCCAAAAATGATCCCAATCCCTATCAGGTGGAGCACGATCTGTTGTTTGACGCCATTGCGAAAGGAGAATATAAATTTGATAATGCAGCGTACGGTGCAACCAGTACGATGACGGCGATTCTGGGACGGATGGCGACCTACTCCGGCAAAATGATCAAATGGGACGAAGCACTGAATTCCAAGATTAGCATTATGCCAAAAGAATATGCCTGGGATGCCAATCCACCGGTTCTGCCTAATGAGGAAGGATTTTATCCAATCCCCATGCCAGGAAGTACCGAAGTGATCTGATCTTTAAGAAAGTAAAAAAAGGACCGTATTGCTAATACGGTCCTTTTTTTATCATGACTTGGCTTGGGATGTTTCTTAGGCGCGCAGAACGTACCGGTCTGAACGGTACCGCTTCCTGAAATACCAGCCACACAGCAGTCCAAAGGCAAATCCGCCGATATGAGCCCACCAGGCGACCCCGGTCTCCTCTGCGGCTACGCCCATGGAATAATATCCGCTTACCAGTTGCTGGATGATCCAGAAGCCAAGGAATACCATGGCCGGTATGTAGATAGAGCGGAAAAAGATCAGGATCAACACTTTAATCCGGCTCACCGGAAACATCACCAGGTAGGCTCCCATGACTGCCGAGATGGCCCCTGAAGCTCCGATAGACGGAACCGTGCTGCCCGGATTCACCAAAACGTGTACCCCGGAAGCGACCATGCCGCCAGCGAGGTAGAAAAGCAGGAACAATCCGGAGCCGACAACCGCTTCGATGTTATCTGCAAAAATCCACAGGAACAACATATTGCCCAGCAGATGCATCCATCCACCATGTAAAAACATGCTGGTGAACAAGGTCATCAGATCCTGCCCTTGCAATATGGCATTCGGTGTCGTTCCGTATTCGAAAACCAATTGCTGCAGTTGATCCGGAGTAAGTGAAATCTGGAAGAAAAACACCAGAAAATTTAAGAGGATCAAGGTATAAGATACTACGGGGCGTGCTCCGCCTTTTACCTGATCATCGCCTATAGGAAAAATCATAACCAGCCGATTCGTTATAAAATGCCTTCTTGCAGAATATCGTGAAGATGAATGATCCCAACATAATCATCCACATCAATTACGATCAGTTGGGTAATGCTGTTATTGCGCATGAGCGCAAGGGCATCTACGGCCAATGCGGTGGCCGCAATGGTTTTGGGTGCCCGGGTCATCATCGTGCCTGCATCCCACCCGGACAAATCCTGAGATCGACTCAGCATGCGCCGCAGATCGCCATCGGTAATGATCCCTTGTAATCGTCCGTTGTTGTCCGTGACTGCCGTAGCACCGACCCGTTTCGATGTCATTTCGACGATGACCTGTTGCAGGGTAGCATCAGCACTTACTGCGGGCTTCTCGTGCCGGATCATCAGGTCTTTTACCCGCAGATACAATTGCTTTCCTAAAGTACCTCCGGGATGAAAGCGGGCAAAGTGTTCCGGAGTAAAATTACGCAGGGCTAAAAGACTGGTGGCAATGGCATCTCCGATCACCAATTGTGCCGTGGTGCTGGTCGTTGGTGCCAGGTTATTCGGTTCCGCTTCCCGGTCTACCGGGGTGTGAATGACAAAACTGGATTGCCGGGCCAGGTAAGAATCAGGGTTGGCTACTACCCCGATGAGTACGTTACCAAAATCCTTGATCAACGGTATCAATACCCGTAACTCAGGCGTCTCTCCGCTCTTGGATAAAACGATCAGCGTATCCTCCGGCTGGATCATACCGAGGTCTCCGTGAATGGCGT
This sequence comes from Lewinellaceae bacterium, assembly GCA_020636355.1. Classification (GTDB taxonomy): domain Bacteria; phylum Bacteroidota; class Bacteroidia; order Chitinophagales; family Saprospiraceae; genus JAGQXC01. The sequence goes on along the minus strand of JACJYB010000007.1, from coordinate 260,342 downwards.
CAGCGCCATGCATAAAGAGGGATGGGGTTCCGGTCGAATTAAAGGTTGCCACCCATTTTTGGCCAATGATTGCACTCTTACCGATACCTGTAACTACGATGCGGCCCGGGCTTTGAAACAAATGTTCTACGGCAAGAATAAAATCCTGATTAAGAGCCGATTGCAGGGATTGAACAGCCTCCGCTTCAATTCCAATGGTACGGGATGCAACCTCTAAAATTCTGTTTGAATTATTCACAATTTGTTGGTATCTTCGTAGCCTTTTTAAAAGGACCTCCCTTTCCAAGAAGAACTCAATCAAGACCTAAATGCTGCAAAATAAATGAAAACATTTCAAGCGCAGCCGCTTTTTTTACGTACCTTATGTAGGTAATACCCTTGCTGAAAATTAGGAAATTCGAGAATGTATTTGGTTCAAAAAACAATATAAGACGCAATGCAAGTGTCCGAAATCTCTTTACACGAGTCACTGCAAACCCACTTTGGTTTTGATCAATTTAAAGGAAATCAGGAATCCATAATCCGTAGTGTTCTCTCTGGTAACGATACCTTTGTATTGATGCCAACCGGAGGTGGCAAATCGCTCTGTTACCAATTACCCGCTCTTATCATGCCAGGCACTGCGATCATTATTTCTCCGCTTATTGCACTGATGAAGAATCAGGTTGACGCACTCCGGGGATACAGTGAGAGCGACCACGTTGCCCATTTCCTGAATTCATCGCTAACCAAAAAACAGATAAATGAAGTTAAGGAGGACATCAGCAACGGGAAAACCAAACTGCTGTACGTCGCTCCGGAAACCCTGACCAAAGATGAAAACATTCAGTTCTTTCAGAATGTATCGATCAGCCTGATCGCCGTAGACGAGGCACACTGTATTTCGGAATGGGGTCATGATTTCCGTCCGGAATATCGCCGGATCCGGGAAATGATCGATGCCATCGGTGATAATACCCCGGTAATTGCGCTGACAGCTACCGCTACCCCGAAAGTGCGCAGCGACATCATTAAAAACCTCGATATGCTAGAGGTAAAGACTTTTGTCTCCTCTTTCAATCGCGAAAACCTTTATTACGAACTGCGCCCGAAACTGAATAAGGCCCAGACCATCAAACAAATCGTCCAGTTCATCAGTGAGCACAAAAACGAATCCGGCATCATTTACGCTCAGGCCCGGAAGACCACGGAAGAACTGGCTGAAGCGCTCTCTGTTAACGGGATAAAAGCAGCTCCATATCACGCCGGCCTGGAAGCTAAAGTGCGGGCAAATGTTCAGGATGCTTTCCTAATGGAAGACATCGATGTCATCTGCGCCACCATTGCTTTTGGGATGGGAATCGATAAACCCGATGTTCGTTTCGTGATCCATTTTGATATACCAAAAAGCATCGAAAACTATTACCAGGAAACCGGACGGGCCGGACGGGACGGCATGGAAGGACATTGTCTGGCATTTTATTCGTACAAAGACATCCTGATCCTGGAAAAATTCCTGCGCGACAAAACAGCTGCCGAGCGGGAAATGGGCTCTCAACTTCTGAATGAGGTCATCGCATATGCAGAGACTGCCACCTGCCGACGCAAGTTTCTGCTGCATTACTTTGGAGAACATTTTGCCGAACAGGACTGCGATGCCATGTGCGACAACTGCCGGCATCCCAAGGAAAAAGTTGAGGTTAAAACCGATATGGTGAAGGCGCTACAAGCCATCCTCGAGTTGAACGAAAACTATGGTGTGAAGCTGCTGGTGGATTTCATCACCGGGAAAGAAACCCAGGAGATTAAGAATTTCCGTTTTGATGAAAAACAATATTTCGGTGCTGGCAAAACCAATGACGAGGCGTACTGGCACTCCATCTTCCGGCATGGCTTATTGCAGGACCTGCTCCTCAAGGATATTGAAAACTACGGATTGCTTAAGCTCACCGATGCAGGCAGATCGTTCATCAAACATCCGGTGTCGCTTAAGATCCCAATCAACCATGTTTACAGCGATGCCGATCATCAAGAACATGAGAGTAGTCCGCGTTCCGCAGCACTGGATACCGCGCTGGTACAAATGTTAAAGGATCTGCGCAAGTCCCTGGCAAAATCCAAAAATGTACCCCCTTACGTCATCTTCCAGGACCCTTCCCTCGAAGACATGGCCACCCAATATCCGATCACCATGGATGACATGAGTAAAATCCAGGGGGTAAGTCTTGGTAAAGCCCAACGCTACGGCAAGTCATTCATAGAGTTGATCCAGCGCTATGTTGAAGAAAATGACATTGAACGACCTACCGATTTTGTGGTCAAACAAGTAGCCAATAAATCCAAAAGTAAAGTGGCTATAATCCAGGGTATCGACCGAAAATTACCCCTGGAAGACATCGCCTCCAGCAATCAACTTTCAATAGAAGAATTGTACCGTGAACTGGATGCCATTGTTTCTTCCGGAACCAAGCTGGACCTGGACTATTATCTCGAAGAGAATCTGGATGAATACAATATTGAGACCATCTACGATTACTTTATGGAGTCTGTTAATGACTCTGTTGATGAAGCATATTCAGAGCTGCAGGATGATGACATCACCCTTGAAGAAATTCAACTGGTGCGACTAAAGTTTCTGTCAGAGATGGCCAATTAACGATTTTAGCACCCCACAGGATAAATTGACTGCTTTTATCCGCGGACCAATGGATGATCGTCTCTTTCACGTATCTTTAGCGCTTCCATTTGGCTGGATCCATTAAACCAGAATGTTTCACCTGCATGAATATCCTAATTCTTAACGGACCTAATTTAAACCTGTTGGGCAAACGTGAGCCGCATATCTACGGTTCAAGAACATTCGAGGCGTTTTTCCACGAACTGCAAGCCCGGTTTCCACAGGTTGAATTGGTTTATTTCCAATCCAATCACGAAGGGGATCTGCTGGACGAATTACACCGGGTAGGATTTTCCTGGGCGGGCATTGTATTTAATGCCGGCGCCTATACCCATACATCCATCGCTTTGGCCGATGCGATTGCAGCCATCTCTTCGCCGGTTGTTGAGGTCCATATTTCAGATATCCATCAGCGGGAAAAATTCCGTCATCACTCGTACATGCAGCCCTATTGCATTGCACAGATCAGCGGTAAAGGGCTCGAAGGTTATGCACAAGCCATTCAAATGTTAATAGATCGTCAGATCAAGCACCCGTAAGTGGTACCTTCTCCCCATCTTATAGACCGGCTTACCCAGCAGCTGATCAATACCAAGGCCTAACAGAAAATTACCCGCCCCATAAATGTAAGGCTGCGGATAATCCTTTATCGGCGGAATGATATTGGACCGGGCTAAAAACAAAGAGCTGATCGCAATATTTGCACCTCCTGCCATCAGGGTTTTACCGACGATCCGCCAGATTTTACCTTTGGATCCCAGCTTGACATTGGTTATTTCCTGTACATCCAGGTGCATAGGAACGCCGGAACTAACATCTTCAATCAGGATCGTTCCACGGTCAGCATTGACGTCAAGGATGGTTCGGGTGATCCAGGTATCATCTCCAAGCTGAAACACGAGGTCATCGCCCGGGTAGAATTTGGTGGTTTTGGGCGATCCGTATTTTTCGATCTGCAGAAATTTTTGACTGTATGCAGTCAGGGTCAGCAGGATGGCTGTCAGCATCATCATTGATCTCATGATGATTATACGTCCGAAGGGGCTGATTTGCGAATCGATTTTTTTAAAAGTTTTGTTAAATATCGAATGCTGCGATCGATGGCATCATAAGCCAGGGCTTCTTTGCCTACATAAATGTACATAAGCAAAATGGTCTTTCCGGGGATCGTGGTGAGTTGTTGTTGTTGGAGCCGAAATGATTCGCGGGTTTGTCGCTTCAATCGATTGCGATCGACAGCTTTTGGGAATGTTTTTTTTGGAACGGATACGGAAAATAAAAAAGGGCTTCCGGTAACATCGTCAACCGGAAGCCATAACAGTTTAAATGGATAGTTGAATAATGAATGACCTTCCTTAAATAACCGGGTGATGAGCTTGCGATGCTTCAATCGCCGGTTCGATCCCAGGTACAGGTCAGGCATTTATCCATTCCAGCCGGATCATTTCAGTCTGCGCTCGTCGCTTACGGAAAGTTTGTGTCTTCCTTTAGCCCGGCGGCGAGCTAATACCTTACGACCATTCTTTGAACTCATACGAGTCATGAATCCATGTTTGTTTGATCGTTTGCGTCTGGATGGTTGAAATGTACGCTTCATGACTTCTATCGATTTATCAGCAAGCTGCTTAAAAAAAGGACAGCAAAAGTAGCCTTTTTTTGCGTATTACCTATCAATTATTGAAAAAATTAGCTTCGGTTTTGATTCTTATCCATTCATAGATGCCAGGAACTCGTCATTATTGGTCGTTCCCCGCATGTATTTAAGCAAAAATTCCATGGCTTCATCCGGTTTCATATCCGCCAGATGATTGCGCATAATGAACATTCGTTGCAATGCTTCTTTCTCCAGAAGGAGTTCTTCACGGCGCGTACTGGACTTTGTCAAATCGATGGCCGGATAGAGCCGTTTGTTAGCCAGGCTCCGGTCGAGTTGCAATTCCATATTACCGGTACCTTTAAATTCTTCAAAGATGACGCCATCCATTTTGGACCCGGTATCGATCAATGCTGTTGCCAGGATGGTTAGCGAACCGCCGTTTTCGATTTTACGTGCGGCACCGAAGAATTTCTTAGGCTTTTGCAATGCATTTGCTTCCACCCCACCGGACAATACCTTACCGCTGGAGGGTGCAACCGTGTTGTAGGCACGGGCCAAACGGGTAATGGAGTCCAGCAGGATCACGACATCATGACCACATTCCACCAATCGTTTCGCTTTTTCAAGCACGATGCCGGCTACGCGGACGTGATTATCGGCGGGTTCATCAAATGTGGATGCGATGACTTCGGCATTAACACTACGACGCATGTCTGTAACTTCCTCCGGACGTTCATCGATCAGGAGGACAATCATATAACAATCGGGATGATTGATGGCGATGGCATTAGCCACATCTTTCAGTAAAAAGGTCTTACCCGTCTTAGGTTGCGCCACGATAAGACCACGTTGACCTTTTCCGATCGGTGTGAACAAGTCGATCATCCGGTTGCCGTAATCGCGACCGAGTGGATTGGTGGTCAGGTTAAACTTTTCACGCGGAAACAGGGGCGTCAGGTAATCAAAAGGAACCCGGTCACGGATTCTGGCTGGCTCAAGTGCATTAATCCGGGATACGCGAAGCAATGCAAAATATTTTTCACCTTCTTTCGGCGGACGGATGGCACCGGTTACGGTGTCCCCGGTCTTTAATCCGAATAATTTAATTTGCGAGGGCGATACATAAATATCATCGGGTGATGACAAGTAATTATAGTCCGAGGAACGCAGAAAGCCGTAACCATCAGGCATCATCTCCAAAACGCCTTCCCCTTCTACAATCCCGTCGAGATCAATGTTAAATCGCTCTACCGGTTCTCGTTGTTCCCGCTGGTCCCGTTGGTCGCGCTGATCCCGCGAGTCTCTCTGATCCCGCTGATCGCGTTGTTCTCTTTGATCCCGCGAGTCTCTCTGATCCCGCTGATCGCGTTGTTCTCTCAGATCCCTTGATTCTCTTTGCTCCCGTGGCTCTCGTTGTTCCCGTGGCTCTCGTTGCTCTCTATCGGCAGGCTCCGGAGCCGGATTTCTTCTTGGCTGTTCTCTGACCTCGCTCTGCTGCTGCTGAACAGGCCGGGATTGCTCTTCGTGACGGGCAGGTCGGGGCGGAGCAGGTTTTGTTTGCAGGTTTTCTTTCCGGTTATCCGCACGGTCTTCACTGACCGGAGGCGGTACTTGTTCCTCAGTCTTGGCTGCAGGTTTTGGATCACTGGCCGGCTCTTTTAAGGGCCCGGCATTGGGCGACCGGCGCCGGCGCCGGCTCCCGGATTTACTATCACCGGCATCACCAGCCGCAGGAGCTGCAGGTTCTTCCGCCTTTTTGGTTTCTTTTTGTCCGGGTTTCGAATTTTTTTCTTCTTTATTCGCCACAGGCGTGCGGGGAGCTACCTTATCTGCTCCGTTTTCTTTGGATGCAGCTGCTTTCCCGGTAGGGGCAGTCTTGGCATTCTCTTGATCTGTTAACGCTTGCTGATCAAGTATTTTATAAATCAGCTCTTGACGCGTAAGTCGTTTATAACCTTTAAGACCGATTTTTTCTGCGATGTCCCTCAACTCAGGAACCAGCATATCGTTCAACTGCAGAATGTCGTACATATCTTGTCCTTGATAAATTAGATGTAAATCACGTTTAGTAGTAGGTGAGATGTTTGCTTTCTCAAATCAGCTATAAATCAAATTCCCCTTAACAAAATTGATGATCTCAAAAATATCGTGATGGGAGTTTCCTGCTTAAACTTCTCGTAGAAGCCGGAAGTTGATGTGTTTTAATCGCGGTAAAGTTAAATCATTTTTTAATACCAACGAATACGGGCTGCACTTTTAAACATTTTTTTTGTCAAAAACATTCCAATCCTAGTCTCATCCTAGCCATTGACCTCCAAGAGTTGGAATAGCAATCTTTCGTTCACTCAAAATTGTATTAATTTTGCCCCGTAAAATTAACGATATCTGACATGCTCGAAATATCCCGCATACGTAATGATTATAATGCAGTAGTTGACGGTTTCCTCAAACGCCATCTGCCCGCAGATACCATACAATTGGTGGACGAAGTATTGCAGCAGGATGAACTCCGCAAAACGGCTCAGGCAGAACTCGATCAGTTGCTTGCCCGGCGCAATCAGCTGTCCAAGGAGATAGGTTCACTGATGCAACAAGGCAAACGCGAAGAAGCCGAATCCATGAAACAATCGGTAGCAGACATCAAGACCGCTGCCGAATCCCTTCAGGATACAATGAATTCCGCTAAGGAACGCATTGAGAACATCCTATTGCAGTTACCCAATGTTCCGCAAGCTATTGTCCCCCAGGGACGGACCGCAGACGACAATGAATTATTCCGCGACTGGAAAGGGTCCTTACCTGCTCCGGGCGATAAGCCGGTCCCACACTGGGAGCTGGGTAAAAAATACCGGCTGTTCGACTTTGAATTGGGCGTGAAAATTACCGGCTCGGGATTTCCATTATACCGGGGTAAGGGTGCCAAATTGCAGCGTGCACTCATCCGTTTTTTCCTGGATAAAGCCATCGATGCTGGTTACGAGGAAATCATTCCGCCATTGTTGGTCAACGAAGATACGGCACGGGCTACCGGCCAGTTGCCCGACAAGGAAGGTCAGATGTATCATTGTACCGTGGATAATCTGTATTTGATCCCGACTGCAGAAGTACCCGTCACCAATATTTACCGGGATGTCATCGTTCAGGAATCCGACTTTCCCATCAAACTTACGGGATATACCCCCTGCTTCCGCCGGGAAGCGGGATCGTACGGTTCCGATGTTAAAGGTCTCAACCGGGTTCACCAGTTTGATAAAGTAGAAATTGTCCAGTTTCAGCATCCGGATCACTCGGATAAAGCATTACTGGAAATGGTAGAACATGTTGCCGGTATCCTGGATGAGCTGGGATTGCCCTACCGGATCGTGCGGTTATGCGGCGGTGATTTAGGCCACACTTCATCCATCACCTACGACTTCGAGGTCTTTTCAGCGGCCCAACAAAAGTGGCTGGAAGTCAGTTCCGTTTCCAATTTTGAAACCTTTCAAACCAACCGGATGCGGTTGCGGTTCCGAAATGCTGATGGCCAGAACCAATTGGCCCATTCACTCAATGGAAGTGCGCTGGCGCTGGCCCGGGTTGTAGCTGCCTTGCTCGAAAATTATCAGACATCGGACGGTATAGAGATGCCTTCCGTCTTAATACCGTATACCGGATTCGAACGAATTGACTAAGTCGAATGTTAGTTATCTCACAAACCATAACAAAAGTCGAACTATGTATATAATCATCATCGTCATTTTCGGAATTCTGTCGCTGGTCGTCAGCACCCGTTTAAAGAATAAATTCAAGGAGTACAGTCACATGCCTCTTTCCACAGGAATGTCCGGTGCGGAAGTTGCGCAAAAAATGCTTCGCGATTATGGGATCAACAATGTGCGCGTTGCCGAAGGGCAGGGTACGTTGACCGATCACTACAATCCGAAAGAGAAAGTGGTCCTGCTCAGTCCGGATGTCTATCATGGACGGAGTGTTGCATCGGCTGCTGTTGCCGCCCATGAATGCGGTCATGCCGTACAGGATGACACCCAGTATGCCTGGCTGAAATTTCGTTCATCCATGGTGCCTGTTGTCCAATTTGCTTCCATGGCACAACAGTGGCTGTTCATGGGGTTGCTCTTTGGTTTTGGGGCTACGCACAATAGTTCGTTTCTGTTGATTTTAGTTGTAGCCATGGGCATCACAACCGCCTTCTCGCTAATCACGTTGCCGGTCGAATTCGATGCCAGTAACCGGGCGTTGGCATGGCTGGATAAAGAAAACGTAACGCACTCTGATACTGAATATTACGGAGCAAAGGACGCCCTAAAATGGGCTGCCCTGACCTACGTGGTCGGTGCTTTAAGCGCCTTGGCAACCCTCTTGTATTTCGTCCTTCGTTTTATGGGTAGCAGGGACTAACGGATAATAATCTATATGCAAAAAGGTGATCAGGGAACCATTCCGGGTCATCTTTTTGTATTTTTGGCAAACCGGATGAGCAGAAATGGTATCCGGTTATTGTTGATGTAAAATTTGATCGGAATGTACGAAGACATTAATTCGGTAATAAAAGAAGCTACGGAACATTTTGACCGCAGCTTGGAGCATTTACAACGTGAGTTAACCAAAATACGCACCGGCAAGGCGAATACGGCTATGCTTGAAGGCGTGCTGGTTGAATATTATGGTAGTCCGGTTCCGATCAACCAGGTAGCGAATATTACAGCAAGTGATTCAAAAACCATTACCATTCAGCCCTGGGAACGCAAAATTATTGCTGACATCGAGCGGTCCATTTTTGAAGCCAATTTGGGTGTCACGCCTCAGAACGACGGTGAGGTGATTCGCCTTACCATACCGCCTCTGACCGAAGACCGTCGCAAAGACCTGGTAAAACAGGCCAAATCCCTTGCCGAGGATACCCGCGTCGGAATTCGTAATGAACGCCATAAAATATTGGACTTTGTAAAAAAGGAAGTTAAAAATGGCTATGCTGAAGATGCCGGAAAGCGCATGGAAGGCAGAGTTCAGGATTTGGTCAATGAGTACAACGATAAAGTTCAGCATATGGTTGACGTCAAAGAAAAAGACATCATGACCATCTGATCGCTATCTGCTCACCGGGTATATCGTCCGGTTGTCCGTTTGATAAAATTCCAGGCGAATATTTTCCCCATCAAAGATCCCAAACGAATTGTGATGCAGCCAATCACCCAGGTTGATGTATCTGGCATTTGATCCTGGAATTGCTGCGTCAATAGGTAGGTGCCGGTGGCCGAATACATAATAATCTACCGGATCTGCCTGCTGCTGGGCACAAGCATATTCAAACAGCCATTCCTGCTCCAATTTTTGAAAGGATTCCATTTGGACATTAGCCTTCCTGCTTTTTCCGGACCAAAATTGCGCCACCCGCATCCCTAAATTTGGGTGTAGGCGCGCAAAGCTCCATTGCGCCAGGGGATTGGTAAAGATTTTCTTTAGCAACTTATAGCCCCGATCATGCGGGCCCAGGCCATCACCATGACCGATCAGGAATTTTTTACCATGATGCTGGACCTGAATAGGTTGTTCCCGGTGCACGATCACCCCCAATTCCTCCTCCAGGTATCCGAACATCCAGAGATCGTGGTTTCCAGTGAATACAGTAACCGGAATACCACTATCGACTAATTCTGCTAAGGACCCCAAAAGCCGGGTATAGCCCTTTGGAATTACCTGTCCGTATTCAAACCAGAAATCAAAAAGGTCGCCGACCAGATAAAGATGTGCACATTCGGAAGCAATGGAATGCAGCCAGCCTACGATCTGCTTTTCCCGCTCCCGGGAGGTTAACCGGGCGTCAATGCCCAGGTGAAAATCGGATGCAAAATAGATTTGACTCGCCGGCATTCATTTACTAACTTCCCACAAAAGTAGGCAATCTGCCATTTATCACCTATGGAGAAGGCATCCTATACGCCGGATCACCCGCTTGCTGGTAAGAATGCCCTGGTGGGTGGAAGTAGCAAAGGCATTGGCAAATCATGTGCCCTGGAATTAGCCCGCCTGGGAGCCCGGATTATCCTGGTCTCGCGCAGTGCCGACCTCATGCAGGATATGCTTCCGAATCTGATCTCGGAATCAAATCAGGATCACCGGTTTTTAGTAGCTGATTACGATGATCCCCGGGAGCTGGTCTCTCAAGTCCAGTCAATCCTTCAGGAAATGCCCATTCACATTCTGATTAACAACACCGGCGGACCTCCTTCCGGAAAGATCGTGGATGCACCTATTGAAGCGTTTCGTCATGCCTTTGAGAGACACCTTGTCTGTAACCATCTGCTGATGCAGGCCGTACTTCCAGGTATGCGCAAAGTAGGTTTTGGTCGTATTATCAATATTATTTCCACCTCCGTTAAACAACCTTTGGAAAATCTGGGTGTATCCAATACCATCCGTGGAGCCGTGGCCAACTGGGCAAAAACGTTAGCCAGTGAGGTAGCTGCAGACGGTATTACCGTCAACAATGTGCTACCGGGCATGACCTATACATCCCGGCTCGAAGAACTGATCGGAGTCCTGGCAAACCAGCGGGGTTTAACGACCGGAGAAGTAGAGGCAACCCTGATGAAGGACATTCCTGCCGGAAGATTTGGGGATCCCCGTGAGATCGCTGCTGCGGTTGGTTTTCTAGCATCTCCGGCTGCCTCATACATCAATGGTATCAATTTGCCCGTGGACGGGGGCCGCACCAAATCACTGTAATGGCAGAATTCGAGAACTTGTACGAACTCCACATGGATTATACCGGGCGGTTTATGACCACTCTGAACCGTGTTTCTGCGGATCTGGCAGAGGCCACTCCAGCATCCGGCTGGTCCCTGTTGCAAATATTTGATCATGTGATTCAGGTCGAATCAACTGTCTTTCCCTTCATAACCACTGGTGCTGTACAGCAACCCAGGACAAACTGGGAGACCCGCCGATTGCTGAAGGCCATGGTTAACCGTTCTTTCAAGGTCAATTCGCCCAAATCTTTTCTACCCAAATCTCTCCATACCTGGACGGAATTACACGACCAATGGCTTGGAAGTCGCATGCAACTGGAGCAACTGCTATCGGCCGGTCGGTTATGCTTCGATGGTCAGGAAATGGTGCACCCCATACTCGGAACCCTGACACGACTGGACTGGTTTTACGTGTATTATTTCCACGGAGAACGACATCGCCTGCAGATGGAAGAAGTAATCGGTCGTCTTACGGGAATTTAGAATTTCAAGTGACGAACGGTCTGCGAATTGTTGATCAACTGATGCAGGGAGTCAATTCCGATGTTCAGATGTCGTTCGGCAAAATTAGCGGTGACCCGCTGATCGCTGATGTCGGTCTTGACGCCGTCCGGAGTCATGGGAAGATCCGAGATGAGCAAGAGCGCTCCGGTAGGAATCTTATTGAAGAAACCCACGGAGAAAATGGTTGCCGTCTCCATGTCTATGGCCAAACACCGGATCCTGCGCAGATAATCTTTAAAGTCCTGGATGTGTTCCCACACCCTGCGGTTGGTGGTATAAACTGTCCCAGTCCAATAATCCTGTGCATAGTCCCGGATCGTGGTACTGATCGCTTTCTGGAGGGCAAATGCAGGCAACGCGGGCACTTCAGCCGGAAAATAGTCGTTCGAAGTACCTTCTCCCCGAATGGCTGCAATGGGTAAAATCAAATCGCCAACGGCATTTTTATCGGTCCGCAATCCGCCGCATTTACCCAAAAAAAGGCACGCTTTGGGCGAAATAGCAGCAAGCAGGTCCATAATGGTTGCAGCATTTGGACTGCCCATGCCAAAGTTGATGATGGTGATGCCGCTATGGGTCGCATTTGGCATAGGCTTATCTGCACCGATAACCGGCACATCAAACTGGCTGGCAAAAAGCTCAACGTATGATTGAAAATTAACCAGTAAGATATATTTTCCGAATGCATCCAGAGTCAAACCGGTATAGCGTGGCAACCAGTTATTGATGATCTCCTCTTTTGTTTTCATGACCCGTTTTAAAGCACGAAATTAGCTAAAAAACATGCCTTATGTTAACATTAGATCATGTAGGGATAGCCGTGGAGGATCTGGAGACATCGATCTCCCTGTATGAAGACTTGCTGGGTCAGCCTCCCTCACACCGTGAAATTGTTGAATCGCAAAAGGTGGAAGTTGCATTTTTTCAGACCGGAGCAACACAGATCGAATTGATCGCCAGTACGGACCCTACCAGTGCTATTGCCCGGTTTCTGGAGCGTAAGGGGCCTGGAATGCACCACATGGCCTACAAAGTTTCCAGCATTGAACAAGCCATGCAGATAATGGCAGAGAAAGGCTATGAACTTATCGACCGGACACCCCGCGTAGGTGCTCAAAATAAATTGATTTGTTTTCTGCATCCCCGGTCAACCCAGGGTGTACTCATTGAACTTTGCCAGCACCAAAAAGAAATCGGGTAACCAAATCTACTGGTGATGGTTCAAGATACTGTGAAGCCTATTCGATGGGATCTTCGGCCAAATAACTCCTTACGGAAGATCCATGCATGTTTTTTAGGCGAAATAAATATCCTTCATTTATCAAATGCAATTGCCAACTTTGGGTATGCAAATGGATTGGCTGCAAATCACCATCGCTATTACCGGCGGTTTATTTGCCGGGATCATCAATACATTGGCCGGTAATGGGTCTGCGATCACCCTGACCATCCTCACGGAAGTATTAGGTCTCCCGGGCAATGTAGCCAATGGCACAAACCGCATAGGCATCCTGGCGCAAGGAATGGCAAGTGTTCGATTTTTCTGGAAGCACAACCATCAGGCATTAGAGCGGGCCCGTTGGTGGATCCTGATCATTTTTTGCGGTGCGATGGTAGGCGTCTGGGTTGCTACTGCCGTCAGTAATGAAGTATTCAAGCAAATTTTCTCCTATTTGATGATCGGTATGCTGGTGGTCACTTTGATCAATCCCAAAAGGTGGCTGCGTACTTCTGACCTGGAATGGAAAATGCCCTGGATGCTCTCCATCCCTATTTTTTTCATTCTGGGTTTCTACGGAGGATTTATTCAGATGGGCATGGGTGTATTTTTTCTTGCCGTTATGGTGCTGGTTGCCCGGTATGATCTAATCGATTCAAATGCCATCAAAAATGTAGTTGTGGTCCTATATACTGCAGTCGTTCTGGTCATATTTCACCTTAAAGGCCTTGTTGACTGGCCGGTAGGGCTGGTGATTGCCATCGGGCAGGCAACAGGCGGATGGCTTGCAGCCCGTTTTGCTACCCGGATTCCCGCTGCCAACCGCTGGGCCTACTGGTTGCTGATCGCCGTGGTGGTGTTATCCATATTCAAGCTGTTCGGCTGGTGGCCCTTTTAATCTGCAGTTTGGATCCTAAAGCTGCATTTTTCAGGTTGTGATTTTCTGTTCATATTACAGTGGATAAAAGTAGGATTATGTTTAAGACCTTCGAGCCTGGCCCCACTCCCCAACGAGATTTTTACCAGTTCCTTATCGGTTGTGTTGGTCCCCGGCCCATCGCTTTCGTAAGTACATTGAGCCCCGCCGGTGTGCCTAATCTGGCTCCCTATAGTTTTTTTAACGCCTTCAGCAGTAATCCGCCAATCGTGGTCTTCTCCTCCGGGCTACGCGCTAAGGACCAGACGGCAAAGGATACTTTGAATAATGTCCGCGTACATGGTGAGGTGGTCATCAATATGGTCAACCATGCTATCGTCAACCAGATGGCCATAGCCAGTGTCGAATTCCCTCCGGAAGTAGATGAATTTAAGAAATCCGGACTGACCCCACTGGCCAGTACCTGGGTTAAACCATACCGGGTGGCTGAATCACCGGCCTCTCTGGAGTGTCGCGTCCAGGAAATTATACCGCTGGGCAGTGCAGGAGGCGCCGGCCACCTTGTCGTTTGCCGGGTACTGGGCATTCATATTCGGGAAGACATCGTTGGCGATAACGATCGAATCGATCCGCATAAAATGGACTTGATGGGTCGTCTTGGACGAAGCTATTATGTCCGGGCCAGCGGTGCTGCCGTGCATACCATCATCCAGCCTATCCTGCAGCAGGTTGTCGGCTTTGATGCCATTCCTGATGAATTCCGGACCAGCGCCATATTGACGGGAAATGATCTGGCCCATTTCGCCGGCCTATCATTCATCCCTTCCAGCGATGATGTCGAAAAGCATGTGCAGGAGGACCCTCTTTGGCAACAACTACATCAGGTGGAAGACCGGGGTGAGGAGGCACACCGATACCTGAGGCATCTGGTTCATACCGGAAGGACCGAACATGCGTGGCATTTAATGTTCGGATAGCCTGATCACTTATCGGTCTGCTTGCTCCAGTTTTTCGACCCGCCGCCGGTTGATTAATTTCCGGATCCAGTTCGGGATAATGACCACCCCCGCCAGCAAGTAAGAATAATACGCCAATGCTCGCCAGATCAACGCAACAATGAGTGATATCCCGCGAGGCACATAATCACTGAGAAATCCGCCGAAAACAAACTCAGCAAAGCCGGCACCGCCCGGAGTGGGGCTGAAAGCCATGATGACAAACATAGCTTCCAGTCGTGCATAAAGCGCAAATTGAGCCATAAAGTGCATGTCCGTGGTGGGAACAATCGCAATAATCAGGGCATTCAATAACAGAAATCGCATGGACCAGGCGATAGCAGTACTGGCAAATGCAGTGAGATGGAAAGACCATCCCCGGTTTTTCAATTCTTTGGAAGAGACGACAAAATCGCGTCCCAGTTCGGCCGCTTTTTTCCGGAATCTTCGCAACCAGCGGAATCTCGTGACCCAGCGCAACAATACGGCCGTCTTATCCGGCCGAATAAATAGTCCGTAAAAGAAAAAGAAGCCATAGGTAGCCATAAACAGATAAGAGGCTAAAAAAGTAAAAAACCAACCGTCAAGGTCGCTCCAACCGTGAAGGTTGGGCCGGATCATATTTGAACCAAACAACAGGTACAGGAGGATCAGGGTGAAAATGAAAAAGGCCGTATCCAACACGACGGTATACAGCACAATTGCCGTTACTTTGGCCGTCTTGAGCTTTTCCTGGGCGAGCACGAATAACGCTACCGCTGATCCACCAATGCTCGTTGGTGAGACCGCACTGGAGAATTCCCAGATAAAGATCAGCTCGATCGACTTCATCCAGCTGAAAGCACCTCCGGCCAGCGCATGGAGTCGCCAGGCGTAAGCCAGATGCCGGATAACCAAGATCAGGGCTGCGACACCGATCCAGAACAAGGTGTGCTGGTTCCAGTCAATTTTTTTAAATTCTTCCGGATTAAATTTCTGCCAAAACAAATAACCAACAACCAATAGACCAAGCAGGATAGGCAATACGATGCGGGAAGAACGAATGGAGCGTAGTACTTCATGTTCTTCGTCCGATTTGATAATTTGGTCGTGGTCTTCCAAAAGGTAATTTATTCCACAAAGTTGAAGAAAAATAGGATGATCAATTCAGGTAACTTACGGATTTTAAAACAACTTAATTTTTGTCTATGAATTTGCTGTACACGTTAATTGTCGGAGCTGTCGCGGGATGGCTGGCAGGATATCTCATCAAAGGTCGTGGTTTTGGGTTGGCAGGAAATATTATTGTGGGCATCATCGGCGGTTTGATCGGCGGATTTATCTTTAGTATCGTTCCAATTCTTGGCCGGGGCTATGGTTTTCTCGGATCACTGATCACCTCCGTTATGGGTGCCGTGATCCTGATCTATGCGGTCGGATGGTGGAAAAGCAGAAAATGAAATAGCAGTTTTACCTTTCCTCTACCAATCAGTATTTGCGATTGAGCACCCTCAGCAGGTATTCTCCATATCCGCTTTTCAGGTAGCGTTCTCCAAGTACCTGTAATTGCCGGGCATCAATAAATCCGCGGTTGTAGGCGATCTCTTCAATACACCCGATTTTAAGCCCTTGCCGTTCCTCGATAACCTGAATAAACTGGCCAGCTTGCATCAAGGAATGGTGTGTACCGGTATCCAGCCATGCAAATCCACGGCCCATGACGGCAACCTTTAGTTTTCCCTGCTGAAGATAGGCCCGGTTCACATCGGTAATCTCATACTCGCCGCGTGCGCTGGGTTTAAGATTACGTGCAATAGCAATCACCGAATTGTCGTAAAAATACAATCCGGGCACAGCGAAATTTGACTTGGGATGTTGCGGCTTTTCTTCGATAGAAAGGGCGTTGAACTGAGCGTCGAATTCGACTACTCCGTAGCGCTCCGGATCGGCGACCTGGTAGGCAAATACGATTCCGCCATCCGGATCCTGGCATCCAAGCAACAATTTGTCCATGCCATTTCCATAGAAGATATTGTCTCCTAATATCAGCGCTACCTTGTCCTCGCCAATAAAATCAGCTCCTAAAACAAAAGCCTGAGCCAAACCATTCGGCACTGACTGTTCCTGATAAGCAATCGTGCAACCGATATCAGCACCGTCTTTCAGGAGTCGTTGAAAATTTGGTAAATCTTCCGGGGTGGAAATGATCAGAATCTCGCGGATACCTGCCATCATCAGAATAGATAGCGGATAATAGATCATGGGTTTATCGTAAACCGGCAGTAGTTGTTTGCTCGTAACCAGCGTCAGCGGATATAATCGTGTCCCCAACCCTCCGGCTAAAATGATCCCTTTCATTCCTGGTGTTTGTATGGTAAAAATAGAAACTCAGCCTGATTAGGTCCTATGTAAAAAATACAGATATGGTTTTCCGGGTCCTTGTAAACCTGGATAAACGCATCAACTTTTTCCATCTGGATCACCTGCTTGGTTACCATCTCTTCCAACGTGCTGACATGGATGTTTAATGCGCCGCCCGATTCTTCGCGGTCAATCAGTGGTATGCCCAGATCGACGGCAGATACCGAGACGATCATAATGGGATATTTGGAGATCTCCTGTTCCAGTACCGCATTTACTGCTCGATCCATGATGGTGTGAAAGGGCGATAACTCTTCCTGAATCTGCTTATATTTCTTGGTTTCTTTCATGCTTTTAAAGTCAATAGGGTAATATTTTCAATATGGTGCGTATGTGGAAACATATCCATAGGTTGGTGAACTATGTCCCGATAGACCTCGCTCATTTTACCCAAATCACGGGCCTGGGTAGCCGGGTTGCAGCTTACATAAATCACTTTAGGCGCTTTGATGGCATTAAGAAACTGGACCACCTGATCGTGCAGGCCTGCCCGCGGAGGATCAACGATAATCAAATCCGGTCTTCCGTACTTTTCTGCAAAAGTATCCGAAAGAACATCCTTCACATCTCCGGCAAAAAAATCTGCCGAGTCAATCTGATTGAGCTCCTGGTTCATTCTGGCCTCCTCAATGGCTTCCGGAATCATCTCGATCCCAACCACATGCTTGCATTGGCCGGCGAGGAAAAGCCCGATACTACCGGTGCCACAATAAAGGTCGTAGACCGTTTCACTACCGTCCAGCTCAGCCAATGCGGAGATGGTCTCGAACATATGCAATGCCTGGTACGAATTGGTCTGAAAAAAGGATTTAGGACCAATGCGGTAGGTCAGGTCACCCAAACGTTCATGCAGGTATGGCAACCCCGAATAGGTGATGAACTCAAGATCGTGTAGGGCGTCATTGCGTTTGGTATTGATGGCGTATTGACAAGAGGTGATTTCCGGAAATTGCCGGATCAGGTAATCCAAAACCAGTTTTATCGCATCCTGGTTATCCGAACCAAATAACACAGCCACCATCAGATCGGTAGTAAAAGCTGCCTTCCGGATCAATAAACCTCTTAAAAACCCTTCATGTGCGATAAAATCATAAAACGTTAAACCATGTAAGAGGGCCAGGTCACGTAAACCATTGCGAATGGCATTGGTGGGCTCATCCTGCAAGTGACACCACTTAATATCAACGACTTTATCGTAAAATCCCGGCGGATGAAATCCTACTGCACCCAAGGATTCCAATTTTTCCCCGGATCGGATTTCTTCAGGTGTTTTCCAACGATGACGGGCAAAGGAATATTCCAGCTTATTCCTGAAATGGGTCATGTGTTCTGACCCCAGGATAGGTCTTACCTGAGCATCTTCTATTTTAGCTATCCGGCGAAGTGACTCTTTAACGGATCTTTCTTTGAATTCGAGTTGACGGGCATAATCCAAATGTTGCCATTTACACCCGCCACAATGACCAAAGTGCTCACAAAATGGCGTTACCTCCCAGGGCGAAGGACTGATTTCTTTGCTCACCCGACCCATGGACATCCCCTTCCGTTTACGGAATATCTGTACGTCAACCACTGCACCCGGTAATGTCCCTTCAACCAAAAGGATTTCACCTTCCTGGGTCTTACCAATGCATCGTCCTTCATCCGCAATGTCAACAATGGAAACTTGTTGCCGCATTTTAACCGGTCTGCCCATAATTTTACTTCAAAACAATAAATTCAGTGCGGCGGTTTTGTTGTCTTCCCTCCGCCGTATCGTTGGAAGCAATGGGCCTGGAAGCCCCGTATCCACGAAAGGCCAGACGGGAAGAAGAGATACCCTCATTGATCAGGTAATTGTACACCGCTTGTGCCCGGAGGCTTGACAATTCCATATTGATTGAATCAGAGCCGGTGTTGTCAGTATGTCCCCGGATTTCGATGCGAATATCGGGGTTTGTGAGCAGAAATGCCTTTAATCGGGACAGTTCCTGTGCGGAACCATCCAGCAATTCCGCAGAACCGGTAGCAAAGAATATGTTATGCAGGATGACCGGAGTAATTAGCGTGTCCAGTTCGTTTGTCGTCCGGACCGGTTGCAGGTATACGACATACTGTACCGGTTCATAAAAATTTTGTTGCGGGGTCAGGTCTACATGGCCACTGAATGGCAACCAATTGGGGACATTTGCATATACCCCGAAAGTCGTATGAGCAGGTAAGCAGGCGAACCAGGCATGGGTGGAGTCAATGGGTTCTATCCGTGGTGCTTTTTCTCCATTTGGTCGATACACCTCGACATTCCCGTACACCGGAGTGCTGTCGACTGCAGAATACAATGCAACATGCAGGAAGGTCATCGGTTGAGGAGCCCAGGAAGGATCCGGATGAAACCGGTAAATATCAAGTTGTCCTTGTTTGTTTTGGTAATTGGTAAACCGGTCGGTAGACAGATAAGCCCACTTTCCGTCCAATTGGATGGTCAATCCGCTGTCATCCCCTTTGGTATTAACCGGGTAGCCCAGATTTTTAGGTTCCGACCAGTTTCCGGTGCTGTCTTTTCTGCTGACAAATAGGTCTTTGGCTCCTAACCCGAAAAGGCCGTCGGAAGCAAAATACAGGGTCTGGTCATCCGCATGGATAAAAGGTGTCACCTCATTACCCGGTGTATTCACCGGGGCTCCCAGATTGACCGGCGCGCTCCAGAATGAATCCTGCCAGAACGTCATCCAGATGTCACTGCCTCCTAGTCCGCCAGGTCGGTTTGAGCTAAAATAAATGGTTTGCCCATCGGAAGAAATGGAAGGCTGAGATTCCCAAAATTCGGTATTTACCGGAGCCATCAGCAAATGAGGCGTATCCCATCCTGACGAGGTTTTATCCAGTAGAAAAAGATCGCAGCTCCGGTGCATGGAAGGGTCAAAACAAACCGTCACCACCATGCGGTTTCCACCCGGGGTAATGCTGTAACCGCCGAGGTCATAGCGGGTATTCCAGGAAAACACCGGCTGGGGATTTGACCAAACGGTATCCTGAAACTGACTTTGCAGCAACAATTCACGGGCTCCGACCCTCCTGGTGAAAATCAAACGATCAAATGCGGTGATTGCGGGCAGGTATTCCAGATACGGGGTGTTGATATTGTCCGGGAGCGGCTCCATCTCGGAACTTGTCAGCTTTTCACCATCCAGGATCAACTCCAGTCGATGCAATTCTTCCTGAGCCGCCTGGATTTGCTGAGGCTGGCCTTCACCACTTTTCAGAAATGCCTGCACCGATTGTTTGGCTTTTTCAAATTCCTGTTCGTGGTAGTAAAGGTCTCCCAGGGCGAGGTAATACTGTGGTTGCGGGTCATATTCCAGTTCCAGGCCTTTGCGGATCGAGGCGATTGCTTCGGGGTATTTGCCAAGTTGCTGGTATATACCTCCCAGGTCCAGCCACGCCTGGCCGTTGAGGGTGTCCTCCTGGATAATTTTCAGATAAATGGTTTCTGCTTGTTCAAACTGCCGGGCTTTGATCAGGTCCCTGCCTCGTTCTATCCACTTATTGATTTTTGAACCATTCTGGGAAAATGCGGGCAAGGACAGGCACAGACAAAAGCACCAGGCCAGCAACTGTAGTGCAGTCTTCGTGCGTGCTCTCCCGCGATGTGAAAATAGGCCTGCAGTCAAGGTCTGTAAACTACTTTAAGTACAAGAACGTGATTTGCTATTATTTTAATGTGCTTAACAAAGCATTGGCCTGTTTCGATCCGGCAGAGGCTGCTTTTTCAAAATCAGAGGCATAACCCGCCACGCCGAGCGCCTTTTTTATTTCTCCCGACAGGAGATACCACTCTGCATCATCTACCGGATGTTGTGCATTTTTCAATTTTTCACCCTTTTCGACCACTTTCAATGCTTCCGCATTCTTGTTTTGCTCGTGGAGTAATTTTGCATACTGGAAACAGGCATATTTCAACCATTTGTAATTGGGATGATCCGGAGGGAAGTCCCGGTTTACGAACAGTTTATAGTCGAAAAGTGCTTTATCGATCAGGTTGCTTTGGGCGTAACACTGGGCACGCATCCGGGTTGCTGTCCAATAGATTGGTTGCAACGCTATGGACGTCGTTGTAGCCATTCTTAAATCTGCAATTGCTTCTTTGTATTGCTTTTTCTGCATGTAGAGATGAGCCCTGCCGATGTAAGCATAAGAATTTCCTTCATCCAGCCTCAAGCTCTTGGAAAAATCATAATGGGCGTCTTCCCAGTTGCCCAACCGCATATTGACATAGCCTCTCCGTTCATATGCCTGGGCATGCTTATCAAATTTTTCAATGGCTTCAGTCAATGCTTTGATCGCTTCATTCTCGGAGCCTTCTTCGTCACTTAGTGCGCGGCCCCTTAAAAAGGCCTGCACAGCAATTTTATCGCCCACTGGTTCGATCATTGCTGCTTCCAGGATCGTCCCTTCATCAACCATCCAGGCTCCGATGCTTCCTGAAATGGCAAATTCAGCCAGGTATTCGAAGATGCCGACTGTATTGCGCCAGGCTTTTTTGGTCACCTGGACGACCGTCCGCGGAACAATGTAGCTGAGCTTTTCTTCATCGAAATGTGCAGATTCTTTGAGGGCAAGTTCATTCTTATAGAAATTCTCTACGCGGTAGTTGTACATATCCAGCATCTTCTGGTAACTCTTGGCATTCCTGAACTGGAGATACCCCTGGAAGATGGATTTGTAAAACAAGTCTTGCATGCAATTGCTGTTTCAGGAAAATTTTCTCGTTCAATTCATTCCCTAATCGGCTTGAATTGAGCCTAATGCAGGGGATTAAAGATACAAATATCCCTGCTTCCCTCTCCCTGCCTGGAGGCCACCATATGTTGAAAGTCCTCGTTTTCAGCAATTGTAGACCGAACCTTGCTTCCCGATTCCTGGGAGTTAGTTTGTTATAAATAGAATCGATATATATACATAGAAAATAAATGTTTAGAAATATCAAGAAACCGTTTATTCCTGTTGGCCATTTCAGAAATCAGGCCTTCTTTTAAGCCAACCAAATGAACGGTGAATGTCAAACCAACATAATAATTACTTTTATGGCCTGGAATCATCGAGACTATGGGGTGGTTAACAAAGTGGTTTAAACCGAAAGAACAGACAGACCGTACCATGAAGTATTTGATCGTTGGCCTTGGCAACATAGGTAATGAATACCGCCACACGCGGCACAATGCCGGTTTTTTAGTCGTTGAAGCCCTGGCAGAACACCTGGGAGCTACGTTCCAGGAAGGCCGGTATGGGGCGATGGCGCAGGCCAGTTTTAAAGGCCGGAAATTATGGCTGCTCAAACCCAATACCTATATGAATCGCAGTGGTCAGGCCATCCGGTACTGGCTGGACAAGGAAAAAATACCCCTTGAAAATCTGCTAGTGGTTGTCGATGAAATCCAGCTTCCATTCGGACAGTTGCGTCTAAGAAAAAAGGGAAGTGATGGTGGCCATAACGGCTTAAAAAGTATTCAGGAACAACTTCAATCCACCGAATACAACCGGCTGCGGATCGGGATCGGTAATGATTTCAACCGGGGTCAGCAAATCGATTATGTTCTCGGAGAGTGGTCCAATGAAGAAAAAGATGGCTTTCCGGAGATCCGTACGCTCGGAATTGATATCATCAAATCATTTATTGCTATCGGAGCTGACCGCACCATGAGTCAATACAACGGATGATGCTCCACGTACCGGGACTTTACATCCAGGATACCGCAAAAAAGGGCCGCGGAGTTTTCTGCGCCCATGACTTGCAGGAAGGAGATACCATTGAACTTTGTCCGCTCATCGTGATTCCGCCCTCGGAGGTTGCTGCTATCCATGAAACCCATTTGCACGATTATTACTTTTTATGGCCTGCTGTGAACGGAGCAGCCTGCATAGCTCTGGGCTATGGCTCTTTATACAATCATCACAGCGATCCGAATGCTCAGGTGATCATGGATCTGGACAATGAAATGATCGAAATAAGAAGCATAAAAGCCATACCGGCCGGGACGGAAATCCTGATTGACTATACCGATGGAGGTGCCTCGGAGGAACCTTTGTGGTTTCAGGAAGAATAAGGATCATCCTGAAAATCCCATTCAATCGGGGATTGACGATAATGCAATTTGGTTTGTGCCCGGGCAACCTGCCGATAAAAAATCATCTTCGCCAGCAGGATATTCACCGGTTCTTCCTGAGGGAAATTGAGCACATGAGCTACTTCCTGTTCGTCAATGTCCATCCGGTAAAAATAGCTGAACAAAAGGTCCGGCTTGTGTTCCAGATAATAGGCAACCTGATCCGCCAGTTGTTCAATGATTTGATTCAGGTCCGGGTCGGCAGCAAATTCAAGTTTGAATTCCTGACGGAGTAAATCCAGCGCTTCTAATTCTTCGGGTTTCATGAATTGATGTATTCCAGAATGGCATCGACATACCGGCGATCATTGGCCAGACGGGGGACTTTATTCTGCCCGCCCATTTTACCCCGTTGCTGCATCCAACGCAGAAATGTACCCTGAGGCACCGATTTAATTTTTAAGGGATTGAGCGCCAGATTGGCATGTCTTTTCGCCTTATAATCGGAATTGACCGCCTGTAAGTGCAAATCGAGCTGACCGGCAAATTGATTAAGATCCACCGGTGCTTTCTCAAATTCGATAATCCACTGATGCGCTCCCTGGTTACTGCGGGTCAGATAGATCGGTGCGACGGTATATTCGGTCACCACGGCATTGAGGTCTTCACAGGTTCTGGCCACCGCTAAGTCGGTATTATGGATCATGACTTCTTCGCCAAAAGCATTGATGTATTGACTGGTACGGCCGGCGATTTTAATCCGTAGCGGCTGAACGCTGGTAATTTGCACCAGATCACCCACGACGTAGCGCCATAGACCACTGTTCGTTGACACGAGCATGACGTACGTTCTGCCAGCTTCTACCTCATCGACCCGCAGCGCATACGGTGAAGGTTGGCCCCAGGATTCACGGGGTATGAATTCAAAAAACATTCCGTTGTCCAGCAGGAGCAACAGATCCTCCCGGGAATAATCATCCTGGACGGCAAAATAACCTTCGGAGGCATTGTACACCTCCTGGTAGATGAAGTCCTCACTGGGTAGATATTGCTGAAACTGCGGCCGGTAAGGCTCAAACCCGACGCCTCCGTGCATATACACTTCCAGCCTGGGAAATAATTCCAGCATGTGTGCCGCTCCGGTATGTTCCAATAGTTTGCGGATGAGTACGATATTCCAGGTAGGCACTCCACCGATCATGGTTAACCGGCGGTCTTTAAGCAACACCTCAACGGTGCGGCTGATTTTCTCCTCCCAATCGGGATAGAGGGCCGTTGCAAAGTCCGGTGTGAAAAAGGGCCGGCCAATCCAGGGCATATGATCCAGCATGATGGCGCTGACATCGCCTATTTTAGTGGAAGGAAAAGGCTCATAAGCGGTCAGGCTTCCACCCAGAATCAGTGATTTATCCGCAAACAGGCGAGCTGAGGGATGGTTGTGGTAGAGAATACTGGTCGAGTCCCAGGCACCCTTTATATGGCACCGCTTGAGATTTTCTTTCGATACCGGGATGTATTTGCTCTGGTCCTGAGTCGTCCCGGAAGACTTGGCAAACCAGGACACCACACCAGGCCATAGAACATCCGGCTGGCCCTGCATCATCTGCAGGATATATGGTTTGAGCGTGTCGTATTCAAATACCGGTACCTGCTTTTGCCAGGCTGTGTAATTTTTAATGTGTCGAAAATCGAATTCTTTGCCAAACGAGGTGCTTCGGCCACGCTCCAGAAGGTATTTAAACCAGGATTGCTGTACAGAACGCGGGTTTTGGCGGATACGATCCAAACGCTGGTAGTGTCGCCGCAAATACCGACGAACCATTTTATTTGTTAGCGTTCTCCAGCTCATACCACGATTTGCTAAAGGTAAAAGATACGCTAATTTATTTTAATTCTCCGGGAGCAACCTAATGCGCCATCACGAAGCCATGCTTTGTTGGATTTTTTTATTTAATATTGCACTCCAAATTTCTATAATATCATGAAAAAGATCACAACCCTTATTTTACTCGCATCAATACTGGGATTAGGCACTTCCTGTGTTTCTAAAAAGAAATTTGATGCTTTGACCCAAGATAAAATGAATCTGGAGCAAAGCCTGGAAGCCAGTAAAATGCAAGTTTCTAAATTGGAAGATGAAAAGTCGACCCTCACTTCCGAGAAGAATGACCTGTCTACTCAGGTAAGTTCTTTAAAGCAAGATCTGTCAAAGACCCAGCAGGAAGTAGCTCAGGTCAAAACACAGGTTCAGGAGCAAGCCACCAAATTGGATAAACTGGAATCTACGATAACCAGTGCTTTTGCACCGATTGAAAAGACCGGATGGTCCGTTCACCAGGAAAATGATATGTTATACATCTCCGTTGAAAATCCAGTATTATTCCGGAGCGGATCTGCTTCCGTTAACCGGGATGCCAAAGAAATCATCAATGGCATAGCTGATGTTCTTAAGAACAATCCCGATGTGAAGATGATTGTCGAAGGACATGCTGATAACAAAACCATCAGCACCGATCGTTTTCCCAGCAACTGGGAATTGAGCGCCGCCCGTTCTGCCAGTGTGGTAAAAGCGTTGGTAAAAGCCGGCGTTGAGCCAGCACGGCTTACCGTTGCGGGACGCAGTGATACGATGCCGGCCAGTGCAGAAGGAAATTCAACAGCAGATGCCCGTAAAATGAACCGTCGTACCGAGTTCATTTTGGTCCCGGGTATCGCAAAGCTTTACGAGCTGGAGAAAATGTAATCCTTACTTATCCGATTATAACTGAAGGCCGGACGAAATCAATTTCGACGGCCTTTTTTATTTTTGGTTCCAAATTGGAATTTCATGAGTTTGATGACCATCGGCACGGTAGCTTTTGATGATATTGAAACGCCCTTTGGCCGGGCAGAAAAAGTAGTAGGAGGTGCCTGTACCTACATCAGCTGGGCAGCATCGTATTTTATTCGCGATATCAAGTTGGTTTCCATCGTAGGAGACGATTTCCCAAAGTCGGAATTACAATTGATGGAAGAGCGGGGCGTAGACCTTGCCGGACTGGAGATTGTACCCGATAAAAAGACATTTTTCTGGGCAGGACGCTACCATCAAAATATGAACCAGCGGGATACCCTGGTGACAGACCTGAATGTACTTGCAGACTTTGACCCGGTCCTGCCTGATTCGTACCGTGACTGCGATTATGTCATGCTGGGAAATTTAACCCCGGAAATCCAGCTTAAAGTGATCCGGCAATTGGACAGGCGGCCTAAAATCATCGCGCTGGATACCATGAATTTCTGGATGGATGTGGCAATGGATGGTCTCCTGGAGGTATTACGCGAGGTGGATCTGCTAACCATCAATGATGAAGAAGCAAGGCAACTCAGCGGTGAATATTCACTGATAGCAGCGGCCAGGAAAATATTCACCATGGGCCCCCGATTCCTGGTTGTAAAGAAAGGTGAACACGGCGCACTTCTTTTTGCAGCTGACCGCGTATTCTATGCTCCTGCTCTGCCACTGACGCAGGTTAAGGATCCGACCGGTGCCGGTGACACTTTTGCCGGCGGATTCATGGGATACCTGGCGAAAACCGACGATACCTCATTTGACAATCTGAAGCGGGCCATCATTTATGGGTCCGCGATGGCTTCTTTTTGCGTTGAAGAATTCAGCCTTGACCGGCTCAAGACGCTGGATGAAACCGCCATTCAGCATCGGGTGAAACAATTTGCTGACCTGGTTCATTTCGAATTATAACGTCTATGACCGATCCAGGCCGGCAACCAGAAAGGGAAACCGGCATTTTGTATCTTGTGCATGGATAAAATACACAATTAATATGCGCATTGCATTTACCTTAATGATTTGTATTGCCTTCTCGGTGAGTCAAGCCCAGACCAGCGACTGGCAGACGGATGTAATGAATAAGTTGGACCAACAAAAAGACCATTATGCAGGCACCGCTATGCAAATCTGGAATTATGCCGAAGTCGGCTACCAGGAGACTAAAAGCTCTGCCGCCTTGCAATCATTATTAAAAGACGCCGGGTTTCAGCTTACTGCCGGGGTAGCTGAAATTCCTACTGCTTTTGTTGCCACCTACGGATCAGGGAAGCCCATCATAGGCATCCTGGCCGAATTTGATGCGCTGCCGGGCGTATCACAAACCGCCGAACCTTACCGGGAGGAAAGAGCAGACAATACGGCAGGGCATGCCTGCGGACACCATTTGTTTGGCACGGCTTCCGTAGCAGCCGGTATCGCTATCAAACAATACATGGCTGAACACGGATTGACCGGTACCTTACGCGTTTACGGAACACCTGCTGAAGAAGGAGGTGGTGGCAAGGTTTACATGGTCCGGGCAGGACTGTTTGATGATGTGGATGCCGTACTCCATTGGCACCCCGGCAATCAGAACAGCGCTTCCGCCGCTTCATCCTTGAGTAATAAATCTGCAAAATTCCGGTTTTATGGTAAACCTTCGCATGCAGCAGCGTCTCCTGAGCGCGGTCGTTCTGCGTTGGATGCAGTCGAAGCTATGGACTATATGGTCAACATGATGCGGGAGCACATTTCGTCCGAGTCAAGAATTCATTACGTGATTACCCGCGGTGGCGAAGCTCCGAATGTTGTTCCGGAATTTGCCGAAGTCTTTTATTATTGCCGGCACCCGGATATGGCCATTGTCAAACAAAATTTTGAATGGATTGTAGAGGCTGCGGAAGGAGCGGCCAAAGGAACCCAGACCCGGATGGAATACGAAGTTATCCATGGTCTTTACAACCTGCAGCCCAATGAAACACTTGCCCGTGTGATGTACAACAATTTACAAAAGGTGGGAGGAGTAGCCTATGATCCTGAGGAACAGTCTTTCGCTAACAAAATTCAGGAATCATTTGGTCCCCATCCTCCGGATCTCGCCAAAGCGGCAGAAATCGAACCGTTCCAGGTGATCGAAAGAGGAAGCGGAGGGTCGACCGATGTCGGTGACATCAGCTGGGTAGTGCCAACTGCAGGTATGAGTGCGGCGACCTGGGTGCCAGGAACTTCTGCTCACAGTTGGCAGGCAGTAGCTTGTGGAGGAACATCCATCGGCATCAAAGGGATGATGGTGGCTGCTAAAACCATCGCCCTTACCGGTATTGAAATTCTGCAGGATCAACCTACCCTGAATCAGGCTAAAAGCGAACTGCAGAAAAGGACCGGAGCCGACTTTAAATACGAACCTTTGATCGGAGACCGAAAGCCACCATTGGATTATCGCAACAACAAATAAATCCATGACCGGACCCATCCTTTCTGAATTAAGGCAAGCCAAAGCACAAAACCAGAAGAAATTCGCGGTCCTCATTGATCCTGACAAGTTGCGGCTGAATCATATGGAACAGGTTCTTAACCTGGCTTCCAACGCCAACGTGGATTATTTTTTTGTAGGAGGCAGCCTGATCGTAAACGATATGCTGGATCAATGCCTCACCCAGATCAAATCCCTTTGTGATATCCCTTTGATTTTATTTCCCGGTAATTCATTTCAACTCAGCTACCGGGCTGATGCCATTCTATTTTTATCCCTGATCTCAGGGAGAAATCCGGACCTGTTGATTGGAAAGCATGTCATTACTGCCCCATTTCTGAAAGTAAGTCCGTTGGAGATTATCGCCACCGGTTACATGTTGATCGATGGTGGTGTTCCTACTACGGTGACTTATATGAGTAATACCATACCGATTCCACGCAACAAGTCGGATATAGCCCTCTGCACGGCTATGGCCGGCGAGATGCTGGGTTTAAAAACCATCTATCTGGACGCCGGCAGCGGAGCTGCTAATCCGGTTTCCACCCATATGATAGAAGACGTATCCGGTGCCCTTGAAATTCCATTGATTGTAGGCGGCGGAATACGAACACCTGAAAAAGCTTATGCCAACGCCAAAGCCGGGGCAAACCTGCTGGTGGTAGGGAATGCCATCGAAGAAGACCCCGGGCTTATTCTCGAATTATCGGCAGCCATTCACGAAGCAAATGCACCAATCACCAAATTAACATCCTGAAGATGTCCGAAAAATCAAAGTGGACTTTTGAAAAATCGACCTTGGGAGAAGATCTCAGGATGTTCAAGGTCCGCAAAGACTTATTTCGTCATGGTGATCAGCAATTCGTAGCCTCGATCCTGGAAGCTCAGGATTCAGCTAATGTC
Organism: Lewinellaceae bacterium; assembly: GCA_020636355.1. Lineage (GTDB taxonomy): Bacteria > Bacteroidota > Bacteroidia > Chitinophagales > Saprospiraceae > JAGQXC01. The sequence continues at coordinate 231,077 of JACJYB010000007.1, read as the reverse complement.
GTGGCGATTACCGATCATCTTGAGGTCGTTCTGGTTGACATCTTCCGATTTGGCTCCCGTGATCGTTCTCTTGAAATTCCCGGTGGCATGGTTGACTCCGGGGAAGAACCCTTGCAGGCAGCACAACGGGAATTACTCGAAGAAACCGGTTATTCGGCAAAAGAATGGTCTTACCTGGGTTATTGTTATTCCAACCCGGTTTTTATGGACAGCAAAGTACATCATTTTGTTGCCTACCAGGCATCCCCATCCACCAGTCCTACTCCGGAACCAGCTGAAGACATCCAGATCCAGTTGGTACCAGTTGAACGGATCGCCGTTATGGCTTTTCAAATGATTCATCATCCGCATACCTTATCCGCGCTGAGTCGTGCCATCAAATTAAAACCACTCGTGCAACTATGACCGAAATTGGTACCGTGATAAAATCTACCGGAAGTTGGTACAGTGTCCGTGTAGGCTCAGGTGAAACACTGGATTCACGCATTCAGGGTAAATTCCGGCTTCATGACCTGGATCTGACAAACCCGGTTGCTGTCGGTGATTTGGTGGACATTGAACGAGAGGAGGAAGAGGCGGTTGCGACCATTCGCCATATCCATCCCCGCACCAATTATGTGGTCCGTCAATCTCCCCATAACAAACATCAGTTGCACCTCCTCGCTGCCAATATTGATCAGGCTTGCCTCATTGTGACCATTCGCCACCCGAAACTCAAGCCCGGTTTCATTGACCGGTTTTTGATGATGACCGAACCCTATGATATCCCGGTGATTCTAATTTTCAATAAAATCGATCTCTATAAAAGTGCTGATTTTCAGGTCCTGGAATACCTGGAAGATGTGTATCAGGGAATTGGTTATCAGGTGGTAAAAACTTCCGCAACCCAGAAGACTGGTATCCGGGAACTCAAGGATTTATTACATGGCAAGACTACTTTGATAGCCGGCCAGTCCGGGGTAGGCAAAACCAGTGTTTTGAACGCCCTATTGCCTGACCTGGACCTCAAAACACAGATACTTTCCGATTTTTCAGGAAAGGGCCAGCATACAACCACGTTTGCTGAAATGTTCTCTATGGATGACACGAGTTACATTATTGATACGCCGGGCATCAAAACACTGTCATTCAATCACCTTGAACTATTGGATGTAGCGCATAACTTCCGTGAGATATTCGAAGTTTCCAAGGATTGTAAATTCAGCAATTGTCTGCACCGGGGAGAACCGAAATGTGCTGTTGAAGCCGCCGTGGAGGCGGGGATTATCAGTGAAGTTCGCTATGGCAATTACCTGGATCTGCTTTCCGAAGTGGAGGAGCAAAATTATTGGGAACGCAAAAAAGATGTCTGACGGGCCCGCTGTCAACCAGGAATTATGGCTTTTCCTTGGCAAAAATTTTAAAAAGCAAGGACGTATCGAGGCCATTCCGCTTCCCTAAAATCATACCATCGCGTACCGTTAAATTCGCTTCATTGGATGCTCCCAGGCGAAACTGGAAAAATGCAACGGCTGCATAGGAATCCGGGTGTTGTTCCCAGCTTAATACTTGCTCTGCCAGGGCAAGGCCGTCAGCAAAAATGGATTTATCGGTTTCAAATCCCTGATAGGTCAATAAGAGATCAACCGCTTCGCGCAGGATTTCACGTTTTCGCGTCACGTCCGCTGCAGAATCATACCGAATGTGTAAATCCGGAATTTCCATCCGGACCAACGATTGTAAGGTTTTCAAATTACCTGTTTCCTCTGCGTAGTTTATTTTACTGTCCCGGATCAGCTGATGGATTTCCTGCTGTGACTTTTCAAAACCTTCCGACCAGGCTTGTAAATGATCCCAGGTAGCAACAGCCAGGGCGCTGTCTTTACTGTTAGCCGCAAGCTGCACTTGTTCCAGAAGGTCATCGCGCACCGCATCGTACCAGGTCCTGCCGGCAAAACTGAATTTTTCGGGAGAACTCATCTGACTGAGGTAGGTCAGTTCCTGCTCCAGGGGCCCGTCCTTAACCTCTTTCCGCCACAATGAACGCGAAGCAAATACGGCGAGATCCGGATGTTGTACGGTATCCAGGTAAGGTGCAATCTCTTTCCAGACATTGGTGTCCCTTAATTTCAGCTCTTCCCGCTGGAGGATGTAGCTGCTTAATAATTCCGGATTTCGTTCCCCCAGCGCATACTTTTGATACGTGATGGCGAATGTGGGGTTTTTCTGGAGGGTGGCCATGAAGTTTTGTTTTTCCTTCTCCTGCTGCAGCAGCATACGCTGGTAGGATAAATCTTCTTTGTATTTCTGGGCAATTTCGGGAACATGCTGGGGATCCGCTACGCTCATCGCTTCATCCAGAAATGGTTCTGAAGGGCGGTACCCGGTCATTTTATGGATCAGCTGGCCATTGTAATCCACGAATAGCATCGTGGGGTAGGCTCCGATCTGGTATTGGTTGGACAATCCTATCCCTTCACCCCGTTCTGCATCGACTTGATAATTGATGAAATGCTGATTAAAAAACACGCCAACCTGCGGATCGGTAAAAACATTCTGACTCATCCGCTTACAGGGTCCACACCAGGTGGTATAGACATCCATAAAGATCATTTTATTTTCCTCCAGGGCTTTGGAGCGTACTTCATCCCAGGTCCCTTCGGTAAATTGAATGCCTGATTGACCGGTGAGTGTAAAAATTATTCCGAACAAAAATCCCGGCAACAAAAATCGGCGAAGAGCTAATTGCATCTTTATTGATATTTTGTGGTTGCAAAGGTATATGTTTTTGACATTCCAGTTTTGGAAGCATTTCCGGAAGCGTATCTTTAGTTTGCAAACCGTGAAACGATGACTTTTTATACAATACTCAGACATTTCCACTCCGGCTGGCGCTGGGTGGTTCTTATCCTGGTAATCGTAGCAATCATTCAGGCCGGGGTTCAAATCCGCCAGAAATCCAACTACATACTCACCAGACACAGGAAGTTTCCGTTATGGACGATGATCGCTGCGCACATTCAGTTATTGTTGGGTTTGATCTTATATTTTGTGAGCTCCAAGGTGCATTTTGGGACAGATACCATGTCCAATCCATTAGCCCGTTTTTTTACGGTTGAGCACGCGATCTCTATGGTTTTGGCCATTATTCTGATTTCCGTTGGCTTTTCCCGAGCCAAGAAGCAATTGGATACTCCCGGCGGGTGGAACCGCATCTTCTGGTATTACTTATTGGCTATTCTGTTGATTTTATTGCAGACACCTTATCCTTTCCAGGAATACGGGGCACACTGGTTCTAGCATAAGCGACCAAGAACTTTTAGGCTTTACGGGCCACTTGATCCGGAAATGGCCAGAGGAATTCACCTGGATTTCACGGAATCGTTTTATGGCTATTGCCTGGGGTAATGGCTACCACAATTTGCTCAATGCCCGAAAAGTCATGACGACGCTACGACCATTTTCGTCCGTTTCCGGAATTTCTTTCTTGCTCTCCTGGTAAAATCCCGATGCGCCGCTCCATACCGTTTGCATCATTCCCAAATATTTACCGGCCATGGGTTCTGGGCTTGAAGCACGGAACATTTGCGTCATCTGAGCCTCCGTCTCGGCTACCCGTGGTTCCCGCCACGGACAGGTAATAACCTGGAATCCTTTGCTGGCAAAATAGGCTGCTGTTGGTATGGCCTGTTCATAATGCCAATCGCAAATAACCACATCCCGGGGAATCATATCGATGGCCCGGGCGGTATTGTTCATAGAAGCTTCCCACATGCCAATGCCGGTCAGTTTGCCATCGATCAGGCGGTCTCCCCAGATCCACAATTCTTTATTGGTTTGGGCCAGATGCTCATGGATTGCTCGTACCTCACCGGCAAACAGTTCTGCCGGATCCAGACCGTTGCACCGGGGACATTGTTCTTCCGCCAGGTAGAAGACCTCATCCATTCCCGCATGAAAAGCATCCGCTTCAAATACCTCAACCAGCTCATCAATCAGATCGAAAATGATGGCGTGGATCTCCGGATGAAGCGGGCAATAACTCTTGCAGTAGAGTTGGTCATCGTTCGGCCAGACATATATTTCCGGGAATGCTACCTGAGGGGTTTCATCAAACTCCGGATAAACTGCTAATAATCGACCGGGAGTACTGTGCCAGGATTGATGCCCCAGCAAATTTATTTGTGGAATGATCCGTATGCCCTCCTCTTTGCATGCCGCAACCACTGATTTTACCTGGGCAAAGCTCAAGGGTGATTCTACGCGTAATTCCGGATGGGAGGTGAAAGCATAGTTGTAGTCGATGCGAAGGACCAGGGTATTAACCCGTCCGGGAGCCAGAATCTCATGGATCATCCGGATGAATTCCGGGACCTGATCGCTGGAAGGTGCACCAATACAAAATCCCCGGACCGGAAAGTCCGCAGGTTCCTGTGACCAGGCCATTGAATTCATGGCCAGTAATAACATCCATTGGACAAGAATAACTTTACGCATAACCCTATTTTTTTAATCCGGAAAAAGCCAACTTACTTATTCCTCACCACAAAACAAATGATCTCAAACAGATTCCGTATTCAGTTTTTCAAAAGCTTCACGACCCTGTTCGGTTAGGTAAGGATAGATCAATTCCATCATTATTCGGTGGTAGCGACGAATAAAATCTGGTGTCTGATCAAGTTCCAGGGAAACCGCTGAAGAGATCCAGTAATCGCCAAGTATTTGCATCCTCCGGTATAGATGCTCGTATTCCATGGGAATTTGGGCTCTTCGCATCCAGCTTGCTTTTTGCAACTGGGTAAATAATGCCAGAAACTGTATTTCACGCTGTACTTGCAGCCGCATGTAATGCCTTTGTATTTCCGGATAGTTACGCATGATGAAGACCAGGTCAATAAGAAAAAACCGGTATTCGTAGAACATTTCCATCGACCGAAGCGCACCACGATGGATTTGAACAAATGCAGATTTCTCATGCATCAATTCTTCCATGACGCTGTTCATTTTAGTCACTAGCTCCTGGTAAATGGCCATAACCAGATCTTCCCTTTTCTGGAAATGATAGGTGAGGTTGCCCAGGCTGATGCCCAGTGCTTCCGCAATGTGCCTCATGGTAATGGTCGTAAGCCCACGATCATTAAACAATCTTCTGGCTTGGTCCAGTATTTTTTCCCGGGTATTCATTTAGTACGCTTGACCTAAAAACAATTATTTAGTACATTTGTCCTAAACTTACAAAAAATGCATGTTATTATCGTTGGTGGCGGTTTAACCGGATTAACTACTGCCTTATCCCTGGAAAAATTAGGCATCTCCTACCATGTGTACGAACGGTTTCCTTACCTGGCAGAAGTGGGTGCCGGAATTTGGCTGGCACCAAATGCTCAGCGGGTGCTGGACTGGATTGGTATTGGAGATGAAGTGCGCAGCGCTGGCAAAATGATCGCAGAAGTAAGCATCGCCAATCGGCATATGCAATCCATCCGACCTTCCATTGATGGCACCTTCCATACCGATAGCAGCCAACTTGTTGCAATCCACCGGGCCAGGCTCCAGGAAATATTATACAACCATGTCCCGGATTCTAAAAAATCGTTGGGCAACACCTTCCAGCAATTCCGGGAAGGTGCAGAATCCATCCGGGTCCGATTTGCCAACCAGGAAGTTGAAGGGACGCACCTCGTCGGTGCCGATGGCCTGCTCTCGAAGGTTCGCGAGCAGCTCTTCCCGGACCGTCCGTTAAGGTATTCCGGACAAACTTGCTGGAGAGGCGTAGCGCAAATGACCCTTCCCGAACCATGGACAGACGCAGCCATGGAAGCCTGGGGGTACCGCAAACGATTTGGCTTTACGCCCATTGCGGCTAATGAAGTTTATTGGTTTGCCGTACAGGATTCCATTGCAGGGGAATCAGATCCTCCGGGTGAAGTCATCGGGTTTCTGAGGCAGAAATTTGCAGATTTTGGCGAACCGGTTCATCAGCTTCTTCAAGCCACTCCCGGCTCTAAAATTTTTCGGGGTGACCTCTATGATTTGAAGCGGCTGGAAACCTGGCATAAGGGCAGCGTCTGCCTGCTGGGTGATGCCGGCCATGCAACCACGCCCAATATGGGTCAGGGCGCTGCTCAGGGAATGGAGGATGCTTACCACTTTAGCAATGCACTTAAAATGGAATCCAATCCCGAGCAGGCATACGCGAATTTTGAAAAGATCCGAAGGAAAAAGGTTGATTACATTGTAGATAATTCCTGGCGCATGGGAAAATTAGCCCATCATCCGCTCGGGCAGCCTCTGCTTAAAACCATTCTGCGCATTACTCCGGCTTCCGTCCTAAGTAAACAGATGCAAAACGTTTATTCCATCGACAACTGATCGTTTGTGGTTTTGGACCGGCAACAGAAATCATTACCTTAGTCCATTAACCGAAAAACAATCATCATGTGGAAAGGATGGCTCTTGAGTATTGGAATGGTGTTGAGTTGGGCCGCTAGTATGCCGGTAAGCCCGGAAGCCATCAAGGAAATGATTCAGGGAGACCTTGATTATTTGTCTTCCTTTTATAAGGACCTCCACTTACATCCAGAAATCTCTCTGCAAGAAGACCAAACTTCCCGGAAGCTGGCGGAAACCATGCGCGAACTTGGCTTTGAAGTCACCGAAAATGTAGGAGGGTTCGGAATCGTGGCCCTGCTTCGCAATGGCAATGGCCCGCAGATTCTTTACCGGACCGACATGGATGCTTTGCCGATGTATGAGAAAACAGAATTGCCCTACGCCAGTTCCGTGGAAATCGTCAAGGATGGGACCACCGTAGGTACCATGCATTCCTGTGGACACGATATGCATATGACTACCTGGCTGGGCGTAGCCCGGACTATGGTAAAATTAAAAAGCCAGTGGCGTGGTACGTTGATGATGATCGGTGAACCTGCGGAAGAAATCGGCCAGGGTTCAAAAATGATGCTGGATGCTGGTCTGTATGATCGTTTCGGAGTGCCTGATTATGGGATCGGTATCCATTGCAATCCCACCTTACCGGCAGGTCAAATGGGTTATGGCAAAGGTTTTACCATGGCCAATACCGAGTCCATTGACATCCGGATATTCGGAGTTGGCGCCCATGGTGCTTCTCCCCACATGTCTATTGACCCGGTTGTCATTGCGGCGGAAATGGTCATGGATTTGCAAACGATAGTCAGCCGGTCTGTGCCTCCCACAGAATCTGCCGTTGTGACCGTAGGCGCCATTAAGGGAGGTACGGTTCATAATATCATTCCTGACGAAGTCACCTTACTGCTCACCGTCCGCACCTTTAAGGAAGAGGTCCGTCAATTGGTACACCGACGCATCAAGGAAATAGCTTATGGAACGGCATTGGCCGCAGGACTACCGGAAGATAAAATGCCAGTGGTAACCATCCCGGATGTCTATACGCCCGCAAATTTTAACAACTCGGACCTGGTAGATCAATTGCGATTGTCTGCTGCCAAGACCATCGGCAGCGAACTGGTTGCGGAAACCGAACCACTGATGATTGGCGAAGATTTTTCCAGGTACGGCCAAACACCCGAGCAGGTGCCTACTGTGCTTTGTTGGCTGGGCACAGTGCCGGACGAACGATTGGAGCGGTCCGATCTGCCCGGTTTGCACTCACCCTATTATTATCCTGCAATCGAAAAAAGTCTCATCACCGGAATCAGCGTGACCGTCCAGTCCCTGCTTGACTTAATGCCTGTGAATTAGTTGCAGTTGGTAGACCGGATTGTTTTTTGTCAGCCGGGCCATCGCTGCCGGTGATTCATCAGGATCCCGCTTTATCTTCAGTACATTGATTTGAGTAGGAAACAACTCCATCAGAAAATCACCCCGGATCGTCAGGCTGGTTTCTTCACTTGGAATTGGCATGGAAAATCGCAACCAGGTGGCATCTCCTTCCGCCTGATAACCCTCCCATTGCAATGGATAGTTGCGATTAGGATCTGAGCAATTGAAGTGATGCGTAAAATAGGTTGTAAGCTGTTCTTTTACCGGTTCCAGATCTTTTCCGATAAGCGGAACCCGGTGCTGAAATTCATTGGTCAGCGCATCTTCGAGATCATTAGTAAAGACCTTTATTTCGATTTCACATCGGGATTGACCCAAATTCATGTCTATGACCCCCAAATAAATGGCGTGTGCCGGCAAGAGGCCATTAACCTGAAGTAAGGTGGTGAAGAAAAAAAGTATCATCCGGTAAAATTACGTTTTGGTCTTTGGCAATAAAAATGGTTTGTCAGCTGGACCAAGCGGTCAAAGGGTGCGTTGCCCGATCATTCATTAGAGTCCGGTCTTTCCTAAAATAGAGCCTTGGAAAATTTTTTTAATCATCCAATGCAGCCTAATCGTTGAAAACTACTTGCTTAATTGTGGGAATGTTTAACTTTCAATCATGGTATGGTTATTCGTAATAGGATATGTCTTTATCGCACTGGAACATGTGATCAAGATTGATAAGTCAGCTTCGGCTGTACTTACGGCGGTTGTATTGTGGACATGGCTCATCTTGTTTGGTTCGCCCCTGGTCCCGGATATGGATCAATTAGGTATCGAACATGCATTGCTTGAACATCTGGGGGATATCGGCAGTATTCTGTTTTTCTTACTGGCTGCCATGACCATTGTCGAACTGGTTGATGTTCACGATGGTTTCCGGATCATCACCAAACAAATCAATACCCTTAATAAGGTCAAGCTTTTGTGGATAATTTCGCTTGTTACGTTTTTTCTTTCCGCATTACTTGATAACCTGACCACCACCATTGTGATGGCAACATTGATCCGAAAACTGATTCATGAAAAGCAAGACTTGTGGATCATGGGCGGTTTTGTCATCATCGCTGCGAATGCCGGGGGCGCCTGGTCCCCCATCGGGGACGTCACGACCATTATGTTATGGATCGGCGGACAAATCAGCGCCTTGCATGTAATACAAGCGTTAATTATTCCTAGCCTGGTTTGCATTATTGTTCCCTTGCTATTTATGTCCTTTACATTCCGAGGCGAGATCAGTCCTGCCAAATCCAAAGCGGAAGCATCCGGTGAGCCGAAGAAAAAACAAACGTCCGAATTGATTTCAAACTGGGAAACACAACTGGTATTCTGGTGCGGTATTGGCGCCTTGTTGTTCGTTCCTATCTTTAAGAATCTTACCCATCTGCCTCCATTTATGGGCATGTTACTCAGCTTGGGATTTATGTGGATCCTGACGGACCTATTGCATATGGGTAAAAAAGTAGAACGAGGCCATCTATCGGTCAGTTCGGTCATTCGCCGGGTCGATACCCCGAGCATACTTTTTTTCCTCGGAATCTTATTGGCCGTAGCTGCTTTGGAAACCGGAGAGTTTCTTCAGCATGTGGCTGTTTTCCTGGAAGAGACCCTTAAGAATATTTACCTGATCAACATGATCATCGGTTTGTTGTCCGCAATTGTGGATAATGTACCCCTGGTGGCAGGGGCTATGGGAATGTATTCCATGACAGAGTTTCCTCCGGATCACATTTTCTGGAGTTTGCTGGCGTATTGCGCAGGAACCGGTGGAAGTGTATTGATCATCGGATCTGCCGCGGGAGTTGCCATGATGGGTATCTTGAAAATAGATTTCATCTGGTATCTAAAACGAATTTCCTTATTGGCCCTACTGGGTTACCTGGCTGGTATGGGCGCTTACATGATCCAACACATCTGGACCTGATCCCCCTATTATGAAGCCGGTCATAAGGGCATTGAGTGAATTGGAGGAGGCTGGCATAATAGACGCTGCAACAGCGGATCGTATCCGACAATATTATCAGGATAAATCACCGGATCGTCCTGTTCCCTTGTTGTTAATTTTTGGAGTCATCGGGTCATTATTGACCGGGCTGGGAATCATTCTGATCGTCGCTCACAATTGGGAATGGCTTAGTCCCGGATGGCAGACGGCCTGTGCATTAATTCCGGTTGTCTTGGGTCAATTACTGTTGATTTATGGAGTTCGCAAACATTCACCTGGAAGTACCTGGAGAGAAAGCAGTAGTACTTTCCTGGTTTTCGCACTGGGCGCGGGCCTGGCAATGATCAGTCAGATATTCCAATTGCCGGGTGAATTGCCTGAATTTTTACTAGTCTGGATTTTGCTCGCCCTGCCATTGATTTATCTGGTTCCATCACTTACTGTTTTTTATCTCGGTTTAATTGGCATAACCTGGTATGGTATCCTGACCGGATACGAAGGCCGTGGGTTATCCAATTACTGGTGGCTTTTGTTACTCTGGCTGCCCGCGTACATTTGGGGTATCCGGCGTCTGCAGACCGTAACCTGGTTTCGGTGGTCACACGGACTTTTATTACTTTCCCTCACCATTTTGCTTGGTAATTTAACTTATCCCTTTACCGCGGGCACCTGGCTTATCTATCTTTTTTGGACTGGATTATTACTGCATTTGGCTGACCTTGGTCAATGGAGTATTCTCCCTTGGTTTCGTGAATCCTTTCGCTGGATAGGATCGTTGGGCTTATGGCTTTTGCTTTTCATTTTTAGCTTTAAGCCATTTTGGGAGCAATGGCCTAAATGGCATGGCCAATATTTACCGCCTGTTTCCAGCTCTTCTTTTTGGTTTCTTGTGGCGTCTGGCGTCTTGTACCTCGCTCTGTTTTTCCGCCGGCACCAATCCGGATATATACAACGGGAAATGGTATTAAAATGGGTCCCGGCTCTCGTAAGTTTATGTTTGATGTTCCAGGTGCCTGCATTATGGGGCACAGCCATTCTTAATGCTTTGATTTTGGGCCTGGGCGTTTATTCAATCTTACAAGGGTGGCGAGGCAATCATTTAGCCGAAGTCAACCGGGGATTGGCAATTATATTGCTACTGATTTGCTGCCGTTTCTTTGATACCAATTGGAGCTTTATCGTGCGGGGATTGCTGTTTACCATTATGGGAATTCTTTTTTTCGCAGCCAATTATTGGATCATCAAAAGGAAAAAAGATGGAATTTAAGTGGCCTCCTTGGACTTTTCCTTTGTTGATCGCTGCATTGGGAATTCAGCTGATTGTGCCTCTTTCGACGATCTGGAATAATTGGAGGGTGCTTGCGCACGGTGAAAAACATTTTCTGGCCTGTGCTCCGGTTGATCCGACGGATCCGTTTCGTGGTAAATACCTCACCCTGCATTTTGCTATTGAAGATTCTTCCTATGCTGCTTTACCGGATTGGGAAATCGATCAAACAGTCTATGGCCATTTTATACATCAGGCAGATGGTTCATCCATCATAGATCAAATATCCACCTCAATTCCCCAGGGAGATTATTGCAAGGTAATCATTGCGGATTTCGTACAGCGGCAGGATGGTTACCGGGTTATGATCCGGTTACCAATATCCCGGTGGTACGTGGAAGAATCCCAAGCCCAGGAAATGGAGGTGCGTTACCGGGAACATATGCGAAACCATCGGCCACTACTCGCTGAGGTACATGTGTTTAATGGCCGGTTGGTCCTGTCGGGATTACGCTTTTTATAGCCCACAGCGCTCAAAGCGCAATAGAAGGACAAATGTAATCAGGAATTATTCCCGTTGATTCAATCAAATTGGCTGCACTTTCTTTGCGCGTATTGCCGCTTAAGACCAATATGGTGTCCAGCCCGAAGCGGTTACCTCCCAGAATATCCGTATGCAGGGTATCACCGACCATCAGTATATCTTCTTTTGCCACGGTGACCGAGCGATTGAGCTGGTCAAAGGCATAGATAAACATTTGGCTATCCGGTTTACCAAAATGGATGAATTTCTTATTCAGCATATTCTCCACAAGTTCGGCTATTCCTCCTGTGGCGATAGAAACATCGTTGCGCGAAACCGGATATACCCGGTCTGAATTGGCAACAATGACCGGAATCACTTTTCGGCGCAAGATATTAACGGTCTTGCTGATGTCAATATTCCAGTCGAAACCTTCGTCATCGAGAAATACGAATGCAGAGATGGCATCCAGGTCCTCCAGATCGATATCGCGTACCGCGATGTGTTCTAACCCGGATTGCAATATGTATTGAGCCGAGTTTTCCGTACCGAGGTATGCGATCTTACCCTCACGGATTTTTTGTTCCAGAAAATGTTTTGCCATCATCCCGGAGGTAACAATCTCATCCGGGTGGATGCCAGACAATCCCAAGCGGGCAAAACTATCTGCTTGTTGTTCCTGGCTTCGGGATGCATCATTGGTAAGCACCCGGATCGAGATTTCACGATCCCGCAGGTGGTTCAGAGTGGCCTGAGCTCCTTCAATGAGTCCTTTATAATTCTTCAGTACGCCATAGGAATCAAAAAAGACCGCTTTATACTGTTGAGCTATGTGAATGAATCTGGTCTCCTGCATCAGACAAATTTACAATTGAAGCGCCTTTAATAAAACATCCGGATTAAAACGGGCTTCTATGGAAGGAAGGTAAATGTCATAGGCTTCCTTTTGCAATTTGGTAGCAAAGAGTTCATGAAAGAAGTATCGACCGTCCTTAATCACATAATTGAGAATGAAAAAACGGTAAATTTCTTTGAGGAAGCGCACTTCCTTTTCCGTCAGCGGAAATACCGCATGATAGGCCTTTAAGAATATCAGAAACCGCTCTTCCATCAGGGGATCGATGTAATAGCTGAACACTGTCCGGTCTCCGATGGAGGAGCAAACCCGGGCCAGAAAATAAAAATCCAACATCCGCGATCCCATGCGAAACCAGTCATAGTCCCACCTGGAAAACAATTTGAAGGAGGAGGAAACTGAAAAGTTGCCAATGTTCCAATCCACAAATACGGGGATGGATTCCAACTCGTCTGCTTTTAGCTCGTCATAATGCCGGAAAAAGAGGTCGCATTGTCTGCGGATGATGTCGTGCTGCATCCGGTGCTCATAGCTTCCCATTTCCGTTTTCAACGTATTCAGCAAGTGGTTTATATCCCAATGCAACGTTTTAGACGATCTTGGCAAAGTATGCCGTATTTGATGACAGGCTTTGTGAAACAAGGCCATCTGCTCACCCAAGCCTTGAATTTGTTCGGCATTCAATCGACGAGGCAAGCGCTTTTTAATTTTGATTGGCCGGTAAAATACGACCCAGACATTAAGCAGTGCATCCTCATGTCGGTAGACAAACAAGTGATTCCCTTTCATCAGGGACCTGGCTAACAGGTTTTCAAAGGGTGCCGGCAGATTGTTGGAAAGGGCATTGATGATGGTGTGGTCCTCCACAAAATGCTCATACTTTCCGAAATAGGAGAGTTTTGCAATAATGATGCTGTGGTCGGAGAATTGAATGCGATAAACATGATTGGTCGACACTTTGGCACTGATGTCGGTAATCCGAATGATCTGCCGGGAGTTATCGTAAGCCAACCAAGCTGCATGTACAATCTCCGTGAAATCAATAAATGCTGACATAACCGGAATAATCGGCTCTGAAGATAACATTTCCGAAAATGTCCTGAGAATGGCTGGCAGGTATTATGAAAAAGCTTCTTGTTAACTGAACAGTTTACCCAACCCAAAAAAGATTGCCAGCCAGACCAATCCTTTAATAAGAAAAAATAAGAACCCGGCCACCCCGACGCGTTTCAGCCAGGTTTTGTAACTGCGCTCAGGGGTCATACCGTAAGCACTTGATACGTTTTAAACGTACTCTTCATTGGGGGTTCGGTACCGGAAGCCTTGGCTTTTTCCAAATCTTTAAATCCTCGCTGATGGCCTTCCCGGAATTCTGGAGATCCGGTCCAATCCTTGAAGGATGCTTCATTCTCCCAATGGCTTACGATCAGATAATCGGCGGATTGGTCGGCAGGTTTGAGTACCTCCATTTTAATAAAGCCGTCCATACGATCAATCGCATGTGCGCGGGATAAGAAAAGCGACTCAAATCTGGGCTTGTATTCTTCCTGGCACGTGATGTAATTAATGGCAACAAACATAAGACTGCGTTTTTACGAAGTCAAATGTACTTAATTAGATTTAATCTAAATAAAAATAAGACTATAAAAAGGTACACTTTCTCATCCCCGGTAGGAGATCCATTTCCAGAGTTCCTTGAAATTCGCTTTCTTCCCATACATCAGAATACCGACCCGGTAGATCCTGGCCGCCACCCATATGCTTGCCAAAACCCCCAGAAAGAGCAGGACCAGTGATAGTCCGATTTGCCATACAGGTGGATTGAATGCCAGTCTGGCTGGCATAACAATCGGGGAAAAGAATGGGATCAGTGAAGTCCAGAACGCCAGGCTGCTGTCCGGTGAACGCAGGATGCTCATAGCTATATAGAACGATAAAATCACCGGCAGCATAACCGGAAGGGTCAGCGATTGACCTTCGTTCATGTCATCCCCCAGCGCCGAACCTATGGCGGCAAACAGGGATGCGTACAACAAGTAGCCGCCGATGAAATAGAATATCAGCGCAGGCAAGATTAATAGCCAGTTTTGATTGGAAATTTCATTGATGACCATCCCAAAATCGAATTCGGAGATCTGATTCATCATTTCCGGGTTCATCTGTGGTGGATTTTGCGCTGCCCCGGGTACCAGCAGTTGACCAATCATCACCACGATCGGCATCAGGATCGCCCAGATTCCGAATTGAGTGAGTCCGACTCCCCCGATACCGATTATTTTGCCCAGCATCAATTCCATGGGTTTAACCGATGAAATGATCAATTCATTGATGCGGTTTACCTTTTCCTCAAAAACACCCCGCATCACAAAGGAGCCATATACAATCGTGATCATGAACATCAGGATAGTCATGATGTAGCCCAATGCCGCACCTATGATGTTCGAGTAAGCACTTGTGTTTTCTCCCTTATCTGTGATGGACTGCGGTTTGATTTGGATGCGGGTATCCAGCCGGTCCATCTCTTCCGCCGTAATGCCCATGGCTTTGAGCTTGAAATCACGAACCTTACTGCGCACTACGTCTTTAACGGTTTCATCAAGCGTAAGGGGAAGCCTTTTGTCCGAGAAATATTGGGGCACGTACTCCTTGTTAGACACCTGGATGGGTGGTAAAACGAGGACACCATCGTATTTACCTTCCTTAACTTCGGATTTTAGTTGTTCCAGGGACTCCTGGGGAAATTTGAAATAAATGTTTTTTGCATCCGGAATGGCTTTATTCAGCATTTCCGATTCATCCACTACCGCAATTATTTTCTTTTCATCGCCTTCATAGGCAAAGATGAGCGAAGCAATCACGATAAAGAGAAGGAACAACACGGGTGTCAGCAACGTCAGCAAAATGAAGGATTTCTTCATGACCCTGGTGACATATTCCCGGCGAATGATGAGCCCGATCTTTTGAAAATTCATGGTTCCGATATTTTATTATGCCGATTGCCGATTGGCCTCGCCTACCTGTTCGATAAATATTTCATTCAATGTGGGAAGCACTTCCTGAAAGAGTCGGATCTGGCACCCGGCTTGCATGAACTGAGCCAGTAGTGCATTGGAGTCCTGCTCAGGCTGTAATTTTACCTTAACCCAGTCCCGCTGTTCATCCAGGATCTCATACTTAGCAGGTACCACGCTGGGCATTGACCCGTCAAAAACAATTTTGAAAATATTTTTTTTGAACTGGTCCTTCAATCCCGTCATGGTTCCGGTAAGTATCAGTTTCCCTTTATTCACCAAGGTAATTTGCTCACAGATCTCCTCCACTTGTTCCATCCGGTGGGTTGAAAAAATGACCGATGTGCCGGACGCATTCATGCGGTGAATTTCATCCTTGATCAGATTGGTGTTGATGGGATCCAGGCCGGAAAAAGGTTCATCCAGAATCAGTAATTTAGGATCGTGTAGAACCGTAGCGATAAATTGTACCTTCTGCTGCATCCCTTTGGAAAGTTCTTCAATCTTTTTCTCCCACCAATCCGAAATCTGAAATCGCTCCATCCAATTCCGGATACGATCTTTGGCTTCCTTTCGGGGCATACCTTTCAGGCGAGCCAGGTAAATCAGCTGATCGCCCACTTTCATTTTTTTATAAAGACCCCGCTCCTCCGGCATATAGCCAATGTCGCGGATATGGTCTGCATGGATGGGCGTTCCATCAATCAGGATGCGGCCTTCATCCGGACCGGTGATACCAGTTATCATCCGGATCATGGTGGTCTTGCCTGCTCCATTAGGTCCCAGCAAACCAAATATTATGCCTTTGGGAATCTGCAAGTCAACGGTATTGACTGCCCGGAAATCTCCAAATGATTTACTCACCCCTTGTAACTCAAGGATATTCATGCCTGTCGAATTTGTGAACAAGTTGAAAATACGAGCAAATTCAAGCCATATAGCACATTTTCTATGACCAGTCGGGTTTTATCGACTAAGGCTGAAATTGGAAATTCTAGATGTGAAATGGATTCATTAACTTACTTGGGTCGTGACGAATTTCCCAATGCACCGTCCAATAATCAAGAAACTTTTGAACACCAGAACGCATTATTAACCTTGAATAAACGAATCTCCAGATGAAAACTAAAATGATCTTCTCGCTTTTACTGCTAGCCTCAACCAGCTTTCTTCGTGGACAGGATGTCATGTCCGCAGATAAAGTGATGAGCAAAGGCGTACAGGTAGCTGCTTCCATTGACATCTACGATGTAGATGAGCGTCAGGTAGAACAATGGTGGCGCAATTTTATGAAGCAATACACCAAATCCATCAAGAAGGACCGCAAATCCAAAGAGTGGTTTGCCGATGACGCCACCATTTCTGCCATCAGCCCTTCCACACCGATTGATTTGTACACAACCATTGAATCAACCGGCAAATATGTAACGGTCTCCACCTGGGCAGATGGGGGTACCGGGTTCATCAATCCTGCCGACAATCCTGAATCTTTCCAGGCACTGGAAAGTATGATGTCATCCTTTGCCCACGAAGCCGAAGTGGAAAAGATTAACATTGAACTGAATAGTGAGGAAGATGCCTTATCTAAGCTGGAAAAGGATCTTAAGCAATTGCAAAGCCGCAACGAAGGTTATTATAAAGACATTGAGGCTGCCAAGGCTCGTATAGCCAAAGCGGAAGAAGATATTCGCCAAAACGTCAAGGAGCAGGAATCCAAGCAGTCAGAAATCGAGTCCCAACGCCAAAAAATTGAGTCGGTCAAGCGGAAACTCGACGATACGAAAAAAGGCAGCTAATCCCTTCCTGTGTAATGGTTATTCGATCAGCAAGGCAAATCCCGGCTGAACTTGATCGAAGGATTTTAGCTGATTGATTTCCATCAATTTAGCAAGTGATAACTGTGGGAAACGGTGAATGATATCCAATAATGATTCACCTTTCTGAACGACATATTTGTTCCGAAATACGTCAGCATGCTTGGTTACCGGCAGAACTACCGGTTTCTGTGATTGATTGATGGCCTTTACCAGGTTATTCGCCAGGGAGGCATTGACGCTCAGATCCCTTGTCGGAATAACACTCATTACCGCTATGGTACGGTTAATGCGGTAGGGCATTCTCACTTCCTGTTCCGGATGCTGCAGGATGTATAGGACAAGCATCTGGTCCTTTTCAATGGTATTGGTAGGCAGTTCATTCCAATAACGGATGTTGTAATCGTTGATTTCAAAATGGGAGGCAATATCGGTAAGGTCATCACCTTTCAAGGCTTGAAACTCAACTTCTTTGTAATTGCTTTCTCTGTAAAAGTTGTTTTCCTCCTGTTTATCCGCTTCATCGGTACCTCCCAAGCTTTCCTCAACCAGTGGAATTACGCGCTTAGGCAAAATGATCTGGTACCCGTCGTAATTGGCTGGTACGAGATCTTTACGAAATCCCGGATTCAGGGTCCGGATCACATTGATGTCCAAATTGGTCCAATCTTTAATCTGGCTGAATGTCAATTCGTCATGAACTTTGACCGTACCGGTAATCTGTAAATCCAGATCCGGAAACTGGGGCATCAATTCGTGCAGCGAATAAAATTTAAAAAGATAGGTAGCCGCCAGAAATTTGGGAACGTAATCCTGGGTCTCCGAAGGCAAATAAGGACGAATATCCCAATAATTGACGCTATTGGCTCGCTTGATGGCTTTATTCACGTTACCCGGGCCACAATTATAGGCTGCCAGAACCAATTGCCAGTCCTGGTAATAGTCATAGAGGTGCTTGATTTGCTTTGCCGCTGCTTCGGTGGAACGGATAGGGTCTTTGCGTTCATCAACCAATTGATTGATTTTTAAGCCATTAAGCTTTGCCGTTCCGGGCATAAACTGCCACAATCCGATTGCACCAGCGCGTGACCGGGCATCCGGTCTTAAAGATGACTCGATGATCGTCATGTATTTAAGATCCAGCGGAAGATCATTTGCAGCAAGTTCTTTCTCAAAGATGGGAAAGTAAAGGACTCTTCTACCAATCAACATCTGCGTGTATGCAGGATACTTAAGCAGGTATTGCTGAAGAAAGGGCAGGATCATATCGGCTTTATCGGCATCGACCAGCGTTTGAATAGACTCCAGGCGGGTCCGAATCAAATCACGATCAAGCTCAGCCTCATTGTTGTAGGGAATAGCCGCCAAAAGGTTGGTCAATCCCAGGATAAAGACAAAGAGTAGGGATATCAAGTATTTTGAAAATACTTTCATATTCATAGGATTCAAAAACAAAATAAACCGATTCAACTTGTTTAACGCTACAAATAAAGCGCATTAACAATCTGAATTTCTCATATTACACAAAAGTGTAATATCAACGGAAACGAACAGCAAAGGTACGTTCACTATTCCACTAATTCAAATAATTACCACATTTAACGTTTTGCCTTCAAAACAATTGTGCAATATTCAGTCCCGTCTTAAACAGCAGATCATCTGCAAATCTTGGACCAATTATTTGAATGGAGTTTGGAAAAAGGCCTTTGGATCCGGGCAAGGCAAGACTCAAACCGGGCTGGCCGGTAAGATTAGCTAGTACGGTGAAAATGTCGGCATAATAGACCGCTACCGGGTCATCCAGTTTGGCACCAACCTGCCAGGGCATAACCGGAGAAACCGGCAGGATTAATGCCTCAGCCTGCTGAAATAAAAGGTCCATTTCCCGGATTATCATACCCCTGACTTTCTGAGCTTTCCGGTAATAGGCATCGTAATAACCGGAGCTAAGCACATAGGTGCCCATCATCAGCCTTCTCTTCACTTCCTTGCCAAAACCTTTGGTGCGGGTATTGGCTACGATGGTCTCGACATCATTTCCAGCCGCTCGCAGTCCATATCGTATGCCGTCGTACCGGCTAAGATTCGATGATGCCTCGGCAGTCGTCAGAATGTAGTAAGTAGGAACAAGAAATGACTCCAGGGACAAGGACCATCCCTGCAAATCCATTCCCGCCTCCTTCATGGTGTTAATGACCTCTTGGTAGGCATTCTCTATTTCGGGGTCCATTAGACCAGGAGGAACCTCCAGATAGGCAATACGTTTCGCGGCACCTCCCGACTGCGGGTCCCAGTGATATGGAGCATCAACCGAAGTAGCGTCCCGATCATCTATTCCCGCGCTGATTTCAAATAGCACGGGAAGATCAGCGACATCACGGACCAGGTAACCGACCTGATCAAATGAAGATGCATAAGCAATTAAACCATAGCGGGAATGCCGGCCATAGGTCGGCTTATATCCATTTACCCCACAAAATGCAGCCGGCTGCCGGACCGATCCACCTGTATCGGACCCTATCGAAAAATGACAGGTCTGTAAAGCCACTGCACTGGCAGAAGCTCCGGAAGAACCTCCCGGCACATACGCAGGATCAATAGGATTTAATGCAGGGCCGTAACATGAATTTTCATTGCTGCTCCCCATGGCAAATTCATCGCAGTGTACCCGGCCAATCAGTATCGCATCTTCATCCAGCAAACGCTGAACAACTGTAGCCGTGTAGGGGGCAATGTATCCCTGCAGGATTTTTGACGAAGCGGTTGTTGGGTGACCTTCCCAGCACAACACATCCTTGATGCTGAAGACAACACCGGCAAGTCGACCATATCCATCGCCTTTCCGGCGCTTTTCGTCCAAGGCTGCGGCTTGTGCTTTGGCCGTTTCGGCAGCAACTTCAACGTAAAGATTAAACGATCCGGTAGCTTCGATGTTTTGCAGGCAATATTGGACTAATTCCGTACAGGTGATCGTCCCTTTTTGGAAAGCTGTATGCGTATCCTGTATGGATAAAAGCTCCATGATTACTGAATTTTGGCGGCCACTTCACGGATAGAGACCCGGCTTTGTTCTCCGGTGCTCATGTTTTTTAACGTCACTTCTTGCTCCTGAAGCTCCTCGGGGCCGATGATCGCTACCCAGGGCACACCCAGTGTATCGGCATATTTCATCTGCTTCTTGAACTTATCCGGCTGCGGATATAAGTCAGCCCTCAGGTGGGCCAGACGCAAATCACTCACCAATTTAAAACCTGCACGGTGACATACGTCATCCATAGCCAAAACCAAGAGGTCCAATTGGCGATCCAGATCCTTCGGCCACAACTGGAGTTCATCCATTACATCGTAGATCCTTTCCGCCCCAAAGCTGATTCCCACCCCGGGCATATTGTCCAATCCAAAGACACCGGTGAGTTCGGCATAACGGCCACCACCACCCAGGCTGCCCATCTGGACCTGATCGGTGGCCAGGGCAATTTCAAAAATGCATCCGGTATAATAGTTCAGTCCGCGTGCCAGGCGAATGTCTTTCGACAAATGATTGTTCGGGGAAATTCCTTCCAGGTATTCCCAAACCTGTTCCAGTTCGGCGACGCCTTTTGCACCTGAAATGGTTTGGGTTAAGGTATTTACCAATTCATCCCAGTCCAACTGGATGGTATTCAGGATGTGCAGGGCATTGCCTTCCGGGATACCCTTCCGGACCATTTCTTCCAGTACACCATTGACTCCAATTTTATCCAGCTTGTCAATAGCCACGGTCATCTCGGTTAGTTTGTCCGGGACACCGGCGGATTCTACAATTCCGGCCAGAATCTTGCGGTTATTCACCCGGATCTCAACCGGAATGCCCAGCTTGTGAAACACCGTATCGTAAATCTGGATCAACTCAGCCTCATACATCAGCGATTCCGATCCGACCACATCGACATCACACTGGTAAAATTCCTGATAACGTCCCCGCTGAGGGCGATCGGCACGCCACACCGGCTGGATCTGGTATCTTTTAAACGGAAAATAGAGCTCATGCTGATGCATCACCACAAAGCGGGCAAAAGGTACAGTCAGATCGTAGCGCAGACCGCGTTTAGCGATATCCGATACCACCCGGCTGGAGTCACGGTCGGTCAAAGCTTGTGCATCCGCTTTGGCCAAAAAATCTCCATTATTGAGCACCTTAAACAAAAGATTATCGCCTTCCTCACCATATTTTCCCATGAGGGTCGATAGATTTTCCAGGACTGGGGTCTCAATAGGTACATACCCAAAATACTGGAAGACCTGTTCAATTTGAGAAAACAAATATTTCCTTTTCCGGGCTTGTGCCGGAAGGAAGTCGCGGGTGCCTTTCGGCAAACTGACCTTCATAATTTAGAATGCTGATCCAAAATGCGCCAGGAAGCGCATGTCATTTTCAAAATATTGGCGGATATCATTGATCCGGTATTTTTGCATCCCCTGCCTTTCGATACCCATACCGAATGCAAAGCCCGAATAAACATTGGGATCAATACCACAATTTTCCAGGACTGCGGGATCGACCATTCCACAACCCAATATTTCCAACCACCCGGTTCCCTTGGTAATCCGGTAATCGGTCTCATCTTTCAATCCCCAGTAAACATCCATTTCCGCACTGGGTTCAGTGAATGGAAAGTAGGATGGTCTCAACCGGATTCTGGTTTCCGGTCCATAGAGCTCCCGGGCAAAATAATACAAGGTTTGTTTCATATCCCTGAAGGAAACCCCTTTATCGACGTAAAGCCCTTCGACCTGATGAAACTGACAGTGCGAGCGGGCGGAAATGGTCTCATTGCGATACACCCGGCCAGGAGCTATAATCCGGATCGGTGGTTTACGTTGTGTCATAACCCGGGCCTGGACCGATGAGGTATGGGTGCGCAACAGATAAGTACTGCTGTCTTTAAGGTAAAATGTGTCCTGCATATCCCGCGCCGGATGGTCGTCTGGCGTATTCATGGCGGTGAAATTGTGCCAGTCATCCTCAATCTCCCGGTCTTCCACCACAATGAAACCAATTCTGGCAAAGATGTCAACGATGCGATTCAGGATCAAGGAAATCGGGTGGCGCGCTCCGGCGGCTATCGGCGTAGCAGGTGCGGTCAAGTCAAGCTGATGCTGAACACGGGTAGCCTGTCGAATCAGTGTCTGTACTTCCGAATATCGGGTTTCCGCCTGATTTTTTACTTCATTGAGCAACTGGCCGAAAGCCTTTCGGTTTTCCGGCTCTACATCTTTCATCTTGGCAAAGTACCCTTTCAGGATATTTTTGGTGCCAAGGAAACGTTTACGATATTCTTCCAGCGCCTCCGCATTCATGATATCGGCCTCTCCAGCTTCCTGAATCAATGCGTTTACTTCATCGATCAAATTCATAAATCTTACAGGATATTAGCCCACAAAAGTAAACATTTGTTTGATTAAAGGCCATCCGAACTACCCGGGGAACACACAATCCGGCCGGCAAAAACCGTTCATTAGGTTATGCCGCTCTTAGTCCCGGGAAGACATATGAAAGATGAATTGGTTATCTCCTCAAGTAATTGATAATTTTGCACGGAAGTGATTTATATGAAATTTTCATTCAGCCTTCTAGTTACAGGCCTCTTTCTGATATCCTATTCAAGCGCCCAAACCACCTACAAACCGGAATGGTCATCGCTGGATCAGCGCCCTGTCCCATCCTGGTTTGAGGATGCCAAACTGGGCATTTTTATCCATTGGGGCCCTTATTCAGTACCTGCCTGGGCGCCAAAAGGAGTATATGCTGAATGGTATCAATACTGGCTGGAGACAAAAACCCTTTATGGTAATGGCCAGTATCAGGGCGACGAGATTTATAAATACCACCGCCAGAAATACGGCAACAAAACCTATTATGATCTGGCCGCCCAGTTCAAAGCGGAAAATTTTCATCCGCAAGATTGGATTAAGCTCTTTGAAGAAGCCGGGGCCAAATACCTGGTAGTTACCTCCAAACACCACGACGGATATACCTTGTGGCCAAATGAACAGGCTAATGACCGGGGGTTCCCCTGGAACAGTCAGGAGGTAGGCCCACAAAGGGATCTATTAGGCGCCTTAAGAGATGCCACGAAGGAAAGCAGTCTGAAATTTGGCATCCACTATTCGCTCTATGAGTGGTTTCACCCTTGGTACAAAGCGGGTAATGTGACCAAATATGTGGATGAGCACTTATTACCGCAGCTCAAAGATCTGGTCAACCATTATGAACCCGACATCCTGTGGGGTGATGGAGACTGGGAACAGACCCCCGAAACCTGGAAAACTCCGGAAATGTTGGCTTGGCTGTACAATGAATCCCCGGTAAAAGACAAGGTAGTTGTAAATGACCGCTGGGGAAAAGGAACCCGTCAACACCATGGCGGTTATTTTACGTCCGAATACGAATCCGGAATGCATACCGATCATCCCTGGGAGGAATGCCGGGGGATCGGGATTTCTTTTGGATACAACAGCAATGAGGATTTGGAGGATTACGCCACCACACAAAATTTAATCTTATTGCTGTCCGACATCGTTTCCAAAGGCGGCAATTTGCTGCTTGATATAGGTCCCCGTGCTGACGGAAAAATTCCGGTCATCATGCAAGATCGCCTCCAAGGCCTCGGTGCCTGGCTAAAGCTGAACGGAGAATCCATATACGGGACACGTCCATGGCGCAGAACAGCACAATGGACTTCAGGCATCACAGCACCTCAGTCCGACCAGCGCTACCTGAGCAGTGACTACATTCTTAAAGAGGTTTTCCCAGAAAATGAACGGTATCGGAAAAAGGTTTTCCTCTTTACTTCTAATGGCAATACCCTTTATGCCATTACCCCCGAATGGCCGAAAAATTATTGGAATCTTAACCAGGTCATACCCACTGATTCCACGCGGGTTACGTTACTGGAAACCGGACAGGAATTGTCTTATTCGCAGCGGGATTCTGTTTTGTTGGTGAATGTCCCGATTATACTCCCTCAGGTGCTTAATCCGCAAGGCATTTATGTGCTCAAGATCGAAAACATCCAGGGCTTCCTGCCCAAGCCAACCATTCAGGTTACCCGTGATCGCGATAATGGACCTTCACGAGTTACCCTGTCCTGTACGGATGAGCGCGGGCAGCTCTTCTATACCCTGGATGGCACAGAACCTACGACGCAGTCAAAAGCCTACAAGAGGCCTTTCATTGTCCGCGATGGCGGGAAGCTTGCCGTAAAAGCATTTGCTCCTGGAATATGGCCCAGTGAAACCGCTACATTTAATATCCGGGAGGATCAATTTTTCTCTCAGGTCCAATGGGACAGTCCGCCGGACCGGGTAACCCAGGGCGACGGCCTGGCACTGATTACCGATGGCATCACCGCCTCCGGCGACACCGATTCAGATCCGCAGTGGGTCGGATTTAAAACGAAAGATGCTGAACTGGTCATCGATTTTGGAAAACCGGTGAAAATCAAAAAAGTACGAATCGGATTTCTACAGAACGAAGAAATCTGCGCTAATGCCCCTCAGGAAGTACGACTCGAAGTATCCAATAACGGCTGGGATTATCAGGGATTTAAAAAACTGGCGCCTGTATCCAATACGCCTGGGATTGGTCGCAAAGAATACAGTACTTCGGTGTTTAATACCACCGCTCGCTATCTTTACATTCGTCTCATCAATCCAAATGTATGTAAGAAATCCAGTGGATCGTGGATCTATCTGGATGAAGTGACGGTCGAATAACTAATCCAATCTACCCCGCTATGCTTTGGCTGCGTATATTCAAGGAATCGATTCTCCATCTGCTATACCCGCCGGTATGTGTTGGATGCGGGGGCCGGACAGCTGCTCAATTGCATCCTTTTTGTGTCCACTGTTTGTACCAGTTACCATTTACCGGCCAGGAAAATTTTTCTGAAAATGAATTCACCGACCATTTTGCTGGAAGAATTCCATTGACTTTCGGGATGGCCCTGATGTATTATGAGAAAAATGGCATTGGACAGCACGTTATCCAGCGCTTGAAATACCATGGACGAAAGGATCTCGGCCGGATGACGGGCGATTGGTTGGGACAACGCCTGTCTGCCTGCAAACACTTTCCTCCGGTTGATCTCATCATACCGGTTCCTTTACACTGGAGGAGACGCCTTATCAGAGGATACAATCAATCGGAGATTATCGCGCAACGCCTTGCATCCCATCTGAACGCACCCGTTAGTGAAAAACACCTTGTTCGCCGCCGTTGGACCGGAACGCAAACCAAGCGCAAGCGATTGGATCGCCTGGAAGCGCTTAACGCCGCTTTCAAACTGCAAAATCAGAAGGAACTAATGGGAAAACATCTCCTGTTGGTGGACGATGTGATGACGACTGGTGCTACCATTGAGGCATGCGCCAAACTGCTTCTCACCTGTCCAGATGTGAAAGTCTCTGCCGTAACGATCGCCCAGGGAACCTGAGCCTAGCCAGCTGTCACTTCTTCTTCCGCTTTACCACCATGTGCCGTTTCCTCAGCATGGCCTTCATAAGGCTTTTTCTCTTCGTAGGGACGCGGACCTATGAGTTTTTCTACATCGCTTTTCAGGATAACTTCCCTTTCAAGAAGCGTGCGGGCCAGTTTTTCCAACTCGTCCCTTTTATCCGTCAATAAAGCAATGGCTCGGCGGTATTGCGATTGTACCAACACTCGAACCTGCTCGTCAATCAATTTCGCCGTGCCATCCGAATAGGGCTTCTGGAACTGATCCTGGGCCAGACTATAGAAAGAAACGTTACCTACCTCTTCATCCATACCATAGACCGAGACCATGCTATAGGCCATTTTGGTGACCTGGTCCAGATCGCTCTGTGCACCGGTAGATATTTTTCCGAAGACCACCTTCTCCGCAGCCCGGCCGCCAAAAGTCATACACATACGATCCAGCAATTGCTCCGTACGAACGATGTATTCTTCTTTAGGCAAGTATTGTGCATAACCCAGCGTACCAATACCCCGCGGCACAATAGTCACCTTGACCAAGGGAGAAGCATGTTCCAAAAACCAGCCGCATACCGCGTGTCCGGCTTCGTGATAGGCGATGATCTCCTTTTCTTCCGGGGATATCAGTTTGTTTTTCTTTTCCAAACCTCCGATGACGCGGTCCAGCGCGGCATTAAAGTCGTCCAGATCAACGGCATTTTTATTTCTTCTGGCTGCAATCAAAGCAGCTTCATTACACACATTCATGATATCCGCTCCGGCAAATCCGGGCGTCATCTCAGAGAGGATGTAGGGATCTACATCATTGGATATTTTGATGTTTTTCAGGTGCACCTTAAAAATTGCCTCACGGCCCTTAAGATCCGGTAGGTCAATGGCAATCTGACGGTCAAAACGACCTGGTCTCAACAAGGCATTGTCCAATACATCCGGCCGGTTCGTTGCCGCCATCAGGATAACTCCTTTATCGGTGCTGAATCCGTCCATTTCTACCAGCAGCTGATTGAGCGTATTTTCACGCTCATCATTGCCACCCTGAAAAGTATTACGACCACGGGCCCGTCCTATGGCGTCGATCTCATCGATAAATACAATGCAGGGTGCTTTTTCCCGGGCCTGCTTAAATAAGTCACGCACGCGGGATGCTCCTACACCTACAAACATTTCGACAAAGTCTGAACCGGAAAGAGAGAAAAATGGCACTCCGGCTTCTCCGGCCACGGCCTTTGCCAGCAGTGTTTTACCCGTTCCGGGAGGGCCTACCAACAATACACCTTTGGGGATCTTGCCGCCAAGCGCGGTATATTTCTTGGGATTTTTCAGGAAATCCACCACTTCCATGACCTCTTCTTTGGCTTCATCCAGGCCGGCAACATCTTCAAAAGTGACATTCACCTTCGTGTTCTTGTCAAAAATGGTGGCTTTGGATTTTCCAATGTTGAAGATCTGTCCGCCGGCACCTCCGCTTCCTCCGCTGA
This sequence comes from Lewinellaceae bacterium, assembly GCA_020636355.1. GTDB lineage: Bacteria > Bacteroidota > Bacteroidia > Chitinophagales > Saprospiraceae > JAGQXC01. Next base: position 203,898 of record JACJYB010000007.1, on the reverse strand, counting down.
CCCTGCGCATAATGAATAACCAGATCATCACAATCAAAAAGATGGGTATTATCCACCCCAGTACCGGGGTTAACCAGTCTTGTTTGGTCTCATATTCGATGGGCACGCGGTTTTCAGTGCCTCCCTTTGCGTTGAGATCCTCAATACTTTTGGCAAACAGTTCGATGGGCCCGGTTTCGATCGTAAATTGCGGCCCTTTGATGGTACTAAAGCGGTCTTTAAGATCTGGATATTTGTCCATCTTACTCCGCTTGAGGTATACATTGGCCAATCGTTCGTTGATCACTACGATACGCTCAACATCACCGGCTTCGATCATCCGGTGAAGATCCTGGGTGTTGTATTTGGTTTCATTGCTGCCGGAAAATCCGATTAAATTCAAAATCAATAAGATCACAATGATAATCCCGTATAACCAATACGTGTTGAAATTGAATCGGTTGTCTTTCCGCTTATTATTATCTTGATTATTTTCTTCCATGCGTACTAGGCACTATATTTTGAGCTACGATTATTAACGGGATTCTCCATTATTCGTTGCTGATTTTCGAAAAATAACGGTTTTTTATCTACAAAGTTTCAAATTGCTCAAACTTAGCATCGCTCCATAAAGACTCTAAGTCGTAATAGGACCGGATTTCAGGATGGAAAACGTGAACAATGGTGTTGAAGTAATCCAACAGGATCCAGTGCCCTTCACGTGTTCCTTCCACATGCAACGGTCGCTCTCCCGCTTCTTCTCTCAGTCTTTTTTCAATACGATCGGCGATGGCTCTTACCTGGGTATTGGAGTCCCCGGAACATAGAATGAAAAAGTCAACCTGGGCATCATCTAATTGTCGTAGATCAAGTTTGAGGATCTTTTTTCCTTTTACGGATTGTATGCTGTCAATGATCAGAGGGTGTAGACTTTCGGTTCTCTCTTGCTGTTGAGCGGTTGCACTTTTTCTTTTCAAATTGAATGCTAGATTTATGTTTAAATGCAAAATTACCATTTTTGTCGGAGTCTCGTCACTTTTATCCATTGATCGGTCAGGAGATTCATTTCTTTGAATCCCTGCCCTCAACCCAGGATCTGGCATTGACCTGGGCCAGAGAACGTCAGGTAAAGTCAGGGTCCGTCATCCGTGCAGGACATCAAACGGCGGGAAGAGGCCAGGCTAATAATACCTGGCTGGATGAAGGAGGGCTTAACATTGCCTGTTCGATCATTTATTATCCCGACTTTGGCCTGTCACCGGCACATACCTTCTACCTCAGTAAATGGGTCTCCCTGGCAGTCCGGGAAACTTTAAATCCATTGCTCCCGGAGGAGGTAGTCATTAAATGGCCAAATGACATTTGGTATGCTGAGAAAAAATTAGCCGGCATCCTTATCCAGACAAGCATAAGTGGTGCAACCGTCCAAAGCGCCGTCATCGGTATTGGCATCAACATCAATCAGGATGCTTTCGGAATGTTGGACCGCGCCACGTCCTTAAAACAGATCACCGGGATCGCCTACGACCTCGAGCGCATCATGCAGGATTTGTTGTCCAATCTGAACCACTGGTTGTCCGCATTGGAAGCGGGCCGTCTCAGCCAACTGGATGAGCAATACATCGCCCAACTACTTGGCCTTAATCAAAAAAGGTCATTCCGGCTTCCGGACGGACAAATTATTCAGGGACAGGTATCCGGAATTGATGAACATGGCCGCCTTGAAGTCGTTTACAATAATTCAGTGCATCAATTTGGCTTTAAAGAAATAGAATGGCTCATCCAATGAATTGCTACCTGATCAGTATCGGTGATGAAATCCTTAATGGTCAAACCCTGGATACGAATACTTATTTCCTTGCCCAATCCTGCCGGGCTCAAGGGTATCAGGTTCGCGGCATATACAGTATACCGGATCAACTGGAAGCTATTGTTGACATGCTTAACCAGATAAAGCCGACTGCAGACGTAATTGTAACAACAGGAGGATTAGGGCCTACAAAAGACGACATAACTAAAAAATCCATTGCCGCATTTCTCGGTGTGGAAATGTTTTTTCACCAGGCTACCGAAGATCGGATTAAAGGTTTGTTCGCCCCCCGTAAGATCCCATTTACGGAAGAACACCGGCAACAATGTTTCTTCCCCGATCATGTGGAACTCCTGGAAAATAATTTAGGAACGGCGCCTGGCATGTGGTGGGAACTGGAAGATCAAAAAGTGCTGATCAGTCTTCCCGGTGTTCCCTATGAGATGAAACATCTTTGGACCGATCGGGTAATGCCCCGTCTCCAGGCCCGATGGCATTCATCTTTGCGAAATTTCACCCTGATGACTGCCGGCACCGGAGAAACGGTCCTTTCATCCTTGTTGCATGAATGGGAAGAAAAGCTGCCGGCAAGCTGTTCGATCGCATACCTGCCGGACCTCGGACGGGTACGCTTACGGCTTACCTGCCGGGATGCGGAACTTCCTGAAGCCCGGTTTGAGCAATTGAAGGCTGAAATGGAACATCTGGTGAAGGATTATGTCTTTGGTTATGAGGGTGTAACACTACCTGAAGCACTCGGCCAATTGTTGCTCAAACAGGGTAAATCCTTAGGATTGGCAGAAAGCTGTACCGGTGGATACCTAAGTCATCTGATTACCGGAATTCCCGGATCATCGGCTTATTACAATGGAGGAATTGTCAGTTATTCCAATGCCTTCAAAGAAGCACTGCTTGGCGTATCTTCTGATACCCTGAATACTTTCGGTGCAGTAAGCCGGGAAACGGTCCTTGAAATGGTACAGGGAATCCTAAAACAACCCGGTGTGGATGTTGGCATTGCAATCAGCGGTATCGCGGGTCCGGATGGCGGCACTCCGGAGAAACCGGTAGGGACAATCTGGATCGCTTATGGCGATAAAAAAAGCCAGCACGCCGTGAAAATATTGTTTACGAAGAGCCGGTTATTAAATATAGAATACGCCGCATATTATAGCCTCAATCTGCTGCGAAAGTTTTTATTGGGTCTATAATTCGCTAATTTTGTAAAAACTTGGTCCTATGCCAACTGTTGATCTGATCATGCCCAAAATGGGAGAAAGCATCATGGAGGCAACCATTTTGCGTTGGTTGAAGCAACCTGGTGATCAGGTTGAACTTGATGAAACTATTTTGGAAATTGCCACAGACAAGGTGGACTCAGAAATTCCTTCGCCGGTAGCTGGTACCATCCAAAACATCCTTTTTAATGAAAACGATGTCGTAGAAGTAGGTAAAGTTATTGCTACGATAGCCCCGCAGGGAGAATCACCCACCAAACCTTCTCCGGCACTGGCCGCTGAACCGGAGAAACCGAGCAACGGCACCCAGACCACACCGGTAACCTCGCCAAGCAATCCGGTACCCCGAGTACAGGAAACACAACTACGACCCAGTCAGACGGAGCGATTTTATTCACCTTTAGTCCGTAACATCGCATCACAGGAGAACATCAGTCGCGAAGAACTGGAAGCAATTCCCGGGACAGGTGCCGGCGGACGTGTGACCAAAGATGATGTGATGTCTTATATTTCCCAGCGGGGACAAACGCCACAACCGGCGCCAAGCGCGGCTCCGGTAACCGCAACGGTCATCGAAAGTACTGCTAGCGCTCCAGCTCCGGAACCGGTTCGCGAACCAGCTACTGTCAAGACAACCAGTTTCGATGGGCAGGTTGAAATTGTCGAAATGGACCGTATGCGCCGGCTAATTGCCGATCACATGATCCTGAGTAAACAAACTTCTGCCCATGTTACTTCATTTGTGGAAGCAGATGTAACCGAAATGGTGCGGTGGAGAGACCGGAATAAGGATGCATTCGAAAAAAAATACCAGGAAAAAATAACCTTTACTCCTTTATTCATGGAAGCCGTTATCCAGGCTATCCGGGACTTCCCTCGAATCAACGCTTCCGTAGAGGGAAATAATATTCTGGTTAAAAAAGACATCAACCTCGGTATGGCGACCGCGTTGCCTAATGGCAACCTGATCGTTCCGGTCATTAAAAATGCGGATTATCTGAATCTGGTTGGTTTAACCAAAACCGTTAATTCACTCGCTGATCGGGCCCGAAACAACCAACTAAAACCGGAAGAGATTCAGGGAGGAACCTTTACGCTAACCAACGTGGGCACTTTCGGCAACGTCATGGGTACGCCGATTATCAACCAGCCTCAGGTAGCAATCCTGGCTACAGGTGCCATCCGTAAGAAACCCGCGGTTATCGAGACGCCCCAGGGAGATGCAATCGGCATCCGGCAAATGATGTTCTTATCCCTTTCTTACGATCACCGTGTCGTAGATGGCTATCTAGGCGGCTCATTCCTGCGGCGTATTGCCGATTATCTGGAAGCTTTTGATCCACAAAGAACGATCTGATGAATAAGCCAGCGGGCTATTCTCCCTCCAGGCAGGGAGCCATTCTAATGACCTTACTTGCTTTTGGAATGTTGTTTCTGTCAACGAAAGGGAAAGCACAACAATCCAAATGGCAACAGGTGGATCAATACCTGTCTTCCGGACAATATCGGGATGCTTTGGATATTCTCCGGTATCTCGACGGAGATGCCTATTCGCTGGCCTTAAAGCAAGGGATCTGCTACTACGGGCTGAACCAGCTGAAAACGGCTCAGGATTATTTCACCCAGGCCTATCAGGTATCCAAAGCACCTGATGCCGACCTTTACTTCTGGCTTGGTCAAACCTACCAACAACAACTGCGTTTTGAACCCGCTGTCCAGCAATACAAAGCCTTTCTGCGAGTCGCTAAAGCTTCCGATCAACGACGTGACCAGGTCAAGGAACTCATTCGTATCTGCGGCAATGGGATAAGGATCCAATACCAGGATCAGCTAGGATATCTGGAAGTCTTTCCTGCACAGATCAATACAGCCTACGATGAGATAGCTCCCCGCTTTAGTCCAAACTATTCGGATCGGATTTATTTTTCTGCCCAGCGCTTCCCCGAAACCGGAAAGGGTTATGATATGATGGGTATCGAAATTCAAAATGGGAGCTGGTCCAATCCTTTTGAGTTTAACCCGTCTCTGAATACGATTGCCGACGAGGTGCTCTATGGTTTTGCCAATCAAGGCCAGGAGGCCATCTATTTGGAGCAATTACCGGGAGACCGAACCATCCTGGTTGACACATTTAATCAATCGCAACAGGTCCACCGCGGAGTATGGAAGTCCTCCATGCAGCCCAACCGTGGTGATGACTATCTTTACATCTACCACGATTCCCTGATCTTGTATTCCAGCAACCGTGCCGGAGGTTACGGCGGTTATGATCTGTACGCCTCACGCAAAGATCATGGAAATTGGTCAGCGCCATTAAACCTGGGCCCTACGATTAATTCACCTTCCGACGAGATCACACCTTTCCTCACCAATGATGGCCAGATCCTGTACTTCAGCTCCAACCGCCCCGATCTGACCATTGGTGGATTTGACGTGCTCTTCTCCCGCCTGGAGGATACCTGGAGCGCTCCTGAAAATCTCGGTTTACCTGTAAATTCTGCAGCGAATGACCTTCAGTTTTCCATTGGCCCCGAGGGAAAGACCGGCGTTTTTGCATCCGACCGCAAAGAATCGGTAGGAGGTATGGATCTCTACTTTTTTTATTTCAAAGAAATCGTTTCTGCTCAAATGGCCATGATTCAGGATCAAATAACCTGGTTTCGCCAATTGATGCCTTCCGATTCTACCTATGGCGGTCATGGAGACCGGCCAGCAATCACCGTAGAGATTCCCTACCTTGCTTATGGCGAAGATGATGTCCTGCTCACCCCGGTAAATCTTAAACACCTGCAATTACTGGTCACGTTGCTAAAACAGCATCCTGCCTGGACGATTGACATCATCGGACATTCTGATAACCAACAGACCAAAGAATACAATCCTTTCTTTTCAATCAAGCGCAGTGAGAAGATCCGAGAATATTTGACCCAGTCGGGTATTGCAGAAAACCGGATTTTCCTGGAAGGTTGTGGATCCTCATTCCCGGTGGCGCTCAATGAGATCAATCTGTTGCCTAATCCCAGCGGGCAGCGACTTAACCGCCGGATTGAATTCCGTATCCATTCCTCTCCTGAAGAGATTGTTCATTTTATCTATCAGCAACCGGCCGTTGTGCCTCATTTCCAGGACACTGCCTACCGTGCTTTCGAAGCCTTTACAGCCGGGTTAAAGTATAAAATTCTGGTCCAGCAAGCCACCCGGCCATATTATGACCATCGGCTCGACGCTTATCCCGGATTCACCATCGAACAATTAGCCGGTCAATCGACCTACGATTACACCATTTTTGCAGCGAATACCTATTTTCTAGCAAATCAACTGAAGAGGGAATTGCGGAATCAGGGCTTTGAAGATGCCTCCGTAGTGGCTTATGTGGACGGGAGACGCCTATTGCAAAATGAAATCCGGAATTACACGGATAAATACCCGGATCTGATTTATTACCAATACCGAAGTGAGTAGACCGCCTCTTATTAAAAGCGAAGTAAATCGTGTGGCCATTGTCCCAAGGGCGCAGGCCACTCCGGAGCCTTAGTCCAAACCTGATACATACCTCCCCCGCCGGCACCACATAATTTGATCAGATAGGTTTGCTCGTCAAGACCTTGTTCCCATTTCTGTTTTAAAGATTCCGGTATCAGAAATCCCAAGTGCCGATATTGCCACTGGCTGAGTGCCGAAAGTCCTTGCCACACCTGGTCGATTTCCTGGCGGATAATATTTCCAATGAGCTGATCGGTAATTGTTGTTCCCCTGACCAGATCCTGTTTAAATTCCGGTAAAAGCAAATTTCGATTGAATTGATTAATCGGATGTCCCGTTCTGGGCTCTAGAGAATCCATGATCCAGGGATATAAATCCGTTAATTCCAGATTTTCAACCCCATAAATGTCGCTACCATTCCTGACAAGCGGTTTATCCAGGTAAATAAGTAACGGATCAAATCCTGACGAAGTGCCATGGAAAAAGTTTTCCATGCGTGCCAATATATTCTGCAGGCTATGCTGCCCCTTTTCAGCAGATAAAACATAGCGATCATAAACGGCAGCGACAAGACTACCGGAACTACCAAGTCCTGCCCGGGCCGGGATGTTTGTCTGTAAAAAATAACCGGACTGCAGGTCATAATACCATTGATCGAGATCCAGAATATCAGGACAGCATTCTTGCAGATAGTAATAAAAGGGTAATAACACCCGGGCATCTCCAAAGCCTCCTTTTTGCCATTTGGAAGAAAAATTCTTAATCGGGAGGCCCATCGCAGCCCCGCCCTGCAACACCGTATACTCCCCGAATAGCAGCACTTTAGCTGGATAAGACCGGCTTCTTTTCATGTGACACAAGATACATAGATTGAAAAGATGTCCTCCACTGGCATGGAATTTGAATACTAAAAAATCGTCCCCCTCGTTTTGAATTATGTGTAAATAATGGAGGTAAATTCCATTTATCTGGATTAGACTCCTATTTTTGCACACAATTCGAGACGCTTTTTTTCTTCTCTACTGATTTTTGGATTTTTTCCAAAGATGCTCACTTTAACCATGAACATTTTTTCGGGCATTGCCTCGGAAGGCAATTTTATTTTATTTTTTTTTGTCAAGTTAAATTGAGACTAATGAAGTGTATGAAAACATTGCTACTATTTCTGAGCTTTATTACCATCGGCTTCGGTCAAAACCGGCTGTTTCGGGAAGTACAGAAAGAGCGCAGTCAGGGGTTACCCGCGGTGTCGGCGACTGACCTGTTTAGCGTTGACGCGCAAGGTAAAAGATCGAGTGAAATCAGTAAAATGGTTTACCAGGCGACTACCCTGAAGATCAAACCTACCCAACTGGAAAAAGTAGTTGCTGCTCCAGGTGACAAGCTGGATCTTTCCGTTCCCTTTGAGAATCGAATTTTACAACTGGAACTGGTAGAACAGCAAATTTATGCAGATGGATTTGAAGTTTTTACCAGTGAATCCAATGGACACCCGGTACCTTACACCAAGGGGAAATTCTACCGCGGCGTAATTAAAGATGATCCGAACTCCCTGGCTTCCATCAGTATCGTAGATGGAGAGGTCATGGGAATCATGTCAACCACTCTGGAGGGCAATCTTGTCCTTGGTCGCTACAGCAGTAGTGAACCGGATAACTACATTGTTTACCAGGAGTCCCAATTGAAAGACCCTCTTTCCTTTAACTGCGATACTAAGGAACCGGAATGGGACAATGATTACCTACAGCAAATGCAAAAATTGGCGCTGAACGTGCCTCTGGAAACCCGTGAAGGGAATTGCGTCAAGATCTATTTCGAGTTTGATCAGCAATTCGTTAGCAAACATGGGAGTGTAAGTGCTGCAACAAGCTATTTTTCAGGCATTTTTAATGGCATGAAAACGCTTTATGCGAATGAATCCATCGATGTTCAGATTTCTGAAATCTTTGGCTGGACCACCCCGGACCCTTACCCATCCGGAAATACCAGTGCAGCTTTGGATGCTTTCGTCAACCAACGGAAAAACAATTTTAATGGCGATATCGCACATTTGATTTCCGTCCTGCCAAGCTCGGGAGGAGGAGGTATTGCATATGTAGATGCCCTTTGTGGCGTGTATGGCACTACGGATTATCGCTTTGCTTACAGCGAAGTATCCAATACAACAACTGCCGTTCCTTCTTTTCCTACCTACTCCTGGAGTGTCAATGTAGTGACCCATGAAACTGGTCACGTAATGGGTTCACCACATACTCATTCCTGTTCCTGGCCCGGTGGTCCGATCGATAACTGTGCACCGGTGGAGCCATCGAATGGTTGTAGCGCCGGCCCTACACCCGCTCAAGGGGGTGGAACAATTATGAGTTATTGTCACTTAAAAAGCAATGTGGGCATTTCTTTCTCTAATGGCTTCGGCCCTCTGCCCGGGAATCTCATCCGCAACCGGGTTGCCAACGCTTCGTGTTTAAGTGCCTGTGGCACCACCTCCGGCCCTACCTGCTTTGATGGCATCAAAAATGGGGATGAAACCGGCGTCGACTGCGGCGGTTCATCGTGTGCTCCCTGTCAGACCGGGGTTGCCTATTGTGCAGTATCCGGAAATACCGGCTACGAATACATCAAACAAGTTGTATTTGGCGGTACTACATTTAATTCGGGAGCCGAAGGGTACGACTATGTAACTTCTCCTACCATTAATGTTACTTCAAATAATTCCTACCAGATAAAAGTTACCCCGGGTTTCACCGGAAATGCCTACATGGAGGCTTGCAAAGTTTGGATCGACTGGAATCAGGATGGTGATTTTAACGACAGCGGCGAGCAGGTATTTGCTGGAAAAAGCTCTTCCGCCATGTCCGGTTCTGTGACAGTTCCCTCCAGTGCAGCAGATGGTGTCACCAGAATGCGCGTATCCATGCGGTACTCGAATTATCTGTCCACCCCTTGTACGAATGTTGATTATGGAGAAGTAGAAGATTACAATATTGATGTCACCGCCGGTCAGGTTGCAACCCCCACTTGTAATGACGGTATACAAAATGGCCAGGAAACGGGCGTCGATTGTGGTGGACCAACCTGTCCGGTTTGTCCTACCTGTAACGACGGTATTAAGAATGGCGATGAGACTGGCATCGACTGTGGTGGCTCTTGCGCTCCTTGTCCTACCTGTAATGACGGAATTAAAAATGGCAACGAGACCGGTATCGACTGTGGTGGCTCCTGTGGCCCTTGTCCTACCTGTAATGACGGCATACAAAATGGCGATGAGACGGGTATCGACTGTGGTGGCTCCTGCGCTCCTTGTGCGACGGTGCCAAGCTGTGATGATGGTATTAAGAATGGCCAGGAGACCGGTATCGACTGCGGTGGCCCAACCTGCCCGGTTTGTCCCACTTGTAACGATGGCATCAAGAATGGCCAGGAAACCGGCATCGACTGCGGTGGCCCTAATTGTCCAACCTGCCCGGTCAGCTACTGTTCGGCCCAGGGTGGAAACATCACCTACGAATACATTAAGCAAGTCGTATTTGCGGGAATAAATAATACCTCAGGAAGTTCTAAATATTCTGATTTCACCAGTGAGGTAGCTTCCGTTATTGCCGGCAATTCGTACAACATCAGTCTGACACCCGGATTTAAAAGTTCTGCCTACAGTGAGGCCTTCCGGGTCTGGATTGACTTCAACCAGGACGGTGATTGGAATGATAGCGGTGAGTTGGTATTTGCCGGGGTGAAAAACAGCACCCTTTCTGGAACGGTATCCATACCTTCTACTGCAGTGAATGGCACGACACGCATGCGTATTTCCATGCAATATTCTTCGTATCCAAGCAGTGCCTGCTCAAACCTGAGCTATGGTGAGGTGGAAGATTACAGTGTAAACATTCAAGGTGCTTCCGGTCCGGTCGAAACCTGTAACGATGGGATCCAAAATAATGGAGAAACCGGCGTCGATTGCGGCGGACCCAATTGCGCTGCTTGTCCTACTTGTAACGACGGTAAGAAGAATGGGCAAGAGACTGGTATCGACTGTGGCGGACCCGACTGTGTCCCTTGTTCCACACCGACACCTACCTGCAACGACGGAATAAAGAATGGTGATGAGACCGGCATCGATTGCGGTGGATCGTCTTGTGCACCCTGTGCGATCAGTTATTGCTCCTCGAAAGGTAATGTGACTTATGAATACATCCAGTCGGTGGTGCTTGGTTCGATCAGCAATACCAGCAATAAAGATGGAGGCTATGGAAATTATCTCAATCTTAGTACCTCAGCATCGATTGGTCAAATGGTCCAATTTATCCTGACACCTGGTTATGTCAATAGCTCATACAACGAAGGATGGGTCATCTGGGTGGACTGGAATGCAGATGGCGATTTTGCTGACAGCGGAGAAAAGGTATTTACGAAATCTCCTTCTACGAGCGCAGCAAGCGGTTCATTTACCGTACCTGCATCTGCTTCCGCCGGTGAACACCGAGTGAGAATTCAGATGAAGTATAATGCCATTGAATCTAGCAGCTGTGCAAATGGAAGTTGGGGAGAAACCGAAGATTATACGCTCATCGTATTGGGTTCAAGTGTCGCTGGCAACTTTGCGGATGGTCAGAATCAGCTTGATGTTCAGTTGTTCCCGAATCCAGCCAGAAATACTTTAAACCTGCACTTCGATCAGCCCGTTTTTGGTACGATTGTTGCAAAAGTATATAATGTTCTTGGTCAGGTAGTGATCCATAAAAACATCACCGAAGGGGAAGCCCTGGATGTGGACGCCCTGCAGGCAGGTTATTATCTGCTGGAGTTGGAAAACGGACCACATAAATTGATCAAGAAATTCATGAAAGAGTAAAAGAGACTTTTTATAGATTGGTTGGTTTAAGAAGTGAGAAGGGTGCTAAGGCACCCTTTTCCATTTTCAGGCATCACGAAAATTTAATTCCCATCTTGTACCTTTGCCACCGTGGAAAATCTGCAGAGGCTACTGAATATCTACCGGCAGACCGCCATAGTCGGGCGTCTGCAGGAATTTCTGAATCAAGATACTCCCGGAAAACTGCATCTGCACCGCATCGTCGGTTCAGTAGATGCCTTTTACCTGGCTGCCCTTACCCTGGAAGATCGCCAATGGAATCATTTATACATCGCCCGTGACAAGGAGGAAGCCGCTTATGTGCAAAATAACCTGGCTGGCATCTTGCCCGAGCTAACCACGTATTTCTTCCCTGACTCGTTTAAATACCCGCTTAATTTCGAACATGTAAACCGGACCAATGTCCTGACCCGGTCCGAAACCATGCACCAAATTGCTGCCGAATCAGCCGGACAGCTGATTGTAACCTATCCGGAGGCATTGTTTGAGAAAGTTGTCCACCCGGACCTATTGAAGAAGTCCCGGATAGATCTCAGCGTCAATGACCAGATTGATTTGGATTTTCTGATAGAGATCCTGGTAAACAACGGTTTTGAACGAACCGATTTCGTCTATGAGCCCGGCCAGTTTTCCATTCGTGGAGGAATTGTCGACATTTTCTCGTTTGGAAATGAACATCCTTACCGGATCGAACTTTTTGATGAAGAAGTAGAGAACATCCGGATATTTGATCCCCTTTCCCAACTATCGGTGCGTTCGCTGAGACACCTACGCCTGGTTCCGAACCTCAACTCTCAATTCACCCCGGAACAAAAGGTTTCACTTCTGGAAGTTCTTCAGGAGAACACCATCATCTGGCTTCAGGATACCGAATATCTGGTTGAACGCTTACAATTCAGTTTTGAAAAACTAGGGGCATTCGCAAAAATATATCGCGCCGGCGACGAGGGCATGGAAGCAACTCAGCTCTTCCAGGACCGCACCTTTATTTTTCCCCATGAGATCATGGATGGTGTGGGCAGGTACCCACAGATCTATTTATCACCCGATAACCTGGCAGGAGCAGTGCAGACCGTGCCCATTCAGGTGGATCCACAACCCAGCTTTAATAAAAACTTTTCCCTGTTAATCAACTCGCTCCAAAAACTGGAACGCGAAGGCATGGAGATCTTTCTCTTTACCGAAAACACCAAACAAATAGAGCGCTTCTACCGCATTTTTGCCGATCTAAATGCCAATTTCGTTTTTCACCCCATTACCCAGGCCATTCATCAGGGCTTTATCGACCGCGATCAGAAAGTAGTATGCTTTACGGATCACCAGATTTTTGAACGGTATCACCGTTATAACCTGCGCAAAGGATTTTCCAAGGAACAAGCGCTCAAACTGCGTATGCTCCGGGAGTTGGAGCCCGGAGATTTTGTCACGCACATCGACTATGGTATCGGGCGCTATTCGGGATTGGAAAAGATAACCATCAATGACCGGACCCAGGAATCCGTACGGCTGATCTACAAAAACAACGATGTGCTTTATGTGAGCATCAACGCGCTGCATAAAATTTCCAAGTACGTAGGGAAAGAAGGGACGGAACCACAACTATCGCGCATCGGAGGAGATGCCTGGAATAACATCAAGCGGAAGACCAAACGCAAGATCAAGGACATTGCCAAAGAATTGATCCTGTTATACGCCAAGCGCAAAGCTTCCCCCGGTCACGCTTTTCCGCCGGATGGATACCTGCAGACCGAATTGGAAGCCTCCTTCATCTACGAAGACACCCCCGACCAATTCCAATCCACCATTGATGTCAAAGAGGACATGCAGAAGGCATATCCAATGGACCGGTTGATTTGCGGTGACGTAGGATTTGGAAAAACGGAAGTTGCGATCCGGGCTGCTTTTAAAGCAGTAGCCGATGGCAAGCAGGTAGCTGTATTGGTTCCGACTACGATCCTGGCCCTTCAGCATTTCAATACCTTTTCCGAACGATTGAAGGACTTTGGGGTAACCATAGAATATTTGAACCGCTTCCGAAGCACCAAGGAAAAGAAGGAAATCTTCGAGAAAATAAACGAAGGCAAGATCGAAGTCATCATCGGAACTCACAGCCTGCTGAATAAAGAGATCGTATTTAAAGATCTGGGCTTACTGGTGATCGACGAAGAACAAAAGTTTGGTGTTGCTGCCAAAGAAAAGATCCGTAACCTCCGGGTAAATGTTGATACCCTGGTGCTTACGGCCACCCCGATACCGCGCACCTTGCAATTCTCTCTAATGGCTGCCCGCGACCTTTCCATCATCCGTACACCGCCACCCAATCGCCAACCCATCCATACCGAACGTCGCGTATTTAACGATGATCTGATCCGTGAATCCATTTATTATGAAGTCAATCGGGGCGGTCAGGTATTTTTTGTGCATAACCGGGTCAAAAACCTGGTGGACATTCAGGCCATGTTGATGAAACTATGTCCGGATCTGGAGATCCGCATGGCGCATGGTCAAATGGAACCCAAGCTACTTGAGAAAACCCTCATGGCATTCATCCACCATGAAATCGATGTGCTGGTATCAACCAATATAATTGAAACCGGGCTGGATATCCCGAATGCCAACACCATAATCATTAACAACGCACATCATTTCGGACTGAGCGACCTGCACCAATTGCGTGGCCGGGTAGGGCGTTCTAATCGCAAAGCATTCTGCTACCTCTTTTGCCCACCACTGTCCGTGTTGACGTCGGATGCGCGCAAGCGTCTACAAACACTGGAAGAATTCTCGGACCTGGGCAGCGGGTTTGACATTGCCATGCGCGATCTGGATATCCGGGGTGCCGGGAACCTCCTGGGAGCGGAACAATCCGGGTTTATCTCGGATATCGGTTACGAAACCTATCAAAAAATTCTCGATGAGGCCATCCAGGAATTGAAGGAAAAAGAATTTAAGGACCTCTTTGAAGATGAATTAGCCAAACAGGAGAACTACATCCGCGACGTTCAGATAGAGACCGACACGGAAATGCATATTCCGGACGATTATGTAAGCAATGTTCAGGAACGGCTCAGGCTGTACACCGAATTGGATCAATTGGAAACGGAAGAGGAGATTAAGGTATTTCAGGAAATGCTGGATGACCGTTTTGGCCCGGTCCCTGAGCCGGTGTTCGAATTATTTGAGGGCCTCCGGCTACGATGGATCGCCCGTAAACTTGGATTTGAAAGGCTTTCTCTGAAAACCAATAAGTTGCGCTGCTATTTTACTGCCAATCAACAATCCTTGTTTTTTGAGACAGCGTTCTTCAAAAAAACACTTTATTATCTTTCAAAATACAGCGTAGAACACCAGTTGACCCTCAAACAGTCGGCCCAGCACCTTATTCTGGTTCGTGATAAAATACATTCGCTCAAGGAAGCAGCTTCCTTATTAGTGTTAATCCATGGCGAGATAAAAGCCATCGAGGAAGTGCCTCCCATGTAATGCTCCCATCGTTTATTATTCGAAGGATTTCCTTCATTAACCGGTCGATGCGATTATTTTCGCGTAAAGGATTTCTGTATGTTTTCCAATACCAGCATTTCTCCTGAAGATCTTCCCAGCGTAGAATTCCTGGAGTATCAACCATTACATCCTGAATACCGGCAAATCATGATCCTGCGTGTACTGGTATTTAATGCCGTCTTACTGGTTGGATTAATCCTTTATGTTGCCTTCAACGGCGTAGCCCTGCATTGGATCGGAGTGATCGGAATTTCTTTTTTGCTCTTGGTTGGGGTGCAGATTCTTATTGCTTACCGCAATTTTGCTTACAAGGGATATGCCATACGCGAGCATGACCTAGTCTACACATCCGGATGGCTTTTCAGAAAATGGACCGCCATTTCTTTTAACCGGATTCAACACAGCGAAGTATCGCAGGGATTGATCGAGCGGATGTTTGATCTGAGCACCCTGGAAGTATTTACCGCCGGAGGTTCGTCTTCCGATTTGAAAATAGGCGGCTTGCCGGATAAGACTGCTCATCAACTCCGGGACTTCATTACCAAAAAAATTGCCCGGGATGAGGAAGAATGAGCCTTTGGATCTTCATATACCTCATCGTCAGTCTCCACTCGCCATTTTGGTCATCCTGTACGAGTTCATTCGCCGGATTTTATCTGCCTTTTGGCCCATCGTACTGATCTATGTAGTTCGTGGCCGCACCAGCGGTCAGAGTGGTGACCCCGTTTATTTATACATCGGTATCGGGATATCACTGATCTCCGTAATCGGTTCACTGATCTCTTATTTCCGGTATTATTACTACGTTACCGATACGGATCTGATTATTGAAAAAGGATTGATTGAACGCAAAAAAATAACGGTACCCTTTGACCGGATCCAAACCATCAATACCGAGCAAAAGATCATTCATCAGTTGTTTGGGGTGGTTAAGCTGGAGATAGATACCGCGGGTTCAAAAAAGAAAGAAATTGCCATCGATGCCCTGGAGCAAGGAGTAGCCGAACAAATAAAATCCTTCCTGCTCCTGAAAAAGAAATACCTGCAGGAAGAAAGCTCAAAGCGTAAACCGACTCCGCCGTCGAAATCTCAGGACCTTCACCAGGTAGAACCTTTAATCCGGCTTTCCATTACCGATCTGGTTAAAATAGGCGTTAGTCAAAATCATATTCAAACGGCATTGTTGATCATCGGATTTGGGATCGGCTTTCTTGATGATATCCAGGAAATAATCAATTTCGATCTGTATACCTGGATTCAGGGGCAAATCGGGCAGGCAAGTGCATCCTATGCGATCTTCTTGCTGATGGTATTGCCCTTTTTGCTTTTAATCACTTTTATCATTACGCTAATACGCACCGTTATCCGGTTTTATCATCAAAAGGTATGGATAGCCGGAGATGGCATCCAGTTGGAGTCCGGATTATTAACCCGGCACCAGTCGTTCATACACCGTCAGAAAATCCAGCGAATCCAATGGTCCCAAAACCCCATCAAGCGGATCTTCAAACTATTCGAACTGCGCATCTACCAGGCCAGCAGTCAGCAGGAACATGCTAAAAAAACCAATCAGATACCCGGATGCTACCGGGAAGCATTGGAAGCATTAAGAGATACCACATTCCCCCGCAAGTGGTTCGAGTCCATGGATTATGTTCGCGTGAGCACTCAATACCGGGGCCGGCTCTGGCTGTACTTCGGGATTCTTCCCGGCATTTTACTTGGTTTCCTCGGTTATCTGCAGGATGGACTGCCCGGGCTGTGGTTCCTCGTCTGGATCCCACTGGTCTGGTGGTGGGCCGGTATTGTCGTTCGCCGTTGGCATATCGGATTGAATGATTATGCCTTGTACCTGAAACACGGCTTTTGGGAAGTCAAAGAGGATTTTATACCCGTTTACAAAATCCAGGCCGTACGATTAAAACAGAGTCCGTACCAACGTTCCCATCAATTAGCTACCGTATCTATTTCAACTGCTTCCGGAAGCCTGGAGATTCCTTATCTCCCGCTTGATCTTGCTCAGCGCATGATGAATTATCTGCTTTTCCGGGTAGAATCCAGCCACCTGGCCTGGATGTAATACCATTTTTAAAATCCACCGGCCAGTTAGTCGCTTGGCGCTGCAAACCATAAATTTGAGGTTATCCAGCACCAGGAGAAAGCCCTTATCGGCCATGCGAGAACCTTGATTCTGACCACATTCAACCGAGCTGAAGGGCAAATTCCAAATTCATGTTTTGGTTAACCTCCCACAGTACCTATATTTGCACGAATTTTTCGCTTACCATGCCAAAAGACAACTCAATTAAGTCGGTACTCATTATCGGTAGTGGCCCTATCATTATTGGTCAAGCTTGTGAGTTTGATTACTCCGGATCCCAGGCCTCCCGCTCCTTGCGGGAAGAAGGCATCGAGGTGACACTGATCAACTCCAATCCGGCCACCATCATGACGGATCCGGTGACGGCCGATCACGTGTACCTCCTGCCATTGACCATCGAAAGCCTGGAAAAGATCCTCAAAGAGCGTAAAATTGATGCCGTTCTCCCGACTATGGGCGGACAAACGGCTCTAAATCTGGCAAAAGAAGCCGATCAGCTGGGGATCTGGAAGGATTATGGTGTACGCCTGATTGGTGTTGATATCAATGCGATTGAGCTTACGGAAAACCGGGAAGAGTTTCGCAAACATGTCATCAATCTGGGACAGGAAGTAGCTCCTTCCAGAATAGCTAATTCATTTTTAGAGGGAAAGGAAGCCGCCCAACAAATCGGTTTTCCTTTAGTGATCCGGCCATCCTATACGCTGGGCGGGACCGGCGGTAGCTTTGTACTGAAAGCAGAGGACTTTGATGATGCTTTACGCAGAGGACTGGACGCATCGCCCACTCATGAAGTTCTCATTGATAAAGCAGTACTGGGCTGGAAAGAATTTGAATTGGAACTGCTTCGCGACAATGCCAATAACGTAGCCATCATCTGTACGGTTGAGAACCTTGATCCGATGGGTATTCACACCGGGGACAGCATCACCATTGCTCCAGCCATGACCCTGTCAGATACTGCATTCCAGCAAATGCGCGACGATGCCATCGAGCTGATGCGATCACTCGGAAATTTTGCCGGAGGTTGCAACGTTCAGTTTGCTTTGGATCCGGCTACAGAGCAACTACTGGTCATCGAGATTAATCCACGGGTGTCCAGATCATCGGCCCTGGCGAGCAAAGCAACCGGATACCCCATTGCCAAGATTGCGGCAAAACTGGCCATCGGTTATAACCTCGATGAGCTGAAAAATCAGATTACCCGAACTACTTCGGCATTTTTTGAACCTACCCTGGACTACGTTATCGTTAAAATGCCCCGGTGGAATTTTGATAAATTTTATGGCTCCGATCACACGTTGGGGCTGCAAATGAAGTCGGTAGGTGAAGTGATGGCCATCGGCCGTACTTTCCTGGAGGCACTCCAGAAAGCCTGTCAGTCGCAGGAAAACAACCGGATGGGTCTCGGTGCCGATATGAAAGAATGGATTCGCACCGCCGATATTTTAGAACGTCTTGAAAAAGTAAGCGACGACCGCATCTACCGGGTCAAGGATGCGATGCGCCTGGGTGTTCCCGCTAAAACGGTACAAAAACTGACCAAAATCGATCCCTGGTTTTTACGTGAAATTCGCCGGTTGGTTCAGATTGAAGAACAACTGCAACGATACAATGTGGCGGAAGATCTACCCCGGGAGTTTCTGTTGGATCTGAAAAAAATGGGATACTCAGACGGCCAGATCGCCTGGGTATTGCGCATCAAAGAGGAAGAAGTAACTCACTACCGGAAGAAGCTAGGTATTCGGCGCGCCTACAAAATGGTTGATACCTGTGCAGCGGAATTTGAAGCCAAAACCCCTTATTTCTATTCCACGTTCGAAACTGAAAATGAAAGCATCCCCAGTGACCGCAAAAAGGTAATTATCCTGGGATCCGGTCCAAATCGTATCGGTCAGGGCATCGAGTTCGATTATTGCTGCGTTCACGGCGTATTGGCGGTTAAGGAAGCCGGCTATGAAGCCATTATGGTGAATTGTAACCCGGAAACTGTATCCACCGACTTTGATGTAGCAGACAAACTATACTTCGAACCGGTCTACTGGGAACATCTGGAAGAAATCATCGAACTGGAGAACCCAGTAGGTGTTATCGTTCAATTGGGCGGACAAACGGCGTTAAAACTTGCTCAGAAACTGCACGAAAAAGGAATACCGATTATTGGGACCGATTTTCCGGACATGGACCTGGCTGAAGACCGGGGTGCATTTTCCGAATTGCTCAAAAAACTGGAAATCCCATATCCAAAATTTGGCGTAGCCACCAATGTTGATGAGGCCCTCGATGTCGCTACGACCATCCCGTATCCGTTATTGGTAAGACCATCCTATGTATTGGGCGGTCAGCGGATGCGTATTGTGATCAATGATCAGGAGTTGGAATATACCGCCCTGGACATTTTTAAGCACCTTCCGGATAATAAGATTCTCATCGATCAATTCCTGGAAAGGGCTAAAGAAGCGGAAATCGATGCCATCTGTGATGGTGAGGACATCCATGTCATGGGTATTATGGAGCACATTGAGCCGGCCGGTATCCACTCCGGAGACAGTTCAGCCGTATTACCTCCGTACAGCCTCGGTCCACTCGTCATCGAGACGATGGTTGAATATACCCGCAGACTGGCGCTGGCCCTGAAGATAAAAGGGCTGATCAATATCCAGTTTGCCATTAAAAACGATAAGGTGTATGTAATCGAAGCCAATCCGAGAGCCTCTCGTACGACACCATTCATCGCCAAAGCTTACAACGTCCCCTATTTGAATGCAGCAACGCATGTGATGCTGGGACACAAAACCTTAAAAGACTATCAGTTTGAAAATATCCTGAACGGATATGCGATCAAAGTACCGGTATTCTCTTTTGAGAAATTTCCAAACGTGGATAAAAACCTCGGCCCTGAGATGAAATCAACCGGTGAGGCAATTTATTTTATCGATAGTCTTCGTGATCCTTACTTCCGTGACCTGGAAAGCAAGCGGTCGATGTTTTTATCGCGATGATTCATCCGGCTCCGGCGATTTGGCTATAGCCAATTGGATTTTGCGGATTCCGGTGATCGGAGATTCACGCATGTATTGCTCCAGACAAATGGTATAAGACCCGGATTGATTAAAATAAGCATTTGACTGCAATGGTATGTGGATCGAACACCGGTCTCCATGGCAGGTTCCGTTCCATAATCCATTTTTATCCGCTAATTCAAGTGAAAGCGTTTGATCCTTTTTTGTACCATCCGGGTAGGTGGTATGAAATTGGGTATAGACGTTTTGGAAGGCATACGTGGCATCGTGATCAATATCCAACCAGAAGTCGTAATGCGCTGAAGTGTCTTTTATCGCAAAATGAAAGCAAACTGTATCCTGATAGGACCATCCTTCCTTGGGTAATTCAACTGCTTTTTCATAAATATTCCCGGGACCACAGCTAGCCAGGGCCAGCAAGATAGACGCAGCGGTTATGAGCTCTTTAATCACATTCATTTATCTGAAATAATCTCTCATTTTTTCAAAAAAGCCCCGCTCTCCCTTCCCGGGTTTGGGATCAAAATTAGAAAGCTCACGCATGCGCTCCAGCAATTTACGTTCCTCATCCGAAAGGGTTTTCGGCGTCCAGATATTGACATGAACTAACAGATCTCCTTTCTCATAACTCTGGACAACGGGCAATCCTTTTTCCTTCAAACGGAATATTTTACCGCTTTGGGTACCTGCCGGAATCTTTATTTTGACTTGCCCCTGTAACGTAGGAACTTCGACCGAACTCCCTAACGCAGCGTCGGCAAAATTGAGGAACAACTCATAGACCAGGTTCATGCCGTCTCTTTCCAAAAAGTCGTGGGCACGCTCCGTGATGCTGATCAAAAGGTCACCATTTGGCCCGCCTTTGCTACCGGCGTTACCTTTACCGCGCATCGACAACTGCATGCCTTCTTCGACACCTGCCGGAATCTCAATCTCCAGCGTTTCTTCGCCATACACCCGGCCGTCTCCTTTGCAGGTTCCACAGTAGGCAGAAACCGTTTGGCCGGTCCCATTACAGGTAGGGCATGGAGCCGTAGTCTGCATTTGGCCAAGGAAAGTAGAGCGGATCTGGCGGACATACCCGGATCCATTGCAGGTACCACAGGTACGGACCGAAGATTTATCCTTAGCTCCGCTACCGTTGCAGGTAGAGCACTGAATTTGTTTTTTAACCTTGATCTTTTTCGTAGCTCCGGTGGCTATTTCCTCCAGGGTCAGGGGTACATTGATGCGTAGATTGGTACCTTTTTGCCCGCTAGGTCGTGAGCCCCGGCTGGAGCCTCCAAAAAAACCTTCAAATGGCGAATCACCAAAGATATCTCCAAACTGCCGGAAGATATCCTCCATCGTCATACCACCACCGCTAAAGCCTCCTCCCATATTTGGGTCGACACCGGCGTGACCGTAACGATCGTACCGTGCCTTTTTATCTTTATCACTTAGGACTTCATAGGCTTCCGCCGCTTCCTTAAATTTTTCTTCCGCGGACTTGTCGCCCGGATTCCGGTCCGGGTGGAATTGCATTGCGATTTTACGGTAGGATTTCTTGATGGTTATCTCATCCGCATTGCGCTCTACGCCCAGTATTTCGTAATAATCTCGTTTCGCCATAAAAAAACAGATGGTTGCGTCCGTGACTGACTTAGCTGCCTACCACAACTTTCGCATACCGAATTATTTTGTCATTCAATGTATATCCTTTCTCAACGGTATCGATCACTTTTCCTTTCATTGCTTCCCCGGCAGGAATTTCCGAGATCGCTTCGTGTAATTCCGGGTTGAAATCTATCCCGTTGGATTCCATGGACTTTAACCCCTGTTGTTCCAGAATATGATAGAGCCTTTTATAGACCATGGCTACCCCTTCTGAAAATACTTCAGCACTTTTATCGCTTTCCGCACTTTTTTTGGCGCGGTCAAAGTCATCCAGGACCGGTAGCAGGGACTGGATGGTTTCCTGGCCTGCTGTCTTCATCAGATCCAGCCGTTCTTTGACGGTTCGTTTTTTATAATTGTCAAATTCTGCAAACAAGCGCAGGTATTTGTCTTTCAACTCATCCAGCTCCTCCTGTAACGAATCCTCTGCTTTGCCTTTTTTACCTTTCTGCTTCAAATCGGAATCATTTTCGGATGTTTCCTGGTTTGGCATAGTGGCTTCGGTTCCATTTTGCGTGTCTGGTGTTTCTTGCGGATCCTTGCTCATATTTCTACGTTTTTTCCACATAGCTCTTATCAATTTGCCTGCCAAGTTGGATATTCAGTCATTTTGGCAGTCAGGATGTCCTTCGTCTGTCAAAAAAAGTGCTAATAAATTCAATATCAGGATTTACCGCGACAATTTTACCGCTGGGATTAATCAGGTATGATGTTGGAATCTCGCGGACACCATATTGTTTTGCCACAGGACTTTGAAAACGATTGCCATCGCTAAATTGGTTGGGCCAGATTAACCCGTCCTGATTTATTGCATTTCTCCATCGATCCAGGTCGGTCTCAATGCCTATACTGATTAATTCAAATCCGGTCGCATCTTTAAACCCGGCGTCATGATATTTGTCGTAGAGCTCCCGGATGCGAGGATTTTGAGCCCGGCAGGGAGCGCACCAGCTTGCCCAAAAATCTAGGAGGACATATTGACCCTGAAAATCACTTAGTTGTTTCCTTTCTCCCTGCAGGTTGATAAAATCAAATCCCGGCGCTTCAATCCCGGCTTTATATTTGGGCTTAAAATAAAGGTACTTGCCTACCCATACCAACCCCAGAGTCAATATGAGTATCCCCAAAAATCTAATAAAACGCATCCTGCGGCTTTTTGCGGCAAAGATACATGTTCCTTACCAGCTATACCTCACCTGGAAAGAAGTATGGGTTTCTGTCCGCGTTACAATTACGTACCTTTAAAGCGATGTCTAGAGGATCACAACTAATACTCGATTTTGCATCGCGGGCCCGCCAGGATGCACGCTTCCAGGACGCCCTGGATCAATTAAACGACGAACAAAAGGATGCTGTAAATTCGATCGAGGGGCCGGTATTGGTTGTCGCGGGACCGGGTACCGGCAAGACCCAGATCCTGGCTTTACGGATCGGACAGATCCTGCAGCTTACCGATACCGACCCACACAACATCCTGTGTCTGACTTATACCGAAGCAGGCGTTTTTGCCATGCGCCAGCGATTATTGCAATACATTGGTCCAACGGCCTACCAGGTACAGATTCACACCTTTCATTCTTTTGGCCATCACCTTATTCAGCAATACCGGGAAATCTTTGGCGCTTATCGCGATCTCCAACCTGCCTCGGAACTGGAATTAGTCACCATTTACCGGCAACTGATCGATCAGCTCCCCAAGGATCATCCGTTGAAACGCCTCCGGGGTGATTTGTATTTTGATGTACCCCGGCTGCAGCATTTGTTCCAGTACATGAAGAAAGAAAACCTGGATGCAGAGGCATTCCTGGCACTCCTGGACCAAGCCATTGAAAACCTCCGCAATGACCCGGATTCCATCGCCAAATCGGGAGCCCGGAAAGGAGAAGTGAAAAAAGATATCCTACGCAAGATCGGGAGCCTGGAGACGACCGGCCACGCAGCCAAATTGCTTCCTGTCTACAACGATGCCTTACGCGCAAACCACCGGTATGATTTTGAAGACATGATCCAGTGGGTTTTGCGGGAGCTGCGACACAATGATGATCTGCTAGCCGCCCTCCAGGAACAATTTCTTTACGTACTGGTGGATGAATACCAGGATACCAATGGCGCACAAAATGCCATTCTTGAAACGCTTTGTCCCCCCGAAATCCGGCCAAACCTGTTTGTCGTCGGCGACGATGATCAGGCTATTTACCGCTTTCAGGGTGCCAGCGTGCAGAATATTCTTGATTTTTCTGACCGGTTCCAACCGAAGATAATTCTTCTCAAGGCCAATTACCGTTCTGCTCAACCCATCCTGAATGCCGCCGGAAAATTGATCCGTTCCAACCTGGACCGGCTGGTCAATCACTTAAATATTGAGAAGAATCTCCTGGCAGCCGGTCATAACCAGAAATATTCCGGAGCTATCCATCTAACCCATTTTCCAAACCGAATCCAGGAAGAAGCGGGCATATTGTACCACATCAAACGCCTGCAGGAAGAACAACAGGTACCATTGGCAGAAATAGCCGTAATCTACCGGAATCACAAGCAGGTGGAGGATCTCATCGCGGTGATGGAGCAAAATCTGATCCCCCTCTCCGTCAAGCGAAACGTCAATGTTTTGCATCTTACGCTGATCCGTAATCTGCGTACCATCCTGACTTATCTCCAGGAGGAATACGATCATCCTTTCAGTCAGGATCATCTGTTGTTCGAGATGATGCATTATTCCTATTTTGATATCGCTCCGATCGACATCGCTCGATTGGCTAAATATCAGAAAGAACAAGCCCAAAAGAGAAAGCAGCAACCTGACGGCGTACCGAATACCATATCCTGGCGTGCATTGATCCTGGATCCTGAACTATTGGAAACTGCCGGGGTCGCGGAGCCGGCATCGATCTTACGTCTGGGTGAAAACCTGGAGTCCTGGATGCGCGGGGTCAAAGAGCTAACCCTGCAAAATCTCTTTGAACGGATATTAAAAGAAGGGGGTATCCTGCAAGAGATCCTGCAATCCACTGAAAAAATCTGGCTATTACAGGTTCTAACTTCCTTTTTCGAATTCATCAAATCGGAAATGGTGAAACAGCCTACCCTCGATCTCGATGAATTTCTGGAAATGCTGCGTAAAATGGACAGCCATGGTATTCCGCTCCAGCTCGTACGGGTTGTTCACTCGGAAGAAGGCGTACAGTTTATGACCGCCCATGGTGCTAAAGGTTTGGAATTTGGTTATGTGTTTGTGATCGGCTGCTCGAGTAATGCCTGGGAAGGCAAGCAAGTAGCCGGGTGGAACCAATTCCGGATGCCTGAAGGTGTCCATCGCGCGGATACGGATCGCAATTTGGAAGACGAGCGGCGGCTTTTTTACGTCGCAATGACCAGAGCCAAAAAGGCCCTTTTCCTCTCCTATCATCTTGAAGACGAGCGGGGCAGCCATCTTCAGAAGTCGCAATTTCTATCCGAATTGGAAGCTTCCTCATCCCTTCCGGACCGTCTGGAGCAAGTGGTTACCGAGCGGGTTGAGACCTATTATACCCGTCTTTTGCTGCCGGAAGCCCGACCTTTCCAATTGCTGGATCACGACTGGATCGATCACCAGTTGCAGGGACTGGCGTTGAGTTCTACTTCGCTCAATAAATTCTTGCGTTGTCCGCTCACCTTTTATTTCGAGCAGATACTTCGCGTACCCACTGCACGGACGGACCGCATGGGATTTGGGAAAGCCGTGCATTACGCCCTGGAAAAATTCCACAGTCATTTTCAGGATAACTCGACGGTGGAAGCTTTGATTTACCACTTCCGGGAAGGCATGGAGAACCATCAGTCTCATTTCACCAAAAAGCAATTTGAAGAACAAATTTTTTATGGGGAACAAATCCTGCCTGCCTATTACCAGGCCCGGATTGCTTCCTGGCGGTTATTAAAAGAAAAGCCTCGCGTGGAATACAGGATCACCGAAGCAGCTTATGCCGGAGTGCCTATTTCCGGTATCATAGACAAAATAGAACAACACGACCACGGCATTCGGGTCATCGATTATAAAACCGGAAAATTTGCGGCTAACAAATTAAATCCTCCACCTGATGACCTCGATCCGGGAAGCGAATACTGGAGGCAAATTGTATTTTATAAATTACTTTTAGACCAGATCCCCGAATATCGGCATCGCATGCAGGACGGAATCATGGATTTCATTATCCCGGATAACCAGGGTAAATTTGAATTCCGTACCATTTCCGTACGACCGGAGGACGAAGCAAGCGTCGGACGCGCATTGAACCATGTGTACGAAAAGATTAAAGCGCATGCATTTTATCCGGGCTGCGGCAAAGAGGATTGTTACTGGTGCGCATTGGTCAATCATCATTTTGATGTGCAGCATGTAGAGTCGTTACAGTTGGAAAGGGAAGAAATTGAAGAACAAGATTAATAAATGGAATTCATGAAAACCATATTTACCAGTCTCCTACTCGCACTTATTGGCTATGGCCAGGCGCAAGTTACACCGGGTTATTTCCCCTACGAATGGGATAACGCCAAAGGCAAGATGTATCTGTACGTCGATAAGCTGGACCAGGAATTTTTATACGTCAATTCACTCCCTGCAGGTATTGGATCCAATGATATCGGCCTGGACCGTGGACAGATCGGTGATGAGGGTGTGGTGAAATTTACGCGTTCCGGTAATAAAATCCTCCTTATTAAAATCAATTACGACTACCGGGCGGTCAGTGATGACATCTTGGAGCGTAAATCGGTGGAACAAGCCTTTGCCCAGTCGGTACTGTGGGGATTTGATGTGGATAAAGATTCGACGCTAGGTGCCAGAATTGACCTTACCCCTTTCCTGCTTCGTGATGCCCATGGCGTTGCAAACCGACTTGCACAGACCAATCAGGGCAATTACTCCCTGGATAAAAGTCGTTGTGCGCTTTACCTTGAACGCACGAAAAACTTTCCGAAAAATACGGAGTTTGAAGCAACCATAACCTTTACCGGCACCCCGAAAGGCGGGTGGATACGTTCGGTAACGCCAGACCCTACTGCCGTGACGGTTCGCATGCATCATTCGTTCATTGAATTGCCAGGACCTGGATACGAGCCAAGGGAATTTGATCCCCGGAGCGGATACTTCGGCACCTCCTATGCGGATTATGCTACTCCCATAGAATCCCCGCTGTTAAAACGGTTTATAACCCGTCACCGCTTACAAAAAAAAGACCCCAACGCCGCTAAAAGCGAGGCGGTAGAACCTATCGTCTATTATCTCGACCCGGGTTGTCCTGAACCCATCCGGAGTGCACTGCTTGATGGTGCCCGGTGGTGGAACCAGGCTTTTGAAGCAGCAGGCTATATCAATGCATTTCAGGTGAAAATGCTTCCTGCCGATGCCGATCCGATGGATGTCCGTTATAACCTGATCCAATGGGTTCACCGCTCCACCCGTGGATGGTCCTATGGTGCCGGAATCAATGATCCGCGTACCGGAGAGATCATCAAAGGTCAGGTTTCACTGGGTTCATTAAGAGTTAGGCAAGACTTTCTGATCGCACAGGCACTCCTTTCTCCCTATGGAAAGAGTGATGACAATGACGGCCCATTGCTTGAGGTAGCTTTAGCCCGTCTGCGTCAGTTAGCGGCCCATGAAGTAGGGCATACCCTTGGGCTGGCCCATAATTTTGCAGCCAGCACCAATGACCGGTCCTCCGTAATGGATTATCCACATCCATTGTACGAGGTGACCGCAGACGGTCATGTTACTGCTGCAAATGCCTATGATGATAAGATCGGCGCCTGGGACAAGCGGACCATTTTGTATGGTTATCAGGATTTTCCCGCTGGTACCGATGAACATGCTGCTTTACAATCTATCCTGCAGGAAAATGAAAAGATGGGCTTACGCTACATCTCCGACCGGGACGCCCGGGCAGCCGATGGTGCCAACCCTTATGGCCACCTGTGGGACAGCGGATCGGAAGCCGCTGAGGAATTAACCCGCCTCATCAGCGTTCGGCAAGCAGCGCTGAATCAATTTGGTTTAAATACCATCCGCACGGGAGCTCCTCTGGGAACGCTGGAAAATGCACTGGTACCATTATATCTCCTCCCCCGCTATCAAATCGAAGCGACCAGCAAGGTAATCGGTGGCGTCGAGTATGCCTATGATGTCAAAGAAGTCAATACCGCTAAGGTTACGCCAGTATCCCCCGGAGATCAGAAAGCGGCGATGGAAAGCCTTTTCGCCACACTGGATCCGAAATATCTGGTTATTCCGGAGTCAATTCTCCAATATTTACCCCCTCAACCCCTGGGATATAGCCGAGACCGCGAATTATTTAAAATTTACACCGGCCAAACCTTTGACCCGCTTGGGGCTGCCGAGTCATCAGTTCAAAATACCCTGGGCTTTATGTTGGTCCCAGCCCGTCTCGCCCGGGTCGTGGAACAGCATGATCGTTTTCCGGAAGCCCATATATCCCTGTCGGATTATCTGATGGCCATCTCGAAACATGTAGGTTCCAATACCGGAAAATCGGCGATGGAGAAAGAAATCGGTCGTCTCACGGAAAAGCGCTTCTACTACACTCTGATGGATGCCATGAAAAAAGCCGATGTTTCCGCACAGGTACGTGCAGAAGTACTCTTCTTTATGAGTAATGCCATTGATCATCTGAACTCCGGCGGACAGGATGCTTCTGATCAGGCTCATCGCTTTGCCTTAGCTCAAGCTATCAAGGCATACTTGGATGATCCGGGTGAGTTTTCTATTCCGGAAGCCAAAGATATGCCGGACGGATCGCCGATCGGAATGGAGTGTATGAGTGGCGAGGTCTTGAACCATTGATTATCGATTAGGACCGGCTGCCGGGATTTTCAGGAGAAATGATCCGGAGGTATTTTGTCACTTCCTTTTTGACATCCGGAAAAAGGAAAAATAGTCCTATCATATTAGGAAATACCAGGGCAAGAATCATGGAGTCACTGAATTTAATGACCGCATCGAGGGTTACCGATGATCCCAGGACCGTGAATGTCAGAAAAATTATTTTGTAGACCATCGCTGTTTTCCTTCCCCGGCCAAATAAAAAGGACCACGCCTGCAGTCCATAGTAGGACCATGAAATCATGGTTGAGAAAGCAAATAATAACACTGCAAAAACCAACAAATATGAAAATCCCGGGAGCGTGGCGTCAAATGCCATCGAAGTGATGTTCACCCCGCCAATTCGTTCGCCGGTCGCTGTCAACAAGACTTCGTTGTTGACCACATCGCCATATGCAAAAACACCTTCGGCGTTGAAAAGGATGATGACCAATGCCGTCAGGGTACAAATGATGACTGTGTCAATAAAAGGTTCCAATAAGGCCACCAAGCCTTCAGAAGCCGGAAATTTGGTCTGTACGGCAGCGTGAGCTATGGCAGCAGAGCCTGCACCGGCTTCGTTGGAGAATGCAGCCCGTCGAAAACCTTGAATCATAACTCCAAAAAATCCACCTGCAATGCCTGCTTTGGGTGTGAATGCTTCGTCGATTATTTGCCTGAAAATACCACCAAGTTCTCCGGTATGAGCAAACAGTATAAACAGTGCCGCTCCAACATAAAGAATGGCCATGAAGGGTACGATCTTTTCCGTTACCCTGGCTATCCGCTTGATGCCACCTATGATGATAACCCCCACGAGTAGAGCCAAAACGATCCCAATGTAAAATCCGGTAGATGGCGTATGGAGGGAAAACCTGGAAATTAATTGCGCCGCCGCCTGATTGGACTGGAAGGCATTTCCTCCCCCAAAGGATGCGCCCACGCACAACACGGCAAAAGCAACGCTGAGTACTTTACCTAACCAGGGCATCTGCCTTTCTTTCAGGCCTTTGGAAAGATAGTACATCGGCCCACCGAATACCCTGCCAGCCTTGCTGATCTCGCGGTATTTTACGCCTAGTGTACATTCGACAAATTTTGAGGACATACCCAATATGCCAGCGACGATCATCCAGAAGGTAGCTCCCGGGCCTCCTATGCTGATGGCTACGGCAACCATAGCTATGTTCCCTAGTCCAACGGTACCCGAAACCGCAGTTGCGAGGGCCTGAAAGTGGTTGACTTCGCCGTAATGACCTTCATCTTTAATGGTATCCGGAATATCATTCTGTAGCTTCCTGCGTTCCAGGTGATCGTACTTGCCTCGGACGATCCGGATAGCTAATGCAAAGTGCCGGATGTTCACAAACCGGAAATAGAAGGTAAACCAGAGCGCTCCAAGCACCAAAAGGATGAGTACAATCGGGACGCCCGCTATCGAAGAAAAGACGAATCGTTCCCACCAAAGTGCGACAGGCATAAACGAATCGTTGATCTTTTGGTCCAGACCGGTTGCTGTCTGGGCCCAGCCGGAAACACAGGCAAACAACAGGATGAAGCTCCCGGTCAAGGACCACACTCTCAAAGTATTCATTGGGTTTGGATTTAGATTGACCCAATGTTCGGAGGGTATGCTCAATAAATGATGAAATGTCAGAACGAAAGTTAAAATGTCAGTCATGAGGTTTACTGACAATTGAGTAATAGATGACAGTTTTATAATCCTTTAACCCAGTCTGTTATACCTCTTCTATATGAAGCTGTGAGACGGGAATTCTGAGGCGAATTCGCCGACCTTTATCCTGATCAAATTCAAATAACGCCTCTTTAAGTGGTTTTTCATGACGGTCTCTAACCCATCTATCTTTGCCAAATAAACCATCCAGGATCGATTGGATCAGCCGTTTGATTTCATTGTAGTCATTGATGGCATAAGCTTTCCGGCGTGTATCCATGCCTTTAGGTTTTATCTCCAGCCATCCTCCTGCCGGATCGTTCAATTTGCATTCGACAAACGATTGGAGTAACTGGTGCATCGCCGGAGTTAAGTTTATTACCTCCTTTGAATTGTTTTTGACGCCCTGAATCTGAATGCGATGGCGTTTTCCGGGTAGCGACACTTCCGGTGTGGTCATCCAGATCGAAACCAGAGCTGGATCAAGTTGCAGGGACTCACTTATGGCTTTAACCCAACTTAAGGCCAAAGCAAAAAAGAGCATAATCAACAGTGTCTTAAAGATGGCAGACAAAAGGACGAGATTGATCACATTATCGGTGAATTTATACAATTGTGCCGCCAGGGTTAACAGGATAAACAACAGGGACAGGTACGCCAGTAGTTTAAGGCCACGATTGATGAAGGACTCCCATAATACATTTGCCAACAGGAATAAAGTCATGAAAGCATAATAAACATCCGGTTCACTCACAAACTTCATGGATTGGCCACTCATCATTTTATTCAAGGTGGGCAACAGGCAGAAGAGGAAAGGCAATCCTACCATTAATGGCCAATATCTTTCCTGTGTTAATGGGCGCAACCACTTAGGCTGGTGTCTGAACCAGGGTAATGCCAACAAGATCAGTAAGCTATTCAATAAGGAAAATATGCTGCGAAATCCATTTAATTGGAGCGATTGTATATCCGTCAGCGATTCAACGCCTTGTGAATAATAGACTTCTACACCGCCTGAAAAGCTCCAGCACAAGATGGACAAGGCCAAATACACCTGTCCGATGTCCTGTTGTTTTCGTCCCAGGTGATACCAAATGGAAAACAGTCCGGCGAAGGCAAAACCACACACGATCAATTGCCACCATCCGTAAAAGTTCAACGTTTGTATGGATACCAATACAGTTTCGGTAAAAAAGTGAACTCAATGATATTGAAAAAGATCGTTATTACTAAACGATGAAGCGGTCCTTTATGGCTTGAGAAGGAACCGGGCAGGTCGGATAGGTTCCAAACCAGCGATAACGGTTACGAGCAATCCAGTCGTAAATGGCATCGCGCAGCGGACTTGGAATCACCCGGAAAACCCGGAGCCATCGCCAGGGAGCAGGTAATAATCCCAGTATTTCCAATACGGCGGTGCTTCGGTCATAAAGTTTACCATCTTTCCAAAGGAGAACGGAGTCCATCTTAGGTAACTGGCCGGTCGTCTCTTTAAGCAGTTGGCTGGCAAAATTGGAATCCAGGGCAGCTACCCGGAGGTGTTCTTCAGGATCATGACGCAAAACCCAAAGAATGGACCGGTTACACAGGACACAAATGCCATCATACAAGAGAAAAGCTTGGGATTCACGTTCCATACAGAACTAAACACCCGATCAGGGTTCGATGTTTGCTTGTCTTATCAAATCGTACAATTCCTGGATGCGGCTAATGGTCAGAAGCCGGGTTCCCGAAGGTACTTTTATGCCTTTGATATTATAACCGGACAGCACAAAGGTGTCCATGCCCAATCGCTGTGCTTCCTGGATTCGTTGTTCGATGCGGTTCACTGCACGTACTTCACCGGTCAAACCCACCTCGGCGGCAAAACACCAATTGGACGGAATAGCTATTTCTTCCAGAGATGATATCAAGGCGGCAGCCACCGCCAGATCCATGGCCGGGTCCATTACTTTGAGTCCTCCTGCAATATTCAGGAAAACATCCTGTTGGCCGAAGTTAAATCCGCACCGTTTCTCCAAAACCGCCAGGATCATGGAAAGCCGGCGCAGGTCAAATCCGGTCGTCGAACGCTGGGGTGTACCGTAAACTGCAGTGCTTACCAATGCCTGGGATTCGATCAGAAGTGGACGCATTCCTTCCATGGTAGCTCCGATGGCAGCGCCACTCATCTGTTCTTCGGACTGGGATAATAACAGTTCGGATGGGTTGGTCACGATCCGTAAACCGGCTGCGGTCATCTCATAAATACCCAGCTCATCCGCTGAGCCAAACCGGTTTTTTAACGTCCTCACCATCCGGTAGGTGTGATGCCGGTCTCCCTCAAACTGCAGCACTACGTCAACCATATGCTCCAATAATTTGGGTCCGGCAATGGAACCTTCTTTGGTAATGTGTCCGATGATGACCACCGGTATTTGCGATTGTTTGGCGAATTGCATGAGTGCTGCCGTACACTCCCGGATCTGGGTAACGCTTCCGGGTGCGGCATCCAATGATTCCAATTGGATGGTCTGTATAGAGTCGATTACCAGCAGGTCAGGATCCAGCCGCTTTGCTTGCTTGATGACCTTCTCCAAGTGGGTCTCAGCCATAAACAAGGCTGAATCGGTTTGTGTCGCGGTCCGGGTGGCGCGCAGCTTGATTTGCTGCAGGCTTTCTTCACCGGAAATGTAAAGGGTCGTTTGGGGATGTTGGAGTACTACCTGAAGCAATAAGGTTGATTTCCCGATACCCGGCTCTCCGCCGATGAGAATAAGGGATCCTGGCACGATGCCTCCTCCGAGAACCCGGTTAAGCTCTGCATCGTGCGTGTCCAGTCGGGTGTATGCGGTGGCCGGGATATTTGAAAGACTGGTCGGTTCTTCTTCGATGGAGCTCTGCTGAGAACGTATCCCGGATTTAACGGCAACCTCTTCTTCGCGATAGGTATTCCATTCTCCACAGGATGGACATTTTCCTATCCATTTTGGAGATTCTGCGCCACAATTTGTACAATAATATATTATCTTCGACCTTACCATTAACCCTTATTACCAATCATCGCCCAAAAAGCTATAAATTAATTGTTTCGTGTTGTTACTTTTTACACTGGTCACGTCTAAAGAGTGAAATTAAGAGATAAAGTTCTTTTAATTCTGCTTATTTAGGCATAAGTAGATTGTTTTCAATTGGTTTTTTGGGGTTATGCAGGGTGCTCCAGCGCAAGCTGGCAGTGCCCTGTTTTTATTTTGGGCCACTATCTTTTCGGTTTTGTGTGCTGAAAAAAATGTAAATTGATACTCGATGCCCCTCCGTAGTAGTCCCTATTTCAGGAAGTTGAATGTTTTTTAGCTCCGACTAAATTTTAGCACGGTTATTGCCGTTAAATAGGGATAGGATAAAAAAATTAACGGATATACCTGATAATCAACGCGATTGCCACAGTTTAAATGGACATATATTGATGACATGGGTCAGCGGTTCAACATCGGCTTATTCCATGGAAACAAGACAGGCCATCTGATGGTCTATTGCAATCAAAAGATCGTCGTTATCGATTTTAATGTGCTGCGGACCAAGACTTATTCCTTCTTCATCGATGACGAGATGTGTAATCTGACTGTCGAAAGGAAAAATAACCGCTGGTACTACGGTTTGGTCATCGACCATGAGGTTGATACTCCTAAAAATGCACTTCGAAGGAAATTGAACCGGAAAAATGTATTTCAGGCGATCATTTTTCTGATCATCGTCATCCTTTCCATCTCCGCCATTACCTTGTTTTTCTCTTTTGTCTAGCCACAGCTATGCCCGTTCCGGTGCCTGATTCACTTGATTATTGGTTTCATTCCAGCTCCCGGAAACACGGTAATTTCCTTATTTTCGCGGCTAAATCATCATGCCTTGGATCCATTAGCGCTGCATATTGAAAGCCTGATCTTTGTTGCCGAACATCCGGTTTCGCTGCTTGACTTGCAGGAAACCCTTTCCCAGAATTTCGAACAGGATATTCCGGAAGAGGAAATTCTCCAGGCACTGGATCAATTGGTACTCCGTTACCGGGAAGGCGAATTCTCCTTTGAAATTGCCGAAGTTGCCGGTGGATACCAGTTTCTTACCAAGGGATCCTACTTTAATACCGTAGGAACCTGGCTTCGCATCACCAATAAGCGCAAGTTATCCAAGTCTGCCCTGGAAACCCTGGCACTGATCGCTTACAAACAGCCTGTCGCCAAAGGAGAGGTTGAACAAATCCGGGGCGTTAACTGTGATTACGCCATTCAGAAACTATTGGAGAAAGAACTTGTTGAGATAGTAGGTCGTGGAGATGGTCCCGGCAGACCGTTGCTTTATGCCACAGCACCAAAGTTTCTGCATTATTTTGGATTAAAAAATATGCAGGATCTGCCGCAACCTAAAGATTTTAAACAAGCAGATTCCGAAATCGGCAGCATTCCGGAAATCGAAGAAATGGTTGCCTATGACAATGAAGAAGAATGATCCGCTTGAGCTCCCCGTCAACCGGGTTGCTGAAAGTGGCTTACTGACCATTAACCTGGAACATTTTTATCCGGATGCCCCATTCTATACCTTTGACCTGAAACCCTATCTTTTCCGGGAATTAATTCTGAAAGAAAAGGAATTCCGAGAAGCCATGAAGCGGTTTGACTGGTCGGTGGTCCGGGATCATATCTTATTGGTAACCTGTAGCGCCGATGCCGTTATCCCTCTGTGGGCTTACATGCTGATCGCGTCTCATGCCCAGCCTTTTGTTAAAGACCTCTTCCTGGGCAATCAGACAGCATATCTGGATGCATATTACCACAAATGCATCTACGACCTTCCATTGGACGAATACCGCGATCAACGGATCGTGATCAAAGGATGTAGTGACAAGCCGGTTCCGGTCGGTGCTTATGCAGCCCTAACCCTCCACCTGCGCCCCGTAGCGCGAAGCCTGTTTTTTGGCGAACCATGCTCCACCGTACCCATATTTAAGGTGAGTAACCCACTGAAAGGTTAAAGTTCTGGCGGGTCTTCGGTTATTTATTTACCTTAGGTGGCTAAAAATCAATAAGATATGCACCTTTTCAAGAACTTCGCTGTATTTCTGGTGGCCGGATTTGTGGTGATGCTCTTCATTTCATATACCTCCCGGGAGGAAGAATTGCCCCAAGCTACCGCTGGATTATCCGCCCCTTACGAAAATGAGATCCTTCCGCAAGTCATCAAAAGCATCCCCCTGGACAAGGAATATACCTTTGCCGGGGAGACTGTTCCCCTTGACAATTTCGATGTCTACGAACGCTTTGATCGCGAAATGCTGGTTAACTCGTATTGGCATTCGAGTACCGTATTGAATATCAAAGCGGCAAACCGGTATTTCCCCATTATGGAGCCGATCCTCGCCGAGGAAGGCGTACCGGACGATTTTAAATACCTGGCAGTGATTGAAAGCAACCTGCGTAATGAGACCTCTCCAGCCGGAGCCAGAGGTATCTGGCAATTCCTGAAGAGTATCGGTGCCTATTACCAACTTGAAATCAATGACGAAGTGGATGAACGCCTTAATGTGGAAAAATCCACCTATGCGGCCTGTAAATACCTCAAGGACAGTAAACGAAAATTTGGATCCTGGACCTTGGCAGCCGCCGCCTATAACATGGGTGATACCAGACTACGGAAAGAGCTGGACATGCAAAAAACAGACAACTATTACGACCTTAATTTAAATGACGAAACTTCACGTTATGTATTTCGTATCTTAGCTGTGAAAGAAATTCTAAAAGATCCCCAAGCATTCGGGTTCATTATCGAGCCCAAACAATTGTATCAACCTCTGGACAAATTCAAGATCGTCGAGGTTAAATCAGGTATTCCGGACCTGGGTCTTTTTGCCGCGGACAACGGCATAACCTACCGGATGCTGAAGGTGTACAATCCCTGGTTGCGTACCAGTAGGCTTACCAATAAAACCGGGAAATCTTACGAAATAAAAGTACCGGAGACTGCTGATTAACGCAACCGATTTGACTTCCCTTCTCTATTACCCGGAGGCATTTTTAACCCATAAAATGCTTCACCATGAATTGGAGATTTTTGACCCTTTTCCTGACTTGTATTTCTTCCGTAAATGCACAAACAGCATGCGATTCCGATCGCACAGCTCCTGATCTAAAACTATATTCTGGCATCGCTACCATTGCTCTGGATCAGGACTCGTCCATACGCATCTATGCCAAAGACTTTGATGCCGGGACAATCGATGATTGTACCCCTGCTACCGATCTGATTTTTTCATTCAGCGAAAATCCATCGGACACAGAACAATGGATCTCCTGTGCCGATGCCGGTATGACCGTTTTAACCATCTTTGTGCAGGATGCCTCGGGAAACCGTACTTCAGGGACGGTCGCCGTACATATCACTGGGATCCAATGTCCACAAGTACTCCATGAGGTCGGTTTATTAATCAACCTGATGAATTTCAAAACAAATTATCCTACAGCAGTGGGCACTCCGGCATTGAAATTATCTGTTGGCGCCGGTAGTAATTCCATCCCTGTCCCCGACACCTACTATTCGGTGGAACGTGCCGGATCAGGCATCTATGTAACATTTACCCCGAAATTTTATACCGTTTATGCCGGAAAATCGGTTTCTGTATCCCTGATTGACCTGGATTTGGACATCATCAATGGGGTGTCCACGTTGGATGTATTGGCCATTCAAAAACACATCCTGGGCATACAAAAGTTCTCAAACAATTATTACACGGAAGCTGCCGATATCAACGGTGATGGAAAAATATCTGCCATTGACATCATTGAATTGCGCCGTGTCGTCTTAGGGATTCTGGACACCTGGCGATTTGTGCCAAATTGGCGTTATGATTTCCAGTCGGAACCCTCCATTATGGTTGAGGAGTTGCACCAGAAAACAATCAATTGCTTTGCTGTTAAGACAGGCGATGTGAATTAGAATTTCCTGTTCAATTAATGCGCCTCCAGCCAGTTTGCTCCTGTTCCCATGCCAACTTCGATAGGCACTTTCAGGTTGGGCAAAGCATGCTTCATTTTGTCTTCGACGATGCGTTTGACTTGGTCCAGTTCTCCCGGCAGTACATCAAACACCAATTCGTCATGGACCTGTAAGATCATTTTGGATTGCAGTTTTTCCTGTAGGAATGCATCGTGAATTGCAATCATGGCAAGTTTGATCATGTCGGCAGCTGTACCCTGTATCGGCGTATTGATAGCGATCCGCTCGGCGTTACTTCTCGATAAACCATTGCGGGAATTGATATCCCGGAGTATCCGACGACGTCCCGACAGGGTTTTTACATATCCATGATCCCGGGCAAAGGTCACGGTTTGTTCCATGTAGGCTTTCAGGCCTTTGTATTGTTTGAAATAGTTATCGATCAACTGGCTGGCTTCTGCCCTTTTGATACCGAGTTGTCGCGACAGATTAAGCGACCCGGCACCATAGATAATGGAGAAGTTTACCGTTTTGGCATTACGTCGCTGGTCAGCACTCACTTCATCGATGGGCACCCCATAGACCCTGGCTGCTGTTGCCCGGTGGATGTCCAGATTTTGCTCGAAGGCTTCAAGCATCGCTTCTTCATGACTCAGATCAGCTATTAACCGCAATTCGATCTGGGAATAATCCGCAGAAAGCAGGAGGTGACGCTCGTCCCTTGGAATGAATGCTTTCCGGATCTCCCGGCCAGCTTCATCCCGTATGGGGATGTTTTGCAAATTGGGGTTTTCTGAAGACAACCGTCCGGTCGCGGCGCGTGCCTGATTGTAGGAGGTATGAATCCGGCCCGTGCGGGGGTTAATCATGTTCGGCAGCGCGTCCACATAAGTGGATTTAAGTTTGCTTAATTTCCGGTGGTCCTGAATGTGGGCAACAATGTCGTACTGCAATGCGAGTTCACTGAGCTTATCTTCATCGGTGGAATATTGACCCGTAGCCGTTTTCCTCCACCGGTAAGGTAGTTTCAATCTTTCAAATAACACCTCGCCGACTTGCTTGGGAGAAGCAATGTTAAAATCTACCCCGGCCAGCTTGTAAATCATGCGTTCTTCTTCCAAAATCTGTTTTGCCAGTTGTACGGAATAATCCGCAAGCATCTTGGCATCTACTCTTACCCCTTCGTATTCCATGCTTGCCAGGACCTGGATCAACGGCGACTCGATACTGTCATACACCTGCAGGACCTGTTCTTCTTTGGCTTTTGGAAACAAAACTTTATAAAGCTGCCAGGTGATGTCGGCATCTTCTGCGGCATATTCTTTTACTTTTTGCTTATCGACATCCCGCATCGAAAGTTGTTTGGCTCCTCGCTTACCAATCAAATCTTCAATCGGAATCATCTTATAGTTGAGGTAGTTTTCCGATAGATTATCCAATTTGTGCCTCTGATCCGGTTCCATCAGATAATGTGCAATCATCGTGTCCCATAAGGCCCCCTGGACTTCGATGCCATACCATTTTAACATCAACAGGTCATATTTGATGTTCTGGCCTACTTTGGCAATAGCCGGATTCTCAAATAACGCTTTAAACAGATGGATTTTTTGTTTGGCGGCCTCCTGATCTTCCGGGAAGGATATATAATAAGCCTCGCGATCTTTCCACGACAGGGAGAGCCCAACCAGTTCTGCCTCATTGGGATCCAGACCGGTAGTTTCGGTATCGAAGCAAAACAAGGTTTGCTTTTCAAGTTCAGCGATCAGATTCTTGATTGCTTCGGTGTCATCCACCAGCCGGTAGGTATGGTGCGTGTTTTCAGCATTTTTATCAGCCACCGCATACGCAGGCGTCGGAGTAGCCAATTTTTCCGATACTTTACTGTCAACGGGATTTCCAAACAAATCCTTCTGGGTCTCTTTATCCTCTTCGCCCAGGATGGCATGGGCGAGGGTTCTGAATTCGAGCTCTTTGAATATATCCGTTAACACCTCCCGGTTTACCGGTTCGATTTCATAGGCTTTCGCATCAAATTTTACCGGGGCGTGGAGATCGATGGTGGCCAGTTTTTTGGATAGCAATGCCTGGTCCGCATATGTTTCGACACGTTCCTTCAGCTTGCCCTTCAATTCATCCACATGTGCAATGACTTCTTCCACGCTTCCGTAATCTTTCAGCAATTGTATGGCGGTTTTTTCACCGACACCTGGTATGCCCGGTATATTATCCACTGCATCACCTTTAAGTCCAAGCACGTCAATAACCTGATCGATGCGCTGGATATCCCAACTTTCCAGGATTTCCTTTACGCCCAAAATATCAATCCCATTACCTTGCCGGCTGGGCTTATACAACAGGATATTATCGCTGACCAACTGCGCATAATCTTTATCCGGGGTGACCATATAGACCGTAAAACCCTCTTTTTCTGCCTGCTTGGCGATCGTTCCAATTACGTCATCGGCTTCATAACCGTCCATTTCAACAATAGGAATGTTAAAACCTTCGACAATTTTGCGGATATAGGGAAATGCAACCTGGATGTCTTCGGGTTGTGATTCCCGATTTGCCTTATAGGGCTCATACATCAGATGCCGGAATGTCGGTGTATCCAGATCAAAAAAAACTGCGATGTGGGTAGGTTTTTGATTTCGCATCAAATCCCATAATGTTCGGACAAAACCAGTAATGGCTGAAGTATTTAGCCCTTTGGAGTTGATCAGTGGCCGATTTATAAATGCAAAATGAGCCCGGTAAACAAGGGCATGTCCATCCAATAAAAAGAGCTTCTTTTCCGACATAGTTGTTGCGATGTTGTATTAGTGCAATGTTACGACAACTTTACTAAACCGGTAAGTCATTCCTGGATGCCCGCCGGTTTCGGCTAAACAAAAATCCCCGGCCTTGCGGGACCAGGGATTTTCTTGGGTTATTATCCGTATGATAGTTTACTTCTTGGAGGAAATCGCGTAGGAGAACCCTAATATCCAATACGTTTGCAGGGGGTTTTCACCCTGGTCGAGCTTCCCTTCGGAGATTGCCGCTAAGGATTCCTGCTTGTTGTTACGCAACCCGATGTCCAGGCCGATTCCAACCCCTTTAACTGCCGTACTGAATCCATTCACCCAGGTCCAGTTGTTAAAGTCAGCGCCTTTATAACTGAAAAAAGCTGATAAATTTGATTTCCAGGCAACTCCTTTGGTGATCTGCCGGGTGTAGTCTGCGACTACTTTGCACCCCAGGGTGGATTCGTAATCAAAATCACCACTGGAAAAAACAAAGTTGTAGTTCAAAGGATGCAAGACGACCACCAGGTCTTTGACCGGCGTCCAGGTGGCACCTGCTCCCAGGTCCAGATAACCCGGATCATTAAATTTTCCATCCAGGATTGAAGTGCGGTATTCACCGAGTCCTGAAAGGGCAATTTTATCCGAAAGTTTGTATCCGTATAGAGACATCAGGTTAAAGGCGTCTGCAGCTACCTGAAATCCGGTAGGGTCATTGGTGACATCCTTATCATTAAATTTTATCCAGCCGAGTGTGAGGTTAGCACTGTTGCGCCAGAATGCTTTTTGGTAATCTGCGTTGGCAAATCCGGTCAAGGTGGTTCCGATATTTGCTGCCGAAGTGTTGGGCTGGGCTTTGGATAACCAGTTATTAAATCCGGAAAGATTAAGTCCCAGGTTGCCTAACAATCCTTTATCCCAGCGGGGATAGGGCGTCAGTTGTTCTGTCAATGCTGCAATTTCTCCTTTTAGACCATCAGCCTGGCTGGTCAGTCCGGCCAGATCTGCTTCCAGTTTTGCTAATTCGGCTTGTTTTGCTTCCTTTTGCTTCATCAGGTCATCGGTTGTCTGGGCGGTCAACTGACCCAGCATTATGCTACCGAAAACCACTACGAGTAAACCAATTCTTTTCATCATTTTAGGTGTTTGATTTTTAGCGAATTAAAATGAAATTTCCGGATGGTGCTTTCGTTTTGAACTTTTCCGGCACCTGGGGTGGTTTTCGGGGGTTGCTGTTTAATTCGGCGGGTACAAATCTAGCAAGGATTCTAATCCTCAATTAATTTTTGGTTGCGCTTGTGTAAGGTAACCTGCTCCTGGGTAAGTTTTCGAATCGGGATAAAAACCTGGCCTTGACTGGTATACAAGGTCATGTTGCTGCGACCCATGGCAACGATTTGACCGCGTACATTGCCAATGCTGATTTCATCGCCGATTTGAAACTGATCCTGCAGATAAAAGGATGTAAGAAAGTTACTTACCAGGTCTTTTGAGGCTAATCCATAGCCAAGGGCAAAGGCAAATACTGCTCCGGCAACAACAATCAGGATGTTATTTTGCAAGAAGGAGGTGTCTATTTCCACCTGCTTCAGCGCTATTACAAATACATTGATCAGCAGAAAATAAAAAATACCGTTGGAGATCAATTTGGCACTGGGTATGGCCAGGGATGTTGTGACGGTAAGCAGGCTCTGACGCAACATATCAGCCAGGATCAGGCCGATGAAAAGCACACCGATGCCTACCACCAGTTTCGGAATGAAATTGATCAACCGTTCGATAAGGTCAGTAATCGTAGGTATGTTGATGATCTCGGTGACCACCATGATGACCATTAACAACAGGAAATAATAGATGATTTTACTGATGAATACGGATAACTTAACCTCCATTTTGGAGTTTTGCACCACATCGATTTTCTCCAGTCTTTCTCCAAATCGATCGATTCCGATCTTCGCCAGCAAGTTTCGGAGGAATCTACCGATCATCCGGGCAATCATCAAGCCAATAAACAGGAGTACAATGGCAACCAATATTCTGGGCAATATGCCGGCTAATTGTTTTAGTAGTTCCGATAAAAAAGGAAAGGAAAGATCCATTATTCCTGCAGTTATTGTTGCTCCTGAATGGTGTTAGGTGGTTGTCTGCGTGGTGCCCTGGTACCAGGCTCGGTACCCCCAACCACCTGGACAATAATTTTAAACATTTTAGGCAGATAAAGTTCGAATAAATCTCCAAATAATCGAAAGAAACCCATATTCTGCCTCAAATTATTACCCACGTCTTCCGGGGGCTGCCGGTGGTTGCGGATCAGCTCTTCTTCCCAGGCTTTAAAATTGTTTTCCTGTTCCATACAGGTCAGAATTTATATTGATTTAAACAGCTTCTCATGTATAACTCTAAATTTCTCCTTGGCTCTCAGTATTTGCATTTTAATTGCTGATTCCGTTTTCTCCATGGATTCTGCAATATCCCGGATCGAGAGGTCATCCTGATATTTCATGAGCAATAGGGCACGATCGATCACTGGAAGTTCTCCCATCACGACCTTCAGTTCATGAATTTTGGTTTCCAAAAGGTACTTATCATCGGTTGTATCATCCTGGACATCGAGCCGATCCCACGCCTCATCCGGCATCATGACGTCGTACTTCCGTTTCCTTACCTGATCGATGCAATAATTATAGGTGATCGAGTACAACCAGGTAGAGAACTTGGATCTTTCTCCAAAATCCGCCAATCGCAGTACAACTTTAATGAAGATATCCTGTAGTGCGTCCTCCGCCCAAATTTCGTCTTTCAGCAGTGTAATACACTTGGCAAAAACTTTGGGTGCATAGCGATCGTACAATTCGTTGAAATACCATTGCTGCTGCGTAAGCAAATATTGACTGACGAGCATTTCATCACTAACCTTATTTCTAGTATTTTTATTCAACGTTTGTAAGGGGCTTGGCCGTGATGCAACATTAAGACGCAATATGTACTAAAAGTAACAAGATCATGTACGTTATTTGGGGAATGAAAATGAAAGTTAAAATTAAGAATTTCCTGGTTTTGGCTTTAATAGCTTTAACCGTGACCGCTACCTGGAGTCAGGAAGCTGAAAGTGAGTTTATCAAATCCATCTACGATCAATCCTTGACTAAAGGATCCTCCTACGATTGGCTTCATTATCTCACGAAAAAAGTGGGTGCGCGACTGAGCGGGTCGCCTCAGGCTGCGGCTGCCGTAGAATACACCAGGCAAATGCTTGACAGCCTTGGCCTGGACCGGGTATGGTTGCAACCCGTGGATGTACCTCACTGGGTGCGTGGAGAAGCAGAACAGGTGCGTATCATCAATTCGACCGTGTTGGGTACTCAGGATCTTCACGCCGCCTCACTGGGAAACAGTGTGGGAACCGGACCGCTGGGATTGGTCGGGGAAGTGATTGAGGTGAAGAGTCTGCAGGAGGTGGAAGATCTTGGCCGAGCCAAGATTGAAGGCAAGATTGTCTTTTACAATCGTCCGATGGATAAAACCCTACATCGCACGTTCATGGCCTATGGCGGGGCGGTGGACCAACGAGGTGGTGGCGCTTCGCAGGCCGCAAAGTACGGAGCAAAAGCAGTACTTGTCCGCAGCATGACGACGGCCACAGATGATGTTCCCCATAC
Source organism: Lewinellaceae bacterium (assembly GCA_020636355.1). Classification (GTDB taxonomy): domain Bacteria; phylum Bacteroidota; class Bacteroidia; order Chitinophagales; family Saprospiraceae; genus JAGQXC01. The sequence goes on along the minus strand of JACJYB010000007.1, from coordinate 160,295 downwards.
CGGGGCACTCCGTTATCAGGACGGTGTACCACAAATTCCTGCACTGGCGATTGCCACCAGAGACGCCGATTTATTGTCTCAATTATTGAAGCAGGAAGCTGTAAAAGTTTTTCTCCGCAACACCTGCCGGATGCAGAAACCTGAACCATCTTTTAATGTCATCGGTGAAATCACCGGATCGAAATACCCCAATCAGGTGATCCTGGTCGGTGGGCATCTGGATTCCTGGGATGTCGGCGAGGGTGCTCACGATGATGGCGCCGGTTGCGTCCAATCCATGCAGGTCCTGCAAACACTGAAACGGTTAGGATATCGTCCGCAACATACCCTTCGTTGCGTCCTCTTTATGAATGAGGAAAATGGTGGCGCCGGCGGAGAAGCATATGCTAAAGCGGCCATTGCCGATAATATTTTCCATTTGGCAGCCATCGAGTCCGATGCCGGCGGATTCCTCCCGCTGGGTTTTGGCTTAAGTGCCGATGCCGAGGTAATCGATCATTATCTGGAAATGGTCATGCCATTTAACGATTATTTGCAGCCATTAGGGCTGGAGCTCACTAAAGGAGGTGGCGGTTCCGATATTGGTCCGTTGCGTCCTCAAAAAGGGATGCTGTTCGGACTTTCACCCGATTCACAGCGTTATTTTGATTACCATCATACGCATATTGACACCTTTGACAAGGTGAACGAAAGAGAATTGACCCTGGGCGCAGCCGCTATGACTACTTTGGTTTACTTGTTGGATCAACTGGGCTCCCCATGAGCCAGTCCGTTCGGTTGCACGATAAATCTTTTGTTCCTTATCTGGAACACATCGACATTCTGGCTGGTATTGAACGGCTGGCGGAAGACATCAACTCCAGGTATCCGGAGACTGTACCTCTCTTAATCAGTGTGCTGAATGGTGCATTCCGGTTTACAGCAGATCTGGTAACTTTTCTGGAAATCCCCATTGAAATTGCATTTGTACAAATCGCTTCCTATGCCGGAACGACGAGTACCGGCGAAGTAAACATCATCCGAGGCGTGGATGTTCCGGTTCACGGGCGCGATCTGATCCTGCTGGAAGACATCATAGATTCCGGCCGCACCTTACATCATTTCTGCAGCTTTCTCGAAAAAGATCATCCGCGTTCGATCCGTATTTATGCACTTTTGCGGAAACCGGACGTGGTTCAATTTACCTTACCAGAAACCAAGGTTGCTTTTGACATTCCCGATCGCTTTGTGGTGGGATATGGTCTGGATTACGATGGGTTGGGCCGCGACTTGAACGACATTTATCAATTGGCGAATTCATGACCTCTATTGCCCTGGTAATCGGTAGTTATGGATTGATTTGCGTCCTTTTTTATTTTTTCCAGCATTATTTCTTTTTCCGCCCGGAGTTATTACCCCAATCCTTCCAGTATCAGTACCCGTTTCCTTTTGAAGAGGTCAAGTTCACCATGGAGGACGGAGGCACGGTGAATGGCGTTCATTTTAAAATGCCCAATGCCCTTGGGGTGGTGTTTTATCTTAAAGGTAATTCGCGCAGCATCAAGGGCTGGGGGAAATTTGCCAAAGATTTTCTGGGCAAGGGGTATGATTTTTTCATGATTGACTACCGCGGTTTCGGTAAAAGCCGGGGAAAAAGGTCCGAAAGTATCTTGTATAGTGACGCCCAGCATCTGTACAAATGGCTGGCCAAACAATATCCTGAAAACCAAATTATCCTTTACGGACGTTCGTATGGTTCCGGTATTGCCACGCGTATCGCCAGTTGGAACAACCCCAGGATGCTCATCCTGGACAGTCCGTATTACAGCTTTTGGCACCTGACCCGACGTTACGGGTTTTGGCTGCCGTTGCGGTGGGTGTTGCGCTATAAGATCCGGACCGACCAGTTTATGGCTAAGGTTGAATGCCCGGTTTACCTCATCCACGGTACCCGCGACCGGCTGATTCCCTATGCGATGAGTGTACGCCTGGCCAAGGAATTTCCCCGAGCTGTACTTGTCTCGATTCCTGGCGCTAAACACAACAATCTTCCCGCCTATTCTGCGTATCACGATGTATTGTACGCCCTGTTAAACGACGAACAACCCGATGCTTCCAGCCTGGCGGCAATTGTAGAGCAGGCTGAACCAGCCGTTTCCTGATTTTTTCATCACATCTCTTTCCCGTGAAGTGAAATTGTTGTAATTTTGCATCCGCGATTGACCCATGGTGTAACGGTAGCACTCCGGATTTTGGTTCCGTCAGTCAAGGTTCGAATCCTTGTGGGTCAACTTAAAGGGTTTCAGTGAACAGCTGGAACCCTTTTTTTATTGGGCCACAAGGATGAGAAGCCTGTCCTGAACGCAACATCGTGTAGTGAAGGAAATCCTTGTGGGTTAACTTGAATGAAATTACCAAGTGAGCCCAGATTTTGCCTACACCGGCAGCAAAAATTAACTTAGCTACCATGGTGCAATGCCGCCAGCGTGATCGATCAAATCGATGGATCGAAATTATCCTAAAATGTGAATGAAATATAGATCATTTTTCCTAAATCATTATGAATCGCAGAAAAATTATCCTTAATCTATGCACGAGCCTGGATTTTTTTATTGAGGGTGCAAATGGTGAAATCGACTGGTGCTTCATCGATCAGGATTATTCCATGACGGAATTTTTAGGAAATATCGACACCATCCTGTTTGGCCGCAAAAGTTATGAGCAATTGATCGAACTCATGCCCGAAGGGTTTCCCGGAAAAACCCGGGTGGTCTGTTCCAACAATCCGGACTATGCACCCCAGGATGTCCGGGTAATCCGGGGCGATCTGAAAACCGAAGTTGCATCTCTGATTCAGGAATCCGGACTGGACATCTGGCTGTTTGGCGGTTCTGTCCTGGCCTCCGCCATGTTAGAAGAAGGCCTCATTGATAGCCTGATGATTTCGGTTCATCCTCTGCTCTTAGGTAAAGGAAAGCCGTTATTCCCCGATCTCCTTTCCCGCTTGCCACTGGAGCTGACAGATTGCCGGACTTTTTCGACCGGATTGGTCCAATTGTATTATTCGGTGCTCCATTCATAATCCTTTATTGATCGTTTCAACGGCTTTTACGGCAGATTCCATATCAGGATCAAGCTGCAGCGCCTTGCGGTAATTCACGAGGGCATTTGTTTTGTCACCGCTTTTCAGGTAGGCCTCCGCCAGACTGTCCCATACATTAGGAGAACCAGGATATGCCTCAGCATTCAGGGTAAACAACCGGATTGCGTCTTGAAATTGTTCTTTCTGCAGCAGCCGGTAACCCGCCCAGTTCATATACCCTTCCCGGAACATAACCCAGGATGGATAAATTTTTCTGGCCTGGTGGTAAGCATCAATTGCTTCATCCAATTTGCCTTCTTTAAGGAGCTCAAACAACGCCTCCTCGGTCAGCGGGGAATACTTATCCTGACTGGCAAAAACTTGGGATAAGGCCGCAAACGTGGTAACCGAGTAGGGATATGCTTTAGTCACCAGTTGGAGTATGGCCTCCGCCTCCGGGTAATTTTGATCCATTGCAAACTGAATGGCCAGATCCTTCATTTCTCCTTCGTAGAAGGCCGGTAAATCCGGACCGGATAGCGCATTTATTACACCTTGTTCTTGAATCATTTGGATCAGCGGGTTCCGGTACGCCAGGAATCCATCCTGAGGATCCCACTTGTCGTATTCCATGTAATGTGCGGTAGCGAGCGCCACATCTTTGCCTTTCAAGCGCTCGACAACCCGTAATGCACCATCGATACCGGCAGAAACACCTGCTGTAGTAAGTACGGCGCCATTGTCGACAAAGCGGGTATTTTCCAACACCTGAGCATTTGGCACCATTTCCTGTAATTTTTCCGTAAATCCATGCCAGGTAGTTACTTGCAGCCCATCCAACAGTCCCGCAGCCGCCAGGATGCGTGCCCCGGTACATACGGACATTTGCAGGGCGCCCCGTGCTACCTGTTTGTGAATCCACTGGAGTACATCCGGATCCTGCGATGTTGCTAAAGCACCCCCGCCGGGATAAACCACTATATCCGGATCCGGTGCATTGTTTATGGAATACTCAGGAACAATCTGCACAAAACCCTGTGCCGTCAGTGGCTTGCCATCCACCGAGACCGTATAGGTGTGAAATCCTTCCGTAGCCCCAAAAACTTCTCCGGGACCTCCAAAATCCAGTAACTCTACACCATCGTAAAGGAAAATGGCAACTTCGTATTCTGATTTACCCATGGTTATTTGCTGAGCATTTGATAAGGATAAAGCACAAATCAAGGCATACATCATTTGGAATTTCATAATAGTCAGGTTTAATAATTGGCTCATTCTGTCCGATATATTTGAAACAATAAGCCAATAGAATGAATAAGAAACCATATTATTAAGGAATCTAAGCCTTGTCAAGCTTAAACCCTTGCATTAACAATAACTTGTCCGGATATGTCCGATATTATTCCTAATTCACTCCAAAAGCCGCGAAAGATCGTTTTCCTGATCCTGCCGCAAATGCATATTTTGGATTTTGCCGGTCCTTGTCAGGTTTTTTACGAAGCCAATCAGCTGGGAACCTTAAATATGAGCTTACACTACATTAGCTTCACTCCATCCTGCACAACGGAACAAGGATTGACCCTTTCAAATTTATCTTCCCCGGATAACTTAAATCTGACTACCTCTGATCTTGTGCTGGTTCCCGGTATGGATTATGCTTCTTTTTGTTCCGGAAACCTGGAGGAAGTCATGGTCCGGGTTCGACCCTGGCTGCGGGAGGTCCGAAAAAAGAATATCCCGATTGCATCAATATGCTCGGGGTCTATGATCCTTGCCGATGCGGGAATCCTCGATGGCCTAGGTGCAACCTCTCACTGGAAATGTCTGGATCAATTGAGCCGGGAGCATCCCCAGGTGAAGGTGAAACGAGATCGGCTTTTTGTCAACGACCGCAACGTTTATACCAGTGCTGGTATGAGTTCTGGCATCGATATGTGCCTTTCCATCATTGAAGAATGGTATGGACCAGTACTTGCCTCAAAAACTGCTCGAGAAATGGTGGTTTTTCTGCGCCGCAATCAAGATCACGATCAGGAAAGTGTCTACCTGGATTATCAATCGCATTTTAATGCGGCCATTCACCAGGTTCAGAATTATCTGATCGCTCACCCGGATCAAAATCCATCTTTACCAGAGCTGGCTGCGTTGGTCAATATGAGTGTGCGTAACCTTACGCGTCTGTTTAGGGAAGTCACCGGGCACACCATAACAGCGTTCAAACATCGCCTTAAACTTGAAGTTGTCAAGAGCTACTTACATAATCCGGACCTAACCCTGGCGGCAATTGCTTACCGGTGCGGATTCCGGGATGAAAGACAACTTCGCCGGATCTGGAAAAGTGCCACCGGTATAAGCTTACAGCAAAGCAGGAGATCTGCCAAACCATAACTGCCTCTTTCTTGCCAGGAGGTGACTGGATGGTGCATTTTATCCTGTGAAAATGATCATCCGGCGCTTTTCATCATCTTTCAACTGGTGCCCGTTGCAACGTCTGTTGTTTACGAAGCAGTGAATGTCCGTAATTCCTATAGGCAGCCAGGGTATGGTTACTGACCGTCCTAACCATTGGCATCGTCAGTTTATGAAACCAATTCAATGGATGATAAAGAACGCTTGTATAAAAATCTGCGGCTTCTTCCCATTCCCCATGATCTTCTATCAAAGCACCGGTTTGCACAAAACCCTGATTCCAATCGCCTTCAATTTGAGGATCAATGGGGCCCAGGCCATAACCGAAAGAAAGTTCCTTTTCTTTAAACAGCATCGCTTTGGCAGCCACCAATAAAGGATAATCAATGATGTGGGCATCTACTTCATGCCAACCATCTTCGAGGGCTACTTTTATCCACATATGTGACGCACCCGGTGGTAAAAAAGGGAAAGCCCAGTTGGGAAAGATGTGTTTCATGACCCGGGTATTGATCAGCCCCGCCCGAAGTCTCACCGGAATATGTGCGGCCTGGCAAAGTGCTTGCAATAAAATGGATTTGGTGTTGCAGTATCCAACCCCAAAATCGAGCGTTTGTGAAGCCTTGACATAGTCCCATACCGGAGGAAATCCGAATGGAATTTCATCACGAACAAAATAAAAAAGTGTCCTGAATTGCTCCATTACACGCATTCCGGGGGTACATTTCTCCCGGATAATTTCGATGATTTTAGGATGATCCGCATCAGCATAGTGCGTTCCCGGTAAATTTCTCATCGCGGATTGTTTTGCATTCAGTTAAGCTGAAAATACCTGAAGCGCAATGATATGGGTCATTCTTAAAAAAATGAATTTGCTGTGCTTTCCTCAGTCCATTTGGATTAAACTTTCCTGCGGATCAATTCCACCAGACCGCATAGCGTTGCCTGCGCAATTCCAGCGCCAGCTTTTCTTCCATTTTCAACGCTTCTTCGCGTGTATTCATGGGTTCGATATGGCTATACAAACTGGGTCTGAGGAATCTACCATATTTTTGAACGATGTTGGAAGACAGATTATGGCCTTGCTTATTGCGGTATCCGGAACGGTGTTGTTCAAAACGTTCCCTGGGGTCTTTGCTGGTCATCCCGACATAGAGGCATTCGAGGACACCATTGTATTGCGGGTTGGCTAATCGAAAACGGGAGTGCTCCGTAAATACTTTTCTGGATAACTCGATGACGTAAACCCGGTATTTAGCTGCCATACAGCCAAGTTAAGCCTTATCAACCAATTGAATCGAAGCCAAAAATTGAATTCGCTTACAAATGCCTGGCCAGAGCCTTCTGCCAGGATCTTATGCCCATGGCTATGCCAAACCCCACCAGTTGTGTATCATTACACAATTGATTAAACGACGACCAAATGGAAAAACACATTGCCAAAGGGACATTCGAGGTAAAGATGAATCCTCAAGCTCAGGAACAAGCAGGTATGCACACCCTGGGCCGCTATCTTCTGGATAAACAATTCCAAGGTGACCTTGAAGCGGTCAGCACCGTTGAAATGTTAGCTGCCGGCACCGAAAATGGCGCGGGAGCCTATGTTGCTATCGAACGTATTTCCGGCAAACTAGCTGGAAAGGAAGGAACCTTCATCCTAACCCACACGGGAACCCGCACGAAGACTTCCCAGGAATTACGGGTTGCTATTGTGCCTGGTTGTTGCACCGGAGAATTGTCCGGAATGACCGGAACGATGGAAATTATTATTGAAAATAAAGTCCACTCTTACATGCTAACCTATCAATTCGAGGATTGAATGCCCGCAACGTCATCAATTTAAGCGCACGTATGGTGCATCCAGTTGTTTTAATGCTCCATTAAGCGTGGTGACTTCAGCCAATATCCGATCGTACATGGTTTTCTTCTCAGCAACCAGATTCACCAGATCATCGTAGCGTTCATAACAGCCCGGCGTTGGCCGGTCATCCTGCGCATTGACGATGGAGTAAAGATAAGCGATCTGGTCATCAAGCATTGACGGATAATTGATTGGATCCTGGCGGCTTTCACTTTTAGTCTGGATGAGCTGGTTTTCCAGTTCATTGATTGCCGTGGTGAGCTGTTGACTCTGGTTTAGCCAGGATGGCTTTGAATTATCCCTTGTCCCCCAGGCTTCGAGGCTTTTTACCTGTTCCCGGATCGTCCGAATCTGTCCAATCATCCTGTGGACATCCTGAAGCAGGCCTTCACATTGCTTGGATAACTGAAATTGTGCTTGTAAATCGGCTTCCGAACAAGTCCATCGAGGGTCTATCAGAACCTGTAAGGTCTGGGAAACGGTGCGTCTGCCATCTGTAAATACAACGGTGTGATTACCGGGGACAGCCCGGATTCCACGGGTATTTGCCAGTGAAAAAACCGATCCTTTCTCCACTTTTGGCGCCGAATAGCGCAAGTCCCATAATATTCTGTTTAATCCGGGTTTTAATTCGAGTTTTTGCTCTCCTTCTTTAGGCTTTACGGCAAGGACCATGCTTTGCGTGCTATCCGGACTGGTTATGGTCAGCCGGGCCTGGGACCAATCTGCGCCGGAAGTCTGATACAAGTAGATCAATGCGCCCAGGGGAGCCTGATCCGGTGAGGTGCTGCCACCTCCATAATTATTGGATAATTGCGTCCGGTAAGCGTCCGCAATCGGTAATAATGGTTGACTGGTGGCTATGTCCGCTCGGAGCACCGGCAGATCATCCAGGATCCAGAAAGATCTGCCCTGGGTGGCAATCACCAGATCATTGCCTTTTACTTCTAAATCCGAGATGGGTACAATAGGCAAATTGCCCTGCATGGAAGTCCAGGAATTCCCATTGTCCCTGGAAAGGTAAAGACCATATTCGGTGCCTGCATACAGCAAACCCTGCCGGACAGGGTCCTCGCGAACCACTCGTACAAAGTGATCCGATGGTATTCCATTATTCCCATCGGTGAGCAGTTCCCATCCCCGGCCAAAATCATTGGTGCGGAATACATAAGGCCGATAATCATTATCGCGGTATTTGTATACCGAAATGTATGCCGTCCCGGGAGAGTGAGGAGAAACCTCTATGCTGTTTACCGTTCCCTGGGTAGGCATCCCCGCTGGGGTGATCTCCTTCCACGTTTTACCGCCATCCCGGGTAATATGCACCAATCCATCGTCACTACCAGCCCACAGCGTAAAAGGATCGTGGGGTGACTCCTCGAAGGCAAAAATGGTATTGTACAATTCCACCCCGGTATGGTCGTGTTGTACCGGTCCTCCAGGTATATCCTGCTGTGCATCGTTGTTGGTCGTCAGATCGGGGCTGATCACGGACCAGGTAATACCGCCATCGGTCGACTGATGGACAAATTGGGAACAATGGTAGATGGTATTTCGGTTAAAGTGGGAGATGTGGATCGGTGCATTCCATTGAAAGCGGTATTTAATATCCCGCGGCGCCGTTCCGTCATGCATCTGGGGATATGCTACCACATCTCTTTCCCGCCCCTGATCACGATACAATAAAGTGATCTGGCCTATGTAGTTGCCAGCAAAAATACGATCGGGGTTTTGCGGATCTACCGCCACGTAGCCACTTTCGCCACCACCGACCGGATACCAGTACTGAATTGGTGACAAACCTCCTCCGGTTTCGGAAGGAATACTAATGGTGGTATTATCCTGTTGGGCCCCATAGACCCGGTAAGGAAACTGTCCGTCTGTGGTAACCCGATAAAATTCGGCAGTTGGTTGATTGTATTGGGTCGACCAACTGGTGCCTCCGTTAAAGGATATGTTTGAGCCTCCATCGTTGGACTCGATCATCACCTGCGGGTTCAGCGGATTGATCCACAAGTCGTGATTGTCTCCATGGGGTGTAGCTATCCGGGTGAAATTTTTGCCGTCATCGGTAGACTTCAGCATTCCGGTGTTGAGAACAAAGAGGGTATGCTCCTCGGTAGGATGCGCAAATACATGACTGTAATACCAGGCGCGCTGACGCAGGTTATGATCCCGGTTAACTTTTTTCCAGGAAATGCCGCCATCTTCACTTTGATAGAGTCCGCCGGTCGTTTCTTCCGCAGCTTCCTGAAGGACCCACATGCGGTCCGGATTAACTGGTGAAATGGTGATACCGATCCGGCCTACGATTCCTTCCGGTAAACCATTACGGACCTGATTCCAGGTGTCTCCCCCATCCGTGCTTTTCCATAATCCTCCTTCATCGCTACCATCGACCATTGTCCAGGGCTTGCGTTCTGCCGTCCACATCCCGGCAAAAAGGATGTTGGAATAGCGAGGGTGGATAACCAGGTCTATAGCCCCGGTAAGATTACTGATGAAATGGACTTTCCGCCAGGTGGCGCCTCCATCGGTCGTTCGATAGACGCCACGATCTGCCGATGGTCCAAATGCATTTCCCAACACCGCTGCATAAGCGATATCGGGGTTGTCAGGTTGAATCACAATGCGGCCGATCTGAGCCTGTATGTTCAATACATGCCGCCAGGTTTTACCCCCATCCAGGGATTTGTAAATACCGTCGCCCGGAGAAACATTGCCCCGTATGCATGCTGAACCCGCTCCGACATAAATTATCCCGGGATTGGCTTGATAGACAGCTATGGCTCCGATGGATCCAACATTAAAAAATCCATCGGATACATTCTTCCAGGTGTTACCACCGTCAACGGTTTTCCATACCCCACCCCCGGTAGTACCCATGTAATACGTAAACAAATCCGTATTGACCCCGCTTACTGCAGTGGATCTTCCACCCCGGGTCGGACCGATCATCCGGTAATGCAGCGAAGAAAGTACATCGGAAGGAACGGACTGCGCAGGCAAGTCCAAACCAAGAACGAAAAGCATTGCGAACAAAAAAACGCGCTGGAGATACCGCAACATCATAAGTTTCCGGCTATTTTAATTGCTCAAAAATGCTAAAAATATTCCGGTCTATGATCTCAGGCTGCATAATTCCTGGCCTTGTGGGATAAAGAAACGGAAGGCACCAAAGCATGTATAGCCAATTGCATTAAATTCATACGAATACCATCAAAGCATCGTCTGCCATGTCACAAATCCTTCCTATCTCTGATCAGCAATTGGAATCTGCCCTGTCTTATCCCCGTTTAGTCGAAACATTGAAACGGGAATTGCCTGCTCCTGAACTGCAAATACCTACGCGACAACATCTGGATGTCGGTATAAATACCCTGCTCCTGATGCCTGCCTGGAATGATAAGTACATCGGAGTCAAAATGGTTACTATTTTCCCCGAAAACAAGTCCCTGATGTTACCTTCTATCCAGGGTACCTACACGTTAATGGACCGCAGGAATGGCAGCATTCTGGCAACCATGGATGCCAAATTGCTCACCAACTTAAGGACTGCCGCCACCTCCGCACTCATGGCTGGATATCTGGCCAGAAAAGAGTCCCGTATTCTGACCATGATCGGAACTGGTTCATTGGCTTCACAACTTATCCGGTCACATTGCAGCCAATTTCCTATCGAAAAAATCTTCATCTGGGGACGGAATCCGGACCATGCCAAGCGATTGGCTGACGGATTGAATGATTTAGCTTTAGAAATCACCTGGACAACAGACCTGGAGCAAGCCATCCGCGAGGCCGATATCATCAGTACAGCCACTATGTCAGCAAATCCTCTGGTCTCAGGAGCCTGTGTCCAGCCAGGTACCCACATTGATGCCGTCGGTTCTTACAAACCCAATCTCCGGGAACTGGATGATGCACTGATCCGGAAGTGTGCGATTTATGTCGACACCATCGAAGGAGCTACGACAGAAAGCGGGGATTTAGCCATCCCTTTACGACATGGAGTGATCCGGACACGACAGATCCGGGGTACCCTTTTCGATCTTTGTCGTGGCACGGTAGATGGTCGGGTGAATGACGAAGAAATCACCTTGTTCAAATCTGTAGGTCACGCCTCCGAAGATTTGATCGCAGCAGGATTGGCTTACGAAGTTCTAAGTGGTTTACAATAAATAGTCCTTAATTTAGGTCGAATTGAGCAACCTGATCTCTCCGAGCGTCTTTCTGCGGTGGCTTGATCGAGACGACAATTAGACGTTATGTTTTTGCACCATAAATCAGCAACAACGGATTATCCTAACCCTGATCACTGGCTGGAGATAAGGACCGTCGAGATGCACACCGGCGGTGAACCCCTACGGGTGATCCTGTCCGGCTGGCCGGAATTATCAGGAAATTCTGTTTTGGAACGCAGGCGGCAACAAATGGAGCATTTTGACCACCTGCGCAAAGCGCTGATGTGGGAACCTCGCGGGCATGCCGATATGTACGGCTGTCTGATCGTTCCACCCAACGATGCCGGCGCCGATTTCGGAATCATCTTCATGCACAACGAGGGTTATTCGACCATGTGCGGACATGCCACCATCGCCATCACCCGGCTTGCGGTAGAACTGCACTGGGTGGAAATTCAAGAACCGGAAACCAGGGTGGTGATCGATGCACCCTGTGGCCGGTTGGTAAGCTATGCCAGTATTCGGGACGGGAAAGTCCTTTCGGTTCGATTTGAAGGGGTGCCTTCTTTTGTGCTGGCTCGGGATCAAATGCTGCAAGTACCTGGTCTGGGATCCATCATCTTCGACCTGGCCTATGGGGGCGCCTTCTATGCATATGTGCAGATCGAAGAAGATCGCCTGCCATTGACACCGGAATATTACCAGCAGCACATCCATTACGGACGGATGATCAAACAGCTGGTCCAGGCCGGTTCCTGGGATATCCGCCATCCATTTGAACATGACCTCTCCTTCCTCTACGGCACCATATTTATGCAGGGACCTGTCGGCCCGGGTGCAGTCAGTCGCAATGTCTGTGTCTTTGCCGATGGCGAAGTAGACCGCAGCCCCACCGGATCCGGGGTGAGTGGCCGGATGGCTTTGCATTACGACCAGGGATTGCTCCAGGTGGGTGATACCATGACCATCGAGTCGATTGTAGGAAGTGCCTTCACGGGCAAGGTATTGTGTACAACCAATTATGGACCCTACGAGGCGGTCATTCCGGAAGTGGGCGGTATGGCGTATGTGACGGGAGAAAACCGGTTCTGGATCGATCCGGATGATCCGTTCAGGGAAGGGTTTTTCCTGCGGTGATTTGGTGAATATGAATGTTAAGGGAGATCTATTTCGGGAATACGATTTAAACTTTCGATGCAATTCCGTGATTTCTCCGTGGCCCTCCGTGTAACAACTTTCTCCTACCTCGCACGCAGCATCGAATGGCCGTGTCCTATTCTGATAAAAATTATACCCTCTGTGTAACTCCGCGTCTTCTCCGTGGCCCTCCGTGTAACAACTACCACTACCTCGCACGCGGTATCGAATGGCTTGTCCTATTCTGATAAAAAATTATTCTCTCTGTGTAACTCCGCGTTTTCTCTGTGGCCTACCGTGAAACAACTACTCCTACCTCGCACGCGGCATCGAATGGCTTTTCCTATTCAGATAAAAAATTATTCTCTCTGTGTAACTCCGCGTCTTCTCCGTGGCCCTCCGTGTAACAACTACTCCTACCTCGTGCGCGGCATCGAATGGCAGTGTCCTATTCTGATAAAAATTTTACCCTCTGTGTAACTCCGCGTCTTCTCCGTGGCCTTCCATGTAACAACTACTCCTACCTCGTGCGCGGTATCGAATGGCTTGTCCTATTCTTATAAAAATTTTACCCTCTGTGTAACTCTCCGTCTTCTCCGTGGCCCTCCGTGTAACAACTACTACTGCCTCGTGCGCGGTATCGAATGGCATGTCCTATTCTGATAAAAAATTATTCTCTCTGTGTAACTCCCCGTCTTCTCCGTGGCCCTCCGTGTAACAACTACTCCTACCCCTTATTCGCCAACTGCCCGCAGGCGGCATCGATGTCTTTGCCCCGGCTGCGACGGATGGTAACCGGGATCCCCTTATTTTGCAGGTAGGAAGCAAAGATCTCCAGCCGGTCTTCCCCGGATTTTCGGCCATCGAAGCCTTCGATCGGGTTGTATTCGATGATGTTGATCTTGACCGGAAAATGACGGCATAGTTCCGCCAGATGACGCGCATCCTGCAGGGTATCGTTGAAGCGGTCGAAAGCGATGTATTCGAAGGTGATCTTGTTCTTGGTCTTGTTATAGAATTGGGTGAGCGACCGGATCAGCGCTTCCAGGTTATTGGACTCGTTAATGGGCATGATGGTATTGCGCTTGCTGTCGTCAGCGGCATGGAGTGACAAGGCCAGATTAAACCGGACATCTTCTTCGGTAAGTTTATCGATCATCTTGGCGATTCCCGCCGTGCTGATGGTGATGCGTTTGATGCCAAATTCCATTTCCTGATTCAGGATACGTACACTTTCCATGACTTCCGCATAATTCAGGAGCGGCTCGCCCATACCCATGTAAACCACATTAGTCAGCGGGTGGCCAAAATGAGCTTCAGATTGCATATTCACCTGAATAAACTGATCTACGATCTCATGGGCCCGCAGGTTGCGCATCCGCTTCATCTGGCCGGTTGCACAAAAAGAGCAGGTCAGGCTACATCCGACCTGGGATGAAACACAGGCGGTAAAACGCTTTTCTTCAGGCACCGGGATCAGGACGCTCTCAATCAAATGGTCATCTGCCAATCTGAACCGGGACTTGATGGTGCCATCGCAGCTGACCTGGGTGACATCGGTACGCAAACCAGGAATTTCGAAGGCAGCAGCCAGTTCTTCCCGCAGTGCTTTGGAAAGATTGGTCATGTCGTGGAAATCACGAGCCTGTCTTTTCCACAGCCAGTCATAGACCTGGCGTCCTTTAAAGCCCGGTTCTCCACGTTCCTTAAACCAGTTTTCCAGGTCGGCACGAGACTTGCAGAGGATGTTGGTGGTGGTCATGAAGCAAAGATAATGCGATTTAGCGGCCGGATAATGAAAGAGGCCCTTTTCGCGTTTATTTGTATAACTGAGAGAAACCTCCTATTTTTCAAGCCTAGGCCGTATGGATTATGAAGACCTCCCTTCCGGTTGAGTTCTATTATTTAAATAACAAGTGGAAGACCTATCTGGGTATTGGCGGGGCATTGATCATCTTGCTCACCATGATCTATGTCAATTACCTGACGCAACGCCTGAAAGAAGGTGAACGGTATACCGCATTGGTATTTTCCGGGGCCATGGAAAACATTACCCGCAAGCAGGACATGAATCAGGATTTCACCTTTGAAAGTGATATCATTTCCTCCATCAAGTCCATTCCGATGATCCTCACCGACAAAAATATGGTGCCTAAACTGGGTCGAAATTACGGCGAGGGAAAAAATGAAGATACCGACTACCTCTCCCGGCGGGTGCAGAAATTAGTCGCTTCGGGAAAAAAACCGCTTGAAATACCGGGAGAAGGCGTGGTGGAGTATTTGTATTACGAGAATTCCCGTCTGTACACCATGCTGACTTACTTTCCGCTGTTTCAGGGTATCCTGTTATTTGGTTTCATTGCGCTTGGGTACATTGGTTTCAGCAATGCCCGGCGCGCCGAACAGAATCAGGTATGGGTTGGCATGGCTAAGGAGACGGCTCACCAGCTGGGGACGCCGATCAGCGCCATCATGGGTTGGCTGCAATACCTGGAGGAAGAAGAGCAAATGGATCCTTCCCTGCGCAGGGAATATCTGCATGAAATGGGCAAGGATGTGGACCGGCTTAAGCTGATTGCCGATCGCTTTTCGAAGATCGGATCCACACCGGAACTGGTGAAGATCAATCTCTTCGAAGAGCTGGACAAGTGCAAAGGATACATGCAGAAGCGGTCACCCAAAAAGGTTCAGTTTGCTTTTCCCGACCCTGACCAATCCGCCTTGTACGTCAAGATCAATCCGCCTCTGTTTGACTGGGTGATCGAAAACCTGGTCCGCAATGCGCTGGATGCCATGGAAGGCGCCGGCCAGATCTCAGCCAATGTGCTCGAAGAAGACGGCTACCTGAACATCGATATCACCGACACGGGAAAGGGTATCCCTGCCAATAAATTCAAAACCGTCTTCCAGCCAGGTTTTACCACTAAATCAAGGGGTTGGGGACTCGGACTCAGTTTGGCCCAACGGATTATCGAACAGTACCATCAGGGCAAGATCTTCGTCAAACATTCCCGGCTTAACGAGGGTACCACCTTTTCTATCAAATTGCCGAAGGTCGGCGAGGCTGAAGTGGTTAAAACGAAAATCCAAGCGAAAATTTAAGCGTCAGGCTGTTGTCCTTATCCGCTCGTTGTATCCGGTCACGATTTGCGTCCAGGGTCAATTTGGAATAATCGTAAAAGTTTTTGGTTACATCTGCGAATCCATACTGGATTTCTGCCCCGAAATAGAACGTCTCATTGATAAAATAGGAGGCTCCGCCCGTAAGGCCATAGTCAAATACATTAAAGAGCGAGCCTTTTTTAACCGGTTCTTCGTAATAGGCCCCGATGATGGATGGGAAAAATACTTCTTCTCCGGTAATGATTCGGGACTGCAGAACTCCGTTTCCCGTACCTACCCGGTCAGATCCATAATTGTAATCCAGGCTAAACATGACATCAGCCACCGAGTTATTCCCGGACAAGGTGCGGATATTGGTCAAATTCAGAGATCCTCCGGCATTTCCGGCAACCAGTACCGAGCCGTACAGACCTCCTCTTAGTTCCAGGGAACCCAGGCGGGCAAAGATCATGACCGGAATGTCAATATTGGCATTGGTAAATTTTATTTCCTGCTGCCTGGTCACCAGGGTAGCCACCGGCGCTTTTGCTCCTTCACGCTTAAAAAAGAAGTAAGAAGGCCCATCGTATTTGTATTTCGTCCCTTTTTGATTAAACACCAATCCGGTCCTTAATCCTACCTGGTCCGTCAATTTATAATTAAATAGTCCTCCAACATGAAATCCGTTAGCAAAATCAAATGACTCCAGATCGGTACCGGCATCTTGTTCCACCGGCCCCTGCAATTTTGAAAATGTCAATCCTGCCTGAAAACCAAAGCTCCAGCTTTGACCGGATGCAGACCACACCATTGTAAAAAAAAGCACTCCAAAAAAAGCTTTGCGGACATATCGGATCATGAAACAAGTTTTTTCATTAAGTAAATTCGAAATTGTTCGATCTCCGGTTGCGGCTCAACTGCCGTAATGTTAAAGCCGCTTTGGAGGGCAAAGATGATCATTCTTTTATGAATATTCCTGGTTTTCATCCTTACCTCCTGATAACCTTGACCGATCAGCCACTCCTCCTGAGCCAGGGCCAGAGACCTGGCGATGCCCTGTCTCCGGTATGCCGGTAGCACGCCTCCCAGCCAGGAATAAAACACCTGATCATCCAGCGCATAACCCAATTTAAAGCCGATGGGCACTTCATTGGACCATGCTACCAGATTTAAATAACGTACAGAACCTGTCCTTCGCTGGTACTCCTCCAGTGAATAGGGCTCGGTAAACTCTGGCAATCCTTTCGATATTTGCCATGACGTTTCTAATTTGGCAGCGCTAATAACCCAGTCCATCTGGATCCGTATTTATGGGAAGAAAAAATAAACTTAAAAAATTTGCAGCGATCCGGGATTATCCAAATGTGATAGAAAACCTGCACGCATCGACTGAAGAAGCATTAACGTCTTCCGAAAGGGATCCTCATCGCTTAAAAGGAAAATGGAGGAGTGCATATTTTCATAACGACCATCCCATTACCCTGGAACTGGCTTGTGGAAAAGGCGAATACACCGTTCAGCTGGCCCAACAGTACCCCCATCGTAATTTTATTGGTGTAGACATTAAGGGCGCCCGCATCTGGAGAGGTGCAACGGAAGCGTTGGAATTAGCGCTACCGAATGTAGCTTTCCTTCGTACCCGCATCGAACTCCTGGATCATTTTTTTTCACCGGGTGAAGTCAATGAAATCTGGATTACTTTCCCTGACCCTTTCCTGCGCAATTCGCAGGCTCAGAAAAGGCTTAGTTCCGACCGGTTTCTGGACATCTATCGCCGAATATTACCACCAGGGGCACGGATTCAGATCAAGACCGATGATCCGGACTTGTATGCATTCTCTGTCGATACCTGGACCAAGGCACCGGATCTTGAGGTAATCTATTCGGATGATGACATTTACGGCAAACCGCTACCTATCCCGGAATTAGCCATTAAAACATTTTATGAGCGGATGCACCTGAAGGCTCAGAAGACCATAAAATACCTGGCAGCCATCTATCAGGGTTAACGGGTGCAAAAGGTGAAATGCATCTATTGACAAATGAGGTTGTCGTTACTAAGCCATTAAAAGTGTTTCCACCCCTGCGCTTGCAGTGGATAAATGTTGCCGCCCGAAGTATGCAGTTTTATCCCGTCAGCTGCCGGGGTAATCTCCCCGATAATAAACAGATCCGGTAAATAGCGGGCTTTCTCCAGATCAGCAGGATCGATGGTAAACAATAATTCATAATCTTCGCCGCCACTTAACGCACAGGTGATGGGGTCCAGCCCGAATTTGATGGCCATCAGTTCCGTCTGTTGGTTGATAGGCACTTTCGCTTCTTCAATAAAGGCCCCGGTACCGGATTGCTTGCAGATGTGAAAAATTTCAGAAGCCAGGCCATCGGATATATCAATCATAGCCGTAGGCTTCAGATTGGATTTATGAAACAGCTCCACGACATCGAGCCGGGCTTCCGGTTTTAGTTGCCTGCCGATGATGTAATCCTGTCCTTCAAAATCCGGCTGTACATTGGGCGTAGAGATAAAAACCTGCTTTTCACGCTCCAGCAATTGTAATCCTACATAAGCAGCTCCCAGATCACCGCTAACACACAGGAGGTCGCCCGGTTTCGCTCCTGAACGATAGGTGATGCGGTCAGGCTCCCCCTGACCGACGGCTGTGATACTGATGATCAATCCACGATTGGAAGAGGTCGTATCCCCTCCGACCAGATCGATCCGGTAGTGTTCGCAAGCGAGTGCTATGCCGGCGTATAATTCGTCCAGATCCTCTACCCCATAGCGATTGGATAAGGCAATGGAGACCGTAATCTGCTTTGGGATGGCATTCATTGCACAGATATCGGAGACATTGACAATGACTGCTTTGTAGCCTAAATATCGAAGCGGGTGATAGATGCGATCAAAATGGATCTCTTCAACCAGCATATCGGTGGAAAGAACGGTAAGAAAACCCTGGTTATCAATTACAGCCGCATCGTCTCCCACCCCGCGCAATGAGGATGGTTGCGTCAGGGCAAACGGTTGGGTCAGGTGGTCAATGAGACCAAATTCGCCTAATTGATTTACATCCGTTTGCGGATTTTGGTTGGGATCACTCATTTCGATTGATTTATAGAGAAAACAGACCAGATGGTATCTGCCGGTGTAGGTGCTATGATTACCTGTCGGCTGGATCCATCCAAATCATCAAATTGCATTTCCCGGGCATGGAGTTGAATGTGATGCTGGGGATTTGACCGCCTGTATCCGTACTTCACGTCACCGCGGATGGGGCAATTCAATTGTTGCAGGAAAGCCCTTATCTGATGATGCCGGCCGGTAAATAATTCGATTTCCCACAAGAAGTAGCGATCACTGGCTTCCAGGATTGCATACCGCAACGATGCTTCTTCAGCAGCAGGATCCGTGGGTTCGGAAACCCAAACGGAGCGATTGCCACGTGTGCGCTGGATATAACCGGTTACCTTTTGCTGGTCAATTTCCGGTCGTTCTGCTGTGATGGCCCAATATTTCCGGGTCAATGTATGATTGCTCTGCAATTCGTGAAAGTGCCGGTGTGCTTTGGACGTTTTGCTCATCAATACCAATCCCGAGGCTGGACGGTCCAGTCGGGTTAACACATGAAGCGATCGTTTACAATACGCTTGAGCAGCAGTCAATAGATTGGCATCTCCGCTTTGATCGGGCTGGACAGGCATCCCCGGTGGCTTGTTTAAGATCAACCAGTGATGATTTTGCTGTAAAATATAGCTACTGATTGCCGTCATTATTCCACCTCTTCGTAATCCACCAATTCATCATCGTCTTGCTGATCCGGCGACAAAGGGCGGGGTGGTTGATTTGCCGGTAATGCCGGTCCGCTGCCGAATATCATTCGGTACAACAATATCCCTGCGATGGCCAGGGTGAGAATCTTAATCATTTTTTCTGCAAAAATACAAAATCTGTTTACGGTGACGTTCGATATCGGTTACAATCGCATTTGCATCGTTTTATGTCTGGCGAATGCCGGTGGAGTGACCCAGGCATGGGTGCATTTGTCTTTTGGAATCAGTCGATGGTATTGATTCTCATCCAACCGTGTAAGTAAGTAAATGGGAATTGGTGAATTCTCAGTAGCAGGCTCCCAATTACCATATTTTGTTACTTTTGTACGTCTTTGGGATCAATAAGATATTACTAAAAATCCCTATTAATAAAATTTTGATTTACATGTGGTCTTATAAAAAGATTTCGACAACAGCCGGATGGATTGTTTTTGCTGTTGCCGCATTGGTATACTTCTTCTCCGCCGAAAGGTCAGGAAGTTTGTGGGACTGCGGTGAATTTGTCCTGGGTGCCTATAAATTACAGGTAGTTCACCCACCCGGAGCTCCGCTTTTTATTTTAATTGGCCGGTTGTTCGCCTGGGTTGGCGATATTCTTTCAGCTGATCCTTCGCGGATTGCTTTCGCTGTAAACCTGATGTCTGGAATTGCGACGGCATTTGCGGCCATGTTTGTGGGCTGGACCACGATTATTCTCGGGAAATTAGCCCTGGTGGGAAAAGACGAAGAACCCGGTTTCGGACAGAGCGTGGCTTTAGGATTTGCAGGAGTCGTCGGTGGTCTGACCACCGCTTTTGCTTCCTCCATCTGGTTTTCAGCCGTTGAAGGTGAGGTATACGCGTTGTCAACCTTCTTTACCTGTCTGACCCTTTGGTCTACCGTTAAATGGTATTCCCTGCCCAATGAAACCCAATACGATCGCTGGCTGGTTTTTGCGCTGTATTCCATCGGATTGAGCATTGGCGTGCACTTGTTAAGCTTATTGATCATGCCGGCGATGGGCTTACTGTATTATTTCAAAAAATACAAGGAGCATTCGTTGTGGGGTGGCTTTCTGGCCATCTTATCCGGTTTGATCGGGATGTTTGTGATTCAAAAGATCATCATCGTAGGTATTCCTACCCTGTGGAGCTGGATTGAATTGCTCTTCGTCAACGGCTTTGGGCTACCTGTCAACAGCGGAATAATTCCGCTCATCCTGATCCTGGGTGCCGGTTCCTATTTCAGCATTCGCTGGGCTACCCAACGTCAGTACGTATTATTGCAACAATTGTTTACTGCGCTGACCTTAGCAGTTATCGCGTTTTCTGTGTTTGGTGTGGTGATCATACGAGCCCTGGCCAATCCACCCATCAACATGAACGAACCCAACAATGCATTCCGGTTGATTTCTTACCTGAACCGGGAACAGTACGGTGAACGGCCGCTACTCAAGGGACCCTACTACGACGCTCGACCAATCCGGTATGACCGCTCGGATAAATACGATGAAGTGGATGGCAAATATGCCGTGGTGGAACAGCGCTTCCAGCCGGTTTACAAAGCTTCAGACGAAATGTTCTTTCCCCGCATGGGATTCAACGATTCAGCGAGGAAACAGCTTTATAAAATGTGGATGAACAAGGAAACGCCGCCTACCTTCTTTGACAACATCAAGTTTTTCTTTAATTATCAGGTTTGGTGGATGTATTGGCGTTATTTCCTATGGAATTTCAGTGGTACTCAAAACCGGGCACAGGGTTATATGCCCTGGGATCTGCGTACCGGACACTGGGCTACCGGTATTAAACCCATCGACGAGGCGCTCCTGTATAATGAAGACAAGTTGCCCGAAACGATGAAGAATGATCCCTCGCGCAACAGCTATTACATGCTGCCATTACTTTTTGGTATTCTGGGCTTATTGTTCCACTTACGGCACAATAACCGTGAATTCTGGACACTCTTTTTCCTGTTCCTGATCACCGGGATCGGCATCATCGTCTATTCCAATCAACCCCCTAATGAACCCCGCGAGCGGGATTACGTACTGATCGGGTCATTCCTGACCTTCGCCATCTGGGTCGGTATGGGTGTGCTGGAGCTCTACAACATCCTGTCCAAACGGATGGGTGACAAGCTGGCGCCCGCCGCGATTGCCGGGGTCCTGGTCTTAACCGCACCCGTGATCATGGGTTTCCAGAATTACAACGACCACAGCCGGATCCATTTGGCCGGAGCACGCGATTATGGAGCGAATTTCCTCAACTCGGTCGCACCTAACGCCATCATATTCACCTTTGGCGATAACGACACTTATCCGTTATGGTATTGTCAGGAGGTGGAGAATATCCGTCCGGATGTGCGCGTGATCAACCTCAGTCTCATTGCCGTAGATTGGTACATCAACCAGATGCGCCGCCGGATCAATGAATCTGCGCCGATCAAGTTCACGATTCCTGCCGAGGCGTACATCGGTGATGACAGAAACCAGGTATTTATCGATAAAGGACAGCCGATGGATATGATTGCTGCTTTAAAATATGTCGGCGAATCACATCCGAAGAATATCCCCGGCTACGAACGGGTGCCGTCTACGCTTCCTTCTCCGCGATTGTACCTGCCCATCGATAAAGCACAGGCGCTGGCCAGCGGATGGGTGGATCAGAAAGACTCCGCCCGGATGATATCCCAGTTTGAGATCAACTTCGGCAACCGGCAGTACATCCTGAAAGACGATCTTGCCGTAACCGACATCATTGCAAGTAATGTCAAGGAACGTCCGATCTATTTTGCCATGACGGCTCAACTGGATAAACTGCAAGGGTTGCAAAACAACATGTATGTCGATGGCGTTGCTGCCCGGCTGGTTCCGGTCAATACAGGTAGTGTATCCCGTCTTAACATTTATGGTGTCGGTGAAATCCATGATGAGGTCGTCTATGACAACATCATGAATAAGTTCCGGTGGGGTAACTTTGATAAATACAAGCAGTATGTGGATGGAAGCTTTACGCCCACCACAACTGTGACACGCTATGTGATGATGCGTACCATGGAGCAATTTACCAAGGAAGGCGACACCAAGCGTGCGGCGGATATTGCTGCTAAGTTTTTTGAGGCCTTCCCCTTCATGAACTTCCCGTACAAGGGGTCGGAAATCTATGGGATCACCGGGACCAACTTTACCCTGGAGATGATCAAGGCATTGATTCGTGACAACAGGATGGAAGATGCCAAGAAGCATATGCGTTTATTGGCGGAAGAAACTGCTGATTACCTGGACTTCTATAACTCGCTGTCCCAAGAAGACATGCCAAGTTTTGACCAGGAGAAGCAATACAGCATGCTTACGGTCAGTCAGATCATGGCTGAAGCACCCAAGCTGAACGATCCGAATTTCACCCAGGAGATGCAGAATCTGCTGAGTCCGTTCCAATCCACCGCTGTTCCGAATTAAGCGCTAAAAGGAACGATACAACTAATAAAAAGAGCCTCCAGGTCAACCGAACTGGGGGCTTCTTTTTTTAGTTAATGGGTTAATGAGGGGATATGTTAATACGTGATGGCCGAAACTCTCGTACCCCATACCTCGCACCGCATACCTCCTCAATAGTTAATGGGTTGATGAGGGGATATATGTTAATAAGTGATGACCAAAACCGTATTCCCCATACATCGCACCACTTACCTCCTCAATAGTTAATGGGTTAATGGGGGGATATGTTAATACGTGATGACCGCTCCCCAAATCCAAGTGACCACAAAACCACAAAACCACAATGCCACAAACCATAATGCCACAATGCCACAAAACCTCGTACCTATAAAACCATGACCCCTTATTATTCCAGATCTACCGGTAAAGCCGTGGTTTGTTTCAGCGTATTGATCACAAAGGAAGTATGCACTTGTGAAATCATGACGGAAGAAGCCAGTTTGTTGACGATGAAGTCCTGGTAATGGTGCATGTCTTTGACCATGACCTTCAGTAAAAAATCATAGTTCCCTGCTACATGGTGGCATTCTACGATTTCCGGGAATTGCATGATCGATTCCCGAAAAGCCTCAAGCAAATCCCGGACATGTTCTTTTAATGAAACATGGCAATAAGCCATCAGGGGTAGCCCGACTTTATCTGCATCCAGTAAAGCCACATAACCTTTGATGATCCCTAATTGTTCGAGTTTGCGGATCCGCTCATACGTTGGTGTTATGCTCAAGCCAACCCGGCTGGCCAGTTCCTTGCTGGTCCATTTGGCGTTTTCCTGAAGAAGCTGAAGGATGCGTTGATCGGTGGCGTCCATGTGTCTAGAAATTTTTTCGGTGAACTAATTCCAGTAGGGCAATCTTTACGGCAGCCCGCTTTTTGCCGGTACTAAAATAGTTATTTTTTCTGCATGATGTTTCATGTATAGTTACTTTACTAACAAATGCACAATATTTGTGGTTATAATTACTAGATAACATTGAAAAAACCGAAAATATTAAATGATCATGGATGCGATGTTAAATAACTTGCTGCGCAGGCTTCATAGCGAGTCAAAAAACTCGATAGGCTATCCGGTATCCCGGGATTTTGATTACAGTGCCTTGGCGCCATTCCTGGAAGTAGCTATCAATAATATCGGCGATCCGTTCCTGGAAGGCACCTATCATCTGGAGACGCATGCCATGGAGCGGGAAGTGCTCGATTTTTACGCCCGCGTGTTCCGCGCAGAGCCGAATCAATATTGGGGTTATGTCACCAATGGCGGCTCGGAAAGTAACTTGTACGGCTTATACCTGGCGCGTGAGCTGTATCCCAAGGGTATGGTTTATTACTCGGAGTCAACGCATTATTCGGTACAAAAAAACATCCATCTGTTGAATATGCCCAGCATTGCCATTCGTAGTCAGGAGAATGGAGAGATTGACTACGACGATCTGTACCAAACCATCCTGCTTAACCGTCAGCAGCCGGTTATCATGCTGATCAATGTAGGCACCACCATGACAGAAGCTATTGACGATCTGAATCGCATCCGGGAGATCCTGCGTAAATTGGCTATTCATCACTTTTACATTCACGTAGATGGCGCTCTCGCCGGAGCTTACGCTGCCTGGCTGGATCCGAAGCCTACCTTTGACTTTGCCGACGGAGTAGACAGCATCGCCATCAGCGGACACAAATTCATCGGTAGCCCATTCCCTTGCGGCGTGGTCCTGACCAAAAAACAACACCGAGACCGTATCGCCCGCTCCATATCGTACATCAATAATCTGGATACCACCATCTCCGGTTCTCGCAACGGTCATGCTCCGCTTTTTCTCTGGTACACACTAAGCCAGCTCGGAGAAGCCGGTATGCAGCAACGTCTGAAACACAGCCAGCGGATGGCAACCTACCTGCTGACCCAACTGCGTTTGATGGGTATCCAGGCCTGGAAAAATGAGGGCGCTATCACCGTCGTTTTTCCGGCACCGAGCAATATCATCCGGGATAAATGGCAATTGGCCACCGACAATGGACAATCACACGTCATCTGCATGCCCCATGTGAGTTATAAACAATTGGATGCTTTTCTGGCAGATATGAAAGCAGTTCCTGTGACGAAAAGCCAGGAGGTCGCAGTAAGTGTATAATGTTGAGGATATGGTAATCAAGTGTCGTGGAGCGTACAGAGGTGTTTCGGACAGCTTATCACTTATTAACTCATCCGCCTATTAACGCATTTAAATTTTACATCAGTCAATATAAACCACCTTATGGATGAAGCGCAAGCCAAGACTCAACTCAAAGGAAATGTTCTTGACACGCCGCTCCTGCAGGGATATCAGAGAACCCGGGTTGTAAGGATCGACTACATTGGATAGGGCCGGCTGATAGTATTGCCTGCTTAAATCCGGGTGAAAACCAAATTCCAGGACGCCTTCGATCAGCTCACTAAAGGGGATCTCCATCCCGCCCATCAGACTTACCCCGTAATTCCAGTGTTGCGTGAATCCGTCAAGGGGATAGATGGGATAAAATTGATTGATGTATTCGTATTGGGAGAGGTTTGTCGATATGGTGTATTCACCCCTCAGTCCAAATGCATAATAGGCCGTGAACCATCCACCATCGTAGAAGCGCTGTTTGGCGCCAACCTGCAGGGATGCATTATTAAAAATGAACAAATTGGTCGGCAGTTGATAACGGTCTCCGCTTACAGTCAGAACCCGTTGTCTGCGAAGTGCACTTCCCCGCTGATGAAATCCAGCCTGGATGTATAATGAGAACGGTGAGTCCTCTTCGTACGTCTCACTCTGGATATCGCCGTGAAAACCAAAAAGTGCGGAATTGGAGCCAAATCCGGCCCATTTCTGAAATCCGGCGGTTAACCCGCCTTTTACCGTGTATACCGCTCCCTGGCTCCGGCCAACCTGGCCAAAAACGATTAAGAGCACGGGGATTAAAATCGAATAGCGCATGGCATCAAAGTTACATTAGCAGGAAGAAAAAAAGCGGTAAAAGCAAGGATAACCGACCAAGGTTAACATCTTCTACCGCCTATTCATCCATTGTGCCTACAATTTGACCTGGAGTACTTGTCCTATGTGGATTTGCGTACCGTCCAGTTTATTCATTTCTTTTATCCGATCAATACTGATGCCAAATCTTCTGGATAAGCCATAAAGGGTATCTCCTGATTTGACGGTGTAGTGGACGACCTCCTGCTGTTCAGAAGACTGCCTTTCGGGATGTGTCTCGATGGTGGGTACCAATTCCGGTTCTGCCGGCGCTTCCCAGTTAAGGCCCTCCGGCTTGGGATTGGTGTTTGGCAAGTCTTTCTGTACGGGTATTAGTTCCACCATGGATCTGAGTTTCGGTTGGTATTGTTTGTCCGGCTTACTGCGGAGATAGATTTTTGCACCTTTTGCCGGTTGGGAATTTTTTTGCATGTGGTTGCGCTCATACAACGCATCCAGTTTGACGCCATAGCGCTGAGAAATATCCAGCATGGATTCGCCTTCCTGAACGACGTGGAATTTTTTCTTCCCGCGATAGCTTTTCCGCTTAGGCTGTAAATACACGATGGTATTCGGGGCAAGTTCCTGGTCGGAATTGGTGATGCCTTCGTTGTACTTCAGGATCCGGCTTAAGGCGATTCCGGTGCTTTCGGATACATCACTTACCCGTTCATCCGGAGAAGTATAATACACCTTTGCATCGTTGATGTATCTTCCGGTAGCAAAAGACTCGAGGGATATTTCGTCAGCGAGCATCAGCCATTGTTCCGGATCTTCCGTTCGTAAAACCCGGTCCAGCGCTTGCAGATTGAACGTCTCGATGATATCGATCAGCCGCTGGGGATAGCTGGGATCCGAGGCATAGCCTGCCTTTTTCAAACCATAAGCCCATCCTTTGTAATCCCCGGATTTTAACTTAAACAAAAAGGAATAGCGGGGCTGGGACACCAAAAAGTCGGAATGGGCCATAAACGACTCCTCAGGCGTATTGTAGGCCCGGAAGCAGGATTGGATCAGTTTACCACGATGGTAATCGTCGTCTTTACGGTAAACCGACTTCCCATCCCAATTGCCTCCACATTTGATTCCGAAATGGTTGTTTGAGGTTTTCGCCAGCACACTGGTACCTGCTCTTGATTCCAGAATGGCCTGTGCCATTTTCACACTGGCAGGAATACCCGTTCGGTTCATCTCTTGGATCGCAATCGATTTGTAGCGTTCAATATACATTACACGCTCCTCTCTGCTTGCTTGGGCAACTTGGTACATTAGGCTCAAACTTAGCATAAAAACAAGCCGTGATTTCATATTAAACTGTTTTTAGAGATTTGACTGGTTATTAATTATTTGATTATACATTACATTATTTCGTAATGTATCCAAATACCGTACCAGTTTGTATTA
This sequence comes from Lewinellaceae bacterium, assembly GCA_020636355.1. Lineage (GTDB taxonomy): Bacteria > Bacteroidota > Bacteroidia > Chitinophagales > Saprospiraceae > JAGQXC01. The sequence continues at coordinate 132,835 of JACJYB010000007.1, read as the reverse complement.
AGACTTGTTTTTATATGAAGTGGAAAGGCAAATATTTCCGGTGGTCGACTCGATAATGTGTTACATTTGAATCAATCAACCGTCTCAACAGAGGAATTATTTCAAACAACTTCTTAAAATTATAGCGTAATGAATATTACCGATTTACTTCAAGGCAATCTTCCGGATGGCCTCCTGGACACTATTTCAAAACAATTAGGTGGTGCAGATACCAACCAAACCCAGGTAGCAGCACACAGTGCTCTTTCTGCCATTACCTCTGCGATTGCCCGGAATGCGGCCACTCCTACCGGAGCGACGTCCCTGGTATCCGCATTGGACCGCGATCATGACGGAAGTATCCTGGATGATCTCGCCGGATTTCTATCCGGTAACCGGCAGCCGGCCAATACCGCCATGCTAAATGGATCCGGAATTCTGAATCATGTGCTGGGTAACAACCAATCCAATGTCGTGGATATGATCACCAAAATGAGCGGAATGGATAAATCGAAAGCAGGTTCCCTGTTGGCCATGTTGGCTCCCCTGGTCATGGGTGCACTGGGCAAAGCCCGCAATCAACAAGGCCTGGGTGTTGGTGATCTCACCAACTTGTTACGCAATACCGTTCAAACGGAAGCCCAGCAAAATCAACATGCCAGCTTAATCAACCGCTTCCTCGATCAGGATGGCGATGGTTCTATCATGGATGACCTGGCCAGCTTCGGTATGAAATTCCTGAGCAGAAGATAACAGCCTCCATGGCTCCAAAACTAAAAAAAAGAGTCGCAGGTCCTGTGGCTCTTTTTTATTTAGCCTGGTTAAATGTAATGGTATAGGAAAAAAACCCTGACTGGGGTGCTGGTTGTTCTTCTTTACCGGATTCCTTAAACTCATAAGAATAGACGGGCTTGGTTTTCACCGCTTTGGGCGGCCGGAAATGAATGTTTAAGGTTTTATGGAATTCAACCCGCAGATGCCGCGGTTTTTTAACTTCAAATTTCAGCAAGCGAACAACCCTTTCCGCTTCTTCATCACACCCATAGCCCAAATGCTTGATAACCCGGACATCGGTAACATTACCCTGATAATCGATGGTATAGCGTAATTGCACCGTTCCTTGAATGTTTTGTGCTGCGGCTGACGCAGGATATTGGAGCTGCCGGCGTATGAACTCCGACATCGCTTTCATTCCTCCTACGTAATAAGGTTTGTGAATAAACTGTTTGTCTTTTTTGGGTTCGTTCATATTCCATGAAGATGGTACAATTTACCAACTACCGGCGAAAATTCGCTGCCGACGTCTTAAATAGATCCTGCAGCGGATAGAATCTGGTGTCCCCAGTTGAACGACCATCCGAGAACATGGTCTTTAACCAGTTCCTTTCACTACCCGATCTTCAAGTTGAGAAAAAATAGGATTGGACCGTTCAGCAAACTCCTCGGTAATATCCGTAAGGCTGCACTTGTTGTTAAGGAATTAACGGTCAAATACCGCTCCAATGTGTATTTTTGAATCTGAATCGCGATTATGTACCCGAATCTTTCTTACTTTTTCCATGATCTATTTGGGACCGAACCGGATAATTTTCTATCGGTCATCAACACGTTCGGATTCTTTCTGGCCCTGGCATTTCTGGCAGCCGGCTATGTATTGTATCTCGAGTTCACCCGGATGGAAAAAGCGGGTATCCTACATTTTCAAACCCGCGAAATTATTGTGGGTGAGAAACCCAAGATTGGTGATATTGTATGGAATGGAGTTTTGGGGTTCTTGCTGGGGTACAAATTGATCTATCTGTTCCAACATTTTCGGGAAGTAGAGGGAGATGTTGCTTCCCTGATTTTTTCGGGGAAGGGCAACTTGGGTGCTGGCATCTTGCTGGCCATTGCTTTCGCCGCCTATCGCTATTGGGATGTCAACCGGCAGGCACTTCCCAAGCCAGAACGCAAAACCGTTAAGATCTATCCTCATGACATGGTGGGTGATATCGCAATCACAGCCGCGGTCAGTGGGATCATCGGAGCCAAGTTGTTTGCCCTTTTTGAAGGTCCCAATTCCTTTTCCCATTTTATTAAAGACCCCCTTGGCCAATTGTTTTCGGGTGCCGGCCTGGCCATCTATGGTGGTTTGATTGTTGCATTTATCGTGGTATTCTGGTATGTCCGCAAGCGGGGATTACCGGTCATCCGGGTGATGGATGCAGCTGCTCCGGCTATGATCATGGGTTATGCGGTTGGCCGACTCGGCTGTCAGTTTGCAGGAGACGGAGACTGGGGAATCGCCAATACCGCTGCAAAGCCAGGATGGTTTTTTTTACCGGACTGGGCCTGGGCTTTCGATTATCCCCGTAACGTACTGAATGATGGCATACCGATCGATGGCTGCATCGGACACTATTGCAGTCACCTTGCCACTCCGGTATTTCCTACGCCACTTTATGAAGTCGTCGCCTCTCTGATCATCTTTGGGATTCTCTGGCTTCTAAGAAAAAGGATCTCGATCCCGGGTATGATCTTTTTCATCTACTGCATGCTGAATGGCATCGAGCGTTTCTTCATCGAAAAAATTCGTGTTAATGAAACCATGCATGTCCTTGGCATGGAGGCGAGTCAGGCAGAGATCATCTCAACGCTCGTGTTTGCCCTGGGAATTATCGGTGCCCTTATCCTGTGGCAGCGAAGCCGGTCAAAATCCGCAACTTCCTGAGAGGAGTTGTTTGCCGTCTTCATTCAATAATTCACCGAACCATTCCTACGAAATCGCTTCCTGATGGGCAAAAACATTAAAGCGCTGTCTAATTTTTTGGCCATTCCAGACAATCCCGTGTGAAAATCTGGATCGCCCGGCGCTCATCGCGAATTAATTCAAACCCTTCCTTCAGGTAGGACTTCATTTGCTTTTTTTCACGATCATCCAGTCCGGGACAACCATCGATTTCATCATACATGGCTGTCTCTTTCGTCAAAAGCGTTTCTCTGGCTTCCCGAACCTGACCTTCACTCAGACAATAGCTGCGATTGAACCGTTCAGTTACTTTTTTAATCGGCAGACTCTCGTGGGGAACTGCGTACGAAGCGTTGACCAATCCCGCATAGTCGAAATCATAGGGGATGGGATAAGGCAAATTGTTTTCCGTTCGGATGATGCTCATGTTGTGTTGATTTCCTACCGCCCAGTCGGTATTTCCGATCACGTATTGAAATATGGTAATGACGCTGAGCATGGTCGAGTCCATGATCTTATTCAAGGTGATTTTGGGTTCATACATTTGCCCGTGCAATTTGGCGGCAAGTTCTTCTTCCGGTTCGATCAGAAAGCCCATCCTGGTATAGGTTGCTTTGGGCTTGGTGACATCCACATAGGTGATCGGTACGATCTGGGTGCGAAAGGATACGTCAGTCAGAATCCGGTAAAGGCCATAGATGAGGTATTCTTTCCAGAGCAATGCTTCATAGTCATCGGTATTCCGGCAGCAATTGACCAGCTTCACTGTATTCGGCTCGGGTATGTTCAGTGCTTTTTTTGAAAATTTAAGTTTGATGGGCGGGTAATAACAGATGGATTGCCGTGAATTTCCTCTGGCACGCAGTTCGATATCAAAAGTATCCGTACTGCCATCCATTTCGACGATCAGCTGCCCGTTTTGATAGATTTCCTTGGATTTTTCCCGGATCAATTTCCTGAAATCGGTTTGAATGGTCATCGCCTTCACCGATGGATCGGTAATCCGGTCGTAAATGTAGTTTTGGGAGTGTCCAGCAAGTGTAATCAGTGCAAGCAGCAATACCAAACCATATCGGATCATAATCAATTCTAATTACCGTCCACTTAAATTAAGTAATTCCTGATAAATCAGCGTGGCCGACTCATCCCAACTAAATTTATTCACTTGCTCGTCCGCTTTTTTCACCCATCCTGCATCGTGCGCATCATGGTTCAAAGCCTGCAGCATGCCGTTTAAAATGGAGCTTGTCTGCAAGGGATCGACGTAAATAGCCACCTCCCCGCCCACCTCAGGCAAAGATGACGTTCCGGATAGGACAGGGATGGTATGGCTGGCAAGGGCTTCCAGAGCCGGCATCCCAAAACCCTCAAAAAGCGAGGGATACACGAGGGCAATTGCTCCCCGGTAGAGGCGGGCCATCTGTTCATCCGGAATCATCCCGGTAAGATGGATATAATCCCGGTAGGAATGTCTGTCCAGTTTTGATTTGATAGAAGATGCTTTCCAGGCCATCCTGCCCGCGAGAACCAGGTGAATCTTTTGCGAATCCTGGTCCTTAAACCTACTAAAAGCCTCCAGGAAGCGCTCGATGTTCTTGCGGGGATGCATGGATCCAACGTATAAAAAATAGGGCTGACCGGCTGAAACCTCATCCCTGACGGTCTGTTTTTCCGATGCATCAACTGAATGAAACACCGGTCTGAGTCCATTATAGGCTACCGTGATTTTTTCGGGTAATACGTTAAACCTGGCGATAAGATCTTTTTTGGAGAATGCGGAGACCGTAATCAGGTGATTCGCACGGCGAACAAACCTGGGCATCATCTGCTGATAATAGGTCCGCATCACCCACGGCAGATGTTCAGGGAAGTGATGATAAGCCAGATCGTGTACGGTCAACAGCGTAGGTATGCTGGTACGCAATGATAAAAAGCCGTCGGTCGAGTAAAACACATCCGGTTTTATTCGCCTCAAAGCCCGGTATACGGACCATTCAAACCAAATGTAAAATAATAGGGGATGCCTTGCCGGAGGAGGCAGCACCAAGGGATGCACGTTTGGACCGAAAATAAATTGTGGATGATAGGGCCGGTCAAATAAAAAATAAAACGAATCTTCCGGGTGAGCAGCCGCCATCCGGCGCAGAATTTCATAGGTATGCCAACCGATACCTTCCAGTTTATTGTCCAGGAGAAGCCGGGTATTAACTGCAATTTTCATTACCTTTCCACTGCATTACAGGCCAAACTTACGAAACCGGAAGGTAACCAAAATCACACCACGAAAGCGCTAAATCAGTCATGACACACACATCCGATGTACTTATTTTAGGATCCGGTGTAGCCGGATTAAGCGTGGCAATCAAACTGGCCATGTTGCGCCCGGATCTGAATATTCAGGTCCTCACCAAAACCGACGATAATGAAAGCAATACCCGTTATGCCCAGGGCGGAGTAGCTGCCGTCTGGGATTTTGAAAAAGACACCTATGAGAAACACATCGCGGATACGCTGGATGCCGGTGATGGATTGTGTGACCTTGACGTGGTTGAAATTGTGGTGAAAGAAGGGCCAGAACGGGTCAAAGAGATTATTGGGTGGGGTACCCGCTTTGACAAAAACAAGGAAAACGACTACGATCTGGGTCGCGAAGGCGGACATACGGAAAACCGCATCCTGCACTACAAAGATCTGACCGGATGGGAGATTCAGCGGGCATTACTCGAAAAAGCCGCAACGCTGCCCAACATCATCATACATGAGCATTTCTTTGCAATCAACCTGCTTACCCAGCACCATTTAGGCTACAACATTACCCGGGCCACCCCAAATATATCCTGCTTTGGTGTTTACGCTTTAAACAAAACGAGTCACCAGATTGAGACTTTCATTGCCAAAAAGACCGTATTGTGTACCGGGGGCGCCGGTCAGATTTATCGCAACACGACCAATCCGACCATAGCTTCCGGTGATGGCATTGCTATGATGTATCGGGCCAAGGGCCGCATAGCGAACATGGAGTTTGTCCAGTTTCACCCGACCGCGTTATACAATCCGGCCGGTGAAAACCCGGATTTTCTGGTTTCAGAGGCTGTAAGGGGTTTCGGGGCCATTCTTAAAACGAAGGATGGTAAAGAATTCATGCAACGGTATGATCCAAGAAAATCCCTGGCACCCAGGGACATCGTGGCACGGGCCATTGACAACGAAATGAAAGTACGCGGGGATGATTTTGTCTGTCTGGACTGCACCCATCTGGAAAAAGAGGCTTTTGTCAATCATTTTCCTACCATATACGAAAAATGTCTGAGCATCGGGATCGACCCAATGAAGCAAATGATTCCGGTGGTACCGGCATGTCATTATTTCTGCGGAGGAATACAGATCGATACCATTGGTAAAACCTCTCTGGATCACCTCTATGCCGCCGGTGAATGCACTTGTTCGGGATTACACGGGGCCAATCGCCTGGCTTCAAACTCTTTGTTGGAAGGACTGGTGTTCGGTGACCGCATTGCCCACGATATTGCTGAAAAAATCGACGATACGATCCTGCAAATGGGGATCCCCGAGTGGAATGCAGAAGGGACCACTGCTCCGAATGAAATGGTTCTTATAACCCAGAGTTGGAAAGAATTGAAGGAGATCATGAGTTCCTATGTCGGGATCGTACGCAGCAATGTGCGGAGCAAACGGGCAATGGATCGATTGGATTTGTTATTCCGGGAGACCGAAATGCTGTACAATACCTCCGTTCTGTCCCCTCAGCTTTGTGAGCTGAGAAACCTGATAACCATCGGCTACCTGGTCACCCGGTCCGCAAGCATGCGCCGGGAAAGCCGTGGATTGCACTTTACGACCGATTATCCAAATAAGAATCCATTCCTGGAGTACACTTATCTATAGACCCCGGATACAGCACAACTAAAATACGTGAATACGCTTTTTTCCTAAATTGATGGTTAAGGCTAGTAGAATTATCTGAAATTATAGAAGTATTAGATAAAAATTACCAGGTTCTCCAGAATACATAGTTATTATTACTATCGAAATATGGAGATTTTAATCCGCAATGCATCGATAAATGATGGTAAAGCCATCAGCGCCCTGGTCCGTCAGCTGGGTTACGCCGGAGAAGCCGATGTAATAGCTAACCGACTCAGTCAAATGCTCCAGCACCCAGATCATACCGTTTACCTTGCCAGCAGGGAAAATCAGGTGATCGGGTGGGTACATGTTTTTAAGACGTTACGCTTAGAATCGGGGCTTTCAACGGAAATCGGTGGATTGGTTGTGGATGCACAACATCGTAACCAGGGCATCGGCACGATGCTGGTGCGATCTGCAATCCGGTGGTCCATCGAACAAAACATCACCAGGATTCGCGTTCGCTGTAACTCCACCCGAATGGAAGCACACCGATTTTACCGTCAGCTGGAATTCCGCGAGATAAAGACACAACTGGTTCTTGATTATCGCATTGATTCGCAGGAAAGCAGACTTAACCAATGATCGGAACCGGACTTTCTATCTGTTTGTGTTATTAATCCGGTAATTCCAGACCTTGTACGGCGTCCCAAACGATGTCGTGTTCAAATCCCCGACGACGTAGCGTATCGTAAGTTTTCTTCCTGATCTGCGGCACCGGAAGCCGGGAAACAATCAATGGCTGAGCTATTTTATGAGCCTGATCCCGGGCAGATTCCTTGTATTCCTCTTCGTCAATCTCTTCCCATGCTTTTCGCAGGATGTAATCGGATAGTTCGTGACGGGCTAGCTCGTGTCCAATTTTTTCCCGGCCCCAACCTTTCATCCGGAATTTCCCCCGAACAAAGCTCCGGGCAAACCGTTCCTCATTGAGGAAGTCCTGTTGGATTAGTTCTGACAGGATGGATTCCAAATCCGCTCCATAGATTTTTAACTGGATCAGTTTTAATCTGACCTCAAGATGTGAACGATCCTGTCCGGCGCAATACCGGAGGATCTGCTGTTTCTTCTTTGGATCGATCATAGATTGGGCTGGGCCGGATTTGATTTGAAAACCTTAAAATTACATGTATCAATGAATTGGTTATCTACCATCCAGGAACATATCCTGGATTATGCTCCGAAAGTACTGCTTGCCTTCCTGGTCCTGATCCTGGGATTCTGGATCATCAAACGGATTACCGCTCTGATTGATCAACAACTCCGTAAACAGGAAATAGACGATTCATTGCAGGGTTTTCTGAAGTCTTTGAGCTCGATCGGGCTGAAGATCCTATTAATATTTTCTGTTCTGGGCATGGTGGGCATAGAGACCACTTCATTTATTGCAGTCCTGGGCGCAGCCGGATTGGCCATCGGGCTGGCTTTACAGGGCAGTCTGGCTAATTTTGCTGCCGGCGTGCTGATCTTATTTTTCAAACCCTACCGCACCGGCGATCTGGTCACCCTGGATGGCCACACCGGGGTAGTCCAGGTCATTCAGGTTTTCAATACGATCCTGTTGACACCGGATAATCGCCGGATCATTATACCGAACGCGGTAGCCACCTCAGGAAGCATGGTCAATATAAGTGGTCCCGGTATTATCCGGGTGGACATGACTTTTGGCATTGGTTATAACGATGACATTGATTTAGCCCGATCCGTCATAGAACACGTTAATGTAAAATGCCCTTATCTTTTGTCCGATCACAAGACCGACATCCTGGTGACGGAGTTGGGGGACAGCTCGGTTAATTTTGCCGTACGGCCTTGGTGTAAGAGCAGCGATTACTGGAATACTTATTTTTATTTTCAGGAAAATGTCAAGAAAGCTTTTGATCGTGAGGGCGTAAGCATCCCATTCCCTCAGGTGGATGTGCATATGAATCAGAAAGCCTGAAGCTGCAAACCCATTTCCATCAGCTGTCTGCGCAATGAAATTTCCGGATCAATGAGCACACTCTGAAGCCCAGCTTCGATAGCTCCTTCGACATTTTCGGGTTTGTCGTCGAGAAAAAGCGTTTCAAATCCTGTCAATTGATGCTGGTTCAGGATATACCGGTATCCGGCAGTATCCGGTTTGAGGAAACCAATTTCCTGGGAATAATAAGCTCCCTCAAAATACCGCGTGTTGAAGTCCGGGATCCCGTGTTCTCTTTCAAAATGCCTCATGCACCATTCGTAGTGCATCTCATTGTTGTTGCTGTAAAGAAATAGCCGGTAGGTTTGTTTGAGCTCATCTAGAATACGAAAACTATCCTCAGGCATACCGACCAGCATAGAATTCCAGGCCCTGATTACATCCAGCGCTTGTTTGTCCGAATTACAAAAGGAAAGTACCCCATTGATAAACAAAGAGGTGCTGATCTTGCCCGTATCGAATTTGTAAATGGTCGGATAGAGGTCCTGAAGTTCGTTTGGTTGCAGCAGGGTGGCCATCTGCTCCCGCCATCGGGGATAATCCAGGGTAAACAGGACATTGCCCAGGTCAAATATGATGTTTTTCACAGGGATTTTCTGGTCGCTCATTGCGCAAAGACTTGAGCGGCAAACATACAAATTATTGCGATCGACTGAACCCGGCACAACTTACTTCATTCATGTACCCTCAGTTAAATTGAAAATTAAAGATCTTGATGTTCCTGATCTGTTCAAAGAGGGTTTGGGCAACTGTGGAAAGATCTCCTTCAGAATCTTGGTCATGCCGGTTAGAAAGGAGAACGATTACTATACCGTCATCCGGGTAAATGGAAAGAAGGCTGGTATATCCCATGGTGCTGCCACTTTGCCATATCCGCCTGGCTTCCCCTGGTTTATGTTGCATTTGCCAGTTGAGACCCATGGCATAGTATTCTATCTGACCCCATGTCGGTTGATGCGTTAATGCAATCAGCATATCATTTTCATTCAGGTGTCTGATCCCATACTTCAAAAGATCCCGGGAGCTGGAGTAAAGCCCACCGGCAAGTCCACTGGAAGAATGAGGCATTATCTTTCCGGTGACACTGTGCCCCGCAATGGTTCGATCGGATTGAGCCGGCAGCTCAAAGCGGGTATCCTTCATTCCCATTGGATCGGTGATCCACTCAGCAACCAATTGGGTATAGGGTTTTGCATAAATACTTTCGAGGATCATCCCCAGCAGTTGCGCTCCAACATTGGAATAACTCAGCCCGATACCGGGTTCGGCTTTCAATTGCACCGTATGGAGATCCTGAAGTATACGCCCGTGGGTTATCTTACTTTCAAGAGCAACGACCAGCGGCGCCATATCGTCTTCACTCAGTTTTGCAAAAGGTGTCCGGTCAATAAAATCATACGGGAGCCCAGAACTGTGGTTGATCAATTGACAGAGTCGGACAGGATGGCTATGGTAGGCCAAATTAGGGTATTCCCCGGGCAGGTATTGGCGAATATCATCCTGCAGATTTACCTGGTTATCAACTGCCGCTTTCGCCAGTAAATAGCCGGCGAACGTTTTGGTGATCGATCCGATTTCAAAGAGGGTAGTATCAGTGGGAAGGATCTCCTGACCTTGCGCATAATTATAGAAAAATGTATTTCCTCTTATGTATACGGCGGCGGAAAGAGCACCACGGGTCTCCGTAAAATAGGTGTTAATTGCTGCATCAAACAACACATCGGTTTTACAATCAAGCGGGTTATCTGATTTTAACTGCTGTCCACTTTGAGCATAGATGCTCACGAATCCCAATAATGCAGCAGAAAAAATGGTCTTTTTCATATACTTTATTTTATCGCCATCACATGAGCTAACTCCATATAAACGGCATGCTATCCATCTTATTAAGTGTGCAAATCCACCCATCATGCATACAATCTTGTAATAACCTGCCGTATGCACAAATGTTACACTTCATCCGGTCTTAGTGCCGCCAATAGCTTATCAAAACGCACCCAGTAGATCGTACAATCCGCTTCACTGGTGCCTTTGGTAAAAAACAGGTATTTGCCGTCAGGTGACACATATTGACCAAAACGATGGGCCAGGCCCTGATTAATTTTTTCTCCAAGACTTCTGGGCTCTGTCCATTCCCCGTTATTCTTCCGGTAACTGATCCAGAGCTCACATTCAAAACTTGGGGTCTCCTTGGTAGAAATGATCAGGTAGGATTCGTCCGGGGCAATGAATAAGTCGCCGTCGAAACCCGGCGTGTTCAGGGTACTTCCCAGGCTATTGATGAGTGTATCTTTTCCCTCAATGGTCATTTTACAAAAATCATACGTGCTCCAGTCGGACTTACTCCCCTGATTTGCATTGCTACCCAGGTAATAAGCTCCGCCATTGGTGCATTGAAAATTATAAAGACCAAAATGATCGCTTTCTAACCAAAGCTCTGGCCTGGACCATCCGTTCTGAACCTTTTTCATGACCCAAACCTGACCGTTGGCACCTCCCAGATAAAGGGTTTGGTCATCGGCTGAGAAAGCAGGATTGGTGATGTTCTCTGCGATGATAACTGGATGAAGCCATTTTTCGCCGTCAAACCGGATCTCCTTTGTCCCGGAGCCACGATCGTCAAACCAATGCCTGGCAAAAGAATAATAGAATGCTTTCCCATCTTTCGAAAAGGAAACGCGGCCCAGCACAATCCCGGAATCCTTGAGCATTTCTTCGGCAAAAGGTACTGGTGTGTCCCCCGGAGGCTCCTGGCCAAGGTAGGCGTTCGGGGAATGGAAAAAGTCCGGGGGGCCATGTTTGCACCCTGGGAGTGCTATAAGAAGGGAACAGAGGCTAAAAAGGTATAAGGCACAAATCGAATTATTCATGTTACAATAGCTTAGGTTTTGAAATAGTCCCGGCAAAAGTGGTCACCCAACCGATTATTGTAAATTCACGAAGTATTCAAGTTTGAGCAGCGCGAATTCAAGTCCTATGCCGCAAGAAAATCAGCCATTAGCCCGATGTAAAAAACAAATCGAATCAAAGCTGGGCTGGGGCAATGCGGACACCTGGCAAAGTCAGGATTTCGAAAATCTCAGTCACCGGATTTTCGAAGAAACGAATCGAATGCTAAGCGGCAGCACCTTAAAACGCATCTGGGGTAAGGTTAGATACGAAAGCAATCCCAACCGGGCTACCCTGGACGTACTGGCGCAATTTCTTGGATATACCGGATGGCTTGAATTTGTCAATTCGGAATCTGCTCCTATTGTGGCTCCGGCAGACCCAAAACAAAATAAAAGATCGCTGGCCCGACTGTTTTTGCCATGGCTTGGCTTTTTGGGTTTGCTACTATTGGTCGTTGTTGCAATCCCCCGATTCCTACCTCCGCATCAAGACCTATATTTCCAGAATGTGGCATTTAATGTCCGGATGGTCACTTCCGGTTTGCCGAATACGGTTGTTTTCACCTATGATGTAAGCCAGTCCAATGCGGACAGTGTCTTTATTCAGTTAAGCTGGGATAACCGGTCTCGATTCAAAGTAGACAAAGCGCTAAATGAATATACCAGCACCTATTATTTACCGGGGTATTATCATGCTAAGCTAATTCTGAATGATTCAACGGTAAAGGAGCAAGACGTATTTATCCCAACCGATGGATGGACTGGAATTATTATGCAAAACCCTACCCCTATCTACTTAAACAAGCAGCTTTTTGCAGATAGGTTGGCTCTGACCAAAACCAATTTATCCGAATTGGGTGTCAATTTTGAGCGGGAGCCACCGATTCTGGATTTTTATTTGGTCAGTGACACCATCAACGCAGAAAGTGGCAACATGCATTTTGAGGCCGAGGTGCAAAACACTTATGAGGAACGAAATGGGATCTGTCGTAAGACAACTGTGCTCCTGATGGGGTCAAAAGGTGTCATCAGCATCCCGTTAAGTAAAAAAGGTTGTGTCGGGGAATTAGGTCTTATGCTTGGTAGCCGTTACATCAACGGTAAAACACACGACCTTTCCGGATTTGGTGTAGATTTTTCCAATCCGGTCAGGTTATCCTGTACGACCGGAATGGGAAGAGTTGATATCGCGGTTGATGATCATGCTGTTTTCTCCGATGACTTCGCCGAAGATATTGGACAAATAGTTGGCCTTCAAATCCGGTTTATCGGTACTGGTTTTATCCAATCCATTCGTGTGGAGTGATGTATTCCAAAAAAAAGAGTTGTAACCAAACAGGCACAACTCTTTAACTACGGGTGGGCCCACCAGGGCTCGAACCTGGGACCCCCTGATTATGAGTCAGATGCTCTAACCGGCTGAGCTATGGGCCCGAAGCGGAGCAAAGTTAGAATATTCCGGATAGGTAAACAAGCTCCTGAGAATACATCTTCAATGCCAACATGTCACTTTCCACCAGCTTTTGTAACTTGATTGAATCAATTGATTAGGTATGGCTTACGATGAATTTATTGCAGACCGTATCCGGCAAGCATTTCACGATCAGGGTGCCCGGTGTACGGAGAAAAAAATGATGGGTGGCTTATGTTTTCTGGTAGATGATAAAATGTGTTGTGGCATCCATACGGATAAAAAATCAGGTGATAATCTTTTGATGGTTCGCCTCGGAGAGGAAGCGTATAACCAGGCAATTGAAAATCCACATTGCTTACCGATGGACTTTACCGGACGTACCATGAAGGGTTACGTCTTTGTCACCCCATCCGGATTTGACGAGGATGAAGCATTGGCCGGCTGGATCAAACTGGTTCTGGAATTCAATCCGCTGGCGAAATCCAGCAAACGGAAGTAGCTTTCTTCCCGAAAGGCTTTTATGGGATACCTGGTGGTAATTTGCAGGCAATTACGTACATTTTGTCAGCAAAACCGAAACGGATGTATCGCTTCATTTTCTCCTTTTTCTCCCTCCTGATCAGTTTATCGTTTACAGCTCAGAACCCGATAAGCCTGGAGTCCCTCCTAAGTACGTCTTATTGTTCCTCACTCTATGGCAGTCCGGATGGCAAAGCCATCGCCTGGGTGGAGGAAAAAGCCGGTGTCCGTACCTTATATGCAAGTGCAGGGCCGGATTTTTCCCCACATCTGTTGTATTCCAGCGGAAAGGATGATGGCCAGGAGATCGGTCAAATTCAATTTACTCCCGATCACCAAACCCTTTTTTTTGTGTGCGGGGGGAGTTCGAATCGGCAGGGAGAAATTCCAAATCCTGCATCTTATACCCAGTATCCTTCCCGGGAGCTCAAAATGACCTCGCTTACCGGAGGTCCTGTAAAATCACTGGGTCAGTACTCCGGGGCGATCTTGTCACCGGATGGAAAGTATCTCCTGGTCCCACAGGGTGGGCGGCTCTCCAGACTGGATCCCGCCACCGGTAAGATTGAATTGCTTGTCCAGATGCGGGGTTCATTCAGTAATGTCTCGGTGCATCCAAAAACCGGCAAAATCCTGTTCGCCAGTAACCGAGGAGATCACAGTTTCATCGGCTATCTGAACTCCGGAGAGGATCCGGCTATTCATTGGGTGGCACCTTCCCTGTCTCGCGACGGAGAGCCGGTATGGTCACCGGATGGTTCTGAAATAGCTTTCCTGCGGTTGCCTGGGCTGGAACAGGGGGAGTTGACCAACCTGACCGGCGGAATATCTTTTGCCGTTATGAAATACAATGTGACGGATCAGCAGGCAGTCACTTTGTGGCAATCTCCTTCCGATGATGGCGGTTTCGCCCAATATTATCCCAGTCATCCCATCCTTTGGCCTTCAGAAAATGTAATTCTGTTCTATTCCGAGCACGAAGACTGGATGAAGCTGTACAGGATCAATGCATCGGGCGGTACTCCGGAGCCGCTTTTGCCCGGAGCTTGTGAGATCGAACATCAATCGGTGGATCCCACCGGTGAGTACATCTATGTGAGTTCCAACTGCAGCAGCATTGATCTGCGTGATCTTAGTCGCATCAACATCCGTACGGGAGCGGTAGAATCGTTCCTGGAAACCGACGCGATCGAAACCAATCCGGTTGCGCTAAGTGATGGACAGGTAGCTTACCGGAAATCAAGCGCAACCCTGCCCACAGCAATCTATTTGTGGAATGGACGTCAGGAAAAACGGCTGTTTCCAACACAACCTGATCCGTCTTTTCTGGCTACCCTCGTTACACCTGAGCAGGTGGTCTTTGAGACTGCGGATCACTGGCAGATTCACGGACAATTGTTTCGCCCTAAAGGCAAACCCAACGGCGGTTCTATCATCTTTATGCATGGTGGTCCGATCCGGCAAATGTTGCTTGGTTTTCATTACAGCAGTTATTACGCCAATGCTTATTCCATGAATCAATACCTGACCAGCCTGGGTTATATGGTCATGAGTGTCAATTACCGTTCTGGCATTGGTTACGGCAGACTCTTCCGCAGAGCGCCGCAGCAAGGTCCGCGCGGAGCCAGTGAATATCAGGATATTGTTGCTGCTGCACATTTTCTGCAGACCCTGCCCGGGGTGGATGCGGCTAAAATCGGATTGTGGGGAGGAAGTTATGGTGGTTATTTGACCGCCATGGGTTTAGCGCGGAACAGTGATCTTTTTAAGGCTGGCGTAGACTTGCACGGGGTACACGACTGGTCCTGGCGTGCCAGGGACTTCTCACCCGGCGGGGCCTGGGGTATCAATGAAGCCCTGATGGATGATGCTTATAACAGTTCGCCCATCAGCGAAGTAGGAAAATGGAGATCTCCGGTATTGCTCATCCATGGTGATGACGACCGCAATGTTATGTTTGGTCAAAGCATCGACCTGGCCCGAAAGCTGGATGCCCATCGCGTACCTTACGAAGTCCTGGTCCTTCCGGACGAAGTGCATGGATTTCTGCGCTATGCATCCTGGCTGGAGGCTTACCGTCGTGGCGCCCAGTTTTTTAACACGCATTTACTCGGAAAATAGGTCTTATGATCCGTACTGTATTTTTACTGGTATTTACTTTGGTCATCGTTCCGGTTATCATCTATTATTCCGGAATTCATTTAACCAGTCTGCAACTGGATGTCCTTTCCCGGCTAATGCGGGTTTATGTTGTTGCAGCTGGGTTATGTTTCCTGATTGGTGAAATCACCAAAAATTACAGTCAGGTTGATAAATTATGGAGTCTGATGCCGATCGCTTATGCCTGGCTCGCAACCGGGTGGTCGGGGTGGCCGGACCGTATGATTCTCTTGTCCGTATTAATCTCTCTGTGGGGAATCCGTTTGACTTATAATTTTTCGCGTCGGGGCGGATACACCTGGCCACTATGGAAGGGTGAGGAAGATTATCGGTGGGCCATTATCCGGGCCAAGCCTGTATTTAAAAATCCTTTCGTCTGGAGCATGTTTAATCTGTTTTTCATCTGCTATTATCAGATGGGACTGATCCTATTGTTCACGCTCCCGATCGTTGCGGTAATTCCTGAAGAACCGCAGTCATTGGGGTTGTCTGACCTGATCTTAAGTGTTTGCGTAATTGCATTACTCTTTATTGAGACCCTGGCCGATCAGCAACAATGGAATTTTCAACAGAAAAAGAAACAAACTCCGGATTCAGGCAAGGGGTTCCTGGATACCGGTTTATGGGCTATCGTCCGCCATCCGAATTATGCTGCGGAACAAGCCATCTGGATCCTGGTTTATGGATTCAGCATCGCGGCCGGCAATGCCTGGATTAATTGGTCCATAGCGGGATGCCTGTTACTCCTTCTGTTGTTTAAAGGAAGTTCAGATTTTTCCGAATCCATCTCTCTCGAAAAATATTCTGGTTACGCGACTTATATGAAAAATACCGGTCGGTTTTTGCCCAGGATTTCTTTATCCAGGCGGGCAGTTACGGAAAATGGTTGATCAGGTCGTCGAAACACCCGGAGTCATTCCTTGTTGTTTTCCTACCTTTACTTCAAGCATCAAACTTTACAATTCATGGCCTTTCTAAAACCATTATCTGCGGATCACACTCCGGACCTTGCTGAGGATTTCGCCATTTTCGAGCGTATCCTGGGTTTTGTACCCAATAGTCTTCTTACGATGCAGCGAAAGCCGGAGATCGTCCGGGGCTTTGGTGTTTTGACGGAAGCGGTCATGGATCCCAACGGTACGGTGCACCCGGGTTTTAAGCGCCTGCTGGCCCATTTAGCCAGTCGGGCAGCCGGATGCCAGTATTGTGAAGCCCACTCATTGATTGCGGCTCAGATTCATGATATTCCTGCCGAAAAGGTTGCCGCCATCTGGGAATATCAGTCCAGTCCCTTATATACGCCGGCAGAAAGAGCAGCGCTCGATTTTGCGTTTGCCACCGGACAGGTTCCCAATGGTGTCACCCAGGAAATCATGGAGCGGGTGAAAGCATTTTGGTCGGAAGAACAAATCGTCGAGATGTTAGCCGCCGTCAGCTTATATGGTTTTCTCAACCGTTGGAACGACTCCATGGCTACTAGCCTGGAGCAACCGGCAGAAGATTTGGGTACCCGCATTCTGCAGCGGGGCGGATGGACGGGGGGCAAACATTTGAATAAATAAATTACCATGTTACAGGAAGTAAAAACGCATTTTACCGCCCTTAAGCAGCGTGCGAATAACCATCCGGTGGTTTTTCTGGACGGACCGGCTGGAACTCAGGTACCGGATCAGGTCATTGAGACCATGGTCCGCTATTATCATCAGTCCAATGCCAACACCCACGGCCAATTTGCCAATGCCCACGAGACCGATGAAATGATGCAGCAGACCCGTGCGGATGTAGCTTCTTTCCTGAATGCTCCTGACGAAGGATGCATTTCTTTTGGTCAAAATATGACAACGCTGGCCTTCGCGCTGGCCCGGTCATTTGGCCGGATTTTCAAACCAGGTGATGAAGTCCTGATCACCCAACTGGATCATGAAGCGAATCGGGGTCCTTGGCTGGCCCTGCGCGACCAGGGCATAATTGTCCGTGAAATCCGGGTTAAACCAGAGGGTGTCCTGGATTACGATGATTTTAAACAAAAGCTTAACGAAC
Organism: Lewinellaceae bacterium; assembly: GCA_020636355.1. Lineage (GTDB taxonomy): Bacteria > Bacteroidota > Bacteroidia > Chitinophagales > Saprospiraceae > JAGQXC01. Next base: position 115,214 of record JACJYB010000007.1, on the reverse strand, counting down.
GGACCAGACTGGTTTGCGTGGGCGGAGCATCCAACTTTACCGGAACCGTTAACGACCTGGCATTGATCCGGCAAGCAACCTACCAGTCCGGTGCCTGGTTACTGGTAGATGCGGTGCACTACGCTCCCCATTTTCTGATTGACGTCCAGCAGCTCGGTTGTGACTTCTTACTATGCTCGGCCTATAAGTTTTACGGTCCTCATGTCGGTATTTTGTATGCCAAACCCGGCCTGCTTAGTCAATTGCCGACCGACCGGTTGCGGACTCAGGATCCGGTAGCGCCCTATCGAATCGAAACCGGAACACTTAACCATGCTGCCATTGCAGCAGTCCAGGGTGCAATTCATTGGATGGCTTCCTGGGGCGAAGGAACTGCACTTCGGGATCGCCTTGATCAGGCCTATCAACGTATCCGGGCTCACGAATATCAGCTAGCCCGCAAGCTTTACGAAGGATTGACTCATTTGCCGGGCGTCACCGTGGTCGGCCCGGATATGGATGTAGCTCTCAGGGCCCCAACGTTGTCTTTCTACCATAACCGGCTCACGGCTGAAATGGTGTGCAGGAAGCTGGGTGAAGAGGGAATTTTCGCCTGGGATGGACACTTTTATGCCATTCGTGCCGCCGAGGTTCTTGGTTTGCTCGAAAGGGGCGGCGTCACCCGCATGGGCATATCCATGTATACAGAACCTGAAGATATCCATCGCACACTGGCAGTCCTGGCGGAAATCTGCTGAAAAAAAATAACAAAAAAGGCGTGATTACCGGTTGCAATCACGCCTTTCCAATATATTTTCTGCTCTTTAGTTGAGTACCTGGGATACGGGTACTGCATCACGATCCAGTTGGATCGGTTGTCCCAGTCCACATGCATTTAACCGGTCCATCTGTGTTGCCGCATCTCCGATAATCACATAGACCATTTTATTCGGATCAATGTATTTTTTGATCAATCCCTGCGCTTCCGGCAAGGTCAGCGCTTTCATTTTTTCCTGCTGCCGAACCACATAGTCGGAGGGCAGATCGAACGTACTGATGTTTTCAAGCATATTCATTTTCTGAGCAAGTGTCTCAAATGCGCGTGCATTGCTCTTTGAATAGGTCTGCTTGGTTTTATCCAGGTCTTCCTGTGAGAAATTTTGCCCGTAGTTATCAATAATATCCTTAAAGATGTCCACCGACTCTTTCGTCACATTACTCCGCACACTGCTATTGGCTATAAAAGCACCTTCGTTTTGTCTCCGGGTAAATTGTGACCGCGCGCCATAGGTATAGCCTTTTTCTTCGCGAAGGGTCATATTCAATTGGCTGTTAAAGCTGCCACCCAACTTATAATTGACCAGATCGGCCATGAAATAATCATCGTTGCTGGCCTTCATGGCAATGGTTCCGACGGATACCACCGATTGTTTGGAGTTAGGCACATCCACGAAATACAGACTTGGATGGTCCGGTGCCGATTGTGCCGTATATTCGGGAACAGCTACCTCTTTTTCATTCCAGTTGCTTACCATCCCGGCCAGCGCTTTCTTCACCTCGTCACGTGTTACCGATCCGGCAATGTGCATGGTCGAAATGTTCGGCGCAAAATAGTTGGCATAAAAGGTTTTCAGGTCATCCAACGTAATCGATGCAACGGTTGCTTCTGTCCCAAGCGATGAATTGGATAAAATATGGTTGGGTCCGTAAACCAATTTGTTAAATACATTGGATGCGATGGCATTCGGTTGTGCGCTCCGCTGCTGGATATCGGTGATGGTCTTTTGTTTTAACCGTTCAAATTCTTTCTCATCCCAGCGAGGCTGGAGCAGAATTTCCTGCACCAGGGCCATAGTCTGATCAAAATTGCGCGTCAATGAATTTCCGGAGAGTTCGATGTATTCCGAATTGGTGTACATGCTGATGTTGGACCCTAATAAACCAATGGCATCCTGCAATTCTTCCGGCGTTTTATTCTGAGTGCCTTCCATCATGATATCGGTCATCAGATTGGCTACTCCAATTTTGTTCGGGTCGTCCAATAACATTCCGCCCTTAATCCTAAGGCTAAATTCTACCAGGGGCAACTCGGTATTTTCGATGCCGTAGACCAAAAGACCATCCGGCATTTCCTCATTCCAAATGTTAGGAACTGTAAAATCGGGTGAAGCGCCTAATTCCGGTTCGATGCTACGGTCAAATTGCGAAGGCGTTTTGTCAAAAGCAACTTCATCCTCCGCCATAGGTGCGTTTTCCGCCCCTTCCACGATGGGTTCTTCCACCACTTCAGCGGTTTGAGAATTTGCCAGGGCGAGGTCCAGTTGTCCTTTAGGTACGAAGCTGGTCGCGATAAAGGGCTTATTCTTCAGATATTGATTATAGACCCGGGTAATATCCTCTTTGGTCACGCCCAGGATTTTCTGGATTTCCTGTTCCAATAACCCCGGATCGCCCCGGAAAGTATTGAATTGTGCCAACTGGAATGACTTCGACAGAACGCTGGAGATACCGTCGTAGAAGGCAATCTCCTGCGAGTTTTTAATGCGTTCCATATCCCGGTCGTCGATTCCATTTTGTTCAAATTGCTGGAACGCGTTCATCACTCCCTGGTAGACGCTATCCAGATCGGTATTCTCGTTTGCCCGGATCCGGATCATAAATTTACCGGCAATCTCGCCGGTACTATTATAGGCTCCTACCCGCGGAGCTAACTTTTTCTCTTCGACGATTTCCTTATACAACGGAGCCCTCTTACCATCGGAAAGAATGGCCCCCAGGTAGTCCAGGGCATAGGAATCCGGATGCCCGTCCTCTACGGAAGGAAAGACCATGGTCAGCTCGGGCAATTTAGCGAAGTTGTCTTCATGGACCAGCCGGATATTTTCCGTGACCTGTCCTGGCTGTGGTTTGATGGTAGGAACATCCGGTTTGGCCTGGATCTCTCCAAAATATTTTTCAATCAATGGTTTTACCTCTTCCGGTGTAATATCACCCGCGAGTACCACGGTGGCATTGTTTGGTCCGTAGTAGGTGCCGTAAAAGGTCTTCACATCATCGATGGTCGCGGCTTCCAAATCTTCCAGACTGCCGATCACCTGCCAGTTATACGGGTGGCCTTCCGGATAAAGTGCTTTATCAATGACATAGCTGGTGTGCCCGTAGGGTTGATTATCTACCCGCTGCCGTTTTTCATTTTTTACGACCTGCTTTTCATTCTCCAATACCGGTACCGTGACCGTATTGATCATGTAACCCATCCGGTCGCTTTCCATCCACAATACCTTTTCCAACGCATCTTTGGGGAATACTTCGTAATAAATGGTACCATCTTGCCAGGTACCGCCATTGAGCGTTCCGCCAAGCTCCTCTATTTTGCGAAAGAAATTTCCTTTTCCGACATTTTCGGAATTCTGAAACAACATGTGTTCAAAAAAATGGGCGAAGCCGGTTCTTCCCGGTACTTCCCGGTTGGATCCTACGTGGAACAGGATCGCCACGGAAACGATGGGGTCCGAATGGTCTTCATGCAGAACCACCTGCAACCCATTTTCCAGCTGATATTTTTGAAAGTCTATTTTAAACTCCGTCGTGTTTTTCTTATCCATATTTTGACAGGCATTCGTAGTAAGTAAAAGCGCAATTAGTAAAGTAAAAATCGAATGAAACCGTTTCATTTTAGTCTTTTTTTAAATGGTGAATTTCCGATCCTATTGCAATACGCTACGAAAGATAGAAAAGTTGTTGCATTTCATCGATTTGTCGGCTGATATCCCCGTATTTCCTCATGTTCTCCCCAGTCTATGCTATTCTTTCAATCCAGCACCACGCGACGAATTGTAATGCGATAATTCGGTTATATTCGGGGTTCCAACCGCAAATTTCCGGATTATTGAACTTAAGAATTTACTTCTATGCGTATCATACAGATCAGTGACATCCATATTGCACCAGCAGGTATTGATACTTTCGGGGTTGATGTTCGTGCAAATTTCCTGGATATCCTGGAACATGTCAGCAGCCTGGAATTTGATCTTTTAGCCATAACCGGTGACTATTGTTTTAAAGAACCGCATGCGGAAATTTATACCTGGATCGCGGAACAACTTGATACGATCCGGCAACCTGTCTATCACATTGGCGGGAATCACGACTACATGCCTTTTCTGCACCAGGCTTTTAAACCACCTTTTCCCCTGCATGATCAGGAATTATTTTACCGGGTCGAACATCTCGGTACTGATTTGCTCTTCCTGGACAGTGCGATAGGAAAGATGTCGGATCTCCAATTTAAATGGCTGGAGGAACAATTGAAAGCCACCCGCGGACCGGTGATCCTTTTTACTCACTACCCGCCTTACACGATGGGCGTGCCCCATATGGATGAAAAATACGCGTTTCAACAATCTGAAACTTTCGATGCTTTGGTGCAAAACTGTTCGTACCCCGTCTACGTATTCTGTGGACATTATCATGGCGAGCGGATCGTACACCGGGGAAATGTCCACATCCACATCGTCCCATCCTGTTTTTTCCAGATTGATCCCCTTACCGTGGAATTTCGCATCGAACACTACCGGATAGCCTTTCGCACCATAGATGTGTTAGAGGATCAGATCCGTACCTGGGTGACCTATCTGCCGGGTAATTCATTGGCCGCCGGCTGATGCCTGGCTTCAATAGCCGCAAGAACGGCTAGCCCAAAAAAGAAAAACGGTCCGACTTTATCGGTCTCAACCATGTCATTGAGCAGCAAGATGATTAATATGTGGATCATCATAATGGCATTTGCCATTACAATTATTTTCTCCTCCTTCGCATAAAGATGAAATGCCCGCTCGGAGGCATACAGAAAATAGAAACAAAGTATCAGAAAAATGACTATTCCGGGTAGACCCTGCTCTACGGTAGTCATCAGGTAATAACAATGAATTCCTGATTTTTCAGGGTTATCTGATACATAGGTGCGGAAGCTGCTGACGGTATAAGATTTGTAATAATTGAAGAAATTGCCCGGTCCAAAACCTAATAACGGACGGTCTTTGATCATATGCATTCCCGCTACCCATCGATATACCCTTTCCATGGTGGAAATATCCTGGCCTTTTGCTGTTGCATCCAGCAAGGTCTCGAATTCATAATAGGTAACCGTTTTATCGTAATCCGGTGCATAATCCAGGTAGCGGTTCTCATCCAGCATCCAGAATATTCCAAGAATTCCTAAGACAGAACCCAGCAATAAAGCGGTCTTTACCTGCTTAAGATAGATAATCAGTCCTCCTCCAATCCCACCCATTAATGCAACATAGGTTGCACGCGTGTAGGATAAATACATAGCGGCAATTAAAAGCAGCGTACCAGCCAGCCAAAAAACCCGCTTCCAGCCTTTCGGCGATAGCCATGCCAATCCGGCTACAAGGGGGATTGATAAACAAACCAGCGATCCGTAATTGACATGGTTCCGGAAAAAGGGTCCGACAACATTGTTGATGCGGTTAAATGCAAATCCGGTAACTGCATGGCGAACCATGACCAGGGTGACGACGGCAAGTAGGGATAAGCTGAGCCACCGGATCGTCTTTTGCCATTGTGCCGGTGCAAACAGCAGTCCGGTGAACGCATAAAAAGCCAGAATGTACCAGGATTTGGCCAGGAAAAACTTCACTGACGTCATGATGTGTTGACTGGTAATGGTCGTGTAGAAGATCCAAACCAGGTGCAATAACAGCAAGATGGTTATCGGGTGACGGAAAAATGGACCGCTCAGCGTCCTGGGATTTTGAAGCACAACCAAGATAAACAGGCCGGATAATAAAATCATCACCGGCTCGGTGGGGAGGTCGGTTCCCAGTCCGTTGGGAAATACTACTTCAACGGAAAAAGGTATAAGTGCGAAAAGCAGGTAATAATAAAAATCATAGCGCACCAGGGCGATGGCGCTCGCTAAGATCAGTCCGGGGATAATCCAGATGTACCACAGGTTAAGGTAAATAGCTGTCCAGGCGCAAAGGACCAATAATACCCCAAAGGCGATCAGCCACCGGTCCAGTGTAGCCGATGGGTTCATAATTCCTTCAGATAGACTTTCAATTGATGATGAACGACGGTGCCGAGTGAAGCCAGCAAAAAGGTAAGCATGGTTGCGGCAATAACCAGAACCGATCGTTTCGGTTTTGATTTCTCCAGTGGCGTCTCAGCATGTTCCACAACGTAAATCCCCGGTGACTGAGCAGTAAGAACCGATTGGATCTGTTCCAGTCGAATCCGGTCGTAGCCCAGTTGATTTTGCACTTTTTCCACGTAATCATCCATCGCCATTGTGCGGGATACGCCATTGTTGAAACGACTAATTTGCGCATTCAATTCCTGCACCTGGGCCTGATACCCAGCAACCAGGGCTTTTGCCAGGGAGAGGGAGTCTTTTTTGATGCCCTGTGATTTCTCCATGATCTTTACCCGCGCGTTTTCCTTGGCCAGAAGGCTGGATGCCGTGGTCAATTCACTGGTGAGCGCTTCTGATTGTGAAAGGGTATTATAGATTCCGAATTCTTCCCTCAATTTAGCTAGCGAGTCATTAAGGAGCACTAGTTCGCTATTTTTTTCACTAATGGTGTTGCGGACGATCTGTGCTTGCTGCTCAAGATTTTCTTCGGTCATCCGGCGGCTTAATCCGTCAATCAAGTCCCGGGCAACATTAGCAACCTGCGCTGCGAACTCGCGATCCTTGTCTTCAAAGCTGAGTTCTATGGCATTAAACTTGTTCTTCAGGACTTCATAATGCTTCAGAAATGTCTTACGTACTTTAAATCTGGCTTTCGGTTGGGCCGGGTTGATCTCATAATGATCAAATAGCTGGAAAGTATCGATCAGCTGATCAACGAGTTGATAGGAATTAGCAAATGTGAGTACCCGGTCGATATCTTCGGGTTTGCCGAAATAACTGATCTCTGAAGCTCCAAATAGTTTATAGGGCTGGGTCACATCGGTACTGGCAACATAAAATGTAGTGCTTGCTTTGTAATAGTTGGGCAATAAAAGTGAAATGACCACGCTACCTGCCCCCGCGAGAACGGTAAGCAGGATAATCAATCGCTTTTTTTGCCATAGCAACTTACCCAGAGGTATCAACATTGGATCTTGCTCTATTGCCATTTTTCAAATTCGTGCCCAAAAATAGGGAAATTGGACCATAATGGTGCATATCATGCCGCCCGGGTACTTTATGCAATATGCTTGGATGGTTTCTTTAGATCGAACGGCGGTCGCGTATTTCATCCCACCATGATTTTACCGGTATCCAACCGATCACTCCACCAAACAACACGGAGGCAAACCCGAAACAAGCGAATTGTACCGGCCAGGATAACGGTAAAAAACGAGCTAGCCAGGCGATACCCACCCAGGCTGCCAGGCTGAAAATGGCACCGGTCCACAAACGAGCCTGCGGCAGGTGGTACCTAGACTGTGTAATATAGATCAGCGCTCCGGCCATCAGACTTTGCGTGATAAGGGTCGCTACAACCGCTCCCCATGCCTGATAATACGGGATCAGGATAGCATTGAGCAGAACATTGATCCCGATGGATATGCCAGCTGCCCAATTCATCGCTTTTAGATCACCCGACGCGGTAATCAAGGTCCCGGCGACGTAAATAATGCTGCCGGATATAAAACAAGGCATGAGCCAGGTGAATACCCGGGACCATTGCTCATTCGCTTCATGATAGAGCAGCTGCATAATCGGTCCGGAGAAAAAGACCGCGGCCACGCTGGTAATACCGCTTATTACCCATAGCATTTTAAAAGCATCCCGGTAAAGGGGATATACTTCCTGACGAGCCTCCAAATGCCGGCTATACATGGGTAAGAGCAGGGTGGCTACCAGATAGGCGATCATGTTTGCAGCATCTAAAAGCCGGTAGGAAGCAGCGTAAACCCCCGCCTGATAGGCGCCCTCCGTAGCCAGCCTTTCGAGCATAATGCCATCGATCCGGGTATACAGTGTCATCAGGATTACCGTTAAGGCAAACGGCATAGTCTCCCGCACTACCTTCCATACATCTTTTGCTTTTCCGGGTGTGATCCGAAGGATGATTGCATGCTTCCTGAGATAAAGCAATCCCGTTAATAAGGTTACGGTCATCGCCAAAATGAGCAGCACCACAAATTGAGTCAGGGAGAAATGACTGCGCCAGGCCGGGACCAATAATATCATCCCAATCAGCAGGATCAGGGTGCTCCGGTCCATCACCGAAGTCCAGGCATCCTGCCGGTATAAGCCATTGCCATTCAATAATGACCTTATAAAAAACACCCAGGATACGACTGCCTGATAGATCCCAAGGAGAATTACTAAAACCAGTACTTGCCGATAGCCCAGAAACCAGGCCAGGAGTAGCAGACTAATCAGATAAAAGCCGGTCAGCCATAGCTTTGCACCTGCAATCCTGGCTGTCTGCAATGGTTGATGCGTCGTCCATTGAGCTGCCTGGCGGGTATGATACTGGTAAATACCCAGATCGGAAAGGATATAAAGCAGGTAAGAAAGATTGAATAGCGCAAAAAACAAACCGTAGGTTGCTGTCCCCAATTCATTCTGAACACCGCGATCGATAAACAAAACATAAAATGGTTTGACGATCAGGTTGATGGTGATCAGAAAGAAGATATGCCGGAGATAACCTGATTGCATGCCCTGAAGGGAATGAAATAAGATCCAAAGCTAGTTATTTTCCGAAATCAGATATCCTGATAGACTTGATTCAATGCTTTTTCGTAGATCTTCTCATACTGAGGCATGATGTTCTCAATATCAAATTGCTGGGCGTGATGGTAAGCGTTTTCCCTAAATTCCAGGAGTTTCTGCTCATTGGACAAAAGGTCTATGGCATAATCAGCCATCTTTTCCACCTCCCCTATCGGTGCCAAATAACCCGTAACACCGTGCAGGTTGACCTCCGGCAAACCGCCGATATCGCTGGATATTACCGGCACTTTGCAGGCCATGGCTTCCAGAGCAGCCAATCCAAAAGATTCCTGGCCGGATGGGATTAAGAAGAGGTCGGATATAGCTAAAAGCTCTTCGACCGCATCCTGATTTCCCAGAAAACGGGTATCATCACACAATCCCAGTTGACGACATTGTTCTTCCAGCCGTGGCCGCTCAGGACCGTCGCCTATCAAGAGCAGTTTGGCCGGGATTTTGGCATGTACCTTTTTAAAGATCCGGATGACGTCATCTACCCGCTTAATCTTCCTGAAGTTGGAGACATGAACGAGGATCTTCTCGCCGTTTGGGGCAATGGCTTTTTTAAAATGATCCTTATTTGCCGGTTTAAACCGGGTGAAGTTGATGAAATTATAGATCACATCAATTTCCTTGTCAATATCAAAATAGGAAAGTGTGGATTCTTTCAAATTATTAGAGACCGCCGTGACCACATCGGAAGAGTTGATTCCGAATTCCACTACCGGAGAAAAGGATCCGTCAATCCCAACCAGGGTAATGTCTGTGCCGTGCAGTGTGGTGACTACCGGCGTGTATTTATGCCGCTTGCGGAGCAATATTTTCTTGGCCAGATAAGCTACCGTGGCGTGCGGAATCGCATAATGGACATGAAGCAAATCCAGATCTTCATGCATGACGACATCCACCAACTTACTTGTCAGGGCCGTATCGTAGGGCTTAAATTCAAACAATGGATAATCAAATGGTGCCACCTCATGGTAAAAGACATTTTCCTGAAAGCCGGTAAGCCTGGCCGGCCGTCGGTATGTAATGAAGTGGACCATGTGTCCTCTGCGTGCCAAACCAAGGCCCAGCTCGGTTGCCAGCACACCACTTCCACCAAATGTGGGATAACAAACTATACCTATCTTCATGATACCGGTAAATTTCTCGAATTAAACAAATAAATGTCATTTGTGTTTCCATAGTACTTCATTCTTCTGATACCGGCATGTATTCCCTGAAAGATCTTGAACGTTTATTGCATATTAAGGCGCAAACCCTGCGCAACTGGGAGAAGCGTTACAACCTTATCAGTCCGTGTCGTACCGACCAAAATTGCCGCTGTTATACCGAAGAAGATTTTGCTCTGCTAAGTGACATCACGTTGCTCAAGTCACAAGGTTATAAACTCTGCGAACTGGCAGAAAAAGACAATCATTCCATTCAATCCATTGCTTCCCAGATTCGCAAGTCCGAGCAAGAGTTGTCAGAACACATTGATTTAATCATGGACACCCTGATCCAGCTGAATATCGAACGACTGGAGAAATTGTTTGACCGGCTTTTACACCAATACTCGCTGGATCAGATGATACAGGTCGTAATTCTTCCGCTGCTGGATCAATTCAATCTTTTGTGGCTTACCGGAAGAGTTTATACCATTCACGAACGGATTTTAGGCCAGCTGCTGAAACGAAAATTATACCACGCCTGCGAAGAACTTACTGCAACAGTTAATCCGAACAGCTCAAGGATTTTACTTTACAGTCCGGACAGCGACCATAAATCATACCTGCTTACCATCATCCAATACCTGCTGCTTCGCAGCAACAACTACCAGGTACTTCCTGTCGGGATGCAAGTCACAACCGATGAGCTAATGCCTGTCTTGTCCAATCAACAGGTAGATGCAGTAATGGTCCTACTGACCGATAGCTTTGCCTATGGTGAGCTGGATGCCTGGATCGATAAGTTAAAACATTCCCTGCAACCTTTCCCGTTGTATGTCGTCCTGTTTCCCGCCTTAAGGTCATCGCTTAAAAGCCACTCCGGTGTTACTGTATTTCAGGGAATGGATCCGTTAATTTTCGCCTATGACACCCTTTGAGGACTGGATTTGAATCCATTCTCCACGTTATAACTTGCTTCTTCAAAGTAGTATCCTTGTAAAATAACTTAGTATCTTATCCCTAAACATAGGTCCATAGCCGGATGGATGGGAGCTTGACGCGCATATTTGATGTGATAACCTTTCAACGCCTGCGTTATCCAAATGCTGGTGTTATGCATTTTGGCAACGGACAGCGAGAAATGGTCTATGGAATCGATGCATTATGGGCTGATATCGGTCGCTGTGCCCATTGGCTTAGAGAACAAAACCTTAGAAAAGGAGACCACATCTTCATTCTTGCCGGAGCGGCATCATTTCCTTGGTTTGTCCTCGACTTTGGCTGCCAAATTGCCGGAGTAATACCCATTATTATTCCTGAATACTTCCCGAAAGAAGAGATAATCCATTGTATAAAATCGCATTCTGCCAGCTATTTTTTCCATGATCGCGATGATATTTGGGATATTATTCCAGAATCTATGCAAAATTCAGGAATAAACTGGGTTACAATCCAAGACCGGGAATTACCGGGAACCATTAGCCTGGAATCCATCGTCAGAGCGACTCCCCGGGTCGATGAAGTGATGCTTTCCCAGTGGTGTTCTGCGATCAAGCCGGAGGACACGGCCTTTATTTTAAAAACTTCCGGCTCTACGGGCCATCCGAAAAGTGTTTGCCTGAGCCACCAAAACATCCTATCTAACATCCAGTCCGTTCTTCCGTTAACTCCTTTGGAAAGACATCACCGCGTAGTCAGCTTTTTACCGATTGCCCACATCTTTGAGCGTATGGTGGTATACTGTTACCTGACCAGTGGAGCCACCATTTATTTTTTTAACACATTTGGGGACGCGTTTCGCGCTCTGCCAGAGGTGAAACCACATTTCTTTTCATGTGTTCCCCGTATACTTGAGCGCATGTACGACGATTTGTTAGCCCGCATGCACCGATTTGCCTGGCTTCGTCGGATCTGGATACGTCTGGCAATTGAAACCGGAAAGCGATTTGGTGCGGATATTCAAAAATCGCCGGTCTATTGGTTGCGCTGGGCCCTCATTGATTTTACGGTTTTTCGACAATGGCGAAGAAAAATAGGTGGACAGGTGAAAGGTATTTTAGTCGGTGCTGCCCCGCTGAATCCCGTGATCGGCCGGGTCTTTTCAGCAGCGCGAATCCGAATCCGTGAAGGATATGGGATGACTGAAACTTCTCCGGTAATTAGTTTTAACCGGTTTGAGGCTGGCGGAAACCGGTTTGGTACCGCCGGAATTCCCATTCCTGGCATTAAAGTGCGTATCACCGGTCAGGATGAAGCAGGTAACGGGTCCATCGAAGTATCCGGTCCGAATGTGATGAAGGGTTATTTGGAGAAAGAGGCGAATGACAAAGTGTTTACCCCGGACGGGTGGTTTATCACCGGGGATACGGGGCGTTTGGTGCACCGCCGATTTTTGGAAATCACAGGGCGAACGGCACATGCATTCAAAACTTCCAGTGGTCGTTTTGTCTTACCTGACCGGATCAGCCGCATACTTGAGGAGGAAACACTCATTGATAAAAGCATCATCATCGGTTTTCAAAAACCCTTTGTTACCGCGTTGATTTATCCGAATTTCACCTACCTCCAATGGTGGTGTGAAAAGCAGAGGGTTCATTGGACAGCAGCTGCCTATATGGTGCACAACCCGAAGGTTATATCGGCTTACAAGAAAGTTATCGAATCCAGGAATTTCCTGTTGGCTGGTCACGAACAAGTCAGGCAGTTCACCCTGCTGCCTATTCCATGGCAGGAAGAAGAACTTTTTACTTCCCTGGGAAAAATAAATCCGCAACTATTCTTTCATAAATATGCCAAAGAAATCACCGGCATGTATCAAAACAGTAATTCATGAAAGCCATTTCCCGATTATTTGATTTCCTGTATGAACAAAAAGAACGATATCCCCTCGAGCAATGCATGGGTGAAAAAGTTGACGGACGGTGGACCTTTTATTCCACCGAGCAGGTTATTCTACAAGCCGAATCGCTTGCTTCAGGAATGATAGCTGCCGGGTGGCCGGTAGGTTCCCGTATTGGAATTGTATCCTATCAAAATAGTCCTGCCTGGGTCATCACCGATCTGGCTATTCAACTAGCTGGCATGGTATCCATCCCGCTGTATCCCACCATCAGCCCAAGAGAGTATGCCTACATCTTAAAAGAGGCTGAAGTGACCGCAGTTTTTATGGGTCCCGGTGATCTTTACGATAAGATCCATGCCGTTCGCCAAGAGGTCCCTTCCCTGAAGCACCTGTACACTTTTGACCATCATGAAGCGATCCCTTCCTGGAACGAATTACTCGAAGCGCCTTCTGATGCCATGCGCCATCGTCAGACTCAGGTTACTACCGATGATCTATTTACAATCATTTACACCTCGGGAACAACGGGCAATCCGAAAGGCGTCATGTTGTCCCATTCCAATGTCCTGAATAATGTACAAGCCGTCGCAAAGGCTTTCCCGACCAGCCCCGGGGACCGTGTACTTAGTTTTTTACCCCTGGCACATGTCTTTGAACGTGCAGCAACGTATGCTTTTATCCTGGTTGATCTATCGATTCATTTTACCGGTATCGATAATCTGGGTGGCGAGGAAGGTGATCTTCGGCAGGTAAACCCTCACTTTTTTACCTGCGTACCCCGATTGTTGGAAAAAGTGTATGAGAAGATCTATGATCGGGGCAGTCAACTGACCGGCATAAAGAAGAAATTGTTCTTTTGGTCTCTGGACCAGACTGAAAAATATGCCTACGATTATCCGCTGTCCGGCTGGAAGGCCTGGATTGCCGATCGTCTGGTCTTTTCGAAATGGCGAGAAGCGTTGGGTGGCCAGGTGAAAGGCATCGTGACCGGTGCTGCCCCCTGCCCTCAAAAGATATTACAGGTATTTTCGGCCGCCGGTATTCCCGTCCGTGAAGCTTATGGACTGACCGAAGCCTCTCCGGGGATAAGTGTCAATTTATTTGAGCCGCATCAGGCATTAATCGGTTCCGTCGGACCGGCTTTGGAAAATGTCGAAATTCGCATCGATACGGGCGATAGCACTTATCTCGAAGGCACCGGCGAAGTATTGGTTTGTGGACCAAATGTTATGTTGGGCTATTATAAAAACATTCCGGCTACCCGGGCAGTATTGGAAATGATCGATGGTAAAACGTGGTTGCGGACAGGTGACATCGGAACAATGGTCTCCAATGAGCAGGGCACTCAATTCCTGAAAATCACTGACCGCAAAAAAGAGCTGTTTAAAACTTCAGGGGGCAAATACGTCGCCCCGGCACCCATAGAATCCCGCTTTAAAGAAGATCCATTCATCGAACAGATCATGGTGGTTGGGGATCAGCAGCGGTTTGTTTCGGCGATCATCCTGCCAGCCCGCGAAAATGTACTCCACTGGGCCGGCAAGCATGGTCTGGAGGACCTGAGCTATTCGGAATTACTTGCTCATCCCCAGTTATTGGCTTTGTTTTCTACCAATATTGACCGGATCAATTTACAATTTAGCCATACCGAGCAGATCAAACAATTTATCCTTAGCGAGGATACCTGGGAGACCGTTAAGTCCGATGGCACAGAAGGTGAGTTAACTCCAACTCTAAAATTAAAACGTCGGGTAATTCTGGATAAGTACCGGCAACAGATCGAAGCAATATATGCATGATTAATTCAATATTTATACGTCGAATTCCGTTAATTTTGGAACTCGAACGCCTCTGGAATGCATAAACTGGTGTTATTATTTTGTTGCTTAGTCCTGTCCCTGTCCGTTAGGTCCCAATCCTATAGTCTGTCTGTCGGCACTTATGCGGAAGGCCACCTTGGTTTCATCCTGAACCAGAACAATTATGGTTTTAATGAAATGCGCTATCAGTTGTATGCCTTACCGGGAGGAGGCATTCGAATCGGATATCCCATCGATTTGAATCATCAGTTGGAAGCCGGTATTGCTTACCATGTCACGGGTCAAAAATACCAGGATGTCATCTCCAGCATAGACCATGAAAAAACCGTCACCCTGAATTACCTGCAAATCCCGGTTTTCTGGCGAAACACATTTTCGGTCATTGACACCTGGCAGGGGAATACCGGACAAACTTATTGGTACCAAACCTTCGGGCTGGTCCTAAATGCGTTGCATAGGGCCTCCCTGCACTGGAAGACCAATAACCAGGAAACAACCATGCTGGATTTCATAAACCCATCCGGGGAAAACCCGCATACATCTATACTTTCTGGGAGAGGGAATCCTGAAAATGCCAGACAGCTATTTTCCTTTTTTGATGTCAGTTTGGGTTTGGGCGGCGGTCTTGATCATTATTTTAATGAATACCTGCATATGACCGTTGAAATGCGGTTTCAATTCGGCCTATTGGACATCAATAACAGCAACTGGCGACTGACCAATCAATCCGGTAAATACGGTTCATCGCATCAGTCCAGTCTTGGCGTCCAGGTTGGATTGTGGTACGACCTGGAGTAATTCGAAATTATTGGTCACTGTACTCGATCTCTATCAACTCACTCTGCTGCATATCGGAATTCAGGATGATCTCGTGTTCTTTACCCCGGTAGGTGTATTTGAGCGCCATGGTATTGGGAGGACGTTTGCCAATATTTTCTGCATGGAGTACCAGGTAATTGCGACCGGAATCATTGAGCCTGAGTTTAAGTTCATAGGGCTCATTTTTTAATAATTGTTTGCGCAGCACCCATTCACCGTTAAAGTTGATGGAAACGATATCGCCATCCTGCTCTTTGTGGTCATAAAGCTCTACGATGAGATAAGGGTCATCCACATAAATAACCTTGTCGCTGCGGATTTCCCTCTTTTCCAGAATCTGGGGGATATCTGCGATGGCAGTATCCTTGCCCGCCTGAAAAGGGTTAATATCATCACGTTCCGGATAGATTACTTTAAAGAAATGCGGCTCCTCCAAATAATATAAATAGGGCTTGCCTGACTGGGTAATAAGTTGATTGATCAGGGCTATCCATCCGTTCCCATACCGGTTGGTTTTATTCAGCATCCCCACATTGTAGTAGTAATAATAGGGGCGATAGAGTTGATAAAAAGCCGGAATGGAATGATTGGTCAGATAATCGTTTGCCTCATTCAGGATGGATTTAATCAGCATACTTTCCTGGCCGGATTGATTGGAACTTTCCGCTTTCAGCCGGTTAAAATGCCTCAACGCTCCTTCCCGGTCCTTTTCCCGCACAGCCCCCAGTAATTCAATCAATTCATTATACACATTGTAGGCATGGTCAATATCATAAAATAAATGCTTGTGGACCCCCCAGTCCTGCACGGCATGCCAGAGATTCTGCTTCAACTGGTAGATTCGGTCGTAGTAGGTAACGCCATTTTCGAGTTGCTGATAGATCAATTTCAGGTTTTCAGCCTGATTCAGATCATGCGTTTGGATAAATCCATCCAATGTAAACCGCAAAGCATTAATCTGATCTATGAGTCCCTTGATCGCATCAATGGTATCCGAAAGTCCGTTCAGTTCACGGGGAAGATCGCCTTTGAGCTCCTGACACCTGGCATACCATTCGTAGGGGGTTGTTTCGTAGAAGTAGTGATCAATATCCAGGAATACATTGGCCGGCAGATCAGAATTTCCGTAAAAATTCACCTGCTCGCTTTGGAGATCCACGTATTTATTGACTTCCTGATTAAAATTTTCAAGCATGCGGTGGATAATCAGCATGCCGTGGATGGCTTCATTGGTGAATGCCAGGTGTGCATTGACCGCTTCCAATTGCTTTTCTTCCATCGTGCCGGACTGTGCGGAAAGGCTACCCGACATCACCAGGATCAAACAAGCTATAGCGAACGAGTTCTTCATATTATCTGCCGACATGAACTAAAAGTACTGAAATATCTGCTGGCGAAACCCCACTTATCCTGCTGGCCTGGCCGATGGTTCTCGGCTTGATACGGGTGAGTTTTTCGCGTGCTTCAGAGGATAACGAAGAAATATTGTGATAATTGAGATCAGGCAAAAAGACTTCTTCCAGTCGATTCATTTTATCTACCAGATCCTTTTCTTTCTGAATATATCCTTCGTACTTCATATTGACCTCGGCAAGATCAATACGCTCCTGATCAAAATCCTTCAAAAATGAATCCAATGCCGGTATGTGCTTTCGCAATAGTTCCATATTGATCTGAGGCCTCAACAAGAGGTTGATCATTTTAACCGACTGTTTTAATGCTGCGGTTCCATGCATTTCCAGGATGGCATTAATCGATCCGGGCTCGATGCTTGCCCGGTGAAAATAATTGGTAATCTCCTCTGCTGCGGCTTCTTTTTGAGCAGCGCGCTCCAGGCGTTGGTCCAGATTATTCATGCCCAAAGATGCCACTTTAGGCGTCAACCGCAGATCGGCATTATCCTGGCGCAACAATATCCGGTACTCAGCCCGTGAAGTGAACATCCGGTAAGGTTCGGCAGTACCTTTATTGATCAGGTCGTCGATGAGAACACCTATGTAAGCATCCGATCGTTTGAGTATCAGCGGTTCTTCCTCCCGAATCACCTGATGGGCATTTATCCCTGCGATCAGTCCCTGACAGGCAGCTTCTTCATACCCTGTAGTCCCATTGATTTGCCCGGCGAAAAATAAGTTCTTGATCCGGTGCGTCTCCAGACTCAGGGCCAATTGTGTCGGTGGGAAATAATCGTACTCAATGGCATAGCCCGGTCGAAACATTTTACATTGCTCAAAACCAGGCACTTTCCGAAGGGCTTTATATTGAACATCTTCCGGCAGGGAGGAAGAGAAGCCATTGACATAGATTTCACAGGTGTTCCTACCCTCGGGTTCGACAAACAATTGGTGGCGGTCCCGGTCGGAAAACCGGTCTATTTTGTCTTCAATACTGGGACAATAACGGGGTCCACGCCCTTGAATCCGGCCATTAAACATCGGTGAACGATCAAAGCCGGACCGGAGCAGATCATGCACCTCCTGACTGGTGTACGTCACATGGCAAACCATCTGATCTTGCAGTTCCGGAGTGTCCGTGTAGGAAAATTTTCCGGGAGGACTATCCCCTTCCTGTACCTCCATGGCATCATAATTGAGGCTACGACCGTCGATTCTTGGTGGTGTACCGGTTTTCATCCGACCGTGTTCAAAACCAATTTCGATCAATTGTTCGGTGATCCCGGTAGCTGCCTTTTCCCCGGCACGGCCTCCTCCAAACTGCTTTTCTCCGATATGGATGATCCCATTGAGGAAGGTGCCATTGGTAAGGACTACGGCTTTTGCCGGTATCTCCAGCCCCAGTCCGGTTCGTACGCCAGCGACACGGCCGTCTTTCAGGATCAGCCCGTTGACCATTTCCTGCCAGAAATCGATATGGGGATGTGCTTCCAGCATGGCCCGCCATTCTGCAGCAAAGGCCATCCGGTCGCTTTGAGCGCGTGGACTCCACATCGCCGGTCCTTTGGAGCGGTTCAGCATACGGAACTGGATCATGGTCCGGTCCGTGACGACTCCGGAATACCCGCCCAGCGCATCCACCTCACGTACGATCTGACCTTTGGCGACCCCGCCCATAGCCGGATTGCAGGACATCTGGGCAATGGTCTGCATGTTCATGGTTACCAACAGGACTTTCGATCCCATATTGGCAGCAGCAACCGCCGCTTCACAGCCAGCATGGCCTGCGCCTACTACGATGACATCATATTCGATAAACACGATCGTGTATTATTGGGGTGCAAAAATAGTGTATTTCAGTCAATGCTTTCGTTACCAATTAGTTATTCCGCAATTTCGATCAAATCGCCGTAAAACACTTAAGCCACTTTCAACTTCAGTTCATAGCACCAGAATACAGAGACAAAACCATGAACGCGATATCGTGTTCAATTTGTTGTCTTACTTTTGCTGGATAAAGGAGTATTGCGGATGCAAAAACAAATGCTGGACACC
Organism: Lewinellaceae bacterium; assembly: GCA_020636355.1. GTDB lineage: Bacteria > Bacteroidota > Bacteroidia > Chitinophagales > Saprospiraceae > JAGQXC01. The sequence goes on along the minus strand of JACJYB010000007.1, from coordinate 96,408 downwards.
GATCAGAAAGCACTGGAAATAAATCTGGATGAAACAATTTATGGCACATTTGCTGAAATCGGGGCTGGACAGGAGGTAGCCAGGCATTTTTTTAAAGTTGGCGCGGCAGCAGGGACCATTGCCAAAACCATGTCAGCATACGACAAAATTTATTCAGATGAAATCTACGGCATCGAACACAGCGGGAGATATGTTTGTGAAGCCCGCGTGAATAAAATGCTGGATCACGAATATGTATTGATGGAGGAACGGCTCCAGAAACACATGCCCGATCGCAATTTTTTTGTATTTGCAGATACCGTAGCTGCCCTGAATTATTCCCGTACGATTTCCGGAAATGGCTGGATGGGCGTTCGTTTTCAGCTTAGTCCTACGGGAAGACCCAATGACCTGGTTATCCATGTAAAAATGCTGGACAACGACACACAGCTCCAGCAGGCCGCCATCGGAATCCTGGGAGTAAATCTCATTTATGCCTGCTACTATTACAACCATGATCCGGAATTACTGGTGCGAAGCCTCAACGATAGCCTGGAAGGCCGGGTAATCATTGATATGATCCGGCTGGAAGGTCCGGATTTCGTCAACGTAGATAACCGGCTGCTTTGCTTATTGCTGGTAAAATTCGGATTAACCGAAGTTTCCATCTTCGGCTCCAATGGACAAAGTAAACACGCGTCAGAATTTCTTTATAAGAAATCGGTGATGGTTGTCCGCGGTAATTTCCGGCCTCCTACGCTGGTATCCGTCGACGTTTTTAAAGCCGGATTTACCCAATTTCTGAAAGAACCGGAGGTAGAACCTCAAACAGCGGCCTTATTGGCCGAACTCACCCTGGACAACCTGGAAGTTGATGGCTCCATTTCCTATCAGGACTTTCTGGACCGGGCCATATCATTATGTAAACTGGGTCATAGCGTGATCATATCAAATTGCAGCAACCATCAGTGCCTGATTAATTACCTGGCCGATTACAAGATCAGCAAATTAGGTTTGGTTATCGGTGTCCGGGAACTCTTGGAAATCATCAATCAAAAATACCACGCCAACCGCGATGGAAGGCTTTTGGTCGCCTTTGGTGAGTTATTTACCCGTAACATCCGCATCTATGCTTATCCTGTAAAAGAGGAAGAAACCGGAGAAATCATTACCGGGAAAAATTTGCCTGTTCCAGACGGAATTAAATTCCTCTACCAATACCTGCTGGACTCCCAGCACATTGTAGATATTGAAGCATTTAATGCCGGTCTGCTCCATATTTATCCCAATACCGTCCTTGAGATGATTGAACAAGGCGATCTAACCTGGAAAAAAATGGTTCCTGACCGATTGGCTAAAATCATCGTTGACAAAAATCTATTTCACCATGAACACCCGGATTTCACCTTATCCAACTAATTTTTCCAGTAACCTTTTTCTTGCATTTTTCCTTTCAATGCTCGGTTTTGGTGCCTGTGCCAATGATTCCGGGCAAATGAGAATGGATGATTCGGCATCTACAATAGCGGACTCGATACCCCCGATCGATAGCCTGGAACTTTTATACATTACCGGCCACTTTGATCCGGCTCACCATCCGGATTTTGCCGTCGTTCCGGAGGCTTACGCCTCTCGCGGTGGTTTGTATTTGCGTAAAGAAACTTTGGAAGCATTCCGGCGTATGTATGATTCCGCTATGCAGGACGGTGTCCAGCTACGAATCGTCTCCGCCACTCGAAATTTCAACACCCAAAAGGACATCTGGGAAGCAAAATGGAATGGCGACCGACTGGTAGAGGATGGCCGTGACCTGGCAAAAACTACGCCCGACCCAGTTGAACGAGCGCTGGCAATTCTTCGCTATTCAAGCATGCCCGGCACATCCCGGCACCACTGGGGCAGTGACATGGATCTCAACAATCTGACAAACGAATATTTTGCGCAGGGAGAAGGACTAAAAATCTACACCTGGCTGCAACAGCATGCATATTCTTTTGGTTTCTGCCAGCCATACACCGCACAGGATTCCCTACGGCCTACCGGCTATCAGGAAGAAAAGTGGCATTGGTCCTATCTTCCTATCGCCCAGCCGTTAACCATCCAAGCGCAATACCATCTATCCGATGATATGATCAATGGATTCCTGGGCGCTGAAACTGCAGACTCCATCCATGTTGTACAGAATTATGTTTTAGGTGTCAACCAGCAGTGCAAAGAACTACCAGAATAATTTATAGCTAATGACGGGTATCAACCCCAACTGATACTGGGTGCTGATGCGGTCAAAATAAAAATCGTAGTAGTGGTAAGCTTCATTTTTTGCGTTGGTTAGATTCTGAATATCAAGTGAAAGCAAACTGCTATACCTGGAAGTGCTTCTGCGCCAATAGACCCGCAGGTCCGTCTTGAAATAAGCTGGTAGTGCATTTACGTACCCACCGGAATAATCGTAAACCGTCCGGTGTAAATTTCGTGAGGTAGAAAGATCAATAGCGGCTTCACGCAGACCTCCGCTTTGCTGCAGATGTATATTTACTCCGACGGTATGGCTTTTTTTCGATCCTTCCCATTTCCATTCTTTCCCGGCAGTAGCATGAGCCACATAACGCTGGTCAAATCGCCCAGCTGTGAATGGCTCCTCAAGATTTCTGAATTTTACGTTATAGACACTGGCATTAACTAAATAATACCAATTCTTTAGAAGAAATTGCTGAAAGACCCCTTCTATTCCAGAAATTTTTGCTTTGGAATTTGGTATATATGTTCCGTAGGGTATGTCCTCAAACCAGTTTAATGAAGATTGCTGGACCAAATGAGATAACGGAGAGGCTACCGTCAACAAATTATCCATCTGCTGGAGGTAAGCATTTAATTGAACGTACCGGTCGGATTTCCAGGCATATTGATAGGAAAATTGATAATGCCAACTATCTGCAGGCTTGGGATTTTGCTGGTGAAAAAGATAAACAACCGGATGGTGAATTTGCGTTTGACGTTGCAGGGAAGCCGACAGCTGATGCCCATTTACCGGTTTTAAGGTTACTTCCAACCTGGGTTCTACCATCGGCCCGTGGTCGCTTACCATCGGTGTCCGTACCGCGGCAAGCACATGCCAGCGGTCCCGTTGCAACTGGTATTGGGCATATGGCGCTAGCTGCCATAGAGATGTCTCCGTAAGATCGGCGTCAATCGAAAAACCGTCAAAGTGATGATCATTGGCCTGAAGTCCGGCCTGCACCGAATGGGTTTCAGAGGCCTGCCAGGACCATTCGGCCAGCAAACTAAGCTTGGATTGCTTCAGGATGTCATGCGCAAAATTGATCGGAAGGATATCTCCTTTGACCTGCGATGCGTCGCGAAAAGCATCGATCGCGGAATAAGCCAGCCCCATCCGTAGCAGTGATCGCCTTCCCAGCAATTGCTGCCAGACCAGCCCACCGATTCCTACCGTATTTGTGTATTCGATCCGGTAAAGATCCTTGAAGGTTTCGATGGTATCTTTGGAAGTCCCATCAAAAAGGTTGGAGCTATTTCCCCACATTCCAAAGACTTTGAGATGCCCCCGGGGTAATTGGATGTAGGTATGGATGCTGGCGTCCTGAAAGGTGATAAGCTCATCTCCCAGATTAACGCCGAGGGCAGATAGCAAACCAAGTGTGCTATACCGGTAATTAGCCAAAAAGGAAACGCGGTCACGTACAACCGGTCCTTCTGCGGCAAGGTCAATCCCTAACAGACCTGCCTGGGCCGTATACTGAAATTTCTCCAGGTTACCGGGGCGCAATTCCATATTAATGCCCCCTGCCAGTGCGTTGCCCAAATTGGGCGGTAGGCCACCTGCATAAAAATCGGCCCGATCCATCAATTGGGCGCTGATCATATTTACCCCTCCCCCATTTAGTGAGGGTTTATCAGATGGTGTGCCTGCATTGGTGAGATGATTGGGGTTGATGATTTCCAGGCCTTCCAGATACCAGGCCATGTCATTGGGCGAATGCCCCCGGATGATGGCATGATTGGCTTGATCGTTGGCTGTGGATACCCCCGGTAATGTGTTAATCAACCGCGCCGGATCATTAAATGACGCGGGAAAGCGGTCGATTTCTTCTACGGATATGACCGTATTCCGGCGCATCAATTGATCCAGCCGGAAGTCTTTAATAAATACCGTATCCCCGGTAACGGTCAGCGGCTGAATATAAAATTGAAATTGTTTTGACTTCCCTGCCTCTATCCACCATTCGGTTTCGAGGTAGGGTTGATAGCCGTTGGCTTCTATGCGCAGACGGTGCCTGCCGGGCAGAATATCAGCTATTTGGAAAGATCCGTAACCATTGGTCGTCGACGCATAATAACCGTCCACATAAATGAGTGCTCCCGCTACCGGCGCTTCGATCAGATCTTCATACACGAATCCCTGCACCGAGACGCCCTGTGCAAAAAGGATCCCCGGAAAAATCCAGAGAAGATATCGTATGAAAATCTTATTTACCAATGATGCGATCCAGTAAAGCCTGATCCACGCCAGAATCTGCAAAATCGTCGAATGCTTTCTTGGCTACTTCGATGATGTGATTCTGAATAAAAATAGCTCCTTCTTCGGCGCCTTGCTCGCTGTCTTTGATGCAACATTCCCATTCAAGGACCGCCCATCCGTCGTATCCGTATTGCGTCAGTTTACTAAAGATCCCGACAAAATCAACCTGCCCGTCACCGAGAGAACGGAAACGGCCGGGCCGATCCACCCAACCCTGATATCCTCCGTATACGCCTGCTCTTCCCGTTGCATTAAATTCAGCATCTTTCACGTGAAACATCTTGATGTATGGGTGGTAAATATCAATGAACTGCAGATAATCCAATTGTTGCAGGACAAAATGACTGGGATCGTACAGGATGTTGACGCGGGGATGATTTCCGGTCGCTTCACGAAACATCTCCCAGGTGATGCCGTCATGAAGGTCTTCACCAGGGTGGATCTCATAGCAAAGGTCGATGCCGGCATCCTCGTAGGCGTTCAGGATGGGCGTCCAGCGGTTAGCCAGTTCTTTAAATGCCTGATCCACTAATCCGGCAGGGCGCTGTGGCCAGGGATACATATAGGGCCAGATCAGTGCTCCGGAAAACGTTACGTGGGCATGAAGGCCCAGGTTTTCGCTGGCTTTGGCGGCCCATAGCAGTTGCTGAACCGCCCAGGCCTGCCGGGCCTTGGGATTTCCATGCACTTCCTTTGGTGCAAACCCGTCAAAAAGTTCGTCATATGCTTTATGAACGGCTACCAGCTGACCCTGTAAATGGGTAGACAGTTCGGTTATTTCCAACCCATAGGATTGGACCTTGCCTTTCAGATCATCGCAATAACTTTGGGATGTCGCCGCTTTTTCCAGATCGATCAGCGCACTAACCCAGGTGGGTATCTGGATGCCTTTATAGCCATAGTCTGCCGCCCACTTGCACAAATGATCAAGCGTATCATGGGGTGGCTTATCGCCGGCAAATTGGGCAAGAAAAATGGCAGGGCCTTTAATGGTTTTCATACGATGTTCCTTTTTTATTGTTTGAATGATCCGGGCTTATCCGGGGGGAATAAAGTTAAGAAATAAAAGAAACCTGAACCGTCTTGTTCGAATGAATGACACCAGAAAAGATCTTTGAATGGATTGACGAGAGCATCCCGTCATCGGTAGGTTTACAGGATTATTTTATCATAGGGAAGGCACACATCCAGTCCTTTGCTTTTAAAATAAGCCGCTGTTTCTTCAGCCGGCCGGTCACTGGTAGCCATGATGAAATCACCACCCCAGGCGCCCAGGGACTTGATCGCTCCCCAGAAATCGGCAAACTGATGTTCCTTAACGGGAGTCATGGACAGTTGTTGACCCAGAATGCTTTCATGCTCAGTGACAATCCGGTTCAACTCCTGATAATCCTTGACGGAAACCATCGCTTGGGTAAGTGCATTGATCTGCTCGATCCAATCGGTTTTTCGGGATTGTTTGCGGTATTGTTTAACCGCTTCTTCGGTATCCTGTTTTCTTCCGGTATGAACAAAATAGAGATAGCGGGCTGATGGGAGGTCGTGGTCCAGATGATCGATGGATAAGGCATCCTCTCCGAGGGTATACAGGATAGGTCCTTCGGCGCCGGCACAAGCCACATCGTATCCCGAACCGCCCAATGAATCAAAGAGCAGCACATAGGGATTGATATCTGCCCATTCGGCGAGAAAATAAATCAAGGTTGAGCTGGAACCCAGACCCCAATCCCGGGAAAACTCCAGATTGCTCACGACCTGGTAACCTTTCCAGTTGGACAAAAAATCCGAGTTCTGCTGGCAGCAGGCCTTTAATAACTTACGAAGTGTTTTACTGATTTTGTCGTCGGTAGACTGAATGCACGAAAAATCGTAAAGGGAGAATTTGCCTTCGTACCAGGTCTTGCCTTGCTCATCCAGTGCTTTCCAGACCAGGTCGTATCCTCTGCTTTGTTCCTTGACTTTAAACCGTTGTCCAAGCTTGGTGGGCAATGCTAGCGCCTGCGCTCCATCCAATACTGCATACTCCGCAGTAACCAAGAGTTTTCCGTTCGCTCGATACACGGTTTAAGGGATGTGGTTGATCAAGCAACGAAAGTATGAATAATTAGGCTAATATTTGTTGATTCTCGGGGGGATTATTCCGGATAACATCCAAAAACTCCCGCACCGATTGGAAGGATACTACTTTGTCCTTAAAATAAACAATGGCCTCTTTGACTTCCCGTTCCGATGCATCCATGCGTGTCAGAATATTGACCAGGTGCATCTTCATATGACCTTTCTGAATGCCTGTGGTAACGAGGGATTTTACTGCTGCAAAATTTTGTGCTAACCCGGTCGCAGCAATGATCTGCATGAGCTGTTCCGCATTGGGGTTACCCAAAAGCTCGAGGGACCTTTTGGCCATGGGGTGTAATGAAGTTAGGCCGCCGGTGGTTCCTATTGCCAGGGGCATATCCAGCCAGAAATGGAAGGTGTCCTCGTCGATCCGGCAATCACTGAGACTGGCGTATTGACCGGTGCGTGAAGCATAGGTATGCCCACACGCTTCGGTAGCACGAAAATCATTGCCGGTGGCCAGAACCACTGCATCTACTCCGTTGAAGATGCCTTTGTTGTGGGTCGTTGCCCGGTATGGATCCCAATGAGCCATCTTGACCGCCAGATAAAATCGCCGGGCAAAGGTTTCTCCATCCATATCCTTAATAGCCTGGTCCAGCTCACTGACCCGGCAGGACACTGAAGCACGAACCAAACATTCCGGGGTATAATTCGAGAGAATAGACATGATCACTTCCACCTCCTGCCAGTTATCCGGAAGTTGCTTCTGTTGGCTCATGAAGAGTTTCAAATGCTGGGAGAACTCTTCCAGCAGGGTATTGATAAAATTAGCGCCCATACTGTCGCGGGTATCAAATTTTCCCCGCAGCTGAAAATAACCTGGCTCTTTGTCCGTCAAGTCCACCAGTTCCACATCCAGAATGCCTCCGCCGCGTTGCCGCATATTTTCAGTAAGATAACCGGTCTTCTCGATCAGTTCCCTGCGCAGCTTCGGAAACAGCTCCCGCAGGATTTCCGGTTTTCCCGGCCAGATAAAATGGACCTGGCCTTCTTTCACCATACTGATGACTTCTGCCTTAAATCCGCCTCGGTTCATCCAGAATTTCGCCGCATGAGACGCTGCCGCAACCACCGAACTTTCCTCAATAACCATGGGAATGCAATACATCTGATCATTGATCAGAAAGTTGGGAGCCACCCCGTAAGGAAGCACAAAGTTGCTGATGGTGTTTTCACTGAATCCATCGAGAACTTTTTGCTGCTCTTCATTCTGAACCCAGTAGCTCATCAGTTCGCGCATGACGTTCTCCGGATCTTTGAAGAAGTTTTCCACGATCCATTTGATCTTCCCGCGCTTGGAGAGCTTGGAAAATCCGGAGATGGTTTTCATTTCTGGTGGCATCTGATTGGTATCCATCAAGTTCTCAATTTAAGATAGCTCCTGGCAAATTGTAAGCCTGCAATCTGGTATTCCACGAATTGTTGCAATACCTCATACGGCCCCAGGGCATATTTCAAAAAAGGCGATGCTTGGCCATATATTGCCGGTAAAGATAAGCGTTGCAAATAATAATGTCCGTCCAAAAAACTGCGGATTCCTCCGGAGACGATGACCTGATTGCACTGTCTCTTTGAACCCAGTTCGGTCATCGCATCATTCACAAACCGGACCATTTCTTCTGCGGTATGCCCCACCCGCTCCAGCGCCCGGAACGCTTCCATCTTAACAGCATCACCGCGCATCATTTCCAACAGGGCAAAATTAGTGCCACCAAACGCACCAAATTCAAGCGCAGCAATGGGTAATTCCATTAAGGTTTTGACGCTTTCATAACCCATTCCCTGACCGACTTCTTTGACAATAACAGGAAAGGGAAACCAGTCCAGCAGCTTGCGCAAAATAACAATCGGTGATTGTTCAAAGCGATCGCCTTCCGGCTGTAACCATTCTTGTAATGGATTGATGTGAACGATCAGGCCATCGGCTTCCAGCTTGTTAATCAGGTCATGGATCAGGTGTTGTTTGTGGCTATGGTGCAATTGTTCGATCTGAGCAATGCCCAGATTCGCATAAAACGGCTGGTCTCCAATCTCTTTCCGCACGGCAAAATCCGCTAGTGTATCGTTCTCAAACAATAACCTCCGGCAGGATCCCAGGCCCATTCCCAGGCCGTAGTCCTTTGCCGCCCTTGCCAGTTGGCGGTTGATTTGCCCTGCTTTCGAGGTACCTCCGGTCATGGAAGAGATCCAGATCGGCGCCTTCATGTTTTTATTCAGAAACACAAATGGAGGCATGGGTTCCGGATGGGCTGCCAAAACCGGTTCATAGGTGAAACGATCATCGAGCTGGTCTCCGGCTGTTTGGGCTTCAAAGGCCATCTCAATGTGATCTCTTTTACGATCTGCAGCTGTTTCTGCCGGTTCCTGATTTAAGTTAGGTACCATTTTTGTGCTAAATCTCGTTTCAAACAATATAACCAAATAAATTGTTGAGCACTACTGCTGATACCAAACGACTTGTGCTCCTGTCTGTACACCATTCGTTTCGTGTCCTGATTTTATCCATACTACTTTTAGCAGGGCATCGACTCCCTGGTCAGCAAAATGATGCCCAGCCGGTCTCCCAACTTTTCAATCAAGCATTTGCCTGTTACGAACGCCAGGATTTCGTGGGAGCAATTGAGGCATACTCCCAAGCCATCAGTATTAAACCCGACTATGCGGACGCTTTCATTAACCGTGGCCACGCCTATTTTAAATTGGAAAACTACTCCGCAGCCATTAACGACTACCGGAATTATCTGAAATACCATCCGGAAAACAGCATCTGCTGGCAGAGTCTTGGAATGGCATACATGCATCTGGAGGGCTGGACGGACGCACAGACCGCTTTTTCGCAGGCTTTGATGCTCAATCCGGCATTGTCCTTAAGTTACTACAACCGGGGAGTCATCCGCTTGAAGCTGAAACAATGGCCGGAAGCACTGGCAGATTTTGATCAGGCCATCCTCCGGGATCCCGGATTGTCCGAAGCTTATGCCAATCGCGGACTGGTCAAGACACAATTGGAGGATTACCGGGGTGCCCTGGTGGATTATCAGCTGGCGCACCGGTTGAGTCCGGAGAATCATCAGGTCCTTTACAATCAGGCTAACAATGCCATGCGCTTGCAAGATTATCCGCAAGCCCTGATCCTTTACAATCAGTTCCTGGAAGCTAACTCCCACCACCGGGATGCATTGATGGCCCGGGCTTATTGCCTGCTCATGCTGAAAGATTTTCAGTCTGCTGTGGCGGATTATCAAACTGTTCTCACCGATTTGCCAGGATATGAGCCGGCGATAATGAACCGAGCGCTGGCTAATATTGATGCTGAAAGTTACGCGGATGCTCTACCCGATATAGAATGGATGATCCGCAATAGTCCGCTTCAGAAAGAAACTTTTATGCTAAAACTGGGCTATGTCCATGTAAAGTTGGAACATTACGAGGACGCCATTGACGACTTTACCCGCCTGCTCCGCTGGAATAAAAATATCCGGGACGCCTATTATTACCGGGCATATGCAAGACTGTCCTTGTTGCCCGAAAAAAGCAAGGACACTTGCCGTGATCTGAGCAAAGCTGCCGAAATGGGCCATGTTCAAGCCGCACATCTACTTCAAAAATACTGTCACTAACAAGTGTTGATAAGTGCTGTGCGATTTTTTTACTGTTTTTCAATCAGTTATAAAATATTTATCCGAGTTTTTTCTTGGAAAAGCTTGTTTCTTGCTGGAAAGAAATTTACTTTTGCCACGCTTTTGAAAAAAGCACCATTTTAAATTATCAACAAATTATTCTGTCAGTGGATACATTAAGTTATAAAACCGTATCAGCTAAAAAGGAAGAAGTTGTTCGTCAGTGGTACGTGATCGATGCCGAGAATCTGGTGGTTGGCCGCCTGTGTTCAAAAGTCGCTCATATTCTGCGTGGCAAACATCGTCCTGATTTCACCCCACACGTAGATTGTGGAGATTACGTGATTGTTGTGAACGCAGATAAAGTTCGTTTTACCGGAAAGAAGTGGTCCGATAAAATCTATCTGCGCTATACCGGCTATCCCGGAGGTCAACGTCAGCGTACCGCTGCGACTATGTTGTCCAAAAAGCCTACCGACATTGTCGAACTAGGGGTAAAAGGCATGCTTCCCAAAACCAAATTGGGCCGTGCGATGGTTAAGAAATTGTTCATTTATACAGGTGCTGACCATCCGCATCAAGCTCAAAAACCAACAACCTTAAATCTTGATTAATTATGGAAATGATTAACGCTGTTGGCCGTAGAAAGTCATCCGTTGCCCGGGTTTATCTGACGAAAGGTTCGGGTAAGATTCAAATAAACGGTCGTCCAATCCAGGACTATTTCACACAAAAACATATACAGGCTACGGTGGAAGAACCACTGAAAACGGTTCAGGTGGCCAGTGAATACGATTTTTCCGTTAACGTCGTTGGAGGTGGATTCAAAGGTCAGGCCGAAGCAATTCGCCTGGGTATCTCCCGCGCACTGGTTGAATTGAATGCTGATTTCCGTTCACCGCTTAAGGCGAAAAAATTCCTGACTCGTGATGCCCGCATCGTGGAACGGAAGAAATACGGAAAGCCAAAAGCCAGAAAGAGCTTCCAGTTCAGCAAACGTTAATGGTTTATTTTTTTTAATCGTCAGCAAGAAAGATCTAATGAAAACTCCATCTTATAATGAATTGTTAGAAGCAGGCGTACACTTTGGCCACTTGAAGCGCAAGTGGAATCCCAAGATGCGCCCGTACATCTTCATGGAAAAAAATGGCGTCCACATCATCGACCTAAACCGGACTCAGGAATGCCTCGAGCGTGCAGCCAAGGTGATGAAGCAGATTGCTTCTTCCGGAAGAAAAGTGATGTTCATCGCTACTAAAAAACAAGCTCGCAACAGCGTCAGCCGCCTGGCCGATGGCGTAGGAATGCCTTTTGTTACCGAGCGTTGGTTGGGTGGTATGATGACCAATTTCGCCACCATCCGCCGTTCCGTCAAGAAAATGAACAACATCGACCGGATGTTGGGTGATGGTACGTTAACCAGTGTAACCAAAAAAGAGCGCCTTACCCTGACCCGTGAGCGTGACAAACTGGAAAAAGTATTGGGCGGTGTAGCAAATCTCAACCGTCTGCCGTCAGCGGTTTTTATCGTTGATATCCATCATGAACACATTGCTCTGGCCGAGGCTAAAAAACTGGGCATTAAGACTATTGCTATTGTGGATACCAACTCGGATCCCAACCTGGTGGATTATCCCATCCCCGCCAACGACGACGCGTCCAAGTCCATCCAGTTGATCACCGGTTACCTGACCGATTCGATTAAAGAAGGACTGGAAGAGCGCAAAACCATTAAGGAACAAAAGACTGAAGCTTAATTTTCTATAAAACACCCGATAAAAGGATAATCATGAGTGCTATTTCAGCAACCGATGTAAAAAAGCTACGAGATATTACCGGTGCCGGTATGATGGACTGTAAAAAAGCCCTTGCCGAGGCAGACGGAGATTTCGATAAAGCCATCGAAGTATTGCGTAAACAAGGTCAGAAATTGTCACTGAAACGGGCTGACCGGGAAGCTACAGAAGGTGTGGTTATTGCCAAAGTATCTGATGACAGCACCCGTGGCGTTGTCGTCAAACTGAGTAGTGAGACCGACTTTGTGGCAAAAAATGAAAGTTTCATTGATCTTACGAAAGAGTTTGCCGATATCGCCCTGGAGAATTTTCCGGCGACTTTGGAAGATTTGCTCGCATTGCCCTATAAAGGTGGCATTACCATCCAGGACAAAGTAACCGAGCAAGTGGGAGTAATCGGTGAAAAAATCGAGTTGGCCGAATACGCCCGGTTGGAAGCACCATTGGTGACCAGCTACATCCACATGGGAAATAAAGCCGCTGTTCTGATCGGTTTGAACCAGGCCAATCCGGATTTCATTGATGCCGGTCGCGATGTAGCCATGCAGGTTGCAGCGATGAAGCCGCTGGCAGTTGACAAGGATGGCGTTGACGCCACCATTGTTGAGAAAGAAATCGAAATCGGAAAAGAACAGGCCCGGCAAGAAGGTAAACCGGAGGAAATGCTGGAGAAAATCGCGCTGGGTAAATTGAGTAAATTCTATAAAGAAAATACGTTACTCAATCAGGAGTTTGTCAAGGAAGCCAAAACTTCCGTGGCACAGTACCTTGAACGAATTGGCAAGGGACTTACCGTCACCGAGTTTAAACATATCCAGCTCGGATAAGAAATAAATGAGAGCGAATGGACATCCATTCGCTCTTTTTTTTTCACTTAAATAACCTTGAATCATGGGCTTACATTACAAGAGGATTCTGCTGAAACTGAGCGGTGAAGCATTGATGGGAAATAAGTCTTACGGTATCGAACCTGGTATGCTGCGGCATTATGCGGAACAAATTCAGGACATCCAGGCGCTTGGTACCGAAGTGGCTATCGTGATTGGCGGAGGAAACATCTATCGCGGTTTACAAGCCCAGGATTCCGGCATCGAACGGGTACAGGGTGATTATATGGGTATGCTAGCCACCGTGATTAACGGCATGGCATTACAATCCATGCTTGAAAGCCTCGGTGTATATACCCGCTTGGTGTCCGCCATTGAAATGAAACAAGTTGCCGAACCATACATCCGGCGCCGTGCCATACGCCACCTGGAAAAAGGTCGCGTAGTTATTTTTTCCGCCGGTACTGGTTCACCCTATTTTACCACGGACTCCGCCGCCGCCTTGCGGGCAAATGAGATCAGTGCCGATGTCATTCTGAAGGGAACTCGTGTCGACGGTATTTATACAGCAGATCCCCTTAAGGATCCTACCGCCCAACGATTTGACCGCATCTCCTTCTCCAAGGTGATCAGCTTGGGCCTCGGGGTGATGGATATGACTGCATTTACCCTCTGCAAAGAAAACAACTTACCTATCGTAGTTTTTGATATCAATGCCCGGGAAAACCTGCGACGTATTGTGTTGGGTGAGCCCGTAGGAACCCTGGTCTATCCCTGATCTTTCTTTCGGTATTTAAACCGGAAGCCGGTTGATTCTCCCGTGAAAATTTATCTTGCAGATAAACTAACGGCTGATGGAACCGGTATTCACCAACAATGTGGTCATTTTTGGCATTCTAATGCTCACCCTCACCGGAGTATTCTACACAGCACATTCGGAAAATCCTTTCTGGAAGAAGTTTTACCTCTTCGTACCACCTCTGCTGCTATGTTACTTTATTCCGGCTTTGCTTAATTGGCCATTTCATTTGATTGCCGTCGAGAAAGATCCACCCCTTTATTTTGTAGCATCCAGATATCTTCTTCCCGCCAGCCTTATCCTCCTCTGTCTTAGTATTGATTTCCGAAGCATCCTTCGCCTGGGCCCGAAAGCGCTGATCATGTTTCTTACCGGAACTTTGGGAATTATCATCGGTGGGCCGGTTGCTTTATTGTTTACCATAAAATTTTTCCCGCATCTACTTTCTATATCACCGGATGAATTATGGCGGGGATTGTCCACCATATCCGGTAGTTGGATCGGCGGAGGTGCGAATCAGACAGCGATGAAAGAAATCTTCGGTGTGGATGAGAATTTGTTCGGTTCCATGATTGTCGTTGACATCATTGTTGCCAATGTCTGGATGGCATTTTTACTTTACGGTGCCAGTATCGCTCCACGTCTGGACCGCTGGCTAAAAGCCGATACGGGAGCGATCGATGATCTGAAATCCAAAGTTGAAGCATACCGGGCCAGCATCGAACGAATCCCATCGATGTTGGATAATTTCATTTTGTTGGGAATCACTTTTGGTGGCGTGGCGGTAGCTCAGGCTCTGGCAGATGTGGTCGTTCCACTGATCACTCCTTACGAAGCCCGGTTGTCCGAAATTGGCCTGAGTTCCCTGACGTCAGGCTTTTTCTGGATGATCGTGTTTGCCACCACCATCGGTTTTGCATTTTCTTTTACTCGTTTCCGGGCATTGGAAGGAGTCGGCGCTTCAAAATGGGGGAGTGTATGCATTTACATCTTGGTTGCCACCATCGGAATGCAAATGAATCTCGAAGAGGTATTCTCCCATCTCGGTCTGCTGATGATCGGACTGATCTGGATGATGACCCACGCCGTCCTATTGCTTTCTGTTGCAAAAATCATCAAGGCTCCCTTTTTCTTTGTAGCGGTGGGGAGTCAGGCAAATGTCGGCGGTGCAGCCAGTGCCCCGGTGGTCGCCTCGGCATTCAGTCCTTCTCTCGCACCGGTTGGTGTCCTGCTAGCGGTGTTGGGCTATGCCATCGGTACCTACGGTGCAATCCTGTGTGCGGAACTTATGCATGCTGTTTCTCAGTTCTGATTTTTATTGTGGCCAATATGCTCTTAAGATGAGCTTAACGTAGCTGCACTTAGGAATACAGGTAAGAATTTGTATCTTTGCACTCCTTGTTCCTTGAATAACAATCCTTTAAAGGAAAATACACTGGGAAATGAGTAAAAAACGCATCCTGTTTGTGACGCAGGAAATGAAGCCGTACACGACATTGTCTGAGATTTCAGAAATCGTGCGCAGGTTACCCACTTATATGCACGAACAAGGTATGGAGATTCGCATTCTGATGCCGCGGTTTGGTACCATTAACGAACGCCGTCACCGACTGCACGAAGTGGTCCGGTTATCGGGTATGAACATTATCGTGGATGATGATGACTATCCATTGATTATCAAGGTAGCATCATTACCAGGAGCTCGCCTGCAAGTGTATTTTCTGGATAACGATGAATTCTTCCGCAGGAAAAACCTGTTTAATGATGGAGCAGGAAAGCCCTTCGAAGATAATCTTGATCGCATGGTTTTCTTCAGCAAAGGTGTTTTGGAAACCATCAAAAAGTTTGGTTGGCCCCCGGACATCATTCATTGCCATGGCTGGATGACCAGCCTGGTGCCGCTATATTTAAAGACCGCTTATAAAAATGAGCCGTTATTTACTCATACCAAGGTGGTTTACTCCGTTTATAATCCATCGTTGATTCCAAATAATCTCACCGAAAATTTTCGGGATAAAGCTGCCATCAACAATTTGGAAACGAGCCTGCTGGATGCTTATGCTCCCAATGGCGAACTTCACCTGGATCAGGGAGCAGTTACTTACGCCGATGCGGTCATTCAAGGCAGCGAAACCATTGACAAATCAGTTACTAATCAGTTAGCTGGTTCCGAAAAGCCGGTTATCCAGCACAGTGGTGAAGACACCTATTTGAGTGAATACCTTAAGTTTTATAAGTCACTGCTGTCCTAATAGGCTTTTGCAAATGAATTAATGCATGAAAACACACCGTTTCTGGTTAGGGAGCGCCCTCCTACTGTTGGTAATGTGTAATGATCCATCTCCCCTTGGATCCGATTTTCTCAAAGATGTCGAACTGGATATAGGATTTACCGATACCTTCTCCATTAATGCGTTTACCATACACGAGGACTCCATCGAAACCTATTCTCCAAGCAGCCTTACCCCGATCAGGACCTACCTGGTAGGCACATTGAATGATCCAATCTTCGGCAGGTCGGAAAGCAATATTTATACCCAGCTTGATTACGATGTGTTTTCACCTCCCAGCCTTAGTGATGCCGTGCTTGATTCGGTGGTGTTAACATTGGCATTTGATAGCCTGGGCATATACGGAGACACCACACAGCCGTTACAAATTCAGGTTGACCGGTTGATTGAAAACATGAATATTGCAGAAAGTACTTACTCCAATCACGGGTTCTTGGGTAAAAAGGTCGGGGAGCTGACCAATTACATTTACAGTGCAGATTCCATCACCATAATCGAGCCCAATTCATCCGGTGATCTGGACACCATTCAAACTGCTCCCCAGCTCCGGATTCGACTGAATAATAGCATTGGTGAAGAACTGATCGAATTGGATACCAGCGGCGTTCTGGATGCAGATAATATTTACGATCATCTGTATGGTCTGGGTATAAAGACGGTCGCTTCCAATCAGGCCATGCTGGGTATTGACCTGAATAGTGAATACTCCACGCTGACATTATACTATGAAAAGAATTCCAACAAATACAAGTATTCTTTCTTAATGTCATCCGCTGTAAAACGGACCCTGGAATTTTCCACGGATCACAATGGAGCACCGGTCGAATCCTTCCTGGATGATTCAACCAAAGGGGATAGTCTCGACTTTTTGCAGCCTTTGGGCGGAACCAACATCCAGTTATCCGTCCCTGCACTGGCAAATCTCAGCAATTACATCATCAATAAAGCTGAACTGGAGTGTTATGTTGCTACCGTTGATGGAGACAATCTGGACTTTTATCCGCCAGCGAATCAGGTTGCTCCTTATGAAGAATATGAAAACGAGCTTATCCCGGCGACGGATGTATTCATTGGAAATGACGTTCGGTTTTTGTTAAGCACCTCCGGTGGAACAGTGGAAGAGGTTAGTACCGGATTATACCGATACCGGGCCAATATTTCGTCTCATCTTCAGGATATGATCAATGGTACCATTGAAAACAAGGTGTTTTTAGTACCTTACCCTCGCCGGGAGAGTCCCCGGCGTACGATCGTCTACGGTCCCCATCATCCGACTTACCCGATGAAATTGCGGATCACTTATACACTTAAATAATTTTGCTTCCATGCAATACAATTCAAAAAAATCGCATCTCATTTATTCAGAATACGGCAGGCATATCCAGGAAATGATCCAATATGCCCGAACGATCGAAAATCCAAAAGAGCGTCAGGCGTATGCGGAAGAAATCATCCGCTTGATGCATTTCATAGACTCACAGGACAAATCCAATTTCGATAACGAAGACAAACTCTGGAAGCACCTGTTCACCATCGCAGACTTTGACATTGACGTGATGCCTCCAAACGGCATTAAGCCTACCCGGGAAGAAATGGAAAAAGCTCCACCACGGGTTGAATACCCGCAAAAAGATCCCAATTACCGACATTATGGCCTCAACGTGGAACGGTTACTAGAAAAAGCAGTTGCCATGGAAGATGATGATAAACGCGAAGTATTCGTGAATATCATTGGCTCCTACATGAAAATGGCCTATAAGAACTGGAATAAGGAACATTACGTCAATGACGAAATCATAAAAAACGATATCGCCCTGATCTCTAAAGGAAAGCTGATCATGGATGAAGAAACTTCGCTCGATTATTTGTCAACCGCTCCCCGAATCAATTACAAGAAAGCCAAGAAAAAAATGCCTAACAATAACAAAGGCAAGTCCGGCTCGAACAAGTACCGGAAAAGGTAAACCCCTCTTGCATTAAGATTATTTCTAATATATTTGCAGGGAAGTGCCACAAGCATTTCCCTTTTTTATTGGTTTTAACCGGATGATTGCTCCGCCGGGTCTTATGGAACACAGAATTCTACAATATGTCAGCCGAATCTTTCATTGTTCAGGGTAATGCAAATCTATCGGGAGAAATTACTGCTCAGGGTGCCAAGAACGAGGCTTTACAAGTAATCAGTGCCTGCCTCCTGACCGCAGAACCCGTGGTATTGGAAAATGTTCCGGATATTCTGGATGTCCGCAAACTGATCACCCTGATCAAAGGTCTTGGTGTCCGGATTGACCGCATTGATGCCAACACCTACCGTTTTCAGGCAGATAATATTGACCTTGAATATTTTGCTTCCGATGCATTTCAGCAGGATGCGCAGCGTATCCGTGGCTCTGTACTGCTGATCGGGCCCCTCCTGGCCCGATTTGGTAAAGCATATCTGCCCAAACCGGGCGGGGACAAGATTGGACGCCGCCGACTTGATACGCACTTTCACGGGTTTCAGCAACTTGGAGCTTCTTTTATTTACGACGAAAAAAATTATACGTTTTCTCTGCAGGCCAAAAAACTTACCGGCGCCTATGTTTTGATGGATGAGATCTCGGTAACCGGTACCGGAAACATGATCATGGCTGCCACCCTGGCCACAGGAACCACCACGATATACAATGCCGCCTGCGAGCCTTACGTCCAGCAATTGTGTCAGATGCTGATCCAAATGGGTGCTGTCATCGAGGGTGTTGGATCCAACTTACTGCGTATTACCGGTGTAAGCCAACTGGGAGGCGCCACCCACCGGATTCTTCCGGATATGATTGAGATCGGCAGTTTCATCGGTCTGGCAGCAATGACTCAATCCGCGATTACGATCAAAAAAGCCGGTATTGACCACTTGGGAATCATTCCCTCTACTTTTGAGAAATTGGGTATTCAGCTGGAGTTCCGTGGTGACGATATTTTTGTTCCGGCTATGGATGAATTGATCATTCAACCCTTCATCGACGGGTCCATACTGACCATTTACGATGCGCCCTGGCCAGGTTTTACTCCGGATCTGATGTCTATTATCCTGGTTGTGGCAACCCAGGCCAAAGGCAGTCTGCTGGTTCACCAGAAAATGTTTGAAAGCCGGTTGTTTTTTGTCGACAAGTTAATCGATATGGGCGCCCAGGTCATCTTGTGCGATCCACACCGTGCAACGGTTATCGGTCTGAATCGAAAACAACCTTTACGAGGTATTGAAATGACCTCACCGGACATCCGGGCCGGAGTCTCCCTATTAATTGCTGCCCTGAGCGCTGAGGGCGAGAGCATCATCCATAATATCCAGCAGATCGACCGGGGTTATGAAAACATCGAAGGGCGGCTTAAGGCCCTTGGGGCACAAATCGAGCGAACCATCTTCGACAAATAAAGAATATGGCTATTTGCGCCTGGCGATGATGAAGTGGACCAGGTTTTTCAAATGCTCCGTATTAGTCAGTCCATCGCTTTCTTCCAGCAATTGAACTGCATCATCAGCCAGCTTATTCATTTTTTCCGTAGCATATTCGATACCTCCGCTACTGCGTACAAACTCGATGATCTCACCGCGTTTGGTTTTATCTTCGCTATGCCGCTTAATCAGGTGGATCATGTGATTTCGGGTGCCCGAATCGCAATGTTTCAAGGCATAGATCAATGGGAGCGTAAGTTTTTTCTCCTTGATATCTATGCCTAAAGGTTTTCCTACTTCTTCTTTGCCATAGTCGAACAAATCATCCTTTATCTGAAAGGACAATCCGGCTGTTTCTCCAAAAAGCCTCATTCGTTCAACCATTTCCGGCGAGACTCCGGCTGAAAATGCTCCGGCAGCACAGGCTGCAGCTATCAGTGATGCTGTCTTCTGGCGAATGATGTCAAAATAGATCGATTCATCCAGGTTCAACACCCGGGATTTTTCCATTTGCAGCAATTCTCCTTCACTGATTTGCCGGACTGCTTCGGAGACAATGTGAAGCAAGTCATATTCCTTATGATCCAGGGCAAGCAGAAGGCCTTTAGAGAGGAGAAAGTCTCCAACCAAGACCGCCGCCTTGTGTTTCCAAAGTGCGTTAATGGAAAAAAAACCGCGGCGTTTGTAGGCATTATCGACTACATCATCATGAACCAGGGAAGCCGTATGGAGCAATTCGATGAGTGATGCTGCGGTAAATGTTGATTCTTTGATGCCCCCGCAGGACTTGGCTGTTGCCAGTACAAAAATGGGACGAATTTGTTTTCCTTTGGATTTGATCAGGTAGAAAGCAATACGATCCAAAAGCGGAACACGACTCCGCATGGATTCTTTGAAACGGGATTGAAATTCAGAGAGTTCGGGCTCAATAAAAGCTTTGATTTCCGCTAGCATCCGTGCTTGATGATGGTATGGCAAGATACGAGATTTATCCTAGCAGGGTAATGCTATGTGGCCAGAATTCATCCTTGTTCGGATTTAACCTCCGGAATGTCTGGTCCCGTCCATATCCCCATGATTTGGATCCAAATCAAGCAATCCATGAATGGCAGGCTCCGGGTTAAATAGATCGGTCAATTGAAATATTTAAGATACCTTTGTCCGCGTTACCGTAAGAAATTCAGGGGTTTGTGTTAAGCTTATTTAGAAGAAATCACTTCTTTCGCAGTTTTTTACTCCTCTTTTACATTGGCCTGCTCAAGTTGCCGATGTTTTTCTATCCGCTATTCCCTGAACAGCCGCAAGGTATTTTCAGTGATTGGGTTTTTGAGGCACTACCATCAAAAACAGGTCAGCTCATCCTGATGGTGATGCTGGTGTTCCTTCAGGCTGTCTTTTTAAACAACCTGATCATCCGTAACCGTATGATGCGGGAACAAAACCTGTTTCCGGGGGTGATTTATGCACTGCTTACCAGCTTGATCCCGGAAACGTCCGGTTTGTCTTCAGCCCTGATGGGTATGACTTTTATTCTCATTGCCCTCAATTTTTCGTTCCGGATGTACAAGCTTCCGGAGTTTACGGGAAGTGTTTTTCAGACTGGTTTCTGGATCTCGGTAGCCGGTTTGTTCTATTTCCCATATTTCGTCTTTCTGATTTTTTTGATCATAAGCCAGAGTATTGTCAAATTTGTTAAGCCACTGGATATCCCGCGTATCGTACTGGGAATGCTGGTACCTTTTCTTTTGATCTTTTATTATTACATCTGGCATAACCGGATTGGTGACTTTTTCCCGGAAGTCTTCGTAGCACACGCCGGCTTTTTAAACTGGCCCTGGAAATCGGATACGATTCACTACATGCGTTATGCCTACATCGTTCTCCTGGTAGTAGGCAGCTTATTCAACTACAACAATTACGTCAAGAAAAAGAATGTACAGGCGATCCACAAAATTGATGTCCTGGTGTGGGGATCTTTCTTTGCCGGCGGGTCGGCTCTGTTTGCTCATCCATTGGAATGGTCCCATTTGATCGTTTTGTATCCATTCGCAGCTTGTTTCATCGCCATGTCCCTGATCCAGATGCGTAATTTTCTAATGGCCGAATTTGTCCATATTTTGATCATCCTGGTTGGATTCTACCTGCACTACCTGACATTTATGTAATGTGGGTTGTTCCGTTTCCTGCCAGCTGCAGGACCACAATGGAGCGATCTGTGCGGATGCTGGCCGGTTTCTGAAAAATTGAACCATTTTGTTCTGTGATCAATAGCACGAAAGAAGCCGGGATTGCAAGGTTAATCTTTTCTTAACTCCTTTACTTATTGGAGTTAATGGTCTTATTTTTGGGCGTTCA
The DNA here is from genome assembly GCA_020636355.1 of Lewinellaceae bacterium. GTDB lineage: Bacteria > Bacteroidota > Bacteroidia > Chitinophagales > Saprospiraceae > JAGQXC01. The sequence goes on along the minus strand of JACJYB010000007.1, from coordinate 74,650 downwards.
TAAATAAGCCGGTTTTTATTTTAACTCATTTAATATGAAACACTTATTTGCTTTTGCCTTGATGCTAATGATGACGTGGGCTACTGCTCAGCCAAATCCGGTTTCCTGGCAATGGTCTTCAAAACATGTAGACGGCAACACCTTTGATCTGATTTTCACCGCTACCATTCAATCGGGATGGAATACCTATTCCATTCATATGGAACCGGGCGGACCAGTTCCGACCAGCTTTAATTTCAACGAAGACAGTCATTATTCGCTGGGTGAAATGAAGGAAGAAGGCAAAATAAAAAAAGGATACGATAAACTCTTTGATCAGGATGTGATCAAGGTTTATACGGAGGCTACCTATACACAACGCGTTGAAGTCAGCGATTACAGCAAGCCCATAACCGGCTATTTGGAGTTTATGACCTGTAATGAAGTCACCTGTCTGCCTCCTAAGTCGATCGATTTTTCATTTGCCTTGCAAAAACCCGGAAATACCCCGGAATCACAAACCTCCGGGTTGAACCAACCGGGTCAAATTCCATCCTCAACGCCGTCATCTTCTGAAGACAACACCGACACCTGGTCATCAGCTATCGGTACCGAAGAACTTAATATCAATACGGCTACCGGATTTCAAAAGCCCACATCGATCCAGTGGAATGCAACGGCTGATATTACCGATAATCCAAATGAGTTCATCATCAACATCAATGCAACAATTGATGATGGCTGGAACATTTATTCCATGTTTATGGATGAAGGAGGTCCTATTCCTACCACGCTGATCTGGGAGAACGAAGGGGAAGAGTTCATACGTGTTGATGGGTCCAATGAAGTAGCGGAAAAGAAGAAAGAAGGCAAGGATCCTTTATTTGATAATATGGAGGTGGTCAAACTGATGCACGGCGTACACTATCAGCAAAAAGTCCGTGCAAACCATCTTCCTATCAACGTGTCCGTCATTGTCGATTATATGATTTGCAACGATCAGTCCTGTGTTCCCGTTCAGGAAAACCTGATCATCCCTTTGGCAGATGCTTCGGGCAGCACGCTGGCTATCACTCCGCCAAATGTCTCTATCCCCGATGATGCCGCGCTGGTAGATAACCGGGTGTTGAGTCTTCAGGAGACCTTAGGACAGCCATTGGGTAACTGTGAGGAGGAAGAAGAAAGCAATACCGGGCTACTCTGGATTTTCGTGATGGGCTTCCTGGGTGGACTATTAGCATTATTGACACCTTGTGTTTTCCCGATGATTCCGTTGACGGTAAGTTTCTTTACGAAAGGAAGTAAGGATCGCAAATCCGGTATTCGCAACGGGTTGATTTACGGTGCTTCCATCGTAATCATTTACGTAAGTATCGGATTGCTGATTACGGCTATTGCGGGGCCTAAAGCATTAAATGAATTGTCTACCAACTGGATATCCAATAGCCTTTTCTTTCTGATTTTTGTTCTTTTTGCGCTTTCATTTTTTGGCATCTATGAGATCACCCTTCCCAGTGCACTGGCAAATAAGTCAGATAATATTGCTGAAAAAGGCGGTTTAATTGGAACATTTTTCATGGCATTCACGCTTGCAGTAGTTTCTTTTTCCTGTACCGGGCCGATTATTGGTACCGCACTTGTTCAGTCGGTCACTTCCGGTAAGATTGGTCCTGCCGTCGTGATGATGGGCTTTTCAACGGCACTTGCATTACCATTTGGACTTTTTGCCGCTTTCCCTGCCTGGTTAAATTCGCTGCCCAAATCGGGAAGCTGGATGAACACCGTAAAAGTGGTGCTGGGATTTCTGGAACTGGCTTTAGCCTTGAAATTTTTGTCGGTTGCAGACATGACCTCCCACTGGGGATTCCTGCGGTACGAGCTTTTCATGGGATTGTGGGTTTTAATTTTTGGAGCCATGACCTTGTACCTGTTTGGGGTATTGCGCTTTAAACTCGATGGTCCACGCAAGTCTTTATCCGGAGCGCGTCTGGTATTCGCTTTGGCATCCCTGGCATTTACCATCTATCTGGCTACAGGATTTATGGGAAATCCCCGGACTAAAAGTTACAATTCACTGAATCTGATGAGCGGACTGGCGCCACCTGCGCATTATAATTATTTCAAACCGCTTCCGGATCCGGATCCCGCAATCAAATCACGTTTTCCTTCTTACAGTAAATGTGCTAACAATCTTAATTGCTTTAAAGACTACCACGAAGGTATGGCTTATGCCCGCGAAGTCAATAAGCCAGTTATGCTTGATTTCACCGGATATGGATGCGTGAATTGCCGTAAAACGGAAGAATACATCTGGGTTAAGGACGACGTGTGGCAAAAATTAGCCAATGACTACGTCCTGATTTCGCTTTATACCGACGATGGAAAACCACTTACTGATTCGACAGAAGTTTACTCCAAGATTACCGGAGAACGCCTGCGTAATGTTGGCTATCTGTGGAAAGATTTTCAACAGGTCAATTTCAATCAGATTACGCAACCCTTGTACGTCTTGACGACACCGGACGAAAAGGTTATGGCCCGCCCGCGGGGATACAAAGAAGACGCCGAGGACTACAATGCATTTCTGGAATGCGGATTGGAAACCTTTCAGGAGTATCGTGACCAGGAGCTGATCGGCAGCCGGTAATTCTTCCGGGGATCAGTTTTGGGATGCCTTTCAGACCAGTTCCAAACCGGCAGCATCGATGAAGGTCTGGATCTCAGCCGGAGTCCCGATGCTAACGCGGTACCAGCCTGGCTGATCGGCATAGCTTCGGATCAGGATATCTTTTGATGCCATCGTTTTCACCAGATCACCTTTAAATCGATCGGCCTCAAACCAGATAAAGTTGGTATGAGACGGGATATACCGGACTTGTTGCTGTTTGCAGAAGTCGTAAACCATAGCCTTACCTTGCATGGTCTTCTCAACGGTCATATCCGTAAACCATTTATCATCCATGCTGGCCATCGCCGCATACATCGAAGGCACGCTCGGCGTGATCATGCGGCCCATACAGAACTGCTGCATAACTTTGATGGTATCCGGATGACCCAGAGCGTAACCGATCCGCATACCTGCTAGTCCATAGACTTTGGAAAAGGTCCTCCCAACAACGATATTGGGGTTGTCGGACACCATATCTTTTAATGAATTGCTTACCCCACCATCGGTAAATTCAATGTAAGCTTCATCGATAAAGATGGGAACATTACTTCCATATTTCTCGCAAAACTGACTTACTTCCGCTTTCGGGATATATGTTCCCGTTGGGTTATTGGGATTGCAAATAAATATCATCCGCGTATCTCCATCGACCGCTTTACCCATGGCCTCCAGATCAAAGTATTTATCCGGAGTAAGTGGTATGCGTTTCCATTTGGCACCTATCAACTCACTGTAAATCATGAGGTAATCAAAGGTGGGATCGCCGGCAACGATATTGCCTCCCCGCAGCCCGTAGATAAGTCCCATCAATCCGAGAATTTCGGTAGATCCGGCAGTGATCAACACCTGGTCGACTCCGACGCCCTCCTTTTGTGCGATGGCTTCCTTTAACTTGTTAATGGCCGTCCGTGGATAACGATTTCCTTCATCGAGCGACGCCATAACGGCTTCCCGTGATTTCTGTGAAGGCCCAAATGGGTTTTCATTGGAATTTAAGCGAACAGGCATTTTCCCGGAAGGACCTGGTACCGGTTCCTGGAGGTGATCGAGTAATTGCCATGGTTGAAGAAGTGGTAAACTGCTTCCTAAGAGGCCTGTTTTAAGCCATTGACGACGGTTAAATGAGGTTGCCATTGCGTCCAACTTTTGATGAAACAAACGAAAAATACAGGTTTTTTGCCAATTTTACTTTTCAATCAATCGGTGCTTCCATGAAATTTGATCTTCCTATCCCCATTTCTACCATTGCCGCTGCCTTCGGTTTGGAAATCCGGGGTAATTCGACCCTACAGGCTAGTGGCATCAATGTAATACACCGGGTTGAAGCGGGAGACATTACTTTTGTTGATATTCCGAAATATTACCAGAAAGCAATCGACTCGGCAGCAACCATCATTATCATCAATCAGGCTATCGATTGTCCACAGCATAAAGCCTTATTGATAACCGATCAACCTTTCCAGGTGTACAATGAGCTGGTTAAAGAACACCGTCCTTTCGTTTTTGCCCGTCAGGAAATCGATCCGACTGCCCGTATCGGAGCCGGTACCATTATCGAGCCCAATGTGGTAATCGGTGCACATGTCACGATTGGAGAATCCTGTTACATCCAGGGAAATGCTTACATCGGGCCGTATACCCAGATTGGCAACCGGGTTAACATCCAGGCCGGCGCATTGATTGGCTCCGATGCCTTTTATTTCAAAAAGGAAGATGAGCGGTACTTAAAGTGGCATACCGGCGGCCGTGTAATCATCGCAGATGATGTGGAAATCGGAGCCGGTTCAACAGTCAACCGCGGTGTTTCATCCGACACAAGCATCGGTGAAGGGACAAAAATTGACTGTCAGGTGCATATTGCCCATGGAGTTCGTATCGGAAAGCATTGTCTGATCGCTGCCCAAACCGGCATCAGCGGTAAAACCATCATTGGTGACGGTGTGGTTATTTATGGACAGGTTGGAATCGCTCAGACATTGAAGATTGGAGACCGGGCCATCATACTGGCTAAGTCCGGCGTATCTAAAGACCTTCCGGCAAATGGTATTTATTTCGGATACCCAGCTAGTGAAGCCCGTCAAAAAAACAAAGAATTGGCCGTATTACGTCAATTGCCCGATTGGTGGAAAACGCAATCCTAACGCACATTTAACACCATCGGTCAAACATTGACCGGGTCCGGATGTTAAAATTTGCAAATGAAACGACAACATCACCAAGTATTGATAATTGGTGCCGGTTTCGCCGGAATTACGCTGGCAAAAGCTTTAAGAAACGCTCCTTTTGATGTTTTGCTGGTCGATAAAAACAATTATCACACCTTTCAACCTCTTTTGTATCAGGTAGCGACCGGAGGGTTGGAAGCCGACAGCATCGCTTATCCTGTTCGACGCATCTTTCGTGGATACCGAAATGTCCGCTTTCAAATGGCGGAAGTTACCAGGTTGGATTTAGCCGGCAAAAAAGCGGAAACGACTGCCGGAACGATCTCCTTTGAATACCTGGTCATTGCAACGGGCAGTACAAACAATTTTTTCAATTTTGAGCCAATCAAAGAAGAGCTGCTGACTTTAAAGTCCGTTCCTGACGCACTGGACATCCGTAGCTATTTAATGCAAAATCTTGAAAAAGCCATTGCGACTTTTGATCCGGAGGTCCGGGATGAGCTGATGAATATCGGTATCATTGGCGGCGGTCCTGCGGGAATCGAGCTGGCGGGCGCGATCGCTGAAATGAAGCATTACGTGCTGCCGAAAGACTTTCCCCAGATCGATTTTCATAAGATGTCCATCCATCTGTTTGAAGCAGCTGGTGAGCTTCTGGGAAATATGTCGGACAATGCTTCCAGATTCAGCCTTCATTACTTGCAACATCTGGGTGTTCATGTCCACCTGAATTCCAAAGTAAAAAGTTATACCAACCGGGTAATCGTCCTGGAGGATGGAACCGAATTGACCACCGATAATGTAATCTGGACGGCCGGTGTGAAAGGTAACCCGATCCCGGGTTTACCCTCGGAACTGATCGTGGGAGGTAATCGCATTTCCGTCAATGCCTTCAACCAAATAACTGGATATGAATATGCCTTTGTCCTCGGTGATGTAGCCTCTCATGCTGATGAAGCAAATCCCAAAGGACTTCCCATGTTGGCCCAGGTTGGAATTCAACAGGCCAAACAACTGGCAAAAAATTTAAACCGGTTGGTCCGCAAACAACCCATGGTACCATTTTCCTACTACAATAAGGGAGTGATGGCAACGATCGGTCGCAACCGGGCCGTGGTGGATTTACCGCGCTGGAAGTTTAAAGGTCCTTTTGCCTGGTTTGTCTGGATGTTTGTGCACATTATGTCCCTTGTCGGATTTAGAAATAAATTGGTGACATTCATCGATTGGATGGGAAATTATTTCAATTATGATCGCCCGCTTGGATTAATTATCCGTCCATACAAGAAAAAACAGAAAATTCCTACGGAGTCAGTTACCTGAGGCCTCCCACTGATTTTCAAGTCGTTCGGATCAACTTTAGTTTAAAACCGGGTGACCTATGAGCGTTTGAATATGTCTTATAGTGGCCCTGGATCATAAAATGAAACACATGGAAAATAGATATGGAGGTAAGCTCCACTTCGGAATGATCGGATTAGGTACCATGGGCAGAAATCTTTTATTGAATCTTGCCGACCATGGCTATTCCGTCGCGGGGTATGATAAAAATCCGGAACAGGTCCAGCGATTGGAAAAAGAGATAGCCAATGATCAGGTTCACGGTTTCACCACCCTGGATGCGTTCCTGGATGCGCTACAATCGCCACGAGTAGTCATGATGCTGGTTCCGGCCGGACCAATTGTGGATGCCGTTATCGCTGATCTTGCTCCTCATTTGGCAAAGGGGGATATCTTAATTGACGGTGGTAATTCGAAATTCACCGATACGGATCGGCGGGCAAAAATGCTGTCTGATCAAGGGTTAAATTTTATCGGAATGGGTGTTTCAGGGGGAGAAGAGGGAGCAAGACGAGGTCCGAGTATGATGCCTGGAGGTAACCTTGAAGCATATCACCATGTCCAAACCATGTTTGAGGCAATCGCCGCACACGTAAAAGGTGATCCCTGTGTAACGTATATCGGACCCGGAGCCTCCGGTCATTTTGTCAAGATGGTCCACAATGGCATTGAATATGCCCTGATGCAGTTAATTGCAGAATCGTATTCCCTCCTTAAAAATGGGCTCAATTTCACCAATCAGGAAATGGCTGATTTGTTCCAACAATGGAACAGTGGCCGGTTAGGGTCATACCTTCTTGAAATTACATCCGTCATTTTTACTGTTAAGAATCCGGATACCGGCCATATCCTGGTTGATGACATCAGCGATCAGGCCAAAGCAAAAGGTACGGGTAAATGGACTTCCCAGTTTGCCATGGATTTGCAGGTGCCGATACCAAGTATCGATATCGCCGTATCTATGCGGGATCTCTCCAAATATGGCGATCTCCGCCAACAACTTGGAAAGCAATCCAACTCTGAAAGAATTTGGGAAGGAGACCGTCAAGCACTTAAGGAGTCATTGGAGCGCGCCTTTTTCTTTAACCTGGTTCTGATTTACAGCCAGGGAATGCATCTGCTGTCAAAGGCATCCGCAGAATACGGTTATCGGCTTAACCTGGCCGATATCGCCCGGATCTGGAGAGGCGGATGTATAATTCGTTCGCATTTTCTGGATACCATCTACACGGCTTATCTCCGTGATCCGGATCTTGAACACCTGGTATTGGATCCAGTGATCCAAAATATGCTGGAGGAAGGACTCGATGCAGCCCGGACCGTTACTGCCCAAGCAGTAACTTCCGGATTTCCGGTACCCGTGATGGCAACCACCTTGAATTATTACCTGTCCCTGGCTTCATCCAGGTTACCTACCAATCTGATTCAGGCTCAGCGAGACTTTTTTGGCGCTCACACTTACGAGCTCACTGGTAAAGAAGGTGTTTTTCACACGGAATGGCCTGAAATTGATTAAAAATCCATTGATCATTAAATCGCAACTCTGATGATTATTGACCGGTCACAACCTGTATTGTTTGTCATCTTCGGGGCTACCGGAGATTTGAATTGGCGCAAAATCAATCCCGCCTTATACAATCTTTATCTTGATAAGTTCATGCCTGAACAATTCGCCATTTATGGCAATGGCCGATCTCCCCGTTCGAATGAGGACATGCGCGCGCATTTATTGGAAGGCGTCAACACCTTTTCCCGGCAGGGTAAAGCAGATGAGACCTCCTGGCAGCTTTTTTCCGAAAACATGACCTACCATCCCGGAGACCTCAAAGACGATAAGACCTACACCACCTTAGCTAAATACATTGCTGACTGCACAAAAAAGTGGGGTAAGGATCCGATCGTCATCTATTATATGGCCGTATCCTATGAATTTTTTCCACTCATAGCCCAGCATCTCAAAGACCATAAATTGGCGGATGATGTTTCCCGGCACCGATTGGTTATCGAAAAACCTTTTGGCAAAGACCTTGACTCAGCCCGTGCATTAAATCAATTGCTTTGCGGCTTATTTGATGAGAGTCAGATCTACCGGATTGATCATTATCTGGGCAAGGAGACCGTACAAAATATTCTGGCTTTCCGTTTCGCGAATTCAATCCTGGAACCCATCTGGAACAGAAATTACATACAGCATGTGCAGATATCTGTAACCGAACAACTTGGTGTCGGTGGCCGGGGATCCTATTACGAACACGCCGGAGCACTACGGGATATGGTACAAAATCATATTCTCCAATTGTTATGCCTGGTTGCTATGGAAACACCGATAAACTTTCAGGCAGACGAAGTGCGCAACCGGAAAGTGGACGTATTGCGATCTATGCGACCCTTTAAACCCGAGGATATTAAAAAGAATGCCGTCCGGGGTCAGTATTCCGAGGGATGGATCGAAGGAGAAAAAGTAACCGGCTACCGGGAGGAAGTACAAGTAGATACCCAATCCAATACCGAAACCTTTGCTGCAATCAAGTTCTTCATCGATAACTGGAGATGGGATGGCGTTCCATTTTATGTTCGAACCGGAAAACGCATGCATCAGTCTGCAAGTATTATCTCCATTCAGTTCCGAGATGTTCCTCATATGGTTTTTCCGGATGCCGCAATTGACAATTGGCGTCAGAACCGTCTTATCATCAGCATCCAGCCCGAAATGAGCATCAGGCTGCAGGTACAGGCGAAGCGACCGGGTCTGGAAATGGTTCTGAATACCGTGGATATGGTCTTTAATTACGACGGTACTTATGGCTCAGAATCACCGGAAGCCTATGAAACACTGCTTTTGGATACCATGGAAGGAGACCAGACCCTGTTTATGCGAGGTGATCAGGTGGAAGCGGCCTGGCAAATCCTGATGCCTATCTTACACTCCTGGGAGACTAAAAAAAGTATTGATTTTCCAAATTACAATGCCAATACCTGGGGTCCAGAGACTGCAGAAGCCCTGATTGCTCAGGATGGATTCCATTGGTATTCAATTTCTCCAACCAGCCACCAAACCAAATCATGAGCCTGCACATTTATCCGGATGAAGACACTTTGATTCACGCTTATGCCGCGTATTTAACCCGTCATATTGGAGAAGCAATTGTCCGGAAAGGAAGTTGTAATCTGGTTTTGGTTGGTGGGAATTCGCCGAAGCGGGTCTATCAATTGCTCACCAAACCACCTTACCGGAATGCCGTTGCCTGGGATAAAGTTTATTTCTTTTTTGGGGATGAGCGTTATGTTCCTTCAGACCATGATCGGAATAACGCCCGCATGGCTCAGGAAATCCTGCTGCAACCACTCGGTATTGATCCGCGGAAGATTTTCAGGATGGATACCTCGCTTCCACCCGAGGAGACCGCAAATCGATATGCCCTGCAAATCGAAACCCATTTTAAGGGCACCTCCCCCTCTTTTGATCTAATCCTGCTCGGCCTGGGCGACAATGCACACACGGCTTCTCTTTTCCCGGGTAGTTCCGTACTGTCCACCCTGGAGCCTACCGTGTTATCATTGTATGTGCCGGAAGAACAAGAATTCCGCATCACCATGTCCGCACCATTGATCAATCAGGCACAACGAGTTTCCTTTCTGGTTTTTGGGGTGGCAAAAGCATTGGCTGTCCATCAGGTCATCGAGGGTGACCCGGATATCATGAAATATCCGGCCCAGCTCATTCAACCAATACACCATCCGGTCGACTGGTATCTGGATACTCCGGCAGCGGCGCTGCTTTAGATAACACAGGAATCATGAATCAGGAAATTGCCCGTTTAGATGCCCAAACTTCCGGTCGGGAGAATTGGCTGAAGTGGGGACCCTATTTATCCGAGAGGCAATGGGGTACCGTCCGCGAAGACTATTCGGCAGATGGAGATGCCTGGAATTATCTTTCTCACGATATGGCCCGGTCCCGGGCATACCGCTGGGGGGAAGATGGGATAGCTGGAATTAGTGATGACCGGCAATTGCTCTGCTTTGCCGTTTCCTACTGGAATGGACGTGACCCCATCCTTAAAGAACGGTTATTCGGACTGACCAATACGGAGGGAAATCATGGAGAAGATGTAAAAGAAGTATACTTCTACCTGGATAATACGCCGACGCATGCGTGGATGGAGCATCTTTATCTGTATCCATGCCAGGAATATCCGTACGATGAGCTCGTCCGGGTAAATGCGACGAGAAACCGGTACCAATCCGAATACGAACTGACTGATACCGATACCTGGCTTAAGGGTGGTTGGTTTGCGTGCCGTACTCGCTATGCCAAAGCATCTCCCGAAGACATCCTGATAGAGATCCAAATATCAAATCATAGTCAGGAAGCCCAATCCATTACGGTTTTACCCACCATCTGGTTCCGCAATACCTGGCTACTCGACAGTAATCGGCCGGTGATGGAGCCATTCGGACAGGGCGTTAAGGCAAATCATCCAGAATTGGGTGAAATGTACTTCTGGTATGAACCTGCGCAGGATGTGCTGTTTACCGAAAACGAAACCAATGTAGAAAGGTGCTTCGGATTGACTAATAGTACACCATACGTCAAGGATTATTTTCATCGGGTCATTTGTAATGGAGAACAGGTAGCTATTGGGAACAAAAATAGCGGAACGAAGGCCGCACCAGTCTATGTTCTAAATTTAGATCCAGGTAAAAATTCTACTATTCGGCTTAGAATTACCAATTATGTATTGGATAATGCATTAAAGGAAGAAAGTTTTTCCAAAATATTTAGTAAAAGAAAAAAAGAAGCCACCAACTTTTATAAGCAGGTCTTTAAGCGCTTTAATAAGGAAAACATTTCTGATGCGGAACGGCTGATTCGTCGTCAAGCGTTGTCCGGGTTGTTATGGAACAAACAATTTTATCGATACCAGGTGGCTGCCTGGCTGGATGGTGATCCGGGTTTGCCCCCTCCGCCTTCCGGACACGACCACATCCGAAACACGGACTGGAGAAACGTAAATGCTTCTGACGTTATTTCCATGCCGGATACCTGGGAATATCCATGGTTTGCTGCCTGGGATCTTGCCTTCCAGTGTGTTGCCTTAGCCGCTATCGATCCCCAGCTGGCTAAACAGCAGTTGTTACTGTTACTCCACGAATGGTATCAGCACCCCAACGGTAAAATTCCGGGATACGAGTGGTCTTTCGACAGCATCAATCCGCCCATACACCCCTGGGCTGCGCTGGAAGTCGTCCGAATGGAATCGCACATGACCGGGAAGCCTGTGGATTGCGATTTTCTAAAACGGCTATTTCAAAAATTATCGCTCAATTTTACCTGGTGGGTTGCCCGGGAGGACAGCAATGGAAATAACGTGTTTGAAGGCGGATTTTTAGGCTTGGATAACATAGCCCTGTTTGATCGCGAAAATAACGTCCCGCCCGGATGTACCCTCGAACAAGTGGACGGTACGGCGTGGATGGCCTTTTATAGCCTGCATATGTTGGAAATTGCCCTGACCCTGGCTGCAGATGATCCGGCTTATGAAGATATGGCCATTAAATATTTTGAACATTTTGTCAGCATAGCTTCCGCTCTGAATGGCATGGCTTCGGAACTTTGGGATGATGCAACCGGCTTTTTTTACGATCATCTAAAACATGGTTCGGAGATCCTGCCATTACGTGTCCGCTCCTTGGTTGGTTTGAGTACGTTGTTCGGCGTCACCATATTAAAACAGCAATACCTGGAAAAAGTACCCGGTTTTTCCCGGCGGCTTGATCATTTTGCCCGAGAGCGGCATGTGCGCCATCAATACATTGTTTTTGAGGCGTCTGACCAGACCGGAGATGTCCTTTTGTCCCTGGTTCCTCTGGATCGCCTGCGCCGGATCCTTCATGCACTTTTTGATGAGCAAGAATTTTTAAGCCCATTTGGAATTCGCTCGGTATCCAAATATCATCAGGATCACCCTGTAGAAATGAATATCACCGGGCATCAGTTCGGATTGAAGTATGAACCGGGTGAAAGCGAATCCGGGTTATTTGGGGGCAACTCAAACTGGCGGGGACCAATCTGGATTCCTACCAATTACCTGCTGATTCATGGGTTGCGCACGTATCATCAGTTTTACGGGAAATCTTTATCCGTTGAAATTCCATCGAATTCCGGAAGATTACTGAATCTGGAAGAAGCGTCCCGGGAAATTGCCAACCGGCTATTGTCTCTTTTTTCTCTTAACCAGCAAGGTGGCCGGCCGGCACACCAGGATTTAACTTTTTTACAGCAACCAGAATACCGAGATCTGGTGGTATTTTATGAATACTTTCATGCTGAGACCGGAAAAGGTTTAGGAGCCTCGCACCAGACAGGATGGACAGCTCTCGCCGGGATCTTGTAATGATCAGACAACTTTTTCTTTTAATTTTTTCTTCAGGGCAAATAACTCATCCCGGTACTGGGCAGCCGCGATAAAATCCAGTTCTTTAGCCGCCTTCCGCATTTTGTCTTCGGTCTCAGTGATCACTTTATCCAATTGATCCCTGGTCATGTAATCCACAATCGGGTCTGCAGCTATCGATGGCTCGTCGGGTTCAATGTATGCCCTTGATTTACCCTGTCCGCGTATATCCAGGATGGATTTTTGGGCGAGAATTTCTTCTTTCGTCTTGGTAATGGTCGTTGGCGTAATGCCATGCTCTTCGTTGTAGGCCATTTGAATACTTCGGCGGCGGCTGGTCTCATCCATGGTCTGTTGCATCGAATCGGTGACTTGATCGGCATAGAAGATGACCAATCCATTGGCATTCCGGGCAGCTCGTCCAGCAGTCTGGGTCAGCGAGCGGTCGTTACGTAAAAATCCTTCTTTATCTGCATCCAGGACGGCAACCAGGGAAACCTCTGGCAAGTCCAGACCTTCTCGCAATAAGTTAACGCCAACCAGTACATCAAATCCTCCCAGTCGCAAATCGCGGATGATTTCCACCCGATCCAGGGTGTCGACCTCCGAATGTATATAGCGTACCCGGATATGCAGTTTTGCCAGGTATTTCGTGAGTTCTTCTGCCATCCGCTTGGTCAACGTGGTAACCAGGATTCGCTCATTGCGTTCAATGCGTACATTGATTTCTTCCAGAAGATCATCGATCTGATTGAGTGAAGGACGTACTTCGATAGGCGGATCCAGCAAGCCAGTAGGCCGGACAATTTGCTCGACCACGACGCCACCGGTTTGTTCCAGTTCATAATCCCCCGGGGTTGCACTAACGTAAATAACCTGGTTGATCAGTCCTTCAAATTCGTTGAAATTAAGCGGTCGGTTATCCAGGGCTGAGGGCAACCGAAAACCATAATTCACCAGATTTATTTTTCTCGCCCGGTCACCACCCCACATCCCTCTCACCTGGGGAATCGTGACATGACTCTCATCAATCACCATGAGATAATCGTCCGGAAAATAATCAAGCAGACAGAACGGACGCGTTCCTTGCTGTCTGCCATCAAAAAAGCGGCTATAGTTCTCGATGCCGTTGCAATAACCCAATTCCCGCATCATCTCCACATCAAATGCCACTCGCTCTTTAATGCGCTTGGCTTCCAGATACCTTCCTTCCTGTTCAAAGAAACGTTCATGTTCTACCAGTTCATCTTCAATATCACGGATGATCATTTTCAGGCGGTCCTTAGGAGCGATGTAAAGATTAGCCGGAAAAATAGCGGCATGGGTCAGGTCTTCCAGATGTTTTCCGGTTTCCGGATCGATCATTTCAATACCTTCAATCTCGTCCCCAAAAAATGTAATCCGGTAGCCATAGTCAATATAAGGCAGGTTAATCTCGACACTGTCGCCCCTAACGCGGAACTGACCACGCGTCATCATGAGTTCGGTACGGCTATAAAGACTTTCGACCAGACGGTATAAAAACTGATTGCGCGCCAGGACCTTACCGGTCTCTATACGAATGATCCCGGCTTTATAGTCCTCCGGGTTTCCCATGCCATAGATGCAGGATACCGACGCTACGATGATTATGTCCCGTCGGCCGGAAAGCAATGTCGAAGTAGCCCGCATACGTAATTTATCGACTTCTTCATTGATCGAAAGGTCCTTCTCAATGTAGGTATCCGATACGTGGATGTAGGCTTCCGGTTGATAGTAATCGTAATACGATACAAAATACTCTACGGCATTATTTGGAAAAAATTCCTTGAACTCTGCATACAGCTGGGCTGTGAGGGTCTTATTATGGGTGAGTACCAGCGTCGGTTTTTGAACCTCGTTGATCACATTGGCCACCGTAAACGTTTTTCCAGATCCGGTCACACCCAGCAGGACCTGTGATTTTTCTCCCTGATCAATTCCTGCCACCAATTGACGAATTGCTTCCGGCTGATCGCCGGTGGGATGATACTTGGATTCCAGTTGATACGACATGATAACTATTGGTCAAAAACCATAAAAATACGAACATTCATGCCATGGTTGAGGTTTCAAAAGCGACAGGTTTTTGTGTATACGCATCGAGATCCGGGTAACTAACCCGATTTTGTACAAAATTTAGCCATCCTCTGATGACAGAACAAATTTATTCGGGCACTGTGCCCTTACATTACAAGCGATATGGAGAGGAACACGAAAAAACCATCGTGATCCTGCATGGTCTTTTTGGAAGCCTGGACAATTGGCATACGTTTGCACGGCGCTTGAGTAGCATTTATCAAGTCATTACCGTGGACCTCCGCAATCATGGCCGCTCTCCCCATACCGATGCATTCAATCTGGAAGTCATGCGGGATGATCTATTGCGATTATGGGATGATTTGGGCTTGATTAAGGCTGTCCTGATGGGACATTCGCTGGGAGGCAAAGTCGCTATGTCATTTGCTACGGCATATTCAGATCGTTTAGCTGCGATTGTAGTGCTGGATATCAGTCCCCGCAGTTACCCGCGTGGCCATGATGTATATTTTAATGCAATGTTATCCATGCCATTAGACCTTGATAACCGGCAGGATGCAGAAAAATGGCTTGCTAAAACCGTTGACAGTGTTGCCATCCGTCAATTTCTGTTGAAAAATCTCGAACGGACGAATAATGGATTTGACTGGAAGTTTAATCTTAGGGTCCTTTACGATAAATACAGTGCAGTCATTGGACCGGTTGAAATCCTTCACCCGATTGGACTACCGGCATTATTTGTTCGCGGTGATAAATCAACCTATATCACGGAGGATGATTTAGCTTTGATCCGGGAAACGTTTTTGAATGTAGATATCGTTACTATTGAGAATGCCGGACATTGGGTTCATGCCGAAGCGCCCGACACTTTGCTGGCCGTTCTGACGTCATTCCTTAATGATCACTTTTAGTCACCATTTGAATTCTTTCTATGCGCAAGATGACTCGTATCCTTCTCCCGGTCCTGATCCTCATGCTGATGGCATTTGCAGAAACGCCTAATAAGTATTTTGAGATCAGTAAGAACATTGAAATCTTCACCAATCTTTATAAAGAACTGAATCTTTATTATGTGGATGAGGTCGATCCGGCGAAGCTGATGCGGATTGGTGTCGACGCAATGCTGGAACATCTGGATCCCTATACCAATTATTTTTCTGAAAACCAGATTGAGGGCTGGCGCTTTATGTCCGAAGGTCGTTATGAGGGTTTGGGCGCAGAGACGAAACTAATCGATAATTACCTTACCATTACGGATCTGATCGATGGCGCTCCGGCGGAAACTTCCGGTCTGAAAATCGGAGACCAGATCATTAAAGTAGATGGAAGATCCACGGAGGGGAAAAACAAGGTTGAGGTGGAAACCATGATGCGCACGGTTCCGAGTCCTGAAATCAAACTGGAAGTGGTTCGCATTGGGCAAAAGAAAGCTTTACCAATCACGTTGACCCGGTCAGAGATCAATGACAGTAATGTGCCTTATCATGGTATGGTCGCAGACGGAATAGGTTATGTGATCTTAACCACATTTACCGAAAATGCCGGGAAAAATGTGGGGGATGCCATCCGTGATCTGAAGAAGGAAAATCCGGAATTAAAAGGAGTCATTCTTGACTTACGCAATAATGGAGGAGGATTACTGCGTGAAGCGGTCAGCATCTGCAACTTGTTCATTCCAAAAGATGCGTTGGTGGTGACGACCAGAGGAAAGGTACAGGAATGGGACCGTGAGTTCAAAACTACCGGTGTTACTGTTTTTCCGGATCTACCGGTTACGGTTCTGGCTAATAAAATGACTGCATCCGCATCGGAGATCGTTTCCGGAGTATTGCAGGATTACGACCGGGGAATTATCATCGGACAGCGTACCTATGGTAAAGGGCTGGTGCAGAACACCCGGGATATTGGCTATAATTCACAGCTTAAACTGACCACAGCGAAATATTATATTCCCAGTGGCCGCTGCATCCAGAGCGTCGCCTATCAGGATGGTGAACCGGTGGATGTACCGGATGATCAACGGGCTGCATTTAAGACTCGTAATGGTCGTAAAGTCCTGGATGGTGGTGGAGTAACTCCCGATATTAAAATGGATCCTGTTGATGTTCCGGATCTGATCGGTCAACTGGAGGCGCAGAATATGATCTTTAAATATGTCAACTCCTATCAGCAAAGCCATGAAAGTATCGGTGATCCCCAAGAATTCCGTTTCGATGATTTTGAGGGCTTTATCCAGTTCTTGCAGACGTATGGTTTTGTTTACCACAATCCCGCCTACCGCAAACTGGACGAAGCCGTAGCCGTCATGGAAAAGGATCGGCAATCCGATTATTTGCCTCAGCTTCAACAACTGCAAAACGAATTAACGCAGAACAATGATGCGGTATTCAATGCCGATAAGGAAATAATCCTCAAAACCATTGCCTCTCAAATCATCGCCCGTTATTACCCGGAGAAAGACAAAATATTGTATAAACTGCGGCACGATAATGAAGTAAAAAAGGCCATAGAGGTGCTAGAGGATGCAAATGGTTATCAACAAATACTGGCAGGAAAGTGATTAATGGCGAGAATCTGCCTGTTCTGCTCCATTTAGAAACCGCTGAGCAAGGGTGTTCGGTAGCGCTTAGTCGCGGTGAAGAATTGGTATACACCTCCTTCGATGAACATTCATTTCAGCAAACTTCTCAGCTCCCTATTCTCATTAAGGAAGCTTTTGAACAGCAGCATTTACAATGGGACCAGGTCTGTGGTGTTTCCATTTGTGACGGTCCTGGATCCTACACCGCTTTACGGGTCGGGGCTTCAATGGCCAAGGCGATATGTTATGCATACCATCTTCCATTAATAGCAATTCCCACGCTCGATCTTGTTTTCCAGTCTATGCTGAAGACCGGTGCTGAAGAAATTTACGTGACGACACTTGACGCTCGACGTGAGCGGGTATTCTATGCCCTGTACGATGCATCAGGGGCCCTTCTGGCAGGACCTGATATCAGTAGGATTGATCATTTGATCGAACAGTTGGAGGTATCGCCGGTCCGGGTAGGTGGTAGCGGACTGTTAAACCACCCGGAGCTGTGGGTTCACGTCGAGAAAAGAATTGTCAGGGATGCGGGGCGTTATTCTGCTGCCCATATGATTCTACCCGCCTATAAGCGATACGTACAGGGAATCGTTGAGGACCTGAATGCCTATGCCCCAAATTATTTGCTTAGTCCCAATATTACCAAGCCGAAAGCCGCCAGATAATTCCCTTACGACGCATTGCTGCTTCTTATTCGGGCGCTTTTCCACGATTTTACCTGCAATTTGGAACCTGGAATCATCTATTAACGTTTATCGTAATACCAATGCATTAAAAGAATTGATAATGTATAATGGACCTATGGCTGATGATGGTTTGAAGGAATTATAGGGATTTTGTGTGCTTTGTAAAAGCTATACGAAAGAACGGATGACCTGGAAGATGCAGAATAACAAAAGATGTAAAGATGCATGATACAAGCAATAGCGCCTGGAGAGCCATTTTCAGGCACTATGACTACCTATATATAGCTAATCTGTATACATATTCAACCAATTCATATAAATATGTGTTGAATGTGATAACATTATAATTTAAAAAGTTTTCTAATAAGTGAGTTTGGTACAGTTTTGGTTGCAGTTATAGCTGATTCCTTGACCGTAAAACCATCTTGTATGAAAAAGCAGAAAAATGAAATTGTTTCGTTAAAGAAAGGAGGTAAGGAGATCCAGCTAGACTATGCTGATCTCCGTAAAGCAGTGTTGGTACTGCGGGCTGTCAACCACAAACTACGTCAACGCATCATTGATTTATTGGAAGAAAACGATTCGATGACGGTAACCGACATTTACATTAAACTAAGGCTGGAGCAATCGGTAGCCTCCCAACATTTAGCCATCTTAAGACGTGCTGGTGTAGTTACAACTGAACGGCAAGGAAAATTTATTTATTACCGTATCGACCGTGATAGACTTGCACAAATTTCGAGATTGGTTGAAGAATTAGCTGATTAAACCGTTAGTTGATGGTGAATTTTACATCTCTTTGAAATTCAATGTATTAGCTTATAGGTATTTTGATTTAGACATGGGCCAAAAGAGGGATTGAAGTACAACAACGCTTCAATCAGTTACAAATTGCAAGTTTTTTTAATGTTTTGCTTTGTAGATTCATTCATTTGGCGCATATTTGTCCAGCTAGACTTAATAATTCAAAATACTTAAAGCTGCAATATGAGAAGGACTAAGGTTACTTTTGACAATGAAAAGCTACAGGTTTCGACAGAGATTATGCGTGCGTTAGCCCATCCCTTAAGACTTCGCATATTAGAATTCATCGATCGAAATGGTAAGATCAATGTGAACAAAATCTATAACACCCTGAACTTAGAACAATCGATCACCTCCCAGCACCTGAAGGTGTTGCGTCTTGCCGGCGTAGTCAAACAACAAAAGCAAGGTAAATATGTATTGTATTCCATCGAATACGATCTGGTCGAAAGAGCTTCCCGGGCGGTGAATAACTTCCTGGGCAAAGCATAAAAAGATACAACGCGCCTGGTCATCCGATCGGGCGCTTTTCATTTGCAGCTGCATCCATCAACTCGTGCCTTTCTTTCGTTATCTTTAGTGTACGTGAAACTAAAGACGTGAGCCATGAAGCACATCCTTCTTTCCCTTTTCCTGCTATCCCTTATGAATACCCTCTCTACCGCACAATCCGGGCCGATAGGGACCTGGAAAACCATTGACGACGCCACCGGTGAGGCTAAAAGTTATGTCGAGATCTATGAAGATCAGGGCAAGTATTTCGGTAAGGTCGTTAAGCTTCTCAAATCTGCTCCTGATAAGCGGTGCACCGAATGTACCGGAAAGAAAAAAAATCAACCCCTGATCGGACTGGTGGTGATTGAAGGTTTGGAGCCGTACAAGGATTATTGGTCGAATGGCACGATTATGGATCCGGAAAACGGTAGCGAATACCGCTGCAGCATCTGGTTTGAACCCGGCAATTCCCAGGAACTGAAAGTGAGAGGAAAGCATTGGACCGGACTTTACCGGACCCAAACCTGGTACCGTGTCCCAGCGGATAAGTAGCGCTTGTATTGCCGCTTAATCAATTGGTCTTCAATCCTTTCATTTTTTTTACATCGAATACAATAAATGAATATCCTCCTGTGTTATTTATAGGAAGTTTAAAAAAATCAAAACCAATTTCTGCGTATGAAGCATGATTTTACACCTGAAGATTTAGTACGTTTTCTATATCAAGAAACCTCCCCAGAAGAAACTGTACTGCTACAACAAGCACTTGTGAATGATCAGGAGCTGAATGATCAGTATGTTGAACTTAAAGACGGCAAAAATGCACTTCCGACTGCAGCAATCCGTCCTTCTCTGTCTAGCATCGAACGCATACTGAAATACAGCTCTACGATTCTGTCACCTGCCACGTTGTAAGCATAGCGACTCTGTAGTAGTTCGAAATCGTACAAATGCCGAATGCCTTTCATGAATTCGTGAAGGGCATTCGGTATTTTTACACCCACCTATACCCTATTTATTCCTGAAAAATACCGGGTTAAATAGTACCTTCGTTTTATATATTACCTTTTTAAATATCAAACTAAGATGGGTAACGAAAGAGATGAAAAACTAAAAGCTTTACGGCTTACAGTAGATAAACTGGAAAAGACCTACGGGAAAGGAACCGTCATGAAACTGGGAGACCAGCAAGTGGTCGAGATAGACACCATTCCTACCGGTTCCATCGGGCTGGACATTGCCCTGGGAATCGGCGGATTACCCCGGGGGCGCGTGGTAGAAATTTATGGTCCGGAATCTTCCGGTAAAACAACCCTGGCCATCCATGCCATCGCAGAATGCCAGAAAAAGGGTGGTATCGCTGCTTTTATTGACGCCGAACACGCCTTTGACCGCTTTTATGCAGAGAAACTTGGCGTTGATGTTGAAAATCTGTTAATCTCCCAGCCAGATAATGGGGAACAAGCCCTGGAAATTGCCGAGAACCTGATTCGCTCCGGAGCGATTGACATTATTGTCATTGATTCTGTTGCCGCTCTGGTTCCACGGAGTGAGATTGAGGGTGAAATGGGTGATTCAAAGGTTGGTTTACAGGCCCGCCTGATGTCCCAGGCTTTACGTAAACTGACGGCTACCATTGGACGTACCGGCTGTTGCTGCATATTTATCAATCAGCTAAGAGAGAAAATTGGTGTCTTATTCGGCAATCCGGAAACAACAACGGGCGGTAATGCCCTGAAGTTTTATGCGTCCATTCGTCTCGATATCCGCCGTTCCGGTTCACCAATTAAAGATCGCGAAGGAAATCTGATCGGTAACAGCGTAAAAGTCAAAGTAGTTAAAAACAAACTGGCACCGCCGTTCAAGATTGCAACATTTGATATCATGTACGGACAGGGCATATCGAAAACCGGTGAATTGATCGACTTGGGTTCTGAACTGGATATTGTTCAGAAAAGCGGTTCCTGGTTTAGCTATGAGGGCACAAAAATTGCCCAGGGTCGGGATGCAGCCAAACAATTTATGGATGACAATCCGGAAGTTGCCCAGGACGTTGAACGCAAGATTAAAGAGCGCTATGTTGGTGTTGTCGCTGGTGGAGACGAAGACGCTTCTGACGATTAATTAAGTGGATCGCAAGGAATAAGTACTATTTATCGGTCCACTCGAGCGTTTTAATCAGTTCCATCACGTCCTGCTCGATAAAATTAGCAATCGGCTGGATGGAATCCGGGTTCACCTTTGCATAAAAATATAGGGATCCTTTGAAGAAGTGTTCGGTACTATCGGTTAGAAAAAACTGAACCGGTGAGGCAGCAGGACCTTCAAAATTGAACACTACACCACCGGTGCCATCCGGTTTGTGGATCACTTCTTCTCCGCTATAATTCGACCGGTAGTTGACTTTATCCACGATTTCAAAGGCATCACTGATGTATTTATCCAGATCCTCCGGTTTATTGATCGACACATAACTGCAATGAATTCGCCCGTTGAACTCAGGGAAAAAGATATCAAACCAGCACGTGGCATTCTGTTGGTTCGATTGCCGGTTGGACGGATTTTCATCGATTGTAGCGTAACTCGGATACGCAAAGGTCAGTGGACAACCGGTCACATGAAATGGCTGATACCCTTTTTGCGGAAAGGTGATTTTAGGATAAGCTCTGGGTTTGGGAATGTAACTCTGCTCATGGCTGCAAGCCAATATAACCACTGCTGAAAAAATGATGACGGACCAGGCTGTTCGCATTGTGTTCATATCTTGGTTAATTGGACTTTCTCTATTCTTCGTTTACTCACCGTTAATACTTTCAGTTTGAAGTGCGGGAAAGAAATCTCCCGGTTCACTTTGGGGATTTGTCCCGTCACCTGCAGGATTAAGCCGGCCAGTGAGTCGGCATCATCGCGCCAGGTATCAAAATGACCAATATCCAGTCCAACGATCTTTATCACATCATTGATCAACGTTTTACCCTCAAAAATGAAGTTCTGATCATCCAATTGGATGTATTCCAACTCTTCCTTATCATCAAACTCATCCCGGATGTCACCAATCACCTCTTCCATGATATCCTCAAGGGTCGCTAGTCCAAGAGTGCCTCCAAACTCGTCCACGACGATGGCCATATGTAATTTCCGGGACTGAAAATCTTTAAGAAGTTCATTGATTTTGCGCGATTCCGGCGTATACAACACTTCTTTACGGACTAATCCCAGCCAGGCATATTCCTCACCTTCATGCAGGTGCTGTAAAAGGTCTTTAACATAAAGAATGCCAAGAATGTGGTCAAGATCTTCCTCATAGACCGGCAGGCGGGAAAACCCTGAATCTCTGACTGTTTTCAGCAAATCCTTGTAGGATATATTTTGCTCTACGGCAACAACATCCATGCGGGATCGCATAACCTGGGTGACACTGACCTCACTGAATTTCACGATACTTTTTAACATATCCACCTCTTCGTCGGAGCTGGGATCCTGACGAACCGTCAGTTCGATGGCATGATCGATATCCGCTTTTAATGAAACCTGCCTGTTTCGAGCCAGGCGTTTTTCCAGGCCTTTGGAGAAATTGACGAAAAAGGTGCTTATCGGCGCCAGGACATTGGATAAAACATTCAGGGGAGTAGCCATAAAACGAGCAAGCCCAATGTTATGAATGTTGGCGTAGATCTTGGGCGTTATCTCTCCGAATAATACGAGTATAAACGTGACCAAAACTACAGTGACCAGTATTTTGATGAAAACAGCCATGCTTACTGCATCCAACTGCATTCCAACGCGCTCTACGACCTGGACCAGCTGTTGGGCCATGGATTCAAAAAAGGCATCACTGAATAAAATGCTCATCATATGATTGGCGAGCAAGACGATGGCAATGTTGAGGGTATTGTTAAGTATCAGAATCGTCGCCAGCAGTCGGCGTGGTTTTTCCAGCAAGGCCATGATTCGCTTGCTTGTCTGGGAGTTCTCCTCGTGAAGTATCTTTTGCTCGTTCGGGCCCAGTGAAAAATAAGCTATCTCCGATCCCGAGATCAGTGCAGAGCCAAAGAGGAGCAGGACGACAATGAACAGGTCCAGAAAAATAAGGGGCGAAATTTGAATCAATATGAGCAGAAGATGGTATGATTCAGATAAGTCCGGTTCCAAGACGATGCGATTAGTTCAACAAGCTGGATTAGAATGGTAGATCGTCATCTTCCATATTGGAGATGTCCTCCGAAAATGAAGAGCTGCCTTTCGAACTGCCCGACCCCGATGGTGGACTGGCCGTATAGGATTCTTCCGTCGGAAACGTGTCGCTATAGCCTGTCCGGCTTCCACCTTCTTTGCGATCCAATATGCGAAAGGTGTTGGCTACAACTTCTGTGATGTAGCGATCCACCCCATTGTTATCCTGATATTTCCGATGGGTTAATTTACCTTCGACAAAAACCAGACTACCTTTTTGCAGCGATTTCTCGGCCCGCTCGGCCAGCGAACGCCAGACTACGACATCGTGCCACTCGGTGATGGTCTGCCATTCACCATTTTTATCCCGGTAACTTTCATTGGTAGCAACCGGAAATTTGGCAACCATGGCTCCATTTTCCAGGGTGCGAACCTCTGGGTCCCTGCCGAGATTACCGATCAGTATAACTTTATTGACCATGCTTATTGATGTATAGCATTTAAATATATTGAATAATCCATTAAATAACAATGGACTACCTTTGGGAACGCAAAGTTAGGTAAGTTTTTGATTTTAACACGTTCAAATCCCGTATGCTGAGGTAAGTCCAGCCCATTCAATAGGTGAAAACAGGCATGGATTACCTGGTGCGAAAGGATTTGTTTATAAATCTTTGAGGTATTTTCAGTATTCCAATCTACCAATTGGAATTTATTTAGAAATAATTTCTGGATATCAGCCGAATGTACAGAAGAAAGCGTTTCTACAAGCGGAAATTGATACAGTTGTTGCCAGATGTCATTGCCGGTACGTTGTTCGATCCATGTCATCCCGGATTGATCGACCGGTACCAGGTAATGAAAGTAACGATGACGCTTTAAGATGGTCTGTTTGGCAGGTGGGTACATGGGTACTACGCTCCTTTGGTAGGCCTGACAATGCATCTTTAAAAGACAATTATCACAATCCGGTTGTTTGGGTGTGCACTGCATCGCCCCGAAATTCATGATCGCCTGATTAAAGGATGCTGCTTGATCCGTGGGCAACAACTTTTGGGCAAGTTCCTGATAGACCTTTCTCCCACCACTACTAAAAAAGTCCGCATTGGGCGTAAATAATCTGGATAATACCCGGTAAACGTTGCCATCCAGGACGGCTTTAGGCTCCCCAAATGCAAAGGAGGAAATGGCTGCCGCCGTATACGGACCAATTCCTTTCAGGGATAACCATGCTTCATAGGTTTGAGGAAACGCCCCGTCAAGATCTTCAACGATGGTTCGTGCAATCCGGTGCAGGTTTCGTGCCCGGGAATAATAACCCAGTCCCTGCCAGGCATGCAGGACCTCATCCTCTGAAGCTTTTGCCAGATCATTGATCGTAGGAAATAAGGTTACGAACCGCTGATAATAGGGCAAGCCTTGTTCTACACGTGTCTGTTGAAGTATGATTTCTGAAAGCAAGGTTTCGTAGGGACCTTTACCTTTCCAAGGTAAGGGCCTGGGATGATCCTGGTGCCAGTCCAATAACAACTGCCCTATTTCCGACTCCCGTGCAGGGGATGATGACTTCATCCCTTTAAGATCCTTCTTATTGGAGAAATTAATCCTTTGATCTGGTATCGTATATGGATGGATACCGTCTTTGAATTTGATTTTTGAGCGCTTTTCTGGCGAAGAAAATCCGGCTTTTGACCGTGCCCAGAGGCAAATCCAATTTATCCGCAATTTCCTGGTATTTATAGCCTACATAGTGCATCTCAAATGGGATGCGTATGCTGTCATCCAGGTCAACGATCATGCTGTTCAATTCATCCATCATGATCTTGGTATCCGCGCTGTTAAAAATTATGCTGGTCCCTGAATTCAGATAATAGAGATTATCCGTTGTGTCAATGATGGTGTTGGCCTTTACTTTCTTCCGGTAATTGTTGATGAAGATATTCTTCATGATGGTCATGATCCAGGCCTTGAAGTTCGTGCCCGGAACAAATTTATCCTTGTTACTTAATGCCCGGAATGCCGTTTCTTGGTACAGGTCTTGTGATTCTTCAACATCTTTGGTCAAATTATACGCAAAGGCGTGGAGCACATTGGTTAATTTCAGCAATTGATGATTGAATTCAATGGTGGACATATAGTTTAGTTTTGTCTAACAAATTTACGATATACTTAAACAAAAGACAACTGGAGGTTAATCAAGTCATGGGTTGAAGTTAAACAAGATTTTGCTTTCATGCTTGTCTTTTTTAAGACAAATTCTAAATAAGCTATTTAACACCCTGTTAATCAGTGCGTTGAAGTGGTGATTTTTCAACTACTGCTTCAAACCCTTTCAAAAATTTTTGAAATTCCTTAACAGTATTTGCGCTTTATTTAACCTTTCCATAACAAAGGTTATTCCTGTGCGCGCCGCACCATGAACCAGGCAACGACCGCAAAGACCAGGTTTGGTGCCCATACGCCCAGCCAGGGCGTAACCTTAGGGTCCATAGCAAATGTGGTCGAAAACCGGGACAAAAAGATGTAAAGCGAGCCAATCATGACCCCTTGTGCCAAATGAAGACCTGTGCCTCCCCGAACCTTGCGGGAAGCGACTGCTACCCCGATGATGGTCAAAATAAAGATGGATATCGGATCCGCTGTCCGTTTGTAATATTCAATCTCGAATGGTCTGGTATTCCCTGCACCCCGAAATTTTGCCCGGTCCAGATATGCTTCGATTTGCGGAGAAGTGAGGCGCTTCTGGTCATTCTGCCAGGAGACAAAGTCTTCCGGATAAATGTTAAGGGTTGTATCTAGACGCGCGTTACGTTGAATCTCAAAGGTCTCCTTGGTTCCATCAAACAATCGGGTTTCCATATCGGTTAACAACCAATGATTGGGTGGGCCCTGGTATTGCATGCGCTTGGCCATGACAATCTTTACGAGGTTGTTGTCCTGATAGGTTTCAAACCGCAAATCATTTGCTGTGGTGTCCAGCGTATTGTAGCTATTGATGTACACTTTGGTATCCGGAGAGATAAACATATGGGTTGCACGAACCCTGGAGCTGGCTTGCTGACGTTCGATGTATTTATTCATAAAGTCCAGCTTGATGCGGTTCGTCTGAGGCAAAAAGTAATGGTTGCCCAGGTAAAGGAACAGCGCGATCACCCCCGCTCCCATCAAAAATGGACGGCTTATGCGCATAAAACTGAATCCGCTTGAAAACATGGCGACGAATTCGGAATTTTTAGCCATCCGCGAACAAAAGAACACCACCGAGATCAACGCGAATAATGGCCAGAGGATACTGTTGATATCCGGCAAATAAGTCGGGTAATATTGAAGGAGGATCTCGCGGGTGGTAACCGGTGATTCTACAAACCGTTCAACTTTTTCGCTAAAGTCAATCACTACCGCAATGATGGAAAAGAGAAATGCCGTGAAGAAAAAGGTCTTCAGGTATTTTTTCATCAGATATGCATCCAATATGCCCATTACAACCGCTTTACCACTTTTTCCAACATTGACCGCTGCCAATCGGTGAAGGTACCATCCAGTATATGACTACGAGCCGTTTTAACCAGCCACAGGAAGAAACCCAGGTTTTGCATGGATGCCAAGCGCGCACCCAACATTTCTCCGGTTCGGACCAGATGATGCAAATATGCTTTTGAATAACGAGCGGAAGTGGGTACACCGCTGTCCGCATCAATCGGTTCTAGGGCATTCTTCCACTTGGCGTTTTTTATGTTGATGACGCCCTCAGAAGTGTAAATCAAACCGTGCCGGGCATTGCGTGTTGGCAATACACAATCAAAGAAATCTATTCCCAGTCCAATGCTAACGAGCAAATTTTCCGGTGTACCGACTCCCATCAGGTACCGACCCCGGTCTACCGGTATCCTGCTGCATACTTCCCGGGTCATTGCATACATATCTTCGTGAGGTTCTCCCACCGATAATCCCCCGATAGCATAGACGGGATTGTCGTAACGTAATACCTCTTCTGTGCTTTCTATCCGAAGATCCGGATAAACTGAGCCCTGAATGATCGGTATGAACAGTTGATCATAACCGTAAGCTACCGGAGTACGCAGGTGATGGTTCCAACCACGCTCAAGCCAGGCATGAGTAATCTTTAAAGACTTCCGGGCATAATTTTTTTCACACGGATAGGGGGTACATTCATCGAAAGCCATGATCAGGTCTGCGCCGATGGCTCGTTGAACTTCGACATTGTTCTCCGGGGTAAAAAGATGCTTGCTTCCGTCAATATGGGATCGAAACACTGCACCTTCCGGTTTAATTTTTCGCATTTCCGCCAAAGAAAAAATCTGATAACCTCCACTATCAGTCAGGATGGGTTTCTCCCAGCCGATAAACCGGTGCAGTCCACCGGCATTTTGCAACACTTCGGTTCCGGGTCGCAAATAAAGATGGTATGTATTACCCAGAATGACTGATGCCTGAATATCCAGCATCAATTCCTCCTGACTGAGACCTTTAACCGACCCCAGGGTACCCACGGGCATAAAGATGGGTGTAGGGATCGCTCCATGACCAGTCTCCAGGATTCCGGCTCTGGCATTAGACTTTGGGTCTTCTTTATTTACTGTAAATGAAATCATATCAGTAGGCGTACCTTGCCATATCCAGCTTAAGTAAAATAGCCATCATCATACTGAAAGCGAGCAAAGAGGAACCACCCTTGCTGATGAATGGCAACGGAATACCAATAACCGGTACCAGGCCCATGGTCATGCCAATGTTGATGAAAAAATGGATGAACAGAATACCCGCCAAACCATAAGCATATGTCCTGGTAAACGAGGATTTCGCACGCTCTCCGATCATCGTGATCCGAACGAGAAGAATGAGGAACATGGCAATAATACCAAAACTACCCAGGAAGCCCTGCTCTTCGCCGATGGTGCTAAATATAAAGTCAGTTGATTGTTCCGGAACATAATTCAATTTGGTCAGCGTCCCTTTCAGATAACCTTTACCCTGAAATCCACCGGAGGAAATTGCCAGTTTTGATTGCGACAGGTTGTACATAGATCCCCGTGGATCACTCAGTTCCGGCCTCAGCCAAACGTTAATGCGATCCTGTTGGTGAGGCTCCAATACCCGGTCAAACATAAACCGGGACATATAGCTAAAACCAAGACAGATAAGGATAGAAGGAATGCCCAGGATAAGAATCCTGAACCGGGCTTTACGAAATGCCAGGATCAGTAAGGTCATCAGGAAAATAGCATGTGCACCGATCAGTTCCTGTTGCCAACCCAGTCCGAGACCGATAACACTGGTAATGGCCAGCGCAGCATAGGTTATCCACCAGGCCCAATGTCTCTTTTCCTGCAATAGGTAGATTGCCGAAGAGACCGCAAGGATCAGTACGAACACGGAACCGACGGTATAGATGAGGGACAGGATAAATAACGTGATAAAAATTCCTGCTATCACATAAATCCAGTGCGTCAGACCTTCCCGGTACAGAACCAGAAAAAATGACAAATAAACCAGTGCCGATCCTGGGTCTGGTTGCAGAATGATCAATACCGCAGGGAGCAGTATGATGCCGATGCTGACGAATATGTGTTTTCGATTGCGCAACTTGGTTTTGTGGTAGCTCAGGTAACTCGCCAGTGCCAGGCAGGTTCCCATTTTAGCAAATTCGGAAGGTTGCAATGAAAAACCAAAGAGGTTGAACCAGGATGTCGCACCTTTAATCTTGTCTCCAAAAGGCAACACCAATACCAGCAGGGTAAGGGTTAATGCGAAGATGATGTATGCAAAGGTGTTCCAGAACTTAAAATCAATAAAAAAGAAAATCCAGAACACCACCAGGGATACAACCAACAACAACAACTGCTTACCTGCACCATCATTGAAGCTGAAACCGGTGGTATTTGGATCGGAAGAAGATTCGGCTGCATTGATCATCAGCCATCCGATCACGCTTAAACTTAAGTAAAGGAAAAAAGTAAGCCAGTCAATGTGTTTGACCGGTGCCGTTCCTCGTGTAGTCATCAGAAATAATCTTCCTTATTGATTTCTTCTTTTACCAGAACGGCGCTACGGTATTGCTTTTGCAATTGTTGCCGTAAAGCCAGTGCTTCCAGTTTTGACGTAAAAGATCCGACTTTCAAACGATAAAATGGCTCTTCAAAGCTTTGTCTGACCCGGTATTCCGGATATTTGTAAAGAAACCGATCCCGTTCCTGTTCCATTTCACGGCGATCCCGGGTGGATAGGATCTGGATGGTCCAGCCTTCCAGAATCTTATTCTCACGGTTGACATTCCGGTACCAATCGACAACTTTCTGAATGCCCGGATCAATTTCCATGGTTGATTGATCGGAGGTTTGGGCATTCGAATGGAAATACCCAATTACCATCAGAAGTAGTGCCAGTGTCCGGCGAATCCACGATCCGTGTTTATTTTCCATGACAATGCTTGTATTTTTTACCGCTGCCGCAGGGGCAGGGGTCATTGCGACCTACTTTCTTTTCTGTTCTTCTTACCGTTTCTACTTTCTGATTTTCACGTCCGGCACTCATCGCAGCGCGATGGCGGGCCTCTTCTTCACTTCGATTGGTTTGAACTTTACTGAGGTCTGTTTTTTGTTGGCGTGCTTCCTGGATCGGCTGTCCATCGATCATCAATCGTCCTTTCATCAGGTAAGAAACCACCTCCTCATTGACCTTATAAATGAATTGTTCAAAAAGCTCATAGGCTTCCATCTTATAGACGACAAGCGGATCTTTCTGTTCAAATGAGGCTGCTTGAACCGAATCCTTCAGTTCGTCCATGCTGCGCAGATGTTCCTTCCAGTTTTCATCGATGAGTGCCAGGGTGATCGCTTTTTCGATATCGAGTGTTATCGATTTGCCCTGGGATTTCAAAGATTGATCGATGTCTGCAGAGATGGGCAGCATACGGACGCCATCGGTAAATGGGATGGAGATTCGCTTGTAACGCTGGCCCTCGTTCTCTTTGACGTTTTTTATCACCGGTAACAACAAATCCCGCACATATTGCTGCTTGTGCCGGTAATCTTCCGCGACATATTCTTTGAATTCGTTCATCGTATTCTGAACGGACTGTTCCTTAAAGGCGATGGGGTCCATTTTCGGATCCAATCCAAGGGTATACAGGCTCGCGCGGCGGAACGATTCAAAATCGCCTTCATTGCGGTGGTTCATTACCAGAGACTCAGAGATCGAGCTAAACATATTACTTAGGTCAACGGAAAGTCGTTCTCCCTGGAGGGCGTGATTGCGTTTTTTATAGATCGCTTCCCGCTGGATGTTCATAACATCATCGTATTCCAGCAGTCGTTTACGGATTCCGAAGTTGTTTTCTTCCACCTTCTTCTGTGCACGTTCGATGGATTTTGTGACCATGGAATGTTGGATCACCTCACCATCCTTATGACCCATGCGGTCCATAACTTTTGCGATCCTCTCCGAATGGAACAGACGCATCAGGTTATCCTCCAGGGAGACATAGAACTGGGTTGATCCGGGATCTCCCTGCCGTCCTGAACGACCGCGTAACTGCCGGTCAACCCTCCGTGAATCATGTCTTTCAGTACCAATAATTGCCAATCCTCCGGCTTCTTTGACACCCGGGCCTAATTTAATGTCCGTACCGCGTCCAGCCATGTTGGTTGCTATGGTCACGCGTCCGGATTTACCCGCTTCGGCTACGATTTCTGCCTCACGCTGATGTTGTTTGGCATTCAATACATTGTGGGTAATGCCCCGTAATTGGAGCATACGGCTTAATTTCTCGGAAATGTCTACTGAGGTGGTACCTACCAATACCGGTCTGCCGGCGTTGCTCAGGTTGACAATTTCGTCAATAACGGCATTGTATTTCTCACGCGCTGTCTTAAAGACCAGGTCTTCGCGGTCATCCCTGATAATTGGTTTATTGGTTGGAATAACGACCACGTCCAGCTTGTAGATTTCCCAAAATTCGCTGGCTTCCGTTTCCGCAGTACCCGTCATACCCGCCAACTTGTGATACATGCGGAAATAATTCTGCAATGTAATGGTGGCATAGGTCTGGGTTATATCTCCTACTTTAACATTCTCCTTCGCTTCCAGCGCCTGATGCAATCCATCGGAATAACGTCGACCTTCCATCATCCGTCCGGTCTGCTCATCCACGATTTTTACCTGACCTTCGATCACTACATATTCTTCATCGCGCTCGAAGAGGGTATAAGCTTTTAATAATTGATTAACTGCATGAAGGCGTCTGGATTTTAAGGAAAAATCCTGCATGACTTCCTGGCGGCGTTTGGACAATTCTTCCGATGGCAGACCGGAGTCATTATCCAATTTCATCATTTCAGTAGCAATGTCCGGCAGAACGAAAAAATGTATGTCATTTTCCCCTCGCGCCAGGTATTCCGATCCTTTTTCTGTTAATTCTACGCTGCGGTTTTTTTCATCAATGGTAAAGTACAGGGGCTCATCAACCAGGTGCATGTGTTTTTCCTGCTCCTGCATGTAGAAATTCTCCGCTTTCTGCATGCTGACTTTTACGCCGTCTTCACTTAAAAATTTGATCAGCGGCCGGTTTTTGGGTAAAGCGCGGTGCGCGCGTAAAAGCGCCATCCCAGCCTGTCCTTCTTCGAAACCGGTCTGGTTCTCCTTAAATAACCGTTTTGCCTCGGCCAAATATTCGGTAGCCAACCGTCGCTGTGCTTCAATAAGTCGCTCTACTTTCGGCTTTAGTTCATTGTATTCCTGCTCCTCGGTACCTTCCGGAACCGGTCCGGATATAATCAAAGGCGTTCTGGCATCATCGACCAATACCGAGTCCACTTCGTCGACCATCGCATAATGATGCTTGCGCTGGACCAGTTCTTCCTGAGATCGAACCATGTTATCGCGCAGGTAATC
The DNA here is from genome assembly GCA_020636355.1 of Lewinellaceae bacterium. GTDB lineage: Bacteria > Bacteroidota > Bacteroidia > Chitinophagales > Saprospiraceae > JAGQXC01. The sequence continues at coordinate 42,386 of JACJYB010000007.1, read as the reverse complement.
GAAACCAAATTCGTTGTTGGTTCCGTAAGTAATATCGCACCGGTATGCTTTGATCCTTTGGGGAGAGTGGGGTTGGTATTTATCGATGCAGTCTACGGTAAGATAAAGAAATTCAAAGATCGGCCCTACCCATTCACTATCCCGTCTGGCCAGGTAGTCGTTTACCGTAACAATGTGGACACCCTGACCGGATAGTCCGTTGAGGTATGCTGGCAAGGTAGCCACCAGGGTCTTACCTTCTCCTGTGGCCATTTCCGCGATCTTGCCGTCGTGTAAGACCATACCTCCGATGAGCTGCACGTCGTAATGGACCATATTCCAGGTAACGTCGCCACCGGCAGCCTGCCAGGAATTTTTCCAGCGGGCTTTTTCACCGTCAATCAGGATATAGGATTTGGCAGCGGCAAGATCACGGTCGTGATCGGTAGCGGTAACTTCCAGGAATTCATTGTTTGTAAATCGCCGGGCTGTCTCTTTTACCACTGCAAATGCTTCAGGTAATATTTCCTGCAAGATGGCTTCCAGATGCTTGTTTTTCTCCAGTTGCATCTGGTCAAGCTGATTGTAAAGATCTTCTTTAATCAATTGATCTTCTTCCTCTTCAGCCTGTTCATGCAAAACCTCAATGTCATGCTGGATACCTTCCAGGTGTTCATTGATGCGGGCTCTAAATTCAAGCGTTTTATTTCTTAATGCATCGTTCGTAAGCGATTGCATTTCATCCTCGAGAGCATTGATTTCTTCTACGATGGGCAGGTATTTGTTGACATCGCGCTCATACTTGGTGCCGAAAACCTTTTTTAGGGCATTGGTGAGAAAATTACTCATGTGTTAGAATCTAATGATTTGATTGATAGTTGTCTCTGCCTCACAGATTGTTCCAACCTCTTCGGAACTGCCTTTTTAATGCCATAATGTCAATCCATGCAGAAACGGATACACAAACTGTCATATTGCCAGTTTTTCCGTGCGAAGATACAATCTTTTGAATCCATCCTGACTCAAATAAGGCCAGCACTATCCGTAACGATGGTACCAGTCCGGGATAGCGTATACAAATCTGATTATTACCACCTAACCAACGAAAAATCGCCTCTTCCGGTTTCTCCAAATCCAGAATTCCGGTTCATGCAAGAAGCATATTAGTTTCTTAGATCTTTCCCCCAATTCAATTTTTCCCGGATGGTTTCCAGAATACTGTCCTCTGCCAACTTGATCAAATGCATTTCAAAAGGAGCCTTCCGGATGGAAATGTGGTGGTCGGAAGTAATGGGTTCAAACCGGGAATCCAGGGTGCACAGGAAATTCTCAGTGCGACCTTCAACCTCGAAGGTTATGGTTACATTATCCGGTACTACGATGGGTCGTGCGGTAAGATTATGCGGGGCAACCGGGGTAATTACAAACGAATTGGAGTCCGGTAATATGATCGGTCCGCCGCAACTCAAGGAGTATCCGGTGGATCCGGTCGGTGTAGCAACGATCAGGCCATCTGCCCAGTAGGTGTTAAGATATTCTCCATCCAGGAAAGTCCGGATCATGATCATGCTTGAATTGTCACGTTTCGTGATAGTGAAATCATTGAGTGCAAACTGGGTATCTCCGAAAATTGGCTTATTGCATTCAAGGCCCAATAAACTCCTGGATTCTACGGTATACTTGTTGTCATTTAGCGATGGTATGATCCTGGATACTTCGTGTTTATCCATGGTTGCCAAAAACCCCAGCCGTCCTAAATTGATACCCAATATTGGCACTCCTGCGTCGCGGATGAATGTAGCTGCCTTCAGGATCGTTCCATCCCCACCCAGCGAGAACAACATATCCAGCTCTTGCTTTTTCAGTTCCCGGTGATTCCTGATTACCCGCAGCGACACTGCTTCAGGAATGACGGGCTCAATTTTTTTCATCAGGTCTCCATAAACGTAGATGGAGCCATCCAAAGCCTGAATGGTTTGAATGATCTGCCGGATGACAGGAATATCCTCCGGATGCAGGGTTTGACCAAAAAGGATAACTTTCATTTACAGGCGCACATTAAAATGTAAATATACCCCATACTCATCTAAATGATTCCTGCTGAGTTCAACCGTATAAACAAAGTTATTGTAGACCAGCATATCCAATCCGAGAGTTTGCCCGAACAGCCATTGATTGGTGAGTGGGTTATTATCCGCAAATAATGGATCCTGGACATATCCCGTATCAAAACCTCCGGTGACATACAGGCGAAATGGCATTTCCTTCATCGACTTCAATGGAACCCAACGAGCAATATCTACATCACGGTTATAGATCATCCACTTCAGTTTATTTTTCCAAAGAAGAAAAGCTTTACCGTCAATCACATAATATTCATATCCGCGAACGAAATCATTGTCGTAACCAAGAGCCCTATACTGATAATAGTTCAACTGAGATTTATCGGTAGCCAATTGGCCGACTGCATAGGTTCCTAAACTGAAGTAAGGTGAAAAGCGAAAGAAGCGGTCGCCCTCTGCGCGAAAAACCCAATTGTGGATATCATCTCCGGGTAACAACCCCTGCCGACGTATTTTAGTTTTAAGGGCGAAACCATCTTGCGGATAGATTCGCAAATCGTGTTCATCGTATTCAAATTCGTATTCGAGGACGTGAAACTGCAGGTTGGTTCTGCCTCGTCCGAAATATTCGGCATTAAGTTGATCCGCCACGGAAGCTGCTACACTATTGCGGTGATGTTCTATTCGAAAAATATGTGTTGCAAAGATGTTTGGACGATACTTCAAACCGACTTTAGCCCGAAATCGCTGGAACAAAATTTCATCGTCATTCCGGTGAAAGACCAGTTTATTGTTCAGTGACTGGAAAGCCAGTTCCCGGTTTTGGGCATATAAAAGGTTGCCTTCCAATCCGAGCGTGAGTCCATGATTGATGTAAGGATATAAATAGTTGACTTCATATTTTTGGGTATAACCAAACTGGATGGTAGTCTTTAGTTCATCGGCATTTCCGCTGAAATTCCGGTACTTTAGTCGCACTCCAAGGTTTATGCGGTTTAACGCCCGGTTTTGTTCAACCCACCATACGTTGAAGTTCCGGTCAGCCAATTCAAATATGGGAGCTGGAAAAATATACCAGGCTTCCCGTACTTCAATCTCAATAACAACCCGGTTTTTTTGCGTATTCCAGTCAATGATATTAATCGAAACATAATTAAACAATTGGGTATTGAGCAGATTACGCTCACTTTGAGGGATTGCTTCGGCCAGTTCGATGATCGGTAAGGTATCCTTCTCTGCGAAAGTCAGTTCCCGGTTGATGATGTAGTTCTTGGTCTTTTTATTGCCGATGATGAGGATATCATCAATGACTACATTGGTACTTTGCCCGATTACATACCCAACATATAGAAAAGCGATGGAGAAAAAGAGAAGACGACTAGACATTGAGGTAATGCATTAGCGCATCATACCGTTCTTGCAGAATATCCGAATAGGCGGTTTCTTCATACACAGCGCGTATGTTGTAATCCATGCGCTCCAGTGTATCGTTGATTTCTTTGATTTGCATTTTGTCGATCTTGATGGTCAGGATCATTTCTTCAGGGGTTGTGCTCCTGGAAACAAAAGCACATAAGATCTTCCCGCCTTCCGATTCGATGACCCGGGCAATGGTCGTCAATTCATAATCGCGTCGGTTCATTTCCAATACGAGAATACTGCCCGGATCCGCGTAAGCAAAACTTTTGGTATAATAATCAACGATTTCTTCCTGCAATAAACTTCCGATGTATTGGTCCTTTTCATCCAGGACAGGTAGTACGGTCACTTGCTTTTCTGCAAATAATCCCATGATCTTGAACAAGTGATCGGTCTGGTGAAGTAGTGGCCTGTTTTCTACATTAACCAGGGCTTTTACCTCGACTTCCAGAGAATTGTTGAGTAAGTCTTCTTCGGATATCATTCCCAGATAACTATCGTCGTGCAGCACCGGCAGATGCTTGACATATTGATCATTCATCGACAGCAGAGCTGTCCTGGCTGTCTCCTGGTACTGGACACCGACAAAACTTTTCGCAAGTAATTCTCCAGCGATCATTGCCTCAATTTACGTGTTTCCATGGCAAACTCCTCTTCCGTTATCAATCCTTTTTCGCGCAATTCCTTCAATTTATTGAGTTGACTTAAGAGAAGATCGTCTTCCAATAAGTTGCCTGGCTCTTCTGTTTGTGGCGTTTCCGAATCCTGTTTTTGCTCCGTAAACGGATTAATGGTGAATCCACTGTTTTCAAAGGCTTCAAACTCCGGCTGGATACGCACATAGGCAAGATCGTCGTGCGTTTTGATTTTTTGCAGATCCTTGAATCCTAATTGGACGGCCTTGGACAAATGATTATAGGCTTTTTCCTTTTCTTCATTCAGGGAATAGGCACACGCAATATTGAAATGCGTTGCAATATCATTGGGGTCGATTTCCAGTGCTTGTCTGAAATCTTCAATAGCGCCATCAATGTCGAAATCTTTGTATTTCTTGACTCCGGTGGTTTTAAATGGGTTGGGCTTACGCTGCATCACCGGGTTCGGTTGATCAAAGGTTCTCCGGTAAGGTCCGTCCGACCGCCGGTAGTCACGATTTCGCTGATCGCGGCGGCGGTAATCTCGGCGACGATCCCAGTTAGGTCCCTGTTGACCGGCTTCATTGCTATTGTATCGACGATCGAATTCTTCATCCGACATCATTAATAATAATACGGCATTAATAAAGCCAAAGACTATTGCCATAGGTAATTTGAAAAAAATCAACAAACCTATAAATAGAAATGCCATAGCAGGCTTACGCAGGTAAAGCTGATGCAGTCCCATCCAGCCCAAAACCAAAGAGATAAATGCTGCAGTATTTTTATCACGCCTGGCCATACTCTATCAATCGTATCTTTAAATAAAAAGTTTACAGGTCAAAACAGCAATGTCGTCTGGAAAATTCTGCTCATGATTGAATGATTCCATTTCCGCCATCAGGGATCGATTTAAATCAGAGGCATGCATTTTCTGATGTTTCTTGAGAAATGATTTGATTTGAAGTTCATCAAAATACTGACCATTTTCATTTTTCAAATCCGTTAAGCCATCTGTAAACAATACCAATGTGGTTTCATCCGTGAGGTGAACCGTTCCTTCATCGATCTGATTCAATTGATCAAAAGCACCAATGATGGTACAACCTTCCTTCAGCAGGGTGATTTGATCTCCCATGGCGCACAATGGCGGCGTGTGTCCGGCATTGATGTATCGCAAGGTCTTTTGTTCCAGATCAATGTAGGCAATGAAAAAAGTTAAGAACTTATCACTGCGGGTAATTAAATAGACATTTTCATTTAATTTCTTGACCAAATCAGTCAAATTTTCCGCTGTAGAGGTCAGATTCCGCAAATTTGCCTGAAAATTAGCCATCAACAAGGCTGCAGCAACTCCTTTTCCCGATATGTCCGCGATGCAGATTACAAACCGGTTTGGATTAATCGGAATGTAGTCAAAATAATCGCCCCCTACATTGTAATGCGGCTTGTAGATGCTGGCTAATTCATAGAGAGACGATTTCGGGAAAGAACTTGGAATAAGCATGTTTTGTACTTCACTGGCCAGCTCGATCTCCCGTTTCAACCGCTCCTGTTCCAATTGCTGCTTGAAAAGCCGTTTGTTTTCAATGGCTACCGCAACCACATTCGTAATGGTTGTGATGAACTGAATTTTGGAGTAGATGTCTTCATTATCACCGCATTCGCCTATCAGTGCATAGGCAATCGGCAAACTTTTATGGAAAACCGGAATAACTACGTCAAATTCTCTCAGATAGCTCTCATCGGAATCGGTCACTTTATGCAACCGTTGGAAAACCAATAATTCCGGGCCAATGTTCTTCTCATAGATATCGGCGGAAGCATTGATGCTGCTTACACACTCCCATTCTTCTTCATTCTTGACAATCAACGCCATCTTTTTCACACCCATTTCCCAATTGAGAAAGGACTTATACATGTTGTACAAGCCGGCGGCACTGACATTATCGTTTATGGCCTGGGTGATTGTCAACAGACTTTTGATCTGTAATTGCTTCAGGTGAAGTTCTTTCTCCAGTCGTTGTTTCTCCAGTAGCTGACTTTTCATTACATAGGTCATGTGCAATACTAAAATAGGCTTAATTCCAGGAAATCATGATTAGTTCATAGGTCTTTTGTCCTGGTGAACAAGGTGACCTGCCTTTTTTTGTTTATACTTACTTCTAATGTCTGATTGGTACATCATATTGTCTCTTTTTCCCGGTCTATTCATAGCGTTCTTATTTTACCTCTATGTGGATCGCTATGAAAAAGAGCCGACAGGTCCGGTTATCCTTAGCTTTATGCTGGGAATGGTGGCTTCTGCAATTACTTATCTGCTGGAAGAATACCTTTCCAACATGTTTCCTCAGGTTCAGACAAAACTCTGGTCCGCCTTTGTTTTTGCGTTGTTGGGGGTGAGTTTTGTGGAAGAAGTCACAAAGATCATGGTTTTTTGGGCGTATCCGAAACGAATTGAAGCTTTTAATGAGCCACTCGACGGAATAATTTACTTTGTCATCATAGCGATGGGTTTTGCTACGGTTGAGAACATCCTGTATGGAGCCATCTATGGGTTGGAAACCATATTAATCCGAAGCATAACTGCCGTTCCTGCCCATGGTATCTTTGGTGTTATGATCGGCTATGCCTTTGGAATGCAGAAATTTTCACACCTGGATCGCAAGCAAGCCCTTTATATCATCGGGTATGCCATTCTGCTTCATGGCGTCTACGATTTTTTCATAATTCAGAATACTTCAGATTATTTATTGATCGGAGCCTTATTTGCATTGGGTTTTGGCATCTGGATATCTTTGCGATACATCCGTCGCGCACAGGACTTATCGCCTTTTAAGAATCCTTCAGCTTAGGATTATTTTGGTGGCGGATTGCGTCCCGTTTGGTTTTTTTGTCCAGACTCTTTTCCAGTGCGCTGGTTAAATCTACTTCACACTGATTGGCCAGACATAGCAGGACGAAGAGGACATCTGCCATTTCTTCAGCAATCATTTCCGGTGCACGGATCGCATCTTCCGAATCTTTAAAGGATTGTTCACCGTAATGGCGTGCCATGACACGAGCCAACTCACCCATTTCTTCGGTAAGAAGTACCATATTGGTTAAAGGGGGAAAATACGCTATGCCCACGGTTCTTATCCAGTTATCAATGGATTTTTGAGCTTCCTCGATGGTCATTATTCTCGATTTTTACTGTCTATGATCAGCGTAACTGGGCCATCATTGATCAGAGCAACCTCCATATCTGCTGCAAAGGTGCCTGTCTCAACGTTCAGACCAGACAGTTCTCTGAGCTGATCAATGAAATAAGTGTAAAGCGGTATGGCGTGATCATGTTTCGCTGCACGGATATATGATGGGCGATTCCCTTTTTTTGTGCTGCCATGTAAGGTAAATTGTGATACGACCAGTAATTCTCCACGAATGTCCAAGACTGAGCGATTCATTACACCATCCGCATCATTAAAGATGCGCAACTGGGTAACCTTCCGCACCAGCCAGTCGGCATCGGGTTTCTCATCTTCGTGTTCTATCCCCAGCAGGAGAAGTATTCCATTGCTTATTTTGGCCGTGACCTGGCCGGCTATGGTTACAGATGCCTGGCTGACTCTTTGGGCAACGATGCGCATATGAAAGTTATTAACATTACATGTATATATTATTTGTAAATATATAGTTCTTAAGAGGTAAAAAATTAACGAATTATTGCATTAATGTGGATAAGAAACACTCAAACTAACAGCTGGTAACGAAAGCCTATTCATAATATATTTTAATGTAATATATATACAAGTTATTCGTGGTTAATGCAGTCTAAATTCAATGAATTTCAGAAGATATAGACGTTGTAAGCTGAGAAAATTTTCAACAATAAAGTTGTTCACACTGATGGTTAATAGTGTTAAATTGTTTAAAATCAATAATTTATACTATTATAAATTGTTTATAAAAATAAGTTTTCCAAATAAAGCGTAGTTCTGATAAAAGTTATCCACAAATTCACAGCAGTAATAATAATAGGGATTCCCCTATTTTTTAAAATGTATGTTTATTATCACTAGGTATTGTGTATAACTTTGCCTGCAAAATAGAAATACATGCGGTATCCAAAATCAGTACACTATTGGTTACTGGCAGGCCTGGTGATGATCTTCTTTCAGGTAGTTTTGGGTGGGATCACCCGGTTGACTGGTTCCGGATTATCCATTACCAAATGGGATATTGTTACCGGCAGCTTACCGCCGATGGGAGATCTGCAATGGCAGGAAGCTTTTGATTTGTACAAAGCAACTCCTCAGTATCAAAAGATAAACCAGGGTATGGAATTATCCCAGTTCAAGTTTATCTTTTTCTGGGAGTATTTCCACCGGCTTTGGGCCCGGCTTATGGGTTTTGTATTTCTCCTTCCTTTGTTTTATTTTTTGATCCGAAGGTACATTGACCGACCATTGATGATCCGTTTGATTGTCGTATTTCTTTTGGCAGCGTTGGTGGCAAGTCTGGGTTGGATCATGGTAGCGAGTGGATTAATAGATCGACCCTGGGTCAATGCCTATAATCTTACCATTCATCTCAGTGTCGCTTTATTGTTATTTGCTTACCTGGCCTGGACTTATTGGTGGGCATTGCGTCGTGGTGATCAGAATTACATCCTAATTTCTCCCGCTGGGAAATGGTTGACCTTTATACTTATCCTATTGAGTGCACAATTGATCCTGGGTGGTATGATGTCTGGTATGAAAGCCGGCTTATTATACCCAACCTGGCCAGATATGGGAGGATCTTTTATTCCAAAGGAATTGATGCAGGGGTCAAACTGGCAATGGAGCCATTTTAACCAATACGACGATCATGCATTTATGGGTAGCCTGGTCCAATGGCTGCACCGCGGTGTTGCTTATTTACTGGTTTTGTCATTGATCCTTTTTTGGTTTAAATCTGGACTAAGTGCTTCATTGGTCAGGAGGGATTTATTGCGCAGTGGATTTTTAGTCCTATTGCAGGTCACTTTAGGAATCTTCACTGTCATTCACTGCGTAGGTTACATTCCATTGTGGTTAGGTGTAGCCCACCAGTCCGTTGCATTATTGCTTCTGCTTTCACTTCTTCATAATCGATTCCGTATCCGGACAGATAATACTGTTTAATCGGTATATTTGGACCGCAATCATTGCAGCATGGAATATCCGGTAAAAGAAGAGCAAAGGTTTCAGTACATCGAAACGGGAAGTGGTGACAAGCCACTAATGTTGTTGCATGGTCTGTTTGGGGCATTGAGTAATTTCAAAGAATTGATTGAATACTTTGGGCCCCGGATGAACGTAGTGGTACCCATTTTACCCATTTTCGAATTGCCGCTAAGAAAAGATGCTTTAACCTGGTTGGTTCAGTATGTGAACGAATTTGTGGAATACAAAGGTTATTCCCAGGTTCATGTGTTAGGTAATTCGTTGGGTGGTCACATCGCTTTACTCTTTGCATTGAATAACCCGGATAAAATCGCTTCTGTAACATTGACAGGTAGTTCCGGGCTTTTTGAAAGCGCAATGGGTACGAGTTTTCCACAGCGGAACAATTACGAATACATCAAAAAGAAGACAGAGGATACTTTTTATGATCCTAATACGGCTACTCAGGAATTGGTTGATGAAGTATTTGGTATCGTCAAAGACCGCAACCGTGCAATTCGGATAATAGCGACCGCTAAATCGGCGATTCGGCATAATCTGGGCGATAATTTACATGAGATTAAAGCGCCTACCCTGCTTATATGGGGCCAGCAGGATAAGGTTACTCCACCGTTTGTAGGAGAAAAATTTCATGAACTAATTGGCTCCTCACAATTATTCTTCCTGGATAAATGTGGACATGCACCAATGATGGAACAACCTCAGGAGTTTAATGAATTGTTGATTACTTTTCTAAAGGACATGTCTTAAATTAAGATTTAAGCTTATCTATAGATACCATATAATTAGATACTTATCCCATAATAATCTACAAAACCAATAAATAGGTTGAACAAAAAAGGCTGTCGGAATTCGACAGCCTAATCATGTTTCAGTTTGCTGAGTGATTGCTTATTATGGTTTGATCACTTTGCTATTTTTAGCCTTTTGCATCAGGTTTTCACCACGTGGGAATTGGCGTTTGAATACTTCAAAACGGGTTTCCGGAGCCTGTGGAGGATAATTGTTATTGCTGGTATCGGTATCTGCTGTTTCCAGGAACGGATCCAGGGTGACTTTAGCAATCTCCTTGGTAGTGCGAATGACTTTAGAAACTTCATTATCCGGTTGTTTCAGCCAGATTTCTGCCGGATAGCGCATCACTTCGGAGCTACCATCGGTGTATTCGATTTGAATGATGACCGGCATGATCAGACCACCTATCTTATCAAAGGTGATTTCGTAAAAGTTGTCTTTGCTATTCATGGCGGTTTTCTCATCGTCAGACATGTTTTGTGTCCGCCGTTCATAAGCATTCATGTCTTGGTCAGTAACTTCAAACTCATTGTAGCGTGAATAGAAGTCACGAATGCTCGTATCGATATCTGCGTAATACTGTTTGATCGATTCAGCATTGCGAATCTCACTGATATTTTTGGGCTTTTCAGCGGCATCTTTGCGAGCATTATCGCTTGCCAGCATTGGATCTGCCGGATTGACATTGCCTTTACGTACAGATTTAATAGCCATATCGCAGTGATCAGTCGTATAGAACCAACCGCGCCAGAACCAGTCCAAGTCAACGGAAGAGGCATCTTCCATGGTCCGGAAGAAGTCAGCCGGAGTAGGTGATTTGAATTTCCAGCGATTGGCATACATTTTAAATGCATAATCAAATAATTCACGACCCATGATGGTTTCACGAAGTATGTTCAGACCGGTAGCTGGCTTAGCATACGCATTGGAACCAAAATTGAATAGTGATTCGGAGTTTGACATGATTGGAGTTAAGTACTTTTTATCGCCGGACATATAGTCGGTAATCATGTTTGCTGGTCCTCTGCGTGCCGGATAATTTTTCTCCCATTGTACTTCGGTAAGATATTGTACAAATGTGTTGATCCCTTCGTCCATCCAAGTCCATTGCCGTTCGTCTGAATTGACAATCATTGGAAACCAGTTGTGGCCTATTTCATGGATGATAACACCAATATGTCCATATTTTGCTCGGTCACTGTAGGTACCGTCTTCTTCACAACGGCCATTATTAAATGCGATCATCGGGTATTCCATTCCCATCGAACCGTCTACGGACCAGGCAGTAGGATAAGGATAATCGAAAGTGTAATGTGAATACCATTTGATGGTGTGACCTACTGCTTTTGTTGAATATTTACTCCACAGGCAATAACCTTCTTTAACGTACATGGATTGGGCCATGACCACACGTCCATCACTCATTTTAACGCCCATGGCGTCCCAGATGAATTTCCGTGACGTTGCAAATGCAAAATCCCGGACATTTTCTGCCGTAAAGGTCCAGGTCTTGGTATCCTTATCGTGTGCTTTCTCTTTCTCTACTGCTTCATCAAGTGTGGAGATCATAACAGGTTGTACAAACTCTCGATGAGCTTGATCCCAGCGATTCATTTGTTCCTTGGAAAGAACAGCTTTCGCATTTTGTAAGGTGCCGGTAGCGCCGATAAGATGATCGGAAGGGACGGTGATGTTTACTTTAAAGTTTCCGAAAGTTAGGGTAAATTCACCGCGACCGAGGAATTGTTTATTCTGCCAGCCGTCCACGTCATTATACACACACATACGGGGATAAAACTGGGCGATGCAATACACGTTGTTGCCATCGGTAAAGTGCTCATATCCAGAACGTCCACCGATTTCACGGGTATTGTTGACATTATACCACCACTTCACTTTAAAAATATAGGTTTCACCTGGTTTTAACGGCATGGGAATATCGACGCGCATCATGGTATTATTGATGGTATAGGGTAATGCTTTGTCGGTATTGTCTTTCACGTATTCGATATTAAATCCGCCATCAAAGTCGGGCTGCATCCGGTTTAGTTGGTCGGTAGACATTCTGTCCGATAACTTAGCGGAGGATATTTTATACGTGTCTGAATTCTTTGCCCGTACATTTTGATCGAGTTGCAACCAAAGGTATTCCAGTACGTCCGGTGAATTGTTGTGATAGGTGATAACTTCATCACCACTGATGCGCTGATTATCATCGTCCAGAGCAACATTAATTACATAATCTGCTTGCTGTTGCCAATATTGTGGCCCAGGTGCACCGGATGCAGTACGATATCCATTTGGAGTAGGCAGCTCAGTACCCAGTTGGCGAAATGGATCGTGTGATGAGTTATCCTGAGACCAACCCCAGACAGAGGAAAGCAACGCCAATCCAATGACTGCAAATTTTTTCATCATAAATGTTTTTTGAAAGAAATGAATAAATGTTTTGGATTTGAAATGCAAGATCAAATGAGATTTGATCTTCTCGCGATGGTCTTATTTAAAGATGTCTTCACGAAAGGTAAACTTACATAAAAACATAACGATTGGAAAGTATTCCTATTCAACAGTTTGGAGGATACGGATGGGTTGATTAAGATTCCTGGTTTACATGGATGGACTAAGAGGTTCCACGTGGAACATCAGGAATTGTGCGCATCAAAGAACCAATTAATGAATTGGGAATAATCATTGGGTAGATTAACAGATAGGTCTTTAGCATGGGCCTTGATGGCTAATCTTTCCGGTATGTGAACCTGGATATCCAATGCTTCGTATGCAGAGAGAAATTTTGACGGATGTGCAGTCTCGAGTACGATTAAAGGATTAATGGGATGGTTTTCTTCTAGATACGATTCAGCGGCCAGTAAACCAACAGCGCCGTGAGGGTCCAATAGATATTGGTATTGGTTATAAATGCGCTGAATTGCTTCTATTGTTTGTGGATCTGTAAATGCATAACCTGAAATCATTTGTCGAACATTGTTCCACGTGGAACCAAAAAGACTTTCCAAACGCCGGAAATTGGATGGATTGCCCACGTCCATGGCGTTGGATAAAGTCTCAACCGATGGCTTAGGGACGAAAATGCCATCTCTCAAATAATTAGGTACGATGTCATTAAGATTTGTAGCGGCAACAAAGTGAGCTATAGGTAATCCCATCCGGTGTGCCAAAACCCCAGCCACCAAATTTCCAAAGTTTCCGGAAGGAACCACAAATACTGGAGGTTCTGCGGATTCCAATTGGCGATAGGCCTCGAAATAATAAAAGGATTGGGGAATCAACCGGCTAAGATTGATGCTGTTGGCTGAACTCATGCGGTAGCTCTTGACCATTTCCGGATCAACCAAAGCTTTTTTAACGATAGCCTGACAATCATCAAAGGTCCCTTCGATGGCTACTGCATGAATGTTCTCTCCCAATGTGGTAATCTGCTTTTGCTGGAGTGGGCTGATCTTTCCTTTGGGAAACAATACAGTTACTTCAATACCAGGGACTCTAAAGAAACCGTCTGCCACTGCACCACCGGTATCACCGGACGTTGCTACCAGGATATGCAATGGACGATTCTGATTGGCATTAATTTGGCCCAGAATTCTTGCCATAAAGCGGGCTCCAAAATCTTTAAAAGCCAGGGTTGGTCCGTGGAATAACTCAAGAATGGAAATGGAATCATTCAGGCTTACAACCGGGGCAGGAAAATTAAAGGCATCAACGCAGATCGCAGCCAGGGTCGCTGACGGTAATTCCGGGAAATAAAGGCTGCTGATGTCAAATGCAATTTCCGGTAATTCTCGTTGCCCCAAACCTGCCAACCAACCGGGTTTAAGCGAGGGAATCTGCACAGGCATAAACAGGCCGCCATCAGGTGCAAGACCTAACTGAATGGCTTCAAGAATCGGATAAGTCTTACCGTGAATGGCATTGGTGCTGTAACAAAGCATTATGGTATAATTTGTACTCCCTGCGTGTTTATTTTTCCGGAGAAGACATCTACAGCAATTCCGTGAGCGCCATAGATATCACCCATCCGTTCTGCGATGCTTTGTGCATGAGTCTCACCCCGGCAAAAAGCAAATATCGATGGACCACTGCCGGATATGCTGCAACCTAACGCACCCAGTTTTTCAGCGATGGATTTGACCGTAAAAAAATGAGGAATCTGGCGAGCACGCTGTGGCTCGATAACCACATCAATAACCGAACGATGAATTCTCTCGTAGTCTTCGGTATACAATCCAACGATAAAACTTCCTAAATGTCCGGATTGAATGATAAGATCTTTCAATGGAACAGTGGGTGCCAGAATGCTTCTGGCTTCCTTGGTCAATATTTCAATCTGAGGATGGATAACCGCTATGGTCAGATCTTCAGGTACCGGCAGATGCATTACGTCCAGCGACTGATTATCACGGATCAGGACAATGCCTCCAAAAAGTGATGGGGCAACATTGTCGGCATGGTAAGCACCATCTGCCTGCTGCTCTCCCTGAACGGCGAAAGGCAACAAATCATGCTTTGACCATTGACCACCCAATAATTGACTGACTGCAAAAACAGCACCGACTGCACTTGCAGCACTGGATCCCAAACCACTGCCAAACGGCATTTTCTTATGGATTTCGAGATCAATACCCGGTCCGGAGTAATTGATGGATTTTAAAAATTGCTGAGCAGCAAACCCGGCTGTGTTTGATTCAATATCCCGGGGTAACCGACCCTCGTCCCCAGTAATTGATGCTATTCTTAGTTGGTGGGTTTCGGAATTGAAGCGGGCAATGATCTCGTCTCCGGGAGCTTCCATTGCCAGTCCCAAAATATCAAATCCACAAGCCAGATTGGCTACGGAAGCCGGGGCAAAAACCTTTACTGAATCTATCACAAATATTTGATTATCAATTAATTATCTGCTAAATATGAACCAATTTTGATGATTTCGGCAAAGACACCGGCAGCAGTAACCTCGGCACCTGCTCCAGGGCCTTTTACCACCAGGGGTCGATCTGCGTAGCGTTTGGTGGTAAATACAATCATGTTATCGCTGCCATCCAGCGTATAAAACGGATTATCCGGACCAACACTGGTTAAAGCAATGGATCCAAGTCCTTGTTCGATCTTGGCAATTACTCTTAACTTTTCCCGTGTTCCTTCTAATTTGTGCATGCGTTCTTTGTAGACAGCATCCAGAGCACCTAGCTCCGTGAAAAATGCAGGAACATCCGGTGCCTTAAAACAAGCATCATTGAGTATATTATCAGCATTTATGTCATTGATTTCCAATGGAATACCAGCTTCCCTGCCTAGGATCACCAATTTGCGTTTAACATCCATCAAACTCAAATCTGTACGGGGGTCGGGCTCGGTAAGTCCTTTCTCAGCCGCCGATGCTACGATTTCACTGAAAGATTTCTCAGGATTAAGGTTGTTGAAGATGTAGGATAATGAACCGGAAAGAACGCCTTCGATCTTCAGGATTTCATCACCACTATGGATCAAATCGCTCAGCGTTGAAATCACTGGCAGCCCTGCTCCGACATTGGTTTCGAAAAAGTAAGCCACCCGTTTCCGGTTTGCCAGATCTTTTAACTCCCGGTACAGGTTGTATTCAGAGGAAGAAGCTATTTTGTTCGGTGTACAGATTGAAATGGAAGCTTCCAAGATTTCCATGTATTTTCTGGGTACTGTATTCGAAGCAGTATTGTCGATGAACACACTGTTCGATAAGTTGGCGCCCTTCATGAAGTTCACAAATCGATCCAGTGAAGTCACTTCGTTAGAGGATTGCAAAGCATCTTTCCAGTTTTCCAGATCAATCCCGTCTTCGGCGAAGAGCATCTTTTTGGAATTGGCTAAACCAACGATGCGAATTTCCAATGATCGGTTTTTCTTTAAAAAAGGTCCCTGATCACGAAGCTGTTTCAACAAGGTACTTCCGATAAGTCCTACCCCCACCATAAACACATGTAAAACTTTGGTGTCGGATAAGAAGAAAGCTTCGTGGAGGACATTCAGAGTCTTTGCCTCGTTGGAAGCATTGACCACCACCGAGATATTCAATTCGGATGAACCCTGGGCGATGGCGATGACATTAATACCATTTTTACCCAGTGCCTGAAACAACCGGCCAGCAATACCCGGACGATAACGCATATTTTCGCCGATGATTGCTACCACTGAAAGGTCGTATTCGACTTTAACCTGTTCGATGGTACCCTTTTCTATCTCCCGCTCAAAAGCAGCCTCTACACAGTCTTTCGCTTGTTTCGCTACTTTAGGATTGACCGCAAAACTGATAGAATGCTCGGAAGATCCCTGGGTGATCAGGATGACGTTAATGTGTTGCGCAGCCAAAGCTGAGAACAACCGCGCAGCAGAACCAATCACTCCAAACAATCCGCTTCCCTGAAGAGTCAGTAAGGCAATCTCAGAAATGGATGAAATCCCTTTCACCGCGGGACCTTTAGGATCATGGCGATCATCGATCCGGGAACCGATAAAATCCGGATTAAACGTATTCTTGATATAAATCGGGATCTGCTTGGACAGAGCTGGTTGAATGGTGGGTGGATAGATCACTTTAGCCCCGAAATGGGACATTTCCATTGCTTCGGCATAGGATAAGGTGGGTATGGTAAATGCCTTTTTCACTTTACGCGGGTCTGCAGTAAGGACACCGTCAACATCAGTCCAGATGTGTACTTCTCGCGCATCGAGAGCAGCTCCCAGGATTGACGCAGTATAATCCGAACCTCCACGGCCTAACGTAGTTGTTAATCCGCCTTTCGCCGAACTGATAAATCCGGTGACGACCTGAATAGCACTACGGCCTTCGAAATACTTGCGAATCTTCTTATAAGAGAGATCAAAATCAACCAGGGCTGAACCAAAGGACTTGTCTGTTTTGATGACATGACGGGCATCCAGATATTCTGCGGGTATGTTCTCCTGGTTTAAAAAGGCCGCAACGATCTGATTGGAATTACGCTCGCCAAAACTTAATACGTAATCCATTGTCCGGGGTGAGGCTTCCATCACCAGGAAGATACCCTGCATCAAATGGGAGAGGACCTGCATATTTTCTTCCAGCTCCGGGAGAAATGCAGCTTTGGAAGGTTCGGACAGCAAATCATCGACGACCTCAAGATGCCGCTTTCGAAATGCTTCGAATTGCTTGATATACGCTGAATCGCCCTGTGCAGCAAGAGTACTCATGGAGATCAGAAAGTCCGTGACGCCGCCCAGAGCCGAACAAACGACGGCAACAGGTTCCTGATAGGAGGAAATAATCTTTGCGACGTTTCGTATCCGGGAAGCATTGGCTACTGAAGAACCACCAAATTTGATTACGATCATTGGATTCCGTTCAAAAAACAGGCGCTAAAGATAGGGTATTATTAATGATTCTGCTAGATCCTTAAGAGATTACGAATTGAAGGAGGTAAGAATAGCTGTTAATCAGGAAATACATTCAGGTAATGATTTTCCCGGGCACGCATTTCTTCCTTTAAAGCACTGGTTTTGTCGCCGTATCCGCATAGATGCAGAACACCATGAATCATCACCCGTCGGAGCTCCTGGATAAAGGAGACTTGCAGCTGAATGGCATTTTCTCTTATCCGGTCAATACTCAGATATAATTCGGCGTGAATGGGATTATCCTGATAAGGAAAAGTAATGATGTCCGTCAATGTATCGTGATTCAGGTAGGTGGTGTTTAAAGTGTGGAGGTAATTGTCGGAGCAAAAGACAATGTTCAGATCCTGCAGTTCATACCCTTCATCCCGGATACAGTGGTTAATCCAGGTTTTGGTTTTATTGCGATCCTTAAAATTAAAGGTTATGTCTTCCTGAAAGAAGCGGATAGCCACCGGTTACTTCAATTTAAACTCCAGTTCAACAGTCCGCCCGTTCTCTTTGTAACGCAGCTTGTCGCAAAGATTGCGCATAATAAATACTCCCCGACCACCACAACGCTCGATGTTTTCAGGAAGGGTAGGATCGGGCACCGCTGCCGGATCAAAACCGCATCCCTCGTCACTCACCCAAAAGATCAATGCATCATTACGTCTGCGTTGTTTGATGCAAACGAATTTGCTTTCGTCTTCCATATTGCCGTGGCGGATGGCATTATTCACGGCTTCGGTAAGACTAATAAGTATATTAGGTTGGATATCTGGTGCAACCTGATATTCAGTCAGGATGGATGCCACATATTTTTCAAGCCGAAGTATGTTCTCTGGATTAGATGTTAGTCTAAGCATGGTACTTACTGTTCGTTCTTCAGCAATTTGAGATATTCTTCGATAAGTTGTTTATAATATGGATTTACATCTGGTGAAACGTATTTCAGTTGTTGTATTTCAGACTCACGTTTTTTCAGGTACTCCTGTAAAGAAGGAGGAAGTTCGCGTTTGACCTCTTTACCTGTTTCGGATTTTCTCTTTTCTTCTTCGCCCCGCTGACGTTCTGCTCTTTCTGCTTCAAGCAACTTGGTCAAGATCTCTTGCTGCCGTTTTAGAGTTTCGTTAGATAATTCTTTATTTACCAATTCGGTTTCAACTTTATCTAACTGTTTTATCAGCTCTTCGAGTTCCCGGGATCCCTGCCCGGATTCTTGTTTGGCCTTTTGTACCTCTTCCAGCAACTTCCTGATGGCCGCTTGTTTGGCCGCCATTTTAGCAAATTGTTCGCTGGACATTTGTTGTTTTCCCTGGCCTTGACCTTCCTGCATGGATTGCTTCATCTTTTGCATTTGGTCTTGCAATTGATCACCCGCATCCTGCATTTTATCCGGCAGTTGGATACCAGTTCCGCCCGGATTATCACACATTTGAGAACCTGACATCATGGAGGCCATTTGTTGCTGCATCTGCTGCATGGCTTCACTGAGCATCAGGGCAAGATCATTGACATTGGTCATGATCCGTTGCTGGTTATCGGTAGCGGGACGAACCTGGCGATCTTCCAGGCGTTCAAGTCCGATGGTCATGTTCTCCTTAACCGCCGTGACCTTTTCATTCACGAAGGATTCTATCTGAACGACCCGCTTGCTTAAGGCTTGAAGGCTATCTTCGATCAGTGAGAAGTTATCTTTTAGTTTGTATTGATCTTGAACCAGACCGACGAAGGTTGGCGTATTTGGATCGGTGCTGCCGATTTGATTCATGACGGATTCTTGTTCAAAAGACATGCCGATTAAATTTTCAAGCAATTGTCTTAGTGCAGCCATATCCTCCTGCATCTGCTCCATTTGACCATTTTGCATCTGGCTTTGCATTTGTTCAGCCATTTGCTTCATCTTCTGAGCAGCACTTTTTTGTTTTTTACTGGCTTGTTTGTTTTGTTGTTTCTGGAGATTTTCCTGACTGTCTTTCAGGTCTTGCTGGATGTCATCCCGTTGCTCATCCTGATTTCCCAGGTCTTTTGGTCGTTCCAGTTGTTCATTTTTCTTTTGAATCTCATCCAGTTTTTCTTCGAGTTTATTGAATTCCTGGTTGATCTGTTCTTGTTCGTCCTGCAGTTTTTCTTGATCGGAGGGATCTTGTTTCTGATCCTGCTGATCTTTTTGCTCCTGCTCTTGCTGCTTATCCTGCTGCTCCTGGTTCTGTTTTTCTTGTTCCTGTTTTAGCGGCTCCTCTTTTTGTTCACCTTTCTTTTCTTCCTGGGATTCACCTTTATTTTCATCCGGGCTCTGTTCTTCTGTATCCTGGTTTTGTTCGGTCTTCTCAGTTTTATCGCTTAGTTTTTCCTCCTGTTCTGCAAGCTCATTGAGTTTATCCATGGCTTGTTCGAGGTCCTGCTCGACTTCCATTTGCTTGAAGAGTTCCAGCAGCCGGTCGAGCTCCATTTCTTTTTCATTATCGGTGAATTGAAATTTCTGCATCATTTCCATCAGATTGTCCTTATCCAATTTTTGCATAAGGTCTTCAATCTGCTTCATGAGATCTTTCATTTCATCGGTCACCGATTCCTCAAACAGTTCTTCCAGCTTCTCTTGTTTTTCCTGCAGCTGTTGGCTGGGGTCACTGAATTCGCTTTGTTGTTTTTTATTCTCCTGAAACTTTTCTTTAGCCTGGTTGATCAGATCTTCCAGTTCGTTGTGTTTTTGCAGTAGTTTTTCCAGTTCCTTTTTATCCTGCCAATCCAGCTCTTCTTTTTGCAAAAGCTTGTCTCGCATTTTCTGGATTTCCTCCTGCATCTTTCTCGATTCCTGCAACGATTTTTCCAGTTGTTTGCGGATAGCGTCATTATTATCATCCGCTTTGGCCTCCAGTTCTTCGCGGGTTGCCTTTTCAATTACGTAGGACTGAGTGCGACTTGATTTGCGCCCATTTACCGCATCATTATCGTAAACTTCAAAATAGTAGTTGAGCTGATCGCCGGGTTTTAACTGAATCTCCTGTACATCAAGGGTATAGGCATACTGGGTGGCTTTGCTATTGGGCTCCTGGACCGGAATGGTGATTACTTCCTCTTTATTGCCATTAGGATGAGTGATCTGGTAATTGAAGCTTAATGTCGATAAACCGTAATCATCAGTAGCCGAGCCTGCGAAGTATTGTAGATTCTGATTGGTGCTGTCAAGAAATTGTTTCACATCAATAGTTGGATATTGATCCGGAATCACCTGAATGGCATACTGAACGGAATCCGGATAAGGCATTTCGCTATTACTCAGGAAAAGCTGATAATTCCCGGATTGGGTCACTCTCGATTGGTATTCAAACTGATTGGCGCCTTTTTGTTCCAGAGCCGCTTTTACTTCCGACTTTGGCAGCTTAATCTGGATTTGATCGGCATTACTGGTTCTAAACACCCAGTTGATTTTCGTTCCTGCCGGAAGAATCAGGTCACCCATATTCTTCAGGACCTCGTTAGGGCGCTGAATGTAGCCGGGATATTGCAGGACTACATCAAAATCCATCACGACGGGTTTTTTCAAAGCGTGCAGAGTGTAGGGGCGAGAGGCCACGTTGCCGGAAAATAATTGAAAGTCAAGGTCCTTTTGTACGTTGTTAAATACGTAGCTGAAATGATTGGCATCGCTCTTTTGAAGCCGGTATTCAAAATCTTCTACCCGGATGAATGCATCATCGGGCAGAATAGACCCGTCAACCTCGATATTCAGGGTATAGTCGTCGTATTGAACAACTTCCAACTTATCATTTTGGATAGCAAATGCAAAGGGAGCTTCCTTTTCAAACTCCTGGTTGATGTGGACCAAGCGCCGGGTACTGTCTTTGATCAGACTCGGTGCAGCGATCAATAACAACAACAGGAGCAGGAGTGGTGGCAGTGCAAATTTTAAATACTTGCGATTTTTCCGCAGATCAATGGCATTTGGAAAAGGAACCAGTTTGATGGTTTCCGCTTTCTGCTGAATGCTGGCCTCGATAAGCTCAGTGCTGGCGACGCTGTTTTCCTGTTTTTTTAACTGCAGGATATTAAGCAACTTATCCTGTACATCTTCAAAGTGATTTCCAATAATCTGTGCTGCCTGTTCATGGGAAATAACTTTACCCAAATTGAAATAATGCAACAGGGGTACTACCACCCAATAGACCAAGGCCGCACCACTCATGGCTAAAAAGCCAAATAACAATCCGGTACGGACGTTCTTATGGAAATAAAAATTATGCTCAAGTAAATTAGCTAGTAGAAAAAGGGCAAGAATGGTCCCTACACTGTAGAGTAATCCCCGAATAATCTGGTTAACGTAGTACTTCCGAATAAACCGATCTAGCTTTTCGATCAGTAACTGATAATTTGTCCTTTCCAATTTCATTCTTTTCCGCCCGGTTTAGTTCAAACAACAAAACACCTGAATACATAATCACTGGACCATGGAAAAGGTTCAATGTAAAGCATTTACCCAATATTGTCAATAATAAAGGGGAATGGTTTTGCTAACTACACCAAATACCATTCCCCTATATCTTAATTAAAATGAAATACTTATGAGTTCAGCATGTAGAAATATTGGTTGCGCAATAAGGTACTTTCTTCTTTGGCATAGATGTCCTTCATCGCCATTTTAATCTTATCCATCAATGCTTCACCTTGCTTTTGCTCATCCATTGAAGCATCGGATTTTCGTTCACGGATGGCATTACGCATATCAAATAGTGCTTTGGTGGCAGCAAAACGTTTGTAAATATCTGCCTCTGCATCCAATGCAACTTCTTTAAGAATCTCCACCTGACCGTCCATTGTCTCCAGAGGGACGGTGGTCAAGAGTTTACCGAATTGAGATAAAAAGTCAAATGCTTTTACGCCATCCATCTCTGGCAAATGGCTGGTAAAAAAAGCGATGTATTCGGGATTTCCCGTTTCTGCATAGACGTTCGCAATAGTAGGTAATAAGGCAGGATCATCTTTGTAAGTATCTACCATAGCCAAAGCTTCATCTTTATCCAGAGAGGTTAATCCCTGGAAAGCAGCGCCGATGACCTGATACGATTTTGCCTTCTTGATAATCTCTTTTAACGTCTTGATGAATGCTCGGTCTCCGGAAGAACTGATCTTTTCAATGGCTGCAGCCCGGACCTGACTCTCCGGATCATTCTGAGCCATCGCCAGCAACTTGTCTTTCAAACCAGGTTGATTAAAATCCTGAATGGCCATGATGGCTTTACTGCGCAAGGACCAGTGCGGATCATCAAGAGCGGCTTCGATTGCCTTCATGGCTATCGGATCATCCGTCTCAAACAAGTGATCCAGCGCTTCCATCCGGTGAGTATATTTGGTGTGGAATACATACTGGTTGTAGTATTCCTGGATGCTCATATTTTCCATTTTGACCATCAACAGATCATCATTCGCATCAAAGAGGACCAATGCAGGTTCAGATTCAGCGGGCAGAGACAGATGTTCTTTTCGCTGGTCGATGATCACATGGTGTCTTTTGGCCATTCCATTGGCATCGTAGATATCCACAGTTACCGCCAGTTTAAAGATAGCCGGGCTGGCCTGTGGATCCTGGATTTGTTCGACTTCCAGATTGACCATATGATTGACCGCATCATAGCTTTTATCAATGGAAAGGACCGGATGCCCCTGATTGAAAAACCATTGGTTGAAGAACCAATTCAGGTCCTGTCCACTTACGGCTTCCATGGCCAAACGCAAATCGTGGGCTTCGACGGATTGGAGCGCGTGTTCGGTGAGGTACTTGTGGAGTCCGGCAAAAAACACATCATCACCTAAATAACGGCGTAACATGTGCAGGACCAAGCCACCTTTATTGTAGGAATGGGCATCAAACATATCTTCCCGGTCTGCATAGGTGAAGTCGATAAGATTATGACCGCCGCCCATACTCATCTGGTTCAGATATCCATTGATTTCGTTGATCCGGCTGAAGTCGGCTTCATCACCTCCATATTGATGTTCATTCCACAGATATTCTGCATAATTGGCAAACCCTTCGTTAAGGGTCAGGTTTGACCAGCTCTCGCAGGTCACGTAGTCCCCAAACCAGTGGTGGAACATCTCGTGAGCAACGATGTAGTCGTTGTTTTCATCGGCCAGCTCACGGTCATTCTTTTGAATGAAGTCACCAAAGACGACTGCGGTGGTATTTTCCATGGCTCCCGAAACATAGTCACGAACGATGATCTGGTCGAATTTGGGCCAGGGATAATGAATTCCGGTCAGGTTGCTGAAAAACTCCAGCATTTCCGGGGTATGATTAAATATTTCCCGGGCATAAGGTTCGTATTCGTGTTCGACATAATACTGAACGGGAATTCCGCTCCAGGTATCGCTAACAACGGCAAAGTCACCAACTGCCAGCATGAACAGATAAGGTGGATTGGGCATGTCCATCCGCCAATAATCCGTTCGGGTCCCGTCTGCATGATTTTCAGAAGAGACTTTGATGCCATTGGAAAGGGTTACAAATTTATCCTGAACGGTGATGTAAACCTCTTCAGTGCAGCGTTCGTTGGGTTTATCAATGGTTGGAAACCAACGGGAGTTAGATTCAGTCTCTCCCTGGGTCCAGATTTGCTGGGGCTTGTTTTTCTTGCCGGACGGGTTGATAAAATATAACCCTTTATCCGAATTGATGGCTGCTGATCCACCCTGTTCACCTTCATTAGGTTTCGCGATGTAATCAAATGCCAAATGAAAGGTATCAGTCCTGCCATAGGGTTTATCCAAATGGATGATCATTTGTTCGCCATCATAATCGTAGCGTACCGATTGGTTGTTTAACTCAACAGAGTTGAAATCAAAGTTTTTAGCGTCCAGGGTTACCTGATCAATGGGGTCAAATAATGCGGTAAAGTCCAGGTAAGCTTTCCCAATTACATATTGTTTTTCCCAATCAAACCGCACATCGAGTTTGGTGTGAATTAAGTCGGCTGTGCGGGTATAGGTAGCTCGGTAGAGTGGTAGGTCATTGGGGATTGCCGGTGCACTGGCATCTGCACTTACGGTCAGCGTGTCGAGGTCTTCCTGAATGGTCACCGGTTCTTCAACCGGTACCGGCTTTTCAGTGGCCATTTGTTTGGTCGTATGGCAGCGGCTTAGTAGGAATGATCCCAGGAACAGAAGGATCATCAAGGGAAACGATTTATTCATATGAAAGGATTAATGTTCGATTGAATAACCTTTAATTAAACGGAGACATCATAGGTACGCAATGCGTCGTTCAAACTCACCTTCTTATCCGTGCTCTCCTGACGTGTACCAATTATTAAGGCACAGGAGACCTGATAGGTTCCGGCAGGAAAAGATTTTGAATAACTTCCGGGGATCACAACCGACCGGGCAGGTACCCGACCTTTAAAGACAACAGGTTCCGGTCCAGTCACATCAATGATGTGTGTTGATTGGGTAAGCACCACATTGGCACCCAATACGGCTTCCCGTTCGATTCGTACACCCTCAACGACGATGCATCTTGAACCGATGAAGCAATTGTCTTCAATGATGGTTGGTGCCGCCTGAGGTGGTTCCAAGACGCCACCGATACCAACGCCACCACTGAGATGGACATTTTTCCCGATTTGTGCACAAGAGCCGACTGTGGCCCAGGTGTCTACCATCGATCCGCTTCCAACATAGGCTCCAATATTGACGTAGCTGGGCATCATAATGACACCGCTTTCCAAATAGGAACCGTAGCGGGCGATAGCATGCGGTACGACCCGAACGCCTTGTTTGGCGTAATCGCGTTTGAGTGGAATTTTATCATGAAACTCAAAAGGACCAACTTCTATGGTTTCCATTTGCTGCAAAGGAAAATAGAGAACCACCGCTTTTTTAATCCAGTCGTTCACTGTCCAGTCTTTTCCCTGCGGTTCTGCAACGCGGATTTGTCCTTTATCCAGCGCTTCGATGACCTCCCGGATTTTATTTTGTGCGATGGGATCTTTTAATAAGCTTCGATCATCCCAGATGGCTTCGATGTCTTTTTTGATGTTTTGGTCCATTACATGATAAGATTAGCCGCCAGGGTTCCCAATATTCCGACCAGGTAGCCGGTCATAAGTTCATTCCAGGCATGTTTTTTCAAATAAAGTCGTCCTGTACCGACCAGGCCAGCAAGGATAATAATGATGATAGAAGTATTCCAGATGGTCCACTTCTGACTAAAGTTGAATGGGATGTAGTAGATGTTCAATAATAAAAAATAGGTCGCCAAAGCACCCATTCCCGCCCCGTGGATGCTCACACGCATCAGTACATTGAGGAAAAACAATAATCCGAGCGTACAGACGGTGCTTGCTATAAAAAAAGTGTATACATCCGGAATATCCGGATTATTGCGGCTGTTCATAAATACCCATAGATAGGCAATAAAGGTCACGATCAACGGACCGATCCGCTCCTGATTGGTGGGCATGCTTATCGAAGAAATCATGTCCAGCCGCCGCATCATAAAGATGATGATCCCGGGCATGAATAACGTCAATACAAAAACGTAGATGAGCAATTTATCTGCATCATGCCAGTGATTGAATCCAAATGCAAAAGGATTAACCACCAACCAAAAAATCAAGAGATAAATGGCAAAAAATAGCGGATGGAATAAGATGCTGAGTAATTGAAAGAATGTTTTCATAACCAGAGGTGAAAACCAGCGCAAAGAAAGCAAATTTACAGGTATGCCTGTCACGATCAAGGGCTGCTTTTGGTTATTTTGATTTCTACCCGGCGATTGGCACGTCGTTTTTCTTCCGTCGAGTTATCATTGAGCGGCTTGGTGGGGCCATAACCGGCTGTTTCGATCCGGGTTTTATCTATCCCGTTATAAACCAGATATTCTTTGATACCGAGGGCTCTTTTTTTGGACAACTCGATATTGGCATTCAGATCTCCGACATTATCCGTATGCCCTTCGATTAGAATGTGGATCGATGGGTTTTGTTTTAGTAATTGGACCAGCCGGTTTAATTCCGGGTAAGACTCCGGCAATATTTTGGGCTTGGATTGTTCAAAAAAGATATTGCTTACTTCAATTTTCCGGTCTTCTTTGATTGGCTCCAGTGATATGTCCACATACAGAATGGAATCGGAGCCTGTCTGCCAGGAATCCGGTTCTATTTCAACCACATTGTTTAGATAGCCATGCTGGGAAGCCTGAATCTGGATCGTATGCGCAGCTTGCAGTTGGATCGAATACAGCCCATTTTGAGTACGGAAGAAGTAATTCTGACGGATCGGTCCTAGCGTCGAATAGGTCAATTCAGCCCGGATGGGCTCCTGCGTTTTTTCATCCAGTATTCGTCCCTGGATAGTGACCAGACGCGGAGGCGTACGGTTAGGACTGAAATTTACGCGGTATATGTCGTAAGAACCTTCCCGGTTTGAGGTAAAATAAAAATAGTCGTCGATTTCGGAATAATACGGCTGGGTATCGTCGTAAGGCCCGTTAACAGGGCCGGCTACTTTACGGGGCTTGGTCCACTTAGACCAATGGACGTCTATCCGGCGGGATACGTAGATATCCATCCCTTCCGAACCGGGGCGATTGGACGCAAAAAACAAGCGTTTCTTGTCCCGTGATAAATAAGGAGTGCTCTCTCTGAATGAGGTATTGATATCCGGTCCCAGGCTGATAGGACTGCTCCACAGATTGTCTTTTACCTTAAATGAAATGTAAAGATCCTGGTCGCCGCGGGAATCATTGCGCTCCAGAGCAAGGATGATCACATCATTATCGTAACTCAACGCCGCACTAACATCATCGGACTTCGAGTAAAAGTCATAAATGTAAATTGGCTCGGGAAAATCAAATTCCGCATGTTCGGTCTGCCGGATCTTGGAAAATCCATGATACAAACTGCCGTCCTTGCCAAATTGATTGATGATCAGCAAGGACTGATCCGCTTCAGAATAGGCACAAATGCTGTTCGGTAAAGCATTGTTTAAGGGGAACCCCGGATGGTATATCTTATCAAAAACACCATGGGCGCTGGCTGCCATCCAGACATCCTGGTTGAAGCCGGACGAAACCGGGGAAGAAATGGATTTATTGGCTAATTGGGAATAGATCGAACTTAATAGTTTGAAATATTCATCGCTGTTTAATTCGGCGGAAAGGTCATGATTGAACTGATACAGGGTCTTTTTAAAGGTGGGATCGCCGACGCGGGTAAAAAATAAAGTGCCTCCGTCAGGGGTCACCACCGGACCGATCTCATCATAAGAGGTATTGATTTGATCATCCAGACGCTCCAGAGTATATTGAGCTCTAACGGAGATAAATCCCGCTATTGAGAATAACAAAATCAGGGAGACGCGCTTAATCATTTTGTCCAATGTGCCGACAAAGTTAATCGAATTCACCACATTACATATTGGAAATTTAATTAATTTGTATAAAGAAGATATGCTGAATTTTAACATCTCACGGATATTAACATCTCCTGGTAGCTGGTTTGCACAAGATGTTGAAACTGTTCATTGCATGAAATGGTTGTATATTGAACGTTCTTAAATATCATGAGGGTATACCTTTCCTTTTTAGTCTTAATTTTTGGATGGGCAATTCAAGCGAATGGTCAGGTTACGGCACAAAGCACCATGGGTCCATTCTATACGCCAATGCCTTCTAGCGAGCCGGATACGCTGTATATCATTAATCTGGAAAGCGTATCCATTTCAGCACCCCGTACTTTTGCCAATAACGAAGAATTTCGCCGGTATCAGCTTTATCGCCGGTACGCCCTGAAAGTCTATCCCTATGCCGTTAAAGCCATCCAGGTTTATCAGGATATCAAGGACGAAACCGACGGGTTAAAGCGGCGTAAACAGCGTCATTATGTGAATGACGTCCACAAACAAATGAAGGACGAGTTTACGGAAACGCTTAAAAATCTATCCCGGACCCAGGGCCATATTTTAATTTCCATGATTGAAAATGAATTGGATGTACCCATCTATGAGGTGATTAAAGAGTTAAAAGGTGGAGCCACGGCAACGTATTGGAGTACCCTGGGAAAATTGTACGGCTATACACTGAAAGACAAATACGAACCTGGTAA
The DNA here is from genome assembly GCA_020636355.1 of Lewinellaceae bacterium. Lineage (GTDB taxonomy): Bacteria > Bacteroidota > Bacteroidia > Chitinophagales > Saprospiraceae > JAGQXC01. The sequence continues at coordinate 13,800 of JACJYB010000007.1, read as the reverse complement.
AGATCCTATCCTGGATCTGGTATTGCAGGATTTTGACATAAATTTGGAAGAAAAATAGCTTTGTCAGATTCGCACATTGCCTGGCGCAGTCCATCCAACATTGCCATCGTAAAATATTGGGGTAAAAAGACAGGGCAAATACCTCAAAATCCTTCATTGAGTTTTACGCTTTCCCGGGCATTTACCGATACCCGTATTACCTATACACCCGGTAGAGGAGTAATCTCGTTTCGTTTTTCCGGTGAAGAAAACCCTGCATTTGCCAAGCGGATTCAGAATTATCTCAACGCTATATCCCAATTTCTTCCTCATTTACCGCAATGGGACCTCAGCATTGATTCCACCAATTCATTTCCGCATTCTGCCGGGATTGCATCTTCGGCTTCATCCATGAGCGCTTTGGTGTTGGGATTGGTTGAAATGGAATATCGCCTGTTAGACCTTGGCGATGATCAGGAGGCCTTTCTAAACCGGGCATCATTTCTCAGCCGGCTGGCCTCCGGCAGCGCCAGTCGATCTGTATACGGTCACGCAGCAATGTGGGGTAAACACAAGGATTTCATGAGCAGCTCGGATCAATACGCGATACCGGTAAAGGATATTCATCCCAAATTCATGAATTACCAGGACACCATTATCATCGTCCATAGTGGTATAAAAGCAGTATCAAGTAGTGCGGGCCACAACTTGATGGAAAACCATCCGTTTGCTTCCACGCGGTATGCCCAGGCCAATAAAAATATGAACGAGCTCATGCATGCCCTTTCCCAGGGTGATCTTGAACATTTTGGAATCATTGCAGAGGAAGAAGCAATGACACTCCATGCCCTGATGATGTGCTCACGGCCTAGTTATACCCTGATGAAGCCGGCTACGCTGACCTGGATCGAGGCGGTTCGAACCTTTCGCAAAGAAACTTCGTTACCCCTGTACTTTACACTGGATGCCGGACCGAACTTACATTTATTATATCCGGCAGATGTTTCCGAGCCAATAAAACAATGGCTGGACCATCAGCTATCCCTTCACAGGGATGAAAATTACCAGGTCTTATTTGATGCAATGGGACCAGGTCCAGAAAAGTTGAACACATGAAATTAAGCGCGGTACTTTCATGGCTTATCTTTTGGTCTGCTTGTTCCATGAATGGACAATCCCAAACGAATATGCATTGTCAAAATCCTGCTTTTGATAAAGAAGTCAGAGACTGGTTGAGTTTCACGGTGCCCCTGATGGATGTGCAAACCCTGGAAGCCATGCCCCGGGATTCCATTGTCCTGCTGGATGCACGCGAACCGGAGGAATTTGCGATCAGTCACATCCCCGGAGCAAAATGCATTGGCTATAAAGATTGGGACAAGGCTTTGCTTCAGAACATTCCAAAGGATAAACCGATTGTGGTTTATTGTTCCATTGGGTATCGGAGTGAAAAAATTGCAGAAAAAATCACCAGGCTCGGATATACCCAGGTGAAAAACCTGTATGGCAGTATCTTCGAATGGGTGAACCAAGGATTTCCGGTTGAAGATGAATCCCATCACGTTACACAATCTGTCCATGGCTTTAATGAAAAATGGAGCAAATGGATCTTAAATCCAGCCATAAAGAAAGTTTGGTAATCATTCCTCCATTTCCTGAGGATGCCAGTATATTTCCTTGAAGTCTTTTATCTTATCATCAACGACCACCACACCTTCTGCTTCCAGCAATTCCTGCATGAGGGTAGGTGTCCGAAAGTGGACGCGTCCAGAAAGTTCTCCTTTGCGGTTGACTACCCGATGTGCAGGCACACCATCGCCCAGGTTTCCACATTGATGCAAAGCCCAGCCGACCATGCGTGCAGAACCCAAAGCCAGATAGTCGGCAATGGCACCGTAGGTTGAGACCCGCCCGAATGGAATATTTTTGGTTACTTCGTACACCAGTTCGTAATAACTCGGAGAAGAAGGAGGATCAGTAAACATTGTAATCCATGAAGCTAATTGCTAACCAAATTACAAATTTAACCGACGCCCGTTATTTTGCTGCCCGGGGATGTTTTGCCCTGATCTTTGACCTGGATAATCCGAATCTTGCAGAAACGCAGGTACCGGCGATCGTTGAATGGATTTCCGGACCCCATATTTATGTCCATACGTTACAACCGGAACGCATTGCTCCGGCAATTGCATCGCTTGCAGAAGGGATCTGGACGGATGCGCCGGGTTGGGCCTTGCCGATCCAGCGACTACGGACCTGGGATCCGGCTTACCCAAAGGATTCGGATGATGCGATCTGGGTAGTCAGACAGAAGGATTGGCCAGAATTTCTTGCTGGCATGCACCGCGGCCAGGAGGTGATCCTGTGGGTTGAAACACCCGACCTTCAATGGATTGACACGGCTGTTGAATATGGCATCTGGGCGATTATGATCGACGGGGGAGAAGAAGAATCCACCGGTGTTAAGTCCTTTGATGGCTATGACGACTTTATAGACCGAATAGAAGCGTTATCCGCCGAGTAGGGACTTGACCATTGCCGCAATCCGGGCGCCCTCTGCTTTACCGGCAACCTGTTTGGACACCATGCCCATCACTTTACCCATATCTTTTATCGAACTTGCACCAGTCGATTGGATGATACCGTCGATAACTCCTTTCAATTCCTCGTCAGATAGCTGTTTAGGTAAGAATTGTTCAATGACCTCGATCTCTTCAATTTCTTTAGCTGCCAGATCCTGCCGGTTTTCTTTTTCGTATATATCCAGGGAGTCTTTGCGTTGTTTAATCATCTTCTGAAGCAGCTTAATTTCAGCGGCATCATCGAGATCGGCATGGGCTCCACTGGTTTGAAACAATAAAATTTCAGACTTGATGGCCCGGAGTGCCCGGAGAGCACCTTGATCTTTGGCTTTCATTGCTTCCTTCAGGGCGGTCATCACATTTTGTTCTAGGCTCATGATTGATGTTTTAGAGACAAGGTTGTAAGATGGTAAAAGTCCTGCAAAGTTAATTGTTCGGGTCTACGTGTGAAAATGGCTTCTTCGAGCAAGACTGCTTCCGGAAAATAGACCTTCAGTGAATTTCTCAGCATCTTTCTGCGCTGATTAAAAGAAGATTTGACAATGGACCGGAATAAGGGTTCCTGCGCCAATGGATCTACGGTAGGCAATCGACGCAGGCGAATGACGGAAGACTGAACTTTTGGTGGCGGAACAAAGTGCCCAGGAGATAGGGTAATACAGGATTCCACCTGATACCAGGCTTGTGTCAGGACGGACAAGATTCCATAGGATTTGCTTCCTGGTTTTGAGGCTATCCGGTCGGCCATTTCTTTCTGGAACATACCGACAACCTCTGGAATGTATTGGACATAATCCAGAATTCTGAAGACGATCTGAGATGAAATATTGTATGGAAAATTACCGATGACCTGCATGGTTCTACCGCCCGTTAGGGTGGCCAGATCCAATTTCAAAAAGTCTGCGTGGATGACCTGGCATTGCGGATACTTCTGCTTGAGCTCTTCGATTAAGTCCTGATCGGTCTCGATCAGTAGGATGGGTTTGTGTACCGAATGGACGAGATGTTCCGTTAAGGCTCCATGACCGGGCCCAACCTCAACGACCAGAGCAGACTCCGGAAGTTCAGATAGCAACCGAACTATTTTTTCGGCAGTCGATCTTTGGTGTAAAAAGTGTTGCCCCAGGTATTTTTTGGCTTTCACCCCGTGCTCAATTTTTTGGTATCTTCGCACGCGCAAAGGTACATTTCTTCATCTAACCGATTAACCCGTATTATGCAACTAACCCGAATTGGATTAACGGCAGGAGATATTAATGGCATTGGCCTGGAAGTGATTTTGAAGACTTTTTCCAATTTCCGGCTTCTGGATTATTGCATTCCAGTCATTTATGCATCGTCCAAGGTTGTATCGTACCACAAAAACATCCTGAAAGGACAAGATCTTCCTTTGGTCAATTTTCGCAATGCTGAAAACCTGCAGCCTGGAAAGATAAATATTGTCAACTGCTGGAATGAAAATGTAAACATCACCCTGGGTCAGGTAAATGAGGAAGGTGGAAAATACGCTTACATTTCGCTGGATGCAGCAGTGCGGGATCTTAAGGATGGTTTTCTGGATGCACTGGTAACCGCCCCAATCCACAAGCAAGCCATGCAATTGGCTAATTTCCCCTACAAGGGGCACACTGATTTTCTTACTCAGGCTTTTGAAGCTCCGGAAAACCTGATGCTTATGGTGGATGGAGCTCTACGGATCGGTGTTGTTACCGATCATGTAGCCCTGAAGGAGGTGCCCGGAATGATTACTCCTGAACGATTGCGCAATAAACTGAATATTCTGATTCACGCACTGCAACGCGATTTTGGCATCGAAAAACCCAAGATTGCGGTGCTTGGCTTAAATCCCCATGCTAGTGATGATGGCCTGATGGGTGATGAAGAGAAAAACACTATAATTCCGGTTATTCATGGGTTCAAGTCCGAAGGCCACCTGGTCATGGGCCCGTATCCGGCCGATGGATTTTTTGGTAGTTTATCCCATCGAAAATTCGACGCAATCCTGGCCATGTACCACGATCAGGGTTTGATTCCATTCAAGACCATGGCTTTTGCCACCGGGGTGAATTTTACCGCAGGACTGCCAGTAGTCAGAACTTCGCCCGGACATGGTACTGCTTTTGATTTGGCGGGTAAAAATGAAGCGGACGCTTCCTCATACCGTGCAGCGGTTTATTTGGCAATGGATCTGGCAAGAAACCGCCAGGAGTACGATGCAGCGCGATCGAATGCGCTTACCAAAAAACCAAAGCTATCGGAAGATGACGATTCGGATTCTTAAGATCCACACGTTTTTCTGAGACTGGTTTTGGTTATCCGATAGCCCTGGTTCGTCGCAATGATGCATCTGTCTTAAGACAAAACACTTGCCAAAATATGTTAATATGAAAAAGCGAATTGCAATCAATGGGTAAGCATCCTTCTTCACATTGAATAAAAAATCCTATTTTTGCACCTCGTCGGAAATTGTTTAACCGCTGAACGTCATGGCATACGAAAAGATCAAAACCCGGTACAGCGACGAAGAGCTTCAGGAATTTGGACAGCTTATAGATGAAAAATTGGATGAAGCCCGTTCGCAATTGAAGTTTTATCAAGCTCAGTTGGAAGAGATGGCGGACAATCCGGATGCCAAGATAAAGGGACTGGATGACGGACTGGGAACCATGGAAACGGAGCATATCAATACGCTGGCGAGCAGGATGCAAAAACATATCCAACATCTGGAGAATGCCAAGATCCGGATCAAGAATAAAGTGTACGGTGTTTGCCGCGAAACCGGTAAACTGATCTCGAAAGAGCGCTTGAGAGCCGTACCACATGCCACCCTATCCATTGAAGCCAAGAAGAATGGCGGCCGCTAATCAAACATTAAAAGACAGCACCATAATCATATCGATTGGAAATCACTAAAGACGTTATTCGCAAGCGCGTTTGGTGGGTTATCCTCACCGTTTCAGGGGTGCTGATCCTCGATCAAACCTTTAAGTTTTGGGTTAAAACGCATATGAATATCGGGGATGAATTTAACATCCTTGGTTTTCATTGGGCACGCATTCATTTTGTAGAGAATCCTGGCATGGCCTTTGGCTTGGAATTTGGAGGTAGCTTCGGCAAGCTGGCTCTGGGCATATTCCGCATCATAGCAGTTGGCTTTTTGATCTATATTTTACGATGGCTGATCGGACATCATCTTCGCTTTGGACTGGTGTTTTGTTTTTCGCTCATCCTGGCGGGGGCCATCGGTAATATCCTGGACAGCGCTTTCTATGGTTTACTCTTCTCCGAATCATCCTATCATGGCGGGGTCGCAGAGTTTCTGCCAGCCGAAGGCGGCTATGCACCGTTCTTCTATGGACGGGTTGTCGATATGTTGTATTTCCCCATGTACCGGTCAATCTGGCCGGACTGGGTCCCGCTTATCGGAGGTAACCGCCTTGAATTTTTCCGACCGGTATTTAATCTTGCCGACGCTTCAATCTCCATCGGAGTTATCAGTATACTGCTGTTCCATCGGGAAGTATTTAAATCAAAACCGACCACCGGTTCGGAGCAGGCTACGGGAACCATCATTGCTGAACACCCGGAAGTAAAACCGGCAGGAGCTTCGGAAGAGGAATAATCTAGGAGGTTTTACGCTATTTGCTGCTCGCTATTCGCACGAGAACACGTCAATACGAAAACACGACCATGTTCACACCACCCATTTCAAATCATCGGCATTCCGGGCATAATCCAGTGCCAGTATGCCGTCCAGGTGGTCCAATTCATGTTGCAATAATTCGGACAAGTCTCCTTCCAGGTTCCAGGTTTGTGACTGCCCATATTGATCAAGGAAATGCAATTGGACCGAATGATGCCGCTTCAGACGAACCATAAGATTTGGAAAAGACATGCAATCGTCCCACAATTCGAACATTTCTTCACTGCGTTGAGAAAACGTCGGATTGATTAATACCTGTGGTTCATCGATGTACAAACAAACCACCCGCTTAAGCAGGCCGACCTGAGGCGCCGCAATCGCCCGCCCACGGCCATAAGTTTTGCGAAACAACAAGATTAATTGATGCATACGGTCAAACCAGGGCTGTAATGCAGCAATTTCAGCAGGTACCACCGGCTCGCAAACTTGACGTAAGCGGGGATCTCCCAAAAGTAGGATGGCATCCAATCCGATAATTGAATTTGTAATCTCCATGATAGCATTGGATTATTAGTCCAATGAACTGTAATTTATTGGATTGGCCTAAAAAATAAAAGGCTCCCGGAAAGATCCGAAAGCCTTAAAATTATCTTTTGATTGGAATTGGATTATTTCAACCCCAATTTGGTTTTGATCATGTCAGTGGCATCAATGGCATCATTGACATACAATATACCAGGAGAAGCGTCAAAGACGATATCCCATCCTTTCTCTTTAGCCAGACCTTTGATGGCTTCGTTGACCTTATCGTAAATCGGCTGTAAAAGCTCATCGCGTTTTTTCTGCAGACTTTCGGTCATGTCTTGTTCCAGTTTGGATATTTCTTGTTGTTCCTGGGTTAGGCGATCCTCTTCGTCTGCTTGTTGCTTGGGAGACAATTCACCGGATTGGGATTTACGTTGCAAATCCTGGACCTTGCCTTGCCAGGTCGTCACTCGTTGTTCCAGTTTCTTTTGAGACTGTGAGCGCATGGCTTCCATTTCGGTATCAGCGGATTTGACCTCAGGCATCTCGGACAGAATCATCGCTGAATTGATGAATGCGATCTTTTGCTGAGCCACACCGGCTGAAATAAAACAAAAGAAGGCAAATATGGCAGTCATTGTAAATGATTTCATCGGAATGTTAGATTTAAAGTTTTTATCAAAAGCGGTGCAAAAATATTAAAATTTCTCTATCCAGCTTTGGTACATTACTGGACTTTCTTGAGGATATCTTCGGTTTTATCGTAGGTCGGATTCACATAGATGATGGAACCGGAAGTATCAAAAACCAAATCGTAATCCCTGCTGGTTGCATATTCTTCGATCGCCGCATAAACTTTGTCCTGAATTGGTTGGACCAACTCTTTCCGTTTTTGGAAGAGCTCTCCTTCAGGTCCAAATTTGCTGCGCTGAAGTTCCATGACACCTTTTTCTTGAGCGGTAATCTCATCCTCCCGTTGATGGCGCATTTCGTCATTCAAAAGGACCTGATCCGCCTGGTATTTGTTATACAAACCCTTGATTTGATCTTGTTTTTCGGAGATCTCCTGACGCCAGGAGGCTGAAAGTTGGTCCAGCTGCTCCTGGGCTTTTTTGTAACTATCCAGGTTTTCCATAATGTAATTGATGTCGATCACAATGCTCTTTTGTGCCTTAATCGCTAGAGAGCCAAGTAAAACGAGCATCATACTCAAAACTATCCGTTTCATTTTCAACAGTTTAAGCGTGGTTTGATGATTCATTCAAATCGTGCGCTAAAATACTATTTACGCACTAAATTCTCTTTTATGACTGGTTGAGTAGTCATAAAGTTTCGGCTTGTTAAAATGGGATTTTGCACCGCTTTATCCTAAATTATTGGTTGTCAAGCCAGTTATACAATCATTCCATTGCTATATGGCAAGGTTTTTAACGAATGTTTAACCGCTGTAAATCAGCTTGTTAACGAGTGAATCAGGCCAAATGTTGCCTACAAAAACTTATCCAGACCCCTTTCTTTAAGTCGAAGCGTCACTGCTTTGATTTCCTGCTCCCGGTCTTTCGGATAAATAAGAAGCACATCGTGCTCATCGATGACCAGGAAATCTTCCAATCCACGGATTACACCTAACTTTCCTTCCGGCACGCGGATCAGGCAATTGTGTACTTCTTCCAGGTCCAGCATTTCCGAATCGACGACGTTGTTATTGGGAGATTTTACCCGTTCGGCGAACAAGGATGCCCAGGTACCCAAATCAGACCAGCCAAAATCTGCAGGGATCGTAAATGTTGAAGCACATTTTTCCATAATGGCATAGTCAACGGAGATGGATGGGGTCAACGGATAATTCTCTTTGATGGCATCAGCCTCGCCCAGGGTATTGTAGGGTATGACTTCCGGACTCAAATGCCGATAAATCTCGGGGGCAAGTGTTTGGAAGGTGCTTTGCATAAAGGCAGCCCGAAAGACAAATAAACCGGCATTCCAAACATAGTTACCGGAATGCAAGTATGCTAGTGCCCGGTCATGATTTGGTTTTTCTGTAAAGGCTTCCACCCGGATAATCGGATGTTTACCCGGTGATTCAACCGTGCCCATCCGGATATACCCATAGCCGGTATCCGGCCGCGATGGGGTGATACCGATGGTTACGATTCCCGGGTTTTCTGCAGCGTAACTGGTGGCAGCGGTTATGACTTCCGTAAAAACCTGCGGTTTTAAGATCACATGATCGGCAGGGGATACGACCAGGACAGCCTCCGGATCCAGTTCCCGTAATTTGAAGGATGCATAAGCGATGCAAGGAGCCGTATTGTTGCGGGATGGTTCGGTGATCACCTGATGAGGTTTCAACTCCGGAAGATGTTCCAAGACCAGATCAAAATATTTTTCGTGGGTCAGTACATAAACATTTTCAGCAGGGCAACTATCCAGGAAGCGTTCGTAAGTAAGCCTCAATAGTGATTTGCCTACGCCCATCATATCCAGAAATTGCTTGGGTAAAACTTCACGGCTTGCTGGCCAAAAGCGGGAACCGACACCCCCGGCCATGATTAATGCGTAGGTATTGGCCTCATTCTTCATCACACGGTAAAATTTATTATTATTCGTATTAATTCTGGCAAAATCATCTAATTACAGACACATGCAAAGTATATTATTCTTAATAGCTAGGTCCTGGTAGAATGCCTGTCTATTGTGATCTAAAGATCCCAGCGTATGACCAGAAAGACGCCCATCCAGGATTTTTTTATGGAATGCTTTTCCTGTTATTATCGTTGGATGTAGACAATATATTTGTCATCAAAGTATTCCATTGGAAATATATCCTGAATGGGAGTTAATTCATGGTACATATTTCTAAAATTCATTTTCAGTTCTTCCCGTACGGAACCACCTTTTAAAAAGATCCACCCGTTTGGAACGGCATTTTTCTCTTTGGTCGAAATTAATTTGCGGGTCCATTGGATCAATTGTTTGGTCTCTGCTACAGCCCGGGCGAGAATAAAGTCGTATTTCTCCGTTAAAGTCTCTACTCGAGCCTGGTAAGCCGTGACATTTTTTAGACCTGTTTGTTCTGCAATATCCTGGACCACAGTGATCTTTTTACGAATAGAATCTACCAGATGAAACTCCACTTCCGGATAGAGAATCGCCAGGGGAATACCCGGAAAACCCCCTCCGGTTCCCACATCTAAAACCCGGCTTCCACGATTAAACCGAATCCATTTTCCGATCGCCAAGGAATGCAGTACATGATGCTCATACAATTGGTCCAGATCTTTCCGGGAGATAACGTTTATTTTAGCATTCCAGTCTGCGTATAAAGGACCTAAACGGGCAAACTGCTCGCGTTGATGTTCCGACAGATCAGGAAAATAATCTAACAGGATTTGCAAATTCATGAACCAATCACTTCTCGGCAAAGATAGCTCTTTCAGCAGCCAATTAAAGGCTTACCGGGAGCAGTACCGCCAATTTTGCCGGGAGAGAGGTGATTTACCACTTTACCTGGACCCTTACTGGCTGGATACGGTATGTGGAGATGATGGATGGAGTGCAGCAATAGCCGTTGATCGCAGTGGTCAACTCAATTTTGCGCTGCCATTTCAATGGAGTTACCGGTACCGGCTATTCCGGTTTTTACACACGCCATTGTTCACGCCTTATGTCGGACCATTGCTGGTTAAGGACCCGGATAAAAGACCGGTTCATGCATTTTTACACGGGTATCAGGACATGGTTCAACAAGCGATGATGCCGTGGCAGCGAGTGCGATTCATTCGCTGGAAACTGCATTATACCCTACCCCATGACCTGCCTTTTCGCTGGCAAGGCATGCACAATAAACCCAGGGCCACTTTCATTATCCGCCCGGGCCATACGCCGGAAGAACATTTTGCCAGGCTAGACAAAAACGTACAACGGGACATCCGTCAGGCACAGCGTAAATACCGGATTGTCGAAGTGACCGATCGGGAAGCGTTCATCCGTCTGGCCATCGGGCATCTGGAGGAGCGCAGGGTTGGGAACCTGGCCGCCTACCGTCAGGCAATGATGAATATTCTCCACGAATATCAGGGTTCGGGCCGACTAAAAGCATGGCTCACGACAGATGAGCAGGGCAAAATCATGGCTGGCGCCCTCTTCGTAGCGGACGCGGATTCCGTCTATTACCTGGCCGCCTTCCGGGATACCCGCATTTCCAATAACCAGGGCAATAGTCTGCTGGTATGGCAAGGGATAGAGTGGGCGCTGAAGGATGATCTTATTTTTGATTTCGAGGGCAGTAACATTCCGGGTGTAGCTTCGTATTTCAGGCGATTCGGAGCAGAACAAATTCAATGCATCGAAGTATACCGCCCATGATTGATCAAACATTACTGCAATACATCGAAGGAGAGCCGGAGGTACCCTTTTTTCTGAAACCCAGCTGGATGGAGGTCGTCTGCCCGGGTGAATGGGATGTGATTGCTCTAGAGAAAGACGGTAAACTGCAGGCATTTATACCCATTCGGCTTCGGAAAAAATGGGGATTTCGCATCGTTACCACGCCCTATCTGACCCCGCATTCCGGACCCTGGTTTGCTGAAGGGGTGGATAGTGGTTTAGCTACAGCAGAATTAGCCCGGCGATTGGATGCATTCAATTACGTGCATTTATCATTGGACCCCGCGCTGCCGTATTCCATTGGTTCTAATCCATATCTGCAATTTTCGGCGGAACCAACCTTTGTATTGTCCGGATCAATGGACGACATTCATGCAGGCCTGCAAAAGAAACTCCGGCAGCAGCTGAATCAGAGCAAAGATGCATTTACATTGGAGGCCATCGATACAGCTACTTTTTATGCATTGATTGCCCAATCCTTTCGACGGCAATCCTCGGCAGTACCCTTTTCACGAACATTGATCGAGCGAATGGTAACGCAGTTACGTAAACACCGTTGGGGAGATCTGATTGGTGCTAAGGATCCTTCCGGAGAATTTCTTGCGGCAACGCTGTATTACGAAGATCAGCAGTGGATGTACACCATGTTGAGCGGCCAGAATTATGCCTCAGAACCACGGAATGCCCATAAATGGCTGCATTACGAGATCATTAAAAAAGCCATCGTACAGCAGAAAGGCATCAATTTTATGGGAAGTAAGATTCCAGGAGTAGCTTTTTGGAATAGTTACTTTGGGGCGGAGATCAGGTATTATTTCCGTGTAAAAAAGCACCCAGGAGGACTCCTGACCTGTATTGATCATTGGCGCACACGATGGTCTTTCTCCGGTTAATTCCAGGTCTTTCTGGATTGAAACAGCATCCGAAATCCCACCAGTCCGTAAGCCAGAACCAACAAGGGCTCTGCCCACCACCAGGTAAATCGCGGGATTTCCAATTTCCGGATCAGAGGGTACCGAACAGGCAAAACGGTCATTGTGCATAAGATCCAAATCATCACCGTCCACCAGTCATGCCAAGTGAGGAGCAGGGTAATTAGTCCCAGGTAGTATATCCCCAGTGAAGCGCTTATTAAGGCCAGTTTTAACCGGATCTTCCCAGGATAAATGAAAGCAGTCTGGGAGTGTCGGGTTTTGCGCTTCCACCAGGAAGTCCAGTTATCAGGAGCTGAAGTCCGGGTCCATGCTTGTGGATGTATACAGATGTCGATGCAATTGGGTTTTACGGCCTGCACCAGAAAGTCGTCATCCCCGCTGGCTATTTCCAGGTGCAGTTCAGCGGTCAGAGCAATATCTCGTTTTATCAGCAGGTTACGGCCTACGCCCATGTAGGCTTCTCCCTTCCGGGCAAATCCCAGGTATTGGTTGGCCACCCAGGATGTCTCAAAGGCCATCCACCGGGATAGCAGAGAAGCGGTTTTTTGCAGGGGGCTGTAGCCAAGGACACACTGTGTCTTTGGCTGGGAACGGGCATCCATCATTTGCTGAATCCAAAGCGTGGAAGACGGTTTGCAATCGGCATCGGTCATCAGGATCCACGGACTCCTGGCCTGCAACAGTCCAAATTGCAGGGCTGCTTTTTTACCTGGGGCATCTTTAATTCCGTCCGGCGCGGGATAACAACACAAGTTAGGATACACGGGCTGCATGGTTTCCAGATAGACACTTAAACCGTCGGTTGAATGATCATCGATGATGATGACTTCATAATCCGGAAAGTTTTGTTCACACCAGGAGGCCAAGTTTTGCTTTACCTGTTTGATGTTGTCCTTCACACAGATTAGCAGGGTGACAGGCTCAAGCGCTTGATTGATTTCTGGCGTTTTGGACTGCATTACAGCATTGAAATAATAATAGTAATAGCCTGCTAGGATCAGCCCGCTCCCAATAGTTGCCCATAGAATCGTTGTTAACAACACCCCGGGATTATGTATTTTTGAATGAATACACGAAACAAGTTACAAATTCACATGCGAGTCACCCCTATATCCAAAACACCCACCTCCCTAAGGCTGGTGTTCTTTACCCTATTTGCTTTTTTCGCTTTCCGCGCCACTTCCCAAATGATATCTGACACAGATACTTTACTGGGCAACGAATGGATTGTGCCCGGTCAATCTTATTTTTCGTTTGATATTGCCCGGGATGGCGTATTCCGGATTTCCTATGATGCCCTGCAAAATGCCGGGATACCAACGTCCTCCATTTCAGAAGACGCATACCAGTTAATCCATAATGGAAAGGAGATACCGCTGCGTGCAACGGGCGAATCCCTGGAGTTTGTAGGACAAAAAAACCGGGGAGAGATCGATGCATACCTGTACCAGGGAGGAGACCAGGATCAGTTAAACCCCTACTATAGTTTGTATACGGATACGGCGGTCTATTACCTCACCTGGGGACCGGGGGAACATCGCCGGTATTCCGCAACCCAGGCTGAAGCTTCCGAGCCGGCGTCCTGGTTTTGGCAGGATGTACTCTTGGCGTTTAATACGACCTACTACAAACCTTATGAGCTTAACAATACCAGTGTAAAATTTGCCCATTATGTGCCTGGCGAAGGGTATGGAGCTTCGCTGAGGGTTACTTCGAGTTATACTGTTGAGACACCCGACCTCTATAC
>JACJYB010000006.1 GCA_020636355.1 Lewinellaceae bacterium | reverse complement strand
ACTGGCCAAAGCAGCCGGAATGAAGTATGCGGTCATCACCTCCAAGCATCACGAAGGATTTACGTTATTTGACTCCAAATACACCGATTATAAGGTTACCAATACGCCTTATGGTAAAGATGCGCTAAAGGAATGGGTCGATGCATTCCGGGCAGAAGGTCTGAAAATCGGATTTTATTATTCGCTCATAGACTGGCATCATCCCGAATATACCATAGACCGGAATCATCCATTAAGCGCAAACAGCGATGAAGAATACAAGGAGCTGAACAAAAACCGGGACATGTCTAAATACCGGGAGTATTTAAAAAATCAGGTTACGGAAATACTGACCAATTATGGCAAAATTGATATCCTGTGGCTGGATTATTCCTTTCCAACCGGGGAACATGGCAAAGGAAGGGATGACTGGAATTCTGTCGAACTCATCAAACTTGTCCGTCAACTGCAACCAGAGATCATTGTGAACGACAGGCTGGATTTAAAAGAATATTGGGGAGGATGGGATTTTACAACCCCGGAACAATTTAAAGTCAAGGAATGGCCGACCTATGACGGGGAGAAAATTCCGTGGGAAACTTGTCAGACCTTTAGCGGTTCCTGGGGCTATTACAGGGACGAGATGACCTGGAAGGACAATAAGCAATTATTGGTGTTGTTAATTGAATCGGTAAGCAAGGGAGGTAATCTTTTGTTAAATGTCGGGCCTACCGGCAGAGGTACCATAGATTACCGGGCAGAAGAAGCTTTATTGAAAATGGGGGAATGGATGAAATACAACAGCAGATCCATTTATGGGTGTACGCAGGCGCCGGATAGTTTTGAAGTCCCTGACAATACCTTATTGACCTATAATCCTACCACGAACAGGCTTTACGTTCATTTACTGGATTATCCGTTGCAGAATTTCACCTTGAAAGGGATGAAAGGAAAAATAAAGTATGTACAGTTTTTACACGATGCTTCGGAGATTAAAATATCCGCGCCAACAGGTTACTGGATTAATCAGGAGACAAATGAAGGTGATGTGAATTTAATCTTGCCCGTTGTTAAGCCACCGGTTGAGATCCCGGTAATTGAGATCCTGTTAAATTAAGGCTTCTGCTTCTGCTTCGACTCCTGCTTCGACTTCTGCTTCGACTCCGCTCAGCATGACACGGCTCAGCATGACTTCGCTCAGCATGACATGGCTTCGCGGCACCGTGTTTTTTACTTGGCAGTTAAATCAGGAATTTATAGCGTTGATACGATTAGATGACACAATCTTAGTCAATTAGTCCAAAAGTCAACGTCACTTTACCGTCACCTCATCCACAAAGAACCACGAAGGATGACCTACACCGTAATGCCAGGTGGGGCATTCCTTGGTGGCCACGACATCGATTTTCAGATAACGGGCTTGGACCGGGATCTCTGTTTTGATGCCGACAAATTTAACTTGCACGGAACGGTCTTCCGGAATCGTGTGCGATTCCCAGGGTGTGAAGTCCTGTCCATCTGTAGAGTAGGAATAGGTCACTTTCTTGGGTAGCAGGATCCAGGCACCCAGTTGGTGTAGAAAGTCCGCTTCGATGCTATGCACCGGTTTGACCGTACCCAAATCAAGGGTGATGGTTGCATCCTGGCCTTCCCAGCCTACCCAGCTTTCCACAAAGGTCGAACCGCCAAACAACCCGTCGGTCAGAGCGGTTTTACTGATTTCCTGGTATTTTTTACCGGGCAGGGGGGCATAATTTACACTGGCTCCCAGTGCAATGCTTTTTTCGGCGGCAGGCATGTAGCGCTGCCGGTACAGTTCGCAATAATCGACGGGGGAGTTTCGCCGTTCGTTTAACGTGGGCACATCGAATGCTTTGACCCGGGATTCAAATAAGTCCAGTTTCTGACTGATGTCCGCATAGTCTTTTTCATTTTCTGTCCGGGCGATCTCGAGTTCGGCATATTGTAAGGGCAGCCGGGAGCGCTGTACGCGCATCAGATAGGTTGGGTTGGACTTTACCGCTTGCTCAGCATTGTCAAACAGCTTGTAACGGCGCATCAGTTCAGGCTTTAGCATCCCTGATTTGTGTGAAACAGGTGAATCGTAGATCCAAAGCCTTATGCCGCTGCCCAGCAGGGCACCTTCCATCACTTTGATGTATTCGTATAGAAAAGCCGGCTGGTCCATAATAGCCGTTGAGAAAGTGGTGCAGCAGTGAATCCACGTTTAATTCCGGGTTCCACATCAGTTTATTCACCAGATAAGACCGTAACTCGGCGAAATCACCGCCGCGACTGCTGGAGATCTGGGAGAAATGCATCGTCGCGTGATTTTTCCTGAACAGCCGGATGTTGTCCTGCAGGATGTGAAAATTCGGGAAAGGGGACACGTAATTGTCAAAATTGATCCCGTAATCCCAGATAAAGATGTTATCTGAGATGGCCGACCATCCCTCCATGGCTCTCACAAATTCACGGCCGGATGCATTCTCTGTCAGGGACACTTCGCGGTTGCAGTCGATGTCACACAGCATGATGTTGACATTGGGCAGGGGCTTGATGTGCTTTGGCGGTTGCATGGTGTAGAGGTAGGCGAGTGTCGAGAACTCCTTGTCCGGGAACCGTGCAGCCAGTTTGTTCAGGAAGGTGACGACACTACCCGATAAAGCACCTTCGTAATCATCGATGGCCTTGCATTGGTCGCAGGTACAGTTGGTAAAGTTGCCGTCGTTCTGGCTGACAGAGATGATGTTTTTACCGGGATTGGCTTTGAAGATGGAGTCGATGCGCCGGGATACCAGCTCAAAGACTTCATCATTGGTCAGGCACCACTGACTGGCTTTGCCGGGATGGCGTGATCCATTGAAATAGGCATAATACTCCGGGTGGGTTTTGCCGTAGACATCGGAGGTAACAGCCGGTCGAAAGTGTGTACCCAATAGCCGGCGGCGAATACGTCGGTAGGCATTTCCAACCGGTTCCAGAGGCGGTAGACGGTGTCGGTAGACAAGGCATAGTTTTGCGACTGCCGGTACCGGAAGGCCGGATTTTCCATCCGGTCAATCGCCGGTAGCATGATGGTTTTTTGTTGGGGATAATTGGATTCAAATTCACCGAAGTAATCCACGCCAAGGTATTGCTCGAGCAGGGTTACGGCGCCATAAATGACCCCTTTTCCATCCTGCAGAAGAAATTGAAAGTCCATTGACCGAACAGGTCAGGTGAAATCCATCTTCGGTCAGTGCGGCATCTCCATCGGCATTGTTGATGACGATATCACCGGGGCGCAGGGATTCGTTATTTGCCAGGATGGGCAGTTCTGCGGCGCTGATCTTTTGATAAAGTCCTGCAGGACAGGGCAGCCGTTCGCTCTTCCGGATGGTTGTTAAGAAGAATAATACGCGAGCGGGGGATAGCATTTTCAACCAGGGTAGCTTGTGCATAATCCAGGGATACGGAAAAAATGACGCAGAGTAAAAGGATCGCATACCTGCTGAATTTCGGAACAAGGGTTGTCATTTTGGTTACGGTTAAGTGCAGTCAATATATAAAATTGCCAAATCATTTTTCTGGGGTAAAGGAAGGGAGGTGCGTGAATACGATAACCAAGAACAGAGAAATGGGATACGTAAAAAATATTCATGTCATAGTTATTGACATGAATAAAATTAATGTCTATATTGGTGACATGAATTCCGGAAAGACGCATTACAACAACAAAAACAGAAACAAGAAGGCCGAAGAGAACAAAATCGGGATCATTAAGGCGGTAGGACGGCTTTGGATGCAGTATCCGATCAACGGGATCACGTTGGAGATGATTGCCCAGGATGCCGGGGTGACCACCCGGACCATATTACGGAAATTCGGTTCCAAAGAAAATCTGGTCGCGGAGTCCTTGTCCTATGATCCTGCCGGAATATCGGCCGAAAGGGATAAGTCAAAGTAGGTGATATCGATGATCTGTTAAGGACCTATTATCTAATTACGAAAATATGGGTGAGCGGCATTCGACAATTTTTGGAGCCGGTGAAATTGCCCGGAAAATTGGCGAGCAAGGCAGAAAGCACCGGCCTGGTATCAAAGTTTTGCCCATTTGGATCGGAAATCGAAGAGTGAGATCAACTAATTCGTTCATTGCTTCACCGAAATCTATTTGTGGAAACTCCTGCGAAAGGATCAGAAATTGCAAAGCCAAGACATTCACCATCTTTAAGAATATGGTGAGGTGGTTCACTGTCAAATCAAAAACCATGAAAAATTCAAATGTACTGTTTGCCATGACGGCAGAATGACTCAATGTTGGATTCTAAAACTGATGGATGCGTCCAGCCCTCCTGAAAAACCTGTGGCTATGGGTGCTCCTTTTCCCTTCAAAAAACATTTCACGGACCACGTCAGGTTTTTGGAGACTGGAAGCATCGGATGAACAACCCGATATACGGTTATTTTTGGACGCAAATTGGATTGACGCTGCATTGGGTCATCGCGAAATATTGATCTGTTTTAGATGTTTTGATCTTTCCTGCCACATTCTAGTTTGCTCCTCAAAATAGTGTCTTTCATGCGGGTATTTGCTGGAACGCCACCGGTAATTTGGATGAAACCCGTGAGGGCTTTTTCACCGCTGAGACGGTACTGGGCAGCTCATGGTGGCAATTTGATGAATTCAGTCTGCTTGAACCATAAATTGAACCTTATCGCTGCCTCCTCTGAAGCATACCATCGATTTGTTAAGGCAGAGCTACGATTGATCCAGACCTGCGGCGTTTGATCTTGGCCATCCTGCCAGTGCGATACCGGGCCGGTGTTGATGGGATTGGGCCTCCAGCACGTGGGAAGTCCTGGTCCCAGCAGGCACCGGCTGGTGTTGTTTCATTTCATCAACCTTTCAAATCAGCATCGTATCATTCAAAATGCATCGATGCGGGGTGCCGTTACGGTTGTGGACCTGGGAACCAGGTCATGATTCTGTGGACAATGTGGTGACCTTATCCTCCATAAAGCATTCTTACTTTCCATCAATCTGGTGTCCCTGCGACATGGTACCATCATGAGGCGTTATCTTTGGTATCCCGTTAATTTGTGCCTATGGAAGACCAGTATGACAAGCATTGAGGTGAACTCAGCGATGAAAATATTTCCGCAAAGGCTTGCATCTTCAAAAAATCAGATCTTCGTGAGCATGTTTTACTTCGGTACCTATCGAAACAATGTTGAGCACATGAGGGAACAAATAAAATCAAATGAAGGGATGGATGCTGTTATTGCTGAAATCAATGACCTGATTTTGGCAAATCAGAATAAGAGGAAAGCATTAAATCAACTTATTAATCAGGACGAATAGATCAACGAATAAAATATCGATCCTGTCAGGCGGTACTCCCGAATATCCTCAATTCTGAATACTGGATACTGAGTACTGCCTACGCTCTCAAAATCTTCTCCATCTTTTTTCCCTTCGCCAATTCATCGATGAGTTTGTCGAGGTAACGGACTTTCTGGACGATGTCATCTTCGATGTCTTCGACGCGGTAACCACAGATGACGCCGGTTATCTTAGACCGGTTGGGGTGCATGGCCGGAGCCTGGGCAAAAAAGGTTTCGAAATCATTTTTTTCATCGAGCTGCTTTTGCAGGGATTCCTGGTCGTAGCCGGTCAGCCAGCAGATGATGGCATCCACTTCTTCTTTGGTACGGCCTTTTTTTTCCGCTTTGGCAATGTAGTGAGGATAAACGCCAGAGAGTTTCATCCGGTAAATACGGGAGTTATCCATGGTAATTGTTCACTAAGTTATTACTTCAATTATTGGAATAAAGATAGGGCTGAATTCCTAATTGATACCCATCATGGTCCATTTTGGAATCAATCATTCACATCGAGGATGGATTGCCGTTCCCGGTTGATCGTCAACTTGGTGATGTCGGGTCGGGAATAATGACCAGCCGGATCAAAATTCTGTCTTTCTTCCAGGACGCGGTTAAAGTCAATCGTAGCGACGATCAATTCTTCCCGGTCGGTGACCGGTGAAACGATCCAATTCCCATCCGGATCGGAAATACAGGATCCCCCGTTTGCCAGGATTGCAGGTGCATTTTCTATTATTGCTCTTAAGTGAGGCGTATCCTCTGGAAAATCTTGTTTGGTCATAAATCCAGATACGGAAACCACAAAGGAGCGGGACTCTTTGGCGATGAAGCGGGTGATGTCGACCGGTATTGTTTTCGGAACCAGGCCAAACCGCAATGTGCAGATCTTCCCCTAATCCATAAAGTGCTGTCCTGGATAAAGGCATCCAGTTTTCCCAGCAATTTAATCCGCCCAGGGTAAAGCTTTTTAATGGATGGACCTGCAATCCATTGCCGTCACCGGGCGACCAGGCCAACCGTTCTTCGTAGGTAGGTTGCAGTTTCCGGTGTACGGATTTGATCTGTCCTTTTTCATCAATATATACCAGGGAACAGTAGAGGCTGTGGCCTCCGCGATTTTTTGCGCGTTCGATGGTGCCCAGGTAGATGGCCATCTGGTATTTCCTGGCCAGGTCGCAGATTTCATCCAAATCTCCCGATTCGATTTGGATGGCGTTTCGAAGGTAATGCGCATGGATTTCCTTTTGCATCGGTGCGTTGAAATCGGCGCCATGAGTCAGCAGAGAGCCAAAAAGGATAGCCGGGCAGGAGCGCTTCACCGAATACCAGAATTCGCATTGGGCGTTACCGGCTTTTGTGATGTAGTCCTTGATTTTAGCGATGGTCAGATGTTTATTCAACCAAACCGGCGCGATTTGGGCCATTCCTATCTTAAGTGTATCATCCATGGGTTATCTTTTTAATGCTGTCCGTGGCCGGTTGATAAATGCCGAAACTTTCATCCGGTAAATACGAAAGTTATCCATGGTCAATGTTGTGATTTTATCTTTTATTCTGTTTTTCTTTGATGAAAAGCAGTTTCAATTTTGTTCATGGTCATAAACATTCTTCCACTGTTTGGGAGTAAAGTGAATCCATATTTCGTGTAGAATGCAACTGCCTCTCCGTCAATTGGATCTACAACTACCGCTACGGCACCTATTTGATTTTTGGCTACATCCAGGCTCTGCTTTAATGCATTGATCAACATTAATTTACCGTAACCATTACCAAACTCATTTTATCAACAGCTAACCGGCCTAATAGAATGACTGGTAGGTAAGGATAATTTATCTTCTTTTGATATTCAAGCGGGGCATCTGATTTTGGGATGCTTTCAGTGGATAAGGTATAGTAGCCAATGACTTCCTTATTGTCATTAATGATGACAAAGCAGGTACAAGCTCCTGCTTTTACATCTTTTGTGACATTTCTTAGAATGTAATTATTCAACGATGATTTGCCACAGTCGAACTTGTCCCTGATAAATTGAGGGCTATAGGGTAGAATCTTCAAAATTAAGGGTTTATTAAAGCATCATGATATTTTATAGCTTCCAGGAGGGCATCATTTGGTTGTTCTTCATTGCCCATTAAAGCTTTAAAGAATATTGCTTTGTCCCGTTCAGATGCAAGGATCCTATTTTTTTCCTCTATGATTGCCTTTGATTCTTTTGTTAAGATATGCCGGACAAACTCAGAAAAAGATGTAAAACCCATCAAGGATTTTGCATACTCATAGAGTTCCTTATCATCAGAACTGACTCTAATTTCGACCCTGCTATCACCTTTTTTCTTTGTAAGAGCATCCATTTCCAGGTAATTTTAATTAAATGTACGGAATAATTACGTACATAACAAACATGCTACGTACAAGTTCCGTACATCTTAATATCGATTTATCAGGCCACCACTGCCTCAATCACCTTCCCTTCTACATCCGTCAACCGGAACGGCCGGCCCTGAGTCATAGGTCAACTTTTCATGGTCGAAGCCCAGCACCGCAGTATGGTCGCCTGGATATCGTGCGGGTTCACTTTACCGGCGATGGGTTCGTAGCCGAATTCGTCGGTTTCGCCATAGGATGAGCCGCCTTTGATGCCACCGCCGGCCATCCACATCGTGAATGCGTCGCCATGATGGTCGCGGCCTTTGAAGGGATTGGCTTTGCCTTCCCGGTTTTCGGCCATCGGGGTGCGGCCAAACTTCCGCCCCAGACCACCAGCGTCTGATCGAGTAAACCGCGTTGTTTGAGATCCATCAGGAGGGCTGCCACCGGCTGGTCCGTAAGTTCGCATTTGCGTTTGAGGCCAAAGTCTACGGACTCGTTCATTCCGGTGCCGTGCATGTCCCAGCCCCAGTCATAAAGCTGGACAAAACGAACGCCTTTCTCCACCAGTTTGCGGGCGAGCAACACGTTGTTGGCAAAACTCGCTTTACCGGGCTCCGTGCCACATGGTGTGAATGTGTATCAGGTTCTTTTGGAGATGTCCATGACCTCCGGCACCGATATCTGCATCCGGTAGGCCATTTCGTACTGGGGAGATGCGGCTAATGTCTCGGGATCGCCGTATTCATCAAAGGAAGATTGATTGACCTTGTTGATGGCCTCGATGGAAGCTTTGCGCAGATCTGCGGTTATGTGCCATCGGGTCTATCGAGAAATAAGACCGGATCTCCCTTCAGAGCGGCACTGTACACCCTGGTACACCGAGGCAGAGGTAGCCACTACCCCAGATGGACTTGCCGGCATCGGGATTGTTGCCACCGATATCAGCACCACAAAGGCGGGCAGGTCACTGTTTTCGGTGCCGAGTCCGTAAGTTACCCGGATCCCATGCTGGGCGGCCCAGGCAGGCACTACCGGTCTGCATCAGGAGTTGAGCGGGAGCATGGTTAAACTGATCTGTGGATACCGCCTTCAGGAAGGCCAGATCGTCCACGGTGTTCGACAGATGGGGAAGGTTTCACTGAGCCAGGTCCCACTTTTCTCCATATTGGGCGAATTTGGCCTGGAGAGCCAGCATTTAGGTACGCCGCGGATGAAGGCAAATTTCTTACCCTCCAGGAAAGAGGGCGGACAGTCAACCATCGAGTTTAAAGAGCCGGGTTTGTGAGTCAAAGAGTTCCAGCTGGGGAGGGCGCTCCGGCCATATGCAGGTAGATCACCGATTTTGCTTGCCAGCAAATTGCAGGCAGATTTAGGCGCCAACGGATTGGCGGGGTCAAACAAGTTTGGCGTTGTTCCGGAATGGCAGCCAGGCGTATGATCCCAGCGCCAGGCTTCCTAATCCCAGCATGGAATCACGAAGAAAGGTCCGCCGGGTGCGCTGCATCAACACTGCGTGCTGTGCTTCCTGGAAGAGTTTGTGTTTACGATGGGACATCCGGATCAGCTTTTAGTGATGACTTCATCAAGGTTAAGTATGGCGTTGGCTACCAGAACCAAGGAGGCATAATCGGAATCGGGTTCAACCGTTCCACACATGTGCCGGGTCAGCTCCGGGTCGAGTTCATAGGCGGCCTTACCCTGTTCGAAAAGCGCTACCAATGCGGTCAGACTGGCCTGGCTGATGGGTTGCCCGGTCATGATGGTGTACGCACTGGCTACCTGAGTTTCTTTCTGGCTGGCATTCTGCGCCGCCCGATCAGCCAGTTTGCGGGAAAGGTCCAGGTACACCGAATCGTTTAGGGTAACCAGAGCCTGCAGGGGCGTATTGGTGACGATGCGTCTGGCCGAGCACACTTCACGCCCTACGCCGTCAAAAGCAATCATCGAAGGGTAGGGAGCGGTCCTTTTCCAATAGGTGTATAGGGCACGGCGGTATTGTTCTTGGTTTTTGCTTTTGTTCCATTTCAGACCGCTGTAAGGTGAGTTCCAGATGCCGTCGGGTTGGTAAGGCATGACCGGAGGACCGTACATTTCCGGGTTAGGACTCCGCACCGCGCCAGTGCCTGATCGCGAATCTGTTCTGCCGTGAGACGCAGACGGGGACCGCGAGCCAGGTATTTGTTCTTAGGATCGGCTGCCAGCCTGAGATTCGCTGATGTGTGAATCCTGCCGGTAGGTAAAGAAAGCACGATCGTACGCAGTAATTTTTTCATACTCCAGGCATCGTCGTGGATGAATTGCCAGGAGAGGTACTCCAGTAATGCGGGATGACTGCACGGCACCCGACTACCCAGGTCTTCCAAAGTCTCGACGAGGCCAAAGCCAAAAAGTTGTTCCACAACCGGGTTGACCAATGTACGGGCAAGCAGGATTTTCCGGGTCGGTCATCCACCGGGCGAGCCTCAACCGGTTGGCAGGCGCTCCTTCTGAAATGGATTCAATGATGCGGGTCCCGGAGATACCGTATCCCGAGGCTCAGCCAGCTGCCGCGTTCGAAAATGCGGGTGACGCGGCATGGGAGGTGGATTATCCATCAGGATGGGTGTAGTCTCCATCGGTGCATTGACCAGTGACCAATATTCATCCCTGGCCTCCTGATAGCCAGGCTGGTGATTACCCGGAAGGCATTGGTGAAATAAAACCAGTCAAAGCGCACACCGGTTGCCAGCGGATCTTGCAGTGATGCATTATCGTAGGTGAAGTAAAGATCGGATGACAGCTTCCACCGGCATTATGGGCATCTCATGAATGATCCAGCCTCGTTTTGCCCTGGAAGGCATTGAGATTTAGCGTACCGATCACCGGCCCGTCTGGTTGGTCCAGATGAATGCGCCAGATTCCGCCAGGACGATGTAATACCACCCGCAAGACGAGGTTTTCGTTATTGTGCAAGTAAACATGGGAGAGCCGGGCGCTGCTGTGATTGCGCATGGCCAGCCATTTGGTATCGGAGAGCTCTGGTTGCTAAAATCATCGCAACGCAAATGAATTGTAGGCGGGTTGCCAGGTGCTTGAATGAAGTGGTCAATAGCTTGTTTTTGGTTTTGATACGTATCCATCCATTGGTTCAATTGCTGGTATTGCGCCGTCTGCAGGCTGTCAAAATGCCGTAAGCGGGGATAATCGTCATAGGTATCTTCATCGCGGGTATCATTGAAGAAGGCCATGAAGCGGTAATAGTCTTCGTGGCGGAAGGGGTCGTAGGGATGGCTGTGGCATTGTACACAAGCGAAGGTGGTGCCCAGCAAGGCTTCCCAGGTGGTGTTGACCCGGTCCAGGACGGCAGCGACGCGAAATTCTTCATTGTCAGTGCCTCCCTTCGTCATTAGTCATGGTATTGCGATGAAAAGCCGTGGCGATGTACTGATCTTCGGATGGATGAGGAAGGAGATCGCCGGCGATTTGTTCGGTGATGAATTGATCGTACGGCTTGTCCGCGTTAAATGCGGATGAGCCAGTCGCGGTAGCGCAGATGTCGCGCGAGTCATCGCGTTCGTAGCCTGGTATCGGCATAACGAGCGAGGTCCGGCACATGGTCCATTTTTCACCGTAATGGGGTGACGAAGTGAGAGTCAACCATCGCCTGGTAATTGGCTTCCGGAAGGATCGGCCAGGTAGCGAACGGTGGCTGGTCCTTCATCAGGATAGCGATCAGGTCCAGGCTCACCAGCGCGCCTGGGTGGCCGGATCGGCCTGAGGAGACACCTGCAGCCTTGTTCTTTGGCTGACCTGAGAATAAATTTATCGATATCGTTCGTAACCCAATCGTCAGAAGCCATTGGCGAGGGTTACTTCCCGGATGGATTGATGCCCAATGTTCACCCATTGTGCTCCTTCCTAATCAGCGCGTAAGCAACCGATTTGTTCCTGTGGCGGGGCATCGTGTTCGTAGGGCATGCGTTCTTCGGGATCTGTTGAGGTCCAGCCGGAGGATCATTTCACTGGACTCAGGATGCCTGGAACGACCATGCCGTAGGCCCCGGATTTAGCTGGCCAAGAGCCTCCTCCCCGAAAAGAGCACGCTGAAATTGCCTTGTTTTTTGACCTCACCGTGGCAGATGATGCATTCCTTTATTCAAAATGGAAGCTTGACCTGGGTGGCAAAGTCCACCGGAGGCTGCTGCTGGTACTGACCAGGTCAACGCGATGAGAATAGCAAAAATATCCGGTTCGGCAATTGCATGAAACTAAGTTAGGAGATTTTGAGTGAGTAATCCACGAGTACCCACAGTTTTGCGCAGAGGAATAAAGACTTTACGGACATAGGTGATTTTCTCCGGAGAGGAGGTAGAAGCAATGTTGAATTTTAAATGTAAAGTGCTCAATAGGATTTGATTTAGAATGGCAACTTTTGTGGACACTAAATTAAGTTACCAGACCACTTATTCAATCCGGTATTTTCTGGTACTGGTATTCAGATTTGTTGATGGTAGGATGACAGTTAGACTTTGTTTGTGTAGAAATTAATGTTTGGTATGAAGTCATCGACACCTTTTATCTGGCCCAAAATCGGACACCTTTTATTCCTGTTAGGGGGCGTTTCCGGCTTGATCATGGCCGGGTTCCAGATGACTAACCAGCCAGCCGTAATCAATACGGTCCAGGTGGTCGACACCCTGTCCGCGAGGCTCCGTCATAGCCGATCCTTTAGCATTTCAATCCACTGCAAGATGATTGCTTCCCTTTCAATAAAAAAGCCGGCATTGTGCGTGCCGGCCTGATGGGTTAAGGGTTGTGAAATAATCGGTAAACAGTCTGGCTGTTTAAGCCAGAATATTGCAGCATCAATGGGATCACGATGCGCTTGACGCCCTGATGGAGTTGGCGTCAACAGATGCAAGAGGTAAATGCCAGGTGATGAAGGTGTTCGCAAAGTGTGATGCTGTCCCCCAGCCACAATTTCCTGTTGGATAAGACTTCCGTCTATTCGGTACCAGGATAACTGTACCGGACCCAGGATGCCCGCAGATCAATCCGGATACTTCCAGCGACCGGGATTGGGGTTTACCTGCCATGTATCGTTTTCGAATCGGGAAAGAGCCGTAGTACTTCCAGTGATGAAGGTGACGGATTCGGACCAATCACTGATCGTCTCACCACAGGATACCCGTACCTGAAATACGATGGAGGTATCGGAAGGCAGGTTCTTAAGTTCAATGGTAGCTGTTGTCTGAGCATTCATGCGCATCCAGCTTGAATCGTTCTGCAGGAAAAGCGGTATTGGTATTCGGCGACTCCTTCCAGGAATTACAAGTGATCTTTGCATTGGTGCCTTCAGCGATAACCTCGAGGTCATCAGGCGTTGGAACCGCTACACGCAGTGGTGGTGGAAGAAGGAAGGGCTTCAGACCAATCGGAAATCCCCTGCATGCAACCTGCGCGCATAGACACATAATAGGTGGTACCCGGACTAAGAGGAGTTGCCGTCATATCCGGGGATTTGATGGCCGGCCGGACATTCCAGGTATTGTCCTCCATCCGCCGGAAGCGGAATTGAAATCCTTTTTCGGAAAAGTAGGTGGTGTGGATGGTGGCATAATCAGGTCCTATGCGTACCACCTGCATCTGGCTGGTATCCGGAGTGCTGCAGGGTCGACCAGTACCGGAGGTTTCTTTCTCCTCGGGCCTGATAGCTTCCAGCGTCCGGAATTTCAACTCCGGGCTCCAGGCGCTGAATCCGCCGGGCACAAGACACGCGGCATTGGATGGTATTCCGTATTGGCATGGAGACCGCTGGTCAAGGCCAATGCCTTCCTCATCTCCCGGAAAGTATTGCCAGATAAAATCGTCTGAACAGCGGATGCGGTATTGGTAACCTTCCGCATAGAAGTGGCATTGACCCGTACGGCCGAGTCGCCGGAATTCAAAACCTGTAAGTCTGACAGCAATGGTTCAGCACAGGGTCCTGCCTCGGTGCGAAAATAATAGGATAGGGACCAGGCACTGTTCGTATTTCCACAGGTAAGCTGGCACTGGACCTCGTATTCTTCATCCTCCAAAAGATTGGTCAGCAGGTCACTGGGGGTTGAAATCGTTGCCTGCGTGTTCCAGGTCGGATTGGTGAGCCGTTTGTACCGGAAGGTATAGGCATCCGCCTGAACTGTGACAGGGATACCTGGCCATGTTTGTGCTGACGGGATCAGCCCGAAGTTGCTGAATGGATGGTGGATTACAGGGATCTTCCGGTTTTGGGGTAAGAAATGTCTGGATGCTGACAATCGCTCTGGCTATCTATACAGTCAAAAATAGCGAAATTCATTTACTCGGTGCGGATCCAGACCGGAAATGTCAGTAAAAGTAACCGGGGAGGAAGGTGCATCAAGCCAGGTATTGCTGCCGGCCTGGCGGTATTGATATTCAAATACAGAAGTCAGGGGTAGGGAGCAATTCAGCCGTGCAGAGGTTTGGGTAACCATTTCGGCGTAGAGGTCGGAAGGACGGGCCGGATCGCAGAGGGTGACGGTACTAGGACCGGAAACCCAGTTCTGTCCAGGGATTTCATCCAATTGTTCCGGGACAGCTGGCACGAACAGACCAAAAGTAAGCGGATCCGGTTATGAGGCCAGTCACCGTCACCATCGGTTTTCTGGTTTCTACCAATGACTCCGTCGGTTGGACAACTACTGACTGTATTTCCATTCGAGAGCTGTTGTAGTTTCCATTCTGGTTGACTGAAACTGCAGGGTTCCGGATGCTGGAGCGGTGGCGGACAAGTTAGAAGGAAACAGTTCGCCGCATGCTTTGGTGTGAAATTTCAGATCACGAGACCAGGGACTCCATTGGTTACCGCACTTCACCCGCATTTGCAGGAGGTATTCGTCATCCATGGCGAGGCGCACCAATTCAATGGATGGATCGGATAGTTCATCGGTAGGAATATAACCCCAGAAAGGAAGAACGTGCATACTGAAACATGTATCGCATCAGCTGGATCCTGGAGCGGACCAGGGCTTTGGTATAACCTTCTTCAACAACTTCGAAGTCCTGGATCGTCGGCATGGGGCAGCCCGCCAGCGTCATGGTCGTAATGGGATCTGACCAGTCGCTGAAAATTGCGTTGGATGCATCGCAATAGACCCGGCATGCCAGCTCATAGGTTTTACCGGCTTTCAGGCCATTAAACACTTGCGTGGTTGCAGTGGTCGCCGGCAGTTCTTCCCAGGTCGCGTGCCAGGCTGGCGGATGCGCCACTGGTAAGCTTCCCCGGTGGAGACGGAATTAATGACCGCTAGAGCGATTCTTCAGCCCGGTTGGTGACCGCTAATTCGGACGCCGAGAAGCCGGTGCAGGCCAGTATCGAAAACGTTGCGATTCAGACCAGACATATTGCGCGGGCGTACACCTTGTTATGACCAGCCAATCGTAATCTGTACCCGGTTCAAGTGATTCAAGGTATAAGGTATTATTCGAAAAGTTCGGAATGGACTTGAAGCTCCCCGATCCTTTTATTCCGTGAAAAGGTGTAATCTACGGAAGCAACGGAAGTGGTTAGCAATACTGAAGTATAACTGGCTGACCTGGCTGAAAAGCTGGGACGCCGGCGTGTATCGCAGTCAGGAGATACCGAGTGGAAAAGACCTGATCATCTGACCAGTCACTTCCAGCCGGAGACTTCCACCAACCCGCATTTGATCCGGAATGAAACCTGGTAGGTCGTGGCATAGGTCCACGATGCAGCAAATATTCCGGTGTCTCGAGCCAGCCGGTAATCGTATAATTGGACTGGGTGCTGGTTTTATATCTGAATTCGAAGTCCACTTCGCATTGGTGAGGTAGGAAAATTTGATGGGCTGTGCTGTGGTGGTCGGTACATCCACTTTGATGTTACTGCCGATCGGAGGATTACAAGATAGGTGGTGAATGTCTTCAGAGCGGAATACGGAGATAGGCAATTTTTACCTCCTGGTGTCAAATCACCAATGCCGACGAGGACTTGCCATTCGTAAGGTGTGCCCTGGTCCAGCGTGTTTATATTGATGGACGCGCCCGGACCTCCATCCAGGGTAGCATATTCCTGCCAGGTTGCCGTTCCGGATTCCCGGATGCAGAAATAATAATGTCTGCTGTGACATTGCAAACCAATTCGGCCTTGTTGTAACCGATATTGGTGGTCTGCAGTGCGGAGGTTTGGATGCCATCCTTGCAGGGGTCGCCGGTTTGGCCAAAAGCGGGACAGGCCATCCCAAGCACACCGCCCAGGATTAAAATAGCAGTAAAAGATTTAAACATCTGTTTGATTTTACGAGATGAACAATAATCAAGAGATGTCCGTAATTGAAGGTTGGCAGCAAAAATAAGCGGGGAAAATCAGGTGTAAAATCATCCGAAAGGGTGATTTTTTTATTCAAATGACGTCAAAAATCCTACGGATTGCTTGTGCGGGTAAGTGCTTATCTTGGCGGCATGGAAAGCGCATCTTCCTATTTCATTTTAGCCATCGACTACATCGGCACTTTCGTGTTTGCTCTATCCGGAGCAGCAGCGGCGCAAAACAAAAAGCTGGATCTTTTCGGAGGGGGAGTCATCGCGTTGGTAACTTCGCTGGGAGGTGGAACGCTGAGGGATATCCTGATCGGTAACACGCCGGTCGGATGGCTGAAACATCCGTGGTATCTACCGATCATTGCTGCCGGCATGTTGACGGCTTTTTTCTTCCGTCAGGCCACGACCCGCTGGCACCGCACCATCTTCTTATTTGACACCATTGGCATTGGACTATTTACCATCCTGGGGTATGAACTGGCACGACAGCAAGGCCTGAGCTGGCCCATCTGTATGGTCCTGGGCACCATCTCAGCCGTATTTGGTGGTGTTTTAAGAGACGTATTGTCCGCCGAGATCCCGCTGATCTTTCGCCAGGAAATCTATGCCACTGCCTGCCTGGCCGGAGCGGGGACCTATACCTTGCTTTTACAAACCGCTATACCGCGGGATGCAGCCATGTTGATTTGTGTTGCTGCCACTTTTTTCATTCGCCTGGCAGCCATTAAATGGCATTGGGTGATGCCGAGGATCTGAGTAGCAGCAATCCACCTAAAATTCAAATATCTTTGTGGAATGGACGAAAAAATCATCTACCGCACGGAAGCGGATTTTGTCAATTATCTGGAATATTCTGCCGTCAAGCGCCTGGTGGTGGATTTGGCATTTGTTGCGGATCCGGACCGGTGGCATGCTTTATTTATCCAGCGTGTCTGGATGGATGATGAGCAGGTAGGCATTGAAACAACAAAAGGAAGGCGATATTCCCTCGATGAATTGTTTGCCATCATTCCGTCATTTGATCATTATGAGCAGGATGCTTTAAGTTGTCTGTGCAGTTGAAAGAACCATCAAACCAGCCCTACCATCCCATAGATTGTTCGTTTTACGATCGGATCGAGGCGGCCATTGTGCTGCGCACTCCGGTTCTACTGGAATTTGTAGAGGCCGATAATTCCCCAGTTACCAAACAAATACATTTGATCAATACTCGAATTGCTGACGGTGAAGAATATGTCATCCTTGAAAATGGACAAGAAGTACCGAATGGACCGGATCATTTCGCTGAATGGCATCCATCCAGCAAATCAGTGTTCCTAATTCAGTTTCGCGGATTCTTTTCTTGTATATTCAAGTCAAATTAATGACCATATGTTGCGTATTCTCGCCACCGGGTTAGGCTTGCTGCTATTCGTGGTTGGTTGTCATTCTGTCGATACAGTCAAGGATGAAGAAGCCTGGATCGACCTCTTTAACGGGGGTAAATCTTTGACGGCTGGGACATCAAAATATGTGGTTATCCAGTCAATGAGAATTACAAGAACATTACTTTGTCGGAAGGAAGACCTGATGATCCAGGTCAATTACACCGAATACGACTCCTTCCGGAATGAATTTGGACACTTGTATTACTGCATAAGCCCTATTCGTATTACAAACCCGGTGGGAATATCGATTTACTGGCGACCAATTGTCATCGGCGGTGCTACCTGGAATGTACGGAATTCAGGAGTCATGCTGCATTCTCAATCCGCACAGAGCAATGAGTTAACGCAAACTTTTCCGGTCTCGATCGAATGGCAAATGCTGGGGGGCTCAGTGACGGCAAATCGCGCCCTACCGGTACTGTTCCTTGTACGCCAGGCACGGCCGTCGAGATGCATGGAGAAGTCACCTACGATCACTGCATCAATTCCAACTCGGAGACCTATGATGGCGATCAGTGGGTACAAGCGGAGGCCATTGTCCATGGCGATGAATTCATGACATTCATTGTCGATGGGGATACGGTCCTCCAATTTGAGAAGCCGCAGGTAGGAGGCGGCTTCACCAATGTCAATGCAGCAGGCGAAGACTGGAAAACGGTTGGTGGCATGGATCATCCGGACGACTGGATCAAAAATAATGGCTTGTTACTCAAAGAAGGGTACATCGCCCTGCAGGCCGAGAGCCATCCGGTAGATTTTAGAAATATTCAATTACTTGATATCTGTGGATGCGGTGATCCGAAGGCGAAAAATTACAAATCTTACGTGGTGCAGTCGAAGCCGGAATCCTGTATTTATTAAATTCCGGGTGCTATAACTCCTGTTAAAATTCTTACCCGCGAGGGGAATTCCATAAAATCCGTTTTTCACCATTGGATTGGGAAGTCAGGCTTCCTATGGGCAGTTATTGGCGCAATGGGTACATCCAAAAAATTAGCCGGGGCATCCGGCGATGGACCCGGCTAACTATTTAATATCTAATTAAACCGGAATAAAAATAGCGGTATTTAGCTTAACAATAAAATAAGCTTCAGTTAACGCATTGGTAATTATTTGTTAATGAGCCGAATAGTCTGAAATGGATCAGCTTTCCGGACTTTTGCAGTGCTGAATGTTTCCGTAAAAGACGATCGATTCGGCTGACTATTTAATCATCTAATTAAACCTATTTACCAATGAAACTTGCGCTACAAGTGATCGGCGTAGGGCGTTTATTGGCGTGTACCCTATTTTTCGCTTTGGGTATTCCGCTGACCGTTAATGCTCAGTTTCAGGTAACCGGAAAAGTTACCGACGCCAACACAGAAACTCCGCTGATCGGAGTCAATGTCTACCAAAAAGGAAATATCACCAATGGTACCACCACGGATGTTGATGGGCTATTTGAAATGGAAGTAGATGCCGGGGATGCCGTCCTGGTGTTCTCCTACATTGGCTATACGGAGCTGGAAATTCCGGTAGACCACCGTGGTTTGATTGACGTAAAAATGACCGAAGGGGTGACCCTTCAGGAGGCTGTCGTCACCGCGCTGAACATCACCCGTGATGAAAAATCACTGGGTTATGCCTTACAGCAAGTTAATGGCGACGATGTCAGCGGGTCCAACAACACCAATTTTGTGAGTGCGTTATCCGGACGTGCGGCAGGCGTGCAGGTCGTATCGAACGGCCAGAATGCCGGTTCAGCGAGTGTTGTCATACGCGGTATGTCCTCGCTGACCAGCAACAACCAGCCGCTTTTTGTAGTTGATGGAATTCCCATCAATAACGAAACCGATACCCGCACCAGCACCAACGGTATTTCCAGCAACATGCACCTCGACTATGGCAACGGTGGTGCCGAGATCAACCCGGATGACGTGGAGTCGGTATCCATCCTGAAAGGAGCGAATGCAACGGCATTGTACGGCTCCCGGGCTGCCAATGGAGCGGTGATCATTACAACCAAGTCCGGAAAAGGACGCAAAGGAATTGGCGTAGAGATCAATTCCAAAACCACCTTCGAAACCATGTTAAAAGGGCCAGAATACCAGCGTGTATATGGTCAGGGTAAAAACTTCCAGTTTGCCTTCGTTGACGGTTATGGAAACGGAACATTTGACGGCGTTGACGAGTCCTGGGGACCTCGTCTCGATGGTCGGCTGATTCCCCAGCATGACTCACCGACTTCCAATGGACTCCGGGGTGGGGATGTACACGGATTGACATTTACGCTGGGTCCCAACGGTGTGGACCTGAACCGGCGTGGTACCATCACACCGACACCCTGGGTTGACCATGGTGACCCGGTCCAGAATTTCATGGAGACCGGACATACCACGGTTAATAACGTGTCTTTTTTCGGTAGTAACGACAAGGGCAATTTCCGTGTCTCTTACACCAATTTCAGCAATAAAGGGATCGTGCCGAACACCGACATCAGCCGGAATACCGTTTCCTGGTCCGGTGATTACAACCTTTCCGATAAACTGACTGTCAACACCAAGGCCAACTACATCCGTTCAGCCAGCGATAACCGTACGGTGAATGGTTACGGCACGGAATCGGTCATGTACCTGTTTGTCTGGTGGGGTCAGCAAATTGACGTAAAAGGATTGCGTAATTACTGGGAAGATGGTTTGGAAGGTTTTCAGCAATTCAATTACAACTACAATTACCACGACAATCCTTATTTCAACATGTATGAAAATACCAATGGATTGTCTAAGGATCGCCTGATCGGCAATTTGTCTGCTACCTATAAATTTACGCCGGAACTCAAATTGATGGTCCGCGGCGGGACGGATGTATTTTCTGAATACCGCTTCATCAAGCGTGCTTATTCCACGCAGCGATTCCCCAATGGGCAGTATCGCGAAGACAAAATCAATTTCCGGGAAACAAATATTGACTTCCTGCTCAGTTATGAAAAGCAGATCAATAACGACTGGGACTTCAACATCAATGTGGGAGGCAACCAGATGCAGCGTCGCAATCATTTCCATTCGGTAGCTGCCAATAAATTGTTGTTGCCGGAGATTTATTCTTTCACCAATTCAGACGGCCCGCTGGTACAGTCCATCAGCCGTCCCGAACAGCAGATCAACTCTCTCTACAGTTTTGCCCAGTTGGGTTTCCGGAATCTGGTTTATCTGGATCTGACAGCTCGTAACGACTGGTCTTCGACTTTACCTGAAAACAACAATTCCTACTTCTATCCATCGGCTTCCTTAAGCACCATTTTGACCGACCTTTTCGACGTTCCTACAAACAGTGCATTGTCTTTTGCCAAATTGCGTTTGGGTTGGGCACAGGTAGGTTCGGATACCGACCCATTCCGCCTCTCCGACCCGTTCATTTTTGGTGGATCTCCCTGGGGCAGCAATGCCACGGCATCACCTTCAAATACACTCCCCAACTTTGATCTTAAGCCGGAGATTCAGACGAGTGTGGAAGCAGGTGCGGATGTGCGGTTCTTCCATGATCGCATAGGTATCGATGCCACTTTCTACCGTTCGGTGAGTAAAAACCAGATCCTGGCTATTGATTTACCTTACACATCCGGTAAAACTTCGCGGATCATTAATGCGGGTAAAATTGAAAACAAAGGAGTCGAATTGCTTCTTTCCATGACGCCTATTCGCAAAGATCTGCGCTGGAATACGATGTTCAATTTTGGTTTGAACCGGAACAAGGTGCTGGAACTGCCCGATGGGGTCGATCGCTATGTTTACGGAGGCAACGGGATAACCCTTGTCGCGGAGGAAGGCGGTGCATTGGGAGACATGTGGGGAACCGGATTGCGTACGGTATCCGACCCAAGTAGCCCTTATTTCGGTCAGGTAATATTCCGTAACGGATTGGTGCAGGAAGACAATACCTTGCGCAAGTTAGGTAATTACAACCCTGATTTTACCCTGGGATGGTTGAACGAATTAACCTATAAAGGGTTCAGCCTGAACTTCCTCTTTGACTGGCGTCAGGGTGGAGAATTGCTTTCACGTACCCGTCTGATTGCAGCCACCTCTGGTAACGTCGTAGAAACATTGTGGGGACGCGAACCGGAATTTGGCGGTCCACACCCGGGTATCAAGGATAGTGGCCTTTCGTACCTCGATGAGACGACTGGAAAAACCCTGACGGACGGAATTATCGGAGATGGAGTAAAAGAAGTACTGGATGCAGACGGAAATGTAATCGGGTACACCGAAAATGACGTGATCGTGCCGGCCAATGCATACCACAACAACCGCTATCGCCGCCAAAATGAATCGGAAGGGATGTACGATGCCACCTTTATCAAATTGCGTGAGCTGAAGCTGGCTTACAGTCTTCCAAAATCATTATTGGGAAACACCCCGGTACAGAATGTAAAGATTGCCTTGATCGGGAGTAATTTATGGTTGTGGTCCAAAGATTTCAACCATGGCGATCCGGAATTGCTGGCTTTTGACGGAGGAAGGTACATTCCCGGGGTAGAGAATGCCACGATACCATCAGCCAGAAGCATGGGATTCTCTATCAATATTGGCTTCTGATCCATTTCATCCATTCTAAAAATTGAATTCATGAAAACATTATTTCAAATCGCATTGATTGCTCTGGCGGTGGGTCTGACCTCCTGCGAGAAATTCAATGTGTCCAATGATAATCCGGATATTGCATTGTCCATCGATAACAATCCGGAACTGCTGCTGACCAATGTGCAGCGCAACACCATCCGTACCGCCGTGGGAGATGCCTGGAGCGAAGGCAACCTGATGGCCCAATATGGCGCCCGGATTGTATTTACCGAATTTGACCTGTTCAATTGGGGCGATCAGGCCGGTACCTGGAATACCTATTACCTGGCTGTACGTGATGCCGAGGTTTTGGAATCCATAGCTGCGAAGAAGGACCTCAAGAGTTATACAGCGGTGTCCAAAATCATGAAGGCCTGGATGTTCCAGATCATGACGGATATGTGGGGTGATATTCCGTATTCGGAAGCGGCCAAAGCAGCTGCGGAAGATCCGGTTTACGCACCTGCCTACGATAGCCAGGAGTCGATCTACGACAACTTGCTGGCAGAACTAAAAACTGCCAATGATTTGCTGGCAAATAGCACCACGGGTATCAAGGGTGACATCCTTTTCGATGGAGACCTGGTGAAATGGAGAAAATTTGCCAACTCTTTGCGTCTAAGGGTTGCTTTGCGGTTAAGTGAAGTAAAGCCGGCAACGGCACAGTCGGTTATCAGTGAGATCTATACAAATCCTGCGCAATATCCGGTGATGACTTCCAATGCTGATAATGCCGCAGTAATGTTTTTATCGGCAAATCCCAATGCCCATCCGGTCACCGAGGAATCGGTTTATCGTGTTGGTTCTTACAACGAATACCGGATTAGTGAAACCTTCGAAAATGTACTACGCGAATTCGACGACCCCCGCCTCGATTTCTTTGCCGATCCAACCACTAATTCGGTAGAAACCGGCTCACCAATGATATCCGGGATGCAGAATGGCATTGTGGACGGCCCTGCCTACATCTACAAAGGTGGCGATGCCTTTCTGTCCAAATTTAACATCAACTTCTTTTTCTTCCAGCCGAATGCGAACCAGGGCCGGATGATGGTGTATTCAGAAGTTGCATTTATCCTGGCAGAAGCTGCTCAGCGAGGATGGATCACAGGTTCCGCCAAGGATCAGTATGAAGCAGGGATCACGGCTAACTTTGATTATTGGAATGTAGAAATGCCCTCGGACTACTTTAGCCGGACCGGTGTGGCCTATGACAATCAGTTGGAGACCATTATCAAGCAAAAGTACATTGCACTCTTCTACACCGATTTTCAGGGATTCATCGAATACCGCCGCACCGGATTTCCCAGCACCATTAAGCCAGGACCGGATGCATTTTATACCAACTATCCCAGCCGATTCGAATATCCTTCGCAGGAAGGTGCCTTGAATAAGGAAAACCTGGGTGCAGCCATCACACGGCAGGGACCGGATGAGATCACTACAAAAGTGTGGTGGGAGAAATAGATTTTAAGGTTAGAGATTTATATTGTCGGGTGGAAGGTCGCAAGCAGGCCTTCCATCTTTTTTTTAACGGATCAGCGTTACGTCACCAAACCCCCATACTTCTTTCCCGTCCTTGGCAAGGATCTTTGCCTGCCAGCTGTAAACACCCGGTGAAACCGGCTTTGAGTTGCACGTTCCATCCCAGCCAAAAGCGGCATCATTGCAGCGACCATCCCGGATCTCGTACAGGGCATTTCCCCACCGGTCATAGATCGTAAAAGTTACAATCGGGTAATCAGCAGGTCCTTGCAGGTAAAATACATCGTTGGATTGATCGCCGTTGGGGCTGAACGTATTGGGAACATAATAGCTGAGCTCCCGGACCCGGATCATTACGTGATCGGTGGCTGTACATCCGTAACGGTTGCGAGCCGAAACCCGATATTCCGTATCAGCGGTGGGTGATACTTCGGTCTGTTGACACCGGGAGCAATCAATGGATCCGGGTTGACTGCTTTCCCAGTAATAGGAAGTCACGGCAGAACCCGAAATAATTTCTGGTTCCAGCATGATGGAGGTTCCCCGGTCTATTACCTGGTCGGCCCCCAGATGAATCTCCAGATTATCGGCAATCACGGTCGCTGTTCCCTGGGTTTCACCACAATCGGATGTTACCGTCAAGTGGTAGGTGCCGGGGTGAGTTACGTTGATGGATGCCGTAGTATCGCCGTTCGACCAGCGGTACTTTCGTGCATTTGGGACCGAAGATTCAATCCGAACCGTATCTCCGGCACAGATTCGATAAAGATCTTGCTTGAAAAGGCCGGCCCAGGGGGTAATCTCGAATTGGGTAGGATCGCCATATTCCAGCGTTTCCGGGTCATCGGAATCAAGCCACAATGCATTGATTAC
The DNA here is from genome assembly GCA_020636355.1 of Lewinellaceae bacterium. Taxonomy (GTDB): domain Bacteria; phylum Bacteroidota; class Bacteroidia; order Chitinophagales; family Saprospiraceae; genus JAGQXC01. The sequence goes on along the minus strand of JACJYB010000006.1, from coordinate 294,335 downwards.
TTCTAAAGGCTCTATGCGCGCCTGATTGGTTCGCTGACCGGATACTGCATTTTCCGCGGCGTGCAGGATGAGGGTAATACTGTCCCGGCCAATGGGAATGGTTGCTGCCACAATTTCCAGTTTATGCCCTCCCACGCCTTGCTCTATTTTGCCGGGAAATGGGAGTGGACTAACAGACCGGATTAGAATGTCCTCAGCAAAGGAATCCACAATCCGGACTTCTTTCAAAACTTCATCGGTCCGGTTGATGACGACCAGGGTCATGGTGAAATCCGTGCAAGGTGCAATCTGTCGCGGAGCTATGCGGTTGAGCAGATGAACGCTGAATGGGCAGGAGCATGCGTCCTGATTGGCTTCATACCCTAGATTTACCCAGGGTACCAGTTGTCCGGTCCTGGTGTTGATGTTATAAAAATACCGGTCCTCAGCATACCGGTCACCGGAGGAACCGATGCCAAATAACTCGCCATGAGGCGTAAAAAACAAGCTGGGAAGACTGCCTTCCGCCGTATTGGAGACCGGATAGACTGAATTGTTGATGATTCCCTGATCCGGATCGAGCGTGATGAGCTTATTCTGCAGATGATCAAATCCAAAGAGCTGTCCGGTGGTCGGGTGGTAGGCAATATCGGCGCAATATACGTATGGATGGAGCGGATCTGTGGTAAGCATGGGAATCCACCGCGTCGGATAATCCGGCTTACTCAAATCGATCTGGACAAGCAAGTTTGGTAATTCTTTGTCGCTGTAACCGAAGAGTATAAGATGCTTTTCATCAGGTGCCATATCTCCGGAAACAAATAGGTAGTCCTGAGGCAGAGGGAGATCCCTTAGAATAGCCAAATTACCACCGGCATCGATCCGGCATAACCGGTTCGGACTTCCAAGCACGACTCCATAGATCATGTTCTGGGTTGGATGGTAGGCAATGCCATTGATGCGTATGCCCTGGTAAAAGTGCAGGCGATGAAGTGAAAGTGTACCTGTCATGGATTGCACAAATAATTCCTGTAACTCGGTGCCGCCATCATGTTCCAGAACACGGAATATCCGGCCACTGCAATCCCAGGGTTGCTGGCCATGAACAAATAGACTAAAGCCTAACCATACCGCAGTAAAGGTTACGATTCGCACACTCAAGTATTGTGGTGGTAATTACTAGGTTATTGCAGAATATAATATGGCTAAGATATCTTTTGAAGCGTAAAACTGGTGTTAATAGGACCGGATTTCAATGTTAAGTTTTTCCGGGGGTAGGAATTGTCCCAGCGATTGCATGGATTTAATCATTTGATAACCAACGGGAAGATTGGATCAAGGGGAGTATCTCCTACCTTTAATGAAAATAGAATATCATGCAGCGGCATTTCATTCGGATAGGACCTGTTTGTGTTTTTTTGATAGCTGCTTTGCTATCCTCAGCCCAATCCATCGAGGGGCTCCGTCATATATTGGTTATTGGGGTTGATGGTATGAGTCCCGATGGAATAGAACAAGCCAGTACACCTGTTATGGACCGGTTGATTGCAGGGGGGAGCCATACCTTTCATGCCCGGGCGGTACTGCCATCCAGTTCTTCTCCTAACTGGGCTTCGATGATCATGGGCGCCGGACCGGAGCAGCATGGCATTACTTCAAACGATTGGGAGAAGGATCGTTATACCCTGCCTTTTAGCGCAGAAAATGAATTCCACCATTTCCCGACCATCTTTTATTTGATGTACAAAAACAACCCCGCAGCGGAAATAGGTGCGATTTATCATTGGGAAGGATTTGGCCGTCTGGTGGAACCGGAAGTTTTGGATTTTAACCGGCACGAAGAAACCGAAGATCAAACCATAACGACCGCATGTGCCTACCTCCGTGATAAAAGACCTGAGTTTTGTTTCATCCATCTGGATCACGTCGATCATGCCGGACATACATTTGGTCATGGATCACCGGAATATTTTGCCTCGGTAGCCAAAGCAGATTCACTAATTGGACAGGTGCTACGGGTATTGGACCAAACCGGATTGCGCGATTCGACATTGATCCTCATCACGGCCGACCATGGCGGTATCGGGAAAGTACACGGAGGTGAAACGCTCGCCGAAATGGAAATTCCATTCATACTCAGTGGACCAGGTGTTAAGGTGGGTTATACTATGGTCTCACCGGTCAATACCACAGATAATGCAGCTACTCTGGCCTGGGCCTGGGGGTTGAAAATCCCGGATGTATGGGTTGGCAAACCGGTGAGGGAGGCCTTCCTGGGGTTCGCCGCTCCGGATAAGATCTACCTGCCAGGTAAACCGCTGAAAACCAACGAATAACTCATCTTATTAGCTGCCGGCGAGCACCATGTCTGTGGCTCCTGGATCGCGTTCGCGCCGTGATTTCAAACGGAAATAGATCCAGCTGATGCTCATAAGCAGGATGCCCATTGATCCTGTCCACTGGACCAAATCAACAAAAAAAGGCAACCATTGCTGTCCCGGCTCGGCATATTGCTTACCAAGCATGACGAGAATGCTGCCGGTGTATCCGGCAGTATCCACCACATAGATCATAAATCCCGCCGTGGCCGGATAGCGGAAAGCAGCGATAATCCGGTCAAACAATACGCTGGAGAAGGTGACGTACGCCAAATAGATGCCAATGCCCAAGGCAATCATCCAGGCAACCGGGGATACCATCTGGTGAACGAAAAGATAAGTGGCAACCAATGCAGTACTCATTCCGGTTATGGCGGCTGCATGGTAAAGGCCATAGGCTGCGTGATGATCTTTGATGCGGTAGCATAAGGCCATAAATACCCCGATCACCAGGCCAATAGGAAGCTCAGTGACCGTGAAAATGGATGCATTGAAATGACTCAATTCATGCCAAATTTCATTGGCGAAGTTCTCACGGATATCTCTTAAGGCTGTGAAGAGCATGTATGCTGCGGTCAGTAATAGAAATCCAGGAGCGAAGGTGGCATAGAATCGTCTCATCTTCCTGAAATTCATCACGGGGCGATAAGTACGTTCATGCTGATCCTCACGGCTGGGTTCGGGTATCTGGGTGAGCATCCAGATGAATAATAATTCCATCGGCAAAAAAAACAGACCGGTAATCCAGGGCATGGAAGCCGGAGCCAGATTAAAACGAACCAATAACCAGGCACCCACGGACTTGACCATGCCGGAAGAAAGGATGAAACTAATGGTGAGGCCTGCTGACAATACTTCCGTAAACCGTCTGCCCTCCAGGTAACTGAAAACCAGACCCCAGATAAAACCCAGAGGAAAACCATTGATGAGCAGACTTATCCAACGGATGGGTGGCGGGAGAAAAGCGAACAGGATCAAAGCCGATTCGGCGATTACTATCAATCCGATGGCGTAGGCTGCACGGTACTGTTTTTTCACCTGCGGGATCCAGATGATCCCCACTCCCTTGGCAAGCGTATACCCGATCAATTGAGCAATGACCAGGATAGCTTTATCCTCAAAGGAAGCTGCCGTAAATGGTTTGCGAAAAGCATACATGCAAAAATATGCACCAAAAGCGGCAACCAGTGCATAGAGGGTGACCACTGAAGCGGGAGCGCGCAGTAAATAACGACGGATCATTCTTTAAATCATTCAGTCAGCAATGTGCTGGTTAATAGGCTGACCTCCTAGCGGTTAACTGCGAATTCACAAGAAATTCATCGTGGGTTAACGGTTGATTTACAATGAATTAAACAATTCTTAATGTTGATTTCGTCGTCAGCATGCAGGGTTGAATGCATCTTTGCCCCTGGCAGGATACAGCTCATCCAATCCATTTAGGATGCTACGGAAGTATCCTTGTGATGCAATGCAAGGGAGAGGCCAATGGGATATGTAAAGCGGCTTCTCCCTTTTGATATATAATTGAATAGAAACGGATTCATGACATTTCAGATACCTAATGTTCAAAATTGTGACCTTTTGGTCGTAGGGGGTGGTATATTGGGTACATTCCATGCCTACCACGCCCTGCGCAAAGGGTTGAAGGTTGCTCTCTTGGAGAAAGATGGGATGCCTCAGGGTGCTACGGTACGTAATTTCGGTCAGATAGTTCCTTCAGGGATGAATGCCAAATGGCAGCCACTGGGTAGAAGGAGTCTGGAGATTTACCAGTCCATCCAACAACAGTTTGATATCTCCGCCCGTCGAAACGGAAGCATCTATCTGGCTTCCGACGAAGATGAAATGACTTTGCTGGAGGAGATGGCTTCCATGCACCAGGAACGGGGCTATTCCTGTGAGTTGTGGACAGCCACGCATTGCATGCACCATCTCGGGGCATTAAGAGATGAATACTGCTTGGGCGGACTGTATTACCCGGAAGAAATTACGCTGGAGCCAACCCTGGCAATTCACCGGATCTTGCATCATCTACAGTCCAGATACGGGCTGGTTTACCGGCCGAATACCCCGGTCCTGCATCTGGAGTCCACCGGACAGCGGGTATTGGCGGAAGACATCACCGGAAGCAGGTGGGCGGCTAGTCAGGTCATCGTTTGTAACGGGGCTGACTTCAATTATCTGTTTCCTCAGCTTTTTGCAGATGCACCCTTGGAAATGTGTAAGTTGCACATGATGCAAACACGCTCCTTCCAGGATATCCACCTGCCCGGATCCATTCTCTCCGGGTTGACCATCCGCAGGTATGAAAGTTTCCAGGAGTGTCCCTCCTATGCGGCAGTAAAATCCATGGAAGCAGATTCTAGTCTTTTGAAAGAATTTGGTATCCATATCTTGTTCAAGCAAGCCCTCGATGGTTCATTAATCATTGGCGATTCGCACGAATACGCTCCCATTTCGGAGCGTCACTTATTGGACTATCAAATCGATAACCAAATTCAGCAAGCAATTCTCACGGAGGCTCAGAAGATCATCCATTTACCGGACTGGACCATTGAACGGCAATGGTACGGCATCTATACACAATGTACCGAAGGGGATATTTTTGAGGCCACAGTGGATGATCGCATCCACATCATCACCGGCATCGGAGGCAAAGGGATGACGGCCAGTCCAGGATATAGTGAACAAACTTTAGCGCGCATATGGAATTAATTAGAGACCGGATTCGATTGGTTGTGATGGACATGGCCGGTACTACGGTTCGGGACCTTCATGAAGTAGAGGCATGCTTTGCGCAGGCGGCACACCAGAGTGGTTTGCAAATGACTGATGATGAGATACGTTCGGTCCAGGGATGGTCCAAACGGTACGTATTTGAGACTTTTTGGGCACGTCAATTAGGGAGCCGTAATGAAGCTTGGTTCACTCAAGTGGCGGCTAGCTATGACTTATTCAAGGAGTTGCTGGAACATCATTACATGACTCAGCCGGTATTCCCGACCGAAGGCTGCCTGGAAACTTTACAATATTTACAGGACCACCAGATCGCAGTAGGCCTTACCACCGGATTTTATCGGCAGGTAACCGACATCATTTTAAAACGGCTGGGATGGTTCCAGAAGCTGGATGAGGAGCACCTGGGTCCACCGGGTTATTGGATCCAATCCAGCCTGGCCAGTGATGAAGTTGATGCCGGCAGGCCTGCTCCGGACATGATATTCCAAACCATGCAGCGACTGCATATCAAAGATCCGGGACAGGTGGTCAATATCGGTGATACCCCGTCCGATATTGAGTCCGGGCGGAGAGCCAGGGTATTCCTGAATCTTGCCGTGACGAATGGGACGCATACGGCGCAGCAGCTGGAAGCCCACGAGGCAGATCGGTTGCTTGCCCGATTGGATGATTTGATACCCTTGCTAAATACACCTGTCGCATGATCCGCCTGGTCGTATTTGACATGGCTGGCACCACGGTGGATGATGCATTCAGCGTACATGATGCCATGATCCGTGCATTTGCACAGTTTGAAATGAACATTGATCGCAAAATCGCCAGTCAAGCCATTGCCGTACCCAAACCGGTTGGCATCCACCAAATTCTTTCTGCGATGGGAAAAGATAGCCTTGCCCTGGAAAAACAGTTATTCATCGCTTTCAAAAAACACATGAGTGACTTTTATGCGAACAGCCCTAAGGTCCGGGAAGTGCCGGGAGCAAGTCATCTATTTCGCAACCTGAGGGATCTGGGAATAAAGATCGGATTGGATACGGGATTTGACCGGGAATTGGCGGATATCATCCTAAGACGCATGCCGTGGTCCACGGAGGGATTGATTGATGCCACCATTACCAGCGATGAGGTTGAACACGGACGTCCATACCCGGATATGATCTATCGTTTGATGAACCTTTGTGCGGTTGACTCTACGGAAGATGTTATCAAAGTTGGCGATACGCCGACCGATATGATTCAGGGCAAAAATGCCGGGTGCATTTATACCATCGGAAGGAATTCAGGAGCATTTAGTACCGAAGAATTGCTCCTTGCGGGGGCTGACCTGGTCATTGAAGACCTTTCAAGGATGTTAACTGCTTTACCTCAATTCTATTAAGTAAGGTTGCTAAATACGGAAGGGCTCCCGGAAGGTATCCAACATCGGCTCTTCTTTGATAAAGACCGGCTCTTGTTTGTTACCATTCCAGAATGTTTTCCACTTCATCTTCCGTTCCAATTTTTCAAAAAATGTTTCATAATCACCTGAAAATGAACCATTATCCCAGACCTTTAATAAATTGGAAGTGAAAAATCCATTTGCCTTGCCATCGGCTGCACTTTGATTGTCGCGGCATGCGGTTATCGACTTGATCGATGCCTTCGGTACAGGTAAAGGATTCGGGATCACTGTTTTGATCTGATCATAAAATTTTCGGTTTGACCGGTAGGTCGTCAGTGCCGCCTTGGGATACATACAACGGAAACCAATCCCGTCAGGACCTATTTCCGGCACATCCGGAGCTTCCATATTGTGGCGTGATACGGTACCGCTGTGGCAGCTGTCGGAAATGAGAAGTATCCTGACACCTTCTTTGAAGTCGCAGAAAGCCATGGTTAATTCATCGTCAAGCAACTGACCATCATACAGGCACCAGGTCTCATCCAACCCGTCCGACTCATCCCCTGAAGTATCCGGAACCTGACCACCATGACCTGCATAAGAAAGGAAGTACAGATCACCGGGAGTCAATTGATCGGCAGCCTGCCGGATCTTATCCAGGACGTTATTCCGGGTAGCTTCCTGGGTCAGCAAAAGCTGATTCGTCAAACCCTGGCTTTTGGCGATCATGGCCATGGCCCTGGCATCCGATTCACAGGCTTGCAATTTCCCTTCCCATTGGCCGTAGCAAGCAGGATCTACCTGATTGATCCCAATGTGCAAGGAAAGTCCTTGGTTAATCATGATACTCCTTTTTTCGAAAATAAAGATTTCATCAATAGCGCGCAATAATGCGTTCCAATTCCCGGATCAAAGGATGAACAAGATCTTTATCTGTACGGTAGCTATTGCTGATCAGGATCACAAAAGATTCACTCTTTGGCTGATAGATAAAACCGGCATATTGCCCGTAATCACCCACCACCTCCTGAATAAAGTAGTGGTCAGCCTCCCGGAAAAGCAGTCCCAGATCCAACCACTCCTGCAGCAACCCCTTCCTGATGAGGTAATTTTTCCAAAGAATCATGTCTTGGAGGGAAGTAAGCACTCCCCCGGAACCCATGACAGACCAGCTCACCTCCGGCCAGTCGGATTGGGGCAATTGGTATCCCTTCTTTTGATTACCATAACCTTCCGCAAGTTCCTTCTGGGGCCATGTACGCAAACCACGGAATCCACTTTGCTGCAATCCGGCGGGAAGGAACACCTGATCTTTAATAAACTTTGGAAAAGCAGTACCAGATACCGACTCCACGATCAATGCCAGGATAGAATAATCCGGGCTGGTGCTGATGTCCTCTCCACCGACTCTTAGATCAGCTTTAAGTAAGCGGGAAATGAATGTCTTTTGGGAAATTTTCCTGAATTCATCCTGGCGTTTAAATAATTCGGGTAAACCGGTGGATTTGGTCAATAAATTCCGGATGGTAATGGAATTCATTGATACCGGAATGTCGGGAAAGAATTGTTGTAGTGGGTCAGAAAGACTGATCCTGCGTTCATTAATCAGTTTTAAAATGGCTGCCGCCGTAAATTGTTCGGCAAATCCGGTAACATCAAAAACGGTACTCTCCGAATAAAGCACTTTGGCAGATTTTTGTGCAAACCCAAATCCTTGTGTAATCAGGGCGGTTTGTTCTTTTTCGACGTAAAGGGCGCCAGAGAATCCCTGGCCCGAATAATTGGCTAGTAATTCGATGATTTCCGCTTGCAAATTGACAAATCGGTTGTCTTTGCTCAATTGGGTATAAGATTCCTGAATCCCCGCGTTGGCCAGGGCTACCTGGGAGAATTCATTTTGTAAGCTGTCGGCTGTATTTTGCAGCAATAAATTATTCATCTGGGTCCGCATGAGCTCGCTGGATTGTTGGGCAATCGTCGCTTCTTGTCTGGCATTTATTGCTTCTGCCTGCAAAACTTTAAGCCGGTTCCGTTCATTCATAATTAAAGACCAGGTCAAAATTCCCAGAAGCATTATGCCGGTTCCGGCTAGTATACGCCGGATCAATCTTTGACGGTTTGTGATGCGCTTGCTGGTATTCAAAAATCTGCTCTCAGCCTCGTTAAGCATGCCTGTACCAGTGAGACCGGATTGGACCACATGGACTTCCTTGGGTGTCATCACATTATTCCCATCGGTTTTTTTCCAGGCATTCAAACGGTGATCCAGGATGTTTCTGGCACGCTGCCCGGGAAGCTCAGACCGATCGAATTTTTGTCGGATAATCGGAGCGAGTACATCATGTGCCAGTCGGTAGGTCGTTTCCTCGTCTTCCTGTGATTTGGACAAGAGGTAAGCATTGGCCAATGCTTGTAAAAGTCGTTGAACCTGGTCAATTACATGTGTGTACCTTTCCTGGATTTCCTTTTCAGTCCGGTTAGCTGCCCGGTTATTCGAAGTAGTATGAAAACGAAGCAGGTCAAGCAGGAGGCCAGATTGAACCGCCACTGTTTCCGTCTGCCCGATCTCGGCCATCTTTTCGTCCAGGAAATCCGAAAGTAACATTCCTCCCTGCACCAGGTGGTCGTATTCCTGATGAGTGAACCTGCGTGTCGGAGGATGATCTTTGACTTGAAACCACAGCTTCGAAAGGACCACCTGCAGAATGGGAGTAACCAGGGATTCAGATTGCCGGAGAAGATCAAATGCCATTTTTTCTGGAAGCCCTTCTTCGACAACAAGCTGGTATTTTTGCTGCAAAGCGGGAATCCGGGTTATACCTGTTATGGCTTCATAAATGCCCTCCCGGCGCAGATCATCCAGAAATAATTTTTCATAATCTATTTTCGACCGGTAAAAACGGTCTTCCAATTCTGCCAGAAATTCCTTTCGGTAGGATAGTATGATCCTACCCTGTGTTTTTTCCGGATGGCTTTGAATGAATTGTAAGAATTCGATGAATTGTTGCAATTGATCCGTACTCGAGGATGGATCGGTTTGGCGGACTGGGTCCGGTACTTTGTTGAGCACGCCTTCAAACTGATCCAGGATCAGGGATACCGGTTTATTGGATATTTTCTCCTGTGCAAGCCAATTGCGGTACAATGATTCAGGATCTGGATTACAATTCCAGCAATCTGCGAGGGAATGAAGGCCATTATTTCCTTCTTCCCACCGCAGATACAACAGTGAGTGCATACCAACCATTCTAGGGATCAAACCGGCAGCCAGCAGGGAAGATTTTCCTACTCCGGATTTCCCGTAAAGATGAATGATCCTGGCTCCATCGGATCCAGTCATCAGTTCATACAACTGGCGGATTTCGCGGGAACGGCCGAAAAACAGACTCGCATCTTCCTCTGTATACCATTGAAAATAGCGAAATGGATTTTCGGGGAGGGGTTTTGCCGGTAACGGTGGTAATCCGAACAATGGGTTTCCGGCCGCCTCGGGTATGTTCCAGGTTTTAACTACCTCACAGCCTGGGCTAATGTTAAGTTCCAGGGGCAAGGAATCAGGGATGTGAACCAAATTTCTGTAATAGGATTTTCCAATCTTTCCGTACCTCATGGCTACGGCTGACCTTGACTCCAGAAACGACTGTTCAATGCCTTTGCCTAATCCCAGACTCTGATAAAAATTAATGCTGAAAAAAGTGGCCAGGCCTTCGTCAATATCCTGGGAGGTACTGATCACCGCACTGACATTGGATCCAATCAAATCCTGTACGTGGCCACTGGTGGAACAAGCATTCAAAAAAACCAGCTGCAAGCCATATTGCAATTGAAGAAAAGAAGCCAGGCCGGATATGTAAGCCGGTTGTTTTTCCCCTAAAATGGATTCAAGAAACAATTGATAGCTATTGGCATGACCGGCAAAGTGGAATATGGCAATTCGTTGGCCCAGAGATTTAAAGGCATGCAATACTTGTTCGGTATCAGCGGGTTCGATGATCACCAGTTCACATAATCCCGCATCGCAAATGTTTTTCAGCTGCTTCCGTATACCTGCCACTTCACTATACAGGGACATCAGGGGATTTTCTGGGTCATTGGCACACGCAACAAGGATAACCGGTTTATTTGATGAGGCCATGAGCATACAATCCAAGTTACCCTATTTTCATGCATTTTATCACTAATTTTCAATGAGTGTCTTAGGGTGACATACCTTTGGAAATAAAAAATGCAAAATCTTTTTTGGGGAATATTGCTGCTTTCATTTCTGGTCTCATGCAGTAATCCCGATGCGGCCATCGATCAACAAGAGCGTAAGAATGAGATTCGCCAGGCAGAAAAAGAATTTAATGATCTGGCCGCGGAGGAAGGCATACGAACAGCTTTTGTACATTTTGCCGACTCCAGCGCCGTGATGTTGCGCGGAAACCAATTGATCCGGGGAAAGGAGGCGATCGATGCTTATTATGCTGATCAGACTTTGACGGATGTACACCTTACCTGGAGCCCTGATTTTGTGGATGTTGCGGCCAGCGGAGAGCTTGGTTACACCTATGGGCCCTATTCTTTTTCTGCTGTGGATACGGCTGGACAGAAAATCGAATCTCACGGCTATTTTCACACCGTTTGGCGTAGACAATCGGATGGAAGCTGGAAGTTTGTATGGGATTAACCAGGTGCTGACTAAAAATCTGGGTAGACTATTTCATCGTCTTCCAGCTAAAGCATGCACCACCTTTCCGATCGGGTTGTGCACCTTTGGCGTCGGCTGAACAAAGACTACCGGCTCCCGGATCCACGTTCAGATAGCAGTGGTTGTAAAGAGACATTAGTACAATTGTGCCGTCCAACAGGTCTACCCACTGGAAGGTCGAAGCATCCCCCTGGTCGGCCTGCTCGATGCGTACTTCCGCCATGCCGGCCTGTCCTTTCACAGTCACATATCCGCCACTGGATACCGATTGAAGCGCAATACGGCCGTTGCCCCGGTCCAGAACCTGAAAACCGGATGCATGATCGCGAGTGAATGGACTGTTCGGATCAACCGGTCTGAGGTGATTACGCCAGTTAACCAGCACCGTGGAGTCAGCCAGATTCGTTAATGATATGACGGAGTCATAGGGAATAGGCTGCGTAAGCGGTAGATGACGTGGTTCTTCAACCGACATTTGATTAAAATCGGCATAACCGCCTTCCTTTCCGTCCTCATTGAAAGCAAACAAGGCATACCGTACCCCCTGAAAAGTCTTTAATTGGTAGGGTAGTTCGACCCTATCCCCGATCTCGATAAATTTGTTGCCATCCAAACTATAGCTGAACTGTCCCCAATCGTGCTTAAAATTTGCGTGTACCTGTAGCCAGACGGTGCCATTTTTGAGGGGTATGTTGATCTGTGATCCGGTTTGTTGATCAAAAAAGCGCAGCAATTTTTCTCCCTTTGATTGAGTGATGCCTACCCAGGCATAAGGCAGGTTTAACAGTGCCAGGCCGGCGACATCACCATCCTGCAGGTGGCCGGTTTCTACTTCGATCGCGGCAATGGATTCCGGGCCGATGCCGCGTTGGGTCAGACTATTGCGGGCATGCCAGAAATTTTCCGCTGGTAGCGTATGGAGTCGCAGGTATCCGGGACGCTCGCTGAGCGACCATTTATCATCGCGGGGAGCATGATTCCACTGCCAGCTATTTTTCAGCGCTGGGCCATCAAAGTCGTCGTTTCGCTCGAACGGGGCCTGCCGGGGGGAAGTAAATCCGGTGTTGGGTTTAACCCATTTTCGTGGGGTCCTGGTCAGGTTGCCGGGTAATCCAAAATAGGGCCAGCCATCTTCCCAGGTTACCGGCGAGAGGGCTGTAACCCTGCCTACAGAATTGTAATCCAACATAGACCAACCCCACCAATCGCCGGACTGAACCTGGACGATCCCGCCCTGATGCATGGGGATGCAACCCACATAATTTTCCGGATAACGAATGATGGGAAAAGGAGGCCCGGCCTGGGTATTGAAAATGCGCAATCGCTGTGCCTCGCCCAGATTTTCTTCTGCACTGATCACCCGAACTTCGTAAGGTCCGTACGGCTTGTCAGCGCGCAGACAAACCTGATAACAGACCGGATCGTAATTGGTATTGGTGATGTAGTATTTGCCGGCTATCTTATAGATGTGGCTGCCTTCACCGGCACCGCTGCCGGCAGGAATAATGACCTGCTCCGTTCCGGGAATTACGTCCATCAGGTCCGGCGTCAGCTGGGCCATTTTCACTTCATTGTAGCCCCATACGGCATAAATTTTATCATCATCGTCAAAGAGTACGGTGACATCATGCAGGTGAGCCCGCATTTGCTGATGACTCCACGGCCCAGCCGGATTGGTAGCCGTAAAAAGCTGGGTACCATGCTTGTTTACATTTGATATTATGTAATATATTCCATTATGATAACGAAGACAAGGCGCCCAGATACCTTGTCCATACATATCCTGTCCGTCTTCCAGGCGCATTTCCGGTCCCAGATCCAGTCGCGGTATGGCATAGGTGAGTAATTCCCAGTTAACCAGATCACGGGAATGGAGCACGGGCAGACCGGGCATGGTGTGCATGGTCGTTCCGGTCAGGTAATAATCGTCGCCCACCCGGATCATGTCCGGATCGGAAAATTCTTCGTAAAAAATAGGGTTGGAATAAGTACCGTTGCCATTATCGGCCATCCAGGTTGATTGGGCGGGTGCCTGGAAGGGGAGAGCCATTACCAGGATAAAGCATCTGAGGAGAATCAATTTAAAGCCTTGCCCTTCCATTCAACACTCAACATTCAACATTCAACATTTCTTTTAGTATGCTTTCGCAAACAAAACTCTTCCTTGCGAAGGCTTCCCTGTCAGGATGCAGGTGCCGGATTCTTCTTTGGCGTCCAGAGGAATGCATCGTATGGTGGCCTTGGTTTTTTCCTTGATCTCAAGTTCTGTTTCCGTTGTGCCATCCCAGTGCGCCGAAGCAAATCCTCCTTTTTCCTCAAGTACTTCCGTAAATGTTTTCCAGTCATTTACTTCTGTCATATGCTCGGCTCGGTATTGTACTGCCTGTTGGAAAAGATTGGCCTGGATCTCGTCCAGTAATTGACGGACATAGTCGCCAATCCCTTCGATAGGAACCATGCTCTTTGATTTGGTATCCCGGCGGGCTACCTCGAGCTGATTGTTCTCCAGATCCCGCATGCCCATCCCTATGCGCACCGGAATACCTTTTAACTCGTATTCGGCGAATTTAAATCCAGGACGGTTTTTCATATCCATATCATACTTGACGGAAATCCCTTTATCCCGCAAGGCCCGCATCACTTTTTCGGCTACTTCATTCAGTTCCGGGGCAGGCTTGGGGATCGGTACGATGATCACCTGCAATGGCGCCAGTTTGGGCGGCACGATCAGACCGTCATCATCCGAATGGGTCATGATCATTCCTCCGACCAGGCGGGTAGAGACCCCCCAGGAGGTAGCCCAGACATAATCTTCCTGGTTGCTCTCATTGAGAAACCGTACGTCAAATGCTTTCGCAAAATTCTGACCCAAAAAATGGCTGGTCCCGGCCTGGAGTGCTTTGCCATCCTGCATCAGTGCTTCGATGGTGTAGGTTTCTTCGGCACCTGCAAATCGCTCATTGGCAGTCTTGCGGCCTTTGATGACCGGCATGGCCATAAAATCCTCGGCAAACCGGGCATAGATTTCATGGATACGCTCTGCTTCTTCGATGGCTTCCTGACGGCTGGCATGCGCTGTATGTCCTTCCTGCCATAAAAACTCCGCCGTGCGCAGAAAAGGGCGGGTACGCATCTCCCACCGGACAACATTGGCCCATTGATTGATCAGCAATGGAAGATCCCGGTACGATTGAATCCAGTCTTTATAGGTATTCCAGATGATTGTTTCCGAAGTCGGCCGGACGACCAGCTCTTCCTCCAGCTTAGCGTCAGGATCCACGATCAGACCGCTTCCGTTGGGATCATTTTTGAGGCGATGATGCGTCACCACGGCACATTCCTTGGCAAATCCTTCTACGTGTTCCGCTTCGCGGCTAAGGAAACTTTTTGGGATGAATAAAGGAAAATAGGCGTTGACATGGCCGGTCTCCTTGAACATTTGATCCAGTGCGGATTTCATATTTTCCCAGATGGCATAACCATGTGGTTTGATGACCATACATCCTCTCACCGCCGAGTTGTCAGCCAGGTCGGCCCGCTTGACGATGTCCAGATACCATTGTGAATAATTGTCCGTTCTCGAAGTGATGCCTTTACTCATAGATCATTGATTTCCAATTGCCTGGCCAGGTTAAATTTATGTTATCATCGGAACTAACCCGGCTCTATTTACGTCTTAATGATAGCGTTCAAAGGTGCGCTCTTAACAATTGATAACGTGTCAAGAACTTACTTTAACGGATATTAACAGAAAAAACGGCATAAAAGTAATAAATTGCACATTATACATTGTCCGGGTATTATACGATGTTCTTAAATCCTATCACAATGAAAAACACATGGTTACTTTCCTTATTGGTTCTTGTCTTCGGGGGTGTGTCCTATGCACAAACCGATGACCTGTATTACGATCCGGATATGGATGCGTCGTACACGGTATCGTATAATGAGGAATATCCGAATGATGACTATGCCTACGATGACGAGGCATACGATTACTACGACGATTACGATTACTACTATACCCAGCGGATTCGCAGATTCTATCATCCTACGGCAGGGTTTAGCTATTATTCTCCTTACTACATGGATTATAGTTATTACGATCCGTTTTATTCTTCCTACAGTCGTTCAGGCGTCAATCTGAATCTGTTTTTCGGAAGCCGCTATTACCGGCCCAGCCTGTTTACGGCATGGAATCCTTACGGTTATGGTTATGGATGGGATTCCTATTCCAGTCCGTGGAGTTATTATTCTCCCTGGGGATATGGCCGTTATTCCAGCTTTTATAGCCCCTTTAGCTCCTATGGATATTACGGGTCCGGATGGAACACCTGGTGTGGACCATCGTATGCCTACTCTCCATACGGCTATTCCAATTATGGTTATTATGGAGGCTATAACAATTACCGCAATACCGATGCAGGGAGCAGTCGCGGTTCTTATTACGGTTCCCGCCGGATCGGAGTCAACGACCGCGGAACGGTTGTCTCAACACCTCGCCGCACCAATAATGGCCTCAATCCTGGGTTAAGCACAGCTAACCAGGGATCAACGGTTGTAAATCGCCGCACAGGCAATGAGCGCAGTGGGGTCGTGAGCCCGCGCACACAAGCAAGGACTTCCGATCAGGACAGGGTATATAACCCGACCCGCAGGACGGATGGCTATTCCGGCACCCGTCAGGGATCGACTGCATCACCCCGGACTACGACGACATCAAGAAGCCCGCAGGTGGCACCAAGAACTTCAAATACGCCGACCTACCGTTCCGGTAGCCAGCGCACGAGTTCCAGCCCGTCCTACCGGAGAAGTACGACAACTTCAAGCTCACCGCGTACCTACAACACGACGCGCAGCAGCAGTCCGAGTTATTCACCGCGTAGCAGCAGCCCAAGCATGAACCGTTCGGGAAGTAGCACCTACCGCCCGTCAACGCCGACACGGAGCAGCTCTCCGTCTATGAGCCCTTCACGCTCTTCTTCATCTTCCAACTCCTCGCCAAGAAGCAGCAGCAGCAATTCACCCCGGGGACACAACGACCATTAAGAATAGTATCATTGTATATACAAAAGGGGTGGAATAGTGAGAATTATCATTGTTCCACCCTTTTTTCTAGCACGAATCCATAGCATGATGAAACCGTATCATTGGGTGCTGGTATGGTGCCTGGTGGCAGGCATAGCCAACGCACAAACCATCAACGACGCCGCCCGTTTTGCAGCCATTAATCCAACCGGAACCGCCCGTCATGTCGGCGTTGGTAGTTCCATGGGCGTAATGGGCGCAGATTTCGGAGCCCTGTCACAGAATCCGGCCGGTATCGGCGCTTTCCGCTGGTCAGAATTTAATTTTACGCCGGCATTCTCCGGCCTGTCGGTAAATTCCAAATTTTTGTCCGGAACCGGTAGCGCCACCGATCAAACCAACAAATTTCTGATTAACAACGTAGGACTTGTTTCCGTTACGCGGCCACAACGTGGTAAGTGGAAGACCTCCAACTTTGCCATAGGTCTCAACCGCCTGGCCAATTACAACCGTAATTTTTCCATCATGGGTCGCTCCACCGGATCCATCACCCAGCGATGGGTGCAACAAGCCTCGTACTTGCCACCTGATGCCCTGGGGTCCTTTGAGACCCTGCCAGCTTATGTGACCGGCGCGATTTATGACTTTGATGAGAACTATCAATACGAAAGCGATTACGATCTGAACCCTTCGGCAGTAACCAGTAAACAACAGGTTGTTTCTGCCAGCGGGGGAATGAGTGAACTACTTATAGGACTTGGAGCGAATTACGATGAAAAATTGCTCATAGGCGCAACGGTCAATATTCCATTTGTCAATTACGAAGTACGTAAGACCTATCAGGAAGACGACGACCAAAATGAAATACCCTATTTTGAACAACTTCAGTTTGAGGAATATGTGCGTACCGACGGCTCGGGCATTCATGCCAAGTTTGGAGCCACCTATCTGCTCAATGAACAAGTCCGGGTCGGAGCATCCTTTCATACGCCTTCCGTGATTAAGCTTAATGACACGTATACGACCGATTTGACCTTTTCCTACCAGGAAGACAATAATATCCAGACGAATACGGAAAATTCACCGCAGGGTGAATACAGTTATTCCTATGTGTTGCCTATGCGCGCGCAACTCGGCGTGGGTATATTGCTGGGTAAAAATGGCTTCATCTCAACAGAACTGGCCTGGGTGCCATACCAAAATGCCAAGTTCCGGTTTAAGGATGATAAGATCTATGAAGGCGAGCTGAATGCCCAGATCCAGGATGCGCTTCAGAATGGGTATCAGGTGCGGGCCGGTGCGGAATGGGTTCTGGGTTACTTCCGTGTACGCGGTGGCATTCAGGTCGCAAACAACCCGTATAGCTCTGAGACCGGATATAATACCGGTTTTTCCACCGGTGCCGGAGTTCGGGGAAACAAGGTGTTTTTTGACGTGGCCTACCGCTATCAGCACGACCGTTCGGATTACAGTCCGTATCAACTGATTGAAGGTCCTGGCCAAAACATCGAAAATACCACCCAGCAACATCTGGTCATGGGAACCCTGGGGATCAAATTTTGACCTGGCGGATACAGGTCCGGAATAAATCTTATAATGGGAAAGGTTGGAGGAGTGAGGCTCCTGCAACCTTTTTTTTATAAGGCTTCCTCGTAAGCTATGTGCACCATTTCATGGATTAACTCCTCCGGGGTATGCATCAGATCCACAGTGGTCCATCCCTGCTGTCCCCATTTGTTGGGTACAGGAAAGATGATGGAAGGATTGATTCCAGCATAGACCGATTGGGTTTCCGGAGTCAGCTTTACATTAATCGAGGCGGACTCTTCGTGCAGCGTGACATAAATTTTTCTTGTTGTCCGGAATGCCTGGCGATCAAAATGAGGCTTTTTGCTGGTTCCGGGAAAGCTTAGAGCCATTTCATTGAATGCTTCGATGGTCATAATTTGCATTAAGAAGTTCGACAATGATAAGCTTCGTCAAGCATCGGGACAAACAAATATCCATTGACCACATAACATTCAATATTCAACATTACTTTTGTGGTCCATGTCCTACACGGTTAAAATACAACAATTCGAAGGTCCCTTTGACCTGCTTCTGTTCTTCATCGAAAGGGATGAGTTGGATATCAATGACATTCCTATTGCCAAGATAACCAATGACTTCCTGGAGTACATCCGGCATCTGGAAAAACTTAACGTCGATGTTGCCAGTGAATTTATCCTTTTGGCGGCAACACTCATGCGCATCAAAGCCAAGATGCTGATTCCAAGAAAGCCGCTGGATGAAGAAGGACAAGAGATCGACCCACGCCAGGAACTCGTGGAGCGCTTACTGGAGTACAAGCGTTATAAAAGCGTTCTGGATGAGCTCCGTGAGATGGAAGAAGACCAGGCCGGAAAATTTGGCCGGGGAAATGTGAATCAGGAACTCCGGCAAATGGCGACCCGGGCACTGGTGGATGTCGAGCTGGAATCACTTACCCTGTTCAAATTGTTAAAAGCGTTTGAACAGGTGATGGCTCGCTTTAATGCGGAGAAAACAGTAGTACATCGCATCGCGCGTTACGAATACACCATCCAGGACCAACAGGAGTTCATTCTATCTTCCGTACGCATAGGCAGAAAAGCCTCATTTCAGGATATCTTCGATCAATGTACCAACCGGATCCATGCCATCGTGACCTTTCTGGCACTCCTGGAATTGGTCAATCAGCAGATGGTCCACATCACCATCCGGGAGGGATATAATAATTTCTGGCTGGAACCACGTGAACCGGACGAAGTAAACCCGGAGGATCAGCTGGTACAACCTTCTTCAAACGAAGAGGAATAGCAAGGTTCACTTTTAGATCTGCTTGATAAAGCGTTCGATTTCTCCACAATCCTCTTTACGGTCCTGAGCTAATTTCAAGGCATGGTTGGCCTGATCCATGGCATCTTTGGTATTGCCCTGGTGCAGCAGGATTTGGGCATAGGTCAGATAATACTGCGCCTGGCCACCATATTCACAGGCTTTTTTAGCCAGCTTCGCGGCATAGGCCATCGCTTCCGGATCCTGGTTGAAGTATTGCTCCATTTCAGCTGCAACTTCGTGAAGGCGACTGGCGTCCTTCTTATACGAACCGCTCACCCGGTCCTTGCTTAAGGTCATATAGGTTTTGGCATCACCGGCAGCTTTTGCATAGGCCAGCGATGAAGTCTCGATAAAAGCATCCGCCTGGCCGGGTAAATTTTTCCTGACCTTCATTTGTGCTTCCTCCACGAGGGCATCAAATTGAAATTCGATTGCTTTGTCCACCGTTGCCTGGCATGCTTTCAGAATCCGCTGTTGAACGGCTTCAGCGCCTTCTACCGCTTCGATGCCGGCCCGGTGTTCGATGAAAAGATCAAATATGCGGCTATCCGCTTCAACCATGGCCTCGTAGATGAAACGCAGATTTTCCGGTGTCGAAAGATCGGTCTGCGCATTCAAATATTCATTGGATACGGCTAAGCTGGGCTTGTGGGTCTTATTCAATGATTTTACATAATTATATACGGTCTCGTAGCTGCGGTCACCGCCCTCATAGGCCTGGGCAAAGGTTGCGCTGGGATCGTATTTATTCACGGCAGCTTGCGCTACCTGGATGAATTGTTCCGGTCCACGGGCACCGGTAACCTTGGATACAATATTCCCGTCGCCATCCAGGAAAAAAAACGTCGGATAGGCAGAAACCGGATAAGTCTTCCGGAATTCCAGGCCCTGGCCTTTCTCCATATCAATTTTCAGGCTGATCAGATTTGCATTAAAATAGTCGCCTACCGCCGGTTGGGGGAATACGGTAGCTGCCATTCGTTTGCACGGCCCGCACCATTCAGCGAATGCGTCCACAAAAACGAGCTTGCCTTGTTCCTTGGCCATGGCAAAAGCCTCATGATAACTGCCATGAAAAAACTCAATACCCTGGGACCATGCCGAGGCACTGATAAATAGCGTTGCAACGAGGAGCCTAATTTTTATCATGTCGAACCTTTGTGTTTAGAACAATACAAAAATAATGCAATCTCAGGCATTTTCGAAAGACCCACCCCTCCTGGACCGGATATAAACGGGAACGGGCGATGGTTTAACATAGCGCTAACATTTTTATTTCCCTGACTTGGTAAACCCTGACTTGTTTTCCTCGTCTAAGGCTTTGAACACAAAAACACGCATGGAAGGAAGTACCGAAATTACCCACCTGAGCCTGAGAGCCGGATTTGGACTGACCATGGACGAATTCATTCATTTCAGGGGGCGGTCACCGCACCAATTATTCGATGCATATTGGTCGGAACAGATACCCCCATTGCCGGATTCTGATTTTGTCGGAACCCTGACGGAAGAAAAGGTCAGGAAGCTAAGCTCCAAAGAGCGCTTAGAGCTGCGAAAGCAAGCCAGGAAATCTACGTCGGAAGTTGCCTATGCCTGGTTTCTACGCATGGCTGAAAGCCCTGTTTCCGCCCAGCTCATCGAAAAGGTAAGCCTGTTTTGGCATGGTCATTTCGCCTGCCGGATTGAAAACCCCATCAATGCGGTCAACTATCTGAATGCGCTGCGACAACACGGCCTGGGCAATTTTCGGGATCTGGTGCTTGCCATAGCCCGCAATGGCGCCATGATCAATTATCTCAATAATCAACAAAACCGCAAAGATCATCCCAATGAAAATTTTGCCCGGGAGTTGCTCGAACTATTTACCATCGGGCGGGGTCATTATACCGAACAGGACGTCAGGGAAGCAGCACGTGCGTTCACCGGGTGGTCGGCCAATTTTGAGGGTAAATTCATTTTCCAGCGCCAGCACCATGACTTTGGAGTCAAGACATTTATGGGTCATAGCGGAAATTGGGATGGAGAAGACATCATCGATTTGATCCTGGAACAAAGGGCTTCGGCACGATTTATCGCCTCCAGGATTTACCATTTCTTCGTCAATTCCGATGTCGACGAACCGATGGTTGATCAGATGGCAGATCTGCTCTTTCAATCTGGTTATGAGCTGGGCCCCGTTTTTCGATTTCTCTTTACTGCGGATCATTTTTATCAACCCCGGCATTTGGGTTCCCAGATCAAATCACCGGTCGCCTGGCTGGCAGGACTCAGTCGTGCTTTCCAATATCGCCTTCCCCCTGAAGAAGGTTTGGGGCGGTTCTTCCGGTTAACCGGTCAGATGCTGTTTAACCCGCCCAATGTAGCCGGCTGGCCGGGGGGACGTGCTTGGGTCGATAACGCCTCCTTACAATTGCGCGTGAGTGTCCCTTTGATGGCCCTGGATCTGTCAAACAAAAGGAAAGAAAAGCAGAACTGGAAGGTGGACTGGGAGACCTTGATGCAGAAACTCCCACCCGGAGAAGACCTCAGTCACTTTTTGGCAACCTGGCTCCTGGCTCAGAACGGGAACGATCGCCAGGCATTGATAAGTTACCTGGACCAGGTACTTGCCGGCAAGGATCAATCCTTTAAGGTCCGGACGGTTGCCTTTATGGCGACGCCTGAATACCAGATGGCCTGATGGAAGAACCGGAATCGAGATCTACGTCCCTGGAAATGCCTTTTAAACTATAAAAAAATCAATTGGATGCGACGTCGTCAATTTTTACAGCACACTACCTTTGCCGCTTCCGGAATGCTGATGCCGGGATTTATTCGTCAGTATGTGTCCTCAAAAGCCACTTCACGGCAAAAAAAGATCCTGGTCATCATTCAATGGTCCGGAGGAAACGACGGGCTTAATACACTCATTCCTGTAGGGCAGGACCCATACTATCAATCCAGGCCATCCCTGGCACTGCATGAGGAAGAATCCATTTTATTGCAGAAAGACCTGGGTTTGCATGCTGCTTTGCGCCCACTTGCCCCGGATATCCTGGGAGGAGGTATTCATATCCTGAATCAGGTGGGCTACCCCAATCCCGACCGTTCTCATTTTCGATCGATGGACATCTGGCAGTCCGGAAGCGGTAGTCGGGAAACGTGGTCCACCGGCTGGTTGGGCAGATACCTGGACCATCAGTGTACCTCTTGTTCGCCATATACTGCACTGGAAACCGGAGATGCCCTGAGTTTGACCCTCAAGGGTGCAGACAGGCAGGGATTTGTCATGGAAAACCCGGATCTGCTGTACCGCACGGCATCCAATCCTTTTTTACGTGCGCTATCCCGGCGTAAGGGAATTGCGGAGCATTCGGACCTGCATTATTTGTATCAGGTTATGCAAGAAACCCATCTGGCCGCAGATGTCCTGCATCAGGCCATTGAGAGCCATCCGCTGACAGAAGCATTTCCCGCCACTGCACTGGGCAGACAACTTGAGATCATTGCTCGCCTGATACTTTCGGATGAAGACATTCATATCTTTTATGCCAGCCTGGACGGATTTGATACCCATGCCAATCAAAAACAGGCCCAGGCCAATCTTTTTACTCAATATGCTGAAGCCATGCAGGCTTTTATGACAGAACTTAAACGGCATCAGCTTTGGAGCGATACGCTGGTAATGACTTTTTCCGAATTTGGCCGGCGAGTCGCTGAAAATGCTAGTCGGGGTACCGATCATGGTGCTGCAAACCAGGTTTGGCTGGCTGGCGGAAACCTGTCCGGCGATCCGCTCCGCCATGCAGTTCCGGATTTAACCCGGCTAGTTGATGGAGACCTGGATTATCGTATTGATTTCCGCAGTATCTATCAGGAGCTGTTGACCGGCTGGCTCCATGCGGATTCATCCGCCATCCTTGGTGAATCCTTCATGCCCGTTCCTCTATTTGGGTAGGGGACTGCCCGCCGTACTGCTTTATCGATGTTTTCGGTTTTAACGCAGCTCGTAGCTGACTGAAAAGCTATTGGCTAATCCCGCGGGCCGCTATGTTCCGGTGCTCGCCTGGGCTCGGCCCGCTGGGCTGCTCCCTGCGGGAGCCCACCTGCACAGCGCTAGTCCAAAGGGTAGGTTTTGAAATAAACAGTAGTTTATATATAAATTACCTTAATTGTTTAGCTGATTCGTATTTAGACTTATGTACATGAAAAAAAATTGAATATATTTTTTTGAAAGGTTAACTAAGTATTAAATTTTTTATAATATTACACCATCAACGGAATTGCTCTGGCGCATGTTCTCTTGATAAGAAAACTACTTTTTTTCTTGAGCGATCAGGCTCTCAGTTTAAGGTCAAAAAAAATAACCTCCTGCTAGACCCTGATAGAACCCTTTGGGCTACTCCTCAATATCGGGGGCATCTTAAGAGATAATCTTAACTTTGATAAAAAAGATGCCCCGCAATCACGATCTGTTTTTCCGTCATATCGCACAGACCAGCCCCAATCCACTGGCTTTCCAGGTGAGCAAAGCGTTTGGTGTATTTTTATACGATGAGCAGGGGAAACCTCATTACGATCTGATTTCCGGAATTGCCGTCAGCAATTTGGGTCATCAGCATCCGCACATAACCGCAGCGATCCATGCCCAGACGAATGACTATCTCCATACCATGGTCTACGGGGAACACATCCAATCCATACAACTAAGGACTGCCGCAAAATTGGTGGATCATTTACCGGAGCCGTTGACGAGCGTCTATTTTACCAATAGCGGAGCCGAAGCGGTTGAAGGCGCTATGAAACTGGCAAAACGATACACCGGCCGTTATGATTTTGTGGCGTGCCGTAATGCCTATCACGGCTCAACACAGGGAGCCATGAGTCTGATGAGTGATTCTTATTTCACTGGCGCCTACCGGCCTTTACTGCCCGGTATCCGGCACCTGATTTTCAATGATCTTTCCAGCATCGACTGCATCACCCCGGCGACGGCTGGGGTCGTATTGGAAGTCGTTCAGGCCGAAGCTGGCATCCACCCTGCCGACGCCACCTTCTTACGCGCGGTGCGGAAACGCTGTGACGAAACCGGCGCCCTGCTTATCATCGATGAAATACAGACCGGAATGGGCCGCTCCGGCACCTGGTTTGCCTTCGAGCAATACGACATCCAGCCGGATATCCTTTTGGTTGCCAAAGCCTTTGGCGGAGGACTCCCTCTTGGCGCATTTATCGCATCCGGTTCAGTGATGCAGGTCCTGACACATCATCCAATGCTGGGTCACATGACTACCTTTGGTGGCAACCCTTTAAGCTGTGCGGCCTCACTGGCTGCGATGGAGGTGCTCGAACAAGAGCAATTGATTGAACAGGTCGCTGAAAAAGCGGACCTTCTGGTCCGGGGATTACAGCATAAAACCATCCGGGAGATCCGGAATTTCGGATTGTTGATCGCGCTAGACCTCGGTACTCAGGACCGTGTTTTGCAGCTGGTCGAATTGGCCCGGGAGGAAGGCATACTGGTCGACTGGTTCCTGTTTAATATGGAAAGCATCCGGCTGGCACCGCCCTTAACGATCTCCCGGGAAGAAATTTCCGACGTTACTGTCCGGTTGGTCAGGGCGCTGGATCGTTTGGTTCCTTGATGTGTCTTGACAGGTAAGCATTAGTTATTCGCTATTCCGGAAGGGTTATCGATTGTATGCGACATACGGCGCATACACATATCCTTCGCGGCCAATGCAAGGGCTCGATATTTTGTACCATTTCAGTTCGGGCGTTTCTACATCCGTCGCCGCTATCCTTCCCGTAGTTGTGACTCCACTTGCACTCATAATGCGGATATGATATTGACCATTCTCCGCCTCGGGCTGCAGGAGTTCCATACCTTTCCCTTTGTTGATGGAGTAAGTACCACCTCCATCCAATTCAACCACCGAAGACTGTTTGGCAATCACGGCATTATCGGGTTTGGAGTTGATGGAGTCCAATACCTGGACCTGGGCGCCCACATCCAACTTGAGCAGGATATTGGCGCTGTTGATGACCGGGTTTGCACGCACACTTACCCGGTTACCCGTAATGGTCGCATTGCCCGCATAGGCTAGCAAAAGATCCGGATCAATCTGCACATTCCGGATCAGGTGTTTGGCCGTTGCACCTCCGGTCCCGGCAGCAAATCCCAATCCTCCGAATTGCAGATCTATGTTGCCGCGCCAGGTGTAGCTGCGCCCACAGGCATATTGTACGGTTATCTGGTCTTTGGAAACCAGCACCTGGATGTGGCGCCATTCATTGCCATCGGTATACACGGGTGGGTTGATCGGCGAACGTTGGGCATCGCGGATGGAGAACAACAGATTACCGGCTCCATCCATCAGCTGGATATCGTTTTCCGTGAAGGTGGCGAAATGGAGGCCATACCCGGTGTTATCCAGGATAAATCCGCGATTATTGCCATTAGGTATTTGTTTGCGATAGGCGGTGCTGTCTTTAAAAAGCATCAACACCAATCCATCCGCGGGCCATTCATCCCATTTGCCATTTGGATAAGGTCCTTTTTCATTTCGCATCAAATAATCAAAGCGAACGGTAAATGGAGGTTGCATGGTGGACCGGATAAATACCGCGCTGGCCATATTCGATACACCATCCGGTGTCAGGACAATGGAGTCACGGTATACGATCGGATAACTGGATTCCTTGGAACTTTTATACCGGATGACATCATTACCGGTAAAATCAATCACCCGGGGCTCCCTGAGCTCCATCCCGTAATATTTGTAATTAGCCAGATATACCAGAGAGTCTTTCTCCGATTTCAGGTACGATTGTTCAATTTTTTTGGACAACGCATGGAATGACTTCTTGTAAATGGTGTCCAGTAATCGAATGGTCCAGGGTTCGCCGAAATTGGTGACAAAATTATCCAGATACCATTTCGATTCTTTTTCATCAAACAACTGGAAATTCAAATTTATCCAGTGTAGCTCTTTATTTGATGTAGCATAATAGAGGCGGTTGGTATTCTGGTCGTAGCCCAGGGTCAATATGGCGCCTTTGGAAAAATATTTGAAGGGGTCCTCAACGGGATTGATCAGATTCTGAAAATAAATCGCATTCTCAATTCCATAGACCAGGGTATTCCGGGGAGTCATTAAAAACTGATTGGCCGCAAGGATGGAATCCTGTAGGTACTCTTTCTCGCCGGTTGAACCCAACGACCAGATAGAAATGCCCCGGTTAAATGTTATGCCCGCGATCCGGTCCGTTCCCGGAAGAAACTGTAATTCCTGGATCGGTTGATCACTTTTTTCCCTAAGCGTATATTGTAGCGTACCGTCAAGCGAATAAAAAGCAACCTGACCGGAATCGATGCCCATAGCAATGGATTTACCATCAGGACTAAATTTTAAATCCTGAACCGGACTTTTGCATGAGATGATGACATTCGGTGGTCTGGAACCGGCAGGATCAAAGGCATCCATGGCATAGATAGCAACCGAGGAGTCTGACCGGCTCACCGCAAAAAGATCGCCGGTTGGTGATACATCGATGCCAGTGGCTTTCACGGTACGACCCGGCGATGCGCCAGCTGAAATTTTCTGGTGGTATTGGGGAATGAATGGCGTTCGTCGCTTTCGATCTTCAAGGTTCCATTGATAAACACGTTCACTCAGCAGCGCAGGATGATCTCTGAGTATGCTATCATCGCGGAATACCATCAATGCCAGCTTATCTTCCGGATCAAAGGCCAGATCACGTATCTCCGATCTGCTGGCAAACGAAGTGTTGGGAAAGGCCAGTAACAACAAGTTGTGATCCACATAAAGCGATAAATTATTGACCAGACTGTCCCGGATCGGGTCTACCACCAAAATTTCTTTGGAGTTGCATAAGACCAGCCGGTTTTTGGATTGGGTCGTATGGATCAGGTTGATCGATTGGTTAAATTTTAATCCCGACTCCCGGTAGGCGACCTTAGGTTGTAGATCGGGGTCCATCAGCCGGTTGAGGGATTTGGGTAAATTATAAGCCGATTTCAGGTGGAGGGCCTCCAGCGTATACAACCAGGCATCCGGCCGGTTGCCATCGGCTAAAGCGGCCGTAGCGCGCTCTTCGTACAGACGAGCCAGGTTGTAATTGGCTAATTTTTCATTGTTGCGCGCTTTATTTCCAAAAAATAAAGATATGGCCAGACCAAAAGACAGCCCGCCAATCGTGGATCCCCGCAACCAGCGTCGCTGGGTTCTGCGACGTTTGTGGTATTGGATGCTTTCATCAACAAAGGACCATTCTTCTCCTGACAGGCGGTTTGAATCACGCAGGTTTTGCCGCTGTTCTTCAATGATCAGAATTTCCTTTGAACTCAGGAAGTTCTTCATTTGATTAAACCGGGTCAGATTTTTTCGCAGTTGACCCAAATTCAATTTGCGTTCTGAATAGGCATTTTGCCACTTTTTGTTGATGGCCAGGCGATCCTGAATCAACTTTACGACCTCGAGCATCGCGACTTCTTTGGCATCGCGCTGATTCGCTATGTGCTTGGCAAGGGTATCGTGGACCAGCTCGTAGGTTTCATCCTTAGACCGGATGATCCGGCTGTTTTCCAGGTATTCCAGACAAAACCTGATTTGATCTGCTGATAATTGATTCACCTTGATCTCCTGGAGGTTCATCGGTTGTTTGGTGCCTTCCACAGAGACAAACTGGTTTAGCAGGGACCGTACGGCATAGCGTGGAACCTTCGGGTCTTTTTGTTTCAGTTCTTCCTGTAGTTCCTTTTCCTGTTCTTTCAGAAAGGTACCCAGCACACCGCTGATACCACCCACCTGATCTACCAGGCCGGGGGTGAAAGTCACCGGATTGGTACCCTTGCGCTTAACGACTTTATACAGATGATCCAGGTACACCTGGAGGTAGGCGAGCGGGACTTCTCCCTGCTCGTCTTTGACGTGCTCAATGATTTTGGTGACCACGATATCCGGTTCCGTGACCGGAATGCCAAATTCCTGGCAGGAGCCTAGGATGACTTCACCGACGTTGGAATGGGTCATAGGCTCGACCCGGTATCTTTTACTGAATAAGGAAGGTATTTTTTTCTCAAATTTATCCAGTCTGGCCAGGTATTCCTCCCGCATGATCAGGATGATCTTGCAGTTTAACTCAGCCTTGATTAACCGGTCCATGTCGTCGATAAATCGTTCCTGTTCCTCAGGAGTGCCCAGGATAAATAACTCCTCAAACTGGTCAAACAATAAATAGACCGGCCGGAAATAGTCCAGGTATACCGACTTGACCATCTGGACAATGGTCGCATCTTTTTTTAATGGAGTTTTCGCCACCCGGGCAAGAGCCTGGTAAAGGGAAACATTAATGTCCTTGCCTTTCCGCACGAAAATATCAAACCAGTCAGCTTCATTGAACCGGTTGCCTAAGCCGCACTGGACAAGGCTGGTCTTACCGGTACCCGAACGCCCGTAGATGAGCATGATATCCGTTTGATAGGCCATTTTATACAGCGCCTCAATCTCCTGGGACCGGCCAAAAAATATTTTGCGATCCTTGAAGGTGTAAGGATCCAAAAACTTGAACGGACTACGGATATTCTCCATGGATCACGACTTTGTTCCGATGATTTGATTTTTTAGCTCCTGAAATTCCTCCAGTATTTCCGGATAGCTTTGTTCGGAAACCTCCAGCTGTTCGCTCCAGTTGTTGGAGAAAGTATAGGACAAGGAATTTGAACCTTTTTTGATGCAGTTGAAATAATACAATTTGGTTTTTGCATCGCCGGTGTACGCATTTTCATCGATTAGGAAAGGCGTAAGATTTAAATATTCCTGGATGTCCTTTTTTGATTTAAGGAATATTACGGATCGGGAATCCGTAAATACTTCAAATTCATCGTTGGCATCGATAAACCCCTGCGTGACATTGTCGAGATTGACGAGGTAATGTTTGTATTTCGGCTTTCGGTTCCTTCGTTTAATCAGGTCAATGTTTTTGATGGTGGTCATTTTATATTTCGCGAAAAATCCGCCATGCTGGAATATATTGGCCAGATGGCTCTCTGTTTCCAGGCAGATGTTTTCGATCTCATCGGGTCCGATAGGAGGATCATTTTGAAATACGCGCTTTTTCATTGCCATCAGATATTGGTGCGAATCATAGAAGGTCCCTTTTTGAGCAAAGGCAACCTTTAACGTCTTCAGCTCATCGATGAAATAATTGATCTGATTTTGATCAAAAAAGAGCAATAACTCTTCGATCAGGCGGGCATGATCGTAGGATCGCAGGGACTGGTCGTCCAGCGAGAAAAATGTATTGAGCTCCTGGATGGTTGAATCAGGAATCTTCAGGTCCGGATTTTGGAATTTTATGTCCCACAGCTGCGATAAGAGCGTATAGGCTATCAGTAAGGTGATGGAATCATAGGTTATGATCAACTGCCTCAGGCGCTCCATACTGATGGAATCAATACCGGTATTTTGTGTTTCCGGCGTCGCTGCGAACAGCTTCCGGATCTGCTCTGCGACCGGAGCTGGTAAGGCGTCTACGATGGCCCCGCGAAATTCCCGGATATCCACATCATCCCGTGTCTCTTCATCCTCGGCCATCATCTTCAGCAATTGTAGTTTTTTGCTGTATTTGGACAGTTCCTGTACCAGCACCTGGACCAGCACGTCATTGACGGTGCTCGCCGTTACATTGGGCCGGTCACTTCCTGATTTAATGACGATCTCGTTCTGACTTGTTTCCGGGAACTTCCAGTTAAGTGCTTCTGCTGCATCTTTGCTGGTATACAGCCCCCAGGGAATGTCTTCGTCTGCCGTCTCACCCCATACCGGCAGGTCATCATAAAATTCTATGCTCTTTTCCTGGCTGGTCAACAGCTTCGCTTTAGCAGTTTGGAAAGACTCCCGGATCGATTGTCGCTGATCCATAGCCCGGTAAAACTCAATGGCAAACTGAGTGGCTGAAGTATCCTCGATGGCGCATCGGGTTGCAATAACCACCGGAATTCCCAGGTCTAAGAGACCTTTTACCTGATTTTTGGTCGAACAACCGTTCAAGAATACCAGTTGCAGGGATTTGCAGCTTCCCAGTAACTGCGCCAGCCCTTCCGATCGGGCTTTCTCCTGGTCAAGGATCAACACTTCGCTACCGGCATGGCCTCCATAATGAAATAACCGGAGATCATTGCGAAATCTCGATAAATGTCCGGTCATGGTCTCGATCGAAGTATAGGAATCGCGCAGGACAGTTAACTGCTGCTTCTGGATGCGGGAAGACAAGATCTCATTGATCTCCCGATCCTCACGGGTCAGGTTGTCCAGGCGTTCATTCTGATGATTGGCAAAAGCGAGGTAAATGGCTTCCATGGTTCTCGCAGGGGTTATTATCCGTTAATGACCTAAGTAAGTTAATCAAATTTTGGAGATGGTCTTAACGGTAAGTGCAATCCTGCCCTGGTTCCCGGAAATCGCACGCAACCCGAAACGGAGTTGGACGCCTGGTTCGAATTAAATGAAGGTCGCTTGTTAAGCCGGTGTTTAGTGCTGTGAAATCGCCGCCAAACCCTGAATGAATCGTTGGAGTTTTTCCTTCACTTCACCGGCTAAAGCGCCTAATGAATCGTTTTCAACACTGCTCATAGAGGCAATTGGATCAACTGCTGATACCTCGACCTCTCCATTTTCATGTTCCTCCACGACGACATTGCAGGGTAAAAAAACGCCAATCTTGTCTTCACTCAATAGTGCTTTGTGGGCGAAGTGTGGGTTACAGGCACCGAGAATTTTGTATTTCTTGAAGTCGACATCAATTCTGTTCTTCAGGGTGGATTGTACGTCTATTTCGGTCAGGACTCCGAATCCTTCTTTTTTCAGTTCCACTTTAGCCAGTTCAATGGCTTCCTCAAAGGTCTTACCTGGGATGGTGGCGCTCATACAGTATTTCATAGGTTCATTTTTTGCTTAAAAGAACACGCTGCACTTGCAGATGCGGAGTCAATGTACTCGATGTCTATCGGAAGTACTGTGTTCTTGTTCACACACGGCAAATTCCTAAATTGAACTAGCGAACCCGAATGTATTTTTCATCGTATGGACCGTCACGTGTTTGCATTGACAGGATCATCACGTGATCGAATAACATCTCTACTTTTTGGTAGACGGAAAGGTAGTCTTTAGGTAAAAAATACAGCCGTCCGGTGCCATCCTCAACTTCGTAGGCAAAAGATTTGATCTCCGGACCGCCCATCAGAATGCCGGTACTGTCCCAATAAAAGATGTAGGTTTTATCCCAATCCACCTGGGTCCAGTAATCGATTCCATAGGGCCAACCTTTGACTGCGGTTATGTGCCATTCACCAAGAATAAATTCATGAAGCGGACCATCAAAGCCTTTAGGCTCATAAACTTCATTTTTACAACCTGATACGACCAGGGCGAAGGCAATTAGCCCCAGTGCTCGGTTTAAGAAACCGGTATTGAAAGCATACATGGATATTCCTTCTTAAAGAAAACGCGGGCAGAATTAGATTGGCTGCCCGCAGCCGTAAAGCGACCGTGATCCGCGACGTTACTTTTATCTGGAGCTGAACAGCACCGATGTCATACTTAGGGACCCTCCTAATGGCTGGTCATTAAATAAACTGACGTCGTCCCGGGTGGTTCTAAGTCCGAGGACATAAAGCAGTGGTAAAAAATGGTCCGGTGTAGGTATGGCCAGTTGCATCGCCCGGCCTTGGTGGTGGTAGTCGATCAATGGCCCATGATTCCCGGAAAGGATCCAGTCATTCATTTTGGTGCGGGCCTCTTCCGCCCAGTCATAGGCATATCCGGGTGTATCCAGCTGGTCCCAGGCGACCATCCGTAGGTTGTGGACCAGGTTGCCGCTACCAATGATCAACACCCCTTTTTTGCGTAACGCGGCCAGTGCCTGACCCAATTCAAAGTGATATTGCGGACTCTTCGTGAAGTCAATGCTCATCTCCACAACCGGAACGTCTGCATCCGGGTACAGGTGTTTGATGACACTCCATGCTCCATGGTCCAATCCCCAGTCATCGGTCAACTGGATCTCGGTTTTATCAACCAATGCTTGGGTCTCTTTCGCCAGCTCCGGACTGCCCGGTGCCGGATATTGAACCTGGTACAAAGCGGCTGGAAAACCGCCAAAGTCATGAATGGTTGGCGGCTTGGTCATGGCAGTGATGTAGGTGCCGCGCGTCTCCCAGTGCGCGGACACACAGAGGATCGCCCGGGGCTTCTCGATGCGATTGGATACCTCTTTGAAACCCCTGGTGAATGTATTATCCTCTATTGCATTCATCGGACTTCCATGCCCGAGAAATAGGAGAGGCATAACCTCGGTGTTCTCGAAATGAGCGGTTAAATGATTGAGCGCATTCAGATTCATAACGCCTCCGGTTAATGTCAGAGATAATGATTTTAATAGATGCCGGCGATCCATGCAAGCAATTAATTAGGCTACCTGCTTCACAAACTGTAACTCGGCCTGTATACGCACCTCCTCACTGACCAGTACGCCCCCGGTTTCCAATGCAGCATTCCAGTTTAAACCCCAATCCTTGCGGTTTAACTTACCTTCTACGGAAAATCCGGCCTTTTCGTTTCCCCAGGGGTCTTTGTTAATACCGCCAAATTCTACGTCCAGGGAGACTTCTTTACGTACATCTTTCATGGTCAGAAATCCGGTCAGTTTATACTGGTCACCACTTACTTTGGTGAAGGTAGAACTTTCGAAATGTAGGGTGGGGTATTTCTCCACGTCAAAGAAATCTGCACTTTTTAAGT
Organism: Lewinellaceae bacterium; assembly: GCA_020636355.1. GTDB lineage: Bacteria > Bacteroidota > Bacteroidia > Chitinophagales > Saprospiraceae > JAGQXC01. The sequence goes on along the minus strand of JACJYB010000006.1, from coordinate 261,476 downwards.
GGCCGTCACGGTCTGCGCTGTTGGTGTCAATAGAACCCGCATCGATGTCCGTGGTAATTTTAGCCTTGGTGAAATCTTCACCGTGAATTTCCGCCTGAAATGCATTGAAAGCGCCCTTTACATTGGAGATCATCATGTGTTTAACTTTAAAGGTGATCTCACTGTGTGCGGGATCTAATTTCCAGGTGACTTTTTCCGTCGTCATGTTATTATGATTTTAAGTGATCAATAAATTATGGATACAAAGTTCCATCAACCTGGACCACGACAGGTAGGGCAAATCGGAAAAGAAGTGGTAATATCAGGAAATGATCGCTACCATCTCCTTGCGAAACTCACTGGGGGTCTGTCCGGATTTCCTTTTAAATACACTGGTGAAGTAGGACTTATCATTGTAGCCAAGGTCAAAGCCGATTTCTGCAATGGTCTTGTCGGTGGTTAGTAGGAGGTTTTTTGCTTCAATGAGCTTGCGAGTTTCAATGATCTCGGATACACTCTGCTGCAAAATATTCTGACAGATAATATTCAGATTTCGGCTGCTCATGAATAATTTTTCGGCATAAAATTCCACCCCTTCCGGGCGTCGGAAATGTTCTTCCAACAACAATAAGAAATTCTTAAACGTAGAATTTTGTGTGCGGATCAAAGGCGTTTCATCCGGATGCAATTTTCTTCGTTCCGATTCGACCATGGTGAAAAGGGCACTCAACAAATGACGGATTACGGCAAAGTCGGGCTCTTTTTCCATGTATTCGTCCCGGATGAGCAGACAGATGGTTTCAATTCGTTTAAAACAACGGTCAGCAGGAATGGGGATATTGGCGTTGTTGTGGTAATAGGCATACAACTGGAAAGTGGTTTCCGGAATGAATTCACTTTTAAACCGGATTGCCCAGATGTTGCATACTCCGTCCTTTAAGTGCGGGATGACCTGATGGACTTTTCCCTTGGTAACAAAACTTACAAAAGGTGCATCCATCCGGGTACAGGTGAAATCAATGAAATGCTCCAGGCTCCCCTGTACGCCAATTAATAATTCTTCATAATCGTGCGTGTGCGGCACATTTTCGGATGCCTGGATTTGTCCTACCTCTTTTTCGGTTAATTGAAATAGTTGGAATGTTTCCTTCATAGATAACCACTTAAATGATGGGCTGAACGTAAAATTTTAACATCCAAAGCCCCGGTTTGTTCTTACCGCATGATCAAGCTGGCCCCTGCATGAACATCACCCATTGGTCTGGTACAATTGGATGGCTTCATCCAATACCTGATGGATGGTGGCTACCGGCAAATCAGCCCATGGGTTTATCCTTTGTATCTTCATCCGTTTCCGATCACCGGCTTCCAGGGATGGGTGTTTCATCTGATGGCCCTCCACCCACAAGATGTAAGGTTCACCGGACTTTTTGTCGGTCCACAGGTAACAGAGCGCCCGGCTGGCCAGCAAAAAGCAAGGCATGCCGTATTTCATCGTTTCCGATAGATGGACATGCTGCTGGCTCAACAGAAGTTGCCGCAATGCCAACAGGCAACTTTGGTTGGGCTCCTGCTGTTCCAGGTAAAAGGCATCCAGTCGATTGATCATCGGGAGAATTTATCACAGTTAACCGTCACCGTTATGCAATGCAGCTACCCCCTTCCAGGTTTTATTAGAGCAATTGGTTGCGCCGGTATGGTAATCAAAAAAGTCATTCACCGGATGGAATGGTTAAAAACAACCAAGCCATTTTCAGCTACCTGCTTAGAAAGCGCATCCCGGTTTTCAGTTTATTTAAATAATTTTTGGGCAAATTCGTGAAGACATCTTCTCCATGTTAGCCATTCATGAGCGGTGCCAGGGGATACATAAAACTGAATATTCTGCACACCCAGTTCGACCAGCTTATCCCGGAATCCTTGCGACCAATTTCCTTCTTCACTTCCGGTACCCATCCACATCAGCTTCATATCCCGGTTGACCACCTCCGGTTTTTTGAGCAGACCACCATATAATTCAGTGATATCAACATTATCCCTTAATCGGAGTGCACCACTAAAGGCACCGAGATAGGCAAACTGATCCATGTGATTAAATACGATCTCAAAGGTTTGTAGTCCTCCCCAGGAGAGGCCGGCCATAGCCCGGTGGTCGCGGTCCGGAATGGTACGAAAGGATTCATCGATCATCGGGATGATCTCCCGGATGATCAGATCCTGAAATTCAACTTTATCCTTGCCGGTTGAGGTAACGCTTTGTGCGGAATCCCAGTTAACCACATTGAATGGTAATCCGGCAATATCTCCGTTGTCCATAACCACAATCATCGGTTCAGCCTTTCCTTCAGCCAAGAGGTTATCCAGAATAAAATTCATTTTTCCCTGGGTGCTCCATCCGGTCTCGTCCTCGCCCCACCCGTGTTGGAGATAGAGAACCGGATAGCGTTTCCCCGGATTTTCATCATAACCAGGTGGGGTATAGACAAAGCATCTCCTGGTCGCCTGGCGAATACCAGAATAATAATAATGAGCTTGCACTTGTCCGTGCGCCACATCTTTTGCTGCAAAGTCCATGTCATCCGGGGCAGGCACATCGATACCACTCAGCGCAGCGCTTGCACCAAAGTAGGTATAAGTGGACGGATCGGATACGCGAACACCATCAACGTTTAAGGCATAATAATGAAATCCTTCAACAATTGGTTCGGTGGTTACTGTCCAGGTGCCGCTGGTGTCCTTCTGCATAGGAAATTTTTTTCCAACAATATCAACCAATACTTCTTTCGCATCGGGAGCATGCAACTGAAATATGATCCGTTGGTCGGGATAGATACGGGGATACGATTTACCCGGGAGGCAGTTTGATGCGGCAGTGGTATTGGCCGGAACAGATTGTCCAGCTAAAGGACCGGTAGTTATGGCTGCCAGGACCAGGATTAAGAGCTTTGTATGCCTGAACATTATTCTTGATTTAATTATCTTCTGATTGTTGTAGTCTTCTTTTTTCCTCTTCGATTTCATAAATGATGTTGGAGCGGCCAACGATCAGGGGATCAATACGTCCGATGTTTTTCATTTTCTTTTTCCCGTAACTGAATTTATTCAGGACATAGCGCATGGCATTCAGCCGGGCGCGTTTTTTACAATTGGACTTAATGACGATCCAGGGCGAGTCAGACGTGTCCGTATTAAAAAACATTTTCTCTTTGGCTTCCGTATAGGCTTCCCACTTATCCAGGGAGGCACGGTCGACCGGAGAAAGTTTCCATTGTTTGAGCGGGTGATTCTCCCGGTCCTTGAAGCGACGGTGTTGTTCATCGCGGCTTACAGAAAACCAGAATTTGATCAGGTGAATACCATTGCGGATCAGGTTTCGCTCAAATTCGGGTACTTCCTTGATGAATTGCTGGTATTCATCATCCGAACAAAATCCCATCACGTGTTCTACCCCGGCCCGGTTGTACCAGGAGCGGTCAAACAGCACAATCTCTCCCCTGGAAGGCAGGTGTTTGACATACCGTTGGAAATACCATTGCCCTCTCTCCTCTTCGGTAGGTTTTTCCAGGGCAACCACCCGGGCACCACGTGGATTCAGGTGTTCCATAAATCGCTTGATGGTGCCACCCTTGCCCGCTGCATCCCTCCCCTCAAAGAGAATAATAACCCGGGCTCCATTTTCCCGTACCCAGTGTTGAAGCTTCAGCAACTCTACCTGGAGGTCGTATTTCTGACGCTCATAATTTTTACGAGACATCAGATTCAGGTAGGGATAGCCCCCGGTGGTCCAGTTGGGTGACAACACATCATCGGGATGCTGTTTTTTATCGCCCAGCTTCAGATCCACCTGAAGTTGTTTCAGGATCATTAATTGTTCCTCTTTGGAGAAACTTTTCAGGTATTCCCGAACAGTTTGTTCGGCCGAAGTTCCATTTTGTTCAGCGAGGCTGATGAGTTCACTCGCTTCCTTGGAAATCCGGGAATGCACCCGGTCATCGATGGAGTGACTACGCTTTTCCGCAGGTGTGATTCCGTCAGTCACATCTCCCTGACTTACCTTGCGGGTCCTCGTTCCGGTTCGTTTTGGTTTATTTGGCTCTGGGGTGGTCGCTGACAGGTCATCCTTTTCCATAAATTAAATTTTTATCAAGCAAATACCGGCTCGATTATACGATCACCAATAGGGATCTCAATGTAAGGAATCTCAGGAATTGTTATGGCTCAGCCAACCCATACTTTGCCCATTCCGGTTGATTTTGCGACCGGATTTTAGCGGATGCGGCGCGTTGGGGGTTCAGGACTTTGGAAAAGTTGATTTACTGCCTGTGGGCCGGATCACGCAGCGCTTCAAGCAGGAGGGTATTCAATCGGATGTATTCCCTTTGCAATTCTTCATCGGCTTTTTGGGCGGCAGCAAGTGACTGCTCGGCAGAATGGATGGCACCTGCCAGGTCTCCTTTTCGTTTGAGTATCAAGGCCTGCCGGTAAAGCATTCCCAGATGGCCCGGATTTTGGTCCAGGGCCATGGCCATCAATTCTGCTGCCCGATCGATGTCAAGGTCATTTTCGTAATAAAACATCGCCGCTTGGAAATAGGGACGCCTACCTTCAGAGGTCAGAAGTTGCTCCAAACTCGGCACAACCGTCATCTTTAAGTCCACCCAAATAGGTATCGGCACGCAAACACGATCCCAGGCCAGATGCAGTATGCCGTGATCCGGCCCGATGTCATCCAGGCTGATGGTAAATGTTTCCACCGGTTCAGCCAATTCGGTGGTCAGGATTTTGAACCGCAGGACATCGTTGGCCATCTGGTACCGGTAGGAGCCCCACTGGTGGGACGGGGCCTGCATGATAATTTCCCATTCGGCGGGCCCGGGAATGGTGAATAATTCATAAGTCCCGGAATCAACCGGGTGGCCTGCCAGTTTTACCGGCGTACTGAAATAGATTTTAGTGGCTTCCTCCGACCCGGTCCGCCATATCTTGCCATACGGTATCAGATCGCCGAAAAGCACCCGGCCTCTTTTGTTGGGACGGTCATACGTTATTTGAATCGATGTCGATGCAATGTTTTGCTTGATGGTTGATTGGGTATTTGTCCTTGGGATAATGAAGGGCTCGTTGTTCTGAGCCCGACTTGACTGAAGGCTGGTAAAAAGAATGACAACCAGGTACAACCAGGTTGTTCTCGCTATTTGTTGCATGGAAAGATCTTTTCGGCGGTTATCAGTTGATTGAATCCACCTTAGATAACGACGACTCACTTGATATTGTCACCTAATGATTCATTGGCTGTTGCCATCGACTCCAAATTGCGGTAAGATTTACACCGGCAGCGCCGGACAGGATAGGCTCAATTTCTTCATAATTAAATGCACGCTGATTGGCATTGGTCCACTCCAGCAGACCCAATAATGCATCACGAAATGATTTTTTACCTTCGGTTTGTTCCCGGATATAAACATCCATTTCATACGCCATCAATGCGCCTCTGGAGAAAAGGTTTTTGCCAATCCGGAAGTCCTGGGCATACTGGGTGGATCCCAATAAGGATAATTCTCTGAGTGTTTTATTTTTTATGAATGCGGGGGCCTGGTCCAGATTGGCCTGAAACCAGTTGAGCATCCGTTCGTTTTTAAGGATTGGAATCGTTGTGATGTACCAGATAAATCCTTCATTCAGCCAGATGGTTTCGATTAGCGGAGCGATCTGCCAGTCAAAGGGCCGGTATCCTGCCCCAAACGATCGTAATGGTAACCAGGAATGTCCCATGTGATGAACGATGGAAGTAATGTTCGCATCGGGATCGTAAGCATTGATGGGCCGGGAGACATCCCGATTGGCGGTCATACTGTTTAAATGCTCCATGTTAAAGCCGTAATCGTGGCGATCGGATACGGGCTTGACAAACTCATAAACCATGGTATAGTGTGGCATGGGGACGTATCCAAAATACGCTTTGAGATTTTCGAGTGCCACTTTTCCTCTTCGTCCGATTTCCTCAGGAGAAATGGGCGTTTCACTGTAGGTGGCTACATACAGCGGAATCGGTGCATCTGGAACCTCCAGGACAGCGACGGCATTGCCCAGCAGGAATTGGGCATCTGCCAATAGTGCGTAATCAGGCACTTCAAACGTTGCCCGGCCGTATTTTCTGGATTCGGAAGGGGCGAGGGTGCTAAAGATTGGCCATTCCGGATCGGTTTGTATGCTTAATTCAATTGGTTTGTTCTCCTGACCTTCGATAAATCCGAATATGCTGTATCCGAATAAGCCCAGATAATTGTCCCGTGCTTTGGAACTCATGGAGGCATCAAGGATCTGCGCTTCCATCCGCTTGACATCTACCGTATAATACAATTTGGACAATTGTGTGTGCTCTGCCGGGAAGATAAAGTAACTGCCGTCCCCCAGGCTACCCTCCAACTCAGTACCCCGGGTGGTTAGGGCTCTGATATCCGCTGTGAAGGCCAGGTAATTGATCAGGCTATAAGTACCCGGCGCACTGCGTGGAATAATTAACCGCACATCCCCTGCATCCAGCGGATCAAACTGTATTTCCAGGGTTACTTTTCCGGAGTTAGGAAGATATTCCAGGGTGTATTTTAGTGCATTTTCCCCCAATAAATCTGGACTAAAAAATAGAAAGTATGATGCGGTAAGTACAAGAAACAGGTTATTCAGACGATTCATTTCAAGACAATTATTAAGTGGTTTTATTATTAAAAAAATCAACATTTGGGATCATGATCCAGAAAATCCCTTCTTTTTCATATCGGAATAACCCCAGGCTACGATGTCCATTAATACCGGAATCAAGGATAGACCTCTTTCCGTCAGGCTGTATTCTACTTTAGGTGGAATGGTTGCGTATGCATTTCGATGGATGATGTCAGCCCCCTCAAGATGTCGTAACTCCTGAATTAACATCTTTTCGGAAATACCTAAAACATCTTTTTTCAGTTCTCCAAACCTTCTGCATCCATCCTTCATGCTCCAGAGAATGCCAATCCGCCATTTTCCACCAATAAACTGTAAGGTGTGCTGGACCGGGCAACGCTCAATTAAGTACTCTTGTGAAAAATTATTTTCCATTTCGAAAGATTAACTGATTGAATATCAATATTCCATTTCCTTTTGGTATGTACCTTACTTTTTGGTAGGTACTTGATCATTTGAAATCGCCCATCTAATTTAGTCACCGCTGACCAAAGATTCAGTTCTTTTTATAGCAGCAAGTTAATAGGGCAGCGTTGCGCAAATCAGAAATAGATAACATATGATCCTCACAGCACCATCACTGTCGAACTCCTACTGGTACATCGGACATCTCATCAGTATCCTTATTTCCTCGGGGGAAACAAAGGGTGCATTTTCTGTAATACACGGATTTGAGATACAGGGATTAGAACCTCCTTTTCACATCCATACGAAGGAAGAAGAATCATTTTATGTGATGGACGGGGAAATGGAATTCACCGTTGGTAATGAATTATACCATGTCAGTAAAGGAGGGTGGATCATGTTGCCACGTAACATTCGGCATACCTTCAAGGTCCTAACGGAAAAAGCCGAAGTACTTATTCAATTATCTCCTGGGGGATTTGAAGAATATTTCATCGCCATGTCGGAGCCTGCCAGGACACTGGAGATACCACCCCGTCCTCAAGGGCCACCTAATATTCAAAAGCTTGTGGAAACCGCATCCCGATACGGAATTATCTTTCCGGAGATCCCCTAAAGCGGATGTGGGTAGTTATTTGATCGGACCCTTTTTGAATTAATCGATATTCAAACTATCGTATGGTATTTTAGGAGCAACATCCCAAAGGGCGGTCACGCACACTATCTTCCATCCATCAGCTTCTTTTTCCATCAGGCGTATTTCCTGGCTGCTGCGGAAATTGGTTTTTTCCTGATTTGCATTGTGTTGTATCCAGAGCAAGTAAGCCGTGGTCTCATTAAAGAATTTAACAATTGGTTTTTCCCGGTGTACTTCCGGGTGAATAATGTTTTCGCCGTTTTTATAATAGGTTTCGATCCAGTTTTTTCCCTGTGTATTTATTTTATCCCACCCAACAGCCGCATCCGCTGTTCCATCGGAATTATTCCACGCTTGAAGCGCGTAATTATTATGGCTCCAGTTGCTTTTCCAGCAGTCGTAATTTCCGTCAAAAAAGCATTTGGTTTCATTTTCGATCACTTTTAATATAGCTTCGGTTTCCGCTTGTTCATTAAAAGTGGAAACGGCTTCGGTCTGACTGCTTTCTTGCGGTTTACAAGACGCAAGAATGGCAATACAAAAGATTAGTGCAATACATTTGTTCAACATATGATTTTGTTTTGTTTTAAAAGGATTGTATTCCGGATCCGGATAGGTATAGGCTGATCTAAATGTAGATAGTTTCAGTGGATTCTGAATCAAGTATTTTGCCCGGAAGCCAAATTTTTTTTGGCCGACTTTTTAGAATGACATCAAGGGCTGATCACTTATTTGCATGGAGCTATTTCCCAAGGCTACCTGTTTTTACTTTCCCATTACGCTGGTAATGTGCGATGATGACACCGGTAGAGGTGACCAAGCTGTCTAGCAAGGTAAATGTGGCCGGGATAGCTCCCTGATCAAACAGTTTTTTACCTTTGCCCAAAATCAGGGGATGAATTTTTAAGCGTAACTCATCGACCAGATCGTGTTTTAATAACACATGCACCAGTTCACTGCTTCCCCATACCTGGATATCCCCTCGCTTTATTCCATTTGTAGTTACCGGTATTTTTTTTAAATTTTTCAACTCGGCGACCGTCCGCAAAATGGATGAATTTTTCCACCCTGTAAGGAGGGGATCTTTCTTTTTTAGTTTTTTTGAAAAGACGTATTTATTGGCTTCGTTAATGCCCGGCCAAACAGATCCGCGGGACGGCCAGTATCCTGCCCAGATCTCAAATGTCTTGCGCCCCAGTAAATAATCTGCCGGTTTAAGTTCTTCCTGAACAACCTTACCATACATTTCGTCGGAGAAAGGTGCAACCCACCCCCCATATTCAAAACCATCCGATGGATCTTCTTCCGGTCCGCCGGGAGATTGGATGACTCCATCCAGAGACATCATCGAAAGCACAATTATTTTCCGCATCAGAACATTGGATCTAAATTCTCCGAAATTATTGATTTTGAAACGCACCAGTTAACGGTAACTGCGTCAAACAGGAGGGTAATTGCGTCAACAGCCTGATTTCTTGCCGCGGGCTTTGGAGATCCAGCCACTTGGATTCAACCCATCAAATATTTATTGGGTACGTTGCAAGGAGAATAAATTATTCCATCCCGGGCTTCCAGTAAAATGGAAACGACTTCATAAATCTGGATCTCGGTCCTTTGAAATTGTCTCAGCAGTCCCATCATGGCATAACTGAGTGGATTGACGGCCGGAACAAATGTTTCCCAGTCATATCCTTTACCCCAAATAAGCCCTTTGACGGTCAGGTTCAGATCACAGGAATGTGCTATCAGGAAATGCAAAACATCCAGGCTGGCATTGTTGTGTTGATTGACGGTATGGAATACGGGTGTTTGGCCGCCAAATCCGTACCGGTCCCCGCCTGCTTTGATGTCGACGGACATGCCATGATCAACAAGTACTTTTGCACATGCCAGGTGGTTGTATTCTGCACAAATATGAAGCAATGAGGCCTCATGCAGTGGCGTGAACGTACAGTCCAGATTATATCGCTTAGGGGTCAGGTCAGGGCTTGCGGTTAACAGGTCATTTAATGCAACCTGGTCGTCCAGCAGTACCGCAAGCAGGATTGGATCATCAAAGGCTAACCCGTAATCGACAAAGGCCTGCATGCAATCCTTAAATCCGGGTCCCCGCAGATACATGTTGATCATTTCATAAATCAGGGGCTTACCCTTATGGTCCCTGTTAGGGTCAATGCCATTTTCAAAGCATTCCCTTATTCCTTCAGCATTATGGGTTTCAAAATGCCCAATTATTTCATCCAAAGCATTCATCCTTTAGCGATAAGTCGTGCCGGATTAAAGCAGCAGCCGGAGAATTCAGGGTTCTGCTTTGATTCGGTCCAGTGTTGTGCGGCATAATTTTTCCAGAACGTTCAAGTCGATATCGGATAACCTTTTTACATAAATGCACCCTTTGCCGGTGGTATGTTTGCCCAGCTTGGGCAATAATTCATCCCGTTCTTTTCCAGGTGCGGCAATGTATAGGGAGATGGCTGCCTTTCTAGGCGAGAAACCAATAATGAGCATATCCCCTTCACGACCGCTTTCGTACTTATAATGATAACTGCCAAAGCCAATGATGGACGGTCCCCACATTTTTGGTTCAAACCCGGACCATTCCTTCATGAGTGCGATGAGCTGATAGCTGTCCTCTTTCTTTTGGTCCGATTCTACAAAGGAATCAATAAATTCATCAATGCTTTGGGTTGTCTCTTTGGTTTTATTTTCTTTTGACATTGCTTGCGATTTTATTTGTCAATTTGGTGAAAATAATTTGTTATTACAGGTTTGGTTATCTTTTATTTTAGCGAATTGTAAATCAAAAACCTTACGCAAGCTTCATTTTCCCTTACTTGATAGATAATTTTGACATTGATTTTAATTTTTCACTGAAGATTAATGGATGTGCATCAGATTTATTCTCGGATTAATCATTTTATGAGTGTGGTTTAACCATTCCCAATGGTAAATTTGAGGGTAAGCAGGACGGGTCGTGTAAACATGATGCAATCTTCACCAACATCCTATTGTGAGCTGAAAATAGTGCTTTCAATGGCACATTTCCATGATTTGTCCGGACTTCTTTTCCAGATACATACATAGTTGCCACTTCTGTTCACCGCAATACTGTCTACAGTGACGAAAGCAAGCTGGAAAGAGCCATACGTATATCCCATATCTCCAGAATTGGCAACTTCAGCCTTTTCAGGAATCCAGGAAAGTGAAAAACCACGTTGGGATCGGTTTATTTTAACCAGCTGAAGGATGGAATCTTTTCCTACGGCAGGTGGCATGCCAGGGAAGAAATTGATAGCATCCTCTGACCAGTAGGTTGTAAGTTTCGCCACATCGCCCATTTTGGCAGCTTGAGCCCAATCCTGGTCTGCTTTAAGTAGTTCCGATTTAAGCAATTCCAAATTTGGTTTTTGGGAACAATGGGTCAATAAAAAGAAACATGAAATTACTAGGATCAAATTAATGGTCTTCATATCAGTTTTGTTTGGTTCCAAATAAAATGCGAAATCACATTGTCCCCCTAATGTTCGGCCTGCAAATAGAAGTGAACTAAACAGGCAATAGGGGCCCTATTTTAAAAATCGATTTAGAAATGCATAGGCATTTAAGCGCATTTCTTCACTAAATTCATGACCTCCTTCAGATAAAATAAATTCCAGATTGCCCACGTCGAAAAAAGGTTTTGCCTTCTGAAAAGTACTTTTAGCTCCTCTGGACCATTTATCGCAGGAAGTTGTGGACAACAATAGATTGTTAGGCTCAATTAATTTAATAACATCTTCTATATCAAGTTCACTGGCAATTCCATGGATTGCAAACTCCAATTGAATTCCGGTGTCTCGGGTCATGGACTCTTTATAGGATATACATCCGCAATGGCATACGGTAGCTTTAATTCTTTTGTCCAGTGAGGCGGCCCATAGGCCTATCCTGCCACCGAAAGAATGCCCAATAAATCCTATTCTCGTTTTATCTACGTCACTCCTGGTCTCCAGATAATCAATGCCTTGGGATAGATCGTGGAGATTTTTTGCCAATAAGGTTTTTCCTTGAACTAACCTGGTTGCAAAAACCCAATAATTAAAACCTACGGGATCTTCTTTGTCCCTTCTTTCTCCGTAAGCCAATGAGTCAGGCACAAAAGTGATATACCCGATTTTGGCCAGTTCTTCCGCGTAATTCATGGTTTTATCGCCTTGGATACCTGCTGGTTCGTCTTTCCCAAATTTTCTTTCTTCCTGGTGCTGATGGTGACATAGGATTGCGGGGTAGATGCCATCATCAATGGGCCTTAAGACATAGGCATACACCGATTCATCCCTTTCAACGAAATAACTTACCTTCTCACGGATATAGTCCTTGAACCTGACCGATTCGACTACTTTTCCGTTGGTATCGCATTTGTCTGGGTATCTACCTAAGTGTAATCTGATTTTTGCTCTACTCAAAATTAATATTTTTTACGTTTTGCCTGGAAATTGTGCCCTTTTGCTTGCTTCGTCACCTTTTGTTCAATAATAGAGACGAATAATTTATCCGTATTGTTTATAAATTGGATCGTTTCCTGTTTTGTCAAGCAGGCCTTTTAACGGTTGATCTTTCGATACCATTGGATTTTTATGTATAAAATCTTGCGTTTCCGGGCTAAGCTCGATGCTTAAACTCTATTTTTTGCGGTAATAATTGCCAATTAACTTGGCTTAATATGGGTAAGAAATTGCATTAACCGTGTAGCGCTCATGAGGGCGGGGCTGGCCAATGCGTCGTTAAACAAAATTTCCGTTGGAGCTTCACCAAAATAAAGTTCATGCGAGACCAGAAAGGTAATTCTTGTGTATCCTTTTACAGGAGGTGTTTTTCGGGGGTTATCCCATGGACCAATCTGATCAACGATCCGCTTACTCTGTATAAAAAGGTCCTGGATCAAGTGGTTTGCGGTTTGATCATCCGGGTTTTCCCAAATTATCATCTTACCGGACTGATTGATGTATCGGGCGGTTCCATTGGCGTAGGAGGCTAAAACATCCAATCCGTTTTCCAGACCTACTTCGACGATTACCCCTAGCAACTCTTTTTGCGCAGGAAGGTTGCTCTTGGCATTTCTTTTATGGTAAGCAAGGATTTTCACTCGGGTTTCCGTATCAGGATCCTCTATGACTTTCTGCAGATCCTCCGGAGCGCTTTCATCAGAAAAGAGGATGTCAAAAGGATAGGGCGCCGGCTCTAAGGTATGCTCCTGATACAAAGATAGGTTATCGCAAAAGAGCATATTATAAATAACATTAAGCGCGTTATCCCGGTAAGGTCCCATAGGTTCATTTGGTGAAGACATATATTCTACCTTGATTAATTGCTTATGGCCATTAATAATAGTTGCGATTTGAACGTCCGGAATAAATAGTTATTGGATACCCAATTATGTATTTTATGCAAGCGAATCCGGTATTGAAGTGCGCACCTTTACATTCCCGCACTGGTAACCACGGTGGTTAATGCAAGGGAGGGCCCACTAGTTCGATTTGATATTCAGCTGCTTTTGAAGCTAATTCGGCTTTAAAAGCTTCGGATGGTGGCCCAAGGCGCTCAGGAAGTGCATCCGCGCCGGCAGGCCTGGAAATAGCCTTTACGAAATTTTCAAAATCATGCCCGGTGGTGATGGTCAGCCACCGACCGCCCTGACTGGATTCAACGCGGTAAGAATGCGGCGTACCTTTGGGAACCAGGATGGTTTCCTTCTCTTTTAGGCGGTGCTCACTGGTGCCGATCATAAATCGGAATTCACCTTCCAGCACCACAAAGATTTCATCCTCGTTATGATGAATGTGCATTGGAGGAGAATCACCAGGGTAAGCACGATGCTCCAGCAAAGAAATGTGGTCAGCACTGTCATTTCCGGAAACGCGAACTTTGACCAGCGTCTCCAGGAACCAGTATCCATTCATGTCCATCTAATTTTAGATTAACTTACAATCATTCATTCAAAATGCAAAATGTACAATTGAAAAGGATTTTGACTTAGATCATTTTTTATTGGACAGATGTTGATTGATCTCTTCGATCATGGCGACGGCATTGTTATTAGTGGGGTCAAGTTCCAGTGATTTTTTATAATATTTCAGCGATTGTTCATACTGCCTGTTCTTAAAATAAGCCTCTGCATAGCTGTCATAAACATTGGATGAGTTTGGGTTCTCTTCAACGTTTATAGCCAAAACTTCAATCGCATCCTTTACTCTGTCTTCCTTCATCAAAGCGTATCCTAATGAATTCAAAATTCCCTCGAGATCCAGATTTGGGTTTTGCTTTCGGATATCCTGGTAGTTTAGAAGAGCTTGTTGGATTGGTAATAAGATAAAATCGGATTGTATGGTCTCTTTGACGAGAGATTCTGGATTGAGCAGATTTGAGTCTACCAGACCGGCCAGGTGATTGATGATCAGATCATGGACCGGGAAATATTTATAACCGTTTGATAAAAAGAGAATGGAAAGATTATTCTTTGTGAATTTTCTGAATCCACTTACCCCTCCGCCAGTAAATCCGATGGACTCGGTAGAACCGCTTGTATAATCCCCCCAGCCGTATCGGAATTTATCTTTTTTGTTTCCAAATTCGAAAGACCGCCACATATTGACTTTTGTGACGGAATCTAGTAATTGGTTATCATCTAGTTTTTTATTCCAGGCAATTAAAGCATTTAAGGTAATATTTAAACCATTCCCAGGATGGGCTCTCCGGCCGTCATTATTGGTCGTTTTTTCAAATTCACGCTTTTCGAAGTTGTATTCGTATTTATTGGCGCGATGAGGGATGATTTTGGCTGAATTGGATGAGAAGAAGGAATGGGTACTGTCTCCCGAAAGTTGATTTTGGATAATAAAGGATTCGAATGACATACCGGTAATTTTTTCTACGGCCCTGGAAAGCAGCCAGTAATTGGTTTGGTTGTACCAAAATTGTTCACCGGGTTTAAAAACCATGCCGTCAGAACCCATTTTATTTATTAGTTCCTGATCACCCAATTGATTATCGTACCAGATGATGTCAGGAAGTCCGGAGGAATGCGTAAGTAAATGTTGAATTTCAATATCGTTCCAACTCGGTGGAAGACCTTCGACATAAGTATTTATTTTATCGTTCAGAGCTATTTTTCCATTGGCTATCAGTTGAAATATTCCAGTTGAAGTGAGCAGTTTGGTTGTTGAATAAATCCTGAAAATAGTACGGTCATCTATGGAATCCCGGCTTTCAAGATCGGCTAGCCCAAAATATCCTTGATAATAAACCTGATCATCTTTAATTATTGCTACAGCCATACCAGGGATTGCATGGGTTTGTGCCATGCTTTTCAGGTACGTTTCTAGTACATTTTTGTTCAGTGCTTCGGAGCTTTTAACCTCATTTTTGTTGCTGAAGCAGCTCAATAAGCAAAGCATCACACCAATAGAAAGGATGTATTTCATAAAGTCTTTTTTGAAATGAGCGATTAGATCAATTCCCTTGACCTGCTTGCCAGGTTTGCTTGATAAATATTACTGACTGAAGGGGTATTAGATGTGTTCTGGTACCCTTTTTTCGGTTGTTTAAAAAGATAGCGAAAAGACGACGATAATATTGTTTGGTGCGCATGAATTCGTTTGACAGTAAACCAAAATGAGGAACTTTCACCCTGATGTATATCTTGGTAGCTCAACGATCAATCCATAATGGAGCTCACTAAATGCCATTGATGATTTTGCTTCATTCCGGAAGATAAATCAGTTCCAGGGACCCTGTTTGGTGACAGGCACAAATGTTTCTCCTTCCAGACGAAAGAGACCACCCCCGCCGCCTACCCAAAACCGGCCTTTTGAATCTTCGAGAATGGTTTGTACGGCCTTAACACCCAGACCTTGATTTTCTCCGTAATTTCTAAATCTTTTTCCATCGTATCGGTACACGCCAAAGCCTTCGGAGCTTAGCCATATATTTCCCTGCTTATCTTCATAGATGACGCAAACTTCATTATTTCGAATACTATCCTGAGCCGTGTAATTGATGAATGACCGGCCGTCATATTTGCTTATGCCGCCATCCCGCGTTCCGAACCAGACATTGCCCTTGCTGTCTTCCATAATTTGGTCCACGTTGTTGTTCGTCAGACCTTCTTTTTCCGAATACCTGGTGAAGGTATGCCCATCGTATTTAAAGGCTCCAAATCCATTAGTGGAGAACCAAATATTACCTGCTTTGTCCTCGGATATGGACCAGGATGTTGCTTTGGTAATAAATTCGCCGGTTACTACTTCGGGATAGGGAAGGGCAAAAGGCGACCATTTGGTGCCATCAAACCGGTAAATTCCATCTGCAGCTCCAGCCCAGATGAAACCCTTTCGGTCTGCACAAATGCTCCAGAACTGTTTGCTGCTAAATGTGTACGGATAGGAATAATTGATGAACTTTTTCTCGCCGGAAGCGTCGCCGGACAATGCGTATTTCACCACCCCAAGATTGGTGGCGAACCAGATATTTTTATCCGGATCTTCTGCAATGCCCGTGATCTGCTGGCCATTGAAGCCTTGCGCTGAGGAGTAATAGGAAACCTTTTTCCCATCGTAGACACCAATCCCGTATCCGTTGGTGCCAAACCACAGATTACCGTATTGGTCTTCAAGAATATTCCGCACATATTCGGCAATTTGTGGCCCGGCTGGTGTATCTGCCGGCGGTTGTGGTGCCCCGGTTTGCATGATGGGTGTGCGCTTTTCTGATCCAAAACAGGCGGTAAAAAAAATGAGGCCCCCCAGAAATGAACCCAAATACAGATATTGACCGGCTTTAATCATCTTCGATTATTTTGATTACAAATGTATTTGCGGAAATAACAGATTGCGGAACCAGTTGTAAAAAGATGTTAAGGCGATGTAAAAGGTAGGTCCTTGCTCGGGATGGGAAAGTCTTGACAGACCGAATGGCAACTTTATTTATTGTATCCTAGCTGCATGATTTTACTTATCTGAATGATCGGTTGAATGTTTGTGTAATTTTTAAAATCACCAGTGATGGTATCCAGGTGAGCCCGGATAGCAGCATTGTATTCCGGAAGATCATATACATAGAAATTGCCGATGGCTAGATAGGGTACCTGTTCGCCTGAAGTTCTGCCCGCAATTCCCTCGTCAATTTCATAAAATTTTAAATTCTTACCGATGAAGCCAGCGACCATAGGCATGTGCTTGTCCTGATAATATTCCAGGTCAAAGGTCTTACCTTCTCCGTTCGGATAGAGGATGGTTACCTTGAACAAACCTTTTTCAGGTGTGGAAGCTTGCGTTTTTTGGTTGGTTTTACAACTTGACAAGCCTATAAGGCTTGAGATCAATAAAAGGAATAGAAACCTTGCTGATAGCATTGGATGAGATTAACATTTCCAGTAAAGATAAATTTGTTCGTATGATTTGATCGCGAAAGCAGGCTCCCAATAAATCGTTATTAATCTACTCAATCTTGCCCGGGATAAATGCGATGGCATCCACTTCCACGAGAAAGGCCGGATGAGCCAATGCGGCAACAAAGAATCCGGTAATGGCCGGGGGATTTTTTAGGGTCCCCAGGTATTTTTGAGACGCCTGGAACCCCTGATATAAGTCCTGGCCCTGAACGATGTGTATGGTTAGTTTGACAAGATTTTCAAAGGTGGCGCCACAGGCTGAAAGAGCTGTCTGAATATTTTGCATTACCTGTTCTGTCTGCGCTGAAATATCTCCGGCGCCTACAATTTCCCGTTGTGCATTTACGGCATTTTGCCCGCCAATGTAGACGGTCTTGCCATAACCCTGGGTTATTACAAGTTGAGAAAAGGCCGGATTTTTTGATAGCCCTTCAGGGTTAAGGAATTGTAACTGGTCACTCATGGTCTAAGGGTAAATAGGTGGTTTGATCGGTGTTGATCGGATAGGATGAGGTCATTTTCGTACTTGAAAGGTAGTAATTAATGTGGTGACAAGACATTGGCATTAAACGTAAATATTAAGATCGCAGTCGATTGTATTGCATTATAGCAAATAAAAGATTGTGTTCAGCTTGTGATTACCCGGTTCTTTCGGTAAGAATTTTTAATCGCGATTTTACCATCGATAAAAGTGAATAAGTCGCAGCCGGTAACCTCAACGCGGCTGCCATCGCTTTTGGTACCTGAGAATGTCCATTCCGTTAATCCCCGGTCACCGGATATGAAATGCTTGGGATTTGCCCAACGGGCATCCGGAAAAGTATTAAAAACAGCTTCAAAAGCCTGCCTTACCGCTTGTTGGCCGACGAACTTCTCTCCGTCGACATCCGGCCCTGCTGAAGCTTCAAAGATGCAATCAGCCGTCATATGTGCCATAATTGCATCCAGATCATGGGCATTGAAGGCATCAGCAAAGGATTGTAGAAATGGTGTGCTGACCTCAGTGACTGATTGTACCATAGCCTTGGATTGAATTAACAATAGAATAAAAGGAGATAATTTTCATTTATTTTCCAGTTGCTCAGCCAATCCGATTAGAATTCCTTCGACACCGCGAATGTAACAAAGCCGGTATGTGTCCTGGTACTGCATTACTTCTCCAACAAGTTTGGCGCCATGGGTGATTTCAAGCCGGGATATAAGTTCATCGATATGGTCAACCCGAAACATGATCCGCAAATAACCCAGCGAGTTAACCGGGGCTGTCCTGTGGTCCGATAGGATTGCAGGAACCAGAAAACGCGATAGTTCAATGCGGCTATGCCCGTCGGGAGTAACCATCATGGCAATTTCGACCGACTGTTGCCCGAGCCCTGTTACTTTGCCCGCCCACTCGCCTTCAACCATGGTTCTGCCCTCAAGGGTCAGTCCCATTTCAGTGAAAAATGAAATGGATTTGTCCAGATCGCTTACCACGATACCGACATTGTTCATTTCCAATAATGCACTTCTGGTCATTGTTTTATTTTTTGAGGTGCCAACCATCAAATGGTTTGACAGTGGCACAATTGGGTCCACCGTCTTTGCCGGTGCCGGGTACGCTGGTCTTCAGGACACCATCGGAAGGTAATGAATTCATGACTTGCCAGGTAATCCCGGTTAATGGGATTTTGAGCCTTCTGCCCCAGATGGAATCGGATTGTCCCGCATAGGTGCCAATATCGATGTAAATAAATCTGCTGGCAGGAGGGCCTTGAACGACATTGCCTGATAGTCTGGGAAGCACATCTTTGTTTTTGTCGCCTTTTGCAATAATGGTGAACCGGAAAGTCAGGTCGCTATCCGTAGCCATTTGTTTTTGGACGGATTTGTAATTGCTGCCGGATCCCTCCTGCAATCCAAATACGACGCCGGGTGTAGGTTGGACAAGAACTATTTCAAGGGATATTTCTGATTCCATGGTTTGAGGATCCATCGGTTTATTGGATTTAATCAAATTCCTGATTTGTCCGCCCAATGTACTCCGCTAACATCTTTTGATGATGTCAAACGCAACGAAATCTATAAATAGTTTTTACCAATAACTATTTGGTAACCATAGCCCCTTCTGTGAATGGTAAATTATGTTCCGGAGTCTGCCAGTTTTTTAGTATCCACAAATTGCTGGAAGGCGATCACTTTACCTTGATCGCTTAAAGTCCAGAGGTGTGCGGCTTGTGCATCATAAGCCGTCCCGGTTGCTTTTACTTTGGCATCGTAGCGCAGGGTAGCCAGGACCATATGATCATCCATGCTGTATGTCTTCACATTCTTCAATCCAAAATATTCGTGATTTGCGCCAAGACGAGCAAATACACCTTGTAAAACGGCATCCGGTCCTATATAAGGATTACCATCTGCAAGGGAATTGCTTTCTGCTTCATTCCATTCGATTGCAGGATCCATCAGCCCCAGTACGGTAGGCATATCACCTGTAGCGAATGCATTATAAAGGGATTCAATAATCTTAACGTTTTGTTCGTTGGTCATGATTGGTTTTTTGGTTGGTTATGATAATTCGGGGACTCTGTATAGAGAGTCCATCTCAATATAACATTATTTTAGTTTGGATCACTTCGAATTCATCAATATTAATTAATTGATGATCTCCTTGTGATGAAAGGGCGTTCAGGCAGTGAATTGTACGGACGGAAGCTGTGGAGCAGGATCCGGGAGAAGAAATGGACGGATAAGGTACTCTGACAAATGCTGCTTAAGTTTTTGAATGCTTACCTTTCAATCGAAAAAGATCGGATATTAAATGTAAATGACATTAATGGTCTAATTAATACAGCAAAAGCATTGAATGGCTACAATGATCACATTGATAATCTGGGCTGCTGTTATTCAAGGATTCTTATTGGGTCTTATTTTTATTTTTTCAAAAAAACATGCCAGTTTAGCAAATAAGCTACTGGGTAGTTTTTTAATTGCCTTCGTTTTTCAGGCCCTGGTGGATATGTTGCCTTACAGTGCGATAGGAAGTTATTCCATCGGAGGATACTTCACCCTTCCAGAGGTTCGGTTGTTTCTTCCCATATTGTTTCTGCATTTTGTTCTGGAAAAAGTGAAGCGGGCTTCGAGCTATTGGCGGTTTTTGAAAATCCATTATAGCCTGGCTTTCGGCATGATTGCCATCACGGGAATCAATGTCTTATTGTTCTTTACCAAAGACGCAACGCTTGTCGATATCCTGGGTTGGAAATGGATGGATATAATTTATATGTCTCTTCAGTATTATACATTTTTTTTGACTTTATCAGCATTCGTCATTGCATTTTATGAAACCCGCAGATATAGCCTTCGCGTCAGGAATGAATCTTCGGATTTGACCATGCTAAATAGTAGCTGGTTATGGCAATTTATCTTTCTGATGGTTCCTGTTATTTTTTTCTGGGGCGCTGAGTTGCTCCGGATTGCGATGGGTGGCAGAGGCCAGTCCGATCTTATCACCCTGGTGTTTCTGTTCATTGCGCTTTTCAACTATTTTGTAAGTTACAAGGCATTTACCCATCATACGCTTTTCGATGGGTCGATCGACCGATTGGCATCCTATGCCAACACAACCGCTGTATTACAACCACTTCCCGATGCACTGGATCCAGAACTCTTTGAGAAAATTGAAAGTGCTATGGTGTCCGAAAAGTATTACCTGGATCAAAACCTGTCCATTCACGAATTGGCCAGGCAGATGCACATTCCGGCCAGGACAATTTCTACCTACGTCAATCAGCGATCAGGGTATAATTTTAATGAATGGGTGAATAATTACCGGGTTGATCATGCATTGGCTATCCTGAAGGATAATACGATGGATCATTATTCTATTGAGGGTATTGGCAGCGAATCGGGTTTTAAATCCCGGTCTGCTATGTATATGGCGTTTAAAAAGAAAACCGGGCATTCCCCCGGGCATTTCAGGCCGAATTAATGTCCTGATAACAGCATCCAGCACATCCCACGGTTTCGAATTTGCAACATAAATCTTCTCTTTGGGTCTAATTATATGAAGACCCGATGCATCCGGGCTTTCTCAAATAAGCTCTTTAATATGAAGTTTCTTGCGATCAAAATTCTTATAGGCTTAAGCCTTGCCCTATTGCTGAAAGCACCGGATCTACCGGATCATCTCAAGCTGGATCAGTACCTGGAAAAGAAAATGAAACAATCCGGGCGGATCGGAATGCAAGCAGCCTATGTTGCCGATGGAGTGTTAAAATGGGTAGGCAGCTATGGGGTCAAAACATTTCAGGAGTCGGATGAAATCAATGACAGTACCTTGTTTATGGTCGCTTCCGTCTCCAAACCGGTTACGGCTCTGGCACTGATGAAACTCTATGACCAAGGAAGGGTTTCGCTGGACGCCCCTATCAATGACTATCTGCCGTTCAAAGTGGTTAATCCGAACTTTCCGGAAGTCAAAATCACCATCCGCATGCTGCTTGCACACGTTTCATCCATTCATGACAACTGGGATGTTTTGGAAACCCTGTACACCCTGGGTACAGGAGGCGGTGATTCTCCTATTGCATTAGGGGATTTTTTAAAATCGTATTTTATGGAAGGCGGTGAATTTTATGCACCGGCCAGGAATTTTTACCATACGCCACCATTGACAGAGGAACATTACTCAAATGTTGGGTATGCTCTGGTCGGTTACCTGGTGGAAATAATAGCTGGAAAGCCATTCAATGTTTTTATGTCCCAGGAAATATTTGAACCGCTTAATATGCATAATACCTACTGGTTCCTTGCCGAAGTTCCGGATAACAACATTGCTACTCCACATAACTTGCCGTATAAAGAAACTGACTTCAAAGGCACCCAGGTATTAAGCCATTTTGGTTATCCCGAATATCCTGCCGGTCAATTAAGAACAACGGTAACAGATTACGCTCAAATTGTCAAACTGATGGCCAATCAGGGCAAAATAGACAACAAACAATTTATGAAGGAGCAAACGATCCGGGAGTTTCTAAAAATCCAATACCCGGAAATTGCTAAATGGCGAGCCATATCATGGAGTTATAATGAATTTGAAAATGTGTTGTACAACTTAATTATGCCGAGACGACCTTCCCATACCGGGTTGGACCCCGGGATGAATTCGGTCGTATCCTTTGACCCTGAAGCCAGGTCAGGGGTGATCATTTTTTCAAATTCACCAACTACCACATTGCGATCGGAGAAGATAATTTACCTGGATATGGTCAGACGATTATTTAAAGAAGCAGCTAATCATTCGGATCTAAAGAACAAGTCATGAGAAATAATTTAATACTGCCATTGATTTTATTGGGCACTTGGAATGTCATGGCACAATCCAGATTTGCCACCACGGTAACCTTTAAAAGTGGCAAGGAAACCATCGAAGGAATTCTAATCCGTCCCAATCAGAATGGAAAAATTCCAGCCGTTGTTTTCCAGCAGGGATCGGGAAATCATCCTTTTGAGGGATATGAAGATGAGGCCTGGGGGCCCCATAAATTTTATATCGAAGATGTTCTTTTGGAACAAGGTTATGCCATTCTGTATTGCAATAAGAGAGGCTTGGGAAATTCGACGGGTAATTGGATGAAAAATGATTTCTACGGTAGGGCTGATGATGCCTACGCTGCAGTAAATTATCTGAAGTCCCGACCTGATATTGATACGACCCGTATCGGGATATCCGGTCATAGCCAGGGGGGCTGGATCGCGCAGCTCACTGCCGCAACACATCATGATATTGCTTTTGTACTCTGTCTGGCAGGACCAACGGTGGGTGTCCGGGCGCAAACCTCCATGAATGACAGTCTGTTGTATTTATGCAATGGTTATCCTCCGGAAAAGCTGGGCAGAAAAATGAAGCAGTATCGCAAAAGGAAAAATACGGCTGCCGCAATCGGTAAGCACCTTCCCTTCATTAAAAGTGCTTATTACTGGCACCTGATCATTGACTACGATAACGATGTAGTGATGAGAAACCTTACCTGTCCGACGCTATTATTATTTGCAGAGCATGACCTGAACGTGCCTCCGGATCAGAACATTCGTCATCTCAACGAATTGTTTGATCATAAAATACCGGAAAATTTTACGATCAAGGTGATGAACGGCGGACAACATGGATTTTATAAGGTAAAAGATCGCTGTGTATCTTGGAGTGCCGCAGAACAGCAGCCCTTTGAGCCTGAGTTTCAAAACCAGATTCGACAGTGGTTGATACATTTAGATCAGGTTCAATGAACCGCCGGTATTCTGCATTTAATACCAATAGTAAAATGATGACCGCCAATATCTGAATGTATATTAGATCCCTATCTTCTGGTTCCGTCCGCAAGGGAATTGCTTTCTGCTTCAGTTCATTCGATAGCAGGATCCATCAACTCCATTAAGGTAGGCATATAGCTTGTAGTGAAAGCATTATAAAGGGATTCAATAATCTTAACGTTTTGTTCGTTGGTCTTGATTGGTTTTTTATTAAAGTTCAGGAATTCCTGTTACCACTTGCACCATAAAAGAGTGTTTATTTAATTCTGACCCAAACGCCATATTTGGACTCAGAGATACCCGATAAAGACAATTGCTTGCTATGAAGTGATGCTCTTGATAATTATTTCCATTTAGCCTTTTCAGAGAAATAAGGCTGTAAGCAGGTATGCTCTGTTCTAATTCTTTTTTTACAATTTTGATGGTATTCACCGATTGAATAGTAAGAAAATACTCTGGAACAGAAAAAATGCCACTACTCCGACTGTAATATTTTGAATAGTATTTAACCGGTGAACAACTTTGACGGTAAGTGGAAATAGGATCAGGAACAATAAAGTGTAAATGGTATACGAGATCCAAAGTAGTGTTCTGTAAAAAGTGGGTTCGTTCATCGCAATTTCATGCTCATTGGCATTGATGATACCAATCACGCTGAGAAAGCTCATCGGCAAATCGTGGATCAGGCTACCCCACATGGCCAGGCTGATACTAAGGGACAATACCGAAAGAGTTTGTTCAAATGTGCCTCTTCCGTGCAGGAATCCGGCCATGATTTGGATAAATGAAACCGCAACAACCCAACCCATCAGAATACTGGGCGCCAATAAAAAACGATTAACTGCATAATAATTGTCCTTTGGAATGTTCAGCCATGGAGTAAAAACCGAAGGTGCACCGTGCGCCGAAGTCAGGAAAATGTAGACTAGTAGATAACCAAAAATCGGAAGTGAAATGTAAATGAAGCTACGTTGAAAATAATGATCATTTTGTAATAATATTTCCATCTCTTTTTTTGGATGCACCAAGGTCTTCCAATAGCTTGGTTTTGGTTTTTTCATGATCCGGATTATTTGACTTCTATTTCGCTATTGTATTCCAGCCCGGTTATTTCCAGTTCAAGCCAGGTCCAGATTCCCTCTTCAAGCCGCCAGCTGACGGATAATTTGACAGGCACGTTTATGCCATTGATTTTTTTGGTTTCCCGGGTTTCAATAATCCATTCTACCGGTTCGGCGGTGTCATCTACTTCTTTATAACGCAATGCCGTAAAACGGATAAACTCCCCTGAGTTGGTAAAACTGAAAGTACCTGATCCGGACATTCCCTGATAAGACATGGTCGCCTGCACGGTATTTTCATCTATTGCCGTCCACGTGATATTGGGGCTCTGAACTGCCCATGGGAACCATACGATTTCCGCCAGATAGCGCTGCATGGATGCCTGGTTGAGTTTTGGAATATTCCGGACGGAAACCATGGGTAAGATCGACGCTGCTTTGATCAACATATCACCCTGTCCCCGGGAAAATTGATCGCGCCCTGAAAGAGAAAGTACCGGATTGAGTGATAGCTCAACGGCCCAGTGGAAGGCCGGTGGATCCAGCGTAAAATATTGGTCGGCAGTACCCTGATACCATCCGGACTGACCTGGTTTTGATTTCATTCGCACTTTCTGGGTCAGATAGACGGTCTGGACGGTTTGCAGAGCGCCAACGCCGGAAAATTCCAGCCATCTCTGTACCGGACCGGGTAGGTCATCGCTAATCCGGAGAGTCGGGAGACTTTTTTGCGCGGCAATGAGTAGTGATCTTTCTTTGTGAATCTTTGATTCCAACTGATGATGAGCGAAGCCAGTGATGCAGGCGATCAGGAGGATCCCATTGGCTAGCGTCCCGAACTTCGCATCCTGCCAGTATTGAACGATTAACACCTGGGAAACCAATACCGCAACGGCCCCAGGTAACCACCAATAGTCCGCAACAGTCCACCTAAAGATCAGGGCAGTAATCAATAATAAGCAGGCTATCAGCCACCATATTCCTGAAGTCCGGGAAATGGGAAGCGAAAGGGCTGAAAAGGATCCTAGCCCAAATGCTTTAAAAAACCCCATCAGGTGAATCATTCCGTGGATAGCTATTAATAGGGAAAGTAATGTTTTCATGGTCTCCTGATCCGGTCCCAAATTTAGCGGGCCCAGAATGGATAAATGCTACTTATTATGGGATGGGAGCGTGATCTAAGTCATTGCTTTTCAGGGATGTAGTCTGGATTTTAATAGAAGTTCAAAATTTTTAATCAAATCCGTCATTACGGCAAATAACGGTCCATTATTAATAATTATGTTCGCTTTATTTTGCCATTGGGTGACATGATCCGGTTAACCCTAAACGCGTATTAGAACGCAGGTTCAATGCCTCGCTAACAATCCTGTTGCATGTTCTGGGCCTTAGTAAGCAATTTTGATGATTTTATGTACCTGCTGAACATTCGTGGCGGTTATTACTAACAGATAAAATCCCGAGGACATGCCCTCCGTGTTCCACTGATATTCCTGGCCCGGATTCATGATTATTTTCTTTCGGACAACACCGGAAGCGGAAACCAATTTTATTTCACAGGGACCATCGAGGGCAGGATCCAGCTTCAAATTAATGTGTTGACCAAAAGGATTGGGATAATAGGTGAAAATGGATGTTTGCCTGATCGGTTGTACCGAGGTAAGCTCGCTTTTAAAGATCATGACACCCGGATAGGTCGGGACAAATAATCTACTTCCTGCGATTAACGGTTGTCTCAAGAAATTCCGGGAAGTATCTTCAAAAAGAAGCGTACCGTCCAGAATGTCAAATCCCTTGATGGTCGATGGATCTCCACCGGTGATATAGACTACTCTATGAGCCCCGGCAGGATTGAAGAAGTTGTGGGAATTTGATTGATATTCCCATAATTTTTCTCCATTGTTGGTATTAATGGCAATCAGCATTCCAACATTATCCAGCGTATTCAATGCAGTGAATAGCAATACAGTATCCGCAAGCATGGCATTACCACCGCTAAAAAAAATGGAATGAATTCCTGTGGGAAAGGAATAGCACCAGTTCTTGAAAGCATCAAAATAGTAGGAACATACGGTCGTATCGTTGATGGTATATATTCCTGATGAATTAGCGATCACCTGGGTACAGTTTGAATTTTGATTTCGGGCCCAATTTATTTCTCCGTTGGATGCATTACAGGATCTGAATTGTTCGCTATTTCCGTAATAAATGTCATTTGCAAATAGGGTTGGAGTGCTGAAATTTCCGGTTGTACTCCAGATGGTTGAGCCGACATTTGCATCTAAGCAAAATAAGCTGTCGGCGAAAACATATAACTTGCCTGCTCCATCCGGCATGGGGCTGTGATTGTATAGGAAGCCTATTTCCCTGGACCATCTGATTTCTCCGCTGAAGCGATCCAAAGCGTACAAAGCATCACCTTGCTGTCCGCCCACGTAGATCAGATCTTCAAAAAGGGCTGGGATAAAACCAGCAGTTCCGGCACCACCTGGAATGGTGAATTGCCATAACTCATGCTCCGCGTCCAGGGCATAGGCATGCACCGTGGTGGAATCAACATCCATCAGGTAGTAAAGAACATCTTCGGCCACAATCATAGAACTCGGAATGCCACCTAAATCGATCAAGCGATCAATTTGCAGCGGTGGAAATAACTTTTCTTCTTCCGCCACATAGCCTGTCCGTTGCGGGTTTTGATTGATCATTGGCCAATCCTGAGCCAATAAAATGCCGTGGAAGATCATCAACACAGCATAGGTTAGACACTTTTTCATGACTGCTGGTTTTGATTGAAAAAGCATGATTCAATAAAACCTTCGATAACCATGGGTGAGGAGATGTATTGCAGGACCTGAATTCGTCATTAAGCAAAAAGATGAATAAAAGACAATGATCAATATCATAGATGTTCCTGATAAAGGAGATGGGAAATGGTGTCCATACAAATCGAACGGCTCAGCGACCTTTTATGCTGAATGCTCAATGTGCCCGTGGATTAATCCGGCGAATTCGACCCATAAAGGTTGAGGAAAGCCATGGCCCATACCGGGAAAAGTGTACAACCGGGCACCCGGTATGGCATCAGCAGTTGCCTGTCCTCCGCTAACATGGATCATTTTATCCTCTTCGCCGTGAATGACCAGCGTGGGGATCCGCAGCTGTTGCAATTTGCTGGTGCGATCTCCGGATTTAATGACAGCAGTGGTCTGACGCAAGAGCCCCACCGGGTCGTGATCCCGATCCCAGGCCAATCCGGCATTTTCTGCGGCGACTTTTTCTTCGAATGGGTAACCTGGCGACCCGACTGCACGCAGCGCACGGAGCCGCCAAGCGATGTATGCTTCCCGGTCGTGGTAAGGAGGGCTACCCAAACCACTGAAAACGGCAAAATCCGTTTGTCCTACCTCCGGAGCACCCGTCGTGGACATGATGGAGGTAAGGCTACGAATGCGATCGGGATATTCAATGGCGATTGTCTGTGCGATCATCCCGCCCATGGAAGCCCCCACCAGGTGTAAGTGACGCAGACCGAGTGCATCCGCAAGCCCAATGGTATCCGCAGCCATATCGGAGAGCGTATAGGACACCGTCGAAAAATCTCCAGCCAGGACCGCGGGAAAATCCGGGACCGGAGCACGGTAAAGGTGTGTGGACAGTCCCGCATCGCGATTATCGAAGCGGATGACGTAACATCCTGCTGCTGCCAAAAGCTCGCACAGCCTATCCGGCCAGTTGATCATCTGGGCTCCGGCGCCCATGATGAGGAAGGTGGCAGGATGCATAGGATTGCCAAAGCATTCGAAAGCGATTTCGATTTCGTCCGAACCCGTTGTTTGAATTTTTTCGGTAATTACCTTGTTCCTGGTTTTCATTTTGAATGGAATTAATTCTAACAAATTGAAACCAAAAATATTTACCGGATAAGACAAATTTTTTAATTCGGGACTATATTTTTTTGATGACAATAGAGGGAGCAGACGTGACGTTTTACTTATAGCAAGCAGGAGTCTGCGAGGCGTAATATCAAAATAATTCACTGGAAAATTTGTTTCTTGGAACCAATTGGACTCCGGTTTATGTTACAACGACATCAGGAATTATTTTTAATCCTGGTATAATGAAAAGCAAGCTGCCTCCTGGAAACCTCTCTACTTCGTCTTCTTCAAACTGAATGAAAATAGGATTTAATATGGCGCCACTCCCGCGTTGCAATTAAGCGCATTCGCCAGGCCATATTTAATCTGCGCTGAGAAGTAGCATTGTGTTTTTTATCGAATTCATGCAATGCTTTTTCTAAGTTGCCTTCCGCACCGAGATAATTCCAGAACTGGATAAAATCAACGCGAATAGTTTCCAGGTTTAAGGTAATTACCTTGCTCTTTTTCGCCAGGAAATGCTCAATATTGGCATTAACGGTATCTATATAGTCATAACAAGCTTTAAGGCGCATTTCTTTGGATAGTTTTTCACTTGGTGTCATTCTAATGCCTTCGCAAAAGGAATCAATAATGCTTCCCGGAATGTAAAATCGTTTTAAAAAACTTTGCGCAACCATTTCTTTGTCCCTTTTTAGGTGGACGTAAATGGGATCGTCGCCGTATAATTTATTTAGAAGGCCCAGGTGCCATGCTAACCGGTTATCTGCTTCAATATGATTTTCCGGATAACGGAATCGGTCGCGGCCAAATGAATGGGTCAGTGATTCATGACTTGATGTATAATTCTTAATATGCTTGCAAGCATTAATTATTGCGGTTGACCCGCTCCTTCCCGTGCAAAGGATAAATACCCTCATTTATGCTGTATTAAATTTTAAAACGGATTATCCATAAGTCATTCTGTGTTACTTTGGGCCATTATACTTCTTTGCGGGTTAATTGAAATAGTTTACCAATGCACCTTTCGATGTGGTATTCATTGTGTAAAATCCGGACTATTGGTTGAGAAGTAATGAGTAGAAATGATGACTCATTGCCTTAACAACGCATTGCCGCCTTAATTGATGCGATCTTGGTAACAGGTGTCGGGATGCTGTGATGGTATAGCAAAGATTGTTGTTCTATGCTACCTAAATATAAGCTATTTTATGCATATAAGCAACATTCAGGCTTTACTCATGCGGTTCATGTCGTCCTAAAGCCAATTTGTAATGTAGATTTTTTGATTGGATAGCTAGGTATTGAATAGAAATGCCTGGATCACTTCCATCAACCACGCCCGGTCAGGTTCTGTGCTAAAGCTTTCCAGGGCAAGACTGATGCGTTCGTATCCAATACGTTCCGAACGATGGGTAAAGACTGCCTGATCATAAGCTTTGGAAAACTCCGGATGACCCTGAACACAGAAGAACTGGTTGCCGATTTGATACATGCCCACCGGACAATATTCATTTCCTGCAAGTACATCTGCCCCATCCGGCAATTCTTGCACCTGATCCTGACACAACATCAGCATGTGGAAGGAAGCCTTTTTGTGTGGTATCCAGGATGCATGTTGCAGCATGTGAAAAGTGTGTACTCCGATGAGGTAGCCTGCTTTAGCTTTCGTCACTTTACCACCCAGCGCTTCTGCTACCATTTGATGCCCGAAACAGACACCGATGCATTTTTTACCGGAAGAATGGATGCCCCG
This sequence comes from Lewinellaceae bacterium, assembly GCA_020636355.1. GTDB lineage: Bacteria > Bacteroidota > Bacteroidia > Chitinophagales > Saprospiraceae > JAGQXC01. The sequence goes on along the minus strand of JACJYB010000006.1, from coordinate 231,325 downwards.
CACAAACGATTTCAGATCATTAATCCAGGGAATATCATCGTAAACGGAATATTTTGAACCGGTAATCACGAAGGCATCGTAGTTTCCGATCTCCGGAAATTGTCCGTCACAAACATACCAGGCGTCCAACTCCAGTGCCGGCAGCAGCTGTTTGAACATAAAAGGATAATCCCCGTGTTCGGGCACCAGGTCCGGAAGTACATGATCACAAACCAGTAAGGCAGTTTTCATGAAGTGCGGAATTTAAGATGATAAGACTTGGGGCGGGTCAGGTGCTCGAATCCCAGCGGGGATAAGGTGCATCCATATCCGGAGTTCTTGATCCCGGTCCAGGCCAGTTCAGGGTCCAGGTAATCGCACCGGTTCATGAACCATGTGCCGGTCGCTGTTCGTTCGCCAATGGACATGGCCCGATCGGGGTCGGACGTCCAGATAGAAGCGGTAAGCCCATAGGGACTATCGTTCATCAGGCGGATGGCTTCTTCTTCATCCTGAACCGGCATAATGCCAATCACCGGTGCAAAACTTTCCTCCCGCATGAGGTCCATCTGATGATGGACACCCGTTAAAACCTGAGGAGCGAGATAAGGCAATGGAAGCGCTGGAAAGTCATCCGGAAGGATATGGGGTGTGGCTCCCATGCGGATCGCTTCTTCTACCTGGGCCAGGGCTTTTTGTGCATTGTTGATGCGAACCATAGGCCCCAGAGTGGTGGCAGGGTCAAGGGGGTCGCCCAACAGATATTTTTTCGTCAGGGATACAAAATCATGTACAAAATCCGCATAGACTTCCTGTTGGACATAGATCCGTTCGATGGCACAGCAGGACTGACCGGAATTGAAAAATACACCGTCGACGACATTTTCCACGGTATAGTCCCAATCGGCATCAGCGCAAATATAGGCAGGGTCTTTACCGCCTAATTCCAATCCGGCGGTAATAAACCGCTTGCCGGCGGCCGCCTGAATGGCATACCCACCTGCTACCGACCCGGTAAAAGCTACATGGTCGATGGTTGGGTCCGCGATGACATCGGCCACCTGGTCATGGGTTAAATGAAGGAATTGAAAAACGCCAGCTGGCAGGCCGGCTACCTGAAAAGCTTCCTGGTACCGTTCCGCGCACAGGGCAGTTTGTTCAGCATGTTTCAGAATGACGGTATTGCCGGCGAGCAGGGCCGGAATGATCACATTGACGGAGGTGAGGTAGGGATAATTCCAGGGTGCCAGAACGAGTACAGTGCCCAATGCTTCCCGCCGGATGAATCGTTGAAACCCATCTTTTTCCCGGGCAGGTAGATCCTGCAGGGCTGTTGGCGCCATGGCAATCATGGCCCGTGCGCGTTCCTGCGTGCCTCCCCGTATTTCATTTGGTGAATAGCGAATGGGGCGGCCCATCATGCGGGTCAGTTCTTCCCCCCAGGCAGCGGCATTGGCGACAAAATGATCGATAGCCCGGGTACAGATCGACATCCGCTCGTCCAATGGAACATGACGCCAAGCCATACCGGCGTTACGAGCCGTCTGTAAAACCTGCTGAATTTCATCGGCAGAAGCATAATGTCTTTCGGCTACTATGGATGCATCGCCGGGGCTGATGATCTGAAATCCCTGGGTTTTTGGCATTATTCGGGAGTTACGTAGGCGGCGGTGATGCCGCCGTCAATGAGTAATTCTGCCCCGGTCATAAATGAGGAGTCATCGGATGCCAGGAATAAAGCAGCTTTTGCGATTTCCTCTGCTTCGCCGAAACGACCCATCGGTATGTGTACCAGTCTCCGTTGTTTTTTGGCCTCGGTATTCAGAAATTTCATGAGTAACTCTGTGCGTAAAGGCCCGGGGCATAGCGCATTCACCCGGATGTTTTCGCGGGCATGGATGACAGCCAGTTCACGGGTCATGGAAAGAACCGCACCCTTGCTGGTGGTGTATGCAATCTGAGCCGTGGCGGCGCCCAATTTGGCAACAAAGGAAGCTACATTTATAATGGACCCACCTCCGGCCCGGCGCAAAGCTGGGATACCGTATTTGCAGCCCAGCCAGACGCCTTTGACGTTGATGTCCATGGTGCGATCCCAGGTAGATTCTGTTGTAGTCTCTGCAGTATCGTCCTGGCTATCCATAATCCCGGCATTATTAAACAGTATGTCTAATTTGCCAAATGTCTGTTCTGCAGCAGATATCATGTCTGCACAATCCTTAGCTTGGGAGACATCCGCTTTGACAAATGTGGCCTGACCGCCCTGATGCCCGATGACTTCGACCAATGCCTCTCCTCCGGCGACATCAACATCAGCGATCACCACCTGCGCCCCTTCCTGCGCAAAGAGTAGTGCTGCCGCCTTTCCAATTCCGCTGCTTCCGCCGGTGATCAGGGCTACCTTGTTTTCCAATCTCATGTTTTTCAATTGGGTTTGTTGGTTCTTGCTTGATTACAAATGTAACGGATGGATAAGAAGTAGAAGATTAATTTTTTAGTATCCGGGTGCCGGGCCACAGCATCGTAGCGTCTTTCCTAATTTTAAGAACCATTTAAGGGGGGAGGTTGCCCTCTTCTAGTTGGATGGCCGGTGATGGTATGTTATATCAGCAGTTATTGAACATTTTTACTGATTATTCTTTTACATTTGGGTAATGGCTCCTTGGCTCCGTAAAATAAGCGCATTCTTTTTCCTGTTGGTTTTCCTGTATCCAACAGTAGCCGAGGCTATACACACGCTGGAGCATCTCGACGATAAACATTGTGTCGAACACAATGTAATTCACGTAGAAAATATAGAACACCACTGTTTTATATGCGATTTCGTGCCGGCTCCGGTCATGAAACCTTCCGTCTGTGAACTGGTCGCAATCACAAAACATTTCACTCCACGAATGGTGGTTGCGAACTCCTCCTATTATGTCATTACAGATTACCTGTCCGCCGATTTAAGAGGCCCGCCTGTTGATTGCTAGCAGATTATCCACTGTCCGCCTGTAGGGCGACCAAGCAGTAACCACAGTGTCAACTCTTAAAATCAATCTGTTATGAAGCAATTATTGCTTTATCTATTTGCCAGTATTTTTCTTATTGCACCTTCGATAGCATCCGGCAGTGTCACCTTGCAGGGTAAAGTGACCGATAAGGCAACCGGGGAGGGACTTCCAGGTGTTGAAATCTATTTTCCGGATTTAAAAAAGGGAACAACGACCGACATAGACGGTATCTATACGATTGAAAATTTACCAGTGACCAAAGCACTTATACAGGTGAGTTTCATCGGATATAAATTGATCGCGGAAACCATCGACCTGGCGACCACCACCACAAAAGATTTTATGCTGGAAGAGGCAGTCATGGAACTGAATGAGGTAGTGGTCACCGGACTTTCCAAATCTGCTGAGAAAAGGCGTACACCCACGCCAATCACGACCATTTCTACGGCAGAACTCCGGGCATTAAATGCGTCGAATATTATCGATGCCATAGCTTCCCGCCCCGGCATCGATCAGGTCACGACGGGTCCCGGGATCTCCAAGCCGGTTATACGTGGATTGGGATTCAACCGGGTCGTAGTGGTCAATGACGGGATACGACAGGAAGGCCAGCAATGGGGTGATGAGCACGGCATTGAAATTGATGAATACGGCGTAAACCGGGTCGAGATTCTCAAAGGACCTGCAAGTCTTGCCTTCGGCTCGGATGCTATGGCCGGAGTGATTAACTTTTTGCCGGCACCGACTTTACCCAAAGGAAAGATCTCCGGTTCAGTCCTGGCCAATTACCAAACCAATGCGGGACTAATCGGTGGGTCTGCGGATCTGGCAGGAAATATCAACGATTACATCTGGGATGTGCGTTATAGTGGCAAAGAATCCCATGCATACCAGAATGCCTACGATGGTTATGTATTTAATTCCGGATTCAAAGAAAACAACCTTAGTGGCATCCTGGGCGTGATCAAATCGTGGGGGTATTCAAACATTCACTTCAGCGTTTATGACATGACGCCCGGAATTGTGGAAGGAGAGCGGGATAGTGCTTCCGGAAAATTTATCAAACCGTTCGCCATAGGCGGGGAAGAAGGGGAGGCCATTGCAACGGAGGACGACTTCAGAAGCTACACGCCTCAAGTACCTTTCCAGAAAATCCATCACTATAAAGCAGTTTCCAACAGCAGTTTTGTGCTGGGCAATGGAAGCCTGAAGACCATCCTGGGGTGGCAACAAAACAGGCGGCAGGAATATGGAGAAATATTAACCCCGGATGAATACGGATTGTATTTCTTTCTGAATACGGTCAATTACGACGTTCGCTATAATTTACCGGAGTTAAACAAATGGAATATCTCGGTAGGTGCCAATGGGATGTATCAGAAATCTCAAAATAAAGGAACAGAATTTTTAATTCCGGATTACCACCTTTTTGACTTCGGTATTTTCGCTTTGGCCAGGAAATCGTTTGAAAAATTAGATGTAAGTGGTGGATTGCGTTTTGATACACGGCAAGAAAAGGCTGATGCGTTGTACCTGGATGCATTTGGCGAGCGGACGGATCACCCCGATGGCGATTCTTTTTTGCAATTTTCCGACATTGATGCTCAATTTCAGGGATTTTCCGGAAGTATAGGTGCTACCTATCAATTTAGCGAACAGGTGTTTGCCAAGCTAAATTTATCTAAAGGATTCCGGACTCCGAATATTGCTGAAATATCGGCCAATGGCGTCCATGAAGGTACAGTGAATTACATCATAGGCGTCCCTACCCTTAAAGCTGAAAGCAGCTGGCAGTGGGATTTTGCACTGGGAGTTAATTCGCATTACATAACGGCAGAGTTGGATTTGTTTTCCAATAAAATCAACAATTACATCTATCTCGAAAAGCTGAGCCGGTCAATGGGCGGGGATAGCTTGACCGATGGATATGCGACTTATAAGTATACTTCCGGGGACGCGCACCTATATGGTGGTGAATTAAGCATCGATGTGCATCCGGCGCCGATCGACTGGCTACATTTTGAAAATGGCTTTTCCTGGGTTCGGGCTGTGCAAGCAGATCAGCCGGATTCGACGCGTAATTTGCCGTTCACCCCGTCACCTAAATTAACTTCCGAATTAAAAGCCAATGTTAAAAAGATTGGAAAAAATCTGGTAAATGGATTTTTTATGATCGGGGTGGATAATTATTTCCGGCAGGATCATTTTTATTCGGCATATGGCACGGAAACGGCTACGCCCGGATATACCTTACTGAATGTTGGGTTGGGTGCTGATTTTGTATCCAATAACCGGACCTTATTTTCTTTATTTATCAACGCCAACAACCTGACCGATGTGGCCTATCAAAATCACCTGAGCCGGTTAAAATACGAAGCGGTCAATAATGTGACAGGAAGAATGGGCGTGTATAATATGGGTCGAAATGTCAGCGTCAAATTAGTTGTTCCGATCCAGGTAAAGGGGTAGATAATTAGGCATTAGACACTAGATAATAGACATTAGACATGAGACACTAGAAGTTAGGCATTGATATTAAATGGTGTCAAAGTCTGGTTTCTGGTGTCTAGTTTCTGGTGTCTCATGTCTATTATCTAAATGAATTAGATCCTTTCGAAATAACGCTGTCGTTCCCAGTCGGTGACGGAACGCTCAAAAGCATCCAGCTCTGTGCGGTAGAAATGGGAATAATGCCCGACTACCTGATCGCCAAAGACTTCCTTGGCAAAGGAGCTACTTTTAAAATGCTCCAGCGCAGTTTCGAGGTTTGCTGGTACAGCAGGAAGGTCTTTTGCCGCATAGACATCACCGGTAAAGCAGGCCGGTGGTTCTATTTTATTGCGGATACCACGCAGGCCACTCGCCAGGGAGGCAGCAAACGCCAGGTAGGGATTGCAATCGGCACCGGGTATGCGGCATTCGATACGCAGGCTTGAACCCTGGCCGACCACCCGGAATCCGGCTGTACGGTTGTCATGGCTCCAGGCCAACCGCGTAGGGGCCCACGATGCGTCGACATAACGTTTATAGGAATTTACTGTTGGTGCATAGAAGACCATCACTTCCGGGGCATAATGAATCCAGCCACCCAGAAACCAACCGAATAATTCGGAGCCTTCGACAGGGCCATAGTTGTGCTTTCCGACAAAGGCATTTTTGCCATCTTGCCACAAACTGATATGGATGTGGCAGCTTGATCCGGCGCGGTCCTGGTGGTATTTGGCCATAAATGTGACTGAAAGGCCCATCTGGTCCGCCAGTTCTTTCAGACATTGTTTGTAAACGATGTGCCGGTCGGCCATCTCGAGAATTTCGGCATAACGGACATTGAGTTCATGCTGGCCCAGGCCCCATTCACCCTTTGAATTTTCTACCGGTACGCCGGAGTTTTTAAGATGACGGCGGGCGGCTCCGGTGAACGCCTCCGTCCGTGAGCCCTGCATGATGTGATAATCTTCCAGATAATAGCCCGTAGGTTTGAGGTCCTGAAAATGCGTTTCCGCCGCGCTGCGATAGTCAATTTCAAAAAGATAGTACTCCAGTTCGGAAGCCGCCATTACTTTAAATCCGGCACTATTGGCATGTTCCAGTTGTCTGGTCAGGATGGAGCGGGGTGCCTCTTCGACCAGATGATGCGATTTATCGGAAACGACCTGGCACAACACCAAGGCCGTCGTTTCGAGCCAATCTGCAATCCGCAAGGTATTCAGGTCCGGGACCAGATGGAAGTCGCCATAGCCCAATGCCCAGTTGGCAAAGGCATATCCGGGGACCGGTTCCATTTCCATATCGGTGGTCAACAGATAATCGCAGGCATGGGTACCTTCTGTCAGTGCCTGGTCCACAAAAAATTCAGCATCAAACCGTTTGCCCATCAGTCTGCCATAGTGATCGGTGAATGCAACGATCACGGTCTCTATGGCTCCATGCGAAACCAACTCTTTCAATGCTTCGACGGTTAGCAGACCTTTAGCTTTCATGATTTGCTTCTTTGTGCCTGAAGGTAAACCAAATGTATGCGATCAACAAGATTCCCGCATAAATGAGCGCCAGCCAGTGGTTGTAAATGGTGATGGAGACCAGCGCCACCAGGCTGATGACCAAGGCAATAATTGGTGAAGCCGGATAAAAAGGAACGCGGAAGGGGCGGGGCAGGTCAGGTTGCTGCCGGCGTAACCGGATCATGGAGATCATGGAGAGGGCATAAAGGGTCAAGGCGCCAAAGCAGGCTATGGTGATGATCTCAGCGGTTTTACCTGTAAACAAGGCCACGATACCGATCGCTGTGTTGATCATTAATGCATTGGAAGGCGTTTTAAAGCGCGGATGGATCTTTCCGAAAACCGCAGGTGCAAAACCCATTCTTCCGAATTCGTAGGTTGCACGGCCGGCAGCAAGGATGATGCCGTGAAAGGAAGCTACCAGTCCGGAAATACCGATAAAGCTGATGATCCGGTAGATCCAATGGTTTTGTCCCATCAGGTGGCTGAGTGCAAGGGGTAGGGGAGAATCGGAAGCCTGTCCGGAACCCGGATCATAAACGACCGTTTCCCATCCGTTTACACCAATCGAAAGCATAAAGGTGAGTAAACATAATACGACCAAGGTAAGCAATGCCGATCCGAACCCAATCAGGATATTACGTTGTGGATGGATCGTTTCTTCTGCGACATTGGCAACTCCTTCGATGGCGAGGAAAAACCAGATGGCAAATGGAATGGCTGCAAAAACACCGGTCCAGCCATGGGGAAGTGCATTTACTTTCAGGTGATCCCAAGAAAAGGAAGGGCCGGTAGCGAAGAAAAACAGAATAAGACCCAGTACGGCCAGGATGGTAATAAAGAGTTCAAAGGTTGCTGCCGCCTGGATGCCATAGACATTTAATGCGGTGAATACCAGGTAGGCAATAATGGCAATGGTGAGGATGGGCACCATCGGCAGAAACAGATGGATGTAAGCTCCGATTGCAAAAGCTATGGCAGGAGGTGCAAAGATGAATTCAATATTTTGCGCCATGCCGGCAAAAAAAGCTCCTTGCTTGCCCAGGGCCTGATAAGCATAATCAAAGGCTCCTCCGGCTTTTGGTATAGCGCAGGCCATCTCCGTGTAACTGAATGTGAAGGTCAGATACATCAGGATGACAAACGCGGTGGCAATGGCCAACCCCTGCGTGCCTCCCTGCTCCAGGCCCAGGTTCCAGCCGAAATACATACCAGAGATTACATACCCGACGCCTAGTCCCCAGAGCATGACAGGGCCTAATTTACGTTCGAGTTGGGGAGTGGTGGTTGGTGATTTGGATTCCATAGCAGTAAACTAAGGAATCTGGCGCAAAATCCAGGTAATTCGGATACAACCAAATAGTCAAATTAATACAGAATCCAGAAGACGCCCAGACTGGCATTCAGTTCATGGGTCCGGAAGGGATAGGGGTATTCCGGATCACCCTGGAGTTTCCCGAAAAGGAACATACCTTCCAGCGACACATGGTTGCTAAATTCGAGTCCTGCTCCGAGATTAAAGAGTAAACCCTTACCGGCTAACTGACCCCGTCGAACCTTCGCATTGTAGTAGCCGGCCCCGGCGTGAACCGCAAATTCGGTATGCTTATCGGGATAATAAGCTAATGCTCCTCCGCTGTATAAGTAGTGGTAGTAGGAAAGCGTTGAATTTCCCGGTGATAATTTTGCCGTTCCATACACGACCAACTGATCATTCAGACCCCACCCGCCGCGGGCATCAAAGGTAAACGCACGGAATCCTGTATAGGTGCTGGGAACACCCTGATCGACGGACATGTAACTGGCTGCATGGAGTGAATAACCTGCAAAGTAGCCAAATGCAGCATAAAAGCCCTGATGCTCGTCATTTTGAGCCAGGGGCGAAGTTTTGGTAGCAAAGATGTTATCAGGGATCTGATTCTTTTGGGCAACCAGACCAGTCGATAGGGTCAATAATATCAATACTCCAATCAGCGTGCTCAGGGTTGTTCTCTTCATGACAGCGATTCGTTGAAATGGCAGCTGGGGTTATTGGTATGGTAAAATTAAGCTCTTTTCTTCAATCCATCCAGGTTTATACTTCCCAGCTGAACCCAAAGGTAAACGTTTATCATTCCGGTTATGTGAACAAATCATTGGTCTACAGGTAAATAAAGTGGTAAAATAACTGTAAATTTTAGTCCGGACGGATACAGGATTTAACGCTATGGCAGTACGAAAACTAGCCGCAATTATGTTTACGGACATAGCAGGTTATACCGCTTTGATGCAACAAAGTGAGGGTACGGCTATCGTCATTCGCAACCAGCACCGGGCCATTTTTCAACCTTTAACCACAAAATATCATGGACGGATTATCCAGTATTACGGAGATGGAACCCTCAGCATCTTTGAAAGTACTTCCGAAGCAGTCCGGTGTGCTTACCAGCTCCAGGAGCAATTCCGTAAGGCTGACATACCGGTACGAATAGGAATCCATACCGGAGATATCGTCATCACCGAAGATGACATCATTGGAGACAGTGTTAATCTGGCTTCTCGCATTGAGTCTTTAGGCGTACCCGGGGCGGTTCTGTTTTCGGGTAAGGTTATGGAAGAAATCAAGAATCAGGACGATCTTGAATTTGGGCTACTGGGCTCCTTCCATTTTAAGAACGATGGTCGAAGCCGGGAAGTCTATGCACTCCGGATGCCCGGCGTGGTATTTCCCAACAAAAAAGATTTGCATGGCAAGCTGGAGACGCCGGCTCCGAACTGGCGGAACAGAATAATCCTCGCCGCAGGGTCGCTGGTGGTGATCCTGGGACTGCTTTTTGGTTATTTTAAATGGCAAAGGGGATCGGGATTAGAACAGCTGGCTTTGCTGCCATTTCTCACTGTTCAGAACAGTCAGGAGCACCAGGCTCTGGTAGATGGGGTGCATGATGACATGTTGTCCTATTTACAACAGAGTGGCCTGGAAATCAAGGGACGCGTATCGGTCCTGCGCTACCGGGAAGCACAAGACTCCTATGCATCGATTGCCAAAGAGTTGGGAGTGGACGGAATCCTGACCGGATCAATTTTTCGACTGGATGACACGCTTGGCCTGGTTATTACCCTGATCGATGGAAGCAATGGAGAAGAAACCTGGTCCCGCTCGTATGTGACTGATTTTCAATACATCAGCAGGCTATATGGCCAAATTACCAAAGAAATATTCAAAGCGGCGCGAATTTCTACACCAGCCGGAATTAGCATTAAACCCGAGGAGCGGGAGGTAAATCCGGAGGCCTATAAGGCTTATCTCCAAGGCCTGCAATATTGGTACAAATTAACTCCTGCAGATCTGGAAACAGCGATGAAATATTTCGAATTGTCCAAATCCAAAGACCCGGATTACGGGCCGGCCTATGCCGGGATAATGGCGGTATGGGGCGGCCGATTGCAGCAGGGATACATCGGATTTGCGGAGGTAGCCACAGAATTAATCAGAGCCATAACCACTGCGGAGGAATTAGGGGCCAATTTGCCGGAAGTTCAGTTTTGGAAAGCCATCTTTTCAACCTGGTATCTGTGGGATTGGGATGCCGCTGAACAAGCATATAGCAAAACCTTAAAACTGAACCCAAACTTTGGTGACGCCCATGCTTATTATGCGCATTTTTTATGCATTACCGGCCGAAAAAACGATGCTATCCGGCACATGGAAAAAGCCATTGAATTGGATCCATTCAACCCGTTGTTTAAGGCATTGTATGGAATGGTATTGAATTTTTCTGGACAATACGATCAGGTGATTGACTTGCTCGCCAATGCGCTTGAAGCTAATTCGTACGATCCCATCGCGATATCCACCCTCCGGACAACTTATCATTTGACGGGTCAGTATAACCAGGCTATTGACGTTTGGAGACGCTATTTCGAGGCTCGAAAAGACAGTGTTGCTTTAGAAACGCTGCAATCCTCCTTTGCGCAAGCGGGGTATCATTTTGCATTGGAAAACCTTGCCCGGCTGCAGGTGGAAAGATCCAAAGCAGTTTACGTGCCCGCCTGGCAGATCGCCACGCTGTTTACGCGGGCTGGGAATGAAGATCAAGCGCTTGAATGGCTGCAAAAGGCGTATCGCGAACATGACTCCAATATGCCTTATATCTCCACGGATTCCATTTTTAATCCTATTAGAAAAGACAAGCGGTTTAAAGATTTGCTTGAAAAAATGGAATTAAACCGGAGTGCCTTTAAAGGCTAATGCTGAATCGGATTGCCTAAATCATCGATTTTAAAAACCGGTATGCTGCGCGACCAGGATTGCAATTGCCCCGAGGAGGAGGATCAGGGCTATTTTCCGCCAGATGAATTTGAACCAATCACCATAGGAAATGCCTGCAATGGCAATGATGGCCATTAAGGTTCCATTGGTGGGAAGGATCAGGTCCATCATAACGGCCCCATACTGATAGGCCAGGATGCAGACTTGCCGCGATATGTGCAGGAGATCCGACAAAGGGATCAGGATGGGCATGGTAAGTATTGCTTGTCCGGAATAACTGGGAACCGGAAAGTGAAGTGCTGACTGAGCGACCATCATTCCGATAGCCGACAGATCAGACGGCAGGTATTTTAACGGGGTAAAAAGCCCGTAAACGATGGTGTCGATGACCGTGCCATCCTTGAGTACCAGAGAGATACTGTTAGCGACACCCACGACCATACAGGCAAAGGTCATATCCCGAAATCCCTGGATGTATGCTTCACTGGTACCATTGATGCCCAGCCCACCGATCAATCCGGCCAGGATGCCAACAACAAAAAATTCTGCTGACATTTCCTCAAACCCCCAGTCGAGTTTAAGAAAGCCAATTACGAGCAGTGCAAAAGCAGCGGGTATAAGAACCAGGATCAACAGGTGGCGGCCCGATAATTTAGAGGATTGCAAGATCTCCGCATCCGCCTCCCTTCCGTCGGTTTTATTGCGGAAGGCGTACCGGATTGAAATCCAGGTCCAAAGGGCAAAGGCCACCATGAGCATTAAAAAACGGTACCCGAACCCGGACAGGAAGGGTAGGTCCGCTACTTCCTGGGCGATAACGACCGAAAATGGGTTCATCGGGCTGAATGCAGCACCGACTACGGCGGAACCGAAACTGACGGAGAGCATGGCTAAGGCGTTGTATTTTAATTTCCGGCCCAGTAAAAGGATAACGGGTATCATTCCGATCAGTTCTTCCTGCATGCCTTCGACAACACCTCCAAAGGTAAATACGCCGCTGAGGGCGACGAGGGCGGCCCACTCTTTTCCGGCCACTTTACCGGCCAGGTAGTCGATGCCGGAGGCGAGGGCTCCCGTTTTGTCGATGACGACAAATGCACCGCCGATGAGAAAAATAAGTACGATCAGATCGGCTCTGCCTTCGATCCCGCGGGGTATGGTCAGTAAAATGTCGAAAGGAGATAAGCGGTCTGCTTCCACCTGGTGGTAGGACCCTTCCACCACCATTTCGCGTCCCGATTCTTCATCCTTCACCCGGTCAAATTCACCCTGGGGTATCACGTACGTAAGGATACCTGCAAATAAAACAAAGCCAACGATGATGGCCAGTGCATTGGGGAATTTCATGGTTGAGAGGTTATCCGGTTAACAATTTTACAATTAACACATGTTGTATTACATACAATGTTTAATGTAAGAGAAATCTGTATGGATGTGAAACGATCCGAGGGTATTTTCTCTGGTAGCATTGACGCCGCCGTTGAAATGTTTCCATAATTTGGAAGGAATATCACCGGAAAAGCCCTTGTAGAGTTTATGGTCTTTTATGCTGTATAGGACATAGAAGTAGTACATAAGCAGAAAAATAAAACAAAAAAGCACCCCGAGGAGTGCTTCAAGTAGCGTGGGGGAGACTTGAACTCCCGACCTCCCGTACGGGCGCACTAACCGGCATTATTGAGCGCAATGCATAAAACAAAAAAAGCACCCCGCAGAGTGCTTCAAGTAGCGTGGGGGAGCCATGCACTCCCGACCTCCCGTACGGGCGCACTAACCGGCATTATTGAGCGCAATGCATAAAACAAAAAAAGCACCCCGCAGAGTGCTTCAAGTAGCGTGGGGGAGCCATGCACTCCCGACCTCCCGTAACGGGCGCACTAACTGGCGGGATTGAGATTTAGAGAGAAATTGCTATCCAAAATGCCTTTGGATACGAGCAATTGTTTTAGTGCGATACCCCCTTCAAGCGATTTAGACCAACTTTCTCTGGCTATGGCCTCTGATTTGGAATCAAAGGATTCAAGATGGATAAGGACGAGGGGCCTTCGAAATTTGGTAGAGTTCACTCCGCCGTTGAAATGTTTCAATAATCTGGAAGGAATATCACCGGAAAAGCCCTTGTAGAGTTTATGGTCTTTTATGCTGTATAGGACATAGAAGTAGTACATAAGCAGAAATATAAACAAAAAAAGCACCCCGGAGAGTGCTTCAAGTAGCGTGGGGGAGCCATGCACTCCCGACCTCCCGGACGGGCGCACTAACCGGCATTATTGAGCACAATGCATAAAACAAAAAGCACCCCGCAGAGTGCTTCAAGTAGCGTGGGGGAGCCATGCACTCCCGACCTCCCGTACGGGCGCACTAACCGGCATTATTGAGCACAATGCATAAAACAAAAAAAGCACCCCGAGGAGTGCTTCAAGTAGCGTGGGGGAGACTTGAACTCCCGACCTCCCGTACGGGCGCACTAACCGGCATTATTGAGCACAATGCATAAAACAAAAAAGCACCCCGGAGAGTGCTTCAAGTAGCGTGGGGAGCCATGCACTCCCGACCTCCGTAGGCACTAACCGGCATTATTGAGCACAATGCATAAAACAAAAAAGCACCCGGAGAGTGCTTCAAGTAGCGTGGGGAGCCATGCACTCCCGACCTCCCGTACGGGCGCACTAACCGGCATTATTGAGCACAATGCATAAAACAAAAAGCACCCCGGAGAGTGCTTCAAGTAGCGTGGGGAGACTTGAACTCCCGACCTCCCGTACGGGCGCACTAACCGGCATTATTGAGCACAATGCATAAAACAAAAAGCACCCCGGAGAGTGCTTCAAGTAGCGTGGGGAGACTTGAACTCCCGACCTCCCGTACGGGCGCACTAACCAGCATTATTGAGCACAATGCATAAAACAAAAAAGCACCCGGAGAGTGCTTCAAGTAGCGTGGGGAGACTTGAACTCCCGACCTCCCGTACGGGCGCACTAACCAGCATTATTGAGCACAATGCATAAAACAAAAAAGCACCCCGGAGAGTGCTTCAAGTAGCGTGGGGAGACTTGAACTCCCGACCTCCCGTACGGCGCACTAACCAGCATTATTGAGCACAATGCATAAAACAAAAAAAGCACCCCGGAGAGTGCTTCAAGTAGCGTGGGGGAGACTTGAACTCCCGACCTCCCGTACGGGCGCACTAACCAGCATTATTGAGCACAATGCATAAAACAAAAAAAGCACCCCGGAGAGTGCTTCAAGTAGCGTGGGGGAGACTTGAACTCCCGACCTCAGGATTATGAATCCTGCGCTCTAACCGGCTGAGCTACCACGCCAAAATTGGATCGCAAATATAAACCTAATTTCTAACTTTCAACCCCATTCAGCTTTCAAAATTCAACCCTCAACCTTCATTTTGTCATCTCCCTTCCAGACGGTTTATTCCCGCCTTGGCTTTCTGGTGGAGACCGGTCTTGTAGCTGTCAGGTTCCATGGTCAGGCAGCGTTCGTAGTAGGTGCGGGCTTCTTGCCATTTCCCTTCCTGTTCGGCGATTTGGCCTAGCAACAGTGCAGCGTTACAGGCAAAATATTTCCCGGAGGACGATCCTAAATCCAGGGTCTCCAGGTAATCTTTCCGGGCCGCTTCCACATTGCCCATCGCATGGTAGATGCGACCGCTGCGATAGGTTTTTTCCAGCCGGAATTCCGTTGGGTGATCCGGCGCGTTCCGGACGGCTTTTAAGGCTCGTAAATAATAACCACCATCAAATAACAGTTGAGCCCTGAGTAGATCTATTTCCGGCCATTCGGTAGATTTTGCTTCCTGGAAGGCATTGGCATCTTCGTCCAGCAGCGTCGAGCCTTCTGTCAGGCACGACTGACGATACAGTTGCTGTTTTGCGTTCTGATGGTTCAGCAGGGCGAACCAGCTTAACTTCTGGTAAGCTTCTTTGATGTACAGGCGGCCGTGAAAGCGATTGACAAATTTCAGTAATGGTTGGTCGGCATCCGGATCGAGCCTGCGCAACTTGGCCAGGCCGAGGATGAAGTCCAGGTAGTAAAAGGGGAAATAGGCAGCATCCGCGGGCTTCTTTTCCAGGAGCGTGATGGCCTCGTCGTTGCGGCCGGTATGCATGGCGATAGAGGCTTTCACAAAGATCAGCAGGGGATTAGAGATTACTCCGTCCAATCGGGTTTCCAGTAAGTCCCATGCTTCTTCTCCTTCATTTTTCAGATGGAGGAGCAGGAAAGCATATTCAACGAGCGTCTCTTCGCGAAAGATAAATTCTTCTTTTTCCGAGTAAGCCAGGACCTGTTCGATCTCTTCACGGCCCTGACGAATGGTCCCGCGCATTCCACTGAAAAAGCTGAATAAGCCTTTAAACCGATCCGGTACGGTGCCCACCAGTGCATGCAGGATGCCCAGGCTTTTCAGATTGGCAACGAATCCGGGAAATTGTCGCTGGTTACGTTCCAGCAGACGGTAAGCACGGCGCACTTCGGTATAGGCGGGATAATATTCCTCAAATTTTAACCGGACAATGGCCCATTGGAGTAGTACTTCAGCCTGTATGAACTGGTGATAGGCCGATGATGCATCCCCTTTGCCAAGCCGGTTCATGCGCGTCTCCAGCTTCTGGCTCCGCAACCGGTAATCCTGATAATTTTCCGAAATGAAAAGGGTAAAGAAGTCGATGTAATTCTCCAGATAGTCGGTAATGAGGTTGTCCGGATCATCTTTTTTGACCTCTTCAAGCAACTGCTGGCCTTCCGACAACCTCAGCATGGTGATCAGATGATAAGCTTGTTCCAACGGCGGGGTGAAACGATAGTCCTGGTTCGCAGCGCCGGCAGGCGGAGGAAAAAGGAAACCCAATAAGAGGGGCAAGAGGTACCAGCGGTATGATTCCCAATGGTGGTGCATCCTGCGAAAGTAAACCAAATCATTCAATAGAACCCATCGCCATTTGATTACCCCGAGTAAATTCAGGACAAAGCCGATTAGACGCAAAGGCATGCTTATGCGCCGGATGGTCTTGCGTGTAGGGTGGAAGAAGGTCCCTGAAAGTCCGGGGAAATTATTTTACCAGGGTTTCTGCGTCAACTTCGATGATGATCTCATCGTCAACGAGTACGCGGCCGCAATGTTCACAGGCGATGATTTTCTTACGCTGTCCGATCTCCAGTTGTACCTGGGGAGGGATGACGTTAAAACATCCGCCACAAGCATTCCGGCGAACCGGTACGACAGCCAGGCCGTTGCGATAAGTGACGCGAATCTTCTGGTAGGCACGGAGCAGGCGGTCTTCAATGTGCTCTTTGGCATCATTGGATAATTTGGCGAGTTCTTTCTCTTCTTTCTCTGTCTTTTCAATGATCTTCTCGAGCTCAACCTTTTTTTCGTCCAATGCCGCCTGTTTCTGTTTGATCACATCCTGTGCCTGAACCAGCATTTCTTCTTTGGCCACCAGATTTTTCTGGGTTTCGCCAATCTTCTTTTCGGAAAGCTGGATCTCCAGTTTCTGCATTTCAATCTCCTTGGTCAGCGCATCGTATTCCCGGTTGTTTTTGACCGTTTCCAGTTGTTT
The DNA here is from genome assembly GCA_020636355.1 of Lewinellaceae bacterium. Classification (GTDB taxonomy): domain Bacteria; phylum Bacteroidota; class Bacteroidia; order Chitinophagales; family Saprospiraceae; genus JAGQXC01. The sequence goes on along the minus strand of JACJYB010000006.1, from coordinate 214,521 downwards.
GTCGTACCGCTGGATCAGTCCTTCCGAATCTTTAATGTTGGAACGATGATGATTCGCTTCCTTTTTGATTTCGTTGATGGACTCCTGCAGGCGGTTAATGCGGGTCTGCAAACCAGCGATTTCATCTTCAAGATCCCGAACTTCAATGGGTAACTCCCCTTTGAAGATTTCGATCTCATCGATTTGTGAATCAATGGTTTGTAAGCGGTAGAGAAGTTTCAGTTTGTCGGCTATGGATTGCTCTTGAACTGCCATATTATATGTAGTAATTTACTGGATTCGTAATCTGCTTCGTACAACGGACCGCAAAATTACTAAATTTCTCGGTAATAATTTCCTGCAATAATTCGATCGTAAATTGTTCACTTTCAAAGTGTCCGATGTCAGCAATGACGATTTGATCATTGGCGTCAAAAAACTCATGGTATTTGAAATCGGCGGTGATGAGGAAGTCGGCTTGCTGGAAGATGGCCTGATCCAATAAAAACCCTCCGGACCCACCGCAAATCGCGACGGTGCGAACCGGCTTTTGCAACAAATTGGTATGCCTGATGCAGGGTGTATTCATCGCGGATTTCACCTGGTCTAAAAAGGTGATTTCATCGAGGGCGATTGGCAGCCGGCCGATCATCCCGGCGCCAACCATGGGATCTGCAGGGCTTTTGGGAGCCAGGATGCGGGTATCTTCCAGGCCTAATTTTTGGGCGATCCTGGAGTTCACACCCTGGAGATACATGTGATCCAGATTGGTGTGAATGGCATAGATGGCGATGTGATTCCGGACGGCCTTCAGCAAAGTGCGCTCGACATAATTGGTACCGGTCAATTTTTTTATACCCTTAAAGAGTATGGGGTGATGGGCGACAATGACATTGAAACCCAGGTCGATGGCTTCATCGACGACGGACTCGATGGCATCCAGGCAAGTAAGGACTCCGGTGATAGCCTGATCCGGATCTCCGGTGATCAATCCGGAATTGTCGTAAGCTTCCTGATATTGCGGAGGCGCTATGGATTCAAGATGCTGAATAAGTTCATGTAAGACCATCAGTCCATCATTTTTTGGGCGATGCCGGTGGTTGAAAATCCTTCCTGGAAGGGGATGACTACGACTTCACCGTCATAGGTGGCCAGCACTTCGGCTCCGACGATCGTTTCCGGTTGATAGTCACCACCTTTTACGAGGACATCCGGTTGCAACAAGCGGATCAGTTCGAGAGGCGTATCCTGATTGAACTCCACCAACAGATCAACCGGCTCCAGGGCACTCAGAATGTATAAACGTGACTGACGGTCCAGGATGGGCCGGCCGGGGCCTTTTAATTTTCGAATGCTTTCCGGTGTGTTGACGGCCAGAATCAGTTTGTCTCCCAAGGTTTTAGCCCGAGTCAGGAGATAGATGTGCCCATAATGTAACAGGTCATAACAGCCATTGGTCAGGACAATCCGCTGACCTTGTGCCTTCCAGGACCTGACCACCTCCAGGGCTCGATCCCAATCGGCCCATTTAGGTGGGTTTATGTTCGGTTTGCTGTGCTCCAATCGGTGCTCGATTAATCATTGGTAATAACAACAGGGCGATTAGTCCAAATCCTAAGTTACAAATGATGCTGATGGTAAACCAAATGATATTGGCAATGGCCAATCCATCGGTATCACTGATTCCAAACAACAGCAGTCCGGTCTGTATGAAAAACTGGTAGCTACCCATACCCCCCGGAGTAGGGATGACCATGCCCAGTGCGCCAAAAACAAACACGACGATGGTTTGGTCCCAGGTAATATGTGCCGTAGGTTGAAAGCCTTTGAAACAGAAGTAGGTCATTGAAATGTATAGAAACCAAATCAGCAGGCTGTGGATGATCAGCCAGCCCGGACGCTTGATTTTAAGGATGCTGACCAGTCCGTCCCGGAGACCGAGATACATTCCTTTCATGCGGATAGCCAGGTGATGACTGCTATTTAGCATCCAGCGGATGGCGATCCAGGCAATGATTATACCCACAATGCCCACGATGGCCAGGGGTATGAACTGATTGCTCAGGTGATCCAATGAAGTTAACTCGACCAGTTTGTCGATCAAAAGTCTGCCTTTTAATAGAAAGCCCAGCGCCATAATAATGAATAGGCTTAAAAAATCGAGCAGTCGATCGGTGACGGTGGTGCCGACGGTGCGTTCGATTGGTATCTTTTCATACCGGGAGAGAGACGCCGGTCGCAGCAATTCACCGGATCGCGGAATACCCATATTGGCCAGATATCCGATCATGACTGCCAGAAATGAATTGATCAGGCGGGGCTGGTAGCCCAGCGGTTGGAGCAGCATATTCCAGCGGATCGCCCTGCTCAGGTTGCTGAGCATAAATGCCAGACAACAAAGGATTAACCAAATGACGGGTACCGACCGGAAGTCTTCCACGGTCTCCTGGATGGTGGCCCCATTGGACCGGAATACCCAAAACAGGATGGCAAAGCCAACCAGAAAAGAAAGGGCAGATTGCAGGATAGCTTTGCGTTGGATCGCCAAGGTTTAATCGTTTAGTTGGTTCTGTTCATCCGGAAAGATGGTCACTGGCTTATAGGTATGTGCTTCTTCCGGGGTCATCCAGGCATAGGAAATGATGATCACTACGTCGCCAATCTCCGCTTTGCGGGCTGCTGCACCGTTCAGACAGATTTTACCACTACCCCGCTCACCTTTTATCACATAGGTTTCCAACCGCTCACCGTTGTTGTTGTTCACGATTTGAACCCGTTCACCTTCCAGGAGGTGAGCAGCCTCCATCAATGCTTCATCGATGGTGATGCTTCCCACATAGTTCAGGTTGGCTTCGGTTACCCGGGCCCGGTGAATCTTGGATTTGAATATCTGTAAGAACATGGCGGTGCAAAATTAAGGAAACCACAGACATTACCATACGGATGTCTGCGTTACTAAACAGTTAAGGCATAGGTAAAGGTTCTGGTGCAGAGTTAATAAAGTTAATGAGTTGATAGGTTAATGCGTTAATAGGTTAATTAAGCAGTATTGTTTGGAGCTTAGTGAAGCTAATGACCACAGTGTGCCTCTTCAAACTCCCAAATACTATCTTCCTCAGCTTTTTGCAATATGTCGTAAACCTCAATCACATTGGTTGATTTTGGAATATCAATTGAATAATATTTATCACTGGCTTGTTCATACGTGCAGCCTATGGCTTCAAGATGACCCCAAAACTTTCGAAATGCTTGTCTATTTAATGGCTCGAGTAAAAAAATACGATAGGTTGAGTGACCGGACCGTGAAACAACTGAATCGAAAATTAACTCTGCATTCTCCCCGGTTTTTACACTTACAATATCCTTAAAACTCACACCATATGCATAGAAAGGAGAGTTCTCTAGGAGATAGTTATTGTCTGAAAGTTTGGTTGCCCATAAGGATTCTGTACCGCCGTCGGGCAATTTGAACCAGATTTTTGAATCAGCTTCCAAAATAAAATAAGTTAAACATCAAAGATCCAGATAAAGGTTGTCGATGAGCCTTACCTCGCCCGCCCAGGCGGCTACGCAAATAACCAACCTTTTGGATAACCCGGCCGGATGGGCAACTTGCAGGGTGTAACCATCGGCGATCTGAAAATATTCCGGTTCCAGTCCGGCGGTTAGAATGGCCTCCTTGGCTATTTTTTCCAGATGGCGATAATCTTTACTGCCTTCCAGAATGGCCTCCAGGCAAGCGCTTAAGCTTTCAAACAAAATGGGAGCTTGCTCCCGGAATTCGGGTGTCAGGCGACGGTTCCGGGAACTCATCGCCAGGCCGTCCGGTTCTCTGACGGTGGTACACATAACCAGTTCAATCGGTAATTGCAATTGGTCCAGCATGCTGTGAATGATGGTCCATTGCTGATAATCCTTTTGACCCATATAGAGGCGGTCCGGGCGAATTATGTTCAATAAACGGTACACCACCTGGGCGACTCCTGCAAAATGCCCCGGTCGAAAAGCACCTTCCATCACATCGGTGAGCCCTTCAAAGTCCAGTTCTGGTGTGTGGAAGCCTTCTTGTGGATAGATCTCGGCAACACCGGGTAAAAAAACTACGTCACAGGCATGATCGTAGAGGAGATCGAGATCTTCAGCTACCGTCCGCGGGTATTTCTCCAGATCGGCAGGATCATTGAATTGGGTGGGATTGACAAAAATGGAGCAAATGGTTCGATCATTTTGCTGTTTGCTGTCATGGATGAGTGACATATGACCAGCATGCAGTGCGCCCATCGTAGGAGCAAATCCGATGGTGAGACCGTTGGCGCGAGCTTCGCTCAGGTACTTGTGGAGGTCGATAATGCGTTTGAAATACTGCATGGAGCAATGCGTTTACAAGCCAAACTACAAAATAGCGCGCAGACCCTTCAGGGTTGAAACCAGCGAGTAATCACGTTTTGTGCAATTTTTCCCTGCGGCGTATAATCTTTGTCCAGATGACGATGATGGCGATTGATTTGCGGATACCATTTCCAGAGAAATCCACCCTGCCAATAAGGTTCCTGCGACCATACGGTAAAGAGCGCTTCGTAGGCATTGGCTTGCGCCAATTCATTGGTTCGGCAGTCGGGAAGCCGGTCTTCCAGCTCCCAGGTATTGAAGGCACAGCCATCGACACTGAGGTAACCGTATTCCGTGAATAAAACCGGTTTTTTCATTCTGGCTGACCAATTATGGATTTTCTTCCGGTAGGGCTTCCAGGCTTTTATCAACGCTTCCACCGTTGGATTTTCGTCGCGCAAAAGGGGGAAATAGGCATTAATTCCCACATAATCCAGAGAGTCCCAAAATGGAACCTGATCGAAATCGTCCCAGTTTGCCGCATAGGTAAGCGATCCATGATATATTTGCCGGACCTGGTGGATCAGATTGAACCAGAAAGCCGGGCGTGCGGCGATGGCATTCCGGAATTCTGTCCCCAGGCAGAACAAGTCAACCTGCAATGAATCTGCCAGGCGGGCGAAAGTCAGGATAAAGTCTGTATACGATTGCTCCCAGGTTTCCCATTGTCCTTCTTGCTCAAAGGAAAGATCGCCAGTCCAGCTACCCCGGATCCACAGTTGTGGTTTGAGCATCACCTTTAGCTGGCGGTTATGGGCATGGATGATGGTCTCGCGGACACCGGCAGTACGTTCGCCCCACCATTGCCGGTCGCTGTTGAATTGGACCTGGGCGGATTCCTGCCTGGTAAACCCAAAAGGTATGATCGCTATCCAATTGGCATTCACTTCGGTGATTTTCATGAGCGGGCTATCCGGAGTAGGGCGTGGAGGTGCTTCAAGGGTGACCCCCTTGACACGGATGGCTCTGATTCCATCTCCCGGGGCAACTACCGATTCATCGGAGCCCAGCCACCACCAGGCGCCAGCGATAAGAGAAAGCAACAGGAGGCTAATACGAAACTGCAAGGTCATTCTTCTAAGATAGCGTTTTTCCGGCTGGGTTACCAATTGAAAAATTCTCAAAAAAGACAAGAAAATATGAATGAATAATTATAATTACAGCAAATAATCTTCAAATAGTTTGCAATATCATAAAAATAATAGGATAATCTTTAAATGATTTGCACAAAAAACAGCAATTGCTTTAAATTTGCATCATCAGATAAAGATCTGAAATCGGAAAGGCTATGTAAATGAAGTTGAGTCGTTGATCTTTGGCCAGATTGGCGATTTGATCAGAATCAGAACTCCAAACTAATCAATGCATCAACACTCAACTCCATTACTTTGACAATTTATTTTATCAAATGTGGTATGGTGACCGGAAGATCTTAAATCAAATTTTAAGGTTTCGGCAACCGACCACCCTGCTTTCAGGCAGGATATCACACTGTGAGGTGATGAAACTGGCAGCCATGCCCTCCTGTCTCGGGGGTGGAGACCAGCGATAAAGCGATCCTCCATGAAACAGTCCGGGAGTGCACATTCAAGCAGCTCCTGCACTCTTAACATTATTTCATGAATGATTGCCTAAGCCCTTCGTGAAGGTTCGAATCCTTCCCTCACAGCTTCTTTGAAATGATTAAATGGTTCAGCTGTTAAGCGCAGACAGTGTCCTTACCCGGTGGTTTTCCTTTCGGTAAGGGCCACGCTTAATGGCCGTCTGCCGTCAACCTGACGAAAAACCATCGCAATACTGTGAGGTGATGAAATTGGCAGCCATGCCCTCTTGTCTCGGGGGTGAGGACCAGCAATAAACGCGAGATAGACCGAGGACAGACTTGTCTGCCGGTAGGCAGGGTTGACCACTCTCCATTTTGTCTCGTGGCTAAGCCCCTCGTGGAGGTTCGAGTCCTCCCTTCACAGCTCTACTTCTTAAATATTTCTGTTTAATCAGACGCACTGCCCAGTGCGCCCAGTGCCTGCATTTGATCCAATGTCGGGTTAACACTCCCTCCTATCGGTTCTAGTGTGATAGCGAATGCGCCTGCATCAGCGATGTAAGGAACTTCCAGAGGTCGTGTGGTATCAGCCGGTATGGTCAGAACACCCATGTCAACAGGTTTTCCATCCACCAGAGCCCAAAGTTGATAAGAGCGATCGGAAGGTGGCTGGGGAAGATTCCCGATAGACAAAAGGGTTTGACCTGTCACTGGATTGTAATACACCATTAGCGCATTGGCAGGGGCCAGATCAGTTCCTTTCATTGGTACGGCATACGTATCCTTGTCTTGCAGAAATTGAAAGTACTTGGCAAAACGGTCTCTTTCGGAAGTAACGGAATCACATGCCGCAGCCGTGACCTGACTATCGGATACCATTGTGCGCAACTGCCTCTGAAGCCGGAGGTTCCGATATCCAAACCAGGCTGCCATAATTAAAGCAAGTGCAAGCAGCGAGGCGATCACGGTACGTGTACGTTGTAACCGGTGAATCTTCTCCTGGTATTTCGTTTCCAGCATTTGAAGTTTATCCTGGCGGATGCGTTTCATCAAACCTTCCTTTGTAGAAGGATCCGGATTGAGGGATCCGGCCTGAACCAGGTGTCCCACTGTAATTGCTATCTCCTGAAGTTCAGCACGGACTTCCGGATATTTTTGTGCGATCGCTTCGACCTGGCTGCGCTCTTCTTCTGAGAGCCAACCCAGGACGTATTGTTCGAGGATTCCGGATTCTATGTATGCTTTAATATCCAATGCGTTACCTTTTCAACCAGGTTATCACCCATTGCCCGACATGCATGATTGCCGGAAGCAAGGTCCAAAGTTTAAGTTCATTTTTCAACAGCCCACGCAACTGTAAAAGTGCATTTCTCGCCCGGGTCTTAACTGTGCCCAAAGGAATCTGTAATTCATCGCTAAGCTCTTTTTGCGTAAAATCACGTTGATACAAATATTCCAAAACAATGCGGTGTTTATCATCCAAGCGGGACAGCAATTGATCTATTTGAAGTCCATCCAGCGGATGCATCTCCACCTTTTCGTCCTTATCTACGAAAGAATCGTCGTAATCGGTTTTATGCATGCGCTTTTGAGCCGCACTTCTCATTTTGTCAATGGCAGTATTCTGCGCAATTCGAGCCATCCAGGAAAATAAACTCCCTTTCTCCGGATCATAACTGGAAATGTTTTTCCAGATCTTAAAAAAAGTATCCTGAAGGATTTCTTCTGCCAGCTGGGCATCGCCGATCCTGCGACGGATTATTTCCAACAACGAACCAGCATAACGATCGTAAAGCATGGAAATGGCACCTTCATCATCTTTAGTGAATAGATGAAGGATCTCTTGTTCTTTGCGAATGAATTCAGCACCTTCTGCCATTGCGATATTGCTATCCTAAAGATGGAAAAAATATCTTATAAAAACCATCTGCTTCCGGATCATCGTAGTACACACAAAGTCCTACTTAAATCTTTTGTGAATCCTAAATTCGACCCTGTTATGGTTTACACGTCATTACTGCTTCTGTTGCTTTGTCTGCTTTCATTTTTAAAAAGCCATAGTTGGCTTCGTTGATCAATAGGCAATTTTTACAAAGTCCATCCCCAGGAGTGCCCAACCCGTAGGTACTGACTCCTTTGTTACGTCATAAACCGCATTCGTTCTACACATGAATAAGATTCGATCACAGGGAGGTACGTAACCCAACCATTATTTAACCGGTAGGCCCTATCTTTACAGGATGGAAACACACCGATCTGGTTTTGTCAACATCATAGGAAAACCCAATGTAGGTAAGTCGACCCTGATGAATGCTTTGGTGGATGAAAAATTGTCCATCATCACATCTAAACCACAGACCACCAGACATCGTATCCTATCCATTTTGAGTGGAGAGGATTTTCAAATTGTTTTTTCAGATACCCCCGGATTAGTCGATGACCCGAACTACGGTCTGCATCGTATGATGAACGCTTTTTCTTTGTCATCGTTTGACGATGCCGATGTGATGATCCTGGTTACCGATGCCTACGATTCCTTCCAGGCAGAAGATCCCTTGATTCCGCTTCTGCGGAAACTGGAAGTGCCCAAATTGCTGGTGGTTAATAAATTGGATTTAGTACCGCAGGAAAAGATCCAGCAAGTGGTTAATAAGTGGACCGAATGGGTACCCTTTGATGCCATACACCAGATATCCGCCCTGGAGAAAACAGGTGTGCCGGAGTTATTGGAAAACATTAAGTCGTTGCTTCCCGAAGGGCCGGTTTATTATCCAAAGGATCAGCTTTCAGACCGGCATGACCGCTTCTTTGTGGCAGAAATGATTCGAGGGCAAATCCTGCAATTGTATTCCAAAGAAATTCCCTACGCTTGTGAAGTTCAGATTGACGCTTATGAAGAAGGGCAGGACCTGGACCGGATCCGTGCCATCATCTATGTAGCCCGGCGAACGCAAAAAGCAATTGTCATTGGCAAGGATGGCACTGCCATTAAAAAGCTGGGCATTGCGGCAAGACAGGACATCGAAGCCTTTCTGGGGAAGCAGGTCTACCTGGAGTTGTATGTAAAAGTTCGCGAGGATTGGCGAGACGATGAGAAGAGCCTGAGAGGGTTTGGTTACGACAACAACTGAGCCGGGTCCTGCATTTCTTTCTTTTGCAATAAGATCCGCCGGTATTGACCCCAAAACTCGGCCGGTGTATCCTCGAGGAGCACCAAATCCACCGGTGTCTCCAGACGTTCAAACTGGCAAGTCATGACACTAAAGAAGAAATTAACCGGAATATGAGCCAGTCGGCGTCCCCAGGTGATCTTTTTATTGCGGGGTACCAATACATCAAAAACGGATATTTTCCCCTGTGGTTTTAAGATACGCCGGGCTTCCCGGAGCAGTTGGACGGGGTCGGGGACTACTGTAACGACCAGGTGCAGTATGACCGCATCAAAACTATTGTCTGCAAAGGTGGTACATAATCCATCCATTTGCAGGACGGTGCCGGATAGCCCGAGAAGGCGCATTCTCCTGCGCAGTTTGTTCAGCATTGGTTTTGCCAGATCAATGGCGACGATGTCTACTCCAGGCGGAATCCATTCCAGGTCAAGTCCGGTACCTGCTCCGATCAAGAGCACCTTTTGTCCGGGAAGTAATCCCAGATTATCCATGGCTATACGTCGGGACCGGGTGAAGATCCGGCCCGCCACATCGTAGACGGGGGCATAAAATCCATAGCGTATTTGATTCCAACGATTGAGATCCACGGTAATTATCAAAATTTATAGCAGCCCCAGAAGACATAAAGATATCTAAATAGGAAAGGTTGTACCTTGGCACCAGGGATTTTGGAATCTAGAAAATTATGATCACGTACCGTTTGGACGACCGTCCGGAAACCTATCTGCAAATTCTGGAATTGCAACTGATCAATGCGCGAGAATCCACGACGCCGGCTATATGGAAAGACCAGGGTTTTGTGACGGTAAGACATACTCCGGATCTTTTAGATCAGATTCATGGTGGTTATGGACATCTGGTAGCCTTTGCAGGGGACCGTTTGGTAGGTTATGCGTTGGTCATGTTACCGGAATTTGCCCAAATGGTGCCGGTATTATCTCCCATGTTTGTCCGTATCGACCGCATCATTAGTGAACAGTCAAAACCGCCCTGGGCGCCTTACGTGGCGATGGGGCAAGTTTGTGTTGCTGAGCAATATCGCGGACAAGGTGTCTTCCAGGGGTTATACGACCACTTCAAATTAAATTTGGAAAAGGATTTCCGGTCGGTGATCACAGAAGTTTCCTCAGAGAATCCGCGATCCTTAAGAGCACATTACCGGCAGGGATTTGTCATTATGGAAACCAGAACGGGGGCCAACGGCGAATGGCAGTTGGTACGATGGGATTTTTAAGCATTCCTCTTAACTTAAGAATGCTTGATATCACCCCACCGGATAGCAAATATCACTTTTAAATCGTCGCCAGGACGGTTAGCTTCGCACAATAAATAAGCCGATAACCAAAATACAAATCATGGAACAAGAAGATAAAAAAAAGGAAGGGTTGCGGAAAGCAGCACTCCATTATCACGAGCATACCCGTCGTGGTAAGATCGAAGTCGTTCCAACGAAGCCCTGTGTGACACAGGACGATCTTTCTTTAGCCTATACGCCAGGAGTAGCAGAGCCTTGCCTTGAGATTGCCAAAGATCCTTCTCTGGCCAGAAAATATACCTCAAAAGGAAATCTGGTAGCAGTTGTCAGTAACGGTACTGCTGTACTTGGTCTGGGCAACATCGGAGCACTGGCTGGCAAGCCGGTGATGGAAGGCAAAGGGGTCTTGTTCAAACGATTTGCAGACATCGATGTATTTGATATCGAAGTAGGCTCCGAAGATCCGGAAGAGGTTATCCGGACAGTGCGGAACATAGCTCCGACCTTTGGGGGTATTAATCTGGAGGATATCAAAGCCCCGGAATGTTTCTACATTGAAGAAACCCTGAAGAAGGAACTGGACATCCCGGTATTTCACGATGATCAGCACGGTACTGCTATCATCTCCGGAGCAGCCCTGATCAATGCAGTAGAACTGGCGGGCAAACAACTATCGGAAGTCAAATTGGTGGTAAGTGGAGCCGGAGCAGCCGGCATAGCATGTGCCAATTTCTACATTTCTCTTGGTGTCCAACTGGAAAATATCCTGATGACCGACAGTAAAGGAGTTTTATGGAACGGACGGGGAGATGAAAACCGGAACCACTACAAAGAGAAGTTTTTCAGGAATACCGATGCGCGGGACCTGGCAGATGCGATGCGGGGTGCTGACGTATTCTGTGGTGTTTCGATGAAAAATGTACTTACTCCTGCGATGGTAAGAACGATGGCTGAAACGCCTATCATTTTTGCAATGGCTAACCCGGACCCGGAAATTACCTATCCATCGGCCAAAGATGCCCGTCCGGATGCAATTGTAGCTACCGGCCGTAGCGATTATCCAAACCAGGTAAATAATGTATTGGGATTTCCATTCATCTTCCGGGGCGCTCTGGATGTCCAGGCAACCGGAATCAATGAGGAGATGAAGCTGGCGGCGGCTTATGCGCTGGCCGGCCTGGCCAAAGAGGAAGTGCCTGACAATGTCAAGCGAGCTTACAGCGATTCTTCGCTGAGTTTTGGACCCGAATACATCATTCCCAAGCCATTTGATCACCGCGTTTTGGTCTGGGCATCCGCCGCAGTTGCCGAAGCAGCTATCCGTACCGGAGTGGCCAGAAACCCAATCGATATTGAGACGTATAAAGAGTCATTGCGCGACAAAGTGGACTGGTCACGGGAATTCATGCGCAACATCTACACGACGGCACAACGAAATCCCAAAAGGATCGTATTTCCCGAAGGCGATGATCCCAAAATCATCTGGGCCGCCAGTGAAATCATACAGGAAGGTTATGCCAAGCCGATCCTGTTAACCAAAAATAAGGAGAAACTGATCGCGTATTTTGACGAATTGCATCATGATTTTGAGGGCATTGAATTTATTGAGCCCGAAAAATGGCCTTATCGCGACGACTACATCAAGGAATATTACCGGTTGCGTCAACGGAAGGGCAAATCCTTGCCCGGTGCAGAAATCAGCATGCGCAATAACTTTTACTTTGCCACAATGATGGTCCATATGGGTCATGCGGATGGTATGGTTGCCGGAGAGACGGTTAGTTATCCGGAAGTCCTGCGACCGGCCCTGAAGATCATTGGCCCAAAACCGGATCACAATCTGGTGGCAGGCATGTACATGCTCCAGCATGAAAGACGTAATTACTTTTTTGCCGACGCGGCAGTGAACATTAATCCTACAGCCGATGAATTAGCACTCATCACGGTTATGGCAGCAGAGGAAATGGAACGCTTGCATATGGAACCGAGAGTAGCTATGCTTTCATTTTCCAGTTTTGGTACGGTGCGGGCACCGGAAACGGAAAAAATCAACCGGGCGGTGGAATTGGTTCGGCAAATGAAGCCTGGCATGCCCGTAGATGGCCCGATACAACCGGATCTGGCTTTGGATCAAGAGGCAATCTCCAAAATATATCCCTTTGCCGATCTGCGTCGCAGACCCAATCTGTTGATCTTTCCAAACCTGGACGCTGGTAATATCAGTTTGAGGTTGCTGCGATCGCTGAGTCAGGCTAAATCGATAGGCCCGTTGATCATCGGATTGAATAAGCCCATCCATTTATTGCCACGCGGGACGGAGGTGAATAACATCGTAAACCTGGCAGCAATTGCTTGTGTGGATGCGCAACATGTGGAAGAAGCGAGTTTAGCGAATGCTTAAATAAATCGGTTTGACCGGCTTAGACGGCTTTCAGTCGATAATACGTTTTAATGGTCTGGTGAGACAGGTGGGGCCGCCCCCTCCTTTTATACTGATCTCCTCGCCAGCATAAGTTATCACGGTGCATCCGGCATCCGCCAATCGTCGTTGCGTGATGGGGTGGCCCGAAACCATTAAACAGACCCGGGGTGCCAGAGCCAGCACATTGCACCCGATCCGGTTAAATTCTTCCTCGGGCACTTCCACCAGACGGTATCCCAAATTCAGCAGGTTTTCTCGAAAAGCAACCGGCATTAATGGTGAATAAACGACAGCCAGGTCCGCGGCAACAGGACTCAGGATTGACATCAGGTGAAATACATCGGACGGTCCCTTGTAATGAGGCAGTTCGGCAACGATGACTTTAATACCAAAAGGTTGAAGGATTGCTTTCAACTGGCGGATGCCTTCTTCATTGGTCCGGTAAGTGCGTCCAACGGCAAGGGTTGAATCATTCAGCCAGGCGACATCTCCCCCTTCCAGGGTTCCCGGCGCCTCTATTCGACCAAGAATCGGAATTTCCAGACTTCGAAATAACTTTTCCTCTGCTTCCGGCTCACCGGATCTGGCCGGCTTTCCCATCCGGCACAACAGGGCCCCGTGATCGGTGAGCATTGCTGCGTCGCGGCAATACATGGAATCCATTGTCAGGGTGGGTTCAGATGCCAGATGGTGGATCGTAGTTCCGTGTTGCATCAGGACCTTTTCAAAGTCCTGATACTCCATCTTAGCTTTCTCGAGATTTGGTGGGTTTAAAAAATTCAACGCCTGCCATTCTTCGTTGATCTTTTCTTGGCTGATCAGGGCTTGGGCCGCCGGTTTGATGACCACCGATTGTAGGAAGCCGGTTTCTGATTGATAGGTCATTTTCACGCCTAAGTTTTTGGAGCATTCGCGCGATACCGGATGTAGATGTATAAGGGTATTCCTGCCAGCAGTAATATGAAACCCCAGTAAACAGCTTCCATGCCGGAACCTGATACTGCCCACAGGGAATAAGCAAAGCCCAGGGTAGGTAGGATGAGGGCAATGCCTTTTGACCTGCCCGGGTTCCATTTGCCCTGTAAAACAAACAGCGCGTATGCAGCTGCCGCAAAGAGGTAGGGTACCAGTACGGTCGTGGTGGTAACCAGGATTAGAAACTCAAATGCTTTAACCAAGCCGCGTGAATAATTCATCAGCATCACCACGGTGATGATGGCACTGCCGATCATGATCGCAGCGCTGGGCATGTCAAACCGGTTGGTGCGTTTAAAGACCGGTGGAAACAATTGGTCTCGCGCAGCGGCAAAAGGAATCTGGCCTTGCACAAGCATCCATCCATTCAATGCACCAAACGTCGAGATAACAACGCCGGCAGCTATCAGGTATCGTCCCGGAGCTCCCCAGATTCGGGCGGCAGCATCGGCAAAGGGTGCTTTGGATTGAGTCAATTCCTCGGGCGATAAAATACCCATGACGGCGATTGTTCCCAACAAATAGACGGCAACCGTAATCAGCGTTCCCCAGATGGTAGCCTGCGGTATGATCTTTTCTGCATTGTCAATTTTTTCTGCAGGTACGGTTGCTGACTCAAAACCCAGGAAAGCAAAGAGTGTGAGGGCTGCCGTTGCCGATATAGCCTGGAAACTACTGCTGTCACTGACATTGAATGGGGTGAAATGATCGAGGTTGATGTAAAATATGCCCACCAAGGACATCAATAACAAAGGGGCAAGCTTTAAGGTAGTTGTGACCACCTGAAATCCGCCGGCATTTCGTACCGGCCGGGTATTGATCCAAGTTAATAAGGCGATGGCAAGAACTCCAGCTATAGCACCGGCAAATGGATTGGTTCCCAGTACCGGGATAAAAACGCTGAGGTAGCTGACAAATGCCACGGTGATCGCCGCATTGGCTGCCCACACGCTGAGTATGTATCCCCAGGCTACCAAAAATCCGGGAAAATCACCCAGGTTGGCCCGGGTATACGCATAGGGTCCGCCCGAGACATTACGTACAATAAGACTAAGTCGGCTAAAGATGAGAGCGAGGATCAATGCCCCCGTGGAGGTAAACACCCAGCCCAGGATGCTAATTCCTCCGTAAGCGCCCAACGTTGAAGGCAAAAAAAAGATTCCGGATCCGATCATGTTGCCGATGACCAATGCCATGGCCATCCAGAGGCCGAGTTTCTTACCACTATCCTTCATGGGGTTAAAATACAATTATTTCATATTTACCCTCAACCCTGTGCTGGCAAAAGCCGAACCTGCCGATTCGGCGATTTTGGTCATTAGCCTTTTGAACTTAAAGCATCACCCAGTTTCAGGATGGATTCCACCAGTAAGTTGAAATCCTTCTTGGTACTTCGGTGGTTCGCGATGGCAACCCGAATGCAATACATATCGCCCAGGGTTGTATAGCCGGGGGCTGCCGTTCCTTTTTCTTCCAGTTGTAATTTGATTTCCTGGTTTAAGGCATTCAATTCATTCAAAGTCAACCCTCCCGGATTATAACGGAAGCAGACAATGTCCAGACCGATAGGGGCTACCAATTCGAGATGCGGATGCTGCTCAATTATTTCTCCTAAATAATGTGCCTGGTGGATATTCTTGGAGATCATGTGTCCAAAGGCTTCCGCTCCATGTTCTTTCAAGGACATCCAGACCTTCAGGGCACGGAAACGACGGGACAGCTGGATGCCATATTCGCTAAACCAAAGATTCCCGGCGGCGAGGCCTCGCGTGTTGCGCGCCAGGTAATCCGGGATCAAGGAGAAAGCTCCCCGGTGGTCTTTGTCATTTCGTACCAGGGTACAG
Organism: Lewinellaceae bacterium; assembly: GCA_020636355.1. Taxonomy (GTDB): domain Bacteria; phylum Bacteroidota; class Bacteroidia; order Chitinophagales; family Saprospiraceae; genus JAGQXC01. The sequence goes on along the minus strand of JACJYB010000006.1, from coordinate 198,944 downwards.
GCGACTTCAAAAGGCATATGCAACCATTTGTGCAGATCAATGGTTACCGAGTCGGCATTTTCGATTCCTTTCAATTGTGGCTTAACCAGAGGTGAAAGCATGGCAATCGATCCGATGGCCCCATCTACATGGAACCAAAGCTGTTCCGCGTCGCAAATTTCAGCAAGGGCTTCGAGATCATCAATGGCCCCCGTATTGATGGTCCCGGCTGTACCGATGACGGAAATCGGATGCAAACCGGCCGCGCGATCCTCCCGAATCATTTCCTTCAAGGCTTTAAGGTCCATGGTGTAATCTTCGTTGACCGGAACCTTATGCAAATATTTGGAGCCCATGCCCATCATCTCGATGGCTTTTTGCACGGAGGAATGGACTTCTTTCGAAGCGTAAACGACCATGGGTTTTGCCCCGCTCAACCCTTCTTTACGAATATCAAATCCTGCCTGGTGATATCTTGCCACGGTGATTCCCACCAGGTTGGCCATCGATCCTCCACTGACCAGCAAGCCGCTCGCATCAGGCGGAAATGCAACAATTTCCTTCAGCCAATCGATAACCTGGGCTTCGACCAAATTGGCGGAATGGTTTCCTCCTCCCAGGTTGGGATTCATTACGGATGTCCAAAAATCACCAATCACACCGGATACGGAGCCTGCTCCCATGTACCAGGCCCAAAACCGCGGATGCACATTGCCCATCGTGTAGGGTAGGATGTGTGTTTTCAGTTCGGCATCGATCTGGTCGGTGTCTTCCGGTTTCAAAGGCAGATCCCTATTAAAAACTTGTTGACTGTCTTCCGGCATAGGTTGCCAGACCGGACGATCCCTCAGGGTAGAGAGGTATTCAATGGCATCGTCCACCATTTGGTACATACGTTTTTTTGCAACGGACCAATCGGTGGGGTCCAGAGTCGCTTCATCCTGCCATTCTTCTGCTTGTTTCATAGCCAAGTTTTTTTGCTGTTTCTTCAATGACTCCGGTAAAAGTCTTAAAAAAGATTCGCATCTAATATTCTATAAAGTCATACTTCCGTCAAATCGCAATACCGTCACTTGAAAGTGCTATAAGGGAATAGGGATACGGATTTAAGCACTGGGGTCTCGGCTTGCAGATCGTCAACATGATACCTGTAGGTCTTCAATATGTACAGCTTGTACAAATCGTTTAGAATTTCGAATAACTGATGTAAATCCAGGCTTGATTCTATTTCGTTTGAATTTTCTAATTTAGTAGTGTACTTCTTTTCTAAAATTAACTACCCATGCGAATCCACTTATATTATGTACGTACCAATATTGGAAAAACAGTTCTGTATACAGGTGTAACCAATAATTTATCCATTCGATTAAAGCAACATGCTTCTCCGCCTGGTAATAGCGAAAAGGGCAGAGCATTTACTCATCGGTATGGGTGTAAATATTTGATATATTATGAGACATTTAAATATATAAATAATGCCATTGCCCGCGAAAAAGAAATTAAAGGCTGGTGTCGAAATCGCAAGCTGGAATTGATCCGGACAATTAACCCTGAATATCGATCACGGTTGGACATTGAGAGGAGCGTTATGCTTGTTCGGATTCATCACCACGCAGCGCTGGATTGCTACTGTTCAGAATGACAGGGGGAGAAAGAAAGCAACTCGCTTACTCAGGCAGACTGGTAACTCCCAATCGATTTAATCCGAAAAGGATCAGTACCAGAACGAGTATGATCACAAATACATTCATGGTGTTTCTGGGTCGATAGTTGATTTGACGCCCGATCTGCATATCCCATAGTCCAAGGATCAGCATCGCTCCCGTAAAATTTAAACCCATATAAACTACGAACTCGTAGTTGGTTGAGAGGTTAGACGATAATCGTGCACCGAGCACCTGGTACAGAATGGCGCCCAGGATCGTAGGAAAAATATATTTACGCCGATTCAAGCGATTTAAATTGATCGCATATAGGATAGCCCCGACCACCGTGGATGTGATTAGGGAAATAATCACGATAGAAGACCTACTGTATAATTCCGGTAGCTTTTCCTCCTCCTCGACGGGATCCATCCTGTGTTTGTTTTGCGCAAGAAACAAAATTTCAGGTAGTCACAAGGATTTATCCAACAGTTTTTGGTAGCAGCGCCGGCGTTTGTGTTGCACAAAATCGTAGTTTTTCCACAGCGCCTGGACCTGGCTGTTGGTTTCTAATTCGGGATTGGACTCTACTTCACGGATCCCTTGATCGATGAATCCCTGCATGATTTTTTCAAACAGCAGGGCGGTGATCCCTTTATTGCGGTATTCATCTTTAACCCCGATCAAATACAAATCCGCCCGATCATTTTTCCTGCTGGCGCGGAGAATGTGCCAAATTCCAAAAGGGTAGAGTCTTCCTTTTGCCCGTTGGAAAGCTTTGGACATGGAGGGGATAGCAATGCCGTATCCGATCATTTGGTCCCGATCATCCTGTACAATACAGATCAGATCCTTGTTTACCAAACGAAAATATTTTTTCAGATAAGTGGCTGCATTTGCTTCATCAAAGAGAACAAATCCATGTAGATGCCGATGCGTTTCATTAATCAGACGAAATAGTTCCTGCCCGTAAGGAAGTAACTCAGCGGTCTTGCGGATCTGCAAGGTTTTGACCCGGTAGCGGTTTTGGATGACTCGGGCTAATTGGATCAACTTTTCGGGAACCTTCCCGGGTACGATTAGTTTGTTTTCAATCCAGTCGATGGCCTTCTCATAACCCAATTGTTCGACCCGGACCGGGTAATAAGCGGGATTATATAATTCTACAATGGTTGGCAACGCATCAAATCCTTTGATCAGCATGCCAGCCTTATCCAGGTTGGTGAACCCTAGCGGCCCCTGCACGACCTGGGCATGCAAGGCGCTGGCCCAGTGCTCAATAGCTGAAAGCAGCGCGCTGAATACCTCCGGATCATCAATAGCCTCTAACCAACCCCAGCGCACCCTCAACAGGTTTCCGGAAATGTAATCCTGTGGTATCGCAATGCCAACGATCCGGCCAACGATTTCTTTCCCTCGCCGCGCCAGTAAGAACCGGGTTTTGGCCGACCCATTCTCTTTCCAATTAGGGTAGAGGGTATTCCATTCATCCTGATCCAAAGGTGCAACCCACAGCGGGTCATTCCGATACAATTGGTGCGGCCAGCGGATAAATTCCTTCAGTCCTGCTTTTGTATTAACGATGCTAATAGCACATGGCATCTCCTTCCGATTAACGATGGTAAAGTTAAGGCTTACTGCGCACGAAAGCGGAATGTATCGGATGATCTGGATCCGGGACACGACGAATGTGCGGACCCGGAATTATCTTCCCGATTATCGGCGTACCTTTGCGAATAAATCGTTGCGCATTGATGAAAAAGTGGTTGATCTTCCTACTCGTTTTTCTGCCTTTTGGTTTGATGTCCGCTCAGGAATTGCGGGTGATGACCTTCAATATTCGTTTTGACTATCAACCGGATACTGCAAATTCCTGGAGCCGGCGGGGGGCGGATGTAGCACAAACCATAAGCGATGCTCGCCCGGACGTCGTAGGCTTGCAGGAGGTATTGCATGATCAACTGGAGGATATCCTGGAAAATCTGCCCGGATACCAACACCTCGGTCAGGGCAGGGATGACGGCAAGGAAGCTGGCGAATACAGCCCCATACTTTTTCGTACGGAACGCTTCCGGGTACTGGACCACAATCAGTTCTGGTTATCCGAACAACCTAATGTGCCCGGCAGTATGAGCTGGGGAACGGCTTGCACCCGGATTGCAACCTGGGCTTTCTTGCAAGACCTGCAAAGTTTGGATACGATCCTGGTTATCAATACGCACTTTGACCACATCAGTGAGGAGGCTCGACAGCATGGGGCCGTGATGATCGACTCCTTCCTCCGGCAGCAGATCATCCGGGATGTATGGTGTCTAGGAGATTTTAATGCCACCCTGTCCGATATAGCGCTGCAACCGTTGGAGAATCAATATGGGGAGGCCCGACAGACAGCAGAGCTAACGACCGGACCGAGTTTTACGTTTCACGGCTTCACTGGCGCCGGCAAAGAAGGACACATCATTGATCACATCTTTTATAAGTCTCCGGACTGGATGATCGGATCGTATGAGGTCATCACCCGTGTATTCAAAGGGCATTATCCAAGCGATCACTTTCCGGTCCTGGCTGTATTCCGGCACCGATGAGTAAGGAACGCTACCTCAGTGAATACAGCAAATTTGTACATGGTTATTTCAGAACCTATGGTACTTTATTGGTAATCGGTCTCGCTGCCGCTGTGCTAATTGGATTCTTGTGGGAGCACCCAGCCGCCCTGGGATTAAGTGGAACGTTGACTGCTCTATGGATGGTGAGTTTATTCCGGTGCATGGGCGCTCTCCGGCAGGAAGGAAGGCATTGCCGGGCATTACCGGATCAACTGGATCAAGATCAGGTTCATCAGGAGGTTAGCTACCTCAAGAAAACACGTCGTCGGATCCGCTGGGAGATGAACTTTTTTCAGGTGTTATTTTTATTGGGATTATTTGGACTTGTCTTATTGCTGTTAACCGGCCATAAAGACGGTTTATCCGGACTCGCTCTCGGTATGGTTATCACCTCAGCGATTGATCAAATCGCGTTAATCCTTTATGACCACGGGTTACAGGAGTTTGCCTACCAACTGGAGAAGAGAAGCTGAAATCAAACCTCCTTGTATGCATGAGGTGTTTTTGGTGGACAGCGTTAAGCTACCGTTAAGGTATGGCGGTCATCTGTACGGATGAAGATTTTGCACGTTCCTTAGGGAATACGGGAATCGTAGCGTGGAAGATATACGTCGAATAAATCATGCTGTTCATGGAAGCAACGTAACTTATTCAAAGCCTTATTCGCATTTTTATAAAGAACTCAATCTATGCAACTGAAAGCTTTACTTGCTTTTTTCATCCTTGCTCCTGTCCTGCTATTTGGTCAGGGCATCCAGGGGAAAATAACCGACCAACAGGGCAGTGAATTGCCGTTTGCCACCGTTTATGTCGTCAAGTTACAGCGTGGAACCGCTTCTAACGAAGAGGGGCGATATCAGTTAAGTTTACCCCGGGGGACATACGAAGTCCGGTTTCAATTTTTGGGTTATACGACCAAGACCGTAACGGTTCAGGTAGGCAACGCCTGGGAGCAAGTTAACATCCAATTAGCGGAGGAGCCCATAGAATTGCAAACCATTGAGGTGTTGGATAACCGGGAGGATCCAGCCTATACCATTATGCGGCGGGCAATAGGTAAAGCCAGTTATCATGCGCAGCAGCTGGATGCTTATACAGCGATCAGTTACATCAAGGGCTCGGGGCGACTAAAAGACCTGCCCGGACTTTTTCGCAAGCGGATCGAGAAAGAATTGAGGGAAGAAGGAATAGATACCTCCACTGCCTTCGTTACCGAAAGCGTCAGTGAGATTTCCTATCAAAGACCCAATCAGTTTTCGGAAAAAGTTATTTCAGTTCGCACCATCGGAGATGATAATAATACCGATCCCAACAATTTCATTAACTCCAGTTTTTATCAGCCGGAGGTGAATGGCGCCATTTCGCCCTTATCACCGAAAGCTTTTGCCTATTACAAATTTGAATACCTGGGATTCTTTGCGGACCACGGCATGACCATTGATAAGATCAAAGTCACCCCACGCAGTGCCGGGGATAAGGTCTTTGAGGGGACGCTCTACATCGTGGATCAGGAATGGAGCATTCACAGCCTGGATCTTTCCACCTATATCTGGGGCATTAAATTCAACATAAACCAGGTTTACCAGCCCATCCAGGAACATGTATGGCTGCCGGTGGATCACACCTTTTTTGTGTCCGGGTCCTTCTTTGGTTTTGAATTTGAATACACCTACTTTGCACACATTCAGGATTATAAGATTTCCCTGAATCCGGATTTGCCGGAGGATGTGGTGGTCCTGGATGATAAGATTGAAAAAGCAAAATCCGAAGAAGCGGATAAAGCATTTCAGAAAAAAGACACTGACTCGTCCCTTGCTGCCCTGGCCTCCGGCAAAGACATCAGCCGTAAGGAATTGCGGAAACTCCTGAAGGATTACGAAAAGGAAGAAATGAAGGAAGAGATGAGTGAAATCCGTGACACTACGGAGGTCGATGTCGTTCAGGTGACGGAATACACCATCGACTCCAATGCCTATAAACGCGATTCAGCTTACTGGGACAACATACGACCGATCCCATTGACCGATTACGAAGTCAAAGGTTATGCCCGGATGGACAGCATATCCCTGGTCGAAGTCGAGAAACAGGAACAACAGGATAGTGTGAGTCTTACGATCGGAACTTCCGGGACATCACTTACAAAGAAAAAGAAAGGAAGCTTTGAATTGCAGGACATACTATTCGGTGGAAGTTATAAAGCAGGTAAAAAAGTACGGTGGGGATGGGATTCTCCGTTAACCAGGCTTCACTTTAACACCGTCGAAGGTTATCATATAGACGCGCCGTTTTTTATACATAACTCCAGCAAATCCTTTCGCTGGCGGATTGAGCCAACGGTTGCTTACAGTTTTGCCCGAAATCGCTGGAATGGCAGTTTGGCTACCACCTGGTCTGCCGGTGACCCGCTGCATGCCGGCACGCTTCGCATTGAGGGAGGCCGGATGACCCGGGCTTACAATCCAGATGCCATTTCTCCGTTTATCAATGATTTTGCCAGCCTCCTCTTTGAGCGTAATTACCTCAAAGTTTATGAACAAACCTATTTGGAAGGTCAATGGAGCAAACGGCTGAATTCGAAGCACACTGTGGAGATCAACGCGGCGATCGCAGAACGCAGAGGTTTGGAAAACCAGACCATGCAGTCCTATTTTGACTCTCCGAAGCGAGCTTACACCACCAATTTTCCGTACAATGCCGAACTCGGGAACACGGCCTTTGATACCTCCGCTGTGGCCACCTTTGGCATCAGTTGGAAGATGGAGCCCTGGCTTAAATACCGGCTGCGAAACAACCGTAAAGAGCGTATTGAAAATTCTTCGCCCCGGATCACCTTGTCTTACCGGGCCGGCTTACCGGGTATTTTCGAAGACGGAGCCAGTTTTCATCATGTTGATGCGCAGTTTGAGCATGTCTGGCCAGGCATTCGGGGGGACTTTTCTTTAAAGTCCAACGTAGGTGCATTCATCAACCCGAAGCACATGACCATTGCCGATTTGAAACATTTTCCCGGCAACCGCACGATTTTTACTACTGCTGATCCGGTGGCATCCTACCGGTTACTGAATTATTATACATACAGTACCCAATCCGCCTACGCTGCAGTTTTTGCACATTATCAGTTTCGGAAATTGCTGGTAACCCAAATGCCACTTGTCCGATTGGCCGGCATCAAAGAGGCTGCTTTCGTGAATGCCCTTGAGTCGAATGGAGCCCGGCACTACGTGGAAGTAGGGTATGGGATCAATTACATTTTTCGCATTTTACGCGTTGAAGCAGCTGCCAGTTTTCTGGATGGAAAATACCAGGATTGGGGCATCAGGATCGGAATAGCTTCTAACCTGGAGAACCTGTTTGATTAATGCGAAAAGAAATCAGCTAGGATAATGCTACTTTTCTTCTGAGGATAAGTGCGCTGACCAGGGCTACAATCACCCCGACCGGTAATACTTCCAGATAGGTAAGCAGCACCACCAACAGCGGATTGCCATACATCGATCGGAATTGATTCATTTGCTCGTTTCGGACGGGCAGTTCGGCTTCTGGGGTGTGACTTAAAACATGTTTCATGTATACATCAAGAAAGTCCGGCACGAACAGGTAATAATAGAACAACCAGACCAGCACGTATAACGAACAGCCTACCAATGCAATGAACAACCCGGAGGAAAGCGCTTTGCCAAAAGATATAACACCACCCAATTGTTTGTTCCGGAAGTCCCGGACGCCGAAGAAGATCATTGAAAACATAACGACCAGCAGGGTATAACCCAATAGATCATTGCCTTTAAATTGCGGGTTATTGTACATCTGATACACCATGACAAACATGTTAATGCACAGGATGACACCCAGAATCAGACCAAATACGACTACCGTTTTTTTCATAACTGTTGTGTTTTTATGAGCAGCCAAAGTAGGCGAATGGGGCTAAACAGCATTCATACTTTGGTACCAAACGGCATTTTCCGTCTGGTTTTCAGACTTAAGCATGAGTGGTGCGGGGCACGATGCGTAGTCTTTGCGCTTTCTCGATTGCCTGGGTCCGGCTTTTGACATCCAATTTCTGGAACAAGTTGGATACGTGGGTTTTGATGGTACTCAGGGAAAGGCATAATTCATTTGCAATCTCTGCATTGCTGTATCCACGGACCAGATGTTGAAGGACTTCGTATTCCCGCGGACTTAGGTTCATTTTTTCCAACACATTTTCATCGATAAAACTGGAATCGTCCGGATCGAGATAGATCTTTTTTTCAACAATGATTTTTTGTACCCGTGGTTTTACAATTTTCGTAGCGATCCAGATGCCCAGAAAGGTGAAAAACAGGGCGATGAGCCCGATGTAAATTTCGAGGGCATGATCCATGATCAAAAACTTCCATTCCAACCATTTTAGCGTAAAGATCAAAAGGGTCATCAGGAGGGCATATTTGGAAATATACCGGATCTGACTCCAGCCATTTTCATTAATCGTCATACGGTTTATGTTAATTGCTCCCGGTGGTGTTTGATTTACGGCGTCTGCCTAAAGCATAGCCTAGTCCTCCAAAGATCAACATGATTCCGGCCAGATAGTACCAGGTCGGGTTGGTTTTCTCCATGGGGGATTCGGTAATGACCAGCAACTGGTTCGCTGCAACATCCGTTAGCATTTGCTGGTTGCCTCCGGTCCATTTGACTAAGATCGTATCCGCCATTTCAGCACTGCCCAGGCCAAAATGTGCGATCGTGGAATTCTGGGAAATATGGCTGGATCCTCCGCCGTCTATTTCGCGTATCATATGCTGACCACCGGCCATGACCTCAATCCTCGATCCGATGCCATTGGATTCGGCATGGATGCCTTTCAATCTGATTTTCAACCAGTGTCCTTTTGCGCTATCGTTCCGGAACAGTCGGGTAAAAGATTCGGCTTCGTAATCCTGAACCGGTATCTGATTAACGACCAGGAGATCCAGATCGCCGTCGTTATCCAGGTCAAAAGTGACGGAACCACGACCAATACCAGGATCGTTTAATCCTGCTCGCCGGGAAGATTCGGTAAAATGTCCATGATCATTGATGAAATAGAAATCTGGTAAGGGTTGGCAGTTCGGGTTGAGGTCGCCATTGGAAACAAACAGGTCAACGTCGCCGTCCTGATCAAAGTCAGCAAAATTGGCTCCCCAACTGATCGTGACATGGGAAAGGCCCAATTCTTTGGTTTGATTGAGAAAAGGTTTTCCTGCACCCTGATTGATCATCATGGCATTTAACCGGATGTTAGTGAAATAATAGTCCATCCAGCCATCGCTGTTAATGTCCCCCACTGCAGTACCCATCGCATTTATTTGCAGGTTCATTGCAAGACTTTTGGCCTGGTCCTCAAACCGGCGTTTCGGATATTCATTTTCAAGGAGGAGATTGGGAGTAGATTTGAAACCAAAGTCATGATTAATGATCAAATCCAAATCACCGTCATTATCGAAATCCGTAGGAAGTCCACCGAATCCGAATCCTTTGTAGTTAAGGCCATAATCTTTATAACGGTTGACGTACTTTTTGCCATGTTGATTGATTAGCAGATATCCAGGCGCAGTCGTATTAGATGATACAATGACTGCATCATTAATTGCGCTCAGTTTCCCCTCATAGCTTAAGAAATAATTGGCTACGTAAAGATCCGGAAAGCCGTCTTTATTGAAGTCACCGAAGCTTGGTCCGGTGCTGAAGGAATACATTTGGTCGAGTCCGAATTCTGAGGTTACTTCACGAAAAGTTCCATCACCATTATTTAGAAACAATAAGTTAATTGCCCTCGGAATGACATTATTTATGCTTGAATCGTTTGAATTAATTGTTGTGATAAACAGATCGACCCAGCCGTCACGATTGACATCTGCCCCACTAACACCTTCTGTGATGTACTTATGTGTTAGTTCCAATCCTGAGCCTTTGAAGGCATTTCTGAAAGTACCATTTCCTTCATTATGATAAAGTACGTCCTCAAAACGACCAGATGTTATATACAAATCTTCGTAACCATCCTTGTCGTAATCAATAACACAAGCTCCTCCACCAAGCAACCCTTCATAAACTTTGAAACTATGAGAGATACCACTCTCTTTTGTTACATCGGTAAATGGTTTTTGCGAAAACAGAGTACAGGTCAGCCAACTAAACAGAAATAAGAACCAGGCTTTACTCAAGTTAATAATCGTAACAATCCGGACAGGTTTAGATTCCATCATGGTCACTCTTTTTCCAGTGGAGATGATTTACATGAGCAGCAATAATGGCTCCCTGCTCCAAGCCAGTATTGTTATCCTGTGGTGTATGAATGCCCCCATAAAAACGGGAATCTGCGGTCTCAATGGCAACTTGCCAGAAGCTGTCAAAAGCTTGTGGTACAAAGGCTGTTTGCCGTAATTCATCAAAGGGCCGTCCATAATGGGAACTGTCGACAAAGTGGAAGCGGGGGCCGTACAAGTTCTTCAGGATCGAAGCTGCCGTTGCGGCGTTAATAGCGTGACCGGAAGGGAAGGCCGGGAAGGGCGGATCCGGCCAGAAAGAAACAAAATCCGGATCAATGAATTTCGGGATAAATGTGTTCGGTCGTTCTGAAAAATAATGATACTTCCATTTCCAGCAATTGATAAAGGCATCGGCTACCGCAATACCAACCCGGGCAAAGGTTTCCGCACAGATGATGAGATCAGGATTCTTGGCCTTAACCACTTTATACGCGATGTAATACGAATGTCCCGGGGGTGTAAAAGTCACATCAGGATCATCGCCCCACCATAATGCCTGCTCTTTTTCTTCCTGGGAAAGTTTTTTGTCCTGTTCATACACCGCAAGGTATTGATCGTAATAGGGTGAGCCGGGTGTCGTATCGTAAGGGATCATGTAGGGAATCGGCAGTTCACCATCTGCTTTGAGAAAAGTGCGGTTTTCACCCCAGTGGGGATGGAGCGGGTAATGGCTGATGGCTTGTCCGTAAAGCGGTGGCTTCCATCCGCCTGGTCGTTCGGGAAATACCATCGCTTTATCAAAGTTATGCAGATAACCCCGGTGACCTCCATCGGTTTGGGACCAGGTAAAGATGGCATCTGCAATCGCTTTACCATAGGACGAAGAGCGGGGACCGATGGATTTGTCTACCAACTTGGCGGAATAAGCATCATAAATGGTCTTCTCGAGGGCATCGATTCTGGCTTTATTGGAGTCCGAGGTCTGGATATAAATTGTCCGTAGTATTTCTGCCTGCCCGGCATTGAGGGCGAGGACCCAGTCATAAGGTTGACCGGGTTCCGGTTGTGGTAGGCTATCGAGTCCATTCAGTTGACCGGCAAGAGAATTGTAATCCGGATAACCGTGAACGATGGATTCGTACATCGTTAAGCCAATGTACCCCAGGACCCTGGACGCAAAAGTTGGCGTATTAGCCGGTGTTTTTTTTGTAATGTAAAGCGTCAGGTCAGCCCAGCTCAAAGCAGCATCCTGCGGGGTAATAGATTCAATCGGTTGCATACACCTGGACCATCCCAACAGTAGTATGACCATCCATGGCAATAGCCTTCTAAATTGCCCGGTATTCATAGTTCTTTCTTCTTTGAATTAATTCGATAAGTTTCCACAGGCCCTCCATTTAATCCGAATAGGATCTGTCCATTCAGATTTACTGCACTGCGGACATCGCCCTGGATCTTGAATCCTGACCACTCCTGACCGACATACTTAAAACCGCCGTGGCCGTTTCCTTCCAACAGTATTCCATAGTTGGCATCCATTTGGCCCAATCTTAACTTCACATGATGGTTATTGCCGGTAAGCAGGACATCCTGATGACCATCTTCATTGTAGTCCAGCAGCGTAATCACATAGACCGGAGCAAACTGTGCTTCGACGGGTAAGGCGGCCGGCTTTAGTTTTCCATCGGGCTGGCTCAGGAAGAAGGTCGTCTCCTCATGGTTTGCTATGAGATGTCCGGCAGCAGATAATTCTTCCGGCTTAAAGATCTGCTCGATGGTGACGTCTGCAAAGCTGGCGTAAGTTGTGAATCGAGCCCGGAGATAAGCCAGTTGGCGTAACAATTCGTCCCGGGTGACAAAAGGAAAGGACTGGTGTTGAATGTAGGTGCAAAGGACCGGATCGACCGATCCATTTCGATCAAAATCATGGAAGTACATTTCAGTGGGTTCTTTTAAGGACATTTTGAGTTGACTGTTTGTGCCCCAATTACCGGCCAGGATGTCGGGTTTGCCATCTTCGTTTACATCGGCAACCTGGATCGTATTCCACCAGCCCCGGTAGGCATCCTCCAGGAATTGACTGGTTACATTTATTAAGTGTCCGTCTTTCCAGTGATAAATGGAAACGGGCAGCCATTCTCCAACCAGGATTAACTCGCCCCGGCCATCTCCATCCAGGTCAGCCCACTGCGCACCGGTAAACATGCCTGCTCCATCCAATTCAGGAGCCAATTCCGGGGTTTTATCCGTAAATAGTCCATTGCCCTCATTGATCAGCAGATAGCTGTGCGGAGCTTCCGGATAGCGTCCGGGAACAACCCGGCCACCTACAAACAAGTCCGGGTGGCCATCGCCATTTGCATCGACTACCGTGACACAGCCTGTGCTGGTTGGCATAGGGGGCAGCGCATCTTTTCGGCATGCGAATTTGCCACGACCGTCATTAAAATAGATGCGGTCCTGCAGGTCAGTCGATTCGGGCTCCATTAAATTATATCCTCCGGAAGCCACATAAAGGTCCGGAGCCTGATCTCCATTGGCATCGAAGAAGACCGCGGCGGCGTCGATATGCGGCCGGTCTGTATTCAGGTCCGGCTCACTGATCTGGGTGAATTTTCCACCACGTTGCTGCAGATAAATCGCACCGCTTTGTTGTTCACCGCCTCCGATGAATAAGTCCTCAAGACCATCCCCATTCACATCCGCGGTGGCCATGCATGGTCCGATGTAAGAGAGGCTGTTCGTCAGCAAAGGTTGGCGATCAAAGTCATTGATGGCAGGCTGCCGGTGTTCAAAATCGATTGGTGCGACTGTTTCCTCAAACCAGGCAATGGGGGGCGCATAAGGTTGAGCGGTTTGACCGGCAGATTGCTCCTCCAGTATTATGCGCTGATCAACCGGAATGCCGGTCAGGACTTGCATCTTTCCTGAATTCCATTGCACGGTCAGGGTGTCGATCCGGGTAATGTTACCCAGACCGAAATGCATGATGGGTGATACACTGCTCAAGTACCCGCGGGTAGGCATCTGCTCGATGGCCTGATTTTGTCCCTGATATTGCAGGGTTACCCGGCTCCCTATTCCCTGGGGGTTTTTATCCATACCGTGTAATTCGATTTGCAGGTAATGATGATCCGGGAGGTCCTGGGCATTATTGCGGTAGATAAAGGCAGGTTGGTTGATGTTGTTGACGACCAGGTCCAGATCTCCGTCGTTGTCCAGGTCTGCATACACAGCGCCATTACTGTTGGATGTTTGGCCCATACCCCATGCGCCGGTCTGGTTGGTGAATTGCAGGCCTTGTTCATTGGCAAACAAGTAATTGGTCACATTGGATGCAGGCATATGGTTGATGATGCCTATGACGTCTTCCCGGACTAATCGCCCCTTTTCCTTTACATAGGCGTCCATATAGTTGATGAAGTCCAGGTTGGTATAATCCCGCAGATAGCCATTGGTGACAAACAAGTCTTTCCAACCGTCATTATTGTAGTCAGCCAGGAGCGCTGACCAGCTCCAGTCGGTGTTAGAAATGCCCGCGATTTGTCCGATTTCGCTGAAGGTCCCGTTTCCATTGTTGAGTTGCAACATATTTCGCATGTACTGATAATGGAAACCACTACGCACATTCAGATCAAATTTGGCATAATTATCCGGTGCCATGAGCAATTTCTGGCGATGGTTGTCTTCCGGTAGCATGTCGAGGGTCATGATATCCGTCCATCCGTCATTGTTGATATCGGCAATATCGTTGCCCATGGAAAACTGACTGTTATGGCCGATCACATCACCTATTTTATTGGAGAAAGTACCATTGCGGTTATTGATATACAGGTAGTCCGGTACTGCATAGTCGTTTGAGACATAAAAATCCGGCCAGCCGTCACGGTTAATATCGGTAATGCCCAGGCCCAACCCATAGGTAAGTGCGGATCCGTTAATGCCTGTGTGGGTGGTAACGTCGGTAAAATGTCCATTGTTTTGTTGAAATAGCCGAACACCGCGATGAGGATCGTCCTGTTTTAGGAATTCTGCGGTACTGACTTCATTCAAAATGGGTAAATTCTTTGGGTTGTGATTCAGCAGGAGTGCGTCCAGGTCACCGTCCCGGTCGTAGTCAAAAAAGTATGCCTGATTGCTGAATGCCTCACTGGCCAACCCAAAGGCTGCTGCCTCCTCTTTGAACTGAGGGATACCCTGCGCATCATTTCCTGTATTGATGTATAATTCATTGACACGCTTCTCGTCGGGTAATGCTCCCGAATAACTGACATAAAGATCCATCCTGCCATCGCCATTAATATCGACGGCGGCAACACCGGTTTTCCAGGGGCCAGGCCTCCCGGCTACTGCGGACTGGGTAGTCACCTCTTCAAATTTCCATTCACCCCGGTTCAGGTAGAGCACATTTTCGTGCATGTTGCCGCTGAAATAGAGATCGAGTAATCCATCTCCATTGAAGTCGGCACAGGCAATTCCTCCGCCATTGTAGAAATACTCGTACATCAGGATATTGGTGTTCAATCCTTCGTCCAGCTTATTTTCAAACATGACGCCGGTCTCTTCCGGAGAAAGCTGAGAAAACAAGGTTTCGCCTGAGGACTCCTTTACTGCAGTTTTGGTGGTATCGGTTGCATCTTGTTTGCAACAAATCAGACCAAATACCAAGCTAAACTGAAGCCAAATTGCCAGATGCCGTATCACGTTGTTGTACAATGGTTTGGTGTAAAAATAAAAAAATCTATCCCCGAGGCCGGGGATAGATTTTTATCCATTCGACGGTCCGGGATGGTTTAGTATCCCGGGTTCTGTATCAATTTATCGTTTCGATTGACTTCATCCCGGCTAATGGGGCGGAAGTACATCTTGTCTGCCCAGGTACGGGTTTCATTGGATGTGTTACTCACGACGGTATACGTGTAATCGTAGACGGATTCGTCATGCCGGTAAGGGACCAAAGGCGACATACCAGGCTTCAGGGTGGCTTTGATATCCACCTGGTGGATACCACGACCTAAAGTAGACGGTGCAATCAGCCAGCGACGGGCATCGTGATACCGGTGTTCTTCATAGGCCAATTCAACGCGACGTTCGTTGCGCAGGCGATCCATGAGGGCATCCCCGGCATCGGTAATGGCAGGCATCCCGGCGCGGAAGCGGATGCGATTGATCCATGTCCTTGCTTCGTCTTCTTCACCCAGTTCAATACATGCTTCGGCATAACTGAGCACCATTTCAGTATAGCGGATGAAAGGCCAGGGGATTACCTGAGCATGCGATTGATCGTCTGGCAGACCTGGGTCGGCATCAATAAACTTGCGTACGTAATAGTGTGTACGGCTGCCGTTCCAGTTTTCAATCGGAGACTCGCGGGTATCGATTCCATTGAGGAATCCGCCACTGCCATCATCATAAATACCGGTTTGGATCTGGTTGACCGGATCCAGAGCAGTTACGTCGGAAGGACGTGGTTTCCATCCAGCTCCGTCATAAAGAACCGTAGAGTAAAAGCGTGGATCACGGTTTGTGAACGGGTGAGCCGCTTCCTCCGGATTGTTCCAGTCAAAAGCGGAGCCGTCCATCATTTCATAGTCGTCGACCAGTTCCTGAATGGGTGTGTTACCAGCCCAGTTGTGGTAGCCGTTCGGACCGTTATTGATGCCAAAGTGGATACCACCCAGTGGCCAGTTGTCCTCCACGGTGTACAGAGAGGTATGCGTGCGTTGGAACAACAATTCAACGGCTGCACCTGCATCACCGACGGCACTTCCACCGCCCATAGCAATGGAAAGGTAATTGGCACTACCTGCCTCAGGTGATACCGGTTCCGTAAGATCAAGTTTGTAACCTGAACCGGCATCCAGCACCGCTTTGGCGGCTGCTTTGGCAGCTTGCCAACGGGATTGCTGCGAACCGGACGTGTAAGCGAAGAGCTCTTTATTGGCGTAGGAGCCAAGGACGCTCGAAGCGGCAGAAGCTTTCGCCGCATCGTGAAGATCACTGGCTGCATAAAGCAATACTCTGGCTTTTAAGGCCATAGCTGCAATTTTTGACGTACGTCCGGCAGTCTCCGGCTGACCGTCCAGGAAGCTGATGGCTTGATCCAGGTCGGATACGATAAAGTCAACACATTCTTCCCAGGTATTACGTGCTAAGGCATAGTCATCATCAAGGCCATAGGGCTTGTCGATGATGGGCACGGCGCCGTAATAACGAATCAATTGATGATAATAATACGCTCTCAGGAAGTGAGCTTCACCCAATAACCGGTTGCGCAGGTTATCATCGGTGAAAGTGGAAGTAGGCAACCGGTCCAGGGCGATGTTTGCCTGCCGGATGGCCAGATACATGTTTCCCCACTCATAAGTACCACTTACCCAGGCTACGTTTGAAGGCGTTTCAGATCCTTCCGTAAAGGTGTTGATGTTCCGACCAGCGTGGGTGAACATCGCTTCGTCAGTCAGTGCGGCAAGAGCTTGCTCTTCAAATCCGCCGTAGCCTAAAAAGGAATAAATGTTAAAGATAAAGGCCTCGGAAAGCGGACCGTCCGCCCAGGTGGCCTCACTGGAAATCTTATCCAGTGGCTGTGTATTCAGAAAGTCCTTGTTGCACGATGTTGGCATGATCAGTGCAACCAGGAATACCATTATGATGAATTTTAATGATTTCATTAGAGGCTTGTTTTAGAATGTTAAACTTGCACCAATATTCAATACCCGCTGTTGTGGATAATATTGTCCACTTTGGTTGGTCGTTTCCGGATCGTAAACATCGTTTGCTGTAATCGTAAATAAGTTCAATGCATTTGCATATACCCGCAAATTACTGATGTTTGCTTTGTTGAGTAATTCGTTGGTAATGGTATAACCTATTTCGAGGTTTTTCAAACGAATGTAATTTTTGCTGAACAAATAATAGGTATTGTTTCCAAAGTTACCTCCTGTATAATACGTATCTCCCCGGCTAGCCAGACGTGGATCTACGCTGCTCGGGTTGTCAATCGACCAGCGGTGATCGTAGCTGTACTTCAGGAAGTTTCCAATATCACCCGATTCCGTTTGGATACGGATGGATGCACCGGTTGCCCCTTGAAGCAATGCCGATAAATCGAAATTCTTGTAGGAGAGATAGGCGTTAGCTCCAAAGTTGAACGTTGGGGTGATGCTTTCATCCAGGCGAACCTGATCATCGGCATCAATTTTTCCATCGCCATTGTAATCAACAAATTTCATGTCACCAGGAATTAGCTTCCCGGTTACGCCGCTGTAGTCGATGGTATTGGCTTCAATTTCAGCCTGATCTTTGAAGACGCCATCGGACTGGTAGACCAGGTAGGCTCCAATTGGTTTACCTGTCTGATATTGGTATTCAGGAGCTCCTTTAACCTCATCCATAAATACGATCTTGTTTTTTGCATAGCCGGCATTAATTCCAGCTTGCAGACGGAGCCGGTTGGATGCCGGATTGTTGTAGTTGACAGTAAATTCAAATCCTTTGTTGTCCACTTTACCTGCGTTGACCGGAGGCAACAACGAACTGATCCCGGATGAAGCCGGAGTAGAACCGGTCTTCTGAATCAGGATCTGGTCCCGTTTGTTGTAAAAATATTCCAGAGAAATATCAAACATGTTGTTCAGGATGGTTGCATCCAAACCAAAGTTCAGGTTATTGGCGCGCTCCCAGGTAAAGCTGGGGTTTGCCAGTACCGTTTCCCGCAAGGTGGTTACAACTTGTCCGTCAATCGGGTAGCTGCCAAACCCATAGGTCGACAGATAAGCGTACTCCTGAAGTTGGTTGTTAAAGTAGACCTGGTCGTTACCCATTTGTCCGTAAGAAGCACGGAGTTTCAGGTAATCGATGCCTGGTACATTAAAAAAGTCTTCGTTGGAGACGTTCCATCCCAGCAATAATCCGGGGAAGAATCCAAACCGATCGGACTCAGGGAATATGTAGGAACCGTCATAACGCCAGATGAATTCGGCCAGGTATTTTTCACGGAAGTTGTATTGAACACGACCGTAATAACCCAGACGGGCGCGTTCGTAGGCGCTACCACCGGTATTTTGTTCCAGAGATCCTCCAGCAAAGAGTTGATCCACTGCAGCTGAGATGTAGTTTCTTCTGAAAGCGAAGTAGTCCGAGCCGGTGAATGTCTCGCGGGTAACCCCAGCCAATACATTCAAAGAATGGTCGGTACCGAAACTTTTATCGTAATTCAACAATGCGGTCATGTTGGTATTGAGTGCTGTACGGTATTGTTGACGCAAGCGGGGATCTTTAAAATTCGAACGCACAGCGCCTACCAGCAGCGGATCACCATCCGGTCCATAGGTCTGACGGTCCCAATAGTACAACATCCAGGGCGTCTGCCAGGTCTTGGTGGTGCGGCTGGAATTATCCACGGACCCACTCAAAGTAAGTTTCAGACCAGCAATCCAGGGATTGGTGATATCTACTCCTCCGTTAGCCTGGATGTAATCGGTCGGATCTTTTACATATCCCGTAGCATTGGTGGTGATAACATATGGGTTCTGGCCGTTTTCAATGTCCGGACCGGGCATACCGTTAGGCCATACTTCCGGCTCGGTAGGACGACCACGCATCAGCATCCGGAAGATGGCTCCGGCGCCTTCCGTCGGGAAGTTCCGGTCTTCGCGGCGTACCATAATACCTACATTCGGCTTGATATAATCGCTGATGTTGGCATCAAGATTCATCCGGAAATTATACTGATTGTAATAAGTAGCCGAATTCTTATAGATGGCATCCTGATGGACATAACCCAGCGAAGTCATGTAACGCAGTTTGTCCGTTCCTCCGGAGAGTTGCAGATTGTGCCGGGACTGAGGAGCCCAGGTACGGAATGCATCACCAAACCAATCGGTGTCCGGATAGCCCCATTTGTCAGAGCCTTCGCCATAAAGACGCACAGCTTCCGGGCTGTAGTTTGCGTTGATGGTAGCTACTCCGTCGGTGGGGGAATCATACGTACCGGTAGTCTTCAGTGCCTGCCAGGCGGCCTGCCATTCGTTTTGAGGTACGTTTTTATAAATCCCGATTTCGTTCATGATGTTGGCATACTCAACCGCATTGGACATATTCGGTACAACGGTTGGTTGCGTAAATCCCTGATTGAAATCGTAGGTCAGGGTCGGTTTTCCGGATGCACCCCGTTTCGTGGTGATCAGGATGGCCCCATTGGCAGCCCGGGCTCCGTAAATGGCCGCAGAAGCGTCTTTAAGTACGGAAATGGACTCGATGTCGGCAGGGTTCAGACGGCCTAAACCGCCCGCACGATCCGGAATTCCATCGATGACTATGAGCGGACTGGAGTTCCCGAGGGTGTTGGTACCGCGGATGGTTACGGTAGCACCATCGTATCCGGGCTCACCGCTCGTCTGGATAACCACGACACCCGGCAATCGTCCTGCCAGGGAGTTTGACATGTCGACCGCTGGTGACTTAACCAAATCTTTCCCTGGTAATGCGACCACCGCTCCGGTTACAGTAACCTTCTTTTGGACACCATAAGCCACAACGACGACTTCTTCAAGTGCTTTCCCCTCTTCCAGTACTACGTCGATGGTAGAGGAAGTGCCAACCGTAATTTCCTGTGAGTCAAAACCGGTATAGGAGAATACCAGTACATCGCCCATGTTGGCAGTTAGTGAATAATTCCCGTCCAGGTCGGAAGTAGTCCCGTTGGACGTGCCTTTGATCAGGATGTTAACCCCGATCAGCGGTTCTCCATTCGAACCGGTGACTGTCCCGCTGATTGTTTGCTGACTGTACGCAGCCGTACAGAATAGCACCGCAACCAGCAGAAGCGCATTCCTTAGAACACTTTTTAGCTTCATATCCCGCATTTTGGTTTAAGTTGTTGAAAAATTAAATGTAAAATTTACAATTATAAAGAGTAAGTAAATTCGGCTATTTAGTCTTCTTATAAATTTTTTTCCATCAATGAATAAAGGCTGAAATGAATGTAAAGGACAATGCCTTGACCATTATCCTTAAGTGAATATACAAAATATATATTGCCAGCAAAGAAGCGGGTAAAATATTTTCAGGAAGCTGGCCCTATTGGAAAGATAATATTTCGATTGATTTTGAGGTCAGCGAATCAGGGTAATATCGCCTCCGGCAATGCGGATATCATCATCCAGAAAACGCACTTGCGCCGTCCAGACGTAAACACCGGGCTGAGCCCACGAACCGTCCTTCACCCGACCATCCCAACCCTGGGATACCTCATTGATGGTGAGATCCTTGCGTTCATAAACGATATTACCCCACCGGTCAAAAATACGGAATGCCTCTACCCGGTCTACCCCTTTGCCGAAAAGATAGAATACATCATTGTTTCCATCCCCGTTTGGACTGAATGCATTAGGAGCAAGAATGTCCTTGACCTTGTTGACCCGGATTTCCAATGAATCACTGGCCGTACAGCCTGCGGTGTTCGTTACCGTGAGTCGTAAAGTAGCGTCAAACAGCGGTCGGACAGTCACATCACTGCAGGTTCTGCACAGTGGAAAAGGCTTTTGGGTGGTAGCCGTCCATTCATTCACAAAATCAATTGAGGAATTGACATCGGGAAAAACCCGGACTTCTTCCCCCAGATCCACCACCAGGTCCTCTCCCAGATCTACCGAGATAGGCGGGGAAAACACAACCTCAATGGTGTCGTAAAGCGTGGCGCAACCGGTCTCTGCTTTCACCCAATAGGTTCCCGGCTCGGATACGGAATAGGATGACCCGGTGGAAGCATCATTCCACAGGTAGCTCACCCCGTTCTGGTTACCCATCAATACCAGAGTTTCTCCGGGACAAAGCTGTTTATTTTGATTTTCCAGATCCAGGACAAAAGGCACGACATTCAGGAAGGTAGAGTCTTCCGGTTTAAGGGTGGCAGGGTCATCCGAAAGCGTTTGCGTACCCAGATTGACTGCCAGCCGGCTTAATAAGGCTTGATTTCCCCGGTGGCCTACGGTATTTGGACCTACGTAAACTTCAATCTTAACCGAATCAATACCCGGAGGGACCACCATATTTTCAATAATCAGACGGTCAGGTCCTTCGGCGGATAGCACATCACCCCCAAATGGGTTGGTCAAAATTTTGTTGATGGAGAAATTTTGGGGTAGTTGATCTTCCAGCCGAATGCCGCTTTGGGTGAATCCGGTCGAATTAGCTACAATAAAGGTGTATTCCACCATCGAACAGGGAACAGTTTCACGTGGGGCCACTGTTTTTTGAAGCTTTAGGGTAAAAGGACAGGAACAAGCATCGCTGCGGTTTGCCTCCTCACCACGGGTCAGAAATTCGACGATTCCCTGATCCTTGTCAATCTTAAAAAGGGTATTTTGAATGCCAAAAGTCTGTCCAATCGAACCATATCCATACAGATTGCCAAATGCATCAAAAAAGACCGATGCTATGGAGGAAGCAATCTGCCTGGTGCGGCTGACGGACTGGATTTCAAAAGTTTTAAAATTGATTGTAATGACGCGCTGATTCTGGCTGTCGTAGCCATAAGCTACCCCGGTAAAGGGATCGAAAGCGAAGTCATAAATTGAAGCTGTAAAATTGACATTGTGAACCGTTACCGGATAGGAGGGACTGGTTAAGTCCACAAAGGCCACAAAGTTGGAGTAAACACTGAACGGACTTCCACCGATCAGGATCAGGTAATGCCCGTCCGGGGTTACATCGCCCGCCGGGTATTGCCCGTTAAATAATTCCTGGATCACCCGCAACTCTTGCGCCGTCCCATTTTTACCGATTCGGATCAGGGTTCTGGTGTCCTGCTCCAGCGTATAGATAAAATTGTCCGTGCTCCGGTAGCCCATGCCATTGATGTGATATTTAGGCGGGAACCCTGGTATCGGTTTAAAGCGGACTTCTTCTGTCACAGGGTCAATGATCACCTGGTTCATATTGCTGATAAATCCAGGTCTTAAAGTGAGGTAGTACTCGCCGGAACAAACAAATGGCTCAATTTGACCATATCCTTTTCCGGTCGCCATAAAAGCAACCACCGTAATGGTTAACAGAATTTGATATTGCCATTTATTCAAGGTACCCCCTGTGATTCGTTTCTTCCCAAATAAGGTAAAGTAATATCGCTTTTATCACGAACAAAATCTACTCAACTGGTCAATTCGTCCACTGAACCTCTAATTCTACCAACAATCTGAATAGAATTGGAGTTGCTTTAAGAAGCAATTTACTGTTGCGTTGTACCTAATCCGTAACAAACAAAATTGCGAAAGTCCTCTGGATACCAGCTTCTTAACATGACGTTAAGGTTTGCGGGCAGAGATATCTTTAAAAAATTGATCAATTTCGCCATCTGAAATTTACATACATGATTCCTGATTCAAGACCGAGGTCTATTTGGTTAATTCCAATTTTCAGTTTAGTGGTTCTGATGTCTTGTGGTAGTGACGAAGAAGTGCCCAGTGCCGCTCCCGCTCCGAGCTTTGCACCACCCAGTGCACAGGCAATGACGGTGGAAGGGTTTGTCGTAACACCGCAGACTATGGCGAGGACCCTGGAAGCCACCGGAAGTTTACTCCCCAATGAAGCCGTTCCTATTCAGTTTGAACGCAATGGACGATTGGAAAAATTATATTTCCAGGAAGGCGCCAATGTGAAAGCCGGGCAATTGTTGGCCGAGATCGACGATTCGGAATTGCTTGCCCAGAAGAAAAAACTGGAAGTAAGTCTTGATCTTGCTGAAAAGCAGGTCGCCCGGGGTAAAGAACTGGTAGCTATTCAGGCCATGAGCCAGGAAGAATACGACCGGCTGCTGAATTCCATTGAATCCATCAAGGCGGATTTGGCATTGAACGAAATCCTGATCGGGAAATCCAAAATATACGCGCCATTCAGCGGAACCCTCGGCTTGAGACAAGTCAGTGAGGGAACGTACATTGGTCCCAGCGATGTGATCATTGACCTCTATCAAATACATCCGATCAAACTGGAGTTCGATGTACCCGAACGCTTCTTGCCTGAAATGAAAACAGGCCAGAATCTGACCTTTACCGTGGTTGGGCAGGATAAACCCTACGAAGCGAGAGTGTACGCCATCGGAACAGAACTGAATCCCGAAACCCGTACCGTTCGGGTCAGAGGGATTGCAAATAATCCGCAACAAATCCTTAAACCAGGCCAGTTTGCGAAAGTGCAGTTGGTCACCAGTGTAACCCAGGAAGCTGTATTGGTGCCTACGGACGCGATTGTCCCAATCCTGGATGGCAAGGAAATATTTGTGGCCCGGGGCGGAACAGCGCAGGCAATCAATGTGCGGACCGGCGAACGGCGTGATGCATACATCGAAGTACTGAATGGAATTAAGATCGGTGATACCGTTATCGTCAGTGGGTTGATGTCGGTTGCCAATGGATCCAAGATTGTCATCAACCGTTTTGTCCAACCCTAAAAACTTTTCGTTTTATGAGTCTGGCTTCCGTATCCATCAATAGACCGGTCCTGGCCACCGTAATTTCAATAACCATTATATTATTTGGTGTAATTGGCTACTCATATCTGGGGCTGCGTGACTATCCGGTTGTGGATCCCCCGGTTATTTCTGTATCAACTAACTATGTCGGTGCCAATGCGGAAATCATCGAGTCCCAAATCACCGAAGTCATTGAAGAGGCTGTTAACGGCATTGCCGGAATCCGCTCACTTTCTTCGACCAGTGCTGACGGACGCAGTACCATCACCGTGGAATTTGAAATCGGAACCAATCTTGAAGCGGCAGCCAATGACGTACGGGACAAAGTGTCCGGAGTTCAGCGCCAATTGCCGCAGGATGCCGATCCGCCGTCGGTAACAAAAAATGATGCCAATGCATCCACCATACTGGCTTTAACCATCCAAAGTGATCGCCGGGATCTGATGACGTTGTCGGAAATGGCCAATAACATCTTCAAGGAAAGACTACAGACCATCCCCGGTGTATCCAATATTCGCATCTGGGGAGAAAAGAAATATGCGATCCGGATCCAGATGGATCCGTCCAAATTATCTGCGTACGGACTGACACCCCTGGATGTACGCCTGGCTTTACAGGAGCAAAACCTGGAATTACCATCCGGAAAAATTGAGGGTGACCGGACTGAATTAACCATTCGGACCTTCGGAAGATTGAATACGCCGGAGGAATTTGCAGATATGGTCATCCGGGAACAGAATGGGGTTATCGTTCAGCTAAAGGATATTGCTGCCGTAGAAATGCAGCCCCGTAACCTGAATACGATCCTGCGTGGCTCCGGCGTCATACCCATGGTAGGTTGCGCCATCACGCCACTACCGGGGGCCAACTACATTGAAATTGCAGATGAGGTTTACAAGCGGGTTGATCAGCTCAAGAAAGACTTACCTCCGGATATTTTGGTCGGTTATGCCTTTGACCAGACACTTTCCATCCGGAAGGCCGTGAATGAAGTGCAGGATACCATCCTGATTGCCTTTATTCTCGTCGTGATCATCATTTTTATGTTCTTACGGGACTGGCGGACTACGCTGATCCCTATTTTGGCGATTCCGATTTCATTGATCGGGACCTTCTTTGTAATGTACATATTTGGATTTTCGATCAATATTCTGACGTTGTTAGGCATCGTACTGGCGACCGGACTGGTGGTGGATGACGCCATTGTGATGATGGAAAATATTTATCGAAGAATTGAAGATGGGGATGCACCAATCCATGCCGGTATTGAAGGATCGAAGGAGATTTATTTCGCGATCATCGCTACAAGTATTACGTTGGTGGCGGTATTCCTGCCGATCATCTTCCTGCAAGGATTGACCGGGCGACTTTTCCGGGAATTCGGTATTGTCGTTTCCGGTGCCATTGTGATCTCTACCATCGTTTCGCTGACTCTGACACCGATGTTGAGCTCTCGTATTTTGAGGAAGAAAAAGCGCGAGTCCCTGTTGTACCGGTGGACGGAAGGCTTTTTCCGCGGGATGACTAATGGTTACAACTTTGGTGTAAAACACTTTGTGAAAGCTCGTTGGCTGGTGCTTCCTATCCTGGCGATTTCAGGTTATGGCATCTATTACCTCGGAACTCATTTGCGGTCCGAGCTGGCTCCGATGGAAGACAAGAGTAGTTTTCGGGTGATGTCAACCGCACCTGAAGGGACTTCGTATGAAATGATGGATAAGTATCAGCTTGAGCTGCTTTCCATTTTGGATACGTTGCCGGAAAAGCGCGCATACATTGCGGTGACCTCACCGGGATTCGGTTCTACAGCCTCCGCTAACTCAGCGTTTGTCTTCTATTCACTGGTAGACCCCGGCAAGCGCACAAGGACCCAGGACCAAATAGCAAAGACTCTTTATGGGAAATTTAATAACCTGCCCTTCGCCAGAACCTTTGTCTCCCAGGAACAAACCATCTCGGTGGGACGTACCCTGCGGGGAATGCCGGTTCAATATGTGATTCAGAGTCCGAATTTTGCCAAGTTGAAGGAAGCGATCCCCAGATTTATGGACGAGGTCAACAAGCGACCGGAATTTTCTGTGACGGACCTTGATCTTAAATTTAACAAACCGGAGTTGCATATTCAGATCGATCGTGACCGGGCTCGCAGTTTAGGGGTAACGGTGCGTGATATTGCCGAGACCCTGCAGCTTTATTACAGTCAGCAGCGTTTCGGTTATTTTATCCGGGACGGTAAGCAATATGAGGTCATCGGGGAAGCGCCCCGGAGCGACCGCAACGATCCGGGCGATCTGACCGATATCTACGTTCGGAATAATAAAGGAGAATTGATCCAGATGAGTAACCTGGTTTCGCAAACCGAACAATCTAATCCTCCGACGCTGTACCGTTACAACCGGTACATCTCTGCCACCGTTTCCGCCGATCTTGCTGACGGATATACCATTGGAGATGGTATTGCCGCGATGGATGCTGTGAAGGCGGAAGTCCTCGATGAATCTTTCAGCTCAGCGCTGTCCGGGTCCTCCAAGGACTTTGTAGAGAGCTCCGGCGGGCTCTATTTTGCCTTCCTGCTAGCATTAGCCTTGATCTATCTGGCCCTTTCCGCCCAGTTTGAAAGCTTTTTGGATCCGCTGATCATCATGTTTACGGTGCCTTTGGCCCTCTTTGGAGCCTTGCTGGCCTTATGGATGGGTGGCCACACCATTAATATCTTCAGCCAGATCGGGATCATAGTTTTGGTCGGAATTGTCACTAAAAACGGGATCCTTATCGTGGAATTTGCCAATCAGCGAAGGGAAGCCGGTCTGGATAAATTCGCTGCCGTGATCGAAGCGGCTACGTTGCGGCTCAGACCGATCCTGATGACCAGTATGGCCACCGTGTTAGGCGTTTTGCCTATCGCATTAGCACTTGGTTCTGCGGCTACCTCCCGTATTTCAATGGGAGTTGCCATCATCGGCGGGCTGCTGTTTTCCCTGGTTTTGACGTTGTTTGTCATTCCTGCCGCCTACACATTCTTTAAGCGTAATTAATATCATGAATATTCTGTCAAAAGTACGGTTGGTCGTTTTATTCGGATTGATAAGTGGTATGGCCTGGTCTCAGCAGGTGCTGTCCCTGGAAGAAGCGGTTCAGATTGCGCTGGAGAATAATTTTCAGGTACAGATCCTTCGCAATAACGAAGACATTGCCGCTAATAGCAATACGTATGGAAATGCCGGTTATTTACCACGGGTAAGTACGACCGGTACGGTGACCTACTCTTCAAACAACACCGAACAAAAGTTTTTCAGTGGAGATACCCGTACCGGGGTAGGAGCAGGTAATACCTCGGCCCGCGCCGGACTGGAAGCTACCTGGACGGCTTTTGACGGATTCCGGATGTTTGCAACCAAAGAGAGACTGGATATGCTGGAATCCCGGTCCCATGTATTGACGCAGCAGGAAATGCACGGGATTGCCACCGACGTCCAACTGGCTTATTATGAGTTGGTTCGGTTACAACAGCAGATCGGCATCACGGAGACCTCCATAGAACTGAACCAATCGCTGCGCCGGCTGGCTTCGGATAAACTGCGGCTGGGAGCCAGTACCGAGCTCGAGGTTCTTCAGGCCACCAATGCCGTCAACGCAGACAGTTCTGCTTTACTGAACCGCCAGGAGCAGTTAAGGCAAGCTAAAATGGCATTTAATCTGCTTTTAGGGCGTGAATCGGATATCGCGTTCGGTGTCCCGGAAACCATTGATCCAATTGTGATGCCTGCCCTGGATGCACTTACTCAGCAAGCACTGGATCACAATTATCAGTTAAGCTTACTGGATGTGGATCAGCGCCTGGCGGCAATTACCATCAAGGAAGCAAAAGCGGATCTTTATCCCCGTTTGAACCTCAACCTCGGATACAGTTTCAGTTATTCCCGTGCTGAAGTTGGTTTTTTGTTATCCAACCGCACGTTTGGACCCACCGGAGGCGTCTCGTTGACCTATGATCTATTCACGGGTAGAAATCTAAAGAAGGATATTGCTAATGCGAACATTTATCAGGATAACATCCAATTGTCTCGTAAGGACCTGACCCTGAACATACGCTCTACCATGTCCCAGTTGTTTCAGCAATACCAAAGCTTGCTGGAGGTGCGGGAACTGGAGCTGCGAAATGTAGAAACCTCAACCCGGAATACCGAACTGGCGCGTCAACTTTACCAGGCGGGCCGAGCCACCGATTACGCTGTCCGTGAAGCCATCCTTCTGGAGACTCAGGTCAAAGATCGCCTATCCGATTATTCATACCGGATGAAGATGGCTGAACTTCAGATGAAAAGCCTGGCCGGTATGCCTATGTATGGGGAATGATGTGTTTACGTTTCTAAGATTACTTGTTTCGGTGAACTGCAACACCATTACCCAGCATCTTCCACGATAAAGATGGCATTGTTATTCAGGTCGTAGAAGCCAAACTCGTGCGTGCCCCAGGGCGTATTCATGCGCAGACGATCTGGAGTTACGGTACCTCTTCCAACAAATTCATCAAAATAGCTCCGGATATCCTGGACAAAAATACGGATCACCGAACCTCCCAGTAGTGGATCTTCCGGCGAGTCAGCATGCCACTGCAGATGGAAGGCTAATCTTTCACGCCTTAACACCGCATACATGGTGTCCGCCCAAACTTTGGTGAATCCGGTTTTTTCTGCGTACCAGGCCAGATCACGGGAGATGTCTAAACTGGGTAATACCGGAACAATATCAAGAAGCACAGGTTTTTCCATAGGATCGTGTTGTTGCCGCAAAAGAATTGGTTAACGAAACAAAGTTACGGTACCCCGATCGGTGCGGGTTCGTTCGTGGGCCAGGGTATCGAGGTAATGAAAGATCAGCTGATAGGAATAAACACCGGAAGCCGCTTCCATACCCCGGAATGTCCCGTCCCATCCATCGTTTTCATTCCGGCTGGTAAAGACCATATTGCCCCACCGATCGACAATGTACAGCTCGAAAGAGGTGATTTGACAGTGAGGATAAACCAGGAAATGATCGTTAATGCCGTCCCCATCCGGACTGAAAGCCGTAGGCAAATATACCGGACATTGCGATTCGGCATCACTTTGACCGTTTCCATTGTTCTGTCCGTTGTTCCCGCTATTTCCATTGGAGCCGTTACCATAAAAATCTGCACAATTGACCAGCGGTTGACTTCCCGAGCTGGTTTTTATCAGGGAAACACTATCAATCATGATGTAATTGAGATCGTACGATTCATCTGCGATGTCTGCCTGCAAACGCAGAAATTTCTCACCACAGTTTGCTTTGAAACGGATGTTATATGGTTGCCAATTTTGATGATTGATAAAAACCGACTGCCAGAGTAAACGGCTTTCGGTACATGGTTCATTGCCAATGTATATGCGCAATTTCGCCGAACCGATCTGGAGTGGGGCGGATGGTTTATGGTTGGGATCGTACATCAGGTACAACCGGATCCGGTAGTCCTGACCGGGGATCAATGAGTCACGGAGCTCCTGGTAGATGGCTTCTACGGTTCCATTCCATTCAGGCCGGCCTTCGGTGCGGACCCGGGCAACCAGGCCCACATAGGTCTTGCCTCCGTAGGCAGGTCTGTCGCTGCTGATCGGCTGAATATCCGGCGTGCTTACGGAGTCGCATACTTCCCATTCCAGAGGCGTGTGGCCGTAAAACGGATCCAGGCCTTCAAACGAACCATTGCGTATGAGGCTTTGCGCTTCAAGGTCAGGCAGCAATCCGGATACCAGAATTAAGCTGAATAATCGTAACCACCAATGAGCGATCTGAGCTGTCATCGTTACATCAAGGTAAAGGGAAGTGCGGACAAAAGCAAGGCTCCTCTCGTTGAAGGTCAATGTGGAGGGATGGTTGTTCCGTTTCCTCCTTGCCGGAATAAATAACAATGCAAATCAATAGCTGTTATGACCCTTCTCGCCGTATCCTTTGATTTACTTGATCTTCCATTTCATTACCTTTAAAGGAAGCAAATACTGCAATGTCATGAAAAACCTAGCCATCATTGTTTTAGCCTTGCCATTCATCTGGTCCAGCTGCGAACATCCTGCAGCCGTGGAATCGAAGCCTTCTGCCGAATCGGCGTACTCCTTTGCTGGAGTATCGGTAGCTATTTATACTACAGCCGCTGAAACCGACCAGCGATTAGCGCTGGGAGGCGCAGTAACGTTTGCCGAATCGCCGCAACCTGTTGAGACCGAAATCGCCGTTTTCGTAGACCCTTCAAAAACTTATCAGACCCTGCAAGGGATAGGTGGCGCCATCACGGATGCCTCCGCAGAAGTGTTTGCGAAACTTCCCGCCGGTAAGCAGGAAGAATTGCTCCAAGCTTACTACAATGCGGATAAAGGGATCGGTTATACCCTGGCCCGCACCAACATCCACAGTTGTGACTTCAGTTCTGCCAGCTATACCTACGTTTCGGATGAAGATAAAGCCCTGGGAACCTTCGACATCGGTCATGATCGTGAATTTCGAATTCCATTGATCAAGCGGGCCATAGCTGCTGCAGGGGGCACCCTGCAATTATTCGTTAGTCCCTGGAGTCCGCCGGCTTTTATGAAGACCAATCACGAAATGCTTCACGGAGGAAAACTCATTCCGGAGTACTACGATGCATGGTCCCTATACTACACGAAGTTCATCAAGGCCTATGAATCCGAGGGAATACCGGTTTGGGGCTTGTCCATCCAGAACGAACCCATGGCTACCCAAACCTGGGAATCCTGCATCTATACGGCGGAAGAAGAGCGTGATTTCCTTAAAAAACATTTGGGTCCAACCCTGGATCGGGAAGGATTGGGGGATAAAAAAGTGATTGTCTGGGATCATAACCGCGATTTGCTGCCCCATCGAGCCTTTACCATTCTGGAAGACCCGGAAGCGGCAAAATATGTTTGGGGTATTGGTTTTCACTGGTACGAAACCTGGACCGGCGGGGATCCCATGTTTGCCAATGAAGGGGTTGTTAAACAAGCATTTCCGGATAAAGAATTGATCTTTACCGAAGGATGTGCCGAAAGTTTTGATTCAACGCATTATCAATACTGGCCAAATGCAGAGCGCTATGGCCGTGCCATGATCAATGACTTCAATCAGGGCACTGCTGGTTGGACCGACTGGAACATCCTGCTGGACGAACAGGGTGGACCCAACCATGTTGGTAATTTCTGTTTTGCTCCGGTGCACGCGGACACCCGATCCGGAGAACTGATCTATACACCGGCCTTTTATTACATTGGGCATTTCTCCAAATTTATCCGGCCGGGTGCTGTCCGGGTTAGTACGGCCAGCAGCCGTAGTCCATTATTGGCAACGACCTTCCGGAATACCGATGGATCCCTGGTGACGGTGGTGATGAACCAATCCGGAGATTCCATCGACTACAAACTGCAAATTTTCAATCAGGCGGTGAAATTGACCATTCCAGGTCATTCCATGCAAAGTATGATTTATACAGCGGATTAATTTGGATCCGGATGACCCATAAAATCAGTGGCCATCCAATAAAAGCCCGGTTGGTGATTCGCTCGCACATTGGATAAATACGACAAGATGACTGGTTTATCGAAATCATCACCCGTGCATTGCACCGCAGATATTGGTATATTTCAATTCATTCATTGCTGAATTCAGCGAGGCAACTTGCCTATGGAAATCCGGAAAGCAAATATTAAAACCGACTTTGAAGCAGTTTGGGGCATTTTTAAAGCGGTTATTTCAACCGGGGACACGTATGCGTTTTCTCCGGATACACCGAAATCTAGCCTGCCTACCTATTGGTTTGCGGAATCGATGGACACCTTTGTGGCCGTTGAGAAAAATGAAATTGTCGGAACCTATTTCATCAAACCCAATCAACCCGGTTTGGGTGATCACATCGCCAACTGCGGTTATATGGTAGCGCCGGATCATCGCGGGCAGGGGATCGGCAAATTACTCTGTGAGCATTCCATTCGATTTGCAAAAGAACAGGGCTATTCGGGCATCCAGTTCAATTTTGTAGTCAGTACGAATGCATCAGCCATTAACCTATGGCTTAAGCTCGGCTTTGAAATAATCGGTACCACGCCAAATGGATTTCGGCATGTGGACCGGGGATTTGTTGACACCTACATCCTATACAAAGCATTGACAACGGATCAAATATGACGGAATCGATGATCCGGGATGGATGCTGGAGTGTAAGCAGTCCGGAAGCATTGTCAATGTTGGACGTAACGAATGGTCGTTCAAATCTGGATAAATAACCCTGATGAAAGTCCATTTCCTAAAATGAATGTGCGAAATTGAGTACGTAGCAATTAAAACGAACACGGAATGAACCGGATATTCAAATTAACCGTAAACCCCTGGGCACTTGTAACCGGTCTAATAGGCTTGTTTGCATTTGGTGCATCCGCTCAGGAAATGAAAAAGCATGAGCCCATTATTGATGTTCATGTCCACGCTATGAAAATGAATCCGGCCTTTGCCGGAGACTTATGTCCATGGTTCCTGGCCAATATGCCCGGGGGCGATCCTGGTCAACCACCACCAACTTTTTTAAATACGGACTGTGTGGATCCACTTAAAGCGGCTACCTCTGATCAGGAAATGCAGGATGCCCTGGTGGATGTATGCAAACGCCTGAACATTACCATGGTCGCCAGTGGCGATGCGGAGATCCTGCACCGATGGTATGCAGCTGCACCGGATCACTTTATTCCATCTCTGGGATTAAGTGCGGCGGATGAAATGACCGTCGAAGCTTTTGAAGACTCGCTTTCCAATGGCTTTTATAAAGTGATGGGTGAAGTAGCCCCCCAATACCAGGGTATGTCTCCCAGTGACCTTTCGCTGGATGCTTATTTTGGCGTGGCAGAAAAGCTTGGCATCCCGGTAGGAATCCACATGGGAACCGGCGGTAACGGGATGGCTAACATTACGGCTCCCAAATACCGTGCGTCCCTGGGAAGACCTTTTTTATTGGAAGATATGCTAGCCAGACATCCCAAGCTTAAAATCTGGGTCATGCATGCCGGTTATCCCATGATCGATGAAATGATAGCGCTGATGGGTGCCAATGCCTATGTTTACGTGGATGTAGCCGGATTCATATGGAGTTATCCGCTGGCGGAGGTAAATGCTTACATCAAGCGGCTGGTGCAGGCGGGTTTTGAGAAGCGCATACTCTACGGAACCGACCTGATGATCTGGCCCAAACTCCTGGAGACCTCCATCGGGGTGATTCAGAATGCGGATTATTTATCCTATGATCAGAAGCGGGATATCCTGTTTAACAATGCTGTGCGGTTTTTCAACCTCGATCCGAAGCAATTCGAATAGCCGGTTAAAGATGAGTTGGCTGGTGAGGAATCCGCCAGGAACACCCAAATGCATAATAATTATAGGCTGCACTGAAACTAAACCCCATAGAAAAATCCAATTGCACATTTGGCGTAACCAGGTAGGTTAACCCGGTATCCCAGGCATCCAGTTCACCAAAAGTCCCAAAAGGTTCGAGGTAATAACCCAAATGGGAGGTCAGGGATGTGCTGAGTGAAAGGGAATAGTTGTACTTCAATGGTTGATCCCTGGCATATTCCATACCCACATTGTAGCCCACGTTCAGATAAGGCCCCAGATGATGGGACCAGAGCAGCTTGCAGAATAAACCGGACTGGGCATCCAGCGTACCGGTAGGGAGGATTAGATGACTCAGGAGCGCCAGGGGTACCTTGCCTTCCGTGAATTGAAATTTTAGACCTGCTTCGAGATTATCAAAGCTGGTTTGTGTTATTCGGGCTTCGTGTGCTTTTATCGTCAGTCCGGACGTGAGTCTTACTTCCAGCCGGGAAACCGGACTATACCGCCAGACATTTTGTAAAACCTGGAAGGTGAGCTTGTTGTCAGCCCGGTGCAGGGTGACGCCGCTTTCTATTTGCAACGCTTTTAGCGGGACAGTCCAGGCCGATTCTGTTTGATCCGGCCGGTCCGTAATCAACTCCTGAGCGGAGAGTTGCAGGTAAAAAAAGACCATTGCAACCCCTGTGAGAATTCGCATAACCAACGATTTAGACAAATCTAAAAAATAAATTAGAAAGATCTAAATAAAATTTTAGGCATGCATTAAGCCGTAGGCTCGACTCATTTGTTGATGGATAAGCAAAGCATCGGCTTTCAAACCCTTGGAAAAGCCTATTTTAAAGGTCTAAATCCTAGTAATGCGTCGATTTTTACTGCATTTGTTGTCCATTTGGATGGTTGCGCAACTCTTCCTGTCAGCATCATGCCGCCAGGCGCCAAAAGAGGCGGTTGACCCCACGCTTTCCCATTCACTGCGGGAATACGTACTCAAACACGATTCGTCTACCTGGACGGTTTTGGATACCATTCCCGGAGAAAACCAGACCACCTATGTACTAAAGTTGGTCTCCCAGCAGTGGTTGACCAAAGCGGAGGTGAAAGATCCGGTCTGGTGGCACTGGATAACGGTGGTTGTGCCGGACAGTGTACAAAGTCAGACCGGAATGGTATTCATCGATGGAGGGAGCCGGAGAGAAGCACAACCTGATCATGCCGGGGAAGGATTTGTAGCGATGGCCCTGAATAGTCATTCCATCGTGGCTGATCTCCGCAACGTCCCCAATCAGCCGGTAGAATTTGTGGGCGATACCTTCGGTCCACGGGTTGAGGATGAATTAATCGCCTACGGCTGGCGGAAATTTCTGGAAGGCGGGGCAAAAGATTCTGATATCCGCTGGCTTGCGCGTATGCCGATGACGACAGCCGCGGTGCGGGCTATGGACGCCATTCAGGAGTTTAGTCAGACGCTCGGCAAGCCGGTACAACATTTTGTAGTTGCCGGTGCTTCCAAGCGGGGCTGGACCACCTGGACTACGGGCATGACAGATGACCGGGTGGTGGCTATTGCGCCCATCGTGATCGATTTGCTGAATCTGCAACCTTCCTTCCAGCACCATTGGCAAGTTTATGGGCAGTGGGCTCCGGCAGTGGGCAATTATGTGCAGGAGGGAATAATGGAATGGCAGGGGTCGCAAGAATACGAACGGATGCTTGCCCTGACCGAACCGTATTCACTTCGTCACGAGCGCAACATTCCGAAATTCCTCATCAATGCAACCGGAGATCAGTTCTTCTTACCGGATTCCTGGCAATTTTATTGGGATAGTCTGCCCGGTGAAAAGTACTTGCGTTATGTGCCCAACTCGGAGCACTCCATGGGGCAAACAGACGCCTGGTCTACCCTGATGGCATTTTACCGGATGATCGTCGAGCAAAAACCCAGACCCGAATGGTCCTGGTCGGTGGATCAGGGAACGATCCACATCCAAACAAAGCCTGGCCAGGAGCCGGCTTCTATGACCCTTTGGACGGCTCATAACCCCAGGAACCGTAACTTCCAGGTGGATTCCATTGGACGCGCCTATCAACCCACCGACATACCATTACGCCCCGATGGCACCTACACCATCCGGGTGGAGCCACCTCAGGAGGGGTATAGTGCCTTTTTCGTCGAATTGATGTATGGTGAATATGAAAATTTACCGCTAAAGGTTACAACTGGGGTAGTCATCACACCGGACACCTATCCCTATAAACCCTACGTAAATCCGGATCCGCAAGGCACCAGATAATGTCGGTTTAAACCACGAAGAGATTAGGGTCTCGCTTCGCTAATTGGTCATTGCACCTAAATGCAAAGCACAGGTCAACACGTAAAAGCGTCAACACAAAAACACGTCAGTACGATACGTTCAGTTTCATTTCACCGATACCTATACTTCCTTCCTTGCTCCGTACCACCACCTGGATTACATAATTGCCCCGCTCATCGGAATGTTGATAAGTGGTATCCAACACACCTCCGGAAACCGAAAGATGAGGGTTCCAATAGGCGACCGGCCCAAGCTCGGGTGTTACCTGATCCGGAATGGCCGGAGAACTGAATGATGCCGGAGGCAATAAACCGGAAATTTCAAAAACATCTTCTTCATCATCCTGGGGCAGGGTTATATCGGGTAAATTCGTATGGACGTAAACGACACCATTGTTCCCCATTAGATTAAAGGCTTGCCGTAAGTTTCTGGCTACGTAAAAGAGCTCAACGGTTTGTACGGGTTCTAGATTAAAGCGAGCAATGAAATCGGCATTACGTGTCACCTTCCCATCAATGATAAAGAGTGGGTCTCCCCTTAACTGCTCCCATGCATAGACGCTTACCCCGGGATTGTATAAGCTGGCCACATAGGACTTGCCACTTTGTTTAAAAGTAAGGGAGGTGGTTATTTCCTTAAAAAAAGCGCCAATCGTAGCGAATGCCTGATAATCTTTGATTTTGTAGGTATAATCCGGTTTCAGGATATTGTCTGCCGGCTTAGGCAGCGTATCCGGAGCGGGATCGAATAGACCAAAATACTGGGCGATCTTCTTGCGCTCCCTCGAAGCGTCCAGGTAGGACAGTATCTCTTCGGAATAAGGTAACGGTAAGGAATCCTTGGTGAATGCCGGGTCATTAAATACCACATGAAAGTTCTTTTTGGGATCATAAGGATGTCCGATGAACTGGAAAGGCATGGAATTGTAGAAGTCGGGAACTGCGATGGAAAACAATCCTGAGCTGCCGGGTGTCGCATAGTAGAAAGAATTCGTCGGACGGGAGAATGCGCCCAATGCTTCTACGGTAGAAATCTTGCGACCGCTGCTTAATTGTAATTCGCCCTGCAACAATACTTCGGTTGCGGCATCGCGCAGAGGCGCATCCGCTGGCAGAACAGCCTGATGAAATGCGGTAAAGCGAGGGTCCGTGAACGGGATCTGATTTGGATCGTAGACCGCAATAGATAAGTCCCCATCCAGAGGACGACCATAGGAATCTTTGATTTCGATGTGAAGCGGAATCTGATCTCCCGGGTGTGCGGCCGCCGCGGTCGTACTGACGCTCACACTTACATTTTGCCCGGGTATTGCTTCCTCATTGCCAACCAGGTTCTGCAATTTTATTTTAGTCACGTCAAGTTTTTCCAGGTCATTGTACACCGGAAATGCAGCGGTAATCAGTGGAATCAGCTCAACGGAAAAATTATTGACGGCAAAGAATGCTAACCGCAGAGGGCCGGTGGCTGCATCAAAAGGGATGGAATAATAACCACCAACGATGGACTTCCCGTCGGACCGCAGATAATTGGACCCCATGATTTCACCGTTCGCATTGACTGCAAAAACCTTGAGCATGTAAGATTTGTCCTGCAATTCCTGAGGCAGGTAAAGGCTGTACCAGATCTTCTCTCCTGAAACATAAAATGCTTTGTCGGTATGAAGCAAAACTTGGGGTTGTGCTCGAATACCGCTGGTAAGGATCGTTCCTGCGATGAAAAGGTAAATTCTTATCAAGCGAAATAGCATAGAATTGTTGTTTTGTCGATCACGATTAAAGTAAATCATAGCATTTATTTTTTCCAGAAATCGGGTTTCGTTGTGGTTGAATTTGCCGCCCGAAGGCAATCGCAACAGTTGTGGGCGCATTCTGTATAAATTCGTTCTCCATTGACGTAGGGTCCGTATGGGCAGTAGGTGACGGGGTTACCAACATCTGCAGGATCGACATAAAGTCGAAAGGTGTCCTGCTGTGTTACGTAAAAATTACCAAAAACTAGTTCAGAAGGATCGGCTTCATTATGCAAATTACCCTGGATCTTCCCGGCGGGTACTTCGAACATATTTCCATTCCGCTCGATGATGGTTTTAACCTTTTCCCAATACGAATAAGCGGAAACGGAAAGCGCCTCCTGATAGAGGGTAAGATAAAAACCTTCGGCAAAATCATAAGAGACTGGAATCTGATACAATTGCTCATTTACCATCGCAGCCTGGACGGACGATCCGTCGTAGATTCTGATTTGGTCATCGATGATGGATTGATTGACGTAGCAAGTCTTATGTGCCGTATCGCTAACTGCGTAGGTATACGCTGCTTCCCAACGAATTCTGGAAGGATTCTGGTTCAGATCAATCAGCGAAGAGCTGGCCGAAAAATTCACCACATCCTGGTCGTAACCTGGTCCATTGGATTCAAATAAGTGTTCGGTTCCCACCGAATAGGAGACATCGAGGATAGGTGTTACCGGCAAGAGTTCATCCAGGTCAGAAGCATAAGTTTTTTCTGAGGTGGTAATGATGATACCGTATCGACGACCTTCCTCAATCTGAAATACCGGATCATTTTGGGGTATTGAGATTTCATATTTATAGGCTTCTGTTCTAAACATTGGAATTCGGTTTCCCAAATCGTCAACGATATCGACATATTTTACATTAAGTGGATTTTCATTGCCCGGATTGTAGTAGATAACCCGGGAAATGATTGCAACGGCATAAGATGGATTGCCTTTTACCAGCTTTCCATTGATCACCAGGTTATCAATTGTATCCGAGTCAAGGTCGATAGTAATGGTATCCAAACATTGATTGAAGCCTAACAGGCCGGTTAGAGCCAAGAGCTTCCAGGATGGTAGGGGAATAGTAATAGAAGGTCTCATTTTCTCCAATAGCGGGGTTTGTTATCTAAAGATTTCGGATCTCGCGTACAATCACAACAAGCCTGAGGACACGGGTCCTGAGTCGGCCCGGCAGGGATAAACGGACAACGCGTCTGCGGATTGCCCACTTCATCCGGATCAACATAACGGCGGAGGGTGTCCTGTTTCGTGGCATAAAAGAAGCCAAATACATCTTCCTGGGGATCGTCTACCCGGTGGATATTACTGCGCAATTTACCGACCGGTTGTTCGAACATATTTCCGGTCCGGTTATTTACCGTGCTTAGATTTGCCCAATAATCGTAAGCAGCCGGTGACAGGACCTCCTGAATGGAGGTGATGTAAGCGCCCTCGGCAAATTGGTTGGAGACGGCCGGTTCATAGATCCGGTAGTCTGACTCCAGCGTTTTTATGGCTGTTCCATCCAGAATTCGGACGCGATTATCATTGATAAATGTTTCGAGATAACAGACACTCCCATTGTCGTCTGAAAAAGAGGAGGTATGTATCACATCCCAACGCAGGCGTACCGGGCGTCTGGTTTTCGGATCCGTGGTGGGCGTGTGCGTATCAAAAAGAATATAATCCTGATACGCCTTCGAGCCATCCTTAAAGAACAATTCCCGGGTTTCGAGTGAAAGTGAAATTTCCGACTGTACCGGTGGCGTCTCGATGGTATCCATTTCGGATTCATACACATCACCATTATTCCGCGTCAGCCGAATGCCATAACCTTTGCCCGCTTCAACGTGGAAGAAGGGGTGGTTGGCCGGGATCTTTAATTCATAGCGTCCTATTCCGCCGGCTTCAAGGGCGATGTTTTCTCCGTCCCCGTTAAATAATTCGACGCTTTTGAGATCAAGGGGCTCGGTAGGGGTTGGATCATAATCTACTACCCGGCCGGCGGTCACGGTGACCACGGATGGGTTGCCCATAACCAGCTTTCCATTAACAACCAAATTACTGATCACGTCACTATCGATGTTTAATTCGATGGAATCCACACAGCGGATAGACATCATCCATGTCATCAAGAGTAGCAGTAAAGCAAATTTCAGACTTCTTGTTTTCATTCTTTCCAGTAGTAAGGTTTAGTTATTGTTGAAGCCGGGTCACCGGAGCAATCACAGCAATAAGAAATACAGGAACCATTCTGTCCCGAGGAAGTGCAATAAGGACTGATCGGGTCAAACCTTGCCGGGTCGACATAAACCCGGATGGTATCCGTCTCAGTGGCGTAGAAAAATCCGAATACATCTTCTTCGGGGTCATCGGTGTTGTGAATATTACTACGCACTTTACCGGCCGGTATTTCAAACATATTTCCGCTCCGCGCCAGTACGGTGCGCACCGATTTCCAGTATTCATAAGCTTCTGCGGGAATGGGCTCCTGAATGACATGCAGATAAGACCCATGCGCATAGGAAGAATATAGGGATGACTCGTAAATGGGAATACTGGCCTCATCCGTGGTGTATTCGTACCCGTTCAGGATCCGGATTTGGTTATCGTTGATGGACTGAGTCCGGTAGCAAACATGTGTTTTGGCATCATTGAATTTGCTGGTTAATTCGATTTGCCAATGCAGGAATGCCGGTTCTCCCGAGGTGGGATTTAATATTTTGGTGTTCAGGTAAAAGTTTATGTAAGGTACATTGAAGAAAAATCCGGAGGCATCCAGGACCCTTCTGGTCGAAGGTTCATAGGTGAGCTGTTCAGTGGCAGGAACAGGTAATATTTCTTGCGGGGTGGAAATATATTGCTTACCGGTATTTGATTCAAGACGAATTCCGTAGGAATGGCCGGTCATGATTTCAATATCCGGGGCACCCGGAGGAATGGTCAGGGCATATTTCCCGATACCAACTTCGGGTATTTGTACTTCATTTCCCTGGTCATCAAAAAGGTATGCTGCTCTCATATCCACACCTTCGGTTGGTGTGGGGTTGTAATCAAGCACTCTGCCAACAGCAACCGTGACAATGGATGGATTGCTGTAAACCAGTTTGCCGCTCACGGTCAGGCTGCTGATCACATCGCTTTGCGGATGGAAATCGATAGGTTCCACGCAGGAAAACAGGCTCGCAAGAATAGTTACTGTTACGAACCCTTGACAACGTTGACTGATGATTAGCGGGTTCATGGATGCCAGTAATAAGGTTTAACAGAAGTGGAAGCCGGGTCGATCCTGCAATCCTGGCAATAGGAAATGAATGAATCCCCATTTTGACCAGATCCGATGCAATAAGGAGTGATTCCCGGCGGAAGATCCATTGGATCCACA
Source organism: Lewinellaceae bacterium (assembly GCA_020636355.1). Classification (GTDB taxonomy): domain Bacteria; phylum Bacteroidota; class Bacteroidia; order Chitinophagales; family Saprospiraceae; genus JAGQXC01. The sequence continues at coordinate 158,146 of JACJYB010000006.1, read as the reverse complement.
AAAACCCGTATAGTGTCTGAATCTGCAGCATAAAAGAAGCCAAAAACATCCTCATCCGGATCGTTCACATTACTGATGTTACTACGCACCTTGCCTGCTGGATCTTCAAACATATTTCCCGTCCGTGATATGACTTTTTGAATGGAGGTAAAATAGTTATAGGCATCAATGGGTAAGGATTCCTGAATTACATGGAGATAGGAATCTCCGCTGAACCCCGAGTGAATGGTTGTCTCGTATACAAAGACATCTACCTGATCGGTTGTGAATTCGTACCCATCGATCAGTCGAATAGTATTATCGATTACTTTCTGCGTCCGGTAGCAGGTATGCGATCCAGTATCCTGAAATTCGGTGGTTTGTTCCATAGACAAACGAAGAATCGAGGGCGCTCCGGAGGAAGGATCGAGGATATTGGTTTTCAGATAGAAGTTAAGATACGGGACATCGTATTCTGACCCGGTGGATTCGATCACATGTCTGATTTCTGTCTCATAATTTAGAGAAATCGGTTTTGGCGCTTCCTTAAGGGTTTCCAGGGTGGATTTGTATTCGTTACCATCCCGCATCTCCAGGCGGATTCCATAGGATTTGCCGTATTCAATTTGAATGTCCGGAAAGTCTTTGGGGATGGTCAGGGCATACCGGCCGATTCCAACGGCAGGCAAAGCAACTTCATGTCCTGATTCATCGAACAGGATGACCGACTTTAAATCCACGCCTGCCGTTGGCGTCGGGTCATAGTCAATAACCCTTCCTGCGGTGACGGTTATGGTCGATGGAGTACCGTAAATCAACTGGCCGCTTACAGTGAGGCTGCTGATTACATCGCTATCGGGGCGGAAATCAATGGTGTCAACACAGGTAATCAGGCTGCAGGTCATCGCCAGAATGAATATAGGAAGGATGAAGCGGTATCTATTGAAATGAATCATGGCAACAGTAATTTGACCTTAATATTCGTTGATTGGATTACAGCCACTCGATATTTACGCTTACAGCAGGTAATGCGGTACCCAGAATGGATAGCCGGTTTGCGGTCGGGCGGACAAAGGCTCCACGGGAGAAATAGACCGAAAAGGCATTCTTCCGTGCGTAGACATTGTAGATGCTTAGCGTCCAGCTCGTACGTACGCGGCGGTCCTTGCGGTAACCCTGACCGATGGTATACGAAACATCCAGCCTGTGGTAGTCCGGGATGCGGTACTGGTTCCGTTCTGAATAAACCTGCACGACCTGCCCGTCCGGCAATTTGTAAATTCCGATCGGGGCATTATTTGGCCGGCCGGTGCCGTAATTAAAATTGAAGGTAAAGGTGTTGCGTTGATTGGGCTGATAGTTCAGAACAAGCGTCGCATCATGGGGTTTGTCGAAATTACTGGGGTACCAGTTGCCTTTATTGATGCCATCGATTTGGCGTAGCGACTTGGAATAGGTGTAGCTCAACCAACCGTTCCATTCGCCCCGATTCTTTTTGATGCTTACTTCGGCGCCGTAGGCACGGCCTACGCCATTCAGAATCTCCGTTTCAAGATGGGCATTGGTATTTAATTCTGCGAAATCTTTGTAATCAAAGAGTTGATCCACAAAGCGGCCATATACCTCGAGGGATGTTTCCCAGGCATTGTTCTTGAAGTTGTGAAAATAGCCCAGCGATACATTATGTGACCGGACCGGCTTGATGTAGGAGGTACTCAACTGCCATTGGCTGTTGGGAGTGGGAGAGTCGGAATTGAAGATCTGGTTGATGAATTGCCCGGTCCTGCTGTAGCCGGCTTTAACCGAACTGGCATCGCTAACTTTCAGGCGGAAAGACAAGCGAGGCTCCAGACTGGAGTAATTCACAATGCTACCTCCGCTGTAATAGGTTGAGTCAATTCGATTGAGCAGGCTGGGATGTTCGGGATCGGAATATTCAAAAACTGTTTTAGGCCCCAGGAAGTTGTAATAAGCAAAACGCAGTCCGCCGGAAATCAGGATGTTAGGGGTTGCGGACCACTCTCCATTGACAAACACTGCGGATTCCAGGCCTTTTTCTGCCTCCAGTTTTTTTGAAACGATCTCGGATTCGTCACCGTAGGGAGCCCGGGTGCTGGGATCCACTTTGTATAAGACACTCTCCAAACCGGCATCGATCTGCAGTTGCCGGCTGGCAACATAAGAAACCTGGGCTTTGCCTTTCTGATAGGCGATTCGGTTCGTCAATTCTGCGCCGTCCAAGCCTCCCAGGTCAAATTGCGAACTATAGTAGTCGCTGTTCACGTAAGCCAGCTTGGTGAATACTTTGTCACTGAGTATGGATTTAAAGATGACCTGGCCCATCTTGGTTCCATAATCAAACCCAAATTCGTTATTATAGAAAAACTCATCCTGGGTGCCGTAAGCCGAAGCGATAAGGGTATTACGGGCTCCTATTTTAGCCGTTAGCCGTACATTTCCATCGTAAAAGAAGGTAGTGGTATTATGGATATTAGGTTGCTTGATGGCTTTTAGCAACCAGTTAACATAAGAGGAACGAATTCCGGCAAGGATGGAAATCTTGTCCTTCACGATGGGCGTTTCGAGACTTAACCGGGAGGAAATGGGACCGATGCTCGCTTTCCCTTTAAATTGTTCCATGCTGCCATCGCGCATCGTCACATCTAACACCGAGGCTATCCGGCCTCCGTAAATGGCGGGCATGTTGCCTTTGTAAAGTTCTACGCTGCTGATCAGGTTACTATTGAATGTCGAGAAAAATCCCAACGCATGCGATGAGTTGAAGAGGAAGCCTTCATCCTGGACGATGAGGTTTTGATCAACATCGCCTCCGCGTACGTTGAAACCCAGGGTGCCTTCTCCCACGGATGTTACACCCGGGAACAGCAATAGGTTTTTGATGACGTCGGCTTCTCCCATGATCGTCGGTACACGTTCGATATTTTTGACATCGAGGCGGGCAATGCCTACCTGTACTTCGGCCACACTGGCGTCTGCTGCCTGAGCCCGCACGGTAACTTCATCGAGCTGGATGGCTGATTTGGCCAGGTCGATGGATAATTCTCCGGAGTTATATACCGCTAACGAAGCTTTGTATTCGTCGTAGCCGATGTACTGAACGACCAGAATATGATTACCCACCGGAACCTCCAGGTCAAAAGATCCGTCCACCTCCGTTGCCGTACCGGTACCAAGGTCCTCCAGCTTCACGGTCGCCCCAATGATGGGTTCATTGGTTTCGGCGTCATTGATGACACCGTGGAAACTGGCTTTGCCCGAAGGATTTATTGAGCTTGCCTCGCCCAGTTGCAACTGATTCTCTTTGGATGTTTCATCCTGAGCACTCCGCTGCAGGTCCTGCAAAGCCTGGTAATAATTGATGGAATAATTCTCGTTGATGACCGTCTTAGGCATAATGACATAGGTGTCGCCCCGGTATTCCAGAAAACCCAGCAAGGTATTTCCCAAAAGGTTAGTAAGTGCTTCCTCAACAGTAACACCATTCAACTGTGGACTGTAGGTTTGATCGGGTAGATCAGCAAGCTTATAATAAAAGTGTACCGGAGTCTGTGCCTCTATCTTATGAAAGATATCCGGCAGGGATTCATTGGTCACTTGCAGGTCAATACGATGGGGTGTGTTCTGAGCTGACAATCCTGTTCCTAAGCATACGAATACCATTAAGGATGCCCAAAGTGTGGTCCATTTCATAGGTTCAAATAGGTGAAATCAAAAGAAAACTTGACTTTCAAGCTTATCAAAGATAAAAAAATTGACTTCATTGCCATGTAATTCTTCCCGAGTGGACTTGACGCTCTTTCCATTCCATCCAGGTGCACAATCGGCAAGCCTGTTTCCGACGATCCGGGATCCAATAAGCTAAAACGATAGTCATAGCCAATTTGTCAATGAAAGCGTTTATTTCCTCATTCATTTAGGGTGTTTGATCATCACATTGTGGTTACCGCCATGCTTTCGTGTACTTTTAATTGGAAGTTCCACCCGGAGCTATTCTTGTCGGGGAATCCGGAATGGAAATAACGGGCCGGGCGTAAATTAAGCAGGTTGGTTAGGATGAATTCCGGGCTTCCTGTTATTTTGAATGAAGGTTCGGGGTATTATGTAACCAGTAAATCGAAATTTTGTGTTGAAGCGACTCACAAACGGTTCAAGTAATCTGATTTATTCATGGCGTAATTTCAGGAAGAAAGGAGTGCTTCACAGCTTGAATCTTGCGGGTGTCGTTTTGGCATTCAGCGCCCTCTTATTGCTTTTCAGCTATTTGTATCAGACCTATACGTTCGAACATTTTCATTTGAACCGGGATCGGATTTATCGACCCACCTATCGCACCAAGTCACCGGCATTGACCACCCAGTGGGCACGTATTCCGGTTAATTACATCAATTCCTTACCGGAGGCTATTCCAGAAATTGACAAATTGATCCGGTTCCAGAATCAGGAGCAGAAATATATACGGGTCGATGACAAACGATTTAAACCGCTTCATGCTTATGTGACTGACGCAGATGTATTTCAGGTGTTTACCTTTCCTTTGGTGACTGGTGATCCGGCTACCGCTCTGACGCGCCCCAATTCTGTAGTACTTACCACGTCCGAAGCTTTGCGTTATTTTGGAACAACAGAAGTCCTGGGGAAACAGATGATGGTTTCAGGTGACTGGAGCCCGGAAGAAACCCCCTATACGGTCACGGGAGTTATGGAGGATATCCCGGCCAATACCCATCTGCCGGTCACGGAATTTTTTTCTTTTGAAAACCCGGAGCAACGTTCGGGATGGGCATACGTCTACATCTTACTGGCCGAGCATGCGTCGATAAGGCAGGTAGAAGAGAAGATGGCGGAATTTGTTGCCAAGCATGCTGATCCCGATGATACCTATCAGGAAGAATTTGAATTTCAGGCCTTGAGTGCTATTCATCTGCACTCCCATCTGGCACGGGAAATTGTGCCCAACGGATCCAGCATCTATCTGAATATTTTTTGGTCGGTCGGTCTTTTTATCTGGCTTATCCTGATGGTCAATTTCTCGAACTTTAATATGGCTATGACGATGGCCAGAATAAAAGAAATTGCTGTCAGAAAAGTGTTGGGAGCCAGCCGATCGCAACTGGCCTGGGAGCGGGTTGCCGGTATTCTAATCCAAACGACTATATGCGCTTTAATCGCTCTGGGGATAGCTTTCTTACTCCATCCGGAATTAAACCGGTTGACCGGATTTTTTCAGTTGGCTCCAGGAGGTATCCTGACAAGCTTTCTGCTGGTACTGATACTGGTGACCACATTGTTAACTTCCTTTTTGCCCGTTCTACTCTCCCGAACAGTACCGGTTATTCAGGGTATCCGTCATGGCATGAAAGCTCGTCAGCCAGGTAAACTGGATCTTCGTAAAGCGCTTATTACCATCCAATTCAGTGCCGCAACCATTCTCGTTGCCACCACGCTGATCGCGTACCGCCAGTACCGCTACATCCAGCATACGCAACTGGGATTACAACCGGATCAGGTCCTTGCCATTCCCAATGTGCCGGATGCCGTTGTGGGCAAATATCCGGTATACCGGGATCGGTTACTTGCAATACCGGGGGTGCTCGGAGTGAGTGCTTGCATGCAGGTGCCCTCGGAAGAGATCAGAGATAGCGGGCCGGTTTTGTTAAAAGGCAATAACCAGGATCCCGGGCAAGCGCCTCATATGGATATCCAGATCGTCGATGGTTCATTTTTTCAAATGATGGGTATGCATTTTCTGGCTGGTGACGATCACTTAATGCAGGGGAAGCTCGACCCCTACCCGGAGTTCAGCGAAGATCTGACACCTGCCAGCTATCTGGGGGAAAAGAAGCGCTACTATGTAATCAATGAGACCGCCATGCATCAGCTGGGCCTGAATGATGCATCCTCGGCGCTGGGTCGTGAAATCAATTTTTCGATTGGCGGATTTGATTTATCCTATGGCCCCATCACCGGTGTGATCGAGGATTACCACCAGGAAACATTACGGAATAAGATCGACCCGCTGGTCCTGGTAGTAGAGCCCATCTGGCTAAAAACCTTCCTGGTAAAAATACGTCCTGATCATCTGGATCAAACCATCGGTGCCGTCGAAGCCACCTGGAATGACCTATTCCCTTACGCGCTAGAATATCATTTTCTGGATGAAATGTTTGACCGTTTGTACCGGGAGGATCGATTGCAGATTACATTATTAGCAGTGCTTGCCCTGTTAACATTGGTCATAAGTTTTTTGGGCTCGATCAGTCTGTTGATCTATTCCCTGCAACGCCGGGAAAAGGAATTGGCTATTCGCCGGGTGATAGGTGCCCGACAAACCCAGTTGTATGGAATGATCAGCCGTGAATACCTGGTCTTGCTTGGATTGGCACTTTTTGCAGGCATACCGGTGAGCTGGTACGTGGCCCGGCAATGGTTGAATCACTTTGCCTACCGGACGGGCATTAATCCCGGTGTATACCTGATTACGCTGGGCATAACGATGGGTATATTGCTCGTGCTCGTGTGGGTAGTGAGTTACCGGACAACACGTCGCAATCCTGTCGCTTTTTTACGGGAGGATGGTTAATGATTAATGGTTGCTTACTGCACCTGCCAATTGCATTGTCTTTACAACATCGTGTGCCCACTGCTCCAAATCAATACCCAGTTTATTGCGATTGGTTTTTATCACGGTGGTTGCCAGGTCTTCAGGAATTTTTTTGAAGCCCAGGTAAGCGCCAAGAATAGCCCCGGTGACAGCGCCGACAGTGTCGTTATCCCGACCATAATTGATCACAAACTGCAAGGATTGACGAAAGTCAAAATCGCAGACTAGCAAAGCAGTCAGGTTGATCAGGTGAATTTCGCCGGCGTGGAAAGGAAAGTCCTGATGGAGGTTGTCCAGGAGGGAGAAAGCCCTGGTCCAACGGGTTTCTTCCGGTAATTCTTTCACCTCACCGGCTATCTGCAGCGCTTCCCGGTAAATACGGTAGCTGCTGCGGCCGACCAGGCGACTGGCAAAATATTGATGGGGGTCAATATCCCGCAAGGTCTGTAAGATTTTACCCGGGGTGGACTGAGGGCTCATAGCCTCTGATACCATGGCAGCGGTTAGACCGGTGATATCACGCGCATAACCCAGATCGAAGAGCGCAAGTTTATAGGCAGCCCGGTAAGCCTGTTCTGGTGCTCCCGGATACAAAATTCCGATCATAGGCGCGTAAAGCATTCCGGCGCAGACCATTTCTCCGCCGTAGAAACGGTGCAGATGCTCTTCATAGGATGGCCAGTCGTGGTCTGCATAGGGTTTGGCCACCAGAGCCCATTCCTGCAGCCAGCTGATGCGGCGCATTTGCGCTTCAATGGGGGCAGGATCGAAACTCTTTGTATTCCGGAGCCTGGTTAACTCATCATCGTATTGATCGACCAGGTATTGCGCAAAATGAACCGGTTCAGGCCCTTGTTTGGAATAGAACTCACCGGGTTTTTGCAGGAAATAATTGGCCGTCAAAACTTTCCAGCGCGTATCATCAGTGGTACCACCGGCAGGCAGATTAAAAACCCAGGTTCCTTCCGGAGATGGTTCGCGGACCATATCATCCAGGGAATCTACAAATCCATATTCGGTGCGGATCTGATCCCTGGACCACATTTCGGTGGGAGCGCCCATGGCATCGCCGATTGCCGTACCCACCATAGCCCCCAGAACCTTATCGTATAACGCATCCTCGGGCATGGAAACATATGGAAGTTCTACCACAGAAAGGCTATCAGGGATAGGCTTAAACAACGGATCTTTCGGTGCAGGAGGGCGGCATCCAATCAGAACTGCCAGGGATAGGACAAGCAACCGGACAAAGGCTTTCATGGATTTAATTTTATCGTTCCTTCCAGAATGGTCCGGATAGCCTGGCGGATCAGTGATGCTTTTTCATCAAGGTTCCAGCGCAGCGGTAATTGTGCAACGCCAAGCAATCTGCGAAGGATCTCAGTGCCACAGAATCCGGCGATCATTTGTTCATCCAGTTTTTGTTGCTGGTGGCAGGTCTCCAAAATTGCTTCGCAGTGCCGCGACGGTTGGCCGGATAACTGCAAATGTGCAATCAATACACCCAGATCAAATTCGGCGAGGCCGTTAAAACTAAATTCCGGGTCGATAATGCGGATGCCGCGGTCTGATTTCAACCAGCTGCCTGGGAAAAAGTCACCATGAATCAGTACATCGCCCTCCTGGAGGTAGACTTCCCCGAGCGACTGAATTTTCTGCTGTAATTCCTGATGGCCTTTAACGGGACTGGCCAGATTCTGAAGACCTGGCTGAATGGCGTCTAGATCAAATTCATTATCCGGATCGTACGGAAAGCGGAAGATGTGTTCATGATTCAATAACCGCATACCTCGATTCCAGGGATAGGATGGTTCCTGGATCCGGTGCAGGGACTGCAGGTAATGGATAAGAGCTTTGAGTTCAGAACTGCTCAGGCTCCCGGATTGGTAAAGAAAAGTATAATCGCTGGCAGGACCCAGATCCGACAGGATTAGAATATTATTGGCATTGTCTTCAAATAATAAATCGGGTGAATAATCTGCCAGTGCAGGGAATTTCTGAGCAAGTCTGAAATAACGTCCTTCCACAGCATTCCGTTCTACGGGAGCGGCGATCTGGGGGTATTTTTCTACCCAGGGGCGGGCTTGTTTGATGATAAAAGAACGAATATTGGTATAAATGCGAAGGACATAATTCATATTGCCTTCACCGGGTTTCTCGGCTTTCAGAACGATTTCCTGCGGATCCAGGAAAAAGTGTTCCCGCAGATAATTATCCAGACTTTCCAAATCCCTGGTTAGGTAATATTTCCCGGGTAGCGCTTCTGCATAGCGTGCTTCGAGTTCGTTCATGCTCTGATTAAAAGTTTCTCCTTGTAAAAATACAGAAAAAGTCAACGGGAAACGCTCTCAGGGAGCGTCCGGACACGGACAGTGCGATAATCTGGATATGGTCTCAATTGGCCTGCAGGGAATGATTCTGGTCATCCAGCCCATGAGCCACTATCAGGAGGGTCATCGGTTGGACGTAAATGTTCAGAAATTAATCCGGATGTCAATGAATGTCCTGAAATTTTGACTATTTAAGCATCAAATTGAAAAATCAGTTATGCGGAACCAGGTTCAGCTGATCACCTATGTCGATCGCCTCACCGGAGGGAATCTCCAGGACCTCATCTCCTTGTTGGAAGGTCCCCTGCGGGGATTGTTTGGAGGCTGTCATTTATTGCCCTTTTACGATCCCATAGATGGTGCTGATGCCGGCTTTGATCCGGTCGATCATACCCGGGTCGATGCACGCCTGGGTGATTGGGAAGACGTCTACCGGATGAGTAGAAATACAAAAGTTATGGCCGATCTGATTGTTAATCATGTATCTGCCCAATCACCGGCTTTCCGGGATTATCTCCGGGCAGGTGCCCAATCCAGGTTTGCCGGGATGTTCCTCACCATGGATCGGGTATTTCCTGCCGGGGCGACCGAGCGGGATTTGTTGGCGATCTACCGGCCCCGGCCTGGTTTACCATTCACTACCATTAGCCGCAAGGATGGGCAAAAGGAGTTGTTCTGGACTACCTTCACCGCCAATCAAATGGACATTGATGTGTCCCACCCCAGTGGTAAGGCCTACCTGGATGCTATTTTGGACCAATTCCGGCAAGGGGGAGTCTCGATGATCCGCCTGGATGCCGTGGGCTACGCGATTAAAAAGCCGGGCACTTCCTGCTTTATGATCCCGGAAACATTTGACTTCATTGCCGCACTGACCCGGCAAGCCAATGCCATGGGAATGGAAGTTTTAGTCGAGATCCATTCTTATTACCGGAAGCAGATAGAAATCGCCGCTAAAGTGGACTACGTGTACGATTTTGCCCTACCTCCCTTGGTTTTACATGCCTTGTTCAATCATACCGGCCGGTACCTGAAGGCATGGATGGATGTCCGGCCAAATAATGCCATTACTGTTCTGGATACGCATGATGGCATTGGTGTGATTGATATTGGTCCGGACGGGTCGGATAAAAACCAGGCTGGGTTGGTGCCCGACGAGGATATCGACCGACTGGTCGAGCAAATCCATGTCAACAGCGGTGGTGGAAGCCGCCTGGCTACCGGTGCCGCCGCATCCAATCTGGACCTGTACCAGGTGAATTGCACGTACTACGATGCGCTTGGGCAAGAGGATTCCGATTACCTGCTGGCGAGAGCCATACAGTTTTTTACGCCCGGAATTCCCCAGGTGTATTACACCGGGTTTCTGGCAGAACCAAACGATCTGGAACTGTTGAGCCAAACCGGAGTGGGCAGGGACATTAACCGTCATTATTTTGCACAGGGTGAAGCGGAGCAGGCGCTCTCAGTTCCGGTGGTACAACGACTGATGGACTTGATCCGGATCCGAAATCTATGCCCGGCTTTTGAAGGGACATTCAGCATGAAGCAGATCCGGGACGAGCAATGGGAAATGCATTGGGCCCATCCCGATGCCGATGCAACCCTGAAAATCGATTTCCGGATGTTAACCTGGTCGATCGAAGTGGACGGACATTTGACTTTTATGGGTAAGGAATCCTGAAAAAACCAAATTGGTATTGATGGATTTATTGCCTGTTTGATGCAATAGGTGGCCTACATTCGATGATAAGTGGTCAATCAGAGGGTATTTCCTAAATCAACAAAGTGATACGGTCTATTTAGAGGTTGATTTCTGACCGATTATTTATTACATTACTTATTGATATTCATCGGATTAATTCATTTTCCTAATGTATTGCTCATGAAAATGGCGTTGTTTTCCTTGCTGCTCTTAACGGGATTTGCGTGTTCTAACCGTGATGTTGTTTCCACAGGGAATAATGAAATTTGGTTGGATGACCAATCTTACTTGCTCAATAATGAAGTCCAATTGAGCGCCTACATAGCAGCTATGCTGGACAAACCCGAAATTGTCCTGGATCATGCTGGAACGGAGACGGTAGCGGATGAGGAAGGCCGTACTTACCAAGCAGTGGTCGGAACCTTTATGGAAAATAGCAAACTCCAATCCGTAATCATCCCGATCGATCATAAAGATCAAGGCCGATGGACGGGAGAATGCGCCATGTTTTGCGACTGTGCAGGTGATTGTACCTCTTGCGTCATCCGGGTTATTGAAAAGTGCCGGGAACTTTCCGGAGTATGCACATCAGGAAATGGTGGCGTCAGTATAGGGGTGGTTGTCAAGGACGGCAAGCCTTAATGGACGGCTGAAATTTCCTCAATACAACGCTTCAGGCTTTCTTCCCAGGCAGGTATCGATTGTTGAAAAGTCATCTGAAATTTTGTCTTATCCAACACCGAATAAGGAGGTCGCCTAGCTGGCGTGGGATATTCGGAGGTGGGGATTGGATGTACAACAACACCAAGGTGCGCTTCCCGGAAGATAGCTTTGGCAAATTCATACCAGCTGCACGCGCCCTCATTACTGTAATTGTAGATGCCTGACAATTTTGACAGGTCTCCCGGATTCCCTTCCAGGATCCACAGCACAGCCTGTGCGAGGTCTCTGGCCCAGGTAGGGTTTCCCACCTGGTCGTTCACGATGCGCAGTTCTTGCCGTTCCTTACCTAGCCGGAGCATGGTTTTGACAAAGTTGTGCCCAAAGGAAGAATAGACCCAGGAGGTCCGGAAGATCATACTCTCCGGCAATACCTTCCTGATTGCCTGCTCACCGGCCAGTTTACTCCGGGCATAGACACTTTGCGGATGCAGTGGATCATCTTCGCGTAAGGGACGGCTCAAGTTATTGTGGTAGACGTAATCGGTTGAAAAATGGATCAGGAAAATGTTCCGTTGCGCACAGATCTCCGCTAATTGCCCGGGAGCTTCTGCATTGATGTGGAAGGCAAGCTCCGGTTCGGACTCCGCGCGGTCTACTGCCGTATAAGCCGCAGCATTGATAATGACCTGCGGTGCCAGATCGGTGATCGTCTGCTCCAGCACTGCAGTATTGCTGAGGTCAAGCTCGGCACGTGTAAAAAAGTGTGGTTCCCAATCCCACTCCTTATGTTGATGGAGATAGCGGAACTCACGGCCTAATTGGCCACCTGCGCCCAGGATCATGATGCACCGTCTAGGCATGACGGTGTTTTCCAAAAGGCGGCAGGATCTGGTCCTTTTCCGATAAGGTGATCTTCTCCACCGGAACCAGCCAGTTGATGTTTAATTCCGGATCCGCATAATGAATTCCCCCTTCGGCTTGTTTGGCATAGAATGCATCGCATTTATAGCTGAATATGGCGGTTGGGCTCAGTACTACATAGCCATGAGCAAACCCCTTGGGGACCAGCAATTGACGTTTGTTTTCAGCGCTCAGGCGCACGGCGACGTGCTTTCCGTAGGTGGCAGAGCCGGGCCGGATATCTACGGCCACGTCCAGAACTTCTCCCTCGATCACCCGCACCAACTTGGTTTGGGCCGCTTCCCCGATCTGGTAGTGCAGTCCACGCAGGACACCGTATTCAGAGCGGGCTTCATTGTCCTGGCAAAAGTCGAATTGCAGCCCCTGATGTTCGAGTGTCAGCCGGTTGTAGCTCTCAAAAAAATAGCCGCGGTGATCTGCGAACACCCGTGGCTCCAGAATCAATACACCGGGGATATCGGTTTCGATGACTTGCATAGCCTATTTTTCACGGAAATAGATAGCAACCGGGACGCCGGTAAAGTTGTACCGTTTACGCAGTTGGTTTTCCAGGTAATTCTTGTAAGAGCCTTTTACAGCGGAGGGGTAATTGCAGAAAAAGGCAAAGGCCGGATAGGCGAGAGGCAATTGATTACCGTATTTGATCTTAACGAATTTTCCCCGGTGGGATGGCGGCGGATGCGCTGTGGTAACCTCTTCCAGCCAGGTGTTCAGCTCCGGTGTGCGGATCTTCTGATTGCGTCGCTCGTACACATCCATGGCCACTTCGATGGCTTTGAAAATGCGGGTCTTTTCGGTAGCCGATATAAAGACCACCGGCACGTCATTGAAGGGCGCCAGCTTTTGCTTGATGCGGTCCTCCACCTCTTTGGCGGTATTGGTTTCTTTCTCGACGAGATCCCATTTATTGACCAGGATGACCACCCCTTTCCGTCTTCTTACGGCGAGCTGAAAGATCTGCATATCCTGGGCTTCGATCCCGGTCTCCGCATCGATCATTAACAGGCATACATCCGCTTCTTCTACAGCGCGGATGGCGCGGATTACCGAATAAAACTCCAGGTCCTCGTGCACCTTGCCCTTCTTGCGTAGACCGGCCGTATCGATCAGCAGGAATTCTTTGCCGAATTGGTTGTAATGCGAGTGGATGGAGTCACGGGTGGTACCAGCAATTTCGGTAACAATATTGCGCTCGAAGCCAAGCAAAGCATTCGTCAGCGAAGATTTACCCACATTGGGTTGACCAATGATGGCAAAGCGGGGAAGCGTTTCTTCTTCTTCGGTTTCTTCCTGAAATTCAATACGCTCGGCGATGGCATCCAGTATCTCACCGGTCCCTGAGCCGGAGATGGCGGATAAGAAGAAGGTATTCTCGAATCCCAGGCTGTAAAATTCGTTGGCGGCCAGGAGGCGGTTGGGATTGTCGGCCTTGTTTACGATCACGAAAACATCCTTTTCTGTCTTGCGGAGCATACGGGCAACTTCCTCATCCAGGTCGGTGATGCCGGTGGTCACATCAACCATAAACAGGATGATGTTGGCCTCATCGATGGCGATCTTGACCTGGTTGCGGATGGCTTTTTCAAAGACATCATCCGACCCATGAACAAAGCCACCGGTGTCGATCACTGTAAAGGTCTTGCCATTCCATTCACAGGAACCGTATTTGCGATCCCGGGTGACGCCGCTGATGTCGTCGATGATGGCCTCCTGTTCTCCGATCAGGCGGTTGTATAAAGTTGATTTTCCTACGTTTGGTCTGCCTACTATGGCGACGATTTGAGCCATTTGGGTTCAAGTCTGGTCCGGCGCAAAGATATTCAATAAAAGTTAAGCGATGGAGTGGATACCGGATTCCCGGAGGATTACAAAGTAAACCGCAAGTTTTCGGGTCAGGTCATTAGGTTCAAAGTAAAAAGCCAGTAGAAAAAACTTTCCTACTGGCCTTGGCATCACGGGGGGTAAGGTGATACCCGGTTATCTTTTTATAAACTTGGCCTGGGCTGCATATTGTTTGCCCCGGACATTGATGACATAAAATCCGGATCCCATTTGGGCTGGGAGATCCAACCGCAATACGGTGTCATGTTGTTGGACTTGTTGCTGCAGGTGCTGTCTGCCCTGCAGGTCAGTCACCGTCAGGACAACTGGGCCCTGGACGGCTTCCGGAATGCGTACCTGGATCTGACTGCTGGCCGGGTTTGGGAACAACTCAAGGCGGTTATCTGCCAGTGCGTCAGGCTGAGTGGAAGTAGTTGACTGCTCTACCCGGAACACTTCATAAGGGATATGCTGCAAGCCGGTATTGCGACGGATGACTTCTGAAAGACGTGTTGCTTTTATGGCATCTTTCTCCTCAGCGGTCAGGACCGGGTCATTCTCGTAATAAAAACGGTCTCCATCGCGGAGGTCCATGAATTGCTGCTTGATGATGTACATGGCGGTAGGTCCGAACATCGCGTCGGTCATATGGTCTTCGGCCAGCATACCCACCCAGGGATCCAGTTTGCTGATGTCGCCATACATTTCTTTCATACTTTGTACCATCGATGCGTCCGTGGTGATCTCCTCAAAAGAAGTATAGGTCGACATTCCGAATGCAGCACGAACGCTGTTAAAGTCCGGTAATCCACGATCGCGGCCACGTTCAAGGTTAATGGATACCAGGTCCAGGCCGCCGGCTCCCGGAGGTCCAAACAGGAAGTTGCGCAGGTCATCGATGACCTTGCAATCCAGGTGTTGCTGTACCACGGTGGACATTCCCGAGAAATAAGACTCGATACCAACCTGCTGGTTGATGGCGCTGGGATTAAAGAAAGCATCCCGGAGTTCGATATTGCCTTCGGGGATGTATTCGAAATCATCATTCATCCGCACCAACGTCTTATTGATGGTGGTGTGTCCGTAGCGGAAGGCAGCAGCTGAGAAGACATTCATGATCTGTGGATTCACGTCTTCTTTATATCCGGTGTAGGGAGTGACCTGCATGCCCAGCGTTGGGAGCCATTCTTCGTATACGATGGCCTGTATGATGCCGCTGACCATTTTACGGGCATACTGATACAGCTGTTCATCATTCCAGTCAGGATGTTTCGCTGCTAGCTCATCACACTGCCGGTTATGTTCGCGGACAAAAAGGGTATGGATGGAGGAGAGAAACGGGTTTTCATTAGCCCGTGGGTCTCCAGCTACAAAATAAGTATTGATGAAAGAAAAAGGCATGTCCATAGCCGGAGCGATATAAGTTTCGCCGCCGTCGATCTCGCCATTCTTGGTATTGTAGGGCAATAGGTTCCCTACGGAGGTCCTCAGTTTACCCTTTACAAAGGTGCGGAGCCACTTGGCCCGGTGCTCGTCGGATCCATAGACCCCTGAACCATCGATATAAGCCGTGATGGCGTTGACCGGTACGCGGGGATTATCGATGCTGGTGCCCGTGGCAGGATCAAAAGCCGACCGCTTGATGGAAATAGACATCTGCCCGGTTCCATTGGGGTCGAACCATGGGTCGAACGCCGGTATGGCGATGGGTAGGACTTCGTCGTGTACGTCTTTAACAAGGGTTATGTCGTGATCGATAAACTGACCCCATCCCCAGTTGAATGCGGATAGGTTACGCGTGTCATTGATATCTCCGGACTGGGAAAAAAGCGCGTTGCTGAGCATCCTTGGATTTGGGCGATCTTCGCCTGAAGGTGATGAGATACCGTCCCCATAGGCCAGCGGCACCTGGATATTTAATTGGGATCCTACCGACCCCCAGTCGCGATATTTCGGATTATTGTAAGAGCCATCGATTGAACGATTGGTGTTCTGTGCACTAAGTAAGGGTAATAAAAATAGTGATAGTACAGAAACATGTAGAATTCGGTTCATAGAATTACATTGTATAGTAAACCCAAGCAGGATCGAAGGGATCCATATGGTTGAATTGCCTCGTTCCCAGTTTGGCGGCATAAATGTAATTGAATTGGAGATTTTAATACATTTCAATTCTTTGATTTGTTACCGGAATGTTTAAAATCATTGCTGTATGGTAATATCAGTCACAAAACAATATTAGGATGGGAAAGGACACAGATCAACTGATTGGGCTACTGGCTTCCGGACAAGGCCGGCGTGATGAAGCCCCGAATATTACCCTCGCTCAGCAGATTGCGATGCATGCAGATGAGCTGGCGGTGGCTGGGTTGGTTCTGCTGCTGCAGCACAAAAAGAATGACATAAAAAACGATGCGATTAAGGTGCTTTATGAAGTGGGAGAGCTGAAGCCTCACCTGCTCAAACCTCATCTCGATGCTTTTTGGGACATTTTGACAGGTAAAAATAACCGGCTTCAATGGGGCGCCATGACAGCAATTCGTACCCTGACACCGGATAATCCTGCTGCCATTTATGCAAAACTACCGGTTATCCTCCTGGTGGCGGATCAGGGATCGGTGATTACCCGCGATCAGGCGGTGATGATTCTGATTGCTTTAGCCGGTAAGGAGCAATATCATCAGGATGCCATAGCCCTCATCCTGGAACAATTGACGAAGTCTCCGGAAAATCAGCTGCCCATGTATGCCGAACGAAGTTTACCCATTTTGGTCAGGGAGGATTATGCTGATTTTACACAGGTACTGGAAATGAGGTTGCCTGATATGGAATCCCACACCAAAAAGAAACGGGTGGAAAAGGTAATCCTTCAGGTCCGCAAGCGGATGAAAAGCCTGTAATCAAGATTGAAATAGGGTTTATTGCACGGGTGTGACGGTTTCTTACCCCTGGTGGCGGAACCTCGGATGGTATTTGACCAGGGTTTCCCGCAGGAATTCCCGGTCCAGGTGCGTATAAATTTCGGTTGTGGTGATGGACTCGTGTCCCAGCATGTCCTGGACGGCACGCAAATCGGCCCCGCCTTCCACCAGGTGGGTGGCGAACGAGTGGCGGAAGGTGTGCGGGCTGACGGATTTGTTAATGCCCGCCTGCTGCACGGTTTCTTTGATGATCATAAAGACCATTTCCCGGCTTAATTTGCCTCCCCGACGATTCAGGAAGACAATATCTTCACACCCTTTCTTTATGGGCCCGTGTTGCCGGTAATGCGTTAAATAATCCTGGATAAATTTTAATGCGTCGCTGCCGATGGGCACGATGCGCTCTTTATTGTTTTTACCGATCACTTTCACAAATCGTACCTCCGGAAATAAGTTGGATAGTTGCAAATTGACCAGCTCGCTGACCCGCAGGCCGCTGGCGTAAAGCGTCTCCAGCATGGCCCGGTTGCGCATGCCATGAGCCGTGGAAATATCGATGCTGTTGAGGATCCTGTTGATTTCATTTACCGACAGCACATCGGGTATTTTGCGGCTAAGTTTCGGGCCTTCCAGCAAATCGGTTGGATCAACCTCCAGAGCATCCTCCATCATCAGGTATTTGTAAAATGCCCGAATGCCGGATATGAGGCGGGCCTGTGAGCGTCGACTGAGTCCCTGGCTGCCTGCTTCGATGATGAATGCTTCCAGCTGCTGCGGTTGCATCTGGACTGGCCCGACCGGTGGCACTTGTGCTGTGGCAAAGTGACCCAATTTGCGGACATCGCGCAAATAGGCAGCAATACTGTGGACCGAAAGTGATCGCTCCAGCCGCAGATATGCTTTGAATCCCATCAGGGCGCTGTTCCAATCCATAGGCGAATTACTATCTTTGCAATCAGTCAAGGATGGCCTGCCTGGTCACACCAAAAAAACCAAACGATGCAAATATACAGATTATATAAAGGTTATTTATTATGTATTATAATTTGTATATCAGGTATTGCGAAGGCCCAGACGTATCAACAGGTACGCCCTTCGAATGAAAGCCCCTACCATACGATCCTCACCCATTTGTATTTCCTGCAAAAGGACACGTACGATCCCGCTGAAACACGTATTGCATTTCCGGCAGGCCTGGACAGCGCCACTGCCGTAACGAAGGCCCAGCAGATCAAGAGTATCCTCGATGCCAAGGGATTGTATGTTCAGCTCAACAAAGTTTCCCAGAATCCCAATTATACCGATAGCTTAACAGGACAGAATACCTACACGCTTTTCCCGGGTGAATTGCCGCAAATTTATCTGGTAAAAGAAAACAACGGCTGGATCTATGCTCCGGCAACCCTGGACGCGTTGCCCGGTTTGATGAAAAAAACATTTCCTTTCGGGACCGATTTTCTGGTTAAACTTTTTCCATACAAGTCCTCGACCAGCTTTCTGGGATTGTATTTGTGGCAATACTTTGGCATATTATTGATCCTGTTGGCAGCAGGGATGTGCTACTGGCTGCTGAGCCGGTTGTTCAAATTGCTATTGCACACCGGGTTTAAGGAGATCATCGGTCGTTGGAAAATTAATGATAAACACACGTGGCAAATCGCCCGCATCATCAGTTGGCTGGTCACCCTGGCCTTGATCAACCGATTTGTGCCGGTACTTAAATTACCGGTTGGAGCGTCCAAATTTGTGATTGCAGCATTGCGCATCGCCGGCAGCTTTATGCTGGCAGTTCTGGTATGGCGTGTGTTTGATGTCATTGTCAGGCATCTCCGGGATGCAGCAACTCAGACCAGTAGCAAATTAGATGATCAATTTATCCCAATCATTGACCGGGTCATTAAGATCATGTTGGTCCTGGTCGCAGCGATTTACATCCTGAATCAGCTGGATGTCAATGTCACCGCGTTGATTGCCGGTATTTCCATCGGAGGTTTGGCTTTGGCGCTGGCAGCCCAGGACACGGTAAAGAACTTTTTGGGGTCCATTATGATATTTATGGATCATCCGTTTCAGATTGGGGATTATGTCGAAATCGATGGTAAAATGGGAACCATTGAGGAGGTCGGTTTCCGGTCTACACGAATTCGTACGGTTGATACTTCCCTGATTACGGTACCGAATGGCAACATAGCCAACCTGAGCATCAACAACATGGGTATTCGACCCCGGCGCATGCTCCAAATGCAAATCGGCGTGACTTACGATACGCCGCCAAGATACATTGAAGCATTTGTGGCAGGGATGCGGGATATCGTCATTACCCACCCCAAATTAGCCGATGAACCCAACTATGTACACCTTTATCAATTTGACAATTCCTCCATCAACATCCTATTTCGGGCATATATCGAGACAGCTGTTTATGCCGAAGAATTAGCTATCCGTGAAGAAGTGCTGCTGGCGATCATGCACCTGGCCGAGTCCATTGGCGTACGCTTCGCTTTCCCGTCTTCAACCATCTACATCGAAGACATGCCCGGCCAGCTATCCAAAACGCCTGTCCACAATCAGTCCAAAGAAGACCTGATGCAGTCCAAAGAAGCCTGGCTGGTGCAATGGCGGGCAGGGATAAAGACTGGGGATAACAACGAGGATTAGAGATAACCACATAGGCACGTAGAACACAAAGGATTTTGAAGATAAAAGTAATTACCCTCAATCGGTTTTTTGCTTCATTCAGGTAAATCCCTAAAGTGGTTATTGACCAACGGAATTACATTTTTAGATAAATTTTCTGTGTAAAAATTCATCAACAAACCTTTTGGTTTCCGGGCTAATTGCATGTAGGATAACAATTGTGCTTTATGTACCGGTTGAATAATTTCTACGGTTTTTAATTCAATTATTATGACGTCTTCTACAATCAAGTCTAGTCTTAATGATTGAGCTAATCGCAATCCCTTATATTCAAGCGGCACCTTCACTTGCGATAATACTTCAATTCCATTGCTTTCCAACTCATAGATTAAACATTGTTGATAAACAGATTCAAGCAATCCAGGACCAAGTTGCTTATGGACTTCAATGGCAGCTCCAATAATATCGTAGCTTAATTTATTTATCTGTGATTTGGTGAGCATTGTATTCTAAAATACACAATTGCTTTATACCAGTAAAGCTTTTGGGACATCAGGATGAAATTAAACACCATGTTCACCAATTAACCTTTCGAGGAATGGACAATTAGTGCAAGTAAAGGCTGATCGAGTGAAACGAGTATCAGTCCTTTGTGTCCTCCGTGCCTTTGTGGTATGAAATATACTAAAACGCTCTCCCGAACAGTTTTAACCAAGAACTTCAATTCGTTGACCATGAACAAATATTCCTTCCTTCTGCTGGCGGTAGTTATCGTTTTGCTGCCTGCCTGCAACAAAAAGAAAATCAATGATCTCGAACGGGAGCTGGCCCTGAAGAACCAGCAGGCCGAACAACTGGACCGGCAACTTCAGACCATTCAGGCCACCAATGCCTCCCTCCTGGACCGGCTGGCTGACCTCAGCGTGATCAATAAGGCCGGGGCAGAGTCCATACAACAGTCCCTGGAAAACATCAACAAGCAATATTCATTCATCGAAAATCTGACCAACAAGATTCAACAGAAAGATTCGCTGAATCTGGTCCTGGTTATGAACCTCCGGCGGTCCCTGGCGGACATCTCCGACGACGACCTCCAAATAGAAGTCCGCGGAGGAATGGTCCATGTATCCATTTCCGACAAAATGCTCTTCCGCTCCGGCAGCTTTGCTTTGGGCAATCAGGCCAAGAACATCCTCGGTAAGCTGGCGGCCGTCATCAATGAACACGACGACCTGCAGATCATGGTTGAAGGGCATACGGACAACGTACCCATGCATAATGAATGCCTCCAGGACAATTGGGATCTAAGCGCCATGCGGGCCACTTCCGTGGTTCGATCGCTCCAGCTGAATTATTATGTGGCTCCGGACCGGCTTTCCGCTTCGGGTCGATCCGAATACCTACCAAAGGCGGACAACAGTACCGCTGCAGGACGTGCGGAGAACCGGCGGACCGAGATTGTAATCATGCCGCGGCTGGATCAGTATTTTAAATTGCTGGAATCGCCACAACTGGCGGATTAATCCGGCCTGATGACCTCCTTCAGGTCGATGGAATAAATGCGGCCGGAACCATGCGCGGGTTGACGGAATTTCCAGAGGATCTGTGGCAGGTCCAGAGGCTTATCGAAGTGCCCGGGTACCGCGCTGCGTTCACTGGTAAAATAAAGCCGCAATTGATCTGCATCAACAAACGGACAATAATCGATACGGGTGGAATTAACCACATCGAGATGTTGCGCCGTTTGCCAGATGCCATCCGGTCCTTTTCGACTGATATAGAGATCGCTCCCTCCCAGATCATCGGGACGGCCATAGGAGGAAAAGAGGATATATGATTCGTCCGGGGCTATAAAGGCATTAAATTCATAAGTTGTTCCGTTGATGGCAGGAGGTAATGCTTGCGGCTCCTGGTAGATGCCATCCTTCTTCTCACACAGATAGAGGTCTTCTTTTTGCGCCGGGTCATCGGACAGTCTGGTGAAATAGAGGTTGCCATTGGCAGCGACGGAAGGATAATATTCATCTTTATCGGAGTGGATAGGCGCGTCGACCGGGAGCGGGTCACTCCATGCTTCTCCGGCATGGGCACGTGATACCATCCAAATGTTCACATCACCGGCATCGTGGCCGGATAGAGGTCTTCCGGAAGCAAAATACAGATGAAGGCCATCGGGTGATAAAAAGGGTTCCAGGTCACGGTATTGGCCAGAAAAGGCAGCGACCTGTGGTTCCTGCCATTTGCCTTCTGACAGATGACAGGCCGCGATAACGGAAAAGTCTTTCGCGGGGCTTTCAATCGTGAAATACATTTCTTTTCCATCCGCGCTAAGAGCCAGATCCCGCACATGCGGATAACCGGCGAAAAAAGAAGGTAAAAACGGCTCGGGGGTAGTCTGACCGAAAAGAATGGACGGATAGAAGCCAGCGAGTACCAACCAAAACTGGGAAAACTTAACCATTGCTCCCTTCATTTAAGCTAGTAACGTCTGGTAGGGTAATGTTGTCATGAAAAATGGCATCATTTGACCAGGACCACATCCGATAGGGCATACATCAGCCGGTTTGCATCATCATAGTTCAGTTCCAGCTTACCCCGGATGGTAACCGATTCAGCGGAATATTTGATGGGCTCTTTGGCAAGTACCTCCATGACCGACTCCGGTCCTGCACCTCCGCAGAAAAAACACATATTGTACGGATAGGCAGAAAAGACGAACTCAGAATGACTCTTATAGCCTTCCACCGGAATGATGTAACCGGTCACAGTAACCTCCTTGCCATTCAGTTTCTGGATGTCCTCACTGAAAACCGGGCGGTCTACTTTAAATCCCAGCAGGTCATCGTATTCTTTCTTGAAAGTGATTTTGGCGAGTGTTTTCCATATATTGGCTGCATCCTGAGCTTGTACCTGGATTGCTGAAGTCATCAGAAATCCTGATAATAATAACCAACCGAAGTATTTCATTGATTGCATTTTAATCGCCAACAAATATATGATCCAAATCATTCAACCTTCAACCTTCAACCTTCAACATTTTCGTTAGCCTTCTGCCAATGTCCTGGACAATTCAGTCCGGTAAGCCTGCCAGGCGGGAATTAATGCAGCAAACAACCCGATCACCAGGGCACCTAAAGCCAGCCATCCTTCTTCCCGTACCCATTGCCAGGGCTTAAAAGGATAACGGTAGGCATTTTCCAGGTAGTCCGTCAGGAAATACATGGCCACATGGGCCAGGAGGATTCCCAGCAGATAGCCCGCAATCGCCAGCAGACAACCTTCCAAAATGATCATCGAAAACAATTTGCCTGGTGAAGCACCCTGCACCCGCATCAGTGCCAATTCGTATTTCCGGTCTTTCAGGGAGCCATATAATGAAATGAAAATACTTAACCCCGATACGATGGCTATCAACCATCCCAATGTCTTTAAGGCATCCATGCCCACGCCCATCAGCGAAAACAGCCGGTTAATCTCGATAGCCGGTGTCGCGGCCTGTAAGTCGGTATTTTCATTGATGTTACGAGCCATGTTCAATGCCTGATAATTGCGGGCTTTAAAACGGATCAGCAGGCTGGTAATATCCTGGTCCGGATGTTCGAGTAATGAGGCATTGGTAAAATGCGGCGCGTCCGGGTCAATCGCAGATTCCTCCTGGTGCGCTGATTCCTTGTTTTCATGGTCATGTACGGCCCAAATGCTCTGGGTGTTGGTCAGGATCAGCTGGTCAGCCACCGTGCCGGATGAAGCCATAATGCCGGTAACCCGGAAAGCATGGCTTTCTTCATGCGTCAGATTTTCGTCCTGCAGGAGGCCGTGGGTGCTTTGAAACTGATCACCAAGCTTAAGATTCAAACGCCTGGCCACCTCGGGTCCGATGGTCACATCAAAATCATGCTCCCACCAGTCACCCGCGGCGATCTCTAATGCATACAATTCGACAAATGAACGGGTGGTCCCCACGATGCGAAATCCTTTATAACTGTCACCGATCGACAAGGGGGTGGCATCTTTGATCAGCGGATGCTCGGGATTAAAGAAGGCACGGATGGACTGGATCGGAATATTCCCGGTCGGCGCGTCGATGTGATACATGTTGCAGAGAACCAATTGCAGGGGGCTGCCTTTCGCTCCCAGGACGATATCAATGCCAGCCAGGTTTTTTTCAAATTTATCTTCGATCTGCTTATTAACTACAAACAGGAAGGCAATTAATCCCACACCCAATGCAAAAAGGACCAGCGTAAGCGCCAGGCTGAGCGGGCGGTGAATGATGTTCTTCCAGCTTAGGGTGATCAGATTCATGCACTCAGGTTGATGTGGTTCGCAAAATAATCCTTGAGGCGTTTGTCATGAGTGACGAGGACCAGTGCGGCATTTTCTTCGTCCGCCTGGTGTTCAAGGAGCTGGATGACCTGTTCCGTGTTCCGGTCGTCGAGGGCTGAGGTAGGCTCATCCGCCAGGATCAAACTGGGCCGGTTGACAAGGGCGCGGGCGATGGCGATCCGTTGTTGTTCGCCGACGCTGAGTTCTTGAGTTCGCTTTTGGGCCTTATGATCCAGCCCCAGGCGTTGCAAGATCTCGTGAATGCGCTTTTTATCTGTTGGCAACCCGGCGAGATTTTGGGCCAGGATTAAATTTTCTTCCACGCGCAAAGAACGGATGAAATGGGATTGTTGAAAGATGATCCCGATGTGCTTGCCACGAAATGCATCGCGCTGATGACCGGACAGTGAGTAAACATCCTCATCCAGTAATTTAACCACGCCTTGTTGGGGTGTAAGGATGCCGGCCAGCAGGTGCAGCAGGGTGGTTTTTCCACATCCGGATTGACCTAGAATTAGGATCTTATCCCGATTGGATGCCAGAATATCCGGGAAAACCAGGTCCTGTCCGGGTTTGTATGCATATCGTAATCCGGTTGCTGCTAACATCTGCGGAGGGTTAAAATTAGAGCAATGCAGCTCCGAAGACGCCGGCGCTGTCACCTAGTTTGGGCCGCAGAAAGAGCGTCTCCAGACGATGATTGAAGACATGTTTTTCTACCTCTTTCACGCCCCTGGTGTATAATTCATCGATGTTGCCCAGGCCTCCTCCCAGTACGATTGCATCAGGATCGATGATATTGACCAGATAGGCAACCCCTTTGCCAAAGAACTGGATAAGCCGGTCCATGGTCGCAACAGCATGAGGATCCGAGGCTTCGCGCGCACGATTGATGATTTCCTTTAATTTTCTCTTTTCTCCGGATTGGGCCGCATAAAATCGTTCCAGCCCAGGACCGGAAAGGATGGTTTCGACGCACCCGGTTTTGCCGCAATAACACGGTCCGCCGGATTCATCCAGAAAGTTGTGACCCCACTCTCCAGCTATCCCTTGTTTGCCATAAATCGCCTTGCCGTCGACGACCAGGCCACCGCCGACACCGGTACCCATAATGATACCAAAGACGACATCTGCATCAGGCAATACGTCCTTGACAACCCCGAGATTGGTTTCAGCCACTGCAAAACAATTGGCATCGTTAGCCATCCGGAAAGTGATGCCTAAACGCTCTTCCAGATCCTTTTTTAAGGGTTTGCCCAACAGGCTGGTCGTATTGCAGTTTTTCATGGTTTGGGTAGATGGCTCCAACACTCCCGGGGTGCCCATGCCGACGTAAGCGGGATTCAGTCCGCTCTCTTTTTTCATCTGTTGGATCAGCTTCCCGATCTGGCTGATGATGTGATCATAGCCTCCTTCCTGTTCAGTCGGTACCCTAAGCCGGGTAAGTTCGGTTGGGTTTTTCCGTGAAGCAATGATGACCCCTTCAATTTTTGTTCCTCCCAGATCTATACCCCAAAGTGGTTCCATGTACTTTTATTTCGGCTTGATGATGTGATTCCATAAATGTATAAAGGTTTCCGCAGAAGTACCAGCACGGATCAAGTTATATCAGACAATGTGTTCCGCTAGAATTAGTCTGATGGCAAGGCGGGAAGCAGGCTTTTAAGCGCCTCATTAAGCGCCTTGGAAGCAAATTTTGCCCCTTTACTGTGGCCCATTCTTACAATTGCCAGGTCCAATGACGGGACGACAATTACATTTTGGCCGCCTCCACCCATCATGGCATACGCATCTTTGGGTAGATTGAATTTTCCATCGGTATTCAGCCAGAACATACCTCCGTAGACCGGGTCGATCCAGGCTGGTGCCGGCGTAGCGACAAAATCCGTAAATCCTTCCGGAAGCAGCTGATTACCATTCCAAACCCCACGTTGCAGGTAGAGCAAGGCCAGCCGTCCCCAGTTGCGGGCAGTGCCAAAATCATAGCCTGTCATAATAAAGTTGCCCCAGCGGTCCGTCTCGAGCAATTGCTTGCGGATGCCGATCTGATCAAATAGCTCTTCCTTAGGCCAGGTCCAGTAATTGCGTCCGTCCGCTTCTACCGTCCGGCGAATGATGTAGCCCAAAGTAAGCGGATCGCAATTGCGGTACTGACCGGCTCCCTTGCTGCCGGGAGCAAATTCCAGGGGCCGTTTGACTGCAAAATCAAATACGTTGATAGAGCCGGTATAAGGATACACATGCGTGAGTTGAGCCATGGGTAGTTCACCATCATAACTCGTTGATCCGGCCACGGCGCTATCCCGTGTGCGACCAAATGATGGAAAACGTAAGCCGCTGCTCATCTGCATCAGGTTCCGAATAGTGATCCGGCCGCGTGGATCGCCAGGCTGTTGCCATTCAGGGACGGGAGCCTCCTGATCCAGGGACAGCTTGCCTTGCGCTATTAACCGCCCGATCAGGGTGCCGGTGATGCTTTTCCCCATCGACCACGACTCCAGTTGCGTGTCTTTATCGATCCCTTCGGCATAGTGCTCCAGGATAATCCGCCCGTGGTGGATGACTAAAAAAGCTGCTGTATGAGCGGCAGGATCAAATGCCTCCCGAGCGACCTCTTTCAGCTTCAAGGAGTCGTATGTTGTAGGTAGCTTACTGATGTGGTCACCCATGGGCCAGTCCATGGAGTCTTCCGGCGGTAATGAGGATTTGACCGGGACGGGTGTAAAATGCATGCCTTTCGCTACATCCAGGATACAGCCTTGATCGCCGGTAAAAGTAGCCGTGCGATATACCGTGTCGCCCAGAAAAGCCGTTACCTGGTGCAGATCATAATCGATGGACCAGGTAACCTGATCTACCCAGGATTTTTCCAGGATGATCCCATCGTTATTTGTGACAAATTCTTCCGGCTTCCGGCCGGAGACAAATACCGCTGTACACAGGCATTTGGCATAGGGACCCAGGCCCAGGTAGGCGGCTGAGCCTGCCGGTTGTTCGGTTGCTTCCCAGGGTTGAAAATCAAGGGATTGGCGGACAGGGTCATCATTGAGGTTCTCAGGATGATCGGTACAGTTGATTGCTAAGGATACTATGGACACAACCAACCAGAAAGTTAAATGCTTGAACATAAAATGATTTAATGCTTCCGCCTTGTATTTCCTATTAAATCAGAAGCTATTTGTCTGCCGGATGTTAATGCTGGACACTGGAAACCGGAATTATTTATTGCTTTTAAGTGCTTCTAATTTTTCTTTGGAATAAGAGTCCGGGTTTAGTTCTATTGATTTTTGATAACTCTCGATGGCTTTTTCTTTCTTGCCCATCTCCTGGTAACATTCTCCTAAGGAGTCGAATGCATTAAAGCTCTTTGGATGATTAACTGTATTCAGGAGGAAAAACTTTTCGGCTTTCTCCAACTGTTTCATTCCCAAAAATTGATAACCAATCAAATTAATCAAGCTCTCGTCGGGTTTTATTTCATAGCCAAAGTCTACC
Source organism: Lewinellaceae bacterium (assembly GCA_020636355.1). Taxonomy (GTDB): domain Bacteria; phylum Bacteroidota; class Bacteroidia; order Chitinophagales; family Saprospiraceae; genus JAGQXC01. The sequence continues at coordinate 130,726 of JACJYB010000006.1, read as the reverse complement.
GAAACCTGTTCATAGTGCTTTTGAATTTTCGCAGCCAAATCCAGATCCGGATTCATAAAGTCCTCGAATGATATCGTCACGGGATAGGATTTAAAGAAAAACCGCAAAGCATCATAGGTCGCGATCAGAGGCACCGAGCCGTGGTCATCGTCCGGATAAAATTTACTATCGTATTTGAATGGACTGATCTGCAGGTGATCGTAAAACCGGTTGAGGTAGATGATGTTGCGGATGTGCTCGGTGGCAACTGTGGTGTCCTGCAGACCCACCAGGGTATCTTTTTCGTGATCCATCGTATTGGCAATGCCAAGATAGAGCCAACGGTTCTGATAGCCGGGCTTATTTCCTGCCTGCTGGATTTCATGGAGTAATCGTTGGTTGTCCCACCACATGGAAGGATCCAGGGCTAAATAGGCCTTGAATAGATCCGGCCGCTCAAATAGGGTATTGATGGCAGTCAGTCCACCAAAACTGTGGCCGATCAACATCCGAAATGGTTGGGTTGAATAGTGACTTTCAATATAGGGGATTAATTCCTTCTCCATAAAATCCATAAAAGCCTCACCGCCTCCGGAATGGGCCGCCATGGTGCTGTCTACAAAAGGATGGTCGGAACTGGCTTTTGTAGGCGTCAGGTCTCGGGTACGGTCGGTGTTGGGGATGCCTACCACGATCATTTTGGGGCAGATCGAATTTCCATTGACCGAACTTAATTGATCGACCATGCCTACTACCGAGGAGAAATGCGCGTCCCCATCCAGTAAATAGATGACCGGATAACTCGTGGGCTCATAAATGTTGGATTCTGATCCTTCCGGAACATGGATCCAGATCGGTCTGGATTCGTTCAGAATGCTGGAATAGATGGTGTCAACATGTCCGATATTGATCGCTCCATTCGTTTGAGCAAATGCTGACCAATGGATACATACAATAAAAAAAACGTACAGGTACTTTCTTGGAGCCATAAGACTTAAGGTTGACTAGAGCCTTAAGTTAACGTTATTGCCGTAAATACCGGTAAAGGATGCGGTACCAGTTCTTTATCAGGTCTTCGTAATCATAGATGCAGGTATCCATTTGTTCCTCGTTGAGATCCATTTCATTCAGCACGTAGGCATTGTTTTCTGCATCGCTACCATAAAGCAGGCATAGGAGCCGGTACCTACGCTGCAGATCCAGAGAATGACTGTCCATCAGATCATTATCCTCAATGGCGTCATCCCGATCATACGAGAAGGCATCATACATCAAAGCAGCTTAATAGATGGTATTGGTGTACCCCAAACGCATGCACACGTACAAAGCAAATTCGTCGACAACATCTTCCTGTCTACCCACCGTTGGTAGTTGTAAAACTTCGATTAAAGCATGACCCACCTCGTGGTACAAGGTAAACTCCAGTTCTTCGTATAGTATTTCATCCAGTTCTTCTTCCGTTTCTCCGTAACCGCCGGCATCCAGTATTTCGCGGTCATCGGCAGCAGTTTCATAAGGAATGGTCACGACGGGATACCCCGTTTCCGAACTGTAAAGGCTCCTTCATCACTCGAAGTGAACACGATGTAGACGTCCAGGGCAGCGCAAACATGGCATTCAAATCATTGACTACATGGGTGAATACCTCGCTGTAATACAATTTATTGGCAATGGCTCCGGTCTCGGCGCTTGCTTTTTGCCAGACCAATTTAAAACCCGGAACGGTGTTATTCTGACTGTGGACCTGAAGTGATGAGCAGATTATTCCGAAAAGAATAAATAAAGCAATCTTTCTCATTGGGGTTATTTTAGCCCAAAATAAAAAGGAATTTCACTTGTACCGCTTTTCTGTCAATGAAAAATAGGTAGGGCCGGACTTAAGCTTTATAGCACGTAATGGCTGAATAACTCATCCAGGATTTGTGAAGGATCATCGCATAACCCGGGATGTACTTTTGAAGGCTGGATGATGGTGCTGCGTGTAGCGGTCAGCCAGCGGAAGCGACCCGGTACATCCTGTAAGGCTATGGGGCCGCAACGGGAATCTCCCCGGGCAATGCAATCCCAGGTTTCCAGGTAATGCCGGATAACGGCCAGATCTGCCTCCGGATGAAACGCAGTCATTCTTTTTTCGTCGAGGTGATAGCGGACGGCCAGGTACTGCTTCGGTTTGCAATACAAGATGACACCAATATTGATGAACTCTTCCCGTTCCACCTTCGGGACGTAGCGGATAAATGCATACTCATAGACCACCTTTCCGGGCATCCTGTGCTTCATTTAAAAGTGAATCAATGATAGAAAGACGCAAACTCAGGTATCCGGTATAAATTGAACGCCGTTCATCGGCAGAAGGCCCTCCCGAGCCATCATCCAGCCAAACTTCCGGAATCGCCTGGATGATTCCCGATATCTTGTCATCGGTTAAGGCAGTCTGAACCTGATTGGCCGCCGCTTCCAGTTCAGAGGCGCGAGCTAATAAAACATGATCTTTGACCTGCACAAATGATTTGGCGGCATGGGATTTCCAATTTTCCATATTGTAATGAAAGTACAGACTGGCGCCGTGATCGATCAGCCAAAGTTCTTTATTCCAGCTTAGTAAGTTTGGATTTTTATAGGTGCGGTCAATGTTCGTGATCAGGCTATCCAGGATCACCACTTTGGACGCGGTGAGCGCATCAACCGGAGAAGCCAACGGATCGTACATGATCGACCCGGACAGATAATGCAGGCCGAGATTTAACCCGATGCTGAAGCGCAGTAAATCCTGGATTTCTTCGTCTGGTTCGGATCGGCCGAAGGATTCATCCAGGGTCATAAATACCAACTCCGGAACGAGGAGACCACAAGCTCTGGCCAGTTCTCCGCCGATCAGTTCAGCAATCAATGCTTTAGGTCCCTGTCCGGCTCCGCGAAACTTGATGACATAGAGAAATTCATCATCGGCTTCCACCAGCGCCGGCAGGGAACCGCCTTCACGCAGTGGGGTGACATAACGCACCACATTGACCTTTCTGATGTCAAGATCCTTCATGGTTGACAAGGTAGTGGGTTTTTGGAAAAAATGAACGGGCAGCCATCAGAATGGTTGGCAAGATCGATGTCGCGTTATGATTCTTTCCATTTGGTTATTCCAGGTGAATAGCTAAAGGGAGGAAAAGTATAATTCCATGGGTTCAAAGTAGTAATCGATCCAACCTTGCCGGTATTGCTCCCCATTTTCGGGTAGCAAGGTGTGAATGAGTGTAAGCTCGGTTCCGCCTTCCGTTTCCTGTAATAAAATCTCCAGTCGTGAATCCGGCTCTTCATCGGAAAAATCAGTGGTACGCCAGGACTGGAGCATATGCCAATAAGGCTCCAGCAGGATATTGGTCCCGGAAATGTATCCGTCCCAGGCGGTGAAAGGAGTATCTACCTCATTCGAAATTTCGGCGTCACTACCGGTCATTGCGCTATGGCCTTCACTGGACAGCCAGGTGTTGTAGATGGTTTCGGGAGTAGCAGCGAGAACCGTTTTCAGAGTCATTTCCATAAGGCCGTGATGACAGTTTTGATCAAACGAATTTCAAGCCATAAATTTCCTGATGATCCAGGCGGCTAAAAATGCCTCCAACAGACTCAGCGGTATTGCGTAGGGTAAAATACCATAAGGCAAAACGGCCATATTTCCGGTGACCAGCCACATCATCACAAAACCGGCAATCCATGCTATGATGGTGGTTTCCCACAGATTAAACTTGCGGGACAAAATAAAAATAACGACTGCAAATACCAGGGACCAGGTACCCCAGACCGCCCCGTTGATGGGTTCGGATGGGAAAGTCAAACCCAGGTTTTGGTAATGTCCCGTCCAGTAAGATTTGAGCAGGAATTCATTGCGTACAAATTCCGAGATGGAGATCCAGCTAGTCGCAAGCAGGATGGGTAATACGGTCGTTTTTAATTTGTTCATAGGGCCAATGATGAATACGTTCCGATAGGAAATCGCATAGATTGATTAAAATGGGACAATGATGCGGTTTAATTTATCGAGAAATTCGAATTTATGGGTATTTCAAGTAAAAATGAGCAGATAATCCGGGCAAGTTTCTATTTCAAATAGCTTTCCACAAACTTCCGTAAATCCGCTCCATGAATGTTTTTCGCAATGACCTTGCCTTGATCGTCGATCAGAAAATTGGACGGTATGGTCTGGATGCGCAATGCCTGGAACAGCGGTGCTTCATCGCCCTGCAGATGGGATGACTGGACCCAGGTAGCCTGATCCTTATCGATGGCATTTTTCCAGGTTTTGTCTTCCGTTTCCAACCCATACCCGATAATCTGTAAGCCTTTGCCCTTGTATTGCTGCCAGAGAGGCACCAGGATCTCGCGGTTCTCGTGCCGGCAGGGTATGCACCAGGAGGCCCACAAATCCAGGATATTGAGTTTGCCGGTCAGCAGACCATGTAATGACATCGTGTCCCCTTGGAGCATGGGCATTTGAAAATCCGGTATCGCATCACCAATCAGGACGGGCAGTTGCTCCCGGCTGGCTTTGGCGCAAAGTTGCCGGACCAAAAGATGACCGGGATCAATGGCCTGCCATTTCTCACATTGGGCGACAATAAATTCCGGGATCCGCTCGTAATCACCGGTAGGGCCGGCCCAGCGGATAGCCGTTAGCGCCGGAAGGAGCTGATCCGTCTGGCCGGCAAAATCCATCAGCGCCTGTCGATAATCGCTAAAAGCTTTTTCTTTAGCCAGCAGGGCATCTTCCGTATGATCGACTGCACCGTTCATATGTTCTGCCCAGGCTTTCTTGCGGATATCGCGCAGCTCAAGCATGGCTTGATTGGCTGGGGAAGCATTTGTTACCTCTGCGGTTTGCTGAAGATTTCCGGCTTTGGCGGACAGCATGAGGTGATCCCCCTGGGCGTATACCAGGGGCAGGTAATTGGCAGCTTCCGGGTCGTCCTGCTCGAGCTGGGTCGGGAAACGTTCTCCTTTCTTCTGGATGGCTAATTCATACAATTGCGGGCTGGCATTTTCCGGGATGGAATGGAAAGCGAAATGGCCATCGATGCCGATTGTTGCAGAGTCCACTAAATTGCCCATAAAACTGGTTCCGATGGCATCAAAACTGCCAGGGCTGATCAGGTAAAGGGTCGGAGACCAGTCGGGATCCATTTCAACCGAGCCGGAGAGTGGCGCCTGGCTGCATTGGGTGAATAGAAAAATACCGGGCAGCAGGATGTAAAGGAGGTGTCTCATGATATGCAAATGCTTGTGCAAAGGTAATGGTATGGGGCGAAAACCGGGGGAAGGATTGTGATGCGTTTTACATTTCATCAGGGGTGGGTTATGCCAAGAGATGTCCGGGCGACCAAAATGGCCGTACGGCAGGCTGAAGCTTAAGTCGATTCCTGGTTAGTTTTTTGCCTTGACGCGATTAAAGTAATACACATTCGCTGCCCGGGAATTGCATTCAAGGATATCCGGTCGCTGATCGTTGTTCAGATCTGCCGAAATGATATCGTAGGTGTCGTAATTTTCATCGCTTAGCTTGATTTTTTCCCAGTTTTTACCCTGATCATTGTTGATGAATACAGTATTGGGCTCTCCTACATTGGCTATAATGATGTCCACGTCCCCGTCGAGATCGAGGTCACTGACAGCCACGGAATACGATTGATCATTGTCCGAATCAAAAGTGGTTGTCTGTTTATACGACTGCTCCGGATCTCCAAAATAAATACGGTTGGGCTCTCCGATATTCGCCGTGATGAGATCCATATAGCCATCGAGGTTGATGTCAGCATGGGCTACTGATCTCGTTTCATCCTTGCCGGTGCCAAATGGGATGGGTTTAAAATTCAGGTGACCGTCATTGAGGTAAATGTAATTTTGCTGACCATCCCGGTTCGCCAGGATCAGATCCATATCGTCATCACCATCTACATCGGCCACATCGACGTCAATCGTGGAATCGTCCATTTCCCCAAAAGGTCTGGATTCGGTGAAATTCCCCCGACCATCGTTCAGACAAATTTCGTTTTCGGAGCCACGGTTAGTGATCAGTATGTCCACATCGCCATCTCCATCCACATCGGCAACAGTTAAATTTCGGGTAGGTGCATAAGGTTTACCAAAAGTGCCGCTTCGTGAAAAAGTACCATCTCCGGCATTGAGGTAAATGGCATTGGGGGCCATGTCATTCCCTACTGCAATATCCAGGTCGCCATCACCATCAAAGTCAGCCAGTTCGGTCGCGTAGCTGGTTTCCCGTATGGCGTCCAAAGGCATGGAGACCGTAAAAATCCCTCTGCCATTGTTGAAGAAGATTTGGTTCTGTTCTGGCCAATGTCTTCCATTTGCGATGACGACATCCAGATCGCCATCCTGATCGATGTCACCAATGCCCATAGAAGCCGATCGGTCCTCAGGTTCGCCCAGAGTCTGTCGCTCGCTGGTACGGAAGGTAAGGTTGTTTTGACCAAAAACCATATACGTTGTCAATAGGAAGATGGTGCACAGAGCATATTTCATGGCAATAAATTGAGGTGTGTTGACATAAAAAGACTGCACCCGGTGTCATTAAAATTCAGGGGCAAAGGAAAAAATTTCAGCAACATTGATTTCCCTGCTCCTTGCTAAAACCATTGGTTCACCAAGGTTTATTGATTTGCAGTAAAGTCATACCGCTGGTAATCGGATTCATCCGGAGGCCCGGAAGTGACCTGGATGTAAGGCTTATCTGCCATGGTCATGATGATCGAAGCAAATGTATATCCGTTGCCGTTTTGCATATTGGTGCGACACACCGGATTGTTTTGATCGTCCCTTGACCGGAGGGTATTTTTGACCATCATTTCCGTGACCTCCGGAGCATTTGCGATCCGGTTCTCCAACGCCTTGAAGCGAGCATAGCTGTTGTTTCCGGTTGGCCTGGATTGTTCCGGCAATTTGGGGTTAAATTCCTGAAACCAGTCCTTTACATCATCATTGGCTATCGGATGATTGGTATGATAAACAGTCCCATTGGCCTTCATCGGATTAAAGCGGACAACTTGATCGGCGGATGCTTCAAAATCAAATACTTCTCCGCGGATACCGATGATGTAATTCTGTCCGGATGCATGCGGAACAGTTTGAATGAAATCCAGGATTTTTTCTTTATCGGTCGATTGGATCAGATGACGAATGACAAAAGCTACAGGTAGTCCATGAGAAGTTGCCTTGAGTTGCATGATGGTATTTACACATACGCCTACACCAGTTTCATTCATTCCATTAAGCCCGATCAGACCGGGATGGGTTAGGATCAGTTGTTCTGGTTGATCGTCGGTACGCTGCAGTCGCATCATCACCTGAAAGCCATCCGTATAACTTTCCAGGTCCATGTTTTGGGAAATAAATCCCGGTTGGTTGCCCTGCGCCGGAACGCCGACGCCACTGCAATGATGATTGTTCAGGTTGTTTACATAAACCCAAAATTCATCCAGCAAATTGAGGACCAATACGTCGTTAAAGGATTGACCTGATCCGTCGGCTATGCCCCGGACTTCATCGTACAATTCAGGGGTCCATTGCTGGATAGCCTGTTCGAAATTTCCGTAGTTATAAAAATCGTCCAAAACCTCATCGGCATTCTTTTTCAATACGGCAGACGTATTCTTTTTCCATGCCGTAATTATTGAAGCAATTTCGTTTTTTAAAGTTCGTCCATGCTGGAGCCCCAGGTCATACCCTTTACCGGAGAATGATACCATCTGTAAGGATCTTGAATTTGGCTGACTAAAAAGAGATGTGCAAAAAATGACAGAAAGGAAAATAATCAATGGTTTCATGGTTTTTCAGAGTTTATAGGCGCTTAACGAAGCTATCGGAAAACGCTTTATCATCCAAATTAATTAAAATCGGAAGTAAAAGCCATTCAGATTACCCGAAAAACCCGGGAAAGGGAAATGATAGCCATGTAAAGGGTGTATAGGATTGAATTGGTTGTTCTCATTTTGTTTCCGGCAGTTTGCCATCCGGCTTCCCATGGATTTGATGGCTCCATTCATCCTTTAAATTGGTTTTATAAATAAGGCGGCCAGGGATGAAAATATAGTCGTTCGCACAAGCAGGCAATTCCAGAACATCCAATTGGAATTGGGATCGCAATTTCATTTTTTATAAGCCGGATCTTCCATCGGGCTGCCCTCATTACTGAAAAGGCAATAGCTGACCGGATCGGTCAGTAGGTCTGAAAGCCATGCCGGTTTACCGTCCACCAGCACATAGTTATTCATCAGACGTATGCCGTGACTGTAATCAACGTACCAGTCGGCATGTCCACTGTACACAGGCTGGATAGGCAAACCATCGGGTTTATGCCAGCCGTAGATCACTACCTTGTCCGGGTGTCCAGCCATACGGTTGGATAAGATGATGTCTTTTTTAATGCCGGCAATCAACGCGCCATCTTGCCCGCCGATGCTGTCCTTTTGCATTTCGATGTGGGCGTTGTGCTCGATAAATTTTGTCACGGATTCATTTTCACGACCCACGGGGGCGTAGTAAAAAGGAGCCAGACGAATGCTTGCGTTTGCAAAGATCTGATCACTGATTTGGGCGGTGATCAGGGAAGCATGGAATAAGGTTGCCAGGTGTTGTGCGGTATGCGGATTCATCGGGATCCGGCAATAATCCGTATCGCTGCCCACAGCCAGGTAATCCGGCATCACCTGGTATACGAGATGATGATTAAACCCGTGGGTGTCCGGCACATTTGCAGTTAAGGTTACCAATTGGCGCAGAAAGGTTGGCATATTGCCGGATGACAGGGCTTTGTAAATTTCCGCTTCCCGGTTGGGCAGATCCAAATCTGCAATGCGTGCCATGAAGGCTTCACCTCCTTCAGCCTCAGGGCCCCTGGGCTGTATCTGTAATGCAGGGAAATTGGGTGGCGTTGAATCTCCTACGGCCATCTGCTGCGAATTACAGGATAAATTCATTACGAATAGTAGGATCCAAAGGAACATTTGGGCAGCCAGTAGGACGGCTCTAACTCCGAATATTGGCATTGATTTCGTTTTCAAGATCAGAATATTCCGATTTAATTGACCTGGTTGCCAGGCAGGATATTTTTTTCTTTACTTCCGGCCAGTAATAACAATCCGGCGATAGTGATCATCCCGCCCAATACCGCGATCAGGGGTGGGAAAAGACCGAAATAAAGATAAGACCCCAGCAATACAAATACGCCCTTTGTACTGTTAATGGTAGCCCGTAAGGAAAGAGGTATGTACTGTAATGCCAGATAACCGGCAATGACCGTTAAAAACGGACCTAATAATGAGCCGGCAAAAATATTAATTAACGCACCGAAAGAAATAATGATCGTGTCCCGGGTAACCAACAGAGCGATCAGGGAAAATACAAGCAAAAATAAACTCCGGTTGGTTGTCAAAATAACCGGGTGAATGTTTTTAATGTTCTTTTTGATAATCACTGAGCTGATGGCTGATAGCAGACTGGAATAAATGACATATTGGCTACCCTCAATAAAAACATCCCGGATGGTTGTATTCCCTTTGTAACTAATGATGAAAGCGCCGAACAGAGCAAGGAGCATACCGGCCAGCTGCCGGTTACGAAAATGCTCATTAAGGAATAAAAAGCTCAGCACGAGAACAAAAACGGGTGAAATATTACCAAGAAATGAAGTTATCGCAGGGTTGGAGATGGTGTGGATCGCTTTGAAAAAATAAAAGGTGCTGACAATTTCTATCAATCCTAATAGCAACAGCAAGCCTCGCTTTTTTGTGGTAAAGGACTTTACGGATCGATAGGTTTTTTGTGAGCAACCGTACAGGACAATCCACAATAATCCAAATGCAAACCAGTACACCCCAAATTGTGCAAATGTTACCTCGCTCAAGGCTGCTTTGCTGAACAGGTATACATTGGAAACGGCAATGACAGAAATAAATGCCAGTAGGACGCCTTTCACCCGGTCGGAAAATCCCATGGTGGTAAAGTATGCAATTGTCGGTATGAATTCTGTAATCCAGGTTGCAAAGGAAGAGGTCAAGGATCTCTGGAAGACTCATTTTAGAGCGCATTGGATTAATTCCAAGTATTAGAGGGGCTGATTAGTTGCAATGGAGGAATTTAAATTGTCAGGGATTGGAATTGATTCATCTGAAAAGGCGGGATAAGAATTCGTCAGGATGCTGGTGCCATAAACATGGAATGTGTGTCTGGGGATTCGCTTATCTTGGATTTGAAATAAACCGGTTATGGATTTTCGCCTCTGGTCCACCATTTACTTCATACTCATTGCCCTGCTGAGTGTCAACCTGATCATGACCGGAGAGCGGCCCACCAAAACACTGGCCTGGCTGCTTGTTCTGGTTTTTATGCCCATCATTGGCCCTCTGCTTTACTTTACTTTTGGAGTGAACAGGAAGCAGTACGGTTTTATTAATTTTCAAAAAAGACGTCGTGCGAAAAAATACCTGGTTAAGGCGGATCACTACTTACGGGAACGGTTAAAAACGGGCGAACGCGAAATCATCAATTCCGAGCGGCAGTTGCGGAATGTGGAGCAGGTCAATTTAAACAGCGATGCTTTTCGGGCCAGCAGAAATAACGACCTATTATTGCTGGTCGATGGGGAAGTCACCTTCCGGGCGATCCTTAACGCGCTGGAAAAGGCAGAACATTTTATCCACATCCAATATTACATTTTTGAAGAAGGTGAACTGGCCGATCGGTTTGCCGAACTGATGATCCGCAAAGCACAGGCTGGCGTCAAAGTGCGGTTCCTGTACGATGGGGTGGGGAGCATTCGCCTAAGCCGGGATTACCTTGAACGCTTGCGGGATAACGGGATTGAAACCGAATGCTTTTTTCCATTGTACGTAAACCGGGTCATGCGCTGGCAGATCAACTATCGCAATCACCGGAAAATCGTGGTAGTAGACGGCAAAACCGGATTTACCGGAGGTATCAATGTTTCGGATAAATACATCCGGGAACAGGATGAACTGGGTGTATGGCATGATCACCACGTACAGCTATCAGGACCTGCCGTCTGGCATTTGAATGCTGTATTTTCAGTTGATTGGTACTACTGTTCCGGTAAGGAAGATGTATTGACGGAGGAAAACTTTCTGGACAAGGGCTCATCATCGACGGGAAAAATCGCTCAGGTAATTGCTTCCGGGCCGGATAGTGCGATACCTTCTGTTCTGAATCAGATCCTGGCCATGATCAATCATGCCGAGCGATACATTTACATCATCAATCCTTATGTTGTTCCGGATGCTTTGATCATCAAAGCGTTGGAGATAGCTGTGCGGGGTGGGGTGGATGTGCGGATCCTGTTGCCCTCCAAATCCGATAGTATTCTGGTGAAATGGGCTATGCGCAGTTACCTGGAAGAATTATTACGTGTCGGCGTAAAGATCATGCAATACCGGCCTCGTTTCCTGCATGGCAAGGTGATTCTTGTAGATGATGTCATGGCCTCTATTGGCACCGCAAATCTGGACATCCGCAGCTTGTATCAGAATTATGAAATCAATGTACTGGTGTACGACCGGGATTTTGCCCAACAGGTTAAGGAGGCGTTTTATCGGTCCTGTGAAGAAGCCACGGAAATGGTGCTCACTTATTACAAGAATTTATCCGGTATTAACAAATTGAAGTACCAATTTGGAAAAATATTGAGCCCATTGATGTGATCTTGGAGGAGAATCAGTCCATTTTCCACATCATGTCCTGCAATAAACCTTCGTCCGATGTGAAGATCTGGCCGGTATTCCCTTTATTATCGGTGAGGATCCGGATGCCTTGCCACTCCTCTCCGCAACTGTTGTGCAGGTAACCACCATCCATGTAGAGGATGCCGCCGGGCAGAATGCTTATCATTGCTCCTTTGGCCATTCCGGTACGGCAACGGATGTCCAGGTAGCCACTAGGCTGGATGGTGATGTTGCCGGTGACATCCTGTTCATGATCCCAGATGACGGTATCCGCTATAGTGAGATTACGCGACGTATCCAAGGCACACCAATTGGGTACCAACAGTTTTCTGCGAACGGAACTGATGCGGCTGAGATTCCGGTGGACGATCCCTAACTGACAGGGAGTGATTGCCTTTTGAAAAGGATTGTAATCCATGAGGTTGTTGGATATGGGTCCGTCACAGGGAGGTACTCCGGTATTCTCCCAGCAATTGGGATGATTTGGGGTGTCGTCGCAGGGGTCGCCTTGCCAGGCGTGGCTAAGCCCCAGCGCATGGCCAATCTCATGGTTGGTGACACCGCTGAAATAGTAGGCCGGATTGCCACTTTCATAAAGACCGGCAACCTTTATGGAGTAGCCCAGGGTTATCCCGGTAGCACCATTCATATAGGATTTGGAGCGGATGCTGTCCGGATGATGGGGCATCAGGAAAATGTTGATCACCGAATCTGCATGTACGGCATATTTCCTGGTCACATCCTTGCTGTATAAATTGGCATTGGCACCCCGGTGAACGTAAAAATATAGGTCCCGGTCCGGATGCTCGAAGATATTGGGGTGATCCGTGTCCAGCTCGATGCGGTATCCGGTAGGCAAAACCGGAGTTTCGTTGCCCACGGGCAGGTTCATTGCCGCGTTGGTTTCGAGGTCATGATTGATGGCATCGACCAGATCATGGGCATATTGTATGGCTGCACTTCCGGCATAATTCTCAACACTATCCGGATTCTGCATGAAGTGGATGTTGACTTTTACCAGTCGCATGGGCCGCAGCTTGAGGTCCTCCGGTCGTGGTATGTACGCTTTGCTGTCAAAGCAAGGGATGCTGTTGGTGGATCGGATCTCCACTTTGCCGGAGTATTGCAGGTCATCGGCAGTAGCCGGACGCACCAGATAGCGGGTATGGCAGGCGGCTACCATAAGAACGAAAATTAAGGAAATAAATAACCGGATCTTCATAAAGCCTATTCTGAATTAAAAGTACAACGGCTTTTGTGGTTTTAGGTTTTCCGGGGAAGTTCCGACCCGGATTCCAATAGCTGCATGATTATTATTCTTGCGCGTTAGGGCATTCGGTTCGTTCTCAAACGTTGGAAGCACAAAACAAATTAATGGTATAGGCCACATTTTCTGTCCGGAAAACGTTGTATACTTGTCTTCCGAAAGGATTCAAGCTAACGAACATGAAAATCATTGCCTAAATCCACGACTTCCTACGGGTAGTCTTTGAAGCACAAGTTCCTCACTTGGCGCTTTTGTTCATTTCATTCTGTCATTTGCAATCCTTTCGTTTTGAGAAAATTTATTAAAAATTTATGGATAGCCATCCGTGGCGAAGAAACGGAGTTTGTCACCGGAAGTCTTAACCGGGCCATTTTCATGTTGGCTGTGCCGATGATCCTGGAAATGTCCATGGAATCACTTTTTGCAGTAGTTGACGTCTTTTTTGTTTCCAAAGTAGGGGTCAATGCCGTGGCAACGGTAGGTTTTACCGAATCGGTTCTAACCCTGGTTTATTCTATTGCCTGGGGCTTAAGCATGGGCGCTACCGCTATGGTTGCCCGGCGCATCGGAGAGCAGGATCGTGAAGGCGCGTCTTCTGCCGCTGCTCAAGCCATATGGATTGGCGTTACCCTCTCCTTATTACTAGGTATCCCTGGATATTTTTATGCTGATGAGGTCTTACGGGCCATGGGGGGCAGTGAAACGATGATTCATGAGGGGCGTTGGTACACCAAAATCTTATTTGGTTCCAACATTGTCATCCTTCTGATCTTCCTGCTCAATGGGATATTTCGCGGGGCAGGGAATGCGGCAATAGCCATGCGTACCCTATGGATTTCCAATGGACTCAACCTGATACTGGACCCCTGCCTCATTTTCGGATGGGGACCCTTTCCGGAAATGGGTGTTGCCGGCGCGGCCCTGGCTACCAGTATCGGCCGTGGCACCGGAGTGCTCTTCCAGTTGTATCACTTATTCTGGGGGAAGGACATCATCCGGATTGCCGGCCGTCATCTAAAGGTGCTCTGGTCGGTGATTATGCGTTTGTTCCGGGTCAGTATAGGAGGTATGGGGCAATTTATCATCGGATCTTCGAGCTGGATCTTTTTGATGCGGATCATTGGTTTTTTCGGCGAGGAAGTGGTCGCCGGATATACCATTGCCATCCGGGTGTTGATTTTTACATTGTTGCCTGCCTGGGGCATGGCGAATGCAGCGGCTACCCTGGTCGGGCAAAACCTGGGAGCCAGTCAGCCGGAACGGGCGGAACGCAGTGTGTGGAAGACCGCCCATTACACCATGCTGTTTATGCTGGGGGTGTCAATCCTGTATTTCATTTTTGCCAAGCTGATCATGCTGCTTTTTAATCCGGATCCCGTTGTCGTTAACAATGGCATATTAAGCCTGCGGATCATCTGTGCCGGCTATTTGTTTTTTGCTTATGGTATGGTCATCAGTCAGGCATTTAACGGAGCCGGAGACACCTTCACCCCGACCCTGCTTAACCTGGTTTGCTTTTGGTTCATGCAGATCCCGCTGGCTTACTTCATGGGTATCACCTGGGGTTTTGGTCCCAGTGGCATCTTTGCTGCCGTAGCCATCAGTGAAAGCGTGCTTGCAGTACTGTGCGTTATCGTATTCCGCCGGGGCCGGTGGAAGAGTATTAGTATCTAGTAATCAGTAATCAGTAATCAGTAGTTGGTAGTCAGTAATCAGTAATCAGTAATCAGGATTAATCTGACTACTAGCTACTGACTACCAGGTACTAACTTTCATACCACTTGATATTTCGGGTCTGATACATGGTGATAGCCAGGATAATGGTCAAGCCTACGCTCCCCATCAGCAGCGCATAGTCGGTAAGCTGCAGGATGACAAACACAAATCCATAGACAGCCAGCACGATGGCCACAAGAACCAGTGCATGCCGGGATTGCTCAAAAACAGACCGGGAATACAGGTAAATCATTGCTCCTGTTACCAGGGTGGAGATAAGATATGCTGGATTGAATGAAATCTGTTCGGACAGGCTGATCAGTAGAATGTAAAAGAGGACCAGGGCCAGCCCGACCAGGGTGTATTGAAACGGGTGGATGCGTTGCCGGTAACGGACTTCTACCAGGAAAAAAACGAGAAAGGTCAGGACGATAATGAGGAGTCCGTATTTGATGGAACGCATGGACTTTTGATAGTCATCCAGGGACTGAATGAGTTCTACGCCGGATGCGGAGGTTTGCAGCTCATCCTTATATTCGTCGTTCAGCCAGGATTGGGGGTAATTTCGGTTGATCTGCAAAATTTTCCAGGAGCCGCTGAACCCGGCAGTGTCCAGGTTGCGTTCGGCCGGTAACGATGCACCTGTGAATTTAGGGTCCTTCCAATTGGAGGTCCAGGCAACCTCGGTTATCTTGCCGACTGGCAGGAATTGTAAAGAACTGCTGCCGTTGAAATTGATCTGGGTCCGAAATGAATATACTGGTGTCTCCGGATTCAATCGTACGGGAAAGGTGATGGCAGACGAGAGCAGTTCTGAGATCCGGCTGCCAGGAACCGCCTCGATGGAGGTATCGTTCCATTCCAGGGCTACATTTTCCCGGACTCCTCTCAAATCCGAAAGACCGATGGTGATGAATGCCTGATCCCATAACGTTTTCTGTAATTGAGGAAGGTCGAGTTGCGCTGGCAAGGTAAACCGACCACTGAGCTCCTGATTGCTTTGATAGACGACAATCCGGTAAATGCCGCGCTGGAGGGTTTCCGGGTCGAGCTCTCCCCGGATCGTTAACTGATCGGGCAGAAAGTGATAGTATGCCGTATGCGACACGTCGGGATCCGAAAGATCATTCAGGATGACCGGTACCGTAAGAATCGGACCGCCCAGCGTCTGATCAAGACCCCATTTTCCACTTACCTCCCGGATGGCGCCTTGGTTTAAAGATTGTCGGTCGAGGATGAGATCTTTGATCAATACCTGGGGCAACAAAAGCATGAAGGTAAGGATGAAAATGATGGAAAGCTTGAGCATGACCGAACGGCTTAGCCAGTCAATGAGCGAACTCGGGATTAGGTTTTTATTTTCCATATCATTGTTTTGAAGTACTTTGAAATACAAAGTGAATGGATAAAAAAATTATTCTAACAGCTTTTCAATTGCTCGAATATGTCTTTCGAAGGCAATTTTTCCCGCATCGGTCGCCTGGTACCGGGTATTCGGTTTGCGGTCTAGAAATGTTTTGGTAAACGTGATGTAATGCTGATTTTCCAGATAGCGCAGATGGGATGCCAGATTGCCGTCGGTTACGTCCAGCAGTTCTTTCAGGGTATTAAAATCCAGGTAATCATTGACCACCAGGGCAGACATCAATGCAAGCCTTATTTTATTTTCAAATGCTTTATCGAGGTCTCTGAGAATCTCTTTCACGATCCGTAGTTTAGATACATCCGAATCCCATAGATGATGTGAAACAAGCCAAAGCCCATGGCCCATAGCCATAGTCCATAACCGGGAACCATGAGGCCGGTCAGCCCCAGCAGGATCTCAAGCACCCCGAGGCCGAAGATGTCCCGTAGCGTATACTTGCTCGCTCCCACCAGCGCCAATCCATAAAAGATCAGCATCATCGCTGGTACCAGATTCATTAACCCGTTGAAAGCAAAGATCAGGCTGGTAGCACCTCCTGCGAACAAAGGAATGGATAGCTGGATCATTAATTGCCTGAAGTGAATGTTCCAGATCGATTCTCTGTTTTTACGGGCAGTGCGCAAGGTGAATAACAAGGCGCCTGTTATGGAAAATAATAACGCAAGTATGCCAAGCACGATCAACCGGACCAATACACTGATTGACGTGGCCCGCTCTGCAAATTCTTCCGGAGCAAGCAGTTTTGGCTCGATGCGGCCGGCAAGGTAGGCAGCGATCAGGGCAATGATACCGGCAGCTATTCCGGATAAGCCACTCAACGATATGAACCGGGTCGACCGCTGCATGATCTCCCGGATCGCTTTCAGGTCCTCCCGATACCGGATTTGGTCTTCCATTTGAAAGTACTTTGTATTTAAAAGTAAAATACGGCAAAATTTGAAATAGACGTAAAATTTATGGACTTGGATATAAAATATGCGGGATGGATTGCATCGATACACCCTGGTCACTCTGGAATGGATACGGAACAAAAATTACTTGATACCTTCCGGAAAGTATTCCGGTAACACGGCACCTTCCGGCCCATAATTACGGATCAGTTCCCGGACCAGCATGCTGTACAGTCCTTCGTGCTTCATGGTCACGTCGTGTTCCAGCGGTACATCCATACCGGGAATAAATCCATAGTCCGAAAATCCTTCGATCAGTCTTCTTTCCTTGCTGATCACATGGATAGGCACAGCAGCCTCCGTAATTTTGCCGACACATGGATAATTCATACCCGGAGGCTGGTGGTCCCCGACGAGAAGAACCAGGCTATGGTCCGGTACGGTTTGGAAAATGAAACGGGTAAATACATCAATGGCGTATCGCACACTTGCAAAGTAGCGATCAGACTCTTCCGCAAAATCCAGCTTGCGATCCGTACCCGTCGGGTCGGTATGGATGGTGTCCAGTGCCTTCCAGTCATCCAATACGGGAGGCACATGGTGCCAGGGCCCGTGGGTGGTCATATTAATGCCAAAAACCAGGTAAGGCTGGTGGCT
The DNA here is from genome assembly GCA_020636355.1 of Lewinellaceae bacterium. Classification (GTDB taxonomy): domain Bacteria; phylum Bacteroidota; class Bacteroidia; order Chitinophagales; family Saprospiraceae; genus JAGQXC01. Next base: position 113,050 of record JACJYB010000006.1, on the reverse strand, counting down.
TTTGTCCAGGAAATTTTTGTCAAAATAATTCAGGGCATATTGATCCGGCATACCGCCAAAATAATCGTATAAATAGCCTTGATAGGGTATATCGCCATACTTTACCCAGTGATCAAATGCGTAGAACCGATCAGCAAGCGAATAGGAAAGCTCGGTGGAAGCATTCTGATTGGCCATGGTCTTGATGCGGTAAGTCTCATACCCTTCCTGCTCAAGATAGCGGACCAAATGGGGGAAATTGTAACCCGATTTCAGCAGGCCATTAAAAGTCAGGTGATTATCAATATGCAGACCGGTCAGAGCGGTGGTGAAGGAAAGCCAGGATCGGCCTCCCATGATCGGCGCCTCGCTGTAGGACGAATAAACGGCATACCCGGAGTCCGCATAAATTTGACCATATTGTTGCATCAGCTCGGTGTACAATGGCTTTACATCCTCCATGCATTTGGTGGTGGCGCCATAGCTTTCTACAAAAAGTAAATAGATGTTCGGAGGATTTGCCAGCTGGATTTTATCGTATGCCCGGACTTTGGATAGTTCGCTTTCCGTGATCTGCAGGCTGTCCACTGGTTGTAAGCTGCGGACCAGCTTGGGAGTCAGCCACTGAAGACTTCGATACCCGGGTTTTACAAGGGTGCTGTTGTCGTAATGATCGACGCCCAATGCCAATAATCCGAGACTGGCCAGGAGCAAGGTGGCGGTCCCTATCCGCATACCGGGTTTTAATTGGCCGATTTGGTGGAGCCATCCCCGGAAACTGGCATAAAAAACAAGGATGAGCAGCAGCAGACCAAGGAAGAAGCCGATCATGTTGCCCCAGGTAGCCAATCCAACCTGGCCTAAAAATACCGGTACCACTTCCCGGATCAGGGATAGATCATTGATTAGATTGGGGTGTTCAAAATATAAATTAATGGAGATCGCATAATATGCCTGATAAATCCATGCTACCAGATAAAATAAAGCCGGGAGCCAGGCCACATATTTGTTTTTTCCACCAACAGGTACCAGTAAAAGCAAGGCCCACAGCACGATGAATTCCCCCAGAACCCGAAATAAATCCGGATTGTCGCGGACGAAATACTGCTTGATCTCTCCCATAATAGCCGCCGGCGGTAAGGTGGATGTAGGCCAGAAGGTAGCATGGGCATAATTGACCAGGTAGTCCGGTACCCAGAGCAAACAGCTCAATAGGATCCCGGTTAGTAACACCATTCCCAAGGTTATCCATTGTGACTGCTTCTTTGTCATACCTCCTCAAGCCAAACTTCTGAATATCGAGCGGGCAAAGGAAAATATGGCCAGTGCAACAACCCCAACCATCACCCAATGGTACCAGCTAAATGCCATAAAAAACGGACTGATCATACCAATCATTAATAGGACGGCTATGGTGCGGCCCACGGGATCTCTACGCTCCGGTTTGGAGCGATCCTGAATCCAGGGTAAAGCCAGGAGAACATACAAATAACGCAGCAATCCGATGGCGAGAATCCAGGGTGGCAATAATTGTGTTTTAACCAATAACATTCCGGAATACAACATAAACAATCCATCCGTTTCTTTATCCAGATAGCCGCCGAGCAGGGAAGATTTATGGTCGATCCGGGCCCAATAACCATCCAAAATATCCAGCAAAGCCAGGATCGAGAGGATGCTTCCCAGGATCCAGGGATGCCAGGAATAGCCAAAAAGCAGGAGGATGGCTAAACCATCGTGCCGGAATAAGGTGACCCAATTGGCCCGGGTGGTGCCCCATCGCTGATCAATCCAAAAGGCATCGGGGTTGCGAAGGATAAGTTCAAGATAACTGAACATGCCAAGTGCAATGACCGGCCAGACCTTGCCACTCCAGGCGAAAAGTGTTGTTCCGGCCAGCATCATCCAGGCATGCCGGCGGACCCAATGGTTGATGGATTCTGTTGGGTTAATGGGCTGGTCGATTGTCAAGGTCAATGATAATTGTCAAACCATCCCAGCCGAAAATCGGAGATAGACCGGTTATTGAATCCATTTGGCTAACAGTTGATGGAAGTGGTGGACCCCTTTCTCTTGCGTTGCAGAGAATCGGCCATACTCATACAAGCCGCTGGTTATGCCCTGTTGTACCTTCTCGACAATGGCTTCATCTTCCAGTTCAGTCTGATGTATACCGGTCCGGTGAAAGGCTTCCGGGTCAGCATCCTTCATCAAATAGGTATGGTAATGAATGCGTGTCAAAGTAGGCGTTTCGGGAGTGACTACATTCATGGACAATCCCCACGGATAAAAGTTGAACATCATATTCGGGAAGACCCACCAATAAAATGCATAGACATTTTTATCTCCGAATTCATGAGAAGCAGGGATCGATAAATGCGGTTGATTAGGTCCGGCAATGCCTATCTGAAGATTGCTCCAGGGGAATAATCTGGTTTCGTACGAAGGCATATCCAGATTGGCATTTAATCCCGGATGTACGTAAGGTACGTGAAATCCTTCCAGATAGTTATCACAATACAATGCCCAATGCGCATGAACCGTATACACCGTCTGATCGTAATGATACAATTGATCCCAGGGATAAAAATCCATCCACTGCGCCATGTCCTGAAATACGCTATCAAAAGGGTCATGAGGACTCATTGCCGTGAATACCAGTGGTCCAACAGTTCCGGCAGGTAATGGACGCAGGTGGTCTTTCTCGGTTGGGAAGTCCACCGTTTGTTCAAATTCCGGCATGGACCGGTATTTGCCATCCAGGCCAAAACACCTGCCATGGTAGGGGCATTTGATCAGTGGGCCGGTTTTCGGCTCATCAACCAATAGGCTGGCACGATGGGTACAGACATTGGATAATACCTGCAATTTCCCCTCGCGTTGAGTCATGATTAGCGGAATGTCCAGATATCCCGGTAGCAACCGTGCCGGTATCTGGGTGTATCCTTCAGGAAACCGGAGGTTGTCACCAAGCCATTGCCAGCTGTTCCGGAAAAGGTTATTTCGCATGTCCTCAAACAAAACCCGGTCGGAGTAGATTGCAGCAGGAAGGGTCTTTGCTTCCCGGATGTCGGGTGCGATGGAGTCAATCATTCCCATGGTTGTTGTAATATGGCTATACAAGATTTAATACCGTCAAGGAAGTTTCCCAGACGCAGGTTTTCATTTGGGCTGTGCTGATTGTTATCCCCGTTGACCAAGGGTACTAAAACCGCCGGGATTTTTAGCGTCTCGACAAAGGGCGAGATGGGAACAGATCCCCCGCCGGTCCGGATCCGTACCGGCTTTTCTCCGTGCGCCTGCGTTAATGCAGCTGTCAACCAAAGATCAATGGGTGTGCCGAGGTCGGTACGGAAAGCATTGTAGGAGATCTCACTGGAGAACGAGACCAGCTTGCCGTATTCCGCACGCTCTTCATCGGTAGGAGGACCGTCACAGATATGGTAGCCCTGATCTATGATCCATTGTCTTACCAGACCGAGTAGGCGTACCGGATCACTTTCTTTGACCAGACGCATATCAAGATTGGCGGTTGCATCGGCAGGAACAATTGTCCTGGCTTGATTTCCAACCCAACCACAGGACATTCCAACAATATTCAGGGAAGGGTATTGCAAAGCTTCCTGCAGGGTATGGCCCACGGAGTCCGGATGGGAAAATCCCAGCATATTACCGATTGCTTCGGCATCGTCCGGAGTTGCTTCCAGATCTTTGCGTACAGCCGTTGAGATCTCGATTCCGTCGTAATATCCGGGAATGACGACCCGGCCATTTTTGTCTTTCATGGAGGCCAGCAATTGGGCTAGTTCAAGGGCCGGGTTCGGGGCATAATTTCCGTAATGACCGGAATGAAGAGGCATTTTGGGTCCATAGGCGGTGATCGCCAGGGTGGCGATGCCGCGGGCTCCAAAAGACAAAGTAGGTTTACCGCTGGGGTGGACAGGACCATCCAGGATAATCAGTCGGTCTGCGGCCAGCAGGTCACGATATTGACTGACGGCGGCAGCCAGATGGGGAGAACCCATTTCTTCTTCCGGGTCCATGATGATCTTGATGTTGAAAGGAATGGGTGTGCCGGATTGTTTCAACGCATCCATCGCATAGAAGAACATGATACCTGGGCTTTTATCATCGGAAGAAGAACGTCCGAATATGCGCCATTCCGGATCGAAATCTTGCTTAAGCTTATTGATGTCCAGTGTCTCCCATCCATCGATGGTTGGTTTTTTTAACGTTGGGGTAAATGGGTCCGACTGATTCCATTTACTGGGATCAACCGGCTGGCCGTCGATGTGCCAGTACACTAAAAGGGTAGGGAGTTTGGGATTATTGACCAGGGTGGCAAAGACCAGATCGTGTCCTTCATTTGGTAATCGCTGCACGGTAAATCCGCGGTCCTCACAGGCTTTTTGCATCCACAGGATGTTATCTTCCATTTGACCCGGGACATTGGCAACGTTGGGGATGGACAGGAATTGGACGAGCGTCTGCAGCGCGGGATGAAGCTGCCGGTTAGCCAGGTCTGCGATTTGATTGGTGGAAAGTGGCTGGGCGAGCAGACTGGAATAACAGGCGATAAAGCCGATAAGAATCCGGATTTTCATTGATTTTGCAATTTCAATCCAAGATACAAATTCGCCTATGACTTGTCTCGTATCGACTGGCTAGAAGTAGGGAGGTCATTCGCAGACTACAATGGTCCTTGCCCATAAATCATGGAGTCCTTCGTGATTTTTTCGAACACCTACCATGATGGCAGAAATAATGAAAATCAAACCCATCATATTGGAAACCAACGGTATTTTATAATCGCGCATGAGATAGGCAATGGACATAAAGGTTTCCGATTTTGCAAAATCGGGGGAATGGAAGACCAGGTAAATGGTGATGAGGTTTGCCAGGGCACTGATTATCCATGGAAGATTTCGGATGATAGATTGGGTTAGGTCAATAGTCCGGCCGGAATGTTCCAGGACCCGGATGCGCATGGCCATTTTTCCAATTGTAGCGCCATATACACTTTCCATATAGGGTTTGTATAGCATCTGGAGGATAGTAACAAATAAGACCAGAGGTAGATATTTTAAGTACATCATGGTGTAATAAAGCAGCAATGCTGCCGGAGTCATCACCAGCATATCGATGAGCGCAGCACCTGTACGTGTCCAGAATCCGGCATATTCGATGGGTTCATTTTCCTCCTGATAAAAAGATGGTTGATCCAAAATTTCTTCCATGGGTCGATTGAATTGAAAAGAAGGGTGATTGAGATTTTCAAGTTGGCTATCGTAAGTTCGAAATATAAATGAATAATTTTAAAGGAAGGAACCGGATGGTTAAATTGGAATCGATAATTCCTGACTGCCGGAATTCTAATGGATAATGTATGGAGGTGAATAAGATGATATGGTTTTTTCGGATTGGTTGTCTGGTCCTGTTTTACCTGATGATTGAACCATTGCATGGCCAACAGCGGACCTATTGCAATCCAATGAACCTCGATTATGGCTATACGCCGATCCCTAATTTCAGTGAGCAGGGACACCACCGGGCTACCGCTGATCCGGTCATTACCCGATTTCAAGGCAAATACTTTTTGTTTTCCACTAATCAATGGGGTTATTGGTGGAGTGAGGATTTGTACCACTGGAGCTTTATCCCTCGCCGTTTTCTGAAGCCATGGCATCACGTTTACGACGAATTATGTGCCCCGGGAACGCTGGTCCTTGGTGATACCTTGCTGGTCATCGGATCTACTCACGCTAAGAACTTTCCGCTCTGGATGAGTACCAATCCTACGAAAGATGACTGGCACGAAGCGGTAGACTCTTTTGAGGTGGGCGCATGGGATCCCGGATTTTTCGCCGATGATGATGGACGGGTCTACATTTATTGGGGAAGCAGTAATTTTTATCCCATGTATGGTCAGGAAATTGACCGCCATACTTTCAAGCCTATTGGTGAGCGGGTCGAACTTATTCGTCTTCAGGACAGCATTCATGGTTGGGAACGTTTTGGTGAATATGCCGACAATACCTTCCTGCGTCCATTCATGGAGGGCGCCTGGATGAACAAGCATGAGGGCAAGTATTACCTGCAATATGCCGCACCGGGAACCGAGTTCAGTGGCTATGGAGATGGAGTCTATCTGGGAGATCATCCTTTGGGACCGTTTACTTATCAGGATCATAACCCCTTTGCTGCAAATCCGGGAGGGTTCACCCGTGGTGCCGGGCATGGAGCTACTTTTCAGGACGCCTATGGGCAATACTGGCACATCAGTACCATCATTCTCGGCGTACGCAACAACTTTGAACGGAGGCTGGGTTTATGGCCGGCAGGATTTGATCAGGACGGAATTCTTTATTGTAATACCGCCTACGGAGATTATCCCTTTTACCTGCCACAGCGTTCTGATGATCACCTGAAGGGTCAGTTTACGGGTTGGATGTTACTCAACTATTGCAAACCGGTTCGGGTATCTTCAACACTGGGTGGGTATTACGCCAATTATGCCGTTGATGAAGACATGAAGACCTACTGGAGTGCCGTATCCGGAGAACCCGGGGAATGGATTGAGTCGGATTTGGGAAAAGTGTGTGCAGTGCAGGCGGTTCAGATCAATTATGCGGACCAGGATGTTCCTTTTCTCGGTAAACAGGATACCATCTATCATCAATACGTACTTTCCTATTCCGTCGATGGAAATCACTGGGAGATCCTGGCTGATAAATCCACCAATCGCACCGATGTGCCTCATGATTACATTGAACTGCCGGTGCCTGTCCAGGCCCGTTACTTGAGACTATCCAATTTGCACGTTCCGGCGGGCAAATTTGCCATTTGCGGTCTAAGGGCCTTTGGTAAAGCCCCTGGCGAATTACCGGACCCGGTCAGCCATTTTGTCGTATTGCGTGGTGATTCCGAACGGCGGAACGCCTGGTTAAAGTGGCAATGGATGGATGATGCCCAGGGTTATGTAATTTATTCGGGTATTGCTCCGGATAAATTGTACAACTCGGTGATGATTTACGGTAAAAACGAATATTACTTCACCGCCATGGATCGTGACCGGACCTATTATTTTGCCATTGAGCCCTTTAACGAAAGCGGTATCGGACCGCGCTCGCCGGTTATGAAAGTTGAATGACCCGATAGAAATGTGGCAGGTGGCGGGTTGAATGCGCTCTGTTCCTGTTCGAGGCATTAATGCTTATGTTCGGCATAGTGCTTCCGGAGTAAATCTTCCCCGAAGTCATTGCCTTTTTCCCGCCAGATTGAGTGGATGTGATTGGCATTGTTTTGAAATCCCACATTATCAAATTCGATGATAAAATCCGGACTGTGAATGACATAATAGTGCGGCTTTTGTACCTCATAGCTGCCAACCCAGGCAAAATAGATGTTGTCAACGCCGGATTTTTGTAAAAGATCGAGATAGAAGTGGGCTTTCATGTGCTCCAGGTTATGGACGTATTCTCCGATCAGGTCCTCCAGTAAGGCACGCTGCACAGGCGTCAGTTCACTTCCTTTAATCCCCTGGTAGGTCGCCAATCGTTGCGGGGCATCGGGATTGGTGATGATGTCCTGTGGGGTGTCCATGCTGATGGTGGCCAGCGCTTGTTGTTCGGCGGTTAGTGAAAGGATCAGGTCAAAACCGTAATCTTCTTCCTTGCTCAATACCCGCAAACCAGCATAGGTGGTAATTTCTACCTCCGCCGGATCGGTGCCGAGAAAGAGAGGTGTGACCGAATAGAAGTCACCGACTACGGAAAGATTAACGGATATGTGATGTCCTTCCAGTTTAAAACCCCAAACCGTTTCAGTTGCGGGATCACCCCAAAATGCGAGGTAATAATTGTCAAACCCCAGTTTAGTCCTTGGATTATTTCAATTTCAGATGCGGGTACCAGATTTCTTTAATGGCTTCATCGTAAACCTGGTTAAGGATGTCATCCAGTCGCATGATGCTGGTGATTTTAAGATATCCCTGGGAACTTAAGAGTGTTGTGAGCAGTCTATGCAACAGGATCTTGCTTTCTTCAGATAGTGTTCCGTACTGCAAGCCGGGGCGTGGCGCCAATCCTACCGGTAGATTGGTCCATTTAACCCGTTGGCTATCGGCGAAGGGAAACTGGATGGCTGCAACCTGATCCTCAGTCAGGGAAGTTCTGAATGCAACCGAAGCTGATCGCAATTCTTCGACGGTCTGTCCATGCAGCAGGGAAATACTTGTGAATAGGCAAATCAGCCAGGTACAGGTTGATTTCATTGGTTTTTTGGTGTTTTGATTTATTATTTGAATATAATCATATTCTCAAATCGACAGAATGAGTTCCCGGGCGGATTTCAGTAAAAGCAAAGAGCCGGAGGCTCAACATTTAAATCGGTGGATTTAATCCCTTGATATGTGCCGATCCGCTGGATCTTAAAGCTTGGGAAGACTGCCATCCCAGGATTAAAATCCTGGGCAACGAAATGGACCGTGGCTACGCCACTCGAATTTGAATTGTGAATACTTGCTTTTCTTACCCATGATAGAGCCCGAGGCTCTAGGCATCTTGTAGCTGCTGATTTAATCCCCTGATATGTACCGATCCGCTGGATCTCAAAGCTTGGGAAAGACTGCCATCCCAGGATTAAAATCCTGGGCAACGAAATGGACCGTGGCTACGCCACTTATTTGACAATGACGAGCTTATCACTTTTTCTTGATGCCCTTCAGCCTTTCCGCATAACAGCAAAGAGCCAGAGGCTCGAGGCATCTTGTAGCGGCGGATTTTAATCCGCTGTAAAAATCAATATCCAAAAGTGAGTGCTGTAGGCACGACACATAGCAACCAGCAAATTGGTTCGCATCTAGGTGATCATCGCAATTTGATTCCGGTACGCATTAAGATACCCTTTGATGCCCTTAAACCTTTCCGCATGAAAGCAAAGAGCCGGAAGCTCAACGCATCTTGTACCGTCGGATTTTAATCCGCTGTAAAAATCAATACCCAAAAGTGAGTAGTGGCGATTCGGGTACCAGCAAAAGCAAAGAGCCGGAGGCTCGACACATCTTGTTGCCAGGGATTTTAATCCCTGGTCTTGTTCACTAGCTACAAGTGAGTGCTGTAGGCACGACACATAGCAACCTGCAAATTGGTTCGCATCTAGGTGATCAACGCAATTTGATTCCGGTACGCATTAAGATACCTTTGGATGCCCTTCAACCTTTCCGAATGAAAGCAAAGAGCCAGAGGCTCGACGCATCTTGTAGCGGCGGATTTTAATCCGCTGCAAAAATCAATACCCAAAAATGAGTGCTGTAGGCACGACACATACTATTACTCTAAGTCCTGAAATAGATATTGATCTTCAAAATTAATATTGAAATTATGAAGTAATTCTTTGTACTCCTCCTGGAAGGTAAAAGTGCGATGATGCTCTTCTTGGTTTTGAATATATTTAACGACATCATTAATTTGAGATTTCCCATATGAAAATGCACCATAACCATTTTGCCAATTAAAACGATGTCTAGTCAATGCCTCGTCATTTACAAATTTTGATGATTTAGCCTTCACATTTTTCATGAGTTCAGCTATTGAAATAGATGGCTGGAGGGAAAATAAACAATGCACATGGTCCTCAATTCCATTAACAATAATAGTTTTGCAACTGCACTCATTAATTAAATTACCTATTACTGCGAATAACTGGCTTCGCCATGTCGGGTCAATAATTGCAGCTCTGTATTTTACCGCAAATACAACTTGCAAGTAAATTTGGTGGTAAGTATTAGCCATGATAATCGATTGCTTATGGGTTGATAAATGTTGCTTACTAATGTAATTAATTATCGGGAATATTTATTAACAGATGTGCCGATCCTCTGGATCTCAAAGCTTGGGAAAGACTGCCATCCCAGGATTAAAATCCTGGGCAACGAAATGGACCGTGGCTACGCCACTCGAATTTGAATCGTGAATAAATTCTAATTTACCCATGAAAGACAAGAGCCGGAGGCTCGAGGCATCTTGTAGCGGCGGATTTTAATCCCCTGATATGTACCGATCCTCTGGATCTCAAAGCTTGGGAGTTTAGTGTTTCCAGGATTAAAATCCTGGGCAACGAAATGGACCGTGGCTACGCCACTTATTTGACAATGACGAGCTTATTACTTTTTCTTGATGCCCTTAAACCTTTCCGCATGACAGCAAAGAGCCGGAGGCTCGACGCATCTTGTAGCGGCGGATTTAATCCCCTGATATGTGCCGATCCGCCGGATCTCAAAGCTTGGGAAAGACTGCCATCCCAGGATTAAAATCCTGGGCAACGAAATGGTCCGTGGCTACGCCACTCGAATTTGAATTGTGAATACTTGCTATTCTTACCCATGATAGACAAGAGCCGGAGGCTCGACAATGAAAATCGGTGGATTTTAATCCACTGATATGCTCCGATCCGCTGGATCTCAAAGCTTAGGAGTTTAGTGTTCCCAGGATTAAAATCCTGGGCAACGAAATACACCGTGGCTACGCCACTTATTCTTATTCGACAATGACTAGCTTATGACTTTTGCTTTGATGCCCTTAAACCTTTCCGCATGACAGCAAAGAGCCAGAGGCTCGAGGCATCTTGTAGCGGCGGATTTTAATCCGCTGTAAAAATCAATGCCTAAAAGTGAGTGCTGTAGGCACGACACATAGCAACCTGCAAATTGGTTCGCATCTAGGTGATCATCGCAATTTGATTCCGGTACGCATTAAGATACCCTTTGATGCCCTGCAGGCCTCCCGTATGGATCAGGACAACCCGGGACTCTTCCGGAAAAATACCCCGCTTCATCAGGTCTTCCAATGCTAAAGCCATCTTTGCCGTGTATACCGGGTCCAGAGGGACCTGATAATTGGCTACCCACGACTGCATGATTCGGATGACCTCCGGGTGAAATTTCCCAAATCCACCATAATGGTAATTATGGATCAACTGCCAGTTTGATTGGCCGGCTATTTGGGGAAAACGAGCGGTGAGATCATCATTCATTCCCTCCGCTTTCATGGGCACCACTCCAAAGATTTGTATATGCTCGGGTAACTCTAAAATCAATCCGGCTATGGTGCCGCCGCTTCCGACCGGAACCAACACATGGGTCGTTTCAGGCAATTGCGCTACGATTTCATCAGCGAGCTCGGACACCCCTCTTAATGCGAGTTCATCACTCCCTCCCTCCGGGATGATCATCCAGCCATTTCTGAAACCATATATCCTTTTTTGTTCCCGGTATTCGTCCGTGTTCATGGATTCGACCCGCACGCGCCAGCGGTTTAACGCTTCCAAAGTAGGCGTCAAAGGCAAGGGATCATGCCCACGAATGTAAGCTTTCATTGGTATGCCCTCTTCATGGCATAGCGCTGCCAATGCAAACAGGTGATTGGAATGGATGCCACCAAAAGAAATCATTCCGGAATAGCTGTCCGATCGGTAGGATTCCAGGTGGTATTTGAGTTTGCGCCACTTGTTACCACCCCACTGAGGGTGGATTCGGTCGTCGCGCTTGATGAATACCAAAGGCGATCCCGGGATTGCGATCCGGTCCAGGGGACTGGGCTCAATACCCATGGTCAAGGAGTAAGGATAATTAATTTTTTAGTGGTTATGGTCTCTCCCTGTTCGGAAAGCAACCGGTAGAAATAAGTTCCTTCAGGCAGGAAGGTTAAATCAACCGGAATGGACTTATTCTGATCCAGGTAGTAGGTTTGGGTCCAGTATTGCTTGCCCAAAACGTTGGTAACGTTCAACTTGTAATATCCTCTCGGAAGGTTGATGAAGTCAAACCGCAGTTTGCCCAATGTGGGGTTAGGGTAGGCGTACACATCGGGAAGGGATTTGCTAATCCGGGATACATTATTCAGGTATGGGTAGGAGGCGTATTGTACTTTATTGATGCGACCTGAAGCAGGGTTAACCCAAAATTCCGCAACTGGAACCTTTGATTCATTGGAGAGAAAGAGTATGCGTTTGGTCGAGTCAGGCTGCATAAAGCGCTGTTCTTTAAAGAGATCCGACACATTCTGCCAGGGTATCGTCTGACTGCGAACTTCCAGTCGCTTGGTGATTTGTTCGGTTCGTGTGACCCGCAGGACTGCATAGGTTTGAACCTGCAGATCCAGGTATCCCTCCGCATCCACCTTGTCGGTACGGCGGATCTCCTGAACAAACCGGATGGAATCCGGTGTATAGGGTAACTGACGCAGGATCGACTGAGGGACCTGATTCCGGCCCAGCGGCATGATCAGCTGGGTGGAGAAGTCGATGGATTTCCGGTATTCCAAAGGAGTTTCTATCACCGGATAGGGTTTGGTGTAGTAACTGCTTGCTTTAATTCCCAGGCCGGTAAAGTCGTAGCCGTAATAACCCATGATGTTCATGGCACTGGCCGTCCAGTTGTAGTACACTTCGTAACCTTCGGGAGTGATCCCCATGGACTGGGCGCGGCGGAAACGTCCATAACCTTTACCCTCACTCGGGTGGCGAAGGATCATCTGATAAATATAGGGCGAGGAAAGGCTACTAAAATCCCATCGCTGACCCGGGCCATTTTCCTGCAACCCTCCGGTATTCGGCAATAGATCTGTGAGAAACTCCAGGGTATCATAAGGCTGTGGTACGGCCCTGGAGGTGATGATCACCTGAGCCTGAACATATTGCAAAGCACCTAGCAGGATGCAGAACACCAGATAAAGGGTGTAACATTTCTTCATATGGCCTGCAGTTGCATGAATTTTACGTATTCTCCCTGTTGCGTACTCAACGCCTGATGATTTCCCCGTTCAATAATTTTGCCATTTTTAATAACCAGAATTTCATCCACATGTTGAATGGTACTCAGCCGGTGGGCGATAATTATGGCGGTCCGGTCTTCCAGCAGTGTCTCCATAGCAGCCTGGACCAGTCGTTCCGATTCGGCATCCAATGCAGAGGTAGCTTCATCAAAGATAAGAATCTGGGGATCGCTCAGAAATGCACGGGCAATGGTTATACGCTGCCGCTGCCCCCCGCTTAGTTTCGTACCGCGGTCTCCGATCACGGTCTGATAGCCGTGTTCGGTTTCCATGATAAATTCATGGGCATTGGCCATTCGGGCTGCTTGTTCAACTTGCTCTGGTGTCACGCCTTCTTTTCCGAATACGATGTTGTTGTATATGGTATCGTGAAACAATATGGCTTCTTGGGAAACAATACCGAGTAAGGAACGAAGATCGCGGATGGAATATTCTTTCAATGGGATGTCATCCAGGTAGATTTCTCCGGCATTGATGTCGTAAAAGCGGGGTAAGAGGTCAGCCAGGGTTGATTTTCCAGATCCGGAACTCCCTACTAATGCAATCGTTTTGCCTTTATTCAGGGTAAAGGAGATGTCGTCCAGCACCCAGGGCTGTTGGTCGTGATACCGGAAGTAGACCTGGTCATAACGTACCGAGGTGTTAAACCGGTTGATGTTTCGCGGATGATTGTTCTCCACGATGGTATTGTCCGTTTGCAGGATGTACTCGATGCGCTGCAGGGCGGCACGCCCTTTCTGGAGGTTATAATAGGCCGTCGAGAACGCCTTCGCCGGGTTGATTACATTGAAGAAAGCGAATAAAAATGCAATAAAGGTTTCCGGGCCGATGGTTTGATTAAAGACTTGCCGCGAGCCGTACCACATGAGCACCGCCACGACGACAATACCCAGAAATTCACTTAAGGGCGAAGCCAGATCCCGTCGCCATAAGATGCGGTTCATCAGCCGCCGGTATTGGTTATTCTCTCGATTAAAGCGGTCTTCCTGAAATTTTTCCGCATTGAAGGCTTTGATGATGCGGAGGCCACCCAGCGACTCTTCCACGATGGACATGAGCGTACCAAGCAGGTTTTGTGCTTGCAGGGATTTCTTCTTCAAGGCTCGTGAGATGCCACCGATGATAAAACCGGTGAATAAGATCAGGGCGAAGACAAATAAGGTCAGTGACGGACTCACGTAAAACATGAAGAGGATGCTGCCGGCTATGATGATGGGCTCCCGGAAAAAGGATTCCAGCATGGACATAATCGAGAATTCTACTTCCGAGATGTCGGAGCTCATCCTGGTGAGCATATCGCCCTTGCGCTCGTCTGTGAAGAAGCCGAGTGGCAGACTGATCAGCTTGCTGAATAGCGATCGACGCAGATCAAAGACCACACCATTGCGCACTGGAGCCAAAAAGAACAAAGACAGATAGCGAAACAGGTTTTTCAGCAGGAATATGAGGATAATACCCAGGCAGGCGTAGATCAGGGCCTGGCTGGAGCCGTAGCGGTCGATGATCTGGCTGAATGAATAATTTAGATAATCCAGGATGGATGATGTGGAAAAGGAGAGTTCCGGTTTGACCGTCACTTTCTCCTGTAAATTGAAAAGGACGCGGAGGAATGGGATAATTGCAGGAATACTGACGACTGTAAAAAATGCCATCAGAACATTGCTCAGGATATTAAGCTGTACCAGCCCGAAGTAGGGCTTTAAATAGGTCCACAATTTTTTAATTTCCTGCATGTTGCTTCCTGCCGGAATCAGCAATGAGGTGTTCCGGAATTAATGATTTTTTTTCTGACCGAAATCGAAATTTTCCAGGAAACGGGTATGAAAGTTACCGTTGCGGAAATCTTCGTTTTTCATCAGTTTTTGGTGGAAAGGCACGGTTGTTTTGATGCCTTCAATGATAAATTCATCGAGTGCCCGTTCCATTTTGGTAATGCATTCTTCCCGGGTCTGTGCTTTACAGATCAATTTGGCAATCATGGAGTCGTAATAGGGTGGTACGGTGTAGCCGGCATAGACGTGGGTGTCTACGCGAACGCCATGCCCTTTCGAGCTGTGAAAGCCGGTAATTTTACCGGGACTGGGTCTGAAATCGTTGAATGGGTCTTCTGCATTGATCCTGCATTCCATAGCATGCAGTTGAGGAATGTAGTTTTTACCGGAAATAGGAATACCTGCAGCAACCTTGATTTGTTCTTTGATGAGGTCCCAGTCGATGACTTCTTCGGTCACTGGATGCTCCACCTGGATGCGGGTATTCATTTCCATAAAATAAAAATCACCGTATTTATCAACCAGGAATTCGACTGTGCCGACACCTTCATAATTGATGGCCTTACCGGCAGAGATGGCGGCATTGCCCATGCGTTCCCTTAATTCAGGGGTCATGAAAGGTGAAGGAGATTCTTCGACCAATTTCTGGTGCCGGCGCTGGATGCTGCAATCCCGTTCGGAAAGATGAGCGACTTTTCCATATTGGTCACCGATGATCTGGAATTCGATGTGGCGGGGTTCCTCGACGTATTTTTCGATGTATACGCCATCGTTGCCAAAGGCAGCCTTAGCTTCTTTGCGGGCCATTTCCATCTGCGTCTCAAATTCCTTTTCGGACCAGACGACGCGCATTCCTTTCCCTCCACCTCCGGCTGTCGCTTTGATGATGACGGGAAACCCGATTTCCTGGCAGGTTTTTAATGCGGATTTGACATCCTTGACCAGCCCTCCGGATCCGGGTACGGTGGGGACACCCGCTTTGATCATGGTCTCTTTGGCCGTGATCTTGTCGCCCATGAGCCGGATCTGTTCAGGCGTTGGGCCTATGAACTTGATGCCGTATTCGATGCACATCTCTGCAAAATCGGAGTTCTCGGCGAGGAAGCCATAGCCGGGATGGACTGCATCGGCATTAGTGATTTCAACGGCTGCCATGATGCGCGGAATGCTCAGATAGGATTCGCTGGATACGGCAGGGCCGATGCAAACCGCTTCGTCTGCGAAGCGCACATGGAGGCTTTCTTTATCGACCGTGGAATAGATGGCTACCGTCTTGATACCCATCTCTTTGCAGGTGCGGATGATGCGCAGGGCGATTTCCCCACGATTCGCTATCAGGATTTTTTTAAACATGTGTACCTGGTTTGTCCCCTGCGAACTAAGCGTTGGGGTCTACTAGAAACAGTACTTGCTCGTATTCGACGGGAGAGGCGTCATCGACCATAATCTTCACCACTTTGCCTTTCACTTCCGACTCAATCTCATTGAAGAGCTTCATGGCCTCAATGATACAGACCACCTGTCCGTTGTCCACGGAATCCCCCACCTTGATATAGGCAGGTTTTTCCGGCGCCGGAGAGCGGTAGAATGTACCGACCATGGGTGATTTGATTTCCACCAGATTGGCATTGGAAGCTTCTGCTTCAGTGCCCGCCTGGGGCGATCCTTCAGGCCTTGCAGGTTGGGCAGCAGCGGCGACTGGTACTGTCTGCACTGCCGGGATGGAGGACTGAATGGGTATTACGGATGGAACGACCTCCTTTCTGCTGGCTTTAGAAAAACTTTCCGATCGTAAAGTCAGCTCAAAATCCCCGTCGCGGAGTTTAAATTCCGAGAGATTGTACCGGTTTACCAGCCGGATCAGTTCCTGTATGTCTTTTGTTGTCATGCGACAATTTATTTAGCTCGTTCGATGTAATTTCCGGTTGCGGTTTCAATCTTCACTTCTTCATCCTGATCAATAAACAGGGGTACACGAATTTCTGCACCGGTCTCCGTGGTCGCCGGCTTGGAGGCATTGGTAGCCGTATTTCCTTTCAGGCCAGGCTCAGTGTAGGCAATGGTTACGATCAGATGTTGTGGTAATTCGACCGAAAGTGGCATCTCTTTTTCAGCGTGGAAAAGAATCTCGGCTTCTCCGCCTTCTTTAAGGAATCGCGGATAGTCGATCAGTTCTTCCTGGACGGCAACTTGCTCATAGGTCTCATTATCCATAAAATGATAGCCCAGTTCATCTTTGTATAGAAACTGAAATTTACGACGTTCGACGCGGACGGGAAATATCTGATGTCCGGCGGAAAAGGTATTTTCCAACACCTTTCCGGTGGTCAGATTTTTAATCTTGGTGCGAACGAAAGCATTGCCTTTTCCAGGCTTCACATGCTGAAATTCCACAATGGTATACAGATCCCCATTCAACTCGATACACAATCCGTTACGGATATCCGAAGTGTTAGCCATATACGTAAGTTCATTTTTTAGCGAGGCAAAGATAAGCACTAGATGTTAGATTCTTGCCATCAGACTTTAGCCACCAGACTTTAGTTGCAGGAAAGCGCTTGGTGCATAGTCCGGATCTCCAGGTCCTTAGGCTGTTACCAACAAGAAAAAAGGCCCCTTGCCAGTAGCCCGGGACCTAAAATCTGTTTTGGGATGAGATTTTCTCTTTCGGAGAATCGGTTTAATTGGTTTATTGAACTTCGTTTTGACTTACAGTTTTAACGAATCCGTTGATTCCGGATCCTTTGACCACGGTCAGGTATTGATCAGCGTCTCCACGGTCCGAAAACTTACCTACGACGATTTTGTAGGTAACGACATCGGATTGGGGATCTTTCTGATTGATGACCTGGACTGGCTCACTGAACATCTCTTTCAGTTTTTCCACCTGCTTAAACAGGTTGGTGGCATTCTGATAAACGCCTACCTGGATGGCAAAGAAGGAAGAACTATTGCCGGTTTCCCGGTAAGAAGCGTAAGACGGACGGGGAGCGGATGCTGAAGAATTCTCGACTTGTCGTGCAGGTTGTGAGGTTGGTGTTACAGTTGCATTATCACGATGGTCTTTGAGAATCTTCAGCATTTGGCTTGCTGACAGGGACTTTTCGTGCTTTGCCAGCACTTCCCCTTCCGAATTAAATACAATGACTGTCGGTAAGTACTCGACGTTATATTTTTGTTTCAAGGCATGACCGTCAAAATCTTCGATGTTGACCCGCAGGGCAATGTATTCATCGTTGATGTAGCTGGCAAGCTTTGGATTGCTGAACGTGTTTTCCTGCATCCACTGACATGGTTTGCACCAGTCTGCATAGAATTCTATGAAGTAATATTTCTGTTCGGTACGCGCCTTTTCTTTGGCGGAAAGGAGGCTTCCTTTAAAGAATTCTACAGGACCCTCCGTGGTTGTGCCTGCACGCCCCATCGTCAGGACTAAGGTGCAGGCGGCGATGATTAACGACAATTTTTTCATGGCACAAAAGATTTTATATGACAAGTTTTTAAAAGATGTAATGTGTTGTTTTTAGATACTTTAAACATTACAAAAACCTTGCCTATTTATGCCAAAATGAAAAATTTAACATTAGTATTTCGATGCTATAGAAGGTTTAAATATGATTTAATTAGTTAATAATTAGCTATATACAAATATTTATTTATATAAATGTTAAAATAATGTAATGTATAATGGATGAATGTGCCTCTGTTTTTTTGAGGGAGTAATGATTTAAACCCCTGGACTCCGGTGATGCCGGGAAGGTGAAGTAGGGGTAAAAGGTAGCGCTTCGTCTATTTATAACGGACGTGGAGGGTTGCCTATTTTCTATACGAGGAAGAAATAGTTCTGGCGTATACCAATCCCGGGAATGCCTGAAGCGTTCCGGTAGGCGGTGCAAAACACCAGGCAATTGAATGCGAATTGACATCGGATCAATTGGAGAATTGTTACCTTTGACCCTCGTTATAGCAGTAACTTATATGACACCAATAAAAGCAGTGATCACCGGGGTACAGGGATATGTGCCGGACTTTGTTTTGTCCAATGCGCTTCTGGAAACCATGGTGGACACCAGTGATGAGTGGATCAAATCCCGTACAGGGATTGAAGAGCGCCGGATCCTCAAGGAACCTGGGAAAGCAACTTCGGACATGGCATCCCGCGCCGTGCTGAAGCTTCTGGAGAAGACGGGAACCAATGCTGATGAGGTTGAATTGCTGATTTGCGCTACAGTTACCGCCGATATGGTCTTCCCGGACACCGCCAATACCATCTGCGATAAGATCGGTGCCAAGAAAGCCTGGGGTTTTGACCTGAACGCCGCGTGTTCCGGTTTTCTGTTCGCATTGTCGACAGGCGCTTCCTTCATTGAATCCGGCCGTTACCGCAAAGTGGTCGTGGTTGGAGCGGATATGATGTCTTCGATCATCGATTATACCGACCGGACCACTTGTGTCATCTTCGGCGACGGTGCTGGCGCCGTTTTGCTGGAGCCGAGCACTTCAGGTTTTGGCGTTATCGATTCCGTATTTCACGGAGATGGCTCCGGGCGGGAATACCTGCATATGGAGGCCGGAGGGTCGTTACATCCCGCCAGTCATGAGACGGTGGACCAACGGATGCATTATGTTTTCCAGGATGGCAAGCCGGTCTTTAAGGCAGCTATCAAGGGAATGACTGAAACGGTCCAGGAAGTGTTACGCCGAAACAATCTTACCACGGAAGATGTGACTTGGCTGGTACCCCACCAGGCCAATAAGCGGATCATCGACGGAGTTGGAAATATGCTGGGCATTCCTGCCGAGCGGGTCATGGTTAACATCCAGAAGTATGGCAATACCACTGCTGCAACCTTGCCACTGTGCCTGTGGGACTACGAATCCCGGTTAAACCCTGGTGATCACATCATCCTGACGGCATTCGGTGGCGGATTTACCTGGGGAGCTACATTGCTCAGGTGGGGGAAATGAGATTGGGTTAAGGGTATGAGGTATGGGGTTTGAGGTATGAGGTATGAGGCTGATCACCATTAAACCAACACAAAACCAAATCACCACAACACCACAACACCACAAAACCACAAAACCACAAAACCAAAACACCAAAACACATCCCTTAACACATTAAATTATTTCACACTGGCAATATCGCCAACCCCACGTCGTTTTTAGTTCAGATTCTTGGAATCGGATCCCCATTTAGGCAGCATCTATTAGAACCAGAAGTTTGATATCACATCCGAACGACTAAATTTGCATTCTTTTTTGAACAGGGAACGTATGGGAAGGAGGTACACCTTATTAAGTTTTGTGCTTTTTTTGAGTCTGTTGGCCAAAGCGCAGTTGCCAACGGTGAACATGCAGTTGGGTTGTGGCACCGTGCAGGTAGGACAGACCATCTGTATACCGGTTACGATCAGCGCGGTGGACAGCATCGTCGCATCGGAATTTACTATCGCTTACAACCAACTGGAATTCGAATTCGTATCGATCAATAATCCTCATCCGGACTTTGATCAGCCTCTGGTGGTCAATCCCATTCAAAGTTTTGGCCGGGTGAAAGTTGCCTGGACGGCACCCGATATCGTCAATGGCTCTACTTTTCAGGATGGTGATGTCTTGTTTGAGATTTGCCTGCGGGCCAAAGCGCCCGGATCCTATCCCATTGAATTCATTAAAAGCGGTGAACCCCTGTTTCTGGCCTATGGCCGCGATGGTGCGGAGATTGTACCGATGGCTCAGGGTTGTTCCATCCAGGTTACCCCAGCCAATACGTTGGATGCATTTTTTCAGGCCTGTTATAGCCTGACCACCATGGAAGGCACCGTTAATCTGGTTGGTTATGGTGGGACAGCACCTTATTCCGTAAGCTGGACCGGCCCTCAAAACGGAAGTGGAACGATTACCAATTCTGGCGATACACTAATGGTTACCGGATTACCGCAGGGAACCTATACCTTCCAAATCCAGGATGCCGCCGGAGCGGATTCCACAAAAATTATTGACCTGCCTAATCCCGGTTTGGGTATCGATCTGTCCCTCAATACCGTGCCTCGCAATCCTACCTGTTTTGGAGATATGGATGGCAGGCTGAGTGTAAATCCTACCGGAGGTACTTCACCTTATTACATTCAATGGTCTACCGGTGACATCAATACGCGTGTCATTGATAACCTCGGAAGCGGCAACTATTCTGTGACCGTCACCGATGCTAATGGCTGTACCACTTCCGGATCGGATGCCCTGGCGGCAAACCCGATCGGAAGCAACATCATTCGGAATACCCCGGCCACCTGTCTTGGACTTGCTGATGGGTACCTGCAGGTTGCAGGAGCCGGAGGGAACTCGTCCAATGGATTTTATGATTTCGAATGGATCGGCGGCCCGGCGGTATCTAATCCCCGGGGATCGGTCACTCTGAATAATGCGGAGCCTGGATTGTACCAGCTAAGGATTAGCGATGGTATTTGTGATGACACTTTCAACATTACGGTTGATGCGAACATTGACTTTAATATTACGGCTACCTACGATACCATCAGTTGTTTCGGCCAGGCTGATGGAAGTGTTTCACTGAGCTATCAAGCGATAAAGGGAACCCCTACCGGTGCCATTGATTACCGGCTGGTTTTTCCTAACGGAACAACAAGTACCAACTCATCGACCTTTACCAACTTATACGGGGGGTCTTATGTTGCCGTGGCTTCTGATCAGGCCGGCTGTAAGGACTCCTTGTTCTTTGATATGCCCGAACCTGAACTCCTGGACACAACCAGCAGTGCCATCATCGGAGAGTCCTGTACCTCTCCGGGAAATGGAGAAGTACGGCTGGTGATGCAAGGCGGGACAATGCCTTATAGTTATAATTGGAGCAACGGGGCCAGCACCATCAATGCAACCGGGCTAACAGAAGGTTCTTACAGCGTCACAGTGACCGATAAGAATGGTTGCACCGCAACTTTTGACCCTTTTGTAGTCACCCGGGACCGGGTAGATTTCACCATCGATACCACGAATAACATTTCCTGTCCCGGCGGCAGTGACGGCGCATTGTCCGTAGTGACCGGGCCAGGGGTGACCATTGATAATCTGACCTGGAGTACCGGGGCTACGTCCAATGCCATCCAAAACCTGATGGCGGGAACTTATCGGGTCACCGTTAACGCCGGTGGCTGCATGAGCACTGATAGCGTACTGCTGGCGGGACCACCGATGATGAGTCATTCCTTCATTACCACCGAGCCTTCGTGTGCCGGTCAGGCCAATGGCTCGCTGAGCATTCAGGTGATGGGCGGTACCGGCCCTTATTCGTATTCCTGGTCCAATCCCAATGGTACCAATAATCCGCTTCTGCCGGCTATCCCGGCCGGAGCGTACTCCGTCTCGGTCACCGATGCCAACAACTGTCCGGTCTATACGGCGGATACCGTCCTGAGTGAGCCGGCAGCTATGATCCTCACCTTTGCGGAAGTGGATAGCGCAAGCTGTGCCGGAACCACGGACGGAGCAGCACGGGTTTTTGTGACCAATGGACTACCGACCTATGTTTATCTATGGGATAATAACTCGACGACCGACCGGGCTACCAACCTCGCGGCAGGTTGGCATACGGTGACGGTTGTGGATCAAAATAATTGCCAGCAACTTGATTCCGTTCAGATTCTCAGTCCGGACTCGATCCGGTTGGACCTGGCGAATTCGCTGATCACCGATGTCACTTGCAACGGCCTGGCAAATGGTAGCGCTACCATCGCCATCCAGGGAGGGAAACCCGGATATTCGGTGCTGTGGCCGGCATCTTCTACCATCGGTACCACCCTGACCAATGTGCCGGCAGGCCGGTATAAAGCACTGGTGCGCGATGCCAATGATTGCAGGGACAGCCTGTTTGTTACCATCCAGCAGCCCGATTCATTGATTGTTGGTGTAGATGCTTCGGCTACGACCGGCGAGACTTGTGCCGATCAGAATAATGGGCGTATTGCCCTGACCATTTCAGGAGGGAACCCGGGCAACCGGACCATTGTCTGGAGCAATGGCCTGACGGATGCGGAAATTGCTACCGGGCTGGATACCGGTTTGTATGTGGTCCGGGTTACGGATGCACAGGGGTGCACGGATACCTTGTCGTATCATCTGGACGGTCCGCTTCCTCTTTCGTTAGCTTTCGCTCCCATCGACTCGATCCCTTGTTTTGGTGATAAGACGCTGGTCGAATTTGCCAATGTCACCGGCGGTAATGAACCCACCAATTACATGTACAGTGTCAATGGAGCTCCTCCGGTAGAAACCACCAATGGAGCCAGCCTTGGAGCCGGTACTTATTCGATTCGCATCACCGATAAGCTGGGATGTTTCCTGGATACCACCCTGGTTTTGGTAGAACCTGCGGAGATCCAGATCGACCACGGCGGCGACATTGTCATCGATCTCGGAGATAGCCTGGTCCTTACCCCTGTCGTAACGGGAATGTTCCCCATTGTCGATTACGTATGGGATCCGATGGATGAACTGAATTGCACTACGCAGGATTGTTCTTCGGTCTTACTGGCCCCAAGTACCAACCGTACCTATACCCTGATTGTGACCGATGCTACCGGCTGCATGCAGACCGCAGCTATTCCGGTCAGTGTCCGGTTGATCCGGCACGTATTTATTCCAAACGCCTTTTCTCCGAATGACGATGGTCGTAATGATCTGTTTCAGGTGTTCACCGGCACCGGGGTCACCGCTATCAACTCCATGCGGGTATTTGACCGCTGGGGCAATGTCCTCTTTGACCGCGAGAATCTGACCCCAAGTTTTGGGGGGACAGAAGGATGGGATGGCCGTGTCAACAACCGGGTTATGAATCCCGGCGTTTACGTGTATGTCGTGGATGTGACCTTCCGTGACGGTGCGCGCATCATGTATCGTGGGGATGTGACGTTGATCAGGTAGAAGAGGTAAAAAAATGTAGCAGAAGTAGCAGAAGTACCAAAGGTAGATCCATTTACCACCCAGGCACAAAGGACACTTAGGGCACTAAAGGTTTTCTAGATAAACTTTATTGGGTTATCGTGGAAAGAACTCACAGCTGGCTGACGCAGCTTCAAATAAAAACTCCTTAGTACACTCGTGGGCACTATTCCTTAGTGTTTACCCCTCCAAAACACTGACCCGCTTTATCCTCAGCACCTAAACAAGTAAGTACGAAAACATGTATTGACGTTATTCCTTCTCCGCATGAATTTCTTCAAAGAAGATATCATCATTCGGTATATCGAACTCCATACCATGGACTTTCCCCTGGTTATCGAGTGTGAATTGCACTGTGCCGAAGCTGAACCAGGCCTGTGGCTCGTGCCAGGTGATTTGGTAGGTATTGAAATGCCAGTGCGTGAGGGTGGCATCCAGGTGGGGGGCCTGACCGAAATGCAGTTCCATCGTCTTACCATCCCAGGTTACTTCCAGACTGCCGTACAATTCATCTTCGTAGTGGCCGGCGGCATCTTCAGGATTAAAGTCCGGTTTCGTGCCCAAAACTCGGTGCTCGGTGCGTTCCGCCAGCCGGTCGGCCAGCCGTTTGCGATTGGCGGTTTCTCCTTCCAGTCCTTCTTGGATCCAGTCTCGCCCGGTTGAACCCCGGAACAGATCCAACAGTTCGTAGCTGAGTGGATTACTGATTCCTTTCATGGTGTTGGTAAGGATGACGATCCCCAACTGCATATCCGGCACCATCATGACCTTGGAATACATGCCATCGTATCCGCCACCATGGCTGACCACCCAATGTCCCGCATAATCCATCAATCCCCATCCGAGCCCATACCCCGAATAGGTCCTTTCCGGCATTGCTTTCAGGGCATTAGCAGATAATCTGAAACTGTTATTCGGCTGCATGGTTTGGGCCTGGATCGATACCGGATAGACGGGTTGATCTTCCCACTTACCTCCCTGTAAATGCAATTGCATCCAACGGATCATATCCTTAGCGGAAGAAATGATACCCCCGGCGGCACCCATATTGTCCCAATTAACCCAGGGGATGGATTGATCTGGTCCATCCGGTTGGGGTTTGTGCGGCATAGCAAAATTATCGGCCAGCATATCAACCGACCAGATGGTCCGATCCATGCCAATCGGTGTCCAGATCTTTTCCTGCGCCAGTTCATGCCAGGTTTTTCCGGTCACTGCTTTGATCACTTCCCCGGCTGCGATGAACATCAGGTTGGAATAGCCATAGCCGTCGCGAAAAGGATAGGCTGGTTCCAATGCTTTTACCTGTTTAAGGACTTCCTCGGCGGACCGTTCGGATTTATACCATAGGACATCGCCGGAAAAAGTGCCTAATCCGGCACGGTGGCAGAGCAGATCCCGGATCGTCAGTAGTTCATTGGCGGCAGGATCTTTTAGCTCAAAATAAGGGAGGTATCGGTGAACCGGGTCGTTCCAGTTTAATTTTCCTTCTTCGACCAGCATGCCGATCATCGTACCAATAAACGCTTTGGTGTTGGAAGCAATGGCGAACAAGGTATTTTCATCCACTGGTCCCGGTTTTCCCACTTCCTTTACACCATATCCTTTTGCCAGAAAGGTCTTTCCCTGATAGGTGATGCCTACGGCCATGCCGGGGACCCCGTATGCCTGTTGGGCTTCCGCAATCAATTGATCTATTTTATTCGGATCGGGCTGAGCGGTGAGGGTCAGAAAGGAGAAGAGCAAAACCGTTAAAGTCAGAATTCGGGACATGTCTTTTGTGTTTGAGCAGGGTAAATTACTGATTTTCATCTGAAAGATCTCAAACCTTCTGTACGCCAAACCGCTGAGCAAATGAATCCTGTTAACGATAAATTGCAGGTATTTCCGATGAAAAAACCCATCGTGCTTTTTCTGTGTATGCTGTTAGCTGGGTGTGGGCAGCGTTGGTCGTGTAAATTACCCCAGTTGTTTGATGAGGCATTTACCCCACCACGAGGTACCTATAAACTGGCTTTATCCGTACAAGGTGATTTTTCTTGCCCTTTTGAACTTAATACGCAGGTGCGAGGCCGTGATGCCGACCATTTCATTTTTGCAGGCAAGACCGATACGTTGGTTACGGGCGATTGGTATGAAGAGGAACTCTCCTTCCGCACCAGTACACCTGAATGCATGGATCAGGATGGTACGGTAAGTATTGAATTTTATTACATCCGATAGAAACCCGTTTCTGATCTAAATGATGCAGATCGGGCTGCTCTGTACAACTCCAGATAACTTAATCCTATACGATACCCCTCGGTGGTTCTCTGTGCTATCTCTGCGGCTCTCCCTTTTACTTACCAGGTCGGTGCGATCGTGCGGTATTTCCGTTGGCCTTTATAGTCGATGTTTATGTCCAGGTTCTTATTGGCCTCGATCAGATCGGTTAACGGTATCTCCCAGGTCACCGTGTTCTTGGAGATGGTGGCACCTGGTACATTGACAGACTTAACCTTGCCTGGGACATGGATGATCATCCGGTACTTGCTTTCACCTAGAAAACCTTTCGCCATTTGTTCACTTTGTTCCACACGCTCACCGCCGGAACTCAGGTCCAGGCCGCTGCGATGGATGGAGAAAGATTTATCGGAGAAAGTATAGATTGGAGCACTGTTCTTGAAAGTCTTGGCCATATCCATGTATTCCTGGGTTTTACCTGCTTCATCAGGCATAAACTTATTGATAAGCTCAAAGATTTTACCCATAGAACCTGCGATCCGGTTCTCCACACTTGAAAATGACTGTTTGGTGGTGAGGCGGAGGAGATCTTTATCTGTATCCAGCTGAAAACGGATACGGGTTGTCAGAACTTCTTCCAGGATTTGACCGAACATTTTTTTATCGTCACTGGAGATGTCCGAAGACTGGGCCAGTTCTTCACGTATCCTGGTTATTGAGAACTGGTCCTGTTTATCCTTGTTTATGACCGACTTGACCAGATCCGCCACGACAATGGTGGTGTCGATCTGCCCGCGATCCAGGATGGACTGGGCGACCGATTTGGCCATCTTCATACCCATATTGCCGGAAGAATCGGATTTTTCTTCGTCACCTCCTGATAGCATAGCCAGTTGGAGCAGGGGCAACATTTCTCCCATATCGCGGGTAACTTCAGAACTCCCGGAACCATCTTTATTGATCCACAATTCCTCCGTATAATTCGAACAAGAAGTGGTTACCAGCAGGGTTACCAGGGCTATAAACCAGAATATTTTTTTCATAATTGTTGTAATTGTCGGAATGCTAACGGTGCTCAATTTACCAGTACTTTACGACATACGCGGTCAGCAATCGATGAAAGCCCCGGAATATCGGAAGTTCTTGGTCCAAATGACTATACAACGCCGGTTGATTCCTTTTTCGTTTAAAACCAAAGAAAGGTATTCAAATTTACCTCAGGATTCGTCCACGACCGAAAAATGGACCACCGGCTTCATTTGTCGCTTGTATTCACTGGGTGTTTTTCCGGTAATGCGTTGAAATTGTTTGTTGAAATGTGCCAGGTTATGGAATCCACAGGTGAGCGCAATTTCACTGATTAATGCGTCCGACTCCTGCAGTTGATTGCAGGCATTGCCTACCCGGAATTCGTTGACAAATTGCGTGAAGGTTTGATTGGTCAGTTTTTTAAAGAAACGGCAAAATGCCGGAACGGTAAAATTGGTCTCCTGTGAAATCTCTTCGAGCGTAATGTTATCCCGGAAATGCTGTTGTACGTACTTATAGACTTGCTGGATTCGTTCCTCATCCTCGACCATGACATCGAGGGTAAACCCATTGGCATGCAGGTTTTCATAGTCGTTGCTCGTCGCCAGTTCGTTCAGAATATCCAGCAAACCGATCAATTTCTCAAAGGGGGATGCCTGCGTCAATTTGATCAGGCGTTTGCCAATTTCATGGCGGATAGGGCCATAATAAGATAAACCACTCCGGGACCGCTCCATCAGCCGGCGAATGTCAGCTAATTCGGGCTTTTGAATGAATTGGACACCAAGAAAATCCGGTTTCATCTGGACCACTACTTCCTTGTGTCCGTCGTGTCGCTCCTGGGTGAACCCGAAATGCGGCAAATTGGGTCCCAGGAAGATGAGATCGCCATCCTGGTAATATGAAATATGATTGCCGATGTGTCTTTTGCCTTTGCCATTGGATACATAAACAATTTCATACTCCGGGTGGAAGTGCCATACGGGATCCTTAAACAGGAACTGATTTTCAAACTGCCGGATGGTAAAGGAGCTTCCGAAGTTTGGTTCAATCTTCTCAAGTAATGCTTTCATAGGCTGTGTTCTGCAAAATTAACGCATATTCGGTTAATATCGTTTAAGCGGGGTTAAAATTGCATTACAAGTGATCAATTCTGACCTAGATCACAGGATTTAGACGAGCTTAAATTTGCAGTATCATTTAAAATTTTTGAATCATGAAATCATTTATCGGAAAAACTGCATTCATTTTAGGCCTGTTGGCTACCACGCTGGTAGCACGCGCCAGCAACCTGGATTCGATCCTGGTTGTACCCCAGCATTCCGCATTCCCCGCTTTCATTCTGCAAACTCAGGAGTTACAGGATGAGACTCAGGTACGGATCTGGGACGCTAATGGTGGCTTGGTCTGGTCCGAAAAGGTAAGTCCGAAAGCCAATAACAAATTGTTCAACCTGCGTCACCTGGAAGAAGGAAGATATGACGTGGAAATGGACAATGACCATGTATTTATTTCTCAGAAGCTGGACATCACCAATGGTAAAGCTACCATCGTGAGTGGGTCCACCGAGACGGTATTGTTCCCGGAAATTCTACAAACCGGCGGTTCGATTCTGGTTGATACCCGGTTGAGCAATGTAACAGCTATGAATCTTGAAATCAAGGACGATGCAAAAGCATACCTGAAGCAGGAAATTCTGCCTGGTAAAATTTACCGCTTCGTTCTGGAGGACTTCGGAAAGGGAACCTACGATGTGACCGTAGCTGCTGATGGGAAATACCGCTCTAAAACGATTTACCGCTAGTTTCGCTCAGAACCTAATTTTTTTACAGTTGATTTTACTAAGGGCGTGTGCCGCAGGTTTTGCACACGCTCTTTTTATTTTATTAGACACTAGACACTAGAGGCTGGATTTCTAGCGTCTATCATCTAACGTCTAGCGTCGAATCTCTCATCTCATGGATTCTTTCGCTTGTACCTTTTCCAGAGGGTTTTGAAGTCTTTGGCCAGCTTTTTTGAGGTCTCCCCATTGAAGCGAATGACACCCAGCCCGTCCTCTGACGCCGGAGTAGCACAGGCAATGCAATCGGTGGAAGCATCGTAGATGGCCGTTTCCATGATGAATGGTACAAACTCATTATCCGGCAGAAGCAGGAAATTCTGTTCCATCTCGTCATCAGAAACATTATAGAGCTTCTGATAAGTCTTCATGTTTTTTTCGATGTCCTTCGAGGCAGGTACGATATAACGGTATTTGGTTTTCTCCCCCAGATTCACACTGACTAATTCGGAAAAATCCTTTACTTCCGTATCGTAGTGCAGGCCCGGACTGATGACCCACACTTCCTTGGCTTTATCTTCGAGTTTAATGAGTTGTTTAAGTGTCATGATATTTAGGTTTTAGCTCCGGGTTGTAAGATAAAATCCAGTCCTGAGAATTCCCGTTGATTCCCGGACATTTCCTTGTAAGGGGTTATTCTTTGATCACCTTCCCCAGGTAATGATCGTTTCCCGCATCGATTTGCAGAAAAAGCATACCTGCAGGTAATTGTTTTATATCCAGAGTGGCAGGAAGATATTGATATTCTTTCTGCATAACCAGTTGTCCCTGCGTATTCCAGATACGGATTCCAACCGATCCGGTACCCACCAGGTCCATGGAAAGATGAATGAGATCATTGGCCGGATTGGGATAGACCTCCAGTGGGAAGGTGGTTAATTCATGAACAGAACTGACAGGACAAGCGGATTTATAAGCCAGTAGAAGATCCAGAGAGGTTAATCCCGCCAACACATCGGTCTGCCCATCGGTAAGTCCGCATAAGGATGAAGCGAAAAAAGGCGACAGGATTCTGGCCTGCAAACCAAGGTTGAGATACCACTCCGTGATGTCTTCAAAATATTGCGTGTCGTCAATCCCACCGGTTTGTTTCAAAGTATTTAGTCCGGTGATCAGTCCCTGGTCCGGTTTTGCGAGAACAGCATCCATTTGCATCAGTTGAGGCACGACAAATCCAAGCAGGGTCAATTGTTCCTGAGAGAAGGTCTCCAGTATGGTATTACCGAGAGCTTCTGCACTTAATGTCCCATCAGTGTTGTAATCCTTAAAATAGGACCAACCCCAAAAGGGCAACAGATCCGTCCGTGACAGGGCTTCATGATCCTGTAGAAAGGACATAAAGATGGCTGCGAAATACTGTACCCGCTCCAGGCGTTCATCGGTAAACATTCCATAAAAATCACTCAACCTTTCATTCAAGGTGTCCGGTGTTATAGCCAGGGCTTGATCGAAAGAAACGGATAAGTATTCCAGTTGGGCTGCGGAAAGTTGGCCTTTCAGGGTTTGGAGCAAGGTTAATCGATCAAATGTCAACGTACCAGCTACGATACCGAGTTCATATGCCCCTTCGACGACCTGAATGGAATCAGCTACCTTGCCGGTAGCATAAACCTGGTGGAGAAGCATCGAAAATGATCCATACTTATTTAGAAATTCCTGAGAAAAAATTTCTTCTGCGTCAACCTGAGTAGCTATCTCTGTCAACTGGTCATCGGTGAGCGTGTCCAGCACGTATCGGGCTAGGGCAAATACCTGATCCCTGGACAGAGAGCTGGCGGCATTCAGGTCTGCCAGCAGATGATAAGAAGACTCGTAGGGACGCAGGTAGCCTGCAGCTGCAGGAGGTATTGTCCAGGATACGAAAGC
This sequence comes from Lewinellaceae bacterium, assembly GCA_020636355.1. Taxonomy (GTDB): domain Bacteria; phylum Bacteroidota; class Bacteroidia; order Chitinophagales; family Saprospiraceae; genus JAGQXC01. The sequence continues at coordinate 82,556 of JACJYB010000006.1, read as the reverse complement.
TTGTGTCAGCGTCTCTAGGATAACCTGTTGCGTCCGGTCATCGTATTGACTTAAAAACGTCTCTGCCGGTGTTTGGCCAAAAGAAAATGTAAGGGATAGCCAAAAGACGGAAAGCAAACCGCATTTTCTCATATGTTGATTATTTCTCATGTGATCTGCGAAGATAACGCTTATTTGGCTTTGATTCCAATGCCGGGCTGATTGGAACACATCCTCCAAAACATTTTAAATGATCCCGAAAGCCGCGGGTGCCAGGGCTATTTGTCAAAACCTTATTCCGTATCTTCACCAGACAGACATTCTGGGTGATAAAGTCAATTTGAATCATTGAAAGAGACATTTTTTGCTAATGCGCTCTGGCACCTTTCGGAGTCAACTTCTGCAATGCGGGAGGAAACTTTGCCTGTACCCAAAGAAGATGAACTGGTCATTCAATCCTATTATTCCCTCATCAGTTTAGGAACCGAATGGCTGGTGGCAACCGGACGGGTCCCGGAGACGCTCAATCAGGTCATGCAGGTTCCCTACATGCAGGGAACTTTTCCATTTCCCGTTAAATACGGATACTCATTGGTTGGAAAAATAGTAGCACCTGATTCGCATCGTGACCAATGGGTGCATGTAATGCATCCACACCAGGATCAGTGTGTGGTCAAAGCGGAAGATGTCCGATTTATACCATCTGGCGTTCACCCCAGGCGCGCTGTATTATTTCCTACCGTGGAGACCATCGTCAATGCCATCTGGGACGGGCGGGTTGCTATTGGTGATCGGGTACTGATCCTGGGGTTTGGGCTCCTTGGATCCATGCTTTGGCGGGTTCTGTCGCGGATACCGGGCGTACAGGTTGCTGTGATTGAGGAGAATCCCTGGCGTCGGCAGTGGGCTCGCGAGCACGATGTCAAACTCTGGTCGGACGGACTTGACGTTACTTACGACGTTGCATTTAACACAACCAGACACGGTCAGGCGATGCAAAAAGGTTTGGATCTGCTGGGCTTTGAAGGCCGGCTGGTGGAATTGAGCTGGTATGGCATAGAACCGGTAACCCTGCACCTTGGGCAGACCTTTCATAGTCAACGCAAGCAAATCGTCTCATCGCAGGTGGCACATTTGCCGGCGGACCATCTGGCACGCTGGGACTTTGAACGACGGAGTTCCCTGGTTTGGGACCTGTTGCAAGATCCTACACTGGACGACTACCTAACCCATGAAGTTCCTTTTGCCGGATTAGCTGATTTATTCAATAGCTTGCGCTCGGATCGAAAAGAATTCCTGACCTTTATGGTGCGGTACCGGTAATTCACGGCAAGAAAAACAAAGACACACCATGTACCATGTACGCATCAGAGACCACATTATGATCGCCCACTCCCTGCAGCATCCGGGATTTGGTCCGGCCCAAAAGATGCACGGGGCTACCTACATAGTCGACGTCACCTTTTATCAATCTGCACTGGACGAGATGAACGTAGTGCTTGATATCGGGCTTGCCCATCAGGTCCTCCGGGAGGTTTTGGAACCCTTGAATTACCAAAACCTGGATGATGTACCCGAATTTCAAAATCAATTGACAACTACAGAATACTTGTCCAGAGTGATCTTTGACCGGATAGCATTAAAAATCCGGGATTCATTCAAAGGGAAAATGGCCGTTACCCTGGGTGAGAGTCATCTAGCCTGGGCTGGTTATGAAGGAGTAGTCGCATGAAATGGCTGTGGATTATTCCTGATCCGGGATCTTTTCCATCCGGAGGAAATGTCTATAATGGTCATTTGCTCGCTGCCTTGAAGGAGGAAGGGGAGGAAGTGGTGATGACTGAGTGGGAAGGATGGAAAGCGCACGCCATGCGTTGGATACCCGACTGGGTTGTTTTTGACTCCATCTATCTACCGCAATTGGACCGCGTGCATCTGGATGTGCTATTGCCGGTCACCACCAGATCCATGTTATTGGTTCATCACCTGGCCAGCCTGGAAGCTGATCAATCAGGTATACTGGCTGGAGAACTTAGCCAACTTGCCAAGTTTGACGTCTTGCTGGTCACCAGCCCGTTTACCCAAAACTACCTGACGGATCACGGTGTCAGGAATACCATTTGGGTTCTGGAACCCCCATTGCTCCTTCTTCGTGGGAAAACGGGAGCCGCTCAACGGGCGTTGCAGCCCTATCTGCTGATGGTAGGAAATCTGATACCCAGAAAAGGTATTCTGGATTACCTCCGCGGCTTGAGCCTGACTTCGGCTGAGATTCCCGTCCGCATTGTGATCATAGGCTCTATGGAGCTTGAACCGGAATATGCCGCAGCCTGTAAAGCCATAGCCAGTAGCAATGAAATACTCCGGGATCAGGTCCATTTTTTAGGAACTGTATCTCATGAAGAAATTCCCGACTGGTTGCAAGGTGCCGCTTTATTTGTCAGTGCTTCATCCATGGAAACCTTTGGTATAGCCATTCAGGAAGCCCTCGCTTCCGGTGTCCCGGTATTGTGCCTGCAAGGTGGTTATGCCGGCAAACTGGTGCGCCAGGGCATAGACGGATGGGTTGTTGATGATATGGAGGCGTTGGTAGCGGCAACAGAACAATGGTGGGCAGGTCATTTGTATGTGCAGGACGAACAACCAAGCGTCGAACGCACTTCATCTTCCTACCAGCAGTTGGCCGAAACCCTGATCCGATATTCGAGCCGATGAGTGCCATTGGATACCGGATCGAGTGGTTGCAACATCGATACGAATACGATGCGGAAGCACGGTGGGCTTTGCCTTTGCTCCAATGGATAGAGCAGTATCCCCGAAAAATTTACCGGATTGTTGACCTGGGAGCGGGATTGGGTTCCAATCTACGTTTCTGGAGCAAACGAATCAACGGGGCACAAGACTGGACATTGGTTGAGATTGATGAAAGTCTCATTGCCCAGGGCTCCATTTGGCTGGAGCACTTACCGGATGGGGTATCGGCGCGCTATATGCACCAGGATTTTCTAACTTATCTGCGCCAACAACCTCCTCCTGATCTGCTGCTGTGTAATGCATTGCTGGATGTACTCACCGCCCGCCAAGTGGTCGATCTTTTGGATTATGTCTGGGCGAATGACCTTCCTTTAATGTCAAGTATTAATTATTCTGGCATGGAATTTTTTCCTGGATTGCCTGAGGACCAGCGCTTTATTGCTGCTTACGAGGCGCATATGGAGCGCGAGCAATCCACCGGATACGCTTTGGGTCGGTCACTGGAACCATTATTGGCGACCATTTCCGGTCCTTATGACGTTGCCATGCATGCCTCACCGTGGAAAGTGCCGGCCAAAGATGCCCGCATGCTTACTTTTTTATTGGACTATATGGAGCAGGCAGTTCCGGAAATCATATCATTGGAGGATTTGCCGTCTTTCCGCCGCTGGCTTCAGGTAAGAAGGCATCAAGTGCGTGAAGGGCAATTGCATGCCATGGTCTTGCATCAGGACGCCTGGATCAGGCGGGCAGAAAAAAAATTTTGGTAAAAAAGCAGCGGGAGGGAACGATCGGGCGTTAAATAAAAAAGCAGCCCCAATTAATTATTCTCACTAGTTGATGCGGGGCTGCGATTCCACCTATTTTCCCAATCGGTAATTTATATCAAATTGTGGTATTACACAATGGTAATACCATAAAAACTATATATATCTACTCATTATTGTTCGATTTGGTTCAATATTTTATCCAAATCTACATTCTCCTGAATCAATTCAATGGCCCGCTGGATCTTCCAGGGTGTTTGCAGGTTGATTTTGACCTCAATCCGGCTGATTTTTAGCACAGATCCATACGAATCCAGTTGGGTGCGCACCAGCGGGATCCGGTGTTGAAGGACGTACTTTTTTACTTTTGAATGAAGGTCACCATCTCCGGTCGCCACAATACCTGCTAATGGGCTTTCATTCAGTTTGAGCATCTTGGAGAAAAATTCGATTTTTTTGATGGCTTTTTCTAGGGTAGTGGTAGAGACCACGAGTAGCAGGTTATTGGAGCTTTTCAGCTCCTTCATATCGATTAGTGATCCAGCAATGATGTCTTCCACCTTGTTATCCATCTGCTGGTTGTTGTAGATAACCTCGCCATTGATGGCATCGGCTACTGATTTCATCAGCGGAAATGCCAGCGAGCGGTCGTAGGGCATCAAGCCAAGCAGTGGAAGGCCCATGCGATCCAGTTTGAGCTGCAGGTAGTGCCGGATTTTATCCATTTTGTCCGGAAGCACCTTATTGACAATGACGCCAAGGATAGGCACATTTTTCTCGCGGAAAAGGGCCAGACACATATTCATTTTATCAATGGTGCTGCCAATCCCGCCTTCGACAATCATGACTACACCTGCATCCAGCAGTTTGGCTACGTCGGCATTGGAAAGATCGGCGACGCTGCCTACCCCGGGGTGGCCTGTTCCTTCATAAATAACCACCTCGTTGCTAGCGCTCAGTGCATGGGAAGCATGCAAGAGGCGATCCCGTAGTAATTCCGGGGTTGGGTGATCCAGATAGGTGGCGGTAGCTCCTGCCCCTAAGATGATCGGACTGTGGAGATCCGGATTCAGTTCAAAGTGAATCAAATCAGCAAAAAGAAGGGTGTCTTTATCGACGCGAAGGTTTTGAATGTCAAGAAATTTCTGACCTACGGGCTTGCAATAGCCTACGCCGAGGCCTCTTTGCTTAAAAGAAGCTACGAGACCGAGGGTGCTGGTTGTTTTTCCTACATGCTGACCGGTGGCAGCTACATAAATGTTACGATACTTCATGGTTGCGTATGGACTTTACACGCAATTTATCCCATACCTTTCACTTCTGTGACCAGATCTTGCAGTCTTTTCTTGGCATCACCAAAGAGCATCCGGTTTTTCGGATGGAAGAACAATGGGTTTTGGATACCTGCATAACCGGCAGCCATGCTTCGTTTCATCACGATGACGTGTTGTGCATTCCAAACTTTAAGGACGGGCATGCCGTAGATTGGACTACCCGGATCGGTTTCGGCTGCAGGGTTTACCACGTCGTTAGCTCCGATGATCACTGCAACAGTTGCCTGGTTAAGGAAACTGTTGGCATCATCAAGATCCAGCAATTTTGGATAGGGTACATCTGCTTCTGCAAGGAGTACGTTCATGTGACCGGGCATACGGCCTGCAACCGGGTGTATGGCATATCGTACTTCAACACCGTTTGCTTCCAGCAAATCATCAAGTTCTTTGACCGTTTTTTGGGCTTGTGCTACGGCCAGGCCATAACCGGGAACAAAGACGACCGAGTCCGCATAATAAAGCAGTATTGCTGCGTCATTGACAGAAATTTCCCGTACTTCCCCGTCGGCACCGGAGGAACTGGTACCACCGCCGCCAAAGCCACCGATGATCACATTCCACAAACTGCGGTTCATCGCATTACACATCAGAATGGTAAGGATGGTACCAGAGGCACCTACCAGGATACCACCGATGAGCATCATGCGGTTACCGTAGATCAATCCCGCTGCCGCACCACTAAGTCCGGAGAAGGAGTTAAGGAGAGAGATAACGACTGGCATATCTGCTCCACCGATCGGTGCCACAAATGACCAACCATAAACCAATGACCAAACGATGGAAATGGCCAATGCGGTTCCATTAAATTTATCCGGGTAGATGGTGAAATAGATCAGTCCGGCAATGGTAATCAGACCAAAAGCGATATTGATGTACGTATGCCCTGGAAGGGTTACATTTTTATCATTCACCCGTCCGTCCAGCTTCAGGAACGCAAGCACACTACCGGTAAATGCAACACCACCGATAACGAGCGTAAGCATGCCGATCAGGATAGAACCCTGGGTAAAGGTTTGGTTTTCATAGCCATTGTTTAGTTCCACCATAGCAAGCAGAACGGCACAAGCTCCTCCAAATCCGTTAAACAGCGATACCAGCTGTGGCATGGCAGTCATCTGGACTTTCATGGCCATGAGCCATCCCAGTATTCCACCGATGATCAGTCCCCCGAATATCCACGGGTAGTTACCAAATCCACTTATTGGTTCTACCATGGCCAGTATGATGGCAATACCCATTCCTGCTGCCGCCCAGAGATTACCGTCACGAGCGGTCGCTGGTGAACTTAGTTTGCGCAGCCCGATGATGAACAAAGTTGCACCAATCAGGTATCCGAAATCAACCCACAATCCTCCCATGGTTATTCGCTTTTCTTTTTCTTAAACATTTCCAGCATCCGGTTGGTGACTGCAAAGCCACCCATGACGTTGATCATTCCAAGTACAACTGCTATTAATCCGAGGGTTAACGTAAGGTATTCGTCGGATGGTGTTTCTCGCACCAGCAGTATCGCACCAATGATGACGATGCCACTTATGGCGTTTGCGCCGGACATCAGTGGGGTATGCAATACGGTTGGAACTTTGGCGATAACCTCAAATCCCAACAGAATGGCAAATACCAGCAACCAAATCAGTAATTGATAGTCCTGGTAAAATTGAGCAATGGATTCCAACATATGATTTAGGTGTTTTTGGTCAGCCAGGCAGAATGGATGATTTCGTGGCTTTTGTCTTCAACCACCTTTCCATCCTGAATAAATATTTTGAAAAAATTGAATATGTTATTGCTTATCAGGAAGCTGGCGTCCTGGGGCATGTCGGCAGCCAGATTGGAATTTCCAACGATGGTAATGCCGTGTTTGTGGACGACTTTACCATCTTCCGTCAGTGCACAGTTGCCTCCGGTCGACGCGGCCAGATCGACGACTACTGATCCGGGCTTCATTTTCAACAGGGTTTCTTCCGGAACGAGCAGCGGAGCTTTCCTTCCCCGGACCTGAGCGGTCGTGATGATGACATCGGACTTTGAGGCCCGTTCCTGAACCAGCGCCCGTTGTTTTTGCAGGAATTCCTCCGACTGTTCTACGGCATATCCGCCTGCTGCGGTGTCATCTTTCGCGCCTTCGACTTCTATAAACTTCGCACCCAATGATAAAACTTCTTCCTTGGCTGCAGCACGGGTATCAAAAGCTTCCACGGCAGCGCCCAGACGGCGTGCGGTGGCTATGGCCTGAAGTCCGGCCACTCCGGCTCCCAGAACAAGCACTCTGGATGGTCGGATCGATCCGGCTGCGGTAATCAGCATTGGGAAATAACGGGGTAAGTGCTCAGCAGCCACCAATACAGCCCGGTAACCTGCAATGGAAGCCATACTTGAAAGCACGTCCATCGCCTGAGCCAGGGTCGTTCTTGGTATCATATCCATACTGATAACCTCCTTGCCCATGGATTTTAATTGTTGCACGTAGCTGTCATCAAAGTATGGAGCAAACATGGAGATGATCCAGGCCTTATCCTTGGTTTTTGCATAGTCTGCTTCTGCCAGAGGATCGGCTGAAATGAGGATATCTGCTTGCTTAAGCACTTCGTCGCGGGAACCAAATTTAACTTCCTCGTACAAGCTGTCCGGAAAGGAAGCTGATTTACCGGCATCCTTTTCAATCAGGATATCCAGGCCCAAGGATTTAAATTTTGCAACCATCTCCGGCACCAGCGCTACTCTCCGGTCCCGTATTTCTTTCACTATGCCAAGAATCATATGCGTTGCGCTAATTTTGCCGAAAATTAGGAAAAAAATAATGGAAGGGGGTGGCCTTTGACCAGAATCAGCGGAGGTGATGATAAAAGTCGATCAGACGGTCTGAATTCAAGCCCTCACCCAACGAACCTGTTTTAGCCTCCCATCCGGTTTCTCCATGGTCATCCGGAAATGAAAGACGAACGAACAGATAACCGGCTCCTGATTGCGTTCTGATTTTTAAAAACCAATTCCTTGAGTTCCTTAATTGGGTTTTGAAATCCCTCTCAGGTTTGTCTCGAACTAGTCCTATATTTATACAGAATGTCATCGTATGGATCTGTCAGTTGTCACTCCGGGCTCAATCGTCATTACCATTGGCTACACCATCCTGCTGCTTTGGGGTGCCTGGGTAGGGATCCATCAGATTTATCAGGGATTCCGGAAGCCGAATGAGCTTTTAAATCCGCTCTTTGGCAATCGGGTGGCGATCATCATTTTTACCATGCACATCATTGTGGTCTCTCTGGATCTTTTTGTTTGTGGACCCCTTGCTCTTCATTATAAGAGTAAACTCTGGTATTGGGGTGGGCGGATTGCAATGCTTTCGGCATCATTGCCGCTTGCCGTTTACTTCAACCGCAACCCGCAGTCCTTTGGCAAACTCATCGGGAAATGGGTACGGATCCGCAACCTTTTTGAAATAGGGCTTCATGTGTTGGTCGCATCTATTGCAGTGAATTGGTTTTATTACTATATGCTGCTTTATTGGCTGGTAGCTTACCGCTATCTGGATGTGGGCCCTCGCCGCTACTTCCAGACACTTTACAATACACCGGAAAAACTGGCACAAAGGCCATGGGCACCCACCTTAAACTGGGTGGTCATTGTGGCTATCTATGTTCTGTCCGGATTGGCCATTTATTATGGGAAAGTAATCTATGCGGCGCCGCCTTCCATGGATATGCCGGAGCATGTAGGGCAGCCTTTTGAATGGGGAATTGTTTTAGCACTGAATGTTGTGATCATCATGATCTTCTTATCGCTGATCAGGAAGTATACCGGCCCGGGGCCAGCAGAGGCGTTACTGACTCAAACCGAACGGCAATCAGCGGGTTAAGGCAAATGCAAATCTTAGAATTGGTCAGAAATTGATGCTACGTTGAAATCCAGAAGACTTCTTATCGGCTAATTCGCGACAAAAACATCCATCTGACCCCATTAAAAGGGTTCAGGCTATAGAATCGGTGAAACCATAATATCCGGGATTACGGGAGATTTAGTAATACACTCCTTTTGGTTTCCGCTGAATAAGCTGTTCTACGGCAGCTACCAGCGCAGCAGGAGACATTCGTCGCCAGTTCAGGTGGTTAAAGGATGGGCCCAGGTGCATATGAAAATGCAGGTCGGTATCTTCCATCTCCGGCCAGACGTGTTCTAGTGTTTCAAGGAGACAGATCCAGCCAAAATTTTCTTCGACCTCTTCTCGCCACTCCTCATAATAGCAGTCATCGGAGCCATGAAAATTCAACACATTGCCACAGAGCAGGATAAATTTCCGGATGCCGGCATCTAAAAGCGGTTCAATGATATTGCGTTTCAGGGTCTCAATGTCGTTGGAGATGGCATCGTTCCATTCCCCGATTAATTCCAGGATGGCGTAGCCATCTGCATAATCGGCGTAAAGAATCTTAAGATAAAGGGTATTGGAGCCGAAATCGTCCCATTGAGGATGGATGTAATAATTGTAAATCCGGTTATTGAAGGTGAATTCTGAATATTCACGACCAAAAAAGGGACTCTGGGGGTCCTCCGCTGCAGAGTACAGGTCAAGCCAATGGTAATATGGTTCAATGTCGTGCATTCGGTTCCAGATTCAAAGAGGGCAAATTAAATCCCTTGACAAACAATTCCAACACCTTTTTCCAGTGATTCATCAAAACCGCAAATTCTCTTTTGCAGGGGATTTTTTCCTACCGATAATGCGTTATAATTCATTTTCTACTGGAAAAGGTTCCAATTGGAAGGAAACTTAATCCGGCATTCTCGAAATACAGAAATTGGCTATATTTGCAGTCCCGACAAATCGTGTCGGGATCCACATTAATGGAGTATTTATTGGCCCAGGTGGCGGAACTGGTAGACGCGCTACTTTGAGGGGGTAGTGATCGATAGGTCGTGCAGGTTCGATTCCTGTCCTGGGCACTTTTCTTTTTACCCACATGGATTTACGTTGTTTTCAAGTTGAAAAATTCTTTTAAGGACATTTGGTCGAGCAGATGGACCGTCCAGGGTAGGGGAAGATCAATTATCCTGTTTGCTGTCGGATCGCCTTGACCATGACGCTTCCGGTGCTGCTAAAATGGGTGCAGTTATAGGTTTGTAATACCGCACAAGTACCTCTTAGACTGGATTCTGTCTCCTTTTGATAGTATATTTGAATGCATCGATGGCGAGGTAAGCGCTTAACCTCAAATTTGGCATGCTTGCTTGTCAGCGATTAAGTATATTCCATAAGCCTTATTTTGTATGCGGGTTGTCTGAATCAGGCAGCCCTTTTTTTGAGTTACTACTTCCAGCCGGGTTCTGCAGCGGCTATTAAAAATTCCTATCTTGTCCAGTCTCGGAACGATAATCGTCATAACTATTGAACTATGAAGAAATTTATATTTTCCCTGCTCGGAGGATGGTGCATTTTGTGGGCCGCAGCTGGAAATGCCCAGGAGGTCCTGTCCCTCTATCCCGGTTCAGCGCCCGGATCAGAGGACTGGAATTGGGAAGAAGGGGTCAGTGAAAAAAACCTCTTTCAAACTAAAGTGGTTTACAACGTGACGAAGCCAACCCTGACCGTTTACCAAGCTAACCCTGATCGTGCTACCGGTGCAGCAGTGATCGTTTGCCCGGGCGGCGGATTTCAGACATTATCCATCGATTCTGAAGGAAATGACGTAGCCAAATGGCTTGCCTGGCGAGGGGTGACTGCCTTCGTGTTAAAATACCGGCTGGTACATAGTAAGACCGATGATCCGGTATTGGAGTTAATCCAGAAGATGCAGGATCCTGAAAAATTTAAAGCGGAGAATATGGATGTAATACCTCTGGCAATTGCTGATGGCCAGGAAGCCATCCGTTATGTTCGTGCCCATGCCGCTGAATATGCCATTGACCCGGACAAAATCGGAATCATGGGATTTTCTGCCGGCGGCACGGTGACCATGGGAGCAGCCACTCAATTTGATAAAGCATCCAGACCAGACTTTGCTGCGCCGGTCTATGCTGCGGTTCTTGACACGGTACGGGTGCCTTCCGATGCTCCGCCTATGTTCGTGGTTGCCGCCACCGATGACAACCTGGGCCTTGCACCGGCCAGCGTGCACATTTATGAAGCATGGAGGCAAGCCGGTAAGCTGGTCGAATTGCACATGTATGAAAAAGGAGGTCACGGATTCGGCATGAGAAAGCAGTCGCTCCCAACCGATCGCTGGATAGACCGGTTTGGGGACTGGCTGCAATTGCATAAATACCTGGACGTAGTCGATCCCGGTGCACAGCGCATGCAGCAGGATTGGGCTTTCTTACACCGTTACGATAAAGACAATGCGATGCTTACAGCCAAAAACCCTGCGCGAATCGTTCTGATGGGAAACAGTATTACGGAAGGATGGTCCCATCTTGATCCTGGATTTTTTTCCGGTAAGCCCTATGTGAACAGGGGTATCAGCGGCCAGACAACGCCACAGATGTTGGTGCGTTTCCGTCAGGATGTATTGGATTTGCATCCGCGCGCTGTTGTCATACTCGCCGGAATCAACGACATCGCTGAAAATACCGGACCGATGACCCTGGAACAAACCTTTGGAAATATTAAGAGTATGACCGCTCTCGCCCAGGCAGCAGGAATCCAGGTGGTGCTATGCAGCGTTTTACCGGCTTTTGACTTCCCCTGGCATCCCGGACTAAATCCTTCGACTAAAGTCGTTGAACTGAATAAGATGATCAAAGCCTTCGCGGATGAAGAGGACTTGCCCTATGTGGATTATTTCACTCCAATGGTTGATCAGCGACTCGGGCTTCTGGAGGAATACACTTATGATGGTGTGCATCCCAACCAAAAAGGATACGAGGTTATGGGCAAGATCCTGGATCAAGTGCTGACCAAGGCGCTTAAATAAGTTTCCGGAGCATTATTTTCGGATTCCCCGTCGGGTTACTTGGAAACTGCACTTTCAGCTTCAGCTTCCAGCTCTTCCTTTTTTCGGTTTTTGTCCACCCGGGCCGAGATGATGATACTCACCTCATAAAGTGCGTACAAGGGTATCGAAATAAGAATTTGGGTCATGACGTCCGGAGGAGTGACAATTGCTGCTACGATAAGAATAGCAACGACGGCATGTTTGCGAAATTTTCGCAGTGAATCCGGATAGACCAAGCCTGCTTTGGATAAGAAATACATGATGATGGGCAACTCAAACACCAATCCGGTCGGTAATGTAAACATGACCATATAGTTGATCCAGGAGCCCAGCGTCACATCGGTACCGGCAACCAGGTTACTGATCGAATAGTTCAACAGAAAGGTAATGGCAAAGGGAGCAATAATGAAATAGCCAAAGAATACGCCCAGCAAGAATAACATGGAACAAATAGCCACAATCCCACGTGCTGCTTTTTGCTCTTTGGGATAAAGTCCCGGTTTGATGAACTGCCAGATTTCCCAGAAGACATATGGAAAGGCCACGATCAGTCCAAGCAAGAAAGATACTTTCAGGTGGGTAACAAATTCCTCACCCATGAGGCGCTGATAAATATGCGGCGTCGGGGGCGAAAGGCAAATCTTAATCTTACACAGTAATTTATAAGTGATGAAGTCTTTGTTGGCCGGTCCGAATATCAGCGTGTCAAAGACAAACTTTTTAGAGAATAGCAGGATAACGGCAATCACGAAGGTTCCTCCTAATGCTCGAAGAATATGCCAGCGCAATTCTTCCAGGTGCTCCAGGAATGACATTTCGTGTTCCGTATTATGTTTTGCCATAGACCGATTTCGAATTAAGGCACTAAGATAGTATTCGGCAATGAGATGTGTGAAATTTGATCGCATACATTAGATAGGTGCCTTCGAATGCCGGATGATGGCGGTGCTTGACAGGACGGAGGAATAAATGCGTTCAAGCTTCCTTCCGGTAAACAGGCATTCCGCCACAAATACCCTGATGCGTTGTTATATTTGTGCGGCCTAAAGGCGCCCGGCATCTATGGAGCTTGGAATCATTGGATATATTGTCTTGTTTGCTGTCAGCTTGTTTGTATTGCTGAGGGCTTCTGATTGGTTTATTTCTGCAGCAGAGAAAATCGGACTAGCTGCCGGCATTTCGCCCTTTATCATTGGGGTGACCATCGTAGCATTTGGTACGTCCTTGCCGGAACTGGCTACCTCCATTAAGGCGGTATTTGATGGGGTTTCGGGCATTGTTGCCGGAAATGTGGTTGGCTCCAACATTACTAATATTCTGTTGGTTCTTGCCCTGACGGTTATTCTTGGCCGGGAGATCATTCTGGATCACGATGTCATGGACATCGATATGCCGATGTTATTTGGGTCCAGCCTTATTCTTTATTTCGTGGCCTACGACTATCAGGTGACCTATCTGGAGGCCTTCTTACTACTAGGAGGCTTGTTGGTCTTTTTGCGGAGCTCTTTCCAGGCGAGCCCCCGGGAAAAAAGAAAGCGGGAATCGGTTTCCATCCAGACGGTGGGCCTGTTGATCCTTGGAGCAACGCTGGTCTATTTCGGCGCCGACTATACGATCTTATCCATCAGTGAAATTTCCACCTATGCCGGAATTGATCCTGAAGTGATTGCCCTTACCCTGGTAGCGCTCGGAACCTCGTTGCCAGAGGTGGTGGTGAGTGTGAATGCCGCCCGGAAAGGAAAAGCGGCCATTGCCGTGGGAAATGTGATCGGATCCAATATTTTTAATTCTTTTGCAGTTATTGGAATACCCAGACTGTTCGGAAGTCTGGAGATATCGCATAATATGGTATCCTGGAGCCTGCCGTTTATGATCGGCGTTACCTTCCTTTTTGTGTTGGTTTGCATTTCAAAACGGATCTCCCGGTGGGAAGGTTGGTTGATGTTAATTTTGTACACCGTCTATGTTGCCCAACTTGTGGACCAGAGTTTGCATGCCTAATGTGCCTAGTGAAAATAAATATTGTTGACTAAAACTTCGTTTCAGATGTTAGATCAGTTGTTTGGTAACCTGGAGGAACAGCAGAAGCAAATGAAAGAGAATTTGCGAAAGATCCCGGTATCTGTTCAATCTTCAGATGGTGCGATAACCATCGAAATGAATGCAGCCCGGGAAATCCTCAACATTTCCATCGCCGAATCCGCGGTCGAGGAGAACGGGGTGGAATACCTGGAAGACTTATTGGTGACCTTGTTGAATGAAGCAATGGCTAAGGTTCAGGTAGAAGAGTCCAATGCCATGCAATCCCAAATGCAACAGCTTTTGCCAGGATTGGGCGGTTTGTCCTCATTATTTAAATAAATACTTATCGGATGCGTTTTTTCACCATCGCATTGCTGCTTGGTTGCACTTATTTCAGTTTTGCACAAACGACTGAAGGGCTATTTGCTCACATCACCTTTGATGCCTGTGATGCACAGGACGATCAGGGGAATCTTACCGGCCAGGTATTTGGCAATCCTCAATGCGAATGCGGTATTTTCGGGCAATCCTTGTATCTCAATGGGATAGATGATTACCTGCAGTTTGACGGAAATCTGCAAACCGTATTTACCGGTGATGTTACCTTGTCTTTTTATTTCAGACCCGAGCCGACGACGAATACCTACGATTTGTTTTCGTACCGGGATCAATGCGGCCTGGACAGTTTATTTGCCGTTTCATACAATGGGTTGACCGGCGATGTAGCCGTAGAATTCATTCAGAACAACAATCGGCACACGACGCTGGTCGGTAAGATTGAACCAGGTGCCTGCTGGCAGCACATCATCTTTGTCAAAGAAGATAAGATCGTACGGCTGTATATCAATGGAGAACTTAAATTTGAACAGCGTAATTCCCAGCCCATCCTCATCGTCAACAACGGCTTGTTCGAAATTGCCAATAGCTCTTGCCTGGGAGGTAAACTCGTCCGCTATCATGGGTTCATTGATGACCTCCGTATTTATAAACGAGCCCTGCCATTGCGGGAAGCCGTGGGACTTTATGTTCGGCCCGATCAACTGTTGACGAGTGACACGACCATCCTGTTGGGGGCTTCCGTACAGACGGCCATCGCGCCAAGTTGTGCTACCTCGGTCAGTTGGAGTCCGTTTACCAGCGTGGCAAATCCCGCAGATGGCAACACCTCCATTTCTCCGGCACAGACCACTCAATATTTCATCACCTTCCAAAATAGCGGATGCATTACCAGGGATTCTCTGATCATTACCGTAGTGGATCCCAGTGCGCTGGATTGCAATAATCTGGCTATACCTAATGCCTTCACGCCGAACGGTGACGGTCTCAACGATGAATTCAAGATTTCAAACCCGTATGTTTTTGATGAGTTGATCGAATTCTCCGTTTACAGTGGTCTGGGGGAAAAGTTATTTTCGACGACCAATGCCTATGAAGGTTGGAACGGATACTACCACGATCAGGTACTTAATCCGGGCATGTATGTCTACCGCATCGATTACCGGTGCTCCGGTCAACAGTTGAGTAAGTCGGGTGGGGTAGCGTTGATCCGTTAACTTATCCGGGAAGAAAGACAGGCTGTTTTTCAAAAATCAATATGTTTTCAGAGGATGTACGAAAACTTTCCAGTAAATACCCGGGTAAAGCTGGCAGCCTTGTAGACAGCGGTCATGTTTTGCTACCTGTATGGAGATTATTTTGAGCTATATGTGCCCCAAAAAGTGGAAGGATTGGTGAATGGGGGCAATTTATTGGATACTCCCTTAAAATTATTCGTGGCGACGGTTTTGTTGACCATCCCGGCATTGATGATTTTGGCTTCCATCTTTCTGAAGCCGGCCATCAGGAGATACCTGAATTTGATCTGCGGAATATTTTTTACGGTCATCATGCTTTTAATTGGCGTCACGTCCCTGTCCGCTTGGTATGCATTTTATGTATTCCTAGCGTTCATCGAAAGCATGATCACCGCCCTGATCGTCTGGCAAGCCTGGAAATGGCAAAAGAAAGCCTGAGAAGTGACAAGTGACTGTCCAACAGCTGTCCTACTTGCTCCTAAGGCGAATCACCGGACAGATGATTTCTTCCAGAGAAATACCACCGTGCTGGAAGGTATCCCGGTAATAATTGTTGTAATAATTGTAGTTATTTGGATAAAGGAAGTAAATATCCTCTTTTGCAAAAATGAAGGTCGAACTTACATTTGGACTAGGCAGTCCGCCAGAGCGCGGATCGCGTAACTCCAGAACGTCTTTGCGGTCGTATTGCAGGTTTTTACCCACCTTATACCGAAGATTGGTTGTTGTCTCACGGTCGCCAACTACCCGGGCCGGTGTCTTGACCCGCATGGTTCCGTGGTCCGTAGTTATGAAGAGCTGTACGTCTTTTTCAGCCAGTTTTTGCAACGCTTCCCATAGCGGGGAGTGGATGAACCAAGAGCGGGTAAGGCTGCGGTAAGCCTTCTCATCTGCCGCCAGCTCTTTCAGCACTTCCATTTCCGTACGGGCATGTGAAAGCATATCAATGAAATTGTAGACGATAGCTGTCACATCGTTATGCATGAAGTCCAGGATATTGTCCTGCAGGTATTTACCATCGTTCAGATTGGTGATTTTCATGTAATCGTAGCGGATCGGCTTGCGGATCAGTCGTTTGATTTGTTCACCGAGGAGCTCTTTTTCGTATTGATTTTTCCCGCCTTCTTCGTTGTCGTTCAGCCAGTATTGCGGATAGGATTTGGAAATATCGTAAGGGGTCAACCCGGCAAAAATCCCGTTCCGGCTGTACTGGGTTGCGGTAGGCAGGATGGAATAGAAATAATCCTCTTCCTCGACACGGTACAATTCGGATACGATGGGTTCGATCATCTTCCACTGGTCGTAACGAAGATTATCCATCAGCAGAAAGAAAGTGGGTATGTCTTTCAGATGAGGCCATACTTTCTGTCGCATGAGCTGATGGGAAAAGACCGGTGCTTCGCTCTGTCCGGACATCCAGTTCTCATACTGACGAATAACGTACTTGGAAAACTCACTGTTCGCTTCCTTTTTCTGCATGGTCAGGATATCCAGCATCTCTGTGGAAGAGGACGAATCCAGTTTGATTTCCCAACGAATGATATTGCGGTAGATGTCCACCCATTCCTGGAAGTTTGGGCCACTATTTATCTGCATCAGGATCTGACGGAACTCCTGCTGGTATTCCAGGGCCGTTTTTTCCCGGACCAGCCGTTTGTTGTCAATGATTTTCTTAAGGGTCAGGAGGATCTGATTGGGATTGACAGGTTTGATCAGGTAATCATCGATCTGGGACCCGATAGCCTCTTCCATGATGTTTTCCGCTTCATTTTTCGTGATCATGACGACCGGGAGCAGGGGATTCATGGTCTTGAACTGGGTCAGCGTTTCCAACCCGGAAAGCCCGGGCATGGATTCATCGAGGAAGACGACGTCTATGTCATTTTGTCCTTGCAGCGTCTCCAGGGCGTCGTAACCATTGGTGACGGTGATGACATCGTAACCTTTATTTTCCAGAAACAACAATTGGGGTTTGAGCATATCGATCTCATCGTCAGCCCATAAAATCTTGATGTTAGAACTCATTGGAACGGTTTAACCGGTTTATCGGGAGTTTAAAATTAGGTGCTTTTAACAAACGAACTGTATTTTCGCAGTAGTATATCTCCTCATGTATAAACGTAAAATTTTCAATGATCCGGTCTACGGATTTATTTCTTTTGAGTACGACCTGCTATACGACCTGATCGAAGAACCGTTATTCCAGCGATTACGCCGGATCAAACAGTGTGGCCTCTCGGACTACGTTTACCCCGGAGCGTTGCATACCCGTTTTCATCATGCATTGGGTGCGACCCATTTGATGCAGCAAGCCATACAAGTATTGCGCCAGAAAGGCGTCTCCGTCAGCCACGACGAAGCCGAAGCGGTTTGCATCGCCATCCTCCTGCATGATATCGGACATGCCCCCTTTTCCCATGCTTTGGAAGGGATCTTCACCAATCAGCCCCATGAGGCTATTTCATTGCGCATTTTTCATCACTTGAATGAAAAATACAACGGAGCCCTTGATATGGCCATCCGAATCTTTACCGGACAATATCCTAACCGATTTTTGCACCAGTTGGTTTCGGGACAACTGGATATGGACCGGATGGATTACCTCAACCGCGACAGTTATTTTACCGGCGTCGCTGAAGGGATTATCGGCTACGACCGGATCATCAAAATGCTCGATGTGCGGGATGACAGGCTGGTGGTGGAAGAAAAGGGAATATACTCCATCGAAAAATTTCTCATTGCCCGCAAGATCATGTACTGGCAGGTTTATCTGCACAAGACGGTGATCGCCGCCGAACAGATGCTGCGCTTGTTCATTACGGAAGCGCGTGCCAGTGAGGCCATCCGGCAATGGTCCGGAGATTCGAATCCACTGATTTTCCAGGATCAGCCGGACAATCGCACCTTTATGGACCAGTTAACCACTTTTGATGACTACGACATTGTGGGACTGTTAAAGAAGACGGTCCGCCACCAGCACAACCCACTGCTAAGTTATCTGGCAACCGGGCTCCTCGAGCGCAAACTCTTTAAAGTTATCACCGCATTTGAGCCGATGGAATCCGGAATGGCAGATCGTTTAAAGCAGGATATCGTCCGCTATTTTGGCGATGATCGCTTTGTTAAATTAGTAATCGAAGGCTCCGAAACCAATACACCCTACCGCGAAGGGGACGACGAAATCCTGATTCTGAAAAAGTCGGGCGAAATAGAAACCTTCTCCAAGGTCGCCGGATTTAGCCATACGCCCCATGAGTTGACCAGGTACTACATCTGCCACCCCCGCATCTGAATGGATTTGTCCACCGGCTGGACAGGTATTTGTCGGGCCATTCATTGGTTTATTCACAGGTCAAACCTATTTTTGCCGATCAAATAGCTAAAATCAGTGGACACGACCATCTTCAATCTGATCAACCAGGAGCTGCAGCGGCAGCAGGAGGGCGTAGAGCTCATCGCTTCCGAAAACTTTACCAGCGTGCAGGTCATGCAGGCCATGGGTACTTGCCTGACCAATAAATATGCGGAAGGCTACCCCGGGAAGCGCTACTACGGCGGCTGTGAAGTGGTCGATCAGATCGAAGATATTGCCATTGAGCGGGCCAAGGAGTTGTTTGGCGCCGTTTATGCGAATGTCCAGCCACATTCGGGTGCTCAGGCGAATGCCGCTGTATTTCTTGCGGTCTTACAGCCCGGAGATACCATCCTTGGGTTTGATTTGTCCCATGGAGGTCACCTGTCCCATGGTTCACCGGTGAATTACAGCGGTAAGGTTTATCGCCCGGTATTCTACGGTGTTGAGAAGGCTACCGGCCGGATCGACATGAATAAGGTTCGTGCTATTGCCCTAAAAGAACAACCAAAGTTGATCGTTTGCGGAGCTTCTGCTTATGCCCGGGATTGGGATTATGCCTCATTCCGTGCTATCGCCGATGAAGTAGGTGCATTGCTGCTGGCAGACATAGCTCACCCGGCCGGGTTGATCGCCGCAAAGCTCTTAAACGATCCAATGCCCCATTGCCACATCGTGAGCACCACCACACATAAGACCTTGCGTGGTCCTCGGGGCGGACTGATCCTGATGGGCGAGAATTTTGATAACCCATGGGGTAGAACAACCACCAAA
Source organism: Lewinellaceae bacterium (assembly GCA_020636355.1). Lineage (GTDB taxonomy): Bacteria > Bacteroidota > Bacteroidia > Chitinophagales > Saprospiraceae > JAGQXC01. Next base: position 63,068 of record JACJYB010000006.1, on the reverse strand, counting down.
GGGAAACCGATAAAGATGAATGCAGTCCTAAATTCCGGGGTGTTTCCCGGGATGCAGGGAGGTCCTCTTGAGCATGTTATCGCTGCCAAGGCAGTAGCTTTCGGGGAAGCCTTACAACCGGAGTTTCGCTCGTATGCCAGTCAGGTGATCCGTAATGCGCAAGGCATGGCACAGGCTTTTCTGGAAAAAGGATATCAGATTATTTCCGGCGGAACGGACAATCATCTCATGCTGATCGATCTGCGCAATAAAGGCGTTACCGGAAAACAAATTGAGGAAGCCCTTGGATTGGCTGGTATTACGGTAAACAAAAACATGGTTCCGTTTGATACGGAGAGTCCGTTCATTACCTCCGGAATTCGTGTTGGGTCGGCAGCAGTTACCACACGTGGATTGGATGAAGCTGCCTGTGCCCGCCTGGTGGATTGGATCGATGAGGTGGTGCGGCATCCCGAGAACGAAAGCAAATTAAGTGGCATCCGCGCGGAAGTTAAAGATTTCATGGAAGGATTCCCTCTGTATCCGGATATGAAGATAGCGGTACCTGCTTAAGTACCTAGTGGATAACCTTCCAGGAGGTCCGGTGCGGATAGTCGATACGGTCCAGATACAGTCCATCCGGAGGTACACTCCAAGCCCGGCTCACTTGCCTTTTTTCGTTAAAACTGGCGATCACCTCTTCCATTGGTAATTTGCCCTGACCAACCTCCAGACACATGCCGACGATCAGGCGGACCATTCCCCGTAAGAACCGGTTGGCTTCGACGTGATAGATCCATTGTTCATCTTCAAACGTCCAGTTACTGCTATAAAGGTCACACAGGGTGGTCTCCGCATCGTGGTTGGATTTAACGAAAGGCGCATAATCGTGGTAGTTTAACAGCAGGGCAGCAGCCTCCTGCATGTGTATTGTGTCGACCAGATGCGTATGCGGGTAATGCCAGGCCATATGGGGACTGAAAGGATCTTTACCCAACGATAAATAATACCGGTAGCTCCGACGGGTCGCATCGAAACGCGCATGGGCATCCTCAGCCACCTGATAGATCTGGTGAAGAACTATATCGTGGGGAAGCATCCGGTTAAGGCGCTGTATCATGCGATCCGGGAGGTCGCCCTGAAGATCCAGATGAGCTATATAATGACGGGCATGTACACCACTGTCGGTCCTGCCACACCCGGTAATTTGCACCGGTTCCTGCAGCATCAGTGCAATGGTATCTTCCAATACTTCCTGAATCGATACCCCATTCGGCTGGCGTTGCCAGCCAACATAAGCATGTCCGTTGTATGATAAGTCTATAAAATAGCGCAAAATGCATCGCTTATAGCGCTAAGGTCGATGAAATTGGGCGAATGCAAGGAAATTTTATCCGATTACCGCATCGTCCTTGGCTAGTTTGGCGGCCATCAGGGCTCCTCCGGTCAGGCCAATGTCCTTCAGGAAATTACCCATGGACGCGGCTTGTATCGCCGGGTCATCTGCATTAAGCAGATTTGGAAGGTGGATGGTCAGGGCGAAGATGAGCAACATCAGGGCAAGGAGAGTACAAGCCAGTTTATCGTATTTTCCAATGATCACACTAAGTGCGGCGGCCAGAAGCCCGATTCCCGACACGTAAACCATCAGCTGGCCTCCAAAAGGAGCCATCCCGGCCATTTCCCTGGCATTCATGAGGTGGAGGATGCCGAATACCAGCATGGGAATAATAAAAAGGTATTTGCCTAATCCAATGATGCCTGCCATAGCCAGCTATTTTATGAGGTCCAATTAAAATTAATCGAAAAGTACCGGATTTGCTAGCATCGCAGTCGGTAAAAGCACGAATATTGGGCTTATGCCTGTTGACTCAGGGATGTGTCCGCCCACAATCCTGCATGAAAGCGAGTAATTAAGCTACAGGGTGACTTGAGGATCCTTTTCCTGGGTTGTTGACGGACTATTGTTCTTCCTGGATGAAGCCCTGATCACAATCTTCCGGTTTTACGGTAGTCAGATAAACGATCACCGTATCACCCATGAGGATACGGCTGTCCGGGCTCGGATACTGCTTGTACACATATGCATTGTCCAGATCTTCCGGCGCATATTCGTATTCCTTATCCATTTTTAAAGCAAGCTGATAGCCTTTGGTAATGAAGATCGACTCCGCATAGGTAAGGCACACCAGTTTAGGGGTTTTAACCACTGCATCATTGGATTTGCTCAGAATAAACTCGAGGGTGCCGCCTTTATCGATCTGTGTATTTGCGCGCACGCCTTCTTTGTTTACGATCACCTGCCCATTATACCATACCTCCAGGATGATGTTTTCTCCGAATGGATCGTAGCGATAGTCGCGGATGCTGGCCTGGATATGGTATCCTTTTAGCATATCCTGAATGGAATTAAAAGCATTTCCATAAAGCTTGCCAAGGTCCTCCAGGTTAATTTTATCCGGCTTGTACTTTGTAACAGTGACGTAGACTTTGCGGTCTTTTTTAACCAAAGAATGTGCGACCGGATTTTGCTGAAGGATGATGCCACCCGGCTTTTCAACAATGTGAACGGAATCGGCGACCACGATTTCGAAATCCCGTCGTTTGGCATCTTTTTTCGCATCCAGCAGACTCATCTCCGTGTAGTCAGGAAGCTCGAGTTTCTGTCCATGGCGGGTATAGATCTTAAGCCAGCCAAATACCAGCAAGAGCATACCTAACAAAAAAGCAATTATCAAACCCAATTGCTTCAGGCAGGAGCGGCTGGACATAATGGCCCAGAGGGACTGAAAATTATTTGAACCGTTATCGGATGGTTGCGACTTTTTGGCCATGGAATGCGTACTCTAGAATTTGATCGATGAATTCATAAGGCTTGTACCCGTTCAGGGCACTTTGATGAAAGATACAGGTGGCGGGGGTCATGCCGGGTAAAGAATTGACCTCAATTATAATCGTTTCAACGCGATCGTCCGGAAAAATACGAACAAAAGCATCGATCCGTGCATAACCTTCAACCCCCAATAGGCGTGCGGCCCGTTCCAGGTCGTTTTTCACTTGCCGGGCGATCCGGTCATAATGTTCCTGGTCTGGTGCAAAACGGGCAGGAGTTATGTTCTGACCTTCTCCGGCCAGGAATTTTTCCTCCAGGGATAAGACCTCTCCGCCGGAAAGCGCTTCGGAAGGTTCAAATACTTCAAAACGGATACCATCCTGCGCATAATGAGTGACCATGCCGCCGGTGATCTCCATAAAATGAGATGCGCCTTCAGGGCCAATCAGGGTCTCCACCAGGGCCTGATTTTTTCTGGGAAATTCTTCTTTGGGTTTTAATTTCAAAACTCGTGCGCTTTCCAGATCCAGGTTTTCCGTATCCCGGAAGAGCATCCGCAAGTAATGGGTCAGTTGCTCCTGATCACGGATGACCTTGACGGCTGAACTACAGCCATCATCAACCGGTTTAATAACCATTGGGAATCCGAAACGGGCCTTCAGTTGTCCTTCCACACTAACGGAATCCTTCATCCATGCATCCCGGGCTACCAGTTGCTGGTCGGCAGTTTTAAATCCTGCCTGGCGAAGCCTCTCCAGTGTTTCGTATTTATTGATAGTGATCTGGGAGGATTCGTAGCCGGAACCATTGTAAGGGACCTGGTAGCGGTCAAGATTGCGCTGTACCGTACCATCCTCACCGGGCCTTCCATGCAGTGCAATAAACACCGCATCAAATTCTTTGGCCAGCTGATCGTAGCTGAGTGGCCGGGGCACAAATACGGTGTGCTCGCTGGTATAGGTATCAATAAGACCCCCACAGGCCTCACGGATCTGGTCAATGACCGGATGATGCCAGGATTCCGGCGCTTGCAGGTATTCCTCGATGCGTTCGCGAATGTCATCCGCATTATCTTTAAGCAGCAAATTGATCGGTATTTGGTACAAGGTATGCTGCTCGTCATCGCCCATTAAGAAAACAGGTGTAGGCTCATATTTGTCGGAACTGGACAGCTTCTCAAATACATTTCGGCCACTCTCCACCGAGATGTGCCTTTCAAAAGAATAGCCTCCGAAGATGACTGCAATTTTTTTCTTGTGATTGACATCCTTCCGCAAGTCCAGAATAGCTTCATCCAGCTTTGAGATCCATGTTCGGTATGCCGGAGGATGCAGACAATGCTTTAGCCGCTCCGCCAGTGATGCACGAATGATGAACGTAAGGAACTGGGATGGGTTCATCCCGATTTCTGCGGCCTGGTGAAAAAAGAAGCTGGAAGGCAGCATTCCCGAGGTTGTATTCGGGTCATTCAGCAAGATGGTGCCGTCCGGTTCAATAAAGCCGTCGATCCTGGCATAGGTGTTAAACTGAAAGTACCGGTAAAGCGATTCACAATGTTCCCGGATGATCTGGATGGTTGCAGCCGGTAAATCGATCGGAGTTTCCTTCCGCGACAAGCCTGGCAAATATTTTGAACGGTAGTCAAATACTTCTGAGCCCTTAATGATCTCCGTGGGAGGCAAAGCAACCGGCGATCCGTCATCATTGCGGATGACGATGCAGGAAAATTCTTTGCCGGCAATAAACTGCTCGATGACCACCTCCTGTTCGGACCAGTAAGATTCCAGGTTCACCAGACGGGTGCCTTCTTTTCCCAGCAGGTCGTTCAGGGTTTTGAGTAATTCCTCCGGATGATGGATCCAGGTATCTTTCACTTTAAGGGGATATCCCAGACCACTCCTGATGTCGGATAGGTCCTGGATAAACCTTACCCGTTCCTCCTGGCTCAGAGGCTCCCATTCTTCCTGGGTCACGGTCATGCGGAAAAAAGCACGATCCACCGCGGCACGAAACAAATCAAGATCATTTTCCTGGACTATGGAAACGCCAATGGAGCTGCCCTGGTTAGCCGGCCGTACCACCAGTGGGAAACCTACTTTATTTACGGCCTGCTGATACCAGCCGTAGTGACTGCCGTAGTGCCAGTGATCGTGCTGGATCGCGAAGAAAGGCTTTACATTAAACCCGCCCTGTTGCATCAACTGTTTTTGGAACACTTTATCCATGCCGATCGCACAGGCACGTACTCCGCTTCCACTGTATGGGATCTCCAAAGATTCAAGCAATCCCTGGATCTGTCCGTCTTCGCCGTATTCTCCATGAAGCGCCAGAAAGGCAAAGTCAATCAGTTCTCTTGCATCCATTGGACTGATACGGCGGCCTACACGCTGGATTACCCGGTCCCAATCCACCGTGGACGGTTCACCCAAACTTTCACTATAGATCTGGAATCCGTGAGGAGATGGCGGTAATTCGTTGATCGGAGGATAGAAGTCCCGGATGCTGCCTTTGTAGATATAGGTCCAATCCAACAGGATCCAGTTTCGCCAGGAATCGATGAATATCGGCACGGGCTCGAAGATGGATTTATTGAGGTTGTCGTAGACCGTGCGGCCTCCGGCAAAAGCTATCTCCCTTTCTCGGGAAGGTCCGCCAAATAATATTCCAATGCGTATCATATAATGATTCTCAGCTAAAATCGGCTCCGAAGGATTTTGGATGTTTGCAATATTAACCCTCCGGCAGGACATTCTATTGCACAAAGGTAACATATGTGTGATTAAGTTGATAAGTTTAGCTGCCGAGGGAATTTAGCGTCTGGTTACAGCCATAATAGGTAAGCCGGAAACAAGTGTTGATTCCGCAGTAGGTTCTGGAAATAAGTAATCTATTTGTGTTGAAAGAAGGATCCATCAATCGGGAAATAATGCGGCTTGCGGTGCCCAACATCATCAGCAATATTTCGGTACCGCTATTATCTACCGTGGATACGGCATTGATGGGCAGGTTGTCAGCGGATCATATCGGAGCGGTCGGCTTGGCATCGATGCTCTTTAATTTCGTTTATTGGAATTTTGGTTTCCTGCGGATGGGAACAACCGGAATGACCGCACAGGCATATGGATCAGGGGATGGACAAGCGATCCGCCTGGTTCTTGGAAGGTCCTTATTAATTGCTTTGACCTTGGCTTTGCTGGTCGTTCTGATGCAGCAGATGCTCCTAAAAGCGGGCTTACTGGGATTGCAGGTGCCAGAGGATCAGGTTGGACTGGTCAGTCAATATTTTTACATACGTATCTGGGCCGCGCCGGCAACCCTGATCAGCTATGCCTTACTTGGTTGGTATTTTGGGATGCAGAATGCTATCTACCCATTGATCATTACCATCTTTATCAATCTGGTGAATATGGTATTGAGCTATGCCCTGGTCCATTACGGTGGATGGGCTATTCGGGGTGTAGCCTGGGGCACGCTGCTGGCGCAATATCTGGGTGTCATTCTGGCTGTAGCCTTACTGATATCCCGATACGGGTTCAGGCAATTGCACTTCAGGCTGAGCGATTTGATTTACTGGCCGGCTTTTTCCGGCTTCTTGCGCATCAATGGCAACTTGTTTATCCGCACGGTCTGTCTCACATTCGCCTTCGCCTATTTTTATGCGCAGTCGGCCCATCTGGATCCCATTTTGTTAGCGGTTAATGTCATCCTATTGCAACTGCTCAACTGGCTATCTTATGCTGTAGACGGGTTTGCATTTGCTGCGGAGAGCCTGGTTGGTAAATATTTCGGAGCGAGCGACCGGCCTTCCTTGCAGCGGGTCATCCGGCTCTCATTCCTGTGGGGTGGGGTTGTTGCGTTAGGGTTTGCGCTGTTGTTCGGGTTGGGTGGAACATTGATTTTCAGGATCTACACGGACCAGGAGGAGGTATTGGCAGCCGGTCGGGACTGGCTCCTGTGGATGGCCGCATTGCCCTTGATCAGTTTTGCCAGTTACATTTGGGATGGCATTTTCATCGGATTGACCGCTTCCCGGGCTATGCGGAATACCATGGTATTGGCTTTGCTGCTTTTTTTGATGTTGCATCAATGGTGGCTTAAACAGTATAGCTGGGGCCTCTGGCTGGCATTCCTGATATTTATGTTTGCCCGCGGAGCGTTTCAGTCCATTGTTTATTTCCGGCAAGGGAGCCGGATGTCAGAACTTCCAGATTAGTGCCGCCAGTCCCCGGGCCTCCGTTCCGGTTGCGCTGGAGGTGTGCCGAAGCTGCGGAGCGTATAAACGAAACTCAACAGGAAATACCGTTGCAGGACATTCGTTTGCAGATCCTGGACGTAGGTTTCGGTGATGGTTCTGCTGATGCTATTGTTTTGTCCCAATAGATCAAAAACGCTGAGTTTGAGTTCACCCCGGTTGTTTTTCAGGAATTTCTTGCCCAGACTCATATTCCAGAGCCAGAAATTGATATCAAATTCACCGCCGAGCCCCCGGTAGAATTGATTGGTCACATCCTGCCGGAAAACCCAGCCGGGCAGAAAGGTCCACACCATGCCTGCCTGATTGATCTGATTCAGATACCGGTTGTCCAGCGATATTTGAGCAGTATTACGGACCCAGTTAAGGGACGAGCTGGAGGATAAGGTAAAGTCGATTTTTTCACTGATGTTGGAAGCGAGTACCAGTCCTATTTTGGACGAATACGTATTAGAATAATTCTTAATGCCATTGATCAGTCCTGGCTGACGTAAGTAATCACCGCCCACATTGAAGTTCAGGTTGGACTTTAGGAAATCCACGGGTAATCCATACGTGACAAATCCATTGAGATTCATATATCCGCTCAGGTTTACCGATTGGGATAGTTGTGTTCCCGGAGAGAGGGGGTATTCTCCGCCCACGATGGTGTCACGGGTGATGAACTGAGTACTGCGGGCTATATAATTTTTACTAAAATTGGCATTGAGCAAGGCATAAAAAACCGTGGATTTTTCAACCTGCGTATTGGAATAACGCAGAAAAACCCGATGCGAGTAATAGGGATTTAAAGCACTGTTCCCAATACTGACCAGGAGGGGATTGGAATTGTCTACCACTTCCTGCAGCTGGTTGGCCGTGGGTGTGCGCACGTAAGTGCGGTAACCCATAAAGAAATAATTTTGTTTGGTTTGCTGGATCCTCAGGAAGACATTTGGCAACCAGTTGACAAAGTTTTTCTTGAAAGCAAAAGGTTCCGGATAGACCTGATCGGCATCCATTTGGATCGTTTGCAGGCTGTTGCCCAGGGTTAAGTTGGTCTTCTCTCCCCGCAAACGGTACCGGAGGCCTATTTCATGCGAAGAGATGTTATTGGTAAGCGTGCTGGACAGGGAAGCAATAGGACTGCTTAACCTTCCCTGTTCATCCAATACATCAAAGGTCCGCTGGTCCGCATCATCCCAATTGTAAGCATATTCGTATTCAATTTGTAAGCTTCCTTTTTTACCCAGCGGTTCGGTGTAATCAACCTCGGTTCCTACTTCCCATCCGTGAATGTAAAGGTCCGTGACCTGGTCCAATGTATCGGAATACTGATCAGGGGTATAAAAATTATTCAGAGCATAGCGGGTCTCATCGCCATTGCGATTGTTGTAATTATTTTTTAGTTCCACCGAGAAGGTACGCCCTGGTTTCTCCAGTCGTCTGCGCAATAAGATGCTGTTATCCAGATTAAGACCATGATTGAGGTTGGTATTGAGCAGGTCGGTGCTATTATTAATGGCAAGTGCAGTAGAATTAAAACCCTGGGAGGCTTCGGTCTCATTTTGTGTCTGGTAGCTGACTCGGGGACGCCACAGGATGGATGTTCTATCGTTCATTTTATATTCCATCCGCATGTTAAAACGGTGGTTGGTGCCTAGTCGATCCTGTCGGCTGTCTTCATCATAGATCTGGTTTGTCTCGCCGATGCTGGCGTAGTCTCTTTGCTGGGATTGCAGGGCCAGATTATTGCTGGAATTAACAAAATAGCTGGCGGTTACCTCAACCTTTTCTCCCCATTTGTCAGAATAATTTAACCCGAGCGCATGGGTGGTGGTGATGCCATTTTGTTGTCCCACGATAAAGCTGTCGCCGTCCCGGCCGCGCCCTCGGCCTCCCGATGAACCGGTAAACCCGATGATGTCTTCGCTACTGAAGTTCTGGATGTTGATGTTGTTGGACATCCCCAGAATGGATATGCGGCGGTTCTTGTTAAAAAAATTGACCTGAGCGCCCGCTTGATATTTTTCCTGGTCACCATAGCCTGCATAAAGGCGTCCAAACTGGCCATTCCGCTTGTCAGCGCGCGTTACGATATTGATCGTTTTTATGGTTTCGCCGTCGTCCACACCGGAAAATTTTGCTTGCTCCGTTTTATCATCAAATACCTGGATCTGATCTACAACTTCAGCTGGCAGGTTCCGCAGGGCAGCATTGGCATCATTACCGAAGAACTCACGTCCGTCAACCAGTACCTTCTGTACTTTTTCACCTTGCGCCTGTACTTCACCGTTCTGCACGGTAATACCAGGCATTTTACGCACCAGTTCCTCCGTACTCGCGTCGGAATTGGTTTTGTAAGCATTCGCCCGGAAAGCAGTGGTATCTCCCTTTTGAGTAGCCCGGACGGCACGGTCGGTCACTTCAATCTGATCGAGCATTTCTGCTTCCAGTTGCATCTTTAGATTGGGTAATGTCATGCTTTCCTGCACCCGTATTCCTTGCCGCAGGACGCCGTAGCCAAGGTATGAGATTGCCAGGCGGTAAAAACCAGGTTTCACCTTGAAGTTAAAACTTCCGTCGGCTTCGGTCACCGTGGATAATGAATCGGTCCGGCTGCGCAGGACGACATGAGCTCCGATCAGCGGCTCGGAAGTCACACTGTCGATAACCGTACCGGAAAGAGCCACCGTCTGTGCCTGCAGGGAATTCATCGAGAAGCCCGAGACAAACATTAGCAGCATTGGGATGAACCAATGTAAAGATTTACCATTCATATTCTAGACGTTGCTAATTAAAAGGTAGACATAAATCATCGGCAAAAGTTGAAGAAATCACCTTTTAAGTTTCCATTAACGTGTATTATTAGACCAAAACCCGCAAATAAGCAGGGCAAACAGATATTATGGATACATCGATCGATAAGATAGAAGTGCGGACCTTGATGCTGGAGGATTATCAGGAGCTGAAAACCGCCATGATTAAAGCTTATGAGAACTGGCCGGGGTCCTATTGGAAAGAACATCATCTTGAGAAATTGCTGGAGCTTTTTCCGGATGGACAGATAGGGGTAGTGATCAATGGTAAAATCGTAGGCTGTGCCCTGTCAATTATCCTGAACTACAACGAACTGGAGGAAGATCATACCTATCGGGAGATCACCGGAAATTACACCTTTGAAACCCACAAGCCAAAAGGCGATGTCCTGTACGGCATTGATGTGTTCATCCGCCCGGAATACCGCGGTATGCGCTTGGGAAGAAGGCTGTACGATGCGCGTAAAGAACTATGCGAAAGTTTGAATCTTCGCGGGATTATCTTTGGCGGCCGGATACCTAATTACCATGCCTACGACGGCAAACTGACGCCGAAAGAATACATTCAGAAGGTGCGGACGCGGGAGATATTTGATCCGGTATTGACCTTTCAGATCGCCAACGACTTTCACGTCATTAAAGTCCTGAAGGGCTACATGCCTGGTGATGAAGAATCAAGAGATACGGCTGTGTTGCTGGAATGGGACAACATTTATTATAAGAAATCCAGCCGGCGACCTTCCCTGGTGAAAAACACGGTGCGTCTGGGTCTCGTCCAGTGGCAAATGCGGCGTTATAAAGATTTTGAGGACCTGGTTGAACAGGTTGAATTTTTTATTGACGCGGTCACGGCCTACAAAAGTGATTTTGTTCTATTCCCTGAGTTTTTTAATGCACCCCTGATGGCAGCTTATAACGATCTGTCCGAGGCTCAGGCTATCCGGAACCTTGCCGGTTACACCGAACGGCTCAGGGATACGTTTATTCAATTTGCCATCGAATACAACATCAACATCATTACCGGTAGCATGCCTCTGATGGTTGAGAACAAACTGTTGAACATCGGCTACATCTGCCGTCGTGACGGCACCTGGGAACAATACACCAAATTGCATGTGACCCCGGATGAAGCCAAGGTGTGGGGGATGGTTGGCGGCGAAAACCCGGTCAGGGTTTTTGATACCGATTGCGGCAAGATCGGCGTCCTGATTTGTTACGATGTCGAGTTTCCGGAGTTGTCCCGACTGTTGAGAGAAGACGGTATGGACATTCTATTTGTACCTTTTTTAACGGATACGCAGAATGGTTATAGCCGGGTCAGATCCTGCGCCCAGGCCCGTGCGATTGAAAATGAATGTTATGTTGCCATCGCCGGAAGTGTAGGCAATCTGCCCAAGGTACATAACATGGACATTCAGTTTGCTCAATCAGTTGTTTTTACACCCTGTGATTTTGCTTTCCCCACCGGCGGAATTAAAGCGGAAGCGACGCCCAATACCGAAATGATTCTGATCGCTGATCTGGATATTGATCTGCTAAAAGAATTACACCGCTACGGAAGTGTCCGCAACATGCAGGACCGCCGGCTGGACCTGTACCATCTGGAGTGGAAGCGCTGATTAAAACGGGGCGGAAGTATCATTTCCCGAATAACTCATCGAGGTATTTCGATCGGGTCGTTAGATTATAAGCATTCCGGCAAGTACCGGTCCCGCTGTGCATAATGGAAAGGCAGGTGCCATCCACATCCGTCGAGTCGTCGTGTTGTCTGCCCAGCAGACAATGTCCTAATTCATGAAATACCAACATTTCTTTCTCCAGGTCAGTAGCTCCTGTCCAGTATCCGGCATCAAATACTACGATGTGATTATCGCTTTTTGCCATATCACAATAGCCCAGGACCCGGCCTCCGTTACTGCTCGATGACAAGATGTTTTCAACCCGGGCATCAAGACCTACCGCATCAACATCGATCGAAACACCCCTGCTTTCTCCTTCATTCAGAAAACGGTCCAGATAGGGCTGAACGCGTACATCAATAACATGAACGACATCCTTCTGGCAGGAGAAGAAACCAACAACCAATAGAAAATAAGTAAACCACTTCAGCACCACGGTATATTTAAATGGGAACGCCTAAAGATCGTCTTTGTACTCACTACGGACCGGAGGAATCCTCCAATCAGGGTTCAAGTTATGTAACCAATTTCTTAGGGATTGAAAAATGTAATAAAAATTGTTCGTCGAAGTTTGAGTACAAATTCTGGCAGACCGCATTACTACATAAAATCATTTGTTCACTGAATTAATAAAATAGCATTTATGAAGCAATTATTGGGAAGCCTGTTGGGAGTGTTTGGATTTGTGCTGCTTGGATTGGTTGCCTGCCAGAAAAATACGGAAGACCTGACCGGTCTGCAATATTACACGGATAATGCCATGGACAGCCTGCATATGGACGGTAGCTGCGGACGTGGCGGTTGTTTTGAGTTTGTTTACCCCATCACGGTACAGTTTCCGGATGGAACTACCCAGGAAGTGAGTTCTAACGACGCCTTGCGGACAGCCATTCATGATTGGAAATCATCCAACCCGGACTCTACCGGCAGACCGGAGTTGGTATTCCCGTTGAGTGTTCTTGATACCTCCGGTGCCGTCATAGTGGTTGAGACCGAAGAAGCTTTGAGGGCTTTGGCTGCCGCTTGCGGAGGGCCGGGAAAGGGTCGGGGAGGACATGGCCATAAAGGACCTGGTGGGGAAGGATCTCGCGGTTCCGGCAATGGACATGGTGAATCTTGCTTCACCCCGGTATTCCCTTTGACAGTAGTTTTTCCGGATAGCACTACCGTAGAAGTTGCGGACCAACAAGCCTTGCATGACGCCTGGCACACCTGGCGGGATAACAATCCGGGAGTGTCCGGACATCCTGAACTGGCTTTTCCGGTTACCGTAACCTTGTCGGATGGAAGTCAGACCGTCATCAACAGCGAAGAGGAACTTATGGCTTTACGCGAAAGCTGTGCCAATTAAAAGAGATTCATAAAGTAGGTTAAGAGAAGGGTTGGTCTTGCCACCCATAATCTTCAGCAGTCATTTTGGTTTAAGTTGATTCTTGTCTGGCGCGGATCTGCATGGATTTGAAAGATCTATAGCCCGGTCGGGAATAAACGCAAAGAATGAGGACATGACAAAGGACATGTCCTTTTTCTTTTTTTCAGAACAATTCCGTTCTGTTTGAAGTTAAACTTATAAATATCACTGCTTTACAAATGTCGATTCCTAAAGTTCATCGGTTTGATTACGACCTGGTTGAGGAACTTTATCGTACCCTGGGCAAACATACCCGTCTGAACCGGTGGAAATTTCAAGGCATTAACAGTTCATTGCTTTGGTATGGCGGAGGACATCCTTTTTTGGATCGTCTGGTTGAACGATCGCATAAGGAGTTGCGGATCAGTTTTGAGTTGTTGCGGTTCGGGTTTATCGTCTGGATCAATGAACACTCAACGACTTATCTGATGCCGTTGCCTTTTGATGCAATCGGATCCATTGAAATTCATTACGAGCCGGCAAGCGTACGACCGGAATCGGGCACACTTTTCCAGTGGCTGATAAATCTGGGTGTCAGACCGGACCGCATAGCCCGGTTTGCGCGTCCGCACGAATACGAAGAGGACATGGCGCATGTTCACGTGATCATGAAAGATATGGCCCTCCTTTTCTGGACGAATGGTCGGAGTTTCGATGAGATCTCCACCTACTTCAATAAACCTTTATGCTCGCTGATGCTACCGGTGAAAGTTTTTTCCGGTGAATGAAGTTGAGCCTTCCCTTGAAAACGGAAACAATTTTGCACCCACTGGGATTACCTATTATCTTCGGGTGTTGTAAACTGAAACGCGATAATGGACCCAAATAAGGAACTAACCTACGAGCTGGTGGCCGGTATGATCGATCATTCACTGCTTCAGCCTCACTTGTCGGATGATGAAATAGAAGCCGGATGCGCACTGGCGGCGAAATATGGCGTCGCCACCGTCTGTGTTCGGCCCAGTGATGTGCTCAGGGCCAGCCAGTTACTTCAAAATACCAAGGTTAAAGTCTCTACGGTTATTGGGTTTCCCCATGGCGCTCACACCCCGGAAACCAAAATGGCTGAGACCCGCGAAGCCATCGAGCACGGTGCGGTAGAGCTGGATGTCGTTTTACATATTGGCAAATTGAAATCAGGTGAGTTTGCATACGTTCAGCAGGAGTTGCAACGCATCACCACTTATGCACATGCTCGCGATGTGAAGATCAAAGTGATTTTTGAAAATTGTTACCTGACCGAAAAAGAAAAAATCAAAGCCTGTGAGATCTGTAATGAGGTCGGCGTTGATTGGGTTAAAACTTCCACCGGTTATGGAACAAGTGGCGCCACAGATGCAGATCTGATTTTGATGCGAAAATATGCCAAGCCGACCATCCAGGTTAAGGCGGCAGGGGGTGTCCGTACCCTGGAACGTGCAGCAGAGGTGATTAAATTAGGGGTTACCCGTATTGGCGCTACAGCGACAGCTGCCATCCTTGATCCATTATTGGGAGTAGTTTCCGATTCCGCTGAAAAGCCGGTAAACGACAACGACTATTAATTTTTAACAACATTCCTGACAGTTTTTATTTGCTCATATGGGGTGAATGGCATTAAACTTGCGCTGAATCACGTTAACACTTTTTTAAGATTCTATTGGGTTAGTAAATAAAGTGGTTTATTTTCACCGCAACAATCGTCATTATTTATGTCAAACAGCAAACCACGCGTCATCAAAGAATTTGAAAAACTGGATGAGGGTACTCAGCAGCAGATCAAATTGGCTTATCCCAATGGCTTTGCCGGTCATTTGGTCTTTTATACCAACAAGGACGGACTAAAGGTCAGCGCTTTGCCCTTTGAGACCGATGATAAGTACTACCTGGTCAAAATGACCCTGGCCCAGGCAAAAGAAATTGTTCGCGAGGATGAGGACTACGACGATAGTGGCAACCTGAAATCCTCCGCCAAGTCGGAATATTCAGAGAAATTTTCCGACCTGGATCATATGGCTGACTATGTCGCCGATGACAGCAGCAGCTCGGATGATGACGATGACGGAGGCATGGATGATGATGATCTCGGTATGACTGACATGGGAGACGATCAGGATGACGATATGGAAGATTAATCGGGTCATTCTTTCCCTTGCTATTGCCTGTTTTTCCTTCTTTCCCTCTTTGATAGCCCAATCCTTAGGGCAAGTAATTGTATTGGAGGATTCGTTGAAGACGGACTCCTGGCAATCCATACTTTCTACCCTGCGGGGCAAGCCCATTTTTGTTGATCTCTGGGCAACATGGTGTGGACCATGTCGCGAGCAAATGCGCCATCGTGAAAATGTTGAAGCCATAGCCAGGCAATTTGATGTACAATTACTGTATATTTCGTTTGATGATGCCGACCGGTATCTGGTATGGTGGGATTACATTCATGATCTACCCGTAGTCGGATACCACGTTTTAGGACGGGAATCGCTGTTAAACGAACTGCGCACCCGGTTTGCCGATGATTTTGTGGACGGGAAACCCGCTCTGTTTATTCCTCATTATGTGCTGGTTGACGCAGATGGTCGAATCTTGACCGATTCAGCGCCGGGTCCTGACCGCAAAGGGCGATTACGCCGCCTGTTTCGTAGGCACTTTACCTCAGGATAACCTGGATCATGCGGTTTTATGATCCTGATCCAGCGTGATCAAGATCACAAATTACCGCCGTGGTCTCATAGTAATTTTACAATAAATCAAATGCCTTATGGTACCGCAATTTCTTCTTGATCTCAAGGACTGGATCAGCCAGCCTTGGCCATGGTACGTGGGAGGTCCCATGATTGCCATCATCATGTTTATCCTGCTTTGGTTCGGCCGGGAATTTGGTATTTCTGCTAATTTCCGGGTCATGTGTGCAGCCGATGGAGCAGGCGAGTTTGCCGATTTCTTCAAATTTGACTGGTCATCTCAAGGGTGGAATCTTTTAGTCGCCCTGGGTGCGATGTTCGGAGGTTATCTGGCATCACATTATTTTATTCCAAACGATGGAGACATGGCGCACGTCTCTGCTGCCACCGTGGCTAGTTTGCAAAATCTGGGTATGGACTACCAGGTGGGCCATGTACCCCTGGTCCCTGAATTTTACAGCTGGGAGGCACTCTTTAGCTTACAGGGCATCCTGGTTATTGTAGTTGGAGGCTTCCTGGTCGGTTTCGGAGCCAGGTATGCCGGGGGCTGTACTTCCGGCCACGCCATCAGTGGTATCAGCGCGCTGCAACTTCCTTCCATGGTAGCTGTAGTGGGCTTCTTTATGGGTGGATTGGTTATGATCCATTTCCTGTATCCGCTCATCTTTAAATAACACCTCAATCGTTTGGACCATGAAAATGTCAAGATTCATCTTCGTAGGAATACTGTTTGGGTTAACCCTGTATAAATCGGAAGCCGTTTCCTGGTTTCGTATTTATGAAATGTTCAATTTCCAGTCATTCCATATGTATGGCATCATTTTGTCAGCCATTGCGGCCGGCATCATAGGTGTTCAGATCATTAAACGCAATCACCTGAAATCCATCGAAGGAGAGGAAATTCAGTTTCACGATAAAGACAAGACGTATCCTCGTTACATCATTGGTGGGTTTATCTTTGGTCTGGGCTGGGCACTAGCCGGTGTCTGTCCTGGTCCCATGTTTATCTTACTAGGGAGCGGGTATACCGTCCTGATCGTCTTTTTGGCCAGCGCGATGCTGGGAACATTTGTTTATGGCTTATTGCGGAAAAAACTCCCGCACTGATTTCTAACCAATTAAAATCCAAAAACATGAAAAAATCAGCATACCCCGTTGTGATTATCGGTGCAGGAACTGCAGGGGTAACCGTAGCGGCTCAACTAAAAAGAAAAGACCGGAATCTGGAAGTCGCCATCATTGACCCGTCCGATACGCATTATTATCAACCGGCCTGGACCCTGGTCGCTGCCGGCACGTTTAATTATGCCAATACCGCCAGACCCATGTCTTCGGTGATACCAAAAGGTGTCGACTGGATCAAGGAAAAAGTTGCCGACATCCAGCCGGATCAGAACCAGGTCATTCTGGAAAATGGGGACAAGATCACCTACGAATATCTGGTCGCTGCTCCCGGTATCAAAATCGACCCTACGCTGATTCCCGGGCTGGCTGAGACCATGGATAAAAATGGCGTCTGCAGCATCTATACCAATCCGAAGAAAGTCTGGGAATATCTTCAGGCCTTTAAAGGTGGCAATGCGCTGTTTACCCAGCCTGCAACACCCATCAAGTGCGGTGGTGCTCCCCAGAAAATCATGTACTTGTCCGATGACTATTTCCGCAAGACCGGCGTGCGGGATAAGACCAATATCATTTTTGCAACCCCGGGCACCATCATCTTCGGTACTCCGGAATTTGCCAAAACATTGATGGAAGTTGTCGACCGTAAACACATTCAACTTAGGTTTTTCCACCAGTTGATCCGTGTCGATGGCCCCAATAAAAAAGCTTATTACAAAATCACGGCAAACGCCGACAATCCGGCGAAACTCTACCACAATGAGTTTGATTTTGGGCAAAAACTGATCTCTGAAACCGAGGTGGAAATCCCGTTTGATTTGATGCACCTGGCTCCGCCACAGTCCGCTCCTGATTTCTTCCGCAAGACCAAACTGGCCAATCAGGCCGGATGGGCTAATGTGGACATCCATACCCTTCAGCATAAAGAATATGCCAATGTTTTTGCTTTGGGGGATGTAGCGGATCTTCCAACCGCCAAGACCGGCGCCGCCGTACGGAAACAGGCACCCGTTGTGGTAGAGAACATCATGCGCCTGCGCGCCAGCCAGAAACAGATGTCGGACGCCTATACCGGCTATTCATCCTGTCCACTGGTTACCGGCTATGGCAAGATGTTGCTGGCGGAATTTGGATACGATAACAAACGGATGAGTGACCCTATGATCTCCCGTTTTGTAGATACCACCAAGGAGCAATATTCTATGTGGATTCTGAAAAAATATGGACTTCCTTTCATGTATTGGAATTTGATGCTGAAAGGATTGGCATAGGTTAGACAGTAGATGTTAGACAATAGACAATAGATTGTAGACAATAGACAATAGATAGTAGACAATAGACGGTAGAATCTAAAATCTAAAATCTAGAATCTAATTAAGTTATACTTGGTATCATAAGCGCCCCTGTCATTCGCTATCGAGCGTTGGCAGGGGTTTTCTTATATCGTGTTGCTCCCGCACAGGGTTTGGAAAGTCTATTAGGGTACGGGTCAAAAAAAAAGCTGCAGTGCGGACTCCACACTGCAGCTGATTTAGGTAAGGATGTTGGATTAACGGGACATGTCGATCACTTCCAGGCCTCCGATAACTGGAGGAGTGCTACCCAGATTGTAAGTGCGCACGCAGACATTGTCAATCTGGAAGAAACTATTTGAAGAATCGCCGAAGAAATCAATCCCCCAGATGCTCCGAATGCCTCGGTAGGGGCTGGATATCTGTCCGTAGGCATCAAAGATGACCAGCGTATCCTCCACCCAGAGATAAATTTTATTTTCGCTCATCCGGAACTGAATTTTGACCTTGAACCACTTATCGAAGGGGTACCGACGCAATGCACGGGCGATTTGGCCCTTGTGATAAAAGTCAAGATATCCGTATTGCATCTGGACTTTGAAGCCTTGCTCTCCATAGCGGCCGAAGCGTGAAAGTTTTTCGCTCAGGAAGTCGGCTCGCTTGCCATAAGGAACAAACATTTCAAATTCGATCTCCACGGTTCCGCCAATGTGATGGTAATTCGTCAGACTGCGGACCACATCCTGGTAGCCATACCGGTATTGATCAAATTTTACCACATTGTTGATCCGGGAAGAACTTTCCCACAAGATCCGGCCGTCACCGGCAGCTGATGACCATTTTTTCCAAAGGCTGGATTGTTCAGCGACTCCGCGGTAATAGCTGGCTGCGTACTGGTCCATGCTCTCGCAGCTGGAATTGTACGTCATGGGGCCGCAGTTTAACCGCACCTGGAAACTGCTGGGTCCGGTATACGAATCAACAACGATGAAATAGCGCCCTCTTGGCAATGATATTTCCACATATTCCCATTCACGGCCAGGATTCATACTGCGGATAATGGTCTCACCCATGCGCAGACGGCCATAGCTGTCCAGGCGGGTTTTGGTAAGAAATAAATCCAGGTCCTGGGTCATATTGCGCAAGGAAATGGAGACTACCTGATCACTGGCCAGATCAAAATAGTAAATCCGGTCGGCACCTGGATAATAACTGACAGTATTGGTTTCACCCACGGTGGTTCCATTGTTATAAGTACCACAGTAAAGTGGATAATAATACCTGGATCGGCCCTCCAGACCATCTTCGGATAAACCCGGGATCAACAATTCTGCTTCCGGATTGAAAGATTTTACTTCGCCGGCTTCTTCTTCGGTTTCTTTTTGGTTTTCTAAGGCGCCAACGCCGGGGAGCTGTTCACCACTCAAATCTTCGGTGACCTGGTCTATCTGGTCAGGATTGATGTCTTTCTGGCAGGATTGGCTGAATAAACCAAGGATCAGGGCAATCAGGAATACTTTTAAAGTTTTCATTGGAATTCGATTTTGCATTAAGAAATTCATTGATTAGATCGTTTGATAGGCTATACCGGGTTTTGAAGCAGGTCCCTCGATTTATTAAATAATTTTATTTAGTTAATGTGTAACTATTAGATATTCAGTTTATTAATAGTCAAAATAATTTTGTTAGCAGATTTATAATCATTGGTGTTATAAGGATCCAGAACCCGCATGGCACCCATAGATCATCCTTCCACGATTGAAACCTGGTTCGGGTCATCCACTTGGTGCGTTTCATTACCTGCCATTTTCTGTTGGGTAATCCGGTATGGATGCTGACCGACCAAAATGGGTTCATCACTTAAACCTTCTTTGCGGTCCGTCCGGATGCCATACCTATTGAAGTATTGTCCGGTAGGTGATTGCGAAGTCAGGGAGCAGACTGATGGGCAGTACCCCGTTGGAATAATTTTTTTATTGTAATTTGGTGACTACCCCACGAAAGCTGGTATAGATGAGCAGTTACCATGGAATCGACATTGATGCCCAAGAGCTTCTTGACAACAATGAATTGGTCCACATCAAACTGTATCGCATGCTTTATACCGGAATCATAGACTTTCAACAATCGCTTCCCTTATCCGAATCGCAATACACCACCGTTTTTCAGGAGGCCTTCCTCATCTTCGCACGAAAGTTGAGGGCCCAGGCCGGAGCCTTCCAGCGGTTTTCCGAGCCCCGGGTAAAAACATGGATGCTCGAAGGAATAAAGCAGATTCTCCAAAAATTGCTCTTTCAGCCGGGAGTTTCACCGGCATACCTGCTAGCTCAAGTCCGGGATGGGAATGCAGAGGCGACTACTGAGCTGGCGAGACAAATCGCAGACGCGGGGAACCGGAAGTATGCTGCAACCCTGCTTAACACCTTGCATATTATGCATGTGGAAGCTGGTGACCAGATACAGGATGCGCTTCTTGCATTCATCCAATCCATCCGGGAGGGTGGATTTATGCTCGACGCCGGCCTTAAGCCCGAGATTGCCCTAAAAAAATGTCATGCTTATTACCGGGAAATTCTGTTCCGGCAAATCCATAAATTATACCGGAAAAATAAACACCAGGTCTCCGGAGATCCAGTAGAAAGACTAAGTACGGATTTCAACCAGGAAGAATGGACGGACTGGGATCAGCCATCCATTGACGATGATACCACTTTTAAATATCAGGTATATCATTGCTTTCATCTTTTGGATCCGGGCAGTCAGAAAATACTGCGCTGGAACCTGGTTGATAAATGGTCCCCAAAAGAGATCTGCAAAAAGCTTAATGATCCTATGCTGCCGACGACCCAGCATGTCGTCGAGAAAAAAATGGCAGCATTGCAGAAATTAAAGCAATTGATGCAGCAATCGCTGGGCCAACTGAATCAGGCCGGGATAACCCGGATGCAACGCGTGGTCAGGTCTATCCTGGATAAATTGGTGGAACCGTGCCGTACCATCTTAAATTATGCGCTTCCACCCAATAATTGGACTTATGAGGCTATTGCCGGCGAGCTCAAAAAGCGATTGTCCAAAACTGAGTTTACCTCAGTCGAAACAACGGAACAGATTAAGAAGCGCAAATACAAATGCCTGCAGTCCATGCAGGAATCGGTTTGGGAAGAATTATTAAGACCTTAAAAAAAGAAAGTGATGTCGGAGTATCCGGATCAAATAGAGCTCTTCGAAGCGTACCTGAGCAATGAACTCGATGAGGCGGGTCGCCGGGATTTTGAATCACGGCTAGCATCCGACAGCCAGCTTCAAAAAGCATTTCAAGAGCATCAGCAGCTTAGAAGCGCTATCGAGTGGGCCAATGAAAAAGAATCTTTGGCTCGCATGGACCGCATTCACAGACTTAGCCAGAATGCGTCGCTCGATCTGGGCTCGTTACCAACCCCGGCCAGGAAAATTGGTTTGCAGCCGGCTGTCCTATCGTTAGCAGCCTTGGTGACTGGCGTATTACTGACGGTAACGTATTTTTTATGGATGCGTCCGGATAATACCCAGAATACCCGTTTGGTTCAGGACCAAGCACCCGCTTCAGATGCCATTTACGGTCATGCCGGGGAGGGTGTGCCGGATGCCAACATACTCCTTTCGGTCGAGATCCTGGATCTCGTTTCAGACCGGCCCACCCGGGACACGGCTGTTATTTCACTTCCGGTATTTTTGGGAGATGTAAATCAATTGCAGCTGGATACATTGCAAAGGACACTTTTCATCCGCTTGCAGGACTCCGGTCAATTTAACCGGTTGCAGCAAGGAGCTTATTCTGCGTTTTATTACATCCAGCCGCTGCCAGGTGTGTCATTGTTTGATCTGAATATTGGCCGTCAGTCCTACAGCTTGCTTTTGGAACCTGTTCAATGGAGTCAATTAAATCCCGCAAAGTGAACTTTAAATACGTCATTTTAATAGGAATCGTTACGGTTATGTGCGGCAACATGCTAGCGCAAAATACCGGATTGATCTGGGATGACGAGCGGTACGATTCATTGCAGTCGAGTGAACTGGTCGTGACTAAGGATCAGGTGTTACCGGAGCGTTTTTCATTGCAGGCATACGCACCATTTGCCGGGAGCCAGGGTAAGCTGGCTTCCTGCGTGGGGTGGTCCGTGGGCTACGCAGCATTATCGATTGAGCAGGCTTTGCGCCATGGAATATCGGACCGCATACGCATTACCCGCGATTTGGCACATTCTGCCCTCTTTATCTACAATCAGATCAAGCGCGGTGATGATTGTCAGTCAGGAGCCTCCATAATAGATGCATTGTCTTTTTTGAATGCAAATGGCGACTGCCTGCATAAGTCTATTCCTGCAGGTGCGAACGATTGTTCCATTCAGATTACACCTTCATTACGCCTGGAAGCACTGGACTATCGTTTACCGACCCGCGGATTTAGAGCATTCGATGATGCATTGCCTGTCGCGCTTAAAATTGCGAAAATTAAGGCCCACCTGGTTGCCGGACATCCGGTAATCATCGGGTTGGAGGAAACACCGCCTTACCAGTCGTTAATCGGAAAGGACGAATGGCAGATCGAACCCCGTGGCGGATTAGGACATGCCATGGTTATCACCGGATATCAGGAAGACCGGGGTACGTTTGAGCTCATGAACAGTTTTGGGACACTATGGGGTAATCATGGTTTCATAAATGTTCCTATGGAAAACCTCCTGGCCTTCACCCGTCAGGCGTTCGTGCTGGATAATTCCGTCGGGGACAAAGGCAGGATGGTGACGCAGGAACCCTATTCAATTCCAATGAATCTGGCTATGACCTGGTTTGCCGATTCCCAGGAGGTGGAAATACCGCTCCACTTTGGCTTGTCCGATGGTGTATACATCTTGCAGGAGCCCATTGATGCTTTTGCGCCCGCAGCGCTTCGCATTCATGCCGGTGCAGGCAAATGCCTTTATATCTTTTCCCTGGACAATTACGGTCAAAGCGTACCTATGTGGAAATACGAATATCCCGAACGCGACACCCTGCTCCGCTTTCCGGAGGATGGCTGGTTGCAGTTTAATGCGCAGGATATGGAAAAAATTCTGGTGTTATATAGTTATGAAACGTTGGATCAGGGCTGGTTGAGTGAGGCGCTCGGCCAGCAACCCGGTGCTGACGTATGGAAAAAATCTAGCTCCCTGATCCCGGTTCCTCCCAACATTCGATTTGATAATAAATCCATCCGGGTCAGTGGGGAATTGGTGTCGGGTATGAATAAAGTTATTCCCATTTACATTGCTCTGCCAATAAGGAAGTCATGAGAAAACGGATTACATGTTGGGTGATTTGGTGTTTGACAGGGTATGCTTCCATTGGTCAGATTCAGCTGGAAGATCAGATTCAATTGCCGTATGACCACTCGTTAACCTGGACCAAGCTGATTGCCGGTGATGAATCTTTGGTCCATCTGGTCGCTGCTGACGGGCACGGGAATTGGGACCTGCAGACCTATGATCCGGACCTGGTATTGAAAGAACATGCATCCTTACCGATGACTGATTTCAAGTTGTGGGATGCTTTTTGGTGGAAAGGGGCGCTCTGGCTGGCCGGATACCAGCAAGACAAACCATTTGTTGGCCGCTGGATAACGGAGACAAAGGAATTGGACATGCTCGCTTTGCCGTTCCATTTCCAAACGTTTAGTGCTCCCATCCAGGTTTCGGAAGCGGAATTAAACTTGATTGTCACCGACCAGGGACAGGATATGGTGATTCGTTGGCAGCCTGAAGCGAGGAAATGGAAAGTGCTGGATCTGTTTCCCCATCATGATGGCCGGGTTTTTCACATGGTCCAAGCCCCCTTTGCGGAAATGTACCTTCTGGTTTCCGCTCCACACCTGGCGGGCGAAGGCATGGTGTTGCTAAAGTTCAATGAACAGGGAGACAAGATGTGGCAGGAATCTTATCCTGCTCTTGACTTTCAGACCGTTGCGTTTCATCTTATGCCAAGCGGTGATTTATTGGCCTGTGCGAATAACCAGGTTGGTTTCCGGTCTACGGTCGCCTATGTACACTGGGCTCCCGATGGAACCTTGCTTCAGACGCACAGCATTACCGGCGAGGAGAAACAGGTTGCAACCGGATTCGGGCTTTTGGAGGGCACCGCTTTATGGCAAATTCAGGAATCCACAGCCTTTGGTAGCCGCACCTCCCAGATTGAGTTCCTGACCATCGAAAATGGACAATACGACATCCAATCAAGTCTGTCACTGGGTAGTAAACGGTCGGATCATGTGCTTGCATCCTGCTCCGTCCGCGAGGGTCAGGTCATTGTGCTTCGTGGGCAGGGTAATTTGACAAATTATACCCTCCAGAAAGTAGCCTTTATGGAAGACATTTGCAGGAAGCCCTGGGCAACCGGTGAGGTGGTGCGGGTACGCGTGCAGTCTTCAAATTATTTGCCCAAAACGGATGAGGTGTTTCAATTTAAAGCCCTGATCACGACGCAAGAACCCCTAACCATCCGTGATGTACACCTGTTCCCTCTGACAAACGCGGAAAAAATCCCCGGCATCATCAAACTCAAATTACTGGATTCGGTACCGACTCATTATTGCTATCAGTTGGAAAAAACCTTTTACCTCCGTGGTGGTGCTAACGCCCTTGCATTGCAAATCGGGACCCCGACCCGATGGCAGGACACCTTTACGATATACCGGCTGCCGCAGAGACCGGATTTGTATTTGATATCCATCGGCGTTGTCTCCGGAGATTTGAGTTATACGTCTAAAGATGCAGCTGACGTAGCTGCCTTATTTAAAAATCAAAATGGAAGGCTGTTTAATGAAGTCCATGCACGACTCCTGAATACGAGGGAGGCTACTGACCGGGAACAATTATTGGAGGCGCTCCATGGATTTTTATCCGGGCAAACGATTGAAGACAAAGATGTGATCATCTGTTTCATTTCGTCGCACGGCGATCTCATAGCGGGTGATTTTTCAATTTTGGCTGCTGATTATAATCCCCTTTCAAATACAGGTATTTTATCCTTTCGAAAAGACTTAATGGATCAACTTGAAAAATTGCCCGGAAAAAAAATATTTTTTCTGGATGCCTGCAAATCGGGAGGAATAAAAGGAAGCCAGGAAGTCACGCCAAATTTAATATCCTCCATTTTCCAGGTAGTTTCTACAGATCCCGGGATTACGGCAATCAGTTCGAGCAGTGACGACCAATCATCTTATGAATTAAGTGATTTGGAAAATGGTGCTTTTACGGCTGCATTAAAGGAAGCCTGCGGTTCTTCATTTACGGCATGCGACACGAATGGAGATCAGGTAATCACCCTGGCGGAATTGTTTGCGTATTTGCAAATCAGAATTCCGGACTTAATCCAAACCTATTTGAAGGACCCCAGGAAAAAACAGAATCCGGCCATTCCATTGCAGGACTTATCCCTGGAAATACCCTTGTATTTTAAAGCCAATTAATATGAAGAAAAATATTTTTTGGGTGATTTTATTTTTTTGCTGCCATCCGGTTTGGGGACAAGATTGCGAATGCCATCCTGATCAGGATTTACAGCATATGTTGCGATGGGCCAGGACCTTGTCTCCCTTGCCATTTGATACGACCGGACCGCTCACCAACTGGTCTGGAATTTCCCTAAATGAAGATGGGTGTGTACAAGCGATCGAACTTCCAAGTTTAGCCATGAAAGGTTCCATTCCATACAATACGGTAGGTCAATTATCCTGCCTGCAATCATTAAATTTAAGTGATAATAAGCTGTCGGGAATCGTACCGGTGGACCTGGTAGATTTAACGCAATTGGAATACCTGAATCTTTCCTACAATAGCCTGGTAGGCCCTTTGCCACCGGATATGGCATTGCTTTCCCACCTCACGGCAGTGCGCCTGCAAAGCAATAAGTTCAGCGACCGGCTGCCTCAATTCGGAGATAATCCGAATCTGATTGAATTGTTTTTGTCGGATAATTATTTCTATGGGGAGATCCCGGCATCTTACGAATTATTAAGTGGCCTCGAGGCGTTGGGGTTGCAAAATAATGACCTAACTGGCCCGTTGCCGGAATACCTGGCTCAGCTTCCATGTCTTTATGTGTTCGTGATATCGGGTAACGGCTTTTCAGGATACGCGGATATCAATTTGGCTTTTGATCAATTGCTTTGCAATAAGTCGCGATCGCTGGTGGTTAATATCTCCGAGAATGAGTTTACCCATATTCCGTTTGTATCGCTGACCACCTTTGCCGAGGATAAATTCCAGGTGCAGAATAACCGGCTCACCTTTGATGACATTTTGCCTAATATACATTTGTTTGAAGGTATATTTATCGGTTCCTACAGCGTCGAGCGGTATGCCCCGCAAAAACCGTTTTCCGGAGACACCACCTTAATTTTTTCTACCCGCGATAATCCATTAATTCAATTAAATATCGATTCAACAGTCACCGGAAGTGAGTACACTTGGTACAAGGATGATGTAGCCATCACGACAACCGGCCATAATTACCTGGATTTAAAATCCGTCTTTAATCTTCCCAAAGACATGCCCGGAGTATACCGGTGTGAAGTTATTAATCGGGATGTTCCTGAGCTAACCCTTTATTCTGGAAATTATACGGTGCAAATCGATCTTCCGGATCAATTCAATATAGAATTTCCTTCTGCATTTACACCTAATGGAGACGGATATAACGATACGTTCATCATTCCGGCCATTCAGGAGGGAAACTATTTAGTAAATGAATTTGATGTCTACGACCGTGAGGGGAAGTTGGTGTTACACATCAATAATTATTTGAATGGTTGGGATGGCAAAGATCAGAGCCAATCCGATTTGCCTATCGGTACCTATTATTATCGCTTTCATTCGGAAGGCAACACTTTTAAGGGCACCATAACCCTATTGCGATGAGCGGATTGCGTTTCCTTTTTTGTGCATTGCTGAGTGGAGCGATCATTCCGGTAGCCTTTTGCCAGTTTACCGGGGTGAGCAGCCAATTTGACGGATTGCGCAGCAGCATCAACCCAGCAGCTACCGATCAGGATTATCTTATTTATGATGGGTTCTACCACCGCAAAGTAGAAGGTTCTTTTTATTCCGGATTGTCTGCCTGGTCTGGTTCAGCGGTAAGACAAGCTGCCTTACAACTGCAATTCTATCCGGCGTCGATCCGATTTCGAACTTTTCAGTGGTTTTCAAAATTTGACCTTTTCAGGGACCAGTTTGGCGCAACGGCTTTCCAGTACCTGCAAGGTTCTGCTGGGGTACAGTTAATCACAGGACAGGGAAATTATTTGGCTGGTGCATTTACATTGGGTTATCAGCAGATGAGCATTGATCTGGGTGGTCAGCAATTGGTGCAAATCGGTGATCCTTTGCAGGATGCCAGGTATGCGGTCGGCAGCCCTCAGGTAGGTATGGGTATTTTTTACGATCATCGGTATCAGGATAGGCATGATTTCTTCGTTGGGGTTTCTTTGCCGGGGATTTTTGTGTTCGACCAAATCATTTCGAGGGAACAGCAGGAAGTCAGTTTGGTGTTAAGCCCGGCGATCCTGGTGGGTATGAATTATTTTTTATCCGATTATGCTTATCTGGAACCTGTTCTTGTGGTACACCAGCAGCAAAGCTGGACTGCTAATATCCGATTTCATTTTCGGAGGGCTTTCTGGGTTGGTGGGGGAGTAGCGGCAAACCGGGCCAGTGCTGAAGCAGGATTTCGGTTTCGCAATCTGATAAGGGATGGCAGTCTTCAACGGTCACATAAAAATTATTGGCGGCTGAGTATGGGATACCGCTTCGGAACCGGAAGATTTTATACTGTGGAAAGTGCCAATGTGCAATTTCGAATAGCTTACCTCATCAACTAGGTTTTTGGAATTAGACTCACAAGGAACCGGATTGGGAAATAAACCGGGCCAGGAGTTCTGTTTTCGCCGTTTCAGGCAAAAAAGCTGCTTCAATTGCATCCTTATTGGATTGAAAAAAATCATCCATACTCCAGCCAAATGTTTCATGAATCAGCTGATATTCCCTGGTTAGAGTGGTATCGGATAAGGTACGACCGTCGGTATTGATGCAGAGTGGAATACCATACCGGAATAACTCATTGACGGGATGGTCTGCCATTGACGGGAATACCTGGGTCTGGATGTTGCTCGTCGGGCATACTTCCAGGAATATGCGATGCTCCTTAAGGTAGCGCATCAGGGACGGATCCTCTATGCTGCGCACGCCGTGACCCAGACGTTGAGGCTGAAAATCCTGCAGGGTTTCCCACACCGATTCCGGGCCGCGCGCTTCACCGGCGTGGGCGGTGCAAGGGATGCCTGCTTCCCGCACGATCTGGAACGCCTGAACATGATTATCGACAGGATAGTGGGCTTCATCTGACGCGATATCAAAGGCAACAACCCCTTTATCGTGGTACTTGATAACCAGCTGAGCCGTTTGCATGCTTTGTTTTGCTGTATAGTGCCGCAAAGTGCACAGGATGAGACCAGCTTGGATACCGGACTGGGTTTGGGCTGTCTCCATCGCCTCCAGCACGGCTTCAATCACGGATTCCGGCGACATGCCTTGCCGGATATGTTCCAGTGGTGCAAAACGGATCTCCGTATAAATCACCTGGTCCTGGACTAATTGATCAAAAAGATCCAAAGTTACTGCCTGTAAGCCGGTGCGGTCTTGCATCAACTCAATGCCATGGGAGGCAGTATCAATGTATTCATTCAGGTTTTTGCTGGGGAAAGGTGCGATGAATCGATCCCGGTAATCCTGCCCGGTGATGCCCGGGCGCAATTGTTCCACCACCCGGTAACTCAGCGAGCAGTCCAGATGGAGGTGCAATTCAACTTTTGGCATGGTGGCGAGGTCCATGGAGTGAAAATAAGGATAGTATTGGGTATTGCGTATTCAGTTGCCGGACAAATTACACCAACCAGGTGCAGCCAGGTCATTCTATGAGGATCTTTTGCTACGGCTTGAAAACCCTATTCGCCGTCAATTGGAATTCTTTTTATTTCCATGGAACAGCATATCATTTAACAATTTTTCTGCGTTCTGAAGTCCGACCATTTATTAAAACAAGTACAAAGATGCAACTGCTAAATCTGCTTGCTCCCGGATGAACATGTGGCCAGGCAATCAGGACCGGTCATTTCATTGAAATGGGTCTTGATCTATTTGAATGTATCGCATTTTTGATTGCGGCTTACCAGTAATTCTGTGCTATGACAAACATCCTGAAGCATTTTCTTTTCACGGTATTGATCGGAGGTGGCCAATTATTAAATGGACAAAACCTCATTCCCAATCCGGGATTTGATGATCTGAATGACTGTCCCTATGAACATAGTCAGATCCATTTTGCCCAATATTGGCGTTCTGCTACCAATGGGACACCTGATCTTTTTAATGGATGCTCGACCGGGGATTGGTTTCAGGTCCCGCATGCAGGGCATTCCAAGGATAGTTATCAGGCGCCTAGAAGCGGTTCCGGATACGCGTACCTTGCGGTCTACAACGAAACGCAGTACGATCAGGGTAATTCCGGCAATAGTGAATACATCGAAACGCCACTCCGTGAACCCTTACAGGCGGGGAAAGCATATTTCATTGAATTTTATGTTTCACCTGATTTTAATCCAACCTTTTATTATGGATATACGGATGCGATCGGATTAGCGTTTACGGATACTTTTTATTACCAACAAGTGGCTGCCCGCCAAGCCCTTCCGCTTATTCCGGCGATCGAAAATCGGGGTAAACTCATTAAAGATACAATAGGCTGGACCCGGATCAGCGGATGCTATACAGCAAATGGCGGTGAACAATATGCAACCATAGGGAATTTCCGGAGTACGGATGAAACGTTGGTCGAGTTTGCAGAATTTACCTTTCCATTCATCAACTTCTTTTACATCGAGGATGTTCAGATCCGGTTATTTGACCCGCTGCCGGATACGTTGTTGCTTTGTGATGGGCTTCCTGCCACGTTAAATGCAGGGTTTTTAGACGCGACTTACCGGTGGAACACCGGCGGGACGGATTCTTTACTGACCATTTCCCAGGCGGGTCAGTACAGCGTGGAGGCTATTATCGGAGCGTGCATTCTCCGCGATACCGTTTTGGTGCTGGATACCAGAGTGCACCACTTCACCTCAGATACGGTTATCTGTAAGGATGAATCGTTCCGTTTATTTGCGCCACTACCGGGAAGCACCGTTTGGTCCGATGGGCATTCTGGCAATAATTACCTCGTCGATGAGCCGGGTATCTATGAATTGACCGTTATAAATACCTGTGGCGAATTTGTTTTTACCACACAGGTAGCCGTTGAAGATTGTTCCTGCCGCATTTATATCCCTTCGGTATTCACCCCTAATGCGGACGGAGTGAATGATCAATTGGAAATATTCCTGGGCTGTGATTACGATTATCAGGTTCGCCAATTTACCGTTTACGATCGCTGGGGCAGTCCGGTATTTCAGGGTGAAGGGGTCGAACATGCCCGCTGGGATGGGAACTATAAAGGCCATCCCATGCCGCAGGATGTATACGTGTGGACGCTGGAATATGACATCATTCGTGATGGTTTACCGGATCATCGTATAGATCATGGCGATGTAACGATTGTCCGGTGAAGTTCTTAGCAGGAAAATAGACTGGATTTTAAACATCCACCGCTACCCGATACCATCGAGCTTACGCCGCTCTGCCAATTCAATAGGCAATTGAATTTCAAGCGTGGAATCAACTTTTAGTGTATAACCTCCTGTTTTACCTTTTCAAAATCCGAGGGATTCACCCATCCTGCATCTTTGGGTGTCAGCGCTCCCTGGATAAACCGCTCGTAAAAATGACGGCGCTGGTCTTCGGCATACGGGTAGCCATCAAAAATATCACCCTTGCCAGCCATCCTTGGATCAC
This sequence comes from Lewinellaceae bacterium, assembly GCA_020636355.1. Lineage (GTDB taxonomy): Bacteria > Bacteroidota > Bacteroidia > Chitinophagales > Saprospiraceae > JAGQXC01. The sequence goes on along the minus strand of JACJYB010000006.1, from coordinate 32,089 downwards.
CTTCTTCCTTTAATTCCCGGGTCAGCCGATCCTCCAGGGCTTGTAAGATTTCCGCCGAAGCAGGATCGAGAGCCAGGTTAACCATGCAGTCCGGGTCGTTCCGCAGGTCGTACAATTCCCGCTCCGGGCGTAGTCCGAAACTCATGTCCCAGAATACGGTTTGTTGATGCTCCCGGTGCAAATTCAGGATGCGCGATTTGGTAGGACTACCGTCACAGTTGAGGTACCCGGTCTCCGGATTACCGGCCGGCCACCGCTCCGGATGGTAATTGTGCAGATAAAGGTAATGCCCGGTGACAATACCGCGAATAGGATAGCCTGCATCTTCTGGCCGGCCAATGTCATGTCGTTCTTTCCCAATGAGAATGTGATCCCGGAAGGGAGTAGCCAATGTAGTATGCTGGAACAGAGGGATCAGACTCCGGCCACTAAAATTGGCCATGCCGGAGGAAACGGTGTCGATGCCTGCGATTTCCAGAAAAGTCGGAGCAAAATCAATGAAGGAGACAAAATCATCGACTTTACGCCCTGGTTGGGCGATGCCTTGCGGCCAGCGCATGGCTAGCGGCAGGTGATTGGAAGGTTCGTAAGCCTGTCCCTTGACCCGCGGAAATGGCATGCCATTGTCAGCGGTAACGATCACCAGGGTATTGTCCAGTTCACCCAGGGAATCCAGCAGGTTCAGCATGCGCTCCAGGTGCCGGTCAAAATAATTGAGTTCGTAGGCATAATCGAGCAGGTCTTGCCGGATGGTATCCTCGTCCGGCCAAAAATCAAAGACCCGGTCGATCTCTTCCGGTTTGGTCGTGCCCAAGCGGCTGCCTGAGCCATACTCGTAACCCCGGTGCGGTTCATAGCTACCGTACCAGAAGCAAAACGGTTGTCCGGATTCCCGGTCTTTCAGGAAGGCCCTGAAATTGGCCGCATAGTCGATTGATGTGATGCCGGAGGTCGGCGGTGTTGTCCTGATCTCGCTGTAATTGCGGCCGGTCAGCTCCCGTTTTTCTCCGCCTGACATCCCGGGATCTCCGGGGGCCCATCCTTTGGCGGTATATCCGGTGTGGTAGCCATGTTCCCGCAGGGCTTCCAGGGCTGTTTTAAATTTTGCCGGGAAGTAGGCAACATGATTAGCGGCTTCTTCCAGCTGCCAGCTGTTGCGCCCGGTCAATATGCAGGCCCGGGAAGGAGCGCACTTGGCATTGGGGGTGTAGGCATGTTCAAACAGAAGTCCTTCACGGGCTACGCGGTCAAATGCCGGGGTATGGACCCACGCACAACCATAGGCACCCATAAAAGGGTAGGAAGCATCATCCGCGATGGCAAAGAGGATATTGGGCCGGGAAGCATGATCAATCGGAATGGTTGGACCGGCGCAAGCCCAGGCCAGGATGATCAGGTATAGAGCCAAGCAACTACCGGTTGTATAGGAAAGTTTCATTCGTATGCTGTTTAGCCAAGGTAACGAAATCTTCCTACCCGATTCAGGTGGGCATGAATCATTACATGGTCAATCCTTCTTGCCTGGCTGTATTTCTTTCCGGTGATGAATCGTCCGCAGCACTTAATTTGACGAGTGGACCAACAATCATCCCGATAATTCTCAACGAATTTCCTAAGTTCGTCGGAATACTTACTTCAGTCTACATATTTCGGATGGCTAAATTTTATACCATGGATACCGAACAAGTCATTGCCAAGCCCTGGTACGTTACCTTACACCAGCTCGCTGATTATTTGATTCATCAGTTGGGAGGAGGTAAGCAAACGGTTAAGCTCAGTAACATCATCAACCTGCATAAAGGAGGGACGCTGCTATTCGTTCTGGTTCTTATGTATGTATACCACAATTTTTCTCTGGATGCCTGGATTTACCTCGCCCTGCATGGAAGTTACGGGATATGCTGGGTGTTGAAGCACTTGTTCTTCCGGGATAAGCGCTGGGAGCGCAAGGTCACCTGGGGCAGCGCCATTTTTACCTGGTTTTTCCTGGCTTCATACTGGGTGGCACCCTGGCTCCTCATCAGTGATCCGCCTTTAGAAGCAGCAGATAGTGGGTTTTATGCTTCAGGCATAATGCTTTATGTATTGGGATTGTTTCTAATGATAGGTGCAGATGGTCAAAAACACTTTACCCTGAAATTCCATCCGGGTCTGATTACTACAGGGATGTATTCCTCCATACGACATCCCAATTACCTGGGGGAAATGTTGGTCTACGCCAGTTTTGCGCTGATTTCCAGGCATTGGATTTCCTGGGTGATATTAGTGGTCTGGTGGGCCCTTTTCTTTTTACCCAATATGCTGATGATCGAGCGGTCTGTCTCCCGTTATCCCGGATGGAAGGCTTATACCAGGCAAGCCGGATTTTTATGGCCAAAGTGGTGATGATGACCTCTGGTTAACCTATTGCCCTGACGTCATGTCCTGACAGATCGAAGCACGGATCCGCCATTTGTTAGCGATTGCTGCATTAAACCCCTCCTTGTCCCTTGGATTGGGCTCGCCTTCACCGGTAGTTAGCAGCTTGTGCAGGCTGTTCTGGATGTAATTGGTCCAGGCTTCAACACAAATGTCGTAGCATTCATAATCAGGCGTTAATCCTTCATGGGTAAAAACAATTTTGGTATTGTTTTCATCCTGATGTAAATCAAAAATCAATTTGGTATTCGTCCACTCGCTTTTGTCTTTAGTGAAGCTGAATTGATTTTCCATGATCCAATAGACTAATCGTTCATGCGGTAATTCAGTGATTAATTTTACGGAGCATAAGTGGATGTCCTTATAATGGTAAAAGAAAACATCTCCTATGGCATGAGCGCTGCCTTCTATGTCTTCCGACCACCAGGCTTTAAAATTTTTTATAGCATCGAAAGCTTCACCTGCAGTTCTTTCAACTGTAATGACGGTGGTGAAATTTTTTGAATTCATTTTCAATAATTTGTTTGGATGATAATTTTGCAGCTAATTATGTGCCCCACGGCGGTTTAATTTATTTTCCAGGTTATTGAGGTATTGCGACCAAGCATTGGAACAGCTCGTATAGCATGCTAAGTCCTTGCTTAAGCCGATATGTGTAAAAATTATTTGGGTGTCATGACCCATTGCGAAAAGCTCAAAAGTGATCCATGTATTTTCCCATTCTTTTGGGTTTTCGAGAAAAGAAAGATTGCTTTCCCGTACAATCCAGCTTATTTTTTTATTTGGAATAATTTCGATTAATTCTTGTTTTGAGAAATGCTTGCCCCCTCCGGCCGAGAAGGTAAATGCATCTCCTGGAGTTTTACTGTGGCCCAGGATCTTTTCCTCATAAATACCAACCCACCATTGGCTGATATCTGAAACCAATTCAAAAACTTTGGTCGGTGATTGATTCGTTTTGAACTGATACGTGTAGCTTTTCATTGGTGATGATTTTTGTTGCCGGTAAAATTATGGTCTAATAGTTCCTGTGGTCATGTGTAAAATAGACATTATGACGGGTTGATTTGGACAGATGATCTCAATATCTTTAAGGCTATGAAACATCTAAGCATTGTGGTGCCTGATGAACAGGTCAGCATGAGTACCATTGCCTGCATCATTGGCAGCTATCAGGTATTCACTACAGCAAATGATTTTTTAATCAAAAGCAATCTTCCGCCGCTTTATAAGATTGAATTGATTGGAGCATCCAAAACGGATTTTCTCGATAAGGATTTTTTGCAGATCAGACAACAGGCGAGCATTGATGAAATAAAGCATACTGACCTGGTGATCATCCCCGCTACCCGGATTCGTGCATATAGTACCTCAACAACGAATAACAAACTCCTGATGGATTGGATAGCCACTCAATATAAAGAGGGAGCTGAAATCGCGAGTATGTGCGCCGGAGGGTTTATGCTCGCATCGACAGGCTTGCTGTCCGGCAAGATATGTTCTACCCACTGGGCACTGGCTAATGAATTCAGATCCTTATTTCCGGATGTACGATTGCAGGCTGATCAGTTAATTACCGATGAAGGAGGTATCTATACCAATGGAGGTGCCTACTCTTTTTTGCATTTGCTCATTTATTTGATTGAAAAATTTTATGGCCGGGCAACAGCGCTTTATTGTGCCAAATATTTTCAAATTGATTTGGATCGCAACTGGCAATCCGAGTTTTCGATTTTTATTGGACATAAAAAACACAATGACAAAGAAATATTGGATGCGCAAACGTATATGGAGGAAAATTATGCGGATAAAATAACCATTAAGGGACTAGCAGATAAATTCTGTATAGGCAGGAGGAATTTTGATCGGCGTTTTATAAAGGCGACCGGATTGTCTCCGTTGGATTATTTGCAGCGGATCAAGATAGAGGTAGCGAAAAAATCATTCGAGAATACCCGTAAGTCCGTAAGTGAAATTATGTATGAGGTTGGATACAATGATGCAAAAGCCTTCAGAGAAGTCTTCCACCGGGTGACGGGGCTTTCTCCGGTTGATTATAAAATGAAGTATAGCAAAAAGCAATAACTCAGGGTTTTGTATCCGAACGATTTTCGATCTCCCGCACTAACCATAAATTCTCGGTTAGCGCGCCTCGTAGTACTTCTATGACCGACTGAAACCATCTGCCGGTCATTTTTTCAGCTCATCGTATTTTTTAATGTAATACTGGTCCAGTGAATCGGAGTCATGGTATTTTTCCCGGATGTCTTTCAGTTTGGCCATCATGGTTTTGACAACATTCGCATAATCCGGATCGGCAAATACATTATGTAATTCCAGGGTATCTTTCTTGCGGTCATACAATTCCCATTCGTCGATGTCGTAGTAAAAATGGATTAGTTTGTAATCTTCGGTAACGATGCCATAATGCCGCTTCACCATGTGGATGGCCGGATATTCGTAATAATGGTAATAAACGGCGTCACGGAAATGGGCGGTATCTCCCCGGAATAATGGCAACAGACTGACACCCTGCATATCCGTCGGTATTGGTATACCAGCCGCCTCGAGGAAAGTAGGGGCGAAGTCCAGATTCTGGACCATTTTGGTATCTACGGAGCCTGGCTTGATCACCCCGGGCCAGCGGACCAGGAGTGGCGTTTTGAAGGATTCGTTGTAGATGAAACGCTTATCAAACCAGCCATGCTCCCCTAAGAAGAATCCCTGGTCGGACGTGTAAATGACAATCGTGTTGTCGGTCAGGCCATGAGCGTCGAGATAATCCAGTACACGGCCTACGCCGTCATCGACGGCAGCAATGCTACCCAGATAGTCCTGCATGTAGCGCTGATAACGCCAATGCATCAGGTCTTCCCGGGACATGGTCGGATAGCGTTTTTTAAAATCTTCGTTGATGGGGCCATAAACGGCATCCCAGGCAGCGCGCTGTTCGGCATTTTGGCGGCCAACCTCACCCTCAAAGGCGGCTTTATCCCAGTTCATCGTCTGGGGAATGCCGAGTTCGTCCATGAGTTCGGGATAGATCTTGGAGTCGCCGGCCCAGTTCATGTTTTCCAGGATATTCATTTCGGCTTCTTTTGCCGCAGTGCCACGTCCGCTATAATCGTCAAAAGGGTTGGTGGCTCGGGAAAGGTTCGTTTGGTGAACTCCTTATAATGTCTTTCCGGCGGTAGCCATTCCCGTGTGGTGCTTTATGCAAATACATCAGCATGAATGGTTTGGTGGTATCCCGTTCCTGGTCCAGCCAATCCAGCGTCATATCGGTGATGATGTCGGTGGTGTACCCTTCAACAGTAATGTTGCCTTCCTTTTGGTAATAAAATCAGGGTTGTAATAATGCCCCTGTCCGGGTAATATCTTGAATTGATCGAATCCTTTCGGACTGTTTCCAAAATGTAATTTGCCAAACATGGCCGTCTGGTAGCCAGCATCCTGCAGTAACTGAGGGAAGGTCATGTTGGTGGTGTCAAATGGGAAGTTGTTATCGATCTTACCATTCAGGTGGCTGTGTTTTCCGGTAAGGATCACTGCTCGTGATGGAGCACATAACGAATTGGTGACACAGGCATTGGTAAATAGCAGTCCGCCCTGGGCAATCCGGTCGATGTTAGGTGTTTGGATTAGCCGTTTGGAATAGGCACTAATCGCCTGGTAGCCATGGTCATCGGACATAATGAATAAAATATTCGGTCGTTTGGATTTCTGCTCTGTCCTGGCCGGGGACTGGCAGGACTCGGAAATTAAGATTGCGGTTAGGATCAGCAGTGCAAGATGTATCCGGTACATGTAAAGCAATTCTATAATTGTAAATGCCTCAAAATACCGAATTCAGACGAATGCTCGGGGCTTAACTCTGGGAGGATCGTTTCCTTTTACGAAGAACAACGATCAATAAGAGGATCTGAAGGGTCGTTGCTATCGCGTTTGATACCAATATTGCAAAAGTATTGAAGCGGATTCCGTAAAGCCACCAAAAGAAAAAGATAAGAATCCAACCGACCAGGTAACCCAGAGAAAGACTGCTTGGCGTCTTTAACCGCCATTCCCGCACAACCTGAAGGGCGATCATAGAGCAGGCAAATAAGCCGACGAAAGTGCCTACGGTCTCAAAATAAGTCACGGGTATACGGTCTAACAGGTCCATTATAGTTGAGTTCAACGCGGCAAAAATAGCATCCCCCGGATAATTTTTGTGGATTTCTTACAACCATGCGCTCCAAAGTAGCATCTAATTATTAACTGGAATCATCGATGTTGCATTGGTAGATATAGACCAAATGGTCCTGATAGGGTTAATTCGGGTTATGCATTGTCGTCTAGCTCTATGGAGCGGATGTAAAGCTGGGAAGGTAGCCATTCAGGGCGAAAAACCGAGGGTGTTTTTTTGAATTGGCATTCACAAAAAGTCCGGTTATATCGTTTTAAATAAAATAGAGATAAATAATTGCAGGCGGGATTCCACCTATTTTAATTCGAAGTCTTTTATTAATGAGCTTACTGGTTGAATTTTATTTAACGTTTTGATCGGCATCGGATTCGCATGATTAAATGGTATCCGGGCTAAAATCCGCTTATTTTAATGTTTTTATTATTGGACGGAAACGCGTTTAGCGCTCACCGGTTCACCGGTTAATTCGTAAACAACGATATTTATTTTCTCGCGCACTTTTATTAATTGATCATTAAATACAATGACCTATGAAACGAATTGCATACAGCATCGTACTGGCATTGGTGTGCCTGTATGGAAATACCCAAAGCATAATTCAGGGAGTGGTTTATGACAGGGATTCCGGCGACCCATTGATCGGAGTAAATGTGGTCCTGTACCCGGTGAAGGCTACCACTGTATCCGGTTTGGATGGAACCTACCAGTTTGAAATTCAGGATACGACACTACCGTATGAAATTGAATTGACCTATGCAGGTTATGATTCCGAAAAATTCAAACCTTTGATCCATGCAGTCAATAAAACGGCATTATGGATGGGGGCGCAGTTGGAAGAAGTGATCGTGACGGCCGTTGGTCAACGGCGCAATAAATTGATGGGCAGAGTGGCTGGCATTCAATGGTTTGACCGGTCCACGGATGAAGTGGCGGAGCCGGTCTTCCCGGAGGAATCGTATGCTGCGATTGAGGAGAACGGATTCAAACGGACGGACCAGGACCCTGTGACCACTTTCTCTATTGATGTAGACCGGGCCTCCTATGCCAATGTGAAACGCTATCTGAAACAGCGTCAGCTTCCACCGCCAGATGCCGTACGCATCGAGGAGATGGTTAATTATTTTTCCTATGATTATCCGGCGCCTGTCGACGAACATCCGCTGACGGTGACATCCAGCAGCACGGTTTGTCCCTGGAATAAAGATCACCGGTTGTTGCGAATTGGATTGCAAGGCAAACGCATTGAGACCGCCGATTTGCCGCCGTCCAACCTGGTGTTCCTGCTGGATGTATCCGGGTCGATGGACGAATGGAACAAGTTGCCACTGGTTAAATCGGCCATGGAGGTTCTGGTTGATCAGTTGCGCGAGGAGGATCGGGTCGCGATTGTCGTTTATGCCGGTGCCGCCGGCGTGGTGCTGAATGCAACTCCGGGAAGCGCTAAGAGAAAGATTAAAGAGGCGCTGCAAGACCTGGAGGCGGGTGGTTCGACCGCTGGGGGAGCAGGGATCAAACTTGCGTACCAGATCGCTCAGGAGCATTTCATTGCGGATGGTAATAACCGGATCATCCTGGCCACCGACGGTGATTTTAATGTGGGAATCCAGTCTGCAGGGGAATTACAACGTCTGATTGAAGAACAACGCGATAAAGGTGTTTACCTGACCTGTCTTGGTTTTGGAATGGGGAATCTGAAAGATAACAATCTGGAGACCCTGGCCGATCATGGCAATGGGAATTATGCTTACATCAATGACGCCCAGGAAGCCGAGAAAATATTTGTGAGGGAATTTGGCGGCACTTTATTTACCATAGCCAAGGATGTCAAGCTCCAATTGGAATTCAACCCCCACAAGGTGCAAAGTTACCGGCTGGTCGGTTACGAAAACCGGATGCTTGAAAATGAAGCGTTTGCCGATGACAAAAAAGATGCCGGTGATTTAGGTGCCGGGCATACGGTGACCGCATTGTACGAATTAGTGCCTGCAGGGGTGGATGATATCTATGCCGGAAAATCAGAGCCGTTAAAATACCAACAGCCGGCTAAAGATAAATTCCTTGCCGAATGGGCTACGCTTAAAGTACGGTACAAAAAGCCCGATGCACTTCGCAGTCAGATGCTGGAATACCGCATTGCATCGGATGAATCCGAAACCTCATCCGACGGTTCGTTTGCGGCTGCTGTTGCTTTATTTGGAATGTTGCTCAGGCATTCGGACTATTTGCAGTCCGGCGATTTTGATTTGGTCTTGTCCCTTGCACAACCAGGGTTATGCAACGATCCTGAGGGGGAGCGTGCGGAATTTATTCAACTGGTTAAAATCGCAAGGAAACTGAACCAGTAAATAAATAATACTGCCCTTATTACCATTTTTATTCGCAATCTGCTTCGCTAAATTCATCCAATTGCTTTTTATAACTGGCATAGAAAGCATTGTCAAAACAAGCATTGGAGTTCACATAATCCTTTAATGCATTGACGTAAGAAAGGCAATTTTCTTTGGTTGGGGTCTCCACGTAAGCATTGAGGGCATCCACCACCGCCGTGGCTTTGGTCTCGCAGGTGACCGCCGGACTTTCTTTTTTACAGCTAAAAGCAAGGAGCCCGGTTACGCAGACAGTAATCATCCATGATTTCATAAGATCCAATATTAGAAGTTCAGTGTTCTTAAGTAGAACTCTGATTGCCGGCCGGCTAGTGCGACACGAGAGGTGGAAATAGTGTTAAAGTCGGAATGATGGATCAGATCGTATCCAGTTGATCCCTGGTCAGGGTATCGCGGATATTACCTGTATTGATGGTAGAGGCGGGCTCAAATAATAACACCCATACCTCTTCTTCGGCTACCGGCCGGTGCTCGACGCCATGGGGTACAATCAGAAATTCGCCGGCTTCCAACGGTACCTCGCGATCACGGAATTCCATCACAAATTTTCCTTTGACTACCAGAAATAATTCATCTTCCTCCTCATGGTGATGCCATACAAATGGCCCCTGAAATTTCACCAGTTTTACTTCCTGGCCATTTAATTGCCCCACAATGCGCGGATTCCAGTGGTCGGAGAACAACTCAAATTTTTCCAGAAGATTTATTTTTTCCACTACTTTTATTAATTTGTATGGAATGAAGTATAAAGATACGAAATAGAAGCTGTTAATTTTTAATTGTATAGTTAAGATCCATTTCCGGCCCTATACACCTGGGGCAGTTTAATAGAATAGATTATTTAGATGATTAATGTTATTATATGATTACCCGGTATCCATTTTTTTATACACTCCCGGTACTGTTTTTATTGATTCTGATCATGGGATGCAAAAGCTCCGGGTCCACGACCGGGGTGGAGGTAATACCCATTAATATTGGCAAGGCTTCGGATCAAATGCCTGAACTGAGGGTGGACACCATACTGAAGTTGGGTGATGACGCTTCGCTATTTGGAGAAGCTTTTTATGTAGAAGATGTATTTGACAGGATCTAGACGCTGGTGCCTTTTGGCAATAAATCATTTATGGTATTTTCCAAAGACGGGAAATTCATCAATAAAGTTGAGATTGGGGATGGACCTCAGCCCATTACCTGGCCATTTGCCTTTAACTATCTGGCAATAGATGAAACCATTTGGGTATATGATCAGGGCCGCCAGCAAATTATAGTCTTTGATAAGGATTTGAATTATGTACGCACGTATACCAACCCGCTTCCCCTCATCGATTTTGCCGTTTTAAACCCTGCTCAGCTTTTGGTTCATAGCCAATTTAAAAAAGACTTTTTATTCCATCAGGTTGATTTGGAACAGGGAACGGTTATTAAAGATTTTTTACCGGATTTTTCCCACCGCGGCGCCATCGGTATTGGAAGATCAATATCAATAAATGAGCGGGTGTTATTGATAGCGCCCTTTGATTTTAACATCTATGAATTCTCCCCGCAAGGAGAAGTAATACCCCGGTATTTTCTTGATTTTGGCAGGCTTAATATTGACCATTCAGAACTTGAATCTCAAGTTGGGATGGAAAACTTAAACCAGTTGTTTGAGGAAGGGCTCAGAATATATGGCCCACATCAGCTGTCAGAAGACGATAGATGGCTGTTTTTCAAAACGTATTACCGGGGGGAGTCCCTTTATTTCGCTTATGACAAAATCAGAAAAGAAGCAATTAATCTTGGAGATTATGTGAAGCAGGGTGGCCTGCCCAAGTGCACCCTATTCGGAATTAACAGCGCTAGCCAATTTTATGGGCTGATTCAACCCGAAGATCTGATCGACTATCAGAACAGCACAAACCGGATCTGGGTGGATGACATCCAATTGGAACACAGTCCTTTTTTAATCACTTTTTCGTTGGTTCCCTGAAATCCTTTCCTTCCGGTCGATCTCAATGGGACTATTTATTCTCGAAAGCAGTAAATGTGATGGCGATGGCTATGATCAGCAATAATAGCAGTCCACTCAGGAAGAGGAAGTCAGCCCAATTCTCATAACGATTGCTCCGGTTTACGGATTTGCTGCGCAGGGAAAGAAAAGATAAAATGGTGCTGGCTACAAAGAGCAGGATATCGACAGCAGTAAATTCATCTATAAAAGAACCGGTACGGAAGTTAAATACCTTCAGCGAAGTCAATACGATAAAGCACAAACCCAAAAGATTGGCGGATGCGTTCAGAATGTGGGGTGATCGTTGATTGTTGTCACCGGGCATATCCGATATTTTGCATACAAAATAACCCAAGAGACGGAATAAATCATGGCCAAGATGCTATACTCCGGGTATCGATTCAATCCGGTGTATAAGACTGGCAGTGATTAATTGCAAAAATCATCCTCTGTGGACTGGTTGAACTCTTCCTGGTAACTTTTGTAGAAGATGTCGCCGGCACAAGCATTGGAATTAACGTAATCCTTCAGTGCCTGATAATAGAGCCTGCAATTGGCCTGCGATTGATCCTGGGAATAACGGTCAGCCGCCTGGGATAAAGCTTCCAGTTTTTTAGTGCAATTTAATGGGTTGCTTTTTACACAGCTGCCCAATAAAAAAAGTAGTAAAATGAGCGGGAAAAGGTTAAAATATTTCACAAAATTGGATTTTGAGGTTATTGATTAATAAGGTGGTTAATATTTAAATATAATGAAATTGTGCTGAATTTTCTGGTTGATGCCTGTCACCGGCCTGCTATTTAACGCTTTTCCGAGCCGATCGCAGGGCAAAAGCAGGAACTATTGTCGATCCATCTTAATGGTAGCCGGTGAGTTCCTCTTCTTCCCGGTTACTTAAGGTTCTCATTTCCTCCAGGAGGCTCTGATAATCGGAATGACTTGCCAGGTTACGTAACTCTTGGGGATCCCGCTGCAAATCATGCAAATATTCATAGGGTGGATTTTGTTCGTAATAGTTGGCATACACGTACAGGCTTCCCCGGTATCCTTTCCATTTTGGGATATCCGGATGATTCATACGGTGTTCGCAAAAGAAGCCATCCCGCCAGGAAGCTACCTCTTCATGCGCATCAATGGTGCCAGGCTTTGCCCCTGGTAAATTTCGGGGATGATCACTCTGGCATAACTCAGGAGGGTGGACGGGATATCGATGTTCAGGACGATCCGATCGTCAGTCGCATTGGTTGATCCGGAAGGTGTTCGTGGATCGTAAATTATCAATGGTACCCGGAGAGACTCTTCGTAATGACTCCATTTTCCGGCAAACCCTCTTTCGCCCATATAATAACCATTGTCAGCGGCAAAGACGACAATGGTATTATTATCCAATCCCTGTTCTTGCAGAACCTCCAGAACTTGTTTGATAACCCAATCATAACCGCTGATCATCCGGAAGTATGCCTGCATGTTGGTCTGGTACTTTGCATCCGTATCCCACCGCCAGAAATAGCGGATGCGGTTCATTGATTTTTTAAAAATCAGGATGCTGTTCAAAGATTTCAGGACTGGAGAGAACGGGCTTGGGCATGGTTACTCCCTCATAGAGTTGATCCATGGCATCGGGATAGGGATAGTGTCCTGCTTTGCCCGGCGTCAGGTTGTTATCCACGGCATGGACCGCGTTGAAACTGATGGATAAACAAAAAGGTTGCCCGGGAGATTGCTGACGAATAAACTCGATAGCCTGCTGCCCTTTTATTTCACTGGAATGAAGCCTGCGTCCGTCAGGAAGCGTGTCAAAATAGGGCGTATTGTGCGTCGAAAGCCGGCAATAGTCAAACATTTCTTTGAGCATCGTATCCCGCTCCTCCATTTCTACACCCAATTTTCCAACAAATCCCGTGCGATAGCCTGCCTGCTTGAGAAGAAATGGATACGATTTCTCCAGGTAATCCCTTTTCAGAGGGGGTTGCCCAAACGTATACTGATGGGTGCACTCATACAATCCTGTAAGGATGGATGCCCTGCTCGCAGCACAAATGGATGTGGTGACAAAAGCATTGGTAAACCGCTTGCCTTTTTCTGCCAGCTTGTCTACGGTAGGAGTCTGCACGATGGGATTTCCGGCGCATCCCAGGATATCGTTGCGCTGGTCATCAACCAGTATAAACAGCAGGTTTGGCCTTGATTGTTCGGATAGTGAAGACGCATGCTTGCAGCCGATTATCGATCCTGCAAGCAGGAACAAGGTTCTTGTCAATAAGCGTTTGAAATGCATTTGGTCAGAAAGACTTAATAGGAATTGTTGTTCGATTAAATATATAAAATTGCATTTTCTCCGGGCAGAAAGCAATTATTACGGGAACAAAAGGAGCAACCATCCTGCTCATGCTGAATCGAAAATTCCTCCGGTTTGCGAAAATGTATTCCGGAAGTAGGGCTATCGGGCATGTGTTGGTTGGCAATATTGGTTTGAGATTTAATTGGACCCGGCTGCCACTTTCCTGGAGACCAGGACCCGATAAGTGCAAGCTTACTTTGAGCCGGTCCGGATAATTCTGTCCTGGCGAAATAAGCCATGGCATTCCGCATAAACGTGGCATACTCCGGTTCAGGTTTTCCATCTACCATAGTAAATCGATCGTCTTCGGTATACATTTGGCCTAATCCTGCATAAGCAGCCCCCTGCCGATCGTCCAACTGGGAGGTGCCCCAAAATTGGCGGATATATCCATAATGTAGGCGTATTTCATCCTGAACTTCCCTGCTGGTGGGGTCCGCATTTCGCAACAGAAACAGTCTGGCGGCACAAGCTTTAAAGTCCGCTTGTAATTTTTGAAATCCTTCTTTTCCCATTTTCATTAAATTTTGTTCGGCTTGCCCGACCTGATTTTCGCCGTACATTTTCCTGGCTTCATTTCGGTATTTTTCTGCGGTTTCTTTGGCTAGGCCGTGGTAAAGGTCTTCAGGCTTCATATTGTTGTTATTGTTAATGTGTTCTAAGGTGTTATCGATGGTCTTAAGGAGCGTATCGATGCGGTTTTTCCGGTTGATGAGCTCCTGGCGATGAAAAGCCAATGCATCAGCGGGGCTGAATCCAGGGTCATCAAGGACTTCCCGGATAACCTCCAGAGGCATCTCCAGTTCACGGTAGAATAGTATTTGTTGCAAACGAAGCAACGCTTCCGGTCCATATTTCCGGTAGCCGGTATCCGTCCGCAATGAAGGCGAAAGCAGGCCAATCTGGTCGTAATAATGCAAGGTGCGAATCGTAAGGCCCGACCATTTTGCCAGCTTGGCGACCGTAACCAGTTGGTTCTGCGTGCTAATCTTTGGCTTCATACTGCAAACTTAAGCTATGACGTAACGTAAGAGTCAAGTGGCCTAGATAAAAAGTTTAAAATTTATTTTCACCCATTCAGGTGATGCGCCAAGCAGCGCGGTGGCCATAGTTTTGGGGAAATATTGTTTAACCTGTAAAAGCTGCAATCATGAAAACATTCCATATTGCATTGATTCTATTCTGCTCGATTTCGATGGCACAAGGTCAAATCATCGATTCATTTCCTTGGTATAAAGCCGAATTGAATATTGTGTCACCGGCGAAACTGTCCGTTCCGATGGGATTAAAAATCGGTAAAAGCCAGATCCAGACTACTTCTGATTTTAAGTTTGTAACCACGCGAATATTGAATGATACGCTACTCTATTTGATTCCCCGCGATTTTGATCATTCCGGTGGCCGTTTCCCAGTCAGCGCATTATCAAAAAGTGCACGGGTTGGCAAGGTGTATCTTCCTTCCTTAAAGAATACGGCTGTTTATGCCATTACCTGTCCCTCTGGTAAGATAACACGAAGTACCGATGGCCGCACGATCCAGGCTTCGTCGGACTGCACCATACAACGGACCGATGGTAAAAATTTGAAAAAAGGTTCATTTGTGGTGATCGCCCCCAACTATAGTAAACCCAACTGAATGCATCATTCAACCTTCAACCTTCAACATCCAACTTTAAACATTGAACCCACTCCGGAAAGTGGAAAAAACGATGTCATCCCCGCCTGAACGGACGGGCAGGTCGACCGAGACGCCTTAAAGCGTCGAGCAGGGAGGCTTCGAGTTCGCTCAGCCTGACAATAAAGACAGTTGCCACCCTGAGTGGAGTCGAAGGGACTCCGTTTCGGCTTATTCTTCGCCTACAGTCGAAATGACATTAGGTTTATTGAAATTGATTTTCCGGAGTGCATTCAACCTTCAACCTTCAACATTCAACCTTCAACATTCAACCTTTCTACTGGTACCCTTCGGCCTGTAGGCTAAACAGCTCTGCGTAGAGTTTTTGGTTGGCAAGTAGTTCTTCATGGGTACCCAGTTCCAGGATCCTGCCATCCTGCAGGACCAGGATCCGGTCAGCCATGCGGACGGTGCTGAAACGGTGGGAGATGATGATGCTCGTGCGGCCTTTGGTCAGATTGATGAAGCGTTGGAATGCTTCGTATTCGGCGCGGGCGTCCAGGGCCGAGGTGGGTTCATCCAGGATCATCACCTGGGCGTCTTTCATATAAGCTCTGGCCAATGCGATCTTTTGCCATTGTCCACCGGACAAATCTACGCCTCTGAAAAATCGTTTGCCTAATTGCTGGTCGTATCCGCCGGGCAATTCACCCACGACTTCACTGGCCAGGCTTCGGTCGGCAGCTTCCCGGATGGCATCCATCTCCAGTAGCCGGTCGATGTGCCCTACTGCGATGTTTTCTTTTACGGTAAATTCATAGCGGATGAAATCCTGAAAGATGACGCCAAAAAACTCCTGGTATTGTGCTTTGTCGTATCGGTTGATGTTGGTTCCATCCAGCAGGATTTCGCCGGCGGTCGGCTCGTAAAAGCGTAGTAAAAGTTTGATCAGCGTGGTTTTTCCGGCACCATTCTCTCCGACAAAGGCCATTTTTTCTCCAGCTCGCAGATGGAAGGAAACACCTTGCAATACCGGCTGCTCGGAACCGGGATAACTGAAATGTACATCCTTGAATTCGAAACCGGATATTAACGTGTCCGGCATGGGCAACGGTTTTTCCTGAGGCACCGGTGGCTCAAAATCAATGAAATCAAAGTAGTCCTTGAGATAGAGGGCACTTTCCGATATCCGGGTCAGTCGGCTGAATGAAGCATTTAAGTTGCCGCGCAAACGATTAAAAGAACCGGACAAAAAGGTCAGGTCTCCAATGGTGATCACCCCGGATACCGCCCGGATGATGATGAGGATGTAAGCGCCGTAATAAGAAAGTACTCCCAGTAAATTGAACAAGGCGCCATACCAGCTCCGGCGGATGGCCAGCGACTTATTGATCTTATAATATTCGTTGGCTAATTTGCTGAACCGGTTCACGATAAAATCAACCAGGCCAAATAGTTTTACCTCTTTGGCGGTGGTATCATTGGCTCCGATATAGCGAAGGTAATCCAGTTCACGCCGCTCCGCCGTCCAACTGCGTGCAATGGAATACCGGGAAGAGCTAAACCGCATTTCATTGATGAATGACGGGATGATGCTGAGGATCAGAATACCTATCAGGATGGGTTCGAAATACACCAAGCCAGCCACCAGAGAACCGATGACGATCAGGTCCTGAATCTGAGAAAGCGTATTGGACATCAGACCCACCCGGCTATTGGTCTGCATGCGCGCCATTTCCAGTTTATCATAAAATTCAGAATCCTCCAATTGGCTGATCTCCAGGGCCTTGGTCTTCCGGATGATCTTTACCGATGAATCGTTTGAATACAAGTCGCCCATCAGGCCGTCGGTCAGCGTGATCAGACGGCCGATCCAGTCGGACAGTAAAGCCAGCCCCAGCTCAAAGCCCACGTACAGCCAGATCCGGTTGAACTCCGGACTGCCGGATTGTGCCTGATGGATGATCTCATCGATCAATAACTTTCCTACCCATAAGGTAAGAATCGGCGTAAAGGCATTGACCAGGATAGCGATCAGATTGGTATTGAAGTACAGTCGGCTGCTTTGTCTGATCTCGCGAAAAAAGCGGGGTACATACTGCATGGCCGAAAAAGTGGCTTTCCAGTCGATGGCTTTTTGATCGGATATGGATTGAGGCATGCGGTGGATCAATGGCTAGGTGTTTATTTTGTTTACGTGTTTGGTAATGCAATCATACATCTGGTCTCTGGGCCGGAACCTCACGTATCTATGCGCATCAAAAAGTCGGTCTGCCGGTCCTTTCCCAGATAAAAGTCGTGTGTGGCGAATTTGGTAAATCCGTGACGCTGATAAAATCGGATTGCACCATGGTTTTGATCCCAAACCCCAAGCCACAGAAATTTTTTGCCACCTTCCCGGGCAAGTTCGATGGATTTCTCCAGCAAATATTTACCTATGCCCTGATTCTGGAAATCTGCTGTCACATAAATACGCTCAAGTTCCAGGGACTCAGGGTCCTTCAAATCGGTCTGAGCGGAAAATTCATTGAGTTTGATGTATCCGGCAAGGACTTCTCCGACCCGGGCAAAATAATAAACCATTTCCGGATGGCTTAGTTCTGCTTTTATCCGCTGAGTAGAAAAAGCTTCGGCCATATATTGTTGCATATCTTCCGGCGTATTGTAGGCAGCGAAGGCATGTTCGAAAGTGGTCGCAGCCAGGGTTTGAAGGGTTGTGAGATCCGTCGGATGTACGCGCTCAAACCGGATGTCATGCATCAAAATCATAAAGGCACCGCATTTATTGATGTAAAATACGATGCCTTTGAAGAAACGATCTATTCTACTAAATACTATTTCCCGTTGGCGGCAGTGGCTGATTGGATATCCGCCTTGCTAAAGACCAGATTCAACGTCATCGGGATCCGGTTTGGGACTAAATCAAAAGGAGGTGCGGAGATAAAAAAATCACGGGGATTAAAGGTGAAACTACCTTTAAAGGTGATCCAGTCTTCCGTGTCTTCCCGTTTGTAGTTGATGGTTACCGGTTCAAACTGACCCCTGAACTGAAGATTCCCTTTTACCTGGTATTTTCCATCTCCCTGATTAATAACTTTATTGGTACGAAATTCCAGATTTGGAAATGTAAAGCTGTAACCCAGCCATTCCAGGTAGTTTGCATTTTGTCCGATAAAGGAGTTCAGCGGTACCGAAAAATCTAATTTCTCAACGGCTGCAGTACTGTCATTTAAAGCGAGACTGCCTTGGATCAGGTTGCTGGAAGCCCATATCGGATAGACCGGACCAAAGGGAACCTCGTATTGTATGGTGGTATGGAGATCAGGTTGTGCGGTGACCACAGCGGGTCCAGTAAACCAGGCAAGGGTCGTTATGATGGTTATTATTGTGGCTTTCATGATGATTTGGTTTTGACTTTAAATAATCTGGAAGTAAAACATTCATCATTTTGCCACTTGTTTATTTTGTGAAGCTCTTTATGAAACAAACATGTTTTCAGATTCCGGCGTTCGATCGAATAACTTAATTAACATGACCTTAAACCGGGATTATGCCCGGCTTGACTGTCTTTGATAATATTTTTCCATTTGGGTACGCCCACGCAACAAACGCATTTTTACGGCAGACTCGGAAAGGTGGAAGGTTGTGCTCAATTCTTCGATGGTTTTACCTTCCAGATATTTCATGCGCATAATTTTTCCGGAAGGAATTTTTGCCAATGCTACAGGAATGCTGTCGATAATCCTTTCCCATTCTTTTTTATCTTCCAGTTCACGGTCATCTGAAACCAGATTGTCCGCGTCACTGATTTGTTCTTTATAGACTTTGTTCTGTTTCTTATGCAGATTGGTCAAATGATTGTGAGCGATGGTAAATATCCAGGCCACCCAAAGCCCCGGATTCTTTAATGAGCTCAGATTCTCATACGCCTTGATAAAGATATCCTGCGCTACATCCTGAGCGTCCTGTTCATTATGCAGAGCTTTTAGACAATAAATGTACATCCGGTGGAAATATTTGGTATAAAGTTTCTCAAAACCACTCGGGTCACCATTCAAAAAGGTGTTTACCAGGGCTATATCTTCACTTTTTTGAGAATCCAGATACGCGTGTTTCATAACTTGAACTTTTTGTTGTTTTAAAGTTATGACACGGATGGACCGGAATCGGGATTGTTCGTTGAGTCAGGGTTTTCTATCGGTGAAATCCCTCTTCGAATCGGTGGCTAAATGAAGGCTTGTGGTCGTAACGGATGTACCTGCTTTGCGAAGGGAGACTTGGCACGTGGCTTCAGGCCTTTGCGTCCAGGTATTCACTACGAATAAAGATGCTGGAAGAAATGGCATCCTCCTGAATGCGCTGATGCAGTTGGTGGAGGTAGTCAAAATCGGGATCAGGCTTCTCCGCCTCCTTCTCCATTTGTTTCAGGTCTGCGCCCAGGGTCGCGGCAAAACCCATATAGGATGCGGTACTTTGAAGGGAATGGGCTATTCGGCTCACAGCAGGGGCGTCCGAGCGGGAAAGTGCCTTGTCTACTCGTTCGATATCGGTCTGAACTTGTTCCAGGAAGATGGTAGCCATTTCACGCAGGGTCTCCGGGTTGTGTTGTGCCAGCTCCTCTACATAGGTCCGGTCAAAGCCGGTGTGATCCTGATGGACAGTTTCAGGATTCGGTGAGCTTCCGTCGACGGATGCATTTTCCCCGGATGGAATGTACCGGCGGATCAATCGCAATAACTCTTCTTCACGGATTGGCTTGGAGATGTATTCATCCATCCCGTTGCGAATGCATTTCTCCCGTTCCCCGGCAAAGGCATGTGCAGTGGTGGCAATAATCTTGGTGTTCAGATGTAACTCTTTGCGGATTTTCTGGGTGGTCATATGACCGTCCATTTCCGGCATTTGAATGTCCATCAGGATCAGATCAAATGGTTTTTTACGAAGAATTTCCAAAGCCTCTTTTCCATTTTCCGCCAGGGTGCATTGCAGTCCCCACCGGCTTAACAAAATATTGAGAATACGGGCATTAAGTACATTGTCCTCCACCACCAGCACCTCACGCTGAGGGAATTTATCCCGGGCCGGAGCATCCTTTTTGACTATTTTCTTTGGCGCCTGATCCGCCACCACCTTATAGGGAATGGTAACCAGGAAAGTCGTTCCCGTATTTTCAAGACTCTTTAACTGGATGGTACCCCCTTGAAGCTCAACCAATTGTTTGGAGATGGTTAATCCCAATCCGGTACCTCCGAAGGTGCGGGTTGTTTCCGGTGTAGCCTGGGTAAAACGCTCAAAGATCCGGTCAATTTGATCAGCTGGAATGCCTATGCCGGTGTCCGAAATGGTGAATAAAATTTTTTGCACCTGCTGGTCGCGACCTGCTTCGGAGATGTCCAAAGTTACTTCACCTTGCTTGGTAAATTTGAAAGCATTGCCCAGTAAATTGATCAGAACCTGGGTAAGGCGCGTTGGGTCCCCTTTGAGATGATCGGGCAAGCCGGGGTCGATGCGGACCGTAAATAGCAATTGGTCTCCGGATCTGAACTGGAACAGCTGTTGCACGGCCTGGACCACCTCAGCAAGGCTGAAAGGGATCTCTTCGAGTTTTAGGGCGCCGGCCTCTATTTTTGAGAAGTCCAGAATGTCATTGACAATCGAGAGCAAGTTTTCACTGCTCATACGGATATTCTGAATGAAATCCTGCTGGTCCTTATTGACCGGAGTGTGTCCGAGTAGCTCGGAAAAACCAAGGATGGCATTTAGTGGCGTCCGGATCTCATGGCTCATATTGGCCATAAACTGTTCCTTGAGCAAACTGGACTTTTCTGCTTCCTTCCAGGCTTTGTTTAACTCCGATTCCAGTTTTTTGCGTTCTGTAAAATTGTAAACGGTGGAACGGCTGTATAAAAATTGATGGTCATTATCGTAGACGGCTTTGGCACTGTGCAAGACGGGGATGGCATCACCGCGTTTGTTGATGAGGATGCTTTCTTCACCATTAATTTCCCCGTCATGGATGAGCGCCCGCATGGTTTCATCAAAATGGGAACGATTCTCCCGGGGGAGGAGTGAAGCAAAGTTCATCTTTCCGATCACCTCGTTCGCCTGGTAACCGAGCCATTCCAATTCGGTGGCATTCATCTCGATGATCAATCCGTTTGCATCAATCGAGTGATAGCCGATGGGAGCATGATTGTACAGGTCTTTGGTGTAAACCACCAGGTCATCAAGCTGCTCGATTTGCCTGTTTCGCTCTTGTTCGGAGGCATGCAGTTTAGTGAGGACCTCTTGCTGTTTGCGTAGCGAATAACGCATGTACCAGAGCGTAAAGAGGCCCAGCGCGACAACAAAAAAAACCGCAAGGAAATTAATGGTCTGTGATTGGTAGGCATTATCCAAAAGCCTCCGCACCAATTCCACATGGCCTTCCTTGGGATATTGCAGCAGAAATTGGGTCACATTGCGGTCGAAGATGAATGAAATGCAGAAGACGATCAGCGGAAGGGCGACCAGCACGCCCAGCAGAATGAATAAATACTGGTTGTTTCTGGGAGGGGTCAGGATATCCTCCCGCTCATGGTTAGGCTCCTGGTGCTTTGCCGTTTTAGGTTGTTTAGCCATGTAGTAAGCGGTGGCGGACCATGGTTTTTGGTCAATTAATAAATGCTGATCTGAAAAACGAAGTAACATGGATTTACGGAAACTCTATCCAAAAGACAAAGCATTCGATCCAGGTCACGGTTCATCAGATAAAGGCACTACAAGTTATAACACATTCATCTTCTCCATCAATTCAGACTTATAACGCTCGCTGACCGGGATCAGGTGTTCGTTGATCTGAATCGAGTTTTCTTCCAGGTTGACAATCTTCGAAACCTGGACGATATAGCTCCTGTGTACGCGGGTAAAGCGGTTTTCCGGAATTTTCTTTTCAAGGGCTTTTAGGGTGCTGTGAACCGGCATTTTTTTGCCAGGGGTAACGATCACCACATAGTCGCCCATCGCTTGGAGGAAAAGGATGTCATCCCAGTCGATGCGGATAAGTTGATTGTTAATCCGGGCAAAGAAGTAATTCTTGGATTCGGCAGATTGGATGGATTTCGAATCGCTGAGTTTCCATTCTTCAGCACGATTGACAGCCTGGAGCAGTCGGGGCAATGTAATCGGCTTTACCAGGTAATCGACCACCTGGAGCTGGAATCCCTGGACGGCATAGTCTGTTTTAGCGGTGATGAGGATTACCAGAGGCGGATTTGTGAGGCTCTCGATCAGTTCCAACCCGGACATCCCGGGCATTTCCACGTCCAGTAGAAGCAGGTCGACGGATTCTTTTTGCAAGTGGTTGAAGGCATCGATGGCTGCAGCATATTCGCCACAGATCTCCAGTTCCCTGATTTGTTTGACCATATTGCGCAAGACTGTACGCGCCATGGTGTTGTCATCCACGATAAGGCATTTCACGAATACCGGTATTTATGGTTTGTCAGGCTAATTTACTAAAACAAGGAGTTAGCCGGTCTGGTTCATTCCGGATGGCATGTCAAGGGGAGCATCGGGCATTCTATCCAATCGGTTTATTAGAGCGCATTTTGGTGATCAACGACAGGGTTAGGTAATTTCTAGGGGCATGTGATGTGTTCCGGTTGGATTGCCTTACTGTAAATAAAAAAAGGATGCCTGGTAAGGCACCCTTTAAAAGATGATAACTGACCAATAGATTCTACATGTTTTTTTCCTGATGTTTGCTCATTTCATGACCCGATTCATCAATGGTCAAACGCATTTTTTCATTTCCTTTTTTCAATAAGATCCGGTAATAAGGTTTGGTCATGTCGTCCTTATTGATGGTGATGCGTTCAAAATCCGAATTCAAGGTCCAACCTGGATACAAGTTGCCAACCGCTTTAGCCACCGACTCCGGCAAAGCCTTGTTTTTGTAAAATTCTCTGGCTGATACCAGGTTACCTTCGTTATCGTATAATGCACTTGCGTTAAAATGATCACCTTTTAAATAGATCTGATAGGTTTGCTGATTGGCATCGGATTCGTCGCCATTCAATACAAAACTACCTGCAACAATTTCGCCTGGAATGGACTGAAAATGATTGGCGATCATTTTCGGAAAATCTTTTTCAATGGCTTTTAATACTTCCTGCGGGACATCGCCTTTTTTGATTTCAGCAGTAAATAGTTGCGTGTTGCTTTGGGCCAATAAGCCGGTCAACATGGTTAGGGATAGCGCTAGGAACAAAGCTGATTTTTTCATTGGTTTAATAATTTGTGGATCATAAATTTAGGTCCCTGTTAAAAAATCATTGATTCTTTTATATGCTGAAATATCAGTCTGATTTAATAAAAGAATCTGTTTAAAGGACACCGGGTATTCGTACTGTCACTGATTTTAATACAATATTAACGGAGTGCACCTGATAGATTGATCTGGAGTGAATAGTAATGCGAGGAGTTGTATTTGTTCGAAATCACTCTGGTACCAGGAGGGCTGTAAAAAGAAAAGACGCCTTTTGATAAAGGCGTCTTTCTTCGTGATTAGGTGAAGAACTGAAAAGACTACATGGTATTTGTGGATTGCTTCCCTATTTCTTTGCCGTATTCATCGAGGGTGACGCGGGTTTTTTCGTGACCTTTCTTCAATTGAATGCGGTAATAGGGATGCAGGTTGTCATTCTGATTAATGCTAATTTTTTCATAATCCGAGCCAAGGGTCCATCCTGGATACATCTGACCGATTGCTCTGGATACTGCCTCAGGAAGCGGTTTGTTTTTCCAGTGTTCTTTCGCAGATATCAAGTGACCCTGCGCATCATACAAAGCATTCGCCTCGAAGCCACTTGCTTCAAGAAAAATCTGGTACGTCTGATCATTATTCGGCGTTTCATTATTGTTAAGGACAAATGTCCCGTTAATGAACTCTCCGGGAATGGCTTTAAATTGTTTCGCAATCATAGTTGGAAAATCTTTCTCAATTGCTTTAAGGATATCTTTAGGTAATTCACCTTTTTTGATTTCTGCGGTAAACAATTCACCATTTTCCTGGGCGATCAGTCCGGAGAAGGCGACCATTAAAAATGCTGAAATAAATGCCAACTTTTTCATTGTTTGGAATTTTAAGGTTTCATTTTAGAAGCCGGTTTAAAAAATAGATCGAATATTATCTTTCGATTTCTAGTATAAAGGACATTAGGTCTGTTACCCTGTCACGGAATTTAATAAAACCTTAACCGGGAAAAAGGTGAAAGGAAAAGGGGTGAAGTGTGATAGGTATAGAGTGGTAAGCCTGAAAATGCAAAGCGCGCCTTCGGGCGAAGGCGCGCATTTTGCATAACAAAAGTTAGAACCAACAATTCAAAAATGACTGCAACTATATTTTTATAGACCGAGTCCGAAATAATAGGTTTCCGGACTATTTGGATAACGTCCTTCAATAAGCACGCCTCCTTTTTTATGGTCTAGTATTCTCGTTAGATCTTCGACACTGGAAACTTCTTTGCCGTCAACTTTAGTGACGATAAACCCTTCCTGGATGTCGGTTTGGTTTGCCAATTTTCCGTTGGTAATGTCTGTAACTTTGAGGCCACCATCCAGGTCAAGTTGTTTCGCTTCCTGGTTGCTCAGTGGCTCAAACGATGCTCCCAGTTTCGCCATAATTTCTGAGGGCGCCTCTTTTTTAATGACATCGGTATTTCCTTCCCGGTTTTTTAGCGTCACGGCGATATTCTTTTCTTCTCCTTTGCGGCGGACCGTTAAATCAACTTGTTCACCCGGGCGGTGCCGGCCGATCATTTCAAGCAATTTAGGGGAAGTCGGCGTTTGAACACCGTCGGCGGCTATGATCACATCGCCGACTTTAATTCCAGCTTCAGCAGCCGAAGAGTTGGCTGTCAGACTGTCCACATAAACGCCCACGGTAGAGGTAAGCCCTTTGTCTTTAGCCAGATTGCCATCGATGTTGCGAATCATGGCGCCAATAAAGCCACGCTGTACGACACCGTATTCTTTCAGATCAGAGACCACCTTCCGGACAATATTGCTCGGGATGGCAAATCCGTATCCGGCATAAGCTCCGGTTGGGGAGGCAATTGCCGAGTTAATCCCTACGAGTTGACCCTGTAAATTAACCAAAGCACCGCCCGAATTGCCTGGGTTGATGGCGGCATCAGTTTGGATGAAGGATTCAATCGGGGTCTTATCCTGCATGATGTTAATGTTACGTGCTTTTGCACTGACAATACCGGCAGTGACCGTCGATTCGAGATTAAACGGGTTACCCACTGCAACGACCCATTCACCTACCTTGATCTGGTCAGAATTGAAGAAATCGATAGCGGGAAGGTCATTCGCTTTAATTTTGATTAAAGCAACATCCGTCGATGGATCGGTGCCTATCACCTCTGCATCGTAAATCTCATGGTCGTTTAGTGTGACAGATAGCTCATCCGCATCTGCTACCACGTGGTTATTCGTTACAATGTATCCGTCCGGGCTGATAATGACTCCGGAACCGCTTCCTTGCTGGATTCGTTCATCCCCCTGGCGGTTGGAAGGGCCATCCTGATCGTCACCCTGGGGATATCCAAAAAATTGCCGGAAAGGATCCGGAAGACCGCGCAGATCAAACCCACCGGCCATTTCACGATCTTTCACATGCATAGTAGCCTGAATGTGCACGACGCTGGGGAGTGCTTTTTCAGCGGCATAGGAGAAATCAAAAGTCGGCGTGCTGGAATTTGCATCCGTTCCGGCCATTGGCATGCTAGCTACCTGTGCAAAGGAATTGGATGGTATGGTTTTGATCTGTACTTCTTTGCCAAACCCGAGCAGTTTTGCCCCGCCAAGGGTCACAGCTCCGCCAAGAATGGCTGCAAATACATAGATTGCAAAGCGTTTCATAGTTACTCTTTTATTTACGTTTGAAATAGACATTTTGGAATGGAATTGTATCGGAAAGAACACCAAGCGGGCCCAATGTCACTTCACGGTAATGGACTTTAAATAAATTTTAACGGTAGTTTATCGCGTTGATTCGTCTGCAGGCCTTTTAGTTCATATCGATTAAGGCTGCGTATCTTTTGCGGATATTGGGTAATACTTCAGGAACAAATGGAGAAAAAAGCTGTAATCATAGGAGGTTCATCCGGGATAGGGAAGGCGACTGCTCACCGGTTTGCACAAGAAGGCTGGCGCGTGTTGATCGCAGCACCGGCTTCATCCATAGATTCTGGCCTGAAGCAATCCCTGCCCGGTGCGGGACACTTGTTCATGCCGGTGGATGTAACCAATGCGACCCAATTGGAACAGTTGGAACATCAGGTGGCAGCTCATTTCGGATCCTTTCAGGTATTGATCAACAGTGCAGGTATTTCCTCCAGTGTGCCGGTCGTGGATAGCCCTTTTGAAGATTGGGACAAGGCCTTGCAGATCATGCTTTATGGTGCGGTAAACAGTTGCCGGCGGCTGATTCCTTTATTGGAAGATGGCGGCCGGATCATCCACATCACTTCCATCCATTATGAGCGTGTGGCGCACGGCAGTTCCTCATATGGAATGGCCAAAGCGGCGATCACTCAATTTACCCGTTCCCTGGCCCTGGAACTGGCACCCCGGGGTATATTGGCGAATGCCATTGCGCCTGGATTTGTGGATACACCGATGTCCATTAAAGCCGACGGTCGCAATGAACTGGATAGCGAATGGTTTCTAACTAATTACATCCGGTATGACCACCTCCCATTGAAGCGGGCCGCCCAACCGGAGGAGATTGCCGGTGTGGCCTGGTTTCTTGCCGGGCCGGATGCATCCTACATAACCGGCTCGGTCATCACCGTAGACGGTGGGTTGACCATTACATTTTGAGGCACAAACATCAAGTGGACGGTCCATAAGGGATTGACATTTATTACCTTGTAGCGATGAGGAAGCGCACATTTTTTGTTCCGGTAATTTTCACGTTTTTGGTTGCATGCTGGATGGGAATCACGGGATGTATGGGTGGAGCATCCGGGCATGCCTACAGCGCTATTTATGTGTCACCGGATGGCGATGACAGACATACCGGTTCGGCCTCCCAACCGGTAGCTTCCCTCACAAGAGCAATGGAATTGGCTCAGGCATTACCCGCCGGCGGTGCTGGAACGATATGGTTGGCGGAAGGGCGTTATGTATTGACGCAGCAACTGGAGCTGTCCTCGTTGCAAGGTCAAGCAAACCAGCGTAATATCCTCTGGTCTGCCATGCCGGGAACGCATCCGGTTATCAGTGGCGGGGTCGCCGTAACCGGATGGCAGGAAGGAACGGACGGACGGTGGTCGGCACCGGTCCCTGCATCCATCCAATCCGGATTTCGGACGTTGTACATCAACGATCATCGAGCCATTCGCGCCCGCTGGCCGGATACCGCCTATCTGCGGATGTCAGAGCCCGGAACGGATAACCGGACGAATTTTTTTTTCACAGAGGGCGATATTCCACCGGTCGCTGATGCCAGCCAACTTGAGCTGGTTTTCCTTCATGACTGGTCCATCACCCGGATTCCCGTGCAATCAATTGACTGGGAGCAGCGGCACCTGGTTGCCCGCGATACGATCGGGACACGTTCTCTCGACTTTTTCACATTGACCGGCTGGGAACCTCATCCCCGTTATTTCCTGGAAAATGCAAGAGAATTTCTGGATGCACCGGGCGAATGGTATTGCGACCAAAATCAAATTTATTACCAGCCACAGCCGGGAGAAACTGTAGGAACCATGAGCGCATGGGTACCTCAATTGACCACATTACTGCGTATCCGCGGAGGTCGCGGCATCCAATTTCGGGGAATCACCTTCGAGCATTCCGCTTGGGAATTGCCGGAGCGAGGATACCCGGGAATACAGGCGTGTATGTACGATGACCGCACCACTTCGGGCCGGCAATGGGCCAGCGTACCGGCAGCCATCGAACTGGACTTAGCCAGTGATGTTGTCTTCAGGCAATGCACCATACAGCACACGGGCGGTTCCGGACTGTGGATCCGTCAAGATTGCCATTATATCCGCGTAGACAGTTGCTTGATTCAGGATATAGCAGGCAATGGCATTAACATCGGAGAAGGCCAGGACCGGATGGTTGACGGACAGCCCTGGTGGCGGGTGGCGACCGATGAGGTCAGCACGGATAACCACATAACCAATTGCCGCGTTGAAGCTTGTGGCGTTGAATTTTTTGGCGCAGTCGGCATCTGGGGAGGCTTGGTAGCACAGACTACCATTGCCCAAAATGAATTAAGTAATCTCCCTTATTCTGGGATCTCGATCGGTTGGATGTGGGATACCATTTCCACTCCCTGCCGGGAAAATATCATTGCCAATAATCACATACACCACATTATGCGCATCCTCAGTGACGGGGGCGGGGTCTATAGCCTGGGGCGTCAGCCGGGCAGCCGGATTACCGGTAACATCATCCATGATGTGTCCATCAATGCCGGCCGGGCTGAGAGCAACGGTATGTTTCTCGATGAAGGCACTAAGGACCTGGAAATTGCCAATAATGTTATTTATCACATAGCCATGTCGCCACTTCGTTTTCACCGGGCCGCTTCCGCCCGGGTAGCAGACAATCTGTTGTCTTGTAATAACGACATACCGCCCATTCGGTACAACCGGACTCCGGAAGATAATATTGTAAAAATAGATAATATGATCTTGAGTGATACCATAGCCGCAGATCAGGTCATGCGTGAGGAGCGGATCAGGAGGTTAAGAGCGACTTGGGATCGTCGATAAGATTGCCGGAATAGTCCATTGAATTGGCCTGGTGAATGGATTTTAACCGGGAGGAATAAAGCGGCTCCTATGAAATGTGTAGATTTAACACATAATTCTGGTTATGAAAGATCGCATGTTAATTGCCCGCCTGGCTTTGGCCGGGTCTGCTCTCTGGATTTTATCCTGTAATTCCCCCCAAGAAGCACCCGCTACGCCTAAAGAAGAAATCATTTCGAAGCAACTGGTCGCCGATAGTGCGAAAGCTATGGCGGAACGGATCCAGTCCTCCCTGGCCCTGGAAGTGGCGGACGGATTACAGTTCACCCTTTGGGCGTCCGACTCCCTTGCTCCAGACCCTATTGCCATGACAACGGACGAAAAAGGTACCCTCTACCTGACGCGGACCAACCGGCAGAAGCATTCGGAGTTTGATATCAGGGGGCATCAGGACTGGATGACCGCTTCCATCCGCATGCAATCGGTAGAAGACCGGCGTGCCTTCCTGCACGAAACATTTGCACCGGAAAAGAGCGAGCAGAATGCCTGGTTGGAAGACCTGAACCAGGACAGCATCCACGACTGGCACGACCTGGCCGTAGAGCGCGATGAAGTTTGGCGCCTGGAAGACCGCGATCAGGATGGACTGGCTGATGTGTCCACCCGGGTGGTGAATGATTTTCATGAAGAAGTGACCGACGTGATGAATGCCGTGCTTTATTATGATAAGGATTTATTTGTCGGCATCGGTCCGGACCTCTGGAAGCTGGAGGACACCGACGGCGATGGCATACCAGATAAGAAGACCTCTCTGAGCCACGGATTTAATGTTCACATCGGATTTGGCGGCCATGGCATGTCTGGTTTGATCGTGGGACCTGACGGTAAGATCTACTGGGGAATTGGTGACCCTGGGGCCAACATCACCGCTCCTGACGGCAAACATTATATGTATCCGAACCAGGGTGTCATTGTACGATGCAATCCCGACGGCAGCGACTTTGAAGTCGTCGCCCATGGATTGAGGAATACCCACGAATTTGTCTTCGATGCCTACGGTAACCTGATCAGTGCGGACAACGACGGTGACCATCGCGGCGAGAGTGAGCGATTGGTCCACCTTATCAACGGCTCGGATTCCGGTTGGCGGATCAACTGGCAATTTGGTAAATACACGGATCCTAAAAATAACGGCTATAAAGTCTGGATGGACGAGAAGATGTTTACGCCGCACTGGGATGGACAGGCTGCTTACTTCCTGCCACCTATTCAAAACTACCACAACGGTCCCACCGGAATGTTATTTAACCCGGGCACCGCGCTGGGTAAAGCCTGGCAAAACAAATTTTTCCTGGTCGAATTCACCGGTACTCCGGCCCGCTCGCCGATCTGGTCATTCAGCCTGAAACCGAAAGGTGCCTCCTTTGAATTGGCTGAAGAGCAAGCCATCGTCAGAGGTATACTGCCAACCGATATTGAATTTGGTCCGGACGGAGCGATGTATGTAGCAGACTGGATCAACGGCTGGGATACTAAAAATTACGGCCGGGTCTGGAAGCTGGATGTGACACCGGAAACCAATGATTTAAAAGCAGAGCGTGCCGAGACGGCCCAATTGATGCAGCTGGATTATCCGGCTCAGGAAGATGCACGGCTTTTGGAATTATTGGGCAATGGCGACATGCGGATTCGTCTGAAAGCCCAGTTTGCACTCGCCGGTAAAGGCAGTGCCGCTACTTTTAAGCAAGCCATCGATCAAACCACCAACCAGCTGGAGCGGATCCATGGGATCTGGGGGATTGGCCAATTAGCTCGCAAGGATGCCTCCCAGGCACAAGCTTTATTGCCGTTGCTGCAGGACTCGGATCCTGAAATTGTTACCCAGGCCATCGACCTGCTGGGTGACATCCGCTATAAAGAAGCTGCGACCCAGATTATTCCTTTCTTAGCCCATGAAAGTGCCCGTGTCCGCATGAAAGCGGCCCAGGCTTTGGGACGGATGGAGTCTTCTGAAGCTACCGAGCCCATTCTGGCCATGTTGGAATCCAATAACGATCAGGACCTGTGGCTGCGCCACGCCGGTATGATTGCCCTGGCACGGATCAGCGATGCCGATAAACTGGGAGGTCTTACCAGCCACCCCAGCATTGCTGTTCGTACGGCTGCGGTGGTTGCCTTACGTCAGATGCAAAGCCCGAAAGTAGCCGGGTTTCTGGCTGACAAGGATGAATTTGTCGTTGCGGAAGCAGCACGGGCCATCAACGACGATTGGTCCATTCCGGATGCCATGCCTGCCCTGGCAGCCATCCTGAATACCACGAAGTTTCAATCGGAGGCATTGCTACGCAGAAGTATGAATGCCTGTCTGCGGGTAGGACAAAAGGAGCAAGTGGATGAGCTCATCCATTTTGCCACAAGAAATGACGTCGCCCCGGCCATGCGGGCCGAAGCGCTGCACATCCTGGCCAGCTGGTCCGACCCGTCGGTCCTGGACCGGGTGGACGGACGCTACCGGGGTGAGATGAAACACGATGCGGCTCCTGCTGTGGCTGCCGTGCAGCCTCATCTGGAGGATCTGCTCAAAGCAGGTGACCCTGAGATTCTTATTGCCGCATCGCAGGTGGTTTCCGGTTTAGGATTATCCTCGTTTGAGGATAAATTAAAAGCCCTGCAGGGCGGAAGTAAGAGTGCGGACGTACGCGCGGCTATGTTGACAGCGCTGGCTACCCTCAAGGTGCCCGACATGGAAGCTTTGGTTCAAAAAGGGATGGCGGATAAAGATGCGGGTGTGCGCAGTACGGCGGTTGGCTTGCTGAGTCAGCTGGATATCGCCAAAGATAAATTGCCGGGTATCGTAGATCCAATCTTTTCGGTGGGCAGCACGCGGGAGCAGCAAGCGGTGCTCCGTGCCCTGGCGGATATGCCGGCGGATAAAACCACCCCGGTACTCAGCACCCTGATGAACAAACTGAAAAATGACAAGCTGTCCAAAGAGGTCCAGCTGGACCTCTTCGAGGCGGTAGAAAAGAATGGTAACCAGGCATTAACCGCTCAGGTTGAGGCCCTGCATGCCAACCAGGAAGACCCGCTGGCCGCCTATGCGGAGGCCCTCTACGGAGGAGACCGCCGCGCAGGATGGTGGCTATTTAATACGAACCCGACCGCTCAGTGCGTACGTTGTCATGCCATCAACGGACAAGGCGGCGAAGTAGGTCCTGACCTGACAGCCATCGGCTCCAAGCTGACGCGGGAGCAGATCCTGCAGGCGCTGGTAGATCCCAGTGCGCGCATCGCTCCGGGCTATGGCGTGGTTTCCCTGACGTTGTCCGATGGACAGACGGTTACGGGCATCTTGATGGAAGAGACCCCTAAAGAGCTCACGCTGA
>JACJYB010000005.1 GCA_020636355.1 Lewinellaceae bacterium | reverse complement strand
ACTTATTACCTTTGACGCCCAGATAAATTATGAAAACTACTAGTATGAGTAACCCGGTTCAGTATACAGAAGATAACATCAAATCCCTGGATTGGAAAGAGCACATCCGGTTGCGTCCCGGTATGTACATCGGTAAACTGGGTGATGGAAGTGCACCCGATGATGGCATCTACATCCTGTTAAAGGAGGTGTTTGACAATGCAGTCGACGAGTATGTCATGGGTTTCGGGAAAGTAATTGACGTGATCATCAATGACCGGGAAGTGACGATTCGTGATTACGGGCGCGGCATTCCCCTGGGAAAGGTGGTCGAATGCGTGTCCCGCATCAACACCGGAGCCAAGTACGATTCGAAGGCCTTCAAGAAATCGGTCGGTCTGAATGGGGTGGGTACCAAAGCCGTCAATGCATTGTCGGACCACTTTACGGTCGAAGCTTACCGCGAGGGCAAAATGAAACAGGCTGTATTTGAACAAGGTGATTTGCGGCAGGAGTCTAAATTGATTAAGACCACCGAACCGGACGGTACGAAGGTCGTTTTTACAGCAGATCATTCCATTTTCAAAAAGTATAAATACAACCTGGAACTGGTAGAGAACCAGCTCTGGAATTATGCGTATTTGAATGCGGGCATGAAAATTCGCTTCAATGGGCAGACCCTGGTTTCCAAGAACGGCCTACTGGATCTGCTGGAGCGCAAGACGGCGGATGAGGAGTTGCGGTATCCCATCATTCACCTGGTAGGAGAAGATATCGAAATTGCCCTTACCCACGGCCAGCACTACGGTGAACAATATTATTCTTATGTCAATGGCCAGTACACCACGCAGGGCGGTACACACCTGACTGCCTTCCGCGAGGCGATAGTAAATACCATCCGCGGATTTTACAAAAAGGATTTTGATCCCAAGGACGTGCGGTCTTCGGTGATTGGAGCTATTTCCGTTCGCATTGAAGAGCCGGTGTTTGAGTCGCAGACAAAAACCAAATTGGGATCGCAGACCATCGCTCCCGATGGGCCTACGCTGCGGACCTTTGTTAATGACTTTATCAGTAAAGAACTGGATAATTACCTGCACAAGCATGCCCAGGTTGCCGATGCTTTATTAAAAAGGATCCTGCAGTCCGAGCGTGAACGTAAAGAAATTGCCGGAATAAAAAAGCTGGCCAACCAACGCGCCAAAAAGGCGAATCTGCACAATAAGAAATTGCGCGACTGCCGCTACCATTTTGACGAAAAAAGGGTCGACGAAGAGACCCTAGCCCGCACCACTGTATTCATAACCGAAGGTGATTCGGCCAGTGGTTCAATAACCAAGGCAAGGGATGTAGGGACCCAAGCCGTATTTAGTCTGCGGGGGAAACCATTGAATTGTTATGGCTTGACCAAAAAAGTCGTCTACGAAAACGAAGAATTTAATCTACTCCAGCATGCGCTGAATATTGAGGATGGAATCGAATACCTGCGCTACAACCGCGTGGTCATTGCCACGGATGCCGATGTGGACGGCATGCACATTCGTTTGCTGCTCCTTACCTTCTTTCTGCAGTTTTTCCCGGACCTCGTACGCGCCGGACATCTGTA
The DNA here is from genome assembly GCA_020636355.1 of Lewinellaceae bacterium. GTDB lineage: Bacteria > Bacteroidota > Bacteroidia > Chitinophagales > Saprospiraceae > JAGQXC01. The sequence continues at coordinate 374,190 of JACJYB010000005.1, read as the reverse complement.
TATCCTGGACACACCATTGTTTCGCGTTCGCGATAAAAAATCCACCTATTATTGTTATTCCGAAGCAGAGAAACAGGCAGCTATCCAAAAGCTGCGCGGCAAAGCGGAGATTACCCGGTTCAAAGGGCTTGGGGAGATTTCACCGGATGAATTCGGAGACTTTATCGGAGAGAACATCCACCTCCAGCCGGTAGTCCTTAATGAGAATACCCATATGGATCAACTGCTGGATTATTATATGGGTAAAAACACAATGGAGCGTCAACAATTTATCATTGAAAATCTCAAAGTTGAGATAGACGAGGTCAATGGCTCGGTGAAAGAAGCTCAGGTCATGGAGATGCCGGAGGAAGAAGAGGTTTCTTAATCCCTTCTTCCAAGGCGTTCAATCACTGTAGTTAGTTCATCCTAAATTCACTTCAGAATTAAGCTGTATTCCTAGGATTGATGTAATGGCAATCATCGCATTTCACTCATCCGAGATGTGCTGCAATAATTCCCGGTAACTTGAGAAAACATTGGAACGGGAGACAAAACCGACGTATTTATCGCCATCCAGAACCACCAGATTGTATTTGCCGGAATGTTGAAACTTAGTAGCAACGGTTTCCATGTCATCGCTCATCTGGACAATCTTGGTGGGCATAAACATCAGGTTGCGCACCTTGGTGGTTTCGTACAGTTCAGGTTTAAACATGTTATGCCGGATCTGATCGAGCGAAATAATTCCAAAAAAAGTGTTGTCTTTACCGACCACCGGATAGATGTTTCGGTTGGATTGAGCAATGATTTTAACCAATTCACCCAAATTGGCATTGATGTCTACCGGCAGAAAATCCTTTTCGATGTAATCGCTGACCGCCATCATGGCTAAGAGGGAGCGATCTTTATGGTGTGTCAATACATCACCGCGGCTGGCCAACTGAATGGTGTAGATGGAGCGGGGAGACAATAATTTTGATAGTGCGTAGGACGTGGTCGCCACCAGCATAATCGGAAAGATCAGTTCATAACCACCGGTAATCTCCACGCTGAGGAAGATAGCAGTGAGCGGAGCATGCACCACGCCGGCTAGTAACCCAGCCATTCCCACCAAAGCAAAATTACTCTCGGGCAAGTGGGTTAATCCGTAGTTATTCAAAAATTTGACGAATAAAAGTCCCGTCATGGTTCCGATAAAAAGGGTAGGGGCGAAAACGCCTCCGATTCCCCCGCTTCGGAAAGTAAGCGAGGTGGCCAGCACCTTAAATAATACGACACTAAGCAGCAATAAAAGCGTGACATGCATGTTGTCCTTGAAGGCATAAAAGATGCTGTTGTCAAAAACGAATTCCATGTTGCCTTTTAATCCTTCATTGACGGACTCGTAACCTTCTCCGTAGAGGGAGGGAAGGAAAAAAATGAATACCCCGAGCAGGATAGCGCCAACGATTAATTTGGTAACCCAACCTTGAAGCTTTTCGAAGATTTTCCCTGTATAAACATACGTACGGATGAAGTAGACTGAAATTAACGCGGTAAAAATGCCCAGCAACAGGTAATAGGGTGTTTCGCTTAACTCAAAGGAATGGACTACTTTAAAAGGGTAGAGGACATTTTGCCCCAGGAAAAAGTAGGAGGTTAAGGTGGCAACGATGGAGGAGACCAGGAGCGGAACCAGAGCTGTCATCGTCATATCAAACAGGATGATCTCCAGGGCAAATACAATGGCAGCTATCGGTGCTTTAAAAATGGCTGATAAGGAGGCTGAAGCGCTGATTCCAACCAAAGCAACAATTTGTTTGTAATTCAACCCGAGGACCTTGCCCAGATTAGAACCCCAGGCAGCTCCGGTTACAACAGTAGGGCCTTCCAATCCTACCGAACCACCAAATCCCACCGTGAGTATGCTGGTGACCACCGAAGAATAGGTGTTATGACCGTTAATGATCCCGTTTTGCCGGGATAATGCATAGAGCACATTGGGTATCCCGTCACGGACAGGCCTGCGCAACAGGTAGCGGATAAACAGGACAGCTGCCAATATTCCGATTCCCGGATAAATAAAATAGAGGTAGTTGTGATAATTGACAGCGAAACCATTGGTCAAAAGATGCTCCAGTATCCGGACCGCGTTTTTCATGAACACGGCGATTAAACCCACCAGAAACCCAATGATGATGCTTAGTACGATCATCAACTGCCGGGAAGGTAATTTATGCATCAACTGGATGATGCGAAGGACCAATTTATTGCGTTCCGCCATGAAGCCGCAAATTTACTAATTATTCAAAAGTGATGTAAAGGAAGCGGGTCATGAAAGGGCAAAAGAAATTGCAGTTCATGCGGGGATCCGGATGAATTTGTCATTGATTTCACAACGATGCCATTCGTTCACAAAATCGTCCTGTGGAATTGTTACTGTAAGTCGAAGCAATTACAGTAAGTTAGCAGGATAGATTGAATTCTATATGGCTGTAAAGAAGCGACACGTACTGGTAGGCATTTTACTGTTTTGTTTTGCGGCATGTGTGGGCATTGGCAAGATGGAGTTCCTCAAATTCAGAGATGATCCAGCCCGCATGGAGGCCCGTATCTTCGATAAAACCCGGAAAAAAGCCCATTTTCAGGCCATGGAGCCTGGGAAGCTGGCTTATGTCCGGGTGGGTGATACCGCTTTGCCAATGCTGGTATTGGTACATGGATCGCCAGGTTCATTGACTGCATTTATGCCCTTTATGCAGGACACGGCGTTGTTGAGACACTTCCAGATGGTAGCCGTTGACCGCCTGGGTTTTGGTTATTCGGACTTTGGTACTGCGGAAGGATCGCTGGAAAAGCAAGCCGGGGCCATTCTGAACACCGTGGCGGATCTTTCTGCACCTTATCGACTTTGGATAGGGCATTCACTCGGTGGTCCGATCATTGCGGAGGCTGCCATCTTACAGCCCAACCTCGTCCAGGGACTGATGTTGGTGGGAGGATCCGTGGATCCCGCACAGGAGCCGCGGGAATGGTGGCACGGACCACTGAACTGGCCGATTATACGCAGCCTATTGCCGCCGGCTTTCCGGGTATCGAATCAAGAGATTATGCCTCTTTATGATGAACTGGTTCAACAGGTGCCTGGTTGGAAAACCATCCGGTGTCCGGTGGAATTTGTCCACGGAACTGCAGATTTCCTTGTTAGCATTGACAACCTTTATTTTGTTCAAGAGGAGCTACCTCCGGATACCCCCTTATCGATCGATACGTTAAGTGGTGCGGATCATTTCATTTTATGGACCAGGATGGATGTGATGCGCCGGGATGCGCTCCATCTGAATGACATGGCCAGAGCCTTTTATGGCTTGCATGCTGACGAACTGTCAGGTGAATGAGGCAAACTCAGGGCCAATTTTGCCGGATTGACAGGAAAGCTGGCATGGTATGGTCTTTGATCTTTGCGTAGGTTAATTCAGTAATTACCAATATACATGTCGAAATTATTCGAAGGATTTAGTGATACCGTGATGCAGGAAGATGGTGATATGATGCCCATTTTTTCCATTGAGGAGGAACAGGATTCACCCATCGTCGATTTGCCGGAAGAATTGCCCATTCTGGCTTTAAAAAATACCGTACTGTTTCCCGGGGTTGTCATCCCGATCAATATAGGCCGTAAAAAATCGGTGCGGGCCATCAAGCAAGCTCATCAGACCCATAAATGGATTGCCGTACTAACCCAGCATGATGCACAGATGGAAGATCCTTCGCCGAAGGACCTTTACCAGATCGGTACCATCGCCCGGATCATCAAGATTCTGAAAATGCCGGATGGCAGTAGCACGGCCATTTTACAGGGCAGACAGCGATTCCAATTGCGTACCATTGTCCGTGAAAGTCCTTATTTGGCGGGAACCGTGGACCGGTTAAGCTACATTGAGCCTACCGACGAGATGGAATACAAAGCGTTCGTCCAATCCATTCACGAACAAGCCAAGCGCATCATTGAGTTGTCCCCGCAGATTCCCTCGGAGGCGATCATCATGCTCAAGAACATGTCCAATAATACGTTTCTGATCAACTTTATTGCCTCCAACCTGGGGCTTAAAATGGAACAGAAACAATCCATGCTTGAAATCAATGACCTGGGTGAATTGGCTCGCATGGTTCTAGAATACATGAACAGCGAATTGCAGTTGCTTGAGTTGCGGGACCAGATCGAATCCAAAGTAAGACATGATTTGGAGAAACAACAGCGGGACTATTTCTTGAATCAGCAATTAAAAACCATCCAGGAAGAACTAGGCCAGAATCCCCAGGAAGAAGAACTTTCCGAGCTGGAAGCGCGCGCCAAGAAAAAGAAATGGTCCAAAGAGGTGGGTGACGCATTTAATAAGGAATTGTTGCGTCTAAGGCGGACGAATCCCCAGGTAGCGGAATACAGTGTGTTGCTGAACTATGTGGAGACCTTGATTGATCTGCCCTGGAATTCTTATTCCAAGGATCAGTTTGATCTGCATAAAGTGCGCAAGGTCCTGGATCAGGATCACTTCGGACTGGATAAAGTAAAAGAGCGGATTCTTGAACACCTGGCCGTTCTGAAGTTGAAAGGAGATATGAAGGCGCCGATTCTTTGTCTCGTAGGCCCTCCCGGCGTCGGAAAAACATCGCTGGGTAAGTCCATAGCCCGTGCCCTGAACCGCGAATTTGTCCGGATGTCGCTCGGCGGATTGCACGATGAAGCGGAAATCCGTGGCCACCGCAGAACCTACATCGGAGCCATGCCCGGCCGGATCATTCAGTCCATCAAGAAGGCAAAGACCTCGAATCCGGTATTCATCCTCGACGAAATCGACAAACTGGGCAGTGACTATAAAGGCGATCCCTCATCTGCATTGTTGGAAGTCCTGGATCCTGAGCAGAACGCCACATTCCACGACAATTACCTGGAGCTGGAATACGATCTGTCAAAAGTATTGTTCATCGCCACCGCCAATAGTCTGTCCTCGGTGCAACCGGCCTTGCTGGACCGGATGGAGATCATTGAAATTGCCGGGTATTCCGCAGAGGAAAAAATTGAAATCGCAAAGCGTCACCTCATCCCGAAAGAACGCAAGGAACACGGCCTGAAAACTTCCGACGTCAAATTGACCGACCGGATCATAGGCCGGTTGATCCAGGATTACACGCGTGAAAGCGGAGTGCGTAGCCTGGACCGTACCCTGGCTGCCGTCATGCGTTGGGTGGCTAAAAAGGTGGCGATGGATGAAACGTATCAGAAATCACTGCAGGCGGACGCAATCCATGCCGCCCTGGGACCGGTAAAATTTATGAACGACCAGTACCAGGAATTGCAGGTGCCCGGTGTCTGCATCGGCCTGGCCTGGACCAGGGTGGGGGGCGACATCCTCTTCATCGAAACCAGCGCGGCTCCCGGTAAGGGCAAGTTGATCCTGACGGGTAACCTGGGCGATGTCATGAAGGAATCCGCATCGACCGCATTGAGTTATCTAAAAGCGCACAGTGCTGACCTGGGCATAGATCCACAGCGCTTTGATGATCGTGATATCCACATACATATTCCGGAAGGAGCAATCCCGAAGGATGGTCCCTCGGCCGGAATAACCATGCTTTCCGCATTGGCTTCCCTGATGACCGGACGTAAAATAAAGCCTTTCATTGCTATGACCGGTGAGATTACCCTCCGGGGAAAATTGTTGCCTGTCGGCGGCATTAAAGAGAAGGTCCTGGCCGCTAAACGCGCCGGGCTCAAAGAGATCATCATGTGCCGGGATAATGAGCGTCATGTGGCAGAAATTGAACCCGAATATGTCAAAGGGTTGAAGTTCAACTATTTTGACCGGATGCTGGATGTCCTTAATGAGGTTCTGGAGTAGGTCGGGTGCGAGGTATGAGGTATGAGGTATGGGGTATGAGGTATGAGCCGCTTCTCAAATCTCAATTCTCAAATCTCAATTCTTAAATCTCAAATCTCAAATCTATAAATCTCTAAGATTTTGTTAAAGGCCGGTAGTTCATCGATAGAATGGGTGATTAAACCGTTCTTAGCATAGATATAATTCGGGGTGGATCGTAAAGATAGCTGTAGCTGCTCCCACAATCCCGGATTTGGCATTAACTTAGCGGCCAGAATGAAATCGAACATACATCACTTGTTGCGCTGGTATATTTTGATCGTAGGTCTTTTGGTTGCCGGTACGGCTTCAGCCCAGATGAAGTTATTGCCCAAGGTCCATCAGCTTAGTGGCTTTGTGGTGACCGACGATGGGGAAGACATCAGACCGCTGGAGCTGGTCAATGTGGCGATAGTTGGAACCAACCGGGGTACCTTTACCAACGAGGTCGGATTTTACTCCTGCCGGTGCAGCCGGGGAGACAGTAGACTTCTCCTTCCTGGGTTACAAATCGGTGCGCTACACGATACCGGATACCATCCAGCAGGATTACATTTTTATTACCTGAATCTGTTGCACGACACGCTCAACCTTCCTGAAATTGTGGTTTTACCGATTCCCAGCCGGGAAAATTTCAAGGTAGAGTTTTTGGCATTGCAAGTCAATGATGACCTGCAGGAACGGGCTATCGAGAATCTAAAACCGTACACCATGAACCTGATGATGGCTACCCTGCCGCATTCAGGGCGTGAAGTGAGTAAAGTTTATTTCAACCAGATTGCTATCCAGAATTATTCGGCGGGCCAATACCGCCCCCAACCCATCTTCGACCCGCTGGCCTGGCAGCGCTTCATCAAATACATCAAGGACGGCAAGTTCAAGAAGAAGAAGGACGATAACTGATAACACTTCAGTAGGTTCGATCCATTAGTGGAAATTCAAGTGTTGGATGATATACACCCAGGACAAATCCTTCCCATAGACCTGGCTGCTATCGGTATTAGTATCTAACCTGCTTCCAACCAGGAATAGAGTGAGGTGCCTGAAACCTATTACTCGTGGACAGGAGACTCTTAGACTTTTTCTATCTTGCGCTTCCTTAATCACCCGATTAGTTACTGGGCATGAAAGTCACGGATTATTTTACGCAGGCACAGGGAGAGACGCTGGTTTCATTTGAAATATTGCCACCGCTAAAAGGAGGCAGTATGCAGGCCATCTTTGACGTGCTGGACCCCCTGATGGAGTTCAAACCTCCGTTTATTGATGTGACCTACCACCGGGAAGAGTTTATCTATCAGAAAAAGACAGTGGTTATTACGAGAAGGTAGCCATCCGCAAGCGTCCCGGCACGGTAGGCATTTGCGCCGCCCTCATGCATCGCTATGGCGTGGACGCCGTGCCCCACCTGATCTGCGGTGGCTTCACCCGCGAAGACACGGAGAATGCACTGATCGACCTCAATTTCCTCAATATCAACAATGTGCTGGCTATCCGTGGCGATGCCCGCAAATTTGACGGACAATTCATCGCCGAGGAAGGAGGCCATCATTATGCGCTGGAGCTGGTGCGGCAGATCAAGAACATGAACAAAGGAGTCTATCTGGATGCCTCCATCGAAGATGGTGAAAAGACCAACTTCTGCGTCGGGGTCGCCGGCTATCCGGAAAAGCATTTTGAATCGCCCAACAATAAAGAGGACTTACGTTATCTGAAAATGAAAGTGGATGCTGGCGCCGATTACATTGTCACTCAGATGTTTTTGATAACCGCAAATATTTCGACTTCGTCGAGAAATGCCGCCAAATGGATATTAAGGTGCCGATCGTGCCTGGGTTAAAACCCATCACCAAGACCAATCAGATCAGTTCATTGCCCCGGATTTTCCATATCGAACTTCCTGATACGTTGATCAATGAATTGAACAAGGCAACTACCAGTAAGGCTGTTCGCGAAGTTGGCATTGAGTGGTGCATCCAGCAATCAAAAGAGCTCAAAGCCGCCGGAGCTCCGTGCCTGCATTATTATACCATGGGTGAGTCAGATACGACCAAACGCATTGTTGAATCCATCTATTAAATGATTGAAATGAAAAATTGGTTACTGCTATTGCTAGCCGTCGGATTCCTGAGACCTGCTTCAGCTCAGGAATTAATGACGCCGGATGCTTTTTGCCCCATGCCGTGGGGATAAATTTACGCCGCATCATATGGTCGTCGATTATTTTCAATATGTGGCAGCGAACTCCGACCGCGTCCAGTTGATGGAATACGGACGTACCAATGAAGAGCGTCCCTGGAGCTGGCATTTGTATCCACGCCGGAGAATCTGGCTCGCCTGGAGGAGATCCGGTTGAACAACCTGCGTCGTGCCGGTTTGGAACCGGGCAAACCGGTGGATGACGGCATCGCCATCGTCTGGCTCAGTTTAGCGTCCATGGCAATGAAGCGTCGGGCTCGGAGTCCTCCATGCCAGTGTTGTATGCGTTAGCGCATACCGGGGCAAAAGCCGATGAATGGCTGAAGCACACCGTGGTCATCCTGGACCCCAGCATCAACCCGGACGGCTATTCACGGTATACCGAATGGAACCGCCGGACCGCAGCAACCCAAATGAATACCGATATCCAGTCCTGGGAACACCGTGAGCCCCTGGCCGGAGGGCGTACCAATCATTACCTCTTTGACCTGAACCGCGACTGGGCCTGGCAGACCCAGGTGGAGTCGAGGCAACGCATTGCGCAATACAATCGCTGGCTGCCCCATATTCATGCCGATTTTCATGAAATGGGTTATACCTCTCCCTATTATTTCGCTCCTGCCGCCCAGCCATACCACGAACTGATCACACCCTTTCAGCGCCAGTTTCAGGATGTGATCGGACGAAATCATGCCCGCCATTTTGCCGAACATGGCTGGTTGTTCTTACCAAAGAAGTATTTGACCTGCTCTATCCCAGTTACGGGGATACCTATCCGATTTACCATGGCGCTATTGGGATGACCTATGAAGAAGGTGGAGGGGGCGCCGGAAGCCGGGGTGTGTTATTGCCCACCGGGGACACGCTGACCTTATACGACCGGATCGCGCACCAACGACCACCGCCCTGTCAACCGTGGAAGTAGGGGCCGGCCATGCGGCAGAGCTTACGGCGGCATTTGCTGACTACTACCAAAGCCGCAACCAACCGGTCTCGCGTTACAAGGGTTACCTGGTCAAAGGAAATGCAGATAAAATTGCTCGCCTGACCCAGCTGCTCGACCGCAACAATATCCAGTATGGTAAATCTACGGATAGCCGGCGCGCTAAGGCCATCCGGTTCCAGGATACCACGATGACCAATGCATCCGTCGATCCGGGCGACCTGCTGATTTCTGCCTACCAGCCATTCTCCAATTTTCTGAGTATCCTCTTCGAACCGAACCCTCATCTGGTGGATTCGGTCACCTACGATATAACCTCCTGGTGCATACCCTATGCTTTTGGGGTAGATGCTTATGGCTTAACCGAAAAAATCGATATCGATCCTACCGGCTGGATGCCTCCGATGTCTGCTAAGGCATTGGGAAGCGACCTGGCCTATGCTTATTTGTTGCCCTGGAATTCTACTTCGAGTGCCATCGCCCTGGCTCATTTACAGCAAAATGGTGTACAGACCCGGGTGGCCAGCGAAGGCTTCCGCATCGAAGGGCGTGACTACCCGGCCGGCACTGTCCTGGTCCTGCGCGGTGACAACCGCAGGCTGGGCACCGACCTGCATGGCTTTGTCTTAAATGCCCAGGAGGCTGCTCATGTTGCATTTGTGCGTGTTGACGGCGGATATTCCGACAAAGGACCGGATTTTGGCTCCGGGAAGATGGACCTGATCAATCTGCCTAAAGTCGCCCTGCTTGGAGACGAAGGGACCAGTTCGAATTCCTTTGGCCAGGTTTGGTACTATTTTGAGCAAGTATTGCATTATCCATTGTCGGTCATCCGGGTGGATGCTTTGAGCCGGACGGATTTGAGCAACTACAATACATTGATTCTGCCGGAAGGGTTTTACGACATCAAGAACAAGGAATCGATCAAAGCCTGGCTAAGAGGCGGTGGACGCATCATCGCCATCGGGTCCGGTATAAGGGCGTTGAACGGAGATGACGACCTGGGCCTTAAAACAAAAACAGGTGAGGATAACAAGGACTCCGATGTTGCCTACGGGGAGCGCATGCGTGACGCCATCAGTGAGGACCTTCCCGGCGCTGTATTCCGGGTTGACCTGGATGCCACCCACCCATTAAGTTTCGGTTTGACGAACCCCTACTTCAGCCTCAAGACGGGCACCACGCTGTATGAGCCGGTGGCGGGTGGATGGAGCCCCGGAAAGCTTAGCGACGATGTGTTTTATACCGGTTTTGTGGGTCACCGTCTCTTGCCCCAGTTAAAGGGTAGCCTGGTGTTCGGAGAAAAATCCATAGGTCGCGGGAAGGTTGTATACCTGGTGGACAATCCGCTCTTCCGCGGTTTCTGGGAACAAGGCAATCAATTGTTTGCGAACGCTCTATTCTTTTAGCCGGATTAGCTTCCGGATTAAAGCGGCATTTCTCCGGCCATACGATAAACTTTTCCGGTCACTTTGGTGAATAGATAAAAATTGCCATCACAATCTTTGCCAAAACGGAGGTCTGCACGGTTGGAACCAGAAAGCTCCAGCAGGGTTGTTGGGACTCCGTCGATGGCTATTCGCCACTCATGGACAGGAGCGGGATACCCTTGTTTGATGTCTTTTTGGTTGATGTAGAATAATCGGCCGTTGACAATGTCACCAAAGAAATACGTGCCTGGCAAAACCTTGCTATTGACAGGGCTGAAGTATCCACCGCTGATAGCATTCCCTTCACCGTGATCAAATTGGGCAATCGGATAGGTAAAATTGACCAGGGTGTCTGCCGGATCAAGCGGGAATATGGTGGCCATCGTTTCGGAATAGCGCATCTTAAAGGTCCCTTCCCGTTCGGGCCATCCATAGTCTTTCCCTGGCTCAATCAGGTTGACTTCTTCAATCATATGGTGACCAATGCAGGACGCCACCATATTACCGTCAGGAGACCAGGTGAGCCGGTGGGGATTGCGAAACCCGCGTGCATAGATCTCGCCGAGTGTTTCCGGATCATTATCTGCCGCCCAAGGGTTGTCAGGAGGAATGCCATACTGGCCATTTTTACTGTTATTTCCAGCAGGATCAATGCGCAGGATGGAACTCCATATTTTTTTTGCTCCATTTATCGAGACTTCCGGAAATCCGTTCTCCACACTGCCCCCATCGCCGACACCGATGTACAACATGCCGTAATCCGGATCCCCGGGCTGGGCATTGGGGTTAAACTCCAGGTCCTGTACACCATGGATCTGGGTGACCATTTCGATCCGCATCAATTCCCGGTGGCTACCGGTCAATGTCTTTGCAGTTGGATCATTTACCTTCCATTCATCGACGACCCATTGCAGTTTTACCGGGATGGAATCCCATAATGCAAAGTCCGCCGGCGCGGATCCTGGTTGCTCGGTGTGCGTGGTGTATAACAATCCATTATTTTCAAATTCCGGATGGAAAGCAAAACTGCCAAATCCGGTTGCCAAGCCTGGCACATCGATGTAATTCGGAAAATGAGTGGCCATGTCCAAGTAAACCGTATTGGTTCCATTGGTCATCTCATACAATTTGCCGCGCAGATCCAGCATAAATAAACGGCCTGTATTTGCTGCACAATCCATTTTTGTGATCCGTGTCATCAAAGGAAATTCTCCGGATGCAGGAATCTGGGTAAGCAATTGTAAATCGACCACATGATCCGATAGAGCTATGCTATCGGGAATAGGATCTTCGAGTCCGGTCAGTGTGTCAGCGCTGGCTACCGCAGATGCCGGTTGGGCATGCAAATAGGCCAGAATACAATCGATGTTGGAATCCTGGAGCATGGGGAAGGCAGGCATATACTGGCGGTAAGTTGCCAACAACGCTTTCGCTCTTTTGTCGCCACCATCGATCATTTCTGGTGCATTCCTGATGAACGATCTCAGCCAATCCGGATCTTCCAATTCGGTTATTCCGGCCAGTGCCGGGCCTATACTCTGGTTGTTCAGACTGTGACAGGACGAACAGTACAGGTCATAATAATATTTCCCCCGTTCGATGGAGTGTGGGTCATTGGCAATTTCCGTTGAAGAGGGCGCTTGGCAAGCTACAAGATAAAATAAAGCCAATATAGGCAGTAGTCGATATTTACAAAGAAGCATACCTGGTATTTGGGTCGGCATTACCTGATTGATTACCGACGGGTCATACAATGAATCAACAAAATGAAAGTAAGGAAAGTATTTGGTTTGCACTATTTTCCGGATGGCTCACTACGAGCCTGGATGAGACTTTATTCAACAGTCCGCTTAAGCTTTATTTTGGAGTGTCCGGTAAATTCAATGGAACAAAAGTGCTTCGGATTATTTCACCTTTCATGACTTCGTAAACGGTGAAGCCGGATCTGATTTCAAACCCGTGAAAGGTAAAACGGTCTGGACGGGTAAGTGCTGAAGTTTGACGGAATTGCGTTCCCGAAAGTTCATAGGAAGCTGATTGTGCTGCATGATAATGTCCTGACAGCGCCAGAGGATAAGGATGTGCTCCGATCACAAGTCTCAATGCATCGTAATCGGCCACGATATGACGATGTCTTAACCGGCCGTCCACCCTTAACAGGGAGGGACCATAATAATCGTCTTCATCATAAGCCTGGAAGCTGAACCCTGGCGAAACAAGCGGTATGTGGTTGAAGGTGATGACCGGAGGGTTGCCTTCCGTTGCTGCTAATTCTCTGTTTAACCAGGAGAGTTGCAGGGTGTCTATTCCGCCATAATAGTAGAGGTTTTGATATTCCATGGCATCAACGCTGACAAAATGAATCCCCCCGAAGTTAAACGCATAATAGTCTGGTCCGAGATAGTACCGGTACATGTTTTTACCATACAAGGGATGATCTGAGCTGACCAGGGATTTATCGCGTTCTATACCAAATAATTCGTGATTGCCTACCCCGCTAAAGACAGGACAAGATATAAGGCCGATCTGTTCTTTATAAAGTTCAAAATATCCTCTGGCCACTTGCTCAGGCACCCGCAGCGCGTCCCGGACCAGGTCTCCGCTCATCAGAACAAATGCTGGTTGGATCGAGTCCAGTAAAGTTCGAAATCGAGCCATTCTGGGAAGATTTAGCGAGTCGACGTGGCAGTCGGATGCGTGGATAAACACGAAATGGTCTTGTGATCCTGTCGCCTTAAGTGGAAAATTGACCTGGTTTTCAAGCGGATGCCAGAATTGACCCAAATAGCCATTCGGCAGCACAATCTGAATGGTCTGGTAGGGGAAATCGCTGGTCAGGGAATAAGAACCATTCGCATCGGTCAGCGTTACCTGGTTCTGATCCGACACCACCACATTGCTTATTCCAGCTTCCTGAGCATCCTGTTTGCCATTACCGTTGGCATCAATGAAAACAGTACCATGGACTACGCGTTGCTGTGCGGTCAGGGACAAGTGAAAGAAGATGCAGGCAATGATTCCCAGATATCCAGCGCGTTTATTCATAGTCTGAATTTTTCCGGTTAAGGATAAATCACCTCATAGCTGTTATTGGGGACCGGTTGGCCGACCAGAATGTCCGAACCCAGTTTCCACTGCATTTTCTCATCGTTTGCGATGAACTTCATGGCCAGTTTATTAGCCTGTGCATAATAAGCCCGGTCATTTTTCCAAGTTTCACGTGGACTTAACACGGAGGAAGGCACGCCGGGGCAGTGCATAGGTATTGAAATCTTGAAGATCGAATGTTGCCGGTAACCAACTTTATCCATTTTATTGGCCAAAACGGCATGGATCATTGCTCGCGTATATCGGATATCAATGCGTTTGCCTACTCCGTAAGGGCCGCCAGTCCATCCGGTGTTGATCAGCCAGACCTGGACATTGTGTTTCTCCATACGTTCGCCCAGCATGCGTGCATAAGTTGATGGGGGCAACGGCATGAAAGGTGCGCCATAACAGGTGGAGAAAGTGGCTTGTGGTTCTTTTACACCGGCTTCGGTACCGGCAACCTTGGCCGTGTATCCGGCCAGGAAATGGTACATCGCCTGCGCCTTATCCAAGCGCGTTATCGGAGGTAACACCCCGTAGGCATCACAGGTCAGGAAAAAGACGTGATGCGGGGTCCCGCCAACGGCCGGTTCGAGGTGATTTTGGATAAAATGAATGGGATAGGAAGTCCTGGTATTTTCGGTTACACTGCTGTCCGTATAATCAATGTTGCGGGTCCCGGTAAAAAAGCGCGTATTCTCGACAATAGCTCCAAACCGGATAGCTCGATAGATGTCCGGTTCTTTTTCTTCATCCAGATTAATGACTTTGGCATAGCAGCCACCTTCAAAATTAAATACCGAGTGTTCGGACCAGCCATGTTCGTCGTCTCCGATGAGGTAGCGGTGAGGATCCGCGGATAAAGTAGTTTTTCCGGTTCCGGAAAGTCCGAAAAACAGGGCGGTATCGTGATCCGGGCCAACATTTGCCGAGCAGTGCATCGGGAATACATCCTTCTCGGTGGGCAAGAGGAAGTTGAGCACGGAAAATATGGACTTTTTCATTTCGCCGGCATAGGCAGTTCCTCCAATGATCACCATTTTCTCGGTAAAGTTGACGATCACAAAATTGGAAGACCTGGTGCCATCATTCTCCGGGTCCGCGGTGAATTCCGGTACACAAAGGATGGTGAAATCCGCTTTGAAGTCGGATAGTTTATGCGGGGAAGGGCGCAAAAACATATTGTATGCAAATAAATTATGCCAGGCCAGGGTATTAATAACGCGCAGCTTCATCCGGTAGGTTTTATCTGCACATGCGTAGGCATCCCGGGCATACAATTTTTTACCCTTCAGGTAATCCTTCATCTTAGCCAGCAACCGGTAGAAAACCTCTGGGGTAGTAGCCTGATTATGCGCTCCCCAATGAACTTTATCCGCGGTTATGTCGTCTTTGACCAAATACCGGTCCTGCGGGCTCCGGCCGGTAAATATTCCCGTCTCTACGGTCAGGGATCCATTATCGGCCAAATCGCCTTCCCGGTTCAACAATGCTTCTTCGATCAAGGTTGCCGCGGAAGCATTCCAGACCATTTCATTATGCTTTACAATAGAATCGATTGCTTCTTTAGGAGTTATTTGAGGATTGCTGGATGACATGTATTGAGATTTTTATTCGGCCCTAAAATAGACAATCCCTGCTAACAAATCAGGTAACTTGCGCCATTTTGAATCTTTCTTGCTATTGGAAAAGCGGAAGTCTTCAGTAGAGCCACCCCAATTTAAATTGACCCAAAGAATTGTATTCAAGTCCGGGAAACGGAACTTTAAAAGCATTTAGCGCTTCAAAAACTGCCTTTAAAAATGGACTCCTGGTGGGTATTCGGGTAAAGTCAATATCCATGGAAAGCACGTACTGACTGTACCTGGGGTACCGTAATTCATCGAGTTGGACTGGCTGGCCGGTGGGCAATATCCAACTATTGGCATAGCCTCCGTACATGTTTTCACCACTGTATCCGAAAGCTATATTTAACCAGGCTGGCCAACTGGATTTTTTAAGAAAAGCATGCGGACTGACAGACAGCCACACTGTTTGCGCGTTATAATCTTTCAGATAGCGTTCTCCCCAGCCTGAGCCAAAGAGGTCAACCGCCCGCTGATCCAATGAATTCCCCGCTAATTGCTCCATCGGCTGTGAGGGGTAGGATGGTAGCCAATTGGAGATCTTCAGGAGGACTCGTTGTTCATGCCAAAACCGATCCTGGGCAAGATAAGTGATTGCACCGAGGCCATTGAAAGCCATATCCGGCCAGGAAAAACCCCACTGACTGGAATGCCCGTCGAGCCACTCGATGCTTGATTGCAGCCCCAGTGCCACACCGGTACCTAACCATCGGGAAGCGTTCTCATTCATTCCCGTCCAGCGGGAACCCTGGGATAACAACCGGCTTTCAGTATAGGTCGTAAATGCATGGCCCAGTTTGTCCATCATTCTCCATTCGCCCCAGTCGTTATGCAAGTGGAATTTGCTGCGGGGATACGTTTTGTACCAGACTTCATTCAGTCCCACCATCGTGACGGCATAAAGCGATGTGCCGGTGCCGGCAGCGACCCAAAACCGTGCTTGATGAAAGGAATCTGCCGGCGTCCAGAATCGTTGCCAGGAGCCAATTTCACTTTGTGCTGAAATTCGCAGCGTGCTGCCAAGGATAACCAGGAGCCAGACAACTTTTAGAGGGGTGGCCGTTCGTTCACGCATGCCCGAATTTAGGAACATTCCGGCATATCCGGACGAGCTAATGAGGGTATCGACCGCTTAATCTCCATGATCCAAAGATCGGGAGCCGGTTATTCTTGTTTTAGGGCATCGATCGGATTGATCACGGCCACTTTCCAGATGTAGTAACCGACGGAACCGACCGATATGAGGAACGTAAAAGTACCAGCCAGAATAAACAAACCGGGATTGACCGGCGTATGAAAATTAAAACGCGCCAGCCAATGAGTGACCAATAAATACGAAACGGGTGTTGCAATCAGAATAGCAAGGGCGACTAGTACAAGAATATCCCTGGATAATAGGATGGATAATTCCAGGATGGAAGCGCCCATCACTTTGCGAATACTGATTTCTTTCAGACGCTGCTGATTTGAAAACACAGCCAGGCCCAACAAGCCCAGAAATGCAATAAAAAGGGCCATTGAAGAAAATATGGATGACAACTTGCCCATAACCAATTCGCTTCGGTAGGTAGACATGTATTGTTCATTGAGAAATTCGTATTCCAGAGGATATTTCGGATTAAAAGTCTTAAAAACGCGCTTTAAATCCTGCACGGCTTGTTGCGTCCTGCCAGGAACGGTACGGAACAGGACCCAATTGGTGGCCCTTGGACGCAGCTGAATAATGGTGGGTGAAATCGGGGAGTATAACGAGGCCATTTGAAAATTTTTTACGACGCCAATTACTTTGCCGGTCTTTTCCCAAAATTTCAGGTTCATACTCAACGGATCCTCAGGGTTGATCACTTTCACTGCAGCTTCGTTTAAAATGCAATTAAAGGTATCAGTCGGTAAATTGGGATCGAAATCACGTCCGGCGATAATTTGCATTTTCATCACATCGAGAAAATCAAAATCGACATAAATCACATGAAAATCCAATTGCACATTGGGATCCTTTCCCGGCCACTGAACAGAATGTGTATTTGATGTAATAAAAAGCGGATTATTGTCTGCGGAGGTCACTTCCGTAATGTTTGGACTGCGCAGTAATTCGGTTTTGAATGCCGGATATTTGTTATAGAGATCACCTTCCAAACGCAAGGAAACTACATTGTCCCGGTCAGAACCCTGCTGGTTATTCTGAATGTACTTAAGTTGGCGATGGATGGTTATCGCCCCAACCATCAAAACCATGGATACTGCAAATTGGAAAATGACAAGGACCTGTCGGGTCTTGCTGGCCTTTTGAGCCGGGTGATACGTGCCTTTGATCGTTTGGATTGTTGACCCTAGGGACATTTTTATCGCTGGAAAAACCCCTGCCAGTAAAGCCGTCCCGGCAGTAATTCCGGCAAACAGAGCCAAAGTTTGGCCGGTTCTCAAGCCGCCCAGAGTTAGATTTTTACCGGTGATGGTATTAAAAGTAGGAAGGACAGTTATGATCAGGCTCAATGCGCAAAGGGAGGATAGTAACAATATTAAAAAGGATTCACTGTAAACTTGTGCAAACAAATGCTTTCGTTCGGCTCCGATCGCCTTTCTCACACCCATTTCCATAGATCTTGACGAAGCCCGGGCTGTGGTAAGATTAAAATAATTGATGGAAGCGATCAGCAACAGAAAAATGGCGATCAGGATAAATAATTGAATGTATTGAATCCTTCCACCTGCAAGCTTTCCATCAACGAAACGATTGTATAAATGTTCCTGGTTAAAAGCTTGTAAAAACAGGTCGCTACGAAAATCTTCGATATGATCATTTTGCATGTTAGTGATTCGTGTACTTAGTTCCGGGGCCTGAACGCCTTCATTGAGTAGTGCAAATAGCTGAACACCACTGTTGTTCCAGTCGTGCAGCCAATTGTTGCGATCTTCGTACGGCTGCCAGGTCAACAGAAAATCGAATTGGAGCGAAGAATTTTCAGGAATGCGATCAAAAATACCAGCTACCCGGTATCCGGATAGTTCGGGAGGATTGTTTTGCTGTATGGTTTGCCCCAGGGCAGTTTGCCTCCATTCCGGACCAAAATATTTTTCAGCAAGGTCTGATGAAATGACAATTTGATCCGGATGATGCAGCGCTTCGGATGGATTTCCCATGATCAGATTCCAGGAAAACATATCCAGGAATTCAGGTGTGGCAAAGTAACCCCATGACCGGAAGGTTGTCTGGTCATTCTGAAATACCAGGTACCATTTTTGACTGATGGTACTGACTTCTGCTACCTCGGGATAGGCGGACAAACCTTTTGCTATGTTGTAGGTGACTGTGGAAGAAGTCTCGATGTAATCCCCCATATAAACATTTCGCTTGACACTGTAAATCCGGTCGTTGTGGCGGTGAAACCGATCAAAGCTAAGTTCGTCCCGAACCCAGATGGCGATAAGCATCGCAACCGTGAGTGCAAGAGTCAGGCCTGCCACGTGAATCAGGGAATAACCTTTTGCCCGTGCGATGTGCCGCCACCCAATCCTTAGATTGTGCTTCATGAGGGACGGTGCGATGTCCAAAACAAAAGGACGAATGATCGAGGGCCGGAATAAGAAAAGGACATCAAGGTAGACCAGGATACTTGCCAACCTTTTACCGGAGGCCAATTTTCGTTTTTCGTACAGCTCAATGAGATCCCCCTCGATGTCAGGATGGAAATCCGGATTGCAATACCATTTCAGGATGCGTAATGGCAACCCGGGGAGTGGTTTTTTTGAAAAATCTTCCATTAGTCGAGTTTTAACTTGAGTGCTGCCTGCGGTATTGCATTCCAAAGTGCTTCGCGGGTCTCCTTGGTGTATTCCAGTGCACGCTGGCCTAGTGTCGTTATCTGGAAATAACGTTTAGGCCGTCCGCCGCGAATTTCATTGCGTTCACCGCCACGGGAGGTCAAATACCCTTTCTTTTCCATGCGTCGCAAGGCGGATTGTAAAGCGCCCACACTGACCTTACGGTCTAGCCTCGTCTCAATTTCCTCCTTGATTGCCACGCCATACGCTTCGTCATAGAGTACCCCAACCGTTAGCAAGACCACTTCTTCAAATTCACCCAACTGATATTTTTTCATAATTTCCTGTTTGTAGTATTGCAATATACTTCATTCGCAATTAAATTCCTATATGTAGTATTGACAATCGGATAATTTTCTGCCGGACGAAGCTGATCCCCGGCTAAATTTTTGTTGATTTACGGAATGGTACCTGTTTCCTAAAGGTTTAACCAACCTGGATTAAACCTCGAAGCGTTAAAGAAATAGGCACGTTCGCCAAATAAAGATTATCTTTCGCATTACAAACACATGCTATGCGTAATGTCTACTTGAAAATTTGCATTTTCCTGCTGGCAGCTTTCCCTGTGTTGAGCCAGGATATTCATTTTTCACAGTTTTACATGTCGCCCTTAACGATGAACCCGGCCATGACAGGCAATTATGAGGGTACCTTTCGGATTGGCGGGATTTTCAGAACCCAGTGGTTCTCGGTCGCTGAGCCTTATCAAACACCATCCTTCTATGTGGATGCCCCGATCATCACCGGGTTTCGTAAACAGGATTGGGTAGGAATTGGCGCCACGATCTATCAGGATGTTTCCGGAGCCGGTAATTTGACCCAGGGGGGCGCTTACCTCAGCGGCACCTATCACATTGGCCTGGACAAGGACGACACCCGGGTATTTTCCATAGGGGTGCAGGGTGGAAAGTCTTTCCGCTACTTTGGCAACGTCCAGGACCTGAAATTTGAGGATGAATTATTGCCAGGGGGATCCAATAGCCCGGATAAATCCGACCTGAATGACAAGGAAAGCAAGAAGGCAACCGGTAAGGATAAAACCGATATCACCGCAGGACTTTCCTATCAAGGAGTAATTAACGATTATTTAGATATGTCGATCGGAGTCTCGGTAGGTCATATTGCCGGACCCAATATCGCGCTTCGTAAGTCCGGAAGATCCCTGAAACCGAACCGACTCCTGGCTCACGCTGCATTCAACTACGTGTTATCGGATCGTCTTTTGTTGACACCGGCCTTTCTTTTTCAGAAGGTTGGCCCGGCATCGGAAGCGGCTTTGCAGATACCGGTAGGGTTTTTGCTGGATCCTGAAAAGAATGTTTTATTCAGTTTTGGACCCGGTTACCGATTTGGAGATGCCGTAGAAATATTGGTTGGGATGGATTACGGGCCGTTTCGGGTGGGCATGGCTTACGATGTCAATGCTTCCAAGTTTTCGTCTGCAAGTAAGACGGTCGGAGGGATTGAGATCGCGGCTTCGTACATCGCTCGCATTTATAAAAAGCCAAAGGCAGACAATATCTTTTTCTGTCCGCGTTTTTAATGAAGATATATGGATAACAATATGTGCAAGATGATAATGCTTCGCTTTACCATCCTCGCCGTTTTCACCGTGTGGTTTACAGGCCTGGTTGCTCAACCTATCCGTGGCACCACTCCGCCGTTGTTGATTGAAGCTGCCGATGAAAAATTGGAACAGCATGATTACGTCAATGCTGTTCAGTGGTACGAAGAGGCGTACAAAGAATTGCGTACGGAGGAACTGGCGGTTAAGATTGCCGGCATATATGGGCAATTGAGAAATTATAAACTCGCGGAAGCCTGGTGGGGAAGAATCTCCAAGCGCGATAGCAAAAACCAATATCCCGATTCCCGCTACTATTACGGACTCTACCTGAGGAAAAATGGAAAATATCAGGAAGCATTTCAGGAGTTCAAGTATTTCCTGGATAGCTTCCCGCAAAATCCACTGAGACCAATGGTTCAGAAGGAAGTTGCTGGTATTCTGGCTCAGGATGATCTACCCAAAAACGAGGATATGCTGGTGATCAATCTGGGACGGCCGGTAAACTCCATGTACACCGACGCATCACCCAGCATGGATGCCGAGGGCAATTTGTACATCACTTCCTTCCAACGCAATAAACTGTTGGTAAAAGATGGTAAGGAGACGGACTTATATGCCAAGATCTACGAGACTTCAAAAGATGACAAGGGTAAATGGGACAAACCGAAAGCCCTGCCGGATGATATAAATGTAGAAGGAATACACAATGGAAATGTATTCATTTCCCCGGATGGATCCACCATGTATTTCATTCGCATGGCCTATGACGGTGATTCGCTCACCGAAAGCAAATTATTTGTTTCTACCAAACGGGGTAGGGGGTGGACGCCTGCCAGATTCGTTCAGGGTATCAATGGAGATTACCTGGTAAAACATCCGATGCAAGGCGAGCTCTATGGGGAAAGCGTAATTTTCTTCGCAGCAAACATTCCGGGAGGAAAAGGAGGATTTGATCTTTATTACGCGCCCCGTCAAAAAGAGGATGCTTATGGCGCTCCGGTGAATCTTGGGGATGTCATCAATACAGCAGGTGACGACCTTTCTCCTTATTACCGGGATGGTAAATTGTATTTTTCGTCGGATGGCAGGACCGGAATGGGGGGCTTTGATATTTTCTCGACGGAGTGGAACGGAAGTTCCTGGGCAGAGCCAAAAAATATGGGTTACCGGTTTAATTCAGCCGCCGATGACCTGAGTTTTTATGTAGACGGGTCCGGAGTCAATGGATTTTTAGTCTCTAACCGTGCCAGCCCGACCGCACGATCGGTGATGAACAAGACTTGTTGCGACGATATTTACTACTTCACCGAAAAAACCATCAAGATCAACCTGCTGGCCGGCGTGTTTGACGATAAAGGACAGGCACTTACCGGAGCAACTGTTAAGGTCTTTGAAATGCTGGAGGACGAGCGGGCAGATCAGCCTGCATCAAGTCTTAAGCAAGATGATAACAACATTTTTGACATCCCGCTTGAGGGTGAAAAGGCTTATACGGCAACCGTTGACCGGGAAGGATATTTTCCGGATACCATCCAGTTCAATACCGTCAGCATTGTCGAAGATTATACGATCAAACGGGCGATTCGTCTGAAACAAAAGCCCGTAAAACCTGAAACCGAAACCATTACGGTCACTGAGCCAATACGGCTAAACAACATTTATTACAAATTTGATGACGATCAGATCCTGCCGGATGCAGAGAAAGATCTCGCCGTGCTGCTGGATCTATTGAACCGATACCCGGATATGGTCATCGAGTTGAGTTCGCACACAGACTCGCAGGGTAATGATGCATATAATGATGATCTTTCCCAGCGCCGCGCCGAATCGGCCAAACGATGGTTGGTGGAGCGGGGTATTGATCCCAAACGGATCAAAGCAGTAGGCTATGGTGAACGTTTTATCCTGAACCGGTGTACGAATGGGGTGCAATGCTCGGATGAAGAACACCAGTTCAACCGGCGCACTGAATTCAAAATTCTCGAGGGGCCAACGACCATCGAGATTCAAAAGGAAATTCTTTCCCAACCCAATAATCAGAATCACGGTGGACCAGATGGTACACAGGACCCGGTCATTCACTGGTTGGTACCCTCATTAAAATTTGACGAATCGTTCCATGATTTTGGACTTTTGAAGGAGGGTGAGGTGAAGGAGCACACGTTTGTGTTTACCAACTCCGGTGATGCCAATTTGGTCATTCGCTTAGCTACGGCGGGTAAAGATCTTAAAGTGAAATGGCCAAAAGAAGCCGTTTTGCCGGGTAAGACAGGCGAGGTCAAAGTTACCTTCGATAGTACCGATAAGCAGGGTGAATACGAAGTGACCATCCAAATGGTGACCAATGCCATTCCCAATGTAGCTGAGGCGCGAATTCGTGCATTCGTCAAAGAGTCCGAATAACCGAATCCGATGGCGGCTTTCTGGAATGAAGTCCGCGCGGCATGGGTTGCATTTGCCTGGTATGAATGGGTGGCACTTGTTACTGGTGTGGTCTATGTATGGCTGGCAGCCCGTCAGCTTCGTTCGTGCTGGTATTGGGGAATCTTAAGTTGTTTGCTCTGGGCTTATGCAGATTTCTTTTATTATCTGCTATACCTGGACGCCATCCTACAGATCTTTTATGTAGGCATGGGGATCTGGGGAATCCTGCAATGGAGCAATTCCAGCACCGGTCAGGGGATACAGATCGAGCGCATACCGTGGCGTGAGCACCTGAAAATTCTTGCCCTGATTGTACCCGGAAGTTTGTTTTTTGGTTATTTCTTTGATGCTTATACGCCGGCAGCAGCCACTTATGCAGATGCATTTACGACCATCGCGGCGATCGTCGCGACGTGGCTTACCGTAAAAAGAAAACTGGAAAACTGGTGGTATTGGATGGTCATCGATGTGGTTTATATCGGAATTACCTGGTCCAGAGGTGCATATCTTTACGCACTTTTGTATTTGATTTACACCTTTGTCGCGATATTTGGCTGGATCGCCTGGAAAAAGCAATGGATGATTCAAATCAAATATTCCACAGCCAAAGACCAATAAGTTTAGATTTGGTCTAAATAGCAACTTCTTTTTTGAAGGGATATAGGTTCTGTGATATTAATATAAAAGCTTTCTATATTTGCGGAGTTTTTGAAAAACGATTTGACGACTAGCTTCCAAGGCAATAATTCTTAACCATGGGAATGCGAAAAACAGCACTATCAGGGATATTTATCATATCCGGTTTTCTCACGATACAAGCCCAATCGTCCACCGCTTCTTCCAGTTCAAATTCATTTTGGATCGTCCTCATCGTAGTCGTTTTGGCCGCGTTAGGATTGCTGGTAGATCTTTTTTACCGGAAAGGGTCGAAGGCTCCATCCTATGTGGGAGGAGGTAAATTTGTAGGACTGCAGAAAGGGTTTAACCTGAATGTCCAGGGAGCAGCCAATGCCAAGGTGGTTGAGGCAACTGCCAGCAGATTTGCCGTGATACCGCCCAATTTCCGCGGGATCTCTCCGATTCCTAAGATGGAGGTGAACGAAGGCGACGAAGTAAAGGCCGGAGATCCGCTATTTCACGACAAAAACGATGAATCCATCAAATACGTAGCTCCGGTCAGTGGCGAAGTCATTGCCATTAACCGTGGCGAAAAACGTTCAATTGCGGAAATTGTCATACTGGCGGATAAGGATCAAAAATACCGCGCATTGCCTGCTTTGGACTTGCAGAAAGCCGATCGTACATCGTTAGTCAGCCATTTAAAAGCATCCGGATTCTGGCCCCTGATTAATCAACGGCCATTCGACGTGATTGCAGATCCGGAAGTTACTCCTAAAAATATCTTCATTTCTACCTTTGATACAGCACCTTTGGCACCGGACCTTAACCTGGTGGTCGAAGGGCAGGAAGAGGCTTTTCAGATGGGCCTTGATGTTTTGGGCAAATTGACCGATGGTAAAGTTTATCTTGGTCTCAATGCCAATGGGCAGCAAGCTCCGAGTAAGGCATTTACCGGTGCACAACACGTGGAAAAGACCTGGTTTAAAGGCGAGCATCCTGCCGGGAATGTGGGCGTGCAAATCCATCATATCGCACCGATTAAAAATGGTGATGTGGTCTGGACCCTTGGGGTACAGGAGGTAATAACCCTGGGTAAGTTAATCCGGGATCAGCGGATGGATCTCAGCCGGATTGTCGTAATTGCCGGCTCCGAAGTTCAGGATCCGCATTACGTACGTACGGTAGCCGGAGCTAATCTGGGCGAGCTGTTGGCGGGAAACCTAAAAGACTCACATCACCGGATAATTTCTGGAGATGTCCTGACCGGTGAGGCAAAGTCCCCGGAAGGATTCCTGAATATTCACGACGACCAGGTTACCGTTATTCCGGAAGGAGATTATTACGATACGTTTGGCTGGTTGGTACCAGGTAAAGCCATCCCATCACTTTCCAAAACGTACCTCAATTCCTGGGTAGGTCACAAGGCGTATAATGTGGATACCAATACGCATGGCGAGAAGCGTGCACTGGTGGTGACCGGACAATATGAGAAAGTCTTACCAATGAATATTTATCCCCAACATTTGATTAAAGCCATTTTGGCCGGAGATCTGGAGACCATGGAGGGTTTGGGAATATTGGAGCTTTCTGAAGAAGATATGGCTTTGTGCGAATACGTATGCACCTCCAAAAGCCCGTTGCAAAAGATCCTGCGGGATGGGCTGGACGCCATTCGGGAACAGGGATAACACATCATTGAATTAAAAGAATTAATATACGTAGCATGGGATTGCTCGAATTTGCTAAAAAATTAGAACCGGATAAGAAGAAGAGTCCATTTCTGCATACGGTATACGATGGATTTTTCACCTTCCTGTTTACCCCAAATACGGTGACCAGAGGTGGAGTTCATGTTCGCGATGCAATGGATCTGAAAAGGACCATGACGTTCGTCGTACTGGCATTGATGCTGCCCTTTGTATTCGGTACCTATAACATCGGCCAGCAACATTTTATGGCTATTGGTCAACATACCGGTTATTTCGAGGCTTTGCATTTGAAACTGGTTTTTGGCTTGATAAAGATTGTACCCATCTGGGTCGTTTCCATGGTAGTTGGTTTGGGGATAGAATTTTACTTCGCCAACCGCAAAGGCCATGGCATTGAGGAAGGCTTTTTGGTAACTGGCGCTTTGATTCCTTTGATCATGCCTCCGGATATCCCTCTTTGGATTTTGACGGTTTCGATCGTTTTTGCTGTTATTCTTGGCAAGGAAGCTTTCGGAGGGACAGGTATGAATATCTGGAATATTGCCTTGTTATCGCGTGTGTTTGTCTTCTTTGCGTATCCAACTACCATTTCCGGAGATACGGTTTGGGTAGCCGGATTTGACCAACTCGCACCTGGTGCGGCAGTAGATTACGGTTGGGCTGATTACCTGTTCAATGGATTATTCAATGCATTTGGGTGGAGTACATTTAATGATTCCGCGCATATCACAGACGCCTTTACCGGAGCCACACCACTGGGGATCGCTGCCCATGCCGGATGGCACGAAGTGACCGAGGTTTACGCTCCGTCACAAATGTGGTGGGGTGTCATCCCGGGCTCTATTGGAGAAACCAGCAAGCCATTGATCCTGATCGGTGCATTGATGCTGATTGTTACCGGTATTGCCAGTTGGCGCATCATGGCCGGTATGATCCTTGGGGCAGCACTGGTAGCCTTGGGTTTAAATGCATGGGGTGCAACTCCTTTTATGGAAGTGCCCTGGTACTACCAGTTCTATATGGGAAGCTTCTTCTTCGCGATGGCATTTATGGCTACCGATCCGGTGACGGGAAGCAATACACCACGGGGTAAGTGGATCTATGGCTTTCTCATCGGCTGTATCGGTATGGTCATCCGGGTTTTGAACCCTGCCTATCCTGAAGGCTGGATGTTGGCCATATTGTTGTTGAATACCTTTGTACCTCTGATTGATTATCTCGTTGTTCAGTCTAATATCACAAAACGCTTGAAACGTGCATAATACCAGATATACCTTAATCTTTACCCTGATCCTGACCATAGTTTCGGCCACGATTTTGTCTCTGCTTTTTTTCGGGACCAAAGACCGTGCTGACCTGGCTGCAAAGATTTTTGAAAAACGGGCTATCTTATCCTCGGTAAATACGCTGTTGGATAAAGATGTCAGCAAAATGACCGACCAGGAAGTTTTAGATGTCTTTAACAACCAGGTGCAGGAAGAAGCTGTTGATACCAAAGGAAACCAGATCGAACAATCGCAAATTCTGGCAGCCGGCTATAAAGGTGGCCTTCCGGAAGATATCGACATGGCAAAAGAGCGTAAAAAACCGGAAGACCAACGGATGTATCCCGTCTACGTTTTTGATAACAAAGGGGAGAAAGTCTACATTCTCTCGATCCGGGGGAATGGGCTCTGGGATGAGATCTGGGGCAATGTTGCCGTTAAAAATGATTTCAATACCATCGTGGGTGCTTCATTCGACCATAAGGGAGAAACACCGGGACTTGGTGCGGAAATCAAAGATAATCCTGCATTCAGTGCTAAGTTCCGGGGAAAGGAATTGTACAACGATCAGGGAAATTACATTTCTGTCCAGGTCGTGAAAGGAGGAGTGAAAGACCCTCCCCATCAGATCGATGCGATCTCAGGGGCAACCATCACGAGTAATGGCGTTTCCGAAATGATGTTTCGCGGTATCAAGGAATACGAAGCATATTTTAACAAACAAAAAGGTTAAAAACACACAAAGACTATGGCTGAAGCAACTGTCAAAGAAGCCGTAATAGAGAAGGAACCTTTCTTTGGAAAAAAAGAGAAGAAGCTTCTCACTGACCCCTTGAATGACAATAACCCGATTACCGTGCAGGTACTGGGTATTTGTTCTGCTCTGGCGGTCACCTCATTGGTTTATCCATCCATTGTGATGGCCATTGCTGTGACCCTCGTAGTGGCGTTCTCAAACTTATTTACGTCCATGCTGAGGACCTACATCCCCAAGCAGGTGCGTATGATCGTACAGCTGGTAATTATTGCAACACTCGTTACTGTCGTGGAGCTGATCCTGAAAGCATTTAACTATGCGATTTGGAAGCAACTTTCGGTCTTCATTGGACTGATCATCACCAATTGCATCGTGATGGGACGCCTGGAAGCTTTCGCTATGGCCAATAAACCCTGGAGGTCCTTTTTAGATGGAATTGGTAATGGATTGGGCTATGGCGGCATCCTGGTAATCATTGCAATTATCCGGGAATTGTTTGGTAAAGGCACACTCTTCGCAGGAAGTCCTGCCGCAATGAACATCATTGGCCCAAGCAATGAAATTACCAAATACTGGATCAATACCGCATCGGATCATGGGGTGGGAGCCTGGTTTGGTTCCTGGTATCTGAACAATAACCTGATGGTATTGTCATCCGCTTCCATTTTTATTATTGGGATCATCATCTGGATCCATCGTTCAGTCAATAAGAAATTGGTTGATATTTCCTGATTAACAGCATTAAAACTCCAGTCATGGATTTTATAAATATCTTCATCAAGTCCGCTTTCATCGAGAACATGATCCTTGCCTATTTCCTGGGCATGTGTTCCTATTTGGCGGTTTCCAAGTCCATTAAGACAGCATTTGGTTTGGGTCTGGCAGTCATTTTTGTACTGGGCATAACCATTCCCATCAACTGGCTTATTAATGAATACCTTTTAGGAGAGAATGGCATCTTCCATACCGATCTGACCTTCCTGCGGTTTATTCTGTTTATCGCGGTAATTGCCTCAATGGTGCAATTGGTCGAAATGGTCATAGAAAAATTTTCCCCGGCGTTGTACACCTCTCTGGGGATATTCTTACCGTTGATCACGGTGAACTGCGCCATCCTGGGAGGATCCCTGTTTATGGTTTCCCGGGAATACAATTTCACCCAGTCGGTGGCATTTGGCCTTGGTGGCGGTTTTGGATGGTTCCTGGCAATCGTTGCCATCGCTGCCATTCGTGAGAAAATGCGTTATTCCCAGGTGCCGGCGCCATTGCGCGGATTGGGCATGGCTTTTATACTCACAGGCTTGATGGGAATTGCCTTTATGAGCTTGATGGGAATTGACCCGGCAGCATTGGCCGGTAAATAATTTTTTATCCTAGGATTCAAAAAGATCATTCCATGGTTTCCAATTTGTTATTAGCTGTTGCGGTCTTTAGCGGATTGATCCTGTTATTGGCATTGATGTTACTTTATGCCCGGAGGAGATTGGTTCCTCAGGGTGCGGTATCCATCGTCATCAATGGGGATCAGGAACACCCGATCAAAGTACAACCGGGCAGCTCACTGCTATCATCCCTTGCTGATAAAAACATATTTCTGCCTTCCGCATGTGGAGGCGGAGGAACATGTGCCATGTGTGAATGTCATGTGGACAATGGGGGAGGAGATGTTCTTCCGACAGAACTGAACCACTTATCCCGGAAAGAAGTAGCCGAACACAAACGCCTGGCTTGTCAGGTTAAGGTCCGTCAAGACCTCGAAATTCGTGTTCCGGAAGAAGTTTTTGGAATCAAAAAATGGGAGTGTGAGGTCATATCCAATTACAATGTGGCTTCCTTCATCAAAGAATTTGTTGTTAAACTGCCGGAAGGTGAAGTGCTGAATTTCAAACCTGGAGGATACATTCAGATCGATGTGCCGGTTTGTGATGTGGACTTTAAGGATATGGATATTACCGCGCATCCGGAATACCATGAAGATCCGCGCAAATTTGAAGACGAATGGATTCAATGGAAATTGAGGGATCTTAAAATGAAAAACCCTGAATCTCAGTTCCGGGCTTATTCAATGGCCAATCACCCTGCGGAAGGTAACATCGTGAAACTTAATATCCGGATCGCGACACCACCCTGGGATCGTAAAAGCAACAACTGGATGAGCGTTAACCCGGGAGTTTGCTCCTCATATGTCTTTTCACTCAAACCAGGCGATAAATGCACCATTTCAGGACCTTATGGTGAGTTTTTCATCAAGGATACCAAAAAAGAAATGGTCTACATTGGTGGTGGTGCCGGTATGGCTCCCTTGCGGTCGCACCTCTTCCATCTGTTCCAGACGTTAAAGACAACCGACCGTAAAGTATCATACTGGTACGGAGGGCGTTCACGGCGGGAATTGTTTTATGTCAAGGAATTCCGTGAGATCGAAAAGCAGTTTCCTAATTTCCGTTTCTACATCGCGTTGTCCAATGCCACGGAAGAGGATAATTGGACGGTAAAACAAAACGTTGATGATCCGGATGGAGACGGTTTTACCGGGTTCATACACCAGGTCTTGCTGGATCAGTACCTAAGCAAGCATCCCGAACCGGAGGAGATCGAATATTATTTCTGCGGACCGCCACTGATGAATGCTGCGCTGTTGAAAACGCTGGATGAGCTTGGCGTTCCGAATGACAACATTGCATTTGACGACTTCGGAGGCTAATTGCTTCCTGTTCAAATAAATCAAAGGCCCTGGTTCCGTATGCGTAACCAGGGCTTGTTTTTTTAGAGGTCATATACCTGGGGCTGCGAAGATAGACTGCTCCACCTGAGACGAACGGGCGCCGGAGATCGGATGTCTGTCCACTGAAATCATCATTTTTCATATAAATAATCATTCTATCCGATGGTGAATGCTATCTTCGTGTTCGGATAGGAATTCTCAAAAACCGGTCACATGGCAGATTTTTTCTTTCAACCCAAACGGTATTTGATCACTTCCGCCTTACCCTACGCCAATGGCCCGCTACACATCGGACATTTGGCGGGAGCATATCTGGCATCCGATGCATATACGAGATATCTTAGGTTGATGGGAAAGGAGGTGGTGCATGTGTGCGGCTCAGACGAACATGGAGCTGCCATCACCATCCGTGCCCGCAAAGAAGGTGTAAGCCCACAAGAGATTGTAGATCGATACCATGCCCTCATCAAAGAAACATTTGAGCGCCTGGGTGTATCGTTTGATATTTACCATCGGACCAGTGCCCCCATTCACCACGAGACCTCCCAGGAGTTCTTCCGCAATCTCTATCAGAAAGGTGAATTCGTCGAACAGGAGACCATGCAGTATTTTGATGAAGAGGCCGGACAATTTCTGGCAGATCGATACATCATGGGTACCTGTCCAACCTGTGGGAACGAAGAGGCCTACGGTGACCAGTGTGAAAAATGCGGCTCTACCCTGAGCCCGGAAGAGTTAATCAATCCCCGGTCCACCCTGACAGGTTCCACGCCTGTGCTTAAACCAACCAAACATTGGTTTCTGCCACTCGACAAGTATGCTGAATGGTTGAAACACTGGATCAACACCGGGGAGCTGAATGGACTTCAATTGCATGAACCGGCCGATTGGAAAAACCACGTCGTGGGGCAGTGCAACTCCTGGCTTGATGCCGGATTGCATCCGCGATCGATGACGCGCGACCTGGACTGGGGAGTTGATGTTCCACCAGAAATTCCCGGAGCGGAAGGGAAGAAGCTCTACGTTTGGATGGATGCGCCCATTGGTTATGTTTCTGCGACCAAAGCCTGGGCTGCGGATCATGGAAAAGATTGGAAAATCTATTGGCAGGATCCGGAAACCCAATTGGTCCATTTCATAGGTAAAGACAACATTGTTTTCCATTGCCTGATATTCCCGGCCATTCTGAATGCACATGGCGATTATGTTTTGCCTAAGAATGTCCCGGCCAATCAGTTCATGAACCTGGAAGGCAAAAAACTATCCACCTCAAAAGGATGGGCCGTATGGGTACATGAATACCTCGATGATTTTCCCGGTCGGGAAGATGTATTGCGGTATACCATTGTCAAAAACATGCCCGAACAGCGCGACAGTGAGTTCACCTGGAAATCATTCCAGGATGCCAACAACAATGAGCTGGTCGGTAACCTGGCCAATTTTATTAATCGTGTTCTGGTTCTTACCCATAAATTTTACCAGGGTGAAGTACCGGCTTTTGATCCGGATGAAGGATTTACCGGTGCATTTGACCCCGACTGGCCCAGTTATCACGATTCGGAGATGCTGCTGATGTTTGATCACCTGCAGGAGGTCTCCCGGGCATTACGTGAATTTGAATTCAGAGAAGCATTAAAACGCATTATGGAATTGTCCAGTATGGGTAATTCCATTCTTCAGTACAATGAGCCCTGGAAGACCATCAATGATGATCCCGAATCGGTAAAAGTAGTCATCAATTTCAGTTTGCAGGTTGTCGCAGCGCTTAGTGTTGTGGTGCGACCATTCCTTCCGTTTACTTCGGATAAGATGCGCACGATGCTTAATATGGAGCCGATCAAGGAATCCGGAGAGCTGGTTCGCATGCTGGATGATCTCGCCGAAGGTTTGCCGTTGCTTGCCGCAGGTCACTACGTCGAGAAGCCGGAACATTTGTTTACCCGTATTGATGACAA
Organism: Lewinellaceae bacterium; assembly: GCA_020636355.1. Taxonomy (GTDB): domain Bacteria; phylum Bacteroidota; class Bacteroidia; order Chitinophagales; family Saprospiraceae; genus JAGQXC01. Next base: position 342,179 of record JACJYB010000005.1, on the reverse strand, counting down.
GGTGATCCAGGAACAGGTGGACAAGCTCAATCAACCGGAAACGACATTAACCGAAAATGAATTCTCCGGAGAACCGGTCAAAGAAAATATTGACTACGATCTGTTTAGTAAAATGGATATCCGTACAGGTACGATTTTGAAAGCAGGTTACGTTCCTAAAGCGGATAAATTATTGGAACTCGAGGTGGATCTGGGTTTTGAGAAAAGAACCATCGTTTCGGGCATTGCCCAGCATTATAAGCCGGAAGAGATCGTTGGTAAAGCGGTTCTGGTCTTGGCTAATTTGTCTCCACGCAAATTGCGCGGTATCGTGAGCAATGGCATGATTCTTACCGCCGAGGACGCGGAAGGGAATCTCGTTTTTGTTCAGCCGGCAACAGCGGTGTCACCTGGTAGCACGGTGAAATGACAGATACCTTATCGGGAACGGTGCGTTGGTTAGGCCTGGGAGTCGGCTTGTTATGCATGTCAGTTTCCGGTTACGAGTTGTTTCATCTGCCGCTTTGGTCTTACTGGCCCATTGCATTTTTTCTGGGATTGTGGATGACGTATATTTTCCTGACCAGGTGGAAGTATGTTCGGGAGACAGCCCAAATTGCTAGGGCTACCTTGTCGGGCGTGCTTTTAGCCCTGGCATTCCCATCCCCGGGCATTACCCCGCTGATATTTGTGGCATTTATCCCGCTTTTCCTGGTTACCCGCGATCTTTATGGGCGCCCGGGTGAAGGGCGAAGGGTTTTTTTCTATGCTTTTCACGCCTATTATCTTTGGAATGCATTAAGCACCTTTTGGGTGATGAACACCGCATTTGTGGCGGGGTTGACTGCAATTGGCCTGAATAGTTTATTCATGGCATGCGTCTATTGGCTGGCGTTCCAGACTCAGAAACGACTGACTGGTGGAATTTTACCCTGGCTGGTGATACCGGCTTATTGGACCACCTTCGAATGGCTTCATTTGCACTGGGATCTTGCCTGGCCATGGCTTAACCTTGGAAATTATTTCGCGGCGCATCCGGCATGGGTTCAATGGTACGCCTACACGGGGGCTTTTGGAGGTGCATTATGGATATGGGTGGCCAATATTTTGGGTTATGTTATGTGGACGGCCAGAAACGATGAGGATCGGCGTGGATTCCGGATAGCGGCGACCTGGTTCGTAATAGTACTCTTCGTGCCACTTACCATTGGTCTCGTTCAGTACAATCGATACACGGAAACCGGAAAGCCCATTCAGGTTGCCGTCGTCCAACCAAATTTTGAGCCGCACTACGAAAAGTTTACTATCCCTGACGAAGAGCAGTTACAAAGATTTTTACGACTTGGCAGGTCTGTGCTTACGGATTCTACCGATTATTTGATTTTTCCGGAAACCAGCTTCGGACCTTTCCCGTCCAACTTTTTGGAAGATCAGCCGGTTATTGATTCCTTGCAAGCACTGGTTGATGGACATCCCCAGTTACACCTATTAACGGGGTTGAGCTCCTACATGATTTATACGGCCGAAAACAAGCCTGCGGGAGACTTTGATCAGTATGGCGACAAATTTGTGGCTCAGGAAAACAGTGCCTGGCAGTTTACTGCTCATGAACCGCCATCCAAATATTTGAAATCCATCTTTGTCCCCGGAGCTGAATTGTTTCCATTTAAGCGGTTCCTGCCTTTTCTGAGACCGATCGTGAAGAAACTGGGAGGAGCTATGGGTGACTGGGGCCACCAGGAACATCCTACTGCCTTCCATGGTCAGGCTTCCAATGTAGGTCCGGTAATTTGTTACGAATCAATTTTTGGACAGTACGATATCGGGTATGTCTTGGACGGGGCTCAATGGTTGGCTGTTATGACAAATGATGGCTGGTGGGATGACACGCCGGGACATCGTCAGCATGCTGCCCTGGCAAGACTGAGGGCCATCGAACTTAGAAAAGATGTGGTTCGGTCTGCCAATATGGGTTGGTGTAGCTTCATTAATCAGCGCGGTGATATCGAAGTGGTAAACAACTATGGGGAGGAAGCTGCAGCCCGGCAGACGATCTACGCCAATGATACGGTTACTTATTATGCCCGGATCGGAGATTTTATTGCACGCATCGCTTTATTGATTTCCGGATTGGCAGCGATCGTAGCGGTGACCGCAAAATACCGGAAAAAAGATCAGGTTTAAGTTCAATGCAAAGGTGCCTCCCGTCACAAAACCCGTTCGATGGTCTATGGCCGGTTCAGTAGCTGGCATTAAATCCTTGATTCGGCCAATCGGATAATGATAAGCTGCCCGGATTGCTGACCGGTCGCTTTAGAACTTCTTGTATCTTCTCATCTTTTGGCTTGCACCCATGCTCTGGTGTGCCTTTACCTGACCGCTGTTCTGAAGGACTTTTTCGAAATGCTTGATCTGTTCCCGGAGTTGGGCTTCGGTCACTTTAAAACTCTTAATGGGTTTGAAGATCAATTGGGCTTCTTTCCATTTGCCTTTGGCAGCTTTAAGGTTGGCCATCTGCAGGGCAACCATCGCCTTTTCGTTGTCTCCTGGCAAGCCAATCTCCTGGGCTTGATTGTACCAGATTTCGGCAGCTTCATAATTTTTTGTTTGCATGGCTACAGATCCCTTAATGAGGTAATAATAAGACCGGTTTGGTTTGTAGAGCAGTTTTGGGAAGAGGGTTAAAGCCAACCTCCGGTCCACGGCTGCAAAATCCTGTTGTTGCATTAGTTCTGCCGCGGATTGGACGGTGCCCAACCATAAATAGCCAAACAATAAGGTCAGACCTACCAGGAGAAAAGGAAAGCCATACCAGAACCCCATGGTAAAGATCAGTACGGTGCCTCCGATTAAGGTCACTGCCATCAGGGCGATACGCAAATAAATATTGAGTGTGAACATCTTTATCTGATTTAGCTCAAAGGTATCGAAAATGAACCATCTAGTTATAACTAATCGTATGCGTCGCAGTCAGCTTAGAGCTGGTGCAGGCAGGAGATAAGTCATCAAAACTTGTTCCAAAAAAGTTCCTTGAAACCGGTGTATTCTTCAGTAAAATTCAATTTCAAACTAAAATTTTGCAAATTGTGTGCGCATACAATAATAAAATTCTATATTTTGTTGGATCATATCATTTCATATTACGGATCAGCATTTTAGTTACGCCAGACGTTATCATCTCTAAACAGTGGGTAGGACAGCGTGGAGTTGTAAAAGGAGGTGCGTAGCAATATATTGCCATACCCTGGAAGTAGGGTTTCCAAAGTGGGGAAAAATTGGTGGGTTTAATGTCGCTGGGAGAGCTTTATTCAGATCAAATCAAATTGGCTTGATCGTCTTTGCGAACCGAAATCGATTGCATTTATTGGCATTCAGAACTTTGTCAACCCCGAGTTTAACTTTTGTAATATTTACAGATCAAAAGTTAGAAATGGTTAAAAGTTTAGTGTATTATTATTCTTTGATTTCTTAATGATTCCTAATATTATTTTCCAATCATGAAAACTCATCGTTTATGAAACTATTGTTTACCATTCTTACCATACTATGCGTTAGTACGGGGATTATGGCACAGAATACCGTCACTGGAACGGTAACCTCAGCACAAGGCGATCCTTTAATCGGGGTCAACGTTGTGGAGAAAGGAAACTCATCGAACGGAACGGTCACTGATATTGACGGGAAATATTCGTTGAGTGTTTCTCCGCAGGCCACTCTGGAGTTCTCCTACATCGGGTATACGACTTCGGAGATTGCGGTTAATGGCCAGTCGGTGATCGACGTAACCCTGGATGAAGGAATTGGTTTGGAGGAAGTGGTGGTAACCGCCCTGGGAATTGAACGGGAAAAAAGCTCCCTGACCTTTGCCCAGCAAACGGTTGGTGCCAATGAGCTCCTGGAAGCACGGGACATTAACTTTCTCAACAGTTTGTCCGGTAAAGCGGCCGGCGTCGAGATCAAGAAAAGCTCCTCCGGTCCCGGAGGATCCACGCGGGTCGTACTGCGTGGTGACAAATCCTTGAATGGGAACAGTGATCCTCTATTTGTTATCGATGGTATTCCAATGGCGAATAACCGGACCGGTCAGCCAGGCATGTGGGGCGGATTTGACGGAGGTGACGGGATGTCCCAGTTGAACCCGGATGACATCGAAAGCCTTACCATCCTGAGAGGATCGAATGCTGCCGCTCTGTATGGTAGTCAGGGCGCCAATGGTGTGGTTCTGATCACCACCAAATCTGGTAAAGAAGGACCGGCCAAAGTCAATTTCAGCACTGGTCTGACCTTTGAAAACATTCTGTTGAAACCGGAACTGCAATTCAAATACGGCAGCGTAGGCGGAGCCAAAGAAAGCTGGTCGACGACCCCTGGAAATTATCCCAGTAACTACGTGGATGACTTCTTCCAGACCGGATTGAACCAGATCAACTCCATTTCTGTAAGTGGTGGTACAGCCAGAACCAAAGCTTATTTCTCCTTTGGTAATGTCAATGCCCGCGGTATCATTCCATTGAATACCTACAACCGGTACAATGTAACGTTCAAACAGTCCACGAAGATGTTGAACGACAAATTGACCATCGGTTCAAACGTAATCCTGACCAACGAATTGGGTAAGAATCGTCCGGCCACGGGCTATTACCTCAATCCGCTCTCGGGACTTTATTACTTCCCCCGAGACCGTGATTTCGAAAACTATAAGGAAAATTATTCGATCATTGATCCGGACCGGAATGTAATCGGCCAGAACTGGTTCGTGATTGACCACCACCAGTCCAATCCTTATTGGTTGCTGCACGAGCAACCCCGGACCGATAAAACGAACCGGATGATTGGAAGTGTCAACCTGGATTACAAGATCAGCAATAAACTGAGCATCTCAGCCCGGGGTAATTACGATTACGCCGACAAATTGCAAGAGCAAAAGTTCACCAGTGGCGGTAATACCACCAACGTGCATCCCAACGGTAGCTGGGACTATTGGAACTACACCGACCAACTGTTATACACGGACGCTATCCTGAATTACAACGACCGTTTTGGTGATTTCAGCCTGGGTGTTATCGCCGGCTCCAGTTACCAGAAGACCGTATTCGGTCTGGGTACCCGCGTAGACGGTGATGCCAACAACGGTCTGATCTACGCCAATGAATTTTACTTCCAGAACCTACCGGCGAATGTACAGGTACAGTCTACTTTGAACAGCCGGTTGGTTAAAGAAGCTGTATTTGCAAATGCCACCGTAGGGTACAAGGATATGGTGTATGTGGATTTCTCCGGTCGTAACGACTGGGCTTCCTCGTTGGCAGGAACAGGAAACGAATCGTATTTCTATCCTTCCTTCGGAGCCACTGCGATCCTGAGTAAGATGTTTGAAATGCCTGATTTCATCAACTTTGCCAAGATTCGTTATTCGAATACCAAGGTTGGTAATGAAGTGCCGTTCAACGTGGTTAATCCACAGAATACCATCGCCTCATCCGGTGGTGTAAACCGTAATACCCAGCAGCCTTTTGAAAATCTGAAACCGGAAATCATCACCAGTAGCGAGTATGGCGCCAACCTGCGCTTCCTCGATGACCGGGTGGGTGTCGATTTCACCTATTACAATACCGTCAGTACCGATCAGTTCATCAACCTGCCGGCGCCGTCCGGATCGGGATACACCCGGTACTATGTCAACGCCGGCAAAATTGTCAACAAAGGGGTTGAAATGACCTTGGACTTCACACCGGTCTATACGCCAAAGCTGTTGTGGACCACCTCCTTTAACTTGTGGAGTAACCACAATGAAGTGGTGGAAATGCATCCGGATCTGGCTTCCATCAGTACCGGTGAGTCGGAAGGTTATGGATCAAGATTCGAAGCAGGAGGATCCATCGGGGATCTTTATGTCTATAAATTCCAGCGGGATGCTCAGGATCGCATCATCCTGGATCCAGGAAATGGCCGGCCTTTAAAAACCGCCATGCAGGAATTTGTAGGTAACCTGAATCCGGACTGGAGCCTGGGTTGGAACAACAACTTTAAGATTGGTGAATTTGGCATCAATTTCATCGTGAATGGTAAGTTCGGAGGCGTTTGTTTCAGCCAGACCCAATCCATGCTGGACGGCGCCGGTGTATCCAAAAGAACAGCGGATGCCCGGGATGCCGGCGGAGTCAGTGTCAATGCCGTACAAAACGAAACACCGGTTTCAAAGGTGGATGCTGAAACCTGGTACCGCGCGGTCGGAGACCGGAATGGTATCGGCGAGCCCTATGTTTACGACCGGACCAACGTACGCCTGACCCAATTTGCACTTACCTATTCACCGAAATTGTTAGCGAAAGCACAAACAACCATTTCTCTGGTTGGTCAGAATCTGTTCTTGCTTTACATCAAAGCACCCTTTGACCCGGAATTGGCCATGAGTACGGATCGTAATTCGAATTCACTGGATACATTCAACACGCCTGCAACCAGGACGATCGGGTTTAATCTCAATATTAATTTCTAAGAACTGACAATATGAAAAAGATAAGCATATTCATCATTCTAATTGGTCTGACCTTATACTCCGGTTGTACGAAGGATTTTGCTGAATTAAACACCAATCCTTACCAAATTTCGGATGAATCATTAAGGCAGGACAACAATCACGTGGGCGCTTTCTTCCCGACCATGCTCAACAACATCTTCGGGGACCAAATCGAACACAACCTCTGCAATGAGTCCTTTACCAGACAATTGGGTACTCCTACTCCTTTTACAGGTGGGGTAAACAACACGACGTATTACATTCGCTGGAACAGCTACTGGGGCCGTGTCTATGGATCCATTTTCGCTCCGGCACGCCAGGTGTTACAGATTGCCGAAGCAGAAAACAACGAGGTATTTGTAGCCTGGGCTAAATTACTGCGGGTTTTAGCTGCTTCAAGATTGTCTGCTTACCATGGCCCGATCATCTATTCCAATTACGGATCTTCCGATAAGACCATTCTCTACGACAGTGAAGAGACCTTGTACAATACCTGGTTCTCTGAATTGGATGAAATCGTCGATGCTTTAAGCCGCAACGTGGATTACGGAGGTATGGCCAAATTTGACGACAGCTTCCAAGGAGATGTCAGTGCCTGGATTAAACTGGCAAACAGCATGCGGTTGCAATTAGCCATGAGAATCTCCAAAGTAAGCCCTGCCCTTGCCAAAACACAAGGCGAGAAAGCGATGGCAGCAGCTGGAGGAATGATCACGACAACATCAGATAATTTCTACATTAAGAATTACGATGGATTTTTCCGCCCGGCCCGGATTTGTTTCGGATGGGGTGATACGCGTATGAGTGCAACGATGGAGTCGGTTCTTGGCGGTTACAAGGATCCTCGTGTTTCCAAATACTTTGATCCTGCTACGGACAATACGCTTTATCCGGACCACCCGGATTTCCCATACAAAGGCGTTCGTAATGGTGCTACGCTGGTAGCAAAAGACGACCGTCTATCTTATTCAACCATCGCAACAGCCTTTATTACGTGGCCAGCAAGGAGATGTTTTTCTTCCAGTGAGACGTATTTTCTCATGGCAGAAGCTGCTCTCCGCGGTTGGGCAGGAGCCGGAGATGCTCAGGCTAACTACGAAAACGGCGTAAGAGAAAGCTTTGCAGAATGGGGCGCAGCTGGTGTAGATGCTTATCTCCAGCAGGACGAGACCTTCCTGCCATTGGATTATGACGATCCTAAAGCAAGCGGTGATGTCAATGACTTTGTCAGCAGAATCAAGGTTCCGGTAAAATGGGACGAAGCTGATGACAAAGAAGTGAAGCTTGAGAAGATTATGACTCAAAAATGGATTGCTGCCGTACATAACAGCATTGAAATTTGGGTGGATCACCGGCGCACCGGTTATCCCAAATTGCCCTACAATTACCAGAACGATAGCAACGCGGACTGGGGTGTAGTTGCAAAAGACGACTTCCTGAGACGGATGCCATTTATTAATGGTGAGCGTTCAAACAACCCAGGCGGTGTAGCTGATGCTACCCAAAAATTGGGAGGACCAGATGAAATTGGTACGCACCTCTGGTGGGATACGGGAGGACCAAACTTCTAGGGATTAAATCTCTATTAAAATAAAAAATGGCTAGTCGAACTTTCGGGTAGCCATTTTTTTTCGTGGGAAGATAGATCTTTGACATAGGGGTATTAGGTATAGGGTGTGAGGTAATAGGTATGGAGTGTGAGGTTCATGCCTGAAATAGGTTGACCTTACAGACCAACTTCAAAGCGTCCTGAGAAGATGAATGCATGGAATGTCCATAGGAACAACTTTCGTAATCAGGTTACCTGTCCAATACAACTTAATTTACCCAATCTGAAACCTCAAATCTGAAATCTCAAATCTGAAATCTCAAATCTGAAATCTGAAATCTCATATCTCCCTAATGGTGTTCGTGAGCGGTTTTAATAAAAGTTAATGGTGTTAACCCGGTAGCTTTTATTTCAGCGTCCCCTTCGGTGATCTTCACCACTTGATTGACTGGGACATTTTCAAAAACAGATGATGTTCGCGCTTTGTCAGGCCAGATGATTTCCAGGGTCTTGATGGTCATGGCTTTGCCCAACCCGATTTCAGCCAACAGGCTGTTGCCTCCAAAGCTGGCGCCGGTTCCAACCGTGTGATACACGTTCCGCACCGCTCCGTTTTCTTCAATGGTCGCAATGATCTTGGCTCCAATTGCTGAGCGGTTGCAAGTCTTTCCTTCCAATTCAATGTTAATCCAGTTGTTTTGATTTCCTACAGGATTCTCAAAAAGTACGTTTCTGAAGTTATCACCTTCATAAGCCCCTCCTAAAACAGCATAGATATCCTGATCTCCGTCCATATCGAGATCTGCAAACCCTACGGCATGACCTTTTTGGATGTGGCCAAAACCTCCGCTGAAGGTAACATCCTCAAAAGATTCACCTTGCACATTTCTATACATCTTGTTCGGAACAATGGAGATATAGCTGGGATCCCCGGTGGCTGCATAGAAGTCCAGATAACCGTCGTTATCCAAATCGCCAAAATTACAGCCCATGGTAGATAATGGTTCGGTTAGACCAGCTTCGTGCGATACGTTGGTGAAAGTTCCATCGCCATTATTACGGTATAGCCTTGGAGTGCGTTGTTCTACCCGGGGATCTTCCAATAAGCGCAGGTTGGCCATGAAAATGTTGGCTGCAGAACGCTCTACATCGGAGTAAGCGGATACGAATATATCCTCATTCCCATCGTTGTTGTAGTCGAAGATCCAGGTGGAGAAACTGTGGATCGGGTCAGAAATACCAAGACTGTCCGGTGCCATCCTGAATGATATTCCTTGCTGCGCTCCTTCATTATAATAAAGCAAATTCTTTCCGTTAAAGTTGGATAGATAGATGTCCGGGTATCCATCATTGTTCAAATCACCGGAGTCCACACCTTTGAAATAGCCGATTTCCGTAATCCCTGACTCCATGGTTTTATTGGTGAATGTTCCATTCCCATTGTTCACGTAAAGCTCACATCCGAAAGATCCTTTGTCGGAAGATTCATTGGCAATAAAAAGGTCCAGCCATCCGTCGAGATTAAAATCAGCCCAAATGGCCGTTTGAGTTGGCTCTTCCGAATAAACCCCAGCTTCCAGGGTTACGTCGGTGAATGTTCCGTCCCCATTATTCCGGATAAGAGAATTCGGAATTTTACCGAAGTTCTCCAGCCACGAACCACGCAGGATGATGAAATCTACAAATCCATCGTTATTGTAATCTGCATGTTTCAGGTTTAATCCTCCGGTGACACCCAATAGCCCGGTAGCGGACGTTTTATCAATGTAGCCTCCCATCCGGTCATTTTCAAAATACCGGATTTGATCCTTATAGCCCCAGGATGAAACCATGATATCGAGATATCCGTCGTTATTAAAGTCGTCCAGACAAACACCCCCGGACATATGATCCACATCGACGCCCAGTGAGCCGGCAATGTCATGAAATTTTGGAAAATTATGCTGATCAAAATACGATTGGGGGATCAGAAATTCTTCCGGTACCTGGTCCGGATAACCGCCTAAAGTCATGTAGGCAATATTCAGAAGATATTGATTTTCAAAATCAAACGGATCAATCTCCAGGCATTCTGTCAGGTACTCAATGGCCTTGCTGGAGCCTTCCTTATTGATGTGTTGCCCCTTAGGGGAGAGAGGAATAATGCACGACTCGTTATTGTGGTTGAAAATGCAGTTTTCCTGTTCGCCTTTGCGTAGGTAGCTGATGGCCAATTGTTTTCGAAATTCCAGCAGGATCTTATCCTTGTTGATGAAAAACTTGTCTTTATAGAAGTTGTTGAAGTTTTCAAATACCTCGATCGCCTGATCCGTTTGACCAGCTCGCAATAACTCGATGCCATAATCATAGACGACCAAATTGCGTTCCGGGCCGGGCTTCATGTCGTCCATCTTTTTTTTCAAAAGCTCTGCCCGCCTTGTATTAAATATGTATTCGGCTTGCATTGGATCGATGGATTTGAATGCGGCCTGAATCTTGTCGATCATTTGAAGGGTAGCTTTATCAGGCTTGACTTTAGTTGTACAGATGACCAATCCGGAGGACTCATGATTATCTGAATGGTTACACGCTAATAGGAAGCAAACAAAGATTCCTGCTTTTACCCTGCCCCAATTCATTTCAGCTATCTTTTTGCAATGAAATTGTGTTGATCTTTCGAACTCAACAAGTCGAAATTACAATTTTAGACTAAAATGGAACAAGCATCCGCAAATCTCACGGAATAGCTCTGGAATAAATGGTTAAGTGTCACTTGGGATGGCATCCGCACCTCCTGTCCGCTAGCAATCAACCTGATCCAACTTGCGGACAGTGCAACCGGCAATGTGACTGATTGCTTAAGATAACCAGTGCATTGAGTCCAGGTAATAGGAAACATTTTCAGGCACAACGATATCTATAGGTAGAAAATGACGGGCCGGGACCTCTTTTTTAAGGATGCATTTGTTCACGATGCTCATTAGTGCATAATAACCTTGAAGTTCAGCATTCTGGTTGATGAGGTATAGGATTGCGCCTTCATTAAGCAATCGGATGTTAGGTTCGATCAGGTCGAACCCAACCAGATGGCAATGGGCATCCAATTCTTTGAGCGCCTGGGCGATCAGATACCCTCGTGAATTAGATACAAAGATTCCGCCTGGTTTACCATGTTTCGAGATGAAATCACCCAATTCCATCCGGATGTAATCCTCCGAATGATTTTTCAGCACCAGCTGTTCTATCTTTTGATTCCCATGCTGCTCAAGGAATTGACGAAAACCGGATTCTTTCTCAATCAGATGTCTGGATTGCTCGAAATGCTCTTCAGCATGGATAATCATCAGGTAGTCACTCTTCTGGACAACATTTGAAAGCAATTTGGCCGCCAAGATGCCACTCTGGAATGAATCCTGACCTACGTATCCCAGGATGTCCGGTGATTCCAGTAATGTGTTTATCAGCATGCACTGGATATTCTTTTTCAGACAGGAATGAATGAAGTCCAGACTTTCTTTTTCAGTCTCCGCAGCCAGTAGGACGGCATCCGGACGATCATGCAAAACTTGTTTGGCGCGCGCCTGAAAGGAGGACTCCAGGAGCGGGTGATAGAAATATTCATCAATCATGACCCCATAGTGCTTGACATTGTTCCAGGCTTTGGTAATACCGGAATAGGGAAGCTCCCAATAGGTGTCGTGTTTTGGGGACGGGGTCATAATCGCCAACCTGAATGTGCGGTTGTAGGCAAGGGTGCTTGCAATGATATTTGGTTGGTAATTGAGTTCCTGCATGACCTCCAGGACTCGTTGCCTGGCTTTATCTGAAACATTTCCGCGGTTGTGAATAACGCGGTCTACTGTACCAGGAGATACGCCGGCTATTGCCGCAATATCCTTTATCCGTACCTTCTGCATTGGGATCGTTTAGTTGCTAATCATGGGGAAGTTACCAAATTCCAGGGATTTGATTTACCTCGCGGCAGAGTGGAAAACCATCCTCGGAAAAATCCAGTTCTAAGATTTTGCCGGGGCACTGTTTTGAAAATTTCATCCGTACAGATCGTAGGAGTTATATTTTCATTTTCTGTTTGAAAAATAACTGTCCAGGCGACAATTATTTGGAGAAATTGCTATATTTAAAGAATAATGTCGAACTGTATTGATACTGTGTTCGCACACAATTTGTCAAAATGAAGTTTGGCCAATCAGAAGTGGTAAGTACATTTTTCATAAGGCTAAAAAAGTGCCGGTTTTAATTAACTGGTACTTTTTTATTTTCAGGACATGAAACAGACATGCATTCTCTTACAATTTGCTTTCGTGTTCTTGATTTTGTCAGGTTGTAACCGGACCGACGATCATCAAAACCTCTTTAGTGCGGTTTCTTCAAGAACCTCGGGAGTTGATTTTGTTAACAAATTGGAAGAGAATCCCGATTTTAATGTATTGACCTATACCTATTTCTACAATGGGGGTGGAGTTGCGGTTGGTGATATCAATAACGACGGTCTGCCCGATATCTACTTCACCGGAAATATGACCGCCAGTCACTTGTATTTGAACCATGGCAACTGGCAGTTTGAGAACATCGCTGATGAGGCTGGTGTAGAAGCTGCGGGGTATTGGAATACGGGAGTAACCATGGCTGATGTAAATGCTGACGGCTGGCTGGATATTTACGTTTGTCGCTCCGCATCTCCGGATGCTGATGCCCGACGCAACCTCTTGTTCATAAACAATCATGACCTCACGTTCACGGAAATGGCGGCAGAATACGGATTAAACGATCCGGCTTATACGACGCATGCTGCATTCTTTGATTACGATCGGGATGGGGATCTCGACGTGTACCTGCTCAACCACTCCGTTCCCGAATTTACCAATTTTAATCAGGCGATACGTCATCTAAAGAGTAGGACTAACCGCTTTTATGGTGACAAATTGTTTCGCAATGACCTGAACACGACAGGAAAATTCACCGAGGTAACCAGTAAAGCAGGCATAATTCAGAATGTACTGGGCTTTGGCCTGGGCGTCGCGATTGAGGACTTTAATCAGGACGGATGGCCGGATATTTTCGTGTCCAATGATTTTAATGAAGAAGATTATTATTACGTCAATCAGCACGACGGGACCTTTAAAGAAGCATTGCGGGAATCATTCGACCATACCTCCTTGTTCTCGATGGGTTCGGATGCCAGCGATATAAATAATGATGGCATACCCGATCTGGTGACTATGGATATGTTGCCCGCGACCAATTACCGCAATAAAATGGCATTTGGTCCCGATAATTACAGCAAATACCAAATTCTTCTGGCCCAGGGATTTTACAAACAATCCATGCGTAATATGCTCCAGATTAATAATGGCAAGGGGCAATTTTCGGAGATCGGCCAGGAAATGGGTATCAGTGCTACCGACTGGTCCTGGGCGCCGCTGGTAGCCGATTACAACCTGGATGGGAAACCTGATTTGTTCATTTCCAATGGCTATCTGAGGGATTACACCAATATGGATTTCCTTTCTTACACGGTGGATCAAAAGCTAAAGGCTAATCCTGGAGAAGAAATGGAAATCAGCGAACTAATCCGGAAGATGCCTCAGATCAATGTGCCGAACCGGCTGCTGATGCAGCAGGAGGATGGAACATTCAGTGATGCTTTGGCTTCGGCTGAAATTTTTTCGGATGGCCTTTCCAATGGTGCAGCTTATGCAGATCTGGATCTGGACGGGGATTTGGACTTAGTACTCAATAATTGCAATGCCAGGGCGACGATGTTCCGCAACAACACGAGGGAGCAAGGGCTGGGGCATTACTTGGAGATCATCTGTCGTGGCCAGGACAACAACCCGTTCGGGATAGGGGCTACCTGCCGGATATATACACCCGATCAAATGGTGTACCGTGCAATGTATACTTCACGCGGATATCAGTCTTCCATGGAGCCTGAGATCCACGCCGGATTAGTCGATGGTCTGATCGATTCCATTCAGGTGCGGTGGAGCGACGGATACCAGGAAACTTTTCAGTCCATTGCAGCAGATCAATTAATCACGCTGCAACGCGGAGCTGGAAAGCCAGCCAACGCTTCTGTCCATCCAAACCTGCCTTTGTTTGCTCCGGATTCTGCTTCACTGGTGGTAACTCATCGGGATGACGAATACATCGATTTCTTTGATCACCCTTCCTTGCCGTTTTTTTATTCGGACCGGGGTCCGGCCATGGCCATTGGCGACCTTAATCACGATGGCTTGCAGGATTTGTTATTAACGGGTGGTAAAGGTTTTCCAGCCCAAATCGCTTACCAAAAAAATGGAAATTTCATGGTTGAAATTCCGGAGGCGATGGCAAGCGATGCCATGTATGAAGATGTCGCAGCTGTCATTGCCGATATGAATGGCGATGGCTTACAGGATGTGATAATAGGCAGTGCAATAGAAGTTGAGACCGATAGCATCAATAACCAGACGGTCAGGATCTATGTGCAAAATAAACAAGGTGGATTTACCAAGTGGTCGCTACCTCCCTTGCCGGTGACAAGTATCTTCACCCTCAGTGTGGGCGACTTCAACCAGGACGGTAAGCAGGATATCTTTGCGGGCTCAGCAACCATTACCGGACAATATCCGCTTCCTGGTGAAAGTTTGATCCTGCTTCAGGATAACGGTTCATTTTCGGTGGACAGGCAAGTACCTTTTGCGCATTTGGGTGTGCAAGTTTCCCAGTGGACGGATCTCGATGGAGATGGAGTTGGTGAGTTGGTCCTTGCAGCACCGTGGCGGCCCGTGGAAGTGTGGCAGTACACCACCCAGTGGCAATTGATTTATAAATCATCAATGTCCGGCTGGTGGTCGGCCGTCAATGCAGCAAACCTGGATGATGATCCTGAACTTGAAATCATTCTGGGGAATCTGGGGTTGAATTCCCCATTCCGCGCATCCGAGCATGAGCCTATGGTTCTGTATTACGGGGACTGTGATAACAATGGGGATACCGATGCCATCCTGACCAGTTACTCGGACGGAGAGTCATACCCTTTTATATCCAGGGATGACCTATTAGCACAGCTGCCTTCCCTGAAAAAGCAGTTTCCTGATTATGCTTCCTATGCAAATACCAATACAAAAACCCTATTGACGTATTTACCGGCTGTTCAGGCTGACACGATCAATGAATTGCGTTCCGGTTACCTTGATCATCAGCCCGGTGGATGGACCTTTGTTGCTTTTCCCCGGGATGCTCAGGTCGCACCTGTTTTTGCGATCTCGGAAATTAAGACATCCGATGCCGGGAGGCCGCAAATTCTTTTAACGGGAAATGCGTCCAGAACCAGGGTAAAGATTGGTGAGATCGATGCCAATCATGGAATTCTGTTACAACAATCCGATCAAGGTTGGCAGACGGTAAATAATACCGGTTTGTGGATACGGGGAGATGTGCGAAGCACTGCAATGATCCAGACGGTTAAGGGGAATAAGTTGATCGTAGGTCGCAACAATCTGCCTGTTTTGGTTTATGACTTACAACATGAATCCGCTGTAATCCCAACCAATCATTAGAAATCGCAGCGAAAGGTCATTAGTCAAAATGACACGTAGCGAAATAGATTTTCCAATTCAACCAATGATCAACACCGGTAAGGAAGACATTGGTCATCAAGAATGCATGCTAACGCCCGCTCGGGTCCCATTCAATAGATCATTTTGCCTGCTAGGAAGCAATGCCTGATGGAAGGCATGCCCTGATCCGATTGGGTTAAGTCCATAACCAGAATATCAGCGCTGTATCCCTGGGCGATCATCCCGGTGGCTGCCCCGGTTGATTGATCTTTATCCAGTCCAAGGAGTCTGGCAGGATTCCCACTCATCATTCGGGAAATCATGACCAATGCTTCGTGCTTTGAATGACCGGAATGCGTTTTAATCCAAATCCCATTACGGTCATGAGTCATCCAGTCCAGTAAATTGGTGAACCCTTTGAGTGGCGTGAGAATACTACCAAATAAAGTATCCATTTGCCCGGCTACTTTCAGGTACTGTTTGTCGGCAGACACCTGTCCCGGAATGCCAGCCAGACTGAATGCGTTTATGGTGTCACTCCCATTTATAAATAAACTATCGGTGATGGGGATGATTCGATCAATTCCTTTCCGCTGGATGGCATCGAGCACATAGGCAGGATCCACATGGAAACCATCCACAATTAATTCCAGCGACACTTCGTCACGAACCAGGAAGGCTTCCATGGCGCCGTTATGACTAAAAGACTTGTAAGACTGTCGATTTGGCCCATTGAAGTAATGGACCGCCAGCCTCAGGCCTTTATCGATAGCCTGGTGCGTCGCGGTTCCATAAGCTCCCGAATGACCTCCGGCGACGATGACTCCCTGACCGGACAAATGGCTTGTCAATTCGAGACCGGGTATCCCGTGTTCAGGCGGAATATTTACAATGCGAATGTTTCCACCGGAAGCGTCCTGTAATCGATCAAACAAACGGGCTGAAGCCGATTGAAAATATTCCGGATTTTGGGCTCCCGCAAAGGCGGCGTCTTTGATGAAAGTACCTTCCAGGTTAATCCCTGCCAGGGCGATGGCTAATCCGGCGGGATCGGTGCCCAGGTAATCATTCAGCAAATGAAACGCCTGGATTAGATCTGTTGGCGGTGCTGCCAGCGTAGTCGCCAATATGCGGGTTGCTCCTTGCTTAAGGAAGTACTCCAGGGCCCGGGTTATGCCCTCCAGATACACCGTGTCATCCTTGTTAAACCAGTCCTTTTCCTGGTCATAGGCTCCCAGAGTAAAGTCAAAACCGACGGCTCCGTGGTTGTGAATGTCTATAAATCCGGGAAGGATATAGGCGCCGCCGGCATCGAGAATTCGTTCATCAGCCATTGGGGATAACTGCGTGTTGAACTCCTGAATCCGTTTACCGGATAAGCGCAGGTCCCCTTTGATGACCCGATCCGGTAAAACCAGAAAACCATTTTGAATTAATGTGCTTTCTACCAGCGTTGTCTCCATGATTTTGATTAATTACCCCAGAATTGCAACAGGGTCCAGGCCAAACCAATCAACCCTCCGACGAATACCCAGGCCAAAACAAACCCAACGGCGTCTTCCCGGTACCTGGACCAGAAATGAGTCCAGCGGCTGGCTTTAAACCACCCAGGTACATCAAGCAGGATCATTTCCATGCCGCGACTACCGGCAGCGACCGGCTGATCATTGCTCCGGTCGGCTCTTGACAGGTGCTGCATCCGGGAGAAGAATGGTGCAATCCGGTCAGGATCTTCGGGCGGTGTCAATAAACTAACAACAATCAGGGTTATAAATCCAAGGGACATTGCCCATGAAAAAGGCTCAGGTTGCCATTTGTAAATCAGTTGTAATGTGCCGGTAGCGGAAAAATTCAGGGCATAATAAAGAACAAATGCAAGGATAATAGCAGCCATGGCTCCATAGCGGTTGGCTCTTTTCCAAAGCATTCCGCCAAATATGGCAATGCCCACAAATGCAGCCATTGTTTCCACAAACAGGAAAGCAGACAACACATTTTTAATGATTAGAGCAAAAAGAACTCCGAGGATGGTGAGTAGCAAACTGGAAATTCGGCCAACACGCAAGATCTCCTTGTCATCAGCTTCCGGACGTAAATAAGGTTGATAAATATCCCGTGTAAAGAGTGATCCCAGATTAACCATAAAATTGGAGCAGGATGACATATTGGCGGCAAGGATGGCGGCAATCATTAAACCGGTGATCCCCGGGGTTAACAATTCCCGGATGGCATAGCCAAAAGCATGTTCGGAATCCGGTAGGGTAGTGCCCCGCTGAATGACCAGGACGGCCACGATCAGACCTGTCAGGGCCCACCCAATGGTCACAAGTCGTTTTACCAGATTGCCAAATGTCTGACCAACCCGACCAGCCCTCTCCGTATTCCCGGAAGCGAACATGGTCATCATATGAGGCTGGGCTGTGATGCCGACCACGCCATTAACGGCCAGCATACTGATGGTAAATACGTCAAGACCACTGGCGTCACTGTAGAGGGTAAAGAAGCTGGAAGACAAAGTTTGGCGCATCGTGTGCATGCCTCCCACGGCGTGGAGTCCGAAAGGGATAAGTAGGAAAGACAAAACGATGATGAGAAAGGACTGGATAAATTCTGTATTGGCAGCAGCAACGAGCCCTCCGAAATAGCTGTAGACCATGAAGGCAATCGTCATGGCCATAACGATCCGGTTCGGTGACCAGGATTCGCCGCTGGCGACATAAATCACTTTTGCGGCTCCTTGAAGCATCACCCCCATGACGAAAATGAGAAAAGCCAGGGCGAATAAAGTATAGAGCATTCCCATCTGACGGCCATAACGGTCAGTAACCATTTCAGCGATGGTGGTACGCTCACTCCGCCGGTACCAGGGGGCCATAAGCCAGTAAAAGGGAGTGATCAGCATGTTTTTCCACTGATACCAAATGGTAGAAAAGCCGAGTTGGAAGCTGGCTCCGGTTTGGGCAACTGGCATCTCGGCATGCGTTCCGGTGCCAAATGCCTGACCCATCATGGTCCACCATTTTAACTTTCGCCCCCCCAGGAAGAAGCCTTCGCTTGTTTTCGTGTGTCTGGAGATCCAGATGCCGTAGGCGGTAATTCCAAGTACATACAGGATGACTACAAGAAGGTCAATGGTATTCACAATAATACAGCGGCATTTAAGTCCAGAAATAAATCACAATTGGGATGATTCTGCAGGATAGAAGCAGGGCAACCCGGGTCTACCAGACCATGGACCGTGCACTTGACAGCGTGTGCTTTCCTTGAATCCGGAACTGAAACGATAAGTTTATCACTAGCGAGAATTTGAGGAATCGTCATTGATATTGCAGTGGCCGGCACGGCCTCCCAGTCCGGGAACCAGCCTTCACCTACTTGTTGCTGGCGGCATGCCTGATCCAGGTGAACGATGTGATAGGCGGAATGGGTCGTAAAGTCAGCAGGAGGGTCGTTAAATGCAAGGTGCCCGTTCTCTCCGATGCCTATCAATGCGACATCAATGGGATATCGCCGGATCAGCTTTTCCAGCCGGTCACATTCCGCCGCGGGATCGGGTGCCTCACCATCGATAAGAAAATAATCCATCAAAGCAGGTACCTGGAGAATAAATCGCTCACGAAGGTATTTTCGAAAACTGGCCGGATGAGATTCTGGTAATCCAATGTATTCGTCAAGATGGAACATCCTTATCCGGCCCCAATCGAGCGAGGACCGGATCAGGTGCTGTAACGTAGCAAATTGGCTACTTCCCGTAGCCAGGATGATATTGACTTCGTTCCGCATCTGAAGGACCGTCCGGATTGCTGAGGCAGCCAATGCTCCGGCAGCCTCGCCAAGTTTTGCGGGTGTGTCCTGAATATGGATCTTCATCGGACCAGGGTTTGTGATACTGTGGATGGATTTATATCCTCAGCAACTAAAAATACCTATTTTACTTATTGGTCCTGCATTTTAGGCCATTATCTTTACAGCAGGATAAACATTACCGGATTCTCGATCCTGTCTCAGAGAGAGCGCTAGCAGATGAAATTGGAACTCGAAATACGAAATTGAACAGCATGGTAAAGAAATCCGAAAAGCAAAAGATTCTGGTACTAACGGGTGGCGGGGATTGTCCCGGTTTGAATGCGGTCATCCGAGCCTTGAGTAAAGCGGCCAAACAATCGGGTAAATGGGAAGTTTGGGGAAGTATAGAAGCCTTTAACGGGGTATTTAACGAGCCCAATGAGCTCATCAAACTGACCAGCAAACGAGTAGCAGGAATCCACGTCAAAGGCGGCACTATTTTAAAAACCACCAATAAAGGTAACCCGCTCCAGTTCCCCCGGCAAAATGAACAAGGTGAATGGGTGATGATCGATCGCTCGCATGAGCTGGTCCAGAAGATTAAAGACCTTGGTTTTTCCGCCGTTGTGAACATCGGAGGCGACGGTAGCCAGCGGATTTCAAATGGTTTGTTCAAGGCAGGCATGCCCGTCATTGGTGTTCCCAAGACCATCGACAATGACCTGAGTGCAACAGATCTGACCTTTGGTTTTTCAACCGCTGTTCAGATCGCTTCGGATAGCCTGGATAAATTGGTGACGACAGCAGAAAGCCATCACCGGGTCATCATCATGGAAGTCATGGGCCGGGATGCCGGTTGGATTGCGCTTCATACCGCGATTTCAGGCGGTGCCGAGATATGTCTTATTCCTGAAATCCCATATGATCTGGATCGAATAGTAGAAAAAATCAATAGGCGTTACCGGAAAGGTCAAGGGTTTGTCAATATCGTTATTGCGGAGGGCGCCAAACCACATGGGGGAGAGGTGATCGGCCAGCAAGCCATCGAAAGAGGAGACGTTCATATGAAATTGGGAGGTATCGGTAACTTTTTGAGAGCACAACTGGAAGCGGCCGGGATCCAGCAGCAGGTTAGAACTACCATCCTCGGGCATGTGCAGCGAGGCGGGACACCGATTGCATTTGATCGCATTTTGGCCAGTGCAATGGGCGTAAAAGCGTTTGAACTGATTGAGGCCGGTCAGTTTGGAAATATGGTTTCTTATAAGAACAATCAAATG
Organism: Lewinellaceae bacterium; assembly: GCA_020636355.1. Taxonomy (GTDB): domain Bacteria; phylum Bacteroidota; class Bacteroidia; order Chitinophagales; family Saprospiraceae; genus JAGQXC01. The sequence continues at coordinate 321,521 of JACJYB010000005.1, read as the reverse complement.
ACCTATGTGTCCCTGGAGGATGCCATTAAAGAATACAATCACGTGCGATTGGATCATTATTTAATCAATACGGCACGTAAGTTGGGAATTTCATTCGGAGATTAGTTGTTCCATATACTTGATGATACGCCAATGCAGTTTTAAGAAGGGGTGACCCGGATCATTGGCGGATAAACCAGGTAATTATTGGTTTTAAAAGTTCAATAAGTATCTTCGCAAAGACTAAAAATTAAGGCATGACGCTGCAGAGCAAGGAAGTACGAGCTAAGGTATCAGATGTATTGAAGAAATGGCGCCCGTATCAAAAGCCCAATCACAAAAAAGCTGTTGTCCAGATTCTTAATTCATTCTTACCGTTCATCGGCATATGGATTCTGATGTATTTACTTTGGGATATCAGTAAATGGGCCGTAGTTGGCCTCGGGCTGCTGAATGCATTCTTCCTGGTAAGAATCTTTATCATACAGCACGATTGCGGACATCGCACTTTCGTACGCTCGGGATTCTGGCGTAATGTCATTGGGTACAGTTGTTCGTTGTTCAGCTCGATACCTTATCATTATTGGGCGAAATCACATCACTTCCATCACCAGCATAATGGAATGCTGGAAGTAAGGGATATAGGGGATATTCATACCCTGACCGTCGATGAGTTCAAACAGAAAAATCGCTGGCAACGTTTTCTTTACCGGATTTACCGGACACCTCTTGTTCTTTTTGTCCTGGGGCCGATTTATTATGTGATGATTCATAACCGGCTTCCCTTGATTAACTTCCCGGAGTTCAAGAAGATCAAATGGAGTTTATACATCTATAATGGGGTTCTCATCGGTATAATTGCCTTGTTGTGCTGGCTCCTGGACTGGCAGAAGATCATAGCGGTGCATGGAATCACCTTAGGATTCTTTGCGATCATCGCCGTGTGGTTTTTTTATGTACAACATCAGCATGAGCACGGCTACAAACATTGGAAGGTTAACTGGGATTTCCTTTCCGCTGCGATTACCGGAAGCAGCTATTACAAGCTGCCTCGCCTGATGAATTGGTTTACAGGCAACATTGCCATTCATCATGTCCATCATCTGAACCCAGCGATTCCGAATTACCATCTGGCCGCCTGCGTAGAGGCTACGCCCTGGATCAATCAGTATACCACGGAGATTACTTTCTGGGAAAGTCTGAAACTGATGAGTCATAAACTCTGGGATGAGAGCACAGAACGTATGATCTCATTTAAGGAATTTTACCGCCGTGAGAAAAAGTCCGGTCAACTGCAAAGCTCCACCCGGAATAAAGAGGAAATGGTTGCCTGACCTAAGCGTGGTGGCTGGCTTGAATTTCTTGTGGATCAGAGCTTGAAGAATATCTTTTTTCGATAGAGAAATAGCAACATACCCCATTCCAATCCAAATATCACCAGTGCTCCCAGGATCTTCATTAATCCGTGCGGGAGGAAAAATAAGAGATTGTCCGTGAAGGTGTAGATGTATTCGTTAAACCAGCGATGCCCCACAATCTCAAAGAACAAATAGATGAAAATCGAATTCATACCCACGATGATGAAGAACCATAAACCTTTATGGTGTTCCTTCATATCGATCCACCAGTAGAATAAGGCCGTAGCCAGTAGACAATATCCCGCGGTGACAAGTGTAAAAGAAGTTGTGGCGATGCGCTTAATGATTGGGGTGATGCCGGCCAGATCCTGAAGGTATCCGATAACCAGGCATGTCAGTCCGGCATAAATGATCCAGCTTACCCGGTCGCGGTCCGTACGTGCTCCAATCATCCATTTACCTACCATGGCTCCGGCGATAGTGTGTACGGATGTTGGGATGGCATTGATGGCAACCCACCCCCCAGCATTAATCTTGTTCATCAAGAGCAGATCTACGTAGTTCCCAAAATTGTGTTGATCCGTGAAAGGCTGATCGAATCCGGGAATGTTCGTAAACCGGTACAATATCTCCGTCAGTGCCAATAAACCAAGACAGGCTAAAGCCTGATATCCATATTTCCATTCAAAGACCAGGAACGTTACCAAAGTGGTAAATGATAATTGCGTCAGTACATCCCATAATTCGAAAGAAAGGTGGTCTCCCCGGACAGCATAATCCAGGACGCCCCAGAAAAAGAGCCATCCACTGCGTTTGAGGGTTTTTGAAAGGCGCGCTCCCCAACTTTTCCCTTGTTCGATCTGGCGGTGGAGCGAAAAGGCCATCGCAACGCCGGCGATGTACATAAACCCGGGTTGGATCATGTCCCAAAAGCGAAGACCATGCCAGGCATGATGCTCGAACTGAATAAAGAATCCATGTAAAATTCCAGTGGGGAAGAGGTCGTTCAGATGACTGTACAAATAAGTACTTTCAAGCATTAACAGGACCATGATTAGTCCACGCATGAAGTCCAGCGATACGAGCCGGCCGGTTTTATTATCGAGCCACATGAATTTTGATTTTAAGTTCGATCCCTAAACAATATATTAAAGTTCAGGGAGTAGCCCGGATGCTATTTTTAGTTTGCAGGTGTGTCCGCGAAAAATTCCGGAATTGGATCCTTGGTGAGACCGTTGCAGATGCGGGAGAAAAATTCATGGGAAATTGCTTACCGGCTGGATTGGACCGGCGAATATCCGGCTTCAGTTTAAAGCGTTCACCAAAGGTTATTCCTATACATTCAGCCAGTACGTGAGCTTAAATACCAGAGCTCTGCTTTTGACCGAAAAAGTAGAGGGATAATAATTATCGGTGTAGACTAAAAAAAGATCGGAAACCGGCTTAAAGCGCCATTGAAATCTTGAATTGATATTTAGATTGTCGATCTGGTTGTTGTACTGGATGAAAGTAGTCCAGAATAGATTTCGGGTGAATGTAAAATCAAACTTTGGACCTATCAATAGAAAGTTAGCGTCGTTATACGGGTCTGGCAGCCGGATTTGATTCATACTGAAGTCAATGCCTACCGAACCAATGGGTTGAAACCGGTACGCGATATTTCCATCCAGGTTCAAGCGGGTGCCATTCCAGAATTCACCGCTTCGGGTCATTATTTCAAAGGACAGCCGATTGCGCATGTCCGAAAAATAGGAAGCAATAATTAAATTATTGGGATAGGCAGTGCCGGCTGGCAGCTCAGCCCCTTCGGTATTTGTTGGATCAAATGAATCGGTCAGGTAAACATACTGGTGCCTCAGTCTCAACATGAAACGGGATGTATTTTGAAAACTGATGCGATACAGTACATTCACATCATAGTCGGTGAGCCCATAGGCTCCATTGCCCAGCAAGTCATAATCGATGCCAATGGAGTGCTGATTAATGATTCCTTTTTGGGGATAAAAATTCCGATATGCCGTGAGTGTGGACTGGGTATAATCGGTTCTACGCACATACCCTACTTCCGGATTGAAGTTTGCACCCACTTGAGATAATGCGGCTTCCACCTCCCACCACAACTGATTGTAGGTGATACTGGCTCCGACTGCGGCTGCCTGGTTGGTGACTTCCGGATCAAAGGACCGGTGGAAAAATAACTTTCCATTCCAGCGATCATCTTTTGACGCCAGATTGTAATCCAGTCCTAACAGACGGTTTGAGTGGTAAAGGCTATCCATCGGATCGGGTAATGCCTGATCCCTGAACGGTGATTTGTTAATAGCGATTACTCCAATATTCGATCGGGCAAATATTTTTTGCTGTAACGCCAGCACACTATAATTGGTGGAAGGAAGCTTAATCCCAACATCGTGTGCAGCCTGCATGGATAACAATCCGATGCGCAGGTTCTCATTTAACTTTCCGCTCAAGCGAGCACCGCCGTAAATTGGATTGGGAACATTTTCATCATTGGCTTCATCCAGAGCGATTCCGATCCGCCGGGAAAAAAAAGGGCGAATTCGATTGGTTCCAAAATTGGCGAATAAGTCACCGTTTTCAAGGAAGAACTGACGCCTCTCAGGAAAAAATATTTCGAAGCGATCCAAATTTGTGACCTGCTGATCGACCTCCACCTGGGAGAAGTCAGGATTAATAGTGAGGTCTAAATTCAAGGATGGCCCCAAACCGATTTTGGCGTCGCCTCCTATGTTAAAGTCTTTTTGGTAGGCACCTTCGGTTTCAAAATCACGAGTTGTACCCAAAAGGACATAGGGGATCAGAGATATATTTCCATTTTGAGGGACAGGAGGTATCTCCCAGATTAATTCACCCGTAAAAGCCAGGGAAATAATTCGCATTTGTTTGGGAATATGCGACCAGGAGCTTCTTTCGCCGGTTTCGCTATCAATACGGTAAAAGTTTACATTCCAGCTCTTGACGCCACCCGGGAATCGGATAACCTTAAAAGGGATGATCATTTCGGCACTCCAATATCCATCACCAATATAAGCCTCGGAATACCATTTATTATCCCACGATAGGGACAATGAGTTTTGGGTAGATCCACCCTCGGAAATCAGGCCTTCCCGCTGTACGCCAAAAGGGTTGACTCCAAATTGATACGCATTGGTTTGATCTTCAAAAGGGTCGATCAGCATGGTAATGCCATCATTGGCTTCACCCCGGTAGTCCCTGCGTAAGGATGGTGTGACGTATTTCTGATTCGCCCCCTCCGGGTGATACATGATTGCCCCTAGGTAAATGTTTTCATCATCGTATGCCAGATGGACCTCCGTTCTATTAATGGACCGGATGGTATCAGCGGGAAAATATTGCCAGAAATTGGTGGCGATATCGGAGGTTTGCCAAAATGGTTCATCCAATTTGCCATCCAATACCAATTGCTGATCCATTTTATGGATATATATAGCTTGCGATTGCCCGAGGAGGTCGTGAATTCCTGAAAATAAAAGCAACAACATCCACCCAAACCTCAACCGTAATCCTATTTTAATCATGCCTTGTTTGCCTTGACCGCAAATGTACCAAATCCTCCTATATCCACCGGTTGACAAGTTGGCGTCGTTGTGGAATGTCCTGTTAAAATTGAAACTGGTACAGAATCTTGGCTGTCTGATCATTGAAAACCGGATACAAGGCAGGTGCACTTCCAGACCGGTTAATCGTGCGGTATGCCAGCTGGAGATACTGTTTTTTGGAAAGTTGGTATTTACATTGTATACGTGAAGACCAGATCTGATTTGTTCCGGTCTTATCCGTAAATATAGACGGGATTACAGCCATGCTGTACGTCCAGGCCCGATGGCGATGATTCCAGATCATTCCCGGAGACCAGGAATTAATCGATACCTGATCAATCTGGTTTTTATTCCAGGTGAAGTTAATGGACAGCATAGCCTGGTCGTTCATTAATCTTTTACCATATTGAAAAGAGATCAACCTGTTTGAACTTGTCTGGTCGGTTATTTTCTCTTGATCGATTTGTTGCAGGTCTTGATATTGAATCAGACCGGTCAAATTATGCTGGTGGTCGGAAGTTTGAAATACCGATTGAACCTGAGCCTGCTGGTTCGTTATGGCAAGAAAAATGGAATCAACAGGTAACGCTGGATTGTTGTAAGCATATAATTTATTGGTCTGGCGAATATTTGAGTAATTTCCTGCCCATAACCACTGTGGAAGGACCTGCCATTGAATCCGTAAAGATCCCCTAAGTCGTTGGAGTCGGTTTCCTTCAAATGCGCGCAAATTATTTTTTTCAGAACCCAGGTCTGTATTTACCAGAATTTTTTGTTTCGCCAATGCATGATGTGTGCGAATTCCAATGCGTTCAAAATCGTTTTGGAAGAACAATGCGCCTAATGAGCGGAAGCCCGGATCCACATGATCGATGTAAAAATCAAGTTGGTGGCGTGGGTGGATTTTATAATTAAAAGCCGCCTTCCAGGCTATATGTTTTTCAAAGGAAGTATTTGGTGTAAATAAACCAAAGGCCCTGTCCCACGTTCCGGATTCAAGCGATAATTGACGTGCATCCCGGTTCAACAGAGACCGGGCAACCTCGCCCTCTAATTTCCATTTCGGTCCGAATTGTTTTTTGATTTGGATATCAAGGACTACATTCTCTGCCGGACTGATTCCAGGGCTCTGTACTATTATCGCGTTATTTTCCCGATCGCTGACATGGAGCAGGGATAATGCGATTTCATTGCCATTTTTTTGATAGCCGGTCTTAAATCCGTAGCCCATTCGCTTGAAGGAAGGCTCCAGAGATTGACGACTTTCTATGTCGTTTGAAAAACTCCTCTTTAGCCGGCCATAAAATGTTAAGGCAAACCAACCGCCATCCTTTTTTTGATACTCAAAACCTATCCCTCGAAATCCATGACCGGCCAATGTGTAATCTGAAAAATGCATGGACCGATCTCCGGCGTGAAGCGTAAAATTCCGGTAGTGCGGACTTATGCCGGTGATTAAAAAAGAAGGTAATCTGTAAAGTGTCTTCCCATCACAATAGGTGAATTGAAATGGTGCCTGAACACCAAGAATATCCAAAGTCGTATTGGCTTGAATTTGCAGGGAAAATGGATCGATGCGTTGTTCAAGTCCTCTTATTTGATTCATGGTGCCTTGCATCTGAAATTGCCCGTGGATTTGAATAGGCTGATCTTTTAATCGTTCGGTGGTTCTTTTTATGACTTGTTCTACATCCTGAGCAAACGATGAAAGCGGTATGACGACAAGAATGATGTGGAGGATAGCCCGGAACATATTTTGGGTAATTGCTACCAAAAGATAAAACAACCATTTTGTTTGGCCAAAAATATTAGCTGGACTTTCGTGGGAGAACGGGTTAATCCATATGATGGAACCGTTGCAAAAAAAAAGTCACTCCGATTTCGAAGTGACTTTTTCATTATAGCCAATGATGACTTATGCTTTTTTCGGACGGCCACGGCGAGGTTTAGCCGGAGCTTCCGTTTCAGTGGTGGCTACAGGAGCTACCTCAGCTTTTTTCGGACGACCACGACGACCGGTTGCTGGTTTAGCCGGAGCTGCTTTTTTAGGACGACCTGCTCTTTTCGGTGCTTCGGTCACAGTTACTGCAGCTTCCGTTGCGGGTGTTTCAACAGCCGGTGCTTCTGTTTTTTTCGGGCGTCCGCGACGACCGGTTGCTGGTTTAGCAGGAGCTGCTTTTTTAGGGCGGCCACGGCCTGCTTTTTTTGGCGCTTCGGTTACAGTTACTGCTGCTTCAGAGGCCGGTGCTTCAACGGCTGGTGCTTCTGTTTTTTTCGGGCGACCACGACGACCGGTTGCTGGTTTAGCAGGAGCTGCTTTTTTGGGACGGCCGCGGCCTGCCTTTTTAGGTGCCTCGGTTACGGTTACTGCGGCCTCGGCAGCAGGCGCTTCAGCAGGAGCTGCTTTTTTCGGACGACCACGACGCCCCGTTGCTTTGGTGGCTGTTGATGCCTTCCTGCCGCGGGGAGTTGGAGTTTTGACAGTTGTTGTTTTTTCAGCTGCTTTAGCTGCTTTTAGTTGTTCTTTTAAATCCGTTACGGCAGCTTTGATTTGATCTGCCTGGAATTTCAGTTTATTAGCCTCACTTTGATAGTGGTCTAATAACGATTGGATTTCTTCAGATTTTAGACTCATTTTACCCTTTTTTTATGACAATAAGAATGGTGTGTTTTCGATTAGTTCAATCCTAGGTATTTGCAGTCAGATTGAATAGGAAAATGTTGGTTCTTTTAAGGTCGGTGTATGTAGTAAAATCCCTGCAAAAGTATAAAAAGTTCGGGTTTCTAACCGTTTTGCCTTAAATTTTGTTGCAAGAACGGGTGAGAGAATTAAAAAATTTTAATATAAGACGTGAAATCATTCAAAATTTGACATTCTATTTCGGTGCATGGGATTTTATCCCTTTTTGTATCCGTAAGATGTGTGGCTATAATATTTCATAATTTTGGCTTGCTATTGAGTTTCCGCTTAACCGAATTCTGTGATTTCGTAGCTTACTGAAGCTGCTTTTACTTTTTTAGATTCGGTTTTGGTAAATCCCGGATAAGTAATTCCATTCATAACCAGTGTAATCGTCTTTGATCATGGAGCAATACTAGCTTAGGTTCGTGCTTTCCATTGATCTTAACCCTATTTTCAGGTAGGCTGGATAACATTTGTGAAATCAATATGTAGTCCCGTTCAAAAATGGTTGATTTCGAATTATAGACGGAGCTTATTGCATTTCTACAAGGCCATTAAACCAGAGCGTTTGCCGGCCAACATTTGGTGAAAATTTACAGTTTGGTTGGATTGTGATCTACTTCACAGTGCTGTCGAAATTGTAATCCTGTTATTTCGCTCAGGTGTTTTACGAGAAGTAGGAGATGGTTGGTAGGGGGATAATTGCAAACTCATGCCTGAATTAATAAAATGGCTGAGTTGTCTGCAAAAGCTTCCCATGCATTGCACCTGATTGGCCTTATTATTTGGGCAATGGGTGGGTTAAAACAATCAAATATTTTGATTTGACGGATCAATTGCAATCAGCTATATATAAGAGCAATAAACCGGAATAACCTTCAAAATGCTTTCAGGAAGCGTGAATTCAGGCTCCGTTGATGGATAAGATAATGCCGATTGGTGTGAACGCCTTTATTTCTTTTTGGGGGACGGATGGATTGGTGATAATCCGTATTGGAACTCGTTTGCCAGGATCAACCGGACGCGCAGCCTTCAGAGAAAATAATATTCAAAGATAAATGGATGACAGGTACTTCAGCGTTATTGGCACCCAGTTGAAGCAACCTTCAGAAACAAATTTGGACTGGGAGCGGCGAGTGGACTTCATTACGATTTATTGAATTTTTTCCGACGAAAACAGATACCAAATCAGTTAATTCTATTTGGCGAAAGAAGGTGAAAAAGTAAGTAGTTTGATCTCAATGAAATAATCTGCTTTCGAATGATCATCTATTTTCTAGCATCCATTCTTTGGTTTTTCTAGAGTGGAAGCCAAGGAAGCGGCTTAACCTTCCTTTTCCATCATTCTTTTGTTTACGCTTCTTTTGAGAATTTCTGATTGCTAGGGATTATTGATGTCCATTTGGCAGGAAACTGCTCCCTGGAAGATTTAAAGAACGTAGCCCTTCATTTGTAGCGGAGAACATACATGATTTGTTTCAGGTGGAGAGGCCTAAACGCTATGGCTACAGGGTTGGATTAATCCGTCGGGTGAGATCTGTTGATGGCATACTGATCTCGTGAAAAAGCAGGTAAGGTCCTCAATTGCAGAAAAAGCCTTTTCTTGGAACCGGATAAATTATACCTTTAGTTTTACGCTTTCAAGTGACACTTTCTCGCAGGTGATCAGGCGAAAAAAACAGCGAGAGTGTCAATCTGTGTGCGCGCACAGTGTATATTTGCGCCAATTATCGAACGTAATAACCGAAAAAATACATTCTAATGGCATTACCTCCTCGTAATCAACGATTTGAAAAGGTACCAACCCAAATTTTTGAACATTCTGAAGCGGCTTCCAAGGCCATCGCCTTGGACATTGCCAACCTCATTCGTGCGAAAGCACAAGAAGGAAAACATTGTGTCCTGGGTTTGGCTACTGGTTCAACGCCCAAAACCCTGTACAATGAATTGGTCCGGATGCATCAGGAAGAGGGATTGAGTTTTAAAAACGTAATAACCTTCAACCTGGACGAATATTATCCGATTGCTCCCGATGCGCTGCAGAGTTATGTCCGCTTTATGCGGGAATATTTATTTGATCACGTCGACATCGATCCCAAGCACATCCACATTCCGGATGGTACCCTTAACCGGGAGGAGATTGCGGAATTTTGTGCGACTTATGAAGAAAAGATCCACGCTTATGGCGGGCTTGATTTACAGATTTTGGGTATCGGCCGAACGGGGCATATCGGATTTAACGAACCTGGATCCGGCCAGGAATCTCGGACCCGTTTGATTTCCCTGGACTTCATGACCATCATCGATGCAGCCAGTGATTTCTTCGGGGAGGAGAACGTACCCCGCAAGGCCATCACCATGGGCGTCGGGACTATTATGGATGCCAAGCGGATCATCCTCATGGCTTGGGGAGAAGGTAAAGCCAACATCATACACAAAGCTGTGGAAGGGCCGGTTACGGACTCTATTCCGGCTACTTATTTACAGAAGCATCCCAATGCGACCGTATATGTTGATGACGGGGCGAGTGCCAAATTAACCCGTATACGTACACCCTGGTTGGTAGGGGAGTGTGACTGGAGTGAAAACCTCATAAAGAAAGCGGTCATCTGGCTTTCTCTGCACCTGGACAAACCCATCCTTAAATTGACAAACCGGGATTATGCGGATAATGGAATGGGAGACATCATTACGGAGTATGAATCTGCATATAACATCAATATCAAGGTGTTTAATCAACTGCAACGGACAATTACCGGCTGGCCGGGAGGAAAACCCAATGCGGATGATACGCATCGTCCTGAACGTGCTGAGCCGGCACATAAACGCGTTATCATATTTAGTCCGCACCCGGATGACGATGTCATCTCCATGGGCGGTACCTTTATCCGCCTGCATGACCAGGGCCATGAAGTTCACGTAGCCTACCAAACATCGGGCAACATCGCCGTATTTGACGATGACGTGGTTCGATTTGCCGATTTCGTGAATGATTACCATGAAGCGTTTGGACTTAGCCCGGATAAAACACAGGAACTGCTCAATCAAATACGCACGCAAATCCGGACGAAAGTACCAGGTGAAATCGATTCTGCCGAAATCAGGACATTAAAAGGGTTGATCCGTAAGGGCGAAGCCAAGGCCGGGTGCCGTTATGTCGGTATTCCGGAAGAGAACATGCATTTTCAGAATTTGCCGTTTTATGAGACGGGAAAAGTGAAGAAGAAACCTATCGGTGAGGAGGACATTCAGTTGACCATGGACCTATTGGAATCCATTAAACCGCACCAGGTCTATGCGGCGGGTGACCTTTCTGACCCTCATGGTACCCACCGCGTCTGTTTGCAGGCGATTTTTGAAGCATTAAAAAGACTGAAAGACAGACCATGGGCTAAAGACTGTTGGCTGTGGCTTTACCGGGGCGCTTGGCAGGAGTGGGACATAGAGGATATTGATATGGCTGTGCCAATCAGCCCGGAAGAATTACTGAGAAAACGAAGAGCTATTTTTAAGCACCAGTCACAAAAAGACCGACCGTTATTTCCCGGTAATGATGCACGGGAGTTTTGGCAGCGTGCTGAAGAACGGAACCGCGGTACCGCAGCGGCCTATGATCGTTTGGGACTGGCTGAATATGAGGCTATCGAAGCCTTTAAGCGCTTTGAATATTAATGTAACTTAGCTCTTGAGGAATCATGACAGTGGTGGGGCCTTTCATCCATCATCGAAGGGGCACGCCGGTTAGGTTGGTGTTGACAGGAAGCATGTAAACATAAATACCATATATATTATGAAGCGAATTCTCCTTGCAAGCATTTGGTTTGCACTTATTGCAATTGCTCCAGCTTTCAGCCAGGATGATCCTAAGTCCGACAAGCCGGACGGGCCTGCGCCTAAAGGTGAGGTAGCAACTTCTAAAGGATCCCTACACATCGATGGCAAGGTATTGAACTACACGATCGAAGCAGGTACTTTGCAACTACGCGACGAAGAGAATGATCCTATAGCTCTATTCGGCTTTACGGCATATTTCAAGGACGGAGTTACGGATTATTCCAAGCGGCCTATCATTTTTGCGTACAATGGCGGTCCCGGATCTTCATCGATCTGGTTGCACATGGGCGTCATGGGCCCAAAGCGGGTTGCAGTTAATGATGTAGGGTATACCCCGGCAGCGCCGTATAACCTGGAGGAGAATCCAAATTCTCCACTCGATCTGGCAGACATTGTGATGATCGATCCTGTGGGCACCGGTCTTAGCCACGCAATCGGCAAAGCGAAAAATACCGACTTCTGGGGAGTTGATGAAGACATCCGTACGGTAAGCTTGTTTATCAAGCAATTCGTCAATGAACACAATCGTTGGAATGCTCCAAAGTATTTATTGGGAGAAAGCTACGGCACCATGCGCAACGCAGGAGTAATGAACTATCTGCAAGAGCGCCTGGGTATGTCCCTCAATGGTGTCATTATGGTCTCGGCGGTTTTCGATATCCGGATGTTGGCTTTCTCAGCCGGCGATGATATCTCTTATATCACCAATCTGCCAACCTATGCGGCCACCGCCTGGTACCACGATAAAGTGCCCGGCAAGCCCGAACTAGCCAAATTCCTGCAGGATGCACGAGATTTTGCCGGAGGGGCTTATGCGACAGCATTGATGAAAGGTGACCAGCTCCAGGGCGGAGAACGGAAAGAAATCCTTACGAAGCTGGCCTATTTTACAGGACTTACCGAAGACTACCTGTCCCGGGCCGATCTGCGGGTCAGACAGGGGGAATTCTCACAGCAGCTCCTGCGGGACCAGGGTATCACGGTTGGCCGTCTGGATAGCCGCTTTACCGGAATTAATCAGGACCTTTTGAGTCAAAATACCCAGTACGATCCCCAAAGTGCCTCCATCTCACCCGGATATACGGCAGCTTTTATGGATTACTTTTACAACCAGTTGGGGGTAGACAAGTCCAATTATTACCATGTATCCGCCTATGCCCGGAAAGGATTTAACTGGAAATGGGAACACCGGTCAGGGCGCGGATTTCCGTCAGGCAGCACCAATACCGGTGTGGATATGGCAGAAGCCATGTCGCATAACCCAAACCTAAAGGTGCTTATTATGAATGGTTATTACGATCTGGCCACTCCGTTTTATAATGTGGAATATACCATCAATCACCTGGGATTAACCCCGGAGATCAAGAAAAATATTGAAATGAAATATTATGAAGCAGGGCACATGATGTATACACACGAGGAATCTTTAAAAATGTTTAAAAAGGACCTCGCGTCATTCATCGATTCTACCCTGCATCCGGTCACCCAACCCTAGTGACCATTGGATAAGGTTCACCGGAGGGAGTCCGGATCGACAGACTTCCTCCGGGTTACCTTTTGGCCCTTGTATCCGCCCGAATTGCCCGCAGATTTAAGAATAATAATACAGACCCAAAGTGAAACAACCATGACCGATTGCGGTAGTAAACCGGACATCATTATGCGATGGAAACGGTTCATATGTTTTCTGCCTGATCTGAAATAATCAGATGGTCTGTGTTTCATTCCGGTAATATCAGCAACCATATGTGAGAATTCCCCATATTTGCACTTCATAAAAAGTGCATATGAGACTCCGGTTAGCGGTTAGTTATGCCGTGCTTGTTTTTTTACTGCTCCAAATAACATTTACACTTTCTTCCTGTTCCGGCGAATCCGGTCAAACAGCATCCAAATCCATTGATTTGGTCATTGATGGAAAGTCCGAATATGTCATTATTATCCCTCAAGACCCAACCTCTGTGGAACAGTCGGTAGCGGAGGAGCTTAAGTCCATACTGGGTAAGATGGCGAATGTACAGATTCCGGTATTCACCGATTCGGATGCTCCCAAAGCCTGGGAAATTAGCATTGGAAATACGAACCGATGGAAAGGCCAAAGCGACCAATTGACAGCTCAAGGATATGAATTACGTACCGAAGGGCAGCGGATACTGCTGCGCGGAGGATCAGAAACCGGCTTGAAATATGGCTATCAGGATTTGATCGAGTTGCTGGGAGCCCGCCGGTATGTGGCCAATACAACCATTTTTAAGAACAGCAGCGAATTAAAGTTTCCGGCTACCAACAAGGTATTTATTCCGTCTTTTAACTACCGGCGGTTGGATTATGCTGGTGCAGAAAGTACCTTTTTCAGTGATTGGTACAAGCTCGACAACAGTGAGGTTTCAACGCTCTGGGGTATGCAGGGTGCTACCTTTGATAAGTTATTACCCGCATCATCTTATTTCGCGCAACATCCGGAATGGTATGCCGAACGCAACGGAAAGCGCGTCAACAGTGGGGAGCTCTGTTTGAGCAATCCCGAAGTAGAAAAGCAAGTGCGGGATCTGCTGGCATTGCGGATTCAGGCAAACCCAGGAGCCATTTATTGGTCTGTCACACCAGATCCTGCCCATGGGGTATGTACTTGTGCAGAATGCACCCGGATCAATGCAGAAGAAGGAAGTTCTTCCGGTACCTTGATACGTTTTCTCAACCAATTGGCTCCCGATTTTCCAGACCGGAGTATTGTAGGTGAAATGGGCGGAACTTATCGCCATGCACCCAAAACAAAACCTGTTAACAATGTAATCATCGTGCTTCCTGCCGATGACCTGGACCATGCACACCCGATCGCTTCGGCAGAAGCGAATGCTGAATTCCGGGATGATTTACAAGCCTGGCTCCAGTTAACCGATCAGATCATGGTGCGTGAATTTCTGGTGCAAAAAAGCAATTACATCAGTCCATACCCGAATCTTCGCGCCATCCAGTCCGACCTGCAATACTTCAGGGATCAGGGCGTAAAACGAATCGTTGCAGAGGGTGATCCGCAACCGGGTGGTGAATTGGCAGAGCTCAGACAATATGTTACAGCACGGTTACTATGGGATCCGGATCTTCAGGTTGATAGTATGATTCAGGAATTCTGTTCTTTTTATTACGGAGCTGCCGGCCCTTTTGTGAACCGGTATGTCGAATTGCTTCACAACCAGTTGGAGGCAAGCGGAAGGCCGCTAACGATAGGGGGTAGTCCCGTTGAAGGCATGGACACCTATTTGCGCCCGGAATACATGGACCAATACAATTATTTTTTTAATCAGGCTGAACCCCTGGTTTCCAATGACCCCCAATTACGGGATCGATTGCAACGGGATCGTCTGCCACTGGTGTATGTCAGCCTGGAGTTAGCAAAAGCATACGGGACAGAAAAGCGGGGATTTTATCTCAACGTGAATAAGAAATGGATTAAAGTCGAAGGGCTCCTGGATCTTGCCAAAAATTTTGTGGTGGAGTGTGATCGCCTGGGGATCAAACAGCTTAATGAGGATGGGATGACGCCTCAAGCCTATGAGACAGATTTGCTTCGATTTTCAGATCGTCCGGTGCAGGAACATATTTTCTTTCGTAAATCGGCAATATCATTTGGCCAGTCTCCTTCTCCGCTGTACTCCGGAGGGGACCCGGTCTATCTGGTCGATGGTATTTCTGGTCTTAGGGATTTCCGGTACTCATGGCTGGGATTCCAGGGGAAGAATTTTGAAGCAACCTTAGACTTTGGGAAAGACACTGTATTCCGTTCGGTGGAGACCCATTTCCTTCAGGACCCCGGCCATCAGATCATGGTACCAGATCTTGTTACAATCGCCGTTTCCTCCGATAATACCAATTTTACAACCGTTAAATCCATTGCCAACACCTCCTCATTGACGGGAATCGGGATAAAAGACTTTAAGGCATCTTTTCCGGTGCAAACAGCCCGGTATTTTAAAATTACGGCTGAAAACCGGGGAGTTGTCCCGGATGGAATGCCCGGTGCAGGAAGCCCGTCATGGCTATTTGTGGACGAGGTTATTGTAAAATAAAGCGGGATTCCCAATAATCCGGGACAGGGTGATTAGAGCCTTTTTTCGCTAGTGGCTGCTGGGTATTCCTGGCTGCAGGTACCTAACCACGTCCCATGCTCCCCTGAAATTGCTGATTCTATGATGCAAATGGGCATCTCAATGATGAATGTCCTGATGAACATGTTCGGATTCCAGGGTGAACTCATTAACTTTGAAAAAAACATTCCGATCATGAATAAGCTTTTCCGAATAACAAGCCTGGTCCTGGTGATCAGTTTGTTAGCTCATCCGTCATGGAGCCAAAAAAAGAAGGTCACCGAGCCGGCACCCGTCATGAAGAAAGATACCTTAGTAGATAAGACTTCATTCGGCGGGTTGAAATTCCGAAGCATAGGTCCGGCAATAACCTCCGGCCGAATTGCGGATTTTGCTGTCAATCCGGATCATCCCAAGATCTACTATGTTGCATCGGCAGCTGGCGGGGTTTGGAAAACGGTCAATGCGGGCATTACCTATGCTCCGGTTTTTGATGGAGAAGGCAGTTGGACCATAGGATGCGTCACGCTGGATCCGAATAATTCAAATGTGGTTTGGGTTGGCACCGGAGAAAATAACAACCAACGCTGCGTAGGCTATGGCGATGGGGTGTACAAGTCAACGGACGGAGGTGCCTCCTGGTCCAATATGGGCCTGAAAAACTCCGAACATATCGGTAAAATCGTGGTGGATCCGAGAAATTCGGACGTCGTTTATGTAGCCGCTATTGGACCTGTGTGGTCGGGTGGCGGAGATCGGGGCGTCTATAAAACCGAAGATGGAGGTAAAACCTGGAATGCCGTATTGACCATCGATGAACATACAGGTGTGAATGATCTGGTCATAGACTCGCGTAATCCTGATGTGCTATATGCTTCCGCTTTCCAGCGGGAACGGAAAGTCTTCACCTACATCGGCGGAGGGCCGGGATCTGGTATGTACAAATCAACAGATGGTGGTAAAACCTGGGATAAAGCCAACAAAGGACTTCCCGGTGTCGATAAAGGCCGCATTGGACTGGCTATTTCACCAGCCAATCCGGAGGTTATCTATGCGATCGTAGAAGCTGCGGAAGACAAAGGCGGGGTTTATGCTTCCACCAACCGCGGCGCCTCATGGGAAAAACGCAGCGGATATTCCACCAGCGGTAACTACTACCAGGAGATCATCGCCGACCCTAAGGACCAAAATACCGTCTATGTGATGGATACCTGGATGCAGATATCGACCGATGGAGGCCGTAATTTTAAAAATGTTGGAGAAGATTTTAAACACGTGGATAACCACGCCCTGTGGATCGATCCCAACGATACCGATCACCTGTTGTCCGGGTGTGATGGAGGCGTTTATGAATCGCTGGACCGCGGTAAGAACTGGGACTTTAAAGCCAATTTGCCGGTTACCCAATTTTATAAAGTCGCGCTGGATAATGCCTTGCCGTTCTACAATGTCTACGGTGGTACACAGGACAACTTTTCCATGGGAGGACCTTCTCGGACCGTGAGCGGGAATGGAATAGCCAATGAACAATGGTTTATGACCAACGGCGGAGATGGATTTGAGTCACAGGTTGATCCGAATAACCCGGACATCGTCTATGCCCAATCCCAGTACGGAGGACTGGTACGGTTTGATCACCGCAGTGGTGAGGCTCTTGGTATTCAGCCGAAAGAACGCAAGGATGAAAACTCGTATCGCTGGAACTGGGATGCGCCGCTGGTCATCAGCAAACACGTACCCACGCGAATCTATTTTGCGGCCAACAAGGTATTCCGCAGTGACGATCGTGGAAACAGCTGGAATGTCATCAGCGATGACCTTACTGCACAGATCAACCGCAATGAACTGAAAGTGATGGGCCGCGTCTGGGGCATCGATGCCGTAGCGAAGAATGTATCCACCTCGCCTTACGGAACCATCGTCGCCATGGATGAATCGCCACTGGATCCGGACCTGCTTTTCATCGGCACGGATGATGGCCTGATCCAGATCACCACCGATGGAGGTAAAACCTGGATGAAGGCCAGCCAGCCGGCTGGTGTTCCGGCAAACACCTACGTAAATATGGTCCTGGGCTCGCAGTTTGACAAGCAGGTGTTGTATGCCTGTTATAACCACCATAAAGAAGGCGATTTCAAGCCCTATGTGTTCAAGAGTACTGATCTGGGCAAAACATGGATGTCCATCACCTCCAATCTTCCGGAGCGCGGTTCTTCCTATGCCATAGCAGAAGACTTCGTAGATAAGGATCTGCTTTTCGTAGGTACTGAATTTGGTGCTTATTTTTCCAATAACGGAGGCCAGTCCTGGAAAGCCCTCAAGGCTGGACTGCCGACCATTGCCATCCGTGACATCGCCATTCAAAAGCGGGAAACCGACCTGGTTTTGGCCAGCTTTGGCAGAGGATTTTATGTGCTGGATGACTACAGCGCCCTGCGCAATTCAAAGGAAGCGGACCTGACAGCAGCTGCTACTCTGTATCCCGTGCGCGACGCATTGCAATACGAACTTTCCACGCCATTGGGATTACCTAAAAAAGGATTCCAGGGAGATAATTATTACCTGGGTGATAACCTTGGTCCGGTGGCGCTGATCACCTATTATGTGAAAGATAAAATCGAATCGCTCAAGGATAAACGGCAAGGGGAAGAGAAGAAAGCCGCTAAAGATGGCAAGGATAACCCGTATCCGACGTACGATGCACTCAAAGCGGAAGAAGATCAACCGGACGCTTACCTGCTCTTCACAATCAGCGATGCGGATGGCAACATGGTCCGTAAGCTGACGACCAGCCCGGGGACCGGAGTACAGCGTATCCAGTGGGATCTGCGTTATGCCCCCAAGGATCCCGTTTCGTTAGGCGGGCCGAGCTTTTACAATCCATTTGCCGGTCCCGACCAGGGCCGGATGGTGGACCCCGGTCGCTATCAGGTATCCTTGTCGAAGAGCGAAAATGGCATGATCACCCCACTTGCCGGCCCGGTCTTTTTCGAAGTCAAAGCATTGAACAATACCACTCTGCCCGCCACCAACCGTGAAGACCTGGTCGCTTTTCAGGATGAGGTGACGGATCTGGCCCGGGTGGTTCAGGGAGCGCAACGAACCATGGGATCGGTTCAGAATAAGATGCGCCTGATGAAGGAAGCCATCAAAGCAACCGAAGCGGACCAGGAGATGCTGATGAAATCCTGGCTGGATATCGATCAGCAGCTGAGCAGCTTGCGTACCGAGATCTCCGGAGACCGGATTGCCTCACAGCTGGATATCGATACCCCTCCGTCGCTCACCAATCGCTTATACAGTGTGCTTTATGAAGCTTCAGCGTCGACTTCTGCGCCGACAAAAACCCACCGGGATACTTATATGCTTGCCAAGGAACAATTCGGGCCCTGGTACACGAAGTTTAAGGCTTTGATCAGCGGGCCTTTTGCCCAGTTGCAGCAGAAACTGGTTGATGCCGGTGCGCCCTATACGCCGGATGCCATGCTGGAATTGCTGAAAAAATAAAAACAAATCAAGGTAACAGAGGCTGGGCCATCCAGGTGGTCCAGCCTTTTTCTTATTAGGGTACTGACTTCAGGTGCGGCCACTCCGGGGCCAGATGATCTCTGACGTCCTATCTTCAATCCATTTGTGACCGTATTGCATTGAGATTACAAGTGACTGTGAATCAGCAGATTCTTAATGCATTGCATCAGAAATGTGTAAGCATTTAATGCAAATCTTCATCGCTTAACTTAGGGACCCAACTATATTTTAAAGTAATCCGATGGTGAAGCCATTAAAGTATTCTGTTACTGCACATTCCCCTGTAGCCTCAGGACTAAGGATACTTGTGCCCAGTACTTACCGGGTTTAGTAATCGATCGTGGAATGGGATGATGGCAGTATAGATCCTTACCATATTCTGGACGGGCCTGGGGTTTATTGGTTGGATTACCTGGATCAAGGATGTCTCTTCCGGGATAGTATGCAAGTAGTAGCCGGATATTGTGAAGATTGCCGCGTTTATGTACCCAATATTTTTAGCCCAAATGGGGATGGACACAATGATGTATTGGCCATTCAAACCAACTGTACGTTATCCACTTTTTCATGGCAGATCTGGGATCGTTGGGGCACCCCCGTGTTTTCTACCCGGGACCCTTCCGTTTCGTGGGATGGCAGGGTAGGGCAGTCTATGGCACCGGTAGGGGTATATGTATTCCGGATGAATGGCTTGACTCCTGATGGTGAGGTGCGGGACCAGGGGACGATTACCCTGATCCGGTGATATGAATAAAGTTGCCTTAGGTGGGGATGCAGGTGTGGCTCTCCTGAGGCCTAATGATCTCTTACTCCCTATTCAATCCATTTGTGACTGCATTGAGATCAAGGACAAGTGGTCTTTCGAAATGATCTTTATCCCCTTGGCGGGTATATCGGTATAAATAACCATCCTTCTGTTTCTACACTGTTGTCTGAAATTCAGCGATATAGGCCTTAAACGAGCCCTTTTCGCGTTGGCTTAACGGTATTCCACTGATTTATGTTAAATAATTACAGACTTACAATATCTTTTTTTTTTTTTTGCGTCATAGAAGTGTACCTGCGAATCAAAAAGCCCAACATCCTCACCGAAAAAAGAGTAAGCAGCCAGGATGCACCGGATAAGCATCATAAAAAATAGCTAATCGGATACTGGCCAGTTTCATAGCTACGGAGGTCGCCGAAAATCCGTGAATAGAGTAGGCTGTTTTTTTAGTTTTATAATTAGTAGTTATGAAAACAAAAGTAATTGTTAGTGTCTTGGCCGTATTGTTTATGATGGTAATGAATGCTTGTCAAAGACAAGATCCCAAGCCCAAATTAAATGAAAAGCCTGTTACGTATGAAGGACTGATGAAAGCAGCGATAGATGCTAATGTTAATGTTGAACACGCGACATTAACTGAATTGAATGAGATATTTATTGCAAATGGACTTCGGCCTTATACTGAAGAACAAATATTGCAATTTAAATCTGAACTTGAAAAGAGAGGGACAAATTGTAATGCTTATTATCTTGCTGCATATCTTGGAGATGCAGATGGTAATGGAACATTGTCTGGATACGACCTGGTGCTTATTAGCATTAATTATGGAGTCTTAGGTACCTATTACGACTCCTATCATGGATATCGAATTTATCCTACTGATCCAGTTACTGACTATGAGATATATAAGGAGGGTTATATGAGTGATATCAATAATCTATTCCTGGGGAATACAACTGGCTAGATGTACATGATAGAGACGTGGGATCCATGGCGATTTTAGGTCTGCTTTGTCCATGATTTAATGCAGATTGAATAACTACTTGGGCATTCACTCTTTATTAGTGAATGCCCAATTCAAATACTAACTTGAATAATGAAGATGAGGATTGTATTTTTACAATGATGACATTGTGTAATGTTATCTATTCTCAGAATGTTAACAATATTTGGTATTTTGCTGGTGGATGTGGTATTGATTTTAATCAAATGACACCTATATTATTAAATGGCAACGCTATCCCTTCTGAAGTAATTCCATTGGCAACATCTACTATTTGTGATAATTCTGGTTCAATATTGTTTTATTCTGATGGGTTCAAAGTTTGGGATAAAAACAATAGCGTGATGCCCAATGGTACAAACTTACCAGGATCTCAAAATTTTCAACAGGGAACGCTTATTGTGCCGTTTGTAAATGATCCCAATAAATTTTATCTATTTACAACAGAATTTACATTGCCTGCTTTCCAAGGGAAGTTGTTTTTAAATGTTGTGGATATGTCTCTAAGAAATGGACTAGGCGAAGTTACAGAAAGTGGGATCGAAATTGGTGATGGATTTTCAATTCGTTTAGTTTCTGTGCTTGGGGAATGCGGTAAAGTCTGGGTGGTTACCAATAAAAGTCAAACTAATAAATATTGTGTTTATGGAATTGATGAAAATGGCGTTGATATGGATCCTATCATATCAAATGTTGGACTGATCCAAGTTAATAATGGTACTAGTAATATTAAGGCTTCACCACAGGAGATAAATTAGTTGTACATAGTAATAATAAAATTGAAATATTGAGATTTGATTCAGAAAATGGATTGATCTTTAATCCCATTATATTAGATCATATCGGTAATGCTCTAACAGGATGCTTTTCGCCCAATGGGAATTTATTATATACTATGGAAACGGATAATTTAGGAACTAATCTCTATCAATATGATGTTAGCACCTATGATTCTCTAATAATTGAAAACTCAAAGACTTTAATATTTAAATACGGACCAGGAACAATTGGTCAGGACATGCAAAATGGACCTGATAGCTCGATTTATGTTAATCCTGATAATGGGGGTTTACTTGGCGTAATTAATATGCCGAATAGACAAGGACTTGATTGTGAGTATAAAGTCGACGGACTTGACCTTACAAATTGTGGAACCTCAGTTTCTAGATTTAATAATCTCATTGTAATGAATAGGTTACTTGAAATTTCAAAATTGATAATTCCTGATACCATGATATGCCCAAATAATGTTTATAAAATAAATGTTCAAGCTGACGGGGCCACTTATAAGTGGGATGATGGAAGTGCTGATTCTCATAGGGAAATTTCTGTGCCTGGTGAATATTGGTTAGAACGAAAATTCGATGGTTGTACCCAGCGAGATAGTTTTTATGTTAATATTTCAAATTTTAAGCCATTAGATATTGTTGATGAATATGAGATTTGCCTTGGGGATTCTGTGGAGTTCTTTGTTGAAAATACTTGGGATTTTTTGAGTTGGAATGATGGAATAACATCCTTTCATCGATTCTTTAAAAGCCCAGGAGTTTACAAATTGACTGTTCAATCTGGTATTTGTATAGATTCTGCTACTATTTGGATTAATCAATCTGAAGACTGTAATGAAAGTTTTAGTATTTATATTCCAAATGTATTCTCTCCCAATGGCGATGGTGTAAATGACGAACTTCAGGTTTTTCCAATGACACTTTTACTTCATTCATCTGGCGGATCTGGGATCGCTGGGGAAACCTGGTATTTTCGACCACTGATCCAGCTACCTCCTGGAATGGCATGATGGGACATAGACTGGCACCACTTGGCGTTTATGTGTACAGCATACGAGGACGAACGGCAAAAGGAGAATTAAATGAACAAGGAACTGTAACATTGGTATACTGATAACATTTTAGATCTTACCTACTGCCGTTCAGGCCATTTCCTATTAAGCTATTGCTGGGTAATTATTTGCATGTCATGAAAACAGGATTGTCCATGCATGAACCAAAGGACTGCAGCGCAGTCCCAGTAGGTTAGTTGATGAAACCAAGAGACCTACCGACCCCAGCGGGGTCGAACCCCATTATTGGTAATGATTGGCAACCCATTGGGAAGATCCGTGAAAGCTTGAAACAACAGGTGCGACCCCGCTTGGGTCGATTCATGGGTAACATAATTGCCTAACCTACTACGACCACACTGTGGTCGATGCTGGATCAAAATGAACATTGCATTAGATTACAGGATCGAAGGAAAGTTGCAAGGTAGTTTAACCATTGTTAAGAATGAGGAAATATGTTAAAGTATTTCAATTTTGCAATATCTTTTATTTTGCGTCATAGAAGTGTACTCGCGAATCAAAAAGCCCAACATCCTCAGTAAGAAAGAGTAAGCAGCCAGGATGCACCGGATAAGCATCTTAAAGAGATAGCTAATCGGATACTAGCCAGTTTCATAGCTACGGAGGTCGCCGAAAATCCGTCAACAGAGTAGGTCGTTATGTCGCTTTTTAAATATTCTAGTTATGAGACACGTTTTAATTTTAATGATTTTGGCGATGGTACTCGCAGTCACTTCATGTACAAAGGAAAATGAAGTGGGGAAGACCAACGTACCGCAAATAGGGAATAAAGACTTACAAGCGCAGTTTGAGGCGTGGAAGAAGAATCGGGAGGGTAAAGAGTTTGAGTATAAGCCAATGAATTTGAAAGCAATTAATGATAAGCTGATTGGAGATGGATTTCAGCCTTTTACTGCTGAGGAATTTGGCGTTAGTGAGGAAGAATTTGCCATAATGATAAATGGAGGTTTGCCTCACAATAATACTGAATTGGAATCCAGGACAATCGTTTGTTATCCAGATGTTTGGTATGAATTCCTTTGTGACATGAATGGAAATGGATATTCAGACGACAATGATGCATACCTTGCACAAAACGTTATTCTCAGGAATATTCCTCCAAGTACAGAATCAGAAACATTTGGATTGCTATCAGTCTATCTAGATGGATATGGCGAAAGCCTGACTGGAGGCGATATTGTAGACTTTTATAGATATCGATTGGATTATTATTGTAATTAACATTTCTCTAATTGGCAGGTTGGCGCCTGGCTAACCTGCTAGTTTATATCTATGGTACGAATTGTTATTTTCTTTGTAGTTGAAATAATTGCTACTCTACCATTGTTCGCGCAGAGAGAGAATAATATTTGGTATTTGGGTTCAGGAAATTTTATTGATTTCAATAATTCACCAACTAAAATATATAGGAGGGATGAGATTCTAAGGAGTGGTAAATCAATTTTTTATTTTGATGCCTTAGCGCCTAATTCTGTTGTTTGCGATAATCAAGGGAATATTCTGTTTTCTTCAAACGGATATACATTTCTGAATAGGAATTTTGAATTTTACCTGGCAGTGACACAATCCATGTTTCGCCGCATCCTCCAATGCCAGTTGTCACTGTTCGTTTCCCAGATGACTCATTGAAGTATTATTTATTTTCTTTAAAAGATGGATTCGAATATTATGGGGAAATTTTTAAGCCAGCTTATTTATTCGGAAATTTATTTTATTCGGTCATTGATATGCGTTTGGATAGCGGATTAGGTGCCATTTCCGAGTCGCGTTTGTTCATTCCCATCATAGACAGTTTAACCAGTAAACTTGTTGTTGCTAAAGGTATTTGTGGTTCAATTTGGGTGATTACACATAAAGCGAACTCAAATGATTTTGTGGTTATTGAAATAAATGCAGATGGTATTCAATCGCCAGTTATCTCGTCTGTAGGATCTAAACTATCATCTGTGGCCAATAGTGATTATGCTAAGGTTTATCCTGAAGGAATGATGGCCATTTCTAAAGACTACTCAAAAATTTTACTTTGCGGAGGCAAGGATAACATTGTTGAGTTATTTGATTTTGATTACAAAAGTGGTAAAGTTTCTAACCCTATTTCATTGAACGTAATGAATGATAGTCTTTCTCAAAACTTTGGTTGTTTCTCGCCGGATGGGACTAAATTATATCTTGGGGAAACACATAATGTGTTTTCGGATTTAGTGCCTTATGATACAAGTACTTTTTATTATCAGTTTGATATTTCCAGT
Source organism: Lewinellaceae bacterium (assembly GCA_020636355.1). Taxonomy (GTDB): domain Bacteria; phylum Bacteroidota; class Bacteroidia; order Chitinophagales; family Saprospiraceae; genus JAGQXC01. The sequence goes on along the minus strand of JACJYB010000005.1, from coordinate 296,593 downwards.
AACCTGGAGGATCAAATTAATGTTACCAAAACTTTTATTGGAAAAGGTTTTGGGGAGGCGAGAAATTCCCACATGATGCTAGGTCTTGATGACCGAATTTATACTACTACAGGCCGTAAGTTAAGTGTCATCCTTAGTCCTGAGGCTACAGGAGGTCAATGTAATTTTGTTGATTGGTTTTATTCAGAAGACACTACACAATTTCTTGCTAGTGGATTTAATTATTCCCTAAACAATCCCCTCGTACTTCCCGACCCACCCTCATCCAAGGATTCGACTTTTTACTTTCCGATACCCTTCTATGTGCAAGAGATGCCATCCGGATGGACCTTGGATCGCTGGGTGACCGTTTTTTATGGCAGGATGGATCCACGGATGCGCTGTATACGATTACTAAACCCGGGAAGTACTGGGCACAGGTAGAGCGCGGTAATTGCACCTTCTACGATACAATGGTTGTAGATCCAAAGTGGGTTGAGGGTTTGGATATACCTCAGGATACTTTGTTGTGCCGGGGGATTCCATCATTATTTCACTTCCCGGAGACTTTGATTTTCGTTGGCAGGATGGGTCACTGGAAAATCCGTATTCCATCCGTCAGGCGGGCACGTATTGGGTTGCCATCCAGGACAGTGGGTGTGTGGTTCAGGATACCACCATTGTTCAGGACGTTTCTTTTCAGCCGGTACTACCTGATGCTCTATCTTTGTGTGAAGGTGAGACATTAGAGCTTGATATTCCATATGATATCGTGGGATGGGATGATGGCAGTATAGATCCTCACCGTATTCTGGACGGGCCTGGGGTTTATTGGCTGGATTACCTGGATCAAGAATGTCTATTCCGGGATAGTATGCAAGTAGTAGCCGGATATTGTGAAGATTGCCGCGTTTATGTACCCAATATTTTTAGTCCAAATGGGGATGGACACAATGATGTATTGGCCATTCAAACCAACTGTACGTTATCCACTTTTTCATGGCAGATTTGGGATCGTTGGGGCACCCTCGTGTTTTCTACCCGGGACCCTTCCGCTTCGTGGGATGGCAGGGTAGGGCAGTCTATGGCACCGGTAGGGGTTATGTGTATTCCGGATGAATGGCTTGACTCCTAATGGTGAGGTGCGGGACCAGGGGACGATTACCCTGATCCGGTGATATGAATAAAGTTGCCTTAGGTGGGGATGCAGGTGTGGCTCTCCTGAGGCCTAATGATCTCTTACTCCCTATTCAATCCATTTGTGACTGCATTGAGATCAAGGACAAGTGGTCTTTCGAAATGATCTTTATCCCTTGGCAGGGTATATCGGTATAAATAACCATCCTTCTGTTTCTACACTGTTGTCTGAAATTCAGCGATATAGGCCTTAAACGAGCCCTTTTCGCGTTGGCTAAACGGTATTCCACTGATTTATGTTAAATAATTACAGACTTACAATATCTTTTTTTTTTTTTTGCGTCATAGAAGTGTACCTGCGAATCAAGAAGCCCAACATCCTCAACTAAAAAGAGTAAGCAGCCAGGATGCGCCGGATAAGCGTCTTGAAGAGATAGCTAATCGGATACTGGCCAGTTTCATAGCTACGGAGGTCACCGAAAATCCGTGAATAGAGTAGGTCGTTATGTCGCTTTTTAAATATTCTAGTTATGAGACACGTTTTAATTTTAATGCTCCTGGCGATGGTACTCGCAGTCACTTCATGTACAAAGGAAAATGAAGTGGGAAAGACCACTGAACCGCAAATTGAAAATAAAGACTTACAAGCGCAGTTTGAGGCGTGGATGGATAAATACAAGGACAAAACATTTGATGCAACACCTATGAGTTTGAAGGAAATTAATGACCAACTGGTCGAAGACGGGCAACCGCCATTTTCGGCAGAGGAATTCGGGGTTTCAGAAGAAGCTTTTAATCGCTTAATGAATGGTTTTCCATTAGAAGATAATTCTGATAAACTTTCATTGAGAACATCCTACTGTTATCCACCAGTGAATTCTCAGGACTATTGGGTCATGTTCCTGATTGATTACAATCAAGATGGAGATTTTGATCAAGATGATATTACGGAAATTAGAGATGTCATCTTAGGAGAAGTGCCTCCATCTAACGAATCTGAAAATTTTGGTTATGTGTCTTATGAGATATTAAGCATCAATGAATATTTGTCGACATACGACATTGCAGTCGCATACAATTTTCGGTATTTGAATACATATTGTTAATGAATAATGAAAGGAGTGGTTCAAGAAATGAGCCGCTCCTTTTTTCTTTCGATTGTGTATGTGGAAATGCTCTAATATTTGTTGCCTTCTTTTAATGGCGTATTCTCTTTTTGCTCAAAAAGAAAATAATATTTGGTATATCGGGCGAGCTCATTTGTTAAATTTTAATAACGTGCCAGCGGATGCAATTTACGAGACTGAACTTAATAATCGCAAAAAAGATTACTTACATAGAGACTGTAGGATTGAATTCAGTAGTATGTGATTCAACTGGAGATTTGCTCTTCTTGACAAATGGTTATCAAATAATTGATCGGACTTATACAAGAATGAAGAATAGCGATTCTATTGATGTGACCATTAATCCAATGATGCCAGCGGTTAGTTTGAAGATGCCTGGAGAGGCGCAAATGTACTATTTGTTTCAACTTAAAGGTGGAAGATCCTTTAGCGGCCTAAATGGCATAGCAAAATATATTGATGGTAAGCTGTATCGAGTCACCATTGATATGTCGGGAAATAACGGATTGGGGATTGTCGATACGGCAAGATCGGACTTTATTAGAGGTGGACTTACAAGCAAAATGGTTCTGGCTAGAGCAAATTGCGGAGGTATTTGGTTGATTACGCATGAAGTAGATTCAAGAAACTTTTGAGTTTCAAAATAGACAATATTGGGATTCATAATCCTGTTGTTTCAGAAGTTGGACATTTAATAACAAGTTCAGTACCAAACAAAGAAAACTTGTATAAATTTTCTGAGGGCTTACTGAGTGTCTCACCTGATTATAAAAAATTATTGGTTTGTGGAGGAAAAGATAATTTTGCAGAAATACTATCTTTTGATCAAGAAACAGGTGTCGTGTCTAATCCCATTTCACTTCCAGTAAAACAAGACAGTTTGTCACATAATTTTGGATGCTTTTCACCTGACTCACGAAAAATATATATTGGAGAAACAAATCATAAGTTAGAGAAGGACGATACGACAACAACTTTTTGGCAGTATGATTTGGAGACATATACAGAACTGGAAATAGTTAATTCGAAGAAGAAATATTGGGGAGTCAGCAAGAAATTCCAGAAATGGTGTAATTCAAGTGGGGCCTGATAGTAATTTATATTTTATAACAGGCGGATGGTTAGGGGCTATTCAAAATCCGAATGACCAATATCCTCAATTTATTGAAAACGTAGACAGCGCATATATTGGGGGATGGTTCTCCCTAAACAATCCCCTCGTACTTCCCGACCCACCCTCATTCCGGGATTCAACATTTTTACTTTCCGATACCCTTCTATGTGCAGGAGATGCCATCCGGATGGACCTTGGATCGCTGGGTGACCGTTTTTTATGGCAGGATGGATCCACGGATGCGCTGTATACGATTACTAAACCGGGAAGTACTGGGCGCAGGTAGAGCGTGGTAATTGCACCTTCTACGATACAATGGTTGTAGAACCAAAGTGGGTTGAGGGTTTGGATATACCTCAGGATACTTTGTTGTGCCCGGGGATTCCATCATTATTTCACTTCCCGGAGACTTTGATTTTCGTTGGCAGGATGGGTCACTGGAAAATCCGTATTCCATCCGTCAGGCGGGCACGTATTGGGTTGCCATCCAGGACAGTGGGTGTGTGGTTCAGGATACCACCATTGTTCAGGACGTTTCTTTTCAGCCGGTACTACCTGATGCTCTATCTTTGTGTGAAGGTGAGACATTAGAGCTTGATATTCCATATGATATCGTGGGATGGGATGATGGCAGTATAGATCCTCACCGTATTCTGGACGGGCCTGGGGTTTATTGGCTGGATTACCTGGATCAAGGATGTCTATTCCGGGATAGTATGCAAGTAGTAGCCGGATATTGTGAAGATTGCCGCGTTTATGTACCCAATATTTTTAGTCCAAATGGGGATGGACACAATGATGTATTGGCCATTCAAACCAACTGTACGTTATCCACTTTTTCATGGCAGATTTGGGATCGTTGGGGCACCCTCGTGTTTTCTACCGGGACCCTTCCGCTTCGTGGGATGGCAGGGTAGGGCAGTCTATGGCACCGGTAGGGGTTTATGTATTCCGGATGAATGGCTTGACTCCTAATGGTGAGGTGCGGGACCAGGGGACGATTACCCTGATCCGGTGATATGAATAAAGTTGCCTTAGGTGGGGATGCAGGTGTGGCTCTCCTGAGGCCTAATGATCTCTTACTCCCTATTCAATCCATTTGTGACTGCATTGAGATCAAGGACAAGTGGTCTTTCGAAATGATCTTTATCCCCTTGGCAGGGTATATCGGTATAAATAACCATCCTTCTGTTTCTACACTGTTGTCTGAAATTCAGCGATATAGGCCTTAAACGAGCCCTTTTCGCGTTGGCTAAACGGTATTCCACTGATTTATGTTAAATAATTACAGACTTACAATATCTTTTTTTTTTTTTGCGTCATAGAAGTGTACCTGCGAATCAAGAAGCCCAACATCCTCAACTAAAAAGAGTAAGCAGCCAGGATGCGCCGGATAAGCGTCTTGAAGAGATAGCTAATCGGATACTGGCCAGTTTCATAGCTACGGAGGTCACCGAAAATCCGTGAATAGAGTAGGTCGTTATGTCGCTTTTTAAATATTCTAGTTATGAGACACGTTTTAATTTTAATGATTTTGGCGATGGTACTCGCAGTCACTTCATGTACAAAGGAAAATGAAGTGGGAAAGACCACAGAACCGCAAATAGGAAATAAAGACTTACAAGCGCAGTTTGAGGCGTGGAAGAAGAATCGGGAGAATTTGGATATAAAAGTTAAGCCTCCAACATTGAAAGAGTTGAATGAAGCTTTGATACAGTCTGGTTTAGATCCTTTGAGTGCTACAGATCTTCAAATATCTGATTCAGACTATCAACTTTTATTGGCAGGTCAACGAATTCCTAAACCAGCTAACTTGGAAGCTAGAACGTATGCATGTTATCCTGATCCTTGGTATGAATTCCTCTGCGACATGAATGGTAATGGTTATTCAGATTCAGGGGATGGAGTCTTAGCAAGGAAGGTGATACTTGAATATGATCCACCATCAAATGAATCAGAAAATTATGGAACATTGTCATATTATCTTGAAAGTTATGATCCGTTGTTATCAACATATGACATTGCAGTCATGAATTATTATTGGATGCAATATTATTGTAATTGGTAATCATTTTAAATTAAAGTATCTAAAGCATGCCCGTTTTTCGGGCATGCATATTTAATTCGAAATGTTGAGAGTCTGCTTCGTTTTGGTTTTGTTTTTAGTCCCAATCGTTGGATTTGCTCAAATGCAAAACAATATTTGGTATTTGGGTTTTGGCAATTTTGTAAATTTTAATACTAGACCTCCAACTATTAGTTATATAAGTGATAAAAAGGTAAGAGCAACATTGTTTCAGGTTGAATCTGATGCCCCAAATTCTGTCGTAAGTGATACGAATGGATCTCTACTTTACATAAGTAATGGCTATACGGTTTTTGATAGTTCATTCCAAATTATGCAAGGATCTGAATCGTTAGAAATATCCAATTTTTCTCCGATGCCTTGTGTTAGCGCTAAGATACCGGGAGAAGTAAATCAATATTATTTGTTTTCCCTTAAAAATGGCTTTGTAAGCTATGGTTCAGATTATAGTATAAAATATCTTCCAGGAGAATTATATTTTTCTATCATAGATATGGGTTTGAATAATGGTAAGGGTGGAATGCTTGAAGACAAGAAATTCGTAAAATTATACTCAGGTCTTGTTGGTAAATTAGTGTTAGTCAGAGGAGTATGTGGTTCTATCTGGTTACTCTCTCACGAAATGAATTCAAATCGATACGTTTGCATTTGAAATTGATGACAAGGGAATTCACGAACCTGTTTTTTCTGATGTTGGATCATATATAGTAGGGACAAATATGACTTATAAAACGTTGCTTCCCGAAGGAAGCTTAAGTGTATCATTAGATCAGAGTAGAATATTAACATGTGGAGGAAAAGATAATTTCGCTGAACTATTTTCATTTAATAAGAATACTGGGAAACTAGAATTTCTAGCTTCGTTGGAAGTTGCGCAGGACAGTTTATCTCAGAGTTTTGGTTGTTTTTCTCCGGATGGATCTAAAGTGTATATTGGTGAAACAGCTCACCCATTGTCTGCTTCACAGTATGATACAAGCACTTTATATTATCAGTATAATGTAAATGTGTTAAATCAGGATTCGATTTTGAGATCAAAACAATTTATTGAAAAAGGTTTTGGTGTAGGTTTAAGATCCCATATGGTTATTGGCCCTGACGGATTAGTATATATATCTAATAGTAGAAAATTAAGTGCGATATTAAGGCCGAATGAAACCGCTCAACTTTGTCAATTTGTAGATAGATTTTATTTAGAAAATCCGGATATTAAGATAGTAAGTGGATTTAGTTACTCCTTAAACAATCCCCTCGTACTTCCTGACCCACCCTCATCCAAGGATTCGACTTTTTACTTTCCGATACCCTTCTATGTGCAGGAGATGCCATCCGGATGGACCTTGGATCGCTGGGTGACCGTTTTTATGGCAGGATGGATCCACGGATTCGCTGTATACGATTACTAAACCGGGAAGTACTGGGCGCAGATAGAGCGCGGTAATTGCACCTTCTACGATACAATGGTTGTAGAACCAAAGTGGGTTGAGGGTTTGGATATACCTCAGGATACTTTGTTGTGCCCTGGGGATTCCATCGTTATTTCACTTCCCGGAGACTTTGATTTTCGTTGGCAGGATGGGTCGCTGGAAAATCCGTATTCCATCCGTCAGGCGGGTACGTATTGGGTTGCCATCCAGGACAGTGGGTGTGTGGTTCAGGATACCACCATTGTTCAGGAGGTTTCTTTTCAGCCGGTACTACCTGATGATCTCTCTTTGTGTGAAGGTGAGACATTAGAGCTTGACATCCCATATGATATCGTGGGATGGGATGATGGCAGTATAAATCCTCACCATATTCTGGACGGGCCTGGGGTTTATTGGTTGGATTACCTGGATCAAGGATGTCTATTCCGGGATAGTATGCAAGTAGTAGCCGGATATTGTGAAGATTGCCGCGTTTATGTACCCAATATTTTTAGCCCAAATGGGGATGGACACAATGATGTATTGGCCATTCAAACCAACTGTACGTTATCCACTTTTTCATGGCAGATCTGGGATCGTTGGGGCACCCTCGTGTTTTCTACCCGGGACCCTTCCGCTTCGTGGGATGGCAGGGTAGGGCAGTCGATGGCACCGGTAGGGGTTTATGTATTCCGGATGAATGGCTTGACTCCTGATGGTGGGGTGCGGGACCAGGGGACGATTACCCTGATCCGGTGAAAGGCAAATTGTGGACCTGAGAAGCAACTCCGCAGGGAGCTTATCGGCACACCCAAAATTCAGCCGGTAGTTGACCACACTGCATGCAGCCACTTACTTTTCAGGCATCGATAGTTCTTCGCCCCAGATGTATTTCCCGAACCATTGCCAGTTGTGCCAGGTGGCTGCAAGACGCTCTTTTGGTTTGGTGATGCCGTGGCCAAAACCTTTGTAAACCATCATCTTAACGGGTACACCGACATCTTGCAGTCCCTGATAGAGTTCATACCCGTTGGCGATCGGAACCCGACGGTCAAATTCTCCATGCTGGATCAACGTAGGGGTCTTGGCCTGGTTGATGGTTGTGATGGGTGAGGTCAAAGCGTAAATTCCGGATCACTCCAGGGGTGGATTTCAGGTACTGACGCGTAAACGGATGAATATCCGTATTTACGTAATAGGTCATCCAGTCGGATATGCCGGCCCCTACGGATATGGCTTTAAAACGATCGGTATTGGTCGTAAGAAAAGCCGATATGTATCCTCCCTGACTCCATCCCATACAGCCCATGCTGTCCGGATCTACCATGCCTCTTTCTATCAGGTAATCCACACCCGAAAGGACATCCCAGGCATCGCCAACTCCGAGGTTACGTACATTCAGTGATCGGAAGCCTTCTCCATAACCCGCTGATCCGCGATAGTTTGGCATTAGAACAAGTGCTCCTTTTGCCAGCCACTGGGTGATGGGGTAAACATAGGAAGTGAGCGGTGCGGGTAATGAAATCCCGGTCGGGCCTCCATGGATGACCACCAGTAAAGGGTATTTTTTAGCCGGATTGTAATCGGCTGGTTTCATCAGGACCCCTTCAATCTGTGCACCATCTTTACTGGCCCATTGAATGACGTCCCCATCGGCCACCTTCCAGCCACTGATCTGGTTGGTGTTGTGTGTGATTTGGATTTCAGGTTGTCCTGCTGCTTTGACATAGATCTCATCCAATTGATCCGGTGAAGATCCTATGTAAGCAAGATGCTTGCCATCCTCCGTAATCGAAAAATCGTTGATGCGGTCGGGGCTGGTGATGAACGCCTGTACCTCATCAGGAAGGGCCGGGTCAATACGCCACAACATCCTACGAGTCTTCTGATAAGCGGTGGCGTAAATACCATTCTCAACCCAGTTCATGCTGGAAAACTCTTCATCAAAATTTGCTGCAACTCTGGTTCGTTTTTTACCTGTCAGGTCTGTGATATACAATTCGCCATTGCGGTAATAATTGGATGTGGAGTCGTCCAAGGCTGTTTGGTACAGGATGGATTGCCCATCCGGGGACCAGTCTATCAGGCCGTCAAAGCTTGGATTATGGATAAGCGGGGTGACTATTCCGGATGCGGGATCCAAAAGCGCTATGTCGGAGTGGAAAAATGAATTGATCATCGGGTCCGGTTGATGCTGGATGGCCACCCGGGTTCCATCCGGGGACCACAAAAAACCGGCTGATGGTATAGGGGACACTGTCAAGCAGGATCCTGGTTTTTTGCTTTAATTTTACACTGTCCTGGATTTTGCCCGGCCAGGTTTGGGTTTCCCAGTCTTCAGGCTCAAAGGCCGTTATCCACAAACGGGAGAGAAGAAATTCCGCATCTTCTTCTGCATATTCACCAAATCTGGAACTGCGCGTTTTTTTTTCTTTCTCTTTATCTTCGGCAAGGAGGAATAAAAGCTTTTTCCCGTCCGGTGACCATTCAAAATCCTGAACATCACCCATACAGTTCGTAACCGGAAATGATTCTCCGCCGGCGAGCCGCATCGCATAAATCTGGGTATGGTCCTCTTTTTTTGGTTAGGTAGGCAATCCATTGACTGTCCGGGGACCATTTGGCGTTATTACTATTTCCTTTGGCATTATTTGTCAGAGGAAATGGAGTAGCGCCATCCCTGGATAGCCAAAGCTCAGTGTCGTACCGGTTGTCTTCCCAATCGGTAGAGGTTACTTCATACACTACCTGCTTGCCATCGGGTGAGATCGTAGCATTGCGCACGGATTGCAGGGACAATACCGCTTCAAATGAGGGCACTACAGCTTGTTGGGCATTTGTGTTTAAACTGAGGAATAATAAAATTATCAGGTAAGGGAATAGTTTTTGGTGTGTTTTTTCATCCTAAATGACAGTTGAAGCTTTGTGAAAGGTTATGGTTTAATACGTTCTGTCGCATCATTTCGCAAAGCCCATAAGCCCAGTAAGGGACCCAGGGCCAGGATCATGTATATCCATTTCCAGTCCCAGGTGGAAGCTAATTGCGTTAATAATTCAATACTAAGGATTGTAATCGAAAAACCAACGCAATTTACTATGGTCAATGCGGTAGCTCTGGATTGTTGTGGTGCATTGGTCGCCACGAGAGTAGAGAACATAGGCGAATCTGCAATGACTACGATCCCCAAAATAATAGAAAACAAATCAGCAGGGTAGGATTTGATTGGTTTAATACGAGCGGTGAGGTCAGGCAACAAATGCCTGAGGCAGCTAATGCCCGGGCAGCTACTTTATTAGGACCGATGGATTGGGACCACAACCCGCCGGCGATGCAGGAGAGACTGCCGATGCCAATGATGGCAAAGGCGGTTCCTGATGTAGGCAGCGAGTAGTTAAATGCATTTTGATGCGCTAACAGAATCACCGGGACAAACGCCCAGAACGTGTAGAGTTCCCACATGTGACCGAAGTAACCGAAGGCAGCACTTCGAAACCTGGTGCCTTTAAATACCGTAAATACCGCATTCCAGTGTAGTTTGTCCGCTCGTTTCCGATAGGGTCCATCCGGAACAGTGTACCGGATAATCAGTCCCCCTAGCAGTGCAAGGGCAGAGGTGGATAAAAAGACCACCTTCCAGGGCAAACCTCCTGAAAATTGCCGGATGGCATGGGGAAAAGCTGTTCCCAAAACCAGCGCGCCGACCAGGAAGCCAAGTGCTTTGCCTAGTCCTTTTTCAAAATAATCTGCTGCAATTTTCATACCTACCGGATAGATTCCAGCCAGGCAAAATCCAGTTGCAAACCGCAATACGGAGAGGGTGAAAAGATTTTGTTGTCCGGTAGTGATCAATGCATTTGTCAACGCTCCGGCAGTCGCACAAACAAAAAAATACGCGGGAGGGCGAGTATCGGTCAGCTATGGTCAAAATCGCAAAGACCAGGGTGCCACAAATGAACCCTAACTGAACCGCTGAAGTCAGATGACCTAACGCTTTGTTACCCAGGTTAAAATCCGTGGTCAATCCGGATAGTACCGCATTTCCAGCAAACCAAAGCGAAGTACATAAAAATTGGGCAACGACAATGCGAATCAGGATGCTACGTAAGTGAGCCGGCTTGTCTGTTACCTCCATAACCGAAAATTACTACAATCGAAGGAATAATTGCATCCGAATAACCTTTTGTAATTCAGTTCTTTTGCTGACCATAATTTATGGATTTATATAGATAGGAAAACCAGGGTCAGATAGAGAAGAATAAAGAAACATGCTGCCAGGATGAGTAAACGATAGGGTATTTGTAATCGGTTGAAGAAGGGAATATTCCGCGTTATCTTGTCAGTAAATTGAACAAAAGGGTTTATTTCCTTGCCGTATGGTTTTTCCTCCAGCAAATGAAGTGCATGGAGTAATTCTTCTGCTTCATACCAATCGTAAACATCTACTTGTACCATCGCTCCCTGGTACCCCATGATGACGGCGTTACCCATCCGCAGGCTATTTTCAAAAAGGATACGGTAGGGTATGTTGGCGTGTTCCAGTGCGTGTTTGATCAAATCCAGAGTAACCACATTATGGCATTCATGGAGGTCAACCCATTCAAATGTCTTTGTGCCGGTATGATCTTTATCCATTTAATGGACTTTCACGGTAACGCTTACCCAAGCTCAATCAAGGAAACAGCTCCAATATATTCATCAATAATAATGCATAATATACTGAAATACTTAAAGATTGATTACATTTTTCGATGAATACTGGAATCCTGCCCCACTGACTTCAGTGCATGGTTAAAGCTATGTTAAGAAAGAGGCAATTGCCAGGTACGATTAAATATAATTATCGAATTGCGGTACATTTGTTTAGCCTCAACATCGCAACACTATGAATGCATACAGGAAAATAACCTTAATCCTTTGCCTCGCTGTGGTGATCACTTCGGTGAGCGCTCAGGCTCCCAAGCGATATTCCAGCGGAGACATCTATGGCATGATGGAAAAATTAGGCGTGCTGGGAACGGTCGTCTATCAGGCAGCCCATCCGGATGATGAAAATACCAGTCTGATTGCCTACCTGGCTAACGAGCGGAAATATGACGTGTATTATTTATCCATGACGAGAGGCGATGGCGGTCAAAATCTGATTGGTCCTGAAATCCGGGAGGATTGGGTGTCATCAGGACGCAGGAACTGCTTGCCGCACGGCGTATCGACGGGGGAAACCAGCGATTCACCCGCGCCAATGACTTTGGATATTCCAAGAACCCGCAGGAAACATTCCGTATTTGGGGGCATGATGAAATCCTGAATGATGTCATCTGGGCCTGGCGAAATGTGAAACCAGACGTGGTGATCAACCGGTTTTCAAACTCAACGGAACGACCCAATCATGGACATCATACGGCCTCAGCCATGTTGAGCGTTGAAGCATTCGATAAGGTGGGCGATAAACATCAGTTTCCCAAACAGTTAAAGTATACCAGTGTGTGGCAACCACAGCGGGTATTCTGGAATACTTCCTGGTGGTTTTACGGAAGCCGGGAAGCGATGGAAGCAGCAGCAAAGGATAAAGATCTGAGTCAGGTGGATATTGGAGTCTATTATCCTCTGCGGGGACTCTCCAATACCGAGATTTCTGCTGCCAGCAGAAGCATGCACAAATGCCAGGGATTTGGCGTTATGGGGAGCCGCGGCGAGCAGGATGAATACCTGGAACTGGTTAAGGGAGATGCACCTCAGGGCGATGACTTTATGAGTGGAATCAACACCACCTGGTCTCGAGTACCTGGTGGAGCATCGATTCAGCCTATGGTGGAAGCGTTATTAAAACAATTTGATCCGACCAACCCTGCAGGTTCGGTTTCAGCACTTCTGGATTTGAGACAAGCCATACAACGATTACCGGATCATTATTACAAGACTCGGAAATTGACCGAAATAGACCGCATATTATCGGCTTGTATGGGACTGTTCCTGGAAGCGACGACCGGTGATGACAGCGGAGTGCCGGGGACACCTGTAAGTCTATCGATTGAAGCCATCAACCGCAGCAATGCCCCACTGATCCTCAAAGGAATTGAAATTCAGCCTAATGGAGCAGATAGTACTTTATCCCTTCAGTTGAAAAATAACCAGGATTTTACGATGAATTGGAACGTGGACATTCCTGATGAGCTGCTCGCCACCAATCCATATTGGCTCAATGAGGAACCACTGGTTGGCCGTTATCAGGTAAAAGATACCATGCTTATCGGTCTACCCGAAACGCCACATTTGTTCCGTGTAGTATTTCACATGAATCTGGCCGGTCAGGACTGGGCTATCGAAAAGACGATTGTGCACAAGCATCGCGATCCTGTAAAAGCTGAAGTATATCAACCTTTTGAGATCATAGCCCCAGCCTATGTTAACCTGCAGGAGCCTGCCGTCATTTTTCCAGATGATCATGCCAAAGATATTGAGGTGACGGTTAAGGCCGGAGCACCGAACTTATCCGGGAACGTGGGACTTTCCGTGCCGGACGGCTGGAGGGTGGACCCGGTGGAACAACCCTTCACCATCGAACGCAAGGGTGGGGAAGCACGGTTTAAGTTTCTGGTTACACCGCCTGACCATCCGGTCGTCGATGAAGTTGAAGCTTATGTGATGATCGGTGAAGACCGGTATGCCCGGAGCTGGCAACAAATCAGCTATGACCATATTCCTACCCAAACCGTGACGCAACCTTCAGTAGCCCGGCTGGTTCGGATGGATGCGCATCGCATTGGACAACGCATCGCCTACATTATGGGAGCGGGCGATGAAGTGCCCAAATACCTGGAGCAACTTGGATATTCCATTACGACAATCAGTGAAAATCAGATTGATCACAATCTTCTGAGCAACTACGATGCTGCAATTCTGGGCATCCGTGCCTACAACACCGTCGATAAACTGGCATTTCAAATGCCAGAACTGTTCCAATATGTCAATAATGGCGGAACCCTTATTGTTCAATACAATACGACCAGTGGTCTGAAGGTCAATGAATATGGACCTTACCCGCTTACGTTGAGTCATGACCGGATTACCGAAGAGGATGCTAAACCACAGTTTTTGGCGCCGGAGCATCCGGTGCTTAATGTTCCAAATCAAATAACGATGGCCGATTTTGACGGATGGGTTCAGGAAAGAGGTTTGTATTTTCCTTCAGAATGGGATAAGGCATATACACCCATCTTGCGGTTTAAGGATTCCGGAGATAATAATGCGACCGATGGGGCTTTATTGGTAGCCCCTTATGGCAAAGGATATTTTGTGTATACCGGATTGTCTTTTTCCGGGAATTACCAGCGGGAGTTCCTGGAGCTTACCGGCTGTTTGCTAATCTCATAGCGCTCGGTCAGGAAGTAAGACCCTGATAAATAAGGACTATTTTTTTGGTAATTCGAATTCTCCCGGGAGGAGTGGCTGATCGGTAATTAGCCGTATGATTTCTGTTTGGTCTAGAGGAATCAGCCATTAGCAGTTTTGGATGTCGTTTTGTTCAGAGCACATTTCTGGGACGATTGACTCTGGAACGGATGAAAATGACAAAACCGAGAGAAAGAACGTATAAACCGGTGTATAACATAGTGTTTTATATTTATCGTTCGACCAATTCAAAGTTCAGAGGCGCCCAAACGCCGTATGCCTTATCCTTGGGGAGATTTTAATGGTACAAGATTAATTCGCGAAGATTAAGACAATGTTACCCAAGCATTAATTAATAACCCGGCACATTGCCTGTGGACAGATGCTTGAAGTGGTGATTATGGGATACTAACTGGGAATGCTGTTGCTTTATTATACTATGAGGCAGAAAAGCTGGACATTTTAACGTCGCCCGGAATTAATCACATTATGCTTACATTACATAAAACATCGCGGAGTATCATGCGTCAAATGCTGTATCTGTTCGGGTTGATTGCATTCTTTTTGCACTGCCAAAGCGCTTTGAAAGAACCACAAACTCCTACCAGGCCTAATATTGTGTGGTTGGTCGCTGAAGATCTTAGTCCATATCTTCCTTCGTTTGGAGACTCAACTGTAAAAACGCCCAACTTATCCAGGCTGGCAGCAGAAGGAGTCCGATATAATCGTTTTTTTTCTGTGAATGGTGTCTGTGCGCCCAGCCGTGCTGCCATCTGTACCGGTATGTACCCTGCCAGTATAGGCGCCAACCACATGCGGGTCCAATGGAACAAACAATACCTGGAAGGACTAGGATTAAAATTGTATGAATGTGTGCCACCTCCAGAGGTAAAGATGATGAGCCAGATATTGCGGGAAAATGGTTATTACTGTGCCAATAACAGTAAGACAGATTATCAATTTGTACCGACGGAGACCGCCTGGGATGAAAACAGCAATTTTGCCCACTGGAGAAACCGGGGCGAAGGGCAACCATTTTTTGCTGTGTTTAATTTCGACGTGACCCATGAAAGCCAGATTTTTGGACCCTACCACCGGTCGGTATTGCGATACAATGGAAATTTTCCAGGTGATCCAGCTACCGACGGGTCTAAATATCAGGGCGATGTGGATTCGGCGGATTGGTATTGGAATGTTCCGGAAGACATGCCGGTAAAGGTTCCTCCTTATCTTGTAGATGACTCTTTAACCCGGGTTGATATCCGCCGGAATTATTCGAATATCATCGAGATGGATAAGCAGGTAGGTGTTATCCTGGACCAACTAGAAAGTGATGGACTACTCGATCAGACCATCGTGGTGTGGTATTCAGATCACGGTGGACCGCTTCCGAGAGAGAAGCGTTTACTCTACGATAGTGGGATCCGGGTGCCTATGATCATCCGTTATCCGGATAAGCATGGTGCCGGTACCATCGACAGCCAGCTGATCAGTTTTGTGGACCTGGCACCAACTGCTTTCTCATGGGCTGGTGTTCAGCCTCCCGCCTGGATCCAGGGGCAGGCTTTTGATGGCAGCTATCAAGCCGCACCCCGAAAATATATTTATGCCGCCTCCGACCGGTTTGATTCTGAATACGACCGCATCCGTGCCGTAAGGGATGACCGGTATAAATACCTCCTTAATCTGATGCCTGAAAAGGGCTATTACCTGCCGGTAGCTTACCGTGAAAATATGAACAGCATGAAGTCCCTGCTTCATGGCCGGGATGCAGTGACATTGAATGAATGGCAGGCACAATGGTTCCGGACCTCAAAACCGCGAGAAGAATTATTTGATACCAGACTGGATCCATATGAATTCCATAATCTGGCCATGGACACTGCGTATGCCGGGAAGCTGGCAGAAATGCGTTCAGCCTGGAACAATTGGCAGGTTGCCTATGGTGATTTGGGACTCCTCCCCGAAGGCGAATTGCTGGAGCGTTTCTGGCCTGGCAGAATTCAACCGGTTACGGCAACTCCTGAATTGGTATTGACTGATGAAGGCTGGACGATCACCTGCACCACGGCTGGCGCACAGGTAGGTTACCGGAAGAAGGATACCACGGGCCCCTGGATGCCTTACCTGCATCCCCTGGACGCACAGAACGGTCCCTGGGAAGTCATCGCCCACCGCATCGGATTCAAGCCAAGCCCGGTGGTGACCTCCTCCCATTAACTCGGCGACTGTGGATACCGGAAAACCGGCAACGTGGGTTCAATAAAAACAAGGTTGGAAACATCGCCGAGGACTTCATCCACCAGGCCATATTCTTTTGCTTCAATGGCATTGAGGTAGCGATCTCTGAGAAAATATTGCTCGATCTCGGAACCCTGGTGACCACAGTGTTTTCCCATCAAATGGAACAACTGGGCTTGTAATCGTTCCTGCTCCCGGGTGGCTATCCGTACATCTTCGGTGTACCCTTTGGAGCCTCCTCCGGTAGGATGCATGTGAATGGTGGCCTGAGGTAAAGCATATCGCCTGCCCGGATGCCCGGCAGAAAGCAATACGGTTGCCATGCTTCCGGTAAAGCCAACCGCATAGGTGGCAACCGGAGCAGATATCATTTGCATGGCATCGTAGATAGCCATGCCCCCATAAACCAAGCCCCCGGGACTATTGATGTAAAGGTCGATTTGGCGTGTTGGATCCTGACTATTTAGATACAAAAGCTGAGCGACCATCACATTGGCAATCTGATCATCAATCCCCGAACCGAGGAAAATGATTCTCTCCTTTAACAATAAGCTGTAAATGTCGAAGACGCGTTCGACCGATCCCATATGGTCAATGACCATCGGGATTACCGATGATGTTTTCATAAATGGAGTGAACTGGTTAAGAAATCAGGAAAATATTCGGTGAATCTGTCGCTGGAACTCCTGGGATTGACCACCATTGAACAGGCGCTGATCGATTGCAGCAATTTCCTGCTGCACCTGCTTTCTGGCATAATCCCGAATTACCTGGTAAGCCTGCCGCTGAACCGACAGGTCTGACTTAAGATCCTCATCCCGATCAAGCCGGGCACGGAAAAGATCTGAGTCCATTTGAGTTACCTCTCCGGTAAGGAATTTTTCGATCTGCCTTAGTCTACGCCAGGAAGTCTTCATAGGTCATTTTTTTAGTTTTAACATGCTCCCTGACCTTTTCCAGACATTTGTATTTCTGAACCGTGGCAGACCGTTCACCGGAGAATCCAAAGGCATGTGCAATTTCCTGCATGGTTTGGTTGTGGTAATAAAAGGAAGTCAATAATTCCATGCAGCGCTCTCCAACACGGGAAAGAAGGGCTTTCAACTTATGGCTGGAAGGTTCCTCATAGGGTCCGTCCGTATCTGCGATTTCAGAGGAAGTGAGTTCCGAGAGATGGGTGCCGGAATGGCGGTTTTTTCTTCGCCAAACATGTCGGCAAATGCCATAAAGATACTTATGGTTGCCTTCGATGGAGGCTTGCAGGACCATTCGCTCATAATAGATCAACAGCGCTTCCTGGAATACCTCCCTTGCCGCCTCCAGGTGTCCTCCCCTTTGATGAACAAAAGCGGCAAATGCCGGAAAAACTTCCAAATAACAGGTCTCAAAATGCAGCATTCGCTGCAGGTTGCCATCGACGTCTGAAAGATCAGTCATTGGTGTCGTTTTCATTAGGTGCCATAAGTTACCTGGATATCACCCTTTTTGCCCAATTTTTTTTTTGTTGGCATGATCTGAACACAGTTGACGTCACTGAATGCCAAATGCATTCGTGATCTTGGTTAACTGATCCAGTAAGCCTATTTTGGGTGAAACTTCAATTTCATGTACGGCAAGACCTTTATTGCATATCTCCTCATACAAATGGGAATAACCGTATCCGGTTTATCCCTATTGTGGGCGCAAAAAGCTTCAATTCGTGTGGAGTCTATGCCTATTCCAACCTATGGATTTGGTGACCCTAATCCTGTTGCGAAAATGGATGTCAATTACCCTTACTACCATTTTGACGGTTATACAAAAACTTCATCCGCGCAGAATTGGCAGATTGTGGTCCTTGAGAATGAATACATCAAGGTTTATGTGGCGCCCCAGATTGGAGGAAAGGTTTTGGGGGCATTTATCAAATCTTCCGGAAAGGACTTTGTGTACTACAATCCCGTGGTCAAGTTTCGCAACATTGCGTCCAGAGGGCCCTGGACTTCGGGAGGGATTGAGTTTAATTTTGGATCGTATGGTCATACGGTCAACACGGCCACCCCGGTAGATTACCTGACAACCAATAATGCGGATGGTAGCGTCAGTTGCTTTGTGGGCGCACCCAACCGAACCGGACACACCTACTGGCAGATTGAGATCCGGTTGCCTGCGGATCAAGCCAGCTTTGAGACCAATGGTACCTGGCACAATGAGAATGATTTACCGGTATTATCTTATCACTGGTCCAATGCTGCTTTTGATGTAGCCAGTGATCTGCAGGTCAACTATCCAGGTACGCATGAAATATTCCATGATGGTCTTCCGGGGCCCTATCCGGTCAATGAGCAAGCCATCGATCTTTCGTACTATCGCAATAATGATTTTGGAGGAAGTCACTCTTACCATGTGTTGGGGCAAGCCACGGACTTTTATGGCGCCTATTATCCTTCCGAAAACTGGGGGATGGTGCACTGGTCCCCGTTTGCAGATAAACTGGGCAAAAAGATCTGGTATTGGTCGTTAGCCCGTGATGGAGCCATTTGGGTTGATTTGCTGACTGATCCGGAACTGGGTAAAGGGCAGTATACGGAATTGCAGAGCGGCCTGGGTTACAATCAGACGTTACCTTCCCATTCGCCATTTATCGTTGAGGACTTTGCTCCAATGGCTACCGAGCAATTTCGAGAGCACTGGTATCCAATCCAGGGAATGCGAGGACTTACTTTCGCGAATGAGACAGGCGCCCTTTTTGCCCAGGTAGAAAATGGAAAGCTGAACGTCCAGTTTAGCCCGGTCGAAGAGGGAGATTACCCGGTGGCCCTATTCATTGCCGGCAGAAAAGCTGTAGGAGAAACGTTGCATTTAAAACCAATGGAAGTTCACTCCTGGTCATTGGATGCTGAAAACGAAGATTTTACCATTGATATCAACCAGGGCGGATTGCATTATGCCACGTCCGAAGAGAAGGAAAAAATTCTGAGCCGTCCACTGGATGGGTTCCGGTCTGATGCTGCATTTGCAACTTACCTCTGGGGATTGCAGCAATTGCGGGCAAAAGACTACCATCATGCCCGGGAAACCCTTGAACAAGCACTGGCGCAAGATTCGACGCTTGTCCCGGCTATGAATGCATTGAGCGAATTACACCTGAAACAGATGCGCTATGAGGAAGCCCGGCATTGGATTCGCAAGGCGATGGCCTGGAATACCTATGATGGAGAAGCTAATTATCTGTTCGGTGTGCTTTCAAAAACAACCGCTAAGGACTATGATGCCTTGGACGGATTTAGTGTTGCTGCCAAGGATCCGGCATTTGCCATGCCTGCGAATCTACAGATGGCCAAGATTCACTATACGCGAGGAAATTTCCGACAGGCCCTGGATTTTGCAAAGAGAGCCTTGCGGTACGATGGCCTGAATGCTACCGGGCGCTGGCTGGAGGCGAAGGCGCTGCATCGGTTAAATCGGAATGAAGAGGCGGAACAGGTGCTGGAAGATCTGATCACTGAATTTCCATTGTTTCACCTTGCCCGGGTAGAGTTGCACATCATAAATTCCTCCCACCCTGGAGCCGGGCTGCTTGACAAAGTGGTCACCAACGAATTCATCGCAGATACGTATCTGGAATTAGCTTTGTCCTATGCGGAATTAGGAGAGATAGGTCAGGCCATGGAAATTGTCAAGCCATACCGGGATAATCCACTCGTTGCCTTGCATATGGATGGGTGGTCGAAGAAGTTGGGCCAAAATACCCAGAGCTATCAAACTGCTTTTCTGTTAGCACCGACGGATTATATATTCCCTTTCCGGCCGGAGACAGCGGTTCAATTGGACCGGATGCTGGCCTATAACGACCACTGGAAATTGCATTATTACCGGGCCTTGATAGCCTGGTACATGGATAACCCGATAGTGGCCCGCAGGCACTTTGATTTATGCGGATCATCAGCGGATAATGCAGCTTTCTACCTGACCCGGTTTGATTTTGATGAATCCCAGACAGGTGGGGCAGAGAGTGATCTGATGCGGGCGTTCAAATTATTGCCGGATTGGCGAAGTTATACCGCATTACTTGATTTTTACCTCAAGGCTGGTGACGCTGCAGCTGCTCTGAAATGGGCGGAAGAAGCTTATCAAAAATTTCCGAAGGATTTCCGGTTGACCCCTTCGATTGTGCAGGCTTTTCTGTTGAACAATCAATTTGAAAAAGCCTACCAGCTGCTCGAGGAAACCACCATACTTCCATTTGAAGGAGCACATTATGGTAAAGCACTATGGGACCAGGCAACCTTAAATTTGAGCCTGGACGCGCTGAAAAAAGGGAAAAACAACCAAGCGGTTTCCTGGGCGGATAAATCTTTAATGTGGCCAGAAAATCTGGGGATTGGTAAACCGCATGATCCGGAGGAAAGGTTAAGCAATTATTTACTGTACAGGGCCCTTGCCGCGCAAGGGGATAAATCTACAGAATCCTTTGCACGCAAAGTCTATGAAGCAGGATGGGATCAGGATCAACCTTCTGTTTTGGACATTCTGAATTGGCGAGTAGCCAACGATTTTGGCTGGGCAGTCCATCCCGATTGGCTTCAGAAGCTCGATGATCAGAAAGACCGACCGCTGAACCAATGGATCACTGCCATAATGGGTGGTGAGACCGGTCCAATAAATAATTCAACAGCACGTCTGATGAATAATATTCCTGCATCCAGACGATGGCAAATCGCTTTGATGACGAAATTGTTGACCGCGACCAGGTGATGCCTTTTAAGCCAGTGATTTAGCGATGAGCAATCAAGCAGAAAGATTCAATTCCTTCTGTAAACGGGATCGGATCTACTGCTCATCCAAGTCTATGCTGCTCTTAACACCCCGTTCAGGCGTTCTTACGCTTAAATATTAACCTCGTTACTTATTTTTTTAAAAAATATGTATTAAGCGAGGGTTTTATCTGCGTTTGTCTACTATCACGATAATATGGATCAATAACAACCGAAGTTTCAATCAAACAAGCTATTGATATCGAGAAGTTGAGGGCTTTTGAGACGGCAGAAGTCCGGCGGTTTGCACGGTGTGTAGCAGAATGGGTATATAATTTCCTGTTGAGTTATGTGCAAAATGAGCAAGATGCGGAAGAATTGGTGCAGGATACTTTGCTCGGTGCATTGGATGGCGTAAGACAGTTTAGGGGGGAGTCATCCCTCAAGACCTGGGTATATCGCATAGCCATGAACAAGGTGCGGGACCACATCAAATCAAGAAGCCGCCTAAAGAGAAGCATGCAAATCGCTTCCCTGGAGGGGAGAAGAACCTGGAGATTTCAGGCATCCGGGAATTGTGTTGGAAAGTAAGGAAGCGATGCAAAGTTTGTTCAGGGCAATCAATCGATTACCGGAGAATCAAAAAACTGCGCTCATTTTAGCGAAGATTGACCATGAAAGCCACGCAGATATTGCTGACTACATGGGAACAACCTCGAAAGCCGTGGAAAGCCTGGTTGCAAGAGCAAAATCCAATTTGTCAAAATCCTTGCCGGACAGGAACCGGATGTGTTACCAAAATGAAACATTATGCTTGAAGATTTACCTAATGAACAACTCTTGAATGCGCTAGAAAATGCTAAGCCGGCGGTCATGCCGGAAGAAAGGATGCTGAACCTGGAAGCCAGGGCGGTTCGCTTTGTATCCAGTCAGAATCTACGATTCAGCCGTACCACCATCATCGGAATCGCTGCAGCTCTGCTCTTGTTGATTGCTGCCAATGCATTGCTTATCCAATTTCGGATGAAAAGGACCACCCAATACACCGCTGCCCAGTCCACGGAGCAATACGAGCTGATTCCGGTTAAATCCATCTATTATGAGTAAAGTCAGACTACTGTTGCTTGTCGTGGGAGTCCTCACCGTGCTCAATGTTATCTTATTGGCCATTGTATTCTCATCGGTTTTCTCAGGGAGCAATAGCCAGGAAGCGATGCAAAGGAGGGAAGACCGTCAGATCCGCGAAATATTTCAATTTGATGACAACCAGATGCAGGCTTTCTTGGATAGTAAGGACAGGCATGGAACAGCTATCCGTCCGCTTCAGATAAAATTACAGCAGGCCAGTGAGCAATATTACCTGTTCCCAGATGAAGCATCGGACCAAAAATCCCTTTTGCTGGACTCCATCATGAATTATTCCCGGCAGATCTACCTGCTCAATGACCGGCACTTTGATGAAATACGAAAGATCTGTCGTCCGGACCAGTTGAAGCATGTGAATGGATTGATCATTGACCTGCTAAGACGCCCCCCGGAGTCTCGTAGAAGAGGCAAGGTCAACCCTCCAAAATCCTCGGATATGCATTGATTTTTACTCCAAATAATCCTAATTAATTCAATCATCCGCTCAGGTGGTTAAGACAACTTCTCCTGGGGTAAAAATCGTAGTAAAAATGAAAGAACTGCAAATCGTAGCTCGTAGCCTGCTATTTATTGGATTGCTCTCCTTACAAATGCCTCTCATGGCTCAGAAAAGACACCGGATATCCGTGAATGGACAACCGGTAATGCACGATCAGAGAGAGCCTCGAAACAACAACCAGGGTTGCCCGGATAGTCCATACCGGAGCCTGGACGGGACCTGTAATAACCGCACCCAGGGGCATCAGGAATGGGGCGCTACGGACATTCCTCTGCTGAGATCTTTACCGGCGGCGTACGGAGACCAGGACCACTGGAATGCGATGGCCGGACCAGAAAGACCTTCTCCGCGGGCAATTTCCAATAGTTTATGTGTACAGAAGTCCGACTTGGTGAGTCAGGCAGGGCTGAGTTCACTGGTTTTCACCTGGGGTCAATTTATTGATCACGATATCGATCTGACGCCCGAAGGGAATACTGAGTATGTCCCAATTTCTTTACCTGATGATGAATCGTGGTTCAAGAATGAAATTCCTTTTTTCCGGTCGGAAGCCTATGATGGACCACAGGTGCCAATGATTTCCGCCAGCAGTCTAATCTGATCACGTCCTGGATCGACGCTTCAAATGTTTATGGAGCCAATAGTGAAAGGACGGATTGGCTACGCACCCATTCGCAGGGTAAAATGAAAATGTCCGCCGGAGATTTGCTTCCCTACAACACCCTCACCGGAGCATACAATTCCTCCATTGACCCGGATGCACCCTCCATGGCCGGAGATGGCGGCGGCACGGTAAAGACTTTCGTGGCTGGGGATGTGCGTGCAGCCTGAGCAACCGGGACTCACTGCACTGCACACCCTGTTTGTCAGAGAACACAATGCAATCTGTGACCGGCTGGTTGCCCAGGGCATGTTGGACGATGAGACCATTTTCCAGGAGGCGCGGAAAGAAGTTGGCGCTTTGATCCAGGCGGTTACTTATCAGGAATTTTTACCGGCACTTGGCGTTAACTTGCCCGGCCCGAAAGGGTACAATGATAAAATACAGCCTGATATCATGAATTTATTTGCGACAGCCGCCTACCGGTTGGGGCATACGATGGTGACGCCGGACCTGCTATTGCGTGATGACCGGTGTAAAGAATCCGGCCAGGGAAGCGTCGATCTGGTCAGTGGATTTTTTAATCCGCAGGTCGTATCCAATAATGGAATTGACGCCATTCTGGAAGGGACTGGCTTTCCAGACCCAATACGAAGTGGATCCATTTCTGGTTGACCAAGTTACGCAATCTGCTGTTTGGTGATCCGTCCGGCGTCAATGCCATTGGTCTGGATCTGGCCAGTTTGAACATCCAGCGGGGTCGTGATCATGGACTGCCGGATTACAATACCGTGCGTAATGCCTATACCGGCCGCAAAGCAAAAGACTGGCAGGATATCACACGTGATCGCACCTTGCAGAATGGATTAAAAAGCCATGTATGCGTCGGTGGATGATATTGATCTGTGGGTAGGCTTGCTCGTTGAAGACAAACAACAAGGGTAGTTCCCTTGGCAAGACTTTGCAGGAAATCCTGAAAAAACAATTTACCAATCTCCGGGACGGAGACCGTTATTTTTACAAATACGATAAATATTTAAAAAAGGAGGACAGGGATCGGATTGAAGCTACCCGGTGCAGATATCATTGAACGGAATACAGCTGCCCGGTTCGTAAACAGGGATGTTTTCCATGCGCATAACTGCAGTGAAGTTTCCGGCGAGGTTAAACTGGAACCGCGAACGAAACGAAATGGGTGCCATGCCATCAAGGTTTATCCAAACCCTTTTCAGCAATATATTACGGTTGATTTGGGTGGAATGAGCGGTGGAGCTGTTTCAATGTGTATTTATGATGTCACCGGGAAATTAATCAAAACGGTAACCTGGAAGAACAAAACCTACGGACAAATTGATATTTCGGGTATGCACTCCGGTGTTTACGTATTAAAAGTTGACGGAGATGGACTTCATGAAACCATCCGTCTGATGAAAATAAATTAATAATCAATTTTTAATCCCTTTACCTTTTAAAAGGAGTTCTGCCGAGGGATAAAGCGCTATAAGTCGACTAATTGAATAGAAGGCATTAAAAAAAGACCCTTATTAAAGGTCAATTTCGATTTTTTAAAAAATAAAATGCAGGCTATGAAATTTTTGATTTATTTGGGCTTTATCCTATTTGCAATCCTCCCACAGGCTTGTAATAAACAACAATTAAGTGACATGGTACTTGGGAATGTAACGGGTATAAATAACACAGTTCCTGTACGGATGTGGAGGATTATGATTTGTCCAGGGGGCAATGTACGGAGACGTTAGGGTGGGATAGTGAGGTAACCATTTCCGTTTCGGGGAACTACCGCACCATTACCTCCAATGGCATTCCGGATCACCTGGTTGGATTATTTGGCAACAAGGCCGGGGCGCTAAATCCCAATGCGATCCGTCCTCAGCAAGCCACTTACCACATCACCACGCAGCCCAGTAAGAAGGGGACATTAACCTGGTTGTTTGACCCGTCTTCCGGCCCCAGGTATTCCTTTGGAATGATGTTAAACGGTGTGGAAATGGATCCGGAAGCGGCAGAGCCTTGGCCACATACACGCCCGATCAACTTCAACAATGTGAACTGGGCCTGGAACCTGGACGCTATGTCCGTAAATTTGGGACTTGACTGCAATAATGCCCATGTACAGCCTACTGGGAAATATCACTACCATGGCAGCCCAATGCTTTATTTGGAGCAATTAAATGCTTCGTGCGGCAAAAATGACGCTGGTTGGTTATGCAGCGGATGGATTTCCGGTTTATTATAAATACGGGTATTCTGATGCAGATAATGCCGAAGTGCATTGATTAAATTTTCGTCCAGTTACCGGTTGAAATCCGGTGAACGTCCTGGTGATGGAATTACGGCACCCTGTGGAAATTATTCAGGCATTTATACTGCAGACTATGAATACGTGAGCGGATTGGGAGATCTCGATGAATGCAACGGACGGACCGGAGTGACACCGGAATATCCGGAAGGCACGTATTATTATGTCATAACCGATATTTATCCATTCATCAGCCGATGTTTGACCGGAACTCCCTCTAATGACTTTAAACTGCGCTAATATGAATGGCTGGTTATTGCTCGTTAATTTTAATGGTAGGTTATTTAGGTATTTGGTGGCAGGTCATAACCCGATGGAAACACATACATTAATTTTCATTAAATAGATGAACTTACCGTTGAAGTGGAATTGCCCTGGACGGTAAATGAAGCAGCCCGATTGTATTACCAGATTCAGGAAGGTGACCTTGTTTCGGATGCAGAAACTGCTAAATATTTAAAACAATATGTGCTGAGTCATTTTTACATTATCAAAATGAAATGGATTTGACTCCGGAAAACATGGACGAAATTCCGCTGGACCACGGACACAGTATAAAATACCGGATTGATTATAAAATAAATAAAGCCAGTGCGCTTGTTGTTGAAAATTTATGTTTAATGGAATTATTTCGGAGAAGATCAAAAGAACTATTTAGCTGTCCTGGAAATGGACCAAGTCATTGCAGAGGAGGTATTATCCGAAAAAATTTGTATTGCAAATTTCTGCAGCAGAAATGCATCCCTCTTTCCTTATGGCTTTTAATTTTGAACATGGTATTCCTGTTTGTTCTGGTAAAAAGCGGTTGTGTATAATTAAATTGAATTGCGGGTTTGCAGGCACTGATCTGGAAGTCTTCGAAGATGAATTGATATCTTTGACGCATGCAGATTAACTTTGCTTTTCGGTGGTCAATTCTTTTGTTGGCCCTCTTTGGTATTCAAAGTTGTACGAACTCAGAAGACGCCTCCTATCGACTGGGGCATGTAGTCCAAATCGATCCGGGTCCCGGCGAATTAAAGAGCGTGTCGAAAGAAAATACCCTTATTCTTTTTACGCCCGAAGTTAAGCAGGTGCCTACCGGGATCCATTGGGGCACTATGGCACTGGTCCGGGGTGATATTGTCAGTCGCTTTTCATCCTGTCCGGACACGATTCCGGCGGATGGTTGGTTGATATGCGGATGGGGAAAAGGATCGGACTGGATCATACGGAACATTTTTCCGGGAGTACCTATTTCTTTTGACCGGGATTCGGTTTATGTGGATGCAAGCCCCAAGTCAAGTTAAAACAGATTAAACTTTTTGTTGAATGAGCCCTACGGAACACCCACCATCAGTTACCATGACGAGGCAGAAAGGATGACCCGGGTCTTCCAACAAAATGGTCAGACGGCTGCCCTGGATTCCGCTTATTCCCTTGCGCGTGACTATCAGTTTTCCGGAGGTTTACCTTACTTCGGCATTCATGGGGCCTATTTGGACTTAGGGGATATGGATTCAGTCGCCTTGCGGCAAGCGGTGATTGAAATGGTCGGCATAGGTATACAGGTGATCTTTCCAAAGGTGATTTACGATGGGTACGCCATTTATCCCGATGCGCATCCGGGATTGCGCCAAAATCCGGTGTTTTGGTTGGTTGGGATCCATTGCGTTTCCTGATGAAATTATCCGGACAATATCCCATCAGCTTTGTTCCCAGGCTTGAAGTGTATTCCATCGGAGGAAACTGGGAGTCCGCTGGTGTCGGAGAAAATGACCTGGCCAGAGCCACCTCCAGAGTGGGCCAGGTTTTCTGTCCTTGAGCCGGCCGTTTTTTTTGCCCCTCCGAGCAACTGGTAGACGAGTTTTGGATTGCTGTTTACCGACGTTTGGAAAGTGAATACGGTGTTAGAGCCATTTTACTGGAAGATCTGCATTATCCGGAAAGTGATGGATGGCAGCAGGATTATTGTTATTGCGACCGCTGCACCGGAATTTCAAAAAAGAATTTGGAGTTGATCCCATCGCCATAACGCCCTCCGATACCCTGATGTGGGCAAACTGGGACACTTACCGGACCCAACAGGTGAACCGGATGATTCGCCATATCCACGAAGCGTTTCCTTCCTGGCGAATTGGCGTCGACGTTTTGCCGGATAAAAAGTACGCGCGATTAAATCTGAAACAGGATTGGCCCTACTGGAATGAGCGCAACTGGATACAGGTGGTATTTACGGAGGACAGATCGTGGATTTGGATGAGATTCGGACTCAATCCGGCAAGCTCAAATCATTTTCCCTTGGCGGGCACCATGGTCATGCCGGTGGTTGCGACCAGCTATTTACATGATGATGCGTTGACTTGATAAAACAAATCGACATCATCAGTTCCGCGCGGCTGGATGGAATGGTATTAAAATCCTGGAATGATGCCGCTCCGGAATTGAAGCATGCGCTCAAGGTTGGCCCTTTCCGCTATTATTAGAGCTGATTTTGTGAATCATTTGTAAAAAGCGGGCTAAATTTTATCAATATTGAAATAATTGACTTTGATTGTTGCATGATCATGAAAGGCGTTGTAATATTGTAGTATTGATCTTTCTTTTAAGATTGAGTTTATAACGAAGGGTGGAGAGATCGGGCTCTGTGAAACCCTAGCAACCTGGAAATACCAAGGTGCTACATCCCGCCAAAAATTTTGGGCATATAAAGCAATCATTCATGTTTCAGAGCAAATCACATTTTCCTGAAAATAAGTTTGTAAAACAGTATCCGGTACATCCAGTGATGACCTTGGATTACTGTTGTTGTATGTAATGCCAATGCCGGTCAGTCCGGCGTCCAAAGAGTCCTAAGTGTCTCTGGTACCAACTGGCCCGTAAGGCATGATCCTGTTAAGTCATTCAATTAACCTTTTATAAACATTTCTAAATCAATAACATTATGTCAAATTCACTTCACTTTGAGACCCTGCAGCTCCATGCCGGTTATGAAGAAGCCGAGCAAACAACCCGCTCACGGGCAGTCCCCATTTATCAGACATCCTCCTATACCTTTGAAAATTCCGAACATGGCGCCAACCTGTTTGCCCTAAAGCAGTTCGGCAATATTTATACCCGCATCATGAATCCGACGACCGGATGTTTTCGAGAAGCGCATCGCCGCCCTGGAAGGCGGCGTGGCGGCTCTGGCGACAGCGTCAGGACAGGCTGCCCAGTTCATTGCTTTAAACAATATCCTCCAGGCTGGCGATAATTTTGTCAGCTCATCGAACCTGTATGGCGGGACCTACAACCAGTTCAAGGTCGCTTTTAAACGCCTGGGTATTGAAGCGCGATTTACTGCCGGAGAAAAGCCTTCCGACTACGAGCGCCTGATTGATAAAAATACCAAAGCCATTTATCTGGAGTCCATCGGGAACCCCAGTTTTAATATACCTGACTTTGAAGGCATCAGTGGGGTAGCCAAACAACACGAAATTCCTTTGGTAGTGGATAATACATTTGGGGCTGCAGGATATCTGTTCCGGCCATTGGAGTGGGGGGCCAATATTGTGACTGCCTCAGCGACCAAATGGATCGGCGGACACGGGACCAGCATCGGAGGCGTCATTGTCGATGGCGGTAACTACAACTGGGGAAATGGAAAGTATCCGCAATTTACAGAACCATCCGAAGGCTATCACGGTCTCAAGTTCTGGGATGTATTCGGTACCGACGGACCATTTGGCAATATTGCATTTATCATCAGAGCACGCGTCGAAGGATTGCGTGACTTTGGCCCGCTTTGAGTCCATTTAATGCGTTTCTTATTGTTACAGGGACTGGAAACCCTTTCTTTAAGGGTTCAGCGCACAGTGGACAACGCACTTGCTTTAGCCGAATGGCTCGAAGCACATCCTCTGGTGGATGAAGTATATTATCCGGGATTAAAGTCCAGTCCTTATTATGGGAATGCTGTAAAATACCTGCGTCGAAATGGATTTGGCGGTGTTTTGTCCTTCACCATCAAGGGAATAAAGAGAATGCAACCAAGTTTGTGGATAGTCTGAAGCTGATCAGTCACCTGGCAAATGTGGGGATGCTAAAACGCTGATCATCCAACCCTCAGCGACGACGCATCAGCAGCTGTCGGACGAAGAACAAAAAGCTTCCGGCGTTTTGCCCAATCAATTGCGTATTTCTGCCGGTATTGAACACATTGATGACATCAAAGCAGACCTGGAGCAGGCATTTTCACAAGTTCATGCTGCTTCAGGGGTAGCCTGATCTTTATTTGAAAATCATGATACAGGATCCCCCCGTGCTGCGGGGATCCTGGTTTAACTCAAACATCCATGTCAGCAAACGGAGTATCGACAGCTCAGGGAAGAAATGCCTGGAAGGCAAACGTTACCGCACCGATTCAATATTTCGATCTGGAAGAGCGGTTCGAGTTAGAAGGTGGGGGTTATTTGCCGGAGTTGCGAATTGCCTATTGTACCTATGGCACCCTGAATGATCGTGGAGATAATGTTATCTGGGTTTGTCATGCCTTGACGGCCAACTCAGATCCCCAGGATTGGTGGAATGGGTTCTGGGGCGGCGGTCGTCTCTTTGACCCTGAGCGCTATTTTATCGTCTGCGCAAATATCATTGGATCCTGTTATGGTTCTACCGGCCCGGATCATCTCAATCCGGAAACCGGGACCCGTTATGGCAGTACCTTTCCTTTGATCACCATCGGTGATGTCGTCCGTGCTTCCGAAAGTTAAGGGACGATTTGGGTATCAACCACATTGAACTGATCCTGGGAGGATCCATGGGAGCAACAAGCACTGGAGTGGGCTGTCCAGGAGCCGGAGGCAATCGAGTCATCTCTGTGCGATTGCTACCAATGCCGCACCATTCTCCCTGGGGATAGCATTTAATGAAGCACAACGGCTGGCCCTGATGGCTGACCCGACGTATCTGCACGAAAGCCCCAATGCAGGGGAGAAGGGCCTGATCGCAGCTCGTTCAATCGGTATGATTTCCTACCGCAACTTTCACACCTACCAAATTTCTCAAAGCGACATTGTGCCGGTATTGCAAGATCACCGGGCGGCAACCTATCAACGCTATCAGGGTTTGAAATTGAGCAACCGATTTACACCCTTAGCCTATTTGTCGCTCAGCAGGACAATGGATAGCCATCATCTGGCGCGAGGTCGCGAAAGCATTTCATCCGCATTGGCTTCCATCCAGGCGAAATCATTGATCATCGGTATCGACACCGATATCCTGTTTCCGGCAGCGGAATTGGAGACGATAGCCAGGTCCATCCCAAATGCACACTTTGAGTTGATCCATAGTGACTATGGTCATGATGGGTTTTACTTGAATACGATGTTTTACACCCATTGATTCTTAACTTTATGCAGGATAGCACCAGTTAAGCCCGGTGACAAACTCAGAGAAAAACCGGAAGACAACAACCTTCCTTTTCAAACTATTAATTTTGCCCTAGCCAAGACCAAAGAATCGTAAATCGCAGAATCCGTGAAACAAATGGGACCCGAGAAGAAAAAGTTTAAGAGGCTATTGGTCGCTAATCGTGGAGAGATCGCTATACGCATCCTTCGGGCTGCTTCAGAGCTGAATATCGAAACGGTTTCGATCTACACGTTTGAAGACCGTTACAGCTTACACCGATATAAAGCGGACAAAGCTTATCAGGTAGGTAAAGATGACGACCCGTTAAGACCTTACCTGGATATTGAAGAAATTATCCGTGTCGCCAAATATTGCCGTGCCGATGCGATCCATCCAGGTTATGGATTCCTCAGTGAAAATGTCCAGTTTGTCAAGCGTTGCCAGGAAGAAGGAATCGTCTTTGTGGGGCCCTGCCGCAGAAGTTATGGAGAATGTGGGGGATAAGATTGCGGCCAAAAGACTTGCCCAACGCGTCGAAGTCCCCATCATTGAGGGTAAAATTTCTTCGTTGGAGGATCCTGCAGAAGCGATTGCCGCTGCAAATCAAATTGGTTTTCCAATTATCGTAAAAGCTGCCGCCGGAGGTGGAGGTCGCGGTATGCGAGTTGTCCGGTCAGCGGAAGATTTTACGGCAGCACTTGAAACGGCAAAACGCGAAGCAAAGACAGCCTTTGGTGACGACACCGTTTTCATAGAGAAATTCATAGAGAACCCCAAGCACATCGAAGTTCAGTTGCTGGGAGATCACCATGGTAACCTGGTGCATTTGTTTGAACGCGATTGTTCCGTGCAGCGGAGGTATCAGAAGGTGGTAGAAATTGCGCCTTCACTGACCATCATTCCGGCTACACTGAAAAAATTTATGATTATGCCATCCGCATAGGCCAGGGTGTTAATTACAACAATGCCGGTACTGTAGAGTTCCTGGTCGACCAGGACCAGTCCGTTTATTTCATTGAGGTGAATCCCCGTATTCAGGTGGAACACACCATCACGGAAGAGATTACGGGTATTGACCTGGTCCGTTCGCAGATTCTGATCGCACAGGGTTTTGCGCTGAATGATCCCCAGATCGGGATTTACAATCAGGCCTCCATCCATAAAGAAGGTTACGCGATCCAGTGCAGGGTAACCACGGAAGACCCTTCCAATGAGTTCAAACCGGACTATGGCAGTATTATCGCTTACCGTTCTCCGGGAGGTTTTGGCATTCGTCTGGATGCCGGTTCTGCCTACCCGGGGGCCATTATTTCTCCTTTTTTGACAGCCTGCTCGTGAAAGTAACGGCCAGCGGCAGGACTTTGTCCGATGCCGCCGACCGGCTGCACCGCGCCTTGAGGGAATTCCGGGTCAGGGGACTGAAAACCAACATCGGTTTTTTACTGAATCTGCTTAAGGACGAGACGTTCCGTCAGGGAGCCGCAACTGTCAATTACATCAAGGATCACCCCGAATTATTGGAACCTCCCAAATGGCGGGACCGGGGAACGAAAATGTTGAAATATCTCGCAGAGGTTATCGTCAATGGCAATCCGGATATCAAGGGGCCGATCCGGCCAAAACGTTTCTAAAGCCGCAAATTCCTGAAACATCACGTAAGCAATTCCCGGAGGGCACTCGTGACTTGCTCAAGAAACTTGGACAGGAAGGGTTTCTGGGATGGATTAAAGCGCAGAAAACCATTCAATATACCGATACGACTTACCGGGACGCACACCAAAGCTTACTGGCGACTCGGATGAGAACGCTGGATTTGCTGGAAGCGGCTGAAAACTACGCCAAAATGCATGGAGGCGATTTGTTTTCTGTGGAGATGTGGGGAGGAGCCACCTTTGACGTGGCCATGCGTTTTTTCTGCGTGAGGATCCCTGGCAACGCCTGCAGAAACTCCGTCAGGCCATGCCCAATGTGTTGCTCCAGATGCTGTTAAGAGGATCCAATGGAGTGGGCTATTCCGCTTATCCCAATAATCTGATTGAACGGTTTGTGGTGAAAGCCTGGGAAAACGGCATTGATGTCTTCCGCATATTTGATTCGCTAAACTGGCTGGATGCCATGCTGCCCAGTTTGCGTACAGTACGCGGAGGAGACAGATGCCTTGCTGAGGTCTGCATGTGTTATACCGGGGATATACTGGATCCCAAACGCACCAAATTTACCTTCAATATTACCTTGATCTGGCCAGAAGAATTGAGGATTCCGGGGCGCATCTGCTAGGAATCAAGGATATGGCAGGGTTGCTGAAACCATTGGCTGCAGAGCAGTTGATTTCCAGTTTGCGTGAGCGTATTGACATTCCGATTCATCTCCACACGCACGATACTTCATCGATTCAGGCGGCAACCTATCTAAAAGCTATTGATGCAGGAGTGGATATCGTTGATGTGGCAATCAGTTCGATGTCCGGTCTTACTTCACAGCCTAATTTCAATTCGATGGTGGCAATGCTAAATGGCCACCCGCGCGAAAAGTCGATGGATCTTGATTCGTTGAATCTGTTTGCTGATTATTGGGAAGGCGTGCGCACCTATTATTACCCCTTCGAGACAGAATTAAGAGCAGGTACTGCGGAAGTCTACGAAAATGAAATTCCGGGAGGACAATATTCGAACCTGCGACCGCAAGCCAGAGCGCAAGGCCTTGAAGAGAAGTTTCATATCATCAAGAAGAACTATCGCATCGTCAATGATTTGTTCGGCGATATCGTCAAGGTAACCCCTTCGTCCAAAGTGGTTGGGGACATGGCCCTGTTTATGACCGCGAATAATCTGACCGCCGAGGATATTTTGACCAAAGGAGAAAGCCTGGCTTTTCCCCAGAGTGCAAAAGAATTGATGCGGGGAGACCTTGGACAAATTGACGGAGGGTTTCCCAAAAAAATCCAGAAAATCATCCTCCAGGGAGAAAAGCCTTACACCGAGCATCCCAATGCACACCTCACACCCATCAACTTTGAGTCCAGTATGGAGGCGATGCGGGACAAGTTAGGTGAAGAAGTCACCGAGCTCGATCTGCTATCCTGGTTGTTGTACGATAAGGTTTTTGAGCAATATTATGAGCACATCAATCGCTTTGGCGATGTGTCAAAAATTCCCACCCTACCATTCTTCTATGGGCTGAAAGCGAATGAAGAACTGATGGTAGAACTCGGAGAGGGCAAACAAGTGATCATCAAATTTCTCAATGTTACCGAAGCCAATGAGCAAGGGAATCGTTTGGTGTTTTTCCGGCTAAATGGACAAGCCCGTGCCATTGAAGTGCACGATAAGTCTCTGCACAAGGAGATCAAGCGAAATCGCAAAGCCACCAACGCCAATCAGATCGGAGCGCCGCTTCAGGGCAGTATTGCCAAATTTTGGTAAAACCAGGCGATGAAGTCGAATTGAATACACCGTTGTTTACGATTGAGGCGATGAAGATGGAATCGACCATTGCTGCGCCTAAGCCTGGAAAGGTCAAGGAAGTTTTCTGGATGAAAAGACACTGGTAGAGCAGAATGACCTGGTCGTGGAGATGGACTATACGTCAAGTTAAAACCGGGTTGCTAAGCCTGGAATGAACCTGGGTGCCTGCCGGATGAAGCATTTTATTCGGAATCTGCCTTTTTCAAGATCTGCAGGCTCTAAATATGGTTATTCGGTTGACCATACCGACTTTAGGCGGATCCTTGGAAGAGGGCATTTATCCGTTGATTTTTTGAAGCGCATCACGGGTACCCCATCCAGCAATAAACTAAGCTGCCCCTCCGCATCGGTTTGGTATTTGTTCACTTTTTCCATCATCTTGAGGAATTGCTTTTCTCCCTCGCCACAGTAGCGCATGGTGGTCGGATCAGGCTCGCCGAAAGTAATTTGATTGCCCTGAATCTGGTAGGGTGCGGCATAGCCATTACAGCTATCCGTTCCTTCCGCCTTATGGGTTTGCCGGTTAAAGCGGATTTGAGGCTTTTGTTGCGGGAACAGTCCTTCAAAAGCAATTCGAAGTCCGGACATATACTCCAGTTCCCAGGTAGCGTCAAACAGGGTATTTGCTGCCGTATTCTGGTCTTGCAATTTGTCTAACAGGTAAAGGTATGGCCCGTGGACATGATGTCTGAACAATTTGGTTGAGTCGTCCGGGAATTCCTTATAGTAAGATTCATCGGGCATCAGAACAATAGTGACGCCAGTGCGCACATAATCATTGCTATTGTAATATGCAGGCGGAGTGTATCCCGGAATATTTTTCTTAATGACACTGGAGGCCAGATTTCCCAGGTATTTTTCATAATTCTTCTGAGCCTGTCTGGTTGGTTTGTCCAGCTTGCGGTAAATATGTTTCAGTACCAGTTTTGCCGGGAACTTCTGTGACTTGATGATGCTGCGGGCATGGACAAATGGGTTGATTTTATTAAAATCCTTCAGCGTTTGGATGGATACTGGGACTTCCGGAACCCAGTCGGCTGCATTAACCACATTAAATGCCCATCCGCCCTGGGTCATTGCTTCGTATTCGTAGGCGAAATAGAGGTTGCCTGGCTTGGGTGCGGCGCTGGAATACGTCTTAAACCGGATGTCGGCAGGGAGCATGCCGTTGGCACGCAGATGGTAGAGATAGGCCGTTAACAGATAAGAAATGGCACCGCCCTGACTGTGTCCGATGATCAGAAAGTCCTTGATGCCTTCTGCGTACAATGTCTTTATCCGCGGGACGATTTCCGGGACAGGTAGGCGGTACATTAGGAGCCAGCCAACGTGCACAGCAGCTTTTGGATCATTCGCGAGCTGGTACGTAAAACTAAAATCCGGATCAATGTTGAGGGTACCTTTTGCCGGTACCATAGCTGCATAAAAGTTTGCCAGCCAACTTTCCGGCTTCTCGGTGGTGCCGCGGATGCTGATAACCGCTGACTGGTTTTGGTCATCGGTCCACAGGTCCCATAAATTGTCAAGTCCGATGGGTTTGGATTGGTAGATCATGGTGTGATGTTCCGGTTCTGGGAAATTTTCAGCATAATCTTCTATGGAAGCGGTACGGACAGAGATCAGCATCATCTCTCTGAATTCAGATTTGTCGAATCCTGGTACTATGCTCTGGGCCGTTGTTGTTGAGACGCTTGCAAAAAGCAAGGCCAATAGAACCATTTTGAGGGGTAAATGGAAGCATTGCATGCATTTTGACGGGGCAGAATTCGAACAAGCGTCCTTCATTTTTAGCGATTTAATTTGTTGCCGGGCAAGGTGGATGAAAAATGGTGAGCCATGCCACTTCGGAAATTGGGCAAAGGCAATTCAAGTATTAGTGAGACTAGATAGGCATAATTTAACTCATTCGCAAGATTATCGCTATCGGACGATGGCAGAAAAGCGCGCGCCTGATTAGCATTGCTTCTGGCCCGGAGATTGCTTCAGCACCTGATTCTTCCTGTTCAGCATTCAAATTGCAAGTTTCGGCTTGCAATTTTTAACATTTGATGAGTACATTTCGAAGTCGTGCAACTTATTAGGATTGAATGGTGGTATTGTCTATATGAATAGCAAAATCTGACATCAATGCATCGAATTCCCAGAGCACCCTTTAAGTGGTTGGTCACCCTTGCCATGATGATTTTACTGTTTTCTTATGTCTCTGCCCAGAACTGGCTGACAGATTTGAACGAAGCCGAGACCGAAGCTGCTAAAAGAACTGTCACATCATTTTAGTATTTCAGGGCTCCGACTGGTGTGCTCCCTGCATTAAGTTGGATCGCGAAATCTGGCAGTCGGATGCGTTTAAAAAATATGCCGAGGAACATGTCGTCTTGTTGAAGGCAGATTTTCCCGGAAATCAGCCAATCAACTTCCAGCCGCCCAACAAAAGAAAAACGAAAGACTTGCTGAGCAATACAACAAGCAGGGATATTTTCCACTGGTGGTGATACTGGATCAAACGGGCAAAGTACTTGGCACCACCGGGTATAAAAAAACTTCGCCTGAAGAATACATTGAAATACTCGATTCCTTCCAATGAAAATGAAATCCCTCTTTTTGATCGTCCTGACCGGATTGGCATCAGGACTTTCGGCTCAAGCCATATTCAACCGGACTTTAAAGTTGATGGGGAGCCGTTTTGACATTACGGTCGTGGCGATGGATTCGATTAAGGCGGATCAGTACATCGATCTGGCTGTGCAGGAAATATCCCGGATTGAAAAATTAATATCATCGTGGGATCCGGCCTCCGAAACTTCCCGGATAAACCGCAACGCCGGCATTGAGCCGGTCCGGGTTGATAAGGAGCTTTTCGATCTGATCAAGCGGTCTCTGGCCATTTCCAGATTGACGGATGGTGCGTTTGATATCACTTATGCTTCGATGGATAAGATCTGGAAATTTGACGGATCCATGACTGAAATGCCCACGGTAGAAGCCATCCGAAATTCGGTCTCACGGGTTGGTTTTGGTAAAATCGTTTTGGACGAGTCAAATTTCACGGTCTTTTTACCGGAAGAGGGAATGAAAATTGGCTTTGGAGCCATTGGTAAAGGATATGCTGCCGACAAAGCTAAAAAAAATGCTGATGGATTACGGCGTTCAGGCAGGGATTATCAATGCCTCCGGAGATATGAATACCTGGGGCAAGCAACCGGATGACGAGGACTGGAAAGTAGCAATTACCAATCCCATGGACAAAGGAAAAGCATTTGGACTGGTTCCCGTCAGACAAGGAGCAGTGGTTACTTCGGGCGACTACGAAAAATATGTCGAATTCAACGGGATAAGGTACACCCATATTATTGATCCCAAGACCGGCTACCCAGCCCATGGGGTCATAAGTTCTACGGTATTTGCCCCAGCGCTGAATTGGCAGATGCGCTGGCTACCTCCTTATTTGTGTGATGGGAGTAGATGTAGGCATTGCCCGCATCAATCAACTGCCTAACGTCGAATGCATACTGATTGACGAGGATGGAAATATCCATACCTCGGATAACATAAACATCAATAATCATCATGAAAATTAAAGCACTGGCTTTATTCGGATTATTTATGCTGGCCACCTCCTGTGTCACGGTCAAGGAATACCAGAAGGTAAACCTGAATGACCCGGACATGGCGCTGAGTGACCGTAAAGACAAAAAATTTCAAACCAGTTTCCAGGTTTACCGTGAAGGTGCCTCCGGTGCCAACGGCGGAAAAAGTGGTGGTGGTTGCGGATGCAATTAAGGAAAAACACGATGAGAACACCTATTTGGATTATCCTGCTGAGCCTACCGGTCTGGGTGCAAGCGCAAGCCACTAAGAAGGCTACCGATGCAGACAAGAAGTCGGAGAAGGAATACAAAAACCGCGTATTGGAAAATACGGAAATTGACTTGTTAACCAGCTTGTATGGGTCAGGATGGTAATAATGCTTCCGTAAC
This sequence comes from Lewinellaceae bacterium, assembly GCA_020636355.1. Classification (GTDB taxonomy): domain Bacteria; phylum Bacteroidota; class Bacteroidia; order Chitinophagales; family Saprospiraceae; genus JAGQXC01. Next base: position 257,997 of record JACJYB010000005.1, on the reverse strand, counting down.
GGGAGGTATTGGAAGTGAGAAATTAACCGATTTTGCCACCGACATCAATGTATCCATTCCTTTGAATGACGACGATGTACTGACGATCGATGCCACCATTTCTGCCTATACGTCAGCTTCCTCCAGCAACCTGAATCCATTTTCAAGTGTGACAACCTATTCGTATGGTACGGTTGTGTCCGGAGCCTCCCGGAGTGGGGGCGGCCGTACGCGAGGCCCGGTGGGTACACAGCCCGAAAGCAGCACGACTGTGGTGAGGGGTTCTCCCTGGGTGGCCGCTTCCGGCGCTTCACGGGGTGATGTGTGGTATAGTGGCGGTTTAAACTATAGCCATTCTTCGGATGATCGAAACAAGATTTACTCCGGTCATCTTAATGTCTCGAAAGAATTTGACTACGGTTCCTTCGGGGCTGGGTTGGGTTTTGTAAGGCAGTTCAATCAAAAAAATACCGAATTAGGAATCCAGGGATCAGTCTATCTGGATAAATGGTTTCCGCAATTTCCGACGGAAATAAAAACCTATCACCAAACCGGAGGAGATCTGAATGCAGGATTTTTTACCGGGGTAGATATATTGGATCAATCAGGCACCATCATCTCGAAGTCAAGCGCTGCTATATGGCATCCGTCCAATACCAGTCTGATTGATAATACCAATCGAAATACGTATTCATTATCCTTAAGCTTTTCACAGATCCTGAGTAAACGTTCGCAGTTTTCGATTTTTTCCGACCTGGTTCTCCAGCGCGGTTGGCTGGCCAATCCCATGCAGCGGGTTTATTTTTCTGACGTTTCCAATTATTACATTGGCGTTGCTAGTAATATACCCAATTACACATCGCCTTTAAATACCGGCGTATTTCAGTTGGCCGACGACATCGAGCGGCTTCCTGAGTCCCGGTTAAAAATTCCGGTAGGTCTGCGGTATCATTATTATGTCAATGAATATCTGGTGGTGAAATCCTATTACCGGTATTATTACGATGACTGGGGTATTCAATCACACACGGTAAAACCTTGAGTTGCCCATCAAATTAGGCAGCAAATTCACATTATATCCGAATTACCGCTTCTACACCCAGACGGCAGCAAACTATTTTGCTCCTTATGAGCAACACCTTTCTACGGACACCTATTACACGAGTGATTACGATCTGTCCGCTTTTAATGCGAACCAATATGGCATCGGGATTAAATACACCGACATCTTTTTAAAATCACATGTTGGAGTATTGGGAATTAAAAGCATCTCGCTGGATTATAATTATTACCAGCGGAATACCGGGCTGCATGCGCAGATCATTTCCTTCGGGATTAAGTTTGTGACCGACCGTTGAAAAAAGGAACGGCTGGAAAATAACAAAGAAGATTAGGGTATTTGGGAATTGTCCTGCAGATTCAGTTCAAAAAATTGAGTACCCGGTACGGGGTTGTAGCGGTAGGGTGGTATCTCATAAAACCCTCTGGTCAAATATAAGCGTTGAGCCGATTTCATCGAAGCCAGGGTGTCCAGCCTAAGCCGGTGATAGCCCAGTTTATGAGCCGTTCTAATCGCATGGTCAAGAAGCTTTGCTCCGATGCCCGTCTTACGAAATTCAGGACGTATATACATCTTTTTAGCTCGGCAATGGTTTCCTGCCAGGATCTTATTCCCGCGCATCCTGCAGGTTGACTTTCGGGACTTCGAACGAGGATCAGGGCACCCTGAGGAGGGCCATATATTGTCGGTAAATTTTTAAGTTCTGAGATTAAATCCTGAAACTCAAGATCGACACCAAGTTCCTTCACATACTGAAGAATTAATAGTTCAGCCGCAGCATAATCTGCCAGGGATCCGGCTGATTTGATGGAGGGGTCAGATTGATCCAATGTCTCCTGGTTTTTTGCATTATTTTTTCCGAAATAAGCATCCAGCAAATTTGCAGGAGCTTGATTCCTGTAATTTTTCTGATGAAGATCCGCCCTGTTTTTCAATTAGTTTTTGACACTAGTTCAACCGGGCCATTTCTACGTATGGCCAATTGCAGAACACTATTCCCTTTATCGTCGGTTTCATTGATTGCAGCGCCGTGATCCAAAAACCAATTTGCAATTTTCCATCTTTTCCAGTGACAAGCCGCCTGTAAAACGCCCGGGACCAGTGAAGCGCCATTCTGGGTAAATAATTCAGCGGCTTCCACATCATCATTCCAGGCGATGGCAAACATGCAATTATCAGGCTTTGCCCCCAGGTGGATTAATTGGGTATATAATTTTTTATTTCGGCCTTTAGCATAAGCATGCCAGAGCGGCGTAGCGGGAAACTCACAACCCGGGTCCGGGATACGATGGATGGAATTAATGTCCAGACCAGCTCCGAGCAGTAATTTTAATAGAGCGATGCTTTGGTCTGCTTCCGCATCATCTTTCGGGCGGACATCGCCAAGGTAATGCAATGCATTCTTGCCCGTCTTCTCTTCCCATTTTTGCCAGCGTGGTTGTTCTAACAATTCCGTGATAGCAGCGAGGTCTAATGCATGTATGGCACGCGTGAATCGATTCATGTCAACCGTTAATTGGAAATGTAATTGGCATGTGATGATTTGAATTTCGCATTATTAGCTACTTAAATTTGACCGAATGTAAGGACTAGGCCATTACAATCTACTGCGGTAAATTCCCGGTTACCATATACCCGGTCGATGGGTGGCTGGATTATTTGAACACCACGGGACACCATTTCCTGATGCAATGCATCCAGGTCATCCGTCCATAAATAATAATCGAAGCCCACTTTACGGAGTGGTACATTTGATTTTTGCACATCCGGTCCATCTGCCTGACCAAAATGTATTTGAATGCCATTTCGTTCGACCATGGCGTAAACCGGAGGATCCAAGAAATATCCAATTAAAGCAAACCCCAATTTATCCTGATAAAAGCGGGCGGTGGCCACCACATCCTCTACGACAATTTGTGGGGCTATTGCGATTAATTTTGGCATATTATTGCAGATTTTCAGGATTGGAATTAATCGATGACGGAGTAATCAGGTTTACTTAAAAGGACAGGTAAATAATGATGATGGGTAAATCGCTTCCACCCCTTTTTGTTTTTTGATTCTACGGCCCAGTAATAACCATTTGCTTCATCCGGCCAATAGATCATGCGTGCCAGGCCAGCCGGCATTTGGGCTTCAAAGCAAACTGCTTCGGGATGGATATCGGTTCCGTCAGCTATAGTTCCGGTTGAATTTTTACCATCCGAAGTAAAAGACCAGAAATTCAACGTTCCATTGCTTATCCCGAAGATGGCATGCTCCGTATACTTAAATTCGGGAGACTGCCAGTGCACCGCCATTTGGATGTAATGACCATTTAATGTGGGTGCAAGCGATCTCGTGCAGTGAATCCGACCCATCGGAGAGTCAACTTCCGCTTCCCATTGACCGATCAGTGGTTTCAAAACACCCAGTTTCCCTTTCCCTTTGCTCCAGTGTCCTTTTTCTTTTGCCATTAGATTGCGAATATGAATTTTGTTTCACCTGGTTTGGTAGCTCAATTTAATTAGATCTTGTAATGTTTCCAGAACGTTGCAAGCATCTTCTGCCTGATTTGAGCCAAATTAAATCATCCTTGTCCTGTATCTGCTGACTGAAGAGTCAGTCAATCATTTTTTAAAAAGTGACGATTTCCTGTAACGAAATGTAGCCCATCAGTTGTCCTATGGTAAACTAATCAATAAAGGTGACTGGCTATGTCGTGATTCTACAACGTGCGTTGACCCAATTCGCTTTAGAGTTAGAAGCTTTGATCATTAGCATACGTGGATCCCGGTAAACTTTCCCTTAAAGCATTATTCTACTAAACCTGACTGAATATGTATGGACATTTTATCCGTTTTGGATGGCGCAATTTGTTGAAACATAAATTGTACAGCCTGATTAATCTCGTTGGATTATCCCTGAGCATGTCGGTATGCCTGCTGATCATCCTTTTAATAATTTACAACCATTATCATTATGATAAATTTCATCCGTTCGGTGACCGTACCTATCGCATCCTTAGTCATAAGAAAGGTATGCAGAATAACCTGTTTGAATCCGGTTTTGCAACTTCCCTTTACCTTTAAGAGCCGCTTTGGAAAACAGCTACCCATCTGTCGAGTTAATGACAAATTTAAACCACCGGTTCCAGGGAGAAATCCGATCGGATGACCGGATTATTCGGTTAGACCGATCCCTGTTTGCTGACGCGAATTTTTTTAAGGTTTTTGGATTTTCCCTGATGGAAGGTGATCCGGAGCAAGCCTTAAAAATCCGAATGGCCTAGTGCTTACCCGGGACTTGGCTAAGAAACTATTTCCGGAAGGCGGGGCATTGGGAAGGCTGGTTAAACTCAATGAAAATTATGATTTCACAGTAACGGGTGTATTAAATCCACCGCCCGGGGATACCCACATCAAATTTGACGCCCTGGCTTCATTTTCCTCCCTGAACCGGTTAAAAGCAGATGGTTATATCGAAGAGGATTTTGATGCATGGGACAACTTGTGGAATAATTACAATTACCTGGTGCTTACCGATGCCGGAGAAAAGGGAAATATTGAAAGAGCCATCAATCGGCTAGCCGCTGAAAATATGAAAGTGGACGAAAAGCACCCTGGATACGAATTTAGTTTGCAGGGGATCACGGAAGTCGTGCCAGGGCGCTTCCTGGGCAATGAGATTGGATTTTACCTTGCCTAAGCTCATTCTGGGATTTTTGGCCTTTTGGCTTTTATCGTCATGATCACAGCAAGCATTAATTATGCGAACCTGACGATTGCGGGAACCCTAAACCGTTTTAAAGAAATCGGCATTCGCAAATCCAGTGGTGCAGAGAAAAGGGAAATCGCAGGTCAGTTTTTGATCGAATCCATACTAATGTCCGGCATAGCGCTGTTATTTGCGATTATCTTCTACCGGATTCTGTTGGCCCAGTTTAACGCAATGTGGATTTTTAACCAGATAGGCATCCGATTGCACGATGAACCGGTTGCTTATGGGCTTTTCTTCGGATTTTCCATTTTGCTGGGATTGCTTGCGGGGTAGGCCCAGCGCTTTATGCGTCCCGGATGGACCCGGTGGCTACCATCAAGGGAGCGGTGATGCCCGCTAGCCGGCGACGTAGAAGAAAGTTAAACATGAAACACGTCATGATGGGTGTCCAGTTCGGACTCTCGGTTTTGATGCTCATCTCCTTATTCCTGATACGAGATGAAGCGCGTTACCTGACCAACGCAGATTACGGGTTTAATAATCAAAAGATCTATCTAATGGATCTGCAGAGTCATGATTTTAACCAAGTACAAGCTAGATTCAGCCGAATTACCGGGGTACAGGAGATGACCGTAACCTCGCATAACCCGGGGACTGGAGTGGCAATGGCCGAGGGATACCGGCTCCACCAGGAGGATGAGCCATTGACGATCTATCATTTTAGTGTGGATACCGGTTATCTCCCGTGTCATGGGATTACAGTTGGTGGCAGGTAATAATTTTAGTCCGGCTGCCCAGGGAACCGAAAATCAGATAATCGTCAATGAATTAGCGGCAAAGCGCCTGGGTTTTGATCCGGTAGACAAAGCGGTCGGTCAGTATTTATTTAGAGACAGTGTCGATCAGGCCATGATTGTTGGAGTGGTTAAGGATTATCATTGGGAGCCCATGTTAAAACCGTTGACGCCTATGCTATTAAGAGTTCGACCAGCCGATTATCAGTATGCGTACGTAAAAATCATTAGTCCGCGCCCCGGAGAAGTGGTGAATAATATCCGGAAAGAATGGAAAGAATATGATCCACTTCGGGAATTCAAAGGTGGTTTTCTCAGCCAGGAAATGAATGAATTTTATACATTCTTATTTGACATCAGTAAGATACTGATGCTCATCGCCCTAATGGCAATCTCCATTACCGGACTCGGACTACTGGGGATGATCAGCATGCGTGTGCGCAGTCATATCAAAGAACTCGGGATCCGGAAAGTCCTTGGCGCGACACCTTCCCATTTGTTTTATGCAGTAGGCCGTGAATTCATCTGGTTGATTGGAATTTCACTAACCCTGGCAATACCATTAGCTATTTGGGTGAATGGATTATGGATTAACAACCTTGCCCAACGAAATCCAATTTCTTTCTACAATGTGGCTCCTGCGGTCCTGATATTAATGGCTTTCAGTTTTTTGATGATACTCTGGCAAGTCATCCGGGCCTTACGCGAAAATCCTATTGCGGCACTGAAATCAGAGCAGTAGCCGATAGCTGTGAATTGGAATAGTTGATGGATAGAACATCCATGTAAGGCGAATGATAAAACTACTTGCTCACGGATTGCTTTTGAATCCTGAATTAAGGATTTGTCTCCATCCGGAAAAGGTGATCGGGAGGTCACCTTTTCCGACTATAAAAACACCTGAAAGTTCATAGGGTCGTTTATTTGAGCCGATTTGTCAAATTCTTGAACTTTTAGGCAAAACCCCACCCCTGCATTGAGGTCCATCTTTGCATCATACAAAAGCAAAGAATTATGAAAATCAATGTAAATTCAAACAACGACATCACAGTACTTCCACTTCAGCCAACCAATCAGAACAGGGAAAAATCACCCATAACCCGCTGGTTTTCCCGTTCATTCGCCATGGGAGAAGGCATCAATGCATCCGGTCTATTGACCGATGTAGCAGCCAATGCCATTGCCAAAGGCACCATCCCGAACCTGGAAAAAGTTTGTCGCGATTTGTTCAAGACGTTCAGCGCACACAACGGATCTTACAATGCGACCCAATTTTTGCCCGTACTTCAGCAAGTTGTTTTCAATGATCCGAAAATATTTCGCCGGTTCAGACGGGGAGAGAAAAGAGCTACATCCTGGTTCAAAACCGATTTATGAAGGTCGTCCTCATCCGGTGGGAACCCGGCAAATTCAGCTCCATTCATGGGCATGCAAAAGGCGGATGCGTCTATAAAGTGCTCCAGGGCGAACTGGAAGAGCGGCGCTATGAACCCGGAGAAGAGGGTAAACTTTTAGCGGTATGTCGCTATCAGGCAGGAAGCATGGCGTATCTGGATGACACCATGGCTTATCACTCGGTAGGTAATCCTTCGGATGCCTATGCTTTTAGCTTGCATGCGTATACACCCGGTTTAGTCTGACTCTAACCTATCAAAATATAAATCTTTCCATTGTGGCCAATTCTGAATCCAGTCTGATCAAAAGCCGTAAGCCTTTAATGGATTGGCTTAGCGGTTTCATTTGCGGCTGTTTCTTTGGAAAAGGCGGTTCCAACCTTGGCCAGACAGATTAATTCAGATGACGCCAATATTTAAACTACCCGGGCTACAAGAGGAATCTATAACAAATCGGATTTCCGTCAGGTTATACTTCCATTTCATCAATTTGAAATAAATAATTTATTGCTTCCATTGCAATGTCCGGTAAAAAGTGCTAGGTTTGCTTCGTTAATAAGCCTTTCATGCAGCATAAACGTGCCTTTTATTTTTACTTTTTTAGCGACCATGCCGGGATTTCCTAGCGTGCCATTGCCGTTTGCAGCATGAAGGAGTCCTGAGAACGAGACTCCTTTTTGTTTTAAAACCGAAAGAAATTTATGACCAAAGCGCACAGATATCACTTTTATTTTAGCTTTTATTTTAGAAAATCACGGGACTCCAGGTGATTTTAAGCCGTTTTGGTTGAAAAAAAAGGAGTCCCGAAGTCGAGACTCCTTTTTTATTTAAACGATAGTAGATGTTATGAAGCGAGTGAGTATTCAAGGTTATCCAGGTGCATTTCATGAGATTGCTGCCCGGACGTATTATCCGGCCGAGCAAATTCAGGTCATTCCCTGTGATACGTTTGAAGAGGTGGTCGAACGGACCGAATCCCATGAGGATTGTGACATAGGTATGATGGCTATAGAAAATACCATCTCCGGCTCCTTGTTATCCAATTACATGTTATTGTATACCAGCAAGCTAAACATCATCGGAGAAGTCTACTTGCGTATCAAGCAGAACCTCCTGACCTTGCCCGGCGTAAAAACTGAAGATCTTAAAGAGGTCTATTCCCATCCAATCGCCATTGCTCAATGCCGTGAGTTTTTGAATCCCTGCCGAACATCAAAATAATTGAACACATCGATACCGCACTGAGTGCCCGGATGGTAAAGGAGTGGGGAAAGCCGGAAGTTGGAGCCATTGCCAGTACGCTGGCTGCAGACATGTATGGATTAAACATCCTTAAGCGCAGCATTGAAACCAACAAGCAAAATTATACTCGTTTTCTGGTCCTTGACCGGAAACCTCGAAAGCAGGAATTTCTCTACAACAAGATATCCATTTGTTTTACCGTCTCTCATGAGATAGGCAGTTTGCATAAGGTATTGTCGATATTGGCTTTTCACCATGCCAACTTGACCAAGATTCAATCAGTTCCATTGCTGGGAAAGCCATTTGAATACCTTTTCTTTGCAGATTTTATTCTGGAGGACCGGAATCATATGAAATATGCCCTGGATTCTATCAAACCGTTTACTGGCCGGATGAAAATACTGGGCAATTACCCTAAAGGAGCTTATTATGGCAATTGAAGCATCAAATCGTTTGCAGGGAGTAGAAGAATATTACTTCTCCCTGAAGTTGAAAGAGATCGCTCAATTGCGAGCATCCGGGAAGACCATTATTAATCTTGGGATAGGCAGCCCTGACCTCGCACCGGATGATTCAGTCATCCATGTTTTGAGTCAGCAAAGTGCCCGTCCGGACATGCATGCGTATCAATCGTATATTGGTTTGCCGGCATTGAGGGAAGGTTGGGCAAGCTTTTACCGCAACTGGTATCAGGTTGAACTTGATTCCCAGGAGGAAATCTTGCCTTTGACCGGCTCCAAGGAAGGTATTATGCATCTCTCCATGGCCTTTATCAACGCCGGCGACGAAGTCCTTGTACCAAACCCTGGTTATCCCACCTATGCATCTGCAACCCGATTGGCCGGGGGGTGGTCCGGACTTATGAACTGGATGCTGCAAACCACTGGCTGCCCGATTTGGAAGCTCTGGGCCACGCAAGATTTAAGTAAGGTTAAAATCATGTGGATCAACTATCCCCACATGCCTACAGGTGCCTTGGCAACCCCAACTTTTTTGATGCATGTATCCGGTTTGCCCGCAAACACAACATTATTCTTGCACATGACAATCCTTACAGTTTTATAAGGAACAACCAGCCGCTCAGCCTGATGGCGAGACCTGGAGCCAGGGAAGTAGCTGTCGAGTTAAATTCATTGAGTAAAAGTCACAATATGGCAGGCTGGAGACAGGGAGCCATGGTAGGAAATGCAGCAATAATCCGGGATGTCCTGCGGTTCAAGAGCAACATGGATTCCGGGATGTTCGCCCCTGCGCAACTTGCGGCCGCTCATGCCCTTGCATTAGGGCAGGATTGGTTCGATCAACTGAATGCGGTATACCGGGAAAGGGAAGCGCGGGTTTATGCACTCATGGATGCATTGGACTGCAGCTATGACCCGGATTCCGTTGGAATGTTTGTTTGGGGAAAGGTGCCTGACCAGGTCCGTGATGGCTACGAGCTTTCCGATAAGATATTGTATGAAAACGATGTATTTATCACGCCTGGAGGCATCTTTGGATCCCGGGGTGACCGGTACATCCGGATATCATTATGCGCCCCGGTATCTACCTTTGATGCTGCACTGGAGCGCTTAAAAACAACTGCGGCAATTAAGTCATGAATCAGATCACGATAATAGGGCTGGGGCACATTGGTGGCTCGTTTGCAAAGGATATCCGGGAGCAGGGGGGCCTTGCTGCACGGATTATCGGTGTGGAGAATAATGAAAGCCATGCCACGCAGGCTCTCGAATTGGGCTTGGTTGATCTGGTCCTGCCGATGAGCGAAGCCCTCCTGGAAGCGGATCTGGTTTTTTTAACCATACCGGTGGATGCCATGCTGCAGGTCTTGCCCGGAATATTGGATCAGGTCAATGCGAACCAGACGGTGATGGACGCAGGGTCCACCAAAGAAGCACTGATAGAATCGGTTAAAGATCATGCGATGCGGAGCCGGTATGTGGCCTCGCATCCCATGGCTGGAAGGAAAACTCCGGCCCGGGGGCAGCCATCAGTGGGTTATTTGAAGGCAAATGTTCAGTGATCTGTAATCGGGAGGGGAGCGCATCGGATGCGGTGGCAAGAGTCATTGAGCTCTATGAGGCTTTGGGCATGCGGATCGTAGAACTTGAAGCCCATGAACATGATCTGCACGCAGCCTATGTGTCCCACATTTCCCATATATCCTCATTTGCTTTAGCCCTTACGGTATTAGCAAAGGAGAAGGATGAAAAAAGGATTTTTCAACTCGCCAGTGGTGGTTTTGACTCTACGGTGCGGCTGGCAAAGAGCTCACCGGATATGTGGGTTCCTATTTTTCGCCAGAACCGGGATAATGTGCTCGATGTATTGGATGAACACATCAATGTCCTATCACGATTTCGCAGCCTTCTAATCAAAAAGGATTTTAATACTTTCCACGAATTAATTGATCAGGCAAATCACATTCGCAAAATATTAAAGTAATCCATCATGGAAATGAACATCAAACCCGTTTTTGAAAACCTGAAGAGACCGGTTCTTATCGCCGGACCCTGTAGTGCAGAGACCGAAGAACAGGTAATGCGCACCGCCGAACAACTTGCTGACAAAAACATTGACCTGTTTCGCGCCGGGATATGGAAACCCCGTACAAGACCGAATTCTTTTGAAGGTATTGGTAGGGATGGATTACGCTGGTTAAAGCAGGTCAAAGAGACCTATGGCCTTAAAACAACCGTTGAAGTGGCCAATACGCAGCACGTTTTCGAATCTTTGAAAGCAGGCGTAGATGTGCTTTGGATTGGAGCCCGTACCACGGTGAATCCGTTTTCGGTTCAGGAAGTTGCCGATGCGCTGGAAGGGATTGACATTCCGGTATTGGTGAAGAATCCGATCAACCCGGACCTCAGCTTATGGATTGGAGCTATTGAACGACTTTATAAAGCAGGCATCAGTCGTCTGGGGATTATTCATCGGGGATTCAGTACCTACGGTAAATCCGTTTACCGCAATATACCCCGATGGGAGATTGCACTGGAATTCAAAAAAAGGCGCTATCCCGAACTTCAACTCATAGTCGATGCAAGTCATATCTGTGGAAACCGTACGCTGCTGAAGGATATCTCACAGCAGGCTCTGGATCTAAACTACGATGGGCTTATGCTGGAAACGCATATCGATCCGGACAATGCCTGGAGTGATGCCGCCCAGCAGGTTACCCCAACCGGATTTCAGGACATCGTGGACCGTTTGATCATCCGGGAATTAAAGTCAAGTAGTAAGGAATATCAGGAGAATATCCATGAATTACGGAACCAGATCGACAACATCGATCGTGAGATCATGCATTTATTGAGTGACCGGATGAAGTTGTCCGAAGCCATTGGGAACTATAAAAACTGAATAACATTTCCATTTACCAGCCGGATCGTTGGAACGAAATTATCGAGACGGTGGTCAAAAAAGGAGAAGACCAAGGGTTAAGCGGGGATTTCATCCGGAAGGTCTTTACGGCAATTCATGAAGAATCCATCAACCATCAGGCCAGGATCATGAATGAAACCATTGAGGTAAAATCCTGACATTCAAGAGAATCAAACTTAATTAGCCTGGCCAGGTGACCTGCCTGGCGAAAGTTAAGAGACCTGCATTGGGTTCTGGCGAGTGGGAACCTGATGCAGGTCTTTTTTTATAGCACGTAATGAACTTTCAATAAGATGTGAAAAATCTTTAATATAAAGTTGCCTAATGTATAAGCAGTTTTTATATTTGGCTTATGTATGGGAGTTAAAAAATGTAATTTTTTCCCCGTTGTACACTTTATAAGTTACTTTTATTTGTAGCATATTTAGGCCATCCCAAATCCGAAGCCGTAAAGTCATAGAGCAAGACGAAGCGTAAAACGGAAAAGTATGTTGATTTTGACGATTGTGGGTCTGGCTATTTTTATGAGCGTATCCCTGATGGTGGGTTCTCGCATTATAGACAAGCGATAGCTGGTACCAACCCTGAATTAAATTTATAGCTACGGATTGGGGTGGCAACCAGATTATACGGTCTCTCCTTCCTTAACTTCTGGCATCTTACATGCTTCACCGGTCACCCTGCCACACACTGTGCACTCACCGATTTCATTTTTCAACAATGGATTATTGGTCGCGCAGGTTCCTCTGAATTCATTGCCTGTCAGTATATGACGAATGTTGATCAATCCAAAGGAGATCAAAAATACTCCAAAGATGATTGCTAAAACATATAGAAATTCCATCAGGATTGTTAGGTTGTTTTCTTAATCTTTGCAACAAAGGTACAAACTAAAAGTTCCATAATGATGCCTGATGATACAAAGTTGATCGCATTCGGACGTTTATTGCAAATCATGGATGAGCTGCGTGAACAGTGTCCCTGGGACCGCAAACAGACCATCCACTCACTACGAAACCTGACCATCGAAGAAACCTATGAATTGGCTGATGCCATCCTGGATGAGGATTGGGAGGGGATCAAAGAAGAGATCGGTGATTTGCTTTTGCACATGGTTTTTATGCACGCATCGCCAGTGAACAGAAGAAGTGGGACATAGCGGATGCCTTGCATGCGGTCTGCGATAAATTGGTCAAAAGACATCCGCATATCTACGGAGATGTTAAGGTTGAAAATGATGACGATGTCAAACGCAACTGGGAACAGATCAAGCTTCAGGAAGGTAAAAATCCATTCTTGCCGGTGTGCCGAATTCTTTACCAGCCATGGTGAAGGCATACAGAATGCAGGAAAAGACCAAGCAAGTGGGTTTTGAATGGGAAACCACGGAACAAGTTTATGCGAAGGTGGAAGAGGAAATGGGCGAGCTACAGGAAGTACTGAGAGAGTCTCCGGAAACGATCGACTGCGCCTGGAGGATGAGTTTGGGGATGTGTTGTTTGCAATGGTCAATTATGCGCGATTTCTGGGGGTCGATCCGGAGACCGCCCTGGAGCGCTCCAACCGAAAATTTAAGAGGAGGTTTGAATTTATTGAGACCCAGGCTGTGAAGCCCCTGCAGGAATGAGTCTGGAAGAGATGGATGCCTTATGGAACGAAGCGAAAACCGGGGAGCAAGACTCATAAAATAAAATTTGGATCAACTACTGGTAATAAAAAGATAAACCATTATCTTTGCAGCCTGTTTATTCGAAAGTAGATATTTAAGAAAGACAAATATGTCAGCATTAACGAAAGAAAAAAAGGCTAAGTTATTCGAACAGTTCGGCGGAGCAGCCAGTAATACCGGTTCGACGGATGCTCAAATTGCTTTGTTTACCGAACGCATTAACATGCTATCCAGTCACCTACGTGAGAAAACAAAAAAGATCACCAGTGTCGCCGTACCCTGTTGACTTTAGTTGGTAAAAGAAAAAGACTGCTGAATTATCTGCAGCATAAGAAGACATCAGCGAATATCGTAGTCTGATCGAGAAATTGGGTATACGGAAGTAATCTTCGTATACCCACCTTCTTTTTTCCCTCCTTGTGTGATCCTTCCTAATTCAGCCCGTTGCATGGCAATTGGGTCTTTATTCATTTGTTAAATTCTTTTTTATGGGAAATCAAATTCCAATTACAACTTCATTCGAATTACCGGATGGGAGGGTAGTCACACTGGAAACAGGCAAACTAGCAGCGCAGGCCCACGGATCTGTTATGGTGCGGGTCGGTTCGACCATGCTTTTGGCAACGTCGTTTCCAACAAAGAAGCCAAAGAAGGTCAACCATTTTTCCCTCTTTCGGTAGATTATCAGGAAAAATTTGCCGCTGCCGGACGGATCCCTGGTAACTTCTTTCGCCGGGAAGCAAAGCTTTCGGATTATGAAGTGCTGATCTGCTGCCGTTTGGTGGACCGCGCGATCCGTCCGCTTTTCCCCGATGGTTACATGAATGAAACACAGGTTATCATTAACCTGATTTCCGGTGACCAGGATGAAATGCCGGATTCTTTGGCCGCTCTGGCTGCATCTACCGCCTCTCGTGTCCGATATCAACTGGGATGGGCCGATCTCTGAAGTACGTGTCGCCCGGATCGATGGAGAATACGTAGTCAATCCGATTCGCAGCGCTTTGGCTAATGCCGATATTGACATTATCGTTGCTGCCAGTATGAAAGATGTTACGATGGTGGAAGGAGAGGCTAAAGAATGTTCTGAAGCCGATCTGGTGGAAGCCATTCGTATTGGCCACGAAGCCATTAAGATTCAGTGCCAGGCCCAGTTGGATCTGGCCCAGAAAGTAGGCGAAAAGGCAACCGTCAAACGGGTATTACCGAGAAGGAAGAAAACGAAGATCTTAAAAGCATGGATCAAAGACTTCGCAACCAGGGGAATATACGATTTTGCTGCCGGTTCGTTGCCCAAGCAGGAACGCAAAGACGGATTTTCAGCGATACTCGAAGATGCGAAAGTCAAAGTTGACGGAACTGCATGGGGAAGAATACCTGGAAGAGAACGGAGCGATGCTCAGCGCCTACTTTGATAAGTTAAAAAAGAGGTTATCCGCAACATGGTATTAGATACCCGGAAGCGTTTGGATGGTCGCGATCCTGATGAAATCCGTCCTATCTGGTGTGAAGTGGATTATTTGCCTGCAGCGCACGGTTCAGCGGCAGTGTTTACTCGTGGTGAGACTCAATCACTGACCACCTTAACGTTTGGTACCAAACAGGATGAAGTCCTGATTGATACCGCTTTGTTGTCGTATGACGATGACTTTATCCTGCATTACAATTTTCCGCCATACAGTACCGGAGAAGTAAAACCAATGCGTGGGCCCCGGACGGCGGGAGGTTGGTCATGCCAATCTGGCCGGTCGTTCGGTACGACAAGTGATGCCCAAGGGATTGCCCTATACCATCCGACTGGTTTCCGATATTCTGGAATCCAATGGTTCATCTTCCATGGCTACCGTTTGTGCCAGCTCTCTGGCACTGATGGACGGCGGCGTGCAGATCAGCGAGCAGATCGCAGGCATCGCCATGGGTTTGATTAAAGAAGGCGATAAATACGCCATACTTTCGGACATCCTTGGTGATGAAGACGCCCTTGGTGATATGGACTTTAAAGTTACCGGAACCAAAAAATGGTATCTGTGGTTGTCAAATGGATATCAAGATCGACGGTTTGCCGTACGATCTTTTGATTGAAGCTTTGGAGCAGGCCCGCAAAGGCCGGTTGCATATCCTAGGCAAAATGAATGAAGTGATCGATCAACCGCGTGAAGATTACAAACCGCATGCACCTCGCATCGTCGAGATAGTCATCGACAAATCTTTCATCGGTGCCGTTATCGGACCTGGCGGATCGATTATTCAAGATATTCAGGAGAAGACCGGCACGGTCATTTCCATTGAAGAAAAGGAAGGAAAAGGTTTTGTAAACATTGCCAGTTCAAATAAAGAATCCATTGAGGCTGCACTGGCACGGGTTAAAGACATTGTGTTTGTACCCGAGGTAGGTGAGGTATACGATGCAGTCGTCCGTCAATTGATGCCATTTGGGGCCTTTGTTGACTTTAAAGGGAAAGAGTGGCCTGCTACACGTATCGGAAATCGATCACAGACGGGTTGAAAACGTGGAAGATGTCCTGAAGGAAGGTGATCAGGTCCGCGTCAAATTATTGGATCTTGACCGGAAGACCGGGAAAATGAAATTATCCATGAAAGCGCTGATTCCTCGTCCGCCGCGTGCTGAAGGAGACACTTCTTCGGAGCGGAGCGATGATCGCCGGTCAGATCGGCATCACGGTGGTGGAAGAAATCAACGCGGTGGCGGCGACCGTCGGGGAGGTATGACCGGAACCGGGATCAACCGCGACCGGGATCACGACCGCAATCGGGAACATGACCGGGACCGCGATCACGATCACGATCGCAATCGGGAACATGACCGATCGGGATCACGACCACAATCAGAATTAAAGCATTTAACATTTAGCATAGGGGAGACCTCGTGCGTTACAGAATTCATTTATCTGGATAAACGTATTCTGAAATGCCTTCAGGGCCTCCTTTTTTTTATTGCCTTTCACGGCTTTACGCATCGCAGCAAGGAATAATTTCATTATATTGGTATCATTACCGTGTATTTTTGCGTTTGAGTATCGAAGAGAGCAATTGTAGCAAAGAACTTCTTTCAGGAGGCGTCTTTGTTTCATTGATCAGATTATACAAATCGTTGGCCTGACCGGTACACAGGATCTATTTATTATCCTGTGTTCGATAGGTGCAACATTTGTCGAGAAACTTTTTCCAGCCTTTCATTGTATAAGATATTAGCAGATAAAATACGATGCGACAGCTCAAGATTACTAATCGAATCACCAATCGAGAGAGTTTATCCCTTGATAAGTACCTCAATGATATCGGGAAGATAGATATCCTGACACCCGAAGAAGAGGCAGATCTATCGCGTCGCATCAAACAGGGCGATGAAGATGCCCTGGAGCAACTGACTAAAGCCAACCTGAGATTTGTAGTTTCTGTGGCTAAGCAATATCAAAACCAGGGTTTGTCACTTTCAGATTTGATCAATGAAGGCAACGTTGGTTTGATGAAAGCCGCTCGTCGATTTGATGAGACCAAAGGGTTTAAGTTCATTTCTTATGCCGTATGGTGGATTCGCCAATCAATTCTACAAGCTATTGTAGAATATTCCCGCATCGTCCGTCTGCCGCTGAATAAAGTGGGAACCTTCAATAAGGTCAATGAAGCGTATCAGTCTTTTATCCAGGAATTTGAACGAGAGCCTTCCAGTGAGGAACTCGCTGAATTATTGATATGACCGTCAAAGAAGTGGATTCAATCATGCAGAGCGGGCACCGGCATGTATCCTTTGATGCGCCGATCAGCAGTGACGAAGACAATGGAGTTACCATGCTCGACCTGATGACTTTTGAGGATGAATTGCGCCCTGATTTGAAATTGATGGAACAATCTCTCAAAGACGAAGTCCGCTATGGCGCTATGGAATGTCGGTATTGTCGGCCTCGGGAATATGAGATACTTGCGGCTTACTATGGGCTTAACGGGAATAAAGCGCTTACCCTGGAAGAAATCGGTGAATTGTACGGTCTAACCCGTGAACGCGTAAGACAGATCAAAGAACGGGCCCTCCGCAGACTCCGGAAATCCTTCAATAAAGTCAAGTCACGATATTACATGGGTTAACCCGTGGAATGTTGTAGTGCGAAAGTTGATTGGTTCACGGCAACGCCATCAGCTTGTAACGACTATCAATCTTTTAGTGTCCGGGAGAGGCGATAATAATCCGCTTTTAATTCTTCCCAATGTTCGTTTACGGACCAGCATAAAATTTTATAGAAATGCGTTTCCGTTTCTACTGCGGTTACCAGCATGTAAAATGCATCTTCACCCTCATTCCAGCTGATCATCGCCTGGGCCAGATGATTTGGTCCTTCATCAAATGCCGTTAGCTCTGTGGCAGTGCGGGATTCGGATTCTGACTTGTAATCGGTTATGAAACTCGAAATAAAGTCCGAAGCACTGATGAAGTGCATACCCAGGTCTTCCAGTTGATCTTTTGGGTCCTCGATAACGATCACATAGGCTTCACGGGAAGCATTTTGATACTGAAGGGTGGCGACATCATTGAGCTCATAGGTTTTTACCATGTACTCCGGAACATCCAGCGTGTAACAATGCCCTCCGTTTTGAGTCACCAATTGTTGTCCGGATACGAACAGAGAAACAAACAGGAACAGAACTAAAAGCAACTGACGGAACATGTGATCATTTGATTAGTTAACCTAAAGATAGCGCAAGAATTACAAGATTATTTGTTAATCTTTCAGAGAACCAGTAGGCCATAAGTCCTTTTTAATCAACCGGGTAGGCCGTGTGATCGGCGCGGTTTTGGAGACCATTTGCTTTTATTGCCTGGGTCCGGCCAGGTTACCATTGCAGCATTCTTTCATAGTGATTGTAAATCACCAGAATCGAAAGGACAGATTCTGATGTGAAAGGCGAATAAAGCAGTTAATCAACCATTGGTCCGGTTTTAAGCGGAAATTACCATCCCATCGATTTGTGAGGAGGCTGGCGCGTAAGAATGGCAGCCTCCTTTCTGTTTGTAGCCGGGATTAAGCGGACGATTGAATCGATTAGCCTGAGAAAAAGAATAGCTCGTCGGAACACTTCCAGATACCCGGGGTAAATCCTTAACTTTAGTCCATGATCCGGACTATTTTAGAGTTTCTTAATCTGGAACCGGTACGTAACCGCATGCAGCGTGATGCTGAGGCATTGCGCAAAGAAATATTTCCCTGGATTGGTGAATTGGTGACCTGGGATGATGAAGAACGAGCGTTGACCTCATATCACATTCAGGAACAACATCCCAAAAGATGGGCACGGAATGCTAAAATCGTTCGCTGCAAAGTGACATCCATCTATTACGAGCCTTTGTTGATTTTCACACGCAAGAAATATTCTGGAAACCGGTCCCTGGTTTTAATTCGAAACAGCAGAGATGAGTATTTGTATCAGGTTCGTGGTGATCAAATTGAAGTTGTATTCAACGGTACTCTTTCTGCAGTCATTGAGGGCAATAATCTTTATTCGTTAAAACCTCGCCGTGTTCTGGCATCGATGCAAATTCCACACCCTCCGCATCCATCAATTATTGTGGGAAAGGATGAGATTGCTCAGCTTTTACCTGCGGCCATAGGTTCAAATGGGTATATTTCAAGAGCCTTCAGTTTTATGAAAGACCCTGAGGGAGATGTGGAAATACTCTTCCTTACGCTTGCTTTCTGGGAAATGGCCAAAAGAATATTACCCGAAGATTGAAGACTGAATTTCAACAAAGTAGCCTACGCTATCGTACCGGCATTTTTAATACGAATGATTAGCTTTATCAACAAAATTGAAACTTAGTTGTACAAACCCGGATCTTTGATCCAGATTAATCAGCTGATTTCAGAAGCCAAGAAATAGACAATTAAAATGAAAAAGATCTTACTGATTTTGGTTCTGTTTACTCAGGGTCTTCAGGCCCAGGTAGCCGGAGATTGGGAAGTGCTTTTTAATGGAAAAGACCTGACCGGCTGGGTCCCCAAATTTACTTTTTCTGACCTGGGAGTTAATTACCGGAATACCTTCAGAGTGGAGGATGGATTGTTGACGGTATCTTACGATCAGTGGAAGGATTTTCATGGCGAGTTCGGACACCTTTTTTATAATCATTCGTTTTTCTTATTACATACTTGAATTGGAATACCGGTTTCGTGGAGATCAGGTTCCTGGGAGGCCCAGGTTGGGCGTTTCGAAACAGCGGTACCATGTTGCATGGGCAGGATCCAAAACCATGACCCGTGATCAGGACTTTCCTATTTCGATTGAAGGTCAGTTGCTGGGAGGCGACGGAACGCACGAACGCCCCACTCCAAAACGTATGTACACCTGGTACGAACATCTACTTTGGGGATGACCTGATCAAACGTCATTGCACAAATTCTACTTCTGCAACTTACCATGGAGATCAATGGGTTAAAGCTACCTATATCGTTTTGGGTGACTCGCTGATCGAGCACCAGGCTAATGGTGAGACCGTGATGAGTTATCACCATCCGACCATTGATGGTTCAGGTATTGATCCGGCACTTGCCAATTTGTTTAAAGATGGTATGGCCGTTGATCATGGCTTTTTTTCACTCCAGGCTGAGAGCCATCCGGTCCAATTTCGGAATATCCGGATACTTAACCTGGTAGGTTGCAAGGATCCCACTGCTAAAAACTATAAGTCTTATTACGTCAAAAATGCTCCTGAGCTTTGCACGTATTAGCGATTTGAAGTAAAATATTAGTCCTTATCAGCGTATTTTAAGTCGTCCTGCTACACCAGCCCACTTATATTGAAGCTTTACTCTATAAACCGGGTCCCCTTGAATGGTTCTATCCAAAGCGTGCCAAGGAATGCCAGCGCTACCGGGATCATCAGATCCGATGCATGAATGGAAGAAAACTCAAAAATCTGTTGCATCACTGGCACGGTCACCGTCCCTGCCCACAGGAGAAGGGAGACGATTAGAATGGCAGGAATCAAAAGGTTAGGGCGTAACAGCGTATGTCTGATGGACTGCTGAAAAGACCGGTTGACCAGTGTCAGAAAGACATTTGAAAACACCAGAGTACTGAAGATCAAGGTTCTTTGCAACGTTTCATGGTATCCTTTCTGATCTGCCCAGTAGCCGGCGATCACACACGCTAAGGTGATCAACAATCCCTGCAATATGGTAATCGTCAATGGTTTACCCTGTAATAGGGATGCATTTCGTCGTTGCCTGGTTGGTTGCTTCAATTCCTGCTTACTCGTCGGTTCATTTCATAAATAATTGAACAGGTCGGGCCCATAATCAATTCAAGGAAAATGACGTGCATGGGGGAGAACAATGTTTCCGGTAAGAATGGAATAAACTGATTGAGAACAATGAGGGAAATGATCGGAATATGAATCGAGATGATGTAACGAATTGCTTTTTTCAGATTCGCGTGAATCCGGCGGCCCAAATAGATCGCGTCGACCATATGGGCCAGGTCATCATCGCTTAATACCAATCCTGCAGCGCCTTTGGCTACCTCAGTTCCTCGTTTTCCCATCGCGACTCCAATATCGGCTGCTTTGAGGGCCGGGGCGTCATTTACGCCGTCACCGGTCATGGCAACAACTTCACCGACTGCCCGCAACGCCTGGACGATTCGTAATTTGGCTTCCGGATAGATCCGGGCAAAAACACTGGTCTTCTGGACCGCCTCACTTAACGATTGATCGTTCATGGATTGTAATTGCAATCCGGTTAAGGTGACGAGATGCGGAATGCCTACCGTGGATGCAACGGATTGTGCGGTTTCCAAGTAATCGCCCGTGATCATTTTTACTTGCAACCCCAGCTTCGTGGAAGGATTGGATAACGCCTGGAATGTGTGTTTCGGGAGGATCCGAAAACGCAATGATCCCGAAAAAGTGAATGTCATTTCTTCAGGCTTTTCCGGTAATTGATCTTGATTCCAAATTCCTTTGCCCACACCCAGGACCCGAAACCCTTGCGAAGCAAATTTCCTGCTCACCGCCCATAGCTTCAGCTTCGATAGTAGCGCTGACATGGGATCGTTTCAACACCGTTTCCAAGCCACCTTTTATTGCGGTTATGATTCCACGGTCCGGCAAATCAAACAGGTGGGTCATCACGGGAGGCGACCCGGCCAGAGGAAAATCCTTTAACATAGTTGCCCCGGTCCGTTCATCATTTTGAGCCAAGGTTGAATACCATTGATGAATGGAGGTTTCCATGGGGTCAAATGGGGAGCGTTCACTGGACCACATCGCATATTCAAGCACCGGACTGTATTCCGGATGGGCATTAAAATCAGTCACCTTTTGGGTTTCGGCATCCCAGGTTCGTGCTACCTGCATCAGGTTCTTTGTAAGCGTGCCGGTCTTGTCCACACAAATTACCGTTGCGGAACCGAGGGTTTCCACGGACTGGGGCTGACGATGCAATGATGTGGATTTTAAGTAACCGGTAGGCACCTAATGCCAGGAATGTCGTCATCGCGACCGGAATTTCTTCCGGAATTACACTCATGGCCATAGTGAGGCCATGCAATAATCCATGAATAATGCTACCGGTTTCCCAGGATTTGTAGCCCCAAACGAGAAGAAAAGCAAGCGATCCGGCGATGACCATCAATCGGACAAATTTCCTTACCTGAGCCTGAAGCGGTGTCTCAGCCTGCCGGACAGTACCCAGTGAGTGCTCGATCGCCGCCAGTCTGGTTTTAGTGCCGATTGCTGAAACACGGGCATAAGCATATCCACGTAAGAGCCATGGTTCCCTGGTACAGAAGATCGCCTCGTTGCTTGACCACATCGGTGGACTCTCCGGTAAGTAAGGCTTCATTGACTGCCAGGTCGAAATCGGTAAGCATTTGCATATCAGCCGGAATCAGGTCGCCTTCTCCGATCACTGCTGTATCGCCAACCACGATCTCATCGGATGGTATTTCGATTCAGGCATGTTATTTCGGACGACTTTTGCTTTAGTCATGGTCATCTGTTGGAGCGCCTTAACGGCTCGTTGGCTGCGGTAATCCTGGAAAAGACTGATACCGGCAACAAACAAAATTGCCCCCAGCATGGTAAAAGCCTCGGACCATTCCGATAGAACGAAATAAATCGAACAGGCAACCAGCAGAAGAATAATCATGGGCTCTTTGAAGATGTCGATGATTAATTCCAATGCCTGATTAGGCGATTTTCCGCCTCGATTGTAACCATGAACCTGCTGTTGCATGGCTACTTCTTTCGACGAAAGACCGGGGAAATTCCTGCAATAAAGGGATGGAGTCCTCAATCATGAGCCTAGAACCATTTCTTCCTTTTAAACCATTTTAGCAGAAGCAAAGCCATCATGACCATGACAACCCAAACCAGCGGATACCCAAATTTCCATTTGAGCTCCGGAATGTTTTCAAAATTCATCCCGTAGACCCCAACCAAAAAGGTAAGTGGAATAAAGATGGTTGAAATGATGGTGAGTACCTGCATGATTTTATTCATGGCCAGGTTCAATTCCGAATGATAGAGTCGCGTAAGGCCATTGATGATATCTCTTAGTGTTTCCTGACGGTCAATGACCTGCACGGTATGATCGTACAGATCGCGCAAATAGGGGAGTACGGACTCACCAAATGTTAGATCGTCCAGTTTCATGGTCTTTAACATCGCGTCCCGCCAGGGAAAAACGGACTTACTCATTTTGACCAGAATAGCTCTGGCTGCATGGAGTCGCTCTTTGATATCTTCGGTCTTGTTATCAAGAAATATCCTGCTCGATGGCAAATACGCGGGTTTCCAGTTTATCCAGCGTTTCAAAGTAATCATCGACAATCACATCAATCAATGAATAAGCCAGGTAGTCTGTGGTTTTTTGGCGAATGATTCCCCGATTTTCAATCAACCTCAACTTGACCGTTTCAAAAACGTCTTCTTTTTTTTCCTGAAAACTGATCAGATAATAGGGCGTAACGTACATGGAAACCTGCTCACTCTTAAAAAGATCGTGCTTATTAAAATACATGGCCTGGAGGACCAGGAATGCCCCGTTTTCCAGGGACTCATATTTTGGCCGCTGATGTACATCGGCAATATCTTCCATGATGAGTGGATGAATTTCTGCTTCTTTCCCAATTCGCTGAAGCAATTCAATATCATGCAAACCGCGGATATCCACCCAGCTAATGCAATCTTCGCGCTTTTGAGAAGACCATCCAGGTCATCCAGTTGCACTTCTTTCACCACCTCAATGCGCACCTGGCTATAGAGAAAACATTGATCATGGTTTTCTCAACTTTTGATCGCCGGTGTATACAATGGTTCCGGGAGGCAACCCTTTTTAGATGTCTTCATGGTGTTACATTGTAACCCGAAAAATAGTCAAATTATGGCTAGATGGGATGGGTTGCCCGGAGGATTTGTGAAGTCCATTAGTAACTGTTCAAATCTTATTGTAGCGCGATAATTTGTATCTTTTAATATTCATCTCGGAACTGTATGCATTGGCGAACAATAGGATTTATGGTTGCCTTGGCACTGATGCCGGTATTTTTAGGTGCCGACGTTCCATTTATTCGTCATTTTACCAAGGAAGATTACCAGGCACAGTATCAGAACTGGTCGGTTGACTGCTGCCACGGACGGCCGGATGTTTGTCGCCAATAACGCCGGCTTACTGGAATTTGACGGAAATCGTTGGGTATTGCACTATTTACCGCACAAGCAAACCGTTCGAACGGTTGTGGTGTGCGCGGAAGATGGAAGCTATTTACCGGTGGATTTGCAGCATTCGGATATTGGGAAAAGACCGTGAAAACCGGTTGATCTATCACCCGTTGGACTCGCTCTCGTTCACCATCCACTATTCGACCGCGAAGAGATCTGGAAAATCCTGGCTACACCTGGAGGGATCTATTTTCAGTCGTTTTCTACCCTTTATGTTTATCGGAACGGGGAAGTTACCGTTTTAAACGCCCCTGGTAATATGATGTATCTGCAACAGGTGGGGGATCAACTTATTTTGCCGGTAATCCATCAGGGACTCTATCGTCTTGAAAATGATGAATTTTTGAGGTGCCTAACTCGGCTTTTTTTCGCGGATAAGCGGGTCGTATTTATTCTGGACCAGCCCGGCGATTGGTTGATCGGCACCAGTCAATCCGGGTTTTTCAGGTTTAAAGATGGTGTGATCAGCCGGTAATGTCTCCGGTCAATCCATTTTTTCAGGTACACCAGATAAACCTGGGCATAACGCTTTCCAATGGGAATGTAGCCATTGGCACCATTAGTCATGGGGTTTATGTACTCCGACCGGATCTCTCGGTCGAATACGTCATTCATCAGGAGAATGGGTTGCAAAACAATACGGTTTTAGGTCTTCACGAAGATTACTACCATGATTTGTGGGTTGCGTTGGACAAAGGGGTTGATCTGGTGGCCGTAAATAATCCCCTCTCATTTTATCAGGATAAACAGGGAGGGCTAGGTACCGTTTATGCGGCGAAGGTTTTTCAAAACAAGTTATTTGTTGGCACCAATCACGGATTGTTTTTTCGGCCCTGGCCGGAAGAACCCGACGCTGAATTCCATTTGGTCGAAGGATCACAAGGCCAAGTCTGGGATGTCCAGGTCTTTAATAGTCAGTTACTGGTAGGCCATAACGATGGTACGTTTACCGTAACCGACGGACGGTGGGAATCCATCAGCGGTGAAGCCGGCGGCTGGTCGCTGATTCCTGTCCGGGATGATCCCAATCGATTGATTCAGGCAACCTATACCGGCTTAGCGACCTACCGGTGGAATGGGCAACGCTGGGAATTTGTATCGCGAATTGGAAACTTTTCAGATCCGGTTAACCAAATTCTCATGGCGGATGATGGAAGCCTCTGGGCGGCAAGTCCGACAAAAGGGCTGTTCCGCATTTGGTTGAATGAGGATCGCACGCAAGTGGTAAATCATCGATCATTTGCCTTCGCGGATGGGTTGCCGACTGAATATCAGCTTCATCTGCAACAACGGGACAAGCAAATATTGGTAGGCGCAGATCGGAATTGGGTCTCTTGGTCGGAAGAAGACGGCCGTTTTAGACCGGAGCCGGGCTTTCAGTATATCAGTTACCTCCGGGGTACAGCAGGGGATTATTTTTTAGATTATGGTGATTTTGTAGCCTACTATCTGGATACGGTGCTTATCCAGCAATTTCCAGTCCGGCTAATACCAGGCTATGAGCAATTTGTTGCGGTAGATACCGATCGCTATTTATTTTGTTTGGAAGATGGTTACGCCTTGTTTGATCGAAAGATGTTGTCCCGAAATACCATACCTAACTTGCCTCCAAGCATCAATTATGTCAGGTCTCTGGATAATCCCGGCTACCGGTTTGCACAGGTTGCCAGGAACTCTGAAATCCATTCCATATAGTCTGAATAATCTGCGGGTTAGCTTTCATGATGCTTATTTTCGGCGTTCTCCGTATTTCAGATATCGGTTTGGAAATCAGACCATGTATTCCTGGTCGGAATGGCAGCCAGAATCAGAAGTCCTTCTAACAAATATTCCGCCTGGTGATTATCACTTTGAAATTCAGAGTAATGCCTCCCCAGATACAGCTTCCACGCAAAGTCCATATCCTGAGGCCCTGGTATCAGCGTTCCTGGGCCGCATTGATTTTTGTATTATCCGGTATTCTGATTTTGTTTGGCTTCCAACGGTATCATGCCCATCGGTTGGAATTACAGACGACGGAAGATGGAACTGGAGAAAGCAAGGAAGCTACAGCAACAAGAAATCAAATTACGAAACGAACAATTGCAGTCAGCCATCATTAATAAAAGTAAAGAGTTGGCGAATACTACTTTTAACCTGATCCGCAAAAATGAATTATTAACCCAGTTAAAGGAAGAGATTCAGCAAATGCATCAGGAGCACCATTCCAGC
Source organism: Lewinellaceae bacterium (assembly GCA_020636355.1). Lineage (GTDB taxonomy): Bacteria > Bacteroidota > Bacteroidia > Chitinophagales > Saprospiraceae > JAGQXC01. The sequence continues at coordinate 231,830 of JACJYB010000005.1, read as the reverse complement.
CATCTGCGGCATGAACAACATTTGCTCCATCTTATCGACCATCATCTCGCCAATGAACAGGACTGGGAATTGTTTGAATCCAATTTCAATCAGGTGCATGAAGCATTCTTAAAAAGCTGCTGGATAGTAACCCGGAACTTACTCCCGGGGACCTGCGTTTGGCAGCTTACCTAAAGATGAATCTCACTTCAAAAGAAATTGCACCCTTGTTAAACATCAGTTTCGTGGCGTTGAAAACAAACGTTACCGGCTCAGAAGCAAATTGGGTTTGGCTAATGACGAAACCTGGTAGAGTATCTTCTGCAAATTTGAAATTTCTCTCGTTGATGAGGTGAATAATCTCAGTTGCACAATATTCACTTATATATATATTAATTTTATTATGTGTAATTATTGATTAATAAGGGATTTTGATATTCAAAACAAAATTGAAGGCTCACATTTTCCAAAGGTACTATGCATCACACTTTTTTATCAATGGCGTAGTCAGAGTGAGGTGTAATTTTGTTGGTTTAGGCTTGTTTGAACAACTACATTTATTGAGTTGTTTCGTCGGATAAGAGCTAAAACAATATGACCGAAAGTCTGCTACGCAAGATCAGGAATTTGAACTTTAGCAGTCTTAGTGGAATGGATGTTATTGCATATATTTATTCTGGCCGTTTTCATCCTAATGGAGCTTCATGTGCGTGCTGCTAGCCAACTTATTCCCACGGCCTACGATAGTCACATTGAATTGATTTGGTCGGATGATACCTTGGGATCATTTCAGTATTATAAGGTTTACCGTCAAGTCAACCAGGAAGGATTTACCATTCGGCAGACCCTATTTTCCATCGGATACCCTGGCTTTGGATTTTGTTGGCCCTGACCAGCAGAGTAATCAATATGATTATTTTGTCGCCAAAGTTGATTTTCTCGGCGCGATTCTTCAAACATCTGATACACTCACCGTCCAAACCATTTCCGCTGATGATGATGCCTTTTTCGAAATGGTTCAGCGCTATTCATTACGATACTTTTTGGGATTTTGGGCATCCGGTTTCCGGAATGGCGAGAGGAACGCAACTCCAGTGGTGATATCGTAACGACCGGAGGGACTGGATTTGGTGTCATGGCTATCCTGGTTGGTATCGATAGAGGATGGATATCCATGGGAATCCGGGACTGAAACGGTTGGTTAAGATGGTGCTTTTCCTAGAAGAGTGCAGACCGGTTTAGAGGCGCTTTTCCTCACTGGATGAATGGTAACACAGGAAGAACCATTCCTTCAGTCCAAAAGATGACGGCGGAGATCTGGTTGAAACCGCCTTTTTGTTTGAAGGCTTCCTTACTGCTCGTCAATATTTTCAGGAAACACGCCCAATGAGGTAGTTCTCCGGGAAAAGATTACCAAGTTATATCAGGAAGTCGATTGGAACTGGTACCGGAAGACCGTGGAGGATGTTTTGTATTGGCATTGGTCGCCCAACAATCAATTTGCTATCAACCTGCCTATCCGGGGCTGGAATGAAGGCCATGATCATCTATATTCTGGCTATCGCATCACCGACACATCCGGTGCCGGCAAGATTGTATCAGCGTGGATGGGCTGGAGGAAGTTATGTCCATTCCCAGGATCACTATGGATATCATCTCGATATCGGACCAGATTACGGAGGTCCATTATTTTTCACCCATTATTCTTATCTGGGACTGGATCCTCGGATTGTGCGGGATCAATACACCAATTATTTTATCCATAGCCAAAGACAAAGTTTGATTAACCGGGAGTATTGCGCAGCGAATCCTAAACACTTTACCGGTTACAATGCATCCTGCTGGGGATTGACAGCCAGTGATGACCCTTATGGTTATTCCGCCCATTCACCCACCAACGATAATGGAACCATCACCCCAACAGCAGCGCTTTCCAGTGCCCTATTCGCCGGAGGAATCACTGGAAGCGTTGAAAAATTTCTACCGGGTCCGGGGAGACCGGCTGTGGGACCCATGGGATTTTATGATGCATTCAGTGATCGTGAGAATTGGGTGGCATCCAGTTACCTGGCGATTGATCAGGGGCCCATTGTTGGAATGATTGAAAACTACCGGTCGCAATTGTTATGGAAAACCTTTATGACCAGTCCGGAAATCGGTCCGGCGCTGGATGCTATTGGGGTTTGTGGTTGATACCACTACGGCAAGAGCAGGCCCTGGAACCGCCGGTATACCGTTTATCCAAATCCGGCGAAGGAAATCATCACATTTGAAAGGCCAATAACGTTAAAATGCGGTGGGAATTGATCAATTCTGCTGGAAATTCCGTTTTAAAAGGAAGTACTATTCAACAATCCCTGAACATTCCCCTGGATGCATTTCCTGCCGGTCTGTATTTACTACGGGTCCGGGGAGGATCGATTGTGGCATCAATTCAAAATTGTTACATATTCCGAATTAAATTATGTTCACTTAAAAACCAGGATATTATTATGAAAAGACGTTTATTCCCCTTATTTGGCTTAGTTTGCTCCCATTGTTGGGCATGACTCAAGTCGTATTAGAGGATTTTGAGGGAGGTATGAAGCTTCCCTGGAATCAGGCTTTTGGTGACAGCACCCTTCAGGTTGTTGCCAACCCCGCTTTGGCGGACTCAACCCTTGACCCGTTGTTGATCAACGAAAGTGCAGAAGTGGGTTCGTACGACAAAGTGGAAGGAAAAGCTTACAGCTTACTGATCGCCGTTCTGGATGACACCCTAGACCTGTCAACCATGAATAAATTCACGGTTCAGGTTTTTGCATCCAAAGCAACCAGTTTCATTTTAAACTGGAAGGAACCGGACAAGCTATCGAGAAAAAACAGAACATTGCGGTTACCAATCGATGGATTGAGTATTCCTTTGATTTCAGTGCTGCAGCGAACATGACCACCCTGACCAAGATCATCCTGTTTTTTGATCCGGGTGTGGCAGAATCGAGTGATACGTACCTATTTGATAATCTAACTCAATTGCCTGCTGATGAATGTTCGGGTACCACCCCCGATCCTGAAATTCTGGATGATTTCGAATGTCAGCGCAATGCCACCTATGGTATTGGCTTCCAAAACATCAAGGCCATCGACAACCCTTTCTCGGAAGGCATATAATACAAGTGCGAAAGTAGGTCAGTATACCGATGGCGCAGGTGCATGGGATGCTTTGGTTATTGACAATGGCACCGCATTGCCTTTGGCCGAACGTAATCAGATTCAGGTAAAATTGTATTCAACCATTGCCGGTGTATTCAAATTTAAACTGGAAGGTGGTACTTCAGCAGCCATTGAGAAAGATTACATGGTCACCGAAGACGAATTGAATCAGTGGATCCAGATCAGCATGGATTTCTCCGATCAGGCCAACGCGAACCAGCAGCGGATCGTTTTCTTCCTCAATGCCTGGTGTGGACGTTGAAGCAGGTGATATCTATTACCTGGATGACATCAAACTGGTAGCAAAACCAGCAGCAGCAGCCCTCGAAGATTTTGAAGACGGACCGCGTTTGACCTGGTCATCCCTGGGAGACAGAAGCCGTGTTTGGAACCTTTGATGGGGCTGTTGCCAACCCGGATGATGCCGGTTTGAACACGAGTGCAAACGTTGGTTCCTACACCAAAGGGTAGTAGTGAGTTTGGTGGTTTGCAGGCGGATCTGCCCCTTGACTTCAACCTCAGTGACAATCCACAATTGAATATGCAGGTTTTGGCACCAGAAGGAGCTACATCTGTTACGATGAAGTTGTTCAGTCCGTCACAAGGCCTGAAAGAAGTTGATGCCGACGTTACCGAAACCGGTGCCTGGGTAGATCTGAATTTCAATTTTGTTGATTTTCAGACCATCAACGACTTTGAGCGCTTGGAAATTGTTTTTGACAAAGCACTTGCAAGCAGCGATACCTGGTATTTTGATAACATCACCCAGGGTGAATCAACCGTTGATCCATGTGCTGATGTGACACCGATCCCAACCATTTTTGATGATTTTGATTGTCAGCGCAACGTTGAGATCACCGGTGGTGCCGATGCATTGGAAGTTGTTGTGAATCCGGATCCCATCCGGTATTAATAACGATCCACTGGATAAAGTAGGTAAGTACACCGATCCTCAGGATCAGTGGAGTGCGCTCGTTTACAATGTCGGATCTGCAATTGATTTGTCTGTTTACAACCAACTGGAAGTTAAAATCTGGTCTCCAAAAGCTGTTCCCCTGTTGTTCAAACTGGAAGGAGGAACAGCAGCGGCCGTTGAAATCTGGAGTGCTGTTGAAACTACAATGGAGCATGGGTTAAATATTCCATCGACTTCAGTGGAGCCACTGGGACAGATCACACCCGTCTGGCCATCTTCTTCAATGCTGGTCAGGATCCGGAAGCCGGAGACGTCTATTACATCGACGACGTCGAGTGGAAACGCCAGCCGATCACCGGATGTTTGGCTAATTTTGAGACACCGGATGCCAGCCCTAGTGTTTGGACCTATTTTGGTAACGGTTCATTGGATGGAACAGCTTTCACTGTCGTTCAGAATCCGGCACCGGATGATGTCAATAGCAAGCGATAGCGTAGGCGTTGCTGTTGAGGCCAGTGACGGACAGGTATGGGCAGGTATGTATACCGACTTCCCTGCTTTCTATACGATTCCGACCGACAACATGACCATACGTGCCAAAATATGGATGGACCATGCTGCCACGGTTGTTATGAAGATGGAAGGCGCCCAGAATGGTGCTGCAAATTCAGGTGATACGCCTGCTGAATACACCACGCCAAATCAGTGGCAGGAATTGACCTGGGATTTTTCAGCCAATACCACGCCAGGTGGATTGTATGGCAGGATTACCCTGATCTTTGATATCAACAATGTTCCATCAGAGAACAAGACTTATTTCTTTGATGACATTGCGATAGGTTCTTCGGACTGTGGTGCCGTATCGAGTTTCCGGGTATACGATCTGAAACCGATCCAGATTGCCCCGAACCCAGTACGGAATTCTCTTTTGATCAGCAATACCAATGAAGCTTCACGCTTTGAAATCCACAATTTATTGGGTCAAACACTACGCGTCATTCAGACCAATTCTCCCTATGAATTGAGTGTTGATGTGACTGACTTGCGCGCTGGAGTATACGTTCTGACGGCATATGACAAAGCAGGCAGACTGCAAGGAAATGCCAAGTTCGTGAAAGAATAATTTGATTTTCAAGAGGTTATCTGCCGGTCATCCGCCGGCAGATAACTTATTCTGGTTATGCAAAGACATATGATAAAGAAAGCCTTTGCTGTTTTCTTAATCTGTTTCATTGTCAGTTTTTGTGCTGATTCCACTGGGACCAAAGGTTCCGTTATCGTGCCATTCAGCATGGAATGAGTTGAAACAAAAGACCTTCCATTATTTCTGGGATCTGGCGGATCCGGAATTTGGGCAGATGCCTGACCGGTATCCTTCACTTACTTTTTCGAGCATAGCAGCTACCGGATTCGGATTGAGTGCATACATCACCGGTATCGAAAACGGATACATCTCTACGGGAAGAAGGTGCTAAACGAACCTTGATGACTTTACGTGCACTTGGAATATGCCCCAGGGACCGGAAGAAAGTGGTGTCAGTGGATACAAAGGCTTTTTTTATCACTTTCTGACCCTTGATAAAGCTGTGCGTTTCAAGCAAGTTGAACTTTCAGTATTGATACCGGTCTGCTCATGGCTGGGATCCTAAGTGCTATGACTTATTACGACGGACCGGAAGAAGATGAGACATCCATACGCAATCTGGCGGACTCTCTGTATCGCCGGGTTGAATGGGACTGGATGCTCAATGACTCCATGCGGCTGTCCATGGGATGGCATCCGGAAAAAGGGTTTTATCGCCAGTGATTGGAGGGGATACAATGAGGCTATGGTCCTGTTGATTATGGCAATCGGATCACCGACGCATCCCGTTCCACCAGAGGTGTGGGATACCTGGTGTTCAACTTATCGGTGGATGGATTTTCAGGGTTTTGAGCAAGTCAATTTTGCACCTCTGTTTGGACATCAGTACAGCCAGATGTTCATCGATTTCCGGGGCATTCAGGACGAATACATGCGCTCGAAGGGTATTGATTACTTTGAAAATGCCCGCAGAGCTACGCTGGCGAACCGGGCTTACTGCATACAAAATCCAGGAGGTTTCAAGGGCTATGATGCCAACCATTGGGGCTCACCGCCTGTGATGGACCAGCCAGTAAAACCGTTTATACAGAACGGTAAATCCATACGCTTCCGCGATTATTGGGCCCGTGGCGCCTGCGCCTGGGAGATGGACGACGATGGAACGATTGCGCCAACAGCGGCCGGTGGCTCGATACCATTTGCTCCCGGAAGCCTGCATACCAGCTGTCGAACATTTATGGAATACTTACTATAACGAAGCTCGTCGATACCTTCGGCTTTAAAGATGCTTTCAATCCCTAACCTATCAGGAAGATCATCCTGAAGGGTGGTTTGATCCAGACTACCTGGGTATTGATCAGGGACCGATAGCTATCCAGATACAGAACTATGAGACCGGATTGATATGGAACGTAATGAAAAAAACCCCTATATCAGGGAAGGATTACGGAAAGCCGGATTCAGCGGCGGGTGGCTGGATCATCCATTGAAACAATAATCCATACTACTGAGATCAAAAATGAACACAATTTGCCAGTTGTCCAAACCTAATTTACAACGAATGACAAAGCGAAAGTTTACCAAACAAAGATTTAGTAAATACCTCTACGGACTTGGACTTTTGGTAATCGTCTGGAGCATCAATTTTTCCGGATTGAATAAGCAGTTTTTCAGCAAAGCCGGATGAAACGGAAGATAAATTAAAAGACCGGGTTGATTCTGTCCTGCACCTGATGACATTCGAAGAGAAGGTCGGACAGATGACTTTATTTACCAGTGACTGGGATGTCACAGGCCCTACCATGCGTTCCACCTATAAGGCGGATATCAAAGCAGGTAAAAGTGGGAGCCATTTTTAATGCACACACGGCTGCTTACAACCGTGAACTCCAGCGCATTGCTGTCGAAGAGACCCGGTTGGGTATCCCGTTGATTTTCGGATACGATGTGATCCATGGTTACAAGACGATATTCCCGGTTCCGCTTGGAGAATCTTCCAGCTGGGACCTGACTGCGATGGAGCGTTCTGCAAGAATAGCTGCAACTGAAGCTGCTGCCGCCGGTCTGCACTGGACGTTTGCACCAATGGTTGATATTGCGCACGATCCACGCTGGGGCCGTATCATGGAAGGTGCCGGAGAGGATACCTATCTCGGCAGTAAAATTGCTGCCGCCCGGGTGAAAGGCTTTCAGGGAGACGACCTTGCCGCGACGAATACACTGGTAGCCTGTGTTAAACATTACGCTGCTTATGGCGCTGCTCAGGCTGGCAGGGATTATTCCACAGTGGATATGTCAGAAAGGGTCTTGCGGGAAATATATTTGCCACCGTTTAAGGCAGCCATCGATGCCGGTTGCGGGACCTGTAATGACCTCCTTCAATGAACTGGATGGCGTGCCGGCCACTGCAAACAAGTTCCTCTGCTTGATGAGGTACTGCGCAAAGAATGGAATTTTCCTGGCTTCGTTGTCACCGACTACACCTCGATCGACGAAATGATGAACCACGGCTATTCTGCCGACCAGAGCCAGGCTGCAGAACAGGCAGTCAATGCAGGCGTGGATATGGATATGCAGAGTGCCGCCTATTACAATCATCTTGTCGACCTGGTGAAAGAAGGTAAAGTCAAAGAGACGACCATAGATGATGCCGTGAGCAGGATATTGCGCATTAAGTTTCTGCTCGGGCTGTTCGATGATCCTTATCGTTACAGTGACGAACAGCGTGAAAAGACGCAAATTTTTTCGGACGCCAACCGGCAAGCTGCCCGGGAAGTGGCTCGTAAATCGTCGTCCTTCTGAAAAATGAAAATCAGACATTGCCATTGAACTCAGCTATCCGCAAGTTGGCTGTGATTGGTCCTCTGGCGGATGACCAACTGGACATGATTGGTGCATGGTCCGGGGCCGGAGAGGCCCGGCATGTGACCACGTTAATATCAGGGATCAGAAAGGTTATCGGTGACCGTGTGGAATATACCATGGGCTGTGCAGTGGATCAGGACGACCGTTTCCGGATTTAATGCCGCGATCGAGCTGGCCAAGAAATCCGATGCGGTTGTCCTGGCTATTGGTGAAAAAGGCCTACATGAGTGGAGAAGCAGCCTCACGGTCGGATATCACCGTCCCAGGGCCACAGTTGGACCTGGCACACGAATTAAAAGGCTACGGGCAAGCCCCTCATCGTGGTGTTGATGAACGGAAGGCCATTAGCCATACCATGGCTGGCTGAAAACGCCGATGCCATTTAGAAGCCTGGTTCCTGGGCACGGAAGCAGGACCAGCGATCAGTGATGTGTTGTTCGGAGCTATAATCCCAGTGGAAAGCTGACGGTAACCTTTCCGCGCAGTGTCGGTCAAGTACCAATATTTTTATAATATGAAAAATACCGGACGACCGATGGATCCGAATAATAAGTATACCAGCAAATACCTCGATATACCGAATACTCCCCCAGTTCCCATTTGGCTTTGGATTGAGCTATACTTCACGTTTACCTATGGCAAGCCTGAACTATCCAGTGACGTCTTGCGGAGCGGAGGGTCCATTCAGGTTTCCATCGACGTTACCAATTCGGGGAAAAATGGAGGGAAAGAGACCGTTCAGTCCTATACCCGTGATCTGGTCGGAAGTGTGACGCGACCAATTAAAGAACTGAAAGGTTTCCAGCAGTTGACCCTTAAGCCGGGAGAAACACGCAAAGTTCAGTTCACCATTACACCGGATGACCTTCGGTTTTACGATAAAGACTTGAATTACCGGACTGAACCGGGAGACTTCAGAGGTATTCTTGGAGGTAGTTCGGCGGTTACCGATTACGTACAGTTTACGCTGCAATAAACGTATTAACCTTTTAAAAGCCTATAATCCTATTTCAATGAAATCAATATGTACCATTCTAAGCTTTTTATTCAGTATGGGGCCCTGTGGGGCAGCATACTGTATCAGGTACGGTCACCAGTACTACAGGAGAACCCCTGATCGGTGTCAACATCCTGATCAAAGGAACAGGCAATGGGACCGCGACGGATATTGATGGCAGTTATTCCATCAGTGTCCCGGATGAAATCCGTGCTCGTTTTTTCCTATACCGGGTTTTAAAAGAAAAGAAATAGTTCCGGGGGCTCAAACCACTATGGATGTTGTTTTGGATGAAGATGTCGAGCTCATTGATGAGGTAGTGGTGATTGGTTATGGAACCCAGAAGAAAAGCGACCTGACGGGCGCCATTTCAACCATAAAGTCGGATGATGTCAAAGCGTGTCCCAAGTGCGAACGTGGAACAGATCCTGCAAGGGAAGGTAGCCGGTGTCCAGGTTACTCCGGTTTCCGGGCGACCAGGAGAAGGTGCGGTGGTACGTATACGGGTGTAGGTACCCTGAACGATGCTTCACCGCTCTATGTCGTGGACGGAATGCTGCTCGATGATATTTCTTTTCTAAACCCGAATGATATCGCATCCATTAGAAGTGTTGAAGGATGCTTCTGCAACCGCCATCTACGGTTCGCGAGGAGCGAATGGGGTTGTTATCGTGAGTACCAATCAGGGGAGCAAACCACCAGGCCAGATTTAATTTCTCTTCCTACTATGCATCCCAGCAGGTGGTACGGGAGATCGATATGGTTAATGGATCGCAATTTGCCACACTGGCCAACGAGGTCGCTACCAATGAAGGCCGGAAGCCACTCTTTGCGGACCCGGAAAAGTATGGGGTTGGGACTAACTGGCAGGACGTCATATTTCAGACAGCACCGATCCAGAATTATCAGATCAGCGCCAATGGGGGAAATGAAAACGTATTGTATAACATCAGTGTGAATCATTTTGACCAGGAAGGGATTGTAAGGGGGTCCAGGTACCAGCGGACAACCGTGCGGATCAACAATGAATATGCACTAAGGAAAAACATCAAGGTGGGGCATAACATCTCCCTGATTGCCAGTAAGAACGATTATGAAGCGAACGTGATCGGCATGGCCTATCAGGCAGAGCCCATCATACCAGTGTTTTGACTCGCTGGGTAATTTTGCAGATGCTACCGTGCGGATTCCGGTGGGAAACCCGGAAGTCTCCATCTTTTATAATTACAATAAAGGCAATGGGCTTCGTACGGTAGGTAATACCTACTTTGAAGCCAGTGTGCTGAAATATTTCACCTTTAAATCCAACTTTGGACTGGATTTGCAGCAAGGAAGAAGTAAACGTTACACACCTGTCTTTGAGGTTACACCAACCAGTTTACAGCGTAATGAACAAAGCAGCCTTTCCGTCAATTCTGACCGGTCCAATTCCTGGCTGTGGGAAAATACCCTCAATTTACCGGGAGTGGACGAATCACCGGCTCAATGTCCTGGGGGTGTAACCGCACAGGAATATGTTTTTGAAAGCCTGGGTGGATCAAGGATCAACTTTTCCGGGTGACACCCCGGAATTTTACTATTTGAACGCCGGTGAGACCGATGGACAGACCAATTACAACACCAGTTACGAATGGGCCATGTTGTCCTACTTGGGCAGGATAAATTATACTTTCAGGGATCGCTACCTTCTGACCGCCAGTTTCCGGGCAGACGGTTCTCCCGCTTCGGAAAGAACAACCGTTATGGCTATTTTCCTTCCTTTGCGGTGGGCTGGAATATTACGAATGAGCCATTTATGTCTTCAATCCCTTGTTCAGCCGATTGAAATTGCGTGCCAGCTGGGGGCAGATCGGTAATGATAAGATTGGTGCATATGCCGGCCGACCAACGGTGACCTCAAACCTGATCGCCGTATTTGGCCGCAATGAAGCGATTCAGAATGGAGCATCCATCGTCAGCCTCGCGAACCCGGATATCAGGTGGGAAGAAACAACACAGTCCAATGCCGGTTTTGAATTCGGCATCCTGGACAACCGCCTCCAAGGGAACATAGACTATTATGTCCGGACGACCAATGACATTCTGGTCAATGTCCCGATCCCGGAATACATCGGAGCCGATGCCAGCCCGGTTATCAATGCGGCTAAAGTCCGCAACCAGGGTCTTGACTTCAATGTATCCTGGAGGGAGACGAAAGGGAAATTTGATTACGAGATCGGCGTGCTGGGTTCTACCGTACATAACGAAGTATTGGCTCTTGGTGAAGGGCAGGAAGAAATATTTGGTGGCGGACTTGGTGTTGGTGGACTATTGGGAACCAGGACGGTCGTAGGACTGCCGATCGGAGCTTATTACGGATATAAAGTCAACGGAATTTATCAGAATCAATCGGACCTGGAGTCGTATCCCGTGCAGGGATCTGAAGTGCCCGGAGATCTGCGGTTTGTGGATACCAATAACGACGGGGTTATTACTACTGCCGACCGGACCTACATTGGCAGCCCGATCCCGACGCTCATTTACGGATTCAATCTCAGCGCAGGATATGCAGGATTCGACGTTGCACTGGATTTCAACGGACAATATGGTAACAAGGTCATCAACGCCAAGAAGATGGCCCGCTTTGGTACCTATAATTTTGAGGCGTCCTACCTGGACCGATGGACCGGAGAAGGCACTTCCAATACAGAACCCCGGGTTACGAACGGAGGACATAATTACGAGTTCTCGGAACGATTTGTGGAGGACGGATCATTCATGCGTTTGAGGACTGTTCAATTTGGCTACACCCTGCCTGATCAGGCCACTTCCCGGATCAAGTTCAGCTCCGTCCGGTTTTATGTCAGCGGAACCAACCTGGTTACGTGGACCCAATATTCCGGATACACGCCGGAGATCACGAATGCCAGCTCGATCATCGCAGTGGGCATTGACCAGGGAGTCTACCCGATCGCCAAGGTAATTACTATTGGACTGGACGCTAATTTCTAAATTCTAAAATGAAGCAAGCAATGAAATCGATATATCAATGCATCTTATTCTGGCCGGGATTCTCTTGATGATTCCGTTACAGGGATGCCAGGGCTTACTGGAGAAAAAGCCTCTGGGAGAACTGACCTCCGATAACTTTTTTTTTTCAAAATGAAACACACGCATTGTGGGCTACCAATGCGGTTTACAATTTATTGCGTAACTGGGAAGTACACGTCTTTTCCTACATCGGCATGACCGACATTGTTTCCGATGATGCAGACAAAGGAAGTACCCCAAATGACGCCAACTTTTGTTGGAGATCGATGACTTTACGTACGACGCCGGTAACCTGGCGATGAGTACGGTTTGGTCTGGTTATTTTCGTGGGATCTATCGTGCCAACCTGGCCATTGAGAACATCCCGAATATCGATATGAATGAGAACCTGAAAGCCCGCTATATTGCGGAGAACAAATTCCTTAGAGCCTATTTCTACTTCACACTGGTTCAATGGTTTGGTGACCTGCCTCTGATCCTCAAGCCGCTATCTCCGGATGAGTACAAGCAGCCACGTGTTCCGGCTGCCGACATCTACGCAGCCATCATCCAGGATCTTCAGGATGCAGCTGGAGTCCTGCCAGACTCTTATCCGGCTACTGAAACGGGACGGGCTACCCGTGGTGCCGCGAACGCCTATCTGGCCAAAGTTTATTTGACCATTGGCGATTTTGCGAAAGCGGAGGAATATGCCATGAAGGTGATTAATTCAGGAGTCTATGGCTTGTACCCGGATTATGCGAAGTTATTTTTACCCGAAGGCGAAAATTCCATCGAATCGGTTTTCGAAGTGCAGTCGACAGCACTGGATATCGGAGGCGCCGGATCCCAATACAACGAAGTGCAGGGTGTCCGCGGTGTTCCAAATCTGGGTTGGGGGTTCAACCGCCCTTCTGATGACCTGATTGCTGAGTTCGAAAGGGAGATCCCAGACGGGATGCTACCATTTTGTATGTAGGTGAAGTGCTGCCTGATGGATCCGCCTATGTCCAGGACAATCCAGAGATTGTAGGTGAGCGGTACAACCAGAAGGCTTGGGTACCTGAACATACTGGTGGCAATGGGAATGGCCCGGGTAACATCCGCTTATTCCGTTATGCTGAGGTCTTATTAATAGCTGCGGAGGCATTGAACGAAAACGGCAATACTGCTCAAGCTCTTACCTATCTGAATATGGTTCGTGCCCGTGCCCGGGGTGGAAAGGCTGTGCTTCCTGACGTGACCCCTGACCGATAAGACAGCACTGCGTAACGCTATCTGGCACGAACGCAGGGTCGAGCTGGGGATGGAACAGCACCGCTGGTTTGATTTGTTGCGGCAGGGCAGGGTGGACCAGGTGATGGCCAAGCTAAAGCCTAAATTCACGGCTGGTAAAAATGAATTATTCCTATTCCGCAATCAGAAATTGACCTGAGTGGTGGACAAATGACACAAAATCCTGGTTATTAAAGCCAATTTCAATATTGTGGTTAAAAAAAAAGCCAGATGAATTTCATCTGGCTTTTTTTTTGAATAATTTTCTTTAGAAATAGAATAAATGTTTAATGTGTAAATTAACATAAAGCAGGTGATTATGAGATTCGGGGTATTATTTGTGCTTAATTGTCTCTAATTAAGGAGGATTAATTAGTTCGTTTATTATATTTAGAGTTCACTATGGAAGAGCGAAAGAGTAAGTGTTTTGTACTCTTTCGCTTTTTGTATTTCAAGGGAAAAACAGCAGATTTCAGTGCGGATGCGTTACAAATTAGATAGCCTAACATTAAGCCAAGACCTATTTTCTTAACCTATTCTAAATCGAGTTTATGAAGTTATTTACTAATCTCAAATTAGTTTTTCTATGCTTTGCCTCGTGACTGCGTCGGCTTATGGCCAGTTTACAGCTAAAGGCGTTGTCATAGATAATGCTGGTGATCCATTGATTGGAGCCAGTGTGGTCGTCCAAGGACCACGATGGGGTTACAACGGAGATTGATGGATCTTTCTCCCTGGCAGTCCCCTGATAATGCGGTCATACTTGAAGTTTCATTCATTGGTTATGAAACGCAGAGAGTGGCAGTTAATTCTGCATCCGGCATGTTGACAATTACCCTGGAGGACGCGACGACCCAGCTGAATGAGGTGGTTGTTGTAGGGTATGGTACTTCGAGGAAGGAAGAGCTGACCGGTGCCGTTTCGAAATTGCAATCCGACAAGCTTGAGCAAGTACCGCTCGCTTCTGTCGAACAGACATTACAAGGTAATGTGGCTGGTTTGCAGGCTGTAATGGGGAAATGGACAACCGGGTGCGAATGTTCAGGTTCGGATTCGCGGTATCGGCTCCATCAGTGCATCCAGTGAACCACTTTATGTCATCGACGGGATACCGGTCACTGCAGGTGATATCACCCGTACCAATACGACAGCAAATACCATGGCGGCGCTGAACCCCAATGACATTGAGTCGGTCACCGTCCTGAAAGATGCGGCAGCAACTTCCATCTACGGATCGAGGGGAGCTAATGGTGTGATTTTGATCACCACCAAAAGCGGCCGGACAGGAAAGCCTAAAATCGATCTGCGGACCCAATTTGGTTTCAACAATTGGGCAGTTTCTGAAAAGAAAAGACTGAAAGGGCTTACTTCAGAGCAGTATACCCAGATGTTCTTGGAAGGATGGTTAAATCGAGGTGAGACCATTGACAAGGCGGTTAGCCGGTTTGAGGGTTATTATCCGGGAGCCGTCGATTTTGGCGCGAACGGTGAAATTCAAAAGATCAATGTCGAAACCAATTGGATCGACGAAATCACGCGGACCGGTCAGACGCAGAGTTATGACTTAAGCGCCAGCGGTGGTAATGATTTTGTGAATTATTACATTTCAGGCTCCTACTTTAGCCAGGGAGCGCCGGTTATCTATTCCGGACTTGACCGCTTATCATCAAGGGTAAATATTACGGTAACGCCTACATCCAAGTTGAAATTTACCAATAACCTTTTGCATCCAGCATGGATCAGTTTGGTATGAGTGACGGTAGCTTCTGGGCAAACCCGTTGTATACCGGATATTTTCTGGCACCGGTTATTCCTTTGTACGATGATCAGGGTCGTTTTATGGCGAACACAAATCTTTCTTCATGGGAGGTAACAATCCGGTGGGTAGCTTGTCCGGTGATGATGCGCGTATGTTCAACCAGTTAAGGATTATCGATAATTTATCCGGAGAGTACGAAATTCTCAAGGATTTGAAATTCCGGACCTCATGGGCAATCGATTTGATTGACGTTCAGGAGTTCTTCTATCGGAATCCCCGTTACGGAGATGGCAGGAACGTAGGCGGTTATGCCACGGAAACCAACATTGGAGAAGATAACTGGATAGGTACGCAAACATTGAATTATACCAAATCACTGAATAATACGCACAACTTTACCGTATTGGCTGGTTATGAGGCTCAAAAGAACAAACGTAAAGGCCTTGAGCTTTCCGGAGAAGGTTATCCTAATCCCACGCTTCGCACCCTGGCTAACGCAGCTACGCCAACCCAGGCATCCAGCGATATTGCCGAATACTCTTTTGAGTCCATCTTTGGACGCGTTGACTACAACTATAATCTGAAGTATTATTTATCAGGAACGATTCGGCGGGACGGGTCTTCAAGATTCGGAATCAATAACCGGTATGGTACCTTCTGGTCGATCGGAGCGTCGTGGCGCTTGGACCAGGAAGCATTTATCGATAATCTATCTTTCGTCGATGCTTTAAAATTGCGTGCTTCCTATGGTACCAATGGAAATGCCGGAATTGGCAATTACCAGCACATTCCATTGTTTGGATTTGGCCAGGATTACGATGGAACTCCTGGTGGAGCGCCATCCAATATCGGTAACATCGATTTGACCTGGGAATCCACGTCAAGCTTTAACGTCGGTCTTGATTTCGAATTAATGCGCTTCCTGAATGGTACGATTGAATATTTTGATCGCGAATCCAGTAACTTGTTGTTGAACAGGCCTATTTCCAGGACCACAGGATTTTCCTCATTGACGCAGAACTTTGGGGCAATGCGTAATAACGGGATCGAAATAACCCTGAATGCAGATGTCTTGAGGAAAAATGATCTGACCATCAGTTTGGGTGCAAACATCACCTTCCTTAAAAACCGCATCACCAAGTTGGACGAAGATATCGTCGACGATACCAAATTGCGGAAAGAAGGTTATGATTTCCAAACTTTCTATTTGTATGAGTGGGCTGGCGTAAATAGCGCAGATGGTACACCGCAATGGTATGTTGACAGCACCAAGACAGAAATTACAGGGGACATTAACGCAGCAGAACGCTTTACCTCGGGACGCAGTGCAACCCCGGATTTCTTCGGTGGTCTGAATGCTGATATTAGCTGGAAAGGGCTATTCATGAATGCCCAGTTTTCCTACAGCTGGGGTAATTATCTGTATGACACCGAAGCTCGCTTTTTTACAGGGTGATGGTTCTCTGACACCGCGTTCACAGACCAACCTCAATTTGACCCGTTGGGAAAAACCTGGCGATGTAACGGAGGTACCCTATTTCCGTTGGGGAGGTAACAACAACTCAAACGTTGCAAATATGACCAGGTGGTTGCACGATGGATCCTACCTGCGTCTGCGCAATTTTACGCTGGGCTATCGGATTCCTGGTGATATCCTGAATCGTGTGAAAGTACGTTCTGCCAGTGTTTATCTTCGTGGAACCAACTTGTGGACGTACACCCGTGAAAAGAATCTGTACATGGACCCTGAAGCATCCATTAACGGTATTGTTTCATCACCGGTACCAAATATGAAAACAATTTCTTTCGGACTTGACCTGGGATTTTAATTCCATAGAGTTTGTAAAGTTGTTTCACTCAAAATCAAAGAAAGAATGAAAAAGAATATAAATAAATATGCAAGAATCCTTTCCCTGTTGCTGATCTTCTTGGCGACTTCCTGTGGAAAGATTTTCTGGATCTCAATCCATATCAGTCGGTAGCATTAGGAGATGCTATCAAAGAAATTGATGACTACAAAGCTGCTGTTTACGGATTTATTCCGGACTTCAATCCTCCAATTACTACGGTCGATATTTTGTATTGGTACCGGATGTAATGTCGGATGACGTCAAACAGAATGCACAGGCAAACCGTGCCAGGGATTTTTCGGATTATCAGGCGACGGCTCTCGATGGAATCGCCTTGGGCATGTGGGGAATTATGTACGATGTTATCAATCGTGCCAATGTTGTGATCAATGCCGATGTTGAAGTAACCTCTGCCGTTCAGGACCAGAAAGATGAGTATGTCGGAGAGGCTTACGCGCTAAGGGCATTGGCACATTTTGACCTGGTACGTATGTTTGCTCAGCATTATGGATTTACTGCGGATAATTCACATCCGGGTGTGGCTGTGGTAACCGTATTTGATCAAAACTCCAAGCCAGTCCGGAATACGGTCGCAGAAGTATATCAACAAATCGTATCCGATCTTCAGACGGCAATTCCATTGCTCAAGGTTGAACCGCCAAGTGCAGGCAGGATTTCCAAGGAGGCTGCACAGGCCCTGCTGGCAAGAGTAGCATTATACATGGGTAATTTCCAAATGGCAGACCAAATGGCTTCGGCAGTCATTAGGAGCGGTAATTATTCCCTGGTATCTACCGATCAATATGTAGCTAGTTGGGGCCAGGGATTATCCAGTGAGTCCATTTTTGAAGTGATTTTCCGTCAGGATGATGATAATGGCTCGGATGCGTTGGGTAGATGTATATATTCCCGAAGGCTACGGGGACTATTTGCCCTCCGCCGACCTGCTTAGTGTTATACCGGAAGGCGATGTCCGAGGAGAATTGTTTAAAATCGATGAAACCATAGGGGGTGTTTATGGAAACTTGCGGGTGAATAAATATCCAAATACGCAGTATCAGAACAATACACCGGTATTACGACTTTCGGAGATGTACCTGATCCGCGCGGAAGCCCGTGCAATGTTGGGCAATGAAACAGGCGCACAGGCTGATGTTACAGTGATACGCCAGCGAGGTCTTCCTTCGGCGGAGGCGGTCACGGCTACCGGCCAGACCCTCTTGGATGAAATCGAGAAAGAAAAACGGATTGAGTTGATGTTTGAAGGTCAGCGTCTATGGGAATTGATGCGCCACAAGCAAAGCCTGGTCCGTACCGATTGCACCAATCTGGTTTGCGATGTTGCTTATCCAAACAACCGGTTTGTTGCGCCGATTCCTCAGGCGGAATTGGATGCGAATGCCAATATGAATCAGAATCCGGGCTATTGATCGATCCGGATTAAGTATAACTTTAATCATAGCTGATCGGCTTAAAGCCGGTAATCCGCAAAGGTTACCGGCTTTTTTTTTTATATGCCGGACAACTTACCATTCAATGGGTGATTGCAGCGGTGAAAACTTTGCGCAATCATGAAGGTTTTAATAAATTAATCGGCAAACGTAGCCCCCATTGCTGTGATTAACGCTTACGATTATAAGGTTGAACATCCTAAAGTTTTCAAAACCTGGATGGTAAAGGATATGCTGTTTGCCCATTATATCTGTCCCCAGAAGGATAAACAAGTTAAATTGTGGTCTCACTATAACACCATCGCATACACCCTCAGAGGGAAGAAAACGTATCACCATGGTGGTAAGTCCTTCACGACCACAGAGGGCAGCTGCATTTTTGCACAGCCAATGGCATATACCGAAGAAATGTATGAGTTTGCCGGATGGGAAACCATATCATTCAGCTTCAAAGACGATTTTCTGAGAAGTGTGTTGAATGATTACCGCGAATATTTATCCTTAAATGTATTGGACTACGCTACAGGTAATAGGATGCTAAGCCTGTTAAATGCAAATGAAACCTCGATTGCATTTTTTAGAACCATGATCCAGTACTTTGAGGATTATCACAAATTGCCTGAGAAACTTTTGGAAATGAAATTCCGGGAATTACTTTATAATTTATTGGCTGATCCGGTTAATAAAGAATTCCTTGCGTACGCCTATGGTGTTTCTGATCAGTATCATGTACCCATCTGGCAAATTATGGAATCCAATTACATGTATAATTTAACTATCCCGGAGTTTGCAAAACTTGCCGATCGCAGCTTGTCGTCTTTAAAAGAGAATTTAGTGTATTTTAACATGGTTCGCCTTCCAAGTGGCTTACTGCCAGGAGATTGGAGTTGGCTAAAAGACAAATTAAATTTCAGTCATAAAACAATCAGAGAAATTGCATTTGATTGTGGATTTGAAAATGCTTCCCATTTTAGCCGCGTATTTTAAAGCGGCTTATGGAGTATTGCCCCCGCGAGCTATAAGAAAAATTCTTTTTAGGGTATCGAATAAATACAAAATTGAATCGGTCCATTCAATGGTTGCCTCAGCAAAGCTATTGGACGATTGACCAAAGGTTGTTTCAGACAACACGGATAAATTTGAATTTTGCAATCAAATTCCGTTTAATCCTAAAATTTTGTTCAATGAAACAGCTTATTGTTTTTATCGTTTGTTTTTTTATTTACAGTTTTAGTGTTTTGGACAGGAAACGGTCAATGTTCAGGATACCGTACAGGTTGTTAGTTGATAACGCACAATTAAAGGTTACTGAGTACATAAGTACGCCCGGAAAAAAAGTCTGTGGCGCTGGTTTTCATCACCATGACCCACATCTGGTCATCGTACTTACGGACGCATCGGTTTCTTTGACCGTTGAAGGCGGGCAGACTCAGAACATTTCCGTAAAAGCAGGTACGACGCTTTGGAGTGAAGCCGAAACGCATATGGTGATTAACAACAGCGAAAAACCGGTGAAAATGCTACTTGTGGATGTTAAAAGTGATTAATAACCTCATTGAAAGTCAGCCGGGGTGGGGTGGTAAAAAACGAAGGCATTTTATTACCTGCCCGGCTTTCTTATTTATTACCTAACGGTTTGAGAGGTTAGCTTACCAAATCATATTTGGTTCTTAGGTACTATTGTAATTACTCTTTAACGAGTTAGGGAAAGAATTTTTATATGTAATTTCTATTGTTCCGAAATGTAATTCTAGTTGCAAGGGTCGCTGCTTGGCGTATTCGTTCATTTTTGTTCCGGCAAAAACGAACCAAAAACCTCGATTCACGCAAAACTCACCTTGGCTTTCGGTGCAACTGTATGGGGTTCAGGATATTAAGTTCTTCGGAGTCACCATTTTAGCGGCATGCGCACGCCTCACCGTCTTTCGACGGCAGCAAAAATGCTGTTTTTGAATGTTCAAACAGTTGCGTGAACCCTCTAAAGAGACGGTTGTATCTTAAGACAATCACTTCGAATAAAAGAAATGCAAAAAGCCGTAGCTTTAAAAGTTTGGTTCAAAATTGTAAACCTAAATGGATGACAATTAGTAGAACTTCGAAATATTCTTTGGCCTAGGCCTTGAAAGCCTAAGTAGTTTAGTAATAAGTTAGCACTGGCTACAGGATTGGAGGGCTGCTCTAATAGGCAATATTTTGCATAATTCACTGATAGTCTATAGATTGCGCAAAATGACTTAGACGCGGTTTAACCACTCAACGCGTTATTGCCTTATAAATGAAAATTAATCGTTAGGACTAAAATCCTGGTTGGCGAATGGATTGAATTGCGGGATGGTCACGACATTAAATCCAAAATTCACTTCACGATGGCAGGCATTACAAGTATTGGTTAAAAGATTAAAGTCTCGTTGAAAAAGTTTCTGTTTTTTTTGCTGAATGGCGAAATTAATGCTGTCTAAGGGGGCGTAAATGATGGGAATTGATCTGGATTCCATCCGGTCGGTTTCATAGTTTTGAATGTCATCAAAGATCTCTATGAGCTCATGAATTTCAAAATCGGCTAATTCCCAATTGGAATGGAGGCCGGCAAACCAGAGCTTGGTATGATGGCTTTGAATGGCGCTCATGAATTCTCCAAATCCGGGCTTGTATGTCTGAGCTAGTTGGGCTTCGAGGCTGTCCACCCGGTTCTGTAGCACAATGTTCGGGCCGGATGGGGTCGCACAACCGGGTAGTAGGAATAGGATGACGCTGGTTATTGCCATCACACAGCCAGGAAACCAATTTTTTATACAAGTCATGATGAAGGGTTTGTCTGGTTAAATGACTTCTAAAACATAAATCCGTCACCAGAACTTACAGGCAATGTATGTGCTCATAAAATCAGAATAAGGCACAGATTATCCCTTGTTCTTCTTGTGTCCTGATCCGCATGTTGATGGCTAATATTAAATTACCCGGAGTAAAACCTCAACGGAGATCTTGTTAGCCCTGGTGAAGCAATACCCTTATAATACCGATCCGAACCAGGATCTGATCAAACCAGAATAATCTTGGTTATCGCTTGTTTTGTGGTGAATTGAACGCTTTAATTATTCTTCCAGT
Source organism: Lewinellaceae bacterium (assembly GCA_020636355.1). Classification (GTDB taxonomy): domain Bacteria; phylum Bacteroidota; class Bacteroidia; order Chitinophagales; family Saprospiraceae; genus JAGQXC01. The sequence continues at coordinate 210,348 of JACJYB010000005.1, read as the reverse complement.
AGTTGTATTCAAATTCAGGGGCAGCCAGCAGGTAATCCTCTGCGGATTCAGCCAGTTGATGTACGTTTACCTCGGAATTGACATTCACCTTTCTTTCCTGCAATCGCTCCAGGATCCGTTTTCTGAAATCGCGTACCGGGACCGAATCGATAGTCCGCTGCATCTCCTGCATGGGATCCTGCACGTCAGGACCCTTGATAATAACCGGGTGATTGGGTTTGAAGGTGTGCTGATATTCGTTGAAATGATATTGGAATTTCTCGAGATCGATAGGAAGCGATTCACCAGGTACCGGGGCGAGCGGAGTTAGGTAAAAGCCGGTCAATACTTCATTAACGGTTGTTTTGCCGGACAGAAAATCTTTGCCTTTGTCCCATAAAGATTTGGGAGCGGCACCGATAATCGCAGTGACTTCATACTCAATTTCTTGATTTAAGCTCCCGGAATAAGTCAATACAACGATATGTTCCGATTGGAAATCTTCATTGTCCACATCGACCATGCCGACCCCGAATTTGATATTCCTATCTTTCAGGGCTGGCTCATTGGTGATCCCGATTTTTTCTTTAGGAACCGTCCAGCCCGCTTCATCTTTGATTATCAATTGATATTCTTTCGCTGGAATCAATGATCCCGTTTCAAAAGTAGTATGGGCCCGATTGACAATCCAGTCGAGATCCAGTTCATTTTCTTCTTTTCTGGAGAGATCTTCGATTAAACCGCGATTAATCCGTCCTACACAATAGGTCGTGGTCAATTCATTGCCGTCTTCGGAGGGTACGAGTGAAAGTTTTCGTTTGTCGGTATCCGGATTCACCGGCGGGAAGAACGACTCTTTGAATTCTTCCCAGCTGATCGGCTTGACTTCGGCGCTCGTAGAGGCTCCAAAAGATATCTTGAAAGAGATAATCCACAGGTGAATGTTCGCGATACCTGAAAACTCCGGTCCCCAGATAGCCAGGTTAGCACCCAGGCTGACAGAAATCGTTTTGGTAACTGTTGTGAATAAAAGATTCAACCGGAAGGTGTAGGAAACGCCGAAACTGATGTAAAGGGACGCTTCGTAATGGAAAGGTTTCCATGAAATGAGAAAATCGACTCCCATCTTAAACCAGGCTTTCAAGCCTCCGGCCTGGAATACTGCTTCTAATCCGCCTCCGGCCATAAAGCTGGAGGGCGTGAGTGCGAAATACATGCCTCCCTTAATACTTATCTCGGCATTGATCACCCAGTTAAGGCCCAGTCTTGGCACCTTCGGATAATAGGAAGGCGCTTTAAAATTAGGATGATACCCCCCTAAGGTCACCACAAAATCTCCGGCATACGTGTTGGGGGAGGACCACAAATAAAAGGCAAACCCTCCGGTCAGTTTGCAATCCTTGGAAATTACATAGGATGCCGGCGTCAGCTTCGCTTCCACGGCAACCAGTCCCTGGTCTGGCAAGATGCGGACAGCTATTGCCAGTTGGGCATAGGCAAGTGTCACAGGACTTTTAGGAGGAGCGGAAACCGTCGACATACCCAGGAAGCCAATTTCCAGGTTGGTGCCAAATGCCACGGATAGGAGGGCATAGGACTGCAATAATTGGAAGGAGGTAAATTGTACACCGGCTGCAATCCAATTCTGCCCAATCTTTACAGGTACTACATTTTTCTCCACCAGGACCTGTAATGCTTTGTTCGGGTCATCGCCTTTGAAGGGACTCGCCTGACCAGGAACAAAACCACTGACCAATGGGAAGGTGGCGACGTTGTCAATATCCGGTAATGTCAATCCACGGTTATATCCAAATCCGCCGGCCAATCCGGTAACAAAAAAGGCAGGTGGTCCTCCCAGAGGAGGATTGTTCATCATTGCAAAGATGAAAAGGGAAGGATGGCCCTGGTAATTGGCATAGGCGCCAAGCGCAGATAAATTGAAGACTTTGACGGCAATCCCGGCTGATCCAAAATATTGAGTGACTCCATCGATATCCTTTTTGAGAAAACCACCATTTATTGAAATCGGGCCGGATTCATACGATATCGTTAACCCACTTAAGGTGAAGGAAGGATCGATTTTTGTCAGTGGGGTGTAAGCACCTAATTCGATGAGATTGATCTTAAGCGCAGTGAAGAGTAGTGAAGCGTTCAGCATCAAACCGATTTTCCCCGATTGATAGCCAACGCCGACTTTGTCGAGATATACCGGGCCGATGGCTTTCTGTAAATTCAACCAATAGACATTACTGTCCGTACCACTGCTTTCCGTGGGTGAAAGTGTTTCAATGGTTTTCTTTTTGTTGGCGGTACTGATTTGAATCTCATAGGTATTGCTGGTCCCCAGGGCAAGTTCGATTGCGGCATACACACCAGCCTGAACTCCTTCCGTTACTTCCGGTATGGTAGGGTAGTCAATTCCTGCTTTATCAAGGATAAGCTTGTTAAATGCTTTAACATCTTCTTCCTTGATATCTTTCGTGGCAATAACAATTTTGAAATCTTTCAAGGCGACCGGACCGACAACCTTTTCCATATCACTACCTACCAGCGGCAGATGGGCCAAATCGATACCATCGGGACTCACTTTAAGTCCGAAGATGTACGTCCATGCGTTGTCCAGCTTTTTAGCTACAAAAACAGCTTCTCCGTAATTGGCAGATTGAGCCGCCAATACCAGCGATTCTTCTCCGCTCTTGAAGTTGTAATACAAAATGGCCTCCTTTAGCGCCAGGTCGAGGTTTTCCGGTATTTGTGGCACCGTTTCGAAGCCAAAGGCATGCGCGATATCGGCAATTTGGAGGTAGCCGGAAGGATCCTTTGCTGCCCACTTCGCAGCAAAACTGGTTTCTGAAGGACTATCGGTTGCATCGATGCGGAAGATGGATTTACCGATATATATTTCACAGCTAAACCACTTTTTATATTTTTCAACACCGTTATCATTTACCTGGGTCAACTCAAATCCTGGCTTGATGACCAGCGATTTATTTGCTGCCAGAGGAATGGTTCCGGTGATGTAGAACGTGAAATTTTTAGTATCTGTTTCTAATGATGTATCCAGATCCTGGAGCGTCATTCCACTGACCCATTCCGGTGGTTTTCCCGCTCCAAAAGTCTTTGCTAGATAGTCGATAAATTCACCAAATGGAATTTTTTGACCGGGTCCGGTTTTGCCGGTGAATTTCCATCCTTTTTTTTCAATGTTTGACTGATAATCGGCGGTAACCGTAATAGCCACCGTGCCGATAGTCAGCGTTCCTGTAAATCGCGCAATTAATTCTTGCGGAGTATAACTTAAGGAAAATCCCAGTTCATTAATGATCAATGCCAGGCTCTGATCGCTGTTTATGGGCCAATAACCGGTGATGTCCACGGCAAAAGAATAATTGCCTGATTGGAGGTTAAAATCCAGCTGTGCGACATAAAGTTCAGGAACCGATGGGCTGGGGCCGGCAAATTGCTCGATGAACTCTTTAATGCTGAACAAGGACTTTTCGGCCAGGTAGCCCGTTATCATAAAGTTCGGGTAGCTGGCGGCAATCATTAAGGTGGCCCGCTCGGTCAAACGAATGCCTCCGCTAAGATTGAGATACGGTTTCGGGGACCCTGAGAATGGATCTATGACCACAAATCCCAGATTCATGTCCGTTGCATAGAGCGTTTTACCGGTACTCTTGATTTCAACGATTTTCCAATCGGTAGCACTTCCAATTTGCATCCCGATATCTACTATTTTGGTGCCTTGTACATCGATATCTACGTAGAGCTGTTTAAATCGGAGAATTTTTCCGATGGGAAAATCTTGCTCAGGAGGAAGTGTTTTACTCAGATCTACTCCCCCGGAAAACGCACCTAACGCATCGAGGGTAGCGTCAACCAGATCGGTTATATCTGCTTCAAATCGCATCGGAGACTTGAAGTTGGTTACAGACATGGCTACCGGTAGCTCGTAAGATTTATTGTTTGCTGAAAATGGGAATATGGTTGCCAGTTTCAGGTAGGGTAGTGCGTTTTGAGCCTTGTTAAAGGGGTTAATAAGCGGAAAGCTGAGCATACTGAATTGGACGGTACAATCCTTGGCAATCCATAGGTCAACACCTTTATGTTCCGGTCCGGAAAAATCAATATTTTCCAGCTCCTTGCCACCATTTTTCACTTTGGCCTGTCCGCTTAATCCTTCGGTGGAGATTCCTAATAGCGTGCCCAGCCCTGCCGTCATTTTGGAGAAATCGATGTCTCCTGCGAAATTCAAGCCGGCTGGAAAATCATCTTCTTTATTGGATAACAAGTGAAATGCCGGACTTCCAGCTGAAGTGCTGAAACGGATTTTATCTCCCAAATTCTTTGCCATGGAAGGAAATGCAGTGGATAATTTCCAGGTAGAATTTCCAATCGCTTTTAGGTTTAATGCGGCATTTTGTTCGATTAAATAGAATCGGGCTTCCAAAGACATTGAAGTGAAAGGCAAATCAATGCCGACGCCAAGAACGGTGATGCTGTCCGAGGTTTCCTGGAAAGGTTCATTAGCAGGAGTGATTGTAAAAGTCAAATCCGGAAAATAATCCCTGGCTAGTTTGTCAATATCTACGGAGTCCAACTTTGTAAGCTGGAGGGAATAAATTCCATTACTCAGGCCTGCCTTGACAATTTGCTTTAATTTATTGATGTCCATAGCCATTAATTGAAATTATGTTCGAAAGAGCCTTCGACTCCGGTTGCCCAAATGTCCCGGTTGATGGTGATCCTGTATAAGAAATATCCATTATTGGTAAATCCATAAAACCCGGTGTTACTATAGCCGGGTTCAGCATCCTGAGGATCCAGTAGCCAAAAGAAAGTATTGGTGTCATTTTGGTCAACCTCATAGGGGGCCCAGGAAACGTTCAGAATTTGATTCAGGTCGTCCACAGTGTTGTAACCAGGAGCGCCTACCTGCCAATAGTCTATCACCAGTTCCTCCGCATTCAAATTTGCTCCGTAAAGCCACGATTGAATGGCATTATATCGTGGTAATTTGAAATTATTAGACAATAATCCGACACTGATAATAATGGCGTGTGGGTTGACCAAATTTTTAAAATTGTTACTTGGTAAATTGCTTTCACTTCCATGATGCGGCATTTGTAAAAAACTGACATTACCTATTTGAGCTGCTTGATTGTTGAATAAGTAATTCATGGTTTCACTTGTTGCATCAGCCATCAACAAAACGGTTTGATTGCCAAAGCTGATTAATGTGACCAGGCTGGCGGCATTACTTTGCCATTCGTCATTCCCCGTTGCGGGAACATTGCCGGCAATTATTTTGATGCTCCAATCGGTGCCGTCGGTCGTCTGGCCAGACGCTATGGTAATTCCATCGGCAGCGATCGGTATATTACTTACAGGGGCATTGTAACCATTGAGATTATTCCATGTTTTTTTGGTTCTGGTGTTGGCATTAATGGTTATTTCATGAATTTCGGGAAAATTAAAAATGTGCATATTATTACCCAATGCGGTCACGTTGTAATTTCCTAATGGCGAGTCATTTGAATAAGCTCTGCTGAAATAAATATTTTGGGCGTAAGTAACAGGGATGTAATTGCACAAGTTGATAGCCTGATTGTAGTGATCCCGGTCCGGATGAGTGAGGATCAGGTCGATGTCATCGCCATATGCCCACTGCAGGACCAAATTTTTAATGGCCAGCATTCCATTATCGGGCAACCCGCCTACGGTGCCGCAATCGACGACAATGACCATGTTGTCCGGACAGGAAATCACCGTGCAATCTCCCTGGCCAATATCCATAAAGCCAATATTCATTTCGTCGTATTCTGCATCGATTTGCCCAGTGGAAATCGTTTTTTTATGGGTCGATAAGGTTGCGAAAACAGGCATATCAATAGGATTGATTTTTTTTCGATAATTTATTTGTCAAAAGAAATAGACCTTCGGTAAAACTTTCTTCGGATGTTCCTTCGATACCGGTTGCCCAAATGTCTTTGACGGTATGATGCCGGTATAAGAAAAAATAATTGTTTGTAAATCCATAAAAACCTGTATTACTGCGATCAGGATCTGCGTCCTCTGGATGGGTTAACCAGTAAAAAGTATTTGATCCATTTTGCGAAACCGGATAAGCATTCCAGATTTCATTCAGTATCCGATTAAGGTCCTCATTGGTTGTATAGTCGTCCGATCCATACTCCCAAAGGTCGAGTACCAGTTCATTGTCCCTCAGGTTAGTGCCCCCTGACCAGAAATCTATGGCCACATTTCTTGGAAAATGGAAATTATTGGACAGAAGCCCGACACTGACAATAATGGAATAAGGGTTCACCAGATTTCTGAATGCTACCGAGGGGATATTATTTTCACTGCCGTGATGGGGCATTTGAAAAATATTAATATTTCCAATTTGATCGGCCTGGTTGTTTAATAGATAATTCATCGTCTCGGTTGTAGCGTCTCCCATTAGTAATGCTTTCTGTTCTCCAAATTCAATCAGCGTAATTAAACTGGCGGCATTACTTTGTTCGGTCATGGGGCCATCGGCAGTGACATTTCCGGCGATTATTTTAATGGACCAATCAATTTCATCCATAGTCTGACCACTTGCCACCACATATCCGGCTTCAGGAATTTCAAGCGTTTCTACAGGCGCTTCGTACTGGTTTGAATTGTTCCATATTTTTTCCTGATCAAACATTTCATTGATGGTTATTTCATGGATTTCGGGGAACCCCAGGACATGTTGATTGGCTCCGAGTGCATTGACCACATAATATCCCAGCGGGGATTCATTCGATTGTGCTCTACTGAAATAAATGTGATCGACAAGCGTAACCGGTATGGTGCTGCATACACTGACAATCTGATTGTAATGATCCTGGTCGGGGTGGGTTAATACCACCCGGATCCGACCTCCATTTGCCCATCCCTGAATCATGGCAACCACGTCATTAATGCCATTTGCTGGAAAACTTACGGAGCCGCAGTCGACCACCAGAATGCCATTATCCGGGTCCGCTATTACGGTGCAGTCTCCCTGTCCGAAGTCCATAAATGCGAAATTCATTTCACCCAGCGTGGCAACCCCTGGTAAATCGGAAACTGTGCGGCCTTTCGAAGAAAAATTGGTGAAAACAGCCATCATCTATGGTTTTATTCGAGCAGCATTTTCTTTAGTGAATTCCAGGCTCCTGCCTGGTTTTTGCACGGAATAAACACTTACGTTTATCGAGGTGTTTGGCTTTGCGTCGGTACAGGTGGTCCGGAGCTCAAAGTTCTCTTTGGCTACGTATATCCGGGAATAATCATTGCCTTCAGTATAGACGGCCAGTCCGAAAGGATTGCCGTTTTCGCTGCCGGTGTCCAGGGCTTGGGGTAAGACGACTCGCCGGTTGATATCCACTACCGAAAGGGATTTAGAACAATAGTTGCCAACAAAAAAGACATTTCCGTCACTGTTCAAAGCCATCGCAATCGGTGCTTGTCCCACAGTAAGGGTACTCGTTACTTGATCACTGGCTGTTTCGATAACCGATACCGTATTGGCTCCATAATTGGCGACGAATACCAGGTCGCCTTTTGGACTGATGAGCGCCGTAGAGGGGCGATTTCCTACTTTAATTTGGGTTATAACTGCATCACTTGCAGTGTCTATGACGACAATGATATCCGATCCTTCGCAGGCGACATAGAGTTTGTTGGCCTCTTTGTGATAGGCAAAATAATGCGGTTCGGTGATGGTAATATCGATGGTTTTTATGACGGTGTTCGTTGCGACATCGATCACCGAAACATTATGTGAATCGTAATTGGCAACATACAGCTTACTACTGTCGGAATTAAAAGCCATAGCCCGGGGGCTTACTCCTACGGTTAAGCTACCACCCATTTCCATGGTGTTGGCCCCCGCGTTTACCTTTAGCCAGGTTACCGTATTTAGATTATGGGTGGAAGCACAATACAATTTGGTTAAATCCGGGGTGGCGATCATTTGATATACGGGACCGAATCCGGGCAGTTGCCAGGCGGCATTCGAAGCTACATCAATGATGCTGATACCGAATGCAGTATTGATTGGTGAAAAAACAAATAACTTGGTGCCATCCTGGCTTAATGAGATGACCGTTCCGTCGTATTGGGCAATCTGATTATTGTTGGTTACATCGTAGCATAAAATTTTTGTTTTTGCCGGATCGGATACATAAAGTCTTGCTTTAGGGTTATTCATTACTATCGCCGGAAAAGTTTGCATGGCATTTTCTCCGTTGAATGGGATGTCAAGGGTTGGTCCAGGTTTATAGGCGTATATCCTTAAGGTTTCATGGACCGGATGATTGAATTGAGAACCATATCCAAAAGCGGTTAACGTAAACAATGAAGTATTCTGGAGATCGTATTGACATTTACCATTTACCGGATTCAGGACAACCTTACCATCCGGTGTTTCCAGATCGGCTTTTTGAGCATTGCTGATTTGCCAGGAGAAAGTGGTTGTCGCTGGTTTACTGACATCCACCAGCATGGGATCAGCAGTGAAAGACTCAATCACCACAGGGGGCTGCTCCACATGAATATCAAAGGAGCTCTGGACCGGTGATGCGCTGTCATCGTAGGCACTGAGCGTAAATTTTGTGTTTTCGGCGGTGGGAGCCAGAGTAGGTGAGAAACTGGATTCATTTAGCCGGATCTCACCTTTTTCACTATCCAATTCAGTAGTCTTGCCGTCACGATCGTTGTATTTTAAAGTGACCCGCCACGCCAGGCTGGTAATCCATTCTATCTTTACATTTTCTCCGAATTTGATACGATCCGGGTCAACCTTTAGGGAAGGAATAGAAGCAATGGCTTTTTTCTTGACTAAAGGCAGGGTATAGACCGCATCGTTGTATCCGGGTACATTGTTGATTTGAATGTACAGGATGCTGATGGTATTGGGGGTTACATTCAGTGGCGTAATGATTTTGGATATGGGAAAATATACGGTCTCATGTCCATCAAGAATAATGGAACTTTGCGGATCTATCATCCAATAAGCTGACGCGGGTTTGTGTTTCATCACAACCCATTGTGTCACGCTCGCCTTGACATTGATGTCAATGTTGTTATCCGCCAAATCCTGCGTCGTTACGTCGTATTCCGCCTCGCCGAATAAAAATGAAATGTATACTACCGGCGGATTATCTGCCTCGATCTGGTTGGTAGCCACGGGAGGAACCAAAGGATCTTTAGACGTATTGGTCAGGAAATAAGTGAAACCATTTTCTATCTGTGCCTGTGGATTATAAGTAATGTATATGTCCACCGGTGATTCTCCGAAAGTGCGGTCATCGTTTGCTGCTACCAGATCCTGTAACTGTCCTTTTATGGGATGGACCGGGTTGATGTAACCAAACTGAAGAGGCAGCGTTTTTTTAGACGGATCCACTGGATTCTCTACACTCAAATGCCTGGTTATCGGGAACCGGGTATCTGAATACCCAGGTACATTTCCCGCCATGATCTCAAAATTACCAGGTTGTGTCGAAGGGCAGGTAAAATTTGAAATGGTAAATTTTACGTCTTCCGATGGGTAAATTTTAAGGTCTGTCGTAGGTCGTAAAGTCCAAGTACCAGGCAGGTTGTTTTCACCCGGTGTGTATTCCTTCTGCCAACTATCGGGCAGATCGATGGTCATATTTTTAACGGTTTCTTCGGGTAACATGGACTCAAAATCAAATCGAAAGAAAGACCCATCCCCGGTGTCACCATTCCCTTTTAATTCCATTAATTGGGTGGATGCATTTATGATTTTAAAGGCCAGGACATTGATAGATGCATCATTGGTTCGGTAGATGATTTCCTTACCGTTCTTATTCAGTATGGAGAAATAGTTGCTGGAAAAACGATTTGCCATGGGTTATTTTTGAGTGCCTTTAGTAAGTACTAACCATCCTTCTTTAATTTCCTGCGTAGTGTAATCCATGGTTGCTTTATCGTCTATGCCAGCAATTTCTGAGGCTTCCGACCATTTATCCAGGTCATTTTCCAGCCAGGTCCACTGCCCTCCATCTTGTGCGGGCACAGGAAAAGCCAGTTTGGCAGAATTGGTGAGTATGGGTGTGGTGAGGAAGGTCAGGCGCAGTGTTTCCAGTGCATCAGCAAATACATCCGGAGGGATATTAATTTCTTTAACCGGAAAGACGCCGGACGTCGCATGAATGCTGCCACGAGGGTCAAACAACAACGTGACCAATTCACTATTCGAAGGACGCTCCAGACTCAGTAAGATGTTCGTTTCATCAGGAATCGTCACCTGGTCTGAAGGCTGATCGGTATGAAGCGCATAATAATGACTGTAATCGTTATTTTTAAAGTAACCGAGCAATCCGTCATTCACCTGCTCCATCGAGCCAAGCCGGATCGGAAATTTTACTTTGGTAAACCCATTATCGGTTTTCGGTTGACTATCGTTTACCTCCCGTTCCATGGCCTCCCAACTTTGGTTGTAAGCCGGCATCCCGGCAGTTTCCATATCCAGACGGGCTTGAGCTACAGCAATGGGAGATCCCATAAGCACGGCATTGCTGCCAAGCTGTTTGAAGTTTTCTGGTTGGACCAGGCTGAAAGTCAGATCATTGGCCCTGAGAAATGCTTGCAGGTAACTTGCCTGGCCATCATTGAACAGCGAGATCACCAGTTTCTTGAAGGAGGCATTGACGTCCTTACCCGGACCGCTCTCAAAATAATCGTAAAGGTTCAAGCCGAAACCCGGGCCTCCCGGCACGCCTTGCCAGATTACGTTCATTAGATTCTCACTGACGGTGAGCGATCCCAGGGCCGCCCCGGCGTTGGTATAAAGGACAAGACTATTGTCCAGGTGATTGGCCAGCAGCCAGCCGCAGATAGGGGTAGTGGCTGGATGCGTATTCATCTCAATGGCATTATTTTTTGCTGCCAGCCAGCGGAACTGGAGACGAGCCGGTTGCAGGATACGGGGAGGGAGATAAACGTAATTGGCCGGTAGCCCTTCCGTTATTAAACCCTGGGCGACAATTATTTTTCGGGGCTTGTCGATGGTGACCTTTCGACCGAAAGCATCAATGATCGTTAGTTTGTCTATACGCATCAGCCCTGTCCGGATAGGATTGTAGTAACTACCCATGCTGGGACTGGTTTGAGTCATGGGGCCGACTTCCTGTCTGACTTCTTCCGTGAATCCACTGAACATACTGTGAACCGGGTCTTTGATGTCCAGTTGGAGTACCTCATTGCGCATGATCATATCACTGTTGAAGCCATTAAAAGATTGAGACAGGATGGGTGGAAAATCTTTCATACTCTCCAGAATGGCCTTCAGTTCTTTATCGAAAGGACTATCCTTTTGGGCATCGATGAATTTCTTTATTTGTTCCTGGAAATTCTGTTCCGCATGAGGCGTCATGAAACTGGTGTTGGAATGCGCCTGGGTCTCCTGCAGGATCGGGACGTCTCCTTTGTACACAAACCCCACATCACCGAGCTTAAATGTTTTAATGATAAATTCAGGATCGTAACTGGCCGAAAAGGCTTGTATACTCTCTATGGCAGCAAATGGAGCGAATGAAATTTCCCATGAAAATGAAAACGGCAACCAGGGATTTTCGTCCCACTTTACAAAGTAAATTTCTGACGGCGCAATCCCGCCGGTATATGGGAGCTTAACGGCCCAGGCCATTGATGCCGATATAAAAATGTATTTCAGCCGGTTGATCTTATCGTCTTCCAGGGATGAAAGAGGATCTTTTAATACGTAATTCGGACCATCAGGTATATACAATTCCTTTAAGAATTTAAAGTCCGCTTCTGCAACCCGGTTGCCGATCAATTCTACTTCAGCGTTAGGAATCATTTCGGGGATGGAGGGAGAAAGAAATTCCCTCAAATTGGTGAGGAAAACCTCTCGTAAAGCGGAATATTCCAGTGTTGAGCCGTTATTGATGCAGAGCGCGGCAACTACCGTGGGATTGAGCAGGCTATTTTCAGTGAATAAACTGTGGACTTGATTGCCATAGTCGAGGGGTAAGTCGCCCGGTAGTTGAGGCGTATTGTCGCGGTTCAAGACGATCTCAGCAGGATTGCCAATTTGATTGCCGGGTATGGTTAATGTTGTGATGACTTGAGTGCTTAGACGACATAGCAGGGTCTGGTTAGCCATATACCGTCCGTCTCCGCCATAACGCTGCGGTGGTTTGATGCTGGCGCCCTGGAATAAAGCAACGGGCTCTTCAGGCTCGTAGTACCTGGGCCCCTGGACCATTTCAAGCTGATATTCCTGGGGTAAGTTCGATTTTATCCATGCAACCCGTTCGGCGATGTCCGGTCTTCGTTCTGTTTCATTCTTTTGAATCAGTTGCTGCATGGACTCTATTTCATCCTGGATGAATTCAGCCATGTCACGTGGTTGCATATTATGGTCGGGATCCAGCGGTCCCCTGCGCAAGACTTGCATGAACCGGTACCAGTCCATAAAAATCTCAGAGCGGTGTGTAGCGATTTCAGCTTCAGTCCGATCCAGGTCGGATTGGATCAGGTTGAGGTTATTTATTTCATCGGCAAGGTCCGGAGGTAAATTTACTTCACCGGAACCCTGGTCTTTATCGTTTTCCGGGATCAGTGAAACCTGCCATAACCCGCCGCCATCGAGATTTGCATAGGAGGATGCGTGCATGTCCAACTGTAACTGCTCATAGCGGTTGATATGGTCAGGCTCTCCAATATCTTTCAGCAAGCCAAGTTGCAGGGCATTTAATATAGACTCCACAAAGGGTAATTCCTGATTTCCAGTCAGGTCGGCGATGAGGGCGGAAAGTGCTTCCGATGCAGTATTCCCAATGGCGATGCTGATGGTCTCATCTTGCATTTGCGGGTATTCTCTGGTCGTATTCCAGAGCACCGGACCGACAGTGCCCGTAATAAGCGTGTGTGTTACCTGGAGACCTTCCAGTTTGGTGCCTGAAGGTAAAGACCAGGCATTGCGATTCAAGGTGTCCGTCAGGAATCCGTAGTCGGCTTCGGTAAATATCCGGATCAGGATTAAACGGGTAGGGGAATCCAGATCTGGACGGAGGACGTAAGGATTGTCGGTTGTATTTCGGGTATAGTATTTTCGGATGGTATCTTTATCTGCGGGAACCGTAATTTTGTCGAGTAAACGATCAAAAGGCTCGGGGGCCATTTCAATCGGTAATTGGGTGACCGGATCATTGATAACGTCGTGGTACCATCCGATAACCTGGTATGAAAGCAGGTAGTCGGCACCATCCGCCCCCAGGTTTTGCAAGTCCTTGTGCTGATCATAGAAGCCAAAAACACTTTTGCAATTTGCATAAGAAGCGGCAAACTCGGGAGAGCCATAGCCTACGGCACTTAACCCCGGTACGTAGTTATCGGTATCGGCAGCTTTTAATTCGGGGTTTGCCTCTCTGGCCAGAAATTGTTCCCGCCAGGTCTCAAATTCTTGCACTCTCCCTAAATACCGGTATTGTGGAGCGGAATCATCATCGGTTTTAAAAGGCACTGTTGTTGTCTCCCGTTCTGGTTTTTCCACCGAAACATAATTGCTCTCGATGACCCATGATTTGACGGTATTTACCGGATTATTAGGATCTGAGATATCGGTGAATACCCGGTTGATAAGCCAGCGGTCAGGCGTTTGGGGGAATTGCAGGCTGCTGTCGGAAGACTGGGGGCTTACTCCTTTAGTCAGTCCATCCGGCAAAGCCCAGTGCAGGTGTACGCCGATCTGCATGTTTACCAGTCCGCTGGTCATTACCACATTGCTTAGATTGGGGATGGATGGATCGTCTGCATTGGGTAATCGTGAAAAATTATAAGGTGCGGGAACATATTCCACCTCATCATTATTTACACACAATGCTTCAACATTCATTGGGACGATCAAACCCAGACCGTCGGTGGCCAGCTTAAATGGTTTTTGGGAATTCATTTAATATTCTATTTGAAAGTTGACAGCTTGGACCCCTTCTACCATTTCCAAGGCAAATTCTGCAGCGGTAAAAGGTCCATCATAGGAGATCGATGTTTCCAGACTTTTCTGCATGGCTTTTGCCAGTGCATTCACTTTAACCACCCGTCCTCCTTTCTGGCGTTCGTATTCGTTGATTTGAACCGGGGGAGCAATGGAGTCCTTGACCTGCGTTCCGGCGGCATGTCCATCTACATCAACCACATATCGGAATGATTTGGTAAAATCGTTACCTGCTCCAACTGGGGTATCAACTCCAAAATGCAGGGTCTCCGGGTATTCGTGGATACGAAACGATTTAACCTCCCCTTCATACATGCAGAACAGTACATTGGGTCCTAGATGATCCATTCGCAACAGTGTTGCCGGTTGCGTTTGTTCTTTATCGTGGAAAGCCTCAATCTGCAGCCCCTCCCAACCGCTGACAACCCCGGATCGCAGTAAAAATCCGGTTACTTTTTCGTTAACAGGGATAGGGTCTGCGTTTAGCGCTTTTAGCTCATCCGGGTGCAGGTGATGCACCAAATGGCCTAACACCTTACTGCGTTGCTTACGCATGCCCCAACGTGAAAGATAATCAAGATCCGATGCGAAAGCCTGGTCATGAACCTTCATTGAAGAGGTTGATCTGCCCAGACTTAATGCCCCTTCCTGGAGATAATCCAGCCATAAAGTATTGAAATAAAAAAATCGCAATGACTCTTCCGGAAGCATTTTCGTGTCAGGAACAAGATAATTGAACGGCAATCCATGAAGCAGTTTTAATCGGCCAAGCCAGTCAGCCAATGCTTTTTCGACATCGTTATCTCCGGGATTTTTATCAGCCTTATGATGGGTGGCGTTCCGAAGCCGCTTTAATTCCTTTGGATTTTGCAGGGCTTTTAGTAATTCCTCGCGCTGATATTTCATAGTTCATGTATTTGCGTTTTGCGAATAAACTCGGCCAATATTTGTTTGATGGAAAGGTTGATAAGTTCCAGGTTTTCCATGGTGTCCAGTTTTAATGCAGGCTCTTCTTTAACAATCTCCAGCAAGGTTCTCTTGATGGTTTCCGCTTCAAAATTGGATATGGCTTCGAGGATGTTTTCCCGTTTCCAGTTGTAAAGATTTTCTGCAAAGTGATTGTTTTGTAAGGCAAGCAACCGGCCAAGTGTCCAGGCCGCTGCATAGGAGACATCGAACATTCCGGTATCCGGGTTGTAGGCAGTAACCGAATCGGGTCCGGGTACAGGAATCTTTATTTTACCATCCAGTCGAAAAGGTAGTAATGGTCCGCGATACCAGGACACCGTCTGGTCACCCTGGCGTGTATGGTGGTTGACCGGGACGTATCCCATGTTAAATGCGTGGTTGATGGCTTGATCTTCATCGCTGACTCCCTTATTGACCGGTAATTGCAGCAGCAGGGTAGGGTTTTCGCCCTCCTCGTTATTAAGATTCAACAAATAGCCGGTAAATGTCTGATCTTGTTTTACGGCGTAAAACTGCCAACGGTATAATAACACCAATCGTACCTTCTCTACTTTTTCCGGAATGGAAGGACTCTGTTCTCCGCTTTCCCCGGGCAGAAACGCCGCCCAGTTTTCCAGTGAAACCAGGCAGGCAAGCATATTGGCGCCGGGTTCAGGCAGCCGGTTGCTGATGACGGTAGATACCCGGGGAGGGGTGGTTTCAGTAGATACTTTTTTTAGTTTCTGCAGATATAACGCCGATTGCTTGTTCGTGGGCTTGATTTCCCGGACATGAGCCAACCAGGGAATATCGGCATATGCTGGTGCAATGGCATTGAATAAATCCAGAGAGATATCTAGGATTAAACACGGATCCTCCCAGGATTGTCCGTATTCAAGGGTATTATGTTCTGGACCGGGGAATTTTGGAAACAACACGTGATCTGGCAAGGCTCCTTTTACCCCTTCAGGTGTTTTATATTCTGACGCAAGCAAATCGATCAATTTGACCTGTTTGATCTCCAGGTGCGCCTGTTCGGACTCAGCGATAGAAAGCAATGCCAGCCAGGGTGCGGTATCAGGCATCGTTTGTTGAGCGGATGGACTTCCCGCACTTCTTTCCCAGGGGAGCGTCCCTCTTCCAAAACAAATGTGAGGGATTACATTTTCGTAGGTTCCATTCGCATCTGCGGGTGGGTAGATGGACAATACATCCACAGGATCCAGGCTAAATCGCGGACCCAATACGGCAAAACGATTCAGGTTCTCGTACTTGGTCACCTTAATTTTATCCGACGTGGAAGAGACCTTTTGTCCTACCGACAACGTGTATTTGCCAGATCCAAGGGGCGGAAGATTGTTTTGATAAAATGTTAGAATTCCAGTTAAGGGATTACCGGAAGGTTCGAGCTGTGTTTTGATTTTCATAAAGTCTCCGGACAGATTGATCATTGAAAAGTTCCATCAGCGGGCAATTACTTGGAAGTCAGGGTGAAAACACATAGACTTTCTGGCCGATGATGTAAATTTTCCCATTTACCACACCACAGCCGAAATCTATTGCTCCGATAGGCATGGATGGAAGGGCAGTCCAGCCATTACTTGCAGGATCGTAGAATTCCATTTGCGTGTTATCCATATCCGGCACTCCTCCGATGGCGTAGATCTTGCCATTTACGGTGCACAAAACATGGCCTGAATGATGATAAATGGAAGGCGGTTTTGATTCAAAGGATTGGGTGGCAGGATTATATATTTCAAATTGGTTGCTTGGATTGGCACACATGCCTATTTCGTGCTCGGGGCACCCTCCGGATACATATATTTGGTCATTAAGTACTGTACCGGCGATGGAAAACCCACTTTTGATGGCCTGGATAGACCAGGAATCACTTTTTGGATCGTAAACACCTACTCTTACGGAGTCCCCTAATGAGGAATTCCCACCGAATAAGTAGGCTTTGCCCTGATACGCTACGGCAGCCATGATGCCCACAGCGACCCCGCTGTCAATTGGTATTGGTGCTTTTTCTGCCCACGTATTGGTGACCGGATCGTACATTTCATTGGCGGTGATCCAGTTAAATCCTTCATCACCTCCAAAGACATAAATCTTATTATCAAGGACACAGGATGCATGGGCAAAATGTCCATGAATGGGCTCCGCCTTGGTTTCCCAACTATTGGTGGCAGGGTCGTATGCTTCAACCTTCTTTGTTTCAGACCCTCCGATTACATAAATTTTATTGTTAACGACTTCACTGGTAAACCCATAGCGTGAAGTGGGCATCGGGGCAAGCTCGATGCCATCCCATACCTGTAGCTGAATGGATGCACTCCCTGCCTGACCTTCATTGTCATAAGCTACCGTTTCGATGGTACGGAGCTCGCCGAACTTATCGGTTGCTTCCCATTGGGCCGTATAGGGTGCGCTGTAATCCGTCTGATCACCCAGGAGGTCTCCGTCAATGTAAAATTCGACCCTTTCAATTGTACGCTGCTCTGAAGGCGTAACCTTTACCTCAATATCGACGATCCGGGGAAATACGTTGCCCGCATTCAGCGTCGGCGTGATGAATTCTACCTCAGGAGGTATAAATGGTACTGGTTCTTTCTTGCATGAAGAAAGTAGTAACAGTCCCAGCATGCCAGCGAATGCAAGGGACATTTTATCCGGTATCACCTTCTTAAGTAGTCATCGAAGATCCAGTCAGATGGGCGTGAATTACTTCGGGTGGTAACAAAGGTTGGCCAGGCATGCCCTGGTACGGCATAGCGATGTATTTTCATGGGGTAAAAAATGAGTTATGAGGTAATGACTTCGTCTAATCTACCACAATTTCACCAGTACTGCAATAGTACCTATGATAATTAATGTAATTTATTTTATTAAGTATTTTGGGTAGATGATCGCACCGTGCCTGAAATGGTTTTATGGTGATGGCATATGGACCCGGCGAGGCTGCTGCATTTAATTGGCGCTTAATTCGAAGGGTGAAGCGGGCAATCCCTCTCGGTTGTACAAGTTGGCACCCTCGGGATTGTTTGCCCACGCATAACGCACTTTGTCCGGTTTTTGGACTTCCGGACATTTAACCACAACTTTTTTTCCTTTGATTTTAGCAATTGCCCTGTACCAATGGTTATCCATTCCGGATAGGGTAAATCCCAGGAGCGGACTGCCATTTTTTGCTATCATGCCGGTGCCTGTATCTGAGAATTCAATTTGAATCTTTTTGCCTTTACGTATGGCATAAAGTGCAGATGGGCCTGATGCGACCAGATCTTCTCCATAAGCAACACGGAATGCCTGCAATGCTGTGCGCCGGCCAACATCTTTTTTATTCAACGGATGGATGTCGTTCCATTCACCCAGGTCAATGGTCACCGCCAGACCGGTATTAGGCAGCATAGCCGTAGCTCGTTGCGCCTCTCGCAACTGAGCCCAATTGCTTTCGGTGGGATAATCGTAATGCTCCATAAAATTTGCCAATTGGATGATAATGAATGGCAGATTCTCCTGATTAAATCGTGTTCTCCAATCGCGGATCATGGTGGTCAATAAAGCCTGGTAGCGGCTGGGATCGCCGGTATTCGATTCTCCTTGAAACCATATCGCACCTTTTATGGTGTAATGAAGCATGGGTGCAATCATGGCATTAAAGAGACCCATGGGTTTCCAGCGAATGAAGATGGTCGGCTTAATCGGGTCGATTTGGGTGCCAACCCGATATTTCCATTCGCCCTTGAGGTCGATGGTATCCTGAGAGAAATAGATGGCATAAGGTTTATCCGGTACAAAACCGCCATTTCCGGATTGACTGATGACCCTTACACTGATCACGTTATCCTCCTGTCTTAATAAGCCGGCAGGAATGGCATATTTGCGTGGCGGATACTGATACCCTGTAGATCCAATGAATTGTCCATTCAAATAAACAGAATCCGCATCGACAATACGGCCCAGGAAAAGCCTAGCACCTTGTTCGGTAAGGGCTTCTGGAATGTCAAAATGTTTCCGGAACCAGACAGTCCCGGTATGCACGGTGGAATCCGCATGGATCCAATAATCGGGCAATCTCATGGAGGACCAGGATGCATCGCTGATCTTTGGGTCGTACCAATGCTCCCTGAGACCGGCGTCCGATCGGTTCAACTCCTTGAACCAGTTGTTGCTGTTGTTGCGGTTCATGGATTCCGTCCGGGTAATCAATTGATCGTCGCGGTACTTTAGCCCTTCTTCATAATCTTCCGGGAAAGACCGGAGGGCCTCTTCACTCATCCAGGATTGCACCGGCGAACCACCTAAAGCTGCATTGATCAGCCCAATGGGTACCTGGTATTTTTGATAAAGATCACTGGCAAAGAAATAAGCCACTGCAGAAAAGGAAAAGATGGATTCGGGAGTCACAGGAACCCAGGATCCGCTGCTGTAATCGTTCCTTTCAGTTTTAAAATCATATTCGTCGGGGACGGTAAACTGGCGGATGTAAGGATTATTGGCTGATGCGATAATTTGAGGGTATGTGTCTTTTACGCGATCCATCATCAATTCCATGTTAGATTGCCCGCTGCAGAGCCAGACCTCGCCGAAATAGATATCCTTCAGCCGGATTTGATTGCTGGCTGTGAGCTCAATGGTGTGTGGTCCTCCTGCGGTATGTGCGGGCATTTGAAGTGACCAATAGCCTTGATCATCAGCTTGTATGTTCCATGATTCCGGTTCCATGGTGATTCGGATAGCCTCACTGGGGGCGGCCCATCCCCACAGGGTGACCGGTACATTGCGCTGAAGGATCATTCCATTGCTGATCAGCCGGGGTAAGCGGACTTGGGCAGAAGCTGTAGCTACAAAAATCAGGATTGCAAGTAGTGAAAAATAATTCCGCATGTTGATTGAATCTTATTGGACTAAATTCTGAAAATCAGGCATCTCCTGGCTACTTTTTGTAACAATTATATCTCCATCTTTTCCCGCGTATCCAGTAGTGCAGTCTGGGTGCCAAAAACATGCAATACATCTCCCGTCCGAAAATAGGTCTCTCCGTGGGGTATGTAAAAGGTTTTGTCCCGCTTAACCATCATTAAAATAGCATCTTTATGAAATGGGATTTCTTTCAACTGACGTCCATCCACTTCCTTGTTTGTGATTTGCACTTCCTCCACACTGAAATTGTCAAATGATTCCACCAGGGCATGGTAGGTGGTGGGACGCAGGATCAGGTTTTCGAAGGTAGTGGCTACCACCCCGATGACGTCAATGGTTTTAACACCCAATGTTTTTAATTGATGCTCAATCGCGGAGGTACTCGATCTGGTAATGATGTTATCATGCATCAACTCATTCCGCAGCATTTTTGAGATTTTGTAATTGCGATCGGGCGATCCGGTTTCCACGATCACAAAATCTGTTGAATGCAGTTTAAGTTTGTGATAGGTTGCGATATTTTCACCATCGGCATGCAGGCATTGCAAGCCTTTGTTTTGGATATCTTCGGCCCGGGTCGGGTCAATCTCAACCAGGATTGATTTTTTACCATGCATGGTCAGCCTTCTTGCCAGAAGAACTGCAGTACTGCTGCCACCAACGATAATCGTTTTATCGCCGGTGAGTAAATTGACCGGTGCCAAACCATTGAATATAAAGGGAGAGGAGAAACAGGTGATGATGGCCATAATGATAAAACTGGCATTAATTCCCGGTGTAATTACGCCCATTTCCAATCCAATGGATGAAGCAGCAATGATGAGGCTTAAACGTGAAGACATCAGAAATCCTCCGGCGACGGCCTTTTTAGTGCCGAACTGAGATTTCCAGAGAATGGATGGAATGATCTTGACCAGGAATAGCGTGATCAATAGCAACGCCAGAAAGCCAAACAGGGATTGGTCGAACTCTTTTAAGGCACTGGGATCAAATTCGACACCGACCATAATGAAAAATATCGGGATGAAAAAACCATACCCCATGCCGTCGAGCTTTAGGAGCATCACGGAACGTTCTCGGTGAAGCATAGAGGACAGGATCAATCCAATCAGGAAAGCCCCGAGCAAAACGGCTTCTTCGTCAATGAATTGGGCGACTACCACAAATAACATGATCAGCAAAATGCTACCCCGGATGCGAATCTGTGAGGCCGCGTGGGATAGCTGGAAAGCCAGTTTTTTCATGACCGGAATATTTTTCAAACGGTTTCCGATCAGATAAGCCAGGATAAAAATGACAAATAAACCCAGGATGTATAATAACTCAATTTGAAAGCCATTTTTAATGATAAAAGCGGTAAACGTAAACAGGATAATGCTAAGAATATCTGCAATAGCCGCAGCAATTATGATCATTTGACCATAGTGATTTTTTATCTCATCCCGTTCTTTTAGCACCGGAACTACGATGCCAACGGAGGTCGTCACCATAATGAGCGCGAAATACCAAAGGTGTGGAATGTTGATGTACTGGGCTAGCAGCAAAGTGCCTGTATAGGCGAGAATGATAGAAGAGAGAAAATAAACCAACCCGACGAGCAGCGGATTTTGAATAAATTGTTTGTATGAAAATCGCTTGCGGGGGAGGGAGGCCAGAATCTGATCCACATCTATCTCCAATCCGCCAAGAAACATCAAAAAAATGAACCCCGTCAGCGCAAAGTATTCGAGGATCCTCATACTCTCGTGATCGATATCCTGAAGAAGGAATTTTCCGATAAAATACCCAAAGAGGATTTCGAAAATAACCGAGGGGATTTTTTTAAGCTTGAATAAGGTGAGTAAGATAGGGGTGCCCCAGGCTATCGCGGCTACTACCAATAGCGGGAAATAGTCAAAATGAAAAGAAATGTTTAATAACATGAAATTGGCTGGCTTGGATGCTTAAGATAGTGATTATTGTAAGAATGGTGGACGCATGGACAGGTGGAATGGGATGGCATGTCCGTCGGAAGCGGAAGCAACCTGCTCTTCGATATCAATGGATGAATTATAAACGATCGGTAGATTGGAGCTTTGGAATGTTCCCGGATGATCGGAGCGTCCGGTGCGCTATAGCTATGGCCGGTAATAAAATAGGCTGACCGGAGTCAGCCTATTAGGTGTTAAATGGAATGTGAATCAATCACCGGACACAAAGACCTACGGTTTTACTGGAATGTCTTCCGGTATGCGTGCTGTCGATAATGGTTCGGTCGTAGGCAGTGACGCCGACGTAGTAACCACATTTCTTCGTGGTGACAGGAATCGTAAACGTCCATGGATCACCTGAAACTCCGGTTGGATTGGTGGCTATCCCCGCAGGAATTTGGGTTATGGAAGGTCCCGGTATATTGGTATACAATGAATAGGATTTAAAGAAGCCGACTGGTGACCGGGCAACAAAAGTGCCGTTTAGCGGATCACCGGGTTGGTAATCCTGACAATTGCCTGTGCCTGGACCACCTGCAGCCGATATGCTGATATCAGCCATCGCATTGATCTTGTTGATGCGGATTCGGTGGATGCAGACGATGGTTGTTCCCTCGACCTGCAACCTTACTTCCCAAAGACCGCTTTCAGGGGCATTCCACCATGCCAGTATGTCATCGATGTTTTGGTAATCGGATAGATAGTCAAAATAACCATCGCTGTGTGGGTAATGCATGTTGCCGAAACCCATTCCATTGACGACCCGGATAGGAGTGACTACGTCCGTCCAGACGCTGCTGCTGCTCAAGTTGCGGACCGATAACTTGTATCTTTTACCCAAATACGGTATCCCCTGGACTACAATCCTGCCGTCAAAAGGACAAGGTCTTCCCAAACTATCCGGAGTAAGGCCGTTTAATGCAAACTTTGCAGTTGATGTGGTCAGTCCGCTGATTGCATTGATTTCTGAAGTAGGGATGCCTCCTAAGACAGCGATACAGGAGTCTCCACCTTCCGACTTAGGTTTCAGTTGGACGTATTCATCTAACCGGTTGCCGTAAGTATTCAGCTCTTCCGGATTCGTTGTGGAGGGTGCCGTAAACCAGGACAATACTGCACGGACTTTTACCACGTTGGTATTGGAGCACTGCTTTCTGAATTTTTCCAGGTTTTCGTATAAAGACACGGAATAACAAATCCCGCCTTTATCAATTTGCCTTAGGTTGTGTACTTCAACCGCGCTGGTTCCAAGATAGGTCCACTTGCAATCGTCGTTCCAATCGGCCCAGAATGCAATGTATTCTTTGCCTCCTTGATGGCATAGATCTCCAACATATCCGTAGGGACGTTTGATTTTAAAAGTTGCCGTAAGCCGGTTTAAGTTGTAATCCAATCCCAGACAGGTCAATTCCTCGTAGGAAACATCTGCTTTGGTTTTTTCATAATTATCCAGGATGGCCAACAGGTTAAATTCTGGCAATAATTGGAATTTACGCTGTACCGTGGCAAATAGTTCCGGGTTGTTTTTTACGGCAACCAGTTCCTGGGAAACCAAGCGAAGTGTATCCAGTTCGCGGTTTTCTTTCTGCGCCAGTTCTACGGCCTCGGTCCAATCCATTTCTTTGGGCAAATAGGTCTGTAAGCTGATGGGGTTTTCCAGCTCTCCAGTCTCAAGATTGACCAATTCCGTGAGTTGGTTGACGGTTAAGTCAGGGTTCAATTGAGCTTTGGTCAGTAGGTTTGGAATAAATGAGTCTTTTGTCAGGTCCAGATCCGGAATGGTAAAATACCAGGGCTTGATCTGGATCTTACAGGTTTGTGAATTACCCCATACCGGCGGATAATTTACATTGTTGGGCGGAATGGGAATACTCCAGGAAAGAATCACTTTGACCTGTGGAAGAATTTCTTTTTTACAGCTATTCCGCTTGACATCCTGGAGCCGGATTGTTGCCGTATAACTAACCGGTTTTGTTAGCTTGCCAGCACAATCTTTTTGGGTGGGAATGTCATGCACATTGACCGAGACACTTCCCTGATCCAACCAGCCGCTGCCATAATTGATGAAAAATCTCAAATGTTCGTATGAGCCTGCGGTGCAAAGTGGCCCACTGTATCCAAATTCTCTTTTCACTTCGAAAGTGGCGAATAATTTATTTGTATTTGGATTATATCCGACGCACTTTAATTCTTCGTAATACGTATTGCCGGGTTTTAATTCCGTTCCGGCTAATTTTAATTCTGTATCCGCAAGTAATAACTTGGGATTGGAAGCTAATAATTTTAGAATATTGCTTCGCTCATTAAAAAAGGCCGCTTTGTCGATTTTGACGATTTTTTCTGTTGCCATAGTATTCGATTTATTGATTAATTAATGGAAAAAAGGGCTTGCTTTGCCATGTACAATGGTAAAAGGGGGGGCTTTCCCTGACGTCGCAATCAAGGATTAATCGGATGAATTAATGCATTCAGCCAGTCAGTGATTATTACTGTAGCGTTGATTTCCCAGCTTGGCGCTGAAATTCCGTTTAAGTGTTCAGCCTTCTTTTAATGGGCTTGTGGCAATACGTTCGAATGTAGTCTGGTAAATTGCTTTAATGCTTTAATGCTTTAATGTATTTACCTGTATGTTGTGGTGAAGTTATTATGAAAGTGCTGCTCTGTCAATTAATAATCTCCTGAATCTCCAGGGGGTTTTTCCCCTTTAAGAAAATTGACGATGAAATAAGTCTGTTTCCTATAATTCCGTTCAGGGAGATCGCAGGCCTAATCCTCTAATCCTTTGCCCGCTAATATTTGCGGTATCCATTTTTCCACTCTTGCTGCCCGCGTTTTGCTTTGTTTGGCCTGGGAGAAATAATACAGATATCCCCGTTGTCTACCGGGGGTAAGTGCGTCAAATGCATCTTTTAGCGCAGGCATGGCTTCCAATTTCTGCTGGAATTCCTCAGGCATTTGGTATTCAGTGGTTTTTTTAAACGCAACTTTTAAACCGGCCTTTTCCACTTCTATAGCCTGGTAAATATACATTTGCAGCGTTGGGGCGAGCTGTTTTATCTGCTCCAGGCCGGAGAAACGTATTTGCCGGGCAGACTGGACATTTTCCGTTTGTTGAATTAAAAGGTTGTGGGTGTCCTCCAAAAGAGCGCCTTTAAAAAACAGCAAGGCACAATATTCCTTAAAGCCATGGATCACGACTATGTTTGCCCCCTGATAAGTATAACAGGGGTGCATCCATTTAAAATCTTCCGTTAAATCACAGTCAAGAACAATTGCTCTCAATGCCTCAAACTCTTCGCGCCATTTTTTGGCTTTTATCAGGAAAGCATCTACTTTATTCATGATCTGTTGTTTTTTCGTCTTCCGCTAAAGAATCAATTTACCTCGGAAACCGCGTGCCGCATAATAGGATTCGGCGCCATTATGGTACAGGAAGACTGTATCGAAGCGACGATCACAGAACAAAGCACCCCCCAATTTCCTGATCCTGGCCGGAGTCGCAACCCAACTCGAGGTTTTTTGGTCAACGGCATCCAATTGCTGGAGCGCCCGGTATTCTTCTTCCGTCAAGAGTTGAATTCCCATGGCTTCGGCCATTTCCATCGCACTATCTTTTGGTTTGTGCTCTTTTCTGGATTCCCAGGCTTCCAGGTCATAACACAAACTTCTTCTTGCTTTAGGACTCTCCGGTGAACAGTCGTAGAAAAGGAATCCTCCGGTTTCAGCGTCTTTGCCAATGACGTCCGGTTCGCCTCCGGTGTCTTCCATTTGGAAGAGTGACCACAGCTTCAGGGGATTGGCTTCGAGCTTCCGTTGTATTTCCATCCATTCCAATCCAGGATGCCGGTGCATATTTTGTCTGAAGCGGGCTTGCAATGTCTGCAACAGGGTAGTCTTTTGTTCGTCTGATAGTTCTGGATGCGTCATTTCAATTCTTTCTGGTCTCTCTGTTGGAAATCTATTTTTTTTTCTCTCGTCGTATCTAGTGTAATGGATGTAGGCGCAAACGGCCGTAGGCTACAAAAATACATACCATTGCAACGACCAGCCAATAGATCAGGTGATTAAAATCGGTTGCCCCGGAGGCCAGGAATACGATAGAAAAGTAGATCATTTCAGCGGCAATTGCAAAAGCCGCCGCCGGTACCAAGCGACCAAATCGTTTGCTGATTACTGGTAAAACCAGAAAGATGACGGCGATGATTTCCAGTACGGACAATCCCATCCAGACGCGATGTGGGATTGACGAAAGGGGCGCAACGGTTTGTTCGGAGTTGGAAAATTTCCAGATCGCGCCCATTAAGGTGTGTATGGCAAGCAGCGCTTGCAGTATCCATAATGCAATATTCATTTTGATTTAAATTTCAGGTGATTGATATATCGAAGGGATTAATTGCCATTTGGTTCTGTAAATATTTTTTCCAGCCGGTTATGAGCCATGTTGATGCCTTGGGCAAAAGGCATTTTTAACAGTTGGTCGCGGACCGTCACGGATTTAAAAACCATTTGCATCTGTAATTTGCTGGTTTGTTCCGTTAAGGCTTCAAACTCCAAAAATTCAAGCTGTACCGGAAAGGGAGTGTTTTCCATTTCAAAGGTGCGGGTGATTTTATGGTTGGGAACCAGTTCGTGGACGACACCGCTAAACAGGTGTTTGTTACCCATAGGGTCGGTGGTTTCAAACTGATACCCTCCTTGCCGTTTGTTTTCCAGTTTGAGGACTTTGGTGTTCATCCATTGTTCGACAATCTCGGGCTCAATGTAGGCCTTGAAAAGTAGTTCGACGGGAAGTTCAAACGTGCGGGTGATCAGGATTTCCTGCTTGCCTGCTTCTGCGTGTACTTGGGTTTTACGTTCCATGCGGATTTATTTTTTAAGTTGATGGCTTTTCATGATGGATTCCAGTTTATTAAAGCGGTCATCCCATAGCATCCGGAAAGGTTCGATGAAGTCAGCGATCTCTTTCATTTTTTGAGGATTGAGCTGATAGTAGATTTCCCGTCCCTGTTGTTCCTGGTTCAGGAGCTCACATTCGGTGAGAATTTGCAGGTGTTTGGATACGGTTGGGCGGGCTGAGTCAAAATTCGAGGCGATTGCACCTGCTGTCATGGCTTGGGAAGCTACCAGGAGCAGGATAGCCCGGCGGGTCGGGTCGGCGATAGCCTGAAAAACATCTCTTCTTAACTGCATAATGTAGCCATTTGACTACAAATATATATGTAGCTATTTGACTACGCAAATTTTTGCGCGTAAAATTTCACAAAGCAGTAAGGCTTTTCAAGGTGAGTGCTCAGCTATGAAGTCTGCCAGATAACTCCCAAAATGGCCACGGACTCATCTTGTCAAGCGATTGAGGAAACCAGCCCGTATTCATGATTCTTCAATGGGCAGGCCGGAATTCTGGATGAGGCATTCCAAACCAATCACACACCAGTTTCACATTTCATCCTGAATTGATTTAGGAAACAATATCCAGAGACAAGCCGCGCTTATTCAACTTTATCTGCAGAAATTTTCATTCCCAATGTTAGTTCTACAGCGGTGACCTCTCCTGCAGAATCCCTCACAAAGTCGACTAATGCATCAATATTCTTGCCGCAAAATTTATCCGTATCGTAACAGATCAATTCTTTCTTGTCACCTCCCACCTGACCAAAGAGCTTGTCTTCAATTCGCACAACTTCAAACACAAATTGACCGGGAACCTGATATTTACCAACATAGTTATCCAAAGCCGGGATATCGATAGCTTTGGTGACGTATCCTTCCATGGGCTGCGTGAATTGCCAGGTGGTTTCGCCATCCAGGGACAAATGGGTGAAATTTGCAAGGGTATCTTCGAAATTGAATTTTAATTGGTTCAGACTGCCAGCTAAAAGAAACAGGTTATGGGCAGTTGGAATTAATTTTATTTTATCTCCTCCTTTAGTAAAATACATCAAAGCATTATCATGCAGGGCAATGCGCACTTCAGATCCTTTATTTTGATATATACCCTGGAAGTGATCCAATTCGTCTTTCGTCAGATCTATTTCTTGTTCAGGAAATGATCGGTTCATTAAAGCTGCTCCAATTTTTGACGTCGGCAGTTCTATGTCCCGGTTGCTGTCGCTATTGGTAAAGGCTGCAATAAAAAGTTCTTTTTCAGGGATATAAATCATCATGGACGTAAATCCATTAACGATTCCATCGTGTTTAATGGTTTTAAGCCCTTGTAGCATACCGATTTGCCATCCAGTGGAATACCCGGTTGAATTTCCGTTCGGCAATTGGTGCGGTTCCTTAATGATACTAAGTAAAGGTAAAGGGATAACTGATCCGGTCATCACCGCCTCATTCCAGAGCGCTAAATCACTAAGACTGCTCACCATGCCGCCTGCAGCAAATGGTATTTTCATATTGATCGGATCGGCTTCAACATATTTCGCCTGGTGTCTGGTATATCCTGTACAAACAGGTTCACGAAAATCAAGGTATTCAAAACCAGTATGCTGCATATTTAATGGTATGAAGAAGGAGGTGCGCAGGTAATCTTCGTAGCGCATATTGGAAACGACTTCAATGATTTTACCTAGCAGGATGTAACCCAGATTGGAATAATAATAGTCCTGTCCGGGAGGGAATCTTAAGGAAGCATTTAAGATCATTTCCAGGGCATTATCGGGATAATTAATTGTCTCGAAATCAGTGGCATTAAAATCAGGGATATCGGACTGGTTTCCTAATCCGCTGGTATGATTTAACAACTGTTGAATGGTTATGGTTTTGTCCGGATTTTGAATGGGTAAATAATGATTAATCGGATCATTCAGGGATAGCTTTTGTTCTTGAAATAATTTCAAAATAGCCATAGCCGTAAACTGTTTGGTAATGGATCCAATTCTGAATACCGTATTGGTATTTAGCATTGACCTGGTAGACACATTACTTAACCCAAACACATGCTCGTAGATTACCTTCCCTGATTCCGTTGCAAGTACAGCCATCCCTGGTCCATCCGCCTCCACGTAGTTGGACACTATTTTATTAATTTGATCCTTAGTGGATTGTCCATGCATAAGGATAGGGAAGACTAATGCCAGAAAAAAAAGAGTGGTGAATAAAGATTTCATGTTGAATTATTTCGATAATGTCAATCAATTGATACCTCAAATTTGAAAGCATGCCAGCAGAACCTTCAAATAAAATTTTGGATGAGGACATCTATTCTTCAATGCCAGATGTATGCTTTTGACACATGCTATACAGAAAAGGTTACAGGCTATGCAATAAATCTGGCCAGAATCAACATTAAGCCGAATTTTTAATGCTAGTCCGGTGCGGAGATTTACTCTTGTCAATGATCTCTTTTTAATCACATTTTCATAACATACACGTTAAGCTTAAACTAAACCTGTTACCTGTTTTAACTTCCTAAGCCAGAATAGCCTTAATAGTATTAGTAGGGATGTTTTCCTGCCAACTTGACTAAATACTGAAGATATGAAAAGGCTAATCGTTACAACGCTATTATCCGCTATGGTTCTTGTGGCCGCCCAGGCGCAGTACGCCTACGATGATCGCACCGGTTACGACGGTGATTTTTTCAGCCTGGAAGGTGCCATTGAAGTATTCAAAGCTTCCAGATCACTCAGCGACTTCGAGCGGCGTATCAACTCCCAGGATTCTTACATCAATAACCTGGATCTGGACGGTGATGGAAGGATTGACTACATCCGGGTAGAGCATCGCAGGCAGGGCGACTACCATGTGGTCATACTGCAGGATCCGGTAAGCCGCTACGATGTACAGGATGTGGCGGTCATTGAAATTGAACGGACGGGTGCTCGCAGTGCATTGTTGCAGATCATTGGAGACGAAGATCTTTATGGCCCGGAAGTGATTGTAGAGCCGTTTGAAGGAAGTCGATCCGTCGGCAACGGTGAGTACATCTCCGATAATTATGTAAATGTTTATTATTGGCCAATTGTACAACAAATCTTTGGCCGAAACTATGTGGTCTACGCTTCTCCATATCGTTGGCAATATTACCCGACCTGGTGGGTGAGCTGGAGACCCTTTACCTGGAATATCTACATCAACAGGATCAGGCCTTATCGCCGATATTGCCGGGTAGTTCATTATTACCGGGCGCCTCGTGTCCATTATTTTTATACGCCTTATCGCCGGTACAGCCACGATGTTCATGTCAGAAACCAACGGGTAAGGGAATATCAGGGGCGGAATCATCCCGGATACAATAAGCCTTCTGGTAGAGATAATCCTGGTCGTCTACGGGCGGATACGCAACAGGCAGATTCTCGCCGGGAAGTGAACCGGAATCAGGAACGCCCAAGGCATGAGGTGCCTGAACGTGCTCAGACCGATCGTCAACGCGTGGAGACCCAACCCAGAGAAAGGACCTCGGCACCACAGCGAAGTACTACTCCGTCGCCACGCCAGTCTCAACCAAACTACCGGACGCAGCCATCACAAAGGTCAACGCCTAATGTCAACAAGCCCCGGAGTTCTGGCTCGGAGATAAACCGTAATTCCAATCGAACGACTACTTCGAAATCTTCCGAATACCGCAGCAACAATAATTCTGCTCGGAAAGAGACCGGTCGTTCCGGATCATCGGTGCAATCGCCGAGAAAATCCAGTACGCAGCCATCGCAGCGAACGATGAAACCGATCAACAAACCGTCTGCCAATACCCGGAAATCGACCGGTACCAAGCCAAAAATGAATACAAAATCCTCCTCAGGCAGCAACCGAGCAAAGCCCAGTAGCAAAACGACACCTTCAAGGAAATCACACGGATAGCAGGACGGTTTAATTTTATCAGGGTGTTGGTTCGAGGAATTTACTTAACGGATTCCAGGATCAACACCCAATCTTTTCCATCGCCAGGAGGACCAGCCGGTTCGAATACACGGGTTCCAGCGTTTTCATATTGACCAATCGTGGTGATTTCGCCATTGCGTGGATTGAACCATTTTGCCAATACCTGATTTCCAGCCAGCTTCCCCATGATAACTGCTACCGAGCTGCCATCATAAGTGTAAACGAAAGCAAAATTTTTACCGCGGGTAGCCGCCTGATAAGCATACTTCGGTCTTTCAGGTTCCACCAATATGGATTGATCCGGAATACGATCAAAATACGATTGAGAAAGCATCAGCTCTTTTAGATGTTTCATTTGCGTAGCGCCGGGTGCCTGAAGCGCTTCATCCCAGTATTCCCGTACACTAAAGGCTGGATGGGTATCGCCTGGTTTATGCATTTGCATGATGGCATTGTGGCCATAAGTGAAGCCACATCCACCTGAAAACACCGACCAATAAGCATAACGGCGTACATCATCTGCATTCCAGTAAGGTTGATTCCCATCATGGAGGCCATGTGGAATTCCTTCGTAGGAAGGCTCTCCGTCAAGCGTAGGTTTAACGGGCATCCGGACATAATCATCCCGGATGTATTTCCAATTATCTTCTCCGTAAGACTTGTCACTTCTATCTTGCTCGTAGCTCTGATGCCCGGATTGAAATTCATTGAGGTCAAGCCAATCGGCTTCATGGTACCACCAGGATGAACTTGTCCTGCCGAATGGATGAAATGTGATCAGATGGCGGGAGTCGTTTTTGCGTATGGTTTCGCCCATGGCTTGCCAAATCTCGGCGTGGGCATCCCCTCGGATATCACCTCCATTAATCCAGATGATGTTTGATTTTGAGCGGTATCGACGGACGAGCCAGGTCGTATATTCGACGGCTTGTTGCGCAGAAATGTTTCCTGATTTTACAATATCACCCCATATGGGGACCAGCGCAATGTAAATACCTTTTTTACCTGCCTCACGGATCACGTAATCCAGATGATCCCAGTAGTCATAAGCATCCGGGTCATCCGGATTATTGCCTTTCGTGCTGTTGGGGGTGATGATTGATTGATGGATTAGTGCGGAGTCACCATAATAATTTGTCACATTCAGTTCATGGAGAACCATAACCTGGATTACATTAAATCCTTTGTTCGCGCGATCTTGCAGGTATCGAATGGATTCTTCCCGGTTGAGCTTCGAAAACAACAACCATACGGTATCTCCCAACCAGAAAAATGGTTTTCCATTACTTGTTTGCAGGAAATGGTGATTGGACTCTGCAACCGCAAGGCGAGGCAATCGTTGTGCCTTGACGGTTACCAGAAATGGGAACAGTAAGACAATCAGACCCAGACGCGTGTTATATTTCATGATGATCCTTTAAGATTCAATTGGTCCTATTAGATTGGCAGATGCATTATCCCACAACCAACTAGTTTAATCTAGCGATACCGATAGAGGGAAACCCGCTGAATACTTGTTGCTCCGGTAGGTAGTCGGACATGCCTGCCCTGATGCGTCTGATCTCCGTTCAGATGTCGCGTGATGTGCCATTCGTCTCCTTCAAAACGGCCTTCATCCACTTTCAGAAGACCTACCCGCTGCGTCGCATCATCTTTTATTTTGAAGGTGATCACAACGCCTGTCCCGGCAATAAAAAATGAATCTTCGCCTGTCTGAATGACGGCCACACTGGTGGTAGGCCAGTTTTCAGTGGTTGCTCCGGGAGTCCAGGGAAGGGTGTAATCGTGGCGGCAAGTAAGTTCATAGTTCCCCATGTAAAGGATCGACTCCTGATGAGCCTTATCCAGGAGGACACCGTCCACCTTTCCATGCGCGATGGCCTCTGAAAGCAATGGACTGATGTTTTGGATCATGCCATATAGGTCACTCAAATGCTCATCCCCCGGATTGGTTTTTGATTCGATGGAGAATGGTGAAAATCCCAGACCATGATAATGAGCAATACTAAAAAGCGCTTTGGCAGAAACTGTTTCGTCAAAGCGGTGTTCCGGAACAAATAAGATGTTTTTTTGTCGGGTATACCGGTCACACCAAAGTTGAAAATCCGGAAAATAAAGATCCGGAGCTAAAAAATCCAGATTTGGTGCTGCTGCTTGCCAGATATCCATCAGATGAGGTAGCGGTCCGGCACTCGGATATTGACCGGGTTCCCATCCGGGCCGGTTAAGGGCCGCGTTGACATAGAGTGGTAAGGGGTATACCGCTTTGGCTGTCCTGGCAAGTTCATCAACAAAGCGCGCATAGTGCCAGGCCATGAATACTTCATCTGTTGCCTTACTTTGTCCGAACACTTCTTCCCAGGTGCCATGATTCTTCAATCCGTTTGTCTCCCAAAAGGTAATCAACTCCGGCACCAGCTGCTCCTTTTTCGTTGTTAGATAATTCATTAATTCCGAAGGCACCGGAGATTTGAAAGCCCGTTCTGCAAGTTCCTGATGATCTCTTGCAGAGGGTAACATGCCTATCTCATTTTCGACCTGTACCATGATCACCGTATGCTCGCTCTCATCAGTCTCTTTGAGGAATGTCATGAATGCCTGCAGTGCATTTTGATCTGCGGCAAGCGCTTCAGCACTGAAGCAGCTTAATATTTCCTGACTTATCCCTTGCTCGTCCTGTGCTCGGGGAAACCGGTTCTGATCCAGTTTGACCCAGGAAGGCGCATGACTGGACATGGAGTTTTTCCACGCCCCAAACCACAGGAAAATGATTTTCATTTGGTATTGTCTGGCTTCCAGAATCAGTTGCTGGTACAAGCTGAAGTCAAATTTCCCTTCCTGTGGTTCGACCAGTTCCCAATAGACTGGTACCAGTACGGTATTCAGGTGGAGGGCTGCCAGATCCGGCCAAACCGATTGCATGTTTTCCAGCGTGGTAGCGGTAGAATTTCCAAGTTCTCCGCCGCAAATGAGATATGCTTGCTCATCCACATACAGTTGGGTGGCGGTCTGGGATTTTACAAGTCGGGGAAGTTGGGCCTGACCAAATGTAGTCAACGACGGAAATAAAAACATGACCCAGGAATATTTCAAGATGTGTCGATGCATTTTCTGGCATTTGATAGTGTATAAATAGGGAATTGAAATAAGGTCCCTGGAACCTCCTCAAGATACAAATCAGCGGATAATCCCCCGGGGGACTGACTCTTATCCTTGCAAGGACAAATGAAGCGCTGTCCACCAGATGTCTACCGGGCTTTTTTTTCTCGTGAGCACCTATCGACTAATTTGCCTGGAATTAAAAGAATTAAATACAACAGGATGAAGAAATTCCAAAAAACTAAAAACATGTTGTTCATTGGCTTGACTTTATTACTTACAAGCCTGGTAAGCAGGAACTCATTCGGTCAGTCATTAGCCTTGTCGGTTGGTGCGTCAGCGGGATATGCTCCGTTGTTGAATTATGGATCAACCGCAAAATCGGGTGTCGATCTGGCTGTATTCGCCGATCTGGAATACGGTCATTTAATAGGAAGATTACAGTTTACTGATGTGCTTACCGGAACCGTTAACAGCAGTAGCCTCAAGAGCGGTTATGGCTTCCATGGAGCTCTGGGGTATAATGTTCCGGTTATGGACCAATTATTTATACCTTTTATGTTGACTGCGGGTATTGGAATTATCAGTTACGTGCCCTATGGAAGTACGGGTGATCAATTTGATGCAGGTCCTCAATTTGGCCTTACGATTTCACCTTATTATAGGATCACCGATCGGTTGAGCCTGCAGCTGGCAGCGCGTTATATCCACGGATTTACCGTTGATAGCAGAAGCAGCCCGATACATCTAGCAGATTTACAGGTTGGTGTGAGGTATACGCTCGGTCAAAATAACTAAAAAGGCAGGGCGCCGAATTCAATACGCGTTTTTAACGGTATCCGCGGTTGTAAATGGTTCGGTTGGTCACCGATTCACCTCCAAAGACACCTTCTCTGGTGGTTTCGATGACCAGTTGTGGCTCCCAGGGAGTGCCGGCTGCCGGTTGTAACCACAAGGTTTGAATCACAATTGCGCTGCTCCACTGTCTGGTAGCAGGATTCTGACAGGGATATTCTGACCGGATTACCAGGCGATTTTCTGCCCAGGAAGTCCTTGAAAGGATAGCTGGCATTGATCGACCCATAGTAATGTTATTAGTCGATGTATTTCCATCCAGGGCAAAGCGATATCTTACCAGAGGCTGTATTTCTCGCGGCAGAAATTCGACGCGTTCAATGATCACTTGATTGTTTTTTTGGAGGATAGATATTTTGTTTCCCCAGCCGCTTCCAAGATCGGGAACCGGGGGGCGAAAAAGCCGGCCGAGTGGTGATCTGGAATCAACGATCGCAGTAGACCACGACCCCGAGAAGTCGGGATCAGGCAAGGCAGGCCCTCGCTTTGTCAACGGTTGTCGATCGGTTCGGGTATAAACCATAACCGGCTGGCCGGTGCCCGCAGGGGCAGGTTGATAAGGATCTTTAGCCGAAGCAGGGACCCTTGGTTCCTGGATAAGGGATAATTCGTATTCTTTCACGATGCTGTCTATCACACCGATGACCCAGGGATAGTAATCCTTAACATCAATTTCTTCCCGAGGATCCACCCGTAAGTCAAATAACCGGACCAGGTTATCCGGATCCGGATCAGGTAATTCTGTCTGGAAATAATACCACAATTTCCAATCGTGCCATTTTACAGCCATCAGTTGACCCGTCCCGTTCATGTAGAGAACCGCATCACGATTTGAGTTCTTTTGTTTTCCCTCCAGGAAAGGCAATTGGTTTTTACTGTCGATTATGCGATCCGAGGGCACGATTTCGGGATGTCCGGTAGCGGAAGCAATCGTGGCAAATAAATCAATTTGATGCACGATCTGATTGGATACCTGGCCGGCAGGGATATGGCCTGGCCAGCGCATCAGACAGGGTGTGCGGACGCCGCCTTCCATTGCTGAATTGTAATAGCCTCGCCAGGGGCCGGGTGAGCCGCGCCAGGGTCGACGCATTTCCGCTCCATTATCGGTGCACCAAATCACCAGGGTATTTTCTTCCAGTCCAAGCTGCCGGATCGCGTCCAGAATTAATCCTGTATTGTAATCGACATCAGCCATGGCGTCGCCGACATCGCCGGCGTCCGTCTTTCCAGCCATGTCCGGGTGGGGAAGCGCTGGTAAATGAAGTTGCGTCATCGGGTAATAAAGAAAGAATGGTTTATTTACAGATGCCTGCTCCTTCATAAATTGCACTGACTTGACAGCTGCTTCCCGGTCTAGGGTACGCCGGGTCGATAAATCAAAAGGCTTTACCCGGTGCGATGTGCCTCCCATTGCACCCTCCCAGATGTATGGGACTTCATTCGCTGAGGTGTCGAAACCTTCCATTGAAGTAAACTGTGACAAGTGGCTGGTACCGGGAATCCCATACCAACGGTCAAAACCTTGCTGCATCGGTTCTTTTTTGCCCAGCCAATCAGGGCCTCCCATGTCGTATTTGCCAAATAGCGCCGTTGCGTAGCCAATGGAGTGCAACGCTTCGGGAAGGGTCTTTTCCCAGAGCATCATGCCATTAAAATAATTCTCTCCTGTCCGGGTCGCATACCTGCCGGTTATGATGGCCGCCCGCGATGGGACGCACGAATATTCCACGTTAAAATTCGTCAGCCGGATCCCTTCCTGTCCGATGCGATCGATATTCGGGGTTGGGACATTTCGGACACCGCCATAGGACGCTACCTCACCAATTCCGAGATTGTCCGGAAAGATTAAGACAATATTAGGCATCTGTTGTGCCTCACTAATGGTTGCCCAAAATAGGAGGATGCCTAACCAAATAAATCGGGAGATACGCATAGCTTAACGTTGAAATAATGCTGCAATGGTTTTGGTTTTAATGGAATAATAATGGCGCGAATTCCTTCAAATTGTGACGCCAAGTGATGAAAGTATGGCCTGCCGGATAATCCGCAGTTTGGTATTTAATGCCATTTTCATCCAAAAGCTGTAAGGTGTTTAGCCCATTTTGATAGGCAATATCCTGCTGGCCTCCCATGGCTATCCAGAACAGCTTAAGCTCATTGATGGCGGGATTTTTCAACGCTTCACCATATTCCTCCCGAATGGTCTTTAATTGCTCGGGAAAATATCCTGTACTGAGGGGAAGGACATAAGCAAAAACATCCGGCCGGAACAACGCAATGTTAAGTGCCTGCAGTCCACCCATCGACAATCCGGCGTAAGCTCTCGAATCGGGTGTCTTACCTGTCCGGTAGTGCATCTCAACATAGGGGATGATGTCATGGAACAACTGATTGTAATAAGGGTCCTTTGCAACCCCCGGATCCAGGTGGAATCCCGGTTCAGGATGCCCCATAGGCATGACGATCAGCATCGGCTTTACTTTGCCATCTGCGATTAAATTATCCAGGATGAAGTTCGCCCGGCCCGCTGTTGCCCAGGAAGCGTCATTGTCACCACCTCCATGTTGTAAGTAGAGGACAGGTAATGGCCCTGCCATTTGTTCGTAACCAGGTGGCGTATAGACATGCATGCGTCCAACATTTTTCATCGCGGAAGATGAAAACCAGACCATTTCCAATTTGCCGTGCGGGACATCACGGATGGCGCAATAATCACTTTCCGGACCAGGAATAAAAAGAAGATTGGACAATCCATATTCACCTTCCTTGGATGCCGGATTTTTTGGATCGAAAGTCTTTACATCATTTATCCGGTAATCATAGGTGTATAGATCGGGCTGTAACGGTCCGGTATTTATGGACCAGACGCCATTTTCTGCTTTTTTCAGGGCCAAGGGCTGATAGGATTCTAAGAAATCACCTATCACCGTTACCGATGTAGCCTGAGGTGCATAGATCTGGAAGACTACTGAATGATCCTGCAGGATCCGGAAGCATTGCAGGGTGTCATTTGGCGAAGAGCTTCGTGGAGAAGGCTGGGCTGTAATTTGAGTACTGCAAGCCGTTAACCATAGAATTAAGGGTACAAACTTCATGACATGCTTTTTCATCGAACATTGAATATACGGTAGGGTAGTCAATTTCAGACCACAATTACCGCTTAAGAGGTCCTTTCGGTTTGTTAGTCTAATCTTGCCAATAGGATAACCCCGAAAGCTTAATCGGTATAATTTTTCTAATTTAGTATGGAACGCACGCCTTTGCAGGCTTAAATCAATTGATATGTCAGATCGAGCCTTCCCACTGTTAGTCCCAGCCTTATTTTTGCTTTTACTGATCGGTGTTTGCCCGGCCAGGTCTCAGTCTCTTTCCTTATCGGTTGGTGTAGCCGGCGGTTATGCACCACTACTTAATTATGGAACTTATCAAGAAGCGGGTGCAGAAATTGCTTTATTCGGCGATTGCGAGTACGGCCGCGTCATCGGACGTTTACAGTTTACCGACGTCTTAACCGGGACGGTTGGAAACGATAAATTAAAGTCCGGATATGCCATTCACGGATCTCTGGGTTACAATGCCCCGATCACTACTCAGATCCATATTCCCATCATGTTGACTGGAGGAGCCGGTTTCGTAAAATATTCCAATAGCGTAGGAATAGGAGACAATACTTTTTTTGATGTCAGTCCGCAGATTGGACTTACTTTTTCACCTTATTATCAATTGACAGACAGTCTGGCCCTTCATTTGGCATTCCGCTACATCCAGGGTTTTGCATCCGGCGAGAGTAGTTCCCCGATCATTATGGCGGATGCTATGATCGGTGTTCGTTATTCATTGTTATAATTAGCAGGCGCCAGCGGTTCATCGTATAAATAAATACCTCATTTTGGGATATGGTTGACAATGTTGTGGGAAAGAAAGGGCATCAAATTAATTGGAGATGGGGCTTGATGATCGCTTTGGCGTTTGTTTTGGATACGAGTTGTACCAACCAGGATGCCATTCAGAAAAACGAAAAGGAGGTTTCCTATTTTGCGAATTCCAAGCCTTATACCCGATGGTGGTGGTTCGCTACAAAAATCAGGAAGGAAGACCTGCGCTATCAATTGAATTGGTTCAAGCAGAACAATTTTGGCGGCGTAGAGATTGCATGGGTGTATCCGCTGTACCGCTATCAGGCCATGTACGCACGCAATTATGGCCGGCATTATCCGATAGATACGACTGCTCAGAAATGGCT
Source organism: Lewinellaceae bacterium (assembly GCA_020636355.1). Lineage (GTDB taxonomy): Bacteria > Bacteroidota > Bacteroidia > Chitinophagales > Saprospiraceae > JAGQXC01. The sequence goes on along the minus strand of JACJYB010000005.1, from coordinate 171,494 downwards.
CAGTCCGGAATGGACAGAAGTCGTCAAGTATACCAAAGATTATGCGGACTCGATTGGGCTGGGGTGTGATTTTACCTTTGGCAGCGCCTGGCCGGTGGCAGGATCCAACATTGATAAAGTGCATGCAACCCAGATCTATGGAGACACTTCCTTCCAGCAGCTATTGACTTTTTCATGGGAATATCCGGAAAACCAGCTGGTGATCAATCACCTGGATAGTAATGCCTTTTATCTATTTGCAGAACCAGTGGCCCAGGCGTTGAAACCTGCATTAACAGGTAGCAAATCTGCCTTATTTACCGACTCCTGGGAGATTAAGCTTAATGCGACCAATAAGATCTGGACTGCAGGATTTGACCAGGCTTTCAGAGATACTTTTGGGTATGACCTGATTCCATTTATGGAAGCCGGGCTGGACTCCTTCCCGGATGTACGATACGATTACATGTTGCTTCTCGATCATTATGTCACTGAGGGATTTTACAAGCCATATGTAGAAGAATGCAGGAGGCTGGGGGCCTGGTCCCGGGTTCAATGTCTTGCGTCTCCGACCGACGTTATGACTACCTATGCATTGGTCGACATACCGGAGACGGAAGCTATGTTGAATAATCCGAATTACTCGCGGATAGTGAGCTCTGCGGCTAGCTTAGCGGGTAAGCAGGTCGTCTCTTGCGAAGCCTTTACCTGCGTGTATGGCTTTCCAGCCACCTATTTGAGGAAAGAGCAGACTGCGGATCTCAAGATGGTTGCCGACGCGCTTTTTGCCCAGGGTGTAAACCACCTGGTCTATCATGGTTCGCCCTACAATCCGGAGGGATCGGATACCATCGATTTTTTTGCCACTACCTATTTCGGTCCCGGGGGTAGCCTGACCGAAGAGTTGCCTGCCTTTAATGCCTATATCGAGAAGGTCTCCGGATTGCTTAGCCGGGGGAAAACCTATTCGGATGTAGCCGTTTATATCCCCTATGAGGACGGGGTTATGGCGGGGGCCTATCCTCCTGAACGCCAACGTGTGTGGGTATGGGGAGAATACGAAATGCGCTATCTGGACATGCCTGCTGAAGTATTGGGATACCATCCCTTGTGGATCAATCGTCATTTTCTGAATAAAGCTGAAGTTCAGAATGGTAGACTGGTGGTTGGAGACAAAAGCTTTTCCATACTCTATGTTGACGTGAATTATTTGGATATCAGGGCATTGGAGCGAATTGTGGCGCTGTCAAATGCTGGTTTGAAGATTTGCCTTAAGCGAGAACCCCTTCAACCCGGCAGGCAAAAATCAACCCATTACAGGTATCTTATTGAGGAGTTGAAATCGAAGAGCAATGTCGGTCCGGAATTTTCAGCAATCATGGATCATCCGCCCTTGTTAGCGGGTGAGGACCTGCCTTCCTATTGGTGCCGAGTCGATCAGGACGGATCCTATTATCTTTTTCTGGCTCAGCCAAAAGCAAGTGAGGTCGTCTATCCTGTGTACTCCGGCCAATCGTATATGGAGGTTGCAGAAATGAAGGAAGCCGTTCTTAACATCAATGGGCAGGCAATCCAATTGCACTTGAATTTTAAACCTTATCAATCGCTTCTTTTGCAAATCAGTAAGGAGGGGCAGGTCGACGTACTCGATATTTCATTCGTTCCAAAGGATCCGGTTATCAGGTCCAGGGAAGAACAAAGAATGTACTTTTAGGATCAGAAATAAAAGCAATTGAGAATTAAATCCATACCAGACATTAAACAGAAAAGCCATTTAGGTTGGAAAATTCTTGGAGTAATCTGGCTTCATCTCATTTATCCGGGAATGATGTCCGGACAGGTTTATAATATCCTGGATTATGGCGCAGTAGGCGACGGCAATACTTTAAATACGAAACACATCCAGGAGACCATTGATCAGGCTTTTGCCCATGGAGGTGGCAGGGTTTTCGTCCCGCCAGGAAAATTTCTGTCGGGGACCATTTTGCTTAAATCCGGCGTAGAGCTGTTTCTACAGCAAGGCGCTGTACTATTGGGAAGCACAAACCCGGACCACTATCAGAAATTGAGCCGATGGAAGGCTTTGATTTTAGCAGACAATCAGAAAAATATTTCGATAACGGGCCAGGGGAAAATTGATGGCCAGGGCCGGGATTTAGCGCTGCATATTGACAGTTTATTTTATGCCGGTCAGATCGACAGCTCCGATTATAATTTTGTCGAGATGAGGCCGATGTATTATTTACGCCCGCAACTGATCGAATTTGTTCGTTGTACATCTATTGTGGTAAAAGGGGTTACGCTTAAAAATGCAGCATGCTGGGTGCAGAATTACAGTGAATGCAACCACCTGATTCTGGATAGTGTACGGGTGGAAAGCGATGCCTATTGGAATAACGATGGTATTGATATTTCGGATACAAAAAATGTGCGCATTACAAATTGTTGGATTAATTCTGCCGATGACGGCATTTGCCTGAAGTCTCATCTCAATGGTGCCTATTGCGACAGCATCTATATTGCTGACTGCACGGTTCGCTCCAGTGCGAGCGCGCTTAAACTCGGCACCCGGTCAAGCGGTGGTTTTAAGAACGTGCTGATCAAGAATATAAAGGTCTTTGATACTTTTCGATCGGCTATTGCTATAGAAAGTGTAGATGGCGGATTTTTGGAAAATGTGACCTTTGAAAATATCGATGCGACCAATACCGGTAATGCCATTTTTATCCGGCTGGGATGGCGTTACCAAAACAGGCCGGTAGGATATCTGAAAAACGTTGCCATCAGAAACATTAATGTTCAGGTTGCTTTTGAGCGTCCCGATTATGCCTACCAGGTTCGTGGCCCGGAGCTCCCATTTTTTCACAATACCTTTCCCAGCTCCATTACCGGTATCCCCGGGTATAAGGTCGAAAATGTGGTGCTCGAAAACATCACCATTGAATATCCGGGAAGAGGCAATAATGGCCTTGCCAACCGACCGCTTTCCCGCCTGGACGCCATACCGGAAAAAATCAGCGACTATCCGGAATTTTCCATGTTTGGTGAATTGCCGGCCTGGGGGCTCTATGTGCGGCACGTTGAAGGCCTTGAATTAAAAAACATTAATCTATCCATCGCAGAGCCGGATTATCGCCCTGCGCTGATTTTTGATGATGTCCGGGATCTGAAAATTCAGGGCTTAAAAATAGCAGGTGATCGGAAAGTCAATAAGATTATTTTACATCGGACGGACAGAGTTTCCATTGAAGATTACTCGGGTGTATTAAAATTATAATGGTTTTTAAATTTTCCCGTCATATTATGCTGTTTACTGCAGTTATTCTCATCGGATGCCGGCAGCCGGCGGCAGATGGAAGCGGTATTGAACTAAGGACAACCGCGGTAGGAGAGACGTCGACTACTTCCATTGACAGGGATACCTTTGCAGGGCAGGGTGCATTGTTGCTGACGCGTTTTCATTCTTTTGATGTTTTTAAAAAGCATGTAAAAATTGAATATTTTAATCCAGATGGCAATGGTTATTATTTTAACCGGTCTAAAGTTCGATTAACACACCATAGTGCAGGGAAGGTGGTGGTTGGCGAACTGAATAGTGGCGTTAATGAACTTGATTTTTTAAATGCACAGGACGGAGGCTATTACGAGCGATTGTGGTTAATCCTCATTGCACCCTATGCGATCTGGGCCAGAAAAGATTTGCGCCGCGCCTTTGCGCTATCACGCAGAAGGGATGTGACCTTTGGGGAAGGCGATATTGCATTTTATGATTTGGCAGCGCGCATGATGTATGGAATTGATCCGGAGGATAAACGACAAATGCCGCCGGAAGATCTTACCGAACAGGGCTATTTAAATACATTTCTCCATGTGACTACCCAGGCATTTATTACCTCCATTTTTTCTGAAAAATTAGCCGATTTTATCGCCGATTCTCACGAACGCAGGTACATTCCTGAATTGGTGAATGGGAAGTTTTCACAAAAGCAAATTAACGACATTGCAAATGGAGCCACCGATAATTATCTGGATGTGATCAATAATGAGTGGGGACAAGAATTGGGAAAGAGACTGCGTGAAAAATATGGTATCACCCGCAGAACCTTATGGACGCCCCAGTTATTATCAGCCTATCTGAATGATGTAGAACGGTATTTCAGCTGGGCTTTCCAAATTGGCATCAGACCATTCCGGCCCGATGATGAACTAGTGGTTCGATTTACGCTTAAATTGAATTCCGTTATGAATAAAGCTCCCCTGGTCAGGTGATGTAATCCCTGTAACATAATGTTATTTTGCCAGTGATTAGCTCAAATCCTATCGCCTTTTGACGCTGATCAAGTAGTGATTTTTATCGGATTTATCAGCAGTCAATTCAAGCTCTTTGAAAAGTGCCGGTCGACCTCGAATGTTCCAGACTTGAAGCTGTTGGAGCCAGTCGGATTCCCGGACTTTGGTTTTGCCCAGGATGACTTCATCGAGGTTTGCTTCCTTTAAGCTGACGTCACCCAGACTGGCCAACCTGAGATCTGCCTGTTCTAAATTAACGCTGTCCAAAATCGTCTCGTCCAAATTTGCACCGACCAGGGAGGTGCATTTCATGGTCGCGCTCTTCAGGGTTGCTCCTCGAAGATCAGCAATGTCTAAAATGGCATTGGTCAAATCGGATTTTCTCAGCTTTGCACTTCTCAGATCACACTGTTTCAGGGTGGTCCAGGTTAATTGAGCGTTATTCAGTTCCGCCCATTGCATATCAGACCGGTTTAAGAAAGCAAAGGAAAGATCTGTACTGTCCATTTTAGCACCCCACAAATCAGCACCTTTGAGGTCGGCGTAAGAAAAGTTTGTACCTGCTAAATTGGCATCACGAAGATTGGCACAAATCAGTTTTACGCCACTGAGATTCAAGCCATGCAAGTCAGCCCTGTGGAGGTTTGCTCCGGAGAAGTCGGTTGTCGCTTTGATTTTCGCAAAAGACTGGTCATTCAGGGGCATTTTTGCTAAAGCGATCAATAATAATCCACGTTCGCGCGAGGAATCCTCCGGGTCAGGATCCAGGTATTGGTATCCTTCCGGATGAAATGCATAACTCAACCGGGATATCCTTTGTATTAATTCATCGCTGATTTCCTGGCCGGGATTGGCACGAATTTCTTCATCTACCTGATCCATTAACTGGGCCATCTGGGTCATTAATCCATTTTTGCGAATTGACTCGGAAGTTCGTTTTTGGAAGTCAGATTCCATTGCGCGAAGGCTGCCTTGTTCTTTTTGGATTTTCAACTGCTGATATAGGATCAGGCTGCCAAGGGTAGACCAAAAAATAAAAATAATAAATGCATAGGTCCGGAAAGTGGGCAACAGTCGTTCAGTTCGCGGTCCTGAGATCTTTTCACCTTCCCGGAGGAGATGCAGCCGGTTATGGCGCTGGTACATGACAAATGCCAAAATCGCCATTAAAGCATAAATCAATAAGATCAATAAGGTCGACGTACAAAAAAAGGGGAGGGCCAGGTACGCCAGCATCATGCTTACCAGCAGAGGAAGAAGGGTGCGTGATTTTTTATTTTCCGCAATTTGCATTAAATCGATTTCCAGTTAATTCCAGTCAAAACGCGATCGCCTGAAGATAACGACAATCATTCACAAAAATAAAAAGCCAGACCTGCTGGCCTGGCTAAGTTTATTCTGTCAGCTGGTAACTAATATTCGATCCCAGCACCTTAAACGCTCAGGAAGTTTAGGTTTTCGCTGCTCCGGTCAGGATTTCTGCCAAGCGCTTGCCTACGATCCGTTCTTCTCCAGCCTGTAACATCCAGGTCGTCATATCTACCGATTCGCCTCCGCCTACCGTCTCGATGGATGGATGGCCTTTACGCAAGGCGTCGCGGACTTCATTGGGCGTCATGGCAATTTTCTCCTGATCCCAGCGAACCCGGATGGAAGGAACATGGTTGGCAATTTCAGGAACATGTATCTCGGTTTCAACACCAGGAATGTCTGCCACCGAGTCATTGATTTGTTTGATTTGGCCTTCCCACAGTTTCCAGTCTGCTTCGTGATCTCGGGATAGATATGTCTCCAATGCAACCAGCATGCCTAGTACTTCCTCTTTATTGACCTTCATACCACGGCCGATCGTCGATCCGCGGGGAGGCGCACTCAGACGGGCAGCTTTGACCAGGTCTTTTCGACCAAGCAACAAGCCGGCCGATTGGGGTCCGCGGATGCCTTTACCACCGGAAAAACAGACCAGGTCAAACCCCATTTTGGTATACTTCCATAAATTTTCTACCGGGGGGACATCGGCGGCACAATCGTTCATGGTCGGGATGCCGTGTTTTTTTCCAATCGCTACCCATTCCTCCGGACCGATCTGTCCATCGTTGGAATGGTAGTTCAAGAACCACATCATGGCCGTATTCTCATTAATCGCCTTTTCAAGGTCTTCCCGGGTTTCCACTTCCACGATTTTTGCCCCGGTATTTTTTATGGCGTGGTCATAGCCTACGCGATGTGACTTTTGCAAGATAACTTCCGACTTCAGGCCGGTAAAGTCATTCGGGAGCTGGTCTGCTTTTTTCGGATCCAGGCCAGTGATCACTCCCGCTGTACCCAGCGTGATAGCGCTGAAGCAGCCAGCTGTCACCGTGGCATATTCGCAGTGGAGCAATTCAGCAATGCGTTCGCCCACTTTATCCTGGATTTCATCCAGCGTGACGTATTGCTTGGAAGCATATTCGATGGCTTCCACGACATTGGGGTGCATCATGCATCCGGTCAGCGCGGTGTAGGTGCCAGCAGCATTGATAAAAGTCCTGACACCAAGCTCTTTAAAGAAATCACGGGATGTGCCGGTTTCTGGCTGGAGGTGGGGCTGCAGCGATTTTGGGAGAACCAATAGGGATCCTGCCACGGGCACAGCACCCATATGTTGTAATAGTTTCCTTCTGGAGATCATAATTTCTTATTTGAAGATGATAAGGATATTAATCGACGGCAGCTATACAGTCTATTTCGACCAATGAGTTTCCCGGCACTCCACCGTAGGTTGCAACGGTCGTTCTCACCGGCGGATGATCGCCAAATCGTCCCCGGTAGGCATTATTCATTGCCTGGTAATCGTTGAGGTCTGCCAGGTAGACATTAACTTTCAAAACTTTATTCATGGAAGAACCATTCTTTTCCAGCTCTTTTTGTAATTCGTCCAGGACATGATTGGTGTGTGCGGTGATGTCGCCTTCAAAATGGGCTCCTTTACCGGCAATGAATAAAAGGTTGCCGTATTTGACTGCACCGGAAAATAAAGGCACATCCTGATCATACACCACATCGCCGACGATTTCTTTGGCCGGCTTTGCAGCAGGTGTGTTTGCTTGTAAGCGTGATACGGAAGAGAGCCCGAAGATTCCCGCAGCTCCCACAGCTATCTTTTTAAATATGGATCTTCTGTTTTCTTGCATGATATTAATTTTTGAATTCGAATAATTATTCATCCTTAAGTGGGCGCTCCCTCCACCAGGTGGCCAGGGAGGAGCCGGAAATGTTCATCCAGGGACCGAAAATCGCCGGTGCCAATCCCACGGTAGCCACTTTGCCCATTTCCAGGGCTATCCCGGATGCGAGTCCGCCATTTTGCATGCCCACTTCCAGAGCGATGGTCCGGCAATCGCGTTCTTTCATACGCAGCGCTTTGCAAGCGGCATACCCCAGGGCATAACCGGCAAGGTTATGAAGGATGGCTGCAAAAAATAAGGCAATACCGATTTCCAATAAAGAATCCCTGCCGGCGGCCGTAATGATGGTTATGATAATCGCGATACCGCCCATGGAGACCAAAGGCATGGCCTTGTCCAGCCATTTGACTTTGCCATGCAGGAAATAATTGAACACTAAGCCCGCAATGATGGGGATGATGACAATCTTGATGATGCTCCACATCATGGCCCAAAACTCGATAGGAACCAATTGGCCGGCGAGGGTTTTCATTAAAAATGGGGTCATGATGGGCGCTAACAGGGTCGCTACCGCCGTAAGGGTTACCGACAGCGCCAGGTTGGCATTGGCCAGGTAGGACATCACATTGGAAGCTAATCCACTGGGTGAAGAACCGATCAGTATCACGCCAGCTGCAATTTCCGGTGGGAATTTAAAGAGGTATGCTATGGCAAATCCGACCAAGGGCATAATAGTGAATTGACAAACGATGCCTATCAAGACACTTTTTGGCATCTTGATGACACCGGCAAAGTCCTTGATGCTCATCGATGTTCCCATGCCAAACATGATGATCTGGAGCAGAGGGACGATCAGTTTACTTAATTTGAAGCCACCAATTTCCTGGAAATAATGCGGATAATACAGGGATGCAACCACTGCGGCAAAGATGAGGATTGTAAAGGCAAATCCCTTCAAAAATGGGTGCGAGCGAACTCCGATGGATAGGCCCAACAGTCCGGTGATGGCAAATGGACCTGCTATCTTAACATCGATAAACAGCAGGATGATAGCCACAGCGATTAAGCCGATACTGATCCGGGCTATCCATTGATATGAGGTTTTACTTAAGGACATGACCAAATTATTTTTCCCAGGTTGGGCTGCTCATGCCGTTCAGGTCCCAGACAATCTTTCCTGCCCGGAAGGTAACCTCAGCAACCAGTTTTTCTTTACCCGGGTATTTCCACCCTTTGGTATCGACATAACCAAAGTTGCCTTTTTCTACCGATAGTATGGCAATGTCTGCTTCGGCACCCACATCCAGGTTACCCAGTTCCGGCCTCTGGATTACCTGCGCCGGTTTCCAGGTGCTTGCTTCGATGACATCCGGCAGGCTCATACCCAGTACAAGCATTTTTGACATAACGTTAGTCATGTCTTTCATTCCTCCGTTCATGCTCCCGGTATGCAGGTCCGTACTGATCGTATTTGGATGGAAACCCTGCTCAAAGGCAGGAACGGCCTGATCCCACAGGAAACTTCCTCCACCATGTCCGACATCAAAAATGATCCCTTTCTTTTGGGCTTCCCATACGCAATCCCGCAGCTTACGTTGATCATCCACGATTGCATCACGACCTGAGACATGTGCAAAGCAATGCGTCATGATATCGCCGGGCCGTAGAACATCCAGCAACAAGGAATCTAAAGGGAGGGTGGGGGTTGCGCCACCGAAATCTATCATTACTGGTATTCCGGCGTCTCGTCCAGCCTGGGCTGCCTTCATGGCTGGCTCCCAGTTATGTCCGGAAAAGTGGGCCAGTTTTATGCCTACAATGTATTTTGAATTGGCCTTTGCCTCCATCGCAGTAAGCCTCGGGTCCATATCCAGGAGATCCTGCTCGATCGGCCCACCTGCCATCCCGGCGCCAACTATGTTGAGGAATGCAAGTACACGGGTCTGTGAGTGATCAATGGTCTGGGCTTTATAGGTATCAAAATTTCTCCAACCGGGGGATCCGGCGTCAACGACGGTGGTCACTCCGGCACGAAACGTAAAGCCATCCGGAGGTAATGCCGTGAAACTGTTTCGCAAATAGCGATTCTCTTCTGTTCCGAAAAAATGGTGGCCGTGAATATCAATCAGGCCAGGAACAACCAGCTTGCCGGTGGCGTCCACCACCCGAAAAGCCTCACTGGCTGGGATATTTGCGGCAACACGGCTAATCTTTCCATCTTTAATGCCAATATCCATTACTCCATCCAGGTGATTTTTTGGGTCGATTACTCTGCCTCCTTTGATCAGAATATCTATCGGTTGAGCCATTGCAAGGACACACCACAGCAAGGAGCATATCAGTACGAACAGTTTTTTATTCATTACGAGGTTTGTTTTAAATCAATTTGAATGCAACATCTGCCAGGAGCGGCCGGGATGTTCGGCCCGGAACGTTTCGACGATACCCCGGTCCTGGAGGGTTATGTAACAAGTTTTTCCATCAGGACCGCCAAATGCAATATTGGATGTTTTTTTTCCTTTCACCGGGACTTCTTTCAGTGATACACCGGATGGGTCCAGGATATCGATAACTCCTTTGCCGTAACGGCATACATACAGGTTGCCCAGAACATCACAACGCATACCATCCAGTCCAAAATCTTCGTATTCGTGGAATAAGCGTGGGTTAGCGATATCCCCAGCTTCATTGAGGTCGAATGCCCATATTTTGCGCTGGGCACTTTCAGCAACATACAGGGTATGTTCGTCCGGACTCACCTCAATCCCATTGGTCGTTCCTAGGCTGTCAGCCAATAAGGTCATATGCCCATCCGTATCGACGCGCCATAATTGTCCCGTGCCGGCTGACCATTTGGGATCACTGGCAAAAAGGGTTCCGTTGGTGCGGATAGCCAGGTCATTTGGTTGGTTCATATTATTGTTGTGTGCGAACACAGAAACAGTCTTAGAAATAGGGTCGCACACCAGGACATTGTGACGGGTATAATCTGCAATGAACAGATTTCCTTCCCGGTTGATCCGTATTCCATTTCCAATGCTGCTATCCGGCAGCGTGACAAAGAGTTCTTGGGTGCCGTCCGGGCGTATGATGCCAATGGTTCCCTGCCGGAGGTAATTAACCACATACAGGTTACCTTCCCGGTCTACAGCAGGTCCTTCAATTCCTGAAGTAAATACACTGTCCGTAAGATCGGTAGCCTGGTAGATTGCATCCTGCTCCACCTGATTGGTTTGCTCACCCTGAGGACCGGCGCAAGAAGCAAATAATATGCCTACTGCAACCCATGAACCGAATATCATTCCATATTTCATCGAGGGAAAAATACATAATTTTACAAGATACCCATAACCCGTATCGAAAAATTAGGCAATTTGTACCGCTGTGATTTTTCTGCGCAATTTGTGAGTTAAGCTGGCCAGTTGGTCAGTGATCAGGATCGTAAAATATTGATAACTAATAACTTATAACTGCATCCTGTGTTGGATTATGGCCTTAAAACTCAAAACTTGCACCGATCCGGAAGGTAACCCCATGCAAGAACCCATATTCATTTTCATTAAGACCGTACTGATAACGAAAAGCAAAGTCTGCAAAGGTGGAGAGGTGGTAGATTGGATTCATCTCGATACCGAGCAAACCACCCAGGGTATTTAAGGACAGTTTGCTTGCGGGAATCTTTACAGGCACATAAACATCTGAACCTCCTTGCACGTATTCGTAGGTGAATTCCTGGCCCCGGGATTTTGTCAGATAAATACCTGCCGCAGCATAAGGTCTGAAAAGACGGCTTTCACTGAGAGGCAAAGCGTATTTGACCATCAACGGAATTTCAAAATACTTCTTACTGACGTAGAGTTCCTTAAACTGCAGGTCAGGGTCGGTAACCGGCGAAGCTGGATAAACATTGATGTATTCATCTTCGTGATCGCCTAACTTCCCACTAAAATGCCGCAAGCCGGCACCGCTTACCAGACTCAAGTTTTTGTTGAATATCAATTCAAGCGTAATGCCGCCGGATGGCTCCCGATCATTCTGGATCTCGTGTTCGAGAGGTATCGGCCCGACACCATACTGGAGTCCGAAGCGGTAGGCTTTCGGAAGGTAAGATGGGCGCAATTTTGGTTCTGTATAATGAACCATATAAGGAGGACCGTGTAAAATGTGTTGCCTGTCCGGATAAATAGAGAGTCCTGGCAATACACCGGGTGCTAAAGCGGTAAGGCGGAAATGGTCTGCATTGCGATCAGCTCCTTTAGCTTTATTTTGATCGGACAGCGCCTCCGCAGCTGGGTTAGGTTGTTGATCATTGGATTGATTTTTCCGGATCAGGTTCGAGAGATTTAATTCACTTGTTGCGAGCTGGGTTTGGGTTGATCTTAATTGAATTCGCTTATCCTCCAGCTCGGCATTCAGGTTCATTAGCCGGCGATTCAATTGGGCCAACTCTTTTTTCAGACGTTCATTCTCCTGCCAGGGAATAGCTGGTCGTTGAGCAGCATTAAGTAACAGGGTATCGTGGATGTAGATCGTATCCCGGTGGTTGGTTTCATTAGACGGCCCAATGCTTTGCCCGCCTGACAGCTCACCAGCCGATGATGGGCTGGCCAGTTTAGATGAAGCTATCCGGTATCCAAGCCAACCTGAAGTCCCCAGGGCAACGAGGAGTCCGGGAATAAACCACCAGGGGAGGAAGAAAGGACGTTTTTCCGGAGGGAGTTGTGCAGAGACCTTCTCCCAGATTTTTTCGTCGGGAAGATAGGTCTTACCTTGCTTCAGTAGTTGGATTATTTTGTTGAAATGGTCCAAATGTTCCCTTATTTGGATGAATCAAGTTGTTCAATTAATTGTCTCAATGTTGCTTTGGCGCGTGACAAACAGGATTTGGAGGTGCCCTCCATGATGCCAAGCATCGTGGCTATTTCCGCATGTTTGTACCCTTCTATTTCATACAAGTTAAATACTGCGCGTTGAATATCAGGCAACTGCTGCAGTAATCGTAAGATATCATCATAATGGATCTGATCCAGTGTTCCTGTCGATGCAGCAATGTCTATTCCGCTGTTGCCAATTTCATCCTTGATCATTGGATGATCGTACCGGTAATAATCGCTGGAACTATGAATGATAATCGTTTTGAACCAGGGCATGAATGGCAACGAGGAATTAAATGATTTTAAGTTTTTGAAAACTTTGACAAATGCACTGCTCAGGATTTCCTTCGCTTCTTCCTCGTTGCGGCTATACCGCATGGCAATGTTCATACCATCGCTGTAAAATGCTTCAAACAAGAGCCGGTGATGCTTCCGTGACCCTTGTAAGCACTTCTTGACCCAATCTTGCAGTTGTTGGTTTGTTGGACTCACATTCAAACCGGATTACATTGCCCCTTCTGGTAAAAGGCTTTTAGCAGATTCCTTTCGATCTGTCGGATGGAAAGATGATAAAGACGGATAGACTGTAGTCTGCCTCCACCTTCACATCTGCAAATTACTCAACCAAATTAAGTTCAAAGCTTTCTAAAACCTCTGAAATGTCCTTAAGTTTTACTTAAACCTCCTTTGGAGCCTTTCAGAAACAGGCACACAATTGGTTTTCCTTGGTGCCAATTATCAATAACCGCAATTTAAAAGGGTGGGGGTCTGACTATTCAAATCCCCACCGAATAAGAATAAATAAGACGGTTAATTGTTATTTCAATTGATATGCTACATACGGTACAGTATGGCTGCGTCAGATCATGCCTTCTACTTTTGAAGTCATGCTAATTCAAGAGTTATTACCGGGGAGTGATAGCGATTCGTTGCAAGAGGAGTGCCCTGAATTTGCACTAGGGCAAAAGATGTATTGAAATAAGCGCTACGGGATTAAGTCTATGACATCCGGAAGGCTTGCTGCACAGAACAAACGAAACATTTTCTAACTAGTAAGTTGGGAAGTGCCTTAATCGGATGTCGGGACCCACACTTTCATTTTACCGATACCGCGGTTAGACCATGCATAATAAGGGATGGCTTTAAATGCACCCCTTGCATCGTTTCCCCGTATGGTATTGACACCACCCAGCAAAGAGGGGTCAAAAACAACCTGGAAGGTTTCATGAGCGTGCAATTTGGTCTGGTCCAGGTCTGGATTATCAGCAGACTCCAGCGCATACACCAGCGGTCCATATTCGATAGATTCTTTGCCCAGATCGTCGGACACCAGTTCATTCGCTTTGACGAGTTGGACTTTCATCGGGAACGTAAGGGAGATCGTATGGGTGCCATTCCAGTTCTGCCTCGTGCTTATATAGCCCTCGATCAGATCATAGGGTACCTGCTTTCCATCAAAGGTGATAACCGGCGGAGCTGGTGGTGTGGTGGCATACTGGTAAAGATCTGAAGGGAGCACCTCACCGCTGGCCCATCCGGGAAGCCGAAGTTTTAATTGCATGTTTACCGGTTCATTGGTTGATACGGTTAGGTCCACTTTACCGTCCCAGGGGTAATTGGTCGTTTGCGTAATTTTAACCTCTTGACCACCAATGTCAATGGTGGCTTCACTGCCAATGTAAAGGTTCACATAAAGGTCCTGGTCCTTCTGGGCATAGATTAAACCGGACACCGCGGGTAGAAACCGGATCATATTCGTTGGACAACAAGAGCAGTCGAACCAGGATTTGCGGGTGCAAGCGCCCTGGTTAAATAAGTATACACCATCGGATTCCAGCGCATTTGGGTAGAAGAAGTGGGTGCCGTCCAGCGATAATCCGGATATTAATCCATTGTACAGGGTACGTTCAATTACGTCGTAATATTTTTTTGCTCCATAAAGCATAAACAGGCGCTGATTCCAATACACATCACCAATGGAAGCACAGGTTTCATTGTAGGCGGATTGATTTGGCAGCTCGTAATTGGCTCCAAAAGCCTCTCCCTGATGTAAAGCGCCAATACCTCCTGTAACGTACATTTTCTTCGAAACCATGTTATTCCATAGGTTTATAACTGCAGAAGCGTAAGCCGAATCGCGATAGATTGCAGCGATGTCGGTCATTGCTGCATACATATACATCGCACGTACGGCATGACCAACCACTTCATCTTGCTGGATGACCGGTAGGTGATCCTGGGAGTATTCGCCATACAATGGATGGTGCATGGTCGAATCACCCCGGGCGTCCAAGAAATATTTCGATAGTTTGAGGTAATCCTCTTTATGGGTAATTCGGTAAAGCTGGATCAATCCGGTCTCAATGATTTGATGGCCAGGTACTTGTTCCAGTTTGCCCGGACCAAAGGTTTGAACCATCAGGTCGGCATTTTTTAGTGCGATATCCAGGAAATTTCGTTTTCCGGTCGCCAGGTAATGAACTGCTGCAGCTTCGTACAAATGGCCGGCATTATATAGCTCATGGCTTGCTCCCAGCGACTCCCAGCGTTTTCCATCTTTGACACTTACCCATTCAGCGGGTGGCTTGGCGGGATTAATGGTTCGCCAGGTCGTCAGATATCCATCCGCTTCCTGACCGGTGGCGATAATGGTAATGAGTGAGTCCAGGAGGGCTTCCAGTTGCGGATTAGGGGAGCTGATCAGGGAATTGGATGCCCCTTCAATGATTTTATACACATCGGTATCATCAAATGGCATAGCACCTCTTACGGTTCCTTCTTTTTTTCCTCCGGCAATCAGAAAGTTATCCAGCCTTCCCTCCTCCTCGCATTTTTGTATTGCGTAAGCAATTGTCTTTTGCTGAACCCGCTCGATAATCGGCAGCCAGAAATTATCAGTAAGTTTAACCTGTCTGATGTCAACAGGGTGGATGGGGTAATCCGCCAGTTCTGTCGATGAAGTTGGCCTCGTCGTCGGATCTTGGTTGGTCTGACAGGATATGATGAGCAATGAGAACATGAAAAAGTAGACTAATGAAGCAGAAAATGTTCTAAAGCCGGATCGAAGACACATTGGCGGTAAGGTTAGAATGGATGATCAAAAGTGTACCATAGACAATTAACCAAAGTACCGGGAATTGCTGAAAAGACCAAATTCCGGTTTCCATTTCAATCTCCGATTATGTCATTTGGCCATTCAATGAATTGTTTCCTTCTGGTATCGCACTTGTTTCATTCTGATGCAGAAGAAATCGTTTAGCAGAAACCTTTATATTCATGGTCGCTTAAATTGACTTTCGCAAGTGGCCTTTGCATAAGTACGGGCAAAAACATCATAAAAACCAAGGATCATCCCATGCGGAACTACTATGGCGCGGAAAATAAAGTTCTGGTAGCGGTTGACTGTATTATTTTCGGTTTCGATCAGCAGGAAGAAGAATTGAAGCTATTACTGGTTAAGCGCGACATTCCTCCGGAGTTGGGAAAGTGGTCCCTGATGGGCGGATTTATGTTGCACGATGAGACCTTGGATGATGCGGCCATTCGGGTATTGTACGACCTGACCGGTTTGCGAAATATATACATGGAGCAATTGAGGGTGTTTAGTAAAGTAGATCGAGACCCGGTAGCCCGTACCTTGTCAGTTGCTTATTTTGCATTGATCAATATTGAAGATCATGACAAAGACCTTATCCAGAGCTATGGGGCCAAGTGGTTCTCCATTAACCGGAAGCCAAATCTCATTTTTGATCATAATCTGATGGTTGAGGGCGCCATCCGGCGATTGCGCCGGCGCGCTGCTTCTAATCCCATCGGATTTGAACTCCTTCCTGAGAAATTCACCATGCGTCAACTTCAGAAGTTGTATGAGGCCATTTACTCCGAAGAGCTGGATAAACGTAATTTCAATAAAAAGATCAATAGTCTTGACGTCCTGGAGAAGCTGGATGAAAAGGATAAAACGTCCTCACGAAAAGGGTCTTTCCTGTATCGTTTTAATCAGGAGAAATACCTGCGCAAGATGGATGACGGTTTTGTATTTAAGATGAAATAGACAGTCAGAAGTTTTTTGCAAATCCATTGACCGGAAAATCATTCGAAAGCAAATCCTTTCACGTCGTTCCACAATGATTGTCGCTGATCGCGGGTTTCCGCAAGTACTTTTTGGCCAAATTTGGTGACGGTGTAGTAGCGCTTTCTTTTCCCCCCGCGCTCCGGTGTGGACTCACCCATTTCCGATGTCAGATAGCCTTTCTTTTCCAAGCGCCTCAATACGGTTTGTAATGATCCGATGGAGACCTTCCGGTTCAGTCGTTCTTCAATTTCATCAAGTATCGTGATCCCATAGGCATTCCCGTAAAGAACACCAATCGTAAGTAATACAACTTCTTCAAACTCGCCCAAATGGTACCTGCTCATAGGGTGTTTTTTACCTTAAATGTAGTTTAAATTGATCATATAGACAAGCCAGACAAAGGTGATGGATTAATAGAAGGTCAGCGTGGTATTTTCTGCGCTGTGGATGCTGCCTGATGAATTTGTATCAGTGTGCTGTAAAGCATTTCAGTATATTAATCATGTATTAATCCGTTCACTGGTGAGGTATTGTTATTGCTTGGGATTCTTTTTGTTGAATGTATTGGCAACATGCCAGCAGAATACGGTCCAACATCAACAGCTTCAGTCGGGCAGAATACCTGGTGAGGTACTGATCCTTGATTCGATGCATTTCAATTGGTGTCCTCCCGGAACTTTTATGATGGGTAGCCCGTCCTCCGAAAGGGGACATCGCAGTGATGAGCAACAAGTAGAGGTAATCCTGACCCAGGGATTCTGGATGGGAACTTTTGAAGTGACCCAAAAGCAATGGCTAGCGATCATGGACCATTTTCCGGATAACCTTCCTCAAGAAAAATGGGGTGAAGGCCCAGCTTTTCCCGTCTATTGGGTCAATTACCCGGAGGCGCTGCAATTTTGCAACGAAATGACCGATCGATGGCAAAAATCCGGTATGATACCTCATGACTGGATGGTCTGGTTGCCGACTGAGGCACAATGGGAATATGCCTGTCGGGCAGGCAACCAGAAGGCAACCGCATTTGGAGATACGTTGCAATTGAGTGAAGCTAATTTTAATCCACTGAACACCGTTGACCATATACCCTTAAAAGCTACTCCGGTGGGAAGCTATTCCCCAAATGCCTGGGGGATTTACGACATGCATGGCAACGAATTTGAATGGTGTTTGGATTGGTATCACGGTCGTCTACCGGGAGGGATCGACCCCGATTTGTCCCAGATCAGAGGAGTACCCAACCGGGATGGTTCTTATTCAAGAGTAAGACGTGGCGGTGCCTGGAACGACGAGTATATTTATTGCCGTTCCGCTTTCCGATTGCGGTATGAACCGGAACGCCGCGCAGATCATATTGGATTCAGAGTCGTGTTAAAACAAGCCAAGCCTACCGGTAATTAACCCAAAATCATTCAAGGATCCCGAACGCTCGGACAGATAATTGTGTTGCTTTTATTAGCAGTGGTTCTGTGCGCAAATAAGATGAACACTTATCTTGAAATAGAACGATTGGCTATTCACACCCTTTCATTTTCTGAAACAGTATCTCCTTATTTCTTGCCCGGTTACCGTTACGGCATTAGCACGAATGAAGGAAAAACCTATGCTGTTGCCTCATCATAAATTCCCTTGTCATGAAAAATCTGATTAGAAAATTCAGCGATATTCATTTAACGGATCTGCCACAAGTGGGCGGTAAGAATGCTTCATTGGGTGAAATGTTTTCTGAACTGTCTGCCCAAGGTGTGCGGGTGCCTGACGGATTCGCTACCACCGCATTAGCCTTTTGGGAATTTTTAGATACCAACCGCCTTCGCCAGCCACTTATTGAGTTGATGAATCAGTTGGATAAGAACCAGTTCACCAACCTGGGAGCTATCGGAGAGAAAGCCAGGAAGCTGATCCTGGATGCTCATCTCCCTGATAATCTGGCCCATTCCATTATCAAAGGTTACCGGGAATTAGACGGTATGACCGATCAGTTTGCCGTAGCGGTCCGGAGCAGCGCAACGGCCGAGGATCTGCCCCAGGCTAGCTTTGCAGGCCAGCATGAGTCGTACCTGAATATCCGCGGGACAGAACAATTGCTTATCGCAGTCATGAAATGTTATGCATCTCTCTATACCGACCGGGCTATAAAATACCGGGAAGACAATGGTTTTGCCCATGACCGTATAGCACTTTCGGTAGGTGTTCAGAAAATGGTGCGTTCTGATTTGGCCTGTTCGGGCGTTGGGTTTACGCTGGAGCCCGAATCGGGGTTCCGGGATATTGTGCATTTAAGTGGGGTATGGGGGTTGGGAGAAAATATTGTCCAGGGCACGGTTACTCCGGATGAATTTTTTGTTTTTAAACCTACTCTCCGGAAAAATAAAAAAGCAATCATTCAGAAGAAACTTGGTGAAAAAGAAAAAACAATGGTCTATTCGCCGGATGCGCATTCAAAATCGCCGGTGGTCAATACGTCTACGCCACCGGATAAAAGAGCGCAATTTGTCCTGGGTGATGATGAGATCGAGCAATTGGCACGTTGGGCCTTGATCATTGAAGCGCATTACGGAAAACCCATGGATATTGAATGGGCCAAGGACGGTGAGAGCGGGGAATTGTTTATTGTTCAAGCCAGGCCGGAAACCGTACATTCACAAAGGAATCCCTATCGCATTACTTCTTATAAGATCAATAAAAAAGGAATTACCCTGGCTACCGGGCAAGCCATTGGCAACAAGGTTGCTACCGGAGTTGCCAGGTTGTTGCCTTCCCCCAAAGAAGCTGATAAGCTCAAGCCGGGCGAAATTGTAGTGACCAGTATCACCAGCCCCGATTGGGATCCGGTACTAAAGAAGGCAGCCGCCATTGTAACCGATAAAGGAGGGCGGACAAGTCACGCTTCCATTGTAGCGCGCGAGCTTGGAGTGCCGGCGGTAGTTGGGTGCGGAAACGCATCACAAAATATTAGTGATGGCGAGACCATTACGGTCTCGTGTTGTGAAGGCAAGACCGGATACATCTATCGCGGGAAATTGGAAGTACAGCAGTTAGACTACGATTTTTCGGATCTGCAAAAACCGGAACATACGAAAGCCATGCTGATTGTAGGGGATCCCGACCAGGCATTCAAATTGTCGTTTTATCCGAATGATGGGGTGGGGTTGATGCGTATGGAATTTATCATTACTCATTTTATCCAGGCACATCCGATGGCTTTAATAAAATTCGACCGCCTGAAAGACGAAAAAACGAAAGCTCAGATCGAGGCATTGACGCATCATTATCCAAAGAAGGAACTCTATTTCGTCGATAAACTCGCACAAGGGATTGCCACGATTGCGGCAGCCTTTTATCCAAAAGACGTTATCGTTCGGATGAGCGACTTCAAAACCAACGAGTACGCCAATTTACTGGGAGGAAAGGCGTTCGAACCGGCCGAGGAGAACCCTATGCTGGGATTTCGGGGCGCTTCCCGATATTACCACGAACGTTATCAGCAAGCATTTAAGCTGGAATGCGAAGCCATTAAGTCAGTGCGGAATGAAATGGGCCTGACCAATGTAAAGGTGATGATTCCGTTTTGTCGCACCGTAGAAGAAGGCAGGAAAGTGATTGAAGCCATGAAGGCCAATGGCCTGGACCGGGATCGTGATCCTGGTCTGGAAATTTACGTGATGGCAGAAATACCCGGCAATGTATTATTGGCTGAAGCATTTGCCGGCCTGTTTGACGGATTTTCTATCGGGTCCAATGACCTGACACAGCTTGCTTTAGGTATTGACCGTGATTCGGCGATTGTGAGTGCTTTATTTGATGAGCAGAATGACGCAGTCAAGCTGTTAATCGGCATGGTGATCCGGAAAGCGCACCAGGCAGGGGCCAAAATCGGATTGTGTGGCCAGGCACCCAGTGATTTTCCGGAGTTTGCCCAGTTTTTGGTTCAGCAGGGCATCGATAGCATTTCATTTAATCCGGACGCACTGGTTAAGGGTATTGAGAATATCAAGAAGGCGGAAGAGAGGACAATACTTTCTGTTTGAGATGAGATTATTTTAATGAAAAAGATTGAAAGTTTTCAATGCTTTAGTGACGATTTAATTAAATAATCACAATAGCTATGAAGTTTGTTAAATGATTGGGGGACTTGATAAAAATTGATAAATTTCATCAAATAGCATATAATCTTGGTTGGGATGATTTTCTTGAAGCGGATAATGCGGCCGAAAATACCTTCCATGCCTGCATTTAAATTCAGTGTTCGTGGACGTAGCATTTGATCCTTGAATTTGCATATTCTGCTCCCTTCTTCCAATAACCCAGTCATGTTCTTTGCCTAAAAACAATTTTAGGGCTAAGTCGGCTCCGCCGCTTAAAGCTTTGCATACGAAACGTTTAAATTCATCAGTTTCTTTGTCATAAAGTCTTTGGTGATAATCCGCAGACATCGATCTGAATTCAACCGGATATCTGAGATCTGTAGAATAAGCTGTGGAAAGAAAAGTGCTATTAGGAAATGAATCCTTCATTCCTGAGGTTCTTAGTAATGCTGTTGCCCCAGAGGTTATTAGTGCAAGTATATCCAGAATACTTGAAGGGTCAATTTTGCTGATTAAGGTTAGCCACTTACTAATACCATCCAAGGAGGTAAGGTATCCACATCCTCCGGGTGAGAACATGATTACTTTTCCAATATCCATTCTTGGATTTAAAATCGTTAGATCGAAAGCGACCAACGAGCCTCGACTAGTCGTCAGAAGATCAAGATTGTTTCCACTGAACCTGTTCCCTCCAAATAATACATCATTTAAATAATTGGCATTTTTTTCTGGACGATCACCCCACGAATCATGATCAAAAAATAGTATTTGCTGATAAACAGGGCCCATCAAGCTTGCTAGAAAGCTGGGAGACATGCTTAGTAAATCCTTAAAGCTTTTATCAATACTTGACAATGCTCCGTGAATAAGAAGTAAAGTTCTAACTTGAAAGTCAATTTCATTTGGATTCTTTATAAGCTCAAGCTGGTGGTATCCACTACTTTCCGTATGGATCAATCTCCTCAGCCGATAATTATTTGAGAGCTCCATGGCAGTCTATTGTTTAAGTTCACGTACGCGATTAAGGATATTGTTTATTGATTTATTATAACGTCGAAATGTAATGATGCGTACAAGAAAGTTAGTATGTATTAAATTACTGGTATTTTCTGAATCATTTCCGGCGTATGCATCTGTGAAATGGGTTCGAGTCACAGGTTGTTTCGGAGTAGGATACTTATAAGAAAATTTGTCATAGGGTATAAGGTCTAAGTTTTGGTAATTTATTCGATAAGGAATGTGAAATATTTCAGTCCTGGTGTTTATATTTTGTTCAAATGATTCATTTTGAATATCGGAATGATGTCGAGCCAAATATTCAATATATGGTTCCGAATCTTGATAACCTTCACCAAATTCAATGTATGCGAGACAGCCTTGATCGCTTTCCATAAACACCTGAAGTTCTAAATTATGCAAATTTTGGATTGTAATTTCATTTTCCGGTAGCGGCATATTCGCATTTGTTAGATCAATTAATCTTTCAAATATTGGCCCTTCCTCAATTTCGGGATAGATTAATGCTAATGTCCGTAAATGAAATTCGGCGATTTCATTCCTGTCTTCACTTTGGCTAATTGACTTTATTAGAATGTCGTTTTCAAATTCAATACTTAATGCAGGGTCTCTCCATTTTAAGGTTCCCCCAAGCAAAATCCCGGACTTCGTCCATGCTGATGTTTAGGGATCCTTCGTCAAACGGTGGTGAAACTTGATCTTCTTTCAAAAGGGCCAGATATATTTGCTCACCGCCTGAAGCATCTCGACTTCTAAACAGAAATGTGGGTAATTCCGATGAATCCATTTACTCGAAATTTTGTAGTGAATATTAGTTAAACTTCAACTGATATTAATTAATGGAATATTCCAGTATCAGGAATATTGGATAGATGTAATGGTAGTTTTTATTTGTTGATTCTGGAAGTTGGACTTAAAGCTTGATTAAATATTTATTGCTAAAGTGTAAATTTTTTATAAAATATATTTCAATATAATGAAAAGTATTGTATAAGTCAAGCTTTAAAATAAGATAGCTGAATATTTGTTGAAGGACGAGCAGGTGGAGAAAAAAATAGTGGAGCTGCCGGGAGTCGAACCCGGGTCCAGAGAAAGTACCCATAAGCTTTCTACATGCTTAGATTAAGATTTGATTTTAAGACAACTGCCGGCTCTTAAACAGACGTGCAGTTATCCGGTTTCCTTTATTTCGCCCAAGCGTCGGAACGGTCGCTCAAGCTATCCTGCGGGTTTGTTATACGCGGTACATTGTGTATCAGGAATCAAACGTACGGCATAAAGGCATTCTAACTCCTAGAATTAGGCTGCCAAGGCGTAATTGTAGTCGCCAATTGTTGTTTGATCGTGTGGATTTACGTAGTTAGACGATCATCCTACGGCATGCTTACTTACCGATATCATTTCCTGTCAAATCCAGTCAGCCCCGTTAGTTATTGGTTCGAGCGGGATGGTCCTTCGAGCCATCAAGTCACAAAACTAATGAAATCCCTGAAAAGTTCCTTTGGCTTTGACTTCAAAACAAATTGTGATCAAATCGTCGTCTGATCCCGGTCATTGTATGGTCATCGGATTAATATTATCTATTCCAGATATCAAAGCCTCTGACGGATGAGCAAAGAAAAGAGTAACCTCAGCAAGCTTCGCGAACCGCCTGGCCGGGAAGGATCAGTTTCCCCAATTCTTCCGGATCCGGAAGTTCCGCTAATCAACGAAGATGATCAACTGGATGAAGCAGAGGATATGGATTCCTTTGTAACTCCGGGATATGAGCCACCGACTCCGGGTGAAGGGCCGTAATAATTCATTCTAACCTGGACTTCTTTCAATCTGGTTTTTCCTTGTGGCTTTAATTCCATCTGTGTCGGGTGGTTAGGGTTTTGTGACTTTTATTAACCAGAAGCCAGATATCATGCGGAGAATCCTATTCATCCTGTGTCTTTTTAATGCCTTATCAGCCATCCCGTCTGGTGGGCTATTAATGCTTAACCCGGATGGGCGGATATTTCATTTCCCGCCAGATTTATTAGAAACCACGCCATTTCAGAATTACTTCGTTCCCGGAATATTACTGGCGATGATCGTGGGAGGGTCGTCACTGATGGCGGCCATTTCACTTTTTAAAAACACAAGATATCAGTATTGGCTGGCCATGTCTGCCGGGTTAATACTGATTGGTTGGATATTCATCCAAACCATACTTATACAATCGGTCCATTGGTTGCATGCAGCATACTTTATCCTGGGCTTCACCGTATTGCTTTTATCCGTAGCGTTAATCAAACAAGCTAAAAAGGCCCGGGTGTGATACGATAAGGGTTCATTGTCGCTGTAGTTTGCACTTAATCCTGTCCGGGGGACCACTCAGACTTTCCTGGGTCAGGGATGCTGAACAAAAAATGATTTGCATCATTTGATGTGGCGCAGGTATTCTCAGTATATTCGAACCTGCGGGATGGCGAAATGTCAGCCCAATTTAAAAGCCTAACCAGAATATGAAAATTGGTATTGTTCGAGAAGGGAAAATACCTCCGGACACGCGGGTACCTTTGTCGCCCTCACAATGTGCCCTGGTCATCGAAAAGTTTGGTATAGAAGTCTTTGTACAGCGATCAGTCAATCGCTGCTACCAGGACGAGGAATACCTGAAAGCGGGAGTTCCGGTCGTAGATGATATAGCGTTTTGTGATGTGTTAATGGGCGTCAAAGAGGTGCGAATAAGCGATTTGATGCCAGGAAAAACCTACATGTTTTTCTCCCACACGATCAAAAAGCAACCCTACAACCGCCGAATGCTCCAGACGATCCTTGAACGGAAGATCACACTTATAGACTATGAAGTCCTAACCGATGAATACAACAACCGTTTGATAGCATTTGGCCATTTTGCCGGAATGGTTGGCGCATACAACGGGATCTGGACCTACGGTCAGCGTACCGGGCTATTTGCGCTAAAGCGGATGAAGGATTGCAGGGATTACCAGGACGCCAGGACCCAGTTTAATGCGATTACCTGGCCACCTTTGCGCATTGTCGTGACCGGAACCGGGCGGGTAGGCACGGGAGCCGTACAGGTGCTGAAGGACATGGGATTTCACCGGGTCTCACCGGAGGATTTTCTGGAGAATGTCTACGAGCGGCCTGTATTTGCCCAGCTATCGGCTGAAGATTATGCAGAACACCTGGAAGGAATTCCTTTTAACAAAAACGAATATTATACCGATCCACAGCGATTTAGATCCATATTCGCAGACTATTACCGGGTGTGCGACATTCTGATCAATGGCATTTACTGGGATCCGAAAGCGCCTGCGTTTTTCACCAGGGAAGAGATGGTTCAGCCCGATTTTCGCATTCAGGTGATTGCCGATATCAGCTGTGACATTGCTCCGGAAGCGTCGGTACCCTGTACTTTGCGTGCATCAACCATTTCCGACCCTGTCTATGGCTACGACCCTTCAACAAATCAGGAAACCCCTCCTTTTAACTCAAAAAGCGTTGATGTCATGGCCATCGACAATTTACCCAATGAATTGCCCAGAGATGCCTCCCTGACCTTTGGAAATCAATTCATCAACCACATCCTACCGCAATTTTTTAATGGAGACGAAGGAAACATTCTCAAAAGGGCTACCATTACCAGAGATGGGTTATTGACTGAGAACTTCTGGTACCTGCAGGATTATGTGGAATGATGTGTTCAGGTATTTACGGGTTGATGATGATGGTATTGTGGTGTTGTGGTGTTGTGGTGTTTTGGACTAGCTCTTTAACTTATTCTCTGATTAACTGATTAACTCAAAGAGTGGTGTTGTGGTGATTTGGTGTTGTGGTGATTTGGTTTTGTGGTGTTTTGGTATTGTGGTGTTTTGGGGACTAACTCATTAACTTATTCTCATATTAACTCATAAACTCAAAAGGAGGTATTGTGGTGTTGTGGTGTTGTGGTGTTTTGGTATTGTGGGGACTAACTCATTAACTTATTATCAGATTAACTGATTAACTTAAAAGGTGGTGTTGTAGACCAACTCATTAACTTATTCACCTATTAACTTATTAACTCCTTAATCTGATTACTGACTACTGCCAAGATAAGCTTCCACGTTATGCCGGATCCGGTCCAGCACCTGGCCATAGTCTGCTTTCTCAAAGGTGGTGCCCGTCATCAGTTCGTACAGGTGAATATATCTTTCACTGATCTCGATGACAAAATCATCTGGCATATCCGGCATGATCTGGCCTTCGAGTCCCTGGAAACCATGATCCATCAGCCATTCACGGACAAATTCTTTGGAGAGTTGCTTTTGATGTTCTCCGCGTTGTTGTCTTTCAGCATACCCTTCGAGGTAATAATATCGCGAGGAATCGGGGGTGTGGATTTCATCGATAAGCACAACTTCATCCTGGTAGATGCCGAACTCGTATTTCGTGTCAACCAATATTAGTCCACGGGCTTCGGCCATTGCGGTACCACGTGCAAAAAGTGCCCGGGTATAACGTTCCATCCTTTCGTAATGACCGGGGTCGACCAGGCCGCGGCTCAGGATATCTTCTCTGGTGATGTCCTCGTCATGACCTTCATCGGCTTTTGTGGCCGGAGTGATGATGGGCTCCGGAAATTTATCGGATTCACGCATGCCATCGGGCATGGCAACTCCGCAGAGCACTCTTTCGCCGGACTTATATTGACGCCAGGCGTGGCCGGCAAGGTATCCCCGGATGACCATTTCCACTCGTTGCGGAATGCATTTTTTACCGATCATCACATTGGGATCCGGGCAGGCCTCCATCCAGTTGGGTACAATATCGCGGGTGGCTTCCAGGAAAAAAGCTGCCATCTGATTCAGCACCTGTCCTTTGTAGGGAATGGGCCGGGGCAGGATGTGATCAAATGCGGAGATCCGGTCAGATGCAACCATGACCATCCGCTCTCCGATGGTGTATACATCACGTACTTTGCCATGATAAACTTCCTGCTCCGGATGAAAATAAAAATCGGTGGTTTGGATACCGTCCATGTTCAGTACTTCTTGAGCAGCGAAATTAACGAATTGATTCTTGTCGTAAGCATCAATCGTACACCCGGTCATCCATAATTACGTTTAGCCCAGCATTTCAAAACGCGCCGTGAAATGCCTTAACATGGGCGCTTCGTAGGTGATTTTCATCCCCCGGATGGTATTGCGATGGTGATAGACATCGGTAATTACTTCTGTGACATAATCCATATGGCTCTGCGTGTACACACGACGGGGAATGGCCAACCGGACCAATTCGAGTGGGGGGCTGATCAGCCCTCCGTCTTTACCATATTTTCCAAACATCACACTACCGATTTCCACGCCACGGATTCCGCCATGCAGATACAAAGCGCAAGCCAGCGCCTGACCCGGGTATTCATGGCGTGGGATGTGGGGTAAAAAGGAAGCTGCATCCAGATAAACCGCATGTCCGCCCGTCGGCAAGACCAGGGGTATGCCTTGTTCGGACAGCTTGTCGCCAATGTATTCGATGCTCCGGATGCGATATTTCAGATAGTCTTCATCCACAATTTCCTCCAGGCCCTGCGCGATGGCCTCGAGATCCCGGCCTGCCAAACCGCCGTAGGTAGGAAATCCTTCGGTAACAATAAGCAGGTTGCGGAATTGCTGAGCCAGGACTTCATCCTGCAGCGCTAAAAATCCGCCTATATTGGCAAAGGCATCTTTTTTAGCGCTCATGGTGACCATATCCGCGTGGGAAAATAATTGCTGGGCTATTTCCAGAACCGTGTGGTTCTTGAAACCCGGCTCCCGCATTTTGATAAAATAGCAGTTTTCAGCAAAGCGGCAGGCATCAATAATCAAGGGAATCTGGTATTTCGTACAAATGGCGCGTGCCCCACGAATGTTTTCCATCGAAACCGGCTGACCACCCCCAGAGTTATTGGTGATGGTAATGACGACGGCTGGAATATTATCTGCTCCAAGCTGTTGGATATGGGTGTCCAATGCAATAAGATCAATATTTCCTTTAAAATCCGCGATAAGACCAGGTTGTTTTCCTGCCGCACAGACCAGATCCAAACCTTCTGCACCGGTAAATTCCACATTGGCCCGGGTAGTGTCAAACAACGTGTTACTCAGCACGGTTTTGCCGGCACCGCCGAGAATAGTGAAGAGGATTTTTTCCGCAGCCCGGCCCTGGTGGGTAGGGATCACCACGGGTAATCCGGTTATTTTTTTTACGGCAGCTTCAAACTTGAAAAAGCTGTCGGCCCCGGCGTAGGACTCATCGCCCAGCATGATGCCGGCCCATTGGGCACTACTCATCGCAGAGGTGCCACTATCGGTCAATAAATCAATAATGACATCGTGTGCCTTGAGTAAGAACGGATTGTAATGTGCCGCTCGGAGCAATTCTTTACGCTGGTGAAAAGTCGTAAAATAAATGGGTTCTACCGATTTGATTTTAAAGGGCTCGATAATGGTTTTCATACAACGGAAGCTTACTTGATTAATTAGGAACCTGGCGGTTGAAGGCGGTTAATTAACGATCAGTTTCAAATCCGTCGTTCGGGTCCACCCGGCTAAAAAACTTTTGATTTCATTTAGTTTGGTGGTGTTAGGTTTCCGGCTAAAACGGATCATTGCCACCGTCATCGAATCCAGGCGGGTGGAATCTACTTCAAATTTGGGAAGGCGTGCAATGGAGATGGATTGAAGATTGGGATCCATTTTCTTTAATTGGCCGGCGATTTCATCCAACGGATATTGCTGTGCGGAATAAGAGGCAATTTGTTTTTCCAGATTTTCGATTTGGAGATCTTTCCGGGTCAATTCTTCCTGATTCCGGGATAGCGTATTCTGGAAAAACTCCGTTTGCAACTGGACACTCATTTCTTTGATTAAGTTGCTGTAATTGACGGTATCCTGCTTCCCTACTTCGGGATGTACTTCCAGGGTGAAATGCCTGAGCTGATAACTTTTGTCTTCTTTGAGGCGGTCACTCAGGGCATGTACGGTAGTGGAGGGAATCGGATCACCGCTCAGAAACAGGGTAATGTGGCTGCTATCCCTGGTGTAATAAATGTCCTTGGTGATCACCGAACGTTTAAGCATCCCTTTCCGGATCTCATTATCAATGAATAAATTGACCTTGTTTTTAAAAATGCTTTCCTGGACGACACGAACTGCCGTAACGGCACTTGGAATGATGGTTATTAATGTAAAAAGGAAGATGAGTTGCTTCGTTCGCAATTCCCGTTTCGGGTCGATGAATTCCACATGGGGATAGTTCAGGAAACGAACGATGATCCAGGTTGCCAGGCTGATGAATACCCCGTTAATCAGGAAAAGGTAAAATCCGCCCCAGAAATAATCAAATTGCATGGTGCCCAGGCCGAACCCTGCCGTACACAGAGGAGGCATCAAGGCCGTCGCTATTGCAACTCCCGGTATAGCGTTGGATTTCTCCTGCCGTGATCCGGCAACAATTCCAGCCAACCCCCCAAAAAACGCGATCAGCACATCAAAGAGGTCCGGAGACTTACGGGATAACAATTCGGACTGTGCATCATTCAGGGGGGATAGGGCAAAATATAAGGCAGAAGTGACAATACTGATCAGGACTGCAATCGACAGATTTTTTAGCGATTTCAGGATCAAAGGAATGTCATTAATTCCCATCCCTAATCCGACACCCATAATGGGACCCATTAAAGGTGAGATCAACATCGCTCCAATGATAACCGCCGCGCTGTTTTTATTCAGTCCGATGGAAGCTACCATGATGGCGAAGATCAGAATCCATAAATTCGCTCCCCGGAAAATCACGCCTTTCCGAATGTATTCAATGGTGTCCTGGTCAGCGGCTTTGTCCAGATTCAGGTTGAACAAATCCTGTAGAAAAACACGGATCATCCGCAGTAGCATAGCAGGTGTAGGTACTCGGCGAGTCATGGATCCATCGTTTGCTCAAATATAAACATTTGTTTTAATAAGTACGTTTTGGTATCCCGGTGCATTTACCCTAATTATGCTATCTTATGCCTAAATCCTGGAAAAATGTATTTGCGTCGCATTGCCTACTTAGTAGTCCTGTTGCTGTCTTTTGGCAGCTGTTCGGAGTCCGGTCAGAAAGACTTTTCTCCTGTTCCGGATCTGACTTATTATTTCGACCGACCGGCTGACTATTGGGAAGAAGGCTTGCCCATTGGAAATGGCCGAATAGGGATGATGATTTTGGGTGATCCCGGCAAACAGCGTATTCCGCTCAATGAAGACAGTTTCTGGTCAGGAGAACCCAGGACCTGGGACAACCCGGATGCCCCGCGCTGGATAGATACCATCGTACATAGCCTGCAGCGAGATGATTTGATCCGGGCTGATCAGTTGATCCGAAATATGCAAGGGACGTTCACGGAGTCGTATGCGCCGCTGGGTGACTTGTGGCTGGATTTCCTGGATAGCACAGAGGTTACCGGTTATCGGCGAAGCATCAACTTAAGAGATGGATTGGTAGAAATCCAATTCGATCGCAAAGGTTACCACTGGACGCAACAATTTGCCATTAGTTTCCCGGACCAGGTTGCCTTGATCAACATCACCACCACAGATCCTGAAGGTATTCGTTTTATCGCTTCCATGACCAGCCAAACACCATTCCGGATAAGGCCGGAAAATGACCGAACACTGGTTATGCGTTGTAAAGCGCCCTATCATGCAGAGCCCAGTTATCGTGGTAATATGCCCGACCCGGTACGATTTGACGACTGGGGAGGCAAAGGTATGGAAGCAGAGAGCTGGTTGACAGTACTGCATGGTGATGCTGCATTTCAGGATACGGCGCTGGTGGTTTCCGGCTCGAACCAGGTCGTACTATTATTTACTGCGGCCACCAGTTTCAACGGGCCATTTAAATCTCCGTCATCAGACGGACTAAATCCAGCCGACCGGGCGGGGCAAACCATTCAGTCGGTATCCGGCATGTCCTACGATCAATTGTGGCAGCGGCACCTGGAAGACCATCATAGGCTGATGGACCGGGTCGTGCTGGATCTGGGAAGTACGGCTCAAAGCGAGAAACCGATTGATGTGCGCCTCAGAGAATACAAAGCCGGCGCAGCGGATCCGGAATTAGTTACCTTACTATTTCAGTTTGGACGCTATCTTTTGATCGGTTCATCACGACCGGGTAGCCAGCCGGCTAATCTGCAAGGCATCTGGAACCAGGAATTGCGACCTCCCTGGAGTTCCAATTACACCACCAACATCAATGCGGAGATGAATTACTGGCCTGCGGAAAACACCAACTTGTCCAAACTCACCGAACCTTTCATCCGGATGATCCGCGAAATGGAAACGCCAGGCGCTAAAACTGCCCGAACCAATTACCATGCGGAGGGGTGGGTTGCGCATCACAATTCAGACATCTGGAGGCAAACAGGGCCGGTCGGAGATTATGGCAAGGGCGACCCGGTGTGGGCCAATTGGAATATGGGCGCAGGGTGGTTGGTCTCTCATTTATGGGAGCATTACCTGTTTACCAGGGATGAAGAGTTCCTCCGCAATACGGCTTATCCTTTGCTGTCCGGGGCATTGGCTTTCGTCGTTGATATCCTCATCCGGGATGGGCAGGGACGATGGATCACACGTTTTGGTACTTCCCCCGAAAATAAATTTTTGTGGCATGACACGGCAACTGCTGTTTGCATGGGGCCGACCATGGACATGGCCATCACGCGCGAACTATTGGACCGTACGCTACTCGCTGCAAGCATACTGAATATTGAACATCCAAAGGAGTGGGAGGAGATCCAGGCGCATTTGTTCCCATATCAGATTGGCAATCATGGAGAGTTGCTGGAATGGAGCCAGCCATTTCCCGAAACCGATGTCCACCATCGGCACATTTCGCATTTGTATGGATTTTATCCGGGCAATCAGATAGACCCCCTGCATACTCCGGAGCTTTTTGCCGCGGTTCGTAAGACCCTGGAAAGGCGAGGAGACCCATCCACCGGGTGGTCCATGGGCTGGAAGATTAATTGCTGGGCACGACAGAAAGACGGTGATCATACGTTGCTCCTGATCAATAATGAATTAAATCCCGTTGAGCCGAGTGTTAGCGGCCGGTACAGTTACGGACCGGGAGGAGGTGTTTATCATAGTCTGCTGGATGCACATCCTCCATTCCAGATTGACGGAAATTTTGGAGCGACCGCAGGGATCGCGGAAATGTTGGTTCAGAGCCATTCGGGAGCAGTAGAATTGCTTCCTGCACTGCCCTCCAGCTGGAAAGAAGGAAGTGTTCGTGGATTAAAAGCCCGTGGTGCCTATACGGTGGATATAACCTGGCAGGGAGGAATGCTTGCGGATGCCCGGATAATGGCGGAGCGCGATGGATTTTGCCGGGTCCGAACATGGATTCCGGTCCAGGTTGATGGCGTCCAGGTAGTTACTAATCCGGATGAATTCCCAGAAGATCCGGTCTTTCATGTTCCTGATGTTGGGGACCCGGTCATACTTGCTCCGGATTCATTGTCAGTCGTAGAGCCAAATGTGGGTTACCTGGTAGGATTCCCGGTTCGTAAGGGACAGACTTACCACATCCATCCACAGGAATGACCGAATATCCGCTTTCGACGGTCGTCAGGATTTACTGGATGCCCGTTGGAGCTTGTCATTGAGGGCTATGCCTATGTGCTCATCGGGAAATCGTTCAATAACGATGGTTGCAATGGCCGGATCATGATCCCATTGCTGAAGGGCAGCATAGAACTTTGATGCAGCTTCCTGCAGGTCTCCTTTGGTAGACAACCACACGGAACGGTATCCCTGATCCAATGCCTGGCTGAAGGTAATTAAGGCCACTTTGGGAGATTTGATAAGTGGTATAGCTTCTTCTAAATTACCGATGACGATGACTTGTTTATTCGGTGCATAATGTTTGGTAAGCATTCCGGGTGCTAACGGCTTGGACGTAGAATGTGGCTGGAGTTGTACTGGGCCTACGACGGATTCGATGTCCGCCCTGTCTAAGGCGCCCAAACGGTAGATCATCAGGTCTTCTCCTTCCATCCCGACGATGGTTGATTCAATGCCTTTTATGCAAGGGCCTCCATCCAGGATCATCGGGATCATTCCATTGAAGTGAGCGGAAACATGATGCGCATTGGTAGGGCTCACATATCCAAAAGGATTGGCGCTGGGAGCAGCGAGAGGAAACTCGAGACGGGATAGTAAAACCTGGGTTAAAGGATGATCCGGGATACGTATGCCCACCCGGGGCAATCCGGCCGTCACCAGATCCGGTACGGACTCATTTTTAGGGAGTAACAAGGTCAAAGGGCCGGGCCAGAAAGCCCTGGCCAGGGCCATAAGTGGCTCCGGGAAAGAGGAGACCCATTGGCGTATTTTTCCAATCTCGTCGGTATGTACAATCAATGGATCATATTCGGGCCGCCCTTTCGTCATGAATATTTTCCGGACGGCAAGGCTGTTCAAGGCATTAGCAGCTAGCCCATAGACAGTTTCAGTGGGTATGGCTACCAACTCACCTTTGCTGAGCCAATAGGCAGCCTGATCAACATCGTCAGATATCAGCGTATTAAAACCTTGCATGGGTGCAAAAGTAACACTTTCGCAGAGTCGTCAAATTCAGGATTTTGCAATGGGCATGGGCCAGGGTTCCAAGGCAAACCGGTAGCGGTTGGACAAGCGCCAGAATTCCGGTACTGCTGACTTGGCAAATGGTGTAAACTCATTAAAAAGGAAAACGACTCCTAATCCGTCACACGGACGCATGGCGATCTCACTCCGGAAATTGTTCACAAATCCTCCGTGATAATAAACCGTGTCCTGCTGGTTGACAACGATGCGCCATCCCATCCCGTAATAAGCTTCATCAAGATGGTCCCAGTCCCGGAAATAACGACGTTCAATGGGAGTGATAATCTCCGGCTTGAAGAGCGGCTTAAATTCTGCCATATTCAGATTACCGTAGCCCATCAGATTCTTCACATAAGAGGCCATGTCATTAATGCTGGCATTCACCCCTCCGGCAGGTATGGCATTGTAGTATTTTTCACTGATCTTTTTAGGTACCCAGCCACGTCGGGTGTGCACATGTGGCAGGGCGGCGAGGCTGTCATCGAGCATGGAAGCCTGATCGCAGCTGGCCCGCTGCATGCCCATTGGGTCAAATACGTACTCTTTCAGCAATTCCGGCATGGGTTTTCCAGTCACCTTTTCCAGAACAGGCTGGATGGCACTGTATGCCAGATTTTGGTAGCTATAGAGCTGACCTGGTTTTGATATGGTTTTAACCTCGGCGAGGTAGGGCAATGATTTTTCCAGCGACCATCTGCTTTCGATGAGCGAGGTGTGCGCATGGTAGGGCAGACCGGTGGTATGGGATAGCAACTGGCGGATGGTAATGTCACCATATTTTCCGATCTGAAAATGCGGGATGTAATCCGAAACGCAATCATCCCAGTCCAGCAATCCGGCGGCCACCAGTCGGGAAGTGAGGACGGCTGTCACGCCTTTGGACAATGATCCCAGTCGGAACGGCGAGTCGGTGCTTAGGGGCTGTTCCGTTTTTACGGATGTATATCCCCAGGTACCTGCATAAAGTATGGAGTCCCGGTAAACAACCGCTACCGCCATGCCTGGTAATTTCTCGGAGGCATAAACGGAATCAAGCCAGGATACTACTTCTTGTTTAAAATCTGCGATAGGTAGATGTAAAGATTCTATGCTGGGTACAGACGCTGCCGGCGGCGGTGCATCAACGGTGGAAGTTCTGGAGCTGCTGGCGAGGAAAACTGAGATACCGAGAACCCCAGCAAAAATCAATCGTTTAACACCCTTCTTTAATCCCGCCATGACCTAAATATATAAGAATAACTTTAAACGCGACCTATACTTCCTGCATTGCGTGCCCATTCTTAATTTATTTTGGGCAGGCAGCGCTCGGAGAATCTGTCAATTTCTCCCGGTAAAGAGTTTAGGCTTGCACAAGGCACAATTAACCGGTCTATTTCCCGTTATACTTCCGACGACACCCAGAGGTAATACTTCATTACCATTTTCCGTACCAAAATTTTTATCGAAGCATTCCCAGACATCTCCTGTGATCCAGGCATTTAGCGCATATGTACATTATTGCGTATGTATTCCGTGCTGATAGCCAATAACAATTGTAAACACACTTCAAAGCAATCAATCTTTGCCTTATGAGAACATTATTTATCCCGATTTTCTTTTTTTTAACGCTTGGATCGGTCAGGTCCCAGACCGTGTGGGACCTCATCGCCAATGATCCGGATCTCGACACCCTGGAGACCGCATTATTAGCGGCGCAACTGGATGGGCGGCTGAACGATACGGTACCGTTAACGGTTTTCGCACCAACGGACAGCGCATTCGCGAACTTACCTGCAGGGGTGTTGGATGCCTGGCTCCTGGATACCATGAAGCTGGGGCCACTCCTGCGGAATCACCTGGTTGATGACAGTTTGTCTGCCATGCAGCTGGCAACCAAATCCATGGTGCTCTCGCTGGCCGGTCAGGAGCTATCCATAAAAATGGACTCTACGGGTATGTACATCAACCAGGCCAGGATCATCATCAAGGATTTGCGGGGAAGTAACGGGATCGTGCATGTGATCAACGCGGTACTCCAGCTTCCTGCGGATACGACTACAGTCCGTGATGTGATTGCCGGCAATGCGCAGACGACGGTGCTGGATTCATTGATCACCCTGGCCGGTCTTGATATGTCTCTGGACGGAATGGGTCCCATTACCTGCTTTGCTCCAACCGATGCAGCATTTGCGTCGTTGAGCCCGCAAGTTTGGAGCTTCATTACCGACTCAGCCGGTTACCTCCAGAGTTTACTGGATCTGCACCTGGTAAGCGATTCTTTGCCGGCTGCCGAGCTGACTGATGGTCTACAATTGATTTCCTGGCAGGGAGCTACTCTGGAAGTGGCTGTGGACAGTCTTGGTATCACCATCAACGGATCCCGCATTATGATGACGGACCTGACCGCGAATAATGGCGTCATCCATCTCCTGGAAGCCGTTTTAGAGCTGCCGGCGGTGGATACCATGGTGGAGCCGGTTACCATCGTGGATGTGGTCGGCAGGAATGCCCAATACAGTCTGCTGGATTCGGCATTAACCGCTTCTGGTTTGGACGCAGAACTGGCCATGCCGGGTCCATACACCTTATTTGCTCCAACGGATGCTGCCTTTTCCGCATTATCGTCCACCATGCTGGATTCCTTGTTTGCCGACCCCAATGGCGCTTTAAAAGACTTGCTTCGTCATAATGTGGTCAGCGGACAACTTCCCTCCGCCAGTTTGCTTGATGGCCAGACGCTAACTACGCTGGCGGGTGATGCCCTGCAGGTCCAGGTGGATAGCAGTGGTATTCACATCGATGGTGCCCTGATCATTGCTATGGACTCGATGGCTTCCAATGGCGTGATACATGGCATCGATGCAGTGCTGATTCCAGAGGTGGTAGAACAGGATACCACGA
Organism: Lewinellaceae bacterium; assembly: GCA_020636355.1. Taxonomy (GTDB): domain Bacteria; phylum Bacteroidota; class Bacteroidia; order Chitinophagales; family Saprospiraceae; genus JAGQXC01. The sequence continues at coordinate 135,476 of JACJYB010000005.1, read as the reverse complement.
CCGTGTGGGACCTGATTGCCGGCCGTACGGAACTGAATACCTTGACCCAGGAACTGCAATTGGCTGGTTTGGACAATGATCTGGAAAACGGCGGGCCGTATACGGTATTTGCCCCGACGGATGCCGCCTTTGCGGCCTTGCTACCCGGAGTACTGGACTCATTGAATGCGGATCCAACCGGTGATTTGGCCAATGTATTACTCTACCACATCGTGGCCGGCACTTATGGCACCACCGATTTTGTGAATGGATTCTTGTCGACAAGACAGGGCGGATTGCTCCAGATCCAGATTTCCGGGAATATGGTGCTGATTAATGATGTTGCCCTGACGGTAACCGATCTGGTCGCAACGAATGGGGTTGTCCACGTGTTGGATGCCGTGCTGTTTCCACCCAAGGCCGATACGCGGGTCACCCTGGTCGATATGCTGGAGAACAGCCCGATGCATCAAACCTTGCTGGAAGAGATCAACCTTGCCGGATTAAATACCATCCTGGACGGGGAGGGGCCTTTCACATTGTTTGCACCCAATGACTCGGCCTTTGCTCACCTGCCGACCGGCTTTCTGGACAGCCTGAATGCGGACCCGGAGCAGAAGTTATATGATTTTCTGGCCTATCATGTTGTCGACGGTGCCTGGAATACCAACACCCTCAAGGATGGCCAGAAGCTGGTTGCCCTGAGCGGGGATACACTATATGTTACCCGTACAGATACGGGCATTTACATCAATCAATCCCTGATCACCATGGCCAACATCCAGACCGACAATGGCTTGTTGCATTACCTGGACGGGGTGCTGATGGCTCCGGTAGCAGATACGACAACGATCCTGGGCTTGATTCGCGCACGCCCGGAACTGCTGGTCCTCAATCAGTTGATTGACTCGACGGGATTAGCAGCCTCGCTGGCAGGGGCTTCGAAACTGACGGTGTTTGCACCCACGGATGCCGCCTTTGCGGCGCTTTCGTCTGGTGCCCTGGATTCGTTGATGCAGCAGCCAGAGGTGTTAAGTCAACTGTTGAGGTACCACGCCACGGCAGGGTTGCATCCTGCATCTTCATTAATGGATGGCGACCTGCTCACCAGTCTGGAGGGGGATGCCTTGTCCATCACCCGGGTGGATTCGAACATTTGGGTTAATGACGCCAAGATCATTATGACGGACCTCACTGCCGGCAATGGTATTGTCCATCTCATCGATGTCGTGCTCAGAATTCCTGAGGATACCACCACCATAATGGATTTGATCCGCAAGAGTCCGGACCATCAGGGCCTTGAGGCGGCGCTGGATGATTCCGGTTTGTCCGCCATTCTGGAAGGGGATGGGCCTTATACCGTGTTCGCCCCGACGGATGCTGCCCTGGCAAAAGTACCCTCGGCAACCTTGCTGGCGCTTTTATCGGACCCGACCGGTGCACTTGCGGATGTATTGCTCCATCACATCGTGAACGGTGATTACCTGCGTGCTGATTTTGGCCCGGACCAGAAAGTGCGTACGTTATTGGGCGATTCATTACAGGTGACCAACACCATGGACTCTTTCCTGGTCGATGGCGTGCTGATCACTGTGTCGGATGTGGTTGCGACGAATGGGGTCGTACAGGTTATCGATGCGGTTTTGCTACCGGTCATGGTTGAGGATACCTTCACAATCCTCGATGCGGTGAAGGCCAGTCCTGTGCACAAGACGCTGGATTCTTTGCTTCAACTGTCTGGTTTGGATGCACAGTTGGATGGGGTAGGTCCTTATACGCTTTTTGCTCCGACGGACGAAGCCTTTGCTGCCTTGCCGACAGCGGTCATGGACAGCCTGGCGGCGGATCCTCAGGGTTTGTTGCGGGATGTGTTGTTATACCACATTCTTGGTGGAGAATTCCGCACCGGGAGCCTGATGGACGGCACTTCTGAAATGACGCTGGAAGGTCAGGATGTTAACTTCACAGTCAACACACAGGGATTAAAAGTCAACCAGGCCAGCATCACCTTTGCCAATATCCTTACCGATAACGGTGTCGTTCACGTGATCGACCAGGTTTTACTCCCGGAAGGAACGGTTGCCGTTCACGCCATCGATGCCGGGCAGCGGGGCATCCGTATTTTTCCGAACCCGGTTCACGACCAGGTGACTATTACCTGGCCTGCGGATTGGAGAAATGGTGCCGAATTGAGACTTTACAACCAGCTGGGACAACAGGTAGGGGCCTGGTCTGGCCAAACAGGAGCACAGCAGTTACCGGTCACCAAATTGCCGGCAGGATCATACCTGTTACGAATCTGGCAAGGAGAAACAACCTATCAGCAACGTTTGCTGGTAACCCATTAAATCCTATAGCACATCATTTACGAATCTGTAATAGAAACCCGGTCGAATTATTGACCGGGTTTCTGCATTTTTAGGAGGGTACTTGTCGAATAATTAAACCGGTCAGAGTGATTTACCTTATTTTTCAAGTAAATCATTGGGATGAAACAGATCGTTGGAATCGCACTATTACTGATGGGATTCTCATGTATTCTACACGGGCAGACGGTGGACACCACCCGTTATCGACTCGAAATGCGGGATGGTAATGTGTTTACGGGAAGCTGCTATCACGTGATTCCCTTGGTATCGTGATGCAGACGGATCAGTTAGGGCGCATTGTAGTCCGCAATGACCAGTTGGCCATTCTGGAGCCCATTGTCAAAACCCTGGCTCGATGCCTTTCTACAATACCCAGTCCGCGCGATACTTTTTCAGTCCCAACGGGTATGGGCTGCACCCGGGAGAGGCTTATTACCAAAACGTGTGGGTGCTCTACAATCAGGTCAGTTTTGGAATAACCAATAACGTCTCGCTTGGGGTGGGTGGTGCCTCTTTTCCTTTTGGTGCGGATGCGACGCCGGTATGGATGACGCCCAAGGTGTCGGTACCGGTTGTCCGCGATAAATTTCAGGTGGGGCCGGTGGTTTCATTGGTACGATACTCGGCGAGTCAAACTCCGGCTTTGGGATCGTTTATGGTACCGGTACGGTAGGCAGTCGGTCGAAGAACCTGACGCTGGGCCTGGGCTACGGATTTGCCGATGGTTCCTGGGCTGACCGGCCGGCGATCAGCCTGAGCGGTATGATCCAGACGGGACCGCGCAGCTTCCTCCTCTCCGAAAATTATTACCTCTCCACCGGCGATGAGTCGCTCGTCCTGATGTCTTTGGGAGGCAGGAGTCTGATCCGCCGCATTGGGTTGGATTACGGAGGGATTTTACCCATCAGCCCGGATATTGACCGGTTTATCCTGATCCCGTGGCTGGGGATTACATTCCCGTTTTATACGAAGAAAAAGCACTGACGATCGCATTCGCGATGTCTGCATTTTTTGAATAGTTAGTAGTCAGTAAATAGTAGTCTGTACACAGTAGGCAGTAGTCAGTATATAGTACACAGTAGTGAGCCAATCCGGAAGATCGCTTTTCAAAAAAAATACTGTCATTTCGTGCTAACGCTCGTTACTCGGCCGGCATTAAAGAATTGAAGGCGTAGGATAAGCCAGAATGGAGAAATCTCTATGTGAAATCAGTACACAGTAGGCAGTAATCAGTATGTAGTACACAGTAGTGAGTCAATCCGGAAGATCGCTTTCCAAAAAGTACTTTCATTTCGTGCCAAGGTTCGTTTCTCGTCCGGCTTTAATGACCTAGGATACTCCAGAATAGAGAAATCTCTTTGTATCTTCAGTAAGCAGGTAGCAGTAAGTAGTGTTATTGTGCTGACCGATGCTGACCGACTGCTGACCGACTGCAGCGAGCGTCAGTAGAGCCTGCCCGTCCGTTCAGGCGGGCGTCAGTGGAGTGTAACGAGCGCGAGCCTATACTGACCGAGTGCTGACCGACTGAAAGGAGCGTCAGTAGAGCGTCAGTATGGCAAGATGTTTGCGTTTCCTTAAATCAATCGGGTATTTTCGGTTAATAACGGGTTAAATTGGATCAAGCCATACCCGGAGTACGGCAAAAGCTCGTTCGTAGGTATAAATGTATTCGCAATGAAGTCACTGATCAAATGGTTTATCGGCGCCAGCATCCTCGTCCTGGTAGCCACCACCTTGCCCTCCTGCTCCCCCAAGTACGGCTGCCCCGCTGAAAACCAGAAAACCACTAAGGTCAAGAAACACAAAAAGCCGAAGCAGGGGTTGGGGTTTTGAGTAATGTTTTTTAAGGTAGCCACTAATTTCCCGAATTATCACGAATAAATACCAATCGTTTGGCCAGCATCGCCGATGCAGCTACAGCGACTAATAATCAAAAGTCTTTGGCTTCAACCCGGCTCCGGCGGCGCCGGTGACACCTACGATGCCAATGGCAATCTTAAGACAGATACCTACAAAGGCATCACCAACATTACTTACAACTATCTGAACCTGCCGTCAGCCATCGAGTGGGGTACGACCAAAAGATCGAATTTACCTACGATGCGCAGGGTACCTTACTGACCCGGAAAGTGTACACCGGCGTTACGCTCGACTATCAACAGGATGAACGAAGTGCGGTGATTCTGGTCACCAGATGTCCGATGGACACCTGACGTAGTGAACCCGTAAGGGGTGGGTTAGCACGGAGTTGAATACCGCACCGTGGGAGCAACCCGTAAGCTGGAGTCCATCGCTCATGCTGAAGGTGACTGAATGTTCCGAAGCAAAGCGAGGCCGGTGTCTGGGAGACATCGGAATGAGGGAACCGCGAAGCGGATGGGTGGCTATAATATTAATGTGAACACGGGAATCTCTACGGAGTCCATCCGTATCGAATATGCCATCCGGGATCACCTTGATGAGCGAGCGATGCACTTCGTGCCACATGTCTGGGGGACATGTGAGCGAGGAACTGCGCAGCAGGAGGAGACAGAATAACTTTACTGACAAAAACAATTCCTGAGCGATCCCGCAGGGTCGATGTCCGGGGGACATCGAAGTGAAGGAACCGCGCAGCGGGAGGGTGGGCATTGACGTTACCAATACGAGTGCTAACGAGATACTCTCCGAAAGTCATTATTATCCTTTCGGCATGGCCTACGAAGGGCCGGTCTGGATCAATGACGCTACGGATATTGACAATCGCTACAAGTATAATGAGAAAGAGCAGCTGGTGGATCATGGATTGGGGTGGTATAATTATTGGGCGAGGTTTTATGACCCGAGTGTGGGGAGGTGGACAAGTGTCGACCCCAAGTCTGATAAATTTAATTGTTTAAGTCCATTTAATTATGGGTTAAATAATCCAGTACGAGTAATTGATCCTGATGGTGCACTCGCAATAACCTATACTGGAATAGCTGCTCAGAATTTCTTTGGAGATCTCCAAGCATCTTGAGAAGGTCAGTATAACGCGGGGGGGGTGATCCAGAAGGCCCGATAGATGATCCACTAATTGGCGTTAAAATTGGATATAGTATTTGGACATCCATTGAGGATGGTGTTGGAAACTTATTTCTTCTACCATTACTACCCGAAAGTGTTAAGGTCAAATTAATTAGGAAATTAGCTATTTCACAAGGTTTAGACTTTTCTGCAATTAGCAATGATAACTTGCTAGATAATGTTAAATTACGAAAGGTAGATGGAGAAATCACAATAGCTGGTAAAGCTAGTTTTTTACAAGGTTTACTTGAGAATGGTGCAGATGTATTAAGTGTTTCTAGTCTTTTCCTTGGAGGCAATGATCCTGCAGCATTTTTTGCGAAAACGCCGATAAATCTTTCTCAAGTATTAAGGACCATTTCCAAACGTGCTCCTGAAATATTAAGTGGCAAGCTCACTGAAACACAGTTTTTATTAGCTGCTGATAAATTTCTTGGGCCGGGATACAGGTCCCTCTCTAATGGCAGGTACTTGTCTGCTGATGGATTACGTCAAGTGAGATATGGTGCCCATGAAACAAGAAGTGCATCACACCATGCCCATTTTGAAGCTTATGATAAAGCTGGAGGCAGAGTAATTGAAAATGCCTTAGCAATTATTATCAAAGATTAGAAAGCAAAAAATTATGATGTTAAAAAAAATTAAAAGAGTGTATTTAACTCTTCTTCATGAAAGAACCGGAAAAACCATACACTACAATGCTGGACTTAAGGTTGATAAACCTACACAACTAATTATAGCAAAGTATGAAGATTGTAGTGGATATTATTTGCTGCATATCGATAAAGAAGGAAAGGAGATGACTGATACTTATCACGAGACAATTGAAGATGCCTTGGAGCAAGCTGATTTTGAGTTTGGTGTCCAACCTGAGGAATGGGAAGAAGAGTGATTTACAGAGATTTTAAATGTGGCAGTAATAATTTACCATGTTAAAGGAAGTTTCATCACCTACATAATCAAAAGATTCAATAAATCCTCTGTCAAACAATAAGTGAGATAATTTCTTATCAATTGTTATACTAGCAAAAAATAATACTGGGATATCCACTGAGTCCATCCGACGTTACCAATACGAATGCTAACGAGATACTCTCCGAAAATCATTATTATCCCTTCGGGATGGCCTACGAAGGGCCGGTCTGGATCAATGACGCTACGGATATTGACAATCGATATAAGTATAATGGGAAAGAGCAGCTGTTGGATCATGGATTTGGGTGGTATAATTATGGGGCATGGATGTACGATCCAAGTGTAGGGAGATGGATATCTGTTGATCCAAAAGCTGATTTGTATTTTGATGTCTCCCTATAATTACACACTCAATTGCCCAGTCAACGCAATTGATCCCGATGGAAGTTTGGTAGTATTTGTAAATGGATTTATGATTAATGATTGGCTCAAGAGTGATAATAGAAAATCAATAACTAAATATGACCAAGGATTGGGAGGATATTATTCTTTTATCAACCCATCTTATTCTTTATATCCGCCATCCAGAGAGTTTACCAAAAATTTTCCTCAAAATAATGGTCAATCTTTTGATTATTGGGGTGACATTGATGATCTTATTATGTCTGGTTTAAATGATTATAATTCAATGTATGTTAATGCAACCTCATGGAATATTTTACAAGCTGAAGATCGATATTCCGGAGGAAGAACTGCAGCATACGAATTAATTCGAAAATTAAATAATGGAAGCATATCACTTGCTGACGATGAAACAATAAAGGTTGTAGGTCACAGTCAAGGAGCAGCTTTTGCGGCTGGGACGTTGTCTGTTTTAGCTGGAAGTGGATATGCTTCTCGAGTTGCATTGGGAATGTATTTAGCTCCACATCAACCTGGATCATTTTCGCATCCGTCTAGTGTTTACGGTGTTCAATGGTCAACAGAAAGCGATTGGGTAGCATCAAGAGATTGGCGATTACTAGGTCTGAATGGTGGTTCACATCTAGCGATGATAAATGGAGTATCTACTATGTATACCCGTAAAAATTACAAGGGAGGTCGAGGTGGTCATTCTGTTGATACTTATCTGGATGATCTGGCAAACTATTTTAGAAGTTTTTGAATTACAGTAAACGTAATAGATTGACTATGGTTACTTTAAAGTTTAAGTTGTCTCTAATGATAATTTTTTCAATGATAATCTCTGAGATTATTTCAATGAGTGCAGATTTGAATAAATTGGAGTTGGGTGCATTAGTCAATATAATCTATCCAATTATATCAGGTTTGATCACTTTAGCCTTTTTCTTAGCTGGATGTTTAATTACAAAAATTGATAAATATAGAATTATATTAGCATTAATATTAGTGATCACCAATTTGTCTATTGGAATGTATATTCGGTATGTTGACGTCTAATGTTTTCTATGTGTATCATTTACCCTTCTTGATTGTTATTGTATTTTTTGGGTGTAAAAAGCAAACCTGTGAGGGGAGAATGGACTTAAAAACCTTAAGCTACGTTTATTCTCATCCCGACACGCCACCTCAGATGAAGGAGGATATAGAAGTTGTACTTGAACTAATCTTTAAGAAAGCTGATTTTTCATTGAATGAAGCGTATCAATCCACCTTCCTGTTGGAATTTGTAATCAACACAGAAGGCCAAATCATTCAAACTTCTATCAAAGGCAAACGAAAATCACATTTATCTTACTTTGAGCGGCAACTACTAAACCTGGTAAAAAACAACACTACGTGGAAACCCGCGATTTGTAATGGGAAACCGGTGGCTGCCTATTTTTTACTGCCGATACGGTTTAAGCCGGAAGAACCTGTAATTGAGTGACCTTTCCCTCTTCTACAGTCTTGTAAACAATACCCCATAGACCACTATTTCTGTAACCCAATTGCTTCGGAATATGCTACGCAATATAATGTTCCTCTGCGCAATTCTGCTCCCCATGTTGATCCATGGGCAGAGTGATACCTTATGGCTGGTCAATGGACAGCTATTAACCGGTGATTACCGGTATGGTGGTGATCTGAAATCCGTTTCACTGCCGACAGGAGGGTCGATCTCTGCAGATCAGCTTCTAAAGGTATCTATTGATCGCCGGACGTATTATCCAGTGACCGTTAAGTCGAAAATAGCAGAGGATACCTATCTGGCCGAACGGATCACGACCGGGTGGTGGGAGCTCCTTGGCATAAAACTACTGGAACTTGATGTATACAACCGGTCTTCCTATCAAAGTTATTATTATCTGCACCGGGATGAGCAGACGATCCTGATCAACCGCACCAATCCCCGGGATTTTTTGGCTGTGGTATTGAACGATTGTTTTACCAAGGATAATCTGCCCGCTGTGACCTACCGGCAGGATGATCTGATCCGGGTGATGGAGGCTTATCATAAGTGTAAACACGGTGGTGAATTTACGGCATCACGGGAACGCTATTCATTGAATAGGTTGCAAGCCACTACACATTATGGGGTCGGGTGGGTGAAGCATCTTCCCCAGAGCCCTAATTTGGGTGTTTTAAATCCTGCTGATCAACCAACATTTATCGGAATTGCCTTTCAGGCTTTACCTTCGCGTGGTGTAGGTTTTAGTTTGGGAGCTACTTTAGGACGCTTTCATTTAGAAAGTGATTTTGATTACTATTTCGACAAAACAAGCAAATATTATGGTGTCCTGGACTCAAGACCTGGATTACTAAATTATGAATTCAATTCTTTTTCTATTGAGCCAGGTTTTGTTTGGGTATTGCCTATGAAACATGTTAATATCATGCCAATTATTACAGGGAAATTAGGTGGTGTCAATCAGAAAACAAATATTAATAAATTATTGCCAATTGATGTAGAAATACCCTATTGGGCCGTCATGCATTTACCGGAAGAATCTTTCGAATTTGTTGAGTTGAAAACCCTTTACGGTGCTGAAGCTGGAATACAGATGCAATTTGAAGTGTTCAAGTTTTTGAACTTAATTGTTTATCCATTTTGGTACCATATTATCTATAAAAATTCAGTGATTAATGTGCATGAGGCATATAGAGTCTCCGGATATGGTATAAATGCTGGCATTGCCGTACCAATCAAACAGTTTCATTAACGCACGCATTCGTGCGACAAGCGAGTAACTATCCAAAATTCATCATTCACCCTTCAAAATTCAACATTTCTATATATTTTCTTAGTCCATCCTTGCGTTATCCTATTGACTTCAATGCTTAAACCATTACCCTATGAGAACGACAAGACGCTGTCTCCTGAGCCTTTTGATAGCAGGAGTTTCTGCTGCTCTTTTTGCACAGGCGCCCGATTTCACCCGTGGTGTCAATCTGACCGGTTGGTTTCAGGCCGGGTCGGCCCATTCCATCCAGTTTACACGCTATACCAAAACCGATTTTGAGCAAATCCGGAGCCTGGGCTGCAATGTGGTCCGGTTGCCCATCAATCTGCATTATATGACGTCCGGAGCGCCGGACTATACACTGGACCCGTTGTTCCTGAATTTCCTGGACCAGGTCGTGCAGTGGGCTAGCGAACTCAAGATGTATCTCATCCTGGACAATCATACCTTTGACCCGCTAGCCAATACGGAATTGTCGGTGGGGCCTGTACTCCAGAAGGTGTGGTCGCAGATGGCAGATCATTATTCCGGCGCCTCCCAATACATCCTGTACGAAATCTTGAATGAACCCCACGGCATATCCGATGCAGACTGGAATGCCATCCAGAAGCAGGTGATCCAGACCATCCGCGCTAAAGACAATAGCCATTGGATCGTGGTAGGCGGTTCTGGTTTCAATAGTTATTGGAACCTCGGTGCTATTCCCGATCTGGGGGACGACAAGCTGGTCTACACCTTTCATTTCTACGATCCTTTCCTGTTCACCCATCAGGGAGCGACCTGGGTAGAGCCATCCATGGCACCGCTGGCAGGGGTACCTTTTCCCTATAATGCTGCATCGATGCCCGCCTTGCCGGCCAGTTTACAGGGTAGCTGGGTCAACGATACCTACAACGGCTATTCCAATGACGGGACGGTGGCGCACGTCAAAGAATTACTGGATATCGCCATAGACTTCCGGGACCAGCGGCAGGTGCCGATCTTCTGTGGTGAATACGGTGTATTTATACCCAACAGCAATAACGATGACCGGATCTCCTGGTATGAGGTGGTCAGGAAATATCTGGAAGACCACGGTATCCCCTGGACCAGCTGGGATTATCACGGTGGTTTTGGTCTGTTTCAGGAAGGAGGCAATGATTTATTTGATCACGATCTGAATGTCGGATTGTTAGAGGCCATGGGACTCAACGTTCCACCGCAGACACCGCTGGTGATTCGTCCTGATAGTGTGGGATTTCCGGTTTATACCGATTACATCGGGCCTAATATTATCGATGGGGGCTACGGTGGCGAACAAAACTTTTATGCCACCGGATCCATCTGGAATGGCGAATATGCCCTGACCTGGCAGGACGCCGTATTGTATAGTGCCATCGGATTTGATTTTGTTCCCGATAAAGATTTGAGCCGGCTTGCTTCCAGCGGATTCGCACTCGACTTTTATTATCAGTGTACGCAGCCGGGCTTCAAATATGTGGTGCGTTTTGTCGATACCGACGAGGGTGGGGAGGACCTACCCTGGCGCGACATTTATGAGATCAATCCAGCAAACTGGCCTCAGGAAAATGGTTGGTACCATGTACACATTCCATTGACCAATTTTTACGAACAGGGCGCCTGGGACGGGGAATGGCATAACCCCATCGGGGCATTTGACTGGACGAGCATTGACCGCTTCGAGATTGTCACGGACATCGAGCCATTGGATCAGGGAGTGTTGACGGTGGATCAGTTGCAGGTCACCAATGATCAGGCGACTTCAGCCAATGTGGTTTTCACCCTTCCGCTTGAAGTCCGGGTGACTCCGAATCCATTTGCCAATCAAATCCGGATCCAAACTCCTGGAAATGATCTGCTATCTTTTCAGATCTGGGACCTCAGTGGCAAACTCTGGATCGAGAAGAAAAATACATACCAGCGCCAGATCGATGTCAGCAATCTGCCCGCTGGAAATTACCTCATCCAGGTGACGCAAGGTGCGCGGTGGAATATGGTGAAGATGCAAAAGGTGTGAGTTAGTAGTCAGTAGTTAGTAGTCAGTAGTCAGTAGTCAGTAATCAGTAATCAGTAATCAGTAGTCAGTAATCAGTAATCAGTAATCAGTAATCAGTAGTCAGTAGTCAGAAGTTGTCTCAATACTCCATACTGAATACTCCATACTCAATACTCCATACTCAATATTCCATACTGAATACTCCATACTGAATACTATCTCAATACATCCGTATCACCCGGTTTGCCATGCGCTCGCCGGCAGAATGAGTGGTAAAGAGGATGGTTTCCGCGATCGCCTCCGGAGTGACCCATTTGCTGGTGTCGGCATCGGGCATGGCCAGGCGGTTTTGTGGGGTATCGATAATACCGGGAACGATGACGGTAGCCCGGATTTGTTCCGTCTTGCCTTTGGCATTGAGCAGGTCAGCCCAATGGAATAACAAGGACTTGGAGAGCGTATAGGAGGAGGCTCCGGTACCGGTATCCGGCTCCAATACCGGTTTTGCGCCAATAAAGAAAAAATGTACTGGTCCCCGTCCATGCATCCAGTCGTAGATGCCTTTGGATATGTAGAATGCAGTGTGGAAGTTCAACTCAATCATCCGCTGGACATCATCGATCTGGACATCTGCAATATCCCGTGCCGAAAAACCGCCCACGGTGCAGACCACGACATCCATATGATCCAGCTTCCGCTTTAAAGTCATCATCATATCGCCAACGGCGTCTTGCCGGGTCAGGTCACCAGTCATGATCTGCGGGTTGGCATCCGTGGATTCTCCGGGACGGGCGGTGCCCCAGACCGAATAGGAGGCATCGGTAAATGTTTTAGCCACTGCTTGGCCCAGGTTACCATGAATACCGGTGATAAGACAGTTTTTAGTCATTGTTTCGTTTTTTTGGTATACGCCATTCGCTTTTCGCTATTCGGAGCGGGGACACCTTGACGCCGCTTTGACCCCGGCTCAAATGTTAAACAACCGGTTGATGGTAAAACCGAGCCGGAACTGGCCGTCCATCCAGTTGGAGTAGGTGTAAGGGATGTAATCCGCTTCAATAATACCTTTGGAGTTGGTCACATTGATCTGGAATATATGCCCTCCGGTATCAAACTCCAGGCCTAATCCCAAGGGCTGATAAAATCCGTTTGCCGTCGTGCGGAAGGAAGAGATAGGGTAAGTGTAGTCTACCAGGAAGGCCATTCTCCTGGTGATTTGCAGGCGACTAACCAATCCAAGAGAAATCAAACCATTTGCATCCCCGGTAGGCACGAGATTACGGTAGGTGTAGCCCGTACTCAGTTGCATTGAAAAGCGTGGTGAAAACCTGCGGGCAACCATTAGTTGCGTATGAAAGACGAAGCGTTGCAAAAAGTGATTGAAATAATTCAGGTCTTCCGGGCTGTTGCTTTTAGCCATCGTGGAAGCCGACAATTGACCAAGTATTGTTGTGGTAAACGGGGATGACCCATCTTCGGATTGTTGGGTCAAATTGATCTTTACCGTTCCATTGACCAATTTTTGCAGCGGTCCGGCTCCTTTGGAGCGACTGATTCCGACTGTGGTTCGTTCACTGACGCCGAAATCAAAGGCAAATAAGATGTCCGCTGCACTTTCTATGCCATAAAGGGTAGGCCACCCGCCATCCGGTCCGAACATATCACCAAACCGGTGACTGATCCTTACATCCATTTTCCGGAACGGAAGGACCTCCACGGAATGGGCATTGATCACCCGGGTATCTCTGAATGTCTCATAGACCAGGCGTTGTGCCTGGCTACCCTGGAATAAAATTACCTGGGCGATTAATAAGCACGCTGTTTTCAGAAGAGTTGCTTTCATAAGCACCGCTAATTTGCGGCGAAATCGGTGGATAACAAATGGATTGGCACATTTTTTTAAGTAGATCCGGTATGTGCGTCCTGCCAGAAGTTATGGTTTACTTGGAGGTTAAGCCGATGAGGTAAGATGTTAACAGCATTACTAGAGCGTATAATTTTAACATTCAATCAAATACAAATTAAAAAATTATTTCATATGTTTGCTAACGCGTTTTTTTTGTTAAATGGCGGTGACAAGGAAAGAGAATACCGGTCTCTTTATATCTTTGTCATGGCAACGGAACGAAACGAAAGGTTATGAAGTATACGCATTTTCTCGGATTGTGTGTAGCGGTCCTATTGGTAGGATGTCTTGATCAACAAATTAGTGATGAAGAGGTTTTGGATCAACAGCTTCTGGCTGCGATCAGCAAAACATCCATTACCGGATCTTTCCAGCACTATGTATTGCCTGCCGATAACCAATTAACTTCTCTGCCCAATATTGATCCTGCAAATCCCTTGACCCAGGAAAAAATTGAACTGGGTAAGATGTTGTTTTTCGAAACCGGATTTGGCCTGAAGCCGCGGTACAATGAATTGACAGGAACCTATAGTTGCTCAAGTTGTCATGTGCCCAGTGCCGGATTTACACCTGGCCGTTTTCAGGGGATTGCCGACGGGGGCATCGGTTTCGGTTATTCCGGAGAGATGCGCCGCAAAGAAGATCAATATGGAAGTACAGACGTTGACGCTCAGGGTGTGCGTGCTCTTAGTATGTTCAATACAGCTTATGTAACCAATAGTTTATGGAGCGGGACTTTCGGAAGCCAGGACAATAATGTCGGATTGGAAGCCATCTGGCGTGCCGATACCATCGCCTATGTGAATGATTTCGGCTACAAAACGCTTGAAACACAAAACATTGAGAACTACACCATCCACCGGATGACCATTAACGAAGAAACCATTACCAAGCTGGGCTATAAGGAACTTTTTGATAATGCATTTCCGGATTTACCCAAAGAACAGCGTTACTCGCCTATCGGAGGAAGTTTTGCGTTAAGCGCTTACCTGCGCTCATTGATTACCAATCAGGCTCCATTTCAGCGTTATTTGCGGGGAGAACGTTCGGCTATGAACGATCAGGAAAAGAAAGGGGCAATGCTCTTTTTCACCAAAGCAAACTGTACCTCCTGTCACAATGGGCCTGCTTTTAATGCCAATACCTTCCAGGCTATCGGGGTCAATGACCTGGCTGAAATTGATGGCGCTTTGAATACCAGCAAAACCGACAAGCGGAATTTTGGGCGGGGCGGATTTACCAAAGATTCAAGAGACAACTACCGGTTTAAGGTTCCTCAGTTGTACAATTTGAGGGATGCCAATTTTTATTTCCATGGCAGCAGTAAAAATACACTGCGGGAGGTCGTAGAGTATTTCAATGCTGGGAAGGCAGAAAATCCTAATGTGCCGGCCGATCAATTGTCATCCAATTTTATTCCATTGAATATGACCAATCAGGAGATTGAAGACCTGACTGCTTTTTTAAAAACAGCTTTGTTTGACCCGGAATTCCAGCGGTTTATTCCTGACCAGGTTATGTCCGGGAATTGTTTTCCAAATAACGATACCTGGTCAAAGCAGGATATTGGATGTAATTAGTGTGAACATGTAATCCCTATAGAATAACGGTGGTTTCCGGTCTCGCACTGGAAACCACTTTTTTATTTGATCGACGGGGTCCTGTGCGGAAAGTCAACATATAAGCTGGCGCACCTGAATGGACGATCAGGCCGACGGGGATGGTAAATGATGGTGTGTTTTGGCACCTACTCGAATTGGCTCCTATTGCCCAATTTAATTGATGAAAGATAATTATATGATGGATATCTCCTTTGGCTTCAAAAGCCCGACACTGCGGTGGGCAAGTGCCTTTTTGATCGCTTTGGTCTGCTTCAATCCCATTTTAGCCCAGAAAAAGGATGCAATTACCATTGCCCGGGAGGTATTGGACATTCAGGCGGGAGCCTGGAATCAGGGAGATATCGATGCATTTATGCAGACTTACTGGAAATCGCCGGATCTCCAGTTCATTAGCAGCAATGGCATGGCTCAGGGATGGCAGGCAACCCTGGAGCGATACCACCGAACATACCCAGACCGTCAGGCCATGGGTATGCTTACTTTCACACTGAACCGTGCTGATCGACGGTCAAGGAATATCATTACCCTTGTCGGGAAATACCATCTGGATCGGGAAGGGCTGGACAACCTGGAGGGATTGTTTGTCCTGGTCCTGCAACGTTTTCATGGTGACTGGAAGATCGTGATGGATAGCACGCATTAATGTGTTTAGGTGTTGATGTGTTGAAAGGGTAACCACCAAGGCACGAAGGACACGAAGAGCAGTAGAGATTTGCTGGCGCAAATGGGGCGATGTCACTAACAAATTTACACCTATACAACAAACAAGGAATGGCTATAGCGTGGGAGAGTAACCACTAAGGCACGAAGGGCACAAAGAGCACTAAGGGGTTTGCTGACGCAAAGTATGGAAATAGGTCTACACGAATCTACAGCCCAACAACATAAATGAAATGGGAGGTAACCACAAAGGCACATAGGAAACGAAGAATAGGAAGAGGTTTGCTGATGCAAAGCAAGGAGGACACTAACAAATCTACATATATACGACAAACAAGGAATGGCTATAGCGTGGGAGAGCAACCACCAAGACACGAAGGGCACGAAGAGCACTAAGGGGTTTGCTGGCGCAAATGGGGCGATGTCACTAACAAATCTACATTTATACACCAAACAAGGAATAGCTATAGCGTGGGAAAGTAACCACTTAGGCATAAAAGCTACGAAGCCCCATGCTCCATGCCCCATGCTCCATGCCCCATGCTCTCTGCCCCATGCTCTCTGCCCCATGCTTTCTGCCCCATGCTTTCTGCCCCATGCTTTCTGCCCCATGCTCTAGGCCATTCATCTTGCGAAGATGTCATCCATCCTGTGGCTGATGTCTTTAAGGCGGTTCAAGTCGCCCCCTTTCACTTCGGCGCTACCCCAGCCAGCGGCATATCCGGCGGCGGTTAGTGCCTTGTTGACGGCAGCCCAATTGCAATCGTCGTCACCGATCTCCACCTCAAAGCCTTTCCAAATGCCCTCATCAACCTGTTTCTTGCGACTATAGCCCTTGATGTCTACCTTCAAGATGCGCTTGCCAAGGATGGAAATCCACTGGTCCGGCCAGGCATAGCGTACCAGGTTACCGACATCCATATACCAGCCGATCATGTTATCGTCAAATGCATCAATATACCGGGCTGCTTCCAGAGGACTCAGGAGAAAGTTATTCCACACATTTTCAATGGCAATCTTCACTCCGGTCTCATGGGCTGTTGGCAATATTTTTTTGATTTCCGGAATGGACCGGTCCCAGGCCTGATCGTAGCGTACCTGATCGTTAACTACAGCAGGTACGACAAGAACGGTCGTGCCTCCATATTTTTTACACATTTTCAGACCCTCAATAGTCGCGTCCACACAAGCCTGCCGCACCGCCGGATCCGGATCAGAAAGCGGTTGTTTCCAATGAACGGAGTTGATCACGCCAGGTATCTGAAGACCGGTCTTTGCTTTGGCCGCCAATACTTCGTCCGTACTCAGATCGTTTGGCCAATCCAGTTCAATGCCTTGAAATCCGGCTTCTTTCGCCAATTGAAACTTTTCCAGAACGGTATTGCCGGCCTGGATCATGCCATATTTTAGGCTTTTAAGATGCAGCGGCTGATTCGGCAGGCCGAATGATTTGGCGCCAGACCACCCAGGAATCAGGACTCCGCCGGTGAGTATAGCCGAATGCCTGATGAACGTGCGACGAGGTTGTTTCATTCAATTTGTGTATTTGTATAACTGTTTATTTGGTTATTTACCCTAACCGCACACCTGATCACCTCATGTTCATAAGTGAATGCGTTGAATAGATCCTGCATGCCCAAGCCATAGCAATTATGATATATGCTATACGCGATACCTGATTTAACTCAATAACATAAATCTTTAGACGAACGGCGTTTTGCCGGGTTGAGGTACCGGGGCCAGCGGCCAGGTCATATCCCAATGGTATTCATCCAGCGTCGGGCCTAATACCTCCTGCGAATTGAGTGCTTCATCCCAGGTCAGTGTCTTGCCCGTATAAGCGGCCATTCTTCCCCAGATCGCCAACATGGTTGAGTTTGCCATGCGGACCCCATCGAAAAATGGTTTCCCGCTGCGGATAGAAGCAAATAACTCATCGTGTTCATTCTGGTACATATCCTTGCCTTCTCCTTCCCATTTCCAGTTTTTCTTTCCGGTAATTTCATGCCGATTCCAAACGTCAATATCACAGCGTCCCTTGGTGCCGGTAATTTCCAGTCCGTATGCCCGTGAACATCCTTCCTGTTGTCTGGAGAAATGGAAGCCGCGAGCTCCATTAGGGTATTCATAGGTCACGGCGAAGTGGTCATATACGTTACCGTATTCCTCTCCCGTGCGGCTTTGTCTGCCTCCGGTGCCGGTTGCTTTGATTGGTAGTACATCACCCATGGCCCAGGACATCATGTCGAGACTGTGAATGGCTTGTTCGACGATGTGATCACCCGACATCCAGCTGCGGTAGATCCAATTTCGCATCATCTCCTCGAACTTGGACCATCCGGCTTGCGGTTCATGGTACCAGACATTTCCGGTATTGTAGGTATTGTAGATGGAGTTGATATCACCAATGTCACCATCCAGGATGCGGGAAAAGGTGGCGCGCTTGGGATCATCATGCCGCCAGCAGAATCCGGACATCAAGGCCAGTCCTTTGGCTTTTGCCTGATTGGCCACTTCAATAACTTTCCGGACTCCCGGGGCATCTACGGCCACCGGTTTCTCCGTGAAAATGTGTTTTCCTGCTGCTACGGCAGCTTCCAGATGACCGGGACGAAAACAGGGTGGGGTGGCGAGAATGACCACATCCACGTCGGTAGCCAATAGTTTTTTATAGGCGTCAAATCCCAGGAATTGATTTTCCTTGGGAACCTGAACTTTTGATGGGTTTTCCTTTTGTAGGTTTTCCAGTGATTTTTGCAAATTATCCGGAAACAAGTCAGCCATGGCTGTTAGCAAGACGTTGTCATCTGCCCGGGTTGCCTGTAAGGCGGCTCCGGATCCACGACCACCACAGCCGATCAAACCGACTTTTAGGGTGTCACTGTTGTTGTAGAATCGCTGGTTTTTAGAAGTTAACACCTGGAAGCCAAGTGTAGATCCTGCCAGGAGTGTACCGGAAGTTTTAACGAATGTCCGGCGATCGGTTTTTGAACCTTGCATGCTGAATGATTAGGGTTAAAGAATAAAGTCATCCAATTTAAAGGATTTTCTTGCGGCAGTAAACAAATACCATGAAAAAGTCTTCCACTTATAGGAAATATGTGTGCGTACACGTTGCAAAGAATGAAATGTTGCCTTACTGAATTTTTATACAATGTTTCCCGGGTAGCATTCAGGAGCGGTTAATGACAGGTATTGTCACATATCGACGTCATCAATGATAACATAAAATATATTGATGAAAGTGAACAGGTGATTTGTCGTAACTTGGGTTTTTAATTGAATTAAAGCTTAATAAATAATTATGGATAATACATCACATGCACACCATGCCTCGACCAATGGGGAGGGTAAGTGCCCATTCAATCACTCTGCCGGAGGAGGAACTACGAATCAGGATTGGTGGCCCAACCGGTTGAAGTTGAACATTTTACGGCAGCATAGTAAGTTGTCCAATCCTATGGATGAACAGTTTGATTATGCAGAAGCGTTTAAAAAACTGGATTACGAAGGACTTAAAAAAGACCTGCTTGCCCTGATGACAGACTCCCAGGACTGGTGGCCCGCTGACTTTGGTCACTATGGACCGCTTTTCATCCGGATGGCCTGGCACAGTGCCGGTACCTACCGGATTGGCGACGGCCGGGGTGGTGGCGGTAACGGAAACCAGCGCTTCGCACCCTTAAATAGCTGGCCGGATAACGCTAACCTGGATAAGGCCCGCCGATTGTTGTGGCCTGTCAAACAGAAGTATGGCAAGAGCATTTCCTGGGCCGACTTGATGATCCTTGCTGGAAATGTTGCCCTTGAATCGATGGGTTTCAAAACGTTCGGATTTGGTGGTGGCCGGGAGGATATCTGGGAAGCGGAAGAGGATGTGTATTGGGGTGCCGAAAGCGAATGGCTTGGGGATAAGCGATACAGTGGGAAGCGTGATCTCGAAAACCCATTAGCCGCCGTTCAGATGGGGCTGATCTATGTGAACCCGGAAGGACCTAACGGAAATCCGGACCCGGTAGCTGCAGCCATCGACATCCGCGAGACGTTCAAGCGGATGGCTATGAACGATGAAGAGACCGTGGCGCTCATTGCCGGGGGACACTCCTTTGGTAAGACCCATGGTGCCGGTGATGCCAAATTAGTCGGACCCGAGCCGGAAGCTGCCGGCATTGCAGAACAAGGTTTGGGCTGGGCGAGCAGTTATGGCACGGGAAAAGGCCCTGATGCCATTACCGGGGGACCTGAGGTGACCTGGACGGAGACGCCGACCAAATGGAGTAACGACTTCTTTGAAAACCTCTTTGAATTCGAATGGGAATTGATGAAAAGCCCGGCAGGCGCCTACCAGTGGAGACCTAAAGATGGAGCAGGCGCAGGTAAGATCCCGGATGCTTTTGATGCATCCAAAAAGCATGTTCCAACCATGCTGACGACCGACTTGTCGCTGCGCTTTGATCCGATCTACGAAAAGATTTCACGACGGTTCTATGAGAACCCGGATGAGTTTACGGATGCTTTCGCCCGTGCCTGGTTTAAATTGACACACCGGGATATGGGACCGATTGCCCGTTATCTCGGACCGGAAGTTCCTAAAGAAGAGTTGATCTGGCAGGATCCGGTACCTAAAGTCAATCACAAATTGATCGATGCACAAGATATCGATGTCCTCAAACATAAAATTCTGGGTCTTGGAATTCCAGTAGGAACACTGGTCGCAGTTGCCTGGGGTTCAGCTTCTACCTTCCGTGGTTCGGATATGCGCGGTGGAGCAAACGGCGCCCGCATACGTCTGGCACCGCAAAAAGACTGGGCTGTCAATAATCCGGAGCAATTGGATAAGGTGTTAACTGCTTTAGAAGGCATTCAAATGGAGTTTAATGCCGCCCAAACCGCTGGTAAAAGAGTGTCCATGGCCGACCTGATCGTCCTGGCCGGTTGCGCAGCAGTAGAAAAGGGCGCAAAGGATGCCGGTTCTGATGTGAAGGTTCCTTTCACCCCTGGCCGCACAGATGCTACACAGGAACAAACCGACGTAGAAGCCTTTGAACCATTGGAGCCGGTGGCCGATGGATTCCGTAATTACCTGAAAACTAAATACGCCGTTCCTTCGGAAGCATTACTGGTAGACCGTGCTCAGCTGCTGACCTTAACGACACCGGAAATGACGGTACTGGTCGGTGGAATGCGCGCATTAGGGTCCAATTACGATCATTCCAATTATGGGATATTTACGAATCGTCCGGGCCAGTTGACCAATGACTTTTTTGTCAATCTACTGGACATGGGTACGATATGGACAGCAACTTCGGAAGAGCAGGAGCTCTTTGACGGCCGGGATCGTACAACCGGAACGAAAAAGTGGGCCGCAACCCGGGTGGATTTGATCTTCGGGTCTAATTCCGAACTTCGTGCTATTGCTGAAGTTTATGCCAGTACGGATGGCAAGGAGAAATTTGTAAAAGACTTTATTGCAGCATGGACCAAAGTGATGAACCTGGATCGGTTCGATCTAAAGTAATGTAATTAAAGATCAAAGGATAAAGAAGCGGTCCGAAAGGGCCGCTTTTTATTTGGTGTATTCATATGGCGTAAGTGCCTGATTCTTTAGGTATTAGCTTGTGATGTGTAAAGCAGTAGATTGGCGGCATGGTAACTGGGCAATGGAATAACCTACCGGATCCTTACCATTGTCACCAGTTAGTTAGTTACCGGGAATGGACTATTCATCCGCAGGCATGATTCGGATTTTACACATAGCCGATTGATGGCCTGGAAAAATCCTTAGGCTGTCCATAAGGCGGACTACTAGGTCATCGAATCAGAAAAGCCCGGTAATAACGCCGTCGCGGTCAATATCCATGCCTTCGGCAGCAGGTATGGCCGGTAGTCCCGGCATGCGCATCATTTCTCCTGTGATGGGAACGATAAAGCCGGCTCCGGCGGCAATTTCTATTTCCCGGACCGTAATATTGAAGTTTTCCGGGCGCCCAATCAAAGCAGGATTATCCGATAGTGACTTCTGGGTTTTCGCCATGCAGACAGCCAGGTCAGACAATCCTAATTGCTCGATTTTCTTGAGATCTTTTTTAGCCTGTGCCGTATATTCTACGTCACCGGCTCCATAGATTTTAGTGGCAATGGTTTTAATTTTCTTCCTGACCGGCTCGTTCCAATTGTAAAGCGGTTTGAAGGTAGATTCTTGTTCTGCTGCAGCATGTACTGCTTCTGCGAGTTCCGTAGCTCCACCTCCGCCTTTTGCCCAGACATCAGCTACAATAGCCTGGACACCGATGGATGTGCACGATGATTGGATAAGTTTTAATTCTTCATCGGTATCGCTGGTGAACCGGTTTATTGCCACTACCGGAGTAAGTCCAAACTGCCGGACATTCTCCAGGTGTTTGTGCAAATTGGGCAGGCCTTTTTCCAATGCTTCGAGATCCGGAGTAGTTAACGTCTTTAACGAAGCTCCTCCATGGTATTTCAGAGCGCGAACCGTAGCTACCAATACCACGGCAGATGGTGCCAGTCCCGCACTTTGGCATTTGATATCCAGAAATTTTTCACCACCCAGGTCAAAGCCAAATCCGGCTTCTGTCACCACGTAATCCGAGAGAGAAAGACCCATGCGGGTAGCAATAACGGTATTGGTTCCCTGGGCAATATTGGCAAAAGGACCTCCATGGATAATGGCCGGATTGCCCTCCAGGGTCTGGACCAGATTGGGCTTGATAGCATCTTTCATGAGCACAGCCATCGCTCCCGGGGCCTTCAGGTCTCGTGCAAACACCGGTTGATCATCGTAGGTTTGGCCGATATAAATGTTCCCCATCCTGCGCTTCAGATCCTCAAAATCATCCGATAAGCAAAGGATGGCCATGATTTCAGATGCTACCGTTATGTCAAATCCGGACTCGCGGGGAACCCCCATTGTTGTTCCTCCAAGCCCAATAACGATTTTGCGCAAAGCACGGTCATTCATATCCATCACACGCTTCCAGGTAATCGTTCGCGGGTCGATGCCCAGGCTGAATTTCTTGTTTTGCAAATTGTTGTCCAGTAATGCTGCCAGAAGGTTGTGGGTTTTTTCCACTGCTGAAAAGTCACCGGTAAAATGGAGATTGATGTCTTCCATCGGTATCACTTGGGAGTAGCCGCCTCCGGTAGCTCCACCTTTGATGCCAAAAACAGGTCCCAACGAGGGTTCTCGCAAAACCGCAGTCGCTTGTTTACCGATTCGGTTTAGTCCTTCGGTCAATCCAATGGTTACCGTAGTCTTTCCTTCCCCGGCTGGAGTGGGAGAAATAGCTGAAACAAGAATGAGCCGGTTTTTCCGGTATGTCTCCGGGTTAATTAACTCCAGGGGTAATTTGGCTTTGAAGTGACCGTAATATTCCAGATCCGATTCTGGAATAGAAAGCTTCTGGGCAATTTCACGAATGGGCTTAATAGGAATCTGTCGGGCGATTTCCAGATCGGTCATGACGCTGATTATTTTGGTTCGCTAAGATAGGCACATTTTGGGTGTGGCGTGGCCACCTTGATATAATCTGTGTCAGGCACAAAGATGATGCCGCTATTACTGACGCAGTCGCGGAAAGAGAAGCGACGCATAGATTCCGTATAGCGTTGGTCGATGTGCATAGCCGATTTTGGCAGAGATCAATATATGATCAATCTGGGATCCATTTTAGGACATCGATTGGAAAAACCTGTTTAACTAGTCAACCGGAAATTCCGATCATACGGAAAAGGGATAATGAGCTGTACCATCCTTGCCCGAAGTATAAATTTGATTGAAAGATGGATTTATTGTAGGTCCGGCAGGGTTACCTTTTAACCCTCCAGGCATAAAATAAAAACACCAATCACTATGGAATGCCTGAAAAGAGAAAAGCCAGAATAGCCCTCACCAATGGAAATGGATATGTGTTCAAGTCATCCAGTGACTTGATGTATTGTGTGGCAGATGGTAGTTATTGCCGGTTGTATTTCCATCCCGAAGGCAAACATTATGTCACTAAATCGTTGGGTCAACTGGAACAGTTGCTGGATGATCCCAATTTTATCCGGGTTCATAAATCACACCTGATCAACATGCAGTTTGTCCAGGAAGTCAATAACCATACTGGCCATCAGATCGTTATGAAGAACGGCGAAGAGCTGGCTTATTCCAGAAATAAAAAGCAGGAGATCCTGGAATACTTCCTGAGGAAACCTGAACAGCAATAAATCCCGGTTATGGAGGAATAGGACCATTTATTCAATTCCTGCATCCAATTATACATAAATGGAATAGTTCATCGTAACTGCCAAGTATTTTACCAACTGGAACAACCTTTTTTACTTGAAACCGATATTACCAAGCCAACTTTGTAATACGGTAGCTATTGCACTTGGGTCAGGCTATCGTTTTATTGCAGCAGAAGCCATTCTGTACTGCGAGGCGGATGGTAATTACACCCATATTCACCTGGACGACGGTCAACGGCTTACGACCACCAAGAGTATAAAACAAATACTAGGCATTCTTTCTCCGGATGAGTTTGTCCGGATCCATCATTCCTATGTGGTCAACCTGGAGCACGTCCACCGGTTGCTGGTAGAGCCTGAGCCCCAGGTAGAACTGCGTAATGGCAGCCGTATCCAGGTGAGCCGGCGAAAGAAGAAAGACTTGCTGGACCATTACCTGATCCTATAGCATAACAACACACACGAAGAGACGAACCAAACAATCAAATGAACAACCAATCTAAACCAGCCCAATGAGAAAGCGATTACCAAGAACGATTACCACCCTGGCATCTCTCCCATTCATCACTCCTATGTTATCCACCTCTTCCTGGCAGGTCCTCAAGTGGGCTACGGTGGTGTGGATGATGGTGCTGGGAGGAGGGAATAGTGAGGTTAGGAATAAAAGCCTTGAACTTTATACTAATACAGTTACATTTTCGCCAGCGGGACCATTTTGTGTTGGAGATATTATTAGCTATTCAGTAAGTGGCGTGCCTTCGACTATGTATCAAATTGATGTTTACTCTCAAAATTCGCCAGGAGGAACAGCTTTTCAATCTGTGCAATTTACTACGAATAATGATGGCACAAGAGATCTTGGAATGGGATTACTACCTACCACTGTTGGGACTGGAAGATATCTCAGGGTAAGGGAATTGCCAAGTGGATCTCCTGAATTTTATTCGACAGAATCCTTTGATGTAAACGCATTACCAACAATTACAGGTCTAACGAGTGTTTGTGTAGGGTCAACGATATCATTAAGTGGGAGTGGGATACCAGCTTCCTCGGATCCATGGACATCGGATGCTTCCGGATTTGCAACTATTGACAATAGCGGTGTTGTAACCGGGGTTAGTTCCGGGACAGCTAATATTACCTATACAGATGATAACGGATGTTCAGTAAGTACAACAATAACAGTAAATGCATTACCAACAATTACAGGTCTAACGAGTGTTTGTGTAGGGTCAACGATATCATTAAGTGGGAGTGGGACAGCAGCTTCATCGGATCCATGGACAACGGATGCACCTG
This sequence comes from Lewinellaceae bacterium, assembly GCA_020636355.1. Taxonomy (GTDB): domain Bacteria; phylum Bacteroidota; class Bacteroidia; order Chitinophagales; family Saprospiraceae; genus JAGQXC01. Next base: position 110,247 of record JACJYB010000005.1, on the reverse strand, counting down.
GGGTTGCATCCGTTGACAATAGTGGCGTTGTTACGGGGGTTAGTTCAGGGACAGCTAATATTACCTATACAGATGATAATGGGTGTTCAGCAAGCACCGTAATAACAGTAAACGCATTACCAACGATTACAGGTCTAACGAGTGTTTGTGTAGGGTCAACGATACCATTAAGTGGAAGTGGGACAGCAGCTTCCTCGGATCCTTGGACGTCGGATGCTACTGGGGTTGCATCCGTTGACAATAATGGGGTTGTTACGGGGGTTATTTCAGGGACAGCTAATATTACGTATTTAGATGATAATGGGTGTTCAGCTACCCATCAAGTCACTGTCAATTCACTACCCAACGATGCTTCGAACGGTTTTACAGGTAATACCATTTGTTATCCGGACAATAATCCCACCATTAATTTTGACCCCATTGATGCCAGTTTCATAACTCCGTACACGCTGATTATATCGGATGGAACAAACAATTACACCATAAATATTACCTCAAGTTCAAGTACTGTTTATACGATAACCGCTCCTTTAGCCCCCCTCACGAATGATGGAGTACACGCACTTTCCATAGTGAGCATCACCAATGGAAATGGCTGCGTTCGTAACTCGGGATTTGGGGATGGAACTGCAAGCGTGACGACACGTTTGCATCCCACCACAGCGGATGCTAATACAGGTGGTGGTGCCTATCCGGCTATGTGTCTTGGAGGAACAACTACATTATCTGCTAATACACCTACTATAGGTACTGGTACCTGGTCCATCACCAGCGGTCCGGACAATAGCACTAGCCAGTTTTCCAATGTTAATGCTCCGAATGCAATTTTTACACCTTCTGCTTCTGGTACCTTTTCGTTAAGGTGGCGTATTACCAATGGACCTTGCGCTGCCAGTCAAAATAATGCAACGCTTGTGGTCAATCCACTACCATTCGGAGCCATCACATCTGCTTCCAACCAGTCCATCTGTTCTGGTCAGGGTATTAGCCTGAACGTTGCACTGACCAATGGCATCGACTATACCGGTCATTTTAATATCAACGTAAATAGTGGTAGTGGTACCGCTACGCCCGACTGGCAATTCACTGCGCATACGGCCAACACTGGTCAGAATACGGTATCCATTTCCATACCTGCCGGTAATTTGATCAATAGCAGTACCCAGAATACCGTTTACGCGGTGACCTGGTCAGACCTTACCATTGGTGCCACTGGCTGTTCATCGACAGGTTCACCGGAGCTTACCGGTTCGATATTAATCACCGTACTACCCAAGCCAAACATTGCCGTAACCGGGGCGCCTTCCGGAACGAGTTGTCCGGGAACGACCTTCACCTTCAATGTCACCCAGCCTAACGGCGTGGGCGGAACCACCTTCAACTGGGATGTTCTGGATCCATTTTTGGCTGTTCTTCCAGGGTATTCTGGTACGGGTGTCTCTTATGGTACGGGTGCAGTATCTACGGACCTTGGGTTGACTTGTCCGATGCCGACGGGTACCTATACGTTTAGGTTTACTCCGGTAGGCCCACAGCCGACGGGGTGTTTGGGCGATGTGGTGGAAGTTGGAGTAGTGGTGGGGGATGAGATAGCGCCGGTAGTAACCACGACGGCGAATGCCTTAGATCATACCTTACAGTGTAGTGATGCTGCAGGGATAGCTGATGCATTGGCAGAAGCACCAACGGCTACGGATAATTGTACGGTTACGCCGACGCTAAACGTCGTGAGCGATAATACGGTAGCGGATGCGAATTGTGCAAATGCATATGTAAGGACACGGGTATGGAATTTTAGTGATGGGTGTGGGAATACGAGTGTGGACTACACGCAGGTGATCACAGTGATCGACAATACAGCACCTTCTCTATCATTCAACACCCCACCACCCACCTCCCTCGATGTGGGTTCTTCCTCCAATTGTATGATATCAATGCCCGACTATAGAAGTTATGTTCAAGCAACCGACTGTGATCCTACAGTTACACTCACCCAGCTTGCTCCGAATGCACCTAATTCACAAGTAATAGGGTCGGGTGGATCTCGTACAATCGTCATCCAGGGTATGGATGATTGCGGAAATACAAATACGATCAGCTTTGTACTTCAACTAGTTGATTTAACACCTCCTAATGCTTTATGTAAAAACATCACAGTCAACCTGGACAATTCTGGTGCCGTGGGAATTGCACCTGAAGATGTAAATGATGGAAGTTATGATAACTGTGAGGTGGTCAATGGCACGCCTATCACCCTGGTGAGTGTAGTCCCGAATACGTTTAATTGTGCAAATATTGGTGGGAATAATGTGACGTTGACGGTTCAGGATGGAGCTGGGAATGTATCGACATGTACGTCGACGGTGACGGTAGATGACAATGTTCCGCCGACAGCAGTATGCCAGGATGTGACTATACAATTGGATAATACAGGAATAGGAAGTATAGGGACCGGAGATGTAGACGCTGGATCATCGGATGCCTGTGGGATACAGAGTTTGAGTTTGGATAAGACCTCGTTCACATGTGCGGAAGTTGGGCCGAATACAGTTATCATGACGGTAACGGATAACAACAATGTAACGGCGACATGTACGTCGACGGTGACGGTAGAGGACAATGTAGCACCCACCATCACCTGCGGCCCCGACATCACGGTGGCTAAAGATGCCAATTGTACCAATGAATTGGCTGATTATACTGGCACAGTAACAACATCGGATAACTGTGGTATTGCAACGGTAACTCAGAGTGTGTCTATCGGAACCATTCTTGCCGCTGAAGTAGCTAATTTGCCACTTACATTTACCGTTACTGACGTAAATAATAACACCGGCACTTGCAGTATTACTATACGATTTAGAGATCTTACTCCGCCAGTGTTATCACCTTGCCCGGGAAATATTACTGTTCAAACCGGTCCCGGAAATACTTCTTGTTCTCAATCTGCCACCTGGACGCCACCCACAGCAACGGATAATTGTGATCCAGACTTGGGGACTGTGGTGATTACCAGTAATTATGCTCCAGGAGCGACATTCCCAGTTGGAACAACCGAGGTTACTTATTCTGTAGTGGATGCGGCAGGTAATATTGGGGTGCCATGCAGTTTTACAGTAACGGTTGAAGACAATACGATTCCAGAGATCGGTGATTGTCCGACAGACTTAACGGTAATGACTGGACCGGGTAATCTGAGTTGCGATCAGGCTGCAAGTTGGACAGAACCAACAGCAACAGATAACTGCACTTTGGCAAATAATCTGACCTGGACGAAGAGTCATGCCCCAGGCTCAACTTTTCCAATCGGTTCCACTACGGTTACCTATGTTGCTAAAGATGAAGCGGGTAATAACAGCTTGACCTGCAGTTTTGTGGTCACTGTAGAAGACAATACGATTCCAGAGATCAGTGATTGTCCGACAGACTTTGTGGTAATGACTGGACCGGGTAATCTGAGTTGCGATCAGGCTGCAAGTTGGACAGAACCAACGGCAACGGATAATTGCACCCTAACTAATAATCTGATGTGGACAAAGAGTCATACTCCTGGTGCAACATTTCCTATCGGTCCCACCACGGTTACTTATGTAGCCAAAGATGAAGCTGGTAATAACAGCTTGACCTGCAGTTTTGTGGTCACTGTAGAAGATAATACTGTACCTGAAATTGTTAACTGTCCGGATAATGTTTCAGTGTCAACCGGTTCTGAAAGTACTACTTGTGATGCATTCGTCGAATGGACGGAGCCAACAGCAACCGACAATTGTTCAACCACGTTTACCTGGAATCAAAGTCATTTATCTGGCGCCCAATTTAGTGTGGGTACAACTTTAGTTATCTACCAGGTAAAAGATGAAGCCAACAATGCAAGTGCATTTTGTAGCTTCATGGTAACTGTTATTGATGCGACTCCCCCCTCAATCACATGTCCTTCGGACGTAACGGTACAGACGGGAGAGGAGAATCCCAATTGCTCACAAATTGCTACTTGGGATCCTGCTATTGTAAGTGATAATTGTGGTAGTACAATGCTTGATGCAGACCACACCTCTGGTGATGTTTTTAATGTGGGATCCACTCCAGTGATTTATTCGGTAACTGATGGCGCAGGGAATATCTCTAATTGCTCCTTTAATGTGATCGTTCAGGATAATACACCACCTGTGATCCAGGATTGTCCTGTCGATTTCACTGTTTACACTGGAACTGGAAATACAACTTGTACAGAACCAGCGAGTTGGATGGAGCCAACTGCTTCAGACAATTGTGGTATCGCCTCATTAAGTAGTAACATAGCATCTGGTAGTACGTTTAATTCAGGAAATACACTAGTTACTTATACAGCAATTGATTTAACAGGCAATCAAGTAACCTGTTCGTTTATTGTAACGGTTGATGATCAAACTCCTCCTTCCATTACTTGTCCTGTCATTGATCCTGTCATTGCCAACAACGACGGCTCTTGCACAGCAACAAACGTAGATTTAGGAGTTCCTACGACATCAGATAATTGTAGTGCCGTAACTTTGATGCCAACGTTTGGAGGCCTTCCAGTTACAGCATCAACAGCATTCCCACAAGGGATCAATGCCGTAACCTGGACCGCAACCGATGAAGCCGGTAACGAATCTTCATGTACGCAGGCGGTGACAGTTGATCCGCTTGTTGCAACCATGGATATACCAGACGACCAGTTCTTCTGTCCTGGTGAATCCGCCGATCCGGATGATTTTGTGAGCAGCACGGTGGGTGTAGATTACTCCTGGACCAATAATAACACCAGCATTGGTTTAGCGGCTGGTGGCAACGGGCAATTGCCTGGGTTCACAGCTAGTAATCCAAGCAATACAACGCCGGAAGTCGCCACCATTACGGTGACACCTTCAACAAGTTGTCCGGGTTCAGAAGGTATTGCGGTGCAATTCACCATCACGATCCAGCCGACACCGACAGCCGCAGTCAGTGCTGCCAGTCCAATCTGTGCGCTGGAAGATGCACAATTTACCATTACGGGTACGGAAGGAGCAGAGGTATTCTATTCGGTAAATAGTGGAACTACACAATCGGTGATGCTTACAGGAGGTACTGCCATGGTTACGGTTGCTGGTGTAACGGTTGATCAGACGATCGTACTCAGCTCGATCTCGGATCCGGCTACTACCTGCACAGCAAGCCTTAGTGGTACAGAAACCGTAGTTGTCAATCCTCTACCTACTCAAGCAGAGGCCGGAAATAACCAGACCGTATGTCCTTCAACCACAGCTGATCTGGCGGCCAATACACCGGTTGTTGGAACAGGTATTTGGACAATTATTTCTGGACCAGGTTTGAGTCCCTGGGGGATATTGTCAAATCCTGCAGACCCGGCTTCCACATTCACTCCGACCAAGGGTGTAGGAAGTTATGTGCTGCAGTGGACCATCATGGATGATATTAATGGTTGTGGTTCCACTTCGGATCTAGTGACCATAAATTCTGTGGATAATACACCTCCCTTATTTATATCACCCGAAATAAATCTCGCAGATATTACCATCCTAAGTGATATAGGGGAATGTACTTCAGCTAAAATGCATATCGATATACCTAGTACAATGGATGTGAAGGACGACTACACCTCGGACAATTGTGCCGTCGCCAATGTGACAAATAATTTTGGACTCTTGCCTGATCCACTTGTGGTAGGAGGCACTTATGCTATCACCTGGACGGTGACGGACTTTGGAGGCAATTTGACACAGCATGTGCAGATGGTGGTTGTGGAAGATGGAGAGAATCCCAATGCAATCTGTGTGCCAACCTTAACTGTGCAATTGGATGCCAGCGGGAATGCGAGCATCACAGCGGCCCAGATCGATAATGGCAGTACGGATAATTGTGGAATAGCCAGTCTATCGGTAGCGCCATCGACGTTCACGTGTTCGGAAGTAGGATCGAATACGGTGACGCTAACGGTAACGGACAACAACGGGAATGCGACGGTTTGTACGTCCACAGTGACGATCGAAGATAATGTAGCACCGGTAGCAGTATGTCAGGATTTGACGGTACAGCTGGATGTTACTGGTACGGCCAGTATTACGGCAGGTGAAGTGGATAATGGGTCGAGTGATGCATGTGGAATAGCCAGTCTATCGGTAGCGCCATCGACGTTCACGTGTTCGGAAGTAGGATCGAATACGGTGACGCTAACGGTAACGGACAACAACGGGAATGCGACGGTTTGTATGTCCACAGTGACGATCGAAGATAATGTAGCACCGGTAGCGGTATGTCAGGATTTGACATTACAGCTGGATGTTAATGGTACGGCCAGTATTACAGCAGGCGAAGTGGATAATGGGTCGAGTGATGCATGTGGAATTGCGAGTTTGAGTATTGATAACGGTACGTTCACGTGTTCGGAAGTAGGATCGAATACGGTGACGCTAACGGTAACGGACAACAACGGGAATGCGACGGTTTGTACGTCCGCAGTGACGATTGAAGATAATGTAGCACCGGTAGCGGTATGTCAGGATTTGACGGTACAACTGGATGTTAATGGTACGGCCAGTATTACGGCAGGTGAAGTGGATAATGGGTCGAGTGATGCATGTGGAATTGCGAGTTTGAGTATTGATAACGGTACGTTCACGTGTTCGGAAGTAGGATCGAATACGGTGACGCTAACGGTAACGGACAACAACGGGAATGCGACGGTTTGTATGTCCACAGTGACGATCGAAGATAATGTAGCACCGGTAGCGGTATGTCAGGATTTGACAGTACAGCTGGATGTTAATGGTACGGCCAGTATTACAGCAGGCGAAGTGGATAATGGGTCGAGTGATGCATGTGGAATTGCGAGTTTGAGTATTGATAACGGTACGTTCACGTGTTCGGAAGTAGGATCGAATACGGTGACGCTAACGGTAACGGACAACAACGGGAATGCGACGGTTTGTATGTCCACAGTGACGATCGAAGATAATGTAGCACCGGTAGCGGTATGTCAGGATTTGACAGTACAGCTGGATGTTAATGGTACGGCCAGTATTACGGCAGGCGAAGTGGATAATGGGTCGAGTGATGCATGTGGAATTGCGAGTTTGAGTATTGATAACGGGACGTTCACGTGTTCGGAAGTGGGATCGAATACGGTGACGCTAACGGTAACGGACAACAACGGGAATGCGACGGTTTGTATGTCCACAGTGACGATCGAAGATAATGTAGCACCGGTAGCGGTATGTCAGGATTTGACAGTACAGCTGGATGTTAATGGTACGGCCAGTATTACGGCAGGCGAAGTGGATAATGGGTCGAGTGATGCATGTGGAATTGCGAGTTTGAGTATTGATAACGGTACGTTCACGTGTTCGGAAGTAGGATCGAATACGGTGACTCTAACGGTAACGGACAACAACGGGAATGCGACGGTTTGTATGTCCACAGTGACGATTGAAGATAATGTAGCACCGGTAGCGGTATGTCAGGATTTGACGGTACAACTGGATGTTAATGGTACGGCCAGTATTACGGTAGGTGAAGTGGATAATGGGTCGAGTGATGCATGTGGAATTGCGAGTTTGAGTATTGATAACGGTACGTTCACGTGTTCGGAAGTAGGATCGAATACGGTGACGCTAACGGTAACGGACAACAACGGGAATGCGACGGTTTGTATGTCCACAGTGACGATCGAAGATAATGTAGCACCGGTAGCGGTATGTCAGGATTTGACAGTACAGCTGGATGATAATGGCACGGCCAGTATTACGGCAGGCGAAGTGGATAATGGGTCGAGTGATGCATGTGGAATTGCGAGTTTGAGTATTGATAACGGTACGTTCACGTGTTCGGAAGTAGGATCGAATACGGTGACTCTAACGGTAACGGACAACAACGGGAATGCGACGGTTTGTATGTCCACAGTGACGATCGAAGATAATGTAGCACCGGTAGCGGTATGTCAGGATTTGATAGTACAGCTGGATGTTAATGGTACGGCCAGTATTACAGCAGGCGAAGTGGATAATGGGTCGAGTGATGCATGTGGAATTGCGAGTTTGAGTATTGATAACGGGACGTTCACGTGTTCGGAAGTAGGATCGAATACGGTGACGCTAACGGTAACGGACAACAACGGGAATGCGACGGTTTGTATGTCCACAGTGACGATCGAAGATAATGTAGCACCGGTAGCGGTATGTCAGGATTTGACAGTACAGCTGGATGTTAATGGCGCGGCCAGTATTACGGCAGGCGAAGTGGATAATGGGTCGAGTGATGCATGTGGAATTGCGAGTTTGAGTATTGATAACGGTACGTTCACTTGTTCGGAAGTAGGATCGAATACGGTGACGCTAACGGTAACGGACAACAACGGGAATGCGACGGTTTGTATGTCCACAGTGACGATCGAAGATAATGTAACACCGGTAGCAGTATGTCAAGATTTGACAGTACAGCTGGATGTTAATGGTACGGCCAGTATTACAGCAGGCGGAGTGGATAATGGGTCGAGTGATGCATGTGGAATTGCGAGTTTGAGTATTGATAACGGTACGTTCACGTGTTCGGAAGTAGGATCGAATACGGTGACGCTAACGGTAACGGACAACAACGGGAATGCGACGGTTTGTATGTCCACAGTGACGATCGAAGATAATGTAGCACCGGTAGCGGTATGTCAGGATTTGACAGTACAGCTGGATGTTAATGGTACGGCCAGTATTACAGCAGGCGAAGTGGATAATGGGTCGAGTGATGCATGTGGAATAGCCAGTCTATCGGTAGCGCCATCGACGTTCACGTGTTCGGAAGTAGGATCGAATACGGTGACGCTAACGGTAACGGACAACAACGGGAATGCGACGGTTTGTATGTCCACAGTGACGATCGAAGATAATGTAGCACCGGTAGCGGTATGTCAGGATTTGACAGTACAGCTGGATGTTAATGGTACGGCCAGTATTACAGCAGGCGAAGTGGATAATGGGTCGAGTGATGCATGTGGAATTGCGAGTTTGAGTATTGATAACGGTACGTTCACGTGTTCGGAAGTAGGATCGAATACGGTGACGCTAACGGTAACGGACAACAACGGGAATGCGACGGTTTGTACGTCCGCAGTGACGATTGAAGATAATGTAGCACCGGTAGCGGTATGTCAGGATTTGACGGTACAACTGGATGTTAATGGTACGGCCAGTATTACGGCAGGTGAAGTGGATAATGGGTCGAGTGATGCATGTGGAATTGCGAGTTTGAGTATTGATAACGGTACGTTCACGTGTTCGGAAGTAGGATCGAATACGGTGACGCTAACGGTAACGGACAACAACGGAATGCGACGGTTTGTATGTCCACAGTGACGATCGAAGATAATGTAGCACCGGTAGCGGTATGTCAGGATTTGACAGTACAGCTGGATGTTAATGGTACGGCCAGTATTACAGCAGGCGAAGTGGATAATGGGTCGAGTGATGCATGTGGAATTGCGAGTTTTAGTATTGATAACGGGACGTTCACGTGTTCGGAAGTAGGATCGAATACGGTGACGCTAACGGTAACGGACAACAACGGGAATGCGACGGTTTGTATGTCACACAGTGACGATCGAAGTAGCACCGGTAGCGGTATGTCAGGATTTGACAGTACAGCTGGATGTTAATGGTACGGCCAGTATTACGGCAGGCGAAGTGGATAATGGGTCGAGTATGCATGTGGAATTGCGAGTTTGATTGATAACGGGACGTTCACGTGTTCTAGGATCGAATACGGTGTTAATGGTAACGGACAACCGGGAATGCGACGGTTTGTATGTCCACGGCAGTGACGATCGAAGTGGCACCGGTAATGTCAGGATTTGACAGTACAGCTGGATGTTAATGGCGCGGCCAGTATTACGGCAGGCGAAGTGGATAATGGGTCGAGTGATGCATGTGGAATTGCGAGTTTGAGTATTGATAACGGGACGTTCACTTGTTCGGAAGTAGGATCGAATACGGTGACGCTAACGGTAACGGACAACAACGGGAATGCGACGGTTTGTATGTCCGCAGTGACGATTGAAGACAATGTAGCACCGGTAGTGGTATGTCAGGATTTGACAGTACAGCTGGATGTTAATGGCACGGCCAGTATTACGGCAGGCGAAGTGGATAATGGGTCGAGTGATGCATGTGGAATTGCGAGTTTGAGTATTGATAACGGGACGTTCACTTGTGCGGAAGTAGGATCGAATACAGTGACGCTAACGGTAACGGACAACAACGGGAATGCGACGGTTTGTATGTCCGCAGTGACGATCGAAGACAATGTAGCACCGGTAGCGGTATGTCAGGATTTGACAGTACAGCTGGATGATAATGGCACAGCCAGCATTACGGCAGGCGAAGTGGATAATGGGTCGAGTGATGCATGTGGAATTGCGAGTTTGAGTATTAATAACGGGACGTTCACTTGTGCGGAAGTAGGATCGAATGCCGTAACCCTGACAGTAACGGATGTGAACGGAAATGTATCGACGTGTAGTGCGACGGTAACCGTAGTTGATAACCTCGCCCCCACCGGCACTCCACCAACCACCATCTCAGGCATCGACGACTGTAAACCAACCCAGCTTGAAGCCGAGGCGGCATTCGATGAAGCATATGCGGTCTCGACTTATACTGATAATTGCAGTACATTATTGTCAGCGGTACTGACCAATACGGAAGTTACTGGTATCACCTGTAGTTGGAGTGTTATTTATACCTATAATGTTATAGATGAGTACGGCAATGTACTTTCAGATCAGGGATATTCACGGAATGGCAGTGATGTTTCACCGCCCATCCTCACTCCTCCCTCCGAACCTGTTACCCTCAACGTCGGCGCAGGGGTTAATTGCCAGACCATCATTCCTGACTTATCAGGAAATATTCTGGTGGATGAATGCAGTAGTGTGACATTCACGCAAACACCTGCGATAGGTACCCAGGTCTTTGGCATTGGCAGCCCCATCACGGTAGATATTACCGTGGAAGACGAATGCGGCAATTCCAGTATGACTTCCTTCACCCTGAATTTTGTGGATGAGACGGCGCCAACGGCCATATGTCAGGATGTTACTGTCAATCTGGATGCAGCAGGTAATGCAACCATCGCGCCTGCCACCGTGGATAATGGCAGCAACGATCATTGTTCGCCAGTATCATTGTCCATTGATGTAGATCAGTTTGACTGTGGCAACATTGGAGCCAATACGGTGATATTGACAGCTACTGACGGATCTGGTAATGCGTCAACTTGTTCAAGCTCAGTTACCATCCAGGATTTGATCGCGCCAGTGGTTACCTGCCCCGGTGACATCACAGTAAATCGGGGTGTCAATTGTTCGGCTAACATGCCTGATGTGACCGGTCTGGTCACGATCGATGAAGCATGTGGTATAGCATCGGTTACGCAAAGTATCAATGCCGGGTCCGTGATCAATGTCTCGACCACTTCACTGGTTCAGATGGTCACCGTTACTGATGTCAATGGTAATGTTGGGCAGTGTTCTTTAACCGTCTATTTTGTCGATCTGACACCACCGGTTATTACCTCTTGTCCAGCCGACGTTACCGTTTATACGGCTCCCGGACTTTGTTCTAATGTAGTTACCTGGTCTGAACCGACGGCCACAGATAACTGTACGCAACTTGGCCCTATCACCTGGAAGAATAGCCATCTTTCCGGAGCAACCTTCAATGAAGGTACCACCACGGTTAAAGATACAGCAGTTGATGCTTCGGGTAATATCGCCATCTGTGCTTTCAATGTAACGGTCCTGGATGGTGAAGATCCGGCTACACCTGTTCTGGCAGAAGTAACGGTAGACTGCAATGGAGCTCTCATTGTGCCGACTACTACGGACAACTGCGTGGGTACGGTCACCGGTACGACTGGCGATGTGTTGAGCTTTGTGGAAGGAAGTAGTACCATTATAACCTGGACATTTGACGATGGCCATGGCAACAGTACTTCAGCAACCCAGGTATATTATTACGATGACTTAACCGCTCCGGATCCGGATGTAGCCACATTGCCGGATGTAACCGTAGAATGTGAGGTAACGAGTTTGACCGCCCCCACAGCGACCGATAATTGCAGTGGCACCGTGACGGTGACGAACGATGCGACTTTGCCGATCACAACCCAGGGTACGACAGTAGTGACCTGGACCTACGATGATGGCAACGGCAATACGTCAACGCAACTACAAAATGTGGTCATCAATGATCTGACCCCTCCGGTTCCGGATGTAGCCACCTTGCCGGATGTAAATGCAGAATGTGAGGTAACGAGTTTGACCGCGCCATCGGCTTCAGATAATTGCGGTGGTACCGTGACAGTGACGAACGATGCGACCCTGCCAATCACCACCCAGGGTACGACGGTATTGACCTGGACCTACGAAGATGATAACGGCAATGCGTCAACACAACTGCAAAATGTGGTGATCAATGATGTGACTCCTCCGGTTCCGGATGTAGCCACCTTGCCGGATGTAACCGCAGAATGTGAGGTAACGAGTTTGACCGCACCAACGGCTACCGATAATTGTGGAGGTACGGTGACGGTGACAAACGATGCGACTCTGCCGGTCACAACCCAGGGTACGACGGTAGTGACCTGGACCTACGAAGATGATAACGGCAATACGTCAACGCAACTGCAAAATGTGGTGATCAACGACGTAACTGCACCGGTTCCGGATGTAGCCACCTTGCCGGATGTAAATGCAGAATGTGAGGTAACAAGCTTGACACCGCCAACGGCTACCGAAAATTGCGTTGGTACGGTTACGGTAACAAACAATGCGACCTTGCCGATTTCAGGTACGACAGTTGTAACCTGGACTTACGATGATGGCAACGGAAATATGTCAATGCAAACGCAAAATGTGGTGATTAACGACGTAACCGCACCGGTTCCGGATTTGGCAACCTTGCCGGATGTAACTGCAGAATGTCAGGTAACAAGCTTGACCGCGCCATCGGCTACCGACAATTGTGGAGGTACGGTGACGGTGACAAACGATGCAACCCTGCCAATCACAACTCAGGGTACGACGGTAGTGACCTGGACCTACGAAGATGGTAATGGTAATACGTCAACACAAACGCAAAATGCGGTGATCAACGACGTAACTGCACCGGTTCCGGATGTAGTAACCTTGCCGTTACTCTCAGGTACGTGCAGTGTGGATGTGGTGACGATACCAACCGCGACCGATATTTGCCAGGGTACTATTTCCGGTACAACAGTGGATCCTTTGACCTATTCCACTCCTGGAAATTATACAATCAACTGGACCTATAATGATGGTAATGGTAACACGGTCAGTCAGACCCAGGATGTGGAAGTACTTGGGGATACCGAAGGTCCTGTCTTCACATGTCCTGCCGATATCACAGCAGTGGCGTTGGGAGCTCCCACATGTGCTCAAAACGTTGTAATTAACAAACCCACCATCACTGATAACTGTGATGCAGGTATCAATACCGGAGACTACGTAATCAGTACCAATGACCCGGAAGTGGTATTAAATGATGGAGGTGGTAGTTGGTCAGCGCTCTTCCCAATTGGCGAGACAGTTGTTACCCTGACGGCTATGGATGTCAGTGGTAATGTAACCACCTGTATGTTTACGGTTACGATTGAAGAAAACCTATCACCCATGGCTGACTTCACCTACGTTGTCAGCCAGGGTGATGTAACCTTCACGAACATGTCCGCCAACGCGGTGAGTTATCTATGGGATTTCGGAGACGGAAACACATCAACGGTAAACAACCCGATTCATACCTATGCGGCCATCGGTACCTATACCGTGTGCCTGATAGCGACCAGCGCTTGTGGAACGGTGGATGAGCTTTGTGCCGTCGATGTGGAGATTACGGAGGTGGCGAGTGGCCCGGCAGACCTGACACCATCATTTTTCTTCCCGATCAATACACTGTTCAGTTCGGGCCAAGGACAAGATGTCATTTTGAAAATTCAGGAGGTAGCTGGAAACAGTTCCACAGGTACGATCCAGTTCTTTGTGCCATTTATTAGTGGATTTACAATGACTTTTGACAATATGCAGACAACTGCTAATACGCTTTTTGGCCCTCAACCGGTGGATAATGCGAACTGGAGTATCACTTCTTTAGGGACGGGATTACTCTTCGAGAGCTCGCAAACCATTCTGGCTAATCAAACGAGTAATATTGCTATTCATCTCACCGCCAATACTTCATTTGTTAATGGATTGATTAAGATAACTATTGGCAATGGATCAGGAGGAGAAGTGATAACGACAAATAACAAAACAAATCTTGCGATAGGCTCCAACTAAAACTATGTTTATGAAAAAGATATTAATTGCTTGCTTGCTTTTTCTGGGTATTGCTGATATGGCTTACGCCACAATAAGCCCAGGATTGACGGGTGCGAGTTTTACACCGAGTACCATCAGTGTAGGTGGAACTTCTATTTTTTCAGTTTCATTTAACAATGATTTCGGAGCTGACCCAATTCCAGCTGGGGGAATTGGAATCCAAATCCAATTTTCCAAACCTAATTATGCCAATGGAGGCACGCCTGTACCTGCTGGTGACGCTGCTGGATTATTTAATTGGACTTATTTAAGTGGAAATGAAATTTGGTATGGGGTAAATAATCAGACAATACAGGCTACAGGTGGCGGATATATTGAAATAACTGTTACAGGTGTTTCAAATACTAATGGTAGCCCAGCACCAACTACAGTAAATTTGTTTATCCTAAATGGAGCATTAACGGATGATAATTCAGCGGATAATAATATATCAGCAGGTCTCGTCGTCGATGCCGCCCTCCCCATCCAGCTCTTAGCTTTCTCTGCTGAGAAGCAGGAGCTCCAGTCTTATCTGCAGTGGGCTACCGCCACAGAGATCAACAACGAGTATTTCCAGGTAGAGCGTTCTGGTGATGGGGAGCATTTTGATCCAATCGGACAGGTAGCCGGGGCAGGTAATTCCAGTTTACGCAAAGATTATAATTACATCGATGCACATCCGGTACAAGGACTCAATTATTATAGACTCCGTCAGGTAGATGTCGATGGATTGTATTCCTTTTCTCCCATCCGGGCTCTGAAATTTGATCTGCGGGAACATGTGTTTATTTACCCCAATCCATCTAAGTCGTACGCTATTGTCGAAACACCAGATATTCTAAGAGGGTGTACCATGGAAGTGTACGATATCCATGGGAAAAAATACGTGGAGCTTGAATTGAATAGTGATAAACAGGAAGTTATGATGGACGATTGGCCTTCCGGATCTTATACCGTGAAAATCGTCAAAAAAGAATCACACTATGAGGATACTCGAACATTAATCAAACAACAATAATAAAATTTGCTCCAGAGAACTCTGCAAGTAACCCTTTAAGTTTTGGTGTTGTAAAGACTCATGTTTTGACAATTTTTAAGCCATGGCAATTGTATTACGAATAAATAGTGCAAATACATCTAGATTCCGCCATGGCTTTTTTTTGGGTTACTTCTTCGGTAATAAATCATTAAAGAAAATTACTTTTTTCAAAGGAGCTTACTCCGAATGGGGTCCATCTTTAAAAGCTTTAGATGTCACCTGCTCGTTTATTTGAATTACTTGTAAAAGTAATAAATAAGAATGTCTAGATTGTGAGAGCTATGGCTTTGGCAATGCGAAGTATTGTTTCAAGGTCATAGCTCATTTGTTTTAACTCATTTCGTGAAATAGACCATTTCTTCAAGATACGATAGACGATCAACAACTGATAAGTAATAAGCACTTCACTTTGATGTCCATACGAACCCTTGGTGAAACACTTTGCTCCCTACGATTTCTAATGGCTGATTTGGACCGAATGTAGCATTTTGGGTGGTATTGGATTCGAACCCTTCCAATTATTAATGAATATTTGCAGTAAGTTTCTTTCCAGGTAATTCGTGCCAAAGCCTTACAGATCCACAGTCTTTCCGGTCTTAAAACTCTCATCTGCTGCGAGTACGATTCGCAGACTATTGATGGCATCTTCCATATGCTGACTCAAGTCTTTATCATGGACAATGGCATCCAATAATACTTCTTGCTCCAGTTTGCACAAGGCATCATGATCCGGTTCGTCTTTGGTGCTGAACCATTGGTCTTTCCTGCTGAACTGTCCATCCGGTCCGCGGTCCGCATGGTGGACCAATAAACCTCCTGTCTTGGAGTGACTGTCAATATCTGCTGAATCATCTGAGCGTTCACCACTTTCATCAACGATACTGACACATCCATTTGGACCAATAACATCTTTGACAAAAAAGGCCGTCTCACTCATCATCGGTCCCCAGCCGGCTTCATACCAGCCTACGGAACCGTCGGAAAAGGTTACTTGAAGGTGACCATAATTATACATATCTGCTGCTACTTCATCCGTCAGCCTTGCACCAATTCCACTGACCCTGACCGGGCTGGCACCGGTCATCAAACACATCACATCCACGTAATGCACTCCACAATCAACGATGGGAGACATCGTTTTCATCAATTCTTTATGGGTTTTCCATTGATCTCCGGAACTTTGTTGGTTAAGGTTCATGCGCATGACCAACGGTTTCCCCAGTGTCTGGGCAATGCTTATGAATTTTGTCCACGCGGGATGAACCCTGAGGATGTACCCGATGACCAGTTTCTTGTTTTTGCTTTTAGCCAGATCGACAATAGCTCTTGCTTCGGCAACGGTATTGGCAAGAGGCTTTTCCATGAACAGGTGAGCTCCTGCTTCCAGACTGGCGGTGGCATACTCTGCGTGCGTCTCCGGATAGGTGTTTATGGATACGACATCCGGCCGGGTTAATTGAAGCGCTTCGTGGAAGTCTGCAAACGTTGGATATCCACCCAATTCTTTGGATAATCGTTCCCGGCTTGCCGGTGTCCGGCTTACCAACCCTACAATTTCAAATTCCGGCATTTGGTGATAGGCGCGGGCATGAGAAGTGCCCATATTCCCACATCCGGCTACCAGCACACGTAATGGCTTCATGATTGTATGAATTTTGTCTTATTTCCTAAAAAGGTGAAGGTAAAGAATTGTCAAATAATCCCGAAAAACGAACGAATTACTTACAGAAAAGCCAAATACTCATCCATCCTGCCTGGCCTTGACAGGGCTGGTTTAATCGCGTAAATTTCAATAAAGCTGCTGATCCGGAACAAAGTGCAAAATCGAGATCCGGTCACTGTTTCGTGAAGGAACGAAACGTCAGGGATTAACAAAAAATACTCCCATTATCCAATTTACGAATTAACCACCGCATATGAAAAAGCTGAAAACTATGAATCGTTATGGATGCCGAATGGTCGTTTTGCTATCGGTTTGCTTGTTCTCCAGGCCTGCATTCGGACAGTTCACCATAGATCAATACGACATTTGGGTTTATAATCCGCGTACCGGATCCAACATCAAATGGGCTACCTTGAATGGAACCGGAGAGTTCAACCCGGCGTGGTCACCCAATGGCAAGCTCATGGCCTTTGATGTGGTATCAGGTGCCAGTCAGACCATTGCGGTTAGTAATGGCTCTTCAACCTTTTTCTTTCCTTCGCCGGTTTTTGACTTGGCCAATAATCCTTCCTGGCATCCTTCCGGGAATACCTTATTATTTGACCAGGATTATTCGGTCTATACCACGGACCTTTCTGGAAGCTATAAAACCCTTTTAATCCCGGATGCTTATGATGCGCAGTATGGACATCGTAACGGAAGCGGTCCATCTATCGTGTTTACCCGGGCAAGTACCGGAGAGATTCACATCTTTAATACCTCAACGGGGATCGTGAGCCCGGTTATTGCCACAGGAGAAAATGCCCGCTTTTCCCCAAATGACCGATCGTTGGTCTATGTTTTCAATGGTGACATTTACCGTATCAGACTCAACGGCGCTTACCGGCCGATTGGATCGCCTATTGCCGTCACCCATACTCCCTCCAGTGACGAGGGGCGCCCAGACTGGATCTCACAAAATGAAATTGTTTTCCATGCAGATTACGGTGGCGGAGGTTTGGCTTCGTATGATTTATACACAATAAGAACCATGGGTGCCCATGCAAGCGCGATACGGCTCACCGGTTTTCCAGCATCCGGCGATTTTGACCCGGCTTATGCCTTGTCCAACGGAAAGATTGCTTATGCCGGAGATGGGTCCTCAGCCGCTCTTCATATCCTTTTACCGGGAAATGATCCTCATCTCATGGCTATCCAGGATGGAGAAATTTTCGTTTTCCCCAATCCGGCCACAAATGTGCTTCAGGTTCGTTTGAACGTAGCGTTGCCGGGAAGTTATAACCTCGCAGTCGTCGATCTTCTGGGCAGGGTCTGCCTCCAGCGTGAGGTCGCTCTGCATGCAGGACAACAAAGCTTCCCAATCGAATTGGATGAAAAGCAATTCCTGCCGGGAACCTACCTGTTGCAATTGCGACATGAACACCAGTATTTTTCAATTAAGTGGATTAAAATTTAATTGCCCTTATCAAAGCCCCAAGGCGGATAATACGTCATCCTTCCGGGATCGAGCCACCGGAATCCGGGTACCATCGTGAAGGATGAGTTGAATGCCATCCTTGCGGCGCAGTGTCCTTACCTGGTTAATCTGGATCAGATGCGATAGGTGAACGCGAACAAATCCGGCATCCGCTAGTAGTTCTTCGTATTCTTTTAAGGTTTTACTGACCAGATAATGACCATCTGTGGTGTAAATGTGGGTGTAATTGTTTTGACCCTCGCAACGAATAATGGTGTCAATAGGAACAAAGTCAATCCGGTCCTGGGAAGGTAGAGCCAGCGTTTCAAGCTTTTTTCTTCGATGTTGTTCGATCATCGATTGGAGCTGGAGTGTATGCCGGTTTTGGTGAATGTACTGAATGGCTTTATCGGTGGCTTGTTTCCACAAGGTAATGTCCACGGGCTTTAATAAATAGTCCAGGGCAGAAAACCGGATAGCCTTTATGGCATATTCGTCGTAGGCAGTTACAAAGATAACGGCTGGTAGGGGCGGGGTGAGTTTTTCAAGCAATTGAAATCCATTCAATTCCGGCATCTGAATATCCAGAAACAGCAAATCGGCAGGTTCGTCCCGGAGTGCTTCCAATGCTTTCACCGGGTGGGTGAAATAGCGGCAGGGAAGCTCGCTGAAATAGGTGTCCATCTGACGTTTTCCAAACTCAAGATTGAATACCTCGTCATCCACCCAAACGGTGCGAATTATTCGATCGGTAACCATAATTCGATCATTGTACCCTGGTTCCGCTCCTGTGCCGGATAAGCTTTATCAAAATGGATGGAAGCACGTTGCGCATAATAGGTATCCAGTCTTTCTTTGCCTAAAGCCATTCCCACGCTTCCAGGATGCATTTCCGCCGGTAATCCCTGTCCATTGTCGGTGATGGTTATGTGAACCAATTGATTTTTTTTAGCAAAGTTTAAAGTTATCAGCCCGTTCTGTTGACCGCCGATCCCGTGTTTGATTGCATTTTCGAGATAGGGTTGAAGTAGAAGAGGTGGAATTTCGATACTCGAAAGATCAAGATCCGGGTCAATATTCCACTGGACTTGAAAGGGGAAACGCATTTGTTCAAGTTCCAGGTAGTTCTTTGAAAATTCAATTTCTTGCTCCAGTGAAATTCGGTTCGATCGATTTGCCTTCAGAATATTCCGTAAAAAATTTGAGAAAGTCTGGATAAAATTGGCTGCTTGCTCCGAACGGTTCTGGTTAATCATCTCGCGGATGGATGCCAGACTGTTAAATAGAAAATGTGGATTCAACTGCCCGGTCAATGCTTGCCACTTTAGATTTAATTGTTGGTACTTTTTGGCATTTACCCGCAGCAAATGCCGTTCCCTCAGACGTATGATCAAAACCACTACCAAAATCAGGAACAATCCAATTGCTGTATAAGTGATGACTTTTTGCCGCAATCGTGTCTTTCGAGCTTCCAGGTCCAGCTTATATTCCTGAAGCCCACGGTAAAGAGGAGCAAAACGATTAGGCCCTGCATAATAGATTTTTTGATGTTCATCGAGAAGCAATGTAAATATGCTGCTTTCTTTATCCTGGTCTGCAATGAACAACGTATCCAGAATAGTTTCAACTTCGGCTGGTTGTAAGACAAAAATTTGATCGATGGGAATGCCTGAATGATCAGAAATGATGCGGGCTAACTCCGGAGTTTTTAATTTGGTAAGAATTACAATTCGGAAACCTTGCAGTGATTTTCCATCCAAATTAAGGATCAGGTCAGGATTGATCGAATAATCACGATAAGAATGAAAAATCAATAAAGGTCCGGAAATAACATCTTGAATATTTTTCGGACCGGATGGGGTGCTAACCATCAGGTTGGAAAAGTATTGACCTTTTTCCAGGCTTTTCCTCTTTGCCAACAGTTCTTTTAAAACTGCATTTTGATTGGTGTCAGGGACCAAATCCTGGAATAGCTGAAGGACATGCTGACTCGTGCTAAGATCAAATAACGTATTTGAAATGACAATACGGGCATATTTATACAGCAGATAATCCCGGGGATAATCCTGCAGATTTTCAATGGCATAATAGAACCCGGTCAGTGGGCCAAAAGATGGGCGATTATTCAAAGGGTTAAAAGTTGAATAGCTGGTTTCCAGTTTCTGATTAGCCAGCACTTCCAGATATTGATCGTAAGCCATCAATCCTTCCGAATAAGGTCGGTTTATCTGGACGGATTCCCCGGATTGAAAATCAGGATTCTGATTGGACGGATGAAAGGCAAGAGCCCTTTGTGCGAATTGGGCATGCGTGTAGTAGCTGTCATTCAGAACTAATTGTTGGGCAATCGGATCGGGAGCAGAATTTTCGCGAATCCATGACATTTCTTGTGTGTATTGATTTTCAACCCATTCCAGAAAGGCTGTTTCCCCCAACAAGTTCATTTTTTCGAGGTAATAATAGGAAGGATCAGATAGATGATTGTCCCTGAATTTCGCCCAAAATTCATCCAGTTTATTCGAATTCCAGGGATCGTACGGGGTCTGGACTGCCGGTTGTGAGCCATCCCACGTTATTTCCCATTGATCACCGGGTTGTGCAAAGACCCTCTTCTCGAGCAGGATCTTATTTCCACGAAAAATTCGAAGGAATAGGAGTGATGGGTCCTCCAATGGGTAGGAAGTCAGAAGGCCATGCTTAACCTCCATTTCTACGCCTTCTTGAAATGGATCTTTTTGGGCGATCAGGATTCGGCAATTTTCCGTAGGCTCCTCAATATTCAGCGATAATGCCTGCACTGGCCTGGGCTGAAATTGATAATCAAAACGGATGAGCAATCGTTGGTTGGGAAACAAATTGTTTGTCGTGGTTTGTTGAAGCGTTCGTTGCCATCCATCAGCTGAATGCACTGGAGTATTCCACAGGGAAGCGTCTGAGGGATTAAAAAGGTCCAGTGTGAATGGCAAAAATTGGCCGGGCATTTTTGCAAGAAAACTGGCAGAATATTGACGGGTCATCGTATCCAACAAAAGCGGGTCACCGGAAATAATCTTCCCCGAGGAATCGAAGAGGATACGCACAGAATCATGCATACCTACTTCATGGGCATAAGTATAGCGGTAATCCTGCCGGAACAAGCGGGTATTCTCTTGAGTCCAATGCAGACTAAGCCAGGTAGCAATCAATTCAAATTGGGAATTGGCTACCTCGTTTACCTCAATGCGATAAGTAAGTATAAATGTTTTGAATTCAATTAAATCCTGTTGGGATGGTAGGGCATGATCTGATGGTACGGTTCCCTGGTAGAGTGTTATGTTTAATTCGTAATTGCGACCTGGCTGCAGCGGAAATCCTGTTAACGCTGAGGCATCAATGGATCCGACACCGGTTAGCAGAATGATGACGATAATGGATAATGAATGCCGCATAGCTTAATTTATTCGATAACCTAAGCTACGAAATTCCATTCGTCCTGTCCAGCACCGATGAGAAGCTGGTATGTCTTATCGAGAATCTGGGAAGGCCCTCTGAATGCGAATTTTTTATGCTCCGCATCCTACACCTCAAACCTCGTACTCCACACCTCCTTTCATCCTTCTCCTTTCATCCTTCTCCCTTCTCCCTTTTCCTTTTCCCTTTGTCCTTTTCTCTTTATCCCTATTCCACTCTTCCGATCGGCCTCCGGTTCTCACCCTCCGCTCCGGTCAGTTCATCGCCCAGATCCTTTCTGGCTTCATCGGCCAGTCTTTCCAGTTCTTTGACAATTTCCGGGTTGGCAAATTTCACATCATACCGCTCACCCGGATCACGACGCAGATCGTATAAGCCACCTTCAAAATTGAAATTCTCGTTATTCGGGCCGGGTTTTCCATCTTTGCCGGGAGTAAAACCTAAATAAGTGCGACCGGGGTGGGGGAAAACCAGCTTCCAGTTACCATGACGGACGGCTTCCAGGTTGTTGCGGCGGTAATAATAGAAGAATGTAGCGCGTGGGTTAGCATCCGGATCCCCTTTCAGAATATCCCAGATGCTCACTCCGTCGATGTGATGAGCAGGTAGCTCGGCACCGGTCACCTCGGCAATGGTCGGCAGGACATCGATGGCCGAGCTCAGTCGGTTCGATACAACACCTGCTGGGACATGCCCGGGCCAGACAACCAGACAGGGCTCCCGCTGGCCTCCTTCGAAAGAGGTGCCTTTTCCTTCGCGCAGACCACCGGTACTCCCGGCATGGTTGCCATAGTTGATCCAGGGACCATTGTCAGAAGTTACGATTATCAGGGTGTTTTTTTCCAGCCCCATATCTTCGAGTGCCTGACGGATCTGACCAATACTCCAGTCAAGTTCCATGATCACATCTCCATACATTCCCTGCTCGGATTTGCCTTTGAATTTGTCCGATACAGCCAGGGGAACGTGTGGCATGGGATGGGCCAGATACACGAAGAAAGGACCTTCTTGGTGACGTTCGATAAAGTCAATGGTTTTTTCAGTGAAAAGGGTGGTGAATTGACTTTGATCCGGATTGGTTTCAATCACCGTCTCATTTTCTATCAATGGCAACGGCGGGTAATAGTTTTTTGCCGTCGGATGATTCGGCCACATATCGTGAGAGTATGGGATACCCAGGTATTCATCAAAACCATGTCTCGGGGGTAAAAATTGTGGGAGGTGACCCAGGTGCCATTTTCCAAATGCAGCGGTAGCATACCCCTGTTTCTTCAACAGCTGTCCGATGGTTTCCTCCTGATCACTGATTCCCACCTTGGCGGTATGGTCAAGCGCCCCACTAAAGCCAATCCGGTTCGGGTAACATCCTGTCAGCAAACCGGCACGCGAAGCCGAACATACAGCCTGTGGCGAAAGAAATTGCGACAGGAACATACCATCCTTCGCCATTTGATCCAGGTTTGGAGTTTGGTAGCCCACTGCTCCGGTCCGTCCCAGATCACCAAATCCCATGTCATCAAAGTAGACCAAAATGATATTGGGTGGGTCGGCGACCGGTGAAGTGTGCCGTTCATGAAATGCATAAAATAAACTTCCTGAAACAAAAAGGAGTACCCAGGTAGTTCTCGCCAGCGTCTTACGGTTCATATGTTAGGTTTGTTATTTTAATCTTATCGATTGCGCAATTCCTTTTTAAGGATCTTACCCGTTGCGCTCATCGGCAAGGTGTTAACAAATTCAATGATTCTGGGGTATTTATACGATGCGATATGGTCTTTAGTCCATTGCATCAACTGATCAGCATCAATGGTTGCACCTTTTTTCAATACAACATAGGCTTTGATTTCTTCACCCAGTTTTTCATCCGGCACACCAATGACAGCGACCATTGAGATGACTTCATTTTTCATCATCACTTCTTCTACTTCCCTGGGGTATACATTAAATCCACCGCGAATGATCATGTCTTTGGTCCGGTCGACAATGTAATAAAATCCATCTTCATCTTTGATCGCCACATCTCCCGAATACAACCAACCATTTTTAAGGGTGCTTTTATTGGCCTCAGGTTTTTTGTAATAACCTTTCATCACATTATGCCCCCGGTAAAGGAGTTCTCCTTTTTCACCGATGGGAACCTCCTGGTCGTGTTCATCAACCAATTTAACTTCTACTCCCCAGGCAGGAGTACCAATGCTGCCTGGTTTACGGCCTACATCCAGATGATTAAATGTGACGACGGGGGAGCCTTCAGACATGCCGTAACCTTCCAGGATAGGCACATGAAATTTAGCTTCAAAATCCTTCAATACCTGTACCGGTAAGGCAGCTCCTCCGGAAGCACAGATCCGTAACGTTTTGGTAATCTGGTCAATGTCAATTGTCGGATCATCGTGCATTAACAGCCCCCAATACATGGTGGGTACGCCGGCAAAAATGGTCACTTTGTGTTTAAGCATTAATTTGAGTACGGCATCGGCATCAAATTTGGGCAATAATACATTGCTGCCTCCCCGGTAGATCCCGGAGTTCATGCAGACGGTCATCGCAAAAATGTGAAACAACGGAAGAACAGTTAATATTACATCATTGTGATCTACCTGAACCAGGTCACCGGATAAGATGGCATTCAATAATAAATTGGAATGGGTCAGTTCAGCGCCTTTCGGGCGACCTGTTGTCCCGGATGTGTAAATAATCACGGCCGTATCTTCCGCAGAGGTTTGAGCTGTCTCAATACTTGGTGCCTGCCCCTTCATCAACATACCCAGGGTGGAAACACCCGGTATGGAGGGTGGGTCGGTAGGCCTGGCGGTGATGAGGTAAAAATGTTGGCAACCAGCCACCTGATCAAATCCTGCTTTTCCTTCCGTACCCATGGGCAACGCTTCATTGCCTTCAAAACAGAAGTAAGCCTTTGCCTCTGAATCACTCAGATGATAAGCGATTTCATCCTGTTTCAGTAAAACGCTCAATGGAACTACAACCGCACCTGCTTTGAGGATTCCAAAATAGATGATCGGGAAATAGGGAAGATTCAAACAGCTCAGACCAACTTTATCACCAGGTTGGATCCCTTGTTGCAGCAAGCCATTGGCCACCTGATTCGCAGCTACATTGATCTGTGTGAATGTAAGTGCCGTATCCATAAATTGGAAGGCCATTTTATCAGGGTATCGGCGGGCACTATCTTCCAGGATGATAGCTAAATTTAACATGGACTCGAAAGGATTTTTGGTTAGGGAAAATTAATTCGTTGTATTACCAGTAATCTCCGGTTTCTTTTTGGAGGGCATCCAATTGCCCTTTTAATTTTTTCACGATGCGGCTGTTGGATTTTTTAAGATACAAATTGTTTGATTCGCCAGGGTCTTTCTTGAGGTCATAAAACTCCCATCCCGGTGGATAAGACATAACATCCTGTGCCTTGCCAGGTCTGGCTTTTCCATAGAAGTAGGCTAACTTGTAGCGACCGGTACGGATCCCATAATGCGCCGGTCTTTCCGGTTGATTGGTCCAATAATGGTAATAAATGGAATGCCGCCAGTCTTTGGGCGTTTGGCCTTGAAGGTTGGATCTGAAGCTACGACCTTGCATAGCTTCTGGAGTTGGCAGGCCAGCATAATCCAGCATTAGCGGGGCGAAATCGATGTTCAGGATCATGTCCTCCAAGCGAGCCCCTCCCGGAATCTCCGGAGGATAACTGATGACAAAAGGCATGCGCAGGGATTGCTCATAGATAAAGCGTTTGTCGAAATAGGCATGTTCACCCAGGAAGTAACCCTGGTCCGCCGTATAGATGATAACCGTATTTTCCCACAGACCGGATTGCTGGAGATAGTCGATCAGCCGGCCAATATTATCGTCAATGGTCGCTCCGGCCCGAAGAAAGTCATGGACGAATTTTTGGTAGATCTTTTTGCGGGCTTCCACAGAATCCAGTCCCTTCAGGCTGAAAGGTGGCCCCGGATAACCTTTTCCTGCTTGTTGTTCGAAGCGGTGGCCTAATATTTCGAGCGGCCAGCCATCGTGTGTGCGACCGGTGGCAGCAGCGCCCCATTCCATGAGGTTATCCGGATAGGGCAGTTCGACGCCTTCCAGGAAATGACGGTTTCTTTCGGGATAGTCAAACGGTTCGTGGGTAGCTTTGAATTGCGTACACAGGAAAAATGGCCTCTGACGGTCCTGGTTCCTGAGCCAGTTCAAAGCCTGGTCGGTAATGACATCATCTACGTAGCCTTGATATTCCTTGCCACCTCCATTAGCATCCTGCCAGTCATCAGGCCCTTTTAGCAGTGGATTGTGATAGCGTCCCTGGCCGGGTAAAACGAGGAAATCGTTAAAACCTGCCGGCTTTTTTTTGAGATGCCACTTGCCAAATAAAGCCGTGTTATAACCGGATGCCTGCAACAATTTGGCGACACTGGTGGTATCCGGATCCAGAGCGTCATCGAGTTCGTAAACGCCATTTCGGTGGCTGTACTGGCCAGTCAGTATAGCTGCCCTGCTGGGTGTACAGATGGAGTTGGTGCAGAAAGCATTCTCCAGGGTAGTGCCGGCGGCTGCAAGACGCTTGATGTTATCGTTCTTTACATATGGCGCCAGGATTCCTCCATAGATCCCCCAGGCCTGTGAGGTGTGATCATCGGAAAGAATAAAAAGGATATTGGGTGGAGAGGGCGTTGTGTTTCCCTCGATCTGGAATGCAACCACTAGTGACAATATCCAAGTGAGCCTGATGGAATAACTACCATGGCTGGAGGGCAAGATCCCGACATTTGACTTCATGAACTTAAGATAACATTATCAAGCCAAAATCATTTTCTTTTGCAAGAATTGTCCAAAAGGTTGAGACAAAACCATCCCCACGATCTAATTCCTCATTAATGAAAAGATCTCCGGTCCATATGTGGAATACAGCGTAACCAGGCAATGGCCCTGGGGTAAGTCGTACCGAAGACTATTAACAATACGGAACAAGTTTATTTAGCAATAACAAGAAATAGTATGCCAAGTATGGCTGGGAGTGCCTGGACAAAAAAGATCTTACGGTCAGCGGTCAAGGCCCCGTATATTCCTGCAACGGCCACACAACCAAAGAAAAATATGCGGATATTCGATTGCCAGGAAGCATCTTGGATCAGGAAGGTCCAGAACAGGCCTGCAGCCAGAAAACCATTGTACAGTCCCTGATTGGCGGCTAGCGATTTTGATTGTTTGAAAAATTCAGCCGGGTATTTATTAAAAATTCGTTTGCCGGTTGTGGTCCAGGCAAACATTTCAAAATAGAGAAAATAGAGATGAAGGATACCTACCAGTGCAGTTAATAAAACAATTGCGATTCCCATAAAAATTGACCTTTTCAGGAAGGTAGTCAAATTATCAGAAACCGGATGAAAGGATCTCCGGAACATCTTATGGCCGATCTGCTTATCTTTATTTCATGAAGAGAATTTCCATCCTGGTTCCGGAACATGCGGTTATGGAGGCAATTGCCGATCCGCGCTATTTATTCAGCATGGGCAATCATTTTCTGGTTTCACAAGGTAAACCAGCTCTTTTCGACACCCAATTGGTCGGGTTGAGGTCTGAAGTACGGCTGGATGAAGTTTACACCGTTCATGTGGACCGGGTGCTTACCGAAGCCGACCACCCCGATTTGATCATCATTCCCGCTTTGTTTGGCGACATGCCCAAAGCAGTGGCCCTGAATCGGGCGTTTGTTCCCTGGATCCAACAACAGGTGGAAGGTGGTGCGGAGGTTGCTTCCTTATGTGTCGGTGCTTTTTTACTGGCTTCCACAGGCTTGCTGAACGGGCGAAAATGTTCGACGCATTGGGCTTACTACCAGGAATTCAGAGATACGTATCCCGAAGTTGACGTGCAGGATGGTTCCATTATCACGGATGAACAAGGCATCTATTCCAGTGGAGGCGCAAATTCTTATTGGAATCTGTTGTTGTATCTGCTGGAGAAATATACAACCCGCGAGATCGCAATCCTGGCAGCTAAATATTTTGCCATCGACATCGATCGGGACAATCAAAGCGCCTTTGCCATATTTACCGGTCAAAAAGATCATCGCGATCCGGAAATACTCAAAATCCAGGAATACCTCGAATTGAATTATACTGAAAAGCTTGCCGTTGGTGACCTGGCCAAAAAGGTTGCCCTGAGCAGACGCAGCTTTGAACGTAGATTTAAACAGGCAACCGGAAACACGGTTCTGGAATATCTGCAGCGGATAAAAATCGAAGCAGCCAAGCGCAATTTTGAAACTTCGCGGAAAAACATTACTGAAGTGATGTATGACGTCGGATATTCCGATACGAAAGCATTCCGGACCCTGTTTAAACGGATTACCGGCCTTACACCCATCGAATACCGCAATAAATATCAGAAGACAGGTTGACGCAGGAATAGTCCGAAAGGAAGGAGTAAGCGGTTGGATCAGCGATGTTTACCGCCCGACTTATTTACTTCCAGCCCTTTCCGGTTCAGATAATCTTTGAATCGGGTCTCATAGTCCTTTTTGGCCTCCCGGTTCCAAATTTGTTCAAAGTGGGGTGGTGGCGTTAGTAACTCTGGCTGGTCTTCCGGAGCAAGGTCAAAAAATAAATTGTGTCCATCCTCCTTAAATAACTCAAATTCATCGTACAACCGGTTGTCTACCGTGTAAGCCTGATAGGTCAGGTGATTCCCGTCAATAGATACGGTCTGGTAGAGTTGAATGTTTGTACCGGCACGTTGGATCCATCCGTCGAAGCCCAGATCATACATTTTTGGGCCGCTGACACTGACCACATAAATTGGCCCATCAAGAATGTGCTCCATGCCAATTGGAATATTGGTCCCTCGACCGTAGGTATGATCGTGTCCCTGAAGGACCAGATCGACATGATTTGCTTCGATCATGGGCTGCAGGGCCTTGCGCAACTCCGTATTGTCGCGACCATATTTGGTTGAATACAAGGGATAATGCAAGGTAAGGATGGTCCAGCGCTGCGTATTTGATACCAGAACTTCCCGTAACCAATCGACCAACTCCATACTATCCTCACGCGATCGGTAGAATGCAGGTGCATCAAAAGAGATGATCCGGGTATTTTCATAGTCAATAAAATAGGTCGTTTCCTCGTGACCAGGAGGACCATTTAATGGCAGGCAGAATTGCGGTCTCCAATGGTCACTTAAACCATAACCCTCCCTGGTCCGGATGTATTCATGATTGCCCGGTGTGGCAATGCTGGGAATGACCGCATACATCCAACCACCGGCATAATACCATTCGCCCCATTCATTATCGTTGTTAGCCCGGTTGATCAAGTCACCCGCGTGAAGCATGAATTGAGCTTTAGGCATCTGTTGAAACGCACCACGTATAGCTCTGGACCATAGTGACTTAACTTCATTTTGGGCATCACCGAAATAGATGAATGAAAATGGCTGTTCGTCTTCCGATGCGGTGGTGAATTGATTCCATTCACTCCATTTAAGGCTGTCACCTACCCGGTATGCATAGGTGGTGGATGGCTGCAGTCCCTCCATGACAGCGGAATAAAAGTTAGCTGCATTTTGATCGGTAAGAAGTGTGGTTCGTTCCGCCTGGATCGACCACGAATTCACCGAGAAATTTGGAGTAGGATCAGAGGGAGCAATTTCTACAAAGCCGGCCTTGACATATAAAGCTGTACGCCAGGTTACCGCCATGCTGGTCGAAGGTGAGCTGGTCAGATTGAGCATAATCCGGTCCGGCACTGCTGACGGCGGATAGGGATCATATTCTTGTGCAGTTACACTTGAGACCCAGAATAATACAGCAAATAACCCTGACAGACGAATCATTAAGTCCTCATTGACTACGGCAAAAAATAATAAACATGAAGGTTAAAGTTAGTAATTCGTGGGAAGTATCAACGCTAAAATTGAAAGTCTGGCTAGAACACCACCCCGGTGAAAAGCGTGTTGTACTAGATGATTGCGAGCCTTAATCACTTAAAGTAATAATTGATTAAATATGTTATAAAGCACAGATATCCAATGTGTTAAATTCATTCAAAAATTGAAAACGACTGCAACTTACTCCCGAAACTGAATTGCTTAATCAGGCCGGGTATCCGAAAAACTGCCCCGCACAAGCATGGATTTTTGGTTATGCAGCAGGGCCTTTTCGCATTTGAAACCGAACCAAGGCTGTTAACGATACCGCTGTCCAGCAACCTTCCAGAACGATGAATGGCCAATAATGCAACAAATAGGAGGCGAAGCAGGCGATCGCAGCTCCGCAGGTATTTGCCAATAGGTAGGCAATGCTTTCTTTCTGGATGACATTGATAAGATTCAAAAAATAGGCCGCCACCAAAATGGAAACACCTGAAAATCCAATCCAATCGGTTAAAGTCATAACTGGAATTAAACAAACTGTCTTAAATACCGGACGCTTAATTCGAGGGATCGCTTCCGCAAGAGCAGGCTTTTTTCAAATGCCCGGTCTTCTACTTCGACACATACCGCACCCTGATACCCGGAGTCCGTCAAATAGGAAAAGAACCGCCCCCAGTCAATGGCTCCTAACCCGGGAATCTTCGGTGTATGCCAGTAATGCGGATAGCTGAAAACACCATGCCGGTCAAGCTTATCCTGGTCGATACGCATATCCTTGGCATGGACATGAAATATTTTATCCGGATAGTTACGGATGGGTAATGTATAGTCCATGAATTGCAATACCAGATGGGACGGATCATAATTCAGGCCAAAATAAGGACTGTTTATCGCTTGCCACATTTGCTCCCAAATGGCTGGGCTGGTAGCCAGATTTTTGCCGCCGGGCCACTCGTCTCTACCAAATGACATGGGACAATTTTCGATGCCAATATAGACTTCACGTGCTTCTGCATAACGGACCAGAGGTGTCCATACCTCCAAAAACCTCGGCCAATTCTCTTCCACTGAAAGCGATGGATTACGTCCAATAAAGGTGTTCACATGCTTCAGGCCCAAAGCGATCGCTGCGTCAATGACCAGATAGATATGATCGATATAGACTTGAGCTTCCAAAGGGTCTGCAGCCAGCGGATTTGGATAATAGCCAAGACCGCTGATCGAGACCCCGGTGGTAACTTGCAATTCCCGGATCTCATGGATCTTTGCATCGGTTAATGCTGCCACGTTTATGTGGGTAACACCGGCATATCTTCGATTGTCTTTCCCCTGAGGCCAGCACATCACTTCGACACAATCGTATCCGGTGCGTGCCGCAAACTCCATAACTTCCCGGAGGTCCAGATCCGGTAAGATGGCTGAAACAAAACCTAATTGCATTTGTAAGGGCTTTTGGTACGATTAAAAGTAAAAAATGAAGAAGTGAAGCTCGTATAAACAGGAAAAAATCCTTGAGGATTTTTAATGCTGCCTTTCAATCCGGGGGCAATGGCATCATCGTGATATTCTAATGCAATGCATGGGAATATGCTTTTCCTATTTGTCTTTTGTGCTTCATGATCAAGGACTTATGCTCGTTAGCCTACCACGCTTTGCCGCTTTGCAGAAACTTCTGCTCATTTCCCCCAGTGGACGGGACGGATGCCAAGTTGATCCTTGCTAAGAATTCTAATGTTGGCTTTGGGTTCTATTGAATGAAGATCCTGCCTGATTGATAGGGCATTACGTCTGGCATCTTGTTTTAATGTTTTTATATTTGACCAAACAAGTATCGAAAGGTGAGTACTACTAAGAAATTGAATGAAATAGCTGCAACGGCTATTTGTGGTAACGATATCAGTTCTTCTTGTCTCTACGTTTCTGCATTAGCGATCATTTATGCCCAACAATATGCCTGGTTGGCATTACTTATTGTTGCCGGAGTTCTGTTTTTGTTTCGCAGGATATACGGTGAAGTAGTCGGCGCGTTGCCTTTAAATGGCGGAGCTTACAATGCTTTGCTGAACACGACCAGGAAATCTACCGCATCATTGGCAGCGACCCTGACCTTGTTGTCTTACATGGCAACTGCCGTGATTTCAGCCAGTGAGGCCATGCATTATGTACATAGCATCTGGCATAGTATGCCGGTAATTATTGCAACCATCCTGTTATTAGCCTTATTTATGGGGCTGACCATATTGGGTATCGGCGAATCATCAAAAGTTGCGATAGGGATTTTTGTCTTTCATCTTGTTTCTTTAACCCTTCTGGTCCTGGTTTGTGGTTATTACCTGTTATCAAATGGATTTGAAGTATTGCAGGCTAACTATCAGTTGCCGGTCAAAGGAGGGATCAAGGAAGCACTATTTTTCGGATTTGCTGCCGCCATGTTAGGCATATCCGGGTTCGAAAGCTCTGCAAATTTTGTGGAAGAACAGGCTGAGGGCGTATTTCCAAAGACCTTGCGAAACATGTGGATTGTTGTCAGCATATTCAATCCATTGATGGCTTTCCTGGCATTGTCAATTATCCCTATTGCAGAGGTTAATGCCAATCAGGAAGCGTTATTGTCCTTCATGGGAAGTAAAATAGCGGGTAACTGGCTCTCGACGCTTGTGTCAGTAGATGCAGCGCTGGTACTTAGTGGAGCAGTTCTTACGGCCTATGTTGGGGTCAGCGGATTATTGGAAAGGATGACCCTGGACCGTATTCTGCCAAACTTTTTACTTCACAAGAATCGCCGCGGATCTGCCTACCGGATCGTCATTTTGTTTTTTCTCTTATGTGTTTCGATCCTATTTATTACGCGGGGAGAATTGGGTGCTTTGGCTGGAGTTTATACCATTTCCTTCCTATTGGTCATGGCGCTTTTTGGCTTTGGAAATATCCTGTTGAAAATAAAGCGACAGAAACTGCCCCGGCCGGAACGTGCTACTCCTTTATCCATCATTATTGCAATAGTTGCGGTTGGCGCTGCCATTGCAGGAAATGCGATTATGAATCCTCAATACCTGGGCGTCTTTCTGGAATACTTTATTCCAGCCCTTATTCTGGTTACGATAATGTTGAACCGGACCAAACTACTCTGGGGCGTTCTGGAAGTCATCAAGTACCTCTTTGATCCCATCCAGAAATTCGTGGGAAAGGCAAACCAGGGGATCCTGAACCTGATCAATGAAATCAACTCCCAGGAGTTTGTATTCTTTGCAAAAGGAGATGATGTGTCGGTTTTGAATAAAGTGATGCAGTACATCACAAGGAATGAGCATACCCGTAAATTAAAAATTGTCACGATTGTAGAGAAAGGCCAAACGACTCCTGACCGGCTTAAAACCGATATCGAAGTATTGGACCGTGAATATCCGGAGGTACAGATCGAATACATCGAGATCCCGGGTACATTTGGCCCTGAAATCATTAAGGACTTATCCAAAAAGTGGAAGATACCGATCAACTTTATGTTCATTGGATCTCCAACTGACCGGTTCCCTTACCGAATCGAGCAACTTGGCGGGGTGCGCCTGATCATTTGATCCGGGACAGGTAGTCGGTAAAGTTATCCGGATCAAATTGCCGTCCCTGGCAAACTCCAGCAGACCCTAAAAAGCCTTGTAATATTCCCGGATGTACCGGGTCACCTGATCATAGATAGGCACAGTGAATTTGATGAATAAATCATTAGGTGCCGGGTTGACCAGTGGTTTGTTACGCTTACAAATGTCCTTCTCTTTTTTGTCCAGGGCCCGCTCATCCCCGTTGAAGTAACCCCATTCATCCACATAATCATACCCACCGCTGAATTTGCGTTGTGTCAGCAGGTTCTGCGCATTCCTTTCAATAACTTTGAGGTCCAAGGTGCCATTGGAGCTGATGGTCCGCCGAAATGAATGAACTTCAGCTTTGACGGTGCCGTATACATTAATGGTTGAGTCTGCACTTTTTGCCGTCCCAACGATAATGCTGTCCTTGGTTACATTATTGACTGTTTCTTTTTCAAATGCATTGCCAACGACAAATTCATCAAATTCCAATTGCAATAAATGATCGATTCGCAAATCCCTGCTTTTGGCTTCGGCTGAGGATACAAACTGGACAAAGGGGCTAAGGTTTTCGGCCCGTACGAATTCCAGAATCTGGTTCTGAAAAAAGTCACAGGATAGTGAATAAGCTCTTTGCATTGGTATGGGTGTCACTTCCACAAATATAGTAGCAGCATTTTGTGCTTCATACATTTTGTCTTCCGCGTCCTTGTAGGTTGGGTCCAGGGAATAGATCCGTAAAAAATGATCGTAGGCCAGTTTGGCGTTTTCACGATATCCTTTCGCCAATTCATCGCTTCCAAGTTTATATCTGGCGGCGATCAGTTTCATTTTTGCATCCTCCTGTTCGCGTGTATAATCGGTCGGAGTGATTACCTCCAATGCAGCCGGTGTACGTTGAACCTCATCGTAAACCGAGGACAATGCGGCAAGGTTATCGAAAATTTTATCCCACTTCAACACATCCGATGAAGCCATGGACCGTTCATTGAGATTCAAATAGTAGTTGACCATGGCAGGGTATGCTTTGGCCAGCGTCTCGCGGGCGTTGTCATTGTTCGGGGCTTTTTTTAATCGATCCAGGGCGTCGTAAACCGCATGTTCATAGTTACCCTGGCGTAAGGCTTTTTTGCCTGATTTGCAATGGACGGATGCCATCAGGGCGAAGAGTAGGAAGAGATACCATAACTTCATTGGTCCCGGTTTTTAGTCTACCCAAAGATAAAATGAATACGCAAAAACAGGGTTATTTTAAGCAGTAATCCCGTCCGGGCATGGAGAGGCGCCTTACTATTTATCCAAACAGGTCCGAACTCAGGTAACGATCACCACGGTCGCAGATAATGAATACGATCAGTCCGGATTCGAGCTCCCCGGCCAGTTTGACCGCTGCGGATAACGCACCTCCGCTGCTCATTCCGGCCAGAATTCCCTCTTCCTTGGCCATCCGTCTCGTCATGGCTCTGGCGTCATCTTCACTCACATCGATCAAGCGATCAACCCGGTCTGGTTCATAGATTTTAGGCAGGTATTCAGGGGACCATCGGCGGATACCCGGAATGGAAGAGCCCTCAGTAGGCTGTGTCCCCACGATCTGGATCGCTGGATTGTATTCTTTCAGGGACCTGGATACACCCATGATGGTTCCAGTGGTACCCATGGATGAAACAAAGTGTGTCACCTTGCCCTGGGTATCTCTCCAGATCTCAGGCCCGGTGGTCTTGTAATGCATCCCATAATTATCGGGATTGGCAAATTGATTCAGCATAAAGTACCCCTGGTTGGATGCCATATCTTCTGCGAGTTCCCGGGAGAATTCGATGGTTTTTGCAGCTGGGGTTAAAATGACTTTTGCTCCGTAAGCTTCCATGGCCAGGACACGCTCGCGTGTACTGTTGTCCGGCATAATCAGGGTCATTTCCACTTTCATCAATTGGGCGATCATTGCCAGGGCAATACCGGTATTCCCTGAGGTGGCCTCTACCAGGCGGTCCCCAGGCTTTATCTCACCCCGGGAAAGCGCTCCGCTGATCATACCGAAAGCTGCCCGGTCCTTAACGCTTCCTCCCGGGTTGTTACCTTCCAGCTTACCATAAATTTTCACCTGGCTTGATGGAAATATATGCTGGATTTCCACCAATGGGGTGTTGCCAATCAGCTCCGTTAATTTGTGCATTATTTGTATTGTTTGAAGACCATCACGTCTGAAGTGCCAGAATCACCCATGTTCATCTGCGCCTGATAATAAACTTTGCTGTAGGCGGGAATGCTGCGGGTAAGCCAAACATTACCTCCGATTACGGAGTGGTGACCAATGACCGTCTCTCCTCCCAGAATGGTAGCTCCTGCGTAAATAACCACATGATCTTCAATGGTAGGGTGCCTCTTGTTATCTGCATCAACTTTATCAACGCTCAACGCACCCAGGGTCACACCCTGATAGATTTTCACATGACTTCCGATGTTACAGGTCTCACCGATGACTACTCCAGTCCCGTGGTCGATGCAAAAACTAGGTCCAATCTCAGCTCCCGGATGGATATCTATTCCGGTTTTACCATGTGCATACTCGGTGAGGATGCGTGGGATTGTTTTCACGCCAAGGTCGTGCAAGGCATGCGCCAAGCGGTAAGCTGCAATGGCAAAAAAGCCGGGATAACTCCGGATGATTTCATGTTTTGAACGGGCGGCAGGGTCCCCTTCAAACATGGCCTGGATATCGCCTTCCAGGAGATCATGGACCGTTGGAAGCGCATTAAAGAAATGATTGGCCAGTGCTTCGGCATGATCTCTTTCAGGGCCGATATTGAAATATAGAAGTTCCTCCAAACTAAGCTGAAGTTTCTCCAGGTGCATTTCCAGCTCCTTTACGTTTCGATAGGCATGCTGGGTGTAATCCGGGAATAAAGACCCTAGCAGGTCATCAAAAAAGTCCGCAACAACCTGAGGTGAAGGACAGCGATCACATGATTGGTGCAGTTCAAATATCTTTTGTAAAAATGCTTTATTCATAACAACAAGACTTCTTACCGAAACAACATTCCCTGCAAATGGATGCAGGGATTGGTTTTCCTATGATATATTTAACAAATATTTTTCCAACTATGGTTAATTGGGGTTCTTTTTTCTTTAGTGTATTGCTTCTTCTATCCATACTAAGTTGTGAGCCGTCGATTTCAGACCGGCAGGTGCCGGTCGCCTTATGGGCGAGCGATACCCTGACGAACTATTCGGTTGATCCCTGGGGGGCTATTGACCGGGGAGATTCCACTCAGCCCAGGATCCGCTTGTTATTTACTGGTCATGAATATGCAGATGGGGTTGACAGCATCCTTCATATTTTGGAAAACCACGGCATCAAAGGGTATTTTTTCTTTACCGGAGATTTTATCAGGGCTTACCCATTGGCTATACAAAAGATAAAGGATGCTGGCCACTACATCGGTTGCCACTCCAACCGTCACTTATTGTATGCGGATTGGATAAAGAGAGACTCCTTGTTGGTGACTCATGATGCATGGAAAAAGGACCTGGACAGCAATTATTTGGCTCTTAAACCTTTTGGAATTGAGCGAGCGGACCACCAGCTATTCATGGCACCCTATGAGTGGTATAATCAAACCATCAGTAAGTGGTGCAAACAGGAAGGATTGACTCTGTTGAATTTCTCGCCAGGTTTGATCACTCAGGCAGATTATACGGTGCCGGACGACAAAAATTACCGCTCGACCATGGAAATCGTGGGGAAGACGCTGCAAAATGCCCGTAATGGTGCCCTGAATGGCGCATTTCTACTTATCCACGTAGGAAGCAGTCCTTACCGGACTAATAAATTGTACTGGGAACTGGACACGCTTTTGACCGAGCTTGAAAAGATGGGATATCAATTTCAGGTATTTCCCTGATTGCCTAATGACAGAAATTAACCCAGCTTGCATATAATTTCTTTCATTAGCCGGTAGGCTACCATAGCGGTCATATCATGAATGTCCCTGGCCGGATTGTATTCGACCAAATCCGCACCGATCAGGGTAGGGAGGGCCTGGACGATGTCAAGCAGTTGACGGCTGCTCATTCCTCCGGGTTCATAATGGGATATCCCGGGTGCAAATGCCGGATCCAAAACATCCATGTCCAGAGACAGATATAACGGATGGCGGAGGTCCCTGATCCATGACTGGTTCAGTTCTTTCATTTCTATTATACGGACCTGATACCGTGCGGCCTGTTCCCGTTGATGGGGGGTAAGTGAGCGGATGCCAACTTGTGTTAGCGAGGCAATTAATTTTTGTTCCAGGAGCCTGGCAAAAGGACTGGCGTGCGAATAAGGATTTCCATCCAAATTGGCGTATAAGTCGCTATGGGCATCCAGTTGGAGGACGTGGACAGGCTGGTGAACTGTTGCATATGCTGTCAGCACGGGATAGGATATGGAATGGTCACCACCAAAACAAAATAAAGGTCCCTGGCTTCCGGATAATTCTTGCTGAACACGTCCACGAATCCTCTGGAATGCCTCTTCTCCCTGCATATGAGCAACCGGTATTTCATCCAGGACCTGATAGTCTTCATGAATCCGTATTGCTCTTCCGCCTTCGGCATAAACATTGGCGGAACCAGTATGCTCCTGGGCTAAAATCCGGCCCGGCCCTCCGGCTGTACCGCGTAGATAAGAACTATTGACATCATGAGGAATAGGAAGAATCCGGACCATAACATAGTTTGAGATCCTGCAAAAGTAATGCTAACCATCGTAGGAAAAGGTCGTACCGATGGAGTTGTTTTCCTTTAGGTTCATGTAAAAATGGCTTAGGTTAAGCCATGATCCCGTTAATCACCTGGCCGGATACATCGGTTAAGCGATACCGCCTTCCCAGATGTTTGTAGGTCAGCCGCTCATGATCAATTCCCAGCAATCGCAGCAGCGTGGCATGAAAGTCATGGATGTCTACCGGATTTTCGATGATATTGTAGCCAAAGTCATCGGTTTCGCCATAGACGATCCCCGGTTTGATACCGCCACCGGCAACCCAGATGGAATAGGCTCTGGGATGATGATCACGTCCGTAGTTATTCGCCATCAACGTGCCCTGACAGTAGTTGGTTCGGCCAAACTCACCGCCCCAAATCACCAGTGTCTCATCAAGAAGGCCCCTTTGCTTGAGGTCCCGGATCAAAGCCGCCGTAGGTTGATCAACGTCCTTAGCCTGCATGGGCATTTCCGTAGGCAGGTTTCCATGTTGATCCCAACCCTGGTGGTACAACTGGATGAAACGGACTCCTGCTTCCGAAAGCTTGCGCGCCAGCAAACAGTTGGCGGCATAGGTTCCCGGTACCAATGCATCCGGACCATACATTTGCAGGATGTAGTCCGGCTCTTTTTTGACATCGGTGATCTCCGGCACCGCAGTCTGCATCCGGTAGGCCAGTTCGTATTGTTGGATTTTTGCCTGGATTTCAGGATCTCCAAACTCATCGTACGTCATGTTATTCAGCACATTGAGTTTGTCCAGCATGGATCGGCGACTTTCGCGATTCATTCCTGACGGATCGTTGAGGTATAAAATCGGATCCTCTCCGCTGCTGAACTGCACGCCCTGATGAATGCTATCGAGAAAACCGTTGGTCCATAGTTTGGAATAGACCCCTTGTCCATTACCCTTGCCTCGGGATAGCAAAACGCAAAATGCGGGCAGGTCTGCATTTTCACTACCTAGTCCATAACTCAGCCAAGCTCCCATACTGGGGCGGTTGCCTTGTTGTGCACCGGTTTGCATGAAAGTCAATGCAGGATCATGGTTAATGGCATCGGTATGCATGGTCTTGATGATGCACAGATCGTCCACGACCTGTGACATATGCGGGAATAATTCACTGACCCATGCTCCGGAGTTGCCATACTGCTGAAATTTGAAGTAGGAGCCTACCAGTGGGAACCGCGTTTGATTGGCTGTCATCCCTGTAAGTCGCTGCCCCTGACGGATGGATTCAGGGAGATCCTCACCGATCATTTTATTCAGCAATGGCTTATAGTCAAAGGTCTCCAGCTGCGATGGCGCACCATTCTGGAAGAGATAAATCACGCGCTTTGCCTTAGGTGCGAAGTGCGGTATGTCCGCTAACCCCAGACTGCCGAGCGGAGATGCTGCCTGCCGTGCGAGATTTGGCTGCAGGATAGAGCCAAGGGCGATGGTACCCAATCCGGCGCCCATCTGACCCAGAAAATGCCTCCTGGTTACTTGCATCCGGTGTTCAAAAAATGGATTGGACATAAGGCTTAGGTTTTGGTTATGGACTCTTCCATGTTATAAATTGTTTGGATGGCTTCCATCAGGGCAGCAGAACGGACAGGATCGATATTTTCCAAGTGGGGATACTCGCCACTATCCAGAAAGA
Source organism: Lewinellaceae bacterium (assembly GCA_020636355.1). Taxonomy (GTDB): domain Bacteria; phylum Bacteroidota; class Bacteroidia; order Chitinophagales; family Saprospiraceae; genus JAGQXC01. The sequence continues at coordinate 70,398 of JACJYB010000005.1, read as the reverse complement.
CTTTGGCATCGGCGGGGTTTTGCTGATAATGTTCCTGCTGTTCCTGGTAAATTTCGAGGAGCACCTCCAACTCTTGTTCCCTGGCTTTACGGCACACGATGCGCTGGAAGGCATCCTTTAAGCTGGCTTCAGGGGTTTGTTCGTTATGTACATACCGTTCGGCCATTACCCGTGAAGCCTCGATGACATGCGGGTCGTTAAGCATAACCAGGGCCTGAAGTGGGGTATTGGTTTTTATGCGCTGGACCTCGCACTGGTCGCGGTTGGACGCATCAAAGGTCAGCATCACCGGCGGAGGCACCGTGCGTTTGATAAATTGATACATGCCGCGGCGGTAAAGCATTTCATCATGGTCTTGTACATAGGTTGCCAGAGGACCTCTGCCGGAGGTAGCTGCCTCCCAAATTCCATCCGGCTGATACGTTTTTACACTTGGACCGCCAATCATATCATTGAGCAGTCCTCCCGAAGAAAGGACCATATCCCGTACAAATTCGGCGGCATAACGGATACGGGGAGCATGCGACAGGTAAATGTTTTCCGGATCCGTAGCTAAGGCTTCCTTGCTGATTTGGGCGGATTGCCGGTAAGTTGCGGACATCACTATTTGTTTGACTAACCGCTTGATATCCCATCCGTGGGTACGAAAGTCTACGGCAAGCCAATCCAATAGTTCGGGATGAGTAGGTAGCTCACCCTGCATGCCAAAATCGCCGCTTGTCTTTACCAGACCCCGGCCGAAATACTGGGACCAGATCCGGTTGACAAATACGCGGGCGGTCAGTGGATTTTCGTCATTAAAGAGCCATTCTGCGAGGCCCAGACGGTTTTTTGGATAAGCTATGGTATCGAAGGGCAAGATTGCCTTCGGGGTAGATACACCTACTTCGCGGCCGTGCGCACTATAAACACCCCTTTCCAGGATGTAAGTGGGGCGGATGACCGAGGAATCTTTCATTATCATGACCCGAACATCGGCAGCATCCTGTTCATTAATAAAGCTTAATAGGGAATCGCGATCAGCTGCCGTGATGGTCATGTAAGGGGGATCCGCCAGGGAATTGGCTGAAATGTCTCCATAGAGTCCTTTCTCCGGCACCTGATTAAAAAATGCGAAAGTGCCGTAATAACTTTCCATCGATATGGGGTCGTATTTATGGTCGTGGCAATGTGCACATTCATAAGTAAGGGCAAGGAATGCTTTTCCGAAGGTATTGGTGCGGTCCGTCACGTATTCGACGCGGTATTCTTCGTCAATGACACCTCCTTCCTGCGTAATCTTGTGATTGCGGTTAAAACCGGTAGCCAGGATCATTTCTTTGGTGCGCCCGGGCATCAGATCTCCGGCCAATTGCCAGGAAACGAATTGATCGTAAGGGTAATTATCATTGAAGGCATGGATGACCCAGTCGCGCCAGGGCCACATCGTTCTGGGGCCGTCATCCTGGTAACCATGCGAATCGGCATATCGCGCCACATCCAGCCAATGCATAGCCATTTTTTCACCATAATGCGGGTTGGCTAGTAACTGGTCAACAATCTTTTCATAGGCATCCGGAGCGTTGTTGGCTAGAAATGCATCCTGTGTCGCTACATCCGGAGGCAAACCGGTGAGGTCGTAATACACCCTTTTGAGCAGCCGTTCTTTGTCGGCCTGGTCATTGGGTTTTAGCCCGGCCTTTTGCATTTTCGACAAAACAAATTGATCGATCTCGTTTACTGCCCAGGTATTTCCGGGAAGCGTAGGCACTTCCGGCGACACCGGAGGAATAAAGGCCCAGTGAGGTTTGTAGGGAGCACCTTGTTCTATCCAGCGGGTCAGAATGACTTTTTCTTCTTCGGTCAGTGCCAGGTTTGACTCGGGAGGTGGCATCATCTCCGAGCTATCGGTCGTCATGATGCGGTGGTATAATTGTGAGCTCTCCAGACTTCCAGGCACGATGGCGTATTTGCCGGAGTCTTCCGGTAATTCAGCGTAAGCAGCGTCTTTCATGTCCAGCCGTAGTCCGGCTTCGCGCTTGTTTGCATCCGGACCGTGGCATTTAAAACATTTGTCAGAAAGGATAGGCCTGACCTGGTAATTGAAATCTATGGCTCCGACAACTAACGGGTTCCTATCCGTATGGCATGCCGTCAGATAAAACAAGATGGCAATGAGGGTAAGTCCAGCAATGAAAGATACCTTACGCATAGTTTAAAGGTAAAGTTTTCACCGGGAAGCAAGCAATAATTTCGTAAGGCAAGTGGGCGTAAAGCTCCATTTTATTGCAATTCGTAGCTGTTTGATATCTTTCAGTTTGATAAATACCGAGAGCTAATGCAAAGATTATTTTTCGTGTCATTATTTGTCTGCTGCCTTAATGGTCTCACTGGCCAGGATCCCTGGATAATTTCAGTTAAACCAGACCCTGGCAACTATTATGGTGTGACAGTAGCCAATGGAATGATCGGCATTGTTTCTTCTCCTGAGCCCTTTCGGGTTAAAGAGGTCGTGCTGGCTGGAGCCTACGATTTGTATGGGCGGGGCCGGGTCAGTAATTTTCTACGCAGCTTCAATTTACTTAATATGGCATTGGCCATAGATGGCCGGGAAATAGCTGCCAACAACGCCACGGAGATGGAGCAAACCCTGAATATGCGCGACGCATCCTTTCGAACTTCGCTTTCCGTGGCGGGCAAGGCCGACATTTCCTATACCTACTATGCACTGAGACAACTGCCTTTCACCGTATTGATGGATGTTGAAGTTCGCCCGCTGAAGGACATTGAACTTTCCGGATCAAGCATCATGGAAGCACCCGACGCACTGCGTGATGTAGAGAATTATTACAATGAGATTGACCGCCCGCATGTGCTGATCAGTTTGTTGACATCGACGGCAAAAAGTCCGACGGGAAAATTATTAATGTGTGCTTCCAATACTTTCCTTTTTGATGAAATCCATGGTGAGGAGCCGCGGGTAATTCATGAAATGTGGGATAATAACCGTCATTTGATGCGGTTCAATAAAAACCTTAAAGCCGGGCAAACTTACCGGTTTTCCATCATCGGCACTTCAATTACTTCCGCACATCATGATGATCCGTTAAATGAGGCGGAGCGACTTACCATTTATGCCAAATTGCAGGGGCATGACCGTTTACTCAAGTTGCACGGGGAGGCCTGGGATGACCTTTGGTCCAGTGACATCCAAATCGAAGGCGATCCTCAAAGCCAGCAGGATGTACACAGCATGCTTTACCATTTGTATTCGTTTACCCGTGCCGGTTCTGCTTTATCTCCTTCACCAATGGGGCTTAGTGGTCTTGGCTATAATGGCCATGTGTTCTGGGATACGGAACTGTGGATGTATCCTCCTTTATTGGTGCTTCATCCGGAAATTGCCAGGTCTCTGGTTGAATACCGCTACCAACGATTGGAAGCGGCCCGCCGGAATGCATTTGCAAATGGCTACCAGGGGGCCATGTTTCCCTGGGAAAGCGCTGCGACAGGGGTTGAGGAGACGCCGGTTTGGGCATTGAGCGGGCCCTTTGAACACCACATCACCGGATGTGTGGCTCACGCTGCCTGGCTCTATTATTGTGTCACCCAGGATCAGGAATGGTTGCGCACGAAAGGATGGCCGATTCTGTCAGAGACGGCAGCATTTTGGCTTAGCAGGGTAGAGCGCGATAGTAATGGACAGTACGCTATTAAGAATGTGGTTGCTGCTGACGAGTGGGCAGAAAATGTCGACAATAATGCCTTCACCAATGCCATTGCAATCGCCAATTTGCGTTATGCTGCCAAAGCGGCGAAACTGCTGGGATATCCTATGGATCCGAGGTGGGAGGAGATAGCTTCCAACATTCCTATTTTGAAAATGCCAGATGGTGTTACCAGGGAACATGCCCAGTATCAGGGTGAGGGCATCAAACAAGCTGATGTGAATCTGCTGGCATATCCGCTGCATGAAATAACTGACCCGGAGGACATCCTGCGGGATCTGGAATATTATCAGCAACGTGTTCCTGATGCAGGAACCCCCGCAATGACCCAGGCGGTCTTTGCTACGCTGTATGCCCGGCTAGGAGTAGGGGAGGAAGCATTCAAGTGGTTTCAGGAAGCATATTTGCCAAATCTGAATCCGCCGTTCCGGGTGCTTGCCGAAACCAAAGGTGGAACGAATCCTTATTTTGGGACAGGAGCAGGTGGCGTTCTCCAGGCAGTCCTGATGGGCTTCGGCGGTCTGGAAATAACGGATAAAGGGATCGTACAAATCAAGAGTAAGCTCCCAAGCTCATGGAATAATCTGATAATTACCGGGGTAGGCGTTCAGAAAAAGACATTTTCATCGGTCGGGTCAAATTAACTCTCGAGTATTATTGACCGGATATTATCGTTAATTTTTGTTGACGTATCTCCCGGGGATATCGGGCTACCAGGAAGAAAATACCGGAAGCCTGTGCCGGAACCGGCATAAACCATTCTTCGGCTGAAACATTACCTCGCCAAAGCTCTTTTCCGGACTCGTCAACCAGATATATAGACTGCAATTGCTGATGATCCAGATTGGCCGGGATGATATGGATACTTTCTCCATGTGATGGATTGGGGTAAATCTTCCAGTTGCGGGCAAGCAAGTCTTCTCTTGATGCAGTTGCGTTGCCGATGGTAAAGTCCCCGCTAATATCTTCGTAGTCGAAAGAGGTATTGTCCTGGACAATGCGTACCTCTGCCTGACTGGTTGTCAGTCCCGGGACAACCCAGGTAAAACTGGTGTCTGTAACAGGCAGATCTTCTACAATCGTGTTCCATGTAGTACCACCATCGGATGTAAAGTAAAGGTCCCAGTTCTTCTGATCATGCGGGATTTCGATTTCCCAACGGATTAAGACCTGTTCACCCGGCATATACTTTTCTCCTCCTTCCGGATACTTAAGGTGCACATGTCCAAAAGCAGGAACATTTGCCATCAAGCCCAGCAGGGCTGCCAAAAAGCATGATTTTACCATTGGATTTCGTTTAGATAGGGTGATCAACTACTTATTAAACCAGGTTAAACACCGTTAAAGTATGCGAACAAAGGTACGTTTCTCTCTATTAATGACGCGCCAAATAACCCAAAGTCACCTTCATCTCCAGGCTGACAGAGGAAAGTCTTCGAAGTCTCCCTGAGTGCCCTCCGGCACAAACAGGACCTGAAAACTGACTTTTTCACCCGGCCTGGCCTCGTATTCAAAACCTACCAGGACAGTGCCTGTGTTATCAGCATCGTAATCCGTAGTTGGTTCGGTACTCCAGGTTTGCCATGTTATCGGAATGGGTCCACGGCCTATCAATCGGAGTTTCTTACCCTCTATCTCCAGTTCCGGCCCACTTTGAGTCAGATCTACGTTGCAGCTGGTGAGCATGGTCCAGCGCATGACTGTCACCTGCTCCTTGTTTTGTATTTCATCACGAACCAATACATTGGATCGGCTCCGGATGGCTATTCCCCGCCACACCGACTGAACCTGATCCGAATACAGAGAACTTAAATCGGCTATAGCAAACAGTCGATCCGGATTACCGGAATAGCGCTCAATTTTTGCGTAACCATCTACCCGCTGCAGGCTGCCGGAAAATGTCCAGGTGTTGTGAACATAATTGTTCAGCCGTTTGATGGTCCACCGTTGTGCATCCTGAGTTTGCCCCCACAGGGCTATCCCCTTGGATTCCAAAGATTCATAGTCCTGCATGCCCAGGTCCGAAGCCCAGCGGACCCCGTTGGCTTCGACGACAAATGAACCCACGTCCATATGGGCATGGTTGACCTGAGGAGATCCTGCTTTAAATCCCACGTAGAGGGCTTGCGGGTCGGTCCATGAAGTACGCATCAGACAGACCGGATTTTCTCCCTGACCCCTCCAACACAAATTATCAGGTGGCTTGATTGCTCCCATATTGGTTGCTGAGCCCCAGAGGATAAGCGCCGGCAGAAGCCGATCCTGGCTCATGCTTTTGTAGAGCTCTGCTTCAAGGAACTGCTTTTCTACCCATAGCAGCGAAGGATCCGATTGCTTTTGAGCGAACCAAAACATAGCTGGATTCAGATTAGCCGTTAACTTACTGTCACCCCAGTTAAAACAGGTGCCGGTAGGTCCTGTCATGTTTTCCAGAAAATAGGCAGTATTTAAAAAACCAGGAATTGAAGTCAAGGCAAAATCACTTGAAAATGCCTTTTCCAGACAATTGATCAGCAAGACATTAAAGCTGGTGCCGTAATCCCAGTAAGCATAGCCTTCCGGATAGGCTCCATCCGGTCCATAAGCCTTCATGGCCAGTTTAACGGTACGAATTGCCCGGTTAACGACCTTGAGGGCAAGCTTTGGGTCATCTTCAGCAATGGCCAGCGCGCCAAAGACCATACCGGCATTACATACCTGATTCCAGTTGTGGTTTGAGGTCAGAAACCAATTGTAGGCTGGATCAAAGGATGGCAGGATTCCTTTTTCCACAAGCGCATTCTTAATCCATTGACGTTCGCTATCGTCCAGGAGGTCAAATAACCAGTCGTAACCCAGAGCTACTGCCAATGTCATTTCCGCGACATCAAGAAAGTGTGAAGGATTCCAGTCAGAGAAACCACAAACCTGTAGTAATTCAAGTTTCGCGCGCTCCGCATATCGCTTGTCTCCGGACATGCGGTAGGCATAGCTCAGGAAAAAGGTGCGTTGCAGGCAAGTTCTGGATTTGTCCAAAAGTCGGCGGCCGATCTGAATGCGTTCAACCGGCGGTTGGGTCAGGAGGCGCTCACATTCGGTCAGGATGGTTTGCTGAACATTCTGCCAGACCGGACTGACCTGCAGTTGGGTCCGGATATTTTTCTCCTCATCAGCCTTTAGGAGCAACCTGGGGTGGGCCGGGAGACCGATCATTTGTGCCATCGAAACAGAATCCTGAGCTGCAGCCTGCATCGCAATGAACGACATCGTGTATAGCAATAAATAGCCGGATTTAAGGATTGACCGATTAATCATTTTGCCTGGATTAGTGCTTGTTTTTTTGATCGCGGATAGAGAGGTCCGGCATTCCGACAATTTCATAGGTAGCTGATCCAATTTTTACCCTGCCTTGTGAAGCTTCGACATATTGATGGATAGCCAGGAAAAGTTTGGTTTTAGTGCTCTTTCTTTTTTTATAATCCACGACATAGCGCAAGGTGAAGTTGATCCAGTTGTCGGTGAGTTCCGTATAAATGATTGGATCCACCCGGGCATCCTCGATAAGATACCTGCGGACGAGCACTTTCCATTCTTCAGCGGCAAACCGTGAATATTCGAGAAGGTATTCTTTGATTACATGGGCTAATATTTCCTGTACTTTCTGGACATCGCTCCCAAATCGTACCGGGATGGCTATTTCATCCCAAACGAAGGGAAAATCCGTTGAATAATTGTAAACGGCTCCTTTAAAAACGGCAGAGTTGCTGATTTGCACGATGCGTCCGGTATAATTGTCACCACTGACCCACTCACCTATTTCCATCAAAGTCGTTTTTAGAATGCCTACATCGATCACATCCCCTTTAACATTTTGCATAGAAATCCGGTCGCCGGGCTTGAACACGCGCGAGGAAAAGATTGAAATCCATCCGGCTACACTTAAGATAACTTCCTGCAGTGCAAATGCAATTCCGGCGCTAATAAAACCGATGGACAGGGTAAGGTAAGAGCGTTGCTCGGCGAAAATCAGGATAGCTACCAGAATGATCAATACATATCCCAGTAGATTGAGCATCTTGCGTATCCGGTATCGCTGGGTCGTGTCGACAATGCGGACGAGGAAAAATTTACGTATGATCCATCCAATAACGAGAGCAGCGGTTGTGATAATAAGGAACAACACCACATTGTATGCAAAGGTGCCTGGCTGGATCCACTCGGGAAGTAATGTTTGTAATTCCATGATCCTGGTGGTGGTTAAAGCATTTGGTAAATTACAAAAAACGAGGGTGAGCCCGGGTGTTTGACGGAGAAAAGAAGTTGTGTTATCTTCAATGGATGAGGGATGCATCGCGTCAGAAGCCAAATTTGCTGCAATCCACCCAAAAGCGGCCAATCATTCATTTTGAAGCAGGCAATGTTCAGCATTTTGAAGACAACATTGCGATGGAAAGCCCTATCCATATCTTTGTCCGACAGGGCAACCGTACCGCGGATCTGGGTTTTTTAATGCGTACGCCAGGTGCGGATGAAGATTTGATTACCGGATTGCTCTTTTCAGAACAGGTCATCCACAATTACCGGGATATTCAATCCTTGCAGACGGCGGAAGCAGGTATCTGGCTGGTAGAACTGAATCCGGAGGTGCCCTGGCCGGCTGATTTGCCGGATCGCAGCTACTCGGCGACTACTGCATGCGGAGTATGTGGCCGGACCACCATGGAACAGTTGCTAAGCCCGGTGGCCAGGCCCTTTCCGGTGTGGAAAAACCACCTGACGGCCTCGATCATCGGTCAGCTACCCGAGTTAATCCGCCAGGAGCAACGGTTATTCGATATCACCGGTGGAGTTCACGCGGCAGCACTATGCGAACCGACTGGCCACATCCTCTGTTTGAGAGAGGATGTTGGGCGACATAATGCGGTCGATAAATTAATCGGGGCTTGTGTCCGTACCGGTAAGACCGATGCCTCAGATGTCATCATGGTAGTCAGCGGACGGTTGGCCTTTGAACTCGTCCAAAAAGCAATAGTTATCCGGTGCCCTGTTTTAGTAGCCGTGGGCGCCCCAACATCGCTGGCGGTTGACTTGGCCGAGCAATACGGAATGACGTTGGTGGGCTTTTCCGGACCTGGCCGGTTTAATATTTATACGCATGCATCGCGTATCTCTTTGACTTAAAGGTTCTTGATGAAGTGTGCTTCAACCGCTGTACGATAGGAGGCGCTCACCGGAAGGGTGGCGTCAGGAATTTTAATTTCGTCTTTGGTCCAATAGATTACCCGGTGCAAATTGATGATGTACGATTTGTGGATCTGAATGAAGTGGTCAGGCAGCCGGTCTAATGCTTCAGCAATGGATTCACGAGCCAGTATTTTTTCATGTCCGGTGTGATAGACCATGTAATTGCCATCCTTCTCCAGGTATACAATAGCTTCTGCGCTAACCTGATAGGTCCTCGTACCACTTTTGATCCACAGGATTTCTGACGCCTCATGAGTTTGCATTTGATTTCCCAATTTATTCATTGCGGCGATAAAACGATCCAGGGTAATTGGTTTTAAAAGGTAGTCTACCGCCTCTACCCGGTAGCTTTCAACAGCAAATTCGGAATAGGCCGTCGTGAAGATGACCCTGGTAGTGGGAGGTAATAATTTCGCTAATTCCATTCCGGATAAGTGCGGCATGTTGATGTCCAACAGGATCACATCGACCTGGTTTTGCCGGAGGTATTCCAGTGCTTTAAGTCCATTTCTAAAGGTGCCGGTCAGCTCAATTTTTCCCCATAATTGGATGTAATTGCTGAGTAATTCAATGGCCTTGGGTTCGTCATCGACGATGATCGCCTTCATGCGTTGATAGGGTTAAGGTGACAAGATATTCACTGGATCCATCTATGCTAAGGGTATGGCTACCAGGATAAAGGAGCTCAAGACGGCGGATTACGGCCTTTAATCCGGTACCTCCCGTATTTACAGCTTGCCGGATAGGATTGCTGATCCGGAACAAAATCTTGTCCCTGTTTCGGAGGTCAAATTGCATCGAAATACGGCTGAAAGCCTCTGGTTCCGTGCCATGCTTAAAGGCATTTTCGACAAATGGAATAAAGATTCCTGGCTCCACCGGTTGTTGGTCAAACGTCCCAAGAACCTCAAGCTGAACCGTTACTTCCTGCTCCGCATATCTCAATTGCTGTACCTGGATGTAATTCCGGACAAATTCAATTTCCTTGCTGACAGCGATAGGAGCCCGCGTGTCAACTACATGACGTAATAAAAGAGATAGCTGATCGATGGCATCGGCCAATTTGGGGTTTTGCTTCTGATCAACAAGCGCCAATAAATTATTGAGGGCATTAAACAGAAAATGTGGCTGGAGCTGATGCCGGAGTGCATTAAGTTCCATTTGCTTTTTTTCCAGGAGAATCGATTTATGACGGATCGTTGATTTCCAGGTGATTCGCCCCAATGCATATCCGGTTGATACGAAAAAGTAGAAGCCCATTATGGCCCATTGCATTTTGGCTTGAAGTCCGGGACCTTTCAGGACAGGGGACATTCTGACGAAGATGGACTGGAGTAGTAGCGCACTGAGAAAGAGCAGGACTGATAGGATAACCATGGTGGTTATTTTCTCCGACTGGTAATTCCTCAATAGGCTATAAGCATTGCTATAAAAGAGGCAAATACTCAGGACAAGGGTGGCCATCAATTGGTGGACAACAGCTGGGTTGCGGATTACCTGCACGTGCTCAACACCGTTCTCGACCGTATATTCGATCGACTCAATGGAAAAGCTGCTGAGGATCAACCACGCGGTCAATACCCAAAAGAGACCATGAAGCAGGATCTCGAGCCCTAGAAAAGGAGTCTTTGGCATAAAGTAAAAATACGATTTGTGACCTCGGGTTCTTCGGAATAGGGACCAATGATGATGGATTTGGTATGAAAAGGTAGCATTCGCCTGCATCCCAACTGCATAATCATTCATCATCATTCTGGATTCAATCCTATCTTTAAGAACTAAAATTGGAGGGACAACCCTAAATAGTTTTAGACAGACACCATTCATTTGACTTGATGTTGACGGAATCTCAGATAGCCAGGATAGCCTTTTTGAATTGCTTAACACCTAAAATCGGAATGTATGTTTGCAGAAGCCTTGGAAACCTGGACCATTCACAACCGGATCAATTTGTACCTGCTGGATTCATTGGCGGAGGATCACCTATCAGATCTTTCGGCTTCGAAAGGGCGGAATGTGGGCGAGCAGTTTGCACATATGCACAATGTACGTTTGATGTGGTTGAAGGCTGCCGGCCCTGACCTTCTTCAAGATTTAGTTAAGATAGAAAAGGGTAATCTATTGAATAAGAATTTATTGCATGAGTATTTAGAACGGAGTGGAGATGCCATTCATAGCTTGCTGGATAGAACATTCACGGAAGGACGGGTAAAAGGATTCAAGCCACATCCATTGGCCTTTTTGGGTTATTTGATTTCCCACGAATCCCATCACCGGGGTCAGATTATGCTTTCCCTCAAACAAAGTGGACATCCGGTGGATAAGAAAGTCCAGTTCGGGATCTGGGAGTGGGGTAGCCGGTGAGCAAACATCTCACCCTAGTGCCATCGGTTTAATCATTGCCGCCGCCGGATTTCTTTTTCTTTTTAAGAGGATCCCAACCTTTGAGGATGTTTTTCAGCTTTTCGATTTCTTCTTTTGTTTTGGCGCCGCCCAATGAATCCAGGCCTGGAGGTAACAGGGTGTCCAGTGCTTGGCCGACTTTCTTACCGGCAAGGGAATCCAGACGTTCTCTTGCTTCACGAGCGGCTGCATTTTTTGCCGAGTCGATTACCTCCTGAGCTTTATCCTGGGCTTTTTCGATCACTTCCTGGCTTTTCTTATCGATCACTTTGGTAAGGGTATCTTTTGCCTTGTCGAGTACCTCTTCTCCTTTTTGTATCAGGGTATCTTTACCTCGTTGCACTTCGGATTCAAATTGGGATTTGAAAGCATCTTGTACGGAACCGGACCCGTCCTTCGTAACCCATTGAAGCTGGACTTGCGGCTTTTTGACCTGCCCGGCAAAGATAATACGGACATATGCCGTATCCAGTTGTCCAAGCGGCACACCATACTTTTGTGCCTGTGACTGAAGCCATTGAACGCCGGCATTTACCGGTTGGTCCAGTTTTAACTTTGTTAACAGCGTGCGTGGAATTTGGAGCAATACCTGATAATTGATATCCTGATCGATCTGATGCTGCCCCTGCACGGTAAATCGCATCTCCTGGTAGTCAAAGCTGAACGGCTTAATGGTTACGGTACCATTTTGAACTTCAAACCAGTTGCGGGAGTTCTTCCAGTTGATGTTTTCCAATTGTTTGATTTGAAGCCGGCTTGCAACTTCAGTAATGGGGTCGAAATTTTGAATCCGGGCGGACTCGGTTTCCAGGAAGCCGGCAGCATTCAGCTGATCCCAAATGGGCATCCAGCCATCGCCCAATTTACCAGATAATACCAGCGTGCTGGAGAAGACACCATCCAGAAAGGATGCAATCGGAGCAAGTTTCTGGAAAGTTTGGGAGGTCTGAAAGAGTGGAGCGAATTTCATTTTTCGCAGGTCGTATTTCAGATCGAAGTCCGGATGATCTCCTTGTTCGGAGTAGAGCCCGGCAAAATCAACCTGGCCGCCTAACAGACTGGTCTTCATATCATTAAATGCCAATTGCTGCTTGGCTAATTCAATAGTCCCTGAGCTGTTCGTGAGGTGATATTTGTCGTAGATCAGCTCACCGACGGAGGCATTTATGCTTAGATCGATATCTGCCGGCAGGATCTTCGTGCCGTTACCAGTAGTCGTTGGCGTTGTTGTTGAAGCCGATGTATCCACTTCCAACCAGGGATTCAAATCCAACTTCCTGGCATCCAATTTCAATTTGCCACTCATTGGGGTACCCGGATCGGCGTACCACCGGTATGGTTGTTGCAAGGATCCGGAGACCTGGACAGGCTCACCGGATAATAAACATGAAGTAGCTTGCAATAATAGGGTGTCATTCTTGAAGGAGCCAGCTGATCGCAAGTTGCGTATATCGTAATCTTCGTAATCCAGCCGGTCGATGGATGCATTCCAGCGCACCTGAACCGGAGGCAAAGGCTTATAGGTAGGTTGATAAGCGACCTTAGTCGCTGCGGTGTCCTCCGTAATCTCCCCGGACATCCATTCGGTCAGGTCGAGTCTGGGCATATTCAAATCGATGCCCATGGAAGTACGATTGCCTCTGGTAAGGTAGGAGAGCGGATCCTGAATGTTGATGTCTGCAGATCCCTCTGAGTGCCCGGCAACAACACCGTCGAGGTGCATGTCGACCCGATCCGGGGTCAGTGTTAAGGAGGCGTTGGAAGCGGCGAAAGCCGGATAACCAGGTAATTGCCCCGCAATATCCTGACCACTGAATGCTCCTGAAAATTTTATTTGCCGATAGTTTTTTTGGATGACGGCGGACTGGCTAAAGTCGAAATCTGCTTCGCCGGCAATAAGCCCCTTGACCGGGTATTGATCGCCTAGTCGTAGGGCTTCTATCCAGGCACCAAGATTCACATTGGCTTTTAAATGCCCCCTGGCCAGGAGGTCCTGGAGCGTTGACTGAACCATAAGTTGACCGTCAATGGGCGAGTCTTTCACTACCGCATGCAGATCCCGGAGGGCGACATCCATAGCGTTGTATAATGCATCTTTCGAGTTGATTTCAACGTCGACACGCAATTGCTCAATCGGAAACGGGGCGCTGGAATACTGGATTCTTCCGTTCTTAATCTGAGTGGCCAGATGCAGAGCAGGATAAGCTATGTTATCCTGATAGACACCTTTTAGAGTCACCTCAAGATTGGCCTCTCCACTTGCTGTGACGCCTTCATAATAATGATGGTATGCGCCCGGGATCAGAGACATCATCTGTTTGACATCACCTCCCGGCGTCTTGACCGCAAGGTCCATCTCTACAGTCTCAGGTTGCATATCCACCCAACCCGTCAGATCTACCGGAAGCGCATTGATGGTGATGGCGTTGGCATTAAACGCGTATTTTTCCGCATTCAGGTCTAAGCTTACAGGGCCCTGCCAGGTCACTTCGGCATGATTTAAATAGGTTGTGCCACCATACATCAGGGTTACACTGTCCGCTTTGGCGTTCATCCCGACTTCCACCAGATTATCCTGATAAGTAATTTTTCCATCCTGGTTGAGGTGATCCAGATAGAAATATGCATCCAACGATCGGTCCTGATAATCAAGCGTACCACCGAGGCATTCCAATCGTTGTAAGTCCAATCGAAATCCAGTGGAAGTGGATGCCGAAGCATCCTGCTCCTGGGACCTCATGATGTCATAATTTGCTGTTCCATCTGCCAATACCCGGATCCGTAGATCAGGTTCATCAAGATGGATGCCTTGAATCCTCAGCGAGTCGCTGTTCCTAAGGACATCCCAGAAGTTTAAATCGACTCCCAGTGATTTTGATTGAAAAAGCGGGATGTTGGCAAAGGTGTCTTTTCCGGTCACCACCGGCTGGTCGATGCGGATCGAGAAATCCGGGAAATGTTTCCACCAACTGATGGACACATCAGAAAAATCAAGGGTCACTTCGGTTTGACGGTCCACTTCCTGCTTTAACCGATCCAACAATTTATTCTTGAACAATACCGGGATGAGAATCAGGAAAAGTACGATCAGACCGAATGCTATTAAAAAGATTCTGCCGGCTCTGCGCTTATTGCTCTTTGCTTTTGTCATACCACTATAACGTTTTTCAGCGATTCAGGATTTTCAAATCGCCATTTTTTCAACGATGGCAGAATCGATTAGGTAAGACCCGGAGTTCGTTTCAGGTCACTTAAGGGCTTGACCCGGTTATAGCTTCGCATTTTCTGCATAAACGGGACTACGCTTGGCGACAGCTCTCTTAAGGAATCAGAACAATGGGGCATTGGATCCGGTGGTTTCCTCCGGACTGGAATTTGGATCATCCGTCGCAGCGCTTTCCTGCTGGGATGTGGTGGGCAATGGATCTGCCAATTTGTCCGTGGCATCCTGATCCGTAGGCAATTTTCGATGATGATCTACCAATGCCCAGGTCATCAATAAGCTGCTTGCTATAATGACATAGAGTAATATGCCATTTTTGAATCCTTCTATTTGCAGTGCAGGGGGGATAGCAAAAAACAACAGAATGGTGATTAAACCTCGTGGTGCCAGCCATAGCTCGGGTAGGAGAGCGCTGCCTTGCAATAATCGCAGGATAAGCCAGCGGGAGGCATAAAGGGCAATGAGGATCAATCCTGAAATCAAAGCCACTTTGCCATCAATCAGATCGGTTAATTGGATGGTCATGCCAAAAATTACGAAGAAGAAGGTCCTAACCACAAAAGACGTTTCCATGGTAATGATGTGGAATTCCTTTTCAATCCGCTCAATCGGATCATCATCGCCGGTTTTCGTTTTGAAGATCCAGAAAAATCGTTGGTGATTGGATAGCGCAAGACCGAAAACCAGAATGATCAACAGGGGAGAAAGGTGCATAATTTTTCCCAGCGAATACAGCAAGAGTAAACTCGCAATCAGCAGGAACAATTTGTTGCCGGTAAAGTCTTTGAAGAAGTAGATCAACAAATAACTGGCAACTACTGCAACCACGATGGTAAATATCAGGCTGATGCTAAAATGCAGCGCTGCTGTACCACCTCCTTCTTCCAGATACGAGATCATGAAATAGAATAACATAATCCCCAGAATATCCGAGAAGGTCGATTCGTAGATCATGTTTTCCCGCTTTTCTTCGGAAAGCTTTTGTACCGACGGAATGATGATAGCACTGGACATGATTGCAAGCGGAGTTGCCAGCAGGATCGTATGAGCGAATGAAATGGAAAAGAACAACTTAAGCAATCCGGCTATTGCCAGGGTGGCAAGAACAAGACCAGTAATAGCTATGCCCAGAGATTTTCCAATAAGCGGCAGTTTTTCCTTGTTGAGCTCTAGATCCAGCGCTGCCTCCAGGACAATCATGATCAGCCCGATGACCCCAAGTACTTCCAGAGCAGGGAACAAATCAGCAATGGAAACGTGTAGCATCTGCAATCCAAACTGAATGATGACACCCAGCAGGATTAGCATCAGAACGGAAGGTATATTGGTCCGCTCCGAAATCAGATTAAAAATGTAGGAAAGAATGAGGATCAGCGATCCCGCGATAATGACCAGGTAGGTGCTTTCTCCACTCATCATTTCGAATTTGTCATAGAAAATTTGCCGGGATTGATTTAAATCATTCTTTGCAATGATCGTCCTTATCGAGTAAGGATTTTCACCAGCTTACATTTACAATGTAATTGAATATAACGGATACGGGATAGAAAATAGCATCTGAAAAGAAATTCGTTAATCACGCTTACAACAGACAAAACATTAACTCTCTTACATATTCGGTAATGCAAAGACGCCAAATGTAGCGTCAACTTTTACCTTCATAGCCAGCGATGAGGCCCCTGCTTAAGAAGCTCTTCTTATGCAGGGGCATTTTTATTTAAATTTTGAATGTTGAGTGCTTAATGTCGAATGATTCCGTTAGTTCGGCATGTTCTGTAGCTTGCCTTTGTTCAGGATCTGGATCTTGTGCTGCTCGATCGAAATCAACCGCTCGTCCTTAAAATCTGACAAGGTGCGGATCAGTGTTTCTTTTGCAGTTCCGATCACATTAGCCAGGTTTTCCCGGCTTATTGAGAACTCATCGGACTGAAACTGTTCCGAAAGATCCAGAAGGGCATTGGCCAGTCTCTTGCGCACCGAAGAATAAGCGATGTCAAGCAAGAGTTGTTCCATGCGGGTGACGTTTTGAGCCAATTTTTTCAGGAAGTGATCGGATGCGCCCTGGGTACGGTGCAGGAATTCCAGAAAGTCCTTTTTAGGGATCAATTTCACGGTCGCCTCTTCCAGTGCCATGGCATTTTCATTGTACACCTGGTCCTGGAGGATAGGGAGATAGCCCATGAACTGACCTGGATTAAAGAGACCGGTGATCAGTTCTTTGCCCAATTCATTGAGCATAAAGGACTTGACGACTCCGTGCTGCACGTAATAAAGGTAATTAGCAATCTGGCCTTCTTCAAATACAATCGCCTTTGACTGGAAATGACGTTCTTCGCGGTTCTCGAGCCAGGCATCCAGGTCTTGCTGGAAGCGCGCAGGGCTGGTCAATTGCTGGGGGGAAGTTTTAGCTTCCAGTCGTTTCCTTTTGGAAAGTCGCATTTCGATCGCAGCCAACAAGTCGGTATCGTCAAAAGGTTTGGTGATGTAATCATCGGCTCCCAGGCCCATCCCTTTCCGGAAATCCAGTTTCTCCGTTTTGGCGGTCAAAAATATGAATGGAATGTCCCTGGTGCGGATGTCTCTACCCAGTATACGTAAAACCCCGAAACCATCCAATTCCGGCATCATGACGTCACACAGAATCAGGTCCGGCAAGGTGGCAAAGGCTTGTTCCACGCCTTCCTTACCGTGTGCTGCTTCGACGATTTCGTAATTCGATAATTCAAGAATTTCGAGGATATTTTCCCGAACTTCCTGGTTGTCTTCAATGACCAGAATTTTATCCTTCTCCATTTCGTAATGGTAATTTTACATAAAATGCTGAGCCTTTAAACTCACGGCTCGTAAAAGTAATATTTCCATGGATTAAATCCACATACCGTTTGACGATGTGCAGCCCCAATCCGGTACCCTGGATGGAACCGGCATTCGAGGCACGAAAGAATCGGTCAAACAGGTGTTTTTGCTCTGATTGCGGAATGCCTATCCCTTCATCCAGTACGCCTATTTCCAGGTATGCACCATCCTTTCTTAATTGCAATTGGATTAGGGCCTCGCCACCAGAGTATTTACTGGCATTGGAGAGGAGGTTGTACAGGATGGCCCGGATCATGGTTTTGTCCAGCGTAAGCGACGTCGGTTCCGGCAGCAATTGACAAGTTACTTTTTGACCTTCTTTTACCGTGAGAGATATTTCCTCGATGATGTCCTGGCAAAAGCTGTTAATTTCTATCTCCTCGGCATGAAGACGGATTTTGCCTTCTTCAATCTTGCTAATGGATAAGAAGTCATTCAACAGGTTGGTCAAGTGGGCCACACTGTTTTTTATTTTCGAGACGTGTTTCTCCCGTTTGAGTTGATGGTCTCCATCCGTGTATTTATTGATAAGCGATGCGGAAGAGAGAATTGTACTTAACGGAGTCCGGAATTCATGACTTGCCATCGAAACGAACCGGGTCTTGAGTTCGTTCAGTTCTTTTTCTTTTTCCAATGAGTTTTTAAGCTCTTGTTCATTGTGCAGCAATGCATTTTCTGCTTTCACTCGCTCTTCCACCTCGTATTTGAGCTTATGATTGGTATCCAGTAGCCGGTTCACAACTTCCGAAAGTTCCTGGGTACGCTCATGGACTTTTTGTTCGAGCTCCAAATTGAGTTCGAGGATTTTGCGCTCGGCTTCCTTGATTTTGGTTAGGTCGTGGATGATTCCGGTAAAATACAACTGTCCTTCGATGGTAACATTGCTTACTGCAAGGCGAATGGGGAACCTGGATCCGTCTTTGCGGCGTGCAATGACTTCCCGGCCAATTCCGATAATTTTGGCGTGACCGGTCGTAATGTATTTGTTGATATACCCGTTGTGATTGGAACGGTCGGGTTCAGGCATCAGCATGGAGACATTATGCCCCAGCATTTCGTCCTGTTCGTAACCGAACAAATTGACCGTAGCCTGATTTACCCGGACGACTACACCATTTCGGTCTATGATAATTATGGCATCGATCACCGTCTCGAATACGGAGGTCAATGCCTTTGAATCCTCCATCGCGTTAAGTCATATTTCGGTGTGAAATTAAGCATTCAGCCTGGAAATCAGAAGCCATCGACCCGAGACGATTGACACACACTATGAGTTCCGCTGATTTAGATCATTCGTTCAGCCAGCCGTTACAACTAGTTTAGCCGACAAGTAAAAGGAATATGCTTTCAATTAAGTTATTCGGTATACAGACTCCAGAATACATTGCCATTCGCAATGAATTGCAGTATTTGCTGGAAAATGGCGGTTACGATTTTGAATTGGAGGAGGTTTCTGACGTACAAACGATGGTGGATCAGGACATTGAAAGCATTCCTTTCGTCAAAATCAATGGAACGGCATCCCTGGCCTACAAAGAATTTGACAATACGCACTTGTTTATCGAGGCAATCCACCTTACCTTACTAACCTTCACCAAAGCCTATACGATGAAAAAGCTGTTAGTTCCGGTTGACTTCTCTCCAGCCTCTGAGCGCGCACTTCAGTATGCATTGCACTGGGCGGCACATTTTGGCAGTTCTTTGGAAGTGGTTAATGTATACATGCCACCAGTGGACCCTCAATATGGCTCTATCATCGGGATCAACGATTTGGAAAAAATCCAGGGTGATAAGGTGAAACAGCTGGATGATCTGGTAGAAAAATGGAAAGGGAAAATCGCACTCCCGGATAGTTCTTTGGTCAACTCCAAATGCTTGATCGGCTTTCCCGCAGAAGAGATCATGCGCTATGCCAAGGATTTTGATCTGATCATCATCGGTGCGACCGGCGAGAAAAGCGTTCTTGAAAAATGGATGGGTTCGGTATCCATGGCCATCGCTCAAAAATCAAATACGCCCGTATTGCTGGTGCCGGAAAACAGTGCCTTCAAGCCAATTCACCAAATCGCTTATGCTTTCAGTCCGGATTCCGACAAGTCGGCATTCCTGACTCTGGCAAAACATTTGTCAGGATCCTTTGGTGCACTGATCCATCTGGTCCATGTTCTGGATAAAAATCACGAGGAACCTCCCCAGTCGACGCGGGAACTATTAACCGAATATTTTGCACACCACGAGATCCAGTTTGATCACGTACATGCCGATTCGGTAGCCTCCGGATTGGAGCGTTACCTGGGTAATCATCCCATAGATCTGCTGATCATGGTAGCACACAAACGGCCATTCTGGGAAAAGTGGTTCCATCCCAGCGTAACGAAACAAATGTCCTTCAAACCGAAAATTCCTATCTTGGTTTATCATAATCAGGAAGATTGATGAAAACCTATTTGGTTCCGACGGATTTTTCAGAGGTATCGCAAAATGCATTAAAATATTTGTTGGCTTCGTTGCAGGATGACGCGCCGGCAAAAATCATTTTATTGCATGCCTACGATGGCACGTTTTCCAGCGATGAGCCATTGGTATTTGAACCGATGAAAGGGGCAGAGGAGTTGGTATATGATGAACTCAAGCGTTTCGCTGATTCGGTTGCAAACCCTGAAGTGCCCTTTGAGTTGGTTGCATCCGTAGGTTTTCCTGCCAATGAAATTCTGCGGGAAGCCAAGAGGAGGTCTGCAGACGGTATCTATATGGGCACCCGCAGTAAGCATCAGGTAAAGGACAAAGTATTCGGAACCGTTTCCAGTCATGTGTCTCTTCACGCCGAATGTCCGGTTATGCTGATCCCCTATGGTGCAGATTACCGGCATTATCAGAACATACTGGTTGCTACTGAATCGGATATTCCGGTCAATTCATTTCTGGTTTTGGCCCGGCTGGCAGAACAGCATGATTCAAATTTGCATTTTTTGCACATCAATACGGATGGTATGGACGACTTCAGTGAGGCTGAAGTGAAGTTATACCACCGCATCAATCATTTGCTTTCCACCCAGCAGCCCTATGAGATCCGTATTATGAAGGCGGAATCTGTTTGGGAAGGAATCATCGAATACCAGACCACCTATCCCATGGATCTCACCGTCATCCTGCCTGAGCATCACAGCTTCTGGGAACGGCTGATCGGATTGAGCCATACCAGGCAGGTGGTCCTGCATTCGAGTTCCCCGGTGTTGGTATTGCCCGGTAAATAAAATTCTTCCTTTTGTTGGCAAAGACCAAAAAAAAGGCTGCCCTTTCAGACAGCCTTTAACAAGTATTTTATTTAACTGAAGTTATTTATCCCACCAGACCGGAACGTCAATGTCATCTTTGCCCAGTTTGGCGACAACGGCATCGTAGTTTTCACCATTCAAGTCACGTTCCGAAGTCGGATAACCGTATCGGACCGGAATCGCTTTGGTGGGGTGAATGACCAAAGCCGGTGGGGAAAGTGCAGGTAAACCGGTGCGTCTCCATTCAGACCATGCTTCATAGCCGTTCAGGTAAAGAGAAACCCATTTTTGGGTCATGATACGCTCCATAGCGATGTTTACGTCGTATTTAACCTCATCCTGAGCTATGAACGCCGTGTAGTCATCATCCGAATAAGCGCCCCATTGCTCCAAATTTGCTTTGATAGCGTCCAGATAGAACTGTTCGGCTGCGGCCTCACCGCCGCTTATCCAACCACGGTGAGCAGCTTCTGCAAATGAAAACAGGATCTGGGAATAGGTGAGTACATAAGTTGGCGTCGTCTTTTGTCTGACAGTGCTTCCAACGAAAGAAACGTCATTATTCGGGATGTCGCCTGCTTCGTCCTGTGTTAAACCATAGGGCATGCCGACGTACAAGCCGGATGCTTTGGCCGGATCCGCGTAAATAGGAAGCCTGGGGTCGTTGGTTGCATTCATCAAATCGACCAGTGGCTTGCTCACACATTGGTCAAGACGGGTCTGGAAACGATCCTCCCAGGGGTTGTCATTGTTTTCGTCACTCAGATGCGTGTATAAGATGTTGTCATCGTTGCTTTCGAGGACACCACCATTCATAGCAGCGACGAATTCAGCTTTTGCTTTATCAGGCGCAACTTCTGACAAGCGTAGCGCGGCAATCAAGCGGATGCTGTTGGCAAATTTCTTCCATTTTGCGAGATCACCATCCAGCATGATATCGCCAGAGATGGTACGTGACACATCGAGTTGACTGGCAGCATCTGAAAGGGTCGTAAAGATCCCGTCATAAACGGCATCCTGATCATCAAATGCAGGACGGAAGTTTTCACGACCGGCTAGCGCCTGGGAGTAAGGTATTGGTCCCCAGGCATCGGTCATTTGCCAATAGTAATACGATTGCAGGATCTTGGCAACCGCAAGCTGGTCTTCGGCACGGCCGTTTTTCAACTGAGCCGGGCTAGTGGCAGGGTCTTCAAGGAGTTTGATTATTTCCTGAAGCCCGATCAGCGGTCCTGAATAATATCCATTATAACTGAAATTAACGGTGGCATACCGTGATCCATCCGTATAATATTTCTGAGAGATGTGTTGAACATAGAGCTCAGGAGTCTCAGCAGTAATATGGCCAGGAATGGACCGTAATGCACCGGTTAGCAAGGCTGCGGTACTGGGTGTAGATGGGTTATTGGGATCGATGTTGATGTCTCCAAAATCGGAACAAGCGCCGGCCAATAAAATTGCCAGGATTGCCCCGGTATATCTAAGTTTTTTCATGATAATCAATTTTTGCAGGTGAATTAAAATCCTAGAGAAATATTAAATCCAAGGCCGCGAGTCTGTGGTAACTGCCCGCCTTCATACCAATAACGCTCCAGTTCAGAGGGGTCGAATCCTCTTTCTTTGGTCGGTGAGAAGAACAACAGATTTCTGCCCACTAATGAAATATTCAGCTTGGAAGCGAAATTGATGCCCAGTTTCTTCGGATTGAAATTGTAGCCTATGCTTAATTCACGAAGCTTAAAATAAGAGGCGTCGAACAACCAGTTTTCGTGTAAACCAAAGAGGGACTTGTAATATTCATCGGCACTGAGGTATACATCATTAGGCTGGCCATTTTCAAAATTGCCTTCAGCACGTACACCGCCTCCCGTAGAAGGATCATCCCTTTTTGGATTGCCTTTGTCATTATTGCCAACCGTTTCGGCTCCTAATCCGGAATAAGCGTTAAACATCCCGGATGTGGAATAAAACTGTCCGCCTTTCTGAAAGTCGAAAGAAGCCAGCAATTGAATGCCTTTGTATTCAATTGCATTAAAAATACCCCCGGTAAAGTCCGGTAATATGGTACCCAGGTCCTGGTTGGCATCGTACAGGTAATAGCCATCTTCGTCAACCAGTTTATTGCCATTCGCGTCACGTCTAAATTGGCGGCCAATGATTGTACCCCACTCATCACCCACACGGGCGTTCAGTGAAATTCCGCCCCAGAATGGACCTCCTTCAAAACCTGAACCGCCGATCACCCGGTTATCCAGCCCTTCGGCGAGTTCTTCCACCAAAGATTGGTTTTGTGCGAGGTTAAATCCGATATCCCAGGAGAAGTCCCTGGTTTGAACCGGTGTACCATTCAGTTGTAGTTCGATTCCCTTACGTGTAATTTTCCCTGCGTTAACGATAGCGACACTGTACCCACTGGAACTAGGTACGGAAAGGGGCAGGATCTGGTCGATGTTCAGGTCTTTATAATAAGTTACCTCAAATCCCAGGCGGTTATTAAGGAAACTCATTTCAACACCCGCTTCATGCGTCGATGTCAACTGTGGTTTCAACTCCTCATTTCGCAGTGTGCTTGGCACAAACATGGCCGGCAGGTTACCATAGAATGAGCTGGCCGGGGCGGAATAAACCGGATTGATCTGATGCGGATCCAGGTCACTACCTACCTGAGCAAATGAATATCTTACTTTACCATTGGAAATGAACGTATTGGTTCCCAATAACTCCGAGAACACAAAGCTCATCCCGACCATGGGATACAGATAAGAGTTGTTTCCGGTAGGCAATGCTGAAGACCAGTCATTACGTACGGATGCTTCGAGGTACAGGAAATCCTTGTAACCGACTGAACCTCTACCGTAAACCGACCGCACCACTTTTTCATAATTGGTGGCTGAAACGTTGGGCTTATCCACCGAGGAGGCTATGTTATAAAAACCCGGTATGGCTAATCCGCCAACTGTCCCTGCGGAGAAACGCTTGGCATTATCATTCCGGATGTTCCCACCAAGGTTGAAATCGTATGAAAAATCATTGGAGCGGTTAGAATAGGAAACCAAACCTTCGTAATTCCATTCGCTGTTCGAACCGTTGTAGGTGCTAAAATAGGGTGTACCCAACCCCCCTTCGGTGTACCGGCTGTCTCCGACCCAATTTTGTTGATCGGAGCGCACAAAGCCTTGAACTTTAAAATGTTCGGAGAAATTCAGGGTAACATTTACGTCACCATAAATCCGTCCTTCATTATAATGAGGCACATTTTCATAAAGATCATAATAGGGGTTATCCCAGTACAATGGTTTGGTATTTTCAGGGCTCTGGATATTCCATGAATTAAATGTGCCATCCGCATTCTTATAGTTCCGTAGTTTATCGACCTGGATCTGACGTTGAAACCATTGATTGAAACTACCCGTCAAGCCTCCGCCATATCCTTCAAGGATATTGCCTTGTTGATCGGTATTCTTGTAGTTAATGTTGGCACCCACAGTTATCAGCTTAGAAAGGTCATATGAACCATTTACAGTTACAATGTTTTTGACCTGGCTCGTGTTGGGCAGGACCAGTGTTTTGGATATGTTGTTGTAGTTTACCCGGAAGTTGAAATTTTCACCTCCTCCGGAAAATGACACATTGTTATTGAGATTCTTTCCGGTATCAAAGAAATCTTTGACGTTATTGGGTTGAGGAACCAATGGAACCTCTTTGCCAAAATCCGGTCCTTCATACCAGCTGTAATAGGGCCGGTATAGGGTCCCGTCCATGCGGGGTCCCCAGCTCTCATCACCGGAATATTCCAACAAATTCTGGCCATCAAACGCGGACCAGGACGCCGGGTGTATGGCGGGATTGAAGGAGAACTTGAGGAAATCCTGGCTGTAACCGCCGGCATATTCATTTTGGTAGGCAGGAATGAGAGATACCCGGTCAAAGGTGCTGGAAGAGTTGAATTCAATGCCTAACCCTTTACCGGAAACTCCTTTTTTACTGGTGACTACCACGACCCCACCGGCTGCCCGCTGACCATAAAGCGCTGTAGCAGCAGGTCCTTTAAGGATGGAGACGGACTCTACATTGTCCATGTTAATGGCTCCGGCATCCACTGGCGTTCCGTCCAGGACATAAAGTGGATCGACGCCATTTAGTCCATTGACACCTCTGATGCGAATATTGCCTTCGCGAAAACCAGAGCTGGGTGAACCAACCAATTGAACACCGGCTACTTTACCGCTCAAAGCATCAATAAAGCCTGAGCTTCGCGAGATATTCAATGCTTTTGGTTCGACTTCCTGAGCTGCATAAGAGAGTGATTTTTTCTCTCGGGTAATCCCCAATGCGGTGACCACAGCTTCCGAAAGGGTAATCCCTTCAGCCAGGGATACATTTAAAACATTGGAAGAAGGGATGTCGAGTTCTTTGGTTTCAAATCCGGTATAGCTAAACATCAAAATGTTGTAGTTGGCCGGTACTTCGATGGAAAATGAGCCATCAACTTCCGTAATGACCCCAGTATTGGTGCCTTTGATCAGAATGTTTGCTCCGATCAGTGGAACACCACTAATGTCTGTAACGGTACCCGTTACGGTGCGCTGGGCTGACAGGGCAGCCGCAGTACACACGAATAAGACTAATGATAGTAAGAGTCTTTTCATGACGATTGATTTAAACGTGATTGCAATGTGTAGTCAGGGTGTTACCAAATTAATAAAAAGTTAACATTTTATTAACTTTTTGGCGTTAAATGTACGAGAGGCACATTAGGTGATGTTGGTAAATAATAGGACTACACCAGAAGATCTAGCTTAAACTGGCTGCCAAATCGTGTAGTGATGAGAAATATTTTTCTCAAATGGGCATTTAATCGTGTTCGCGGTTGAAGACGTAAGCCGCTTCTTCCTCCCAGTTAGCAGGACGTTCAAGGACGAGCTCCACTTCACGCCATTTTCCTTGACCGTCCCATTCAATGGGTACAAGCTGGCAGAATCGCCATCCCTGTTTAGAATGGTCACGGATGATTTGCTGATAATCCTGGTTTAATCCGAAGGTGAAGAAGCCCTTGGATTTGATTTGGATGAACTTATACTCAAACATGGCGAACTAGAATTAATGAAGGTCGAATCATGTGCGGATAGGAAATACCGCCTATCAATTACCGATATAATTTTTCATAATATTCATCAGCCATTCGGTTGGAATCGAAGAAGGGCTGAATTTCACTCATGCTGTTAACGACCATTTGCATCCAATCGTCCGGATTTTCATAATACATGCGGATAACATCGTATTCCAGTATGTCCATCATCTTATGCAGGTCGTGTTCATCCTGATGCCATTCACTTAAATTTGGGTCAGCAGGCTCGGCAACAAAAGCATTATGCAGATGTTTGCCGAATTCAGGCACCCACCCGTCCGGAATCGAAAAGTTGAGGGACCCATTCATAGCAGCCGTCATTCCGGAGGTTCCTGAAGCTTCTTTGCCAATCCGTGGATTATTTAACCAGACATCAGAACCTTGCTTGAGCATTTTGCTCAGGCCAATCTCATAGCCCACCAATACGGCACAATTGGAGTAGTTGTTGGTGAACCGCACCAGCGAGTTGAAAACCTCAATAGCATGATGATCGAACGGATATGGTTTGCCGGCCCAGATAAACTGAACAGGCCTATCCTGGTCTGTAAGCAGCCGATGAAAGCGCTCAAGGTCCATGGTGAACAATTGAGCCCTTTTATAAGGGGCATATCGGCGCGCCCATACTATCGTCAGCGCATCCGGGTCCAGGATCTTTCCAGTCTGGTCTGCGACCTCATTGAATAACACCTGCTTGAAATCCTTCTTGCGGGTTCTTATTGCATCCACATCCCCCAATCGGAGTGCCTCATTCATCTCCTGGTCGGCCCAGAATCGTGCATTTTGGGCATTGGTGATCGCCCCGATCGGACAGATATCGGAGAATCCGCCCCACATATCACGAGCCACGTCCCCGTGCATTTGAGATACAGCATTGGCGCGGCGGGAGAGGCGCAACATCGCCAGGGTTAGGTTCAATTCTGATCCGTAGGTGCCGGTAATTTCACGCACGGTATTTAATTCCAATCGGCCAAAATAGCTCATCTGATAAAGATGATCCATGTTCAGGATCTCATTTCCGGCAGGAACCGGAGTGTGTGTGGTAAAGACCAATCGCTTTTTCACTTCTTCCAGGTCCTGATATTTCTCGAACAATTTGAATGCGCCTGGAAGGGGGTGTGCTTCATTAAAATGATGAATGTCCGCTTTGTAATCCAACGCTTCCAACAATGCCATTCCGCCAGCACCCAATAGTATGTGTTGTGCCATTTTAGCAGAAGTATTGGAGTCATACAGGTGGTGACTGATCTTTTGGGATAGGTAATCATTTTCCGGAGTATCCGTGGAAAGCAGGAAAATCGGTGCCGTATTAAACCGGCTTGGAGGCAGATAATAGACTTTTACATTCACGGTATTGTTGTGCACCTCTATTTGAAGCGTAATGCCGGTGTCCTCCAGGAAATTGTAATGTCGCTCCATAAAGAGGACATCCATGCTTTGATCCTGCTTGCGTACCTGATCATAGTAACCGTATTTCCACAGAATGCCAATGCCGATGACCGGTTGCTGCAGCTGATAGGCTGACCGCATGTGCGATCCGGCCAGATATCCGAGACCACCGGAATAAATTTTGAGGGCTTGATCAATGCCAAATTCCATGCAGAAGTAGGCGATCCGCTTTTTGTATTTCGGGCTGATCGGGTAGGGATGTTCAAAGGACTGAAACAACGTCATGACGTCTAAATTCTGTGAA
Organism: Lewinellaceae bacterium; assembly: GCA_020636355.1. Taxonomy (GTDB): domain Bacteria; phylum Bacteroidota; class Bacteroidia; order Chitinophagales; family Saprospiraceae; genus JAGQXC01. The sequence goes on along the minus strand of JACJYB010000005.1, from coordinate 42,893 downwards.
TAAAGTCGCGAAAATACAAATCTTGAAGTATTCGTCAGGACTTCTTGATAGACACAGGGATCATTTATCCGGATGCTCCCCGTCATAAATAACGTGAATCAGTCACTCATTCGCATATTTAGTACTTTAGTCCATTCGAAATATTAACATGAAAAACCGACTCATGAAGTACATTTTCTTTTGGAGCATTTTGATTTGTTTCCTGATGCCTGCAGGCGCTCAGAATAGATTACCAGTGATATTGGCGGAGAGGGACCGCGCCCAAATCGTTGATGAGATCCTGGAAGATCGACTGGATAATTTACTCCCTGAGTTGATGCGTAGAGAAAGAATCCAAATGTGGATTATCATCTCCCGCGAATACAATGAAGATCCGGTAATGAAAACGATGCTGCCAAGTACCTGGCTGTCTGCCCGCCGGCGTACGATTATGGTCTTTTACGATCCGGGCAATGATAAACCGCTGGAAAAAATAGCTATTGCCCGGTATGATGTCGGCCGTTTGTTGCAGGGATCCTGGAATATTGATGTATATCCCGATCAGTGGGATGCCCTGATTAACATTATCCGCGAACGGAATCCTGATAATATCGCGATCAATCAGTCTCAATTTTTTGGGCTTGCAGATGGGATCGTGCACACCGAATACGATGCCCTGATGGAAAAGTTGCCTTTGGAATTTCACGACAGAGTACTTTCTGCCGAGAAATTGGCCATAGCCTGGTTGGAAACAAGGACTCAAAAAGAACTGGATATCTATCCTATGATCTGTCACTTGAGTCATCGGATTCTGCAGGAGGGATTATCGGAAGTAGTCATTCATCCGGGGATCACTACAACGGATGATGTCGTCTGGGCACTTCGTCAACGCGTAACGGATTTGGGACTGGACACCTGGTTTCACCCTACGGTGGATATACAACGTGCCGACGCAAAGCAGTTTGATCATCTGCGGACCTTTACCAAACAACCCGGACGGCAGGTCATTTTGCCTGGCGATTTGTTGCACGTAGATTTTGGTATCACCTACTTGCGGTTGAATTCGGATCAGCAGCAACACTTCTATGTTCTCAAGCCGGGTGAAACGGAGGTGCCGGAGGCATTGAAACTGGCATTTCGTCACGCAAACCGGTTGCAGGAAATTCTAACAAGTCACTTTGCGACAGGCAAATCCGGGAATGAAATTCTGAGCGCAGCATTAGCCCAGGCGGAAGAAGAAGGCATCCGGGGCGCCATTTATACGCATCCGATCGGAGTCCACGGCCATGCTGCCGGTCCGGCCATCGGCATGTGGGACAATCAGGTTAAAGTTATGGGCACCGGTGATTATCCTTTGCATGACAATACCGCTTTTTCCATCGAATTGAATGCGGCAACTGAGATACCCGAATGGGGCAAAATCGTGCGCATAATGCTTGAAGAAGATGGCTATTACCAGGGTGGGGTCTTTAAATACCTGGATGGGCGACAGTTGGAAATCCAAACCATTCCTCGCCAATAGAAAAAAACATTTATGCCTCTGCTAGCGGGGCATTGATCAAAAATTGATTGGGGGAAGTAATGCCTCTTGTGTGCACATTTTTTACAACTGGGATTTGCAGCAAATATGAAACGCTACGTTTTCAGTTTTTTCAGCTTACTGGCTACTAAGATGGAAACACAGGCATCACTTGTTACATTAGCGATGGTTCGCATCATATCCAATGGTCTGTCTACCGCCATGATCAAAGCCAGCCCTGCTTCCGGAATGCCGGCAGCTCCTAAAACGATGACAAGCATGATCATACCTGCTCCAGGAACAGCTGCAGCACCGATAGATGCCAGTGTTGCTGTAAGCAGGATGCCCAATTGATCGCTCAACCCCAGATGAATCCCCATCGCCTGAGCAATAAAAACCGCAGCTATTCCCTGATAAAGACTCGTACCATCCATATTTACCGTTGCTCCGATTGGCAGGACGAAACTGGCTACTTCTTCGTCAACGCCCAGGTGCTCCTGCACCCGTTCCATGGTGACGGGCAATGTTGCCGCACTGCTGCTGGTAGAAAAAGCGACCAGTTGGGCAGGAAGCATTTCTTTCCAGAATTTTTTATAACCAATGTTTGTGAACACCCGTACCAGCACTGGATAAAATGCGGTCAAAAGAATGGTTAAGCCCAGGACAACACATCCACTATACGAAAGCAATGCCCGGATCAGGTCAAAAGATGGAGCTTCAGCAATCAGTGAAGCCAGTAAAGCAAAAGCACCCAGCGGGGCAGTCAGCATGATCAGATCCACCACTTTCATGATCAGATCGTTCAGGCTGTCAAAAAACGTTTTAACAGGTTTGGCTTTTTCCTGGTCAATGAGGATAAGTCCAATACCGAGTAGTATAGCTACAAAAATGGATTGAAGCATCTTGGTATTATCCGTAAAGGCAGCCATCATATTATCTGGGAATATATCGATCAGAGGCTGCAGGGGACCCTGCGCTACCGTCGATTGTGCAGATTGAATGCGTGTAGCCGCCCCTTCGCCATAAGACTGCAATAAGGTTTCCCGCATGTCGGCATGGATGAAATGCCCTGGCTTGAACAAATTAACCAGGATAAGCCCGGTGCCTATTGCCGTCACAGTCGTTAATAAGTACCAACCGACGGTTCGGATACCCATCGAAGAAAGCTTGCGGAGATCCTTAAGGTCGGAAACGCCTTTGATCAGGGAGACCAGGATAAGCGGTACCGCTATGAGTTTTAAGCAATTGATGAAAATGGTTCCCCAGGGTTTTATCCAGTCTTTAACAAAACCGGCCCAACCAAACTGAACGGAAAGGACACCAAATCCAATCCCTAAAATTAGCCCCAGCATGATTTGCCAGTGCAGTGCAAGGCTATTGCGCATGAATTTTACGGGCTCCACCCTTTGATGCTTTCGGCGGTGGCAGAACCGGATTTGAAATTAGTGTTTCCCGGACAAATATTTCTAACGTAATCGATTAACCTTCCGGCGCAAAGTTTGCGAACCGCTCATTAATGGAAGAGCACTGGGCCCGCTAACTCAATCCTCGTTTTCCTTAAGGTCGCTAATCAAATGCTGAAAGCCGAGCGCATACGTTACCTGATGGTAAATCGGAGCTGGATCTTCTTTGCCAAGCAGGATATTTGCAGCAATCAATCCGTAGGTTAACGTCCCTTTAGCACCGATGCCGGACATCCCTCCGACCAGAACCAGGTTCGGGTCCTGGCGCTTGTCTGCATTCATCAAAGAACAGACGTAGGGTGTTTCTGTCCGCGTTAATGAATAGACACAGGAGTGGGCATTGGTCTTAACCAGATCTTCCGCGGTTACAGGGATATGAATCTGGTTCAGATACCGGACCAGATGATCCCTTCCCCAGGCTTCTTCCGCCGGAGTTACTTCCTTCTTCCAGGTATTGTCCAGATTGGTGATGTCCTGCCGGAGATAATGGCCTCCGATTTTCAGAACCGGACTTCCATCGTCGTCCCAATTTTCGACCATGGCATACATGATCTCCTGGGTGATGTCAGCCACCGGGAAATAGTCCTGGAATTTTGCTTGTTGGTCTTCGGAAAGAGACTGGTAGACCTGGGCGTTAAGTTTAAAATAATTCAGAAAAACGCGTTGCGGCCGGATCAATTCGGATACGTAGGGAGCAATGTCCTTCAATAGCTGTCCATTGTAAGGTCCGGCTGCCGAGACCACTCTCCTGGCACGCATGGTTTGTTTGCTTCCGTCGCTAAGATTTTCCACTTCAAGTTCATAACCATCTGCAGTCCGGATCAGTTGGTTGACCCGGTGCCGGAAATAGATGCTCCCTCCGGCGAGACGGATCCCTTGTTGCATTTTATGAATAAGCACCTGGGGATTTAAGGTTCCAGAATAGGGCAATTTTTCTCTGATAACCATTGCTGAATCAGGCACGGTCATGTCGAATTTGGACTGAGCATCCGATGCATTGACTGCGTACTCGGTAGGGATCGTCTGATTTTTCACCAGCTGGTCAAAAGCCATTTTCTCCGATTCATAATAGATATAAGTTACCGGAGAGGTGTGATAGACTTCATCCATGGACTGTTTCTGTCCGGTTTTCTCCTCCAGGTAGTTCAGCAATAGTTGAGCCTCTTCAACACTTCTCTGCTGTAGATAAGTGAACAAATCATTTTTGGGCCCCAGTGCTCTGGAAATCCGAGCGTCCCCGTAGCTGGAGCCAAACGTATATACGGAGTCCTGCTGTTCAAGGAGTAAGACGTGCTCACCCTGACGAGCTAATTGCCAGGCAGCCGCACTGCCCATCAGCCCGCCTCCGATAACAACAATGTTTTCAATTGATTTTGGCTTCTGGCATCCCCAGAATAATAACACGATAAGCAGGTAGCAATTCCATCGAAAGCTCATAATAATTGTCTTACGGCGTTTATGATTTCCAATAAAGTTAAACGAACCCGGACAAGCAGCCTAATGAGATCAATCATGATCTTTCATCCCTTGCAATTGACAGCAGGATGAATCTGATTTCGCAAGTTCGTCAAGGTGCCTTTCAGTGGTCCAATTTTCCTTGGATAAGCCAGGTATAACTACCTGCACGCGAATTACTCCCGGTATGGCTTGCGGTGTTTATAGCTCAAAAGCTTATTGGCTTCGTTATCTCCCGGGAATTGCTGTTTCACCGGATCCCAGGTGAGTGGTCTGTTGAGCCAATAGGCAATATTTGCCAGGTTACAGACCGATGCCGATCGATGACCTGTTTCTACATCACAGATTGGTTCGGAACGGTTTTTTATCGCGTCCAGAAAGTCCTGATAATGATTATCGGAATGATAAACCATCTGGTCGGAGGATTTGATCTCTGCGTTTGCGATGTCGCCCGGGTTGGAATCCAGAAACTGCCTGCTTACATCGAGAGAGCCCTCGCTACCAATAAACCGAACCGCCCATCCACGCCCGAAATCTTCATGAACCAACTCAATACCGTTGGCATATTTCATTTGCAATCCGCGAACTGCTTTTGGATCCGATGGGGGAACAAAGGAAACGGGGCCACTACGATCCATTCCCAATCCCCATTGGGCAATGTCAAACATATGAGCACCCCAGTCAGCCAGGATTCCACCGCCTGTTTCTTTGAATAAACGCCAATCCGGCCAAAAGTCCACATCATTGCGTGAAGGCGCTAACCTGTGGTTATACGTCAATTTTTTAGTAGGTCCGCACCAACGATCCCAATTGACTTCAGGTGGCAGAGCTTCCTCAGGCATGTTGTAGGGAATGGCCGGATCCCCCACATTCACCAGTACCTTCGATAAGTTCCCTACATAGCCATTCCGAACCAATTCTGCTGCTTTGCGGAAGGAGGCCCAGGAACGTTGCATGGAACCTACTTGTACCACTCTTCCGGTATCTTGGGCTGTTTGGACCATGTCGATCCCTTCCTGGACGGTATGGGTCATGGGTTTCTCACAATAGACATCCTTGCCTGCTCTCATCGCGTGAATGGCTTGGACGGCATGCCAGTGATCCGGAGTCGCAATAACTACCGCATCGATATCCGGCGAATCCAGCAATTCCTGGTAGTCACCGGTTAGCTTCAGGCCCATGTAGTTTGGGTTGTTCTTCTGTTCTGCGTAAATTTTGCTTACATGGCCTTTGAACCAGTCCAGCTTTGTCGTCCAAACATCACTGCCTGCCAGGATTTCCACCGATTCTATTTTGCCAAACTGGTTGGCCAGCCCTCCGGATTGTTTACCCAATCCGATAAAGCCAAGGCCAATCTTATCGCTGGGAGCTATAAATCCGCGCCCCAATACATGTCTGGGTACAATGATAAATGAGCCTGCAGCCAGGGTAGACTGCCGCAGAAAGGAACGGCGTGAATGTTTCATGGTACTGATTTTTAAGGTGATCAGAAGATCACATGTGATGCTGTTAAAAATGGTAAGGTAATGAAAAGAAGAACGAAATAAAATGAGGTAGTCCAGATTCAGCCCATGATTTAAACCCAGGAATTTTTATTTCATTAATCCCAATCCAATGAAATAATTCTACAGAATCGGATTGCTGTCCATTTACTGTTTTTTAGCAGAAAGAAACTGCTTGGGGATCCACTCATTCCGGTAGCGGATAAGCAGATACAAGCTTCCTGTCCAGACCAGACAGGCCAAATAAAACAAAGTGCCGCCGTCACCCATTACATCAATTCCTAAAGTGGTCAGATGGAAAAATATTGCTCCGGACATAGCGCCAAAAGCGAGCAGCGCACCGTACGATTTCCATTTTGGGACAAGCAAAAGTATAGAGGCAATCAGCTCGGCAATTCCGCTGCCTAATCGTCCGGGTGTACCTAATCCGGTCTTTTCAAAGATGTAGATGCTTTCAGGTGCACCGGTGAATTTAAAGAACAATGTTTGGATTAAAATCAGTGCCAGCACGATGCGTAAAACCCATTCCAGAATGTTTTTCAATTGCATAAGTAATTCAATTTAAAAATCAACTTGATAACTTAATACGGGGATGAAATCACCACCTGGATATTGTCGGTAATAGAGCTCATTCCTGACAGCATCGTAGCCCACAGAACTGATATTTTTTGTACTTAATACATTTTGAATGTCTAGCGAAATGATCCCGCTATACCGTAGTCGATTGAATCGATAGGCTATTCGGGCATCCATGCGCTTATAAGCCGGAACTTGTCCTTCCCAACTTGCTCCTGCCAAGGGTACGTAGGTATTTTGCTGATCGGACAAAGCGGGATCATAGGGCGTGTACCGGAAACCACCATTAAACAGATAGCGCCCCCCAAACTGCAGGGTATTGCCGTTGCGGAATGCTACTTCCCGACCAAGTGTCAACGCGGAAACCCAACGGCTGGCAAAACGGCTGGGGTGCGTGTCCCCGTTGAACGCGTTATAGGATGCATTAAACCAGGATCCATTAAAAAGAAAATAGACCTGATTGGTGAAAAATTTTTCGATGGCGATATCCACCCCGTAATTCATTCCTTTTCCGGTGCTGACAACCGGAAATTGGGGGAAATTGGATTGTTCATTGAGCATCCAGTAATCGGACGAAGCATCAGGTTTCACAGGGACTTTGCGCAATTGCTGGAGGTATACCTCCGTATTGAATTTCAAATGAGAACGGGTAATGTACGTGTGACTCAGGATCAGATGATTGGAATGGATCATAGGCAAATTCGCATTCGGCTGAAGTCCGGTAGTGTCCTGATAAAAATAGGCCGCCAGAGGCAACATTTGACTATGTTTTCCAATAGCAAGGCTGACGTAGTGATCCGGATTAAACCGGTATCTGGTGGAAAATCTGGGGTCTATACCAATCGTGCTGTTGTGGCCAAGATAGAGGAGATGGATACCGCCCAACATGCTCCAACGGCTGTTAATCTGCATATTAGCCTGCGTATATGCTTGCGTGGTGTAAGTGGTCCCGCCACCATCAAGGTTAACCAAGCGTTGTTTCTCTGTAATATCGGTGACCGAGGAGCGGGGATTGGTCTCATTGAAGAAACGATAAAAGATCAAATGTCCGATTAACCCTGATTTCAGGCTCCAGCGCTCATTCATTTGCAGGGAATACGTCCAGGCGGTGGACAGCCGGTTATCATTATAATTCTCGGTGTTATAGCGATAACGCACATCCTCCAGGTTCAATGTATCGTACATTCGAAAAATAGCACTTCCCATCAATGCCACAACGCCCTTGATGTATGATTTCTCGTTTAGGAGATGGGTATAGGTCGACCCGAGGGCGGCCATATTACTGCCTTGCCGGCGATCCTCCCATTCATTGGCAATACCAGGCTGACGATCTGCCGGATTGGCAACCGGAGTATAGTGTTCAAGCGATAACCCGCCCATGCCAAACAAGGTCCATTGTTTTTTCTTGTCTTCACTTTCCCGGTATAAATTGAATGAAAGATCCTGAAAGTCATTGCTAACCCGTTCGCCAACCAGGTGAAACCCCAGTTTATTGAGTAACCCTAATGTCGAATAACGGTAATTCACTACGTAGGAAGACCGATCTTTACTTAAGGGGCCTTCCGTAGCAAAGTCAAGACCTAAGAGTCCCGTCTTGATCCGGTATTCTCTGTCCTGCAGATTTCCATGTTTAAAGTGGATATCAAAAGCGCCGGATAAGGCATTTCCGTATTCTGCGGGCATCCCTCCGGTATAAAAGTCAGAACGGCTGAGCAATTGTGCACTAAAAATGGTAATGCCTCCTCCGGAGGTTCCGGGTCGGGCAAAATGATTTGGATTGGGAATATCAATTCCTTCCAACCTCCACAAGATGCCGAAGCTGGAATTGCCCCGGATAATGATGTCATTTTCCGTATCGTCGCCCCCTTGTTGAACACCGGGGTAGGAGAGCGCCATACGTCCCATATCATTCACACTGGCCGCAATGCGTTCGGTCTCTTCTACCGTAAATGATCGGGCGCTGACCATTGCCAGGTTATTGACGGGGGCATTGGCAAATCCGGATGCAACTACCTCAATGCTGGCCAGGTCCACGCCTTCCGAAAGCTCGATGTCAACCTGTACCGCTTTCGCGGATGTGATCACCAGACCTTCGGTGGTGTAGGTCTGATATCCGACATAACTGCATTGCAATTGATGTCGTCCCACCGGCACTGCATCCAGACTGAACGATCCGTCATCGTCTGTTACGGTTCCCATCAATGGATCAATCTCAAGAACGATGATCGAAACCCCGGCAAGCGGCTGATGGGTAACCTGGTCAACTACTTTCCCGGTCACTCGTTGGGTTAATGATTGGCTATAAGTTGTGGCTGGGAAGCCAATGACAAGAATCCAGACGGCTGCAAAAGCAAGACCGCGAAGTAATGTTCTAGTCATAACAATTAGTCTGAAGTGAAGCGATCCATTCCCGGACGACAGCTACACCCTCTTCATGCACCATGGTCCTACCCAATTCCGGCATCATGACTCCCGGATCAATGGACTGTATGCGGTACATTAATATGGATTGATCCGGTTGTCCGGGTTTGATGTCAAATGTTCTGCCACCGGATCCTTTGCCTGCTGCTACGGGCACCTTGCATAATCCAAGGTGTGTCTCATTGGTCTCCGTAAATTGCAGATAGAGTCCTGAAGTATTCCCCGGGCCTTCCGGGCGATGGCAATGCCCGCAATTGACATCAAGATAAGCCAGAGCCCTGGTCTGCAGGTCTCCTGAAGCCGGGTCATCCCATGATGGCATAGTGGCAAGTGAATCCGTATTTGAAAATTTTTGCAGAAATCCATTGTTGACCCATCGTTCGATTTGATTGATGGTAGATCCATCCTCCTGATTGACGAGGCGGTTTAAATTGGCGTACTTCGGGCCGATTGGCTGGACGGATTCATTTTGATTGTGACAGTTTTTACACTGATTTTTATTGGGGACCAGATAATGAATGGACTGGTTATTGCCTGCCGTGTCAACCCAGGAAACCGGTAGTATGGCGCCAACCGGGCTATATATTGCTTCATTTTGTTCGTCATTCCAGATGTATGCATAAGCCGACCAATGGCCTTGTTCACGGACCAGCAGCCTGGTTTCCAGGATTTTTATTTCCTCTGAGACCTTCCGCATATCCGCTGGGTAATAAAAGTTTTTGATCAGCATGGTACCGTCCGGAAAACTTATGCTGCCATCTTCAAGCATTGATGCACTACTGTCCTCCGGCATCCACACAAAACGAGCCTTCAAGGCATAGTCGGTGAATAAGGAATTGATCACCTCGTAAGGCAAGACCGAACCATTCGGATGCAGTGATGCCATTTCACCTTTAAACAAATGATAGTCTGAAAGCAATTTGAAGGGAACTCCTGGCGGTGGCAACTGCACGAGTGGGGTAGGGCTACTACAGAATTCGATCAGCAGGACAAGGATCAGCACCAAGCCCATCAGTTTTAATCGCATTATTGGCAATTATAAAGTGAGGGATCCTGGCTTACATGGTCAAAGTCATGGGCGGCATCTACCATGGCAAACCGTAACTGGTCTCCTGTATTGTCGTGTATGCAGATATTCATGGAGTTGGAAGTTTCATCATCATTGCGGGTGATGCCATCGTAAAGAATATCCTGAGGTTTGCCGGGAAACAACAGATTAACCATTTTTCCAAAATCCTTGCTTAAATCGGGAATGGCTCGCTGCCGGTCATAGGCATTGTCATGGATGGAGATATCATAGGTAAATGGATCGTACCGTTCATCTTTCCACGGAAGTTCGGTGATGTGGTAGCTGGCGATAGCCGTACCGATGGTTTTATGTCCGGTGATGTTGTTTTCGTAAATATTGACCTTTTTGGCAGCTAACAGAATGATCCCCGTGCCGGGAGGCACAATGGCTACCATGTTCCCTTCAGCGGCAAAATTCTTATGATTGTTGTCGACAATTTGGTTTTGAAAAACATCGCAGGAATGGCCGTTAACGACCTGCAGGTCAGGCAGGTCAAAAACCAGAATGCCTCCGGAGTTATTTTCCGCCCGATTATGATAGACCCGGGAATTTATGCAGTTCTCGATTTCAATCCCTGCTACATTCTCGTGCGCATAACTGTTACGGACTACAACATCCTCAGACTGCCCGACATAAATACCGGCATCTGAAGCAAATGAAGCCTCACAACTATCGATTAGGACATGTTTGCATTGCACAGGGTATAGACCATACCCGCCATTGGATGCTTTTGCTCCGTCCGTCCAGGTGGCTTTCACCCGTTGTATAACGACCTGCTCGCAACCCTGGAGTTTTATCCCGTCACCAAGCGCATCCTGAACCGTAAAATCTTCCAGGGTGACACTATCGGCCGTTATTCGCAGTCCTTCGGCACCAGCTTGCTGGGTTTTAAAGGAAAGGATGGTTTTGTCGATGCCCGCGCCGCGAATGGTTACACGGGCTATTGCATCCAGCGAAAGAGAACGATCCAGTTCGTAGATTCCTGCAGGAATCTCGATGATGGAGCCCGGTTTCGCATCCAGTAACTGCGCCTGGAGTTTATTATAGGCATCCTGATCTGCCACTGGTTGTGGACTTTGCTGACAACCGAGAAATAATAATCCAATCATCAAAAGAAGACCTGAGAAAATTTTAAACATAGGGTTTCATTAAAAGAATCAATTAAATGGAACATTCATGGAATAGAGTACCCTTTCGCGAATGTTATGATGCCCACCCCAAAGGTTTCAGTTCCGTTAATCCGTGGTTTTTGCTTCAAACTGGATGACCCAGGCGTGCTGGCTAATCATTTTTTTTCGGACTTTTTCGGGAATCTGTACGATCATCCCTTTGTCTCCATTCGCTATCCAATCCAGTTCATCCCCGGTTTCCAGTACGGTAACTTTCGTGCCGTTCTTTGGCTTCAATTGTTGCAAAGACCAATATTCCGGCGGACTGCTCTCTTCCTCGTCTGCCAAATAAATGGCATAGACGGTGTTTGAATTTTTCTTTCTCGTATAACAGATCTTTCCTTCCTTGTAAGGCGCTATAGCCCTGGTGGCGTAAATCGCCGCCTGATTGATCTGCATCCAGTCACCGATACCCTTCAGGCGATCAAAAGCCTCCTGGTCCCAGGTTCCATCCGGGCTAGGACCGATGTTCAAAAGGAAATTTCCACCCTTAGCAACGATATCCACCAACAGATGGATCAATTGATGGGTTGATTTGTAATGTGGTCTTTTACTGTACGACCAGCTATTCCCCATGGTCATACAAGTTTCCCAGGGATAGGATAACGCCCGTTCAGGAACCTGCTGTTCCGGGGTGCGGTAATCTTCGTATGGACCATGTACACTGCGGTCTACAACGAGCAAGCCTGGTTGATGCGATCTGGCCATAGAGGCAATTCTGGGCATATCAATGTCTTGCGGGTAATCCGGTATCCGGTAACCCCATGAGCGTACTTCTTCGGTAATCGTGGAATCCGGTCGGACCCAGCCTCCATCGAGCCACAGGATGTCAACTTTCCCGTAGTCACTCATTAATTCTTCAATTTGATTGTAGGTGTAGTCTTTGAATTTTTGCCAGCGATCCGGATGCTTGTTGGTGTCATAATTGGTGCAGCGATCAGGCGTTGCCCATTCCGGTGCCCAAAAATCTGGTGAATGCCAGTCCGGCTTGGAAAAATAAGCACCGATGCCAAAACCCTGATCCCGGAAAGCATTAAAAAGTACTTTGGTGACATTGGCCCGGGGATCATTATGAAAAGGCACTTGTGGCCCGGTAATACGGTAATCCGTCTGCTTGGTATCGAACATGCAGAAACCATCGTGGTGTTTGGTTGTGAACACCAGATATTTCATGCCGGCATATTTGGCGGCATCCACCCAGGGCTGAGGATTAAATTGTTGTGGATTAAACGTGTTGGCAAGCGCTTCGTAATCTTTTTTATACTGGGTATAGTCAGCGCCATTGCGTGAACACCACGGTTGGTCTTCCGAACATATGGACCAGGACTCCACGACGCCCCACTGGCTGTAAGTGCCCCAGTGCATCATAAGCCCGAATTTCTGGTCTTGCCACCAGTCCAGTTTTTGTAACACCATCGGGTCCGTAGGCATCACATAAGCCTGGCTGAAAACTAGTTGGATGGTGAATAGAAAAGATAAAGTTAGGACATGCTTCTTCATGGTGAAAAAGGTATAAAAAATGTTGGAAATTCTAGCTTATTTACTGCAAGGACTGATCCGGAGGGATGTTACGGATTAGCTCGTCCGCCGGGATAGGATTGAGCATCCCGGTAATCTCATTCCAGTTGCGTACGGTAAAAGTTGGTAAAACGCCGGGTTCACCGTTGATTTTGCCATTTGGATTAAACCAGCAGGTATGCATTCCGGCATTTTGGCCACCACCTATATCTGCAAACAGGTTGTCTCCAATCACAAGACATTGACTGGGTGACGGATTCCCCAATTGATGCAGCGTATGGCTAAAAAAAGCCGGGTCCGGTTTCGTCTTACTGATTTCACCTGAGATAATGATGGCACTGAAAAGCGGAGTGATGCTGGACCGGGCCAGTCTGGGACGTTGAACGTTGGGCAATCCATTGGTGATCATTGCCAGTTTATAGGATTTTGCCAGTTCATGCAAGGAAGCTTCCGCTGTATCAAGGTAATGGACAATACCGGAAAGATGTTCAACATAACGCTCGTGATACAATTCGGGGTCTAGCTGTATTCCTACTTCCTCAGCAAGTTGGGTAAACCTTACGGTTCGAATTTGTTCCCTGGTAAGAATTCCACGTTCATGTGCATCCCACGCCGCAAGATTCAAGCGAGTGTATATCGGATGCCACTCTGACCGGAATGTCTGGCCAAAATCCTGAAAGGTTTTCTCCAAAGCTTCTTCCTGACAGCGGTCAAAGTCGTAAATCGTGTGGTCAGCGTCTATCAGTAAATACCGGTATGGGTGTTGTGTCATTCTTGTCCTGAAATTGAAAGGTCTAAGATACACCGATGTTTGACTTTACTTCAGGGCAGGTAAAAGAATGCGCGTTTACCTTCCGGATCCTGGTAATGTTCCTAAATTACCTGAATAATCATTGGTTGATAAAGAATATGAGCATTAGGAATGTAATTCTTGGTCTGGCGCTGGTTCTGGGAACAATACCGGTACGAGCAGGAAATCCCGCACGGATACTGCTCTGTGGTCAGCGATTGCTTGATGGTACCGGGATGACACGGCCCGAGGCCAACGCCCTGCGGGAACAGCTCAATGCATTGGGTAGTAACGACTTAATTGTGAATGCTTTTCGGGGAGGGGAGGACACTAAGGCCCTCCCGGTCAACCAGGATTTGATATTTCTGATGCCTGATTGGGTGGATCAGCTGTCAGACGGAATAGCGGGGCTTAATGATACGCTCACCTGGTATGAATACTGGGTGCGTATCATTGGTGCGGTACAACAAAAGAATCCTCACAGCAGGTACATCCTGTGTCTGCCCCCGCGGATGGCCTCAGCTGATAATTCCGGTTTGGATTCCATCTGGCAGGCGTTGAACCGGCCTAAACTTTTGGAGCTTGCAAATCATTGGGGATGGGAAACGGTCGATCTTCATTTGATCCTGACCGCACACCCGGAATATTGGCAGGATGACCGGCATCTGTCATCCATCGGGGCTGGTGTCATTGCCAGGAGATTCTACGAGACTATTGATCAGCAACGGTTTGCGGCCCTAAAAGTGCCCTTGCCTGGAACACCTTTTGACTATTACGGTTATTCCGGCATGGAAGGCCGCCAAGACGATCGTATCTGGAGAATCGTATCTCCAAAATATGCGGCAGCGGGTCATCCGTGGATCTGGCGGATGCGATTTTGGGGAAATGAACCCCAGACAGAAATAGCATTGCTGGAACGCGGTTATTATCTGGTCTATTGCGATGCCGCCGAATGGTATGGAAACGAGGCGAATATGCAGCTATGGGATTGGTTTTACTACCAGCTTCTGGCGGCAGGCTTGGCTCAAAAGGGTATACTGGAAGGCTTTTCACGTGGTGGAATGTATGCTTACCGATGGATGCTGCATCGACCGGAGTCGGTTGCCGGCGTTTATGCCGACGCACCGGTACTGGATATGAAAAGCTGGCCAGGAGGCAAAGGCCTTGGCCCTGGAAGCCAGCAAGATTGGGATTTATTTAAAAAAGATTTTAACCTGCCCAGTGAAGCAGATGCTATGGCTTTCACCGGAAATCCGTTGGACCAGGTGAAGCAAATTGCGGACTTGCGCATACCTCTGTTGCATGTAGTCGGCGATGCGGACAAAATTGTACCGGTCGATGAGAATACCAATCGGTTTGTGGCAGGCGTACGCGCAGCGGGCGGTGATGTTCGGGTCATCCACAAACCAGGTATCGACCACCATCCCCATAGTCTCCCAGATCCGACGCCAATTGTGAATTTTGTACAGGAGTGCTACGGGAGCAAAATTAACTGGGCAGCGTTACCAGCTCCCGGAAACGAATATCGTTCTGCTGCCGGCTGGCAAGCAGGCATGGAATGGCACAGCCTTTTCACGGAAATGAATGCGTTGTCTCACTCCATCGACTCGGTGGATATGTTGCTGTTTGGCAATTCCATAACTCAAAGCATTGGTGGCCCTGGGAGGTCGGTGGCACACCGTCCCGGCGAGGCTGCATTTACGGAAGCATTCAGGAACTGGGAGTGGTATAATTTCGGCATATCGGGAGACCGGACCCAGCATTTGCGCTGGCGGATCCGCAATGGTTCCTGGGCGGCACTTCACCCGAAGTATGTAGTGATCACGATCGGTGTCAATAACATACCGACTGATCAGGCGGCTGAGATTTTTCAGGGGATTACCGGTATCGTGGAGGATATCCGGGCAAAGGATTCTTGGGTGAAAATACTGGTGGTTGGACCGCTGCCCACGAAAGATCGAACCAGTGAAAACCGGCGTTCCTTTGATCACGTGCATAAATTGCTGGCTGCCTTTCCATTTCCTGAGGGAGCGATCTATGATCCGCTTGCTTACGGGCTTCTGGATGCCAATGGAGATTTGCCTGCGAATTATTTCAGTAAGGATGGGATCCACCTTCTACCGGATGGTTATGCAGAATATGCCCGGTTATTGCGAAAGGCCCTGGAACAAATGCATGAATAAAGCCTTTTCGATTGTCCCTGAATTGTGGTTTCAGCGTACAAATCAGTCCACGAGGATTTCATCCACAAAAAACCAGCAGGGTTCTCCGGGATTAGGGTGCCAGCGGGGATTCGTTTTCTGACCGGTAACTTTCACCCGGACAAACCGGGCTGATTGCTCCGGGAAGGTGACCAGGAAGTTCTTAATCGCCGGTGTGGCAGCGCCGGTAGCCTCCGGATAAGTCTCCTGGGCCTGGCGCTTCCAGCTTTTACCATCGTTAGAGATTTCTATCTGAATGCCGCGTGGAAAAAAGATCCAGGATGATGCATTCTCCAGGCAGCTTACCGTGACATGTGATACCGGAACCGCTGAACCCATATCCAAGGTTGCAGTCACGTCCTGTTTTTCAAATCCAAGCCATTGTCCATCCCCAAATTGATTGCTTCCCTTGTGAAAGTCGATCAGTGTAGAGGGGCCGGATCCTTGATATTTTTGATTGGGAGGCACACTTAGTGAAACTTCCCGGGGACGGTATTTGGATCGGATTAATTGCTTCGATCCAATGGGGCTGGATTGCCAGCCCGGTTTCGTAGCAAAGGCACGGATTTCTGTCGTACGCTTGATGGTGAAAGGTCCATTATAAAGTAAGGAAGTGCTATCAGGATCAGAGCCATCCAGCGTATAAAACACCTTGATACCATCCACATTGAGCATCAACTGGACTTGCAATGAGTCGGTGAAAAGTGTCTCATCGGTCTGTATGACCGGGGCCTGTAAGGGTATGATTGCTCCCAGATTACTCCCTGAAATTCCGGTATTAATTTCCAGAGATGGTTTTTTAGCGCTTAATTCCTGAACGCCTGCATCCGTAACCCCGGTTTGCCAGAGGAAGAGTTCCTGCAATTGCGGCAAATTTTCCAGGTTAACCAATCCGGCATCGGTCACGGCCGTCCCATATAAGTTGAGATATTGCAAATATTCCATCCCTTGAATGGCCTCGAGTGCTGCATCGGTAATGGAGGTGTTATCCAGATATAGTCGCACCAGATGTGGAAAGCGGCCAAGGTCCTTGACCATGGCATCCGTAACGTTGGATTTACTGAGATTGAGGTAGGCAATCTGGTCGGCGATAGGGAAAAGCTTTTTCAGAAAATCAGGTTCCAGGTCCTGGCGGTAACTCATGTTGATCTCTACCAAGGGGTTTTCGGCAGCCAGGCGCATAACCTTTACCCCTTCATTTCGCAATGAAGTAAGCTTCTTTTCTCCCGGATCTTTGAGCTCCAGGCGGAATACCGGGTTTTCGGGTTTAATGGATTTTGCAAATACAGCCTGGATGCTTTCAGGAACATCTACGTCCTGGATCCGGTCCTCGAAGGTCTTGTGGTTTTGGACCCACCATTCTATGAGGGCCACCTCATCTTCCGAAAGCTGCTTCTTGCCTTCCGGGGGCATATGGTCTTCATTGGTCACCGGAAGATGGATTCTTTGGATCAAAAGTGAATTATCAGCATCTCCAGCGATAAATAACGGACCATCTTTTCCTCCTTTTTCTACACCTGCCTGATTATGCAGTAGCAACTCACCTTTAGCTTTCTCCGGATTATGACAGCTGGTACATTTTTGACGGAAAATGGGCTGAATAACATCCTGAAATACGAGGGAACTGGCATCTACTGCAACAGCTTCAGCCTCAGGTGCAGCCTTGGGAGGAAGTCCTAATACAGACCTCAACCCATTTGGCATTTTGTCGGTGAGGTATGAACTGCCATGGGTTAGTGCGCCGCCGAAATGACCTGCTAGCAGCAATACTGCGGTGGTTAGTGCGAAAACAGATAAATAAATTCTGCGATTGGTACCAAATTTCCGCAGAAGGAATACGACAACAGATAAAGCAGAAGTGCTGATTCCCAATATCTTATGAATGTTCAACAAACGTTCTTCATACCCCCCTTCCCATTGCAGAAAATAGCCAAGCATAGCTGTGATGATGGCCGTGATCATTCCCCAGAATAACAGAGACAGGATGGCAGCATTTAATCCGGTAGATTTGGTCTTTTGGTTAAGAAGTTCCAATCCTAGTGCTCCGACCAACAAACCAATGGGTAGATGCAAAAATACAGGGTGAAATCTTCCGAGGAACTCCAGCCAGGCCATAGGTTAAAGCTTTGCAATAAATGTAATCATTTCAGGTGAACCGTTCATTCTACGACAACTTCATCCACAAACAGCCATGCGGGCTGTCCAGCGCCAGGATGACCCTCAGGTAATACCGCTGAATTTTTTATCACCACTTTTAAGAAGCGTTCTTTGCGGCCGGTCAGCTCCATGGTGGTAAAAACAGTCCCGTCGTTGCCGGAAACCTGAGGGAAGACCTCATCCCAAAAATCAAATCGTTTGCCGTCGGCTGAGGTATAAACCTCAATTTTCTCAGCGGGTAAAATCCAGCTAGCCGGGGCATTCAGACAGCTTACGGTAAGTTTCGATAAGGTAACCGGACGATTGTACCGAAAATATAGGATGCAGTCGTTGCCCTCAAAGCCCAGCCAGGATCCATCTCCGAAATTATTGCTGCCCAACGTTCTATCCTGCAGGGTGGTAGCTCCTTGTCCCGGGTAGGTTGGTGAAGGAGCCTCCTCCAGGGAGACTTCCTCCAAAGCAGCTAAGTCATGTGATTTAAAGTATGTCCTGGTAACCACCGGACTGGGAAGGTATGAGTCGTTAAAAGCCTTGATTTTCAATACAGTAGAAGCTTTTACTTCTATGGGTTGGTAATACCTGTGGGCGTGCTCATCGGGTTCACTACCGTCTTCAGTATAATAATACCGGTTACCAGGCAATCCATTTTTAATCTCCAGGAACATGCGTCCCTGAAAGAAACAGTTGGGCGGATTTATTTGGGGGGCTGCGAGCGATAAACGATCCTCAACGGCCGATTTAGCCGGTTTGATCCATTCCAGAAGCGCAGCATTCCTGCCTTCCATCAGCCATGTCCAGGAGACCTTGGTGAAAAAGATGCCTCCCTGATTCCCTTGCTCGAACAATATTCCAACATCTCTTGGATTGAGTTGCACGAGATCCGAATAAGCAGCATTTCCAGACCATACGACGCGGGATTCTGTCCAGTGCGCACCTCCATCCAAACTGGCTTTCAAAACCAGGTTATTCCGGCCTGATACCGATTGCGGATTGCTCAATAGCAATGCTTTTTCCTTTTCACCCGCAAAAAATAGCGTGCTTGCCTGGCAGACCGGATCAGGAAGATAAGCATCGTAATAACTGGTATCCCAGTGCGCTCCGCCATCATGGCTGATGCTGATCAATCGCTGGCGTTGGCGACCGGTTTGCTGCCTTGTGTTCAGGATCACGGTACCATCTGTCCACTCCGTTGCTATGGATTCGTTTGATCCCGGATCAGTCACCTCCTCCGATTGATGGAAGGTATTCCCATGATCATCGCTGTAGAAGCCATAAGCATGATAATCAGCAAAACTGTCTTGTGGCTCTCCTGCGGAATGATTGGCTGGAATAAATAATCTTCCGCGATAAGGCGTATGAATAAGTTGTAAGCCATGACCCGGACCCAATGCATTGGTTCGCCAATCTTTTGGGTCCTGATATTCCGGTCTATAATCGGGTTGGTTGGGATGGTGGACCTGTAGGGTTATGTTCTGCGGTTTTGACCACGATTTACCTAAGTCTGCACTGGTCTGAAACCAAATTTCGGTGACACCCCTGCCTGACCGGATGCTCCACTCGGACTCGGAAGCCGTATTGAAGAAAAGAAATAATCGGCCCTTTGGGTAGCGGGGATCCAAAAGATCCCATACCGGTACCGGGTTGCCGGCTTTCACGGTTCCATTGGTAGCAATTGCTTGCAAGGAAGACCAGGACTTGCCATGATTTCTACTCTCTTTCATCACGATGTCCACCTGACCAAAGTCATCGCAACCGGTTTTGCGAGCTTCGCAAAAAGCAAGAAGCCTGCCATCCGGCGATTGAACGATCGCCGGGATCCGGTAGCATGCATAGCCTTCCTTCCCATTTTCAAAAACAGGCTCCGGGAATAAAGAATCCTGACCAGCTACCGGTAATACAACCAGGATCAATAAGAGCCCGGCGAACAATCGTATCATGCGACTCTGGTGAGTTTATATGGATAGACTTTATCGGAATTCCATTGGGCTATATAAAGATTTTCATCTTCATCGACACAAACGTCATGCGGGTGCTTGAAGGCCTGGACCGTTTGGAATAATGGGTCCAGCTGACCATTGGTGTAGGCAGGTGCTGAGCCTCCGGGAACACTCACGACCTGATCGTTTTTGTCCAGAATGGTGACAAAGCCAGAACCTGAGTCCCAAGGCAGGTGCGAGATGAGTGTAGCACAATAGACATAATCTCCGTGGATAACCGGCCGACAGATGTATGCGCCTGGTACCGGAATTTCTTTGATCAGTTCACCGGATAGACTGAATCGCTTCAGCTTATTCTGCTGACGGGCGGTAATCAGCAAAGTTGGTTCGCCCGGCATGCGCGTATCCAGCGCGATTCCGTGGGCATTGTCAAAATTAGCCGGTGATGGCCCACGACCGCCAAAAACATTCTTTAGTTTGCCCTGACTGTCATAGTGGATGATGTATTGAGACCCATAGCCGTCCGCCACATAGATATCTCCGTTTGGAGCTATGGTCGTTTCGGTGGGGATGTATTTGTCAGCACTTTCGTATTTGCCACTTTCCGCCGGATAGGGTAGAACCATGATTTCCCGGCCATTCAGTGTGGTTTTGATGACTTCATGCCGATTGTTGTCGCAGATATACAAAAATGATTCGCCCCCTTCCTCGGATAGCGTTAAGCCGTGTGCCCCGGGATAAGTGGTCCCCCAGGTCTTTATGGGCTTCCCATCTTTGTTGTAAATGATCACATTGTTTTTGGTTTCGTTGGTTAGCAGGAATATCCTGCCTTGTTTGTCCTGAATCATTTCATGGCAATCTTTAACAGGTATTACGTGTGGATTCAGGTCGCCCCAGTGCCTATCCAGCCGGTAACGATGGTCATTATGCCCAAGGATTACCTCCTCAGGCGCCAGGTTACGATGGATATAAGGTAATGTTGCCAGGGAGAGTGTAGTGTCACGAAGAAATTGACGTCTTTTCATAAGAATAATAAAACTTTTAGCTCAACCAAATTAATCATCTCGTCTGGACAGCGACTCAGTTGTAATCATTTTTAAGTATCGTACAATATATCCATTTACAGATTGTACCTCATTCAATACCTGGTACTTAGCCAGCGAGACGACTCTTGAATCACGATAAATGTAGCGAAAAAAACTTACCGGTGCAGGCAGTTTGCTATGCTTGTTAAGATTGTGTTAAGTTGATTCTGGCCGGTGGGATTAGCGTATTTTTGCGCCTTAAAGAGCCTTTTAAAAAATGTCAACTATGAAAAAAACTGCAATTGTTCTCTTTCTGCTGTTGTTCCTGACCGGATTTGGTTTTGGACAGATTAGCACACCGGCAGCAAGCCCAACCGGAACCGTGAAGCAAAATGTGGGTCTCATTAATATTGAGATCGAATATTCTCGTCCAAGTGTAAAAGGACGTAAAGTATTTGGCGATTTATTACCGTATGGGGAGTTCTGGAGAGTCGGAGCAAATTCGGCTACCAAATTGACCTTTAGTGGTGATGTAACCATAGGTGGAACCGCCGTAAAAGCCGGATCTTATGCCTTGCTGGCCAAACCTGGCATGGACGAATGGCAAATCATGCTCTATCCGTATTCCACCTCCAACTGGATGGCCTATATGGAAGAGACTCCTTTGGTGACCCTGACGGTAAATAGTGAGAAAATTACAACGCCTGTTGAAACACTGACCATCGGGATCGATCACATTCGTTCGGAAAGCGCCCACCTGGTTATCAGCTGGGAAAACACTTTGGTTAAATTTCCAATTGAGTTGAACACGGACCAGGCGGTTATGGCAAGTATAGATCGTACCATGGCAGGTCCTTCGGCAAACGATTACTATGCCGCAGCGAGCTATTACTTTAATGAAGGAAAGGATGCCAAACAAGCTCTGGAATGGGTTAATAAATGCTTATCCATGGGTCCGGAGCGCTATTGGATCGTTCGGTTGAAGTCTCAGCTACAAGCTGAAAATGGAGACTACAAAGGAGCTGTGGAAACGGCTAAACGTTCCATGGAGTTGGCCAAGGAAGCCAATAACCAGGATTACGTCCGGTTGAACGAAAAAGCCATTGAAATGTGGATGAAGAAGATGTAATTATCTTCGCGAAACAATAAAAAAGCCACCGGATCAAGCTGACCAGGTGGCTTTTTTATTTCAGGTAATTTGGATTATTTCACCGAAATGAAGACACCCACTTCCGCATCCGGGGAACTCCGGTCCCGGCCATAAACTTCAAAGTCAGAACGATAGTCCCGGTTCAACCGGGAGGTGTCCATTAACCGGATCTGACTCCATAAGGTATTGATGGCGTTCGGCATTTGTCCGTGAGCAATAAACTTTTTATAGTTTCCTCCCCCAATGGTACGACCTGTGAGACCACCCGGAATACTATCAAGAGTGCTTACTTTTGCGCCCATGATGATCCGGAAGCCTTCATCCGGA
This sequence comes from Lewinellaceae bacterium, assembly GCA_020636355.1. Classification (GTDB taxonomy): domain Bacteria; phylum Bacteroidota; class Bacteroidia; order Chitinophagales; family Saprospiraceae; genus JAGQXC01. The sequence goes on along the minus strand of JACJYB010000005.1, from coordinate 20,635 downwards.
TTATTCGCATAATCGGTATAAACGATGTAGACATCGTTACTTAGTTTGTTGGGTATGCGATCCATAATTTTTTGTGCATAAAGCTGGCCCCAGAATATTCCGATGTCGGTCGTGTTTTGTTGATCCTGCAAACTGGAAATAACCGTTAAACCGATGACCTTGAATGGTTCAACCACGAGATCTTCAGAAGGTGGCTGACAAGCCGGGAGTAGGGAGATGGCCCAGATGGCAATGATCAGACGGAGCGTCAAATTTGATTTAATCATACCTTTATTGATCCGATAAGCGGACAAAAATAAGGGATCAGGTTCAGTTTTACCACATCCGGCGAAAAAGGATGATTAGTACCGGCTAGTTGAGGAAATTAAGGATTTGGCGAATGGATGCCCGTTTGCGGTAGTTTGGGTCAAAATGCGCATAAATAATTTCCCCCCCGCGATCGATCAGGTAGGTAGCCGGGACCGGCAAAATGGCCTGATGATGCGCCAGATCTTCCGTGGGCTTGATGATGGCGCTTTTTTCAATCCTTTCGGTATAATCTTCTGTGGCATGGAAGGTAACTCCATAAGCATCAAGGATGATATGGGTGGTGTCAGAGACGATTGAAAATCGGGCATTCACAGACCGGGACATAATGGAAACACCAGCCATTGACTCAGGAGTAACTGCTATCACTTTGATTTCATTGTCTTCCAGCAGATCCAGTGAATCCGATAATTTTTGCAATTGGGCATTGCAGATGCTGCACCAGTGTCCACGGTAAAACATCAGAACTACTTGATGATCTTTATAGATATCGGAAAGTCTGAATGACTCCCCACGCTGGTCCGTAGCATAAAAATCAGGGGCGTACATACCGGTAGGCAGACCAGCAGGTACCAGATAGCCGGTATCGATTCCATACTGAGTCAAATCCTCGATGTCGACAGTGTAGACATTTTCTGCGCGTTGTATACCCTCCTGAGCAGAAAGGCGGTGTGAACCCAGAAGCAGCAGCATTAAAACAATCGATTGGATGGTGTACTTCATTTGCTACCAGCGTTAATATTATGTTAAACGTAAATTTAATTGGTATTATTGAATCAAGCGGCAGGAATACGACGAATCCGATATTTCAATAGCTGAATCAAAGCCCCTGGAGATCCTTCTGAGGGATGTGAGAAGACAATCACTGGTTTCGGGTTTTCAGGTATTCCAGCATTAAATGGAGTTAGCATGCAACCTAAAAGCACCCCGCTTGCCAAAAAGCTGGGATTTAAGGCAGACCTGCGCATCTGCTGTCTGAACCAACCGGTCGATTACCTCACCTATTTTGATGAAATGCCGGAAGGAATTCTTTGGTGCACCCGGCCTGAACCTGACCTGGATATCATCCATTATTTTGTCACAAAAAAGGATAAGCTCACCGAAGACCTCCCCTGGTTGAGGACGTTAATTGTAGCAAACGGTGTGATCTGGGTGTCGTGGCCAAAAAAGTCATCGGGTTGGACCTCTGACGTGACCGAAGATGTTATTCGTGATCTGGCCATTTTCCACCGCCTTGTGGATGTTAAAGTTGCGTCGGTTAATGCCGTTTGGTCCGGACTAAAACTGGTTATCCCGCTAAAATATCGCTGACAGATCGGCCAGGTACGAAGATTTGGTTTTGGAGCAAATAGGTTAGGAACGATTAAAGTGAGATTATTTTTTTCAATATATATATGAATTATTAATGTAAAAATATAACTTACTCACAGTTCAGCTAGCTGGTTATCGGCAGCGGTGAAAGCACCCGCTTTCGGAAGGAATCAATTGGAAAAACTAAACGCAGAGATTATGGCTAAGATGTCGCAAGCCCAATACCGAATATTGTTGAAGACATTATTTTGGGCCAAGTGGATCCATGAGAACGGTGAGACGCTGGATCAGGAAGAGGCAGTTGCGCTGGACAAATTGCTGCACCTTTTTATGAAAGCGGCGTGGAAAGAAGGACTGGATTTTGTTCACAGCACTTCTACGGATGGTAACCTGGCTCTTGCAGACGATCTCCAGGCGGAGGCATTTGAATTTTTGGCCAATTTCCAGGATGATGCTTTCTGGGAAGAATTGTGTGACCGGTTGGCTGAAAGGGATATGGAAAACGCCATCGACCCGGAGGAACTCATCCTGATGGATGAAGAACAGCGTCAAAACCTGCAGGACACCTATCGTCAGAAATATGAAGGTGAATTTGAACTCTACGGTTTGACCTTTCTAAAAGTCTTAAATCCCCATTGGAATTAATGCAGTGACCAGTTCAGGATATTCAGTCTCTTCCAGAAACGATTCATGCACGTTATGGAAATTGTCGGATTGAGGGCGTTGTTGATTGAAGATCTGAAAAGACGGGGGTATACCCTAAGGATGGTTCCATTACAGGGTATGATCCATATTCCGGATTTGCAAAAAACGGTGTCCATTGAGAATGTGCGCATCGAATTTTATCAAAAGCATAAATTGAACGAAGAGGCGGATTTCCTTTGTTATGGATTTTGCCTGATGTCCGGGGAAAAGGGATATTGGATTGAAGAATCAAATAGCTGATGAATTAATACGGATCTTTGGATAGCTCATTATTGAATGAACACATTGTCCTTCAATTGCCATTTGGTCTGGTATTGTTGGACGAATTCAAAATGGAACAATGGCACAACCAGCATGTTTTCATGCATTTACAATTGGATCCGCAACTGCCGCTTGAAAAAAAATCCTACCGGGAGCTCTTTTCTGCTGTAGAAGGATTGTATAAAGTCATTCACAAGCAGACTTCTACGAACTTCAAACCTTTTCGCATTTTCGCTTCCCGAACCGAGGCCGGTAAATACCTCAACATTTGGGGAAAGCCAATGCTCGGCGGGATTTTGGTCATTACATCCGACGTGACTGAACTGAAGCAGTTAGAGCATAAAAATCTGGAGGCTATGGTCGAAGGACAAGAGGTTGAACGTATGCGTTTGGCCAGAGAATTGCATGATGGTTTGGGACCGCTAATGTCTGCTATTCAACTAAAAGTGGATCAGAGCATTTCCCCGCCTTCTCCGGGTGAACCCGATAAAGCAAGCGAACTTAAAGACCTGATCCATACCGTGTCCAAGGAAATACGGGCGGTCTCCCACGCCCTGATCCCGGGATCGCTGCTTGATTTTGGGCTTTCGCCTGCCTTGAAAAGTTTGTGTGAACGCATGGAACAGCCAGGATTGGAGATCACCTACTATGCTCCCAAGTCGGTGCCCCGGCTGGAACAGGCTAAAGAACTGGGCATCTACCGGATTGCACAGGAATTGCTTCACAATGCTTTAAAACATGCGCGGGCAAACCATATCCACATGCAATTATCTTCGGATGGCGGAAATCTGACGTTAAGTGTGGAAGATGATGGGACAGGAATGAGCAATCTGGATCCGGCTGACAGTGGTATCGGCCTGCGAAACGTGCGCAACCGGACCCGGTCTCTCGAAGGCACATTTGTGTTGGAATCCCAGCCCGGTAAAGGGGTGTTGGCCTTGGTGGAAATACCGGTAATATGATTAGGATCCTCATAGCAGATGACCATAAGATCTTCCGTGACGGATTGGTTTCCCTCCTCGCGCAAGAGCCCGACCTGCAGGTTGTGGGACAGGCTTCATCGGGTCAGGAGGTGATCAATCAGTGTGAAAACCTGCCCGCTTGTGATCTGGTTATCCTGGATATTCATATGCCTGGTATGCCGGGTGAGGCTATCTGCAAATGGATCAAGGAAAAATATCCCAAATTACCGGTGCTTGTGCTTTCCATGCATGACGAATCAACCTATATCCTGAAAATGCTGGAGGCAGGTGCCTCCGGATATCTTTTAAAGGAAGCTGGGGCTACCGAGTTATTGCAGGCCATACGGACGGTTTCACGGGGAGACACCTACTATTCGCAGCATGTATCACAGACCATTTTGCATCAATTAATCCGGGGTAAGACGCAAAGCAGTCCTGAACGCAGTCCTTTAACCAAGAGAGAAATTGAAGTCCTGCGTTTGATTGCCGAAGAATATTCCAATCAGGAAATTGCCGATAAACTCTTTATTAGCATTCGGACAGTGGATACACACCGAACCAATATCCTTGAAAAATTGGATCTTAAAAACACGGCAGGACTGGTCCGCTATGCCATGAAAAATAAGCTCATCGATCCTGGGCAATAAATTATCCTTCTTGCGACCTACGAAAATCTCGTAGAAAAAATACGCAAATCTCCTGACTCAAATTACGCTGAAACCCTCGTATTCGCGAGGTTGTTAGCATCTACATTTGCATGAAACATTGCACCATGCAAGCAACTCTTTCTACCGACGCCGATCTGGTTCGCCAAATTAAGATGGATAAAGATCAAACTGCTGTCTCCCAACTTTATAGCCGGTACTTTCCGCGTTTATTCCAATATTCATTAAAACTGACCGCTGACAAAGAGGCAGCCTTCGATATTGCCCAGGATGTTTTCATTAATGCATTGGACAAAATCGGACAGCTAAGGGAAGAGCAATATTTTCAATTTTGGATATTCCGCTCCGTGAAAAATGAATGCATGGACCACTTGAAAGCTAGCACGTGCCTGAAGCTGGATGACGTATCGCCAATTATTTCCGGTATGCGGGCTGAAGATGAAGATGAATGTTTGCAGTTGCAGGACCTCGAAATGCATTACGCGCAGCTCCTTGATGCCGCTAACCGTTTGCCGCAAAATATGCGTGACATCTTCCGGATGAAATACCTTGAATCCAAATCGTTGAAAGAAATCAGCGGCACAACCAATCTAACCATCTCGGCGGTTAAAATGAGACTTGCCCGGGCCCGCCATAAACTGGAGGAATCGTGCAGTTTCGCTGCCCTCTACAATTAGGTATTGATCCGGTTCCCGAATAATTGACCGGAACAGGCTATTCTGACTGCTCGAGAGCAGGACGATGGGTATCACCCTAAGATCAGTCGGTCGCATCGCTGGCAAATCCTGCCCAATGCATTACCTTGCGGATTAGCTTAAACAATTTGATCATGTTCCATTCCATAAATCCGGTTGATGGCTCCACCATTAAGGACTACCCGGAAACCTCGAACGTGAATGAATGCATAGACCATTCGCACCAATGTTGGGAATCATACCGGCGCTCAAAATTTTCAGAACGAAAAAGCCTTATGATCAAGCTGGCCGAGTTGCTTCGGCACCAGCGGGAAGATCTCGCAAAATTAATGACGATGGAAATGGGGAAAAGAACGGGAGAAGCTCTGGCGGAGGTGGATAAATGTGCCTGGGTCTGTACGTATTATGCGGATCATGCCGAGCGCTTCCTGCAGAATGAACGGATCGAGACCGATGCTTCGGATAGCTTTGTAGCTTACGAGCCCCTGGGTGTGATCCTGGCCGTTATGCCCTGGAATTTTCCATTTTGGCAAGTGTTCCGATTTGCTGCCCCCGCACTGATGGCTGGAAATACGGCATTGCTGAAGCATGCCAGTAATGTGAGCGGATGTGCCATTGCTATCCAGCAACTTTTTAGCGATGCGGGATTCCCCGAAGATGCATTTATCACATTGCTTATACCCTCTTCTAAAGTTAAAGAGGTGATTGCGCACCCGAAGGTAAAAGCGGTAACACTGACCGGCAGTGAAGCTGCCGGACGATCGGTAGCTGCTGAAGCCGGCAAATACCTAAAAAAATGTGTCCTTGAGCTAGGAGGTAGCGATCCCTACCTGATTCTTGCAGACGCTGACCTTGAGCTTGCTGTGAAGACCTGTGTACAAAGCCGTTTACTTAATGCCGGTCAATCATGTATCGCAGCCAAAAGATTTATTCTTGTGCCGGAAGTATACGACGCTTTTACCGACCTTTTCCTTCGTGAAATGGAAAAGATTACCGTCGGGGATCCTACCCAGGCTGCCACCGGAATAGGTCCCTTAGCCCGAGTTGATCTCAGGGATGACCTTCATGATCAGGTGCTGCGTTCGGTAGCAATGGGAGCCCGGATACTTCTTGGAGGGAATATTCCGGAAGGAGTAGGGGCCTATTATCCTCCGACTGTGCTGACGGATGTCACCCCGGCCATGCCCGCCTTCCGGGAGGAGCTGTTTGGACCGGTTGCTCCATTGATCCGCGCTGAAAGTGAAGCGCATGCTCTGGCGTTGGCCAATGATTCTGAGTTTGGGTTGGGAGCTGCAGTCTTCTCGGGGGATAAGGGACGGGCTCAGCGCATAGCACAACAAGATCTGCAGGCCGGTAGCTGTTTCGTGAATGGCCTGGTAAAATCGGATCCCAGATTACCCTTTGGGGGGATCAAGCTCAGTGGCTTTGGCCGGGAGTTGTCACACCATGGTATCCGCGAATTCGTCAATGTAAAGACCGTTTGGGTGAGATAGGGTAGTGTGGACATAACACTACTAAGCAGTAACCACTTCAATAAAGTAACGCCTCTTCCCGGTCGTTCAGGCTTTCGGTTTGTAAAGTTGTACCATAATGCGGCGGTTCTTAAGCCGTCCACTTGGTGTATCGTTGGAATGTTCCGGGAAATCTTCACCTAAGCCCTGAACCTGAATGCGATCCGGTCTTATCCCGCGTGCGATCAGAAAATCAGCAATGGTCTGAGCACGTTGTTCCGATAATTTTTGGTTTACCTGAGACGAACCCTGATTATCCGTATGCCCCTGGATGATGATCTTATGCGAAGGATTCATACGCATCAGCTGCACAAGTTTGTTTAGCTCCTGCTCCGATTCCGGTAAAAGTTTGGTGCTACCACTTTGGTAACTGATATGGGCTAGGGTGGAAAGCTTACCGCCTAGCAATGCACGAGCTTCCGCCGGCGTAAAAACGGTAGGTGTGGCTACGGTACTAAATTCAAGCTTCTCGAAACAAATCTCCTGTCGGTTGTTGAATTTGCCGGTAGCAGCCGTTACGCCCCAGTAAACTACTGGATTTCCTCCAAAGAGTTCCTTGACCAGATCACCATGGTAGGTAATGATACGGGCTCCGTCGAGGTGAAGACTCAGGATCTTATTTGGCTCATCCCACCGGATATCAAAATCATGCAGTTGACAATCTTCCACATTCTTGATGACCACCGGTCCTTCAAGGTTGAAAAGATGATCTACATACCCGTGCTGGAGAATGGCTACATGGTCCTGGGGTGGATCGGAAAGGTGTTCATTTTCCCAGGTATCAATTTCAATGCCCAATGAGGGATACAATCCGGAAAAACCCATGCCTTCTCCGGGACGACCGGTTACCTGGGCATAGGGAGAAAACACGAAAACCATACCGTCCGCTCCGGTACGATCATCACAGCCTAACATTAAATGCAACTGCATTTCAAAAGAAGCATCCAGACGAATGGGCGCCTTATACCAAATCGAACCGGAAGCCCAGTCTACCGCCTCAGTCAGACGGAAACACCGGTCGCCAAGTTGTCTGGTATCTCCTGACAGTACAAAATCATTCACATTTAATGACTGGGCTTGTGCTATGGCCTGTGAAGCAATGCTAGCCAGCAAGGCGATAAGCCAAAATACGGGTATGTCTCGGATTGTTTTCAACGAATTAGTGATTACACGCCCATTCAAATTACTCGAAATCCCGTTGGGAGGCAACTCCTGATGATTTTTTCCCGGTTTCGAATCCATTATCATTAACTTCCCTGATGGCAAATTATTTCAAGGGAACACCCGTTAGGAGATCCAAATGTTGGAAATTGCTCTTTATTGGGTTGGCAATAGTAGAGCTATCCTGTCATAGCTCGATGGACCGGAATCCTCCGAATGTAATTCTGATTCTGGCGGACGATCTCGGTTGGAAAGACGTCGCTTTTATGGGATCCCAGTATTATGAGACTCCAAATCTTGATGCGCTTAGCCGACGAGGCACTTTTTTCACTGAGGCATACGCCGGTGCGGCAAACTGTGCGCCCAGCAGAGCCTGCCTGTTAACCGGGCTAAATACACCAAGACATGGTATTTATACGGTCAGCCCGGCAGAACGCGGCGACAGACGGACAAGAAAACTAGTTCCTGCTACGAACACGATGATCCTGGCAGATAGTTTTCTTACTATAGCCGAGGCATTGCAGCAAGCAGGATATGAGACCTGCTCAATGGGTAAATGGCACATCGGAAATGATCCACGCAGTCAGGGATTTGATCGGAATATAGCAGGGAGCGCTGCCGGGCATCCGAAAAGTTATTTTAGTCCCTATTCCAATGTCGCGTTGCCGGATGGGCCTCCCGGGGAATATCTTACCGACCGGCTTACGGATGAAGCAATCCGTTATATTACCGAGTCCCATCAGAAACCCTTTTTTCTGTATCTGCCATTCTTTGCTATCCATACGCCTTTACAAGGTGAAAAAGATCTCGTCCGTCACTACATGAGTAAGCCAGCGGTGGACGGACAAGGAAGCAATGCCGATTATTCTGCACTGATTACCCGCCTGGATTGGAATATTGGCCGATTGATGGATCGGGTGGATAGTCTGGGCCTTGACTCGAATACCCTGGTCATCTTTTCCTCAGACAATGGTGGTATATCCTACCTTTCCCGTCAGCGTCCTCTGAGAGCAGGTAAGGGAAGCTATTATGAAGGAGGCGTTCGCGTGCCGCTCCTGTTTTATTGGCCTGGAGTTATTCCCGAGGGAGCGTCCATTTCATCTCCCGTCAGTCAGCTTGATCTGTTTCCTACCATCCTGGATCTGGTTGGTATCCATTCGGATTTACGGACTGACGGTGTTTCTTTAAAAAATCTATTGCTGGAAAAGCAACCATTAGCGGACCGGGCCCTGTACTGGCATTTTCCGGTTTATCTGGAAGCTTATCGGGAGGGAGAAGATGAAAGCCGGGATCGGTTATTCCGGACCAGGCCGGGATCTTCATTGCGGTATCGCAACTGGAAACTGCTCTACTACATGGAAGACCACAGCTATGAGTTGTATGATTTATCGACTGATCCGGGAGAATCAGAGAATCTTGATCAAAGAAACTTGCCGGTTGAGGATACCTTAAAAGCTATGCTGAGTAATTGGTGGCAGGCCACGAATGCTCCAATTCCAGAGACCTTAAACCCCGAATATGACGCTACTTTTACCGGACAGGCTCAATCCGGTAGAGAATGAGATACAGGTCTGGTGCACCGGCTTTTTCGACGGGACACTTCTGGGTTTATTGAGGTCGATCAGGAATTGTGATGTAGCCAGTTCATGAGTACATAAACGATGATCATTCCAATACCCAGTGCCACGGTACCCATGAAATACCAGTAGAAGAATTTGTTTTTGTTTTCAGTCGTGTCAGCCATTTAACAAGCATTTCGGAAAAGACCTTAAAATGATAACAGGTCATCATCCCGTTCAAAATTTATTTTTGGTGCTTGTTAAGAGTGCTGTTGAAAATGTCTTCAAGCATTTGGAAAAGCTCCGGATGCTCGGATGCAAACCGGTGGGGTTGCTGAAAAAAATAAGTGCCGGCAACCGCAAAAAACTCGGTTTGATTTGTAGCACCATAGGGAGGAATATCTGATTTGCCCGAACGGATGGCTTCAATTTCCTGGTAAATCAATTGAATCCAGGGTAAAACATATTGTTTTTCCAGTAAGTACTCGGGCACACCATCCGTGGCACCGTCCGCCTTATCGATCAGATGGATGAACTCATGAATGCCGGTATTTGTCAGGCCTTCTTGTTCAAATCCGCGATGCAGGGAAGGTCGTGAAAAAATGATTTTACGGTTCATTGGGCCCCAGCCCACCATGCCCAATACATTGCGGTCTTCTCCCTGCGTGGCATAATCGCCTTCACGAAATGCGTTCGGGTAGATCAATACTTCATCCAAATTGGGATATCTGGTCCAATTGGAGAAATGAAAGACCGGGATGACGGCGCTGGTGGCCACCAGCAAGCGATCGATGTCATTGATGTCGGTGCCAACGCCGGTGATGATTACAGCCTGGAGAAAAGATTGTATCCTTGATTCAAACTGAAGCCGCTCGTCCGATGAAAGATTGCGGTAAAACTGCACCTCCTTGGTGAGGTATTCCCGCCATACCGGCAGAAAAGGTTTCATTGCCGGTGTTTTGGTTTTTTTGAATAAAAAAAACCAGATCAGAACCAAGCCGGTGCCTAAGCCTGCAATGAGCAGCATTCCCACCGGGTTCATGCGGATTGTTGTGCTTTAAGCATGAGTTGAATTCCGGCTTCAACCCCTCTTATTTCTGCGAGCCCTCTTAACCGGCCGATCGCACTGTACCCCGGATAAGTCTTCTTGCCCAGGTCATCAAGCATCTGGTGACCATGGTCAGGACGGACCGGAATCGATTTTTTGCGGCGTTGCATTTCAAGGACCATTTGGTAAATTACCTCTGGCAAATTGGTGTCTCCCTCCAGGTGGTTCGCTTCAAAAAAATGCCCTTCGGAATCCCGTTTTGTGTTCCGCAAATGCAGAAAGTAAACGCGGTCGGCAAATTTTGCGGCCATTTCGGCTATATGGTTATCCGGTCTGGCTCCGTAAGAGCCGGTGCAGAAACAGAGTCCGTTTGCCATGGAAGGAACGGCATGTATTAAATCGGTTATATCCTGTTCGGTGCTCATGATACGCGGCAAACCCATGACTGAAAAAGGAGGGTCGTCAGGGTGGATTGCCAATACCACCCCGGCTTCTTCAGCTATCGGCGTGACCGCTTTCAGGAATTCGAATAAATGGCTTTTAAGGTCTTGGGGTTGGATCTGTTCATATTGGTTTAATGCAGCAAGTACCTCTTCTCTCGTAAACGATTCTTCACTGCCTGGAAGTCCCTGAAGGATGGTGTCGTATAGTTCTTTTTTCGAAGAATCGCTTAAGGCATCGTAATAGGCTTTGGCCATGGCTACCTGGGAAGGGGCATATTCCTGCCCGGCATTGGGTCTTTGCAGCATGTAAAGGTCAAAAGCAATCAATGCTTCTAATTCGAATCGGAGTGCCCGGCTTCCATCTTCTACGACGTATTCCAGATTGGTACGGACCCAATCCAGAATAGGCATAAAATTATAAGTGATTACCCGTACTCCGCACGCACCCAGGTTGCGCAAACTCTCCTGGTAGTTGTTGATGTATTCCTGGTAATGACCGCTTCTTTTTTTGATGTCTTCATGAACAGGCAGGCTTTCAACCACCGCCCACTTCATTCCCTCTGCTTCAATCATGGCCTGACGCATCCGGATCTCCTCCTTCGTCCAGGTTAAACCTACGGGTAAATGATGCAGGGCAGTAACTATCCCGGTACACCCAGCCTGGCGGATGTCCCGTAATGAAACCGGGTCATTGGGCCCGAACCATCGCATGGTCTGTTCCATGGCGATCATAACAAATTCAATTTAATCGCTAAAATCAACCAAAAGGTTGATTAGTTATAGGTTTTAGTGCTTTTATTTTGTGTGAATTCAATTTTAAATGTCATGAAATCATACATTTTTAACCTACTATTTTTTATTGTAATTCCCCATTTCGTTTCAATAGCTCAGGAAGTGCCCAATTTTTCTATGGCCACCGATATTTCTGCCCTGCTACTTGCCGGAAACGGAACGCCGGTAACAAGTGTTACACAAAATATTTGTAGAACCATTCCCGCAAAATATCGATCATCGGTTTCTGGCTTGTTGATTCAGGAAGTCATCAATAAAATTGTTCAAACATATAGGTCCCAAAGGGTGCCGGAATGGTTTGAAGTTGAAAAAAGTGATATATACGCCTATGTGATTTCCTCAATTATTTCAAGAAACAGGCCGGCACCACCGGAAGAAAGCTCAAGATGTAAAAAAGCTAAGAGTGACCTGTATAGCCTACTGGAGGGCCTGCCGCGATGGATACAAATGTACACTGATTGCATAGCCCAACTTGATCCTTCTTTATACAGTTATCGACACCACTCCAGTGGTTTTTTGTGGGCTCCAACACCTCCACCTGATATTGATGATCTGCCTCCGGTGACATTATGCCCAAAGCAAATAGCTGATCTCAGAAGATACCTCGGATATATTGATGATAAAAGTGACTTAGTTGCCAGGTATTGTGATTAACAAATAGGATATCCTATATATTAATGCTAAATGTTACTGTGTACTTTGAAAATAGGCGTCGAATAGATACACCTGTTTGATAATACCCAACAATGCAAACTCACCCTGCTCTTTAGAGTCAGCTTGCTCCAGGTAGGCTATCTTTTGTTCCAAAATATCCTGGTACCTGGCGTAAGCTTGGATGGCGGGATCTTCTTCGCTAGGGAGCATTGGCAATTTAGACCGCAGGGCTTGTGACAATACGGGGTAATCTTCGATGGAGTTTTCTGATTTCAGACCGCTCAAATAAGCTTGTATCCCTTGAATTTTATCCTTGATAGCTGGACTTACGTTCCATTTTACTCCATCATTCAGATGCAGGTCCATAGATTGATCAAGATGGGAAAATAGTTCTCCATATGCAGGTAAATCCGTTGATCCTTCGGGATGATTTTCCAGGTAGTGATCTTCAAACCAATCTGGTTTGTCCAATTCCCTGCTGTAAATGAAAGCAGCAATCTGCATAACCGTAGCACTATCTACCGGTTGCTTTGGCATTACCTGGAACCGGCGGACGGCGCCAAACATGAGTGCTTTCTCCTGGTCCGGATGCATTAAGAAAGAGGTCATATGCAGTATAAATGTATCCCGGTCCGGATATTCCGTCAGATAGCGACGTTTTACGGCTTCCAGTGGCGGTGCAATCAGATTTTCTTCCGGTATGTTCTGGCTTGTATGGCATACCAGGCAATACCGGTTTACGTTTTCGGCTGCGGTCGATTGGGCTTCTTTGTCAGGTGATGTCTGGTTGCATGCAAGAACCAGGAAGAATAGGGTGAAAATCAATAAGGGCATTCTGGATTGTATCGCAGGGATCATAATTACCTTCTATTTTTGATACAGCGAATTACCGTAGGTAACAGGACTTCATTGGTGAATTAGATCACCGGAGAGGCTGATTCAGGTTTTCTTTTGATAAAAAAGTGCCCGCTAACTTTTCAAAGCACTTTTGAATCAATAATTTACTTTCCAACACCATTTGGGGAAGATCCACCAATTAAAATACCTGATATGAAGCTTAAGAAAATTTTACCTGCATTAATAGTAATGGTTCTGGGAAGCTGGTGCATGGCACAGTCCCCGGATTATTTGGACACCAGGCTGAGTTATGAACGCCGCGCTGCGGATTTGGTCAGTCGAATGACCCTGGAAGAAAAGGCCGATCAAATGATGCATTCAGCGCCAGCCATTCAGCGGTTGGGATTGCCTGCCTACAATTGGTGGAATGAAGCCCTCCATGGGATCGCGCGCTCTGGTACTGCAACCGTATTTCCACAGGCGATCGGTCTGGGTGCAACATTCGATCCTGGTTTGATTTACCGGGTAGCTGATGCCATTTCCGATGAAGCACGTGCGATGTATCATGCGGCGATAAAGCAGGGGTATCATGAACAATATGGAGGATTGACCTTCTGGTCTCCCAATGTAAACATTTTCAGAGATCCCCGTTGGGGACGAGGACAAGAGACCTATGGCGAAGATCCTTTCCTCACCGGTCAGCTTGGAGCTGCTTTTGTCCGAGGAATGCAGGGAGATGATCCGCAATACCTTAAGACAGCGGCATGTGCCAAACATTTTGTGGTTCATAGTGGACCGGAGAAATTAAGACATGAGTTCGATGCGGTAGTTTCTGAAAAAGACCTCAACGAAACGTATCTCCCGGCTTTTCATAGTCTCGTTAATGCCGGCGTGGAGGCAGTTATGTGTGCATATAATGCTACCGATGGCGAACCTTGTTGCGCCAATCACCGGTTGTTACAGGATATCCTGGTTCAGTCGTGGGGTTTCAAAGGCCATATCCTGAGTGATTGCTGGGCTATCGCCGATTTTTATAGCCGTTCCGGACATCATTTTTCCGCAGATGCCGCTGAAGCCTCCGCAGAAGCCGTTCGAAATGGAGTCGTTTTGAACTGCGGTAATTCCTACGGGTCGCTCGTTGATGCGGTCAAACGCGGGTTAATTACTGAGACCGAAATCGATCAGGCACTCAGTCACCTGATGGTAACCCGCTTTAAATTAGGCATGTTTGACACCGATGAAAATAATCCTTATGCCCAGATTGGTCCGGAGGTCATCAATAGCTCGGCACATCGGGCATTGGCGCTCGAAACAGCCGAGAAAGGGATTGTTCTCCTTAAAAATAACGGCGTATTACCACTGAGAAACGATTTGCCAAAGTATTTCATCACAGGACCCAATGCCGCGAATGTAGATGCTTTAATCGGTAATTATTATGGCGTCAATCCGGAAATGGTCACTTTTCTGGAAGGGATTTCTGCCGCCATTGCACCGGGAAGCCAGTTGCAATACCGGACAGGGATTCTACTGGATCGCCCGAATACCAATCCGGCTGACTGGACGACCGGCAATGCTGCGGGCAGTGATGCCAATTTTGCAGTTTTGGGGATAACCGGAGCTCTGGAAGGAGAGGAAGGGGCTGCCATTGCATCCGACCATGCGGGAGACATGCTCGAGTACATCATTCCTCCCCACCAGATTGAATTTCTTCGTAAGCTTAAACAGGGACATAACAAGCCGGTGATCGCCATTATTACCGGAGGATGCCCGCTAAATCTTTCAGAAGTACAAGAGATTGCGGACGCTGTCATTATGGCCTGGTACCCTGGAGAGGAAGGGGGACATGCCGTTGCGGACATTCTTTTTGGAAAGGTTTCACCTTCCGGAAGACTACCGGTGACTTTTCCTAAGAGCCTCGATCAACTGCCTCCTTATGAAGACTATAACATGGCAGGGAGGACTTACCGCTATATGGAAGCTGAGCCGTTATATCCATTTGGCTTTGGATTAAGTTACACGACTTTTGAATACAATAACCTAAAGTTGTCCGCTTCGGAGATAACTCCTGATGGTTCTACAGTTGCCTCTGTAACCGTAAAGAATAGCGGCGCTTATCCAGCAGATGAGGTCGTTCAGCTTTACATTCACGATGTTAAGGGGTCATCTCCGACGCCATTATTTTCATTAAAAGGTGTCAAGCGCATTCATCTCCGGCCTGGAGAGGAAACAACTGTTCAGTTTGCAATCGGGCCAAAACAACTTGCCCTGGTTCTAAATGACGGAAGTCAGATGGTCGAACCGGGTGATTTTAAAATCTATGCCGGGGGATGTCTGCCGACCCAGAGATCACGTGAGTTGGGTATGCCCGGATGGCAGGAAGCGACCCTGAAGGTGGAATGAGCTTAGAATGGGGCTGAGGGGATAAAGGGAAAAGGAGAAAGGAGAAAGGAGAAAGAGAAAAGGAATCCCAAAGACCTCAAGGCTGCATAACTATAGGTTGATACGGCAGGGGCATTAAAGATGGGATGGGGGAGGAATTTCTTTACTTTTGCCGGATGGAACATGCTAAGAAAAGGATCCTGACCGGTGACCGCCCAACCGGGAAATTGCATTTGGGGCATTATGTCGGCACGCTGCAGAATCGTGTCAAATTACACCGCACCTATGAGTGTTTTTTTATCATTGCCGACCTGCACATGCTGACCACCAAAAATGGCAAGGAAGACATTCAGAAAACCGCTGAAAACGCACGGCACCTGGTACTGGATAATATTGCTGCAGGTATAGACCCGGATCTGGCAACTTTCTATCTGCAGTCGGCGATCCCCGAAGTGGCTGAAATGAATACGCTCTTTCAGAATCTGGTCACCGTACCCCGCCTCGAACGCATACCCAGTTTAAAAGATATGGCCCGGGATACCGGCAAATCGGAAATGCCCTACGGTTTGTTGGGTTACCCGGTTCTGCAATCAGCCGACATCTTATGCGTAAAAGGGGAGTTGGTCCCGGTTGGAAAAGATAATGCGGCTCACGTGGAGATTACCCGGGA
Source organism: Lewinellaceae bacterium (assembly GCA_020636355.1). GTDB lineage: Bacteria > Bacteroidota > Bacteroidia > Chitinophagales > Saprospiraceae > JAGQXC01. Next base: position 4,676 of record JACJYB010000005.1, on the reverse strand, counting down.
GATTGCCCGCCGCTTCAATCACCTCTATGGAGAAGTATTTCCCATTCCTGAAGTACTGGTTGGTGATGTGCCTACGCTGGTAGGTACCGACGGCGGTGCCAAAATGAGCAAATCACTGGATAATACCATCTATCTATCGGATGACCCCAAAATGGTCGATAAGAAGGTCATGGGCATGTTTACCGATCCAAATCGGATCCGGGCCGATATTCCAGGTAGGGTAGAGGGCAATCCGGTGTTCATTTACCATGATATTTTTAATCCGGACCAGAAGGAAATCACGGACCTTAAAACTCGGTATCAAAAGGGTACTGTCGGTGATGTTGAGGTGAAAGAAAAACTGGCAAAAGCCTTGAATGCATTTCTTGACCCGATCCGTGAACGCAGAGCCCATTACGAAAATCAGAAAGGGTTTGTTGATGAAGTCATTTATACTGGTACCCGAAAAGTTCGCCAAGAAGTCCAGAAGACCCTGTATGAAATGCGTAAGGCCATGGGATTTGTAACTGCCTGGAGAAGCATTGAGCGCAAGGCAAGCGAACGTATGAAGACTCAGTCTTCTTCAGAAAGTGAACCAGCCGGTTAATTCTAAATATTCGGGCTGTCGGAAGCCAGGTTAATGGTTGGCAATTGCTTAGGGTAAAAGCGCCCGCAGGGCACCGGTAAGCATATGCACATGATTTGGCGTGCAACTTTCGCCCATCAGTCCAATGCGCCAGATTTTGCCTGCAAATGCACCGAGTCCGCCTCCTACCTCAATATTATATTCATGGAGCAAACGCTGCCGGAGTACGGCTTCATCCACGCCTTCCGGAAGAAAAACTGAATTTAGATTCGGAAGCCGGTAATCTTCCTCCACCAAATACCGGAACCCTAAGGACTCTAACTGGCCTTTAAGCAGCAAATGGACCTCGTGATGGCGGTCCCAACGGTGTTCAATGCCCTCTTCGATCACCAGAGCCAGAGCTTCATGCAAGGCATAAATGGCGGATACAGGAGCGGTATGGTGGTAGGCGCGCCGCGATCCTTCCCAGTAATTCTTCACCATCGTCAGGTCCAAAAACCACGATTGTACTTTCGTTTTGCGGTTTTCTAATGCCTTGACTGCTGCCGGGGAGAAGCTTACCGGAGACAGACCGGGAGGTGCGCTAAGACATTTTTGAGACCCGGAATACAGCGCATCGATACCCCATTCATCCATATGCAGGCGTACGCCACCGTAGGAAGTGACAGCGTCAACCACCAGTAAGGATCCAGCTTCGTGCACGAGATCACTGATTTCCCGGATGGGTTGTAAGGCTCCGGTGGATGTTTCCGCATGGACCAGAGCAAGCAACTTGGGTTTCGGGCAGACCTTCAGTGCCGCCCGCACCTGGTCGGGTTCGGTTATTTTTCCCCACTCGGTTTCTATTTTGTGAACGGTAGCTCCGCAGCGGGATGCAATATCGGCCATCCTGGTGCCAAACACGCCATTGATGCAAATAATGCATTCATCGCCTGGTTCCAGGAGATTGACCAGGCAGGTTTCCATTCCTGCACTGCCCGGGGCAGAGACGACGAAGGTCAAATGGTTGCTGGTGTAGAGCGTATCCTGGATCATTTGTTTGACTTCATCCATGAGCCGGATGAATTCAGGGTCCAGGTGGCCAATCAGTGGCCGGGCCATGGCTTGCAATACCCGCGGATGGGCGTCGGATGGTCCGGGACCCATTAGCACACGGGTAGGAGGATTAAAAGTTGTTGACATGTTAATGCTGGCTTAGCAGCACAAATTAAGGATCGCCAGGTGATTATTGGGACACCTCATCCAATAGTTTGATGATTGAGGTATAATTTTTGCCAACGGCATCGGTCATGGCCATCTCACAGGTTTTTGAGGTCGAATAATATCCGCTGATTTCATCCAGGCATTGGACTTCTGCAGCTTCGCTGGTGGTTGCAGCTGACGTAAGTTCCGGGACTAAAAATCCACGGTCACCTGCCATTCCACAACAACTGGCTGAAGATGGGATGATGCATGTTTCAGCGCAAGCATTCCCGATGTCCTGTAGCTTGGAAACCAGACCCATTTTTACGGCAGAACACACAGGATGCATCACAATGTGATCTTTGGGATTGGTAATGTTCAAACGCGGTAAAACCCCTTCGGCTATAAATTCTATGATATCCAGGATTTTCAATTGATCGAATTTTACCTGGTTTTCTTCTTTCAGATAATGACGACAACTTTTGATGGTCTGGGTACAACTGGTAACGTCCAAGATAACCGGCAAAGCTCCCTGATTACTTGCTTCATATAACAAGGGAATCGTCCTGTTGACCATGGCTTCATAAGCCGATTGATATCCTTTGGATGAGAAGATCTGACCACAGCAGGTGCCACTGAGCGGATCGGGAAGATGCAGGTCTATTTTTGCCTTATGCAAGACAGATTTCAGGTGATCCAGTAAGTCCCCATCCATCATCCGGGTAATGCAAGAGGAAAAGTAGCATACTTTCATCTGTCCGGCTGGAGCGTGATGACCTTTTAAATCCTGCTTCGGGTTCGGAACCCGCAAGAAATTGAGTGGTGGGGTCCATTGGGGAATTGGCAATCTCATTTTACGCAGCCAATTTGTTGTGCGCTGCATCTGACTTTGTCCGAGCATTTTATTGATGCGTTGACCACTTCTAAGCGCCACACGCGCGGTACTTTCGGCGATCTGGAAATGATTGGCGATCCAGCGGGCTACCGCATTCTGAAAGGGAGAGTGATTCTCCTTCCGCAGTTTTTTGACCAGATCTCCGGTGTTGATGTCCACCGGGCATTGAGTTGCGCACAGACCATCAACAGCACAGGTATCCAGGCCATCGTATTGGAAAGCTTTGCGTAATGCTTTTGCATGACTATATTCTCCGGTCATTTCTGCCCGTTTGATGGCTCTCCGGATGCCGATACGCCGTCTTGGTGTCAGCGTCAAATCCCGGCTAGGGCATACGTTTTCGCAGAATCCACATTCGATGCACCGGTCGACCTCAGCTTCTACGACCGGCATCACTTTCAGGTTATGGATATGCGTAAGTGGGTCATCGGAAACAACGATTCCAGGGTTTAGCAGGTGATCCGGGTCGATTAATTGTTTGAGTTTTTGCATGATGGCATACGCCTCGGGACCCCATTCTTTGGGGATGTAGGCGGTGACTGCTCTCCCGGAGCTGTGTTCTCCTTTGAGCGATCCATCGTATTTCTGCAAAACCATGTTGAACAGATCATCGTTGAATCGTTCGTAATCCGCGATATCTTTTTCGGTCGCAAACGACTGTGAAACCACGAAATGCAGGTTGCCGTCTTTGGCATGGCCGAAAATGATACCTTGTTCGTAACCGTGCTTTTTAAAAAGAGCCTGGATGTCGATCACTGCATCCCCCAGACGTTCTACTGGAAAAGTAATGTCTTCGAGTAGTGCCGAAGTCCCTTTGGCACGCATTCCTGCCACGGAAGGATACATGCCTTTGCGTATCTTCCAGAGGAGGGCCTGCTCGGCAGGATCACTGGTGAATTGTGGAGTCATGATCAAGGGTAGCTGGGCAAACAGCGGTTCAGCAGCTTGATACTGATCCTTCAGGGCAGCAGGCGTGTTTTGCTGGAACTCACAAAGTATGGCTGAGGCATTTTCCGGTAATTCCTTGAGAAACGGAGGGACGCCGGGCATGTTTTCTACCGATCGCAGAGAGGCCCGGTCCATAAATTCAAGGGCTTCAGCACCGGTCGTTTTTAATTCCGTTATGGAAGCACAGGCCGTAGCCGGATGATCAAAATAAAGCATTCCCGTCAGTTTGTGGGGCAGGTCGGGCAGGGTTCTGAGCACTGCCTCAGCAATGAAGGCCAGCGTTCCTTCCCCTCCGATCAGGACATGGGTCAGAATATCAAGAGGATGTTCAAAGTCGAGAAAAGCATTTAGTCCGTACCCTACGGTGTTTTTTTGCTGATACTTTTTTCGGATTCGGTGAACCAGATCGGGTTGGCTCAGGATGCCCTGCTTCAGATGGATGATCCCTTCTGCAATTTCGGAGTCCTCCTGCTCAAAGCGCTCATAATCGCTTTGGACCTCTGTATTGTAAGCGTGGCCATTGGGCAGCAGAAAGGACATGGATTGCAGGGTATGGTAGGAGTTATTAATTACCCCACAGCACATTCCACTGGAGTTGTTGGAAAGGATCCCACCCATCATGGCTGCATTGATCGATGCCGGATCCGGTCCGATCTTCCGTCCGAATGGTCGTAACGTACGGTTGACATGAGCTCCGATCGCTCCAGGCTCCACCCGGACCAAATTGCCATTCTGCTCTGGAACGATCTTCCGCCAGTGATTGCTCAAGTCGACAAGAATTCCATCGCTGAGGCCCTGACCTGATAGACTGGTGCCTCCTGCACGGAAAGTCATGGGCATCTTTAATGACTGGGAGACCTGAAAAATTCCTCGCACTTCTTCGATGGTCACAGGTTGTACGACAGCCTCCGGAAGTAGGTAGAAATGACTGGCGTCACTGGCATAAGCGTAACGGTCGATCAGGCGGGTCTTTACCCGATCCGCCGGTATATTTTTTCTTAACAGGATTTCTAACTGATTACTACGCATTCGTGCATTGTTGGCAGTCAAAATAGGAAAACAGATGTGATACACCTCGCATTGGAA
>JACJYB010000004.1 GCA_020636355.1 Lewinellaceae bacterium | reverse complement strand
TCCATCGGCCACAACACCATTATACCATAATACCGCAACACACTATTCCCTATCTATCCATACAACCTCATCCATTGCCCCAGCACCTGATCCCATCCGGACAATTGGCCTATCTCCGCTTCGAAATTTTGAGCCTTGGATTTACTCGCAATCAAATGATGAAGAATAGGAACAATCTCATCCAGGGTATCCACTTCATTCCAGGAAATACCCAGGTTCTTAAGATCCTGATACTCCAGCCAGCGACCGGCAATCACATGGGAGCCACAGAACAGGGCTTCCTGAAAGACAGCCGATAACTGATCGGTAACCGGAACATGAATCAGAATGTCGGTCACCATCCTCAACCGGGCGACGTCCTCGTGGCTGAGGTAATCGGTGAAAACACTGGATGTAAAGGGCGCTTCGGACAATAATTCTTTAATTTCTTCCACATAAGCATCCGAGGTGCTCCCATACGTTAATGTCAGGACCACATGATAAGCCGTGTCCGGGCGGTACGATTGGATCATCTGCCGCAGAACGGGAATATGCTGGTGAGCAGGGGTTGCATTGTATCCCAGGCAGACCACTGGTAAGTCGCGGGGCAAGCCCAGCACTTTCCGGCTCTCATATTCATGCTCCTGTGATCGTATTTTTCGGATGATATCCAGACTGATCAAACCAAAGCGGGCGAGATGAAGACGGCCTGCCAGCGTGGTGTATTTTTGAGCAAAAGCCTGCAGCGTACGGCTATTGGCAAATGAAATTTCATTCATCTTGCCGTAAAAGAGTCGAAAGATGCGATGTCTCCAGGCTGCAGTCCGGTAAAAATCACTGCCCCAGATCGTATGGACGAATGCAGAAGAAAAACGACGCCACCAATAATAAACCGGAAGATACACGATATGGGAATAGTGAAAATGCAGGGCATCAAAACCTTGCATTTTCTTTAGCTTGTTGCTGATGGCAAAAAAGCGCTTCAATAATTTGTCAGGACGCCTGTTTGAAACCGCCGGACTGGCCACTTCTCCATTGTGCTTAAGTTCCCCCGTTGCAATCAGGTAGTGATATACGTCATAGTCCTGTTGATGGAGCAGATAAGCCAATTGCGACAGATAAGGCCGGTCAACGATAAAAGACACCAGTAAAATGCGCTTTGACGGCATGGGTTAGACGTTCTGATATCAGAACGCGTGGTAAATTATTTATAGTATAGTGAGCAGGTATCGGATATCCGTCTGTTACAATCGTAAACGACCGATATCGTTCTGAGCTTTCTCAAAATCCTGATGACGTCCTATATCCAGCCAATAGCCCAGGATGGGGAAGTGCAGCACTTTTTTGCCATTTTCAATCAAAACATTCATTAAATCGGTTGCATCAAAATGCTGATTGGGAGGAATGAATTCCGTCATTTCTTTCCGGAACAGATAAATTCCCGCATTGGAATAATAGGTGTAGGTGGGTTTTTCCCGGAGCGACTTAATGTGATCACCTTCCGGTTCGATAACACCATAAGGAATCTTGACTTGGTAGGGTGTGGTAGCAATAATCATGTCACCTGATTTTTCTACCAGTTCACGATACAAATCTTCGAAATTTATATCCGTAAGCAGGTCTGAATTCATGACCAACACATAATCGTGTTCAAAGTGTTCCACCATTCGGATAGCTCCAATAGTACCCAGCGGTTCTTCTTCTTCGTAATACCGGACCTGGATCTTGCGGGAAGATCCATCTCCCAAATGATCCCGGATCTGCTGACCAAGGTATTTGATGGTTAACGTATAATTCCGGACACCATAAGAGATCAAACGTTCAATGTTGTAATCAATGATTGGCTTTCCGGCAACTTTTAATAATGCTTTGGGTGTGTTCAGGGTTAAGGGTCTCAGGCGCTGACCCATTCCACCAGCCATAATGACAGCATCAATCGGCAGATAGGAACGCTGGATCCTGAAATTTATAATATCAATAATGTGGTTGTCGTCGTCGAGCACCGGAATAACCCGGTAATTTTGTTCCCGCCAACTTGTCATTTGCTCCAATGTAAATTCTTTCCGCTTGAAATAACGCGGATTGGGTTGGAGGAAGGACAGGATTGGGTCTTCAAGCCCAAGTCCGCGGATAAGGCCTCTCCGGATATCGCCATCGGTCAGTGACCCCAGCAAACGGTCATTCCCGTCCACTAAAAAAAGAATGGCATCGGAGCCTAACTTTTCCAGTTTCTGAAGTATTTCCCGGATACTCAGGTCGCCGTGGATAAGATGTTTCTGGTAGTCGTTCATGGTAATATTCTGGCGGGGTTCCCTGCAATTTTTACTCCATCAGGTACATCGTGAAGGACAACCGAGCCTGCTCCGACGATCGCCCTGCGTCCAATGGTAACACCCGGGATAATCGTACTGCCGGCACCAATGAATGTTCCGTCTCCGATGGATACATTCCCGCATAATACCGATCCGGGTCCGATATGGACAAATTTATGGATTTGGCATTCGTGATCGATCTGGGCGCCGGTGTTTATGATCGACCCAATACCTACTGAACAGCCTGGTTGTATGATAGCTCCCGCGCCGACCACACAGCCGGGGTCAATTTGACTTGACGGTGAAATATGAGCGGATCTGGCAATGGCTTTTACCGGATGGAAATGAATCATGTCGTAGACATAGTGACTGACTTGTTCCCGGATTTTGTTGTTGCCAATGGCAACGAAATAACCGTTTTCCATCAATCTTGAAATTGAATTTTGATCCTGTTCCCAACCCCAATAGGGCAGATTCAAATAGCGGTTTTCTTCCGACTTTGGCGCCATATAAGCTACCGGTTGGAATCCCTGGGAGGTCAGTATCTCAAATATGACCAAAGCATGACCGGAATAACCGATAAGTATGATATCCCGATGATCGGCAGTCAAGGCTATTTATTGTTTAATCGGGGTAACAAACAACATCCGGAGTGGAATCAATTGCTTAATTACAAATCAAATAACCATTCCCGCCGCAACCGTATTGTTCGTTCCTTCGTCGACGAGAATGACACTGCCGGTAATGCGATTCTGGCGGTAGGGGTCCGAGAACAAGGGTTTGGTGGAGCGAATGGCTATGCGGGCAATGTCATTCATCTGTATCTGCGGTTGCTCCATGTCGCGGTGCAGCGTATTGATGTTCAGCCGGTACCGGATCTCTTTAACGACGCAGCGTGCCTCCTGGGTGGTATGGCGAATAAGGTATTTACCGCGTAATTGCAAAGGCTTCGACTGATCAAACCAGCAGATCATCAGGTCGAGGTCCTGGGATACTTCCGGTTGGTTGTTGACACGGACGATCATGTCACCCCGGCTGACGTCGATGTCATCCTCCAGGAGCATGGTCACACTCATCGGCGGGAAAGCTTCATCCACCTCCCCATCGAAGCTGTCGATCCTGGCGATGCGCGAGGTAAAGCCGGAAGGCAGGACGGCAATGTCGTCACCCTTGCGGAATACCCCACCGCCTACCCGTCCTGCATAGCCGCGGTAATCGTGGTATTCATCGGTGTTGGGCCGGATGACCTGCTGCACCGGAAATCGGCAATCGATGAGATTGTAGTCGCTGGCGATGTGGACATTCTCCAGGTAGTACATCAAGGTGGGTCCCTCGTACCAGTGCATTTTGACCGACCGGTCAACCACATTGTCCCCTTTCAGTGCCGAGATGGGCACAAACTGCATATCATTGATGTCCAGGCGACCCGCAAAATGTTCAAACTCATCGCGGATGGCCTCATAGACGTCCTGCTGGTAGTCCACCAGGTCCATTTTATTGATACAGACCACCAGGTGCGGTATCTGCAGTATGGATGCGATGATGGCATGACGGCGCGTCTGTTCGACCACGCCGTGGCGCGCATCAATCAGGATCAAGGCCACGTTAGCAGTGGAGGCGCCAGTCACCATGTTACGCGTGTACTGGATGTGTCCCGGCGTATCGGCAATGATGAATTTGCGTTTGGGTGTGCTGAAATAGCGGTAGGCTACATCGATGGTGATGCCCTGCTCGCGTTCGGCCCGCAAGCCATCCGTCAGCAGCGCCAGGTTGACACCTTCTTCACCCCGGCGGGCACTGGCCTGCTCGATGGCTTCATACTGATCCTGAAAGATCGATTTACTGTCAAATAATAACCGTCCGATCAGGGTCGACTTTCCATCATCGACAGAACCAGCGGTGGTAAAACGGAGAAGTTCGGTACTCATAAGCTATATGGTATACGCTATTCGGTATACGCTATACGCGATTCGCCAAGGTAAAATGAAGAGCGTATTTGTTAATTAATTTAAACGGTTTATGAAGCTGGATACTTTCCTTTGCTCTTTATTGATGAGTTCAAATAATTCATCAAAATCAAGGTTTTCAATAGTATACCGTTGTTTCGTTAGAATTAGCTGAGTTTCGAGTTCATACAATGATCCTAGTGCAATTTCCAGAAATCTTTTAAATTCTTTTTCGCTTGATCTACCAGCCCCTTCTGCGATATTTGAAGGGACTGAAATTGCACTTCTGATCATTTGGCTTTGCAGGTTATACCTTTCAATTGATGGCATTTGGTCAACCAATTCATAAATAATACTGGCGATCTCCATTCCCAATCTCCATATTTCCAAATTTTTGTAATCTCGCATTTGATCACTATGCGAATCGCGAAAAGCGTATTGCGAAAAGCGGCCTTAAAAATAACCCTGCTTTTTCCGGTCCTCCATGCTCGTCTCACTCCGTTTATCATCGGCGCGGCCACCGCGTTCGGTGAGGCGGGTGGTAGCTACTTCCTCGATGATGTCTGCAATGGTGGACGCCGAAGAACGCCATACGCCGGTGCAGGTCATGTCGCCGATGGTGCGGCAGCGAACCAGTTCGGTGAAGGGCATTTCTTCCGGTTTTTTAGGTATGAAATCGCAGTCCGCCAGTAATATGCCATCGCGCTCCAGCACGGTACGCTCGTGGGCGAAGTACAGGGAAGGCAGCGGCACCTCTTCCTGGGCCAGGTATTGCCAGACATCAAGTTCTGTCCAGTTGGAGATGGGGAATACCCGGAAATGTTCGCCATGATGTTTGCGACCATTGAACAGATTCCAGAGTTCTGGACGCTGATTCTTAGGATCCCACTGACCGAATTCATCACGGTGTGAGAAAAATCGTTCTTTGGCCCGTGCTTTTTCTTCGTCACGACGGCCTCCACCCAGGGCGGCATCAAATTTGCCCTGCTCGATGGACTCCAGCAATACATGCGTCTGCAGGCTGTTGCGGCTGGCGTTATACCCTTTCTCCTCTGTCAATTCTCCCCGGTTGATGGCGTCCTGCACCGACCCGACCAATAATTTTAGACCATAATGTTCTACCAGCCAATCCCGGTAATCAAGGGTCTCCTGAAAATTATGTCCGGTATCGATGTGAAGTAGTGGAAAGGGCACGCGTGCAGGGTAAAACGCTTTCACCGCCAGATAGGTCATCAGGATGGAGTCCTTACCGCCAGAAAAGAGGATGACCGGATTTTCAAACTGTGCCGCGACCTCCCGGATGACGTAGATGGATTCAGACTCGAGTTCCTGTAAGTGTGTTATTTGGTAATTCATTAGTTAATTATTGAGGTGTGGTATGGGGTGTGTGGTATGGGGTATGAGAAAAGAAATCAAAATTGTGAAAATGATTCAGAACCCATGAGATTTTCGATATTGGATTAATTTTCCCAATTGCTGTAGTAACACAGATAAATCATTCAATATAGCATCGAGATCATTGAAAGTATATAATTCTTTAACGAACAATAGCTGTGTATGCAATTCAGATGCGGAGCCTTTTGCAATGAATAAATAACGAATAAATTCTTTATTACTTCCTCGATTATATCCTTCTGAGATATTAGATGCAATAGATACCGAAGACCTGATAATTTGATCCCTAAGACCGAATTCTTTAATTTCTTCGACCATTTTCAAAAGTCGTGAAGTTATTTGCATTGCCTTCTGCCAGACGATGAGATTTTGAACACTTTTTTTATTGTATGGGGCATAGAAATCACTGGCTATATTTTCCTCATCTTCCGTTAATTCCTCACTGTGCATCTCATACCCCATACCTCGAACCTCATACCCCATACCTCGAACCTCATACCCTGTGCTTCTCACTTTTGCCATTAGATTCCCCACCGCCTCCTTTACCCCCACCGTAGTTGTATTGATGTGGATCTCTGGGTTTATAGGTGCTTCAAACGGACTGTCGATGCCGGTAAAGCCTTTGATCTCCCCTCTGCGGGCGCGGGCATAGAGCCCTTTGACATCCCGCTGTTCACAGATCTCGAGCGGGGTATCCACAAAAACTTCCACGAAGTCACCGGGACCAATGATAGTACGTGCCTGCTCACGCATGGCGATGGTTGGGCTGATGAACGAACAGATGGTAATGATTCCATTCTGACAAAACAATTTGGCTACTTCAGCGATGCGACGGATGTTTTCAGCCCGATCGGCTTCCGAAAAGGACAAATTGTTGTTGAGGCCGGTCCGTATGTTATCGCCATCCAGGACTTCTGCAAAATATCCTTGTTCGTACAAGGTGCGCTGGAAGGCCGTGGCGATGGTACTTTTTCCGGAACCCGACAGTCCGGTGAACCAGAAAACCATACCTTGCTGGGAAAGAAGTTTTTCTTTTTCCTGGCGGGAGACCAATGAGTCGTGGATGGGATATAGATTATTCACGGTTTCGAGGTATTACGGTGTAATGTCACGATTTCAGAGTGTCAGATTTAAGACCCACCCCTTAATCCCCTCCGGAGAAGGGGACTCCGTTCCAAACAAATGGATATTCATAAAACACGGTAATAAAACTACTTTTCTTTGTTGCTTCGTTTGAACCAACTCCTGATCGTGCCTCTGGGCACAAGCATCCAGGCGCGTTCGTGGAGGTAATAGATGAAAATTTTACCCACAAACTCCAAGGCACCGACTTTAACAGCCGTTTCGACTTTACCGGTGATGAAATAAGTGATGGCGATGGTCGTGGAAGTAGCAACAATGCGCCAGGTAAATCCTTTCAGGATGCTGCGCGCATGCGATTCGGTTCTGTATTCAGCCAAAAGGAAATGATTTGATTACCAGCCGGAAATGGCCTGGATCGAAGAATGTTCTATTGAAAAGTAAAATGCAAGCTTAATTCTGACAAATTCCCGATCCGTATTTTTTGGAGTAAATCAAAGTCTCCAGTAGACCAGATTGGGATCCGAGGGCCGATCAAAAACTCCTTTAAGATCGTACAGGATCGGCTGACCATTCATGAGCGACCGTATGTATTCCATAGACATGGACCGATATTCCTTGTGACCCACCGCGACAATGACCGCGTCGTAATTACTGGATAATTCATCCATCATCATCAGCTTGTATTCATGAGCCACCTCATTGGGTGAGGCGTGCGGATCCATCAAATGGACATTGATCGAATAATCCATCAACTCGCGCACCAGGTTTACCACCTTAGAATTGCGGATATCGGCGACATCCTCCTTAAAAGTAACTCCCAAGACCAATACTTTCGAGTTACCGGGATTCTTACCTTTTTGAATGATGGTTTGGACCAATTTTTTGGCGATGAAGTTGGGCATGTTGTCATTTACCCTTCTTCCGCTGGCGATCACTTGGGGTTCAATACCCAATTCGCGGGCACGGTGCAGCAAATAATAAGGATCTACACCGATGCAGTGGCCACCAACAAGTCCGGGATACAATTTCACGAAGTTCCACTTGGTACCGGCAGCTTCGATCACTTCTTTTGTATCAATACCCATCCGATCGAAAATAATCGACAATTCATTCATCAGGGAGATGTTAATATCCCGCTGCGTATTTTCAATCACTTTCGCTGCCTCGGCAACTTTTATGCTGGACGCCGGATAGACACCTGCTTCAATGATGTGTCCATACGTCTTGGCAATCTCACTGCGGCTTTCTTCGTCACATCCGGAGACGATCTTGAGGATCTTGGTCAGCGTCCGTACTTTTTCACCGGGCACGATGCGCTCAGGTGAATAGCCCAGTTTGAAATCCTGTCCCATTTTTAACCCGGAAAGCTGTTCGAGAATCGGCAGGCAATCTTCTTCGGTACATCCCGGATATACGGTGGATTCATATACGACATAATCGCCGGCTTTGAGGGCTTTCCCCACTGTTTCTGATGCCTTCTTCAGCGGGGTGAGGTTAGGAACCCGGTGCTCGTCGATGTCAGTCGGAACGGCAACGATAAAGAAATTTGCCTTTTTGAGCTCTTCAGGGTCGGCAGTAAAAGTAATGCTGGTATTGTCAAATGCAGAAGACTCCAATTCCTGGGATGGGTCGATGCCTTTTTGCATGAGACTGATCCTTTTTTCATTGATGTCGAAGCCAATGACGTCAAAATGGCGGGCAAATTCAAGCGCAATCGGTAATCCCACATAACCTAACCCGACTACGGCAATCCGTTTTTCCTTATTCAGAAGTTGCTGATACATGACACGATTGAATTAAAAGCTGTAAACTGCTTCAAAGACGGCATCGTAAGGTTTCCATTCCGGCAAATAAAAAGACGAGTTATGCCATAAAAAAACATAATCACCCTGGTACTTGCAGGTGGTTTCCCAAATAGATTGAACCAACCTGGTCGCAGTTTCGGTCGTCAAATTTTTCTTCGTCAAATGCCTATCCATCCAAAGCAATGGAAGCTCCCGGACCGGTATTTCGATGCCTTGCTTAAAGTCAAAAACAGGAAAAGCGGTACAACAACTGCACCGGAACCCCGGCTCCTCGGAATAGGCCATTGAACTATCTTCCTTTATGCAAGCATCGTGCCAATAGCGCCAGGTATCGGGGACGGTAAAATTTAAATAATGCGTACGACCGGTATCCGCAGAGACGGGGAGAATCGCCTTCAATTTTTCATATTCATTTAAAAATATTTCCTCGTTGCCAGCGGCGGCTATCCCCGGATGGAATCCAAGCCGATGGCCGGATTTGGCGATTCGATTTATCCATTGCCCTAAATGAGGATCTAGCAGGGAATAATCCACTTCATCGCTGCGGATGTAAAATGTCGCCGTCACATTTCTCACAGCCGCTTTTCCGATAAGTCGTTCAAGCGTATGGTACGGATTGGACGTCAATTTGCCAAACTCCTTCCACATCCAGCGGGTAAAGGTTAAATCACGCCGGACCAGAATATCACCGCCAATGGTACGCAGGCGATGGTACCAGGTAGGCCATAATGAGATGTAGTCGATGTCGTGGGAAGGTAGAAACCGAACCTCACGGGCAGGCAAATCCACCGGATAGCCGAGGGAACGAAGCACCTGGGCCAAAAAGAAGGCATATTCATTGACCAATGGACGGTATTGCAACTCAAACCGGCAATTTACTGAAGCGGAAAACGGGAACCGGCCAAAACGATCCCGGGTTTCCACTACGGTTTCTTCCCAGCGAGTCAACATAAAAAAGGTAGATGCGGTGATATCCAGGTGGCATTCAAAATGCTGATCGGAGGAATTTATTTCCGGAGCTCCGTATAAGGTAACCAGATCCCCTTCCGGAGCAAGTGGATGATTCAGCCGCACCGGGAGTTTCGGTAAATTTTCCAATGAATAGAGGTGGTCAATACGCTGGCTGCGGTGAAAAAAATCATCTGCAAACCATAATTGCCGATTATTTGCCGTCAAAAGATAACCGGATTGGCCCTCATTGGCCTCAAAACGCACTTGCAATTGCAACAATTCGCCCAGCAGATAATTCCAGACGTATTTTTTTTCTTCAATAAAATCAGGATGCAATTGGATGACAATCACCGGTGGAATGGATGCGAGGGGACATCTTTATTGGCAAAAGGATGCGATTGTTCAGGAATATACCCGGCTGGTTTTGCATTACGGATGGTGTAAACCATATTGATGGCCTGCCGGCAATCTTCCAGTCCAAATCCACCTCCCGACAAGACATCCTCGTAGCTGCGGGTGTGCAATTCGGTGAAGCCTTCACTGAATTCGAATTCCTGGCCGTCTATCTGGATGGAACGGTAGGTTCTTTTACCGGCTGCTCTTACATCTTCCGGTAAAGTATCGGCATTGATGCTCAGGAACCAGCGCACTTTTGCTTTTTCAAATTCAAGATATCCGGCCGCCCGATCATAAGCATGAATATGTACGACATTTTCCTGCAAAGCCCCAAATAGCCAATGGAGCATGTCAAAAAAGTGGACGCCAATGTTTGTGGCGATACCACCAGACTTGTTGACATCACCTTTCCAGCTGGTGTAATACCAGTACCCACGTGAAGTGATGTAAGTCAGATCGATGAGGTGTTTATCTTTGGATGGATTTGCATCAATGTGTTTTTTCAAATTGATTACACTTTCATGCAAACGCAACTGGAGGATATTATAAATTCTTTTTCCGGTCTCCTGTTCAATTTCCTGCAGCGCATCCAGGTTCCAGGGGTTTAATACCAGGGGCTTTTCACAGATCACATCTGTTCCATGCCGAAGTCCAAAACGAATGTGGGCATCGTGCAGGTAATTGGGCGAACAAATGCTGACGTAGTCAATGGGATGATTGCGACGTTTTAATTTCTCAACGTGTCGGTCGAAGCGCTCAAATTCGGTAAAAAAAGCTGCCTGCGGGAAGTAAGAATCAATGATACCTACGGAATCATTGGTGTCCAAAGCGGCAACCAGGTCGTTACCGGTATCTTTGATGGCTTTCATGTGCCGCGGTGCAATATACCCGGCTGCGCCAATCAATGCAAATGACTTCATATCTAAATTTAGGCGTTATTGGATCTGGGAAAATCCCAACTTTCAGGTAATAACCTCAAATCTTATACCGGTTTTACGGTTCCCTGGTCCAACAGATAAGTATCACCGGATCCGGGGCAGGTAGCTTTATTATCCGGGCCAAAATCCAAGCGATGTCCATGGGCGCTCATCCAGCCAATTTGCCGGGCAGGATTTCCAACCAATAGAGCATAGTCAGGCACCTGTTTGGTAACGACAGCACCCGCGCCAATAAAGGCGTATCGGCCAATATCATGACCGCAAACGATGGTCGCATTTGCGCCAATCGAAGCACCTTGTTTCACCAACGTCCGGAGAAATTGATTCTTTCGGCTCACGGCACTGCGTGGATTGGTCACATTTGTAAACACGACGGATGGGCCAATAAAGACGTCGTCTTCACAGATCACGCCAGTATATATAGAGACATTATTCTGGACTTTCACATTATTACCCAAAATCACATCATCAGAAACCATCACATTCTGTCCCAACGAGCAACCGTTTCCAATGATTGCCCGGGCCATGATGTGGGAATAATGCCAGATGCGGGTATCTTTTCCAATGGAAGCACCGGAATCAATGGTTGCTGTCGGATGGAAATAGTATTCCAGGTCAGGTTGGGCAATAGCTGCGTCTGATGAAGGTGCATAACCGAGTGGACCGAAGGATAACTCCTTGGTTAAGTGGCTGATCTCATCAAGTTGGCCCATTAACGAAGTATATGGTTCCAAAGCAAGCAAACCCAACTGATGGGCCAATTCAACCAGGCAGATGGTTTCAATGCAATGGGTATTGGCCTGTTTGTAGTATGGAAATTTGTACTCCTCCGCTGTTTCGGATGATGCTTCTGCTAAACTTGCAGTGGTTGATACGATTGCCTGACGTAACTGTGCTGCAAGTCCGGTTAGTTCATTAGAAGGAAATGCCCCGGTGAGTAAATAAATTTCCTTTGCAACCTCAGTTGATTTTTGCCATGCTACCATTTTCTCGATCGAGTCGGTATTACCCATAATTAAAAAGAATAAGTAAATGCTGTAGTCAAAAGAGATAACCCAATGACTCAGGTCACGTACTCAAAAAAAATTATTTACAACACTGGAAATGTATTGGACCATCGATTCATCCATTTCAGTATGTATGGGCAAAGATATGACGGATTTACATAGTTGATCAGTCACAGGTAAGAAATCGACCAATCCACGGAATGGCGCAAATGCATTTTGTTGGTACAAGGGTACCGGATAATAAATGCTATGCGGGATGTGCTGTTCGGTTAAATACCGGTCCAGGGCATCGCGTTGGCCATTATTCACTTTCAGGGTGTACTGATGATATACATGGGAAGTATAGGGCGCTTCGAAAGGAGTCGATAAATGGGGGTTCCCTTCAAATTGATGATGGTACCACTGCGCTGCCTGGTAGCGGGCATGACCATATTCATCCAGATGTGCCAGTTTAACCAGCAAAATACCGGCCTGCAGGGCATCAAGCCGTGAGTTCACACCGATGACTTCATGGTAATAACGTTGGCTTTGTCCGTGATTAGCGATCATTTTAATTTTTTTCGCCAATTCTGCATCACGGGTAAAAATGGCTCCACCATCGCCATAACATCCCAAATTTTTAGATGGAAAAAATGAGGTGCAACCGATATGCCCCATCGTGCCTGATTTCATTTTACGACCATCCCGGAAGGTATAGTCCGCACCGATGGACTGGGCAGCGTCTTCAACCACCCAGATATTATGCCGGCGGGCTAATTCTAGGATTGGTTCAAGGTCAACATTTTGACCAAACAAATGCACAGGAACAATGGCTTTGGTCTTTGATGTGATGTGTGGTTCGATGAGTTCAGCGGTCACATTAAAGGTGTCGGGGTCCACATCGATCATAATGGGTGTCAGTTGAAGCAGAGCAATTACTTCAGCTGTTGCTACATAGGTAAAGGAAGGTACGATAACTTCATCGCCAGGCTGAAGATCCAAAGCCATCAGCGCAATCTGCAAGGCATCGGTGCCATTGGCACAGGGTATGACATAATCGCAGGAAAGGTAATTTGCCAGCGCATCTGCAAAACGCTCTACTTTGGGACCATTGATAAATTGAGCGGTATCCAGCGTGTTATGGATTTCGGACAGGATTTCATCCTGGATCTTGGCGTATTGACCATGCAGGTCAACCATGTGTAGGTTCTTAACCATTATGTTGTTTTATTGAGATTCAAATTTTCAGATCTCCCGATGCTTTCGTAATGATACCCTAAAGAAAACATCTCATCCGGATCAAATACATTGCGGCCATCAAAGACCACCTTTCCTTTCATCAAGGACTCCATCCGTTCGAAATCCGGTGTGCGAAAGGCATTCCACTCTGTGATTACGACCAGCGCATCTGCTCCTTCGAGTGCCTCATAAGCTGAATCGGCAAGCTGAATCCGGTCCTTATACCGTTTACGAACATGCTCCATCGCTTCCGGATCGTATGCCTGAATACGGACACCACAATTCAGCAAGTGATCTATAATTGAAAGCGCCGGGGCTTCCCGAATATCATCGGTGTTTGGTTTAAAGGCCAATCCCCAGATGGCTATGGTGGTACCATCAATTTTTGAGCCAAAATAGTTGATTATTTTTCCGGCAAATCGCTCACGTTGGTTTTGGTTGACCTCCATGACTGCGCTGAGAATGGAAAAATGGTAACCGGAACTTTCAGCTATCCTGGCCAGTGCCTGCACATCTTTTGGGAAGCAACTTCCTCCATATCCAACACCGGGGAATAAGAATCGTTTACCGATGCGTGTATCGGTGCCAATTCCCCTACGGACGTGGTCTACATTTGCACCAACTTGCTCGCAAATATTGGCGATCTCATTCATGAAGCTGATACGGGTGGCGAGATAGGCGTTTGCTGCATATTTGGTCATTTCTGCCGAGCGGATATCCATGTATAAAATTGGATTTCCCTGCCGCACAAAAGGTTGGTAAAGCGTATCCATTCGCTTTTTTGCCCGTTCAGAATCTATGCCGATCACCACGCGGTCGGGTTTCATAAAGTCATCTACAGCGGCGCCTTCCCGCAAGAATTCCGGGTTGGAAACGATATCAAACAGATCCGTAGAGAGTTTCTGACTCATCAGTTCTTTTACCTGATCTGCAGTACCTACCGGAACTGTACTCTTATCTACAATAACTTTATACGTATCGATGAACGGGATCATGGCCTCCGCCACATGCAATAATGCAGAGAGATCGGCAGAGCCATCAGCTCCGGGAGGGGTAGGTAAAGCCAGGAAAATAATGCTACCATGACGAATTCCTTCCTCAAGGCTGGTTGTAAAATGCAGGCGATTTTGTTCGATATTACGTTCAAACAGCACGTCGAGGCCGGGTTCATAGATAGGGATCTCCCCTTGTCGCATACGGGCCACTTTTTCAGCGTCCACGTCAACACATACCACCTGATTGCCGGTTTCGGCAAAGCAGGTCCCGGTGACCAGGCCTACATATCCGGTTCCGATTACGGAAATTCTCATATTAATTGAAGATTGAAGATTCTGGATTTATGATTTAGATGACCGATTACTTGAAGTGTTTATCGCTGCAACAATAATGGCAATTAATTCATTGGTTTCTTTTTGCAGATCTTTTAGAAGCTCATGAGAAGAAATTCTTTCGGTTATTTCCAACCAATATAAAGTCTCATCAATTTCCTCTAAGACCACCTTAAGCTTATAAATGAAGTCGGCAGTTGATTTAGCACGACAGGCAGCCCGATAATTTGCTCCAGCAGACATGGAAGATCGTACAATCTGTTTCTTAATAACTTCAAACTCATATTCGGCAGGGAGTGTCTTATATAGGCTAATCAGACTCAGACTGAGTGAAACAAATCTTTCCGAGAGAATATATTTATCCATAGCAGGTAAGAATCTCAAATCATAAATCTCAATTCTCAAATTTTAATGGGCTCCGCCCATCATAAGTCGCAGCCTTATGTCCTAGTTGTGGATCCGATTTGAGTCCGGTACGGTGGTTAGGCCAGCCGATACCGGGGTAGTGGGCGAATGTGTGCCGGGTCAACTTCCAATCGTAAGGCTATGCCGATGTGTTCCAGTTCGATTAACATGCCTTGTTTTCCCAGGGTCTTGATGATTTTTCCTTTTAGTCCGGTCAACTGTCCTTGGATGATCTCCACCCAGTCGCCGGTTTCATATTGGGTTTGTACCAATTCCAGGGGATATAGTTCGCCGGTGATTTGTTTTAACAGATCAATTTCATGATCGGGAATACGTGCTTTTTCCTTAGCCTGCCGGACATAACCAAGCACATGGGGTGCCTGTAATGCAGATGCATGCTGACGGGCATCAATACGGACAAAGACATAACATCCGATCAAAGGAATTTCATAGTGTTTGATTTTCCGGGTATAGCGCTTGGTCCTGCGTAACAGGGGCACGTAAGCTTCAACACCCTGTGCTTCAAGGTGTTTTTGCACCAGTTTTTCACTCTTGAAGCGAACGTAGAGAGCATACCAGGATTTGGTTTCCGTCTCTGAGCTCCGGTTGTATGAAAGCAGGGTGTTATTCATGCGACCACAATAATAAGGGTTCCGGTTTAAATGCTTCCCAATTGGGTAATAATGATTCTTCCGAGGTAAATATGATGTAACGCACCTTCCGGTGAATCATAATTTCGATCCGTTCAATAAGTTGAATCAGGAAATTTGTATTGATCTCGCCAATCAAGATCAGGTCGATTATAGGCCCATCCAGCCCCCGTGAGAAGGTCCCCGTGAGGTATACTTTCTGGATATTTCCCAGTCGCTCGGTGATGGACAGAATGAGTTGATCAAGACCCAAATGTTTGAGGAGAATGTTATGAATTTCGGAAAACAGTGGATGTTCGTTGTTCGCCTTAAACCATTTTTTATTGCCTTCGGTGAAAGAAGTGAGGAGGCCAGCTTGTTCGAAACGATTGAGCTCAATGCGGATTGCATTGGATGATTCACCAAACTCCTGTTCCAATCCTCTCAGGTAGGAGATGGTGTTGCTGTTGAGGAAAAATTTGAGCAACAGCTTGATCCGGGTTTTTGATGATATTAGAGCCTCAATCATAACAATGAGTAACAATATTACTCAAACTCAATTAAATATCAAAGATTATGTGGCCATCGCGTCCCGGTAAATTTTACGGGAAATAAAGAAACCACAGGATAAGAAACCACCCAATAAACCACCGATTAAAATGGCTTTGACCAGTGATTTTGGGGAAGGCAAAATGGGAAACTGAGGTTCGTCGATGGTCTGAAAGAATGGCATTTGGGATTGGAGGGCAAAATTAGCGGTCTCCAGATTTTTGATGACCTCTCCGTACATAATGGTGAGCAGGGTGACCTGCCGCTGGTATTGATCCCGCTGAACGACATCGGATGAAAGGTAAAGGTTGCGATGGGTATCATCAAAGCGGGCCAGGCGCGCTTCGGCTGCACTTAGCGAATTTTTCAGGGAGTCGGCTTTTAATTTCAGTGCATTCACTGCTTCTTGTTGGGGCTCAACGGTTTTTTCAATATAATAGGCACTTAATACATCATATATCCGGGTCACCATTCCAATTGCCAAATCGGCATTCAAAGCAGTAACATTTAAATTGAGAATAGCCGTTTCTTCTCCATAGCCATTACTCATCAGCGGATCGTTGCTCTTTTTTTCATTGCCAACGATCTGGAGGTAAAGTGAATTTAGCGCAATCCGCGCGGTATTGTCCAGTTTTGTCTCGTCCCCAGTCGTAAAAATGTAATCCGGCAGCTTTGGATCCTTCGAGTCCTCCCACCGATCGTGAAAATCATATATCCGGATGAGATGGTTCGCGATCAGATCCTTCGAATCATTTACCGTTATGGAGTCCAGTAATACCGGATAGATGATTCTACGTGACCGGGAAAGTTCAAGAATACGATCCAGATTGTATTCGCTTTTGCCTCCGGAGCTAAACCCAAACTGACCAAGAACATTAGCGATGCCTCCCATGTTGGATCCCTCATCTTCATTGACCATGAAGGTTAGTTTTGCCGGAAACCGGGAAGGGGTCAGGTAAGTACGCAGGGCAGAAAGGGAAGCCAGGATCAGGGCAAAAGCAATGATATACCATTTGTTAGCCCATAACAACCGCCAAAACTCCTGGATCTTCAGGATCAGGTCCTTGAGCGTAATTTCGTCATCCTGGATGTAAACCGGTGGTTGTTGTTCTGTCATCGGTATCCAGAATTTAGTTGATGCGTTGTAGTAACAAGATCAGTGTGAGCAAAGAGGTCGCTTGAGCCAGACTGTCTGACAACACTTTGCCCCAATCCACTTTGCTGTTGTTTTGTTGCTCCTCCGGAGTTTTAGGAGGTTCAACCGGTTTTGTGGCTACTCGTACGGTAGAGCCTTCTTTCACCTTAGGGTAGATTTTAAACAAACCAAGGTTGGTCGTTTTTTTAAGCTGACCATTGGCGAGGCGGACCGAGATGGACTTTTTTGACCCGTTTTCCCCCACACCGGCGGCATAATTGTCAATATACCATTTCGCACTCTTTGTACCCTGGTATGCGGTGTGGATGCTGGAACCGTCAATCATTTGGTCCGGATACAATTCGCGGGCTTTGGTTGCACCTTCAATGGTTACCAGGTCCTTGGTTTTAGGGATCATAATACGATCACCAGCTTTTAGCACAATGTTGTAGTTGGAACCCGGATCACGCATCGCTTCATCGAGCCGGGTAATGACATGTCCTACATTTTCGAACTCCCGGAAGATGGTCATACCCTGAGGAAATGCTTCCGGTGTCAGTCCACCTGCACGGGCAATGATGTCAGCTAATCGTTCATTATTCTTAATAATGGTGTAGGTGCCCGGGAAGGTAACTTCGCCTTCAATGCTGATGTTTTGCTGCAATTCAAAATCCGGCACTGTCCGGACAAAAATCTGATCGTAGGGTTCCAGATGTAAACTCGATTCCTGACCGGAAACTATTCTGTAGGACGAGTCAATCTGCACCGTAGCGATTACAATCCTGGTCGGTTCATTTTCTTTGATAAGTACCCTGGATATTTCGATCCGGTTGGTGGCACCGGCGATGGTCAAGCCACCTGCCTGTAGCAATACATCGGTCAGGGTCAGGGTCGGATCGTAGCGGTAGTCTCCCGGATTTCGTACGGCACCGGCCACGTAGACATTAGCATTTTCTTTGAAGTAATCATTGGTATAAATCCGCAAGTCATCGTTGGGAAGGAGTGAAATGTTCTGACTGGAAGATGGATTCCGGACTATTTCCTGAATATTGAGTCGAATGTATTCGATGTGATTGTCATCGCGCGGTGATTGACGATATAAGTAGGCGATGCTCGAAGCATTCTCGGTGAGACCACCGGCAAGAACCACCAGATCGCTGACGCGCAATCCGGTCGCTGCATTATAAGGGTAAGATCGGGGATCCCGGACTGCACCAGTTACAGAGACCTCCCCAGCGTCGATGTATGCCCGCTGTGACAAAATAATCAGTTGATCACCGGGCTCTATGTTTGTATTGGCTCCACTGGAAGGATTTGCCAGAATTGCGGCCAGGTCAATCAAATGATAGCGAAGGCTGCCATCTACGTTGCGCTTTAAAAGGTAGGCAATATCTCTCCGGGCGGCTAATGACAGCCGACCACGGGCCAATAGGTCACTAAGGCGTAATCCTGCCTCATAGGCATATTCACCCGGAAAATCTACAGAACCCTGAATGGATACCACATTTTCCGCAGTAGTAGGAATAGCGGGAACCACGATTACATCGCCGGGATTTAGGTTAAAATCACGGCCTTGATCCTGCAATTCCCGAAGATTCACATCGATCAGTAGTTGCTGATCATTGGCATAGCGCCGGATTTGAATGTTATTGAGTGCGGCATTGTTTTTAAGTCCGCCGGCCCATTTCAGTAGGGCATTAAGTTGTTCACCGGGTAACAATTCAAAAATGTACGGACGATTTACGGCGCCACGGATGGTAACCGTACGCTGGGCGATGGGTACAAAGAGGTAGTCATTATCCTGCATGTAAAGATCCTGTTGGATGGTTGGATCATTCAGGTAGCCATACAGGTCAATAATTTTCTCGGGAGAACCGCTACGAATGAGTTTAATCTGCCGCACGGATGCGATGTCAGTCAAACCGTCTGCGGCCATAAGCGCATTTATGGCTGTATTGATCGCCGGTAAGGTATAACTACCTGAACGCTTTACTTCCCCAACGATATTTACGGTAATGCTCCGGGAGTAATTGAGGGTTACTGTAAATTCATTGCGACTGAAAAAATACCGCTGACCGTAGCGCTTTTCCAATAGCTCACGCGTTGCTGCCAGCGTAAGTCCGTTAACATAAATGCGTGGTAAATCACCGGGCTCAACAAAGCCCTGACGACTTACTTCCAACACTTCATTTTTTAAAGATGCGCCAAAAATAGACACAACCAGCTGATCTCCTGGCCCTAATAAATAGTTGTCCGGCGCTTTGACATCATCGGACTTGCGAAATACGGCGATGTTTTGATTTTCGAAAAGGTGATGTCCATAAATCTCGTCTTTCGCCGGGTCTTGATCAGGAAGATTGGAAGGGCTTGCAGCTGGTGGCTCTGCATTAGCCGGAGGGTTCTCCGTGGGCGGTGGAGAAGGCAAGTCTCCGGCAGCAGCTTCTGTTTCAGCCGCATTAGGGGTATCGGGCATTGCCGCTTTTTTCTCGGCTTCCAATTCGGCAATGGTCTCCTCGATGATCTGTTGGAAGCGTGGTAGTTGTTCGGGAGTAATGCGGTCGGGATCCACCCCTTTGGTCAAAAGACGCTCACGTAACTCCGCCTCCGTAACGCCTCTTTTTTCCAGTTCGGACTGTACCTGTTGTTGAATAGCTGGAGAGATGGGTTGCTGTCCGTTAATGACAACAAGTCCTGATATTAATAGTGTTAGGATAAAGGTGAGACGCTTCATCTAAGTTTACCGTTAAAGAGGTATAAAAGTAATCAATCTCCCAGCAATTCAATCTTCCTGATTGATCAATACGTCGGGTTCATAAGCCAGAGCCGCCGAAAGCCAACGTTCCATCGTGGAAATTGGAATGCCTTTTAAACGGGCATATTTTGTCATTTGGTCTTTATCGATCAGACCAAGGCCAAAATATTTGGAGTCAGGGTGGCTAAAATAATAACCACACACGGATGATGCCGGATACATGGCCATGGAATCGGTGAGAGTAATTGGCGTATGTTGTTCAACCTGTAAAAGTTGGAAGAGCGTTTGTTTTTCAGTGTGATCCGGGCAAGCCGGATACCCTGGTGCAGGACGGATGCCCTGATATTTTTCGGCGATCAATTGCTCGTTATTCAGTGATTCCTGGTGGGCATAGCCCCAATATTCCGTGCGTATGCGCCAATGCAGCCATTCCGCAAAAGCTTCAGCCAGGCGGTCAGCCAGCGATTTTGCCAGGATAGCATGGTAGTCGTCATGATCTTGCTCAAAATGCCTGACCACCTCTTCCAGTCCCTCGCCGGCAGTCACAGCAAAACAACCAAGATAATCCTGTTTGCCACTGGATGCCGGTGACAAGAAGTCGACAAGTGATAAATTGGGTAATCCGACAGCCTTTTTCCGCTGCTGCCGTAAGAAATAGAAGGTACCCAGGTGATGTTCACCATCGGGAGCCATCACTTCCACAGAATCATCTTCCTGCCGCATAACCGGGAAGATACCCCAGACGCCCCGGGGCTTGATGGTACGGTTCTTTACCCATTCCTCCAATAGGCGCAGGGCATCCGTATGCAGTGACCGGGCTTGTTCTCCGACCACTTCATCGGACAGTATGCCGGGATATTTACCGGCAAGTTGCCAACTGCTAAAGAAGGGTGTCCAGTCGATGAATGGTATCAGGTCATTGATCGTTGGACTCACCGGGTGAATTCCAAGTAAGGAGGGCTTTGGCGGATCGTAAGAAGTCCAGTTACCTTTCCAGCCATTAGCGATCGCATCCGGATAAGCGATCAGTTCTTTCGCCGCCATTTGCCTGGATCGACGCTGGCGGATATCTTCATATTCTTTGCTGATATTGGACAGAAACTGATTTCGTGAGTTTTCGTCTGAAGAGAGAAGTGTGGAAACAACCGGCACGCTTCGTGAAGCATCCAATACATGAATGGTCGGACCGCTGTAGACAGGCTGGATCTTCAGGGCCGTATGCAATTTCGAAGTAGTAGCACCGCCGATCAACAAAGGCGTTTTCAATCTGCGGCTTTCCATTTCCTGTGCGACATAAACCATCTCATCCAAGGAAGGGGTTATCAGACCGCTGAGTCCGATGACGTCCGCTTTCTCTTGTTCGGCGCGTTCCAGAATGCGGGTCAAGGGCACCATGACGCCCATGTCAATGACTTCGTAATTATTACATCCGAGGACGACACCGACAATATTTTTGCCGATATCATGGACATCGCCTTTGACGGTAGCCAGGAGTACTTTCCCTTTGGCACGACTGGCAGCAGCCTGTTTGGCTGCTTCCAGATAGGGCGTCAGGTAAGCTACGGCTCGCTTCATCACCCGGGCACTTTTGACCACCTGGGGTAAAAACATTTTACCAATACCGAATAAATCACCCACCACATTCATTCCATCCATCAGAGGCCCTTCGATGATATCCAGAGGAGAATCGTATGCGGTCAAAGCTTCCGCCATATCATCCTCGATGAATCCATCGATTCCACTGACCAGGGCATGTTCAATTTTTTTAGGCAATGGCTCTTCTCTCCAGGTCAGATCCAGGGTTCGTGTTTTTCCTTTTCCTTTGTGTGCCTCCGCATAGGCAGTCAGCGCATCGGTCGCACCATCATGGCGGTTAAAGAGCACATCTTCCACCAGTTTAAGTAAATCTTTGGGGATGTCCGCATACACTTCGATCATGCCGGCATTTACAATTCCCATATCCATGCCTGCTGCAATCGCATGGTAGAGAAAAGCGGAATGCATGGCTTCACGGACAACATTATTTCCGCGGAAGCTGAAAGACAAGTTGCTTACTCCCCCGGAAATTTTGGCCCCTGGGCAGGTCTTTTTGATCTGCCGGCAAGCCTCGATGTAATACATGGCATAGTTGTCGTGCTCTGCGATACCGGTGGCTATGGCGAAAATATTCGGATCGAAAATAATGTCTTCGGGCGGGAACCCAACTTCTTCAGTAAGAATGCGATAGGCCCGCTGACAAATACTTACTTTACGCGCTACCGTATCCGCCTGGCCATCTTCGTCGAAGGCCATAACCACGACGGCAGCGCCATAACGGCGTACTTTTTTTGCCTGAGCCAGAAAATTATCTTTCCCTTCTTTCAGGGAGATGGAATTAACGATGCATTTTCCCTGAACACATTGCAAACCCGCTTCGATGACCTCAAATTTCGAGGAATCGATCATAAAAGGCAATTTGGCAATATTGGGTTCGGAAGCCATCAGATTCAAAAAGTGAACCATGACAGCTTTGGAGTCCAACAAGCCCTCATCCATATTAATATCCAGGATTTGTGCCCCACCATCCACTTGTTGTTGAGCAACGGATAATGCTTCAGTGTACTGGCCTTCTTTAATCAATTTGGCAAACTTGGATGATCCGGTCACATTGGTCCGCTCACCGATATTCACAAAGTTGATGCCTGGATAGAGGATCAAGGGTTCCATGCCGCTGTACATGCTATGGTGAGGCACGTCGGGTATTTGACGTGGTTTGGCATTTTCAACCAGACTTCCCATGTACCGGATGTGTTCCGGCGTCGTACCACAACACCCGCCTACGATATTGACCAGTCCTTCGTTTAAAAACCGGTGGATATGAGATTGCATCTGCCCTGGGGTCTGATCGTAGCCACCGAGTTCATTGGGCAGTCCGGCATTCGGATAAGCACTGATGTAACAGTCCGCAATGGAGGAAAGTGCCTTCAGGTAAGGATGCAATTCCTTTGCTCCAAGGGCACAGTTTAAGCCGACACTCAATAGGGGAGCATGTTTGACTGAAATCCAGAAGGCTTCAACGGTCTGACCGGAAAGCGTCCGCCCTGAAGCATCTGTGATGGTCCCGGACACCATGATGGGCAATTGAAGATGTCGTTCTTCCAATAGTTGATCGATACCGTACAGGGCCGCTTTACAATTCAGGGTGTCGAAAACCGTTTCAATCAGTAAAATATCCACCCCACCATCGATCAGTCCTTTCGCCTGCTCGTAATAAGCCTCCGCCAGCTGGTCAAATGTAACAGACCGGTAGCCTGGCCGGTTGACATCCGGAGACAAAGATGCTGCTTTATTGGTCGGACCCAGAGCGCCAGCAACAAAGCGCGGTTTGCCGGGCTGAGAAGCATTAAATGCATTAATAGCCTCACGAGCCAGTATGGCCGAACTTTTATTGATTTCATAGACCAGATCCTCCATGTGATAATCAGCAAGCGAAAAGCTATTTGCATTGAAGGTGTTGGTTTCAATGATATCGGAGCCTACTTCGAGGTATTGCAGGTGGATATTGCGGATAATATCGGGCTGGGTGAGGGATAACAAATCATTGTTTCCCCGTATCTCATGGGGAAAATCCCGAAAGCGGTCTCCCCGGTATCCCTCCTCGGTCAGTCGATGTTGCTGGATAAGGGTACCCATTGCCCCATCCAAAAGCAAGATTCGTTCGTTCAGAATTTTATGTAAAAGATCCAGTTTGCTCATGGCTTACAAGATGACAGGTTGAAATAAACGATTCCAACAAATGCCTACTCCAAAATAGGATTCATTCTGTTGGACAAGGCTGGATTTCTGATTGCGGTGCAAATAAAACGCTTGTAAATACAGACCAGGTTTGAACTCAAATTGGATATTAAAATATCCCCAAAAGACATCGGTGTCAATTCCCTGCCCAACCAGATTTCCATAATCCTGTTGGCGAGTTGTATAGGGTAACAAGATATTACTTCCCCAGTTTTCACTGGGTCCATCAAGGCCTTGATTTATTTTCGCCAGTTTCAGCGACATTGTCCATGCAGACAGTGGCCGGTAGTTAATCAAAGCGAGCATTTCATTGAAGTTAGCACCAAGAGGATGCGCCAGGGGCTGAAAGAAATGGGAGTAGTTGCTCAGGCTATCCCGGTGAGCATAGGTATACGGTCGCACCCGGTTCCACTCCAATTGAAGGTCCAGATGATCAATATGGGCCACATTGGTGTATTCCAGGCCCAGTTGCCAGCCGGATTTATTGCCCCACCAACCGCGATTGGCACGGATTTCTTTAAGCCGGAATTCGTCGAGGATCAGTTGTCCGTACAGACGTACCTGGTCCGCCAGTATCCAGGAAGCATCCAGTCCCAGCAATACATTATCCGGGCTGCCCAGATTGTGTTCTACGGAGCGGTAAAGGATGACCGGGTTGAGGTATTGCAGTTCAAACTGGCGGGAACGATTGAAAACTACCGTCTCATAGAGGCCCAATTCCAGACGGGGCAGGATATTAATGGATAAATGATGTGCGGCGAAATATTTCTTAGGTAAAAGATCATCGCCCCTTTTCCCATTAGCGCTTTCGGCGGCCAATTCCCCGAACAGGTTCTGATAATTGAATTTCCAGACCCGGGTATTTAGCTTTAAATACAGGTAATTGTTGGCAAAGTCCGAAAGGAACAGGGACCGGATGCCATAGCCTAGCGGGTTTTGTCCATAACCAAATTGTCCCTGAATATGCCGGGTAATATTAAACTGGATATTGGCCTGTGCATTCAGGTAGTCATAACCGTTGCTCACCCCAAAAAGACTGCTGGTATAACGCTTATAAAGGCCCTGACCCGGGATGGTTTTAAAGGTGTTGATCCATTGATTCAGATAGGTGGGAAAGGCACTCTGCGACTCCAGAAAAGAAGTTTCCAACCAAACCTTGCGATCGATGGAAGCTCGTACCTTAATTCCCCGGTGGTTTTCAAAAAGTTCGGAACTTCCAAGTACTCCGGTTAGAATGGGTTGGATCCGGAGCGTGAATGCGTCATCATCCACTTCATATAGAAATAAAGGTGTCCGATAAAAATGTCGAAGAATAGGTTTGCGGCTGTAAATCTTCGGATTGCTCAGAGGCGCCGTTACGGGATGTTGTACCGTAGCATACTGTTGAAAGGTATGGGTCGAATCGATGTATTGCAGCTGTTCTGATTCTACGGGAGTGATGGAAGGCAATACATCGTTGTGTTCCATCAGGATATAGCGCATATCCGCTACTCCAACTGCGGATAGTGGTTTGGTATTGACCAGGTTCCAGGCCCATTGAGTTAATTCTTTTCTATTGACTAAGCGGGAATCAAAATACCAGTCCTGCGGATACAAGATCGAATAACGTCGCACAATTTCAGTGGTACGTTCTCCGCTCAGCAAGGTTTGTTGTTGAGAAAAAACACCTATGGCCCATAGCAACAGCCCAAAGATGATGCTATACCGTAAAAGCCAATAATTGCTTTTGAATGTAGTCCAAAAATGGTGTTTCATGCTGCTCATCTAAAAAGCGTACGCGGAGTGGCAGTACAAAGATGGGCAATTTCTCACCAATTAAATAGTTGTAATGGAGCTCCAGGCGAGTCGCATCTTTCTCTGTAGTCAAGAGAACTTTTGGAGCTTTTTCCATACCGTCAAAAGCAGCTTTCATCTGCCCCATATCGTATTTCGTAAAGTAATGGTGGTCGGTAAATTCCAAATGCCTTACCTCCCGGACACGGGGAGTCAGGTAATCGGTTAAGTGGTCCGTATGTGCAATCGCACTAATCAGTAAGATATTCAGATCCGACGAAAACGGTAATCTGCTACTGCTGTCCCAAAACGAATACGGCTGTCCGTATTCTAGGGTGGAGAAATACACCTTTTGCGATGCTTGTGGCCGGATTTTGTCCCGGATTTTTTCCATGGATAAGGTGTCAAGGTTAGGGGGACACTTGGTAACAACGATGGCGTCGGCCCTCCGTGCTCCACCACGCCACTCCCTCAGACGGCCAACAGGCAAGAGAAAATCCTGATAATAGGGACGGTTGTAGTCGGTCAGTAAAATCGAAAGGGCAGGTCGTATGGCCCTATGCTGATAGGCGTCATCGAGCAAAATCAGCTGGACTTCCGGGTTTGTTTTCAGAAGCTGCGGAATGCCCAGGGCACGATTCTCGGAAACGGCAACCGCGGTATCAGGAAACTTGCGTTTGATCTGGACGGGTTCATCGCCGCTGAGCTCAGCATGATCGTTGGTTTGTACCAGACGGTAACCCCGGGTGTTGCGGCCATACCCTCTGCTCAATACCCCAATACGGATGTATTCCTGCAGATGCTGGATAAAATATTCAATATGTGGCGTTTTTCCGGTTCCTCCAACACTTAGATTGCCGACGGAAATAACTGGAAAACTAAATCCAATACTCTTAAAAAACCCGATCCTGTAAAGTCCGTTTCGCACCAATACGGTTAAACCATAAAGGAGCGCTATTGGAGCCAAGAGGACCTTGATTAACCATTGTTGGATCATGCTTCAGTTTGCTTTTGCTTGAGCAAGTGGTGACCAATACCACAATGAGCACAACGTTTGGCATCGCAATGTTGTTTTTTAAGCTGAAGCAAAGCTTGAGTCTGCAATGCATTTTCTGCATTTGTCCGGATTGAATTCCAATGGCTGATAACGGCATTTTGTTCCGGAGGAAGGGCCTGCAACCAGTCTATCGCTTTATCCTGGTAGCGGGTCAATCCCTTCACCTTGCCATATAAGAAAAGAAAGGGTACCAGCACATTGACGATTAAATTTTGGATCAATTGTGAACCGAGACGCTTTCTCTTTTGATTTAACGAGGGTTTGTCGAATTGATAGTGATCAGCCCAGTATTGATTTGCAGCATGACCAAATAAGCTATTTACTTCCCGGATGCTCTCAGCGGCTAATATTTTGCTGAAGAGATGTTCTGTGGTATGGATGATACGTGCTAATTGAGCGATCCGGACCGTGGGAAAGTTGGATGGCCTTAAGCGTAGAAAATTCCAGTAGTGACCGGGCATGGGAGAAAGGCCTAATTTCTTTTGTTGATAATTGAATTCTTTCTGTAAACGCTGGGGATAATCGTCCACAAAATCACCGGTAAGCATACCCGCCTGTCCAAACAATAAGGCCTCGACTTGAAACAAATTATCACGATATTTAAGCAACGTGTTATAAGGCGTCCTACGGGTCAGTTCGAGGAATGCCTCCTTATTAACCTGCATGCCCAGGTGAGCGGCGAATAGCTGATAAAATACCGAGTCCCAGTCCCAGTGACAAGCTTCCAGCATCCGGTGGATCTCAAGCGTCTTGCGTTCCAGCCGCTCTACGACCATTCGTTCCAGCCAGGCTGTCCAGATCACTTCATCAACCTGATCCATAAAAGGTTGACAGGGTATCCAGGATTCGTTTTCCATCAGAAGATCGTAGCGATCCATCATATCCCGGGCAAGCTGGTCTTTCAATGTTAGGGTCGGGAGTGGATCCCGGCCAGTAACAGCAGCATCCGTATCTGCATCGTATACAACATGCAGGATGACATTCCGATATTTGGGGTCATCTGCATGGAAATGCTTATTCCAGTCAGAAGCCAGCACATGGATCTCCACGTGGCCAACCCACAAAGTATCCCCTATTTTGATCTTTGCTTCCAGAAAATCAGGACCGGCATCAAGATTGTAACGTCCGGGGTGAATAACCTGTACAGGCTGCTGATCGGTCGTGGATAGTTGCAGCGGATTGTATTGCCGGGTACGCCAGGCATAGTGGAGTAATTCTTCTTTCATAACCGTTCATAAGTTACGAAAGTATAGTCATATGGATTGCGTTCGTCTTTAAAATGAGGCTCCCGGGATACCTCTTTCCATTCATTAAGATCAAATTCAGGGAAAAAAGCGTCGGCCCCGGATACGACTACATCAATCTCGGTCAGGTAAATCCGGTCACAATATTCTAATGCCTGCCGATACACTTCCTCACCACCGATGATGAAGAGTTCTTGTTCACCATTGGATTCTGCAAAAGCAATACCTTCTTCCAGGTCATGCACGACGACGATACCGGTAGCAATAAAGAATGGGTTCCTGGTCATAACGATATTGACCCGGTGCTTGAGTGGGCGGTTTCCAATGCTGTTGAAGTTTCGCCGGCCCATCAGGATGTGATGACCTTTAGTCATTCGCTTAAAGAATTTGAAATCTTCCGGCATGTGCCACGGAAGATCATTTTCTTTTCCTATGGCTCGATTGGAGCTCATGGCCGCGATGGCAGAAATAATCATGAACGCGCATTTTTATGGATCAGATCCGTATTCAGGATCTGAGTTTCCAGCGGTTTTTTCTGAACGGATATGGTGTCATTCAAATAGCGTTCAACCAATAGTCCGGCGACCGGCGCTGCGGTTCGGCCACCACCTCCCGCATTTTCTACGTATACGGCTATGGCTATTTTCGGGTTTTCCCGGGGAGCAAAAGCGATAAATACTGAGTGATCTTCACCATGTGGATTTTGGACAGTACCGGTTTTGCCACAGATTTCCACACCGGGTACCTGAGCCATTCGTGCAGTACCGGAAGTAACGACTGCAGCCATTCCATCGATAATGGGGCCAAAATGGATGGGATCGATCCGAACCAGCTTCTTGCGATCAAAGTCCGGATTTGGCAGGGTAGCCTGATTGCGAATTTGTTTAAGGAGATGGGGCTGAATATAAAAACCGCGATTTCCCAAAATGGAAGCCAGATTAGCCATTTGCAGCGTCGTCATGGATAATTCTCCCTGTCCAATGCCTAATGATACGATCGTCGTAGCATACCAGGGGCTATTCTTGTAGACATTATCGTAATACGCTGAGTTGGGTATAAAACCAGTCGCCTCATAGTCGATTTCCGAAGTCAGTTTCTGACCAAAGCCAAAATTGGAGAGGTAGGTGTAAAAGTTATCCAGGCCATTTTCCACATCACGAAATCCATACTTATTAACCAGGTCTTTAAATAAAGTAAAAAAATAGGCATTGCAACTGTATTGCAGGGCTATGGAAATATTGGTGGGTGCCGGATGCCCATGACATTTACGGATGTCCCCGGGGGCATTTACAAAACCACCGCCACAACGGATACTGCGGTAAGGGGTGGTTACTCCTTCCTGCAGTGCGATCAGACCCACCACGGTTTTGAAAATAGACCCCGGTGGGTATTGCGCCAATACGGTGCGGTCAAACAATGGTTTGAGAGAATCCTGAGCCAGGGCCGCATAATAGGCGCCACGATTTTGATTGATAGTCAGCAGATTAGGATCATAACTGGGTGAACTCACCATGGCCAGTATCTCACCGGTATTGGGTTCAATGGCTGTGATGGCTCCGACTTTGTTCGCCATCAATTGTTCGGCATACACCTGTAAATTGATGTCCAGGGTCGATATCAGATCCGAACCCGAAATGGCAGCGGAATCACGTACCCCACCTTCAAAAGGACCTACTTCGCGGCCAATGTTGTCCTTCAGTATGTATTTTACACCTTTGGCACCTCGTAAATAAGGTTCGTAGGCTCTTTCCAGCCCACTGGTACCAATGTAATCACCGGACTCATAAACGCCATCGGAGGCAGAAATCTGATCTTTGTTGACTTCACTGATGTATCCCAAAACGTGTGCAGCTCCATTCTGGGCATAACCACGGGCGCTTCTCAAGCGGGGAGTAAAACCGGGAAAATCAAATAAGTGCTCGCTAAACCGGGCCCAGGTTTGTGGTTGTATTTTCGAAAGAAATACAAATGGGACATTTTTGGAGAATTGGCCGCCCCAGGGTTTTTTCAGGTTATCCACGAACTGCTCTCGGGTGATGTCCAATAATTGGCAGAACCGGGTGGTATCCATCTGTGGATCGATCTTATTGTATACCACCAAAAGGTCATAAATGGCATCATTGTAGACCAGGAGCGTACCATTGCGATCATAGATCAGCCCCCTGGATGGGTACTGGACTTGTTTTTCTATAGCCGTTGCCTGGGCCCGGGATCGCATCGTTTTGTCAAAAAGCTGCAACTGAGCTACTTTCAGCAACAAGACCAGCGCCGCGATGATGAAAACGATCCGTATGATCACCGGTTTTTCCAAAGCAACTATTTTGGATTAAATAAGAATTGATACAGTAAGATAAAGACCATTGAGAAGATGAAGCTGAAGATCGACTTCAGAATAATCTCCTGGATGTAAACAAAAGTAAATACCTCCATGCTGACATAAAATACGACATGAAGCGCAATCATGATAGCCAGGTACCGGATAAACCAATTCATACCCAGATAATAACGGGTAGGACTGGCATTCACATTGTATCCACCGCGAGGTTCCAGCATGTTTAGAATATGAGCCCGGATAAAAGCAGTGAACACAAGTGCGCTGGTATGAACCCCGATGCTATTGTAAAATACATCAATGGTCATCCCCATAGCAAAGGCGATCAGGATCAGCAGATTGCGAGGTATCCGGATAGGCAACGTAATAATGGCATAAGGATAAACCAGCACATGAATGTAATTAAAGGTACCCAGAGGGAAATGCAATTGCTTGAAGATCAGCACCTGCAATAAGGTCAGCAGGATGATCCTGCCGATGTACCGCAAGATGTCATTGGTCATGGCTTCCCTCCTTTTCCGTTTCCTGACGGTCTTCCTTCAACAGGTTCTTTACGATCATTACGTATTGCACATTGGCCAAATCGTTATTCAACAGGACTGTGATGGTATAAAAGTTATTGCCTGGTTCCAGGGTGGCAGATTCTACTGTTCCTACTACGATTCCGGAAGGATAGATCGCAGAATAGCCGGTTGTTATCAATGTATCTCCGCGTTCGACCCGCACGTGTTTGGGAATGGCCTCCAGACTCATATGCAATGGATCGGAATCGTTCCAGACCAGATTGCCAAAATAACCGTTGCGTTTCAGCGCGACAGATGTATTGGACTTGCTGTTTAATAAGGAAATAACCGTTGCATAATATTTGCCCACCTGATCGACCACACCCACTACCCCATTAGGCATAATGACACCCATGTCCTGCTCTACCCCGGAAGTGGATCCTTTATCCAGGGTAAGTATGTTGTTATGAAGGGTTATGCTGTTACTGACGACCCGGGCAGGAATAAAAGCATATTGCTGGAGGTAAACGGAATCCTGCACCCGGGTAGCGCTGTCGTTCTGTACGTATAGATTTTCTTTGAGTGAAGCCTTAAGTCGGGCATTCTCCAACTGGATGCTGTCCAATACTTTGGGTAGTCTTAATACAGTAACCACATCGTTGTATTTCCGGGCCAGGGTACCGGTAAATAAATTGGATGAATTCAAAAATATGTCCCGTTGATTCTGATTGTATTGAATGATCAGATAAAAACAGAGGAGTTCCAGCAGAGCGAAAGAGAAAAAATGCGGAATATTTAACAAGGATCGCAAAGAATTGCTGCATGATAATTGCCCATTATACGCTCTTTCGATCGATGAGAAATGAAAAACGGTGTGTGTTTTTCAAGGCGATGCCCGTTCCCTTAACCACTGCCCGCAAAGGCTCTGAAGCAATATGAACAGGAAGCTTGGTCTTGGCGGATATCCTTTTATCCAAGCCACGTAATAACGCACCTCCTCCGGTCAGGTAAAGGCCTCTCTTGTAGATGTCCGAAGCCAATTCCGGAGGTGTGCTTTCCAGCGCTTTGAGGATGGCTTCTTCAATTTTTGAGATGGATTCGTCCAGTGCGGAAGCGATCTCGGTGTAAGAAACGGTAATTTGACGGGGAATACCGGTCATCAAATCCCGCCCATTGACTGCAAAGTCATCCGGAGGGGTTTCAAGATGCTCCAGTGCAGAACCAACCTTTATTTTCAATAGTTCGGCAGTACGTTCTCCGATCAGGATGTTGTGCGCACGCTTCATGTAATTCATGATATCGGTGCTGAATTCATCACCGGCCGTACGTATGGACTGATCACAAACAATACCGGAAAGGGCAATCACTGCAATTTCGGTGGTACCGCCGCCAATGTCGACGATCAGGTTACCTTCCGGTTCTTCTACGTCCAGACCAATACCCAGGGCAGCGGCCATGGGTTCGTGGATCAAATATGTTTCTTTGGAATCAACGTGATCTGCCGAATCAAATACAGCCCGTTTTTCCACTTCCGTAATGCCAGAAGGGATACAAATCACCATTTTGAGATGGGTAAAAAACCGCCGCCGGTTGCCAATCATATTGATCAAACCTTCGATCAGACTTTCTGCCGCCTGGAAGTCGGCAATGACCCCGTCTTTAAGTGGCCGGACCGTTTTAATGTTTTCATGGGTTTTTTCATGCATTTGCATGGCCCGGGTACCCACCGCAATGGTCTGACCGGTTTTCCGGTTTATGGCAACAATGGATGGCTCGTCCACTACGATCTCATCATCGTGAATGATCAGGGTATTGGCCGTTCCAAGGTCAATTGCTAATTCCTGCGAAAAAAAGTTTAACCACTTCATCTCAAATGCAAAACTATGCTAAATGTAAGGACTCGAAAAACGTTCGTTTTTATAAAAAATCACGTGAAGTTAGATAAACAACACTGATACCTTATGCTTTAAGAGAAAATTATACGTAAAGTCGTTTGACTCAAGTCCATGGATCAGGGCGCAAGGTAATTATTTTCTCAGGCTTAACCTACGATGACGGAAGTTAAGGTCTTGGTATCCAAATACTGCTGAGCCAGATCCTGAATATCTCGGGGTGTGATACTCAAAAGCTGTTCCAACAAGTGTGAAGTTCCCCGCCAATCGGATCCCTCCGTCAGGGATTGGCGCAACCAATCCGACACCATCAGGGCATTGTCTAATTGGGAAGAAAGTTGACCGGCAAGATAATTTTTGATCATTCTCAACTCACTGTCCGGAACCAGTTCGTGCTTCAGT
Source organism: Lewinellaceae bacterium (assembly GCA_020636355.1). Lineage (GTDB taxonomy): Bacteria > Bacteroidota > Bacteroidia > Chitinophagales > Saprospiraceae > JAGQXC01. The sequence continues at coordinate 413,150 of JACJYB010000004.1, read as the reverse complement.
CGGTCCAATTCCTGGTGAATCTGTGCTTTTGCCAGACCTGCTTTCCGGTGACTGGATTCACACCCGATGTAGAAAAATGAAGCAAAACGGTAATTATCGTAAGCGCTGTAAATATTATAGGTATATCCTTTCTTTTCCCGGATTTGCTGTACCAGCCGCGAACCAAAATAACCGCCAACAAGCGTATTCAGGATCAGTAGTCCAGGATGATCCGGATGATGAATTCCCGGCCAGATACGACCGATCTTTATGGATGTTTGTGATTTGCCGCTAACCGACTGGGTGACTTCAGATTCAAATGCTTGAGGCAGGGGAGGAATTTCTGCATCCCAGGGAAGGAACGGCCATCCTTCGGTATGTTGCTCCAGCCGTTTGAGTATTTTTCTGAGATCGCTACCCATAATCAGGATTTGCGGAGCCCGGTTGAGGTAAAAATCCCGGTGAAAATGCTTCAGGGACGAGGTGGTGAGCGCCCGGTAGAGTTCTGCCGTGCTGTTGTACCCATAGGGATGATCTTCACCGAAAAGTAAAGCGGTCAGGACCCGGTATGATACAGCGTCAGTTTGTTCCAGGTCTACACTTAAATCCTGAATGTGAGAATCAGTGAAAAGCTGCAGATCTTCCTCGCGGAACACAGCTTCACGAGCACAATGGATCAACAGAGGGACCAACCGGTCAAGGTGGCGTTCGGTACCCAATAATTGCAGGGTGCCTATGTCAAAACTGGCCGATGGTTGTAAAGAAGCGCCGTAATAGTCAATGCGCTGGGCGATTTGAGGTCCGGTATAACGGGTGGTACGCTCACTAAGCAGACTGTTTGCCGCATACGCACTAAGCCTTACGGATTCCTGAGGCCTTCCTGCCAGAAAATTTAATTCAATCTTGCAAGGTCCGGGATAAGGCGCAGGAACAAAGGCATAGGGAATGCCATTTGAAAGGTGGCCTTCGATAACCGAAGGCAATGCCAAGGAATCGACAGCGTGTATTTGAGCTTTTGACTTCAAGGAAACATAGAATTGGAAGCGGCCGCAAAATACGATTTGTCCATGGTAACCCGGGACTTATTGATTAGGAAATAAGTTGAGATGGATTATTTTTGTGACGGAAAGTTTATTAATCGGTGTAATATGAAATTCAGTGTATCCTCGGCAACTCTGCTAAAAGTATTGCAAAAGACCAGTGGAGCCGTAGGTTCTAATCCGGTCCTTCCTATCCTGGAAGACTTCCTCTTTACGCTGGAAGGGGATCGGTTAACCGTCGCCTCGACCGACTTGGAAACCTCTATAACCGCAACCATAGATGTAACAGGAGAGGAAAATGGTGTGGTCGCCATACCGGCAAAGATCCTGTTGGATACGCTAAAAGCGCTCCCGGAACAACCCATCACGCTTTATGTAGATGAAGAAAATTTCGGCATCGAGCTTACCTCTTCTTACGGTAAATACAAAATGGCAGGGGATAACCCGGATGACTTTCCTAAAATTGCCAGCGCTTCGGAGGAAGACTCCATCACGCTTGATGCCTCGGTAATCACCCATGCTATAGCCAACACCTTGTTTGCCACCAGCAATGACGAGATGCGCCTGGCGATGACCGGTGTTTTGGTTCAGGTGGACTTCAACAAGGTAACATTTGTGGCAACCGATGCGCATAAGCTGGTAAAATACTCCTTGCACAACATCACCAGCGATGTATCGCAATCATTTATTCTACCCAAAAAAGCGTGTACCCTGTTAAAGAATATCCTGCCTTCCGGCGGAGACGTGGTCGTCTCATTCAACCGCTCCCATGCGTTTTTTGATACCGATCATACCAAGCTGGTCTGTCGTTTGATTGATGCCAAATATCCCGATTACAATGGCGTCATTCCAGCAAATAATCCGTTCAACCTCTCGGTTCACCGCGGTGATTTTCTCAATTCTCTCCGGCGGATCGTAATCTATTCCAACAAGACGACCAATCAGGTTATCCTTAAAATCAACGAGGGAAGCCTCAATATTTCTGCTCAGGACCTGGATTTCTCCAATGAAGCTACCGAACAGATGAGCTGCACGTATGAGGGTGATCCGATCATCATTGGATTTAATGCAAAATTCCTGATTGAAATGTTGGGAGTGCTGCATGGCGACGATGTACGGATGGAACTGTCAAGCCCCAACCGTGCTGGTCTGCTTCTGCCCGGCGTTCAGGATGATAATGAAGAAATTACAATGTTGGTAATGCCGGTGATGCTCAATCAATAGAGCCGGTATGAAAGTCGGTTTATTCTTCGGATCCTTTAATCCTGTCCATACCGGTCACATGATCATCGCTCATTATATGGCGGAATATACGGATCTGGAACAGGTTTGGATCATTGTTTCTCCCCAGAATCCTTTCAAGAAAAAAGATACCCTTGCGAACGACTACGATCGGCTCCATCTGGTTCATCTCGCCATTGGAGACCATCTCCATTTGCGTGCTTCGAATATTGAATTTAATCTCCCCAAACCGTCCTACACCATCGATACGCTAACCTACCTGCACGAAAAATATCCCGAACATGAGTTTTGCCTGATCATGGGAGGCGATAATCTCGCCAGTTTACCGAAATGGAAAAACTACGAGCAGATCCTGGCGCATCATCACATATATGTATACAGCCGGCCAAATATTGATCCGGGCCCATTGGTAAGCCATCCCCGTGTGACGATGGCTGAAGCCCCCCTCCTGGATATCTCGGCAAGCTTTATCCGGCAATGCATTCGCTCCGGTAAATCTGTGCAGTATATGGTGCCGGACGCCGTGTTTGCCTACCTCAAAGACACAAATCTCTACCGGAACTGATTATTTCAAGTCCAGCACGACCCGGAATCCGGCCTTTTCCCGCTTTACCGGAACGGCAGGTTCATTGGGGTCTACGTAGTCTTTAACATCAAAACCATAGGTCATACCGGTACGTCCGAAATACTCGGCAGCATTTCCTCCGAGGTCATAGATTTCGGCTTTTCCGATTTTCACCGCAGGGAACGAACCAACTTCTTTGTACCAGGTCCCCGAGTAGCTTTCCAGTTTGGACTGTAAGCGTTGCACGTCAGCGGGCGTGATGTCGTAACCAGCCCAATAGTTAAGCGTATTTTCCTTGGCGCCAATGGCAATGGCTTTTTTCTGCAATGCCTTAGCTTCTTCCTCAACCGGCAGCCGGTACGATTTTCCGGATAACTTGATGAGCCATAAGAGGTAATATTTGGCCTGCGAAATGGTCACCACAGCAGGAAAATTAGCCTGGCTTGCAGGAAATTGATATTTGGAATCAAACGCCTGAAATTGAGCATTGGTAACCTCAAAGCGACCAATTGCGATGGAGTCTGAAAAAGCAGTCACCACTTCAGGTACCAGGGTTTTGTCCAACATGGTCCCGATTACTCCATCCTGCTGGTCGGCTTTTTGCTTTTTCAGGGCAAGGTCCAGCGGACTTCCTTCTTTGAATGCTTCATTTTTATCGGACTTTTTCCCCCACAGGTAGGTTTCGATCCAGGTGATCTCTTCATTCATTTTCCGCAGTTGGTGCGTGATCTTTTGCAGGCCGTGTGGTTGACCCGGGAACCATAGAAAGCGTACAGGTGCTTTGCCCACCTGTTGCAGACCCCGGTAGTATTCCCAACCCTGATCACGGGGTACCGAACGGTCTTCACTTCCATGAAATATCAAAGTGGGTGTGCGGATTTTTTCGATTTCAAACAGCGGCGACTGAGCAATGTATGTCTCATTGTACCACTTGCCGTCAACATCATCCCAGGGTGCCCCGCCAAAATAACTTTCGTCAAACGATACCCCGAACGAACAAGTTCCGAAATCTGAGGTCCAGTTGACATCTCCAGCTCCGGCACACGCCACCCTGAACATATCGGGATATCGTACGGTAAGCATGGTCGTCAGAATCGCGCCATTGGACCAGCCCATGGCACCCAGCGAATCTCGATGTACTTTGCCTTCCGACACCAGCATGTCAATACCCCTGGTAATGTCGGCCAGCTCGGGGGTATAGTAATTTCTTTTGATGGATTCGATAAAGGCCAGGCCATGATTCGATGAACCGTGATAATTCGGCATAAGGATGAAAGCTCCTTTTTGTGCCAGGATTTGGGGGTAATAGGACCATCGTTCCCGCCAGGCATCCATATCAACACCTGTCGGGCCTCCATGGATCGCCACCATCAGCGGATAAGCTCTGCCCGGCTGATAATCACGGGGGTAATACAGGATACCATCTACTACATCGTCGTTATAGCCTTTCCAGGTCATCACTTCCGATTGGGTAGTTCCTTTCTTACGCAGACCATCGTTCAGGCGGATCCACTCCATTGGTTTGCTATTCAGTAATTGCCCGTTCGTATCGAGCAGATCGGCTAAATAGTATTCAGGTAGTTTGGATGCTGTTGAATAGGAATAAGCCATCTTCGTTCCGTCTTCGGAGAGTGCCTGTACATCGACATGGTCATTCATTGCTCCAAAATCAAGTATTTGCCGGGACCAGGAAGAGCTTTGCTTTCGATAATATGCCAGTTTATTGGTGGCTCCGTTGGGTAAGGATACCAATATTCCGGGTCCGGCTACGGCATAATCCCCTTCGGAGTCATTGGACCATTCCAGAGGAACTTGCGTAACCTGACGGCCAGACAGGTCAAAATAATAGATGTCCCGAACACCGGACCCATTCCACTCCATATCCGAGGATCGTAGAGAAGTGAAATAAAATCCCTGATGATCGGGCGTAAACTGGAAATTGCCATTGACCTGGTGATCCGTCAGGATGCGCTCACTGGTTCCGGCGGATAGGTCGTGCAGAAAATACCAGGGATCAGGATGCTGGTCGCTTCCATAATGCCGGCTGCGGATTAATGAGGTGATCATCCATTTGCCATCTTGAGAAATGGTCGCATTGGATACCGGATATTGGTTGGTGGTAAGTCGTTTTTGAATTTTTGTTTTCAAATCAAAGGAATAAACACGATCGATGTCCCAATGGACAGAGTCTTCGACCACCACGACATTATCCTTTTTTTCCTCATTCTGAGTTTCGTAGAGGGTTTTACCATCCTGGGAAACGAGTGCCAAGGTACTGCTGTCGATCCACGAGATGCTGCTGATCCCTTCTTTGAAGGTCTGGATTTCTTCGGGTTCACCGCCCAGTAGATTGAAGCGCCATAGTTTGTTTCCCTCTTCGCGGGAGGATAAAAAATAGAGGTATTTACCGTCCCTGGAAAATAATGGGGAGTAGTTACTCTCTTCTCCCTGCGTCATTTGAATGGTTACGGGTTTACCGTTCTCAAGGACCGACAATCGGGTTAAATAGACGTCTGAACCATAGCGATCTTTTTTCTTGATCATTTTGCGTTTGGTCCAGGCCATCATCGTATGGTCCGGAGAAAAGATCAGGCCACTGACGGACTCGGTGCCTAAAATGTCTTCCGGCATCCAGGAATCCTGGGCGGACACGGCATAGGCAGTGATTAAAAAAGTAATTGAAAAAAGTATGGTAATAGATTTCATTTTAATGGTCATTTACTGGAAGCCGATGAAGTTAGGAATCCTTTTTATTTTTGACAATGCTCAAAACCGGTTATCATATAACCCAGATCGAGGCAGGTTGTGATGAAGCAGGCAGGGGATGTCTGGCCGGTCCTGTTTTTGCAGCTGCTGTTATCTTGCCGAAGCGGTATAAGAATTCGGCGCTAAACGACAGTAAAAAACTAAGCCGGGCTACCCGCAATGCACTACGTATCCTAATTGAACGGGACGCCATTGCCTCAGCGGTGATAGCAGTCCACCCGGAGGAGATCGACCGGATCAACATTCTCAGGGCATCGATTCGTGCTATGCACCGGGCGATCGATGCACTGACTGTTCGACCGGAACACCTCTTGATTGACGGTAATTTTTTTGAACCATATCCCGGGATCCCGCACACCACAGTCGTTCGGGGTGATGGCATATATGCAGCCATCGCAGCGGCTTCCATATTGGCTAAGACGTATAGGGACGACTACATGGAAGAAATGCATAGCCGCTATCCGGACTACGGATGGGATCATAATAAAGGTTATCCTACCGAAGCGCACCGGAAAGCGATTTTTGATCTGGGACCTACGCCCATCCACCGGCAATCATTCCGGTTGCTTCCAGAACCCGAACAGCTAAACCTATTTGAGGATTGACGTACTGATTTCTGATTGACGAGTTCAGATGTTAGATTTGGTAAGCCCCGATGCCTTGAGACCCAGACGCCTGGTAGTTATGTCAGAAAAGGATTGTGGCGACGTTCGTGGCCGATGGTCGTGTGGGGACCATGGCCCGGATAAACCAAGGTGTCATCCGGAAGCACAAAAAAAGCTTCACGAATGCTTTTGAGCAATGTAGCCATATTGCCGCCCGGTAAATCCGTACGACCGATGCTTTCCTGGAACAACACATCTCCGGCGATCAGGAACCCCTGATTTTTACAGTAAAGGGAGATGCTGGCCGGGGAATGCCCCGGCGTAAACAATATTTCCAGTTGATCGTCGCCCAGGGGAATTGATATTCCGGGGAGCAGACTGTGTTTAGGCACCGGAGAAGGGGTCATGGGAATGCCATAAAGGTGACTCATACTAAGTGCCTGGTCCAGTACGATTTGTTCGCCGGGGTGGATTTCCACCTCGAGGCCATAAAACTTTGCAACAAAGGCATTTCCAAATACATGGTCCAGATGGCAATGCGTATTCAACAGTCGCACGGGTTTGAGGTGCTCCTTTTCCAGATAGGTGATTAACTCCTGCTCTTCTTCTTCCGTATAACAACCAGGGTCAATAACGATCGCCGAACCATCTTCGGCTGACAGGATATAGGTGTTTTCCTGAAATGGATTAAATGTGAAATAGTGTAACCGGATCATCAAGATGTTTTAACTTGTAAACAAAAATAAGGGGTCTGGCCGTTATTACAGAGATGAAGGGCCAAGAGGCAAAATTCCCAATTGATTGTTATAAAGCTCGGATCTTTGTTGTTTGCGAACCAAAATAGAACACCTTCCTTTCTTTTTCTGATTGGTTTGATGCTATCAGCCACCATCCTCCAGGCTCAGGCCCTGCAGGAAACTTTTGGGAAAAATCGCATTCAATACCACGACGATTTTGACGACTGGTGGCAATATGAAACGGATAATTTCATTACCCATTGGTATGGGAAAGCACGTGAAGTGGGTATTTCCACCATGCAACTGGCGGAATACGATTATTACGACATACAAAATATCCTCGAACACCGCATCAACGATAAGATCGAGATCCTGGTCTATACCGATCAGACTGACGTGAAGCAAAGCAATCTGGGAGAATCAGAAGCTTTCAACAGCCAAACCGGCAGGACTACGGTCGCCGGCAATAAAATATTTGTCTATTTTGACGGGGATCACCTGAATCTTCGCAAACAAATTCGCCAGGGAATCGCCCAAGTTTACCTGGACGCGATCCTTTTTGGAAGTAACCTGCAGGAGTTTGTCCAGAATACGGTTTCCCTTAAGGTGCCGGCATGGTACAAAGAAGGATTGATTTCATTTATCGGAGATGAATGGAATGAGACCATCGACTCCCGGTTGAGGGAGTTATTCCTGAAGACCAAAAAAAAGAAATTCGACCAGATGGCTGCGCGCTATCCGGTGGAAATGGGTCATGCATTTTGGTACTATGTCTCCAAGGTATACGGCAAATCTTCCCTGGCTAACATATTATACCTGACACGGATCCACAAAACGCCTAAAAAGGCTTTTCTGTTTATCCTGGGTATCCCGTTCAAGCAGGTTGCTACCGATTGCTTTGCCTTTTACAAGGAACGGTATCAAAACGAAATCAACGGCTTTGAACCATTGCCATTGGACGCAACGGTAAAAACAAAACTCAAAAAGTTCCAAAAGTACAGCCGGGTGAAATGGAGCCCGGATGGCGCATATCTGGCCTATGTGACCAATGACATCGGGAAAACCAAGGTATGGCTCTACAACCGGGCAACCCAAAAGCATTCCGTGCTCATGACGACCGGTTCCCGCAATAACATACAGGAAACGGATTTCAACTATCCGGTGATCTGTTGGGAGCATACCGGTCATGGTCTGATGATCATTTATGAGGCCAGGGATGTCATCAAGCTTTCACACTTTGACCTTGATCGCTCCGAACGAACGGATGATCTGTTGTCACCGGACCTGATGCGGATCTATGATGCCGCATTTTGGGATAAAGGCCACTTGGTTATCGCGGCTACCAAATCGGGATACAGTGACCTGTATATGTATAATTTGAGGTATCGAAGGGCAGACCCTATCCTGGAAGATAAATACGATGACCTGGAAGTTACGGTACAATACACCGGTGACCGCCAGCGGGTCCTATGGGTTTCCAACCGTGGCGTTCCTGGCGATACGATCAATCCCGATTCCATATTGCCCATCCGGCATATGGATCTTTATGCCATGACTTTGCAGGACGATTTTACCCCTCAATCAATAGAAAGGCTAACCTTTACGCCCAATGCCGAAGAAAGGCAACCTATCCCGGACGATGATGGCAATATCTATTTTCTCACCAATGAAACCGGAGTGATCAACCGCAAGGTCCTTAGGCCAGACAAGTCCTCCTACTTTCTCACCAATTACAGTCATAATATTTTGTTACACGATGCCATCGGCCAAAATCTCGTCGAGGTCATCGATCAGGATAAGAAACCGGGATTTTATCTGATGTTGGAACAATCTGATCCGGTAAAGCCGGCATTCACGACTTATTTCAGTCAGCGATTTCCCGATAACATTCGGCAAGGCCAGGAATCCTTCATCCCGGATGAGCCGGAACATTACGATACCCTTCAGGTAGGACGCGATGACAAACCGTATTATTTCCAATCGGAATTTGCTGATCCACCGAAAAATGTTTTCGAGAAACTGGATCTGAATGAGCCCAAACTGGAAGCACCCGAGGAACAGGTTAAGGACGAGATTCCCGGATATGGGGACATCGTTCAGTTTCATTACAGCCGCATGGTGGCCTCCCGGATCAAATTCCGGATCAACCGGTTGACTTCAAACCTGGATAATGAATTGTTATTTAACGGGCTCAATACCTATGCCGGAACATCTACGCGTGGTTTTGAATACCCGCCTGTCGGGTTCTTATTGAAGGCAAATATCAAAGACCTGTTTGAAGACTATGTGGTCGAGGGTGGTGCCCGCTTCCCGACCTCTTTTGACGGATCCGAATACTTCCTCATTTTCGACAATAAAAAAAGGAGGATCGATAAGCGCTATGCCTTTTATCGTAAATCGAAATATGATGACGTTCCTCTGCCTTCCGGATTTTCAAACCGCAACCACCTGACTACAGTCATTGGCCTTTCCCAATGGTCTTATCCCTTTGATGTTTACCAGAGTCTGCGGGCTACCGCGACCATCCGCCTTGACAAGACGTCATTGCTGGCATCCGACCGTGCGTCGCTGGAGACGCCGGATCAGACCGCACAGCGGGTCGGACTTCGATTGGAATATGTGTTTGACAATGCATTGGATATCGACCTGAATCTTCGAAATGGATCGCTTTTTAAAGTGTATGGGGAGATGGTTAAGAAAATGGATATTGCCGTTTTTAATCCCTGGTCCTTTAACTTTAACAAGGGATTTATGACCATTCTTGGGTTCGAAGGCCGGCACTATCAACGGCTTGACCGTCAGTCGATATTTGCTTCCCGGTTGGTCGGTGCGACATCCTTCGGATCGGAGCAGATCCTTTATTTTATGGGTGGAGTGGATAATTGGCTTTTTGCCCAATACGATGAGAATGTACCGATCCCTCCGTCGAACAAATTTGCTTACAACGGTCTGGCAGCCCATATGCGCGGCTTCAAACAAAACATCCGCAACGGAACGTCTTACCTGCTGTACAATGGAGAGTTGCGGGTACCAGTATTTAAATACCTGATCCCGGAATATTCAGGTTCGGGATTTTTCCGCAATTTTCAGTTGACGGCCTTTACGGACATCGGGACGGCCTGGCATGGCAAGAGCCCTTTTGACGCAGACAACCCACTAAACATTCTTACGGTGTCCAATCCGCTGGTCACCATTAATGTAAATTACGATCGTTTTCCGATCATCATGGGTTACGGTGCCGGAGTTCGCCTTTATTTGTTGGGTTATCTTATCCGCGCGGATTATGCGTGGGGCATCGAAAACGGAGTCGTTAACCGGCCCCGGTTGTACCTGAGCATTGGGGCTGATTTTTAGACCTATTCAGTTACCATCTTTTCAGCATTATAGGCGATCTGGAGCGCTTCGATGATTTCGGTGATGTCCCCATTCATGATCGCATCCAGGTTGTACAGCGTCAAATTAATGCGGTGATCGGTGACCCGGTTCTGCGGATAATTATAGGTGCGGATCTTGTCAGAACGGTCTCCGGATCCAACCAGCGACCTGCGTTGGCTGGCGACTTTGTTTTCATGTTCCTGGACCTGGGCATCGCGTATCTTGGCATACAGGCGCTGCAGAGCGATCTCGCGGTTCTGGATTTGGGATCTACCATCCGTACTTTCAGACACAATACCGGTAGGTAAGTGGGTAAATCGGACACCCGATTCGGTCTTATTGACATGCTGCCCGCCGGCGCCGCTCGAACGGAAGGTATCTACCTTAAGGTCTTCCTTGCGGATATTGATGTCCTCCATCTCCAGTTTGGGCATCACGACCACAGTAGCTGCTGAGGTATGGATACGGCCTTGTGATTCTGTTTTTGGCACCCGTTGTACCCGGTGAGCTCCGGATTCAAATTTAAGTTTGCCAAACACATCGGAGCCGGAGATTTCCAGGACGATCTTGCTGTATCCACCTACGGTGCCTTCGCTCAGGGATACAATTTCCACATCCCATCCCTGCATTTCAAAGTAGCGCGAGTACATCCGGTAGAGGTCACCGGCAAAGATGGAGGCTTCGTCGCCGCCAGTTCCCGCCCGGATCTCAAAGATGACATCCTTTTCATCTTCCGGGTCCTTAGGGATGAGCATGAGCTTCAGGGCTTCCTCCAGGATTTCCTGCTCTGCTTCGAGGGTGTCGATTTCTTCCCTCGCCATGGCAATGAGGTCAGGGTCCCGCTCGGTGCGGATAATTTCACGGGCTGACCGGATATGGTCCAGCACGGTACGGTATTCATCCGACTTGCTGACGATGTCGGAAAGTTCTTTGTATTCTTTATGGATTTTGGAATAGCGCTTGTTGTCGGCGATCACTTCCGGATCCGAAAGTTGCTCCTCCAACCGCATGAAGCGGTCCTTGATGGCCTCCAATTTTTCAATCATTGCCCGCGTGCTAATTGGCGGCAAAGGTAAGTAAAGTATAATGAAGCTATAAGACCCGTATTTTATTTTTAATGTTCTGAATCAGGTGGGGAGATACGTGGGTCCGCTGGATGTTATTGCGGATCAGATCCCGGAAATTCTTTTCGCTGGCGTATAGCCTCGAACAGTCGGGGTCATCGTGAACTTGATTCAGGAAAGCTTGTTCGTCTTCTTTTGGGAGAGCATTATCAAGGTACATGTTCATTTTCTCATGAAATTCCTGAAACGCATCAAGATTATTCATATCGGTTGATATTTAGCAGTCCAATAAATGGCTATTAGGTATGTCCCCGGGAGAAAGAATGGTGGAAGGCGCTAAAATAGCTAATGATCGGAGATCGCCAAACTTATTTCTTGGCAGATTTATTTTTTGAGCGTTTGTCCTTAAATCCCAATTCTTCGGCATACTCCTTCAACTTGTCTTTTAACAAATTCCTGGCGCGGAAAAGCCGTGATCTCACTGTGCCGATCGGCACATCAATGATTTTGGCAATTTCCTCGTAAGTAAAACCTTCTACATCACAAAGCAGTATCACGGTACGAAAGTCCAGAGGCAATGCATTAATGGCACTGGTAACCTCATCGCCCATCATGCTGTTAAACAACTCCTCCCTCAGGTCGGTGTATTTACCCACCTTATCGGAATCACTGTCATGGTAACTGATGATTTCCTCAAAGTCGACCTGTGTCGGCTTCTTGGTTTTCCGCCGGTACTCGTTGATGTAGGCGTTTTTCAGGATTTTAAACAACCACGCTTTGGCATTAGTTCCTTCGTCGTACTTATCGATAAAGCGGTAAGCTTTCATGTACGTTTCCTGGACCAGATCGCTGGCGTCGTCTTCGTTGTAAGTCAAGTGGTAGGCAAAGGTGTGCAGGGCATCGATATGAGGAAGAAACTCATTTTCGAAGATACGCACATACTTTTCTTTGTCGTGTACCTGGCTCAAGCTAATTGGTTTAAATGTTTTGGACTGCATCATATCTTATAGACGCATTCCGGGTATAAAGTGACTCTTATGGCTTTGTTAAAGTTTGAAATACGAATTCTAACAAAAATAGCAAAACCTACCGGGAAACGGACTACTCTGCTGCTTCGGCAGGAATGATTTCATCCTCAGCGACCATAAAAATACGATCTCCTCGGTGTGGTCGGATGATCCCGGTTCCTGTAAATGCCCCGAATGCGGGCAGGATCGCCTGCCTTGCTCCAAAATAAAAACAGGGAACCCGCAACCCCTGATAGGCCTGTCCTCGCAGCCGAACCGCCGGATGAATGTGTCCGCAAACCAGGTACCAGTCTTCCGGTACTTCTTCCAGAGGGTGATGACTGAATAGAAACGGAGACCATTCAAGATAGGGTTCGTGGAGCAAAAGGCCCAGTTCCTGATAATGCCGGTCTTCCAGGATATCATGGTTTCCCATGATCAGATGAAAACGGGTGTCCGGAAAAGTCCGGAGGAAGCGACCAAGGATGTCCCATTCGATGTTGTACTGGCTGTGAAAGAGATCGCCTAAGAATAATACATCACGGGGATGGTACCGGTCCAGTAATTCGTAAAGTCGCTCCCAGTTGGCGTCGGTCACAGCTTCCGGTATTGCAATGCCAGCCCGGTTGAAGTGAGAGGCCTTACCCAGGTGCAAATCGGCAATCCAGAGTGCCCGGCGACGTGACCAATAGACACTTTTATAGGGATGCAATTCCAATTTTTCTCCTGCTACCTGGATATTCATTGCCTTGTTTCGAAGGGCCAAAGTTGTAAAAAGAATCCAATTTCGGAGAGCTATCAGTTGCTCATTTTATCTATTCGTATTGATGTGATCCGCCAGCATGAATGGTGGTCCGCTTAAATCTGTATTTTAGTTGAATCAATTACAAATCGCACCGAATATGTCGCTTCAACCGCTTACCTCGCAATGGTGGGGGCCTCCCAAAAGATTTGATGTCCAGGAAAAAGAGCGCCGGGTAAGCTGGCTGGAACTTTTTTACGATCTGGTCTATGTGATTGCCATTGCCCGCATCACCCATCATCTGGCCCATCATGTCACCTTAGGTAGCTTCCTGGAGTATGCCGCGTTATTTGTATTGATTTTTTGGGGATGGCTGAATGGGAGTTTGTATCATGACATCCATGGCAATGAAGGATTACGGACCCGGCTGATGACTTTGTGGCAAATGATGATCCTGGCTGCCCTGGCGATCATGCTGGACCGGCCGGCAACCACGAATTACACCGGAATCACCATTGTGCTGATGATCATGCAATTCTATCTGACCTACTTGTGGTGGAGCGTCGGGTTTTATGATCATTCCCACCGCCGGTACAACCGACCCTATACGGTCCTTTATCTGATGGCACTGGTTTTGATGGGTGTCAGTCTTTTTCTCCTGGAGCAGGCATTGATGTGGATCGTCCCGCTGGCTATTCTGTGTAATTACCTGCCGCCATTCATCTCATCGCAGATATTGCGGCGATCTTCCCTGGATCTGGATATGTCTTCCAGCATGTTCGAGCGCCTGGGACTCTTTACCATCATTGTTTTTGGAGAGCTGGTACTGGGTGTCGTCAACGGCATCAGCGCCATCCAAGAGCTGGATGCTAGCGCCTGGATCAATTTTGCTTTGGCCATCTCCATCGTCTTTACGCTGTGGTGGATTTTCTTCACCCTGGTTTCGCGCCGGGAACCCAAGAAAGGTTTTGTGAAAGCCTCATTGCTGGAGTTACTTTACGTTCCGGCTTTGATCGCACTCGGCTTATTGGCAGTAAGCTTTACCTCGCTTTTTGATGGACACGAAGACTTTGCGTCCATGCGATTTGTATTTCAGATAGCCATTGCGGTCTTTCTGATCAGTATCAGCCTGATGAACGGGTTGCTGGAGTTTCCGGATAATTTGCTGAAGATTAAGCGTCCAATGCAGCGGTCACTCTTAGTGGTTGCCGCCCTGTTTCTGGTGACGGCACCGCTTCAGCTGCACGTGGAGTCCATGTATTACCTGATCGGGGTGGTCGTTTTGTTGTTGCTGGAGATCCTTTATCTGAATTCGCGGTATTATCGCGCTATCCGGGTATCGGATGGGGAAAAGCGTGGTTGAAAGCTTGATCGTTGCAGGCCGGAGTGGCCAAATGAAAGCCTATAGAGATTTTTTAACAGGTTGTTGGAAGAATAGCGGGGAGAATGTATATTTGCATCCGCTTTTTAGTGAAGATAAGGGGCGATTAGCTCAGCTGGTTTAGAGCACCTGCCTTACAAGCAGGGGGTCCTTGGTTCGAATCCATGATCGCCCACCACTGTTTATCAAGGAGTTATGACATGATATCATAGCTCCTTTTTTATTTGGTGTAAACGGGGTGTAAACAAATTAGTTCTAACTGAACTTTTCTGAAGGTTTTCTGGTCCCAATAAGTCTCCCAGGGGGCTATCGGAAAAACGAAATCGAGCCGGGGGCTTTCTTCAAGTAGGTGGGAACTTGCACTATTGAACAAGACAGGTTTATATTGTTTAGATTTGTAGATTTTGTATTATCTATCAAGTGTACTTTGTTGTTTGATAAATTTTTAGTCAATGTAATTACACATAAGCTAATCCGCATATGAGAAATCACAAATATCAAGACGATCAAAAGGTATTTGCATTCATTAATAACCCTGAATGTAAATATTTTGCTGATCTAGAAAAGTTCCTTTATGAAAACAGATTGCCATTTAGGGCTAGATGGTGCTTTTACTTTTTAGGCAAGATAAATTGGATAGGTGAACAAGCTATATCTCAAATGGCAGACAAATCACATCGGTCGTACGGTGGATATGTATTTGATAATATATATCACTGGGAAGAATATCTCAAGGATGAAGAGAATCAGAAAAGGTATTTGCAACTTGAACTTGAAGAAGAAAATAAAGAAGTATCCTTTGCGGAGTTTGAAAGACTATTTATTGAGAGAGGTTTTGAGCATGTAGCATATTGTGTGAATCAAGACTATGAAAATGATTTATATCAGCTTGAGCGAATGGCAGAGGAAGATAGAGTTAGAGACGAATATACGAACTTTAGAAACTATCCTTCCGATTCTTCTATTTGTGATG
Source organism: Lewinellaceae bacterium (assembly GCA_020636355.1). Classification (GTDB taxonomy): domain Bacteria; phylum Bacteroidota; class Bacteroidia; order Chitinophagales; family Saprospiraceae; genus JAGQXC01. The sequence goes on along the minus strand of JACJYB010000004.1, from coordinate 397,674 downwards.
CCTGCCATGAGTCTCCATGTAGATGCAGCGATAGAGAGGATTCAAGCACAGTACATGATTATTAAGATGCTCTGATCTAACCGGGCTGCCAAACAAAGACTATTTATGCCCACAGTTGATCTTTCCTTATCTCAAAAGGTTATCATGATTACCTTGGGCTATATCTATTAAACTTACCAGATGCCTGAGTTCAGTAATAGTAATCCTACAAACGAAGATGTCTGTACCTTTCAAGGTCTTATTGTGTTTCAGAAGATATCCTTCATATCTTATCCTGAAATCGTCTAAGTCCATAGCTATCTCTTTAATAAGCTTAGATTTCCTGTTCATGATCTTATGATATTCAAGAATTTATGAAATCAAGCAGTTGAATACAAATTTCTGCCAATGAATTCTCAGAAACAGGTGGCGAGTGTGAGTGCCTTTCTTTTTTCCGAAAAAATTTAAGAAAGTGCCATCTAGTTCATAAGAATTAAAAGTATTGCTTTTAAAACTAAAGTCACCAAACACGGTCATTTACCCCCCGTTTACGCGCTTGCATTCACAGTATAGTTAAAGACCAGTGTAGCCTTCCCCAAATTAGGACACGTTTAAACTAGACAGATTCAAATTTATTTGATTTCTGTAATTCAATGGTGACAATCCATTCAGTCTACTATGTGGATGATTCAAATTGTAATCTTCACGCCATTCTTCGGACAGTTTGCGTAGCTGTTCGAGGTCTTCGAATAAGTATGCATCCAGTACATCTTCTCTGAATAATCGGTTGAATCGTTCGATATAAGCATTCTGCATCGGCTTTCCGGGCTGTATAAAAAGGATGTTTATATTCATTTCTTTACACCAATGGGTAAAGGTGTTTCCCCGGAATTCCGGACCGTTATCTACTCGGATAGCTTGGGGTATGCCTCTTTCCCACACCAGTTCATTCAGGATCCGAACGACGCTTTCACCACTGTGTGAGTAATCAGCCTCGATGCGTAAGGCTTCCCGACTGTAATCATCAATGATGTTTAATACCCGGATCCTTCGACCATATTCCAGTGAATCATGCATGAAATCGGCACTCCAGGTACGATTGATGGTAATTGGAAGGACCAAAGGGTGCTTTATGCTTGCCGGCAGCCTTCTTTTGCGCTTTCGTCTTATCGGTAATTGCAGTGTCCGATATACTCGAAGTACCCGTTTGCGATTCCACGTATATCCCTGCGATCTCAATCTGCCGAAATAGTTGTCAAATCCTCGGGTAGGCAATAAGTCAGCCAACTCCTGAAGTGCTACCTCTACTTCATGATCGTCCCGTTTAGACTTATAATACCATTGGGACCTGGGTAAATTAACGACCCGGCAAGCCTGCTGTACGGACACTTTTTTTTCTTCCATCAAATACTGCACTCGCCTTTTTCGCTCAGCAGGCTTCAGAACTTTTTTTCCAGTACTTCTTTTAGCAGTTGGTGATCCAGGCTCAAATCCGCAAACATACGCTTGAGTCGGCGGTTCTCATCCTCCAATTCCTTGAGCCGCTTCAGCTGCTGGTTGTCCATGCCTCCGTACTTTTTGCGCCAGGTGTAAAAAGTCGCACGGCTGATTTTTTGCTCACGACAGATGTCCTCTGTCCGCTTGCCGGCTTCATACTCCTTGAGTATGCCGACAATCTGTGTCTCTGTAAATTTTGTTCTTTTCATGGTCAAACAGTTTAAAGTTAAGATTTCTGTCTAGTTTTAAACTGTCCGATTCTCGGGGAAGGCTACACCAGAAGTCTCCATTCCATTCCAATTCTGACTGCTCAACGAACCACTAACATACATTTCAGGCTGAATAAGCATTAACGTATCTTGGTACGCGTATGGGCTATACCCTCCTTTTATGGGTTCCTGGTCAAGGTAGGCAACATGGATTTGATGGATCAGGTAAATTGAAATGAAAAATTGATACATCTTCATTTTTTATATAAATAGTGTCCTCCTCTCCCAAAAAGCCAGAATTCCGGAAAAAAGTTGAAAAGTTTTGGTCGAGATTTGGCATCAAATTCGTGATTGTTCATTCCAGATGCCTGATCACTACCTTCATTGGACGGCAGATGGTAACTATCCCGTGCATTGAAACAACATATAATTCAATAACTTTGGATATGCTGAAATCCTGCAATAGGGCGTAAGTATTGGAACAATGGAAGATAATATTAACCAAAACCCGGAACAAAGAGCACGAGACAACATCGACAACATGCTTTCTCAAGCAGGATGGTTGGTACAGTCGAAAAACGCCGTTAACCTTGCGGCTGGCCCCGGGATAGCAGTAAAAGAATACTCTACGGACTCTGGACCTGCCGACTATGTGCTATTCGTAGACCGGAAACCGGTAGGTGTAATCGAGGCAAAAAAAGAGTCTGAAGGAATCCACTTGACCCAGGTTGAAGATCAAACCAAGCGCTACGCGTTCGGGAAGCTAAAATATTTAAATAATGAACCACTTCCCTTCGCTTATGAGAGTACTGGAGCCTTAACACGGTTTACAGACTACCGTGATCCTAAACCCCGCTCCAGGCCTGTTTTTTCCTTCCACAAGCCGGCTACCCTGCAAGATTGGTTGAGTAAGGAGAAGACACTCCGTGCACGGCTTCAGGATATGCCGAAACTGGATGAATCGTGCTTGCGTCCGGCTCAGATCAGAGCTATCCAAAATCTTGAAGATTCATTCAAGAAAAACCATCCAAAGGCATTAATACAGATGGCCACCGGTGCCGGAAAGACCTTCACTGCTTGCACCTTCGTTTATCGCTTGTTGAAACATGCCGATGCCAAGCGCATCTTATTTGTGGTAGATACTAGAAACTTGGGAGAACAGGCCGAGCAAGAATTCCTAAAATACCAACCGACGGACGACAACCGGAAATTCACTGAGCTGTATAACGTGCAGCGATTGAGTTCGAGCTACATCGCTTCCGATAGCCAGGTTTGCATTTCGACCATTCAACGGCTCTATTCCATATTGAAGGGAGAAGAACTGGATGAATCGGCAGAGGATGAGAATCCAAATGAAAGAAGCTGGCAATGGCAAAAAAAGGAACCACTCCCTGTCGAATACGACGCACGGAATCCCATCGAGCAGTTTGATTTTATCATCATCGATGAATGCCACCGTTCCATTTACAACCTCTGGAAACAGGTCCTCGATTATTACGATGCCTTCCTTATTGGCCTAACAGCGACCCCTGATAAGAGGACCTTTGGCTTTTTTAATGAAAACGTAGTTAGCGAGTACACCTACGAAGAATCGGTGGCAGACGGCGTAAATGTACCCTACGATGTATACACCATTGAAACGGAAATAACCAAATCTGGTGCAAGAATCAGAGCAAAGGAATACGTGGATAAACGGGAGAAGCTAACCCGCAAGAAACGGTGGGAACGTCTGGATGAGGATTATGAATACGAAGCCAATAAGCTGGATAAGGAGGTTGTCAATCCCAGCCAGATTCGTCATATCATCAAAGCATACAAAGAAGCACTTCCGATTATGTTCCCGGAACGCTATGATAAAGATGGGATATTTGAGGTGCCAAAAACCCTGGTATTTGCTAAGACGGACAGCCATGCTGATGATATCATTCAAATCATCCGGGAGGAATTTGGTGAAGGAAATGACTTTTGCAAAAAAGTAACCTACAAGATTGAAGAAGATCCAAAATCCGTTCTGAACCGGTTCCGCAATTCATGGAATCCACGTATTGCTGTGACGGTAGATATGATCGCCACAGGTACGGATGTAAAACCACTGGAAGTCCTGCTATTTATGCGGGATGTAAAAAGTGTCAATTACTTTGAGCAAATGAAAGGCCGTGGAACAAGAACCATCCAGTTTGATGATCTAAAGCGAGTATCCCGGACAGCTAAGCATACCAAGACACATTTTGTAATTGTAGATGCTGTTGGTGCTACCAAATCTAAAAAAACGGACAGCCGGCCCCTTGAGCGTAAACCAGGCACTCCATTGAAGGATTTACTGGGAGCAGTCACCATGGGTGTCCAGGATGAAGATCTATATACTTCCCTTGCCAACCGGTTGATTCGCCTGGAAAAGCAATTGACCGAAGATGAAAAAGAAAAATACGAAGAGCTGTCGGGAGGTAAATCGCTAAATCAATCCATCAAAGACCTGCTGAATGCCTACGATCTGGATTGGGTCGAACATAAAGCCCAGGATTTGATCAAGGAAATACCGGTTGTCGATCGTACCCCTGATAAAGAACAGGAATGCCGGCGGCAAGCACAAAATGAACTTGCTACCCTCGCAGCGAGGCCCTTCACCGGTGAAACGAATGCCTATCTTGAAAACGTGCGAAGACTACACGAGCAGATAATTGATACGGTGAACATTGACCAGGTAATCACATCGGATTGGGATAGTTTTACCATTCAACGGGCAGAAGAAGTGGTCAAAAACTTCAAAGAATACATAGAGGCGAATAAAGATGAAATTACGGCACTTGGGATCTTCTACGATCAACCTTACCGCCGACGTGAATTAACCTTCCGGATGATTAAAGAGGTCCTCGACAAACTGAAGTTGGAAAAGCCGGTATTAGCACCTCAATATGTATGGGAAGCATATACTCAGCTGGAAGAGGTAAAAAGCAATAGTCCCAAAAGCGACCTGGTTGCATTAGTGTCTTTGATACGCCGTGTGGCCGGTATCGACCTGGAACTAACGCTCTACTCCAAAACGGTGGATAAAAACTTTCAGGAATGGATATTCCGACGTCACAGCGGCGCCGGCGAAAAGTTTACCGAAGAACAGATGGCTTGGTTGCGCATGCTAAAAGAGCATATTGCTACTAGCTTCCATGTGGACGTGGATGATCTGGACTATACGCCCTTTGATGCACAGGGTGGAAGAGGCAAGATGTATCAATTGTTTGGTGATCAGATGGACGGGATTATTAATGAACTGAATGAAGTACTAGCGGCATGAGGGAGGATTGGATTGAAATAGAACTAAAAGATGCTTGCGGTATTCATGATAACCTTCGAAAGCCAATTAACTCGTCTGAACGAAACAAACGGATACAAGGAAAGCAAAAGTCTGAACTTTACCCATATTATGGTGCGACTGGTCAAGTTGGATATATAGACGACTATTTAACGGATGGTGAGTATGTATTAATCGGTGAGGATGGTGCTCCATTCCTTGACTATACCAAAAATGTTGCATACTTAATTAATGGAAAAACATGGGTAAATAACCATGCACATATTTTGCGATCATATTTCAATAACAGATTCCTTCTATACTATCTTAACACGGTTAACTTCAATGGATTTGTATCAGGGACCACACGGTTAAAGCTAACTCAAGCGTCACTAAAAAAAATACCCATAAAACTAGCACCTCTCTCCGAACAACGGGCCATCGTCGCCAAGATCGAGCAGCTATTCAGCGAGCTGGACAACGGGATCGCCAACCTCAAAGCTGCCAAGGACAAACTGGAGATCTACCGGCAGGCGGTGCTGAAAAAGGCGTTTGAGGGGGAATTGACGAAGGAGTGGAGGGAGAAATCTAAGAATTGGGAAGTAGGATCATTAGAACGTTTGGCAAATATTATAGACCCACAACCAAGTCACAGAACTCCTCCAAAATCTGATGATGGTGTACCATATATAGGTGTTGCCGACTTTGATAAAGTAAGTGGTAAAATAAATTTTGAATCAGCTAGAAAAGTTGGAAAATATGTACTCGAAGAGCATATTGAAAGGTATCGGTTAAATGAAGGTGATTTTGTAATAGGCAAAATAGGAACCATTGGAAAACCCTTTTTTGTTCCAGTTCGGAGATTTTATACGTTGTCTGCTAATGTTGTGCTGATCCAGCCGATTAAAAAGATTGCAGATTCTAAATATTTGTTCTACTTGGTCCTATCTCCTATTATAGAGGAGCAGTTTAAAAAAGGCTCAAAAGCTACTACTCAAGCAGCATTTGGAATTAAAAAGGTTCGGCTATTAAATATTCCAATATGTTCTATGGAAGAACAAGTCAGCATCGTCCAAGAAATTGAATCTCGCCTATCCGTCTGTGACAACATCATAGTAGACATTGACGAAGGACTTGAAAAGGCTGAAGCGCTACGGCAAAGCATCCTCAAACAAGCATTTGAAGGTAAGCTACTCAGTGAGACGGAACTGCAGGCCTGCAGGAAGGAGTCAGACTGGGAACCAGCGGAGAAGTTGTTAAGCCGAATCGAACTTGAAAAAGAAAAGCTTTAAACCATGCCGATTCCAGATAACATCAAGCGTGAACACATCTTTCGAGCTATGCTACGTACTCATCGAGAAGGTATACCACCAAGGCGAAAGGCCAAAGACTGGGTTGTACTCCAGGATGGTTCAAAGTATCCATGTAAACTACTTATCTCGTGGGCAAATGAATATGCCAATGGTGAAGAACTTGACTCAAATCCCAATGTCTTTACGACCCACATGGCAATGAAGTATCTAGAACATCTTGGCTTTACGATTGAAAAAATATAACTGATGAGTAGCGAATCAAGCATCGTATCAAAGGTTTGGAACTTCGCCAATGTATTGCGCGATGATGGCGTCAGCTATGGGGATTACCTAGAGCAACTGACGTATCTACTCTTTTTGAAGATGGTGGATGAATTTTCAAAACCGCCATACAACCGGAAGATTGGAGTTCCTGAAGGGTATGATTGGGAAAGCCTGGTGAATAAGCGAGGAGCAGAGTTGGACTCGCATTATTCCAAGATGTTGCGTGAATTGGCCAATGCAAAAGGTATACTGGGTCAGATATTTGTGAAGTCCCAAAATAAGATTCAAGATCCAGCCAAGCTCTACAAGGTCATCGACATGGTGGACAAGGAGAAGTGGAGTATGATGGGGGCAGACCTGAAAGGGAAAATCTATGAAGGACTGCTTGAAAAGAACGCAGAAGACACCAAGTCCGGTGCCGGTCAATACTTCACCCCAAGAGCATTAATCAAAGCTATGGTAGCGTGCGTACAGCCAGAACCAATGAAAACCATTTCCGATCCGGCTTGTGGTACCGGTGGGTTCTTTTTGGCATCCTACGATTACATTATAGATAACTATGACCTTAACCGAGATCAGAAAGAGTTTTTAAAGAATAGAACCTTCTTTGGGAATGAGATTGTGGCAAATACACGTCGTCTGTGTTTAATGAACATGTTCCTGCATAACATTGGCGAGATCGATGGGGAGACCTTCGTATCCTCGGCTGATGCACTCGTCGCCGATGAAGGCAAGCGTTATGATTACGTTCTGGCTAATCCACCATTCGGCAAGAAGTCCAGCATGACCTTTACCAATGAAGAAGGTGAGCAGGAGCGGGAAGATCTGGTTTACAATCGTCAGGACTTCTGGGCCTCGACATCTAACAAGCAACTTAACTTCCTCCAGCACATCCGGACACTTTTAAAAGAGAACGGCGTGGCGGCGGTCGTCCTACCGGATAACGTCCTTTTTGAAGGCGGCGCCGGTGAAACCGTCCGTAAGCAGTTAATGCAATCAACAGAATTGCATACCATCCTACGTCTACCGACCGGCATCTTTTATCGACCAGGTGTAAAAGCGAATGTCCTGTTTTTCGATAACCGCCCCGGCGCCCGAGATCCCTGGACAAAAGATGTGTGGATCTACGACTACCGTACCAACGTTCACCATACGCTAAAGAAGAAACCCCTACAATTTGAGGACATGCAGGAATTCATCTCCTGCTACAATCCGAGTAACCGGAACAACCGCAAAGAGACCTGGTCTGAGGAAAACCAAGAAGGCCGGTGGCGTAAATTTACTTACGATGACATTATTACCCGGGATAAAACCAATCTGGATATCTTCTGGCTCAAAGATGAAAGCCTGGCGGACTTGGACAATCTACCTGATCCGGATATCCTGGCTAATGAAATCATTGAAAACCTGGAAGCCGGGTTGGAGAGTTTTAGGGAGGTGATGGAGACGTTGAATGGGAAGGATTGATAATCAAGTATAAAGTTGTGATCACTTAATTTACTCTAGTCAATATTTCACCTGAATCGACTAGTAGTAAGAACCATCTGTTATCCAACCTATTACACGGACGTCCATCGACCATTCGATGTAGCTCATATAGGTCACGTGATTGAACTTTTGTCCTCAAAATGAATTAATATAACTTATGCTTAATATTTTAAATAATGGAGGCCTTATTTATAGAGATCTTTGTCGGGTTGTTGGTCCCCATGAGCTAAGAAAAATTCTTGAAACAAACATTATACCTTTTAGCGAATCCGCTGAGTGGAAACCTCATTACTTACCAAATTCCGTAATCTTTGTTTTCGATACAAGAGAAAATATCTTACAGGGTGTTTGGGCTGCGATGGATAAGAATATTGATGAGCACGGATGTTGTGCCCTGCTAAGATTTAGATGGCACACCAATGAGGGGGACCTAGAAGCAGATCAATCTGCTACTAGATGGCCAGGGTCATTTGTAAGTAGAAGGTCAATAAATTTATCACCGCCTGATTGTAATAGAGTTATAATACGCAGAGTGTTTCAACAAAACTTCAGCGTTAATCTCTAAGAGGCTTTACCTGGACGCTTTCAACTGTGTCCTTACCTTCCTGCACTGTTGTTTTTAATGCAAGCGTTACATACTTTCATAATTATTATTTTACTTCAATCCTCGGAGCAAATCCCATAAACCCTACAGCCAACTGTTTCATATAACTATAAACCAATCTTCTGTATTCCGGTGTCGTAAAGATGCAATCGTGTAAGGTGAGCATCGGAACCTCCGGATGCTCCTCCTCAATTGCTTTACAAACAACGTCAAGAACAAAACGAGCCTCTAATTGCTGAGTCACATGAGCAAAGGTGCATACCTGATCACCTGGCATCCATTTGGCTTTGCCTTTTGAATTCTTGGTTTTGAAATAGCCTGTGTTGATCAGATCAATAACTTGCATTAAACTTGGAAATCTCTGGATTAATGCTTCTCTCAGCGGAGACTCCCAATGACTGGGTGAATTTAGTATTGCCAAGAACTTCTTTTTTGCTTCTCTTCTGTCAGGGATGTTAAATAAAACCATTAACAATTCATAGAGTTCTCCACTTTTGACTAATTCCACAAATTCCTTGAGATCAGGTATTTCGTCAAGTTCATTTTGAAAATCAACTAACATAACCAGCGGGTGCCTCCTCCTCGTCCTTCCTTCCCCCTTTCTTTCTTTCTTCATCTCTTCATCATATCGGTCGTACCGGCGGCCGAGACGTACGTTATTCTCCAATATCAATTCTTCTATCCCTAGACGGCGATAGGCGACGGCGTCGAAAAGAGCTAAACTGAAGTACGGTATCGAGTTTTTAATATCTAACCCTACCAACGGTTCACCGTTATACCTTAATGCCTTACGTAGTTTTTCATGGAGGTTACTTATCGGAGTATAAAGTCGGCCGGTCTCTCCGGTCTTAAATGTCCACCGTTCCGGATCTTCCAATCGTCTTAACGTATCCCGTTGCAGCTCTTTTTTTCTGAATTCGTCCTGTCCATAAAGCTTCTTAAGAATCTCTTCAGCCTCCAGCCAATCCACGCTTAAATGATAGAGTTGGTCAAAGAGGTGCTGATATTTCTTAATAGCCTCCAGATCTCTTATATGCGACCAGATCTTTTTTACCAAAACCGTTTCGTAGATATATTGATCTCGTAGCCTCCGCGAGGTTCTGTAAACCTCCGTAAACCGGTATGAGGTGCATTTCTGGCCTACGATGTAGTTTTCACCTTTTTCGATGATTCCAACCTCTACTGCATAAGCTAAATACCTGTTATAATCCCTTACCAGATCCTGAAGGATTGCTGAACACAGATTGGCATAACAATCCTTATCTTCTCCTTGGCTCCATTGGATGCTTAAAGAACCCATGAGCATATCTAAGACCAATGCTAGCCGATCTTTGATTGCAATAGGGTTTCCTTTGTGAAAGCTTGGAGTAAATGGATGCTCCTGAAGGATCTTATCCAGATCAAGATTTTCCGGTAGCCGGCAAGCATAATTAGACCCAAACGGGTTAAATGCATTCTTCTTCATGGTACCGGATATTAATTTGAAGAAGTAAACATGCCGGCCACCTGGGTGTCGATATCCATATCCTCTAAAGAGACTCCCCCTTGGTTCAACCACAGGTATATCTCATCCCGGAGAAAGAAGACACTCTTTCCATTTGGTTTACGAAAAGGTATTTGACCTTCTGAAGTGAGATGCAAAATGTGCTGTCTAGAATAGCCAGTATAAGCAATCAATTCTTCAAGAGTCCAAATCCTCTTGTTGTCCAAACCAAACTTGTCATGGAGTAGTACGTTGTGAATCAATCCTAATGTTTTGTAGATTGATTCAAGCATTTTAATGCCAGTCATAAAATCAAGAAATAACAGATTCACTGCACGGCTTGTGCAGCTTTCCAACAAATTCTCGATTTTAATTGCTGTAACTGATCTTGTCAGATCAGTTGAGATTTCCTTGGAAAGGAAATTAATTTATAATTCAACAAACCATGTCTATGGATCAAAAGTTTCCAGAGCGAAGATTCTTTTTATAAAACATCGTTTGCTTCGTCATAGACTGGTTGATCTAATTGGCTGAGGTAGTGTCTGGTCACCAACAAATTTGAATGTCCTAAGTTGGTTGAAATCACTTCATCACTCTTACCGCCCCTTCTCAATGCCATGGCATACGTATGTCTTGCTGTGTAACTGGTGATAGGTTGCTTGATGCCTAGGATATTCCGTATCCTGCACATCGCTTTGTTCATTTGTGCCCGGCATTTTTTCACCCGGTCAAGCTTGGATTGTTCTGTCGTGTGTATCGTTGGATCAAGGATGGGAAAAACATAACCCTCAGATTTCCCTTCAAACTGCTTCAAAATTTGTTCAATTTGTTCTGATATCTTAATTGAAATGGGCTGCTGGCCTTTTTTCCTTCTATACAAGATTCTCCCATCGTGAATGCTTTCCCATGTAAGGCGCGCAATATCTGAGAAACTCATGCCTTGAGCATAATAGGAAAATAGGAATAGCGTATGCCAGAACTTTATCTTAGGTTCTGTTCTACTGTCAAAACGTTTGATCCGGTCCATATCGTTGGAAGATAAAGCTCGGGGATTTGTTCCTAATTTAAGAGACGAGAGGGAATATCTGCCTTTGTCATAAGGAGACCGTGCGAATGGATTATCCTCTTCCACTACCAGACCGGAATTCAAAGCTCTAAAGTATGCCGCTCTGAGCGTTCTTATCCTTAGATGAATGGTCGTATCAGAATTACCGTTAATCCTAAGAAATTCCTCAAATCCTTTCAGGAAAGCAAAGTCAATGTCCCGGAGTAGAATTTCCTTCTTACCGACAAATCGTTTCAAGGCATTTTTGGTTTCCACGTAAACACGTCGATTGCCTGCCTTACCTTGATTTTCAAAACCGGTAATCAACTCGTCAAACCACCTTACTAGGTTTTTGGGCTTTGGGGTCTTGCCCATTTGCTGGATGAATTTTTCATATGTAAAGGGAATCTTATTAACTCTGAACCAATCGAGGGTCGCTTCTGCCTTAGTCTTAACCGCCGCGAGAGTCTTATTATTAGGTCTAGAATTCTTCGCTGTGGACTTAAAGCATTCCAACGTTTCATCCCAATCATCCGGATAACTTGATAACTCCAGAGACTTCCGCTTAACCCGGCGATTATGAATGACCTGAAGCATAATGGGATGAGATCCATCCTTGAGCGTTTTATGTAAGTACAAGATTGCCTTAACAGATACCTTTGGTTGAAACATGGTGTAAACAATTGAGTTATTCATTAATAATAAAAGGAAGTCTAAAAATAAAAAGAAAGTTCCTATACATTTGAATATTAGAATGTTATAAACGAAAGGAAGTAAAAAGCAACGAAAGGAAATAACCTATTTAAGCTATTAACCCTGCCTTACAAGCAGGGGGTCCTTGGTTCGAATCCATGATCGCCCACGAAGAGGAAGCCTGGTTTAGAAAGCCGGGCTTTTTTATTTAGTGGCTTTCTTTTAGGGTGGTTTAGAGCATCCCGGCGACATGCCGGGAGGGTCCTTGGTTCGAATCCATGATCGCCCACGAAGGAGAAACCTGGTTTAGAAAACCGGGCTTTTTTTATTTAAGGGCTTTCTTTTATGGTGGTTTAGGGCATCCCGGCGAATTGCCGGGAGGGTCCTTGGTTCGAATCCATGATCGCCCACGAAGGAGAAGCCTGGTTTAGAAAACCGGGCTTTTTTGTTACAATAAACTACCTAAAGTGTACTACTACGGCTATATTCTATATTCACAAGTTCTGGATAAATATTACATCGGCACATGCGCGGATATGCATGAACGCCTGAGAAGGCATCTTAGCCATCACAAGGGATATAGTGGTAAAGCGAAAGATTGGCAAGTAGTATTTCAAAAAGGTTTTCCAGATAATTCAGAAGCACTGCTCTGGGAACGTGAGACCAAGCGAAAGAAGAGTAGACTCTACCTGGAATGGCTGATTAACCAGAATAAGGTTTTGCGCATCCCGGCTTAATGCCGGGAAAGGCCAAACAAGAAACAATGCTAATAAAATTGTGAGCTATTTTACCGATGAAATACGAAATTCTTTTATCAACTTTACTAAGTATATTAAGGTATATATTCCTACAAAAAATTGTAAAATTCCTGATAATTCAAAAAAATAATCATTTGGACTTTCAAAAAAGCTCGTTTTTCCTAGTTCTGGAGGGAACATATTATGTAATATATCTTGATCGAAATTAAGATAAAACATGACATTTTTTAATAAATGGCCATATCCCCCTTCAATAACTCCTATTGGAATAACCCAAATAAATAAAATCATTAAAATTAATACAATTTGGTTTTTATTATTATTATATTTTATTAGCTTATTTTGTTGAACGATAGTGAAGTACAATAATATAGGAAAAATTAAAATAGGAGCTATCACTCGCCATAAGGTGCTGTAAGCAACTGCGCCATAAATATGATGAATGAAAGTTGTAATCCAAAGTAAAACAACTCCTTGTATTAATTTCTTTGAATAATCAGAATGAGAAAATATATTTTTTAAAGTCGTTTTCATTTTCATAGTAGAATATTGATTCACTTAGACTGCTATTCTAAAGTTAATGAGTTAACCACGAAGCAGGTTCAACTGATTACTTAACTTGAGGCAATTTTATACAAAATAGATGGTAAATAAATGGAATCATAAAAAATATTTTATTGAATGTAAAAGCTTTTTCTACTGAAATTTTGGTTGATCGTAAACCGTCTGGCAATACCGGATGTTTTGGCCGTTTCAACAAAGCAAATATGGCCTTCTGAACAAAATTGTTCCGTCGGACACTTCCTAGCTTTGTCTGAACAAATTAGTTTAAAATGGAACTTACAAATTATGACGGCGGATTGCAGAAACCATTGGGTACGACCTTCAATGCAAAAACAACTTCCACAGAGGTAATCAAAGGCATCAATCTTACCGGTAAAGTCGCCATTGTAACCGGCGGAAACACAGGTATTGGCCTGGAAACGGTAAAAGCCCTGGCAAGTGCTGGAGCAACGGTCATTGTTCCTGCCAGGGACTATGCAAAGGCTAAAATAAATCTACAGGGGATTGAGAATGTTGAAATCGAAGAAATGGATTTGATCAATCCGTTGTCCATTGATCAGTTTGCGGATAAGTTTTTGAATTCGCGCCGTGCACTACACCTTCTTATCAACAATGCAGGAATTATGTGGGTGCCGCTGCGCAGGGACGACCGGGGAATAGAATCGCAATTGGCCATCAACTATTTGGCTCAATTTCAACTCACAAAAAGATTATGGCCAGCGCTCAAGATGGCTGACGGGGCGCGGGTGGTTAATGTATCTTCACAAGGTCATCAATTTGCACCATTCAATTTTGATGACCCTAATTTTGAAAATAGGCCCTATGAAACATTATTAGCTTATGGTCAATCAAAAACCGCAGTCAACCTGTTCTCTCTTGAATTAGATCACCGGGCAAAAGCGTTTGGTGTGCGAGCCTATTCTTTACATCCGGGTTCAATTGGAGGGACGGAACTTGCGCGTGAAGCACCGCTGGAATTATTTGTGAAAATGGGATTTTGCGACGCGGTGGGAAACCTATTACCGGAAGTTGCCGCTTCGCTTAAATCGATTCCCCAGGGAGCATCAACAACGATATGGTGCGCGACAAGCCCGGCGCTTAACGACATTGGTGGTGTGTACTGCGAAGATAATGATGTTGCTAACGTGAATGTCGGACAAGAATTTTCTTCTGGTGTGAAACCCTATTCTCTGGATAAGCATAATGCAGCTCGTCTGTGGGCATATAGCGAGCGTATTACGAATAGCTCATTTCAATGCAATTGATATTGTAACTTAGACGCCACTCAAGCAAATGGAATTTCGAATAAAATACATTACGGAGGACATTAAACTTTCTTGTTATGACGACAAGTTGTTTAAAACCGAAGTCGTGTTTGATCACCACATGTTGGTGTGGTTTATTTCAGGCGAGACAAAAATTATTCAAGCGGACCAAAACTATTTGTTTCGGACTGGTGATATTTTTCTGATTCCCAGGAATCAATTAGCTACCATTATTAATTATCCAAAAGATGGACAGCCGCATAAGTCTGTGGTGATGCACTTATCCATCGATCGACTTCGCCAATTTTATGCGGGCATTAATGTTAATAATAAAATCGCTGCTTCAGAAAATATCCGCGTCTTTCCCAAGCACCCTCTGCTGGAAAGTTGCCTTGCATCACTTTTGCCCTATTTTGACGTTCAAGAGAAATTTCCAGAGAATATTGCCTCATTAAAAATTACAGAAGCAATTTCAGTTTTAAGGACAATTGATAAAGATATTGACCATATCCTGGCGAATTTTGAAGAACCGTATAAAATTAATTTGGACGATTTTATGCAAAACAACTTTATGTTCAACATGCCCTTGGAAAAATTTGCTTACTTAACAGGACGAAGCTTGACGACATTCAAACGTGATTTTCAAAAACTGTATAACCAATCGCCGCAGCGCTGGCTTACTCGAAGACGGTTGGAATTAGCCTATTATCAACTTGTAGAGAAAAAAAGAAAACCTGTCGAGGTGTATTTGGAAACAGGGTTTGAAAATTTATCTCATTTTTCATTTGCATTTAAAAAACATTTTGGGTATTCGCCAACTGAATTGACTGCAAAAGGTCTGCCGGCGCTTGCTAATAAGGGGAAGAAATAATCAGGCTATTCCAATCGCAATAGGAATAAATGAAAATTTAACGCCATGCTTTCTGCAACTTTTGGGCTATTTTTTGAGCAGGGCGGTGAAACCGGTTCGTTCCGGAGACTTTTCAAGCATAAGGGATTCCTTTGAAGATGTTTACGCCGGAAGACTGTATACCACGAACTTTCCCATAGCTCGTCTCCACATCCACATAATCATTCCCGGAAATAGATTTTGCCGCAGAAACCAAAACCGGATAGCTCAAATAGGGCAGAGCCAGGGAGGTGGCCACGGTACGGGATAGTTGTTTCATGAAATACCTCCGATCCATCATATTGGTAATCTTTCGTAAGGTCAACGAACAAATAAGTAGGGCAATATTATTCTGCCTGAATGTTATAGTTTCGCAAATTGAATTATTGTAATATTGCAATATAATATTAAACACATGGGTGTAACCAAAACCGATCTTTTCACCGACATACAGAATGAAATCGCTTTAGCGGCCAAGGCATTTAACCATCCTGCCCGGGTGGCCATCATTCAACATCTCATCAAAACGAATGCTTGTATCAATGGGGACCTGGTGCAGGAATTGGGTCTGGCGCAGGCAACCATCAGCCAGCACCTCCGGGAACTGAGGGATATCGGGATCATCCAGGGCACCATAGAAGGTACCCGCATCAGCTATTGCATCCATCCGGCCCGCTGGGAGCAAATCAAAACGCTGTTCAATGATCTATTCAGTCAATTCGAATCACCGGCTTCAGACGATTGTTGTTAAAGAAATTTACTGATTTACATTGCATTGGCACAAAGACAACTCAGTCAATCGATAACCATGGATAAGCATCACCTCGAACAATACATCCTTAAGGCTGAATCGGAATTTGACCGAATTCCTCCGGAAAGGAAAGTCCTACTGCATCAATTGACGGCATCTGTACACGCTGGACTAAAAGGGACCGGTAAATCGGATCTGCTGTTTATCTGTACGCACAACTCCAGAAGGAGTCACCTGGCACAGGTGTGGGCGCAGGTAGCCGCCTTTCACTATAGAATTAAGACCATCAATACGTATTCCGGAGGCACTGAAGTGACCGCCATGTTTCCTATGATCGCCAATACCCTGGAAAAAGCCGGACTGAAAAGTCAAAAGCATTCCGAAGGTGACAATCCGGTCTATGCCATCAAGTATCATCCGAATGAGCCGGCAATCGTTACCTTTTCGAAAACATATGATGATCCATTCAATGTCCAGACTGGATTTGTGGCGGTCATGACCTGTTCTCAGGCGGATGAGTACTGCCCTTTTATCCCGACCGCTGAACAAAGGATCTCGCTTCCGTTTGAAGATCCCAAAGCCTACGACAACACCCCTCACCAGGAAGTGAAGTACGATGAACGCTGCCGGGATATCGCCCGGGAAATGCTGTTTGTTTTCTCCAATTTGAATAAGCCATAAAATACCCGAAAGTGACCCGAAAAAAACTGAGCTTTCTGGACCAATACCTCACGCTGTGGATATTTATCGCCATGATCACGGGAGTAGGCATTGGGTATTTATTCCCTTCAGCATCAACTTTTATTGATTCATTTCGCAGGGGCAGCACGAACATACCCATCGCCATCGGGTTGATCCTGATGATGTACCCGCCGTTAGCCAAAGTCAATTACAAACTGTTGCCCCAGGTTTTCCGGAACGGGAAGATACTCTCCATCTCACTGCTGCTCAACTGGATCATCGGACCGGTATTGATGTTTGTACTAGCCCTGTTATTTCTCCGCGATTACCCGGATTATATGGCTGGTCTGATCCTGATCGGATTGGCCAGATGTATTGCCATGGTGCTGGTCTGGAATGACCTGGCGGAAGGTAGCAGTGAGTATGGTGCAGGCCTGGTTGCTCTGAACAGTATCTTCCAGGTATTTGCCTACAGTTTTTATGCCTGGCTCTTCATAACCAAGCTTCCGCCATTATTCGGATTCCAGGGAGCTATCGTGGACATATCCATTAAGACCATTGCAGAGAGCGTTGCCATTTATCTCGGCATACCATTTTTGGCCGGCTTGCTGAGCCGGATGGTTCTGGTTAAAAGAAAAGGAGCAATATGGTATGATACCAAATTCATTCCTGCCATTTCTCCGATGACCTTAATTGCTCTACTGTTTACCATTTTGGTCATGTTTTCACTTAAAGGGGAATTGATCGTGCAAATTCCACTGGATGTCCTGCGAATCGCCATTCCCCTGCTGGTCTATTTTGCATTGATGTTCCTGATCGGGTTCTTTGTCACCAAGGCTATGGGAGCTGATTACGACAAAACTGCTGCTATTGCGTTTACAGCCGCTGGAAATAACTTTGAACTGGCGATAGCTGTTGCCATAGCTGTATTCGGAATTAATTCTGGACAGGCATTTGCAGGAGTCATCGGACCCCTGGTGGAGGTACCGGCATTGATCTTACTGGTCAGGGTTGCATTCTGGTTCCGGAAAAAATACTTCACGGAAAAAGGGGTTTAAATTCTGGGTATTTTTGAATGTAATTTGGATTTAATTCAATCGTTCCCGGTAATCCTAATGATTCTTGCTGTGGCCAATTATTTCTTCACCACATTCAAATACACCGTATCGCTGCTGATGCCGGTCCAAATGCCTAAGCCGTTTTCCACATTCGTAGGAGGCTGTGAGATGTTTTGGGTTGAGGTACTCAATAATTCATAGAGAGCAGCATATTCCGGGTTGACCCGGAAGATCACCACCCGATGCAATCCGAACTGAGTGAGGTCCCGGAAAGCATTGATGGCATAAAAATCAGTGATCTGGGGGCGGCTGATCATACGAAACCGACCCGGTCCGCCATTACCATTTTCGAACTCGGCAAACCGCTCGTTGATGTATTCCGGGTCTTCTGCGGTATTCTCAATCACCACATAATAATAGTCACCCTCCGGATTATCCCAGGTGACCTCAACCGGATCTACATCAATGCTACCGGGATTCGGGAAAGATCCGGCGGCAATTTGCTGGACAGCAATTTCTTCCTGAGAAATGGAAGCTGCTTTTCCCTCGGGGACGTACGTTTGGGCGGTGACCAAATCTCCATTCCATTCAAATTCAATGTTATAGGAATGCGTGGCTTCGATGATGAAAGTGGTATCCTGATAATAGCCCGACCCGATCGGGATCAGCATCGTTTCCCGGTCACCCGAATAAACCCGGACCGGCAAGTCATCCAGGGTGATCAGATTGGTATCAGCCCGGGCATAGGAGTAACTCAGTGTAACTCGAACCGAATCCAGAGGCGCTCCGGCAATCAGATAGCCTTCGATAACCGGGGTTTGTGTGTCGAGGGTGGTAATGTCATCGCGGGTACATTGGATCAATAGCAAGGGGAGTATCGACAAGTAGATCCATTTGGTTTGCATAGGTGAAGTTTGTAAAATCATCAATTAAAATCGACTCATATCAATGCAGCGTCCAATTAAAAAAGAGGCTCGGTGTGAATCCCAGCAAGCTGACGTTTGTTTCATAAAGGCTGCCTTCGATCACTTCGTATTCTTTGTACCAGACATTTTTGTGGTTGTATAAATTGAATAATGTCAGACCTGCATTGGCTTTGGACTGGCCGATGCGAAAGTCCATGGTGGCGGAGATATCCAACCGGTGGTAATCGGGATAGCGGAAGGCATTTTTATCGCTGACTTCAAAAAAATCTCCGGTACTACCATTCAGGAGCCGGACTTCATAAAAACCAACCGGAGCCGTGTAAGGCTTGCCGGTAGCATAAATAAAGGTGCCTCCCAGCGTCAGACGGCCGATCCGGTACGTGCTGACGATTTTAAATTCGTGGGTCTGGTCCTGATTGGCCGGATAGGGATCATCACCAAATTGATCAAACTGGTATTTAACAGATCCGAGCGTGTATCCGATCCACCCGTTCCAGGCGCCAAATTTCTTCTGAACCAGCCATTCAACGCCTTTGGCTATGCCATCACCGGTATAGAAAAACTCTTCGTAATTGAGACTGCGATCGGGACCGAAGCCGGAAGGAACAAACCGCGTAGAATACTCGGATAAACCGGTCATCGGTTTGTAGTAAGCTTCCATGTGAAAGAGCCAGTTGGTGTTCTCATAACTTGCCCCCAAAATATAATGATAGGCCTGACTGATCGGCACTTTTGTTTCATCTGCAAGCAACCAGAAATCCCTGCTGCCTTGCTGGATGTCCTCCCGGATGATACGTGTGGCAAACTGGTGATAATTGCCAAAGGCAGCCTTCAGCTTTAACTGGTCATTGACGAGATAGGTTAATGAAACTCTGGGTTCCAGGTACCATTTGTTTGTGACCGTATAATAATTCCCGCGTAATCCGGCTTTAACAATGGCCCTTTCACCCAGAGTCAGCCGGTTCTGGGCATAAGCAGCATACGTCCAGCCCTTATTCAAGCGATCCAATATGGAGGATGTATCGTTCTGAGTGTACTGATAGCGGATATCGTTGTATGATCCCTCCAGGCCAAACTCCATCCAGTTCCATTTGTCGATTTGCCACTCATTCTCCAGTTTAAAATGATAATCTTTTAAATCGTTGTATTCATAATTTCCATTGTTATTCGTGTAAGTTGAGTCTTCACGGGTAACGGTGGTACTGGACGAGCGGTCCCGTTCACTGTAATAATTGGAGTAGGACATCTGGTATTTGGAATAAAAGGATTCATTCCATTTCCTGGACCACTTAAAACTGGTGCCCCAGTTTCCCCAATTGGTGAGGTCAGTATTTTGTTGGTTAAAGGCCAGATTGCTACTTCCTCCAAACGGTCTTCCAAATGAATTTTGGTCTGAATTGCGGGAGTTGTCCAGGTCGTCCTGGCCATTGTAAAAGCTTAGCGACAGCACGTCTTTGGTACCGGATTTATAGGTCAACTTTGCATTAAGGTCATAGAAATAGGTATTTGGTTGGACAGTTTGTTGGCTAAAGCCAAAACCACCCGGACCTTGCCGGTCCTGCGGCAGATCGGACTGACTTGACCCGGTGTAGGCATTGAATAGATTCCGGTAAAATTTACTCTGAAAGGACCGTCTCCCGGCTATCAGAAAAGTACCTTTCCCTTTTGCGAATGGAGACTCAATAAAGGCATTGGCAGCGAGCAGACTGATACCGGCTCCGGCGTTAAATTGTTCGGAGTTGCCGTCTTTACCGGTCAATTCGACAACGCTGGAAATCCGGCCACCATATTTTGCATCGAACCCACCTTTGTACAATTGCACATCCTTGATGGCATTGCTATTGAAAGCGCTGAAAAACCCAAACAAGTGATCCACGTGGTAGACGGTAAATCCATCAAACAGGATGAGGTTTTGATCGGGGGTACCCCCACGCACATAGAGTCCGGAGGAGCTCTCATTGCTACCGCTTACCCCGGGTAAAAGCTGCAGAGACCGGAAGATGTCCTGTTCTCCGTAACTCGGTAATTTGGCCATCATGGATGGTGCCATACTGATGCGACTAATCCCGGAAGAAGCATTGGCCGCCTGTTTTTCTTCTGCTGCAGTCACGACAACTTCATCCAACCGGACGCCGGCATTATCCAATCCAATGATCAGATTGGCAACATCAAGATCCGGGTCCAATCGAAAATGTTTGGTGGCAAAACCCAGATAACTTACATCCAGTAACATGGTATCATTAGCGACGCCCAACAACGTAAAATAACCATCGACATTGGTGGTCGTTCCGAAAGAAGTGCCATGAATCATCACGGTGGCAAAAGGTAATGACTCACCCGTAAGGAGGTCTTTGACAATCCCCGACACGGTTAAATCACGGCGCTTAGGATCTTTGCCGGAAGAGACGATCACCTCTTCTTTATCGCTCGCGTCGATCAGGTAGACCAAATTAGGCACCTCCAGGCGGTAACCGATTCCGGTCCCTTCAAATAATACATCCAGGACTTTTTCGATTGGCCAATTTCCGGTTACCACATCATCAATCCGCTTCCCATCTATCAAACCCTTATCGTAGACGAATTTGAGTTTGTAATTGATCTCCAGGTCAAGCAGTATCAGGTAGACCGGCTTGTCCTGATAGTCTATCTTGATTTTTTTCTGGGTGAGATCCTGCCCGGATAATGGAGGTATAAGCAGAATAGTAAGAAAAAGGAAAATGAGGCGAATTCTAATCATATCCCTGAATTGAGGTTAACCGTCAGGAGTTATAATACAACCCGGGCGATTTTGTACTCACACGGGAAGCGTCATTTTTGGCATTCAAATAAAATCCCTCATCGTCGTTTTCGAGACCAAGTAAGGTTATCCTTTGCAGTGGAGTTGAACCAGTAACCCAATTCCTGGTTTTATTTTCTTATTTAAAAAGATCCAGTCATGCGCGTATCTTCTATCGGTATTTTAATATTCCTTTTAGCCTTCATCGCCTGCCAGAAACCGCCGGAAGATTTGGCACAGTCTGTGATAAATAGAGCCATCTCCGTACAGGGTGGCCCGGCCATCAACCATTCTACCATCGATTTTGATTTCCGCGACCGGCATTATCGATCCATTAGAGATGGGGGAAACTTCCAGTATGAGCGCCTCCTGATCGTTGACAGTACCAGCCAAAATATGCTTGATGTATTGACCAATAAAGGGCTCACCCGGTACATCAACGACACAGTGGTCCAATTATCATCAAAAGACAGTGCAGCATATTCCAACTCCGTGAATTCCGTGATCTACTATGCTTTATTGCCCTTTTTTCTCAACGATCCCGCTGTACAGAAAACCTATTTGGATTCCGTAACCATTATGGGTCAGCCCTATCACAAAATCAAGGTGACCTTCGGACAGGACAAAGGAGGTAAAGACTTTGAGGACGAATACGTGTATTGGATTCACCGGAAAAATTACGCGATGGATTATCTGGCGTATAATTATCAGACCGATGGCGGAGGAGCCCGCTTCCGTCAGGCATATAATCCCAGGACGATTGCCGGCATTCGATTTGTCGATTACTACAATTTTGAACCCCTTAATGGGTCTCTTGACGTGGAGGAATTCGACCGTCTATTCGGCCAAGACAGCATGAAACTACTTTCAGAGATCAACACAGAAAATATTGAGGTCAACAATTGATTTTTTATCAACACCCCACACCTCACACCTCGCATCGCATACCTCGCACCCCATACCCTACACCTAACCCCCATACACCAACTTTTCCATAACCCAATTCGTCCTGGCTCCGCTTACACCCATGCTGGGGCAGGTTCCCGCGCCCTGCAGTGCAGCGACAATGGATTGAATCAACGGTTGTTGGATATGCGGCGGATAGGCAAAGGTGAATACTTCATCGGGATGCCCATCCCTGCGCAGAGTGACGGTAGGATCACCGAAATAGGAAAAGGAAATGTCGCCGTCATCACCTACGATACGGGTACGCTCCATGCGTGAGGTGACGCCGGTCGTGAAACACCACATGCCCTGGCCGATGACGCCATTGGCAAAGCGGAAATGACCGGTCACCAGGTCTTCTGCCGCGTAAGCTCCGGCTTGATTGACCGACAGGCCCCGGGCTTTTACGATAGGTCCGAAAACATAATCCAGAAAGTCCAACTGGTGCGAAGCCAGATCATAAAAGTGCCCCCCGCCTGAAATCCCGGGAGTTAACCGCCAATTTGTTTCATCCATTGGGTTGCCCTGCCAATCCTGGTGCAGCGGTTTGAATAGTTTGATGTCTACAAATCGCACCTGCCCGATTGCTCCGTTTTCCAGCAGCTCCTTTATTTTAAGAAAATTAGGAAGCGCACGACGGTAATATGCCACAAATAAAGGTACCTGGTGTTGGTGACAAATTGCTATCATCTCCAGGCATTCCGCATGGGTCCGTGCCATGGGTTTCTCCACATAAACGGGCTTTCCTGCCTCGGCGGCCAGCTTGGTATAATAAGCGTGCGTGTCCGGAGGAGTGGCAATGTAAATCGCATTGATGTCCGGATCGTCGATCAATGTCTGACCATCATCGTACCATTTTGGAACACCATGCCTTTTTGCAAAATCCATGGCTTTGTCCCCGTTTCTGCGCATAACGGCTATCAGCTCGGAGCCATTTACTTTTTGGAAGGCAGGTCCACTCTTCCGCTCACACACGTCTCCTACTCCAATGATGCCCCAGCGTATTGTCTTTTCCATTCAATTAGGTATAATATGGTTCCTGATTTCCTCAAGATACAGCAGTTTCGCTACCCAACCGGTCCCAAAAGGAAGTACGGGTGAATTTTTATGATTCCGGGATTGCTAAGAAAAAACTAAGCCATTTATAAGTTCCAATCTCGTTCGGAGAGAGGTCGCCTGAGTTATTATTGGATTCAAAATGCGCAATACATGAATTCCAGAAGAAAATTTTTAAAAAACGGAGCCGTGACCATGCTGTTATCGGGAACTTACAAGCTTGATGCCATGCTCCATTTATTCAAGAATAAAGAAAAACAATTTTTGCAGGCTTGTGCTCATGGCGATCTGGAGGTGCTGAAACCATTGGTTTCCAAAAACCCGGCATTGCTTCAGTCGAAAGATGCGGTGGGCAGGACCGGCTACGCGCTGGCGTTACTTGGGCATCATCTGGAAGTGGGAAATTTTCTGAAAGGCTCCGGATATCTGGCAGATCTTCATGAAGCCGCATTAGGGTTGGACTGGGAGCGCTTTTCCGAATTAACCGGCAATGAAACGCCAGCTACGCAAGCCCTGGTAAATGCAGATCACCCGGTAGGAGGTTCCGCCATGTGGGCTGCCGCAGCCGGGGGCGCCGGGTCGGATATCTGGCGCGTTTATGCACCCAGTGGCGATCCCAATGGCAATCCCAGGGGCCAAAGAGGTTCGACCCCACTACAGCAGGCATTGCACCACCCCAATCTGGAGATTGCCGAATTGACAGCGGCCAGTTTACTGAGCAACCATGCGGACCCTGATCCTGCCAGCAATGCCGATCTGCCACCTTTACACCTGGCTGCACAGCGAGGCAGCATGGAGTTGGTTGAAATGCTGGTACGCCACGGAGCAAATCCCGACCGCACGGATAATGATGGTCTTAAAGCAAGTGACCGGGCTCAAATGTTTGGTTGGAATGAAATCGTACAGCTGTTGCACGATCACCAAAATATTGCCAGAACATGCCGGACTTCCCAGACCGCCATCACGGCCGATGGATCCAGGTATGTTGCTCCTGGTGATCTGGATTCAATCCCGCAGTATTTGCGCAGCCATTTGGTTGGCAATGCCCATGGTAATCTGGATTTTGTCAAAAATGCAGTCTCGACCGATCCCCGGATGGCGCACAGTGTGGCTACGACCGGAGAGCATGCCGTGGAGGCCTGTGCCCATACCGGAAGAAAGGAATTGGTCGAATTCCTGCTTAGCCAGGGAGCTCCCTACGCCCTGCCAACTGCAGTCATGATGAATGACTTTACGACAGTCCGTCGTTTGTTGGATGAAGATTCCCGTCGCATTCAGGAGCGTGGGGCTCATGACTTTGCATTACTCTGGTATCCGGTCATCGGGAATTGTGATTTAACCATGATGCAATTGTTGCTTGATCGGGGAGCAGAAGTAGAACAACAGCATTTCCTGGGAACGACTGCTTTGCATTGGGCTTGCCTTCGCGGACAATTGAATGTAGTGGAGCTATTGGTTGAAAATGGTGCTGATGTAAACCGGGTTGGGCGCAAATTCAAAGCCAGTGGAGAATCGCCGCTGCAAATGACCAAGGATGATAAAATTTCAGACTTCCTAAGAAGTAAAGGTGCCCGGTCGTAGCCTTTCTGTTTATCTTAACCAAGTGGACAACGACATTCGATTCAACCAGTATACTTTTATGCCGGATTCAGGTGATCTGATACATTTGGATCCGGAAGGAAACAAGACCATCGACCGGTTGGCACCGCAGCCATCCCGCTTATTGGCACTGCTTATCCAGCGATACCCGGAAATGGTCAGCCACGATGAGATCAAACAGGAGGTCTGGCCAGAGGTGGAAGTGGATTTTGAGCGTAGTCTGCACTTCTGTATCCGGCAGATCAGGGCCGCATTGCAAGACAATGCCAATGACCCGGTTTACATCCAGACCATCCCACGGCGCGGATATCGGTGGCTCGTTCAGCCCGATCTTCAATCAGAGCGATTGAAGTCATCCGGCAAGCGACGGACACGCCTGACTATGTACCTGATCTTGCTTGTAGTTGCTTGTATGGCTTTTTTCTGGTTCCGTTACCATCAGGAAACCAAACCTGCACCATCGACTTTACCGGTATTAAGAATTGCTGTATTGCCCTTTCAGACTCCTGATTCCAGTCTCACGGTCTGGAGCTCTTCCATCGCGCTGGGTCTGGTTGAAATACTGACCAACCAGGTGGGGACCAATCACCAGGTCATAGGACCAACCACCACCATTTCCTACCTGCCGGACCATTTACCGGAGTTGATCAAGGACTACGACATCGACTTTGTGATTAACGGTAGGTTTATAACCAGAAATGAAACATCCGGGGTACTGGCTGAGGTCATCAGGGCCACCGATGGAGCGCATGTTTGGGTGCGCTTTTATACCCCTGAAACTACGGTGGATACCGCAGTAGCTCAAATCAGGAGCGGCTTATTGAAACAGTAGATTAATTTCCTGCTTTATCTGGAAGGAAGAATAACTCTTACAGCTTTACAACTGTTAGTTTATTAGAACTATGAGCCATGTTGGTAGCAATATTTGGATTACCAGGATCGGGCAAAACCACCTTCGGAAAATTGCTAGCACATCGCCTTAAAGGCATTCATTTGAATAGTGACATCGTACGAAGCGTGCTGAATCTCACAAGTCATTACGATCCGGATAGTAAAGACAGAGTCTATGAGGCATTGTTTTCAGAAGTCCGGAAACAATTGGAAAGGGGTAAAAATGTCGTTGTTGACGCCACTTTTCATCATCGTGCCAGGCGTGACCAAGCCCGTGAACTAGCAAACCAACTCGAGGTGCCTATTTTCTGGATCGAACTCCGTGCTGACGAAAAGGAAATCCGAAAACGAATCGCGCTTCCAAGACCCGATAGTGAAGCTGATTTCTCGGTTTTCCAATTGATCCAAGCTCAAATGGAACCCATGGAGGCAGATCATCTGATCCTGCGAAGTGACCTGGATTCAATGGACCAGATGCTGGACCAGGCAACGGAATACATCGGAGGAAACCAGACCAGATGACAAGGGCGGAAATTGATGACCTTATATTGACGCTTGATCAGCCAAAGTTGATCGAGACACATATTTCCTGGTTGCTGCTATCTGGCGAATATGCTTACAAAATCAAAAAGCCGGTTAAATTTTCATTTCTGGATTTTTCCACCATCGCGAAGCGTGAGTTTTTCTGTCATCGCGAAGTGACGCTTAACCGGCGCTTAACCCAGGATATCTACCTGGATGTGGTCCCGGTCTGCAGGGAAAATGACATGCCGGTATTGGAAAATTATACGATTCCCGCCATTGATTTTGCCGTGAAAATGCGCCGGATGGATGAGACCCGTTACATGCCTACGCTGTTAGAAAAGCAGCTGGTTTCTACCACCCATATCGAACAGATTGCGAAAAAGCTTGCTGGTTTTCACCGGAGTGCCGATCGCATTCCCGCCCCACCGGATTTAGCAAGATGGCTGGCTCAATTTCAGGATATCCGGCAAATAAGCGATTTTTTAGACGGCGAAATGGAGAGTCAACCGGGAGAAACCATTGAACAAGCCATTCAAGCTGCAGAAATGTGGATACCACGGTTAGCGGACCGCATAAAGGAACGGTATCACCGGGGATTTTACATCGATGGTCACGGAGATTTACATTCGGGAAATATCTTTTTACTGGAGGAACCGGTGTTCTTTGACTGCATCGAATTTAACGATGAATTCAGGCAATTGGACGTCCTTGACGAAATGGCATTTTTTTGTCTGGACCTCGACTATTACCGGCAACCCAAACTGGCGGAGCATTTTCTGGCATGCTATCAGCAACATTATCCATGCAGGGTCACGGAGGACGATAATCGTTTATTCCAGCTTTTCCTTTGTTACCGGGCAAATGTTAAGCTCAAAGTACAGACACTAAAAGCGATGCAAGCCACCACGTCTACAGACAGGGCGCATCGCCTGTCAAGAGCACGCCGCTATCATGAATTGCTGATAAAGTACACCCAACAGCTGAATCAATAAATGCGATCAGTCGTGCATTACCACAGTTTTTCGAATTCCCTTGAGATCGTAATCGACCGTTTTGAGTAGTTGCTTTAAATTAGGGTAATTAGCCAAAGGGAGCAACAATATTTTATGAGAATTGTATATTAACTGGAAATTTTTAACCAATTCATAATATCAAAATATGAAATTTCAATTTAGCCGGTTTTTACTGGTTATGGCCATGCTGTTTGTAGTGGGAACGGTTTCAGAGGCACAGCAATTTCAGGCATTACTGTTTACCAAGACCAATGGTTTTCATCATGTAAGCATTAATGAAGGCGTGGATGCTATCCGTGAACTGGGCAACCGGCACGCATTTAATGTTGATTGGCAGGAAGACCCCAGCGTCTTTAATGATAACCGACTTAAAAAGGTTGATGTAATTATTTTCCTGAATACCACTGGGGATATTCTGAATGATGAACAGCAAGCTGCCGTCGAGCGGTTCATTCAGTCCGGGAAGGGATTTGTCGGTATCCATAGTGCAGCAGATACGGAATACGATTGGCCCTGGTATACCCAATTGGTGGGTCGAATGTTCCACATACATCCGCAGATCCAAACAGCCGTGATTCATGTCGAGGACAAACTATTTCCGGGAACCGAACAAATCCCGGCCAATTGGCTCTGGACGGATGAATGGTATCAATACGATGAGGAAAAAACCGATGGATTGAAATACATCCTCTCCCTGGACGAAACCACTTATGATCCCAACGTTCAGTGGGGAGAGAAAAAAGGTGGCCCGATGGGATTTCACCCGATGGCCTGGTATCATGATTTTGACGGAGGCCGTGCTTTTTATACCGGGTTGGGTCATATGCCGGAATGCTACAGCGACCCTGTGTTCAGGAATTTCCTCTATGGAGGCATATATTGGGCAGCCACGGGAAAAGGCATGCATAAGAAAATGTGATGAGCCGCCGGGTCTTTGGAATCATCAGCATTTTAAGCTTGTGGTCTTCCATTGTGACCGCTCAGAATGATTCCCGTGGCCTCAAAGATTATTTTACCGGTTATTTTTTTGTGGGCGCATCCATTGCCCCGCAGGAAACGGAAGGAGAGGTAGCTAAACTTATCCTAAGAGAATTCAATACCATTACGGCTGAAAATGCTATGAAAATGGGTCCGATTCACCCGGCTGAAGATCGTTACGTCTGGAATGAGGCCGATCAAATCGCAGACTTTGCCCGAAAGAACGGACTTAAAATGCGGGGCCATACCCTCTGTTGGCACAATCAGACACCGTCCTGGTTATTTCTCGATAGTACCGGCAACCAGATTTCAAAAGCCGGACTGCTGGACCGGCTGAAAGCACACATCACCACCGTAATGCACCGTTATAAGGACGCCATTTATGCCTGGGATGTAGTCAATGAGGCGATATCGGACCAAACAGACGAATATCTTCGTGTTTCCCCCTGGTATTCCATTTGCGGGGAAGAATACATTGCCAAAGCTTTCCAATATGCTCATGCTGCAGATCCGGAGGCTTTGCTTTTCTACAACGACTACAATGCCTGGAAACCGGAAAAAAGAGCCAAGATCATACGGCTGATCCGATCGTTGCAAGAGCAGGGCGTACCCATCCATGGTATTGGGATCCAGGGACATTGGTCGATCTACGGCCCGGATGAAGCTGAGCTGGAAGCAGCTCTGGAGGAATACCGGTCATTGGGTCTGATCATTCATATAACGGAACTGGATGTTTCTGTCTATCCTCCGGAGTCCGGAAGACGGGATAAAAGACCGGATGAAGATGATTCGTTTACCCCTGAAAAAGTAAAACTGCAGGAACAGCAATACGAGCAGATATTCCGGGTGCTGGTAAATTACAAAGACGACATCCAGTCGATCACTTTCTGGAATGTTTCGGACCAGCGTACCTGGCTGGATCGGTTTCCGGTCCGGGGCAGGAAAAATTACCCCTTATTATTCGACGCGAATTTGCAAAAGAAGACAGCCTATTGGCGTGTAGTCGCAGGATTGACTGGTGAAAATTGAAGAATTTCTACCGGCAAACTGGATTTCGTAATGGAAATGGCTTAATTTATTTGTCTTAATAGGCCTCATAATCAATCGATAATGCGTATCAATTTTGAATTGAACGGAGAAATGATCCAGGTGGATGCCGAGCCGGACGCGCTCCTCCTTTGGGTATTACGCGAAGATCTCAAGCATACCGGCACCAAATTCGGATGTGGCATCGCAGCTTGCGGTGCTTGTACGGTACACTTGAACGGAGATCCGGTACGGTCCTGTATGACCACCATGAAAATGGTGTCTGGCAAAAAAGTAACCACCATAGAAGGTTTGGGTAAGGGGGAATTACATCCGGTTCAACAAGCGTGGATCGACGAACAGGTTCCCCAGTGCGGTTACTGTCAGTCCGGACAGATCATGCAGGCAGCTGCCTTGCTGGAAAAGAACAAACAGCCGTCCCGGGCGGAGATTATTGAACACATGAACGGGGTTTTGTGTCGCTGTGGTACGTATCACCGCATTCAGAAGGCAATCGTTCGTGCCGCTAAAGACATGGGATCATGAAAGGATATCCGTCAAAATCGTCAGCGATCAGCCGCCGGTCCTTTCTGCGTACGGCAGGTGGTGTCACGTTTGCTATCGCACTTTCACCGGCACTTGCATTTACGGTAAATAGCCGCACCGGCACCCTGGCCAACGGTCAATTGTCTGCCTGGGTGCATCTGGATGGAGATGGCAAGATCACCATTTATAATCCGGCGGCGGAAATGGGTCAGGGCTCAATGACCGCGCTGGCTGTCATCCTGGCGGAAGAAATGGATGCGAAATGGGAAGATGTAACCATCGAATTTTCGCCGATAGAGCCGGAAACCTATGGCTTGCAATGGGGAGGGAAACTGGGTGGACCAATGATAACTGTGGGCTCTCGAACCGTGAAAGGTTATTATCAGGCATTAAGGCAAGCGGGGGCTCAGGTAGGATGGATATTGCGCTGGAATGCTGCAAAAATGTGGAATATCCCAGTTGAAAACACGAGCACTGGCCCGGGAATTGTCAGGAAGTTGTCGACAGGAGATACGATCACTTATGGAGAACTGGCAAAAGCAGGCATTACTAGACCGGACGACATTCCGGAACAAAAATTGAAAGATCCGGAACACTTTCAAAAGATTGGAAAGAATTTACCGCGTACCGATATCCCCGCTAAAACCAATGGCACGGCAATTTACTCCATGGACATTCATGTGCCCGGGATGGTCTATGCCATCATGGAGCGAGGCTTGGTCCATGGTGCCTCCCCAAAGCTTATAAACAGGGAGCAAATATTGAAACGCCCGGGAGTGATCGATGTCGTCGAACTGGATCATGGCGTCGCTATTGTCGCCTCATCCATTGAAACGGCATTTTCTTCGCGAGGATACCTGAAAATTGATTGGAATCTGGATCATTCTGCGGTTGGTTATAATAGTATCAAGGCTTATGAGGATTATTCAGCAAGAGCGGATAACCCGGAGCAAGGCAAGACCCTGGAGGAAAAGGGAAATGTACAAACAGCGTTTCAGCGGGCTGCCC
This sequence comes from Lewinellaceae bacterium, assembly GCA_020636355.1. Taxonomy (GTDB): domain Bacteria; phylum Bacteroidota; class Bacteroidia; order Chitinophagales; family Saprospiraceae; genus JAGQXC01. The sequence continues at coordinate 366,558 of JACJYB010000004.1, read as the reverse complement.
AAGTGGTTGAAGCAGAATATCGCAATGATTTTGTCTACCATGCCCAGATGGAGCCGCTGAATGCGGTAATAGCCGTTGCACCGGATGGCAAATCAGCAGAAGTCTGGGTAGGTTCCCAGGCCCCGGACAGCGCCCGTCAGCAAATCGCTAAGTCACTGGGGATTGGTTTTGAAAAGGTAGTCTTTCACCCCTGCTATCTGGGAGGAGGATTTGGCAGAAGGTCCATGACAGACTATGTGGAAGAGGCTACGCTTATTGCCAAACAGGTGATGCGACCCGTAAAGTTGATCTGGACCCGTGAAGATGATTTGCAGTATGGGGCTTACCGACCGATCAGTGTGCAAAAATTGAGGGTTGCAGTAAATGCCGAAGGTAAGATCGAAGGTTGGGAGCACCACATCGTAGGGACCGGTGACGGCCTACTGGCCTCGGGAGCTGGCATTCAATATTACGATTTTCCCAACCAACACATGACCCTGCAGAGCATCGATGAGAAAGTGCGTACCAAGCACTGGAGATCGGTGGGACACGGCCCGAATAAATATGCCATCGAAGCGATCATCGATGAGACCGCTCATCTGCTTAAGGCAGATCCGGTGGACCTCAGGTTGCAATACATGCAATCAGATAAGCGTGCAGCTCAGGTTGTCAAAACGGTTGCGCAAATGGCTGCCTGGAATGAGCCCGTGCCGACCGGGAGAGCAAAAGGGATTGCATTTGCTGAGCGCAGCGGCGCCCGAACTGCTGCTGTTGTAGAAATTTCCGTTAACCGGGATACAGGTAAGATTTCCGTTCATAAATGCTGGATGGCCATGGATGCCGGAGTCGTCGTACAGCCTGACAATGCTATCGCCCAACTGGAAGGCGGATTTCTGATGGGGCTTAGCAGTGTCCTTTATGAAAGCATAACCATTGAAGATGGCCAGGTTCAGCAATATAATTTTGACGACTATCCACTATTACGAATGGAGGATACACCGGAAATTATGGAAGTAAAATTGATCCCTTCCACCGAAAAACCGGAAGGGGTGGGAGAGGCAAGTACACCGGTTGTGGGTGGTGCAGTAGCCAATGCATTCCTGGCTTTGACCGGCAAGGCGTTGCGGCACATGCCTTTTACGCCCGAAAAAGTAATGAGCGCACTGAATGGTTGACAAGGCGGTCAGGAATTGTCAATGGAATCAGGTAGGCCTAGGTTGGAATTAATGCAAACTTCTTCACAGCCGTTAAATTTTGAGAAATCGCGCAGGACACGATCCAAAACGCCATAGTGAGATTCCGGTTTGCGGACCCAGGGTTCCCATCTTAAGTTCCGGATGAGCAATCTTTTTTCTTTTCGCTCAGCCTTGATATCCAGTTGAGCAATGAACCGTGTTCCGGATAAAAGAGGCAGGCTGAAATATCCGAACTGTCTTTTTGTCGCCGGCACATAACATTCCAGGGTGTATTTGAGATCAAATAATTTATCAGCCCGGTCCCGCTGGATGATCAGATTATCAAAAGGGGAAAGCAAAACAGCCCTGGATCGGAACGGTTGCAGGGTAAAATTTTCCCACATCATTGGATCGGCGTAAAACAGCTCACCATCCAATTCCCGAATCATCACTTCTATCAATGCACCTGTGCGGAGCAGTTCTTTCATTTCCGAATGGACTTCAGCAACGGAAACCGGCCGCAGATAGGATGGTTGCTGGGGTTGGATCAAACCATGCGCCTGAAGATGCTGATGGATCAGATGATGTAGATAATCCTGCCGGGAGGGAATGCGCGTATCTATCGAATCCGGAAGTACCCGTTCAGCCAGGTCATAAACTTTTTGAAAGCCCTCCCTTCCGGTGACCATGATTTTGCCTTCCATAAATAATTGCCGGAAGGCCCGCTTGATGGGGTCTCCGGCCCAGGATTTATCCATTTCCTTTTCGACAGTGGCTATTTTACCACTTCTCGCGGCCACTGGACCGGCATCTTCTTCCCATTTTTCGACATCCCGTGAGCGCAACGGTCCTTCCACCCGGATACGGTCCAGCAGGTATTGCATGGCTTGTTTTTCTTTGGCATACCAGTGCCCGGGGCCTGACTCGATATGGTTTTTGTGAAAAAGGGTAAACCGGTAGTCCTGCATAGGCAGATAGGCGGCCGCATGCGCCCAATACTCAAAGATCCGGCGTTCTTGTTCCAGCTTTTCAAGATGGCCTGGATGATAATTTGGCACCCGGGACCATGCCACGTGATGATGTGCCCTTTCAACGACCGAGATGGTATCGATCTGGATATATCCCAAACGCTCTATTGCCGAGAGTACTCCCGCTCTGTTTCTCAGACCATGGCCACTTCCCAGAAATTGGGTGGAAAGGATAAATTTCCGGGCCTCCTCAAGAGATATCTCTAGCATTAGTCCTGCATTATTTTTGAAAGCAGCCATAAGACCCCTGCTGTCGTGTGCGTCCAGATTTCTTTATAAGTCGCGTTGACCTGCATAGGCATATAGGGCTCATCGTCATTTTCAAATGTCTCAATACCAACCGGTACTGCGCCGACCACATCTCCGGCATAAGCGCCATACAGAGGCGGATAATCGTGCCCTTCGCCATAGATGGTGCTCATAGCATATGGATTGTAGCCGATGATGTACTCCAGTTGGCGGGTACCTATGGCTTTGAGCTGATCATCCTGTAGCAGATCCGCCAAAATCAATGCTGCCTTGGCTTTGGCAATCAGGATGGCGTGAAAACCCCGGAATTGGTAGGCTACGGGAAATCGCCGCAAATAAAAGGCACCCCCGAGATGGATTCCATTGCTTACCTGTGCATTGTATTCTTCCATGGAGGGCATGCCAATCTGGTCACCTTCGTGATAGATCCCGGCAAATTCTGCATTGTTTAATTCATAGACTGCCGCTGGTAGTATTCCGTAGGGTTCAATGACCATAGATAGATCCTTGAGGTAATCAGCGTAAGCCTGGCAGGAAGCCAGCCATTTTGGTGCGTCGGCATGGTTGGGCTGGTCGGTAAGGAGCATGGACAAGCCCTGGATCATCAACTGCTCATCACTGCGATGAAAATATTCCAGAATGCGCTTTTTTGCCCGTGATTCATAAAAGAAGCCATGCAGTGGTAAGGCCCAGTCGGTCCTGCGATCCATTTGCTGCCCATCCATGACAATACGGGCGTACCGTACAGCCCAATCCAGATATTCATGTTGTCCGGTCAGGCGATACAGATGCATGGCCGTGACCATTGCCCGGGCATACAGTTCGATCTCATTTTTTTGATTGGCTTCCTGGCCGAGTAATTCATTGGCAAACAGAAAGTCTTCCACCGCCGAACGATAGCACCAATCGGCAAAGACCGGATCTTCCGCCTTGTACATTGGGGCAGCCAGGGCACCATAGGAAGCAGCAATAAAATTATCACCGGGATGATTGCTTGCTTTTCCCGCGATGTCGTCTTTGGTCCCCACCTCATTGTCCGTCCAAATGCCGATGATCAACCCACCTTCCCGGTAACCGTCACCAAATCGTGTTTGCATCGTCCAGTTGAGACCCCAGCGAGCCTCTTCGAGCAGCCGGAGGTATAGTTCGGGTTGCGTTTCCCGGACCGTTTTGGCCAGTTCCAGCATGGCGATTCCTCCCCTTGCTGTGTTGCCCACACCCTGGGTCAGATCTGCCGCATCGTGCCAGCCACCACCTACCGAGATCTTCCTCCCATCCGGATGAACGCAAAATACATCCTGGTGACAGGCTTGGTGGATGCCAGGTTGATCAAAACCACAGCGTTCGGCAAAGAAGAAATTTAAGGTGCGCCAGGCGGTACTCAGATAAGCATCCTGACCGATGGGGAAAGGTTTGGTTTTCTGTTTTCCCGCTTCCAGGGTATACCATCCGGGCGTCTCAAAAGAACTGAAATCCAGAAGAGCAAAATTATTTTCCAGGGGTGTTGGTTTACCCTGAAATACTGTTTTTCCTTCATTATTGATCAATTGGAAATCGGATCCGGGATTTTGTTGAATCAAGGCTTGCTTCCTGCTGTGGATCCTGTATCCGCTGTGGCAGTAGGCCATGGCTTTATCCCTCAGATCAAATCCACGTGAATTTTCTGCATTGACCTTTTCCAGACGCATGTCATCGATGAACAAATTCAATTCTGGTGAAGCACCTTTAGGAGGACCAGTTAACACAATGCTCACCGAAAAGCCGGTAACGGCATCCCGGTACAAATCCGGTATCTCCCAGACAATACGTTGCCACTGGCCGGGATAGATGGTGACAAAATGCTGGCCTTCAAAACGGCCCGGCGTGGGCATGATGTGCTCACCCTCATTGTACAGCGTGCAGCCAACGAAGAAAGAATAATATCCGGGAGCATCGGCATACACCCACACAGAAAATCGGTTGTAATTTTCCAGGTTTTCACGCTGCAACGGACGTATCATTTCTGCAAAAGCATAGGCTCGATTGGATGGGTTCTTTTCACCGAGTGCGCTGGGAGTCGTTAATAATATGCTGCCTTTGCCGGAGATGGTGTGATCCCTGTCAATTTGAATGATTCCTGGACCGGTATTTTTCAGGGCATTGAAGTCCTCGGTTAATGCAAGTTGTCTGGATTTTTCTACAGGCTTCTCCAACCATCGCAGATAGGCCATATCGGACGAGTCAGGAGTCATGACCCGCGATAAATTCCTGCTTGCAGCCAATTGCCTTTCCAGAATTTCTGGTTGGGCGGTACTTGAAAAGGCCAGCAAGATTAAAACCAGTACCAGATGGGACCGATCATCAGAAATGAAGAATGATATCATGTCTTAAATGCAGTGTTGGTGGCGAGCATACCGTGAACCGGAAGGTGCTTTCGTATGTTGCAGAAATTGGTTTACATCCAAATATAGTCTTCAACTTCGAATCATTCCAAATGGACTATCTTTGTAAGACATACAATCCGATCGCATCGTGACGCAACAAATTGAAACATTACTGCAGCGTGCCTTAAACCTGGATTGGCTGTCGGCTGAAGAAGGGGTATTTCTCTTTGAAAATGCAGCAACGGCTGATTTGATGTATGTGGGCAATCATCTGAGGCAGCACCACGTCCCCGGCAATATTGTCACCTGGATCATTGACCGGAACTCGAACACCACCAATGTTTGCATCGCCAACTGCAAGTTCTGTAATTTTTATCGCCGTCCCGGCCATGTGGAGTCCTACATCACCACGATCGAAGCATACAAACAAAAGATCGATGAGCTATTTCGCTTCGGCGGAGAACAGTTGTTGTTGCAGGGCGGTCACCATCCGGATCTCGGATTGGATTACTACACCACCTTATTCCGGGAATTGAAATCATTGTATCCGGACCTGAAATTACATGCTTTGGGTCCCCCGGAAGTAGCGCACATCACCAAGCTGGAACAATCCACCCACACCGAAGTCCTGAAAGCCTTGAAAGAGGCCGGACTGGACTCCCTCCCCGGTGCCGGTGCGGAGATCCTCAGTGATCGGGTACGCCGGCTGATCTCCAAAGGCAAATGTTCGGGGCAGGAATGGCTGGATGTCATGGCCGCCGCCCATCAGCTGGATATTACTACTTCTTCCACCATGATGTTTGGTCATGTGGAAACCAATATGGAACGATTTGAGCATCTGGTCGCTATGCGGGAGGTACAGTCCCGTAAGCCGGTCCATGCCAAAGGTTTTCTTGCATTCATTCCCTGGCCATTCCAGGATGAGGGCACCTTGCTTCAAAAACTCAAGCGGGCACGCAATCAATGTACCGGAGACGAATATGTACGGATGATCGCCATGAGCCGTATCATGCTACCCAATATCACAAACATCCAGGCTTCCTGGTTGACCGTAGGCAAACAGGTAGCTCAGGTCTGCCTGTATGCCGGCGCCAACGACTGGGGCTCGATCATGATCGAAGAAAATGTAGTCTCAGCAGCAGGTGCTGCCTTCCGCTTTACCGCCCAGGGAATCCAGGATGCCATCCGTGAAGCCGGTTTTGAGCCTCGCCTGCGGGATCAGCAATATGCATTCCGTCAGCTACCGCCACAAATCGAACAACAGGTTTTGGATCGTGCGGCGCTCATTGTAGATTAGCCTCATGAATTACACCTATGAGCAAGCGGAGGAGACTGCCGCATTTATTAATCCCTATCTGGAAGATGAAGCCTACCTGGCAATTACGCTGGGATCCGGTTTTGATGCCTGTCTCGGCCAGGTTAAAATGACCTATAGCATTCCTTATAGCGAATTGCCTCACTTTCCGGTTACGAGTGTTATGGGACACCAGGGCATCCTGCACATCGGCAAATGGGCCAAGAAACATGTCTTGATATGGTCCGGACGGTTTCATTATTATGAGGGTCATTCGATGCAGACCATTACTTTTCCGGTACGGGTCACGAAGCTTTTAGGGATCCATGATTTGTTATTGACTAATGCTGCCGGAGGTTTACTGGAATCCATGCAACCCGGATCGCTGATGTTTATTCGGGATCACATCAATTACCAACCTGAAAATCCATTACGCGGTCCGCATGACTCGCGCTGGGGTCCTCGGTTTCCGGATATGAATCACGTTTATGATTCGGAATGGATCACGAGTTGGTCCCATCTGGCCAAACTACTCAACATACCGTATCACATCGGTGTTTACCTGGGCTTGCAGGGTCCCAGTCTGGAGACCCCGGCCGAATACAGCTGGTTTCATCAGGCCGGCGCCCACGCAGTAGGGATGTCCACGGTTCCGGAAGCCATTGTGGCCAGGCAGATGGGCATGCGCATCGGCGGGATATCCATTATCAGCAATGTCTTTAATCCTTACGAATTGACGGAGACGACCCATGAAGGGGTGTTACAGGTCGTACATACAGCCGCGGATCGCACTGCCAGGCTGATTTCTGAGTGGTTGGGATAAAGAAAAAACCCGGTAAGGGATGTTACCGGGTTTTAAGCTAGGTGGGGGGTTCTCTAATTGGCGTTTTACAACAAGATTGGTATATACTAATTAGGTAGAAGCTACTCCTTGAGGTTCCAGGTTTGGCTATTGCTTAATGATAGAAGTGGATTTCTCTAATTTGCCGTCTACCCAAAACTGGATGACATACATACCTGCCTGGAGCTGTTCCACTGGAGTGATTTCAAAACTGACCGTTTTAGGTGTTACGCTTTGCGTTGCCACAGCCCGACCATACATATCGTTGATCCGTATTTGAATATCCCGGGCATGTTGACAGGCATCTGGCAGGTTAGCGTATACCTCGCTGACCACTGGATTAGGATAAACTTTGATTTCAAAAGGAACCTTAGGCGTTTCCAGGTTCAATTCATTCGAGAGCATTTGTTGCCCGTCAACCCGTACAGCCCGGACGCGGTAAAGTTTAACACTTTGGGCGATTGTTGGTTGGTCAAAGCTGTATTGCCGGTTTGCCTGGGGAGCGAGTATTGCAATGGACTCAAAAAATTGGCCTACTTTTTGCTCAACGTAAATGGCTTCAATGTTGGGATCCGCGTCCATGTTCCATTGTAGGTACATATTGGCATCATCTACATAGCCAGTTAAGGTGATGACATCAGAAGCTAAGGTCATTGTAATACTACAAAACGTGATTAACAGGGCAACGACTGCTCTCATGATTGGTTGGTTTAAGTTTAAAATAAAAACTAGAAAAAAAATAATAGCAACCTCCTAGAGAAGATGTTATAATTCGGGGGGAAAACTTAGTTATTGAATAGTAATCTCGGAGACGAAAGGAATGCGGCGACCGCATTTGCATTGAAAACGTAACCTTATTTTAGTTTATTATTCAATTGTTAAAGAAAATTAAAGATTTTTTTTCAACCTGCCAAGCCTCTCCTCCAATTTTGTAATTCACCGGCAAACTTCTCATCTTGTAATCTGTTTGGCAAGGAACATGAATACAGGCAAGAACAACAGCAATTCCGGTGTGATTGAGGTAACCGGCGCCCGGGAACACAATCTGAAAAACGTTCACGTTAATATTCCCAAAAACAAGCTGGTTGTCATCACGGGCATCAGCGGCAGTGGTAAATCTTCCCTAGCATTTGATACGATCTATGCGGAAGGCCAGCGAAGATATATGGAAACATTTTCTTCGTATGCCAGGCAGTTTATCGGAAAAATGGAACGTCCGGATGTTGAGCATATCCAGGGACTTAGCCCGGTCATCTCCATCGAACAGAAGACAACCGGGTGGAACCCGCGTTCTACAGTGGGCACAATCACCGAATTATATGATTTTGTCCGATTGTTGTTTGCCCGCATCGGAGAAGCCTATTCGTACGCTTCCGGCATGAAAATGGTCCGCTACAGTGAAGCGCAGATCATCGATCATCTGCTGGAACATTATCAGGGACAGAAAATAGTATTGCTGGCCCCGTTAGTCCGCGGCAGGAAAGGGCACTACCGGGAGTTGTTTGATCAGATTCGCAAACAAGGCTATACCAAGGTCAGACTGGATGGTGAAATCCTAGATCTTAAACCCGGGATGCAAGCCGACCGGTACAAAGTACATGACATCGAGGTGGTCATTGATCGCGTACAGGTAGCCACTGATCGGAAGGATCGACTGGCTGCATCGATTCAGATTGCTCTAAAGATGGGAAATGACATGCTGTTCGTTATGGAGCATGCAGATAACCACATCACGCCGTTTAGCAAACACCTGATGGACCCGGAGAATAACATCTCCTACGAAGAACCTTCCCCGAACTCCTTTTCATTCAATTCGCCCTACGGTTCATGTCCCGTATGCAACGGACTCGGAAATATCAATCAGGTAGACCTGGATAAAGTCATACCAGATCCCGAAAAAAGCATCAACGATGAAGGGATCCGCCCTTTTGGAGAAGTTCGGGACAACATCACCTTTAAACAGCTCAGGTCAATTGCTAAAACCTACCGGTTTACATTTTCAACCCCGGTCAAGGAGATACCTAAGGAAGCATTGGATACCATATTATATGGTGGCAATGAAAAATTTCCGGTGGATCTTGGCTACAACAAGCACGATTTTGTCTATAACCTCGCCTATGAAGGGTTGGTTAATATGCTTAAGCGGTGGTATGAAGACACGACTTCTGAAAAGATCCGCTCCTGGGCCGAACACTTTATGACGGTGACGACCTGTCCGGAGTGCCGGGGATTGCGGTTGAAGAAAGAATCCCTGCATTTTAAGATCCACGATAAAAACATTGGCGAGTTAGCCACCATGGACCTGGATCAATTGCTGCAATGGTTTGAAGAACTGCCGCAATATTTAAGTACCCGGCAAAAAACCATCGCTCAGGATATTTTAAAAGAAATCCGGCTCCGGCTCATATTTCTCCTTCATGTGGGGCTGGATTACCTGCAGATGAATCGACCCGCCAACACCCTCAGTGGTGGAGAAGCCCAACGAACCAGGCTGGCCACCCAGATCGGATCCCAGCTTACGGGTATCACCTATATTCTGGATGAACCAAGCATTGGGTTGCATCCCCGAGACAACAACCGTTTAATTAAAGCGCTGAAAGAACTGACCCGCATTGGAAATTCTGTACTGGTCGTCGAACACGATAAAGACATTATGCTGGCTTCCGACTACCTGATCGACCTGGGACCGGGTGCCGGGCATCATGGAGGCAGGCTGGTTGCAGCGGGAGTACCTGAGGAATTCCTTCGTGAAGATTCTCTGACCGCGAAATACCTGAAAGATACCGTACGAATTCCAATACCGAAACAACGACGCAAGGGGACAGGCCAGATGCTGGAACTGATCGGAGCATCAGGCCATAACCTGGATGCCATTGATGTGGTATTTCCTCTGGGCACTTTAATTTGTGTCACCGGGGTTTCTGGTAGCGGCAAGTCTACCCTGATCAACGATACCCTATATCCCATCCTCCGCCAGCATTTCTACAACAGTTTGCAAAAACCATTACCCTACCAGGAGATAAAAGGACTTGAGCACATCGATAAAGTTATCGAGATTGACCAGTCACCGATCGGTCGCACACCCCGCTCCAATCCCGCAACGTATACCGGATTAATGACTGAAATCCGCAATCTCTACGCCAATCTTCCGGAGTCCAAAATCCGGGGCTATAAACCCGGGCGCTTTTCATTTAATGTGAAAGGAGGTCGCTGTGAAACCTGCGAAGGGGCAGGCATGCGGCTGATCGAGATGAATTTTTTGCCGGATGTGCTGGTAGAATGTGAGACTTGCCTGGGCCGGAGATATAACCGGGAGACGCTGGAGGTGCTGTATAAAGGAAAATCCATATCGGATGTGTTGAATATGTCGGTGGAAGAAGCAGCTGGATTTTTCGAGAGCATTCCCAAAATCTACCGTAAACTAAAAACGCTGCGTGAAGTTGGACTAGGTTATATTACACTGGGGCAACAAGCGACGACCCTTTCCGGAGGGGAGGCTCAGCGCGTCAAACTATCCGAAGAACTTAGTAAAAGGGATACCGGGAATACCTTCTACATCCTGGATGAACCAACCACGGGATTACACTTTGAAGATGTGATGCACTTGATACGGGTATTGGATCGGCTGGTCCAGCGAGGCAATACGGTGGTGATCATTGAGCACAATTTGGATGTCGTGAAAGTAGCGGACTTTTTGATTGATATTGGTCCGGAAGGCGGGCGAGGTGGAGGTAAGGTTGTTTTCTCCGGTACTCCGGAGGCCATCACCCAATGTGCAGAAAGCCACACCGGCAGATACCTGATTAAAGAATTGGAATTAACGGCGGGTAAAAAGAAAAAGTCTTCAAAAAACTAACTGGAGGATAGTATAGTTCTTGAAGACTTAGTTATAACACCCAAATAAATAAGAGATTCATTTAGACTAAATCCAAAAACCATACCAACTATTTGGGTGTCAGAAGATTATAGTTAACAAATAAAAAAAACCCTCATTTCCTCTGAAGGATATGAAGGTTTTTTGTTTTTCGTGGGTACTGCTATTCTGCATACCCAAGTTGTATAAAAAAACGCCCAAAGAGTAAGCTAATTAAAAAAAGAAGGACCCCTTTTGGATATCCGGATAGAAGAACTGCACGAAGGCGTGCAGAAGGAACAGTGAAAAAAAGGGGTCACTCCTAATATATATGGGTTGTGCTATTCTGTCTATTAGAAACCACCAAGCTGCTCGGTGATGATACAGTTCACGTTGTTTATCTGATTGGCTTTCATGACTTAGAATTTTCGTTTGTTAATAATAACTCAAAACTAAGCCGTATTCGTACCACATGCGATAACAAAAACCCAGACAATGTGACAGCAATAATAACTTTTTATTATTGACACCTATCCGATAACACATTGATTATCAATGGTTATTTAACAAATGACTCTGAAAAAGAGTTTTACATTTGCTTATGGTACAAATTTGCACGGTTTTGGTTTGAAATGTGTAAACAAAATCATGTAGTTTGTGACATGCTATTAACCGATATATTATTAAAATTTATATCATAAACTATTGATTGATAGATAAATATACCAAAATATTCATCTTTTACATAACGCCAAATAATTATGAATAACCTCGGTCCGCTGCTACAATATCTTCGGGATAACAATGTCAAAGCGCTTCCAAAACCCTATCAGCTATCGGATGAGCCGGAAACTCAAATGGAACAACTGTATCTCAGAATGGCTGAATTGGGATCCGCAGATGACCCTAAACTCCAACTTGAGTTTTTTGGTAAAGGGCAAAGAGCCAATGCAAATTTTCGCAAAGCGAAGAGCAGATTGTACTATCAAATGTTGAATGCCGTTCTGATCGCTACCCCGGAAAGAGCGCATATCACCGGAATTGACAAAGCGTATTTACAAGCATTGCGCCATATGATGGCGGGATACATTATTTCTATGTACAGTAACCCGCATCACGGGATTCCTTACTTTAAAGAATGTCTCAAGCTTTCCCAGAAATATGAGTTGAGTGTCCCGGCTTATCTCAGCAGTCAGCAACTTTCCGGCTACTATGGCTTGAATCTTATGAATGCCAAGGAGTTTAAACGATATCACAAGATCGAACAGCAAACCCTTAATGATGTGGTTACGGAAAATAAACTCAGTTCAATCTACTCGGAGATTTATTCAGTGCTTGAACACAAGATGATTTCCTACGAGAATAAGCAGCTACTCAAAGAAAAGTTTGAAGAAACCAAAAGCCTGAAAGGCAAGTCCAAAACGGCAAGGGCTACCCGTTTCTACTACAATATACTTGCTGTCATCAGTTATTTTGAAAAAGACTATCAGCAGACAATCACCACCTGCAACCAGGCCATTGAAAAGCTTAAAAAGTATCCTTATAAACTGGACTTTCACATTTTTACCTTTCAGCTAAAAAGACTTATGGCTCTGATCCAGATCGAAAACTGGAAGACTGCCATTGAACTGTGCACCTACTATAAAGTGGCTAAAATCAGTGATCAGACGACGTTTATCGCTCAATATTATTTGTTCATCATCTATATGAGGACCAGTAAGTACGAAGAAGCCAGAGAGGTCCTGCGTGAAGAAATGGCTCCATTACTAGAGAAGATGAAGCAACCGATCTATGATGAAAACTTTCAAATCTTTAACACCTACATTCAGTTTTTAGAACAACGCGGGATATTGGATGCTTCGCTGAAGCGCTTCCGCATCCAGCGGTTTCTGAACGATGTACCGACTTATTCCAAGGATAAGCAAGGACTGAATTCCTCCGTGCTGATCCTGCAGATCCTATTTTTTCTGCATCAGAAGAATTATTCGAATATTATCGATCGCGTGGATGCCCTAAAGCAATACAGTTACCGCTATCTGCGCAAGGATGAAACCCTGCGAACAAATCTTTTCATCAAGATGCTAAACAGTATGGTCAAGGCCGACTTTAACCGGATTCGTACGGAAAGATATGTGGAACCGCTCTGGGAGCAGCTCCGGAGTGTCTCAATCAATATATCCGAACAAGGTATTGAGGTGGAAATACTGCCGTTTGAACAACTATGGCCGATGGTCCTTGAAATGCTGGAATAACCATGACCTTAGGTGAGGACTAAAATGGTATTTTCGTGGCGAATGTTCAACTAAAGCCCTCATGGTGCACAAATTTATCTGGATAGGACTCTTACTTCTCGTTATCGGGTGCCAATCACCCCAATGCCCGGCTAACGGACAGGCATTTCTGGATGATTATCATCTGCTGATGCAGGATGTCAGCAAACTGGACAGATACATCAGTACCAAAGAATGGGAACCCTACGATAAACGATTTGAACAGTTAGTCCTTCAATGTTATCCGCAGATCCAGCCTGAGCTCAGTGATTCCCTGGACCGGGCAGTATGGCTTGATGCGATTACTTTTGCGATGAACAGGCATCGGTACGATGTACAGAAGATCATTCAGGATACCACCGACCAGACACTGATTGTCATCAGGGACCATATGCGAAAATTATGGGATAACCCTTACACCGCTTTTGAAGAGATCTTTCGTCGGCAGACCGGGCAGGAGTTTATGGATGCCCTTCAGGAAGTAAAAAAAGACACCAGCCAATAACGAAACGATGTACGACGTCTTACTCAGTTTCATTACTTCATTTACATTGACTTTCGTAGCCATTCCATCCATCATCAATGTGGCCAGGGTGAAGCACCTGATGGATGAGCCGGGAGAACGCCGCTCCCATTCGGATAGCATTCCCACGCTCGGAGGCATCGGAATCTTTGCTGGTGTTATTTTTTCAATCGTTTTATGGACTCCTTTTGGGGTGTTTCAGGATCTTCAGTACATCTTATGTGCATTTGTGATTATTTTCCTGATTGGCGTTAAAGATGATTTGGTTCCAATGTCTCCCTGGCGAAAACTGGCCGGACAGCTTTTTGCTGCTTTTATCCTGGTGTATAAAGCAAACGTTCGGCTAACCAGCTTTTACGGACTTTTCGGATTGACCCTTTTGCCGGATTGGGTAAGCTACTCGATATCAATATTCACCATTTTGGTCATCATCAATGCATTTAATCTGATTGACGGCATCAATGGACTGACAGGAAGCATCAGTACGTTAATCTCTCTGGTCCTGGGTATATGGTTCTTCCTGGTTGACCGGATCGACCTGGCTATCGTTGCATTTGCCCTGGCCGGCTCGGTGCTGGCATTTATGCGGTATAATGTCACACCAGCCAAGATTTTTATGGGGGATACCGGTTCCCTGTTTGTAGGTTTGGTTTGTGCGATACTGGCAATCAAATTTATCGAGGCACACCGTGAACTTCCCGACTCCATCTATGCGGTGAATTCAGCCCCGGCAGTAGCTATCGGGATTCTTATCCTTCCGTTGTTTGACACCCTGCGGGTATTCATCATTCGTATCCTTCGTGGTCATTCTCCTCTGTCACCGGATCGACGGCACATCCATCATATGATGATCGATGCCGGATTTAGCCATATGCAGGCTACCGGGATACTTATTTTCAGCAATATTGTATTTATTCTGATCGCGCTTAAGTTTCAAAACCTTGGCAATTTTATGCTTTTAATCATTATCCTCGGACTTGCCCTGGTATTGACCGCCATCCTGCATTTCTACGTGCGCAGGAAGAAAGCGCAGCAACGCAAGTTCATATGATTAAATACCTGATCCTCGTATTTATTGGTGGCGGATTCGGCAGTCTGATGCGTTACCTGTTAAGCCTCTGGATACCCTGGAACGAGACCTCGATTCCCTGGGCAACCTTTCTGGCCAATTTCTTCGCCTGTATGCTTATCGGCGTTCTTTGGATGCTAGGAACCCGGAATATTCTGGATGCTCATTTGCGGCTGTTGTTGATCACCGGATTTTGTGGCGGGTTCAGTACATTTTCCACCTTCTCCAATGAGATTTTTCTGCTGGGTGAAGAGAGTCGCTGGATGGTGGCAGGAACCTATGTGGTAGGCAGTTTGGTCTTTGGGTGGTTAGGCGTCGGGATCGGGATCTGGGCAGCAGGGCAACTGACATCCTGAATCCGATCACTCCGGGCATTTTAATTTGAAGCCCACTCCATGAATATTCTCAATTTTTAAACGCTGATCGAATTTGCAATATTTGCGCAAACGGGAAATGAACACATCCAGGCTGCGTCCGAGGAAATAATCGTCCTCTCCCCATAGCGCCTCGAGAATATCGCTGCGGCGGAGAACCTGATTTCTGTTTTTCCAGAGATACATCAGCAGGTCGGCTTCCCGTTGTGTGAGGGTAATTTCCTCAGGCCCCTGGTGAAGAATCAGATTCTGATATTCAAATTCAAGCTCTCCGATACGGATTATTTCAGCCACCGTATGCTGGCGGACTTTACTGCGGCGAAGGAAAACGTCTATTTTTAAAAGAAGCTCTTCCATACTGTAGGGCTTGGTGATGTAGTCGTCGGCCCCAATCTTCAGACCATGAATACGATCCTCTTTCATGGATTTTGCAGATAAAAACAATATCGGAGTGTCTACATCTTTTTTGCGGATGCTGGTTGCCAGATCAAAGCCATCCACCTCCGGAAGCATAACATCCAGGATATAGAGATCAAAGCTTTTATCCTGGACGGCATCCAATGCACTGCGACCATTTCCAACATGGGTAACCAAATAGCCTTGTTGTTCCAAGTGTTCCTGAGTAAGCATGCTTAAGGTTTCATCATCTTCTACATACAGGATGTGTGCTCTTTTCATAGTTCGTGATTAGTGAAAATAAATCGTAACGCTGGTTCCTTTTCCGGGCTTGCTTTCCATCAGAATATGCCATTTATGTGCATCGCAAATCAACTTGACGTAATACAGGCCCAGACCGAATCCTTTTACATTGTGCACATTTCCGGTAGACACCCGGTAAAATTTTGTAAAAAGCTTGGTCATTTGTTCTTCGGGAATTCCAATTCCATGGTCCTCAATGCTGAGAACCAGCGTGGTTTTTTCCAGGTGGGTGTTGATATGGATGACAAGGTTTTCACCGGAATACTTAATGGCATTATCCAATAAATTGGAGATGACATTCTGAAGGTGCCCGTTGTCCGCCTGAATGACGGGATTACCGGCATCAAGGGCACAGGTTAATTTGCCCTTCTTTTGCTCAATTTGTGCTTCGAACAGAGGAAGTGTTTCCCGGAGTAAATCATGCAGGTTGACCGTTTCCAGTTTCAGGGCGATGCTTTCTTTCTCCAGTTTCGCCAGGTCTAATATTTTGTCAATATGCGCTTGAAGCCGATCATTTTGCTGACCGATGATATGGAGGTAACGGTTCACTTTTGGGTCAGCCTGGACGTAAGGATTGGCAATCAGGGACTCAGTAGCTATCTTCATTGAGGACAAAGGTGTCTTGAATTCATGGGTCAGGTTGTTGATGAAATCGGATTGCAATTGAGCAATCTTTTGTTGCCTTAGCAGCAAGACGACCGATGAAATGAAGAACAACAAAGCCAGCACGGTGATGCCGCTGAAAACCAGGGAAGGCATCATATTGGTAAAAATGGTGCCTACCAATCCGGGAAATTTGACGCCAAAGTAATAGGTGAACTCTTCGTATTTCGGCAGATTTCCCAAGTCTGCCTGATAATCCTTTTTGGAGATGCTGCAAAAATCACCGTAGACCATCTCATCACTGCTGCAATCGTAAATGGCATATTCGAAATCCATGTTAATCTCCCTGGCCTGTAATTCATCGATCAGAAATCGCTCCAGGACATTGGCATCGATGCTGTTATTGATGTTGACGACATAATAATTGGAGGAGACGGATTTGATCAGGTCCCGGGTTGGCAGGGTTACCTGATCGAATTTCGCCAACTTTTCTGCCACATTGTACAATGCAATGTAAATCGATTGCCGGGTTTTGGAACTTTCACTGGACCATGAATAAGCAACCCAGTACGACTGGAAGGCCAGCATTCCCATTACGAGAATAGCACCCATGATGAAAACCCAAATGATGGCTTTTTGTCGCATATGGCATCACAAAGCTTTAAAATTAACACCAAATACTGCCTTTCCCTTTCCGGTTAACAACCATTTAACAATCGTACTACCTGATGCATTGGTGTTAATGTGTGGGGTGGCCTTATTTGGACTATAAACTATTTGTAATTTTGCAGGCCAAATAGGATGCGTGCGAACAGCTATCGGACATTTTGCTTTTATACTGTTCTCCCTGACGGTGGTAGCCGGCCAGACGCAAAATCCTTTTGACATCAAGCGCAAAGATACAACGCAAAAAAAGGAGACGGTAAAACCAACAAAGTCACCGCTTGAGCCGGCAATAAAGCCGGTAACCCCAAAGCCGGCTGATACTTCCCGCACCAAGACTGTGAAACAGGATACGATTCCCGGCAAAAAAGATACAGCGCTTAAAAGTCCATCCGGTACAAATCCGTTCGATCTGAATGCACGGCCGGCCGATCCTTCCGGCGGAATAAGGCCTCCGAACCTGACCACAAAACAAGAGGCTCCCGGTAGTACATTGGTGGATTCACTGGTGCAAAACGCCTCCGGGACGTACCTTCCTGACACGGTGGGTATTGCTCCGGATCAATCGAAATCCATCTTTGAAATCTCCAAAAAAGCTCAGGATACCTCCGCTGCTGACCAGGAAGTGACGGATATTCCGGAAGACAAACAAGAATCCAATAAACAGGTAGAAACGTATTTTGAAAAGATCACCGGGAGTGTAGCCTTTTGGTTACTGTTCGTTTGTTTGTTGGGGGTCACGGCGGTCGTCAACCTCAACCGCTCGTTTATGGTGGAATTGACCCAATCCCTGATTAGTGAAAACTATTTCCGTCTCACGTACCGCGAATTCAGCAAGGGAATTTCCCAGTACTTACACCTTGCTCTTTACCTGGTTTTTTTCATGCAGGGGGCATTGTTTATCCATTTTATCCTGCGTTATTGGAGCAATTATGATTTTTCATACTGGTGGATCCTGGCCATTTTTGGAATCCTATATTTTACCAAGCACTTTGTACTTTGGCTTCTTGCCATGTTGTTTCCGGTAGAAAAAGAAACAGCCCAGTACAGTTTTTCGACCATGCAGTTCAATATTTTCTTGGGTCTGATCCTGTTTGCCATCAATTGGCTGCTTGCTTTTGGTCCCGCTAATCTGCACAGCGGATTATTGCTTACGGGGATAGGCGCATTTGTCGTTTTGTACCTGTTGCGGCAATTCAGAGGATTGTTGATTGGTGTTAGATTGGCATCGCTATACAAGTTTCAATTTTTTCTTTACCTTTGCGCGATCGAAATCGGGCCTATATTGTTGATTTATAGGCAGATCTCGCTGCAATTATTTTCCTAATCAGAAGTAATTGGTCCTATGTCGGGAAATGTTAAGACTGAAAAATTGAAGGAAGTTAAAACCATTTTAATTTCTCAACCGCAACCCAGCAACAAGTCTCCATATCATGAATTGGAGACACGATATGGGATCACGATTGATTTCAGGCCATTTATTCACGTTGAGCCGGTTTCCGAAAAAGAGTTCCGCAGGCAGCGCATCCGCCTGGATGAATACGAATGTGTCATATTCACCAGTAAGAATGCCATCGAAAACTTTTTCCGTTTATCCGAAGAGACCAGGGTAAAAGTCTCTGCTGAGACTAAATATTTTTGTCTTTCCGAAGCCATCGCCAACTACCTTCAAAAATTCATCATCTACCGCAAACGTAAAGTTTTTGTAGGGCGGAAGACCATCGAGGACCTGACTTCATCCATACTAAAGCATAAAGCCGGCAACCGGTTTTTATTGCCATGCTCCAATTTAGGGGCCCTTCCCGTAGTTGAGTTTTTGAAAAAGAGCCAGATCAACTTTGTAGAATCCATGATGTACCGGACGGTTAGCAGTGACTTATCCGACCTGGCAGACATCAAGTACGATATTCTGGTCTTCTTTTCGCCATTGGGAATTCAATCCTTGTACGAAAACTTTCCAGACTTTTCTCAGGATGAAACCCGTATCGCTGTATTTGGCAACAGTACTTCAAAAGCTGTTGAAGAGCGGGGGTTGACTATAAACATCCAGGCTCCGGTCCCGGATGCTCCGTCCATGCCCATGGCGCTCGAAAACTACATCAAACTGTCCAATAAGGTTTAAAGGTCACGATCGGGTTTCTTACCATTGCCGCTGGGTTTATTTTTATAATTTCAGATAAAGGTCAATTGACAATCAAATGGCATCCTCGCCTGACATATCAATTATCCGGGTTATTGAAAATCTGTTAAGTACATCCAGTCTCCCGGGTGAAGCTGCTCATCGCAAGATGTCAATCCGGCATCGGGTCCCATCCTTTCAGCATGCACATCCACCTAAGGAAGCATCGGTACTTCTTTTATTGTATCCGGGTGGCTCGGACTGGGAGGTAATCTATACGAAACGGACTGAAACGGCTGGTGACCGGCACAAGGGTCAGATAAGTTTCCCGGGCGGACGCAAGGAAGCCGGGGATGCGGACGCCCTGGCCACAGCACTTCGCGAAACCGAAGAGGAAATAGGAGTCGCGGCAAGTACCATAATCCCACTCGGAACCCTCACTTCCTTGTATATACCCGTCAGCAATTTTCTGGTCCAGCCTTTCGTAGGCTTTTTAAGAGAAGCTCCGCAATTCAGGGTGGATCCGGTTGAAATCGAACGGATCATCTCCATTCCATTGCATTATCTGCAAACGGAGGAGGTCGTCAAGCGTACCGCTATTACAGTTAGTGGTCAATATTCACTCTCGGATGTTCCTTATTTTGATTTATATGGGGAAGTGATGTGGGGAGCAACAGCGATGATTACGGCTGAATTTCTGGAGGTTATTGGCTAAATAAAAAAAGCATTGACCCTTTCCGTGCTGCCACTGTTTCTGCGCCCCGGGTCAATGCTTGATCAACCGTATACCCCTATCTCAACTATGAAAAAACAAGTGCATAAATTCAATAACCAATTCTTAGGACAAGAACGCCTGCTTTCATTTCCTGATTTTGAATAACGATCATCTTAAGAAAAGATTAACCCGGTCCTGATAGGCAGATGTAGCGGGTAATGCACCGGCCCTGAAGGAAAATTCAGTTATTTTTGCATGAAGTATTCCGGCATGCGGTCCTACCATTCAAAAAATAAAATACGTATCGTCACGGCTGCTTCGCTCTTTGATGGGCATGACGCGGCCATTAATATCATGCGCAGGATCATGCAGGCTTCCGGAGCTGAGATCATCCATCTGGGTCATAACCGATCGGTCCGGGAAATTGTGCGGGCTGCAATTCAGGAAGACGCCCAGGCCATAGCGATTACCTCCTATCAGGGTGGCCATATGGAATATTTCAAGTACATGCATGATCTGCTCCAGGAGGCACAGGCCGGACACATTCGAATATTTGGTGGCGGTGGCGGGACGATTTTACCCCAGGAGATAGAAGAACTGCAAGCTTACGGCATTACCCACATTTATAGCCCGGATGAGGGAAGACAACTCGGTTTGCAGGGCATGATCAATGATTTGCTGGAAGCATGCGATTTTCCAACCGGCAATATTCCGGAAGATGCATTTGGTCAATTGAGTACGGATCACCCACAAGCCGTTGCCCGGGTAATATCCGCCATCGAAAACAAACTCCCCGGACATCAATCCGGTTTGGATGCTTTGTCCGCTAGAGCCGCAAGGTTGGTGCATACACCGGTCATCGGATTTACCGGTACCGGTGGGGCAGGAAAATCCAGTCTCGTGGATGAATTAATCCGGCGTTTTCTGCACCAGTTTCCGGAAATGACCATTGGCGTCGTTTCGGTTGACCCGACCAAACGCAAGACTGGTGGAGCCTTGCTGGGGGATCGGATTCGAATGAATGCCATCGATACGGACCGGGTTTATTTGCGTTCACTGGCTACCCGCCAGGCCAATCAGGCCCTATCCCAATTTGTTCAGCCGGCAATTGACGTATTAAAAATTGCGGGATTCGACCTGATTATTCTGGAATCATCGGGCATCGGCCAGTCCGGATCCGAGATCACGGATCATGTGAACCTGGCTGTTTACGTGATGACCCCGGAATACGGCGCGGCATCCCAGCTGGAAAAGATCGATATGCTGGATTTTGCGGATGCAGTAGTCATCAACAAATTTGACAAGCGAGGCGCTCAGGATGCATTGCGGGACGTGCGAAAACAATATCAGCGGAATCATCAATTATGGGAGGAGAACCCGGAGGCTTTGCCTGTCTTTGGGACAATGGCCTCTCAGTTTAATGATCCAGGTGTCAATGTGCTCTACCACTATCTGGTGAATAAACTGGTTGAACGGGATTTTTTAACGCCAGTAAACGATTCAGACACGCCAGATCCGGAGCAAATCAAGCGGTACATCATACCACCGGCGCGGACCCGGTATCTGGCGGAGATAGCCGAAAATAACCGGCAATACGATCAACTGGCGAACGAACAATCAGCACTTGCCCGTAACGCATTTGCCTTGTCCCTTATCCTGCAACGAACTGGTTCTGAACCGGTGCGAGATATCCTGCAGGCACAATTCGATGATCTGTGGGGGAAACTGGACACGACCAGTAAGGAAATAATTGAGAACTGGCAGCAACAAAGTCAGACTTATCAGGATGACACCTTCACCTACCAGGTGCGGGGAAAGGCCATCACAGTTCCAACACGGACGGAAACGCTTTCCCATCAGCGGATCCCCAAAATTGCATTTCCCAAATGGGAAGACTGGGGTGAACAGGTCCGCTGGTCCCGGCAAGAAAATGTGCCCGGCTCATTTCCCTACACCGCCGGCGTATTTCCGTTCAAACGCAAGGGTGAAGATCCCACCCGGATGTTTGCCGGTGAGGGTAGCCCCGAACGAACTAACCGTCGATTTCATTACCTGAGTCATAACATGCCCGCCATCCGGTTATCCACTGCATTCGATTCAGTAACCCTTTATGGGGAAGACCCCGATCATCGTCCCGATATCTATGGAAAGGTGGGTAATTCCGGGGTGAGTATATGCTCCCTTGATGATATCAAACGACTGTATTCCGGGTTTGATCTTTGTGACCCGAAGACCTCGGTGTCCATGACCATCAATGGTCCGGCAGCCACCATGACTGCATTATTTATGAATGCTGCCATCGATCAGCAATGTGAACAATACATTAAAGCAAATGGCCTGGAAGCGCAGGTTGAAAGAATTAAAAAACAGCTTTATGACGACCGGGGTTTTGAAAGACCGGGGTATCGAAGCGAACTTCCGCCTCATCACGACGGGCTAGGCCTCCTGCTCCTGGGCCTGACCGGGGATCAGGTGCTAGCACCGGAAATCTACCAACAATGCAAAGCCAAAGCGCTTTCTTCGGTTCGGGGAACCGTTCAGGCAGACATTCTAAAGGAAGATCAGGCTCAAAATACCTGCATCTTTTCCACGGAGTTCTCCTTACAGCTGATGGGAGACATGCAGGCATATTTTATCGCTCATCAGGTACGTAACTTTTATTCCGTATCAATCTCGGGATATCATATTGCAGAGGCCGGGGCAAATCCCATCTCACAGTTAGCCTTTACACTGGCCAATGGATTTACTTACGTGGAGTATTACCTTGCCAGAGGAATGCATATCGATGATTTTGCGCCGAACTTTTCATTCTTCTTTAGCAATGGACTGGACCCGGAATATGCAGTCATCGGCCGCGTAGCTCGCCGCATCTGGGCTAAAGCGATTAAGCATAAATACGGTGGCAACGAGCGTTCTCAGATGTTGAAATACCACATCCAGACCTCGGGAAGGTCATTGCACGCCCAGGAGATTGCTTTTAACGACATTCGCACAACCCTGCAAGCGCTGTATGCGATATACGATAACTGCAATTCACTGCATACCAACGCTTACGACGAAGCAATAACTACCCCAACGGAAGAATCTGTCCGGAGAGCAATGGCAATCCAGCTGATCATCAACCATGAGCTAGGGATGACCCGGAACGAAAACCCCCTCCAGGGTGCATTTATCATCGAGGAGCTTACCGATCTGGTAGAAGAAGCCGTACTGGTGGAATTCGAACGGATATCGGATCGTGGTGGTGTATTAGGTGCTATGGAAACCATGTATCAACGGTCGAAGATTCAGGAGGAGAGCTTGCATTATGAGACCCTCAAACATTCAGGCGCTTATCCCATCATCGGAGTAAACACGTTCCTCTCCAAAGAAGGGTCTCCGACGATCATTCCCAAAGAAGTGATACGGGCAACGGAAGAGGAAAAGCAATATCAGATCGCCTCGCTGCATGAGATGCAGAAACTTTTTGAACCGAAAGCACAGGGTGCACTGTTAGAATTGAGGAATAAAGCATTACAGGGCGACAACCTTTTCGAAACCCTGGTGGAAACGGTCAAATATTGTTCATTGGGTCAGATCACCCATACCCTCTATGAAGTGGGTGGACAATACCGAAGGAATATGTAATTAGATAATTCGTTGAAAAAACTGGATTCGGAATGAAAAGTTATAAATGGTCCTTGCTGTTGGTTTTGTGCGCAGCGGCAGGTTGGTTGGCATTTACCCAATTGAGGGAGGAAAAGCCGGACATCCAGCTGGACAAGATCAAATTGCCCACCGGGTTTAAGATTGAGTTATTTGCCGAAAACGTGACCAATGCACGGTCCATGTGCCTGACGCCTTCCGGTACGTTGTTTGTTGGGACGCGTGATGAAGGTAGTGTTTATGCCCTTGTGGATCAAAATGGTGACCACAAGGCAGACAAGATGTATACCATCGCAAAAGGATTGCAGATGCCCAACGGGGTTGCATTCAAAGATGGTAGTTTGTATGTGGCAGAAGTGAGTAAAATCTGGCGCTTCGACCGGATCGAGCAAAATCTTACCAACCCGCCAAAGCCGGTGTTAATTACCGATAAATATCCGGACAAGACGCATCATGGCTGGAAGTACATTGCTTTTGGGCCGGATGGTAAACTCTATGTGCCGGTAGGAGCTCCATGCAATGTATGTGAGTCCGAAGATCCGGTCTTTAACACGATCACCCGGATCAACCCCGATGGCAGCAACCGGGAGATTGTAGCCAGAGGCGTGCGCAACTCCGTAGGGTTTACCTGGCATCCACAAACCAAAGAGCTTTGGTTTACCGATAATGGCAGAGACTGGATGGGAGATGATGCGCCTTCCTGTGAACTAAATCACCTGACCAGGCCGGGAGAGCATTTTGGATTTCCTTATTGTCATCAGGGGGATTTACCAGATCCTAAATTTGGAGCAGGTCATCCATGCAGTGAGTTCACACCACCGGCTATGAAGCTTGGACCGCATGTTGCACCGCTGGGGGTTGAATTCTATACGGGAAATCAATTTCCGACAAACTATAAAAATCAACTATTCATAGCCGAACATGGTAGCTGGAACCGTGCCAATAAAATAGGATACCGCATCGCCTTAGTCCATATGCAAGGTAATCAATGTACCAGTGTGGAGAATTTTGCCGAAGGGTGGTTGCAAGGGGAGACATCTTGGGGTCGGCCCGTAGATATCGAATGGATGCCCGATGGGTCCATGTTGGTAAGCGATGATCAGGCCAACGCCATTTATCGCATATCATATCAACGTTAAAATCTGGTTAGAAAGAACCTCACCGGTCAGTCTTCTTCCTGTTTCAGGACGCGGACCAATTCAATTTTCTTTTCATCGACTTTGGCCATTATAAATTTATAGCCTTCCAGTTCAATCTCTTCATCCTGGTGCGGTATATGGCCGGTGGTCATGATCAGATAGCCGGATAAGGTGGAATAGTCACCTTCAGGGAAATCGATCGCAGCGTATTTTTCATTCAGATAGTCTATCTCCAGGCGTCCTGAAAACAACCATTCGTGATCGGATAATTGTTCTTCGATGTGTTCTTCTTCGTCGTGCTCATCGTCAATTTCTCCAAAGATCTCTTCCAGAATGTCTTCCAGGGTGATGATTCCTGCGGTACCGCCAAATTCATCTACGACCCATGCGATGGTCTGGCTTTCTTTGATCAGTTTCAGCATCAGAGCTTGAATGTTCATGGTTTCCGGTACGACCGGTATTTCCAGGACCAGTCTGCGTAATGATTTTGGATTTTTCAACAATTGCTGGTGATGGATGTATCCAAGGATGTTGTCGATGTCTTCATCGTAAACGATGATCCGGGAATGTTTGCTGGTGTCAAACAGATCAATCAGTTCCTGGATATCGGCACTTACATCAATACTCTGGATTTCCGTCCGGGGCACCATGATCTCCTTGATGCGTGTCTGTTTTAGGTGTAGCGCATTCTTGAAAATGTCCGTTTCGATGGGTTCATCGTTCGTGCCGGCAGAATCGGCTATGAAATGTTCAAGATCAAAGCGAGTCAATGCTGCCTGTGTTTTTTCAACGGGAGCTTTTGTAAATACCCGGATGATCCATTCTGAAAGTTTATTGACCAGGGCGGAAAACGGATAAAACAGGACTTGAAACACTTTTAGAATATAAGTGAAGAAGTACAGCAAGTCATTGGCAAAAATCCGAAAGATGGTTTTAGGAAGAAATTCACCGAAAACCAGTACGATAGCGGTACTCAATAAAGTAATCACCAGGTAACTGGCCACCCCGCCAATACTTTGAAGCGGCGGTATCAGCAGTTGTTCCATCAATGATGTGTAAACAACCAGGGCAAGATTGTTACCAATCAGCATGGCGCTGATAAAATATTCCGGTTTGCGATAAAATCCCCCTAGTACTCTTCCCTTTCGCAGCCCCTTCTCCTTCTTCAGTTCTATACCGATCTTATTGGCAGAGACGAAGGCAATTTCGGAACCGGAAAATATAGCAGAGAGCAGTAAAAAAAGAATGATATAAAATAGGATCATGGCTGAACAATGCAACTACAAAAATAAAGGTCCTGAGGATATTGGCCTTGTTTTTTAAAAATTACGGTAGCGTATCGGTTTTGTGTTCCTCAAACAAGAAACGGTTGTAGACTGAATGAGACTTAAAGTAGGTAAAGGATTCATTAGCGGTGAAGCCCAGTAAACCGTTGGCCAGATCCCCATTGGCACGTCGTAACCGGTACGGTTTGTCCGTCGTGATCAGCCGGTCATTTTCATTCCAGATCAATTCGGAGGTTTCGAGTTTATCCCCCTGGACACTTTCATAGACCACATTGTCTTTGACGATAACTTGCCGGTCCTGTTCTTTGCGTTGCGCATAATTAGCGCGCAGGGTGGAGGTTAACAGTCCTTGTTCGTCATAAAATTCGACGTAAATGCCTTTTGGGAAGGTCTGGATATGGTAGCGCCGGTTGGTCTCCTGGTACATGACCGGTGCCTGGATCATCACTTTTAGCCGGGCGGAATCACTGTAGAGGATCTGTACCGAATCGCCTACCTCAATGCCTTCCCGCAATAAAGTCATTAATGCTTCGTCCTCCACAGGGACATCCTTACGGCAGGCGCTGGCTGCGATCAGGCAAATTATTCCTATGCAGAGCGAAAGCCTCATCGCACGATGGTAATATCTCCGGAATAGGGTAGACTGACATTATCTACAAACCGGATCACGGCCATGAATACATAAACTCCGGGAGGAAGGGTTTCTCCATTGCGTGTGCCATCCCAGCCTACGTTTTGGTCATTAAGGGGCAGATTGTACCCTTCATATAAAAGACCTCCCCATCGATCGAAAACTCGAAGAACCTCAATCCCAGTGGCGGCCTGGTTTGATCCGATGTAAAACACATCGTTCGTGTTATCCCCATTAGGCGAAATGACATTCGGGAAGAAGATCGGCCGGTTGTTATTGACGCGGATTTCGATCGTGTCCTTGGCGATACAACCGGTTGCGTCCATGATCTGGACCACATAGGTCGTCGTTCCGGGAGGAAGTACATCGATGGTCAGACAGCGGGGATCCAGACAGACGATGGAATCGCCTTTGGTAGACTGCCAACTGGTCACGATGTTGACCGGCGGGGAGTAGGTGCCATTAATCTGTGTGTGGTAGCCCAGATCTATCTCCTGATCTTCCCCCAGGTCAACATCAAGAGGTTGCGGTTCTGAGATCGTGACAACTTCTTCTCCTTCACAGCCTTTGGCATCCACCACATGCAGCAGATAGCTGCCGGCATCCAGGTTGCCAAAATAATTGTTGAAGGTGTATTCCCCGTCTTCCAGGGCAAACTTGTACCAGATTTGGCCATTCATCCCTTCCACCTGGATGGAACCATTAGGTACTCCGGCGCACACCAGATTACTGACGGTGGCTTCCAGGGTAGGAGGTGGCAGGTCAATACAACAGGGCTCGGCATAAATCGAAGCAGTGTCGGTAACGATGCAGCCCCGGTCTGTCTCCACCTGCAGGCTGATAATTTTTTGTCCAAAGGAATTGTACATGATGGGATGTGGCCCGGGGCCGGTTGCAGTGATTGGTTCTGCGCCTTCACCAAATCCCCAGGAATACCGATCTATGGTCCCAAAGTTAAAAACCGAATTATCGGTAATGGAAAAAACCTGATCGCACCTCAAACCAGAATCAGGCACAATGCTGAATTCTATATCAGGCCCCTGGAATTCCGAGGTGCCGCCAAATTCGATACTGAACCCATTACCGGTTGATGTGTAATTATTAATCGCGAGGGCATAAGATCTACCTGCTTCTATCGTCACCGTAGAAATCCAGTTGTCTTGTCCACGATTACAGCCTGGAGGCTCCGAAGTGTCTTTGGATTCATCTCGTAAGCCGGTAGGCCCATGACAGGCAGAAGGATAGAGTGCCACGTCTTCTCCTGCTGCCTCACAACGTATCGGGTTTTTAGTCTGGCAATCGTCAATGCCATTCGTTAATTCATAAAGAACAAAATCAATATCGTCGTCCACTTTGGTCGGTGTAATCGCAAATGTCAAACTACCTGTTGACTTGCAAACCCACTTGAACCAAGAAGAATTTGACTCAAAACCAATACCCTGCAATCCTCCTTGAAAACAAGGAGCATCATCCAACTCATTGGGATCATTTCCAGCCCCGGAAACACTTTCCACTGAAAACGAAGACTTATCACATAAGATGGCAGCGGAACTACAATCTGAACCCGGAAATTTGGGAGCAAAATAATTATTGACACATAGCTGGAATGTTCCCGTTTGACCATTTCGACCATCTACCCGGATGTAATAGGGCTGCCCGATGAAGAGTCCTCCCTGGTAGATTTCAATAATATTATTTCGAATGTCAGAACCGCACTCAATATTATTAACAGCGGTGGAGATGCATGAATTGTAGTACAATGCTACCTGAGGGTTTTTTAAGCTACCTCCTTGATTGGTGGCAGTGGCTCCAACTACGGTGATAATTACATCCGTAGCTTTTGGGATAAAACGAAACCAGATATCATGACTTACAGCATCAAAACAAACTGGTTGGGTATAATCTGTTGGTGTTGCACCGATATTGGAGAACTGACCTATCCCGGAACAGAAGTTGGTGACATTCTTGATTTCAATAGCCTGCAAACAATCATCGCCGGGTACGATTTGCCCCCATCCGACCATACTTGTTGCGCAAATCAAGATCAGCGTAGCGATTTGTCTCATTCCTTTCCTATGATTTACCACCTCTTAAAACGGTTAGATAAGCCAGATTTGTTGGGGGAACAATCGGTAATTTGATTAAAGTATCGTTAAAAACTGCCTGACAAAGATGAAAAATTCAAGCATCTTTGTCATGACCATTCTTTCAATGAAACGTTTTCTGGCTGATATCGTTACCTTATTCAATCTTTTTTTAGGTTGTACGGCCCTTATATTTGCAGGTTACCAGCAATTTATCCCGGCATTTTGGTTGCTTTTCGCTGCCGGGTGGGCTGATTTTTTGGACGGTATGGTCGCCCGAGCAGTCGGTTCAAATTCTTCCCTCGGCGTCCAACTGGACTCCCTGGCCGATATGGTTTCGTTTGGTGTGGTACCAGGCATGATCATGGTGCAGTTACTGGGAATCGGTCTGGATTTGTCGCCTGGTTTTAACTGGACGCTACTGGGTTTCACCATAACGGTATTTTCGTGCATCCGGTTGGCTATATTTAATGTAAAAGACTCCGGTTCTCAGGACTTTAGCGGTTTGCCCACCCCTTCCAGTACCGGACTTGTGGCGGGATGGGGACTGGCGTATGCCCACCATCCTGAGCTTTCCTGGATGGTGCACCCGGTGACGCTGATTGGAATTACCTTGTTGGTCTCTGTATTGATGGTTTCCAGACTGCCGATGGTAGGAATGAAGTTCAAAAACTGGCGTTGGCAGGGAAATGCCATTCGCTATGTCCTGATAGCAACGGGCATTATTTTGCTGATTATCCTCAAGGAGTGGGCTTTCTCGGCGCTGATTGCCGCTTACATCACCCTTTCAGCAGTACTTTTTCTTATCCGGCCCGGGACAGCTAAGAAAGTGCAAGATCAATGAATGGAATACCGGAAATTGGCGAGGGTCGTATCGACAAATGCGATAGCATGGACCAATATTCCCATTTACTAAGCCTTGTGATCCGGACGAGATGCTTTACGTAGTACCAACCCCTATCGGCAATTTGGGTGATATGACTGCCCGCGGTATCGAGGTATTGCAGAAAGTAGCTTTAATCCTTGCTGAAGATACCCGCACATCAAGAGTGTTGCTGGATCATTTTGGGATCCAAACCCCTATCCGGGCTTTTCATCAACATAATGAACACCAGGTTTTATCGGGTCTCATTGACCTGTTACAGGCTGACAAGGACATTGCGTTAATCAGTGATGCCGGCACACCGGGTATCAGTGATCCGGGATTCTTGCTGATCCGGGCTTGCCAAGAGGCAGAAGTTGACGTGACGGTTTTACCGGGACCTACTGCCTTTGTTCCTGCCCTGGTCGCCTCCGGATTGCCCTCGGACCGGTTTCATTTTGAAGGGTTCCTGCCTCACAAAAAGGGTAGGCAATCCCGATTACAATGGTTGGCCGGGTACCCTTACAGCATCATTTTGTATGAATCGCCTCACCGGTTGATCAAATGCCTTGAGCAGATCAGTACTTTTTTACCTGGTCGCAAGGTCTGCGTAGCCAGAGAGCTATCGAAAATGCATGAGGACATCCGAACCGGCACCGTCGACGAATTATTAACATACTACCAGGGACAATCCAAAGTGCGTGGTGAAGTGGTATTGATCATCGGTCCCTCTGCCGGCTCACCGGGAGACGAATAGCAATCAAATGCTATCCCCGTAATTCCTGGTCCAGTTTTTTGGCACTGTCCATCAATAAGTGCGAATCCGAACCGGTTGAGAAGATATGGAATCCCAACGCACGCAAATCCGGTATGCGGGAGGTGTCTGAAGTATGAATTCCCAGTAATAATTCATTTTTCTGTGCTGCGGCGGCAATGCGGACCAGCGCCGACCAAAGTACCGGGTCGGACAGATCGGCTAATTTAGGTCTCCCTATGCTGATACTCAGGTCGTAAGGACCTACATAGAGTCCCTTTAATCCGGGGACTGTGGCAATTGCTTCTACCTGCTCCAAGCCACTGGCCGTCTCGATCTGAGCGAAAATCAAAAGATCTCCCGAAACATGGTAGCGGTAATCCGGATGCGTTACAAATGCAGCTCGCGTGGGGCCATGGGAACGATTTCCAGCAGGGGGATAATAACAGGCAGACAGTGCTTGTTTCAGTTGCTCCGGTTCGTCGATCATCGGTAAAATCAATCCCAGAGCTCCGGCATCCAACCATTTCATAAGATTTGGAATGGCATTATCATGGACCCGGATGAGGGGTAATGCTTTCGTATTCCCGATGGCCTGAAGCATGGACAATCCGGTCTGATAATCCATCAACCCGTGTTGTGCATCGATGGTACATAGATCAAAACCGGAACGCGCCATAATTTCTGCTGTCCAGGAACTGGGGATCGTTAACCAAGCGTTTGAATAGACTTCATCGCGGTTAACCGATTTCAATCTTGCCAGGAGATCTGCTGCCATTTTATATTGCATTGATTTAAATGTGTATGGAGCGGCCATCTACATTAAGTGCAGCCTCTTTCATAGCCTCGGAGTAGGTGGGGTGCGGATGACTCATCCGGGCAATATCCTCAGCGGAGCCTCTAAATTCCATCACGGCAGTAGCTTCCTGGATCAGGTCAGCTGCACGGGCTCCGATAATGTGTACGCCGAGTACTTCATCGGTTTGGGCATCCGAAATGATTTTTACAAAGCCTTCGGTATCCATGCTGGCCCGGGCTCTTCCCAGCGCTTTATAAGGGAATTTTCCGGTCTTAATGGATATCCCCTGCTCTTTGCACTCCTGTTCGGTAGACCCTACCCCGGCTACTTCCGGCCAGGTATACACAACACCCGGGATCAGGTGGTAATGAATGACCGGTTTTTGACCGGCAATGGTTTCTACGGCAAAAACACCTTCCTCTTCGGCCTTATGGGCAAGCATTGCTCCACGGATAACATCCCCAATGGCATAAATGTGG
The DNA here is from genome assembly GCA_020636355.1 of Lewinellaceae bacterium. Lineage (GTDB taxonomy): Bacteria > Bacteroidota > Bacteroidia > Chitinophagales > Saprospiraceae > JAGQXC01. The sequence continues at coordinate 335,062 of JACJYB010000004.1, read as the reverse complement.
GATTTAGCCGTTTGTAAGTGTTCATTGACGGGAATTCGGCCCTTATCATCGGTGGTCAGCCCAGCTTTGTCGAGGGCCAATCCATCGGTGTAGGGCCTTCGTCCGATAGCAACCAGGCAATAGTCTGCCTGAAGGCTAAAAGACGTTTCTGTATCTCTTTTTTTCACCTCTACCGAAACCCCTTTAGAAGAGGACTGGACGCTCGTGACCATGTGACCGAGGTGGAATTTGATGCCCAGCTTTTTAAGTACGCGCTGAAGTTCTTTGCCAAGATCCTGATCCATGGTGGCTATAATCCGGTCCAGGTATTCAACGACTTCCACTTCAGTGCCAAGGCGAGCAAATACCGAACCCAGTTCAAGACCAATGACCCCACCACCGATTATGATCATCCGCTTCGGTAGTTTTTCAATCTGTAAGGCTTCCGTGGATGTGATGACTCTTTTTTTGTCGTAGTTAAAGGCTGGAGGTACGGCAGGCTTAGACCCGGTAGCGATGATGATATGCTGACCGCTGATGGTTCTGTTTTCATTCTCTCCCTGTACAAGGATCGAATGCTCATCCACAAACGAAGCCATGCCATGCAGGACTTCGATTTTGTTTTTCTTCATCAGGAAGTCAATTCCGCTGACATTTTGTTTGACGACATCCGCCTTACGGGCGATCATCTGGGCCAAATTCAACTTTACGGTTGCGTCGATCCCGTGTTCAGCAAAATGATGCCGGGCATTGTGAAAATGCTCGGAGGAATCCAGCAATGCCTTTGAAGGGATGCATCCTACATTGAGACAGGTTCCTCCCAGGGTAGGATACTTTTCAATTATCGCTGTTTTCATCCCGAGTTGAGCGGCTCTGATGGCTGCCACGTATCCACCGGGACCTGAGCCGATTACGATCACATCGTAGTTCATACATCCTTGCTTTTGGGTGGATTATTCCGGTTCCTGTTTTGATTGCGGTTCTTTCCACCGCGGCCGCGGCCAGACCGGGAACGCTGGTTGTTACCACTGGTATCCGGACCAGCATTGGATCTGGGCTGGTTCGTATTTTCCGCATTACCCGGGGACTCTTTATTGGTAGAGCTGTTTCGCGGAGGGCGGTTTCGATCCCGCCTGGGGTTTGAATTTGCTGGACGATTGGTCCGTGATTCCGCACTTCCATTGCCTTCACCCCGTGGTTTTGGCTTTCTCTTCTTCTTCTTTTTCTTGATACTGGGTAGTTCTATCTGGCCAGTGACATCCGCAAAATCCATTTCTTCCTCAACCTCATCTTCGATGATCCGCATGGAAGAAAGATCTTCGGCCAGGTTGCCTTTCTCCTGCATTTCGAGTATTTGCCATACGGTTTGTACATCCAGGGGAACAACACGGCTGCGACCGACCTCCTCTTCGACGGCATAATACATGATGCCTTTAAAGATATCCAGCTTAATGAGTGTGCCTTTACCTTTTTTTGTCCGGATCTCATCGGCCGTGGTCGGGAAATCTTCCAGGGCTTCCAGGTAGGTATCCAGTTCATAGTTCAGACAACATTTGAGCCGTCCGCATTGTCCGGAAAGCTTGGCCTGATTGATAGCCAGATTCTGATATCTCGCAGCTACGGTCGAAACCGATTTAAAATCTGAGAGCCAGGTTGAACAACACAACTCCCGGCCGCAAGGGCCCATCCCTCCGATCCGGGCAGATTCCTGCCGCGCTCCGATCTGCCGCATTTCAACTTTAATGCGAAATTCTTTGGCATAATTCCGGACCAACTCACGAAAATCGACCCGTCCGTCGGCGGTATAATAAAAGGTGGCTTTTTTCAAATCAGCCTGGTACTGAACATCGCCGACTTTCATATCGAGGCCAAGGGTTCGGGCAATAACCCGTGCACGAACAAGTGTGGGCTTTTCCAGATTGCGGGCTTCATCCATCCGATCCACGTCCTTCTGGGAAGCACGACGCTGCACCTTATGCACGACCTTGTTCTGAGAAACGCGCTTTTTTTTCATCTGGAGCTGAACCAGGGCCCCCGTCAAGGATATTTCCCCGACATCCCAGCCATTTCCGGTATCGACGACAACATGTTCACCTTTACACAAGCCAGTTTCGGGTCCAGTCCAGAAGAATTCTTTTTTTGCACCTTGTTTAAAGGAGACTTCAACCAGATCACTGGAATCCGGATCTTCGATATCATAGGTTGCCAGCCAGTCGAAGGTATTTAAGCGATTACACCCGCCGGTGCTGCACGACCCGTTGCTACGGCAGCCGTTTGGTTTTCCATTTTGTGAAGAGCAATTCGAACATCCCATAGTCTTGAAGTCCGTTTTTTATCGTGAATCCTGTGAAGGATATGGTGTTTTAATCATTTTTCAGGCGGCTTTCACGGAACGTTGCAAATTGATCCATTCTCTCCATCTGACATATCTGGCCAGGAGCAGGAGACGAATTTGACCGTTGCGTTCCACCTGGCTTTCCAGATCGGAGATATCCTCCATCATCCGGATTATGGTGTCTTCGGTCAGTCCCTGCATCCCGAACTGAATTAATTTTTGTCCTGCATCAGAAAGTGATGAGGTAATATCAACCCCTTTGCGCAGGAGTAATAAGGTTCTTAAAAATCCCAGGCCAAACTGAACCCATTGTTTAACCTTTTCCCGGCCCAACTGTTCGATGGAGCCATTTAATTCTACAATTTGTGCCGTTCTTCCCTGTAAACAGTACTGAAACCAGGGCAACCACAATAAAGGTGCCTGCTGCCGTATGTCTTCTGATGCCAATTGGATGGCATGATGCATGTCCCCCTGTGCATAATGGGCTATCTGCAGGGCTTCGTCTGGAGCCATTTGGTAGGATGCTACCAGATGGTCGCGAATCTCCGTTTCCGGGTATGGTTTCAACTTCAGCAACTGGCAACGGGATACAATGGTCGGTAACAAGTCCTGCAGTTCGTCAGCGATAAGAATCATGTAGGTATCCGGAGTTGGCTCTTCGATCATCTTCAGAAGACGATTCCCTTCCTTACCCAAATACTCCGCTCCCCAGATTATCCAGATCTTCTTAGCGGCTTCAAAGCTTTTCATTTGTAAGGTCCGCAGCATATGAAGGCATTCATCCTTGTTGATACCGCCCTGTTTGTTGTCTGCCTCCTGTAAGGCAAACCAATCCGCCATGGTTATAAACGGCTGTTTTTGGAATCCGTCACGCCAAACCTGGATGACATCTGCCGATTTAGTTTGAGCGCCAATGGTTGGGAAGGAAATATGGACATCCGGATGAGCCCAATGGGCATTTTTCCGGCAAGACGGGCAGCTGCCGCAAGCACCTTCCGGTCCGGGCTGCTCACACATCAATTCGGTTGCAAATGCCATAGCCAGAGGTAATGCTCCTGAACCTTCCGGACCCCAAAACAACTGTGCATGCGGCACACGTTGCTGCCGGATGGTCTGTTGCAGGTAATTTTTTATATCGGATCGGCCAGGTATCTGCTGGAAAAACATATTTCGCGTTAACAAGATCAAATTGATGGTCTGCGAATAGTTACCGGCAATGCAAAGGAATTCACGACAAAGAGCAGTTTGGATCAACTGTTCTTGATGCTCATTTGGGTTTTATTCAGGTCTTTTTGCCAGAGCAAATAAGACTATATAATGATGGCGATGTCGTTATCGATCCTTCGCTCAATCCAACTACCTAAAGGCAGGGATTGGAAATTACCGGGAATTACCCCAGACAGAATGACATACAAACAGGCTGCAAGCCATTCGAAAGATAAAAGTACCTATTTTTTCAACGAAATACCAAGAAACGCAATTACCAACCCTGCAGACTTCTTTGTAATGCCGGTGGTCTATCCGGTCAGGCTAATCGGTTGTAACCCAGGAAAATGCTCTACACGGAGAGGTGCAGGTGCTTCTCAGGCCACGATTTCAAAATGTGGTTACTTGAATAGTGAGATAAACTCTGAAGCGTTATTTTCGTTAACATTGCTACGAAACCTATTACCATGCGCATCGCGGTATTTCGCAGGGCTCATTTCAATGCAGCGCATCGCCTGCATCGTCCGGAGTGGAGCCTGGAGGAAAATTTAGAGTTTTTCGGTGTTTGTGCCAATCCCAATTATCATGGCCACAACTATGAGTTGGAAGTGAAAGTTGTAGGAGAAGTGAATCCGGATACCGGATTCCTGATTGACCTGAAAGTTCTGAAGGAATTGATCCATCAGCATATTGAACTCCGGTTTGACCACAAAAATTTGAACCTGGATACGGAAGCGTTTAAAACGTTAAATCCAACGGCAGAAAATATCTGTTTTGTCATCTGGCAAATACTCCGTGATGTGCTCGATGAGAAGTACGAACTGACTGTTCGCTTGTATGAAACCCCGAGAAATTACGTTGAATATCCTGCCTGATCGGATCGAAAAGTGCAAGTGATAAGGAACCAGGAAGAAGGAACTCCTAGCGCTTATTGAGACGCAATGTTTTAATGACCCGGTTGTTTACATCCATTAGACGAACCAGATAGAGCCCGTCGGGGAGGTCATCCACATAATAGCGCTTATTGCGGTAGGCGTAAAATGTTTTTACCCGGTCACCTACGATGTTGTACATGTCTATTTTAGCCAGGACGTCGCGGGTTTCGACTTTGAAATATTCGGTCGCCGGATTCGGATAAATCTTAACATCATCAGGACGGACCTGCTCCTGAACGGCGGAAGTCTGATTGAATAGATACATTCCCACGACTTTATTGTCGCTATCGTCTACGTCAGTGAGGGTTAATTCAATTTTGGATTTTCCGGGCACGCCATTCGGATAAATATGGATGTCCATATTACTGGTCTCACCGGCAGCCAGTTCAAGAAGCATGGTATCAATACTGGGAATGTAACAGGCATTCTTATCGCAAACGGCAGTTTGCCAACCCATAGATAATTCCATGATCTTTCGGACCCAGCGGATGGTGACTGTGTGATCGGAATTATTGGTCAGAGAAGCTTTAGCCGGTACATCGTTATCGGTAGCAAGTACCGATGCGGCAGCAGGGTTTGGAGTCAGCTCCAGAGTAACTTGACTTAACCCCAGCGTGCAACTGACTAATAAAAGAATAAAGGTGTTAACTCGGTGTAGTGTTTTCATCATAGGCAATCTAGCGCAAGATATTAAACTATTGTGTTATATGATGCTTTATGAAATAAATTTAACAGTAATCTGACGAAGTTTCAAGATTCAACACCGCATTAAATGAACATTAACAAGCGAAAGAATCGGATGTCGGAGGGCTGACAACTATACCTGGTATACTTCCGGTCATGACAAACTTTGCCTACATTTAGGCCTAAAGCACTGTACATGCACCTTGTAATCCTGGGAAACGGAATCAGTGGTATTACTGCAGCCAGGCACATCCGCAAGCTGAGTGATCACCAGATCACCGTAATTTCTTCAGAATCGCAATATTTCTTCTCCCGGACCGCACTCATGTACATTTACATGGGTCACATGCGTATGGAGGATACACAGCCCTATGCGGTAGACTTTTGGGACAAGAACCGGATCAATTTGGTATTTGACCACGTCATTTCAATAGATTTCCTACAGAAATCGCTCCAATTTTCGTCAAAAAGTAAAATTTCTTACGACAAATTACTGTTAACGGTCGGTTCTGCATCCAACCGGTTTGGCTGGCCCGGTCAAGAACTGAAGGGTGTCGGCGGATTGTATACATTACAAGATCTCGAGGCGATGGATGACGCCAGCCGGGACTTGAAGCGGGCTGTAATCGTAGGAGGTGGACTCATTGGTATTGAGATGGCGGAAATGTTCCTTAGCCGCCACATTCCGGTAACTTTTCTCGTGCGTGAAAAAAGCTTCTGGGATATCGTTTTGCCCCCGGAAGAATCCAGGATGATCAACCAGCACCTCATCGAACATCATATTGACCTGCGACTGGAGACCGAGCTAGAGTCCATTGAAGACGATGGTCAAGGAAGGGTGGCCGCTGTGCATACGAACCGGCATGAACGGATACCCTGCACTTTTGTCGGGCTCACTGCAGGAGTACATCCCAATGTGCGATGGTTAAAAGATTCCGGACTGGAAATAAACCGGGGTATCCTCGTTGATTCATTCCTCCGGACCAATATTCCGGACGTTTATGCAGCGGGAGATTGTGCCGAAATACGCTACCCGGACGAAGGAAGGCGACCGATCGAGCCGGTCTGGTATACCGGACGCATCATGGGTGAAGTTGCCGCCTACAATCTGTGCGGCCTCACAGTGGAGTACCATCCGGGACACTGGTTTAACTCCGCCAAATTTCTTGATATCGAATACCAGGTTTATGGCCAGGTTCCTCCCACCATACCTCCCGAGCAGGATAGTATCTGTTGGATTCATGCTTCCGGTAAAAAAAGCATCCGGTTGGTCTGGCGCAAATCCGATGATGTTTTGCTAGGCATCAATCTCATGGGGACCCGCTACCGACAGGAAGTCTGTATGCGCTGGCTGGATGAAAAGGCTTCTATCCGCAAAGTTTTGGAAGAACTGGAATTGGCCAATTTCGACCCCGAATTATTCACGGCCAATGAAGATGAGATCCGTGCACTGTATACCGCCAAAACCGGAGTAGAAATCCGGAGAAAATCCAGGCGCAGTGCAGACCGGGTTTGGCAATTCCTCAGACAATCATAACGGATATGATAGAAACAAGTATGTCGTTCAGCAATCCGCACCCGCAATTGACCTGGTCCCAACGGCTGGCCAGTGGAATCGGAGCGCTGGGCTTGTTAATCCTTGTCGTTGCCTGGTCAGGAGCTGACTTCGGACGAGCAGGATTATGGTTGACCGCATCGTTACTTTTGCTTTCCCTGGGCACAGTATGGTTTGCCTATGCCACCTACCGGGGTCACCCAGAAGGTATTAAGAATAATGGCGTATGGTTCAATCGACTGACCAATCGCGGTTTGTGGGGATGGTGTATCGGCATCATTATCACCGGGCTATACATACTTTTGTACTTCTATCCCGGGTTGTTAGGATTACAACAGGATGAACCCAATACCGGACTCATAGGTTTTTTTGATCACCTGAGTTATTGGCTGAAAGGCAAGCCGGGCGGGCAATGGTTTGTCTATGGAACGCTTTACACCCTTGCAATACTGATTTTCGGGATTAAGTTCATTTGGAAATACCGCCACAACCGGTATCAGATCGTACGCACCATTTCCGTCATGTTCTTCCAATTGTGTTTTGCATTCCTGTTGCCTGAGCTGATGGATCGATTGAACCAGCCCAGCATGGACCTGAAAAACATGTGGCCCCTCAACTATTATTTTTTCTTTGACTGGAATCTGGACAAGCTTTTAAAAGATGGCCATTTGGGCCTGTTTCTTTTTGGCTGGGGATTAGCCATGATTCTGGTTGTATCGCCGGTATTGACCTATTTTTTCGGTAAACGCTGGTATTGCAGTTGGGTTTGCGGATGTGGCGGTCTGGCCGAGACGGCTGGAGATCCTTTCCGGCATTTATCGTCCAAATCGCTCAAGGCCTGGAAAATCGAGCGCTGGTTGATTTATGGAGTTTTGGTTTTTGCCGTGATCATGACGCTCCTCGTCATCTATACTTATTTGACTGGCCAGGGGTCCTTGTTATTCATCAATTCGTATGTGATCCGGGAGTGGTATGGATTCTTCATTGGAGCTATTTTTTCCGGAGTGATTGGTGTGGGGTTTTATCCTATCCTGGGTAGCAGAGTCTGGTGTCGTTTTGGCTGTCCGATGGCTGCCATGCTGGGCCTGCAACAAAAGTTTTTCAGCCGGTTCCGTATAACAACCAACGGTGGCCAGTGCATTTCCTGTGGCAATTGTTCGACGTATTGCGAGATGGGTATTGATGTGCGCTGGTATGCGCAGCGGGGGCAGAATGTAGTTCGCGCCTCTTGTGTAGGATGCGGTATCTGTGCCGCTGTTTGTCCCAGGGGTGTTTTACGACTGGAAAATGGCAAAGTGGATATCAATCAGCGTACGGAAGAGCTACGGACCATTCACGTACGCCGGGAGGATGTTAACATCCATAACTAGTCAAAATTTTCCTGCATCGGGTTAATCCAGGTCTAATCCACGGCAATAAAAAAGGGCGGATCATTTGACCAGCCCTTTCATTTCTTAGGATATTGTCATAACTCGGATCAACTGCCCAGGGCAGCAGCTCCGGCAACAATTTCGCTCAACTCGGTGGTAATCGCAGCTTGGCGCGCTTTGTTGTAATTGATGCGCAGCTCTTTGAGCAACTCATCAGCGTTCTCAGATGCTTTATCCATAGCAGTCATCCGTGCGCCATGCTCGGAAGCCGCATTATCCAGTAGGAACCGGTGGATCTGTACCTTCAGGATAGCTGGTATCAGCTCCGTAAGCAAAGTATCCTCGTCCGGTTCAAAAGTGTAATTGGGAACAATGTTTTGTTTCTTTTCCTTCATCGGTTTAGGCGGAGGAACGGGCAGATATTGCACCGTTTCCGGGATCTGTACGGCTGCATTGCGGAAGCGGCCATAACTCACATCGATGATGTCAAAATTTCCACTGCGGAATTCATCCATTAGAAAGGTCGCAAATTCATACACCCGGTCCATCTCGATTCTTTCCCCCAGATCAAGGAACTTTCTTTCCAGTAATGCAGGATCATAATGGCGCTTAAGGACGTCTACCGCTTTTTTCCCGATGGGGATAATGCGGATGGATTTGCTTTGAACGGCCTGAGCGTATTTGGTATCGATGTGATGAATCGCCTCTTTGACAATGTTGCTGTTGTAAGCACCACAAAGTCCGCGGTTGGAGGTAATGATAATAACTGCCGGGCGCAAGCCTTCGGTCGCCCGGTTGTAGACCAACTGGTCACCATTATCCACGTATCGCATCACATTGCGCAACATAGCGGTAAGCTTGTTGGAATAGGGCCGGGCTTGCTGGATGGCCATTTGTGCTTTCCGCAATTTCGCGGCGGAAACCATCTTCATGGCCTTGGTGATCTGCTGGGTATTGATCACCGATTTGATCCGCTCCCTGACTTCTTTAAGTTGTCCACTCATGGCAAATTCGGATTACTTCCGGTTACTTTTTGTATTGTTTGCTGAGATTTGCAGCTATCGTTTTTACAACTTCCAAATCATCCTCGTTTAGTTTTCCCTTACGGAAATTGTCCAGAATCGATTGGTGTTGCTTTTCCATTTCAGTGAGGAACATTTCTTCGAACTCACTTACTTTGTCAACCGGTACATCCCGCAATAATCCATTGGTTCCCAGGTAGATGATGGCTACCTGCTTTTCTACGGATACTGGTGAATACTGTGGCTGCTTCAGGATTTCCACATTGCGTTTTCCTTTGTCCAATACCGCCTGGGTAGCCGGATCAAGATCCGATCCAAACTTGGCAAATGCCTCCAGAGAACGGTATTGCGCCTGGTCCAACTTCAGGGTACCGGCAACTTTTTTCATGGATTTGATCTGCGCGGCACCACCTACGCGGGATACGGAAATACCCACGTTGATAGCGGGACGCACACCGGCGTTAAACAGACCGGACTCCAGGAATATCTGACCATCCGTAATGGAAATTACGTTTGTTGGAATGTACGCTGAAACGTCACCTGCCTGGGTTTCGATGATCGGCAGGGCGGTCAGAGAACCTCCACCTTTTACCAGTGGTTCTCCGTTAGCGTCTTTGGCATTCTTCAGCGAATCCGGCAAGTCATTCATGTTTCTGGCTACGCCATCGTCGTCGATGATCTTGGCGGCACGCTCCAGCAATCTTGAGTGCAGGTAAAATACGTCACCGGGATAGGCTTCACGTCCGGGAGGACGGCGCAGCAGCAGTGACACTTCGCGGTAAGCCACCGCTTGTTTGGACAAATCGTCGTAAATGATCAAAGCTGGCCGGCCGGTATCGCGGAAAAATTCACCGATAGCGGCACCGGCAAAAGGAGCGAAAAATTGCAGAGGAGCCGGATCGGCAGCCGAAGCACTTACGATGGTTGTGTAGTTCATCGCACCAGCTTCTTCAAGCGTTTTGGCAACCTGTGCTACCGTCGAAGCCTTTTGACCGGAAGCAACATAGATGCAATAGACGGGCTCTCCTTTTTCAAAAAATTCTTTCTGGTTGATGATGGTGTCGATAGCGATAGCCGATTTACCGGTTTGGCGGTCACCGATGATCAGCTCACGCTGACCACGGCCGATCGGAATCATGGAGTCGATGGCTTTGATACCGGTTTGCAGCGGCTCATTGACCGGTCTACGGTAGATAACCCCGGGTGCCTTGCGCTCCAGAGGCATTTCGTATTTGGTACCGGTGATTGGCCCTTTACCATCGATCGCTTCGCCAAGTGGATTGACAACGCGTCCGATGAAACCTTCGCCGACCTGAATGGAAGAGATCCTTCCGGTACGACGGACCGTAGATCCTTCTTTGATGTCATCACCAGGTCCCATCAATACAACCCCAACGTTGTCTTCTTCGAGGTTAAGTACGATTGCCTGGACGCCGGTTTCAAATTCTACCAGCTCATTGGCTTGGGCTTTACTCAGGCCGTAGATGCGGGCAATACCGTCACCCACCTGAAGGACAGTTCCGATTTCCTCTAATTCTGTTTCTGATTTAAAACCGGATAATTGTTGTTTCAGTATCGCGGATATTTCATCTGGTTTTACATCAACCATATCGAGTGCATTAAAAGATGTTAACGAATGATTAGGCTTTAGGCCACTTGTTTATTGATCAATTGTTTGCGCATGGTCTCCAGCTGATGGAGGACCGAAGCATCATACATTTTATCGTCAAATTCAAGAACAAATCCACCGATCAGCTCCGGATTAACTTCCGGTACCAGTTCGATGTGTTTCCGGGTTACCTGACTGGCGGCCAGTTTAGCCTTGACTTCTTCCAGGAAAGCCTTGGAAACCGGTCCGGCGGTAATGATCTTAACCGTAGTAATCCCTTTCAGGGCTTTATATTGGGTAAGAAATTCATCGGCCATTTCCGGCAGGTACATCTCACGGCCCTTACGAGCCAGGATGTGCAAAAAAGAAAGGGTCAGGTTATCAAACTTACCTTTGAATAACACATCCAGGATGGATTGTTTTTTACTGGTATGGATGATTGGACTCTTGAGCATGAGGTAGAAATCACGACTCTTAAGTGCAGTGATAAATCCATCCACATCCTCTTTGACCTGCTCGAGCTTATGCTGGTCGATTGACAGTTCGAGTAGGGATTTAGCGTATCTGGATGCTACACGGGTTACCGACATGGATTAAGGATTTAATTCTTTAACCAATTTTTCGACGTAAGCCGTTTGTTCTTTATCCTGCTCCAGTTGTTTGCGGATTACTTTTTCAGCGATATCCAGGGCCATAGCCCCAACCTGGTTTTTCACTTCCAGTAAGGCGGCTTTCTTCTGACTTTCAATCTCTGCGCGAGCGCTGGTGATGATGCGGGAAGATTCCTCCTTGGCGGATTCGCGGGCTTCAGCAATGATTTCGTTTTTCACCTCCTTAGCCTCTTTCAGAATTTTGGCGCGTTCCTCGCGTGCTTCAATCAGCAGGCGTTCGTTTTCTGTATGGAGATTGGACATTTCTTCACGTGCTTTCTTGGCTTCATCCAATGCATTCTGAATGTCCTGGTCTCTTTTTTCAAGCGAACGGGCAATAGGGCCAAAGGCATATTTTGCCATGAGCCACCAAAAGATTCCGAAGATGATGAGGGACCATATGGCAAGTCCCGGTGCCGGTTGAAAAGGTGCAAATAAAAGCGTCATTTTACCTGCGTTTTATTTTTCTGGTTGCTTAAAAGAATTTCTAAAGAAAGGATTGACAGCGCAGCCAACCGCTAAACCCTGTCAATCCGGATAGGGAAAATTATTATCCCTGTAACATAAAGATGGACAACAGGATAGCGATCAGGGCAGCACCTTCTACGAAGGCAGCCATCAGGATCATACCTGAACGGATGTCACCGGCAGCTTCCGGTTGACGTGCAATACCGTCCATGGCTTTTCCTCCGATCAAGCCGATACCGATTCCGGCACCGATTACTGCAAGTCCAGCTCCAATAGCAATTAAAGATGTCATGATCTTACTTATTTATATAAATTAATGATGTCCGTCATCGATGGCTGCACCGATATAAGATGCAGTCAAAATGGTGAATACAAATGCCTGTACAAAAGCCACGATCAACTCAATGGCCATCATAAACATGGTCAATGGAACCGACATTAATGTTCCTACCACACTTCCTCCCAGACTTTCTCCCGCCTTTCCGAAGATAAAGATCAAACCAATAAAGCTCAGAATGGCGATGTGTCCGGAAACAATATTCCCGGCCAAACGAAGCATCAACGTGATGGGCTTGATGAATACGCCGAGGAATTCCACAAAGGCCAGCAAAGGCTTTACGAATACGGGTACTCCAGGCATCCAGAAGATGTGTTGCCAGTAATGTTTTTTACCGCTAAAGCTGACCACCAGAAATACCAGAATGGCCAGGATGCCCGTCACCGTAAGGTTACCGGTCACGTTGGTACCTCCCAGAAAAGGAATTTGACCAAACAGGTTCAATCCTAGTATAAAGAAGAATAAGCTCATCAGTAAGGGTAAATATTTCAAATAGCGGTCTCTGCCGATAAATGGAATGGCCACTTCGTCCCGGATGAAGGTGAATACCGGCTCAAGCCAGGATTGAACGCCACTTGGAGCCATTCCGGAGCGCCGTGAATAGGCCAATGCGGCCTTGCGAAACAACCAGAACAGAAGCATGGCCACCAGCATCATGGAAAGTACATTCTTGGTGATCGAGAAATCGTAAAACGAGGTAAACTTTCCGCCAAACATCCCATTGTCCAGGGTCGTTCTGGGATCCAATTGGTATTCGGTGCCCTCGTAATTCAAATAAACAACTTCATCGTTTTGATCGTCGATGTGCTCGGAAAATGAATGCGGGCCTATCTCCACCAGATCGTTAGGAAAAGAAGGGTCCTTGATCCGATGTACATTGCCTTCAAAGAGTACGTAGCGATGATAGGCGTATTCGCCATTGTCATGTTCACCGGGATGAAATTTACCCGATGAAAAAATATCCAGTCCTTCATCCTTGCTGTAAAGGATCATGGGAAGCGGAATACGGATAAAATCGAGAATGGTAAACACATTGGCATCGCTGATGTGATGCAGGGCCGTAGCAGTAGGATCAAAAGCGGCATGTCCACCTTCATGGGTTGCTTCCGCATGCGATGATTCTTCCTGGTGTTCTTCGGATTCATGCTGTGCCCAACCGGAAAGGGGCAGACTGAACAGTACTGCGATCAGTGGCACAATAAGATGACGATGGCTTAACATGCGCATAAGGCCTTTTTCAAAATCCGTGCAAAGGTATAGATTCTCCCTTTTATTTCAGCTATTGAAAAACACTTTTTTCCCCTTATATGTGTAAGTAAATCAAGCTTTTAGCTAACCAGAACGGGCTTGTGTGACCTTATGGGGTTTTGCAGAAGGATAGTAGTGCCAAATAGTTGGTGGCATTCGACCCCGATTTCAGAATATTTACCTAAAAAGGAAGTCCAGGTTAGTCACGGTTATGTACCAATGGTTACACTGGTCGTTTTGCATAAACAACTCTGAGTCATGCGCTTGGGTATGTTAAACCGACAAAGCCGGGAATCGGTGAATACCACATTTTCAGACCACTTGAAAACAAACCATTGAGATCAAATAATCGGAAATTATGTCAAACCACAAAATATAAAATCAATCTATAGGTTTATTGCGGTCAATTATTTGGAAAATGCTGGTTGCTGCCATTCTTTGAGCATCACGAAATGAGGGATATTCTTGGCAGCCCCGACCCTGTGAAATCCGGTACCTTGGTGATAGTCGGAACCAGAGAGGTTATTACTCATTACTCAGGGAGGGAAATAGAATTGGAAAGCTTTTCTTTCAAAATATGAGACCACTCTATTATTCCTGACATTGACTCGTGGAGCTACTGTTTGCAATCAGTAGCTCCTTTTCTTTTAAATCAACGCCGGATCAACGGGCAAAAGCCGTAGCGCGCTTTTCCCGGATAACCGTCACTTTAATTTGCCCGGGATATTGCATCTCATCCTGGATCTTCTGGGAGATCAGGAAAGAGAGATCCTCTGCATAGTTATCCGTGACCTTCTCACTTTCTACGATAACCCGCAATTCACGTCCAGCCTGCAGGGCATATGCCTTCTGTACCCCATCGTAAGACATGGCCAGATCTTCCAGTTCACCGATGCGTTTGAGGTAGCTCTCCAGGATCTCCCGGCGTGCACCCGGTCTTGCGCCGGATATGGCATCGCAAGCCTGGATGATCGGAGAGATGATGTTATTCATTTCGATCTCATCGTGGTGGGCACCTACCGCATTCAGGATGGCTGGATGTTCTTTATGTTTTTCACAAATCTGCATGCCCAGGATGGCGTGCGAGAGCTCTGATTCTTCTTCGCTTACTTTTCCAATATCGTGAAGCAATCCTGCGCGCTTCGCCATTTTAACTTGCTTGGGATGCAGACCGAGTTCGGCCGCCATGGTGGCACACAAATTGGCTGTTTCAATGGAGTGTTTCAGGAGGTTCTGACCATAGGAAGAACGGAAGCGCATGCGACCTACCATCTTAACCAGGTAAGGATCCATCCCGTGAATGTCCAGATCGATCACGGTACGCTCACCGATTTCGACGATCTGTTCGTTCAGCTGTTCCTTTACTTTCTGGACCACCTCTTCGATGCGGGCCGGGTGGATACGACCATCAGCAACCAATCGCTTCAGCGCGAGGCGCGCTATCTCACGACGGATCGGATCAAAGGAAGAAATGACAATTGCCTCCGGGGTGTCATCCACCACAATTTCAGCGCCGGTAGCAGCTTCAAGGGCACGAATATTTCGGCCTTCCCGGCCGATGATCTGGCCTTTAATGTCATCGGAATCCAGATTAAATACCGAGACGGTATTTTCTATGGTGTATTCGGCGGCCATCCGTTGAATGGTCTGGATGACGATCTTCTTGGCATCTTTGTTGGCGGTAATTTTCGCCTGTTCCATGCTTTCTTTTATGAAAGCCATAGCTTCAGACTCTGCTTTGCCTTTAACAGCTTCCAGCAATTGGTCTTTGGCTTCTGATTCGCTGAGCTTGGCTATATTTTCCAGAAGACTGATCTCTTTTTCGATAGAAGCGTCCAGTTCTTCTTTTTTCTTGGCAACGATCTTGAGTTGTTTGTCCAGATTATCTCGGACCGTATTCAGTTCGGATTCCCGGGCGTCAACGGAATCGAGACGTTGCTTAAATTCATCCTGCTGGCGTTTAAGCTCTTTTTCCTGGTCGGCGACGACGACCTCGCGTTCTTTCAGTTCGATCTTATGCTGGGCTTTTTCTGAATCAAACTCTGACCGGAGTTTATTGAACTTGTCTTTAGCTTCCTGGATTTTCTTCTGCTTGATGCGTTCATGGTTGTTTTCGGCATTTGCCAATAACTTGTCAGATTTGGTTTCGGCTTCAGCTACAATTCGTTTTGCGGTAACCCGGGCTTCCTGGATGGCCAGGTCCGCCTTCTGGTTTATTTCTTCTATCTTGGATTGATTGGATTTGTTGAGGAGCATGCGGACAAGAACAAATCCGATGCCGGCACCAACTACCAATCCAATAATCAATCCCAAACCTAAGGTACTTGCTTCCATTTTCGTTGCGTATTTTATGTGATTAATGGAGCCAGTACGATAGAACGATATCAAATGGTCAGGAGAAACACGGCCGTCTTAATGGAGTAGGGAAGTCAGCAATTCGTCAAGCTTGCCCAGCCGGTCGGATAGTTGTCCTTCGGCATTGTTCAGCCTGGCTTTATATAGGTCTACGGCATACGTCAAGAGTGCCATGGACAGGCAATCCTGTTTGTCGCGATTGGAATACGTGCGCTGAAAATATTGGATTTTATCATTGACTTCTTCTGCAATCTTCATAATAGCAGAAGCATCTTCTTCATTCACTTTCAGCGGATAGGACCTTCCCGCGATGTATACTTGTATGCTCTTTGCTTCTTTTCCCTCCATGAGGCGGCTTAAAGATTATTCATGAGCTTGATGCACTCGTCGATTTCTTGAATATACCGGTCAATCTCTTCCCGTACTTTTCCCTTGGCTTCTTCGTCCAGGGCGTTAGCACCTTCAAAAGTCAGAGGCTGAATGGCCTGATTCTTGGATTCTTTTTCAACGAGCAATTCCCGCAAGCCGATATTCTCCTTCACCAAATTGGCATTTTCTTCTTTGATGAGTTCTATCTTTCTGGCTAATTGCTTTATTTTAAATTCAATGGTTTCTATATGGTTTACAATATCTGACATTGTCCAAAAATAATACCTTTTTACAAGTTTTGGAACCCAGTCATTTTTTAACCTTTCCGAAGCACAGCTCCTGTTTCTTTCTCCAGGGCTACAATCATCCGCTGGATGATCTTTTCGATCTGTTTTTCAGTCATGGTTTGTTCCTTATCCTCAAGCAGTACGTAAATGGCATAGGACTTCTTGCCCTTACCCAGTGATTCTTCGTTTTTAAAGACGTCAAAAAGACCTATTTCTTTAATGCGTACCGGATCGATGCTCCGGATGACTTCCTGAATCTGTGCGTATGCGACGGAATCGTCTACGATCAGGGCCAAATCTCGTCTTACTCCGGGAAACTTGGATGGGTCGGCAACCTGGATTCTGGATTTTCCAATGGAAGGGAACAGGTTATCCCAGAAGATCTCGCCATACCAAACCTCGGGCTTGATGCCCATATCAGACCGGATTGAGGACTTAATCGCTCCCGCGATACCAATCAATTGGTTATCGTGCATCCATTCCAATCCGAATTCCAGATGTGGATGCTCCATGATCTCGGTGACCCCATCCGGTTGTACTCCGGTGATCCGGAAAATTTGCTGAATGTGTGCCTTGATGTCGTAAAAAGTAAAAGAAGGCGTTTTGCCTGTAATCCAGTGATCACTGAACTTTTTACCACAAAGTGTTAGCTGCAGGCGCTCGGATTCAATAAAATCATCCTGTTTACCATATACCCGGCCAAACTCAAACAATTGAATCCGTTGAGCCTGGCGGTTGAGGTTATACGCTACATTTTCCAACGCTCCGGGGACCATCGATGCGCGCATGGCGTCCAGCTGGATGTTGGAGGTATTGTTGATGTAAACCAGATCTCCGACTTCTGCATGAGCCCACTGGTCGTAGTATTTCGAAGGGCTTAGAGATAGCGACATGGCTTCCATATATCCGTTGGCTGCCAGGTAATCGGCCACCCGGTTGCGCGTGAAATGAGCGCTTGGATAGTCCGAATAATTGAATGTATAGTGGACGGACTCGTCAAAATCAACCCGGTTAAATCCATAGACCCTTAAAAGCTCTTCGATCAGGTCGACTTCACGCAGTACATCAATTTTATTGGTGGGCACTTCCACCGTCAGACCTCCTTCATGGATGTTTTCAATGCTGATCTCCAACGCATTCAAAATATCGCGGATATCCTCCTTGGTCAGGTCTACCCCGATCAGTTTCCGGATATTCTCATAATGAACATCAATTTTAACTGGTTCTATCTTCTTGGGGTAAATATCTATCGGATGGGATGATACCTGGCCACCGGCGATATCCTGAATCAACTGGACGACACGCTTCAGCGCGATAACACAAATATTTGGGTCCGAACCTTTCTCAAAGACCATGGCTGCATCGGTACGCAGAAAATGCTTCATGCTGGTACGGCGGACCCACTTGGCATTGAAGTGCGCGGACTCGATAAATAAATTAACGGTATGGTCGGTGACACCGGAGTCAGCGCCGCCAAATACGCCGGCAATGCACATCCCATTATTGTCTCCGTCACAGATCATCAGGTCGGTTGGCAACAAGGAGCGTTCTACGTCGTCCAGGCTTAAAAATTTGGTACCGGCAGGTAATGTCCGGACGATAATCTTTTTTCCGGTAATCTTGTCCGCATCAAAAGCATGGGTTGGCTGCCCCATCTCATGCAGCACAAAGTTGCTGATGTCAACAATGTTGTTGATGGGACGCAGCCCGATGGATTTTAACCGGTTTTGCAGCCAATCCGGCGATGGCCCTACCTTAACACCGGTGAGGGTAATGCCCGCATAGCGGGGGCAAGCGCGGTGATCCGCTACTTCCACCTCGATTTGCATATCCAGGTTGTCGATGTTGAATTGGTCACTGGGAGGCATCTTGATCTTGCCGGTGAATCCACGGTTAACCCGCAAATAGGCAGCCAGATCTTTAGCAACACCCAGGTGATTGGTCGCATCGGAACGATTGGGTGTTAAACCAATTTCGAAAATTACATCCCGCTCAACCGGAAAATATTGAATGGCTGGCTTTCCTACCTCATAGTGATCATCCAACACCAGGATGCCTGCATGGCTGGTGCCCAACCCGATTTCATCTTCAGCGCAGATCATGCCTTCCGACAACTCACCCCGGATCTTGGCTTTATTGATCTGGAAAGGCTCGCCGTTAGTCGGGTGAATGGTTGTCCCCACCGGAGCGACCAGGACAGTTTGGCCGGCAGCCACATTTGACGCACCGCAAACAATGGACAGGTCAGCTCCCGAACCGATATCAACGGTGGTCAGCGATAATTTATCTGCGTTAGGATGCTTCTCACAAGTAAGCACCTTGCCAATGACAATACCTTCCAGGCTCCCCGGTATGGATTCGAAAGCATCCATGCCTTCAACTTCAAGCCCTAAGCCTGTAAGCATTTCTGCTACCTCATCAGCCGGATAGTCGATATCCAGGTACGTCTTCAACCAGTTATAGGAGATTTTCATCCAACGAACAATTTGCGAAGAGCAAAGATAGGATTATACAAACAGTATAAACGGAAACTGCAGAAGATTCCCATTCAAGGCAGGGATTTGAGGGAATATCACAAGGTATTCGCGCCACTCAGAAAGGCGATCATGAAGGCAAAGGCCGTTATGACGATACCATACATAAAGAAATTGTAGCAGTGGCGGAGATAGGTATATTTCTGACCCAGTGCCTTTCCGAGATAAAAAAGGTCCCGGGTAATGGATTGATCCAGCCGGTCATCCTCTGCGACAATGTGCTTGATACCCTGTACGTAATCGTCGAAGGTCATTTTAAAGAAATTCCCAAAGAAGAAGAGATTGGATTTGTTTTTATCGATGTCCTCCTTGAGCGTTATTCCGGACATTTTTACCGGCCGCGTAGCCAGGGTTGCAAAAATGATGGCAATAACACAGACCACAATCAGCATAAGAGTTGGTATCAGCAGTTGCTGATTACTTTTCAGAATGCTTCCTAAAAACGGGAGCGAAATGGAGAGGATCAGCGCGTTAACGGAAAGCATGTGATTCGCTTTATTGTCCGCGATCGAACTGAGGTTTACATGGTTCCTTAATGCCGTTTTGAATTGATTTTGGGCTGGCCGGTTTTGAGCAAGTGACCGGGAAAGGTGAGAACTGGGTCTCAGTGCTTTGGCTTGTTCCAATAATTGCTCCTGGCGTTTCAACAACAGAAGATCCAGATTAGCTTCTTTGCCTTTACCCAGCAACTTTTTCCCTTCCGGAGAATAATATTCATGATGACTAAAGAAATCAATATTGGTTTTTAGCCATCCTTTTTTCTTGATTTTATCATCGTGAATAGACATTAATTCCTGCCTTAACCGTTCCGACCACACCGCATAATCGGCATCAGCAAGATTTGCCACGTCGGCATCTTTAAGTAACTGCTGCAGGTGGGTGGCAGGTTTAACATCCCGCTTGGTTGCATCAATGACCTGACAGATTGCCTTGATCATACTTTCCGAAACCTCGTTTTCCTTCAGGAATTTGCGGGCTATGTCTTTGGATTGTTCTTCATGCTGATCGTAGTCGTAAATGAAGCCGACATCGTGGAATAGTGCTGCAAGAAGTAATATTTCCGTGTCTTCGGATCCTAGCTTGGCCATTTGGCCCAGTTTCTGTGCTTGCTCGAATACCTTCTGCGTATGCTCCCAGTTGTGGTATGCATATTCTGGTCCCAATTCCCGGTGCAGTAAATCCTTGACAAAAGCTTCAGCGATGGAAATCCGATCTGTGGCCATACTTCAATAAAACGCTTCTGACCAAAGGTAACGATAATTTACTATTGCCCTTAAGGAGTATTTCAGAGAGCAGTCAGGATTTTTTTGGATAGAAAACCAAAAGGGTTGCAGCACCATGTTTGCCTTCATTGGCAATGTACAGGGTTCCGTCCGGGTCAAAACAAATTGACTCCGGTTGCGGATACAGTAAAGCGGATAGTCGTTGCCAGCTTTTAATTTTACCCTTCGAATCAAGTACCAGTAACTGAGGTTCCGGAGACGAAAGCACGAAAAGATCTCCCGTAATGGGGTTAGTGGCTATTGCGGAAGAGTGAAAGGCAATTCTGTCAGGCACCTTGAGTCCGGTTTCATTCTGCGCCTTGATGAAAGATTTAATCTTATCATCACTGATGGAGAAACGCGGTCTGGATGGATTCTCCAGATTTGATGGGTTGATTGCAATGACATCACGATCTTCATCCTGGTGGTCTTCTTTAGCGGCAAGCCACAATCCCTGCCCATCTTCCGTCACGGTCAGACCTTCCACGTTGTGTTTCTTCCCCCAGAAAGAAGGTAACCGCCGGGAGGTTCTGTTCTTGGGATCGATCTGCCATAACTTTGCTTCACTGGTGACGACATAACAATAGCCGTTCAGCCATTCCAAAGCCTCGTAATCGTCCTTCGGGCCAAACTGGAAATTGGAAATATTGATCGCGTCTTTCTGGGGTACCATTTTGAAAAGCAATCCATCTTCATCCTGAATGGCCCAAAGCGTATCGTCATGCCAGGCCAAACCGGATATTTCCCTTAAAATACCGGGAAGTTGATACGTCGCATCCGGTTCGCCGGTTTGGTACATCAGGGGGGCTCCAATCGTTGGCCCTTGTGATTGACAATGCAATTGCCATAGCCCCAGGACCAGGCTCCAAAGGATACCCATTTTATACCAAGTGCTTACCACCCCGGTACCAGGTTTACACCAAAGCTGCCCCTGGTATTTTTCTGAATAGGAAATGCCAGGTATGGTTCTATGATCAAAGCCCCAAACACATTGATGCGCAAGCCCAGACCGGTACTGAAGACTACCGCTGGTTTTGTGGTCAGAGGGCCTTCTGCCGGATCCTTGAACTCAGAGAAGCTGTCAAAGGCTACCCCACCATCGATGAAGTAATTCAGCTCGGTGAACAAGGCCTTGGATTTTATCAGGGACAAACGTTCAGGACCGGTGAATGGCAAACGGGTTTCAAAATTAACCATGGCCAGTTTACTTCCGCTCAGCTGATTAAAGTTGATGCCGTACCGTTGTTCGATTTCATCCCGGAGTCCATAGCGATATCCGTGGACCAATCCCATTTCACCAATGAAAAGCGGGTAAAATGCATTGGCATCTGCACCGAAACGGGAATATTGCATAGCCCTGAAAGCAAAAGTGACCGGGTTGACCCGGATGTATTTCCGGAAATCGAGTAAAGTTGTGTAAAAATCATAGCCTCCGAAATATTTCTCGGCACCGATCCGGTACCGGTAACCAGCTAATGGCGAAGTAAGGCCAAAATAGGAATTATCACCAACCAAAGCCACATTCGCATTATGCATGAATGTTTTCCGGATGACGTAGCCCCCCAGGTTCAAATCTCCTTCAAGCTTTTGCCTTTCACGTTCCTGGTAGATGAGCTGACCAAAACCATCGTAATAATTATTGTACTGGTCCCAGCGGAAATAGCGGTATGAAGTACCCAGGCTGCCTTCTACACGCATGGTCGAAGAGAACGGATATTGAAAGAAACCAGACGTTCCGTCTTCAAAGATGCGTAGCAGATTCAATTCAACGCGATCCGTGAGGATGTAACCGTTGCCATACCGTAACGAGTCAATACCCGCATAATTGGCATATCCTGTTCGGTAGGGTATATGTGATAATGTCATTCCCCAGGCTAACCGGTGTTTTCGGTTGATGTACTGGAACACGCCTGCTACATCATAAATTTCACCGTTAAGAGAGACGCCGGTATAAAGCTGATTGTTGCCAAGGATATCACTGAATAGCATATCGATACCGCCGGCAAGTCCTGTCTGGGTTCCATAAGCATTGCTGGTCCCTACGCCTACACCGCTGCTACCGCCTATGTAATCCAGTTGAAACTTAGGTTTGTAAGCGATTTGTTTGAATTCATTGGTCGGAGGTGCCGGCCGGTTTTCCATAAAATCCAGGTTTGAATTCACCTGATCGGTTTTGCTCAAGCCGATGACCGGAAGGGTGGCAGCGGTATAGTCAATGGATCCGGGATCTACTTCCTCCATCAGAAAGTCCTCCTTCTGTGCCCTGTTGATGATATACTTTCCATCCAGATAATTGGAATAAAATACTTCATCCCTTTTCTTGGATACGGAGATAGCCGGTGAATACGAGGTGATTCCACTGATGCCGACCAGGTAATCGGTCATCCGGTACACTTTATCCTCCGGAATATTGTAGTAATACAGGTTCCTGAATCCGTCGTGGTCCGATAAGAAATAGATATTTCCCTGGGCGTCGAATTCCGGATTCAGATTATCAGCACCCTGAAAGAAGTCGTATTGAGTTATTTCTTTGGTTTCCATATCCATGACAGCAATGTTCATGGTGTATTTACCACGAACACGACCATTATCGATGGCCATTTTATCGGTTGCAAAAACCAGTTTACTGCCATCTTCCGACCAACTGGGCTGGATCTGACTGTATAAATCATCGGTAAGCCGGGTCAACCGTTTGGTCCGGATATCGATCTGATAGAGATCGGACCTCCCTTCTGCCAGGCCGGCAACCACGATGCTGCGGCCATTGGGGGACCAGGTTGGATTGGCAAAAGCCTGTAAATTCTTGGGGGCGATTTCCTCGACGGTTCGACCATTGCTGACATCCTTAATCACCAGGATGTTTCGCCCATTTTTAAAAGCTACAAAAGCGAATCGTTTGGAGTCGGGGGACCAGGTGCCCGATGACTCGAGGTAGTCGATATTATCCAGGTGTCCATCCTTAACCCGACTGGAAACTTTGCGGATGATTTTACCATCCTTGGTATCGGCAAGGTAGAGGTCCGTGGTGATCAGCTCTTTCTCGGATAGAAAGATGACGTAGCGACCATTCGGACTCACTACCGGAGAAATATTCATTTTACCGCCGTTTTCATCCGTTACCAGCTTTCGCCCGAAACTGGTTTCTTTTTTCTCAGCCAGCAGTGGGGTATAGTAGGTTTCCAGAGCGGTTTTAAACTGATTGCTGAGCGTCTCGAAATTGGTGTGAAGTACCGATTGAACCGCCGCGAGCAGTCCATATTTTGCAGTTGCTACAAAAAATGGCTTAATCATTTCATCACCGTAAAGACCGGAAAAGAAGGCCCAGAATGCCTGACCATAGCGATAAGGGAAAAACTCGGGATTAAAAAGGTCCTTCAACGTAGGTACTTTATCATTAAGCACTACATCGCGCATCCACATGGCGGTATTGGCATCATACCGGCCCAGTGACATGTATTCAGCCATACCTTCGACCATCCACAAGGGTAAATTCTGCAGGCTGGTCAGGTTGGTGGAGTCGCCGTTCAGGATCATATGGTACTGAAATGCGTGAACCATTTCATGGCCAAGAACATGGTTCGTTTGTTGATTGGTCATCGTAAGTGGCATGACTACCCGGTTCTTTAAAGCTTCCGTGACGCCGCCAGTTCCGATGCCGATCGAACCCGAAATCGCATTGGTCTGCTGAAAATCCGAATGATCGTTGTAGAATAGGATCGGATTCTTTTCGGTAAATGTATCCCGTAATACCTCCTGGTGCATGCTGTACCACAACTCAGACCATTCGCTTAGCCGGTTGATTTCATTGCGGTCTTTTAAATAGGAGTAAATGTCAAAATGCGGTGTTTCAATGACTTTAAAATCGAACTTTTGATACACCGGCTTATTACGGCCAAAATACTGTGCATGGGCAGTCTGTGCCGTCAAGATAAGTGCAAAACTTATCCCAAGAAAAAGTCTATTCATGGTGTTCAACTTTTTAGGCTGTACTTATTTTAACTATTGTTAAGGTCAAGACGTTTACCGCAAAGCATAGATCGGACGTTAAAAATTGCTTAAACCTTTACATTTACATCCATCCACTAATATACGAATACGGTAAAATCCAAAATATGGTTTGTTGGCTACGTCAATTTCTGCCCGGTGCACTGGTCTTTTCTTTTATTACCCTGGCAGCTCAACCAGCTGAGATGCGTACCCCATTTGAAAGGGATACCAATTACTCTGCGACTTACCCGGAGGTCATAGCCTATTACCAGGAGCTGGCCGCCTCGTCAGATAAGATCAGGATGCAACCTTTTGGCATGACCGACAGCGGATTTCCATTGCATGAGATTATCCTCTCTGCCAATGGGGAATTTGATCCGGTGGCACTTCGGCAAGCAAATAAATCAATCCTCTTCATCAACAATGGGATCCATGCCGGCGAACCCTGTGGCGTGGATGCTTCCATGCTATTTGTGCGGGATTTACTGCAAGGAACGATTAACCCGGCCTTATGGCAAGACGTTGTTCTGGTTCTCATTCCGTTTTACAACATTGGAGGCGCTCTCAACCGGGACGCCTACAGCCGCGCCAACCAGGTAGGGCCGGCGGAGCATGGATTTCGGGGGAATGCCAAGAATCTGGATTTGAACCGGGACTTCATCAAAAGCGATTCTAAAAATGCCCAAAGTTTTCAGCAGCTTTTCTGCAAATGGGATCCGGATGTGTTCCTTGACAATCATACGACCGACGGAGCGGATTATCCTTACATCATGACGATCGTGGAATCTCAAAAAGACAAAGCTTCACCACCGTTGGGAGATTATATGCGCAATGAATTTTTCCCGGAAATCTATCGCCGGCTGACCGCTGACGGTTTTCCTGCCATTCCCTATGTAAATGTACGCAATACCCCGGATGATGGGATTTTTGCTTTTTTTGAAGGTCCCCGCTTTGGCTCTGGATATGCTGCGCTTCATCACACCATAGCGATGATTTCCGAGGCGCATATGCTCAAGACATTTGCTCAACGCGTCCGGGGCGCCTATTCGCTGGAGACCCATTTACTGGAAATACTTACCGAACAGGGTGACCGGATCCATGGATTGCGCGCACAAGCGAAAAAGCAGGCACTGGAACAGCAGGACTTTCCGGTGGCCTGGGAAATGGACCGCAGCCAGAAAGACTCGATCCTGTTTTCCGGATATGAGGCCGCCTACCGGCCCAGTCTGGTCAGTGGCCAGAATCGCATGTATTACGATCATGATAAGACCTACCAAAAATACATTCCATTCTATAATACGTATGTTCCATCCCGTACCATACGCCGCCCGCAGGCCTATCTGATTCCCCAGGCCTACGATGATATTATTGACCGGTTAAGCTGGAATGGTGTGCAAATGAGGCGGCTATCTGCAGATACCACACTGGATCTGGAAATGTATTCCATCATCGATTACCAATCTCCTTCCAATCCCTACGAAGGCCATTACCTGCACACAGGAGTGAAGGTTCTTGCACAGACGAGATCATGGACGTACCACACGGGCGATTATCTGATTACGACCGATCAACCAGCCGTGCGTTTTCTCATAGAGACGCTGGAACCGCAGGCTACGGATTCCTACTTCGCATGGAACTATTTTGATGCAATTCTGGGACAAAAGGAATATTTCTCCAGTTATGTATTTGAAGACACAGCTGCCGAACTGCTTGCTGAAGACGCGCAACTGGCAGCAGAATTCGAGGCAAAGAAAAAAGAGGATCCCGAATTCGCCAAAAATGCCCGGGCCCAGCTGAATTTCGTCTATCAACACTCACCGTACTACGAAAAAACCTTCCGTTTGTATCCGGTCGGCCGGATATTACGTCAATAATGCGGTGGCGTAGGATGTTCATTTCCTGAACTTGAGGCCATCACCATGAATTAAAGGCATTTGTGCTAATTTTGGACACCTAACGCAAAAAGTTTATGACTTACGACGATTTTACCATAAAAGCTCAGGAGTGTATTCTTGAAGGCCAGAAGCTGGCGGGAACGCTCCATCAGCAGCAGGTCGACACCACACACCTGCTATTGGGTATTATGAATTCAGAGGAAAGTATCAGTTCATTCCTATTGCAGAAAATGCATGTGGACATGGATCAGTTGCGCACCATACTGGACCAGGCTATCCGCAACTATCCGCGCTCTGAAGGCGCCAACAAACAGTTTCTCAGCAGCGATGCCAACGCGGCGCTGGCACGGGCTAAAAAAATCATGCCCATTTTCGGCGACGAATACATCTCCGTCGAACTGATCTTGCTGGGTATCCTGCAAGGAAAAGACAAAGCGGCCAGCCTCCTGCAGGGATTGGGTGCTACGGAGACCGCGATGAAAGAAGCCATCCGCGAGCTCAGACAGGGGAGGAAAGTAGACGACCCGAATGTCGACAATCAATACAACGCACTTAAAAAATACACCATCAATCTGAATGACCGGGCTGCCAATGGGGAGCTGGATCCGATTGTCGGGCGGGATGACGAGATCCGCCGTATCCTGCAGATCTTATCCCGGAGAAGCAAGAACAATCCCATCCTGGTAGGTGATGCCGGGGTAGGTAAGACCGCCATTGTCGAAGGTATTGCCTGGCGTATTGTAAAAAAAGATGTTCCGGAGAATCTGCGAAAGAAACGCATCCTCACGCTGGATATGGCAGGTTTGGTTGCCGGAGCGAAATTTAAAGGAGAGTTTGAAGAACGGCTGAAAGGGGTCATTGACGAGGTTAATGCATCCCAGGGAGAGGTCATCCTGTTTATCGATGAGATTCATACGCTGATTGGCACAGGTGGTGGTAATGGTGCCCTGGATGCGGCCAATATTCTGAAGCCGGCATTAGCACGCGGAGAGCTCAGGGTCATCGGAGCTACCACTCCGGATGAATTCCAGAAGTATTTCGAACAGGACAAGGCTTTGGTCCGACGCTTTCAGACCGTCTACGTGGATGAACCCAGCGTGGCCGATACCATATCCATCCTGAGAGGCGTCCAGGAAAAATTTGAAGTGTACCACAAGATAGATATCCTGGATGAAGCCTTGGTGGCTGCCGCTGAGCTATCCAGCCGGTACATCACCGACCGGCGCTTACCGGACAAGGCCCTGGACCTTATTGACGAAGCTGCCGCCAAACTTCGCCTGGAGCTGGATTCCGTACCGGATGAAATTGATGAATTGGATCGCCGTGTCCAGCAGCTGGAGATCGAACGGGAAGCCATCAAGCGGGAGAACAATCAGGTTAAGCTGAAACAGATTACGGAACTATTGGCCAATGCCCGGGAAAAAGCCAATAGCAAACGTTCCCAATGGCACAATGAAAAAGAACAGGTCGATGCCATTCAAAACCTGAAAAAACAAATCGACGAAAAAGAACAGGAGGCAAGCAAGGCCGAACGCAACGCGGAATTTGATAAAGTAGCCCAGATACGTTACGGGGAGATCGAAAAGCTGAAGGCCGAATTGATTGAAAAAGAAAAGGTTCTGAATGCGCTTCCCGAAGAAGATCGGTTTACTAACGAAGAAGTGACTGCCAATGACGTCGCGGAGGTGGTAGCCCGCTGGACGGGAATACCGGTTCAGCGCATGCTGCAGAGCGAGAAGGAAAAATTATTGCACCTGGAAGAAAAGATCGGAGAGCGCCTGATTGGTCAGAAAGAAGCGGTGCGGGCTGTTTCCGATGCAGTGCGCAGGAGTCGTGCCGGTATGCAGGACCCTAATCGGCCTATCGGTTCATTTATCTTTCTCGGTCCTACGGGGGTCGGTAAGACAGAGCTCGCCAAAGCTTTGGCTGTGGTTTTGTTTGATGACGAGCGCGCCATTACCCGCATTGATATGAGTGAATATCAGGAAAAACATGCTGCTTCCCGGCTGGTGGGGGCGCCTCCCGGATATGTAGGCTACGAAGAAGGCGGTCAGCTTACCGAAGCCGTACGCCGTCGGCCGTATTCCATCATTCTCATGGATGAGATCGAAAAGGCACATCCGGATACCTTTAACATCTTGCTGCAGGTCTTGGATGACGGCCGGTTGACCGATAATAAAGGAAGAGTGGCCAACTTTAAAAATACCATCATCATAATGACCTCTAACATGGCTTCGGATGTCATCCTGGAAAACTTCGAAGACCTCGATGCCCTGGGTGCCGATCACCGGGCCGAGATCATAGAAA
Organism: Lewinellaceae bacterium; assembly: GCA_020636355.1. GTDB lineage: Bacteria > Bacteroidota > Bacteroidia > Chitinophagales > Saprospiraceae > JAGQXC01. The sequence continues at coordinate 306,668 of JACJYB010000004.1, read as the reverse complement.
CCACCAAGCAGGAAGTCTTTAACCAGTTGAAAGAAAATCTGAGGCCGGAATTTCTCAACCGGATCGATGAGAAAATCATGTTCCTGCCATTAACCAAAGAGGAGATCAAGCAAATCGCAGGATTGTTGCTGAAAAGTGTTCGGAAAAATTTGGGTCAGCAAGGCATCAGTCTGGAATTGACACCGGCAGCGTTGGACCTGCTTACGGATCTTGGTTATGATCCGGAATTCGGTGCCCGGCCTTTAAAGCGGGTTATCCAGAAAGAGCTGGTCAACGAATTAGCCAAACAAGTGCTGGGTGGGGCAGCCGGTCCGGGCACGGCGATGGTCATTGATGCAAAGGATGGACAATTTGTTTTTAATGGTGTAAGTAAACCGCTCGCCGAAGAAACCAAAGCAGTCAAAAAAAGCGAAACCAAGCAGGAGGATCCTCAGCGAAAACAGCAACTGAACGAACTGATCAAAGCTACGGACGAGGTAAATGACGCAGTAAAACAAGTCAAACGTACCCGCCGGTCAGGATCCAAAAGCCACGAAAACAAACAGGAGTAACCCAATCAGGGATTTTCCCCTAGCGCCACGGGCCGTTTTGCATCCGTAATCCAGTGGCTCCAGGAACCGGCATAGAGTCTGGGCATTCCAAAACCTGCCTGATGATAAGCAAGTATGTTGTGACAAGCAGTCACTCCTGAGCCGCAATAAAATACCGTCCGATCGGCAGATGCCTGATTGGCAATCAGCGAAAACCTATCGTGTAATTCGGTGACTGATTTCCAGGCTTTTGTGGAAGTCATGTTTTCGCCAAATGGCAGGTTGACCGCGCCAGGTATATGCCCCGCTACCGGGTCAATGGGTTCTTGTTCGCCGCGGTATCGAATGGCTTCGCGGCTGTCGACAACGCAAAATGCCGGATCTTGCCTCCACCGTTCTACCTCTTCGACAGGGACCAGCCAGTCGTCATGATATTCAGGGATGAAAGCAGATGAACCGGGAATAGGAATGTCTTGGTTGATCGGGTATCCATTCGCCACCCAGGCTTGCCAGCCTCCATCGAGAACCATAACCTTTGAGAAGCCGGACCATCGGAGCATCCACCACAATCGGGCGGCAATGCCACCAATCTGGTCATCATAAACAATCAGCGTCAAATCACGGTGCAGTCCCCATTTCTTCAGGGTCTCCTCCCAATGCTTTTTTTCCGGTAAAGGATGTCTGCCCGTCACTCCTGGTACGATGGGCTGGGATAAATCCCGGTCCAGATGAGCGTAAATGGCCCCAGGGATATGACCTTCCCGGTAAGCCCTTTCTCCGGCCATCGGATCCGCCAAAGAGAACCTGGCATCAAATACCCGCCAGTCTGGCTGATTCAGATATTGATTTAACGCCGCAGCGGTCAGGATTGATTCAGACATGATTCTAGCAATTTGGGTTCAAAAGGTAGTTATTTTTCATCGCGTGAACATAGCGCAAGGAGTCTCTTTTGGCAAAGCAGATTTTATTTTAGAGGGCGGGATAAACAGTTGTCGGAATATTTCTTGATTTTATATCTTCATCGGCAGAATCAACAGAATTATGAAAGTCTTTTATTCATTTGCTTTTTTTATCCTAATATTGGCCACCGGTTGTGAAGCTCCGACCGCTTCTCAGCCAGCCAACAACGAAAATCAGGAAAGCATGGATCCATCGTACAATCCAGAAGCAAAATTACAGGAATTAGGCATCACACTTCCGGAAGTGGGTGCGCCTGTAGCGAATTATGTAAATACGGTAAGGGTAGGCAATCTGGTTTATACCTCCGGAAAAGGTCCTAATACACCGGACGGCGGATACATAACCGGAAAAGTAGGTGCTGATATAACCCAGGAGCAAGGTTATGAAGCGGCGAAGTTGGCTGCCATTCAGTTGATTGCATCGCTCAAGGCTGAAGTCGGTGATCTGAAAAAGATCAAACGTATTGTAAAAGTGTTGGGGATGGTGAATTGTACCCCGGACTTTGGAAATCAGCCGGAAGTGGTGAATGGCTGCTCGGACCTCTTGGTCCAGGTATTTGGTGAAAATGGTCGACACGCTAGATCTGCTGTTGGCATGGGATCCTTGCCCCGGAATATTGCCGTCGAGATCGAATTGATAGCAGAAGTATACCCTTAACATTCAAACCTCTAAATCCTTTTTTTCTCGTGACGAAAAGGTTGCCTTTTGAGCCGAATGATGAGCTCGTTCAAACAATTTCCCGTGAAGTACAGGGCGGAAAGATTTGTTATTTACATCGTCCTACCGGTGATGTGAACTTCCTGCCCGATGATGACGAGTTCTTCGATAACTTGCCTTCCGAATGGAGTGAATTCCTGGATTTTGTCGAAGCCAATGAGGATGATTTCGCCATTGTAGAACCCATGGACGAGTTTGATCATCATCAGGTCATGACGGATTTTATGGTAGACGTGACCTTGCCGGTCTATTTTACCGACCTGCTGTACGATGCGCTGCAGGGTAAACAGCCCCGATCTGCCTTCACGCAGGAGGTTAATAATTCGCCCTACCGAAAACAATGGACGGATTACCATCAGCAGCGGTATGAGGAATATGTACGCACTGGATTGGTCGATTACGATTGGGAGGAAGAATGAAATAAGATTTCAGGATAATGACGCTGAATTTCCAGATTCTCTCCAATAGCTTGTTACTAGGTTTTGTCTGTCCCAGCTCCTGCAATTTATCCTTTATGACTACTAATACGTTCCCATGGATACTGCGAATTTGAATGATTTTATCAAAAATTTGGGTACCTGGATCTGGGAAATAGCACCCAAATTCATCCTGGCTATAGCCATTCTGCTGATTGGCTTTTGGCTGGTGAAAAAAGTACTGCTTGTCCTCCATCGAATACTCGCCAAGGCTTTTATCTCTCCCGAGTTGGAAGGCTTTCTGACTTCAATGGCCAGCATTGCTTTAAAGATAATTGTTGTCTTATTTGCCGCCGGCACATTAGGTTTTCAGGTTTCCTCCATTGTGGGCGTCCTGGCAGGTATTGTGTTCGCCATTGGTTTGGCCTTACAGGGCTTTTTGGGAAATTTCGCATCTGGCATGACCATCATTTTTTTCAAACCCTACAAAGTCGGTGATTGGGTGCAGATTTCGGATGTCTTTGGTCGGGTAGAACGCATTGAGATTTTCAACACTTTATTAGTGACACCTGGAAATAAAACGCTCATCGTGCCCAACGGAAAAGTGACCGATAGCATCATCACCAATTTCTCGATGAAAAACTACATCCGTCTCGAATTGAAGGTCACTATGGCTTATTCGGAAAGCTTTCCAAAGGTGCGCGAAACCATTGAAAAAGCACTGCATAATTTTCCGGTTATCCTGCAGGAACCTGCTCCAATTATCGGAATCGAGTCCTTTGACAGCCACAACATTCTCGTTAGCGTGCGGCCCTGTATCCTGCCGGATGATTACTGGACGGCCACCTTTGAGACCTATCAGCGCATCAAGCATGCCTTTAACGAATCCGGAATTGAGGTTGCCTACTCGGAAGGTATTGAACTGGGCAAAATAGGGGATTAAAGGATTTAGTAGTCAGTAGTCAGTAGTCAGTAGACAGTAATCAGTAGTCAGTAGTCAGTAATCAGTAGTCAGTAATTCGTAGCAATATTTATTATTTCTGAATACTGACTACTAAATACTCCCTACTCATTTGTTGTTTTACACTCGATTTACACTGTTTTACAAGCCTTTTACAGCATCCCATTTAAAAGTGCGGTTAGTTTGTCAAAAATAAAATCGCATGAAGAAAATAATCTTTGTCCTGGGTGCAATCGCCCTAGCGTTGTCCGGTAGTCATGCTCAGGAAGGACTGCAAATCAATACCGCCGAAAGCTCCCTGAAATGGATGGGAGAATATACTTTTTATTTTGGTGGCCACGAAGGGTTTATCGGCCTCAAGGAGGGAGAATTGATAATGACGAATGGTGAAATAACCGGAGGTCATTTTGTCATTGACATGAACTCCATTTCTAACACGGACATAACCATTGAAGATGCCAAAAAAAGTCTCGTAGACCATTTAAAATCCAAGGACTTTTTTAACGTAAAGGAATATCCCGAGTCCAGATTGGTTATTACGGGAATTTCGTATTCAGATAAAACCCATGCGGAAATAGAAGCCGTCCTAACCATTAAAAACATTTCAAAATCGATCCGGTTCCGGGCGGAGATGGACCCCGATAAAAAAGAAATAAATACAAAATTTAAAATTGACCGCAATGACTGGGGTGTTAACTTCAATTATATGCTTAAAGATGAAGCTATTTCAGATGCCATTGGATTCCATATTAACCTGATCTTCCAATAACTTATGAAGACTCATAATGTAAAAAAACCATTTGGAGTATATTCCTTCCTCATTGCTTTGACCATATGGTGTTGTGCGTCTGGCAGCACGACGGAGCAAGCAGTAAGTGGTGAGCAAAAAGAGGTTGGTACGCAAATCGGCGAATATGTGGTGACAACTTTTGAAGATGCGAAGGGGAGCCTGTGGTTTGGAACATTAAGCAAAGGCGTGGCCAGGTACGATGGAAAAACACTGACCTATCTGACCACCAAAGAAGGTTTACCAAGTAACCGGATTACCAGTATTATTGAGGATAAGGCCGGTAATATGTGGTTTGGTACCGGTGAAGGCATATCCAAATACGACGGCCAGAGATTTACCAATTATTCGACCGACAATACCCTTTGTGATAACCGCGTGAGTAATTTGCTGATCGACAGTCAGGGTGATTTATGGGTAGGGACCTGGGGAGGAATTTGTAAATTCGAGGGTGATCAATTTATCGATTTTCCCGTTCCGGTACCTTCAATTAATACACCCATCAATGAGGATACTAAAAATTGGATTACGGCTTTTCTGGAAGACTCCAGGGGAAATGTCTGGTTTGGCCGGGATGGATACGGCGCTACTCGTTACGACGGCAAATCATTTACCCATTTTACCAAAGATGACGGTCTTTATTCGAATAATGTACAAGCCATTGCGGAAGACCATGCCGGTAATATTTGGTTTGGGTCCCGCGTCGCAGAAAAAGATGACCCGGATGAACACAAGCGGTTCGGACCGGGCGGCATTACCAGATATGACGGAAAAAATTTCATCCATTTTCCCGGGATAGAAGGATTAAATGAGAACGATGGTTATGAAATTTATGTGGACCGTACCGGAAAGGTTTGGTTGGGCACCATCAATCAGGGTGTCTATCGATACGATGGTGAAGTATTTAAAAATTACCCGGTTCCCAAACCCATCATGAGCATCACGGAAGATCAAAAGGGAAATTATTGGATTGGGTGTGCAGGAGGATTGTATAAAATAGATTTAAATGATCAGGTATTGAACATCACGACCAACGGGCCCTGGAATTAACATATCCGACCGGGTAAATTTGGTCGCTTTCCAATGGGCAGTTTACGCAAGCAATCAATTATACCAAATCCATTTCCTCTTTATGCTCCGTGAGGACCTCAATGATCATTTTGATGAGATCCGGCAATTCCATACCGATCATCTCAGCGCCCTGATACACTTCATCGCGGTCCACGCTCGCCGCAAACCCTTTGGTCTTTAATTTTTTAATGACGGATTTGGGCTCCATGCCATCGATCTTGGTAGGCCGGATCAATGCTGCGGCATAGGTAAACCCGGTCAGTTCATCGGCTGCGACGATGCATTTGTCCAGCAGGCTGTTGCGAGGTACATTCCATTTGGTGTAATGGCCTGCTATCGCATGGGCCATTTCATCTTCTCCCAGCCTGCGGAGTTCTTCCACGATCAGAGCCGGATGCTTTTCCGGCCATTTTTCGTAATCGGCATCATGGAGCAAGCCGGTGATGCCGTAAAGTTCTTCATCTTCACCAAAATGCTGTGCCAGGCGGCGCATCACCAGCTCCACGCTGCGCATATGCCGGCGCAGGGCTTCGGTTTCGGTCATCGAAAATAAGAGGGCTTCTGCTTCCGTACGATTCATCTGCTAGAAATAAATTAACAAGATAACGGTCCGAAAATACCATTTTGCCAATGGTTCTTCGGACCGCAAGGAAGAAATAGTGTCCGATGCACCCCGATACCTCTAAAAATCAAATTTGATCCCTTGTGCTAAAGGCAGTTCGGTGCTGTAATTGATGGTATTGGTCTGTCGGCGCATATAAGCCTTCCAGGAGTCGGAACCACTTTCCCGGCCACCACCGGTCTGCTTCTCGCCTCCAAAAGCCCCCCCGATCTCAGCGCCACTTGTGCCAATATTGACATTGGCGATGCCACAGTCTGATCCGGCAGTCGACAGATAGAGTTCCGCCTCCCTCAAATTGGTGGTCATGATGGCCGACGACAGCCCTTGTGGGACCCCATTCTGCAAGGCAATGGCTTCCTCAATGGTCGAATATTTGATCAGATACAGCAGCGGTGCAAATGTTTCATGCTGGACGATGGGAAGATCATTGGTGACCTCGGCAATGGAAGGACTCACATAACATCCGGATTCATAGCCTTCTCCGGCCAGGGCTTTACCCCGTACCAGAAAAGTTCCTCCCTGCTCCTTCACGGATTTCAGTGAATTTTCATAGAGGGCTACCGCATCGGTGTCAATCAGGGGGCCCATGTGATTGGAGGCATCCAGCGGATTACCAATACGGATTTGCCGGTAAGCCTTGCGCAATGCTTTTTTCACATCCTCGTAGATGGATTCATGGATGATCAACCGCCGTGTTGAGGTACACCGTTGTCCGGCAGTACCCACCGCACCGAAAACAGCTCCGGTAAGAACCAGTTTCATATCCGAGCTTGGGGTGATGATGATGGCATTGTTTCCACCTAATTCCAGTAAGGATCGTCCCAGTCGTTGGGCTACTGCCGTGCCGACGATCTTGCCCATACGGATGCTACCGGTTGCTGATAGTAAAGGTACCCGCTCGTCATGGGTCATATATTCACCCACCCGGTAGTCTCCGTTAACCAGGTTGACAACTCCTTCCGGCATTTTATTGGCCTTGAGAATGTCCTGAAAGATCAGCTGACAGGCCACACCACAGAGTGGTACTTTTTCTGAAGGCTTCCAGACGACGACATCACCACAGACCAATGCGATCATAGCATTCCAGGACCAAACGGCGACCGGGAAGTTGAATGCGGAAACAATCCCGACAATGCCAAGGGGGTGCCATTGTTCGTACATGCGGTGAGCAGGACGTTCGGAATGCATGGACAGCCCGTAGAGCTGCCGCGACAATCCAACGGCAAAATCACAGATATCGATCATCTCCTGAACTTCTCCCAAGCCCTCCTGGTAGCTTTTTCCCATTTCATAAGAGACCAGCATCCCTAAGTGTTCCTTATGCTTGCGCAAAGCTTCGCCGTATTGTCTGACAATTTCGCCGCGCTTGGGAGCGGGGATGGTCCGCCAGTAAATAAAGGCTTTCTCGGCAGCTTGAATGATTTTATCGTATTCTTTACGACTGGTCACACTCACCTTTCCGATGAGCTGTCCATCGACGGGTGAGTAGGATTCCAGGTGCTCATCGGATGTGCTGGATTTGATTCCGGTCCAGCTTCCGGCGTTGATTTTTGTGAGTCCTAATTTTTTGATGAAATCTTTTTTCATTTTTTGTTTATCTTTAAGGCAAGGCAAAGTTATAAAAAGCCTCCCCCCGTCGTATCCCCCGAGTATAAGAAAGCGAAGTACGACTTCGTTATTTGTTTACTGGAACTTGATTCCGATGCGCGGCCAACCAATCTTAATCTGTATCCTATGGATAGCTAACTGGCTATACAGCCAGCCACCTATGAGCTATCCCAACCTGATTCCTAACGCTTCTTTTGAAGAACTGAATTCCAGACCTCTGGAATGGTTTTACACCGGGACGCATTTCACACAATGCAGCAATAGCTGGTGTTCTCCGACCAGTGCATCCCCGGATCTGTATGGCCCGGGACTGATCGTACCCAGGCATTGGCGTGAGAAAGGTTTTGGTAATGTGTATGCCAAAGACGGATCCTATTGTGCCGGCATAACCATCTATGGCTGTTACAATGGAAAACCGCATTGCAGGGAATACATCCAGGTGTTATTGAATGAACCGCTGGTACCGGGCCAAATCTATGAGGTGACGATGTGGGTTGGACACCTGAAGGGCTCCTTGTGGGCCGGCAATATCGGGGGCTATTTTTCTGAAGAAAAAATTTCGGACGTAGGAGCAAGCCTCCTGGAAGAAGAACCCCAGGTTGTCTGGAAAGATGCGGTGATGGTTAAAGATGCCAGTTGGTTGCGATTGCAAAAGACCTTTAGCGCTGAAGTCGATGCAAAATACCTGACTATAGGTAACTTTTATCCGGATGACCGGACGACGACCAGTGGTGAAGGCTTCCTGAATTATGCCTATTACTATCTGGATGACATCTCCGTGAAGAAGATTGACCCCATCATAAAGACCGACTCAACCCAGCTGGTACCGGACCCCGTTGAGACCAATCGGCTGTATGCGTTAAATAACATCTACTTCGATTACGATGAGGCGACCCTTTTGCCTACTTCATATCATGAACTGAACAAGTTGCTCAAACTGATGCGTGAACATGCCGACTGGTTGATCCAGATCCATGGGCATACGGACATCTCCGGCGATCCGGTATACAATCAAAAACTCTCCGTACAACGAGCCCGTGCAGTGGTCAATTATCTGATCAAATACGGCATTGAGCCACGCCGGGTGACCTATGTAGGGCATGGCAGCCAGCAACCGATTGCCTCCAATGCAGTGGAATCCGGCCGGCAGCTCAATCGCAGGGTGGAGTTCAAGATCGTTCTTTCCGATGTGGAATACTGACAATCAGGGCGATTCGTTGAACCGGTATTGGATCTGAACAAACCTTTCTGCTCATTGTGGCAGATTCCTCTAACCCCTTAACTTTATTCCCAGATATCAAATCATGATTCGAATATCACCAATCTGGGCTATACTCCTGCTCGCACTGCTGGGTTGCCGGGGACAGCCGCTCTTGTTTCCTGCCGGTCACGATGCATCTTATTGGGTTGAGCGCACCAGCGAAGAATACCAGCTATCCAGTTACGATACCACCGGAGGCAATAACGACCGGTGGAGCCTGGCTGCCGGCGACACGGCCCTCATTGCGGACATTGCAGGTCCCGGCCTGATTAACCGGATGTGGTTCACCTTTGACTCGAGGGATCCCGATTACCTGCGTCACATCCTGATACGCATTTTTTGGGACGGGGAAGAAAATCCTTCGGTCTGGAGTCCGATTGGTGATTTTTTTGGCAGCCCTTTCCGGTACGAACATTATACCTCCCAGTTCGTAGGTATGAGCAGCGGTGGCTTTTATTGTTATTTTCCGATGCCTTTCATGCGTCATGCCCGCGTTGAGATCATCAACCGCAGTTCCTACCCATTGTATGCCCTATATTTTCACATCAATGTAGGCAAGTTCAGGGAGGTGCCACCACATCTGACCACCTTTCACGCACGGTGGAACCGTGAAGTACGTACCCGGGATTCGATTCCATATACGGTATTGGACATGGAGGGAAAAGGTTATTTCGCGGGCATGCACTATTCCGCAGAAAGTTATCACAACGATTTGGGCTATCTGGAAGGTGACGAACAGATTTATGTGGACGGAACAATACAGCCTTCGACGCATGGTACGGGCATGGAAGACTATCTGAATAGCGGCTGGTATTTCCGGAATGGGGTCTATGCTGCTGATTTTCATGGCCTGGTCGTCAAAGATGATTCTACTTCCCGCATCTCAGCTTACCGGCATCACATCCGGGACGCGATACCTTTCCAAAAGTCCATACGGGTGCAGCTCGAACATGGTCAGGTGAACGACGAAGAGACCGATATAGCTACGGTAGCCTTCTGGTATCAGGAAGGACCTACCAAGCTGGCGGCACCGGATATCCCTGCCGGTCATCTTGCCCCGCAAACAAGGAAAGTAGCCTGGCCGGTCCTGGAAGGGGAGTCAATCACCCTGCCGGAAGTTTATCAACCACAGATTTTGGATCGCAGCGAAACGGGTCCGGACTGGAGTGGCGATCACGAATTATGGTTTGGCTTATTACCCGGACAGGAAACCCGGTTGGCATTACCTAACCAGATCGAATCCGGTTATGATCTTACGCTATACCTTACCGGAAGTCCCCAGGGTGGCCTCCTGACGGTAAGCAGTGGTTCAAAGGAGAAGGTGATTGATTGTTATCGTGAAAAACTTTCGCCGCTGCAGGGGATATTGATCCCATCCGTACCCAATGCGCCGGAGGTTGCTCTTATCCTGGGTAATCCATCGAAAACCGATACGCTTTGGCTGGGATTGGATGCCTTGAGGCTGGAACCGGTCCGGCGGTACATTCCGGAGTGGGCGTTCATTGGTCCGTTTGATAACCCCAGGGTCAATGATGACCTGCGCTTTGGCCTGGATAGCATCTATCCGCCGGAACAAGGTTGGAATCCGCAAGCTTCGTATCGCGGAAAAAATGGACAATCGGTTCACTGGGAATTATTACCCGGAGAACCAGCCGGCTATGGGATGCAATTATGGCGGAAAATCAAGCCTTCTGAGTTTGTGATCTGTTACGCACAAACCTTTGTCTATGCTCCCAGGGATACCGTAATGCCCCTGCTGATCGGAAGCGACGATGGCATCAAAGTGTTTTTGAACGACACGATTTTGCACCGGTTTCTGGCAGTACGGATTGCCTCGCCGGACCAGACCACGATAGACTTGCCGTTGCATGCCGGATGGAACAAATTGTTACTAAAACTGGAGAACAATTTTGGGGGCTATGGTTTTTATGCGAGGATCCGGGACCGGAATGGAATACTGACTTATGATCCTAAGCTGGGGTTGAACCAGTAGGGCTTTAACCTTCAGCGTCGAAAAAAGCAGGGACAACTTTTGAGATAAAATAATCGGCACATCAGATTGATTGGGGTATTCAACAAACTACCGGAACAATTTACTGGGATGGCGAACCCAATCCAATCCCTGATAAAATAACGAAGTCAGATCCTGTGAAACTTTCCATTTCATGATCGCAAAACCATACAAAATGCCTATTAGAGCGCATTTTAAGAAGATATTAAGTATGGGTATGCCAGTATCCGGGAAAAAATATCCGATCAGATAACCTACGACTCCAATCACCAATACTTTGATCAGGCCGGAAGAAAAAGGCTGCATCTGAAACCGGTAACGGATATAGATTAATTTGATAAGATTATACAACGTAATGGATAAGCAAGTGGACAATGCTGCTCCAACAATGGCATATTTCGGAATAAATATCAGATTAAACCCAATATTTAATATGGATAATAATACAATGGTATAGAAATTAAAGCGGAAATATTTGGAGTAAGAAATGATGTGCGTATTCACGCTGGTCAACATATCTACCAGACGAGATATGGCTACAAATAATACAACGTACTTACCAAGAGCGGCTTTCTCGGAGTTTGGCATTATCTGAAAAATATCGTCGATACAACTCCAAATCAATAAAAAAAACAATAAGCCTATGGCAAATAGATTGATAGAGGATTTTTTGTAAATCTGTTCTACCTCGTCCATCCGTCCTGATTTCATGGCCACGGCAAGAATCGGTCCGGCAATGGCTCCTAAGGCCGCTGAAGGAATCTGAATGACAAAAGCCAGATAATTGGCATTGCTGCTAATACCATTCAGGCTGTCATCCCGGATGATATTGCCGATCATAAAAGTGTCAATGCGGGACATCAGTAAACCACTTAAGCTACCGAAAACGCCATAAAAGGCGAAAGTGGCCATATCCTGAAATAACGGCCGGTCCAGGAAGCTAAAGTCCGTGGAAAATTTCAATTCACCCAGCCGGCTTAAATAAAGAACCAGAAGCAAAAGCGTTAAGAAATAATTCACCGCTATCAAATAACCGGCTCCAACAACTGTGATTATTTTAAAATAAAACAGTAATACAATCAGCGGATAAAATAATTTGTGGAGATTATTAATCATTCCGGGCACCGCGATCCGGTGAAAGTTTGAAATGTATTGCGTCATCATGGTGCCCAGGCTATAGAAGATGGCTGTAGGAATAAAAAATGGTAATGCCCGAATGAATAAATCGTCTTTTTTACCGGCCATGTAGTTTTCGTACCAGGGATAGAAGAAATAGGCAAGCACTAAAAACAGGATGGTTCCGGCCAGAGCAAACAAAAGCAAAAGGGTCAGGAAGCTGTGACGACTTTCTTGTCCCTTAAATTGCGGGAAATAGCGAACGGTGAGATTCTGGGCCCCCAGCAGTATAAATGGAGAAAACAGAAATGCCGTTGCCTGCACAAATGAAATGATCCCATAAACTTCAAAGTCCAGTGGATAAATAAAAATGGTACTGATCCCGCCAATACCCGCGGCGATCAGGTTAATTAGAGTTTGCTTGGCTCCCTGTCTTTGGATTACACCCATAAATTAATTAACTGCGGAGGACAAAGGTAGTAAATGGAGGAAACGTAGCGAGGAAAAGGTCTTGAGTGAACCGGACCTTACCGGCCATACCCACCTACCATTACCTGGATTAGAGGAGGAGATCAATTTTATCTATTTTACGATCAAAGTTACATCATGCGGTTTTATTGGAGCATAGCTTTACTTCTCTTCAGTAGTTGGACTTTTAGCCAAACCCTGATAACACGCGATCAGGAACTAATTACGGGCGTCCGGATATCGGAAAGCAGGTCGGTATTTCCGCATCCGTTACCCTGGGCAAGTTTGGAAATTGATGGTGCCCGGTATGTGATCACCGGGACATCGGTTGATTCCGTACTGGCCATCTCCGGGATACAGGATATCCAGGTCATTATGCGGCACATGGTATCCGATAATGATCATGGTCGGTTTACATTGATTCTTAAGAATACCGGAAAGGATACGCTTACCCTTAGAAATCTGGTTCTGACCGGTGAGGATTCTTCCCGTTACTACATCACCGGATACGGAGATCACTGGTTGTCTCGATCCAGATTGTTTCGCCCGGGTCAATCTTCGGTACCGGTCATCTTGCCGGATGATGCCTGGGAGCTGGGATATGCCGATGCCTCCGCAGGGAATAATGGCGGTGTCGCCTTTCTTTGCCGACGAAAATCCTGGACTTCAGCCACCCGTCGACGATTTGAGACGGATTTGTTTCCCGGTGGTACGGTCACCTATCATGCTTATGTGGTGCCCTATTCCGGTGACTGGCGGGATGGCCTAAGGCAGGTATTCCAAAAACAATATTTGTTTGACCTGGATACGGTATTTGACAATCATCTTTATGAACGTCAGGACCTGGCGTGGATACGTGATGTAGGAATGATCCACCTGATGATGAGCTGGGATAAGGATTTTTACGATCCAGAAGCCGATCGCTATACGTGCCTCGATTTCCTGAAGAGAGCAAAACCGGTTTATGGAGGTATTGATGTACTGGGTATTTGGCCTACCTGGCCTACGCTGGGTTTGGATCAACGCAACCAGTACGATATGTTCAGGACTTTGCCCGGAGGCCTTCCCCGGTTGCGTAAGGTGATCGACTCTTGTCACATCCTGGGAACAAAAGTATTTATTGCCTATAATCCCTGGGATGAAAGTACCCGGAAAGAAGATCATTATGCCGGATTGGAAGAGCTGACCCATGAACTGGATATTGATGGCGTTATCCTGGATACCCGCGGAAATGCCAGTGTGGAGCTCCAAAATGCAGTTGATCGCGCCAAGCCGGGAGTGGTCTTATTCAGTGAAGGAATGGCAGTTCCTAAGGATATGCCCGGAATCATTACCGGGAGAGTGCATAATGCCCTTTATTACCCTCCGGTATTAAATCTCAACAAATTTATTCGTCCGGATTTTTCCATTTTTCGGGTCGCCGAATGGGCCTATGAACCCATTCGGAGAGAGTATGCCCTCTCCCTGTTTAATGGCTATGGCATAGAGATCAATGCATTCCGGCCCGGCCATCCGGATTGGATTGAACCTTATTTTCCTTTTTTGGATCAGATACTCAGACATCTGGACCAGCATCGCAGCATGTTCATGCGGGACTTTACTCCGTTGGTCAATTGCATTGCGGATCAGGTATTGGTCAATGGCTGGGGTGATGACGACAAAAAGGTCTTTACCCTCCTCTCTTTATTGCCCGAAGGATATCAGGGCCCGCTGATCCAGCTTCATGAAGGAGATGCAGGTCTGCACTGGGTGGACCTGTGGAATCACGAAGAGATGCGTTTTGACACCATCGGAGCTATGCATTACCTCCATGTGGAGATGGATCCTTATCCTGAAAAGTGGGCTGGAACCAATAATGAAAGCCAGCCTGGTATTCTTGCCGGATTTAGCCCCCTATTGGATGCACGCTTAACGGGTGACTCCCTGCAGATTACCGGCGAGCGGGATGGCATCCTTCAATTATGGAAGACCATGCCTTCTTCAGCCCAGGAACCTGTCCGGGTGAAATTACTTTCCGGTAAATCGTATTGCTGGCATCTCAATGATCTGGTCGGGACTTTTGAAGGTAAGCTTATCGCACAGCTCCTTGACAGTCAGGGTGAATTGCAGGATGAACGGATTTTGACCGTGCCCGCTAGCATTCCCAGGCTGATTGAATCAAGCCAACCGACTGCAGTCACTACGGACCGGAGCATGAAGCCGATCCCAGCCGGGTCGTTTCATTTTAAAGTTTCCCATGGTTATGATTTCATCCCTTACCCGGAACCTTCCGATCACGGTATGAAGCAAATGGCCGCTTTTTTCATGGACCCGCATCCGGTTACCAACAGCCAGTTTAACAAATTTTTACAGGCGACCCATTATGTACCCCGTGATACAGCTCGCTTCCTGGCCCACTGGCCCGGGGGAAGGATGCCGCAGGGTGAAGAGAACTTTCCAGTGGTCTACGTAAGTCTGGAAGATGCAGAGGCTTATGCATCCTGGGCAGGTAAACGATTGCCCAGTGAGGCCGAGTGGCAGTATGCTGCACAAACCGGAAAAGAAAATGATTGGCCTTGGGGAATGACCTACGACAGTACGCGCTGTAATCCGGGCAACGACAAAATAGAGGCGGTTGGAGCTCATCCAGACGGCGCCAATTCATGGGGAATCGAAGACTTAACGGGTCTCGTATGGCAGCTTACAGCCGGTGAATACCTCAGCGGCTCTTACCGCTATCTGATCCTTAAAGGGGGTTCGTATTACCGCCCCACCTCCAGCGGCTGGTATGTAGAAGGAGGGCCGCAGCCTTTGCATCGTCAGCAGCAGTTATTGCGTGTTTCTCCCGGCTTTGAGCGCAATGCTACGGTAGGATTTCGCTGTGTGGCCGACAAACTGAAGGAATAAAAAATGGGTTTGGACGGTATCGCCCAAACCCTGAAAAGCTTATGAAAATAAAGTTACTTACTTGCGCTGCTGCGTGTTATTGCCGCCCATCTGGTTATTGTCGCCTCCGGATTTGAGGTCATCGTTTTTAATGGAACTGCCTCTTTCGCGGGCTTTGAAATCCAGTTTACCGAAGCTGTAGCGGAAGGTGACACCAACCGACCGGAATGGCATGCTGAAATTGCTGGTTTGGGTAAAAGTCGCGCCACTTAATTCCGTTTTGAAATTCAGGTATTTCTGGAATGGTGAAACGGCCCGGATGCCCAGAGAAGCACGCTTATTCAAGAACTCCTTGCTGATGCCAATGCTATACATGGAGAAAGAGGGGAATGTTCCCTGCAGAGTGAAGCGCGGTGAATTGAAAAACCCGAAGGCTTCTATCTGCCAGTCTTTCTTCAGTTTAAATGAGGTATTGCCAAAGATGCGATATTGCATACCCTGGTTGGACACCGATTCTCCACCCAGATTGCTGGTGATATTCAGATAATTGACGTCTATGCTACTGCGTAACGTCCAAAATTTGGTGATTGGAAACGACCCGAAAACATTTAACCCATAATTTTCGGAAAGACCCAGATTCTGAAAAGAAGTGGATGCTATTCCCTCTGCATCAATGGTCAGGTATCGCTCAATGACGTCCTTGGTACGACGATAATAAATCGACGAGTTCAATACCGACCCCTTCAGGAATGCGGTATAGCCAAGGTCGTATTGATCGGATAGCTCCGGGTTAAGATCAGGGTTTCCGTAGGATATGTTCAAAGGATCGGATATGTCCTGAAATGGATTGATAAATTCCAGGCTTGGGCGCTGAATCCTTCGGGCATAGCTGACTTTCAAGGTGGAGAAATTCTTGAATTTGCGCGACACAATCAGGCTTGGTACAAAATTGTCGTACTGATTGGTAAAGGTTGTTTCGCCTTGTTTCAGGTCACCGGCTATCGAGGTGTGCTCATAACGTAGTCCGGCTACCATGCTATAGGCAGCATTAAAATTAATGGTCAGCGAACCGTATCCGGCATAGACATCCTGATCGTAAAGCAAAATATTGGAACGCTGAGGATCGGTCACGTATTCGGACAAGGTATAATCGAAATTGGAATACCGTGAATCGGAATTGATGTGGCGGAATACTGCTTTTGCTCCCGTCTCCAGTTTGTATTTTTCACCGAATGGATGCGTATAATCGGACTGCAGGGTATACTCGCGGTTTACCCCATCGTTGAAGGTTTTTTGCAACAGATCGGTTCCACCATTTTCATAGGTGGTCCCCAGTTGGGAATTGTTGTTGGAATTTTCACCACTCAACTGAAACGCCAGGGTGAACTCCTGCCCGGGATTTTTGAATGTTTTCTTATAATCCGTATTCCAGTCAAATCCATCACGACCATTGCTCCCATCGGTTGTTCTTCGGTAATTTTGGATAAAATTAGCCGAAGGATCGCTGAAAACAGCGTCCTGATAACCATCCCGGTTGAAGGAAAAACCCCTTAGATTAAAGGATGTATTGATGCTGTTATAGGCATTAAAATCATAAAATGCGCCGGCGGTACCACGGAATCCGATACGCTGGGTGGTACTGTTACCCACCTGGGACAAGGTCCGCACCGAATTTTCCAGATAATCTTCCCGGTAAAAAGATGAAGGACCGTCCTGGGGCCAGGAGAAGAAGGTACCTCCTCCGCCATTTAAGCCGAAACGTCCACGGGCGAAGTTGAAATTCAGACCTCCATTGTTTTGGATGTTACCCAGTGAACCGTTTAAAGATCCACTAAAACCGTCAATGGTTTTTTTCTTGGTAATGATGTTGATAATTCCCCCGGTTCCTTCCGCGTCGTACTTGGCGCCGGGTGTTGTGATGACTTCTACATTTTTTATCTGGTCGGAAGGGATCATCCGCAGCGCATCGCCTACGTTGGAAGAAAACATGCCGGATGGTTTCCCATTGATCAGGATCTGCAGATTACTCGAGCCCCGGAGCGAAACGTTACCGTCCATGTCTACGGACAGCAGTGGAACTTTGCGTAACACATCGGTCGCATCTCCGCCAGCCGTGGAGGGATCCTTATCCGCATTATACACGATGCGATCCACCTTGTTTTCTACGATAGCAGCCTGACCGACCACTTCCACCTCATCAAGCATCAATTGGTCGGAGGACATCAGTATGGTACCCAAATCCACATCAGGTTTGTCGGGCGTTAGCTCTATGTTCTTAATGGTTTTGGTGGTATAGCCAATAAAGGAAAGTTGAAGATCGTATTTTCCCAGAGCTAGTTCGATGACTTTAAAGACGCCACCGTCCTCGCTTACTGTGCCATTCACCACTTTGTCCGATCCGGCTTTGAGCACCGAAACGGTGGCGAATTCAACCATGGTTTGTGCGGTAGAATCTTGCAGCACTCCGGAAATTTTGCCGGTAATGGTCGGCCCCTGTGTGCGCCCACCGAACGGGACCTGTGCTGTTAACAGACCCATACTGGTCGAGAATACGAGGAGTAAAATGGATGTACAGAATTTTTTCATTGCAGTCAGTGATTTGTTTGAATTTAGGATGCAAACGTATGCCATAATCAATGCTTCACGCCACTTTTCGTTGGCACCAGGCCGTTAATAATTCCTTAAAAGAGATCAAATCAGGAATTGTGTCGACGAAATATCATTTTACAGGCGGGCAAAAAAAATGCGTTCCGGGGGGCGAAACGCATTTGAAATCTGATTGGTTGGTTGTAGATTTCTTATTTAAACTTTATCGGTAGCTCAACCTTGGTATGATCCCATGCGAACAGAAGCGCCACGGAACCATTTTCTTGATCCACAAAGGTTATCGTAAATGCCTCCGCTTCTTCATCCATTTTCATTACCGGGGCACTTACCCGGGCGATGATCTTGGATTCATCCATATGGTATTGGCCCCATATATACAGATCAGTGCTTACCAGGAAAGTCCAGCTATCTTCTTCAACTAAAGCAAAGAGGCTATAGGTACCAGCTTTCAAAGCAACATCGCCCAGCATGGCATCGGTATATAAGGTCAATTCGGTAGCTTCATTCGCCCCGAGCCTCCATATTTCCCCATAAGGAACCAGTTCTCCGAAAATGCTGCGCCCTTTTTTTTGCGGCCTGGAATAGAGGATCCGGGCTTTTGGCTGAATGTCTCGTTCAGCACCTTTTTGGAAGTTGCGGAATGCAGTATTCGTAGGATAATAGGCGACATCCAGAGGGCTCTTGTCGACAGCAGGCAGGTTCTCTTGTGCCCGCATCGCTAAAGCGGTAAATACTAGGATAATTAAGGATAAGGCTTTTCTCATTATGCGGACTTCTTCGCCCATCAAAATTAATGAATTATATCATATGATGTGTTAATTCTGTTCAAATTCCACGGAATCCGGGATGAATCTGTTGTGTCTTAATTCAGGACAATCACTCTGGCTATTTGAAATTAGTTTTGAAAAACCGGAATATGGATACGCTGAACACGGGGGCAGTTATCCGGTAATGGCTCCGAATCCGATGCCCAGAATGGTGCCAATTACATAGCCTAATATTGCAATCAGAATGGCCGGCGTTACGGCCATTTTCATGCCGTAATTCGCTGCCATAGGTGCGGACACGGATGGCCCCCCAATATTGGCGATGGAAGCGATGGCTATTTCTTTGAGTGAAAATTTCAACCAGTAACCGGCCAGCAGGATGAAAATAAAATGAACGATAAGAATGATCGATACAAACCCGATAATGGCCGGGCTGGAGTGCAGTATCGCTTTTATGTCTGAGGCGGCTCCGATTGCAGCGATAAAAACAAACATCAACCATACGCCTATCGGAAAGGCAGATGGCTCCAATTTGCTGAAAAAGGCGGGAAATGCATTGACAAGGACCAGAGTCAGGACAGTGATGACCACGATATCCATTTGTATGGATGTATGCAAAAGTTGTTGCAACGGACCATTCAGACCTGCACCAATGGCTACAATACTTGCGGTGATCAAAAGAACTTGTGCCAGATCCTCAATTTTAAAGCCGGTTATCGGAACGGTTGGGTGATCGGCCAATTCTTTTTCTTCCTCGCTGTAATAGGGATAAAACCGGCGGATAATGCTCCATACCGGGATGGTAAAGATGAGCAGGAAATAGACATTGGTATAAACGTTGTCAACCGCTACACAGGCTGCAAACAGTGGGCTGCGCACAAAATCCAGGGCGGCTGCCACCGACATGAAATTGACACTTCCTCCCGTATAGGTACCGATAAAGACACTGGCTACCTTACTGGTTTCCGGACCCAGATTGATCACCAGGTAAGCGATGATAGCGCCTAAAATAACCCCGACGGTTCCCAGCAAAAACAGGATCGTCAGACGCCCGGCTTCCCGCCATATCTTTTTGATCTGAGCATTAAATAAAAGCGGCGGAATAGAAAACGGAACGAAATAAGTGAAAACAAACTGGTAAACGGGTACTTCGATTTGCTGATCGGAGGCGCTGGGCATCACATTGAAGGTGACTAAAAATGCACAGCCAAGGATGGTAATGAATACGCCGGACACCTTGCCGTACCATCCTTTCGCTTCACCGACAATTCCGGCTGCGGCTGCCAGTACCAGGATGGCAAAAATGGTCAATGACTGACCTGGTCCTACCAGGGTACTCAAGAGATCACTTGTTGCGGTAACCGGGCCAAAAAGGCCGGATCCCAGGAAGCACCGATGCCGGGTTCATGATCATCCAGTTCGACAGTACCCTGGTCCGTGTACCGGATACCTCCCATAACGGGATCCTCGACGAGCATGATCGGACTATCCATGTCGTAGTAATGAATGATCGGGTAAGCATAAACGAGGTGCGCCAGGGCAGTTATGGCAAAACGGGTTTCTGAAAAACAGCCTACCTGACAAATGATGTTGTTTTCGGTAGCCAACTGCAGGATACGGATCCCGTCAAGGATGCCTCCGGACTTGCCCAGTTTTAAATTAAACTGATGACAGGCGTTGAAATCGATCAACCGCTGGGCATCCGTTGAGGTAAACAAGGACTCGTCCGCCATGATGGGTACGGGACTATTAGCAGTCAGATAGACCTGTCCGGCCAGATCCCAGCGGGCGATGGGCTCTTCACAATGCCCGATGCCAAGTTCACCCGCATGCCTCAAAACGGATAAGGCATCGTCCCGCGACCAGCCCTGGTTCGCGTCGATACGGAGATCTATCTCCGGACCGACAGCTTTGCGGATGCTGTCCAATCTGACTTTGTCCTCGGCAGCTGATTTGCCCAATTTGACTTTAATGGTTTCAAATCCACTTTGGACAAACCGGATCGCCTGCTCGGCCATCACCTCCGGCTGGTCGATGCCAATGGTCATATCCGTAGGCAGGGAACGCGTCATATCGCCGCCCAGGTACCGGTAGAGTGGCTCGCCGGCATGTTTGGCATTGAGGTCGTACAGTGCCAGATCGAAGGCACTTTTCAGATTCGTATTTCCAAACACAAAGCGATCCAGATCATGCATCCTGGCTTTGATGTTCCGGGAATCCATACCGATCCATTGTCTTGCCAGTGCCGGGGCCAACGCATATTGGGCAGCCTGAACTTCTCCATTGATGCTTTGGAACGGGGTGCATTCTCCAAAACCTTCCGCTCCGTCCGAGTCCTGAATCCGGATAATGATCCCGGGCGCATCCGTCACCGTTTCGCGCGAGATAACAAAAGGCTCTGTCAACGGAATAGAAAATGCATAAATGGTAATGCGATCGATGGTCGGCATAGCTGCTTGATGTGTTGGGAGGTAAAATACAAATTAGTAGTCAGACACCAGATACCAGCATTTAGACATTAGACATTAGAAGGAAAACCTAGATGCCATAAAACCACAACACCATAAAACCATAATCCCACAAAACTTCAATAGAAATCAGACATTAGAGGGAAAACCAAGATGCCATAAAACCTCAATCCCATAATCCCATGACACCACAAAACCGTAATGCCACAATCCCACAACACCACTTTCTTACAACGCCACTACCATCGTCGCATGCAGTGGTTCCGGGGGTGGAAAACTGTGTTTATATTTTGAGGTGTAGACAAATTGATTTGACCGAAACAGATATTCGGCGGCAATAAAGAATCGGGAAGTGTGGAATATGACCTGGCGGCATCCGATGGACCGGGCATGGCGCAGCGCTTGTTGCAAAAGGCGGTGACCAATCTGTTTCCGGCGATGCTTCGGATGCACCCAAATGAAAAGAATTTGTGCAATGTCAAAGCTTAGCCGCCGGACGGCCACACTGCCGATATGCTGACCATCACGGGAATAAACAAAAAGCTGTCCGCCGTCATTGATAAGATATTTTTTGGGGTCATGCAGGAGCGCTTCGATTTCGGCGACAGGCAGATTCAAGGTGCTAAAGTGCCGGTAATGGTTGAGGACGGCCGGCCACTCTTCCGGAGGTAGAACATCAATGTTGATCGCTGCCATTTGGTGTCCCTTCCACAGTTCCATCACCCGGTCATGAAACGACTGGGTGTTCAGGGAGTATTCCAGATTGCGGAGAATCAGAAAAAACTCAGGGGCTTTTTCCCGGATCCATTGTTCGGTAGCGCGTTCGGTCGCCTGCCACACGGGCAGCAACCTGGTGACCATATCTTGTCCTTTGGTAGTCAACGACAGTTTGCGTTTCCGCTTGTCGCGCCGGTCGGTGACCGATGAAAGATAGCCGGCGGACTCCATGGCTTTGGTAATGGTATGGATCTCCGGATGCGACTTATTCAGCTGCTGGGCGATTGCAGTTACGGGCATAGGGGAGGCCTTGAGGTGTAATAAATTCAATAAATTCATCCAGCGTACCGGGAAGTCCACGCCAACTGATTCATAGATTTTATTTTCTTCCTGGTTGAGACGATCCAGAAAACTACGCAACCTGGATCGCAATGTTAAATATTGATTATCAGTTATATAATCCATTTTATGTAATTAATTACGTATTCAATATACATATTTATTATCGTAATTTTAAACAGCGAAATGATCCATATCTTAGGGATATTGTTAGCGGTATGACACATGGCATTACTGACATTCAGCGATAAGGGTTTCTATTGTCCGCCGGGAGATTTCTACATCGATCCCTGGCGCCAGGTCAATAAGGCGGTGATCACCCACGCCCACTCGGATCATGCCCGTTATGGTCACCGGCAGTACATTGCCCAGCAGGATTCCGTACCATTGCTCAAATTGCGGCTAGGCTCTTTTATCCAGGCCACCGGGTATCCATACGGGACGACGTTTTCCATCCGTGGGGTGAAAGTTTCGTTCCATCCGGCCGCGCATGTACTGGGTGCCGCCCAGGTCCGGTTGGAATATAAGGGAGAGGTATGGGTAGTGACCGGCGACTACAAGCTGGCTCCAGATCCGCTGGCCGGTTCGTTTGAACCGGTACCCTGCCATACCTTCATCACCGAATGCACTTTTGGATTACCCATCTATCAATGGCCTGAACCCACGCAGGTTTTCACCGAAATCAATGACTGGTGGCGGGAGAATCAGGAAGAAGGACGTACCTCCATTTTGTCGGCTTATTCACTGGGTAAGGCACAGCGTATCCTCTGTAGTGTCGATGCAGGGATTGGCCCCATCTACGCGCACGGTGCCATCGAGAACACCCACGATGTGATCCGTCAGATGGGCATAGCTTTACCCAAGACGGAGCGCATTACGGACAAGACCAATAAAAAGGACTTGACCGGGGCTCTGGTGCTTACCCCCTCTTCGGGGATGGCCTCCAACTGGATCCGGCGCTTTGCTGATCCGGTGACGGCAGCGGCTTCCGGCTGGATGATGGTGCGTGGCAACCGTCGCCGGCAAAGCGTGGATCGTGGATTTGTCCTTTCCGACCATGTGGATTGGAATGCATTAAATACAGTGATTGGAGAATTGCATCCGGAGAAGATCTATGTCACCCATGGATTTACGGATTTATTTGCCCGCTGGTTGCAGGATCAGGGTTACGACGCCGATGTGGTGCGAACCGAATATTCCGGAGAAAATGAGGAACCGCTGGAGGAGGTAACCGGATGAAGCGGTTTGCGTTTTTATACCGCCAAATGGATCAGACCACCAGTACCAATCGCAAGCTGCAGGCTTTGGTGGATTATTTTCAAGCTGCCGAACACCAGGATGCGCTATGGACCATTGCCTTATTCTCACACCGCCGGCCGCGTCGCACGGTAACCACGACCTTATTGCGATTGTGGGCTGCCGAATCTGCCGGTATTCCCCTTTGGCTTTTTGAAGCCAGTTACGACATGGTGGGTGATCTGGCCGAAGCCATTGCGCTGGTTACCCCGCCGCCGGAGCGAAGCGAAACGCTGCGAACACTGAAAGACTGGATACGCTTCATGCAGGAACTCAAAGATGTTGATGAGGAGGCCAAGCGAAAGGCTATCCTCGAAGCGTGGAGTCAACTGGAACAGGATGAACGGTTCCTATTTAATAAACTGCTCACCGGAGGCTTCCGGATCGGTGTCTCCCAGAAGATGGTAACCAAGGCATTGGCGCAGGTCCTGGCTATGGATGAGAATGCAGTGGCCCACCGGCTGATGGGCGACTGGACCCCGGATAATACAACCTGGGATGCATTATTTCAAAGCGACTCTGCGCTGGATGATCACTCCAAGCCTTATCCGTTTTATCTGGCCTATGCGCTGGAAGGAGCGCCGGAGGATTTGGGCGCACTTTCCGAATGGGCGGCCGAACGTAAATGGGATGGCATCCGCGGGCAATACATCCACCGGGGAGATACCTGGTTTTTATGGTCTCGTGGCGAAGAGCTGGTCACGGATAAATTTCCGGAACTGGAGACACTCATGAAGATAATACCTCCGGGTACGGTCCTGGATGGTGAGATCATGCCCTGGAAGGAGGATAAACCGCTACCGTTTGCCGACCTGCAGAAACGTATCGGGAGGAAGAATGTCTCGAAGAGATTGATGATCGATATCCCGGTCATCTTCAAAGCATATGATCTGCTGGAGTGGCAGGGTAAGGATCTCCGTGAGCGACCTTACCAGGAGCGCCGTGCTTTGCTTGACCCGATTATTGAAGCCATCCCTCCAGGATATCCTATCCGGTTGTCTCCCATGGTACCGGCAGGCAGCTGGGAAGAGCTGACGACCATTCGGTCGCGGGCTCGCGAAGAACACTGTGAAGGGCTAATGCTCAAGCGGATGGATTCTGCCTATGGCACCGGAAGGAAGAAGGGTGACTGGTGGAAGTGGAAGATCGATCCCCTCACCATCGATGCGGTGATGATCTATGCCCAGCGGGGTCATGGCCGGCGTGCCAGCCTCTTCACCGACTTCACCTTTGCCGTGCTCGATGGGGAGCAGCTCATCCCTTTCACGAAGGCTTATTCCGGTCTCACCGATGCGGAATTTGACGAAGTCAATGCCTTCATCCGGCGTAACACCCTAGATCGTTTTGGTCCCGTGGCTGTCGTCAAGCCCGAGCTGGTCTTTGAGATCGCCTTCGAGGGCATCCAGGCCTCCAGCCGCCACAAGTCAGGCATCGCGTTGCGCTTCCCGCGGATCAAGCGCTGGCGGAAAGACAAGTTGAGGAAGGAGGCGAATACCTTTCAAGACTTGCAGGAGATGTTGGAACAGTATGGTTAATAGAAATTTTGAGTGTTGAGTGTTGAATGTTGAATGAAAAAGACAACTGTCATCCTGAGCGGAGCCGAAGGATGAGGGTGAGTTGAGAAATCTCCACTCACTTCTTTCTATCGGCCCTGTTGAGATGATATCATACACACAAAAAACGGCGTGAATTGCTCCACACCGCTTCTTACTCAAAGAGAAAGGAATGCTATTGGGTTACCATCAATTTTTGGGTATAGAATCCGAATTCACTTTTTATCGATACCAGATAAACTCCATTTTTTAAGCCTGGTGAAAATGAATTTATTGGTCCTGTCAGGTCATTTTGTTCAAATACTAAACGCCCAATCTGGTCATGGATGCGTAAGTGTATTGAGGTGTTGAGTTCAGTATTCCATTTTAAATTCACAACATCGTTCATTGGATTGGGATATAAAACAATAGGTTGTTCTAAGGTATTTCTTGCAATTTCAAAAGATGGATATTCCATA
The DNA here is from genome assembly GCA_020636355.1 of Lewinellaceae bacterium. Classification (GTDB taxonomy): domain Bacteria; phylum Bacteroidota; class Bacteroidia; order Chitinophagales; family Saprospiraceae; genus JAGQXC01. The sequence continues at coordinate 281,070 of JACJYB010000004.1, read as the reverse complement.
CCATTTAGGCAGGATGCATCATCGCATGGACCGATATAATCTCCATGCAGAAGGTGCTCGCTAAGGGCAGAGACCGAAATACATAAGGTTTGATAAGTATCCGGGTTATCTGGGGGGTGGTGGCAGACCAATACCTTCTTTTCATTTTTGTCGCAAATCCAGGATGGGTCAAAGACGGATATTGGCCCTTGCTCCATGCAGTCGGGAATTCCATCATTATTGGTATCCAGCTGGTCATTACCCCCTTCACATAAATCACAAACATCACCAACGCCATCACAATCGGAATCTTCTTGTAGAGGATTATAAGAAGTAGGGCAATTATCATTACAATCAAATATTCCGTCATTGTCCTGATCAATGTCAGGTACACCACAGCCACATATACCAGGATCTAATTTTAATGGATCGTTATCACATAAATCACAATCAGCTGCTACTCCATCCCCATCTTCATCCGGACTAAAACTTAATGGATTTGGATCCTGTGAATCGATACACCCATCGTTGTCATCATCGTCGTCACAAGAATCACCAATACCGTCACCATCAAAATCTGCTTGGTCGGCGTTTGAAACTTCAATGCAATTATCTATATCATCTGAGACTCCATCACCATCAGTATCAGACGATAAATTGTGTATGTAAACCATTGGATTATAAGCACCATTAAAAGAGTTTACAATATCAACAAAATCGTGTTCCACTAATGGCTCAGCAAAATGGTGTACAGGGCCTTCATCAACTCTATATTTATAAAGTACATATTTTTTTGGATTGGGATCTGAAATTGTTCCCGGTCTCGTAGATTTTTCAATAACAATTCCTGTTCCCTCTCCATTACTGTCGAAAAACCCACCCCATGGACTTGTAACTCTAATACCGAATTTTTCACTTAAATCGGGTACATATATGTATGATGTAGAAAAACTTATTGTGTTTCCTGATAACCCTAACTTATAAATAACGGGCTTACCATTATCAGTATCATTAAAAATATAAATGTCATTCCCATTTGGTCCGAGGGCTATTGCTGTTGAATAAAAATAGAATTCATGACGATATTCGTATCTTGAATATGTTCCTGCAATTGATAAACCATCATCACTTAACTTGAAAACTGTTAAATAATTAAAAGAGCCATCCTTTTGGATGAGATACAATGAATTGGTAGGTTTATGATATAACATGTCTTTAACATTAGCATAATTGATGCCTAAAAATTGATTATCGTCTAGGTTTATCGAACTATTGTCATGTTTAATCACATTTAATCCAGTTAATGTATTGAAAGTATAAACATAATTTTCGCTGCAGGTAATAGCAAGTATCGTTTCGTAGATAGAAAAATTTTTGATAAAAAATCTCCTATCTTGGTCAGGTGGGGCATTGTATTTAATGCCAAATAAGGCGGTGCCTACACTAACAATTAATGAATTACGAAAAAAATCGAAAGACATGTCTGTGTATTTGACACCATTTGTAGGATAAAATACGTCAAAATTTATTCCTTTGTAAATATTATTACCTCCAAGTATGTATAGATCGTTATTTTGATAATCTTGCGAATAATTTATACTAGGTAAAGACGTGACGAAACCTATAATAATCACCTTTATAATTCTGTTATACATATATTATATATTTAAAGTTTAATAAAAGCCAGGGTGTCCTCTCCGGCGTTCTTCTCTCTCACTATGAAACTTAAAAACAGGGATCTGCTTCGATATCAATCTGGATCCCGCCGTTGATCTTATTATCTACGCCACAATCCTTGACGGTTTGACCTGGTTTGAAATAGCCCCGGTTATCGTGGGTAAAGGGAGTCAGGAAGCCAAAGCGCTCGGAGTCACCGACAAATTCGAAGTCGTAATTGGCGTTGTTGGAGGTGGTATTTGCAACCAGTAAATTGGAATATGCACCATCAATAGTAACGATGCCTCCATAATAATTGTCGTGTGAATTATTTAATGCAACGATCCAGTGATTAGCTGGGGCTGCAGCACCAACCAGCGTGCCGGAATAATCAATCCATGCTTCCGGTACTTTGCATAAGATATGTCCGAAAAAGTTACCACTGGTTTCGTTACCCATTGAAATGCCTCCTTGTGCACACTCCCAAATTCCAAACACACTTTGACGAACATTATTATTGGTTATGCTGGCGCTGTGGCCATTCATATTAATGATGCCATAAGCATCTGCCAATTCATTGGAAAACCAAATATCCGATGAAGTAATATCGTTGTGATGGACCCTCCATTGAATGCCACCATTATTTAAAAGTGAAACCTGGAATCCGTTAAACACACAATTATTTACGGCCATTTTATTTCCCTCATTCCAGATTCCTATACCACCAATGGTTACGTCTGGCGAAAATGAAATTCCTTCAATGACTACGCCATCGGCAGTTATGAGGATTCCTGGATAAATTGGCGTATTGTAATCAAGAATATCCAATGCATGTAAGACCATTTCAGCGCCATCCTCTCCTTTGATACGAACTTTGGTTTCTACAGTCACTTGTGCGGTTTCCGTATGCATCCCCGCCTCCAGGATCACCGTTCCACCTTCTCCGGCATCGGCGATAGCAGCAGCCAGGGCATCCGTGGAGCCTGCCGGTACACTTACGGTCGTACCACTGCGGAATTCCAGTTGTTGATCATCCTTTAGTTGCGATTTGGCCTGGGCGATGTATTCTGGTGTAAATACTTCGGGCATTTCTTGCTGAGCAAATTCGAGAACTTGTTCAGGAGTACGTAGTTCGGTTGTTTGCAGTGGGGCTTCCATTTTTGCAATGGGTTCCTTGCTACAGGCAAAAAGGGAAACTAATCCCAGTAGTACAATGGTTTTTTTTGTCATGGTTTATTGATTTTGGACGTTAAAGAATTATTATTTAGTAATCAGTAATCAGTAATCGGATTTTAGTAATCAGTAGTCAGAGGAAGTTGGTCACTAAAAATAACCAGGATAGTTTGCCCAATTTTTACTCCCGGAGTACTTCGTACTGCCAGCCGATGCGGTGTAAATAATGGACTGCTTCTTTGCAGGTCGCAAACGGATAATGGAAATATTCACTGGCAATCCGGAGTATTTTTCGTTGGTAGTTTTTTATGTCCATGCCTTTCCAGCCGGTAACCCGTTCGATATCTTTAATGCCTGCTTCCGGATTTTGAAAATAGATCTCAAATATTTTCCCATGGATGGGATCAAAACGGATATCGAGGATGTGCCGGAAATAATAGCGGGCTTGCTGAAGCAAATCGTCTTTAATTTTCGTAAAACCGATCGCTGTAAACTGTACATCCGGAGGCTCCAATAACTCACCCCGGTAGGGCAACCCCACATAATTTTGGTTGAGATGGGTCACCATAAATCCCTGATCATCGATCTCCAGAGGAAAACTGGTTTGATGTACCCAATAATAACTGCCATTGGCATGCAACATAGGGACGCGAATCCGGTAGCAGGGGAGGGCTGCCTCGGATAAATAATTCCGGTATTTTTGAGTAGCCATATAGGCAGACTGGGCAAATTGGAGAAATAACTGCAGACGATGTGGATGCACCCACTCCAATACCTGCCGCATAGCCCGCGCTGATTTTTCATCAGCCGAATCACTATAGCCCAACGCTTCTTTTAACCCCAGGGTATAAGTTGCTTTTCGCTCTTTCATATGTACAACCATCCAAAACATATACTGGTGAATAGTCGCTTGATATTCTTTTTTGATGGGTTCTAACAGGCGTTCTGCCCGGACGATTGCCGGGTTATGCAGCGATTGAGCATACTGCAAACTATACGCATCATACGCATCCAGAATTTGTTTTTGACTGACGGTATGCAGGTTTTTTGGCATGGTAAAGAATTACTCCACCAAACTAAATCCAGGAGTAAAAAAAGGACTGGACTATTGTTCCGAATCCTAGCATTATTGTTTACTGACGCGCTACTGACGCTCCTTTCAGTCGGTCAGCATCGGTCAGCATCGGTCAGCATCCTGATAAGTAGGTTATAGGAACCAAAGAGTTATGCGGAGTCTGGCGCTTTCTTCAATCTATCAGGATCCAATTTTGTACAGAAGGTGTAAAGTGCTGACGGCACGGTTGGTAAGTAAAGTAAATCATAAGTATTATTGCCAACCTGAATTTGTGTGCAGGCTTATCTCAAAAGTTATAAATCATACAAACAGGAAAAAATAAACTCAGTGCACCACTGTGCAAGACTCTGCGTAACTCTGTGGTTCCCTTAACTCGTCCTTTCTTCCGATGGCGTCACACCGTATTCCTCATGATAACACCGGCTGAAATAATTGGGATCGCTGAAGCCCACCGAATAAGCGATTTCGGCCACCTGCTGATCTGTCTGCTGCAAAAGCTCCTTCCCTCTTTGCAACCGGATGGTGCGGATCACATGGGAGGTGGATTTTCCGGTGAGGGCGACCAGCTTATTATGTAACTGGGTACGGCTGATGAGCAGAGACTGACACAATTGAGGGATGGCAAAGTTTGGGTCCTCCAGGTGCTCCAGCACGGTCTCGCGAACCCTGGTGATAAAGGCATCCTCTTGTTGAAACTGCACGTCATCGTCAGTCATGCGCGAATCGATACGGGAATAGCGGGCTTGCAGTCTTTTACGGAGGGCCAGCATTTGCTCCATCCGCACCAGCAGTTCTTCACGGTTGAATGGTTTGATCAGGTAAGCATCGGCGCCGTGCCGGTATCCGGACATGCGGGAAGCATCGTCTGCCTTGGCGGTCAACAAGATCACGGGAATATGACTCGTCCTTTCATCATTCTTCAGGGTAGTACACACTTCAAAACCATCCATTTCAGGCATCATGACATCACTAATGATCAGATCGGGCACCTGTTCGATGGCTTTTTCCACGCCGGCTTTGCCGTTTATAGCCTCCTGGACGTAGTATTGTTCGGGCAAACAGGACCGCAAGTAAGCGCGGACATCGGTATTGTCTTCAATGATCAGAATATGAGACAAATCCGGCAAACGCTTCACTTCCTTTCCTTGTGGACCGGAAGCTGATTCAATTTCCGCGTTCAATGGACCGAAGGAGGGCAAGGCGGTCCACACGGATCGTTTCTGTGCGAGCCTCGTGATGGGTAATAGCACGGTGAAAAGGGTTCCTTCCCCGGGTGTGCTTTCAACCGTGATGGTACCTTGCATCACCTGGACCAGTTCTTTGGTGAGCGCCAGTCCGATACCGGTACCCTCCCCCCGCCGGGTGGCGCTGGATTCGACCTGGAAAAACCGGTCAAACAGATGCGGGAGACTTTCCGGTGCGATGCCTATCCCATCGTCCGCAACCGACAATAGCAGATGCTGATTGGATTCGTAGATCTGCACGGAAATTGTGCCATCATCGGGAGTGAATTTGATCGCGTTGGAGACCAGGTTTTGTACGATCTGTTGATAACGCAAGGGATCAAAATCCACCACCAGCGGCGTTGCAGGTATGTGGCATTGCAACCGGATGTTTTTTTGCTCCGCCAGCGAATGAAATGATTCAATCAGGTATTTGGTGAAGGCGCCGATATCGTCCTGTACGGGATCCAGGTCCAGTTTACCAGCCTCCAGTTTGGCCAGATCCAGCATCTGATTCACCAGTTGCAGCAAACTGTTCCCATTGCGATCGATGGTCTTCAGGTGTTCGAAGATCTGCTGTTGATCCAATTGGGGAAATTGCTCCCGGATGATGTTGGTTAAGCCCAGGATGACCGTAAGCGGGGTACGGAATTCATGGGTAATGTTGGTATACAGGGCGGTTTTAATGCCATCCAGTTCTTTAAGCCGGTCCGCTTCCTGTTTTTCGGCTGCCAGTTGTGCTTTGAGCAGCCATCGACGACGCTGAAACAGGTAGATGCCAGTGAGGAGGAGCAGTATGGCGATACCGTAGAGGGTATAAGCCCACCAGGTCCTCCACCAGGGAGGCAGGATGGTGATCTGCAGGGAGCGCCCTTCTTCGTTCCAGACGCCGTCCGGGTTAGCAGCTTTGACATGGAAGGTATATTGTCCGGGATTGAGGTTGGTGTAGGTGGCCGATCGCTGAGTACCCACGTATTGCCAGTCCTGTTGAAATCCATCCAGGTAGTGCGCATATTGGATGCCTGTCGGATTGGTAAAGTGCAGACCGGCATAGGTCAGCGTAATGACATTGAAGTGGTAGGGTAGGGTGATGGAGGTGGTGAAGTCGAGCGATTGGGGCAGGTAAAAGGTGTCGCGATTTTGCAGCTGACGGTCATTCCGGGCTATAGAAACGGACCGGTTGAAGATTTGCAGATCGGTGAAGACCAACTTCGGAACGATGGTGTCATCCTGAAAATCGTCCGGATTAAAATAATCGAAACCTATGGTGCCTTCGGAGAGAATGAAGCCAGTTTCCGGATCCTGACACGAACCAAAGGCATCAAATTCAGGATTGTAAAAACCATCTTTACTGTTGTAATTGCGAATGGCCCCTGTCTTCAGATTGTACCGGCTCCAGCCCCGGAAGGTGCAAAGCCAGATATTTCCGTGGTGATCAGGGAAAATGGCAAAAATATTGTTGTTGGCTAAGCCGTCTTTTTCGCCTACCATCCGGAAAACATCTGTGAACGGATCATAAATGTTCAGGCCACCTCCGTAAGTGCCCACATAGATGAGTCCTTGATCATCTTCATAGAAGCAGAACCCAGTGTTTTCACCAATCGAATTAGAGTTCTTGTTATCGTGCGTATATTGAATAAAGGTATCCTGCCCCATCGGCCTTTTAAAGACCCCTTCACGACTACCAAACCAAAGATTGCCTTGAGAGTCTTCGAAGGTTTTGCGCATAGCAAATCCTGGAAGGACATTCGTAAAATCTTGATTTGTTTCATTCCATAATCCAATTCCATTTCTCCAACTAGAAATCCAGATATTTTCGTCACTATCTTCATATATATCTTTTACAACCGATAAAAATGCTTTAGTGGGATCTTTTTTATCAAATAGATAGGAATCCAATTTTTGAATATTCCGATCATAAACCAATAAACCCTCTTGACCTCCCATCCATACACGATTTTTACTATCTTTAAGAAAACAAACAATGTGTGAAAGCTTGTGAGAGATTTCATTCTGTAATTCAGGCAGAAAAGAATTTATATGACCAGACACTGGATTAAAAAGGATTAATTTGGAATCTTCAGCTAATAAAAAAAAGTTCTGTCCAATAGGTATAGATGATCGAACACCATAAGCATTTTTTACTTTTTTGGTATACTCACAATTATAGGATTTTATCCTTGAAAGTGCATTCTGCTTTAGGATTGAAACTCCATTTACAGTCGGTATCCATAAATCCTCATTCTTGTCTATCATCAAATCCGAAATAAACCCTCCCTTTAAGCTGTTTCTTAATTCTTCCTGATGTTGGTAAAGGCTAAATATTTTTGTGTCATTATCAAATTCAACCAAAAATTCCTTAAAGCCAATCCAATATTTATTTCTTAAAGAAACACCATACCCAATATCTTCATTAATATCAAATTCCTTCGGATAAAAATCCCAACTATTTTCTGAAGTATCACTTATCACAAAACCTGATGGTGTAAAAAAAGCTAATTTTGTTTTTTCGGAATAATATCTTTGAACCGGGAAAAGAATATTGTATTTATCAAAAATTGAAAATATTGCATCATGAAGTAATTTATCATTTTTTAGGTCAATTAGATTTATGCTATCTTTTGAAATTAAATATATTTTTCCATTGATTTCAAACATTTTTTCACTCTTATTAAATGATTTATTTTCTGGATCATGGATAAATGGTAATTTGGTGAATTTATTTAATAACGGATCATATTTATAGATTTCTGATCTATTAATAAAGAGAACTGTTCCATCATTTGCAATAAAGACATAATAAAAAGATTGATAGTAGTCTCCTCGTCCGATATCATTGCGCGTAAATTGTATAAATTGATCATTTTTCCTTTGATAATAACTAATGCCATTTTGGGTTATAATCCAGAGATTACCCAAACTATCTTCTGCAATATCATTTACTTTATTATCAATTAGAGAGAGCTGATCCTGAGGATCGTTATTATACCATTTCGTTTCATAGCCGTCGTATTTTGCTAATCCGGAATATCCTCCAAACCATATGTATCCGTATGAGTCCTGGAAACAGGTTGTTGTAGTAATGTTTGAAAACCCTTGATCCTCCGGGATCTCATCAAACTTATAGATCCTTGTTTGCCCAGAAAGTGTAGTACACAGTCCCAATAGGCAATACAATAGCCATAAAGCTATCCAGCGATGCATGGTCAGCAGATTGTTCCAAGATTAAGTTAATACAATGCAGACGGAATTCCATTTACTCCTGGAGTAAATTTTAAAAGGTGGTGAGTTGACGTTATAGCATACCGCCCTTGCTATGAGTCTTTTCTAACGTATTTTTACAAACATGAATATCAAAATCGATCTCCCTATTGGCTTTCCAGCGGTAGCCCTCGAATCCACCTTGCTTTGCCACGGCCTCCCCTGGCCAGCCAATTATGAACTGGCGTTGAAGATCAATACCATTCTGGCAGAAGAAGGTGCTTCTCCAGCAGTGGTCGCGCTCATTGATGGTTTGGTACGAGTGGGATTGAGCGACAGTGAGCTTGAAAACCTGTGCCGCGAAGGAAGCAAAGCCGTGAAGGTTGCAACCAGGGATATGGCTTATGTGCTGGCCACCAAACAACTCGGAGCGACTACCGTCTCGGCAACCATGTGGGCTGCCGCCAATGCTGGAATAAGGCTGTTTGCCACCGGTGGCATCGGTGGCGTGCATCGGGATGGAGAAAACAGCATGGATATCTCGGCCGACCTGGTCGAACTGTCCCGGACACCGGTCGCAGTAGTCAGCGCAGGGGCCAAGTCGATCCTGGACCTGGGCCGTACCCTCGAATACTTGGAGACGATGGGTGTACCCGTAGTCGGTTTTCGTACCGATACCTTTCCTGCCTTTTATGTACCGCACTCGCCCTATGCATTACCCTGCCGGATAGATGATGAAAAGTTAGTGGCTGCGTTGATCCACCAGCAGGACGATTTGGGATTACCCTCCGGTATGCTGATCGCGAATCCAATCCCTGCCGAATACGCCATCCCGGCCATTACCATGGAGACTTGGATCGAGGAGGCGCTGGAAGCGGCTGAGGCTGACCGGATCTCCGGAAAGGCGGTCACGCCCTACCTATTGGCCTACCTACACCGGATCTCACAGGGTAAAACGGTGGAGGCGAACAAAGCACTGGTATTGGATAATGTACGGCTGGCTGCCAGGATAGCAAAAGAATATGCTTCCCTGCGAGAATAATTTAAGGTTTCGTCTCATTCTTCGCCTACAGTCGACCTGCCCGACTGACGTCGTTCGGGCGGGAATGACAATAGGTTTATTGAAATTGATTTTCCGGAGTGGGCTCAAAATTCAACCCTTAGCCCATTTATATTTCCCCTTTTTCCTAGCTTTAAGTCTATGAAATTTGGCGCCTCAACCATCGGTTTGATCCTCGGTCCACTCCTGTTTATTTTGGTCCTCACCAGTTTTCACCCGGAAGGATTGTCCGAATCGGGGATAGCGGTCCTGGCGTGTACCTTATGGGTAGCGGTCTGGTGGATCACCGAAGCGATACCGATTGCAGTGACTTCGCTGTTGCCTATTGTGCTGTTTCCACTTACCGGGGCATTGAACCTCAAGGCAACCTCCACCTCTTTTGGCCATCCATACGTCTTTTTGTATATGGGCGGCTTTTTTATTGCCATTGCCATAGAAAAGTGGAATCTGCATCGGCGTATTGCGCTGAACATCATCCGGATGATCGGGACCAATACAACGCGTATTATTCTGGGGTTTATGTTGGCGACTGCCTTTCTGTCCATGTGGATATCCAACACGGCAACCGCAGTCATGATGTTGCCGATCGGTATGGCCATCATTGCCCAACTAAAAGATAACCCGGAGACTTCCGAGGATGAAAACGCCATTTTCGGTAAGGCATTGATGCTTTCGGTAGCCTATTCGGCATCCATTGGCGGTATTGCGACACTGATTGGCACACCGCCCAACCTGGTGCTGGCCGGCGTACTGAAGAATATGTACGGTGTCGAGTTAACCTTTGCTACCTGGCTGAAATTCGGACTGCCAATCTCAATTTTGCTTCTATTTATTTGCTGGGTTTATCTGACCCGGTTTGCTTTTACTTTCCGGGACAAGTCGTTTCCCGGAGGCCGTGAAGAGATCCGCCGGCAGTTGCAGCGCCTGGGTAAGATCAGCTACGAAGAGAAAAGTGTCCTGGCCGTATTCCTGGTTACTGCATTTGCCTGGATCACGCGCTCCTTTTTATTAACCAGGATCCTGCCGGGACTTGACGATACGATTATCGCCATCGCTGCAGCCGTTGTACTCTTTTTACTGCCCGTTAAGGATAGAAGTCGCAGTATACTTCGCTGGGAAGAAGCGGTAAAATTGCCCTGGGGCATCATTTTGCTCTTTGGTAGTGGAATGGCTATCGCAGAAGGATTTACCTCCACAGGACTGGCGGAATGGATAGGCAACCACCTGACGCTATTGCATGGAATCGCCATGTTGATTCTGGTCATGATCCTGATCGCCGCCGTCAATTTCCTGACGGAGATTACCTCCAATCTGGCGACGACGGCCATGCTCCTGCCTATCCTGGCACCGATGGCGCTGAGTATTGACGTACATCCTTATATCCTGATGGTTTCGGCTACCGTAGCGGCTTCCTGTGCGTTTATGTTACCGGTGGCCACACCTCCGAATGCGGTCGTTTTCGGCTCCGGCTATTTGCGTATTCCGGACATGGTGCGTACCGGCATTTGGATGAACATTTTATCCATCCTATTGCTAACGATCATTGTCTATTTCTTTCTTCCCATGTTATGGGGATTTGACCCGGGAGTATTCCCTGAGGCATGGAAGTAGATGATAATAAAATAATGGAGCTATGAATACCATCTGGTTTAAAAGAACGGAAATCTTTTTTGTACCAATCTCTTTGATGGGGTGGCTGCTTTTATCCGGCGCAATGGCTTACGCAGTTTATATATTTATCGCGATTGACCGTAAGTCTCATTCGGTCAGCGACACGCTTATGAATTTCGCATTTAATCTCTTACTGATTGTCGGGGCGTATGCACTGGTTGCTTTTTTAACCAGTAAGAAAAAATAGGCATTTTCTTAGGTGAAATTAAAGTTTTTTGCCGTGCAATTAATTGGATGATCCTCCGTTTTGAAAGTTATGCAATATTTCAGAACGCTCCTTCTCTTTGCTTTATTAGCCAATTCCAATCCCACAATAGCATGCAGCATGTACAAAATTACCGTTGACGGTAAGACAATGGTTGGTTGCAATGAAGATGCGTGGAGAACCACCTCCAGCATCTGGTTTGAAAACGCAAAAAATGATCACGGATACGGCGCGGCATTTACCGGATCAAGAAGGGTAGGGCAAAGCCGGATCGCTCCGCAATCCGGGATGAATGAAGCCGGATTGGTCTTCTCCAGACTGGCATCTTATTATCCCCGTCAGGAGGAACAAATTATTGCAAAAAAAGCAATTACCAATGAAGTGGAATATCTCTCAGGTATCCTGCACCAATGCAGATCAGTGGATGAGGTCAAACGCTACATTGAACAATACGACCACAGCTTTTTTATTGAAGATGTCTTTATTTACGTGGACCAATCAGGAAAATATTTGGTCGTAGAGCCGTATAATCTGATAGAGGGGAATAAGTCGTCCTATGTTTTATCCAATTTCTGTCCGTCGATTACCGATCCAGCCAGTGCAAGAAATCTTGACCGCTACCGCAATGGTGATGATTTTTTAAAAGCACATCCTCTGGAAGCATCGATAGCCTATTGTACCGCTTTGTCGGATACCATGCATGTATGCAGAAACCGGAATGGTGATGGCACGTTGCTTACTTCCATCTGGGATGGTAAGCACGGTCTGGTAAATCTTTATTTTTACCATAATTTCGATGGTACGGTGCAATTTAACTTATCCCAGGAGTTGGCCAAAGGGGACCATATGTTGCAAGTAGCTGATTTATTCCCGGTCAACGCGGAATTTGAACGACTAAAGACCTATAAAACACCATTTAATACACCGGCCTTGCGCGTTCTTTTGGTTTTATTGGCTGGTGTTCTCTTTACTTTTGCCTTATTGTTGTTGATGCATTATTTCTTTAAGTCAGAATGCAACAGATTTGATAGAATCTATTTATTCAGCGCAATGATTAATGTTATATTAATTGGATATTTATTTGTTCTTGCCACTAATGTAAATGTGTATTATTTTGATGCGCCTTACAAACATTACAGTTCGTTCCTGATAAGCCTGTCATCTTATATTCCATATTTTCTTTTAATTGCATTAATTCCTCTGCTGGTTTATAGTGTCCTGATGCTAAAATCGAAAGAGAATAAACGCTGGATCAAGGGTGCACTTGTATTAAATAGTTTAATTTATCTGGCTTTAATTGCCGGATTCAATTATTGGGGTTTGACTTCCCTATCCTGAATTATTTGGGTCATAAAAAATGATCCTCTGAGACATGCTGTGTGTTCCCTCCAGCCCTCTTGAAGCAGACGATCGTATTAGAATTCCCGTTATCCGAGGGCGCGTAGACGTCGTCCTGCTTCCAGCAGGGTCTCCTCCTTTTTGGCAAAACAGAATCGTACCAGCCGCAAATCATTTGGTGCCGAATAAAATGCAGACAATGGGATGGTTGCAATGCCATAGCTCTCCATCAGCCAGCTGACAAATTCTTCATCCGGAATGTCGCGGATAGCACGATAGTCGGCGACCATGAAATAGGTACCCTGCGTAGGTATCACCTTAAATGGAGTAGGGTCAAGCTGCTTCATCAACAGGTTTCGCTTCTGTTCGAAAAAGGGTGCCAACTGCTTAAAGGGATGGTGCATGGCGACGTATTTTGCGATACCTGCCTGGGCCGGATGGTTGACCACGAAGACGGTAAACTGGTGCACCTGCCGGAAACGAGCAGTGAGGGTTGCGGTGGCCACGATATAACCAATTTTCCAACCGGTGACATGAAGGCTTTTGCCAAACGAAAAACAGGTTAGACAACGGTCACGCAGCCCTTCGTAGGCAAGTGCTGTCAGATGACGGGCACCGTCGTAAACCAGATGCTCGTAAACCTCGTCACTGATCACCCACAAGTCGTATTGCTGAGCGATCTGTTCCAGTTCGCGGTAGTCCGCATCGGTCCAGACGTACCCGGAAGGGTTATGCGGGGAGTTGATGATCACACCTCGGGTTCGCTTGGTTATGACGGACCGGACTTGGTCCCAGTCCAGAGCTTCAAAGGGCGGATCCAGAACAATAGGGACCGGAACTCCCAGGTGGGTAAGTATGGCTGGCCGGTAAGAATCAAATACAGGTTCAAAAAATAATACTTCATCGCCCGGATAGACCAACGTGCTCAGCGCCGTATAAATGGCCTGCGTAGCCCCGGCAGTAATGGTTATTTCATTTTGGGGATCATAATTTACGTCATAAGTGGTGCGCAGATGTTCGTGAATAACCTGGAGCAGTTCAGGGACCCCTGCCAGCGGAGCATATTGGTTAGCACCTTCGAGCATAGCCTGGTGGGTGAGATCCAGTAGATGCTGGTCTGGCATGAAATCGGGAAATCCCTGGGAAAGGTTAATGGCACCAAGTTCTTTCGCCTGGCGGGATATACGGGTAAAAATGGTCGTGCCAACGCCCGGTAATTTGGTGTCCCGCCAATGCGTCATGATTTATGTCCTTGTTGATATTTGAGGTAGACTTTTGATATGATTGCGGCCAGCTTGCGGTCTTTTTCCGTGACAATGTTTCCGGCGTCGTGTGTACAGAGGTCGATGGTCACCCGGTTCCAGGAATTGCTCCAATCCGGGTGGTGATTGGCTTTTTCAGCGTGGAAGGCAATTTCAGTCATAAAGGAGAATGCTTCGGCAAAGTCTACAAAAGCAAATTCGGCATGCAGGCTTTGTGGTGTTTCTTTCCAGTCCATAAATTGTTTGGTTTTTCAGTTGGTACGTTCATCCCATCCCCATGCGAATGTAGGAAAATCCAGTAATGCAAACTTTAACAATTCAATGGAATTCCGGACATCCTGTTTGTGTACCATTTCAATAACCTGATGAATGTGACGGGTGGGGATGGAAATGGCGCCGGCGATGGTTCCCTTCTTTCCCATGCGTTGAACATAGGCGGTATCTGTCCCTCCCGCAGTCAGGATTTCTGGCTGCCAGGTAATGTTATGTTTTCCAGCCGTTTTCTTTAGATAGCGGACCATCCGGTGGTCACAGATGACACTGCCATCCATAATTTTGATGGCTGTTCCTTTACCCAGGGAGGTAATCATTTCGTGTGGTTTAGCCCCGGGCACATCAAAAGCAATGGTCGTATCCAGGTTTATCCCAAAATCAGCATCCACGGCGTGTGCGGACACCATTGCCCCCCGTAACCCCACTTCTTCCTGGACCGTAAACACAGCGGCCAGGTCATAGGGCAGGGCCTGACTTTTAAGTTCCCTTAGGGTCTCAATTAAAATAAATACGGAGATGCGGTTATCCAGAGACTTGGCATTGATGCAATCGCCCATTTCAATGGTCGTGCGCTCACGCGTGATGGGGTCGCCAACCTCCACAAATTTTAGCACTTCCTCCTTGGTCATACCCAGGTCGATGAAATAGTCCTGGATTTGCGCCACCTTATTACGTTCTTCGGCGGTCATTAAATGGATGGGTTTTGAACCCATCACACCGATCAGGTCTTTTCTACCATGGACAATAACGCGCTGCGAAGTCAGTGTTTTCGGATCAAAGCCTCCCAGCGTATGAAAACGGAGAAAACCATCGTCATCAATATGGGTGACGATGAAGCTGATCTCATCCATATGGGCAGTGACCATGACTTTTTTTGATTCCATGCCTTTGCGAACAGCCAGGATATTACCCATAGCATCAATGGAATAAGAGTCAACCAAATCCTTGATTTCATGGAGAATCAACGTACGGATCCGGTCCTCAAAACCTGGAGCTCCGGGAGTTTCACAGACCGCTTTTAGAAGTTCAATATTCATGTATTTGCGAAACTTAATGATGAAAAGGGTAGGATGGCGAAGGTATTGCTTTTCGCCCAATTAACCCTCAGAAATCAACGATCGGAGAGGTGAGTAAGCCGGCGTGTAAAGTGATGCGGTTAAATAGGCGCCATTTTGATCCAGGTGTCCATCCAGGATGAGCAGCACCTTTTGTGACCTTGATTATAAAGGTGCCGGTATATTTTATCCGGCCAACAGGGAGTGCTGGAAAGCGACGGAATTTCAGTAACATTGCGGGCGGAATTATGGCGTTTATCAAGAAATTAGCCGGCGAAACCATTCTGTATGGGATGAGCAATATCCTGCCACGGATATTGAACTATCTGGTCATCACTTACTACCTGACGCGCAAGTTTCCGGAGAACATCTATGCCAAGCATGGCACCTATTATGCCTTTACCGCATTTATCCTGGTGATCTTTTCGTTTCGTATGGAGACGGCATTTTTTCGGTTTGGCAATCAGAAGCAGCAGCGAGAATCCGCATTTGGGACAGCATTAATCATCGTCGCAGGCATTTCCGTGCTATTAAGTGCCCTTATTTTTGGATTTGCCCGTCCGCTGGCGGACATCCTTAGTGCTAACCCGGATGAATATTACATTGTACAATGGTTTGTAGCTATAACCTTGCTTGATGCGGTAGTTGCCGTACCTTTTGCCCGGCTGCGACTGGAGGGGAGGCCCTTATTTTTTGCAGCGGTCAAGGTCTTGAATGTTGTGATCAATATAGCGCTCATCTTCCTGTTTCTCGAGATGATCCCCTGGCTGGCCGACCACGGGCACCACTTTTGGCAAGGCTGGGTGGACAAAAACCGCCTAATGGATTATGTGTTTCTGGCAAATTTGCTGGCTAGTGCCGCGATTGCGGTATTCATGATTCCCTACTTCCATTTTCGCACCTGGACTTTTGATCGGGCGCTGGCCCGGAAAATGATGATTTATGCGGCACCGCTGGTGGTGGTTGGCGCGGCCAGTATGGTTAATTTGTTTGCGGACCGGCTGCTCATAGCGAATTGGGTAGGATTTGACGATTCGGGTATCTACAATGGGGCAGTGAAGATTGCGATCCTGATGAATCTGTTCGCTACGGCCTTTAACTATGCAGCAGAACCCTTCTTTTTCAGCCAGTCCGATCATCTGGATGCACGTACCATCTATGCACGGGTGGCACAGGCATTTACGCTGGCTGCATCCGTGCTGATGCTGGGTATTTTGCTGTACCTGGATCAGATCCAGATCCTGATCGGCCGGAATTACCGGGCTGGACTCACCATCATCCCGTATTCGCTGGTAGCTTATGTCTTTCTGGGCCTGTATTACAATTTCTCCATTTGGTTTAAGCTGAAGGACCGCACCGGACTGGGCGCATTGATAGGCATTGGCGGCGTGGTGGTTACTTATCTGGTTAATTACTTCACCCTCAAGGTATGGCATACCGGCTATATCGGCTCTGCCTATGCAGCGCTGGCATGTTTTTCATTCATGGCTTTAGCGACCTATGTGACCGGTCAGCGCTATTTCAGGATTCCTTATGATTTGCGACGAATGGCAGCATATCTGGCAGGAGCCCTGATGTTGTTCGGGGTGAGCGAGTTGTTACGCCTTTATATCACGGGTACTCTAGTGATCTTTATTTTGAATACATTCCTGCTGGTAGCATTTGTGGCATTGGTGTGGCTTGTCGACCGGCGCAATCTGAAGGCCTTGCTTCAATTTTGACGGTGTAAACGGAGAGATAGGTTGATTACCGCCTATCCGGCTAGTTTAGGATATAGCTTGCGGCAAGGCGAAACTCCGGAATCTGAACGATAAAATGTTCGTCGTCATCGATGTAGCGCATGGTGTATGTTCCGTACATCTTACCAACCATCGTGGACAGGGGACACCAGGATACGTATTGATGAAACTGACCTTTTTCCAAAATGGGCTGTTTGCCGATCACGCCTTCCCCCTTGACTTCGCGGTGATTGCCTGCAGAATCCAGGATGTGCCAGTGCCTTTCAAGCAGCTGAACCGTGCGGGGTCCGTGATTTTCGATGGTAATGCGATAGGAGAAGACATACTGGTCAGCCAGAGGCCGTGAATATTCGACCTGGAAGAATGTTTCTACGGTTACTTTTATGTCACGCGTGATTAATGTTTCCATCTTCAGCTTTGACCTCAATAAAATCGGCTACGATCTTTTCGGCTTCTTTAAATGCTATGTCTAATTGGTCGTTGAGTAAAACTACATCAAATTTTGTTTCATACGTCAATTCTTTCTTAATCCGTTCCAATCGTTTTTTCAGCGATTGTTCGTTTTCAGTACGGCGTTTTATGAGTCTTTCGACCAGAATTTCGTAAGACGGAGGTTTCACGAAAACAGCCAGTGACTGGTCCGGGTAGGCTTCTTTAAGATGCGTTGCTCCCCGCACGTCAATGTCAAATACGATGTGTTTCCCTTCGTGCCAAATCCGTTCGATTTCACGGCGCAGGGTTCCGTAGAACTGATCTTCATAAACCTCCTCCCATTCGACAAAGGCGCCATCGGCAATCCAGGCCCGGAATTCTTCTTTGCTTACAAAATAATAATCTTTCCCATTCTCTTCGTGTGGCCGTCGCAGGCGGGTTGTTGCCGAAATGGAGAACTCCAGTTGGGGAAAGACTTGGAGCAGGTGATGCACGATGGTTGATTTACCCGCTCCGGAGGGTGCGGTAAATATGATCATTTTACCTTGCTGCATCACATGATGTTTGCCAGTTGTTCTTTGATTTTTTCCAGTTCGTCTTTCATTTGAACCACATAGCGCTGGATATCGGGATGTTGCGCCTTGGCTCCCAGGGTATTTATTTCCCGGCCCATTTCCTGCGTGATAAATCCCAGCTTTCTGCCCTTGAGTACTTCGTCCTGAGCGAGGACATCATTAAAATATTGGGCATGCTGGGTGAGGCGGACCTTTTCTTCCGTGAAGTCCAGTTTTTCAAGGTAATAGAGGATCTCTTGTTCGAACCTGTTTTTGTCAAATTTCACATCATTGATCAGATCATTCAGATCTTTATTAAGGCGTGTCCGGATAGCCTGGATGCGGGTTTCTTCCAGAGGCTCAATTTGCTGAAGCAATGCGATGATGGCCAAAACCCGTTCCTGCATATCGATTTCCAGGGCTCTTCCTTCTTCAACCATATGTTCAAGCAGGGAAGCGCAGGCTTGCTGAACCAGGGCGGATACGGTCTCCCATTCGGCTACTAAGATATCTTCGTCTGCGACCGTCACCACATTGGGGATGCGCATGATGGAAGGGATGAAGTCGGTGCTGTGGGCGCCCAATTCGCGGCTGATCTCGGTCAACTGGGTATAAAATTGCTTAAACAGGGGTCGATTGATGGAGAAACTCTCATCGGAACTGCCGTTAAGCAGGATGGTCATCTCGATTTTGCCGCGCTGGATCCGTTCCTGGACCATCTTGCGCAGCTCGATTTCCTTTTCACGGTAGGCAAATGGAATTTTTACCCGGAGATCCGGGTATTTGCTGTTTAATGATTTGATTTCAACCGTGATTTCTTTGGTTCCAAAGCTGCCTTTTACCTTGGCATATCCGGTCATGGATACGATCATACCTGCTTCATTTTAATACGTGGCCGCAAAGTTAAATCAATTCCTTCACAACCCTGAGCCCATACCAGCCAAAAACACAAGTCCTTACTATTCAAATACTTATTTCCGACCTGTTTCTATAAAAAGGTTGTTGTTTCTTTTGATAATTTTAGAATTTTACGAAATTTGCCACGCTTTTTTTTGCAACTATTCTCTTGTAACTAGTTAAAAACCAAACAAATAACGATGAGAAAAGCCGATTTAGTTACTGCCATCTCCGAGAAAACAGGTGTTCCCAAGGTGGATGTATTGGTTTCGTTGGAAACCTTTTTCAAAGAAGTGAAAGATTCCTTGTCCACCGGAGAGAACGTGTACATCAGAGGATTCGGCTCTTTTGTGATCAAAAAGAGGGCAAAAAAGATCGGCCGTCATATAAAAAAGAACATTGCTCTGGAGATTCCGGAACACTGTATACCGGCCTTCAAGCCGGCCAAAGTATTTGTTGAGCAGGTGAAAGACAATGCTCCCATCCCTCAGGATGACGATGGAAGCGATGAGGATGATGAGGATTAATCCATGACACCATTCCGGTCCAAACCGATCAATTATTACGTAAGTATAGGGGTGGCTTTGGCAGCCATAATCATCCTTTATTTTGGATTTGATATCAAGCCAAGCACTCAGCGAGTTGTGGAACAGTCCCGGCTCAATCAATTTGAAAGTACAAACATCAATGCCCTCTTTGATGAGGCGCTGCCAAAACTAGATGAGTCTTCCCGGATTTATTTACAGAATCTGGAACGGTCCTTGCAGCCGGAAGATAGCCTGAACGCCGAGACATACAAGGAGTTATCTTCTGCCTGGTTTGACCACCAGAATTACGCCATTGCCGGGTATTACGCGCAGAAAGTAGCCGATATCGAAGCGACTGCCGAAGCCTGGGGCATTACCGGATCGACCTATAGCTACGGTTTGCGAAATGAAGATCCGAAGATCCGTGATTTCTGTGCCAACCGGGCTTTGGATGCCTTTGAGCAGGCCATTTCGCTGAACCCGGATGAGGTATCCTATCGCATTAACCAGGCTCTGGTTTATACGGAAGTACCTCCCCAGGATAATCCGATGAAAGGCATTCTGGCGCTCCGAGAGTTGGAACAAAAGAACCCCGATAACGTTGCCATACTGAGTGCGTTGGGCAAATTAGCGGTGAAGACAGGACAATACGAGCGGGCCAAACAGCGCTTTGAGCGGGTGCTCGAGCTTAACCCGGACGCACCGGGAATTAATTGTTTGCTCGTTGATGTTTATAAAAACCTTGGCGATGCCGATAGGGCAGCCCAGGCTCAACAGAAATGTAATTGATTAAAACATAAAATTATTTGACTATGCCCTGTGGTAAAAAACGTAAAAGACATAAGATCGCAACACACAAACGCAAGAAGCGTCTTCGTAAGAACAGACATAAGAAGAAGAATAGATAGTTTGTAGATCTGGTTTGTGTAGATCTAGCAAGGTCATATTCTTACTTTTTGTAGACTGCCCACCTAAATTATTATCAAACTCCGCCTGACCCCGTTTATCGGGGATTGATTAAGATAATGACGTAAGCACAAGATTCAAATTAGCATGAATCTTGTGCTTTCCTTGCTTGTACACGGCCATCAAATGCCGTTAAGTTGAAAAAAGAACTGATCATTGATTCTTCCAGCTCCAGCGTGGAAATTGCGCTGATGGAAGATGGCAGATTGGTGGAGTTGCATCAACAGCGGACCAATAACAATTTTTCTGTTGGTGACGTATTTCTCGGCCGGGTCCAAAAACTTATGCCCGGCTTGAATGCTGCGTTCATCGATATTGGTCACAAACGCGATGCCTTCCTCCACTACACGGATCTTAGCCCCAAACTGCGATCCGTCTTAAAATTTACCGAAGGCTCCATGAATGGAAACCTTCAGACACACCTGTTGGAAAAATTTAAGGTTGAACCGGACATCTTCAAAGGTGGAAAGATTTCCCAGGTGCTGAAAAAGAAACAACCCATCCTGGTACAAATCCTCAAGGAACCCATCTCCACCAAAGGACCGCGACTATCCTGCGAACTGACGCTTCCCGGTCGATATATGGTCATGACCCCATTCCTTGATATGGTTGCCGTATCCAAGAAGGTGGTTAATAAGGAGGAACGAAAGCGCCTTCAGACGCTGGCAGAATCCATCAAGCCTAAGAATTTTGGGCTGATCATCCGGACGGCAGCCATCGGTAAAGGCGTTGCCGATTTGCACGAAGAGCTGCTGATGTTGCTGGAAAAATGGAAGACCATCTATAGCCAGGCCTATCATGCAAAGCCGCCGGTGAAATTGCTGAGTGAACTGGATAAGACCTCTTCCATTCTCCGGGATATCCTGAATGATTCCTTTACCAAGATTGTCGTGAACTCGCGCACCATGCAGCAACAAATCACACAATTTATGGAAGGAGCAGCTCCGGAAAAGGTAAAAATCATCCAATTGTACAAAGGCAACCGGCCTATCTTCGATGCGTTTGGTATCAATCGCCAGATCAAAGGTTCATTTGGTAAAACATCCACGATGCCCAGCGGAGCATATGTCGTCATTGAGCATACCGAGGCAATGCATGTTATCGATGTGAACAGCGGACCCAAGCTGATCCAGGGCGACCAGGAAACCTCGGCGATCAAAGTAAACCTGGAAGCTGCTCAGGAAATCGCACGCCAACTGAGATTGCGTGATATCGGAGGGCTGATCATCGTCGACTTTATCGATATGCGCGATCGCGATCATAAGCAGGAACTGTACAAAGCCATGAAGGAATTCATGAGCTCGGACCGGGCGCAGCACACCGTACTGCCCTTGTCCAAATTCGGTTTAATGCAGATCACCAGGCAGCGGGTACGTCCGGAATTGAAGATCAATACGGAAGAACGGTGTCCTACCTGTAATGGAACAGGTAAGGTGCAACCGACCATCCTTCTGCTGGAAGAGATCGAACGCGATCTGCAGTTTATCCTGCAATCTCGTCCGAATATTTCCCTGAACATCCATGTCCATCCGTATATAGAAGCTTATCTCAAACGGGGATTCTGGAACCAGCAGAAGAAATGGTATATGAAATACCGCAAGTGGATCCGGATCAAAGTGGAAGATGAGTTAAATCTTACGGACTACGCCTTTTACGATGGCAACCAGGATGAGATTCGGCTGAATTAAGCTAGTTTTCCGGTATGGAACCGGCAAAACCGCAAATTCTGGTCGCTCCCCTGAACTGGGGGCTGGGACATGCAACGAGAAGTATTCCGGTCATCCGCAGACTGCTGGATCGTGGTTTTGGAGTAACCGTTGCATCGGATGGATTGGCTCTGGAGCTGTTGCGTAGAGAATTTCCCCAACTGGAAAGCTGGGAGTTACCGGGTTATGGCGTCCATTATCGTAAACCGGTTTTGATTTCGTTGATCAAGCAGATACCCGGGATCCAGAAGGTCATCAGAGAGGAGCATCAGCTCATCCTTGATCGAGCGAAACGTAACCGGTTTCGGGCCATTATTTCGGATAACCGGTACGGGATTTGGCACCCGGACATCCCTTCGATTTTGATCACCCATCAGGTTCAGTTGCCGATCGGTCAATGGACCACAAAACTGATCAATCCCTGGTTGAGGAGCTATTTCAGGCCATATCGGGAGATTTGGGTACCGGATTTTGCACCGCCCCATCATCTGACCGGTTATATGACCGAGACAAACGACCCCAGAATTCATGCGATTGGTCCGTTGTCCCGGTTTACGAAAAGTGACTTGCCTCAGGATATTGAATTGTTGGTCTTGCTTTCCGGCCCCGAGCCCGCCCGCACCCGCTGGGAAAATTTTTTTCTGCAGGAGGAGGTCCGATTACCTTACCGGAAAATGGTGTTATTGCGTGGCCTGCCCGGAGCTGATCCCGATGCCATACCTTCCACCGATCGACTGACCATCCTCCCGCACCTGCCGGCAGAAGCGCTCAATAATCTCATGGCGCGCAGCAAGGCGATTATTTGCAGGGCTGGATATTCGACGATCATGGATCTTATGATTTTGGAAAAGACCGCCATCATGGTCCCCACTCCGGGGCAACCGGAACAGGAGTACATAGCTCACCGGCTTCAGATAAAAAATTTGGCGGTGATCCGTCAGAGCGAACTATTTTCCATTCAGGAAGCCATCGCCAGTCTGGAGTTGTGTCAACCGTGGCCACAGGGACAATGGATATCGTGGGAAAAAAGATTGGACAATTTGTTGGCTACCCGTTAAAACAACAACTGCTGCTTCCGGATAAAGAAGCAGCAGTGCTAAAAACGGATTATGCGAGAATCTTTTACGGGGTAGTTCATCAAAGGATGTGTCCGCCCAAATTCAATCATCCTAACCGCTCATCAAACTTTATGTTCACGTCGGCCTGATGGGGATTAGGTATGTATTCCTAAATCCAGGACATAAACGCATGATCAGCCAAAATCAAGGTACAAAGTCCAGGGTTTAATATACATTTAACGGGTTGGGCAAGTAAAATAGAGGCTGAGAAGTCATATTGCTATAGAGAATTAGCCGGATGTTAATCAAAACCAGAGGCATCGTCTTCAGACAAGTCAAGTACGGAGAGAGCAGTTTTGTCCTGGATATCTTTACAGAGGAACAGGGGCTAAAGTCGTTTATGGTCCATGGAGTCCGCAAATCCAAACCCTCAGTTGCCCCCGCACTGGTCCAGGTGATGAGTCTGGTGGAGGTGGTCGCCTACGATAAGAGGACAACCACCCTCGCCAAGGTGAAGGAAATGAAGAGCGCCTGGCCATTTCGCCAGCTGCCATTTTCAGTGGCCAAGAGTGCCATCGGCCAGTTTGTCCTGGAAGTTACCCGTAGTGCCCTGAGAGAATCGGAAGCTCACCAGGAACTATTTGACTTTATTTTCAGTGCCCTTATCCATTTGGATGAATCGGATAAGGGTCTAGCGCTATTTCCATTGATCTATTTGCTTGAACTGGGCCGGTTGATCGGGTTCCAGATCCAACCGGCACCTGAAAGCGGCGCATGGTATTTTGACCTTCAGGAAGGGATATTCCTACGGGAAGCTCCTTATCATCGTTATTACCTCGAGCCCGAACTCAGTGCTACCCTGGATCAGGTCATGCAATTAAATCTTGAATCTTCCCATGAGATCCGTATCCCCAAAGCAAGCCGGATGGAATTGCTGGAACACCTGTTGTTATTTTACCGGTTGCACCTCGAGCAATTTGGCCCGATTCATTCACATCATATTCTCTCGGTTATTCTGAAATAATCGTTAACAGGCAATCGTTAATTTGGTGCCATGCAAATCAACTGGAAGTCCCTGTATCTTGAAAGCCGAAATCGACTCCTTGAGGGTTGGAACTATTTACGTGCCCAACCGAGGGCTTTTTGGATCAAATGGGGTATTCGGTGCATTGGAGGTGGCATCGCCGCTCTGGTTCTGTTTATTTTATTCGTTTGGATCGGTTTGTTCGGTCGGCTTCCCAAAGCAGCCCAGTTCGAACAAATCAAAAACCCCAATGCAAGCCTGATCTATGGAACGAACGGGGAATTGATCGGTAAATATTTTGTAGAAAACCGGACCAATGCTACCTTCTCCGAGATCTCCTCACATGTCATTGATGCCCTGGTTGCTACAGAGGACGTACGTTTTTACCAACATCATGGTGTTGATTTGCGGAGCTGGGTGCGCGTGTTTTTTAAAACGATTCTGTTACAGGATCGCGGGTCCGGCGGGGGCAGCACAATATCCCAGCAATTGGCCAAGAATTTATTCCCACGTAAGCGATATTGGTTTTTCTCCATGCCTATCAACAAGGTTCGGGAGATCATCACAGCAAAACGCCTTGAAAAATATTTTTCCAAAGAAGACATCCTGACACTATACCTGAACACCGTTTCCTTTGGAGGTACGACGTATGGGATCAAAGCGGCGGCATCACAGCTGTTTGGAAAAAGCCCGGAGAAATTATCCATTGAGGAAGCGGCCTTATTGGTGGGCATGTTGAAAGCAACTACTTTTTATCATCCGGAGCGGAATGCAGATCGGGCTAAGGAACGGCGTAATGTGGTCTTGTTGCAAATGGACAAAGCCGGATACCTGGACTCCTTATCGCTGGACTCCTTACAGGAATTACCTCTGGTCTATGAATATACCCCTGAGGGCAATCAAAGTGGCATTGCCACCTATTTCCGCGAACACCTGAGGCAGGAGCTGGGAGACATCCTCGAAAGCATCAATAAAGACCGCGAGCATCCTTATAATTTGTACACCGATGGCCTGAAGATCTATACCACGATTGATCCTACCATCCAGGAATTGGCGGAAGCTTCTGTCCAAGACCATATGAAGCGCCTGCAGAATGATTTTGAAAAACACTGGAGCAAGCGGGCACGCCCATGGGAAAAAAGTGAAACCTTCACCAACTTATGGCACGACCTTCCAAGATACCGCCAGCTGAAAAAAGAAGGTCATGACAATAAGACCATTGACAGCCTATTGCGGCAACCAGTGGAGATGAGGTTGTTTACCTATGACGGTGCGGTTGATACGCTGCTTAGCCCTTACGACTCATTGCGCTATGCTTTTGCTTTATTGCAGACCGGCTTTTTATTGGCGGATGCCCATAATGGTGAAATCAAGGCATGGATCGGTGGAATTGACAGCCGGTTTTTCCACTACGATCACGTCCTGTCCCGCCGGCAGGCCGGATCCTTATTCAAGCCCTTTGTCTATGCCAGTGCTCTCGAAGCAGGCTATGGACCATGTGATTATCTGGACAATCAGTTGACTACCTATCCGGATTTTGACAACTGGACGCCGGAAAATGCCGAGGGCAATTACGGTGGTTTGTATTCATTGCAGGGCGCTTTGGCACATTCCATCAATACGGTGACCGTGGCTTTGGGTTACGATATTGGTGTTGATTCAGTACGCGATTATGCCCGCCGGGTCGGGATTACCAGTCCGATCCCTAAAGTGCCATCCATCTTCCTGGGTACGGCTGAGGTCAGCCTGTGGGAGATCGTTCAAGCCTATCAGACCATTGCCAATCAGGGGGCCAGGCGTAATCTACACTACCTGGTCAGGGTAGAAAATGCGCAGGGCGAGCTATTGTATGAAGCCCCGGAAGCCGGCGGAAATCAAGCTATGGACCCGGAATTGGATGCCGTACTAATTAATATGTTAGCCAATGTAGTAAACCGGGGAACGGCAAGTTCACTCCGAACGGCCTATGGATTTTCAGGCCCGATGGCCGGAAAGACCGGGACCACGCAAGATCAGACCGATGGGTGGTTTGCCGGATTTACACCGGGGTATGTGGCCGCAGCATGGGTTGGCGGGGAATCGCCTCTGGTTCGATTCCGGTCGCTGAGCTTAGGCCAGGGAGCTTACATGGCTCTCCCCATCTGGGCCCGCACATTCGGAAAGATGTCCAGGTATAAAAAATACCAGAGTGGATTGAATGGCAATTTCCCGGAGGTCCCCGAAGAGTGGGCTTACGATTGCCCGGACTTCATGGAGGAATCCGAGTATGCGCCCTGGCAGGAATTTTTAGCGGGCTTATTTCATGGACAGGATAGTACGACCGTGACGGATACGGTAACTGCGGATGCTACCATCAAGCGAAGACCGCGGCCGAGCCGGCGCATTCAGAAAGAATCCAAATTGAAAAACATCCTGGATAAAATCTTCAAAAAGAATTGACCGGACTCCACACAAACCGGGCAAGTATTAACAAATTAGAGCATATTTAAGCGACTCAGACTTACTTTGGCCTAATTTTAGCACTTTGATGGATAACATTTGTGCATCGTCATCGTTTTAAAACGTGGCTGGAAAGCAAAATTTTTCATGCGAAGCATTCGAAAGGTAATCCTGACATTATCCCTCCTTATGTTGTTGTGGCAAGCACATGCCCAGCGAGGGCCCGAGGTGGGTGGTTGGCTGGGTGTTGCCAATTATTTTGGGGACCTGAATACTCAATTTGATTTGGGTCAGCCCGGTCCGGCCGGCGGAATGATCTTTCGCTACAACTTCAATGAACGGCTAGCCTGGAAATTTTCCGGAAATTACGGACTGGTGCGTGCCGATGATGCGCGTTCCGATAATTATTTTGAGCACACCCGCAATCTGATGTTTCGTTCCAGCTTACTGGAAATGGCCGGTCAATTGGAGTTTAATTTCCTGCCGTACATTCACGGATCTTACGATGACTTTTTCTCCCCCTACCTGGCAGCAGGATTGCAATTTACCCATTTCCGGCCCAAAGCACTTTATGAAGGCACCTGGTACGATCTGCAACCACTAGGTACCGAAGGGCAGCTCCCGGGAGATGAATACCGTCTTTCTACCTTTGGGATCAGTACCGCTTTCGGGTTGAAATTTGACCTGAGCTATCGTTGGTCTATGAACCTTGAACTTGGTATCCGCAAGCTATTTACCGATTACCTGGATGATGTAAGCACGACTTATCCTGACCCGCTGGTTTTAGCCAGTCAGCGTGATCCGCTGGCATTGATACTGAGTGACCGGTCGACCACTGACCCCAAGCTGGGTGACCCGGGAAGGCAGCGTGGAGACCGGCGAACCGGTGACAATTATACTTTCCTGAGTGTGGGGTTGGTCTATTACTTCGGACAGGTAGCTTGCCCCGAGATCACCCGCTAATCAAAGTCCACCATTAAAAGTCGCTGCCTGCCATCCAACCAGAGCCTTTTCCAGATCTGTCCTCCACTTAAGCATTTTTAACCGTGATTCGATGACCTTTTGTTCCCGCAAATTGATGACCAGCACGGAACTTGATCCCAATCTTAATTTTTCAGTTTCACCTTCTAGCAATAATTCCAGATTATCAATCAGGGACTCTTGTTGTTCCCATTGTTCATAGGCAGCCAATGCTTGTTGCCGGTAGGTATTTATTTTGCTGATCAGGGCGCCTTCTTTCAGCTTGCTGTCCCATTCCACGGATCTTATTTTTTGATCTGTCAATGCCAGATTTGCTCTTTCTTTCCGCAAAAAAAGAGGGAAACCGAAGCGTACACCCCATTTTGAATTATTTAGCCACAGATCGCTATCGGGCAGAGGTGGCGCCAGCTGGAACCCATCACCCAGCAGTTGATAGGAAACGGCAAGCGAAGGTTTCAGTTGTTCTTTCGTCCATTTTCGGTCGAGGTCAAGCATTTGAGTCTTATAATCATATGCTTTCATCTCAGGATGGGATACTACCCATTCCTGAAGCAACGCGTCATCTTCAAGCAACATATCACCTGGCAATTCCGGATCCGGATCAACCGGCACCAGCACCCGGGCCAGCTCGAGGTCTATCTTATCGTCTTGCCAGAGGAAGACGGCTAACTTCAGTTGGTTGGATTGGAGGTCCTGGTCGGCTTGCAGCACCTCATTCCGCCGGGTCTGAACCTGTATCCAGGCCTCCAACGTATCCAGCGCTGGCAGGTCACCCTGTAGGTATCGCTCTCGGATCCAATTAAACCGGGTTATGCTCTTGGCTAATGTCTCCTGGTAAGCTTCATAGGCACGGTAAGTATAGACCCATTGCCAGTATTGGTAGCCGGCTTCCTGCAGTAGATTGTTGAGCACGATCAGCTGTTCATTTTCAGAAGATTCCCGCATGACCTGTGCTTGTCTCAGGCTCGTCCTTCGCTCGTCAATCAGCAATCCCTGAATGGCCTGTAACTCGAGTCCCAGGTTCCACTGTCCGGCGAGGGGTAGAGCATTTTCCGGATTCAGGTAAACACCATTTGACCACAAGTAATTCGATTTTATGGTCATCCCCAGGCCTATCCGCCACTTCACTCCGGCATCCCCGATGGAATAATACCGTTTGCCTGCAAAAGTTTTCTGCTCAAAGTCGGTATAGAGTTTTGGATCAAATGCTCCTCTTGCTTTCTGTAGATAGGATGCAGCCTGATCGCTGAGTAAGGTAGCCTGTTTTACAACCGGATGGTGGTTGATCACATATTGCCTGAAGATTTCATACTGAATCTCCGATTTTTGCTGTGCATTTAGGGTGTAGGTCGTCAGGAGTGCCAGTAATATATATCCGAACCTTCTCATTTTACAATCGATTTGACCGGTGCTTTAAGATCCTTGGCAGAAGGGCTTGTATCAGGCTGATAATAATCAGGTGGGAATCCATTGAGTTTGCGCCAGATCTCATACCATACCGGAACCTGATTGAGCAATGCAATGCCTTTGGCACCGGAGCCCATCCTGAGTTTTTCCGGCCATGCAGGAGCATTCGGATCCGGTGCTACCAGAATGCGGTAAACACCTCCGTCGCTGATGGTATTATCGATGGCAACAACCTTCCCCCGAAAAGTTCCGTAGGATGCATCCGGCCACCCTTTGAAAACAATTGCCGGCCACCCATCAAAAATAAAGCGGACTTCCTGATTCAATTGGATCAGCGGCATGTCAGGCGGTGTGATGTACCAATCGACAGCCAGGTTGTAATGCGAAGGCATGATACTGACCACAGCATCCCCTTCCTTGATGGTTTCTCCGATGCCTGGCTTGAGTGCCTTGGTGATGTAACAATCCTGGGGTGCCAGGATGTAATAGAAAGTGTTCCTGGTCTTGTAATTCTGGTATTGAATCTGCAATTTCTGAACCTCCGCGGCGGCGTCGAAACGACTGGACAGGGTACTGAAGCGGTCGGATTCGGCTTTCGCGATCTTGTTTTGGTATTCGTTTAGCTGGGTATTTGCCTCCAGCCGGATGTTCTCCAATTCCCGTTGTGCTTCCTCCAGTTTATTGGCGGCGATGTTTAGCTTGGCAGAGGTTTCCTGTTTTTTTTGTTTTTTGTTTTCCAGGTCAGTCAGGGATATTATCCCTTTTTGAAACAGGGTATCCGCCCTTCTGAACTGAAAGTCAGCTATATCTGCAGCTACGATGATCTGTTGTTGATCAGCCAGCGCAGAAGATACCTTCAATTCGGTTTGTACCTGCTTGTTGGCCAGTTGCTTTTGTTTCCATTGCAGCTCATTACGCAGGGAAGCTATCTGGTCATCCATCGCCAGGACCTTTTGATCGTAATTGTGTATGGATGCGGTCTTGGCTTCTATTTGTTGGTTCAGCCGGTCGACAAGCTGCGGATCAAAATACTCGGTTTTGATCTCAGAAAGGTGTACGATGGTGTCACCTGCATGGACCATTTGACCTTCTGCTACATACCACTTTTCTATCCTTCCGGCAATGGTAGAATGAATGGTCTGGGGACGCTGATCAGGATTTAGGGTTGTGAGTTTACCTTTCGCCTGAATGTTTTGTCGCCAGGGTAGAAAAAGGACAACCAGAACGACTGCCAGAACCGCCAGAAGAAACCGTTTAAGCATACGATTTGCCGGCAATAAATCCGTCATCTGCATGGACCTGAGCTGATTCTGGTCGATGTATTCACGGACGCTGTTTTCTGAAATGTTTAACATAGCCGGTTTGGTTTTTAATTATTCATGGTGTTAAAAACACGGAGAAAATGGGGATTACCCTGTAATTCCTGCCAATTTCCTTGAGCGACGACCTCCCCTTCTTCCAGGATGACGATGCGGTCGCAGGATTGGGCAAATTCATGGTCATTGGTCACGGCAACCAGCGTCCAGGGCTGATGTTTATCCGTAACAAAAGCAATCAATTTTGAACGATCTTCCTGTGCCATGCTCTCTACGAATGGTTCCAAAGCCAATAACCGGGGAAGTCGTACGATAGCGCGAGCCAGGATAATTTTAGTCCTGATGCTTTCCGGCACGTTGCGGCCTCCCGGCATCAAAGTTGATTCAAATCCATTAGGGAGTTGCTGTATGTAAGACTCCAATCCGATCTGACGGGCTGCCCACATCATATCGGTGAGAGTTACTCCCTGCGTTCTCAGACAGATGTTTTCGGCGATAGTTCCCCGGAATAACTCTTCCTGATTGGTAAAATCCCCTATCTGGGCACGGATACTGGTCAGGTCCATATTTTTAAATGGAATGCCATTATAGAGCAAGGCACCCTGGTATTCGTCAAACATCCCAGCGATCAGTTGAATCAGAGTACTTTTACCACTGCCCTGGTTTCCACTCAGGCATATTCGCTCGTTAGGACGGATGTGCAGGTTGAAATTTTTGAATGTTGGCTTTTCCGCACCCGGGTGGGAAAATGTTAAATCATGAATGGCTACGTCCATACCGGAAGGCGTATCGAGGTCTGAGTAAGTTGATCCTCCATTTCTTTCAAGGGGCAGGTCGGTGACAGCACCCAGTTTTTCCAGACCGGTAAGAACATCATAAAGGACATCCATGTTCAGGATTAACTTTTCAACCGAATTGATCACCAGAATGACCACAATTTCCGCAGCGACAAACTGTCCGATATTGATCTTGTTATCAAGGACCAACAAGGATCCCAGGATCAGCAAAGCTCCGGTTACCAGAACTTTAAACAATACAATAGCCCCATACTGGGTCAGTAATATGCGAAAATGGGATTTGCGGGCCTGAAGATAATTGACAGTCAGCTGATCGGTTTTTGCTATACCGAAATTCCGGTCTCCCGAAAGTTTGAAGCTCATCATATTCCGTGCTATTTCCTCCAGCCAATGCACGACCTGATATTTGTATTTGCTTTCCTTCAGGCTGGTCTGTAGTCCACGCGGGCCCGTGAGATAAAAGATTATTGCTAAAAAAGAAAGCAGGATGATGCTGAAGAACACAAAGAACGGATGGTAAAAAGAGATCAGAATCAATCCAAAAATTATCTGCAATAAGGCCGAGGAAAAATCCATCAGGATCTTTGGCAAACCTTTTTGTACAGTCAGGGTATCGAAAAATCGATTCACCAGCTCAGGAGGATATTCTTCTCCTAAAGCATGGATGCGAAATCGTGGAATCCGGTAGGCAAACTCGATGGCTGAACGGGTAAATATGCGTTGTTGCAATGTCTCAGTGACCGTAAGTTGCATGACGGTAAGTATTCCGGCAAAGGCAATCCCAATGGATACCAAAAATACCAGGATGACCAGGGAAGAAGAAAAACTACCACCGGCGATCATACCAATAATGGCCTGAATCCCTAAGGGCAGAGATAATGTGATCAACCCTGAAAAAATTGCATAGAGATAGATGTACGTAATGTCTTTGCGATCCAGGGCCAACAATTTGCCCAGGCGCTGCAAGGGTCTGAGTTGATTTTTCAATTCCGCTTATTTTGTCCAATTGAAAACCTCTGCCATAATCGTTTTGTTTAACAGGCGCTCAATTTCTGATAGTAATACTATTAAATTAACGAATCATTAACCAAAGCCAGAAGCCGCCGTTATTCTAGATAGATAATTGGTAGATTTGGCCCCGAATAATAAAAGGTAATGACCGCAACCTGGCATCAGCTTATTTCCCGAGTGCGCACCGGCAGTACAGGAACACCGGATCAAAACCGTTCGGATTTTCAGGTTGACTTTGATCGGCTGATCTTTTCATCTCCTTTTCGACGGCTGCAAAATAAAACTCAGGTATTTCCTTTACCAGGAAGTGTTTTTGTCCATAACCGGTTGACGCACTCCCTGGAGGTGGCAAGTGTAGGACGGTCTTTGGGCAAAATGGCAGGGCGAAAACTGTGTGACCAACATCCGGAGTGGAACAATGATCTGAGGGAATTTTATGCTTACGACCTGGCGAATGTCATATCAGCCGGATGCCTGGCCCACGACATCGGGAACCCGGCGTTTGGCCATTCAGGTGAGGATGCGATCGCTTCTTTCTTTCGGGAACACGCCTCTATGAACATTGACGGCCGCCAGCTGAGTGATTTTTTCAGTCAGGCCGAATGGTTTGATCTCATCCATTTTGAGGGGAATGCCAACTCAATCCGTATCCTTACCCAGCAGTTGAATGGTCGTCTGCCCGGAGGATTCCGGATGACCTATACCACGCTGGCCTCCATTGCCAAATATCCCTGTGCCTCTCAGGCGAGAAATAAGAAAAAATTGCATCGCAAAAAAATAGGCTTCTTTCAGAGTGAAGAGCCCATATTCAGGGCCATCGCAAGTCATACCGGCATGCAGAAAGAACAGGATAATCCATTGGCATTTCGGCGACACCCATTTGTATTCTTGGTGGAGGCAGCGGACGATATTTGTTACCGGGTTATTGACTTTGAGGACGCCCACCGCCTTAAGATCCTGCGTACGGAGGAGATCCAGGAGTGGCTGCTCGATTTGTTAAAGTACAGCCCTTACGACAAGCTGGATGCCATCCGGGACCGACTGACTTCGATTGGTGACATCAATGAAAAAATGGCTTATTTAAGGGCGAAGACCATTAATTACCTTACGCTAGCCTGTACCGAAGAATACATCCGCCAGGAAGAATCCCTTCTTGCGGGTACGCTCGAACAGCCGCTTATCGATTTGCTGCCGGGCGAGGTTCAGCAATCATTACAAGCCATTGATGAGGTTTCGTTTTCCCGCATATACAAACACCAAAGTGTGGTGGAACTGGAAATAGCCGGCTACCATATCCTGTCCGGATTGCTCCGCTTATTTGTTCCTGCTGTGTTAAAGGAGGATCCCAATGGTCTGGATAAAAACATTTTGCGCCTGGTCCCGGAACAGTTTAAGCTTGGCGGAAAAGATGCCAGTCCCTATCAGAGGATTTTCTGGGCCATCGACTATATAAGTGGAATGACCGATATCTATGCCACGGAATTGTACAAGAAGATTACCGGAATTTCCATTGGGTTGTCCTAAGAAAAAAGCCAGGTTTAAGCATCCCGGAAACACTGCTAATCCAATATTTCGACCATCCGATACTTTGGGATTTTATAATATCGGTGTATGATTAACCAAAAAATTTTCCAACTCAATCCATACCCACGTGGCTTTCACCTGATTACCCGGGAGGTAATGGGCCATTTGGGTATTCTGCCGGAGAACGGGCTACTGCATTTGTTCATTCAACACACTTCTGCGGGCCTGACCATCAATGAAAATGCCGATCCGTCCGTGCTTTCGGATTTCGTAACTTTTTTTGAACGGCTGGCACCGGAACACTTACCGGGGATCACGCATACTCAGGAAGGACCGGATGATATGCCAGCTCACATTAAAGCCAGCCTGGTAGGAACAAGCATAACCGTACCCATAACCAAGGGAAGACTAAATTTGGGCACCTGGCAAGGAATTTACCTTTGTGAATTCCGGAATCGGGGAGGTGCACGCCGGCTGGTAGCCACCATTTATTCGTAACGGACCAACAGCCCTTGAATTTTAACCGGACTTAGAATAGAAAGCCGTCCTTTTTATTTATTTTTCAGAACACTCGACCGCTCTGTATGCACCTGGAACGCAAGGAACAACTTAACGTCGCAACCCGTACTGAGTACGATCTATGCATTATTGGAGCTGGGGCGAGTGGGGCAGGAGTAGCGCTGGATGCTTCGTTGCGTGGCTTCCGCGTACTGCTTATCGATCGTGGTGATTTTGGAGGTGCTACCTCCTCCAAGTCCACCAAACTGATCCATGGAGGTGTCCGGTATCTGGAACAGGCCTTTACAAAATTGGATTTTGGTCAACTCAAGCAGGTTTATCACGGGCTGCATGAACGGCATACCTTGCTTCAATTGGCGCCGCACCTGACCCGGCCAATTGCATTAATCACGCCGGTAAGGCGATGGCTGGCCGGATTGTATTACACCATTGGCCTTCGCATGTATGGGTGGTTTGCCTCCGGACAAGACACCTTGCCCCATTCCAGCTGGTTGACCCGCAAACAAGCCATCAGGCACATTCCCGGATTAGCCCGATGGGTCCATAGCGCGGTAATGTACTACGATGGTCAACTGGACGATGCACGCTATGCACTGTCATTGGTACTGACCGCGGTAAAAGCGGGTGCCACGGTAATCAATCATGCCTCTTTGGTTGACTTTGACCATGATGAATCAGGACAAATACAGGGTGCTACGCTGCGGGATGAATTGAATTCGCATGCACTTACCATCAAGGCCAGATACTTCATCAATTGTGCCGGACCCTATTCGGATGCAATCCGACAGCTGGCCAATCCCGCCTTGGAGGCACGGATCCGTCCCAGTAAAGGGATCCATGTTATGCTGGATGCTGCTCTCCTGAACAGTCAAGATGGACTGCTGATCCCGGAGACCAGGGATGGTCGGGTGGTATTCGCATTGCCTTTTGCCGGACGCACCTTACTGGGCACGACCGATACGCCAATGACAGATCCTAATCAGGAGCCCGCTGTGTTACAGGAAGAAGTGGAGTATTTGCTGCAAACGTTAAATCCATATTTGGAGGTACCCATCCGACCGGAACAAGTCAAGGCGGGATTTGGAGGCATCCGCCCGCTCATCACAACTTCGGAGAAGGAAGGAACCAAGTCGCTACTTCGCGATCATGAGGTCGAATACGACGAAACATCCGGGCTGATTAGCCTGCTGGGAGGAAAATGGACTACCTATCGCTTGATGGCCAGCGATACGGTTGACCGAATTCTGGAATTGGAAGAACGGGAAGAACCATGCCTTACTTCCAGTCATCCATTGGTTGGCGCTACCGGATGGCACGCCAATTACGATGAAGATCTGGTTCGCATTTATGGCATTGCCAAAGACTGGGCACATCATCTGTCGCACCATTATGGTACGGACAGTCCTGAGATCATTCGCATTTACCAGGAGCATCCGGATCATCAGGAAGTTTGGCACCCGGACTTTCCATACCGTATTGCTGAGATCATCTATCACGTACACTATGAGATGGCTCTTACCATACGTGACGTCCTGGCCCAGCGAACCCGGCTGGAAATCCAGGATTGGCGGGCTGCTTATCAGGTTGCTCCCACCATAGGATATTGGTTAGGCCTACTGCTGGGTTGGACGAAAGAACAGGGTGATGTGGCCGTCCATGACTATCAGATGCATCTGGCGGAAGCAGGAGAGATGGCAGGGATTCGAGTAAAATAAGCTGGTCCGTGTCAGGATTTTGTATATTCAGTCAGAAAACGAAAACCAATTAGCACGGATATGGGACAATCTTTTCTGGCCGAAATGATGGGTACGGCACTATTAATTTTACTGGGCGATGGTGTGGTGGCGGGCGTCCTGCTTAAGCATTCGAAAGCATATGACGGTGGATGGATCGTGATTACCGTCGGTTGGGCGATGGCAGTAACCTTTGGCGTCTATCTTGCCGGGCAGATTAGTGGCGCACACATCAATCCGGCAGTGACTATTGCCTTGGCAGCCGGAGGCACCTTTCCCTGGAGCGATGTACCGGTCTATCTTGCCGGCCAATTTATCGGGGCTTTCCTGGGTGCTGTCCTGGTTTACATTCAATATTTACCTCACTGGCAGGAGACCGAAGATCCTGGGTTAAAGCTTGGTGTTTTTTGTACAGCCCCGGCCATCCGCAACACGCCGGCTAATTTCCTGAGTGAATTAATTGGAACGTTTGTACTTATGTTCGGGCTGATGGCTATCGGTGCAAATACGTTTGCCGACGGGCTCAACCCCTTGATTGTAGGGGGATTGGTCCTTGCAATCGGGCTTTCATTGGGCGGCACTACGGGTTATGCCATTAATCCGGCCAGAGATCTGGGTCCACGCATAGCGCATGCGTTGTTACCAATTCCAGGAAAAGGAGGATCGGATTGGGGATATGCCTGGATTCCAGTTGTTGGTCCGGTCATCGGAGGCACCCTGGGCGTACTCACCTATCAGTGGCTTTTCGGATAATTCCCGTATTGAACATGGTGCTATGCCGGGTTGTCCGGTATCCGATAGAAATTTTCAGTCTAGCTGATCCATCTCATCGGTGTACCTAATACACTTTTTGTATCTTTTGAACTTAACATTTTTGATCAAGATGAAAGCACATGCAATCACCCGCTGTGGATGGAATATGCTTGTATTAGTCCCATTTTTTTTGGCCATGAATGCCTATGGTCAAACGATTCCGGACTGGGAAAATCCCAATGTTGTCGAGCGCAACCGTGAGCCCATGCACGCCCTGTTTTTTCCATTCCCTTCCGAGCAGGAAGCCAACGCGGATGCACGGACGGCAACCAACTACATTAATCTGAACGGTGACTGGAAATTCCATTTTGTCGATAATCCGCAGAAAGTGCCGATGGGTTTCTATCAGGAAACTTATCGCGATGCCGGATGGGATAACATTGCCGTCCCGGCAAACTGGGAGCTGCTCGGCTATGGGATTCCGATTTATACCAATATTCCCTACGAATTTCCTAATCCGAACCCACCTAAAGTGCCTGAGGACTATAACCCTACCGGATGTTACCGGAAAGTGGTCAATATACCGCCAAACTGGGAAGGTCAGAAAGTATTCATCCATCTGGGTGCTGTGAAATCTGCATTCTACATCTGGGTCAATGGACAGCAGGTGGGTTACAGTCAGGACAGTAAATTGGAGGCGGAGTTTGATCTTACGAAATTTGTCCACAGCGGTACCAATACCATCGCCCTCCAGGTCATGCGCTGGAGTGATGGTTCATACCTCGAGTGCCAGGACTTCTGGCGCATCAGTGGAATCGAACGGGATGTCTATTTATATACGACCCCTTTGATGCGCATTCAGGACTTTCATTCTACTGCCGAATTTCATGAACAAAACGGAAGTGGCACCTTTACCTGTACCGTTCAGGTAGTCGATGCTTCCGGAATGAAAAAATCTCCATACTCGGTAGAAGTACTCCTCTCGGACGCATCCGGCAAATCAATCGGTCAGGCTACCGGCTCTGGCCAGCTTAGCCGGGACCAAATGAAGGGTGAAGTACAGGTCACGGTCAATCTTAACCAGGTCAATCCATGGTCCGCAGAAATACCTACGCTTTATCATTACCGGATTGTACTCAAGGATAAAAAAGGAAATGTTTTACAAGTGATTCCGAAACGAATCGGATTCAGGAGTGTGCGGATAGAAAACGGTCAATTACTGGTCAATGGCAGGGCCATCCTTGTCAAGGGCGTCAACCGGCATGAACATGATCCCATCTATGGTCACGTAATCTCCGAAGAGTCGATGTTGCGCGATATTCAACTGATGAAGTCCATGAACATCAATGCAGTAAGAACCTGTCATTATCCGAATGATCCGCGCTGGTATGACTTGTGTGATCAATATGGGATCTATTTGGTGGACGAAGCCAATATTGAAAGCCATGGGATGGGTTATGACCTGGACCGGACCCTGGGCAATGATCCCAGGTTTAAGCTGGCGCACCTTGCCCGGGTTAGCCGGATGTACGAACGGGACAAAAACAACACCAGTGTCATCATCTGGTCTTTAGGAAACGAAGCGGGCAACGGAGTGAATTTTTATGCCTGCTACGAGTGGCTTAAGGCTCATGAAAAAGAGCGACCGGTTCAGTATGAGCGCACCGTATACGGCTGGGGTGAACATGAAGGCGTTGAATGGAATACGGACATCATGGTTCCCATGTATCCATGGACCGAAGAGATGGACCGGCTGATGAATAAATACCCGGATCGTCCCCTTATTCTTTGTGAATATGCGCATGCTATGGGTAACAGCCTGGGCGGGTTCAAAGAATATTGGGATTATTTCCGGAGTCATCCGCGAGCACAGGGTGGGTTCATCTGGGACTGGGTAGATCAGGCCTTTTTAAAAACCATGCCGGATGGGTCGACGATGTGGGCCTACGGTGGTGACTATGGACCAGAAGGCACGCCCAGCGACGGAAACTTCTTGTGC
Organism: Lewinellaceae bacterium; assembly: GCA_020636355.1. Lineage (GTDB taxonomy): Bacteria > Bacteroidota > Bacteroidia > Chitinophagales > Saprospiraceae > JAGQXC01. The sequence goes on along the minus strand of JACJYB010000004.1, from coordinate 242,517 downwards.
AATGGATTGGTTCAGCCGGACCGGACCCCAAATCCCCACGCCTGGGAAGCCAAGAAAGGATACCAACCCGTATGGTTTTCCTGGGCCAATAGCCAGGCAACAGCTATCGAGATTTATAATGAATACGCATTCCGTAGCCTGGATCACTTAAAGCTGGTCTGGTCCCTCCTGGAGAATGGTAACAAGATTCAATCAGGGACCTGGGAGATGCCCTCCATAGAACCGGGACAGCGGAAAATACTTCCCATTACGCTGCCGGAACGCAAAGATGCCACCGCAGAATACGTGGTGACCATTGAAGCTGCCTTGAAAGAAGCTACCGATCTTCTTCCGGAAGGTCATACCGTGGCCTGGGAACAATTGCCACTCAGTCCACTGACCAGTACGATACCAGTCAAGAAAGAAACCCTGGCGATGGTAAAAGATCAATCTAACGCACAACGAATCATCCTGCAGGCTCCGGAAGTAACCATAGCCTGGGATCGCGCTAGCGGACAAATGGTTCGCTATGAGGTTCTTGGCAGGGATGTTCTTCAAACCGGACCTAACCTCGAATTTTGGCGTGCCCCGACAGACAACGATTATGGAGCCAATCTGAGCGAAAAATTAATGGTTTGGAAAAATGCCGGCAAAGAAGCCAAGCTGGACTCCATATCCTATACCATTGGTACAGGCGAAGCTGTGGTATATGTGCATTACCAGTTACTGGGCGGTGATGCCACCTGGGTATCTACATTCCACCTTTATGGTAATGGCAGTTTGCAGGTTGATAATGATTTTGCGGCCTTGGCAGGTGCCTACCCGATGATGCCCAGGATAGGGGTTAGCTTTAAAGCACCTCAGAATATGGATCAATTTACCTGGTATGGTCCAGGACCACTCGAAACGTATTCCGATCGCAAATGGGCTGCCATACTGGGCCGGTATTCATTGCCGGTGAAGGAGGTCCCGCATGCATACATCCGGCCTCAGGAGACTGGAAACCATGTGGACATGCGCTGGTTCAGCGTAACGGATAGGGCAGGAAATGGCATATTGATCCATGGCGATGAATTAATCGATGGTACTGCATTGCCCTATACGGTTAGTGATCTGGATGGAGGTGTGCACAAGACACAAACGCACAGTTCGGAGCTGAAGCCAGAGGCCTTCACAACCATTCATATAGATTTGCGGCAAATGGGCCTGGGCTGTATCAATAGTTGGGGTGCATTACCATTGCAAAAATACTGGATTCCGTACCAGAATTATTCCTATTCCTATTGGATACAACCTATTGCGGCTGGTGAAGATGCGGAAGGGATGGCCAGGCAAAGGGTTAATTAGGGACCCAAAGCGTCCAATAAAGCCGGGGAGCTTGGGGTATCCCAGGATCTCCACGCCCTATGCCTATCCGATGGCAAAAACGCTGGGTTATGGAGCGATATACTTTTGTCAAATTCTTTAACCTCTGCTACTTCTTTAACCTCTTTAACCTCTTTAACCTCTGCAAATGGGTACTTCTGCTACTTCTGCTGCCTCTCCAGCTTTTAGTTTTTTACTACTGTTTTTTGTCCAATAAAAAAGGCCCCTGATAATCAGGAGCCTTTGCGCTATTAATTTACGTTATCGTCGTTTCAGAATTTTCTGCGATCATTGCGATCTCCGCGATCGAAAGAACGGCGTTCTCCCCGATCAAAACGGTCACCGCCACGATCACCGCCACGGTCAAAACGGTTGCCACCGCCATAACCACCGCCACCGCCGCCGGAACGGAACGGACGTTGTCCGCCACCGCCGCCAAACGGACGACGTTGTTGATTGTCAGGACGGGGTTCTGCTTTTTTAACTACAATGACACTGCCTTGAAAATCATTGTCATTGAGGCTTTCGATAGCACGCAAGCCATCTGCCTGAGTAGCCATTTCTACAAAGCCATAGCATTTGGAACGACCGGTTTCCCGATCCATAATTACTTTGGCGGTATTAACTACACCAAAGGTTTCAAATAACTGTTGCAAGTCATCCTGAGTCGTATCGGGACTTAACTTAGCTACAAAAAGATTCATATTGAAAAGTATTTAGAAAAATAAAAAATCAACAAAAAACTACAAATGGTAAATGCAACGAGCTAAGTAACTTCCCGATTTGGTTCTCCCTTGTTTCGTTCTGTTAGACCCAATAGCTTTAGCCAACCAATCTTTAATCAAAGATACGTTAATAACTCATCGCGGCGCCAAAAAATTTCATCAACGCCTGAATTCTGTATGGAAATTTGAATTTCGTTCGGAAATATATCGTAAACCCGGACTGACACGGTACCTCGGGTCTCCGTAATAACGATGCCAGGATTCCAACTTTCGTATGCTTTGAGCCATATCCATTTGCTCCGCCCACTTCAATAATCCTTGTGGATATCCGGCGCCCAATTGCATGGCCTGATCGATATCCGCGGCGGTGGCGATGCCATAATACCAGGCATCGGCGGCTTCATTCACTAACAGGGTAAGGATGCGATCCTCAATTTGACGAGCTACGGCGTCACTGAAATTCACAGGGGATTTTACCCTGGGATATTGGTAAAATCCGCGCCCTGTTTTGCGACCCAGAAAGCCGGCTTCTACCAGCCGTTGTTGATAAATACTGGGACGGTAACGAGGTTCTCCGGAGTAGGCAGCGTACATCGACGCCGTCACCGAAAAATTCACATCGTTACCGATGTAATCCATTAAGGCAAAGGGCCCCATTGGAAAACCAGCTCCTTCCATGACAGCATCAATAACGTCTTCGGAGGCTATCCCTTCCTCGAGGATGCGTAAAGCCTCACTGTAAAAAGGCCTTGCTACGCGATTTACGATAAATCCGGGGGTATCCTTGGCGATAACCGGTGTCTTTCCCCAGTGCTGCAATTGGGTTTTTATTGCTTCACCGATGGCCTTAGCGGTTTGCATGGCAGGTACAACCTCTACCAGAGGCATCAGGGGAGCCGGATTAAAAAAATGGATGCCGATCACACGTTGCGGATGCTCACAAATCGCAGCAATTCCGGTTATGGATAAAGAAGACGTATTGATGCCAGGATGGTATCCCCGGAAACTATGTTTCCAGTTCTTTAAAAGCGTCCGTTTTACTTCCAGGTTTTCGACAATGGCTTCAATGATCAGGCCGGCAGGATGCAGATCTGCTAATCCGGTGGCCAGGTAGAATCCGCTGCTTTTGCTGCGTCGGCTTCAGTCGCCTGGATTTGCTTCTTGCCGGCCATTTTATCCAAAAAGCCGAAAATTTTGTCCCGGGCTTCCCGGCTTTGAGCTGTCTTAACATCGTACAGTAACACCTGTTCCCCAGCTAATGCTGCCACCTGGGCGATTCCCTGGCCCATTGTTCCGGCACCAATGATCCCGACAGATGAAGTCATACAAAGGATTTGATCAACTCTTCACAAGAAGCGTCCAGCAGGTTGTATACCTCCTGAAAGCGATCATTAAAGTAAGGATCGGGTACACCCCGGTGTTGCCCCGGAAATGCATAATCCAGGATAGGCTTAACTTTATTTTTATGATCCGGAAATCCGGCCAACTGGATGACATCCCGGTAATTCTCATTGTCCATGGTGAGGATCAGATCAAATCGGTCAAAGTCGCTTTTGGAGAACTGCCGGGCACGTAGTCCGGAAATATCCAGACCGTGGACTCGCATGGCGGCTTGAGCCCGGTGGTCAGGAGGCTGGCCAATGTGCCAGCTACCGGTACCGGCAGAATCCACATCCCAGTCCAAATGATGGGTGCTGACCTTATGCCTCAGGATGCCTTCTGCCATGGGTGAACGGCAGATATTGCCTAAACATACCATTAATACATTCATGGTTCACGTGTATTCGAAGTCACAAAGATACGGATATTCCCCCTGGAGTGCTGACCGGACAATGATGGTACTTGACATGGGTATGACACGAATCATGCCGAAAAAATACCTACTTTAAGGATTTAGTTATACTTTTGTTTGGAATTTGTCTAAATAAGAGAAGCCGAGTGTTGAACAAGCAGAATTGGGATCGATTACCTAAACTTGGATTACGGGTCCAACGTTTATTGGAAGATGCCAAGAGCACCAAATTGATGGCCATGGGTGTATTGCCCGGGAGTGTTGTCGATGTACTGCGTAAGGCACCATTCGGTCACGTCTATTACATTAAAGTCGATGGTCAGCGCATGGCCCTCCGGCAAGATGAATTAAGTTTTATCGTTTTTGAGTGAGTGAGGGTATGACAACGGAGGTCGTTAAAAAGAAATTGGTCAAAACGGTTGCACTGGTCGGAAATCCGAACAGCGGCAAAACCTCCCTGTTTAACCAGCTCACCGGTATGAATCAGCGTACCGGCAATTATCCGGGCATCACCGTCTCCATCAAGACCGGAAAGATTACCAAAAATATTGAATGTGTTGACCTCCCGGGGGCTTACAGCCTGCATGCCACATCCGGGGATGAATACATATTGACCAACGTATTGCTCGATCCGGAAGATCAGCATTTCCCCGATCTGGTTATCTATGTTGCGGATGTTACCCAGCTGGAGAAGCAATTTTTGCTATTCACCCAAGTCCGGGATCTGGGATTTCCCATCTTGCTGGTATTGAACATGATGGACCTTGCCGATCGTCAAAAATACCAGCTGGACATTCAGGCGCTACAAGACCGGCTTAATCCGGTGGAAGTTATTCCCGTCAGCAGCAGAACCGGTGCCGGAATTGACCGGCTTAAACAACGCATTTATGATCTATCGGGTCAGCCGCTGACCGTACAAACTCCTGACCATCCGTTCTTTAAACTTTCCGATGCAGAACAGGAAGGGGTAACGTGGATGCACGATGCCTTTGGATATACGAACCCGTATCATTCCTTGTTATGCCTGCATCATCACCAGCATCTTGAGCATCATTCGGAAACAGAGAAAGCTCAGATCACCAACTGGTGTCAGGAGCACCAATTTAATTCCCTGCGTTTGCAGATTGATGATACCATGCACCGGTTTGATACCTTTGAACCCATCCTGCATCAGGTTAAATCAAAAAAACCCGAGCTTGAAAATGCATCCGACCGCGCAGACCGGTTATTGACTCATCACATCGCCGGACCCATCGTTTTTCTACTGTCCATGGTGGTGGTTTTCCAGGCTATTTTCAGTTGGGCCTCCTATCCCATGGAATGGATTGAGTCCGCCTTTGGGTATGCCTCATCCACATTAGGAGAAACCCTACCAGCCACCTGGTGGTCTAGCTTGCTTATCGATGGAATTATTCCCGGTATAGCAGGCATTCTGGTTTTTATACCACAGATTGCTATCCTGTTTTTCATCATTTCTCTGATGGAAGAATCCGGATACATGGCACGGGCTGTCTTTATGTTTGACCGGGTCATGCAACGTTTTGGCCTGAACGGGCGCAGTTTGATTTCACTGATATCCGGAGGAGCATGTGCCATCCCGGCGATCCTGTCAACCCGCTCGATCAGCAATCCCAAAGAACGGTTGATCACCATCCTGGTCACGCCATTCATCAGCTGCTCCGCCCGTATTCCGGTGTATGCTGTCTTGGTTGCGTTTGTCATTCCGCCAGTGACCATTTGGGGCATATTTAATGCTCAGGGACTGGTATTTATGGGTTTGTATGCCGTGGGGATCCTGGTAGCCATGCTGGTCTCGCTCCTGTTGTCAAAAACCATGAAGAGCCAGGGCTCAAGCTACCTGATGATCCATCTGCCGGAATATAAAATGCCGAGTCTCCGGAATGTAAGTCTGATGGTTTATGAAAGCGTCCGGTCCTTCGTCCTGGAAGCGGGTAAAATAATCCTCTTCATTTCGCTGATCTTATGGGTTCTCAGTAGTTATGGACCGGGAGAAAAAATGCGTTTGGCAGAAGCTCAGGCTACCGAACAGGCTCAGGATCAGCAACTGGATGATGCAGCAACCGCCAATCTGATCGCCTCCCAAAAAATGGAAGCTTCCTATGCCGGCCATATCGGTAAATGGATGGAACCGGCCATTCGTCCATTGGGTTACGACTGGAAAATTGGCATCGCATTGCTTACCTCCTTTGCCGCCCGGGAAGTGTTTGTAGGAACAATGGCAACCATTTACAGCCTGGGCAGCGCCGATGACGAATTGACCATTCACGATCGGATGGCAAAAGAAGTGGACCAGGTGACCGGAAAACCCCGCTATGATCTTGCTACAGCTTTATCGCTACTGCTCTTTTATGTCCTGGCCATGCAATGCATCAGTACCCTGGCCGTGGTCCGGAAAGAAACCGGGACCTGGAAGTGGCCTGTAATCCAGTTTACCATGATGACCGGCCTGGCGTACCTTGTCGCCCTCGCTATCTATCAGTTTTTATCCTGATTCTCAGCACTTACAGATTGCGTACCCAGATGTTGCGGTAGCGAACCTTATCTCCATGATCCTGCAATAACAAGGGCATCTTATCGGGATGCGCAATGTAATAGGGCTCGCCAATGTACACGCAGGGACCTTTCAGAGCTACATGATTTTGGATCAGGACCCCATTATGAAATACGGTGATGTAAGCCGGGCTTTCAACCGAACCGTCAGATTTAAACTTTGGAGCCATGAATACGGCATCGTAGGACTGCCATTCTCCGGAGGGTCTTGAGACATTAACAAGAGGAATCGCTTGCTTATACATAGAACCTGCTTGTCCATTCGGGTAAGTGGTATTTTCATAAGCGTTTAATACCTGCAGCTCATACAAGCTCATAAAAAAGATCCCGCTATTGCTGTAGGCCTGACCTTCTTTTCCCGGATCGGTCGGACAAAGCCACTCGATGTGGAGCTGCATGTCGCCAAACCCCATCTTTGTCTCAATAGCTCCCGATCCGGGGCGGACGATGCATTCTCCATCTTTAACCTCCCAGGCAGCGGGTGATTTGCTGTACCCGTTCATTCTCTTTTTTAGAATGGCTTCCACCACATCCATGCGTGCACCATAATCAACTTCCGGGGAGACCCACTGATCAAGATCCTGACCGTTAAATAGAACGATGGCATCGGATGGAGGTGCGGTGTAAACCCCCGGCGTCACCTTGGCGGGAACCGGATTCCATACTTCGGTTGCTTCCCAGGGCTTGGTCTTTCCTAATTCAGCCCAGTTTAGTTGTGGGATTTCCTGGCATAAGGATGTGGAGGTGATCAACACCAGCAGACTAAATGTTAAGAGGTATTTCATTTCAATACAATTTTTCAAAAACCGTGAATTTAGGAAAGGCCTTTCAAAAATTCGAATAGGAAATGAGATGGGAAAGACGACAATTACCAATTGAAAACCGAGCTTTGCGCGATGTTAAAGAAACATCTAGCGGCGCATCCGGATTTTAAAGCTTATTTGGCACTATACCTGGTATGTTTTATCTGGGGAATTACCTGGATAGCGTCGAAAGAAGCAGTCAATCACATGCCAGCGCTGCAAATGGCCGGATTGCGGCAGTTTCTTGCCGGCACCGCTTATGTAATTTATTTTTCGCTTAAAGGTCATGCCTTGCCCCGTGGTAAAGCATGGACACCCATCCTGTTGCTGGCAGTCCTGAATTTCGTGATCAGTAATGGTCTGAATACCTGGGGACTAAAGTACATTTCTGCCGGCCTGGGGGCGATTATCGGGGCCATTTTCCCTTTATGGCTGGTCATCATCGAAACGTTCCGCAAAGCTTCCAGGCTTCCCAATCTGGCCTATCTGGGTCTCGTGTTAGGATTCGGAGGAATTTTGGTTATTTTTTACGAGCACCTGTCTGATTTTTTCAATCGGGAATTTCTGTTGGGAATTATATTGTCGGTCGTAGCAACCTGGTCCTGGTCCTTTGGCACAATCTACACAAAAGCATTCGCTCAGTCCTTCAATCCCTATTACAGCATTGGGTTGCAAATGCTGATCTCAGGTACCTTTCTTTCACTGGTATCTTATGGCTCCGGTTATGTCATCCCATTAAACACAGTACCCTTACAAGCCTGGGTGGCCATTGGATTTTTAGCGATCGTGAGTTCTGTATTCACCTTTATCGCATACGTTTATGCATTACAGCATTTACCTACCAATTTAGTATCCATCTATGCCTACATCAATCCGGTCGTAGCTGTTCTTACCGGTTGGCTTTTTTTCGCTGAGATCCTCACCCCTTTTCTGATTTTGGGCATAGGCATAACCCTGGCAGGAGTTTACCTGGTCAATGGCTCTCTTCGCCGCCAACGAATCGGTTATCCGCCCCCCAGAAACCGTATTGAAGACTATTCACCCAGGCATCTGTTGTCCGGTTTTTGTATATTAGAATGGAGCATTTTCCAGATAAAACCAAATGGTTTGATTCCGATGACGATAGAAAAATGGCGGTCCATTTTTTGTCGCGAGCCATTAAGATCAGTGCCTGGATGATGAAAAAAAAGGGTTTACGATCACCTGCTCCTGCCATTGTGATGGGTCCGGGTTTATCAGGCGTCAAAGATTGTATCTACGATCTGATTGCCGGGGATTCCTGGCTGCGGCGGATTACGTCGTCGTTCTTTTCGACTATCCGGGATTCGGCGAGAGTGAAGGCCTGCCGCAACAAGAGGTTAATCCTGACCTTCAGATTGAGACTTATCGCGCTGCATTTGATTTTCTAAGCTCACAGCAAGCTGTCGATACCAACAGGATTGGCTTATGGGGTGGAAGTTACAGTGGTTCCCATGCCCTGGTTGCGGCATCGCTGGAAAACCGTGTACGATGTGTGGGTTGCCATGACACACCGTTCGTCAGCGGATCGGCGCATTGGCAAAACCTTCCTGATAAAATGCGGATAAGATTAAGTGCCCTCTTTTGAGAGGAAGAAGAGCAATTACAGGCAAGTGAACAGCCTTCTTTGATTCCTGTGGTATCCAATGATCCTCATGTTTTTCTGCATGCTCCCTGGTCCGTCAGCCTACCAATTTGGCATGTTTTGTAAACAACAATCGGAATATTGGCGCAATGAAGTCACACTGAACAGCCTTGCCATGCATTTTAGGTACGACCCTATCCGATGGGTTCCGGACATCCAGGCACCTGTACTTATGCAGATTGCTGAAGAAGATGAACTCATCCCAGCCAGTGAATCCAACAGATTGTATCAAGCCTTATTGCAGCGGTGAAAAAGAACTTCAGGACCATACCCGGAAATCATTTTTCACCTTACCAGACTTGCAGGAATCTGGCGATGACACAAGCTATCAATTGGTTTGACCGGCACCTGAAATAAGTTTTACGGCACCTGCTTTACGTCGCAGGTCATCACCCCGTGGCGCAGAGAACCAATTGGATCATCGCCGGTTGGTATGAATTCTTGCGCTACATATCCTTTATAGCCCGTATCGACGATGGCCTGCATGATGGCTGGATAGAACAACTCCTGCTGTTCGTTGAGTTCGTGTCTGCCCGGCACACCGCCCGTATGATAATGACCGTAGTAATCTTTGTTTTTACGGATGGTGGCGATGACATCACCCTCCATGATCTGCATGTGGTAAATGTCGTAAAGAAGCTTAAAATTCGGTGAGCCCAGTTTCTCTACCAGTGCCACGCCCCAGGGGGATTTGTCACACTGGTAATCCGGATGGTTGACTTTGCTGTTCAGCAATTCCATCTGCAGGATTATGTTGTATTTTTCGGCCAATTTGACCAAAGGCTCCAGGCCGGCTGCACAATTTTCCAGCCCTTGTTCATCGCTGAGTCCATTGCGGTTTCCGGAGAAACAGATCATGTTTTTCAATCCAGCCTCACTCGCAAGCACGATGCCTTTTTCATAGGATTCCTGCAATTTTGCATGCATTTTCGGATCATTAAAACCTTCGGTAAGGCTTGAATATTCCGGGTATGCCATCGTACAGGTCAGCCCATGATCAAATGCTGTTTTCCATTCTTCCGGCTTTAACAGATCGATACCCACCAGGCCTATGGCCTTTGCTTGGGTACACAATTCATCCAGCGGTATTTTCCCATAACACCAGCGGCATGCGGAATGGTTGATATTTCCTTTTAAGGTTATTGTTTCAGACATAGATGGCCATTTTATCCCGGTTCCAGTCAATCCTAAACCAATTGAACCTCCGGTCATTAGCTGCAATGCTTCTTTGCGATTCATTTTATTCAAATTGATTATTCAGTAACTCAAGTACATGCTATGACCAACTAAGATAGCATTATGGATTTATTTCAAAAATTCCCCGAATCGTTTTGCATAGCGATGCATTCGCACGGCAATAAAATTTCCTAATTTCCAATCATCCAAAACTTTATTTAAGTTTAAGGAATATCTAAATACCATCTGTTTACCAGATACTGATTACTGAATACTTTCAAATATGTATTTCAACAGCAACGACACCAATACTTTCGACGCCATCGTTATCGGGTCCGGCGTGAGCGGCGGATGGGCCGCCAAAGAATTATGCGAAAAAGGATTAAAAACCCTGGTCCTTGAGCGTGGCAGGCCGGTCAGGCATATGGCGGATTATCCGACGATGAACACCGATCCCTGGGATTTGCCTATGCGCGGAGCATTGACTGCTGAAGAACGTGAAAAATTTCATGTCCAGAATCGCAGTGGTTTCATTGATGAATTTAACAAGCAATTTTTTATCAATGATCTGCAGAATCCATACCGCGAAGACAAACGTTTTGACTGGATACGCGGTGATCAGACCGGTGGAAAATCGCTGACCTGGGGCAGACAGTGCTACCGGTGGAGCGATCTGGATTTTGAAGCAAATGCTAAGGAAGGAGTCGGCGTCGACTGGCCCATCCGGTATAAAGACATTGCACCCTGGTACGATTATGTCGAAAAATTCGTAGGTGTCAGCGGTGAGAAACTGGGACTGGCTCATTTACCCGATGGTCAGTTTCAGAAACCCATGGAACTGAATTGTGTGGAAGCGGTGGCCAAGGAAAAAATTGAATCTACTTTTCCGGGTCGGGTATTTACCATCGGCCGGGTAGCCAATCTTACCGAGCAGCTGAATGGCCGGGGTCCGTGTCAATTTCGTAACCGCTGCAACCGGGGATGTCCTTATTCCGCCTACTTCAGTAGTGTATCGGTCACCCTCCCCGCAGCTGAAAAAACCGGTAATCTGACTGTCCGCAATCATTCCATAGCGCATTCGATCATCTATGATCCGGAAAGTGGCAAGGCCAGTGGAGTTCGGATCGTTGATACCGAGACCAAAGAAATGCAGGAATTTTATGCCAAAGTGGTCTTTGTTTGTGCGTCGGCTATGGCGTCAACGGTTGTTCTGCTGAATTCGACCTCGGAACGGTTCCCGAACGGGCTGGGTAACGATAGTGGCGAATTAGGCCACAACCTCATGGATCACCATTATTTTGTCGGCGCCATTGGATCATTCCCGGGAATGGAAGATAAATATTACAAGGGACGCCGTCCTAACGGGATCTATATCCCCAGGTTTTACAACGTCGATAAAGGCAGTAAAAATGACGCTTTCCTACGTGGTTTTGGCTATCAGGGCGGTGCAAGCCGCAGTGGCTGGGACGGAGGAATTAACGGTGGCGGAATTGGTGCTGACTTTAAAAATAAATTGTTTGAGCCGGGTGGCTGGAGCCTGGCACTTAACGGCTTTGGGGAATGCCTGCCCGATCACGACAATCGCCTTTACCTCCATGAAAGTGAAAAAGATCCGTATGGGATTCCAATGGTCGTCTTTGATGCCGAATTCAAATCGAACGAAATCGCCATGCGGGATTTCATGAAGAATGATGCATCGGCCATGCTGGAAGCAGCCGGATGTAAGGACATCTATACCTTTGACTACCTGGGCGCGCCGGGAAAATGCATCCACGAGATGGGAACAGCACGTATGGGGCATGATCCCAAGACATCCGTCCTTAACAAAAACAATCAGGTGCATTCGGTACCTAATGTTTATGTCACGGATGGAGCCTGTATGACTTCATCTTCCTGCGTCAACCCCTCCATTACCTATATGGCTTTGACGGCACGTGCTGTTGACCATGCCGTGAAAGAACTCAATCGCCAAAACCTTTAAACCGGAAATCATGAATCGCAGAGAAGCGTTATTATATAGTGGTCAATTGCTGGGTTATACCATCACCGGGAGTATTTTAGCTGGTGTTCTCAATGGCTGTCAGGCACCTCCCGCGCTCGGATGGGAGCCCAAAGTTCTGACTCCGGAGGATGTAACATTTCTGGCTGAAGTTTGTGAAACCATCCTGCCCAAGACAGATACACCGGGAGCTCGTGAAGTTGGGGTTGATCGTTACATTGATGCCATGATCGCTGATAACTATAGTGAGCAGGAGCGCAACGCCTTTATGGATGGAATCAAAACATTTCGGCAGGAATGTTTGTCCAGCCAGGGTAAAGATTTTCTAAAACTTACCCCGGAAGAACGCACCGCATACCTGGCGTCCATGGATGCCAATACCCCTCCAAAACCACCATCGATGTGGGGAGTCTCAACCGAAAAATTTGTAGCACCCCCTTTCTGGAGATCCTTGAAGGAATTGACCGTAACCGGTTATTTCACCTCAGAGGAAGTTGGCGAGCATGTCCTGCGCTATCTGCCCATTCCGGGAAGCTATGAAGGATGTATTCCCTATGTGACCGGAGAGCGGGCATGGTCTTTGTGATTTGAGCAGGGTATGGCGCAATGTTTTGATTTTCTGTAATTTTGCAGCATGATGTACCGGCGATCCATCACATATCGGCTTATAGCAGGGTTCATGGCCCTGTGGATGCTTGTGGTAAGCATGGGAGCTACCGTGGATATGCATTTTTGCCGCGGACATCTGGTGGATTATAAGATATGGGGAAAGGCCCGTACCTGTGGCATGAAAGAGGATGCCTCCGCTTGCAGCCATTCATCTCAAGGCATCTCGCATCCGAAATGTTGTGATCAGGCGACCCATCAACTCTATTTTGATCAAACCAATGCCGGAGCACAAAAACAAGTGTCGTTGCGTTGACCCAATCATCACCAGTTGCACTGTTACCTGCCTGGGATAAGATCTGGGTACACCTTGAGATTACCAGACTTCAACCCAACATTCCTGTTCATGGTCCTCCCTGGCAAGCGCGGGACCGTACGATCCTGTTCTCCTGCATTTTGTGTTAGATCTCAATGTGTGAAGCTACGGTTTTCAACACCGTAGGTCCTGGTGCATTGGTGCACCTTCTATTGCACATTGATTCTTCGCGAAATGAATTCTTATGCTCAAACCGATTATCCGGTTTTTCCTGGAAAATAAACTGGCAGCTTTTGTTCTCCTGATCGTTTTTACGATTTGGGGTTTGATCACGGCACCTTTTACCTGGAATTTACCATTGCCCTCAGACCCCGTACCTGTCGATGCTATCCCGGATTTGGGTGAAAACCAACAAATTGTTTTCACCGAATGGATGGGCAGGTCTCCTCAGGATGTCGAGGATCAGATCACCTATCCACTTAGCACGACCTTATTGGGGATCCCTGGCGTCAAGTCCATTCGCTGTAACTCCATGTTTGGTTTTTCCAGCATCTACATCATTTTTGATGAAAGCGTTGAATTTTACTGGTCCCGCTCCCGCATTTTGGAAAAGCTGAATGCGTTGCCCAATGGTTTGCTTCCTCCCGGGGTGCAACCCAGCCTCGGACCGGATGCTACGGCACTGGGTCAGGTATTCTGGTATACGCTGGAAGGCCGCGATGAAGCTGGAAACCCAACCGGTGGCTGGGATCTGCAGGAAATACGCTCGGTACAGGATTTTCAGGTCAAATATGCACTCAATGCGGTAAATGGAGTTTCGGAAGTAGCATCCGTAGGAGGCTTTGTGAAAGAATATCAGATCGATGTGAATCCTCAGACTCTGCAATCCTACGGCATTCCCCTCTCTGCGGTGCTGGAAGCAGCCCGTAACTCCAACCGGGACGCTGGAGCCCAAACCATTGAAATGAATCAGGCAGAATACCTGGTCAGAGGGCTGGGATACGTGCATACCGTAGAGGATTTGCAAAAAGCGGTGGTTCGCGTTACCAATAATGTTCCGATCCGCATCAGCGATTTAGCAGTGGTTACTATGGGTCCCGCTCCGCGCAGAGGCATTTTGGATAAGGACGGTGCAGAGGTGGCAGGGGGCGTTGTGGTGGCCCGCTATGGTGCCAATCCGCTCCTGGTCATTGATGGCATCAAGGCAAAGATTAAGGAGATCAATGCCGGTTTACCCCGAAAAACCCTGGCTGATGGCCGGGTATCGCAGCTCACGGTAATCCCGTTTTACGACCGCACACAGCTGATTCATGAGACCATTGGCACCCTGGAACGGGCATTGTCCGATGAGATCCTGATAACCATCATTGTGGTTATGGTTCTGGTCTTGAATCTGCAGGCTTCAATCCTGATCTCCAGCCTGTTGCCGATCGCTGTATTAATGACCTTTATTGTCATGCGCTATGCGGGTGTGGAGGCCAATATTGTTGCCTTATCAGGTATAGCCATTGCTATTGGGGTAATGGTGGATGTAGGCATCGTTTTCGTGGAAAATATTGTCCGGCATTTGGAAATGCCCGAAAACCGGGGAATTCGGGGTAAAAAATTACAGGACGTCATATTTACGTCAGTCAGTGAAGTATCCAGCGCTATTTTTACCGCGTTAGCTACGACACTGGTGAGTTTTCTGCCGGTTTTCGCTTTACAGGGTGCTGAGGGAAAACTTTTTAAACCGTTGGCTTTTACCAAGACGATCGCATTGGGGGCCGCTTTTGTACTGGGATTGGTGGTGCTTCCAGCGCTGGCTCATTTGGTGCTTTCCCTGAAAACAGATCGCAAACGTACCAGGCGCTTCTGGAGTATCGTGTTGATCGTTCTTGGAGTAGGATTGTATTATTTATCCGGTCAATGGATAGGGCTTATACTCTCGGTGCTGGGAGTCAATCGTCTGTTTGAAGATCGCTGGCCGGCAAGTCGTAATTCGGCGCCTGCTATCCTCCAGATCGCGATTCTGGTTCTAGCGGCAACTTTCCTGCTTGCCGGTGAGTGGGTGCCTCTGGGCCACCAGCAGCCGGCTCTCATTAACTTTTTGTTCGTAATTGGTATTGTCGGAGGCATATTAATGGCGCTCTGGGCCATGGTCTACTTTTATGAGCCGATACTAAAATGGTGTTTGCGAAACAAAGCACTCTTCCTCCTGCTTCCTGTGTTTACCATCTTTTTTGGCATCATTATCTGGTTGGGTTGGCAGCGAAGTATGGGCTTTGCAGATAAATCGTTGGATGCAATCGGAATGAATGCCGGTGAATCTTCTTTCTGGAAATCCATGGAACGCAGGTTTCCGGGCCTGGGAAAAGAATTTATGCCCAGCCTGGACGAAGGCAGCTTTCTGCTGATGCCGACAGCTATGCCTCATTCCGGCGTAGAAGCAAACCGGCAGACAGTAGCTCAGTTGGACATGCTTTTGGCCAATATTCCGGAAGTGGATCTGGCTGTTGGTAAGGCAGGCAGGGCGGAGAGTGCACTGGACCCGGCACCCATTTTTATGTTTGAAAATGTGATCAATTACAAGCCCGAATACATCATCGATGCTTCGGGAAAGCGGCTCACCTTTCAGGTAGACGATAAGGGCAGGTACCTGCTGAACACCGGTGATACGCTAAGCCAGGAGCAAATTCTGGCCAGGGGAATCGGTCAGGATGCTTTGGTTCCAGACAAGGATGGTCAGTATTTCCGCAATTGGCGGGCCCAGATCAAACGACCGGATGACATTTGGCAGGAAATTGTTCGGGCAGCCCAGCTGCCGGGCATCACCTCCGCCCCAAAATTGCAGCCCATAGAAACACGGTTGGTCATGTTGCAGACCGGCATGCGGGCCCCAATGGGCATCAAGGTGTTTGGTCCTGACCTTCAAACCATAGAAGATTTTGGTCTCCGTTTGGAATCCTTACTCAAGGAAGTAGATGGCGTAAAAGCAGAAGCCGTTTTTGCGGACCGCATCGTTGGAAAGCCCTATTTGAATCTCCGGATTGACCGGGATGCAGCTTCCCGGTTTGGCCTCAATATTGAAGACGTGCAGAAATTCATCGAGGCTGCGATAGGCGGGGTCACTGTCACAACAACGGTGGAGGGCCGAGAGCGTTATGACGTCCGGGTTCGTTATCCGCGTGAGTTGCGGGATAATCCAGAAAAAATACGCACTATGTTAATTCCTACCCCCGTCGGCGCTCAGATTCCACTGGGCGATCTGGTTAAGATCGAATACCTGCCGGGACCGCAAATGATCAAAAGTGAGGAGACATTTTTGGTTGGTTTTGTCCTCTTTGACAAGGAAGCAGGCAGGGCTGAAGTTGATGTGGTCGAGGCGGCTCAATCCTTTCTGGCCGAGAAAATCCGTACCGGTGAGCTGATTGTCCCGACCGGTGTCCGCTATGTCTTTTCAGGGACGTATGAAAATCAGGTACGCGCAGTCAAGCGGCTCGGGATTGTCATTCCGCTCTGTTTGATCCTGATTTTCCTGTTGCTCTATTTTCAGTTTAAGACAATCATCGCCTCGACCATCCATTTCTCCGGGGTGTTTGTGGCTTTTGCCGGCGGGTTTATTCTGATCTGGCTCTATGGCCAGGACTGGTTTCTGAATTTTTCAATTGCGGATATGTCCATGCGATCCCTGTTCCAGATACACCCTATCAATTTGAGTGTGGCCGTATGGGTAGGGTTTATTGCTTTATTCGGCATAGCGACCGACGATGGGGTGATTATGGGGACTTACATCCACCAGGTCTTTGAAGAGAAACAACCTCAATCTGTGCAGGAAGTTCGTGCCGCAGTATTAGAAGCCGGGAAGAAAAGAGTCCGGCCTGCCATGATGACGGCCGCAACAGCTTTGATCGCCCTCTTGCCGGTGCTAACCTCTACCGGAAAAGGTGCTGATATTATGGTACCTATGGCCATACCCACCTTTGGAGGCATGTCCATACAACTGATGACCATGTTTGTCGTCCCGGTGTTACAGGCCCTGTGGCGTGAAAATGCAGTTAAAAAACAATCCAAATCGTCAAACCATGAAATTGCATAAATCGAAAACCCACTGGTTGGGAATCCTTGCTGTGCTACTACTTAACGCCGGGATGACCGGAGCCCAGAGTTGGACGATTACATCGGGATGGCATTAAACAGCAATCCTGCCATTAAAGCGCAGGCACTTGCTTACGATGCGTCCATGCAAAAGATACCTCAGGTCAGGGCTTGGGCTGACCCTCAGGTCAACGCATCGCTATTCATCAACCCGATGATGCTTCCGATGGGCAATCAACTCGGAAGTATTTCTGTCATGCAGATGTTTCCCCGTAAAAATGAATTCAACATTCGTGAAATCATTGGCGACTGGTCAGGCTGATCTTAATCTCAAAGAAGGCCGTATCCTCGCCAACGATTTGATCTATCAGGTAACCACAGCGTGGTATGCTCTGGTGGCTAATCGTGAAATGCAGGCCCTCCAGCAGCGGAATCTGGACCTCTTGAGCGGATATTAAAACATTGGCCGAGGCACAGTTCCGTCAGGGCAATGCTTCGATGACAGACGTTTTACGGGTAGACGTCGTCAAGGATGATATTCAGACAAATCTTGAAATCCTGGCAGATGAACAATCTGCACGGGAGAAACAGTTTAACCTATTGCTCAACCAGGATCCGGGCACTTCCTTAAAATACCCTGACACACTGGAAGCCCTGAATGCAGAGCTATTGCCTGTCACAACCTTTGATGGCCATCCGCAGGCGGTTTTACTCGATCAACGTTCCAAAATAGCAGACGCTGTGATTGAAACGACCAACCTGAGTCGCAAGCCGGTATTCGGGATCGGATTGCAATATACTCCCCTTTACCGGCGCAAGAATGCCGCCTTCGAGTTGCCACCCAATACCGGGAGGGATATGATTATGCCGATGGCAACGGTCTCGATACCCATCTGGCAGAAAAAATACGATGCGGCTGTCCGGGAACAACAAATATCCCAGGACCAATTTGCCCAGCAAAAGGAAGCATTGTATCAGACGTTGAGGCAGTCGGATGAGGAATTGGGTTTCCAGCAACAAAAGACGTTGGCCAATCTGCGCAAACGCGACCGGCAATACCAAACGACCCGTCAAATACTGGATTTGCTGATGGTGGAATACGCTAATGGGTCAGGAACTATGGAAGAATTATTACGGGTAGAACAGCAATTGCTGAACTACCGTTTGGAGCAAATTGAATTGAAATTGAATTATCATCAAATGGAAGCCAAGCGGGAGATGCTGCATGGCAACCGTGCATACAACTATTAAAAACAGGTTATATGAAACCAAATACGAGAACCTTGATTCTGGCCGTTTTGGTCACGCTGTTGGTAGGAATTCTCATCGGGAGATGGTGGTCATCACCGCGTCAACAGAACATGGATATGTCCCATCCTGAAGTAACAGAACAAGCTGGCACAAACGAGTGGACCTGTTCCATGCATCCACAGATCCGGCAACATGAACCCGGTAAGTGTCCCATCTGCGGGATGGATCTCATTCCTGTTGGAAACCTGTCCGGAGAGGAGAACCCCCTGGAGATCAGTATGAGCCCTACAGCCATGCAACTGGCAAATATCCAGACCGAGGTGATCCGTTCCGGCCAGGCCGAAAAAGAAATCCGGGTGATCGGGAAGGCTCAGGCGGATGAACGGCGGATATTTTCACAGGTGACGCATCTGGAGGGCCGGATCGAGTCACTGGAAATAAACTTCACCGGCGAGCCGGTGACAAAAGGACAGACAATTGCTACCATTTATTCACCGAACCTGGTCACAGCGCAGCAAGAGCTCTTTACCGCCTATTCCCTGCGTACCACCCAGCCAGCGCTGTTCGAAGCCGCCCGGGAGAAATTAAAAAACTGGAAAATCTCCGATGCAGAGATCGATGCCATCTTGGCCGAAGGCAAGCCCCGGGAATCCTTTCCGATTACAGCCGATGTAGGCGGTCTGGTGCTGACAAAAAAAGTCAATCTGGGAGACTATGTGATGCGCGGCATGCCCCTCTACGATGTTGTGGATTTAAAACAGATTTGGGTACTATTTGACATCTATGAACAAGACCTCAATTTGGTCCATGTGGGGAGTAAAATCGAGTTTACCTTCCAGTCCATTCCCGGACAGAATTATGCCGGCAAAATATCATTCATGGATCCCGTTATTGATCCGATGACCCGATCGGCGAAAGCGCGTGTTGAAGTTCCAAATAACAATGGCCTTTTAAAACCGGAAATGTTTGCATCCGGTCTTATGCGGATTCCGGTAGGATCCCGGCAGAACCAAATTGTCATTCCTTCCTCGGCTGTATTGTGGACCGGTGAGCGGTCCCTGGTTTATGTCAAAAATCCGGATTCGGACATGCCGTCCTTTCAGATGCACGAGATCACGCTCGGTTCGAATCTTGGCAACGAATACCTCGTCAAAGCAGGATTGGAGACGGGAATGGAGATTGTAGTTAACGGCACCTTTGCAGTTGACGCTGCAGCCCAACTGGCAGGAAAACCGAGCATGATGAGTCCACGGACCATACCAGCTTCCAGGATGGATACCATCCCCCGGTTGACAGAAGTGCCTCCTGCATTCCATCAGGCGATTGGCGCTATTCTGACCGACTATCTGGTATTAAAGGATGATCTTGTTGCAGGAGATATCGTCAATGCACCTCAAATCGTGTCCCGGCTCTTTATCAAGGCAGAGCAAAATGCCACTGGAGGATCTTAAAGGCGATGCATCGGCCATAGTACGCAATCAGATCGGTGCCATGAAACAGACGCTGAAACAAATGCAGCAGAATGATCAACTGGAGGCTTTACGGGCTCAATTCAAACCATTATCAAAACTGATGATTGATTTTGCAACCGCCTTCGGACCCTTTGAGCAGCCGGTCTTTGTCCAGCATTGCCCGATGGCCGATCAGAACAAAGGTGCAGATTGGTTGAGTGTGCAGAAAAACATTCGCAATCCTTATTTCGGAGATGCAATGTTAACTTGTGGTTCAACCATCCGGGAGATAAATGATTAGGATCAGTTTATGCAAAAGCAATTCGGATGCATCCTTCCCTTAATTGATTTGTTGATAAAAAATAATGTGTGATTGATATGAAAAAGACCTTTGAAGTAACCGGTATGACCTGCAATCATTGTGTACATACGGTGCAGCGCCTATTGCAAACGCTGGATGAAGTAACCGAAGTAAGGGTTTCGTTGGAACCACCCCAAGCGACAATAGAAGCCGATAAAGATTACAGCCTGGAGGAACTGAATGCCCAGTTGTCCGAAAACAGCAATTACCGGGTGGAAAAATGATCTCTGAAAGGTCGTAAGACACATTTTTTTGATTGATCTTGATCATGAATTCCGGTGATTTGGTTTCAATCAAAAGAATAGGGCATAGACTAACTTAAGGATATAAAACCAGTGCATTATGCGTATCCTGATTCCTTATGATTTCTCCAGCAATGCGCAACATGCATTGCGTTATGCCTTAAACGTGTTTCCTGCTGGGGAACACGAAATTACGGTCGTCCATATCTTCCTGACCGATTCGATCCGGCCGGTTTTGCCGCTACCCGATGATCATTTGATCCGGAATGAAATCATTCAAAATCTCCAGGAAGCGATCGCCGATTTTGATGATGCACAACGGATTAATCTGGAGGCAGCCTATGGTTTGGCCAATGAAGTATTGGTCGATATGGTTCAGGATCGGTCGTTTGATCTGATCGTCATGGGAACCCATGGAGCGGATCAGGCTTACCGGCTGTTATTGGGCACCCATGCTTCTTACCTGGCCAGTCATGCCGATTGTGCCGTATACATTGTGCCAGAGCATAGCGTTCTGCAGGCACCGAAGCGGGTTGCATTAGCCATTGACCCGCACCATCCCGTCGTGCCGGAAAACATAGAGTTGATCAAGAAATTGCCGTTGGAACATCTTGAGATTATTTCGGTGGCCAATAGTCGTAAACAAGCCTCGGAAATCGAAGAACTGGCCTGGTTGCTGGAATTGCGTAAACTGGACGTCTTTTCGATGGAGGTCATCGAACCGGCTGGCAGCATTGATCAGACGCTGGAAAAATTGGTCAAAGAAAAATCCATCGGACTGGTTAGCCTCATTCGTCGTAAACACCGGTTCCCGGAAAGCCTTTTCCATGATAGCGTACTATCGAGGATAACCAAAAGCGCTAAAATGCCAATTCTGGTTCTGCCGGGCGAGGCATAATTTTCGGACGTTTTGTGTATTTCTCTGCCATTTGAAGGAATGATTTTGCTTTTTAGTCGTTCTACAATTAACGCTATTCTATTTAGACTGAAAGCATCAAACACCTATGGCATCCGATAAAGAAGAACAGTTAAATGCTTATACTCACGGACTTGGCCTCCTGTTTGGTCTGGTCGCTTTACCACTGCTGCTTATCCAGGCCTATCAAAATGCCGCCATGGATCTCTTCATGGCCATCCTGATCTATAGCATCTGCTTTACGCTGCTCTACCTGGCATCGACCTTATATCACGGCATCCGTCACCCACGCCTGAAAGAAATATTCCAGACCGTCGATCACATCAGCATTTATTTTAAAATTGCCGGTACCTATACTCCATTTATCATGGGTTATCTCTACGGGCAGGAAAAGATGGTTTTTATGATGGTTATCTGGAGCATCGTCCTGGTGGGTACACTGTTTAAGTTGCGGTATACCGGCCGGTTTGAAAAACTTTCGGTTGCCTTATATCTTTTTATGGGTTGGTTGGTGATTTTCCGGGCTCCTACGTTTTATGAGCGGATGCCACTGAGTATTATCCTCTTCATCATTCTCGGTGGACTGGCTTTCACCATTGGTGTTTATTTCTATCGTCGCGATGATCGCCGGTATTACCATGCCATCTGGCATGTATTCACTTTAGCCGGTAGCATACTGCATTATATTGCCGTCTTTTTGATCATCCATTCCTGGAGTTAGCATTAGCGAATCGATCACAGCGCCTTATCTTTGATCATGCACTATCAGGTTGTGGTCATCGGAGGCGGTGCAGCCGGTTTTTTTGGCGCTATTGTGCTGGCTGAGGCATTGCCAGGCATCCGTATACTCATACTGGAGCAAGGTAAAAATGTACTGGAGAAAGTGCGAATCTCCGGTGGTGGCCGCTGCAATGTTACCAACGGATGTGAAGATCCTTCGGAGCTAGTCAATTTCTATCCCCGGGGACAAAAGGAGTTACTAGGACCTTTTTACCATTTCGGACCTTCCCAAATGAAGGCATGGCTTACCAGTCATGGAGTCCAGCTTAAGGAAGAAGACGATGGGAGGGTATTTCCGGCATCCAATACCTCCGAAACCATTATCGATTGCTTTCGATATTGTAAAAATATGGCATCGACCTGATCACTTCCCGAAAAGTGACAGGAATAGTCCACCATGACCAGGAAGATTACCCTTTTCAGGTGCAGACGAAGCAAGGGTGTATTCAGACAAAATACTTGTTGGTAACACCCGGGGTCCCAGGCTTCCGTTTGGAAAATGCTGGAACAGATGGGCCACCGGATCGTGCCACCGGTACCATCATTATTTACCTTCCAGATCAGGGATCCTCGAATCAGATCATTGGCAGGAATCCAGGTGCCTCATGCCCGTGTTTCTATCCGGGATACAAATTTGGAAGCAGAAGGACCATTATTGATAACGCATTGGGGGGTAAGCGGTCCGGCTATCCTGAAATTGTCATCCTGGGGTGCGCGGATTCTGCATGAACGCCATTACCGGTTTGAATTGCAGATCGATTGGAATCCGGCGTGGAATCTGGATGAAGTGCGAAAGATGGCCATAAATGAGTCAAAAAGACAGGTAAAAAATACGGGTTCCCCTCCGGTACCCCGACGTTTATGGCATGCCCTTCTGCAAGAAATGCCCGTGTTGGAACGCAACTGGAACACCTGCACTCCCTCGGATCTACAGCAGATCCTGGACAGCATCACAACGTCCACGTGGCAGGTAACCGGAAAGGCTACCTTTAAAGAAGAATTTGTCACCTCCGGCGGGGTAGATTTGAAAGAGGTGGATTTCAAGACCTTCCGTAGTCGAAAGGTTCCGGGCCTTTATCTGGCTGGCGAAGTACTTAATATTGATGCACTCACCGGAGGATTTAACTTTCAGGCAGCCTGGACCGGCGCCTATCTTGCAGCTCAGGGTATGGCCAGCGAGCTCGCGGCGTATTAATTTTCCGGAGCTCCGTTTTGTACCCAGCAGGTAATCAGTTTTATTTGAGCATCGGAAAGCGGTGTTGCACCTGCCGGCGGCATGGACTTGTCCGAAACCCGGGATTGGATGCTACTGACTAATGCTTTGACAGCAGCATATGAATCGTATTTTGGCTGAGGAACATCACCGGTATGGCATCCTGCCAGGGCGCAACTGGAATTAATAATGGATTGTATCCCATTGTTGTAGGTGGCTGTAACACCGGAACATTCGTCGGGAGTCGGATCCTCCGATTTACTGCATTGCAAAAGGATCAACGAGATAATAATTCCAGGAAGCAGGAGTCTCTTCTTCATAGATATAAGCTTTTCACCAGCAAAATAGTATTGATAGCGTATTCTTTTGTCAATAACCGGATGAACGGGAATAAGCACAGTACGAGAAGGTAAGATAACCTGGTTGAACGCTGGTTAGCCTCTGTGGATTGGATTTCGGAAAGTACAGGCTATCCGGTTATTAAGTGGGATTTATACAGCAGAATCCTGGATTTTGATCGCGGTCGATCAATCCCATTTTAAGAGCCCGTTCATGCCATTTTTCCCGGGCTAGTTGTTGTAAATCTGCGGTTGCATCTGATTCGTCAACGATTTCCAAGCCCAAAATCGTCTCGATGACATCTTCCACGGTAAGCAAGCCGACAACGCTACCGAATTCGTCAATTACGATAGCGATATGGGTTCGCAGATGCATCAGCCGGTCAAAGACCTGAGGTAATGGTAAGTCATCGGAAAGAAATACGATCGGCCTGCGTATTTGGGTCAATGGCTGGAGACCTTCTTGCTGGAGCAATTTGAGTAACAGCTCATCCTTGAGAAAAAATCCGGTGATGTGGTCGGGTTCTTCCTGATAGAGCGGTATGCGGGAAAAACGCATTTTTGGGTGCGTTCTGAAATATTCATCAAGGGTCAGGTCCTGGTTGGCCACCTGCATCACCGAACGCGGAGTCATGACATCTCTGCTGGTGAGATTGTTCAGCTCCAGTAAATTGCGGATCATTACCGATTCGTTTTCCGCCAAAACACCACTTTCTTTTCCGGCATGAGCAAGCGCTACAAAATCGGCACGGCTCAAAACACTGCGATCTTTGTCCGACTTTAGTTTCCTGGTGATCACCTGACTGAGCCACACGAGGGGAGCCAGAGCGACAAGCAATATGCGCAGCGAGCGGATGGTGAAAGTCGCTAACTGTTGCCAGTAATTGGCGCCGATGGTCTTGGGAATGATTTCGGAAAAGATTAGAATGGCCAGCGTCATCAGGGCCGCTATCACCGATTCTGCATTCAGATGCAGTCCGCCGATCTGCCATCCGGAGTCTCCAAACAATTTACCCGCCTGCGCACCTACACCAATGGCTCCGACGGTATGGGCGATGGTATTCAGGGTAAGAATAGCTGATAGCGGGCGATCGATGTCGTCCTTATAGACCAGTAATGTCCCCGCAATCTCATCCTCATCCTGAATCTTCCGGCTGATAAATGAAGGCGTAATGCTTAAGAGGACAGCCTCCCAGATGGAGCATAAAAATGAAAACAACAGGGAGACAAAAAAGAAAATTAACAACAGGACCATATCGCAATATACAACGTCGGCGGGAGTCGTCTAAACCGGATTGTTTCTGATAATGGCGAGTCAAATGAAGTCATCGGTAGGAAAACCACTTATTTTTCTAAATTGCTTACAGCTTCTAACCAAAATAATTGAAGGTGATTTGTACCGGTCGAATTGTTGATGTACACCAGCGCAGGATCTATCCGGGCCATGTGGTTTTTGATGAAACAGGGATTAAGGAGCTGATTCCTGATTCAAGGGTTACCGGACCATATATCTTACCCGGATTTATTGATGCCCACGTCCACATCGAGTCTTCCATGCTTCTTCCGACGGCTTTTGCACGGATGGCCGTTCGCCATGGTACCGTAGCCACTGTTTCGGATCCACATGAAATTGCCAACGTACTTGGTGCCGCCGGGGTGCATTATATGATCAATAATGCCCGGGAGACACCTTTCAAAGTGTTTTTCGGCGCTCCATCCTGCGTGCCCGCCACTTCCTTTGAGACAGCAGGCGCGACCATCGATGCGGCGGAAATTGATCGATTGTTAGGTGACCCGGATATCTGGTATCTCGCGGAGATGATGAATTATCCCGGTGTACTTCATAAAGATCCGGAAGTGCTTGCCAAAATTGCAGCAGCGCAGCGTCATGGCAAGCCGGTTGACGGACATGCCCCGACGCTAGCCGGTGATGATGCGCTAAACTACATTCAGGCTGGTATCTCGACCGATCATGAATGCATCACGTTGGAGGAAGCCAGGTTCAAAGCGCTCCATGGAATGCAAATCATCATCCGGGAAGGAAGCGCTGCAAAAAATTTTAATGCGCTCATTCCACTGATCGGTGCTTATCCCGACCGGATCATGTTTTGTTCCGATGATAAGCATCCTGATGACCTGCAGGTCGGACACATCAACACCCTGGTCGCCCGTGCCATCGCACTTGGGTACGATCTATTTGATGTTTTAAATGCCGCATGCATTAATCCGGTTAAACATTACCGGTTGCCGGTAGGCACGCTTCGCCCGGGCGAACCGGCCGATTTTATATTGGTTCCTGATCTGCAAACCATGCTACCGGTGGCAACCTTTATCGCAGGTAAGAAAGTGTTCGAGCGGGGTCAGGTATTCATCGATCACAAAATTCCTGCTGAAATCCCCAATGCATTCGCTGCCCAGTCAATCGTACCAGCGGATCTCCGGCTTCCGGTTCATCCCGGAGAAGCCAAGGTTATTCATTGTTGGGATGGATCCCTGGTGACAAAGACAAAAATGTATCCCATACCGCAGGGTCACACCAGCTTCGAAGCAGATGTCGCCGCAGATGTCTTGAAGATCGTTGTTCTCAACCGGTATCGAACGGCACCCCCGGCCATAGCGCTGGTGCATGGGTTTGGGCTCCAGCAGGGGGCATTGGCATCAACCGTAGCACACGACTCGCATAATATTATTGCAGTAGGCACGTCGGACGAAGCCATTTGCCGGGTTATTGATGAACTCATAGGCAGTTGTGGGGGAATTGCAGCCGGCTGGATTCCGTGCAGCATTTGTCGCTTCCGGTAGCCGGATTAATCGCCACGCTGGATGGGGATCAGGTTGCAGAACGATATACGGCCATAGACCGATATGCCAAGGAAGTGCTGGGCTGTACCCTGAAGGCACCCTTTATGACCCTCTCCTTTTTAGCGCTCCTGGTCATTCCTCAACTCAAATTGAGTGATCTGGGATTATTTGATGGCCAAAAGTTTACATTTACAGAAGTAATAAGTTGAATCAACAAAATCAGTCTCCAAGTCGGAATCCGATCAAGATGAATATGCATGCTCCTTCACTTTTAGATCGCGTGGTCGAAGAATTTAAGATCCAATTTAACCGTACCCCACTTGTCCTGGCGCAGGCTCCCGGTAGGATCAATCTGATCGGAGAACACACGGATTATAACGAAGGTCTGGTTTTACCTGGAGCCATCGATCGCAATACCATTTTTGCTTTGGGATTTTCTCCGGATGCACAGATTTGTGAGGTGCATGCTTTGGATATGGGAGAAATGATCCGTTTTGATATCGGGGACTTGAATAAAATGCAGACCGAAGGATGGGGACTTTACATACTAGGGGTAGTTGCCGCCTTGCAGCAGGCTGATTATGAGGTGCGTGGATTTCAAGCCGTCTTTGCCAGCTCTGTTCCACTGGGTTCAGGCGTTTCTTCCTCTGCAGCTTTGGAATGCAGTCTGCTCATGGCATGCCGCGAATTATTTGATCTGGACATTGAGCCATTTGAGATCGCCAAACTGGGGCAATGGGCTGAACACCACTACCCTGGAGTTCTTTGTGGTCTGATGGATCAGTTTAGCAGTGTTATGGGCAGAAAGGACCAATTGGTATGCCTGGATTGCCGGGACTTGAGCTATCAGTACATTGATTTCCCTCTGCCGGACTATCGTTTTGTCCTCCTGAACTCCAATGTCAAACACAGTCTGTCCTCATCAGAATATAATGTGCGCAAACGGGAATGCCAGGAAGCCGTGCAATTGATTAGCCAGGCAGAAGGAGAAAACTTTCCAAGCCTGCGGGAGATCACAATGACCCAACTGGAAAAACATCAGAGGATTTTATCGCGCAAACAATATTTACGGGCGCATCATGTGATTACCGAAAATGCGCGGGTCATGCAAATGATGCAGGAACTGGTACGTGGGAATGAAGAGATGATCGGTAGCCTGATGTTTGCTTCTCATTACAGTCTGCGGGATGCTTATGAAGTCAGTTGCCCGGAGCTGGACTTTCTGGTGATGCAGGCTGAAAACCATCCCGGAGTTTTGGGTTCCCGCATGATGGGAGGTGGTTTTGGAGGATGTACCATCAATCTGGTACAAGTGGACCGGATTGCAGACTTCATCAGTCAGACCACCGAGGCATATCTGGAAAGCTATGGCATCCAGCTTACCCCCATTACGGTCAAGCTGGCGGATGGTGCGGGAATTATTTCCTTCCCCTGAAGTCTAAAAAATCAGATCGGGTTTCAGGCCATCAAGGCTTTTACCTGTTGATAAACATTCTCCCCGGTGAATCCAAATTTTTCATCCAGCACCTGATAAGGAGCGGAATAGCCAAAATGCTCCAGGCCGAAGACTTTGCCGTTTTCACCGACCAGGCCTTCCAGATTCACAGGTAAACCGGCGGTCATTCCAAAGCGGAGAATGCCAGACGGCAAGATCGATTGCTGATAGGATGCTTCCTGATCGCGGAAACGCCCTTCCGAAGGGACCGATACGATCCTGGTCTTGATGCCATCGGATTCCAACAACTTTGCTCCTTCAACCAGGGTGGCCACTTCCGATCCATTGGCAATCAATACAACATCTGGTGTGCCCGGGCAATCCTGCACGATGTATCCCCCTTGTTCTGAAGCCAATGCCTCCTGATACCGGTTGCCGCTGGAAGCGGGCAAATCTTTGATGCCCTGCCGGGAAAGGATCAGTCCGGTAGGTGTATGGCGGTTTTCCAGGGCCATTTTCCAGGCTACCGTCGTTTCTGCCGAGTCAGCCGGACGCAGAGCCAGCAGGCTGCGGTGATGGGCGTGATTCTTCAATTTTTCCAGCAAGCGAAGTTGTGCTTCCTGCTCGATCGGTTGATGGGTAGGCCCATCTTCGCCAACGCGGAATGCGTCATGGGTCCAGATAAAGATCACCGGGGTTTGCATCAAAGCAGCCACCCGCAGTACAGGTTTCATGTAATCACTGAAAGCAAAGAAGGTGCCGCAGGCTGGTATAACCCCGCCATGCAGTCCCATCCCGGTCATGATCGCTGCCATGGACAGCTCGGAAACACCGGCTTGCAGGAATCCTCCGGAGAAATTACCTTTTTCAAAGGCTTTGCGCTTCTTAAGGAAAGCGTCTGTTTTATCACTGTTGCTCAGATCTGCTGAAGCAACCACCATATTTTCAACGTGGTCCGCCAGATAGGAGAGTACCGATGCTGAGGCGTCCCGGGTAGCAGCATTTGCCTTCTGTGGGATGGCAGAATAGTCAATATCCGGCAAATTTCCACGCAGGAAATGCTCCAGTTTTTTTGCCATTTCCGGATTCTCTGCCGACCATTTCTGTTGTTCCTTTTTCGCATCCTGAACCTTTTTGCGCTTGTCAGCAAGGACAGCATGATAGTGTTCACGGACATCATCAAAGATAAGAAACGGGTTATCCGGGTTAGCGCCCAGATGTTGCAGGGTTTTGGGGAAATCGCCTCCTGTATTGCCCAGGGGCTTGCCGTGCGTATCGACTTTTCCTTCATACGGTGTACCGTCGGCGGTGACTGCACCCTTACCCATGATGGTATGGCCGATGATCAGGCTGGGCCTTTCGGTCTCTTCGGTCGCGGCTTTGAGGGCCATGCGTATGGCATCCGGGTCGTTTCCGGTAATGGTTTGCACATGCCATCCCCAGGCGCTGTATTTTGCGGCCGTGTCTTCCCGGGTTACCTCATGGACTTCGGTAGACAGCTGGATGTCATTGGCATCGTAAAACATTACGACCTGACCAAGGCCAAGGAATCCGGCGATGCGGCCGACCCCCTGGGAGATCTCCTCCTGGATGCCACCGTCTGAGATGTAGATGAATGTGCGGTGACTCATCCATTCACCAAACCGTTCGACTAAAAATCGTTCCGCGATGGCTGATCCAACACCGAAGGCATGACCCAGGCCTAATGGTCCACTGGTATTTTCAATGCCTCGTTTGACATCAATTTCGGGGTGTCCCGGGGTAGGGCTGCCCCATTGCCTGAAGTTTTCAAGCTCTTCCATCGTGTAGGATCCGATCAATCCAAGTTGGGCATAGAGCATGGCGGACATGTGACCCGGATCCAGAAAAAACCGGTCACGCATGGGCCAGGTCAAATCATCCGGATCAAAGTTCAGAAATTCCGAATAGAGGATGTGGATGAAATCCGCCCCACCCATAGGTCCACCCGGATGGCCGGATTTTGCCTTTTCAACCATGGCTATGGCCAGTGCCCGAATGTTGTCTGCTGTCCGTTGATCGATTGATGTCTTGACTTCCATGCTGTTGGATGCTTTTTAGAATTGAGTTGCAAAGTTAACGTTTACCGTTAATGAGGTGAATAGAGTTCATGAGTGGATTAGTTATTTAAGATTTCGGATTTCTTTCAGATTTGTTGGCTTCGTAAACTAACAGGTGAATTTAATGAGGGATAAGTTAATGTGTTTGTTAATCGAATATGGAGTTAATATGTTGATGAGGAGATAGGTTAATGTGTGCAGTTTATCCGGTACCCCTATACACATATACAAATATACAACACCATACCACCACAACACCATAAAACCAGAAAACCAGAAATCCATACCACCAAAAAACCACCCCACTGAGTTAATAGTTAGTTAATAAGGAGATAAGTTAATGAGTACGGCTACTACCTGCAACATATACAGATTTACAACGCCCCAACACCAAAACACCCCAAAACCAAAAACCATACCACCATACCACCAAAAAACCACCCCACTGAGTTAATGAGTTAATAAGGAGATAGGTTAATGAGTACGGCTACTACCTGCAACATATACAGATATACAGATATACAACGCCCCAACAACAAAACACCCCAAAACCAAAAAACATACCACCATACCACCAAAACACACCCCTTTTCTATATCTTGTCAATAAATTCCTGCAGATTGCGGTTGTTCTTAAGTTGTAGTTTTCGGCGCAAGCGGTAGCGCTTGGTTTCTACACCACGCGTCGATAGGGCCAGGATACGGGCAATGTCTTTGGTACCCAGTTTCTGACGCAGGAGTGCGCATAACTTCAGATCCTGCTGGGTAAGTCCCGGGTACTGCTGGCGTAAGGTCCGGATAAAAGGATCCTGCAGAAGATGGAGATGAGATTCAAATTCATCCCAGCTGGTCTCATCGAGGACTTCTTCTTCCAATTCTCGGCTCAGCTTACGCAGGCCGGCTATTTCCGGATGCTGATCACTTAGCCGGTTCAACTTCTGGATGGTTTTCTCCCATTTTTTACGTTGATTTTCCAATTGGAGGGTGGTCTTGGATAGTTCGGCTTCCTTTTGTTGCAGAGACACCAGCCACTGTTGCTGGCGATGCATGCTGCTACTGTCACTCCGGGCAATGTTTCGTTCCAGCATATGCTCCAGGTAAGACTGCCAGTAGGTGTAGGCTTGATGGGTTTGCCCATAATTCTGGCTGGGTTCGTAGACCGTATCGAGTTTTTGTACCCCCATAGCTTCTTCCAGGGAATGATAAATGCCAATAGCAACGCCAGCGGCCCGCGCAGCGCCGGCAGCCCCTGTCGTGTCGAATACCTCGATCTGACTATTCATCAGGGTAGCGATGGTGGAGGAGAAAACCGGCGACTGAAACATGTTGTCATTGCTTACGCGGATCACATCGATGTTCAGCCCCATTTTTTTGAGGATGTTCATACCATAGACAAACGAGAAGGCCACTCCTTCTACGGCCGCCCGGTAAAGATGGGCACGGGTGTGCCGGTTAAACTGGATGTTAAAAATATGGCTGTCCAGGTTGCGGTTATTCAGCATCCGTTCGGCCCCATTGCCAAAGGGCAGTATGCACAACCCATCGGATCCTACCGGCACGCTGGACATCATACGCTCCATATCCCAATAACTATTGCCCGGCCGGGCTACCTGGTGGCGCATCCAGGCGTACTGAATCCCGGCGCCATTGATGCAGAGGAGGATCCCGATCCGGTCTTTTCCTTTTTGGTGGTTGACGTGGGCAAAGGCGTTGACACGAGTGCGTTCATCATATAAAGGTTTGTCCACCACACCATAAACAACGCCGGAAGTACCGCTGGTGGCCGCAATCTCTCCGGGCTGCAGCACTTTCAGAGACAATGCGTTGTTCGGCTGATCTCCGGCCCGGTAGGTAACGGGAATCCCCTGGATCAGACCCATTGCATTGGCTGCCTGACGGGTCAGTTTGCCCTGAACCCCAAAAGTGGGTGTGATCGGTGGAATCATATCCCGGTCAATGCCATAGTAATCCAGTACCTCACTGGCTACGGTGTGATTTTTAAAGTCCCAAAGAATGGCTTCCGACAGCCCGGGAATGGTAGTTCCCGTTTCACCGGTCATACGGAGGACCATATAGTCACCAGGCAACATAAATCGGGTACCCTGACTGTAGATCTCAGGCTCATTGTCCTTGACCCATTTTAATTTGGAAGCGGTAAAATTTCCCGGGGAATTCAGGTAATGCTCCAGGCAATAGCCGGTGCCGATCCCCTGAAAGGCCTCGTCGCCCAGTCCGACCGCGCGGCTGTCACACCAGATGATCGACGGCCGCAAGACATGTTTTTCTTCGTCCACCAGTACCAGTCCGTGCATCTGGTAACCGATGCCAATGGCTTTGATCTGATTGGGGGAAACCTGGGTTTGTTTGAGCAGCATTTGGGTTGCGAAGCAGACATTTTCCCACCAGATGGCCGGTTGTTGTTCGGCCCATCCCGGTTGCCTGGAGATCATATCCATCTCATGGTCAGGAAAAGTGACCATGCCTGCTACCTGGTGGTTTCTGGTTTCTACCAATGCCGCTTTGACGGTAGAACTTCCTATGTCAAATCCTAACAAATACACCGTTACGTCATTCCCTTTTTTCTAAACGTTTGGGCCGGGTCATTTGTGGTCGGGTTACGTCAAAAATACGTCAATAAAGTATAATTCCAGACATTCAAGAGATTTCTCGACTATGTCACAATGCTCTACTACCTCATTGTCATCTCGACCGACCGAAAGAGTACTGACGCCATGGTCAGCATAAAGTGGAGAGGCTTTGCTTGCGCTTGGCCTGATAAAAATTGAATTAATTGTCTCCCCGAGATTAAGCGAGGGGTCTCGACTTCGTCCTCGTTCCTCGTCCTGTGCTCGAAATGACATATGGATTGGTTATGATTGTAAGACAGTTTATTGGTGTCACAAACATCTTCTACCTTATTGTCATCTCGACGCTCGACCAAAGGGAGCGGAGAGATCTC
Organism: Lewinellaceae bacterium; assembly: GCA_020636355.1. Lineage (GTDB taxonomy): Bacteria > Bacteroidota > Bacteroidia > Chitinophagales > Saprospiraceae > JAGQXC01. Next base: position 209,620 of record JACJYB010000004.1, on the reverse strand, counting down.
TACCAACGGAGCGATGTCATCCTGCAAATACCCCAGAGAGATCTCGGCTTCGTCCTCGTACCTCCTCCTTCGCTCGAAATGACATAAGGATTGGTTATGATTGTAAGACAGTTTACTGGTGTTACAAACATCTTCTACCTCATTGTCATCTCGACCGACCGAAGGGTACTGACGCCATGGTCAGTATTAGCGTGGAGAGATCTCTATAATACAAAAGCATCAGGTTATCAGGAAATTGAAATCAAAAGAAAAACTTCTTAAACTCTGTGCATAACTCAGGGTAACTCTGTGGTTAATCCTGCATGCATACGGTATAGCCATCACAATTCCTCACTACCATCCTCAGCGAATCACTAAGTTTGCAACCGGAAAGGCTAGGATGATATGAAGACGCAATTGAGCAGGCTGTTCGGCCTGATGATGTATTTGGTTGTTCCCATGTTTTTGAGTGGTCAGGAGACCAATTCCATCCTGGTCCGTACTACCCAGGAGACCATGACCATCGATGGACGGATGGATGAAGCAGCCTGGCAAAAAGCCGACAAGCTCACTGATTTTTGGCTTTGGTTTCCGGATGATACATCACATGCGCATTACCAGACGGAGATTTATATGATCCGTGATGCCAAAAAGCTGTATGTGGCAGCCAGGTGTTTCTCTTCGGGCGATCAATACATCATCCCGGGTTTGCGTCGTGATTTCCGGGCAGGTGGAAATGACAACATCAGTTTGATCTTTGATACCTTCAACGATGAGACCAATGCATTTTTATTTGGTTTGAACCCGCTGGGGGTCCAGCGTGAAGCGCTCATTTCAGCCGGTGGTCAGGAGCTGGAGAATTTTGCCACGGCCTGGGACAATGTTTGGGAAGGAGAGGCTCAGATTTATGATGGATACTATGTCTGTGAGTTTGCCATTCCCTTCCGGACCTTGCGGTATAATGAAGGCGTCAACGAATGGAATTTCAACAGCTACCGTTTCGATTCCCAATCTAATGAACAATCCACCTGGAATCGCATTCCCCGCAATCAATGGATATTTAGCCTGGCCCATATGGGTAAGATCATCTGGGAAGACCCATTGCCCAAAACCGGAGCGAATATTTCATTGATCCCATACCTCCGCGGAGGGGTCAGTCAGGATCAGACGAAAGAAGGACTGGATCTGGAAGGTAATCTTGGTATTGATGCCAAGGTTGCGGTGACACCCGGAATGAATCTCGACCTAACGGTCAATCCGGATTTTTCTCAGGTTGAGGTTGACCAGCAATTGACCAATTTGACGCGTTTTGAATTATCCCTTCCGGAGCAGCGCCAGTTTTTTACAGAAAATTCCGACCTCTTCGGTTCCTTTGGCAATGCGCGTATCAATCCGTTTTTTTCCCGGAGAATAGGAGTAGCGATCGATACATCCACGGGCTTTCCGGTACAAAATCCGATCTGGTATGGCGCCCGGCTGAGTGGTAAGATCAGTAATCCCTTACGAGTCGGATTACTCAATCTCCAGACCGCAGCCGTCGGAGCCAGTGGGATCCCGAGCTCTAATTATACCACGGCGGTGGTCCAGCATAAGGTCTTTTCACGCTCCAATGTAGGCGTCATTTTTGTTAACAAACAGGATTTTGGAAAGGACCGGAATTCGGAGGACGATTTCAACCGGGTGATCGGTGCCGAGTACAATCTGGCCAGTGCAAATAACGAGTGGAATGGCAAAGTATTTCTGCAGCGGTCTATGGTGCCGGGCACCCAGATCCAGCCCTATGCACATGGTACCCGGATGAACTATATCGGCCGGCATCTCAATGCCACCTGGGAACACGAATGGGTAGGATCGGATTACACGGCAAGGGTGGGCTTTGTTCCCCGTCATGATTACTGGCGGGTAAGTCCTAAAGTGCAGACCTTTTTTTACCCGGAACAGGGCATCATTAATAATCATGGCCCGGGCATCGAATGGTCCACGTACTGGAAACCCGGCTTTGGCCGTTCCGACCAGGAGATCATGTATTATTGGGAAATGGATTTCCGCGGCACCCAGACCTTACGCGTTGGTGCTATTCAGTCATTCATCCATTTGTTTGAAGCATTTGACCCAAGTCGTACCAATGCCACGCCACTGCCTGGCGACCGGGATTACCGGTTTACCTATTTTGGGGCGGTTTATAAGTCTGATCAGCGCAAAGCGGCTTATTTTCAGTTGACGCCACTATTCGGACCATTTTACAATGGCAAATTGCTTTCTCTGGACATGCAGACTTCTTTTCGCTTTCAGCCTTATGCCACACTGGCTGTCAATGGCAGCTTCAACCGGTTGCGATTCCCGGAACCGTATGCCAGCCGTAATGTGGTCCTTTTCGGTCCCCGCCTGGATCTAACCTTCAACAAAAAGTTGTTCCTGACTGCCTTTTTCCAATACAATGATCAGGTCGAAAACATCAACATCAATACCCGTTTGCAATGGCGGTTTAAGCCGGTCTCCGATTTCTACCTGGTGTATACCGATAATTATTACACCGACTTCGCTGCCAAGAACCGTGCGGTTGTCGCCAAGCTGACGTATTGGTTGAACATTTGAGATGGACTATCGTTACAAAGGCGCAACAATGGATTATTATCCCGGGACGATTGACCGTAGGTCACTAACACATTGGTCAGCATAATTGGTGAGATTTCTCGACTTGTCTTTGTTCCTCAGACTGCGCTCGAAATGACAAAAGGTTTATTAAGGTGTTCTTCCTTAATATTTCCACTTGCTCATTCAAGATGAAAACAATCATTTTACCTATCCTGCCTCATTTTCATCCCGACCAATCTTCTCTTGCGTACTTTTCATCCCGACAGACCCACTCCCCACTTATTGTCATCTCGACCGACCGCAGGGAGTGGAGAGATCTCAGTAATTTGAATCCGCATTAAACAATGTCGATAGTTTAAGCAGATTTGCCACCAGGCAATCTGAGTGCAAAGTCGAAGTGTCAGGCTGAGCGGAGTCGAAGCCTACTTCCCTCTTCCCAGCATCCATCCGGCAACACCACCGCCGACAGCCATGATCACCGTGAAGATGACGATGTCCAGGATGGTCCCGCTTAAAGACATAATGTTTGCAGTGGCAAACATGGTCAGGTCAAAGGCGGCTGCGGCCAGCAAGCCAATGATGGCTCCACCTTTGAGGCCGCCCATGAAGGTGGATATGTTCGCCCATGTACCGAAGATGTAAGCCAGCAGGAACCCCCAGAGTAGGTTACCAATAATCAAAGCCCACCAGACCATGGCATCCATTTCTTTCATGACTCCGGAGGCTGAGCCTGTCATCGTTTCCATCGTACTCATGAAGATCACTCCGTAGAGTAGATATCCCATAAGGAATACCGCGATACCTGATACCAGGCCGCTGATCAGAATTTTGTTCGTCGACATAAATTGTTGGTTTAAAAGTGTTTTGTAATTGATTGAAGACGGCTGGAGAGGAAGTAAAGTTGGTGTCTTTCCAGAAACTGGCTACGCCGCTGATGGCTGCGCAGATTACAGCCAGCGAACCGAAGTGTTTCAAATCACCGGTAAGAGCCATTGGGGAAGTCGAATAAGCTGAAATACCGGCTTTCAGATACAAAAACAGGGTTGTCATGCCCGGTACATTGCTTGAGGTCTGGATTCCGTGTTCGAGCGGAGCCAGTGGTTGCGTAAGCATACCGGTAAGCAACAGACAATATAGTGTACAACCCAATACACTGGCGGCAATACCTGCGATCACCCCGCTGATAATAATTTTACGGACTGGCATAATGATGAATTGATTTTTAATTCGTCATTTCAGCCAGATTTACATTGTTAATATCGTTATTTCATTTGAAATGTCATAATATATTTTTGGTAGTCTGTTAATGACAGAATTATATCAGGCCATGGTGAAAGATTTTAGCCTGGCAAGGCCCTGCGGGTTTTCGTAACTTGGGGCATAGCAAATTTAATCCGATGCATATTGCGATAGCTGGTATGGGACGGATGGGTCAGACGCATCTCAAGTCCCTGGCATTAAATTTTCCGGAACTTCATCTGCACGTCGTGAGCTCACGGCAAGAGGGACATGATTTTGCCCGCAAGTTTGGGGTGGAGCATTGTTACTCGGACCTGGATGAAGCCCTGGCACATCCGGAGGTTACGGCAGTTATTATTTGCGGTCTTTCGGATGCTCATGTGACCCAGGTAGAGAAGGCCATCAAAGCCGGGAAACATATTTTTGTGGAAAAACCATTGGCGATGGAGTTGCCTACCATCCGCCGGCTGGACGAGCTGGCCAAAAGCCGCAAGGTCCATCTGATGGTTGGCTTCAATCAGCGTTTTGATCCCACCTGGTCGCGGATCCAGGAAGAAGTAGCGGAAGGGAAAGATGGTTCGCTACGGCTGATGCAGATTACCAGCCGCGATCCCATTCCGCCCAGTATGAAATTTGCCAAAGCATCTGGTGGCCTGTTTCTGGATATGATGATCCACGATTTTGACATGGTCCGGTTTGTGACCGGTCAGGAGGTGAAGGAAGTTTATGCCAAAGGAGCGGTTAAGGTCGTTCCTGAGCTGGCGAAGATTGGGGATGTCGATACGGCGGTGGTGGTATTGACCTTGGCGGATGGGTCGATGGCGGTCATAGACAACTGCCGGGAAGCCAAGTACGGCTACGATCAGCGCATGGAGGTCTTTGGATCCGTAGGTATGCTGCAGGGCCATAATCAATATGGAGACACGGTCCTGCATTACGATGAGCAGGGCCAGCACCGCGACAAGCCCCTCTATTTCTTCATGGAGCGGTACCAGCAGTCGTATTTCCGGCAGATGGAGGCTTTTATTCAGGTGTTGGAGGGTAAGATTCCGGTGCCAGTTGGTGCGTACGAGACGGGCAAGCGACCGAGATTGCGCTTGCCGCCATCAAGTCCGTCAAGACCGGCAAGCCGGTCCTCTTGTAACAGGGGTGTTCTTCAAGGTGTTCTCAGAAGTGTTCAAAAGTTTGGGTTCGGCTTGCAAATAATAGAGCTTGCTTTAAACAGAGTCGGGTTTCATTTTTGTTTATATTCTGTTTTCCAAGTTTAATATTGGAATGTTCTGATAATCTCATTCCGTGCTTACAGTTAAACGGGCTTTCAGAGCTTTCTTGCTTTTTTTCCGCAAAAAAAACAACAAAAAAACTCGTAACCCGCAAAACTCACCTTGGTGCTCTGTCGTTTCATTTGGCGTGCCATTGCATTTGATCTTCAACCATCCCTCCTTTGATGTCCTTCCGCCTGCCAACCACCGTCTTTCGACGGCAATCAAAGTAGGGTGTATCAATTGTTCAAACAGTTGCGGCTTACCCCAAAGCCCGGATCATTTTGCTTTGAATCACCTTCATTCCTTTGACCCTAAACGTCAAGTAACTACATCCACACAAAAAGATTCATGAGCAGTAGGCGAGTACAGCGAAACTGAAGTTAAGGGAGTCTCCCTTGCGTTATGCCTGGTGTTAAAGCTGAAGGGTGATTAGGGGGATGTCGCGGTGCATAGGATCCTGGTGCCGGTGGGGGCGTACGAGACGGGGCAAGCGACCGAGATTGCGCTTGCCGCCATCAAGTCCGTCAAGACCGGCAAGCCGGTCCTCTTGTAACAGGGGTCATGTGAAAGGTGTTCTCAGAAGTGTTCATGGTTGTGCCTTTCGGCAGAATAAGCTTTATTTCGTTGTTGTCACATTTATCAATGTGTACTGACGATTACCGTCGTGATGTCAGCATTGTCCTGAAGACGGAGCCGAAATGGAGAAATCTTTATGATGTTTTTTAGGTTTAGAGCTTGGAAGTTTTCGTTCAGTTCTTTGCTTTAATTTTGTTCCCTTTTGAATCGGCAAAAGGGAGAAAAACCTCGTAACCCGCAAAACTCACTTAAGTTTAAGTTCAATTTTAAAGGTTCAGTTTCTTCCGTTCTTTACTCATCCCTCCTTTGATGTCCTTCCTGCCAACCACCGTTTTTCGACGGCAATCAAAGTAGGGTGTATCAATTGTTCAAACAGTTGCGGCTTACCCCAAAGCCCGGATCATTTTGCTTTGAATCACCTTCATTCCTTTGACCCTAATGTCAAGTAACTACATCCACACAAAAAGATTCATGAGCAGTAGGCGAGTACAGCGAAACTGAAGTTAAGGGAGTCTCCCTTGCGTTATGCCTGGTGTAAAAGCTGAAGCTGAAGGGTGATTAGGGGGGATGTCGCGGTGCATAGGATCCTGGTGCCAGTGGGGGCGTACGAGACGGGGCAAGCGACCGAGATTGCGCTTGCCGCCATCAAGTCCGTCAAGACCGGCAAGCCGGTCCTCTTGTAACAGGGGTCATGTGAAAGGTGTTCTCAGAAGTGTTCATGGTTGTGCCTTTCGGCTGAATAAGCTTTATTTCACGAATTCTCGCAATTGTTATGGCGAAGCAACCCAAAGGGTTCTGCTGTCATCTTTCTACTTTTTGTCATTTCGTGCTGACGATCACTATCGTGATATAAGCATCGTACTGAAGGCGGAGCCGAAATGGAGAAATCTTTATGATGTTTTAGAGCTTGGAAGTTTTTCGTTCAGTTCTTTGCTTTAATTTTTTGTTCCCTTTTGAATCGGCAAAAGGGAGAAAACTCCCGCAAAACTCACTTAAGTTTAAGTTCAATTTTAAAGGTTCAGTTTCTTCCGTTCTTTACTCATCCCTCCTTTAATGTCCTTCCTACAACCACCGTCTTTCGACGGCAATCAAAGTAGGGTGTATCAATTGTTCAAACAGTTGCGGCTTACATCTTTGCCCACCGGTTATGACTTGCAAATATTCATTCCGTTGACAAATATGTTATGACGAAGCAACCCAAAGGGTTCTGCTGTCATCTGTTTATCGAATGTCAGGCTGAGCGGAGTCGAAGCCTGAACGACTGCCCAGGAGCGTCAGTGCTCCGTGCCACTCTGTGCCGTACTCGGAGTAACTCTGTGGTTAAATCTAAATCCTCAAATCACAGTTTTGTTATCTCAATCCGTACTCTATAGTCCTCCGGTTTAATCGATTCCGGGGTATCCGGATAGGGTGTCACTTCGATCATCCGATACAGATATCCGTTGTGTTCGACCTGAGTTTTCGTTTGTGTTGTTTCGTAATCGGTGGTAGACAATTGGATTGTATCCTGTCCATTCTTCTCAAAGAGAAAGTAGGCGGTAGCTACTCCGGCCCAGAAACAATCGACCTGGGTCGGGCACCGGCTGTCATCGATCTTGAAGAGGGTCAGGTCCGCATTCTGGTCACCCAGATGTTTTGTCTCTCCGATTTTGAAGGCACTGTCCTGATACAGGTCAGGTTTTTTTTTCGTGCATGCCATACTGCCCAGTAGCAGCAGGGTCAGACTAAAGATTAAAGGATATTTCATTTTAGTGTCGTTTCTTACATTAACGTTACCGTGCGATGAAAAGGTTGGGTGGTAAATCCAAAAAGTTGGTATATTTGACGCTCTTTAGCCGGACCACGGATGCGGGTATCCAACTCTGGCTGAAGAAATCAGTTGTGATTTTGACATCGATGGTGTGTTTGACTTGGGCTCATATGCTGCAATGCTGATTGAAAAAGTGGTAAGGTATTTGAGTATAGGGGGTGAAGGATTAAAGCTGAAAGGTTAAAGCCAGTCAGAGCACTTCGATTATTGATAGGACTCATAATCAACCTAAAGAAGTTGTTTGAGTCTGAGTTTACTTATTGAGTCTGAATACTCAATACTGAATACTAAAATACTGCAATAGGGTCGGTTGGCCCCGCCTTCGCTAAAGCTCAGTCGGGCAGGCGAGTGTGTTAGGCAGAGGCCTCCAAAACCTTGTACAGCGTTTCTCATCCTAAAGTGGGTGGGATAGAATGATTGAAAGAATCACAACCATTGAGTCTGAATACTCAATACTAAATACTAAAATACTAGAAAAGGTCGGTTGGCCGAGTGGCTAGGCAGAGGTCTGCAAAACCTCGTACAGCGGTTCGAATCCGCTACCGACCTCAAAATATTAAAGTCCCTTTATTCGATTTGAATAGAGGGATTTTTTATTGGCTGAAAATCAGCATATTATGAGATCGGTGTTTAAATCCGTTTAAATGAGTTTAAGCATTTTTGTACCCCATCTTGTACCCCAACCCAAAATGGAGTAATTTAGAAGGAGCTAAAGAGCCTTCTGATGAACTACACGAACGTCAAATTCTACCTCAAGCGAACGAATGGTGATCAGCCCACCGCCATCTATGCCAAGCTGCAATTGAACAAGAAGCCTTTCAAGTATTACATCGGCGATAGCATCATTCCTGCACTCTGGGATGCCAATCAAGGGAAACCTACTTCAGACTCGGACATGGTGAAAGCCTTTGCCAAAGTCCAGCCCCAAATCCGGGTGATCATGCAAAACATCCAGACGCAAATAGATAAGGTTAGAAATGCCATTGTGGCCTTTGTAAACCTCCAGGAGTCTACGGGTAACGTGGTGACCTCAGATCAATTGAGAGACCATTTGGATGAGCTTTTGGGTAAAGAGAAAGATACGAAGGGAACCAAGCTGTGTGACTACATCGATCACTTCATCCGTGATATTGAATCTGGTGCTCGACTGACACCCAATAAAACACGTTATTCCGAAGGCACCATCAAGAACTATTATGGATTCAGAACCCAGTGGTTATTGTTTCAGAAGGAGATCCGGAAAACCCTGGACTTCGATGACATCACCCTTGATCTATACAATCAATACATCCAATTCTTTACCAGGAAGAACTATTCAATTAATACCATCGGTCGCCATGTCAAGGCACTGAAGGTTATCCTGGGAGCTGGAAAAGAAGATGGATTGCATCAAAATAAAATTTATCGACATAGGAAGTTTCAAGTGCTCACCGCAAAGATTGATAGTATCTATCTGTCCGAAACCGAGGTCCAATCTATATTTGATCTAGACCTATCAGATTCCCCTCATCTTGACTTGGCTCGAGACGTATTTTTATTGGGATGCTATACCGCGCTACGCTATTCGGATGTGTCCAGGATCAAACCCCATCATGTGATCGAGGAAGGCAGAAAATGCTATCTAAACATTTACAACCAGAAGACAGAGAAACCTACCATAGTACCTCTTAAACCGGAAGCTTTACAAATTCTTGCCAAGTACAAGAATGAGATCCCCAGGACCTACGAACAAAAGGTTAACAAATACATCAAAGAAGTTGGCAAGATGGCTGGTATTGATAATCAAGTTGAGATCATTGAAAAACGCGGAGGTTTGAAACTTAAAAAAGTAGTTCCCAAGTATCAACTGATTATGACCCATACCGCCAGAAGAACTGGGGCGACAAATATGTATTTAGCGGAGAACGATACACTGACGATTATGATGATTACCAATCATGCCTCAGAGAAAGATCTATTGAAGTATATTCGAGTAAGTCGACTAGAGTCTGCTAAAAGAGCAAGTGCAAATAAGTTTTTCAAATCAATCGGGTAGAACATATCTAATAGGAACTTATGCTAACATTATCCTATATATTGGAAAGTTCACTTGACCAACTCAAACCGTTGTTAGTGAAAGGGGTAAAATCTAGAATTGACGATTATGAGCTTGAAAAGGATCTCCTACCATATTTTAAGAAAGTTGGTAAGGAACTAATTTTTCTTGTATATGATCCGATTCTAGTAGTAGGTAATCCGGCAGATAATTACAACATTCATCTTAAGGAAAAACGAATTCCGCCACCAAGTTGGGTTTTGCAAGAAATTCAGACTATACTCGAGCTTCCTCATATTATTGAAAAAGGAGTCGATGTAAACGAGCAGATCAGAAACAGCGGGTTAGATCGATTGGAGTCCATAAAGGATAGATTTAGACGACTACATATTAGGGATAGTAGTATTCTAGCCATTATAGAGAATTTCATCCAGAACCTTCTTCAAGATCAATTTCAAATACATCAAGTACGAAACAAATCCTTTACGATGGAATGTCTGTCCGTGGCACCAATAAGGATACCTGCCAAAATCAATAATAATAAGACTAATCAAACTTTAGAATTTCTCATACAGGCGTTCAATTTGATTGTGGATATTAAGGTTGATAAAACTGGAAATGTCCGAACCTTTGGCTGGCTTAGTTCAAAGGAGAACCTAGAGATGTTGTATGACTATCTTGCAATTCAAAAACTCATCATTGCCACAATTTCATTTGAACTCTTTGCACATATATTTGATAGCATACCGATCGGTGAAGTAACAACAAAAATAATTTGGCAAGACAAGGCCAAGAATGGGCACTTCAATGATGGTCTCTTAGTGGATATGATTTATTCATTATCAGAGAAAGGTTTCATTGATAAGTTGTATCTAAATCCAAAAGATCGGAACCCAATTTTGGAATCATGTTTTGGACATCCAGACGGATCGACTGTTAGAGTCGTAAATAAAAAAGTGACTTCCATTCACCAGAAAGCGACAAAGAAACTTATAATCTTTAGGAAATTTCTTGATACGTTACCTGAAGTATAACTCCCTATATCCTCTATACCCTCCTAAATATTCTCTTGGAGGATATCTCAGAAATCATACCTCCACATCCATAGTTAACAATTCAAATTAAGACAGAACTGACTGAATAACAGTTAGGCTGGATTAACAAACAAATTATTAACAGCAAGGCAGATATGACCTGTTGAGAAGATTAACATTGCTTAATACGAAAACCATGTTAACCGAAAGTGTTCAGAGATTGGTAGAAGATATTCTATCTGAAATTGATAGCCGCATCGCCGGCGCTACCGTCGATAGAGTAAATCCAACGAAATCCGACGACCTATTAACCTGTAAGGAGGTCGAAGACTATTTTGATATAACTCCACCTACTAGAAAATCATGGACTGATAGAGGGATTCTAAGAGCTTACGCAGTCGGATCTCGAAAGTATTATAAGCGATCTGAAGTTGAGAATGCCCCTGTTCCGATCAGATATCATGTTGCTAAATATTAAGTCTGTTACCATGAAGAAGAATGCATTGAACCCGTTTGGGTCTAATTATGCTTGTCGGCTACCGGAGAATCTTGATAAGATCCTTCAGGAGCATCCATTTACTCCAAGCTTTCACAAAGGAAACCCTATTGCAATCAAAGATCGGCTAGCATTGGTCTTAGATATGCTCATGAGTTCTTTAAGCATCCAATGGAGCCAAGGAGAAGATAAGGATTGTTATGCCAATCTGTGTTCAGCAATCCTTCAGGATCTGGTAAGGGATTATAACAGGTATTTAGCTTATGCAGTAGAGGCCAGAATCATCGAAAAAGGTGAAAACTACATCGTAGGCCAGAAATGCACCTCATATCGGTTTACGAAGGCATATCGAACCTCTAGGAAACTCCAATATCATTACATCTACGATGAGACTTTGGTGGAAAAGATCTGGTCTCATAAAAGAGATCCGGAAGCTGTAAAGAAATATCAACACCTCTATGACCAACTCAATTATTTAAGCGTGGATTGGCTGGAGGCTGAAGAGATTCTTGAGAAGCTTTATGGAAAGAACGAATTCAGAAAAGAGCTGCAACGGGATGCGTTAAGAAGACTTGAAGATCCGGAAAGGTGGACGTTTAAGATCGGAGAGACCGGCCGTCTTTATTCTCCGTTAAGTAACCTCAATAAAAAACTACGTAAGGCATTAAGGTATAACGGTGAACCGTTGGTAGGGTTAGATATTAAAAACTCGATACCGTACTTCAGTTTAGCTCTTTTCGACGCCGCCGCCTATCGCCGTCTAGGAATAGGAGAATTGATATTGGAGAATAACGTACGTCTCGGCCGCCGGTATGAACGATATGTGGAAGAGAAGAAGAAAGAAAGAAAGGGGGAAGGAAGGACGAGGAGGACGCACCCGCTGGTTATGTTAGTTGATTTTCAAAATGAACTTGACGAAATACCGGATCTCAAGGAATTTGTGGAATTGGTCAAAAGTGGAGAACTCTATGAATTGTTAATGGTTTTATTTAACATCCCTGACAGAACAGAAGCAAAAAAGAAGTTTTTAGCTCTTCTAAATACACCCAGTCATTGGGAGTCTCCGCTGAGAGAAGCATTAATCCAGAGATTCCCAAGTTTAATGCAGGTTATTGATCTGATCAACACAGGCTACTTCAAAACCAAGAATGCAAAAGGCAAAGCCAAATGGATGCCAGGAGATCAGGTCTGCACCTTTGCCCATGTTACCCAACAATTGGAGGCCCACTTTGTCCTTGACGTCGTTTGCAAAGCCATAGAGAAGGATCATCCGGAAGTTCCGATGCTTACGTTGCACGATTGCATCTTTACCACGCCGGAATACAGAAGATTGGTTTATAACTATATGGAACAGTTGGCTGTAGGGTTTATGGGATTTGCACCGAGGATAGAGGTGAAGTAATTGCTTATTTCCTAAATCCAATTTGCTTAAGAAGGCGGTTAATCAATTTTCTATCATCAACAATTTTTTGCCAGTTCCAAATATTCTCTGTTTCCCATCCAACTGGAAATCCCATTGCTTTAACATCTATCATTGGATATGCTTGCAAAAGTCCCAACAATTTATGTTTAAAGGTATGATTCGGATTAATGATATTGAGTAAATAAATTATCATGCTCAAAAAGAAATATGTTCTATTATTATTTGGTTTCCCTGTGGTGGGATCTTGAATTATTGTATTAATCAGGAAATTGAATCTCGGGTTGACTGGAATGGCTGGTGATATTCGCATTACTCGGCTCCACAGTCTTGAGTGATGAGCACAAACATTTCTGAGATATACGATACTATGAAACCAAGATTGAAATGTACTATCGTCTAAACCAAAGTAGTTCGCAATTTGCCTTCGTCCATGCTTTAAATTTTTGTACAACATCGATAAACTACCAAATGATGTCACTTCCAACATTATCCAGCTTGGAGGCATTGGGTCTTGGTATTTCTGTTTGAAATCCACTATAAACTTTTCATCACTGCGATTGTATTCAGTATTAATTTTATCAACAGTAGTCGCATGAAGACCAGTATTATTGAATAGTGCTGAATTAGTATACCAAAATGGTCCATTAAGGTGTGAAAGTTCATAGATCAACTTAGCCCGTATAGCCACTTCTATTTTCTCCAATTCTCCCAAAATCAGTTTTCGAAGTTCACGGTCAAAACAATACAGTTTAAATGCGTTGTTGAATGTAGATCCTGACTTGAAAGCATGAGCCGTTTTTGGTTCCGCTAACATAGGATACCAATAGCCACTCAGTCGATAATAACTAATATTCTCAAGTAAGTGAAGGGCTTTAGAATCATTCTCAATGATTAAGCCTCTATCTTTAAGTTGTTGAAGTTGGGCAACATAACGAAGTGCCGCTTTGGTATATGGCACTTTAGGCATAGGTATAAAAATAGAAAGTCCACCCTGAGCGCCCTGATCTAACGGGAAGGGGGGTGGACATGTTACTGCAAATATACAAAGTATTATTGAATTTTAAATAGACAATGCAGAAAAAATCCATCTCTTATTGCTAATTACATTCTCAAATTTCTGTCAATGACACACCCTTCCCATTCAACGTCTCCATCACCTCCCTAAAGCTCTCCAACCCAGCTTCCATGTTCTCAATGATCTCATTGGCCAGGATATCCGGATCAGGTAGATTGTCCAGGTCCGCCAGGCTTTCATCTTTGAGCCAGAAGATATCCAGATTGGTTTTATCCCGGGTAATAATGTCATCGTAAGTAAATTTACGCCACCGGCCTTCAGGGTTTTCCTCAGACCAGGTCTCATTGCGGTTGTTCCGGTTACTCGGATTGTAGCAGGAGATGAAATCCTGCATGTCCTCAAATTGTAGGGGTTTCTTCTTTAGCGTATGGTGAACGTTGGTACGGTAGTCGTAGATCCAGACATCTTTTGTCCAGGGATCTCGTGCGCCAGGCCGATTGTCAAAGAACAAGACATTTGCTTTTACACCGGGACGATAGAAGATGCCTGTCGGCAAACGTAAGATGGTATGCAATTCTGTGGATTGCATAAGCTGCTTGCGGACCGTTTCGCCGGCGCCACCTTCAAAAAGGACGTTATCCGGTAGGACGACCGCCGCCACCCCGTTCTCTTTTAACAGCGTCCGGATGTGCTGGAGGAAGTTAAGTTGCTTGTTGGAGGTCGAGGCCCAGAAGTCCTGTCGATTGTAAACCAGATCTTCTCGTTCCTGCTCGCCTTCTTCGTTGGTAAAGGTCATACTGGACTTCTTGCCGAATGGTGGATTAGCCAGAACGTAATCATAACGCTTCCCTTCATCGGCGACAAGAGCATCCGCCGAAGATACAAAGGTCTCTCCATCGATCTCTCCAATGTTATGCAGGAACATGTTCATTAAACACAGACGACGTGTGTTCGCCACAATCTCATTCCCGAAAAAGGTTCTGTTCTTTAGGAACTCTTTCTGGTCTCGGTTCAGGTCATAGTTCTCTATAATGTAATCGTAGGATGCCAGAAAGAAGCCTCCGGTACCACATGCCGGATCGGAAATGGTTTTCATTGGTTCTGGCTGTACGCAAGCTACCATAGCTTTGATTAATGCTCTCGGGGTGAAGTATTGCCCAGCACCGGATTTGGTGTCTTCTGCGTTCTTTTCAAGTAGTCCTTCATAGATTTTTCCTTTCAGGTCTGCACCCATCATGCTCCACTTCTCCTTATCCACCATGTCGATGACCTTGAAGAGCTTGGCTGGATCTTGGATCTTATTTTGGGACTTTACAAATATCTGACCCAGTATACCTTTTGTATTGGCCAATTCACGCAACATCTTGGAGTAATGCGTGTCCAGTTCTGCCCCTCGCTTATTCACCAGGCTTTCCCAATCATACCCTTCAGGAACTCCAATTTTCCGGTTGTACGGGGGTTTAGAGAATTCATCCACCATCTTCAAAAAGAGGAGGTAGGTCAGTTGTTCTAGGTAATCCCCATAGCTCACGCCATCATCGCGCAATACGTTGGCGAAGTTCCAAACCTTTGATACGATGCTTGATTCGCTACTCATCAGTTATATTTTTTCAATTGTAAAGCCAAGATTTTCTAAATAGCTCATTGCCATATGGGTCGTAAAGACATTGGGATTTGAGTCAAGTTCTTCACCATTGGCAAATTCATTCGCCCACGAGATAAGTAGTTTACATGGATACTTTGAACCATCCTGGAGTACAACCCAGTCTTTGGCCTCTCGCCTTGGTGGTATACCTTCTCGATGAGTACGGAGCATAGCTCGAAAGATGTGTTCACGCTTGATGTTATCCGGAATTGGCATGTATTAAAGCTTTTCTTTTTCAAGTTTGATTCGGCTCAACAACTTCTCAGCTGGTTCCCAGTCTGACTCCTTCCTGCAGGCCTGCAGCTCCGTCTCATTAAGCAGTTTACCTTCAAAGGCCTGCTTGAGGATGCTTTGACGTAGAGCTTCCGTTTTTTCAAGACCTTCTTCAATGTTCGTGAGGATGTTATCGCAAACGGAAAGGCGTGTTTCAATTTCTTGTAAGATATCTGATTGTTGCTCAATTGAAGGCACAGGAATATTCAAGTTACTGTAGATTCCAACATTAAGATGTTGTTGCGCTACGCCTCTTGAGCCAGCCCTGAATAGACCTTTTCCTAAAGGAGAATTATTAAAAGCACAGAGATATTTAGCATGTATTTGACGTTGATCAGGTGTAGCTATCAGAATGTCAATAGCGTTAGATCCTTCATACTTTTTAGGAACTACACATGATGTGCCTGGATAACCTGATCGAACAATTAAGACATCGTTTTCTTTAATCTGAGTTCTTGAATTTTGCCTATTCCCATCTTTCGTAAAATAGACCCAATTCGCGTTTTCTATTTTAAACTCTCTAACATTTGCAGATCTAAAGGCCGGAACTCCATCCTCTTCAATTGAATAATATTGAGTTGGTTTAATGACAATACCAACTTTAATATTTTCACAAACTTCTTTTATCTTTTTAATCTCAAACTCCCCCTCAAACGCCTTCTTCAGCACCGCCTGCCGGTAGATCTCCAGTTTGTCCTTGGCTGCTTTGAGGTTGGCGATCCCGTTGTCCAGCTCGCTGAATAGCTGCTCGATCTTGGCGACGATGGCCCGTTGTTCGGGGAGTGGTGGTATCCATATAGTATAAGCATAAATCTTTGAGCCGGAAATCACTGGTTGCGCAGTTGAATTAGAAATTTTGTTTAGATTTTCAAATTGGAGCTTGTATTGCATGAATTTTAAGTCGAAGCCATCAATTTTGAAATTTACTACAAGTGCATTATCCGTTACCCAAGATTTGGGTTTCGTTATATGAGTTACACCACATCGAACACCAACTCTTCCAATTATCAATTTTGGGTCTTCGAAAAGATATTCTGAATGATATCCTGTAATCCCATTTCCTCCATATACTGGATAACCATTACCCGACATTTTGTTAGCCGTTAATCCATTACCACTTGATACCTTTATAATTTTCCCTAATTCGATTCTAATCCAATCCTCCCTCATGCCGCAAGCACTTCATTTAGTTCATTAATTATCCCGTCCATCTGATCCCCAAACAACTGATACATCTTTCCTCTTCCGCCCTGCGCATCAAACGGCGTATAGTCCAGATCATCCACTTCCACATAGAAGCTGTTAGCAATGTGCTCTTTAAGCATGCGTAGCCAAGCCATTTGTTCTTCCGAAAACTTTTCGCCGGCACCGCTGTGACGACGGAAGATCCAGTCCTGAAAGTTTTTATCCACCGATTTGGAGTAGGGCGTTAGTTCCGGGTCGATACCGGCCACACGGCGTATCAAAGACACTAAGGCAACCAGCTCGCTTTTGGGACTGTTGCCTTTCACTTCTTCAAGTTGCATATAAGCCTCCCATACGAATTGTGGAGCCAACAACGGTTTTTCCAGCTTCAGTTTGTCGAGAACTTCTTTGATCATCCGGAAGGTTAATTCACGACGGCGGTAAGGTTGATCGTAGAAGATCCTTAGGGCCGTAATTTCATCTTTATTCGCCTCTATGTATTCTTTGAAGTTTTTGACAACTTCTTCTGCCCGTTGAATGGTAAAACTATCCCAATCCGATGTGATTACCTGGTCAATATTCACCGTGTCAATTATCTGCTCGTGTAATCTGCGTACGTTTTCAAGATAGGCATTGGTTTCGCCGGTGAAAGGCCTCGCTGCCAGGGAAGCAAGTTCATTTTGTGCTTGCCGCCGGCATTCCTGTTCTTTATCAGGGGTACGATCTACAACCGGTATTTCATTGATCAAATCCTGGGCTTTATGTTCGACCCAATCCAGATCGTAGGCATTAAGTAGGTCTTTGATGGATTGATTCAGCGATTTACCTCCCGACAGCTCTACGTATTTTTCTTTTTCTTCTTCAGTAAGCTGTTTTTCCAGGCGAATCAACCGGTTGGCAAGGGAAGTATATAGATCTTCATCCTGGACACCCATGGTGACTGCCCCCAGTAAATCCTTCAATGGAGTGCCTGGTTTACGCTCAAGAGGTCGGCTGTCCGTTTTTTTAGATTTAGTGGCTCCAACAGCATCTACGATAACAAAGTGTGTCTTTGTGTGCTTCGCTGTCCGGGATACACGTTTTAGATCATCAAACTGAATGGTTCGTGTTCCACGACCTTTCATTTGCTCAAAGTAATTGACACTCTTTACATCCCGCATAAATAGTAGGACTTCCAGTGGTTTTACATCCGTACCTGTGGCGATCATATCTACCGTCACAGCGATACGTGGATTCCATGAATTGCGGAACCGGTTCAGTACGGATTTTGGATCTTCTTCGATCTTGTAGGTTACTTTTTTGCAAAAGTCATTTCCTTCACCAAATTCCTCCCGGATGATTTGAATGATATCATCAGCATGGCTGTCCGTTTTGGCAAACACCAGCGTTTTTGGTAGCTCGAATACCCCATTTTCATCATAGCGTTCTGGGAACATGGTAGGGAGTGCTTCTTTGTATGCTTTGATAATATGACGAATCTGGCTGGGATTGACAACCTCTTTATCCAGCTTATTAGCTTCATATTCATAATCCTCATCCAGGCGCTCCCACCGTTTCTTGCGCGTTAGCTTCTCCCGTTTATCCACGTATTCCTGTGCTCTGATTCTAGCACCAGATTTGGTTATCTCCGTTTCAATGGTGTACACATCGTAGGGTACGTTAACGCCGTCCGCCACCGATTCTTCGTAGGTGTATTCGCTAACTACGTTTTCATTAAAAAAGCCAAATGTCCTCTTATCAGGGGTCGCTGTCAGGCCAATAAGGAAGGCATCGTAATAATCAAGTACCTGTTTCCAGAGGTTGTAAATGGAACGGTGGCATTCATCGATGATTATAAAGTCAAACTGCTCGATGGGATTCCGTGCGTCGTATTCGACGGGTAGCGGTTCCTTTTTTTGCCATTGCCAACTTTTTTCATTTGGATTCTCTTCCTCCGCCGATTCATCCAGTTCTTCGCCTTTCAATATGGAATAGAGCCGTTGAATGGTCGAAATGCATACCTGGCTATCGGAAGCAATGTAGCTTGAACTCAAACGCTGCACATTGTACAGCTCGGTGAATTTCCGGTTATCATCCGTCGGTTGGTATTTAAGAAACTCCTGTTCGGCCTGTTCACCCAAGTTTCTGGTATCTACCACAAATAAGATGCGCTTGGCATCGGCATGTTTCAACAAACGATAAACGAAGGTGCAAGCCGTGAAGGTCTTTCCGGCACCGGTAGCCATCTGGATTAATGCCTTTGGATGATTTTTCTTGAATGAATCTTCAAGATTTTGGATAGCCCTGATTTGAGCGGGACGCAAGCCCGTTTCATCAAGTTGAGGGATATCCTGAAGCCGTGCACGAAGTGTCTTTTCTTGACCCAGCCATTCCTGTAAGGTGGCCGGCTTGTGGAAGGAAAAAACAGGCCTGGAGCGGGGTTTAGGATCACGGTAGTCTGTAAATCGTGTTATGGCTCCGGTGCTCTCGTAAGCGAAGGGAAGCGGTTCATTATTCAAATATTTGAGCTTCCCGGATGCATAACGCTTGGTTTGATCTTCAACCTGGGTTAGATGTATGCCTTCAGACTCCTTTTTCGCTTCGATTACACCAATGGGCTTTCGGTCTACAAATAGCACATAGTCAGCAGGCCCAGAGTCCGTAGAGTATTCTTTTACTGCTATTCCGGGGCCAGCCGCAAGGTTAACGGCGTTTTTCGACTGTACCAACCATCCTGCTTGAGCAAGCATGTTGTCGATGTTGTCTCGTGCTCTTTGTTCCGGGTTTTGGTTAATATTATCTTCCATTGTTCCAATACTTACGCCCCATTGCAGGATTTCAGCATATCCAAAGTTATTGAATTATGCGGTGTTTTCTATGAATGCGCTATATATCACCTGCTGTCCAATGAAGCAAAGTGATCATGCATCTGGTATGAACAATCTCGAATTTGATGCCAATTCTACCGCAAAACTTTTTCAACTTTTTTCTGGAATTCCGGCTTTTTTGAGTTGGTGGACACTATTTATAATAAATAAGCTTCATGAAAGAGTTATTTATCGTTTTCTACTTGACAAATCAAATCTATGCCGCCTACTATGACCAGGAACCCATAAAAGGAGGGTATAGTCCTTTCACGCACCATGAAAGGAAAATGCTCAATCAGCCTGAAATGTATGTTAGTGGGTCGTTGAGCAGTCAAACTTGGTACGGGGTGGCGCCTTCCGGATCGCTATCTGCTCCGTGAATGTAAGCTGGTAGCCGCGGGTAAATGACCGTGTTTGGTGACTTTAGTTTTTAAAGCAATACTTTTAATTCTTATGATCTCGATAGCACTTTCTTAAATTTTTTATGAATGTACGTAGATCCGGCGCCCACCTCGAGGAAAGCCCCCGGGTTGATTTGATATTTCGAATATCCCCCACTACCTTTATGCTTTAAAATCCAATGGTGGGGGTGGGTGTTGCGTGAAAAATTATACCCCAATTTGTACCCCAATGTTATTATTCGCTTCTAATTATTTGATTATTAATTATATATAAACTATAATGAGGTCCGCTACCGACCTCAAAACAAAACGCAAACCCTGCACGTACGTGCGGGGTTTTTTTTGGCTCTCCTTGGTCAGTTTGCTTAATTGGAAGGCTAGAACTTAGCTACCTGGTACCTCTAGGTCGTTAAAGCATCTCCATATAATATTAGATTATAACATAATGCGTATTATGCCTAAATTGAGGTATATTACAATTAGCAGACCCTATGAGCTTTGATAACTTAACCCTCGTCCTTAGCCTTTTCACCGCGCTCTTAGTCATTATCCTGCTCTTCCGCAGGCAACCGGACCCCCTTCAAACGACGCGGACCGCCCTGGAAGATTGGGGTAACCGGCTCTTTGGCCTCTTCGGCCCGGAGTTCAAGGCCAACCGGGAAGAAATGGCCCGGCAATCCAAGGACCATTTTGAGCACCTCACCACCCAGCTCATCCGGGCTCAGGAGGAGCAGGGCAAACGCCTGGAAGTGATGACCAGAGAAATGCAGGCAACGAAAGAACAAACCAACCTGCGCCTGGAGCAATTCCGGGATCGCACCTCGCTACTGCTTTCCGAGCTACGCAAAGAAGTTTTTACCCGCCTGGAAGCCATCCGCACCGACAACAACCAGCAACTGGAAAAGGTGCGGCAAACGGTCGACGAGAAACTGCAGAAGACGCTGGAAGAACGCCTCGGTCATTCTTTCCGCCTCGTCCAGGAGTCGCTCAACCAGGTGCAGCAGGGATTGGGTGAGATGCAGTCCCTGGCCCACGGCGTCGGTGACCTGAAGAGAGTACTGACCAATGTCAAAACAAGAGGTGTGATGGGTGAGCTGCAGCTAGGTAATATCCTGGAGCAACTCCTCAACCGCGATCAGTATGCCGTCAATGTGGCGACGATCCCGGACTCGTCCAATTTTGTGGAGTTTGCCATCAAGTTTCCCGGCACCTCCGACGACCTGCCCCAGGTATGGCTGCCCATCGACAGCAAATTCCCCCTGGACAAGTATTATGTCCTGGTCGACGCCTATGTAGAAGGTGATGGGGAAACCATCCAGCGGGCACAGAAAGAATTATGGCGGACGGTACGTAGCATGGCCAAAGATATCCACGACAAATACATCGCTCCGCCTTACACGACAGACTTTGGCGTGTTATTCGTTCCCATCGAGGGGCTGTATGCAGAGATCGTCCGTCAGCCCGAATTGGCGGAAGAACTGCAGCGACAATACCGCATCCTCATCGCCGGCCCCACCAACCTCGCCGCCTTTCTCAATGCCCTGCAGATGGGATTCCGCACGCTGGCCATCGAAAAAAGAAGCAGCGAGGTGTGGTCGCTGCTGGCGCAGGTCAAAACGGAGTTTGGGAAATTCGGCGCTACGTTGGAGAAAGTAAACACCAAGCTGAAACAGGCTTCGGATTCCATGGATAAGGTGAGTGTACGGAGCCGGGCTATCGAAAAGAAATTACGGGACGTGGGGGAGTTGCCGGCAGGTGAGGAGCCGGCTCAGCTGGATTTTAAATCTTTTTTGGATCCGGATGAGTTGTTTGAGAAGGAAGAGGATCAGGGGAGTGCTCAGTAAATTATTGTTTATTACACAGAGGTGGTATGCTTGTAAAACAGGCATAAGTTGGAATTTTTAACTTAAAGGAGACAAGATTTTCTAACAACTTAAAAATCCAACTTATGCAAAAGCAAAGTAATCAGAATTCTTTTGCTGGGCAAATGATCTATGCCGGCATTGATATACACTTGAAAAGCTGGAAAGTGACGATTTTATCGGAGCATTACGAGCACAGGACATTTAGCCAGGATCCAAATCCTGACCTATTGGCCTCCTATTTACATCGGCATTTCCCAGAAGCTGAGTTCAAAGCAGTTTATGAAGCAGGTTTTAGTGGTTTTGTCAATTGTCGAAGCTTAAGGGAATTAGGCATCCCATGTGAAGTTGTGCATCCTGCGGATGTTCCGACAACGAGTAAAGAAAAACAACTAAAATCGGACAAAACGGATAGTAGGAAGCTAGCCCGTTCACTGCGGGATCGTTCTTTGAAATTTATTCATGTTCCTGACCAACAATTGGAGGCTGATAGATCACTGGTGCGACAAAGGCATCGCGTGGTTAAAGATTTAACCAGATTAAAGAATAGGGTCAAATCGTTACTTATGCAATTTGGCATTGAAATACCTGAGCGATTTGGGAATGGTGCTTCTCGGCATTGGTCCAAATCCTACATTCAATGGTTAACAGATTTATCCATAAAACAAGAAAGCTTAAAACAAACAGTCAATAACTACATCCAATGGGCACAAATTCTTAGACAGCAATTGCTTTTATTGAATAAACAAGTTAAAAATTTGGCCCAACAAAAACGTTACTTGGCTGACTATCAGCGCGTATTATCCATACCAGGTGTAGGTTTAATGACGGCTATTACCTTTTTGGTTGAGATCGGGGATATTCGAAGATTTAAACGTATTGATGAGTTATGCTCGTTTGTCGGATTAATACCCAGCATGCGTGGTTCGGGAGATAAAATGGTCACTGGCAAACTCATCAACCGAGGCAGAAAACAGTTAAAGATCATGTTGATTGAAGCTTCCTGGGAAGCAGTACGCAAAGATCCGGCATTGATGTGGACTTTTAATGAGTGCATCAAAAGAATGCCTAAAAATAAGGCCATCATTCGTGTAGCCAGAAAAATGCTCAATCGAATGTACTCAATATTGAAAAACCAAAATATGTATACCATAGGTATATCTAAATAATGGCGAATGAAATAGCCTTAAAATCTGGTTGGGGGATCAAACGAAATTCTGCGATTGCAGCATCTTCCCAGTCTTTGATTTGATTGGAAAGAAGGACCGCTACACAGAGGTTACGTCCCCTTCCTCTTAAAATGAACATCACCTTGCGACGCCTATGTGGTGATTGCTGATAGAAGATTGATTAACGAGGTCTATTGATGTTTAATTTGGAACTCAGTTTTTAACTGTTAAATACAATTTATTAACAATACCATATTGCATCAAGGCTATATGAACTACGCTTCGCTCCGGCCTTGACACAACATTGTATTGTCCATGATGATGCATTTAACACGCTATAACAGCCTTTTTTGTTAATTTTTTCTGTCTTTACTTGTTTTACAACATAGAAGGTACGCGGAGTCTTGCACAGAGGTTCACAGAGGGGAAATAGAATGTTGAGTGTTTAGTGGACTTCAGAAAGTCGAGAGATCTCATGATACAATTTATTTATGTATTTTCAATTAAGATTAAATAGAAAGGAGAAATCACGATGCAATTCAACTGATGGAATGAAAAAATTACGTGGATTAAATTATCCATTTTCATTTTTATATTTCTCGGATGTAATAGGGAAATTCAAAAAAGTGACTTGGTTAATTTAGAGTTTGATTTTAATGATCTAATAAAAACTAGTTTTTGGAGTTTGTTTGGAATTGATCAGATTATTGAGTTGAATGTAGATACTACTGGTCATTATATTTATCCGGTATCTAAAGTTTTTTTAACCAACAAGGACTCCACATTTATTATCTACTCAAGGGATTTGTACCAAAAATTAGTTTACGTGTATCGTGGTGGGGTAAAATATCAAAGTATTAATAGATGGGGAGGTAGTGAAGGCATTTATAACTTTTCTGGAGTAACAGACTGTCAAGTTAAGAACGATTCCATTTATTTAATGGACTATTTAAAAGGAAAAATAAGAACTTTCGACCTAAATATGATCGAAGGAAATTCAATCCCATTGCCTTATTCTTACCGTTCTTTTCAGTTGTTAGGTGAAAATCAAATTGTTTTTGATACGGATGGTTTGTCAAATGGATCGGATGGTGACCATGAAGTTGCTCTATTGAATAGGGAATCAGGAGAAACCACTTCATTCTTGAAGGTTAATCCCAATACCTATTTGCAAATGGGTATGGAGAATGAACGATATTCAAATGAGATTGGTGAACATTGCTATTATGTGCGGCAGTACGATCCCTGTATTTATCGAATGGATGGTGATCTGAGATCTATAAGTTTGCAATATTGTCTCACTTTTAAACCCGATCGATTTCTATTACTGAATAAAGAAGATGATATAAAAGACCTAAATCGGAAACTTTCTGAAGAAATTGGTGTATTCAGATATTTCTGCCCAATTCAATCTGAGATTGGATTGGGATTTTTCATTCCTAATTCAACACTATTTCAGAGTTATTTTTTATGGGTTCAGGATGATCAAGTGAAAGGTTATAATATTGAAGAGAAAAACCTGATAGGTAGATTGCCTTTAAATGCAATGTCGGACTCCAGATTCGCTGCAATTCTGGAGCAGGATAATACCAAGGCACGAGCATTATTGTCGGATAAGGTTGTCTTAAAAGATAATAGAGATTATGTCATCGTTTATCGATTGAAAGATCAATTTTTGAAATAGTCGGGGACCCAGCAAATGTTATTCTAACCAGATACAATTGGATATCTCCTAACTGTACCAAGTAGAGAAAGTTTGTTATTATATCTTCTCATTCAAAATTCAACCCTCAACATTCAACCTTCCTCCGTGTCCCTCTGTGCCAAACTCTGTGTATCTCTGTGGTTCCCTTAAAACTATTTAATCACATCAAATACCCGGCTATATTTCACGATAAAGCTGCGGTTATCGATTTCGCCGAAGTCGCCCTTGTTGTAGTTCAGCACCACAAATAAGCCCGTATTGGCCTGCTGCAGCCAGCCGAAGCGGATGTTCGCGGACCATAGGTCGATGACACTGTTGTACTGGATCAGGCTCTGGATGTAGGTGCGGGGCGTGAAAGAATAGGCCATGCGCCCTATGAAGATATTGGTATTAAAATCACCATAAGGCAGCTTGATGTCGTTCCGGCTGAAACCAAGGGAAGAATTGAATTTATCGCCGGCAAGAATGCTGAGTGTGACCGTATTGTTGTACCGCTTGCCTCCGAAAAATCCACCGAGGACCGAACGAACATTGACGCTGAGGGGTTTGCTGGGGTTGGTGAAATAAACCAGCTGCGCTTCTTTATGCCGGTAAGTGCCTTTGGGTACGATGACCCCTTCGGCAATTTCAAAGTCTTCGACAACTCCTTCGGTTGTGAAATTAATACCGGTATGTGCTTCCATCCCATTGACGAATTCCCAGTGGTTATCCATGTGCAAAAAGCTGGTCACCAGGAAGTTATCAAAATTCCAGTAGCTGCGGTAGGAAATATGCGGGCGTAGCTCCAACAAACCAAACTTGTTATTCATGCGGATACGCTGCAGCACCAGCATTTCCGGTTTGCGGAAAGCCTGACGCAGCAAAAAGCCTACTTCCGGATTAAAACCTTCTCCTACCTCGGTATAAGCGAGGTTAGCTTCCAGGCCATTCCATTCATAGCGTGACTGGAATTTAAACGCGTGGTCTCCATCTTCAATGCCGGGGGTAGAGCTCTTGCTGTAAAATCCGGACAATTGCGCTTTTTTTCCTAGTCCCAGCCTGCCATCCATGGCGTAAACGCGGTTAAAATCGCCACTTTCGTCACCAATGCCCTGCCGTCCTACGTACGCGGCGCCGATGGCGGACCGGCCGACTTCGTGATTGACCCGGGCGACAGTGAAATTATTGCGCTGTATGTTGTTTTCCGGTACCGGATCCGTGAACATAGTGAGCAGGCCGATATTGGTTTTGTTGATTTTGCCGGATAACCGGGCACCACCTGTGATGGGCACCTGATTTCCGTCGGCATCGATACCGATTCTCCGGCTGAAGAAAAGGTCCACCTCACCGGGACTGCCAACGCTGAATTGGCCGGCATTCTCCAGGAAAAAGGGTCGTTTCTCCGGGAAGAAGAGATTGAAACGGTCCAGATTGACCTGCTGGTCGTCTACTTCGACCTGGGCAAAGTCGGTATTATAGGTCAGATCGAGGGTGAGGCTGGGCGTTATGCTGTATTTCACATCGGCACCTACCTCTGGATCAAGTTTAACCTTATCGTCGGCATCTACTTGATTCTGATGCACATTGACGAGCGCATAGGGTATGATCTTCAGGTTTCCCGGGCTTTTTAAATCCAAACCCTCCAGGGTTCCTTCCAGGGAGAGCCTTTTGAGGTCAAACTGGATGGGGAGCGGAGCCCAATAAGCAACTTCATTCGATTTGCGGATGTTCCGCTGGAAATTGATACCCCAGGTTACGTCATCTCCCGACTTGAATCGCAGGGTACGAAATGGAATGGCAAATTCTGCGGTCCAGCCGTAGTCTGTGACCTGAGCTTTGACTTCCCAGGAGGCATCCCAGTTGAGGTTAAATCCGCCTACGGTACCTCCTTGCTGCCGGTTGGTATTTTGGTTGCCCTGCCCTTCCTTGTCGACCTGAGCGTCGTATTCGACGCCAAGTGAGTTGGTGCCAAATACAAATCCATTTTGACCATCGTGATAGGTGTCCAGGATAAAGAGGAACGCATCCGTGCCATCCAGCGGGGCATCCCGGCGTGCATCGGAAACGACCAGATGCTGGGGCTGGGCGTCGTAACAGATGACGCTGAGGTAGAATATTTCATCGGTGTATCCGATCCGAATATCGGTGTTCTCGGTGGCAGGGTGGCCGGCATAGGGCCGCGCCTGTCTGAGATTTCCAAACGAGGGGATGTTGGTCCAGGCAGAATCTTCCATAATTTTGCCATCAATAACCGGCGCTTTGTCCAGATAATAGGCTTGTGTCACCGGGCGATCGGAAAAATTATCGCCACCATCGAGGTCACTTTGACCAAATACAGGCATAGAGGCTATGCTTGTCAAAAAAATAATCACGCCAAATCCGAAGCCTCTGTTACGATTCATAATAAAACTGAGTTTTCAAACACTAAATCCGCTAGATAAAAATACCATTTCTGATGGTTTCGCTACGATTAACCACCATACGTTTCCATGTATTTTTTAAGGGACTACGGAATCGGCGGTTCCATCCTCAGGCTATCGTTTAATGGCTTCTTCCGTGACTTTTTGACCTCTATGAAGGCTTCAGATGGCATTTTCCATCGATTGATCGGTGGGACCTTCGAATGAAGTGGCTGACATCCTGTCCGTTCGTATGTTTTATAGCACTGTTGGTCGATAATCAGGGGTTAACGGAACAATCTCCGAAACTTTAAATGATGGTTGACCCTGTGCAGAATAAATAGCGCTGCAATAACCTTTAACATGTGTTAAATCGGTTCATAATCAAACGAATATGCATTAATTAATAGATCTATAGGTTAAGGTTTTTCATGGTTCATACCAGGTAGTGAATTCATGCGTTTAACATCAATTAACCAACCTATTAAGTTTTTTTTAGGAAGGTGGTGCAACCTTAGAGCCTTTAACACCGTCTATCCTATATACTAAACAATCTGACTATGTTGTCCTCGTTATATGAAGTAAATACACCAATGATGGAACATCCCAGAAGCCATGCTGCGATCAAGGCCTTAATCAATAGTTACGATCTTATTCGCCTTCCCCGGCAGAAAGAAGACTTTTTACCTTATATGCTGGTGCGGGAGGAATATGACCTCCATCTTACCCTGATTCGCCCGATCATGACCGGACTGGGTCAGCTCGATTTTTTTGAGATGGGAGGCCGTCTTGGAGAAGAGGATGTTTATGGCTACATGGCCACTCGCAGAACCGGTAAATCGCATTGCATTTATTTGATCCTGGCTCGTCCGAATGGTTTTGGCAAACATTTACTGGAGGCATTCCAGAGTGCTGTTAACCACATGTTTTATCTTGATGCCGCCCAGGTTCAATAACTCACTGATCCAATTCCAGTCCCACATACCAATACGCCTGCAACTTCTCTGAAAAACTCCAACGCTTGAAAAAACGATCACCTGCAACAACCGGTATCTGATGCCGGAAAAGCGGACCATCGTACACATAGGTGTAAAATTCACCGTTACGGCCACAGGGATCGACCCCTTGGGGTAACATCCGGATAAAATCCTCATTAAACTCCAGACCTACCAGGTCTCCTTCCAGCCACGACGCATTTATTGTGGTAACCAATGCTTTAAAGCCAGCCGCCCAGAATCGATCTGCCAAACGGGCAGACTCCTGTCCTGCGAGTGGATTTAGCAATTGGATAGATCCCTGGGCATGCATGAGGTTTCCCGGGGAACCGTTACGAACCAGCCATTCGATGCCAACTGAATGCCGGTATGGTTTGATGGTTGCATTCCAACGTTCCAACTTCTCGGGTGCATTTGCGTCTTCAGAGTGGTAAACGGCCTGCAGGGGAATGCCCATACTCATAGCCTGGCGTTCGATCAGGTGAGCCGGCAGGCCGTGCGTGGCAATTTGGTTGGCAGGTTGGGCGATCGGTGTGAGCAAGGTTACCGGATGCATGTTATGCTGTCGTTTAGCATCGTAAAGAGCCAATGCGGATAAGATGTCTCCATTCCACTCAACCAGTGCCTGCCTGCGTTTCATAGTATTTACAACGGATAAGGCATGGAGTAAGTTTTTTTGTTCACCGTGTCTATGGTTTCGTGCCCGTATTATCTGGATTTCTACCTTATCTTTCCGGGAAACAGAACGAAAGAACCATGACGCAAACAGATGGTGGTGGAATGACTAAACTGACACTTCTTTTAGTGAGCAGTCTGACCATCATGTCCATCATCACCATTTCCCCGGTTTTACCACAGATGACCCAGGCCTTTTCGGGCCACCAGAATGCAGCTATGCTGGTGCGCCTGATTCTTACCATACCAGCTCTGTTTATTGCCATCACTGCGCCGGTAGCCGGACGTCTGATTGACCGTTTTGGAAGGTTACCCTTGTTGAGTGGCTCCCTGCTGCTCTATGCATTGGCTGGTTCTGCCGGTTTGTATCTGCAGGAGATCTACGCATTTCTGATTGCACGTGCGTTGCTTGGTATTGCCGTTGGGGTATCCATGACCATTGTTGTTACCTTGGTAGCCGATTATTACACCGGTCCGGATCGTCAACGATTCGTGGGGATTCAAATCGCCTTTATGTCTATCGGCGGTATCCTGTTTTTGACATTGAGCGGTGTTTTAGCGGATATCGGATGGCGGTATCCCTTCCTGATTTACCTGGTTGCATTAATCATCCTTCCTTTTACCTGGCGCTTTTTGTATGAGCCTGACAGGAGCATTCCTGTAACCCACGCGTCGATAAACAAGGTTAAAGCTCCGGCCTTCATATATTTTTTATTCGTAAACACCTTGTTGATGTGGATTGCTTTCTTTCTGGTGCCGGTACAGGTTCCGTTTCACCTGGTCGGATTAGGCGTAAAGCAGAATGCCCTGATCGGTCTGGCCATTGCCACCAGTACGGCTTCTTCGGCGGTATCTTCGTATTACTTCCATCGCATCAAAGGAAACCGGACCCACTTGGCGATATTTTCCCTGGGTTATTTGCTGATGGGCTGTGGTTTTGGGCTATTGGCAATCACCACAGTATATGGATTGGCAGTGTTGGCCTTGTTTTTCCTGGGATTAGGTATCGGGATGATGATGCCTAATACTAATATGTGGGTCATGCAACTGGCTCCGCCGGCAATCCGCGGTCAGGAAATTGGTAAATTGACCACTTTCTGGTTCATGGGGCAGTTCTTGTCACCAATCCTTTTACAGCCCATGGTAAAGCAGGCGGGAACCTCCGGAGCTTTTACCTTGATGGCTATTCTCTTGCCTGTTATAGCATTAGCCTTTGTGCTGCTGAACCGGATGGGATCCATCCGGAGGTACGATGGTGACCTGGCTCCTGCCGGCAAATGATGGCAGGAAATTCTATTTTGTGCAGTAGACCGTACATGACCATTCAAATAATGCCGCATGCATATGGACCGCTGGATCAAAATAAGCTTCTATTTTATTGCCATTGCGGTTGTTCAGGAGTTACTTTTCCGCATTTGTTTTCCACTCCCGGAAATTGAAAACTTAAACCGGATCGACCTGGATGTAAATGTGCTGCAAGAGACCCACAGAATTTATCAGAGAGATCAGGATTGGTATTGGCAGTCCAGTTTGGATACAGAAGCCCGATTTGTCCACCGGATGAATCGATATGGATTCAGAGACCAGGAGTGGTGTGTGACCAAGCCTCCGGATGTTCGCCGGATACTGATGATCGGCGATAGTTTTGTGGAAGGAGTCATGTCCAGTCAGGATCAGACCATTCCCGCATACCTGCATCAACTGTCTGGATCAGATCAACTTGAAGTATTTAATTGCGGACTGACCGGCCGGGGATTGTCGGAGTATCTGCAGGTTTTCGCAGATCTGATACCTATTTACCGTCCTGAGATGGTATGGGTATGCCTCTATGCCAACGACCTTGGAACATCCATGCCGTTGATTCCGGAGCATTATTTACAACCAGATTATTTTAATCCTTTTGTTCCCAGAATTTGGGAATTAATCCAGCAGGCCAGGACCTATGGTCCGGTCCATTTTCGCTGGTTCAATGCGCCTCTTTCTTTTTTTGATCAGGTTCCGGATCAAGACGACCCACATTCTGCTCCTGCATCAATTGGACAGCTTTCTTCCGGGATTGCGGATGCGGTGCATGCAGGTACATTTAACCCATTTCGCATTAATGCGTTTAGCAAAGAATTGAAGGCACTGCCATCTGAGCCCGAACTGGGTGAGTTCCTACCATTTTTAAAATTCTTTGGCGACAAATTCGGGACCAAAGTGGTTATCGTCTACCTCCCAAGCCGCAATCAGATTACCCGCTACTACTATCCTTATGAACGTGCACTAAGTACCGAAGATTTGCCGGATAGTCTCGATCTAACCACTAATGCCTACCAAATTCACCAGCAGGTCTTGTTGAAGCAATGCAATGAACTGGGTATAAAATTCCTTGATTTGACCATGCCTTTACGCAGCAAGGAGGAAGAGGGCGTACACCTCTACTGGAATTACGATGAACACATGCGATCGGTAGGGTACCGGACGGTTGCCGGATGACTATGGAAATGGATGCAACAAAATCCCGGTTGGGGCAATCCGGACTCCGGTCATGTAAAGGACAAGGGTAAATAGGGGATGAACAAGAGCCGGGGTATTTCAGCGTTCGAGCACGATTCAGCGGCAGCCCGGGTCGTTGGAGACCAGGTCGTGGCGGCAGCTCAGGAAGAACGATTCAACCGGATTAAACACAGCCCTGTGTTCCCGGTTCAGGCCATTCGTTATTGCCTGGATGAGGCCGGGCTGACGCTTCAAGATTTGGATGCCGTTGTCTTTTACGAGAAACCACTGTTGAAATTTGAGCGGCTATTACAGACCTACTATGGTTTTTCTCCCCGGGGCATCAGTTCATTCGTTAGAGCAATTCCCCATTGGATCAATGAGAAATTATTTCTGAAGCGCCTTATTTATCGCGGTCTGGGCGAGGTGGGCGACTTCCATAGAAAAGAAATAAAACTTTTGTTCTCCGGGCACCATCTATCCCATGCCGCCAGTGCATTTTATGTTTCGCCTTTTGAAAAAGCAGCCATTCTTACCCTGGATGGCGTAGGCGAATGGTCGACAGCTACGCTGGCTTTGGGGGCAGGCAACCGGATTACCATGCTCAAAGAGCTTCGATTTCCGCACTCCGTTGGATTACTATATTCCGCATTTACCGATCATCTGGGATTCAGGGTCAACTCGGGAGAATACAAATTGATGGGGTTGGCTCCCTATGGGCAGGCAAGTCATCCGGAGATTGCAAGATTTACAAAGCTTATCAGGCAGGAGCTGGTCTCCATCAAGGATGACGGATCCATCTGGCTGAATCAAAACTATTTTGATTATTCGACCGGTTTAAAAATGACCCGTCGTCGCCGGTGGGAAGCCTTATTCGGATTTCCCCGCCGTAAACCTGATGAAGCTATTGAACAGTATCACTGCAATCTGGCTTATGCGATTCAATCGGTGACCGAAGAGATCATCCTGAAAATGGCCGGAGAAGCCAAAAAATCAACGCAAGCCAATGATCTGTGCCTGGCAGGCGGGGTGGCACTGAATGGTGTAGCGAATGGTAAGCTTCACCGGGCTCGACTATTCGACAGCGTGTTCATTCAGCCGGCGGCGGGTGATGCGGGTGGCGCCCTGGGGGCAGCTTTGGCGGTTAAATACCTCTATTATGGTGATCCCAGAGAGGTGTTAAACACGGATGCCATGCAAGGGGCTTTGCTGGGTCCCCAATTCCCGGATTCCGATGCGATTAAGATGGCTGATACTTACGGGGCTGTTTATCAGCGTTTTGAGGACTTTAGTTTGTTGGCAGAGGCTGTTGCCGATCAGATTCAGCAAGGACATATTATCGGATGGTTTCAGGGCAGGATGGAATTTGGTCCGCGGTCGTTAGGCAACCGTTCCATTCTGGCCGATCCCAGAAATCCGGATTTACAGCGCAAAATCAATTTGGAGATTAAAGGCCGGGAATCATTTCGGCCTTTTGCCCCATCGGTCATGGCCGAATTTGCGGAAGATTATTTTGATCTTTCGATTCCTTCCCCTTACATGTTGCTCGTTGCTTCCGTTAAGGACACCTTGAAGCTACCGTTACCGTCCGGGTTTGAAATGCTTACCCTGGATGAGAAACTTAGCATACCGGTAAGTACGCTTCCGGCAGTTACCCATGTCGATTTTTCGGCGCGTATTCAAACGGTGGACCGTATGGTAAATCCGGATTATCGGGCTTTGTTGGAGGCATTTAAAAAAAAGACAGGATGCGGGGTGCTGCTCAATACCAGTTTTAATGTAGCGGACGAACCGATTGTCTGCAGTCCTGAAGATGCCTATCGATGTTTTAGAAATACTGCCATGGATGTGCTGGTAATTGGTAATTTGTTGTTTTTAAAAAAGGACCAGCCTAATAATGGTGCTTATTAGATCCATTTAAGTGAACGCCAATGGAAAGTATTATAGACTTGTTTCGTTTTCTTCAAGCGCGTAAAAAATATTGGCTGATCCCGATCATTGTGCTTCTGCTACTCCTTGGGCTGTTCATCGTGATCGGAGGAAGTGGTCCACTTGCCCCATTCATTTACAGCATCTTTTAGGTGAATGCGTATGGTTCCAGCTAAGAAACCATGGATAACGGTTTTAGTCCTGACGATGGCCGGTCTCGCACTTTTTGCCCTCCGGAGGGAAAGGTATTTTTTATGGTTTTCCGTTTCAATTGGTTTGGTGGGATTATTATCCCGTCAAGCAGCAGCCTGGATCCATATCGGGTGGATGTTTCTAGCGAAGGTGCTTAACCGCATTGTACCTCCCATTTTACTGGGGATCGTGTTTGTGTTTGTATTGGTACCTATAGCCTCCTTGCAAAAGTTATTGTCTAAGGGTGATCCGCTGCTTTTAAAAAATCCACCATCCTCGACATTCCATGAGATGGATGAGCTTATCAACCCGGAATATTTTACCAGACCCTGGTGATGGGGTAGAAGCCAAGTAAATCTACCGACTCATCGCATACCCCTTCGTCGTCACCCAGTACTTGGTCAGCATATTGGGTACTTCCCAGTCGGGTAGTTTGCCTGTGGAGAGGTAATCGAGAAAGTGTTCGGTCACCTGACCAAAGTGCGCTTCGTGTCCGACATCGTAGGAATCCGGGATGGTGATCTGCCAGCCGTCACCCAGGTCGGATGGTTCATAACCGATACCAGGAAAAGCGCTCTGCAGGCTTTTGATGGCTGCGGTCAGGGGAGCTTCCAACAAATGGGCGTTGGTCCCGTCAACCGGTTCGACATACAGCATAGGGTGATAACTTTGAGCGGCTCCCTGGCGGATCACTAAATTCGCCTTTGATCCGCGCATGATGGAATAGTGGGTGTCTTTAGCACCCTCCGGTGCCTCATAATTCCAGGTTACGGACACCTTGGCTTGTATTCCTTTGACGGCAAAATTGATAGCGCCATTCGCATAAACCGATAGGATGGAATCTTTGACCAGGTCTTTATTGAGGTAATCCGGATAACCAGCCAGGCCGGTGACCCGGCGAAATTCTGCCGGGGTCAGTTCGGTTGCCCAGCGAGTACCTTTTTCTACCTGGACATCGGTGGTATCAATGGCTTGATCCGGGAAACACTCCCACAAGACCAGGTCGACCAGATGGGTGGATACATCTACAATACCCTCACCTTGCTGGTCCACATCAAAAAACCAGGCCGGACGAATAAGAGGAACACCTGATACATACTTAAAATAATGGTGGACGCTCTCCTTGGTGATGGCCGGATTATCTACAGTGCCTTGTTCAAGCGTACCAAAGAGACCGGTATCATGCGCTAATGCTTTCTGCAATTGTGTAGTAATTTCATAACGTTCGGTCATGATGTCATAGAGTAAAACCCCTTTCTCGTTGGCGGTCGCGAAAGCATGCTGCAATACGGGGTAATCCTCCGGACGGATGGCCATGGGCTTGTCAGCCAGGACATTAAACCCGGCGCCGATGGATTGATCGATGTATTGCGCTTTTTTAGCATTGTTTCCGCTGATGACCACGACATTGCCAGCTTTGTCCTGCAGCATTTTCTCCAAAAAATCCGGGCCAGTATAGACTACCTCTTCCCAATGGGTTGGTTTTTCGGTCCGGGTGTTGTAGCTGTTGATGCGGGCGAGGTGGTCTTCCAGCTCTGCACCCCCCGGGGAATACACGTGAACGACCGGATCCACCTGATCGTACATGAACTTCTGGACCAGTCCGGCATGAAAATGGCCGGGATCGAGCGTAATCAATTGAACTTTCCTGGATTCGTTCATTGGCTTCGATTCTTGTGTTTGACAAGCTGCAAGGCTTATGAAAAGGCAAAAAATAATTCCCTGACGTATCATGATTCTATTTATTGACAATATATTATAAAAGGAAGATTAGTAACAGTGAACCCACCACTCAGAGTGTCGCTCAATATATCATGCGGCCGTGTCAAGCGGAGACGAAGCCATGTCAAGCTGAGCGGAGTCGAAGCCTAAATGCTTATTGCATATTTTGGTCGCTGCGGCCGGGACAACATCGAGTTCGCTTCATCGTCATTACGAAAACGTTCATGGACCGGATCCCAGTACAATTTACGGTTGAGTTTCATGCCAATATGGATGACCAGACAGGCACTGCAGGAGCGGTGTGCGATCTCGGCAGGTGCTACCGGCTGTTGTCGGCTTATGATGCAGTCCAGCCAGTTGCCATGTTGTTCGGGACTATCGTAGAGATGGATCTCATCGGGGCCGATCACCGACTGCAGAATTCGCGCATCACTGGCGCTGAAAGCCTCGGAGTTCGTCGCTTGCGAAGGGTCACTGGCGGTAACGCCAACATTTCCACGACTTACGAAGATCCAGCCTTCGGAGCCTTCAAAACGAACACCATTCGGATAGTCACCACTGACGTACATGGTCACACCATTGGCGTATTTGGCTGTGGCGATAAAATCACCGTGTACATTCCACAATCCACTGGTCGGAAATTTGGCTTCAGCCTGGACTTCAATGGGCCCGGTATATTCGGTACCCATTCCCCAGTGAGCCGTATCGATGTGGTGGGCGCCCCATCCGGTGATCATTCCTGCGCCAAATTGTTCGCACCTCAACCATCCCGGACGGGAAAAGTCGGCTTGGGGATGAACCCGTGTTTCGGTATAGTATACCTCAGGAGTGGTTCCGAGCCACATGTCGTAATTCAGATTTGCCGGGATCGGCATTTCGGGCACTTCAGGTCCGCCCGGGTCACCGGGTAAGCCGATCTTGACCGTATGCAATGCACCAATACGGCCATTGCGGACCAACTCACAAGCCCGCTTAAATTGCGGCCAGGGATTTTGCGAGCGTTGCTGACTACCGATCTGAAAAATGCGGCCGGTGCGGTGCATGGTGTCGCTCATCAGACGGCCTTCTTCGATGGTGAGAGATGCCGGCTTTTGCAGATAGATGTCCTTCCCGGCCAGCGCCGCATCAATAGCTGGTTTGGCATGCCAGTGATCCGGCGTACTGATGATAACAGCGTCAATGTCCTTGTCCATCAGCATTTCCCGGTAGTCTCCATAGACCTTGACATCCACATAGTTGGGTTTGCCTTTTTTCTCTGCATAAAATTTTTCAATGTATTCTTTGCCTTTCTGGCCCCGGATACTGTCCAGTTCGGCCACAGCCACTACCCGGGCTACATCGTATTTAAGGGTCTCGGCCAGATCGTGATCCCGGGCTATACGACCACATCCGATCTGTGCGATGTTGATCTTGTTGCTCGGGGCTGATTTACCGAAAACGGAAGCCGGTACAATGGTAGGTGCTGTGATGATACCGGTGGTAGCTAATAGTGATGTCCTGAGGTAATTTCTTCGATTCATGGTTAGGATTTACAGTTCGATGAATTAATTGTTAGGTGTGCCATTAAAGTCACTCGAGGTTCAGTGCGGTGGTTGCTTTGGAATAGTCAAGGTCTTTTACCTGTTCCATGACCCACCGGATGCCGCCGGAAAGGTGATTGCGGAATACAGGGTTGCTGTAATATTCGCTTTTATGGCCTAATGCGGTATAAAATTCATGGCCTCCTCCATAATGATGGCACCACGACAGCGGAAAGTAGGTTCCAAAAACAACGCCCGGGTATTCTGACTTTTGTTCATCTTGGATGGTGCTTAGGTCAGCCGCCAATAATATGTGATTATCGGGATTGAGATGATCCAGATAATAACATTCGTCCTCCCATTCCCACATTGAACCCAGCATTTCAGTAGCCGGGTGATTCGGGTCAATGACCTGAATGTTGAAAGGTTGTAAAGGAGGGTGACGTCTGAATTTTCCGCCGAGCATTTTCCAGAACCAGGGCCATTGCCGCTCGGAACCACTGGCAGAATGGATTCCCACAAATCCACCACCGGCCTGGATATAACGCTGAAATGCCAGCTTCTGAGCATCCGTATCAAAGGTCTCGTTGTTGGTGTTGGAAAAGATCAGGACCTGATACAGCTTTAGATTGCCGTCCGTAAACAGATCCGAATCTGAGATCACATCGGTTGCCAGACCTAAATCAGCGCAGATTTCCTGCAGTGCTTCGATACTGGCGTCGATGTTATCGTGCACATAACCATTTCCGTTCTTGGTATAAATCAATGCGCGGGCTTCTGGTGAAATCGATTGCGGGGCCGAATCAAAAATTGGATCATTGACAGCGGTAGATTGACCAGCCGACTGTAAATCTGGCTGCCCTATGGTGCTAAAAAGCAAAAAACAATACAGAACAGGCTTAATAAATTGCATGGTCCGAAATGAAATGGTTAATCAAAATGGTGGGCACCTAAATTAAACTTTTTCAACCCAAATCAAGTAATAGATTTCAAGGGCTTCCCTTCATAGGGCTAAAATAACAATTGAACTCCGACCAATAGGATGGCTCCATGGCCCACCTCCCTGCCATCGGTCAGCACATTCAGTTCTGCTCCAAACCCCACATTTGGACGGAATTGCACCGGGCCGAAATCCCAGGATAATCCGGCTAGGGCTGTTGGCTGGAATACAAGAATTTTACTCGTCCCCCGTACTTCCTGCGGCGTACCTATCTGGTCCTTCCATTTGATCTTATTCCGCCACAGGTCGGCTCTGGCGCCTACAAATAATCCCTTGCCATAATTTTTCAGGAAATAAAGATAGGCCAGACTGCCGCCGAATCCACCGCCGCGCTCATCCTCCTGTACACCCAGGTCCCGGTGATTAACCAGGTTATACCCGATCCGGATATTAAGGGCATCGTGGTAGGAAGCGTGCTCGATCAGTAGACCGGGAATGACCCCGGTGGGGTAAACCTGGATTTCCGGGCCCCAGTGTATGCTTTGTGCCGTAAGTCCTCCGCACCAAAGCATGGTAATTAGTAACGATGAAATAAAATAGCTGGATTTCATAAGCATCATGCACTTCATGGAGACAAGTTAGGTAAATTCCGGAGAGTTGTAATTCAGGAAAGTGCCGGCTTGTATCCCCAAAGGGCGGCTAAGCGACAATTGAATCGCTTTCTTTTGGCAAATTCCAACCGGCGCCCTCAATTTTAGTTACTTTGACGCAAAATGAACCAACCTGGACGTGACTGCGACGGAAAAGAATGCCAAGCTGATCAGATACCTGGAGCACCGCTTGCAGGAACTGGACGTAGAAGTTCGCATTCATCAGGAAGACTGGAAACACAAAGCATACCTTGAACCTTGTCTGTGGTTAACGACTTGCCTGGATGTTCAGCTTGATCCATTTCTGCTGGCCTATCTTTTGGCTCAGACGGGCCATCCTTTTACGATCATATTGCCGGGTGAAACCTGGCCACGAAATAAGCGTAAGGATTGGAAGAGTCTGTCGCCGGAAACCATTTCGGAACAACCGCTTTTACAGACCAATAAAAAATGGCGTAAAACCCTTAAAACACAACGGCATGCCGGTCGTCATTTAGGCTTTGCCCTGAAATATTATTCTGGCATAAGGGACATTCCCGGCGTCAATCAGGAAATCAAACTACTGGATGCTGCCCGGACAATTGGCATTCCAATCGTGCCGGTGAGTCTGAGTTATCTTCCCGGGAAAGAAAAGAAGGTGGTGATCATTCGGATCGGACATTTGCTTCCGGCCTCTAAACTCACCGAATTTTCGCAGACCTTAAGGATGAAACGTTACTTACAGGCCAAGATCCATGCATTGGGATCTGCCCTGGAGGTATTACCGTTTTTCACCATACCCGAAACGAATCATGAAGACATAATCCCGCCGCTTCCGATAGATGAAATGGAATCGGAAATCGCCGCTCTGGAGTTTGAAAACCTGATGTCTGAGCGGGGAAAATACCAGGTGTATATTGCCGAAATCTGGCAGATTCCACAGGTCATGCGAGAAATCGGACGCTTGCGGGAAACGACTTTTCGGGGCGTAGGAGAGGGCACCGGTCACGCGCTCGATGTCGACGAATTTGATTTGTATTACCACCAGTTATTCATTTGGGATAAGGAAGCCCGCTGCGTGGTCGGCGGTTACCGGATTGGAAAAGGCGATGACATATTTGCCAAATTCGGCCCGGCGGGGTTTTACATCCATCAGTTTTTCAAAATTCAGGATGGATTTTATCCAATCATGCAACAGGCAGTGGAACTAGGCAGGAGCTTTATCATTCAGTCGTATCAAAAACAGCCGCTCCCTTTGTTTCTACTCTGGCAGGGCATTCTCTTTTTCCTGCTTAAGTATCCCAATCTTCGCTACATCTATGGACCGGTAAGCATCTCTAAGTTTTATTCACATTTGTCCAAAAGTCTGATTGTTGAATTTATTAAGGCCAATTACTACGACGAGGAGTTGGCAAAATTCCTTTCTCCCCGCACACCATTTAAGCCTGACCTGGGAGGCATTGATGTTGCGACCATCTTGCGAAACCTTGGTTCCGACCTGGCTAATCTGGACAAATTCATTGAGGAGATTGAACCTGCGCACATCCGTATTCCGGTTTTATTAAAGCAGTACATCAAACAAAATGCAAAATTCATCAGCTTTAACCTGGATCCGAATTTTTCAGATGTTTTGGATGGTTTTATGATCTTGGATCTCAAACATTTGCCGGTTGCTACCATTGAGGCATTAAAAAAAGGAACCTGATCATGGGTTATGTATTGGGATTTATAAGGTTATTATTTTTCGGAGTGCTCCTGGCGATCTTCATGCTCCGACTGGCGGTCGTTTCCCTGTTTCTGGGATACAGCGAAACCAGGGCGCTGCATCATCGCCGGCAATTTATCCGTACAATGATGCCGATCCTGGGCATCCGGCTGGAGGTGACAGGTGCCCTTCCGGATGATCCCGGAACCGCACTCTATGTGAGCAATCACCGTTCCTACCTGGACCCGATTGTGGTCATGCATGAGATACTTGCTTATCCGGTGGCGAAGGCAGAGGTGAGTTCATGGCCTTTGATCGCCCAGGGCGTAAAGATGACGGGGATTATCTTCGTTCAGCGGGACGAGCAGGGTTCCAGAGTGGCAGCCCGAAAAGCTATTGACCAAAGTTTCAGAGCGCATAAGTCCATTTTTATCTGCCCGGAAGGGACGACCCATAGCTATCGGAAAACCATTGAATTCCGCCGAGCGGCTTTTTACATTGCCGCCGAGCAGCAGATTCCGGTTTATCCCGTAGCGGTTGAATATGCGAACAGGGCCGCGGCCTTTATCGACCGGGATCAATTTTTACCACATTTTTTAAAGCTGTTTGGCCGGTGGCGTATTCCCATTTTTGTGGAATTTGGCCCGGTGATGCGCGATACGGACGGAGGGCGGTTATTGAATGCTACCCAACAATGGATCGACGAAGCATGCATTCGTCTGCAGACCGCTCATCAGTTGGATTGGCTCAGGGAAAATCCTACTACCTAGCCCCACAGGTTGTGGTAAAGCTGGATGGCTCCCAGGGTAAAAACCATCAAGGCAAAAAAACGGGTCGCATATTTTGCAAAATGTTCACTGCGTCCGATCAGCCAAACACTAAATCGGGCATAACCGTAAAACAAAGCCCATGCGCCGAGCGTGATACCGGCACTGAAGGCCAGGGAATCAGCCCAGGAGGTACTCATCCATCCCTGGTTGATGAGAAATGTAGAATAGAATACCCAGTAAGGATAAACGATGACGTTAAATACGGCCATGCCTACCCCTTTCATAAAGTAATGGTGATCGGCTTGAGGAGGCTCCTGGTTGGCTTTGACCGGTTGACTCTTGGACAGGAGGAAGTACAAGCCCAGGCTAAAAAAGATGATGACCGCAGCCCAGTCGATATAAGTACGTAAAGTACTACCGGCGATGAACCATTGAGCAAATCGAATCGCTATCAGCGACTGGCCATATTCCAGCAAAGCAGCACCTGCTGCAAAAAGCAATGCCGGTCGCATCCCTTTGCGCATCCCCAGGTCCGCAACCGTAAGGTTTAACATGCCAAACGGAAGTGATCCGATGAAGCTCAATCCGAAACCGATCCATACCAACCAAAATGTCATCATGATGTCTGGCTTGCCCATTTTTTATATGCAAAATATTGCCTGACCTGTTGCCATCCCTCCTGCACCGGCATCGGGTGTATGCCCTGACTTCGCTGGTGGCGATGGATCCTGAAAATGATCCGCCAGTGCGAAGCAATGTCTTTATAGGCCTGCCACAACGAGTATCCCGGCTGATAAATGTGTGCAGGTTCGGCGGACACCCCGTTGTATTCAAGGATCTTGAAAGGTTCACCTTGTTTTAAGGCATCGATACTCCGGCAGCGCAAGTCAAAACGGCCGTAGAACATGCCGGTGCTTCCGCGGGACACCTGGTCAAAAGCTTGGTTTAATGCCTCGTCAATGTGCGCGTTTCCATTCAGGAACATGGTTCCCCGGCAATGGTTACCGATGGGCATTAAATTTTTTTTCTCTTGCGGGGGAAGGACCTGGTCCATATCGCTTTTCCATCGTTCTGCCATGGTCTCCCATTGCAATTTAGCCCGGGGATAATCGAAAATCAGTTCTTGCAGGGTCCGTTTTCCATCGCCGGTCACTGTCAGCAACTCTTTGATGCAGACCGAGGTTACCCGTCCACGATCCGCATGGGGCAACCGGTGATACATGACGGAAAGTTCTACCGGAAGGTCTACGTATTCCTGGATGAGCAGGTCAACATAAGGGGTGTCCAACAAATATTTTTCCAGCGTAGCATAGTCATCAATGCGTTCGACCCGGAAACCCCGTTCGCCGATGTTTGGCTTTAGTATAAATGGATAGGTAAGGTTGAGGTCCTGGACACGCCGGAGAATGGATTCAACATTGATTGCATTAGCGGGAATCAGTGCCGTTTTTGGCAAATAGGCTTCAGGCAAATGTTGGTAAATATTGAATTTGGATTCACCCAGGAACCCGCCATTTTCGATAACCGGATTTGTATTGCTGAAAAAGAAAGGATGCCGCGCCCGGATTGCGTAAAACAGCCAGATGAACCCCACTGGAATATTTACGAGTTGCATGGGCCAGTATTCCCAGTGTGACCATCGGATCCACCAGGACGACTGTTGCCATCGCTTCCACCGGTTATTGGACGACGACGCGCTCATCCTGCAGTTGAGCTTGCTGGAATTTGATGGTTGAAGGAGCTACACCAAAATGATTGGGTAGATCGAGGTCCGGATAGACCAGCTTCAAACCAACTTTAATTAGGGCAAGATGATGGATGGTATGCTCAATGTTATACATCAACTCTCGTTCAAGGGAAGTGGGGATCAAAATTCCTTTTGGTTGTCCCAGGCTGTAATCTGCTTCAATGGAACAGGATTTTACCCAGTCTTGCTCCTGGAGCTCAAGCATGATCTCTACAATTTGCTGGGCCGCAACAGCCGGATCCTCTTCAATGCTTTTTTCCCGCCGGCGGAGATCATAATTAATGGTTCCAGGCTGGGACTGGCTTAAGAGGCATTGATAAAACTCAATGAAATGACGCGTATGCTGGCCGATGGTTGAATTGGAAAGTAATGGGATCGGTAGCGCGTAGGTGTGTCGGTCAATTTGGCGAAGATAAATGAGTGCATCTTGCAATACAGCCTGAGCCGCCTGAACGATTTTCATTGGATGGCGAATTTTTCGGATGTAAAGATATTGAAAAATCTGGCGCAAGGAGTGTCGTGCAAGTTACATTCTCGATGCAGGAACCGAACGCATGGATGGAATAAGGAGATGGCCAGACCAGTGATGGAGGAGATTGTGTAACTTTCGCTGAATTTCGTATTAAACACGCCATGATGAATCGATATCTCTGGATCATATTGCTCCTGGCAGGATGCCGGGGCGAAGCAAAGCTAAAACCCAACAATGCCATCGAACAATTTCGCCTTGCTTTTGCACCCGATCACCGGACGGATTGGTTTGATATTCAAATGGAAAAGCAGGGTGATACCTATGTTTTGACCGGGGAGACTACCTTGCCTGAGGCTAAGGATTCGTTGGTCCGGTATCTCCGTTCTCAGGGATCCGTTGTAGACCAGGTCCGCTTGCTACCTGATTCGACCGTATTACCGTATCATCGGGGTGTTGTCTCGGTATCGGTAGCGAATATCCGCAGTAAACCAGGTCATTCTCAGGAATTAGCCACCCAGGCCTTACTGGGGACTCCACTGGAGGTCTTGAAGAAAGAAGATAACTGGAATCTCGTGCGTACCCCTGACCGTTACCTTGGATATCTGGAAGATGGGGCTTTTGCCTCAATGCAGCAACCGGACCTGGACCGGTGGGATCAGTCCGCCAAGGTCATTTACACGGCGGAAATGGGCCTGGTCTATCAGCAGCCGGAACCTTCCGCCTTGCCAGTATCGGACGTGGTTGCCGGATGCGTATTTCAGGCGGGACTATCCCGTGATGGATTTCTG
This sequence comes from Lewinellaceae bacterium, assembly GCA_020636355.1. Taxonomy (GTDB): domain Bacteria; phylum Bacteroidota; class Bacteroidia; order Chitinophagales; family Saprospiraceae; genus JAGQXC01. Next base: position 166,127 of record JACJYB010000004.1, on the reverse strand, counting down.
GAAGTTGGCTTTCCGGATGGAAGGTCCGGGTACATTCCCGAAGGAAGCTACCTGGATTACCAAACCTGGCTGGCCACCAGGGACCCAAGTGTTCCAAATATCATTCGTACAGCCCATCTGTTTATGGGGCGGCCATACCTGTGGGGAGGCACTTCCGGTAAGGGCGTGGATTGCAGTGGATTTACCAAAATGGTTTTTTATTTGAATGGCCTGGTACTTCCACGGGATGCATCCCAGCAGGCTTTGGTGGGTACGAAGATAAAGACCGGCGCAGACCTGGAAAATTGCCAGCCCGGAGATCTCTTGTTCTTTGGCTATCCACCGGACGGAAAACGGGGAGAGCGTATTACCCATGTGGCCATCTATCTTGGCAATGGTAAATTTATTAATTCAGCGGAAGGCAGGGTTCAAATCCAGTCTTTACACGAAGGAGATGCCGATTTTGCTGCTCAGCGTTTGGAAACGTGGCGCCAGGCCCGGAGAATGCTGGATCATCCCGGGGAAGGAGACATCCCCTGGGTGAAGGATGTGTATTGACGTGTTCAGGCTGTTAGGTGTTTTCCGTGTTTTCTCTAGAGATGCAGGCAATCCGGCCACCAAGCATCATTTCAGAATGAGGATTTGAGCATCAAATTTTGAGCTGGGAACTAATGGAGCCCCGATACTTCGAAACCCTGACTTCGCAAGACCCCGCCTCAGGCTACCAGCCCAATTACAAGATACAGGATGGCTGTGATCCCCCCGGCGATCAACGCGTAAGGCGCCTGTGTCCGCACATGGTCAATGTGATCGGTTGCGGCAGCCATGCTTGAAAGAATGGTCGTATCGGAAATCGGAGAGCAGTGGTCACCGAATACGCCTCCACCCATCACCGCGGCTACCGTCATCAGCAACGGTGCATCCATGGCAATTGCAATCGGGATGGCAATATGCATCATGATGCCAAAGGTGCCAAAAGAGGTCCCGGTTGAGAAGGCAATAAAGCAGGAAATGATAAACACCAGGAAGGGCAGCAGGGCAGGACTCAGCCATCCCCGGGTCACTTCAGCAATGTAAAGACCGGTTTCCAGGTTCTTGCATACATTTCCAATTGCAAAAGCAAAAAGCATCAACAGGGCCAGTGGCATCATTTCGGAAATTCCTTTCAGGATCATATCCACCGTTTCTTTAAGCGAAAACATGCGCTGACTGGAATAAAGGATAATGGAGATCATGATGGACGTTAGAACCGAAACCAGCACCGAAGTGGAGCCCGAACCCTGTCCGATAGCCCGGCCGATACGCATTAAACCTGTAGCTTCGGGAAATTCAGCCAGGGCATCTTGCCAGCCGGTAAATGCCAGCATAAATGGCATCATCAGCACCATGACGGCTATCGGGATCAGCATATTGCGCATTTTTGGAGTAATCCCGGGCTTTACGTCCACGGCGGTTAGTTCTTCACTGACCATTGGCTGAGCACCGGCATTTAATAATTCGCCGGTGTTCTTTACGCGGGTTTCGGCCTGGCGCATAGGGCCTAAATCCTTTCCCCGTAGTATGACGATCAAGACAATGGCCAATGCGAGGATCGGATAAAAGTTGAATGCTACCGACTCAAAAAGGGTTAAGAAGGGTTGATTGATTCCTTCGGCGACCAGCAGACTCATGATGAATGCACCCCAGGCGTTAAATGGGAATATGATGCAGGAGGGGGCCGAACTGGAGTCCGCAATAAAGGCGAGTTTTTCGCGGGAAATTTTCAGTTTATCAAACATTGGCCGGTAAATGGTACCCACGGTGAGCACGGAGATGGAGGATTCTACGAAGATGATTAAACCGGTTACCCAGGCCATGACCTGTACCAAAATGCGGTTTCTCCCTTCTTTTTCTGCGGAAAGTCTTTCAATACGATGGGATAGAAAGCGAATGAATCCTTCCACGCCTCCCGATCGTTGGACAAAAACGATTAATGCGCCTACCAGTGCGGAAAACAAGATGGTCCGGGTTGATCCTTTATCCTGAAATACATCAACCAGAGCCTCAATGGTGTCGAGGCTGCCCTGGAGCGGATTGAACCCGGCCAGGATCAAGTAGCCAAGCCATATTCCAAAGAGCAGGGATACAAAAACTTGCCGGGTCCAAATGGCCAGTGCGATGGCGACAACCGGCGGTAGCAGGGAGAGGAAACCATATTCCATACGTTGCGTGCTTTAAGGGTAAATGTAAGGAAACCGAATTTGATTTGCGCCGGGCTGGTCAATCGGTTAAATCCTTTTAAAATACATTAAAAATATTTTTCATATGTTTGAGAAAATAAACGGTGCATCTTGATAAAGTAGACGGCAATCCGTATATTAAATCAATTGAATCAAGACTCACGATTGATGGCTTTAAGGCGACCAGTGAATAGCAAGGATCCGATCAGCCTGCCGATGGCACATTTCAAGGACTAATTGTAGCATGCATGCATTTGACTTCCTTTTTGAAATACCTGGAATTCGAAAAGCGTTATTCGCCGCATACCGTTGAATCATATCGTAATGATATTCAGCAGTTTCAGGACTTTCTTCAAAAACAATTTGAGACCAATGAATGGGCTGATGTTACTCCGGGCATGGTTCGGTCCTGGATGGTCAGTCTGGCTGAATCCGGCCGGGCCAACCGGTCCATAAATCGAAAAATTTCTGCACTCCAGACATTTGTCAAATACCTTATGCGCCGTGGATTCCTGGCAAAGAATCCGCTAAGAAAAGTGGTTGCTCCGAAAGTTGGAAAACGTTTGCCGGTTTATGTGCAGGAATCGCAAATGGAGTCCTTGCTGGATGTTATGAAATTTTCTGAAGATTTTGCAGGTGTTCGTGACCGTTTGATCATTGAGTTGTTCTATACGACGGGGATGCGGAGAAGTGAATTGGTGGCTTTGCAGGACCAGGACATTGATCTGGAAAAGCTCACTGTCAAAGTGATGGGTAAAGGCTCAAAAGAACGAATCATACCAATCGGCCCCGACCTCCGGGAATTGATCTTGCGGTATAGAAAACTGCGGGATGAAATCGCTAACAATGGTCAATGCTGGGTTACCGAATCGGGAAAGCCGATTTATCCAAAATTGATCTATAACATCGTCAATAAATATTTGTCTATGGTCAGTACTCTGGAGAAGAAGAGTCCTCACGTATTGCGGCATAGTTTTGCGACCCATTTGGCTAACGAAGGCGCAGAGCTTAATGCGATCAAGGAGTTATTAGGCCATGCCAATCTAAGTGCTACTCAGGTTTATACGCACAATTCCATCGAGCAGTTGAGAAAAGTTTACGAGGCTGCCCATCCAAAAAGTTAATCTTTTAAATCGAAACCATGAACGCTGTTGTCCGGACCGGAGCCCTCCCGACTCTCGATCGGGTCGATGATCAGGCACGATCGTTGTCGTGGATAGCTACTGGACGGCAGGTACGAGAATTATTTTATTTACTTACTTAAATTAATTGTAGGGTTATGAAGATTCAAATTGAATCCGTGCATTTTGATGCCGACGTCAAATTGACCGATTTTATTCAATCAAAATTGGACAAGCTGGAAGTATTTTTTGACCGCATCATTGATGGCCGGGTGGTACTCAGGCTGGAACAGAATGGGCAGGTCCAGGATAAGATAGCTGAACTGATCCTGCGTGTGCCTGGAGAGTTATTGGTAAGTAAAGCCAATCAGAAGTCATTTGAAGCTGCTGTCGACGGCGCGACGGAATCCATGCGCAGACAGCTCATCCGCTACAAAGAGCGAATACGGGCTTCCCATTGATCGCATAAAGTGAGATAAGTTTTGGATCCCGGCCTGTAATAGACCGGGATTTTTTGTTTCTTTGCCCCTCTTTTTAGCGTTGAAGCCGGAAAACAGGCTGGAATGATGCCAAAAGGGTGTCAAAATGTGGGCAAAAAGCGAGAAAAATATTTCTTATTGTTAGAATAGTTCGTAAATTTGTCCGCACTTTTAAAAAGCCAGTCGGTTTCATAGTGTTAGAATCCTTAGCGGGGATTCTTTTTAATTTGAAAAAGGGGCAAAAATTGCAAAAGTTACACGCTAATTAGGCCAGTGTAGCTCAGCTGGTAGAGCAGCTGATTTGTAATCAGCTGGTCGGGGGTTCGAGTCCCTCCACTGGCTCGGCTTTTATTTAGTGAATGTATCATGGGGGCGCGCCGGAGTGGGAGAGCCGGGCCAGACTGTAAATCTGGTGACTCTGTCTGAATAGGTTCGAATCCTATCACCCCCACCACTTCGCTATGCAGACGAAGAGCAAAAAATTATGCGGGCGTAGCTCAGTTGGTAGAGCATCAGCCTTCCAAGCTGAGGGTCGAGGGTTCGAGTCTCTTCGCCCGCTTTTTTTTTCACCTGGTTGAGAATCTTCCGGGTGATTTTGGCGTTCATCGGAAGGATGATCGCGGCAGTTGAAACAAAGCTAATGGAGAATGGAATTACCGGGCAATGCATTGGTAGCGCTGTTATCCTGGACATACCCTTGGGTACCTGTCCGAATCCGATGAAGTTTGAGGCCAATGTAGCTCAGGGGTAGAGCACTTCCATGGTAAGGAAGGGGTCAAGGGTTCAATTCCTTCATTGGCTCAAGTTTTTATAAACAGATTTTTATTTATCGAAATTAAAATCAAAATTCGATGGCAAAGGAAACCTTTGAACGTACGAAACCTCACATTAACGTAGGTACTATCGGGCACGTTGACCACGGTAAAACGACCCTCACTTCGGCTATTACCTTTGTTTTGTCTCAGTCAGGTTTGGCAAAACGGATGGACTATGATTCAATCGATGCTGCACCCGAAGAAAAGAAAGAGGTATCACCATCAATACGGCACACGTAGAATACGAAACCGCAAAGCGCCACTATGCACACGTGGATTGCCCTGGACACGCCGACTATGTTAAAAACATGGTTACGGGTGCTGCCCAGATGGACGGTGCTATTCTGGTTGTTGCTGCAACAGATGGTCCGATGCCACAAACCCGTGAGCACATCCTGCTTGCCCGTCAGGTAGGGGTGCCAAAAATTGTCGTTTTCATGAACAAAGTGGATCTGGTAGACGACGAAGAAATGTTGGAACTGGTTGAAATGGAAGTTCGTGAACTGCTGGATACCTATGAATTTGGTGGTGACGACGCAAAAATCATCAAAGGCTCTGCTTTGAAAGCTTTGGAAGGTGATGAAGGAGCGATGAGTGCTATCAAAGAATTGATGGATGCAGTTGACTCTGAAATTCCTGAGCCAGTACGTTTGGTTGATCAGGCTTTCCTGATGCCGATTGAAGACGTATTCTCCATCACTGGTCGTGGTACTGTTGCTACCGGTCGTATTGAGCGTGGCGTTATCAAAACCGGAGATCCGGTAGAAATCATCGGTATGATGCGGGAAGGTGAAAAGAACCTGACCTCTACAGTAACCGGGGTAGAAATGTTCCGCAAGATTCTGGACCGTGGTGAAGCTGGTGACAACGCTGGACTTTTGTTGCGTGGTATCGATAAAGATCAGATTCGTCGTGGACAGGTTATCTGCGCGCCTAAATCCGTAACACCTCACAAACACTTTAAGTGTGAAGTTTACGTACTAAGCAAAGAAGAAGGTGGTCGTCATACCCCATTCTTCAATGGTTACCGTCCTCAGTTTTACTTCCGTACAACAGACGTTACCGGTGACGTAACATTGCCTGCAGGTGTAGAAATGGTTATGCCGGGCGATAACGTCAGCCTTGAAGTTAAATTGATCAACACCATCGCCATGGAAAAAGGTTTGCGTTTTGCAATCCGTGAAGGTGGACGTACCGTTGGTGCTGGTCAGGTGACTGAAATTTTGGATTAATCCACTGCCAATGCGGTTCAACCGCAAAGCAGTTAAATAAAAATTAATAGCGTATGAAAGATTAAGTGAGACGTTTTGCTTCCTTAATCTTTTGTACACTATAAAAACGGGCATAGCTCAATTGGTAGAGCGACGGTCTCCAAAACCGTAGGCTGAGGGTTCAAGTCCTTCTGCCCGTGCAAAGCAAGCAGCCATGGATAAAATTCGATTATACTTGCAGGAGAGCTATAACGAGCTTCTCAATAAAGTGACCTGGCCTACCTGGCCAAACCTGATGAGCAGTGCTACCGTGGTACTGATTGCATCGGCGATCATTGCCCTGTTGGTTTTCGCCATGGATGCCGTATCCAATCAGGTAACTCAATTTTTCTACAGCTTCTAAAATAACGTCTTCAGACGACAATCCAAGGTAATGGGTCAAGAAAAAAAATGGTATTCTCTCCGGGTTATAAGTGGCAAGGAAAAAGCCATCAAGGAGCGTCTGGAACTGGAAGTAAAACGGTCCGGATGGGAGGATATCGTTTTTCAGATTCTGGTTCCTTCGGAAAAAGTTTATAAAATACGGAACGGGAAAAAGGTGGTTATGGAGCGCAACATCCTGCCCGGGTACCTCCTGGTTGAAGCCGATCCCGAAAAGCTGGTTGGAGAAATTGTACAGTCCCTGGCAAATGTGCCCAATGTCATTCATTTTCTGGGTAAAAATGCACCTATACCCATGCAACCTGCGGAAGCAAACCGGATGTTGGGTAAGGTGGACGAATCCCTGGATGAAGGCGAATCCCTCATCGAGCCTTTCCTGGTCGGAGAAACAGTCAAGATCATCGATGGTCCGTTCAATGAGTTTGTAGGGGACATCAAAGAAGTGAATGAAGAAAAGAAAAAATTGAAGGTCATTGTGAAAATCTTCGGCCGTGGAACCGAGGTGGAGCTGAACTTCATGCAAATAGAAAAACAATCATAAACCCTGTTATAAAGAATTTCAATTATGGCAAAAGAAGTCGATGCTTTGATCAAGTTGCAGGTGAAAGGCGGACAGGCAAACCCTGCTCCTCCGGTTGGTCCGGCACTTGGTTCCAAAGGGGTGAACATCATGGAGTTCTGCAAGCGTTTTAATGCACGTACGCAGGAACAACAAGGTAAAATTCTCCCGGTGGTGATTTCGGTCTTCAAAGACAAGTCGTTTGACTTCATCATCAAGACACCACCTGCCGCTGTACAGTTGCTGGAAGCAGCAAAAATTAAATCCGGTTCTCCGGAATCCAACCGTAAAAAGGTCGGATCGGTGTCCTGGGATCAGGTAAAAGCAATTGCCGAAGACAAAATGCCCGACCTGAACGCATTTACCCTGGAATCAGCCATGCGAATGGTAGCGGGTACGGCACGCAGCATGGGACTGAATGTCACCGGAACACCTCCCTGGCAATAAGCATTGCCGGGAGCAGAACAAGAAGCAATATTCAATTATTTAATAAACTCGTGGAAGAACATGGCTAAAATCAGCAAGAAACGCAAAGAAGCCAATGCCAAAGTAGACAATACCAAAGTTTACGAACTGGCAGAGGCAATGCAGAAGGTAAAGGAAGTAAACCTGGCCAAATTCAATGCGTCCGTTGACGTGCATGTTCGCCTCGGAATTGATCCCCGGAAAGCTGATCAGGCAATCCGTGGAACAGTATCCTTACCACATGGTACCGGTAAAACCAAGTCCGTTTTGGTCTTGTGTACACCGGACAAAGTCGATGAAGCCACGCAAGCAGGAGCAGATTACGCTGGCCTGGATGAGTACATCACCAAAATCCAGAATGGCTGGACGGATGTGGATGTAATCATCGCCATGCCAACCGTAATGGCACAGGTCGGTAAAGTTGGCCGGATCCTGGGCCCCCGTGGACTCATGCCAAACCCAAAAACCGGAACGGTCACTATGGACCTTGCCGGAGCGGTTGCGGACGTCAAACAAGGTAAGATATCATTCCGGGCGGACAAATACGGCATCGTACACAGTACCGTAGGTCGGGTGTCCTTTTCACCGGAACAACTCCAGGCTAACGCTGAAGAGCTGTTGCATACCTTACAGAAAATGAAACCGGCTACGGCTAAGGGGATTTATATGAAATCCATTACCGTCGCCAGTACGATGAGTCCCGGTATTAAAGTGGATACCAAAGCGGTCCGCTAAAATCCTTTTTTGCAAGCTTATAAAATTCGACTCCATGACGAGAGCAGATAAAACAGCCGAAATCGCAAGGCTGAAAGAAAAATTTGAACAAAATACTTTCTTCTACCTGACGGACTCATCCGCGCTTTCAGTAGAACAAATCAACCGGTTCCGCCGGTTGTGCTACCAGAAAGAGATTGAAGTCTTCGTCGCGAAAAATACGCTGGTAAAGAAAGCACTTGAATCATTGGGAAGTGAAAAAGGTTATGCTCCCTTATTTGATATTTTGCATGGCCCCACCACCCTGATGTTCTCTGACAATGCGAAATTGCCTGCTCAGGTTATTGAAGAATTCCGCAAGGAATTTGATAAACCGGTGCTCAAGGCAGCATACATTGATTCAGACGTTTACATCGGAGATGATCAGATCAAGGCTTTGATCGCATTGAAGACCAAAGAAGAAGTTATTGCCGAGATCATCGCTATGCTCGAATCCCCGATCCAGAGTGTATTGGGCGGTTTGAATTCCGGTGCAAACACCATTTACGGCTTACTGGATGCCATCGAGGCAAAAGGTTAAGCCAACCGAATCACGGCTTCCAAGTTATCGCGCTATATTATTTAAATCGATTTAAACACATTTCAACATGGCAGATTTGAAAGCTTTAGCAGAACAATTGGTGAATTTGACTGTTAAAGAGGTTAACGAATTGAAAAGCATCCTTAAGGATGACTACGGAATTGAGCCGGCTGCTGCTGCTGTTGCCGTTGCTGCTCCTGCAGCAGGTGGCGCAGGCGAAGCTGCTGCTGCTCCTGAAAAAACCGAATTCAATATCGAACTTACTTCAGCTGGCGCCAACAAGCTGAAAGTTGTAAAAGAAGTAAAAGAACTGTTGGGCTTAGGCTTGAAAGAAGCTAAAGACCTGGTTGACGCAGCTCCTTCCGTACTGAAAGAAGGTGTTGCTAAAGATGAGGCTGAGAAAATTAAAGCTCAACTGGAAGCTACTGGCGCTCAAGTAGAATTGAAATAAGCTATTTGAACGCAGCAAGCTTATATGCTTTTGCAAGTAATAGCCATTCAATGGTGAAAAGGCTTAGTGGATTGTGTAACACATTCCACTAAGCCTCTCTTTGTTTATACCTTTTTGAGGGACGCCTCATATCATCTGACAAAATCATAGCTATGGCAGCCAATGGCATCCAGGTTCAAACCAAAAAAGAACGGGTCAACTTCGGAAAGATCAAACTGGCCTCGGCCCATCCGGATTTGCTCGAAATTCAATTGCAGTCGTTCCAGGAATTTTTTCAACTGGAGACGACCCCTGAAAACCGGATCAATGAAGGTCTTTATCGTGTTTTTCAGGAAAACTTTCCCATTTCTGACGCCCGCAACGTCTTTACGCTGGAATTTCTGGATTACTTCATCGATCCTCCACGCTATACCATCGAAGAGTGTGTATTGCGCGGTCTGACTTATGCAGTACCCCTGAAAGCCAAATTGCGTCTTTCCTGTAACGATGAAGAACACATTGATTTTGAAACCATCGTACAGGATGTATTTCTGGGTAATATTCCCTACATGACCCCGAAAGGTACCTTTGTTATCAATGGCGCCGAACGGGTAATCGTATCCCAATTGCACCGTTCTCCCGGGGTATTCTTCAGTCAGAGTTACCACCCGAACGGTACCAAAATTTATTCCGCCAGAGTCATACCTTTTAAAGGTGCCTGGATGGAATTTGCTACTGATATCAATACGGTGATGTATGCATACATTGACCGTAAGAAAAAGTTTCCGGTAACAACGCTGCTCCGCGCTATCGGCTTCGATTCAGATAAGGATATCCTGAACATCTTTAACCTGGCCGAAGAAGTTGATGCTACACCGGCTACACTATCCAAAGCAGTTGGCCGTAAGCTCGCTGCCCGTGTTTTACGTAAATGGACCGAAGACTTCGTTGATGAAGATACCGGTGAAGTGGTAACCATCGAAAGGAATGAAATCATCCTGGAGCGGGATGTTATTCTTGACGAAGAAAACATCAACCTCATTCTGGAGACAGGTATCGAAACCGTCATCTTGCAGAAGGAGGATATTGAGGAAGATTATTCGATCATATACAATACCCTGCAAAAGGACCCATCCTCATCCGAACTGGAGGCAGTTCAAACGATTTACCGCCAATTGCGTGGTACTGACCCCCCGGATGAAGAAACGGCACGTGGGATCATAGACAAACTGTTCTTCTCCGACAAGCGCTATAGCCTTGGTGAAGTTGGTCGGTATAAAATCAATCGCAAACTTGGAATTGCGATCGATCCAAAGACAGAAGTACTGACCAAAGAGGATATCATTCACATCGTGATGTATCTGGTAAGCCTGATCAACCAAAAGGCAGAGTTGGACGATATCGACCACCTCAGCAATCGCCGGGTGCGGACCGTTGGTGAACAGCTCTATGCGCAGTTCGGTGTTGGTTTGGCAAGAATGGCGCGGACGATCCGTGAGCGGATGAACGTCCGTGACAATGAGGTGTTCACACCCATCGACCTGATCAATGCGAGGACACTTTCTTCTGTCATCAACTCTTTCTTTGGGACCAGCCAGCTTTCACAGTTTCTGGATCAGACCAACCCCTTATCCGAGATCACGCACAAGCGCCGGATCTCTGCCCTGGGGCCAGGTGGTCTCTCACGTGAAAGAGCAGGTTTCGAGGTTCGGGACGTACACTATTCACACTATGGCCGCCTCTGTACCATTGAAACTCCGGAAGGACCAAACATCGGTTTGATCTCTACCCTGTGCGTCCATGCCAAGGTGAATAAGATGGGCTTCCTCGAGACTCCTTACCGTCGGGTGGAAGAAGGACAGGTGATCCTGAGAGACGATGTGGAATACCTTTCCGCAGAAGGAGAAGACTTCAAGAAAATAGCTCAGGCTAACTCGGTAATTAACGAAACCGGAGCCTTTGTCAATGATCGTATCCGGTGTCGAGAACACGGCGAATTCCCGGTACTTGGCCCGGAAGAAATCGAATACATGGACGTCGCTCCCAACCAGATTGTTGGGGTTTCGGCTTCTCTGATTCCATTCCTTGAAAACGACGACGCCAACCGTGCGTTGATGGGTTCAAACATGCAGCGTCAGGCTGTGCCTCTGATCCGTCCAAGCTCACCGGTAGTTGGTACCGGACTGGAAGGTAAAGTGGCCATGGACTCACGCATGATGATCAATGCCGAGGGAGATGGCGTGGTCGAATACGTCGATGCCAGCGAAATCGTCATCCGTTATGACCGGACCGAAGAGGAACAAATGGTATCCTTTGAGGATAACATCAAATCCTACAGTCTGACCAAGTTCCAGCGGACCAACCAGGGAACCTGTATCAACCTGAAGCCAATCGTGCGCAAGGGTGCCCGGGTGACCCGTGGCACAGTCCTCTGTGATGGCTATGCCACCGACCGCGGTGAATTGGCGCTGGGACAAAACCTGAAAGTGGCATTCATGCCCTGGAAAGGATACAACTTTGAGGACGCCATCGTGATCAACGAGCGGGTAGTACGTGAAGATATCTTTACTTCCATCCACATTGAGCATTTCGAACTGGATGTACGGGATACCAAATTGGGAGAAGAGGAATTGACGAACGACATCCCGAATGTCAGTGAAGATGCGACCAAAGATTTGGATGAAAACGGAATCATCCGGGTAGGAGCATGGATTGAAGAAGGTGACATACTCATCGGAAAGATCACGCCAAAAGGTGAATCGGATCCGACTCCGGAGGAAAAATTGTTGCGTGCCATCTTTGGAGATAAAGCCGGCGACGTGAAGGATGCTTCATTAAAAGCGCCCCCGTCGACCGACGGAATTATCATCGGAAAACAGCTCTTCGCCCGCGCCAAAAAAGATAAATTCCAAAAGGCACAGGAGAAAGACTTGTTAGCGAAACTGGAAGATCGTCATGCCATTTCGCTGAACGAGTTGAAGACCATCCTGATTGATAAATTGCTGGTATTGGTCCGTGAACAAACGGCTCAGGGTATTAAAAATACCTTCCAGGAGGAAGTTATTTCCAAAGGCTCCAAATTCACCAAGCAGTTGTTGAATAAGGTCGACTTTGCGGTCATCGAATACACCAACTGGACCGGGGATACCAAAACCAACGAGCAAATTGCTCGCCTGCTGCACAACTATTCGATCAAATACAGCGAAGAGGTTGGACGCTACAAGCGGGAAAAATACAACATCAGCATCGGTGATGAATTACCTGCCGGTGTATTGAAATTGGCCAAGGTTTATGTCGCGAAAAAACGTAAGCTGAAAGTAGGAGATAAATTAGCCGGACGTCACGGTAACAAAGGGATTGTATCCAGAATCGTGCGGATGGAAGACATGCCATTCCTCGAAGACGGAACACCGGTGGATATTGTACTGAATCCGCTGGGTGTACCAAGCCGGATGAACCTGGGACAGATCTTCGAATCGGTTCTTGGATGGGCAGGAGAGAAACTGAATACCAAATTCGCCACGCCTATCTTTGATGGAGCCAGCTTGCAGGAAATTGAGAATTACATCGAGTCGGCAAATCTTCCATCACTGGGTCAGACGTACCTCTACGATGGTGAGACCGGTGATCGTTTCCATCAGCAGGCAACCGTTGGTGTTATCTACATGCTGAAATTGTATCACATGGTTGATGATAAGATGCACGCCCGTTCCATCGGTCCATACTCACTCATCACACAGCAGCCATTGGGTGGTAAAGCTCAGTTTGGTGGTCAGCGTTTTGGTGAGATGGAGGTATGGGCACTGGAAGCTTTTGGTGCATCCAACATTCTGCAAGAGTTGCTTACCATCAAGTCTGATGACATTGTCGGTCGCGCCAAGGCTTACGAAGCGATTGTGAAAGGAGATAACCTCCCTGAACCGAACATTCCCGAATCATTCAATGTTTTGATTCATGAATTGCGTGGTTTGGCCCTTGATGTAAAATTTGATTGAGCACTATCATTCTCTAAATAGCAAAGCATTTGACCTATGCCTTTTAAGAAAAAAATCAGTAAACAACCAAAAGGATTCAGTTCAATCACCATCAGCTTGTGCTCTCCGGATGATATCCTGGAGCGCTCCTATGGGGAAGTACTGAAGCCGGAAACCATCAACTACCGTTCCTACAAGCCGGAACGCGATGGTCTCTTTTGTGAGCGGATCTTTGGTCCGGTCAAAGACTACGAATGCTATTGCGGGAAATACAAGCGGATTCGTTACAAAGGAATCGTTTGTGACCGGTGTGGGGTAGAAGTGACGGAAAAGAAAGTGCGTCGTGAGCGCATGGGACACATCAAACTGGTCGTTCCGGTAGTGCATATCTGGTTTTTCAAATCGTTGCCGAATAAAATCGGTTACCTCCTCGGACTTTCATCCAAGAAGCTGGAATCCATTGTTTATTACGAACGTTACGTGGTGATTAACCCGGGCGTGGCTACGGCTAATGGAGTGGGCGAACTGGATTTGCTGAGTGAGGAAGAATATTTCGAAGTATTGGAGAGTCTGCCCAAAGATAATCATCTGCTGGATGACTCTGATCCCAATAAGTTTATTGCCAAGATGGGCGCAGAGGCCGTGAAAACGATGCTTGAGCGTCTTGATTTGGCTCAATTATCCTACGACCTGCGTCATAAAGCTGCCAGCGAAACTTCGCAGCAACGGAAAAGTGAGGCACTGAAACGTCTGCGTGTAATCGAGGCTTTCCGGGATAGCAATCATATATTTGAAAATCGTCCGGAATGGTCGGTGATTCAATATTTGCCGGTGATACCACCGGAATTGCGTCCTTTGGTTCCCCTGGATGGCGGACGTTTTGCCAGCTCTGACCTGAATGACCTGTACCGTCGGGTAATAATCCGTAACAACCGTCTGAAGCGTCTGTTAGAGATCAAAGCTCCCGAAGTAATCCTCCGTAATGAAAAGCGGATGCTTCAAGAGGCTGTTGACTCCTTGTTTGACAACTCAAGAAAGTCAAATGCTGTAAAAGCTGAAGGCGGCCGGGCTTTAAAGTCACTGAGTGACATTCTGAAAGGTAAACAAGGTCGTTTCCGTCAAAACCTGTTGGGTAAGCGGGTCGACTATTCCGGTCGTTCGGTGATTGTGGTCGGACCGAGTCTGAAACTCCATGAGTGCGGGATACCCAAGGCAATGGCCGCTGAGTTGTTTAAGCCATTCATAATCCGTAAGCTCATTGAGCGGGGCATTGTAAAGACCGTGAAATCAGCCAAGAAACTGGTAGACCGGAAAGATCCCGTGATCTGGGAGATCCTTGAAAACATTCTCAAAGGTCACCCTGTCATGCTTAACCGGGCTCCAACATTGCACCGGTTATCCATCCAGGCTTTTCAGCCGATCATGGTAGAGGGCAAAGCTATCCAGCTGCACCCATTGGTGTGCGGTGCTTTCAACGCTGACTTTGACGGTGACCAGATGGCCGTCCATGTGCCTTTGAGCCATGCCGCCATTCTGGAAGCCCAATTGCTGATGCTGGCTTCACATAACATGTTGAACCCGCAGGACGGATCACCGATTACCCTGCCATCACAGGACATGGTACTCGGATTGTATTACCTGACGAAAGAGCGTCACTCCTCGGAATCGCTTAAGGTAAGAGGTGAAGGCATGAGCTTTTACTCTCCGGAAGAAGTAATCATCGCTTACAATGAAAAGCGGGTAGATCTTCATGCCGGTGTGAGCGTACGGGTTCGTACCGAAGGAGCGGGTGGCGATTTGACCTCCAACCGGATAAAAACAACGGTTGGCCGGGTCATCTTCAACCGTAGCGTACCGGAAAGAGTACCTTATATCAATGAATTACTTACCAAGAAGAGCTTAAAAAAGATCATCGGCGGCATCATTGAACGGACTGATATTCCAACGACTGCCCAATTCCTGGATGATATCAAGGAGATGGGATTCTCCTGGTCTTTCCGGGGAGGATTGTCCTTTAACCTGGGAGACCTGATTACACCAAGTGTGAAACAGCGCACGCTGACCATGGCCCAGGAAGAGGTGGATGAAGTCTGGGAAAACTACAACATGGGTCTTATTACAAACAATGAACGGTACAACCAGATCATTGACAAATGGACCTATGCCGACAATAAGATTACGGACAACCTGATGAAGGAACTGTCTGAGCATAAAGGAGGATTCAATTCGGTGTACATGATGCTTCATTCCGGGGCTCGTGGTTCCAAACAGCAGATCAAACAGCTTTGCGGACTGCGGGGACTGATGGCCAAGCCAAGGAAATCTGGTGATACCGGAGCTGCAATCATCGAAAACCCGATCCTCTCCAACTTCCTGGAAGGATTGAGTGTACAGGAATACTTTATTTCGACGCACGGTGCACGTAAAGGTTTGGCGGATACGGCTTTGAAAACGGCGGATGCCGGTTACCTGACCCGTCGTCTGGTTGACGTTGCCCAGGATGTGATCATTCATGAGGAAGATTGCAACACCTTGCGGGGAATTGAAACCAGTGCATTGAAGGACAATGAAAAAATCATTGAGTCTCTCGCATCACGTATCCAGGGACGTTATTCGTTGCACAACATTTACAATCCGGTCACAGACGAAATCATTCTGGAGGGTGGCGATTACATCTCTCCGAAAAAAGCGGAAGAGATCGAGGATGCAGGTATTGAATGGGTGACCATCCGTTCTGTACTCACCTGCGAATCCGTAAAAGGGGTATGTACCAAATGTTATGGTAAAAACCTTGCGACCGGAAGGATTGCAGAAAAAGGAGATGCCGTAGGTATCATCGCTGCTCAGAGCATCGGTGAGCCAGGTACTCAGCTGACACTGCGTACCTTCCACGTGGGTGGTGTTGCTGCGGTATCCAAATCAGAATCCGAATTGGTATCCAAATTCGACGGTAAACTCGAGTTTGACAGCATGCGCTTCACACAAGGTCAGAATGAGACTGTTGTACTTTCCCGTTCGGGTGAGATACGGATTGTGGATCCTAAAGGTGGCAAGATCTATGTCAATCACCATATCCCGTATGGCGCTACGCTGTTTGTGAAAGACGGGCAGGAGGTCAAGCGGGGTGATGTTATCTGCGAATGGGACCCATTCAATGCCGTTATTGCCAGTGAATTTGGTGGTATCGCCCGTTTTGATGACGTGGAAGAAGGCGTTACTTTCCGGATTGAGCGTGATGACCAGACCGGATACGCGGAAAAAGTGGTTATCGAACCGAAGAATAAAAAGAAAATTCCGGTCATAACCATCATCAGCCCTGAAGGAGAAGAACTCAAGAGTTATAACCTTCCGGTAGGAAGTTACATTTCTATCGATGATGGCCAGGAGGTAAAAGCAGGTGAAAAGATTGTCAAGATCCCTCGCCGTCTGGGTAAGATCCAGGACATCACCGGTGGTCTGCCGCGGGTAACCGAGCTGTTTGAAGCCCGTAACCCATCTAACCCGGCAGTAGTAGCTGAAATCGATGGTATTGTAGCCTTTGGCAAGATCAAGCGGGGTAACCGTGAAGTGTTTGTCGAAGATGAGAAATCGGGTCAGCGTCGCAAATACCTCATCGGCATGTCCAAACATTTGCTTGTCCAGGAAGGTGACTTTGTACGCGCCGGTATGGCACTGTCGGACGGTGCAATTGCACCGGTTGACATTCTGAACATTAAAGGACCTTTTGCGGTGCAATCGTATCTGGTCAATGGTGTCCAGGAAGTCTACCGCTCACAGGGTATCAGCATCAACGATAAGCACATTGAGGTGATTGTTCGTCAGATGATGAAACGAGTCAACATCGAAGATCCGGGAGATACGAATTTCCTTGAAGCTGAGGCTGTTGAAAAATACGATGTTTTGACCGCGAATGACTGGATCTTCGACAAGAAGTTTATCGTGGATGCCGGTGATTCGCAGAAATACAAAGCAGGTCAGTTGATCACCATACGTCAGTTGCGGGAAGAGAATTCGATCCTTAAGCGTAACGATCAGCGACTGATGGAATACCGGGATGCTATGCCGGCTACATCCAGTTCAATACTGCAAGGTATAACCCGTGCTTCATTAGGTACGGAAAGCTGGATCTCTGCGGCTTCATTCCAGGAGACGACCAAAGTCCTTTCACGTGCAGCCATGCAAGCCAGAAGGGATGACTTGAATGGTCTGAAAGAAAACGTAATCGTAGGAAAGCGCATTCCGGCAGGTACCGGTATGCGTGAATTCGATCAACTTCTGGTGACACACAAGGATGTACAAGAAATGCATGAATACCAGGAAGAACTCGAATACGAGGATTAAAAATTGATTCTTTCCAGAATAATTGAAGCAGCTTGTCACCGACAAGCTGCTTTTTTTTGTCCTTTAGATAAAAACTATCTGCTCTAAAAAGGTAAAAATTTAAAAAATTGAGCTAACTTTAAAAATAGTTAAAAAAGTATACTTCTCACTACGGTAAGAGAACAGTGAGCGGTGACCAGAATGCAACTTAACTCCTTCTTATTTATACAGCAACGTGCTCATCAGAATGATTCCGGTCTTCAAGCCGGGATCATTCTATGATGGCTTGCTTATTTTGAGGGGAAGCAGAATCTGTCATTCGACATGAATTAGCTTGAGGTGCGCTTCTTACGGACACTCGTGATCTCATGACAACGTAACTACGTACCAAAAGCAGTCTTTCACCCCTTGCAATTGGAAGATTTCGTTCTGATGCGTAGCTTTACAAAACAACCAATATAAATTGGTTTATTATGTATAAGGAACAGATAATAAAACAGTTGTATTATAGTGACCGGCTTTCCTGTACTGATTTAAGCCGTCTGATCCACAAAAGCATTCCCTTTACTTCGGCTACTGTAAATGAACTCATTGAAGAGAATGTGTTGATTGAGGAGGGACTTGCCACCTCTACCGGAGGAAGGAAGCCTCATGTGTTTTCCCTAAAACCGGATTACTTCTACATCTTTGCCATCGCCATCAATCAGCTCAACACACGCATGGCCATTTACGATTTGACGGGTAACAGCATCGTACCTATCCAGTCGATATCCATACCCTTACCCGGGAATCCCGGTGCTTTGGAAACGATCACCGAGTACGCCAAACAAATGTTGTTGTCCAGTAACATTGATACCTCAAAAGTACTGGCAGCCGGCGTAGGAATGCCGGGATTTATCAATTTAAAAAAAGGCATCAATCATTCGTTTCTAAAAGTCAAGTCGGGGAACATCATCCAGTATATGGAATCGGTTCTGGGTATTCCGGTGATCATTGATAATGATTCCAGTTTAGTCGCGCTGGCTGAATTACGCAAAGGATTAGCTCGAGGAAAAAAGAACGCACTGGCCATCAATATCGGCTGGGGCGTTGGTCTGGGCATTTTGCTCAATGGAGAATTGTTCCGGGGAGAAAATGGATATGCCGGGGAGTTCAGCCACATGGCCCTGTTTAACAACAATAAGGTGTGCAGTTGTGGAAAGATCGGGTGTCTCGAAACAGAGACCTCCATCAATGTATTACTGGACAAAGCAAAAGAAGGCATTGCCAATGGAAAATTTACGACCCTTCCAAATCCGCTTCCTGCTGAAAAAATTGTTGCAGTTCAGGAAATATTTAACGCGATGGCCCAGGGAGATCAGTTTTCAATTGGTCTACTGAGTGAAATCGGCTACAACATCGGCCGTGGTATTTCCATATTGATCCATTTACTAAATCCAAGTCTCATTATTTTGAGTGGTATTGGGGCAGGAGCCGGAAAGTTGTGGCTGGCGCCTATCCAGCAAGCGGTCAATGAGTTAAGCATCCCTAAATTAGCTGAGAATACGGAAATCAAAATATCAGAACTGGCCGGCGATGCTGAATTGGTTGGTGCCGGCACCCTGGTCATCGATCACCTCGAAAATTTCGACTTGAACAAAGTACAATTGATGATGAAAGAGTAGACCTGGAGGAAGTTATACAGCCTGTAGCTTTTTTCGCCAGCCTTCCACCTCCAGTTGCCTCAGGAAATATTTGCCGATAACATCAAATTCAAGATTGACGACATCGCCCGGTTTTATCTTACCCATCCGGGTATTTTCGTAGGTATAAGGGATGATAGCAACCCTAAAGGATTCCAATCCGGGATCAATAACAGTGAGTGATGTGCCATCAATACTTACCGATCCTTTTTGCACCAATAAACCAGCGTATTCGGAAGGGAATTGGAAGGTGAACTCCCAGCTTCCGTTTTGTGCTTCCAAAGCCGTGCATATGCCTACCGCATCCACATGACCCTGAACCAGATGCCCATCTAATAAAGTAGCAGGCGTGATGGAGCGTTCCAGATTAATCGAATCGCCGGGCTCCCAGGTATCCAGGGTGGTGCGGGTAAGCGTTTCCTTGATGGCTACGACCTCATGGATTTGCGAAGATTGGGCGACGACGGTAAGACAAACTCCATTATGGCTGATGCTTTGGTCGACCTTCAATTCAGAGGCTATTTTTGATGCAATGAGAAATCGCTTATTATTTCCTTCCTTTTGAATTTGGGTGATCACTCCGGTTGTCTCGATGATTCCTGAAAACATGTTACTCTCCTCGAATTAAATGAATGTATCCGGTAAGTTCTTCTGTTTTATCCGGGTTGGTACTGGTAGCTGTATCGAAGACCCGGCAGGTGTAATAATAGACACCTTCTGCCAAATCCCCACCGTTTAATCCCGTGCCGTCCCAATTGATTTGTGGATCGGTAGTTTCGAATACAAGTCCTCCCCACCGATTGAAAATTTTCATTTCAATGTGGGTAATGAATCGGTACGTGATGGGTATATAGAGATCATTGTGGCCGTCGCCGTTAGGTGTAAATGCATTGGGCAACAGAAAATCCGGACAATTATCTACGCATTGAATCACACTGAATTCGCTCTCATTGCCTGCGCTATCTACGGAAGTCACTGCATAACAACCGGCTATGCCAGTTTCCGGTTTATGCTTGAATTCAGCCTTGCCCGAAGCAGGGACCTCTCCGATCAATGCAAAATCAGATGTTTTATTGGCAGCATAATAAATTCGAAATGCGGCAAAATCCCGTTCCCGATCGCACCCGGAGAGGGGTACCTGCCAGGTAAGGGTATTGACAAATTCATCAGCGGGTGTACTGGGTAAAGCCTGGGAACAAAGATTCTCAACGCTCACTTGTGGCGGACAAGGAGCAATGGAATCGAACGGTACCGCACAAGCAACCTGGGAATAATTGCTAAGTACAGGGGGAAAACCAACGATGCCATAGGTACCGAGGGAACGGACCACGTAGCAATAATTTTCTCCGTTGCTGATGTCATCCTGATCGATAAAAGATTGCCCGGTGACCGTGGTCAGGGAGTCGAAGGTCTGGCCCTGCATTTTGTAAACAACGTATTGATAATTACTCCAGGGAACATGATAGGTCCAGGTTAATTCATTGGACTTATCCTTGCCAACCACTTGCAGGAATACCGATGATGCCGGTTGGCTTTCTCCATACGAAATGGAAGTGCCCTGGGTATAAAAAAGGATCTTGTACGTGTAAGCCTGGGTGGTGTTCAGATTTTGATCCTGCCAAATGGTATCCTTAAATGAACCAAGAAATGGCGAAGTCCAGCGATTCACCAGAGAAAAATTGGTGCCTCCGATACCGTCTGCCCGTAACAGGTCAAAAGCATAAGGTCCCGGATGAGCGATTGTATCCAGATCTGCCCCGACCGGCTTGGTCCACCGCAGAAATATTTCCCCCTGGCTGGGGTCTGTATTTTCCACGCTGACATTGAGAATGAATGGAACGTCCCGGACCAATTGGGCACAAACCTCCTCCGAAGGGAGGCTAGGGGTGCGGTTAAACGTATACCCTCCATTAGAAAGCTGGGCGAATTCAGCTTGGATACGGTAGCAATAGGTTTTCCCTTTTTCCAAATCCTGATCAAGGAAAACATACCGGCCATTTTCCATGGTTAGTACATCGAAGCCAATCTGGGTATATCCAAGGCCCTCTAATCCCGGAGAACAGGTGTCTGGACTGAAGGTGGCGGAATTCAGCTTTCGCCAGATGGAAAACCCGCGGAAATAATCTTTAAATGTCAGATCGCAGGCATAGGGCTTTTCCCAGCTGAGCAACAGGCCGCTCGATTGTGGTTCAATGTTAAGATCCTGTGGGGCAGGTGCAATGACCCGGATTCGTACAGATTTTAGATTGGCCAGCCCGGTGGTATCCAGGTCATTATCCACAGCGCGGAAAACAACGGTGTAGTCTCGATTGGATACATGGTCACAGAGTGTGGGCCAAACAAAAGTGGCACGCAGTGGCTGATCTACGTATCCTGAGGGGCCTTCCATATATGCCGGACTGATGTCCTGAATGAAAGGACCTCCCAGCGCCGTGAGCTGGACTTTATTAATCTTGGGCGGAGCATTATTTGGATCAGTGACCAAAACTGGAATCCGGACGGTATCGCCGGCAATAACACATAGATCTGCGGATGTTTCGATCTCCGGAGGCTGATTATTGCAATCCTGGACAAAGATTTGCATGTCCCGGATGGTTGTATTAATCAATACACCTTCCCGGTATTCGAATATTTTTATGGCAATATTGTATTCCCCGACCCTCTGTGGTGCATTCCATATAAAATCGCCGGTAACCTCGTTGAGATCAATAAGATTTTCAGGTCCGGGTGATATTTCATTAGGAAATTTATAATTCGGGACTTCCATGTCCGGCCCTGCCAGCGGTACAATCAACTCGTAAGCCAGGCTATCCCCGTCCGGATCGAATGCATTGGGATTGTGGATGAATCGTTCATTCAGACAGGCATAATCGATCGGGGGCTGAAGGAGTTGTGGTGAGCTGTTGTATCCCTGAAATTGGGTGCTTAACAGTGTGAAGGTGGTCTGCAAAGCAAACGGTACATTTACGGAATTGGGCGGATCAACATTTAGGATGCCAGCTGTCCGGTTTGGGTCCAGCGTTAAGAGGGTGTAAGTGCCGGGTCCCGGATAGGTGTGTTCTCCGATATATATATTCTTCTTAACGTTGTTGGCCAATTCTTCTCCCTGTCCTATGGAACCGTTAACCCGGCGGAGAGAATCCAGTTTGCCGTCTCCCCAATAAATTCCCAGCTGAGGACGATCAACCTCCGCGCCGCGGATTCGGGTATAAGTAACTATAGTGACGCGGATGGACAGATCACTGATCTGCTCATAGGTGATCTCTCCTGCCCGGTTATGAGTAGCCCAAAGGCGATTGGGCAGGAAAACTCCCAGGAGTATCAGAGGTAATATGGTTGTTTTGAAATTCAATCAGACCGATTCCAATCCTAAAGTTAATCCTTTCTATTTTAAACGTGCAATGCGCTGTTTTAGTCGATGTCATTAATCTTTATATGGATCATATATGTCAACACCGGCCATGATAACACCAATTGGCTGAAGACGGTGCAGGACCCGGATCGTATTTGCGTGATAGGCGAGAACTTCAGACAGGTTTTTATAACATTCGGGGCTTTCATCCGCACCCCCTCCCCGCAACTCAACACCTGCCGCGCGGGCCGAGATCTGCGTTTTTCTGTAGTCGACCTTGCCAGGAGAAACCTGGACCAACCGACGGGTGCCATCGGTATTTTCCTGCCACTTGATCTTGCCCGTCGCCTGCCGTCTGGACATGACCCTGCCGGCACCATGAACTGTGGAATAAAGACTGCTGCGGGCTTCCGGTGAATCCAAACCTTCAACAATGAC
Source organism: Lewinellaceae bacterium (assembly GCA_020636355.1). Lineage (GTDB taxonomy): Bacteria > Bacteroidota > Bacteroidia > Chitinophagales > Saprospiraceae > JAGQXC01. The sequence goes on along the minus strand of JACJYB010000004.1, from coordinate 143,348 downwards.
CGATTCATCCAGCATCGTGGATCCAATAAACCCTTGTTGTCCGGGAAAAGCAGGAGTACATCCTTTCCGAACCACCCAATATTGCTCACCGTAATGTGTCTCCTTCCAGGCAAAATTGTGATGATTATGGACTTCGTAATCGGCCCTGGCCTGCAGGATCTGCAAAATTCGGTTGACAACCCAATCTCTTCCGGCATAAGCATATGCTCCGGCCAAGTCCAGTGCCTCCAGGTAGGCCTGTCCCATTGGGGTGTCTTGCATGAAAAGGATTGGCGGAGCATCCATTGACCCTTCCTGTACGCGGTCGCCGAATGCCTTGCCCTGTGCTAAAGCGATAAACCCCATGGTCAGGGTATGTCCGAATCCGCGCGATCCAAAGTGGACACCGATCCATAATTTGCCCCCTTCATCTGAAAATAAATCCACAAAATGATTACCGGCACCCACCGTTCCTAATTGACCAATCGCCTTATCCAGCAAGCTGCGCTTTTGTGAAGCCGGGATGCCAAGATCCATGCGATCAATGCGATCGAGCACCGGATGGTCGGCACGTTCCTGATTTTTTTGTCCGATCCCAAAGGATATGACGCGCTCGATCTCATCCATCAGGCTGGCGATATCGAGATCTTGCACATCGACTGTCGTGCGGACTGCCTTGTTGCCACAAGCAATATCAAAACCGACTCCGGAAAGCGATATCTGATCCTTGTAGGCCACTACTCCCCCGATGGGGTGGCTGTACCCATAATGAGCATCTGCCGTCAGGGCGGCATAAGAGCCTGTTTGAGCACATGTATGGATCTGCCGGATGGTAGCTTCATCAATCAGGGGTTGGCCGAAGATGTAAAGTGGCGTTCTATTGGGCATTAAATGTTTCTACCTTTATATCATCCAACACCAACTGCCGGTCACTGTTTACATTCCAGAAGAGAAAACTCATCCGGTTAAAGTCACCACGCGGGATTTTAACATCCATAAATAAGAGGACTTCCTGCTGGTCATTTAAAAAGCGATGGATCCGGATGTAATTTTCTTTGACTTTCTGCTCATTGCGGTAAAAGCGAACGAGGAGTTGGGTCATTTTCCAAAGATCCCATTCTTTGTGCGGAGCCCAGGCTTTAAACGAGATCCGAACCCAGGTGGCATCACCTGGTAACAGTTGCATTGAATATTCTGCACTGTAAGGATGTTCCTGATCCAGGCATAAGGAACGGATACCGTCCAGCGGGGGATAATCGCAGCTGTGGATGGTACTATCGGCTTCAAAATCGAAAAAAGCGATTTCCCGGACGTCTTTTCGCACACCTTCGAAGTACTCATCGGTATCCATGAGTTTTTTATAGTCTTCCGGCTGATGATAACGGCCTAACACCTTCCAAAAGTAGGCCTTGGTCATGTTTTCAGGGTCCAGTAATCCTCCCTTGTGTGCCTGGTGAGTCAGCCATAAATTGTAATAGGTAAAGAGGGTAATGATCATTCCTGCCACCCAACGCGCCCAGGGTTTCCAGTTCTTGATCCCGCCTAAAGTGGCTGCAAAGGGGACGCTCAGTACGGCATAGCTTTGTACCATTGCCCGCTGTCCCAGGCTCCCGCCATACCACCAGATATCCCAGGCAAACGTTATGTAAATGAATGCCATAGAAAAGGACAGAGTAGCCCAGAACAAGGACCGCCACTGTTTCCACAGGTAATAAAATCCGATGAGGGCAAGGACCATCATGGGCGTATAAACCAGCCATCCTTTTTTATAACTGAAAAGACCATTTCCAAGGTGTGGATGCAACCAGCTAAAGCCCTGATCCTGGTAACTGTAGACCAGAAATTCACCGGCTACCCATTTCCAATAGATGATCTGGATGGACCCGATCGCTGCCATAACCCCTAAAGCCAGCATCACATACCTTCGTTCATTCCACCAATACCGAAGTCGTTCCGGAAGATTCCGGATATCCGTTAAACCCCATAACAACGGAATTCCTCCGGCGATAATCTCCGTAGGTCTGGTCAGCGCCGCCAGTCCCAGGCAAGCACCAATGGCGAATGAATCCATCCAGTTGGGCTGTCGGTACCATCGATCGGTAAACCAAAGTAACATGGCATATAACGTAAACAAGTAGTTGTGCGTCATTGCCCCGTCGATGGCGGAATAGTTCAGGTAATTTGTGCCGAATACCAACAGCATCAGGGTTAGGGCTACAGTAGAGTCGTCAAAGTATCGAAGCAACAATCGTCGCAAAAACCATAGCCCGAGGCAGGCCATAAAAATGCTTCCGAATGAGAGCATAAACTGATAGGGGGCTGAAAATCCGTCGGCCGGGAAATCGGTCATAAGGGCAATGCCGTGGGCGATCAAAAACCAAGGGAGATACTGAACAGCCATTCCTGCTGCATACTTCATTACTTTGACTCCGGAGGGATGATCAAATGCCTGATACTGCGTGCTTGCAGGGTAATATTTCTGTTGGATGGAGTCCGACCAGCTCAGGTGTTTGATATCATGGTAGATAAAAAGAGCCGGCAAGTAATAATAATATCCGGAAACATCCCAGCTGATGGTGGCTTCGGTGCGACCTTTATTCCATTTCGGGTAGTAAAAGAAGCCTACCAGCCAAATCCACAGGCAGCTTAAGACCAGGGCCCACATGCTCCAGGAGCGATTTGCATTAATCATGGGATATGCAGATTTTTACCCGAATGGTAGAACCTGGAAATGTACCCTTGTTACAAGTCATATGGATGAATTTGCAGAGCATTGCTGGGTTTATCTGTGTTTTGCCTACTTTTGTCGCCGTGCTGAAGATACTTAAATTCATAGCATGCAACCAATCAAAACCCTTTCCATCATCATTCCGGCATACAACGAGGGACCCACGATCCGGTTGATCCTGGATAAGGTTCGCGAAGTAAAACTTTTGTCGGACATCCGGAAAGAGATCATTATCGTCAATGACTGTAGCCGGGACAATACGGAAGAGGTTATCAAGCAGTACCTGGAAGAAAATCCGGATCAGGGGTTCCGCTATCTTGCGCATGACATCAATCAAGGCAAGGGTGCTGCCCTCCATACCGGGATAAAGCATGCTACCGGGGAGTATCTGATCATCCAGGATGCAGATCTCGAATACGACCCTCAGGAATACAACATTCTGCTAAGACCTGTCCTCCAGGGATTTGCCGATGTGGTTTACGGCAGCCGGTTTATGGGCGGGAATCCGCACCGGATCCTCTTTTACTGGCATTCCATCGGTAATAAATTTTTGACCAGTTTATCCAATATGGTCACCAATTTGAATCTTACCGATATGGAGACATGTTACAAGCTGTTCAGGACGGATATCATTCAGTCATTGCCTTTACGGGAGAAGCGATTTGGTTTTGAACCGGAGGTGACGGCGCGGGTAAGCAGGGTGCCTGGTGTCCGGATTTACGAAGTCGGCATCTCGTATTACGGACGTACCTATGCCGAAGGTAAAAAGATCGGCTGGCGGGATGGTTTCCGGGCTATCTGGTGCATCATGAAATATAATCTATGGGCGAAGTAGAATTGGTCATCCCGATTTTAAAATACACCAGCGTCCAGTGGATAATAAGGCGCGAATCTTTATTTAAAAACTTTCGCGATCGTTTCCTGTAATTTTTCGGTATTTGTCTCCCAGTCGGGAGTGGTGATATCTGGCTTGTAAGATATCTGGAAGGCGCCTCCGCCAATGGAGGGACCATTTTTATGGAGGGCTACCCTTGAAATCGTAAAAAATTCATCTACAAGGTATTGCGACTTCATTGAGTCAAGATCTTCTTGGCCGGAAATTATTTTTTTGCGTCTTAAATCATAGATCAGATGACGGGTGACCGGAACTTCCTGTCTTCGGATATGGTAAATGTCCAGGTAAAGGGTATCTCCCTGCCTGGTATTATTCTGATTTAATACCGGTATTTTACGCAGCATTTTTTCAAATTCTTTGGGTTTGACGTGGTAGGTACCATTTTTGCATGTACCGTCCAGGCAGAATATTAAATTTCCCCATTCCAGGGACAATGGTGAATTTATGTAATTAATAGTGACAGGAGCGGCGATCTTAATGATCTGATCCGCAAGCAGATCTAAAAAATGATAATTGGTTAAGGTAGTCGTCGGATTTTCTGTAAGCTTCGGCGTAAAGGAAAAAGAAGCCAAATAAATTCCCGGATCCGCCTGTATACCGATTATACATCCAATCGCATTGGTAAATTTGCCAGATGGAAATTCGGTGAATGACAAAATGGTGTCAGGATAGAAGAGGACCCATCGCTCCATTTTGGTAGGTAATATTTCTCGATTACTGATTAAATCTCCATGATTGCTCACATTAATAAATAATTCCCGGAGCATTGAAAAGTTATTGATTGACTTGGATGCCATACGGGTTAAAGGGATCTCGTTGTTACCTACTTGAAGGTAAGCGTGCCAATCGCTTTCCGGGCGATTGGCATAGAGGTAGATACGGACTTCGACCTCTTCACCGAATAAATTCAGAGATAGATAGGTATCGGCACCCGGAGCTGCATGGATGATTTTAGCAACGGTTGATAAATCCGGATAATTAATGTTGTTTCTTTTGCCAAAATTAAAATCGCGCCAGATGCTGGTATCCTGGATTTTTTGATTAAAGCTGATAAATCCTGAATTAAAATCTGACCCTATCCTGTAGTTGCGATTTTTGTAGTGCAGGACTGGTTTATCCTTTAACAATTCCAACAGGGTTTGGATATTGATAAGCTGGTTGCTATTAGACAGCAACAGCAGTGGTTTATATTTCTGTTTTCCGGTGGATTCATTGATGTTTATTACCTCGAGATGTGGCTGTAGCAGGAATTGCGCATTTCCCCACTGTAATATGAAAGCTGAGTCATCCAGGCCAGTGGTATGATCCGCATATTGAAATATCGGACGCTCGCTCCAACCCATCAAATGTGCTCTTGAAGAATCATTTTTGAAAGCGGAGAACAGCAGGACTGAAATGGTTACTATAATGGCAGCAGAAATTTTTATTAACCGGGTTTGCTTTGTTTTCTTTTTTAGGATCATATAGCTGATCCGCTGTTCCAGATAGGAGGCAAACCCGGTGGTCAAAGGATGGTACAATTCTTTTTGATATCGTGAGAGGATTTTAAGATATTCCGATGGAGCTATTTTTCGGATAAGTATTTGATCTACTGTTAACTCATGCACCAATTGTAATTCGTGTTGCAAATAATATACAGAGGGATGAAACCAAAATATGGTTTTGAGGAATGCGAAGGCAAGGTTGTCCAGGACATGATGTAATTTATGATGGGTCAATTCGTGTTCCAGAATAATCTGGTCTTTGGGATCATATACCGGTTCATGCCAAAAAAGATATTTCCCGAATGAAGCTGCCCTGGATAATTTTGGTTGGTACAGGCAGTGTTGAAAAGGAGCATTTTCTACAGGTTTAGCTGTTCTTAAGTAAATGAAGATTCTGAATAATTTCAATGCAAGCAGAACTGTTGTTAGCAGGAAACCCAGAACCCAGATCCAGATTACTGCCTCATCCAATGAAAGAGAATAGGGTGTTCCCGGCGGTGCCCAGGGAATGATTCCCTGCAGATTTTGTTCGGTAGAAATAACCGGAAGATTCATTATTGGTCTAGGCAGGTTTGAAGTAGGCATCGCATCTGGGGGTAGTGTGATGCGTAGAAAGGGAATAATCAATGTAAGGCCCAGACCACCCAGGATAATGGAGCGGTTAAACACGGGACTGGGAACCGGTTTAAGCATGAGCCGGTAGATCAGGTGAAATAATAAAAGCCAGATGGATGCAATGGTGATATAGGCGAACAGGGCTGACATGGGATTTATTTTTTCAGTTTGCGGATGATTTCTTCGAGTTTTTCCGGATCCAGTGATTCTTCATTTAAAAAGAATGACATTAAAGCTTCGGGTGAGCGGTCGAAATAGTGATTGAAAAGTCGTTCAAAAGACCATTTGCGGTATTGTTTCTTTTGTAAGATGGGGTAGTATTGATGGGTGTTGCCATAGGCGGTATGTCCGATCAGGCCCTCTGCTTCCAGTTTCCGCACAATGGATGAAACTGTATTGTAAGGGGGTAGTGGAGGATCCATTGCTGCCAGGATGTCTTTGACAAAGGCTTTCTGTAATTTCCAGAGGATGCGCATGATTTCTTCTTCACGCGGATTGAGCATCGTATCCATTGAATAAGTGCTTTTATGAAGTAACGCATCTAATATAACTAATATTTCGTTGAGCAACTAAAAATTAGTTATAAGCCATGAAGGTCAATAGGACACCTTGAGTATTTAAAAAGGCTGTGGAGAATTTCTCCTGAAAATCCCTAATTTTGCCCCGCTAAAGGAAACCGTACCATGGGACGTATATTCGAAGTTCGCAAACACTCTATGTTTGCCCGCTATGACCGGATGGCCAAACAATTTACCCGGATAGGGAAAGAAATAGCTATCGCAGTTAAATCCGGAGGCCCTGATCCGGACTCCAATCCGGCGCTGCGCCGGGTGATGCAGAATGCCAAGGGAGTAAATATGCCTAAGGACAAGGTGGAAGCAGCCATCAAGCGAGCTATGGGTCGTGATATTTCCGATTACGAGGAAGTATTGTACGAAGGCTATGCGCCTCACGGAGTGGCCATACTGATTGAGACAGCAACCGATAACATTACCCGGACAGTGGCCAATGTGCGCGCTATTTTCAATAAATACAACGGAAGTCTGAGCACGTCCGGAAGCGTTAGTTTTCAGTTTAAGAAAATGGGCGTCTTCAAACTGGACCCCAGCGGACTTGATCCGGAGGAGCTGGAATTGGAATTGATCGATCATGGATTGGAAGAGATGGGAGAAGGTACCGGTGAAAACGATGAAGAATTGCTGGTCATCCGGGTTCCATTTGTGGAGTTTGGAAATATGCAGCATGCCCTGGAAGAGAAAGGGCTAAAAGTGATCAGCTCTGAACTGGAATGGATTCCCCTTAACCTGGTCAAGCTCGGCGAGGAAGAAGAACAGGAGGTCCTTAAGCTGATCGGTAAGATGGAAGAAGATGAGGATGTTCAAAAAGTATTTTACAATCTGGAGTAATACGCATTTTTAGATCGGGGCAGGTTGCGGTAACAGGAGGTGATGCGGAGAAAAAAAGTAAGGCTATATTTTATACACGTTAGCCAATGCGTTTTCTGCTCATTTCACCGATTAAAGTTAAGTCCCTACATTAATTATTCTTTAATTTGAAAATATAAACCCATCTCCAAATAATATAGGTTAGTCCCCCAACATGCCAACCTGCTGTAAATTGAGCATGCCTGGCTTCAATTTTTGATATATCTTAATTTTCACCGAATTTTAGAGCCTTATTTCCGGACACCGGTCGCATTGCAACTATCCGATTCGGTGCCCAGGGAAACATCAAAATTAATTTCCAAGGCATCTCCATTCAGGGTGCCGGTCCCGGAAAAAGAAATGCCATCCAGGATCTGTTCTTCAATAGTCAATGTGTTTCCACTTACCGTAGCCGAGGCAATTTCACCCCAGTTGTAGAGATTGTAAATAATTATGGACTGAGCGTCCCGGCCGGATTCCCAGATGACCAGATCGTAAGTGTCATCACTTAATCCACATGTTTCAGCCATGGTGTAAGCACCAAGAAATTTCACATTTTCCCTTACCTCCTCTTTCGAGCAATGCAGAGAAATCAGGCAAACGGATAATAAAGCAATGATTTGTTTCATGTCTGGGTTATTTATTGGTGGATGATGTTTTATTCTCTTTCCCACTCATCAAGTTAGGGATGGTCAGATTAATGCCAATTGCTAATTGGAGTGGTTTTACTGTTTTTTGGATGCTGGTCAATGTGTAAGTATTTTCGGGTAATAACGTTTGACTCCAGGTCTTGTTTGCTCGCAGGTAGAGTCCAGCGAATGAAAGGAAGTTGTAGTTGATGGAAACACTCGTGCCGAATAAGAGAGGTCTTAAGTGAGTAGTGGAAGATTGTTCTTCGTGATAAATAAAGTTGCATTGATAAAGGTTGCCGACCGGTTCGCGTTCTATGGAGATTACATATTCCCTGATCGCATTATTCACCGGAAAATCAATGTTTATTCCGGTTGAAAGGTTAATTCGATCCTTCCATAAATTAAGCTGGAATTCAAGAGGTAGTGTAAAATACCAGAGGTTAAATCTTGTGCCTTCATAATAATTGGGATCTCTAATATTATTAACCATGTCACAGACGAAGGATCCGGGATCAGGATTGGAATTTCCTGAGAGGGGACGAAATATTTTTTCGCTACTTACCGTGAGCAGTTTGGTATCGAGATTAGAGTACCCTTGAGCGTAATGCATCCTCCGGGAGTAGATACCCCATCCGGTTTTTAAATGCCAATTTTTGCTGTTTTCGAAATGAAGCCAAAGGATACCTGCAAAGCCCGGCTTAATGTTAAACGAATCCTGAATTTGGTTGAAGATTTGTATGTGGTCTATTTGCACGTAATTGGAGTCCAGGCGAGTCTCAATGGTCCCATCCAGTTGAGAAGAATGAACGGAAACCGCATTAACGGAATAAGTCCACAACGGAGTGAACTCAAAATGCAGATTTTGACCAATCAGTGAATTGGTTAGCAAAAGAAAGCTCGAAACAAAGCCATAAAGCGGTGGTACCTGAAATGACCGGGATCGGGGAAAATGGGTTTTCACAGCTGGGCGTTTTAGTTATCAACAATATGATAATTATTTTTGTCATTTAAAATAGGTCATACTTATTTAATCGATTGTCCAATGAAGTATTTGAACTTCCTGATTTTGATGCTTCTTGTTATTTCATGCCGTGTCCTGCCTCAGGGCTTGTTTGCTGATCAAAAACAGGGAAATGCCCCCGATTACAGTTTATTGGAAAATTGGGCGGCACATCCGGACAAAAGCGATGCCGCGGATAGTATCCCGGGGCAACTGTCGGTCAATGAAGCAGACCTTCCGGCCGACGTATTTTTCATCTATCCCACCACGTATATCGGGAAGAAAGGAGAAAACCAGTGGAATGCCAGCATTGATGATGTATCCCTTAATGCGCGTACCGACGAAACTGCGATATTATTTCAGGCAAGTCTGTTCAATCAAGCCGGGCGGGTGTTTGCTCCCCGCTACCGGCAGGCTCATTATGAGGCCTATTTCACCCGTGATGAGCTTTCGGCAAAGCAAGCCTTCCAGTTGGCTTATCAGGATGTGGAGGCTGCCTTCCAGTATTACCTGGAACATTGGAATGATGGACGGCCGATTATTATTGCCAGCCACAGTCAGGGCACTACGCATGCCATACCGTTAATTCAAAAATATTTCGATGGGACGGATTTACAGCATCAATTGGTTGCGGCATATCTGGTTGGAATGCCCGTCACCCGGGATGACTTCAAGTCCATTCCTCCCTGTACTTCACCGGATCAGACAGGCTGTGTTTGTTCCTGGAGGACCTTCCAGACCGGTTATGTGGCGCATTTTAAACATCCCTACCTGGCCACTAGGTTTGCTCCGAGACCGAAGACGATTGTCACGAATCCTTTATCCTGGAAAACGGACACCCTTTATGTGCCGCGTCAAAATAATCAGGGCTCCCTATTATTTAAATTTAATGAGGTGGTACCCGATCTGGTTGATGCGCAGGTTGTCCGCGATATGCTGTGGGTGACCAAGCCCAGGTTTCGCGGTAGCATATTTATCCGGACCAGGAACTACCATGTAGCCGATTACAACTTTTTTTATTTTAATGTGCGGGCAAATGCAGTGGATCGGGTGCAAGCATTTTTGAATGCAAAGTTGTCTACCGGCAACTGATCTCGAAGAGTCTTCTTGATCGGCCTGGATGCTTGTGCGTCTAATTACAAAACCACTTATTTCATTTTTTGCATAATCTTGGCCGAACCCGTAAATTGGCTTTTTAACCAAAAAAGTTTCCGGATTATGAAAGCGTCCCGACGTGAATTCATCCGCCAGAGTTCCACCCTGGCCGGTGGGATTGGTGCTTCCCAATTCATCCCTTTTGAATCGATTGCTCAGAATACAACGGTTGCTCCTTCGGATAAAATCCGGATGGGTGTCATTGGATGTAACGGTATGGGCTGGGCTGATATGCGATCTCTTTTGTCGATGCCAGAAGTAGATTGTGTGGGCGTATGCGATATCGATCAGTCGGTGCTTGACCGCCGGAGTGATGATGTGATGAAACTGAGAGGATCGAAACCTGCTCAGTATACGGATTACCGGAAATTACTGGATGATGCTACCATTGATGCGGTGGTGATCGGAACACCGGACCATTGGCACCCACGTATCTTTGTCGATGCCCTGGCCGCGGGTAAACATATCTATTGTGAGAAACCGGTTGCCAACTCGATCGGCGAAGCGCAATGGATGTTAAGTGCGGCTGAAAAGACAGACCGGTTGGTGCAGATCGGACAATGGCAACGCAGTGGCCCTCATTATGAGCAGGCCATCAAAATAGTTCGTTCCGGAGATCTTGGAAATATCCGCTTGGTTAAAGTGTGGGCTTATCAAGGATGGATGAAGCCGATGGAAAAGCAACCGGATGGAAATGTTCCAGAGGGAGTAGACTACACAATGTGGCTGGGACCGGCACCTACCCGACCTTTTAATCCCAACCGCTTCCATTTTAATTTCCGGTGGTTCTGGGATTATGCAGGGGGGCTGATGACCGACTGGGGTGTTCATGAAATTGACATTGCGCTATACGCCATGAATGCCACAGCGCCAAAATCGATCGTTGCTTCGGGAGGTAAACTGGCCTATCCGGATGACCCGGCAGAGACACCTGATACCCTGCAGGCGGTGTTTGAATACGACCATTTCAATATGTTGTGGGAACATGCGACCGGTATCGACGGAGGCAATTACGGCAGAACGGAAGGAATCGCATTTATTGGGAATAATGCCACTTTGGTCGTCAACCGGGGAGGATGGGAGATCATTCCGGAAACCCAGTACGATGCGGACAAAGGAATGACAGTGTTTAAATACCCGGCAGTACCTGCATATAGCAAACCAGGTAATCTTAATTATTTGGATCTGCATACGCAGAATTTTATTAAGGCGATTCAGAATAATGATCCGGGAAGCCTGAAGTGTGGTATAAAGACCGGTAGCGTTGCGGCTATCAATGCCCACATGGGGAATATAGCCTTTAAGACAGGGAGGAAAATCTATTGGGATAGTGCAAGGAACCAGTTCAAAAATGATGCAGAAGCCACAGCACTTATCCAGCCGACCTATCATAATGGGTGGAAATACGAAGGGTGATAGCTGTACATCAGCCTTCTCCGGTAGACGGTATCTGAACCCGGGTATATTATGTAACTTTTTGCCAGAAAACCAATCAAAATGAAAAAACGGCTGCTTTCGATTGATGTCATGCGCGGCATGACGATATTCTTTATGATCATTGTGAATGATCCGGGGTCCTGGCAACATATTTATGCGCCGTTGGAACATTCCAAATGGAATGGCTGTACCCCTACCGATCTAGTATTTCCATTCTTTGTATTTATTGTCGGACTGTCGATGTCGTTTTCTTTTCTGAAATTCGAACACGCAGACCGATCAGCCTGGATCAAGAAAGTATTAAGACGCACTGCTTTGATATTTTTGGTTGGGTTGCTGCTCAATTGGTTTCCATTTTATAATAAATCGATCGGAGATCTACGTATCCTGGGCGTATTGCAGCGGATAGCACTTGCCTACGGCATCGGTGCGCTGATCATCATTTTTGTCCGGCAAAGATGGTTGGTTTATGTATTGGCCGGGATATTACTGGGATATTGGGGCCTTTTGTTGTGGCTAGGCGGGCCTAATCCTTTGTCTCTGGAAGATAACATCGTGAGGACGATCGACCTATGGCTGTTCGGCGAGCGTCATGTTTATCATGGTTACGGTATACCTTTCGATCCGGAGGGATTGTTCAGCACCATACCCACGGTCGGTACGGTCCTGGTAGGCTATCTGATTGGTAAGACCATGCAGAAGGTCGAAATGCCTATGCAGAAGATCATTCGGATCTTACCCTGGGGTATAGGTTTGGTGCTTGGCGGAGTTGCCTGGAATTTTCTGGGATTTCCGATCAATAAACCCATCTGGTCCAGTTCTTACGTATTGTATGCCGGAGGATTGGCTACCCTGTTGTTGTCTTTATTGATCTGGATCATTGATGTACAAGGGTGGAAAAAATGGGCCTATGTATTCCGTGTTTTTGGATTGAACCCTTTAGCGTCTTACGCATTATCTGGTTTGGTGATCCGCATTTTCGGTATGATTAAGATAGGAGATCAGGGTCTTTATGGGTGGCTGTATACCCATGTTTTTCAGCATGCCGGCGACCAGTTTGGATCATTATTACAGGCGATAACCTATGCCATGGTTATCTGGCTTTTCGCCTGGTGGTTGTATAAGAATAAAAAGGTTATCAAGCTGTAAGGAACGTGTTTCGGTGTTTACTTATTGACGCATTCACGAACTGGGATGGGTTTCGGCAAAATATTAAATCAATAAATTAAGTCCCTGACAAAGCGGTTAACTGTTCTACAACTTGACGGACTAAATCCTCAGCGACCAATGCATTTGGAGGACGTACATTGAGCCACTGTTCATTGCCTGTGGTTGTGGCCAGGTATTGTTTCAGAATGGAAACAAATGGTAAACCTTCAAAAACCTGCCGTTGAGCAGTAGCTTCAGCTTGTAACCGGTCGACATCAGGGCTTTGCTGGTGTTGAAAAACCTCGGCGCATTTTTCAATAGTTACATTGGCTGTAGCGGAAATGCATCCGGAACCACCAGCCCGCAATAGGTCGAGCAGGTACTTTTCTGTCCCAGCAAACACCTTAAGATCCGGGAATTGGGAGCAGATCAATTTACCGTGCTCCAAATCACCGCTGGAATCTTTCATGCCCACGATTTGGCCAGGATATGCGCGAAGCAATCGATCAATCAGGGGTAGGGAGAAGTCAAGACCGGTCATTTTGGGAAAATGGTATAAGTAGATCTCAATCTGATCAGCAGCTACTCCCTCAATCACCCGTTGAAAATAGTTGAACAGGCCCTGCTCATTGACTTGCTTGTAATAAAATGGAGGCAGCATCAGAATGCTACTGATTCCGGAATCCACGGCATGACTGGTCAGTGTAACGGTATCTGTCCATGCACAACAACCGGTCCCAACCATCAACCGGTCTGGAGGTATTCCAGCGTCGACAACAGCGGAGATCAGATCCATCCGTTCCTGCAGGCTGAAAGAGTTGGCTTCCCCGGTTGTTCCAAGCAGGGCGATGCCTTGGGCCCCTTTATTAAGTAAATGCTTTAAGTGACTGATTAGTAATGGGATGTCAGGAAGTAAATCCGGTGTCAATGGCGTTAGATTGGCTACATAGACGCCTGGCTGGAGGATGGTCTGGTTCATTGTCCTAAGCGCTGGTTGATTTCAAGGTGAATATAATATGAAATGCAAAAATAGCGACTATAACACCTGACCAGGACAAGCTTTCAGAGATGACTTTGTCAGTGCATTTGTTATGCTTTTAAAGTACTTGATCCTTACATGGTTCAATAACCAACCCCATGTTCGGATGGCACCGGCTTTTGATTCATCTTCCAAAATTCCACCTATTTTGAGAAAGTAGATCCGTCCAACCAGAGAATACCATTTGTAAATAGGGGCATTACGAGGGAAGTCTGTATGGCGGCAATGGATAATATTTAGGGTCCCAAGTAATGCACCTATCGAGTATCTGTTATCTTGTAAGTTAAAAGTATGATTTGACATGCACCAGAACCCATTGCTTTATGAGATAAATACCCGGCCGTGGCTTCGACAATTTGGACCTGATTTCAGGTTAAAAGATGTGCCAGATTCGTATTGGGACTACCTGGGGAATAATGGAATTAATCAGGTTTGGCTGATGGGGATTTGGCAAACAGCAATAGTAACCGGGCATACACGCAGTAAATTTCCGGAACGGGTCCTGGATTACCATCCGGATGCACGTTATCCGCCATTTGAATATCGCATAGAAGCTTCACCGTATGCCGTCGCCCGGTATGAACCCAATCCGGAAATTGGTAATTGGGCCGATATTGCTGTAGTTCGCCAGGCGCTGTATACCCGCGGGATGGAACTCATCCTGGATTTTGTTCCTAATCATTTCAGCGTTGAATCTCCCTGGATCGATCAGTTTCCGGACTACTTCATTCAGGGTAATGAAGTGTCTATTGGTCAAAATCCGACAGAATATTTTCGCCATAATGGATTTATTTTTGCTCATGGGAGAGACCCATATTTCCCCGGTTGGCGAGACACCGTACAGGTCAATTATTTTAATCCGCAAGCAAGGCAATGGATGGAAGAGCAATTGGCTGTGATTGCAGCTCATTGTGACGGTGTCCGGTGTGACATGGCCATGCTACCGGTAAATCGGATATTTATCAAAACATGGCAGCATCATTTACCCTTGGACAGTCCGTATCCTGTTAATGAATTTTGGTCAGAGTCGATTCAGGCTATAAAGGCCCGGTATCCGCATTTCAAATTGATGGCAGAAGTTTACTGGGACATGGAATGGGAGTTGCAACAACAAGGATTTGATTTTACCTACGACAAACGTTTGCTGGATCGTTTGGTCAATGCGGAGCGCCAGGGTATTCGGGAGCACTTACTGGCCGATGACGACTATCAAAAGAAATTGGTAAGATTTCTTGAGAATCATGATGAAGAAAGGGCATTGTCCCACTTTGGGCAAGAACAGAGTTATGCAGCAGCTATGGTTACCTATACCTTACCCGGACTGCGTTTTTTTTACGATGGGCAATGGGAAGGACGAATGAGAAAGATACCAGTGCAAATGGTAGAATTTCCACCCGAAATACCCTGTTCCTGCGGTTCCCTTACCGTTAAGGATAATCCTTCCAGGATCTTCTGTTCGGATACTTGGAACTTCTATCAAAGGTTGCTTTCTCTGCTCAAAACGAATGCTTTCCGGGGTGTATGGGGGCAGGTTGCGCTTCAGGGCCCGCAACAAGATCAATTCTTGACTTGGCAGTGGCAATTCAATAACACTAAGACGATAATCATAGTCAATTATCACCCAGAGCCAGGGACTGCTTATTTGCATTTGCCGGATGAAAGGGATAATGTCCCTCACGGGATATGGCAACCCAAGGATGCGATGACGTTCCTGTGGGATGGTGATTATTTATTGATTCCATTGCGGCCATTCCAATTCCAGGTATTTAACATCTAGCACGGATCAATTTGACTGAAGAGGTTCAAATCTGTCGTGAATTTCTGAGATATTGTTTGGATCGATAAGGGAGGGTATTTTGTCAAATTAAAAAACGGCGCATCGAATACCTGCTTGAAGGGTTGAATAGCGGGGCTGCAGGGTATTGGAGGCCCCTCCGGTTTCATCTGAAAAGGGAATTACCAGGTGCCGGGTCATTCCAAACATACACCGTGCAAAAAAACCGACCGGTCCAAGTTGCCATTCACCGCTTGCTACGACCCCATAATCTTGGTCTTCTGGCAGGTTTGGCTGGTTAGAGATTAATTTAGGATCTGACTCAGAAGACAACGGCCATTCCTTGTATGCGCCTATGCGCCAGCAAAAGCTTTTTGATTGGAATGCAATCGTTAGCGGTATGGTAAGGTGGTGTAAGTATCTGTTTACTTTAACATCTTGTTGCCGATCCAAATTAAAGTATACATCATCGGGATAACGGTAAATACGTTGTGTCCAGCCAGCTTCAACCTGAATACCCATGCGGGAAGTTAATCTCCATTGTCTGAAAAGATACACGTGATAGCCAGGTAAGGTCTGAATGCTGTTCAGCTCGGCTTCCGTTTTTGGTTGTACCATGAAATGATGTGAATAGCCTGCCTCAAAGCCTGTTTGAGATCGGAGTCCCTCTTTTGCCTGTCCCCATAAGGATACGGGCAATAACAAAAGAAAAACCCTTGTGAGGAATAGCAATCGGTCTCGGGACATGAGGTACTGTTTTTGGTGCTATTGCAAACGAGCTAAAAGGACCAATCATTATGCCAGAAAGATTGAATTAACATATTAAATTGTTTTAATATGTCTGAGGGTCTTCATTCGACGTAATTCTGCCTTTCAACCAGCGTGCAGTAATCATCTTCCCAAACGATGTAGCCCTGATCGTAGCAAAACGTATAGATGTGTCCGTTTTTGGTAGTGAACGTGTTGGTATGGTAAGAGAACTTAAATCCTTTATCGAGTAAGGTGTTTTTATGAACACGGCTCTTCCCGTTTGGATTTAAAGCCCTTAGGATTTGGTGGTTCCTTTTCAGGATTTGGTTAATCCGGCGAATAATCCCGTTATGATCTTTCTGGGATTGGTAATGGTAGGTAGCCCGGCATTGATCGGAACAGAATTTTTTATCGGCTCGGCCAAAAAATGAATTTCCGCAGTGAAGGCATGAATTGCTCATAATTAGTGGTTATAGTCGTAAGTATACGTATGATAAACGTATAGATACGAATTTAAACGTTTAATAGATGGTATTCAAAAACCCGGTGTCTTTACTTTGTTGCTGTCGTTCGACATCTGGTAAAACGACTTGTGCGCACAAGGATTTAATTAAGTAATCCTGTTAAAATTTTAAGTTATGAATTCCTTACGTAATCAAGTACAATTAATCGGACATCTTGGCCGTGATCCTGAAATGGTAGCTTTAAACAATGGAACTAAATTGATGAAGTGCACCATTGCGACGAAAGATTTTTATCGCGATGCTCAGGGTAACTCTAAAGATAATACGCAATGGCATAACCTGGTCGCCTGGGGAAGAACTGCTGAGTTGATGACGCAGCTCCTTCGTAAGGGTACGGAAGTTACCATACAGGGACAGCTACAGCACCGTGAGTATGAAAAAGATGGTGTGAAAAAGACCTTCACAGAAATAAAGGTGGATCAGTTTATCAAGAATTCAAAAGATAAAACACCTTTTTAATTACGCACTGAAATATTCGGCTAGCTACGTGATGTCGCGGCTAGCCGGATTTCCTCAATCATCATTGAATTCATCCTTGCGACAGATAGCTAGCAGAGGGCTTTCCAACCTGGGTGTCTGTCAAAATGTCCTGACCGTTATTGCAAACACGCCATAATTTCCTGTTTAGGGCATTTGGTATCATTCTCGATAGGGTAGGGTCAAATACAAATCAATGATTTCAGCCATTCAATCAGAACTGGTTACGCATCTTGAATCTGGTTTGCCCTCTACAACAAATGATCAGAAGTTACTGGATGCCTATTCCCGGACCATCACAGGCGTTGCTGCCAAAGCAAGCTCGGCCATTGTGCAATTGACTGTGTTTAAAAGTAAGGCCAAGAACCCGGCAACTGGTTCCGGATTTCTCATCAGTAGTGATGGTTTATTGGTCACCAACAGCCATGTTGTAAAAGATGGAGTAAAGATACAGGTTAACTTATTTGATGGTAGAACTGTACAAGGAACCTTGATGGGGCAGGATCAAGCAACCGATATTGCCATAATTCAAATTCCGGGCGAAAAAACAGGACATCTCAAATTTGCTAATTCGGATTTACTTCAGGTTGGACAAATTGCCATAGCAATGGGGAATCCATATGGCTTTCAGTATACCCTGACGGCTGGAGTCGTTAGCGCCCTGGGAAGAACACTACGGGCCGAAAACGGGCGGTTAATCGACGATGTTATCCAAACCGATGCCGCGCTAAATCCTGGAAATTCTGGCGGGCCGTTGCTTGATTCACACGGTATGGTCATTGGAGTGAATACTGCTGTAATTCGATCTGCACAAGGGTTAGCCTTTGCAGTATCATCGAATCTGACGGAATATGTGGTCAGTCGGTTGATTCGGGAAGGTAAGGTGCGAAGGGCCTACATTGGAATTGCGGGCCAGAATATACCTTTACCAGCACGTTTGACCGCATCACTCAAGCTTGAACAAACTACTGGAATCCTTGTGCATCAGATTGAAAAAAACCAGCCTGCAGCATTTAGTGCCTTGCAGGAGCGTGATGTGATTGTTTCGATGGACGGAGACCCAATTCGCTCCATAGACGACTTGCATAAGAAACTGGATGAAAATAAAGTGGACCGGATAGTACGCATATCAGTCATTCGAAATGGGGGATTGGAACACGTCTTTATGACTCCGGGTGAATTAAAATCCTGACCTGTTTTCAATGTATTATTGATCTTTGAAAGAAGCAGCCTTCAGGACTGAGTTGGACGGATTTGTAACACGTTCAGCTGTCATTTGTAAGATGAATGCTTTATATACGTCCGGCAATAAATTGTATCATGGGTATCGATCTTAAGAAGTTATGGGTAGGTGATCTGGTTTGGATTAAGTCACTGCAACAACAGGGTACCTATCGCGGCCTGCATCATACAAACAAAGCAATTGTCTTGATTGGGGATACCCAAATTATGGTTGCTGGGACGGATCTTGAGTTGTTACCGGAAGAGGTAGATGACGGGACCGATCCTTTTCTTTTGGAATTGCAGAAAGAAATACCGAAGGAACATCCGGAATGGATGAACTTCTCAAGAAGCCTTGATCTGCATCTCGAAGCAATCAATCCGGGACTCGAACACGCATCCCCTTCACGTGCATTGACTTTCCAGATTGAACAGGCAAAAAAGTATTTGGAACGGGCCATTAAACTGAAGATTCCAAGTGTGGTGATCATCCATGGCAAAGGTACCGGCGTATTGAAAATGGAACTTGAACACCTGCTCGGTGCTTATTCCGCCATCAGGCATTTTCATTCGATCAATGAGGGAGGGGCGCTTGAAATTTGGTTTGACCACCAGAAGAAATTCTAATTATCAAGGAGAAAAGGGCCGGAAACCAGATAGTACCTGCGCAAGTCAAATTTTATCCGGATTACTGAGCCTGGTATTTAATCTTACCTCCAACTATCGTATACAAGACCTTGGTGGTTAAAATCGCTTCATCGGCGCAATTAATCAAATTAGTGTCCAAAATAACCAGATCGCCCAGTCTCCCTGCAGTCAGTGTTCCTTTTTGATCCTCCTCAAAGGCCGCAAAAGCATTATTTCGAGTATAGGTTATCAGTGCTTCTTTGCGTGAAAGACATTGTTCCGGATAAAAGGTAAATCCATTGTCTGCACGCTTTCTGGTAACTGTCGCATAAAAGCTTTCGATCGGATTTACATCTTCTACCGGGGCATCGGTCCCATTAGCAATAATGGCGCCTGCATCCCAAAGTGATCTCCAAGGGTATGATTCGTACTTGGCTCGGAAGGCTCCCAAACGTTTTTCCACAAATGGAGCATCCGAAGTACAATGAATGCCTTGCATCGCCGCAATGATTCCCAGCTGGTGGAAGCGTGGAATGTCCGCCGTATCAATATGCTGGGCATGTTCTATTCGCCAGCGCAGGTCTTTTTGATCGGGATGATTGGCAAATGTGCGTTGATATAAATCGATCACTTCACGGTTTGCGCGATCGCCAATCGCATGAATGCAGAATTGCAGATCATGGTTAATGCACAAATCAGCCATTTTTTCAAGGTCTTCAATTTTGGTGGTGTTTTGACCTACGAACCCAGGCTTATCTGCATAAGGGGCAAGCAGCCAGGCTCCAAAAGAGCCGAGCGCCCCATCGATATAAGATTTTACGGCCCGAACCGTTAAAAAATGATTGCCTCCCACATTAATTTTGGGGTATTGGTTCGCTACCTCGGCAATGTGATCGTAACTATCATTGATCATCATCCAGAGTCTCAGATTAAGCTGCTGTTGTTCTGCCAGCCGGATGTAATCCTGTAACTCATCAACAGTTGTTCCTGCATCCTCAAATGAAGTAATGCCCTTTCGCAGACAATCTTCTTCTGCCAATCGGACGCTTTTTAACCACTTGGCAGCCTTCTCTTCTTCACTGATGCCGTCGAGGTATTTTTGGTAAGGTTCCTGAAACAGGGATTGTGCACGTTCTTCAAAAACACCGATCGCTTTGCCGGAGGCATCCCGGACAATTTCTCCTCCGTATGGATCGGGTGTCTCGTCGGAAATGCCGGCCATATCCATTGCTTTTTGATTTGCAAATAAGGAGTGGCCGCTGGCATGATCCAGTAAAACAGGGTTGTCAGGGGAAATCTGACTGAGCTTGTCGTGGTAAGGGTAACCAAGGACACTCTTTTCAAGCGGTTCGGTCCACTTTTCCTGATGCCAGCCACGCCCGATGATCCAATCTCCCGGCTTTGAAATTTGAACCGCCGAATCAACCATCGCAACAATGGCATCCCAGCTTTTTACTTTCAGGAAATTGAGTTCAATGAGGCTACTGCCTAAGCCAGAAAAATGACCGTGACCTTCGATGAATCCAGGCATGACAAATGCACCGTTTAGGTCCAAAACTCTGGTGGAGTCTCCGATGAAGGATTGCATGGATGCGTCATTTCCGACCGCAACAATCCGATCACCCGCAAGAGCAATTGCTTCCACGATGGTAAAATTGCTGTCAACGGTTGCGACCTGGGCATTAGTCAGGATCAGGTCAGCCTGTGTTTCGGATGAATGGGAACATCTGACCAGAACTAAAAGCACCAGAAAGAAGGTGGCGGGTTTCAACATCAACCGCATAATTTCATTTTATTTGGCAATGAATGTACGAAATCGTTACGCTTCCGAGAGGACTAACCTTACTTTTGGAACAGGTAGAAGTCTATCGGTTCGATCACCAACAATTTTTTTATGCTTCCATACTTCGAGGAATTTCGGAAACAATTTGATCCATTTCTGGAAAAGCAGTTTTCAGAAAATTTACCGGTGACGCTCTATGAGCCGGTCCAATATCTGATGAAACTGGGTGGAAAACGTCTTCGGCCCTATTCACTGTGGCTTGCGGCATATTGTTATGATAATTCCAAAAGTACAATGGCCGTTCAGGCTGCTTATGCGCTGGAGTTATTTCATGCATTTACCCTTGTCCACGATGATATCATGGATGAAGCGCCGTTAAGACGTGGTAAGCCAACAGTGCATGCCGCATTCAATATGAACAAAGCCATTTTGAGTGGGGATGCCATGATGGTACATTGCATGGATTATCTATTAAATGGCTATTCGGATGCATTGGCTTTGGGCTTGAGTAGAGAGCTTGCCAAAACGGCAATCGGCGTATGTCAGGGCCAGCAGTTGGATATGGATTTTGCCGAAAGACAGGAGGTTTCCTTGTCGGAGTATATCCAGATGATTGAGGCTAAGACCGCCATATTATTGGGATCGGCGTTTAGAATGGGAGCAATGATCGGAGGCGCAAATAGTACGGATCAGGAATCACTTTACATTTATGGTAAGGAAACTGGTATTGCATTTCAGATTCAGGACGATTTTCTGGATGCATTTGGCGGAGACGCTTTTGGAAAACAGGAAGGTGGCGATATCCTTCAAAACAAAAAAACCTTCTTGTATTTGAAAGGCATTGAATTGTGCCCGCCTGATCAATTGCCGGGCTACCTGAAAGCATACAATCGTACCGTTTCCAATGAAGAGGAGGCGAAAGAGAAGATAGCTGAAATTAAGTCCCTCTGGACCGAATGGGGTGTAGGAGAAGCAACGGTTGCCTATTTGCGGTTATTAGAGAAGTCGGCCCATGGAGCTCTGGATCAAATAAATCTTCCTGCCGAGACCTCTTCTTTCATTCGTGAGCTGGGCGATGCATTGGTATGGCGACTGACCTGATCGGTATTAATTGAGGTAACCATCCGGGCCGGTAAAAAGGATTTTCACATTCCACCACTCCTTCTCAAACGTTACATCATACTTTTTATAAAATCCGATGGCTGGTTCATTCCAATCCAATACCTGCCATCGCATTAATTTTACGTCTTGCTTCTGGGCTTCCTCCAATACAGCATCAAAGAGCTTTTTGCCGATGCCTTTGCCACGCTGACGCTCCGTTACTATAAAGTCCTCGAGATGGAGCATCTTGCCTTTCCAGGTAGAGAACGTCATATAGTATAAGGCCATACCGACAACCACGCCCTCACTTTCTGCCAGGATGGCATCAAAAACGGATTTAAAACAATTCTCGTAGTCTTCTATCGTGACCCAAACCTCCTCCGGAGCTCTCTCATAATGGGCTAGTTCTTTAACCAATTGCAGAATAAGTGGCAGATCTGCGCGTTCTGCATAACGAATCGTCAGGTTTTCAGCCATATTTCTTCTGATATTTTTTTGAGGGGGCTTTTGTAAACCACAAAATAGTAATATCTTTGCATTCGCTTTTTAAAAAAGGAAGCTAGAATCGACTGAAAGTCAAGTATCTAGAAAAAAGTTAACATTTTAAACAAGACGTAGATTATGCCTACGATAAATCAATTGGTTAGAAAAGGCCGCGAACAGGTCATCACAAAGAGCAAGAGCCGCGCCCTGAATGCGTGTCCGCAGAAGCGTGGCGTGTGCACTCGTGTATATACTACAACACCCAAGAAGCCAAACTCCGCTTTGCGGAAAGTGGCTAAAGTCCGTCTGACTAACCAGATTGAAGTCATCGCTTACATTCCTGGTGAAGGGCATAATCTCCAGGAACACTCCATCGTGTTGATTCGTGGTGGTCGTGTGAAAGACTTACCAGGTGTTCGCTACACCATTGTTCGTGGTGCACTGGATACCGCAGGAGTTAATGACCGTAAGAAAAGTCGCTCCAAATATGGAACCAAACGTCCTAAGAAATAATTAATTGATCCTGATCAGTCAGTTGTCATGAGAAAAAGAAAACCAAAAATTCGCGTCATAGCTCCGGATCCACGCTACCAGGATCAAATGGTGACCAAATTTGTTAACAACATCATGCGCCGTGGTAAGAAGAATACCGCTTATAAGCTATTCTACGATGCCATGGAAATCGTTAAGTCACGTGCCAATGACAACGAACACGAGATCTGGCAGAGAGCTTTAAGCAATGTGACGCCTCAGGTGGAAGTTAGAAGCCGTCGGATTGGTGGTGCCACTTTCCAGATCCCTACCGAAATTCACCCGAGCCGGAAGCTTTCTATCGGCATGAAATGGCTGATCAAATTTGCATCTCAACGTAGTGGCAAAGGAATGGCAGAAAAACTGGCAGCAGAAGTAATCGCTGCAGCCAAAGGTGAAGGGGCAGCTGTAAAGAAGAAGGAAGATACGCACCGTATGGCTGAAGCCAATAAGGCATTCGCTCATTTTAAAGTTTAATCGTTCGTATTTAACACCAGAATAAGTAGCACACCGCCATGTCTAAAAAACTTGCATTCACCCGGAACATTGGTATCGCCGCCCACATTGATGCGGGAAAGACGACCACCACCGAGCGCATTCTCTACTACACCGGTTTAACCCATAAGATCGGAGAAGTACACGAAGGTGCCGCCACCATGGACCACATGGAGCAAGAGCAGGAGCGGGGAATTACCATTACCTCTGCAGCGACCAAAGTATCCTGGAAATATAAGGAGGAACCTTATACCATCAACATCATTGATACTCCGGGGCACGTGGATTTCACCGTGGAGGTGGAGCGTTCACTGCGGGTTCTTGACGGTGCTGTAGCCCTGTTTTGTGCTGTTTCCGGTGTTGAACCACAATCCGAAACCGTTTGGCGCCAAGCCGACCGTTATAAAGTACCCCGACTAGCTTTTGTCAATAAAATGGACCGTGCAGGTGCCGATTTTTTCGAGGTTGTAACCGATATCCGCGAAAAATTAGGTGCTAATGCTATCCCAATGCAGGTTCCCATCGGTTCAGAAGATTCTTTCCGTGGTGTAATCGACCTGGTGCTGAATCAGGCTATCATCTGGAATGAAGAAGACCAGGGCATGACCTATAAAGTCATTCCAATTCCTGACGATCTGCAAAGTACGGTAGATGAGTATCGGGAAAAATTATTGGAAGCAGTAGCCTCGTATGACGAGAGCCTGATGGAAAAATATTTCGATGATCCGGATTCTATAACCGAAGCAGAGATCAAGAAAGCAATCCGCATGGCTGTCATTGACATGAGCATTACGCCGGTATTCTGCGGTACTGCATTCAAAAACAAGGGAGTGCAAGCTGTATTGGATGCTGTCTGTGCTTATTTGCCCGCCCCAACGGACGTTGAAGCCATTCGTGGCGTCAATCCGGATACTGAAAAAGAAGAAGTTCGTAAGCCAAATACCGATGAGCCGTTTTCGGCCCTCGCATTTAAAATTACCACCGACCCTTACGTAGGTAAATTGTGTTTCCTGCGTGTCTATTCAGGGACGCTGGATGCTGGATCATACGTCCTGAATACCCGTACCGGTGCTAAGGAACGTATCTCCCGTTTGTACCAGATGCATGCCAATAAGCAAAATCCGATTGACAAGGTAGAAGCTGGGGATATTGCAGCTGCGGTTGGCTTTAAAGATATTCGCACCGGAGATACCCTCTGTTCGCTCGACCATCCGATCGTGTTGGAATCCATGAGTTTCCCAGAACCGGTAATTGGTGTGGCTATCGAACCAAAGACACAAAAAGATTTGGATAAACTGGGGATGGCATTGGCCAAATTGGCTGAAGAAGACCCGACCTTCCGCGTTCGCTATGATGACGAAACCAACCAAACGGTTATTTCCGGAATGGGTGAATTACACCTGGAAATCATCGTAGACCGGCTTCGTCGTGAATTTAAAGTAGAATGCAATCAAGGCGCGCCTCAGGTTAACTATAAAGAAGCACTTACCACCAAAGTAGAACATCGCGAGCGTCTGAAAAAGCAAACCGGTGGATCTGGATTGTTTGCAGACATTGCTTTTGAAATTGGCCCTGCAGATCAGGAATTCCTCGATTCGGAAGACTTCAAAGCAGGAAAGGTTCGGATGCAATTCGTCAACAATATCGTGGGTGGATCTATCCCTCGGGAGTTTTTCCCTTCGGTGATAAAAGGATTCAATGCCTCGATGGACAATGGACCGTTAGCTGGGTATGGCCTGGATAGCATGAAGGTTCGCATCTTTGACGGATCGACCCACCCGGTCGACTCCAAACCTATCGCTTTCGAACTTTGTGCTAAAGAGGGATACCGTGCTGCTGCCGGTAAGACCAATCCGGTCATCCTCGAGCCAATCATGAAACTTGAAGTGGTTTGCCCTGAAGAATATACCGGATCGGTAATCGGTGACCTCAACCGTCGCCGCGGTCTTCCTAAAGGTCAGGAAACCCGTGCCGGAGGAGCCATCGCCATCCAGGCTGACGTGCCTCTTTCCGAGATGTTCGGGTATGTAACACAATTGAGAACAATAACTTCCGGTAGAGCAAGTTCTACCATGGAGTTTTCACACTTTGCCCCTGTGCCGAAGAGCATCGCTGATGATGTGATCGAGAAGGCAAAAGGAGCAGTTAAGGTCTGATATTTGTATTTGTAGAGATATTTCATAAACTGGGTTATGAATCAAAAAATTCGCATTAAACTTCGTTCTTACGACCACAATCTGGTTGATAAATCAACGGAGAAGATCGTTAAGACGGTGCGTTCGAGTGGAGCGGTGGTAACCGGTCCGATTCCTCTGCCCACGGAAAAGGAAATATTCACAGTATTGCGCTCTCCGCATGTGAATAAGAAATCCCGTGAGCAGTTTCAACTCCGCACACACAAGCGTCTTATCGAGATTTATACACCTACACCTAAGACGGTAGACGCTTTGTCCAAACTCGAACTGCCATCCGGTGTAGATATTCAGGTTAAGCTGACTTAACCGCATCGAACGTAGGGATTTTAGATGCTGACATGGCTTCGTGCTTGTAAGCATCTGTTATTCAGTCAATAATTGAAAACATTTTACCGTGAACGGAATAATCGGTCGTAAAATCGGTATGACCAGTATCTATGACACCACCGGCAAAAACGTCGCTTGTACGATCGTTGAAGCCGGACCAAATGTGGTGTCTCAGGTTAAAACCGAAGACTCAGAAGGTTATAATGCCTTACAGTTGGCATTTGGTGAGCGCAAGGCTAAAAACACGCCTAATCCGATGATTGGGCATTTTGAAAAAGCCGGCACTACACCGAAGTCCTATGTAAGAGAATTCCGCAATCATCCCTTGCAAAAAGAATTGGGTGAGACCATATCAGTCACCGAAGTTCTGAATGAAGGTGACAAAGTGAGTGCGGTTGGGACCAGTAAAGGTAAAGGCTTTCAGGGTGTTGTTAAACGACATGGCTTTAGCGGTGTCGGTCAGCGTACCCACGGTCAGCATAACCGGGAAAGAGCCCCAGGTTCGATTGGCGCATCTTCTTATCCTTCAAAGGTTGTTAAAGGAATGCGTATGGCCGGCCGTATGGGCGGTGACGCTGTCAAAGTGCGTAACCTGAGAGTTGTAAAAATTTTCCCTGAGCAGAATATCGTCCTGATCAAAGGCGCCATTCCTGGTCATAAGGGCTCATTCGTAATCATCGAAAAGAAATAGCCATGAAAGTAGATGTGCTCAGCATAAAAGGTGAAAAGACGGGTAAGACCGTAGAACTTCCCGGCGAGATCTTTGGGATTGAACCCAATGAGCATGCCGTATACCTTTCTGTAAAACAATACCTGGCCAATCAACGTCAGGGAACACATAAAGCGAAAGAACGCAGTGAGATTTCCGGTAGTACCCGTAAACTCAAGAAACAAAAAGGAACAGGTACCGCTCGTGCAGGATCTATCAAGAACATTGAGTTTCGTGGCGGACCACGGGCTTTTGGACCTCGTCCACGTACTTATGGCATTCAACTGAATAAAAAAGTAAAATCCTTGGCCAGAAGGTCGGCGCTTTCTGCTAAAGCTGCAGCCGGTCAGGTATTCGTCATTGAAGACTTTACTTTTGATGCACCAAAAACGAATGAATACGTCAACATTCTGCGCAATCTCAAAGTAGATGCCCAGAAATCCATTCTCGTTACCAACGAGCACGACAATGTATTGTATCGTTCCAGCCGCAATGTGCCGCATTCAATGGTGGTCGTTGCCGGTGATTTGAATGCTTATGACGTTTTGAATGCAGATCAGTTGGTTTTTGTAGAAAGTTCCATCAACACGATTAAGCAATTATTCGCTTAAGCCTCAAAAGGATTAAATCATGGGAAAACAAATCATCATCAAACCGATAATCTCCGAAAAAGCTGAAAAACTTTCGGAAAAACGTGGACACTATACGTTCATGGTAGATCGGGACGCTAACAAGGTTGAAATCCGTAAAGAGGTTGAAAAAATCTACAATGTCAACGTGGATTCCGTAAATACCCTTGTTGTACCAGGTAAATCGAAGCGCCGGAATACCCGGGGCGGAATGGTACAGGGAAGAAAACCTGCCTATAAGAAAGCGATCATCACGTTAGTTGCAGGTGAAGAGATCGATTTCTTTGGAGATATATAAATCTGAATTCGCATCATAATATTAAAAGCAGTTAGAGATGCCACTGAAAAAGTTTAATCCAATCACACCAGGTACACGCTTCCGTGTCGGTAATGCCTTTACCGAGGTATCGACGGATAAGCCTGAAAAAAGCCTGGTGAAAGGGATTTCCTCTACCGGAGGCCGTAACCGGACCGGTAAAATGACCGTTCGCAATGTCGGAGGAGGCCACAAGAAGCGTTACCGCGCCATCGATTTTAAGCGGAATAAGGATGGCATTCCAGCTACAGTCAAATCCATTGAATACGATCCGAACCGCAGTGCCTATATCGCCCTTCTCGCTTATGCAGATGGTGAGAAAAGATACATTCTGGCACCGGACAAACTTTCCGTAGGAGATGTGCTGCTTTCAGGAAAAGATGCGGGACCACAGATCGGTAATGCCATGTTCCTTTCGGACATTCCGTTAGGTTCTGAAATTCATGCCATAGAATTGTACCCTGGTAAAGGTGCATCGCTCGCGCGGAGTGCAGGCACCTATGGGGTTTTGATGGGGCGTGAAGATCGCTATGCAGTAATCAAATTGCCTTCTGGCGAAGTTCGCCGGATCCTCTTGACCTGCAGAGCTACCTATGGGAAAACATCCAACCCGGATCATGGGTTGCAAGTTTATGGCAAAGCAGGTCGCAAACGGTGGGTCGGCAAACGTCCCCGCGTGCGTGGTGTGGCCATGAACCCGGTTGATCACCCGATGGGTGGTGGTGAAGGACGTGCTTCAGGAGGACATCCGAGATCCAGAACCGGTATTATGGCTAAAGGTGAAAAAACCAGATCACCCCATAAGCATTCGGATCGACTGATCATATCCAAGAGAAAAACCAAATAAATAGCTAAGATAAAGTAGTAGTCATGGCTCGTTCTGTAAAAAAAGGACCATACGTTTTCAACAAATTGC
The DNA here is from genome assembly GCA_020636355.1 of Lewinellaceae bacterium. Lineage (GTDB taxonomy): Bacteria > Bacteroidota > Bacteroidia > Chitinophagales > Saprospiraceae > JAGQXC01. The sequence continues at coordinate 114,953 of JACJYB010000004.1, read as the reverse complement.
TGAAGAAAGTAGAGCTGACCAGATCATCCGGTAAAAAATCGGTGATCAAAACCTGGTCGCGGGCCTCTATGATCATCCCGGATATGGTAGGTCTTACCATTGCCGTGCATAACGGCAAGACCTTCGTACCTGTTTTTGTAACCGAAAACATGGTTGGACACAAACTGGGAGAGTTTGCACCTACCCGGACATTCCGCGGTCACTCAGGTAACCGTAAGAAATAAGCTTATTTCCTATTAATATTGAATAGTAGCAAGCATGGAAGCTGTAGCGAAATTGAAAAATTGCCCGATGTCCGCACGTAAGATGCGGATGGTGGTGGATACCATCCGGGGAAAACGGGTTGAAGATGCCTTAAACATCCTCAAATTCACCAATCGGGAAGCAGCCATTTGGGTTGAAAAGGTATTGTTATCTGCCATTGCCAACTGGGAGAACAAATCAGGATCCCTGAGTGCGGAAGATTATAATTTGATCGTTTCCCGCGCATTGGTGGATGACGGTACGATCCTGAAACGTTTCCGCCCTGCACCACATGGGCGTGCACACCGCATTCGTAAGCGTACCAATCACATCACACTGGCCGTATCCAACAAGGTGGCTATCAGTGCTGATCTGATGCCGGCAGCTCATGAAGAAGAAGAATAATCTAATAGATAAAACTTTATAATTCCAACTAATGGGACAAAAGACAAATCCAGTAGGCAATCGTTTAGGCATCATCCGTGGATGGGAATCCAACTGGTATGGTGGTCGCGACATGGCTGAAAAAGTAGTGGAAGACCAGAAAATACGCAATTACCTGGATGCCCGTATCCAGAAAGGTGGTATCGCACGGGTTATTATCGAGCGGACCCTGAAGCGTGTTACGGTCACCATCCATACGTCACGTCCAGGTATTATCATTGGAAAAGGAGGATCCGAAGTGGATCAGATCCGTGAGGAGTTGAAGAAGTTGACTGGTAAAGATGTCCAAATCAATATTATTGAAATCCGTAAGCCGGAATTGGATGCAGCTATCGTTGCTGAATCCATTGCAAAACAGATCGAATCCCGCATCAATTATCGCCGGGCGATAAAAATGGCGATTCAATCGACGATGCGTGCCGGAGCAGAAGGAATCAAGATCCGGATTTCAGGTCGTTTGAATGGAGCTGAAATGGCGCGGTCCGAAGAATATAAAGATGGACGTACTCCGTTGCATACTTTCCGTGCTGATATCGATTATTCCCTGAAGGAAGCACAGACAGTCTACGGTAAAATTGGAATTAAGTGCTGGATCTGCAAAGGTGAAGTCCTTGGTAAAAGAGACCTTTCACCAAACGCTGGCCTGGCTACTTCTCCGCAGCAGCGTGGTGGCGGAGGTGATCGCGACCGCGATCGTGATCGCGACCGTGGACGGGGAGGTCGTAAAAGAAATCCGAAGCGCGGTTAGAATGTTACACTAATTTCTAGTACCTTTGCCGAACTTTTGCAAAAAGAATAGTAATCTCTAAAAATATAGATCATGTTACAGCCCAAAAGGATGAAATATCGCAAACTGCAGAAAGGAGGAATCCGTGCTGTTGCGAAAAGAGGAACGACGATCGCATTCGGTTCTTTTGGACTTAAGTCGCTGGACGGCGGCCGCTTAACCAGCCGGCAGATTGAATCCGCGCGTATTGCCATGACCCGTCACATGAAACGGGAAGGTAATGTGTGGATCCGCATCTTCCCGGATAAGCCCATCACCAAGAAGCCGCAGGAAGTGCGGATGGGTAAGGGTAAAGGGCCACTTGATCATTACGTAGCAATAATTGAACCAGGGCGGATCTTGTTTGAACTGGAAGGAGTGCCGGAGGAGGTAGCTCGCGAAGCGTTACGCCTGGCCGCTCAGAAACTGCCCGTACAAACGAAAACGGTTGTGCGTAGAGATTATCAGGAATAGAAAGCAATAAACTAGAGGTATCAATTTAAAATCAACAGACCATGCCTAGTAAGAAATATTTGGAATTGCAAGACTTCTCAGATCAGGATTTGGCTACCGAATTAGCTGATACTGAGGTGCAATTTCAAAAACTGCGATTCGATCATACGATCAAGGGATTGGACAATCCTTTGCGCCTGCGGGAAATTCGTCGGGATGTCGCCCGCATAAAAACCGAAATGCGCCGCCGTGAGTTAGCAGCATTGGCTGGTGATGCTTCAAGCAACAGTTGAAATAAACCGTTATTAAAACAAATAATTTAAAGTACGCTAAGTAAGATCATATGTCACATACCAAACAGCGGAAAACCCGGGTAGGCGTAGTCACCAGCGATAAAATGGATAAATCGGTGACGGTATCCATCGTTCGTCGTTTGCAGCACCCGATCTATGGCAAATTCGTCATGCATACTAAAAAATTCATGGCCCACGATGAAAAGAATGATTGCCATGTAGGAGATACCGTGCGCATTATGGAAACTCGTCCGCTGAGTAGATTGAAGCGTTGGCGTGTTGTCGAAATCGTAGAGCGTGCTAAGTAATTGTTTTTGCGAATATTATATTAATCGGAATTAGCGATGATCCAGCAAGAATCAAGATTAAAAGTAGCAGATAACAGCGGAGCGAAAGAAGTGTTATGCATCCGTGTTCTGGGTGGTTCAAAACGCCGCTATGCCTCTATTGGGGATAAAATTGTGGTGTCTGTAAAATCCGCCAGCCCGGGAGGGATAAAAAAAGGAACGGTTTCCAAAGCTGTTGTTGTGCGTACTAAAAAAGAGATCCGTCGCAAGGATGGTTCTTACATCCGTTTCGATGATAACGCGGTCGTTCTGTTGAACGCAGCAGATGAGCCCCGGGGTACCCGTATTTTCGGCCCGGTTGCCCGTGAGTTGCGCGAACGTGACTTTATGCGGATTGTATCCCTTGCACCTGAAGTATTATAACTATAAAGACCAGGACCATGCCAAAGAAAATTAACAGTCATATCACCCAAAAGCTTCACATTCGGAAAGGCGATACCGTTCTGGTGAACTCAGGAGCTTACAAGGGTACTAAAGGGGAAGTGTTACAGGTATTCCCTAAAAAATATACCGCCATTGTCGATGGGGTTAACCCGGCTAAAAAACACATGAAGCCAACCAATGACAATCCCGGTGGTATCCATGAAATAAATCGTCCGATCCATTTATCGAACCTTTCGGTTCTGGATCCAAAATCGGGTGAACCTACCCGGGTTGGTCGCAAAATGGTCGGCGATAAATTGGTCCGTTATTCTAAAAAATCTGGTGAAATAATTAAGTGATGAGCTATCAACCCAGACTTAAAACCCTATACCGAGAGGAAATCGTAAAAAAACTGATGGATCAGTTTCAATACAAATCCATCATGCAGGTTCCTCGCCTGATTAAAATCAGCATCAACCAGGGTGTAGGTGTCGCAACCCAAGATAAAAAATTGGTGGATGTCGCGATCGATGAAATGACCACCATTGCCGGTCAGAAAGCAGTGGTCACCAAAGCAAAGAAATCCGTATCCAACTTTAAGCTACGGGAAAATATGCCGATTGGCGCCAGGGTCACCCTGCGTAACGACCGCATGTTCGAATTCCTGGATCGCCTGGTTACGGTCGCGTTGCCAAGGGTGCGGGACTTTCAGGGTATCAGCGACAAAAGCTTTGATGGTAACGGTAACTATACCCTCGGCGTAACCGAGCAGATTATTTTCCCGGAAATTGACCTGGATAAAATAAATCGCATTGCCGGGATGGACATAACCATCGTAACCAGCGCAAAGACCGATAAAGAAGCTCTTGAATTGCTCAAATACATGGGATTACCATTTAAAAATCAACAACGCAATTAACCACATTCGTTATGTCAAAAAAATCAATCATAGCTCGTCAGCAAAAGCGTGAACGCATGGTAGCCAAGTATGCCGCTCTGCGTACCAAACTGAAAGAAGAAGGACGTTGGGACGAATTGGATCAATTGCCACGTAACGGATCCGCTGTCCGGTTGAAGAACCGCTGTAAGCTGACAGGCAGACCTAAAGGCTATATTCGCCGTTTTGGACTTTGTCGGGTACAGTTTCGGGATATGGCGCTGGACGGAAAGATTCCTGGTGTAACGAAAGCAAGTTGGTAATCGAGTTAAATTTATTGAAACAATGGCAGTAACAGATCCAATAGCAGATTATTTGACACGGATTCGCAATGCACAGCAAGCCGGTCACCGGATCGTTGAGATTCCGGCAAGTAATATGAAAAAACACATTACGGAAATCCTGTATGACCAGGGTTATATTCTGAAATACAAATTTGATGGCGAACCTGGTCAGAAAGGAGAAGTCATCAAAATTGCCCTGAAATACGATCCGGCAACCAAACTACCGGTAATACGTAATCTACAGCGTATTTCCCGTCCCGGGTTGCGTAAGTATTCCGGTGCGACCGATTTGCCACGGATCATCAATGGCTTGGGTATCGCCATCGTGTCGACATCCAAAGGACTGATGACCAGTAAGCAGGCTAAGGCACTCAATGTCGGAGGTGAATTGATTTGTTACGTTTATTAATTGCTAAAAAACAACCATCATGTCAAGGATAGGAAAAGCATTAATTACCTTACCAGCCGGGGTGACCGTTGATGTCGCCAAAAACAACCTGGTTACGGTAAAAGGACCTAAAGGGTCGCTTTCCCAGAAAATTGATGTTGATCTGCAAGTAGAATTGGACGGCAATGAACTATCAGTGAAGCGGCCAACCAATCAAAAGAGACATCGCGAAATTCACGGATTGAGTCGTGCCTTATTAGCCAATATGGTTAAGGGTGTGTCCGACGGTTTCACCAAAAACCTTGAATTGGTTGGGGTCGGTTACCGTGCTGCCAACACCGGGAATTTGATTGAATTTTCTGTTGGTTATTCGCACCCGATTTACTTTTATGTACCGGATGAACTGAATGTGGAAACAGCTACCGAAAAAGGTAAAGCGCCGGTGATTAAGTTGAGTGGAACGGATAAACAATTGTTGGGTCAGGTTGCAGCGAAAATCCGTTCTTACCGGAAACCGGAACCCTATAAAGGAAAAGGTATTAAATTCTCGGATGAAATCATCCGTCGTAAAGCTGGTAAGACAGCTGGTAAATAAATTTTGATCAGAACGTAAAGAGTCTATTAACGATGAAATTCTCTAAAGCAAATCGTCGTCGCAAAATACACTACGGCATCCGCAATAAAATCAGCGGTACATCAAGTCGTCCACGCTTGTCGGTCTACCGGAGCAATCGTTTCATCTATTGCCAGATAGTGGATGATTTGGCCGGAGTTACTCTGGCCTCAGCATCATCACGTGAAGACAGCATTGCCCAAAATGGCAATAAGGCCGATCAGGCTAAGTTGGTAGGCAAGTTGATTGGTGAACGTGCAAAACAACACGAGATAGAATCCATCGTCTTTGACCGTGGAGGTTATTTGTACCATGGCAGAGTAAAAGCATTAGCTGACGGCGCAAGAGAAGCTGGCCTGAAATTTTAATACATCTAAGAAAGAATTCCAATCATGGCAAAAGTTGTAATGGAACGCGTCAGACCGACGGATACAGAATTGAAAGAAAAGCTGGTAAACCTCAACCGGGTAGCAAAAGTTACCAAAGGTGGACGTACCTTCAGTTTTTCCGCTGTCGTCGTTGTGGGTGATGGAAATGGAATCGTAGGTCACGGATTGGGGAAAGCCCGCGATGTGTCCGAGGCGATTTCCAAAGCGGTGGATGATGCAAAAAAGAATCTCATCAAAGTTCCCATTTTTAAAGGAACTATTCCCCACGCGCAGAATGGTAAATATGGCGCCGGCCGGGTTCTGATTAAGCCCGCATCAGACGGTACCGGTGTTATTGCAGGTGGAGCCATGCGTGCTGTATTGGAAATCGCTGGTGTTCATAATGTGTTGGCAAAATCCCATGGATCTTCCAATCCGCATAACGTAGTAAAGGCAACCATTGATGCCCTTGCACGGCTGCGTAACCCGATGGCTATCGCTAAGCAGCGTAGCATCAAAGTTGAGAAATTGTTTAACGGATAATATAAAAAGCTAGTGATGACCAAAGTACGCATCACCCAGGTAAAAAGCGGTATTGACCGGTCTAACCGGCAAAAAGCAACCCTGCAGGCACTCGGATTGCGCAAAATTCACCAAAGTGTAGAACACGAAGCAACACCGCAGATCAAAGGGATGGTAGACCGTGTAAAGCATTTAGTAAATGTAGAAGAGCTTTAATCAAGCCTCCAAAAATTGTAAACATGAACTTGCATTCACTTAAACCTAGTCAGGGAGCTGTTAAAAAGCGCAAACGTATTGCACGTGGTCCGGGTTCGGGACATGGAGGTACGGCCACCCGTGGACATAAAGGTGCTAAGTCCCGTTCAGGCTTTAAGAGCAAACGCCATTTTGAAGGTGGTCAAATGCCTATTCAGATGCGTTTGCCCAAAAGAGGTTTTAAAAACCCTAACCGGGTAGAATATAAAGCCATTAGCGTGAGCCAACTGGATAGCTGGGCCGAGAAATATGGAGTGACCGTCTTCGACGAGGCATTCTATCAAGCCCATAACGTCTACAAGAAAACCGAATTGATCAAAATTCTGGCCGACGGTGAACCTTCAAAAGCGTTTACTGTCTCAGCGCATGCATTTTCCGCTGCCGCTAAAGCTGCTATTGAAGCTAAAGGTGGAAGTGTTCAAGCATTATAATCGGATCACATGAAAAAATTGATCGAGACCCTCAAGAATATCTGGAAAATACAGGAACTCCGTAAACGGATTCTTTATACGCTGGGACTGATCCTCGTTTATCGTTTTGGTAAATATGTGGTCATTCCTGGTGTCAATGCCACCATCATGCAAAGTGCCATCAATCAGGCACAGGGTAAGGATCTTTTGGGCTTGATCAATAACTTTACAGGAGGCGCATTTTCTTCGGCTTCTGTTTTTGCATTGGGGATTATGCCCTACATCACGGCGTCGATCATCGTCCAGCTACTGGGCTTTGCGGTGCCTTATTTTCAGCGATTGCAACAGCATGAAGGGGAATCAGGTAGGAAAAAGCTGAATCAGATTACCCGTTTACTTACGGTAGCAATCACCCTGGTCCAGGGTGGGGGGTACCTTACCCTGGTAAAAAATATGGGCGCTGTAGATCCTAATATAGCTCCCGGATTATTCTGGTTTAGTGGAATTATCATCCTTTCCAGCGGTACTATATTCGCCATGTGGTTGGGTGAGAAGATCACGGACCGCGGTATTGGCAACGGTATTTCCATGTTGATCATGATTGGTATCATAGCCAATATACCCAGTGCCCTGCTCTTTGAATTTTCCAGCCGTGTGGAAGCGGGAGGCGCATTGCTTTTTGTTCTTGAACTGGCGTTGTTCTTCCTGGTCATTGTAGCCACGATCCTGATTGTTCAGGGTGTACGGAAAATTCCGATCCAGTTTGCCAAGCGGATGGTCGGTCGTGGGAACATTAATATGCCGGTCAGCGGTAACCGGGACTACATTCCTTTAAAAGTGAATGCAGCCGGGGTAATGCCTATCATCTTTGCTCAGGCCATTATGTTTTTGCCTGCTACCATTGCCGGCTGGCTGTCCAACAATGACTCGTCAATAATGGCAAGTGGCTTCATGCAGCAACTGACAAATCCGTTTTCCTTTTTATCCAGTGTATTCGCATTCCTGCTGGTTGTCGTCTTTACATTCGTCTACACAGCGTTGATTGTCAATCCCAAGCAGTATTCCGAATACCTGAAACGACAAAATGCATTTATTCCTGGGGTTAAACCGGGTAAAGATACCGCTGACTTCATCGATGAAATTACTACCAGGGTGACCCTTCCGGGTTCGATTTTCCTTGGATTGATAACCATCATCCCGGCCATCGCGTTTGCTTTTGGTGTGAGTCAGCGATTTGCACATTACTTCGGAGGTACTTCATTGCTGATCCTGGTTGCAGTTGTACTGGATACCTTGCAGCAAATCGAAAGTTACCTGCTTATGCGTAAGTACGATGGACTGGTTAAATCAGGCCGGATTAAAGGAAGAAGTGGCAGCGGAATGCAGATCGGTGCCAGTATGTAAATCTTCCTCGTAAACCTATGGTCACGTATAAGACAGACGAAGAAATTGAACTCATCCGCAAAAGCTGCCTGCTCGTTTGTGATGCCCTGGCTGAGGTCGCAACCTTGTTAAAGCCCGGGATCACCGGTCAAACGATCGATTCTGCTGCAGAAATGGTTATTCGTGATCATGGAGGCCAGCCAGGTTTTAAAGGCTATCGGGGCTTCCCTGCTACGCTGTGCGTGTCAAAAAATGAGGAGGTGGTCCATGGTATACCGAACAATCAGGCATTCAAAGATGGTGATATCGTTTCGGTGGATTGTGGTGTGCTGATGAATGGATTTTTCGGAGATGCGGCCTATACGTTTGCTATCGGAGATGTGCCGGAAAAAACCATGGAACTTCTTCGCGTAACCAAGCGTTCCCTCTATCTGGCCATTGAGCAAGCCAGAGCAGGACAGCGTATCGGAGATATCAGTTTTGCGGTGCAAAATTACTGCGAGGTAGAGAATCATTACGGCGTCGTGCGGGAATTGGTTGGTCATGGGGTCGGAAAGAACCTGCATGAAAGCCCGGATGTACCCAACTTTGGAAAGCGGGGAAGAGGCTTGAAATTAAGAGCGGGGTTGGTCATCGCAATAGAGCCCATGGTGAACCTTGGGGACAAAAGAGTAGCGCAGGCTCAGGACGGATGGACCATTTTCGCGAGGGATCATGCACCTTCTGCCCATTACGAACATACGATTGCAGTACGTGAACAAGGTGCTGATATCCTGTCGGATCACCTTCGAATTGAAGAGGCGATTAAAAATAACGCAGAACTTAAGGAAATTTCAAATAAAAATTAGATATTTGCACTCCGAATTTTGAACCAGGTGGCGAAGAAAAACTTAATTAAGCAAGACGGTGTGATCGAAGAAGCTCTCTCAAACGCAATGTTTCGGGTGCGTTTGGAGAATGGTCACCAGATCATCGCTACGATATCTGGCAAAATGCGAATGAATTACATCAGGATCCTTCCAGGGGATAAAGTATCGGTGGAAATGTCTCCATACGATTTGAGCCGTGGTCGGATCATATTTAGATATAAATCCTAGCGATATGAAAGTTCGAGCTTCCGTGAAGAAACGTACGGCAGATTGTAAGATCGTACGACGTAAAGGACGGGTATACATTATTAACAAAAAGAACCCCAAGCTGAAACAGCGGCAGGGTTAATATTTTATAAAGCGAAAATACATCAACGTATGGCTCGTATAGCAGGTGTAGACCTCCCCAGACATAAACGTGGCGTCATCGGATTGACCTATATTTTTGGCATTGGCAAAACCACTGCCGGCAAGATCCTGGACAAAGCCAACATCAGTCACGAAACCAAGGTGGAAGGCTGGTCGGATGAAAATGTCCGGACCATTTCCCGGATTATCCAGGAAGACCTTAAAGTGGAAGGTGAATTGCGTTCTGAAGTTCAGATGAATATCAAGCGGCTCATGGACATCGCATGTTACCGTGGATTGCGTCACCGTAAGGGACTACCTGTTCGTGGACAAAGAACCAAAACGAATGCCCGGACCCGGAAAGGAAGAAGGAAGACCGTCGCAAATAAGAAGAAAGCAACTAAATAATCATTATCACTCCATAGTCCGATTAATCCAATACGTATGGCTAAAGCGAAAAAGGTTAAAAAAAGGAAAGTACATGTCGATCATGACGGATATGTATACATCCTGGCAAGTTTTAATAACCTGATAGTTACGCTGACCAACAAGCAAGGTCAGGTGATCTCATGGGCTTCTGCCGGTAAGGCTGGCTTCCGTGGGTCGAAGAAAAATACTCCTTACGCAGCCCAGGTTGCAGCCACTTCAGCAGCTAATACAGCTTATGAAGCAGGCATGCGCTCTGCGGAAGTTTACGTAAAGGGACCGGGCTCCGGTAGAGAAGCAGCTATTCGTGCCATTGATGGCATCGGTATCCGTGTAAATCGCATATTGGATACCACTCCCATTCCGCACAATGGTTGCCGTCCTCCCAAGAAAAGAAGAGTATAATTTCAATCCTTAGAAGAATCGATAATTATGGCGCGTTATACTGGACCTAGAACGAAAAAAGCCAGAACGTTTGGTGAACCCATTTTCGGACCGGACAATTCGTTTGAAAAACGTAAATATCCTGCCGGGCAGCATGGGTTAACCCGCAAAAGAAAGACCAAGTCAGACTATGCACTCCAGTTAATGGAGAAGCAGAAAGCTAAATATACCTACGGTGTCCTGGAACGCCAGTTTCGCAATCTGTTTGATCATGCGAACCGGAAGAAAGGTGTAACCGGGGAAATCTTATTACAATTCCTCGAAGCTCGATTGGATAATACCGTGTTTCGCCTCGGTATCTCTCCGACCCGTCGTGGCGCCAGACAATTGGTTTCCCACAAGCACATCGTAGTCAATGGGGTAGTAACCAACATCCCGTCCTACCAGTTGAAGCCGGGTGATGTCATCCAGGTCCGTGGTAAATCCCAGCACCTGGACGCAATCCATAATTCCGTACATGCTAAATCGGAAATCCGTAAATACGGATGGCTGGAATTCAATCCTGAGAAAATGGAAGGTAAATTCCTGGCTTATCCGGAGCGCGAAAACATACCTGAAAAAATCAACGAACAGTTGATCGTGGAATTGTATTCCAAGTAATCTGCTTGGCTGGTTATTTTGATATTGAACTAATTCTAAGTTTGCTAGCAAATGAATATTCTTAATTTTCAGAAACCAGATAAAATCATTCTCCAAAAGGCAACTGAGTTCGAAGGTGTCTTCGAATTTAAGCCTCTGGAGCCTGGTTTTGGTCAAACCATCGGCAATAGCTTGCGGAGGGTATTACTTTCTTCTCTGGAAGGTTTTGCCATTTCGGCTGTACGCATCGGTGGTGTAGACCACGAATTTGCCACCATCCGTGGTGTGGTTGAGGATGTAGTCGACATCATCCTGAACCTGAAGCAGGTCCGGTTAAAGAATGTGCTGAATGACGATAGTGTAAAAGAAGAGACCATCTACCTGACCATCAGCGGAAAAGATGTATTTACCGCAGGCGACATTGAGTCTTTTACCAATGTGTTTAAGATCATGAATCCTGAGTTGGTCATCTGCCACATGGAAAGCTTTGTTAACATCGAAATGGAGTTAACGGTGACCAAAGGCAGAGGTTACGTGCCTGCTGACGAAAACCTGAATAAAGAAGCTCCAATCGGTGTTATTCCATTGGACGCCATCTTTACCCCGATCAAAAATGTTTCTTATGCCGTTTCCAATACCCGGGTAGGGCAGCGGACGGACTACGAGAAACTGACCATTGAAGTGACTACTGATGGAACCATCCATCCGGAAGATGCGGTCAAACAAGCTTCACGCATCCTGATTCAGCATCTGATGCTGATTACCGATGAGAACATCACCTTCGATGATGATTCACGTCGTGAAGATCAAATCGTGGATGAACACATCCTTCATATGCGGAAGCTGCTCAAGACCTCCCTGGAAGATCTTGACCTTTCAGTTCGCGCTTACAATTGTCTCAAAGCTGCCAAGATCAATACCCTGGGTGAGCTGGTAAAATACGACACACACGAACTACTTAAGTTCCGCAATTTTGGTAAGAAGTCCTTGGTTGAAATTGAAGAATTATTACAGACCAAGAACCTTACTTTTGGCATGGATTTGTCAAAATATAAACTGGACGAAGAATAGCCCTGGCCGTAAAAGGGGTTTCGTCCGGATATTAAATAAAATTGCAATTACGGATTGGGGATGCTTGCGGCATAGTTCCCCAGCGTGTTGCGAAGTTCATAAAATGGTAACATGAATCACGGGAACAAACAAAACCATCTCGGTAGAAAAAAAGGCCATCGTGACGCTTTGTTGAGCAATCTGGCCATTGCTTTGATCAAGCACAAGCGGATCAGCACGACGCTGGCCAAAGCCAAAGCTTTGCGTCAGTATGTAGAACCTTTAGTAACTAAAGGCAAGGATAATACCACGCATTCACGTCGTGTGGTGTTCAGCTATCTCAATAATAAAGAAGCTGTCACAGAGCTTTTCAGCACAGTAGCAGAACGCGTTGCTAGCCGGCCCGGTGGCTACACCCGTGTGATCAGAACCGGATTCCGTTTAGGTGACGGGGCTGAAACTGCCATGATTGAACTGGTTGACTTTAATGATGTACTGACTAAAAGCACATCGCCGGCAAAAGCTACCAAAAAGCGTACTCGCCGTGGTAGCAAGCCGAAGGCTGCAGAATCGGCCGCACCTCCGGTATCTGCAAAACAAGAAGAAGAATAAAGTGCACAGTAACTTTGCATATGAATCCCTAATCGGTCGTCCGGTTAGGGATTTTTTTTGCAATAACGCCCAACACCGGCTTGGCAATCGGTATATTTGCGAAAACTCAGAAAAGTCATTTCAATGGATTCCATCGGAAGCCGCCCGGCAGTATTGGTCCTAGAGGACGGTACAGTTTTTCATGGTAAAGCTGCGGGTGCCATCGGCACTACCAGCGGTGAAATATGCTTCAATACCGGAATGACCGGTTATCAGGAGATTTTTACCGACCCGTCTTATTTTGGTCAGATCCTTGTAGCAACGAATGCGCACATTGGGAACTATGGCATCAAAGAAGAAGAGGTCGAATCAGACTCCATCAAGATCTCTGGCTTTATTTGTAAAAATTTTACTGACCGGGGATACTCCCGGCAATTAGCCGATCTGTCCATTCAGGATTATTTCGAACGTGAAAACCTGGTTGCCATCCAGGATGTCGATACGCGGGCAATTGTAAAACACATCCGCACCAAAGGAGCTATGAATGCAATCATCTCCTCGGAAGAGCTTGATGTTGAAAAATTGAAGCAACAGCTTAAACAAACACCATCCATGGATGGATTGGAGTTAGCCACCCGTGTGACGACGGAAGAGGCTTATTTTCTCGGAAATCCAAATGCGAAATGGAAAGTAGCTGTGCTTGACTTCGGGACCAAACGAAATATTCTCAATTGTTTTATAGAGCGGGACTGTTTCTTAAGAGTATTTCCGGCTACAACCACCTTTGCGGAAATTAAAAAGTGGGAACCGGATGGTTATTTTCTTTCCAACGGACCCGGTGATCCCGCGCCTATGGAATATGCCATCCTGACCATACGTGATATTATTAAAGAGGGAAAGCCAACCTTTGGTATCTGTCTGGGCCACCAGTTGCTGGCTTTGGCAATGGGTATCTCCACCTTCAAAATGCACCATGGGCACCGGGGTATTAATCATCCGGTGAAGAACCTGATTACGGGTACCTGTGAAATAACCAGTCAAAACCATGGGTTTGGTGTCGATCCGGCGGATTTGGAAAAGCATATGGATTTGGTGGAAGTAACCCACCGGAATCTTAATGATCAGTCCATTGAAGGGATCCGGCTAAGAAAAGCTCCTGCCTACTCCGTTCAATATCACCCGGAAGCTGCTCCTGGTCCCCATGATGCCCGTTACTTATTCGATCAGTTTATTCAATTAATGGAAAAACAATAAAACACATTACAATGAGTACAATCGTTGATTTACGTGCCCGGGAGATCTTGGACTCCAGAGGGAATCCCACCGTAGAAGTGGAGGTATTGACTGAAGAAGGTATTTTAGGACGAGCAGCTGTACCCTCCGGTGCATCAACCGGAAAATACGAAGCGGTCGAATTACGTGATAACGATAAAAATCGCTTTGGCGGGAAAGGGGTACTGAAAGCTTGCGAACACGTCAATGAACAAATCAGTGAAGCACTGATTGGGATTAGTGTCTATGAGCAACGATTGATTGACCAGGTCATGATCGAGTTGGATGGTACCTCCAACAAGGCCAAACTTGGCGCCAATGCGATTTTAGGAGCTTCTCTGGCAGTAAGTAAAGCGGCGGCTCAGTCCAGCGGTCAGTCCCTGTTCAGATACGTTGGTGGCGTGAATGCGTTTACGCTTCCGGTCCCTCTGATGAATATATTAAATGGAGGAAGCCATGCCGATAATAATATTGATTTTCAGGAATTCATGATCGTTCCGGTTGGCGGCGAATCTTTTTCGGAAGCGCTGCGGATGGGTGTTGAAGTATTCCATCAATTGAAATCGGTGTTGAAGAAGAAAGGTTTATCCACCAATGTCGGTGATGAAGGTGGTTTTGCACCTAGCCTCACCTCCAATGAAGAAGCTATTAATACCGTTATACAGGCGATTGAAGCAGCTGGATTAAGACCTGGAGAAGATGTCTGCATTGCATTGGATGCAGCAGCCAGTGAATTTTATGATGAGGAAGCCAAAGTCTACCACTTCCATAAAAGTAAAGGAGAAAAGCTTACATCTTCCGAGATGGTTAGTTATTGGGTGGATTGGTGTAAAAAATACCCAATCATATCCATCGAGGACGGTCTGCACGAAGACGACTGGAGCGGATGGGCCGATTTAACCAAAGCACTGGGTAACAAAGTTCAGCTTGTCGGAGATGACCTCTTCGTAACCAATGTTTCCAAACTTCAGCGGGGTATCGAAGAGCAGGTAGCAAACTCCATTCTGGTTAAAGTGAATCAGATTGGTACGTTGAGTGAAACCATTGACGCGGTTCAATTAGCTACCCGGAGTGGCTATACATCCATCATCAGCCACCGTTCAGGGGAGACCGAGGATAATACCATCGCCGACCTGGCCGTTGCGCTGAATACCGGACAAATAAAGACGGGATCAGGATCCAGGTCAGACCGGATGGCTAAATACAATCAATTGTTGCGCATCGAAGAGGAGTTGGCCGAAACCGCCTATTTCCCCGGCCGCAAAGCTTTTAAACAGTAATCGGATTCCGGATCAATGCTCAAAATTGCTGGGTAGTCTTCCTGGCCTATCGTTTTTAAAAGGTGAATTTAATCGTATCTTGTAGCCAGACTAAAGGCTCAAAATATGCAGGTAAAAAGTATCCTGGAAAAATGGCCATTTCCACCGGTGAAGTGGCGGAAATTGCTGTTGAATAAATATGCCATTACTTTATTGGCATTTTTAGTTTGGATGATCTTTTTTGATCAAAGCAGAGTTACCCGCCAATGGATGTTGTCGGAAACCGTATCCAATCTTGAACAGGAAAAGGAAGACTACCGGGGTCGCATCGATCAGGTAAAGGGCGATATTTATGACCTGGAACGAAATAAGGAGAAATTCGCCCGGGAAAAATATTTCCTTCACCAAAAAGGGGAGGAAGTGTTTATCATGAAGGATGAACAAAAAAAGGAGAAAACGCAGATCCAATGAGTGTATTGGTAAATAAGAACTCGAAAATCATTGTACAAGGTTTTACCGGCAAGGAGGGTACCTTTCATGCCGAGCAAATGATTGAATACGGAACGCCGGTAGTGGGAGGCGTAACACCCGGTAAGGGAGGAACGAAGCATCTGGATCTTCCGGTGTTCAATACGGTCGCCGATGCCGTCGAGCAAGCGGGAGCGGATACTTCCGTCATATTTGTCCCCCCGGCATTTGCAGCTGACGCCATTATGGAAGCCGCGGACTCTGGCATTAAAGTGATTGTCTGCATTACCGAAGGCATACCGGTTCAGGATATGGTCAAGGTCAAAGCGTATATCAATGACCGGGATTGCCGGTTGATAGGACCAAATTGCCCCGGGATTATAACTCCCGGTGAAGCGAAGGTGGGTATTATGCCCGGATTCATTCACCGTAAAGGGCATGTAGGAATCGTATCCAGGTCCGGCACACTGACTTACGAAGCGGTCGACCAGGTTACCAAAACCGGGATGGGACAGTCTACCTGTATTGGAATCGGAGGAGACCCCATCGTCGGAACAACCACTAAAGAAGCCGTCGAATTATTGATGAATGACCCGGATACCAAAGGCATCATTATGATCGGTGAAATCGGGGGAGGAATGGAAGCGGAAGCAGCTGCCTATGTGAAGGCGCACGGTACTAAACCGGTCGTCGGATTTATCGCAGGTCAGACAGCTCCCAAAGGCCGTAAAATGGGACACGCAGGTGCTATTATCGGCGGGAAAGATGATACCGCAGAAGCAAAAATGAAAATAATGGCTGAGTGCGGCATTCACGTGGTGCAATCACCGGCAGAAATAGGACAGACTATGTACGATCTGTTAAAATGATCGCTACAAAATATGGGCAAAACGAAACCAAATGGCCTGTGCTTTCAAGCATGGGCTTTTTCTTTTAAAGGGTGACCCGTTCGGTAATCATATAATTGTCCTTCATATGCATTAACGGCAGGTCGATGATGAATGTGGTCCCTTTGTTGAGCTCGGTTTTAAAATAGATTTTACCATTGAAGGATTCGACGATGTTGTAGGAGATTGCCAGGCCCAGGCCAGTGCCTGAGCTCTTGGTCGTGAAATTCGGATAAAATACCTTGTCCTTCATGTTGTCCGGAATCCCTATTCCATTGTCTTCTACCTCAATGCGGGCATGGTCTCCTTCTTTGTATAACCGGATCATAATTTTACCCCGCCTGGATTTAGGAATGGACTGCGTTGCATTTTTAACCAGGTTGTTCAGCACGCGCAATAAGTGATTCTTGTCCGCGAAAACATAGATCTCGTCAATAGGTACATACAGGCTGATGTCCATGTCCTCCCGCTTACGGAACAGGTCGTGTACATTCGCCACGATTTCATTGAGGATAACCTTCTCGTTCTCCGGTTGTGGCATTTTGGCAAAATTGGAAAACTCCGAAGCAATTTGAGAGAGGTTGTCGATTTGTTCAACCAGCGTATGGGAAACCCGGTCCACCACTTGGTGTATTTCTTCCGGCCGGGAGCGACTGGCCATTTGCATGTGCTGAATGCTCAACTTCATCGGAGTCAGCGGGTTTTTGATTTCATGGGCTACCTGTTTAGCCATCTCTCTCCAGGCCATTTCCCTTTCCGTGTGTGCTAAAAACTGGGCGCTATCTTCCAGTTTCTGGATCATTTCATTGTAGTTGTTGATCAACTCACCCACTTCATCCATATTATCCCAATGCAACTTTTTGTTTGGCTGGCCAAGTTTGATTTGCTTCAGATTTTCGCCGAGTGCAAACAGTGGTCGGGTGATGGAATTAGCTACGGCTATGGCTACAGAGCCTGCTAATAAGAGGAGGAAAATGTAAACGTTTAGCAAAGTACCGATAAAGTCATTGACATTCTGTTGAAGGAGCTTGCTGCTGTCCAGGTCCGGAATGCTGATGAATCCGGCAAGACGGGTAGGCGTGTAGATGGGTGCGAAAAAGGTCGTTCCGTAATCCGACTGGATATCGAGGTAGGAGACATCACTACTCTTGGAGGTTGCGAATTGCCGGTAAATGTGATAAGGAACCCATTCGTCATAAATTTGAGCTTGGGACCCGTTTCCGGAAAATGATTTCAACCGGTGTCCGTAAGGATCAAAAAGCTCAAGATTGGTCTTGTTGATGGAAGCAAAGTCTTTGAGCTGAACGTTGACCCGCTCGAGATTAGGCAATTCCGGTTTTGTCGCCGAAAGCGTCATTTCAATGGACTGAATGGCAGAGGATAGTTTTGAACGTAACTGACTGTATTGGGCAGCTTCCGAAGAATTTTTGAAATAAAACACAGTGATCACGGCAATGATCAGGAAGGAGGCCATAATCACGGCAATTACCGACAACTGAATCCTGTTTCTCAGGGACTGACTATTGCTTAAATCAATCTGCAAAGAAGTAGGTATAAACCTTCCGTAGGTATTGGATAAGACCAGGAGTATGAAACAAATTAGAAATAAAATAAATACGTAGCTAAAAGCAGATATGGGCTTGATCATTCCCATAAGCGGCTTTCCAATTACGGCAACCTCTTTGGGGTTCAGCCAGACCAGTAATTCTGAACGGCCATCCTTGATGACTTCCTTATAGCCCTGATCACCGGAAATTTCAAAAGGGAATTGCATGGGATATATATCCGGCGCATTCGTAGGGTCCAGCGTATCGGCCCGGTAAAGGGCTACACTGTAGTTCTCTACATTTTCCGGTGGATTGGTAAGCAGTTCGTACCCGATTTGTTTGCGTAACTCGAGGTCCTCAAGCCAGTTGAATTTAAAAAGTATTATTGCCGTGAAACCTGAGAATAAGATCAGCCAGGTAATCAGCCAGGTGATAGAAGGTCTGACCGTTTCTAAAAACAGCTCAAAAAGGATGATGTAAATCGCCGCGAATAGGAAAAAGAAGGTCCATGAAAACGCAATGGATAGCAACCAATACACAGGCAAAGAAATAAAGGATGCTGCCAGGTAACTCATCAACCGCGCTTTACGATCCACATCACGCTCGATGATCTCGGTAAGTAACCGGTGGTGTAATACAAACAGAGCTATACTGAGAATAACCAGGCAGACCAGGGCAACCAGGCTGATGATTTGACTGGCGAAGAAATTATCCAGTTCAAGGGGTATCCGCAGATTGAGGACAAAGGTCTGGGCAATGCGGGCCAGAACCAGAAAGCTTATCAGGATAAATATGTAGGTGAGGCCGGTCAGAGGCAAATCACCGAATCGTTTCTTTCGAAGGAAAACGAACAGGTGGTCGCTTTGCCGGTGCAAATAAAATACCATTCCGAGCAACAATAGCCCGCTCAGGGTATAGGCAGCTAGCTGGGAGGATATCGATTCATCCGCAAACATCGGCATGACGCCTAAAGGAATGAACAAAGCCAGTAAAAAATTGCCTACCCCCCACGCAGTGTAGGTCTTCCAGGGGGTCCATCCATCGTGACGACTAAGAAGAATGTATAATCCAAGAAATAAAATGATCCATAAAGAAACCGCCAGGATGACCAGCATCGTATTCTGACTTTTGAGCTGGCGTTCAATGTTAATGGCCACCGGGAGGCGGTCCGGATTCAATTCAATCCAGGATTTACCATCGGGCCAATGTACCTGCAGCATATCGTCCACCTGGAAGAGGTAATTTCCCAAATCTTCCAGGGAAGCCAGACTAGCTGCTTCGGTTGTGGCTGTATTTTGTTTGTAGAAAAGATAATGTTTGGTTCCTATTTCGACAATTCCGTCTCGGATGGGTAAGGCAAAGAGGCTATCCAGTGCATCCACTGGAATCTTATTCCCCGTCCAGAAGGTCCAGGTCTTCTTTTTCCGGACATAAAACTGTTGAAACGGTAGAAATTGAGAAGCGTCGCAGAGAATTTCTCCATCCGGATCAATGCAGTCCTGCAGTTGTATCTGCATGGTTTCACTGACATCGCGAACTTTTTGTTGGTACTCGGCAAATAGGTTATTCTCCTGTAAACCCAAGTTGGAACAGGATGACCAAATGCCTGTAAGTAACAAGCAAATTCCCAAGTTCCATAGGCCTGCGTATGGAGCATGCGACTTCATCAAACAAATTTATTATTTATTTCCATAATGTATAACAAACATGTAATGAATGTTAAATAGGTAACAATTAATAATAATGCATAAATCATTAATGGATTGAGTGTTGTGTAATGCGTGCTGGTTACAGACGGAATAACCGAACCAACATTCTGCAGGAAGTGTTATTTTTACCCGGAACTGGCTACTCTGTCGCTCTACCATGGTAGGGAGGAAAGTCCGGACAACGCAGAGCGCCATACCACCTAACGGGTGGGACTTCCCGGTAGGGGGAGGTACAGAACGTGTCACAGAAAATTACCGCCTAAGCAGACCTTCTGCCGGTAAGGGTGAAAACGTGCGGTAAGAGCGCACGGCTTCAGTCAGCAATGGGTGAAGCGGATAAACCTTGTGGGTTGCAATGTCACGTACATCCTGATGGATCTATCCTGCAGGTTGCTCGCCTGCATTGGCTTTGGCCAGATCGGGAGGGGTAGACAGCTTAGATAAATGACAGGGACGGAGTAATCCGACAGAATCCGGCTTATCGGCCAGTTTTCCTACCAAACAAAAAGCCCTGGCGAGCGATCACCAGGGCTTTTATTTCTGATTGATTATAGTTGTTTTATTCACCGCCGAAATCAAAGACAAGCCCAAATCGCAGGGTGTTGTCCAGCGGATTTCTTTGGTTGGATGTCGGTACAAGGTAGGATAGATTCAACCCAAATACATTGTACTTGACGCCGAGTCCGACCGTGAGGTAATTACGGGCCCCTTTGGTGGGATGCTCATAGAAATAGCCAAGTCGAACTGCAAATTGTTTATCGTACCAATATTCGGCTCCGATGGAATAGTTAATCTCATGCAGCTCTTCGCTGAAGTCAATCCCGTCCCCAAATGAACTGAACCATGAACTTACTACAGATTTCTTTTTGTAATCGGTACTACCACTATAAGGTGGGGTAGGAACCATTAATTTATTCATGTCTACCGCTACGGTAAGTGAGTTGAAATCATCCAAATCGATATCGTAGGCAAAGCCCAATCCGAAATTGGCCGGGATAAAATCGTTCACATCCTGCGTATAGGAAATTTTTGTACCCAGATTGCGCAGCGCAAGCCCAGCCCGGATGGTACCATTATCAACCGGTGATATGTATGAAAAAGAAAGATCTGCAGCACCGGCAAGTCCAGCTTTGATATCCCGTCCTTCGACAACCTGATTGGCAGCAAGGTTGGAATAAATAAACTTCATCGTCAACCCGGCTGAAAATTTTTCAGATAGTTTTCGGGCATAGGCGGCTGACAGCTCAAATTCATTAGGCTGACCCTGACCAGCTGGTTCTCCGTTCTCATCCGTGAAATCTATGTCGCCAAGTGAGAAGAAGCGCAAGCTGGCACCGACACTTTGCAGCTCATTTATTTTTTTATAACCGCTCAAATAGGCCATGTATACGTCGCGTAAACCCAAAGCGCGAAGCCAGGGTGAATACGTTGCAGATAAACTGGAGCTTTCGTCTACAAAAGCCAGTTTGGAGGAGTTGAAGGCCATGGAGTTTGCATCCGGAGAGATGGCAATACCCACATCTCCCATGGCACCGGAACGTGCGTCCGGGGTAATCATTAGAAAGGGTACGGCCGTGATGATGGCATTGGGACACGGTGATCCATCCGGCAGGATATATCCCAAACTCGGATTTGCAGGATCCCGGGGAATGCATTGACCATAGACTTGGGCACCGGTCAACATAATTCCTAGAAAAACGAACAGTAATTGCTTCATCATAAATATTGGTTCAGATAAATTTTCGCAAATATAGCAATAGCCATGCGGATATTGGAATTACCAATCTTTAAAGGTTGGATGCTGCTTTTTTATTGTATTAACGCTAGAATTTAACGCGTGATGACTAATTTTTGTAAGTCGCTTTTTGCGATTTTTGTTTGGTCCCCAACAGCCTGTGACAGGACGATCTGATAAAAGTAAATTCCGCTGGATAACGGCGGAAAAGCTTCGGATAAATTTCCCCAGACGACAGCTTCTGTCCGGTATCCCGGATCTGCAACCTGACCCTCCAATTGAGCCACTTTTTGCCCGAGGGTATTGAATAGAAATACTTTAGCTTGTAAAGGGCCTGAACCACCGTTGTGTGCCACCACAAAATGCACCTCATCCTGCGCGGGATTGGGATAGGCTGAGATGGAATGGATTTGCAGTTGCTGTCCGGGAACGACGACAAAATCAATCGTCGCTTCACTGTTATTGTTATAAATATCCCAGGCTTTAACCCGGATCTGGTGGGGTCCGGGCGTCAGATCCGCGTAGGGGTATTTCACGGTGCCGGCATTAAATCCGGCGGGAGAAGCCTCGTAGAAAGAATTAAGATTGACCCGGTTGCGCGTGTCACCATCCAGGATGGCTTCCAGATCATGTCCTATGCTGTTTCCGGATACATTGATCCCGCTTTCATCTGTGAGGTTGACAAGCAGAATGGGGTTCTCATCGGTAATGCCATGATTTAAAAACAGCGTATTATTCATGAACAATGCAATCTCCGGCCCTTCCGTATCGGCATTGGACTCCGGATTAGTGCCTCCAATAACAATGTTCTCATAGACGCCCCAGGCATCGCGATTCTGGGCCTGGGCATAATAGCTGATCTTGCCGGGACCATACGTGTAATTGATGTCTTTAGGTACGATGAACTCCACACTGAATTGGCCTTGATTAACAGCCGTTTTGCCCTTATACAGGATATTCTTTTGGATTTCAAACTCGATCTGAGGACTGCCGGAATTTTGTTGCAGCGTGCTTACTTTGGAAGCTTTATCGTAAATGGTTATGAACAGATCTCCGTTAAAGTCGGATGAAAGTTCTCCGGACGGGGTCAAAACTTCACCCTGAACACTGACGCGCTGTAAAGCCCGGATGGTGTCGGTCAGTTCGGAAACCGGAACCGTATTGATTGATTTGGTAGTGACCTGATAGGGTGGTATGGCCAACTTAAGGGCGGGGTCCCCAATTAAGGTGAATTTACGTGCGTTTTCATCACTAGGCCCCTGCGTTGATTTGGCACGCATCAATATCTCTCCTATGGTCCGGTATCCCGTGGAGTCCCGTTGAAATAACTCCTCAAATACAGCCAGAGTAAGCTGGTAATTCGAGCTTAAGTACACCGATCTTACCGTGGTAAACAAGCCGATTCCTCCGCCATTTGGATTCGTCAGACATAACTCGCCTCCGGAAGGCGTGGAGGGGTCATCATAAGCTGTAAATGAGCAGGTTGCGGTCACAAAAAGAGGCAACCGGTCTTTATTGCGCAAGTTATTGATGTCATTGATTTCCATAACCCGTTCATCAGCCCATCCGCCGGGTCCGCCATGTCCAAGGTAATTGATGACCAACAGCCCCTTAAAGAGCTCATTGGTAAGCGCCGTCTTCACGGTCGGGTACCGTTCACTTGAAGGGGTAATTTCCTGAACAAATGCGTCGAAATATATTTTCTCCAGGTTGAATAGCGAAAGATTGCTGAGTTTCTCTTTTGCTAACCCTTCATTTTGGATGACAAATGCCCCATCCTGTTCGTCATCAGCGACCATCCCGATCCTTAATTTCCAGTCTCCGTAAGTATCGGGGTTGGTGTCGTAGCCAACGATTTTGTCAACTACCTGTTCTGCCATTGTCGGGTTATCTACCGGCAAACGCCCGATGGCGATGTCGAGCTTGCCTCGCAGCGGGTTGTCGTACCGATCGTCGGAATCATCCAGCAAGCCGAAATAATCGTCCGTAGGGTAGGCAAAGATGGGTTCCAGGGAGCCTACCGTCTCATAGGTCGGGATAAAATTCTGGTCCGGCTGATTGCCATCGAGATGGCGGTAATCGTAAGAGGCATCACCAAATAACAGAAGGTACCGGAATAATGGATCCCGTTCATGCAGCATACGCGCAAAATCCCGGATGGCAGTAGGGTCGGTTTTTCCGGCTGAAAATTCGTTGTACAATTCGTTGATATCAACAGTAGCTACCCGTAAATGGCTGAATGAACGCCGGTGATCCGCAAGTCTGTTTGCAGCATCCTGGTAATCAGGGTGATAGAGGATGACCATGTCCGTTCCCTGAATTGCATGTAGATTCTGATTGGTCAGCCTGCCGATTGCCTGTGGCGATCGGTGGACATCCGCGGGGTCAAACGCCAGGTATTCCTGAAGCAGTGAACTATTATCCGTTATGCTGTGCTCATTTCCAGCCTTGACGACGCCAATGCCCTGGGGATCAAGTGGATGCGTAATGTTCCAGACCTGAATATTCTTAGCCGTTTGGATCCGGTAAGTAGTGACTGGATTTGCAGTTGATGCATACCACCGGAAGGTAAATGCAGAGTCCGGATAGATCAGCTTGCTTTTGGCATGCAATTCAAGGTAGTCCAGCCAACCCTCAGTGGTACTTCCGGGAATCGCCGGATAGGTAACGACAACTTCAAGATCCTGAGTGGCCGGCGTGATGATTTGGTTTATGGTCCGCTGACGGGCGTAGGTTGCCTCCACATCGCCCACATCAGTCCAGGAAATACTGCCAGCAAGAGAATCCGAATTAACGCGAACGTAATAAACTGAGGGTACTTCCCCACGACCAGCGAAATTAGCAATAACCCGCAGCGGGGTTCCAGCCACGCGATTAGGCATTTGAAACCAGCTTGAATAATTTTTTGTCCGTGTATTGCTCAGGTTGTCCCCAAACCATTGTTGACCGGAACCTATCGTGGGCCCATACCTTGAAAGCAGGTTGACTTTATCCTCTTCGTAATGGATGTGTTGATCGTAGACATCGGTAATAGACCCGGTTTCTAGGAATGGTTGCAATGCAATGCGGGCCCCAGGATCTCCGTCGATGCGTAAATAAACATAGCTGTAACTGCTAAATGGATTCATTTTGAAGTGGTGCAGCCCATCGCTATTGTCGTAGGTCCAGGTTGACGGCCCTTCCAGGTAAAGTAACACAAAGTCCTGAGGATCAAACTTTCCATCTTCCTCGCCGCTGATCATAACAGGAATTTCCTTCAGGTCATCCGTTCGGCCCGCATAGATCGAGGTTGGCAGGGGGCCTCCCTGATGTCCGTAAAATTTTAGCACCTTTGGGTTGATCTGATCGATATTGATCTTCAGTTGGGATTTAAAATAATTGTAGTCCAGCCGGTAGAGGCCATTGGAGGCAACCTGCATCTGGTACCATTCACCTGTTGATAATACCGATTTGGTAACAAAGTCCTCCGGAGGACCGTTTGGGATAAAATTGGCAGTATTTTGGTGGGTGTTAGGCGCTGGATACCAGGACAGCATGATTAGCAATCCTGGTAAAAGCATTATCCGGCGCAGATTCATGTCAAAATTTATTTAAGATATTATTCATTCAAACGAAAGATACCGCCGATACGTTACATACCAGGACGATAACCAATGTAAAATTACGGACATTAACATCACCAACAAGCGCAATGCACGTATTTTGAACCAAGTTGTACGCATGATCGGTTGGGCTGGAATGCTAGTCTGGTCCCTGGGTGTTCTGGCACAGGATCCTGTGTACAGCCAGTTTTACATGGCCCCGTTACAACTCAATCCGGCATTCACGGGAAGTACGCATGCCCCTAAATTTTCAATGAACTACCGAAATCAATGGCCTTCACTCAATCATGCCTATACCACGTATTCAGCAAGTTACGATCAGTTTTTTAAAGACTTCAACAGTGGATTGGGTGCCAGTATCCTGGCTGACGACGCAGGCAATGGATTAATAAAAACCACAAAAATCTCCGGTTTTTATGCATACCGCGTCCAGATTTCCAGGGATTTTTATTCCAAGTTTGGCGTCCAGGCATCGTATGTGCAAAGTGCGTACAATTGGGAAAAATTCATTTTCCCGGACCAGATTGATCCGGTCACCGGGCCGATATCTCCGGGAGGTACACCCTGGCCGACGGATGAAACAGTACCACCTGATTTGCGCAATCAATATCTGGATGTATCGTTTGGATTATTGGCCTATACGTCCACCTGGTACGGTGGCTTGTCGGTAGAGCACATCAACCGGCCATCTCAAACCCTGATTGCCGGATACGAGAACAACATAGATGGTTTACCTGTCCGGATCAGCTTACATGCGGGTGGCGAGGTAGGCTTGTTCGAACATGCCGGATGGCTGGACCGAATTTACATTTCTCCCCAGGTTATGGTTTCCAGGCAGGGTCCGTTTAATCAGTTACTGGGCGGTGCCTTTTTTGGTTTTGATCCTTTTTTTCTCGGAGTGTGGGGAAGGATTACCAGCCAAAATCCCGATGCTGCCATCCTCTCAGCAGGCATGCGGACAGGCATTCTAAAACTTGCCTACAGCTATGACCTGACGGTCTCCAGGTTGGGATTGGGGACCGGAGGCACGCATGAAATAGGAATATTACTCAATTTGGACAAGCTTTATCCGGAAGAGTCCAAATACATGGATTGTTTTCAAATGTTTCGCTGAATTTAGTATTTGATTTAGGCACGATATTTGAATATTTGTCGTTAGATAGTTGAATTATTCGAAAAATCGTAGATGATGACAAGAAGGTTTGTTCTGTTTGCTTTAGTAGCACTTTCTTTTGCCGCTGTGTCTTGTAAGCGGTCCACCAGCCGTTCGGCAACCACCGGCTGGAAGTACAACGATCAGAAGTGGGGAGGATTCGAGAAATTGGATTATGCCGGTCAGATTACTGGTCCTAATTTGGTTCCTGTCGAAGGAGGAACTTTCGTAATGGGATTGACGGAAGAAGATGTCAATTACGAATGGGACAACGTCGCTCGCCGGGTGACCGTTTCTTCTTTTTACATGGATGAAACAGAGGTTGCTAACGTCGATTACCGCGAATATGTATTCTGGTTGAAGCGCGTCTATGGCGAAACCAGTGCGGACATCGCTAAAAAAGCATTGCCGGATACATTGGTTTGGCGGGAAGAATTAGCCTATAATGAGCCTTTGATCTACAATTATTTCCGACACCCGGCTTACGATAATTATCCGGTAGTGGGTGTTTCATGGGTTCAGGCCAATGAATATTGCAAATGGCGGACCAACCGGGTCAATGAAATGCTCTTGATTGAGAAAGGTATCCTGAATCCAAGTCCGGATCAGAAAGGCTCCGAGAGCTTTGATACCAAGGCCTATCTTGTCGGGCAATATCAAGGGGATGTCAATAAAAATCTGAAAGACATGACCACCGGAGGTGAGCGGCCAGTACGCTATGAGGATGGTATCATGTTACCTTCCTATCGACTGCCGACCGAAGCTGAATGGGAATATGCAGCTCTGGCACTTCAAGGCAAAAAATTGCCCAATGATGAAGTGATCACAGATCGGCGCCTCTATCCCTGGGATGGATCTTCCGTCCGGTACAAAAAACACAATAAATACCAGGGTACCATGCTGGCAAACTTCAAGCGTGGACGTGGTGACTACATGGGTATGGCCGGTAAACTGAATGACCATGCCAACATCCCGGCTGAAGTGCGCTCTTATCTGCCGAACGACTTTGGTCTCTATAACATGGCCGGTAACGTCAGCGAGTGGGTTGAAGACGTCTATCGCCCTACCACCAGCTTAACCTTGCGTGATGAAGAAAACCAGGATTTGAACCCATTCCGTGGTAATGAATTCAAACGGTTGAAACTGGACGAGAACGGTAATCTGGTACCAAAGGATAGCATGGGATACTTGGTTTATGAACTGGAAGATAGCGCAAGCACTGCAAACCGGGATAACTACCACGTGGCTGATGCCAAAAACTATGATGACGATGACGACGACTTTGTCTATTATGAATTCGGAGTGCATAGTTTGGTAAATGATGAATCCCGTGTTTACAAAGGAGGTTCTTGGGCAGATCGCGCTTACTGGTTGTCTCCTGGAACACGCCGCTACAAGCAGCAAGATCAGGCTGACCGCACGATTGGTTTCCGTTGCGCCATGGATCGCGTGGGCAATCAGGCGGGTAATAATGATAATACCATCGTTGACTTTGGAGCTACCAAAAAATCCAAAGTGAAGAGAAGATATTAATTTCGATCAATTAGGAATCAAAGTCCCTGCATCGTCAGATGTGGGGATTTTTTATTTTCGGGCTGAAGTAACAGACCTTGAACCATGGATTTGCAGACCCTTTATTCGCTTTATCAAAAATCCAGAGGCATAAATACCGATACCCGCAGCATAGAACCGGGAATGCTTTTTTTTGCCCTTACCGGAGATCGGTTTGACGGGCATGATTATGTCGGGCTTGCACTGGAAAAAGGGGCGCTTGCCGCGGTGGTATCCCGGATAATCCCTGGGTTAAGGGATCAGATACTAGTCGATGATGTGCTGCATACCCTGCAATTATTGGCCCACCATCACCGGATGCAATTTGATATACCGGTATTGGGTATTACCGGATCCAATGGGAAAACAACCACTAAAGAACTCATCGTTCGTGTTCTCGCCCGCAATTTCCGGGTCCATTATACCCGGGGCAACCTGAACAATCACATCGGGGTTCCGCTAACGCTGCTGGCCATGCCCACCGATGCCGAATTTGCAGTGATCGAAATGGGTACCAATAATCCGGGAGAGATAGCAATGCTAAGCCGGATTGCAGCCCCAAACTACGGGTTGATTACCAATATTGGCAAGGCGCATCTGGAAGGGTTGGGGTCCCTGGAAGGGGTAAGAAAAGAAAAATGGTCTTTGTTCGATCAGGTATCCGCTACCGGTGGCGTTCTTTTTATCAATGAGGATGATGAACGGCTGCGTGACTATCCCTATCAACAGATGGTGCGCTATGGAATAGCAGAGCATGTGGATTATCGCTATGCATTGAGTAAGTCAGAGCCGTATATTTCTTTGAGCTATTTGGGAAATGAAGCAGGCATAGAACTGGAAAGCTCCCTATATGGCACCTATAATGCACCGAATCTGATGGCAGCGGCAACGGTTGGAGCGTTTTTTGGGGTTCCCTGGGATGCCATTCGGGAAGGCATCATGCAATACAGGCCGGCCAATCAGCGATCCCAGGAATTGGAATGGCATGGCCATCAGGTCTTGTTGGATGCCTATAATGCCAATCCAAGTAGCATGCGAGCTGCTGTCGAGCATTTTGCAAGCCGTCAGCAAAACCCTAAGGTGCTCATTCTTGGTGATATGCTCGAATTGGGAGATGCCTCTGTAGCAGAACATCAAATCATTCTCGAATTGATCCGATTGCATGAATGGTCCAAAGTCTTTCTGGTCGGACCGCTTTTTAAGGCATTGGCCTCCGGTTATACTGCTTTCGAATCGGTTAAAGACATGCAACGCGAAGACTGGGAAAGCCTGTTGCAGCCTGCTTCCTGGATACTGATCAAAGGGTCCAGGGGAATTGGTCTGGAGAAATTGTTGGTGTGACCTGAAACCAGCCCGGGTGCAGGATACTTTCAGGTGGAGATAAAGATTCTAAGCTATCCGGATCAGTGAACTATCCGTAACGTTCGAAAGCATACAGCAATCGGTCCGAAACTTCATCAGAACATGCTTGTGCATAATCGTCATAGCTACAGGGTATGAACCGGTCGATCATTTGATTTTCGATATCGATCTGAACTTTCAACCACCAGCGACCACTCTTTGTACTCTTCAGAAATTTTAGTGGTCTTCCATGCTTGGACAGGTCGACGATGTATTCGATCATGGAGGATTCCTGGATCGGATAATCCTGTTTGCGATTTGCAAAACCTTCCAAAAAGTACCAGATCATCTGGCTGATCAGTACCGTTGTCTGGGCAAACTGCAGGTGCTCGGGATTGTAACCGGTGATGGTCAGAGCGGAAAGCCGGTCACTCAAGCCGGCATATCTGGTCAACTGGGACGCTTCCTCGGAATAGAGTCCGCTGGGGTTGTGGCCGAATTTGCCAGGAGCATCGGATGCTCGCATCGCTGCCAGATTGAAGTAGAGAAAGTCAGCATCACGCACAGCTGGCTCAATGCTTTCTTTGTATTGCCGGATCTTTCCCAAACGTATGGTATCCAGGAAGTAATGCTCCGAGTTGATAAACCCGGGATGTGCCAAATGCATCTGGACGGCTAGCCAGGAAATATGAAAACAATTGAGGGGCGAGGATTCAACGAAGGAGGTTGTAGCAAAGCTTTGATCTTCTTCCAGCCGGATGCGCTCATCGACCAAAACGGGATTAAAAAATGGGCGGGCGTGCTGATGCGATTTGAACAACAATGCTGCCGGAACTTCCGCTCCGACGATCACTGCTATGATTCCGCCATCCTGCAATTCTTGAATGAGGGGCAGTACAAATTCTACGGTCGGTTTGCGGACTAAGCCCAGCTGGACTATGGACAGATTGAAAGGAAAATGATAAGACTGGAGCTCTTCCAGGATGGGTATAAAACTTTCATCCCAGCCGATCAGGGCGATCCGGGCATTCTCCAAACAATTGGGATCACGGTGATAATCCAGAATGGATTGCTGTTGTTTTGACTTGAAGTCCAGTTGTAGAGGGCGAATCCAGTTTTCCAGCATAACATTGTCTTTGTGACAAATTTATACATAAAAAATAATTGTAATATATTTTTCAAATAAATTTTACTCTCAATATTTTGACTTACTGGCATTCATTGTCTAATTTTAACATGTATTCGCCATTTTAAGAATAGACTGAAAGCCCTAATTATAACCTGCACGATCTAGGCATTCAAGCGGTATAATTACTCAGATAAACATAATTTTTATGCGAAATCGAATCATGTTCTTTTTGTTTGGATTATTGGTTTTTGGTGGCCTGAACGCGCAGGATGAGGCTTTTTCAAAGCCAATGATCAATGATGACATGACAGTCGACCCGGACCAGAACCATAAATGGAAAATGGGGGAGGCTGGCTATTCTGCCAAACCTAAAGACATGTGGGAGTTGGGAATTCATGCAGGCAGTTATTTCATCAATGGCGACGTTGATACCCATTGGCCAAATCTGGGTTTGGGCGTTCACCTGCGTAAAGCGTTTCGTTATGCTTTCTCCATCCGGGGTGATTTGTTCTATGGAGTAGCCACGGGCCTGGATCCTCAGCGCTCTTCGAATGCGATCATGAATGTGGATCTGATTCCTTCTGTCCGGGACAAAGTGGATGATCTCTACCGGAACTATAAGACGAAATACTTTTATGGCTCGCTGCAAGGGGTTCTTAACATCGGGAATATTTTGTTTCACCAGGAGCGGAATAAATGGAACACCTACATGTTCCTGGGTATCGGATTGGACAATAATGTAACGAAAATCGATGCCTTGAACGGGACTACGGCTTACAACTGGTCTGGGGTTAGCGGAGATGTGGATACAAGAGCTGGAAGGAAACAAATCAAAAAAGATGTCAAAGCCATTTTGGATGGGGATTATGAAACCGATGCCAGAGTGAAAAGCGCCATCTTTAGATTGAATGACAAAACCAATATCCATCCTATGTTTCAGGCCGGTGTAGGTATTTCACGGAAAATCAACAAACGGCTTAACATCGCGATTGAACATCAGGTGATGCTGAGTGATAACGATCTGCTGGATGGGTTTGAGTATCGTTCCATATACGATCAGTCGAACAACAACGACGTTTCACACTACACCAATATTCGGTTAGGGATCAACCTCGGATCGTTCGATAAACGGACCGAACCCTTGTACTGGTTGAATCCGATCGATGGCGCATTAAATGATATTGCTGAGCTTAAGCAACGTCCTGTATTGGATTTGACCGATTCAGATGGTGATGGCGTCATAGACATGCTGGATCAGGAGCCGAATACTGTCGCCGGTGCGCCGGTTGACGTACGCGGGGTCGCACTGGACAGTGATGGTGACGGAGTACCGGACTATCAGGATAAAGAACCTTACTCTCCTCCGGGTTATGATGTTGACGGAAACGGAGTTGCAAAGATTGACGGACCATGGGTGACCGAAGATGAAGTGGCAGACATGATCAATTCCCGTATTGCCAATATCAAGACCGAATGGTTTTTGCCTATGATTCATTTTGATCTGGACAAATATTACATCAAACCGGAATTTTACGGTCAGTTGCATCATGTTGCTACCGTAATGAAAGAACATCCGGAAATCAAGGTCGTTGCAGATGGTTTCGCTGATGTGCGCAATACCCCGGAATACAATAATGTATTATCGTACAAGCGCGCGAAAGCATCCATAGATTACCTCGTTGAGAAATATGGTATTTCCAGGGATCGTTTCATCCTGCAATATGGTGGTGAAAATGAGGAGATTGTGGATGATCTTCCCGATAACCACAAAACTTCCGTAGAACAGGAGCGCATGCAGTATATGAACCGCCGCGTCGAGTTTAGAGTAGCAAAACCTGGTGATCAGGAAATGAGCATGCCAGAAGGACCAGATGCAGGTAAAAACACCCCAGGATCATCACGTCCAGGGGTTAAATACAGTGGAAACCGCAATTCCGGATATTAACTAAGAATTGAACGCATAAATGCAAAAGAGTCAAGCTTCACCAGTTTGACTCTTTTTTTTTGCATAAAATTTTGCGTAAAAAAAGGGATGTGAATTGGTTTCCACATCCCTTTTTCTTATTTGTTGGCAGGACTAAACCAGCATCATCATTGGTTCTTCCAGGTACTGCTTCACCGTCTGGAGGAATTGTGCACCAGTGGCTCCATCGACCACGCGGTGGTCACAGGAAAGGGTCACTTTCATAATTTTACCGGCAACTACCTGACCATTCTGGATAATTGGTTTTTCTATAATTGCACCAATGGCCAAAATGCATGCATCCGGAGGATTGATGATGGCAGTAAATTCTTCGATTCCAAACATTCCCAGGTTTGAAATGGTAAATGTGTTGCCTTGCATCTCATCCGGCTGTAATTTTTTGTCTTTGGCTTTGGCAGCCAGGACTTTGACTTCCGCATTGATTTGTGTCATGGACTTCAGATCGGTGTGCCGGATCACCGGAACCAGTAATCCTTCGCTCACGGCAACAGCTACGCCTACATGGATATGGTGGTTGCGGCGTATTTTATCACCCATCCAGGACGAATTAACCGCGGGATGTTTGCGCAATGCCATGGCGCAGGCCTTTACGACCATATCATTAAAGGATACTTTTTCACCGCTCATTTCCAGAATACGCTGGCGGGCATCGCTGGCCCGGCCCATGTTGATTTCAATGGTGAGGTAGAAATGGGGTGCTGAAAATTTGCTTTCGGCTAGCCGGCGCGCAATGGTCTTGCGCATTTGGCTGATATTGACCTCTTCGTAAGATTCCTGACCGAATACCGGAGCTACAGAGACAGCCGGTGCTTCGGATCCACCGGTTTCGATGGCTGCTTCCACGTCGCGACGTACAATCCGACCCTGGTCGCCCGTACCTTTGATGGAAGCAATGTCAATCCCGGATTCTTTGGCCATGGCCTTGGCTAAGGGTGATGCTTTGAGCCGGTCAGCGTCCGAATCTGAGGTGGATGCAGGGGCCGCAGTCTTGGCGGGAGCATTCGGCGCAGACGCAGCACTGACAGCCGGTTCCGCCGAGGATGTATTGTCAGCAGGTGCACTGGTTTCAGGGGCGGCATTTCCAGCCTCTGCCAATGCGGCTTTGAAGTCTTCGCCTTTTTTACCAATGACGGCAATGATTCCATCAATCGGAATGGCCTCACCTTCTTTCGCACCAATATGTAACAAAGTGCCTTCCCATAAGGATTCAAAATCCATGGTTGCTTTGTCCGTTTCTATTTCTGCGAGCAGATCGCCAGTTTTTACCGGTTCGCCTTCTTTCTTTAACCAAGAGACGATGACACCTTCTTCCATGGTGTCGCTCATTCTCGGCATACGAATTACTTCAGCCATACGATGTTTATTTACCGTGTTAAGAAAGCAAAAATACTCCCTGAACCGTATTACTTAAAATAATAGGCCTTTTAATTTCCTCTAATATCCCATTGGCACTGGGCTGTCAATATTTTTCTAATTTTGTTCCCATGCACTTACCATCGAAACTCATGCAGCAGGCAGTTGATGCGTTTGCAACTTTGCCGGGAATAGGAAGGAAAACTGCCTTACGTATGGTTTTGCACTTGTTAAAGCAGGATCCGGAGCTGGTCAGACGGTTCACCGATGACATTCGGGCTGCACGAGAAGAGATCCGGGAGTGCACTAAATGCTTTAATCTTTCCGACGAGGTCGTTTGTTCCATTTGCTCCGACCCAAGGCGCGATCATCAGGTGATCTGCGTGGTCGAAGGGATCCGGGATGTACTGGCGATCGAGGAGACCCATCAGTACCGTGGTATGTATCACGTGCTGGGAGGCGTCATATCACCCATTGATGGGATAGGTCCGGAAAACCTGCACATCCGGGAATTGGTAGAAAGATTGCAAAAAGACCAGGTTCGTGAGGTAATTATGGCGGTTAGCCCTACGATAGAAGGTGAAACGACGATCTATTACTTGTCGAAGTTATTGCTTCCGACTGGTGTTCGGGTCAGTACCATAGCCCGTGGTGTTTCATTTGGTGGTGAGCTAGAATATGCCGATGAAGTCACCCTTGGCCGGTCTATATTGGCCAGAGTTCCCTATTCGGTGACGGAAGATTAAGTCATGGCAGTCCCTGCACTTAGCATTGTTATAGTCAATTACAATGTCAGGTATTTCCTGGAACAATGCTTGAATTCGGTGCTTACAGCTTCCCAAAATTTATCCGTGGAGATTATCGTGGTGGACAATGCTTCTACCGATGACTCACTGGCGATGGTCCGGTCCAGATTTCCGCAGGTCCTATGCATAGCAAACGACGAGAACGCCGGATTTGCCCGGGCAAACAACCAGGGAATAGAAGCATCCAGGGGCGAGTTGATTTTATTGTTGAATCCGGACACAGTCCTGCAGGAAAATACATTACTCACCTGTGTGCAATTTTTAAAATCTCATGCGACTGCGGGAGCAGTGGGTGTGCGAATGATCGATGGTTCCGGTAAATTTCTCCCCGAGTCCAAGCGCGGCCTGCCTACTCCTTTTGTGGCCTTCTGCCGTTTTTCCGGCCTTGCCTCTTTATTCCCGCGATCCAAACATTTTAATCGATACTATCTGGGCTACCTCGATGAACACAAGGACCAGGTGGTCGAGGTTTT
This sequence comes from Lewinellaceae bacterium, assembly GCA_020636355.1. Lineage (GTDB taxonomy): Bacteria > Bacteroidota > Bacteroidia > Chitinophagales > Saprospiraceae > JAGQXC01. The sequence goes on along the minus strand of JACJYB010000004.1, from coordinate 80,308 downwards.
ATGCGGCGCATTCATGATGGTTCGCCGTGAAGTAGTCGACCGGGCAGGGATGCTGGACGAGCGGTTCTTTATGTATGGCGAAGACATCGACTGGTCATATCGTATCACCCAGTCCGGGTTCACACTGCATTATCTGGCCTCTACGTCCATCATCCATTATAAAGGAGAATCGATGCGGAAGGGTAGTCTCAAGTACATCCGTATCTTTTATCAGGCCATGGTCATCTTCGCGAATAAATATTTCGGCCGGCAGGCCAGATGGTATGCCTGGTTATTGCGGTTAGGGATTTACGCTCAGGCGGGATGGGCATTTATGATGCCCTATTTGCGGACAGCCTGGCGCATCATGGTGGATGCCCTACTGCTCATGGCAGGATTTTATTTCCTTAAGGAAGGATGGGAATCGATCAAATATTCCGATACGTATTATCCTGCCAGCTATAATTACATCCAGATTCCCGCCTATACCGCACTTTTTATCCTGTATCATGCTTTGCTAGGAGGGTACCGGCGCGTGGCAGAAATCTGGAAATGGCTGCATGGGTGGTTTTGGGCTGCTATTTCTTTATTGATCGTATATGCATTGTTGCCGGATACGTGGCGTCCTTCCCGGTTGTTGCTGCTGGCTTCAGCAGGCTGGGCACTGCTATATTGGCTGATCAAATGGATGCTCGTCAAAGGAGTGCGCAGGAATGCATTGCCGGTGAAGAGAATTCTGATTATCGGCAGCAAACAAACCAGTCAGCGATTACTGGATTTGCTCGAGTACCTGAAGCAGCCTTTTCAGTGGGTAGGATACATTGATCCGGATGAGCCTGATCCCGATCCGGACAACTACCGCGATTTGTCCGTATTGCCGGACCTCTGTCGCAGCCGCCATGTGGATGAGATCATCTTCTCGTCGCCGGAAATTTCCGTTTCCGCGATCACCCAATGGATGACCATTCTCGGACCGGATATTCAGTACAAGATGGCCAATGAAACTGCATTGAGCATTATCGGCAGTCCATCAAAAGATACCCGTGGAGAGTTGATTACTTACGATTTGCAGCAAAACCTGCAAATACCTCACTTTCTGGTTCAGAAGCGATTGCTTGATTTAGGGGTTGCCTTGTTGCTGCTGATCGCATCACCGGTAGTTATTTGGAATATCAGGCAAAAGCGTGGATTTGCGGTAAACTGGTGGCAGGTGATCCGTGGGCAAAAGACTTGGGTTGGATATGCCAAGGGAGATCCTTTGGTCCGGCACCTCCCGCCATTGCGTCCCGGCGTCGTATCACCAACACTTAAATATGCCGAAAGGGCAAACCATCCCGACACGTTACACAAGATCAATTCACTTTATGCAAAAGAGTTCGATATTTGGATGGATATCGAAATCATCTTCCGTGGATTTCAAAATTTAGGACATGACTGAACACCGTTTGATCCATAAAATTAAAAAGGCTGCAGAACAACATTTGGAGTCAGTGATCAAAGACCGGAGATACCTGCACATGCATCCTGAACTGTCCTTTCAGGAGGCGGCAACAGGGCAATACATCCAGGACCGGCTCCGCGACCTGGGGATAGCTTTCACAGCCGGATGGGCAGAACATGGCGTGGTGGCTGAGATAAAAGGAGCCAAACCGGGTAAGGGGTTTATGGCATTACGGGCTGACATCGATGCGTTGCCCATTCTTGAAGAAAACGATGTTCCCTACCGGTCCCAGAATCCGGGAGTCATGCATGCTTGTGGACACGATGTGCACACTTCCTCTTTATTGGGGGTGGCGGCTATCCTTCAGGATATTCGCGAACATTTTTCCGGAACGGTTCGGCTCATCTTCCAGCCAGCAGAAGAAAAATTACCTGGCGGGGCTTCCCTGTTAATCCAGGAAGGCGTACTGACCAATCCGGTTCCCCGGGGCATATTGGGGCAGCACGTCCACCCACCTCTGGAGGCAGGCATGGTAGGATTCCGTGAGGGGATGTATATGGCGTCCTGTGATGAAATCTATCTGACCCTCAAAGGAAAGGGTGGCCATGGCGCCGTTCCGCAGGACTGTATAGATCCTGTGCTCATGGCGGCGCACGTACTCGTAGGTCTTCAGCAGGTCGTAGCCCGGAAAAGTGACCCGCTGGTGCCTTCTGTCCTATCCTTTGGAAAAATCCAGTCAGCCGGTGGCGCGAATAATATCATTCCGAACTCCGTCCGATTGGAAGGGACTTTTCGTACTATGGATGAGGCCTGGCGCCGAGAAGCACATGAATGGATCCGTACGACCGTGAATCACATTTGTGCGAGTATGGGCGGGTCCTGTGAAATAGACCTGCAGATAGGCTATCCATACCTGATTAACGATGAGCAACTTACTGCCAGCTCGGTTGAATTTGCCGGAGAATTTTTGGGAAAGGAAAAGGTAGTGCGGTTGGAACCGCGGATGTCCGCCGAGGATTTTTCTTATTATTCACAAGTTATTCCAGCCTGTTTTTATCGGCTTGGCACCGGAAACAAAGCCCGGAATATTACCTCACCTGTTCATTCAACGACCTTTGATGTCGACGAGAAGGCATTCGAAGTCAGTTCCGGCCTCATGGCCTTTCTGGCATTGAGGCATCTTGGAAATGATTGATAATCAGCTGCGAAGCCGGTTTCTTACGCTAAAATAATTCCCGGATTCACTCTTGACATCAAAAAAGGCACAGTTTTTGAAGCCTATCACATGTAATTATTTCATTACGCGTAATAATTTTAATTACAGCTTATTACTTATTAAAAATTATTTTAATGTATATTTGACCGATACATTGAAAGCAAGAAAAGAGGTGAATATGGCTCGAATACTAATCGTTGATGATGAGAAAAGCATCCGTAGAACATTAAAAGAGATCCTTGAATTTGAAAAGTATACCGTTGATGAAGCCATCGACGGGCTGGACTGTTTGACCAAAGTCAAGCAAAACAGCTACGATGTTATCTTACTGGATATCAAAATGCCTAATCTGGATGGAATGGAAGCCCTGGACCGTATCCAGGTAATCAGTCCGGACACTCCAGTCGTCATGATCTCCGGACACGCCACCATCGATACAGCTGTAGAGGCTGTAAAGAAGGGAGCCTTTGACTTTATATCCAAACCACCGGATCTCAACCGGATGCTCATCACGCTGCGCAATGCCATGGACCGTAGCAGCCTGATCTCACAGCAACGCGTGCTCCAGCATAAAGTAGCTAAAAGCAAGGTGCAGGAGATCATAGGTAGCTCCGAGCCCATCACCATTATCAAAGAAACCATCGACCGGGTGGCCCCCACCGAAGCCCGAATCCTCGTAACCGGACAGAATGGAACCGGAAAAGAACTGGTAGCTCGCTGGGTACACGAGAAAAGTCACCGGAGGGAAAACCCTATTGTTGAAGTCAACTGTGCCGCCATACCATCCGAACTCATCGAATCTGAATTGTTCGGACATGAAAAAGGCGCTTTCACCTCCGCCATAAAGCAGCGTATCGGAAAGTTTGAGCAGGCCAACGGAGGCACGCTATTTCTGGATGAAATTGGTGATATGAGTCTGTCTGCCCAAGCCAAAGTATTGCGAGCGTTGCAGGAATATAAAATCGTACGGGTAGGGGGAGATCGCGAGATAAAAGTGGACGTACGGGTTGTCGCGGCCACCAACAAGGATCTCCGGAAAGAAATTGAAAAAGGACGCTTCCGGGAAGACCTTTATCATCGGCTTGCTGTCATTATCATTGAAGTGCCGGCATTGGATCAAAGAAAAGAAGACATTCCATTATTAGTCAACCATTTCAGTGAAATGATCTGCGCCGACTACGGGATACCTGCCAAAGCATTTACCGATAAGGCGCTCCAGGAACTGCAGAGCATGCATTGGTCCGGTAATATTCGTGAATTGCGAAATGTCGTAGAACGGTTAATCATTCTGGGAGAAAGTGAGATCACCGTGAAAGATGTCATGAACTATGTCTTTCCCGCAGACCAGGGTCCGACCCGTCAGGTCCATGAATTGTTCCGTAGTTTCAAATCCTTGCAGGACATCAAGGCATACATCGAAAAGGAATACGAATCCTTCCGTGATGTAGCAGAAATACAATAAAATTATAAGCCGGTTCCAGCCGGCTTTTTGATGCAGGTAACGACAAAACATTTCGGTCTTTCCAACCGTTGATTACCGTATGCTGCCCTTAAACGAGTCAAAAATGTCAGAATCGCTGGAAAAATCACGTCCTAAAAGAACCATGCGCCAGTGGACCACCATGAAAGGTGAAAATTCCTGGACCATGTTCAAGGTAATCGCAGAATTAGTGGATGGTTTTGAATCGTTGAACCGCATTGGACCCTGTGTGTCCATTTTCGGTTCCGCACGGACCAAGCCGGACCATCCGTACTACCAAAAGGCGGTGGAGATTGCCGAGCGGCTGACCGAAGAAGGCTATGGGATCATTACCGGTGGCGGACCCGGTATCATGGAAGCAGCCAATAAAGGCGCTTATTTGCGAGGCGGCGTTTCGGTCGGATTGAACATTAGCTTACCTTTTGAACAGAATCACAATCCATTTATCGACGATGATAAAAATCTTAATCATCGTTACTTCTTTGTGCGTAAAGTGATGTTTGTTAAATATGCACAAGCCTTTGTTGTGCTTCCTGGAGGTTTCGGAACCATGGATGAATTGTTTGAAGTGATCACACTGATCCAAACCAAAAAGATAACCCATGTACCTGTCATCCTGGTTGGTGTCCAATTTTGGTCCGGATTAAAAGAATGGATCAAATCCACGATGCTGGAGGCAGAACAGAATATCAAGCCCACGGACCTGGATCTAATACCGGTCACCGACGATATTGAAGAAGTTGTTGCAATCATTAACCGGTTCTATCAGGAAGATCAGGGCCGGCTCAAACCCAATTACGAGCTTTAGTTTCGCAGGATCCACCGGATTCCTATGCGCAAACCAGCGTCAAAGTATGGATAGAGCGGATGCTGGTAATAGGGATCGTCTGACCAGAGATTCCAGAGGTTTTCATATTTGATGAATCCCCGCAATGATTTTATTTCAAACTGGAAAAAGGCCTCAAGCCATGGCTGCTCTGGCGTGGAGTAGGAAGTCTGATTGTAGAACTGGCCGCTAAGCGGAGAATAGGACGGTGGCGTATAAACCGATTGCCATCTCCCGTCCACACCAAGCTGGAAATGGAGATGTTTTTTGAATAAATTCGACTCGACATACATTCCATGGCGCATCACCCAGACCGGCAGGGGTACCACATCCGGTTTGTTGGTGTTTTGCATAGCTACCTGATGGTAGGAATGAAATACGCCCAGATGAAAAGATTTGCGTGCCTCCAATTGCCAAATTTGGACTGCACCTCCTGCGGATGGCGTATTCAGATCGTTGTAATAAAGCCAATTCCCCAGGCGGTACGCGCTGCCCTGTACCAGGAAATGAAACTTGGAGATGTCAATTGCCACATGGGTATACAATGCCGAAAGTGCTTTCCAGTTAAAATCCCACACCAGCGTATCGGTAACAAATAACCGATCTTCCAGATAGGAAGCATGGTACCTGTTCAACCCGGCAGTCGCCCTAAAAAACTGTCCGCGGGCCAATTGCTGAGTCAGTGTGCCTTCCAGATGAAGGTCACCGGTTCTGCTTCCGGAATACAGTTTTCCTTCGCCTTGCAAGGTAGTGGTACGGGTAAACGGAATCTGGATCATGCCCGCCAGAGCAAATACGTGGAGGCTGGCAGAAGATCCGGTGGTGTCCTGAATCAACTGGTGGATATCGTATTCAATACCAGCCTTTAGCCGCCAGGAATGCAACGGTATTGAATCGGGATGTTGCAGCCAATAGTATGCATTCAAACCGACACAACGATCCCGGACATAGCGGCTGATGGTATCCCTGCCCGGCAGATCCCAGGGTGTGTAATAGGCGAAATCTTCGTAATTACGATCGAAAAAGGTAGCTCTTCGCGAAGCGAAATACATATTTGCCTGCAGGTCAGATGTCCACGCGGGTCCTTTCAGACTGTCACTGTTAAGACGCAAAAACTGTTTGAGTTCGATGACCTGATCGCGATCCTGGGATGTAGCGTCGCTCAGGTTTACAGGAAAGATCTGTTTATTGCCACTGCGTTCAGTACCAAAAAGGGATAAGTCCTCCAGCCCGCCGTTTTCCTCCGAATTGATATTATTTAAAACGTAATTCAGAAAGCCCTGATAGCGCCCATTGGGGTGTTTGAACCAAAAGGTGCTCTGCAGGAAACTGCCCCGTACCGCCTGGTTGATGTAAATACCATTCTGATTGATGCGGGTAAAGTCAACATCAAGGTGGATTCCTTTGCTGAAATTCCTGCTGAATAGGGCGTGGAGAAGGCTTTGTTCCTGGGTGGACCCTTGTGAAAAAGATAGGTCACTGAGTGGCTTTCCGACAATATAAGACCGTAAGTTCGAACGATCCAGTTGATACAGATCGTAGGCATGCAATCCAAGGTCAAATCCGGTGGTGCGCTCCGGCTGCCATAACAAGGGGCGCGCCGGTGATCCCAGGTTGCCCAGATGGGCATATTGTAGCGGACTGCTGCGGCTAGGGTCGTATTGATTAAAATCCGCATACAGGGATGTATCGGTTATCGGGAAGAATACAAACGGGTCATTCTGAAAGAAATACTGGAGCTTAACCGTATCAATTTCATCAATAACCTGAATGGAGTCCTGGAGTGAATCGACGAGAGGTGCCTGGGCGGATGGGGCCCGGCGGTCAAGTCCCGGACGAACCTGTCCCTGGAGGAGAACCCATCCGGAACAGAGGATCGACAAGACCAGAAACCATTGACGCATCGATTGAATTTCTTGGTATAACGTCTATACCGGGTTATTCTTCGTTAAAAACAGAAGGATTTATTCCCATAGAAGAATATCCACCATCGTGATACAGATTCTGCATGGTAATTTTCCGGCTCAGGTCGGAAAACATAAATACGCAATAATCAGCACACTCATCGGCAGTGGCATTACCCAGGGGAGACATGGTATCGGCATAGTCGAAAAAAGTCTTAAAACCTTTCACGCCGCTTCCTGCGGTGGTCCAGGTGGGCGACTGGGAGATGGTATTGACGCGGACTTTTTTCTTGACGCCGTAATGGTAGCCGAAACTGCGGGCAAAAGACTCCAACAGAGCCTTGGATTCAGCCATTTCGTTGTAATCCGGAAAAACCCGTTGCGCGGCAATGTAGGTCAATGCGACGATGGAACCCCAGTCCTTGACAGCATCCAGGTGATAAGCCGTTTGCATCAGTTTATGGAAGGAGATGGCGGAGATGTCAAAAGTTTTTAACATCCACTCATGATTCAATTCGGTATAAGCTTTATTCTTGCGAACATTCAGCGACATACCGATGGAATGCAGGATGAAGTCAATCGGGCCTCCAAAATGGGTCATGGATTGTTCCAGTAATTGTTTCAGATCATCCATGGAGGTCGCATCGGCAGCGATGACCGGTGCATTAAGCTTTTCACCCAACTCCTGAATTTTACCAAACCGCATCGCCACCGGGGCATTGGATAATACAATTTGAGCGCCTTCGGCAGCTGCCTTCTCGGCCACTTTCCAGGCAATGGATTGTTCATCCAGGGCGCCAAAAATGATTCCTTTTTTTCCGGCTAGTAATCCATAACTCATAATTCCGTCAATTTGTGTGATTTGCTAATAACTCCCGGGCATTGGCCAGGGCACTGGTGGTGGGTGGATTGGTACTTAACATGATGGCAAGTTCCGTAATCCGCTCTTCCGGTCCAAGCAATTTTACATTTGTTTCGGTCCGGTTTGCTTTTTCTTCTTTATAGACAAAGTAGTGATGATCACCTTTGGCAGCAATCTGGGGAGCATGCGTAATGCAAATAATTTGATGTTTCTGCGCCAAATTCCGCATCATCACACCCATGCGGTCAGATACAAATCCCGAGATACCGGTGTCGATCTCATCGAAGATCAGTGTGGGCATGGTCATTTTTGAGGCGACCAGCGACTTGAGAACCAAATTAAGGCGGCTGAGTTCTCCTCCCGAAGCTACCCGCTTGATAGGCAGTAATCGAGCTCCTTTATTGGCGGAAAACAAGAGATCGATGGTGTCTAATCCATCTGCCAGCAATTGGTCGGAGACCTGAAGGTCGATCTTGAATTGAGCCGCATCCATGGCTAATTCGCCGAGCCCATTGACGACATCTTTTTCCAGTCCTGCAATGGCTTTTTGCCGTTGATCATGAAGTTCTTTACCCAGGGCTCTGCAGTCCTGTTCCTGACGGGCAACGGTTTTAGCCAGGATTTCGATGGCTTCATCCGCATTCGTCAACTGATCAATATCGGATTGTAGTTTGTTCTGGATAGCGAGAAGGTCTTCCGTTCGCTGTACCTGATGTTTGCGAAATAGGCGGTACAATTCGCCTAGTCGCTCCTGGATCTCCTGATAACGTTCCGGATCAAATTCACTCTTCTCACTGATAGCAGTCCATTCTTCCGCCAGGTCTGTCAATTCGATGGAAGTTTGTTCCAGGCGGGCATTCAGGTTCTCGATGTGCGGATGCTTACCCAGCAGGGTGCGCAAACTCTGGGCGATGGCATTGAGCTGATCGACCAGACTCGATGTTCCATTCAATACGATTTCCGCAGCTTCGCCGGTCCGTTGCCGGATTTCTTCGGCATGGCTTAATGCTTCCTGTTCCTGTTCAAGGGTGACTTCTTCGCCGGCTGCAATCTTTAATTCGGATAACTCAGTCCATTGGAATTGCCAGAAGTCCAGTTCTTTTTGTTTGGATCCCGCCTCTTCCCTCAAAGCATGGAGCCGGTTGCGATTTTGGAGATACGAACGATAGCGCTCCCGGTATTGCTGGACCTGTTCAAGAATACCGGCATAAGCGTCGAGGAGTTCGAGTTGTTTGGGTTGATCATTGATCTCCAGGGTATCAAATTGGGCATGGACGTCAACCAGTACTTCGCTGAGTCCCCTTAATTCGGATAAATTGACCAGAGCGTCATTGATGAATGCCCGGGTCTTTCCCTGTGGCGTTAGTTCTCGCCGGATGACCAGATGACTCCGGTCTTCCAGGCCCAGTTCTTGCAGTAAGTCATCGATCGCATAATTTGCGATATCAAAAGTGCCTTCAATGACACACCGGTCTCCCGGATCAAATAAAGATTTGGTATCGGCCCGGTCACCCAATAACAACCCCAGGGCGCCCATCAGGATGGATTTACCGGCGCCGGTTTCCCCAGTGATTACATTGAGATTCGGTGAGAACTGCACTTGCAGTTCTTTGATGATGGCATAATTTTTAATATACAGTGAAACCAGCATAGGGCCGCGTCAAAAATCCAGCAAATTTAAGCCAATTGTCGGTAAGAATGGCACAATTCAAAGCTAATCCGCTACCGGTATTGCCGGTGAATCTTCTTTTGGTTTTAAAAAGCGGTTCAATTTATTTTCATACACGGTGGTGATGATAAGCATCATTAACAACAGATAAATGCTGTCTTCGACCGGAATGGTTGTCAGCCGGATGCCCAGGTTTTCGGCATCATTGTACCATACGATCGGCTGTGGCAGATAGCTTCCGGTGAGAATACCATTGACCAGAAAGAAAGGAATTAACCAAAAGAGAAAGGCAAGGTAGAAATGACCCATGTACGTTTGGCGGATCCAGAGTGTGTGCAACAGCAAGCCGATCCCCGCAGCGACAAAGGTCAGACTCGTATACCAGCGATCGTAAAAAAGACACCCCAGAACGCATAGCCCGATTCCCAATAAAATGGAGAGCGGCTTGCTGATTTTCAGGAGGGGCTGTGATGGGATGAAATAAATGACCGCTTCATAAATAAACATACAGGCATAGGGTACCACGATAAAAAATAGCCATTCTTCCAGCGGAAGATGCAGAAATTGAATGCCGGTTAGAAAGGTGCTGTTAAAACCCCAGACGCCACTCATGGTGAACAGGACGTCCCAGGGTATGAACAACAAAGCCATCCAACCAATGCCAAGGAATAAAGCACTCCATTTCGAAACAAAATGCATCCGTGGTTCAAAACTGGATAACAGCGGATAGATCAACGTAAATGCATCAAGTAACAGATAGAGATATTTCACCATGGCTGTTCAATAACACACAAGGTTAGGAAAAATATTGTTTGAAAGGGGCAGGACTCCCGGTTAAAATCCTTGGTAAGAAAAACCCGGTCACTGAAATGCATTGGTTGAATAAAACAAAACCAAAGCGCCCTGTTCAATGGTTTAGCTTGCATGTTGCCGGGGAATAGAAACGAAGAAGGGGCACTTATCAGGCCGCCTTTAATTTACTGAGTTTGGATCCGCGCAACTTTTCTTCTGCGTAGCTCCGGTCAATCACCAGCTTCGGGACATCTTTCCGTCCGGGAAGGTCGTACATAGCGTCGGTCATGATGGCTTCACAAATCGACCGTAACCCGCGCGCGCCCAGTTTGAAATCCAGCGCTTTTTCGGCAATGAAGTCAAGGGCATCAGGAGCGATTTCCAACTCGATGTTCTCCAGTGCAAATAATTTGATGTATTGCTTGACCAGGGAATTTTTAGGCTCGGTAAGGATGCGCATCAGAGCTTCCTTATCCAAAGGTTCCAGGAAGGTCAAAACAGGCAGACGGCCGATCAATTCCGGGATCAGACCATAAGATTTAAGGTCCTGGTGGTTTACGTATTGGAGCAGGTTATCCCGGTCGATGCGTTCTTTTTCTTCTACAGAGAAGCCGATCACCTGAGTGTTCAGACGGCGTGCGATGATCTTTTCAATGCCATCAAATGCGCCACCGCAAATGAAGAGAATGTTTTGGGTGTTGACGGAGATCAGTTTTTGCTCCGGGTGCTTCCGTCCGCCCTGCGGCGGGACATTGACTTCAGTGCCTTCCAGCATCTTCAGCAAAGCCTGCTGCACGCCTTCACCGGATACATCCCGAGTGATGGAAGGATTATCGGTTTTGCGGGCGATTTTATCAATTTCATCGATGTACACGATCCCTTTTTCTGCGGATTCCACATCGTAGTTGCAGGCCTGGAGTAGCCGGCTTAACATAGATTCCACATCTTCACCTACATACCCGGCTTCCGTAAATACCGTGGCATCGACAATCGCAAAGGGAACCTTCAGAAATTTCGCAATGGTGCGCGCCAATAAGGTCTTGCCGGTTCCGGTGTGGCCGATGAAGAGGATGTTGGATTTTTCGATTTCCACATCGTTCATCTCGGTATTTTGCTTGAGCCTTTTGTAGTGGTTGTAAACGGCAACGGAAAGGTATTTTTTAGCTTCATCCTGGCCAATGACATATTGGTCCAGGTGGTCTTTGATCTGTTGCGGGTTCACTTTATCCGGGAGTCGGTATTTGCTGGCTCCGGACTTGCGATTCAGATGAAGTTCTTCTTCGATGATTTCTTTGGCCTGATCGACACAAATCTCGCAGATATGGCCATCAATTCCGGCGATCAGGATGAGGGCTTCGTTTTTGTCCCGTCCGCAGAAAGAACACCGGTAGTTTTCATTACTTCCTTTCATGAGGTTTCTTTAAGCTTTGGCTATCGATCGGTTAGCCACAAGCATAACGTCTAAGTATTAAAGATAGTTACAAAAAAGGGTTAAAGCGTGTCACGTAGACGTCTTTAACCCCTAAACGTTACAAATTCGGTACCAAACAGGTATTATTTGGCCTCGGAAGTACGCAGCAGTACTTCGTCAACCAATCCATATTCTTTTGCTTCGGTGGCGGTCATCCAATTATCCCGGTCACAATCTTCTTCGATTTTATCATAGGGCTGACCCGTATGATTTGCCATGATTTCGTACAATTCCTTTTTCATGGACTTGATCAGATTGTAAGAGATCTCCATATCGGTGAATTGCCCTTGCATACCACCGGATGGTTGATGGATCATCACCCGTGAATGTTTCAGACAAGTGCGCTTGCCTTTGGTTCCGGCACAAAGCAGGACGGCACCCATGGAAGCGGCAAGTCCAACACAGATGGTTCCGATATCCGGTGCTACATATTGCATCGTGTCGTAGATGCCCATGCCGGCAATGACCGATCCACCCGGACTGTTGATAAACATCTGAACATCGCGCTTCGGATCCGTGGACTCCAGGAACAGCAGTTGTGCCTGCACGACATTGGCTACATAGTCGTTGACCGGAACACCCATGAAGATGATGCGATCCATCATCAAGCGGGAAAAGACATCCATGCCGACAATATTCAGCTGGCGCTCTTCGATTACTTGTGGGGTAAAGCCGGTAATTTGGGGTGCGGAAGCCTGCATATAATGCTCCAGATGCATGGAGTTCATACCCAGGTGCTTGGTCGCATACCGCATAAATTCATCTTTCGGAAACATATTCTACTCCTTTTTAGATCGTGTATTAACAGTGGATAAACAAAGATACACGGCAAAAGATTTAATGAATCATGTCGATTGGAAAAGAACAGTCAATAAAGTCGGGCCAGGACAGGTTGCCTGACGATCATTCTTCCTCTTCGGCCAGCGCCTGCAGCTGATTGGCATTGGCAGCTTGACGTGCTTCTTCCATGATCTTTAAGAATTCATCTTTTTCGATCGGCTGCTCGGTGACGGTGATTTCTTCCGCAAGTTTTTCAAACAGTTTATCGTAAAGCAAGTCATCGTAGACTTTCTCAACCTGTTTGCGCTCACTCATCATTTGGTTGACCATCCGATCCATAAACTCTTCGCCGGGGTCGTACCCGGAGAAATAACCCCGGATCTGCTGACGAAACTGATTACGGACTTCTTCGGCTTCCACTTTGAGATCAAATCCTTTGATCAGTCGATTGCGTATGATGGTCCAGATCAGGTTTTTGCGGAAACCTTCAAACTCATCATCGATTTGCTGTTGGGTTAAGTTTTCGTTGGTGACCAGCAACCATCTTCTTAAGAAGGCATCCGGCATTTCCGGGTTGTTGTTCTCCAACAGCCGGTCCTGGATATCCCGGAATAATAGTGCTTCAGCCTGCCTATCGTACATGCCACTGATGGACTTTTCGATAAAAGCTTTGGCTTCTTCTTCGGAATTTATTTCCTGGCCGGGAAAAGCCTTGTCGAAGAAGTCCTTATCGAGTTCAGCCAATTCCTGTCGCTTGATCTTGATGATTTTTCCTTCAAAGAAATTCCCGATGCTCTTTTCTTCATCTTCGTCCAGGTTAAGCAGGTATTTGCGGACGTATTTTTCGTCTTTGTCCTTTTCCAGTTGGTAGACGTCAAACCGGAAGGTATCGTTTAGTTTGAGGGTCTTTACTTTTTCGCGGCGATCTTCGTTAAGGTCGGAGACAAAGGTTGAAAAAGCAGTTTCCCAGCCTTTTTCCTTCAGTGTTTCGCCATCCAGTTCCTTTGCTTCTATTTCGAGTATATCATCGTCTTCAATACCTTCCTGAACTTCGGCATATTGCCCGAGCTGTTTACGGACGCGGTTTAATTCAGCGTCTACTTCGGATGCCGGAATGCTGACCCGGTATTTGCTATAAGCATCCTGACCTTTAATGCCCTGAATTTCAAAAGTAGGGGCCAATCCGATCTCAAATTCGTATTCCAGTTTTTGAGGGGAATTGACGTCCAGATGATTTTCTTTCTCATTTTCCGTGGGGATCGGTTGGCCGAGCAGGTCGAGCTTTTCCGTCTCCAGGTATTCGTAAAGAGAAGCTTCCAGTTTTTTATGCACGATCTCGGCCATCAGGGACTTTCCGACCATCTTTTTTACAAAGCCCATGGGGGTTTTGCCCTTCCGGAATCCCTTGAAGGCTGCTTTTTGGCGGTATTTACGCAGCTCACTTTCAAATTCCGACAAGTAGTCGGTTGTTTCCATTTCGATCTGGATGACTTCAGTGAGTGGCTGAGTAGCAGCGCTGCGTGAGATTTTCATAAAATAACTGGATTTAAGGCGCTTCGGAAGAAGTCCTTTTTAAAAAGATTAACTGAGTACGGGTGGAGGGACTCGAACCCCCACGCCTTGCGGCACTAGATCCTAAGTCTAGCGCGTCTACCAATTTCGCCACACCCGCAATTCGATGGTCTTTATTACAATCCCGGCTACTCAAAGCCAGGGTACTTTTGAACGCTTTTGTCAAAAGGAATGCAAAGATACGAGGATTCTGTTAATATCAGAGTGCCTTTATGAAGCTTTTTTAGGTATGCGGTGTAGGCCGAAGCATTCAGTCCGGGATGGAGGGAACAGAAGACCGGGTCCATGCGTTTTATACCTTAATGAGGCCTGCCAGATACGCACATAAATCAAGGGAATCACTATTTTGTATCTTTTTAGAACTTAAGGGTGGTAGCTAAGCATGGAAGAAGTATTGTTATATACCGATTCAGACCGGGTGTTGATCCAGCGCGCCTACCGCAAGCTATTGCGTACCATCAACAAGAAAGCTACCCAGGAAGACCGGGCTGATATTCGCCGGGCTTATGAAATGGCCGTCGAGGCGCACGCCCGTCAGCGGCGCAAGTCCGGGGAGCCTTATATCCTGCATCCCATCGAAGTTGCCCGCATATGTGTTGAAGAAATTGGCCTGGGTCCGACCGCAGTGGTCTGCGCTTTATTGCACGATGTCGTTGAAGACACCGATGTGTCCCTGACGGAAGTACGTAAAGAATTTGGGAATAAGATTGCCATGATCGTGGATGGTCTTACCAAACTGGACGGTCTTTACAATGTCGAAAGCCCGCAAGCGGAGAATTTTAAAAAAGTGGTCAGTACCCTGGTGCAGGATGTGCGGGTCGTACTGATCAAAATGGCCGACCGGCTGCATAATTTGCGCACCATAGACTCCATGCCGCGGCAGAAACAGCTGAAAATCGCTGCCGAGACCAGCTACATTTATTCGCCACTGGCACACCGGCTTGGCTTGTACAACATTAAAACCGAATTCCAGGATATCTGTCTCCGTATCATGGAGCCGGAGATCTATCAGGATATAGCAGATAAGCTGGAAGACTCAAAAAAACTGCGTGACCGGTACATCAATGAATTCATCAAACCGCTCCGCAAGGCCCTTGATTCACTGAAGGTACCTTACCGTATCAACGGCCGTCCCAAATCCATCTCATCCATACTCAACAAGATCCGGACGAAAAAGGTACCTTTTGAAGAGATCTTTGATCTTTACGCCATACGGATCATCGTCGATGTAACCCCGGAACGCGAAAAATCCATCTGCTGGCAAGTCTATTCCATCGTCACCGATGTGCATACCCCGATCCCTGAGCGGCTGAAAGACTGGATCACAACCCCTAAATCCAACGGTTATGAATCGTTGCATACCACGGTAATTGGCCCTAAAGGCCGGTTTGTAGAGGTGCAAATACGTTCGGAACGAATGGATGAAATATCCGAGCGCGGCTTTGCAGCCCACTGGAAATACAAGGGGGTCCAGAAAATGCACAACCTCTACGAAAATTGGCTCGATAATATCCGGGAAATACTGGATAGCCCGCATACCGATGCGCTCGAGTTTATTAACGACTTTAAAACCAGCCTTTTTAATGAGGAGGTCTACGTCTATACGCCGAAAGGTGAAATGAAAATCTATCCCAAAGGTGCCACAGCGCTGGACTTTGCTTTCGGGATCCATTCCGATGTAGGGTCCCATTGTGTTGCCATAAAGGTCAATAACAAGCTGGTTCCGATGGGGTACAAACTCCAGAACGGGGATCAACTGCAAGTCATCACCGGTAAAAATCAAAAACCTTCTGAGGACTGGCTTAAATTGGTAGCTACCGGGAAAGCAAAAGCCAAAATCCGGCAATCACTTAAAGAGGAAAAAAGACAAAAAGGGGAATACGGCAAGGAAGCCCTCGAACGCAAGCTGCGAAATATGAAAGCAGAGTTTGAGGATAACATCGACATGCTGGTTAAATTTTTTGGATTCAAATCCCGCATGGACCTGTACTTCGCCATTGCCACCGAAAGTATAAGTCTGAATGACTTACGGCAGTTTGAAGTGGAAGGCGGTAAGTTGGTCCAGCGTAAACCTGAGGCTCCCGTCAAGCAGCCTGTTTCCCTGCCGCCCACTGAACCCAGGGAACCCACCGGGGTCATGCGCGGTGTCCCCAAACTCATCATCAATGGCGAGCCCGGAGAAGTATACAATTACAAATTCGCTACCTGTTGCGAACCGGTGATGGGGGATGATATTTTTGGCTACATAACCATCAACGATGGTTTGAAAATTCACCGGACTACCTGTCCGAATGCCATGCACCTGATGGCTAATTATGGCTACCGCATCGTCAAAGCAGAATGGGTCTATACCCAAAATACTTCCTATACCGTAGAATTGGTCATTACCGGTATTGATGACGGTCCGGGTGTCATCGAACGCATTAGCCACCTGATTTCCTCAACTTTAGGGCTCAATATCCGTTCCTTTACCATCACCGGTAGTGAAGGCTTTTTTGAAGGCCGGGTCTCTGTGATCGTCAATAACATCGACCAGGTCAATCATGCCATTATTACCTTAAAGAAAATGCCGGGCATTTCCAATGTCATTCGCTCGGAAACCAATTAAAATGGATAATCTTCAGCATATCGAACAAATCATCCGGGAGGTAAAAAACATCTTCTCGGCGCATCTCGAACAGCAGGGTCTACGGAAAACTCCAGAACGATATGCAATCCTTGAAGAAATCTACCGCCGTACCGATCATTTTGATGCGGAAGCGCTCTACATCCATATGAAAACCCAAAAATACCGGGTAAGTCGCGCTACGGTGTACAATACCCTCGAGCTCCTGGTGACCTGTGACCTGGTTAAAAAGCATCAGTTCGGTAAGAACCTTACCCAATACGAGAAATCATATGGGTTTAAGCAACACGACCACCTTATCTGTGTAGATTGTGGCAAAGTCCTTGAGTTTTGCGACCCGCGGGTCCAGCAAATCAAGGATATGATGGGTTCTTTATTGCACTTTTCGGTGACCCACCATGCCCTTAACCTGTATGGAAAATGTGCGGGAGCCTGCGATAAAAACCCGAACATGGATGCCGCACTCAAAGCCAGGGAAGCTTCTTCCTGATGCACAACAAAAGCAATTGGTTAAGTTGAGATTTCTTTTTTCCGGCTCATCCTTCGCTTTGACGCCGACTGAAGCTGTCTTCTCCTAGCTTTCGTGCTGCCGCAGCATGACCGTCGGCACCAAATGAAAGGGTGTTTTGAATAGTGTGCTTTTCCGGATTGAACATTCAACATTCAACCCTCAACATTCAACCCTCAACATTCAACTTTTTGTAGGTCTGTCTACCTATTGTCTACCTGGACAAATTGGATGTCCTGGCTTTAAAATGCATCTTTGAAACAATAGCTGGCTTAAGTTATGCACAGAAAATCAATCGGTTGTGCATCCAATGCCGGTATTGTGTTTCATAAACCGGAAGCTATGAAAAATCAGTTTGTACTCCTGTTCATGCTATCTACATGCACCCTTTCTGCCCAGTTGATCGATGCGGAAGGCTCTTATTTCGGATTGAAAGGAGGTGTGACCTATTCGGGGATTGATGCTATTAAAACGACCATCATTCGTCCGGTCTTCCCGGAAGAATCCTTTTCAACCCAATTGAAAAATCAATGGGGTGGGTCAGCCGGAATTTTTTTCTACATGCAATTTGAGAATACGTTCATCGCCATACAACCCGAGATCTTGTACAGTATGTCCGGCGGCACTTTTGACTACAATGATGTGAACGGACTACATTATTCCATGGCATTTAATTATCAATACATCAATTTGGTACCCTATTTCAAAGTGTACCCTCTAAGCCAGCTATCGGATGCGTTCGCAGGAATCCATATCGGCGTAGGACCACAGTTGGGCATCAACATTTCAAACAATGCCATCCGTTATACGTCCAATTCCGAGGTCATCGGCCAGGATTTACAAATTCAGCAGAATTTACGCGAGGTGTTGAAAGGTAAGCCTGCTTTTTCCCTCGTGCTGGGATTGGGCGTCGAATTCCAGAACTTCCTGATTGAAGGGCGGTACCAACTTGGGCTTTCTGATGTGATAGAGACTCAGGCTAACGGATATAATTTTATTGAGAATGCCAATCGTAACATGGCCTTTATGCTCACGTTAGGGTACGCCATTCCATTTAATCAATAACACGATGAAAATGGGATTTCGTAATTGCCTGACCGTATACTTCTTGTTCCTTTATGGCATTTGCTATGCGCAGAACCCAAGTCCAGGAGGGGTAAAAGGAGTCCAGGTTTGGTTGCAGCCAAAAATACAAAATGGTCACACCGTCTGGATTGACGGAAATGGTAGACTCTTAGTAATGCCATCGGGAGATACGCTGAGCTGGTTAAACTATCAGCCAGTGATCACTCCCACCCAAAGCCGTGCCTTCCGGCTGCCATTGACACCAGCCAAGCTACCGGCACTCACCATATTTTCCGTTTCTGATACGCGAATCCCGACCGAACAATGCATCTGGAGTTTGGGGCAGGGCGAGCAGGGTTTATTGATCAATACAAATTACCGGGCTGCAGATTTAACAGGCAATTATTTTTTTAACTACCCGGCAGACCGGATTACCGGACCGGTGATTCAGTCGTATTTCCAGCATAATTTGGATACCAACCAAAACAGTTATTTGCTGTGGTTGGGATCAAGACCTGCCCAGCCAACCATTCCTGTTGAGCCTTACTCCGGAAAACTTGGGGAATGGATGCTCTTTGATCGCGTACTTACCCCATCTGAACGACAAAGAATTGATAGCTATCTGGCGATCAAATACGGACTGACTTTAGATCAATCGACTCCGAAAAATTACCTTAATGCGGAGGGCGAGGTCATTTGGGACGCCCGGTCCATGCTGGATTACAGCCACCGCATAGCCGGCATTGGTCGTGATGACAAATCCGGTTTGAATTCAAGACAGGCGACCTCAAGTCTGATGCCGGGGTTGCCGGTGGTTTCTGTCGGGAGGCTGCAAAGCTCCAATGCAGAAAATCACAGGACGCTATCTGATCGCTCTTTTTTTATCTGGGGAGATGATGATGGGCCGGTTTTATGGGAAACCGCGAACCAAAACGGAATGGATAAGCTGAAGCGAACCTGGCGCGGTCAATGGACCGGAGAAGATGCTGGGACGGAGTCGATTATTTTCTATTGGGATCCGGAATTATTACCACCACCCAACCCTGGTAACCAGTATTGGGTGGTCGTTGACACAACAGGAAATGCGCAGTTTACCCCGGAAGGGTGGTGGGCTAATCCATTGGAATTAAAATCGCAGAAATTACTTGGTAGCACAATGCCACATCCCCAGAATGATGCAAAATGGGCTTTCACACTCCTGCAGGCCCCTGCTTTTTTTGCGAAAACGTGGTGGAAAGCTCCACCCTGTCCAGACAATGATGAAGCGGCCTACGGAGAGATAGCGGTGCGCCTGATGGGAGGAAAGTCACCCTACCGGATGGTACTGGAACAGGATGGGAAAAAGCTGATAGAGACAAGGGTTTATGAGCATCTTTGGTCAGACAGCACCCTGAAACCGGGCATTTATTGGCTCAAAGTCACTGATTCAGAAGGGAGAAGTTATCAGCAGCAATTGTTGCTCACTCAAAATTTGTGGCAGAATGAGTCAACCTTAGAGGCGACCTACACATTATCCCGTCACACACTGATCCTCAGACCGGACCCTGTTTCTCCGGAAGCCGATTATACCTGGATTCAACCGGATGGATCGCAGCATATCGGTAATTCCTTGAGTGTGACCTCCCCTGGAGATTACCTCCTGCTAACCCGGGAAGCGGGTTGCTTGACAGAGGAATCGTTTCGCGTTCTGCAAGCTGAAAATCGGGCAAAGCCCATTGAGCTGTACCCAAACCTGATCGCTCCTGGCGGCGCTTTCCGGTTGATATGGGAAGAGGAGGGTAAAGCTAACCTTCAGATAGTCACATCCACAGGACAGGTGGTCTACCGTCAAGATTTGCTTAAGCCAGGCACTTACCGCATCCAGCCGGGCATTAACCGTCCCGGTTGGTTTGTGGTGAGCATCCGTCAGGGAGAACAGGAATTGGTCAGTAAGTTAATCGTACAATGATGAGGATCAACACGCAATGGTTGACGGTGGTTGGGATATCGCTCCTTCCTTTTTTAGGGTCAGCCCAGTCTATGGAGCCGGAAATATTGGATCCCGGAGAATTTTCACTCCAAACGTTTGCTGATCCTTCCGCTGGCATTGAATTAATCCAATATCCGGATGTTGACGAGCAAGGAACCGCTCATTTGCATTTTCCGATAACCCTTCCTCCCGGGCGGAAGGATATGACCCCTGATTTGAATATCACCTATACCAGCGAATTTCAGAACGGATGGATGGGTTGGGGGTGGGACCTGGCTATTCCTACCATCGAGATCGATACACGCTGGGGAGTGCCTCGGTTTGATAGTCAGGAAGAGACCGAAACCTATTTATTCAATGGCGAGCAGCTAACACCGGTAACGCATCGGGGGCAGCTACAACCCAGGACTGCAGAAAAAGTTTTTCATCCCAGGGTGGAAACCGACTTTTTGCGTATCGTTCGCCATGGCAACCACCCGAATAACTACTGGTGGGAAGTTTGGGATAATGATGGATCCCGATTCCGTTATGGTGGCCCGGATGGAGGTGCGGCCTTGTCTGATGATCAGGGCAGGAAAGTACGATGGGCTTTGCAGGAGATACGTGATGCCGATCGAAATACCATCCGGTTTGAATACAAACAAACATCCGATGTGGGTTTGACGGGAGGAACGGTGGCCGGGCGCTATCTGTATCCGGATCAGATCACGTACACTGGATTTGATGACACTCCGGGGCCATTTCAAATACGATTTATCCGGGGCAGTGAACTGGGTGAGGCCAGTCGGCCTGATAAGATGATCCAGGGGCGATTAGGATTTAAAGAAGTCTGTGGTGATTTGCTTAGACGCATCGAGGTATTATTTCATGGTGAGCTGGTAAGGTCTTATCAGTTGAATTATCTGGCCGGTGCATTTAGTAAAACCCTGCTCGCTTCTATTGATCAGTTCGATGGGAAGGGAAATTTGTTTTATCAACATCAATTTGATTATTATGATGATCTTAAGGAGCTTCCGGAATTTAGTCCTTACCTGCCCACTGTTTCCTGGGATGTACCTTATGATCAGGTGAAAGGCAAGCTGGTAAATCCGATTCCGGGCTTTGATGGCGAGGTTACTGTGCTGGGCGGCGATGCTTCCAGTAACATTGGAGGAGGAACGGTCGTGACGGTCGGGCCGATCGGTGATCCGACCAGTAAGACTAATTCGGCCGGAGGTAGTTTTGCCTATGCCAGTTCACAGTCACAGGGCCTGCTGGCCTTGGTGGATATCGACGGAGATGGATTAGCGGATAAGGTTTATGCCCGACAAGGCACTTTATACTACCGGAGTAACCAGTCGTTGGAAGGTAATTTATTCGGACCGGAGCGGGCTGTCAAAGGAATTTCCGGATTTTCGGCTACCAAAGCCTCCAGTACGAGTATAGGTGCGGAAGGCCACGTAGGATTTGTCTTCGGTGGTTACGAGCATACAACGACTACAACTCGCGCAACGTCCTATTTTACGGATTTTAATGGGGATGACCTGGTGGATATAGCCCAGGATGGAATTGTTTATTTTAATCACATCAATGCAAATGGAGAGCCGGAGTTTACCCGGAGCAGCAATCCTACGCCAAATCCGGTGACCCCTACATCGCCGCCTGACCCTGCTCTTTTCGTCCAGGATACCAGTGAACTGTTGCAGAAGATGCAGGACTTTCCACTACATGATGTCGTGAAAATGTGGCTGGCTCCGGATACTGGCATCATTCGGATTGATGCTCCGGTTCACCTTCTGGAGGATCCTGCGGCTGCCGATTACCCGCATAAAGACGGTGTGCGGGTTGCTATCCAAATGAAAGGACGGGAACTCTGGTCATCCCGGATCCAGGGACTCGACTACGGAGTCAAAAATCCGGTGAATGTCCAGTTTTTAGAAGTAAATCGTGGAGACCGGATTTATTTCCGGGTCCAATCGGTTTTTGACGGTGCTTACGATCAGGTCGTGTGGGATCCCCGGATTACTTATTTAAGTTTGAAGGGTGACACCCTCACCGCTAACGGTAAATCCAGGAAATACTATCAGGCCTCTTCCGACTTTCTCCTGACGGCTTTGCAATCGTTGCATATGCCACTTGATGGACAGGTAACCGTAGAAGGGCCCTTCACGAAAGGAATGTTGTCTGATGATATTCGTGTCCAGATCCTGCGGGTGGATGGGCTGGATTCAACATACATCCTTGACCGGCTGATGCGTTCTGATTCGGTGGTAAGTCAGGATATCACCTTGCCAAACATTGATGTCAACAATAGCGATGTATTTTATTTCCGCCTCCGGACCGCTACCCAGGTCGATTGGAAGGCGGTAAACTGGAGGCCGCGTATTTATTATACTCAGGCAGATAGTCAACAGGTGACCGGCGTGAATGGCCAGCCTCTTTATGACTTTTATCCGGTAGTGGACTATTCAATGTTTAATAACCAGATTCGGCCTGCCACCATCTGGCATTCTCCCGCTGGAGGCATGCTGAGTGTTTCTGTTTCTATGCCCGGGATCGCGGACACGTTGAATGGAGAGGTAACGCTTTCAGTAAAGTCATTACATACCCTGGTCGCGAGGAAAACGGTGTTCATTCGCAATGGAGCAGCAGCGCAAAACATCCAGTTGACGATACCGGTTCAGACAGGGGATAGCTTATGGATTGAAATGCATGTCACCAGTCCGGATATAGCTAATGGTTTCCGAAGTCTACAAGCGAACCTGACAATTAATCAAGTAGCCAGCCAGGTCAAGCCCGGTTTATTCACGACCAACCCATTGCAGCAGGCATTGTTTGGTCCGCTTTATCGAGGGTGGGGCCAGTTTGCTTATTATGGCAATGGCAACCGGGCCAATAGCTCAATTGTTGAAGCCGACCTGAAGCTGGATGATCAAATGATGCAGGTTGATACGTCGGAGATCAACCTGGATGACCCGGAATCCCTGGGCGATCTGTTTAATGCCAAAGAAGCAGCTTTGATTATTCTGGTGCCTGATGTGTTAACACAATCCTGGAAAGGTTATGACAACCTCACCTATGTTCTGGATCAGGTGATTAGCAGCTCACGATTGGGAGAAGATGATTTGATCTTCACCATACCATCCACGAATGGTGAAGGCTTATCGGCCCCTGCCCGCCAGTTTAAAAATACCATGCACAGCATTGCGGCAGGTGGCGGGGTAGGAATAGTAAATGGTTCTGCCGGGACATCATGGAGTGAGACGGAAACATTGCTGGATGTGCTGGATATGAATGGAGATCGCTATCCGGATATTATAACGCAGGACAAAATCCAATACAGCACCCCTTTAGGAGGATGGGAAGCAAACAGCGTTCCTTATGACCTTGGTATCCATCTGGCTATGTCCAATTCCATAGGTGCTACCCTGGGTGGTGGATTCATCTATTCAAGCACTTCCAATTCGGGTGAGGCGGCAGGCGGGATATCGCGGACCGCCCGGGTAAAATCGCGTACCGGTACTTCAAGTAAGCGGGCGAGGTCGGCGGCAAAGACGGCTGCTGAAGCCATTGGGATAAGTGGAAACTTCACCACCGACGACGATCATGCCGAGCATAGCTGGTTGGATATGAATGGAGATGGCCTCATCGACAAGGTCTATCAGGATGGACGTGTTGCACTGAACCTGGGTTACCGCTTTGCATCTCCCGAGAACTGGGGATTTTCTGCCATTCGTTCAGGCAAGAGTACGGATTATGGTGCCGGCCTGGGTGTCAATTATAGGAATGGAAGCATTGTCGCCGGGACCTCGCTGTCACGGACCGATATCTGGACTACGGCAGGATTGGAAGACCTGAATGGAGACGGACTACCCGATTGGGTGGTCGGGACAGATCCATTCCGGGTGCGATTGAATACCGGCAGTGGGTTTGGCCCGGAGCAATCCTGGGAAGGCATTCCCGGATTAGAAACATCTTCTGCAACCGGTGAATCAGTGAACAGCGCCTTTACGGCTTGCATCGAAAT
Source organism: Lewinellaceae bacterium (assembly GCA_020636355.1). Lineage (GTDB taxonomy): Bacteria > Bacteroidota > Bacteroidia > Chitinophagales > Saprospiraceae > JAGQXC01. The sequence continues at coordinate 56,142 of JACJYB010000004.1, read as the reverse complement.
CTTCATCATAGGCATTCGCGTTTGCGTCAATCCCGGATTTTTTACCGGGCAAGGGGTCAGCCGGGGTAAAAGCCTGCTGGAAGACATAAACGGAGATGGTTATGCCGACTACCTGGTCGCTGATGGAAACGATGGTGACCTGGCGGTTGCTCCGTCTGCGTTAGGAAGAACAAACCGCTTGAAATCCGTTGAAAATCCCCTGGGTGGTAGAATGTTCCTTGATTACGCAGTCGCGGGTAACACGTATGGCTTGCCCTTTGGCCAGTGGGTTTTGTCTGAAGTCAAGCAAGTGGACGGCGTCAGCGGTGACGGGGCCGATACCATCAGGACAACTTACACCTATTCGCAGGGCAACTTCAATCGGCGGGAACGGATGTTCTACGGTTTTGGTCAGGTGCAAATGAATGAATGGAGCCATGATTCCATCTACCGCATCCTGGAGACCAATTACGATGTGTCGTCTTATTATCGCAAAGGATTGAAGCGGTCGGAAGTGGTCAGGGACGGGCAAAAGAAACCTTATGTCCGGAACCAATACACTTATGAACTCCGGTATCCGGATCTCGGAACGGTGGTTCCTGCCAGCCTGGAAGATGTGGAAGATGCATCTTATTTTCCGGCACTGGTCTCGCAAAAGACCGAATATTATGAAGGGAATGAGACAGCAGGACTGGAACATCGCATGGATTTTGATTACGACACCCATGGTAATCTCATCGTAGAGCGCGATTATGGGAATGGAAACCCGGAAGATGTGCTGACGACCTCGACGCTATACCACAATCTGGAAATGCAACACATTTATTCTATACCAAACCAAATCCTGATTGCAGACGCCAATGGTTGGTTGCGTCAGCGAACGGTATCGATCGACGATGCAGGTAATATTACGGAGACCAAGGATTATTTAAGCGAGGATTCCATTGCCCTTCATGCTTATACCTATGACGAATACGGAAACCTCCTTTCTGCAACCCGGCCCGCTAATCTGCATGGGGATCGCCTGGCATTTACTTACCATTGGGATGAGGATTTGCATACGTATCTGCAGGAGGTTAGTGATAGTTATGGTTATCATTCCGCGTACGAATACGATCCTCGTTTCGGTGAATTGACCTTGCGGACTGATATGAATGGAGCACAGGTGCGGTACGGCTATGATGATTTTGGCCGGTTGAGCCTGCTGACCAGCCCTTTCGAAATGAAAGCAGATAAGCCTTATACTCAGCGTTATGTATATCATCTGGATGCTCCGGTTCGCTATGCGGAGGCGTATTCCTGGGATGCCACGCGGGAAAAAGATATCCTATCGGTATTGCTGGTGGATGGGCTGGGGAGATCGGTTCAGGTCAAGCGCCAGCTGGCTCTCTTTCAGGGTGAGCATCAGCCGGATGCAGATGTGCTCCAGGTGTCCGGCAATGTAGAATTCGATGAATTAGGGCGGGAAATAATCACTTATTATCCGGTCACTGAACCGATTACGCAGGCAGGAGTATACCATAGTGAAAAAAACAGTACCAGGCCTACGAACATCAGCTACGATGTGATGGACCGTCCGGTATTCGAAGAGCGACCCGATGGAACATCCGTTTCTATTGAATACGACATTGCACCCGATTATCACATGGAGCCTTCCGTTCACGTGGCACTTACGGATGCATTAGGTAATAAGCGCCATACCTTCTGGGATGTCCGGGATCGCCAAACTGCAGCCATGGATGAATTGGAAAATGGAGAAGTATGGACTTCATTTAACTACAATGCGCTGGATGAGCTGTTAGGTACGGAAGATGATCAAGGAATAGTAACGACTTATCGGTACGACCACTTTGGCAGGTTGATTCGGAAAGAAAATGCCGATGATGGTACTGTTATCAACCAATACGACTTCGCAGATAATTTAGTTTCGCGGACTACCACCTCTCTGCTGCAAAAAATACCCGACCAAGGTGCGATACGCTTCGATTACGATCACGAAAGATTGACCCGCATTGCCTACCCAAAGAATATCGAGAACAACGTTTATTACCATTATGGTAGTCCGGATGCGAAAAACAACCAGGTAGGAAGAGTCTGGTTTGTAGAAGATGCTACCGGAGGAAGAGCGTGGACTTTCGATGCACTGGGCAATGTCGACAAAGAAATCAGGACCATGCTGATTAATGCGACACACATTGCGACCTACATTTCAACCACCACCAGGGATTCATGGGGCCGGACTTTGACGATGCAATATCCGGATGCAGAGGAGGTAACTTATACCTACAACGAAGGTGGATTATTGGCCGAGATGCACGGTGAGAAGCTTGGTTATACCTACGATTACCTGAATCAGATGGGATACGACGCCTTTGGCGACCGGACCTTTATCCGGTTTGGGAATGACGTTAACCAGACTACGGTTTATGATCCGGAAAGACGGCGAGTAAGCACCATTACCGGAGGAACTGCGCAGGGTGACTTTATGAAAATGGAATATGTCTATGACCGCGAATCCAATATTACCAAAATGAGTGATCACTCCGATTTGGGCAAATCAGCAGCAGGAACACTTTTCTCAACAAATTATGGCTACGATCAATTGCATCGGCTTGCCCAGGCGAAAGGCTCCGATGACGGCAACCAGCAACATGCCTTTGACCTGGATATGGCGTACAACCATGCCGCAAATGTGAGCCAAAAGCAGCAGCGAATCCTGCTCAATGGGAAACTGCGGGAAGATCTCAGCCTGGACTGGACATTTACCTACAGCAACCGGCATGCTCCGGACCGAATCAACGATAATCAACTCAAATACGATGGCAATGGTAATTTGGCAGATCAGTCAAGTACCGTGGTTTTCAACAACCGGCAATTAATTTGGGATGAAGAAAATCGCCTGACCGGAGTTTCTGACAACGGGATAATGAGTAGGTATACTTACGATGCTGAAGGGCAACGGGCTATCAAAAGTAGTGGCGGAAGTCAGGGGATTTTCCTGGACGGCGAAACGGTCGGATTTGTCAATCATTCCAATGACTTCACCGCCTATGTGAGCCCGTACCTGACCATCCGGGAAGATCGGTTTATCAAACATTACTACATCGATGGTGTCCGTTTTCTGAGCAAGCAAGGCACCGGTAAATTTGTCCATGACTTGCTACCAACTTATGGAGGTATCTCCGCGGGAAATATTGATTATCAAAAACGGTTGGTGGCTCTACAGCAAGGCCTGGATCAATATTACCGGGATCTGGGTATACCTCCCGGACCGCCTACACTTTATGGCTATTATGCGAATCCGGATGTGACCGGAAGCCCTTTGCCGGGTGGGCAGGGAGGCCAACCCTGGAACATCCCGCCGGCTAACTGGAATTTACCGATTGGTCCTCCGGATACGAGCGGACCTCCGGGACCTCCGGTATGGATCAATGTTGCCGACACAACCCGGGCGGAGCCTGGATATGGATTTACCGGAGACGATCTAGCCAGTGAGTTATTGGATTTTTACTACCTCAGTGATGCGCAGGGAAATGTAACCTATGTGACCAATCACGCCGGAGAGGTGACCCGTCATGTGACCTATTTGCCCTTCGGTGAAGTCCTCTGGGATGAAAAGCTGGACGGCGCCATTCCGGATTATTTATTGGGGGGCAAAGAACGAGATGAGGAGTCGGGAATGTATTACTTTGGTTCGCGCTATTACGATCCGGAAATGTCCATGTGGCAAAGCCCGGATCCGGATGCCGGGAGCTATCCATCGTTGAGTCCCTATGCTTATGTGGCGAACAACCCATTGAAATATTCCGATCCGGATGGTAATCGGATTGTTATTGCCAGTAAAAGCAGCGTTTCTTTTAAAAATGATGTCCGCCGTGCTTTCCGGTATTTGAAGAAAAGCCCAACAGGCAGCAGGTTGATCGGTACCCTGGAACAATCATCACGGATTATTCGCATTGAGGAGACCCGGGATTTATCCGGCGTCGAGTTCTCACCGGACGATCTGACAGTGACCTGGCATCCCCGGTCTGCGCTTAAAGTTAAAAATGGGGGAAGGCAGACGCCTGCTTTGGGATTGGCGCACGAGTTGGGTCATGCGGAAAAACGAATCCGCAATGCCCGGGAAGAAGACCGTGATTTTGAACAAAAACTCCGAAACGGATATCATAACCTGGCTGAGAAAAAGATCATCCGTGGCGTCGAATATAAGATCGCCAAAGAGTTAAATGAGGCAACACGCACTGACCACGAGGGTAGTGAATACCTGGCGACCAGCCCTACATCTACTCAGCCGTTCTCATCGAGGGCTAAGCGATCAAACCGAAAAAACCTTCAACCCAGACAAACAACGCGCCCGGGGGCTAGAACAACTTCTACGAAAAAGAAGAAGATGACTCGACCGACCAACTTTAAGCCCAGAGCATAGCGAGGAATGAATGACAGAAAAGGAGGGTTCTCAGACCCTACCGGGGAGTACCCTGGTATTCGCCGGAAAGACATTCATGGGATTTATTCATGACCGCAATTCAAAAGGCAATACCTATTTCTCGGACAGAAAAGAGTATCTTTGGCTCTTTAAAACACACAGCTCGATGAAAATTGATGTCATTGTCGGATTGCAGTGGGGAGACGAGGGAAAAGGAAAGATCGTAGACTATCTGGCTACGCAATACGACATGGTTTGCCGGTTTCAAGGAGGCCCTAACGCCGGCCATACACTTAAGTTTGATGGAAAAAAGTTTGTTCTGCACACCATTCCTTCCGGAATTTTCCGTGCAGACTTGCAAAACCTGATTGGTAATGGAGTCGTGATTGATCCCATTACCCTGGAAAAGGAAATTGCCGAGCTGCAATCAACCGGCTTGTCGTTTCTGGACCGTCTGTTTGTAGCCCATAAGGCACACCTTATCCTGCCTACGCATCGATTATTGGATGCGGCCTCGGAAGCCTCCAAGGGCGCGGCTAAGATTGGCTCCACCTTGCGTGGTATTGGGCCTACGTACATGGATAAAACCGGAAGAAACGGATTACGCGTTGGCGATGTATTTGCACCGGATTTTATGGACAAATACCAGACGCTCAAAGAAAAACATCTTAACCTGGCTTCCATGTATCCGGCCATAGATTTCAACCTGGAAGCGGAAGAAACGAAATGGTTTGCCAGCCTGGAGTGCCTGCGTAGCCTCCAACACGTTGACGGTGAATACTTTGTTAATCAGGCCCTGGATGCCGGAAAACGACTTTTGGCAGAGGGAGCCCAGGGCAGTATGCTGGATATCGACTTTGGCACCTATCCTTATGTGACCTCCTCCAATACCATCACAGCCGGCTTATGCACAGGTCTTGGGGTGGCTCCCAAGCGGGTCGGAAAAGTCATTGGAATCACCAAGGCTTATTGCACCAGAGTAGGTTCTGGTCCATTTCCTTCTGAATTGCATGATGAAGAGGGAGAAGCCCTCAGGGCAGCTGGCCATGAATTTGGAGCAACTACCGGACGGCCCCGCCGTTGTGGCTGGATCGACCTGCCCCAATTGAAATACACCATCATGCTGAACGGCGTGGATGAAATAGCAATTACCAAAGTGGATGTGTTAAATAGCTTCGCCTCGCTAAAAGCAGCAACACATTATCAAATTGATGGTAAAGAGACAGATGCCATTCCTTTTGAAATGGTCGAAGGAATGCCTATGTCTTACCGGGAATTTTCCGGGTGGATGGAAGATACGGCTTCCTGTCAACAGCGTGAACAGTTGCCGGCAGCACTCCAGGACTATCTTTTATTCCTTGAAAAAACATTGGCGACCCCCATCAAATACATTTCAACGGGACCGGAGCGACAAGCTTTGATTATTTCCTGATCACTGATCTGAAGACGCATCGGGATTATGCGCCCGGATGATGTATTGGTAGTCCAGAAAACATTCGTCGACGGAGATGTCTGTATACCCGGCAGCATACAAGTCATCCTCTATCTGATATAAGGGTACCCGCTCATTACGGGGTACCGGCAGTGGAATACGCTTCATTTTATAATCAACGATCAGAATGGTGCCATTGGGTTTTAGAGCGGTTCGCAAATGCTTTAGATATTGCAACCGGTTGGGTAAGTATGCTATGGTGTTAACGATAAGAATATCATCCACTTCGTCCGGTTCAAGATTTGGGTTTTCCGGCTTGGCCAGCCGCATGTCGATTTGTTTTCGCAGGGTAGCATCGTAATTGGGCAAATTAATCAGTTCGTCGATGGTCGCCAGGGCAGCAGGATCAATGTCGATCGCAATGACCCGGGCTCCGCGTGCCGGTATCAGCAAGGTGAAAAAGCCGGATCCTGCACCAATATCAGCGACCACTTTGCCCTCGATGTCCCCAAAAAAATCCAGGACTTTACCCGGTTTTTGCCAGGCCAGGCGACTGGACTCAGCAAAATACCCCAGGATCTTTTCTGTCGAAGATTCATCCGGCGTAACCGAATCATTCATCACCGTATCATCCGGTTCAGAGTGGTTATGTTCCGGCGCTTGGCAGGAGAGAATTAACAAGGCGAGGTATATCGGCCAGAGCTTCATGAAAGCGTTCATTAATGGACGAAAATAACGGTTTTTTTTAGATCCAAGATGGACAGGCCGGAATCAAATCCAGCCGGTGTTTGGCTTCGTCGTATGCGTAGTATCTTTGGTTTAAGAGCCATCGCGATTGATTTTCTCTAGCTCATGGCCGATGTGAAATAAGGCGTCACCCTGATGAACAACCGGGGTGTTGTTATGCCCGATGATGTAACCGCTCCTGTTGGCACGAAGGATCACCTCTTCCAAACCATCCTTATCACGAAAAAAGCCTAAAGGCTCTTGTTTACGTACCTCACAGCCAGACGACTGGGTCCACATGAAAAGACCGGATTGGGATGCACGGGACCAGCTTGCCCGGATGACATGAATGCTATCGTGGTTAACTTCAGGCGCCTTATCAATCATTTCAAGCCGGTTCAAAACGCGCTGCATGCCTTCCAATCCTTTTTGAATGGCCAGGCCGTCCAGCCGTAATGCCTCACCGCCTTCATAGACCAGGATGGTCTTTCCCATCTCAAAGCTCGTTTTCCGGAGTGATTTTGAGATTAAAGGCTTTTGGATGATGAATGGTGGAGCAAAGACTTTTGCTATCTCAAAAGCATCCGGGTCTTTGGTAGAATACCTGACCTGGGGATAGTTGTATAAGGTGCGTCCGCCGGTATGGAAATCCATTCCTACATCGATCAGCGGTAGCACATTTTTTGTCAGCGTTGCCGCAACGCGAGAGGCGAGCGATCCAGAGCTCAGTCCGGGAAAAGAACGGTTGACATCCTTGCCGTCCGGAACATCACGGGAGAAATTGATGAAGCCATAAACATTCAGTACCGGAATGGCTATAATGGTTCCGCGCAGTGGCTTTGCGAGGATCTTATCAAATACCGCACGTCGTACGATCTCTATGCCATTGATCTCATCGCCATGGACACCGCCCATGACCAAAACGGTAGGGCCGGGTTTTTCACTTCGGTAAACATGAGCTTTTATGGAGATCTGGGTGCCGGAAGGTAGCCGGGCTACAGTCAGACTGATGAGCCTCGATTCGCCGGGGGCGATCGATTGTTTATTTAGCGTAATAACTCCGTAATCAACCTTGTTTTCTTTCCACATGGGGACTGGATTTCCGGCAGAATCAGCGTATCGGCGCTTGCCTCCGCACTTCCCGTTCGACAAATAGAATGATTTCGTTGGCGATATCAATACCGGTGGTGCCTTCTATTCCTTCCAGGCCCGGACTGGCATTCACCTCCAGGATGAGTGGGCCACGCTGTGAACGGAGAATATCAACGCCGGCTACTTTTAACCCCAGAATCTTGACCGCACGGAGGGCTAGTTCAGCTTCCTCCGGTTCGATATGGATGATTTGACTCGTCGCACCCCGATGCAGGTTTGAGCGGAATTCGCCTTCCCTTGCTTGCCGGCGCATGGTCGCGATTACCTCACCGTCAACAATAAAAACACGGATGTCTTCACCCTTTGCTTCCTTAATAAATTCCTGGATAATAATCTTTTCGCGCAATTTATTTAATGCTTCCACAATCGTCTCCGTATTGATGGCATTTTCCGTTTTAATCACGCCGATACCCTGGGTTGAGTTCTGCATCTTAACGATGAGCGGATGTTTACCCAGGTGTTCCAGCAGGTATGGAAGCATAACCATGTTATTGGTTAATAGCGTCTTCGGGACAGGAATGCCTGCCCCAGCAAGCAATTGAAGACAAACCAATTTGTCGCGGGCCTTCAAAAGCGCATCGGAACTTACGGTCGTGAAAACTCTTTTAGCCTCGAACTGACGGATGATTGCCGCACCATAATCGGTAGCCGTACTGCCAATCCGCGGAATGATCGCATCAAAATTTCGCAACGGTGCGTTGTTGTAATAAACTTGCGGATTGCCTTCTTCAATGATCAGGTCGCAAAAGAGATGATCGACAACCCGGATGAAATGGCCTTGCTTTCGGCCTGCTACCAGTAGGCTGTGCGTCGAATACAACGCCGGATTGCGGGAGAGGATCAATATATTCATCAGCGTCTAAGATAAGCATCTGACGATTAGATTTCAGATATTAGATTCTAGATGGTAGATTTGGCTTGGCCGGCTCCCTAATGGAGTTTGTCAAAGGATTTATGGAGACTCCACAGGCAGTACAACTTAATGATAAGCGGATTATTCGGGGTTGGGCATTTTTCGATTGGGCAAATTCTGCTTATGCATTGGTTATTACGGCAGCCATTTTTCCGGCTTATTTCCTGCAGGTAACTCAAAGCGAATTATCCATAGGTCATCAGTCGATCAGCAACAGTTCGATGTATGCCTATGCAATTTCTATAGCCTATTTGTGCATTGCCTTTTTAAACCCGCTGCTTTCGGGCATCGCGGATTATAGTGGCCGAAGAAAACGATTCTTAAAGTTCTTCACCTATCTGGGTTCAACTTCCTGCATCATGTTATTTTTCTTTCAAGGCATGGATCAATTGTGGTGGGGTACCATTTTTTTCATCATCGCTACCATTGGTTTTGCCGGTGCTTTGGTGTTTTACAATGCTTATCTGCCCGTCATTGCCAGTGAAGATCGCTACGATGATGTGAGCGCACAGGGTTTTGCCTATGGGTACATAGGGTCCGTGCTGCTTTTAATGGTCAATTTGCTGATGATCATCAAGCCGGAATGGTTTGGGTTACCGGAAGGAAGCCTGGCACCGCGTATCTCCTTTGTCATGGTAGGACTGTGGTGGTTGGGATTTTCTCAGATTACCTTTCGGCGGTTGCCGGTAGATCAGCCTTCGGATCAGATCGGACAACTCTTACAGCATGGCTTTCGTCAGATCCGTGATGTCTGGAAGCGCTTACGGCATCAGAAGTACATTAAACGATTTCTCTTTGCATTCTTTTGTTATAGCGCCGGCGTCCAAACCGTTTTGTACATGGCCGCCACATTTGCCGAGAAAGAACTGCAGTTTGGGTCGCAGGATTTAATCATAATAATCTTGATTCTTCAATTGGTTGCCATCGGTGGAGCCTATCTGTTTGCCTTTATGTCCGATCGGGTAGGTAATAAACTGGCATTAAGTACCATGTTGCTATTATGGATTTCCATCTGCATTGTTGCCTACTTTGTACAGGAGAAGGTGCAGTTTTATGCGGTGGCTGCTGCCGTTGGTATGGTGATGGGAGGTATTCAGTCACTCAGTCGCTCGACGTATTCTAAAATGATAGATGACAATGAAGGGGACCTGAACTCCTATTTCAGTTTCTACGATGTATTGGAAAAAATTGCCATTGTGCTCGGGACATTCAGTTTCGGTTTTGTCGAACAAATGACCGGCGGTATGCGCAATAGTGTATTGGTGCTGGCATTGTACTTCATTATTGGCCTGATTATCCTCAGTCGTGTAGACATCAAGCGATTTGTTGCTAAAAGCTAATCGCGGAGGCCGATTAGAAATTTACATCGATCTTATGGACTCCGCTGGTTAACGTTATTTCCGGAGTAGTAACTTTTTGGTTATCAACGGAGATGCTTTCGACCTGCTCTCTCACCACAAACAGACCCTGGGTATTGGGAGGTATGGAAATGACGTAGGTCTTTCCATTCTGGTGTCTCGCAAATGAAGCTTTTACGGTGCCTCGCAATGTTGGCAGCTCAATCAGACTGGTCGTCAGGTCGCTCATTTTCGGTTCAATTCTGACGGTTTCAAACCCGGGCGTCTCCGGACGGATTCCCCACATATAGCGGGCAATGATGTTGGCAGGAGCAGTACCCCAGGCATGATTCCAATCGGCATTGGGCTTGTATTTCAGATCCCAGGCCTCCAGGGTCATGGTAGAACCTAATTGACTCATATGCCACCATCCGCGATCCGACGTGTTGCGCATGATGTTTAGCGCATATTGATCCTCATCAGCCTGGTAAAGGCTTTCCAGTAAATATTGGGCCCCGTATACGCTACAGGCAAGCCCTCTCTTTTTAATAAAATTTACGACCGATGCGATGTGTTGTGCAGGAACCAGGCCAAATGCCAGAGGCATCATATTGCTGTGAAGTGATGCATGCGTTGATCCCGCGCCATCAAGATAGACACCGCGATCGGAGTCAAACAGGATGGAACTGAAGGCATTACGGACCTGAACAGCCCGATCATGGAATTGTTCCGCTTCTTCGGTTTTACCAAGAATCCGGGCAAATGATTCCATGATCTCAAGATTGCGGTAATAAAATGCATTGACAACGGTGTTTTCCGGCATCATCTCGTAGCCATCGCGTTCTCCCTGCGGGGTGGCTAATGGCCAACCGGTATCTTTTTGGGCTGGCGGCCAGTCTACAATGTCCTGAAGCCTGGTGGCTGTATCCTGAAAACCCAGCGAAGCCATGAATGCACCATTAAGGTTGGGTGACAGACTGGAAATAAGCCCCTCGGGCCCTGCCAGATCCATCAGACATTTCTTTTTGAGTTTTTGATAATAGCGTCGGATTAGCTCCTTATTTCCAGTGTATTGGTAGTCCGCATCGATCATCATGGCCATGTGCAATTGCCACTCGGTTGGCCAGGTTGGATGGTCCATCAAATAAATGATGGTACGTCTGGCCAGTGAATATTCTCGATCTACCTGATAATGAGAAAGTTGATTGATATAGGCATCTGCCTCGTAAGGAATACGTTCCCGGTCACCATCCACGTAGATACCTGCAAACGAGGTGCCTTCAATGGTGTATTTACACAAGTCCCAAACCTTGTTTAAAGTGGTATCCGAGCATTTGAATTGGCTTGTCTCCGTATCGAAATCATAATATACGGCACGCTGCCGCACCATATTTGGGAGGAGGGGAATCTTACTATTTTCGATTTCCACATACCTGAACGGCATTACTACTCCGATGGAATCCGGTAGCAGTATGGCGCCCGGACCCGTATTTCGTGAATCCGGCGGTAGTTGAAGGATAAAATTGGAGTTGGGCTTGCCCACGGCAAGCTGTACCAGTTGGTAACGGACACTTCCCGGCGGATCGCGGTCAATACGCCCGGTGTTATCCAGTTTTTCTCCTAATCGTATGGTCAGTGTGTCGTTTTCTTCGACCGGATAATACAAAGCCAGGGTCCCAAAAGCATCCTTGCCGAAATCAATGAAATAATGATCTGACTCGATGGCTTTCAACGCTGCCGGTGCATTCAATTTGATGCGTAAACCTTCATAACCCGGGGTATTAAAGGCACCCAGGGTAAATCGTTGGATGGGCGAATATTCCGTTGGGATCCCTGCCACATCCCAGATCCTTACTTGCCAGAAGTAAGATTGACCCGGGTGAAGCGCTTGTCCGCCATATACAATGTTGCTAGATGCCGGGCTGGTGACTTTGCCGCTGTCCCACAGATCGCCCTGTTGTCTGGATAATTTTTCCTTTGATGAAGCAACCCAAATCCGATAAGCACTTTGGCTATTGGTTTCGACCGGTACCTGCCAACTGAAAGAGGGAAGCGAGTCTCCCGTCTGGCCCCATTCGGGGTGCCTCATGCCGCTGACCACCATTCCGGCCTCATAAGCAGTGGCCGGGAAAGGTACAGCGATGACTTCCTTTTCAGGCTGTGGTTGGCAGCTCAAAAACAAGAGTGTGCCTGTCAGGGTAGTTAACACCGTCGCGAACTTCATGTCAATCATTCGTTTTATCGGGGGGATAACTCGAAAAAGGTTCTAGCATTTATTCCTGTCGTTCATAACACCCGATATCTGGTGCACTATCCCTGGGTTGGTCATCAATATCACCGGTAATGCCTGGTAATGGCTTCGCTTTTCCCTGGGCAATGGACAAGGTATCCAATTGATATTGCGCCATGTCAATATTTACAAAGAGGGGGTCGGTGTATTCTTTGTTTTCAACACAATCCCGGCATTGGGATAAAAAATTAGGATAATCATCCAGGAGGTCCTTGACCCTTACGACACAATTTGCAAACAGGACTTCCCAGGCGAATGGTTCCTTGCCATTGGTTGCATCCACCATATTGAGTTCATCGGTTCCGGAACCGGTAATGATGCAGTTTCGCCAATTGGCTATGAGCCGGTAGATGGTAACTGAAGAACACTCATCATTCAGGCACCGGAAATTATCCATGTAGACGGCATCGGATGTATTGCCGTAGGACGCGATCGTGCAATAATCAAATTGGTAATTGCCTCCGTAAGTAAATGCAACCGACTGGGCGCCCTGGTTGTAAAAAAGTGAATTGGAGGCCTGGATGGAAGCACGTTCTCCCAGGAGCCCAATGTTCGCATTGTTGTAAATGCGCACATTGGCCAGCGTCAGGCTGGACGCCGAATCGGCACGGATGCCTACAATGGAGTTCTTGATGGTGGTGTATTGGAATTGATTGCCTTTACTGCCTGCTCCGAGTCGGATGCCTCCCCACTGACCCGGTATTTCCGCGAATTCCGGTTCCAGGCGATCTCCCTGGATGATGACCGGTTCGTCGACCGTACCTTCACTGACGATCTTGCCCTGAGCCAGGGTCCAGATAAGCCCGTCGTTGTAAATGCCGAGATCATTGCGGGCGATTCCTCCGTGCACATAAATACGGGTTCCGGGTGGCAGGTGAAGGGTACAACTGTCGATGAAAAGTGCGCCATAAAGCACATAAGGCCGGGGATCATCCCAGCTCTCCTGTTCCAGGTTACAGGATAGTACGGCTAATTTGCCCTTAAATTGGTTGTTCGGTATGTAATTGGCATTTTGTCCCCAGGCTTCCAGAACCACTTTCTGTTGATTGCCATTCGTCTCGATCTGAAGGTCTTCATCAAGGATAAAAGGGCTGACAGAAAGCGGTTCATCAGGATTGATAGTAACTTCTACAAAAACCCAGATGCTGTCTTTGGGCCAGATCTCCACATTCTCAGCGATTCCGTCCGGATAGCTTATTCCGTCAACATTAATGCGAAATTTACTGGCACGTCCACGTTCCAGGGCTATCCGGCTGATCCGGATAAATTGATCGTAGGGATTCCGGATCCTTATCGATCTGGTTGCACTTCCTACATCAGTAAACACCGTGTCAAACCGTAGTGTATCTTTTGAAAACGTCAAAAAGGCGTCGTTGTGGGTGTAGTAATCAATCTTAAAGCACCCACTGCTCCACCAGGCCAGGATGGCTGCGAAGGCCAGCATCAAAACGAACCGCAAAGGGCTCAGGGATGTAGATAGGTGTTGTTTTTGAAAATCCATTCCGGCTTGAAATCAATGCAAAATAAACGTTTAATTCAGAAGTAAAGGTATTGACAGGCCAGCGTGTTTAGGTCTTTTCGCTTTTCGTTAGGCTACCTTTTCCATCCTGGTCGACTCCGGTGTCCAATAATCGCTTATGACAGCTGCCAGTAGTAAAGCGTATTCAGCCCCTATCCAAATAAAGCGTTCGTGGAAATCGCCATGGAGATAATGACTGTAACTGAAAACGGCCAAAAAACTCCAGGCTAGTGGAAATCTCCTGCCGGCCAGAACTCCGGTGAAGACCAGGGTGACCAGGTACCAGGGATGGAGTGTCGTCGTGGTCAGGAGATAAGCCATCATGGTCCATACCAAGCCTTCCTGTAGGTGTGCTACGGTGCGTTTGCGTGGCCAGAAGGCAATGATAAGGATGCATAAAGCCCCAATGAGCGCAAGTCCGGGGCCGATGTAAGCAATGGGGTTAAAACCAGTAAATGCCTGACCGATACTTCTTGCCAGGTAATACAACCCGGCATTGAACTCAAATTTCCGGAAGTAGAGATCGAGACTGTCCAGAAACCCGCCTTTCCACAAAGCGCTGATGAGTGGAATGGCAAGGATCAGGGTACACCCGGCGGCAACCATCAGCCAGGTCATCCGCTTAAGGGGTTTTACAGTCAGTAAAAGGATAGGTCCAAATATGGCTGTGACCAATTTTGTACTTAACGAAGCAGCAAATGCCCATCCGGAAACCAGAACATCCTTTCGTTGTGCGAGCCACCCCAGACCTAGTGCCAGAAAGCCAACCATTATTCCTTCTGCATGCAGATTGCCAAACACCTCTACCACGACCAGAGGATTCAGAAAATACCACCATCGTCTATGAATGGGTATTTTTAGCTGCTTCATGCCGACCCAGGTAGCCAGATCGCCAAATAAAAGAAAGATGCGCAGGACTAAAGCCGCTGCGATCAACGAGCCCGTTGAGCGCCATAGGATCGCAGCCGGGATAAAGAGGATCTGGAGCAGGGGTGGGTAAACAGAATAATAATCCGGCGAATTTAGGAGTGGATACAAGTTGGCATAGCTTGGATCACGGGCGAAGATAGTGATCACCTGCGTCGGAGTTCCGACATATGCATTAGCCCCATCCAGCCAGCGCAGGCCATCCCATAAAAACCGGTAAATGTCATTGGATAACAAAGGAACACTTCCCACTAAAAGCAGTCTGCCGAATATTGCCAAGAGGATCGTAAACCGGATGGATAGACTCTCCCTGGGTAACCCCAATAACCAACCAAATGCACCGAATGCCACCGCATAGCCGGCCAGGATGCCATAAAAATGAGTCTGTTCCGAAAAATAACCGAGCCATCCGATACCTGCCAGCCAGATCAACCCGGCAGCGATTCCCATCATGCGGTTGGCGTTATGGATCGGATTATTTTTGTTTGATGTAAGCATGGGGATTGTGCCGGGGAATGTTATCCCCGCGGTTGAAAGGTATATAATTTCGGACCCCTTGGCGATTAATTTTATGATTTTCCACGAGATATACCAGGTCCTTTCAAAAACAGCATCACCGCGATCACCTCAGATATTCCGCGTAAACCCGGTCCCATCGGGACCAATTCCGGTACGCCAGGATTTTCAGGTATTATTCCCGGCCCTCATCGGGACCAAACTGCGATCACCTCAGAAAAAATTCGGATCCCGGTCCCATCGATGCCAAATCCGGTTAGCCTGGAATTTCAGGAATATTCCAGTGGGCCATCGGGAGCAAACCGTGATCACCTCAGAAATCAATTCGGAACCCGGTCCTATCGATGCCAAATCCGGTTAGCCTGGAATTTCAGGAATTATTCCCGGGGGCCATCGGGAGCAAACCGTGATCACCTCAGAAATCAATTCGGAACCCGGTCCCATCGATGCCAAATCCGGTTAGCCTGGAATTTCAGGCATATTCCCGGGGGCCATCGGGAGCAAACCGTGATCACCTCAGAAATCAATTCGGAACCCGGTCCTATCGATGCCAAATCCGGTTAGCCTGGATTTTCAGGTATATTCCAGAGCCTCATCGGGACAAAAAAGTGATCACCTCAGAATTCAATCGGAACCCGGTCCCATCGGGACCAAACTGCGATCACCTCAGAAATCATTTCGGGACCCGGTCTCATCGGGACCAGATTCGGTTAGCCTGGATTTTCAGGTGTTATTCCCGGGTGCCATCGGGACCAAACCGCGATCACCTCAGAAAAAAATTCGGATCCCGGCCCCGTCGGGAACAGATATTGTTAGCCTGGATTTTCAGGCATATTCCAGTGGGCCATCAGGACCAAACAGCGATCACCTCAGAATTCAATCGGAACCCGGTCCCATCGGGACCAAATATTGTTAGCCTGGATTATTAGGTATTATACCCGGCCCCATCGGGGCCGCATATAAAATCGCTTGCATTACCTAACCTCCAGATGACGCAATGAATAATAGAAGATCATCCCATAACCGAAGGCTAGCATCACATGAAAAATAATAAACGAGGTGATGCCAAAATAGATCCCTAATCCCACAGCGGCCAAAAAATAGAGGGTCAAAACACCTTCCCAAACGGTCAGGCCAGAAATGGAATGTGCCAGATATCGATGGTTACGGAACGAATCGGTAAGACTTCTGATATTAAATTTGGGGGTGCGCACGAATGAAGATTTACGGCCTAGCCATCCCTGAAACACAGCCACCGAGTTGTGCAAAGACAAGCCCATCGACAAAGAAAGAAATACCGGGAACAAAACCAAAAACTTCAGGACTTTCCTGCCCCATGAACCCTGCGACCAGCCTGTGGTAACATTGCCTGCGAAATAAACGGCTACAACGGCTAGCATCCCTGTCAGAAACCAGGCAAAATATTGAATGTTAATACCCAGGAACCGGGTAAGAAACAATACCGGAACACTGAAAACCCCGATCATAAAAACAAACACGAAAATAGCGCTGGCCATCAGATGCAGGGTGGCATGAATCTTTTTACTCAGTGGTAATGCGGATTCCCACACGCGGGGTAGGTTCTTTTTGGCCGTCTCTGCGCCGCCCTTCATCCAGCGGTGTTGCTGGGATTTGAGTCCATTCATCTCGGCAGGGAGTTCGGCGGGTGACCCCAGGTTTTCCAAATACTGGATTTTCCAACCTTTCAGCTGCGCCCGGTAACTGAGATCGAGATCTTCAGTAAGCGTATCGGGCTGCCAGCCACCTGCATCAATGATGGTCTGTCGTCTCCAGATCCCTCCTGTACCATTGAATTGCAACAAATATTGTCCTTCCTGCCGCCCTGTTTGTTCCACTGAAAAATGCACATTCAACTGGAATGCCTGCAAGGCTGTGATCAGAGAGTAGGATTCATTGAGGTGCTCCCAGCGCGTCTGCACAACACCCACGTTTGCATTGGTAAACCAGGGTATTGTCTGCCGTAAAAAATCCGGAGTAGGTAGAAAATCGGCGTCAAAAATCGCAATGTATTCGCCGGTAGCCTGCTCCAAACCGTATTGCAGCGCTCCTGCTTTGTAGCCCTGCCTTTCTGGTCGCTGGATATGCCGGATGTGATATCCCTGTAAGCGATATTCCTGGACGATGCGCGCGGCAATCGCTACCGTCTCGTCATTGGAATCGTCCAGAACCTGTACTTCCAGAAGGTCCCGCGGATAATCCAGCATCATGATGTTGCGTATGAGTCGCTCGACGACATACATTTCATTATAGATAGGTAGTTGGACCGTGACCGGAGGCCACCTGGGCGGCGGAGGCGGCGGGCTCTGCGACGGGCGCTGTTGATGCTTTGCGTACAGCCACAACAAATGCAGTTGAGACAAACAGAATACCAGTACATAAAACAAGGCCAGGGCATAAAAGCCAACCAAAATATATCCGATCCAGGTCCACCAAACCATTACATCAGCTTAAATATCGTCCACAAGATCTTCTGCCCGGCCAGAAAAGTCCCCTTAAGGGTGCCGGAGACTTTGGATATACCCACGCGCCGGCGGTAAGATACCGGCACCTCTGTACATCGGAATTGATGCTTGGCAGCTTTTACCTGCATTTCTACAGTCCAGCCAAAGTTAGGATCTGCCATCTCAAGTGCCTGCAATTTATCCCACCGGATGGCCCGGAACGGTCCCAGGTCGGTAAAATGATACCTGTAAATCATCCGGATCAGGGTGGTAGCCAGCCAATTTCCAAAGATCTGCTGCGGCTGCATGGAACCAGGTTCCAGATTCCCCAACGCGCGGGAACCGATCACGAGATCCATTCCATCATGGAGAATAGGCTCCACCAATAAAGGCATTTCCTCCGGATGATCGCTGTAATCGGCATCCAGAAAGACCACCAAGTCCGGTTGCTCGGCTGCTGGTTTTAATTTTAGGTATGAGATTCCTTTGAGGCAGGCACTGCCATAACCTTTCCGCGTTTCCGTCAAAACCGTTGCACCCAGCTTTTGGGCAACTTCGGCCGTGCGGTCAGAACTGGCATTGTTGCATACGATAACTTCCCGGACCAGAGACCAAGGCATGTCTTTCAGCACCAGCCCGATCGACTTTTCTTCATTATAGGCCGGTATGATCACATCAATGCGCATCTTCTCTGCATTCGCTTGCAAAAGTAGTCTTTCTGACCACGACATTATAGTGTTTGACGGCCAGTTGTCGGATCAGGGACAGGTGATCCTGAAGACCCGCTGGAGGTTAAATACAGGATTTCTTCAACATTCTCCGCGAATGGTATTGGATCGACCCGGAGGCACGCTGCTGAAATGCTGCCTTGGTGTCCCTCTAAAGTCAGAATTGCTCTGGGGACAATATTGGGTCAGGATGCCCTGGTTGAAGATTCAATTTCTATCAATGTCCTTTTTATATCCTCCAGATTTTGTTGGATATCCCGCATGACCGGATTGGAGGAGGAAGAATTGCGTAATTCCTCCTCCCGTAATCCTAATAAGGTATCAACCCGTCCAACAATTAAGGACAACAGGACAAAAACGATTAGGATAAGTGGGATCGATATGGCCAAATGATCAAAAATTAACCTACCCAAAAAGCTGTCTTTGTAGGCCTTCAGGAGGACAAATGCGATCATCAGGAACTGAACATAGCCGACATACATTTTTGCCCGGTCAATGTATATTTTCCATCTTATCAGCGCTTTCCGGTCTGCTTTTATCTTAGGCACATGAGGTGTTTATTTTATTATGGAAATCAAATATAAAATGCAGCAGGGTGGATAGTATTGTCTTGCCTTTGGTTCATTGAGGTAGTATTTTGTATTAAAGAGTTAAATTGGCAATTAGTATTTGGACGGATGAAGCTTTTATTCTGCTTGCCTGCTCTGGTTGTCGTTTTTGCATATTGGATGTCATCGTCATCAACCGAAGCTGTCGACACAATTCCTTTTGACAAGAATTGCCCGGTAATTTATGATAACGATGATCATCGTGACATGTACACGGATGAGTATTTATTTTCGTTGGCCAGTGCCGGTAGTATTAATCTGAAAGGTATAATTACCAGCTATAGCGGAGATAAAAATGAATATGATTTGTTCGTTGCCGGGCGCCAGCAAATTATTGATAAAGCTAGGCAAAGTGGGTTGATTAACTTGCCTGATGCGACGGCCGGACCGTTTATCTCCTTATTGCGACCCAAATCAAATCATATAGAGGATACACCTTCCTTAAACAGTGCCGCAGGCCAGGTCATTGTGCATGCTGCAATGCAAGCGTCGCCGGAGAAGCCTCTTGTCATAATTGCCGGAGGGCAGTTAACGGCGATAGCAGATGCCTACTTGCAGGAACCACAGATTGCAGATAGAGTGGTCGTTTGTGGTATTTTTGGGACATTACATGAAACGTATAATGCTGGATTGGATTCCTGGGCCTGGGCCATTGTCATCCGAAAATTCAGATGCGTATCCATTTCAGATTCCGAAGATGACACACCTTATAGCCACGTATTCCTTAAAGGACGCCCTCTGACAGGCAAGCTGAGGATTAGCCAGGATCTTGAAAATGGCGTTATCCCTTCGACTTCATTTTATATTTGGATGCTTGAAAAACATCACCCGGTTCATCCTCCGGTTTATATGGAAAAAGATGGTGATACGCCAGCTGCCATTCCGTTGATGCGGCCGGATTATCTTACCGGTGTGGAACGTTGGCGATGTACCGGAATTGATGATAATGGTAAGCCGGTCGTTGTGCCCGATTCTAATGGATCGCTGTATCTTATGATCAACGCCGATCCGTACGTCGCAACGAAGGAGTTTTGGCGGGCTATCGAGGAAACAAAAACTTGGCGGCATTGAGGTACAGGACCAGCCAACAATCGCGTGCTTACAGGCTCTTGACGTATGCCTTCCAATCATGCAGAAGCGTTGCTTCGTCGACGCCAAGTTTATCAAGTAAGGCGTTCAGGTCGGTACAGGCGAGGAGTTGATAGATGATTTCCCGGCCATAGTGCGCATCCAGATACATAGCCAGAGAGCCGGACAATCCATAACGTAGACTGCCAGTCCAGAATGCGGAAAGATGCCCCGGTATTTTATCCTCATTCAATGCTTCAAGGACGGTTGCCATCCGCAGCGAATCGCATTGCCCCGAGGCATAAGTTGCCAATCCCTCCACAAACCAGTCAAGGCCACTTACCTCGCTGAAATCCGGACTTGGATTGAGCTGGCCGTGAAACACATGCACCAATTCATGGGCGATAAGATTCTGCGTTGCTGTGGTGTCCATCGTTGGATGTTCGCAGGCATCGGCATCCCATCGATTGGGAGCGATCAGATCAAGTCTCCCGGCCACTCCGCTGGCGACCATCCAGCATTCGGATTTAAAAGCAGGCGCTCCCCAGTCGGATTGCCAGGTGCTGTCCAGAGAAGCGCGGTTGGGATGGATATAAATGTCAAAATGCTGTATATACGGTTTTCCGAAAAATTCCTGGGACCGGCGGATACCCCGCTGAAATGCCATTCGGTAAGCTGTGAGATCAGCCGCGTCACTGGGTGTGTAATAAATGGAATAGCCTTCCTGGTTTTCCTGTATCCAGTTCGTCGACAAGCCGAATGTATTCAGGCTGTAATGGAACACCAGGCCGATTAGTACGCCATAAGGGATCATGTGCGGTTGTGAATGATTTCACGCCGAAATTATCCCACCGGTAGCTGCCGTAATTAGAATTTAGACCTGGCACAAGATTGAATCGACACAGGAGCGGATTACACCAGGGATGCGCTTTTTCCTACGCGGGGAACAGTGGCATCGGGTGTACTTAGATGTTTCAGGATTTGATAATGCTTCTTTAGAGCCATCCAAAATGTTCGGTTTTCCTGGTATTCAATACCATGATCGTCACATGTTTCTTTCAGGATCTTGGTAAGGGCAGGGTAATGGACGTGACAAACCTGTGGAAGTATATGGTGGATCACATGGATATTGATGCCTCCCATAAGCCAGGAACCTAACCTGCTATGTCTTGAAAAATCCGCAGTGGTTTCCAGGACATGAAGCGCGTAATTATTGTCGATGTTGCCCTCATCATCCGGAATAGGGTAGGTGGTCCCATCGTAAACATGGGTCACCTGGAAGATCAAAGCAAAAGTTAATCCCGGCAGCACATGCATAAAGACCCATGCACCTAAAATGGTGTACCAGGGGGCGGATAAAAAGATGATGGGGAGCACCAGTGTAAGTCCATAAAAGACCGTTTTGCCGATGAACAAAATGACATACTCTTTCAGCGGATGCTTGATGTTTTTTTGATTGCCGATATGAGCCTCACCAAAAAACCACTTGAAGTCTTTGATCGTCGCCCACTGAAGCATCGCCAGGGCGTAAAGGATGAAGGTGTAGTAATGCTGGTATTTGTGCCGGGGCAGCCAGGGCTCATCAGGTGTGAACCGGAACAGCCCATGTGTTTCAAGGGTTACATCGATACCGTGAATATTCACATATCCATGATGTGCACCGTGCATCCGGCGGAATAGATATTGGTTGCCCCCGATAAAATCCATGCTGTATCCGAGGATCTTATTGACATATTTATTGGAAGAATAGGCATTATGGGTGGCATCATGCATGATGTTAAAAGCGATGAAGATATGGATGTAACCCAGCAAGAGGTAAACCAGGTACAACGCAATGGGGTGTTCGCTTAAGGTGTCCGACATGATCCAGGCATAGGTGGCGATCCAGCTTACCATAGCAAATGCAGTTTTTAGATACATTTCGGTATTGGCGTATGGACTGATCCCATTTTCATCAAAGTAATTGGCAACTCTTTTACGGAGATCCTGAATGAATAACTCCTTACGAGGATTGCCTTTGAACCGCACTCTCTTTGCGCTAGTCGTTGCTTTAATCATGTGCCACCGTTGTTGTAATGATATTCAAAGTTAGAATATTATCCAGGCTGGCGCAATGATAACCCATTAAGCTTCCTGTTTTTCTGTGCCAATATGCAGACAGGTCATACCTTCACTGGCCTATAATGGGCGGTCGTAGTGCATTGTAATCCACGAGTATAGCGCACCCGGTCAGGCATCATTTTCTTATCATTGGGGTCACCTTGATCCGGAGGATCGATTGGGCAGTCAGGCTAGTTCGGGAGTTAATTTATCGCGTGTAATAAGGTTTCAAAGATTCTGTGCCCACGAAAATGGCCGTATCCTTGTCCATAGGCAGTTGATGTGAGCGCTACCACCATTTGAAACTCAGGGACAATAAACAATAAATTTCCACCATTGCCGGAAGCGTAATAATACCGGATGGATTTTGCCTTCCACACCTTGGTACCTGTAAACCAAAAATAACCATAGCCTTGAGCAAATGAATCAACGGATGATAGATCGAACCGGGGCTTGCTCAGCTGTTGAATCCATTGCTGGTTTACCACCCGGCTCCCCATCCACATTCCCTCATTCAATAGTAATAAGCCAATTTTGGCAAAATCAAGCGTGGACAGGTAGAGGTTCCCCATCGGGACCGTATGACCGTTTGGAGCTGAATACCAGTAATATTCCTCGATGCCCAATGGCGCAAACAGATATTTTTCCGCAAAAGTAGCCAAGGTCATTCCGGAAGCCTTCTGGATAATTTCTCCAATCAGCATGGGACAGACGTCATTGTAGACATATCTGCTTCCGGGAGGAAAAACCTCAGGAAGTGTTTGTGCAAATTGAATCCAGTCATCCTCCAGAACCCAATTGGTAAAATTTCCCGGAGAATTATTTTTATTGTCATCTGCATCGAGCCCCGAAGACATAGCCAGGAGATCACGAATACGTATCGACTGACCTTTATGCTTGCTAAAGGCTGGAAAAAAAGCATCAAGCCTCTGGTCGACGGATGTTATCAAACCTTGATCGATTGCTATCCCGGCAAGTATCCCGGTAATACTTTTGCCGGCTGAGCGGATATCTTCAATGGTTGCGCGCCAGAAAGTATTGAAATACTCCTCTACCACCAGCTTATTATTTTTAAATACAATCAGGCCACGAAAGTCCGGATGATTAGTTTGTCGGATGAGCTCAAGCAAGTGAGAAATGGTATCCATCCGCATCCCCACTTCAGAGGGATTGGCTGCAGGCAGATTTGAAATGACAGGTTTTAACGGATCAGCAGGTTTCTTTTGCCCGTACAATCCTGCCATGGTAATGCCCAGTAAGGTGATTATTAGGATTGATTGGATCGACCGGTGTTCTTTGATGAAATTGCAGTGCTTTCTCTCCATCATCCTTGCATCGCTTCCTCCTGGATTTTGTTTAATGGCCACAGAAGCCAGGTAAAACCGATGGTTAATGCTATGGTCCCTGCCAGGACGATAAGTTGGTTTTGCCAGATCATTTGACCCAACCCGATAGCAAATCCTCCGGACAATGCGATGATACTGGCGATGGTGCGACGTAGAATAAAATACCAGGATTGAGTAGTCAGTCCGGCATACAGAAAAGCGGGGCCGATGACAAAATAGGGGTACCATAACTTTGGTGATGTCATCAGATGGCCCACCAATGCATTGCGGCCTTCTTCATCCGCTCCAAAACTCCACAACGTAAAATCCAGCGCGCACATCCCGCAATGAGCGATAACTCCTAACACAATCATTGGTACTGCAATGGAATTGAAGATGCTTTTGGGGAAAACAAAACAAAAAGCCAAACAGAGTAAAGAGCCCACCAGCATAAAGAGATGCGCGAAATCAAAAGGTGCCTGTGACTGGATAAATGCATCGCCCTGCATGAGCAGCAATCGGCTGATAATAAGAAGCAAAAGCCCAATAATACCCGTGATTTTAAGCGTCATCCGGTTTTAATTTAGGATTCGGGCGATAGCCTAAGATCGCTAAAAAATGCGATAGATAAAGGACATCTTGCATTTGAATTTCCGGAAAGAGCGTTTATCACAGAGTCAATTGATAAAGTTGCGGGGATTATCGGAGGCCAAATGGGCGTCGGATACCCCTGGATTCCCTAGCCTAATCGCACATGTCAGCGACTGTGTTGAGGTTCGGCATTAATGCAGTATAGAACAAAAAGTTATTTCAGGACACTAATTGATTGAAAATAAAAAAGATCAGAACAAGAGGTTCTGATCTTCAGAGCAATCAAATTTCCCAAATTATTGTCCGGGATTAGGATATGTTTCCTACACGAGTTTCGTTGACCGTTGCAGTATTCTTGGCGCCGAACTTGGTGAAGGGTACCAGGGATGGAACTTGTGTACGGTATTCTTCGTAAAGCTTGCCATATTCCTTGATCAAATCTTTTTCTTCGAAGTAAATACCTACGAATATGTATGCCGTAAAAAGTGTGGCCAAAAGAAAATGAGTCATTGACATCGTTGGTGTGGCCCAAAAGATCATCGATAGGCCTAGATAGATCGGGTGTCTAACCATTTTGTACAACGCAAACGTAGTGAACCGGGGCCGGCGGGCGTTGCGTTTCATCATGTGCAGGTAAGCTTGTTGCAAGCCAAATAATTCGAAATGGTTGATTAGGAATGTACTCGCCAGGAGCACGGCTATGCCCAGGAAAAATATGCCATACATGACGTAATAACCTATTGAGCCGGCTTCCAACTGCCATAACGTACCATCAATCGGTGACCAGAACAGGGCAATACCGACACATAAAAATCCGGAAATCAATACATATAGGCTACGTTCCAGATGTTTAGGGACAATTTTTGTCCATGTTTCTTTGAAGTTTTTCCGGGCCATCACGG
This sequence comes from Lewinellaceae bacterium, assembly GCA_020636355.1. Taxonomy (GTDB): domain Bacteria; phylum Bacteroidota; class Bacteroidia; order Chitinophagales; family Saprospiraceae; genus JAGQXC01. Next base: position 31,141 of record JACJYB010000004.1, on the reverse strand, counting down.
AATGCTGAATTCCGAAAACCGCGACAATTCCAAAATTAATCAATAGGGTTAAGCCGATATTTCGTGTCTGAGGTTCCCCCATTTGATTAATGGGGATAAAATTACCAATCCACAAAATAAGATACATCAGGCCGGCAAATCCAACCAGGTAAAAGAGAACACTAATAAAAAAACCGAAAGTCCGTTTCATTTTGCTTGTGATTTTGCAGGAGTTATCCCTTTTAATAATATCGTTAATAATTCGTGCAGCATTTCATACATGTTGCATTGCAAATTTCCGATCTAATCCCTCGCTGGTCTTCACCCATATCCATGGTTTTACAAAATCACCGTTTCTGGTAGTTTATATCACCTAATTGTGTGAGTCATGGATTCATGCATTCGTGCGATTTCGCGGTAGCGCCATACGCCCTATCTTTGCCGAAATCAGGTTTGTTGCCTGGATCCCCGACAGCGTTCGGGTCGTTGGTATCAGCAGGAATTGGCTATATTGGAAATGGCCATAACCGGCTTTAAAAGGCACCTAAAGGTTCTTCTTCTCAACCAGGATCGTTGATGCATGAAAATTCAACTGTGTTTGGTCTTAATTTTTTATGTTGCGTATGCATCTGCGCAGGATCCTTATGTGTTGGATAGCTTGAAAGAGAAAATTCAGCAAGCACCCAACGATTCCTTACAATGTGAAGCACGGATCGATCTGGCTTTATTTTTATATGCCGGCGATGAAGCGGTCCAGTACGCCAGGGATGCATTAAAAATAGCCAAAGAACATCGCTGGCAGCACCTGATCGGAAAATCCTATTATGCACTTGCCTGGTGTCATCCCTATGAAGAGATGGAGTTAAAAACACGCTATCTGGATAGTGCCCTTTATGCATTTGACGCCATTCACGAGCTTGATGGACTTGGACTTACGAGCAATACACAGGCGGTCATGTTTATGGATTATGGAATTTATGACCAGGCAATTTCCTCCTTCCAGAATGCCTACAACTATTACCTGGAATCCGGAGATCTGGATCGTCAGGCTTTAATCTTAAATAATTGGGGGGCTTGTTTGAATGAAATGCAAGCGCCGACACAGGCTATCGATAAATACCTGGCGGCTTTGAGATACGAAGAATCTCAGCATCCGGTCAATCAGCTCAAACTAGGGAGGATATACCATGGGCTGGCCGAATCCAACCGGCAAATGGAAAGGTTCGGAGAGTCGGTAAAATTTGACATCCAGGCGCATACCGTGCGAAAAAAATCGGGGAATATTGCCCAGGCTGAAACACTGATACATATGGCTAATCTGATCAGTGAGGTCATCCAGAAAGGGGAGGATACCGCCGCAATTATGCCCGAATTTCGACAAATCGGTTTCACCGGGGTTATGGACCTGCTGGAAAAGGCCGAATCTTTTCCGGGCATTGCCGACCGTCCTGATTTTCAGTACATCATATTGGACGCCAAGCGCTACTGGTATCTGGTGAATGACGCCTATCAGGATGCCTACCTGATGCTGGATTCACTAAAAAGATTTGACGAAAAACAGAAGTTGAATCCTTCCAGTTTGGCAGCGTTGGCAGGCCTCCAGAATAAATATGAAAAAGAAATATTAAACCGGAGGTTACTGGAAGCAGCCTTCAAGAACCAAAAAAAAGCAAATCAAGTGAATCTATTACTACTATTTCTATCACTGATTGGTGCCTTGTCCATCATAGGATTTCTTTGGTATCAAAACAGGATGCGTCGGAATAGTTTGTTGCTGGCTGAAGCCAAACAAGAACAGCAGATTATTGCGATGCGATCACTCCTTGAAGGACAAGAACAGGAACGATCCCGAATAGCCCGGGATCTTCACGATGGATTAGGCAACTTGCTTTCTTCGATCAAAGCCAATATGAGCAGTTTGTACATAGAATTTGATGATTCCGGCACGCGCAGGGTCTATGACAAAGCCAGTGACATGATCGACGAGGCTTGTACCGAAGTGCGGAAAATGGCTCACGAAATGATGCCCCAGGCCTTGAAAAAGGTTGGATTGACCAATGCGCTGAATGACCTGGTCAACCGGATGAACTTTTCACATCCATTCCATACGGAGTTTAATGTATACGGCAAAGAACAGGAACTGGGTGATCAATTCAATATTATGATCTACCGGATTATCCAGGAATGTTACAACAATATTGTCAAGTATGCACAGGCTTCCGAAGTGCTTTTGCAGCTAACTTTTAGCGACGAATGGTTAAACGTGACGATCGAAGATAATGGCGTGGGCTTTGACCCGAAACGGATCGATGCCAATAAGGGCATGGGATTGAAAAGCATTGATTTTCGCGCCCATTTCATGGGTGGAGATTATGAGATAGATAGTCGTCCCGGCGAAGGGACTATGGTAACCATAAATGTTCCGATTCCAATCAATAACTGATATTAATGCGGATAAAATGATTCGAATTTTCCTGGCAGATGATCACCAGATCTTGTTGGATGGCTTAAAAGCCATGTTGGTCAATGAACCTGACATCCAGGTGGTAGGTACCGCATCCAATGGTTTGCAAGCCTTGGAATGCCTCAAAAAACACGAAGTGGATGTACTCTTGCTGGATTTGCAGATGCCCGTAATGGACGGCCTGGAGACGATCATGCATGCCTTGTCCCTACAGCCCGCCCTGAAAATTTTAATTTTAACAACGAATGATGAAGGCAGCATTATTACCTCCCTGTTCAAGCGGGGTGCCATGGGATACCTGTTGAAAAATTCATCCAAAGAAACATTGATCAGAGGAATTAAAGATGCCCACGCCGGACGACGGGTATTAAGTGCGCACCTGACCTCAAAAATGATAGAGAGCCTCAATGAAAGGCCTAAACCCTTACAAGGCCAAATGCCCCAGATTACAAAGAGAGAATTGGAAGTGATCAAACTGATCGCCAAAGAATTCACGACACAGGAAATCGCGGACGAGCTCTACGTAAGCGTCAATACGGTGGCTACCCATAAACGTAACCTGTTTGTCAAAATGGATGTAAAAAACTCCGTCGGGATGATCAAAAAAGCCACCGATTGGGGATTGCTTTGAAACGCCTTTCTGTAGTCCGGTCAGGTCGCCAACCCTCCTGGTGGAAGCTGTGTCAAAGCAGTTAATGAGATTAGTCCAAGTACGTTTGATCCAGCCATTGGACAATTTTTTCCCAGCTCTCCCGGGGTATTTCTGCGTGGGTGGTGTTTTTCATAACGATTAGTTGTTTTTTATTCCCTGGAATCAGATCAAAGAATTCCTGCACCTTTTCCACCGAAAACAACTCATCACGATCACCCACGCCCACCAACACAGGAATATTCAGATCCTCCGGCAGTCGCAGCTTCTTCACATCCAGCATGGTGAAAAACCGAGGGGTGTAATGGTAAGTAAACAGACTGTCCGCGGTCATATGCATGCCTTCCCGGTAATATTCTACAGACTGGTAGGCTGGACGAAATAGGGCACTGGCCAGGATCCGGACTTGTTGGAATAAGGGAATGGGTTTGTTGATACCCGGTCGCGATTCATAGGCACCTGATAACAGGACGAGTCCGGATATTTCCTGGGGAACGGAGTCCGCCGTACACATCGCTGCCGCTACTCCCAGGCTGTGGCCAAGGACGACAATACGGGCATAGCCCTGGCTTCGCAGATATTTTATGGCATCGGTCAGATCGCCGATCCACCGTTTTTTTCCGGGACTGTCACCACGGTTGCCTCCGGAGAGACCGTGGCCCCGGTAGTCAAGTCCGAAGGTCGTGTATCCGCCTTCGGAGAATGGAATGCCTGCCATATCATAAGGGCCGCTGTAAGCAGTAAAACCATGAAAAATCAAAACAGCAATATCCCTTTTGCGGGGTTCTATAGAATCTGGATTCCACACACGAAGAAACAGGGTTTCTCCATCGGACGCGGTAAATAGTTGATGCGGGCTTTCGTATTGCTGGCGAAGTGTTGCTGCTTCCTGCCGTGTGATGCCTTCATTAGTGACCCTATGGGTCGCAGGCCAAAAGGCTAAAACCAGACCGAAAAGGAAAATCAGCCCAAGCAGCGCCAGGAACACATAAATTATTTTTTTAAACCATTTCATACCCACAATTTGTACTTCAGGAAGTCCGAATGGCTATGAAAATACAACATTGCATCGAAGGAAACGGTGGATGGCCGGGCTACTTATTAGCAGGCTAAAGGTCTTTTCGGATACGATGATAGGTGGACGAATTCTGGAAGTTGCTGACCGAATACCTGTTTCTTTGCCGTAACCCACATATCCCATAATCCGGAAAGCGTGTTCCAAATTAGGGATACACAGTCGATCAGTTGTTGGTGAAAGCAAGATTTGCCTGCTTATTGGGGGAGAGGTAAACGAAAGCTCGGCTTTGATCAAAAATCCAGTTGAATCGTTTTAATAAATTACCGCCGAGTACGCTCACCTTTTGACGGCCAATTGCACCCTCAAAAAAACCTGCCGGTAATTCCGTAAAAGTAGTTTGCCCCACCACGAATTCGGGTAATAATCCTTTTTTGACAATGATTTCATTGCCATAGGAGTCCTTAAGCTTTTGTTCGTCGTAAACTGGGATTTGTGCACTCATATTATGATTGGCAGCAAATGCATCATCAAAGAGTATCGTGCCGCCATAGCCGGAATGGATCAAAAAAAGATTGGGGTACACGTTATCGTTAATCCGGCAGGTGCCCTCCACAAAGAACATATCTCCGTCACGGGTCATCGCTATTTTTTCAAAATTTTTGGCTATTTCGGGCAGGTCCTGGTGAATAACCAGATAACGCTGATCGTAGTTGATTTCAACGGCTTTGCCCTCAAAAAGATCCGGGCCAAATTTACCGTCACTGCCTGGTCCCGAGTTTTCGTTTTGCCAGATGGTCAGGCTGTCCCACCGCAATGATGCAATCTGAAGATCATTACCGGTACTGACCTTCGCCTGACTGGTGCCGCCCCAGCTGGTAACCTCTTCGCTTCGGTTCCAGGAGACAGAGGGCATCTTGTCTGAAGCATCCGCAATAAGTGTTATGCCGCTTGCTGCAGTGTGAAACATCAGGGTCACGGTGTCCTTCGCATTGATCACTGCTTGCAAAAGCAGGTTATTGGATGGGGTTAATTGAAAAGGAAGGGTGTCGCGTGAAGCCATCCGGTTTTGCCCGGATGCGTCGGTCCCAAAACAGGTTAGGGCAATGCACAGAGCAAACATCAACCTGGGAAAATGTACTGAATTCATATTTGGCTTCAATTCATTGAATGGATAAGATAGACACATCCTGATAATTAAGCGAGGAATTCTGGTTCCTGGTAGGATACATTCCTGGCTGACAGGTTGTATTCCGGATCTAAAAACCTCGGAGCAGGTTATTTAAACCAAATTCAGTTCCATCTGAATATTGCACCGTTTATATGGTGAAGGATGTCCGGATATTTTTTGGAAACCCAATTTGGTGTAGAGGTTAATGGCTGGTTTGAGCACGGTATTGCTTTCCAGATAGATCTTTCGTGCTCCCAGCTTTTTGGCTTCGAGGATACAGGCCTGTCCAAGCAGTAATCCAATGTTTTTCCCTTGGGCTTTTGGCGCCACGGCCATTTTGGCCAGCTCGTAGGTGTCTCCTGCTTCATCCATTTTGATCAGAGCACATACGCCCACCGGTTCCTGATGATCCAGGGCTATCAATATCTGTCCTCCCCGGGCCAGAATGTTTTTCTCCGGATGATCGAGGGCTTTGTAGTCGGCTTCTTCCATTTCAAAATAGGCAGCTATCCAGGCCTCATTGAGGGATTTAAAGGCGGATTCGTATTCAGGCTTGTAAGGCACAATGGTAACACTTAGGCTATCCTTCCGTTTTTTGATCTCCCTCACCCGGTTTAGCAGGGACTTTTGCGCAAGAAGGTATTCCCATTCGGCAAGCGCTTCCCATAAATTGTGTGTAGCACGCCCAATCATTTCTTCCAGCGCTTCATCGACGGCCGAAATCTGAGCTTGTAATTGCTTTGCAAGATCCAATCCTTTGGTGGTCAGACCGACCGCATGCTGGCGCTTGTCGGTCGCTTTGGGGTTTTTTTTGACCAGCCCGGCATGGGTCATTTCTTTGATGATCTTGGTGACCGATGGCTGGGAATGTCCGATCTCATTGGCAATTTCAGTGATGGTTTTTTCCGGATGGATGGTGAGGGTAAAGAAGACCGGAAACCATTTGGGCGATAAGCCTACATCGTACAAGGCATAGATGCCGGTAGCCTCGGTGGTAATGGTCTGTGCCATTGCCCGCAATCTGCTCCCGATGGCTATTTTGCCTGCTGCCGCATAAAATTCCATAGTTGCATAATTAGATACATAACCAGTTATGCAATATACGCAACTTAACCTCACCAAGGTGTTATGGAGTAAAGTATTTTTTAAGTGCGTTACATGAAGAGCGGTCGGGATGGGATACCCATCACCTATTTTTCAACAACTGAATTACACCCGGAGAGTGGACCGCACAGCCGATGCCAGGTCAAACGATAGCTCGCATCAAAAGCCAATACGCAAACCGGCATTTGCCAGGAAGTAGTTAATTTTTATGCCCGTTACATCCTGTGGCGACAGCGCATCGGACAATCCAAAATTATACCCCAGGTCAAGAAAGAAAATACTCAGATCAACGCCGGCGCCGGCGATCCCGGATAGCGTAAACTGATTAAAATCCTCTTTGCTGACGTCATTGATGGCCCCGGAAATGGTGTTGTTTACCTTGAATGCAAAATTGGGGCCCGCAAAAAAACGAATCCCGAAACTCTTCTGATAGCTGGGTTCAAACAACTTGAAGCCAACCAATACCGGGATATTCACTCTGGTGATCCGGACGTCGCCCACATTCTTGATGGTCAGCTGCTCCGGGTTGATGTTCAGCCCGGGCTGAAAATAAAAAGGATGCCCGAACTGGAAATCCAGCCCGATGATGTAGCCGGATTTGCCGGTCAATTTACCCTGAATCGTCCCGTAAGAAAGGTCAGAGGCTTTGATTCCGATTTGGGGTCGAATGGAAATCTGGGAGAATACCGCAGTTGTTATCAGGAGCAGTGCAATGGTCAGTGAAAAGGCCTTTTTCATGCGATGTTTGATTTTTTGTTAGTGCATAAGGGAACAGTAGTTTCAATACGAGCAACAGTTCCTTCATGCTTTAATAACAATATAATGGCCGGAAATTGTTCGGTAAAGCCTATCAAATATGCTCCTTTAAGGCCAGGCAGGAGGCAATATCGATTTTTCCAATTTTTTCTCCTGGACTTCACCGCCTTCCAGCGATACGAAATAGGCGTTGCTTTCCGGATTAAGGGCAACGACTTGTTTTACTTCTTCATTTTCAAAATAGATCCCTGCCCGGTCATCACAGGCATACCCGGCTTTGTATGCACCGCTTTTTATTTTGGACCAATAAAGCGGTCTTCGCTCGCCTTCGCCATCATAATGCGGACAGTGACTGGTGGGAATCAAGCCCAGGCCTTCTACGGTACTCAGGTCACCCGGTCTTGAATCCGTGGTGCCTTGCTCGAACCAGCAAAGGGAGCCCGCACTGCCACCACCCAACAGAACGCCCTGCTCATAGGCTTTGCGTAAGGCAAGATCCATCCCTTGTGCCTTCCAGATGGCCATCATATTCAGTGTATTGCCTCCTCCTACGACAATGGCATCCATACTGGTGAATATTTCTTCGAAGGATGTTTTTTGATTGTAGGAAGAAATAAATGATCGCTGTACAAAAGGCCTTATCGCCAAATCAGCGCAAGTTTCAAACCAACGCATGACGTATCCGGCAGCGTCACCGGTTGCAGTCGGAAGAAAGCAGATTTTTGGATTTTCCTTTCCGGTAAGCAGGGCAGCGTATTTCATAAATCCCCGGTCGAAATCCCCTCCGTAAATGAGCAATTTACGGTTGGTGGAATTTGAATTGGAGGGAGCCGGCGGAACGAAAGGAAGCGTCAGGGCCGGCACTGCGGCGGATGTCTTCAAAAAATTTCTGCGGTTCATGATCAACTTTTATTCCCAAATGTTCAACAAGTCTCAGATAAAACGTAGTATATCATTGCTCTTGTATACAACAAAAGAAATATTGGTTTTCACTAATCAACAACGGTTTCAATGAATGAGGTCTGAAATGGAAACCACGGCTGACGATCGTAAAATTGAAGTTAGAAAATCCACTAGGTTTTTATTGTTTAAGAATTAATGATTATTCCAATTCAAATAAACATTGGCTACTGATATATGAACTTCGCGTTCAAGCATGCCAACAAAATCGCTGTCTGTCATCGATTCCTGGTGGTTTTTTAATGCAGTCCATAATTTCTTGAGTACTATGCTACCACCAGCATTATAGATGTCTTTTGCCGCTGAATGAAGTTTGCATTGATACCATCCATAATTTTTTGTGCCCATGCCTAAAGTTGGGTACAATTTTTCAAAGTCCTCTAAGCTGGTGTATTGATAATCTGCCGTTCCGGCTTTTAAGACCATATTTGGAAATGCTTCTAAAGCAGGTAGTAATTCGGGTTGCTTTTCGGCGACATACGTATGCAACATGATATTTACAAATAATTCGGCCATCCAATATCGGTTCATTTCTAGGCCTGCCTGTGAAGTATAAGAATGCCCCATTTCATGCAATGCCAGCAAATCGAAGAATGGTTGCATGCTATACGAGCCATCGGATTGGCCATAAGCTAGTTTAACCTGTATTGCAATTTCCGCAGAAAGTTGGTCAACAGGTGGAAGAAAGCTTTTCCAAAAATCATTGTTTTCGGCTGCAATTATCAGGTTTTCATTATCCAGGTTGTGTGGAAAACCATAAACTTCTTTTAGTGATTTGGCAGCATAGGTAGCCCAATGTTCAGGGGCAAGTACAAATAGAGTGGTTTTCGGAGTAAAACCAATTTCATTTTGGAAATAAATTCCGGCATTCTCCATAAAATCGGCTATACTTAATGCCCGATCCTTATGCCCAGAACTATAGTAGAGTATTTGTTTATATCCGCTTAATTGTTCCAGAGGAATTGAATCGGATATGGAATTGGAATTTACTTGGGCAATGCTGGAACTTCCTGATAAATTCAGTACAGTAATAAGCATACTTACTGTTAATGTGTTTTTTTGAAAAATTGCAATCATCTTTTTTTACCAAAAGTATGATCGGCTCATGCGACAGGCATAGTATAAAATAGACATTTTAGCAGGGTAAGTCCTTTTGCATCCTTAGTGGTGTGGCAAGAAGTTGTTGTTCAATAACGGAAGGATTAACCCCGGCAAACCGCTTAAAATCTCTAATCAGATGCATTTGGTCAAAATATCCGGCTTCATAGGCAATTTGAGTCCAATTGCATTCTGGATGGGCTTCATGCATCCGGTAAGCTTTTGAAAACCGAAGAATGCGAGCATATAATTTGGGATTCATGCCAATTCGTTCCTGACATTTCCGCTCAAATTGTTTAAGACTCAGGCAGGACAAGGAAGCTATTTTTTCAATTGGAATCGTCCCATTTTTTTTAAATAGGGTATATAGTGCGCCGTCGAAAGGTAAGTAGGTTTTAAGTCTTGTAGCCTGATTGAGGAGAAATCGCTCAACAATGATTTTACCCTCATGTAAATCCTCTATTTGTTGCAATTGATCGTTTACTGCTTTCATTTCGATCCCGAATATGTCCAGAGCATTATAACCACCATCGCATAATTCGTGCATTGGTATGCCAAGTAGCCGGTACAGTCCACCGGGAAGAAAATCTACACGGATTGCTTTAAGTTGTTGATGGATTTTAATATTGACACGTCTAATTTGGGGGCCAACCAAGACAGATAGTGGTTGTTTGTCAAAAGTGTTTTCATCGGCCTTACCCATCGATATCCTGTGGTTGCAGTAGAACATAAGCGATTGAAACGGGGTAGGAGGATAGGGAGTTACAACTTCCTCGATGCCCTCTGGAAGGATTGCATGGATGGTGGAAAGGTTAAGGACATATTTTTGCAATGCTATGTGTGGAATGAAAACGCTTACATTCATGTTCGACGATGATCTGCTGTAAGGAAAAAGCACACCGGGTAAATTTCTATTAACCCGGATGGCTAGCCATCTGGTGCTGCTTCAATTTACGACTAATTTTGTTTTAAAATTTAATTGGTTGTGTGCGCGAAACGCAATTATTGGCTTGGTTATTTAAGAAAATGGTTTGAATTCAGGACATAAAATTCAAATCAATGAACTACCTCCCCTTTACCTGCTGTAAGGGATTCATGCTTCGGGGTTATCCTCTACATATTCCAGTAAGTCACCGGGCTGACAGTCCAAGGCTTTGCAAATTGCCTCCAGGGTGCTGAAACGAATGGCTTTCGCTTTGCCTGTCTTCAGGATAGAAAGGTTGGATAGGGTCAAATCGACTCTTTCGGAAAGCTCGTTCAGCGAAATTTTCCGCTTGGCCATAACCACATCTAAGTTTACTACAATTGCCATAGCTCAAATTGTCAGATCATTTTCTGATTTCATGTCGGTTGCATGCTGCAATATTTTTTCAAATAGAGCTGCAGCAGTAGCTACCACGACCGAAACGAAGGTAGTCACCATGCACATGGCCAGAAAGCCTGCCGGGTCGTCTTCTTCGCTGTGGAATAGCCGGATATATACGCCTGCCAGGACGATTAGAACACCCAAAGCCATCGCACAATATTTGATGCGCCTTAACGTCTTGACGGATTCTAAAGAAAATACCTTGTTTTGTCCGATGTATCCCAGCAATTTGAACGCATTGTATAAAGCAATGAAAAATGCAACGGACGCAGCATATCCATACAAAATGAATGGATCCAGGTAAATACTTATCAGATCCAGATTGGTGGCCCTGCCCTCAGTCAAAGGAAACCAGATCAACAGGCCGATTGCAATCAGGGCGATCAGAACGATAACCCCCTGAAGAAATACGGTTGAAAGCCTTTTTATCTTGCTCATGTAAATTCATCTATTCTGCAATAATAATAAATAATTATTGAAAAACAATAAAAATATATTGATAAGTAAAATTTTTGTGGTTGTGGCGCACCGCCTCGTTGTCCCGGAGTCAGGTTGAATAACCAATGACCGTCATGGTCCACCGGCCAGGTTTAAAGGCGAGCTGCAGAATAGACTCAGCGCTGGTTTGAATTGGCTAACTCCTGGGAGGAGCTACTGTCGGGAGGGCCTTTCTGCGATGACTATTCTCTCACAAAGGTCTGGGTCAGAGGATGGAAGGTGAGCCAGCTGTGCCAGTACTCCTGGTATGCATCGAGCTTTTTCAGATCGCTACCGGATTTGGTTAGGCTTGTTCCGTCGAATAGGTAGGCATTTCCTTCGCTCTTTATGGTGTCATGAGCCAGGATAAATCGTTGCTCAGGGGAATTTCGCTCCAGGACAACAAAGCTCTTGTTGTCATTGGATAGGAACACGACAACCGGTGTGTCGCCAATAACGTCGTATAAAACCCTTTCCTTTTGCAACAAATTCCAATCGTATGCCTTCGAAGTAACACCGGCTTCCACACCCACGATCCAGGATTTATCTTGCCACGAAGCAGTATCCCTGCGGGTCAGTCTGCCGATTGGCTTGCCTCCCTCATAGGTTGCCATGCTGTCGTATTTTACCTGAAAATGGGGATCGGGCTGCATCACCAGTGAATTGGGATGCAAGTCAAACCATTTGGATAAGGTGGTTTGCATAGAAGGGAATTCAGGGAGCTCTTGTCCCTTCAAACTGCCCGTAATCGCCTGGCCGTTAGCCTGGCGCCACCAACTTTTGGTGGTTTTATCCTCAAACATGGCATTGTAATGATCCATGCCCACCAGCCGAAATTCCTCCATATGACCATTAACTATCGGTTCCCACACCCGGCCGGTGCGGCACACCGTGCAATAGGTGACCATGATGGGTTTACCAGCGATGCTGTCCCGCACCTGATGATGATAGCCCAGATACTGAATCGGATAAGCCTTCGCTTCTCCCTGGTAGGTGATACCCAGGATTAGCCGGGCTGGGTCAACCCGATTGTCACTCGCCTTTACAACGGTCAGGGTCTTCGGCTGATAAAACATGCTGTCGGCCGCCATGTAAAAATTGGTCGCATAAATGATCCCGGCCAGCAGGATCAATGCTGCTGCAGGTAGCCACTTTCTTTTGACAAACACAGACCGGGCACCGAAAATAATCAGCAAAACAAAAAAGCCTCTGATGAACCAGCGCCAGGAATAAAGGGCATACGCCAGATCTATGCTGTTCACTTCCTGGCTGCCGCCTGGCATGGGCATAATGAAATAAACACTGGCAATTTCAAATAAAGCAAAACCAATGATGCTCAGGTAAAATAGTTGCTTCATGAATAATTTTTTACTGGGGTTAGAAACATCGGATAAATTCAGCCAGGTTTGCTCCGGATTGTTGCACTGAGGAACAGGCCAGATAGGCCAATGCGCTGATCGAGAACCAATGCAAGGACTTGGGTGTACATGATTTCATACTGGTCTAAGGATATCTGGTTGTAAATTGTAACTACAAATTACGAAACCATTCAAACTCAGACCGGGAGAAAAGGAGAGGACAACTTTGTTTTTTTACCGGGAACTTGAATAGTTGGTCAATTCATTGGTATAAACACCATAACCATCCTTATTGACGTGTTTGATATAATTTTTTAATTCGGGGGAGTACCACCACGTATCGGACATCTCACCTTTAAAACCTCTGGAATTGGTTACAATTCCCTCGTACGTTATTTTGTAAGCCTTGAATTTCCCGGCAATAACCTGTAAATCTTCAAATGCAACAACCTCAACGTCCTGACTGGTTTTCCCTTTGGTGCCTTCATTGTTTTCCCATTCTGATTCATATTTCCACTTTTTGCCAACATATAATGGCCAGTCGCGAAAGGGCGTACTACGCTGCTCCTGGTTTAAAGTAGTCGAAATCAGGCTGGTATCAACACCATTCCAAAATCCTAAAGATCCATGGTAATCTACTACCTCCTGTATGTCTTCTCCTTCAGAACGAACTTCTCCTTCTACCGTTCGTTTCCAGCTCCAAACCCATTTTTCTCCAACGTGATAATCATGTAAAGTTGGTTTGTTGGTTGTTGAAGTGGTACAAAAGGTGAACAATAAAAGTAATGTCAATGGTAATGTTACACGGTTTGTCATAAGTGATGGTCTTTTGTTTAAATGATATAAACAGGGAAGCTGAATACATTTTCATGGCGCCTAGCTATTGATGCTCCTGCCATATCGGAAGGAATAATTTGCTTGCAGGACTGATCTTTATAACCAAGGGATATTTTGAATCGTCGATGGATTCTGTGCTTACATCCTTACCAGAGCCATAATTGATTTGAGCATAAGGATTTTTATTGCCATTGACGATCGCAACCAGTTGACTACCTTTTGCTATTTTTTTACTGACAATTCTGGTGTTATTAAATGCAATAGTCGTTTCTACACCCGGTGTGAGTAGCTCTCTTATCTCTCTGCTTTTAGAATAACTTGCCCGGCCGATGTAGTAGCTCAAATGGAAGTATTTGCCTTCCGGGGTTAATTCATACAGATTAATTGAAAAGTCAAAATCTTTTTTATTTGCGGTGACATGCAGTTCGCCTTTAAATGAGCCATTGATGATGACTTCCTTTTCAAATGGAGTCGTTTTAAACACCAGGCCGTCATTCAGATTAATGCTGTCCGCAATAATTGGCCAGGGATAATAATCGGCGTTGTTGGCTATTGATCTGTCTGCAAAGTCTATGGTAAGATTTAATGGATTCTGCGCTTTGTTTTCACGGGTCGAAAGGCTGTAGGTTTCGCCAATTTTGTTGTTACTTAAATAATAGGTTAGTGAATCATTACCCATTTCATTTAAAGAGGGTGCATGCAGCCATCTGTTTTCGCCCATTACCTCAAAATTTACTTTATCCTTTAGAATGCTTGGTTTTTCTTTTCCTTTCAGGATATAATCGAACCAATCAAACACCAGCCCATCGCGGATATGGATGGCTGCGACCGTATCGATTTCGTAACCACGTAAATTTGCGCTGGGTACAGATTGAGCTCCCCAGTGATCGTAAGGCCCGATAAGTAAATAGTGTTCTGCACTAGGGTTGTGTTTTAAATGTTCTGTATAGTAGTACATCGCGCCGCGCTGACCGTCATCATAATATCCGGTGGTGGTAAGGATAGGAATGTCAATATGCGCGAATTCATCCTGGTAGGGTATCATTTGTTGCCAGAAATCATCATAATCGGGATGACTTATCCATTCCTGGAATACAGGATTAGACATACCATCAATGGAATCCATTTTATTGTAGGGCCTGCCGGAAAGAAACCAGGTATTTTGAAGATGATTCCAACGGTCCCTATCGTTGTTTGCCTCATTGTCGAGGAATTTATTATTCGTGACATAGGGGATCCATTTATAAGGGAAATTGTAAAAATATTATTCTCCATGGGAACATCCAGGCCGGGGGCTGCGGACACCGATGGGACAATGGTTTTTAATGCTGGATGTACTTTTTCCTTAAGCGATGCCCATTGCGTAAACCCATTATAACTCCCGCCATACATACCCACTTTGCCGTTGTTCCAGGGTTGTTGGCTTATCCAGTCTATGACGGCATAAACATCTTTGTACTCGTATTTATAAGGTTCAATGGTGTCATGGCTTTGCCTTTTGCCACGGGAGGTGGCAATAACACCTGCATAGCCTTTCGAGGCGGCCAGCATGGCCTGGTTTTTATTGGAGTTATCCGCGTAGATGGTAAAAATAAGAATGGCAGGTAAAGGTATCGTATTTCTTTTCCTGACCGTAATGACAGAGATTTCAGCTCCGTCCCGGGCAGAGGTTATAAGCTCCTCCCGGATAAGGTAACGGCTATTTTCATCTCGCTCCGTTTCTTCGTATAAGATGGGTTCGGTAGAGGAATAAATGTGGTAAAGGAAGTATGCCTTTAAGAGATCCAATGCCTCATCCGGAGACAGGTCTCCGGTAGGCGCCTGGATGTATCTGGATTGAAAACTGCTGGTAAATTGACTTACGGCATCGTAGGTTGTGAAACTGACCAGGATACTGGACGCTTTTGCATCATCACAACTTATGATGTAATTTCTGAGAACGGAACGATAGGCATCGCTGAAGTTATCCCCTGAATTAATCTGCTCAATTTTGGCTTTAGAGAAAAGCTCATATTGCATTAAAACCGGATGACTTCCTTCAAAATTTGATGTTTCCCGTAAGGTTTTAATCGTTTCAATGGAAGCCTGAAAATCCCCTGCCAATAGTTCAATCCGGAAACGGTCATTTGGCTCCATGGTTATATTTTTCGAAGCAGCATAATTTATGTAAGCCTCAGCCAAATTTGTCATGGTTAGGTCCAGGGCTGAGCTGTCTGATAATACGGCTTTTTCAAATTTTATGGTTTGACCTATCGCGGTTACGCTGGTAGTTGTTATGATCAAAAGAAGGAGTAATTGTTTCATAGGTTGTGCTATTGATTACCCTGGCTGCAGTTCAATGCAATTGGCCTTTCTGGCCGAGCAGATGGTTGTTTTTCTAAATATTCTACGCGGATCTTAATTCGGAAATGCTTACAGGCTATTCCAGTTTTTGAATCGGGCCGATTGACGACTGGACACCTCGAGCGATTCACCTGTGATTAATTCAATGTTCAGTTTTTGTTTGAACCCGGGAGTTATTCGTTCGATGTATTCCGTATTGATGATCTGGCTTCGATTAATTCTGAAGAATACATTCGGGTCCAGCTTTTCTTCGATCTGATTCAGCGACCTTTTATCATGGCCTTGTGATCGCCAAAAAAGAAGCGCACATAGTTGTCCATTGACTGGATGAGCCGGATTTCTTTCAATGGAACGAAATAACACTGTTCCCCATCTTTTATGAATATCTTATAATGCATGGGCAACGGTTTTTTTCTTGCTTCAATTTTTGCAAACTCGGCCTTTATCTTTTCAATGGTAACGGCAAACCGCTCTTCCCGCAACGGTTTAACCAGGTAGTCCAGTGCATTGACCTCAAAAGCTTTTACAGCGTATTGATTGTATGCCGTGGTAAATACCACTTTGGGAACTACCGTAAGCTCTTCCAGGAGATCAAAACCCGTTTTTTCAGGCATTTGAATGTCCAGGAATATCAAATCAGGTAATTCTTTTTCTATCAGTGCGACGGCATCATATGCATTGGCAGCTTCTCCGGCTATTATATATTCAGGATAGTTTGACAGGGCCCTTTTTACTTCCTCCCGTGCAAGCCGTTCATCATCGATAATTATTGTTTTATAGGTGTTCATTGTTTTCGAATTGGTATGATCAATGTGGCTTTCACCTGGTCGTTATCGGTATTTAGTAATTCGAAGCTGGCTTGGTCAGGATAATGGAGTTCCAATCGTTTTGTCAAGTTTTTGAGCCCGATACCTGCTTCCGAATTGTAGGTGAGGATCTTTCCGGGATTTTGGACGATGATTTCGATGGACGCACTTTTTTGGGCAATGGAAAGCGTTAGGCGGCCTCCATCGACGCGCTTGTCAATGCCATGTTTTATGCCATTTTCTACCAACAGTTGGATGCTTAATGGGAGAATAAGACAATTTTCCAGGTCTGGATCCAGGTCAACTGATACATTCAGCCGCTCTTCAAAGCGTATCTTTTCAAGTTCGATATAATCTTTTACCAGTATGAGCTCTTCTTTGATGGTGATAAATGGAGCATCCTTTTCATAAAGGGAGGTACGCAGAATGTCGGACAAAAGATCCACAGCCCTTCTCGCCATGTTGGGATTTTCAATGATCAGTGACTTGATGGAGTTGAGGGAATTAAATAAAAAATGGGGATTTAATTGTGTCGCCAGATTATCAAGCTGGGCCTGCTTGGCAACCACCAGGAGCTCTGCATTTTGCCTGGTTGTTTCCAGGCTGTTCAGATGATAATGATACAGATGATAGGCTAAAATCCAGATAGCCATTAAGCGTAAACCGGTAATTAACACCGGATCCCAGGTGATCAGGGATTGCCAGAATATAAAATCCTTGTTTCCGATTATGGTCCAGTAATAATGCCATTTCAGGTTGGCAAGAAGCATATAAGCAACAGCAAGTAGTATTATGGATGGAATGATTCTGACTGCTAAACTACCAAGATTAAGTGTGTTCCAGTTTAATCTTTTGGCTACATATCGGTACAGATGGGTGAGCGTAACGCCAATGGCGATATCCAGGACATAATTAAGCAATGTGAAGAATAACCCATAGTTGTCCCTGGTATACACGGTATATGCCCAATAGAGGGATACAGTTCCCCATCCGGTAAGCTGGCATATCCAATAAAGTGAAATGACATTGTTGTTCGTTCTATGGAATGATCCGCTCATTGATGAAACAAAGAAAGAGTAATCGCATCAAATTAGGAAGGCAAAGTACACAAGCGTAAATTATCGGCCGTAAATTCACCTTTAAATCAGATTTCCGGCTTCTTTTGGACGTTAAGAAGATTGCAGATGGATCACGCTTGCTTTGTGGCTACAATACCTTGAGAAAATGGAATATGAAATAGGTTTATTTTCTTTTCGCCAATTTATTGTCAATAGGATGAATCAGGTCTGTTCGTTTCCGAAAGTGGATATTACCGTATTCATCTGAACAAATGCATATTATCGTTTTTGTCGTATAGAGGTAGTAATACGTTAAATTCTACGGGGTTCATTCTACGGGTTTCAATGCCTGTTTTCTTTATTCCTGGCGTGAGATGCCCCTAAATTGGATCATGTTCTTCCTATTCCTTGACATTTCCAGGAGTGATGAATGTTAGCTATTACCCGATATTTTGTGTGGGAAGTTTTAATTTTTACCAGTGATCAGGAATTGTTTTAGGGTCACTAAAGCTAGCCACCCGCCGGTTATATTATTTGCCGTAAAGACAATACCGACATCGGCTTCGGGGTAATATCTGTAAAATGAAACAAAATCATGGGTAATTCCAGTATGCCCGTAAGATTCCCCGATGTTATCGTTTCTCAACTCAAAACCCAACCCACGTGACAAGGCTTCATTGATGACGACTTGCTTCGTAAAAATTTCTTGGTAGGTTTCTTTAAGTAGACCGGTTTTGTTCCGGATTGCAATGACGAATTTTGCAAAATCCACAGGATTGGTCATCAGGCTAGCTGCCATATTTGGCTCTGCAAAACCGGATCTAGTCGGAGTACCTCTGTAAAATCCATCAGCTATATTTTTCAGGACATAATCGTCGGTCTCAAAGTAAAAATTCTTAAGATCCAGGGGCTCAATTAATTCTTCCTTGAGTATTGATTGAATATCCTTATGCAACAGTTTGATAACAACTCTCTTCAGATATTCAAATCCTTCCCCTGAATAGCCAAAGTTTGTCCCGGGGGTAAAGAGCAGGTCAAATTCTCCTTTTTCATTTCTTTCTGCCCAGTTTGGGAGGCCGGTTTGATGACTGAGAACATGTCGGGCAGTAATGAGTTTGTAACGTTTATCATGCGCCACTTCCGGAAAGGGAAGGTATTCATACAAAGGTTTATCCAGGTCAATGGTTCCTCTTTCCGACAACCGCATGACTACAAAGGTGAAAACCGGTTTAGTAATGGATCCAAATTCAAATAAAGTGGACTGGTCTGTCGGTTGTTTTGTAATCGGATTTGTAACGCCATAAGCTTTGGCATAAACCACCTTTCCATTCTTGATAACCGCAAGTGAAGCTCCCGGTATTTGATAGAATTCCAGGTTTTGAAGGATGAATTCATCCAGCCGCTTTGTATTTGTTCGGTCAAAATTAAATAGGATCCCTTGTTCAGGGATTGTAGTTCGTAGTGTAAATGTATCTAGTAAAAGGGTTGGATGCATTTCACTTGTAGTAGAATCAATCTCAAAAAATGTTTTTGAAGAAGCTTCATTTATTCGGATAAAATCCTGGTCCCAATCCCTATGCCAGTGATAATTGCTAGCAGGAGTAGCGATATAGGATCCTTGAGGTAATAATAGTTCAAATTTTCCCCCGGAATCAACTTCTGCAAACTTAATAAGGGCTGGATCGTACCTTGATTGGATAATCACTTGGTCTGGGAAATAGCTAATGGAATCATTTGCCCATAACACGTTTCCATTGACCAAAATTGAATTGCTGTTTTGAGCCTGAATGGATATGCCGAAAATTAATATTATTAGGATGATTGTTAGAATTGCATATTCCCCTGGTTTTATTGTTTCTCCAGCTGAAAGCAAATATTCTCTTGCTAAACCAGATCGTCGCATGCGGTGTCATTTGGAGATTAATATAGGATTTATGTCAGAAATCCAAATGCATTAAAAAAGGGGTATGAACGAAGGTAAGCTATATATTCGGCACAAGAAGACCGGTAGGTGCACCTGAATAGGTTGTACTGCTTAGGTGCTTAGTAGCACGCGGTATTTGTCTCTGTTGTCATAAATAACCCAAATGTTGATCAGGAAAAGTACGGCAGCTATTGGTAAGCCAGAGGGAACATCGATCAGATTCGTCAGGAGAATTCCAACCATGATAGGCAAGATGACGATGGCTCCTATTGCAGAGGTCTTGCGGAAAATAAATAAGACGCCGCCTATAATTTCAAATACCCCTACCAAAGGCATCAACCAGACAATGGTCATATACGCTTGCATGACCTGGAGTGCTCGCTCAGGCATTTCTTCCGGCACGGGCATGTAGTTAAAGAATTTATTCAGGCCAGCGTTGATGAACATTAAGCCGAATATCAACCTTGTAATAAACAGGATTTTTTCTTTCACTGCGCCTGATTTTGAAAGTTAATCATCCAATTGATCCCGTATTTATCTGAAAATTCGCCAAAGTAGGCGCCAAAGAACATATCTGCCATAGGCATGGTTACCTGACCTCCGGCGGAGAGTTCATTGAATAGCCGGTCTGCTTCTTCTCTGGTTTCAGGTTCAAGACAGATGTGCATGTTATTTCCTGATGTAAGTGAAAAGCCCATTTCTTTGGGGGCATCCGTTCCCATTAAAATATGGCCGCCTAAAGTCGGAAGCTCTACATGTAAGACCATCTCTTTTATGGCTTCAGCGACCGGTGTGTGCCCCGATTCGGCTGGAATGTCCCCAAATCGCTGGATTCCCTTTCCAATGAATTCCGTCCTGAAAATGGATTTGTAGAACAGGAATGCTTCCTCGGTATTGCCTGGAAAATTCAGGTAGGTAGCCACTCTTGCCACCTGGTTTTGCTTATTCTCCCGGCGTAGCTTGAACTTGGATTGAATGTACTGGTCAAGATTCTCCAGGGCCATGGTAAAGCCTTCTTTGAATCCTAATGATATTATTTTTTCAAGATCGGCCAGGCTTTCGTATTTAGCTACAATATCGATCAGGGTTGTTTTTCCCTGGGCAATGAATGTATTCGTCCACAATGTCCTGGGCATGGTCGTATCTATCGCCCCATGCTCATCGCAAAAGGCATCCAGGCCGGAGAAACTTTTCTGATGGTCTATTTTTTGGTAATCATTTTTACACCAGTGCTTTTCGTCCTGAGGGCTGATCATGGCATACAACCACATGCCTCCCTCCCTGAAATCCATTGATTTTGTTTCGGTCCGGTAGGGTTTTGGCGCCCACCACTGATCAAGTATTTCTGGATTGGTCCAGGCTTCCCAGACAAGGGGAAGGTCAGCTGCAAATTCACGCTGTACATTGACCGTTTGGTTGTTTTTGTTGACGGTGAAGTTGAATTTCAAATTTGGATTCATTTTCTTTTCAATTTTAATTGTTCCAGTACGGCATCAAGCTGTTCAAACCGTTTGGATAGTAATTGCTTAAACTGTTCCAGCCATTTTTCAATGTCCTGCATTTTGTCGGCATTTAGGTGGTAATGAATTTCCCGGCCTTGTTGCTCCTGGGTAACGATTTCGCATTCTGTTAGTATTTGCAAATGCTTTGAGACCGCCTGCCTGCTCGAATTGAAATGTTCGGCAAGGGCATTGGGCGTCATAGCTCCGACGGCCAGGAGCAATATAATCGCCCGTCTTGTGGGGTCGGCGATGGCCTGAAAAACATCTCGCCTGGTTTCCATATACTATCTAATTGCTACCAAGTAGTTGCAAATATATATGCAATTATGTGGTTGCGCAAATGTTTGGTCAGAAATTTCTCAAATTTTCTGGGGAGTAGGGCAGGGGTGCCGGTATCTCCGTATGCTTACCATGCGCTTATCCCAGGAGAACGGTTCGTCAATGCTCCCTACCGGGCCAAGGTGCTTTACCTGGTCTCCCTACCTGTAAAGTTACTTGTTGAATAAGTTAGAACCACTCCACCTCTTGAAAGGGGTTGCGTGGAAATAAGTGATAAATTCTGGATGTCCTACCTTGCCGGAATTGTAGGCGGCCATGACCTGGAATTATTGGATTCACAGTCACTTTAATGCTAGGTGTGTCTTAAATATATGGGTCCATTGCATGAATTGGGTACAACTTAATCTTCTGTAATTAATTCCTTTCGGTTAATTCCATTATTCGCATCGTTGCATGTTCATTGTCAGGATTTAGTTCAAGAGATTTTTTATAGCATTCAATTGCTTTTTGAGCATCGCCGTTTGCCTCATAAGCTTCTCCAAGACTGTCATAAGAATTGGGTGACGTGGGGTAATTCTCCACATTGAGGGTAAAAAAATCTATTGCACTTGATTTGTCGGTGTCCTCTCCACTTTGTAGCATCCGGTAACCTATTTGGTTTACAAGCTGTTCAGGTGGTGAAAACTCCCAGGATAGCCGGTCTGAAAGTTTCTGAAAATGCTGGGTTAATTGCGCTATGTTTTGCACATCGCGGTAAGAAATACCATAACCTTCAAAAATAGCCGAAATGCCATTGTGAAAAGCTATAACAGGGACTGAAGCATGACTTTCCTGATCGAAATATTCCAGTTTGGCAGGTAACTCATCCTTGCATTTACTGTCCAATGACTCAAATAACCTTACGTGCCGGTCGCGATTTCGGATATTCCGTTTGCCCCAGTTTGCGGTGGCTATGTAGATAAATCTTTCAAATGATCGCTCAGTCAGTGAATCCAGCTTATTGTCCATGGTTTCTGAATCCCAGGTTCCGAAACTTGGATCCGCAGCAATAAATGAATTAAAAAGCGTCTCTTCTTTCATATAGGCATGAGTCGCCAGCAAACCGCCTAAAGAATGTCCAAAAAGGATATGATAGGGTGTAGTTCTGAATTCCTTATCCAGCGCTGGTAAGAGTTCCTCTTCCAGGAAACTCAGAAAACGATCTCCGCCTCCGGTATTATTCGCTCTAACCGTAATGATTTTATCGGGTGTGTAGTCCCTTCTCCGATCGACATTTTGAATGGCAACCACGATCATCTCCGGGATTTTCCAGTTCCTGTAAACATCAGAACTCATATAATTTACCATTCCGGAGATAGCCTTGAAATGTAGATTTCCATCCAGTACGATAAGAACCGGATAGCTCTTATAGGCTGATGCCTTGTTAGTATATGAATCCGGAAGGCTGACCCAATATTCCCTGTCTTCATTCAGGATATGAGACCTGATCATATGTTTTGTGCCGATAACAATTTGTTCCGGGTCCTGTGACCGGATCTGATTAATGCCTGTAAGTATCAATAATGCAGCAATCATGTATTTAGACATGCGGTATGATTTTTTATTGGTTGGTATTAGGTTTCGTTGTTGTTTGTCAGCACTATGCCCGGCATAAATACATACAATTTGCTGACTTATTGTTATTAGTTTTTTCCTTTGCAATCTTTTCAATTACCGCAACGGATTTGGAATTTATGCTTTGTCACGCCGGTCTAATAAGCGCAATGCATCGAATTAATACACCCAGTCCATTCTGATGTTTCTGGCTTAAAAAGTGGGCATTTGAAAGCCTCGAAGGTTATTTTTTATTCAATTACAGATTTGGAACAGGTTTAAATGGAGTGCAATTTATCCAATTTTTCTTTTGCAGGAACCATTTCGGATGATCTACTAGCGATGAATGCCTTTGCAGCCTCTATTGATTCATGGCTACCGTTTGTATTAGCTCCGGTGTGGGCGGGGCAGGGGTGAGTTGGTGGCGCTTATTTTGAATCCCGCTGCCAGGTTAGTGTGCGGATGATTGGTTCTCCCTCAATGGTAGTCGTTTCCAATTGGATGATCAATTGATTGCCGGATATTCTTAGGTCACGCCAAACACTGATCCCAATGTTGTTCACATTGATGGATCCGGTAAGCGTGTGTTTGACTTTGCCGGATAGTTCGTCGATTTCATAGGTTCCAAAATAGGCATCGTAACCACCTAAGGCAACCGTATTGTTCGTGCCGGCGTAGGAGACCATCTGGGATTGATCTGAGCGGTCCCTTTTCATGAACTGAGCCGTGAAGTGCCTGGCTGCATAAGCTAATATGCCAATCGGATTTTCTCCAAGCGTTGGATCTATCCGCTTTTGTCCATCGGTGGTCCAATCTTCCCGGGTTTTAAGGAGCCAGACACCAATAATTTCTGTCGTTAAATTTCCGGTAGGTTTAGGGATTGAAACTGGTACCATAATTAAATGTTGATGGCCTATTTACTGGTAATCGATAATGTATTTTGGGGAATGGCCACGTGCTAAATTTCATGCAGGAAGTTACAGAAGTTAAAGCAAAATAGTTGGGTTTTGCTTGGATCCAGCTCCCTGTAATGGATAGAGGGCCTATCTTTCGATGCTTTGCTCCCAGTAAGCTCCACTAATGTCCGTTATTCTCAGCGTGTATTTTCCTTCGGGCAGATCTAACAATGCATTATTAGGTAAAATTAACTTTGCTTAAGCTCCTAGTGGAATTAGTAGACTATACTTGCCTGCTTTAACTTTAGCTACGTAATAATTGATCAAGTTTTCTTCGGTTAGACGAGACAGCGCTTTCTGGTCATAGCTGAGGATGGTATTATCGTTGCTTTTTTGCAAGGCAATTGTGCCAGTCGCATTTATTTATGGTTAGACACTGGCTTTTGAAACAAAATACATTTCCATTTCGCCCTTTCCTTTTACTTCAATTTTCCCTCGGCTTTCAAAGGTAAGATCAGGGTCATCGCTCAGTAATTCATAGGTGGTTTGACTTATATTCACCAACCCGGGCTGACCCGATGATTCTACCCGGCTGGCTGTATTAACCGTATCTCCCCAGATATCGTACTGAAATTTCTTGACACCTACGATGCCAGCTACAACGGGGCCAGTGTGTATACCTGCGCGCATTTCAAAAGCATGTTTTCTACCAGGACCAATCTCAGATTTTCGCTTACTGATGAATTCCTGCATTTCCAGAGCAGCCAATACGGTATTTTTTACCGAGTCATCCGAGGGCACCGGTAGCCCCCCTGCCGCCATGTAAGCATCTCCGATGGTTTTGATTTTTTCTATTCCGTATTTCTCGATGATTGCGTCAAATGCCTCAAAGCAGGAATTGATTTCATTAACCAGTTCGGCTGCACTCAGCCTGGAACCTTGCTCCGTGAAATCTTTAAAATCGGTGAAGAGAATACTGACCATTTCGAAATCCCGTGCATCCGCCTTGCCTTTTTCCTTGAGCTCTCGGGCTATTTCCTCGGGGAGAATGTTCAGTAGCAAGTTTTCTGAACGTTCTTTTTCAATTTGTATGGATGCCTTGGATTGGCGTACATAGCGCCATCGGATGTAAAATGCGCCGGCTAAAAGCAGGAAAAATCCGCCAATAATAAGGCTGATATTTTTTGTCTTCTCTTTCTGACGCACTTCTGCTTCGTGCGCTTCCTGTATAGTACGTGCTTCGGCTTGAAACTCCATTTGCTGAAGTTTCTTGGCTGTTTCCTGGGAATTCAGGCTATCCTCCACCGCATTCAATTGCTCAAGATAAAGCAGTGCTTTGTCGCCATTGCCCAAAGCTTTGTGCGTATCGTATAAGCAGGAGCAACTCGCCCTTTTCCTTACCAGGGAGTGAAAGCTTACGGATAGGTCATAACCGCGCTGGCAATACGCAAGCGCTTTGTTGTAGTCTTTTTGCTTTAAATAGATCTCTCCGATATTATTTGCAGAAAGGGCCATTCCGTTTTTATCACCAAGTTGTTCGTAATAGGTTAAGCCTTTTTCGTGAAAGTCCAGTGCTTTGGGATATTCGCCCTGCCTCTGGTACAATAGTCCCAGACTGTTGTAGGTGTCCGCAATTCCTGTTTTATGATCAAGCTGCTGGAAGATCTCAAGACTTTGGGAATAATTGTCCAGGGAGTTGGAGTAATCTTCCAGTTCCCGATAAATGGCTCCCATCTTGGTAAGCGTGGCCGCTACGGCCCCCTGATCACCTTTTTGACGGTTTAGATCCAGACTTCTGATGCAATATTCCAGGGCTTTGGAATAATTATTCTGGTTCATATAGATGGTTCCGATATTGTTCAGGGTGGGACCTATTTGCCTCGGATCATTGTACTCCAGGCTTTTTATGTAGTGATCCAATGCCTGGGTATAGTCCCCCTCGTTATGATAAATACTACCTACGTTGTTATGGGCTATGGCAAGGGCTGTAGAATTGCCCATTCGTTTGGCGACATTCAAAGCCCGAAGGTAATAATCAAGTGTTTTCTGATAGTCACTTCGGTTTACCCATGATACGCCCTGGAGCGTATATCCTGCAAATTGAGCTCTTGCGTAATGATGATCGAGCCCGAACGAGACCAATTCTTCCGCCAGAATAAATGCCGAGTCCGGTTGGGAATAAAGATAGCCGTCCCAGATGTAGTCGGAATAGGCTTTCACCCGGATGGAATCCGATTGGGTTTGATCTTGCCATACCGTGTAGAGTGCTTCGAGATTCACCTGGCTTCTCAAAGAAAATACACTTGATAGGCATAGAGTTAGAACTAGAGACAGCGTTAGATTGGTCTGCTTTTGCATTGCGTTTTGTTTCTGTGGCAACCGTCGAAATGGATTGAGTCGCCTGTCGGGGATAACGATTGCTTTAAGTTGCAAATCGCCTTTATGTCCCGTTATTTTTTTCGATCATTTTCAATCCGTAGTTTCTGATGGCTGTAATCAACTGGAGAATTTCTTTGCCCTGTTCTGTCAACGAATATTCCGTTTTTGGCGGGACAACCGCGTAAACTTTCCTGTTAATATATCCATCTTCTTCCAGTTGGCGTAACTGAGTTGTCAACATTTTATCGGATATATGGGGGATGTCCTTTCGTAATTCGCCATAACGCATGGTGCTGTTTTTAAGCCGCCAAAGGATAGGTGCTTTCCAGGCGCCGCCTATCTGCTCCATGACCAACTGAACCGGATTGTAATAAATTTTCCCATTGTATTTGAAATCTGGCATGGCTCAAATCCTTTATTTATCCAATACTTTCCAAAAAGTATGTATCGTACTTTTCGGTTATACTGTCGATAAAGGTAGGTATTGTCAATACATTTGCATAGCAACAAGTAAAAAATACAAGATGAAAAAAGTAGCATTAATTACCGGGGCATACAAAGGTATCGGTTTTGAAACCGCCTTTCAATTGGGGAAAAAAGGATACACAGTTCTTGTGACCGCGCGGACGCAACAAAAATCCGAAGATGCCGCCGCAAAATTAAAAGCGGAAAGCATTGATGCCTGGGGATTGAAACTTGATGTCAACAATTCAGAAGATGTGACTAATGTCGTTACTTTCTTGTCCGAACGATTCGGGAGGCTTGACGTGTTAGTGAATAATGGGGGAGTACAATTGGATTTTCCCGGGTTTATGCTCGGCAACTCAACAGAGACCGTTTCAATGGAAATTCTGAAGCAGACTTTTGAGACCAATTTTTTTGCGCCAATTGCCCTGACGCAAAAGCTACTGCCATTAATTAGCAAATCGGATGCAGGAAGAATTGTGAATGTTTCTAGCATTATGGGGTCTTTAACACTTCATGCCGATGTGGAGTCTCCAATCTATGGAATAAAATTTATGGCATATAATTCTTCAAAGACGGCATTGAATCAGTTTACCCTGCATTTGGCTGAGGCCTTAAAAAATACGTCAATAAAAGTAAATTCTGCTCATCCGGGCTGGGTGAAAACTGATTTGGGAGGAGAATATGCACCAATGACGATTCATGAAGGTGCAAAAACACTTGTAGACTTGAGCACACTGGATGAAAGTGGAAGTCATGGAGGATTTATCCATTTAGGCGAGCCACTGCCCTGGTGAGTTGCTAATTAGCTGATCCATTCTATCTTATTGCAACAAACCTACATTAATAAGGCTCCAAAAGAGCTGTAAATACATGGGTAATGTGGCTATAAGCCAAGATATTTCCAAAATTCTTCAATGATATATTCTTCCTTTCCGGAGTTTGTGAAGAACACAAATCCAAATTTTTCATCAGGATATACTTCAAATCGACCGGTGAATCGATTGCCATTATTCCCTGAATGGTAGAATTTAGGGCCGAATGAGGTTTCACGGCTAAAAAGACCTAGGCCAACCGATTGTGAAGAGTCAACATTAACTTGTTTAACACACATTTCTTTGAATATGGGTGTTGTATACGCCATGGATAAAAATTTGGCAAAATCTTCTGCATTGGTCATAAGGCCAAATGCCGGATGTGCTTCGGTTGAATGATTTCTACCTGTTGGAACTTGTCCTTCGTGCCCAGTAGACATATGCTTTCTTGTCATTTCGTTTTCAACAAAAGAAGAATGATTCATGGCAAACTTTTTAATGAGCATGCTGTCGAGGAGCGCATTCAGATTTTTCTTCTTTATTTTTTCTACGACGCTGCCCAAATATTCAAAAGCTTCGCCGGAATAGGTGTGCTTTGTGCCTGGGTCGGCATCAAATTTAAGTTGACCAGTCCGCCAATTTGGTAAGCCTGTTCTGTGGGTAAGCACCATCCGTGCTGTAATTTCTTTGCTTCTGGGGTCATCTGCTATAGCTTCAAAAGGCAGATATTCGTATAGTGGTTTATCCAATTCAATTTCACCGTTGTCCTTCAGGATCATTACAGCATAAGTGAAAAACGCTTTGCTAATGGAAGCTGCTTCAAAGATGGTATTAGTATCTACAGCTGTTGAGTCATTTAAATTTTTATAGCCATAATTTTTATGAAAAACCACGTCACTGCCATTTATTATTGCGATTGATAGGGCGGGCACCGCTAATGAATCCAGCATTTGACGGATAAAATGATCAAAATCGTTGCTATTTAGCTCTCGGTGACCTAACAGGTAAAATGGCTTAAAAACATCCAGTTCATTTTGAAGAGAATTGTTTGTTTGTTCGAATGCTGTGCTCTTGTTTTTACAGTTAGTAAGAACTAATAGGGCCGTAATTAGTATAGTTATTATTTTGAGCATTGGTGTGTTATTTTGATGGAAGATGAATTTCGATATTAAGATGGAATTTATTCTGATATTCGAAGTATGTGCTTTGTAATATAAGCAATCTGAGCTAAGTGGAATTCCAAACTCGCTTGTGCATGTTTTGTTTCAGGCATTTTTCGCCAGGTGTGGATGGACTACCCGAGTAAAGTAAACATGGGGACTGTTTGGTTTCTATTTCTTTATTTTTAGGTTCCTGTATTGCCCTTTGGAGTCGTTACCTGCCCAAAATGCAATCGTATCAGATTTTTGCTTGGTTAACCTTTCCACCGATAGTATTTCTGTATTGGATTCGCTATCATAAACATAAACATTGCTGGCTGTAATTTTTAGCAATACCTTGAACCATTCATCTGGGGAAGGACGGCGTGGAAACGCCGCCTCGTATTTGCCTTCAAAATTGGTTCTCAAAAAGCTCCAATTGTAATTCGGATGATAGATGTACTGGATGGAATGTTCTCTGCGTAGCTTTTCTTCGGCTTGAAAATTAAATGGCCGGAAGTAAATCGCTTCATAGGTTGAATCATTTTGAATGTTGAAGGCGATCCCTAAGAAGCTTTTTTGCTGGATGTTTTCTCCCTTCAAATCTAATTCGATTGTTCCAGCATCAAAAGGTATATTTTTAATGATTGCCATTCCGTCTCCTACTTTATTATTTAGGATCACGGTATTGGTAGCCTTGTCAATGGCTACAATTTCTCTATTTACGGGTGTTAAATGTTCTTTGGTCAGTTGAACTATATTGTTTGAGCAACTCAACAAGGAAGTTAAAAGCAGTGTAGTGATTGTGTAGGTTAAAAGTAGCTTCTTCATATTATTTGGTTTAGTAATGAATTTGTTGCCAGCTAGTATGCGCTTTAACGTGAAGACCATTTACCCTTGGAGTGGAACTAATTCCTTTCTTTGTCGTCAGGTGGATTTGATGCTGTATGGCACATGCAAATTGGCTTTCGTCAATATACCTTAAAAGTACATTGAGAAAATAGATACTCCAAATGGTTTACTCCTTGTGAACTTCAGGACCGCTACTCGGCCGGGATTTGCCTATAATCCCATTGGGGCTAATCCATTAAATGGTGCATTTAGTTCCTGGGAAGCTGTCTGTTCGAATATGCGATTGACTTAATAGCCACCCGGCAGCCATAGCAAAATAAATAGCCGTTATGCGCCAAGACTTGCAATGGTTGCCAGCTCATCTTTACCCTTTTTGAGCAAATTAGAGCTTTTAAAAAGTGTCAACTATGTGCCTTTATAAGTGTCAACTATGTGCCTTGTCTGTACCCGGTTAGGAATACTGGTTAAGGCATTTATGCAAGTGGTGGCCATGGCATACTCTCAATTTTGGTTAGTGATATATTGCTCAATATAACAGCAAAAGCTGTTAACATGCATATTGGCGCCATTGCATAAATACCATGTTATACGCATATTTTCCTTTAAACCAAATATTAGTTGGTGTATATTCTACCATCAAAGAACAAAAATTTATCTGTACTTATCCGTGCGTTTAAAATGAATAGCAGTTTTAATAAAATATATTTTACCCGCAATATCCCTTTGGCTAATTTATATCAGAGGTTAGTTAGCTATATCCGTGTACAATATACGTTTTAACGGGTTGATTAAAGCCTTTGAGATGATGAGGTTCCAACTCCTCATATTGAAAACTTCTGCCCATACAAAGTCCTTTGACAACTTCGGAAATGAGAATTTGGTCTGTATTGGCTAAATCACAAATTCTTTTAGCTAGTTGCACTGCTGCTCCAAAGAAATCGTTTCCTTCGGTTACTGGTTCACCGGCATTGATTCCAATCCGAACATGCAAAGGAACATCGGGACGCTGCTGTCTATAAGCTTCCAGTTCTCCTTGTATCTCCAACGCACTACGTACGGCTTTAGAGGTAGATATAAAAGTTGCCATAATTCCATCACCGGTATGTTTTACCTCATTTCCGGCATTTTTCTGCAAACTGGTTCTAACTACTTCGTTATGCTTTCTCAGTATGGTCATCGCCGTAATATCGCCATATCTCTCAGTTAAGTCAGTGGAATTAACAATGTCGGTGAAAAGAAACGTCCGTACAGCCGAATCAAGTTTTCCATCCGGATGAACTGCCATTCCGGTCACCGTAGAAGTACCGGCTCCCAAATAAGCCGCAAAGTCGGTGGGATAGACTTCTACCATTTCACAAGCCATATTCCCATGCGCCTCTTTATGACATGCAGCACAGGCCTCTTTGCTTGGCCCTTCAATAAGGCAAAATACTGTGCCTTCCTCCTCATTCATCCAAAATTTATGGAATTTAACTCCGTATTTATCCTGCACCTGTATATCCAGGTGATGTAAACATTCAACTTCTTCTTTATTTACTCCTTTCAATCCTTTGTGAAGATCCATGTAAAGCGGCATGATAAAAAGTATTGGTTTTAAAAGAAATATTCAATGCTGGTAACTGAAATAATTGGTGCTAAATGAAAAACTCAAACAGATTCTACCGTTAAATTGCCATACTAAGGATAAAATTTCAAATAAAGTTAAACAGGTACCAAGAAGTTTCCAAAAGAAGGCCAGTATTGAACAATAGTAACATATCTGTAGTTTTAGGTAAAATCGTCTTGAATCATAGATTCAGTCTATTTTGCGTAATACGCCCCTGTAGCCTTCCCCATATTGTAGCCTTCCCCGAGAA
>JACJYB010000003.1 GCA_020636355.1 Lewinellaceae bacterium | reverse complement strand
TAGGGGAACATTCATAATCTATGTTCATTGAGGATTGAACCGGGTGATAATTTCGACAAATACGTGTGGGGATAATTTCCTTTGGCCGTATGGCTGCTCACTTTGATTCGATTAAGCGTTACTGCCCAACACACTGAAATATTACGGGCACTTTTTTTGTTATTTAGTTGTGTACGCTGAATGATTCAATTACTTTTATATTATAATCCCTGTTAATATGTCAATTGAGGTACAGAACCTCCATAAATGGTACGGCTCTAACCAGGCATTAAATGACATATCCTTTTCCATCAAGAAAGGAGAGATTGTCGGATTTCTCGGACCAAACGGTGCGGGTAAAACGACAACAATGAAGATTTTGACTTGCCTGATGCCCCCTACTGAGGGGCATGCAACGGTATGTGGTTTGGATGTACGGAAGAATCCAATTGGAATCCAAAGGTTGATTGGTTATTTGCCGGAAAATAATCCACTCTATGGCGATATGTTTGTTCAGGAGTACTTGAATTTTGTTTCACAGATCTATCATATTCCTAATCGGCAGTCTCGCATTACCGACATCATAAAGCAAACCGGGTTGGTATCGCATGCCCATAAATTGATTAAGGAACTCTCCAAAGGTTATCGGCAAAGAGTAGGACTGGCTCAGGCTTTGATACATGATCCCCAGGTTTTGATCCTGGATGAACCCACCACCGGCCTGGATCCGAATCAAATCCTTGAAATACGGGAGATTATTCGTCAACAAGGCAAGACCATTCTTCTTTCTACACACATCATGCAAGAAGTTGAAGCAATGTGTGACCGGGTGATTATCATCCATAAAGGGAAAATTATCGCAAATAATTCCACGGCAGATTTGAAAAAACAAATCAAATCACATGAACGGATCATCGTCGAATTTGATCGCCCGTTGACCGCGGATTATTTCAAAAATGACAAGCTGTTACGTGAAGTTGAAATGATCGACAATCAAAGACTTTCCATACGCCAAAGAGAGAAGGAAGATCTGCGGACGCATCTCTTCGATTTCGCAGTAGCACATAATCTGAGAATTCTGGAAATGTACCAGGAACATAACAGTTTGGAAGATGTATTTCGTGAATTAACTCATGCCTGATGTGGAGTATTTACCGCCAGGAAATAAGATCGTTGTTTAGCTCACTCATCGCGTATATAGTCATCGGCTTTTTTTTGTTGGTCATGGGATTAATGACCTGGGTTTTTCCTGAATACAGTGTGTTGGATTATCCTTATGCTTCTTTGGAGTCTTTCTTCCGATTAGCACCAACCATTCTTACGATTATGATACCCGCAATTACCATGCGTTCATTTGCGGAAGAGTCCCAGACCGGTACACTTGATTTATTGCTTACCAGACCGATAACGCTTGCTCAATTGGTTTGGGGTAAATATTTTGCCTACCTAAGTCTGGTGTTGTTGACCTTGTTGCCTACTTTAATCTACTTTCTAAGTCTAAAATCACTGGCCGCAACTCCGGCAATGGTCGATGGGGGAGAAACATTGTCAGAATATTTAGGTCTTGCGCTGCAGGCTGCCAGTTTTACGGGTATCGGGATGCTGGCCAGTACTTTATCGACGAACCAAATCATTGCATTCATTGCCGGTGTATTTATGTGTTTTATTCTTCAATGGGGATTTGTTTTCATCAGTAAATTGCCGGGATGGGTAGGTTCCTGGGATTATATGATCCAGCAATTTGGCATTGATGCACACTATACATCCATCAGCCGAGGGGTCATTGACTCCCGCGACCTTTTGTATTTCTTCACGCTGATCTTGTTATCTGTTGAAGCCAGCTTTATGGTTCTGGCTTCCCGAAATTGATAAAACCAATACCTTGATGCGTCTGATCTCCAGAGAAAAACCCTTGCTTCATTGGATTGTTCTTGCTGCTGGTCTGGTTGCTCTAAACCTGGTCGGCGGGTTTGTCTACAAGAAATGGGATGTGACGGATGACAGCCGCTACACCCTTTCCTCGGCGACCACCAAGGTCTTAAAACGCGTTCCGGATATCATTTCGATCAAGGTTTTACTTTCCGGGGAAATACCGGCCGAATTGAGAAGGTTACAAAATGCCACCGATGATTTGTTAGCCGGATTTCAGCAGGTTAACTGGAAGATCCAATTCTTTTACGAAGACCCAAATTCCGGTTCTGAAGAAGAAATTAAACAACGCTTTGAGGCGCTGAAAAAGGACGGCATGGTACCCACCAATGTCAGAATCCGTCGAAAAAATGAAGTCAAAGAAGTTGCAGCGTTCCCATATGCCATAGTTTCCTTCGGCGAACGATACACCTATGTGAACTTATTAGAAGCCAACATTCCAGGCGTTCCGCCGGAAATTACCTTTAACAACTCCATAAGCCAACTTGAATTCAAGTTTGCCAATGCCATACAAAAGCTTATCCAGGAAAAGAAAAAAAACATCCTCTTCACTGCAGGTCACGGAGAATTGCTACCTCATCAGACCCAGGCGTTGGAGGCCTTGCTAAGACCTTCATACAACACTGGCCGGATAGAATTGTCTAGCCAATACCGGATTCATCCTGATGTTGACCTACTGATAGTTGCCAAGCCACACTTACCATTCACTGATAAGGATCTTTATAAAATTGATCAATACATAATGAATGGAGGCAAAGTCGTTTGGCTTATCGATGGGGTACAGGCAGATCTGGATAGCCTCGCTGACCGGAATGAATTTATTCCACCTCCCAACGACATTAATTTGTTTAGCCTGCTGACAAGATACGGAGTCCGGTATAATTACAATTTGGTGTTGGATTACAGTTGTTCGTCGATTCAATTGATCACCGGGATGCAGGGCGATAAGCCGCAAACGCAACTTTTTCCTTATTACTTTTTCCCGGTTGTCCTACCGGAGAGTGATAACCCGATTGTCAAGAACATTAACCCGATCAATCTCTTTTTTGCATCGACTTTGGATACTTTAAAGACTAAAACAGCAGTAAAGAAAACCATACTATTTACATCCGGACCGTATTCCAAATTCATGAATACGCCGCTGCGTCTGAGTTTTGATATGCTCCGTCAACCAACACCTCCGGAAGCTTTTAATGATCCCACTCAAAACCTGGCAGTTTTATTGGAAGGAGAGTTCCCCTCCTTTTTCGAAAATCGGATAAAACCAGAGATGGAGCAAGGACTGGAAGCCATGGGAGAGCCTTTCAAAGAGACCAGCACATCGACCAAAATGGTCATTGTAGGCGATGGGGATATCATTAAGAACCAAATGCGAAATGAGTCGCAATATTTTCCACTGGGTTTCAACCGGGACGAGAACCGGGTCTATGAAGGGAATAAGGACTTTATCCTGAATACGATTGATTACCTGCTTGATGAGGATGGGCTTATTGAGGCTCGGTCCAAAGAAGTTAAGCTGCGGTTATTGAATACGGCAAAGGTGGACGAGGAAAGGGGTAAGTGGCAATTGATCAATATTGCATTTCCACTATTGATTCTCACTATCTTTGGATTCCTGTATCAATGGTGGCGCAGACGACGTTATGGCAGACCTTTGGAACCCGGTTCCTATGCATAAAATTTATTATCTGATTTTACTCGGCTTTGTAGTCTCGTGTACCCACAATCACCGGGAATTTGCATACGTAGTCAATAGCGAGCAGGTAGACCATGTCGATCGCATTCAGCTAGTCTACCGAGATGGATCCATAGCTGATTTAAAGAAACAGTCGGACCACTGGACGCTCAACGACAGCCTTTATGCCTGGGATCCACCCATCAACACCTTACTTGAAACCATGGCAAGAATGCGTGTCCGGTTTATACCGACCGAAGCATCTCGACCCACCATCCTTGCTGACCTGGCCACTCAAAGTGTAAAAGTAAATGTATTTGAGGGAGGCAAAATGAACCGGACATTTTACATAGGTGGAGTGACGGAAGATGAACAAGGAACCTATTATATGGCAGAGCCTGATGGTATACCCCTGGTTATTGATATACCCGGTTGGCAAGGGGCGCTTCGATCAAGGTTCGTCATGGGAATCAACGATTGGCGGGACCGTCATTTAATGCATTATGCGAAAGACGAGATCCATATTCTGGAGGTGCAATATCCCCTAAATCAAGCTTCCGGATTTAAGATGGAACGATCGGGGACCGGATGGCGCTTGACACTACCTACAGCAGAAGCTCCGGGTACCCCATCCGAAGCCTTGCTGGATAATTATTGGTTTGATCTTCTGGATGTGGGTGTTGAATCGTACGAGGATGCCCCAAAAGATCAGCAGCGCATACTGGCGGAATCGCCCTATTGCCGGATAACATTCGTAAAAGCAGACCAAACCCAGGAATCCTTTTCTTTCTATCCGATCCAGGAGATGGGGCGCACGGAAAGGTATTGGATCGTACTTAGCAATGGGCAATGGATCCTGGCACAAACACGTATATTGCAGAAGATATTCAAGAGCAATGCCTACTTTTTCAATCAATAAAATCCATCTTTTTTTTCTGATTGCGGCCTTCGTATTCCTTGGGTTTTCCAGTCGGGTCCAGGAAGCAGAAAAAAGACCATTCTGGGGCTTTTATGGTCATCGGCTAATCAACCGAACAGCCGTATATACATTGCCCGAAGAAATGTATCCGCTCTTTAAACAGGAAATAGACTACCTCACCGAACATGCAGTCGATCCGGATAAGCGACGCTATGCAGTGATTGGAGAGGGTGCACGCCATTACATCGATCTGGATCACTGGGGAAAGCCTCCCTTTCCGGATTTACCCAGGCAATGGAAGGATGCTTTTATTCAAAAAAACGGAATCGAATTATTGGATGCGAAAGAGGAAGTAGTAGCTGCTTATGCTTCTCTCGAACTTTTTTTTAGTGAATACCCAGGCGCGCAAACGATCATTGAAGAGGCAGTAGCTCAACATTTAAACGATGAAAGTTGGGTAATTGATTCCTGGCCGGACTCACTACAAATGGGGGAGGCCCACACCTGGCACATAACCAATGAATTGATGAGCCATGGGGTGGTACCATACTTCATTCCGGTCGAATACCATCGACTGGTCAGAGCCTTTTTGGATAATGACCCCAAACAAGTTCTGCGACGCTCTGCCGACCTTGGCCATTATCTGGCGGATGCCCACGTTCCATTGCATACAACCATGAATTACAATGGTCAAATGACTGACCAGGTGGGAATCCATGCTTTTTGGGAATCGAGAATACCCGAGTTATTCGCAGAAACCCAGTATGATTTTTTTGTTGGCAAAGCAGAATACATCCGGGATATAAATCAGTTTGCCTGGAATGTGGTCTTGGAAAGCAATTCTTTCGTGGATTCTGTATTACAAATCGAAAAGCGACTGAGCAGGGAAATCCCGGAAGATGAACAATATTGTTTTGAAGAGCGTCTCAACCAGGTAGTCCGTTTGCCATGTGCCTCTTATGCCGCCCAGTATCAACAATCGCTGGCTGGTATGGTTGAATCCCGAATGCAAAAATCTATTCAGGCAGTAGGCTCAATCTGGTATTCAGCCTGGATTGACGCGGGTCAGCCTGATCTACGTAAATATTTGAGTATCAATTGGGATGCACGTGACCTTGAAGCTGATGAATACCTGGAAAAAGCAGCAAAAAATGGTAAAATAATCGGTCGCCCGCACGAATGAAAACATAGATGATGAATATCGGAAAAGGTAGTAATTCCTGGCTAGGGATTTTTTTGCGTGGCTTGTCCATGGGGATTGCCGAAGTTATCCCGGGAGTCTCCGGGGGGACAATCGCATTTATTTCTGGAATTTATGAGCGATTGCTGAATGCCATTCAATCATTTGACCTCTGGATATTCAGATCCCTCTTCAAGAAAGGAGGCATCAAGGAGATATGGGATCGCGTTGATGGAGCATTTATTCTGACCTTGGTAGGTGGTATGGCTTCCGGTTTGCTTTTTGGAGTTCTGGTGATCAGTCATTTCCTGGAAGAATACCCTCCGGTAATCTGGGGCCTATTTTTCGGGTTGATCAGCGCTTCTGCCATATGGATCGCCCGAAGTGTCCCGAAGTGGGATGCTATGACCATAACCTATTTCCTTGCAGGTACCTTGTTGGCTCTGTTGATAACGAATCTCAGCCCCGCGGAAGGGAATACGGCCTGGTGGTACATCTTGATTTCTGGATGCATCGCTATCTGTGCACTCATTCTTCCGGGGATATCCGGTAGCTTTATGCTGCTGCTCCTGGGCCTATATACCGTAGTAATTCCTGCCGTTAAGACCGTTATCACCGATTTTTCGATGCAGGCATTAAGCATATTGGTCTTTTTTGCAATTGGTTGTCTTATCGGGTTGCTCACTTTTGCCAAATTGCTAAGTTGGATGTTTAAGACCTACCACCGTCAAACGCTGGCTGCTATGACCGGGTTTGTGGTTGGGTCATTGTGGAAGATATGGCCCTGGCGTACACCAAGAATCTGGTTTGATAAGGTCCAGAATCAATTGGTTCGTGGGATTTGGGATCCCAGCGTTTCAATTCATGAAGTACGAGTGATCAAAGAAGTAAATGTATTGCCATCAGACTATGCAGGGAATCCATACCTTTTGGCAACATGTCTTGCAGTCATTACTGGAATAACACTGGTCTTTTTACTGGGGCGACTGGACAAGAAAGGACTATAAACTACGCATAGGAGCCAGAATATTTGCCTTAAGGAAGAAAGGTGGTTCCCCTTTCAATGAGCCAGTGCGTTTTATACCTTCTTCTTACAATTTGATCCACTTCTTGGTGATGCCACCCAAACTGGTCTGTAGACGGATCAGATACATCCCTTTCACAGCATTCGCTATAGGGAGTTGTTCCTGATAATCTCCCGGAGCCAGATTGCCCAGCAGCTTCTGATAGATCACCTGTCCCTGCATGTTGAAGACCTGCAACTGGACCTGCTCCCTTTCTTCCATCCGGAAGGTTAGCGTCGGATCAATGAAAGCGCTTGGGTTTGGATACAGCCGGACATTTTGTACGAGATCAAACACCGGCCGTGAGGTCATACAGTTGTTGCCGGTTGTAAAGATGTGTTGTTCAAAATAACCGGAAGTATCAAACTCACAGACCGACTGGACCTGAATGATGTATTCCGTACAGGCTTTGAGATCGGTAATTTTGTAGGTGGTGTCGTCGGCGACAAATTGCCAGTCTCCAAAATCCTCATCGTCTATGGCCTTATACCGCAAAAGGTAAGCTAAACCACCCTGGACCGTATCCCAATACATCTCAACGGATGATGAACCGACGGCCAGAGAGTCAAATTCAAAGATTTCCTGACAAATCCCTTTGGAAGGAGCAATCTGTACACAATAATCTTCAACTTCTCCGAAATCCAGCGTATCGCAAGGTTCTGGATACAGGACATCGCTTAGCACTGTCCGCATGGACACTCTCATCACGGTATTTGCGAGGGAATCCACTGGTGGGATTAAAATAACGCCGGAAAAGACCGTGTCACTTCTTTCTTCGTTCTGGAGTACTAATTCACCGGGATCGTCAAAATCACGGTCATAATTGTAGTCAATCCAAACCCGCCAGAAAACCTTAAACTTCTTGTCTTTAAATCCTGGGGTGAGGGTGATTCGATATTTTGAATTGATGGCCAGGTCGGTACCTATCGTATCGTAAATGGTGAAATTACCATAGCCATCATTGGAGCCGCTGATATTGTCAATACTTCCAACCTTAATCTCCTCAATCCATTCGTTACTGGCATCCATGCTTCGTGATGGACAGTAATCATTGACGTTACAACCGCCACAACCAAAGGTTTTGAAAGGTCTGCTGGTTGAATAGACGGAATTCCCCGTTTCGCAGTTAACACGAACCTGTACTTCATAAAATGTACAAGGCTTCAGATTCTGTAAGAAGAATGACGTATCGCCGGCGCCATAGGTCGTCCAGTCTATGGTTGAGCCCATTGGTCTGATCCGGATATTGTAACCCTGGGCACTCAGAACCGGATTCCATTGTACGGTAGCTGTGGTATCCATGATGTCCACCACTTCCATTCCGCCTGGCGGTTCGCAGCATCCTGCGGTTCTGGCAAGAATGCTCTCGGTGTAGTCCTGTAATAGGGTATCCGTGGCACACACGGTGCTGAATTGGATCTCATAATCTGTGCATCCCTGAAGGTTTGCAATCAAATAGGGGCTGTTTACGGGATTGATTTCGTGCCAGGTGGTATCAGATAATGCTTTCCAGCGTAATGCCACTGAAACAATATCATCCGTTGGGGTGTCCCAGCGTACTTCCAAACCGGTGCTATCCCTGGATTGGATGTCTACATTGGTGGGATAGGAGCAAATGCTTACACATTCAGCCATGACCGAATTCATGGATTTCCCAATATCAAGCAGGCCGCTGCTGGCAATCAAGGTTTCCCAATTCGCATTCTTATTGACGTTCTCCAGTAATGCATTCCGGATGCGCATTGCCGCCATCGCTGGGAAACTGTGTGCCAAAATGGCTAGATTCAAGCAAGGCGCGCTATAAAGTAGCCCTATAGATCCTGTAACCAGAGGGGCCGCGTAGGAGGTGCCATCGCCAAGAAAGTAGGAATCTTTACCTGCGGTACTTAACATGTCCACTCCGGGAGCGGCAAGGTCAATATTTTCGACCCCAAATCCGGCGTCACCGAGGTTTCCATCCTTTTTACTCGTCGTTACGGTAATCAGGAATGGGCTGGGGCAGGTCGTGGGAAGGTCACCCATCACGTCAATATTGGTCTTGAAATTTGTGGTCGCACCTACATTGAGGATACCATAAGCCCCCAGGGTATCATAAAATGCGCACCAGATAGGAGCATCCTCCGGAAACTTATCATCAATGCCAAACGAAGCATTGGTCGCAACAACAAAAGC
Source organism: Lewinellaceae bacterium (assembly GCA_020636355.1). GTDB lineage: Bacteria > Bacteroidota > Bacteroidia > Chitinophagales > Saprospiraceae > JAGQXC01. The sequence goes on along the minus strand of JACJYB010000003.1, from coordinate 515,716 downwards.
CCCTTCTTTACCTTCTGTTGCTTCATATCTTTTACGTTGGGCTAATATGTAGGCATATCCTTCAAGAATTTCTGACTCCAAAATCTCGATGAGATCATGTTGGATCATCATGACCTTTCCGCTCCAGTTCAGGCCGGCGATGCCAACATTGTTATTGCCACTGGCAGCCATCAGACCGGAAATGAATACACCATGTTCGCCACCGTCAACCTGACCGTTCTTCTTTAAAATATTCCATCCATGATAGTCATCGACATATCCGTTTCCATCGTCATCGAGCTGATTATTGGGTATTTCCTGGTTGTTTGTCCACAGGTTTTGCACGAGGTCCGGATGCATAAAGGAAATTCCGTCATCGATTACAGCCATCACAATGTCATCCTGCAATGCGGTCTTTCCTCCGGTAGCAACCATCCAGGCATCCTGTGTGTTAATTCCAAAATCGCCATTCAGATACCATTGGTCGCCAAATCGAGGATCATTGGGCGTAGCATTTCGCTTGTGCAATATGTGATTGAACTGAGCCAATTGGATCGCCGGATTGCTTCGTAATGCATCAAGTACTTCCGACTCTTTAGCATTTTCCGTGTTTACTTTCAAGAGAGACCAGGAGGGGGCATTTGTCAATGGGTTCATCGACTCAATGCGCCAGTTATGCCGTTTAGCATCCACCTTTATCAACGCATCTTCCGGTTGAACGCCATCTTTCCATTGAATGATGAACTCTCCTTGCCGGTGATCCAGTTTTTGTGCCATACCGGGTTGAAGGGTTATACCCAAACAAGCCAATAAGAGCATCACTGGCTTCAAGGATATTGTAAAACCAGGCAATCCGGCTGGCTGAAGTAAGATGTGTCTGAGTGTTCTCTGCATAACAGATAAATTATGAAAACAAGATACATTTTTTCAGGTAGATACGCAGCAGCATGCCCATTGACATTCAATGCATGCGGTCGCCTCGCAGATCCAGTTCTTTCATGATTTCTGCTTCGTGATCAAGGTATTCCTGCCAACGGGCATTAACGCTTTCTTCATCACCATAGGCTCTTGCTAAAGTCAAAAAGAGCCGGTAATGTCCTGCCTCCGATACCATGAATTTGTGGTAAAATTGCTTGAGGTGTTCATCTTCAAGATGGACCGATAACAGCCTGAACCGCTCGCAACTTCGCGCTTCAATCAGTGCGCAAACCAATAGTCGCTCGATCAGTCTTTCCTCTCTGCCACAACCCTTTTTTTCAAATTTCAGCAGTTCATTGACGTATTGATCCTTTCTCTGCCGGCCTAATTTTAAGTTCCTTGACTCCAGCTCATGAAGTACGGCTCTGAAATGACCCCATTCCTCTGTTACGATGGGAGCCAGCTCCCTGACCATTTCTTCTTTTTCAGGATATGATTGTATGAGTGAGATGCAGGAAGTTGCTGCTTTTTGCTCGCAGTAAGCATGATCTGTCAAGATATCCTCCAAGCTTTTTTCAGTAAGGTTGACCCACCTTGGGTCGGTAGGTAGTTTTAATCCGAGCATCAGAACCGTTGATTTAAACAATAAAATTGATGTTTGAAAAAGTCCAGGTTATAAATATCGTAGTCTTCATAACCCGTACTCCAGACTACCCGGATCAAGTCCAGTTCGGATTGACTCAGGATTTTTTCTGCTTTCTTGGAAAGTATATAAGTAGTGGTATAAGTAGTCGTACGTTTTGCCAGATCCACGGCGCCGTTATCGGTGTTATTGGTAGTCAGGTAGAGTACAGTTCCGTCGATCAGGCGGATGGTAAGCGCCGTACCTTTAGCCATGCTGCCAAAGGATTGTCTTGCTCGTTCAGAATGTATTGTGATCTCAAGCGTCAAGTATTTATATCCTGGCTGCGCGGAAAGATAACCGGAGCAAGTCAGATAAGGTTTGTCTTTATAATAAGAACGAAGGGGTTCGTGGGTATATTCCAATAGTACCTCTTTGGCTACATCAATACGGTGTTGCTTGGTCAATGGATCCGTGTCATCGTAGGCATAGCTGCATTCGGATGCGGGCACAACAGCGGCAGTTGGTAGCCATTGATAATTGCCCTGGGCATTTGGTAGGGTATTTCCCTGGTTAGGAACTTCCGTTTGAGGATCATCAGCAACCGGATTGTCCGTAATTAACAACTCCGGCTCCCGGATTCGGATGACCCCGTTGCCGGTATCAATGGAGCCGTGTTTTCGCTCATAACCCTCCAGCCATTTCGCTTGATACGTGGGGGTTGCTCTCAAAAGCTGGGTTGCTTCTTCAAAGGGCTTATTAGCTTCCTTGATTTTCTTATCCAATTGCTGGATCGACCTGGTTATGTTGCGGATTTGGGCTTCGAGGTTTTTCTTTGTTTCCTCCGTGAACTCGTTTACCCCAAGCTCCATATCATGGGTAACGGAAGCTTTCAGATCTTCCTGATCCTGGAGCTGGCCTTTCAGGGTCTCCAGGATTTCCCTTTTTTGCTCATAGTACATCAGGATCTTTTGTCGTATCAGGGCTTGTTCGGTGCTAAGTCCTGCTGTTAACGTTTGATCCACCAATACAGAATCACCGGCCTCAAAATACCTCCAGGTACCATCCTCGAATTGGACGATCCATTCGCCATTGGCATTTTGCTGTACGGTTTGCGTAAAACCGGATATTGTGATCAGTACACTAATGAATAAGAGTAATAAGTCTTTCACGTTGCTAATCTATAGGAGAACTGCTAACTTTACAAACTTTGTCATATACCAAATTATTGTAAAGTAAAAATATGTGGTTTCTAAGGAAGAAGCAACGCACTTTACGGCTTTCGTGGCTTAAGTCCAAAACCACATCATGACGAATCCAGGTATGCATATTCCGCTGATGATATGGGCATTTAAAGTTGGGATCCTGGAAATACGTATTCTGGATATCCTGGATATTGCTATTGTGGCCTATTTGCTTTTCTCCATTTACAAATTGCTGAAGGGTAGTGTGGCATTCAATATCTTTATTGGACTGGCCTTATTATACGGTTTGTATGTGCTGGTCAATGTCCTGGACATGAAACTCCTTTCTCTGTTTCTGACGAACATCGGGAATCTGGGAGTTATCCTTTTGATCATCATTTTTCAGCCTGAAATTCGGCGGTTCTTACTTTATCTAGGAAACACCACCCTGAAGAGCCGGGCGGATTTTTTCAGGCGGATTTTCCCAAAACAGGAAAAACTTTTCACTGCAGATTTGAGGGCATTCACCAAAGAAATTGCCGAAGGTATTCTTGCATTGCAAAAGGACCAGGAAGGAGCATTGATTATTCTGGAAGGTCAAAGTGAGATGAGCGAAATAGAAGAGTCGGGTGAAGTCATTGATGCACAAATTTCCGGACACCTGATTACCAGCATTTTTCGTAAGGAGAGTCCCCTGCACGACGGTGCCGTCCTGATCAAACACAGCCGAATTGCCTTTGCCCGTTGTATATTACCGGTATCTGCACAGGAAGATCTCCCGGATTGGGCAGGTCTACGACATCGGGCAGGTTTAGGAGTTTCTGAAATTCATGACGTATTAGCCATTATAGTTTCAGAAGAAACCGGAAATTTGGCAGTCGCAGAAAAAGGTGAGTTAACCGAAGATCTCGACCTGGAACAGGTTTCTTCCCGGATATTAAAATATTTATAACCAAAATAAATACCAGCTAATGGATGCTTTGAAAAAATACCATGAAGAAAACAGCGAGCGCTACCTCAGTGAATTATTAGACTGGTTACGTATTCCATCAATAAGTGCCGATCAAAAATACAAGGGCGATGTTCAGAAAGCGGCCCAATACCTTAGTGATCGCTTTGCCGAAATAGGAATGGATCGTGTCGAAATCTATCCAACCGCAGGGCACCCGATCGTCTATGCTGAAAAGATTCTGGGTAAAGATGTTCCCACAGTCCTCGTTTACGGCCACTACGATGTGCAGCCGCCGGATCCTCTGGAATTATGGACTTCACCTCCTTTTGAGCCGGTAATCCGGGATGAAAAGATCTTCGCCCGGGGCTCCTGTGATGATAAAGGGCAAGTATACATGCATGTAAAGGCTATTGAAGCCATGTTGCGTAACGGGCTGTTAAATTGTAACATCAAATGCATGATCGAAGGAGAGGAAGAAGTTGGTTCGGCTAGCCTGGAGCTCTTTTGTGAAGAATATAAATCCATGCTGGATTGCGATGTCATTCTGATTTCCGATACAGCTCTGATCAGTAACTCCATACCCTCAATAACCACAGGGTTACGGGGGCTTAGTTATGTGGAGGTAACCGTGGTTGGTCCCAATAAAGACTTACATTCAGGCGTATATGGCGGCGCTGTCGCTAACCCGGTGAATGTCCTTTGTTCAATGATCGACTCGCTCAAGGACAGTAATAATCACATTACCATTCCCGGATTTTACGATCAGGTCGAATTGGTTTCGCAGGAGGAAAGGGCAGCCATGAATGAAGCGCCCTTTAATGAAGAGATCTATAAAGAGGAACTGGGCATTCAGGCAGTCATGGGAGAATCTGGCTATACGACGCTTGAACGGACGACTATCCGGCCAACCCTTGATGTCAATGGCATCTGGGGAGGTTATATTGGCGAAGGAGCCAAAACCGTTTTGCCCTCGAATGCGCATGCCAAAATCAGCATGCGACTCGTCCCGCACCAGGACCCTAATGAAATTACCAGACTATTTACGGCACATTTTAAATCCATAGCGCCTCCGGGTGTAAAAGTCGCTGTCCAGGCTCATCATGGTGGGTACCCGGTTGTAATACCGGTCGACTCACTGGAGTACAAGGCAGCTCATCAGGCGATGGAAGTGTCGTTCGGGAAAGCACCAATTCCCCAGCGCAGTGGAGGAAGCATTCCTATTGTGGCATTGTTTGAAAAAGTACTTGGGGTTAAGTCGATATTGATGGGATTTGGCTTGGACTCGGATGATATTCATTCCCCTGATGAGCATTTTGGATTGTTCAATTTTTACAAGGGCATTGAAACGATTCCGTATTTCTATCAATTTTATGCGCAAATGAAAAAGGATGCTTCGGTTTGACGTCGTAACTGCCGTCCCTGAATTGTTGGAAAGCCCGTTTGCCCACTCGATTATGAAACGAGCCCGGGATCGTAAACTATTGGAGGTCGTCGTCCATGATTTAAGAAAATACGGCCTGGGCAGACATCAGCAGATCGATGATTATCAGTATGGCGGAGGTGCCGGTATGGTAATGATGATCGAACCCATCCATGCATGTTTTAAGGATCTGCAGCAGCAACGCCACTATGAAGAAATTATCTACCTGGCACCAGACGGCGAGCGATTTAATCAATCCATCGCCAATGAGCTTTCCCTCAAGGGGAATATTTTACTTTTATGCGGTCATTACAAAGGGGTCGATGAGCGGGTCCGCCAACATTTGATCACCCGGGAGATCTCGATTGGAGACTATGTGTTATCCGGGGCCGAACTGGCTGCGGCAGTAGTGGTCGATGCAGTTGGACGTTTATTGCCTGGGGTGTTAAACAATGAGGAATCTGCACTTTCGGATTCATTCCAGGATAACCTGATCGCACCGCCGGTCTATACCCGTCCAGCTGACTACCAGGGATGGCAAGTCCCTTCCGTCTTGACATCAGGACATGAGGCCAGAATACAGGCTTGGCGTTATCAGGAAGCGATCAACCGTACGCGAGAGCGCAGGCCTGATTTGATCAGGGATGAAGAAATTTGACAAAAAGATCATGGGACTGATATACTAAATTTGACTTATATTCTGTTTCTTAGAGGTACTCCATCTGCTTTCTTGAAGCCTTTTATTAAGACGAACAACTAAAACAAAGATTATGAAGTATGTATACATACTGGGCCTTTGCCTGCTCGGAATAATGGGCTTTGCACAAGATACCATACCACGCTATCGCGACATTTATATCCGCTCCGGGATGTTGACGGATACGACCATTTGTACACAAGATGGAAGACCAGATATCATTCTGTTCCAGCCGCCGACCTATGCATTCCAGACCTCCTTGCTAATCACCGATACCAATGACGTGATCCAGGCGGTCAAGGTCTCCAATACCTATAATTTTGAAGGCACGGGACCTGGAATTAATCGGGTTTATGGGATCATTTACATTGGACTGCTCAATGTAAAGCCAGGCATCCCCCTCGACTCCATCGAAGTGAATTCATACCTGATCGGAATTACAAAAAATTACGTGACCGTCAATAAAGTGGTTGCTGTCGGTGGAACAGTTGCTGATAATTACGGTGAAACAGACGTTACCATTTGCCTTGGCGATGATTACCCGGACCAGGTTATTGTCAGTAATCAGGGCGATAAGCAATACCAATATGCCTATCTGGTGACGGATGAGGCGGGTAAGATTCTGATGACATCGCAATCGGATACCATAGCTTTTGAAAATGCGATGCCGGGGACCTGCCTGATCCACGGTATTTCATACACAGGGGCATTCAGTGTGGATACCGGCACTTATCTTGCGGATCTCTCTTTCGGTGACCGGTGCTTTGACCTTTCTTCCAATTACATCACCGTCAACCGAGTGAATTATTCGGACTTGTCTTTGCCGGTCATCCAATCTGATACATCTTCCTATCTGGTTTGCTCGGGTGATCTTGAAGCGGATAGTGTTCACGTTTCCGCTCTGAATGGAGGCTTTCCCAAAATCATGTTTGTTGTCACGGACACGAACGGAGTACTGCAGGATTTTAATGCCGAAGGGATGTTTGATTTTGAAGGCGGAGTTCCGGGAGTAGCATTAATTTCGGCAGTAGGTTATTTTGGGATTTGGACCGGGGAGATCGGCCAGTCGCAGACAAGCGGGAACTGGGCTTCAGCTTGTTTTGGGGTTTCGGACAGCCCGATTATTATCTACAAAGAGAATGTAGCGCCCTCATCGGTTACCTCAAGCTTGGGGGACAACTTGTCTTTCTGCGCCGGAGACGGAGCTCCGGATTGGATTGAACTGTCCAATTCATCCGGCATTTCAGGGAATTATGCATACCTCGTTACCGATACTTCTGGTGTCATCCACCAAATAATTAGCCAGGACTCCTTCGATCTAGAAAATAGCATCGGAGGCACTTCGAGCAGAATTTATGGATTATCATATAGCGGAAACCTGTTGATTGCAGTGGATACTACGGTCATAGGAGATGTACTTACAGATGGTTGTGCAATCCTTTCGGATAATCATCTTTCGGTTAGTCAGATAGTCGTTGACGGTGGCTCTATCCAGGGTGATGGAGATCGAATTTGCCTGACTCCGGACAACAAACAGCAAACCTGGAATGTGCAAACTTCCAGTCAAAGCCAGACGGACTATTGGTATGTCCTGACCGATACCGCCAATGTCATTGTCATGGCCAATACGAATGGTAATTTCACTTTTAGCGTTGACTTAGCGGGCATATATCAGGTGTTCGGCGTGGCTACCGCAAGCTCTTTGACTTTTATGCCGGGAGATACTTTTGACCGCCTGGCCATTCCGGGATGCTCCAGTGTCTCATCCAATGCACTTACGCTGACAATTTCTGCCTACGATGCCGGTTCAATCACCAACATTGGGGGAGATGGTATTGTATTGTGCACAGGCGATGATCTGCCAGATACGGTTTCTGTCCAGGTTAGCGGCCAACTCGGTGGAGGCAAGTACGCATTTATTGTGACTGCTACCAATAAAGTGATCCAGGCCATTACGGATGATTTATTGATTGATTGGGATCAAATACCGGGAGGCACCAGTCAAATCTGGGGCATTCACTACGATGGTGAAATTCCTTTTTCGACGGGAGATACGCTGACCCAGGGAGCTTGCTATGCTTTAACACCATCACCGGTTAATATTCAAAAAGTGCAGGTCGTGTCCTTGAACATTACTTCGGATGGAGGTGACTCGCTTTATTTCTGCGCCAATGCGATTAACCTTGATAGCATTCACTTTTCAACCAGTGCCCTTACTTCATTGAAGAAGGCCTGGTTTCTTGTGGACTCCGCTCAGGTTATCATCCAAATGACAGACCAGGATCGATTTGATTTCGATACCAGCGGCAATGTCTCGTTAGCCGTTTACGGGGCAACCTATACCGGTAATCTGGTAATAATGGTGGGCGACACGCTGACGACCAATCCGGTCAGTGATGCTTGTTATGCATTGTCGGCCAATGTGATTCCAATTTTTGCCGGTGATCCCGGACTGGTAGACGGTGGAACTGTTTCCTCTGACCTCGGAGATACTATATATGTATGTGTAAGCGATGGGGTAGAGGATTTTGTAACCCTGACACATACCTCCTCGGCTGAAAGTCAATACTCGTATGTGATAACGGATGAAAATGGAAAAATCCTGGTTATCACGGAGGATAATCTGATCAATTTTGAAGGAGCGGGAGCAGGCTCAGGCTTCATTTATGGACTTTCACATGCCAATCCGCTTCCGGGGCTGCTGGGAAAAAATATACTTGAACCATTGGCAATCGGATGTTACGATTTGTCTCAAAATAAATTGATTTTAAAACGCAGCAGTGTAGAGCCTTTTGACATTTCATCTGTTCTCGAGGATACCCTGAAACCGTGTATTAGTCCGGATAGCAAGGATACGCTCGATATCCAGTTTTCATCTTCAGGTGCGGATAAAGCGCTTATCCTGGCTTCACTGGACGGTATTGTCCTGGACTATGTTTTGGGCGATCGGTTGGCACTTGCAGACTTGTCCTCATCCTCGGGTATGATCTGGGGCTTATCTTACGGTGGTAACCTAAACATTCACATTGGAGATACGCTTTCCAAAACCTCCTTGTCCGACCTTTGCTATGCGCGATCAGAGAATTTTCTAGTGCTTAACGGTACTTATGTGTCCGGTGATAGCATCTTTGTTCCATCTCATCGGGATACGACAGATTATTGTGTTGGAAATGGCATCGTAGATTCTTTATTGCTCAATACCAATAGTAATGGGGATCATTACGTGTATTTACTCCTCCGCAACAACGGTCGTATTGAACATGTCATTAAAAACCGTTATTTAAATCTTGATCCGCTTGAATCCGGTACGCTAACTGTAGTGGGGCTATCTTATGCCGGGGATCTGTTGGTGGACGACGGGGATGTCTTGAGCGACAGTCTGGAATTGGCAACAGGTTGTTATTCCATATCGCTGAACGTTTTGACCCTGCAATTGAATGAGTTAATACCGGGAACGCTTACATCCACGCGGGACAAGCAGAGTTTTGCTGTTTGTATTGGAGATGGAGTTCCGGACCTGGTTACCTTTTCCATCGAGAATGGAGAAAATGAGAAGGAAGCATTTTTGATCACCGATGCCCAGGATGAAGTCATCTTCGTTTCCACGGAGTCGGTCATTGATCTGGATGTACTTCCCTTGGGATTCTATATGGTGTATGGGATCAGTTATAACGGCGAGTTATATAACCTGGTGGGGGAACAAGCATTTCGTGTTCCATTATCGGATGGATGTTATACCTATACCGCTAACGGGATAGAGATCATTGCCGATATGCCCGAAGGTGGGATGATCCGTGCTTTGGGAGGCGATACAGTGTACACTTTTTGCGTAAGTGACGGAATACCGGATCGGTTGTTCTTAAGCAATGAATCCAACTCACTGGCACCTTACCAGTTTGTCGTGACGGACACCGATAACGTTATCTTGGAGTTGCCAAATATTCCCGGAGTTGACTTTGAGGGCAGTGGAGCAGGTACGGTTCGCATCTGGGGTGTTTCCTATACCGGGGACTTATTGATCCGGTCCGGAGATACAATTACGAGTACGCTTATCAGTACCGATTGTTACTCGATATCCGCAAATTACCTGACAGTGGTAAAGCAAGACGGAGGACCTGCATGTGGCGAACCATTCAAGCCCACAGAATCCTTGCAGATTCAACTTGCCCCTAACCCGGTGGTCAATCGAATTCGCCTTTCCATTTCAAGTCTTTCGGGGAATAATCTTACCGGTAAGGTTGGCACACTGATTGTGTACAATACCATGCAGACAGAGGTCTTCAGAAAGCATTTAGTCTTTTCGAATGAGAACTTTTATACCGATGTGGATGTTTCAAATTTGAAGTCAGGTTTATATATCTTACAGTTCAATATTGGAACTTATTCAAAAAGTGCTAAATTTATCAAACAATAATACAGATCCAGAAGAGCTAATTTCATTTTAGTCAGGTTTAGTATGAATGAATCCCCGGCAATTTGTCGGGGATTTTTTTTCTTATTTTAACATAAGTTTTGCAAGACTCCAGAACCATTTTTCGTCATTTTCTAAAAGGTATCGCCATGAATCGTTCAGGAATAGCTTTGCTGGGCATCGTATTATTGTTCGTTACTTCCAACTGTTCGGTTAATCCGGTTACTGGAAAGAAGAACCTTTTGGTGATGGGAGAGCAACAAGAAGTAGCCTTGGGGGCTGAAGCCGATCCTCAGATAGTAGCTACCTATGGCTTATTTGAAGATCCGAAGCTGCAGGACTTTATTGATCAGAAAGGTCAGGAGATGGTAGCGGTGAGCCACCGACCAAATCTGAAGTTTACGTTTAGGATCATGGATTCACCAGTAATCAATGCCTTTGCCATACCAGGCGGCTACGTTTATTTCACAAGAGGTATTCTCGCCCATTTTAATAATGAAGCAGAGTTCGCCGGAGTGCTTGGGCATGAAATAGGGCATGTTACAGCTCGTCATTCAGCCATTCAACAACGAAATGCAACCGTGGCTCAGGTGCTTTTGATAGCCGGGATCATCGTCTCGCCAACCATCCGCGAATTTGCCAACGAGGCGCAGCAGCTTACTTCACTGATGTTTCTGAAATTTAGCCGGGACAATGAAAGTCAGGCGGATCAACTTGGGGTAGAATATTCAACAAAGATTGACTACGATAGTCATAAAATGGCCAATTTTTTCAAAACGCTTAACCGGGTTCAGCATCAATCCGGGGCCAGCGATATTCCTACGTTCCTATCTACGCACCCGGATCCGCTGGATCGCTATGAAAAAGTGGAAGAAGCTTCCACCAAGTGGCAAGCCAAAGTCAATACTCCTCCCTATCAGGTAGATCGCGATGACTATCTTAGGATGATCGATGGTCTTATTTATGGAGAGGATCCCCGCCAGGGTTATGTTGAGAACAACATTTTCTACCATCCTGAACTCCTGTTTCAATTTCCAACCCCTGCTGACTGGCAAGTAGCGAATATGCCGAGTCAGGTGCAGATGGTGCCACAGGATGGAAAAGCCCTACTATTATTTACGCTTTCAGGAGAAACAACACTTGAGAAGGCTGCCAGTGCATCCGCTGAGCAATACCAGTTGACAACGGTCAATTCCAAATCAACTACCGTAAACGGGTTGCCGGCGCTGGAAGTTACCACCGAACAAGTCGATCAGCAAGATCCGACCCAGAATCTCTCCATCCTGTCTTATTACATCAGTTACGATAACAAAATTTATGTCTTTCATGGGGTGGCTCTGAAAACCGATTTTGCCCCTTACAACACCATTTTTCTGAACAGTATGCGGCAGTTTAAAAAACTGACCGACCGTTCAAAAATCAATGTTAAGCCCGAAAAGATTTCTGTAAGAACTGTTTCCCGAACCAATACTTTACGCAATCTTTTAGTGCAATGGGGTGTGGAGGACAAAAGACTTGAGGAAATTGCTATCTTAAACTCCATGCAACTGGATGAAGAAGTTGCAGCGGGCACCTTGGTTAAGACGGTAGTAAAGTGATGAGGTGTACCGGTTAAAACAAATCATTTAACCAATTACCTCGTATGCAATTTTCATCGCTGTTCAGAAAAAAACACTTGCAATCCCTGCAGGAGCAAAGTCATGCAAGTACCATGCACAAAACCCTTAGTGTATGGGATCTTGCTGCATTTGGAATCGCTGCGATTATAGGTGCTGGAATTTTTGCGACTATAGGCAATGCTGCGGCAAATGGCGGTCCGGCCATCTCCTTGCTCTTTATCTTCACCGGCGTAGCGTGTGGATTTTCAGCCTTGTGTTATGCGCAGTTTGCTTCTTCGGTTCCTACCTCCGGTAGTGCTTACACGTATGCTTATGTAAGTTTTGGAGAAATTATTGCCTGGATCATTGGATGGGATTTATTATTGGAGTATGCCATTGGTAATATTGCGGTAGCTATTTCCTGGTCGGATTATTTTACCGGTTTTCTTCAGGGATTTGGATGGGATATGCCCAGCTATCTGACAATGGACTTTCTGAGTGCCTGGAGAGGTTTCCAACAAGCTTCCGCTTCACTTGCTTCTGGACAATCGCTGGAAGCCTTGTCGGACGGACTTCAACAAGCTTATCATGCCTGGGAGAATGCGCCCGTAGTAGCTGGCATGCATATGATCTTCGATTTACCCGCACTGGTCATCGTGGTCCTCATCACCTATCTGGTCTACATCGGGATCCGGGAAAGCCGGACAGCCAGCAACCTGTTAGTCGGATTGAAGTTAATAGTAATCATTACAGTCGTTTTAATTGGAGCATTTTACATCAAGCCGTCAAACTGGAGTCCATTTGCACCCAATGGTTTTGGAGGGGTAATGAAAGGAGTAGCGGCGGTCTTTTTTGCCTACATCGGATTTGATGCCATTTCCACTACGACGGAAGAGTGTAAGAACCCAAAGCGTGACCTGCCTCGCGCTATATTTGCTGCGCTGATCATTTGTACGGTTTTATACATACTGGTCGCCCTGACCCTGACAGGCATGGTTCCATTCTCCGAACTGGCAGTTGGAGACCCCCTGGCCTATGTATTTAAGCAGGTTGGATTGGATTGGATTAGTGGGATTGTTGCATTTTCTGCATTGATCGCCATGGCTAGTGTACTGCTGGTTTTCCAAATGGGTCAACCCCGTATCTGGATGAGTATGAGCCGGGATGGTCTGTTGCCTTCCCGCTTTGCCAAAATCCACCCAAAGTTTAAAACCCCATCGTTTGCTACTCTGATCACCGGAATTCTGGTAGCTGTCCCGGCTCTATTTATGAATTTGCAGGAAGTTACTGATCTGACCAGTATTGGGACGTTGTTTGCTTTTGTTATCGTTTGTGCTGGCGTTTTGTTGGTTCCGCCACCCGAAGATGGATTTAAAGTGCCTTATTATAACGGGAGATACCTGCTTCCAGTCATTCTGTTGGTTATCTTCTTTGTGATGCGTGGTGATGGACAAGGATGGCATGACTTCTGGCACCCCCAGGAAGGAAGTTTTCTCAGCTGGGACATCTTTAAGCATAAAATTCCCTACCTGATCTTTGCATTAATCGGCTTACTGTTAACTGCTTTGACAATCTGGAAGCAATTATCCATTATCCCGGTACTTGGCTTGCTAAGCTGCTTGTACCTGATGTCAGAATTAGGATACACCAACTGGCTTCGGTTCTTAATATGGCTGGTGATTGGTCTTACGATTTATGGCCTATACAGTTATCGGCATAGTAAGTGGAATCCGGTATCCTAAAGGGATGCATTTTACGCTTAACTTTTGATAGACGCCCTTGAAATTTATGGGGAGTCAGATTGTACGGAGAATAGACTGATCTGACTCACTGAGCGGAGTCGAATTGGTCAGACTGAGCGGAGTCGAAGAGGTCAGACTGAGCGGAGTCGAAGTCTATTCTGTAAAGAAGTAAGCGCTCCATCCTTTTGCCGGCACCTCTACGGTTAGTTTTATCTGATAGTCACGATCCAATAGCATGTCTCCAATCAGTCTGGTGTCGAGATAGCACCTGCTGTGGTTTGAAAGACCAGAGTAATACATTGGGATGCGTAAAGTCTTGCGGACAGGCTCCGGTAATGGATTAAAAACCATCAATGCTGCTTTTTCCCGGCCTTTCGGGTTGACCATCAGCCAGTAGTCGATATCCCGGTCATCGGCGCGGCGCAAATGGATCAGATCTCCTTCCAGAACTTCCCGATGCATTTTAAACCAGCTGACCGAATTTTTTACCATCCTGCGCGTCTCCTCGGTATCGTATAATCGGGGGCCCCGATAACACGCCTGCACCCCAGCTCCCAGATTGGAAAGCATCATGTTTTGATAATGTTCCAGATGTTCATGGAGTGGCTCTATTGTGGCCTGTGCACCGCCTCCCTGGTATTCGGTAAGGGGCACAAACATCCATCCCATCGAAGTTAATTTAGTCCATGTGCCGTCGAATATATTTTGCCGGGTATGGATAACCTGTTGTTCCCGGGGCAGGCTCCAATTCACTTCACGGTAGCCCATTCCGCTTTTATTACCTCCACTCAGGTAATAATAATCCGGTATGTTCAGGTAGATGCCTTGAGCCCGACACCATTTGTAAAATGAAGAAATGGTCGAGAACTGGTTCCATCTTGAGTCAAGGTAACTCCGATGCCCGGGATGGCTGGACGAAAAACAGGGATCGCCAGGGTAGGAGCCATCATGTTCCAGAAGCGTAAATCCCGACTTACTGTAAAATCGGTACAATTGGGCAAAATAATCCAATCCCCACTGGCTTTCGAGGCAAGGAGAGTGACCAAATATAGGTGTTTGTCCGGGTGGAAGCTGAACGTCGTCCTTCGGGCTAATGCTCCTGGAGGCCAGTAAGGAATATCCTCCAATCTCCAGGCCTTTTGAATGCGCATACTCTGCAAACAAGCGCATGCTGTCGAGGTACGTCCGACTCGTGTCTTCGATGTTAAATCCACTTCCAAAAGAAAGGATCACCATTTCGAACCCTGCATCGGCACATTGATCGATTGCTATTTTAACCTGAGGCCAATCGGCGAATCGAACATGCATCATCAAAGGATTTTCGGTCGTCCAGGGTGCTATGGTTCGATACATTCTGCGTTGTGCGAGGCCATTTCTTTCCCGGTCGAATCCATCGAAAGCCAAGAGATAGGTCCGCTGTGAGTGAAACGTATCTAAGGGCGATAGTACCTGTTCGGGGCCAATCTCCGGCGAGACGCGCAGAAAGCATTTATTCTGTCTTAAATAATTGACTTGTGACGTATAAAGGGAGTCAGTTTCCCAATGAACAATATGATGGTTGGCATCGTCATCCATCATCCCACCAAATGCATAATCGGTTTCAACATGAAGATTGGGGTGGGGCGTTTCGTACTGTCGGTTATCTACGCGCGACCCGTACTCCACAAGAGCAAGCATTTCACTGGTAAAATGATTCAGCGTAAATGAGGTGTCACCTGTATTTATCAGAGAAATCCATTTACAAATGACTGGTATTCCATCGTACATTTCATAGTGGACCCTTAATTCGAACATTGGCAGGTCCGGATCAGCAGGGCCATAATTCATTTCCAGATGGATTCCCGGCGGCGGCCAGTTTGTATTCGGTGCATGATGTCGCACCTGCTTCCAGTCCATACTTGCCTCAATCGGTCCCGTTGTAATCGATTTAAGTTTTATTTTCTGTTGCCAGGGCTTCAGGCTCTTTAGCCATTCCTTGTCCAGGTAAGCATAGTTGGGTTGGCCCGATAAACCTCCCGCCTGGAAAACCTCCCCGTCAATCGTCAGTGAGGCCTCCGGGTAGATACCGCGCAGTAGTGCCGTATTGCTGGGGACTTGATCCAGTGCGATGGTAGCCAGGTCAGGTCCAAGTAAAAAAGCTCTGCGAATAAGGCCATTTGTCAATACAACGGTGTTGGGAATGGACGTGTCTCGGCACAAGCTCGTACGGAACGGTGTTGCATCAAGCAGCCAATCAGGGTTGGTTATCGCATAGGCTTTTTCTGGAGGAAGGACCTCTGCCCGGACAGGCTCCATTTGACTATAGCCGACCATGCTGTAGCTTAACAGGAGCAGCCAGCTCAATAAACGCAGCAATAGCGGACTGCCTTTAAAAATTCGGCGCCCAGCCCTCCCGGTATGTCCGGGTAACGAATTCATTTGCCGGTTCGTAATTCGTGATCCGCATACTCTTTCCATCCCACAGTAGTTTTTTACGTCCATCAAACATCATCCTTCCATTATCTCCGGTAACGCCCGCCTGGTAACTGCGGATAGCCAGGTTGCCCATCAGAACAGTCTCCGTCAGAGGGCCTGAATAGTCAAAGGATGAAGTTAGCGCTTTGTGTTCTTTACTTCCGAAGCCTGCTTTGACAGCATCCGTCCAGGACACCTGATGGCCGTATTCAGGTAATTTTTCATTTGGATTATCGGTGTGGTAGTCCTCAGGCATTTTGATCCTTTCACCCGAGTTGAAATAGATTTGCGGATCAAGTCCATAGACGCCACAAGTCATGATTCCTTTTTCACCAATCATCATAACGCCGTTACCATTACCCTTTTCACCAATGTAATCATCGGCAGGAATGAGATCCGGATGGAAGGGGCGAATACCTCCATCAGACCAGACCATGGTCATTTCGGTGCTGTTTTTGGCAGTTGCGGGAAAAGTGATTTGTACGTGTGAGGATGGAGGACAGCCTTCCGGAATGTACTCAGGCACCCAATCCTGGGTGAAAACCTGACCTACACTGCACTCTACTTCCGTCGGATATCCCAGACCCAATACCCGGAAAGGAGGGTCGATGAGGTGACAACCCATGTCACCCAACGCGCCGGTACCAAAGTTCCACCATCCGCGCCATTTGAATGGATGGAATAGGGGATTGTAATCGACATACTGGGCTGGGCCAATAAACATATCCCAGTCCTGTGCAGATATTTGCGCAGGACGTGTAGGGGTATCCTTGGGGAAGGGAATACCTTGTGGCCAAACGGGACGGTTGGTCCATACATATACTTTGGAGACTTTCCCGATCTTCCCTTGGTCAAACCATTCCATCATTTGCACTTGTCCTGGATTGGAGGCTCCCTGGTTACCCATCTGAGAAACAATCTTGTATTTTCGGGCAGCTTCGGTAAGCATCCTTGCTTCCTTGATATTGTGGGTAAGCGGCTTCTGGACATATACCGCAACGCCGTGTTGCATCGCGGTTAAGGCTGCAATACCATGAACGTGGTCCGGGGTGGATATGGTTACCGCATCAATGTCCTTCCGTTCTTCAAACATCTTCCGGAAATCATTATACAACTTAGCATCAGGCCATTTTTCGATCGCTGATTTGCATTGATTGGTGTCAATGTCGCAGAGGGCAACCACATTTTCCGCTCCATCATTATAGGCATTGCGGATGTCCGACCAGCCCTTTCCTCCGGCCCCGATGGCCGCAAGATTCAATTTATCACTGGGAGCTTTAAATCCTTTGCCTCCCAATACGTGACGGGGAACAATCATAAATCCGGCAGAAGCTATGGACGATGCTTTGATGAAATCGCGGCGGTTAATGTGATTCTTTTGCATGTTGTTGAAACTTAGTTTTTCAAATGGATCTAAAGTTATCCTTTGAAGCAATATTCACCAAATCCTGCTCCGGAATACATTATGCGAAATTAATTGGATTCAATAGGTACCGATACGGTTGACGGATATTAGTCCTTATTGCAGAAAGCTCAGTTGGTGACCAGGGCATTGATACTATAACCCAGCTGGTTACCTACCGAATTATTTTTGAGTTCAATTTTGAGCTCCTTATTCGAGTTCACCGTGAAGATTTGCTGATCCTGATCCTGTTCCAGGATTCGGACCATGGTGGGATTGCTATTCCAGTTGCTTCCGGTCCGTTCATAAACCGAAATGGTACCTTTCGCCCTCCCGGACTTTCTGCGTACGATAATCTTGGTTTTTGATTTGCAGGAAGGGTACGTATAAATCGTGTTTTTACCCTGTCCAAAAAGATTTCCTTCGATCAAATGGCGTTCTTTCATAAGGCTGACTCCCACTTCATATATTTTGTAACTGAATCGCATATCCTGCTTGTCCGGATCGCGTGGCTGGCCATAATTGGCGGGTTTGTAAATAACCATCTCTATTTTTTTGCCTTGAGCGTCATTGACCATTTGAGATCTTTTAATCCCATCTGCCACGGAATAGCCGTAGGCGACAACTGACTCTTCATCCTTCGATATGCCAAAGTTCGTAAAGGCATTTCCTGAATAGATTTGCCATTCAACCTTGACCCTGTCAGTAGTCGGATAGATTACTTTTTCGACGCGTTCCGTGATCGTTTCAGTCCCTATGATTATCGGAACTGGACAGGTTTGGGCGTTCATAAATTGGAAGGTTCCCAGGTTTAGGAGCAGTAATACACAAAAACTATCCATTGGTTTCATATTGTAGCTATTCCCTTCAAAATTCCTGAATAAAGACAGGTCCCGGTATCATCCAAAATGATGATTCTTAAGGATTTCCGCACAATAAAGTCAGCAAGGATCAGTTAATTGGTATTCCGCGATGCCTATGAGCAGTTAAGGACGTGCTATGTGATGCAGGGAGATATTTAAAATTAGCACAGGATGCAATGAGGGTAGTGGATTTGAGGTGGTGGAAGGCATGCTGCTTGATAATGGCCAAGGAATGGTGGCAAGTCTTTTTAATTCCTGGTGAAATGATTTTATGCTACAGATAAATAATCCCTTTAAATCAAACCATCATCCACATATGATAACCGTACATGACACTTTCGTTTGTAAGCCAGGGATGGCTTCTAAGCTTGCCAAAAAGCTGAAGGAAGGCACCGCGGGATTTTCAGAATTTGTGCAAATCCTAACGGATGCGACAGGACAGTTTAACCGGGTCGTAATGATCTGCGAATATGAAAACCTGGCTGCTTATGAAAAAAGCCTGGAGCGATACAAGGTCCAATCCGACGAAATCCAGAAAATGCTCGAAGCAATGGTTGGTTACCAGGATATGTATATGACCGGTACGCGGGATATATTCCAGATTTGGTAACCGGATCCCCGGCGATTAACGATCCCGATCCTGAAAGGTTGCCTTTGCTGGTTGACTCACGGAAGCTTTCTGAACAATGGTCCTGAAAACAGGTGAGGCAACATCAGCACATCATGTTGTCCTGCCGCAGCCATCCTAATCGGTCTATTAGAATGCTAAAAAGCGGCTCCGAAAACATTCCTTATTGTTGGTAAATCTTGTGGCGTTCAATCCTGAACTTTACCTCAGGATAAGGATCTCTGATTTGTATCGATTGGAGCTCAGCGGAGGGATCATCAAGATCGATGATTGCAATTACGGAAGTCGGCGGAATGGAATTGAAGGTTTGCCAGTAGGCTTGGATTTGCATGACGGAGATTTGAATCTTCTCACCCGTCACAGCAGTGAAGGTTTCTTTCATCTTTTAGGCGTTTTAATAAGCTGAAATTAACCTGGAAGGGCGCAGGTTCTCTTTGGTACGGTAATAAGACCAAATACGGTGCCGCAAAATGCAAAAGCCTTAAATTCATTAGTAAGTCTTACTGATTTTAACATCTGCAAGATAGGAATGAGAGCTAGTGAGGTGATTTCCTGAATGGATGAAATTCAGTTCCTAGATATGATGGATTGAAAATTTACCTTTCCTGTCTATACTGGATTTTTAAGGGAAACGGATCTGAAAATTAGTTAAACGGGAAATCGCCGGGTTGTTGAAAATGTATAACTTAAGTAAGCTGAAAACAAAGAGACGATGAATCTATTGTTCCTTTTATACTTCGCTATCCCGCTTCTCAATGGTATGAATATTGAAGGGGGCCGGACACCACCTGATAACATGCCCATTAACTCCAGTGTTTACATTGAAGTTGCCACAGAATTAACCTATGTACCGTATGTGGATATTGTAACCATCATTGCTGCCTATCCGGAAGCTTTTAATTTGCTTAGTCAGGCCACGGTTGCCAGTTGGTTTGGCAATAAACCGGCCTATATTTCTTCGCTCAGCAATCAGGCGACCATAGAGCCTTTCCAAGTGCCACCTGCATTTTCCCGGGAGATGGATTTGGCTTCCGATCAATTCTATGCCCGTTTTGTATTTGTCAATGCCGGAGCGCAAAGTAAAAAGGTGTACGTCAGACAGTCCATCTATATCGAAATTTATATTGATGGAGAGGGAGTAGATGTTGTGTATTGATTGCTGCTAAGTGTGATACTCTAAGTGCATGTTTATTCAATATCGGGCTTATACGGTACGCTCCAAATGATCAAGTACCATTAATCCATGTATGGAGAGCCAGAATTGCTTTTTGTGGAGGAACAGATAATTGATCTGCAACTGAATTTATTGGTACCCGGAGCGGGACTTGAACCCGCACGGACATTACTGCCCACAGGATTTTAAGTCCTGCGTGTCTACCAATTCCACCATCCGGGCAAATTGGATACCAAGTGAATAGTCAGTGATTTCAATCAGGGTTCGCAGAACTTTCCTGCGTGCCAGGTCGCCCGAGGGCGTGCTTTTTGTCAGCCTTGTCTCTTTCTTAGCAAGCCTTTACCAGATGTACTAAGATAACAAAGCTTAAGCCAATAAAAAAAGGTTTGAACACAGGTCAATTATTACGGCACCTGAATTCAAACCTTTTCATGGAGCGGATGACGAGACTCGAACTCGCGACCCCAACCTTGGCAAGGTTGTGCTCTACCAACTGAGCTACATCCGCGTTTACAATGAACTTCCCAAATGGGATTGCAAATATAAAGGAATATTCAACGATTGATCAACAGGTAGGGTAAAAATTTATATCACATCAAATGCCTGTACCAAATAGGTTAGTGTAAACGGCAAAGCAATCCAAAAGAACTCCGGCTTGAAGATCAGGAAAGCTACACAGATCACGAAGGCAATAAGAAAGTTTAACCGGATTTTACTTTTGTTGCTGTTATCAACTTCTTCCATGATGTATATCCATTTTAATCATGCAAACATACAAATTCGATGCTTTATCCCAATCATTTTTATCGGTTGTTCGGAGAACCACAAAACCGGAGGTTTCTCTCGACGGGGTATTAGAGGTTTAAGTCATTCCAATCAAAATTAGTTGGGCGCTAGCAGAAAGAGTAAAATTGACCTCAAGTCATGTTTATTGTAGTATAAAAGCTAACAATTGCCTGATTATTCATCAAAATTGTTCTGCAATATTGACTCTGAGTCAAATAATGTTTATTTTTATCCGAAAGAACTTTAATTCATGGAAATCGAAAATACGCTTAAAGCCCTATCTGGTGGGGAGTTCCTCATTCAAGCTTCATCAACCGGGCAAACATTTGTTCCGGAAGAACATACCGAAGAGCAGGAAATGATCTTCCAGATGGCCGCCAGCTTTGTGGAGCAAGAAATAAAACCCAACATCGACCGCATCGAAAATCAAGAACCGGGTATGGCTGAATACCTGTTCCGGAAAAGCGGAGAGCTTGGGTTGTTGGGAGCACACATGCCGGAAGCCTACGGAGGAATGAATCTTGATTTTAACACCAACACGCTGCTTTGTGATGCACTGGGCAATATGGGGTCGTTTAATACCTCGTTTGCAGCGCATACCGGTATTGGCATGCTTCCCATCTTGTATTATGGGACAGATGCCCAAAAGGAAAAATATTTGCCAGGGATGATTGATGGCAGCATCAAGGCCAGTTATTGCCTCACGGAGCCGGGTTCAGGTTCGGATGCCCTTGCAGCAAAAACACGGGCTGACCTGAGTCCAGATGGTAAACAATACCTCATTAACGGGCAGAAAATGTGGATTTCCAACGCAGGATTTGCTGACCTTTTTGTGGTATTTGCCAAGATCAATGGAGAGCATTTTACCGGATTCCTGATTGAGCGAGGTACTCCGGGACTGACTTTTGGAGAAGAAGAGAAAAAGCTGGGTATCAAAGGGTCCTCCACGCGTCAGGTGTTTTTTGAGAACGTAGCCATTCCCGTCGAAAATCAGCTCGGAGAAGTAGGCAAAGGACATCTTATTGCATTGAATGTACTGAATATGGGACGCTTCAAGTTAGGAGCGTTTTGTATCGGGGGCGCTAAGTCTGCAATTACAGAGTCCATCCGCTACGCGAATGAGCGCATCCAGTTTGGTAAACCCATTGGAAACTTCGGAGCGATACAGTACAAGCTCGCTGAGCAGACCATCCGTTCTTTTACAGCGGAAAGCCTTATTTACAGAATTTCAGACCTGATCCAGCGGAAGACGGAATCCTTGATTGAAGAAGGAGTCAATCCCGTCAGAGCCAAACAAAAAGCAGCACAAGAATATGCCATAGAGTGCTCCATTGCAAAAATTGTAGGTTCTGAAATGATCGACTTTGTAGTTGATGAATACGTTCAGGTGCTGGGTGGAATCGGATATTCGGAAGAACACGCAGCAGCAAGAGCATACCGGGATGCAAGAATAAATCGCATCTACGAAGGTACCAATGAAATCAATCGTTTGGTTATCGTCGATATGGTCTTCCGTAAAGCCCTGAAAGGCGAGCTTGATCTGGTCAATGCAGCCTGGGCTGTACAAAAGGAGTTGGCAAAAATGCCGACATTGCCTGGAAATAACGCTAATCCCTATGCCGCTGAAGAACTGGCTATCGAAAACATGCGAAAACTTGTTCTTATGGTGATCGGTGCGGCCGGCAAGATGCAGATGGATGGTCAATTAGACCTTAAGAACGAGCAAGAAATTACGATGAATGGGGCGGATATGATCATTGAGTTGTTTGCTGCAGAGTCGTTATTGCTTCGGGTTCGTAAACTGGATGAATTAAATAAGAAAGAAGCATTCCATGATGATGTACTGAAAGTACAATTTTGGGAAGCCAGTCAGCGCATCGCTAAAACAGCCAGAGAAGCCATAAACTCTTTCGTTTCGGGAGATTTGCAACGGACTTTTTTAATGGGTGTCAAGCGCTTTGACCAATACCCGGCGGTGAACGTTAAAGATGCCCGGAGACGGATTGCGCAACATTTATTGACAGCTAATGAATACCGCATGTAAGTGCACAAAATGACTATGCGAACTGAGAAAAAGATCTGATCCCGGTCAGGTCTTTTTTTATACCGGATGGACTAAGGTGTATTTGATCAGCGCTATCAGGTATTCTTTCCAATCGTCCAGTTGAACCGTATGGAGGGAATGTTTTCTACCTGCCAGATTCGTTAATTTCAGGTATCCCAGGACCATGGCCCAGGCACTAAGGTATAGCATCTCGGGTTTCCGGTTATCGTGAATGGAGCCATCTTCCATTCCCCGCTTTATCTCCTGAACAACGATGCTGACCGGAATATTGTGGATGTCTTTCAAACGCATGAAATAGACACTTTCCTTCAGAGCATCCGAAAGTTTTTCTTCATTATTACCGGCCGAAGTGGATCGGATGACAGCCGTGTAATCCAGCATGGCCTCGGTGTACAACGGATATTTTTGGCTGAAATCGAAATAGGTATTCATTAAAGCAACCACACTGTTCAGGCCGTTTTCCGGTTTGTTTTGTTGAATGGCAGCATACATCAGGTCATTGAGTAACGACAAAGCGCGGTAAACAATGGCCATGTACAGGTTTTCCTTGCTTTCAAAATAAAAGTAAACACTTGCTTTGGACATGCCGGCTTCTTCGCCAACCCATTCCATTTTGGCATTGGTAAATCCGTGGCGATGGAATACCCTTTCTGCTGCATCCAAAATGCTTTGTTCTTTGTTACTCCTGCGGGACGTTTTGACCATAGGGCGACCGGACTTCCTTTGATTGGTGTATTGGTTTGTGAACCAATCAGTTCGTAAATTTGTAGTTTATTTTTCATAATTACTAATTGCATGAGTAAAAATGGCCGGGTTCTGGTAGCGATGAGTGGTGGGATCGATAGCACCGTAACCGCTATGATGCTGCACGACCAGGGGTATGAAGTGGTTGGGATAACCATGAAAACCTGGGACTATGCAAACGTAGGGGGTAGTCATAAAGAAACCGGGTGCTGCAGTCTGGATTCGATCAACGACGCACGTGAAGTAGCGGTGAAGGTTGGGTTTCACCATTTTATCATCGACATTCGAGATGAATTTGGTGATTACGTCATCCATAATTTTGTGGATGAATACCTGGCCGGGCGTACGCCAAATCCCTGTGTACTTTGTAATACGCATATTAAATGGCGGGCTCTATTGCGCCGCGCTGACGCATTGGATTGTGGTTTGATCGCTACGGGTCATTATGCGACCATTAACCAGCAGCAAGGAAGGAAATACATTACCCGCTCCAAAGATCCGGATAAGGATCAGTCCTATGTTCTCTGGGGGCTGGATCAGGAATGCCTGAATAGAAGTTTGTTTCCAATCGGGGGATACCGGAAAGAAGAAGTTCGTCAAATGGCTTACGACTGGGGCTATGAAGAGCTCTCTAAAAAAGCGGAGAGTTATGAAATTTGCTTTGTGCCAGACAATGATTACCGGGGATTTCTGCGCCGCCAGGTACCAGATGCGGTTAACCATTTGAGTGGAGGGGATTTTGTTGACACCGTTGGAAACGTGATCGGTCAGCATGCCGGATATCCATTTTACACCATCGGCCAAAGGAAGGGACTGGGTATGGCATTTGGAAGTCCGAAATACGTGGTTGAAATCAAACCCGCGACGAATGAAGTTGTCCTGGGTGATCTGGAAGATTTGGTCCGGAATGGGATGTATGTCTACAAAACGAATTCCATGAAGTATGAGCAGATCCCGGACGGCATGGAGCTCATATCCAAAGTCCGCTATCATGACGCAGGAACGTTAAGTACCGTACACCAGGAAGGAGACCGGGTCCGGGTAGACTTTCATGCCCATGTCCGGGGCGTAGCTCCGGGGCAGTCTGCAGTATTTTATGAAGGAGATGACATCGTAGGCGGTGGAATTATCCATACCAGCTTAAATGATCTATGAGAACTTATTTACTGTTAGCCATCCTTGGTTCCCTTTTATTCGGGTCCTGTAAGAAGGAAAACCCGGAATTGCCCGTTGGTTTTTATGCCTATGATTATTTCCCTCTGGCAATAGGAAAATACTGGACCTACCAGATTGACTCAGCTCTTTTTGATCCATCGGTCAGTGGTCATCCGTTCCGGATCAGCTCAAATCTTGTAAAGACTACCATGATCGATACATTTATCGATGGGAGTGGTCTGTTGAATTACGTCGTGGAATATGCGATAATGAATCAAACTACCCAACAATGGGAGCCCGCCTACCTAGGTAGAGCATCACGTAGCGTAAGCGAAGCTTTCCTGGATGAAGCTGGTCGAAAACTTGTCAAAATGACTTTTCCTCCTGTCGCTGGAGCGCATTGGGATGGAACACGCTACATCAATCAGCAGGCTGTCGTTTATATTTCCGGCGAACCCATTGAAATGTTCAAGGACTGGGACCCCCGCATAGTTTCTACGGATGAACCGGGAACCATAGGCAATGCTTCCTTTGACAAGATCCTGACCATCGAATTTGTGGATACGGAGAGCCGTATTGAGAAAAGACTGGCACTGGAAAAATACATTCGAGGTGTCGGGTTGGCTTATCGGGAGTATTGGATTCTGGATACCCAGTTGAATACCGATGAACGCCCCTGGGATCAGAAGGCTCAACGCGGGTTCATTTTAACACAGCAATTAATGGATCATAACTGATGCTTGAACAGATATTGATCGGAAAGGTATTAAAGTCCACCGGGGCGCAAGGATCTGTAAAGGTCCAGTTGGACCAGTCATGGGATGATGTCGGGGATCAACTTTCAGTGGTATTGCTGGACCTGGAAGGTGATCGGGTTCCCTATTTTATTGATTCCTGCCACTATCAGGACACCTGGATTTGGCACTTTGATGATGTTCAGACACCAGAGGAGGCTAAATCTTTAAGTTTGGCACCGATATATGCTTTGAAAAGAGACTTGCCAAAGGCCGGAAAGGGCAACCAAATTCCACGTGATTTGAACTTTTTATCCGGTTGGGTGATCAAGAATCAGGATGGTGAACATATCGGAACCATTGAGGAGGTCAGAGAATATCCGGAGCAATGGATGGCCATTTTGAACATTTCCGGAAATGAAAAATTGGTGCCTCTTGTTGATGCATTCATTTTGGATCTCGATGAAAAAAAGAAGACGATCCGGATGGAACTCCCGGACGGATTACTGGACCTTTAACGATTGAGAAGCATATCGCTGTAAGAATGACTGCATAAATCCTCCGGCAGAATACCCAGTTTATTTTGATAATATTGGCATTGTCGCTCCAATTCAGCATCCGAATGTCTCCCGCTTTCATCGATGGCTTCTATTTCGACGAAATGGCCCAGACCCGTTACTTCATCAATGTGGAATTTCACGTTGTCAATAAAATAAATATGCCTGTACTTATCAACGATGACCAAGACGGGCAAAGCTTGTTGAAGGACCTGTTTTAACCCTTCCGGATCGACAGGTTGGTAGAGTGAGACTTCCGAAAGCTTTTGAGCGGCCACATCAGGCCGGTGGTAGGCGATCAGGTTATTTTCGATCGTACCCTGGCGCAGCTTTAGCCTGCCATGGGGCACCTGAAAATAGGTGTCCACCTGATGATCCCTGCCTTTGTATGACCCATGTTTTTCCAGGAACTCACTGATTGCCTGGACATTGGTACATGTTGCCTTTAATTCTATGCTTCGCAAAGCCATGGCGAAATTTTTGTCCTTCTTTATTGTTTCGCTTTGCACGAAACCGATCCGTTACCCGATAGGGGTATGATCAACGCATGAAGATATTGATTACTTCAAGAATGCTCTGGAACCGGTTAACGGATTTCTACCTGCAGAGGGGTATCTTTTTCCAGGATACGCTCAAAATCAGGGATTCCCGGCGAATGGATTTTCACGACAATCTCTGACCCTTTCCGGGATACCTCAATGTCAAAATTATGATTAAAGGCTTTTACATTTTTTAGGGTCATAAAATTCCAATCATCCGGTAACCGGGGCAGTAGTTCGAATTGGTTGAATCCCAATGGGTTGATGCCAAATAAGCCTTCGGTGATCACCCTGCAGAACAAGCCACTTTCGGCGGAAAGTTGGCGTTGGTTTCCTTCTGGCCATGCTTCGACAGGGTAGGGTACGTGGTCTCCCAATAATCTTTTTGCTACATAGTACGAGAGATAGGGCATTACACGCTCGGTGGCTCCTGAGTTGAATAAGCCTCGGAAAGCATATAAGGTTGATCTATCCCAGAAAGTTTCGCTTCCTGCTTCCGTCAGAATACCATTTTCAGTCCATAAATAAGGGGACAACAGAGCTTCGGTGGTTGCTTGTTTCCGGTCATAAATGCCCATGGTTAACGGAATACATATCCAGGATCTCAACTTATCGTTGCCAGCATAATAACGGTAGGTGTTAAAGCCTTGGACGGTGGCTCCGAAATAATGTTCGATGGCTCGCTTCAGCTCAGCGGCTTTTTTAAGATAGAGTTCTGCAGTATCGGGTTTGCCCAATTCAACAGCCAGCTGGGATGCGCTACGATACGCGGCGTAGGTTAACGCATTGGTTGATAAATTGTAATCTCCTGCGGGAAACCGGCCCTCCAATTCATCCGAGTCAGATGCAATCACGCCTTCTTCCGATTTTTTGATTTCGAGATACTTCAGGCACCAGCGAATCAGTGGCCAAAATTCGGTAGCAATTTCGCGATGTCCATAGGCGAGAGAAAATCGAGAAGCACCATAAGCAATCATTGCCTGATCCCCACGGTCTCCGGCACCATTCCAGAAATCAACACCCTCCGCAATGATCGAACTGGGTATTGGCTTGAAGTCCGGGTTCATGTACCGGGCAAAATGACGGAAACTATTGATAGCGGATTCATTTCCTTCCAGATTTCCGAGAAATGGAAAAAAAGGGTTTACATATTCGGCCTGATCATTAGCCCAGATGGCGGCATAATAGGCTCCCCCGCCAGGACCATGCATCAATCCTCCCTTGGTATCGTAGATACTTTCTGCCGCACGGATTTTTGCGAATGCAAATGCTTGATCAAGCGTGTCGTTCGGGGTGTCAAGAATTAAGCTCTCGAAAAGTTCACGGATAAATTTTTCGCGTTTTCCAAGTTCGTAACCCGGAGAGAAATTATAGGGTTGATCACATGTCTTGCGTCCTGAGTAAATCAACCCCAGCTCTATGGTTTCTGCGGGCAATAACCGGAAAGATCCCTGATGCGTTAGATTTACCGAAATTATGTATTCGCCATAGACTCCTTTTTCAGCCGGAGTCCTTATCGTAGCAGGCGTGAAATTGACCGAGACATTACAGCTTTCTCGGGTCGTGTTTTGAATGATGATCCGCTCAATGCAAGCAGTCTTATCCCTTGATGGGAAAATGGATCGTTCAATAGAAATTCCAGTATTGGTCCTACTCGCTATATTAAGAATCCCCTTCAGATTAAATGTTACCGGAAATTCTTTTACCCGGACACCATCCACATGAATTATGGGCTGTTCCTCTCCGTCAAAATCCTGATGCAAGCTGGCATGGGTATTGTTGGGAACGGTGCGTAACATCGGGAAGATTAAACTTTTCGTATTGATGAGCTGCCCGGATTCGTCCACTCCATAGGTGAGTATTGCAGATACATTTAATCCACTCATTTCGATGTGGTCGGAATGGGCTTGTGCTTTTTCCACATTCCAGCGGATGCTCTCATCGGGAGAAATGTCCCATAACAGATGACGTGATTGACCGAACATCAGGAGGCTGAGGAATAGAAGTGAGGCCGAATAAATATACTTCATCGTTGTTGTTGATTGACGTGTTTCACTGCGCAGAAGTGATCAGGTAATCCAATGAATATTCCGGATCCGCTGCTTAATTTATAAGAGAAGCCCAGTGAAAGGTTTGTTATTTCAATATCCAGTCAAGTAGCTCTGCAGTCAGGATTGGCTGATCAGGTATTGGTGGCAATACGATTCACCTCTTTCCAAACTCTCCAGACATTTTTATAGCATACCTTTGCGATGTCTTCTTCAGAATAGCCCTTCTTTAAAAGGAGGTAAATCAAATTGGGATAATCACCTACATCTTTAAGCCCGGTAGGTAGCGAATCACCGACACCATCAAAGTCTGAACCGATGCCAACATGATCGATACCTGCCAGTTTTACAACATGATCGATGTGGTTGGCAACTGTCTCCACGTCTGCGAACAATGAAGGATGGGATGCCCGGTATTTATCAATGATTTTCCGTGCTTCCGGGGAATCTTCAGTGACTCCTGCTTTTTCGATCAGTTTGGCCAATTCTTCCCTCTGGGCAGTACGTTTTACTTCTATGGAGCCATCCAGGAAAGCGGACCCGAAGTTGATCTGGATTACACCGCCTTTCTTACCGAGTAATTCGATCATTTCATCGCTCATATTGCGTTCAAATCCCGGTGTGAATTTTCGGCACGAGGAGTGAGATGCGATGACCGGAGCTTTACTTAATTGCATCACCTGATAAAAAGTGCTATCACTGACGTGACTGACATCAACCATGATGCCTACACGATTCATTTCTGCAATTACCTGCTTACCAAAAGGGCTCAACCCTTGCCAGTGCCGTTCCGGGTCGTAAGAGCTATCGCAGATCTGATTCCATTTGGAGTGCGTAAGGGTTATGTAACGTATTCCCCGGTCGTAGAAGTATTTGACATTCGTGAGATCCTCTCCCAGAGGGGCGCCGTTCTCCATGCCCATGGGAAGTGAAATGAGGCCTTTTTGAAAATTAGCATCAATTTCTTCCGGACTTCTGCCCTCGGCAAATTTGTCCGGGTGGGCCTGGATAATTCCCTCGACCATATTAATCAATGAATCAGCAAACTCTTTAGCGCCGCCCTGCTGATAAGAGGCAGGAATGTAAATGCTCATAAATGGGGCATCCAACCCTCCTTTCTTCGCGCGCACGAAGTCGAAATCACCTTCTTTTGTTTCAACCGGAATTCCGAGAAATTCCTTTTCAAGGCGAAAATTTTTCACCTTAAGCCGGTAAGGTAAGTCAACATGACCATCGGTGATGATGTATTTATGTGCCAATTCATTGGCCTTTATCCATTGCGGATTATCCTGGGATATGATCGTTTGTTGCATTTTTTGGTTGCATGCATTTAGTACCAATAGGAGAATTAGGATCAGGCCGAATGATCTCATGCGATCTAGTTTTTAATGAACCATTTAATCGGGTGAGAAGATAACGCATTCCGGACTGATGGGAAAATCAGATCAAGATAATTGTACCAATAAATGGCCGCTCACCTATTGTTGCTGAACCATTCGCTGGCCCAGGTCATACCGGTCACCGGACTTAAGTACATAAAAAATAGGACTGCCCGGCAGGTTATAAGCGTACTCACGACGTTCAGCCGACCATTTTTTGCCATCATAAATCAGAACATAGCCTTTACCTACCACTTCCCCAACTCCTTGATTTACGACAAGGGCGGTGCCCTCATCGGGGGCAATACCCAGTAAACCGGGATGAGCATTAAGCACTTCAAAAAGGTCAAATTGCCGGTTTCTGGCTAATACATGCTGATCGATGGCCACATTTTGCATTAGGCCAAATCCTTTTTGGTGATCACCCATCATTACCGTATTTCCACCGGTATCACCACGTACAAGGTAGGAGCCTTGAATGGTAGCGCCAGCGGATGTTCCGGCAATGACACCACCACGGTCAAGTACCGCCTTTAATGCCGTTTCCGTTTGGGTGCCCAGATAACTATCAGCCAGCCTCCATTGACGTCCCCCGGTGATGAATACACCGCCGGCTTTCTCCAGCTCTCTGTAAAAACGCGGTGAATTGGCTTCGTCCTTTGATCGCGTATGCAGCACACTGATCTTCTTAAAGCCGGCATTACGGAAAGGAGCAGTCAACTGTTCGAATTTAGGGTCTTTGGCCAATGATTCATCGTCTCCGGCGGTAGGAATAATGACGATGGGTTGGTCAGTGCCCCCTGCCAATTCCGCAAACTTGCTGTAGATGGATTCATCCAATTTCCCGCCGCCAATAACCATCAATGAACCTTGTTCCGGCGTTATGACCGGGAAGTTCATGGCCTCCTGATGGACATAATAGCCAATAATTTCGTTCCAAAGCCAACCGGCCCGATTTTCAAGGAGACCTTTGTCCCTGTCCAGAACAAATCCTTGTTTGATCAATTGATCCAAACAATCCGAAACTTGCCGATCGTAATCCATTCGGTCGTGGTACAGCGATTTGATGGCAGGACGTAAATCGGTGGAAACCTCGGTTGATTTATCCATCTGAAATGGCATGATGTATCCTTCAAAGTCGTTCAATTCATCCTGGGGCCCCGGTTTGCCATCGCGTAAGCTCCAGCCGGTATAGGTTGCTAAGGGTACCGCAATTTCGAAATTACGGATACCACCCATTTCGTTTCCATTCTGATCCAGTTGAGGTACAAGTGAGGTATAGGTGCTGACGATACGAGGTGGTTCCTTGCGGATCACTCTCCGTTGCCAGGAATCTCCAAAGTCCAGGTTATAAGCTACCTGGATGGCTTTGGGTTCAGGAAGGGAGGCATTGATCGGAAAGCGTACCTGAGCTAACGGAACCAGTGTTTTGCTAGCGATAGTTGGATAGGTGCTGGCCGGTGGTTCTTCCCCGTTATTGACCCAGCGAACCAGCCGGACGAGCAATGCCCGGTAGTTTGGCAAATAATAGAGCGGGTTGGATTTAAAAACCATGGAAGTATCCCGTTGGTTTTTTGCATCGAGATGCAATTGACCGACAAAGTGTTGGCCGCTGGCTATTTCATAGATCCGCTCATTCTCGTAGGGCAGAACATCGGCTGAGCCATCCACGCTGGTATGGATAAGGGAAGCTGCACGGCCATAATATTCGTATCCGGTATTGATGTAGAAGATTTTTGTTTCACGACCAAAATTGCCACCTTTCATGAGTAATCCATCACGGTATTTCCCATTCGATGAGTCAACCTGGGCGCGGCTGGAAAACGGGAAAAGGTCAGTGGGATAAAAGAAAGAAGAATACCGATGACCGTCCCGGCTGGGTTGCGCAAACCGATGATTAAAGCTACCACGTCCTGCTCCGGCGGTCATGATCATCATTCCGTCATAGGCCTGGCGATCGTATTCATCGATGTTAAACCCATCGTAAAGATATTGACGCAGGAATCTCCCGGTTTGTGATACGCCGGCAGCGATCCCTTTATTCACTTTGAATTCACAACTGTTGTCGTATTTCATGTAAGAAACCATGTCCCGGATTACTGCCAATCCCAGTCCGACCGCTACCGGCTGATCCGAAAAATAGACCAGCTCATAAATTTTGCCGGGTTCGAAGCCCTGATTCATATGGATGTATTCTGTGCTAGGCACCAAAGAGTCGCCTTCTTCTTTGGAAAATGACCACAATTTGGAGTCCACGATGTCACGATTTCCTTCCCGGCTGCTCCGGACCGTCAATGCGTTCAGCGTACTATTGACTTGAGGCGGGTAGGGGATCTGATTACGATGGCCCAGGTACAGGGTTGAAACCGGTTCGTCTATCACCCAATCGCAGCGCACCTGACCTACCAGCGGAAAAGAATTGTTCGGCTTCAGCTTAGGTACAACCAAACGCAGGAGTCCATCCTGGTCTGGAACATCAAATTCCCAGCCAACCCAGACAACGACCATTCCCTGCTCCATCATTAGGCCATCTCCAAATGATGCCGGATCATTAACATTCAAGTCGGTATTGGTAGCCAGGTTAAAATAGCGCATGGAGAATTTTCCACCTCGATTCGATACTTCGACCAAACCTACACCATTTGCCTTAGACATGTCTGCGGGTTTCAGGATCACGATATTAGCAGTCGCTTCGACAAATCCGGCTTCGGACTTTTCCGCGAGGTCGATATCGGTCACCCGCTGATTCTGTTTATTTAATGGATCAAAGACGAAAGTGACGGTCCCTTTCCATAATTCGTATGCGCCGGAATTCCCAAACGTTTTGCCGTTCAGAACCGATTCTTTGCTGGTAATGTGAATTGCCTGGACAGCCGCATAGGCTTGCAAATTGACCAGAATGGCCAGGGACAATAGCGTCAGGGTACGGAAGAAGGAATTGATAAGTCTGTTCATTAGAGATTAGAATTTGAATTGACGGTTGGTGCAAGTCCACCAGTGATGGCAAAATGCGATAACCAGTTCTTCAGAGTCAAGCAACAAATCGTCAATGAATTAAAACGAAAGGCAGTGAGGTGGAATTGTCTTAGATTTTCGAATAAAGCACTAAAGCTCAATCTTTTACCTGAAAAAACCAGCCAATGCGTGGCAGGATCAAATTGGTCCAAAAGGATTGCTGCTGGAGGAATGATTTGCTTCAACGTTTGGTTCAACACACGCATAATTCCGGTGGCGCAATGATACTAAATATTTGAGTTATTCTTGCTGTGTGTCGCCCTCAGTTGGGTAGTAATAACAATTCCTTAAGGTATTCAGTGGTTCTGGAAGCTTTAAATAGAAAAGGCTGTCTGCGCACAACAGACAGCCTTTATAACCGAACTATTTCACAAATTAATAGGTCAAATTCACTTCGAGGTCAAACTCGTCATAGATCGTTTTGTCGCCCAGGTTTTCGAAAAAACTTCCGGAGCCATAACGAATGTTGAATTCAGAACGGTCAATGGTCATGGTAGCAGTGGCATTATTCGGATCTGCCTTCGCCATGAAACGGACCTCTTTGGTAATCCCTTTGATGGTAAGGTTACCAACAATTTTGTAATCACCTGGTGTTCCTCTGCTCACAACCTGAGTGATAACAAAGGTGGAAACCGGAAATTTCTCAACCCCGAAAAAATCTTCGGATTTGAGGTGACCGACTAATTTATCGTTCCATTCTCCCTGCAGGTCTTCGCATGAAATGGATGACATATCCATTGAAAAAGAACCTCCGGTGAGCATTCCGTTTTCCCAAGTCAAAGATCCATCTTTCAAGGCTATTTTGCCATGATGTTGGCCGGTTACTTTGTATCCTTTCCAGGAAATCTGGCTTTTTTCAACGTTAACTTTGGTTTCTACCGGCGGGTTGCCTGCTAAAAGAGCGCTACCAATACCGGCAATTGCCCAAATTAAAAAGAGTTTTCTCATAAAAATGGATTTATTGTTAAGTTAATTAATTCGCATTTTATCCAACAAGCTGCTTAGCTGATCCATTTCTTCCAGGGTCAGTTGGCTCAGATGTTCCATTGTCGCTTGATCCATCGCCTCTGACGCAAGAGCGATAAGCTTTATTCCTTCCGGGGTAATACCGATATCCACCTGCCTACGATCCATTGGGCAGATGATCCGTTCGACAAGTCCTTTTTGAATCAGTTTGTCTATCAGACGGGATGTATTAGACATTTTGTCAATCATCCTTTCGGTAATCTCTTTTAGCGAGTAGGTTTTCGGAGAATGTCCACGTAATATTCTAAGAATGTTGAATTGCTGTATGGTAATATCAAAAGGATCCAGCAAGTGCTTGTGCAAGTGGCCAAAATAAGAAGCAGTGTAAGCCAAATTGATGATCAATTTAGACTGTGGACTGGTAAATTTTTTGGATTTGATGGCTTCTTCAATTTTCACGATGTAAATATATGTTACAACATTAATTGTATCAACAACTAAAAAGTTAAGAAAACTTTAAACCCTGTGGGTGGAGTGCTAAATTGCTGGAATTCCTATCCGATGCTAAGGTTTGAGAAGCAGAATGTGTTTTATCACAGTGCCTTGATCCGTGTTGATTTTAAGAAGATAAGAACCGCTAATTCCCGAAAAATCGATCGGAAGTATAGGATGGCTCCATTGCTTTATTCTTTGCCCCAACAGATTTGTCAGGCTGATCTCCTGAATCATGATGTGCGGATCGTTGCGAATCCACAGCTTTCCATTGGTCGGATTCGGATAGACAACGATATTTTGAGTCAACCAGTTTTGTCGTGCTGTGGTACCGCTGATGAGGTAGTCATCCGAGGTGATTTTGCAACCGGTGTCATCCTGGGCTTTCATATGATAACGGCCAGCTTCAAGACTGTCAAGGACCAATGTTGTATCGGCAAGGGCATTATCCTCCCTAAACCATTGAAATTCGTACGGCTCCGTTCCTCCTTCCAGGTGAACTTCAAGATAACCGCCTCCCGGCGATTCGGATACGATGCTGTCGAGAAGAACCTGGAATGACGAACTACCCAATAAGACCGTGTCGCGGAAAAAGCAACCGGTCGTATCCGCACTAAACGCAATGTAGCTACCTCCGGGAATGTTTCTCAAGGTATCACCGGTTTGTCCATTACCCCAAATGGTGGAAATTGGCGTGTTCGCATCAGGAAAATCGATGACTATTTGACCGTCAGATCTCCCGGAACAGCTTGGAAGTGTAAGATTTGTGTATACCGCAGGGCGCTGAATGTATACCGGAAGAATGCCTAAACTCGGGTTTCCTGAAAAATCTATGGCTTGATAAATATCGAAATTCATTCCGACGGCAAAGCTTCCGTCAGGCCCGGTGCCTTGCAGTAGGAACACGGTATCAAC
The DNA here is from genome assembly GCA_020636355.1 of Lewinellaceae bacterium. Classification (GTDB taxonomy): domain Bacteria; phylum Bacteroidota; class Bacteroidia; order Chitinophagales; family Saprospiraceae; genus JAGQXC01. The sequence continues at coordinate 480,277 of JACJYB010000003.1, read as the reverse complement.
TCCGCAATTATCCCTGGTTAGGATTTGGGGGTAGTTCAAACCGGTACACCGATTTGCAAAAAGGGTATCAAATGGCTCAATGACCGGGTTGAGGGTATCCAGAATGATAATGGTCACCGAATCGTTCAATGTATTTCCAGCGAGGTCTTTCGCTGTTAAAGCGACTTGCAGACTTCCCAGATCGGTACAGGTAAAAGCATTCCGGGATAGGGTGATGGTGTCCATGCCACAATTATCAACGACGGCTTGTGTTAGCTGGTCAAAGGAAACCCGGGCTTGTCCATCATCATTGAGGTAGATTTCTATGCTGGGAGAAAGTATAAATGGGAGGGTATTATCATCACCTAATAATTCAAAGGTATCCTGGCTGGTGCAGTTATTTGCATCAAAAATGGTTAGGATGTAAGTTCCCGCAGCGAGACTATCCGGTGTGGAGGATGGCAGGTCAGGAGTCCAGTCCAAACGATAAGGAGGAACGCCTCCATTAATGGTGAATGTGATGCTTCCATCGTTCGTCCCATCACACTGGGGATGATTTAGCCGGACACTATCCAGTGAAATCATTCCGGTGGACTGGATTACGACGGTATCCCTGAATGTGCAAGTGCCCTCATCTTCTGCAGAAACAAAATAAGTGCCCGGCGCCAAATCCTGAATGGTTGGCGTTGTGTCTCCGGTAGACCATAGGATAGAAACCTGCCCGGTGGGGTTGGGAAAACTGACAGTGATGGATCCAGCATTGCCTGAGGCACAATCGGGCTGATCTGCATTCGTATTTCCTTCAAGAGGGCAGGTGCCGGAACCAACCACTACCGAATCCTGAACCAGACACCCTGAAAGGTCTCCAATAACTACGGTATACGTTCCGGGAGCTAGCTGACGAATGGTATCCGTGTTAGCACCCGTATTCCAAACGATCAAATAGGGAGGTGTACCTCCGGAGGGAGCCACATAAGCTATGCCATCCTGAGCGCCAGGAGTAGATTCCGCGACAGAACCAGCATTGGTCTGAATAAAAACATTGGCTTCGATGTTCAGGGCAATCGTGCCTGCACAGCCGGCCTGATCGACGACCAACACGATGTAATCGCCGGCAGCAAGGTTTGTCCGGACTCGGCTGGTATCGGCATCTGGCCAAAGGAATTGATAGGGGGGCGTTCCACCCGAAGCTCCAAGGATGGCGGTCCCATTGTCCTGGCCATTGCATGCGACTCCGGTCGTACTGATGACTTGAGGTGTTAGTACGGCAGGCTCGGTTATGTTGACCGACTTGATGACCTGGGAGGTGTCGCTGTCGGTAACGGTTACGGTATAGCTTCCTGCTGGAAGAGACTGAATATCCGGCGTGGAAGCCCCGTTGGACCATTGATAGGCTAGGGGGGCGGTGCCACCCTGGACGAGTAATGAGATTGCGCCTGTACTATCCCCTCCGCACTGGACGTTGGTTACATTGGCAATTTCGACGCTTAATGGTCCGCCTTCCGTCAGGATCCGGCTGAGTTGGGTTTTGACAGCCAAATCACCAAGGGCGGTGCTATCTCCGTTCGCCAGTATAGCTGTTGCATAAAAATTGATGGTCGCATTGGTTTTATCTTCCGGCGCCACCCAGGTAACACTCCAGGTTACAACGCTGTCAGGTCCAAAATCAGTTGGATGGATAACATTTTTAAAATAGGTGCGTAAAAGGTTCCGGTCGGTAATGATCCCGGATACCCCAGTTGGCTGATTCAGGGTACCAATATCCTGGTTATTCTGATCGAGTACGACCATTTGAAATCCGGCATAGGCTGGATTACCTCTAAACTTGTGTACTTCGATATTCAACTTATACTCCTGTCCGGCAAACAGTTGGTCCGGAATTCCGGTAATCTGAACCTGGCCGGTAAAGTTGGCATTAGCCGGACTATGGCAGTCGGCACAGGTCCCTTCCCCGGGCGCTCCGGTGTAACCGTTATCAGGGGCAACGTATTGGTTTGTAAAAAGGGCAATCAGGGTGATCGTAGCAAAAAGGGTGTAGAGGAGTGTAGTCCTTTTTTTCATTTTTGTGTGTTTGAAACTGATAAAATTAACCAATCATTGCAAATACCTGACATGTATTAACAGTTGATAGGTAATACAGTAGATGCTAATAGAAGATCGCAGAGGAAGAAAAATCTAAGCTAATGGGCGGCAGCGAATTAAATATAGTTAAAGATCGCTTATAAATTATTTGTTAAATAAGGATTCTACAAAGATCCGGCGGTTAAATACCTGCAGTTTATCAATGGATTCACCGACTCCGATGTATTTGATTGGGATTTTAAACTGGTCGGATATTCCTATTGCTACGCCGCCTTTGGCAGTACCATCCAGTTTGGTCAGTGCCAATGCGGTGACTGAGGTGGCTTCTGTAAAATGCTTGGCTTGTTCGATTGCATTTTGTCCGGTAGTAGCATCCAGGACCAGCAGGACTTCATGGGGAGCTCCGGGCATCCTTTTTTCGATCGAATTCTTGATTTTAGTAAGCTCCTTCATCAGATTGAGCTTGGTATGCAAGCGGCCGGCCGTATCAATAATGACCACATCATTTCCGTTTTGGATGCCAAAGTTGACGGCTTCGTAGGCGACAGCGCCTGGATCGGTATGCATGCCTTTTGAGTAAAAGTCGCAGCCTACCCGGTCCGCCCAGATTTTTAACTGGTCAACGGCAGCAGCCCGAAAGGTGTCTCCGGCCCCGAGTACTACCTTCATACCTCTTTGTTTGTACTGATATGCCAGTTTGCCAATTGTGGTTGTTTTTCCTACGCCATTGACTCCTACAACCATCATTACATAGGGCTTGACTTCGGGCACGTCAAAGTCTTCCTGGTCTTCGGTTTTGTTTTCCGTCAATAACTGAACGATCTCGTCCCGCAGGATATCATTCAGTTCGGAAGTATTCATGTATTTATCGCGGGCAACCCGGGCTTCTATCCTTTCGATGACCTTGATGGTGGTATCCAGTCCGACATCGGAAGTGATCAGGATGTTTTCCAATTCGTCCAGGACTTCCTCATCTACCGTTGATTTGCCGGCGATTGCTTTTGTGATTTGGGAAAAGATGTTGGTCTTGGTCTTCTCCAGTCCCTTATCGAGATCTTCTTTTTTCTCTTTGGTAAAAAATTTCTTTAGGAAGCTCATGGTTGTGGCATGTCAATTCGATGAAATACAAAAAGGCTTTTCCAAATGCGGTCCATTTGGAAAAGCCTTTTCAATTGGTTCACGTAGGTGAATTAACTATTGAAAAACTTGGTTACTTCGTCTTTGTGAATCATCACTTCCTGGAAAGAGTATTTTCCAGTAGCGGCATCTTTGACTGGCTTAACGACTTTAACCCAGTCTTTTCCGCCTGAATTTTGGGCTCTTTGTCCAGCCCGTGCGTTTTTCGAAACTTTAGCCATAATTATTTTATTTCACGATGAACGGTATAACGCTTTAAGATCGAATTGTATTTTTTCAATTCCAATCTTTCCGGAGTGTTTTTACGGTTCTTTTGGGTCACATAGCGTGATGTGCCCGGCATGCCGCTCTCTTTATGCTCTGTGCATTCGAGAATAATCTGTATCCGGTTACCTTTTTGTTTCTTAGCCATAGTGCTTTATACTTTACCGAATTAACCCAATTTAACGCCGGTTGAAATTCCTTTGCTTTCCAACTTCTTCAGATAGGCATACAATCCCAGCTTATTGATTGTACGCATCGCTTTGGTGGAAATCTTCAACGTCACCCATTGATCCGTTTCCGGAATGTAATAACGTTTTTTCTGCAAATTGGGCAGAAAACGTCTCTTCGTTTTACGGTTTGAATGGGAAACATTGTTTCCTGAAATTGGCCGCTTACCTGTTAATTGACAAATTTTAGACATCGTTTAGCAACTTTAAACGCCCTGAAGGCGAGAATAAATTGGTGACTTCGGCAGGACTCGAACCTGCAACCTCCTGATCCGTAGTCAGGTGCTCTATCCAATTAAGCTACGAAGCCAGTCCTTTTCTTCAAATGCGGATGCAAAGATAAAGATTCTTTCGTTTTATCCAATACTCTCGTTGGCAATTACATATAAATAAAATTTATCCTATGTATTCCCCGAGCTCTATCCGCTATTCAAAGCCTGATTTATGCGCCTTTTTATCGCAAATATCAGACCAGTAACCATTCCATTCGGGTTTTGGTTCCTTTACAGGTAGATCAATTTCGTGGCCACGATGGTTTTTCCCTGTCGCAAACATATGAAGTATACATTTCCATAAGTTATGTTGCCCGGGAGATGGTCGAGGAAAATGACATTTTGAACCGGATTGGTCAATTTCTCGTGATACATAACCTGACCGAGAGTATTGCAGATGAGGTATTCCAATGGCTCCGCATCTTTACGGACCAAATCAATCCGAAGCGTCCGGTCATTTTGGTTTAAAAATACCTGGCGAATGCCCAGTTCGTCACCTAACACTTCCGTACACCATTCCTCTTGAATGGTGCGCATTGGATTTAATGCGTTCAAACGACCTCCGGTCACGGTTTCTTCCGCCAGAGAAGGGACGATATCAACACCGCCGAGTAGATAATCCCGGATAATTATCGCTCCTTCTTTTGGGTTGCTTTTAAGGTATTGGGCAAATTCGGTACACGGATAGCTAAATAGTAAGCCGACTACCCCCGTGACATGAGGTGAAGCTGCCGAGGTTCCGGTGAAGTCGCGGTATTCGTTATTGATGCCAAGACTGTAACTGCCATCGCCAGGTGCAGCCAGATCGATGGTCGTTTGGCCATAACCGGATGTTACCCGCATATCCGCCAGGTTGGTATTGGTTACTGTGATCAAACCTTGTGAAGGGCAGCTGGCAGGCATATCGTATTGGGTATCCACATCCCATTCACTGTTGGTCGTCGCGTTAATGAATAGAATGCCGGCGTCTAGCATTTCATCAAAATAGGGACACCAATCCGGAAACTCATCCGGTGTTCGGCCGGTTACACCCAGCGATTGATTAAAAGCAACGACATAAGCGCCTTCCTGTCCATTGGATAGATTGTATTTTCTTCGCTGATCCAAAACATACTCATAACCAATAAAAAGATCGGATATGGTCAGGTTCGGAATACTGATCAGCATCAACTGAGTGTTCCAGTTAATTCCAGCGATGCCAATCGCATTATTTCCCTTTGCGCCGATGATCCCGGCAACGCTGGTTCCATGCTGCTTCGCATTGTGCTGGTCGTTTTTCGACTGGAGATTAACTCCGTAATAGTCGTCGGTAAATCCATTTTGATCATTGTCAATGCCATCATTGGGGATCTCACCCGGATTGGCCCATAAATTTCCCTGAAAATCAATGTGGCTGATGTCAAATCCTTCATCGATGACAGCGATGACAATTTTGTCTCCGAGGGCGTTAGTGCCCCCTGTGGTATAGTCCCAGGCTTTACTGGATTCTATTTTTTCGAGGCTAGGCTGATCGGCAAATTGTGGGTCATCAGGGACTGTCTCTCTTTTTTCCAGTAAAGCATCCGGGTAGGCATGTAAAACGCCTGGTATGGCGCGAACCTCTTCCAGGGAGTGCGAAGTGATTAGTTTGTAAAGTCGTTTGGATTTTGAGATGGTCTGCCAAAGATATTCCGGTACGATATTTTGAGTTCCCGGAACCGGTTCCGAGCTGTTGAACTTAACGATAAATTGATTCTGGGCATCCAGCCAAGAACAAATCCCCACCAATAATAAAGAAACCAATAGGCGATGCATAAGGATCGGGTGTTTCGGACAGCGCGAAATTAAGAGGAATATACCGTAGCGGCAGATAAAGTGTTGTTAAAATTGAGGAATCGTCGGTACCCGTTATGATCTTGTAGCGCCGGAATGCAAAAAGACCCGGTTGGTGATCCAGGTCTTTTCATTGTTTTATTGATTGTATTCCTGTTAATACCCCCGTAAATAGATGTTTTGGTAGGTTGCACACACCTTTAATAATGGGCCGCCTCGGCCTACTGTACCCTGAATGCGCGTATCGCGTAAGGCGGTCATTCCATCTTTTTTAGCCATTTCCAGGTCCAGGTTACTCATTATTTCGCCATATGTACTCGAAAGGTCAACCGAATAGCCAGTGGATTTCGAAACCGAAAGATCCACAAAGCTGTAGCCTGATTCCACTTTCAAGTCATGTTTGTACCCCTCGGGTAGTTTCATGGTGATCCCGCCATAGGTGGATTGGATATCCATGCTTCCAGTGCGTTCAGCAATATCCAGGGTGCCGTAGGTGGCCCGAACATTAAGCTTTATGGTGGAAGGCAGTTGAATCGTGGCTTTGGGAGATGTATGATAATTCCAGTGTTTCATTTGATCTCCAGATTCAGTCACTACCGTACCGTCATCGTATTCGTAGGTCACTTTAACCGGGCGTTGATCTTCGGGTTCAAAGTTAATGTCGATGTACAGGATGCCATTTTCGGTTCGTGAAGTGACTTTAGTCGCTTTCACTGATGCGCCGGTCAGCTTGACATCAACTTTTTGGTCATTCCCATTTTCGATTTTCAGACTTGGATAGTCGCTGGTTATGACGACTTCGTTCGATCCACGCAACTCGAATGCTTGTTGTTCCTGACTGTACGAGGTAGCGAAACACAGGACGGCGAGGAAGGTATAAACTACTTTCATATCGTTTGATTTAGTGTGAATAAATAAGCGCCGCCTATTTTTTACGGAGATAAATGTTGCTGTAGGTGGATTTCAAGCTGACAAGATTGCCGCCTCCGTTAATTTTACCGGAAACATCTTTACAAGTAAGGCAATCCATATCGTCCTTGGATTTATCCGAGGTCAGATCAAAGTCGGTGAACATTTCACCGTAGCTGGTTTTCATTTGTACATTGGCTTTACTGGATGCCGGAAGTGCTACATCGACCAGGGCGTAGGTGGAATGCAGGGTAATCGCATCGGTCGCATTTTTTAATACAATGTTCCCTTCGATATGCCCATAAACCGTCTTGATGGTCAGTGGAGAACTTGCATCTTCAAGAATAACATTGTTGTAACTGCAGTTAGCTTCTACTTCGGAATTGTTCTTCCGAATCACCAGATCATGACCATTATACGTATTGTGTTCGTAATAAATCTTGACACTGGAAGGAACAGAAATGGTGTATTCGCTATTATCCATTTCAGAAATTGCAGTCAAGGTAACATCTGAGCCATTTTTTTCCATGAATAACCCAAGACCGCCGGTATTATCGGATTGCCCTTTTCCATTGATGCGATGCAGGCCTTGCGAACGGTCATTATCCTCTTTGTCATGGCCGTTGGAGACGACCTTAACTTCGGACCCGGAACCGCCTTCCAGGATCACCTGGTTGACATCAACAATTTTGAGCGTTCCACCCGACATCGGAATGGAGAATGTTTTTTGCGCTATAGCAGGAATTGCAAACAGGGCTACAGCAGCTGCTAAAAGAATTTTGACATGTTTCATAACATCAGGTTTTATTCTATTGAATTGATTTTGTTGATACTCATTTGAGCTTCCCCTTTGATTTGTTTTTGGACTTCTTCTCTTGCCATCAAATTTTCAAGGTCAGGGATGACGGATTTGTCCTTACGTATCCCAAAAGCATTGATGATTTCGATCAGCACACTGGGGTCTGTTTCACGTTTAAGCAGGCCAAGGAAAAATCCTTTTACCTGTGCATCATCCAGATGCTGGCTCAATACGTCCACTCCGGCCAGCCGGACATTAGGACTTGGGTCTTTAGCCGCTACATCAAACAAGGCATTAAGTACTTCGCGGTCAAGTGGAAGTTGTGCCGTTTCATTGAGGGCTACCAATCGTTGTGAGGTGGATGGATCGCTTTTTAATTTGTTCATCCAAACTTGTTGTTGGTTATTTGCCAGTTGGTTCTGGATAGAATCCAATCTCCGCATGGTCAACCACTGCTGCGCGAAGACGGCGACCAATGCTATGGAAGCGGCTACTGCGATCAGTTGTTTCCACCCGATATGCACTCGCTTGGCTGCCTTGATAGGTTGTTCGTTAACTTCCTGTTCTTCAAGCCAGGCATAAAATCGTTGACTGACCTGCTTGGAAGGTACCGGTTGGCCAATTCGAATCAATGATTCATCAAGTGACTGCATTGCTTTCAGCCGGGCCCTCAATGTTGCATCATGTGTCAAGGCCTCTTCAAAGGCATCTCGTTCCGCAGCGGTAACTTCATCGCGTAAATAATCCCACATCCAGTTTTCATCCCAAGTTTTCATATGCTTCTTCTTTCAGGTAGAGATTTTTTAATTTTTGAATGGCCCGATGTACTTTGGACTTGACAGTACCTTCTGTACACTGGAGTAAAACAGCGACATCCTTGTATTTCATTTCTTCAAAGCGGGTCAGTATTAATACCTCCCGGTATTCCTCATCGAGCCGGTTTAGTGCCCGGTGAAGTTTATCGGAGTCTTCGATCTGCACCATAAGGTCCTCAGGAGAATGTTCTGTCTCCTCTTCAGAGGATTCGTCCAGTTCATCGGTACTCCGCAAGCCCCGGTAGTGATCATACCGGACATTCCGGGCTATTGAAAAGATCCAGCTTTTAAAGATGCTTTCCGCCCGGAAGCTATTGCGGTATTTTATGATCCGCTCGAATACGTTCTGGGTCAGGTCCTCACTGAGTGACTGATCCTGTACGGTTTGCAGGAAGTAACGGTAAACCGGATTTTGGTAGCGTTCAAACAATAACGCTAACTGGCGTATCCCGCCTTCCTTTACCTGCATCATGATCTGTTCGTCAGTCACTATCCGTTTTTATTCAATCTTCGTTATGAATACTGTCAATTTAGAAATTGGTTGCACGTTATATGAAAAAAAATACAGCCAACTGATGGGATGAAGTTGAAATGGTGGACTTACAAAAAAATGAAAGCCCGGATAGTATGCACGAAACGCCTTTACCAGGAATGAACAGTATATAACCGGACGATCATTGGTTATCGACCAGGATCAATTTGTCATTGCGGTATGCAAGCCGGGTAATGTGCGTAATCCCGTACGGAGCGAGGTCCTGAATAAGGTGCCACCCAGATGGATGTGACAGGTTAAACTGATAAATTGAACTCCCTTTCGCCATGACCAGGCGTTGCTTGCCTGCCAGTACAAAATCTTCCGAACCGGAAAGCGTTTCGGTGACAATCTGAGCTCTCCGATCAACCGGATCATAACGCTTGATAAACCAGTATTGATCACTGAATTTGTGGACGTAGAGTAAGGTGTTATCTAACTTTTGCAAACACCGGCCGGCATCGGACGCAAAGGTGCTTTTTGATCCGTCCAGATGAACCCACTGGAGGACATTGGGATTGCCCACTTCAAAAAGAACAAGTGAGCTATCAGTCATCCAACAATGATACCCGATGGCATCGAAACCCGACAAAAGTTGTTTGGGTTTACCGTCCGCCTCCAGCGGGTAAATCCAAAGTTGCTGCTTGCCCGCGGTATCCTGTCTTATCAGACTCATGGTTCGATCAGGAAGTGGGGTGGGAGAATATTCCCGAAAGTTTTTGGTATCCGTTAACTGGCGCCGGGTATGGGTACGGAGGTTAAAGGCATAGATATCGGTTTGATTCGCATCTTCTTTTTGAACAGATGCCAGTATCTCTAGGTCATTAAGAAATGCAGGCTGATTGTTGTAGCTGGCTAAATTGTCACCGGACAGGCATTCGGGATGATCGAGTGCAATGATGCTATCGCCTCGCATAACCACATCAAATGAAAACAACGCCGTAGCAGGTGGTTGTTGTGCGTGCAAATGAAAAGATGCCAGGCTTACCAGATAAGCAAATGGAATATAGCATAGCTGTTTCATGCCCCGGATGATTTGCAGCTAAGATAAAAAGAAGAATGGAACCACCGTCTTTGGCGGATTGCCGTAGCGGTTAATCTTTGTTTGCGGAGGTAAACAGCCGGTTCCAGTTGATGCCATTGCGGATGCTCCCATTTTTGGTGGAAAACCATATAAAGAGCGGTTTACCGACGACGTGATCTTCCGGGACAAATCCCCACATGCGTGAGTCCTCCGAATTATGCCGGTTATCACCCATTGCCCAATAATAATCCTGATTAAAGGTATAATTGGTGGCCGGCGTGCCATTGACCAGGATTTGTCCATTCACTACTTCCAGGTCGTTGTGTTCGTAATCATGGATGAGTCTACGGTATAGGGCCAGGTTATTCATGGTCAGGTCAACGGTAACGCCTTTTTTGGGGATATAGATCGGACCGTAATTGGAGACAGTCCAGCTTCCGTAATGTGTTTTATCGTGCGGAAATACATCGTTGGCCTCGGGATTGATGATCTGTACCTCCAGGCCTTCATGTTGTAAAGCGATTACCTGTTCTTTATTCAGATTGTATATACTGGGTCCCATCCGATCCGACACATTGATGTGCAGCCGGTCGAGTAAAAGATCGTTGATTTGACCGGTTCCGGATTGAATGCTATAGGCTAATTGCATCTTTTCCGGATTTTTCTGTGCATCACCGTTGATGTACAACTGATTATCGATCACCTGTAATGTATCGCCCGGGAGGCCGACGCAGCGTTTGATGTAATGGTCCTTTTTATCAATAGGACGTACCACCAGATGGCTTCCGTGAAGCATATTGGCAAGACCGGGTATTCGCCGTACCTGCCCGGCCGTATAGGACCTGTCCGGCATAATGTACACACTGTCCCCAACCGGCCAATTGAACACAAACGGTGTATTGCGTTGGATGCTTTGCAATGCAGGTAGACGGAAATAAGGCAGGCTGGGCTTCTTCAGATACGATTCCACGTTCAATACAGGAATTCGATTGTGTAAGAGCGGTACAGCCAGTATCGTCATAGGTGTGCGAATGCCGTAGTTGGCCTTGCTGACAAAAAGGAAGTCACCAACCAATAATGAACCTTCCATGGAAGAAGTCGGAATAACAAATGCTTCGATTAAGAACATCCGAATAAAGGAGGCGGCAAAGACGGCAAAGATGATCGACTCCACCCATTCGCGGGCAGGAGATTTCTTATAGACATTTTTTGCCTCCAGTTGACGTATCAATTTTGTATTTCCGGCCGCATGGGCTTCCGCAAGTTGTGTGCGAAAGGTTTTTTCCTGAGTAATAGCAGGCCCCAGGAATTTAGCCTTTTTATCCATAGCCAGATAAATGGTATAAATCGGGCCAAAGAGCACAGCTAAAACACTTTCACCAAAACTGTATTTTCCGAAAGAGCGTACCTCGTCTATGACCAGGCTTGAATAGTAAAAGATATTCACTATTGGAAAGAGTAGCCATAAAGCCCAATACGGAGATCGGCCAACCATCCGGGCCAACACTCCCATGTTATAAAAAGGCACCAGTCCTTTCCAGCTTTCAATGCCTGCTTTCGGAAAAAGCAGATAAAGGCCTATACTCCAGATAATGTATCCAACGATGAGAAATATGAAAAACCACACGGCGGTATCGACTTATTAGATGAATAATCCAAGGAAGCGGGACGCACATCTTGCGAGCAACCCCGTCCTCAAAGCGGTACAAATATAGGGTTATTTCGAAATCCCAATTTCTTAAGCGAACGTTAAATCAGTTCAGGTGTCCGCAAGCTTCGATGAACGGGTTTTTCCTTCGGACTAATGGGGCAGGATACGGAACTTGAAGTGGTTAATCCTCGTCTTCGTCCAGGTCGTCGAGCATATTGGAAAGAAAATCATGGAAGGATAAAGTTGTGCCTACCAATTCTTTATTGACCACATTAAATTCAGCTAGCCCATGAATGATTAATTCCATATAGGCTTGTTTGTCTTCTTCCGCGAAGGGTTTGATTAATGCTCTTAGTCCGGGTATTTCATTCAGTGCTGATGAGAATGCAGGGTCTGTCGCATCATTTGGGAGATTTAATTCATGGCCATTGCCAAAAAATTCCCTGATGGCATAATATGCATCTCCCTCCTGTTTCCGCTCTTCCTTGTTCGGATGTGGAAAATGAGTCAGGAATTCTTCTTTTATTGCAGTGCTCAGTAAGTTTAATGCCACCTGATAAGGGCCCTCCTGTTCTCCTTCATAGACCAACTCGACTTTGCCGGTTATTGCCGGGATGACTCCCCAGAAATCAATGATCCTGGCTGTCGTTTTATTTTCTCCATTGATAAGCATTCTCCGCTCCGCCGTGCTATACAGATTTTCCAGCGCGGTAATACTCATCCGTGCGGATACCCCGCTACGTTCATCAATCAGTTCGCTATCGCGTGCTGCAAATGATACCCGTTCAAGGAGATTCAGTAGCAACTCAGGTACATAAATATTATTCCGGGTCTCCGTGTCTATGTCTGCTTCCTGACTGGTAATTTGCTTGGCAACTTCGATAGAACCGGGGTAGTGCGTCAGGATCTGGCTTTCAATACGGTCTTTAAGCGGAGTAATGATAGAACCCCGATTGGTATAATCCTCCGGATTTGCGGTGAAAACAAATTGAAGGTCCAGAGGAAGACGGACTTTAAATCCGCGGATCTGAATGTCTCCTTCCTGCAAGATATTAAATAAAGCTACCTGAATACGCGGTTGCAAGTCCGGTAGCTCATTGATTACAAAAATGGAGCGGTGGGATCTGGGCACCAACCCAAAATGTAAAACGCGCTCATCACCATACGGAAGCCTAAGGTTGGCGGCCTTGATAGGATCCACATCACCGATCAAGTCTGCAACCGTGACATCAGGAGTAGCCAGTTTTTCCACATATCGGCGATCTCGATGGACCCATTCAATCGGCGTATCATCACCCTGTTCGGCGATAAGGTCCTTGGCATAGCGGCTCAACGGCTTTAAGGGATCGTCGTTGATTTCACTTCCGGCGACCACCGGTATGTACTCATCCAACAAACCGACCATTAGTCGGGCGATCTTGGTTTTTGCCTGTCCACGGAGGCCCAGCAATAAAATATTGTGCTTGGAAAGGAGTGCACGTTGAATGTCCGGGATTACGGTATGTTCGTACCCCACTATCCCGGTAAAAGGATTCGTGCCTTTCTTCAGTGAGCTGATCAGGTTTTTACGTAACTCTTCCTTGATGGTAAGGGGACGGTAGCCATTTTGCTTCAGCGCACCCAGCGTCTTCGCTTGCGTCATTTTCTTTTGCGTTTGTTTTGTTTGTAGTCCATGAAGAGGAACTCTCCCAGTCCTTCCAGGGAACTGTAAAATGCCTTGCCCTGGTTTGCAGCAGTAAATTTATCGACAAATTCTACCAGATAGGGATCGCTGGCAATCATAAAAGTCGTAATAGGTATGCCCAGTTTACGGCATTTTGCCCCCAAGGCCAGCGTCCTGTTAAGGATTTTCCTGTCGATGCCATAGGCGTTTTTGTAATACTTTTTACCGACTTTAATGCAGGTTGGCTTTCCGTCGGTAATCATGAAAACTTGTTTGTTTGGGTTTTTGCGTCGCCGCAGGATTGCCATGGCAAGTTCAAGGCCTGCCACGGTGTTCGTGTGGTAAGGCCCCACCTGCAGGTAAGGCACTTCGGATAATTCAATTTGCCAGGCATCGTCACCAAATACCAGAATATCCAGCGTGTCTTTCGGGTACCGCGTACGGATCATTTCGGCCAGAGCCAGTGCTACTTTTTTAGCCGGTGTTATGCGATCTTCTCCATACAGGATCATGGAGTGGGATATGTCAATCATGAGCACGGTGCTCATTTGACTTTGGTAAAAGGTTTCCTGGATTTCCAGATCACCTTCCGTTAGGGTAAAATCATCAATTCCGTGATTGATTTGTGCATTGCGGAGTGATTCCGAAATGGCAATCCGATCCAATTTATCACCGAATTCAAAAGGCCTGATTTCTGAGGTGAATTCATCACCCATGCCGGGTGAAGTGGTAGAATGTTGCCCGCGACCGGTCTTTCGAATGGAGTCAAAAACATCGTCCAACGCTTTTTGTCGGATAGACACTTCCATTTTGGAGGAAATGGCAAACCCGCCTGAGGCTTCCTGATCGGGTTGCAGGTAACCCTTATCGATCAGGTCCTGGATAAAATCAGCCATTCCGTATTCTTCGGTAGTAAGATGGTAGGTTTTATCGAGTTCCGTAAGCCAGCTTAAAGCCTCACGCACATCCCCGGAGGTGTACAATAACAATTCTTGAAAAACTTTGAAGAGCTTCTCAAACAGATCACCGTCCTCAGGTTCAAAATATTTAGAGAATTTCCAGGAGATCATAGTTTAGCTTCGAGTAACCAACTTAGAAATTATAACAGGACAATGCCTTACTAGTTGGCTGGTGTTCTTGATTGAATACAAATAAACCCCTTGAGGCATTCAATAGTTCATGGATTTGACGGCTTGCATGCCAATTTTGTCCGCTCGACTCAATTCAAAAACCCGGGTGGATGGTTCAAATGATAATTGGTGTGCTCCTGGATGTAATTTGCAAACAGAAGCAGTTTATCCTCGCCCAATAATTGTCCGGTCATGGTAATGCTGGTCGGTAAACCATCTTTTAAACCGGTAGGCATGACCACCGAAGGATTTCCGGTAAGATTAGTCAACGTCAGATTACGACCGAACCAGGATGGAGAAAGATATAGGTCAACCCCTTTCATCCGTTCGTAAAGTGCTTCAATGAGTCCGCTTCTGAGGCGGTTTGCCTGCAAGTATTCTACGGCGGGAATAAAGCGGCTTGTCCGGAAAACGTTAGGCCAGGCATTTTTAATCTGCCTCACTAAAAGATCATCCTGATTGGAACGAGTCAAGTCATCAAAAGCGGCAGCCCCTTCTACCTCAAGGATAAAGCGAATGGGCGGAATCTCCGGTAGTTCAATCGGCACGAGTTCAAACCCCAACGCTTTTACCTGTTCCAGGAAAATGCTGTCATTCTGGTGGAATGCATAGGGACGGTCGAAATCCCGCGGAACATATCCGATCCGAAATTTTTTGACAGCTGCATTGGTATTGTAGTTGAAGGCTGCATTGACCACGGTGGGATCTTCGTTGTCCGGCCCGTATATCGCATTAAACACGATCGCACAATCTTCTACTGACCGGCAGATGGGCCCAATTTTATCCATGGACCAGCTCAGGGCCATGGCTCCCGACCGGCTAACCCGGCCATAAGATGGTCGTAGACCGGTCACGCCGCACACGGTGGAAGGTGATACAATGGAGCCTAAAGTCTCTGTGCCAATGGCAAAAGGTACTAACCCCGCGGACACTGCCGAGGCAGAACCCGCAGAAGAACCTGAAGAGCCCTGTGCGGTATTCCAGGGATTCCGTGTTTTGGCTCCAAACCATACATCTCCCCAGGCTAATGCTCCCATAGAGAGTTTTGCAACCAGTACGGCTCCGGATTCTTCAAGCCGTTTGATGACAGTTGCCGCTGAGTCAAATTGTTGGGTCTCATAGGGCTTCGCCCCCCAGGTCGTCGGGTAGCCAGGCACGGCAAGCAAATCCTTTGCTCCGAAAGGGATGCCATGGAGGATGCCCCGGTAGCGTCCTTGTTTGATTTCCTGGTCAGCCTTGCGGGCTTGTTCCATCGCCAGATCCTCCGTCAGCGTTATGACACAGTGCAATTCCGGATTGTATTTTTTAAGACGGTTCAGACAGAACGTGGTTAATTCCACAGAAGTCAATTTTTTATCATGGATTAATTCTGCCAATTCGCGAACCGAATAAAAGGCTAGGTCATCCATATTCTCCGGGCGTTTTACTTTCGGCGCTTTGCCAAACTGGACCGGGTATTGCAGCCGTTGTACCTGGAAGTCCTTTGGAAATGGGTTGAACTGGATTGCCGGCATAACGGAATTCGCAATCGTCGTATCGTGCAAGGCCTGAAAATCCATTCGATTATCCTCCAGACCGCTTAGCATGGAATCAATTTCCGGACCGTCAAACGACAGGTCAATCAAACTTGCTGCCGCACGGACATCACCTGGCGTAATAGGCTGAGGTTTAAAAACAAAACCTACCGCGATACCTGCCAAAAAAGAAAAGAAAATCAAGAGAAGGATTGCTTTACGCATAACTGAAGATTGTTAAATAAAAATATAAATTTACCCAAAGACATAAGTGTACAAAGGATGGCCGCTATACGGGAAATCAAAAATCTTATAGAATTAGATTCTATTGTTCCATTATTTGATGCCTATCGGCAGTTTTACCGGCAACCGGCAGACCTTCCGGGCGCCCGTAAGTTTCTCACGGAACGTCTAGAAAATAATGAATCCAGAATTTTTGCTGCTTATATAACCAATGCGCCACAGGCATTCGTTCAATTGTATCCATTTTTTACCTCCGTGGGCATGCGCCGGAACTGGGTGTTGAATGACCTTTTTGTTCAGGAAGATTTTCGGTCACAAGGGGTAGGGAGGGCCCTGATCCAGCATGTTCAGACATTATGCCGAGCGGAGGACCTGGCAGGCCTTATGCTTGAAACAGAAGTAAGCAATGCTGCAGGCAACCACCTATATCAGTCTTGCGGATTTGAGCGTATTTTGAATAACTTTTATTACTGGAAGGCTTAGATTATGGGATCATTGAGTTGTCAGAAAGACTTGTTTGATTTGGATCCGGAGATACATTATCTGAATGCTGCCTATATGTCGCCTAATCTAAAGGCTGTTGAAGAGGCAGGAATCAAAGGCATTCGGCGAAAGTCCAAACCTTATTTGCTCCATCCGGAGGATTTTTTCACAGAAGTAGATGCTGTTCGAAAGCAATTTGCAATGCTGGTGGAAACAGAAGCGTGGGAGCGTGTTGCTCTTTTGCCTTCCGTATCCTATGGTCTAGCCCAGGTTGTCCAGAATATTCCGGTGAAACCCCAGGGAAATATTATCCTCTTATCCGAACAATTTCCCAGTAACTATTACAGCTGGCAACGATTAGCTGAAAAATACGACCTGGAATTGCGCATCATTAAACCCGGCCAGGACCTTTTTTCACGCAGTGAGGCGCTGAATCATGCTATCCTAAAAGCCATTGACGACAAAACGCTTGCGGTAGCCTGTGCTCCGGTCCATTGGGCGCATGGATTACGGCTTGATCTTGATGCGATCCGTGCCAAGACACTGGCACACCAGGCCTGGCTGGTTTTGGATGGAACCCAGTCTATTGGAGCGATGCCTTTCAGTGTTAACCGGATACAACCGGACGCGCTGATTGTGGGTGGATACAAATGGCTCCTTGGGCCTTATTCGCTTGGGATGGCTTATTATGGGCCGGCTCTTGACGAAGGTATTCCCATCGAGGAGGCCTGGATAAACCGAAAAGCAAGTGACCGTTTTGAGCGACTCGTTGATTACCAGCCCGAATACAGGCCCTACGCAGGGAGGTACCAGGTTGGCGAAGCGTCCAATTTTGCCTTGTTGCCCATGCTAAGAGCAGCACTGGATCAACTATTGGACTGGGGAGTCTATGCGATTCAATCCTATTGCGGGCAATTGATAAAAGAACCATACCAGGCACTGGAACGATTAGGCGTCCAAATAGAGCCGGAAATCTCCAGAGCCAGTCATTTGACAGGACTGTATGTTCCGGATGACCGCTTCGACCGGGAAAGGTTGCAGAGCTTGTTCCGTGAACACCATGTATATGTATCCAACCGGGGGGCTTTTGTAAGGGTTGCCCCTCATGTATACAATACCAGTGAAGATCTGGATGCGCTGGTTTATTGTTTTGAAAAAGCCTGCCGATAGTCTTTGCCGGCATAAAATCATATTTCCAATGACTGAAAAATTGCCTTTGTTGGTCGATGTTCCTACGCGAGAAGAAATAGAGGCCATCCATCAGGGTATCCGCGCGCTGGTACCACCGACTCCCGCATTAAATTATTCATATCTTGACCGTGACCTGGGTTGTAGTTTGTATTTTAAGTGCGAACAATTTCATGAAATTGGCGCCTTTAAGCTACGAGGAGCTACCAGTGCGGCATTGGCACTGTCTGAGGCACAGCGGGCCATGGGTATCGCAACCCATTCCTCCGGCAACCATGCTCAGGCTACCGCCTGCATTGCTCAACAATTAGGCATACCGGCTTACATCGTCATGCCTTCCAATGCACCGAAAGTTAAAATAGAAGCAACGAAGGGATTTGGTGCAGCGATCACCTTCTGTGAACCAACTCAACAAGCCCGTGAAGCAGCGCTGGACAAGATATGTCAGGAAACGGGTGCTTATTTTATACACCCTTACAACAACTACAATGTGATTGCCGGACAGGCTACGGCCGCCAAAGAACTCCTGGAGCAAGTGCCGGACCTGGATATGATCATTGCTCCGGTAGGTGGGGGTGGGTTGTTGAGTGGAACAGCGCTCTGGAGCCATTACGCCGGTAAAGGTATTAACGTGTTAGGAGCAGAGCCACAAGCTGTTGATGATGCTTTCCGATCGCTGCACGCAGGCTCTATCCAACAAAATGAATCGGCTAATACGCTGGCTGATGGGCTGAAGACTACGCTGGGTGAATTTACCTTCCCCCTCATTCAAAAATATGTTTCGGAGATACATACTGTCAGTGAAGCCGAGATTATTGCGGCCATGGCCATGTTATGGAAAAGGCTGAAGCTGGTTACCGAACCATCAGGTTCCGTTCCATTTGCCGCTTTATTAAGGAACGCTGAAAAATTTGCCGGAAAGCGAATCGGGATCATTTTATCTGGTGGTAATGTAGATATGGAGAAACTTCCTTTCATCGCGTAACAGCTATTTAGAAACCAGGAAACTTCCGGATTATGCTAAAAAAAGTAGGCCTTTGGACTGGAGTGACCATCATGTTAATGACCCTGTTAGTACCTGCGCCGGCTGGACTTACGCCAGCAGCCTGGCATGCAGTGGGCGTAACGCTTCTTATGGCTGTGTGGTGGATGACAGAAGCTATCTCGATTTTTATGACCGCACTTGTTCCTCTTGCCTTGTTTCCACTTTTGGGCATCCTTTCCGCCTCAGCAACTGCTGAAAATTACGGGCACAATTATGTTCTTATGTTGCTGGGAGGTTTTTTCCTGGCCAGAGCGATTGAATACCAGGGATTGCATCGCCGCATCGCATTGTACATCATTCGACTTATCGGGACCAGCCGACGGAAGCTGCTGTTGAGTTTTATGGTTGCTACTGCCTTTCTATCGCTTTGGATTGCCAATGTTGCTGTAGTCTTGATGCTATTACCCATTGCAATGGCTTTGATCGTCAAGGATGAATCCGCTGGTTCCGGTTCACGTTTTGGCTTGGCTATGATGTTATCGATTGCTTATGCCGCGTCCATCGGGGGCACCGGGTCCCTGATTGGTACGCCTCCGAATATGGTCCTGGCCGGTTTATTAAACGAGCTGTATCCGGAAGCTCCGGAAATCAGTTTTTTTACCTGGCTTAAAGCGGGCTTACCGGTCGTCATACTGGGCCTGCCCCTCTTATGGCTCTTTATGATCAACTATTTTGGAATTAGCGGCCGGTTTGACGAAAGCGACGAAATCATTGAGGATCAATGGAACGCGCTTGGTCGCATCTCGAAAGGTGAGCGCCGGGTATTTATATTGTTTACCCTGACTGCTTTAGGATGGATATTTCGCCGGTCAATTGACTTTGGATGGTTTGTTATTCCCGGCTGGTCCGATCTATTGGGTATTACCAATATGGTTCATGATTCCACGGTTGCAATTGCCGGAGCTTTGTTGCTTTTTATGGTTTCGGACGGTGGTGGACAGAGGTTATTGACCTGGAAGGAAGCTTCCCAGGTGCCGTGGGGTGTGGTGTTGATTGTAGGAGGAGGATACGCTTTGGCCGCTGCATTCGGAGATACCGGTTTGGCCGTGTGGATCGGCGGGCATTTGCGTTTTATCGGTTCGCTACCACCCTGGATGATCTTGCTAGCCGTGGTCACCATTATGGTTTTCCTGACAGAGGTCAATTCCAATACCGCTACGGCCAATATCTTTTTGCCGGTCTGGGCTTCTATGGCACTGGCCGGGCAGGTGAATCCGCTTATCCTGATGATCCCGGCGACGATTGCCTGTTCCTTCGCCTTCATGTTACCTTCAGGCACCGGTACTAATGCGGTGGTTTTTGCAAGTGGAAGAGTACGGATACCGGAAATGGCCCGATGTGGCTTTCAACTGAACCTGATAAGCATTCTATTTCTGACCCTGGTCCTTTACTTTATCATAGTACCCCTACTCGGTCTGGATGTATCCTTGCCGGCCTGGGCTCAATGAGGCTTAAAATAGCATGGAAATTAGAATGAACGTTCCTGCACCACCGAGAAAGCCTATCATGGCCAGCCAAGTAACTTTTTTGAGGTACCAGAGGAAGTCAATGCGTTCCATTCCCATGGCTGCCACACCGGCAGCACTTCCGATAATGAGCATACTCCCACCTGTTCCGGCCGAGTAGGCGATAAAATGCCAGATGGCACTATCAGTAGGGAAGGTGTACATCCCCATCGTTGCAGCAACTAAGGGTACATTATCGATGACGGCAGAAGCATAACCAAGTACCAGGATGACCAGGTTTTGGTTGGGGATTTTCGCATCAAGAAATTCTGCCAGATGCAGAAGTGTACCCAATGATTCCAGAGAGGCGACAGCTACCAGGATCCCCAGGAAAAAAAGAATGCTGGAGAGTTCTATCCGGGACAGAGCCGTATGCGCTGAATAAAGATGTTTACGCTCGTTGGTGAAGTCTTCTTCCGGATGGATGTATTCGGAAACCAACCAGACAACCCCTAAACCCAACATCATGCCGACATAGGGTGGTAGATGGGTGATCCCTTTGAAGATGGGTACAAAGATCAATGCTCCAACACCAACGATCAGCATGGTTTTGCTGCTCAATAGTTTTTCTTGTTGGGCCTCTTCTCCGGCATCTCCATGTACTAATTTTATTTTCCCCTGGAATGGTTTCAGGAATGAAGCGACAAATGCAGGTAGAACCACACATACCAGAGATGGCAGGACCAGATGTTCTATCAAGCCCAGCGATGATACTTTATTGCCAATCCATAGCATGGTCGTGGTTACATCTCCGATGGGTGACCAGGCACCACCCGCATTGGCCCCGATCACAGCCATACATACGAACCAGATCCGCTCTTCTTTGTGGGGTACCAGCCGTCGTAACAGGGATACCAGGACAATGGTGGATGCGAGGTTGTCCAGCGTGGCGGACAAGAAAAAGGCTAAAACAACGATGATCCATAACATGGTCTTTTTACTCGTTGTCTTGATGCGGTTGGTGATGACAGCAAAGCCATTGTGCAAATCAATGAGCTCTACAATAGTCATCGCTCCAAGCAGGAAGATCAGAATTTCTGCGACTTTTCCGATGTGATGTAATAAAATGCCGCTGAGTTCACCGGCCTGATGACTATCATCAAAAACTTGAAGATGTCCGAATGAAATAATTGCCCAGCACAAGGCGCCCATTATCAGGGCAGGTACGGTTTTGTCCAGTTTCAGGGGGTGCTCAAATACAATCGTTACGTATCCGAGGATAAATACCAGAATTACGAGTGTCGTCATGAATTATGTTGGCTTGCGTTTGCTAGAGCAGTCAAAGTATAAAATAACCCGAGGTCCACAAAAAAAATCGGTAGTTCTTTTGAACACATTTGTCTTTATCTCTATATGTCAAAGTATGCACAACCCGATTACATCCGATGAATTATTTACTTTTGCACCATTGTACGTAAAGCTATGGTATCTATAGGTTCGGTCGAATTAGGTGCATTCCCGTTACTGCTGGCTCCAATGGAAGATGTAAGTGATCCTCCTTTCAGGGCCTTGTGCAAACAGGAGGGCTGCGATATGATGTATACGGAGTTCATCAGTGTGGAAGGCTTGATCCGCGATGCAGATAAGAGCATTAAGAAGCTGGATATTTATGATGATGAAAGACCTATTGGTATTCAGATTTTTGGTGCTGAACTGGACAGCATGGTTCAGGCTGCAGAAATTGTGGAAGAAGCGAATCCCGAAGTGCTGGATATAAACTTTGGGTGCCCGGTAAAAAAAGTAGTCTGCAAAGAAGCCGGAGCGGGCATCTTGCTGAACATTGATAAAATGGTTCAATTAACGGATGCTATTGTAAAGTCTACGCGATTGCCCGTAACAGTGAAAACCAGATTAGGCTGGGACCAGCATTCGATCAAAATTGTAGAAGTGGCAGAGCGGTTACAGGATGTCGGTATTCAAGCACTGACCATCCATGGCCGTACCCGGGCGCAGATGTATAAGGGGGAAGCGGACTGGAATTGGATTCGCCAGGTGAAGGAGCATCCAAGAATCCATATTCCTATCTTTGGTAACGGTGATATAGACAGTCCGGAGAAAGCGTTGGAGTACAAACAAAAGTATGGAGTTGACGGCATCATGATAGGTCGTGCCAGCATAGGTAATCCATGGATTTTCAAACAGATCAAGCATTTCCTGGAGACCGGAGACCATTTGCCGCAGCCGGACCTGGTTGCCAGGGTGGATATGGTGCGCAAGCATTTGACCCGATCCATTCAGTGGAAAGGAGAAAAGCTTGGCATTTT
The DNA here is from genome assembly GCA_020636355.1 of Lewinellaceae bacterium. Taxonomy (GTDB): domain Bacteria; phylum Bacteroidota; class Bacteroidia; order Chitinophagales; family Saprospiraceae; genus JAGQXC01. The sequence goes on along the minus strand of JACJYB010000003.1, from coordinate 457,739 downwards.
GGAAATGCGCCGTCATTACAGCAACTATTTCCGGAATATTCCCCACAGTAAGTCCTACCGTACAACGATGGTCAATTCTCTGGACCGCATGGAATTGTTCGACGTACTGGATGAGATGGAATTGCATTTATTGGAAGAGATAAGTTAGACCTCAGTGATTTTTGACATTAAACCATACGAACGGAGAATCTTCGAATTGGTCCAGGACGCCGGCAGTGAACTGGGGTATGAAGTTTATGTAGTGGGAGGGTTTGTACGGGACCGATTGTTGGGTATGGAATCGAAAGACATGGACATTGTTTGTCTGGGTAGTGGAATTCGACTGGCCGAACAAGTTGCATCCAAGCTTTCACCAACCCCTAAAGTGGTAACCTTTAATCGCTTTGGTACCGCTATGATCCGTCATAAAAACACCGAAATTGAGTTTGTCGGGGCACGCAAAGAATCTTATCGGGCTGATTCGCGTAAACCAATTGTAGAAGAAGGTACGCTCGAGGATGATCAAAACAGACGTGATTTTACCATTAATGCATTGGCCGTAAGCCTCAATGAGCGCAATTTTGGTGAGATTCTGGACCCATTTCATGGGTTGCAGCATTTGGAAGAAAAGCGGATAAAGACACCGCTGGAACCCGGCAAGACATTTTCAGATGATCCTCTGAGGATGATGCGGGCTATTCGATTTTCTTGTCAGTTAGACTTTGAGATTGACCCGGAGACTTATCATGCGATCGGCGTCTATCGCAACCGGATCAATATCGTGTCCAAAGAGCGGATTACGCTTGAATTGGAAAAAATCCTGTCGTCATCTACTCCTTCCCAGGGATTTATCAAACTCTTTGATACCGGATTGCTCGAAATTATCTTTCCGGAGTTGACCGCATTACATGGTGTAGAGATCCAAAAGGGTATCGGCCACAAGGATAACTTTTACCACACCCTTCAGGTTCTGGATAATGTAGCACGGAAATCATCGAATATCTGGTTGCGGTGGGCTGCTTTATTGCACGATATCGCTAAGCCTCCTACCAAACGGTTTCATCCGCAAGCCGGATGGACTTTTCATGGTCATGAAGCGCTGGGTGCTGCGATGGTGCCGCGCATCTTCAAACGGATGCGGTTGCCATTGGATCATAAGATGAAATATGTTCAGAAGTTGGTCTTACTGCATCTGCGGCCGATTGCGCTGACCAAATCCGAGATTACGGATTCGGCGGTTCGACGGTTGCTTTTCGATGCGGGAGAAGAGATTGAAGATTTGTTGTTGCTCTGTGAAGCCGACATTACCAGTAAGAATGAAGCCAAGGTGCGAACGTACCTGCAAAACATTGAAAACTTGCGGGACCGGTTAAATTCTGTTGATGAAAAAGATCGGCTGCGTAATTTCCAGCCTCCTGTCTCGGGCGAGTTAATAATGCAAACTTTTGGTATTGGACCGAGTAGGGAAGTAGGGATTATCAAAGCCGCTATCCGGGAGGCTATCCTGGAAGGTGAAATCAATAATAACTACGAAGAAGCTTTTGCCTATATGATGAAGGAGGCAGAAAAGCTAAATTTGGTCCCGATTAGTTAAAAGTGAATATGAACAAACAAATTCTTTTGGCAGTCCTTGCCTCTGTTGCAATGTTTGCAAGTGGTTGTCTGAAACTGGAAGACCAGTCGGCAAAAGACGAAAAAGATATTTTGGATTACATCAAAAAGGAAGGTCTGGTTATGGAAAAAGATCCTTCTGGTCTTTATTATCGGATCGATGAAGAAGGAACAGATGCTAATCCAACCATCTACAATACAGTCACCGTTAATTACAAAGGTTACCTACTCAATGGATCCGTATTTGATGAGACCGATGGCAATCCGGTGTCTTTTCCATTAGCCAATCTGATACCGGGATGGCAAATTGGAATCCCGCTCATCAAAAAGGGAGGGAGCATTCTGCTTATCGTACCCTCAGAACTTGGTTATGGTAGCCGGAGCCAGGGTGGGATACCTGCCAATAGTGTTCTGGTTTTCGAGATACAATTGGTCAATATCAAATGATTGGATGCTAGCGATCAGAGCCATTCCAATAGGGTTTTCGCTGGTCTGCTGATAATCGCTTTTCGGCCCCGGATTACTATGGGGCGTTGAATCAGAACAGGATATTTTACCATAGCTTGTATCCATTGATCTTCATCCAGGATTTTCCCTTTGAAGTGTTGTTGAAATACCGGTTCTTTTTTTCGTATCAGGTCTTCGGCTTTGAATTTCAATAACTTCAGGACTTTACGCAATGTAGCTTCATTCGGGTTATCCACGAGATACAAACGGATCTTTGGCTGAATACCTCTTTCCTGGAGTAGGCGAAGAGAATTCCGGCTATTGGAGCAACGGGGATTATGCCAAAACACAATTTCCTCCATTACCGGGCTTCATGAGCGATGACCGGGGTTAGGGTAGAATGAGGATATTGTTGCAATGCTGCTTCAAGACAATCCATAGCCTGGTTTAACCGCTCCTCGGAAGCCACGTAGGCTAACCGAACTTCATTAATTCCCATGCCGGGGGTGAGGTAAAATGCAGCCCCGTGAGCCATCATGACCGTCTGTCCCTGATGGGAGAACTGCTCCAGCAGCCATTGGCAAAAATGGAAGGCATTTTCGACAGGGAGTTTAACAAAGCCATAAAAAGCTCCCTCAGGCAGGTAAGTTTCCACGCCAGGCATCTGAGTTAGTCGTTGGTAGACCAGATCCCGCCGGCGTTGATAGGCTTTTTTGACCTTTTTGATGTAATCGCTGGTATCTTCCAGGGCGGCTTGTGCAAATAATTGACCCACAAAAGGAGCACTTAAACGAAGTTTACATAGCCGGTCGATACCTGTCAGGAGAAGCGGATTGCAACATACTATGGTGCCAACCCTTGCACCGCAGGCACTGTAGCGCTTGGAAATACTATCGATGACAATGCATCGATCACGAAGTTCCGGAATTTCCAAAACCGACGGACATGCCTTGCCAAAACTGAATACACGATAGACTTCGTCTACTATAAACAGCAAGTCATGTTTAATAGCCAACTCACCCAAGCGTTTCATCTCCTCGTACTCATAGACCCTCCCGGTCGGATTGCACGGATTGGTAAACAGGATTGCTTTGGTCTTTGGCGTGATGGATTGTTCGATGACCTCACTGGAGGGAAGGTCAAAATTATTTTCCACGTGTAACGTGACGGATCGCAGGGTCACATCCGCCATGACGGCAAAGCCCGAATAGTTAGCATAATAAGGCTCAAAAACCAGTACTTCATCTTTGGCTTCCAAAAGACTGAACAAAACAAAGTAAAGGCCTTCCGAGGAGCCATTGGTAATGACTACATCTGCAGGGTTTACCTTGATACTGGTTTCCGAATAATACGCTGCAAACTGCTCACGCAAGGACTCAATTCCAAGTGCGTGTGAATAAGGCAGCTTATCATAAAATGCTTCGTGGATGGCCTCTAGTGCAGCAGCAGGTGCAGGGATGTCCGGTTGACCAATATTGAGGTGAATCACGTCAATGCCTTTTTTCTTGGCCGTTTCCGCATAGGGCAAAAGCTGGCGGAAAGGTGATTCAGGCAGAAGATGAGAACGCGATGAAAGTTGAGCACACATGGAAAATTCACGATTTGCTGACCGCAAAGAACGGAAGTATGGACCAATACGTCATTGAATTCCAAATTATTTTATACTTTATTGAAAAAAAATCCCGGTTGTTTAGGCGAAACTTGTAATTTTTGCGTTCCATTGATGTTACCGTCTGTATTCCGGGATGAATGTGACATTATTTCGTTATCCCTAAGTAAGAGATTCATGTTTCGTTTTGAACATCCCTTGGAAAGATTGGAGCGGTCAATGAATGATCATGTCAAACTCCTGGAAGAGTTTGGTCCAGAATATTTCACCCTCGAAGAATTATGGAAATTATACGGGCAATGGGAGCTGAAGGCCAAATGGTTTCAGATGGCCGAACAGACCTGGCTGCGTATGGTTATGTTCTTTTGTGCTACCACATCCCTTTTTATAGTTGGCATTGTACTCCGGATAAATAGCATCCTTGTCATCACAGGTGTCTTGTCCATCGCAACGCTATCGGTGGGAGTCTTAGCTTTTTCAATAGCCAATTATTTGGGGGGAAGCAAGGACCGTTTGCGACAAATCGGCCGGATGATACGAATGTGTATTGAGAAAAAGCAGGCGGTCTGATCCCACTAAAGAATTATCTGCGTTCATCGCAATAACTTCCTGTCAGCATTGTGTGATCTTGTTCACGAACCCATATGGTCACTTTGTCACTTCTTTGCGGAAAAATTATCTGATATGAAAGAGTTAATGGTTCCACAAGATCATGTTGAAGAGATTGGAAATCTGATTCAATCGGCTGATAGCCCGGTGGGAATCGATGCCAAGAAAACCCACATCATCATCATAGAGAAATTACTGGATATCGAGAAAAGGCTCCAATCCATCGAGCGAGCCCTCTCGAAGTGATGCACTGCAATCGACGCTGTCTTTGAGTAGCGATCTTCCAGACAACAAGGATGGGCATGTCTCCTGTATTGAAAACGCCTGCCAGGACTTTTTGTGTGAACAAAACCCCTATAAGAAGGTGTTAGTATGCAGCTATTAGATGTGCCCATAATTAATTATGTTCGTAACTACGATCACAAACAGGTAAAAATGTCTACACATATACTGGAGCGAGAGCAGATTAAAAACATTATTCGCAATCATTTTCCCATCCTTTATCAGGAGGAACTTGTCGAAGAGTTGGCCAGGGAATCAACCCTGGTGGAATTCAAGGCTGGAGATACAATTCTTGATTACGGCGAATTTGTTCGCTCCGTACCCCTGGTTTATAAAGGCTCAATCAAAGTAGTTCGCCAGGATCCGGAAGGGAATGAGTTGTTTTTGTATTATTTGTTGTCTGGCGAATCGTGTGCTGCCTCATTTAGTTGCTGCCTTATGCAAAAACGTAGTGAGATCAAGACAATTGCTGAAGAAGATGCTTGCATTATTGCTATACCATTATTGGCGGCCGATACTTGGATGGGTAAATATCCCGTATGGCGTAACTTCGTTCTCCGGATGTATGATCAGCGCATTTATGATCTGATCGACACCATAGACCGAATTGCCTTTTCGAATATGGATCAGCAATTGATGGACTATTTACACGAAAAGGCTCGTGTCACCGGGTCCAGTTCGCTATCGATAACGCACCAGGACATTGCGAATGACCTGCATGCTTCCCGGGAGGCTGTTTCCCGCTTACTCAAGAAAATGGAAAAAGAAGAACTGCTTTCTCTGGGACGAAACCGCATTGAGCTAAATCGTTAATGCAATAGTTCGGCGGAGTCTGCGTGTTGCGCGATAATACCCATGTCTGTCCGGTACATTTCTAATCTTCCGGCCCGTATCCTCAGGATAACTGAGTTGGGCAGCAATTACGTCTATCAGCTATGACTGGGTTATTCTGATGATCCAAGAAGTTGCCAGGTCAACCCGACTTGTGATCCCTGTCACTGACGAAGCTGATGAGATACCTTAGCTTAGTTGACATATCTTATTTGTTGATCACTTAACCAAAAAAATCCTTTTTATGAAAGTTGAACAGATTTATACGGGATGCCTGGCTGAGGCTGCCTATTATATTGAAAGCAATGGTGAAGCAGTGGTGATTGACCCTCTGCGTGAAACCCAACCTTATATCGATAAAGCAAGAGAGGACGGAGCCAAAATCAAATATGTCCTGGAAACCCACTTTCATGCTGATTTTGTGAGTGGACACCTTGATTTGGCTAAAAAAACAGGAGCTACTATTGTTTACGGACCTACTGCCCAGCCTGCCTTTAAGGCTCATATTGCTACCGATGGAGAGGTGTTAAACGTAGGTAAAATAACCATCAAGGTTTTGCATACCCCTGGTCACACGATGGAGAGCAGTACTTATTTACTGCGCGACGAAGCAGGTAAGGATTACGCCATTTTTACCGGTGATACGTTGTTCTTAGGTGATGTCGGTCGTCCGGACCTGGCTATAAAACAAGGTGAAATAACTCGCGAAGATCTGGCTGGCTTTTTATTTGACAGCCTTCGAAACAAGATCATGCCTTTGGCGGATGAGGTGATCGTATATCCTGGTCACGGTGCCGGATCCGCCTGCGGTAAAAAAATGAGTAAGGAGACGACAGGTACTGTTGGACAACAAAAAGCCATGAATTATGCACTTCGTAAGGATATGTCCCGGCAAGACTTCGTTAAAGAGGTGACGGAAGGACTGGTTGATCCACCACAGTACTTCCCCAAAAATGCGGTCATGAACAAAATGGGTTATGAGTCATTCGATGAAGTAAGTGACCGTGGTTTGCAAGCGCTATCTCCTCGTGCATTCCGGGTTGCCTGGGAAGGTGAAGAAGCATTGGTGCTGGATGCCCGCTCAGCTGTTTCCTATGCCCAGGAACACATTCCGGGTTCTATTTTTATTGGCTTGGATGGATCTTTCGCACCCTGGGTTGGTACCCTGATCACGGATCTTAAACAGAAAATCCTCTTCATTGCCGATGCCGGTACAGAAGAAGAAGTAGTGACCCGTCTAGCCCGTGTAGGTTATGACTTTGCCATCGGATACCTGGATGGTGGCATCCAAGCCTGGAAAACAGCTGGTTTCGATACCGACACGGTTGAAGAAGTGGAAGGGTATGTTTATGCGAAGATGTATAAAGAACACGATACCAATCTGCTGGATGTTCGCAGGACGAGTGAATTTGATGCCCAACACGTGCGTGGGGCACTAAACTTTCCGCTTGATTTTATCAACAAGAACATGACGCAACTGGACCGCAATCGAAAATATTATGTTCAGTGTGCCAGTGGGTACCGCTCGGTGATAGCCATATCGATCTTGAAAGCAAGAGGATTTGAGGATTTGGTCAATGTCCGGGGAGGCATTAATGAACTGGTTCTGACCGATATACCAATGACTGAGTTCGTAGAACAAAGCACTGAATTATAATCAAATACGAGGACAGGGCCTGTTAGTGTCCCTGCAAACTAAATTGACAATTTGTATCACACTTATAAAATCCTGATATGGAACAAATGACATATTCCATGCCTAGAATAGGCGACCGTGCACCGGATTTTAAAGCAGTAACCACGCAAGGTAACCTGCAATTTTCCGAATTCAATAAAAACCATTGGGTCATCTTATTCTCCCATCCGGCGGACTTTACCCCCGTATGCACCACCGAACTCTCAGCTTTTGCAAAAGACAAGGAATGGTTTGCCCGGCACAACACCAAATTGATTGGGTTAAGCATCGATAGCATACACTCCCACCTGGCTTGGGTACAAAACGTACGTGAGCGGACCGGGGTCTTCATGGATTTCCCAATTATAGCTGACCTGGATATGCAGGTAGCTCACAAATATGGTATGCTGCACCCGGGCGCTAGCTCTACAGCCGCTGTTCGTGCCGTATTTTTTGTAGATCCAAAGGGAATCATTCGACTGATCATGTATTATCCGTTGAATGTAGGACGTAACATGGAGGAAATCAAGCGAGTTCTGGAGGCTCTTCAGACTGCTGATAAATATTCCGTGGCAATGCCGGTGAACTGGGTACGTGGCGAAAAAGTAATCGTTCCACCTCCCAAAAATATTGATGAAATGGAAGAAAGGTTGAGCAATCAATCCTATGAAAAGGTTGATTTCTACCTGGTAAAAAAAGAATTGCAAGACGATCCCGTTTTAAGCAATTGATGTAGAAACAGATGAGCTGTTGTGTCGTAAAGGCTACTGATTTTTAATTGGTAGCCTTTGCTTTTTCATGGGATTTGTGTAATCATGGTCACAGATCAGTCTTCTGGCAAGTTCTATCTTTGAGTCAAGATATCAAGTTAAGTATAAGCGTATTTCTTTTTATTGCGAGGTTAATTGATTGAGGAAAGAGGGTGAGTGATAGCCCCGGCCGAGTGCCGGGGCTTCGTGTTTTATAAGTGTTCCAATCGGGGGTAAATTGAAATGAAATTCCTATTTTGACCGGTATAGGAATTTGGATTATGCAAAGAAAAAAAGTTGGAATACGGACGCTATATGCCAAGGATCCCATTAAGGCAGATGAACTATTGTGGGGAAGAATTGCAAATAAAGACCGGAGGGGATTCCTAAAGAATATGGGACTGCTTTCCATGGGGGCGGCTCTTGGTGCACCGATGGTGTTTGCAGATTTTTTTCCGGCAGGAATGATTCCGGCAGGTCTGTTGAATGAGGACACCGCATTTGCACTTCCCGGCAAAGATCCTAATCTGATCGTACTGAATGACAGGCCTGTTAATGCCGAAACTCCTCCGCACCTGCTGGATGCAGAAGTCACACCGGCCAACTTGTTTTTCGTCCGGAACAATGGCTTGCCTCCCGACGAAGCCTCCATTGATCTGGGAACATGGACCCTTACTATCGATGGCGAATCGGTACGGGAGGCGAAAACATTTTCACTGGCTGAGCTAAAAACACAATTCACCCATGTGACCAAGCAACTGACACTGGAATGTGCGGGGAACGGAAGAAAAGAATTTAATCCGCCGGCTTCCGGTAATCAATGGTCGGTAGGAGCTGTCGGGTGCGCCAGCTGGACAGGCGTCCGGTTGGCCGATGTGCTGCGCGCCGTAGGACTAAAGAGCGATGCGGTATACATAGGCTATTACGGTCGGGACCGGCATTTGAATGGTGAAGAAAAAGTGCCCATCAGCCGTGGTGTTCCCATCGCTAAAGCGCTGGAGGAAGAGAGCTTGATCGCCTGGGAACTCAACGGGAACCCTATACCTTGGTTAAACGGTTATCCGTTGCGTCTGGTCATTGGCGGCTGGCCAGCTTCCTGTTCAGGTAAATGGCTAACCCGCATATCGGTCCGGGATCGAATTCATGACGGTGCGAAAATGGAATCGCCGTCCTACCGGATGCCCAGTAAACCGGTAGCTCCAGGAACCAAGGTTCCCGATGAAGACATGAGCATTATTGAATCCATGCCGGTCAAGTCGCTGATAACTTTTCCGCGCAGCGGAGCAATGATCAAAGCCTCAGAAAGCCTCAAGGTACGGGGGCATGCTTGGGCTGGGGATCTGATGGTCAAAGAAGTTTTTACTTCTATTGACTTCGGTCAGAGCTGGCAATCCTGTTCGCTAACCCAGCCGGCAAATCGTTTGGCCTGGCAACATTTCACGACTACCATAAACTTTCCGCAAACAGGTTATTACGAAGTGTGGGCCAGAGCCGTCGACAGCAATGGAATTAGCCAGCCGGTGATTTTACCAGGATGGAATCCAAAAGGATATTTAAACAATGCCTGCCACCGCATAGCTGTAAAAGTTACCGCATGAAGGAGCCTTTGGATTATTTAAAGGAATTGAGACGTTTGATCCGCGTTGTGACCGGTATCCTGGTTGCAGTAGTAATAGCAACCTTTTTTTTGATCTGGAATGGAGGTTCCCGAAACGCTTTGTCTGGTGGATCGGATCAGACAACAAGTCCAATTTCAGCTGCAGAGGAGGCACCCATGGATACTGTCATTGATGGCGTCCACGCCATCAACGGGTTGGCCGATGGTATCGGGTACATGGAAGTTCTAACCAACTGTACCGGATGTCATTCGGCCCAATTAGTCACCCAAAACCGGGGTGACCGGGCACGATGGGAGCAAATCATCCGATGGATGCAGGAAACCCAAGGCTTATGGGACCTTGGAGAAAAAGAACCGGTGATCCTGGATTATCTCGCCTCCAATTATCCGCCGGAAGAAATTAACCGGCGCACCAATCTGGACCCAGAGGCCATCGAATGGTATGTTCTTAAATCACAATACGAACCAAATCAATAGAATGATTACCCAGCATAACAGTCCGATCAAACTGGATCGAAATGCATTTCTTCCAAATAACAAAGCCAATAACACGCCTACGATACCTAGAAAGAATCCGAGCAAAAAGCCACCGATGTTAAAGCGGTAATTTGCAGCATCGTCAAAGTTATAGACTTCACCACGCTTGATTTTTTTCTTTATCGCTCGTTGGGTGAGCTTAAATGCCAGTTTGTCTTGCAAATTCAGCTTGCGATGGCTCATATTTTGTAACTCCTTCACACTCAATGCTGCGAATTGCGAAACGGAGAGGTTCATTGCTGGATCCAGGGCATACGCTTCCAGAGTTGTTGGAGGAACAAAACGCTTGGAGTTGACCGCCATCGAAGAAGCCGGCAATAACAGGATCAATGCTAATATGCCCAGTGAAAGTTCAAGTAATCTTTTCTTCATCGCTTATTGGTTTTTTGATTCACACTGAAGATACTGGATAATTGCAAATCCCCCTATGCGATTTCTGCAAATGCGCGCACGGGAAATGTGCCTACCCCTTTGATTTTTGGCGGAACTGCCGTAAACAAGACAGTTGCGTGCTCCGGGATGTTGTCAAGATTGGATAGGTGCTCTACGATGTAGATATCCTGATGCAAGAGCACGGAGTGCACTGGTCGCCCCTTACCTCTGGTATCATCAATATTATGACTATCAATGCCAACCAGGCTGGCGCCTTGCTCAAAAAGCCAGTTCGCTGCATCTTCCGTCAGATAAGGGTGATTGCTATAGTAATCCTCCGTCATCCATTTTTTATCCCAACCGGTGTGGATTAAGACTGCTTTGTTACGTACTTGCAGATGGTGAAGATCCTCGATGTCTGTTTCCAGTTTGATTTTCCAGGGGTTTCGAACAATTAGAGCGGGAATGCGTACCAGTCGTTGTAAACTTATTTCCGATAAATCTTTTCCATGGACATACCGGTGAAATGGGCTGTCCAGGTAAGTGCCTGTGTTGGTTACCATATCCATTCTGGCAATCTGGAACGAGGTCCCTTCTTCATAAAGATGTGCGCTTTGTTCGCGGGATAAATAATCGCAAATAACCGGTGCAGGAAATCCTTTATACGAAACAGTTTCACTCGTGATGGTGTGGCTCAGGTCGATGATGCGCATGGTTTAGTTGAGTTTGACTAAAGTAATTACCCGATTGTCCTGGCCGGTAGCAAGTTGAATGAAATAAACGCCGTCAGGATATGAAGTGACATCCAGAGCAATCGTCGATTGATGGTCAGACCAAAGCGGAACTTCCATTCTTTGTCCAAGGAGATTAAACACTGAAACCTGTACATTTCTATCGGGGAGATGCATTAACAAAATCTCCTTGGAAACCGGATTGATGAAGCTGATCGAATCAAAAAGTGAATTCTCTTCACGGCTTGTCGTTGTGGCCCAGTGGATCGGGATGTCGATGACCGATCCAAAATGAAGAAAGCCATGAGCGACCGGTTCTTCCAGAGGACTCCATACCAGTCGGAGCCGGTAATGGCCGGGAGCCAGATCAGTTCCCAGTCCGGCATTCAGGACGCCAGAGCGATCTTTTACGGTTTCCTGGTAGAGCAATGTCTCAAAATTCCCGTCGCTGTCTGCATCAAGGTATAAGGCTATTCTTCCGGGACCGAATGAATTCTCCTGCCCGGTGTAGTTGTCAACATAGCGATTGCTGCCAGGGAGCCAGGCCCACCACGCAATGTTTATCGCTTCGGTTACATTCAGGGTATCAGGGATCAATTGGAAACCGGTGGTGTTGCAGCCTGAACAATCGCCGCAATCAAAGCTAAATGGCTGCCCCTGTATTTCAAGGCTATCTAATCCGGCCGCCTGTGGCTCATAAATCTGGATGGAATTGACAGCATTAAAATAAGGATCAGTCGGACAAGAGGTGGTAAATGCAATCGTGTCTGTCGCGGGTAAAAGCGTATCCAGGCACCATTGGCTAACCGTTGCCCGGTAGGAAGTACAAGGTGTCAACCCGGTCAGGGTATAAAATGTTGGTGCTGGTAAAATCAGAGGTGGTCTCAGACAAAATCCGTCTTTGCATAAGCAATCGACTCTGTACCTGCCGAAGACGTGATGATCCCGGTAATGTCTGTTGTTGGGGGTGGTGTATAGAAAATCCTGCCAAACGACTGAATCTTTTTCCAGAACATTAACCACGTAAGCATTATTCGACGGTCTTAGTGAATCTTGCCAGTGCATACTGAACCCGTTCCAGGTCACGCTATCAAGCACAGGATTAAATAAATTGGCGCATGGCAACGCTTCGCAGGGCAGTTGAATCCGTTGAGGTTTGGAAAAATCGCCTTCGCCATTGATACAAGGCTGATACAAAGCGAACTCGTAGATCTCGCAGGGCTGGAGGTTTCTAATCAGCCATTGACCCAGACGATACTCCAGATTTTTAGTTCCAAATCCAGGACATGGAGGATAGAGGCAATAGGGGAAAACCAGCGTGTCGTAGTTAAATTCCTTTTCGTTTGTTAACCGGTAACGGAGGATGTATTGACCAAGGCCAGCCTGATCATCTATTTCCCAAAGTACGGACTGATTGGAAAGAGGTGATAAATACAGTGGAATCTCCTTGCATCCGCTCACATACAGCGAATAATATCCCTGGTAAAGAAAGGTGTAGTCTCCGTGTTCACCGGAAAGATATATTTTGTATTCCCCTTCATCCAGAGGAGGAAGAACGAGGGTTATTGTGGAATCTTTTTCCAATGACTTTTCTCCGGAAGAAATCCAATTTGCTTCAATAAATATGTCGGTCTTCTCTTGCCTCAAATGCAACGATTGTAACTGTGTATGCTCATTAAGCAGTAAGCCGGAAATGGTCAGATGAATGCTGTCAGAGGGAAATGGCTGTTCCGGAATAGTTGATAAATTGTAGGCCTGGAAGTAAATAATTGGTCTTGTCGAAAAAGCCGGACCCGCGGTTGCGGCACTACTGTCCGCTCCGCAAATGGAGGTCACTGACCACACATATTTTGTGTCCGGATTCAGGTCGGCGACTTTCAGACTGGTCTGTTCTACTATGGTGTCAATCACCAAATTTTCGCCGGAATAAATTTGCACCAAATATTTTTCAGCATGGGCACTCCAGCTTAATCCAGCATCCTTCGTGCCTGGTTTTTCTACGACCAGGGATAGGGGAGATAGGCAAGCGTCAGAAACTTCAAAAGTCCAATCGATAACTTGTTCGTAGTATTGTATCCGGTAGGTCCAGGTGCCGAACATGGCATTGTCCGGAAGCTTCATCTGCCAATACCACCAACTGGTTAGGTAGTCAGAAGGGGAGTTGTGGCTCCAGGAAGTGAATACCTGACCATCGGGTTGAATTAAAAGAAAATTAGTCGGGTCGCCAAGTCGTTGATCGCGATAATAAGCGGCAGGAAAAAAATCAGAGCCGGGATTATATGTCCGTCGAATTCTGGTATCCTCCGGGTCAGGGCAGTTGCTAAAAGGAGATGGTGCTTCGTAGTGAATAGCTATTTCGTTAATAGCCGGATCCCAGTAAGGACGTTGGTCAATCCACCAGGACGACTCCACCGTTTCATTACAAGAACCTGCCCAGGGGTCTATAACATCATTGTTTGCGGAACGTATTTCAAAATGCAGATGAGGTATGTTGGAAAACCCGCTGCTGGCTACCTTGCCCAGGTATTCTCCCGTCTCGACCGTACTTCCAATGGGTTTGCTGGTGACACTGCCTTCTTTCATGTGCCAGTACCAGGCTCTGGATCCATCCGAATGAGTGACAATGACGTAATTAGCAGGAGGATTGTTGCCCCAGCTGCAATTCCGATCATAATAGCCGTCATCCTTCCCGGTGATCACGCCGGATGCTGCAGCTACGACTGCGATCGTTCCTTCATCCAGTTTTCGCCATCCCCAGGGATACAGACCAATGTCAGTTCCTGCATGGTTATAACCCTCAAGATCATAGGTTCGATGCCCGCAATTGTAATCCAGGACCTGGCCATATGCGGGATCGTGGTCTACAAACTGGTAGATCGCATAATAGCCAGGTAGGGTAGTGTCCTCCGCAAATCGCAGCGGCCATATGAAGCGTGTTGCCTGTCGCTTGTTACCAAGAAAATGCAATTGTTTTTCCTGTTCCCTTACTTTCCGCCAGATTTGACTATCCTGGTCGGCCGGAATACATGGACTAGCTGGTATTTGCCAGGGATAGTCCTGAGCAGTTAGGTGAATTGCAAGCACACACCCAAATAGGAATAAGAATGGTCGCGGTCCCATAAGGCTAATTTAAGACAATTGATAGGACTCAATTATTTTAAACCAAACGATTTAAACCAGCACAAAGGTTGGGTCCTGACCGGTACTTTGGGTCAGGAGAATCGATTAGGGTCCAATAAACCCAGTGGCAGGCTCGGATGTTCTTCGCAGATCAGCTCCTTCATCAATAAGCCGGAAACAGGTCCCAAACTCAAACCCATCATGGCATGGCCTGTATTGAGGTAGAGATTGTCGTATCGCTGGTGTCTTCCGATGTAAGGTAAGCCATCCGGACTACAGGGCCGGTATCCCGACCAGACCGGAGTGTTTTGTCCGGAGGCCTTTATTTCCGGATAATAGGTGGGTACTGCTTGCAGGATGCCCCGAACTCTTTTTGGGTTAACTGGTGAATTCAAGCCAGCAATCTCCAGAGTCCCCGCGATGCGCAAATCGTTACCCATAGGCGTTATAGCTACTCTGGCTTCAACCAGAATGCTGGGTATACCAGGCTTAGGGGTATGTCCGGTCAGAGTCATGCTGTAGCCCTTCCCGCCTTGTAATGGTAATGCAATTTTTAAAGATCGAGCCAGATTTGAAGACCAGGATCCTCCAGCAAGAACGAGGCGGTCGACCTCAATTTCTTTGCCCTGCTCGGTAAGAACTCCTTTGATCTGATTCTTACCGGTGCGAAAAGAGGTAATAGCTGTATTTGGAATGAACTGAACGCCAGCCCATTGCAGGTGTTTTTTAAGGATCTTCATGAGGCTCGAAGGGATCAGATGAGCATCTCCCGGATAATGAACTCCGCCCAAAACGTCCAGCTTCACAGAAGGTTCCACCTGAGCCAGATCGGCGGCGGTTAGAACCCGGGTTTCCAGCCCCAATTGATTGGCTAACAGCGCAGTGCGGGCTTCTTCTTCACGGACATGTTCACTCTTGAATAACATGAGAATGCCCTTTTCTTCCATTCCAATATCAAAACCAGGCTGCTTCTTCAGATCCTGATAGAGGTATTTGGACAGCAGGTTCATATCCCGTAACAAGGTCATGGATTGGTCCACGTTTTTCTGGTTTGCATTTCTTGCAAACAAGTACAGCCACCGGACTAAGTCGAGATCGAGTCTCGGTTTGATGTGAAAGGGACTGGTTTCATCCAGCAGCCACTTCAATCCCTGACGGATCACCCCGGGTGCAGCTAGAGGAATAAAATGACTGGGGACAATCATTCCTGCATTCCCATAGGAACACCCATCTGAAAAGTCTCCCCGGTCGATAACAGAAACCTGGACACCAGCCAGATTTAAATAGTAGGCGGTAGATAAACCAATAATACCTCCTCCAACAATTGTGACTTGCATGTTAACGGATTAAATAACCTGAAAACCATGTGCGAACGGATCATCTTCTTCGTCGATAATGATCGTATTGTATCCGGTGATTTTTGCCCATCCTTCGATGGTTGGGATGATTGCAGCGTAGGGGCCACAAGTTGTCTCCGCTGCAATGCCACCGGTAAAACGACTTCCTATAATGCTTTCATGAATGAAAGGGTCTCCCGGCTTGAGTTTGCCCTGGGCATACCATTGCGCCATGCGGGCGCTCGTTCCGGTACCACAGGGTGAGCGATCAATGGCTTTATCCCCATAAAAAACGGCATTACGGGCAGTGGCATCTGAAGTTAAAGTGGATCCGGTCCACATAATGTGGCTGAGTCCATGGATCTCGGGATGAAGTGGGTGCTGAAAAGCATATGCTTTATTGAGCCGTTTTCGTACTTCAGGACTCCATTGAATGAGTTGGGAGGCTGAGAAAGCCTGTAATCCCGGGAAGTTTTCCTGTGGATCTATGATCGCATAAAAATTGCCGCCGTATGCAACGTCTACGTTTAATTGTCCAAGCCCCGGGCATTCCACTTCCAGGTTTTCCCGGTACAAAAATGAAGGGACATTTGTCAATTGCACGGAAGAGACCTTTTTATTGAGCATGTTGTATTCCACGAGCACGAGACCAGCTGGTGTTTCTAGGCGGAGCTTTCCAGGGACTTTTGGGAAAATTAGGCCTTCTTCAATCGCGATTGTTACGGTACCGATGGTTCCATGACCGCACATCGGGAGGCATCCGCTGGTTTCGATGAACAGAATAGCAACATCATTTTGCGGATCCACTGGTGGATATAAAATACTTCCGGACATCATGTCATGGCCTCGTGGCTCAAACATCAGTCCTTGTCGTATCCAGTCATACGCTTCCATGAAATGAAGCCGTCGTTCCATCATACTGTTGCCAGATAGAAACGGACCTCCTCCGGCTACCAGCCGCACCGGATTGCCACAGGTGTGGGCATCGATGCATTGAAAGGTTTTGCGCATAATCTGTTAAAGCGGGTCTTTGGTGAATATACCGTTAACTTTGCGCCAAATGCCCAATGGGTTTTCGTCTTTCAGAGCATCCGGTAATAATGCTGCTGGTACGCGCTGATAAGCTACCGGACGTACAAAACGAAGTATGGCTTTGGTTCCGACAGAGGTAAACCGACTGTCTGTGGTCGCTGGAAATGGTCCTCCATGATGCATCGCATGTCCAACCTCTACACCTGTAGGTACTCCATCAAACAAGATCCGGCCTACCTTCTGGGTAAGCAGGTCAAATAGCTTTCCTACATACAGATCATCATCATCGCCGGTCATTAACGTTGCGGTTAGCTGGCCTTCCAGGTCTGTGGCAACAGCTTCCATTTCCAGGCGGTCTGCACAAAGCACCACCAGCGAAAATGGTCCAAAGACTTCCTCCCTGAGATGCGGATGTTCCAGGAAATCTGACCCCGATACCGTAGCAACTGTGGCACGAACCGTATGAGGGAGCTGTTCATTCAGACTGGCTCCCAGGAGTGTAACTGGGTCAATCGAACTGAGGTGACGCACTTTTTGCTCGAAGTTCGTACGGATGCCTTCATTGAGCATGATCCCGTACTGTGTTGTTTCAATGGCTTTTGCCAACGCTTCACAGAATTGCCTCGCTTCCGGAGTGTCGATGGCAATGATCAAGCCAGGATTGGTGCAAAACTGACCGACTCCCAGGGTTATCGATCCAGCCAATTCCTGGGCCAATGCCACGCCGCGCTCCTGAACAGCCTGTGGAAGCACAAAGACCGGATTTATGCTACCCATTTCAGCAAATACGGGTATGGGATTCTTGCGTTTTTGTGCGAGGTCAAAGAGCGCTTTTCCTCCCCGGTAACTCCCGGTAAAAGCAACAGAGGCCACATCATCGTGCATAACTAGTTGACTTCCAACTTCGTAACCCATGCTATTTAAAGAAGAAAATACGCCATCAGGCATTCCTGACTTTTCAGCAGCACGAAGAATAGCGGTAGCCACCAATTCATTGGTGCCGAGATGGGACTCGTGAGCCTTGATGATGACCGGATTACCGGCTGCCAGGGCAGATGCGGTATCTCCTCCTGCCGTGGAAAAAGCCAACGGGAAATTGCTGGCTGTAAATACCACAACCGGACCTACCGGCACCAGCATGCGCCGGATATCCAATCGAGGCAATGGTTTGCGATCAGGCATGGCTGGGTCAATGACCGCATCGACCCAGGATCCCTCTTCAACCAGGTCGGCAAACAATCTTAATTGACCGGTTGTTCTGCCCCGTTCTCCGGTTACCCTTCCTTCCGGCAGGCCGGATTCCGCCATGGCGCGTTGGATTAACTCTGATCCAAGAGCTTCTATTTCATCCGCGATTAACCGCAGAAAATGAGCCCTTTGCCTGGGCGAGGTTTTGCGGTAGACCCCGAATGCAAGTTTTGCTTTTTCGACTGCGGTATTTACCTCTTTGGTGGTGGCTGTATGGAACGCCTCAGGCAATGTCTTTAGCGTGGTGGCTTCAAAGGCATAGGTGACCTGTGTGCTCTCTGAAGATTCCTGATATCCGATTTTATTGCTACCGTTGATCATTTGAAGGGTTTTATACGACTATGGATAAATAATCCGGTAATACCGGTCGATTGGAAAGCGCCGACTCTATAATCTGGATGACATCCTGGCGGGCCTGACCCATAAGCGGAAGCCGGGGAGCCCTTACGTATTCGGTACCTATACCGGTATATACCGATGCTAATTTAATGTTTTGCACCAACTGTGGACTTATGTCCAGTTCAAGCAGCGGCATGAACCAACGGTAGATGGCTCGTGCTTCATCCAATCTTCCGGCTTTGGTCAACCGGTAAATCGCAACAGTTTCGGCCGGAAATGCATCCACCAGGCCGGCAACCCAGCCATCTGCGCCCAATGCCAACTCTTCCATGGCCAGCGTATCTACTCCGCACATAATTTTCATCCGGTTACCAAACCGGTTGCGAATCCTGGTTACATTGGTCACATCGCGGGTTGACTCTTTTACTGCCTGGATGTTATCCTTCTTCAGCAATCGCTCAAACATATCCAGGGTTACCATGATCTTGTAATCCACCGGATTGTTGTAAATCATGATGGGCAATCCGGTCGAGGAAGCTATGGTCTCGAAATAGACGACCGTTTCCTCGTCGGTGCTTTTATACCGCATGGGAGGAAGCATCATTAAGCCATCCGCTCCGACAGCTTCTGCCTGCTCGGCAAGCTCTACCGCCGCGCGGGTAGTTTGCTCCGCTATGTTAATGATGACAGGTGTTTTCCCGTGGCAAGCTTCCATGGTTATAGATACCAGTTCGAACTTTTCCTCATTGGTTAGCGAGCTGGCTTCGCCAAGAGAACCACCTAAAATAATGCCGTCTACTCCGGCTTTGAGTTGGGCCTGAAGATTTTTTTGAAACATCTGCAGGTCCAAATTGTCGTCCGGGGTAAAGGCGGTTGTTATTGCTGGATATACACCTTGCCAGTTCACTTTCATAATCATTACATTTTTCACAAAGTTAGGTTGATATTGATTGCATCGATGCGGCAGTATTAGCAACAATTGATACTATATTAGCGAATATGATCAATCGTTATACGAGTTCTTGTAAAATTAATACGTGTGATGAGTAAGCCAGTATCCTTTAAAGTGCCACCGTCGTCTTCCACCGCCTTCCGTTTTCAGGAAGATTACGATGCGTTATTTTATAACCGGTTCCACAGTCACCCTGAAGTTCAATTTTCCTACATCGTATCCAGTCATGGTATCGCATCCATCGGCTACCGGGCTGTAAGTTTTCAGCCGGATGATCTCTTTGTTTTAGGAGCTAAAGTGCCACATGTATTTCGTAATGATCAGCCCGGTCCGGCGGCACATGCCTTATCGATTTTGTTTTTACCGGAAACATTTGGACAACCCTTTTACGATCTTCCGGAAGCCGGAATATTCAACAAGCTCTGGAAAGAGGCGGAGCGTGGCATTAAAATAACCGGATTTGAATATAAGTCACTGATGGAGGATTTTCGACAGGCAAAAGGACTTGCCCGGTTAATTTTATTCCTTGAGTTGGCAGAAATAGTGCATCACCATCCACGGAAGTCCTTGATACTTCCTGTCTTGCCTGGTCCGGCCAATCCGGGAGACCAGGAAAGGATGCAGGCAGTTTATCAGTATATCGCGGAAAACTATGAAAGACCAATCCGACTGGAAGAAGTAGCAGATGTGGCCGCGATGAGCCCTACCGCTTTTTGCCGGTATTTCAAGTCACGTACACGCTATTCGCTGGTTCAATACTTGAATACGTACCGGATAGAAGTCGCCAGCAAACGGTTGGTGGAGCGGGATTTACCGGTCGCTCAGATCGCGGAGTCTTGCGGGTTTCGGAATCTGGCCAACTTTAACCGCCAATTCCGGGCAATTACCGGGAAGACGCCGCAGGGATACCGTAAGAGTGTACGTTCCGTACCGGATACTAAGTAAGCAAATTGTAGAAAATAAATACAATCAAAGCAGCGCCAAAGCCCAGTAAAAAAGTACCTGGGCTGTACACCTTATAGCCGGTCTTGACATCCATACCGGTAAACTGGGTCACTACCCAGAAGCCACTGTCATTGGCATGTGAAAATACGGCTGAGCCTGCACCTATGGCTACCACAGCCAATGCTTTTTGGAGGTCGGTTTCAAAACCAAGGGTGGACATCATTGGAGCAATCATGGATGCGGTGGTGACCAATGCAACGGTGGAAGAACCCTGCGCTGTTTTTAACGCTGCGGCAATAAAGAAGGGCAGCCAGATACCAATTTGCAGTCCTGAAAAACCTTCCTTGACGACCTCAGCAATGCCGGAAACCTCAAGTACTTTGCCGAAAATGCCTCCGGCCCCCGTGACCAGGATGATGATGGCTGCATCGATCAATGCTTTGCCTGTCCATCCGGTAGTGGAAAGCATATCCATGGAAAACTTGGCCGGTAAGGTCATTGCCAGCAGAAGTCCGATCAACAGGGCCATGAGAGGGTTGCCAAAAAAACGCAATAACTGGAACCCCAACCCGTCCTGATTGCCGTAGGTCTGGTGGACCACCGAACTGACAATAATCAGCAAGATGGGTATAATGATTGGCAGGAAGGCATGCAGGGCTCCGGGGAAATGTTTATCACCTTCGGTTTCATCTTCCAGATCAATTTGGGGTGCTATATATGTTTTGTCTGCCCAGTACCGGGAATAAAGTATCGCAGGAATCAATACGATGAACGACACAATGAGTCCCCAAAGGATTACCAGCCCAAGATCGGCACCGATGATGCCGGCTGCTGCAATAGGTCCGGGGGTAGGAGGGACCATGGTATGGGTTAACATGAGTCCAAGCATTAATGCGGTGCCGGTACCAGCCATGGAAAATCCGGCTTGCTTCGTTAAGGACTTATTTAAAGAATGCATAATGATGAATCCGCTGTCCGCAAATACGGGAATGGAGATCAGGTAGCCAATGGATGCCATAGCGGCATGCAAACGGCGGGGACCTATCCAGGAAAGGAGCTTGCGGGCCAGGCTGAAAGCACCGCCCGAATGCTCAAGAAAAGCTCCCAGCAATACACCAACTAGAATGACCAATCCAATTTTCTCCAGTGTTCCTCCAAATCCGGCATTTACGGCGGGTAATAACTGGTCCATGGGAACTCCGGCCAGAAGTCCATAGCATAAGGAGACACCCAATAGGGCCAGAAAAGGATGGATCTTCCATTTGGCCGTACAGAGAATGATCAATACTATGGCCAGAATTAACAAGATGATTAACTTCACAGCGAACTATTTCTCCTAAAATAGAAATAATTCGGAGCATGCTGGAAAGTCCTTTCCATTCCGGCGTAAACATCAGGGTAATCCCTGAAATTGTTGAAGTGCTTATCTTGTTGATACCTTAAGAAATTTAACCTAGTAGCATTATAGTAATATGGGATATGAACACAAGGAAAAATTACAGCTCAGGCATTGGCTCGTCTATGGGGTCTTCGGCCTTTTTTTAATCGGGTGGATTTATTTTTTAATACGAACGATGGCGAAGGGTGAACAGACCTGGACCTTCTACATCTTTTGGTCTGTTGTTTTTGCCATTCTGGCAGGAATTGTCATTTATTTACACTCCCTTAAGCTGGTCGTAAAGATCGGAGAAAAAGGTATCTCGTATAAATATGCTCCGTGGACGAAACACAAGACCTGGATTAGTTGGGATCGGATAAAATCCTGTCACGTCATCCAGTCACCAACCGGCAGAACCTGGACAGGCTATCACGACGAATTTCACCCCACCTTTTTTATGAATGTGGATGCGAACAAAGGGATATTGCTCGAAACTACGGATGGTACGACTTATTTCCTGGGAATCCGCAACCTTCAGAGTGTCCGGGATGCCATTTCGAAATATATGAAAATCGATTAGTTAGTAGATCCGGGAAACAGGATCGCCAGGACATTCTCCCGGTAACTTGCACCAACCGGGATTTTCTGATCCTCAAGATGCAGCAGATTGCCTTCCAATGATTTTACTTTATTGATGGCAATGATATAGGACTTGTGGACTCGGAGAAATTGATGCGGAGGCAGAAGCCCTTCCAATTGTTTTAGTGATCCCAGCGCCACGATGCGGCCGGACGTAAGGTAGTATGCAACATATTCCTGCATGCTTTTGATGTAGAGAATCGATTCATAGGGAATCCGGTGAATTTTATGGTCTGCCCGGACCATTAAATGATTTGATGATTCTGCTTGAATTGTTGGGGAGGGCTGGTTGCGATTGTTTAACCGGACCATCGCTTTATTGATGGCCCGTGAGAAACGCTCGAAAGAGAACGGTTTTAGCAAATAATCCGTCACATCCAATTCAAAGCCTTCCAGCGCATATTCGCTGTATGCAGTAGTAAGTATGATGGCAGGCGGATCAACCAGGGTTCGTATCATTTCCACTCCGGTTATCCCGGGCATCTGAATGTCCAGGAATAATAAATCCACCGGTTGCCGGTTCAGGATCGTGAGCGCTTCAACCGCATTCTTACAGGATCCCACAACCTCTATGGTCGGCATGCGTTTGAGGTAACTGGCAATCAGTTGCCTGGCCAATTCTTCATCATCAACGATCAATGCCCGATACATCATAAAAGCGATAACAGCAGGTTGACGCTATAGGTTTCTTCTGTTTGCATGATATCCAGTTTGTATTGCCCGGGGTATAAAAGCTCCAATCGTCTCCGTACATTTTCGATTCCTATCCCGCCGGTAGCATCCTTCAGATAGTTTGCCGGAGGTTTACTGTTCAATACCTCGAATTGTAATTGCCGGCTGCTTGTAATCAACTTAATTTTAATCCAGCCTTTCTCCGTATCCTCAATTTTGCTGTGCTTGAATGCATTTTCCACAAAGGGTATCAACAACATGGGAGCTAAGGAGAGATCTGGTTGACTTTCATCCAGGTCCAGTGCTATTTTCAGCCCCGTACTGTCCTTCAGTTGAAAGAGATGTACATAATGGCGGATGTATTGTACTTCCTTACGGAGAGGGACCAATGCTTCATTGCAATCGTAAAGAACGTAACGAAGCATCTCCGATAGCCGTAATATGTTTTCCGGTGCCTGTTCGGATTGTAACAGGGACAAAGTGTAAATGTTATTCAGGGCATTGAAGAGGAAATGCGGGTTAATTTGTGATTTTAGAAATTTGATTTCAGTTTCCAATTTCTCTTTCTGCAAGCGAATCGTCTCCTTATCCTTCTGCTGCGCATAAATGGCAATTTCATACAGGGAACTTCCGAGGAAGGAAGCGATCAAAGGCATCATAGATCCCATCCATCTTTGCCTCGCTAATCGAATAGATGCTCTGCCTGGCATCCGTGGCCTTCCTCCGTTGGTAATCGGATCCCAAAACAGGTCAGGATATTGCACGATCCAGAGCAGTACCATAATGACCAGAACACCGGAAATGAGAAATAATACATTCTGTTTGCGGTAATAAAGGGGCAATAAAAACTGCAGGTTAATAGCTACCAATAACCCGGTCGCTATAGCCGTGATCAGATTATGCGGTAACATATAGTCCCACCCTAATCGCAGATCATGGGTAAATAACAAGGGGAAAAGAAACCACAGGATGCTCCAGAATAGGACTTGTCCCCAGAACCTGGGATGTCTGAAATCGATCATGCCTTAAAGTTCTTGTTTTCCCTCCTTCCTGCCAATTAATCTCAATCAATGATTCAATTACATCAATGATCGGCACTTGCCAGACTATGAACACATGCCTGGGTTGACTTTTTCAAACGATGACGCCTCTTAATAAAAGTATAAATGGGCAGGATGATTGAGAAAATAGGGCCATTCATTGATAATTTTTTCTTTGGAGTTATCGCCTTTGCATATTCGTATTGTTAATCAATTTGAAATCCAAAAGCAAGCGATCATGAACACGCACAAAAAAATTTTATTGCCACTGTTACTCCTGGCCTTTGCCTGGGGAGTGGCGGTTGCACAGCCTGGGCCACGTGATAAAGGTGAACGACCTCCTCGTCAGGCGATGTCTCCGGATAGTATGGCACAACGACAAACCGAACGATTGACCAAATTGCTCGAATTAACCCCGGAGCAACAGAAGAAGGTGGAAAAAATCAATCTGGATGCAGCAAGAGACCGTGCTGCCATGCATGATGAAATGCAAAAGCAACAGGATAGGATGCACGAGAAAATGGAGGAAAAAAAGGATGCCCAGGATAAAGCCTACAAGAGCGTATTGACTGAGGAGCAATACCAAAAACTGCAGGAGCTCCATCAACGTGGGCCACGAGAGGGTATGCATGAACGACACTTCCGTTCGGGCAAGAATTTACATCGCGGAAAGCCCGGAGACCGTGAAGATAACCGGCCTTCTAAGAAAGGGTAATCGTCATTTAGCAGTTCTATATAAAGTCGTTTGACAGGCTTGATCGATCTGGATCAGGCCTGTTTTTTGATTTATTGGACCATTTTTTTGATCATTGGAATCAGCCTTTGGAGATTTTCCTGGTTGGCCACCATTACCGGTATCCCGAGCTTGTCTTCCATATGGTCGCAATATTTCTTAAGATCTTTGTCAGACATGCCCTTTGGATTTAGTGTGAGTGCAATGGTTTTTGCCCCCAGCATCCTGATCAGTTTGATTTCTTTTCTTACCGATGGTATTTCGCCCCAGTCTTCCCGGTCATCAAAGTATTTTCTTGCCGGCATGTGCTGCAAAACAACAGATTTGCAAACACCTGAAATGATCAGCTCTGATCCGGCCGGACCGCTGGGATTCCGCAGTGCGGATTGTCCTTCGATGAAGATTACCTCAGGATCTAGATTGCGTTCACATTCCAGGATCGCATGTTCCAATTCGCCACTTACAAAGTCATTTAAAGTGGAATCAAAGATAAAACCATACGGATAACCCTGTAGCCATCCGGTCTGACCGGTATACAACATTTCGGCCTTAATTCCCTGTGCTCTGCAGGATTCCCACAGCCAGCGACAAGTTGTCCTCTTGCCAATAGCGCAATCGGTGCCTAATACGGCAATCCGGGTGGTATTGCTACGCAGGATTTCACCGGTCCAGAAATGCAATTGGTCAAATGATTTAGGCTTCCGAATATCCGTCAATGAAACTTGATGTTCCAAGGCCAGCGCTGCAAAAGTCGGGTCATCCGACAGGTAGGTATGCAATCCATTAACCATGTTTAATCCGCCCTCGATAGCATCCCTGATCTCATGTCGATAATCCTCCGGTAATTTACCTCCTTCCAGCGCGACTCCGATGATGCAGGTGGTAGCTTGCCCTGGATTTTGGTGGAGGTATTCTTTTACGGAAGCGAAGACCGGTATTGCCAAATAGTTTCCGTCCATAACATCTCCGGCATCACTTCCCGCATGATCACGGTCGATGACCGCAAGAATCTTGAAACGCTCGGTGCCGCGCAATAACCCATGGGCAGTTTTGGCATTCATGGTATGTAGCAGACCGTGAGTCAAAACAATGGCTGGTGTCGACATATTCTATTTCGTTAGTTGTGCTAATTTCAGACCCAATCCTGGTTCATCGGTCACCATTAATTGACCATTTTTTAAATGCCACCCTCCGACGGCCACATCGCTTGCCAGGTCGAAACTGCCATCCAGATCCAGGAGTTGTGTGTTTGGAAAGGCATAGGCAGCATGGAGCGCAGCTGCAATACTTATCCTGGACTCATCCATGCATCCCCACATCAGTGGGATACCATGAGTTTCAGCAATCCGGGCAATGCGCCGGGCTGGCCTTGTACCACCGCTTTTCATCAACTTAATGTTGAAGTAGGCAAATCCGGTTTGCTGTTCCACATGACGGTAGGCATGTTTGGGTGATTTAAGGGACTCATCCGCCATACACAGGGCACGAATGGGAGCTGGCATGTAAGGCAGAAGATGGTCGTCGGAATCCCGGAGGGGTTGCTCGATACAGATGAGATCCAGGTCTTTGGTGTCGTGGTAAAACCGCCATAATTCATTGGTCGTATAGCCCCGGTTCGCATCAACCCGCAGATGCATCCTGTCTCCGGCGTACTCATGAATTTTACGAACGATCTCAATATCATGATCCAGATCCTGTCCGATCTTTATTTTCAAATGGGTAAACCCAGCGGACTGGAATGCATCAATGTCCTCACGGCATGCTTCCCAGGATTGAATCCCTAAGGTAACCGAGGTGGGCAATTGCTTGACTTTCTGCCCCCAGAAGCGAACCAGCGGGATCCCGAGAAACGTGCTGAATGCATCCATTAGTGCAATATCAACAGCAGCAGTAGCTCCAGGGTAAATCTCTGCAAACCGGTGGATCTGATCCAGTAAATGCTCTACCTGTCGAATGTCCTCACCCTTTAATAAGGCTGGCATTTCTGTTGATAAAAATTGAAAACTCTCTTCAAAAGGTTCATTGCAAACGACCAGTGACGGGGTTCCCGACCCTAGCCCGTATTGTCCATTTTCCAGGACCAGCTGGATGAACATAATGTGCACATCGGCAAACGTATGATGCGCAATAGAATAGGGCTTTTTTAGTGGTAAATGGACGGACCAGGTATTGACTTCTACGATTTGCATTAGCACATAATTCCATTCCCAAAGCTAGGAGGATTTTCCTAAATCCGGGTTTATTGGCGAATTCGGATGAATGAAAGCTTAAAAATTATGCCGAACAAATCAGGAAGTCCTATTTTTCTGCCCAAACGTATCAAATCCATGCATGTTTTTTACTCTGAATACATAAGGGACTACAGCCATTACACCTTCGGATATGCCATTTACTGCCGGATGGACCAGCGGCAGGAAATGCCTGCTATCTATGACCAGGGATTTCTACCATATTCTGCCAATATAAACCTGAAGGACTCCATCTATTACCTCTGCCGCAGTCTGCGCGTACAGCTTCAAGATTACCAATCTTCTTCGGAGAACCGCCGTACGGATCGAAAATTAGCTCCGCTTAACCCGACCATGACCATTATTCCTATCGAAGCCATCCGGGAAAATCCGGAGTTTCAGGAATTCTGCCTGGATTATGCTTCGGTACGGTTTAAGCATAATGCTATGAATGCAGAACGTCTTAGCTATATATTCCATCATCCCATCTCCAGTCATGTTTTTGTATTTCAATATGGTGAAAAGACCCTGGGGTATGTGTTGGCTGGCATTGAGGATTCCATGTTGCATTATTGGTTTTCCTTTTTTGATTCGGATTTGATGGAGACCTATCCGGTAGGGAAATGGATGATGTGGAAGGTGGTGGATTGGGCGAAAGAAAACAACCTTGATCATGTTTATTTGGGGACCTGTTATGGGAGCAATGCGCTGTACAAGGTCCGTGATTTTAAAGGCATGGCCTTTTACGACGGAGCAGGCTGGAATAAAGATATGAACCTCCTTAAATCCTGGTGCAAAACCGATGAGGACCCGGTTCAGAAAGACCGCTTCAAACTGGAAGGGACGGAATAATGGACCCTTAAACCGGAATGGGGTTTCGTGAGTTATCCTACCGGATGAATAACCATTTCCATGCACGTAGCTTTTGCTCCTATCTATAAGTATGAACTTCCTTCGGGACACCGGTTCCCGATGGAAAAGTACGAGTTGTTACCTATCCAGTTGCTTCGCGAAGGTGTAGTGGATCAATCCGAATTCTTTCATCCATCCAGGTTGACAGTGGACCATCTAACGTTGACCCACAGTCGGGCTTATTGGCAGAAATTAGAACAGCAGGATTTATCTCGGAAAGAGATCCGGTCGATTGGCTTTCCGATGACCGGATTATTGGTGGAACGGGGACGGTACATCGCACAAGGAACTTACGAATGCGCTCAATATGCAGATCGTGAAGGTATTTCCTTGAATATAGCCGGGGGCACACATCATGCCTATGCGGACCGGGGTGAAGGTTTTTGCGTATTTAATGACATTGCCATCGCCGCGCGCATGTTGCTCCATGAAGGTCGGTATCGGAAAATAATGGTTATTGATCTGGACGTACACCAGGGGAATGGAACAGCTCATATATTTCGTGGTGACCCCGGCGTTTTTACGTTTAGCATGCATGGATTAAAAAACTATCCCTTGCGAAAGGAGCGCTCAGATCTGGATATCGGTTTGCCGGATCATACGACTGATCTTGAATATTTAAGCGAACTGAAAACCCAATTGCCAAGGATTATTGACCGTTTCAGGCCTGAATTGGTTTTTTATCAAGCCGGGGTAGATGTCCTGAAAGAAGATAAGTTGGGTCGATTGGACCTCTCTCTTGAAGGATGTTTGGCACGGGACCACGAGGTATTGAGTTTGTGCTATTCGCTGGGAATTCCGGTAGTTGTAACTATGGGAGGAGGTTATCCAGACCGGCTCACCACCCTGATTGCCGCCCATGCCAATACATTTAAAGTAGCTAAGACATTGATTTCCTGATTATTTGGCGCATATTTTGTATAGGTAATTTACAAATTAAGAAACCTCACATGGGACCATTCAAGGTCATTGCATGGTTGTTTATTGTCTGGTATTGGCAGGAAGGTACCGGAAGAATCTCATTGCATTGCGATGGTATCCAGGAGCCCATCCAAGGCATCATTTACATTTATCTCTATAATGACGCAACAAAATGGAATGACCCTCAAGGCTATTTCCATTTGTATAAATACAATCTTTCGGCCATTCCCGGAACTGATTTTACGCTGGAAAATTTACCCTTTGGGACCTATGCCATCCGGGTGCATATTGATCAGGATGACAATGGTGAAATCGATTACAATCTGGTAGGTCAAGCGCTGGAGCAAACGGGATTTTCCAATAATCCAGTTAAAATATTTAGCAAGCCTACTTTTCGCGATTCCCGGTTCGCGTTGCTGAAGCCAGCTTTAAAATTGCAAATAGAGCTCAGATAATTTACTATTTCTCCAATCACTCAGGGCTTAGTACCATCCGGAAACGTGTGTTTTCCATAACCCTTGTTTTACTGTAATACATTGGAAAGTAACGATTCTGTTGCCACATCAGGAACAGATTGCTGTAAAACGGACTGGCGGGATCACCCGATTGGCCCGGATTATTCATGGCCAGACTAAGGTCCCAATCCTGCGCATCTACCAATAATTTAAAAGAAGGCCCTGAGGTTTGGTTGTCGCCATTGCCGGCGTTATTGACTGTAAAGCCATCACCGCCCCGGGGGAGAGGTCCTAAATTCAGCTGTTTTGCCAATACAGGATTGACCACATCGGATAAGGTATGCTTCAGGAAAATATGCTTGTATTTTTCACTGCCATATCGCCAGACGCTGGCATCCTTACCCAATTGGATCTCCAGGTTTTGCAGTGCTTGCTGAAAACTGAGCTTGATCAGATGATCTCTTCCAGACGCCAGGTCATGACCAAAGAATGCAGGAGGGTAAGTCAGCCACCGGATGATCAGGCGCATATCCAGATACCCATAAATGTTCCGGACGTTTGCAGGAATGGCGACGGATTTCATCTGTTTGATCAATTCCCGCTCCCAGGCTACGAAAACGGCTGCTGCCCTGGAATCCGGTAACAATTGATGGTCCCAAGCTTTTAACCAGGACACTGCATCCGATTCCAGTTTTCGATCCCATTGAATCGTAGACAACATTGGAATCAATGACCTGGCAGGCAAGGAAGTATAATCTGTTTGCAGTGCGATAAAATCGTCCATGGTCAGTTTCTTTCCCTGGTTGAGCACCTCAGCGATTCGGTGACTGCGGTAGGGTGCAGACCAGGTATAACCCAGCGCCTCTGGAAACGGATAGTCGGCGGCAGTGACCTGATTATTAGCAGTGACCCAAAATCCACTTGATGGATCTTCCAGATGTGGTCTTGCCTGGATTGGGAGATAACCGGACCATTCATATCGTCCATCACCCGGAACGGCTACCATTCCGGAGAAATTGTGCCGAATGGGGGCTATGCCTACTGCTTGCCAGCCGATGTGACCATCCCGGTCAATCCACACCATGTTTTCACCGGGAATATGACTGAACGTACAGGCTTTCCGGAAACTTTCAAAATCGGTTGCCTGATCCATACGGAGGCTGGCCAGGTAAGGGCTTCCCCCTGGTTCCAACCAACCACAGCGGAGAGCGCACGCGGTATGGGTGGATGAGTCCTGATACAATACCGGACCATGCCTGCTGTACCGGTGCCGAATGATGACCGGGTCCGTACCTTTTACCTGGATGGTGTCGGGGATGATCTGAAAATTCACCCAACCATCGCGATACCAGTATTGATCCGGGTTTTGAGGATTGGTTTTATAAACATAGAGATCTTCAGCATCGGTTTCAAAAATGGTAAGTCCCCAGGCTCCATATTGATTATGTCCGATGGAAATGCCCGGAATCTCCGGCTCACCACCGCCGATAACATCCCAACCCGGTGCGACCAGGTGAGCCATATACCGTAATGAGGGCACGGATTGAGCTCGATGTGGGTCATTGGCCAGCATGGGAAAACCGTTTGCAGATATGCTGCCGTCGATGACCCAGTTGTTACTGCCAATGGAAGTAGATCGGCGCAGGGCCGCTTCATCCGGTTGGTAGGGTGCATAACCCATTGCATCGTCCTTGAAGAATTGCAACGGGCGCCGGTACGCATGGTAAAGTTTTAGCAAGTCCTGAAAGAGCAAGGCTGTATCAATGACCGGATCGATGTTCAGATCCGGTTGATTTGGCTCAAACACGTACAATTCTCTCGTCTTGTCCGGGCCTAGTCGGGCCACCATCCGGCTTACCTCAAGCTCGGTATCGATGTTGCCCAGTAATCCCTGGTGACGGGAGATCACCACATCCGGTGTCCAGTATTCCGGTACTATTTTTAAAACTTTAAATTCAACAGGTAGCAGGGATGTATCCTGACGCACCTTGCTAATGTAGGCATTCACCCCATCAACATAAGCTGTGATAATCGCAGCTCCGTGCGGATGGTAATGATTCATCTCCTGGGTCAGATCACCCCGGTATTTGAACAGCCTGGTTCCGATATCCCGGTTTAATTCGCGGATACCCAGCCATTCTGCACAAGTGCCGGTAGCCTGTCGCCGCCAAACCTCAAATTGGAATAACCGGTCCCGTGCGGCGTAATACCCTTGAGAGAAAAAAAGGTCGTGTTCATTTTCAGCATAAATGTGCGGTACTCCCCAATCATCAACCAGGATTTCGACGGGCTGGATCAGGCCTTTGGCATTAAAAACTTCCTTTTGCGCCCATGCAATTCCCATGATGAAAAAGCTGGTGATAAAAATGGGTACGGTTTTTGAATACATGTGTTATTGTTGATATGTATAAAACAATCTTACTAAGATATCAGTAGTGTAATTACTGTAATCCCATCTCAGAATTTTCGTCTTTTCCTAGGTGCTTCATGGAAGCACCTTTTTTTTGTCTGGAAGGAAAAATCGATGTACCGCTTAAATTATCAATTCTTTCTGAGAAATGCACTTGAACACTTATCTTCGAAGTGATAACCTATATAATTACATACAGAGAATTCCTTATGAAATACGGAATCTGGATCGCAGTCTTGTTGGTGGTATTTTCATGCCGGCAACAAGGTGAGCAAAATGAATCGGCCATGGACAAAGGATTTAAATTGGATATGCATACGTTCGGGAAGTTAAGTGATGGTCAGGTCGTCACGCAGTACATCATCACCAATCCGGAGGGTATGCAAATGCGATTACTAGATTATGGCTGCCTGATGACCAATCTTTTTGTTCCGGACCGCAATGGAAAACCAGTTGATGTTTTGATGGGTTTTGATTCTCTTGCAGATTATGTAGAAAAATCACCTTATTTCGGGGCAGTAATAGGTCGCTATGGCAACCGGATTGCCAATGGAAAATTCGAATTGGACGGTTCAACTTATTCCTTGCCGCAAAACAATGGCCCCAACACCCTCCACGGAGGGATCAAAGGGTTTGATAAAGTGATGTGGCAAGCCTCGCCAGTCATCGATTCAAATGAATATGGAGTCGTCTTCACCTATACCAGTGTAGATGGAGAGGAGGGTTTCCCGGGCAATATGAATGCCCATATCCGCATAACCCTGAACGCTCAAAATGAAGTTACACTGGATTATACGGCAGTAACGGATAAACCTACGGTAGTCAATCTGACGCAACATAATTATTACAATCTGGCAGGCGAGGGGAGCTGTCTGGATCAGGAACTTGCCATTTTTGCGGACCAGTTTACTCCGGTCGATAGCACCCTGATACCCTTAGGACAGCTGGCCCCGGTCGATAAAACCCCTTTTGATTTTCGCACAGCCAAGCCGATTGGGAAAGATATTTCTACAGATGATATGCAGTTGAAATATGGCTTGGGGTATGATCACAATTTTGTATTGAACAAAGCAGAAGCAGGCATCCTGACGCTGGCAGCAGAAGCTTATGCTCCTAAGACCGGGATAACGATGGACGTGCTTACTGAAGAGCCGGGTATTCAATTTTATTCCGGGAACTTCCTGGATGGATCCTTTAATGGTAAGAATGGTGCTCCCTGCATTTATCGTGGTGCCTTTTGCCTGGAAACGCAGCATTTTCCGGATAGTCCTAATCAGCCATCATTTCCAAGTACCAGGCTTAATCCGGGAGATGTCTATCAAACACGGACGGTTTATCGATTTGGGATTAAATAGGTGACTTAATAGGGTCATGTCCCAAGGAACCTTACGCACTTAAAGCACTCCACTTAAACGAAGCTCCGGATGTGTTTTATTTTACAACCAAATTCTCCTTTGACATATTGAATTTGTGAGGAAAAATGATATGGATTGCTGGCTGGTTTCAGTTGATCCATAAAGCCATCATGTCCCATGTCCGCATCCCCAAGACAGATAGGTATAAGAAAAAGTGTAGCTTATTCATATTAAAAAAACATATATCGAAATTGTTATAATTTATAAAAACACCTATATTTACAGCTTAAATGGATGTGAATCTCTAGCAATATTCCATTTAATGATGTTCTCTCATCTAGATTCAAGGTCTCTCAAAAATTGAGGAAACTGCAATCCGCAGTCCCTCAGGTTTTATGCAATGTTGTTCAGGCAAAATGAATTGCCTGGGCTTAAACCTTGGTGAACCTATGAGAGGTCTGTACAAAAACACTTTGTTTGTTTTAGGTATGGGTGCTGTCGCTGTATTTGCGTATGCACTCAAATCCAGAAATTCAGCTTCACCCGAGCATTATATATCACCGCCAACTGCGATGATGATGGCTTCGGTTGGTGGATTACAATTTATCGGCTACGATGCGGATGCAACTTCAGGCTTCAGTTTTGTTATATTGGAACCTGTCACCGCGGGAACCGTGTATTATTTTACCGATAGGGGATGGAGCACAACTATAGGATTTCCTGCAGTAGGAACGGAAGGACTTCTCACCGTGACCTTAAACAATAATTATAGTTGTGGAACCGAATTCGCTGTTTACGATGCTTCAGGAACTTGGGTCGTGGAGTCTTCGCAGGGTGGAAGTCCTTCAGTGACAGAATCCGGTAATTTTAATCTGGAGACCTCTGGAGATCAGATCTTTGCCTATCAGACTTCTGAGCCAACTGTGGGAAATGAAGGGAATTTTCTAGCAGCCATTCAAATGAATAACGGTTGGAATGGCTCCAATACTGGAAATAATAATTCACAACAACCAGTCTTTTTTACTTCCGGAAACCCCGGAGTCGGTCTCGATATTGTACTAACCCCTGAGGTTGATAATGCCAAATACGATTGCAGTACAAGCACCGGTGCAGCCTCTAACATACTATTGGCCATAAATACCGAAGGTAACTGGGACACGGATAATACCAATGCATTTGATCTCACGGCTTATTGCGGTATGTGTTGTGATAATTCAGCACCGGTAGTCCTGGCTCCCAATACCGTCGATCTTAATGCTGCTTATACCCTAACCTTTAATTCGGTTTTGCCCCCGGGAGAAAGTTGGGAAATCTACACCCAGGGTTGCGGGATAGGGCCCGTGCTTACGTCAACGATGGGGACATCCGTCCAGCTTATCGCACCAGGGTCGGCACAGGAGTTGGTTTATTTCATTAAATCAACCTCCGGCACCTGTTGCACCCGGGTGACCATCTGTGTTATCGACCCATATGCGGTGTGCACCGACTGTTCTACCGGGCCGTTTGCCTGTGGTGAATGCGTGCTTTCGGATCCGGCACCCAATCCTCCATTGAGTGCAACCTGTGATGACCTTCAACTGGTTTTTATTATTGACGAATCTGGTTCTATCGGCAGCGCGGGAGCTACCGGAGATGTCCGGGACGGAACGCTTGCATTTCTCAATGCGCTCAATGGCTCAGGCGTTGATATTGCCATCATTGAATTTAGTACTGAAGCTCGCTTAGTAACCAACTATGTACCTATTGACAATGCGCTGATTTCAGCTGTCACCGGATATTTCAACGGAACTCCGTTTAACTCACAAACCTATTCTCCATCAGGAAGCACAAACTGGCATCATGCCTTGTACATCGCGGACACCTTGAGTATTCAGCCAGACATGGTCATTCTATTTACAGATGGATCTCCAACTGCATATGGTACTTCAACTGGGATAAGTTGTAACAATGACGCATCCCTGGTTAACCCGGTCAAAATTGCCAACCGGATGAAAAATGATGGATCTCACATATTTATGCTCGGGGTTGGTACCGTCGATTCAACCAATTTGAAGGCAATGTCCGGAGAACTTAAATACAATGCCGGAGTCAATACCATTGGTACGGCAGACTGGACCAATGAGAACTTCAATAACCTGGCTCAGTGCCTGGAAGATTTTGCCTATGAATTATGTGCCACGGTTATTTCTCTCGAAAAATCCATTGTTGACTTATCCTGTGATACAGCTACTTTCCAGCTGATCGTGCGTAACCTGGGCGGAACGAATGTTGCAACCTCGGTTATGGTAGTCGATACATTTCCTGCTGGTTATGGATCGGTGATTTATACAGGTCCCCAATCAGTGTGTATCGGGGCAGCATGCATGCCTGGGCAACCTGCTACCACCTTCAAATGGACTGTAGGCAGCATTCCGGCGAATGGTAGCGACACTTTACTCATTAGGGCTACAGTACTCAATAGTGGCAGTCGACTTAATACGGCTTGGGCTACATCAAGTACTGCGGATACTGCCTCCGCCAGTGTCGATGGAGTCGATTTGCAACCAGATACCCAGTCACCAATGATCGCATGCCCTGCAGATACTACCATTGATTGCGGCACGAGTACTATGCCCCTGGC
This sequence comes from Lewinellaceae bacterium, assembly GCA_020636355.1. Lineage (GTDB taxonomy): Bacteria > Bacteroidota > Bacteroidia > Chitinophagales > Saprospiraceae > JAGQXC01. The sequence goes on along the minus strand of JACJYB010000003.1, from coordinate 422,353 downwards.
AACGGGACAGGCATCCGCAACCGATGATACGGATCCCAACCCGGTAATAACTTACAGTGATTTAACATTCAGTGGTACGCTGCCTTGTATAGTGTTACAACGTACCTGGTCCGCGACAGACCTCTGTGGAAATACTGCGAGCTGCAATCAAATGATTACCATTCAGGATTCAGTGCCTCCCACCATTATATGCCCTGCTAACAGAACGGTGACTTGTCTGGATGACACATCCCCGGCAAGTCAGGGCATGGCAACCGCCAGTGATAATTGTACCATATCGCCGGGCGTTACGTTTGTAGACCAGACAAGCGGTGGGTCATGCCCTGCTAATTTTATATTGTCCAGGACCTGGATAGCTACCGATGCTTGTTCAAATTCCAATACCTGCGTCCAGATGATAAGCGGAGAAGACAATACTCCGCCAGCATTGACACCTGCCCGGGATACGGTGCTTGAGTGTGATGGCGCCGGAAATACAGCCGCTTATTCGGATTGGATTGCATTGCATGGAAGGGCCACTGCATCGGATCTATGTTCTACATTTACTTGGTCCAGTCAAGTGGTTAGTTCAATGACCGGATGTGGTAACACCAGGAGGGATTCTGTCCGGTTCATCGTGATCGATGCCTGTGCCAATGCAGATACAACAACAGCAAATTTTATCATAGAGGATATTACACCTCCGGCCATCACACCGGCAACAGACATTACCATAGATTGCAATGCTTCACCCAATGCCTTATCGGACTGGCTATCAGCACATGGAAATGCTATGGCTTCTGATGATTGTGGTAGCATCAATTGGAGTAATAATTTCACAAGTGCCCCGGAAGCTTGTGCAGGTAGTGGGATCATTCCGGTCACGTTTTACGCTACTGATGAATGTTTGAATGTCGATTCAACAACAGCTAATTTGACAGTTTCTGATGATTCACCTCCTCAAATTATTCGACCTGCACGTGACACCATGGTTCAATGTGAAGGTGGAGGTACCAGTTCTTATATGACGTGGCGGGCAAACTTGGGTGGTGCACAGGCTACGGATGACTGTGGAGAAGTTTCCTGGTCAGACCGGGAAGTGAGTTCGACACCTGGATGTGGACTCACACGCAGTTACGTGGTACGCTTTTATGTCGAGGATGCGTGTGGCAATGTGGACAGTACAGAAGCGACATTTGCTTACATTGATACCGTGCCGCCCGTATTGCCGGTGCCTCCGAATGACACTCTGGTAGATTGTCCACCAAATGCTCCCGGAATTGTGCCTTTGGTTGCCATGGATGCATGTTCGGGAGGCCCCATACTGGCTTTTCCAACCAGGGTTTCAGAATCATTTTCATGTGACTATTTTATTACGGACAAATGGATCTTTATAGATGCCTGCGGTAACAAGGATTCACTGGAAAGGAGAATCCACGTGAAGGATTCCATCGCCCCAGTATTTCCGACGCTGCTTGCTGATGATACCATCTACTTCGATTGTGATGATCCGGTGCCTGGTGACCTGCCAGGGAGTACCGACAATTGTGGAAGTGTTGAAGCCGGATACATCGATGTGGATCTTATGGTTTCCTGCCCAAGTGAACGGATCATTGAAAGAACCTACATGTCCGCTGATGTATGTGGGAACTCTTCAGTCGTAGTCAACTATCTCATTTTTAAAGATACCACTCCGCCGGTCCTTTCACCTGCTTTGGATACCCTGGTTGATTGTGATGGTGCCGGTAACACAAATGACCTTGCCAATTGGGTAGCCAATCATGGTGGAGCAACGGCTTCGGACAATTGTGCATCGATGATCATATGGTCAAACCGGACAATATCAAGTATGCCTGCTTGTCCGAATACCCGGGACGATCTGGTACGATTTTATGCCCGGGATGAATGCGGAAATATTGATTCCACAGAGGCACATTTTATAATAAGAGATGTCACCCCGCCACTCTTTACAAATGATCCTCAGGATATTACTATCGACTGTGGGATGATGCAGGGATCCCTGCTTAATGACTGGTTAATGAATAATGGATACGCGATGGCTACAGAAGAGTGCAGTGTGGTTTCCTGGTCGAATGATTTTGGGGGTGAGCCTGGAGCGTGTGGAGATAATAACTCCATAACCATAACCTTTACAGCTGCAGACCAATGCAATAATAGTAGCGTCCGCACGGCACAGCTTACTATTCAGGATAATATTGCACCAACAATCCTTAATGAAGCTTCGGATACGACGGTAGATTGTGATGGTAGCGGGAATCTGGCAGCTTTTGGTTCTTGGATAAATCGACACGGCGGCGCCACTGCGATGGATGATTGTTCGGCAGTTTCTTGGGATACGGCCCTTTTGCAGAGAACCATACTATGTGATTTCACGTCCGCTTCGACCTATTATTTCATTGCAGCGGATGGTTGCGGAAATGCCGACACCAGTAGAGCGACGTTCACAATTCGAGACATTACTCCGCCTTTGCCACCTCAGGCTCCAGCCGATATAACAGTAACTTGTGCTGGTGATATTCCTTCTGCTGCCAGTTTAAATGCTCTGGACGCCTGTGCTGGAATTATTCCGGCAGTGGTATCAGATGTAGTCAGTGATTCTAATTGTTTGAATCAATTTGAAGTTTCCCGTACTTGGATTTTTACTGATCCCTGTGGAAACACTAGCAGTGTGCAACAATCGATTTTGGTGAGTGATGATGTGCCTCCGCAGATTCAGGGAGTCAATGACCAGGAAGTGATCATTGTGTCCTGTGACCAACCGTTGCCTACCTTTAATGTAACAGCATCGGACAATTGTGGGATGGTAAGGTTAGTGCCGTCTATATCTTCCGGTACGGGTAGTTGCTCTGCAGAATCCATGCAAACACTTACCTGGACTGCCATTGATACGTGCCAGAACAGGACAACGGTTTCTATAACCATACAAATTGTTGATACTACCCCACCAGTCCTTACTATACCTGGAGACAGGATGATTTCCTGTGAACAGGACACAGCAGTGAATATCCTCGGTTTAGCGACCGCTATGGATAATTGTAGTGGCGTGACCATCAGTCATAATGATCGTACAATTCCCGGATCTTGCCGTCAGAATTACACCATCAATCGTACTTGGATCGCGGTAGACCTATGCATGAACAGTGCTTCAAGGATTCAGATTATTGAGGTGGTCGATACCACACCGCCCACCTATACTCCGCCTCAGAATATAACCATTGATTGTGGGGCCGGCCAAGCTTCTGACTTGCAGACATGGTTGGATAACCATGCCAATAGCACTGGCTCGGATAATTGCAGTTTGGGAGTTATTTGGCGCTATGATCCTGTCATCTCCCCGGATGCCTGTGGGCTTGACAATTCAGTGCCTGTAAACTTTTACGTGGCAGATAGCTGTGGAAATGAAGCTTCATTCACGGCAATGTTAACAATAGTCGATGAAGTGCCGCCAACGATTTTAAGCGCAGCCAGAGATACCACCGTTGAATGTGATGGGGCAGGAAACGTTGCTGATTTCAACGGCTGGGCGAATCGACATGGAGGTGCTTCAGGATCAGATGATTGTGGAACCGTAAGCTGGTCTTATCAGGTGCTAACCTCGACACCCGGATGTGCAAGTACACGGGTGGATTCAGTCCGGTTTGTGATAAGAGACCTATGTGATAACCGGGATACGACCTATGCAAATTTCATCATCGTGGATAACACGCCTCCGATGATTCAACTCCCGGTGGATCTTACTATTTTATGTGATGAGCCCGTGGATCCGTCTTTTACAGGATTGGGAATTGCAGTTGATGAATGCGGTGGCGCTACGATCCGGTTCAATGATGCCATCACTCCAGGGAGTTGCCCGCAAGAATATCAGATCAGCAGAACCTGGGTAGCTGTCGATGCATGCAATAATTCAAATTCAGGGATCCAGCAGATCAATGTAGTTGACACGGTTCCACCGATGATGATATGTCCTCCGGATAGTTTTGCAAACTGCTTCGCTGCTGAAATTGATACCTTCTATTATTGGTCTCAATACGTAGCAGGCGGAGGTTCCGCTACAGATGCCTGTGGACTGGATACCAGCAGTTACCGGTTCCTTTATGAAACATCCACTATGATTCCTCAGGGTTTCGAGGTGTTGAGGTATTACACCGTCAGTGATTCTTGTGGAAATGCAGACACCTGTACGCACCGAATTATCATACATGATAATATTCCTCCAGTGGCACTATGCCGGGATAGCTTTATGATCATAGCAGATTCTGCCGGGAACGTCCGAGTCATAGCCGATTCGGTTGATATTGGGTCATACGATAACTGCGGGATAGCATCCATCACTTTCTCACCGGCAGTGGTCTCTTGTACTTTCTTCTATAATACCACCATCTGGCGTGAGGTAACCATGATCGTAAGGGACTACGCCGGTAATATTTCCACTTGTACGTCTACGGTTCAGGTTCGGTGTCCTTGCCCCTTAACACATTGCCACCTTCCTGTGCTGACGATGTGACCATTAGCCTGGGTTCATCCTGTGACTTCAAGCTGGATGTCGCCGATGTTTTGTACAATGATGTGACCGGATGTGACGATCCTTATAAAATCAATGTCACTGGTCGTGCTGGTCTATCATTGGGTGATGTTGTCACTTCGGAATACATGGGCGAGACCCTCATTTATAACGTGATCGATACTATGACCGGAAACCGGTGCTGGGGAAGAATTCATGTGGAAGATAAGTTGCCACCTCAGATCGTATGTCGCGATCTGACCATAAGTTGTTTTGAAGATATTCCGCCTCCACCGGCTCCAATAGAGAACTGCGGCGTGATACCGGAGCCCGAGATTCTGGAAGAGGTCTATACCTCTTACTCCTGTGAAGAAAATGCTGATTTTGTCGGTTACCTCCACCGTACCGTAAGAGTATCGGACATTTGGGGCAATTTCCGGGAGTGCAGTCAGGACATCTACATTCGACGGGAGTCATTGGATAACCTGGTCTGTCCGGAGCCTACAGAAATAGATTGCTGTGCGAAAGATGCCGAAGGCAAGGCAATTTTATGGAATACGGACCTGGTAGATATCGATGAAAAGGGTTATCCGCATCCAAAAGTGCTGATTGACGCCAATGGCAGGAATGTAGGTATTGCCCCTCCTCCTTTCTTTGTAGTAGATGGTGATACCGCTTACGCATACAATTTAAATCACGCCTGCAACATCGTAGTTGATTATCAGGACGATGTGATTCCTAACTGTGGCAAGAGTTATATGATTCGCCGTAACTGGATCCTGAAAGACTGGTGTTATGGCGGAGAACTCCGTTGTGCGCAATTGATTAAAATTCTGGACACATTGCCTCCGGTGCCGGAGCATCTTGATGGCATTACAGTCGATGTAAATGCCCATGCTTGCAAAGGTGAAGTGATCATTACGCCTCCGGCAATTGCAGAAGAGTGTTCCTTTAAATTCTACAAGTCGGACGCAGCATCTGCTTATGCATCCATCGGATATCACTATGAGATCATTTATTACGACCCGTCCCATCCAGGTAAGATGTTGGTGCAACAGGGTGAATTAGCTTTTGGTCAGCAAGAAAAGCTGTATCTGCCTGAAGGTGATCATGAGATTATCTGGACCATAAGTGACGGGTGCTGGAATCAGGGCACTTATGTTCAGCCTGTTTGGGTTCTCGATAATATGCCACCGGAGCCGGTTTGTGATGAAATAACACAGGTTACCTTTACCGACAGTTGTTGGGCGAGGATTTATGCTAAGGATCTGGATGATGGAAGTTATGACGGCTGTTGCAGCGATTTGCATTTTGCAGTTGCTCAGATGGATAGTATTGATTACTGGCGGGCATATTGGAATAACGTTTACCTGGAATGTTATGGCGAGTACCAATATGTACATCACCACGAAGAAATAACCGCTACGATTGAGCACTGGATAGACTGTTACGTCTTCCGGGATTATGTGGATGTCACAGAATGTGGAGAAGAGCAGCTGGTCGTCCGGGTCTATGAAGCATGTGGTTTGCCTATTTTTGATCCGCATACTTTTATAGGCACGGAGCACCAATGGTTCTGTTTTAATCTCTTTGATGACTATGCCTGTTACCTGCGACTGTACTATGACGAATTATCACATTATGGCAATCCCAGACCAACATTAGGATGCGATTACGAAACCCAAATGTGCGTTTCTCGAGATCCGGTTAGCTCGGGATATGAGACGAAACCGAATCCATTGTGTTGCGATTACGAATTCGCTGCAACAAATGATCCACTGCGGATTAAATGGGAAGCAATCAAACTTTCGTATCCGGAATTGGTGGCACTCAGTGCAGACCGGTGGACATTTGATCACAGCTATAGTGAATGTATGGTCCAGCTGCTGAAGGACGACAAAATCGCACCTGTGTGTGTGGCTCCGGAAAATATCACGGTTTTCTGTGACGGAACTCCCTGGGAAATTGAGGTTCCTTTCAAGCTGGATCAGTCCGGTAATCCTTACGTACTGAATGGGCCGGGTGTTGCATGGAAGGTCTGCTCGCCACAAGGGGATTATCTAAGTAATTCGTCGTGTCCTGATAATGGGTGGTATAATGGGATCGTCGGAGAGCGCTGCTGTCTGGAAGTTCCTTACCAACAAACCGGAATTGGATATTATGGAGGGCCAGGCTTTGGCTATTACAGTGATCATCCGGACGAAGATTGCGGTTATACTTCCTGGACTCCTGAGAGGATGGATGAAGCACGGGATAACTGGGTGTCCTGGAAACCCGTGTATTGCATGCTCTGGCTCTGGCTGGATACTTATGACGATCCATCATTCGGTAAGCCGAAATTTGAATTTGGAGATGCGGAGATCAGCGATGCCTGTACCCCTCAGGAGGATTTAAAAGTTGAAGTTGTGGACGATGGTTCTCTGAATACTTGTGGAACCGGAACGCTAAAAAGGACCTGGACAGTCACCGATAAGTGTGGAAATCAATCCTCCTGTTTTCAAACCATCACGGTATTACCAAGAAGTGATTTTGAAGTGGTCTTTCCGGCAGATATCTATGTAAATTGTTCAGAGGGATTAAATCTGGATCCTGACAGGGTGGGAGCAGGAGCTCCAATCTTAATGGACGATGAATGTGAATTACTCGGAATAACGCACAGCGATGAAACGGTGGATATCGGAGAAAATGGTTGTTATAAGATCTTGCGCACCTGGAAGATCATCGACTGGTGCGTTTACAATCCGGATCAGACTGGATTCCACCACAGCCCATATCCAGATGTCATTGTTGATGATCGGGTCGTGGCAGGAGATGACCGCCCTTGTATTTACCGCTATCTGAAGGATAACGGAGATGGTATCATCGAATACGTTCAGGTTATTCAGATAACTGACGATATCTCACCAGTAATTGATTGCAGGCAACACACGGAAATCTGCAGTTTCAGTGAGGATTGTCAAACGACAGAACTTACATTGCCCCTGGGTTCGGCCACGGACAACTGTACTCCTGCTGTAAATCTTGCCTATCGGTATTCGGTCTTTGAAGGTGGTACCAATAACTTGGTGGCTACGGGAAAGGACACCGTTGTGACAGGCGTGTTTGAAATGGGTGTGGATTATGATGTGCTCTTTGTGGTTCGGGATTGGTGCGGGAATGAAGACTCCTGTGTGACCAGTTTTATGATTCGTGATTGTAAGAAACCGACTCCTTATTGTCACGATGGAATTGTGACCGTCATCATGCCTTCCAGTGGGGAAGTTACGATATGGGCTAAAGACCTGGATGCAGGCAGCTATGACAATTGCACAAATCCGGAAGACCTGACCTTTAGTTTCTCGGAGGACGGTTCCCAGGACTCCACTACGTATACCTGCACCGATATGCCCGATGGGGAGGAAGTCATCTCAGATAAGCAGATATGGGTGTTCGATGAGGCAGGAAACAAAGATTTCTGCTCGGTAGAAATCCACATCCAGGATGGGAGTGGAGACGTTTGTTTACCTGATTCATCCATTGCCTTCACCTCTTTACAAGGATCGGTAACGACTCCGTTCGACCAGGGAATAGCCAGCGTCAATATTTTTGTGGGGGATCGACTGCGATCTGCCACAAATCAAAATGGCGGCTACATCCTGACGCATATGGACAAACATTTGCCTCAGATGATTAAGCCGTCAAAATTGGATCGGGCGGACAATGGTATCACTACGTTGGATGTTGTAGCGTTACAAAAACACATCCTTGGTTTGTCACGGATAGAATCACCTTACCTGCTATTGGCAGCGGATATCAATGGAGACGGTGCGATTACAGTAGTTGACCTTGTTGAATTAAGAAAGTTGATTCTTGGAAGTATCTCCGAATTCGGCAATTCGCCATCCTGGGTATTTGTAGACCGCAATTATGCCATGGATTTAACGCATTGGTATAGAGCCCCGGACTACATCGAGTTTACCGATACCATGGTCGGACGGTCGATGGACTTTGTTGGAATAAAAGTGGGTGATCTGAATGGGACGGCACGTGTGAGTGAACTACAGCAAGCATCCGTCCGGTCAACTTCCGATTACTCGCTGATTCTTGATGACGATCTCTGGTATAGAAACCAAAGAGTCAATATTCCGGTCAAAGCTTCCAAGTCTTTGCATGTGAGTGGACTTCAGGTTGAATTTTCACTGGGGCATCTCAGTGATGTGGCGATCTACGGAAATGCATTGCCGGTTACCTCAAGCCATTACCGGAGGGAAGGTGATAAGCTGTTTTTGTCACTGGACATAGCACAGGGCATCCATATCGATGAAGGTGATATTCTATTTACAATCAGTGGGCAAACAGAAGCAAATGCATCAACCCTCGATCTGATCTCGCTGACTGAAAATGACCGCATTTTGCCGGAAATTTATGATGTACACTCAGATGTTTTCCAAGTGAATTTGGGGACCGATCGGCATAATACATTACCAATGTTGTATCAAAACAAACCTAATCCTTTCAGTGAGGAAACATTGATTCCATTCTTTATCCCACAACCTCAGGAAATTGAGATCAGGATCATCACAGTCGATGGGGCGGAAGTTTGGAAACATCGTGAGTACATGGGGTCCGGAAATCACCAATTGGCGGTACAGTTGCCCCAGTCGTCGGAAGGTGGGGTTTATTTCTATCAGCTGAGATCCGGTGAACGGGTCATCACCAGAAAAATGATCTACATCACAAGGTAATCACATATAATCCCTGACCCTACGTCAAAAGAGAAGCCTGGAGGATTCCTCCAGGCTTTTTAGATGGGCATCAAATGTCCCGTCTTCCACGTTTATTTCGGATACTCCGTAAAGCGCTCTTCAATCGATTTGAGGCACTACCGTGCAATGGTTATTTTTCTGGTTATGGATGCTTGCTCGTTGCGGATACGCAGATAATAGATACCGGGAACCTCGTTGGCAACCATCAGATCTATTTGATTCTTGTAGGGGCCGAGTTCCTGTGAACTGCCGATTAAATGGCCAAGATTATCAAATAATTCCACGGTTACACTACCTGAATTGTATGCATCGTATTTTACAGTGAAATAACCACTGGAGGGATTGGGGAACACTGCCGTATGTTCATTCAGCGCATGCTCTTCTGCATTACTTAACTCAGACTGTCCAATGGTGAATTCAAAAAATGAACTGCATCCGTTTGCATCCGTCACTAGTAACTGATATGCTCCGGCGATTGCCAGATACAGATCTTCCTGGTCGGATTCAAAACCGTCCGGTCCGGTCCAATGGTAGGTGTTGGGATACGTGCCGCCGATGGTCGTGATTTGAATCTGGCCGTTGGCATTGTCCTTGACGGCATCCACAATCAGGTAATCCATCAGAATAATAGCTTCAGGTTCGGGAACCAGGACATCCTGGACGAAGAAGCACCCCTTTTCATTGACCCCACAGGCAATGTAATTACCACTTTCCAGTCCAACTGCTTCCATCCCTTTTTGTTTGAGTTTGTCATTCCAGGTTATGCAGTAATCGTCAAGTGGCGCATTTATCCGTGCCAGACCGTCATTGCCTTCCGGGCAATAGGGTGCCCGTACCTCGAGTTGGGTATCGTCTGGAAGCACCCGTACCATAAAGGAGCAAATGTGACAGTCACCGCTTTCAAACCGGATCATGTAGGAGACTTCAGTTTCACCCAGTGGGAACACGCTACCGCTAGCCAGGCCACTGATCTGGATGGCTTGATAGGAAATGGTGGTGTCCATCTGAGGAGCACTGAAAAAGACTTTTTGACTGCAATCATTAATGACCAGATCATTGTATTGACAGAAATCTTCCTCCTCTCCGTTTGATCCGTTTTCATCCAAGTTCAATTGGATCACTTGTTCACACCCGATTTCATCGGTTACAGTTAAAGTGTATAATCCGGGCTGAAGGGTTGGGGTAGGGATGGTAGATCCATTACTCCACAAGTATTGGTAGGGCGCGATTCCTCCTTCAACGGAAACTGCGATTTCATATGCTCCCTCTTCATTCAGGTTTCGTGTGACATTAATTTTCATGGATTCTTTGAAAGGAACAACAATTTCATATTGACCGATACATCCGGTTGCGTCAGTGACTTTGACATGATAGGTGCCTGAGGAAAGATTGTCCACGGTCGAGGTGGTCTGACCATTATCCCACAAATACTCATAAGGCTGAGTTCCGCTGGTCATTGTAATGGAAGCTGAACCATTTTCGGCGCTTGCACACTCAGGAGCTTCGGCCGCGAGTGTAGCTTGAAGCCCGGAAGAAGTTACATGCAGGGTATCGTTTCGCTGACAGCCGGTCTCGGGATCCTTTGCGATGACCAGATAGGTTCCTGTGTACTCAATCAGTAAACTATTCCCTTCTCCAACCAATTCCTGGTCGGGGTTCAACTTGAACCACTCAATTTCTAATCCTGGATTTTCTTTTAAGTCCAAGACCAGTGTTGAGGAACCCTGGCAACCCAAATCCAGGGAGGCCGGCAGGTCCAGTGCAGGTAAAATGCCATTGCCGGCAACAACATGAATGCTATCCATTGCTACGCATTGTGTTGCAGGATCTTTAACCTGGACGAAATAGGTTCCGGTTTGATCCACCTGGATAGAAGGACTATTGACGTCGCTCAGGATATGGCCGTTTGCTGTTGTCCAGGAAAGTGAATTTTGTGGCGATGTTTCCGCCGATAAGGTCAAAATAGATTGGCAATTCATTTCCAGTTCATGGGTAACCGAAAGGGTAGGAGGTGTGGCCGAATCGGTAATATTAACGGTATCGGAGATAATACATCCACCTGCCGTTGTTGCTGTTGCAATATAAGTCCCGGGTTGGCTCACTTGTAGTGTTGTTTCAGTGTTAGAACCATCAATAAGACCGTTAATGGTGGTCCATTCCAGGCTGGAAGCTCCTTGTACATGAGCGGTAAGCTCGATAATTCCTGAACAGCCGATCTCTGTTATTCCGGAAATGGTCAGATTTGTACCGTCACCAGTATCAATTTTAACAATTACAGTATCTGAGCCGGAGCAACCGTTCAGCACGTCATTGACCGTTAATATATATGTTCCTGGCTGATCGACCGTTATCGAGGCCCCGGTGTTGACTCCTGAAATGTTTCCCTCCAGGGTGGACCAAAGGTAGGTAAGGCCGTTCTGAACCGTAGTCGTTAAGGTAGTAACCCCATTACAATCCAGGCTTAACTTGCCGTTAATAGTCACGTTTGGAATGCCAATGCCCGTAGTTATTGTTACGGTGTCAGAGCTGGTGCAACCTGATATCAGGTCCGTGCCGACCACAATGTATTCTCCTGGCGCGTTGGCGGAAATGCTGGAGCCATTGGTCGAACCCTGAATACTGCCATTAGGTGTCATCCAGGTGAGTCCTATTCCACTGGTTGATGTCACCGTTAACTGGGTAGAGGTGTTGCAGCCTAAGGTTAGATTTCCGGTAATTTGAATGGAGGGCAGATTTACATCAGCGATGACTTCAACACTATCTGTTGAAGTACATCCTGTTTGCAAATTTAGGGCGGTTACGAAATAAGTTCCGGGAACATCCACTTCTACGCTCTTGCCATTGAGGGCACCCAGAATATGACCATCCGGTGTCTGCCATGAAAGCGCTATACCATTGCTGGAATTTGCATTCAGGAAGACGGAAGTGTTGCATCCCAGGTTCAGATTGCCCGTGATATCAAGGGCTGGTAAATCGGTGGTTGCCATGACTTCCACGCTTTCCGTCGTGAGGCAACCGGTTTCGAGATTAATAGCTGTCACCGCGTAAGTCCCTGGAGCATCTACGGTGATGGAACTACCGGTGGTTGATCCGAGGATATGTCCGCCAGAGGTCTGCCAAGTGAAGGTTATGCCGCTTCCGGAATTGGCGCTGAGATCAATGGATGGGTTGCATCCTAAATTCAGATTTCCGGAAATATTAACGTCTGGAGCCTGAACATCGGCAGTCACAGTGACACTTTTAGTCGTAATGCAACCGGATTGGGTATTGACGGCTGTTACAGTATACGTTCCGGGGGCATCTACCTCTACAGAGGTGCCATTCACCGAACCGAGAATATGTCCATCGGGAGTTTCCCAGGATAATGTTATTCCGCTGCTGGTGTTTGCACTTAATGATACAGAGGTGTTGCAGCCTAGATTCAAGTTGCCGTTTACCTGAACCGAAGGAGGAGTGGTGTTTTGAGAGACCTGCCCTTGTTGGGTAGTCGTACACCCATTCAGGTCGGTTACAGTAACATTATACACGCCTGCTCCGAGGTTTTGGATAAGATTGCTTGATTGTGTTAGATTTAGCAATCCACCAACGACTTCATAAATAAAAGATCCCGAACCACCGGAAGGTTGCATGAGTATGCTTCCGGTAGCATGTAAACAATCTATATCGGTGACATCCAGGCCCAGATTCAGCGGCTGGGGTTCACTTATACTGAAGTCCATGGATTCCTCTGTATCCGAGCCTATCAGGTAATGGTAGGTGATTTCCATGGTGTACAGATCAGCCGGTAGTTCATCGATTTGCAAAATTAGGTTTGAACCCGAACCAGATGCAACCACCTGGTCAGAACCATTTTTCAATTGATAGCTGTAGGAACTAAGCAATGGAATAGTTGCAATAGCAAAGGTGGCAGAGCCATCACTTAACCCATTGCAGGATACATTTTGCTGTGTGCTGAGCGAGATGGATAAAACATTGGAAATGGAACTGTAATCACCAATATCAATTGATGATCCATACATTAAAAATGGTAGTAGGGGGAGGATGAAAGTTAGGTATAAACGTGGCATAATAAAAAAATTGAGGTTACATAATGAGTCAATCACGATTGGTTGATTGAGTCATAGCCTTTGCTATGCGCAAATAATCTCAATTTTATCTGGGTGTGGTCCTCCTTAAAAATGAATCTCAGGGTAATAAACGGATATCAAAATCCATCTATATAATAGTTAACTGATTCGAAAATAAACCATAACTTTTAGCTTGTCAAGTTCTAAATAAGCGAAAGAAAATAAATTATAATTTAACGTATACATAGAAATGCTTATGCATGGTGTTATGATCGGGCCTGGGTGCGAACACAAGTCTGATTTTCAAGAATTTTGCCTGCTGAAGGTCATGTAGTTTTTTTTTATTTTTTTTTGAAAATATTTCAATTTCATTTTCAAGAGTAGATAAGTTGGCAGATGTTATCCAGATAGATTATCTTTGAATAGCATACTTTCCACATCAAGAATTAGGATCACACATCCCGAGAGGGATAGAAGAAGTCTGGATTATTTGATCCGGACTTTTCTGTCTTTATACCTTCGTCCTCCGCAGGACTTTCCAGGTAGATTTGGATAAAATTAACACGTGCTGTTAATCAATTGTTATGGTTGCGTCGTTCTTAAAGAGTATGAAAATCAATTTCTAGTTTCGTTATTCAAGCTGGACCAAACGAATTAACTTAATGTCGATCTCCGACCAAATAGACCTCGAATTGATAGACCTGAATGCGCTTCCGGCTATTTTGGCCTTCCAGAGCTATTTTTCAAACCGGGATAATAAGTTTTATCGTATTTCCAGTAACGATTTACTACCTTATGAATACCCCGAGGAGATCCAGGATTTCATCCGAAAACTATATCAGGCAAACATCATTCAGCCTTTCAACTGGGTAGCATGGCGCGAGAGTGAGGAAGGACAGCAATTGATGAGTTATCCTTCCCGGATAAAGGACGCATCTATGGAAGCGGTTATTAAATTATTGGTCACACACCTCCGGTCGGATCGTTTTATCGCCGGCCACCTGGCCACGGTAATCGAGGAGGGCCAGATCAGCATGATCCTGGAACGTTTTGAAGAATTAATCGGTAAAAGTAATTTGACTCCAGCCTAATGCCTCCGGAAGGATCATGCGTTAAGTGGGATTAGCGGCTGCCCTTCTACCCGTAATTTCTTTATCAATTCGTCCCATGAGGATAGCAACCAGAACCATGGTACAGGATACCACATACCCTAGTACATCATATCGTTGTAATGGCCCATTATCCTGCTGTAAAACAATCATTCCGGCTATGGTTGATGCAATTCCTCCGGAAAATTGCTGGATGGAGCTGCTCACACTCATAAATGCACCCCGGTCAGTCATCGCCGGCACACCAGTCATCAAGGCTGAACCAGAAATCCTGCGTGCTGTAATGCCTAAAAACAAGACCACATTTACAATGATCACCAGCCAAAGTGGTGAAAGGCCTAAATGCGTATAATATAAAATGGTCGTGAGGGAGATACCGGTACCTATGGCGAAAAATAAATATTTACCATAACGGTCGGACCAATTGCCGATAAGTGGACCTAAAGCGATGTTGAATACCCCGGTAACTCCATACAGTAGTGGTAGTTGCGCCAAGGTAAGGCCGAGATTATGGACACTGAATGCGCTGGCAAAAGGCATCAGCATGAACCCGCCTGTTGTCATCAACCCGGTGGCTATGTATGCCTGCACGTAGGAGGGTTTGGTGAGGGTAGTGAACAAATGTTTCGTAGGTGAACCGGGTGAGGCTTCCTTAAGGTGTTCACGAATAGGTTGCATGTATACCGCAATAATTGCCCCAACAGCGATTCCTATGCCGCCAATGAACCAGAATGGAGCGTGCCAATTATATGTATTTGCAAGAACCAGTCCGATAGGCAGTCCTAATACCTGGCTGGCAGAAAAGGCCATTTGTACAAATCCCATCACCCTCCCACGGTATTCCAGGGTGAACAAATCCGTAATAATTGCAAATCCAATGGAATTAATAACTCCGCCAAAAAGTCCGGTGATGATTCGAGCGATTAGAAGAAAATGAAAATTTGGGGCCAATGCACATAAAAGTGTGCCCAACATAAAGCCACTGTAAAAGAAAAGTAGCAGTTTCTTGCGGTCAAACCGATCAGCGAAGCCGGCAGTTAGGAGTCCGGAGATACTAGCGCTAAAAGCATAAGCGGACACCACAAGCCCAAATCGTGAAGGTTCAATGGCCAATTGATCCATCAAAATAGCCCCCAGGGGTGACAATACCATGAAGTCCAAAATCACCGTGAACTGGAGGAAAGCCAGAATGGCAATAACAAACTTTTGATAATTGGACAGACCAGTGCTCGGTGGCCGGTTGCTAATCGATTTTTGCATTTAAGACCTGATCTGGTTATTGGGCTGGACGAATGTACAGGTTTTATTTTTCCCAATGCTTGATTTGGTGATCAGCATATGAAGTAGAACAACGGTTTTGCGGAAAGGATGTTTGACCTTCCCGGTCATTCATTTTTTGAGCAATAATTGCCCCGCGTGCAGTTGGATGGATTCGTTGTGCCAGGCTACCTGGCCATTTACCAGAACCCATTCCATTCCCTGGGCTAACTCATGGGGATTTTGATAGGTAGCGGGAGCCTGGAGTTTTTCAGGGTTAAATAATATCAAATCTGCATAATTACCTTCCCGGATCGTTCCCCTGTCTTCAAGTTGAAGTGTGCTGGCTGGCAAGCCTGTCATTTTCCGAACAGCCTCAGGAAGTGTCAAGACCTGTTTGTCGCGAACGTAATCAGTTATTATTTTAACAAATGATCCATAGCCACGAGGATGGTACATGTCCGGACTCCCATCACTGCAAATCATGGTCATTGAATCCTTCAATAGTTCAGATTGCAGCGCTTCATCCATAATGAAATAGGCTGCGGAAGCTCCAGATGGACCCAATTCGATCAGGATGTCTTCAAAAGGCTTACCATTCCGGCTGGAAACGTCTGTTAAAGTCAAACCCTGGTAAGGGCCGGAACCGAAAAGGGTTGCGTCCGGGCCGTTTCTCGAATTAACCTTATCGCTCAAATACTGCTGCAATTCAGACTTCCTTTCCCGCACCGCTTTTGTGTAATCATTTGGAGGCTTCGCCCATTCAGGAAATAAAATGGATAGGCCGGTATAGCTGGCTGTGTATGGGTACCAATCTTGTGTGATGGGGATCCCGTCAGCCCGTAACCGGTGCAATTCTGCTAAAATTTCCAGACCCCGATCCTTACCCTTGCCATAAACCGACTTGATGTGAGAAACCTGCACGGGAGTGTATTTGCCTAACCGAGCTAATTCGTTGATGGATTGCAGCAGTACATCATCATCTTCATTTCGGATGTGGCTCATAATCAGGCGATGATAGCTTCCGGTAGTTTTAGCCAACAAGTTTAACTCCACGCTATCCGCAAAGCCGCCCGGTTCGTATTCGAGCCCGGTGGTTAACCCAAAACAACCTGCTTTCAGCGCATCATCCAGCAATTTCATCATGGCATCCAATAGAATCCTATCGGGTTGTTTGGCGTATTGGATGCCGGATAAAACCCTTAAAGTCCCATGACCTACCATAGGGATGATGTTAATCAACTGCGGTACGCTATTCACACGGTTAAACCATTCCCTGATATCCTCCGTCATCGGGCTGGTACCATCCTGTCCCAGACAGACCGAGGTGACTCCCATTGCCAGAAAATTTACGAAGGCATCCTCCTTTAATGGGTTGCCATGGGCATGCGCATCAATGAATCCCGGAGCAAGGTACAGTCCGCTGGCTTCGATGATACGATCGATCCGTAAAGACGTATCCAAAACAGGCCCGACATATACAATGCGGTCATCTAGCGTAATCAGGTCGGCAGGGAAAGACGGGTTTCCTGTGCCATCCAGGACCTGAGCATTTTTGATCCAGGTTGAAAAATGTTTATCGGGATAGGATCGGATGAACTTGTTCCAGCGATCTGGGGACTCCTGAGCTTGCATACAACCAAAACCAAGAACCATCAGCAGGCTCCACGACAGGAAAGGGTTGATCGATAATCGGGTTTGCTTAAAAGGTTTTACCAGGCTATAAAGGTGGGAAATCCTCATGCATGTCGTTTTATAATAGCTATTCCCAAGGGTGGGATGTCCAAACTGATCAGGTATTTAGGCATTGCACCGGTGGAAATATGGACCGGGATAACATGCGCGTTGATCATTCCAGATCCTCCAAAATCAGGATGATCGCTATTAAGAACTTCAATCCACTCTTTGGATGCCGGCACTAAAAATTGATAATTTGACCGGGGAACAGGTGTGAAATTACAGGCGGCAACAAAGACATCTTCGGGATTTTTGCCTTTCCGGGCATAAATCAACAGACTTTGGCGGTAGTCTGAGATGACTAACCACTCAAATCCGGCAGCGTCATAAGCAAGTTCGTAGGCCGCTTTCTCCTGCCGATAAAATTCGTTTAAGGCCCGTACCCATCGTTGGATGCCCTGATGGCCCGGATATTGTAAGAGTCCCCAGTTCAATTCGGATTTAAAGTTCCATTCATTGGTCTGTCCAAACTCTCCGCCCATGAATAGCAACTTGCTCCCCGGGTGCGTGTACATATAGCCGAAGAGCAAGCGCAGATTGGAGAACTTTTCAGCTTCACTTCCAGGCATTTTGTACAGCAGGGATGCTTTGCCATGAACTACTTCATCATGACTTAGTGGGAGAACATAATTCTCACTATATGCATAGATAATGCTGAAGGTGATTTGTCCATGATGGAACCGGCGGTGAATGGGATCCAGCTTAAAGTAATTCAGCGTATCGTTCATCCAGCCCATCATCCATTTCATACCAAATCCCAAGCCTTCATGATCTACGGGCATGGTGACGCCGGGAAATGCTGTGGACTCCTCTGCAATCGTCTGGACATCCGGAAATCTCCGGTAGACTTCATTATTCATATCCCGGATGAACTGGATCGCAGATAGATTTTCGCGTCCACCAAATTCATTGGGTTCCCATCCGCCATGTTCACGCGAATAATCCAGATAGAGCATGGATGCTACGGCATCAACGCGTAATCCGTCGATGTGGTAATGTGATAGCCAGAATAATGCATTGGATATCAGGAACGAGCGCACTTCCGGACGTTCGTAGTTAAAAATGAGACTTTCCCAATCCGGATGGTATCCTTTGCGTGGATCCGGATGTTCGTACACATAGGTGCCATCAAACTGACCTAACCCGTGGGCATCCGAAGGAAAATGACTGGGTACCCAGACCAGGATGACGCCAATGCCGGCCTGGTGGCATTGGTCGACTAGATACATCAGGTCGTCCGGTGTCCCATAACGTGGACTGGCGGCGAAGTAACCTGTTATTTGATAGCCCCAGGAAGGTTCGTAAGGGAAGGCCATCAGGGGCATGAATTCGATATGGGTGAATCCCATATCCACCACGTATGGTATCAGCGTATCAGCCATTTCCCGGTAGGAATAGGAGTTGCCGTCGTAGTGTCTCCGCCAACTGCCCAGATGAACCTCATAAATGGTCATCGGGCTGTTCAGACTATTGCTGGCTTTACGTGATCCCATCCATTTCTCGTCATTCCACGTGTATTCCAGTGGCCAGACTACACTGGCAGTCTGGGGTGGTTCTTCCGCCCAAAAGGCATAGGGGTCAGCCTTCTCGATGTATTGTTCCGTGTAATTTGATTCAATTCCGTACTTATACATAATTCCCAGGTCCAATCCGGGAATAAATCCTTCCCAGATGCCCGAGGAATCGGGCCGGACATGTAGTGGGTGGCGATGCCTGTGCCAGTTATTAAAATCGCCAAGAACATATACCTTATGGGCTGCGGGTGCCCACACTGCAAAATACACCCCTTTCTTTCCATCAACTTCCATCATCCGGGCTCCGAATTTATCGTACAACTGGAAGTGTTTGCCCTGGCGGAAAAGGAAGACATCCAGGTCGGAAAAAATGCTGAATTCAATGACCGATTGAAGATTTTGCATGCTTTATTGGTTGAATATCCACTGGATGAGATTTGGCAAGGCATTGGCCCATGTAGAAGGCTCATGCCGTCCACCCTGGATTTCAAGATAAGCAATATCTTTTCCATTTTCATAGCCCAGTGACTCCAGCACCCGGATCACATCCTGCGTGTCGTCAATAGAGTCAATGATGCCATTATTGTTGCGGTCCGAGCTTTCATCGTCGGTGCCGGTTTGAAACCAAAACTTGAGCCCGGGCTTATAAAATGACCGGCTTAATCGATCATGCATGATGCGATGCGCATCCGGACTTGCCGGTGAAAAGGCTCTTGAACGCCACCAAAAGGACCCGGAAAACACGCCTACTTTCGAGAACAATTCCGGATGTGCCCAGCCAATGTCTAATGCAGATAAACCACTCAGTGAAAAACCTATAATGGCTGATCGTATTGTGGTCGGTTCAAATCGAAAGATCCGCTTGATGAATGGATATAATTCTACGACGAGGAAATGCTTGTATTCACCGGCAAGAGATCCCCGGTTTTTATAATCAGGCTGTCCCGAAACACCATAATCCTGTAACCGGTGGTCCGATGCGTGGATACCTACTGCAAAAGCTTGTAAACCAGCTCCTTCGATTTCTTTCAGAACTTGTGCTATGCGCACTTCATCAAGGATCTGTCCATCATTGAATACCAGGAAATAGGCATCCTCTGCCAGCTCGTCAGGAACATAAAAGTCCAGTGAAAATGACCTTTTCAGAACTTTTGCATAGAAATTGGAAATCGTCAATGTTTGCATACCTGCAAATATAACGTTGGACGTTTAATTATCAGATCCTGACTTGACTGAGGTATCCTAGAACAGACAGGCTAGCGTTCAAGCCACCCTATAATCGGATTCAATTATTTAAGTTTCGGACCCTTCCGAAATGGGTAATTCTGAGTAATTTTGCAGAGAACTAGCTTATTAGCTTATCATTACGCATTAACTTGTTTCGAATCGGAAATCACACGCATGAAAAAAATAGGAATCCTCTTTGGCCAGGAAAATACGTTTCCTCAGGCATTTGTTGATGAAGTCAACAGCCGCGGAGAAAAAGACATTGTCGCAGAACTTGCTCATGTCGATGAATTATTTCAAGGGAAACCTTCTGGCTACGCCGTGCTTATTGATCGCATCTCCCAGGACGTGCCTTTCTACAGAGCCTATCTGAAGAATGCGGCCTATACCGGTACCGCAGTGATTAATAATCCCTTTTGGTGGAGTGCAGACGAAAAATTCTTTAATAACGTCCTGGCTCAGGATATTGGGGTAGCTGTCCCAAAGACCATTCTTTTGCCCAGTAATACCATGCCGCCGGATACCAAGGACACCTCCTTTCGTAACCTGAAATATCCACTGGAATGGGAAAATATTTTCGAATCCCTGGGAGGCTTCCCTTTATTCTGTAAACCGCATGCCGGCGGTGGTTGGAAATCTGTGTACAAGGTCCATGATGAAAAAGAATTTTTTGATGCATATCATGAGACAGGAGACCTGGTCATGATGTTACAAGAGGCAATCGAATTTGAAAGCTATTTTCGGTGCTATTGCCTGGGCACCAAATGGGTACATATTATGCCCTATGAGCCGCGTAATCCACATCACCTTCGCTATGTTAAAGATGAGGGCACAACGGATCCTGCATTGCTGAAAACGATTGAAGAACAGGTAAGGCTTCTCAATGAAGCATTAGGTTATGACTTCAATACGGTAGAGTTTGCGGTGCGTGATGGGGTTCCGTATGCCATCGATTTTTGTAATCCGGCGCCGGATGCGGACATCCATTCCGTTGGTGAAATAAATTTCGCCTGGATCGTGAAACATGCTGCCGACCTTGCCATCGAACGCGCCAAAGCCCATAAGGAAGGTCAAATGAATTTACGGTGGGGCACGGCAATCCAAAGATCTGTGAAAGAAGGCTTCGGAACAAACTCCCGAAAAAAGAAATAAATGATGAATCCAAGGTGCAAAGTTGCCATTCTTGACCTCTATGATGGCACCCCTAATATGGGGATGAAAAACCTCAATAATATTCTTAAAAACCATCCGCATTCATTCCAGGTCGAAATATTTGATGTAAGACAGAAAGGAGAAATCCCTTCGATGGATCATGATATTTATATCAGCTCGGGCGGCCCCGGATCTCCTCTTCCGGAAGGTCATGCCTGGGAAAAAGGATATTATCAGTGGCTGGACGAATTGATGGAGCACAACAACGATCATCCGGAAGCCCCTAAATATGCTTTTTTTATGTGCCATAGTTTCCAGATGCTCTGCTATCACTTAGGGTTGGGAGTCATCGAGCCAAGGCCTAAAAAATCATTTGGAATTTACCCGGTATCTAAGACGGCAGGAGGTAAAGATTTTGAATTGTTTGAAGCTTTGGGCGATCCTTTCTACGTGGCTGATTTTCGCCAGTTTCAGGTCGTGGATCCTGATATAAATGCTTTTCGGAAATGGAATGCATCGTTGCTGGCGATAGAAGTGGAAGATGAAGTTCAACTGAGGTTTGGAGCATTAATGGCCATCCAGGTAGGCGAGTACATAACCTCGACCCAATTTCATCCCGAAGCGGACCCTGAAGGTATGCGGGACTATGCACAGAAAGATGATTGGCGAAATACCATTTCCCAGCAATATGGTGAAGACATTTATTGGGAGATGATAAAATATTTAAATGATCCAGAAAAGATAGAAGTAACTTTCCAACAGGTGTTGCCTGGCTTTTTGGATAAATCAGTAGGCTCATTGCTCAATTCAGATGTTCTCATCTCCTGACCTTTTAATGTCAATGTCTCTATGTTAGACGTATACCGCGACCAGATCAATGCACTTTTTACACCACAATTATATGAGTCGTTTCTTGAGGACTTAGGTGGCCGATTCAACCACCGCCCCAATTTAGAGTAGCGGAGTCTCCGGTTATTTTTGACCTTGACCTGCTAGGTTCGGCAGTCAAAGCAGGAGAGGAGGTGGTTGATTTTCTGGTATCGGATACATTCAAATCCATGAGCAAACGCCTGCTGGATCGAAAAGTTGACGTACCCAATGAAACGCCGAATACGCTTTTCCTCCAAGTCGATTTGGGTGTCTGCGATATTAACGGAAACTAAGTCCCCGGCTCATTGAAGTTCAGGGATTTCCAAGTTTGTATTTCTATCAATTGGCGCTGGCAGAAGCCTATCAGAGAAGTTATCCTTTTCTAACCGGGTTGGATCATTTTTTTGCAGAGCTAAATAACGAGAGCTATGTTGATCTTTTAAGAAGACACATACTGGCGGGAGAAAATCCTGAAAATGTAGTCCTGATCGATATAGAGCCTCCTAAACAAAATACTTATATCGACTTTGTCGCTACCAGGTATTATCTGGGTATTCCGGTCCGCTGCATATCTGAGATTAAGCGATCAGGCCGTTCATTGTATTATCTGAATGAGGCCGGACAAAAGATTGCGATCCATAAATTGTATAACCGGGTCATTTTTGACGAATTATTGCGCAGGCCAGATTTGCCGCTGGAGTTTACATTGCGGGAAGATGTGGATGTGCATTGGGCCGGACATCCCAACTGGTATTTTAAGATCAGCAAGTATTTACTACCTTATATTAACAGTGAATTCGTACCAAAGTCCAGTTTTGTCCATGAGATTCTTGATGATCTCCCGGACAACTTACATGATTATGTCCTCAAGCCATTGTATTCGTTTTCGGGAGAAGGGATAAAATTTGATGTGACGAAAGAGGAGATAAGAGCACTTGAGAACCCAGATGAATACATCTTACAGGAAAAGGTTAATTACGCGCCCATAATCCGTACGCCAAGTGAGCCGGCTAAGGTTGAAATAAGATTAATGTATCTGTGGCCTTTCCACAAAGACCGTCCTATTCTTATTCACAATCTGATTCGCATGAGCAAGGGTAAAATGATTGGGGTGAAATACAACAAAGACAAGGATTGGGTGGGGGCTCAATCGGATTTTACCAACATCCCCACAAAGCCTGAGTTAATAAACAGAATCCACTACAACAAGTCTTCGATGCTTGGACGCGGGATTTGTTCCTAATCAGCAGAAAGGATTAATGCAAAGGGTTATTTGCTGGCGGAACAGCCGCATGAAAATGTTCCCGTATTTGAAATGCTAAATCATCCAATCGGTTTTTGACGCTCTGATCATCAGTACCCTGAACGATGCATCCTACATGGTGTGCTTTGCTGATCGTCCACACCACATCCGGGTCCTGATAAAACTGTGGTTGTGGATGCTCCATTTTTGCCAGTGAAATGATAATTCCGGTCGGTATGTGTTTGAGTTCAGGAAGTACGTACGATTCTTTTTTAGCAACTGCTGTTTCCAATTTCGCCCATTCTTTCCAAAGGTTCACATTGGTTGCCTGATAGATCATATCGGCCAGGTGAGCGCCACCTACCCGGGATGAAGTTTCGATCAGGTAGAATTGCCCGGTTTCGTGAGACCGCACCCATTCGCTGTGGCTCGCCGACTGGCGCATATTAAATGCCTTCATCAGGTCCTGATTGAGCTTAACCAGTTCCTGATGGTCGGGATGGTCCTGGGATAACAGCATAGACCGGAATATTCCACCGCCGTGAGCTACCTCGAATGGAGTATCCAGGTACTGGGAAACGCAGGTAAAAACATTTTTTCCTTCAAACGTAATGGCATCAACGTGGTAAATGGAACCGGGAATGAAGCTTTCGGCAAGGAATCGATGGCGGTCATCGCCCAATTGATGGACTGTATCCCAGAATGATTCTTTGTGATGGACTTTCCGTATTCCTGTAGCAGAAGCTTCTCCTCTGGGTTTAATCATCCAGGGAGGCTGCGTCTGCTCGAGAAATGTATTGATATGCTGGTCACTGAATAAAGACGTAAAAGGTGGTGCCGGAATTCCGGTTTCCAGAGCCCGTGTCCGCATGGAAAGCTTGTCCCTGAAATAGCGAGCCGTCGTATCGCCCATGCCTGGAATGCGAAAGACTTCACGGAGGTGTGCCGCTTTTTCTACATCAAAATCATCCAGGGCAACAATCATGTCAATTGGACGCGATCGCATCACAAAGGCCAAGCCACGCTCCATGTCCAACCAATTCCAGTTATGGTGCTCATCAAGTGATAAATAAAATACGTCATCAATGGAACCCCAAGGCCAGGCAGCTTCTTTCAGCGTGTCAGCAGTGAGGAGATAAACCGTATTGCCAAGTTCTTTTGCCTGGATGATAAAGTCAGTTCCTTTAAAATAGGAAGCGACGCATAAGACGGATTTCTGCATAAATAAATTACTTAATCAACCCTATTTGCGTATTGGCGGGTATCGACGCTTTTTTCTTAAGGACAATGATGCCGTCCCGGATTACATAAGAATCGGTTTCTGCATCTTCAAGACTGTCATCACCTAATATGGTCACATTGTTTCCTATTCTGCAATTTTTATCAATGATAGCATTTTCAATCCGGCAGGAATGCCCGATACCCATCGGTATGGGGTTCGACCGATCCATGATTTGATCCAGGGTTTCGAAATAATCATTACCCATAACAATGCAATTTCGGATCAGCGTGTCGTGACCAATTCTGGACCGGATACCGATGATGGATCGTTCGATTTCTTTGGCATGGATGATACTTCCTTCCGCGACTACAGCCCGGTTAAATCTGGTTCCAAATACTTTTGATGGAGCAAGCATCCGAGGCCGGGTGAAGATGACCGAGGTATTGTCGAACAAGTTGAATTTTGGAATATCGTCGGTTAACTCCAGATTTGCCTGGAAAAAGGATTTGATGGTTCCAATATCCGTCCAGTAGCCGTCGTAAGCATAACTCGCTACATTAAATCCTGATTTTATGGCATTCGGTATGATTTCCTTGCCGAAGTCAACCGCTTCCGGGTGATCTTCAAATAACTTGCGCAATATGCGTTTGTTGAAGATGTAAATACCCATTGATGCCAGGAAATGGCGTCCATCATTGGTGAAACGCTCTTCAACCT
Organism: Lewinellaceae bacterium; assembly: GCA_020636355.1. GTDB lineage: Bacteria > Bacteroidota > Bacteroidia > Chitinophagales > Saprospiraceae > JAGQXC01. The sequence goes on along the minus strand of JACJYB010000003.1, from coordinate 396,992 downwards.
CCGATTTCCAGTCATCAAGTATTTCTTTCTTGGGCTTTTCCGTAAAGCGATCGACAAACCCGAATTTATTAACCTTCATGATGCCAAAACCCGTCGCATCATTGGCCACCACCGGTATGGTGGCAATCGTTATGTCAGCGCCTTGTGCTATGTGATAGCGGGCCATCAATTCAAAATTCATCTGGTACAACTGGTCTCCTGAAAGAATGAGCAGGTAATCAAAGTCCTGATTGACCAGGTGATGCATGGATTGCTTGACGGCATCTGCTGTACCCTGGTACCATTTGTCACTGCTCGGCGTTTGTTCGGCAGCCAAAATATCGACAAAGCCATTACTGAAATTATCAAAATGGTAGGTATTCTTTATGTGCCGGTTAAGCGAGGCTGAGTTAAATTGGGTCAGTACAAACATCCGCTTAACACCGGAATTAAGGCAGTTGGAAATGGGTATGTCGATCAACCTGTATTTGGCAGCAATGGGGACCGCAGGCTTTGATCTGTCTTTTGTGAGTGGATAAAGGCGTGATCCGGCACCGCCTCCCAATATCAGGCATATCATCTTAATCCTCATGATATATAAATTTTTATCGTAATATATTAGAATTATTCGATTCCCATGTAATATTTATACCATCCGATGTAATCCAGTGCAACACGTTCCCAGGAATGATCTTTAGTCATCGCTTCCTGCATAATGTCATACATCCTCGATTTGTGCTGGTAAAGTCTGATTGAACGGAAAAATGCAGCCGTTAGATCCTGAACGCTGAGTTGACTGAAGCAGATGCCGGTACCCTGCCAATCATCAATATCAATGACCGTGTCCTGCAGACCTCCGGTTCGTCTTACCATAGGTAAAGTACCATATCGCATAGCATAGAGCTGATTCAATCCGCAAGGTTCTTCCCGCGATGGCATGAGCAAGAAGTCTGACCCTGCATAAAGCTGATGGGATAGCGCTTCGTTATACTGAATGATGGTCTTTACTTGGTTCCCGTAATGATGAGCAAGGGACTTGTAAGGATCTTCGTACTGGGCCTCACCCGAACCCAGAATAATAAATTGGATTTGAGTCGTCTGCTGGACCATGCTCCAAATGGCATCAGCAAGAACATCGACGCCTTTTTGATGGACCATCCGGCCAATAAATGTTAGGATAGGTAAGCCCGGATCTAATCCGAATCGTTCACAAATTATGGCTTTGTTTCCGCGTTTGTAAGCAAGAAAATCATCCTCTAGATGTACCGCAATCATAGGGTCGGTTCTGGGATCCCATACGTCATTATCAATACCATTTACAATACCGGATGCCTTCATTCGCTCCAGTCTCAGGAGTCCTTCCAGGCCGCCTGATGACTCATTCATTTCTTCGAGGTAGGTAGGAGAGACCGTATTATAAGCCCAGCAGCATTTAATAGCACTTCCGAGCATATTTATGCTGTTATCCCAATCCAGCATACCCGCTGCAGGTCGTTCATAAAATGGTAAAAGATGGTTGTTACTCCAGCCGTAACGTCCCTGGTATCCGCCATTATGAATGGTCAGGAAGCTGGGCATTTCGGCAAGGTCTGCATAAATGGGGCAATACCGCATCATGAAAGGGATAAGTCCGGCATGATGATCATGGCAATGGATGTGGGTAATGGGTTGCTGGGTGACAATGATCCACTGGAGGACGGCTTGTTGAAAGCAAATCCACCGTTCAAACGAATCACCAAAATAGCCGTATTGATCGGAGTATATTCCGGCCCGGTCAAATTTACCTGGAATGTTAACCACGTACAACGTGAAGCCAAGATCATCATCGGTCAGTTGCTGGATCTGGTAAGATACGCTCCAATTGTACATCCGGACTTGACCGAAGAATATCTCCTGAAATTGATGGCGGGCAAACCAGGGTAAGGCATACTTTGGAATGATAACACTGGCTTGCATTCCTGCCTGGTTCAGATATTTTGGAAGTGCGCCAACGACGTCGCCCAACCCCCCGGTTTTTGCCGCTGGATAACATTCGGCACTAACGTGTAATACATGCATACGATCCCGGTTGCTTTGCCTTCAAAATAAACAATCTTAAAAGAAAGTGCGATGTTCTGGGTATGAATTCTTAATGACTTAAATTTTGAAGTCCAGGATCGGATAATGGAAAAGTGCCCGAATGAGACGGATTAGTTGCCTTGGAAGTTTTCGAGCCAGCTGATCAGTAAATCAACGCCAAAGCCTGTGCCCACTTTTTCTTTGCTGAATACCGTCTCCTTTAAGGCAACAGCCGCGATATCCAGATGTGCCCACGAAGCAAATCCTCCGATAAAAGATTCCAGGAACTTGGCTGCAACTGCTGCTCCAGCAAGCGGACTATTGTGAAAATGACGAATATCGGCAATGGTGGATTCAAGTTCCTTTTCATATTCTTCCCACAAAGGTAACGGCCAAATTTTTTCTCCCGATTCTATGGAAGCTTTCATGAGCTCATCGGAAAGTGAAGCATTGTTGGAGAAAAGAGCACCTCCCAGATAACCGAAGGTTTGTACTGCACTGCCAGTCAGTGTGGCCAAATCGATCAAGTGATCCAGGGTATAATTTTTAAGAATATAGCTCAACCCGTCTGCAAGGAGCAGCCTGCCTTCGGCGTCGGTATTGATGATTTCAATGGTCTTGCCGGAATAGGATGAAATGACGTCTCCTGGCCGGTACGCCAGACGGTCTATATGGTTTTCCGCACTGGGAATGATACCGATGAGCCGGATTGGCAGGTGCAGGTCCGCCGCCGCCAGGATGGTCCCGAGAACTGCTGCAGCTCCGCCCATATCGGACTTCATGTAATGCATGTTTTTCCCATCCTTAAGCGATACACCACCCGTATCAAAAGTTACCCTTTACCAACCAACCCGACGGTGGCAATGCAGTTCTCCGGATGATAATCCATTTCTATCATAACCGGGGATAACTACTTCCCTTTCCAACATTCCAGAGCCCCACAAACCTTCCCGCTGAATGTCTTCAGCAGAATGAATGCGAATGTTGATCGGTCGGTTTTCCGCTTCCCGTAAAGCAAAGTCTGCCATGTATTGTGGGTGCATACATTGCCAGGTTCATTGACCAGGCCACCTATTTTTTCCAGCAGGGCACCCTTATAACTTCCTTTGGATATGGCAACTTCCATTGACTCCGTGATTCGTTGCCTGCTAAGGAAATGTTCCATGCCCTTGCCGGTACTTCATCCGAAGTTTTATGAAGTCCCAAATTTTGTCCGCCCCACCAGAGGCCTTCTGAAATGGCTTCCAGGGCCTGGGCCGAAAAGAGTGCCAGGTCGATCAGAATGATCGGGTTCGTATCTAGTTTGCGACAGTTGAAAATAGCTTCAGCTGCCAGGTTCTTGATCGCCGAGAACGTGTATGCCTTGGTCCTGAAAAGATGTAACCTGATCTTGCCTTCTTCCAGATACAGGGTAGGGGATTCATCCTGGTATGCCTGCAGGATAAGGTTGATGGGTAATGGGTCAGGGAAATTTCCGGCGAATTCCAGGAGATTTCGATCGATGGAATCTTTCAGACTAAAAAGCCAAAGAGGGCCTTTAAGGGATAGTGGTTCGGTTTTATAACTGATTTGCATGGAATATACTAGTAATAAGATGGACTCAATGTTTGGGGACTCAAAATTGCAAAAAAATAACAGATCGCTGTATGATGTACCTAATGACTTGATAACATTTATGGTATAACTGATAAAGATTTCTAATTGTTATCATTTAATTGACTTGGGGTCAAAAATAATTCCCGGATTATCTATTTGGCAAAATATTTGGGGTAGTAAATGCTGGATTGACATGTCTTCACTTCCCCGCGACATGTTTCATGACAAACCCGAGTCTAAATTACCTCCATGCTCGGGCATTGTTATTAAGAAGGGATTTCCTTCCGGCGTTGAGTGACTGGAAAATAATTTTGAAATACTTTATTTTGATTTCTTGAAATGTAGAATTTTTTGCAGCTTTGTAAAGCTTTTACCTCCCTGCATCTAATCTTGCCAATCCAATCTTCACGAATTGACTGTTTTGAATAGTCGTAATTAACGCTTACGATTTATTGCAAAATATATAAGTCAAGACAAGGTGAAACGATGGTTATACCTGAATCTTGCTGAGAGTGAATAGTGATCCCCCTTACTATCGATTCCCAAATATTTTGTTTTTTCTGTTAAGAGTAAGATTTTTGATCCCTCCCTTTTGGAGTGATCCTGTTTTTGTTTTAGCCCAAATAAAACGTCCAAAGAGATGATCCAAATGTATAAGCATTGTACAATGGCAAGACTATTTTTGCCTATTGTACTCCTATTCTTGTTCTACCTGTTCTATCTGCCCTCCGGTTATGCCGGAAATGGTATCGGTGAAAAAATAACCTTCACCGGAAATTACGGTTACACGATTATTGGAAACACCGAAAACACCGGGGAAGCGGCCAATGAATGTGGTGAGGTCAATGGGACCAGCCGATATCTGAACATTCCATCCGGAGCCACTGTCCACAAAGCCTACCTTTATTGGTCAGGAAGTTCCTATTACGCAAGCAACGCTGTTTATATCGACCAGTCGGTAACACTAAATAGCCAGAATGTAGCAGCGGATGATGCGTGGACGGAAACCATTAACAATGGTGGATACTACCAGGACTTCTATGCAGCTTATGCAGATGTAACCTCAAAAATTACAGGTTCCGGTAACATCACCATCGATAATTTATCCTTTGACAAGGTAGTCTCCTGTCCCTATGGCAGTGTATATGGAGGATGGTCGCTGGTTGTTATTTATACCAAATCCGATTTGCCTAACCGGACCATAAAAATGTACGATGGCTTTTATGGTTATTGGCCCAATCCCATTAAAAACTTCTACCAACAATGGGATCTTGACGGGTTCACCATCCCAAATTGCCAGGCGAATATCGAACTAAGCTCCATTATTTGGGAGGGGATAATTATAAAGGCGAAAAACCTATATCGACGGTCAATACATGGGTGATAACCTGTTATCCGGAAGTAATTCTTTTAATGGAAGTTCAAATTACAATCTGGATATTGACCGCTATTATCTGGATGATATTCTAAGCCCGGGACAGACGGATTTTGTTTATCGTGTTGAATCGTACCAAGTCGGCAATGCCTGGGAATTTCACCTGGATAACGTATTTATTCTTCAGTACGATAATTGTGAAAATACCTGCAAGCCAACGGTGAAATTTACCAATAGCGATTGTTCTTCCGTGACTGTGAAAAAAGGAACTACCACGGTTGCAACCATCACAGGGGGGGGCTTCTGGAATGGGGATGCCAGTGATGGAGACGTATTTGATTTCTATTTAAGTACGAATAAGTTTGATAGCTACACAGTTGCCGGGTGTTCTGCACAAAATTATACCGTTCATCCGGGAGGTTGTTCCAATTACACCTGCCCGGAATCCTTGGTGGTGAATCCGAGTTTTGAAAACACCATCCAGGGATGGACAGTGGTAGGAGACTATAACTTCACAACCCATTATGCGGTTAATGGAAATTATGTTGTTTTCATTAAGCCTTCCACACAAGGCCAAACGGCCACCATTTCACAAAATGTAAACGTTACAACCGGGACAGTTTACAGCCTTGACTTTTTTGCCGGAACTCATGAACCAAGTTTTAATCATACTCTATCGATAGAATTTTACACTCAAGCAGGCACTTTATTGGGTTCTCAAAGTGTCCAGGTCGACCACGACGTTGACCCGAATCAAGACCTCAAAGCTTATAATCTGACGATGACAGCACCTCAGGGTTCCCGTTACGTCAAGATCATTGGAAGAGCCAGCGGAGACTATCTTAAACTTGATGCACTGTGTTTGACAGGCAATCCTTGTGATGCTACAGACCTGATATGTGAATACAACACTGGTAGCGGCTGGACCACCGATGATGACTGTGTGGTTAATGTTTGCTCAGGCTCTTCATTGTCTTTATCCGTTAATCCAAATGGAATGTCTTCCTACACCTGGAGTGGTCCAAATGGATTTAGTGGAACCGGGGATAAGGATGGAAACATTTTGATTTCAAATGCAATAACCACAGCTTTTAATGGTGTTTATTCAGTAACTGCTGCGGATAATAAAGGGTGTACCTCAACCAAATCCATCACGGTAAATGTCAGCAATCTTGCCCTGAACATTGCTGCATATAATGTGGATTGTGCAGGAGGGAACGATGGAAGTTTGGATTTAACCGTGACAGGTGGAATTGCTCCTCTTGCATATTCCTGGTCAAACGGGGCGACCACAGAGGACATTAGTGGATTAAGTCCCGGTGATTATGCGGTAACGGTGACCGATGCTGCCGGTTGTTCTGCAACCAAAAAGGCAACCATCAGTCAACCAGCCAAAATTGATGCCTGGACGGAATATACGGATGTGACCTGTGGAGGCGGAAGCGATGGAACAATTACCTTATATGTGATCGGGGGAATTACACCTTATCAATATCTATGGAGTAATGGAGCCACTACAAAGAACCTTAGTGGACTATCCACGGGAGACTACGCAGTGACCATAACGGATGCAAATGGTTGTACGAAAGCGATTAAGCGGTGGATCGACCAACCTGATAAAATAGATGCTACCTTGTCAGTTACGAATACAGGTTGTCAGGGTGCTTCCAGTGGTACCATTAACTTATCCGTTACGGGAGGCATCACTCCCTATAGCTACAAATGGAGTAACGGAGCAACGACCAAAGACATTTCTAATTTATCTGGTGGCAGCTACGCTGTGACGATAACGGATAATAACGGTTGCACGCTGGTAAAATCCGCATCTGTCCTTTCTAGCGGGGGGCCTTTAGTAAATATTGCCTGCTCATCGGATCCATTGGAAAGCCGGTCTGTTTCCAATAGCCACCAAAGCTGTGGTTCCTATGTTACCTACGGATTCTGGAACGATAATATTGTTGATGCATATTCTAACAGCCCATATTGGTCGGTACAGAGTGGGTCATTCAAGGAGTACGATAACGGTACTGCATACCTCGAAATGGTCATCGTAAACAGTGGTAATTCCAGGGTTTCGTTCAATATCAAAACCGTGTTCAAGGGAAGGACGTTTAGTCCACCGACGGATAGCCCGAAAGAAAATACCCAATGTGTTGGAAATCTCAACAATCAGGATTGGTATTATTATACCGAGACGCATGGTTATGCAATCGGGGGTGGCGATATTTCAGGAGCTTTATTGGAATTTGATCGCAATGGTCCGGCCTTCCAGGTTGGAACCGGTGCAAACCTGAATACGTCAACGGCGTTTGGTGCTTCCGGATGGCTAAACATCAAAATTCTGTCCCAGCCTAGCTCGGGTCCCGGCCTGAACAGCTCTGCCAGTCATGGCGATTTTAACCTGAATCTAAGTGGATCAAGCTTGTCTAAAGATCCGCAGTGCTTGCTCATATGTGCTGGGAATTCCGTCGTGTTAACCGCCTCGACAAACGCCGGAACGGCACCTTATAGCTATAGTTGGAGTAATGGTTCTCATGCCGCTTCAATTACGGTTTCTCCAAATACCACAACAACTTACCGGGTGACCGTAACCGATGCAGGTGGATGTTCGACCACAGATGAAGCCACGGTTACCGTAAGTGAATCGATGCAAGCTACCATTATCACACAGGATATTTCTTGTAATGGAGCAAATGACGGTTCGATTGACTTGACTGTGACTGCCGGAACGGGCCCGTTCACATATATGTGGTCCAACGGGGCAACCACCGAGGATATTTCGGGTCTTCAGGCAGGTGATTATTCTGTCACCATTACGGATGAAGCTGGTTGTCAATTGGAGAAGCAAGCCAGTATCAGTGAACCTGCGTCACTAAGTCTTGCCATTCAAACTTCACCGGAATCTTGTACCGGGAATGGGGATGGCGAGGTCAACCTCACCGTAACAGGAGGAACGACTCCTTATCACTACATATGGAGTAATGGGGCAACAACAGAAGATTTGACAAGTGTTAGTGCTGGAAGTTATTCCGTTACTGTCACAGACGCTAAGAACTGTTCGGCAAATGATAACGTAAAGATTGGCGCTTCAGAACCATTGGTTTTAACCCTGATACCTGTCCAGGCAACTTGTGCCGAAAATCAGGATGGATCAGTGGATTTACAAGTCCAGGGTGGCCAAACCCCTTATAAATTTTCATGGAGCAATGGAGCGACGACAGAAGATCTTACAGGATTAGGCGCGGGTACCTATGCGGTAACAGTGACTGATGAGAATGGGTGTTTTGAAGTGGCTGAGACTCAAATAATTGCACCGGAGCCTTTGGAAATAAGCTTAAATGCATCCCCCACAACCTGTGCTTCGGGTGCTGACGGCTCTATCACCATGCAAGTATCCGGTGGATCAAGTCCATACGCCTATCAATGGAGTAATGGAGCAACTACTCAAAATATTGCCGGGTTAAATGCCGGGAACTACTCAGTTACCGTTACGGATGCCAACGGATGTATTGCTACGGAAAGTGCTACGGTTTTTTCTCCGGATGGCTTGAACATTGGAATGGTAACTACGGATGCAACCTGTTTTGAAAATCAGGATGGCGCCATCAATTGCACCGTTACGGGTGGCACAATGCCTTACAGGTTTTACTGGAATACCGGGGCAACAACACAAAATCTCACCAACTTGCCGGCAGGAAATTATTCCGTAACAGTTACGGATGCAGGTGGATGCCAAGTTGAAGGAATCGCTACCATTGGAGCTCCTTCTGCCTTAGACCTGAACATCCTGACTGTTCCCGAAACTTGTGATGGAAATGGAGATGGTATCGTAAACCTCACGGTTACCGGCGGGACGGCACCTTACACATATGCCTGGAACACAGGGGCTACTACAGAAGACCTGACAGGTCAAAGTGCCGGAGATTATTCGGTTACCGTTACAGATGCCAATGGTTGTACCGCAAGCAGAAATGCAACCATAACATCAACGGAACCTCTGGTTTTGGCATTGGTGCCCAATCAAGCGACTTGCGCTGATTATTCCGATGGATCCATCAATCTGCAAGTGCAGGGTGGAAAAAGTCCTTATAAATACCAGTGGAGTAATGGGGGGACGACCCAAAATTTATCCGGACTGGGAGCGGGTCTCTATTCGGTTACCGTTACGGATGCCAACGGTTGTTATGCCATTGAATCGGCAGAAATTCTGACTCCCGAACCCCTCGATTTATTGCTCACTAGTACACCAGTTACTTGTGCTGCTGCAGATGATGGCACCATTACATTGCAAGTATCCGGAGGAACTCAGCCGTTTGCATACGCTTGGAGCAATGGTGCGACAACACAAAATTTATCTGGATTAAATGCAGGTGTTTATACCGTCACGGTGACGGATGCAAATGGGTGTAATTCTACGGACAATGCCCAGGTTACGTCTCCTGAGGTTTTAGACCTTAATTTGGTCGCCAGTCCTACTTCCTGTTCGGATCAGGAAGATGGAACAATCAATGCCACCGCTACCGGAGGAACTACTCCTTATTCTTATTTATGGAATAATGGCTCCACAACCCGGGATCTTTCAGGTCTGGGAGCCGGTACCTATACGCTGATAGTAACCGATGCAAGTGGTTGTTCGATAAGCAGATCAGCAACAGTCAATGCACCTGAATCGATCCAAATTGATTTGGTAACTAATCCGGCTTTGTGCAACGGACAAGCAAACGGGTCTATCGATGCAACTGTTTCAGGAGGTATTTCCCCATATACCTATTCCTGGAGTAATGGTGCAACGACACAGGATTTATCCGGCGTTGTTGCAGGAAACTATTCGGTAACAGTAACAGATGTCAACGGATGCCAGGCAACCGCTCAGACGAGTGTAGGTGAGCCAGGGCCGATTACCTTGACCCTCGCTTCCGAAGAACCGCTATGTTACGGGGACCAGAATGGTTCAGTGGACCTTACTGTGTCCGGTGGGACCAGTCCTTACGTTTACCGTTGGAGCAACGGCGCCACGTCAGAAGATATCACCGGGGTGGGCGCAGGATCCTATACAGTTACGGTCACGGATAATAACGGATGTATAGCGTCCGAGTCTGTTATCCTCGTTACTCCGGATACACTTACCATTTCTATAAGCCATGTAAATGCAAATTGTGATGCAGCAAATGGAGAGGCCACCGCAGACCCGGTAGGAGGTACCGCTCCGTATGTATACAGTTGGAGTAATGGTGCTACAACGGCTCATATTACCGGGTTGAGTTCAGGAAATTATAGCGTTACGGTGACTGATGCGCACGGGTGTTCAGCCGCTGAGGATGTATTTATCAATGGATTCAGCGATCTGGCCGCTTCGGCTTCACCTACCGATGCATCTTGTCAGGGATCCGATGATGGCAGTGTTGATCTGACGGTTACCGGCAATTCCACAGGACTATCCTATCGCTGGAGCAATGGTGCGACCACCGAAGATTTGACTGGCGTTCCTGCCGGGACTTATTCGGTAACGGTGACCGATGTCTTCGGTTGTACGGCAGAAGCAAGCGCAATTATCGGGAATAAAACCAGCATCCAGGTATCCGCGATTCCACAGGCTGTAGATTGTCACGGCGAAGCCAGTGGGTCTATTGATCTCATAATTCAAGGTGGAGTTTCACCCTATTCCTATAACTGGAGCAATGGAGCCACTACAAAAAACCTCAGCGGTTTGACTGCAGGGACTTACTCTGTCACAGTTACGGACCTGAACGGGTGTTATGCTGAAACAAATACAAGAATTGACGAACCGGAACAGTTGGATTTAAACCTGAACACTGCAGATGTTTCATGCAATGGTAATAATGATGGCTTGATCCAAACGACTATTACCGGCGGCACTACTCCATATCACTTTGCGTGGAGCAATGGGGCCACAACGCAAGATCTATCAGGCGTCGGTGGCGGTACTTATTCGGTTACGGTGACCGATGCCAATGGATGTTTCGTCTCAGCATCTGCTACCATTGATGAGCCTTCTGCTTTGACGTTGTCTCTGCAAGCGAACGATGTCAAATGTAACGGAGAGGCAGGTGGAAGTATCAATACAACCATTTCCGGAGGAGAAGCACCTTACACATATCTCTGGAGTAATGGTGCGACAACCTCTTCAATCTCCAATTTGCCTGCTGGACAATATTCAGTAACCGTAACGGATGCGGGCGGATGTCAGGCTTCTGAATCGGTTAATGTGGATCAGCCGGAAATCCTCGACGTTCAACTTCAACCACAGGATTTGTCCTGTTTTGAAAGTGAGGATGGCGTTATTCAAAGTACAGTTCAGGGAGGTACTGCACCTTATACGTTTGTCTGGAATAATGGCGCCACGAGCAGTCAGCTACAGGACTTGGCTGCCGGGGATTACAGCGTCACGGTAACTGATGCAAACGGATGTCTGGCTATAGCAAACGTCAGCCTGCAACAACCGCAAAAAATTACACTTGATCTTGTAAGTACAGCCTTGGATTGTTTCGGAGACCAGGATGGCACCATCAATTTATCTGTATCCGGAGGAACTGAACCTTATACCTATCAGTGGAGTAACGGAGCAACGACTGAAGACATGGAAAACATTGCCGCAGGAAATTATTCAGTTACCGTGACCGATGCCAACGGCTGTACCGCAGTGGGAAGCAAAGGGTTATCTCAACCGGACTCCCTTTACGTTAATCTGAGCCATGTAGATGCAAACTGTGATGCCTCGAACGGACAGGCAACGGCTGTTCCGGGGGGAGGAACATCACCATATACTTATCTGTGGAGTTCCGGACAAACCACACAAAGCATCTCTTCATTGGTTGCGGGCAATTATGAAGTGACCGTAACGGATGCACATGGTTGTATGGTTACCGGGTATACATTCATCAATGGTAAAAGCGATATCGCAGCAACCGCGATAGCAACTGATGCTACCTGTGCTGGAGTAAATGACGGATCGGTAGATCTTACCGTTACCGGAAGTACTTCTGCTTTGACCTACAAATGGAGCAATGGCGCGACCTCGGAAGATTTGACCAATGTAACTCCTGGCACGTATTCGGTAACGGTCACGGATGCATATGGTTGTACAGCTGAAGCTAAAGCTACGGTGAAAAGCCATTCGACCATTACCATTGCAGCGATCCCAACCGCTGCCGATTGCCATGGCTCAGCAGATGGAACGATCGATTTGATCATCCAGGGAGCTGTCTCACCGATAAAATACCTCTGGAGTAATGGAGCAACAACCAAGAACTTGACGGGACTGGTCGCTGGTGTCTATTCGGTAACCGTAACCGATGCCAATGGATGTCCCGCAGAAGCAGTAACGACTATTGAAGAGCCGGAAGTAATAGACGTCACCATCTCAAAAACGGATATTTCCTGTGATGGATCAGACGGTACAATTACTGTTAGCGTCACCGGAGGAACCCAGCCTTATTCTTATACATGGAGTAATGGGGCCACAACCCAAAATTTAAGTGGCCTGCAACCGGGATCTTATTCGGTAACAGTTACGGATAAAAATAAGTGTCTTGAAGTGGCATCAGCTACTATAGAAGAAGGTAACGGACTTTTAATTGATATCAAAGCAAAGGATGCATTGTGCAATGGAAGCCTGGATGGGTCAGTCACTTCAGAGGTGCATGGAGGGGTTTCTCCTTACACCTATCTATGGAGTAACGGAGCCACGACGAGTGAAATTGATGGTCTGGGGTATGGGATTTATGAAGTAACAATTACCGATGTAAACGGATGTAGCGCTACTGGCCAAGCAAAAGTAAATATCCCGGATGCTATAAATCTGGACCTTGTTGGTTCCAGTACATCGTGTCAGGGTGAAGACGGTCGGGCGACAGTAACAGCTACTGGTGGAACTGTACCCTACCAATATGCCTGGAGTAATGGCGGAACGACCAAAACGGTTCAGGGCCTGGCTGCAGGGGAGTACTCGGTTACTGTGACCGATGCCAACGGATGCTACGCTTCCGAATCAATCATCATTGAGCCGGGTTCTGGTGTTTTGACAGTTGATGTATTTGGAGGCGAACTCAATTGTGAGGATGCATCCATATTGCTTAAAGTTGTTCCCAGCACGGATGTTATTTCCTATTCCTGGACGGGTCCAGGCGGTTTTTCTTCTGAAAGCAAAGAGCCCGAGGTGAACATACCCGGAACCTATTCTGTCACGGTCACCGATGCCAACGGATGCAGTGGTACGGGATCTGCAGAGGTAACCTCCAATGTGGATGTACCGGAAGTCCAGGTTTCCGGAGAAAATCTAAGCTGTCTTGTTTCCGAGGTACAGTTGATTGCCGTTTCATCGATCGCAGAGGTGGAATACAGTTGGTTTGGTCCGGATGGATTTACCTCCTCCGAACAAAACCCGGTGGTCACCAAAGCCGGCAAATACAATGTAATGGTTACGACTCCCCAGGGCTGCATAGGTCAGGGAGGCATCGAAATAAAAGTTGACCAGGCAGGACCGGAAATTGAATTGAACGCACCGGATTTCGGATGTGGCAGTAGCCAGGTTCAAATTGAAATGTCGGTGAACGAGCCTAATGTTGAAATCCTGTGGATCGGCCCCGGTGGCTTTGTTTCTACGGAGGAAGACCCTGTAATCGATATTCCCGGAACCTATCATGTGACAGTTACCGGCGCAAGTGGTTGTACGACCCAGGATGAGATTACGGTAGGGACGAAAGGCGATTTTGAACTGGAACTTTCAGCAGATACCATAACATGTCCCCATCCTGCTGTGACAATCGAAGTCTTCAGCCTATATGAAATATCCAGCTATACCTGGACCGGTCCAGATGGATACTCATCCAATCGGCCGACACCTCTGGTAGATGTTCCCGGTGTCTATACGCTGGTAGCTTTCAGCGTCAATGGGTGTTTGGATACCGCCACTGTCGAGGTGATTGAGGACACCTTTGAACCAGAGGTCCAGGCGGAAGGAGGAATAATAACCTGTGAGTTGGGATATATCAAACTTTATGGCCATTCCTCAACGCCGGATGTAACCTATGTGTGGAGCGGACCCGAAGGTTTTTCAACCACAGATCCTAATCCGGAAGTTTCGATTGCCGGCGAATACATGTTGACCGTTACCGGTGCCAACGGCTGTAAGGTCATTACGTTTGTAAATGTTACTAAGGAACCCTGTGGAAAAATTGGTGATAAGGTTTGGCTGGACGGCGATTGTGATGGCATGCAGGAATCCACAGAGATTGGAGTTGATAGCATTCTGGTTACGCTCTATACCTGTGACAGCATCCTGGTCGCTCAGACCTATTCTGACTCGAACGGTATGTATTATTTCGATAACCTCGTACCGGACAGGGCCTATTTTGTTGCCGTTGACAGCCTTCCTTCCAAATTTACATTTGCTCCGCACATTGATTCAATTCCGGATTCCCTGGATACCAACATTATATTGTTTTCCTCCCGCACGGAATGCTTTTATGTGACACCCAATATGGTGGATACGACCATTGATATTGGTCTATGTCTAAATGATACCTGTTTACGAAATGTACAGGCAGAAGAGTATGTCATCGGGTGTGGAATGGATAGCGTGCAATTGGTACCCAAAGTAAATGAATCCGGACTAAGATACCATTGGGAAAGCACAAATGGCTTTGTCTCCGATGAAGACCGTCCCTGGGTTTTCGAACCGGGTAAATATTACGTTACCGCTACCGATGCCTACGGGTGCGCAGCAATAGCCTGTATCGTGGTTACTGTATCCAATACAGTCGACATTGAAGTGATAGGAGGAACGGTGCCCTGTGATGGTACCGGAACACAGATTTACGCCTATTCTGCCGATACCAACGTTATTTATTCCTGGGTGGGGCCAAATGGATTCCATAGCCTGGAACAGAATCCGCTTGTATTTGAACCTGGGCTGTATTGGGTGACTGTGCGTGACACCATCTACGGATGTTACGACAAGATGATGATTGAAGTATTCCTGGAGTGTTGCAATGTTACGGACGGTGGTATCCTGGCAGGTGATGAGATCGCTTGCGGCCCTTATGATCCGCTGCCAATTATCAGTGTTGCTGAGCCAACGGGCGGTCGGGGAGATATTCAATACATGTGGATTAAGACCACAGATCCCACGTTGCCTTTCAGTCTTTGGACAATGATATGGGATGCTCATGGGCCGGAATACGATCCGGGCGTTATTACCGAGACAACGTATTATTCACGTTGTTCTAAACGATCTTACTGTGATGAATGGATCGGAGAGTCGAACATCGTTGTAAAGAGAGTCATTGACCTTCCGGTAGTTGATACGGTATTTATCGGCTCGCATGCAACCTGTGGAGAAAATACAGGAGAAATAATTATCGAATTGAAATCCGGTGATTCCGGGCCTTTTATGGTTCGTCTTATTGTAGACGGCATAGAAAAGATCTTCGGCCCGTATTATGACCGGCGAATCATAATCGATGGTCTAGCACCAGGTAACTACACGAGTATTCAGATCAGCAATGCATTTGGTTGTTTCTCTGAAGTACTGGAAATAAATCTGGAGATCAGGTGGATTGCCTGCTCAGGCACCGATGATGCTGTGGATCAGATCAGCATTCACCCGAATCCGGCCTCCAACTATGTACAAATCAGCGCCAAACTCATTGAGAACGGTGATGATGCCATTCAGATTGAATTGATCAACCTGACTGGAACCATTATGAAGAGAATCAATAAGACGGTTGACTACTCTTCCGATCAATTATTCCGGGACCGCATCGATGTTCACGACATTCAGGCGGGCATGTATTATCTGCGCATCAGGCATGGAACCGAAGTGAAATTCATTCCAGTGGAAATCCTGAAATAAGAATAATCTCGGAATAAAGACAGAGGCTCTGCCCTTAAAGAAGTGGCAGGGCCTTTTTTTATTGCTAATAATGCCACTGGTTGGGAATGTTTTTGCGATTAACTGCGATATAGTAAAAATTGCATCGAGGATAGGTTAACCAGATAATGATTGACTTCCATTTCGAGACATCAATCCATAAGGTAAAACGGAGTAAGTTTTGTGAAATTAGGATGGGAGATGGATAACTTCCTCAGGATCCATTTAATTTGTAATTCTTTTAGATCGATCAGGTTGCCAGTTAGATTGTATTTGTATGTATAAACCTCCTATGGTTATGAAAATATTCATGAAGCTTGTGTTATTCCTGTTACCGGTAGGGATTTATGCCCAAACTTTCACCCATCAGGATACATTGAGGGGATCGATAACGCCGCAAAGGGCGTGGTGGGATTTGAGCTACTATCGGCTTGCGGTGAAAGTAAACCCTGCTGACAGCACCCTGTCAGGAACCAATGTGGTAGGATTCATCGCCATTGAGCCTGGGGAGGTCATGCAAATTGACCTGCAATACCCGATGCAAATCACAAAAGCCCAATTTGAAGAAAAACCATTGTCCTACGAACGGGTTGGGAATGCCTATTTTATCCACCTTCCCGGAAAGATTAATAAAGGCGAAAAGGCCGAAGTTGAATTGGCTTTTGCAGGCCATCCAAGAGTCGCCAGACGTCCTCCCTGGGATGGGGGGATCACCTGGAGCCGGGATAAGTCAGGAAATCCATTCATTGCTTCTTCCTGCCAGGGACTGGGGGCAAGCGTTTGGTGGCCATGTAAGGATCATATGTACGATGAGGTCGACAGCATGATCATTCAGGTTACGGTTCCGGATAGTCTTCAGGATGTGTCCAATGGAAGGCTACGCAAGGTTTCAGAAGTTGGCGATGGCTGGCACACTTACACCTGGGCGGTGGTGAATCCAATCAATAATTATGGGGTCAATATTAATATCGGGGATTATGTCCATTGGAAGGATACCCTGCAGGGCGAAAAGGGTATACTAGACCTGAACTATTATGCATTATGGGAAAATGAAGATCCGGCCCGGTCGCAATTTAATCAGGTCAAATTAATGCTGCGCGCCTTCGAATATTGGTTTGGCCCGTATCCCTTTTATGAAGATGGTTATAAAATTGTGGAAACTCCTTATCTGGGTATGGAACACCAGAGCTCTATTACTTATGGTAACCATTACCGTAATGGATATTTGGGTAATGATCTCTCGGGTACGGGGTGGGGTTTAAAATTCGACTTTATCATCATTCATGAGTCGGCTCACGAATGGTATGCCAACAACATCACCTATAAGGATATTGCCGATATGTGGATCCATGAAAGTTTCGCGAATTATTCTGAAAGCCTGTACCTGGAATATTATTACGGAAAGCAAGCCGGACAGGAATACGTGATCGGCACACGCGCTCGTATCCAAAACGATGAGCCGATCATTGGCACCTATGGGGTCAATCATTCGGGATCCGGAGATATGTACTATAAAGGGGGCAACATGTTGAATACCTTGCGAATGGTGTTGAATGATGACGTCAAATGGCGTCAAATCTTAAGAAACATGAATAACCGCTTTTATCATCAGACCGTGACCACCCAACAAATTGAAGATTTTCTTGCCGATGCGACTGGCCAGAATCTCAAGGCATTTTTTAATCAGTATCTTCGTGATACCCGAATTCCCAAGTTTGTTTATAAAATGGATAATGGCCGGATACAATACCGTTGGGAGGATGTCGTGCCTGGTTTTGAGATGCCGGTTTTAATCAGCAAGGATAACCGCAATTTTGAATGGATCAAACCAACATCCAACTGGCAGTCGATGGAAGCTATTCCAAATGCGAAAGGAATTAGTATAGACCCTAATTTTTACGTAGAAGTACAACAATTAGGGATGACTAAGGAGTGATTCAGGTTGGCCATTCATTTTTGAAAACTGCTATAAACTGATCCAATTGTTTCCTCCTGTACTGCATGACCCAACGAGGGTGGGGAAGGGGGATCACACGCTTGAACCATCCATGTTCTTCATTCAGTTTGGTGAAATATTGAGCATTTTTACCCATGCCCAGACTAAAAGCTTTGTCCCGGCGTGCACCAAATTCAATTTGCCGGTTGATGTTATCTATGATGTGGGGCTTAACGGCATCCGCCAGGTGTTTGTCGTCGTAATAATTAAAGTTTTTACCTGCCTTGACGAATCCAAGCGGACACAGGGACGTTATGTAATATGCTTGGGTGAATGCGGTTAATCCCTGTAATGCTTCGATCACCTGATAAATAAAAATGCTGGATAACTCGGATTTCTTTTCAAAGGGATTACTTATTCCGGCCACGCTTTCTAGGCGTATCGGGTCCGTGAAAGGCACACCTGTGATTCCCGCGCCAAAGCGACCAGGATTGATGCCAAATATGAAATGCCTTTCTTGGGTATCTGAATAATACTTATGGTAGAATGCGGTAAATGCCTCCCGAGTATCGTTGGCGCCAAATGGAAATAACAGTTCATATTGCCGGGGTATAGCCCAATCCGGAGTAAGTGATAAATGAAAACGAATTACGCCTTCTGCAAAAGTATTCATGCAGGAATCGGTTTCCGCAAAGATACGATTAAGCTTCCTGCATCAGAAACTGATGGGCGGCCTGAGCGGCTTGCCTTCCTTCGTGAATTGCCCATACAACCAGTGATTGTCCGCGACGCATATCACCTGCAGAAAATACCTTGGCGACATTTGTCTGGAAGTCGGTGGTTGAAACATTGCCCCGGTTGTCATAGGTTACCCCGAGCTCATCGAGTAATCCCTGATGTTGAGGGTGCAGGTAGCCCATAGCTAAAAATACCAGGTCAGCCGGCAATTCACGTTCAGAACCCGGAACTTCCTTAAGCACAGAGCGGCCATCCTCATTTAACGCCCAGATTATATCAACGATGCGCAAGGCTCTAATTTTTCCCGTTCCATCATCGATAAAGGATTTACTACTCACAGCCCATTGCCGCTCGCATCCCTCATCATGACTGGATGAAGTCCGCAGGATGAGTGGCCATTCCGGCCAAGGATTATTTGAGGTCCGGCTCGTTGGTGGTTTACCCATGATCTCAAGTTGGGTAATTGAAGCGGCACCGTGCCGGTTCGAGGTTCCTACGCAGTCTGAACCGGTATCACCGCCTCCAATCACGATAACGTGTTTCCCTTCGGCATGAATCCTGCCGGCACCATCAACTGCATCCCCGGCCACACGTCGATTGTTTTGTTCGAGAAAGTCCATCGCAAAATGGACCCCCTCAAGCTCCCGGCCGGGAATATTCAGGTCACGGGGAATGGTAGATCCCCCGCAAAGGATGATGGCATCGAATGAAGCGGCAAGTTCGTCGGCTGAAATGTCAACGCCTACATTGGTGTTGGGCATAAAGATTACACCGCTATCCTGCATCAGTTTTAGCCGCCGGTCCAGCACCCATTTTTCCAGCTTAAAATCAGGGATGCCATAGCGCAGCAATCCCCCAAACCGGTCTTTACGTTCAAATAAGGTGACCGTGTGACCGGCTTTGTTCATCTGGTCAGCGGCAGCCAGTCCCGAAGGCCCGGAGCCGATCACAGCCACTTTTTTACCGGTTCGGGACAGTGGTGCACGGGGTTGATAATAACCACGTTCCCAGGCAACTTCTGCGATGCTTTTTTCAATGTGTTCGATGGCAACAGGTGGCTGGTTGATGCCCAGTACACAAGAGCCTTCACAGGGTGCAGGACATATCCGACCGGTAAATTCAGGAAAGTTGTTGGTTGACTCCAGTATTTTAAATGCAGACTCCCACTTCTCCTGGTACACGGCGTCATTAAATTCAGGGATTACATTTCCCAAAGGGCAACCCATATGGCAAAACGGTGTACCGCAGTCCATACAGCGGGCGGCCTGCTGGGTGGTTTTTGTCAAGGGAAATGGTTCGTAGATCTCCTTGTAGTCGTGAATCCTTTCTTGAGGAGCACGGGAAGATGGTAATTCCCTGGTATGGTTTAGAAATCCTTTAGGATCACCCATGTGCTAAATGATTATGCAGATTTTACAATGGTTGGGATGCCAGCGGTTGACTTTCGCAGTTGTTGCTCGAGTACCCGTTTGTACTCTCTTGGCATCACCTTTACAAAATGTTGGACCTCTTCATTCCAGTCACCTAAAATATCGAAGGCTTTCGCGCTGCTGGTTTGCCAGCAATGTTCACGGACCAGTTGACGCAACTCTATCTGATCTTCAAGGCTAAGCGGCTCTAGGTCTACTGTTTCCTGGTTGCACAGTAAATGGAATGTTCCTGCAGGATCGTAAACATAGGCAATGCCACCACTCATCCCGGCCGCAAAGTTTTTCCCGGTACTACCCAACACCGCAACACGCCCACCGGTCATGTATTCGCAACAATGATCGCCAACACCTTCAACGACTGCTTTTACACCGGAGTTTCGCACGCAGAAGCGTTCACCAGCCATACCTTTGATGTAGGCTTCCCCGGAGGTTGCACCATAAAATGCAACATTCCCAATAATAATATTCTTCCCGGGATCAAAGTGAGCGTCCCGGTCATGCGTGACCACCAGGCGAGCGCCGGAAAGGCCCTTTCCAAAGTAATCGTTTGCTTCTCCTTCCAGGATAAATTTCAGTCCCTTTGCCGCAAAAGCACCAAAGCTCTGCCCGGCTGATCCGCGGAAACGGAACACAATGCTATCCTGTGGCAGGCCCTCCTTTTTATACATTTTCGAGATTTCGTTGGATAACAAAGTACCCACCGCTCGATCTGTATTTTTGATTTCGATGACGCTGCTGATATTGGCGCCGGTCTCCAGGGTCAACTGTGCCCGCTTCAATAATTGCCAGTCAAGAATGTTTTCCATCCCGTGATCCTGTCCCACGCAGTGGAAGGTATGTACGGGTTCATCGGCTTTGGCCGGCATAAGCAAAGGACTGAGATCGACCAGATTGTATTTCCAATGGCCAACCTCCCGCCGGAAGCGAAGTTTTTCCACATGTCCAATCATTTCGTTGACCGTCCGGTAGCCAAGGCTAGCCATGATCTCCCGAAGATCCTGGGCCAGGAAGGTGAAAAAGTTAACCACATGATCCGGGTCTCCGGTAAAGCGACCCCGTAAGGTCTCATCCTGCGTGGCTATACCGACCGGACAGGTATTCAAATGGCATTTACGCATCATGATGCATCCTTCCACGACCAATGCTGCCGTGGCGACACCCCATTCTTCAGCGCCTAAAAGTGCCGCAATGGCAAGGTCTCTGCCGGTACGCATTTGACCATCGGTTTGCAGGACGACCCGGTCTCTGAGTTTATTTCTCACCAGGGTTTGCTGCGCTTCGGCAACCCCCAGTTCCCAAGGTAATCCCGCATGTCGAATTGAAGTAATCGGGGAGGCCCCGGTACCACCGTCGTGACCGCTAATCAGGATCACATCTGCATGCGCTTTGGTGACTCCGGAAGCAATGACACCGACGCCAGCTTTGGAAACCAATTTGACGTTAATTCGGGCATCGCGATTTGAGTTTTTCAAATCAAAAATAAGTTGAGCCAGGTCCTCAATGGAGTAGATATCGTGGTGAGGCGGCGGAGATATAAGTCCTACACCGGGTGTGGAATGCCTTACCCGGGCTATCCATTCGTCGACCTTGTGCCCCGGAAGCTGACCTCCTTCACCAGGCTTGGCTCCCTGGGCCATTTTGATTTGTAATTCGGCTGCGTTGGTCAGGTAATAGCTGGTCACGCCAAATCGACCTGAGGCTACCTGCTTCACGGCTGAACGCTCCCAGTCACCGTTTGGTTTGGGTTCGAAGCGAATTTCGTCTTCTCCTCCTTCACCACTATTGGATTTTGCGCCAATGCGGTTCATGGCAATAGCCAGGGTGGTATGGGCTTCATGTGAAATAGAGCCAAACGACATAGCGCCGGTAGAGAATCTTTTAAGGATGTTTTCCACGGGTTCAACCTCACTGACGGGTATAGGCTCTAGTCCCTGGAATTCCAATAGGCCGCGTAACGTACAAGCCTGAGTAGCCTGGTCATTGATCAGGTCGGCATATTTCCGGAAAGTTGTATAATCGTTCGTTCTGGTCGCTTTCTGGAGAAGGTGGATGGTCTGCGGGTTAAACAAGTGGAACTCTCCGTCCTTTTTCCATTGGAAGAGACCGCCTACCGGAAGCTGCGGCTCGATTTCAGGGCGAAGGGCTTCCACCCATTTTTCGTACGCCTCCCGGGCAATGCCGTCAAAACCCAATCCCTCTATACGGCTTATTGTGCCTTTAAAGCATTTGTCAACGACTTCCCGGTTGATTCCTATGATTTCAAAGATCTGGGCTCCTTTGTAGGATTTTAATGTGGAGATGCCAATTTTGGAAATGATCTTCAATAAACCTTTTCCAATGGACTTGATGTATTTCTCCTGATAATAATCCAGCAGCTTGCTTTGGTCCAGCTCATTAGAGAAGTAAAGTTCTTCGATGGATTCAAAAGCCAGATAGGGAAGAACCGCATCTGCACCAAATCCAATCAATGTTGCAAAATGATGCGCCTCCCGGGTATCCCCACTACAAGTAATGATTGAGGTTTTTGTTCGTAAACCATTGCGAATCAGATGATGGTGAAGCGCTCCGGTTATTAGTAATGAGGGTATTGGAATGTGGTTATGGTCGGAAAGCTCGTCGCTGACCAATAAAATATTTGCTCCATTTTGAACAGCTATTTCGGCTTCGGCACATATCGATTCAATGGCAGCCTCCAGAAGGCCTGGTGTGTTGCTGGCGTTGAATACAGCTTCCAACCGATGGATCTTAAAGCCCCTGGACGAAGTTTGCTCCAATCGGGCCAGGTCACTTCGCGATAACACCGGCTGGTCCAGGTGAATTTGCTTGCAGTTTTCAGGTACAAGCTTCAGGATCTGACCACTTGGTCCCAAATGGGTGAACAAAGACATTACATTTCGTTCCCGGATCGGGTCTATCGGAGGATTGGTAACCTGCGCAAACAATTGCTTGAAATAATTCGCCAGATGTTGAGGCTTGTGGGACAGGATGGCCAGAGGCGTGTCAATCCCCATAGACCCAATGGGCTCGTCACCACTCTTGGCCATAGGCTGTAAGAAGTATTTCAGGTCCTCACGGGTGAATCCGAATAGCTTCTGACGTTCGATCAGACTGCATTCATAGTCCGGGGTTGCGGATCCGGAATCTGTTTCCGGAAGATCACGGAGGTACAACTTATGTTCTTTCAGCCATTCCTGGTAGGGTTTGTTTTTACATACCCTGGCTTTTAAATCGGCATCCCCAATGATCCGGTGTTCATCGAGGTCGGCAATCAACATTTTTCCTGGCTGTAAACGCCCTTTGAAAACTACCCGGCTTTGGTCAACCGGAAGAGCCCCGGTTTCAGAGGCTACAATCAGCGTGTTGTCATCCAGCAGGTTGTATCTGGAAGGGCGCAATCCATTGCGGTCCAGCGTAGCTCCAACCACGATGCCGTCGCTGAAACAAATGCTTGCTGGTCCATCCCAGGGTTCCATCATGGTTTCATGATACTCATAGAATGCTTTCTTATAGTCTTCCATGAGATCATCATGCTGCCAGGCTTCGGGGATCATGGTCATCAGGGCATGGGGAAACGATCTTCCGTTCAGGAACATAAATTCGAGGACATTGTCAAATGAACCGGAATCGGAGAGTCCTTCGTAACAAATGGGCAACATTTTCTCCAGGTCCTCTGATGAGAAAAAGGAAGACTCGAGCAGGCTTTCTCGAGCCTTCCACCAGTTTAGGTTACCGGTAATGGTATTAATCTCACCATTATGCGCGATGTAGCGGAAGGGCTGGGCCAGCTTCCACTTGGGAAAAGTATTGGTTGAAAATCGGGAGTGGATCAAGGCAATTGCACTGATGACATCCGGATGATGAAGATCAGGATAATAGGTCGAAAGCTGATGCGTTGTCAATTGACCCTTGTATACAATGGTCTTGTAAGATAGACTGCAGAGGTAAAAAAAGTCTTTAAGTTCCGGCTCAGCCTGATGAACCCGGTGTGTTCCGTATTTACGCAGGACGAGTAATTTCCTTTCGAAGACTTTTGGTTCAAGATTTTCTTTGGATCGCAGAAATATCTGTTCCATATAGGGTTCTACAGCCAGTGCACTTTTTCCGAGGCCATTCGGATTGGTAGGTACCGGCCGGTAGCCGATAACCTCCATATTCATCTCCGAAATACAGGATTCGAAAACGCCCTTACTTGCTTCCTGGGCAACCGGATCTTTTGGTAAAAAAAGGAATCCCACCGCATAATTGCCAAAATCTGGCAGCGATATGCCTCTTTCATTCCACCAATTGCGAAAGAAAAGATCCGGAAGTTGGATCAAAATACCTGCACCGTCTCCCGTATTGGGTTCACAGCCACAAGCCCCCCTGTGCTCCATATTGCTGAGCATCAAAAGGGCGTCTTCAATGAGTTGATGGGACTTTGTGCCATTTAACTGTGCGATTAAGCCTGTACCGCACGAGTCTTTTTCCATTTCAGGCACATAAAGCCCCCTCTGGTCAGAGAGGTCCTTCATGTCTATAACTTTAATACCACTTACTATTCGGTAACCTAACCGATACTAAATTTTGATTGGACTTAAAATAAGAAAGGCAATAACAAAGATACAATGGTTATGGCGTATTTTTAACCATTCATAATAATCCGCCGAATTTTTAAAACATTTGTATCTATTCGTTGAAATGGTTGAAATAAAATAAAACATTCGGTGGTGAGATGCGTTTTGCAGCAAATTATTGTTGGCCGTGCATCTCTGAGATAGTGCAATTCATTTTAACATTTGTTGCCTACCTTTTAATTTAGTCATTATGAGAAAATGGATCTACCAAATGATGTTCGCAATCTCATGCATCGCTGCGCTTTGTTTGCAATGCAGGGAGGCCAAACCTTGGGTAAACGTTAGGCCAGAAGACCCGGTAATGCAATATTCAGGCAGGGTACATATGGATGCGGAAAACAATATGGAGCTGATCAGTTCGGCGGCATCCGTCTCGTGCGCCTTCACCGGAGATAGTCTAAGTCTTTTCTTGAAAAACGATGCTACGCCAGGTGACTATAATTACGTAACCGTCGTCATTGACCATCAGGTCCAGGGACGCTATCCGATTAAGGGAAATGAAGTTGTTGCATTGGGATTTAAACTGAGCTCAGAAGACGGACATGTCCTGGAATGTTATAAGGCCACGGAGGCATTAAATGGACTAGTCATCTTTTGTGGAGCCGCCGCAGAAAAAATCACACCGGCACCTTTGCCAAAACACCCGCAGATCCTGTTCATTGGTAATTCCATTACATGCGGTATGGGTGCTGATACGAGTGGTGTGCCGTGTGGCCGTGGAAAGTGGTATGATCAACACGATGCATATTTTGCCTATGGGCCAAGAATAGGGCGTAAACTGCAGGCAGATTATGTCCTGCATTCTGTTTCAGGGATAGGCATTTATCGTCAGTGGGATGTCGAAGGACCAGCCATGCCCGATGTCTATGATCATTTGTACTTTGATACGATTTCTCCAGAATCATGGGACGATCATCGCGTTGATCCTCAAATCATCAGCATTGCCCTGGGCACCAACGACCTTTCGCCAGGGGATGGAGTGCACCCGCGCAAAGACTTTGATTCGACCACCTTCATCACAGCCTATTTGGATTTTGCTCATCGACTGTATCGCCACTATCCGGAAGCCAGGTTTGTCCTGTTGTCCAGTCCTATGGAATCCGGAGCTAATGCGGTTATTTTGGAGAATTGTCTGTCCAGTATCAAGCGAGAATTGGATCGGGCTTATCCGGATCGTCAACCGGTGACCACCTTTTATTTTGAAGGCATGCCCAATCCTGGTGGTTGTGGAGGGCATCCGGACGATAAAGACCATGCCCGGATGGCGGAAGAATTGCTGCCGGTCTTTGAAAAATTAATAGACCGTTAGAAACCATTTTTTTGGATCACCTTTGAATACCATAAGGCTGAATCTTTCGGTGTTCGCACCAGCGTCTCGAAATTCACGTGATGCAAGCCAAATCGCTTGCTGTATCCCGAAGCCCATTCAAAATTGTCCATGAGTGACCATGCGAAATACCCGCTTACATGAACCCCTTGACCTATGGCTGCACGGATCTCCGACAAATAACCCTCCATAAAAGCTATGCGATTTTGATCGTGCACACGGCCATTTGATATTTCATCGGGATAGGCACAGCCATTTTCCGTAATGACAACCTCAGGGTGGCTGTAGCGATCGTCTATCCATTGGAGTAATTTTCTGCAGCCCCATGGAACCACTGCCCATCCCATATCGGTGATTGGCCAGGCAGGATCTGTGGAAAGGGTGACATCCTGGTCTTCACTCAATCCGCCGTTTCCATAAACGGAAGCTTGTACTGCGGTGGCTTCAGCGGCATACATTGTGGTATAGTGATTGAGACCAAAAAAATCAGATGATCCGATCAGGAGCGCTTTCTCTTCCGGTTTAAACTCAGGTAGCCGGACGCCAACTCGTTCCCGCATTGAGGATGGATAGTCCCCGAAAAAGACCGGATCTGCGAACCAGCCCAGAAAGAACTCGAGGGCCCTTTGGGCCGCTTTTTGATCCTGAACGTTATCAGTTAACGGTTCCCTCCAATCGCAATTGTTGGTGATGCCTATTCTGCCCTTTTGCCCGGTTTGGTATTTTGCCCGGTATCGTTCGACGGCGGATGCGTGGGCAAGGAGCAGTTGATGCCCGGCCAGGTAGGGGTCAACATTCGAGGTCCTGCCGGGTGCGAATACACCCTGCCCGTACCCCAACATCGCCACCACCCAGGGTTCATTGAGAGTGATCCAGTTTTTCACCCGATCCCCGAAATGCCGGAAGCAAATGTCGGCGTACTCAGCAAAAAGCCGGGGAAGTTCCGGGCCCAGCCAACCATTTTCTTCCAATTGCAATGCCAGGGGAAGATCCCAATGGTATAATGTAACCCAGGGTTCAATGCCCGCCTCCAACAACTTGTCTATCAGCCGTGAATAAAATGCAACACCCGCCTGGTTGACGGTGTCCCGGCCGGTGGGCATGATCCTGGGCCATGAAATGGAAAAGCGGTATGCCTTAATTCCCATTTCCTGCATCAATTTTACATCTTCCTCAAAACGGTGGTAATGGTCACAAGCAACGCTCCCGTTTTGATTCTGAAACACTTTGCCCGGGATCGAACAGAAAGCATCCCAGATCGAAGGCCCTTTGCCGTCCAGGTCCGCACCACCTTCAATTTGATAGGAAGAGGTAGCCGAGCCCCAGATAAAGTCAGCGGGGAAATGGATCATACCGTTGGATTTTAATTGGTTCCGGTCCGTATCAAGCGGCATCAGGCAGCTTGTCAAACCAGGTTTTTTTCAATATGATGGTGCAAATAATCGCAACCACTGCTGTAATAATGGTTGGGACAGTCTGGAGCAATACGAGATATATTGGAAAAATGACCAGAGCTGTTTGCCAGATGGTTCCTATGAAGACATTGAAGCTGTCCCGTTTAAATTCGCGATTAGGCGTAAATGTGGGATCCTCAGCCATGACTTTTTCCCGAATAGGCTTCCAGAATCCCCACGGGCGCACGGTTTTATAAAACTGCTTAAGCGTATCCTCCTGGACCGGTGGCGCCAAATAGGTCCCTATAATACAGCCTGCCGTGGCAACCAACAACATGAGCGGGAAAGTATACAGATCAAGTACCCCTGAAAAGATAAACCGAAAAGACAGTGCCGGCACCAAACCACCTAACATTCCGTAGAAAAACCCGTGACCATTAAACCGCCACCAATACCATTTGAGGACATTTGCAGCAACATAACTGCCGTAGAGACCGGATACAATCCATTGTAAAATATCGTTGACATCCTTGGCATAAAATCCGAGTAAAATGCTCACAGCAACCATGATCAACCCGGCAAAATAATTGATGAATTTGATCCGGCTGTTGGGTGCATCCGGATTAATGAATTTTAAGTAAATGTCATTCACGATATAAGCCTGGGTCGCATTCAAAGTTCCGGCAAAAGTTGACATGAAAGCAGCTAGCAATCCGGCCAGCAACAATCCGAGAAATCCAACAGGGACAAACTCATTAATGGCTGACGGCAAGATCTGCTCAAAATCGATGCTTCCACCGATAAGCAGGTCCAACCTATCGTAATAGATGATGGCCAGGACACCAAATCCGGCTATCATGAAGTAACGGATTGGCATTAGGATCAGGCTGACGGAACCACTCATCAAAGCCGCTTCCCGAGGAGAACGCGTGGAAAGGATCTTCTGCATATCATAGTTCGGAGCAGGTCCGGCGAGTGAAACCAACACACCTTTAAATACCATCATCATGAAAAAAATACCGAATAGGCTGTAGCCGTCACTGGCTATCTTGGCATTAACCTCCGATAGGATGCCACTCCAATCCATATCCAGGTGCATGCCAAAAAATGGCGTCAACCAGCCATCAGGAACCGAGAGGGGATGAGTCGCAACTGCATTCATGGCGATAACACCGATTACGATACTCGATATGGCCATAAGGGAGTATTGGATCACATCTGCCCACACAATACTCATCATTCCACCCAGAAGGGAATAAAAAACGGCAAAACAGGTAAAAATGATACCATAGAAATGCGGTACGTATTCCAGACTGATATCAAATGGAATGTAGGGGGATACCACTTCCCAGGGAATGAATATCTCAATGAATTTGCCAATACCGATGAAACCGTAGGCCAGGTAACCCAACCCCATAATAATGGCGAAAATAACAACGATGCCATGCGACAGCCTGGCTCCGTTCCGGTGACCAAACCGGGTGGCAATCCATTCCGCCCCGGTTGTTACACCGGAACGTCTTAACCAAATAGACAAGAATACCATTAAAAATATTTGGTTAAATACCGGCCATAACCAGGGGATCCAGGCACTTTTTAGTCCATAAACGAATAGCAGGGTGACCAGCCACATCGTACCGGAGATGTCAAACATTCCCGAAGCATTGGATAAGCCCAACAAGTACCAGGGCAATCGATTTCCGCCTAATAAGTAATCATTCTTACTACGCTCTGCTTGTTTTTTGAGTACTATCCCGATCACAATCGTCGCCAATAGATAGAGCAATATGATCGCAATATCCAATAGGGTTAACTTCATGGCCTTCTTAATTTATCCTGCACTCCCCAAGATAGACTAAAAACCATACTTGCTTGACTTAAGTACACCAAAAACATCAGCCTGTCCTGGGTATTGTGAGCAGTGAGTCACCGGCATTGCTGTTTATTATTTTTATCTTTCGAAAAATCGAAAAGATGACTTATCTCCCTGCTGCTGACCGCTATGATACCATGAATTATCGCCGATGTGGAACCAGTGGATTACTGTTGCCGGCAATCTCATTGGGGCTGTGGCATAATTTCGGAGGGGTAGACCTCTTTGAAAATGGAAGAGCAATGATTCATCATGCATTTGACCGGGGCATTACGCACTTTGATCTTGCAAATAATTACGGTCCTCCACCGGGTTCAGCCGAGGAGAACTTTGGGAAAATGCTGGCCCAGGATCTGGGACTTTACCGGGATGAGCTGGTTATTTCAACAAAAGCAGGGTACCGAATGTGGCCCGGCCCCTATGGCGAATGGGGATCCCGAAAGTATCTGTTATCCAGCCTGGACCAAAGTTTAAAGCGGATGGGATTGGATTATGTGGACATTTTTTACAGTCACCGGCGCGATCCCAACACGCCACTGGAAGAAACAATGGGTGCTCTGGCTCAAGCGGTGCGCAGTGGAAAAGCCATCTACGCAGGCTTATCCAATTACAATCCGGAGGACACCCGGAAGGCATCGGCAATTCTTCGGGATTTAGGTACTCCTTGTCTCATCCATCAGCCGAAATACAGCATGTTTGTCAGGACTCCGGAAGAGGGATTGACCGAGGTCTTGCAAGAAGAGGGTATTGGAGGAATTGCTTTCTCTCCCCTGGCCCAGGGATTGCTTACCGACCGTTATTTGCAGGGTATTCCTGCTGGCTCACGAGCCGCCAGACCTGAGGGATTCCTGAAAAAAGACCAGGTGTCTGATGAAGCGGTGCAGAAAGCCAGAGCACTGAACGATCTTGCCAACCAGCGCGGTCAATCGTTGGCTCAAATGGCCATCGCCTGGATCCTCCGGTTACCTCAAATGACCAGTGTGCTGATCGGGGCAAGCAGCGTGGATCAATTGAATGCCAATTTATCGGCATTGGAAAATATTGCTTTTAGTCAGGACGAGCTGACAGCAATTGATGAAATCCTTAAACAATAATGGAACCTGCTTTCGGTGTCTTGTTTGATATGGATGGCGTATTGGTAGATACCAATCCATTCCACAAACAGACCATTCTTGAATTCGCGCATCTGCATGGTTTGGATCCGGATGACCAGTATCTGGAACAGCATGTCTATGGGAAAATTAACCGGGAATGGATTCCCGCACTTTTCGGAAGAAACCTGAGCATTGAAGAAATTGATCGCCTGGCAGAAGAAAAGGAATTGCTGTTCAGGCGGGTTTATGCCAGCGAGATGAAACCCGTGTCTGGCTTGATTCCGTTTTTGGATTTGCTGCATCATCATGAAATCCCGGTTGCCCTTGCAACTTCAGCGCCCCCTGAAAATGCAGATTTTGTCCTCGATGGTCTTCATATCCGATCGTATTTCGCAGGAATGATTCATTCAAATCACGTAACGTTTGGCAAGCCACATCCGGAGGTTTATCTGAAAGCAGCTGCCAGCATCCAATTAAATCCGGTAAAGTGCCTGGTATTTGAGGATTCACTGTCAGGAATTGACGCAGGTTTAACTGCAGGATGTACGGTCATTGGCCTTACCACCACGCATTCTCGCGAAGAAATGACTCATGCACATCTGGTGATTGATGATTTTGAACAAATGGATTTGAAGACTTGCTTGCGGTTGGTGGAGCATCATTCAGTTTAGGGGAGCGAATCAACCCAGGATCAAACACCAAAATCTGCACTGACTGATCCTAAAGCACAGATAAAGTGCGGCGCCGGATTGTGTTGGAATAGTACTGGCTTAATGGAATACCTGATCAAGCGCATCCTTGATGCGTCTTTTCCAGATGTCATATCCAGCTTGCTGCATATGCAATTGATCTGAAATAAATAGTTCAGCCCGGGGTTTTCCATCCTGGCCCAGGTATTCAGCACTGGTAGCAATAAAGTGCAGGTCCGGATTTTTTTCACAATATTCCTTCATCAACCGATTAGCTTCCCGGATCTTATCCCATACCATCCAGCGGGAGTTTGTTGGAGTAATCTCGATCAGGAATATGGGGACATGTGGTTTAAGTTCCCGAACTTGTTTCACAAAATATTTGAATAATTTAAGTACTTCTTGAGGCTTCAGATCCTGTTCGGAGCCACTGATGTCATTTGCGACAAAACAGACAACACCCCGAACTTGATGAGGTGCTACCAGCCGGCTGGTAAAATGGATGAGATCCGTGAAATGCGCTCCGCCATATCCTCTTCGGATCGCTTCATAGGGGGCCATGTCTTCATGGATGTTTTTCCACAGACGGATGGAAGAACTGCCCACAAAAAGAATGGCCTGGTCTGAATAATGTTCGTTTTGATCCAGTGCTTCCAAGCCTTCAATTTCTTTCTCCCAGGGTGCCGCCGTATCAGCATACTTTTTTAGCGGTGAACAAGAAGCCAAAAAGGAAACTATGGAGAAAAAGGCAAGTACACGAATAACACGCAACATGGTATGTAAAAGTTTGAGCCTGAATATAGGCTTTTAGGGTTATATCAGCACACAGAGTCATCGATATGCAGAAGTATCTTGTCCCCTATGCTGGCAAAATGTACCTTTGCGATGAATTATTAAATCGCTGCAATTGGTAAAAGAAAGGATCGAGCTTATGGCTCCCGCTGGAAATTTTGAATCCATGATGGCGGCCATCCAGGGAGGTGCTGATTCTGTTTATTTCGGAATCGAACAATTAAACATGCGTGCCCGCGCTACCATGAACTTTACCCTGGAAGACCTGGGAGAAATTGCCAGGATATGTAATCAACACGGGGTGAAATCCTATATTACCCTGAATA
This sequence comes from Lewinellaceae bacterium, assembly GCA_020636355.1. Taxonomy (GTDB): domain Bacteria; phylum Bacteroidota; class Bacteroidia; order Chitinophagales; family Saprospiraceae; genus JAGQXC01. The sequence continues at coordinate 364,881 of JACJYB010000003.1, read as the reverse complement.
CCATACTCTACGATCATGACCTGAGCCTGATGCGGCGGATTGTCGACGAAGCAGCCAGTCAGGGCATCTCTGCGATTATTGCCTCCGATCAGGCCGCAATAGGTTATGCCCGGTCTAAAGGGATGCCGGTTCATATTTCCACCCAGGTAAATATTTCCAACATTGAGACCATCAAGTTTTATGCACTTTTCGCCGATGTGATGGTTTTGGCTCGGGAACTCTCTATGATCCAGATGCGGGAAATCACCCAGACCATTGAGCGTGAAAAGATTACCGGACCTTCTGGTGAACTCGTTCGCATCGAAGTATTTGCACATGGAGCACTTTGTATGGCTATATCCGGCAAATGTTACCTGAGTTTGCATACGCACAACTCATCGGCTAACCGGGGAGTTTGTATCCAGAATTGCCGCCGCCAATACGAAGTCAAGGATCGTGATGAAGGCCATGAATTCCATATTGAGAATGAATACATCATGTCCCCGAAGGATTTGAATACCCTGCCTTTCCTCGATCAGCTGCTGGATACCGGGATCGATGTTCTCAAAGTTGAAGGGAGAGGGCGTGCTCCGGAATACGTTAAAGCGGTTACCCAGGCCTACCGTCAGGGAATTGATTCGGTCCTGGAAGGCACCTTTACCCCGGCAAAAGTTGATGGATGGATGAGTGAAGTGGAGAAGGTGTACAACCGTGGATTCTGGGGCGGCTATTACCTGGGCAAAAAGTTGGGCGAGTGGTCGGATACCTATGGATCAAAAGCCACGACGAAAAAAGTCTACCTGGGTAAAAGTCTTCATTATTTCCCCCGGGTTCATGTGGGCGAATTCAAGATGGAGAGCCACAAGCTTAATAAAGGGGACAAATTGTTGATTACCGGGCCGGTCACGGGTGTCCTGGAGTTTACTGCTGACGAGATTCGGGTAGATGATCAACCAGTTGACACCATCGAGCAAGGCGTCTCTTTCTCCCTAAAGGTACCGGATAAGGTAAGGCCGTCTGATAAGCTGTACAAAATTGTGGATGCCTGATGATTGTGGTGACCCAGAACCGCAAGAAATGCATTGGGTGTAACTATTGTGTAGAACTTGCGCACAATTACTGGCGGATGTCCAGAAAGGATGGTAAGAGTGTATTATTGAATGCCGTCGAAAAACGCGATATGTACAGTGTTCGACTGGATGACGATGCATTCGAAGCCAATGAAGCTGCCGCCAAAGCTTGCCCGGTAAGGATCATCCAGGTCAAGAAAATTAACTGATATTTTTCCGCTTCCCGTGACTTGTCGTCAATGCAGTTTTTGCTCATTGCATTTTAGCCATAATCTCCTGACGGAAAGCCTGCATATTTGCATCGCCAGGGTTGATCCGCAGATATTGCTCTACGTCATTTAATGCGGCCTGGTTATTTCCCATCGTATAATAGGTGAGTGCACGGTTAGACAATCCATCCTGAAAATTGGGTTGTAAGGATAAGGATTTATTGAAATCAGTTAATGCCTGCTCGTATTGCCCCGCACTGGCTAATGCCGCACCGCGGTTCGCGTATGCCAGGTAATTGTTAGGGTCCAGCTCGATGGCGCGGTTCTGATCTTTGATGGCAAGATCTGGTTTTTTCTGCAGGAAGTACAGATTACCCCGGTTCAAAAATCCGGTCGGGTATCCTGGATTGGCTTGAATGGCTGCATTATAATCCGCCATGGCACCTTCCAGGTCCCCGGCTCTTTTTTTTGCCAGCCCACGATTGGAGTAGGGAAGCGCTATCGTAGGTGTTGCCCCTTTATATCCTTTGGCATTCCGGTAATCAATGGCGTCACTAAACATGGTTATGGTATCATGCCATACCCTGGAGCGCTGCCAGGTAAGTCCGGTTAATAACAGCGCATAGACTCCCATGGCTAGGTATACGGACTTTTTATTCCAGTTTTTGGTGTCGGCTATATTGGAAATCAACTGGACAAGGCAAAGGAAAAATCCGATGCTGGATAAATACACATAGCGGTCGGCCATGATAACATCACGGACCGAGAAGATCTGAGAGAATAAAGTAAGGACGATATTGACAACGAAAAAAGCTATCCCAAAGAAATATAATTTCCATCCTTTGCGCCAGGTGTAATAAAGCAGCCATAGCACGGCCAGGACGAAGAATGGCGTCGCATAATAATAACCAGGTATCTCACCCTGCGGAGGATAGATGTAATACGTCGAGAGATGGACGGGAAGTAGCTCCTTCCAGGCATAATTGGCAAATGCCATGCAGGCAAACAAAAGTCGCTCAAGCATGGAATAGGGGAGTGCAGTGCCGGTGCCTCGCATGTCTCCTGCCACTCGCATGGTTGCCAATCCAATCCCCAGCGCGATGATGAAAAATGGGACCTTCTCCAGTAGTGCTGGTCTGGAAAACCATTTCCTACCTTGGAAATAATCAATGAGCATTAATAGCAAAGGAAGAACGACGGCTTGTTCCTTGCACAGTCCGGCCAATAAAAAATACATCAGGGAGAGGATATATTGAACCCGCTGGTTTCCTTGCCGGAAATTCAAATAGCTGATTAATGAAGCCAGAGAAAACAAGCTGTATGTCCCGATCTTCATGGAAGCGGTCAACCAGGCTACGGATTCTACCTGTAACGTGTGGACTGTAAATAACGCACTGACAAGTAGTGCAATAGCATCCCTGCGGATTAATTTTTTTACAAAAACAAAGGCGAGAAGGCCATTCAGTAAGTGCAGCATGATACTGATTAGCTTAAGTCCGCCGGGCTGGAGTCCCAATAGCTTTATTTCAAAAGCCATGATGGACATGGCTACCGGAGAATACTGGTTACCGATGTATCCGGAAAACAGAGCGGGAAGATCAAATCCTGTCAAGGCTTGGTTTTGGGTGATGTACAGTTCATCGTCGTAATTCAGAAATTCACCATGAATAACGGGTAAAAAGGCAATTATGCCGGCAATCGCAATAACCACCAGAAAAATGAGATTTGACTTGGTGAATAGGGTGGATGATGAAGCGCTTTTGGATGGTGACCCTTTACTTTTCTTCTTTGGTTTTCCTTTCGTCATTCGATGTTTGGTTTGGTGTCCAATCGGGAAGCATTTCATCCCGGATGAAATAAAAAGGCCTCCGCTTGACTTCGAGAAATACCCTCGAAAGGTATTCTCCCATGATGCCCAGGTTTAACAGGATAACACCTCCAATGATCAGGAGGGTAAGCTGGGTTGATGTCCAGCCCGGAATGGTTTCTCCCCGGAAATACTGCGTCAGCGCATAGATACCGTATGCAAAGCCTAAGATTGAAATAATAACCCCACTATAGAAAGCTATGCTTAAGGGGCGGGCGGAGAAAGAAGTAAGACCTCTCAACCCCAAGCCGATCATTTTCTGCCAACTGTATTTGCTTTTTCCGGCGTGCCGGTCCTCAGCCTGATAAGGCACTAAGGCTTGCCGGAACCCCATCCAGGTGATCAAACCCCGATTAAACCGGTCTCGTTCTTCGATGGAAATGAACGCATCAACCGTACGGCGGGTCATCAACCGGAAATCCGCACCGGCAGGTGGAATAGGCATATCGCTAAGCCATCGGAGCAGCCGGTAATACAATCTTGAACTGAATTTTTTCGGCCAACTGGTCCCTGCTGTGTCGATTCTTTTGGTATTGACAATGTCGTATCCTTCCCTGCATTTGGTTATCAATGCGGGAATTACCTCAGGAGGATGCTGCATGTCGCCATCCATGGTGATAACCAAAGTGCCACGCGCATGTTGAAGCCCTGCCATCAGAGCTGTTTGATGTCCGAAATTCCGCGAAAGCGCCAAATACCCAACGGTTCGATGGCGGTGATGGATCATGTCCATCATGGCCAGACTGCCATCCTGGCTGCCATCATCGACAAAGAGTACCTCGTAACTTAAGTTTTGATCTTCAAGTACGGCAAGAAGCCTCTCGCACAAAGGCAGGATATTATCTTTTTCATTGAAGACAGGAAGGACCACACTTAATTCCGGAGCGCTTTCCATGATTGCTTTGGCTGCTTTGGGAAAGGTAGGAAATAAATAGTACGGTATTTACTAATGGGAGTGCTCAATCCAATAATTGTTGCAGGATTTCCCTTGGTTTGTGCATATCAACCTCCTCGGCAACCTGTTTCATTTTCACTTGAATCTTCCCGAAAGCTGGCCGATGAATACTTCCCAAATGGGTGGTTTTTAAATTAGCTGGTTTGCGAAATTGGCCGCTCCGGACTTGTTGACCAACCTGATGGTAGGCATCCCGAAACGACACGCCCTGAGTAACCAGTTGATTCACGGCGTCCACGCTGTAGGCCAGCAGATATCTTTCATCCTCGTCGAGGCCTTCCTTAACTTGAATCGAACCGACGGCGAAAATCATCAGATCCAATATTTTGTTCATGGTTTGAAAGGCGGGAAAAATAATTTCTTTCAGAAGTTGAAAATCCCGGTGATAGCCTGCCGGAAGATTTTGAATTAACTGTAAGACCTGTTGCGGTATGGTCACGAGTTTATTGGTCTTAGCCCGGATTAATTCAAAGACGTCCGGGTTTTTCTTGTGGGGCATGATGCTGGAACCCGTGGTCATTGAGACGGGTAAGGTGAAAAATCCAAAATTCTGCCCATTATACAGGCAGATATCATAGGCCCATTTATTCAGGGTGTGCGCCAGGCTTGCCAGTGCCATTCCACACAAGAGTTCACTCTTTCCCCGTTGGATCTGGGCATGAATGCTGTTGATGTCAAGCCGGTCAAACCCCAGTAACCGGGTGGTCAATTCGCGGTCAATCGGAAACGAAGATCCATAGCCGGCTGCGCTGCCCAGGGGATTTTGGTTGATGATCCGGAATACTTGCTGGACCAATTGGAGGTCGTCGATCAGGTTTTCTGCATAGCTGCCAAACCATTGGCCAAAACTGCTGGGCATGGCTACCTGCAGATGGGTATAGCCCGGCATAAATACATCCTGATAGCGCTCAGCCTGACCAATGCTCTGTTCAAATAAGGCTTTTATTTGATCCCCCGTGTTCGCCAGTTGCTCCCGGAAGTACAATTTAAGATCGGTCAATACCTGATCGTTACGTGACCGCGCCGTATGGATCTTTTTCCCTGCATCACCGGTTTGTTCGGTCAATAGTTTTTCAATTTGGGAATGGACGTCTTCGATCCCCGGTTCAATCTTAAAAGTTCCATAGAGTAGGCTGCGATGGATTGATATCAAGCCCTCTTTCAGCGATGCATATTCCTGATGGGTCAATAAACCGGTCTGTGCCAACATCTGGGCATGGGCCAGGTTCACAAACACATCGTATTCGGCTAGTTCGAGATCGTATATTGGGTCATCACCAACGGTAAAATCTTCAATTCTTGCATCAAGAGGCGTATCCTTTTGCCAAAGCTTCATGACCAATACGATTTAAGTTTTTGCAGAAAAGTCTGATATCCGGCCAGTCCTGCTTCCAATTCGGAGAATAAGATGTATTCATTCGGCGTATGGGAGCGAGCGCTTTCACCAGGACCTAATTTTACGGTAGGGGCAGGTATAAGCGCCTGATCCGAAAGCGTAGGTGAGCCATACGCATTCCAACCCAAGGCTTTGCCGGTGAGAAAGAGCGGGTGATCTTCGGGAAGATGCGAAGGTCTTAACCGCAGGGAACGCGGGATAAGGCGGGCGCTCAGTTCTGATGAAAGCTCTTCCATGATTTCTTCAAAGGTGTAGAGATCATTCACGCGGATATCGATAACATATTGACATTCAGCGGGGACTACATTGTGCTGAGTCCCAGACTGAATCATGGTTACGGTCATTTTGACAGGGCCTAACCAGGGAGATTCTTTTGAAAAATTCCAATTGCGGATGCGATTGATATCATCAACGGCAAGATAGAGGGCATTTATTCCTTCGTTGCGGGCTGCATGTCCCGATTTACCCTCAGTGTAGGCATCGATAACAAGCAACCCTTTTTCTGCCACGGCAAGCTGCATACTGGTGGGTTCCCCTACGATACCGGCATCAATTTTTCCCAGCATACCCCATACGGATTCAATCCCGCCTTTACCGCTGATTTCTTCTTCTGCGGTACAGGCTAATACAAGGTTATAGCCAGTATCAGTGTTCTGGAGATTCAGAAATGCGTGGATCAAACTAACCAGGCAGCCGCCGGCATCATTACTGCCTAGCCCGATGAGCCGGTCCTTCAGAATTATTGCTTCGTGGGGATTGGATTCCCAGGCACCCTGAGGCTTGACGGTATCCATATGGGAGTTAAGTAATAACGTTTTTCGCCCTTCCTTCCAGACTTTGCTGCGCAGTATCAGATTGTTTTCAATCCTTTGCGGCAATCCGCCGGCCTCGATAAGGTACTGTTCAAGTACATCAGCGACTGCTTGCTCCTCTTTGCTGTAGGACGGAATTCTGACAAGCTTTTCAAGCAAACGGATGCTATGTCCAGCGGTGTAACCCCCCATAGCTAGCGTATCAAGGTTCCCTTGGCTTGTTGATCGGGTGTGCGGATAGAGTTTGAGATCCAGATGGAACGGATGCCTTTTTCGATGGCCAGAAAGGCGTTATCAAGTTTTGGGATCATACCTCCTTTGATCGTCCCTTCCTTTTTGTATTTCAGGTAGGAAGCATGCTCCAAAAATGGCAGTGTTGAAGATGGATCATCAATGTTTTTCAGGACGCCGGGGGTGTCTGATATGTATTGCAGGTGGATGCTATAATCATTGAGTAATGCCAGGCCAAGTTGTGTAGCGATGCTATCCGCATTTGTGTTCAGCAATTGATCTTTACCATCGTAGGTTATTGCACAAAATACGGGTACCCACCCAAGCTGGATAATCTGGATAACGCGGTCGGTCTGGATTTGGTCTATATCACCGACAAAACCAAAATCGATGGGCTGGGGAGCTCTTTTTTTGGAAACGATCAGATTTAGATCAGCACCTGAAAGACCTAGCGACCTTATTTTATGACCATTAAGCCAGGCGGAAATACGCTTATTCAGTAGCCCGGCATAAACCATCACTGCAATGTCAAGTGTTGCTTCATCCGTCACCCTCCTGCCTTCGATCATTTGGGGTTCAATTCCCAATTTCTGGCTGAGTTCGCTAGCTTGTTTACCTCCTCCGTGAATAAGTATTTTATTACCCGGTAATGAGCTGAAACCGGTCAGCAGTTGTTCCAGTTTTTCCTGGTCGTCAATTAATGCTCCTCCAATCTTAACAACATGAAGTGCTGGGTTATCTTTCATGGCTGTTCACATCAGTAATTCGGCTAGGACCGCTTGAGCTGCATAGATACGATTTTCTGCCTGATCGAGCACTATTGAGTTCGCACTATCAATCACCTCGTCCGCAACAACTACATTACGGCGTACAGGCAGACAATGCATAAATCGTCCCTGATTTGTTTGTTCCATCTTTTCCTGGGTCAGCGTCCAGGATTTAAGCTGAGGAGCGGTTGCTCCATAATCCTGATAACTGCTCCAGTTTTTGACATAAACAAAATCAGCCTGTTCAAGCGCACGATTTTGATCGTATTCAACCTCCACATTCCCCACGATATCCGGATTCAAATCGAAACCTTCAGGGTGCGTTACCACCAGATCGACATCCATGCGTTGCATGCCCTGGATAAAAGAGTTGGCTACCGCCTGCGGTAATGCACGGGGATGGGGAGCCCAGGATAAAACAACTTTGGGCCGGTGATCGGGTTGATGCTGACGAATGGTTAAAGCATCTGCCAATGCTTGAAGCGGATGCCCGGTGGCGGACTCCAGATTTAGTACAGGGACCTGGGTATGCCGGGCAAACTGATTGATTACAAAATCGGAATAATCGGCTTCTCTGTCTTGTAAGCTCGCGAATGAACGAAGACCAATGATGTCTGCAAAACGGCTCATTACTCCTGCAGCTTCGCGGATGTGCTCTGCTTTGTTCCCATCCATGATAGCTCTGTCTTCGAACTCAAGCGACCAACCCTGTGTAAGATCCATGGTGATCACATCCATTCCAAGTCGTTGACCGGCGATCTGGGTGCTTAGTCGCGTACGTAAACTGGGATTATAAAACAATTGAAGGAGCGTTTTGTGCTTGCCCAATGCAGCATCCGCATGCGGGTTTCTACGATAAAAGTCCGCCCGGTCAAGCAAATAACTCCAGTTAGGTGCATCGGCAACCGTCAGGTATTGTTTCATAATGCTGGAGTTGTACTCAATAGTTCGGTAAATACTTGAACGAACTCATTAAGCTGTACTTTTTGGATCGTTAGTGGCGGCAGGATCCGGATGACATTGGGATCGGACGAACTGCCGGTGAAGATATGTTTCTCGAAGAGTAACGTTTTCCTGAGCGCTGCAACCGGAGAATCCAGTTCAATACCAATCATCAAGCCTCGTCCACGGACATCGACCAGTCCGGCGTTATCTTTTAATGCGTCCATCAAATAGGTCCCCAGCTGTCCGGCTTTATCGATCAGCTTCTCTTTTTCCATGACCTGCAGAACAGCAATGCCGGCAGCACAGGCCAGGTGACTCCCGCCAAAAGTAGTGCCCAGCATGCCGTGCCAGGCTTTGAACCGGGGATGGATAAGCACTCCGCCAATAGGGAACCCATTGCCCATCCCTTTTGCAACCGTAACGATATCCGGTTCAAGATCGGGGATTTCCTGAAAGGCAAAAAACCTTCCACTACGACCATATCCACACTGAATTTCATCGCTGATAAAAACAGTGTCCGTTTCGCGGCACCATTGCCGTACCTGAAGCAATGCCTCGCCGTCCGCAATATGGATCCCGCCAATGCCCTGGATAGCCTCCGCAATGAAGGCGGTGTATTTATGAGTATGGAGTAATGCTCTGATCGCATCCAGATCGTCCAGGTCTGCGTAAGTGACCTCAACACCACGGTTGATGGGTGCCTGGATTTTTAAATTGTCCGTCGCCCTTACGGCAGCACTTGTCCGCCCGTGAAATCCTTTATGCAGTGCCAAAACGGCAGTACGGTCGTTGTGGAATGAGGCTAACTTGAGCGCATTTTCATTGGCTTCCGCACCGGAGTTGATTAAAAATAATTGATAGTCGTTTAAGCCGGAAAGATCACCCAGGCGATCGGCCAATTCCTGCTGCAAGCGGTTTTTTACGGAATTGGAATAAAAACCTAATTGGGAGACTTGTCGGGAAATCGCTTCAACGTATGTAGGGTGGGCGTGGCCGATGGAAATAACTGCGTGGCCACCGTAAAGATCGAGATACCTGTTGCCGGAGGCATCGTAAACATATGTTCCGAATCCCTTAACCGGTTCAATATCATAAAGCGGATATACATCAAATAATTTCATAACTCTTATTGTATTAAAATGCGGTAGACTTTAAAAGCAACCCGGTTGTTTCCGGAATGCCGAACTGCAAATTCATATTTTGAATGGCTTGTCCGGATGCTCCTTTAATCAGATTGTCTATCATGCTGATAATGAGCAAATAGTCATCAATTACTTCAAGGCCGATTAAGCATTTATTGGTGTTGACGACTTGCTTCAGATCAATATTTACATTAGCGGTATGCACAAAAGGATGATCCCGGTAATAGTCCTCGTACAGCTGCTTGGCTTCCTTTGTAGACCCCTCATAGGGAACATACATGGTCGCGAAGATTCCCCGCGTAAAATTACCCCGAACCGGGATAAACCGCAGTTTTGTCCCTTTTTCATTTCCCACCCAGCTTAGCGTCTCCAGAACTTCCGCTTCGTGTTGGTGTCTGAAGGGTTTGTATATGGAAATATTATTGTCGCGCCAGGTAAAGTGAGTCGTTTCGGATAAACTTTGTCCTGCTCCGGTAGAACCAGTGATCGCCTGGATGGGTATTTCTTGCGGCAAATGATTTTCGTGAGCCATTGGCAATAAACCAAGCTGAATAGCGGTGGCAAAGCATCCTGGATTGGCAATTTTCTGTGCTTTTTTGATCTGATCCCCGTAAGCTTCCGGCAGTCCATACACAAAGCCGTGTTTACCTTGCCTTCCCAATCGAAAGTCGTGACTCAGATCGATGATCCTGGTCTCAGAAGAAAAAGTGTGTTGGTCCAGGTATTCTTTGGAACGGCCGTGACCCATACATAGGAATGCGACATCTGCATCCGCATCCGGCTCCTGGACGAAATTCAAGTGGAGGTCCCCAATCAAATCGGTATGCGTGCTTGATATTGGCTTGCCGGCCTGACTTTCGCTTACCGCCCAGACGAGTGTCGCTTCCTGATGACCCAGGAGCAGCCGGATCAACTCACCTCCGGTATAACCGGCGGCACCGATGATACCGACCCGGATCATGTCTTTATTTTTTCTTCCTCATGCAGGGAGAAGTATAATTTGGATGCATTGCCGAGAATAGTGGTAAAACCCTTGACGTCTTCTCCGCTCCAGGCATTATTCATCTCGCCATATTGACCGAATTTGGTTTGCATCAGGTCATAAGGCGTACGTACTCCGAGGCATTCAAATCGATAAGGATGCAATAGGACCCGCACATCACCTGTGACGTATTTCTGGGTATCACTAAGAAAAGTTTCAATATTGCGCATGACCGGATCCAGGAATTGGGCTTCATGCAAGAACATTCCATACCAATTGCTCAATTGCTCTTTCCAGTATTGTTGCCATTTGCCCAGGGTGTGTTTCTCCAGCAAATGGTGTGACCGGATTAGGACTAATGCTGCAGCCGCCGCGAACCCGACCCGACCCTTGATGCCAATAATTGTGTCACCAACATGCATGTCCCGGCCAACGCCGAAAGGGGTTGCCAGCGTTTCGAGGGCTTCGATGAGTTGAACAGGGTGGTCGAACTTTTCTCCGTTCAGGGAGGAAGGCTCGCCTTCTGAAAAGCCAATCACGATTTCCAGGGGGGCTTCTGCTTCAACAGGCTTTGGCCAGGCTTCTTCCGGTAATCCCTGATCGGATGTCAGGGTTTCAGCGCCTCCTACACTAGTGCCCCAAATGCCCTGGTTGATGGAATATTTTGCTTTTTCCCAGCTCCAGGTTACTCCATGTTTTTCTAGGTAGGCAATTTCTTCCTGCCGGCTTAATTTTAAATCGCGGATGGGCGTAATGATTTCCAGGTTGTTGCCTAATACTTCAAACGCCAGATCAAATCGCACCTGGTCATTACCTGCTCCGGTACTTCCATGAGCAACGTACTTCGCTCCACTGGCGTTGGCATATCGAACGATAGCCAGAGCCTGAAACATTCTTTCGGCGCTCACCGACAGCGGATAGGTCTGATTCCTCAGTACATTGCCAAATATCAGGTACTTCAGGCATTGATCGTAATAATCTTTCGTGGCATCGATTACCTCGAAATGTATGGCCCCTAATTGGATGGCTTTCTGTCTGACGACTTCAAGTTGCTCAGGGGAATATCCGCCGGTCTGAACCAATACGGCATGGACGTCAAGTCCTTTTTCTTCTTTGAGGTATTTTACGCAGAATGAAGTATCCAGGCCGCCGCTATACGCCAATACCACATGTTCTTTGGTCATTAGTCTACAGGATTTGGTTGAAGGATCAAATGGGATAAGTCCAGATGAGGTGCTTCTTCTTTGGAAGGAGCTAGCATGCCTGTACATAGGCACATGCGTCGTTCATTTCGCTCCAGAATATCATAATTAGGGCAACTTTTGCAGGCATCCCAGAATTCAGTGTCCTGGGTCAATTCTGAAAAAGTTACTGGTTTATACCCGAGCTCCGAATTGATTTTCATCACGGCCAGGCTGGTCGTGATACCGAAGACCTTAGCGCTGGGGTATTTGTCACGTGCCAGCTGAAAGGCACGCACTTTAATCATTTTAGCCAGTCCCTGCTTGCGATAGGAATTCTTAACGATCAATCCGGAATTGGCTACATATTTATGGTGTGACCAGGTCTCGATGTAGCAGAAACCGATCAGCAAAGTCCCGTCCAGGGCAATGATCGCGTCGCCATTAAGCATTTTCTTTTGCAAATATTCCGGTTTGCGCAAGGCAATTCCGGTTTTGCGCTCTTCAGCGGAAAGACGATACATTTCAACCAGCTCCTCCACATAGGGAAGATGGGTTGCATTGGCAATAGTTAGTTGAATGGACATCTTTAAGTTGTGCGAAATGATTGGTGATGAAAACGAAACCTCATGTGGTTGTACGCCGGCATTGCCGGTCTGATAATCATATACACGCCCCACCGGGGCGACGAGGTAAACATCGCGGGCTGAAAGTTGGAATATAGATGTATTGCTTTTTCATCTTCGCAAATACAAATTTAGTAACGATTCAAACATTTTCCAATATTGCCCAATAATTTTAAAAGACTTCAAATAGTTCCCGTGATTCAATGAATTTCATTCAATGGATCCCAGCTAGCCCTATAATGAATTTATAATGAGGCAATTAATGCCTGGATTCTTTGAGCCTGGCGGCTATTGAATTTTTGACGGATTACCTCTTGTAAGCTCTTTTCCTGCATCTTGGATTCCAGCCAGGTGATGATATCCAGGTAAACAAAAGATTTTTGATCCTCCACGGTATGGGATAATTTATCCACCTTTTGATAGAACTTACGGATCTCCGTCAATACCTCTTCATTGGGTTTGTACAATAGCCGGTTGAGTAGACTTAATGTTTCCTTTTGCAATACATTTTGATCTTCCAGCTTTGACATAAAGCGCAGCACCGCCGGAATCTGGTATTCGAGGAACTGGTAATTTTTTAACTCGTAATGCACGATCAGGGACAAGAGTCTGGAATAGATCTGGATGTCCTCGCGCAAATGACCGACATCGAGATAAATGATCCGGTTCAGATAATCCAGTGATTTCGAGTAGTCACCGTTGCCGAAATAAAGCCATGCAATCTTGTAGTAAAATACAAGGATCTGATGCTGGTCAAGATGGGGGTCGTAAAGCTCCAGCTTTTCCATGATTTTCTTTACCTCCTTAATGCCTTCCGCAAATGTCCCGCGGATAAAGTGGTCATTCAATTTCGCCGTATACAGGTAGAGGAAGCAAATTACCTCTGAGGTGGTATTGAAATCCTGTCCATGCCGGGCTTCAAATTGCTCAAAAGTTTCCAGCGTCAGTTTGAAATCAGCATAGCATTGTAAATTGAATAGGGTCGTGAGCTCATAATGCAATCCGCGCATATACAGGTCCGGATCCTTGGTCTTCATGTCCTGATCCAGATCAAATTGCTCGACCCATTTAGCGGCATTGACATAACATTTGACGAAATCAAGGAGAATGTAATAGTACCAGACATGGGTCTGGTAGTAATAGATCTTTTCAAAAAAAGTAAGTTTATCGGTTTGAATGGCTTTCAATTCATTCTTAAAATAGTTTTCCAGTTCAGCGCGGTCCTTTTCATCCCGGATGTGTCCCCGTTGGATATAAAGTCCGTGTATTTTAAGCTTCAGGTTGGTAAGCCTTGCCGTGTTAAGTGCCACCTCAGCACGTAACTCCGATTCATCAATCAGCGTTTCCATTTTGTTTTTAATCTTCCGGCTACGCGTGATGTGACGGGATTCGATAAGTTTCTGAAACTCAAATATCTCAATCAGCAAAAAATCCTGATGACTGGTTTCGGCGATGGTTTTGATGCGGTCAAGCAGTTTCAGGCTTTGCAGGTAAAGCCCCTTGCCGTACAAAATTCGGGCAAAATCGATTTGCTCCCGGATTTGTATATCGATGTTCTTATTGATGTGGATGAGCCTGAGGCTGATCAGGATTTGGGTATACAAATGTCTTTTTAGGTTGGATAGCTGAACCTTGCTTAATTGGTGGAAACGCTTGTAAATCAAGTCCTCCTGATACGTCTTTTGCTTGTCAAGAATGTCGAATAGCTGAATGAATTTAGGATCCGAATCTTTATTGAGACGCTTGGTGTATAGTTTGAACGTTCGCTTTTCTGCCTTTGATAAACTCCGGATCAGGTTAAATAATTGGTCTCCATGAGAGATCGGCATAAGCAGTTGCTGGTTTGTTGTTGGTTTGAGTCCTAAAAGTAGTCAGAATCTCTGACTCTCAGTCAGTAAGCTTGTGCGGGAGTCGAAAAAAGTTCTTTTGAAACTAACAAATGCAAATATTACATCTTATTGATAGTCAGGTTGTAAGGCTGGGCCGGTAACATTTGGGTATCACAATGCATTTTGATATTTAACATGGGTGCTTCGGGTAGGCAATCTATTTTTGAAGTATCAATTAAAAATTGCATCACAAAATAAATTTCGGGAGTCATGTCAAAATCAAAATTGGAATACATTTGGTTGGATGGATCAACACCAACCCAGGGATTAAGGAGTAAAACGAAGATCGTCGAAAATTTTAGTGGTAAGTTGGAAGACTGCCCTATGTGGTCTTTTGACGGTAGTTCTACCAACCAGGCGCCAGGGGGCTCATCAGACTGCTTATTGAAGCCTGTTGCCATTTTCCTGGATCCGGACCGTAAGAATGGTTATCTCGTTATGACTGAAGTTTTGAATGCCGACGGGACACCACACCCTACGAATGGCCGCGCGACCATTGAGGATGATGACAATGACTTCTGGTTTGGATTTGAGCAGGAATATTTCTTGTGGGATACCGAAACGGAAAAACCATTAGGTTTCCCAGCAGGCGGTTTCCCGGCACCTCAGGGTCAATACTATTGCTCGGTGGGAGCAAAGAATGCGTTCGGTCGTTCCATCATCGAAGAACATCTGGATCTCTGTCTGGATGCTGGTGTGGATGTTGAAGGAATTAATGCAGAGGTTGCCGCTGGTCAGTGGGAATTCCAAACCTTTGCCAAAGGTGCAAAACATGCCGGAGATCACACCTGGGTAGCACGTTACCTGATGGAGCGTACGGCCGAAAAATATGGAGTGGCCGTTAACTGGCATTGTAAGCCGATCAAAGGTGACTGGAATGGATCCGGAATGCACGCTAACTTCTCCAATACCTTGTTGCGTACTGCAGGAGACAAAGCGACCTACGAAAAGATCTGCGAAGCATTTGGAGGTGTAATCAAAGAACACATTGAAGTCTACGGAGCAGATAACCATATGCGTTTGACCGGATTGCATGAAACACAATCCATCGATAAATTCAGCTATGGTATTTCCGATCGCGGCGCCTCGATCCGTATTCCGATTGCTACGGTTGATCGTGGATGGAAAGGGTGGCTGGAAGATCGTCGTCCTAATTCGGCAGCTGACCCCTACAAAGTTGCTGCCCGGATAGTTAAAACGGTAAGTGAAGCCAGTAAGGCAATTACTGGATAAGATATAAGGAAAGGCTTTTTTATTTATTGTTTAATTTTGGTTAGGGCTTGCTGTCCAAAAGTCATTTTTGGGCAGCTTTTTCTTTTTGGTATTCTACCCTTATCTTACTTAAAAAAAGGATGTACCGCATTCTGATCCCCCTATTGTTATTATTGGGTTGTAAGTCTTCCGGACCGGAGCAGGCTGTATTGGATAGCGCTGAATATGCCACTCTGAACGGGTTTACCTTCTTTATCCGGCAAGTTGGATCCGGTGTCCCGGTACTGGTTTGTCATGGCGGCCCAGGATTGGATCATACCTATCTCATGCCACAGATGGGGCGGTTAGCGAAAGACGCCAGACTTATATTTTACGATCAGCGGGCTTGTGGTCTTTCCGGTCATATTGTGGATTCCAGTATGATGCGGCTGGATACATTTTTGAATGACATGGAAGCGATCAGAATGCATTTGGGATTGGAAAGAATGGCCGTCCTGGGGCACTCATTTGGCGGATTTCTGGCCATGGCTTATGCTGCTAAATATCCGGATCGTGTCAGTCATCTGATCCTGATGAACAGCATGCCACCAACCTACACCTTATGGCAACAAAACAATGATGCATTGTTTAACCGGATTACTCCGGCACAACGACAGGAAATAACTACTGTTCAGCAATCGGATGCCTACATGCTGGGCGAAGCCAAAGGTTATGAGGAATTATTTCGGGTCATGTACAAACTCCAGTTTGCGGATCCTGAACGGATCGATTCATTGACTATGACCCTGCAGCCGGATTTTGAAACAACCAGCCAAACCTTTAATGCCATGATGCCGGATCTGATTAATTACGACTATACCGGTCAACTAAAAATGCTCAAGGCACCTGTTTTGGTCATTTACGGAGATCATGAACCAGGGGTTGACAGGACTATTCAAACATTTCAGGAGATCAACTCAAGCTGGAAACTGGTCAAGTTGCCCGATTGTGGACATTTCCCATACATCGAAGCTTTTCCGGAACTGGAGCGGGCAATTGCCTCATTTACCAAGCAATAACAAAGTTTGATGGATCAGTACATTCATGGTTATGAAGCGGAGGAACAAAAGCGCCTCGCCCAGCTTAATGACCTGCTCAATCACCGCTGCCTTACTAAAATGCGCTTGGAGAAGGGCCAAAAAGTACTGGATGTTGGCTCCGGGTTAGGGATGTTTTCACGCATGATGGCCGATGCAGTAGGGCCGTCCGGAATGGTTGTAGGTATTGAGAAAAGTGAAGAACAACTTACCCAGGCTTCGCAATGGTCGAGCGGCATAGATCATCTCCAATTTCGTCAGGGAGATGCTTATTCATTGCCCCTCGAAAGAAAAGAGGTCGGATTTTATGATGTTACCCATACCCGGTTTTTGCTTGAACATGTTCGTACTCCGCTCCAGGTTGTCCGGGAACTATTTCGCGCTACCAAACCGGGAGGACGCATCTTGCTTTTGGATGACGATCATCTTCGATTTACTTTATATCCGGAACTCCCAGCATTTGATTCCATTTGGTCGGCTTATCTGGGTAGTTATGAAGTTCTGGGCAACGATCCATATGTTGGGCGAAAACTGGTCGGTTTGCTGGCCGATGTGGGCTGTGGTAGGATCCATAATGATTTTGTGTTTTTCGGATCAAATGCCCGGGAGCCGGAATTTCACTTTTATGTGCAAAATTTATGTGCGATCATCGAACAGGCTCGGCCAGTTATTCTATCGCACGAACTACTTGAAGAAGCTTTACTGGACCAGGGCTTGAAAGCCCTCCAAAACTGGCAGATGCATCCGCATGCGACCATTTGGTACCAGATCTGCTGGGCAGAGGGAATAAAACCGGAGTGATCCGAACAGGTGGGTCAACAGGTCAGCTCATTTGCAGGCAGCTGAACAGATCATGGATTTAAAGATTCGCATCGGATTCCTGACCATGTCTTGGTATGTTTCTCCTTAGCTCATAAAAGGCAATGGACCATTTCGTGAAATGGGGCTTGCGGGGTTCCAAAATAATACCTAAATTACAGACCAATTGGTCTGAATGAAACCAGCAGCTTTACCGACAAAAGAATGGATCATCCAACAAGCAGCAACCCTGTTCAATACCAAGGGCTATTATGCCTGCAGCTTAAGCGATATCATGGAAGCTACCCAGCTAAAAAAGGGAGGTATTTACAATTATTTCCGGAATAAGGAAGAAATCGCTCTGGCAGCTTTTGATTATTCTTTTCAACTGGTCTTGCAGCGTTTCCGGTCAAAATTGAACCTTGCAGAGACCAGTTGGGAAAAACTCCATATCATCATTGATGTATTAGCTTCCATGGCTTTCGAGCCGGTAATCACCGGAGGTTGTCCTATTTTCAACATTTCTGTGGAAGCTCCCAGACTGGATCCGGCTTTGGCCCTAAAAGCCAGACAAGGGATGCAGATGCTGACCCGTTACATTGAAATCAAACTGGAAGAGGGAGAGCTTCAGGGAGAATTTTCCTGCTCCCGATCGTATGAGGAAATTGCCTCCACCATGGTGGGGAGCCTGGAGGGCGCGAACATCGTGGCCAGAACGCTGAATGACGCCGAACGGCTCCATTGGGCCGTGAATCACGTCAAGGAATATTTAGTGCAAAATTGCCAAAAACCCTAATTTTTTTGAACATGAACAGACCGATTGGTTTGAAAGAGAACACCAAAAAAGTGAAGCAAAATCACCACAAGGCGCCCATTTCCATACGGATTATCCAGTCTACCATCAAAACGTTGGAACAAGTTGCCCCTAAGATTGCCACCTTCATTGCGTTTAGACTTTTCAGTACCCCCATACGGTATAAGATGCCGGAACGGGAAAATTTTGCCCATCAGACGGCGCATAAATCTACCTTGAAGATTGGTGGACTCCCGGTTTGTACATACCGTTGGGGGCATCCGGCCGATCCCATTGTTTTATTTATGCACGGTTGGTCCGGACGAGGAACGCAAGTAGCCGGGTATCTCGGCCCGTTACTGGAAGCAGGTTACCAGGTGCTCTCAGTGGATGCTCCGGCCCATGGGCAGTCCGGGGGTAAAACGACCAATATTCTTGAGGTAGCTCAGGTTGTCGATTATCTTGGCCGTCATTATCCTATTGAGGCGGCGATAGGCCATAGTTTTGGTGGTGTGGCTTTACATTATTCCATCCGCAATGCCATCCTTTTTTCTAAATTGGTTACTATCAGTTCTCCCATGGAAAGTGATTTTATCCTCATGGATTTCATTGGTAAAATCGGAGGAACACCTTCACTGGCTCAGCGTATACGGACCTTTGTCCGGGATAAATTCTCGTTGGATTTTGATTCCGTTGCTCCGATGTTTCCGCATCCCTGGCCTGCACACCCGGACTGGCTGATCATTCACGATGAGGATGACCGCGATGTGCCGGCATCTCAGGCCAGTAAGGCAAAAGAGCATCCGATGGGACCGGAAATCGTGCTAACCAATGGCTTGGGACATTACCGGATTTTGCGCGATGATCAAGTTATTCAAACCATTATTGATTGGCTTAGACGGTAAAAATAAATGACCGGGAATGAACAACCCAACCCTTTTCGATCATTCAGGTGTCTAATGGAGAGAACAACAAATCGACACCGTCATGCAAAAAATTTACCTTCTGATGTCACTGGGATTGTTTCTCAGTCTGTCAACCGGTTGCCTCAAGGATAACTGCGACGCTACAATTCGTTATGTTACGATGGAGCCTGTGTACCAAACGGCTTCTCAATTCAGAAACAACAAGGTTCAAGCCATACCCGCACAACCATTAGTGAATCCTGGTAAGATCTACTTCTATAAAAATTATGTCCTGATCAATGAGATTCGCGAGGGCATTCATTTTTATGACAATTCCAATCCGGAAAATCCTATTCAGGTGGCCTATTTGCCGATTCCTGGCAATGTTGACATGGCCATCAAAGATGATGTCCTGTTAGCTGATTCCTACGTCGACCTATTATCCATTAACATTGGTAATGTCAACCAGCCCGAGTTTATTTCGCGTACGGAAGATGTGTTTAAACTTTATGGTCAGGGACCGGATGGAGCCTACCTGGTAAATTATGAACCAAGAGAAATCAAGGAATTTACCACGTGCGACAATGCCGGCGCTGGGCAACCCTGGTTGAGGGAAAATAATCAACTGTTTATTGATGTTGCCCTTTTCGACGCAACGGCAGGCTTTTCATCCAGCACCGATAAGGTACTCAATGCGGCCGGAATAGGCGGATCAATGGCACGGTTTACGCTGGCTGAAAACCGGCTGTATTCCGTAGATCATGCACAACTGTATACCTTTGATGTCACCGATCCAGGTCAACCTGTCCAAACCAGCAGCCAGGCAATCGGATGGGATATTGAGACCATCTTTCCCTATGATCAATACCTCTTTGTTGGATCCCAATCCGGAATGCATATTTTCAGTCGCAGTGATGCGGATAATCCTACCTATGTAAGCAGCTATCAACACATGACTGCCTGTGACCCGGTATTTGTGGAAGGTAATACGGCCTACGTGACCCTTCGGGATGGTACTACCTGTGATAATTTTACCAACGAGCTTGATGTCATCGATATCAGTAACATTTATGCACCTTATCTCGTCGCAACCTACCCGATGGACAATCCTCATGGATTGTCCCTGGCAAATGACCATTTGTATATCTGTGAAGGAGATGGAGGAGTTAAAGTTTTTGATGCCAGCGATCGAAATAAAATCGGGGACCGGTTGCAAGCTCACGCAAAAGGCTTTAATGCTTACGATATCATCACACTTTCAGGAGAAAACGCGATGATTATAGGCAAAGATGGATTCTATCAGTACGATATCAGCGATCCCAAGAAATTCCGCCAACTAAGTGTTATACCGGTTCAAGCTCAATAACCATGAAGCATTATCCGATTTATCGACTACTGATTGGTACGGTCTTTAGTTTGAATGTCCTGGTTCTCTGGTCCCAAAACGCCCCGGTGAACTATCTGGATGTACTGGATTTGAAAAATGGCAGCAGACTCACCGGTACGATTACCGGACTGGAAGGAGACAGTGTTTATGCATTTAAGCTGGTGACAGGTGCGACGCTGTACATCCATAGTCGTACGGTCAAACGCATGTACCAAAAGGCCCAGGGAGGGCCGCAGCTTTTCAAAAGTTACAATTTTAGGGAAAAGGGCTGGTTTGGTCTCGTCCAATTGGAATTCATGGATGGACAGGATGTGAGCAATCCACTAATTCCTGGATTCGGGTTGAATATGCAATGGGGTTATCGGCTGCACCGGCTTTATGGAATAAGTGGAGGGGCCCGCTACAGTCAGTTTAACTTACAATCCGTAGAGAAGATCCTGGCAGGCTATGCGGAGATCCGGGGTTACATGCTGGAGCGACAAGTCAGCCCTTATTATGCAGTGGCAGCCGGATATGGCTGGAGTTATGTTCGGAGCGGGAATTTACTCGATGCTTCCGGCGGATTTTATTGGTCCCCACAAATCGGCTTGCGATTGGGAGCTTTCCGGAATACGGTAGCCACCATCGGACTTGGCTATCAATTCCAGCGGGCTACTTTTAATTACAACATAAGTCAGTGGGATCGTCGTACCTTGGAAAAGCGAATCGAATTCAGGCGATTAACCCTTAGTACCGGTTTGTTATTTTAAATAGCCAATGTCAAAACCGCAGGATATCCGATCGATTATTGAAGGCTGCAAGGCGAATGACCGTCGTTGTCAGGAGCAGTTGTATCGCCTTTATTTTCCTGCTATGGCCCAAATGTGCCACCGTTTTACGCACGATCAGGACCGCATTATTGACATTGTCAATAACGGCTTCCTGAGGGCATTTCAAAAAATACACCTATACGAACACAAAGGATCTTTTGAGGGCTGGCTCCGCCGGCTAATCTTTCACGCGATTTCAGATTATTTCAAGAAGGAGAACCGCTATCTGAAGTTTTTAATTCTGGACGAAAAGGATGATTCCATCCGGGAAGAGGCTATCCATTCCCTGTATTATGAAGACCTGATGAGCATGATTGAAGATTTGCCTTTTATGAGTAAGCAGGTATTTATCCTGTTTGCCATTGAGGGGCATTCTCACGATGAAATCGCAACCAAATTGGGAATTCAGGAAGGCACCAGTAAGTGGCATCTGTCCAATGCCCGCAAAATCCTTAAAGCCCGTATTCAAAAAATGCAGAACAATGAGCAATTCGCAAGATAAAAATTGGTGGAGCGATCCGTCAGCGCTGGATAATGCCTGGAAGGATATGCACCGGAGACTGGATCTTGAGATGCCGGAAAAACGGAGGAAGAAGGCCATCCTTTGGTGGTGGCTTTCTGGTGCTGCTGCATTAGCCCTGATAGGCTGGTTTTTCATCGCTACGGAAAGGAATAAACCTTCAGAGCTAGCCCTTGAAACTCCCCGGACTGGAATGCAATCTACATCTGCCGAATCCGCTCCGGCATTGTCGAAAAAGGAATTACCGGCTACAGCTCTGAATTCGGAAGAAAAGACCAGTGCCAATGAAAAATCGATCGCTCAATCTTCACCATCCAATCAGTCCACAGTGGCCTTGAACGTGGTTCCCATTAATCAGGCAGTTTTCTCCAGGCATCAGGTAAATCAATCTGGAGTCAACCATGCGCTTCAACCTTTATTCGAAGATGTGGATAGTCTAAGTTATGTCGTGACGGAATCCAGTGATATGCAACAGCCAGAGCATTCCATATCTGCAGAGCAAGCCGTCCTATTGCCTTTGCCCAGGCTCACCTCAAATCTAAATGCAGTTTGGCATCCGTCTTCCTCAGTGCCCGCTGTCAGGGTAGGCATCCCGAATCCTGACCGGACTAAACGGATTTTTATCCCGGAGTTTACGCTCGGCGTAGCTGCCGGACTCAGACCATCCCAGGGCTTTGGTATGTCCGCGGAGACCCAGCTAGCTTGGATGCTCCATCCACGCTGGTCATTGGCCGGAGGGATAGGGATAGCAAAATGGTCTTTTGACCCGGTTATAACCCAATATTTGCAGAGCGCTGCCGGCAGTGGTGTAAATGATGCCAACCGGTCCTATGTGTCGGAAATTTCCGAATTAAAACCATCCTATTTGGTGGTTCCTTTTGGAGCAAGGTATCGGATTGCCCGTCACTGGCAACTTGGTGTCGAAGGCCGTTTTGAGCAGCTGGTAAGCGGCCAGGTAAACGTGGCTTTGGAGTCGTTGGATAAGATGGACCCGAATGCTACGCCGGACTTTACAGCTAACCCGGGCTCTACCGTCTCGAACAGTAATAACACCAAACTCTACAATCAGGTCTGGTCGGGTCATGTGCTTATACGTTACCAATATCAGCGCTGGATAGCTGAAGGTTATTTTCACCAGGGATTATCACCTTTTAAAAAGGTAAATTCAGCGGATTTTCGTCGTGAGGAAATTGGTCTCCGCATCGGGATTCACTTTTAGTTTGCACTTTCGGATTTGAATCGTTAAGTCGGAACAAAAGCCGGCTTGATCGAAAAGTAGGGCACCTACGCTGAAAAAAATTGATATCCCCAGGTTTGCATAGTAACTTCCGAATCAACTAAACCGGATTATTGAATGGAAAGCCATTTACTCTCTTTGTTTGTTTATGACCTGATCTACACACTCAGTAGGGTGAAGGAAGCCGTTTATTTCATTCGCGACAATCAATTGTGGAAAGGCATGATGGGTTATAGCTGGTTGTCCCGGATATTATTGGTGGTCGGCTCGCTGATCTCCTTAAAATTCATGTCCTCATTCTTTAAATGGTATCAGCATGGGGTCAATGAGGAACACCATAATGCCATCTACCAAGCTTTTGCATCTACCGGACATGCTTTTTCCGACAGCTTTGGGTTTATGTTCAATGGGAGTTTTAAATACATCCTGCTGATCGTTTTTGAAATATTTATATTTCATTTTTCACGTCGGGCGATTGAGTTACTTACCGGGATCCAAACCCATGCATCCTGGAAAGATTTTGTGGCGGCTCAAAAGCGGATGATCCAGATAGCGATTCGAAATTATGCCTTCGAAATGCTTATAGTATTTCTGATTGGAATTCCTTTGGGAATGATCGGTATGACCTTTCTTAAGCCTGTGATCGCTTGGCTAATTGGATGTTACTTTATTGGGTTTACCCTGATTGATAACTACCATGAAGTTTATGAACTCAACATCAAAGAAAGTGAAAAGCGTGCCAAGTCTTATCTCGGCATTTCTTTTGGAGTAGGGTTAGTGGCAAATACGCTTATGTTCGTTCCTGTATTGGGCTCACTGATCGGATCCATTCTTGGTGCGGTATTGGCTGCCATGTGCATGTACGATCTCGAATCTAAAGTCACCGTTTAATTACGGATGAGCTGAAACCCACTGTGAGCCATCGGTAAAGACCTCCTTTTTCCAGATGGGTACGTGAACCTTGAGCGCATCAATCAAGAATTGACAAGCAGCAAATGCTTCTTGCCGATGTGCGGTGGACACGCCAATCACTACCGGAATTTCACCAACTCCGAGAACTCCTAGCCGGTGGTGAATCGCTATCCGGTGACAGGGCCATTGTTCGCTACAAACCTGGGCAAGCCGCTCCATCTCTTTAATGGCCATAGGTTCATAGGCTTCAAACTCCAACCGAATAACCCGAAGGTCCTGGTTGTGGTCCCGAACGGTTCCGGTAAAAACGACAATACCGCCGCTGGCCGGTGTCGAGAGGTACCGATGGATGCCGGATGGATCAAGTGGAAGATCGGTTAGATGAATTTGTGATTCCATAATGCTCAACCTCCGCTTACGGGAGGAATAATTGCAATTTCGTCATCCGGCAGAATGATCTCATCGTCGGTAACATAAGACTCATTGATTGCAAACCGGACGTATTGCAATTTTTCAAATGCCGGAAATGCTTCCATTAATGCGCTCTTGAGATCGGATACCTTAGAGCCAGGCTCCAGATCCATCCATATTACGTTATCTTCAAGAATATCCTTGGCGATTCCAAATGCCAGAATTCGCACGGAAAGGGTATCAGGTGACTGCGTTTTCATAAGACAAAAATACAAAACATAAGTACGTAAAGGCGAATTAGTCTCCGAACCGGACTCACAGGAGCCTGGTTATCTTTTCCAGGTCTTCCGGGGTATCTACATCCTGCAGGCAGGTGGCATCCGGCCAGGCAAATAGGCGAATCTTGTCCGGATTGGATCCGATGATTTCTTTAGCTCCGTGTATTCCGCTTAGGCTGCTTAATGTGAGGTGTAAGCGGGCTTTGAACAAAACCGGATGCCCGGGTTGTCCCTGGAATACTGGACGCATGAACCAAACTGACTCATCGGATTGCAAAAATGCATCCATCATGGCAATGATTGGTTCAGATCGCAGTAGAGGCATATCAGCCAATAAGACCATATATGCCTCAACCTGTTGGGAGGCAATACGAATACCTGCTGCAATTGAATGGCCTATTCCTTGGAGGAAATCCGGGTTGTAGATGCTCCATACCGGGAGTCCTGCGAGCAAGGGAAACAATTTTTCCGCCTGGTGGCCAACCACCACGATACGTTCCTGGACAGGCAGTTCTTCGATCAGTCTCAGCGCATGCCGGATTAGCGGCTGGCCATGGAGTAGAGATAATGGCTTGTCACCCCGCATGCGGGAGCCGGTTCCTGCTGCCAGGAGAATAACGGAGATCGGTCTTTTCGACATGCTTTAAAGCTACCAATTCGGACGGTAAACAAAAAAGGCTAACCCGAGGAATCAGGTCAGCCTTGGAAAGGATGAAAGATCAATAATACTATCTATTGTAAATTTTTGCTTCCGTCTTCCTGATAGATGTACCGGAATGTAAATGTTGCAGCCTGATCCGTAAATGCATCAGGATTTGCCGGCGCATCTTTGTAATAACTCAGGATCTCAACTTTAGCATATTTATCGTCATGCGTCCGCACAAAAATTACTTTACCGGCGATAGGGGTGATCAGGTAGGCAGCATCGTTGTAGACATACCATCCATTGTTGCTGCCGGTCGGTATGGCCAGGTCAGTTCCGCTATCCTGGCGGTATTCACTATCTTCCGGTGCGGTTAACATCTCTTCGAAAATCCCGTCTTTGATGATGGCACCTGCATGACCGGTGCGCGTTATATTTTCAGAACCGGTTCCTCCATTCACCAATATTTTGGTGCCTTTAAATGCCAGGTCCCATGAATCATCCGAAACCGTATCCTTGGCACTGAAACTGAACTTTACGAAGTTATTTTCTTTGATGATTTCTCCGGTTTCGCGATTAATCTCATCATTTGGTGCAAACAAATTATTGATTGTTTCAACGGTAAGTGGCTCACTGGGAGTCACCGTCTCTTCTTTTTTGCATGCTGCGAATCCCAATGCGACAAGGGTTAATACCCAAAATGTGTTCTTAGTCATCTCTATCATTTATGATTGTGATTGTGAAAATCGATTTGATATTCGAAACCCAGATAGGGGGTGATTCCTGCTATTTGGGGCAGATAGGTCGCATTGTGGTAGTTCAACAGATTGTCTACGCCGGCTTTAAATATCCAGGCTTGCCAATATCGCTGGAGCGAGATGTAGCCCACGCCGTATCCTGGAACATACTCATTTGCGGCATCCAAAACAGAATTTCCATTCAAATCGGCAAATCCAAAGCGGCTCCGATAGGTATAGCGAGCCTGTGCTTGCCATCCGGTGCGGGAGTCAAAAAGGACCTGGATTTGGGCTTGATGGGCTGAGCGGTTAAACAGGCCGCCATAATCCTTACGGGTCAGGCGTTCGGTTTTTAAAGTCTCCGGATTACGCCGGTATACACTGCCCTGGTCAATGGCTTCGAGGACTTGCTTGTCTTTGGCATCCAGGAATTGATACGATAATTTTAATTGCCAATTTGGAGAAAGCCGCAAGGATCCTGTCCATTCGATTCCCTGCGTGTACACCTGATCCAAATTCAGATAGGAATAGATTAACTGGCCATTCGTTCTTCGTGCTACCGGCAGTGTTTCAATTAATTGCCTGATATCGTTACGGAAAACCTGAATTTGCATCCGGTTTCCGTTGGTGCCCTCATAATTGATGAAAAATTGTCCAGAATTGGACCGCTCAGGTTGAATGTTTCCAAACTGGCTGGTGTTCACCAGATATTGATCTATCAGGCTCTGTCCTTCCAACGTTGCGAGTACAGTGGGCAATTCAACTGCTCCTAAAACCTGATACCCGGCTACGGAATTTGCAAAGTTCAGATACAACTGTCGGAAGTCGGGAACCTTAAATCCTTGGCCCCAACCACCCCCGAAGAATAAGGCCTTATTCAGCTGGTATTTTAAGGATAATTTTGGACTGAGACTGGAGGCTATATCTACATAATTGTCATAGCGCGCGGAAGTAAGCACCTGCCATGCACCATGATTCCATTCCAGTTGGGTAAATCCGTATGGGTGGGCTCTGCGCCGGGTTACCTCATAACGTTCTGATTGAACCTCTTCCCATTCTCCCCCGGCCCCCAAATGCCAGGTCAGATTTCGATAGATCAATTCTTGTTGCCATTCAGGCTTCAGGAATTGCTGGTAAAACTGAAAGTTCTCTTCTACGTTTCCTGATTCCTGGCGTAGCAATAAAAGGTCCTGATTAAAGGTGGTATAACTAAGCCGATAGGTGTGTTTGAGGTGTTCATTCCAGAAGTGGGTCAAATTAGTTGCGGCTAACCACTCCTTTTGATACGTGTTGCCGGTTACAATGTCTGCCGGAGCGGTAACTTCATAGGCATTCCATTGGGTTTGGCTTACATTCCGGACCGAGGCATTCCATTTTGTGTAGGTTCCCAGCTGGGCTGAGAATTTACCGTGCAAGGTCAACTGATGGTAAGGTTCAACAGTCTTGCCATAGGTATCCTGGTCCAGGTCGTATCCCGGAGACTTCAAATAATCAGCGAAAAGGGAAGTTTTAATTTTTTTGCCACTCCATTGCAGGGAGCTTTGGATATCCGGAAGTTGGAGAGGGCTTACTAACGACCTGATTGTTAACGATTTTCCTTCCGGCTGGTCAGTGATGATATTAATTACACCGGCCAGCGCATTACTTCCGTAAAGACTGGATGCCGGTCCCTTCAAAATCTCGATTTGTCTGACATTGCCAAGCACGATGCGGGAAAGGTCCAGAGTGCCTCCGCTACGGCCGGTAAGGGGTTCTCCGTCAATGAGGATTTGTGTGTAGTCAGGGTCAAGGCCTTGCATCTGAACGCCGGTGCCGAGGAGGGAGACCGTATTGATGCCGCTCTGTTGTTGGAGGATATCCTGCAGACGCATCGCTCCGGTTTGCTGGATTTCTTTCTTGCCGATTACCTGAACCGGAATCGGTAACTGATCCTGGGTACGAGCCATTTTGGTTGCTGAGATGATTATTTCCGGTTCATCGATGTACATTCCGATGGTATCTGCCTGCCCATGGAGGGGGGTGTTATAACTCAATAGGATAAAAGTTATACTTTGAACAAACCATCTGAATTGACGTACAAGTGCATCCATGTCTACAAAGGAACGGGGATCTTCAAATACATTTTATACCCGTTAGCTTTTTTGACATAACTCTGACAAATGCCGGCTCCCATCATTCAGCTCGAACCAACCGCAGCGATAAGTGTTTCTTAAGACGAATTCAATGGTTATTGTTTGATGGAACTTAAAAAGATAAAGCTGATCAGTACTGCGGAGATGGTTAATATGGATGGTAATCTGATCCTGCAGGCATTGCCAATACATGAAATGGAAAGGGGAGACCCGATTTTATTAATTCATCACTGGAAGACAGAAATACCTGCAGAAAGCCGGGTTAGAGAATTAGGTGTTGGGCCTCATCCACATCGTGGATTCTCACCGGTTACATTGGTGTTTCAAGGTTCCATGGAACACCGTGATAGTCGTGGGAATCGTGGCGTCGTAGGTCCTGGAGGTGCTCAATGGATGCATGCTGGGATGGGCATTATGCATAGTGAACGCCCACCCCGGGAGCTTGCCGAGTCTGGTGGAATGTTGGAACTGGTGCAATTTTGGGTTAATGTGCCTCAACGCTACAAAATGATTCAGCCCAGTTATCAGAATATACCCCAGGAAACAGTCCCCGTGATAAAATCCCCTCAGGGCGGAATTGAAATCAAACTGGTCGCTGGACATCTGCTGGGCAGTAAAGGTCCAGCCAAAATTTTGTCACCGGTAACAGCTATGCAGGTATACGCCCTGGCAAAAGATCGGTTCGAATTTGAGGTCGAGGAGGGGCAGCAAATATTTTTTTATGCATTGGACGGTTTGTATAAGCTTAATGGAAAGGTTATAGGTCCTACCCAGGTAGCTTTACTTACACCGGAGGCTACCGGGATGGCGCTGGAAGTTTTGGAAGAAGGACGGGCTATTTTGATTGGGGGTAAACCTATTGAAGAGCCAGTCGTCCAGTACGGACCTTATGTCGTTATGAATCAGACCGAAGTATTACAAGCTATGCGTGACTACCAGTTGGGTAAAATGGGTATCTTGATCGAAGACTTTTAATTCATTAAGCTATGAGCACAGAAAAAGAAATTCAGAAAGAGTACACTAACGGTGAAATCACCGTGGTGTGGAAGCCAGAGACTTGTATCCATTCCACCATCTGCTGGCACGGCTTAATTGAAGTTTTTGATCCGCGAAATAAACCGTGGGTCGATATGAAAGGAGCACCAACTGAGGACATCATCCAGCAAGTGGATAAATGCCCGTCAGGGGCTCTTTCCTACCACTACAATGATCCGTCCCGGCGTAATATGACAGAACCTTCCGAGAAGTTGCCGAACGTTCAGATTGAGGTTATCGAGAATGGACCGCTACGGATTACCGGCGACATTTCGGTTCATTTTATGGATGGTACCTTGCAGCAGAAAACCCCAAGGGCTTCTTTTTGTCGATGTGGTGCTTCAGGCAATAAACCATTTTGTGATGGGAGTCATCGCAAGATTGGTTTTAATGGCTAAAAAGTTCTAATATATAGTATCCCACATTATGAACATCTTAAGTCGGGATGTCATCAATAAGTCAAATCGAAAGAGCATTTCGGGCTTCAACACGATTATTAATCTGATCGATCATGGCATGAATTTTGATCCAGGCAAAACGATTTGTGTTCAAGTTTCGACGATTATTTGAGGTGCACAATCAGACCGACCTATCGTAATATCAAGCACTAGGATTATTGGTATGAGACCTCATTTACAGCTTTTTATCTTTATTGCTATCCTAACGTTCGCTCAGTGTAAAAAAGACAACGTCGTCACCAAAAACGATTTGGATGAAACGCTGACCCAATTGATTAAGGACGCGTCTCCCAATGGTTCCCTTAGCTTTTTTGTATTGCCATCCAGCTCCGATTATGCATCCATACCTCAAGATCCGAGTAATCCTTTAAATGATGCAAAGGTCCAGTTGGGGAGATTTTTATTCCATGAGACTCATTTGGCTGAAGGGGCAAAATATGTTTCCGGATTCCATACTTATTCATGCGCGACTTGCCATCATCCGGAGGCCGGATTTCAAGCAGGGATTCGTCAGGCTATATCCGATGGAGGCATAGGGTTCGGGTATAAAGGTGAAGGTCGCATCCCTAATCCGGATTACCCTTTGGATTCCATGGATGTGCAACCGATCCGAACACCATCAAATCTGAATAGCGCTTTCCAAGAAGTAACCTTATGGAACGGTCAATTTGGAGGTACAGGAATGAACCTTGGAACGGAAGCCTCATGGACCGCTAAAACGCCCAAAGAAACTAATTTGCTGGGATACGAAGGATTGGAAACGCAGGCAATTGCCGGTCTGAATGTTCACCGGATGGTATTGAGTCGGTCCTGGATAGAGTCCATGTCTATTTATAAAGAATTGTTCGATGCAGCATTTCCAGATCAACTGGAGAATTCCCGCTATCATCGCATCACTGCCGGTTTGGCCATTGCCGCTTATGAACGGACGCTGTTAGCGGATCAGGCACCATTTCAAAAATGGTTGCAAGGGGATGTGTCTGCACTTTCAACCGAAGAAAAAGAGGGAGCAACCTTGTTTTTTGGCAAAGCGAATTGCGTGACCTGTCATACCGGACCCGCTCTGAACAGCATGGCTTTTTACGCGCTTGGTATTGACGACCTTGAAGGAAGTGGTGTTTATGGCAATTTTGAGGAAGACAAGACCAATTTCGGGAGAGGGGGATTTACCGGCAAAGAAGAAGATATGTTTAAGTTCAAGGTTCCCCAGCTTTACAACCTGGCTGACGTTAATTTTTTTGGTCACGGTGGTACCTTTAAGAGCCTTGAGGAGATCATTGAATACAAAAATGTTGCACAACCGACCAATCAAAATGTTCCGGCTTCCCAACTGGCAAAAGAATTTCAACCTTTAGGTTTAACGCCCAAAGAGGTGCAGGCCTTAGCGTCATTTATTCGTGATGGCCTCTTCGACAGTAACCTGAAACGGTATGTTCCTCAAACACTACCTTCAGGTTACTGTTTTCCTAACAATGATCTCCAATCAAAAGCGGATATGGGTTGTAATTAACCGGCGAGCAATTTTCCCTTAAGCATGTATTTGCATCGCCAATTGGAATAATTGATCAATTCCGGGAGCCGATGGAGGATCATCCGTTTTGTCCACAGAATATCCCTTGAGGAGTTCATTCAGTTTCTGAATGGTCGTTTGAATTACCCGCCATGGCTTGTATTCTGCAGCCTGAAACGTCTTGTATGCTTCCAGATAGAGGGCAATTCCTTTTTGGGTTTCCCCTTGTTGTGCCTGGATGATGCCCAGGCCCATTGCCGGCACCAGGATCATAACCACATCACCTGAGTTTCGACCGTTTTCGATGGCTTCCCTGAAATAGTCTATGGCTCTGGATTGGTCATTCATCCACAGGTGACAAAATGCGGCACCAACCAGAGCCCACCCGTTAGCTGCTTTGAAACTGGATTGATTGTATCGAAGCAGGCTCTCTTCATAGTAAGCCAAAGCTTTTTCCGGTTGGCCGAGTGCCAGTAAAGTTGCAGCTTTCACCACAAAGGTTAATGATAGATACATTTCGTAACCCTGTCTGCACAATGCTTCCGCCTCATCCAGCAATTGGAAAGCTTCGGTTGGGTCATTCATTGAAAGACGATGTTCGGCCAGAAATGTTTTCGCAAGGATCTGACTAAACCGTTCACTGCTCGTTTGGCCCAGTTCATTGGCCCGCAGAAACCATTTTTCCGTATCCGGATGATTGATGCTTAATCCGGACAACCCCGCATAGGCGTACCCAATGGCTTGCCCGCGTAAATCTTGCAATGCAATAAATGCCTCAATACTGATCTGAAGCTCCTTAATAGCCTGATCAAAGCGCCCGGACAGATAGCGAATAAGTCCTTTAATTTGGATGGCGCGTCCAAAGAGCGCCTGATCGCCGGGTGGTAAATGGTTAATGGGGTAATCGATCCGGATGTTTGCACGGTCCATCCATTCCAGCGCTTCACTTATCTTGCCTACCGACAGCCAGTACATAGAGAGTGCTCCGGGAAACTTCCAGGCGGTTCGCCAGTCTTCAAATTGAATAGCCAAATTGAAGGCGGCCCGGATGTTTTCAAATTCTTCATTGATGACCTGGACATAGGAAGAATCGCTCAGGCCTCGGAGTAGAGGATCGTATTCTTGTGTCAGGTCCGCATAGTATTGGTAATACGATCTTAATTTTTCTGATGGATCCCCGGCATTATTAACCCCTTCCGTTGCATACTCCCGAATGGTTTTCAACCAGTCATACCGGAGCTGTACCGATGAGAATTTACGGTAAATGAGGCCGAGGTCGATCATTCTTTCCAAAACGTCCATCGGGTTGATCCGATCAAGAAAATCCGCTTGTAAAATGGATACTGCGTCAAGTGTCCACCCTCCATGGTATATGGCCAGGGAATAAAAAAAACTACGCTCGTCCTCGGACATCAATTGAACACTCCATTCAATGGTATTCCTCAAGGTTTTTTGCCGGTTGGGAAGGTTTACCGGGCCCTGACCCGCAAGATCAAGTGACGAATGAATCATCTTGATCATCATCGACGGATTGATGTATCTGGTTCTTAAAGCAGCCAATTCAATAGCCAGTGGAAGACCATCCAATTGGGTGCATATCTTCTGGATAGCCAATTGATCTTCAACACCAAACACCGTATAGGGATTTACCTCCCTAACCCGTTGAATGAAAAGCTGAAAGGCAGGATTTGTGGGTAACATTTCCGTAGATAAATCTGCGGGAGTGGGCAAAGGTTCTAATGGATAGATTTGCTCGTACCGTAAATGTAAGGGTGTTCGGCTCGTTACCAGGACATCGCATGCTGGGCATCGTTGGATTAGTTCGCCGATAAAATGGGAGCTGGCGGTGACTTGCTCCATATTGTCCAGAACTAAAAGCATCTGCTTATCACTGAGCCAGGACAATAACGTTTCGCTGACCGCCTGCTTACCACTATCCATGATGGGAAGCAAGTGAATGATGGCGGCTGGGACCAGATCCGGATCTGTGATAGCTTCCAAGCCTATGAAGATTATTCCATTGGAATAATGATTCTTTAATTGTTGTGCGGTCTCAATAGCCAGCCTGGTTTTGCCGGTGCCTCCTGCTCCACAGATGGTTATTAACCGGTATTGGTCAGAAGCCAACATACTCCTTAGCTGCTCAATATCCTTATCCCGGCCAATTACCTTGTCGGCTATCGTTGGAATTTCAAATTTGTAATAAGAGACCGGAGAATTATCCGTATTCGGTGACTGAAAATGTTCCGACAACATGATCGCAAGGTCATTCTCGACAAGCTCAAGCAATTCCTCCGCACTGGAAAATGGTCGGTAGCAAAGTGCATTGCTCGACTGAATATCCCCCAGTAACTCCTTGAGGCGGGGCTCCCTATCTTGCGCTTGTTTTACATAAATTAGTTTCGGCTTTTGCCGTGCGATACGGTATTCGTCTTCCAGGCCTGAAATGGTCATGTCCGGTGCCACCCAGCCGTATTTTTGCCAATAGATGCCTATAAATACGTCACTCTGATTGAGATAGTCCCGGTAGAGATCCTGGGGTGGATGATGTCTTGCGCTTAGTTCAAACAGGACGGGAATCAATCGCAATTTTTCAATAGCTTGCTTTACTGCCAGTCGTTCAACAGCAAGCTCTTGCAAGGTAGAACTTACGAAAACCCGAACCCGCTGATCTGGAGTACGAATCATAAATGGCTTTGGAGTGATATGGCTCCGTATTGAAATTTAGCAAGAAATTTGATTGGCCGGAGCTAAAACAGATCTTCCGGGTTATTAGTCCTGTATATTTCGAACCCAGATATTCCGGAAAGCCATAAAGTTTCCATGGTCCTGCAGCTGCAAGGGAAGGTCTCCATGAGCTTTATATTCCGGATTGCCGATATACATGGTATTCCCTTTGATTTCAAAATGATTTTCCACCAGGATGCCATTTTGAACAACAGTCACATAGGCTGGTTTGATAAGTTTGCCGGCGGAATCAAATTGAGGCGCATTATAGAAAATATCATACCTCTGCCAGTCTCCCGGAGGTAAGCAGGCATTGACTTGAGGAATAGCTTGTTTATAGATTGAGGCAGCCTGCCCATTGCTGTATGTGCGATTGCGGAAGTTATCCAGAACCTGGACCTCATACCTGGACTGTAGAAACACCCCGCTGTTCCCTCTTTCCTGGCTGTGTTTACCGGCAGTATCAATCGGTGTTTTCCACTCGAGGTGTAATTGGCAGCTACCAAAGGAAGCTTTGGTTTGGATTGCGCCGGATCCCGGCTTTACCATGACATAGCCATCCATAACCATCCATGGTGCAGGCCCGCCACCATTCACGCTTTCCCAAGCGTCCAGATTCTTCCCATCAAAGAGTACAATGGCGTCAGATGGTGGTTGATTACCCACCCCCGGTGTCACCACCGGCGGAACCGGTTCCCAAACCTCAGTCTCCTCAGGTTTGCGCTGTTGACCAAACAGATCCGCATAGGCCATCAGGACCAGCAGAGAGGTTAACAATAAATTTACTGTCTTAATAATGTTTTGAGCTTTAATCGTTCTCATCCTTTAGTTTTAAGCCTTTAATTTAGGGAACCAACAGAAATAATATGTGGCATCCTACGGCAACATTGAAAAAAAAATCAATCTGCGCCTTATCGACAATTTTTCTCTTAATGGTTATTGGCTGCGCTCCCAAGCCAGATGGCCCCGTCACCATACCAATACATGCTGGTACTGAGCGATACCTTAACCCTGCGCTAAAACCATTTTATCATGGGGTAGCCTCCGGGGATCCTTCCCAGCATGGAGTGATTCTTTGGACCCGGATAAGCCCTGACTACTTTATGAAGCACATTGACGTGGATTGGGTAATTGCTACCGACCGGCAATGTGAACAAGTGATCCAATCCGGAACAGTCAGGACGCACCCGGACAAAGATTATACGGTCCATGTGCCGGTGAACAACCTTGATCCGGACCAATATTACTATTACAGATTCTCGAGTTTGGGC
Organism: Lewinellaceae bacterium; assembly: GCA_020636355.1. GTDB lineage: Bacteria > Bacteroidota > Bacteroidia > Chitinophagales > Saprospiraceae > JAGQXC01. The sequence continues at coordinate 329,979 of JACJYB010000003.1, read as the reverse complement.
GCTCAGTCTATCATCGGCCGGACGAAGACAATGCCTCAAGAATTGGTACCGGAATTAAACATGGCCGTAGTCAGTTGTGCCAATTACGAAGCGGGCTTATTTAATGCATATGGACTTATTGCAGAGATGGATGACCTCGCTGCCGTAGTTCATTTGGGGGATTACATCTACGAATACGCAACCGGAGTATATGGAAACAAATCATTAAACCGGAAAAATGTTCCTCCTCATGAGATTGTTCGCTTGAATGACTATCGCACCCGTTATGCTCAATATCGATTGGATCCCGATTTAATGCGTCTGCATCAGATGGTTCCGTTTATTACGATTTGGGATGATCATGAAATAGCCAATAATTCGTACACCACCGGAGCAAAAAACCATCAGGCGGAAGAAGGAGATTACGCACTCCGTAAAAAAGCTGCAGAGGAAGCATATTATGAATGGCTTCCAATTACCCAGAATATGGAGCATCTGTACCGTTATTCCGATTTAGGCCCACTGGGAACTTTATACATGCTGGATGAACGGCTGGCCGCACGAACCGCCCCGGCTTCCGGGGTGGATGATCCAGTCTATCTTGATGCGCGTCAGGTGATGCTTGGTCAGGAGCAACTGGATTGGTTGGAGGATAAGGTAAAGGAAAAACCGGAAGGATGGCATTTGATCGGAAACCAGGTATTGTTCTCTTTAACCCATGCTCCCGGACGAAAGCCTAATATGGATTCTTGGGCCGGTTATCCCGCTGAACGGTTAAAAGTGCTCAACTGGTTGGAGGAGCCCGATGTGCAAAACGTAATATTACTTACCGGGGATAGCCACAGCTCCTGGGCTTTTGAGGTGCCCAGATCCATATCGGATTACCGGTCATCCCATCGTTCACTGGCTGTAGAGTTTGCGACACCTTCCATTACGTCAGCCAATGCCGATGAAAGCATTCCGTTGGATACGGTTTTGCATATTGAGCAAACCATGCTTCATGATTCATTAAATGCTGCCATGAAATACATCAACCTGCACGACCATGGCTATATACTATTACGCATCAGGCCTACGGAGGTTGCCGCCGAATATCGTTACGTTGATCGCATTGACGTGCCTTCTATCCATCAGCGAACCGCTGCCGTCTGGCGAGTACTGAAAGGTTCGTCTTTTCTAACCAAGTGAATTGTCCGTTACTTTCGCCAGCAAGTCCTGCCACTCCTTGATTTTTAACATGCATTCGATTGGAGTCATTCGGTGCAAGTCCGATTCTTCAATCGCCAGACGTAATGCTTCTAATTCAGGGTTACTGCTTTCGAAGATATTCAGTTGCATGGGCTGGGGGAGAGAGGCGATTCCTGTTCTTTCCTGTTTCTCCTGAGTGGTGGTTCGTTTTTCGAGCTGAACCAGCAATTGTTCGGCGCGCTGAATAACGGACCGGGGCATGCCTGCCATCCTGGCAACATGGATGCCAAAGCTGTGGCTGGACCCGCCGGGAACCAATTTTCGCAGAAATATGATCTTAGCTCCAATCTCTTTGACCGCGACGTTAAAGTTTTTGATGCGTTCGTATCGGTCAGTAAGTTCATTCAATTCGTGATAATGCGTTGCAAAAAGTGTTTTAGCTCTTGCAAATTCATTTTCATGGAGGTATTCGGCAATTGACCACGCAATGGAAATTCCATCATAAGTACTTGTTCCGCGACCAATCTCATCCATAAGGATCAGACTGCGGCTCGTAATATTATTCAGGATATTGGCAGTCTCATTCATTTCTACCATGAAGGTGGATTCACCGGAAGAAATGTTATCTGAAGCACCTACCCGGGTATAGATACGATCCAGCAATCCGATGCGGGCATATCCGGCAGGGACAAAGCTGCCCATTTGGGCCATCAGACAGATTAAAGCAGTTTGCCGGAGAACGGCTGACTTACCGGACATATTAGGCCCGGTAATCATCAGAATCTGTTGCTGATCATTATCCAGGTAAATATCATTGGGTACATATTGTTCACCCAGTGGCAATTGTTGTTCAATGACCGGATGACGCCCTTCCTTGATGTCGATGATAAAATGCTCGTCAATGATTGGTTTTACGTAACGGAATTTTTCCGCGTTTCGGGCAAAGGCTAATAAGCAATCGAGTTTTGCAATCGTCCGGGCGTTGTGCTGGATGGGTTCCACGTATTCCAGGAGTTCAGTGAGTAATTCTCGGAAAATGGTCTCCTCCAGGGCTTGGATACGTTCTTCGGCCCCCAATATTTTAGTCTCAAGATGTTTTAGCTCGTCGGATACATAGCGCTCGGCATTGGTTAATGTTTGTTTTCGAACCCAATGATCCGGAATCAGCCCGGCATCTTTGTATTTATTGGTCACCTCCAGGAAATACCCAAATACGTTGTTGAACCCGATTTTTAAATTGGTGATACCTGTCGCTGCTGATTCTTTGGTTTGTATCTCAAGTAATAGCTCCTTGCTATGCCCGATGACATGGCGTAGATCGTCAAGTTCTTCATTGATGCCGGAACGGATCACCTGACCTTTCTGAATCTGAACCGGTGGGTCTTCCTGAATGAGTGCTTCGATCCGGTCCCGGATATTCTGGCATAGTTGGAGATTGTCTGCGATGGATACCAGGACCGGATCTTTTGTAGTGAATAAACCCTGCTGGACCGGTTCCAGGATTTTAAGTGATTTTTTTAGCTGATTGACTTCTCGGGGGTTTACTTTTCCCACGGATACTTTCGAGATTAATCTTTCGAGATCACCTATTTGCAAAATCAGCTGGGTTAGTTCATCGCGTAATGCCGGATGCTCGTAAAAATACCCCACCTGGGCCAGTCTACGCTGGATCGCATTGACAGATAAAAGCGGAAAGAGAATCCATCGTCTCAACAGCCGGGCGCCCATCGGTGAAACGGTTTCATCCAGGATGTCTACCAGTGCTTTGCCTCCTTCTCCCTGGCTTCGTAATAGTTCCAGATTCCGGATCGTGAATTTATCCAGCCAGACATAATCACCTTCTTGCAGCCGGCGCAGGGAGGTAATATGGGCCAATTGGTTGTTTTCAGTACTGGATAGGTAATGTAAAGAGGCACCAGCAGCAATTTGTCCGGCTTCCAGATCTTCCACACCAAAACCTTTGAGCGTAGAAACCTGAAAATGATCAAGCAATTTTTGACGGGTGAACTCGGTAGTAAAGATCCATTCATCCAGGCCATAGGTGTAGTAGGCTTCCCCAAAATGCTGCTTAAAAGCCTGCACCGATCCCTTGGGCAGTATGATTTCAGCGGGGGAGAAGCTTTGTAGCAGTTTGGCTATAGATGCCGTCGAGCCTTCGGCAATGTAAAACTCACCGGTAGAGATATCCAGAAAGGCAATAGCATCCTCCTGCCGACCTGCATGGAAATAACAAGCCAGGTAATTATTTTCTTTAAAATCCAGCAGGTTATCATTTAAGGCTAACCCGGGCGTAACCATTTCGGTGACCCCGCGTTTAACGATTTTTTTCTGCTTGCTGGGTTGCTCCAATTGTTCGCAAATGGCTACCCGAAAACCTGCTTTTACCAATCTGGGCAAGTACATGTCCAACGCATGGTACGGGAATCCGGCTAACTCGACATCGCTGCCCCCATTATTCCGTGCCGTGAGCACAATACCAAGGACATCCGCAGTTTTAACCGCGTCTTCACCGAATGTCTCATAAAAATCGCCAACCCGATACAGCAAAATCGCATCCGGGTATTGCCCTTTCAACTGGGAATATTGTTGCATTAAAGGAGTGACCTTTGATGCTTCAGGTTCCGGATTCTTTTTTTGTTTTGCCAAACTGCAGGTCGGTTTAGCCTACGAAGGTCTTAAATTAATAAAAGACTTATATGAAAATCACTTACATTTTCTGTAAGACATGGCGGATCCGGGGTTTATGGTCGTGCGGGTAGTCGGTTGGTTTTTGCCGCAATATGGAGCCGGTAAGCCCTCCTGTCTCAGCACTTATTGCTTTTCCTCTTCTGAAAGCAGGGCTGATTGCCGGTAGATCTGTCTGGGACCGCTGCGTATTTTGATCCGGGGTCATGATTTCCGGATCTTGAGATAATTGATTTCGGTGGAGGTTGTATTAGCAAGGCATTTTATTAAATTTGCGGCGATTTTAAAGCAAGCCGACATGATCCAAGCTTTTGAACATTTGACGGAGGCCGAAGCCCAGGAAATGTATGATGCCATTCCTTTAATCACCATCCTTATTGCGGGTGCTGATGGAAAGATAGATCTCAATGAGGTGAATTGGGCACGCAAAGTTGCCCATATCAGAACCTATGCGACCGACAAAGTCTTATTTGATTATTACCAGGAAGTAGATAAGCATTTTGATGGACGCTACACACATTTCTTGAATACGCTGCCTTCGGATGCGCAAACTCGCGGTGAAGCCATCAGCCTGATCCTGTCCCACCTGAATCGGCCTTTTGAGCGTGTGGAACCGCATTATGCGTATCATCTGTGGAAAAGCTTTCGCTCTTTTGCCAAGCAAGTAGCTAAATCTTCCGGTGGTTTTTTCAGTTTCTTCAGCATTTCCAAACATGAAGAAAAATGGCTGGAATTATCCATGATCCATCCAATTGCCCGACCGGCAGACTTTGAAGACGAAGAAGAATAAGTCCGCAGACCGGTAATTCACACTTCTGACCGATAATTCTATTGGGTATTTATTGATCCAAATGCCTTTCCATACCAAATAGGGACTTATTTGGAATTGGCTTCAATGCAGTACCGTACTTCTTGCTTTTATTAAGGAAGAACCATTACCTTTTTAGTGACGACCTGTTTCCCTTCGCCAACGGCAATAAAATAAGTTCCTGCCGCCAAGGTTTCATTGAAAACAGGGAACTCATTCATTCCTGCGGCCAGCTGAACCTTTCTCTGCGAAGTCACCCGTCCCATCAGGTCGTAGATGGTGATGGTCGTCCGGGATTCCTGATCTGCAAAAATGGTCAGGGTACTAGATGGCGTCAGTGGATTGGACTTGAGCTTAAACTTGCTTACTACCTGAGGTTCAACCTCAATGGAGGATACCTCTTCGCATTGACCTGTTTCACGGACCTCTATGGAATAGACTCCCGGAAACAATGGTCCCGGTACTCGAGCTTCAATTGGGCCAAGTACAGTGCCAAGAGTCAGATCAATGGTTAAATCATAACTACCTACGGTCACAGTATCATCAATGGTACCGCTTAATACCACACAACCGTATTGGAGTGCTAACATTTTACAATCTTCAGGATTACAGGTGTAGGTAAGACCGGCAGGAAGCCCTTTCACCGCAGTCGTCGGATTCAATTGTGCATAGTTCAGAGCCAGTGGAAAACCTTGGTTAACGACAACATCCGGAATGAACATGGTAAAAACGAGCTCGTAAGACTCGCCCTGGCAAGCGGCCTTCTTGATTCCGGATGTACTGTCCCCTTCAATATAGGGTCTTGGGGCGATGATGGATCCCGAATCGAGGGCCATGGTATCCGGTATGCAGACCTGCGCCTTGAGCGGGGCGAGAAAAGAAAGCAGGAGCATTGTTGCGAGGAGGTGTAAATATCCTTTCATAAATATTTCTTACATTTCCTTTAAATATAACCGGTTTTTGAGAAATAAATCGAGCTGTGTATGTTAAAGCCTGGCAATTGGAGTTTCACTTTTTGTTTGGTCCTCTATACTGCTCTAGCATTACAAGCCCAGGACATCAAACTTACCGGTAAGATCGTGGATGGTCATTCCCAGGAGCCATTGGTAGCAGCAACCATCCAATTTTCAGGGGGTGGTACCCTAAGTGATGCAGACGGGAGCTTCCAGCTGGACCTGAAAACCGGACATTATCAGTTTGACGTTCGCTACGTGGGTTATGACAATTTGAAGCTGGATCTGGACCTTACCCGGGATACAAACGTACTCATTGAAATGGTGTTGGCTGAGAATCTATTGCAAACCGCCGTAGTCACTACCTCCAGGTACGCTCGACCGCTCAGCGAATCAACCATCAGCCTGGATGTGATCAAGCCGGATATGGTTCAACGCAACAGCCCATCTTCTGTGGAAGAGCTTTTGGGGAAAGTCCCTGGTGTCACCATTGTCGGTGATCAGGCCAACATACGCGGTGGTTCAGGGTTTTCTTATGGCGCAGGAAGCAGGGTATTGCTTTTGCTGAATGATATGCCTGCTCTGCAAACCGATGCTGGTTATCCCAACTGGAACGATATTCCGGTGGAAACACTTGGTCAAATCGAGGTGGTTAAAGGGGCTTCCTCGGCGCTCTACGGTTCAAGCGCACTCAATGGCATCATTCATTTTCAAACGACTTACCCGGGCAGTGAACCGGAGACTAAGATCAGCGCTTACTACACGCATTATTTTGCACCACGGGACCCGGCAAAAAAATGGTGGGATTCGGCCCCCCATGCCTGGAACCTTGAGTTTAGTCACAAAGAAAAAATTGGCAAACTTGATCTGGTTCTTGGAGGCTTTTTGACTAATGGCAACAGCTTTGCACAAGGGTCGGGAAGACATTATGGACGAGGTGAAATTCAGACCAGGTACCGGATCAGTGACCGGGCTACGCTTTCATTGGGTGCTTACCTTAACAAAGGCAGGACAAGCAGCTTTTTTTACTGGAAAGATGCAGAAGCTGGCGCCTATCAACCGACCGAAGGCACCGAGTCGGAATCCAAACGGTTTCGATATTACATCGATCCACAGTTTACCTACTTTGCCAAGAAGGGCGGAAGGCACCGGATTCAGGGGCGGATCCTGGGAATCGATAACAACGTATCCGGCGGTAAATCCAATGCTTCCGTCAATATATTTACAGAGTATCAATACAGCAAAGACCTGCCGGACTGGGACGCAAACGTGACCGGAGGGTTGGTTTACAACCGGAGTACGGTAAATGCGGAATTATACGGGGACAGCACCTTCGTCGGGCAAAATGCCAGTATTTACGCCCAGTTTTCCAAAAAGATCGATGACCGACTGACGTTGTCCGGTGGATGGCGGTATGAATACTTTGTACTCAAAGGCCCTAGCCAACTGGGGGATTATTCTTTCCCGGGGGGGAAAGAGATCCAGGACAAACCGGTCTGGCGGGTGGGTGCTAATTGGCAACTTTTGGATTTTACCTTCCTGCGCGCATCTTGGGGTCAAGGTTTTCGCTTTCCGTCAATTGCTGAGAAATTCATTCAGACTTCATTTGGAACAACACTGATCACCCCAAATCCAACCTTGAAAAGTGAGTCGGGTTGGAGTTCTGAAATTGGCATAAAACAAGGCATCCAGGTTGGCGGTTGGCGTGGCTTCCTGGACGCTTCCGCCTTTTGGAGCCAATACCAGGATATGATGGAGTTTGTATTTACCGGTTTTATCCGAGGGTTCCAATCGCAAAATATCGGCAATACGGATATTAAAGGATTTGAAATAAGCCTGGCCGGGGAAGCTAAATTATGGGGCATTCCCATGTCCATTCTGGCCGGGTATACGTACATCGATCCGCGTTTTCAGGAATTTACGGAGTTGGATAGTCAACGCTCTTCTGTTGACTACAACATTTTGAAATATCGATCCAAGAATCAGTTTACCATGGACTGGCAATGGACTTTCCATCGATTGAAGGTTGGAACCAGCACGTTGTACCTAAGTAAAATGGAGGCCATCGATAGCATCTTTGAGTTGGTGATACCCGGCGTAAAATCATTCCGGGAAACCCACGGAGGCTTTCAGGTATGGGATGCACGCCTTTCTTACGATATCCGGCCGGTAACCGTCTCCCTCATCTTGCGCAATGCATTTAATGCGGAGTATGCATCGCGGCCTGGACAGTTGGACGCTCCCCGAAATTTGCTGGTTCGTGCCGATTGGAAATTTTAACTTAGACGAATCGGTGCTTCGGCCAGATTTGGTGTAGGAGGCAAGCGGCTATCGCCCATTCAAAGCCCAATCATATTCCCGGTAGGTTACCGAGGCGTTTGACTTGATCGTTGTGGTGGAAAACTTATTCAGATAGGTGATGGTGTTGCCGAAGTCTTGCTGATACCATTCAAATAGCTTGGAGACCTGGACACTCGCCGGCTTTATGGTATTGTAAGCGGAATTATTGATAAAAGCTTTAGTTCGCTGTTCCAGCTGCGATTCGAGTGTGCCGGGCATCCAGGCTTCATTCAGCAGGGGAGGGCAGGACTTCGCCGCACAATTTACCGCAAAGTGGATTCGCGGTTCATTGAATTGGGGACGAATGATCTCGTTTTCAATTTGGTTCAGCGAATAGGATTTATTTCCCAGTTTGATCCACACTTTATCCCATGCTTTCCCGCCTTCGATATCCATGATGGATTTTACCGGATAATGATTCAGGATCAACTTGATGGTGTAGGCGTTGTACGTGTTGATCCAGTAAGCGAGCTTTTCTGCCCGGGACCATTCTTCCTGCACCGGATTGCTGGCCAGCAATTGCAAATAGGCATCCAGGTTCGCCTGATCAATTTTTAGCCCCTGATAATTGACCTGGCCCTGAGGATCGACATACTTTGCAAGGAGTTGCGTCCAGGAGCTATGGTCGGGCGGTGCAGGTGCGATCTTTTGCTGATGAGCAAAAAAGGTGATCAATAAGGTCATAAAGAGTTTGCCGGACATAGCTAAACCATTTTGTATAATTCATGATGAAGAACGTCTGAAGCGACCATATGTTTCATCAGCAAGGGCAAGAAACCAATATTACAGCGGTTTTGGTATTTTGAGTGACAAAACCAGATCATGCAGGGAAGCAATTTGTCGATGGTCGTATTGGATGGATACACCAATAATCCGGGAGATATCAGTTGGGAGCCAATTGAGCGATACGGCAGACTGGATGTTTACGACCGGTCGGATGAATCCAATTGGCTGGATAGAGCGAAGCACGCCAACCTGGTCCTGCTAAATAAATTTGTACTGGACCGTAAAAAGCTTGAAAGCCTGGAAAACTTGCAGGGTATCATCGTTCTGGCGACCGGGTACAATAATGTGGACCTTGAAGCATGCAGAAGCCGGGGGATCAAGGTCTACAATGCCGTGGGTTATGGAGCCGAATCGGTTGCTCAATACGTTATTGCTGCAATGCTTGCCTGGCAAACACGTATCGAAAGTCATGCCATGGACGTTCGTCAGGGGGGCTGGTCAAGGTGCCCGGATTTTTCGTACACCCTGCATGCCGGTCAGGAGATTGCAGGCAAAACGATGGGAGTCGTCGGATTTGGTAAGATAGGAGCATCGGTTGGCCGCAAGGCATATGGGTTGGGCATGAACGTAGTTGCTTATCATAAGCATCCTGAGCGGGATGGACAACCCTGGATGCGCATGGTGAGCGTGGAAGAATTATTAAAAACGAGTGATGTAATTTCGTTGCATGTACCCCTGACCGATCAGACCCATCAGTTCATTAATGCTGATAGTTTAAGCAAAATGCAAAGCCACGCCTTGTTAATCAATACGGGAAGGGGTGGGTTAGTCGATGAAGATGCACTGGCTTACGCATTGAGCAATAAGCTGATCCAGGGGGCTATTTTGGATGTATTGAATCAGGAGCCCCCTCCGGCGGATCATCCTTTTTATTCATTACCAAATTGTTGGGTAACACCGCATATGGCTTGGACCAGCAAACAAGCGCGCATGCGGCTCATCTCCATTTCGGCCGAAAATATCGGACATTTCCTGGCGAATGAGGACATAAACAGAGTTGCCTAAACCCATTTCATGCAATAGACCCATATTTAGGACATACCTGGCATTCAAGTGACTGTGAACCAGAATGTTCTTAATGCATTGCATTAGAGATGTGCCGAAAGCATTTAATGCGCTCTTCACTGCTGATTTTGATGGCTAAAAATTTCAAATTTGTTCTGATATATGGGCTTGAAAAGTATTCTGCTACGGCACATTTCTGTTTCAGTATCAAGCACTTCACCTCGTCGCCATAGCTCGCTATGCCTCCTTAGCGAAGTCCTTGCTCCTATCGCATAAATGCGCCTCGCTACGAATTCTATTGCATGATTTGGGTTAAACAAAAAAGCCGGATCTGTGAGAATCCGGCTTTTTACGTTTTATACGTTTTGATTTCTGTTTAGTCTAAAGGCGGGATACGCAACATTTGTCCCGGATAGATCAGGTTTGGATCCTTTAGCATTGGCTTATTGGCCTCAAAAATAACCGGGTATTTCATCGGATCGCCATAATATGCTTTGGCAATTTTTGAAAGGGAGTCGCCTTTCTGAACGGTATAAAATTGAGCTTCCGGTTCAGGAACTGCCTCCGGCTCCGGAGGAACAACCGAGATCCGGTCATCGACTGTGGCGATGCCATCGACGTTCCCGAGGGCAAGGATAATCTTCTCCCGTTCCGCCTGGGTAGGGACAGTGCCGTATACGGTAACGGTGTCGTCATCGACATCCAGGTCGAAGTCATTGACCGAAAATCCCAGATCGGTAACCGCTTTTTTCAAAGCTTCCACTTTGTCGTATTTCGGTGCACTGGATCCTCCAAAGATCTTTGCTCCTGCATTTTTCAGAAATGAAAATAAACCCATAATGTTTCTAATTTTAGGTGAATGAATATTGGGGCAGCGCAATATACTACTTTTTTGAGCCAATACCCGGGAAGCATTCCCGTTATCAAAAATGTTAGGATGCTCTTAACTTAACCGGGATAGGATGGGGTGCTCTGATAGTGAGCACACCCCTCGGAGTAGCTGTTAATGGATTGATAATCAGTTAGATAATAAATATTTTCTTATAACATATCTTTTATTGGTTCATTTTCAGGGCAATCCGCTAAAAAGTAACATGAAACCTGTATATTTGCGCAGTTTTTCACAAAGGTTTTTGAATAAAGTTCATAGCACATGCAAGGCAAAGGATTAATCAGATTCTTCTTCTTCTTACTCTTGGTAGTAAGCGCCATACAATATCTCTTTATCATCCCTACGAATAAAGTAGAGAAGGCCGCAGAGCGTTATGCTACTTCGGTCTCGGCGGATTTGCCCGAGGGAGTGGCTAAACAAACTGCCTACAACGATGCTAAATCGAGGTATCTCGACTCCATGTCGACCGAAACCGTATTTAATATTCCCGGAATTAAGAAATATAATTACGAGGAACTTAAGAGGCAACAACTTGCTTTAGGTCTTGATTTGCAGGGTGGTATGAGTACCGTTCTGCAAGTTGACTTGAAGAGCTTTCTGATGAATTTGTCCAACAACAATCAGGATCCTACCTTTTTGCAGGCGTTGGATAATGCACAAAATAGACTTACCAGCGAACAAACGGACTTCATCACCCTGTTTGGTGAAGAGTTTTCCAAAATAGCCAACGGCAAGAAACTGAGTGCCATCTTCCGCAACAACGCTTCGCTTCGCGATGACATCAACATTGAGAGCACTGACGATGACATCATTCGCTTATTGCGTACGCGAGCAAACGAGACGGTTGATCTGACCTATAAAATGCTTAAAGACCGGATTGATAAGTTTGGGGTAACACAACCAAACGTTTCCAAGGACGAGAGCCGGGACCTGATCCTGGTCGAATTGCCTGGTATCAGCAACCCGGAGCGTGCACGCCGTTACCTGCAAGCTACCGCCAAGCTGGAATTTTGGGACGTCTACCGTGTTACCGATCCGGGCGTATTGGATGCATTTTATGCTGCCGACCAGCGCCTGAAAAAACTGGATGAAGGCGATACGACGCAGGTTGTCGAAGCCATTACATTTGACACGATCCCATACCGGGACACGCTGACCGGCAGAGATACTTTCCAGCTGGTTGAGCGCAACAACAGTCAACAAACGACAGCAGGTCCTCTCTTCACCATCTTCCAGCCGAATTTATACACGCAGGAATCAGCGGTAGGAAGCCCGGCGGTCATGGGTATTGCCGATAAGAATAAACGGGAGCAGATTACCAATTACCTGAATCGTCAGGATATTAAAGGTTTATTCCCCAGAGACCTGGAATTCAAATGGAGCCAGAAGGGGATCAAGGACCAAAATACCGGCCAGTTGACCAATGCATACCAGTTGTATGCCATTAAAATTCCGCGTGGCACCGGTGTTGCGCCCTTGCAGGGCGACCGTGTGGTCGATGCCTATGAAACCCAGGATCAACAAAACCAGATTGTCGTAAGTCTTCGGATGGACCCTCGTGGCGCCAAGATTTGGGGTGAGATGACCACTAAGGCCGCCCAGGATAATAACCGGGAAATTGCCATTATCCTGGATGACGAAGTGGTTTCTGCACCACGAGTAAATACGCCTATTACAGATGGTAACTCACAGATTGAAGGGGGGTTCTCATTGCAGGAAGCTAAAGACCTTGCCAATATATTGCAGGTAGGTAAGTTGCCTACCGAGACAAAGATCATCCAGGAAAACCTGGTAGGACCATCTCTGGGGCATGATAATATTGCCAAATCATTGCGTTCGATGATCATCGGTTTGACGATCGTACTGATCTTCATGATCATTTATTATGGCGGTGCCGGTATCGTATCGATTATCGCCCTGTTGCTGAACCTGTTTTTCATCTTCGGAGCCCTTGCTTCACTCGGAACGGTGCTTACCTTACCTGGTATTGCCGGTATCGTGTTAACCATTGGTATGGCCGTGGATGCGAACGTAATCATTTACGAACGTATTCGGGAGGAATTACGCGCAGGCAAATCCTTGTCAAACTCGATATTTGATGGCTTCAAACATTCTTATTCAGCCATTATTGATGCTAACGTAACCGGTTTCTTGACCGCTATCGTCCTGGCTTATTTCGGCTTGGGCCCAATCAAAGGTTTTGCCGTAGTATTGATGATAGGAATTCTGTCCTCATTGTTTACCGCAGTATTGGTTTCCCGCCTGATCATTGACTGGTGGACCAAAAAAGGACGCGGAATGACCTTCTCCATCAAATCAACTGAAAACGTTTTATCGAAGGTTAACATCGATTGGTTGACCAAGCGCCGTGTTGCCTATATGATCTCCGGAACCCTTTTATTGATCAGTATCGCCTCGATGCTATTCCGCGGGTTTGACCTGGGCGTTGATTTTAAGGGAGGCTATTCTTACAACGTTCAGTTTGAGCGTACCGTAAGTCCCCAGGAACTTCGTGATGCGCTGACGGGACCTTTCGAGAAAACACCGGTAGTTAAAGCAGTGGATATTTCAAATACGTATAACATTACCACTGACTTTTTAGTCAATGATCAGGCTGATGATGCAGCTGACCGGGTAATGGATCAGTTGTATGGCGGGATCAACGGCCTAATGGGAGGAAATCTGGATGAAGCAAACTTCAAATCACCCGAAGGTTCGGGTACGCACGTGACCAGTTCCAGTAAAGTGGGACCGACCATTGCGGATGACATCAAATCCAGCTCGGTTTACGCCACATTATTTTCGCTCTTGCTGATCTTCCTTTACATCTTTATACGGTTTAACCGCTGGCAGTTCAGTTTGGGCGCCGTTATAGCGTTGTTCCACGACACATTGATTACGCTGGGGATATTCTCTTTGCTCAAAGGCATTGTGCCCTGGTCCCTGGAGATTGACCAGGCATTTATCGCGGCCATTCTGACGGTGATCGGTTATTCCATTAATGATACGGTGATTGTATTTGACCGGATCAGGGAATATCTGAATGAGTACACGAAAAAGGACAAATTCGCCGTTATTAACGATGCGATCAACAGTACACTTTCCCGGACGTTGATCACTTCGTTGACGACTTTGTTTGTGGTTTTGGTACTGTTCCTGTTTGGAGGCTCGAGCATTAAAGGATTTGCATTCGCCATCTTGGTGGGTATCGGGGTAGGAACCTATTCGTCAATCTTTATTGCAACGCCGATCATGGTAGACATGACCAAAGAGTTGACATCGACGAAAGCCAGCACTTCGAAAAAGCATTTCTCGAAAGCTGCCGGGATAAAATAGTAAGAAAGTTATCCGAATATACATGGAAGGTTGGTTTGCATTTGTAGACCAACCTTTCTTATTTTTTGCAACATCACCGGGAACATTTCCGTTTTTTTTGTGGTATCTTTTTCCAATGCAACACTATAAAAACATTGGCTTGTTCTTTCTTTTCGGATTTCTGGTTTCCTGTTCCGGGACCCAGAAACTAAAATCCGGTGAAGAAGCTTATCAATACCTTCAATATCAGACAGCCATACAACTCCTTAGTGATGAATACGAACATGCTAACATTAAGGAAGAAAAAGCGCGCAAGGCTTATTTAATAGCCAAATCATTTGCCGCGAATGATGACCTTAATCAGGCTCTGCAGTGGTTCAGAACGGCCTACGATCTGGATTATGGTGAGCAAGCCCTCTTTGACTATGCGGTCATTATGAAGCGGCTGGAAAGGTATGATTCCGCTTATAAACTCTTTGAAGCACTGAGTAACCGGACGGAATTTCAGCTAATTGCCAAGCAGGAGATGCAGGCTTGTAAAACGGCGATGGTCTGGAAAACCAATAAAGTAGCCTATACCGTTGAACCACTTTCATTCAATAGCCCCGGATCCGATTACAGCCCGGTATTGTATCTGGATGACCAGATCGCATTTGTATCGGACCGGAGCCAGAGTGCGGGTGAGTATAATTTTAATTGGACCGGTCGCAAATTTTCAGACATTTTTCTTGCCCCGGCACATCGACTTGGTGAGGATCCCCGCTCGTTTGATGATGTTATTAATTCAGATGCAAATGAGGGCCCGCTTGCTTTTAGCCGCGATTACCAAACCCTGTTTTTTACCCGGTGTTCTTCGCCGGACGAAGCGCGTGATTTTTGCAAGATTTATTATACCCGACGTGGACCCTATGTCTGGTCAGATCCGGAAGTGTTATCCTTTATTCAACCGGGCTCCAACTACCGGCATCCTGCCTTGGCAGCCAACGACAGTATAATGATCTTTTCCTCCGATCTCCCTAACGGACAAGGGGGCTATGATCTCTATTATACACGGCTGACCGGAAGTAACTGGAGTGACCCAGTCAACCTTGGTTCCCGGGTCAATTCCCAGGCCAATGAGTCTTTTCCCTGGCTTGACCTGGACACCCTTTATTTTGCATCAGATCGGGTAGGGGGCATGGGTGGACTCGATATTTACCAGACCTATGTCATGGATGACGGTTCGTGGGCTCCACCACAGAATTTAAAACCACCGGTAAATAGTGGATCAGACGATTTTGGTATGATCATAGATCGCAAAGCCACGTTGCATTCCGGTGAGCTGCAGAAAGGATATTTCTCATCTTCCCGGGATGGCATGGGCAAAGATGATATTTACCGGTTCACCAAGATCCTCGTGTTACCAGACACCCCGCAGGTCGTCGTGGAAGAGCCTGAGAAGCCCTATGTGATTCATCTGGCCCTGCGTGTAGTCGAAAAGCTATTGGAAAATCCGGAAGATCCGAATTCAAAAATTATCGGGAAACAACCGGTATCAAAAGCACAGGTGACCATCAATGGACAATCCTTCGTGGCCAACATCAATGGATTTGTAATCATCCCGATAGAACACGGCATGCAATACGATGCGAATGCTTCTATGAGTGGGTATCTGACCAATTCTCTGGAATTTATAGCACCGCCCAAGGAAGAGGGCCAGTATGAAGTGACGGTCAATAAAGAGGTCTATTTGGACCGGATCTATCCGGGTAAAGAGATTATCCTGCAAAATATTTACTACGATCTGGACAAATGGGAAATTCGGGAGGATGCTAAACCGGCCTTGAATGAGCTGGTCAAAGTGCTGAAAGACAATCCGAATATACGCATTCAATTGGCATCCCACACCGATTGCAGGGCTTCCGACGAATACAATTTCGAACTCTCCCAGAAGCGGGCTCAAAGCGCCGTGAATTATCTCGTGGAGAATGGCATCGCGTCAGAACGTCTACAGGCCAAGGGGTTCGGTAAAAGTCAACTGATCGAGAAATGCCCGTGTGAAACCTGTACGGAAGAACAACATCAGGTTAATCGCCGAACAACTTTCACCGTACTTTAAATTCAATTATCAAAACCATTGCCATAGCTCATGCAGGTAATACCAGGTTACTTCAAAGAGTAGTGGCAGGATCATCACCCCGTCGATAAAAATGGAAAAGAAATAATCCGAACCCTGTGATTTGGATTTGTAGATCAGCCATCCGGCCGCTCCGTAAGTAAGGATCAGAATGGAATATGCACGCGGACTCCAGACCTGAAAATAATAGACCAACAGGCCAAGCAGGAGTAATGCAGCCAGCAGTAGCCCCATGGATAAGCGCTTTGCCCACTTGATCCCCAGAACCATCGGGATGGTCCACACTTTGTGCTCCTGATCGACACGGATATCACGAAGATCAAATGGGATGGTCAGGCTAAAAATAAACAGGAAGCGCTCCAGAAGTAACAGGGTGATGACATACCAGGAATAGGTATTGGCATGCATCACGGGGATGCCAATGGTCAGTAAGGTCCACAGGCTACCGATGAGAAAGATTTTGATGTAAGGATAATCCCGAAGCCGCTTTTTACCCGGAAAGACAGGTAAGGCATAAGCTAGACTGAGCACCATTACAGGAACCAGGCTCCAGCGCAAGCGTGAAGAGGCGTAAACAAATCCGTACACAGAAAGTAAAATGCCAATGCCTGCAACCAGGATGATCCAGGTACTTAATTTTAAAACGGATTGAAACCGGCTGGGACCCAGGTGAACAAAACGAAGGCCTATGATCCGATGCAGGCCATACAATGCAATCGTTCCGCCAAAAATTAACGCTTGCTGTGGCAGTGGAGGAATTTCTCCGGCAAGGTGTACGTAGGAAAAATAAAGTAATGCCCATGCACACAAACCGATGTACAGATTGGTGTACAAAAGGAAGTCTATCCATTTCTTAAACCGGAACAAGCTTAAAAGTACTTAAAGCTCTGGCCGCTCTTAATGACTTGCAAGCTCTCGTACATCAGGCGGATCACATTTTCAACATCTTCACGATGAGCCATTTCCACGGTGGTGTGCATGTATCGAAGCGGTAGTGAAATCAGCGTCGAAGGTACACCTCCGTTGGAATAGGCAAATGCGTCGGTATCGGTTCCGGTCGATCGGGATGCAGCACATCTCTGAATCGGGATGTTTTTCTTTTCTGCAGTTTTGATGACGAGGTCCAGTAATTTATTATGCACGGCAGGGCCATAGGTCAGGGCCGGGCCTTTCCCTAGTTTTACATCACCCTGGGCTTTTTTCTCGATCATTGGCGTATTGGTGTCGTGCGTAACATCCGTAACCAATGCTACATGTGGCTTTATGGTGTTGGCAATCATCTCAGCTCCCCGAAGGCCAATTTCTTCCTGGACAGCGTTAACCACATAGAGCGTGTAAGGCAATTTTACTTTGTTTTCATGGAGGAGCCGGGCTACCTCTGCAATGCAGAATCCACCCATACGATTGTCCAAAGCTCGACCGATGTAGAAATCTTTATTGATGATTTCAAACGGATCATCATAGGTGATAACACAACCTACATGAATACCCATTTCAGCAACTTCATCTTTGTTTTTAGCCCCCACATCAATAAATATGTTGTCTGTCTTGGGGACCAGGTCATTACTGCCGCTTTTCCGGGTATGGATAGCGGGCCAACCAAAAACTCCGCGTACTAATCCCTTTTCGGTATGGATATTTACTCGTTTTGAAGGCGCAATGGTTTGATCCGATCCGCCATTGCGAATGACATAAATATAGCCGTCTTCGGAGATGTAGTTCACAAACCAGGAAATCTCATCAGCATGGGCTTCAATCACCACCCGATAGTCTTTACCCGGATTAATGATGCCGTATAAAGTACCATAATTATCCAGTTGGTAGTCATCAATATAGGGCTTGATGTATTCCAACCATAGTTGTTGACCTGGGGCTTCAAATCCAGTAGGAGAAGCGTTGTTAAGATAATTTGTCAGAAACTTTAAACCTGTCTTTTTGATCAGTGTCATATCGAGCAACAAATTTTAGGATTCGTCCGATGATTGCCAGCCACGTGGATTTGCACTCCATTTTTGCAAAGCTGCAAGATCGGTGGTATTGATGTAATTTAATTCATTGGCGACGTGGAGTAGTGCACTGTAATTACTCAAAGTTTGGAAATCACAGCGGTGGTCTTTAAACGCTTGATTGGCTTCTTCAAACTGATACGTAAAAATAGCCAAAATGGAGACGACTATCGCGCTTTGTTCACGGAGCGCATCTACCGCCAGGAGTGAGCTTCCACCAGTCGAAATCAAGTCCTCAGTCACCAGTATCTTTTGACCTTCCTCGAGCATGCCTTCAATACGATTCTGTCTTCCATGCTCTTTTGGTTTGCTTCTGACATAAAGAAAAGGCAGGTTCAGACGGTCTGCAAGAAGAGCGCCCCAGGGTATTCCGGCAGTTGCCACTCCGGCGACGGCATCAATAGCAAGTGACTTGGCAAGAGAGGCAAATCCATTGACAATTTGATTCCGGACAGCGGGGTATGATAAGGCTATGCGGTTATCGCAATAGATAGGAGATTGGATTCCTGATGCCCAGGTAAAGGGTTTTTGCGGGCTAAGTTTAATTGCGTTTATTTGTAGAAGCGATCGAGCGATCTCCTGAGCTAAATTTTCCATACACAAGTCATCGCGTAAATGTACAAAATATACAGCACAGCTCAAGTTTGTTGCCTGGCCACTCCCCAAGAGTTATTGCCAAATTTAACAGGGACAATTACTGCACCTGTTGTTCCTTACCTGCACAAGAAGATTTTTAGTAATTATCTCGGACGGACGGAATATCCTCAGGTTACATTTTTTGCAGATGACCTGGAGAAAATGTGGGAAACTTATAAAAAACAATTCATTTATCTGGAGGCAGCAGGTGGCCTGGTGTTTAATTCCAGCCGGAATCTGTTGGTGATCTTTCGTCGTGGGTCCTGGGATCTGCCTAAAGGTAAGGTGGATCCTGGCGAGACGCTGCAAGAAACCGCAATGCGAGAGGTCATGGAAGAGACCGGTCTATTGACCGAGATCCTGAACGATCTGCCTCCCACCTATCATACCTATCCGTTTAAAACAGGCACTGCGTTAAAGAAATCAGTTTGGTTTGAAATGCAATGGAAAGAAGGCCAGGTTAAGCTCCAGGCGGAAGAGGACATAGAAGATCATGCCTGGATTAATCCACAGGAATTCCTGGAGAAGTACCATCCCATTTATCCGAGCATTCGGGAAGTGGTATCGGTATATTTATCCCGAACGCCCGCCTAATTCATGGGCCTTTCCGCTCCTTTTAATTTTTTGGATTGAGGATGAGGTCAATTCGAACCAGAACATCCTCGAGATGGCCTTTCTTCTCGGGTAACCCTGAAGAACGGTTGATGGCTGATGCAACGTCGCTTCTTAAAGTCTTAAGCTGTTGACGGATGACTGGTTGAATATCGGATTCCGTTACTTTGGCATCCTCATCTTTCATTAATCCGCTGAGCACATCCAGATATCCCCGTTGTAAGTTCCGCCTGAAGGCATCCGGTGTCTGCGTGTTTTTTAATTCACTCCAGATGTTATCACGAATACTGCTCATCAGCTCCTCCAAACTGAAGGCAGAAACCGGATACAAGGCTTTTTGTTCCATGAGACGCAAGAGCCGGTCTTTACCCAATAGACTACTTAAAGTGCGCAATTGAAGTGATCGGATATTTTCCATTGTCCCGACCGGATCAATCCGCTCAAGGATGCTTGGTTCCAGCAACCATTCTGGCGTGCTAAATACATTTTGATTCAGCCAGTTAACGGCGGAAGCTTGTCTTGTTTTTGGAACCTGTAGATAAACCGGACTGTCCTCATCTGCCGTTTTGCGGTATTCATATACACCTCCAACATTCATAGTAACATGCCCGATGTATCTGCGGTACTGCCCAATAACTGCTGTGTACATATCTTCCAGTTCTTCGAACTCTTTCCCTTCCTGTGAGGACCATTCGATCAATTGGGGCACAATGCGCTTTAGATTGTTAAGCCCCATTTCACTGGCATACACCGCATCATCACCAAGGTCTTCGGTTTGTGATGAAGGATCAATACCATTGACGTGGCCAAACCGATAAACCGGATCCCCGGATTTCTCCTTTACCCATTGATTCAAGGTAGATCTTTCAGAATCTTTGGTACTTCCAGGTATAAGCCGGTATCCATAAGTGATAGACCAATTATCATAAGGGCCGATGCCCGGGTAAAAATTGGTTACCCCGTCCTCAGGCTGAGCTACATAGTTAAAGCGGGCGTAGTCCATAATGGAAGGGGCTGTTCCATGGGTCTTGGTAAACGTACTTGATCTCAGGGAGTCTACCTTGTAGGCCACACTTGATCCCATGTTGTGGGGTAAACCAAGGGTATGGCCTACTTCATGGGATGCCACAAAACGAATCAGTTGCCCCATTACTTCCTTGTCAAACTTGACGCCCCTTGCTGCCGGGTTGGAGGCCGCGGTTTGAACCAGGTACCAATTGCGTAACAGGTGCATGACATTGTGGTACCATAGGATGTCGCTCTCCAGGATCTCGCCAGTCCTTGGATCATGGACATGCGGTCCCTGAGCATTCTGAATCTCGGTCGTGATGTAGCGGATAACCGAATACCGGACATCTTCCGGACTCCAGTTCGGGTCTTCTTCTTTTGAGGGAGCATCCCTGGCCATAATGGCGTTTTTAAATCCGGCTTTTTCGAAAGCTTTCTGCCAGTCATTTACGCCTTGCTTGATGTAAGGTCGCCACTCTTCAGGGGTTGCCGGATCAATGTAATAAACAATCGGTTTGACTGGTTCTACCATTTCGCCATGGGCATAGGCGTCTGGGTCCTTGGGCTCCAGGCGCCACCGGGTGATGAATTGTTCCTTGGCGGCTCTTTGTTCATCCAGACTATAGTTGGTGTGACTCACACTGAAATAGGCTACCCGGCTATCGTAATAACGAGGTTGCATTGGGTGCTCGGGTAATAAAATAAAAGACTGAGTCATTTCAACCGATAAGGTCTGTGTCAGTACATTGTCCGGAAGGGACTTGCCGCGGAAAGTTAAGACATGAACGACCTGGACATTTTGAGGAAATGCTTTCATGGATTGCACAAAAGAACGTTTTGAATCCAAATTCTGGATTTCAAAATTCTTTCGTTGGTTTTTAGACAAGGGACCTATCATTTCCACATCACTGGTAAAAAGTTCGGTGACATCAATGACCAACTGCGTTGAGTCCGGATTAAATGTTTTGATGGGAAAGGTCATGATGACCGGTTCAAAATTATTATTCCTGACGGATTCATAAACCGGATTGTCCGGGTCTGCTGTACTGGAATAGGACACAGATCGCAGGAGGACTTGATCTCCCAGACGCTCCCACCGGATAACTTGCTGTGGCCTGCTCTTCATACCGGCTCCTCCGAACGAAAGATTATTGACATATCCGGAGATCCTGGAGACCACCAGCATTTCTTTTTCAAGAAGGTCAAAAGGAATCTCAAAGTAGCTGTTGTCATCAATTTGGTGAACGGTAATTAACCCGGTTTCACTCTTCGCTTGTGGGGTGATGATTTCTTGGTAGGGCTTGAATTTTCCTGGTTTCTTTTTGGGAGGTTCCGGTTTAATCGTATCGGTTTGAACCACCGGCGGGGGCATCTTCTTTTTCAGAATTTGGGCCTGTGCAGGGATGATTATCAGGCTAACCAATGCTAGTATCAAATGCATGCTCCAGGAAGTCCTCATAGTTTGTGTTTTATTCATTTGATGACGAATTTAGTTTTATCTCGTTAAATAGACCAATGAATAGGATGTAGATTGCCTGGCGGTCCCACCTGGGCAATACATCCGGATACAAATAACGACAGGCCCTGCGAACAAAATTGTAGATTTACAGTTTACTGTCCAGTAATTGAATGGAGCGATGTTTGAAACTCAGTTGGCTAGTGAAAGTTTAACGCTGATACGGCATAGTGCACGTGATTTTGCCGAGCAACAGATAAGACCATTTGTTATGGAATGGGATGAATCCCAGCATTTCCCGAAAGAGGTCTTACAGGATATGGGTAAGTATGGGATGATGGGTGTTCTTGTTCCTGAATCGCTCGGAGGAGCAGGGTTAGGCTATCAGGAATACATTACGGTGATTGAAGAAATCGCCAAGGTGGACCCATCAGTTGGCTTGTCGGTGGCTGCTCACAATTCGCTGTGTTCCGGTCATATCCATCAATTTGGCGATGAAATTCAGAAGGCCAAATATCTGAGTAAGTTGTCAACGGGAGCTTGGATAGGCGCCTGGGGACTCACAGAACCCAATACCGGCAGTGATTCCATGCGTATGCAGTGCGTAGCCGTTAAAGACGGCAATGACTACATATTAAATGGTAACAAGTTGTGGATTACCCACGGGATCAGTGCGGAGGTAGCGGTTGTTCTGGCACGTACCGGAGATTTATTGGACAAAAATGGCATCAGCGCCTTCATCGTGGAGCGTGGTACTCCTGGTTTTCATGCAGGTAAGAAGGAGAATAAGCTGGGGATGCGTGCTTCCGAAACGGCAGAGATGATCTTTGATAACTGCCGTATTCATAAAAATCAAATGCTTGGTGAAGAAGGGCAGGGGTTCGTACAGGCCATGAAAGTGTTGGACGGCGGTCGCATTTCAATTGCTGCTCTTTCCCTGGGGATCGCAAAAGGTGCCTACGAGGCGGCCATAAATTACGCCAAACAGCGGGAACAATTTGGCCGGCCTATCGCTCATTTCCAGGCGATTTCTTTCAAGTTGGCGGATATGGCGACCAAGATTCAGGCTGCTGAGCTATTGACCCGACGGGCAGGGTATCTGAAAGATCAGGGTCTTCCTGTCACCACCGAATCGGCAATGGCTAAATTGTATGCTTCGGAGATTTGTGTTGAGATAGCCAATGACGCCGTTCAGATTTTTGGCGGTTATGGGTACACGAAAGATTTTCCGGTGGAAAAATTTTACCGCGACGCAAAACTTTGCACCATCGGAGAAGGAACTTCCGAAATCCAGAAATTGGTGATTTCACGCAATCTGCTGAAAGACTGATCAATACCCATATTTATCTTTCCAACAACTTTGCAGGTACTGCCGGAGCTTTTCTTCCTGACCATTGTGAGCTGGTTCGTATAGTGAAGTACCCTCAATCCCTTCCGGTAAATATTCCTGCTCCAGGAAATGATTCTTCCCTTCGTGTGAATAAAGATATCCTTTACCGTAATCCAGGTTTTTCATCAACCGGGTGGGGGCATTACGCAGATGAAGCGGTACCGGTAGATTGCCGGTTTTATGGACAAGATCCAGGGCTGCGCCAATAGCCGCGTAGGCTGAATTGCTTTTCGGCGAGGCGGCCAGGTAAACGACGGTTTCAGACAAAATTATCCGTGCTTCAGGCATACCGATAACATGAATGGCCTGGAAACAGGATTGCGCAAGGAGCAAAGCATTCGGATTGGCCAATCCAATGTCCTCCGCTGCCGAAATCAACAACCGGCGGGCTATGAATTTGACGTCCTCGCCCCCATCCAGCATTCTTGCCAACCAGTACACGGCAGCGTTCGGATCACTGCCCCGGATGGACTTTATCAACGCTGAAACAATATCGTAATGTTGCTCACCGCCTTTGTCATAACGGGTTAGGTTTTGCTGGACCAGACTGGTAATCACTTCGTTCGTAATGGTCTGCCCTTCCTGCAAAGCACCACCCACCAGATCAAGCATATTTAATAATTTACGGGCATCGCCGCCGGATAGCCGGATTAATGCCTCGGTTTCGGTAATGGTCAGCTGTAGCGGAGCGAGCACTTCGTCGGTTTCCAGGGCTCTCTTTGCAAGATCCAGCAATTCAGCATCACTCAAAGGTTGCAAAACGTATACCTGGGAACGGCTTAGCAATGCAGATATCACTTCGAAACTGGGATTCTCCGTAGTGGCTCCGATAAGTGTAACGGTACCATTTTCTACTGCATGAAGCAAAGAATCTTGCTGTGCCTTGCTAAAACGGTGTATCTCATCGATAAACAAAATAGGATTGGGACGGTCAAAGAATCGTTGCTTCTCAGCTTTATCAATGGTTTCCCGAACATCTTTTACCCCGGAATGTACGGCGCTAAGAGCGAACATAGGTCGCTGGAGCTCCTGGGCGATCAGTCGAGCCATTGTGGTTTTGCCTACTCCCGGAGGTCCCCAAAAGATCATGGATGGTATATGCCCCTGGTGGATTAATTTAGTAAGAACGCCTTGCGGACCGATCAGATGTTGCTGGCCTACGATATCGGATAAGGTTTGAGGACGAAGCCGCTCAGCTAAAGGTTTCATAAAATATTTTAAAAATAATTGGTTTTCAACCAACCCGGTGGTGAAGAACTACGTGTAAGGTAGTAATGATGGATTTATTAAAGAACAAAAAGACTACCATATGAAAAACGGAATAATATCCCTACTCCTTATTCTCTTCCTGGGGCCGATCACTCAGGCACAAGACTGCCAGGTCGAAATTATACAAGCTTCGTCAGGCAGTGAAACGGTATTGGAGTTAAAGGCTAGACCAGCCGATCAGGTTCGTGGAATTCGCTGGTCCACCGGTGATTCCACGAATCGTATTGTCGTATCGGATCCAGGCAGGTATTGTGTTAAGGTTGCCTTTGGTTCCAACTGTACGGCTGAGGATTGTATTGAGATAAGCAGACCGGATTCCACACCTTGTATCGTCGAAATTAAAAGGGAGGCGGTTGCTTCGGGGATCAAATTGACGGCCATTCCACGCCCGGGAGATGCGGTTGTTTCATTGAAATGGAACACGGGCTCGGACGACCGGTCCATCGTGGTCCGGGAGCCGGGAAAATATTGCGTAGGGGTCCGATTCAGCACGGGCTGTACGGCGGAAGCCTGTGTCGAGGTCCCTCGCTCCGATTCGGCGGAATGTACCGTGGAGATTAAACGGGAGGCTACCGATGCGGGGATCAAATTGACGGCCATACCACGCCCGGGAGATGAAGTTGTTTCCCTGAAATGGAACACGGGCTCGGACGACCGGTCCATCGTGGTCCGGGAGCCGGGAAAATATTGCGTAGGGGTTCGATTTAGCACAGGCTGTACGGCCGAAGCCTGTGTCGAAGTCCCTCGTTCCGATTCGGCAAAATGTACCGTGGAGATTAAACGGGAGGCTACCAATGCGGGGATCAAATTGACGGCCATACCACGCCCGGGAGATGAAGTTGTTTCTCTGAAATGGAATACGGGCTCGGACGACCGGTCCATCGTGGTCCGGGAGCCAGGAAAATATTGCGTAGGTGTTCGATTTGCCTCCGGTTGTACTGCTGAAGATTGTATCGAGATTAGTGGCCCGGAATGTCACGTTGGATTTGAGCGTTATTTAACGGACACGGGTATTCTGGTGTCAATTGTGCCGCGTCCCGATACAGGTATTGTCGCAGTGAAATGGTCAACCGGAGATACAGGCAGACAAATTCTGGTAGTAGCAGCAGGAAAATATTGTGTTCGGGTGGCTTATCAGGACGGGTGTGTCGCAGAAAACTGTTTCGAATATTCCGGTCCGTGTGCAGTAAATATTCGATCCGCAAGAGGTAAGCTGGGTGCCAAAGCCCGGGGACTGGCGCCTTTTAGCTATCAGTGGTCTACCGGTGATTCCAGTGAGGTAATCGAAGTGGAAAGCCCCGGAGCGTATTGCGTGACAATAACCGATGCAAGTGGCTGTATATCAAATGCTTGTATCGAATACAATCCGGAGTTGCTCCAAGCTGCTGTCTGGGATGCTCAAGTGATTTCAGACCACAAAGAAGTAAAACAAACCCACGATCTCCAATCCAGCTTGACCAAACCGGAAGGAAACATTCAAACAGGAAAATTGCTTGTTTTTCCAAACCCTACGGACGCACTTTGGAATATTCAACTACCTATAAATCAGAGCGGTACGTTTATTGTTCAGGTACAGGATATGCAGGGTAAAGTACATATTCAAAAGATCATTAATTTAGATGTTGACAATTCAATCGTGAAAATAGATGGTTCAAACCTTGTCCCTGGTTTGTATTTGACCCTGATTCATGACAGTACCCGCTATTGGGCACTAAAGACGATTCGACGATAATTTATTACCTGAAATAGCCATTCCAATGGACCACAATCTCATAAAGCAATGTAAAACTGGGCAACGCCATGCCCAGTTTTTGCTTTATGATTCGTGTTTTCCCTGGTTAATGCAGGTATGTGTACGATACATGCCTGATGAAACAGAAGCCAGGGCCATATTGAATAGCGGTTTCCTGAAGATATTGATGAATTTGAACCGCTATAATCCGGATGTACCTTTTGAAGCCTGGGGAAAACGCATTATGATCAATACCATCATAGATGCTTTTCGAAAGTCCCAGAGCAAACGTCGCAAGGTTGAAATCGTTGAAATAGATTTTGCGCATGAAAGTCGTCATGTCGATTACAATCAAGCTGAACTGCTGTTGGATGTGGAAGTTTACGAAAAGATGATCCATCAACTACCCGAGATCCAGCGCAAAGTATTTAACCTGTTTGCTATTGATGGGTACACCCATGCGGAAATTGGCGACCTCCTGTCGATGTCGACCGGAACTTCCAAATGGTATCTCAATGCAGCCAGGCAGAACCTGAAAGAGATGATCGCAGAAAAACTTAGGAGTGAAAGCAGTCCAAATGCTGCCTCCACCAAGCGAATTCCTTTAAACCAACCAAGATGAAAGAGAAAGATCCAATCGATAAATTATTTGCGCGCCAACTCAGTGGCAACCGATTCGAGATGCGCCCTGAGGACTGGCAAGCCGCTTTAGAAAAAATAGATGCCCAAAAACGCCGGAAACGCAAACTGGGATTGTGGCTTTTCGCAGGATTAGCCGGTAGCATGGTTATGTTATGGTTTTGGTTAGAGCATCCTGCATCCGAAGTCGAACCAATCCAAATTCGCACAGCCGAAGAAACACCCTCTTCTCCTGCTTTGCGAAAGGATGAACCGGAAGAATTATTTCTGGAAAAATCAACAAAGGATGATAATCCCATAAGGAAACCGTTGGACAAAGCACTTCTATTAAATTCGGATACAAGGCACTCCAACACCACCTCCCGCAAGATGACCGAACAGGGGCAATTGCTTTCGGAGTCATCCAGCTTAGAGCAACCCGAGCTTTTAAAAGGACATTGGCCAACTCAAGAATCAGCCGGTGAGCGGGCGTTAGATCTGCTTGCTTTGGCGGATAATCATTCCATTCCTTTGTATAAATCCTTTGAATTGCTTCCCGGCAGAATGTTTTCCGGGTTGGAGTCACGTCACTCCGGAATCCGGATGCAAAAGCTTACGACCCCGGTGGAAGGTGCCGGACAGACTTTTGAGCCATTGATTGGAATCGGACTTTCATTCGGGTCATTGTTTAATATTGGTTCCGGAGGATTGTGGCAAGGAATCCAGACCGGAGTGATGACTACTTATCAATTTCGACCCAAATGGGGTCTGCAGCTCGGGCTGTTGTACGGGCAGAATCACACAATTGGTGGGTATTCGCAACTGGAATTTCAATCCGAATATGACTTTGGATCCATAACCCGAACTTTAGGTATGCATGGTGATACCAGGCACTATCTGGCCATACCCTTAGCGTTGCATTTCTATCGAGGTCGTTGGTCTGTATTTGTGGGTGTGGAGCCATCCTACACCCTGGGTATTGAAGGGACCGTGCAGGAAATTACATTGATGCCTACGCTGGGAACCCGGTCGAATAAAGTCCAGGAGGTCGTCCAGGCGATCAGTGAAGGCTGGTTGCCTACCGGTCCATACCTGAACTGGAATGTACGGACGATAGCCGGAATGCGGTATCAGGTCAACAAAGGTTTTTTCGTCCAAGGCACGTTGGGGTATCAGGGGAAAAATGATTTAAAAAATGATCCGGAATCGTTACAGCAAGTTGCTCCGGGGGCGGTGTCTTTCGGTTTGGGGGTTCAAATAATGATAGAGCAATGAAGAGGAAATATTTGATATTGGGGTGGATGGCATTGTTAGTCAGTTGTCAAACACTGGAATTTCCGGAACCACAGGTGTCCAACCCGGTCTTTTACATTAAAGGCGATATAAATGGCACTTCCTGGCAAT
Organism: Lewinellaceae bacterium; assembly: GCA_020636355.1. GTDB lineage: Bacteria > Bacteroidota > Bacteroidia > Chitinophagales > Saprospiraceae > JAGQXC01. The sequence goes on along the minus strand of JACJYB010000003.1, from coordinate 301,781 downwards.
TGAATGCTGGGGATGAGCATTACTTTCTTGATACCGAATGGATAAGGGACTCATCCCAGGTGCCGGTATTCGTCAGTACCCTCCGACCAGATTCCTGCAATGGTCTGTGTGCAAATTCTTTTCAGATGCAACTTCGCTACCTAACACCATCGGGCGCTGGAGACGTGGATATCGACGCATTGTTAAATGCTGATCAATCCAGGCGTTTTTTGGATAATGATGTTGTGGACAGTGTAGAATTCCAATTTAAGTCCTTGGCTCAGTGTATGGAACTTCCAGTCCGGTCGAATTGGAAGATCGGTGACCGAAAATTTTCCACTTCGGAGGTTACAGTTATTTTGCCGGAAGCTGAACAACAGGTGGATTACATGATTATGGATTCTTCAGGGACGCTTGCTGTTCAAATCGTCCAGCCGATCGATCAGGTCTCCATAGCTGCAGTTGAACCCAGTCAGTCTGTCAAAGTGAATTTTACACAGGACGGCCGAGCGGTTATTATTGAATTATCGGATACCAGGGACTTCGGTGTAACCTGGTCCCCGGTAACCTCGGACGGAAAAAGACTGATCATTCGGGAGCCAATTGCAACCCGGCTGAGTGCGGATATCGTTTGGAGGGACGGGAGCAAAGGGAAAGTGGTGATTAAATTACCGGAGGACAACAAACTACCTGCATCTGTTTGCCAGGCCGGCTTCCATTACCGGGCAATCCAAAAAATATCAAGACCCAATCCACTGCAACTTAACACGGTGGATCTCAATTATATGGATGATAGGGGTAAATTGTACAGTACACGATTTGCCCGGCAAGTCAATGCCTCCTTTAAGGTCATCGATCATGAACCATATAAGGCAAATGATTCCGGTCTACCAACGCAGAAAGTTTATTTTCTCCTGAATTGTACGATGGCAGACCAGGCAAAAACGGAAAAGTTAGTACTGGAAAACATAGAAGGCGTTTTTGCATTCGCCTACCCCAATTAAGCCTTCGAACCCAAAATATGCAAACTGTATCACCTATCCTTTGTCCACGGTTCATATTCAGTAACGTGGAAAATACTTCATGGACAGAATCTTAAAATAGTGTCCCGGTAGGAATAAACGATAGCCCTGATGTCGATGATCTTGATTGCCAGAATGTGTTCTAAAGCATTTCTGGATTGAACTAGGATCGCAGATAGGAGGCTCCATTCACATCGAGTATGGCTCCGGTCATGTACTCGGTGCCTGGTTCGGCCAGGAACAGGATACCCTTGGCAACTTCCTCTGGTTTGGCTACCCGTCCGGTTGGGGATTGTTTGCGGATCCCATCGCCCCGGGGTCCGGCAAGGATTTCTGCAGCCATATCCGTTTCGGTAAAGCACGGAGCTACTACTCCGATATAGATGTGGTAGGGCGCCAATTTTTGAGCCAGTGATTGGCTGAGGGCGTTTAATCCCGCTTTGCTGGCTCCATAAGCCGGTTGATCGGGCTCACCCCGAAAGGCGCCTCTGGAAGAAACATTTACAATACGTCCTCCACCCTGGCGGATCATATGCTGTGTAGCCCAATACATGGTATTGGCAGGGCCGAAAAGATTCACCTGAATGGTCTTTTCCCATTCACGCTGCCAGGTCTCATAATCTACCTGATCGATAGGATGATGTTCATGGATACCGGCATTATTTACCAGGATGTCCAATCGTCCGGTAAGCCGGATCGTTTCTTCAACCAACTTTTGTGCATCCGAAGGGTCCCCGACATTCGCCTGAATCAGATGGTGTGGACCATTTGGCAAGGTGGTTACAAATTTTTTTGCAACTTCTGCTTCCTTTTGATAATTGATAACGACCACGGCGCCTTCTTCTGCAAAAGCCTGGGCGGTTGCCCGGCCTATCCCCCGGCTTCCTCCGGTAATCAAAACGGTCTTGTCTCGAAAACGCATTGGTTGAAATTTTAGACAAGATAGTGATAATGCCAGGGATCGCAGTGTATTGAATTGGTAAAGAAAGGTCTGACTTTTTATCTTTATTGCAGCCTTTTTAGTCCAATTTAAACTTCCATGAATTACATCATTCTTTCCATTCCTATATTTTTTCTGCTGATTGGTATTGAACTGCTGATTGACAAGTACAGACAATCACATCTGTATCGATTTAACGATGCGGTATCCAACATCAGTTGCGGAATAGCTCAACAGGTCAGCGGGGTGTTTTTTAAAACCGTACTGGTTGTGGGTTATGTGTTTCTGTACAATAACTACCGGATATTTAATCTGCCAAACACCTGGTGGATGTATGTTTTGTTATTTATAGGGATCGATTTCTTTTACTATTGGTTTCACCGCATGTCCCACGAAGTATCCTTTTTTTGGGGAGCGCATATTGTACATCATCAGAGCGAAGAATACAACCTGAGCGTAGCATTGCGGCAATCCACGTTTCAGGCATTTATTTCTACCATCTTTTACCTGCCATTAGCCCTCCTGGGATTTAATCCCGTGGCATTTGTTACCATCGGAGCTTTTCAAACCCTGTATCAATTTTGGATCCATACCAAAACCATTGACAAGCTGCATCCCATATTTGAATACGTATTTAACACGCCATCACACCATCGCGTGCATCATGGTCGCAATCCGCAATACATCGACAAGAATCACGGGGGCACCCTGATCTTGTTTGATCGCATGTTTGGTACATTCCAACCGGAGGAGGAGGAGGTTGTTTATGGGGTAACCAAGCCGTTATCATCCTGGAACCCGCTCTGGGCCAATTTTGATTATTATGCTGATTTATGGCATTTATTACAGCAGCCTATGACCTGGTGGGAACGGATACAAGTGTTGGTTCGAAAACCAGGGTGGCTACCTGAGCACCTTGGAGGGTACCAGCGACCAAAGCCGGTGGTAGCAGAAAGCGCAGTCAAATACGATACTGAAGTGCCATCCGGAGTGAACTATTATGTTTTTATGCAATATTTTCTCATCCTGGGATTTACCTCCTGGTTTCTATTCACCCTTTCGAATTACGATCGGATGACCCAGGTTTGGCTAACCGCCTGGATCTTGTTAAGTATAGCGAATATGGGGGCAATCTTTGAGCTGCGAAAATGGGTATGGTATCTGGAATGGATGCGTCATGCATGCACCATCGGCTTGGTTATACTTTTGCCCTTTTCCATTGGTATCCGGATCGGAGCTTCACTTTTTCTATTGATCAGTGCCTGGTGGTATTTTAGCTTTCGGCCAGCTTTCAGACGGAAATAAAGAAAGCCGGCTCCAAAAGAGACCGGCTTCATATAACCATAAGACAGCAAACTATAGGCAATTTGCTTAGCTAAAATAGAACCCTGGCTGCATATTTCAAAAGGTCGTTTTATTTGGAAGCACAACTAAATGAGGGATTTGTGATAAATTCCAATCAATAACGAGTCCGTCAGCGATCCTCCGTGCCACATTTACACCGTATAACAAATCACACAGGTATAGTGCAGCTTCAAAAGAGCGGGCTCCTCCAGCTGAAGTTATAACGCGATCATCGTGTACAAAGTATACACTGTCCCTGATGTCCAACTTAGGGAATTCGGCCCGCATCAATCCAATATCACCTGGAAAGGTCGTACAAACATGTCCATCGAGGACACCGGCCTGAGCCAGTATGAAAGCGCCGTCACAGTGAGAAGTAATAAACTGGGCTTTCTTACTTACCTGCCTTACCCACTGGATTAAGGTACTGTCTGCCCGGTCCGAATCCAGGTGATGCTCTGCACTGGGGATAACCAATACATCAATTGCCGGCAGGCTGTCGGACAGGTAACTGTAGTCGGGTTCAATGTGAATGCCCTCAAACGTAGTGATGGATTGGTGACTTTTGGCGACGGTAAAGACCTCCATAGGCTTGATGCCTTCCCGGAAGCGGGTATGTTGAAAGATGTCATAGGGTGCGGTGAATTCGGTATTGTAGGTCCCATCCATGATCAGGATAGCTACCCGGTAAGCATCAGGCAGTTGGGATGTGTATTTCCTGGATAATTCGGGCAGGGCAGGAGAGGAACAGCCCAACCATCCGGTTATAAACAGTAGGGTGAGAAGTCTTATGCTCATGCTTGAATTTTTTCACCGATTAATTCATTGATTTTTTCAAGAAGCCATGGTTTGGATGCGATGTTTTTTACTTGTTCCACATCCTGCCTTAACTTGATCAACTTTGATTGATTACCTTGGTTTTGAATGATTTTCTGCAAGAATGAAACATAATTATTGTACAGTTTTCTCCGATCTTCAGACACAATGTCCTTGCGATAAATATATGTCTTGAAACTGCTTAAGGATGACTCCAGTGCGTCTATTTCATCCAATTCATAGTAGGTGGCAATGAGTAATACTTTAGCATTCAGATTATAAGTTAAATCGGTGTATTCCACGGAGTTAAGGAGATCCACAACTTCATCGTATTTTTTTTTATAAAAGTTTAAGAGTGCCAGGTTGAAATGAAAGGCATTCTCTCTCTGGTCCGGCTCCAGATATTCTTTGTACTTATCTATAAATTCCCTTGCCCATCCATATTCATTTTCCTGGAGTGCAGCGGTCACAATGTTTCGGTAGTCCCAGTGATCAAAATTTTTAGAGTCAATAAGAATATTACTTTCCAGGGCGAATTTATAAAGCTCCCAGATTTCCCTTCGGAATATTCGCTGTCCTTGGTTTAGTTTCCTAATGCTGTAATTAATAGCATTATAGATTAGTCGAAAGGCTTCATTCGGTAAAAATTCCACGGCATAATTGAGCAGTAGCTTTTTGTATTCAAGAAAGTATTCTTCTTTTTCCGGCTCTACCAGCATTAATAAATTATGGTAATACAGATTGATGATGTAGTTGTTTGGGAAAGGATCGCTTTTGAGAAATTCAAGGATCTGGTCGATCAAATGAATTTTGTATTCCTCCTTAAGAAATGATTTTTGCCAATAAACCAGGGAGTAAATACGGAGTTTCTCAATAATGTAGTAGGTATCTAACTTATTGGAAAGTATGTCAAGAGTTGATTTTTCATATCGTTTAGAATCCGCTTGTTCAATTTGACGAATATCACGCTCGATCAAAAAGTCAAACAGTAAATTGGTCATGTTAATGCGGTCCTCTTTTATTTGCTGTGCCTTTCGGATGGTTCCTTTATAGAGTGCTGTAACTTGATAGGTATCAATACCTTCTAACAAAAGGTGGGAGCGTAAGTATTTATTGGACCTTAGCTGTTCGATCGTCAGGAATTCTTCCAGCAGCTCAATAGCCTCATTACAAAGCCTTCTGAAAGCAGCGTCATCGTAATCCGAAGTCTGATTGGTCGACCAGAAAATCAACTTATCCGGTTCATGCTCCACCCGATGACACTCCAGAAGATAGATGACTAACTGAGCAATTAATTCCTTTTTGTTGAAATAAGGGGATTGCAGGAACTTGATAAAACGGTTCCCCTGGTAGACATCCAAACAGACAAGACTCTGATATATCTTACTATCGGTCAATGTGCAACAGATTGTTAATAAATGATATGTGTATACATAATAATACGATTTAACACTTCGTTCCAAAGATAGTTCGTATCTTTGTTTTAAGCACTTAATGAACAATCAATGAGCATAGTTTACCCCCGCATGCTTTTATTGACCGTATTGATCTGTCTGGGATGGACCTTGTCCGCTCAGGTTCAGACACAGTCGGATTTAATTCGCATCGGTCAAAATTACCCTAAATACATCTTTCCCCTTGCTAACGATAACGGTTCAGGACCTCTTCATATTGAGAAGATCCTGCTGACTAATTTCGGTTCGGCGCAGATTATGGACGGAGGAGCCTCGCTTTTTTATAAGCCGGATCCGGACCATGCCGGCAAGGCTTTTATAAAATACCTGGCCTGTGACGATCAAGGTAATTGCGCCCCCGGGGATGTCCACATCTATGTGGCCAGCTACGATCAGTTGGTCCCATACGACACGTTACAGGAATTCAGTATTGCCGGAGCACCTGTCTACCTGTTCACACCTCTGGATAATTTCACCATTTCCGGCCAGCCAAAACATGGCACGGCTGCCTTCATCACACCGTTTGCCCTGGAATACACCCCGGTAGATAATTTTGTGGGCAAGGATACGGTCATCGTGCAGTATTCCTCGCTGATGACCAAAGTATTTGTCATTTCCGTCTATGCCAAGCCGGAAGACAATGTGATTGCTAAAAACGGGGTTGTTCATTTTATCAAGAACAACCGCGATCCCGTTCGCTTTAACCTGATCAACAACTTTTACGGAAACGACTCTTCCTTGTCGATCGGTGACCCCGGAGACAAAAATTTAAAAACTTACATCCTGGGTTATCAGCCCCAATCGTTCCTGCTATTGGACGAAAGTGGCTTGGCAGAATACACTTATCCGGCTAATTTTGAAGGAGTCCAGTCTTTCAATTATCAGATTTGTCGGGATGGATACTGCGAGGACGCCACGGTTTTCCTGCAGGTCAGTGGTTATCAGCCACGCAATGATGAACCCTACCACTTTACCCTGGCCAAGAACAATAGCCTGGTTGTTAATTATCGCATTCCTATTGACGCGGATAAGTATGCCTTCCAGGTTCAACAGTTTCCCGGCAATGGTCAGATTGATATTTTTAAAGAGATTGATGAGACCACGTTAAACTGTGGCGATATCACTGGTACCAACATTATCTATTACGAGCCGAAGTATAATTTTATTGGACAGGATCACTTTACCCTGGACTATTGTGTTACCGGCAACAAATGCCAGTCCATTGATGTCATCATCGATGTAGTAGATGAAGAAGCCATTTGCGATCTGGCCCAGGACCAGGTTTGGCCTGGTGATGCAGATGGCAACGGTAGAGTGGATATGGGTGATGTTTTACAGCTGGGATGGACGCTGGGCGAAACTGGCCCGGCCAGAGATCACCAGGGTTATCAATGGATCAATTCGGTGGCTCCGGATTGGCAGTACACTTACAACGGAGTAAATCTAAAGCATTCGGATACGGATGGAGACGGCTACATAACCCAGGGGGACCTGGATGCTATCAATGCCAATTATCGCCAGGCGCACTCATTTGTTCCTGATGTCGTTTTTGTTTCCAAAGAAATGACGGATATCCCGGTCTTTATTGAGCCGGAACAGAGTCAGTTGGACTCCGGAGACCTGGCCGTCATCAACATCCGGTTGGGCACAGAATCTTATCCTGCGCTGGATATTCATGGCTTTGCCTTCACCCTGGACTATGAAGGGCAGTTGGTGGATTCGAATTCTGTTCAGGTCAATCTGGATACCGATTCCTGGTTGATACGTAATGCACCGCATATTGAATTGGCGAAAGATCCATATCATGGTCGTGTGGATGCTGCAGTCAGCCGGGCAAATAAGGAGGTTATTTCCGGCCATGGTCTGGTATCCACAGTAGGTTTTGTGATTAAGGAAGACATTGCCGGGTTTAAAGGTGATGAGCAGATTCCATTACTGCTTCATTTGAAAAACATTCGGGTCTCGGATAAAAATGGTGATTCCTACTCGTTACCGGATGCTTATCAGACCATCTATGTTCGCCTGCATCAAAAGGAAAACAATGTTAAACTGGTTACCTTCCCCAATCCTACATCGGATCAGTTGACCGTACATTTGAATGGAGGGGGTGATTTGAAAAGCCTGATCCTGTATTCCATTACGGGTCAGCAGATCCTGGAGAACCGGAGTGTTTCCGGTCGGGATCATCAATTAGACCTGAGCACCTTGCCTACGGGGCTTTATGTGCTTCAGGCACAGACGAGTACCGGTTTGCTTACCCAAAAGATACAGATACAACGTTAACTGCTTTTAGTGCTTATTAATTATAAAGTTCATTGTGCTTATAAAAGGCCGTCCCTCCCGATGGCCTTTTGTTTTTCTCTCAGAATTAGGGCAAAATTACTTTGAGAATCAATTATTTATCAGGGAAAAATGCTGAGCTTGATTGCAAATCGTTTTCAATTGTTTGATTTGGGCAGTTATTGTTCCTGCGTCGTGTTATTGCTGGTTAGATTGGTCACCTTCCATCGCATCCCTTTCTGAAATTTCTCAAACAGACTTTCTTTCTTAATCATTACCCTGGATCGAGCCGGCAAATTGTTTCCCAGCGGTGTAATGGAAACCCCATAGGTAGTGACGAATGCGTTGCTAAGTTTAGCTTTGCAGATGTAGGCATCGCCAAATGGAATACTTGATATGTCTGTGACGGTAGCAGTAAGAGACCCATACTCGAGATAGGGAAATTCATCCAGTTCAGAGTAAACAGTCTGTCCCTGATGCAAGTAATTGATGTATTTGGATGGGAACCTGAAGTGGACTTCAAAATCGGAAGTTGAGTCAGCCGGTGGACTGATAATAGCAATGGTATCACCTGGTTCGAAATAGGAGAGGGAGGAATAATTTCCTAAATGCAGATATCCACTTTGGGGAGCGATGATGAAATATTTTCGTTTCCATTCCAGTTCCGCATTTTTGACTTCAAATATGGATAATTCGATGTCGTTGACCATGTTCCGGAATTTATTTTGAAACTCCAGTTCTCTCAGCAGGAAGTCTTTGTTGACATCATAGTTGTTTGTGGTGATGGCATAATCATTAATCTCGCGGGAAAGAGAGTTTACTTTGTCTTTAATGTTTTCAATCAGTCGCTCTTCCCGGTATTGCGTTGAAATTACGCTTTGATTTTTTAACGATGCATCACGGACATCGCTGGAGGCTAACAAATTTTTTAGCGCAGATTCCAATGAATCTTTGGTGCGGATTAGATTCTGGATCTCGAGATTGGTGGTTTGGTTTTCCAGGTAGCTATCTACCAGTTTGGAATAACTGGCTGCATTAACATTGTACATGGATTGGTAATACAGCAGGTTATTAAGTAAGCGGGTCACAAAGTAATTGATGGATTCGTCATTGATAATCAGAGCCTTTAGTTTATTGATGGTTGAGTCGGTATGGGTCAAACATCTGGCTAAGTTGAGATCTGTCAGGGTCTGATACTGGTCTGCTTTCGGAAATGTATGGTCGCTGAGTTCATAAATTCCCAGACACTCGTTCTTCGAAATCGAAGCTGAGAGCCCAAATTTGGGAATATTGACCAAACCACTTTTGTTCGCAATAATGACGAAATTTTCATACCGGTCGCTTTTTATTTCACTACGGATCGTAATGTAACTCTTCAATTTAACCAGAGTGATGAAACAGGACAGGAAAGCGATATTGGTGATAATAACCAATAAGCTTCGTGTCACGATCCTCCTGGGAAGAACATCAATATTAACCGGATTATTGATTTTAAATAACCGCATTACATTAAATCATTAATTGTAACTCCATTGTTCTCACCTGGCTGGGTCAAATCAAATTCTTTTATAATCTGACCTTTCTTCAAGAGTACGACATAGTCCATTTTGTTAGCCACAAACAATTTATGCGTTGCTACGATAATGGTTTTATTTGGGTAGGCAGTAAGTATATTGTCAATGACCTCATTAGAAGTTTTAATATCGAGTGCGCTGGTTGGTTCATCGAATATAAGGATGCCACTGTCTTTGTAGAGCGCTCTGGCAATGAGGATTCGCTGGAATTGCCCCTTGCTTAAGGTGACCCCATTCTTTCCCAGTTTTGTATTCAGCCGATCAGGAAGCTCATTAATGACTTCGGTGAGGCAACAAATGCGAAGGAGATCTTCTAACCGGGAATTGGGATACTCGAAGTCTTCACGTAATGTAATGTTATACAGGACAGTCTCGTCGAAGATGTGGCCATCTTGCGAAACAGCGCCTATACAGCATTCGGAAGGATGATAATGGTTGTTCTTATAGCTAAAGGTGATTTTGCCTCCATCCGGAGGGATCAATCCATTTATAATATTCAGGAGGGTAGATTTACCATTACCGCTTTCACCAATAAAGGCTAATTTATGGCCATGCTTTAGGGATAAGTTGATGTTTTGTATTCCATGTTTGGTGGTAGGGTAGTTGTAGGTCACATCTTCCAACAGGATATCCGCGTCAATCCGCTCTTCCGCTCTGATGGAACGGGTGTCATTCGTAACCGTATCATAAAAGTCCTGCAGGCGTTTCAGGCTTAATTTGGCATACTCACGATCCTGGAGAAATTGCAGGGTGTCATGCATCGGCTGTCGGGTTCGACCCAAAATGTATTGGATCGCCAGCAATGCACCCAATGTCATGTTTCCATTAATGATACTAAAACAGGCAATCGCGAAAATGATTCCATCACGGATTTCGGATGAAATCAGGTTGCCGCCTTTATAAAGCTGAACCAGTCGAAGGATGGAGAGGCGGATATTGGAGGTATATTGATGCAATTCATGCCATAAGTTCAAATGACGTTTCTCGAGTTTATTCATTTTGATATCAAAGACTCCTTTCACGGCCTGGATGACTTCACTTTGTATGCGCGAATTCATCATATAGCGCTCGTGATCAATTTTTGCACTGACTCCAAGAAAAAGAATTTCCCAAATCACCAAGATGCAGATGGAAACGATAAATACCAGGGCAATGGAACTATTGAAGAAGAATAAAACCATCGAGAAGAGGCTAAGGCTGAAAATGGAATTAATCAGTGTGATAATCCCGTCAGTCAGAAACATTTCAATCCGGACATTATCGTTGACATTTTGAATGACCTGACCTTCATTGATGTTTTTAAAGCCGAGGTAGTTATTCTTTAATAATTTGCTGTAGTAATGTTCGACGATCACGATGTTTATCCGAACGCCGATATTTCGCAAGATCCAGGTTTTGGAAAAATCGGCCAGCATGCCGCCGATGTTGAAGATGATGATAGCTGCAATAATGTAAATGACAAAGGACTTATCGGAAAAGAAAATTCCCTCATCAACCAATAATCGGGTCAGGAATGGGATGGAAAGCTCGGTGGCCGTCCATATGATGTAGAGCAAAATAGCATAGAGTACTCCTACGCGGAATTTGAACAGGTGTCTGAATAAAGTCCTGAAATTTAATTCACCTATTGCCTCGGGATTTTGCATGTATGTTTTTTCGACTCTTTTTGATCAGTTAATTGTCCGGCATCAGGCCACTGTTAGTAGGAGCCTCAGCACTCCTTTTTGTTTAAGGCATGTTCCTGGTCGGTAAAGGGCAAAAGAGTGGTGTCATAATGGATGTATTTAAAGGTAATATCTAAAAGGAAATTGACAAAATGGCTACTCATAATTGCGCTAAACCATGCACTTGCTCTCGCATGCTGAACAATTTCGTATCATCTTAACTTTTGGACAATTCTTCAGGATATTCATTAGGACGCAAATTTGATACCAGTTTAAAACGTGAATTACTGATATGTGTAAATGTAATGATATCAGTTGGATTTAAGATCCTGTCAGGCTTCTGAAACTGCTAGCTGCCTCCTTTAGACTTCCCTGGTATAACAATATATCAACATCTGTTGAAAAAGTTCTTAAACGGAGTTGATTTCGATGGTAAAAGTTGGTGGATTCTTTTTCCACTCTGGTAAGCCGATTCCGGTGCAACCTTTTCATTAAAAGTACGGTCTTATAATTATCTTAAATGTAGTTTTAATAAATAATAACTACATTTAAGGTATATGTATGGGGTCGATCAGTTGGAACCGGGTAGGAGGGATGTTAGTAGGTAGATAGGCCGGGGTAACCGGATTCGAAACCAAAATCAAGATTGAGGAAGCTTTAAATTCAATAGGAGTGAATGTAAAACCGAATCCTAAACCACCCAAATGGGCACTTCGTTTCTTTCGTTGGTTCTGTCGGAAAGAATTGATTGAAGCAATTGAAGGGGACCTGATGGAATCATTCAACCGGAGAATAATGCAGGTTGGAGCGAGAAGGGCACGGTGGCATTTTAACGCTGAAGTAATTGGGTTACTGAGACCGGGTATCATACGTTCAATAAATACCAATTTAAATACACCTTATATGATCGGACATCATCTGTTAATCTCCTGGCGGAGTATCATTAAGAACAAGAAAAACTTTGCAATTAACATTACCGGACTGGCAACCGGTATAGCTTGCGCTCTATTCATCGTCTTGTGGGTTAAGGATGAATTAAACACAGATAAGTTTTTTGATGACCAGGACCTCATTTACCAAGTTATAGAGAACCTCAATTATAGCGATGGGGTTCAAACCCTGATAGAGACATCGAGCCCCATGGCCCAATACCTCACAGACCATATGCCTGAAGTGGAATATGCTGCTGCCACCATTCCACCAGGTTGGTTTGGCAGTCATTTGCTATCGGTTGAGGATAAAAATTTGAAAGTTACCGGTCAAATCGTTGGAAAAGACTACTTCAGGATATTTTCATATCATTTCATCGCAGGTGACCCACTGACAGTCATGCAGGAACCCACCTCGATGGTTATTTCCAAGCAACTTGCCATCAGCCTACTGGGCAACCCGGATGACGCCCTGGGTAAAACCATTGAATTTGAGCATGATAAAAAATTTAAAGTAACCGGAGTATTTGAAAACATTCCGGACAATTCTACGATTAAATTTGATTTTGCCCTTTCTACCGAAGCATCCAAAGATACGCCTCCCTGGACCTCTCTAAATACCTGGGACAGCAGCGGACCTCAGGTTTACTTAAAAGTTCGGCGAGGAACAGACATGGATCAGCTCAACAAAAAGGTTGCTTTGGTTCGTAGGGAAATCGCAGAACATACGGTCCGGGAAGCCAAATTGGTTCGCTTTTCCGATTTGTATCTCCATGGCAACTATGAAAACGGGAAGCCCGTTGGCGGGAGAATCCAGTATGTGGAATTATTTTCCATCATCGCAATGATTATTCTGCTCATCGCCTGTATCAATTTTATGAATCTTTCAACTGCGCAAGCCACTAAACGACTAAAAGAAATCGGGATAAAAAAAGTAGTTGGAGCCAGCCGCAATACCATCATTTCCCAATTTATAGTGGAGTCTTTGCTGACTTCATGGATAGCCTTGGGAATTGCCCTTTTGTTGGTCTGGTACCTACTTCCACAATTCAATGGCATTGTCGGAAAAAACCTTGACCTGGTTCCTGACGCAAATGTTTTACTATTATCAATAGGAATTGCCAGTCTATCCGGTTTGATTGCCGGTAGTTATCCTGCCCTTTATCTGTCCGGGATGGGAATACTTTCTACCCTGAAGTCCCAAATTAAAAAATCGGTGGGGGACTATATGACGCGAAAAGGACTGGTGGTCCTCCAGTTTTCGGCATCCATCGTATTGATTTTTGCTGTTTCTGTCGTCTATCAACAAATTCAATTTGTTTTAACACAGAACATGGGTTATGATCAGGAACACATCGTGGTGTTGAATGTTGAAGGTCAAATGAAAACCCAATTAAAGGCATTTGAATCCAGGGTACGCAACTTATCGGGAGTCCGCAATGTTTCAAGCACCACCCATAGCATGGTTGGCCATAATTGGAGCTGGAGTTTTGACTGGGAAGGAAAAGATCGGGAAAACAACGCCCAGTTCCAGGTCTTTGGCGTCGATTACAATTTTGTGGAGACAATGGGTATGGAGATGGTGGCCGGACGTAGTTTTAATCCTGAATTTGGAACGGATACGGCGGGAATCTTACTCAATCAGGCAGCAATCAAAGCAATGAATCTGGACGATCCTATCGGTAAGACAGTGGCAAACGGACAAGCGAAAATCATCGGGATAGTTAAAGACTTTCATTTCAAATCGCTTCATGATAAGATCGAACCAATGATCATGCTCCTGATGCCTCACGACGTGAAATATGTTATGGTCCGTGTAGCAGGGGGTAAAATGACCCAAGTACTGGATGGCCTGCAGGAATACTACAAAACGTTTAATCCGGGATATCCATTTGAATACACTTTCCTGGATGATAAATTTAAGGATCAGTATCAGGCGGAGAAGCGGGTGGCGGTCTTATCCAGGTATTTTGCAGGTCTGGCCATTATCATCTCCTGTCTGGGATTGCTTGGTCTTGCGTTACACACCACCGAGCAACGGACCAAAGAGATTGGAATACGTAAGATATTGGGTGCATCCACCCCCAGGCTTACGACCACACTGATCAGAGAGTTTATTGATCTGGTGCTAATCGCAATGGTAATTGCTACTCCCTTGGAGTGGTATTTGATGAATAGATGGTTGGGTTCTTTTGCTTACCATATAGCATTACAGTGGTGGATGTTTGTTGGTTCCGGTCTTTTGGCCGTGGCAATTGCATGCATTACCATTGGCGGCCAGTCCCTCAAGGTGGCTCTGATGAGTCCTATTCAGAGCGTTCGCGGGGAGTGACCTTGTTAGATATTGTCGTGGAAATTACCGGGAACAGGATCAGAATTGACGAATCACATCCAGACATGACGGGACATAGCTGCTTCCAAAAAGATTTACATGGACGAGTAGATAATACAGTTGATAGATCGGGATACGCTCCTGCCAGCCCTTCTCAAGCGGAAAAGCTTCCCGATAACCCTCGTAAAAGGAATCCGGGAATCCGCCGAACAATAAACTCATAGCCAGATCAATTTCCCGGTGTCCGAAATAGACGGCAGGATCTATTAATACGGGATCTCCGGTAATGGATGCGAGGTAATTCCCATTCCATAAATCGCCATGCAGCAAGGATGGCTTTTCTTCATTCAGCAAGGAAGAAAGCATGCGGGTGAAGTGATCAAATTGACGTTGATGGCTGGATTGAAAGAAGCCGGAAGCGGAAGCACTTTCCCATTGGGGAAGCAAACGCTCACTGATATAAAAATCAACCCAGGACGAATGAAAACGATTGGGCTGCGGCAGGCTACCAATAAAATTGGGAGAATGATAACCATACTGCGGCGCAGTCTTCTGGTGAAGTGCCGCTAACTGACGGCCGAATTTTGTGCCGAAGCTCGCATCCAGATGTCGCGTAGAAGGAACGTATTCCATCAACAGGAAAGCAAAGTCACCAATAGAATCCTGCTGATAGATGGTAGGTGTCCGGATCGATCCGGCAGCATGGATGGTGAGGAGTCCGTCTGCTTCAGCCTGAAGCATGGATTGGGTACAATCGGTACCGGTCAATTTTAATACGTAGGACTGGGATGCATTTTGAAGCAGATATACCTGATTGATGCTACCTCCCGATAATACGGTGGGAATAAAATGATCCATGCCAAGATGGGCCAGGACCACTTGGAGATTGGTCACAACTTATTGTCATTTATCATCTGGAGCAGTTCATCCCGGTAGTTTTTGCCAATGGGGAGGTGTTTGGTTTGACCTTTTTCAGTAACCTCAACCATATTGCCGACAATGGCTTCTATCTTATTAACATTGACGATGTAAGAACGGTGTATGCGCTTAAACATTGGTGTGGGTAACTTGTCTTCCAGGCTCTTCATGGTCTGCAAGGTAATTACCCGGGACTGATCCAGGCGGATGATGACATAGTCCTTCAGGCCTTCAATGTAAATGATATCTGCAAACCGGACACGAACCAACTTCTTATCGGCTTTGATAAAGATGTAGTCTTTTTCATCCGTATCCTCGGGATGGCTCTGGTGAGCTTGTACGGTCAGTTTTTGTTCTTCGATGGCCCGGTTTACCGCTTTCATAAAGCGTTCAAAAGATATCGGTTTGAGCAGGTAATCCACCGCGTCCAGCTCATAGCTTTGCAAGGCGTAATTCGAATAGGCGGTCGTAAAGATCACCATGGGAGGGTGTGACAGGGTCTTAAGAAAATCGATCCCGGTCAACTGGGGCATCTGGATATCCAAAAATATCAGGTCAATCCGGTGGTTGTTAATAGCTTCATTGGCTTCAAAAGCGTTATTGCATCGTTTCACGAGCACCAAATCAGGTACCTTCTCAATGTAGGTTTCCAAAACATCCAGTGCCAAAGGCTCATCATCAACAATGATCACGTTGAGTTTGCTCATCTTATAAGATTTCCAGGTTTAGATCCATCAAAACCGTGTATGCATCAGGCTTATCCTCTATGTTTAACGCATAGGCTTGCGGATAGATCAAATTTAATCTTCTTTTTACGTTCATTAACCCTATGCCTCCTACTTTTCGAACTTCCGGGTTGGGTAATGCAGGAGGTTTGCTGTTTTCAATCTCGAAATGCAACTTGGTTCCTTCTACATGCATCAGGATGCGGACAAATCCATGGGAGATACCCCGGTTGAGTCCGTGTTTGAAAGCATTCTCGAGGAATGGGATAAACATTAGCGGGGCGATCTTCTGATCGGATATTTCCCCTTCTACCTCAAAGGTGATGTTTGCTTTATTGCCTTGTCTAAGTAATTCCAGATCAAGGTAATTGCGAATGTACTTGATCTCTTTGGAAAGCAATACCCGGCGTTCATTGCACTCATAAAGCATGTAACGCAGCATTTCGGACAACTTGATCACTATCTCCGGAGCTGCATCTGACTTCTTTAAGGTGAGTGCGTACAGATTGTTTAGTGTATTAAAAAGGAAGTGTGGGTTGATTTGTGATTTCAGAAATTTTAGTTCGGTCTGGATTTGGGAAGTCTCAATTTCTTTACTCGCTGATTGCTGCTTGATGTAGTCGCGGATAATCTTGGTGATGGTTGTTGTCCCTGTAACAAAGAAAAAGGTCAAGAAAAACATCACCATGGCACTGAATCCCATTGGAATTCCGGATACCATCGAATAAACAGCCGTATTAATGGGCGTAATCAACAGGCATAAACCCAATAACATCAACGTATAAAAGAGGAAGTTTTTACTCAGATAAGTCGGGATAAGCAAATAGATGTTGATGTAAACGCCGGCCATCAGAAAGAATAATACAGGCAGATTGCTGATGGCGCTTGGAGCAAGCGGGCGCAAGACCAGAAAAATAACCAGCCAACCCAGCCCATGCCGAAGCAAAGGGTGAGCGATAAACCTGCCAATGGCGCTTCTGCGGATTACTTTGGTTAATGTCATATTCGGATGGTAACTCCGGCCTTCAACGATGGTACTGCTTCCAATTCAAAACCAAAGATAATTTAGACTAAATTATACGAGTGATCGACCATGGAATTTATTCCTTGTACTTAGATGGGCAGTCTCTAGTCAAAACCATCCACGTCTTCAATTCCTTTCGTAATTTTGCGGCCGATTCATAAATCCAAACAATGGTATACGTTACTCGTATCGAAAAGTTCAATGCAGCCCATAAACTGTGGGTCAAGGACTGGTCGGAAGAAAAGAACTGGGAAATTTTCGGGAAGTGTGCGAATCCAAACTGGCATGGACACAATTATACGCTCTATGTCACAGTAAAAGGCAAACCGGATCCGGTGACTGGATTTTTACTGGATGCCCGGGTGCTTTCGAAAATCATTAATGAGGAAGTCCTTGAACATTTGGACCACAAAAACCTTAATTTAGATGTTCCGTTCATTCCACCGACGATGCTTCCCAGCACGGAGAATCTGGTGATGATCATTTGGGACTTGCTAAAGGACAAAATTCCTTCCGGTCAACTGCATGCCATTAAGCTGTACGAGACCGACAAGATTTATGTGGAGTATTTTGGTGAGTAAATGTAAATCACTTCCATGTCGTACTTAAAAACAGAGGATTATCCGGATAATATAACCGATCAGCTGACCGGATATTACCACCATATTCTGGAAAACCTGGGTGAGGATCCGTCCCGCCAGGGCCTCATGAAGACCCCCGAACGCGTAGCCAAAGCCATGCAATTCCTGACTCAGGGCTATGACCAGGACCCGGTTTCCATTCTGAAATCTGCTATGTTTGATGAAGAATACAGTGAAATGGTCCTGGTAAAGGACATTGAATTGTACTCACTCTGTGAGCATCACATGTTGCCTTTCTTTGGCAAAGCGCACATCGCTTACATCCCAAATGGTAAAATTGTCGGGTTGAGTAAAATACCGCGTGTGGTTGATGTTTTTGCAAGAAGATTGCAGGTTCAGGAGCGCCTCACACTGGAGATCCTCAATTGCATCCAGGAAACGCTGAATCCGCTCGGGGCAGCGATAGTGGTGGAAGCACAACATTTATGCATGATGATGCGGGGTGTCCAAAAACAAAATTCCATGACTACCACTTCGGCATTCACCGGTGAATTTCGTAAGGAAAAAACACGCAGTGAATTCCTCAATCTGATCAGTGCAAGTTTGATCTGATCCATCCGGCCAGACCTCCGGATAATTGTAAACCAGTAAACCAACAACATGAAAGCATATGTATTCCCAGGACAGGCAGCACAGTTTGTAGGAATGGGACAGGACATGTATGAATCCTCTTCACTTGCAAGGGATTTGTTTGAAGAAGCTAACTCTATCCTTGGCTTTCCCATCACAGAGGTCATGTTTACCGGTACCGAAGAAGATTTAAAAGAAACCCGGGTCACTCAACCATCGGTATTTCTTCATTCGGTGATTCGTGCCAAAATGGCGGGCAAGGAATTCAGCCCGGATATGGTTGCAGGGCATTCTCTGGGTGAGTTCAGTGCCCTGGTTGCAAATGGAGCCCTTGATTTTGAGTCCGGCTTGCAACTGGTCTACAAACGCGCGCTGGCGATGCAGCAGGCTTGTGAAAAGAATCCCGGCACCATGGCTGCTATTGTCGGATTGGATGATGCCATTACCGAAACGATATGTCAAACCATAGACGATGTCGTGGTCCCGGCCAACTACAACTGCCCGGGCCAGCTGGTCATTTCGGGAAGTTTGGCCGGGGTTGAAAGTGCAACAGTAAAATTGAGTGAGGCCGGTGCAAAGCGGGCCATTATCATTGCAGTTGGCGGGGCGTTTCATTCTCCGCTGATGAAGCCGGCAGAAGATGAGTTGGCTGCAGCAATTGAATCAACCATTTTTAAAAATCCGACTTGTCCTATCTACCAGAATGTAGACGCTAAACCGCACCTTGATCCGGCGGAAATCAAGATGAATCTCATCAAACAACTCACTTCACCAGTGCGGTGGACATCGATTATGGAGCAAATGATTGCTGATGGCGCCACACAATTTATTGAAGTAGGAGGAACCGGTAAGATGCTGACATCGTTTGTAAAAAGAATTGACCGCAATATGCCAACCGAGGCATTATAATCGTATATTTCAAACCATGGTAGATCGAGAAGCCGCTAAGGGGCAAATATTATTGGCCGAGCCGTTCATGGTCGATCCCAACTTCCGAAGATCTGTGGTATTACTGTGTGAGCATCAAACCGATGGCAGCATTGGCTTTATTCTCAATAAGCCATTAAAAATGAATGTCTCGGAGCTCATTGCTGATTTTCCGGAGTTTGAATCGGAAGTTTACTTCGGAGGTCCGGTGGCGACGGATACCATCCATTACATTCATAATGTAGGCGAGTTGTTGGAAGAAAGTGTGGAGGTAAATCGCGGCGTTTACTGGGGAGGGGACTTTAGTAAACTCAAATTCCTGATCTCCTCCAAGCTGGTTGAACCGGGAAATATCCGGTTTTTCGTAGGGTACTCCGGATGGTCCTCCGGACAATTGCATGAAGAGCTGGGTTATGGCAGTTGGGTGATTGCCGATATGCATGCTAACTATCTTTTTAAGTCCCACCCGGCCTCCCTTTGGAAGCAGGTTATGTCCAACAAAGGGCACAACTATGAAATTATTGCTCAAATGCCCGACTCGATCAATTGGAATTAACTTTGAGGTAGTATAAACCGGTATCCCACGCCTTTTAGAGTTCTGATCTCCACACCAGGGTCTGCATTCAGATAGTTTCTTAATTTATTGATGTAGACATCCAGATTCCTTGAATTAAAAATAGAATCGTCACCCCAGACACTTTTTAGGAGGAGGCTTCGGTCGATGACATCGTTTTTCTGTTCATACAGGTAATTCAGGAGTTGGGTTTCCCGGTGAGACAGTACATACTCCTGATCACCGGATATGAGGGTTTGACGCAATGGATGAAAGCGGAACGTACCCACCCAATATTCTTTGTTTTCCTGATTTTCTTTACGGGAGATGTGGGTGAGCTGTAATAAATTCTGGATTCGTAAGATCAACTCCTCCATACTGAAAGGCTTGCGAATGTAATCATTACCGCCGGCCTTAAAGCCCTCGACCACATCCTGGGCTTGCGTTTTCGCTGTCAGAAACAGAATGGGCATTTCCGGATGGAGGTCTTTGATGGATTTCGCAAGCGAAATACCATCCTGATGCGGTAGCATGATATCCAGGACACAAATATCCGGCTGGAAGCGATGGAATGCATCCATAACGGTATTTCCATCTTCCTGCAAATTCACCTGGAAACCACGGCTTTCCAGGCTTTCTTTCACGATTTTTGCTAGGAATACCTCATCCTCAACGTATAAGATTTTGATCATGAAGGGTGCGTTTTTATGAAATGCAATTCAAACCGGCTGCCTCGCCCCGGTTCACTTTTAACCTGTACGGAACCGCCCAGCATTTCCATGAC
This sequence comes from Lewinellaceae bacterium, assembly GCA_020636355.1. GTDB lineage: Bacteria > Bacteroidota > Bacteroidia > Chitinophagales > Saprospiraceae > JAGQXC01. The sequence goes on along the minus strand of JACJYB010000003.1, from coordinate 281,305 downwards.
TTGTTTGACATAATGGAGGCCCAGTCCATAGCCTTTGACCGTGTGCGTATTGCCTTGAGGTACTCGGTAAAATTTATCAAAGATTCGTTCCAGATCGTCGGGATGTATCCCAATCCCCTGATCGGCAGCCGACCAGATAATGCCGGTTGCGGATTCGGTTAATTGAATGGTTAGTTCGGGATTTTCTTTGCTGTATTTTAATCCGTTATCGACCAGGTTGTAAAGGACATTGGTCAGATGCATCCGGTCTGCCTGAATAAAATATTCTGCCGATGCATTTAGTTGAATGGCAGCATGCAGGTTATCGGTTTGGATCTTCAGGCTATCCAGTATCTCCCTGGTCAACTGAAGCAGTCCTATTGATTCCAGTTGAAATTTGATTTTATTGCTTTCTATCGAGGTGGTACGCAATACCTGATCTACCAGCAAATGCAGCCTTGACAGTTCTTTTTTGGACATATCAAGGTATTCTGCCGTTTTTTGCGGGTCCTTCAATACATTAAAACTTTCCAGTGCTTCCAGGGCAACACTAACCGTAGCGATGGGGGTCTTCAATTCGTGCGTCATATTGCTTACAAAGTTGTCCTTCATCTCGGTTAAAGCTTCTTGTCGTCTCATGGTCCTCCAACTCAGGATGAAAGCTCCGTAGATGCAGAAAAGCAAAATGAAAGAAAACAATCCTTGAGGCCAGATTTCCCGGGATATGGACCAAAGCGTGGGGGTAAGGATCACAGCCAAACGATTGCCGCTGACCGGGTCAAAGTAAGCACGCGTCATCCATGGATCGAATGTTTCTGGTTGGTTGTCAAAATGCTTGAATTGGTAGGAAATGTATGGAAAAACCTGATGGGCATCTCTTTTGAAGTGACGTTCTATCATTTGAACCATCATCGTATCCACACCTTCCTTGCTTCCACCTGATGCGCGTACAATGATAGTTGCCGCGCTGAAGAGGTCCTTTCCTGGAGGTCCATCAAAGACCTGCTTCTTCATAAAATGCTGGCTGGTGTCTTTCCGGTCTTCCTCCGAATGGATGAGAAAAGTTTTTGGAGGGCGAGGCATCATAAAGGTTTTTGCATAGCGCAGGGTGTCCATTTCTATGCGGATGTTAAAAAGGGAGTCCCCGGACCTAGCCATTGAATCACCGGTTTTAAATCGCCAGCGCAAAAGCGAATCCTCAGCCGTACGCACGGCCTGATTAAACACAAAATCACTGCGTTCATGCAGATCGGCACGCGCCCGCAAATAGGATTCACGCATCCAAAATGCTACAAACAAAGTCAGTAGCACGGAGCTGAAAAGCATGACATAAAGTAGCCATCTGGATTGCATACATCAAAAATACAGGCTTATTGGTGGAAGCATGTTTTTCATTAACCTTAATTAACCTAAGACTAAGGTGGATTAACCCGAAGTTTGAATGAACCCGCTAATTTTGACGAAAATTCTATGATATGAAATATTTAGCTGGACTCATTACACTATTATGCTTCCATTTTACACTTGCCGCGCAGGAAGCCGGCACCATAACCTACGCACAGACAGTACGGCTTGAATTCAAATTTGAAGGTGCTCCACCGCCGCAGATGGGACGGGATATGCCTAAGGAGCATACGTTACAAATGGTTTTGATTCGCAAGGGTGACGAGGTACAATATAGATTGAAAGATCAGGGAGAGCCTGGCAATGACATGAACTTTACTTCTGAGGAAGGGGGACAGGTTAATATCAGGATGGCTCCGCCACAGGATATACTTTATGAAAATCTGGCGGATGCCAGGTTTATTGAGCAGAAGGAATTTTTAGGTAAAAAGTTTCTGATCAAAGATGCATTACCCACTTTTGAGTGGAAGCTCACCGGTAAATCGAAGCAGATTTTGGATTACCCATGCCAGGAAGCCATTCTCCAGGATACTTCAAAAAATGTTGTAGCCTGGTTCTCACCGATGATCCCTTGGCAACTGGGTCCAGGAAAATATGCCGGTCTTCCCGGATTGATATTGGAGATTATTCAAGATGATGGCCAGCGGGTTTTGACTGCTACTTCCGTCGAATTGAGCGAGCCGGCCGTGGCTATAGAAGTTCCGGATAAAGGAAAGGAAGTGACCCAGGAAGAATACGACAAGATCGTGGAAGAGAAAATGAAGGAGATGGGTGGCCGCCCGGGTTCTGGTGGTCAGATTCATATGATTATCAGACAGAATTAACGGCTACGACGGCATTTGTTCCCTCATCATTAAATTGCATTTTATGAAAAGCGTTTTTACACTTTTCCTAGTAGGTTTTTGGGTTATTTCCTGGAGCCAAACGAGCCAAATTGAAGGCAAGGTGCAGGATGAAGAAAACATCGGCTTGCCAAGCGCAACCGTAGTTTTATTGCAGCCAACGGATTCGGTCATGAAGTATTTTGCCATCACCGACGGTCAGGGTGGTTTTGTTATAAAAAATGTCAAGCCAGCCAGTTACCTGCTGCAAGTAAGCTTCATGGGGTATCGCACCTATTATCAATCGGTGGAAGTACAATCCAACCCTGTTCAGCTGGGAAACATAACGCTTGAATTGGAACAACAACTTTTGGACGAAGTCGTGATCAGTGAAGACAGGGTTCCTATCCGGATCAATAAAGACACCATAGAATACGATGCGGGGGCTTTTCAGACCCAGCCTAATGCTGCAGTGGAAGAATTGTTGAAAAGATTGCCGGGCGTTGAAGTTGAATCGGATGGAAATGTCAAAGCTCAGGGTAAAGATGTGCAACAAATCCTGGTCGACGGGAAAGAATTTTTCGGAAAGGATCCGAAGATTGCAACCAAGAACCTGCCGGCTGATGCTATTAAGAACGTACAGGTCTACGATAAAAAGTCTGACCTGGCTGAATTTACCGGAGTGGATGATGGCGTTCGGGACAAGACCATCAATCTTGAGTTAAAGGATTCTCACAAGTCCGGATTGTTTGGAAATGTTACGGCCGGATATGGCGATCAGGGCCGATATTTAGGCAAATTGAACCTGAATAACTTTACCAAGAAGACGAGGTTGTCCTACATCGGTTCTTTGAATAACATCAACCAGGAGACCTTTTCCATCATGGATTATTTCTCGCTCACCGGAGGACTAGGAGGGGGCTTTGGCGGTGGTCGTGTCCGCCTGGAGATCAATACGGATGATGGGGCTTTTCCGGGTGGTGTGCAAAGTGGTATCAATACCATTTACAGTTCAGGCCTTAACCTGAGTCACGACTTTTCAAAGAACACATCATTAACAGCAAGCTATTTTTTTAATGGGACCCGTAATGACCTCTATCAGACCGTAAACGAACAACAATTTCTGCCAACGGGAAATCTGTTCTCGGACGATTTGACCGACCGGTTACAAAAACGATACGATCATCGTGTAAATCTTCAATTTAAAAGTAACATTGATTCCCTGCAGCAGATTCGACTGAATACGAAAGTAGGGTTTAACGATTTTAACCAGAATGCCGAAAGTAGTAGTTTGAATTCCAATGCTTTAGGTGCGTTGTTAAACAGTAGTACGCAAAATTATCTGGTGGACGGGAACCGTACCAGCTGGTCTATTGAAGGCGCCTACCGAAGGAAATTGGGTAAGCCGGGGCGATTTGTCGCATTGTCCGGAAATGTGGGTCAAAACGATCAGGATCAGCAGGCATTCATCGATGCCCTGAATCTGTATTATTCCGGTGGACAGGAGTCGTTGTCCGATACGCTGAACCAGGAGCAAAATCAGCGTCAAAAAGAAATCAATTACCAGGCACAGTTTAACTATACCGAGCCAATCGGTAAAAATAGCCTGGTGGAATGGACGCTGCAACGTGGCAAGGATGACCGGGATATTGATCAGACGGTCTGGGACCTTTTGATGATCTTTCCTGAGCGCTTGCTTAATGAGGACTTATCCCAGGCTTACCAGCAGGCGTTCACGCGCACGTCGACCGGTTTGAGATGGCAATATGCGCATAAAAAGACCCGTACAAGTGTGGGCGTGAAATGGCAGCAGTCGGATTTACACGGAAAGAACGCCGAGGCATCAGCCCTGGATAAACGATTCAGAAACGTTTTGCCCTATGCCCGTTATTCCTATGAGTTTTCTTCCTCGACCAATCTGAATCTGGATTATTCAACGGGTATTCAGGAGCCATCTTTACAACAACTTCAACCTTTGGTCAATAACAATGATCCGCTGAATATTTACATTGGCAACCCTGATTTGCAACCCGAATATCGACACAATCTGTCACTCCACTTCTTCTCATTCAATCAATTTTCCGGCATCAACTTTTTCGCCAATGTGCAAAGTAGTTATGCGCTCCATAACATCGTTAATGCAAAAACAATTGATACGCTGTTCCGTCAGGTATTACAGCCGGTCAATACCGATCATGCCTGGCAGCATATTGCGAGCTTTAATTTTGGTGCACCGCTTAATTTCATTAAGTCACGCTTTAATATTTCGGCCAATTACGTGCTGGATGCCTACGACAACCTCTTGAATGATCAACTAAACAGCATCTCTTCCTTTAATCAAAGCTACCGTGTACGGGTGGATAACCGGAACAAGGATAAGGTAGATATTGGCGTTGGTGCTAGTATTGCCTGGCAGCAGGTGGAAAATTCCATTGAGACCGGTACTACTTCTCAGTACAACCGAAAGTCCCTTTTCGTTGAAACCAGTCTGAATGCGATAAAAAACTGGATAATTGGCCAGTCTTTTAATTATGCCAGTTACGAGGGGGCGGCCGGGGCGGCCTCACAGAAATTGCCTCTTTGGGATGCCTCCATTTCTACTTTTGTTTGGAAGAAAAAGCTGCAATTTAAGTTCGAAGTGGTTGACATCCTGAACCGGAACCGTGGCATTAGCCAAAACGTCGACCTCAATAGCATCCAATTCATTCAGTATCGGTCATTAGGTCGTTATTTTATGATGTCGGCAATTTATTCGATCAAAAATTTTGGACCTTCACCGGTTCAGATTAAGATGGAGCGTTTTTAAGGACTTCGCGAGTGGATCCAGGAAAGCCCCGATTTACATCCGAGACAGGAAAACCAGTTCACAAAAAACACCATTTGGGCAGATCAACTTTCTGATAATAAGTCAATTAAGCCGGTCAAGCTGGAGTTATTTGTGGCCTGTTTCCTTTCGGTCGCTTCATTTGGTGTACTGCTGAACTGCCTTATATTTGCGGTCTAAAATAGCCGCATTGATTTATTTACAGGATTTAAGGGTTCAATATGGGGACCGGGTACTTTTCTCTGACCTTGATTGCTCGATCGGGTTGAATGATAAAATAGGCCTGGTTGGACAGAACGGTACAGGCAAGAGTACCTTGTTAAAAATAATTGCCGGGGAAATTGATGCTCAGACAGGCCGGGTTGAAGCACCCAAAAATATCCGGATCGGATATCTCAAACAAATGCTGGACCCAAACACCTCTCAATGTGTTCTAGAGCAATGTTTGAGTGTATTTCCAGAAATCGTACAGGCTCGGAAGAAGATCCAATCGCATTCCAATACAGAAGTCTGGACCGATGAAGATCATGAAGCCCTGGAGATTTGGCATGACCGCGGTATGGAAAAGGAAGTGCAAGCCATCAAACTGCTAAGGGGGTTGGGTTTTTCTCAGGATGATCTCTACAAGCCGCTATCACAATTTTCGGGAGGTTGGCAGATGCGCGTCGAATTGGCCCGCCTGCTTTTGGAAGAACCCGATATCCTACTTCTCGATGAGCCCACCAACCATCTGGACATTGAATCAATTATCTGGTTTGAATCGTACCTGAGGCAGTTTCCAGGAGGTTTCATCCTGATATCCCACGACAAAGATTTTCTGAGAAACTCCATTTCACGGACCCTGGAAATTGAAGGAGGGAAAATCGAAGACTACCGGGTAGGTTATGACCGGTACCTTGAAGAAAAAGTGCAGAGAGCAGCGATAAAAGCTGCTGCCTATCAGAACCAGCAAAAATTCATAGCAGAAAAAGAAAAGGTCATCAACAAGTTTAGAGCAAAGGCTTCCAAAGCAGCCATGGCTCAATCGATGATGAAACAGCTGGACCGTATTGAGCGAATAGAGTTGGATGAATACCAGGACCGTGCATTTAAACTGCGTTTTGATCCTGCTCCAAGGGCTGGAGCCTGGGTGCTGAAAGGGGAGGGCATTAATAAATCCTATGGACCTAAAGAAGTATTGCGCTCGGTCGATGTAACCATTGAACGAGGTGAACGGGTTGCCTTTGTCGGGCAAAACGGCCAGGGTAAATCGACACTGGTTAAAATCCTGGTGAAATCGATACCAGCGACTGCTGGTAAAGTGGAACATGGTTATCAAGTGGCCTTGGGATATTATGCGCAGGACCAATCGGATGCATTGGATGCTTCCAGAACGTTATTGCAAGCGATCGAAGATGCAGCCCCGGAAAGTAAGAGAACTCAGCTCCGGTCCATACTGGGAGCTTTCTTGTTTTCCGGAGAAGAAGTAGATAAAAAAGTATCCGTCTTGTCAGGGGGAGAGCGGGCGAGGCTGGCTCTTGCTTGTTTATTAACACATCCCATCAATGTCTTGGTGCTCGACGAACCTACCAATCACCTGGATATGGCTTCGAAACAAGTTTTGAAAGAGGCACTGCTGGCATACGATGGAGCTCTGGTTGTCGTAAGTCACGACCGTGATTTCCTTCAGGGCTTAACCAATAAAGTCATCGAATTCAGGGACCACCAGGTGTTCGAATACCTGGGCGACATCAATTATTTTCTGGACAAACGGAATGCACAGGATTTGCGCGAAGTTAGCCGGGGACCTCAAGGCGAACAAGCCGCGCCGAAGCCTAAGCTGGATTATGAACAAAGGAAGAAGCTCAACCGGCAGTTGACCTATCTGGAACGTGATATTGAAAAACTGGAAGAGAAAATTCAACAGATTGAAAAGGATCGAGCTGAAGTGTCCTTTTACGACGATCCAAACCATAAGGCCAAACTGGATGAGTTGGAAACGCTCAAACAGCAATTACAACAAAAATGGAACGAATGGGAACAGATCTCCAAGGAGCTGGATGAAGGGTGATCTGATTTCCGGGGTTGAAAGCTTAAATTGACAAAGTTGTGACAATTCGCTTTCCGGCCGTTCCACGCAATCTTTTATTTTTGTCCCCATCTAAAAAGAGAGATCAATGAAAATTTATGTACTTGCAATCGGACTCCTGATCGTTACCACCATGGTCAATTGTGCCAATCAATCCACTGATAATACGTCCGAGAGCATGAGTACGGAAAGTGTTGTAAGTGATAGTTTGGTCAAGCCTGGTGAAGAACAGTTTTTTAAGTCCTTGCGCCAGCTTTCATTCGGAGGGGATAATGCTGAGGCCTATTGGAGTTTCGATGACACGAAATTGGTCATGCAGGTCACTAACCCCGCTTGGAATGTATCGTGCGATCAGATTTTTTATATGGATGTCGCCGGTGAAAAAACTTCGGGATACAAGCCAACGCTGGTAAGTACAGGGAAAGGCAGGACGACCTGTTCTTACTTCCTACCCGGAGATTCGACCATCATTTATGCTTCAACGCATCTTGCGGCGGATACCTGTCCCCCGACACCAGCTCACCGTTCGGATGGAAAATATGTTTGGCCGATCTATGCTTCATTTGATATTTTCAAAGCCGATCTCCAGGGAAATATCCTGGCACAAATGACCAATACGCCAGGGTATGATGCTGAGGCGACTGTATCGCCAAAAGGGGATAAAATTGTATTCACCTCACTACGGAATGGAGACCTGGATCTGTATACCATGAACCTTGACGGAAGTGATGTAAAACAGGTAACGAACGAACTGGGATATGATGGTGGCGCATTTTTCTCGCCGGATGGAACGCAACTCATATTCCGGGCATCGCGACCCAAAACGGAAGAAGCTATCCGCGAGTATAAAGAATTGCTTCAGGAAGGGTTGGTTACGCCGACCGAAATGGAACTGTTCATCTGTAATGTAGATGGCACCGACCTACGCCAGATAACATCGCTGGGTAAAGCAAACTGGTGCCCATTCTTCCACCCTTCAGGCAAGAAAGTCATTTTTGCATCCAACTATGCTACGGAACGCGGATTTCCCTTTAATCTGTACATGATTAACCTGGATGGAACCGGATTGACCAAGGTGACGGCGGATGGTACTTTTGATGCATTTCCGGTATTCTCCAATGATGGAAAATATCTTGTATTTTCATCGAACCGGAATAACGGTGGCAATCGTGATACCAATTTGTTTTTAGCCGAATGGAACCCAAACCAATAAATGAACAATCCAAGCGTCCTGCGTGGGTCCGCTGGCTCAAGCGCATGGGAGTGGCCGGATTTTTATTTTTCCTGATTAAGGGATTGGTTTGGATTGCGGTCTTTTATGGCTTAACCAAATACATCGGTTGCGAAGCCTAGTTATCTGAAGCGCCAGGGCTGAGGATTCTTCAAAATGCCCTATATTTAAAGCCGGACTACCAAAATTCCGCTAATTTGGCAAATCGGCTTCACACTAACCTGCTCAATCAGATTGTATCGAACTATTCACGCCGCTCAGAAGCTGTCAATGCATTGAGTGAAATTCTGCGTATCACACCGGATGCCATTTACCGGCGTCTGCGGGGGGAATCCCTGCTGAATGCCGAAGAAGTGGAACGGTTGGCCGTGCACTATGGTGTATCGCTGGATGCTTTGATGGAGACAAATTCACGCCATGTCACTTTTGACTTTTTGCCCGGCAACGGAGACCAGCAAATCATTTCTGTAGAACACTTTATGCAATCCATTCATGCGGTTTTACTGGACATGAAGCACTGCACTCAAGTGAAATTTTATTCGATCAGTGCCAACATGCATTTGTTTTATTATCTCCTGGCCCCGCGATTGTTCAAATTTAAATTATTTGTTTGGGGTAACACCATCTGGAATATCCCGGGATTACGCATGGAGAAATACAGTGAGCAAATATTTCCTGCTTTTATCGATGGGCTTATCCAGCGCATCCGGAAGGACTTTTTAGCCTATCATACGGTCGAGCTGTGGAGCATGAGCATGGTTGATGACACCTTGAATCAACTTGCTTACTTTACCTACTCGGGCAGGTTCGAAAGTCCTGATATCGTCCAGAGCCTTTACGACGAACTGATGGAGTTGATTCGGTTGCTTCAGCATTTTGCGGCGCATGGACATAAATACAACCGGATGGAAGTACCTCTTGGTCCGTTTGAGTTGTATCACAATGAAGTAATCCACGCCTCGCAAACTTTCTATGCATCATCCATTGAAAGAGAATTGGTCATTATGCCATTTGCTACGCCTAGTTTTGTCGTAACACAAAACCAACAAACCTGTGATCACATCAAGCTATGGTTTGACCGGATCATCCGCAAGTCCAGTCCCATCAGCACGACCAATGAAAAGAACCGTAATTTCTTTTTCAATCAGATCCTCCAAAATATCAACTTTAGCCGCCAACGCCTGGAGCATCTCCTTGAATAATGGTACTTTTGGCGCTGTCATCAACGCTGCGCCAGATCCATGGCAGATAAATACAATAAAAGAGGCGTTTCAGCTTCAAAGAGTGAAGTTCATACCGCGATAGCAGGTTTGGACAAAGGGTTGTATCCCAACGCATTTTGCAAAATCCTGCCGGACGTTTCGACCGGAAATCCGGAATTTGTAAACCTGATGCATGCCGACACGGCTGGTACCAAGACGGTGCTTTCCTACTTGTATTGGAAAGAGGAAAATGACCTTTCCGTTTGGTCGGATGTTGCTCAGGACGCATTGGTCATGAACCTTGATGACATGGGTTGCGTAGGCGCAATTGACCGGATTTTGGTTTCTTCGACCATAGGCCGAAACAAACACCTTATCCCGGGAGAAGTCCTTACGGAAATCATACAGGGAACTGCTCGATTTGCAGAGAAATTAAAAGCTTATGGTGTTAACCTCCAATTGGCGGGAGGGGAGACGGCTGACGTAGGAGATGTGGTCCGGACGATTGACATTGGATTCACCACTTTTGCCCGGTTGGCTAAAGCCGATCTTATTGTTAATGCAATTAAACCGGGAGATATCATCATAGGGCTTGCGTCATATGGACAAGCCAGCTATGAAGATCGTTATAATTCCGGTATCGGTTCCAATGGTTTAACGCAGGCCAGACATGATGTTCTTGACAAACGGTATGAGCGTTATCCGGAGAGCTTCGATCCGCATACAGAAGCAGCCTATCGCTTTACCGGATCATATGGGCTTACCGACCAGGTTAACCTTCAGGGTAAGGATTATGAAATCGGACAGCTGCTGCTGTCCCCAACCAGGACCTATTTACCGGTATTGGCTGCTTTGTTGCGTTCTCCAGTGAAATCCTCGATTCACGGGATTATTCACAATACCGGTGGGGGACTGACAAAGGTGATGAAATTCGTCGATCAATGCCGTATAGTTAAGGATCGATTGTTGCCCGTTCCTCCGGTGTTTGAACTCATTCAGCAAGTGTCAAAAGCGCCTTTGAAAGAGATGCATCAAGTTTTCAATATGGGTCAGCGATTAGAAGTGTATATTCCAGAAAATCAAGCGAATAATGTCATTGATATCGTAAATGACTTTAACATAGATTGTCAAATCATCGGATATGTGGAGTCCGCTGGGATCAATGAATTGGTTATCAGCCGGGACGGGGATGCCTGGTCGTATCATCCTGGAGAATATTAATGTTGCCTTTCCGTTCAGAGTTATTGTCTAATCTTCGGTCCGCTTTCCTTCAAATTGACCGTTCGGTTGATGCAGGACTATGATGTTATTATCCTTTCCTTTAAATGAAACCGAGTATCCGGTTAAGTCCGTTACTTTAAATTGGTTTTCAAGGATTGGCTGAAGGGTATATGTTGCTTGTCCGGCCGGTGTCATCTTTAGTTGGTCCTCGGCCAGTAGGACAGTAATTTTGAGCCCATTGACCTCATAAGTGCCAATAAATTGTTTCAAATAATCCGGACGTTTCCAGAGATCAGATGCAATCCGTTCAAAAATGATTGGGTCAACTGCCTGTTCAAGGGGCACTTGAAGCTGATCAATGAAGTTGCCCATACCTGCATCAAATTTGACCTTGATCACTTCGTCACCCAGATCTTCTTCCTTACCCTGAAATAAATCTACGTCCTCCGGAATTAAAGGAAGATGCATAAAATTATAAGATGCATGTAATGTGTCTCCCGCCAATGTGATCGTAATTTTACCATAAGCGGGGTGTTCAAATGTACCGGTGTAATCTTTTAGTGGCCTTACTGGGCTGAATGCTTGAATCTCTTCCTTTATTTCAAGGTCATTTTCCTTTTCCTCTTGTTTTGGTCCCCGGCCTGTCACCTGTAGCCAGCGGTCTTTTCCCGATTGAACCCAATTTGAGCCATCGATACCTAACACCTTGTCCATGAACGAGAAACTTAAAGCTGATGAAAGTGGTGTTCCGTTCATGTTAGCGAGTACGACCATGCCAAAACCTTTTTCCGGAACCAGGTGAACATGGGCGGTAAATCCATCGATGTTTCCTCCATGGGAAACGATTTTGAGGTTGTGGTAATATAAAATAGACCATCCAAGGCCATAAAATGCTTCAGAAGTACCTGGTTTGGCAAATATGTCCGCACCGGACATATGAGGTTTTTGGATGTAATCAAATAAAGAGGGATCCATTAATTGGTGATTGCCTACCTTGCCTTTGTTCAGGTTGAAAGCTACCCATTTCACCATGTCTTCTGCCGAACTGTTAATGGAACCTGCTGGCCCGATGGCATCGATATTTCGATAGGGAATCTCAACGACTCCTGCCTTAGTCCAACGGTAAGGTTTGCTGGCTTTTGAATTACCGGTCATTTCTGATGTTGTGAAATTGGTGGCTTTCATATCCAGTGGCGTCAGGATCCGGGACCTGGTGAAATCTTCCCAACTCATTCCAGACAAGCGTTCGCACAGGATACCTGCAGTCATGAACATCAGGTTCTGGTATTGAAATTTTGTACGGAAAGGTTCGCTGGGTTCAAGATATTTTAGGCGCTGGTAAAGCTCAAGGCGGGTCCATTCACTCCCATACCACAACAGATCGTGCCTTGGCAGACCGGATCGATGGCATAATAAATCCTCTGCGGTCATCTCCTGACTAGCAAAGGTGTTGTAAAGTTCAAAGTCCGGGAGATATTCATGGACCGGTTTGGTCCATTCCAGCTTGCCATCATCGACCAGCAGGGCGTTAGCGGTTGCTGTAAAGGCCTTGGTCGTGGAACCGATCCCAAAAAGTGTTTGTGCGTCCGCTGGCACCTTTTTATCCACATCCTGGAACCCAAATCCGTCAGCGAGGAGCACCTTACCATCGTAGTAGATGGCTACTCCGATACCAGGCACTTCAAAAAGGTTTCGAACCGAATCGATGTAGTGATGCCACCCGGTAGTATCTACCTGGCTCGCGTTGGCTCCTTCGAGCGTCAGTGATAGAGGTAAGGCAGCCGGCCCCTGATAAAATGTTCCGTTAAATGCAGTAGGGGACTCAATTTTTCCTCCATAATGGACATTGCCGGGAATGCCTGGCACTTTAAACAGTATAGAATCTTTGGTAATACGAAGCTCCGAAGCGGGAAATTCCTGTGCGGTCTGTTGGGGTACCTGGAAGGTGACTTGCCAGTCAGACAACCTTTCGATCGTGACGACAACTTCCAACTTGCCATTAGGAATTTGTAATTGCCCTTTATAAGTTCCCGGTTCGATCTGAGCCGAAAGTTGTGAAACAAAAGCAAGACTCAGGATAGTTGCAGTGCGCCAATAGCTCAAGTGGTTCATTTGGAAATAATTTCATTTCACCCAAATTAAGCATTGCAGCAGAGATTGGGGCAGCGAATCGATCAAATTGGAATTACAGACAGACCAACGACCAAAGAATCCAGCTGTTTTTGTGAAATTAACTTCTAAACGGTATCGCTTTCCGGCAGGTTTTCAACCCGTTTGAAGTAAAACAATAACGCCAACCCGCCACCAATGCAGGTGGTAAATACCGTGGTAAATACCTTTGGTAATGGAAGAGCTTTCTCTAATACGGCTCCTGCAAATAAACCACAGCCAATGCCAATCAATAACAAACCCCAACGCAGGGCCACGAATTTACGTGGTGAAGCCGCAGGTGTTACCACAACCCCGCTCATACGTTCTTTGTGTCGCGTATAAAAATACATATAGGTAATCACAATGACCGATGACCAGAATCCGATGACGGCTACTAAACCAATTATTTCACCCATGATGCTTGATTTTAATGATTTGTCCATTGGACATATGAGGCATCTGGTAGGTTACATTTCTGGAGTAATTTTTTTTCAAATGTGAAAAAATATGGTTGCCTGGTGCTATAAACTTGGATTCTGTTTGCACAAATTCTCCGTTATCCGTAACCTTTATACTGATGTTGATGTCAGATTGATACCTATGTCGACAGAACAGGAGTTGATCGATGGACTCGTTCGTAAAAACGATGTCACCGTACGCGCATTCATTCGGATGCACCAAAACTATGTTTATACATTGTGCATCAGACTGTTGGGAGATGAAATGAAAGCGGAGGAAGCGACACAGGATACTTTTATGCAGGTGATTCGAAACATTGAAAAGTTTGACGGAAGATCCCGGATTACGACTTGGATGTACACCATCGCACACAACATTTGCATCAATCAGTTGAGAAAATCCAAGCGATCAACTTTCACGCAACTTGAAGACACCGAGATTGCTTCGAAACCAGCTGAAGAAAAGACAGATCAGGCCGTGTTAGCACAAGAACAAAAGGACCGGCTTGAAAAATGCATGCAACAGTTATCCCCGGATTTGAGAGAGGTATTAACCCTTTTCTATTTCAAGGAGCTTTCCATTCGAGAGATTGGAGCCATCAATGGGGATTCGGAAGCAAACATTAAAGTAAAACTACACCGTGGTAGAAAACAGTTAAAAGCATTGCTAGAAACCTCAGTGCATGGTCAAATTGATTTGCTATATGGATGATTATTTGATAAGCAAATACCTGGATGATGAATTGTCGTCCACAGAAAGAGCCCAGTTTGATGCCCGGCTCAAAACCGATGCGGCGTTCCGCAAGGAAGTCGAAGCTATGGAAGCAGTCCACAGGATACTTTCAGAATTTTCCACATTTCCGGCACCTGAAAGGCTGGAACAAAAGATCATGCAGCAGGTTGCTGAAGGTTTTAATCCAATGTTGCGTTTTGTGCAATGGATCGTCATTACGTGGGCATTCCTTACATTAATTTTACTGGTATTAAAATTCACCGGATTAGTTGCCTTTTCCGATCAGGTTTCCGGCTTGGATGTAAAATCTTTGCTGGATGGCTGGCAGCATTACCAATCTATTTTTGGAATGATTTTTAGTGTCACCTTTACCTTATTCATCTTGTATTTCAGTCAGAACTGGTTGAAAAAACTGGCCCATCAACTGCCGAAATCGACGCATTAACCGCCGTGATCCCATCCACCTATGTAGGTCGATGGCGTCAGTTGTCTCATTTCGGTCTTTACCTGCTCATCGATATCCAGGGAATCGATAAATTGATGCAATACGTCTTTCGTGATCTGGTCCTGTCCTCGGGTTAAAGCTTTTAATTGTTCATACGGTTGATCGACGCCTTCTCTGCGTAAAATGGTCTGAATGGCTTCGGCAAGAACTGCCCAGTTTCGATCCAGGTCATCCGTGAGAGCTCGTTGGTTGAGTTGTAATTTGGATAATCCTTTTTCCAGGGACTGCAAAGCAATCAGCATGTGTGCAAACGGTACACCAGCATTTCTCAAAACGGTGCTGTCTGTGAGATCTCGCTGGAGTCTGGAAATTGGAAGTTTTTCGGCCAGAAATGCGAGCAGCGCATTGGCAATACCCAAATTGCCTTCTGCATTTTCAAAATCAATTGGGTTCACTTTATGTGGCATGGCTGAGGAGCCCACCTCATCCTTGACCGCCTTCTGTTTGAAATACTCCATGGAAATGTAGGTCCAGATATCGCGGCAGAAATCCACTAATATGGTGTTGAGACGAATCCAGTTCTGGAACAAAGCGGCGAGATCGTCGTAGTGGTCGATTTGGGTGGTGAATACCGAGCGTTTTAGTCCAAGATGTTGCTGGAGGAACCGATGGCCGAATTCAAACCAATCGATGGAAGGAAAGGCAATGAAGTGCGCATTGAAATTGCCGGTAGCTCCACCAAATTTTCCGTAATAGCTTTGATTTTCCAATACGTCCTGAACCTTTTGAAGCCGGCTGACAAATACCATCCATTCCTTTCCCATGGTTGTAGGTGATGCCGGTTGACCATGTGTCCTGGCTAACATTGGAATATCCTTCATTGCCAGGGCTCTTTCACGCAATAGGTTAACTAAAAGGCTGAGTTTGGGCAACACGATTTGTTGAAGGCCGTCACGAAGGAGCATGGGTACCGCAGTATTGTTGATATCCTGTGAAGTAAGACCAAAATGGACGAATTCAAGGTATGCACCCAGGCCGATCGATTGCATCTGTTCTTTGACCCAATATTCGACAGCTTTAACATCGTGGTTGGTAATTCGTTCTTTGTCTTTGATCCAGATGGCATCCTGCTGGTCAAAATTATCAACCAATCTTCTCAATTTATCAGCTGAATGATCATCCAGTGGCTGGAGGACAGGTACCACCTGTGAAAGTGCGATCAGGTATTCGATCTCAACCCGGATCCGGTATTTGATCAATCCGAATTCTGAAAAATAGGGTTGGAGTGATTTGGTTTTGTTGGCATACCGCCCATCAACCGGACTGATTTGAAATAATCCTTCCATGACCTAAAGTTCGTCTTGTAGCCGCTTGAAATAATAATACGTTTCGGTTTGGGAGCGAATGGCAAGATCGCTTCCATCTCTTTTGTATTGGTTGTTGAGTTTGTGTTTCACGAGCCTGGCTTTGACATTGTCATTGAGCTGGATCTGGAGCAAATCGTGAATGGTTTTCTTGATCGTTGGATTGTAAACGGGGATAGCGGTTTCTATTCGGTGGCTCAGGTTTCTGGTCATCCAATCCGCCGACCCAAGGTACATCAACTCTTTACCGCCATGGTGGAAAACATAAACACGTGCATGTTCGAGAAAACGGTCAACGATGCTGATGCATTCGATGTTTTCACTGTACCCCCTGACTCCCGGCACCAGGGAACAGATTCCCCGGATGATCAACTTTATTTTTACTCCGGCTTGGCTGGCTTCGTAAAGCAACGCAATCATTTGCGTGTCCTGCAAGGAATTTAATTTCAATAGGATGTAAGAGGGTTTGCCGGCTTTGGCCTGCTCAATTTCAAACCTGATGTAATCTTCGAGTTTTTCCCTGAATCCAAACTGACCAACAAGAATATGGCGAAAAGGCGTTCGGGGACGTTTGACTGTCTCCAGGTAAGAGAACAGCCTCGCTGCTTCGCGGGTTAATTTCCGGTCTGCGGTAAATAGTCCGAAATCGCTGTATATACGCGCTGTTCCTTCATGGAAATTACCGGTACTGAAATAGGTATAGATCATAGCTCCCCGGGTTTCAACCCTGCGTACCAAGGCAACCTTTGCATGTACTTTTAACCCGGGAAAACTGTAATGCACGTTAACCCCGGCCTTTTCCAATTTTTCACCCCATTCAATATTGGCTTGCTCATCAAATCGCGCTTTTACTTCAATGAAGGCGCTTACATGTTTTCCTGCTTTAACGGCACGGATCAAAGCGCTCATAATTCTCGAAACTGCCGCTACACGGTATTGAATGATCTTTATGTGGGTAACGTGAGGATCTTCAGCGGCTTTTTCAAAAAAGAGAATGACGGATTCGTAGGACTGGTAAGGCATGTGTACCATGTGGTCAGACTGGAGAATCGCCGCAAAATAATCCGGTGCTTTCTCAAGCGGGTGGGGCAGTGGCGGCAACGGAATCTCTTTAAGGTGGATCTTATCGAAATTGGGAAAAGTGAAAAAGTCACTGTTGTTGTGATAGCGACCTTCCGGCATGAGATCTTCCTCGGCTAATTCAAAAACCTGCATCAGAAAGTGCAGGACCTTATCGGGGATCTCCCGGTCATAAACCAACCGGCTAGCGGGGCCTATGTTCCTTTTTGTCAGACTTCGACGAATCTTCTGAATTAGATCTCCGGAAAACTCATCGTCGATATATAATTCTGCATCCCGGGTAAGTTTTATTGAATACGAATCAATAATCTCATAACCAGGGAATAGCCACTGGACACTATGACGGACAACATCATCCAGAATAATTAAATCATATCGTTCCGGCCGAGAGCTGGGAAGATGAATAAAACGCGGCAGGTGATCCGAGGGTATTTTTATGATGGCAAATTCAGAAGGTGCATTGGCCAGCTCTAACTCACGCAGATGTAACACCAGGTACAGCGCTGCATTATTCAGGAAAGGCCGGATTTTATTTTTCACCAACAAAACGGGCTGAACGAAAGGAAGCAGGTGGTTTTCAAAAAAGGTGTCAATGAAGTCCCGTTGTTCCGGGTTGAGCTCATATCCCCGCAGTAGGAAAATCTTATTTTCCTGCAGCAGCGGTACAATCTGGTTTTCAAATATATAGCTGAACTCTTCCTGTTGTTTTTTGACAATCTTCAGGATATTATTCAGGGTTATCGCCGGAGCATAATCGAGTTTGCGCATCGTTTTTTTACCTACCCGCAGCAAATTCCGGTGGTTAGCAATACGAATGCGGAAGAATTCATCAAGATTGGAGGAATAAATAGCCAGGAACTTGACGCGCTCCAGGAGAGGCACTGAAGGATCTTTGGCTTCCTGAAGCACCCGGTAATTGAAGGACAACCAGCTTACATCCCGGTCTATGTAAGGCATATTATTCATGCAAACCCATTTCTTTGCCAAAATACAAATTTGCTCATGGACAGTAGGTTGCCTGAGGAAAACCTTGAATTTAACGGTACTTCTTCCGGGAGCCGCGCGTGGACTACGCGATACGGCGTTTTTTCTTTAATCATAGTCGAGTGAAACCTTTATGCCCATCATGACCCATCTACCCGGCATGGGAACCAAATTGGTTTCTGTGTATTGGGCGTCAAAAAGATTGTCAAGTTGCAAATAGCATTCAAAATGTGACCAGGTGATTCCGGTTCGTAAATCTACGAGTTGGTAATCGTCCAGGTTTTCACGGTCCAGAAAGCGGTAGGCAAATGTTGCATTCCATTTCTTCGTCAGCTGGAATTGAGCATGGAATTGGATCTGGTTTTTTAGGTGGTCTAACGCATAGCGGCTGAATTGGCTTTCCGGTGCATGATTAATGCCATTGATAAAATTATAGCTTGTATAAAGATATCCGATCCAGGGCAGGGTAGGCCACCACTGGTATTCGATCTCCCAACCGCTATAGGTGACCGACCCAAAATTATCCGGACGCCAGGGATCATCTGCGGCCGCCTTGGTCCAATCAATCAGGTTTTTACCGTCGCGTACGAAATAGCCAAAGCGTAGTGAAGTGTGCTGGGGCATCCAGTAGATGCCGGTTTCATAAGTAAGGGCGGATTCAGGTTGCAGGTCCGGATTGCCAACATTAAGCCGGTCTTCATAGTACAGGTCGGTGAAAGTCGGTGCTCTCCAGGTGGATCCTACGGTACCAAAGATCCTCAAAGCATCTGACAAACGCACGCCAGCGTCGAGCCCGGGAAAGACATGCAGTCCCCAGTCAGTGACCTGATGCACCGAAATGCCAGCATTCAGGATCAATCGTTGATTCAACCAGGCTCCACGGTAATCGACATAGGCAGAATTGATCTGTCTCCGGCGGCTTCCCAGATTATTTGAATGAAGCAGGGCGCCTTGATTGGCAACTCCCACGCCAATTTGTCCCCATTGGTAAGCTCCGGTACCGTTTAATTCTGCTGTCCAAACATTATTGATATGAAGATTCCGGTAGAGGGAAGGATTGGAGCGGACAAAGATGTATTCATCTTGATTTCGCCGCCAGGAAAGCCGAGGTTGCCACACCCATTTTGCAGTGGCATGGGTCATTTGCAATCCCACGATACTGGTCTGGATCGCTTCGTATTGTTCTGCAAAATCCGGGCTTGCATAAAATCCATTCGCTCCGAATGCCCGGTCAGAATGCATGGCCAGTAACTCAAAAGATTCACGGATAACGTTAAAATTGTTTTTATAGAACAGGTTTGAAAGGTTGTAGTCGGTATTGTGCCGGTATCCTTCACTCCAGGACCGGGATGCCGAAAACCATTGATTCATAGATTGTCCGGGCAACGAAACGGAGCCCGATACTTCACCGGTACCATACTGGCCCCCGGAGAGACCGAGGTTAATTTGCTTGGCGCTGTCATTACGGGTAATAATCTGGATCGCGCCAGAGAATGCATTGGGTCCATAGCGACGTGCTGCGGGACCTTTGAGAATCTCTATCCGTTCGATCAGGTCCAGCGGCACAGGAATGTTCATGAGGTGGTGGCCGGTTTGGGGATCGCTTAAGGGAATACCATCGACGAGTACCAAAACCTGATCAAAGGTTCCGCCCCGTATACTGATATCTCCCTGGACGCCATGTACTCCGCGTTGCCGTAAGTCCAGCCCTCCCGCATATTGAAGCACCTGCATCAGACTTTGCGCGTTCATTTTGCGGAGGTCGGCACCTTCGATCAGCGTAATGGCGTGCATGGTCTGGGTTAGCGGCATTTTAAGCCTGGATTCTTTGACAGTGATTTCTTCCAGATTTAGCGCCTGGAGCGAATCAGTTGATTGTGCGGTTGAAGTTGTCAGAAACAACCCGCCAGCCAGGATGAGGATGAGACGCATTTCACGATATTTCGATGCGGCAAATGTACAAATAATCCATCCTTCAATTTTGTGAGCCAATAATTTGCGGGTTTGAAGCACAACCACGTTCTTCGTGGCTATATCTTTAAACGACTTTGAAAAGGATGGCTAGAAAAATCGCTGCAGGAAACTGGAAAATGAATTTCACCTTACAACAGGCGGAAACATTCATCAATGATTTCAATAAGGAGAGCTGGCCTGCCGATGTTGAAGTGATGTTTGCTGTTCCTTTCCCTTATCTGATGGCTTTAAAAGCTATTGCCCGGCCCGGTATAACCATTGCAGCACAAAATTGCAGTGATCATGAGGAAGGGGCTTACACTGGGGAAGTCTCAGCTGCGATGCTGGCATCAGCAGGAATATCCCATGTCATTCTTGGGCACTCAGAACGTCGAATGTATTATCAGGATTCCACCACTGTGCTAAAGGACAAGGTTGACCTCGCTTTGGCCCATGAACTGGTACCGGTATTTTGTTGCGGCGAACCTTTAGAGGTGCGAAATGAAGGTAAACACTTTGATCTTGTCCGGTCGCAGCTCCAGGAGTCGTTGTTCCATTTGACTGGTGAAGCATTAGGTAAAATAGTAATTGCCTATGAACCAGTCTGGGCAATCGGTACGGGCGTAACGGCCAGCCCTGAGCAGGCGCAGGAAATGCATGCATACATCCGTGAAGTTTTCGCCGAAGCCTATGGCGTTAGCATTGCGCAGCAACTGCCCATCCTCTATGGAGGCAGTGTAAAGGCCAGCAATGCACAATCCCTTTTCTCACAAGCAGACGTGAATGGTGGATTAGTAGGTGGTGCGAGCTTAATTACATCTGAATTTTTACAAATTACAAATTCTTTTTAAGCGTAAACTATTCAGCTAAAACTCGCTAAATATATTTTTTTCATAATATTATAAAAATTTGTAATTCATTTAGTACATTTGAGAGCGTTTAGTTCTCGTACTATGAATCATATCGTTAGTCAGCGGTTTGTGAAGTGTCTGGAAAAGCTGAAGGAAGAAAATAAAATTCCTTCCAGCAGGCAATTCGCCTTGAGTTTGGAGTACCAGCCACAAAACCTCCATGAGATCCAAGCCGGTAACCGGGATGTAACCATCGATTTGATCCGACGTGCAATCGAAAACTATCAGTTTAATCCGGAATATTTGTTCCTTGGGCAAGGTTCAATGTTTTCTCGTCCGGAAAAAGAAAATGATTTTCGGCTGTTGACGGTGGTTACCGATCAATACAATGATGAGCGGATTGTACATGTGCCGATACCGGCTCAGGCTGGGTATACCAGCGCCATGGCAGATAGCGAGTTTTATTCTGACCTTCCTTCCTATTCCTTGCCGGATTATAAATACAAAGTAGGGACATACCGTTCTTTTGACATTGCCGGCGATTCGATGGAGCCTTCATTATTTGAAGGGGACAAGGTCATTTGCACCTTTTGCGAACCCGGCCGCTGGATGAATTGCATCAAGGATAATTGCGTTTACGTGGTTGTCACACGCAGCGATATTTTTGTAAAAAGGGTTAAGAATCGCATGACCGAATCCAAGCAACTGGAGCTGGTTTCCGACAATGCATATTACGAGCCATTTATGGTCGACATCGATGATGTTCGGGAATTGTGGTACGTACAAACCAAGATGACCAGTTTTTCGCATACACCGCTGAAACCTGCACAGGCCAAAGAGGATAACCTGCCAGGGCAGGAGTTTGAGCATTTAAAGCAGGTTATTGCCGAACAAAGCAAACTGATTAAGCAACTGCATAACACCATCGAAAAGCTAGTAAATTCCAGCATAACCACATGAAACGATTTGACATCTCAGGCAAAGCCACCAAGCAGGAGCTAGGCACTGGATTTTGGGGGATTGTAGATCAGGAGGGCCATCATTGGCGTCCCATCAACATGCCGGACCAACTGAAAGTGGAAGGTACTGACGTGCGTTGCACCGTAGTGGAGGCCAGCGAAGACATGTCTATCTTTATGTGGGGTACGCCCGTCCACATTATCAGTTTTCAAACACCCGCTTTAGCCCGGTAAATTTGTGCTTTTAACTCCCCATCGATGTTGATGCCAATTTATGAGAGGCGAGATAATCACTTTCATACTGTTGGAGCATCTTTTGTACCTGACGTGTTACTGGCCCCGGTTTGCCATTCCCAATAAGGTGTTCATCGATTTGGATAATCGGCAACCCCATCTTCATAGTTCCGGTAAGAAACAATTCGTCTGCTTGCAGCAACTCTTCCATAGGAAGATCCCGGACCTCTATCTTTGCATTTATTGAGGCCCACTCAATGGTGTGACGACGTGTAATACCCTGCAAAATATGGTGGGCCGGTGTAACCAGTTTATCGCCGTAAACGGCAAATATATTGGCCCTGGAAGATTCCCGCACCGAGGCATCGGTATAATACAATGGCTCCACGGCGCCAGCTTTTTCTACCTGATCCTGCAAATAGACTGCAACCATATAATTGGTCGTCTTGGCTTCAGCAATTGGCCGTTGATAATAATAGCTGATTAATGGAGCGCCATTTTCCATCCAATCTTGCCTGGCCTGGCCGAAAGGCAAAACCTGAATGGCTACATTTGGGTTGTCCAACTGAAATCCATTGCCTGCATGACCACCCGTGACTATAATTTTGATGCCCGCATCTTCCATTCCGTTTACCCGGATCAGTTCAAGGATTGTAGACTTCAGTTCTTCTTCATCAAAAGGGATTGGTAGCCGCATTATCCGGCAGGAATTATACATCCTTTGCAAATGTTCGCTGAGGTAGAGGGGCACCTGCTGACGAACTTGCAGATAATCAAAAATTCCATAACCACGGCCAATTCCCAGATCGGAAATCGGAAGGCAGGCAGATGAAGCGGGTACAATTTGTCCATTCAAGAAATGAAAACGGATCATAACAATGATTTCGTTGGTAAAAATACAATGATTTGTAAGTAACGAATGACAGACCAATATTCGTTTTTCGAAATATGTTTTCTTTTGACTTTACAGATAATCGACATCAACCCGGTAAGGAAAGTTCATCAGGTATTCAATAGCACGCAGGATATCGAAACCTTCAAAAACAATGCGATAAAGTGCCTGGGTGATCGGAGCTGTTATTTTGTAGTTGCGCATTAGTGGATAAATGATCTTAAGGGTCCGTATACCTTCTGCCAGTTCCTCACTGGTTTCCGTGATGTATGTAAGGCTTTCTCCCTTGCCGAGTCTCTTGCCAAAGGTATAGTTGCGGCTGTCCTCACTGGTGGCCGTGGCGATCAAGTCTCCGATTCCTGCCGTTCCGAGAAAAGATTTGACATCAGCTCCCATAGCTTTGCCAAAATAGATCATCTCCGACAAACCCCGCGTGATCAGCATCGCTTGCATGTTCTTACCCAGGCCAACCCCTGCCAGCATTCCGGATCCAAGCGCTATAATATTTTTTAAGGCCCCGGCAAGTTCAGCACCTTTCAGATCGTGTGATCCAAAGACAAAAAACTGTTTACTCGAAAGAAGCTCTTGTCCAATCTTGATCACTTCGTCAAATGGACTGGCTAGCAGCGTGGCAGTAGGTTGTCCATGTAATATTTCATTGGAAAGGTTTGGACCGCTAAGGCAGCCAATCCGGATCACCGATGTCTCCTGCTCGATAACCTCACTCATAGTAAGTACATCGAGCTTTGTCAGCCTTTGTAGGGTGTTCTTGGTTTCCAAACCACCCAAATCCAACCCTTTTGTGCCGTGAATCATGATATGAAATGGCCTGACATAAGGTGAAAGGGCACGCATGACGCTTCGGAAGTGCTCGGACGGAATCACCGGGAATAAAACCTGACAGGTGGATACGATCTCTTCCAGGTCGGCTGTGGCCCGTATGCGTTGGTCCAGTTGGACATCAAAATGCCGGTGATGGTGGTTGATTTGATGCACGACCTCCATCTTACGCGAAAAGATCAGTACATCTACATTGTAGGCTAAAAGCTTCGCCAAGGAAGTGCCAAAACTACCTGATCCGATCACAGCAGCGCGTTGGAAGGACTCCGGCATAATATGCTTTTAAAGCAATTGTCAATACGATCGCCAGTTCAAAAATGCACTTTTCTTCGGATTCTATCGAAAGATGTGCAATGGGAATAACATTTTTCATGGATGAGCTGTTCATTATGGGATCTGAACACCCTTTGACCTATGATTTGGCTCGTTTTCATTTTTATCCATGTCCTTCTTTCGGTTAGTCCCAACGGATTTGATAGCATCCCGACGCCCGTTGCCGTGAGCGATAGCATCCAGGTACGTACGATTGATCGGGCTGCCACCCCGGATGGGTATTATCTATATTTGCCGGAGGCAACGGCTCAGCCCAGAGGAGTCGTCTTGTTTGTACATGGTTATGGCTGTCTGAATCCTATGATTTACGGAGCATGGATCCGGCATTTGGTCGGTCGGGGAAACGTGGTCATTTACCCGCGTTACCAGGAGTCGATCTGGAGTCCATCTCCACGGATGTTTGCCATTAATGTTTCCCATGCCTTTTCGAATGCCACCAGCTTGCTGGACTCAATACATTACCCGTATACCTTGAATAACCTGGCCTATGTCGGACATTCATACGGAGGGACAACAGTTGCCTATCTCGGAGTTTATTACGATTCACTGGCGATGCCAAAACCGGACGTTATTATGGCCTGTCAGCCGGGTACGGGACCTTTCGACGCCTTAAAACTGCAATCTTATGAAAGAATGGACTCAACAATTAAGTTATTGGTTTTGGTCGGGAAGGACGATAAGACGGTAGGTGATGCGCTTGGTAAGGTGATCTTCTCCACCGCCAAAGTCCGGAATAAACAATTTGTGGAACATCTCGCTTCCAAGGATGAACTCTTCACTGCGTCCCATTATGAACCGGAAGGTTTGGATATGGCATTTGACAATGGAGACCGAAATGTGTCAGCCAAACGGGCCTTAAGACTGGCAAAACTGGATGCGGTGGATTCTCTTTATTGGAATCTTTTTGATCACACTTTTCAGAATGATACGTTATGTTCCGGTTGGGAGTTAGATACGGCCCGAAATCACTTTCCAATTGAAATTAAGTAAATCATTTTCCTCTTTCAGTCGGATTTAATCCCATTTTGACACCTATTTTGAATTTATTATACCCTGTTTAGGGTATTTGGCTGAGTTTTTGAAGTAAAGATTGCATCGACTAAAATTTTAGGATATGCAACGATTTCTACTCCTATTGCCTTTGGTATTATTTACCTGTTTTACTGCCAAAGCACAACTCCAGATTGAATATGGTACCCAGATAGATTCAAACTTTCAACAGCCTTCAGCACAACATGTCTTCCAATTCCAGGGTACGGAAGGAGATGTGATCGCCATCCGTATGCGGGACCGGAATAGCCCGGTTGATGCTTGTTGGGAACTTTATGATGCAAATCAGAATCGGGTTGCTGCCAAATGTGGTGACGGTGGCATTGTTGAACTTTTTGGCAAGAAGCTGAATTCCACCGGGTTATATACCCTGTATGTAATCGACAACCATCAAAATGACACCGGCGCTTATGGATTAAGTCTGCACAAGATGAATCAACCGGATTATGCACTTACTATCCACGAAGGAGATGATCCAATAGACAAGATTGCTTCCGGTGTTGCGATGAAAGCCTACGCTTTTGCAGCACAGGAAGACGAAGAGATCCGGTTTCAGATGAGAGCAGCTGATTTGCATTTTGAGTCGACAATGTTTATCACGGACTCGACTGGATCAAAAGTGGCAAGCTCCTACCGAAAGTCCAATGTATATGCCGGCATTGACCGGTGGGTAGCCCCGGCAAAAGGGAACTACACATTATTTATTTACGACTCCGGAGGCAACGATACGACAGAATACGGTTTTACCTACCAGTCCTTAACGCATCCAACCCATTTGACGCCTCTTGCCTGCAAAGAGGTTATTCATACGGCTATCAGTCAATTAGCGGAAATTCATGCTTATGCGCTTCATTTGAAGGCAGGAGAAACCGGGTTTATTATTGCCAAGGCATCGTCAAACTATCTGGAATCTACCGTTAATGTGTACGATGCAGATGGTGTAGAGAAAGCTCATCTAAAGGGAAGTGGAACAGCTATCTTTACACAGTTTACCAATGATGGCCCGGAACAGGACTTCCTCATTACTTTTGAAGACGAAAGAGGTAATGATATGGGCGATTATTACCTGACAGTTCTTACATTTTCGGAAACCTGCTCCGATGAAATTGGTTGCGGATCAGAAGAAGGCAGCCTGGATCCGGCTGGCGTTCCTAACCTTTACCGGATTCCGGTATTTGCCGGAGGGAACTATACATTTTCCGTTAAGGAGATCTCCACAGCTATTGAGCCCTGGGTCATTCTCTATGATGCGTCAGGCCAGGCACTGGCATCTATCAATGATCCCGTTAAGGTTACCATCAGTCAAACGGCAAATTCATCGGGAACCTGGTGGCTACTGGTCATGGACCGGGGTGCTAACGATACTGGCACTTACCGTTTGGATGTCGGTGGTTGTATAGAACAACTACCGGATTGGGAAATCGCGTGTGATTCGATTTCCGTCCAATTGGATGGTCAGGGTTCCGCGGTCATCACGCCAGCTGATCTGGATGTTACCTTGTATCCGGAAGGCCTTGAGCGAACTGCAATTTTGTCCCAAATGGAATTTAATTGCCAGGATGTTGGAACCCGAGAAGTTATGCTTACCGTCACTGATGAATTTGGTCGGATACAAAGCTGCAAGGGAAGGGTGGAAGTCGTATCCGGGCTTACAATTAATACTCCTGCATGCCCCGTAGTCTTTACAGATTACGCACCGGCATCTTGTCAAATTTTGGAAATCGAGGTAGAAAATGGCAGTAGCCCTTACCAGTTTGAATGGAGTAGTGGGGAGTCCACCCAATCCATACAGGTCTGTCCCGAACAAAGTGAAAATTTTGGAGTTCACGTGGTCGATGCCAACGGTTGCGAAGCTGCAGCCCAGATCTATGTACAGGTAGCGGAGATAGCCTGTGACAATAAGGGTAAAAAGATCAACATTTGTCATCGTCCGGCGAATGACCCGGAGAAAGAAAATACTCTTTGTGTGAGCCTAAATGCAGTTGATGGCCATTTACATCAGGGGCCAGGCCATGAAGAAGACCATTTAGGTGAATGTGGTGTGACCTACTGTAGTGAAAGCGCTATCCAATTGGAATCGCGCTCCGGATCAGAAGCAACAACCCAGGAATTACTCGTTCAGGCCCGTATAGGTCAATTCAGCGAGGCCATCGTATTTAATCAGCTGGGACAGGTTTTATATCGCTTTACGGATGAAACCCGATTACTGGAATGGTTTACAGAAGATCAGGGCCGGGCCCAGGGGATCTACTACCTGCGGTGGGCTGATCATAAAGGCAATTGGTTCCTTACGAAAGTATTTCGTTGATTAAGCGCTACGGGTTTCCTTGTAGATCCAATGGCCATAAGAAGTATTTACCTGTGTTTTCCATCGCAAGATGCAAGGAACCTGGTAAGGGTGGTGGGCGAGGACATAAGCTTCCAGTGTTTGCTCTAACTCCAAGCGTGTCTTAACCAATAATATCCATTCCTGGTCGTGGTTGATTTGCTCATCCCACCAGTAACCGGATTGCATGGGCCAGGAGTTGTAGCAGGCTATTATTCTGGTCTTTACCAAGTCCTCGCCTAATGATTCTGCTACCTTCTGTGAAGGGCAGGTTACATAGCCAAGGAGTATCTCCATTACAAGGAGAGAATTTCTGCCATGCGGATCAGATCCTCATTCGGAACTTTGGGTTTCGAAATGGCATCGATGAATGGGGTGAACGTAATTTGATTGTTTAAAACACCGATCATCGCACGGCTCTGGCCTTCAAGAAGGGCATTTACTGCACCATATCCTAGCCTGCTCGCCAGAAGCCTGTCCATGGCGGTGGGAGCCCCACCTCGTTGGGCATGACCGATAACAGAAACTTTTACTTCGGCATTATCAACGAGGTCTTTCACCTTGTTGGCAACCTCAAATGCATTACCGGTCGTATTGCCTTCGGCGACGATGATCAGGTTAAATAACTTTTGTCTGCGCACCCCTTTACGTAAAGTGCGTGCTACCGAGTCGATATCATAGGACTTCTCAGGGATCATGATGCTTCCGGCGCCGGAGCCGATGCCAGTGTAAAGCGCAATAAATCCGGAATGACGACCCATAACTTCAATAAAGAAAAGTCGGCTGTGCGCATCAGCGGTATCACGGATCCGGTCTACGGTTTCCATTGCCGTATTGACGGCCGTATCAAATCCTATAGTCAGGTCGGTGCCATACAAGTCATTGTCAATGGTGCCAGGTACGCCAATGATTGGAATATTAAATTCTTCTGCAAAAACATTTGCACCAGTGAAAGTGCCATCTCCTCCAATGACGATCAGTGCATCTATATCATGCGCCATCAGTGAGTCAAAAGCTTTCTGCCGTCCTTCTTTGGTTCGGAAGGCATCGCTTCGGGCTGTTTTCAAGATGGTACCTCCGCGGTGTATAATGTTCCCAACGGTTGACTTTTCCAATCTTTTTATTTCCCCCTCAATTAATCCTGCGTACCCACGCATAATGCCGTAGGCATGCAAATCCAGGAAAGAGGCTGTGCGTACAACCGCCCGGATTGCGGCGTTCATGCCGGGAGCATCTCCTCCGGAAGTCAATACGCCGATTCGGTTTATGTTATGTTCAGACATTATCGTATTTGTTTGCGATAATAAATTGTTTCAGTAACTGTATTGGCTTTTGAATAATTCGGTAAGGCTGTACATCAAAATATCCTAAGGCTTCTCGCAGCTCTTCTTTAAAGTGGAAGGCTATAGAGCCTATAAAATGAATCGGCAAAGATCCGAATTGTGAAAATTTCTCCAAATGATTTTCTACAAATTCTTTAAATGATGCGATGATGAGATCATGGACAAATGGTTGGGAGCGATGTTGGTAAAGAAACTCTGTGTATTGAGCGATCCGGGTATTCGGTCTTTCCGTATGGTAAAGCAATTGTAAGACGGAAGGCAGATCCAGACGATATTTTTCGACAAACATTTCATGGAGGTCTGGGGGAAGGTTGCCATATGTGAAATGCCTAAGCAATTGTTTCCCCAGATGGCTGCCAGATCCTTCATCTCCCAGGATCCATCCCAGCGAAGTTGTCAATTGGGTGATCCGATGCCCGTCATACACGCAGGCATTACTTCCGGTGCCGAGGATGCCCAGGATTGCCGGTTTATTTCCAGCACAGGCCCATGCTGCGGCTAGTAGGTCACTATCCACAACTAGGGCTGCCTTAGGAAACATTCCCTGCAGCATTCTTTCCGATTGCTCTTTTTTTGCTGGATTACCGATCCCTGCGGCAAAGAAAAAAAGTTGTTGGATGTTGTTGTATTGATTCTTAATGACAGGATGTTGCCAGAGGTCTTCCCGATACATTTCAAAATCAACCAGATAGGGATTAAACCCCATGGTGGATAACTGAACCTCCTCGACATCCGGTCCCCAGAGAACCCAGTCCCCTTTGGTGGAACCGGAGTCTACTATTGCAATTCGGTAACTCATGTTGCTGGCATTATGTGCAACTGAAATTGGCCGGATTCACCTCGTTTACCGGGGATGTTCCAGATTCCGGAATAATTGATCCTGGCTGGATAGTCTTGACCATGGTCATTTTGGCGCACACTGATTTGAATTTTCGTTTCGAAGATAACCAATCCCTGGTGTTTTAGGTGATAGGAGCGGTAGAGTACCTGGCGATCGCCTTTCCGGAAGTAGGTGACCATGGATTGAATGACCGCCTTGTTTTTTGGCGCTTTATCATGTAACCGGATGGCGAATACAAAGCATTGTTCTCCATCGACCGTCTGCGGGTACCAGGCATATTGATACCAGGTACGCATACGGTCACTGAAAAGCTCAAATTTTTTACCGATGAATGGCATGCTTTGTCCCGAGCCCGGGTTGAAAATGATCTCCTTCAACTGGTTGATGCGCGTTGATTTGCCTGTATTGGGGTGCGGTTGACCACCACCGCTGCACACGGGAGTGGGTGTATAAAACAAGTCCATGAGTGTCGCCAACGTATAATAACGCACGCTATGATCCTTTTTATAAACCGGCCCAGAATGGCTCTCTTCTTCGATTAGCATTTTCCGGCAGGGGGGATCCATAATTTGGCGGCAACGGGCAGCATACTGGGCGGGGCGCTTTCCTTTTAAATAACTGCCATCCCAGTCTACGGTAAATACAAAGTCCATCGTACGTAGTCGCCGGAAGGCAGCGTAGAGCGAAGTGTCTTCCTCCATCCACCGGATGAAATCGTCCTGCTCAAAACCATCTTGTTTTGCCAGGACCACCACGGAATCGAGGGTGACATAGCCAGCGATATCGTCCGTAATCTGAGCCAAAGCAAGCACAGCGGGACCAATCAGGATAGCCGATAAGATAATTCGCCTCATGATCTCAATTTCGTAAATTATTCTTGTTCATAGTTGACTTGAACTACACGCCTGCAGGATTCCGTATCTTGTCCAACGAAAAAAACAGTAGCGAAATATGCGCAATATAGCAGTGATTGGTTCTGGGCAGATGGGGAATGGCATAGCCCAGGTATTTGCCCAGCAAGGATTTATGGTGCAGCTGATAGACGTGGACAATCTGGCGTTAGACAAGGCGGTAAAAACGATCACGAGGAATCTGGACCGTTTGATCGAAAAAGGACAGGTGGAGGGCTCAAAGAGGGATCAGATTTTAACCAACATTCAAACCAGCACCAATCTGGAAGCAAGTGTGCATCATTGTGATCTCATTGTTGAAGCTGTTCCTGAAAAGTTAGAGCTGAAGCAAAAGGTATTTAGTGCGCTGGATCAATGCACTCCATCCCACTGCATCCTGGCGACCAATACTTCGTCGATATCCATCACCAGGATAGCCAGCATGACCCGTAGACCCGACTTAGTTATCGGTATGCATTTTATGAACCCTGTACCCGTGATGCGTCTGGTGGAGGTAATCCGTGGTTATGCTACCTCCGATGAGACAGCCCGGAAAATTATGGAGGTTAGCCGGACACTTGGCAAGGATCCGGTAGAAGTTAACGACTATCCGGGATTCATTAGCAATCGTGTTCTAATGCCTATGATCAATGAAGCAATCCAGGCTTTGTTCGAGGGAGTCGCCGGGGTTGAAGAAATCGATACGGTGATGCGCCTGGGCATGGCGCACCCAATGGGCCCTTTGCATCTGGCTGATTTTATTGGGCTGGACACTTGTTTGTCCATCATGCGCGTACTTCAGGAAGGCTTTGGAAACCCGAAATATGCACCCTCGCCCTTGTTGGTTAATATGGTGAATGCAGGCAAATTGGGTGTGAAAACCGGGGAGGGCTTTTATCAGTATACCCCGGGATCAAAAGAGAAGCAGGTCGCCCTGAAGTTTCAGAAATAGTATGGTCCTCAAAAAGAACGGTCGCTAGTGGAGTAAACTCTCTATGCGACCGCTGCAAAATGGAACAACCGAATTATCTATTTCTCTTTTTATCGTGGTCATCGACCGCCTTCTCAATATCATCAGCCAAATCTTCCATGAACTGGCTGAAGCGATCTGCGGCATCTTGTATTTTATCCTTATCGATACTCTCTTCCAACTTCTTTGCAAAAGCATCAATCTTATCTCCAAAACCATCAAAAGCGTCATCTAGTTCATTTTCCAATGCATTTACTAGTGCTTCGCCCTCATTTTCAGACAATTTCTTGAAACTCTTACCGTATTTGTAGGCGTAATACTTGATCGATGCTCCATAGTATCGTTCCTTTTCATCCTGAGTCATCTGATCACGGTATTCCGGGTAGCACTCCTTGGTGAATTTTTTGTATTTCTCATCCAGGGCTTTCCAATCTTCAGACCGGTAAGACAGATCCCTGTCATTGACGGATGCTACAAATCGTTCGTAATTGTCAAGAAATTGTTCCTTGTTGACACCACAGGTCGTGATCTGGCAAGAACCTAACGAAATTACAGCCAGCAGTGCAAGAATTGTTTGCTTCATGATTGTGATTGTATTGATTTAACAGCTATATAATAGGATGCAATTCAATCCAGTAAGCAATTTTCGATGAATTGATGCAAATATCTGTTGAAGACCTTCTTTTGGCGCGGCTAATCGTCCGTTTTCAGCTTGTCGATGTCTCTGCGTTCTTTTTTTGTTGGTCGTCCGGTGCCTCGTGGACGGAACTCACCATGAAGATTTTTTACAGAATACCAGTGTTCAAACTTATGGAGTTCTTCGGGCGGGGTTAAATCCTGAAGGCATAATGCTGCCAATGGAGCACCAACCCGCTTCTCAATGAGCTGAATGACTTTGTATTGGAACTGAAACCCTGCTTTCTTTACAGTCACAAGATCGTGGATAGTTAGCATGGATGAAGCTTTAGCTGTTGTTTCGTTTATGGAAACTTTCCCTTCCCGACAGGCATCAGTAGCCTGGGTTCGTGTTTTAAAGATCCTTACAGCCCAAAGCCACTTATCAATGCGGACTTTTTCCATGTTCAGCTTTTGGGCAAGAGGGGCAATTGCATCTGTAGCGCTTCCAGACGTTCGACCAGTATCTTGGTAATTAAGAAGTTACGATACCAGCGTTGATCGACTGGAATGATATGCCAGGGGATCGTGCTCCAGTTGATGGCATCCTCATAGCACTTGCGATACTGATCCCATAATTCGGCTTCTTTCCAGTCATCCGCATTGTGTTTCCATTGCTTGGAAGGGTCATCAAGTCGCTCCTGGAGTTTTTCAGCTTGTCTTTCCCGGGAAAGATGCATGTAGAATTTTATTACCAGCGTATTGTTATCGCTTGCCAGGTTGGTCTCATAAGCATTGATGGCGTCCATCCGGGATTTAACCCGGTCTTCGTTGATCCAGGAGTGAACTCGTTGAATCAGGATGTCTTCGTAATGCGAGCGGATAAATATCTGAATGTCTCCCTTGGCAGGACTATGTTGTTGTACACGCCAGAGGAAGTCATGTGCAAACTCAAGATCCGTTGGTTTTTTGAAGGAGTAGCATCCCATGCCGCTGGGACTGCAATATTGAAAGGCATTTCGGGTAGCACCGTCTTTACCTGAGGTATCCATACCCTGGAAAACGACCAGAACGCCATGTTTTTTTTCAGCAAACAGCAGGTATTGTAATTCGGCCAGTCGTTTTGCAAGCCTTCTGGTTTCTTTTCTAACTTGTTTTTTTTTAACTCCTTCAGGTGCTGTCGTAGGTATTTGCGATAAATCGATCATAGGGTTTGTCATTGATTAGGTGCGCATACGGGCACGCTTGACAAGATAGGAAGAAAGTACGGGTCCATAGCCGGCATGAATGTCCGCTTCGACAAAATCGATCTGGTATTGCAGGCACTTCATTTTGATGTCATAAATGAATTTATCCATGTGCTGTCGGTAGGACTGGGTTACATCTTTTGGCTGAAGTCTCAGTTTTTCACCGGTTTCCAGATCTATAAAAAGATAAGGTCGATTATCGTAATTGAATTCCACTTCCTTGTCCCGGTCATGTACGTGAAAGACGATTACCTCGTGTTTATTGTGTTTGAGGTGTTGCAAGGCACCGAATAGATCCTGGATGTTTTCTTCCGATTCAAACATATCGCTAAAAATCATCACCAACGATCTGCGGTGGATGGAATCGGCAATTTGGTGCAGGGATTGCGCTGCCGAAGTTTTCTTCCCTTGCTGTTGGTCCTGATAAACTTTGTCCAGGTAGGTCAGTAATAGTTTGTAATGTGCTACGCTGCTTTTAGCAGGGGTATGTTGCCCTATATGCTGATCAAAAAGTGTAAGGCCAAAAGCGTCTCGCTGGCGCCTTAATAAGTTCATCATGGATGCTGCACCTAAAATGCTGAATTGGAGCTTGTTAAAGGGCATGCCATTACTCCGTTCCATTTCAGGGAAATACATGGAAGAGGAAGTATCCAGCACAATTTGGCAACGCAGGTTTGTCTCTTCCTCAAATCGTTTGCTAAACAATTTATCGGTTCGTGCAAAGACTTTCCAGTCTATGTCCTTGGTGGATTCACCTTGATTGTACAGCCGGTGTTCGGCGAATTCTACAGAGAATCCGTGGAAAGGACTTTTATGAAGTCCAATGATGAAACCCTCAACTACCTGATTCGCAAGGAGTTCAAGATTATTTAATGAACGTATATCATTGGATTCAAATATATCCATAGTCCCTAAAGCACCATTTGCCGCTGATTGCTGAATTTCTTACAAGATCAGGATAATTGTGCTTCAATTTTAGCGGCTAAAACTTGCTTGCTGGTGGCACCAACCTGTTTGTCAACAACTTCTCCGTCCTTAATAAACAGAATGGTTGGGATGGAACGAATGCCGTATTTATAACTCACTTCCGGATTATAATCTACATTGAGCTTACCCACTACCACATTTTCTTCATAATCGTGTGATAATTCTTCCAGGATAGGACTGATCATGCGGCAGGGGCCACACCATTCTGCCCAAAAGTCAACTATGGTCAGTTTTTCAGAGCCCAATACGGTTTCCTGAAAGTTAGCATCGGTAAATTCAAGAGCCATAAATCGTAATTTTTAATTTAGTTGAATTGAAACAAGTGATAAACAGGGTGAGTGGGTAATTAGTTGCAAGATTAAGAAATCTTTAGGTTAAACCGTCGTTCTTATTACAATTTTTCCCATGTTTACCATCTCTCGAAGAACGTAATTGGGGTGGTAATTCGTTATGGTAAATTGGAATAAATATTGACAGCTTAATCATACATGAAGCGACTTTCGGTGATTGCTGGCACCGGTCTTGGTCTGGCATTCCTATCACAAATTTTATATTACGTTTGTGCCCGTCATCCGGAATGGACTTTGCGATGGTATTATCACGGTTTATTCCCCTGGATACGCCGATTCCTTAGTGGGCTGTTAGGCTGGCTTCCTATTCCCTTTTTATACCTTTTATTGTTATTGACGATGATCTGGCTGGTGGTGGCAGGACGATTGATTTGGCGTAATACAACTACTTGGTGGCGAAGAACCTTGTATCTATTGTTGCAGGTTGGTGGGGTAGCCGGATATGTTGTCGCTTGTTTCTATTGGCTTTGGGGATATAATTACGCGACCCCTTCCGTGCGCCAGCGATTGAATCTGGAAACAGCCGGGATGCAAGACAGTGCCATTAGTCAGGAGTTTCACTGGATATCCGACAGCTTGTATTATTACACCGATAGTCCGCCAATCGCTTTACACCGAAGCTCCGGTTTTCAGGAGCCAGATGGATGGATACGCGAAATGAATGCAGCCGTCAGACAAACCCTGGAGTTACTTTCCTGGCCATGCCCAGGAGAAATACCGGTTCGTAAGATCTGGCCTAATGGGGCCCTGCTCCGCATTGAAACGGCCGGCTTTTATCTTCCCTTGACGGGCGAGGCACATTTTGATGCAGGTATGTATCCATTACAATGGCCTTATGTGGTGGCTCATGAATTATTCCATGCCTATGGGATCACGGATGAAGGTGACTGCAATTTTCTGGCGTTAATCACCTGCTGGCATTCGGATAATCCCGTTTTTAAGTATTCAGCACTTATGGCCTATTGGCGACAGGTAGCTCCGGAATACCGCAGATTTCATAAAGAAGAATTTGCATCGTTGATGGATTCTATTCCTCCTGCTGTCCGGACCGATCTCGAGTCCATTCATAAATACCTTGATCGTTATCCGGATTTATTCCCCAAAATGCGGCATGCTGTATATAATTCCTACCTGAAGGCTCACGGAATCCGGGAAGGAATGGCTTCGTATAATGAGGTAATTACTTTATTGGATGCCTGGAAGAAAGCATATGGGGTCCCGTTTATTCCTGAAGTAACCAGTTCAGGTAAACCGCGTTTACCGCATCAATAGCTTTGTCCAACTGCCAGTTTTCCCGGTTTCGGGTCTCGACGTAATTGGATATTCCTCGCAACTGGATGAATGGAGTATGCTGCATGAGTGCCGTATAAAAAAATGCGGCGCCTTCCATGGTTTCAATCTCAGGGTTCAAAACATTTACCAGGGAATCCCGCCGTGTATCGGTACCGGTTACCATCGCAACGGTATTCCCTCTCCGTTGAGGTAGGTTGGGGTGGACCGGGGACTCGGCAGCAAGATAAAGACGACCGCCCTTGAAAGGATATTGATCAACGCCGATCAATCCCAATTGAAACAGGTCATGCCAGCTGCCATCTCTTTCTTCGATGCCAATGTCGCCAAAACATTCTTCCACCACCTGAACGACAGAGCCCAATGAGTCATCTTTCCGGTAACTCCCTCCGATACCAATTTGCACCAATAAGTCATACCGTTCAGCCTGTAACATCTTAGTCAAAGAAAAAGTCGCCTGGACCAGGCCCACACCGGTTACCAGAATCTGGATTTCCTGTCCATCCAGCATAAACGTGGAGAAGTTTTTTTTTCGGGCATTTTCCTCCAGCCACCTGATCGCAGGA
Organism: Lewinellaceae bacterium; assembly: GCA_020636355.1. Classification (GTDB taxonomy): domain Bacteria; phylum Bacteroidota; class Bacteroidia; order Chitinophagales; family Saprospiraceae; genus JAGQXC01. The sequence continues at coordinate 244,803 of JACJYB010000003.1, read as the reverse complement.
GTGAGTTCATAGGTTGTAGCGCCACACAATAAAGACTTCATTTTGATCCTTTTTTAAGTGGAATTTGCAATCCAATTCCAGGTGACCATCTTAATACCGGATGATAGCGCGCTGCCAATTGTATCATCCAACCATCCCAAATGTTCAAGTCAATACCAACTCCAAATTGGTAAGGAGAGAAACCCTGGCCGAAACGGATGCCAAGATGTTCCTGGACCTGATACGTTAGATAAAGGTGATAGTGCCAATCTTCCAGGGTACTGCTGACGATTTCTGCGCCCAATACCAGGGCATTTGTTGGGTGAAATCGAATGCCCAGTTGATGGTCCCATTGTGCTGGCCGCTCTTCAAGGGAGATGGATTGCGTATAGAAATTGGCCCGGTAACCGATTTGAAGTTCTTCGTTGATGAGAAAGAGTGTGCTTGCCTCCACGGAAAAATTCCAGACGGATGCCCAGTTTAAGATGCTGGTATTCAATAAACCGGCTTGGATTCCGGCAGACCATTTGTCCGAAAGTTTTTTTGCGTAGGCGGCCCCCAAAAAAAATTCGGAAAGCGCTTCATCACCCTGGCCTCCAAGTTGAAACCCCAGAAAATTGTTGTTTTGGAGTGGGCGTACCAGAGCAGCATGCGCCTGGAGCACATTGGCCAATGTATAAGGCCAGGTCGTGCCCAGTGATATGCCGGAATTTGTGTATTGACTGAGCAGGGCGGCAGAACCCGGTAAAAAGGTAGCACCGTCTCCGGTTACCGGTAGGACGGTCAGCGCTAATGGTCCCGGCCCGGCAAAGGATCGGAATACGCCTTGCGCGTTGGAAACAACGGCATATAAATAAAAGATACTGATGATATGTAATCTTATCAATCTCAAATTACTGATTCAGGAAATGAGGATTATTTTTGTAAAACATTAACCGAACACAATGAATGGACCAGTAAGCTGGCAGAAAGCACAAAATAGCGATTCCAAGGAAATCAAAGCATTGATCCGGCAGGTTATGGAGGAATTTGGATTTAAGAACTTTGGTGCCCAGGTGGATGACATGCCTGAGCCGGATGAATTTAATGCAAAGGGGTTTCTCGGTACGCTTCGATACCAGGACCGGATCCTTGGTACCTATGCTTTTTTACCCAGTTCAGAAGATACGGTTGAAATTCAAAAGATCTATCTGGCGCCGGAACTGAGGGGCAATCATCTCGGTCAGGAAATGATGTCGCTGTTGGAACGCATTATCGCTGGGAGAGGTTTTAGAAAAATTACCATGTTGTCTTCAGGGCGTTATCAGGCAGCTCTCCGGTTGTACGACCGGCTGGGTTATAGCAGGCTACAGCGCGCTGAAGATGCTTCGATTTTTTGTGATTGGCAATTGGAAAAGGTATTGGCCGATGGCTAAATTACGGTCTAATCATCGTCGTGCGCCGGCTTCTTCTGTGAGCAGGTTGATGCTGCTCGTAATTCTTGCGGCAACAGGTCTGGCATTGGGCTATCAGCAATTCGGCCATTTACTTGGCAGCCTGGAAAATCCAAAGGAAGTCGAATCCGAGCCCATCGCAGAACGCTTTTATCTGCCAGAAGCTGATTTTCCCCTGGAAATAGTACATCATAAGCGGTTCAGCCTGGGTTATCTTGAAGCAGAAGAACAGGCAGCATGGGTAGCCTACCGACTCACTGTCCAAGAGTTAAATCTGCCCAAATTGCCACGTTACGATTATTTCGATCCGGATTATTCCGTATCCAGCGGATCTTCATTTCACACGGACTATACCGGATCGGGATATACGCGGGGGCATTTGGTTCCGGCGGCAGACATGTCATTTGACTCTGCAGCCCTGCGTGAGACTTTTTTGATGAGTAACATTAGCCCACAGCTGAAAGCATTTAATAACGGTGTTTGGCGGGAGCTCGAAGAGCAAACCAGGGACTGGGTTCGGCGTAATAAGGAATTGTACATCGTGTCCGGCCCTATCTTCAATCCGGCACATGAGCGCATCGGTCAGAACCGGGTGGGAGTACCGGAAGCATTTTATAAGGTGCTGCTGGATGTTAAGGACCCGGAATGGAAGGGCATTGGATTTATTATTCCGAATGCGCTCTGCGAACTTCCGCTGTCCGATTATGCATGTACCATTGATTCGGTTGAGCACATGACCCACCTAGAATTTTTTAGTCATCTCTTGAAAGATGATCAGGAAGAAGCATTGGAGTCATCAATTAACATGAACCTGTGGCCGATGCATCCACATCGTTATGAATGGAGGGTAAATGAGTGGAACCACCGGTAAAGCCTTCATGAATGGGTTTGGGGATAAATTGTAAATTTGAAAACGAAAGTAGATAAATACTATGAGCAAAGAATCCTTTTCGCAGGAAATACTGGATGGATATTCTTTTGAGAAATCATCGGTCATTCTCGGGGGCGCAATGTACGAGAAACAGTGCCTTTCCGAACATTTTGTCCGCATCCCCCTGAAGACATTAAACCGACACGGTTTGATTTGTGGAGCTACCGGTACCGGAAAGACCAAATCCTTACAAGTGATTGCCGAACAATTGTCAGCTAAAGGGATTCCATCCATTTTGATGGATGTGAAAGGGGATTTGAGCGGCATTGCCGCTAAAGGAAACTCCAACCCGAAAATCGTGCAACGCCATGAATTAATCGGGTTGCCATTTCTGGCCGATGATAGTCCGGTAGAATTTTTGACGCTTTCAAAGGAGCCGGGTGTTCGCTTGCGGGCAACGGTATCCGAGTTTGGTCCTGTTTTGTTTTCCAAGATCCTGGATCTGAATGAGACCCAGCAATCCATTATTGCAATTCTGTTTAAATACTGTGATGACAATCATTTGCCATTACTTGATTTAAAAGACCTTAAAAAAGTATTGCAATACGTAACCCAGGAAGGGAAGGCGGAACTGGAGTCGGAATACGGGCGGATTTCAAGTAGTTCTATCGGCACCATAATGCGCAAGTTGATTGAGCTGGAACAACAGGATGCCGAAGTATTTTTTGGTGAGCGGTCGTTCGATGTAGAGGACCTGCTACGCAGAGATGCTAATGGCAAAGGCATGGTTTCGATCATTCGTCTGACCGATATCCAGGATAAGCCAAAATTGTTCTCCACATTTATGCTCCAAATGCTCGCTGAAATCTATTCTACTTTTCCGGAAGAAGGCGATTTGGAAAAGCCAAAGTTGGCGCTTTTTATCGATGAGGCGCATCTGATCTTTAATGAAGCATCGAATGCGCTCCTCGACCAGATTGAAACCATCATCAAATTGATCCGGTCCAAAGGGGTAGGGGTTTTCTTTGTGACCCAGAACCCGACTGATATTCCAGCCCCTGTGCTCAGCCAACTAGGATTGAAGATTCAGCATGCGCTGCGTGCATTTACTGCAAAAGACCGCAAAGCAATCAAATTGGTTGCTGAAAATTATCCATTTACCGAAAATTACAAAGTAGACCAACTGATTACGGAGATGGGGATCGGTGAAGCGCTTGTTACTGCATTAAATGAAAAAGGTATTCCAACGCCATTGGTACAGGTTATGATGCGGGCTCCGCAAAGCAGGATGGATGTTCTCACAGAATCAGAAATCGACCAAATCAATGCAAAATCGGAATTGATTCAAAAATACAATCAAGTGATCGATCGGGACAGTGCTTACGAAATACTAAACGATAAGATTGCCCGGTTTGAGGAAAATGACCATCAGGAAGAATTACGCCGTCAACAGGATACCTACCGTTCTACCCGTCGTAGCAAGGACAAATCAGCTTTTGAGAAAGTATTTGAAAGCACCACCACCCGGCAGATAGGCAGAACCGTAGCCAGAGAGCTTACCCGGGGGCTGCTTGGTGTATTGGGCGTTAAGACGACAAGGAGCCGTAAGAAAACCGGATGGTTTTAAGCTCTCCACACAAGTTCAGGGCAAAATTCGACGGCTAGGAAGGCTGGAATTCGATGGGTAGGATTAATTTTTGCCTTTAACGGTTCGGGTACTCGGCGCTTGTTTTTCAAAGCGGTTCTGAAACATGATCACGAAATTGTCCCAGGGTGTATCCTTGTAGTAATCCTTGGCATAAAAATGCATGATCATTTCGAGCTCGTCCGCAGACCTCATTCCCGGAATGGGTTGAATGACCCGGAAGTTCTCATCCATAAAGACAAGGGTAGGGAATGCTAACCGACCGAAAGTCAGTTCTCTGGCCAGGTCGTTGTATCCATCCTTGTATTTATAAGACTTACCAAGAATTTCAATAGGTGTCTTGCACTGGGCATCCAGGCGAACCGGGTAGAAATTTTCGTTGATGTATTCTGCGATGTCCGGCTCTTTGAGGGTGACCGCATCCAGTTTTTTGCAGAAACTGCACCAGACCGTATAAATCTCTACGAGTACCTTTTTCTTTTCCACTTTTGATTTGGAGATTGCCTGGTCCCATGTCATCCAATGCACCTGGACGTTTTGCCCATGAACCAAAGGCAGAAACAGCATGGTAAAGCCCAAACCCCAAAAATACTTCCCCAAAATACTCATGTTGTTATTACACACGTCTAATTATCAAAACAATGTACAATTAATGAACACTAATAGCCAAATCTTTACGCCCGGCACCCATACATTTAAAATAATTTTAACGATTACCATACCAGGTTTGATGCCAGCGTGATCACTTCATTGTCACCCAGCTGAAATCGATTCCGCAGTGCACCCTCGGGTTTTGGGGCCGCAAGCCCATGAGCAAGTATTTTGGTGTTACTGCGAATTATCCGAGCTTCATCCCACTTGTTTTGATGGATAAAGGTGGATAAGGTCTGTGGGCCACCTTCAACAAGAAGACTATTGATGGGGAACTGCATCAAGTTTTCAAAAACAAACTCCAGGTGCCTGTTTTTATCTTCAGGCAATTCAAACTGATGAATGTGCTCAGGCAGTGCCTTCAAGAATTTTGGTATAAATAGGATGGTCGGACAATCGGTATTCCACAGCGCCCTTTGAAGGGGTAAGCGTTCTCTGGTGCTGTATACCACCCGATGCGGTGAGCGTCCCCAATAGAGACGATTGTTGAGTTTCGGATTGTCGACGATGACGGTTTTACCACCAACGAGAAACGCGTCAATCTCGTGGCGCCAGCGGTGCGTCAGAATTTGACTAAAATCATTGGAGATTCGGACATTCTTATCGGGTTGACCCATAAAACCATCCGCTGACTCTGCCCATTTCAGGATGACATAGGGACGATGCTTTAACATTCTCGTGCGGAATGCATTTATGAGCTCTTCTCCTTCTTCCTGCAACACCCCCAAGGTGACTTTACGTCCTGCCTCACGAAGCTTGGCAATGCTTTTTCCGGCCACTTGTGGGTTCGGGTCAATGCAGCTTATGACAATTTCTTGCACCGGGCTATCCAGGATGCGGTTGACACAGGGCGGGTTAAATCCAAAATGGAAGCAAGGTTCGAGAGATACATACAGGGTTGCCTTAGCCAGCACTTCTTTGGGCAAATCGGCCGCTTTGGATAGTGCCATGGCTTCAGCATGGATATGCCGATACCGGGGATGAAAGCCTTCGGTCAGAATTTGATCTCCGAGCGCGAGCACAGAGCCGACCATGGGATTGGGAGAAGTATGTCCTTCACCCTGCCTGGCCAGATCCAGACAACGGCGCATCATCTTCTCCGCAATTTGATCGGAGGCTGGTTCCAATTCAGTCAATTTATTAAGGAATGCCACAAAAGCCGGGCTTCCCTGGTTTTCATTACTGGAGTGCTTCCTGTACCAGTTCAGCAGCTTCTTTCAGCAGAATTGCAGAACGAACTTTCAGACCGGACTCGTCGATAATCTGTTTTGCTAATTCGGCGTTCGTCCCCTGGAGACGTACAATAATAGGCACCTGAATGTCACCGATATTTTTGTAGGCTTGCACGACGCCATTGGCTACCCGGTCACAACGCACGATCCCTCCGAATATATTGATCAGGATAGCTTTTACATTCGGATCCTTCAGTATGATCCGGAAAGCTTGTTCAACGCGATTTGCATCTGCGGTACCCCCAACATCGAGGAAGTTAGCCGGATCTCCTCCGGACAACTTAATGATATCCATTGTCGCCATGGCCAGGCCGGCTCCATTAACCATGCAGCCTACGTTACCATCCAGTTTGACGAAGTTCAGATCGTGTTCCCGGGCTTCAACTTCTGTCGGATCCTCTTCATTAAGATCACGCCAGGACTCCAGATCGGGGTGACGGTATAATCCATTATCGTCCAGAGTGACTTTGGCATCTACAGCGAGGATATGGCCATCGCCGGTTTCCAGACACGGGTTAATCTCGATGAGGGATGCATCCGCGCCAACAAATGTTTGATAGAGCGACTGGACGAATTTGACCATTTCTTTAAATGCGGTGCCGGATAACCCCAGGTTGAAGGCTATTTTCCGGGCTTGGAAACCGATAATTCCGACCGATGGATCTATGTATTCTTTATGAACCAGATGAGGCGTCTGTTCAGCTACTTCTTCAATGTTCATGCCTCCTTCAGTGGAGTAGATGATGACATTCTGTTTGCGCTCGCGGTCCATTAAAATGGAAACATAGTATTCTTTGCAATCCTCAAAGCGGGGCACATAACAATCTTCAGCAATCAGAACTTTTTTAACCAGCTTTCCGGGACCGTTTAAGCCCCCGGGTGTTTGTGGTGTTTTGAGCATCATACCCAGGATCTGGCCAGCTTTTTCACGCAGCTCCTCTTCGTTTTTTACCAGTTTGACACCACCGCCTTTACCGCGCCCACCAGCGTGGATCTGAGCCTTCACCACGGCAACAGGTGATCCGGTCTGGGCACTTAATCGCTGGTAAGCTACAATGGCTTCTTCTTTGGATTCTGCCAAAATACCTTCCTGGACGGGTACACCATACCGTTTTAAAAGTTCTTTGCCTTGATATTCGTGTAAATTCATGTGTTGCGAGTTCGGATTTCAAAATGCTCGCACAAAGTAAGGAAAAGAAGGATTTTTGCCTGAATTATCCCCCGACAATAATTTTTTGAACGACCGTTCCCTGATCAGTTTGGAGCCGGATCAGGTAGAAGCCGGCAGGAATTGAATTCAGTTGGAGCGTTTTGCGATTAGAGCCGGGAGTAAAGTATTGACCACTCCAGCGTTGTATCATACGTCCGGAAACATCCATCAGGTTTATTTCGCTGTCAAAACCGATTTCTGAATCCAGCTCCACATGGATAACATCATTGGCTTTTAAGACGGTAGGGTAAATGTTGAGAAACTGGACAAATGGTAATTCCTGAACCGAAACGGTCTTTGCAGTTTTAAAACGACGGGCTGGTGTTGCATCGGCGCAGGTAAAATATTCATTAAATGGTCTCACCCGCCAGAAGTAGTTGCGTTCCGGTTCCAGATCCTGAATCAGGATTGAATCCACATTGGTAATTTCAGACAGTGGGGCATAATCGAAGGATGGTGAACGGTCTACTTCAACCAGATAAAAATCCGCTCCGGAGACACCCTGCCATTTCAACATGACCTGACGGTCGCGATTAACCTGTTCCTGATCTGCAGGGCTTACGAGGTAGACAGGGTCTTTAATTTCGGTGATGTTCGGTTGGTAGTTGCTCCGCAAGTAGTCCCGGTCTTTACTCAGCAAGCTCCGCTGAATTTCAGTCTTTTGACCATCCGTAAAGATGTAGTTGGAGCATCCAAAGAAATAATTCATGTAATTATTAACCTGAGGCTGGACCGGTTTTCCGTCAGGATCCAGGGCATTCAGCTTATAGGTACAGTCGTTTCCCCCAAAATTGTAATCGGCAGGGGTATCGCAAATGCCGTCTCCTACCGGGTTATTGCCTTGTTCAAGATCCGGATTGCAATTCGAGCCGTCGGCATATTCATTGATGGTGCGTCCGTCAGGAGCATACTTTTGAACCGGATTGCCGTGAACAGCCGGATCCCAGGGTTCATTGTCCCAACCGTGGAAGGTGTGTGGTAAGCTGAAGAAGTGCCCAATTTCATGGGTGAGAACGCGCTCGTCCTGGGCATATATCTTACGGACGATGATCCAGTCCAGGGTAAGGCCACCCTGGTAATACGCGGCAATGGGCTGGTCTTCCACCGTTTGTTCGGTGTAGAAGACATTGAGCGCATTAAGCCGGCGCACGTCACGGATAAGGTTAATACCGGTCGTGGATCCCGGCTTGGTATTGATGGTGTTGTTATTGATGTAATTAAATCCGTCCTTCATGTAAAACTGAATGCCCTGATCGGCGTAATTTTCATTCAGTTGGCAAAGGGCGTCCAGTAATTTTTCTTCTTCGATGCGGCCTTTTCCTTGCGCATCGGCGACGATGTGAAATTTAAGGGGAACATAGGTTACTTCCCGGGGTGAAACGAAATCGCCCATCGTCCTGCGGTTTTCAAGCATTTGCTGTTTGATGCTTTCCAAATCCTGGGTACCACAGCGAGGGACAATTTCTTGAGCGTTATTTCTATTGATTGCAGTGAAGAGGAAGAGGAGTGTTAAGATTGACCAAGTCTTATTTCCCACGTTTGCTTCAAGATTATTATTAATGAATTCCAAAAATAGCAAAATTAGTTCCATTATTTCCACATTATTTTTCCACATCGACCTGCATAACTTGTAAGTGTAAAGCGAAATGGAGTACCTTTGGGCGTCTCAAAAAAAGCAGATATTATGGCTAAAGTAACAGTAGTTGGAGCAGGTAACGTAGGCGCCACATGTGCAAATGTATTGGCCCATGGAAACCTGGTAAATGAGGTGGTTTTACTGGACATTCAGGGCGATCTCGCCCGGGGAAAAGCATTGGACACCTGGCAGCAGGCCCCGATCGAAGATTACAGTACGCACGTCATTGGCACTGAAGACTATGCTGCGACAGCGAATTCGGATATTGTGGTCATTACAGCGGGTATCCCGCGTAAGCCGGGCATGAGCCGCGATGATCTGATCTCTACCAATGCAAAAATTGTTCGCAGTGTCACCCAGTCTATCCTGAAATACTCTCCTAATCCCATCCTGATTGTGGTTTCTAACCCATTGGATGTAATGACCTACGCAGCCTATAAAACTTCAGGCCTGCCCGCGAGCAGGGTATTCGGAATGGCAGGTATCCTGGATACAGCCCGGTTCCGTGCATTTCTGGCGAGCGCGTTGGATGTTTCACCTCGGGACATTCAAGCTATGTTGTTGGGAGGCCACGGAGATACCATGGTGCCGTTACCCCGATTCACTACCGTCTCCGGTATTCCGGTGACCGATCTGATCGATTCGTCTGAATTGGATGCGATTATCGAGCGCACCAAAGTAGGAGGTGGCGAACTGGTCAAATTAATGGGCACTTCCGCCTGGTATGCACCCGGCGCAGCAGCAGCTCAGATGGTTACAACCATCCTGAAGAACGAACGCAGAATATTCCCGGTCTGTGCATGGTTGGAAGGTCAATACGGCCTTCAGGATATTTTCCTGGGCGTGCCGGTTAAATTGGGCAAAAATGGTATTGAACAAACGATAGAGCTTAAACTGAACGAAGGTGAAATGGCTTTGCTTGAAGCGTCTGCCGGGCACGTTCGTGATGTCATGAAGGTGTATGATAATATGACCTTTTGAGAAATAACCTAAAAGGGGCTTTCACAGCCCCTTTTTTTATTGGTTTGATGAATATTTTGTGTCCCCCATACCGCATGGCACTTTCTTTGCGTTTAGTGCGTTGAAGTAGCAGAAATCCTTGGTCCATGACCCTCCGAATCCTTTTACTTTCCTCCTTGATCTTTGTTTCGAATTTCGTGGCAAAAGGCCAGATCTTGAAACAAGACGTCGAGCAATTGATGCGCTACGACGACACCTTGCAAACGCTGGCACATGGCCTTTTTAATGCAGAGAAACCGGACGAGCGTTTTGTCGCTTGCGAACATTTCATAAAGAGCCTGGTCCGTACGCTTAAAGTAGAGAATTCATTTTATTACCCTTTTGAGTCCTTTGAGAATATCTCCATAAAATATCCCGCGGATAGCTCTTTTCGGATATTTACCTGGCAGTTGGAAGTTGCCGCGGGTGATTATCGGTATTACGGAGCCATTCAGTTGAATCAACCGCAACTGAAATTATATCCATTGATTGATCGCTCCTTTAATTTTTCCGATGAAGCTCAGGAAATCACCGAGCCAAGTCAATGGTATGGAGGCGTTTACTACAATCTGTTGTCTTTTTCCGACGAGGGTAAAAAACATTATCTCTTATTCGGGTACGACATTTTTGATCCGTTATCCAGACGCAAATTTATCGATGTCCTGACGTTTGACGAAGACGGCAAACCACATTTTGGTGCACCTGTTTTTGTCCGGGAAGACGGGACGACCTTAAACCGGTTTTTGTTGACGTTCCCGCAGGAAGCGGCCGTTAAGCTAAACCTCGATAAGGAGCGAGGCTTGATCATTTTTGATCACCTAATACCCGATCCTCGCGGAGGCTTGGCCATGGTGCCCGATGGCTCTTACGATGCTTTCCGCCTTCAAAACGGAAAACTGGTGTGGATTGAAAAGGTATTCAATGGCATAAGTAATCAGCCAATTGCCACGGATACGCTGGATCAGGTCCGGATGGGGCCGGTCAAGATTAAGAAACAGTAGGCTCAAATTGCATGGTGATACAGGACTGTCCGGGTTTGCAACGGCCTTTCTCAGCCATTCGGAGCCCGGGAATCCACACAATCGCTTCCTGATCTCTTAATATGAAAAATCGTTCTTTCTCCCATTTGGTGAGCCTGGCATCCGTCAAAAGATCCTGGACGCGATGATTTCTACCTGCCATTCCGAAGGACCGGATCCGGTCTCCTGGCTTCCAGGGCCCCCAGGTCAGCGGCCAGGAAATCATATCCTTATTAAAGTAAAAGGTTCGGTTATCACCATTAAAGTGCTCTGGCATAAAAGATTGTGTTAATTTCAATGTTCCTGAAGGAATGCTGACTTCTATCGGTAAGTCGGTCAATTTGATGATCCTGGGCTTTGGCATCTCCTCCATTTTTGGCCGGATCAAAATGGTTTCACGGTCCACCAGAGCATCATATAATTCTCCGGAAACTTCAGCCCCTGTATGATGCTGCGAGAATGCATTCCACAAGCTTTCAGCTTCCGCGAAACTGAAACCGTAGCATCTGAGCAATTCTCCAAGTACATAAGCCGGACGAGGATACTGCCTTAAGGATGCCGGTCTCAGTTGAAATACACCATCTTTTAATACAATGACCCGGTCACTCAATTCATCCAGGAAGGTCGATAAAAGTTCACCGGCATCTTTTAGGTGATCGATGGTGGCAGCTAATTGTACATTTCGTTCAGGGGAAAGCTCATCAACTAACGGTAGAAGATGATGTCTGATCCTGTTGCGTAAATAGTCATCACCGTTATTGCTGGCATCCTCCAGGTAAGGGATTTCATTTTGGATGATGTATTCGTCAATCATTGCCCGCGGGACTTTCAATAACGGTCGGATTATTCCGGTGTTGTTTTCTGGAATACTCATCATTCCGCGCCAGCCACTGCCACGAATGGCATGGATCATCCAGGTCTCAATCAGGTCATCTTGATGATGGGCGGTGACGATGTAGTCAAATGTGTGTCTTTCTTTTAAGGAGACAAACCAATCGTATCGGAGCTTGCGGGCGGCTTCCTGGGTTGATTGCTTATGGTCAAGCGCAAATTGTTTGGTATCAAATGCTATGGTGTAACATGGAATGGATAATTGCTTCGAATAATTTAGTACCAACTCACGGTCAAGGTCTGCTTCAGGCCGCAACCCAAAATGTACGTGAGCAACCCCCAGATTTAGTTTCAGCTGGTGCATGGCATGCAACAGAGCCATGCTATCTCTCCCTCCGCTGACGGCGATCAAGTAGCTTCCTGAAGCATATTTTGGGTCAAGTGAATTGAAAAATGCCCTAATTGCTGGCAGCATGCCCTGACTATTTTGAAAAAATATAATTTTGCAACCAAATTACTGGAAAATGAAGTATTTATCCCTGGTTTTAGTGCTAGCTCTCTTCTTGGCCAATTGCAAACAAGACCAAAAATCCGCTGTAGCCGACTCAGAGACTACTGCTGCTGAAGTGGCCACAGATACCACCCAAATGGAATCTTCTTCCAGACCTGAACAAGGTTTACAGGGTGAAGATTACGGTGAAACAGAGAAACTGGATACCCCAAAGGACAAAACCTTGTTTTCATTTTTAACGACCAATATGTGGGAGTTCACCCGTGGTATCGAAGGAAGCTCTTTCCCCAACGGTATCGTAGGGAAGTGGATCGTATTTAATGAAGACAACTCCTATCAGACCGGGTATTGGGAAAATATGACCAGCCAGGGAACATGGGAAATTGATGAGAAGACAAAGACCCTTCATCTAACTCCAAGCGATACCAATGAGCGGGAGAGTCAATGGACCATCCGGGCTAAATCCAATTCCATGGTTTTATCCGGTACGGAGAGATACGGGAATAATAGCTCTCAGGTCTTTCTAGCTCGCCGTTTGAGTAAGCCGGAGCGCTCCTATTAACCCCGTTTGGGATTCACTCCAATTAGTAGTACCGGTTGATTACGTGCAGGATTAGGTCTGCCTCTGAAACGATCAGAACCATTGCAATTAGCAGCGACTGCTGTTTGATTGGGGCGATCTTCCATGGCATTGCCCCCATCAGAATGGGTAATAATGGTAGCAGGTACCGTCCATTGATGCCATAAATATAACTTGCTCCTACTTCATTCCATTGCAAATACAAAATCAATGAGGTGATGAGGATGATGCTTCCACCGGTCCATAACAGAAAGACCTTTTCGAGCCGGTGCAGGCTAATTCTATTCGCTAAACTAGCCCAGAAAATGGCAACGAATAACAAAACGGTTGTTCCCCAGCCGATGTAATTAGGTCCCCATCCAAATTTGCCGATCAAATGCCGGAAAACGGAACCCCAGATATCCATCCAGGTATCCACAAAAGCATGAAGGAAGAATACCGGATCTTCGGTCACCAATTTAAGTTGCATCATTGGGTTTACCCCGGGATTAATTTGCAGACCATTCCGAAAGGCCGGATTGTACTCGTTGAAAGGAATAAAAGAAGTTTTAACTAAGGCCAGAAAGAGCATTACCCCGATAACCGGTAGTACAATCACAATCCATCGTTGCCATGTTTTCCATCCAGTTTGTTTCACCAGAAATACAACCCAGGTTACCGGCCACCAATTGGGCCGCTGTAAAGTAAAAAGCAGTCCCAGTAATAAAGCTGGAAGCCACCTTGTCCGGTTGACTTCCAATACCATAAGTAACCAAAGCAGGGTCAATGCTATGGTAATGCCATCGGGGGAGACAGCGGAAACCAGTGCCAGTGTTCCTGGTAAAGCGCCTGTTACAAGAACAAGGTCTCCAGAATCGGGAATTCTTTTGATGAAAAAGAAGCCAACTAGAACCCAAATGAATAACCCTGTTAAACGCAGGATGCGGATAGCCGGGATCCCCCTCACACCGGTCACCGACAGTATTTTTGCAGTGCAGGCAAATGGTAAATAACCTATTGGTGAATAATAACTCACGTTCGGAAAGTCTGCGAATCGTTTTCCATTTGTAAAGGAAATAGCTGAATACTGGGAAGATGATTTCGCGTCCGGGTTATTGCGGAGATACCTGGTCGCAGAATCCAGTGAAATAAGCCACGCAGGCACCAATCCACCGGAACGTTGGTCAGCTTGAGCTCCAAAAAGATGTCCTGATGCCAGATGATATGCCCGGTAGGTATGCGCAGGCTCATCCGGGTTTTGAAATGGAGGTATCAGTAAAATCAGAACAACGCCAAAAACAATGGATAACAAGACAAACCAGGCCGATGGTTTAATGCTGGTTAGTTTATTGAATACCCCGCTCATTCAGGTATTGATGAAGCTTTCTGGCATTGACCAGATGCGCAGTGATCGTTTTTGCAAATACGTGGGATCCGGTGCCGTCCATCTTAGCGCAAAAGAACAAATATTCGTGACGCTCAGCATTCAGTACGGCATCCAGACTCGAAATTGAAGGCATACAGATCGGTCCCGGAGGTAAACCGGCATACTTGTAGGTATTATATGGAGAGTCAACCGCTAAATGTTTGTTTAATATCCGGCGTAAAGTAAAATCACCTACCGCAAAAACGACTGTTGGGTCCGCATCCAGCTTCATGCCCTGATGGAGCCGGTTAAGGTATACGCCGGCAATGCGCGGTTTTTCGTCTACCCGCAAACTTTCTTTCTCCACGATGGATGCCAGGGTATAAACTTCGGTGGGTGTTAACGATTGTGCCTCAGCCTTTGCTTCTCGCCCAGATTTACTCCAGAAACTGTCGTGCTCACGCATCATCCTTTGCAGTAGTTGAGCGGGAGTGACATTCCAATAAACTTCGTAAGTGTTTGGAATAAAAAGGGTCATCAGGGTTTCCCGGGAATAGCCAATCGAGTCCAGAACCCGGGGATTGAGGAGATAGTCCTGGAAGTGTTTTTCATCCGGTTCCAGTTGTTCAGCCAATTTTTCCGATAATTCTGCGATCGTCCTTACGGAGTTAAAGGTTAGTTGGACAGGTTCCTGAATGCCCTGACGCAGATGACGAATGAGGTGGTAATTCGACCAATTAGGCTGTATATGGTACCTCCCGGCTTTGATTTGGTTGGGGTAATTCATTTTTTGGGCTACCCAGTCGAAGGAATTGACTTTGTGGATAAATCCGCCATCAGTGAGGCGCTTCAGGACATCGTCATAGCTGGTACCAGTCGGTATGTAAAGTATCTCGGTCGAAAGCTGGTCAGGAACATTAGCTTTATATATCCAATCATAAAGCCAGTAACCGATGCCGCAAGCGATGACCAGGAGAACTCCAAAAATCCAGAAGACATTCCGTAACAATTTCGCTTTTTTACTCATTGGCAGTTCAATTCAACCTTTTAATAAGATTCGTTTTCGTTCGGGAAGTCCCGATTTTTCACATCGGATATATAACGCTGAACTGCCTCTTTTGTCATATCAAACAGGTCTAAATATCTGCGCAAAAATCGGGGATTAAAATCTTTCGTGATTCCCAGTAAGTCGTGACTCACTAACACCTGGCCGTCGACGTCAGGGCCGGCACCAATGCCGATCGTTGGCAAGTGAACCGACTCCGAAACCGCTTTTGCCAGATGGGCGGGGATTTTTTCCAATACCAGGGCAAAACAACCCATTTCATCCAGAAGTTTGGCATCAGCCTTTAATTTGGCAGCTTCCTCTTCTTCCTTGGCACGAACTACATAAGTTCCAAATTTGTAAATCGACTGCGGTGTGAGGCCAAGATGCCCCATGACCGGCACCCCGGCTGAAAGTATGCGCTTTATCGATTCCTGTATTTCTTCGCCACCTTCCAATTTTATGGCATGTGCTCCGGACTCTTTCATAATCCGTATGGCAGACTTCAATGCTTCCCTCCAATTGCCCTGATAGGAACCAAATGGGAGATCAACCACTATAAGAGCCCTTTTCACAGCTCTTACCACACTCTGGGCGTGGTAGATCATTTGGTCCAGAGTTATCGGGAGGGTGGTTTCATGTCCAGCCATGACATTGGATGCGGAATCTCCCACCAAAAGGACATCAATTCCGGCTTCATCGTAGATCCGAGCCATTGAAAAATCATAGGCGGTTAACATGGAGATCTTTTCTCCTTTGCTCTTCATCTCCTGAAGTGTGTGTGTGGTAACTCGTTTTATGGAATTGTGGACTGACATGAATGTTCCATTTTAAGGCCCCGAAGTTACTAAATTACCGTAACCTATTTGGAGTGCCCGGAAGCAGCATAATTTTCCCGGAACGGTATACCTTTGTGTCGCTATGAGCCGTTTGTTCCTCGTGAAGATTTCTTATTTAATCATTTCTTTAAGCTTAATTGCCGGCTGCTCCAATGAGCTGGTGGTGGAAACTGAAGAATCACGTCTTCCGGTAGTCTACGGGTTGCTGGATGCTGCGGATAGCCTGCAATTGATCCGGATTGAGGCGGCATTGCTTCCGGTGAATCACGGCGGTCCGGATGCCTATCTTTTGGATAGCCTTCACCGGAATACGCAATTTTTTGAGGCTGATTTCGGCGATGCTGCTTCCAGCCAATTGAATCCTTTGGACCGTATCCTTTGGAGTCAAATACCAGAGGTATCGAAGCCACTAGCACCATTTTCCGACTTCATTTACGTGACAAAAATGCAGATTGACCCAGCAAGGTCTTACGTAATTGTTCTATCGGACGAGCATGGCCGGGTGGCATCTGCTGAAACGTCCATTGTGGAGCCTTTTGCAGTCACCCAGCCCCGTACCAGTGAACTCTTGTCACTCAATCGAAAAATTGCCATTCGATGGCAATCCTCTTCCAATGCCTCCGTCTACGAAGTAGCCTGGATGGTTCGCTACATAGAGCAGACTGACTCCGGGCCGGCCAACTTGCAGGTATTGTTGCCTCAGTTGAGCACCGGTCAAATCAGTGCCTCGCTGGAAGGGGAGGCATTCTATCAGGATCTGGCTGGCAAATTGGTGCCCTTGCCGGATGGAAGCAGGACATTAAGTGGCATCTACCTGGTGGTTGTGGGTGGATCCGCTGCCTATGTCGAATTACAACAAGTCTTGCAGGCAGGACAGGGCATCACCGGAATTCAGAATATCCCGGCTTATTCCAATGTGGAAGGCGGACTCGGGGTCTTTACGTCAAGATATACTTCGAATAATGGTCCGTTTCAGCTGACCGGTGAATCCCTGGATTCGCTTCAATACGGTACGTACACCAGGTTATTGGGTTTCTAATCAATTGCATGGTGCATATGGCTCCGATGACTGGTCATGTGCCATGGGCTGGTGGCTATCTGCCTTTTTGTCATAATCATTTAGGGGGCCCAGTCCATCTTTGTCAGCTTAAAACTGCAATTACGTCATGAATTGGTGGATGGTATGCTTCTTGGTTACAAAGAAATGACATAACAATTCAACGAATAGAAAAACTACGAATCATATGGGTAAAATAATCGGAATCGATTTAGGAACCACCAACTCCTGTGTCGCCGTGATGGAAGGGAATGAGCCGGTAGTCATCGCAAATGATGAGGGACGCCGTACGACTCCTTCGGTTGTAGGATTTATGGATAATGGAGAGCGTAAGATCGGAGATCCGGCAAAGCGTCAGGCTATTACCAATCCACAGCGGACCATTGCCTCCATCAAGCGTTTTATGGGTGCCCGGTTCTCCGAATCGAATAAAGAAATAAGCCGCATGCCCTATAAAGTGGTACAGGGCAGTAATGACACCGTACGCATTGATATCGACGGTCGTCAATACTCTCCTCAGGAAATATCGGCAATGATCCTTCAGAAAATGAAGAAAGTGGCTGAGGATTTTCTGGGTCAGGAGATCAAGGAAGCGGTGGTTACCGTACCGGCATATTTTAATGACTCCCAACGTCAGGCGACCAAAGAAGCGGGAGAGATTGCCGGTCTTACCGTAAAACGAATCATTAATGAGCCAACGGCTGCTGCCCTGGCTTACGGCCTGGATAAGAAACACAAAGATATGACCATCGCCGTTTATGACTTGGGTGGTGGTACCTTCGATATCTCCATCCTTGAATTGGGTGATGGGGTATTTGAAGTGAAATCTACTAATGGTGATACCCACCTCGGTGGTGACGACTTCGACCAGGTGATCATTGACTGGCTGGCGGATGAATTCAAAAAGAATGAAGGCCTCGACCTGCGTAAAGATCCGATGGCTCTGCAACGTCTGAAAGATGCAGCAGAACGCGCAAAAATCGAGTTGTCTTCCAGTTCTGAGACCAGTATCACTTTGCCTTACATCACGGCAGTTGATGGTGTGCCCAAGCACATGGAGCAACGCCTGACACGGGCAAAATTTGAACAATTGGTCGATAGTCTGGTTCAGCGCACGCTGAAGCCATGCGAAGAGGCTTTGAAAGATGCCGGCATGTCAAAAAATGACGTGGATGAGGTGATCCTTGTGGGAGGTTCCACCCGGATCCCGCGTATTCAGCAAGCTGTTGAAGACTTCTTTGGCAAGAAACCGAACAAAAGTGTAAACCCGGACGAAGTGGTTGCCGTTGGTGCTGCTATCCAGGGGGGCGTACTTAGTGGTGATGTACAAGATGTCTTGTTGCTTGATGTTACGCCGTTAAGTCTTGGGATTGAAACTATGGGTGGCGTGTACGACGTAGTCATTGAATCCAATAGCACGATTCCAACTAAAAAATCGAAAATTTATTCGACGGCATCGGATAATCAGCCTTCCGTTGAGATTCACATCCTGCAGGGAGAACGCCCGATGGCTCGGGATAACCGGACGGTAGGACGGTTTATTCTGGATGGTATTCCTCCCGCACCGCGCGGTGTACCTCAGGTAGAAGTGACTTTTGACCTGGATGCAAACGGAATATTGAATGTATCTGCAGTGGATAAAGGAACCGGCAAGAAGCAAAATATTCGTATCGAAGCATCAACCGGTTTGTCAAAAGAAGAAATCGAGCGGATGAAAGCTGAAGCTGCAGCCAATGCAGAAACGGATAAAGCAGCGCGCGAACGTATCGAGAAGTTGAATGCAGCCGATGGTCTGATTTTTCAAACCGAGAAGCAAATCAAGGAATACGGCGACAAAATCCCTGCCGATAAAAAAGAGGCGATTGAAAAAGCTGTTGCCGATTTGAAAGATGCGCATAAAGCAGAAGATCTGACCCGGATTGATACAGCAACCAATAACCTGAACACGGCATGGCAAGCAGCCAGCCAGGATCTTTACAATGCTCAGCAAGGAGCACCGGATCCGGGAGCCGGAGCTCAGCACACTGCCGAAAGCAATGGAAGCAGTGATCAGGGCGCTGAAGATGTTACAGACGTCGAATTCGAAGAAGTCGACGATAAGAAATAGGCTTCCTAAAAGCAACATATTAAAAGGGTCATTCCAGTCGGGATGACCCTTTTTTGTTTACTCAGTTTCATGGAGGGACCCGGTAGCCGTTTGACCGACCGAACTATTGATGTATATTTGATTTTTACAAAAAGTTAGAACGCATGCGAAACCGGTCACTGGAAGATTTTTATCAGGAAATAGCTGAAAAGAGCGGTCGTCAAATCAGTGAATTACTGCCCCCGGACATCCACAAGGATATCGGGCATTTTAATGTTTTTGACATTGCTGACACCATCCGGGAATTCAAACGCAAACAGGTTATGCCCTATGATCGCCGGGCTTATTATAAGATCAGCCTTATCCGGGGTAAAAACCGCGCCGAGTATGCTGATAAGATCATCAACATCAAGCAGAATGCCTTACTGTTTGCAACGCCGAAAGTGCCTTATCACTGGGTGCCGGAGGATGAAGTCCAATCCGGTTCCTATTGTGTCTTTACCGAAGCGTTTATGGTCAAAAACAAAAGCGGTGTCCTCCTGGACGAACTGCCGATATTTCGTACCGGAGGATTCCCGGTTTTTGAGATTTCTGAAAGTCAGGCTTCAGAAGCAGCGGAAATATTTCGGAAAATGGAGCGTGAAATCACCTCGGAATACGAGTATAAATATGATTTGCTGCGCAGTTATGTTCTTGAGCTCATTCACTTAGGGCAGAAGTGGCAGCCACTCCAACCGGATCAGGTAGAGCAGAATGCTTCATCAAGGATTGTGTCTTTATTCATCGAACTCCTTGAACGGCAGTTTCCCATCGAAACTCAAAATAATCGCCCCTTACGTTCCGCCACCGAATATGCTGAGCGGTTAGCCATTCATGTCAACCACCTCAATAAAGTACTTAAAGAACAGACTGGTAAAACCACTACGGACCTGATTCGGGGCCGGATGATCCAGGAAGCAAAAATATTACTTCGCCAAACCGATTGGACGGTTTCAGAAATTGCCTTTAGTCTTGGTTTTGAAGAAGTAGCTCATTTTTCAAATTATTTTAAAAAGCAAACCTCTCTAACACCGCTTGCATTCCGCTCCTAGCCCTGATTTGATATTTGCAAAGGTGTGATTGAATTTTACAAGGGATGCATCCTTGAATTGACGGTACTTTGTGTCATTCAATTGCATTAAAAAGAATACTAATGAACACAAAACAAAAAATCGCACTGGTTACCGGTGGAAGCAGGGGACTTGGACGCAATATGGCCATTCATCTTGCAAAAAAAGGAACAGATGTAGTGATCACTTACCACTCCAACAAAGTACAAGCTGATGAGGTGGTTGCTGAAATCCAACGGATCGGGCAGAAAGGTTTTGCCTTGCAGCTTGATACCAGTGATAGCACGACTTTTGATGCTTTTTATACATCACTATCCAATTATCTAAGCGCTACTTACGGAAGTCCTAAATTTGATTTTCTCATCAATAATGCGGGAACTGGCCTGTACGCGCCGTTTGCAGAAACCACAGAGACACAGTTCGATGCGATGGTCAACATTCATTTGAAAGGTGTTTTCTTCATGACACAAAAAGCTTTGCAGTACCTGAATGATGGAGGGCGAATAATCAATCTTTCCACCGGATTGGCTCGCTTTTCACTTCCGGGATATGCAGCTTATGCTACCATGAAAGGAGGTATTGAGATCTTATCCAAATACATGGCTAAGGAATTAGGAGCTCGGAAGATAGCTGTTAATGTCATTGCTCCCGGAGCAATAGAAACGGATTTTGGCGGCGGACATGTCCGGGACAATAAAGAACTGAATGCTTACATATCCAGCGTTACCGCTTTGGGACGAGCAGGTTTGCCGGATGATATTGGTGGTGTCGTCGCCTTCCTTTGCACGGAGGAAGCAGGGTGGGTGAATGCGCAGCGTATTGAGGTGTCCGGAGGAATGAACCTCTAAGTATAAAATACAATATTTCAAAGCCACCGGTGTTTGCCTCCGGTGGCTTCTTTATCAACAGGTCAATCAATAGACAATTTATGGCTTACCGTGGGCTCTCCATGGTTGCCTTCATCTGAATTAATTTATCCGGACTTGGCTTTTTACCATCATTAAAGTTGGTTGCCTTTTCAATAAATCGCTGATCGATTTTGAAGAGTTTAAATTGGGCGATTTGAGATGCTGTCAAGTTTGGATAACCCGCCTCTTTCATTTCTGTTATGTAGGCTTTATCAATATTTGCAACCTTCATTTGGACGATATCTTCATTGGAAAGGCCATCATAACCAAGTGAGGCAAGATCTTTAAGATAAGCAGGGGTAATACCCAGGGCTTTAAACTGGACCAGCATGTCCGGATTAAGGTTTTTAAAGCCTGATCTTTTCATGTCTTCAATGTAAGTGGCATCGATTTGCATTGCTTTGAATTGAACCAGCATATCCGCGGACAAATTGAATCCTAGTTTACGTACGGACTCTACATACTGCTCATCAACTTGCATGGCAACCAGACTAGTGATCTCTTCCTGAGAGAGATCCTCCCCGAATGCTTTTTTTAGTTGCTTAATTCTTGCACCATCAATCTTTAAAGCCTTATTGGAGATGATCTGAGAGGCAGCCAGATCTTTTAAGCCGACTTCCTGCAAATCACGAATAAATGCAGGTGTTATATCCAAGGCAATGAATGCCATCAGATCACCACTGTTGAGATTTCCATAGCCTAATTTTTTTATGGACTGGAGGTGGTCCAGGTCAGTGCCTTTAACGGTGAGAAACATCATTTCCTGAGTAGCTAGTTCAGGATAACCCATGCTGGTCATGGAGTGGATAAAATCCATATTTGGAGCAAAAGAATAGGATCCGGAGCCATTTTCTGATTTAACTTCCCCCTGGAAGGTGATGGTTCCTGCTGGCTTGCGCAGGTAAAAGGTAACATTAGTACCCATCTGGTATCCTTCAAAATCGGAAGCCTGAAAGTCATGTTCAAACCGGTTCTCATGTTCACCTTTCCAGTCCTGCTTTAAGGTGAATTCTAATTTGCCGTCCTCCAGGATCATGACCCACTTTCCCTGGATCATATCTTTATTTTGAGCCTTGACGGCGATTGCTGTCACGCATAACCAGAGCATTAGCGTGAGCATTCTTACATTCCATTTCATAGGTTTCATATGTTTTTATTGGAATAACCGGATGCGGAATTATTCGTTACAGAAAATCACAAATATCTTTTGATTTGAATGTCACCATTGTAGGTTCTCAGGATGTATTCAGGTCCTCCACCATTGATCTTGGACGATTTCCAGTCAAATAAAGGACTTGATTCCTGTCCGGCTTCCAACAAAGGAAACACACTTATTATATTTCCGCGGGAAGTATTCAGTTTGAGATTCGCATGCGTTGCTTCGGGCAAGGACAGTTCTATATCGCCTTCTATGGTGGTTGCCATAATCGGATCATCCGGATTTACCTCTTTAAACCTGGCTGTAATATTGCCGTAGACTGAATTTAGTATGGCTGAGCCTGAAATATTATCCAGCATTATTGAGCCCTGGGCATTGTCTACTTCGATTGCTCCATTGATCCGTATTACGATTACATCCCCGTTGTCCCGCGACCGCAGTTGCAAGGTGAAATGACGAGGTATTTTGATGTCAACGTCAATGGTATTGCCTTGAGCATTGCAATAAAGAATTACATTGGTCTCTTGTTGATCGTAAGTGAGTTTCCAATCGTTTTGCGTTTTGGAATCCTTCTGGTTAAATCTGGCGGTGGCCGTAACGACAATGATGTTTCCATCATAACCGGTAACTGATATGGATCCTTTCGGGTTATCAAAGGTGAGTTTTCCGGAAAGATCCGGCTGATCCAGTGGAATAAGTACTTTTTGAGTCTGACCCGAAAGCTGGAAATTCGCGAAAAGCACGCTTTCGAAGAGAATCAATACCCGAACCACAACTAATCGATGGTTAACTAAGGCCCTGAACGGTTTCATAGATCTGCGTCTTAATGTTGTAATTCAAATCTGGTTTTTCAAGGATTGTTTTCAGCACCGGTAGTGCCCTTTTCTCACCCAGGAGAGCCATTAGTTCCGTTAACCGCAGGAGGACCACCGGCGAAGTCTGTTGTTGCCCAATCGCTTCTACCATCCCTGCCATTACCTGGTCGTTTTCAACATGTTTTGCCAGGGCTTCCAGAGCTACTAACCGGACATTGTCGTTCGGATCATGGTTGAGGGTACTGAGTAGTGTTGCATAAATTTTATCATCGGGGTTCTTCATATCGGCCAGCATATTGATCGCTTGGATCCGTTTTCCGGGCAGCGGTTGCTGGATCATTGTCAAGGCCAATGACTCACGCAGGTCCCGCACTTCTCCGGACAAACCGGTAATCTCAACGGATGATTTATTGCGGGTTGATAATACCGAACCACCAAGCCATCCCATTACAAACAAGGCGATCCCTGCGGCTACAGCATACCAGTATAAAGCGGTGCGCGATCTTTGAGGAAATTGGTCCCTGGTTGTTATTGCCGCGTCCAAAAAATCATAAAATTTCCGGTCCAGGCTTTCTGTGAGTTCCGGTATCGGAGTCTGGTCAAGCAGTCTTTCTGCTTCCTCAATTTCCTTTCTCTTAGGATCTGTATTTTCCATAGGTCAGGTGCTTTCCAGTTGAGAATAAATTTTTTTTAATTCGATGAGTGCCCGGTGAATTTTTACGCGTACAGCTCCTTCAGTTGTATCTAATATTGCTGCAATGTCCTGATACTTTAAGCCCTGAATTTTTGCCAGGGTAACGGCTTCCCGGTCGTCCTCCTTTAACCTGGACAGGGCCCGGTTTAGCAGGATTATCTTCTCTTGTTGTTCCAGGGATTTATATGGGTCCGGTTCTCCGGAAGGTTTGATAGCCAAGGAATCCGGTCCTGCATAATGGCGAAAAGATTTTGAATAATCAACGGCGATATGATGCGCAATGTGAAACACCCATTTGGCGAATGATCCGGTACCTTTAAAACTGCTCCGGTATTTCAGGACTCGTACAAAGACCTGATGGACCATATCTTCACTGAATGCGTGGTCTCCGCAGGTAACCCGATAGAAGTAACCGAACAACGATTGTTTATACCGTTCATAGAGTATGCCCAACTTCGCCAGATCGCCCTGGGATACCTGGATCATCAGTTGAATTTCATCCACCGGCCGTTTGGTTTGTACTGTAAGTATGATTCTCGCCCTATGTTGAACGAATATCATTCATGTTCCTATACAAGAACCGGGTTTGGAAACGAATGTTACAAACACAATACATTTATTGACAACATACTTTGCCATCAACCAGGAAAGCCAATAAATGCCCGGATATTCGTGCAGAGGCAGGACATCATAATCCGTCGTAAAATTTCAAAATGTTGAAATCCAATCAACTATCAACATGGACCGTTTACATACGGAAGATCAAAATGCGACCTAATGCACGTTTTGGGTTTAAATAGGCGCTATGGCTTTACGACACCCTGATGAAATAAATAGTCCACGGTGACATAGCACATTGCTTTCACACCGGTTTGCATGCCGCTCTCGTCAATAAAGAAGTCAGGCGTGTGGTGTGGTGCGGCATACCCGGGAGGTGTATCCAGAGGTTTTCCACCGGTTGACCAGAACAGGGAAGGGACCTTCTCAGCGAAGAAGCTGAAATCTTCAGCGCCAGTACGAGCCTGTGTCACCAGAACATTGTCAGCGCCACCCGCGGCTGCCTGGAGTGATGGGACCATCATCTGAGTCAGATTGGGGTCGTTGTAAGTAACCGGAACTCCAATGGTAATCTCTACATCGGCCTTGGCTCCGGCACTTTCGGCGATTTTGGTTGCTGTCAGACGGATCTTTTCGTGAATGATACGCTGCATGGTTGTGTCCAATGTCCGGATCGTTCCGGTCATCTCACAGGTTTCCGGGATGATGTTGTTTCGTACGCCACCCGTGATTTTACCAACAGTGATCACGGCCGCTTCCTTGGTGAGTTCGGTTTGTCTGCTGATGATGGTTTGTAGCCCCATGATAATCTGCGCGGAAACCGTAATGGGATCTATTCCAGACCATGGTTGCGATCCATGGGTTTGTTTGCCAGTCACTTTGATGTTGAAGACATCTGCAGCTGCGAGCATACCTCCCGACTTGTAAACCAATTTACCGACATCCAGACCACTGCCAATATGCTGGCCAAACATTACCTGAATGCCATATTTTTCGAGCAAGCCTTCTTTGACCATCAAGCCGGCTCCGCCTTCTTCTCCGGGAGGCGCACCTTCTTCTGCCGGTTGGAATACAAAAACAACCTTACCGCGCAGTTGGTCCTTCATATCCTTTAGGATGGCAGCTGTTCCCAGCAGCATGGATATGTGGGTATCATGTCCACAGGCGTGCATAACGCCGACTTCCTGGCCGAGGTAGGTACTGGTTTCTTTGGAGGCAAAAGGGATAGGAGTGCGTTCGGTTACAGGGAGTGCATCTATATCAGCTCTGAGCCCAACCGTAGGTCCTGGCTTGCCGGAGTCCAGTACGGCAACCACACCGGTTTTGGCAAAGCTCCGATCTACCTGGTATCCCATGTTGGTTAAATATTCCGCAATGGCATCTGCCGTCTTGAATTCACGATTGGAGAGCTCCGGATATTGATGAAAATGATGCCGCCATTGAATAACCTGCTCATTCATCGCTGCAGCTTCTTTATCAATTTGGGCATGCAAGTCTAGCATATTCTGTGCTTGCATATAGATAACGGTGAGTAATAATAGGGCGGTATTGACTATTTGGTGAAGAATTCTCATTGGTATTATCTTAATCGTTTATCAAATGGAAGACGGCAGGAGATCTTCAATAAAACTTCCTTGGTTATGAATTTATTTACCGTGTGCAGTCAAATAATCGGCGGCAACCATACAAAGGGACTTTACTCCGGTTATCATGCCGTCCTCATCGATGAAAAAATCAGGTGTATGGTGTGGTGCGGCATACCCGACCGGAGTATCGAGCGGCTTACCACCGGTGAACCAAAACACGGAAGGAACCTTGTTGGCAAAGAAGCTAAAATCTTCCGCACCGGTTGTGGCATCCATCACCTGCAGATTCCCGCACGCAGCTTCCAGTGAGGGTACAACTTCCCGGGTCAATTCCGGATTGTTGTAGGTAATGGGGTATCCGATTGAAATCTCAACTTCTGCGGTAGCACCAGCACTTTCGGCGATAAGGATGGCCGTTTGTTTGATCTTTTCATGGATTTTACGTTGCATACCTGTGTCGAGGCAACGAATGGTTCCACTGAAATCAGCCTCTTCAGGTATGATGTTATTCCGTACGCCGGCATGGATCCTGCCGACGCTGATGACGGCCGCTTCTTTGGTGAGCTCCGTCTGCCGACTGATAATGGTCTGTAGCCCCATGATGATCTGCGCGGAAACAGCTATCGGATCGATGCCGGCCCAGGGTTGTGACCCGTGTGTTTGTTTGCCTTTTACCTTGATGAAGAATTCATCGGAGGATGCCAACTCACCACCCGGTTTGTACTGAATGGTTCCGACATTAACACCCGACCAGATGTGCTGTCCAAAAAATACATCGATACCGTATTTTTCAATCAGCCCTTCTTTAACCATCAAAGCGGCACCACCTTCCTCACCGGCGGGAGCACCTTCTTCGGCTGGTTGAAAAACGAAGACGATCTTACCATTCAACTGATTTTTCATATCCTTAAGAATGGAAGCGGCACCCAGCAACATGGAAATATGGGTGTCGTGGCCGCAAGCGTGCATAACACCAACTTCCTGACCCAGGTAGGTGCTGGTCTCTTTGGAGGCAAATGGAATCGGTGTACGCTCAGTCACGGGCAGCCCATCGATGTCCGCACGCAGTCCGATGGTAGGGCCTGGCTTACCGGTATCCAGTAGGGCAACAACACCTGTTTTGGCAAAGCCTCGATCAACCTGATACCCCATCTCCATAAGGTATTTTGAGATGGCGTCGGCCGTTTTGAACTCCCGGTTTGACAACTCTGGGAATTCGTGAAAATGACGACGCCATTGCACCACCTGATCGTTGATGGCAGCTGCTTTCTGGTCAATTATGGTGTGGAGGTTATTATCTCCGGACATGGCTTTCTGGGCCTGTCCGTTGGTTGCAGTTATTATAATGAGTAGTGCCCACAAAATCCTGATTTTCATGCAATCCGCTTTTTCGAGATGAGCGATCAAGTTAGGCATTTCCTCATTAAAAGCAAGAAATCCAAATGGACCTTGATGGGGTAAGAAATACAGTTGTATTAAGAAGACAGGTTGGCATTTACCATAAAGAATATCACTCCTGCCCGCAAATCAAGATTTTGTGTGGTTCGGAAAGCCATTGGTCCCCCCTGATTTGTAGAATATGGATTCCCGGGGCTAACTGGATGGGTAAATGGAACCTGTATTCGGCTTTCCCAGCTTCTAAGGTGAAATTTTTCATAAACACAACCTGACCGGAGAGGTTGGTAATTGAGAGCCACACCGATTGGGTACTTGGAGCATCCAGTTCGATATTAAGCTTATTCTGAAGTATAGGATTGGGGTATATCCGAATTGGCATCTTCTTTTCTGAAGATTGTAATGCCGTGGAAGGGTCAAAAATAGTCTGACCAGCCAGGAACAGCAATTGCCCGCCTTCTACGTAATTATCTGCAAGGGAGTCTTGAATGGTATGTGCCTGAACTGTAGTAAGAAACAATGTGGATTCTTCCGGCAGGGTAAAATTTGTGGATACATCACGGATGCCACCCAATCCCCAGGCACCGGTTACTGATGGTTTCAGGTCCGGCAATCCAAATGGCCGGGCAGAACGATTAATACGTGCAATTCGATAAGAAGCGCCAGTCTCCAGGTTATATTCCCAAGTTGAAGTCTCTTGTCCAGAGGATTTGCCAAAGAGTGGGTTATGCAAAGCACCGGTTTCCTGGATATATAGCCTGTTGGTGTTGGTCCATTCAACCGCGCCGGGATTCCTTATCCCGAAATCTGGATTAGGAAGGTTATTACCACTGAAGTCATCCCCATCGTAGATTATGGTGATGTTAGCGGAGTTATCATCCGGATTAATTGTCAGGGCCAGGACACTGCCCCAGGCATTAGAAGGGGTGCTATTCCCGTCTCCATTCGATGTCATAGCTACTTGATTGGGCTGATTTGGATTGACGGAAAGTCCGCCGGGATAAGAAAATAGGTAGGCTCCAACATTATCGACGAAACTCAATAAGGTTGTTTCGGTAGCAAAACCCATCGCATCGAAACCCACAGTCCCTGCTTTATCTGGTTGAAATACAGGCAATTGGATAAAGTGGCCATCCTGTTCAGCATGGGCGCCCTGAAATGAACCTTGCATAATTGGTGCATCGGGAACCCAGGCGAATAAATTTCCTGATTCTAATCCATTGTTGTTTAGAAACCCATTGCCCATGCCTTCACCCGGTGAGCCAACCCAAAGCAATAGGGGAGAATCTGGCCGATCCAGTGTTAATAATGCGGATACAGATCCGGACTGACCGGCAAATAATGCAATAGATTTCCAGGTTGCATGCCCCCACGCGTTAATGGCATAAAGTGACTCCTGATAAGCATCAAGCGCATAAAAAGTGCCATCAGAGGTTGCCTCTCCTACAAAGAAAATATCATTCTGAAGGTTGTAGTGCAACGCTGGTACCAATAACCCCCCCGATAGATTACTCAATCCTGATACTATTGACCCACTGTGATTAACTTGTGATGCAGTTTGCACTTCAGATCCGCTACGGTCAATTATTTTCTGATAGGCGATGGAAGATCCCTCAATTTCTCTGGTCACTAGATTTAGATCCAAAGCCCAAATCCTTGAGCCATTTAACAGTAAGGTGTTATTTAGGTAATAAGGTCCACCGGCATCTTCGTCAATCTTGTTATTAACCAATATTCGAATCTGTCCGGTGGGCAACTCAAAGATGCCAATGCCATCGGGAACCCCGGGCAGATTATAGCCATGTGGGCTTTCACCAACCGTCAAAACCGGGGTGGTGTGATTACCATTCAGTCCAGTCAGCATGGCTACCTCTGTGCTAATGAAGGTATTGGTGCCTTCCAACAATAGAAGCTGCCCATAGGATCCTAAATCTCCAAGGACGCTCTTAGCATTCACTCCAACCAGGAAAACAGAGGTGTTGTTTTGGCTGGCGCCCAAGAATCCGGATACATCTACCAGACCAACTGGGGACCAGGCACCAGGTTCGGAACTTGCCGTGTCAATCAGGTCACTGGGTAAACCTTTGCGATTTACCTGACCGATACGGGTAATTTTACCACTTCCCGGGTTTAACTCCCAGACTGAAGAGCCCAAGTCCAGAAATCCGCCAAAATCGACATTACTATTTGCCTCATCTTCCGTGATATAAATGCGACCATTGGAAGACCACATTACACCTGAGGGAGAGCGGATGCCAAAAAAAGGTGCAGGCACCTGTCCTGCGCCTCCATCATCACCATCGTAAAGGATGTGGATAGTGGCTGAGGTAAGTCCAAGGCTGAGGTCAATCTGATAGGTTGTACCCCAGGCATCAGATGATATATTATTCCCTCCACTTGCGGTAAATGTGGCCTGATGACCAAGTAATGGGTTTACCGAAATGCCACGAAGGCCATTAAATGCAAAGGCATTCACTAAGCGTGCTAGGGACTGTTGGGTAGACCAAGACGCATACCCCAGATCATCATAGCCAGTAACACCAGATTTGCTTGAATCGTAAAGGTTTAATTTGAAAAAGCTACCGTCTGCTGGAAACCCAGTGCCATGAAATTGACCGGGATTTGTGACTACGTCGCCAGACCAAACATATACATCTCCAGCGGCTAGTCCATTTTGATCAAGAAAAGATCCATTCCCTAATTTATCTTTAATTCCAATATAGAGATAAAGATGTCCACCAGGGGTGCCATCTCCGAATAAAAGACCAATTTTTCCTTCTTCCACCTCAACAGCTGCAAACTGGTAAAATGCTCCCCGGCCTAAAGCCGGAACAGCCCAAATTTCACCCTCCTGAAGGTCCATAACATACGCCAGGCCTTCTTCCGATCCTTCGCCGAAAAGCATGATATCGTCGTAAAATCCATATTGCCCGGAAAGAAAGAGCGTGGAAATACTAAGGTGATCGAACCCAGATGAGCCATTTCCATTTTCGTTTATTTGGCTTGCGTTAGTGACTTCATTGCCTTGACGGTCGTAGATGATGCTGAAGGGTAATCCAGCATCCTTTGGCTTGTTGGTGACCGGGTCAAGGTCCAGGTAACTGAATCGGCTGCCAGTGAGGAATAAACCGTTTTCGACTTGATAGCTTACACCACCATCAGCTGCAAAATCGTGTGTGATCAAGAGTCGGTTATTGCCTTGCTCTGTTTTATAAACGGAAATTCCAGCAATATTTCCTGGGATAGAGAATCCATTCACCGGTTGTCCGACATTTTGCAGGACAGTCTCTATCCATGCGTTAGATCCTTTTAGGAGAGGTTCCTGAGCTTTGCTTTTGAGCTGGAAGGATAATACAAACCAGAAAAGGACCAGGAAGTGGATTTGTGTTTTCATGTGGCAAATTTGGATTGAGACATCCTTCAGGCCGGCACGACTAAGTTATAACAAATTGGCATACGGTATTAAATACATTAATGATTTTTTTGATTTGAAGATATGTTCATCCTTCGAACCTTAGATAAAAAGAAAAAAGAGGTTGATAAAAAATATCAACCTCTTAGGTATAAAGAATAAAGAAGGAGACTAGTTCTTTATCAAAAGTTTTGCTGAATGCAGGAGTCGGCTTGACGTTCTGATTTCAACGAAATAAAAACCTTCCGGCAAGTTTGCATGGCCGATCCCAAGCAAGAGGTGGTTGTATCCCGCCTGGATCTGAGCTGTCTGGGACCATTGTTTTTGACCCAATGCATTGAAGACGTTCATCGTTGCAGGCAATGCTTGCAAGGACTGAAATTCTAAATGAAGTGAGCTGGAACTACTAGGATTTGGATACATCCGGAAACCTGCTAACGGTTCCTCAAGATACGATCGACGGGTGCTGGTCGAATCCGCTAATCCAAATAAAGAAACCGTTCCACTAACCTCATTGGAAACTACTACCAGTTCATGACCCGTTGGACTTTGATCACCTGGAATGTACAAAACGTATTCCGGGCCAAGATCTCCTGCTTCCGGTGCAGTTGCATCGACAATTGCAAAATCCCGGTGATTGGCATAATTAATGAATGCTGGGCTCGTTGGATCCGTGATGTCGAATATCATAACCCCACCTATCCGCTCTAATCCAACCAAGGCATAAATGGTGTCACCATGATATGCTATCGTCAAAGCTTCAGGTTCCGGTCCTTTGTCATCAGAGCGGCTATCCTTAGAGTCATTTTCATCATTGGTGCTGTTAAAATCATCAGGAAGCCACTCAGCAGTAATTTGTTCGATAGCATTTCCACTATCATAAACCAAATTCCCATATTGATCCCAGATCGTGAATGATCTAGCCCCATAGGAAATAATGCGGTCAAAGTCTCCATCGCCATCGAGATCGCCAGTTGCAGAAGTAGTTTTTAATCGTCCAATGTTGTCGTCGGCTTGTAATTCTGTTGCATTTGGAAATGCGATAGGATCCAACGTAAGATCCTTAACCCGTTCTTCTTCACTATATCCGTCGTAGTCGCGTGAATCTCCTTCGTTGACCGTAATAAAGTAAGGAGCCCCATCCACTTTGTAGGTGGCTATCGCATCAGGCATGAAGCTGCCCAGTGTGGGGTGACTGACAATATTGATGGCATCATCACGATCACTAGCATCCATTCCATAATTACTGTCGAATGCGATCAGACCTAATGAAGTCACATCGGAAACACCCGCGCCGTTCAAGCCAAAATCGTTATCATTCAGAACGACAATCGTACCATCAGGCAAAAGAGAAACCCCTTCAGATTTATCGCTTGGCAGGTATCCGATACTGGGTAGATTAAGTACTTTTCTTTTCCAAACCGGTCTCACACCGGCATTAGCCAGATCATCAGCCGTCATCATTTCCAGGGTTTTGTCATCCGGTCCGGTAGAACTGGTTTTCAGTGATAGTTCGGTGCCGAGTAAATTGGTTGCCGTTCTGGTATCAATTTCGAAGATGTATTTTTTACTTACCGGTCCTTGTTCCGGCGTTCCTGAGTCTCTTTCAAGAACCAGGAATTTTCCATTTCCAGCATAAAAAGCATCTCCGATTTTATCTACTCTGCTTAATCCAAGACCACTTTCGCGATTGCGTTCCAGTAAATAAACAAATTCACGGACTGGCTGTCCGTTATCCGGATTGATTCCGAGGATCCGAATAACATCGGTCTTATTTCGAACGCTGTTGTCAGGGTTTTCAATCGGAGACTGAATAAATGCATAGATAATGTTCTCATCCGTATCCAGGGCAATTGCTTCAAATCCCCGGTTTGATCGTCTTTTGGCATATACGGCCGGTAGCGTTTCGGCACCATAATAACCGGCTTCCTGGGGGACATCTCCAAAGGAGGCTGTTCCTTCCGGAACATATCGTTCAATCAATGTACCGTTCGCATCGACATGATATATAGCAGGTCTGTTTTCGTCACACATCCAGAAATTGCCACTGGAATCACGTACTATGCCTTCAAAATCACCGCCAAAAGGGTCAAATTCGAGCTGATGGTAAGTGACCTCACCAACGGTATAGTCCGTTGAAGTATACAATGAATCATCCGTGCGCGTTACTGGAATTTCATCCAATCCAGCGATGTTTCCCCGGCCGGAAATGGGCGTAATACCATCCTTCTGCGTCAGGAATATTTGCTCTTCCGGATTCACCACCACTTCTCCGGTCAGCCGGTTTACCCGTATGATGACGATCCGGGATTGGTAATCGGGTAATTTAAATGGCCGCAAGCTACCGGCATCGGTAGCAATTGCATCTTCATTTGGTCCCCGGTCAGGAATGGTATAGAAGACCATTTCATCAGATGATGATGCTTTTTCATCGTAGAATAGGGCGCTAAACCCTCCCAAGGAGATGGGTTGGTCCGAAGCATAGACGGGGGCACCTAAGATTGGCCATTCCGGCAGATCATTCAGATAGAATTCGGTCAGCGTTGGGTGACCGCTATTATGATCTTTGAAACCTAATGGAAGGAGATCACGAATTATCAATTCCTGCAAATCGACAACGGCGACAGCACTGTTTTCCTGTAAGGTGACATACGCTGTGTTGCCGTCGGCACTTACCGCTACATACTCGGGCTCCAAATCCTGGGCAACCGTTGCATTTGGCCCAAAGATGCGGATGCCCTGATTGGTCAGATAGGCCTTCTTATCATTCCAGGCTTGGAAATCCAGGATCGTAACAGTTGCTGAGTCCACCCCTCCCGTTAGGTCAATAACGGATATGGATCCTTCCGGGTCAACCGTATAATCGTCATTTGGTTCTCCTTCGTCCGCCGTGATGATTTTTAGGCCATCCGGAGTGAAAGTGACCATGTCCGGTAGGGCTCCAACTGCATAGGTAGCCAGATAAACGCCATCTGTATCAAAAAGGATGCAATGTCCGGGATCTGTTTTGGTAACGGCTTGTACCGCTACCGCTACTAATCCGTTGGCAACATCCACACTGTTGACAATGCCACCATAGGGGTCAAGATCTATATCGAGAAATAATTCCAAATGTCCATCCGATTGTACGGTCAGGACGGTCAATGCATTGCGCTGGGCATTAGTAAAATAGAGTCTCTTGGAATCCGGGTCATAGCTAATGGCCTCGGCAGCTCCCTCATCAAAAGCCCCGGTGTAATAGGTATCGAGATAATTCAAATTAGGTCCTTGTTGCGCTCTCAGTACATTAAATAGACTGAGGAAGAGTAACAGGAATAAACAGCGTGTACAGCTCAACTTCATATTGCTTTGGTTTAATGATATTCAAAGCAATAATGATAGCAATACTGTATTAACTGGATGTTAAGCCAAGATCAACAGATGATCAAAGCTTAGATATGTGCAAGGAGCTTAATGACAAATACCAGGACGACACTAACCACCAACCCAAAAAAGACTTTCAGGAGGTCGGCAATAATCATTCGAATGGTGTTGCGTGACAATTGTTTATTCAGGACCAGGCGCATGGCTATCTCTCGCCCGGCTAATAGACCTATGAATACCCAGGTGGTGCTCATCGGCAATTTGCCGCCCCACAGCCCAAAGTAGTCGTCTTTGAATATGAGCAATATGATGGCGTAGAAGAAGTCTACAAAAGTCGCTGAACGGATATCCCCAGTGCTGGCTTTGGCACGGACAATGTTCTGGACCTTCCCACCTCGCTGATAAAAAATATAGGCCAATAAGCTTAATAATATGGAAAGCGCAAGGAAAAACTGCCAGACAGGTAAGTCTTTCCCATTGCGCAAATAGATAAAAATATTAGCGAGATCCTGGGTTAGCCATTGGTACCATAAGAATCCGGTCGAACACCATTGCAGCACGGTCCAGATCCGGTTACCGGTATGGGTGATCTTGTGTTCGTTAAAATACTTTTCTGTAAATCGGCTAATGGCCAGATAAATGATGATCGCTGAGAAAAAAGCGATGATGTATCCCATCACTGATTTCTGGACCATACCACCCAGCAATTGCGAAGAATCAAAAAGGCTGGATATCATCGATCCTGCGTCCGCCGGTATTTGGTGCAATGAGAACAGCGTGAGGATCATAAAAGTAGTACTGACCGGGATTCCATACCGGGTAATGATCAGTAAGACCACCGGAGGTAACATGTAGTACCAGGGGTAGGAGGTAGGAATCTCAAATTTAGCCAACCGCTCGTAGGAAAGATCGTAGAAGAAGTAGCCGTAGATCAGGGTCAGGGACAAAATTGTTCCTGCGAAAGCAAATAGTACATACCATTTTAACTTATCCTCATTGGAAGTCAAAAAAGTGCCCAACGTTTGAATGACATCGTTACCAACTACCGAATAGGAAGCAAGTGCAAAACCGACCCACATGACGATCCATGAAAAATCCATAGTGCTTTGTTACGGTTACCAATCGCTCTAAATCAAGCGTTTATAATTGTCGGATCCAATGATCCCGTTTATTCACAAAATAAGAAACCCCAGACGGGTCTGGGGTCTCTCTAAAGATAAAATTAACCTAGTGCCAAAATAATTAGCGGATGGTGTAAGACAACCCCAGACTGTAACTGATACCTTGTTTGTACTTACTGTAAATGAACTCATTTCCAAGGTATTCCGATGAAATTACATAAGGGTTGTCCAGTATATTCCGAACAGATATTCTTGCAGTCAACTGGTTGATTGTTTTTGCAAGACTAAAATCAAGTTGTGCCCGGCCCCGGTCGTATATATCCGGTGTGCCTTCACGGCCTATGATGTTTAACCGGTCTCCAAGTACATTAAGCGCTAAGGATGCGTCAATGCCGTGATCCGGGTCAATGTACAATAGTCCGGCATTGACGATAAAAGGCGACTGACCTTCAAATGGCCGGTTTTCAGGTTCCAAACCGGTCAGATCGATCACGTCCAATTTGGATTGTATCCAGGAGAAATTGGTATTCAACTTGAATTTCTCCAGGGAAGGGGAGATAAATCCGAAATCTTTGCGCAGTTCAAACTCCAGACCAAACAGGTTACCACCTGCAACATTGGTGAACTGGATCTCCGGGTTGGAAGAACGGCGGTACATCAATGAAATCGGATTGGTAAACTCTTTGTAGTATGCGCTGAAAGCCAGCAATTCTCCAGGTTTCATAAACCACTCCCAACGCAGGTCATAGTTGTCAATATTTGACTTTTTCAGACGGGTATTGCCGAGGTAAAACTCATTGGTAAGCGGGTCAAAGGCCACAAACGGAGCAATTTCACGCAAATTTGGCCGCGCAATGGTCTGTGCAAAAGTGGCCCGAATGTTCATATTCTCATTAAGCGAGTAGATAAGACTTAACGAAGGCAGAAAATCGAGGTCATTTATTTTACCGATGCGCAGTGAATCTGCTCTGGAAGCCGCAGCGCTTTCCACGAACATATCGGTCTTCTCAGCCCGTACACCTCCCACAAACCGCATCCGGGAAGTCAGTGTAGCGGTTATCATGCCGTAGCCAGCGGTAACATTCTGATAACCGGAATAAATGTTATCAGCCGTCGTCCGGTTGACCAGGTAATTGCCAAAGATGGCTTTATTTCCTTCTGAGCTGATGATGCCAATGTTGTCTTCCGAAAGGTAAACATCGGGATCTCCGTGATATCCGGTGCCCTGGAATTGATCAATCTGAAAACGATCTTCGTAAAAATCGCGGTCCTTGGTAGAATACAATCCACCAACCTGCAGTTTGTAATTTTTCTTTGCGTCCAAAGGAATGGTGATGTCCAGTTTGGCATCCTTCTGCACATCATTCAGATGGCGGAAGAAGTGGAAGGGACGCTCGACATCCGATTCGGGAATGTAATAGAGATCGGTCTCAATGTTATAGGCATTATTAAAAAATCGACTGTCGGGTTCATCTAGTGTAGATTCCGCCAGACTCGTTTTCCACTCGATTTTCAGATCGTTCAGTTTTGGAAATACGTGATCACCGCTCAGTTGGTAATTGATCAGCTCACGTTGATTAAAGATCAAGGCACGACCCTGAAGGAAAATAGGGTTTACAATGTTGTCTGGTTGCTCACCGTATACGTACCGGGTAATTTTTTCCGTATTATGATTGTAAATGGTGTTGAAAGTAATCGCATGATTGCCCCCAAATTTATAAGCCAAACCAAACAATCCATTTACAATGGGGTTATCGGTACTCTTGGTGTCTTCGAAATCTCCCTGGTTACGCAGTGTCCCGGTTGAAATGTTCTCCAGCCTCCAATTCGCTTTCTGGAAACGATCCAGATGTTCAAAGGAACGCTTGTAGGAAGCAGAAAGAATGATACCCAGCGGATTTCCGAATAATTTAATCTGATTACCGAATGAAAGGCCGAGTGAGTGGTCCAAAGGAGAACGAGTGGTCTGGGGCTCGTACTGATTATTCAGCGAGCGGACCGCGGCATCAGCTTCCTGGAAGGCACCGGGAAAAGGCTCACGGCCTACACGGCCTAAAATGGTGGTGTTTTTATTTAACACACTCAATACTTCCGGGTCGGTGAGCAGATCCGGCCGTGCGCGTCCTCCATCATCGTAACCCAGGTAATCGTATTTGCCACCCGGGTGTGTCAGGAACCGGTCCGTCAGATTGAAATTTGGATTGTATCCTACACTGCTGGACAGGGTTAAAGAAAATTGTTCCGGAAATGATTTTGTCTTGATATCCACATTCCCCCCGGTGAAGGTACCCGGTTGATCTGGTGTAAATGTCTTGGAGGTAATGATGTTATCCAGCAAATTAGCCGGTATCAGGTCAAGCTGAGCGCCATTGCGGTAGGGATCCGCACTCGGAATAATCAGTCCGTTAAGCTGAGATAGAGAATAACGGTCACCCAGTCCCCGGATGTAGATGTATTTACCACCACTTACCGTGGTTCCGGTAACTTTTTTCATGGCTCCCGCCGCGTCGCTTACCGCCAGACGGCTCATTTCCTGTGAAGAAATACCATCCTGGATCTTATCCGATTTCTTTTGCAACAACAGGATGGAATTTTCAGAAGTTTTAATTGTCGTAGCCTTCACCACGACATTCAAATCGAGGTCAAGGGCTTCATCCGAAAGGGCAATGTCGAGGTAGGTCACTTCCTTATTTTTGACCAGGACCTCTTCTACGGTTTTATCCTGAAATCCAAGGTAACTGACAACCAGCGTATAGGTTCCTTCCGGAACATTTATCTGATAGGATCCATCGATATCGGTAGATGCCCCGGATCCAAGCTCTTTGACCAGAACATTGCAGCCAATAAGTGGATCGGCCGTTCGTTGATCGGAAACAACTCCTGATATGGTACCCTGGCTGAATATTATAGCGGGAATGCTAACCAGCAGAGTTAGTATAAGATGTTTCATAAAGCACTAGGTTTAAATAATTGCTGCAAAAGTCATCTATTAAAATAAATTGTATGTTTCCCGTATGTTAAGTTATTGTAAACAAAAAAAGGGGTGCCTTGCGACACCCCTCAAAACTCAGGATATAAGATTCACTTAGTGTATCAGGATCAATTTTTGAGTAAGGTCGATGGAATTCGATTTAAAATTGATCAAATAAATTCCCTTGGTCAATCCCTGGACGTCTGCCCGCAGAACCTGATTGCCATTGATCAGTTGGCCATTGTAGACGCTTTTAATCAACCGGCCATTCAGATCGTAGATGCCAACCTGAACGGATTCTGTCTTTGGCATGGTCACATCAAGGTTTACAAAACCCAATCCACTCGGATTAGGGAAGCTTTTGATGGCATATCCATCAGCTTCCGCGATGTAACCAATCCCAGTGGTGGCCAGATCGCCAAAATAGCCGTACTGGGATAAAGCAGTCCATCCCATTGCCCAGTTTTCTGTGTTGCTGAATGCTCCACGGTAATCCACTTTATCGATAAACAGATCATCATCCGGATAGGTAGATCCGCTCAATGCAGGTGAGCCGGCATTCGGACGTGGATCCAATCCGCCATCAGGCTCGCGGGAAATTCCGCCTAGATCCGGGTCGGTCTGCATGGTTCCATCAGTGACCAGTTGAGTAAGCACATCAATAGCATCACCATGTACATATTCGCCGATATTATAAGCTAGGTTATTCGGGAATTTCATTTCACCTGCTTTGAGGCGGTCAAGTGAGGTATCATCTACGCGCATACCATATCCTGGTACTTCTGTAATGATAGAGTTCCAGATTTGAGCTGCACCATCGTTACGAATCCGGATACCATTGCTGGTTTTGTTGTTTTCTGAATTCAATCCAGCTCCGATAAATGTTGCATTATAGAGGCGACCGACCGTCTTTGGTTGATTGTCAACTGCTTCAGATCCATCGTACTCAACGGCATTATCACCCACACCGGTAGTCTCACCGCCGTCTGAAACCGTTTTGTCCAATTGAATGGACAGCAGGAATTGCATCGAGCCATCCCAGCTTTCGTCAAAATCATAGGAGTCATCACCACAGAAAGCTACCACCGCGTGCTTTAAGCTTACGGTACCTCCGAAGGTTTCGATACCGTCATCCTTGTTGGCAAACACTTCAATGTAGTCGATGGTTGTTCCGCGTCCTACACCTCCCATGGTCAAACCATTGATTTCATTGTTGGCACCCAAAACGGATCCGCCATGACGAATTGAAACGTATTTCAGGATACCGGAGTTATCATCGGGATCATTACCTCCGTAGAATATACGAGGCTCCGTAGAAGGGATACCCTCGATGACATCT
Organism: Lewinellaceae bacterium; assembly: GCA_020636355.1. Taxonomy (GTDB): domain Bacteria; phylum Bacteroidota; class Bacteroidia; order Chitinophagales; family Saprospiraceae; genus JAGQXC01. The sequence goes on along the minus strand of JACJYB010000003.1, from coordinate 205,404 downwards.
TCTGCAACCGTTGATCCGCTAGGAATATCTTCACCAATCGGGGCTTTACCCAATAAGATCAAACCACCCCAAAGTTGGTTATCGTCTGCAGTCAAGTCCGTAGTTGAATTCAGATCATCGATTTCAGCGGTGAAAATAATCGGGGCATCTTTAGTACCCTCAGCGATGATTTTGCCACCACGGGTGATGATCAAAGCAGATGTTTGGTCAACTCCATTGGTAGGTACCAGACGGCCGCGAACTACGGTGCCTGGTTCGATAATGATCGTTGCTCCTTCCTCAACAAATACATAACCATCAAGGATGTATTCTTTATCATTGGTCAGTGTGAGTGTTTCACCAGCTTCAATGTCAGCGTCGACGATAACATTTGATTCGGTGGTCACCAGGTTGCCGAAATACCCATATTGTGATAGCGCAGTCCAGCCTTGAGCCCAGTTATCGGTATTGCTAAATGCGCCTTTATAAGCCACTTTGGTAATGAATGCATCATCATCAGGATAGGTTGCTCCGCTCAATGCCGGCGAACCTGCATTGGGACGAGGATCCAACAGTGCGTTGGGCTCGCGGGAGATGCCTCCCAGTTGTGGGTCTTCCTGGACCGTTCCTCCGTCAGTCAGTCTTCCAGTTACATCCGAGTCATCACCACGTACGTAAGTGCCAATATTGTAAAACAGGTTTTCAGGGAATTTCATTTCACCGGACTTCAGTCGATCCAGCGAAGTGTCGTCCACACGGACACCATAACCAGGAACCTCCGTTACAATCGAATTCCAGATTTCTGCCGCACCATCGTTCCGAATGCGGATGCCATTACTGGTTTTGTTATTGGTAGAATTTAAACCGGCTCCGATAAATGTTGCATTATAGAGGCGACCGACCGTCTTGGGCTGATTATCAACTGCCTCAGAACCATCGTATTCGACGGCATTATCACCAACACCGATGGTTTCACCACCGTCAGAAACCGATTTGTCCAATTGAATGGAAAGCAGGAATTGCATCGAACCGTCCCAACTTTCGTCGAAATCGTAAGAGTCATCACCGCAGAAAGCTACTACAGCGTGTTTCAGGCTAACAGTACCACCGAAGGTTTCGATACCGTCATCCTTGTTGGCAAACACTTCTATGTAATCGATGGTTGTTCCGCGTCCTACACCTCCCATGGTCAAACCATTGATCTCGTTATTGGCGCCTAGGACAGAACCTCCGTGGCGGATTGATACGTATTTCAGGATACCGGAGTTATCATCGGGATCGTTACCTCCATAGAATATACGAGGTTCCGTAGAAGGAATACCTTCAATGACATCTTCAGCAACCGTCGATCCACTCGGGATATCTTCACCAATCGGGGCATTACCCAATAAGATCAAGCCTCCCCAAAGTTGGTTATCATCAGCGGTAAGGTCTGTCGTTGTAGCGAGATCATCGATTTCAGCGGTAAAAATAATCGGGGCATCTTTGGTGCCTTCAGCGATTATCTTGCCACCACGGGTGATGATCAACGCAGACGTTTGGTCCACACCATTAGAAGGTACCAGACGACCACGTACTACAGTTCCTGGTTCAATAATAATGGTTGCGCCTTCTTCCACAAAAACGTAACCGTCCAGAATGTATTCTTTGTCATTGGTAAGGGTTAAGGTTTCACCAGCTTCAATATCGGCATCGGTGATGACGTTGGTTTCAGTCTGTACCAGATTTCCGAAATATCCGTATTGAGAAAGTGCGGTCCATCCCATAGCCCAGTTGTCGCGATTACTGAAGGCTCCACGGTAGGAAACTTTTGTAATAAAATCGTCGTCTTCCGGATAAGTGGCACCGCTTAATACCGGTGAGCCTGCGTTTGGACGAGGGTCCAGGTTTCCATCGGGTGTGCGTGAAATGCCTCCCAATTGAGGATCTTCCTGAACCGTTCCATCGGCAGCAAGTTGTGCGAGTACATCGGCGTCGCTTCCTTTTACATATTCTCCGATATTAAATGCAAGATTGTTTGGGAATTTCATCTCGCCAGCTTTCAGGCGATCGAGCGATGTATCATCCACGCGAAGACCATAGCCGGGAACTTCGGTTACAATCGAGTTCCAGACCTGGGCTGCTCCATCGTTCCGGATGCGGATACCGTTGCTGGTCTTGTTATTGGTGGAATTCAAACCGGCTCCGATAAAGGTCGCGTTATAAAGACGACCGACCGTCTTAGGTTGATTGTCTACGGCTTCGGAACCGTCATATTCTACGGCATTATCACCTACGCCAATGGTTTCACCTCCGTCCGTTACCGCTTTATCTAATTGGAGCGACAAAAGAAACTGCATGGAGCCATCCCAACTTTCATCAAAGTCGTAGGAATCGTCGCCACAGAAAGCAACCACGGCATGTTTTAAGCTTACAGTACCGCCGAAGGTTTCAATACCGTCGTCTTTATTGGCGAAAATTTCAATATAGTCGATGGTGGTGCCACGACCGACACCTCCCATGGTTAAACCATTGATTTCGTTATTGGCACCTAAAACGGAGCCTCCATGCCGGATGGAAACATATTTTAAAGTTCCAGAATTATCATCAGGATCGTCTCCACCGTAAAAAATCCGGGTTTCGGTAGATGGGATTCCTTCAATGACATCCTCAGCGACAGTAGAGCCGCTAGGGATGTCTTCACCAATTGGTGCCCGGCCTAACAGGATTAAACCACCCCAGAGTTGGTTGTCGTCTGCAGTAAGGTCTGTGGTTGTGGATAAGTCATCAATTTCTGCGGTAAAGATTATGGGTTCGGCAGCCGTTCCCTCCGCAAATATTTGTGCTCCCCGCGTAATGATTAAAGCAGAAGTCTGATCTACTCCATTACTGGGTGTCAGCAGACCTTTAATGACAGTGCCTGCCGGGATATTGAGAACCCCTCCTTCTTCCAGAAAGACATATCCATCCAGAATATAAACGGTATCCTTCGACCAATTGTAGGTCGCATTTCCTTGCAGGTCGCCATCGGTGATGGTCCTGGTTGGTTGACTCCACAGGGTGAGCCCGGTGAACATCAGAATTAAGAGCTGTAAAATGCGTCTCATATGGATTTTTTAATATTTAACGATTGGCTATTTACTTTTCCATGCAAAAGTCCTGAACCGGCATTAAGCCCGTGTTATGTCAATGTTAACAAATTATGAAGTTCATAAGTAGCTCATTATCAGTTCATAGATAATTATTTATCAATTGATCGATTGCCACTCATCGGAATTTTGAAATAACCTTCTATCTTTGAGACCCGTAACGAGTTGAACGCAAAATCATCATGACAAAACACATTTTCGTTACGGGTGGCGTTACCTCTTCCCTTGGAAAAGGTATTATTTCAGCCTCTCTTGCCAAATTGTTGCAAGCCCGTGGATTCTCCGTCACCATTCAGAAATTTGATCCCTACATTAATGTGGATCCAGGTACACTCAATCCCTACGAGCATGGGGAGTGCTATGTGACCGATGACGGAGCTGAAACGGACCTGGATTTGGGACATTATGAGCGTTTTTTAAGTGTGCCCACGTCTCAGGCAAATAATGTTACGACCGGAAGAATTTACCTGACCGTCATAGAGAAGGAGCGGGGAGGGGCGTATCTCGGGAAAACGGTCCAGGTTGTCCCGCATATTACCGATGAAATCAAGAGAAGGGTCCGTTTGCTGGAAGAAGCGGGTAAATACGATATTATCATCACTGAAATTGGTGGAACGGTAGGGGATATCGAATCGCTTCCTTACCTGGAAGCCTTGAGGCAAATGCGCTTTGAGTTGGGTAAGGACAACTGCCTGACCATCCATCTCACCTTGATCCCTTACCTGGCTGCTGCAAAGGAGTTAAAAACAAAGCCTACCCAGCATTCCGTCAAGCAATTGCTGGAAACCGGTATTCAACCGGATATCCTGGTGTGCAGAACCGAGTACCCCTTGCCAAAAGATATTCGCCGGAAACTTGCGCTTTTCTGTAATGTCGATGAGCGTTCTGTAATCGAAGCACGGGATGCCGAGACCATCTATGATGTGCCGTTGTTAATGCTCAAGGAAAAACTGGATTCCAATGTGCTGCAAAAGTTGAAACTCAGTACTAAAACGGCTCCAAACCTGGAAGCCTGGACTGAATTTCTTGGAAAACTGAAGAACCCGATCCGGGAAGTACGTATCGGTCTGGTTGGCAAATACAATGAACTTCCAGATGCCTATAAATCCATTCACGAGTCTTTTGTACATGCCGGAACTGCCCATGAATGCAAGGTCCATGTGATTCCGATCCACTCTGAAGACCTGGAAAATCATGATGACATCCCCAAGCGGCTTAGTAATCTTCACGGGGTCCTGGTCGCACCCGGATTTGGAGAACGGGGGATTGAAGGCAAAATTCAGGCAATACGCTTTGTGAGGGAGAACAAAATTCCATTTTTCGGCATCTGTCTGGGCATGCAATGTGCTGTCGTCGAGTACGCCCGTAATTTGGCTGGATTGACCGAAGCACATACTACGGAGGTAAATCCAAATACGCCGGATCCGGTCATCGATATGATGCCGGAGCAGAAGAAAATAACTCAAAAAGGAGGCACTATGCGTCTAGGTGCCTACGAATGCCGGTTGGAGCCAAAGACCAAGATCTACAAGGCTTATAAAACGAAGAACATCAGTGAGCGGCATCGCCATCGGTATGAATTCAATAACAAATACCTGGAGATCCTTGAGAAGCATGGTATGCACGCCTCCGGATTTAATCCGGGAACCGGTTTGGTAGAAGCCATCGAGTTAAATGACCACCCTTATTTTGTGGGTGTTCAATTCCATCCAGAATTGAAAAGTACCGTAGAACGACCGCATCCCTTGTTTGTTGCGTTTGTCGGGGCCTGCATCGAATATAAGAACCAGCAATAACTGGAAGGATTTGGATTGATTAACAGGGTGTTTCTTTCCGGCTATTCATATTACTGGTTTTCCCTATGGTATCAATTTTGTAGTCATTTGGTCAGAGATGTATTTGATGATTGCTTAATTGAATCCTGTGCTGAGGGCTCAACAAAGAGATAAGTTTGAGTTGGCGCGGAGAGCCGGTATTCCGGCGGTGATCTTTATGATCAATCTGGTCTTATTGATCAGGCAGGAACCTTATTTTTGGGATACCATACAATTCGGTTCACTGCATCCGGAATACTTTATTCGCACTGATTTTTCCAGTCTGCTGCTACCCGATGAGATCGATAGTGGACATCCTCCATTCTTTGGTCTGTACATAGCGGCAATGTGGAATCTATTCGGAAGAAGCCTGGCGGTTTCTCATCTGAGTATGATCCCTTTCTTACTGATCTTCACCTACTTCTCCGTACGATTATCTCAGCTTCTGGTACCAGGAAGGGTAGGAGTCTGGCTACTCACACTAATTTTGCTGGATACTACTTTTCTTGCCCAGGCCACCCTGATAAGTCCAGATATTTGGTTGTGTACTTTTTTCATAATGTCGCTGTATGGCATCTTCGCCCACCGAAGGCACCTGGTCCTTTTGGGGGCACTTCTACTGGCTATGGTCAGCTTACGCGGAATGATGGTGGTTGCCGGATTGATGCTTTTTGAAGTACTCCGGGATTTGCTGATCGACCGAAAAAAGGGTCTTCGGATTTTTGCTGCATTACCTGCCTATATGCTAAGCATTCTGTTTATCATAGCATTCCTTACCACGCATTACCTGACAAAGGGTTGGATCGGGTATCATCCGGATTCACCGTGGGCTCCAAGCTTTCAGTGGGTCTCACCCGCCGGGTTTTTAAAAAACATACTTATATGGGCTTGGCGGGTGGTCGATTTTGGCCACCTGTTTATTGTGGTATTGACATTGCTTCTTTGGTTCCTGGCACGTTCTCATCCTTTGACTTGGCGGCGTGCCAAACCATTTTTCCTACTTCTGCTGGTTATGGTGGTGGTGACCCTTCCGCTACTTTTGTACCAGAATCTCTTAGCCCACCGCTACTTTCTTCCGTTATATTTTACGTTTGCAATCACCGGAATAGTAACACTTAATGAGATGCCATTTCGGAAAGTACGCGCCTCTATTCTGGCTATGATTTGTTCTATCGGGATGCTCTCCGGGAATATTTGGAATTATCCGATCGGTATATCCCGTGGCTGGGATGCCAGTTTGGCCTATCTTCCCTATGGAAATCTGATGACCGACGCAAAGAATTACATTGATTATTTGGGGCTTCCATACTCGATGATTGGTACGGCCTTCCCCAATCTGCGTTCCGAATATTTTACCCATCTCTCCGACAACCGCCGAATATTTAAAGAGAAAGACCTGGATAACGACCGTTACATTCTTTATTCCAATGTAATGAATGAATTTTCCAACGAGGAAATCCGGACGCTCTTTACAAGTTGGGAAATGCTGAATATTTGGAAGAAGGGTTCGGTAGAAGTTATTTTATTCAAACGATAGCCAATTAAATTCCAGACTTTTCCATCTTCGTTGATGCCCCAGGCGGGGAATGTTGTCAGATTGGATCACATTCTTGAGTAGCGGTATATGAAGAAATTAAGTTTGGATGAATTGGGTCGGCACACCATAGCGGATCATTTGCAAGCAGCTAAGATGCCCGTAAAAGTGGTGCTGGACAATGTTCGTTCAGGAATCAACGTGGGATCTGCTTTCAGGACCTCGGATGCATTTCTGGTCGAAGAAATTCTTTTGATAGGCATCACGCCACAGCCTCCTCACCGGGAAATACTGAAGGCAGCGATCGGGGCAGAAGCAAGTGTCCGGTGGCAATATTTTGCAACACCAGAATCCTGCATTGCATATTTGAAAAATGAGAGCTGTCCAATCTGGGTGGTCGAGCAAACCGATTCGAGTGTGGACTTAAGGGTATTTGATGGTGATGGACTGATGCCATTGGCACTCATATTTGGCAATGAGGTCCATGGAGTGAGCGAAGCATTTTTACCAGTTGCTGCAGGGGCGGTTGAAATACCACAGTTCGGAACAAAGCATTCCCTGAACATTTCGGTTTCCATTGGAATCCTGCTATGGGATCTGCTCAGCAGATGGAGGCCTATTTTGTAAAATGAAGTGCTTCCGGTTACACCAGAAAGTCGAATAACATTGGATCTTTATTGACATTTTGATAGTCAATCCCGTATTGATCCATGCGTTGTACCAATCCCGAGTAGGCTTCACGTTGTTTTAATTCAATCCCTACTAGCGCCGGACCTGCATCGCGATTGTTTTTCTTTGTGTATTCAAAATGGGTGATATCATCATCCGGACCAAGGACGTTGTTCAGAAACTCACGCAATGCACCTGCTCGCTGGGGAAACCGAATGATGAAGTAATGTTTTAGACCTTCACTTAGTAAAGAGCGTTCTTTTATTTCTTCAGTCCGCGTGATGTCATTATTTCCCCCGCTTACAATACAGCACACATTTTTGCCCTTGATTTCTTCCCGCAGCAAATCCAGCGCTGTTACCGACATTGCTCCGGCCGGTTCGACCACAATGGCTTCCTCATTGTATAATTTCAGGATGGTACTACAAACCTTGCCTTCATCGACCAGCAATACATCCTCCAGCAATTGGCGAACTATTCGAAATGTCTTGTCTCCGCTTCTTTTCACCGCGGCGCCATCAACAAAACGATCAATTTTTGCAAGGGTAACAAGCTGGCCTTGCCGGATGGCTTCTGCCATTGAAGGAGCGCCAGCAGGTTGAACTCCGATAATTCTGGTGCGCGGGCTCAGTTGCTTAAAATAACTACCCACTCCTGATAATAATCCTCCGCCGCCAATGGGTACGATAAGAAAATCAAGTGGAACCTTGGCATCCTGCAGGATCTCTACCGCTACGGTACCTTGCCCTGCCATGATCTGTTCATCGTTGAAAGGATGGATGAATGTTTTGCCATTTTGGGTGCAGTCTTCCATGGCAATTTCATAAGCTGCATCAAAGGTATCGCCGGTCAGAACGATTTCGACAAACTCCTTCCCAAAGGTTTTTACTTTTTGGATCTTTTGCGACGGTGTTGTGGAGGGCATGTAAATTTTGCCGGGAGCCTCAAGAAGTCTGCACGCAAAAGCGACGCCCTGGGCATGGTTGCCTGCACTGGCGCACACAACGCCGCACCGCAATACTTCCGTTGGAAGTGAACTCATTTTGTTATATGCTCCTCGTACTTTATAGGAGCGTACTACCTGAAGGTCCTCCCGTTTAAGCAAGAGGTTGCATCCATATAGTTCCGACAAATGCAGATTATGCATCAGTGGTGTATGATATGCAACCTCCTTCAAACGGATGCTTGCGGCCTGGATGGCTTCCAAAGAAATGAGAGGAGCCGTGCCAGTCGCTTCACTAAATGTCATACCGTTCCTTTATTGTTTTTCCGGCCGCAGACTTCTTACTGTCCGTCCGGCTTGCCACATTTCAGATTCACGCAATTCCTTCAACTCTTGTTCGAGTTTAACCCGGTAATCCGCTTGGGAGTTCGAGTTAATGGATATGCGCGCTTCATTTCCGGTGGAGACGCTTTTGTAAAGATCTTCAAATACCGGCCTTACGGCATCGCGAAAACGGTTTTTCCAATCCAGTGCACCACGTTGGGCGGTTGTTGAGCAGTTGGCATACATCCAGTCCATACCATTTTCGGCGACGAGTGGCATCAACGATTGGGTTAATTCTTCAACCGTCTCATTAAACGCCTCTGAAGGAGAATGACCATGCTCGCGCAACACCGTGTACTGTGCTTCAAAGATACCTTGAATTGCTCCCATCAGGGTGCCGCGTTCTCCCGTTAGGTCAGAATAAACCTCATTTTTGAAATTGGTTTCAAAGAGGTATCCGGAACCGACACCGATGCCTAGTGCCAGTGCGCGGTCTTTTGCATTCCCCGTCGCATCCTGGTAAATCGCATAGCTGGAATTTAATCCGCGTCCTTCCAAAAACATACGGCGTAATGAGGTGCCGGATCCTTTAGGAGCTACCAGAAATACATCGATGTCTTTGGGAGGGATGATTTCGGTCTGATCGTTGAAGGTAATCCCAAATCCGTGAGAGAAGTACAAGCCTTTGCCTGAGGTCAGGTAAGGTTTGATTTGAGGCCAGGCAGCTATTTGTGCGGCATCGCTAAGCAGATACAGGAGTATGGTTCCTTGCTTTGCCGCTTCTTCGATGCTGAAGAGGGTTTCACCCGGAACAAATCCGTCAGCAACAGCTTTGTCCCAGGATTTAGACGGATTACGTTGACCAACGATCACATTAAATCCATTATCACGCAAGTTTAATGCTTGTCCTGGGCCTTGCACGCCATAACCAATTACGGCAATTGTTTCGTTTTTGAGAATTTCCCGGGCTTTCTCTAAAGGGAATTCTTCTCTGGTGATCACAAATTCCTCGACACCACCAAAATTTAATTTAGCCATAGAATACGATTTCAATTTATTGTATAATGTAATTTTCCTGTAAGGATCTCAGATAGGTGTTCAGTCGTTCCATGGGCTTAACAATGGCCACTCTTCCGGACCGAACGAACTCAAAGATACCGATGTCTTGCAAGTCATTGAGTAGCGCTTCCGTTTCAGTGGAATGGCCTGTTTTTTCAATGACTATGAATTCTTCTTCGATAACCAGGATACGGGCATTGTGTGCACGAATTAACCGTTCAACCCGATCCCCGTTTTTAAAAGCATGGGTTGGCACTTTATACAGGGCGATCTCCTGATGAACAATCTCTGAATCACGGTAATAAAATGCTTTTAGAACATCCACTTGTTTTTCAAGTTGTGCCACCAATTTTTTGACCATTTCTTCTTCCACCAGTACGACGATTGTAAACCGGTGGATACCTTCCAGGGAAGATCTCGAAGTGGTCAAACTTTCGATGTTAATGTGTCTACGGGTAAAAATGGATACCACCCGCGTAAGCAATCCGGTTTTGTTTTCTGTAAAAACCGTAATGGTAAATACCTGCTTGTTCATAATCCACAATTTCGATTTGTACCGAACTATTATTCCTCTATTCCAGTCTTATTTCATCGACTGCACAACCCGTTGGGACCATTGGGAAGATGTTTTCTTCCTTAATGACCCGGACATGCAGCAAATAGGGACCAGGCGAATCCAGCATTTCCTGAATCCCGGCTTTAAGCTCGTGATCGTATTTAATGGTTTTGCCGGGAACTCCGAATCCTTCAGCGATCTTCACAAAGTTGGGATTCTTGAGGGCAACCTGGGAATATCTGACATCAAAAAATAACTCCTGCCACTGACGTACCATGCCGAGAAATTCGTTATCCAGGAGAACAATTTTTACCCCGACATTCCACTGAGAGCACATACCCAATTCCTGAAGCGTCATCTGGAATCCACCGTCCCCAACAAAGAGGATCACATCCTTATCCGGTCGGGCCAGCTTGGCGCCAAATGCAGCTGGCAGCCCATAGCCCATGGTTCCTGCCCCGCCTGAAGAAACCCATTGATTGGTATCCTCGTATTGGTAATAACGGGCAGCAACCATCTGATGCTGACCGACATCTGTCGTAACGATGGCCTGACCATGTGTCATGTCGGAAATGGTCTTGACGACTCTTGCCATATTCAGGAGACCTTCCGATTGTGGGGCAAAATCTTTGGTAAATACAATTTCGGCTTCCTGATCGGCACAGGCCTTGAATTCAGCTATCCATTCCGGATACGTTTTCTTATCGATCATGGGGAGGAGTAATTCCAATGCCAATTTTGCATCGCAATTAATGGGCACCTCCGTCTTGACGTTTTTACCGATTTCCGACGGGTCGATCTCAATGTGAATGACCCTTGCTTGCTTTGCATATCTCGATACATCGCCAGTAACGCGGTCATCAAACCGCATTCCAATGGCAATCAGCACGTCGCATTCGTTGGTTTTAACATTTGGGCCATAGTTGCCATGCATTCCAAGCATTCCCATATTCAATGGATGACTGGACGGAATGTCGGATAAGCCATGAATGGTCGTGCCAAGCGGAATACCGGACTTTTCAACAAACTCCCGGAAGATCTCCTGGGCATGTGCCAACTGAATACCGTGTCCAGCAACGATAAATGGTTTTTTGGCCGAATTGATCAGATCCGCAGCTTCCTGAATCTTCGCAAGATCGGGCTTGGGATTCGGGTGATAACTCCGGATATAAGGAGTGCGGTGATAGTTGAAAGTTAATTTTTCAACTTGGGCATTTTTCGTAATATCAATAACCACTGGACCGGGACGACCTGAATTGGCGATGTAAAATGCTTTGGCAAAAATCTCTGGAATTTCATCCGCATGGGTGATCTGATAATTCCATTTGGAGATGGAGGTCGTACAACCGATGACATCGGTTTCCTGGAAAGCATCGGAACCTAATAAATGCCGGAAAACCTGACCTGTAATGCAAACTAGCGGCGTGGAGTCAAGGATGGCATCTCCGATACCGGTGATCAGATTGGTTGCCCCGGGACCGGAAGTGGCCATACAGACCCCAGTTTGCCGGGTAACCCGTGCAAAACCTTCGGCTGCATGTATAGCCCCTTGTTCGTGCCGTGGCAAAATGTGTCTGAGTACGTCCTGGTAGTGATACAAAGCATCGTAAATGGGCATGTTAGCACCACCCGGATAGCCGAAAATGGTATCAACATTCTCTGCCAGTAAACAAAGCAGTACAGCTTCGGCCCCGGATACTTCTTGTCCGATTTTAGATTCTAATAGTGTGGCAGCAGTAGGCTGGATGGCAACTGTTTTTTCCATATCCAATATTTTGATTATAGGTCGGTCACACATCCTTTGCTGGCGGATGATACCGATTGCGCATATTTTTTGAGGATACCAAATGTAGCGGGAGCGTCCGGTGGAGACCATTGCGAACGGCGTTCTGCCAGGGTTAGCTCATCGACGTGAAGGACCAGTTGGTTGGTTTCTGCATCGATCTCGATGCGATCGCCGTCACGGACCAGGGCCAGGTTGCCGCCTACAGCTGCTTCCGGACTGATATGGCCTACAACAAATCCATGTGTGCCTCCTGAGAAGCGTCCATCGGTGATTAATGCCACCGATTTACCCAAGCCGGCACCCATAATGGCCGAGGTGGGCTTTAGCATTTCCGGCATACCCGGTCCGCCTTTGGGGCCGATATACCGAATAACAACCACATCGCCGGCTGTTATTTTATCCGAACTAATGGCATCGATCGCTGCTTGTTCTCCATCATAAACTTTTGCATTTCCGGTAAAGCGAAGTCCTTCTTTTCCCGTGATTTTGGCCACTGCTCCTTCTTCGGCAAGGTTGCCATACAGGATCTGTAGGTGACCACTTTTTTTCAATGGTTCCTCCAGCGGATGGATAACATCCTGGCCAGTGGTAAGATCGGCAACATCAGCAAGGTTCTCTGCGATGGTTTTTCCGGTCACTGTCAGGCAATCCCCATGTAATAAATGGTGTTGCAACAGGTATTTCATGACGCCTGGCACACCACCTACCCTGTAAAGATCTTCCATTACATATTGACCGCTTGGCTTAAGATCCGCCAGATAGGGCGTTTCATCACTCAAGCGTTGAAAATCATCCAGCGTTAATGGCACATCTGCTGCGTGCGCCATCGCCATGAGGTGAAGCACTGCATTTGTCGAGCCGCCTAATACGATCACTACCCGGATCGCATTTTCGAAGGCTTTTTTGGTCATGATGTCCCTGGGGCGGATGTTGTTTTCCATCAGATACCGGATGGCTTTGCCCAATTTTTGCATCTCCTGGTCTTTCTCATCGTCAACTGCAGGAATCGAGGAGTTATATGGCAAGCTCATACCCATGGCTTCTATGGCGGAGGCCATGGTATTTGCCGTGTACATTCCACCGCAGGCCCCGGCACCAGGACAGGCTTTGCGGACTACCTCATTAAAATCATGTTCGGTGATACTGCCGGCAATCCTTTTTCCATAAGCTTCAAATGCGGAGACTACATCCAGCTTTTGCCCCTGATAATGTCCCGGCTTAATGGTACCCCCATAGACCAGGATGGCGGGCCGGTTGATACGGGCCAGTGCGATCATGGCACCCGGCATATTTTTGTCACAACCGACTACAGGAATGACGGCGTCGTACCATTGAGCGCCAACGACGGTTTCAATGGAATCTGCAATAATGTCGCGGGAGGGTAGGGAATACCTCATGCCCTGTGTCCCCATTGAAATGCCATCACTTACTCCAATGGTGTTAAAAACGAGTCCGATTAAATTTTCTTTCTGGACGGCTGTTTTAATGTTAGCTGCCAGGCCATTCAGGTGCATGTTACAGGGATTTCCTTCCCAGCCTGTACTGGCGATACCCACCTGTGCTTTTTTTAAGTCGTTATCGTCCAGGCCTATGGCATGCAACATCGCCTGAGATGCTGGCTGGCTGGGGTTCTGGGTTACTTCCTTGCTGTAATAATTCAATTCTTGCTTCATAGTTTCCGGTAAGTTGGTAAAGGTATTTCTCTTTGTGGCCCCGGAGAAACAATTCTCCAAAGACTGATACAATGTTTGATCCGGTAATAATTTATTTATCTAACAGATAATCAATCAATTAGATTGTTTCGATTTACGAACTCAAAACAACAATTCAACAAAAAAGCCATCCTCAAAGAGAATGGCTTTATGTATTCTTTGTCACATGCATTCTCTTCACCGATCCCTTTGGACGACGGTAATTCGAATGACATGGTTATGAATAACTTGTTTATTCATGCTATTGCAATAGTAACGGAATTCTCTTAACGAAAGAAATTTTCTTTATCCCATCGAACAAAAATACGCAGTTGGGTGATGAAGTGACTGGCCGGATTGTCCAGCCCGGCTTGCCGGGTAGCATAACGGTAACCGATCATCGGGACCAATGTAAATATATTACCCACACCGATATCCAGACCTAAGCCACCTTCCAGCGTTAACGAGGGTAAATGTGGAATGAATACCATACCTGGTGCTGCCCAGCCAAATATCCCTTTTTTGAGCCAAAGTCCTTGCTTTGAGAAAGTAGGACACATGCAATCGCTGTCCCAATCCATAAAGTATGCCTGGGCCGGTATGCGTAGACCGAGTTGGATGCCGCTCTTGTCACCTGGAGTAGATCCTCCGAGTTCAGTCGCACGAACAGCATGTGATTGCGACAGAAACATTTCCGGATGGAACTCCAGACGTCTTTTTTGCAAACGAAACCACCAGGAAAGGCCTACTGCTTGTTCGTTGCCCTGCCAGCGCAATTGCTCCTGGTTTTTTCCAGACCACCAACTACCATGCAGGTTCATGCCCAATTGGGCATTCCCATCGGGTAAGAAAAAGAGCAGCAAAGTGCAAACAAAAAGGATGCGATAATACATGATTGGCTTTTATCATTTGTTCCCAACAATCTTGCCAAATGAAACCTTCTGGTGAAAGTCCCGGATATAACGTCAGGCTACAACCCGAATGTTGTAAATTTGATTCCAAAATTCAGGCATACGTGAAAACGAAAGGTACCAGAAGTCAATCGATCAATGTCATCACCCTGGGGTGTTCCAAGAACTGGGTTGACTCGGAGAATATGATCACCCAGCTGCAAGCCAATGCCTATGAGGTTTCTCATGAGCGGGAGGACAGCTCGTCGGAAATCGTAATAATCAATACCTGCGGATTCATAGACCGGGCAAAAGAGGAATCGATTCAGACCATTCTTGAATATGCCCAAATGAAACAACAGGGCGCTCTGGATAAACTCTATGTTACAGGTTGTCTTAGTCAGCGCTATAAGGATCAGCTGGAGCAGGAAATCCCCGAAGTGGATGCCTATTTCGGCACCATGGAATTACCCGCATTGCTTACCCATTTAAAGGCAGACTACCGCCACGATCTGATCGGAGAAAGGATATTGACAACCCCTGCCCATTACGCATACCTCAAGATATCGGAAGGCTGTAACCGGACCTGCTCCTTTTGTGCTATTCCTTTGATGCGCGGCAAACACATCTCGCAACCTATCGAACGATTGGTCAAAGAGGCTCGGCATCTGGCTGCCCAAGGTGTTAAAGAGCTCATCCTGATTGCTCAGGAATTAACGTATTATGGTCTGGACATCTACAAAGAACGGGCTCTTCCCAGGCTTTTGGATGCTTTGGCGGAAGTACCAGGAATCGAATGGATCCGGCTGCATTATGCTTATCCAAACAAGTTTCCGCTGGAAATCATAGATGCCATCAAACGGCACCCCAACGTCTGTAACTATCTGGATATGCCACTGCAACACATCAGCGATCCGGTTTTACTAAATATGCATCGGCAGATAACCCGGCAGGAAACCATCGATCTGGTCAACCGAATCCGGGACATTCATCCGGAACTACACCTTAGAACGACCATGCTGGTTGGTTTTCCCGGTGAGTCAGATTCTGATTTTGAAGCATTATGTGATTTTATTGAGGTAACTCGCTTTGACCGGCTGGGAGTGTTTCAATATTCGCATGAGGAGGGAACGACCGCATACCAGATGGAAGATGATGTCTCTGCCGAGACAAAAGAGCAACGAATGAGTCAGTTGATGCAGATTCAGCAGCAAATATCCGCGGAATTAAATGAACAAAAGATTGGCCAAAACTTTAAAGTACTAATCGATCGCAAAGAAGGAGATTACTTTATCGGGCGAACGGAAGCGGACTCTCCCGAGGTCGATAATGAAGTGTTGATCCATGCTGCGGAGCAATATGCCCGTATCGGTGATTTCGCACAAGTGACTATAGATGATGCCAACGAGTACGATTTATTTGGTTCGATTGTAAAGGACCGGAAATGAAAGCAGGTGGAACATCTAAATCCATTTTTTACAGGAACTTTCCGCCTGTAATCCAGGCATTGGGAATAGGTGTACTGGCTGTTCTGGTTATGCTTGTCACGAAATGGTTTGACACTGGTCAGCCCGGTTCCTGGCAGGATGAGTGGACAGTAGTTATTGCCTTTTTGTTATTCTTTAGCGTAACCAATTGCGTTTTCTTTCTGGGGAGCAACAATCAAAGTCAATACTTCAACCGAAGCATTATTGCCTATACGGGCTTGGCCCTTGGATTATTATTGATCGCGTTTGCACTGACTCAAATCAGTTTTTTTGAATCCGGTATATTCCGATGGATGTTGGTGGTAGTCAGTCTGGTTTACCTGATCCTTTTAGGAATTGTTCAAGCGGTTTACCGCATCATGCGATATGCACAAAAACAAGATAAAAAACTTAGAAATGAAGAATAGCATCGCTCTTTTTGTGTTGATAGCTTTTGCTGCCTGTCAGCCCAAACAACACACCACGGATTACTCGGTCGACACTTCCGGATTAAATGCAACGGAGGTGTCCGCAATGGATACCATCAAGCCAATTATCAAAACAGATGCCGAGTGGAAAGCAGCCCTTTCGCCTGAAGAATTTTATGTGTTACGGGAGAAAGGAACAGAAAGAGCATTTACCGGTGATCTATGGGATTATCATGGAGACGGTATTTTTGTCTGTGCAGCTTGTGGCCTGCCTTTGTTTGATTCTAAAACCAAATTTGAATCCGGAACCGGTTGGCCCAGTTTTTACAAGCCAATCAGTCCGAATGATGTCAAAGAAGAACGTGATTCTTCCCTCGGGATGATACGGACGGAGGTTTTGTGTGCCCGTTGCGGGGGACATTTGGGACACGTATTTAATGACGGGCCTCGTCCTACAGGTTTGCGTTATTGCATGAATTCTGTTTCCATGAATGTGATTCCACGCGATTCTTTAACCGTCCATAAACCCTAGGGCAATGATTCTGATCCACGGTTAGAATGCTCGTCCGGTCAAGGAATGCCGGTTCAAATGTTTCCGGTTTTTAGGCAGACCAGCTTCATAACTTTCCGGAGTGCTATCAAGATTGACTAACTTCCCGTATGTTAAAGAAGATTGTTACTTCGGATCCCCAAGCCTATCTGAACAAGAAATACCGCATAGAAGCTGATGCTGGCTATTTTAATGCCCGTAATGACATATTTAGCCGGTCTGTCTGGGACGATAAGGTTGATGCCAAAGATTTTTACCGTTCTTATGACATTGCTAACTTCAAGCCAAAGAAATCAAAAGGATTTGATCATTGGGATTTTGCTTTTCGGAATGCTAGCTGGCACCTGACGGACCGGATTGGAGAACGCCATTTTGAAGATACTGGAGCCGTCGAGGGTTTTACCGATCCCTACACGTTACAATCGCCCGGACCAACTTCAAAAGCGGAGGTGAATGATCCTAAGGAAACTTCCCGGCGACTCAAACTGGCGGCTTTGAAATTTGGGGCAGGAGCTGCGGGTATCTGCGAAGTGGACCGTCGGTGGGTTTATGCACAAAAGTATAACCGCAAAGCCGGTACGAATCCGCCAGTAGATCTACCCAGTAAACTCAGATATGCCATCCTCCTGATCATTCCAATGGATCATGCGCTAAGTAAAACATACCCTACAGCACTTAGCGGTGCTTCAACCGGGCTTGGGTATACGGTCGGATTAAGCTGTGCGGTCTCATTAGCTCAGTTCATAACCAATCTGGGTTATGAGGCGGTTGCATCCATGAATGATACAGCGCTTAATATTCCCATGGCCATTCAGGCGGGGTTGGGTGAATATGGGCGAAATGGTCTGTTGATTACCCCGCAGTTTGGACCTAATGTACGGATCGCTAAAGTATTTACGGATCTACCTTTGCTCGCCGACCAGCCGGTTGAGTTTGGCGTCGAACGATTTTGTGCGTCCTGCAATCTGTGTGCTACATCCTGTCCTGTCCGAGCTATCCCGGATGGTCAACCGCAAAGCGATCCGCCAAATATTTCCAGTTTAAAGGGCATTACGAAATATACGGTGGATGCAGAACGGTGTTTCAGGTTCTGGGTAGGGTTGAATTCAGATTGTGCAATCTGCATCCGGGTTTGCCCCTACAATAAGGATTTCAGTAAATGGTGGCATCGACTGGCCCTGAAATGGTCTTCGTTGGCATTGGTACGCCGGATGTTGCTATTTCTGGAAAAGAAACTAAAGTTTGGCGAAAAGCAGGCATCTGCTACTTGGTGGATGCGTTAAACGCATGCTCTATCGGGTTTGTCCATCAGGCCGGCAATGCTTCCATCGCCTGACGAATGTCTTCAATCAACAGTTCCGGATCTTCCAGTCCAATGTAGAATCGAACGAGATTCCAGGGTAGGGGACTGTCCTGGCCAGTGGGACCTCCGTGAAATGCACAGACCGGCATAACCAGCGATTCGTGACCGCCCCAGCTCACTGCAATGAGAAAGTAGTTCAGGCGATGAACGAAATCTTCCATTTCATTGATGGAATTCGCTTTGAACAACACCGAAAACAAACCTGGCTGGCCTTCCATTTGCCGGACGGCGAGATCGTACTGAGGGTGCTGAGCATGAAAAGGATAATTCACCTGTAGAACCCTGGATTGTTGATGGAGAAATTCCACAATTTTCAGTGCAGACTGGTACGAGCGATCAACTCTGAGCGGTAGGGTCCGTAGTCCCCGGATCACCAGGGCAGCATCGTGAGGTGAAACAATACCTCCGATATTAATGAACTCTGTATTGAAGATGTGGTTAATGAGTTCTTTGGACCCACACACGGCACCCATTACTACGTCGCTGTGCCCATTGAGAAACTTAGTGACTGAATGAATGCTTAAGTTAATTCCCAGCTCTATCGGTCTTTGATAAATTGGTGAACAACAGCTATTATCGATCATACTGATCAGGCCATGTTTTCTGGCTATCATTGCACAAGATCTCAGATCCTGGAGCTCGAAAAGCATGGTGGTGGGGGATTCAAGGTATAATATGGAAGTCTCCGGGCGAATGGCTTCTTCAATTTTGACCAGATCACGGCCGTCTACAAAGGAAGTCTCTACGCCGAAGCGCGGTAAATATTCTTTGAATAAGCGGGTCGTCCAACTGTACACGGACCCCACGGAAACAATATGGGCGCCTTGCTTGACGAAAGCCAGGACGGCAGCGGCTACTGCTGCGATTCCACTGGCGAAGACCAATGCATCTTCGGCACTTTCCAGTGCCGCCAATTTCTTCCGTAATATTTCAGTGGTCGGGTTATTTCCACGGGTATAGATCCGGTTGGCCAACTCATCGGAAATATCCTGTCTCAGGTCGTCTACCGTTTTGAAATAAAAATTCGAACTCTGAATGACTGGTGGGGATACCGCCTGGAAATAGGAATCCCGGTCTTCACCCAGATGATTTAAGATATAACTCAGATTTTGTTCGGCCATATACTAGTTAACGATAATCCTCGCGTACCGGATGAAATACATCCAAAACTTTTACTTCGGTAATGGCTTTTCCGCCATGTGGCCGATTGGAAGGAATGATCAGAATGTCACCGGCAGTTAAACGATGGGTAACCCCATCAATGGAAAGATCCAATACCCCTTCCAACATATTAATCACCTGTTCATGGTGATGATGGTGGGTCGGCAGATCCGCACCGGCAGCAATGGTCCAATAAGCCAATGTCATAGTGTCGGTGTGGACAAACTTACCCTTAAAGCCGGGCATTTTTTCTACCTCGGGTAAGTCGTTAAGTTGTAGTTTTCCCATAGTAATCGCATTAAATAACAACATTAATCATTTTATTCGGGATTACAATGATCCGGCGTATAGGCTTCCCCTCGGTCCATTTTTGCACTACTTCAAGATCCTTAACCATTGCTTCCACTTCTTGTTGAGGCACGTTGACACCCAACCCCAATTCGCCTCGTTTCTTGCCATTGATACAAACCGGATAAACAACTTCGGATTCGGTAAGGTATTGTTCGTCGTATTCCGGTAAATCGGTAAGGTGCACTGAGGTCATTCCAGCTATTGAATCATGCAAGCGATGCCACAGTTCTTCCGCTACATGAGGTGCAAATGGAGCAATCAGACGGACCAGAGGTTCGAGGATTTGATGGGAATGGCATTCCTCCTTTTTCAATTCATTCACACAGATCATAAATGCCGAAACACTGGTATTAAAGGAAAACCGTTCGACATCTTCGCGGACCTTTTTGATGGTTTGATGCAGCACTTTGATGGCTGATTCGCTGGGAGTCGTTTGATTGACTATCCAATTTTCTTGTTCATCTTCGAACAAACTCCAAAAACGGCGAAGAAATTTATAGACCCCATCGATACCTTTTGTGTCCCATGGTTTGGCTTGTTGTATTGGACCAAGGAACATCTCATACATGCGAAAACAGTCTGCTCCGTATTGGGCTACGATGTCATCCGGGTTGACGACATTAAAATATCGCTTGGACATCTTTCCCACTTCAGACAAGGTAATTATTTTAAACCCGGTAGGCACATCCTGCCCTTTCTGCCACGTGCCGGACTTAGCTACAAATAGGGCATCGGAAAACTCCGGGCGCCAATCAATGAATGAAGCTACACCGGTCGCGCTTAAGTGCGAGTTGGGTGATCCATAGTCGGATACATAATCGATGTGCACCGGAATTTTGGTGAACTGATCGTCGTCCGGATCTACCAATTCGGCGCTGAAGAAAATGCTTTTGCCGTTTTCTTTCTCCTTTTTTAAAAAGATGGATTCGATGACTCCCTGAATCATTCCCTGATTGATCAATTTCCGGAACGGCTCAGGCGTGGGCGTAATGGCCTTGTCAAACAAGAATTTATGCCAGAATCGGGAATACATCAGGTGACCTACGGCGTGCTCCGTTCCACCAACATACACATCTACATCCTGCCAATATTGAATTGCTTCCGGCGAGGCCAAAGCCTGGTTGTTATGGGCATCCATATAGCGCAGATGGTACCAGGAAGATCCGGCATATCCCGGCATGGTATCGGTCTCCCGGACCTTTCCCGGAGCAAAATCCACCCATTCCGTTTTCCTTGCGAGAGGAGATTTACCTCCGGCTCCGGGCTTAAAATCCTCAAGTTCCGGTAGTGTCAATGGCAACTCATCCACATTCAACGCATGCGGTACGTCGTCCCCGTCGTAATAAATTGGAAATGGCTCCCCCCAGTATCGTTGTCGGCTGAAAATGGCATCCCGCAATTTGTAATTTATTTTGCGCAAGCCCAGCCCTCTGCTTTCGATTTCAGCATTTACCGCGCGGATGGCATCCGGGACTTCCATCCCGGTGATAAAACCTGAATTGATGATTTTACCGACTTTATCATGCAGTGTTGCACCCGGATAGTCGGTTTTATCCACCACATCAATGATAGGCAGGTTGAACGTCTGAGCAAATGCCTGATCGCGTTCATCATCACTGGGTACGGCCATGATGGCACCGGTGCCGTAATCTTTCAATACATATTCTCCAATCCATATTGGAATGTGGTCGCCGGTAAAAGGATTTAGTGCGTAAGATCCGGTGAAAGCACCGGTTACCTTTTTTACTTCAGCCATACGATCCACCTCAGATCGGCTGGCTACATATTCCTGGTAATTTCGCACGGATTCTGCCTGGGCATCGGAGGTCAATTCGGGAACCAGATCATGTTCTGGAGCCAGTACCATAAATGTGGCGCCAAAAATCGTATCAGGCCGGGTGGTGAAGATTTCTATCCTGGCATCTGAATTCAGTACTTCGAAAAATAGCTGGGCTCCTTCAGACCGGCCGATCCAGTTCCGCTGCATGGCTTTAAGTGCGTCGGACCAGTCGACCTGGTCAATATCGTTCAGCAACCTTTCTGCATATGCAGTGATTCGGAGTGACCATTGCAGCATGGGCTTTTTTTCTACCGGATAGCCGCCACGTTCAGATACTCCATCTTTGACTTCGTCGTTGGCAAGCACAGTTCCCAGGGCTTCACACCAATTGACATAGGTAACAGTCCGGTATGCCAACCTGAAATTCATCAGTACATCACTTTGCTCCTTGGGCGTGAAACGATTCCATTCAGCCGCAGTGAATTCATAGCGTTCTCCGGCGAATGCCTGGATTCCTGCTGTCCCGGATACTTCAAAGTGACCGATCAATTCCGATATCGGGGTAGCTTTGTCGGCTAAAAGGTCATAATAGTGACTGAATAGCTGCAAAAAGATCCACTGGGTCCAATGATAAAAATCCGGATTGCTGGTACTTACCTCCCGACTCCAGTCGTAATTGAATCCAAGATTTTCTAATTGGCTGCGATAACGGCTTATGTTGTCTGCCGTGGAAACTGCCGGATGAATTCCTGTTTGTATGGCATATTGTTCAGCGGGTAGTCCAAATGAATCGTATCCCATCGGATGGAGTACATTGTATCCCTGCATCCGTTTGAATCTTGCCAGGATATCGGTCGCGATATAACCCAGTGGATGACCGACATGCAATCCGGCTCCACTCGGGTAAGGAAACATGTCCAGGACATAAAACTTTGGACGATCTCCTCCATTGGTGACGCGATAGGTCTGGTTCTCTTGCCAATATTTTTGCCATTTCTTCTCAATGGTCCCCGGCTGGTACATGTGCAAATTTTTAAATTGAAGCGCAAAATTAAGGAGAATATTGGTGGAACTACCGATTTTTAAGTGGCATCAATGCATTCTTAGCGCAGCAAACTCCATTCGATTTCTTGCCGTATGGAATGGCTAATGGAATTAAATCCTTAGAAACTTCAGGTTTTAGGTTAAATTTAGAAATGCGCTTGTTTCCCGAATTAGTTACAGAAATGTTCAGAAGAGTCATCCCGGTACTATTGATCTGGATCCCCTTTGATCAAGCTATCTGTCAGGAGCCGGTGCCTAACCAGGGGCGACTCGCCATTGAACAATTCAGACAAGGGTCTGCGTTGATCAATGGTTTTGACAACCGCTATGAAGGGGTTAAAGGAACACCGTTTTTTGTGGATCAATGGCTGCCAGGTCGCCTGGAGGTGGTTGGATCGAAAGAAATTATTTCCGATGTTCATATGCAGTTGGATGTATTCAACCAGGATGTGTATGTAAGACCGGATGCCATGCATTCATTTTTTAAAATGGAAAGTGAAATTCACTTCTTTGAGTTGATCCAAAATGCTGATGATACACTGAAATTTTATCAGGTTGATGCCAGTGCCATTCACCAGACGCTACACAAAAAGTATTACCTGATGGCTTTGTGGGAAGGTGACAACCTGTCTTTTTTTCAACTCCCATTTAAAATTCTCCATAAGGCAGACTACCAGGGAGCCTATGCGACCGGTGACCGATTTGATGAATTTCAGCCTGGGGATATGTGGTTCGTCTACAATGGACGGGAATACCAAAAGGTTAAATTGAACCAGAAATCGTTGATAAAACTTTATCCGGAGCTGAAAAACAATCTGAAGGATATGCAGATTGAAAATGTAGAGGATTACGTAAAGGCACTGCGCTGGATCGACCGGCAATAGTTAGGGTAAAGGCTTGTTTTACAGATTTGTCAAGCGCGCGGACACGTACGGACAGGTGAAATGTTGTCGATCAGTATATTTCCGTTATGGGTATATTTTTTACTGGTGTCGTAATAGGCTTCAAAGATGAGATAACGAATGTTTTTATTGGGCGTAAATTCAAAGGAAAACAGTTTCCAGTCAGTGTTTGTGACCGGGTCGGTCTCACCTAAAAGTTGGGCCTTTTCGCAACGTTCACCTCCTCCCCATAAACGGAATTTAATGGGTTCGTTATAACCTGCGTAGGCAGGGGAATAGGCCAATTCAAGGCTGATCTGATAACAATCATCTTTCTTCAGGGAGGCCTTTAAACGCTGTCCGATGGCTTCCCAGGTGCCATTACTGCGGGTAATCAAACCTACGTAAGTCTCCCCATCGTAAGGTTGCAGATAGACACCCCAAAACCCCGGAAGAATATCCGGGGTAGTACCCTTCTCACATTCTAGCCATCCGATCGGGGTGGTCGCATCTTTCGGTTCTCCCTCAAACGAAGGATTGTCTAATAAGATCTGCCCAAGTCCTAATTGTCCCGTACAAAGGGTCCCGACTAGACACAAAAAGCGAAATAGGTGCGTTATCTTCATGCCGGCTAAGCTAGGTGATTAACAATAATCCATGCCCATGGACATGAATTTATTTGTGAAGATAGACGCCTGGCTAAAAAATATAATTAATAAAGCACATATTAACAGGTATCCTGTAACTTTGTCACAGAATCGCAAGCAATGAGTAAAAAGAAAGTAGTAACTACCACCTCAGCATCTGCATCAAAGGAAAAAATAAAACCTACTGCTTCAAAAGTCAGGTCAAGCTCGGTCAAAACATCCAATGTTGAACTCACTTTCCATAAAGAAAACTATAAATGGATGGCTATCGGATTTGGGGTTTTGATGCTAGGTATGCTCCTCATGATGGGCGGACGTATGCCCAGCGATGATGTATGGGAACCAGGCCGTATCTACAGCTTTACCCGTACCGTAATTGCCCCGGTTTTCATTTTGGCGGGTTTGGTGATCGAAATCTACGCCATCTTCAAAGCAAAGTAATTTTCGGATGAATCGGATTTTGGAGGCGTTAGTCCTGGGCATCGTCCAGGGTATTACAGAGTTTTTACCTGTAAGCAGTAGTGGACATCTGGAAATATTCAAAGCGCTTTTTGGAGACAATCACCACGGAGAAGCTTCCTTGTTAATGACGGTGGCATTGCATTTTGCAACAGCTTTGAGTACGGTGATTGTTTTTCGTAAAGACATTGGTGCTATCCTGCATGATACTTTTTTGAAAAAAGGTTGGGAGAGCAAGAGACTGGCAATACTCATCCTGATTTCGATGGTTCCGGCAGCTCTCGTTGGAGTATTATTTGAAGATCAGATCGAATCACTTTTTACGGGCAATTTATTATGGGTAGGGAGTGCTCTGCTGCTCACCGGATTTCTGTTATGGTTGTCGGACAAAATCCGACAGAGCGATCACTTGGTGGACCCAGTCCGGGCAATTGTCATTGGAATAGCACAAGCCATTGCCATCATACCGGGAATCTCCCGGTCAGGAGCTACTATTACCACCGCCTTATTCATGCGGACTCAGCGCTATAATGCAACAAGGTTTTCTTTCTTAATGGTCATTCCACTCATTTTTGGAAAAATGGCTAAGGATCTTATGGACGGCACCCTGGAGAAAATAGCCTCAACCGAATGGATGCCTATGACCATCGGTTTTGTGGCCGCTTTTATTACCGGAATCTGGGCCTGTACTTCCATGTTGAAATGGGTGCAAAAAGCCCGCCTCAGATACTTTGCCTGGTATTGTTTCGTTATTGGTGCAGTAGCTATCCTGTACCAATTATTATAGATACATCATGCAAGAAACTGAAATAGAATCATTGATTCCGCTGACCTATGAAGATCTGGTGGATGGATGTACCTTATTGGTGGACAAACCGCTTGATTGGACTTCATTTGATGTATGTCAGAAAATACGATCGGTTGCCAAATATAAATTAGGACTTGACAAATTGAAAGTTGGTCATGCCGGCACCCTTGATCCTCGTGCCACGGGGCTTTTGATCATTTGTCTCGGTAAGCATACCAAGCGACTGTCTGCATTTCAGAACTATAACAAGGAATACACCGGATCTGTATTCCTGGGAGCGACGACGCCATCTTATGATACGGAGACCAAAGTTGACCGGGTTTACCCGATTGATCACATTTCTCCGGAGATGCTTGAGTCCGCGAGACAGCAGTTTATTGGCCCGGTGGATCAAATACCACCTGCTTACTCGGCGATCAAAAAGGATGGGGTCCGGGCCTACCAGGCTGCAAGGAAAGGGGAGCCATTGGCACTCAAATCAAGACTCATTACCATTCTTGAGTTCGAACTGACCCAAATTAATTTGCCGGTTATTGATTTTAGGGTAGCTTGTAGCAAAGGCACTTACATCCGATCATTGGCATTTGATTTTGGCCGAGCGGTCAATGCGGGAGCTTATCTGAAATCGTTGATCCGGACGCGGGTTGGACCATTCAAATTGGAAAATGCCTGGAACCTGGAGAACTTAGTTGCGGCAATAGATAATCTTTCGTAGTTTTTCCGCGTTAAGCTGATAATAATCAATCGTTATATATTCGTAGTAATTTTAATATCTGATGAATAGAGCATCTATCTTGTTGCTTGGTCTGTTTTGTTTTGTAAGTTTCTTGACCGCTCAAACCAAGCAGGATGCTGCCGCACCACCTCCGAACGTCAAAACGGAAGTAAAGGACACCTGTAATCCTTCGGAAGTTTGGAGTTTTAAGAAATCCGTCTCCCTTTTTTTGGCACAAAATGCATTCAGTTCCTATTTCAAGGGAGGAGGCATTAACTCCATTGCCCTGGGCACACACGATGAATTCCTGTGGATCTATAAGTGCCAGGACCGCTCCTGGGAAAACAAGTTCAATCTGAAATATGGGATCATTAAATTAGGCGATTTCCCTTTCCAGAAAAATGAAGATCTCATTGAAATTGATTCAAAATACAATCATCAATTCAGCAAACACCTTCGTTTGACCGGATTGTTCAACATTCAAACCCGCATTCACGACCACTATGAAATCAAAAAAACCGGCGAGAGGGGTAAGCTGATTGGTAACTTTTTCGCACCGGCATTCATCAACCTGGGCACCGGACTGGATTATTTCCTTTGGGACAAAGTATTTTCTATTTATTACACCCCGATAAACAGTAAAATTACCATCGTCCATGACCCCGGTTTAGCCGCACAATATTTGCCGGCCGAGTTTGTAAATCGGGGTGTTCGCTATGAGCTAGGAACCCTGATCCGGGTTCAAATCAAGAAAGAGATCATGGAAAATGTGGTCTTTGAAACCATTGGGAACTTCTTCACCAATCATCTTAACAGCTTTGGCAATTTTGACGTTGATGTTGAGAATAAGCTGGATTTTAAAATCAATAAATTCCTATCTGCCAACATCGTCACGAAGTTAGTCTATGACGAAGATATCCTCTTCGATATTGTTGATTCCGAGGGGGTGGAGACGGGTGTTAAAGGCCCGCGTACTCAGTTTCAAGAACGGTTTAATATTGGGTTGTCGCATACTTTTTGACGATATCGTGAGCAACCCGCATACCAGACCCGACTTGAGCCTCTAAGATTTTTGACCTCGATCCGAACTGAGGTGATTTTCATTGGTTATTCCAGATGTCGGGTATTCAGATTGAACCGATCTTTTTATTGTTTCATTCGTGGGTGTGTGAATAGGGCAGTTTTCCTTGATTAAGCAAGGTTTCAGCCTTGTTAATAGTAGTTTTTTTGATTATTTAATTGAATATAAGAGCTACCTTGGTTTTCGATTACGAAAAACCAGTAGATGACGCCAAAATTTACACAACAAAATCGTATCTGCTCATTTGGTAATATCACGGGAAAACGAATTCTTAATTCGATTTCCTTTTTACTTTTTGCAGCACTTTATCTTGGATTACCCTACCACATTCAAGCTCAAAAAGTAGCCCTGATTGGGATAAACGTAGATAACTTCCCGGGGGATGACGGGTTTGCTTTTGTTGCCTTGCAAGCACTGCCGGCAGGAGAAAAGATCTACTTTACGGATGCCCCGTTCGATTGTATGACTCAGGAATTTACCGTTGGGGACGGTTTGATTCAATACACAGTGGGTACCGGTGGCCTTGCAATCGGCGACGTGATTACCATCGTTGAAGACGCGACAACCAGTAATTTATTGCATACCAGTTGTGCCGGCGGTGTCAATTGTTCGGATGGCGATGCAGTTTTGATCAATGGTCCGATGTCGGTCACTTTTACTGAATCCTTATCAGCATTTTCTTCGAGCTCTGCCGGGACAGCCATTTATGCCGATGTGGATGAATTTCATTCCATTATAGCTTCTTCGGGCTCTACAGAGTTTGTCGACCCCTCTACCTGTGGATTCCCAAATGCATTAGCCGTCATGTTGACGGTAGCAATTGGTAACAATGGTCATTTTACTCCGGCAAACCGAACGGCCTGCGTTACCAAGGCAGACCTGGAAAATCTGGCGAATTATTCGGCATCTCAGGTAATGAGTACCACTCGTTTTACGATGATCTCAGCTTCATGTACAGGGCCAGAGATCTACGTAACCGGGAATGGACTGGTTATTCCGGATGGCAACACCGCAATATCTTGCCCGGATTTCACTTCTTTTGGATATGCCGAAAGCAATAGCACTTCAATGAGCAGGATGTTTGTAATCGGCAATTCCAGCATGGCTTCTGCCCTTACTTTATCCGGATCACCAAGAGTTATGCTAAGTGGTGCCGGGGCCGCACATTTTGCGGTCACACAACCTGCCTCCGGCACAGTACCCGCAAACAGTACATTGCCATTCAGCATCGTCTATACCCCGACGGCAACAGGTACACATACCGCTACGGTCACGATAGCTAACGATGATGCGGATGAAAACCCATATAACTTTAATATTTCCGGTCAATCACTGGCAGCTTTGCCGGTACCGGCCGTTGCACTAGTAGGGTTCAATACCAACGATGGGCTGAATCCGGATGGGTTCTCATTCGTGGCCTTGCGCGATCTTCCGATGGGATACATCGTTTACTTTACGGATAATGAATACCTGGAGGCTACGGATGCTTTCAATACCGGTGGCGGAGCTGAGTCAATTTATAAATATACTTCTCCCGGGATCAGTAAAGGAGATGTCGTTGTGGTGAAAGAAGGCATGGTGATGAATTCAGTTGTTGTCACCTGTTCTTCGGGGTCTACCTGCTCGAATTCCGATGTGGACATGTTAGGAACTCCTATTTCTCTGAGCAACGGCGATGTGCTTTATGCTTTCCATGCGAACACTGCATCCACAGATCCTGCAACGATCGAGAATGCCATGGACACCATTTTTTCAGCGATTGGTATCGGAAGTGTTGTTACTCCGGGATGTAATCACCCTTGTGCGTTAACAACCATATTATCTGCAGATAATTCGGAGTACAACCCGAGTTTGCGGGCACAGAGTACGGATAAACTGGACCTTCAAAACAGTTCCAATTTTTCAAGCGGATTGAGTTCAACTGTCCCTTTCTCAAACATTAATTTATCTGGAGCCAGTGGGCCGGACATTAGTGTTACCGGAAATGGGCAAGTAATACCGGATGGCAGTATGATGGCGGCATTGTACAATTACTCCCATTTCGGAGTCGTTGCCACCGACTGTGGTATGCAGACCAGAATATTCACAATTACCAATAACGGTGATGTGGCTCTAAATCTAACTGGAATGCCGATCGTATCCATATCCGGTGCACCCGAATTTGTCCTTTCCCAACCGGCAACAGGTAGCCTCGCGCCAGGAGCATCTACGGACTTTATGGTTTCGTTTAGTGCCATAATGGATGGCAGCTATTCGGCGACAATCTCTATTGCAAGCGATGATCCGGATGAGAACCCCTACGACTTTATCATTGAAGCTACCGCCTCTTCGACCGTTTCATTTGCAGCCATCGGATTAATAGGATACAGTTCATCACCGGACGAATTCTCATTTGTGGCACTTAGGGACATTGTTCCGGGAGAGGTTTTTTACTTCACGGATGATGTGTACAACCTGGCCGACACCTTCCAAACCAGCGATGGGTTAGAATCATTATACCGCTATACTTCACAGGGATTGATGATGGGTGAAGTAGTGAGAGTCAGTGAGGACCCGGGGATGGCTAATGCAATTCTGGTATCGTGCTCATCGGGAGCCTCCTGTGCAAATGGAGATGTGGTATTATTAGCCGGCAGTTTTTCATTGACCATATCTGATGCCTTGTATGCATTCACTACCTCGACGGCATCCATGGTGCCTACCACGATAACCAGTAATATCATGGATATTCATTCGGTTATTGTTCCATTTTCCAATACGGATTTCGTCGATCCGACATCCATTCACCCTAATGCTTTAGTAGTTCATCTTCCCATTAATGACCGCGAATATGATCCTGCAGGAAGAAATATGACGGTAGAGAAGGTTGACCTGACCAATATGGCTAATTATATTGCTCCGGTCACAACCCTGTCGGTCGTTCCGTTTAGCGATGTAAATGGGAACCCTCCGGATATGACCAATCCTTCAATCACTTGTCCGGCTACTCAAACCCGATATTTGGATGCTTCCTGTAATTACACGATAGAAGATTTTACTTCCCTTGCCATTGCATCGGATGATTGTGGTTCACCAACTGTTACTCAATCACCGATCGCTGGTGGTATGATCTCCGGTGAAAATTCCTCCATGGTTACGCTTACAGCAACCGATGGTTCCGGGAATACTGCTTCCTGCAGTTTCACGCTCATGGTGGAAGACACGACGAGTCCGGTGGCCGTCTGTCAGAACATCACGGTTTCATTGGACGGTTCTAATTCAGCTACGGTCACTACCGGGGATATTAATGGGGGAAGTACGGACAATTGTGGATCACCTAACCTTAATGCCAGCCCCACAAACTTTACCTGCGCCAATATCGGATCGAACAATGTTACTCTGACGGTGACCGATGGAAGCATGAATTCAAATTCCTGTATAGCGATGGTTACTGTAGTTGATACGGTAGGTCCAACGGCTATTTGTCAAAACATTACCGTCTACCTGGATGGAAGTGGCAATGCCTCCATCACCGCCGGGGATGTGGATGGAGGAAGTGCGGATAACTGTGGTGTTTCTATGCTATCAGCAGATCCGACCAGTTTTACCTGCTCCGATGTGGGTGATAATTCTGTCACCTTGACGGTTGTTGATGCCAGCATGAATAGCAATAGTTGCCTATCCACGGTATCGGTTCAGGACACCACCCCGCCGGTGTTGATTTGTCAGGATGTTACGATTTATGTGAAGGCCGATGGCATGACGGATTCAAATAACCCATTTTTAACTGGGATGTTGGTGAGTGAGTCCGACAATTGTTCAACCGTAGGAGGCGTAGGAGTAACCGGGCCAAAATTTTATTCGTGCAGTTCACTTGGCGACCACAACATTAAAATATTGCAGGATGATCCAAGTGGAAATGTAGGGAATTGTATTGCGACGCTGACCGTTTTAGATACCACTAGCCCTACGGCGGTCTGTCAGGACATCACGGTCTACCTGGATGGTAGCGGCAATACAAGTATTACGGCATCCGATGTGGATGGAGGCAGCACGGACAATTGCTCAGTGACTAATTTATCTGCAAGCCCTACTTCCTTTACCTGTACCGACCTGGGAGCCAATTCGGTGACCCTAACGGTCACGGATGCGAGCATGAACAGCATGACTTGCACAGCAACGGTCACGGTGCGGGACACAGTTTCTCCTGTGGCGATGTGTCAGAACATCACGGTCTACCTGGATGGTAGCGGCAATGCAAGTATTACGACATCCGATGTGGATGGAGGCAGTACGGATAATTGTGCTGTGAGTAACTTATCAGCTAGTCAAACGTTGTTTACCTGTGCAGATATTAGGAGTAATTCGGTGACCTTAACGGTCACGGATGCGAGCATGAATAGTGCGAGTTGCCTGGCAACGGTGACGGTGCGGGACACAGTTTCTCCTGTGGCAATGTGTCAGAACATCACGGTCTACCTGGATGGTAGTGGCAATGCGAGCATCACAGCATCCGATGTGGATGGTGGTAGCTCGGATAATTGCGGCATCGGAGGACAAAGCAGTTCACCGGCAGTCTTCAACTGTTCCGATACAGGATCAAATAATGTGACCCTTACCATAACCGATGTGAATGGAAACGATAAAAATTGTATCAGTGTAGTTACGGTACGGGACACGGCTTCACCTACAGCAGTTTGTCAGGACATCACAGTATATTTAGATGGCGCCGGTAATGCCTCGATTACCGGAAGCGATGTCGATGGCGGCAGTTTTGACAACTGTTCGGTTAGTAGCACATCAGCAAGTCCTACCTCCTTTACCTGTGCAAACCTGGGAGCCAATTCGGTGACCCTAACGGTTACGGATGCGAGCCTGAACAGCAAGACTTGCACGGCAACGGTCGCGGTGCAGGACACAGTTGCGCCTACAGCAGTTTGCCAGAACATCACCGTCTATCCGAATGGAAGCGGTAATGCCAGCATTACCGGCAATGATGTGGATGGAGGCAGCACGGACAATTGTGCGGTGACTGGTAGAACAGTATCACCTAATAATTTCAATTGTGGGAATCTTACCCCCGTCCCGGTTACCCTTACCATAACCGATGCCAGTTCTAACTCCAGTTCTTGTACTGCGATCATTAGAGTTCTTGATACCACGGCTCCTACAGCTATTTGTAAGGATGTCACTTTAAATCTTGACCCCGGAGGAATCGTTGGTGTGGATGGGTATAACATTGTTAGCAGCAGTACGGACAACTGTTCATTGATCATACCACTTGAAGGTTTTATTATATTTAATTGCAGCGACATTGGAATAAACTCATTGCCATTCTCAGTACGTGATATTGCCGGTAATACCGACATGTGTACAGCCATGATAACTGTTCAGGACAATATCCCTCCTGTTGCTCAATGCAAGGATATTACCATTGAACTGGATGCCATGGGGCAGGCTGTTATTACCGGAGATGACATCGATAATGGCAGTACCGATAATTGTACGATAACGAACAGAACAGCTAGTCCGGATACCTTTACCTGTAGTGAAATCGGATCCAATATGGTAACGTTAACCGTAATGGATCAAAGTGGAAATACTGATAATTGCATGAGCAGTGTCACGGTCCGGGATACGACGCCACCTACTTTCTATGCCGTGATCTGACGATCGACCTGGATAATAGTGGGAATGCCAGCCTTAGTGTCAATGACCTCAATCCCATGGGTTCAACAACCTACACAGTAAATGCCATTACCTACAACCCGATTGATATTCCTTCTGGAACTCAGTTTACACTCGGTGATGATGCCGTTTCCGGTTATTTGCCGATTGATTTGACTTTATTTCTTTGGTGAAACGAAATCGCAATTCAAGCTTGGAGCGAATGGATTCGTCACCTTTGCGTCCAGCACTGCTTCCGGTGTTGTTCAGGACAATTCATACCAAACACGTCATTTCCGAACGATCTGATTGCATTGGCTTGGGAGGATCTTGATCCAGGAAACGGAGGCGCGCCTGGTGTTAATCTTCTCCGATACGAAACAGTTGGCACAGCACCCAACCGGGTCCTGGTTTTAGAATTGTATAATGTTGATCATTATCCATCCGGGGATCGTGTTTCGCTGCATTTGCAATTGTATGAAAGCACTAATGTGATTGAAATACATACAACTTCCCAACCGGCGACTTGTTGTAATCACACCCAGGGCATTGAAAATGCTACCGGTACGGTGGCTTATGCAGTACCGGGGAGGAATTCTACCACATGGACGGCAACCAATGATGCTTATTCCTTTAATCCGGTTAATAGTGATGTGGTGTCTGATGCTTGTGGCGTAAGTTCTAGTTATCTCAGTCAGACTGCATTTACCTGCCAGAATTTGGGAACTAATATGGTTTATCTGGTTGCTGTTGATAATAATGGAAATCAGGATTCTTGTTTGTCCAATGTGACCGTCGCAGACCCGAGCAATTTCTGTTGTGACACGCCGAGTATCACGTGTCCTGCGGATATCACGGTGACGGCTGACCCTTTTGCCTGTGAGGTGGCGGTGAGTTACGCGGATCCAACGGTGATGAGCAATTGTACGCCGGTGATCACGCAATTATCTGGCCCGGCGTCGGACAGCCTTTTAGCTTTTGGGATGTATACCGTTCAATTCGAGGCGAGCAATGGACCCATGTTGAAAGACACGTGCTCATTTACGATTACGGTTTTGGAGAACGGGCAGTCCGAGCCATTGCAAGCTACTGCCAAACGAGCGGCAGCAGGCCTTTCTTGCCAGGATCATGTGAACATCAGCCTGAGCAGCGACTGCCAGCGTGTTATCACCGCTCGTGATGTGCTGGTTACCGGCAGCGCCGGCTGCATCGACCGCTACAACTGCGAAGTATTTATACCGGGATCACTGACACCCATCTCGGGAGCTACCCTGACGTACGAGCACGTAGGTCAGACCCTGACCTATGTGGTGGAAGACATCCAGTCGGGGGGTAAATGCTGGGGTACGCTGAAGCTGGAAGACAAACTGGGCCCGGTCATCCGCTGTGAGAACGATACGTTGACCTGCCTGGAAGCGGCCATTCTATCCTCTGAAGAATACCTCGAAACTCTGGTGAGCGACTGCGGCCCTTATCCGGCACGGGTTGACCTGGTGAATTCGATCTGGGAAGACTACCAATGCGAAGATTCGTTATTCAGCGGAAAGATCACGCGGACGATCCGTAGTACGGATCCGTGGGGTAATTACAATGAATGTGTACAGGAGCTCTGGATCGAGCGGAATAACCTGGACAGCCTGATCTGCCCGGACACGATCGAGGTAGAGTGCACGCTCCTGGAACTGTACAAGCAGTATGGATTACTGGATTCGCTGGCGCAGGAATTGTTTGGAGGCAACGTGAAGCTGGATCTGGAAGCTTTGGATCCCTTCACCTTGCAGGTGATCACGCGGTTCCTGTACAATACCCCCATTACGGCTTATCCGGAAATCAAGACGCTGGATGGAAGCACGAGTCCGCTGTGGATTCCGGATTATTTCTACGAGCTGTTCCCGGATCTGGCGAATGCGCACTGCAATACCGTAGCGGAATATGAGGATAAGGTATTTGAGATCTGCGGCAAATCGCGGAAGATCCGGCGCACGTGGACGATTTACGACTGGTGCGGACACCGGATACGACGTGTGAACAATGGATCATCGTCAAGGATACGATAGCGCCGTTCCTGAATTTCTTTGATTACTTCGACTTCGGGCGGTCGGAAATGGATACGACATCATTGCTCGACCTGGCGGATAGGTTTACGGTGTTGGGATATACGGAGCCGCACGACTGTAAGGCACATGTACACTTACCGGATGTAAAAAATACTTTGACTGCAACGACTTTGAAGTGGGTTATGAGATAGAAGTTGCGGAACCGGGTCATCCGGGCAAGACGACGGTATTGAGTGGTACGCTGCCGGCAGACATCTATTTACCGGAAGGGTATTTACCGTCAAATTGCGGTTGGTGGATGCGTGCTGGAATACAAGCCTGGAGGTCCTGCCGGAGAATTTCTTTGGGGTAGGGGCTTCAGATCGTTGTTCACGACGCTGGTACCAGGCATCACGGTGCAGGTATTGGATGCGACGCCTCCGACGCCGGTGTGTGATGAGATCACGCAGGTGACGTTGGACCCGGCGAGCTGCTGGGCACGGATCAACGCGGAAGATCTGGATGACGGCAGCCATGACAACTGTTGCGATCAGCTGTATTATGCGGTGGCGCTGAAAGATAGTGTAGACTACTACGAAGCGCAGTTCCAGGAGTTTTGTCATCGGTGACAGAAGAATACTTTGGGGAAGACATACCCTTTGACGGGTTGGGCCTCTTTGAGACCGAAGCGCCTAACCTGGTGTCATTCATGCGGGTGGCGCATGAGGTGTGATGAACCTGTGTGCCTTTGATGTGGTGGAAGACCTGACGGAGTGTGAGAAGACCAGGTGGTACTGCGGGTGTACGAAGCCTGTGGATTGCGCCCCTACGACGAACACATCAAAAGAACGTGACGTGCATTCTGCCACCAATCTATCAGACGACCCGGGCGGAACACCTACGGCTGTTTACCAGTGGACGATCGATACGAAGCAGGAGCATTTCTTCTACGAGTTGATGAATGCATGCTGGGATGATTATTTCCCGCTGCTGGGCTGCATCACAAACGAATCGCTGTACCTGCGCTACGTATGGTGTCTGGTGGAATACTACAAGGATAAAGGTCAATTTGTACAGCTGAATAAAATGACGCTGGAGCAGATCGAGCTGGAACTGCAGAACATCCTGAATGCAGACATTGGCGAGTGCATTGTCGACAACATACCGGAGATCCTGGTGGGCTTGAAGGTGAAACAAAACTTCATGTATACGGATCTGCTGAAGACGAAATACAACGACTGCTGGATCGAAGTGCTGAAGGACGATAAGACGCCGCCGGTAGTCATCGCTCCTGAAGATGTGACGGTTTACTGTGACGGTGTTCCTTATTGGTGGACGCTGACGAAGCCTTATGCTGGCGGTACGAAGACCGCGACAGTGAAAGGCCATGGCGCCTCATTCACCCATGATGTGTGTGAAGGAGAGGATGCCTTACAGACTTATTGTTCCAGTCCGGACGTGTACCCGGAGGGGAAAAATACATCCGGAGACCTTGCTGAAGGGCCAGTATGCTGCGTGGAGATTCCCTGGGATGGCGGAGACTTCGGCTATTACGGTGGATCGGTCTGCGGGGAAAACAGCTATGCAGACGGCGTGAACTGCGATGAATACAATTACTGGTATGAGTCGCACAACTGGCAGCCAATCTACTGCCGGCTGTGGCTGATGCTGGACAAATACGATAACCCGGACGGTGGACACCCGAACCCGCAAAGCTACTTTGACGAGACAGCGGAAGACTGGGTGATCACGGACAACTGCTGGGCACCGGAAACGGTAGTGGAATACAGCGGCAGCCTGAACGAATGTGGGGTAGGGACGCTGACCAAGACGGTGACGGCTACCGACAAATGTGGCAACACCGCGTACGACACGCAGACCCTGTATGTGAAGCCACGCTCCGACTTTGAAGTGATCTTCCCGGCAGATGTAGTGGTGAACTGTACCGACCCAGGCAGCCTAGCGGCAGACCGCACGGGAGCAGGATATCCGGAGATCAGCGACGACGACTGTGAGCTGATCGGGGTGACGTACTCGGATGAGCGTTACGATGTGACGGAAGGCTGCTATAAGATCTTAAGGACGTGGAAGCTGATCGACTGGTGTGTTTATTCACCGGATCTGCACAGCCGCTATCCGGATGTGATCGTCGACGACCGGTTGGTAGCGAGTGAGAGCAGATGCTGCATCCACCGCAACCTGAAGGATGACGGAGATGGTTACATGACCTATCTGCAGGTGATCAAGGTGGTGGACGATGAAGCGCCGGTGATTGTATGCAATGAGCTGGAAGAGACATGCATCTACGACAACAACTGTGATGCAGCGACGGTCCGCTATGAGTTGCTGGCTTCAGGCACGGACAACTGTGCAACAGAAGATGAGATCAAATACCGCTACACGGTATTGGCCGATGAGACCACACCGGTAGCCTACGGACAGGGCCATGAATTAACAGCAGAACTGGCGGTAGGCACCTATGGTGTCTGGCTGGTGGGTAAGGACCGTTGTGGGAACGAGGACAGCTGTTATACGACGTTTACGATAAGAGACTGTAAGAACCCGACCCCGTATTGTTACCATGGCATTGCTACGGTGGTGATGAGTCCATCAGGCGAAGTGGAGGTATGGGCTACGGACTTTGATGCGGGCAGCTACGACAACTGTACGACAACTGACAAGTTGATCCTGAGTTTCACAGAAGATGGCGAAACGCCAAGTATCACGTTCACCTGTGCCGACATCCCGGATGGACGGTCACAGGAGATCGAGGTGGAGATCTGGGTGATCGACGAGTCGGGTAACAAAGACTTCTGTACGACGACGTTATTGCTGCAGGACAATACGGGCAATGCTTGTCAGGACAGCAGTCCATTGACGGAGACGAATGTAGGCATCACCAATCCGGGTACAAAAACCCCGGATACGGGCAGCAAGACTCCTGAGCTGTACCAGAATGCACCGAACCCATTCAATGAGGAGACGAAGATCGGATTCTGGCTGCCGGAGAGCATGACAGCCACCCTGCGGGTGATGGATGTGACCGGTAAGGAACTCTACCGGGTGAGCGGTACTTATTCAAGTGGTAATCACCTGGTTACCCTGGAAGCTGGCAGCATCCCTGAAGTAAAAGGGGTACTCTTTTACCAGTTGGAGACAATTTCAGGTGTTCTCAATAAACGGATGGTCAAAGTGAATTAACCAATGTTGACCGACCGAAGGGAGCGTAAGTAGAAACGGAAAGAGGCGTATTGAATAAACGAATGGTCAAGGTGAATTAAATTCATGCTGACATTACACTAACTTTCGTCAATATGGGATGCTGACCGATGCTGACCGACCGATGCTGACCGACCAAAGGGAGCGTCAGTAGAGCGTCAGTAGATGCTGACAATGCGCCAGCATTCATCAGTAAGTGCCTGGCGGTCCGTTTAGACGGACTACCGCATGTAATGCTTTAGGCTCATTAAATCCTGATAATAGTATTTGTCTGGGTCCACCTATATAAGATTATTTTAATATGAATTATTTATATATTAAAATAATTCATATCTTTAATCCATTGTAGCTTTCCTTCAATTGTGTTCTGGACTAAAATATTTGAAATAAGAATATTTTACCACGCAATATTTGACGTACCTTGTATGTGGATTCATTTGAAATTGGTCGATTATTACCAAGCTAAAACCCTAAATACCAGGATTATGGAGAAAATTATTACTCCATTTTATAAAGGGATGTTGTTATGCTTATTGTTTCTAGGTGCACATACTGAAGCCAGTGCGCAGAATTTCCCTTTGACCTTACCCGAACTCCCGGCAGGAAAAAGCATTCGAATTTACTATCGGGTCAATACCAATGGAACATTTTCTCCTGTTAATGCTACCTCCATCAGCGAGCAAACTACGGTCACTTATTCGAGTGGATTACAAGTGAGCAATGATCCTGCTACCATGATGGCGGATGATCCGACACTCACGCCAGCATTTGCTTTTGACTGCACTGATTTTGGAAGCACGGTTTACGTGGATAGCAGTGCCTCACCTGGCGGAGATGGCACAACCTGGGCGACTGCCTTCAATGATTTACAAGCAGGATTGGTGGTAGCCGAGCTCTGTCCGAGGGTTGACTCCGTTTTGGTTGCAAAAGGTACTTATTACCCTTCAACATCTGATCGGAATGCCTTTTTCAAGATTCCTGATTCCAGTGTTGTTTTGGGTGGATTTCCTTCTGGTGGCAGCCCACTAAGTGACCGAATGCCAACTTGTAATCCCACCATTTTGAGTGGGGATATCAATATGTCCGGTGACAGTACAGGGAATGCTTACCATGTTGTGAAGACGATAGAATATCAGGGGCATATCATCGTGGATGGTTTCATCATAGAATCTGGCAACACCGTGGCTGATAACGACGATGGCGCCGGCTGGTGGGATGGATCCAGCTATGCAGCTGGGATGTTGGATATTAGCCACGTGATCTTCAGAAATAATATTGGCGTCCGTGGTGCTGCTTTTTACGGGGAAGGGCTTAGAAAGCTAAACATAATCAATTCGGTATTTGAGTATAATACGGCAACCGATCGTGGTGGGGCAGTCTATTTCACTCCGGCAATGGTCTTAGGCCCACCTGTGCCCATCGTATTGTTTGAAAACAATCTCTTTCACCATAATACTGCAACAGTTAACGGTGGTGCTATAGCACTGACCGTTACACCGGGTATTGATTTCTCAATTATCAATAACACAATTGCAGATAATAGCCCGGATGCTTTCAACAACAACTCCGGAGGTAATGTGGTAGTGGGCAATACCATATTTTGGAATAACGGACCTGCTGATATTACCGGTGCGGTAGTCCCTTCAGTTACCTATTCCCTGGTGAATAATGTAGTCCATCCTACCAATGTTTCTGGCGATCCACTCCTTAGCCCAGCGTATCGACAAGGTTATGCTTCTCTCCTTGTTATAGATAAAGGTTCCAACGCTTTTTCATCGCAACCGACGGACCTGATTGGCTATCCGCGCATTAATCTATCTATCATCGACCTTGGGGCCTTCGAATTACAAACCTTGTATTGTGTTGATTCGGTGGTCTATATCAACAATGATCCTTTTAAATGGCCTGTTGATTCAATCTATTTAGGAGGTCTCAAGCCTGGAACCTACATAGAAGTCAACGGCATGGACATTGATACGATCGTATTAGACTGTTCCAATTTGGGAGATACGGTCCTTACGCTCAAAGTAATTGATACCACTTGTGGGGCAAGGACCGAAGAATTTATTTGTAACAATTTTACCATTTCAGTCCGTGATAGTACAGCGCCAGTGGTTGTGTGTCAGGATCTTACGGTTCAGCTATTAAATGCTTTGGGGACAGCAACCATCAGGTCAAAAGACCTGGAATTGTCAAGTGGCGACAATTGTGGTGTGGTCTCCTGGATCGCATCCGATACGATGTTTGAGTGTATGGATGTTGGCAGTCAAATTGTCAGTTTAACTGTCCGTGATGCATCCGGTAATTCGGCGCAATGTACTTCAAATGTGACCGTTCAGGATGCGAAATCACCCGTGGTTACCTGCGTAAATGGCCGCAGCTATGATATTCTGAACACAATGCCTGAACCTTCAATAACGATCCCTGCAAGTGATATTGAAGCTTCACCAGCTACAGATGCCTGCGGTATTGATACCATCTATCTCGACAAATCGACATTTACCTGCCAGGACCTGGGCACGAACATTATCCGTTTGATAGCGGTAGATGTAAATGGTAACACGGATTATTGTGAGACATATGTCATCATCAATGACCCGAATACCTTCTGCTGTGATACGCCAAGCATTACCTGTCCTCCGGATGTTACGATAACTGCGGATCCGTTTGCCTGTGAAGTACAGGTGAGTTACGCGGATCCTACGGTGATGAGTATTTGTACGCCGGTGATCACACAGCTATCCGGACCTGCATCAGACAGTATCCTGGACTTTGGGATGTATACGGTTCAGTTCGAAGCAAGCAATGCCCCCACCAAAAAAGACACGTGTTCGTTTACGATCACGGTACTTGAAAACGGGCAGGCCCAACCGTTGCAATCCACCGCCAAACGAGCGGCAGCCGGTCTGGCATGCCAGGATCATGTGAACATCAGCCTGAGCAGTGACTGTCAGCGTGTTATCACCGCTCGCGATGTGCTGGTGAGCGGTAGCGCCGGCTGTATCGACCGGTACAATTGTGAGGTCTTTAAATCGGGATCAATAATCCCGATTCCGGGAGCTACCCTGACATACGAACACGTAGGACAGACGTTGACCTATGTAGTGGAAGATATCCAGTCGGGCGGTAAATGCTGGGGTACACTAAAACTGGAAGACAAACTGGGCCCGGTCATCCGCTGTGAGAACGATACGCTGACCTGCCTGGAAGCGGCGATACGCTCGACCGACGATTACATGGAATCGTTGGTGAGCGACTGCGGACCCTATCCGGCGCGGGTGGAAATTGTGCATTCGATCTGGGAAGATTACCAATGCGAAGATTCGTTATTCAGCGGAAAGATCACGCGGACGATCCGGAGCACGGATCCGTGGGGAATCACAACGAATGTGTGCAGGAGATCTGGATCGAGCGGAACCGCCTGGATAGTTTGATCTGCCCGGATACGATCGAATTGGAATGTACGACGCTGGAATACCTTAAAGCGATCTATGGGGATAACCTGGACTCGCAGGAATTGTTTGGAGGCAACGTAAAGCTGGATCTGGAAGCTTTGGATCCCTTCACCTTGCAGGTGATCACGCGGTTCCTGTACAATACCCCCATTACGGCTTATCCGGAGGTGAAGACGCTGGATGGGGATCAGAGTCCGTTATGGATACCGGATTATTATTACCAGGTCATTCCGGATCTGGCGAATGCGCACTGCAATACCGTAGCGGAATATGAGGATAAGGTATTTGAGATCTGCGGCAAATCGCGGAAGATCCGGCGTACGTGGACGATCTACGACTGGTGCGGACACCGGGATACGACGTGTGAACAATGGATCATCGTACGGGATACGACGCCACCGCTGTTTAATATCTTCCCTTATCTGTACAGCGGATTCGATATGGATACGACGTCACTGCTGCAGTTGATAGAACGCTTTACGGTGTTGGCGTACACGGAACCGCATGACTGCAAGGCGCATGTCCACTTGCCGGATTTGAAGAAATACTTTTTTGACTGCAGCCCGTTTGAGATGGGTTATGAAGTTGAAGTCGCGGATCCGCACCACCCGGGCAAGACGACGGTATTGAGTGGTACGTTGCCGGATGACATCTATCTGCCAGAAGGGGTTTTTACGGTGAAGTTCCGGATGGTTGATGCCTGCTGGAATACGAGCTTTGAGGCATTTCCGGATGGGGCCTTCGGTGGCTTAGGCAGTCTGGGTGATTTTTTAAACCTGTTAATACCGGGGATCACGG
This sequence comes from Lewinellaceae bacterium, assembly GCA_020636355.1. Lineage (GTDB taxonomy): Bacteria > Bacteroidota > Bacteroidia > Chitinophagales > Saprospiraceae > JAGQXC01. Next base: position 163,143 of record JACJYB010000003.1, on the reverse strand, counting down.
TGCAGGTATTGGATGCAACGCCTCCGACGCCGGTATGTGATGAGATCACGCAGGTGACCCTGGACCCGGCGAGCTGCTGGGCGCGGATCAACGCGGAGGATCTGGATGACGGCAGCCACGACAACTGCTGCGATCAGCTGTATTATGCGGTGGCGCTGAAAGATAGTGTAGACTACTACGAAGCGCAGTTCCAGGAGTTTTTATCGTCGGTGACGGAAGAATACTTTGGGGTAGACATTCCCTTTGACGGGTTGGGCCTCTATGAGACCGAAGCGCCTAACCTGGTGTCATTCATGCGGGTGGCGCATGAGGTGTGGATGAACCTGTGTGCCTTTGATGTGGTGGAAGACCTGAGCGAGTGTGGAGAAGACCGGGTGGTACTGCGGGTGTACGAAGCCTGTGGACTCCGCCCCTACGACGAACACATCAAAAAGAACGTGACGTGCATTCTGCCACCGATCTATCAGACGACATCGGGCGGAACACCTACGGCTGTTTACCAGTGGACGATCGATACGAAGCAGGAGCATTTCTTCTACGAGTTGATGAATGCATGCTGGGATGATTATTTCCCGCTGCTGGGCTGCATCACAAACGAATCGCTGTACCTGCGCTACGTATGGTGCCTGGTGGAATACTACAAGGATAAAGGTCAGTTTGTACAGCTGAATAAAATGACGCTGGAGCAGATCGAGCTGGAACTGCAGAACATCCTGAATGCAGACATTGGCGAGTGTATTGTCGACAATATACCGGAGATCCTGGTGGGCTTGAAGGTGAAACAAAACTTCATGTATACGGATCTGCTGAAGACAAAATACAACGATTGCTGGATCGAAGTACTGAAGGACGATAAGACACCACCGGTAGTCATCGCTCCGGAAGATGTGACGGTTTATTGTGATGGCGTACCCTACCATTGGACGGTCACGAAGCACTACGATTATGGGACAAAGTCGGTGGAATTGGAGGAGAAGGAGCAAGCTTTGCGCATGATGTCTGTGAAGGTGGAGATGTATTGAGTGATCATTGCATCACGCCACAACTGGTGTTCACGATCCTGACGCCGCCCAATGGTGGTTACGATGTGGTGAGTTGTTGTGTGGAGCAACCGTGGGATGGAGGCGAATACGGCTATTACGGAGGGCCGCAACTGGAGGGTAATGCTTACGACGCCTGTGTGGATGGACTGGCGACGATCATACCCCAGTTGTCCCATGACTGGAAGCCGATCTATTGCCAGATCTGGATGTTGCTGGATCAATATGATAATCCTGACGGAGGCCATCCGGACCCACAGGGCTACTTTGAAGATACAGCGGAAGACTGGGTGATCACGGATAACTGCTGGGCACCGGAAACGGTAGTGGAATACAGCGGCAGTCTGAACGAATGTGGGGTAGGGACGCTGACGAAGACGGTGACGGCTACCGACAAATGTGGTAACACAACACACGACACGCAGACGCTGTATGTAAAACCGCGGAGTGACTTTGAAGTGATCTTCCCGGCAGATGTGTTGGTGGACTGTGCGGACGAAGCCAATCTGGCGGCAGACCGTACGGGAGCAGGCTATCCGGAGATCAGCGACGACGACTGTGAGTTGATCGGGGTGACGTACTCGGATGAGCGTTACGATGTGACAGAAGGCTGTTATAAGATAATAAGACACTGGAAAATCATCGACTGGTGCGTTTATTCACCGGACATCCATAACCGCTATCCGGATGTGATCGTGGACGACCGGCTGCTGGCCGGAGAAGCGCGACAGTGCGTGGTGCGGAACCTGAAGGATGATGGCGATGGGTTTATGGAATACGTCCAGGTGATCAAGGTGGTGGATGATGAAGCGCCGGTACTGGAGTGCGCAGTGCTGGAAGACAAGTGCATCACAGAGGGTTGCGGAGAAGCAACGGTGGTTTACAATCTGGTCAGCAGTGTGTCGGACAACTGCACCTTGCCGGTGGATATGTCTTATCGTTACAGCGTAGAAGATGAGGCAGGAGTGGAAGTGTTGCGCGGAGAAGGCCAGGTTTTGGTAGCCCCATTACCGGCAGGAAGCTATAGTGTACGACTAATCGCGACGGATCGTTGTGGCAACGCAGACACCTGTTATACGACGTTTACGATCCGGGATTGTAAGAACCCAACACCCTATTGCTACCATGGGATCAGCACGGTGGTGATGAGTCCTACGGGTGAAGTGGAAATCTGGGCGACCGACTTTGACGCGGGCAGCTATGACAATTGTACTAATGCGGATAAATTGATCTTCAGTTTTACCGAGGATGGCACCACACCGAGTTGGACCTATACCTGTGCAGATATTCCGGATGGACGGTCGCAAGAGATCGAAGTGGATATCTGGGTAATCGATGAAGCAGGTAATAAAGACTTCTGTACGACGACGTTGTTGTTGCAGGACAACACCGGTAATGCTTGCCAGGACAGCAGTCCATTGACGGAGTCGGGATCCGGAGTAGCATCTCCGGGACAAAAGGTAAAAGGAGAAGGGTTAAGGACTCCTGAGTTGTACCAGAACACACCGAACCCCTTCAGTGGGGAGACAAAGATCGGATTCTGGTTGCCGGAGAGCATGACGGCGACCCTGAAGGTGATGGATGTGACGGGTAAAGAGCTCTACCAGGTGAGTGGCAGTTATTCAGGCGGTAATCATCTGATCACGCTGGAAGCTGGCAATATCCCGGAAATAAAAGGTGTCTTGTTCTATCAGCTGGAAACCGAAAGAGGCGTATTGAACAGAAGGATGGTCAAGGTGAATTAATAGGGATGCTGACAATGCACTAGCATTCGTCAGTATGATTCGGACTAGCAATGGTGGTAGTCAGGAAGTTAAATGTAGGTACGGGTTGAATAAAATATATGGAAGAAAAGGTGCATAATAACCATAGAAGGCAATTGCTTAAATGGTTAGCGGCTGGAATAACACTATCTCCATTTTTCGGATTCTCGAATGCGGTTTTTTATCCAGAAATTCCGGTTCAAGTCCGGAAGATGTGGTTAAACTGTAAAAAAGAGTATGCTATGGGATTACCAAATAATTCTGAACTAGTTGATGCATATTTCAACCCGGTTAGAATTACCACCTGGCAGCAACATGAATCGGGTTATAACCTGAGTTATGAAAATAAATTTGGCCATCAATTGTCCTTTGACCAATCTGAAAATTCTTTTGTCCACAGAATTTTGATACAATGACTCCAAAATTATCCAATAAGCCAGATTTGCGTTTGAAAGGGTTTTATGACCTGAGCACATGGGTTCTGCTTTTACTCCTTTTAAGTGTAGTTAACAATCCGGCAAAAAAAAGCCCTTCCTTTCAATTAAATAGGGAAGAAGTTTCCATGCCCATGCCTATGACTGTCACCTTTGCCGGTGATTTTCAATCGGAATTGGGATGTCCTGGTGATTGGGATCAGGCTTGCAGCATTACCCATTTGCAATTTGATCCAAATCAAGCGTTGTGGATCGGACATTTTGCAATACCTGCCGGGAATTGGGAAGGCAAGATTGCAATCAATGACAGTTGGGTGGAAAATTATGGCCTGAACTGTATTTCCCTCGGAGCTAATATTCCATTTACTGCTGGGGGCACCACCATGGTCTATGTTGCATTTGATTATAATACCAAGTGTACGGTCATTTCATCACAACCAGCCACAGTGACGGCTGCCGGTGATTTTCAATCGGAGTTAGGTTGTCCCGGAGATTGGGACGCAGCCTGTAGCATTACCCATTTACAATTTAGCGCATTAAGTCAAATTTGGTATGGGGACTTCAATGGGATTCCTCCAGGCGCTTATGAATATAAAATTGCCATCAATGACGACTGGACCGAAAATTATGGATTGAATTGTGTTCCAATTGGAGCTAATATTCCTTTCACATTATTAAACACGGAGCCGGTTCATATAGCCTTTGATTACAGTACTGGCTGTAGTCAAATTACGTTCGGGAATATCGAGGTAACCCTGGCCGATTCTATCTCGCACGACGTAAATATGGATGGGATTGCTAACCCGGGAGACTCCATCAAATACAAGCTTGAAATTACAAATACCCAAAGTAACTCACTAACAAATCTTGCGATCAATAGAACCGCAGACCCTAATACCACCCTGGACCCCAGTACCATTATGGCTACGCCGGTTGCCATCAATGACCAGTATTCTTACCTGGGTATGAGTATTTCTCAGCCTGCTCCGGGCATATTAGCCAATGATGCCGATGTCAACGACCAGCTTCCAAATCCGCCATACAATGAAAATCTATCCGTGCTAACCGTCCAGGGCGGAAGTGTTGGGGCCAGTCAAACCACTGATTACGGGGCATCAGTTACCGTTCAGGCCAATGGTAGTTTTGTGTATGATGGCACCGGATTTACCGGTACCTCTGCTGATACCTTTAAGTATGTGATCATCGATTCGGAAGGGTTTACGGACTCTGCATTGGTCTCCATTAGTTACAACATGCCACCTGTATTGGCAAACATTGAAGGTGGCCCCTTAGTTTTCACTGAAAACATGGGAGCAACGATCATCACCTCCACGATAACAGCGACAGACCCGGATGATATCAATTTGGAAAGTGCTATCATTCAGATTACCGATAATTACCAAAACGGTCAGGATGAATTGGGTGTTTCAGGAGCGTTACCTGCTGGTATTGTTGCCGGTGCTTTTAATACTTCCAATGGGTCAATAACCCTGACAGGTTCTGCTTCGGTGGCAAATTACCAGACTGCCTTACGACAAATTACCTACAACAATACCAGCGACAATCCGATTCCTGCTACGCGTACAGTGAGTTTTACAGTGAATGACGGAGATCTTAATAGCAATACGGTCTCGCGTTATATCAATGTAACCCCTGTTAATGATTGTCCGGTGGCTGTTAACGATGCATTCATGACGGATGAGCATACCACTACTTCTTCCGGTAATGTTTTGGTAAATGACACCGATGTGGAAATGAACATGCTAGCCGTTTCGCAAGTCAATGGATCGGCAGCATCGGTGGATATGGCAATCAACCTGGGTTCTGGTGCCATCCTAACCCAAAATAGCAACGGAAGTTTTTCCTACAATCCCAACGGCCAGTTTGAGATGCTGGCGCAAGGCCAATCGGCCATGGACTCCTGGACCTATGCGGTCACCGATGGAGATATGGCTTGCAACTCCACAGCTACGGTAACAATGACCATTCAGGGAGTTAATGACCCGCCGGTTGCCGTCAATGATAACTATGCGATGGTATCCCAGACTTCACCGTTTACAACCAGTGCACCTGGGATACTGAACAATGATACGGATATCGATAATGGGGCTACGAAAATGGTTGCTGAGGTCAATGGCCTGGCTGCCAATGTAGGTGTCCAAATTACCCTGGCGTCAGGTGCTAAATTAATGGTTAATGCAGATGGCAGTTTTACCTTTATTGCTACCTGTACGGCTGGAACCTTGGATTCTTTCTACTACAAGGTAAAGGATGAACATAATGCCGTATCCGTAGATTCGGCGGTTGTGTATTTAAACATTACGTTGGGTTATGTATTTGTTGACGACAATGGTGACCCAATGAACGGGGATGGGAGTTATGCCAATCCATTTACGACAATCCCTCAGGCCATTACGGCCTCGAGTCCAGGCGGTTATATCTATCTATTTGCCGGAACGTATACGGCCGGAGGTACTTTATTAGACAATCAAAAATTGCTAGGAGAAGGTGTTGCCTGGAATTGCCCAAATGATGGAAGCCTGATCCAAAATGCCGGCTCCGCTCCGGTGATTAATGCTGCAATACTTCTTGGGATGAATGATACCATAGCAGGAGTGGTATTTGGGAGTATAGCAAGTACTGCCCTTAACGGTTCTACCGTAGGCAACCTTCAGATAAAATCTTCCTCCATCAACAATACTTTGGGAGGGGGAATGATGATTATCGGCTCAGGGAATTTGGATGTCACTTTCTCAAGTATTTCCAGTTCCGGAGGGGCAGCAGGAATTAGCCTGACTTCTTGCACGGGTTCATTTACAGGTGGTCTTGGTAGCCTATCAAATGCCTCGGGAGCCGTTGTTAATATCGATGGCGGTACATTGGGACTAACTTATAGTGGGAGTATTACCCAATCCAATAATTTTGCAGCGGTCAATGTCCAAAACCATTCTACCGGCGTAGTTACTTTATCCGGCGTAATCAATGCAACCAATGGCACGGGAATCCAATTCAATAATGCTGATGGATCCCAATACAATTTGAATGGGACGGTCACACTTAACGGGGGAGACGCAGGTGTGGATATTCTCAATGGTAGTTCCGCTTCTTTTACGTTTGGTACGTTAAACATTACCAGTCCAACCGGCACGGCATTTAAAATTGACAACAGTATGGCTTTTGTTACCGTGAGTGCCGGAACCATCGTACAGAATAATAACGCGCGGGGGATTGATATAACTTCAAATGGTACCTTGGTTAACATTGGCGCAACGCTAACTTTGAATACCCAGGGTTCCACAGCTTTAAATGCAACGGGTGGCGGTTCTCTGAAGATAACCGGTTCGACCAATACCATCGGGGCGACCACCGCGCTGACCAAAATGGCGGTAAATATTGATGGAACGACCATTCATACGGATGGTATAAAATTTCAGTCCATTGCCGTTAATCAAGGATCCACTGGTGCTGACGTGATAGCCATAAACCTTAATAACACCGGATCAGGACCATTTTCTGTTACCGGTACCGGTGCCGCCAATTCGGGAGGGACCATCCAGAACATCACGGATGTTGACGGAATCCGGTTGGCCAACACAGGAGGGTTAGTGAGCCTTAGTTACATGAATATCCAGGATATTGGTGCAACTTCCGATGCATCGGCGGGCTTGGGGACCAATAGTGGTATTGATGGTATTCATGGTCAAATGGTACTAGGAGGTCTTGCACTTCGCAATGTAAACATGCGGCGTTTTAGTGACAATGCTATTAATGGTGCGCTCCTCAGTGATGGCCTGAGTGCCACAGAATGGCATGGGTTAAAATTGATCAACTGCCTCCTCGAAAACTCAAACAGATACCATATTGCCGGAAAAGGAGATGATAACTCTGAAGGTATGGTTCGTATTAATGGCATCATCGATAGTGTTGTCGTAACCGGTACGACTTTTCAAAATGGCGCCACCTTTATGGAGTTGTTTACGCATACCAGTGGGAAATTAACCCTCGTTGCCCAGTCAAGTACTTTCAATACGACCATCAAAGAGTTTGGATGTACGTCACCTGTAAACGTGGGCAAAGCCGGTATTCTGGTATTTGCTCAGGGTGCGGCAAATGCCACGGTAATTCTAGGAGATAAGGCGCGCTCTAATGCCACAATTGGAAACATTTTCACCAATTGTGCAACGGCGTCAGTAGTCGTGGCTCATCAAACGGCAGCAACCGGGACTGTTGGTGCTTTGCTCTATGCCAACCAATTCATTGTGAATGATCACCTGACCGGACCTCCGGGATGTATGCCAGGAACGTTTCAGTTCAATTTTCCGCAAGGTGGAGTTAGCCTTAACCCTGGTGCAGGAACTTTTAACGCAATCGTAGATGACAACACCTTCACTCAGGTAATGCATGCAGATGGAGGGCTGGGACAATTAACCATCACTGCAGATGAGAATGGAACTTCTCAGTTTATCGTGGTAAACAATACCTTTGACAAACCCTGGGAAGCGCCGGTTCGTATTCTGGCCGATGGAAATGGCAGTTCAAAAATGCAATTTATGAACAATGCCTATGTGAGTGGAATGGTTGGTAGCGCCAGTGATGACCTTGGGGCTCCTTTCCCGTCTCCTTACAGCCCTTTCCACGTTTATGTTCGGAATAGCGGTCACCTGGATCTGACACTGAATACAGAAATTCTACCCGCCCCTGATCCAAGTAGCGCAATCAGTTCAAACAGCTTTTATGCACATGTGCAAAATACCGTAACAAATGTGCTGAATCTGGCTTTGATCAGTTGCAAAGGCCCGACCGGATATCAATTGGTCCAGCAAGCGGGAACTTTTAATTTATTTGGAGCAGGTGCAAATATTCCGGCAGCCCTAGCTGCCCAAAGTACGTTCGGTGGAGGAGGCAATCCCAATCAGAATCCACCTACGGTAGTCACCTCCGGGACGATTACATTAACCGGCACTGCTCCCATGTTACCATCCATCACCATCAATTAATTCAACATGGCAGAACCCTACTTATCGGAAATTCGTATGATGAGCTTCAGCTTTCCCCCGAAAGGGTGGGCATTGTGCGATGGCCAACTATTGCCCATCATGCAAAACCAAGGTCTGTTTTCTCTCCTGGGCACAACGTATGGTGGTGATGGCCGGGTCAATTTTGCCTTGCCGGATTTACGAGGCAGGACCCCGGTTCATATGGGAAATGGACATACGTTGGGTGAAAGAGGAGGTGAGCAAGCGCACACGTTGAGTATTTCTGAACTACCACAACACGATCATAATCTGCGTGGGACAAACGAGGATGCGTTGTCCGGGTCACCAGCTAACAATTTGCCTGCAAATGTTCCAACGACCGTAGGCAATGTCTATTCTTCTGTAGTTATGCCTAACAATACATTTAATCCTGCTACCATTGCAAACACAGGAGGAAGCCAGGCGCATATTAATATGCAACCTTTTTTAACGATTTCCTTTTGTATTGCACTTCAGGGAATATTCCCAAGCCCAACATAAACCAAAGTCATGGCACAACCCTATGTCGGTGAAATTCGCATGTTCGCGGGAAACTTTGCACCCGCCGGCTGGATGTTTTGTGAAGGTCAGTTATTGCCTATTGCCGAAAATGAAACACTATTTCAATTAATCGGCACCACCTATGGAGGTGATGGTCAAAGCACTTTTGGGTTGCCGGACCTTCGGGGAAGATTACCCATTCACCAGGGCAGTGGTTATATTTTGGCTGAAACTGGTGGCGCCGAACAGGTTACCCTGACTGTCAATCAGATCCCGAGTCATACCCATGCCTGGGGAGTATCTTCTGTAAATGCCTCAAATCGAGCGCCTCAGGGTAACAGCTATGCGAGTACCGCGAACCTGGACCTCTACGATGATACAGGATCGAATCTGATGCCCATGCAAAGCAACTTGATTGATGCTTCCGGTGGCTCACAGCCACATACGAATATGATGCCTTATCTATGCGTCAACTTCATCATTTCATTATTTGGTATATTCCCTTCACCTACTTAATTCCAGAATCCATGGCAGATCCGTTTGTAGCTGAAATTCGTATTGTTCCATTTAATTTTGCACCGAAGGGCTGGGCGTTTTGCGATGGTCAGCTTTTGCCTTTATCGCAGAATACCGCACTATTTTCACTGCTGGGTACGACATATGGTGGAAATGGGAAGTCCAATTTTGCATTGCCTGATATGCAGGGACGTTCGCCCATGCAACCCGGACAAGGTCCCGGACTTTCTTTACATGATTTGGGTGAGTCTGCTGGTCAGGAGACGGTAACATTGTTGCAATCTGAGATGCCTGCACATTCCCACACCGGCCGCGGCTCGTCAACCGCCGGATTGCAAAGAACACCGGTTGGATATTATCCGGCTGCTGCCGCGGGTAGGGGAACCAGTTTGTATAAAAATACCGCAACCACGGCAATCATGGTACCGCTTAGTCCTACTGGAGGGAATCAACCACACAATAATCGACAACCTTATCTGACATTAAACTTTGTTATTGCATTGCAAGGGGTCTTTCCACCTCGGTCATGATGCCGGATTATTCCTCACATACTACATTTGAAGCAACTTATTTCAAAAGTACAATACCGGCTGCTGTCCATGGTAACGTGCGCATTGAAAAATTTGAGGTTCAGCCAATCGATGAAGTTGAGCACGCTGAAGCGCTTAAATCGATCCCATTTTGGAGCAGGAGAGTCCCCGGTCGGTTTACGAGGATGTACATTGATCAGACAGTAATGATGACCGATCTTTATGAAGAATGGTGGTCCCAACGTCATGCCATTCAGGAAGCATTTATCCGGGGCGGCCACATTCTTATCAGCGGATTGGGTATTGGCATGATCATAGAAGCAATTCTCAAACCCCATAATTCTCCAGTGAAGCACGTAACGGTCCTGGAAGCGAATGCATCCGTCATACAATTGGTAGCTCCACACATGCTCGCCAGGTACAAAGATCGCCTGGAGATAATCCATACAAATGCTTTGACCTGGACACCTCCAAAAGATGCCCATTATGAAGTTGTCTGGCATGATATCTGGCCCTATCCCATGCTAGTCCCCGAAGAAGAAATTGATTGCCTGCGGAATAAATTTGCTGACTGTTCGGACTGGCAAGGCTTTTGGACCATGGCATCCTTTCAGGAATGAAATTAGAAACACCGTATAAGGATATTCAATTCAGGTCAATTTCCCCGGCTGACCGGCCAATCCTTTTGGAAATCTATGCAAGTAGCCGACAGAATGAAATGGACCTATTGCAGGATTGGACGGCGCAACAAAAACTGGATTTTTTGACGCAGCAGTTTGATGCTCAACATACCCATTACCAACAGCATTATTCAGATGGATTTTTTCAATTGATCCTGAAAGATTTACGACCTATCGGCAGACTGTACTGGATTCAATATTCAGGGGAAATTCGAATTATTGATATTGCTCTCTTGCCTGATTTTCAAAGCCAGGGCATTGGAACGACCTTGCTAGCATCGATTCAAAAACTTGCGGCCGATAACGATAAAAAGGTGAGCATTCACGTTGAATTCTTTAATCCGGCTTTACGATTGTATGAGCGACTGGGATTTCAGAAAGTGGAAGAACACGGCATATACCATTTCATGATTTGGAATGCTGAAGTTAAATAAAACAGACCTCGATGGACTACGAATACTTTAATGCACGATTGAATAATGAATTCCGGATCGTTTTTGCCCCGGGTCACGAACATGCAGCCAAGCTAATTGAAGTTACCAAACTTCCTGAAGTGCCTGGCCAAAAACGCGAACCGTTTAGCTTGCTATTTCAGACGGACCTTCGGGACCACTACTTTAATCAGGGAGTTTTTACCGTTAAAGACCAACAAGATGAACTTACCCTATTCCTTGTGCCGGTAGGACAGGATTCGCAAAGTGGTGCCGTTAATTATCAGGCAATCTTCAATTAATAAATTGCCGAAAAAAATACATAGCACAAACTCCTTCCCTTAAGTGCCTGCATGACATGCTGTCTTTGACCTGGTGAAATTAGCCCTATTGACTTTTTGGGGTTGACAAGCGAATAAAATTTTTTGTAGCTTTAGATACTCATAATAAACCACGTTAAATTAAGACCCATGGCGGAACCCTTTTTGGGTGAAATCAAAATTGTCAGTTTTAATTTCGCTCCAAGAGGCTGGGCTACCTGTGATGGCCAGCTTCTACCGATCAATCAAAACCAGAGCCTTTATAGCCTGTTAGGTAACATGTATGGAGGGGATGGAGTAACGAGTTTTGCATTGCCGGATCTCCGGGGCAGAACACCACTGCATTTTAGTGATATTTACCGGGAAGGACTAAAAAGCGGAGAGGAAACTCTTTCCTTGATTGTCGAAGAAATACCCAGTCATCAACATGCCATTCTGAGTAGCGGAGATGATGCTACATCGGGTAGTCCGGTCAATAACTTTCCTGCAGCTGCTAATACAAGCGTAGGAGTGGCTTATTCAAGTTTGTCGACACCACTGAATGACCAATTTAATGCGGCTGCTGTAGGTTTCACGGGATCAGGGGTTGGGCATAATAACATGCAACCCTTCATTACATTGAATTTTTGTATTGCCTTGCAGGGTTTATTCCCTTCCAGAAATTAACCATTCACCAATTAATTACCGATAAATGTCTACACCATTTCTTGGAGAGATCCGGATGTTCGCCGGAAATTTTGCACCACTCGGGTGGGCCATGTGTGACGGTCAGTACCTTTCACCCAGCCAAAATGATGCCTTGTTTTCCTTAATCGGTACCATGTATGGCGGGGATGGAAGTAATACATTTCAATTGCCCGATTGCAGAGGCAGGATACCGATACATATGGGACACGGGAATGGTTTGTCGAATCGGATTCTGGCCTCCAAAGGAGGAACTGAGACCGTAACCTTGACGGTTCAGGAGTTGCCTCCTCATAATCATAGTTGGCCCGTAACCTCGGCAAATGCTTCGGAAAGGCTTCCTTCGAATAACGGATATGCACAATCGCTGAATGCAGATCTTTATCAAACCGATGTGAGTCAAAATCTTGGAATCATGAATCCAACGGTGATTGGATTTTTGGGAGGATCACAATCTCATAATAACATGATGCCGACCTTATGCATAAATTTTATTATTTCACTCGTGGGTATCTACCCTACAATGCATTAATCTGTTATGGCTGAACCCTTTATCGCTGAAATCAGAATCTTTGCCGGCAATTTTGCCCCCAGAGGTTGGGCCTATTGCAACGGGCAACTATTGCCAATTTCCCAAAATACAGCTTTGTTTTCGCTAATCGGCATCACCTATGGAGGCGATGGCGTTTCAACCACCGCTTTACCAAATTTACAAGGAAAGGCGCCCATGCATCCTGGCCGTGGGCCTGGTTTGACCAATCGATATTTGGGTGAAGGGCTAGGCGTAACCACCGTGACCCTAACGAGCAATCAAATTCCCAATCATAACCATGCTGCCGTCGTTTCGACTCAGGCAAGCTTGGCTAGAGACCCAAGCAACAATATTCTGGGCAATTCGCAAGGTCGAACACCTACGATTTATAGCACGACGCGGAACATACCGGGAAATATATTGCCTACAGGCCTGAAGGGAGAAGGAAAAGAACACAATAACATGCAGCCATATCTCGCATTGAACTTCATCATAGCTCTGGTTGGACTTTATCCGTCCCGGAGTTAAGCAATCTATTATCCTCTAAAATAAAAACTTATGATCGTCGTCCCCATAGGAAATAATTACCGCCTTTGGATCATTGCCAGCGATGGAAGTGTTTGCGCGGTGGTAAATACCAGTCAACTTTCACCTATTTCAGACCCGGATTTTGCGGTAGGGTTGGCTATCTCGCCAAATGGAACCATTTGGGCTCTATCAACTCAGCCCGATCCGCAGGGTGGCTCAGGTTTGTTATGGACTCAGGATGGGACTACCTGGAGTGCAATCAACAATAGTGCGCCGGGAGGTATCCAGATAGCCGGATATGTCAATGATTCCTGTGTTTACCTCACAGAGGATGGAGATATCTATTTTCAGGATACAATGGGAAACAATCGCCAACTGACCTCTGGGCTGAATATTACGGATATGGACTTTGGTGCAGGTTACTTTTGGGCGATTTTTCCTGCTACACCGGGAGGCATTCCTGTTTTGCAGGTGGGTACGCTGGCAAACAATCAATTTAGTTGGAAGACTTTCAATACCAGCATGGTTCCTCAAGGACTCTCAGTCAGTTATTCCGGTGATTGTTACGGCATCTACGCGAATACACCATATGGATATTATCAGTATCAACAACAAACTGCAGAATTTGGATCAGGCCTCAACGTATCAGCATTGCAGGTAACTTTTAAGAATTGGGCATATGCCATAACCGATGAACCGACTATAGGTGGAAATCCCGTGTATGCTTGGGTAGATGATCAAGGTGGTATTTGGCAGGCACTAGGAATCAACGCACAGTTTGTCGCTGCGACTTTTTATTCGGGCTCCTAGTCCAAATTCTTTTTCATGTTTCCAAAGTTTCTTTCAGACTAAGTAGCGCATTTTAGGGTTATTCCGTACAGGTTTGTGTAAATTTCCATCAAATCAGGGCTATGTTGAAAAAACTCAATCTGGTCAATGAATGGGTGGGCAAATCGGTATCCTGGATCAGTACCATTTTGGTTGTTTTAATCTTCGTCGAGGTCGTCCTGCGGAAATTATTCAGCCTGGATAGGATCTGGGTTTCCGAGCTTTCCTGGCATTTATTTGCTGCCTTATTTCTTCTCAGCGCTGGATTTACGCTACGGGCTGACCAGCATGTGCGCGTAGATGTCTTTTATCAGAAGATGTCACCCAAAAAGCAAGCTTGGGTCAATCTCCTCGGATGCCTGTTATTCTTAGTGCCCTGGTGTTTACTTATCATCTATACGTCGTACAATTACGGAATGAATTCCTGGCTGATCCACGAAAAATCACCGGATCCCGGAGGACTTCCGGCCCGTTACATCATAAAGTTTACCATAACCCTAGGTTTCATCTTACTACTCTACCAGGCATTGATCCTCATCGTCGAATCTATTACTGTCATTCGGAGTAAAGAACAATAATCATGGAGATCCTGGCCTTAATCCTTTTCCTTTGCATTTTTATCCTGATCCTTGCTGGTTTTCCGGTTGCATTTACTTTGGGAGGGATCTCTGTCCTTTTTGGCTATTTCGCGCTAGGCCCGGAATTTTTCAATTTTTTACCTTCCCGGATTATGGGAGTAATGGGTAATGTGGTGCTGCTCGCTGTGCCATTGTTTATCTATATGGGTATCATGTTGGAGAAGTCCGGACTGGCTGAAAATCTGCTCGAATCTATGGCCATGTTGTTCGGTAAAGTGAAAGGAGGTTTGGCTATTTCGGTCGTAATTGTAGGGGCGATGCTTGCTGCATCTACTGGTATCGTAGGCGCTACCGTGATCACTATGGGCCTTATCAGTTTGCCGACCATGCTCAAACGCAATTACAGCATTGAATTATCCACGGGGATCATTGCTTCATCAGGCACGCTTGGCCAAATTATTCCACCTTCGGTCGTATTGGTATTGCTGGGGAGTGTGATGAATGTTTCGGTCGGAGAATTATTTAAGGCTGCCTTGCTACCGGGGTTATTGTTGGTCCTCTTGTATGTTGTTTATGTGCTCATATATGCACGACTTTATCCTCATAAAGCTCCAGCCATACCTGCCGAGGAAATAGCACGTTTCAGACAAGGTAATTATGCCGGTAAACTCGTCAAGGCATTTGTCCTTCCTTTTTTACTAATACTTGCCGTATTGGGATCCATCTTCGGTGGATGGGCAACACCTACGGAAGCGGCAGCGGTCGGAGCTATGGGAGCTACACTTTTGACCATAATACAGGGTCGCTTTAATATAAAAGTGTTGAAAGAGGTGATGATCGGCACGACGCATCTTACGACAATGGTCTTCGTTATTTTATTAGGTGCTACCACTTTTGCTTTGGTTTTTCGCGGATTAGGTGGGGACCGGTACCTCGTTAATCTGATCCAAACGTCTAATCTTGAACCCCATCATTTTTTGCTCATCGTGATGATCGTTGTATTTGTTGCCGGGTTTTTTATCGACTTCATTGAGATCGTATTCATCATAGTTCCGGTAGTCCTTCCCATCTTCACAGCAATGAAAGTTGATCTGATCTGGATCGGAATTTTGCTGGCATTGAACCTGCAAACATCCTTTTTGACTCCACCATTTGGATTTTCATTATTCTACCTGAAAGGCGTCGCTCCTCCAAAAGTCACCACGGCACATTTGTATCGGGGAATTGTTCCATTTGTATTCATCCAGCTTGTTTTTCTCCTGATTGTGGCTTTATTCCCGGAGGTTCTTCATTGGCTGTGATCACACACTGATCAGATTGTAATAGGCCTTCTCGGTATAATTCATCCAGTCGTCCATGCGCTTTTTGTATTGACTGAAGGATTCGTAGACTTTCGAGCTGAAAGAATCCCGTTCGATCAGGTCCTGAACGATTTCCTTTGTTGCATTTCTGAGACCGTCTAGTACATCAAGAGGTAAAAACCGAACCTCGACTTTTGTTTCGGATTTGATTTTTTCCATATAAATGGCATTCTGTTTATCGAATTCTGCTAACGATAACATATTTAGACGCAGGGCTGCAGCTTCCAGAATTCGTTGCAGGTTATTTGGAAGTGCATCGAATTTCTGTTTGTTGATGATTAATTCCAGGGTAGATCCGGGTTCGTGCCATCCCGGAGCATAGTAATACTTTGCTATCTCATGAAATCCCATCAAATAGTCATGGTAAGGTCCAATCCATTCTGTCGCGTCAATCACGCCTCGTTCCAGGCTGGTGTACAAGTCTCCTCCCGGAAGGTTGATCGCCGTTCCGCCAACCTGGGACAATACTTTGCCTCCCAAACCGGGTATACGCATCTTAAGTCCTTTGAAATCAGCGAGGGAATTAATTTCCCGGTTGAACCACCCGGCCATTTGCACGCCTGTGTTGCCGGCCAAAAACGGATGCAGATTAAATTGGGAATACAACTCCCGCCACAAATCCACCCCTCCACCGAAAAGCATCCAGGAATTCATCTCTTGAGCATTCATACCGAATGGAATGGTCGAAAATAATTGAGTTGCTTCTGCTTTTCCAGCCCAATAATAGGATCCGGCATGACCCATCTCTGCGGTTCCGGAACTTACGGCATCAAAAACTTCAAGGGCTGGGATCAGTTCTCCACCGCCATAAACGTTGATTTTCATCTGCCCTTCGGATGCTTCTTCCACAAACTTGGCCAAAGCATTGCATCCTTCTCCCAAAACCGGAAAATTTGGTGGCCAGGTAGTTACCATATTCCAGCGATAGGTTTTTCGACTTTGGATGGCCGGACCATTACTTGACTTCTGCTCGTCTTTACAACCAGCTATCCATGCGGATGTTCCAGCGACTGCTGCAATTGCTGCTTTTTTAATGAATTTTTGGCGGGTGAGTGAGGCAGGTTTATTTTGCTGGTTATCTTCCATAAGAGTTCGGTACTTCCGCTCAAAATACAAGTTATCGGTCATATAATGCAGGGTTCAGCGATCGGCTTATTGTGGTGCCATGTAGAGCAGACGGCCAAGCTTACCATTTCGGCCGACGCACCACAGGGCATCGTTGGAAGGCATGCACACATAATAACCGGAGAGGTCTCCGAAAGGGTACCATTGCTTTCCATTCTGACTCCAGTCAAGACCGGTTCGCCCAACGGCAAACCACAATTTCCATCCTGGGTGCCAGGTCACGCAACTCCGGTAACCACCGGGACCTTCCGTTTCCGGAATTATTTCCCATCGTATTCCTCCATCTGTAGTCATGCAGGCAACACTATCCCGGCGGGTGCTGTCCTGAAAATTTCCTCCCACGACGACGGCAAAGTTGCGGTCTCGAAAAGCAACACTGTAAGCGCCAGCGGTTGGGCCGGATTGTAAGGGTATCCGTATGACACTCCATTTTTCATCTACATAACTTAGGAATCGGGGAAATTGACCAGCACCGGTCACAACAGCTGTAAGATCCGAACGGGCAATCACATTGGTCCCTGAAGCAGCGAAAGCGCCCTCCGTTCCCACTGGAACCGGAAGTAGGCCCGGATCAATTCTTTGCCAGGTTCGCCCGGAATCCGTGGTACCCAATACGTATAATTTGCCTTTGACAGGATCTCCATAACACCATCCCAAACTATCTTCAAATGCAACATCATCTAAAAATACTCCCGATGTTGGGTCAATGTAAACGGTGTCCCAGGTACTTCCTCCATTTCCAGTTCGAAGAATCAAACCAGTGTCACCGACAGCCATCGCAATGGCATGCTTAGCATTCCAGGCATGGATGGACCGGAAGTCCCTGTGACCATTATCCAGTGGATTCCTGCTTGTCCAGGAAACGCCGCCGTCTTCAGAAATCAGGATGGAGCCTTTGTTGCCCGAAGCCCATAGTATCGAATCGTTTACTACACACAGGCCCCGAAAAGATATTCCCATAGGTAATCCCGTCATTTGCTGCCATCTAAACAGGTCGTCGGGGATATCCGAAGGTATCGGTTGGTGACATCCGATCAACATACTTAGCATTATTACCAGCCATCCTGGTTTGGGGAACCTGATCATGTCGCTTATATTTGTCAATTAAATATATGAAATCCTGATTTATGGAGCTTTTTGAAGAACCACAAGCCCTGAATGACGTCCGGGCTTTTCACCATACATTCGATCTTCCCGTGGTGGCTGAGCCGTCGATCCCTTCGCCTCAGCGTTGCAATCTCCGGGTCAATTTATTGGAAGAAGAATTAAGAGAGCTGAAAGATGCTATTGACAGCCAGGATTTGGTAGGCATCGCCGATGCCTTGTGTGATCTGCAATATGTATTGTCCGGTGCAGTACTGGAATTTGGCCTGGGAGAACGCTTTCACCGATTGTTTTCAGAAGTACAGCGGTCAAATATGAGTAAGCGATGCCTGACGATGGAAGAAGCTCAGCAAACACAGGAACATTATCGGGCCAAAGATGGTACCGAAAGTATTGTCGTTGCAAAGGATGAAGCTTATCTGGTTTATCGCAGGGAGGATCATAAAGTCCTAAAATCAGTGAATTATTCACCGGCCGACTTGGAATCGCTCATTCCGGATCATAAGTCCAGACCATAAATCCCGGATTGCGGTAAATTCGATGCAGCTGGGAGGTGTCCGGTAAATCCACGTCTCGCGTTATGATCAAAGGCGTATTCTCGCCAATTTGGTTTGCGATTGGTGTAATATTACCAGTCCTCTGAAAGGTATCCAATTGCATTTCACGGTTATACCAGGGATAGATTTTCTCTGTACCGGCAGGAACGAACTTCCATTCCACCCAGGGATCCCTGCCACTGAATAACCCCAGCGATATCCGTTCGTTTTCAGGAATATGATAGGGGACCAGGATGGATCTATTGGGTGTATTTTCTTCGATCCAATTGGTTAATGCGAAATATTCCGGTCGATTGACAAACCGTTTATTGCGGTTAATATTATTGTTGGTCTGGGCAATGGTCAGAATGAGTAATAGCACTGGAGACCATGCCAGATATCGTAACCACTTTCGGTTCTGGAAAAACCGGTAGATCCAGAAAGCGACAAGTAGAAAAGTGAAAAGCTTGAATAACGCATCCTGGCGGAAAGGGTAGGACTTTAACAACAGTCCTCCCGAATGATCCAGAAATGTTGCATCAACCCAGGCGACGATTAAAAAGACCACCATAAAGAGACCCATTGCCGAATGGAGTTGTCTCAAGAGATGCCATGGACGGGAGCCTTGCCAAACCCGGCGCTGCGACCAGATGAGGACCCACCAGAATAATGTCCATAAAACACCCGTCAGGTGGGTTTGGATGAAGTAGGGCACGGTTTTGAAAAGCCCCAGATGGTGAGGCAACCGGTAATAAACGTAGATCCAGTCTGCGCGAATACCATTTTGCTCATCAGGAACGGTCGCGACAACGCTGTAGATATACAGGAGTAATGGTGCAATGCCGATTGCATACCAGATGATCATGCGGATGGTTTTGCGGCCCTTTCGTTGAAATAGAGAAACAATCGCAATGGTGAGCATAAACCACCCACCCACCAGAAAATGAAAATAAGTAGCCAGCGTCATCCACCAGGCACTCGTACGCCATGCGCCTTTCAGCCATCCAAGTGTTCCAGCGAAGAGGCAGGCATAGGCCATCGTCTTGGGTTCAAAACTGATAAATATCCATTCCGATGCAAAAAAGCATTGGGTAGCAACGAGGTATATTTCGAATACGATAAATGTGATCCAGTTTGGAATACCCAAATAGCGAACCAGTCTACCCAGAAAAACGGCGTAAAGCAGAAAGTTAAAGAGCCGAAACAGTCCCACCTGAGTACTCCAGTCGAAGTACCTGGCAAGCGTCCCAAAAACCAACTGAAAAAGCATCCGGGAGCCTGGTTCCTCAGAAAAAGTAAAGGAGCCTGGGATCCATTCCGGATCCATATAGTGTTTGGCATAAGCCAGGTAATGTGCTTCACCCCCGGAAAGGTCAATACCCCATTTGTGCGACACCAGTAAGACAAATAAGATGAGCCAAATGGGCAATCGCTCCCACCATTCAAACCACTTTTCGGAAAACAGATCAGCTTTTTTTGGGTTGTCCATATATGGGGACCAGTTCAAAAAACGTCGCTACAAGTTAGGGGATTTTCTAGCGAACTTCCTTTGATTTGGTGTACATTTAAAGTCAATTTAGAAAACCAACCTGATATCTAGATATAAATGGATATCCCAAGGCAGCATGTAAAATACATGTTGCCTTTTTTTTATATGACTTGCTGGGTATGGATATTAATTGTACATTAGTCGGTTAATCAGGCATTATTATGACGGATAAATCGACAATGTTGTTTGAGCTCCCCGTTGTTCAGAAAGGTAGGGGAGCGCAGGTTTTATTGCCCAATCGGTTTTCTAACGAACAGAAAGTAGCTGAACTTTCAGTAGATGGCGTGCGAACGAAATACATCAACATCTACCCGAAGACCATTGTGAATGATGTGAAGAGCCCGGATATCCCTTATGACCTGTCCTTGAATCCCTATCAGGGATGTGAACATGGATGTGTTTACTGCTATGCGAGACCAAGCCACAATTTCTGGGGGTATGATGCTGGGATAAGCTTTGAGTCGGTTATTCTGGTTAAGCGTGATGCTCCGGCTCTTTTTAGTAATGCCCTTTCCAAGCGCAACTGGAAAGTCCGGCCGGTGATGTTTTCCGGGAATACCGATTGCTACCAACCCATTGAGAAAAAGTTGGGGATCACTCGTAAGCTCCTTGAAGTTGCCTGGAAATACCGGCAGCCCGTTTCCATCATCACAAAAAATAGCCTGATTTTGCGGGACCTTGATATTTTACATGACATGGCTGATCATCGTCTGGTCAAAGTAGCCATCTCCATTACCGGTGTCGATGAAACGTTGCGTCAGGTCTTGGAGCCCCGAACAGCTACTTATCGAAAACGATTTGAAACCGTCCAGGCCTTAAGTGGAGCAGGTATTCCGGTCAACGTCATGATGGCCCCGGTAATACCTTCCATGAATGATCATGAGCTATTTGATGTGGCTCGCCTGGCGGCTGAAAATGGGGCTTATGACATCCGATTTATTTTGGTGCGGCTTAATCAGGAGGTGGAGCCGGTCTTTAAAGATTGGCTGGAACGTCAATTTCCCGATCGTTATGAGAAAGTAATGAATAAAATTGCATCTGTTCACGGAGGTCAGGTCAATGATAGCCGATTTGGTGTTAGGATGCGGGGAGAAGGCAAATACGCTGATATCATCCATGAACAAATGGCTTTGGCGCGAAAGAAATATTTTTCAAACAACGAAGCAGTCAACTATGACTTTGACCTGACGTTGTATGGCAAATACAAGGATCCGCAATTGAGCTTGTTCTAACGGGAGCTATGAATTTTATCATAAAATTAGCTGGAATTTTTTGGGCCATTAAGTCCAGCAGGCACTATTGACATGGTTATGAATTTGAATGTGGCCATTCGTTTAACTGTGTGGAGTTGACCTGAATTAAATGATCTCAGGATAATTCTAACCGAACCTGAATCCCCGCCACCGGGATACATTTATTACCTTTGGTCGAATCGGAAAGATCAACAGCATGGAATATCGAAAACTGGGTCATACCGACCTCAAAGTTTCCAAGATTTGTTTAGGAACAATGACGTGGGGTGAACAGAACTCAGAGCAGGATGCACACCAACAATTGGACTATGCCCTGGAAAGAGGGATAAATTTCATTGATACAGCGGAGCTTTATGCCATTCCCAGCAGAGATTACAATCAGGGATTGACCGAAAAATATTTAGGGTCCTGGTTGAAAAAGCGTGGAAAACGTGACGACCTTATTCTGGCAAGTAAAATTGTGGGTCCCCGCGCCGGGATTGAATACATACGCCAGGACATTAATTTCAAAAGTGATTCGATCCGCGTAGCGTTGGAAGGAAGCCTTCAGCGGTTAAAAACGGACTACCTGGATGTATATCAGTTGCACTGGCCGGAACGGAAAGCAAATTTTTTCGGAAGGTTGGGCTTTGAATACGCTAAAGATGATTCCTGGCAAGACAATTTTCTGGAAATAGTTCGCACGATGGATTCGCTGATCAAGGAGGGTAAAATCCGTCACTGGGGTGTATCGAACGAAACAGCCTGGGGAGTTATGCATTTTTTACATTTGGCTGAAATGCATCACCTGCCTCGCTGTGTTTCAGTGCAGAATCCATACAGCTTATTGAACCGCTCCTATGAAGTAGGGTTGGCCGAAGTTAGTATTCGAGAAAATGTACCCTTACTCGCTTATTCGCCTCTGGGCTTTGGGTTACTATCGGGCAAGTACCATAATGGTACGGCAAGCAAGCAAAGCCGGATCAACCAATTTCAGGAGATGAGCCGCTACAACAGTCAGGAAGCATATGCTGCCACCGCGCAGTATATCCAAATTGCGGAAGAAAATGGCCTAACCCCAGCTCAGCTTGCGTTGGCCTTCGTCAATGAAAGGCCATTTTTATGCAGCAATATCATCGGTGCAACCAGTATGGCTCAGTTAAAAGAAAATATCGATTCGGCAGAATTGAAGTTATCTACGGAAATACTTAATGCAATCAATCAGGTGCACCGGCGTATATCCAACCCTGCTCCCTAATTTTAGGTTTCAAAGGGATGAGTCCGATCGATCAAATATTGGAATGGGTAGCTGCAATCAGTGGCATTCTATGTGTGTATCTACTAACCAGGGAAAATATCTGGGCATGGATATTTGGCCTGATTTCCGTTGGCATTTACGTTTATATATTTTGGATTAACAAGCTGTATTCCGATACGATATTACACGTTGTCTATGTCGTATTGAATGCATACGGTCTTTATGCATGGACCAGAAGAACCAAAGTTCCCAATACAGCAAATACAGATTTATTGACGATCACCTGGCTGCCCAATATCCAACGATGGGGGTACCTGATCTTGATTGTAATCGGTAGTTTACTCTGGGGATACGGGATGAATCGATATACCGACGCCTCTTATCCTTATCCGGATGCTTTTACAACGGTTGCCAGTCTGGTGGCACAATACCTGATTGCCCGGAAAAGGTTGGAAAATTGGTTGATATGGATTGTCGTTGATGTCGTCGCGATTGTTATCTATGGATTCAAAGGAATATGGGTTACCTCCGGCCTTTACGTCGTGTACCTGGTGTTATCTGTGCTGGGATTCCGCGAGTGGAGGAATCGAATGGCTGAACCGTAACTACCCGGGTAATATCAACGGCGATAATTCAGGACATAATCGGGAACTTCAACTTCCCTGGAACCTCCATGATCTGTTACTGGTTCTTGCCAGGTAAGGCCCACCGGCAGGATGCCGGCCCATACGGGTAAATCCAGATCGCCTTCATCATCACCCACTCCATGTTCACGGCACTTAACCGACCACTCATCAATAGTTACTGCTATAAAGGTGGTTTTTTGCATTTCTTTTGGAGTTGGTTGGCGTGCATCCTCCCATCTTCCGGGTATAACATGATCGACAAAGGCCTGGGTTGCATCCTGCAATTCCTTTTCATCAGTAACCAGTCGTGAAGTGCCAAATAAAACGGTGGACCGGTAATTCATGGAATGGTTCATGATGGATCTGGCCATGATCAATGCATCAAGATGCGTAACCGTAATACACAACCGAATACCCTTGGCCATATCCATGAAGAAATGACTGCCAACGGACCCATGCAGATAGATCGTGTCATCTATTCTGCAATAGGCGATAGGAATGACTACCGGATTGCTGTCCCGGACAAATCCAACATGGCAAATCAAACCTTCGTCAAGAATTGCATTCCGCTTTTCGATTGAAAAGTCATAACGCTTTGGGTAATAACGGCTTCCTTGTGCCAGACTGGTCTTTTTCATTTCCATCAATTATGACCCAAAAATAATTGCTTGATGGACTACTTAAGTCATCCAATTTTGAGATATTTGATCATCCACTTGGGCAATAAATGGAAGGTATAGCATCGCTCATTTCGTATAGCAGGTCTGATAATACGGCTGTATACATCCAGATCAGTAACCGGTTTATTAATCTGATCCAACAAGGTATTATTCGTCCGGGGACCAGATTGCCCGGGTCTCGCAGTCTTTCCCTGCAAATTGGCGTGAATCGACTCACCGTTTCGAAGGCCTATGACGAATTGGTCATTCAAGGCTGGATTGAGAGCAAAGGTAGTCGGGGTATGTTCGTGTGTGGAGTGATTCCGGACATCCAGGCTAATCCATTTTCCGAAGGTGGGAAGGGAATCAGGTCTATGCCGGGATATCCATGGAATCCGGTGTCCTATCTCACCACGCCTCGCATTTCTTCAGGATATGAGATGTTTATTGACGAAGGCTTGCCGGATATTCGACTTTTGCCGACCATAGAAATTGCCAGAGCTTACCGAGCCGCTTTACGATCCGGATCGTATAAAGGCACGCTTTCCTATGGAGAAGTGTATGGGTCCAGGTCATTGCGGACAATTTTGACAGAATTTATCCGGAGTACCCGTGGCATTCCGTTATCCGAATCTGATTGTTTGATTACCCGTGGAAGCACCATGGGAATTTACTTAGCTGCAAATACGGTACTGCAACCGGGAGATATCGTTGTCACAGGGAGCTTGTCTTATCCAACTGCGGATTTGATTTTCAGACAAAGCGGAGCTAAGATAATGCGCGTGCCCATTGATGAAGGGGGCATTCAAATTACAGCCTTGGAGCAGTTATGCATGGACCAATCTGTCCGGATGGTCTATGTCACCCCGCATCACCATTATCCGACGACCGCAACCATGCCGGCGGAGCGCCGGGTTCAATTGCTCCAGCTCGCACGGGAATACCGGTTCTGTATCCTTGAAGATGATTACGATTACGACTTTCAGTACGACTCAAATCCTGTGATGCCTTTAGCCAGCGCCGACACCAGCGGTTTGGTCATTTATGTAGGCTCATTCAGTAAATCCGTAGCCCCGGCATTGCGCGTAGGGTTTGTTGTTGGCCCCGGCCGGTTGATTGAAGCCATGGGTAAGCATCGGAGGATTATTGACCGGCAAGGTGATCATTTGCTTGAATCCGTTTTCACGCGACTATTTCGGGATGGAGAGATGCAGCGTCATTTGCGAAAAGCTCAAAAAGTTTATCACCAACGGAGAGATCATTTTTGCCATCGCCTGCAGCATGATTTTCCTGATTTGATTTACTTTCAAAAACCAGCCGGAGGCATGGCGGTATGGGCTAATTTTAAAGAAGTCGTGCCGCTTCGTGCTATCGTGAAACAAGCCGCTGCAGAAGGATTTTATTTGCCTGATCCTGAGAATTATTCGAGCCATTTGAATGCTACCCGTTTGGGGTTTGCTTCTCAAACGGAATCAGAGATGGATATTTCTTTAGCCCGATTGAAGGAACTTATCCGGCGATTTGTTCCCTGATCACCATTCATTAACTTGTTTCAAAATTGACAATGATGAAAGTCCAGTTTTTTGTTGGCCGATTAATCGTTTTAGCAGCCATTTCGATTGGTATGTTTCAATGTACTCCTGTCAATCGGAAGATTGTCCAGAAGCCCATCATCTGGGACAGCACTCGTATTCAACTTTCTTTGCAGTACTTGCATGAAAGGCATGGACTGGAGGCAGACAGTCCTTTTATTACACCAAGGATGGTTGTTGTCCATTGGACGGCGATACCTACTTTTGAAGGATCTTATCAGGCTTTTTATCCAAGCATACTGCCTGGAAGGCCGTTGCTTCAATCTGCCAGTGCATTAAATGTGGGAATCCATTTTCTGGTGGACCAGGATGGCACCATCTATCAACTGTTGCCCGAAAAATATTTTGCGCGACATGTGATCGGTCTAAACTATTGTGCTTTAGGGATTGAAAATGTTGGCGACAATGCGGGTCATCCATTAACCAAAGCTCAGTTAAAAGCCAATATACGTTTGATCCGTTATTTGATTAAAAAGTACCCGGACATCGAATATGTCATCGGTCACCATGAGTATCGAACATTTGCCGGTACCCCGTTATATAGGGAAACCAATCCGGACTATTTTACAGAAAAGATCGATCCGGGAGATCCATTTATGGAAGCCATCTATCGCCATTTACCGGTTAATCGGGTGAAAAGACGTTACCAGGGCACCCCCTAAGCACCCCTGAACAAACCACCGGTTATCTGGTGAAGCTTTGACGGACAGGCCATTTCGCCGGTTGCGATTATTTCCAAACCATGTACACCGGGGATCCGACTTATGATATCCCCGGCCTCAGTCGGGAAACCTGGATCTTTGAAAAAATCAACGGAACCTGGAAAATTGTTTATACCGGATGGTTATTGCAAGGAGATTAATTTAAATCAAAAGAAATCCAAACGAAATGGACCCTAATAATCGCCAATTATTACTCCATGAGATTGCAAGAGATTAATTGATCAAAGGGTTAGGTGGGAAGAATTTCGACGCCATACCCTATCACGAAAATGTAAGCCTGCGAGCCCCGATAAACCCTGAGGGATCCAGGGTACCCCTGGTAGGCCGGGAAAACTTGGGATCAATTTGTTTTTTGGGTAAGTTATAAGTAATCTATACGTCTTCCTTTGGATATCGGTCAGGGGATTTTTCCCCTAATTAATGGGGAAAATATTTGCTGGGAATCAATTGCTTTCCATCGAATTTAGTCATTGAAAACGAACAAGGAAGTAAGCGAACCAGTATATCTCATGGCATACCTGTGGCTGACAGTTGATCTCGAAATACAATGGAACAATCATTTTCCCTTTTAAAATGACGCCTTCCCACGATCCAAAGGGAGCGGGCACTGTCAGCCTTTTTTTGGAACAAACTCTTCGGAAGTAATAGACACACTTTAAGGACACCCTTTTCTTTTTGCCCGCTCCTTCCGTAATCCATAATGAAATATCCCGTAATCTTCCTGTGAATAGCTTCTGGAGCGATGATCTGGGAAAAAGAAGAGCGGCAAACGGGATTCGAACCCGCGACCCTCAGCTTGGGAAGCTGATGCTCTACCAACTGAGCTACTGCCGCTTTACGTGTTTAGGTGTTGGTGGAGAATGCATGAAGTTACGATGGGTTGATGAATTTGACAATGCAATTTTTTACAACATCACCTATTGCCCTAGTCCCAAAACACCAAAACACCAGAACACCAGAACATTGTTACCATCCAATTCCGTAATCTTCTCCGTGATTGCTGGAACCTCCCCACATGGAGCCATTTTTCCAATCAAAATAGATGGCATTGATTGGGCCTGAAGTCCGGTCATCGGTTTCCAGGCGATAGCCCATTTCACGCAATTTCTTACGCGTCCACGGAGGGGTGTCATCACGGATAAGCATCACGCCAGGCCGGTTTTCATGTTCGCCAAAAGAACCTCGCATTTGGAATGAGTTGATATTGGCCGCTTCGGCAGCTTCTTGTACGTTCATACCAAACTCCACGACATTCAGGAAGAATTGCAGGAGGTTCTGATCCTGGGAATCGCCACCCTGAACGGCAAAGGACAGATAAGGCTTACCGTCTTTAAGTGCCAGGGTGGGAGTAAGGGTTGCCCGTGGTCGCTTTCCCGGAGCTACTACATTAAATGGATTTTCTTCTTCTTTAAGCACAAAGCTTTGCATCCGCTGGCTCAGACCGACACCGGTATGCCCTGCAACGACCGCGGGTATCCAACCGCCGCTGGGTGTCACGGATACAACCCATCCTTCTTCATCGGCGGCCTGCACCGAAGTGGTGCCAGCATAAAAAGAGGAGTCAGGGAATTCACCGCTTGGACGCATCGGCTTCGCATCGGAAACCGAGGAGCCCCATTTTTTTAACAGGTCCATATACGGATTGATGCCTCCCTGGAAGGGGTAGGGATCGCCCGGTGCAACTTTGGTATCGTTTTTCTCCCAGTTGATCTGTTTGACCCGTTCCTTTGCATAATCTTTAGATAACAAGCCATTGATCGGTTCTACCGGAGGAAAGTAAGGGTCTCCGTAGTAAAAGTCGCGGTCAGCGAAACTCATGTTCATGACCTGGTAAAGCATGTGCAGGTATTTTGCGGTATTGTATTCCAGGCAACCGATGTCAATTTGTTCAATCATATTTAACGCCTGAAGCATTACCGGGCTTTGTACCCAGTGGGTTAGCTTGTATACTTCGATGCCTTTGTAATTGGTTGAAACAGGCTCTTCAATGTATACTTTCCAATTAGCCAGGTCTTCTTTTGTGATCAGTCCGCCCTCTTCTTTAACACCGCGGACGAATTCATCCGCAATATCTCCCTTGTAGAAACGATCGTATGCTGCATAAATAGCCTCTTTCCTTGATTTCCCCATCTTGAGTGCATTGGCCTCTGCATCCACCATTTTTTGTAGCGTGGCCAGCAAATCAAGTTGTTTGAAGATCTCACCAGGATAAGGCGCTTCCCGCTCTTCACCCTGATGGGTCAGGAAAATCTCCTTGGAATATTTCCAGTCTTTGATCCTTTTCTTTTGGCGCTCAATACCATCTGCGGTTTGTTTTTCAATCGGATAACCGGAGGCGAGCGTCATAGCCGGAGCCAGTACTTGCTTCAAGCTCATAGTTCCGTATTCTGCCAACATGGTGCAGATACCGCCGGGTGTTCCGGGTGTGACCGCAGCCAATGGCCCGTATTCGGGAGGATAATTCATTCCTTTATTCAGGAAAAAATCGGGAGTGGCGCCAGTTGGAGCGACACCCAGGGCATTGATGCCGATAACTTTACCTGTGTGCGGGTTATAGATTAAAGCCTGGGTTTCTCCGCCCCAGCTCAAGACGTCCCACATGGTAGACGTTGCGGCTATCATGGCACAGGCAGCATCAATGGCATTACCTCCTTGTTGGAAGATGGAGGCTCCGGCTGTCGCCGCTAATGGCTTACCCGTAATGGCCATCCAATGTTTTGCATGTAAAGCAGGCTTTTGTGTGGTCTGCGCTTCCAGTTTTAATAACAGTGCCAGGCCAAAAATTGCAACAAGTGTAATTCGTTTCGACATAAATGGAGTTCCTTTAATGATGGTTGCTAATTAAGATTGGGAAGTTAAGCATTTTCGGAATTTAAGCGTGTGATCCAATCCACCGCGTCCTGAGCTAACAAGTCTAATGTTTCTTCCTGGGTATAGCCACTCTTTTTCGGACGTTTGAAGGAGTGGTCGGCCATAGGATATTCCAGTAACGTAGCTAAGGGAAGTCCCTGACAGACCTGCCGGATCAATGGGATCTCGGCCAACGTATCACGCTCTCCCTGCATAAACAGTTGGGGAACGGTCACTTCTGGTAAATGTTTACTTCGGTCCAGTGAAGGTTTACCTGCAGCATGTAACGGATAACCCAGGTAAATCAATCCCCTGATCGGAGGATCGGGGACTTCAGCCGCATACATCGATGACATCCTTGCCCCAAAAGACTTGCCAGCAGCAAATACGGGAAGCTGCGGATATGATTTTTGGATGTATTCCACGACAGTTTTAATGGTTGCTATCGCAACCGGAGGCCGGTCGGTCCGGGGAGATTTTGCTTCCATGTAAGGAAATTGAAATCGCAATACATGGAAACCCAACGCAGCCCAACGTTCTGCGATGGCTTGCATGAAAGCATGATGCATGCCGGCACCAGCTCCATGTGCCAATGAGATGGCTCCCTGTGCTGAAACGGCATGGTTCCATAATACATGTACCGATCCTATATTGGGTGATATTTCCAGCAATTGCTCCTGCTCCATAATCAGGCTTTTATATCTTTGAGATAAAGATAATGCTTCATGAGTACCATACAGGAACAGCTGCAAAAAACTATTGGAGCACAGCATCAGCTGGGGAAAGTGGCTGCTTACGTGACGAGTCTGGAGGAACGGATTACCGAAGCACATCAACAGCTGGAGGAATTGTCACGGATTGTTGATAAAGAACAGGCTGAATATGAGCGGCTTGAGAAGCTGAGCCTTAAGTCGGTCTTCCATCAGGTATTGGGGAATAAGGAGCAGCAGGTAGAGAAAGAACGCCAGGATTATTTACAGGCTTTCCTTCGCTTTAATGAAGCACGGAAAGCATTAGAGTTACTCAATTTTGAGCGTGAAACGCTGATTAAAAAATTGGATGGTAAATCACAGTTGGATGCAGAATTGGAGCGTCTAATTGCATTGCGGGAGAAAGAAATTCTGAACCTGAATAATCAGACAGCCCAGAGATTACGTGGAATAGATAAGGATATGGATCAGTTGATCCGGGTCCGTGTTGAGGTTAATGAAGCAATTGCAGCGGGAGAAGTGGCTTTAAATTCACTAAGTCAAATGATCGGCTATCTCAACCAGGCGCGGAATTGGGGCAATTGGGATATGGCATCTCGGGGACCGGCTCCTTCTTTTATGAAAAAGTCAAGTATTGATAAAGCCCGAACCATATCGTATAACGTCCAGATGGAATTGAAGCGGTTTGGGGATGAATTGCGTGATGTGTATCACCGGGAATTTATTTTTCCATTCCAATTGGAATCATTTTCCGGATTTTTGGATATGTTTTTTGACAACCTTATCTCGGATTGGATCATTCAAAGCAAGATTAAAAATTCCCTGGCGAACTGCATAGCAGTGCGGGACACGGTACTTCGGTTGCATGGTTCTTTGAAAGCAGAATTGCCTGCAATTGAAAAAGAGAAAGCAGATTTGGAACAAAAAAGGAAGAAACTGATTATAAATGCATAACTAAGCTAGCTGACATGAGAAAACTTTTTTTCTATAGCCTATTACTTTTAGCCACACTCGGCAATTCACAGTCTGAGTTACAAATCAAAGTGGATGTGGTTTACCTCTCTTCCGACTTGTTACTGGGAAGGGAAACAGGAACCGAAGGGGAATCCCTTGCCGCTGAATATGTGGCCGATCGATTTGCCCACATCGGATTGACTCCGGTCGGAACGGATGGTTTTTTTCAACCATTTACCTTCGAAGAAAGGCCAAACCCGCACGCTGCGGACCCTATTAAAGAACCAAGAACGGTACATGGTAAAAATGTTGTGGGTTATTTGGACAAAGGCTCGAACCAGACGATTGTCATCGGCGCCCATTACGACCACCTGGGTTTCGGACATACCGGAAGCTTATACACCGGAGAGCCTGCCATTCATAATGGCGCTGACGACAATGCCAGCGGCGTTGCGGCACTCCTGTACCTGGCTGAGAGCTTGAAAAATAATGCGGCACTAAAAGAAAATGTATTGTTTATCGCATTCTCTGGTGAAGAATATGGATTGTTCGGCTCAAAGTATTACGCAGCAAACCCAACCATTTCCCTGGATAGGGTGAATTACATGATGAATATGGACATGGTCGGTCGCCTGAACAAAGAACACGTATTGGTGGTGAATGGTGCAGGAACTTCTCCGGTTTGGAAAGATCTGCTCGAACAGGAAAAAGGGGACTTGACCATTCAAACTACCGACAGTGGAGTAGGTCCCTCGGATCATACGTCATTTTATCTGGAGGACATGCCGGTATTGCATTTTTTTGCCGGGCAACACACGGATTATCATAAGCCA
Source organism: Lewinellaceae bacterium (assembly GCA_020636355.1). Classification (GTDB taxonomy): domain Bacteria; phylum Bacteroidota; class Bacteroidia; order Chitinophagales; family Saprospiraceae; genus JAGQXC01. Next base: position 131,652 of record JACJYB010000003.1, on the reverse strand, counting down.
TCCGATGACTCGGAACTGATCAATTATGAGGGCATCAAAGATGTATCGGACTATATGATCCGATTGATCCTGTCACTTGATGATCAGCCTAAACTGGCATTTACTAAAACCAAAGACGATAGTGGGAAAAAAGCATCCTCCTTCAAAGTTACCCTTGGCGTCATGCCGGATTATACCTATACAGCAGGAGACGGAATGCGGATAGATGGCGTATTATCCGATCGTCCGGCTGAAAAAGCAGGGATGGAAAAAGGAGATGTCATCATCCGACTGGGTGACGTGGATGTGAAAGATATTTATGGTTATATGGATGCCCTAGGTAAATTCAACAGTGGGGATAAAACAACCATTGAATACATTAGGGATGGCAAAAAGCAAACCTCAGAAATTGTCTTCTAACCGGTTTGATGGTTGGTTCTGGCAGTTTGTGTTGGTAAGCATCATTCACCTTTTTGCTGTCCAGTTTTCGGCGGATTCATTAGCGGTTATCACCAAGTCCGTGCTGATACCGGCCCTTATGATTTGGTATTGGCAGCAAAGTAAAACACAATTGGTTTGGGTTTATCTGGCGCTTACTGCCAGTTGGGTAGGAGATGTATTACTTACCCAGGATGGATTGTTTTACTTCATCGCCGGCTTGTTGGCTTTTCTGTTAACGCATATGGTGTATGCTTATTTTTTCTTGCGCCAGCGTGGAGCTCTCAAGCATTGGCAAGTAAACCTTATATTAATTCTCTGGAGCTTTCTGATCGTATACGGCTGGTATCTTTCACCACACCTCGAGGCATTGAAAATCCCGGTATACTTTTATATGGTGATCATTACAATGATGACATCTGCGGCCATAGCGCGCAATCGAAGACACCCAGGTCATGGCAAAGTCTGGCAAGGGGCGTTATTTTTTATGGCTTCGGATAGCCTGTTGGCTTATGATAAATTCATTGCTCCGATTCCAGGAAGCCATTGGTGGATAATGATCACCTATCTGGTCGCTCAGTTTCTGATCGTATGGGGATTTCTTAAGGATGAAGACCTTCAGCACGAAGGATAACCGGGCAAATGCTATCTTTGGAGCCGGACTAAAGTCTATATCTCGTTGGTGTGAATAAGGAATTGATCCATAAAATAGAAGCGTTATTTGAGCTCAGACAACTACCCTGGTTATTGAGTCTTGGTAAGGGATTGGATGCCGACCGGCAAGACTTCTACCAACGACTCATCCAGCTGCAATATCACATCTATGAGCTGGATAAGTATCTGGAAGAAACCTGGAAGCCTGATTCAAAGATAATTTCAGGATTGTGGTCAACCTGCGAAGATCAATTAACCGGATTTGGGTACCGTCCGGAACAGATAAAATCATTGTTGCATTCATTCTATATTTATATGCAACGGGAACTAGCCATCAGAAAGGGCAAAACACCTGCCAGCCTCAATATTCGTGCTTTTTACTGGCATAAATCCTGTGACGTGAAGTTAATGCGCCAACTGGTGTATGACCGTTATCCGGAGGTGACAACACAAATTCCGAAATCCAGTTGGATAGCGTTTGATTACATGACGGAGATCATGGATGATGTTGAGGATCTGGCAGAAGACCTGAAAGCATATAACGGGAATCGATTGTTGTTTGCATTGCGCGAAAGAAACGCCGCTGAAGTCCGTAGCGAATACCAAGCATTTCTGGAATGGATCGTCATTAGATCTGGCCGGGATAGCCATAGATGGCCCGGATGGATGCTCGACGCATTCCATTTCCATGTCCAGGCATTAAGACAAGATCTTGCACGTGTTAAGCTGCCCGATTTTGTATCCTAGTGCCTGATTGGAGATCGTATAACAGGACAATCCAAGGTTTTCGAAATGGCGGAACTGCCATAAATTGGCCTGCTAAATAGCGGGTTAATGACCTCATCGCAAAACAACCAGATCGGTGTCGCCCTGGCCATAGCCGGTGCACTTTGCTTTTCCACAAAAGCGGTATTTGTGAAACTGGCCTACCGGCTTGAGGTGGATACCATTACCTTGTTGTTGTTACGAATGAGCTTGGCGCTGCCATTTTACCTGGTAACCTGGTGGATCTCTTCCCGGAAACAATCGCCGAAACCATATCCCCCAAAATCCTGGTTGTTACTGATCGTTAGTGCTGTTCTTGGCTACTATTTTTCGAGTTTACTGGATTTTGCCGGCTTACAATATATTGATGCCAGTCTTGAGCGATTGATTCTTTTCATCTACCCGTCATTAGTAGCTATCATGGCTCATTTTTGGATCGGAACCAAAGTCAAGGGCCGTGAGTGGACAACGATTGGGATAAGTTATCTTGGGTTGATCCTGTTATTTGGAAAACAGTTAATCACCATGTCATGGTCTCCGGGATTCTGGACTGGTGTATTTCTGGTATTGGGGTGTGCTTTTACCTTTGCTTTATACCTTATTTTGAGTCAACAATTAATTCCAGTATTTGGTGTGATGCGATTTACGAGCTTGTCCATGATCATTGCCTGCATTTCTGTCATTGTGCATTATGGCATTGAACACGGAGGCTCTTTTTATCTCCAGCATTATCCCTGGCAATTGTGGGCTATCGCATTGGCTATGGCATTTATTGCGACCGTCATTCCGTCCTATCTGGTCAACATGGCCATAGCCCGGATTGGCGCTGCCAAGGCAGCAATTATTGCCAGTGTAGGCCCACTCTCAACCATTACATTGGCGCACTGGCTGCTGGGAGAGCGCCTGGGTATGTTACAGATTGTGGGAGGATTGTGCATTGTCGCCAGCATTACCTTTTTAAGTTGGCAATCGAAAAGGAAAGCCGCTTAAAAAAAATCCGGACTGGTGAATCAGCCCGGATTTTTGTTTGTCCCACTAAGGTCCACTCAGCAGTATTTTCAGACCTGGGTTTAATAAGTCATTGCACCTGCGATGTCCAGTTTAAATACTGCGATACCTCCGTCATGGTCTGCTACATAAATTTTTCCATCGTGGATCTGAACATCCCGGACACTTCCGGACGTATTGTAGTAGCCAACCAATTTGGGACTTTCCGGATTTTGAACATCCATCACGGCCAGGCCCCGGTAATCCAGAGCAACAATAACAAAATGATTGTTGAATAAGATTCGTTCCGCTCTTCCAAGTATGAATAAAGAGCCAGCTTCAACAGGGTCACCCGGATTAGCGATGTCGATGACATGCATGCCATTGGTATAGTCTGCGAGATAAGCATAATGGTCATTAACCACTACATCTCTGGCATTACGTGTATCCGTAAACAGGCCCACCATCTTGGGATTTCCTGGTTTGTTAATGTCCAATACAATCAATCCTCCATCTCCATCCGCCAGATAAAGGAAGTGATCCATCTGGTCAAGGCCGGCCACCTTGGCCCGCGTATCGTAATTGCCGAGTAACTTAATATTCTGCGGGTTTTTTATATCGGCCAGATAGACACCCCGGCTGTGCTGTGCAATATAGGCCATGCCCTCTTTGACGAGAAAATCAGCGGTACCATCGGGTAAGTCCAGACTGCCCAGCTCCTTAGGTTGCATTAAGTTGGTTACGTCGTACACACGAAAATCTGCATCCCCATCTGCGACATATAATAAATTGCCATCAACCACAACTTTAGAAACTTCATCATATGCCGGAATGGTACTGACAGGCTTGATGGCAGCGGGGTCACTGATGTCAAGGATTTGAACTCCGGATTTCATTTGAGCTACAAAAGCCACCTGATCCCGAATTGCAATTCCTTCACTATTTCCTTTAGCAGAGAATGTGGTGATCAGTACCGGATTGCTGGAATTGGTCACATCGATCAGGGTTAATCCCTCGCTACCTTTAGCCTGGAAGGCGACATTGTCCGCAACAGTCAGTTCAAAAACAGGGTCTTCCACCATTTCAGGAGTTCTGCCAAGTGGTGTAATGTTATACTGCGCATCCAGAGAATACGTTTGAAGGTTTCCATGGACACCACTGGTATAGAGCGTGTTATTATCCATAGCTATGTGCGTGATTTCTCCGAAGCCACCTATGGATTTGTACAATTTACAGTCTTCAGGATTTTTAATATCCAACAGGTGGAGCGTATCCGAAGAAAGGAAGGCAAGCATTTGTTCGTCCAGTAAGGTCAAATCGCCCACATAATCACAGACATAATTATGTACGACTTTGGGGATTTTTGGATTGGCGACGTCAATGCCCATCAAGCCCGAAAATCCACCAGCCAGGTAAATGATTTCATGGTTGAGTATCATTTGATCCGGTTTGAAACCAAGCAGGAACTTACTGATTTCAACCGGTTTGGCCGGATTACTCACATCAATAATAAACATCCGTTGGAACCCGTCAGAAACGAAGGCAAAAGAGCCTCTTACGACCAATTCTCCATCGTAACAATATAAGGGCAGCGAGCCAACCAATTGCGGATTGTTGATGTCTTTGAGGTTGTAGACAACCAATCCATTTTCGTCCATCACCGTATAAAGCATGTCTCCGACGCGCTGCATGTCACGAACCGTACCCACGGTTTCGAATTCTTTTAACAGAAGCGGATCGGCGGGCTTTTTAATATCCAGAACAACCATCCTGGAGCCCATATTGTAATAGGCCAGTTGGCCATCCACATAAACGGTAGTTACCGGACCATCGGTCCAGCGTCCTAACAAATTCATCCCCTCGTTAACTTGTGCATTTACATATGGTAGGGCCATAAGCATCCAGAACACGAACGAAAGGACAGGCAAAAGTATTGATGATTTTTTCATAGCAGATCATGTTTTGGATCACTGCTAGTATCGGCAACATTAATAAGCTGGGCTATGACAATAGTCATGATCCCGTATGATCATTGCTAGGATTGATCATGAGCCTGAGTTGACCCGGTAATTCCTGGTAATCAGAAAGTTAAGTCCCTTGGATCCAGGCTAGAATCTGCTGCCAATGTAGTAGGGTAACATATCCCTCCAGGTAGGCCAGTCATGCGGCATATCCGGCCCCCAAATGTCCAATTCGTGCGGAATGCCTTTGCTGCTTAATATACCGGAAAGCTGCCTCGAGGCATCCGGTCTCTCGTAATTTCCAGCTCCACTTAATATGTGGATGTGGTTAGCATATTGCAACCGGGGCAAGTAAAAATCATCACCAAGATTTGGTAGGTAATGGACCGGAGAATTGAAATAAACCTGATCATCCCAGTAACCCCGGGTATAGGTTGTCAGGTCGTAAACTCCACTCATTGCAATCACTCCATTGATGAGATCCGGACGTCTGAAATACAAATTCGCAGAATGCAGTGCACCCAAAGAGGCTCCGGTAACATAGATAGGCGTGTCGTAACTGGTCTTTGATTTGATAAATGGGATGACTTCGTTATAAACGTATTCGTTGAACTGATTATGACGGATCGCTTTGTGGGGTGGATGCATGCCATTATTCAGCCAACTTTCCGCATTAATGCTATTAACAGAAAACACTTTTATTTTACCGGCTTCGATATGTGGCTTCAGGGACTGGATCATGAGGAATCGCTCGTATTCCAAATAGTCAGCAGCAGCTGTGGGTAAAAGCAGTAATGCGAAACCGTAATGCCCATACATTACAATAGGCATTTCTTTATTGAGATTAGGACTATACCAATGGTGGATTTCCCGATGCATGATTCAAACTGTTTTAAATAAGATGCAAAAGTACTTCAATGTAGGAGAAAACCGCTATTTAATTTAGGACAACGCGGGTTGCATTCTGCTTTACCAGTTACTTTTGCCTCATGCGGCTATTTCTCATCTGTTTCATTATTCCCTGGATGGGTTGGCTCACAATTCATTTGCCGGAGCCAGCCGGATACCTGCAAGTGGAGGTGGCCGGTTTAAAAAATCATACCGGTCAGGTATTGATAGCGATCGTCACCGAAGATCAGTATCAGGATGATCAGGCAGTTGGCTTTGGTGGACGAATTCCTGTTTCCCAAAGTAATCAGATTGTTTTTCTTTCGACCGGCATTCAGCCAGGCGCCTATGCCGTTAAGGTTTTTCATGATGTCAACAGTAATGGTCAACTGGATTTCAACCTATTAGGTATTCCAAGGGAGCCTTATGGTTTTTCCAACAATGCCCGCGGCCGGTTTGGCCCACCTGATTTCAAAGATGCTGCGGTCCAGATTCCTGAAAACGATACCTTGCGGATACGCATAGATTTGTAAAAAACAAGTCAGCTTTGCTAATCCGGTAGCAATCTTTGCGCTCCTTGTTAACCGATTGTGCTGGTTACCGTCTTAGTCCCAAAAAATAAGAATTATGACACCTTCAACACTGATCTTTGTGTTTTTAGTACTTATTCTGTTTATTTCCTATCTGCGTTACCTTTATTACCGGTCTAATATGAAAGCACGTCAGGAACAGACGCTCTTTTTATTGGATAAATTTGCCTCACCGCAGGAGTTGACCGCATTCCTGAACTCGGCAGAAGGCAAGCAATTGCTGCAATTGCTTGGCTGGAACGATGGTAACAGAAATCTCAAGGCGTTGGCACTGACTTTCCAGATTATCAGCATTTTCCTGCTGATTCTTGCTTTTGTCATCTTTGTGTTTGGAATCTTTGAAACAGATCCCCAACACGTGAAACAGGGCTGGTCACTGGCTTTCCTTATGGCTATGCTGGGAGGAGGATCATTTGTCGTCCATCGATTGATCCGTAAACAAATGGCATCCTAGCCGTGCAATTTGGCACCTTTGATCAGTTTTACGAGGCGACGTGGTCCGGGCTTCGAGGCTTCTTGCGTTCTCGGGGAGTTCATCCTGACTTTCTGGATGACCTATTGCAGGAATCCTATTTGCGCTTTTTGGCTAAACCACCAAGGGGTAAACATTTTAACCAGAAGAAAGCATATCTCTATCAAATTGCCATCAGGATCCAAATCGATCAGGCCCGGCGTGAAAACTTTCCACGTACGCAAACTTCAGATTACTCACCGGAACTGGAAGGTCAACTGCAGGCTAAATTAGATTGGAGCTACTTATTAAATCAGTTGTCCGAGAAAGAATGTAATTTGTTATGGCTTGCCTATGCGGAGGAATTCTCCCATGAAGAAATAAGCAAGATCATGGGTTTGCAACGAAGCAGTATCAAAGTTTTGTTATACCGCATAAAAAGCAAATTAAAACACTACTTGGAATGAAAAAGCATCAACCGGAAAAGATAAAATTGCGCCAGGGGCTGCTGGATCTCCGGCAAGAGGAACATTCCAGTCTCGATGCATGGACGATTTGGAAAAAGCATCAGGAGTCCGCCCAGGAACTTCGAAATGCCCCATTGGGATCAGGGATGCGCTATTCGATACTGGCCGATGTGTTGAGTATCGTCTTAATAGCTGGATTTATGCTGCTCGTGTTGTTCTTGCAGGAGTGGTCATCCTGGTATCTGGCGCTGTTATTGGGAATAGGGAGCTTTATCTACCTGGCATTAAATGGATTATTGTCCAGAGACAGAGGTTTGTGATTGTCTACGGATGCCATAGGGTCCGACTCGGAAAAAGGCTACAAAAACGATGGCTACCAGAACGCCAAATACAAACGGATAGATCCAGATGTGACTCCAGCGATGGAGACCGTCCGGCAATGTATTCGTCTGTACAAGCCACCCGGCTAACGGAGACCCTATCGTAACACCAATTCCCAGGGTAGCGAAAGTCATAAACCCTTGTCCGGTACTTCTCAAATGTGCGGGTACCCTTTTATCCATATAGATCTGAGCGCTCAAATTCGAGAAATTAAAACAAATCCCATGTACGACCAAACCCAGGTATATCCAACCGTTTTGCCCCAACTCCAATCCGGCAAGCAGAAATCCATAACGAAGTCCCCAGAATAATAAACCAAGAAACAAGACATATCGGATGCCCCAGCGATAAAGTAATGCGGGTAAAATCAACATGATCAGGATTTCGGAAACTTGACCGTAAGCCATCTTTGCCGCTGTATGACTTATACCGATTTCTTCCATAAACGGATTAACAAAACTGTAATAGAATGCACTTGGGATGCGCTCCAGTATGAGACAAGTGACGAAAATCAGAAAATACTTGTCTTTAAACATAGAGGTAAATGCCGGGTCAAAAATGCTTTCAAGAAATCGTTGCCTGGGTTGATTTACGGCGGCCTGAGGTGGCGTATGTGGCAATTTTAAGCAATACAGACCCAAGCCTAAAGAAATGCTGGCAGCGGTATAGAGTGGCCACACGGTGCGCTCCCAGGCGAGTGCCGAAATGGTTAGCCCTGCCAATATCCATCCTATGGTACCCCATACGCGAATCCTGGGGAAATAACGAGCAGTATCGGTGAGCTGCTGGAGGACCAACGATGCTGTCAAAGCATGGGTTGGCATGTATAAAATGCTGTAAATCAATAAGGTCAGGAAAAAGGGGAGGAAAGAGGAAATTTGAGTCAGTAAGCCCAACACCAAAGCGCCCGAAAGATGCATGATAGCCAGTAATTTTTCGGCTGGAATCAGCCGGTCAGCAAGGATGCCGCTTAATAATGGGGACATGGTTGCGGCAAGCGCTCCACAGGTATAAATTATCCCTACTTGCTGCCCATTAAAATGAAGTGTGTTGATTGCGTAGGTACCCAGGGTGACATACCAGCTTCCCCAAAGCAAGAATTGAAGAAAAAATAGAAAGGAAAGCTGTCCGTACTTTTTATAATCCATCAGCAAAAGTAGTAAAACATTTCACATGCGGAACGAGCCTCGGAACCTGGATAATCTGTGTATCTTACTTCAAATCTTTCCAGCATGAAATCCTCAATTCAATTTTTATTTCTGGCTGCCACAGTGCTTATTTATCCGGCTTGTGAACAACCGGGTGCCCATTATGACATCCTTATTAACCATGCGATGATCTACGATGGAACCGGTGCTCCCGGGTACGCTGGAAGCATTGGTATTTCTGCCGACACCATTGCGGCGGTAGGAGATTTAAAAAACGCTACGGGTACGGAAACCATCGATGCCGGTGGGATGGCGGTGAGTCCCGGATTTGTAAACATGTTGAGTTGGGCTACCGAATCATTGATTGAAGACCCCAGAGGTATGAGTGATTTGTTACAGGGCGTTACCCTGGAGGTGATGGGCGAGGGATGGTCCATGGGGCCATTGAGTGAACCGATGAAGGAGCAAATGTTAAAAGAACAGGGCGATATAAAATTTGATGTGACCTGGAATACGCTGGGTGGTTATCTGCAATATTTGGAAGACCGGGGTATCAGCCCTAACGTGGCTTCTTTTGTTGGTGCTACAACACTGCGTATCCATGAAATTGGCTTTGAAGACCGGCCACCTACGGCCGAAGAACTGGAACGCATGAAACACATGGTCGAGGAGGCGATGGAAGAAGGTGCACTGGGAGTAGGATCCTCCTTGATTTATGCTCCTGCCTTTTATGCAAAGACGGATGAATTAATTGAATTGTGTAAGGCGTCTTCTCCTTATGGAGGGCGGTACATTACCCACATGCGGAGTGAAGGAAACAAGTTTGTCGAAGCAGTGGATGAAGTACTCCAAATTGCCAAAGAAGCTAATGTAGGCGCTGAAATCTACCACCTCAAAGCGGGAGGTCGTAACAACTGGCCTAAAATGGACGTGGTCATTGCTAAAATTGATAGTGCCCGGAAAGCCGGCATTGATGTAGCCGCCAATATGTACAATTATGTAGCCGGAGCTACAGGACTGGATGCGGCCATGCCGCCCTGGGTTCAGGAAGGGGGATATGAGGCCTGGGCGAAAAGGCTGCAGGATCCGGCTATTCGCAAAAAGGTCATCGCAGAAATGAAGACTGACGCTCAGGAATGGGAAAATCTTTATTATGCCACCGGAGACCCCAACAAGGTCCTTTTAGCCGGATTCAAAAATGACAGTCTGAAGAAATACACCGGTAAGTCGGTAGCCGAGATGGCCACCATCCGGCATACTTCTCCGGAAGAAGTCATCTGCGACCTGGTCGTCCAGGACGGGAGCAGGGTAGGGACCGTCTATTTTCTCATGTCTGAAGAAAATATCAAGAAACAATTACAACTGCCTTACATCACTTTTGGATCGGACGCTGAAGCTCCGGCAACGGAAGGCGTTTTCCTGAAATCCAGTACACACCCAAGAGCCTATGGCAATTTTGCCCGTTTATTGGGGAAATATGTTCGGGACGAGCAGGTGATTCCCCTCGAAGACGCCATCCATAAATTGACCTTCATGGCAACCGAACGCCTTAAGATTGCTAAGCGTGGTAAGCTGGCACCCGGATATTTTGCCGACGTAGTTGTCTTTGATCCTGCCACTATAGCGGATCACGCAACTTTTGAGGAGCCGCATCAGTATTCAACCGGCGTGATCGATGTCTGGGTTAATGGAAAACAGGTTGTTGCTAACGGTGAACATACCGGTGAAACACCCGGCCGATTTGTAAAAGGGCCTGGCTACCGTAAATAATTCAGAAAAACAACTTACGAAAACCTGGATATCATTCTACTATTCGATGGTAAGCAAGATTACGGGATCGGCTCCATCTGTATCGTAGGTGCATCTATTGAACCTGTTCCTGAATAATTTGCTTCTGAAATGACTTGGGAGTCATTCCATACTTTTGCTTGAAGACGCGGTTAAAATAGGAGCGGTTGTCAAAACCACAATCCATAAAAATATCCTTGATCTTGCGTTTTGGATTCCGTAACATGCTGACAGCCAGCCTTATGCGCTCATTGATGATGAAGTCAACCGGTGCGATGCCAAGCTCATTTTTAAATACGCGATAGAAGTTTGAAGGACTCATATAGGCCTTTTGACTCAGGGACTCCACAGATAGAGGCTGATGTAGGTTTTTCCGGACGTAGTCTACGATATAGGCAAGACGATGGGACGATGCCAGCGATATCGCCTGGTCGGTATATAATTTTCGGGCATTGGATTGCAGAATCCGTATGATGAGTTCCTGGAGCATGTTGTCGACAAAATAATCCTTCGAAGGATGGTTTTCCGTAAAGAGGAAAATCAGTCGTTTCAGGATCTCATAAATGCTGTGATCATTTGTGAAATGAAAATTGTAAGTCAGGAAAGACCAGTCTTCTCCTTCTATCCGGGGCATCGTCTCATTCATGAAATCCATCACCAGGCCAATTTTCTCCTCCGATATGGCCATGGCCAGACACCGGGTTGGATGGTTCATACTGGCCTCAGGAAAGTCAATGCACATCACTTCATTGGCAGGCAGTATGAGGGATTCACCCGGGAGAAAGTCAAACGATTGCAAGTCCTGCAAATGCATCACCTTTTTTCCCTGCAGCATGCTGGCAAGTACTGGCTTGTCAAACTCCAGCAATACCCTCTCCGCCTGCAAATGTGTTTCAAAAATATGCAGGGCAGCATGATTGACATCGTAAGAAGTTTGATTCTCAACCAAGGATTGAAGTTTTCTACCCTGGTAAAATTGTTGTGGCAACTGCATGGCGAATGACTTGTTTTGTTTCAATATTCGGCTGACCTTCCAAACAATATTGATTAAATGTAACGATAATCGAAAGGAAATGGGTATCCGGTAATCGCCTCCGGAATGATTTGCATGATTTGTTCACCTTTTTGCACGAATCGGTCAGGACTTACGGGACCGACAGGATATAATTTTGCTTTAGAAGCAATTGCGAGGGTATAATTACCTCATTTGCTGGAAAGTAAAATTATTGTTCTAACCTTTAAAAATATTATACAATGAGTCAAGTCATTTCAGAGGCCATCGGATTGCACGTAAGGCCATCCTTTAAAGACCAATATGAAAACTACATCGGAGGGGAGTGGGTACCTCCTGTGCAGGCACAATATTTTGATAATGTGTCCCCGGTCGATGGGGCTTCCTTCACACGAATAGCCAGATCTTCCGCAGAGGATGTGGAAAAAGCTTTAGATGCAGCCTGGTCGGCAGCTCCAGCGTGGAATACCTCATCGGCGACATATCGCAGTAATCTGCTATTAAAAATAGCAGACATTATGGAGCGTAACCTGGACGTACTAGCAAGCGTTGAAACCTGGGATAATGGGAAGCCCATCCGTGAAACGAAAGGTGCCGACATTCCGCTTGCCATCGATCACTTCCGATATTTTGCCGGTGTTATCCGGGCCGAAGAAGGTACGGCTTCCGAATTGGATGCAAACACCTTGTCCATGAATATTTTGGAGCCTTTGGGGGTAGTTGCACAGATAATACCGTGGAATTTTCCTTTGCTTATGGCTGCGTGGAAAGTAGCTCCAGCACTGGCTGCAGGCAATTGTGTCGTTCTTAAGCCCGCAGAACAAACTCCGGTCGGTATTCTAATCCTGATGGAGTTGATTGATGGTATTCTTCCTCCGGGAGTACTCAATGTGGTCAATGGATTTGGGCTGGAAGCTGGAAAGCCTCTTGCTTCAAGTTCCCGGGTCAATAAAGTTGCCTTCACCGGGGAGACGACCACCGGACAATTGATCATGGAATATGCATCAAAAAATATCGTTCCGGTCACCCTTGAATTAGGGGGGAAATCACCCAATTTGTTTTTTGAGAGTGTAATGGACGCGGAAGATGAATTCCTGGACAAATGCATCGAAGGGGCGGTGATGTTTGCCTTCAATCAGGGCGAAGTATGCACTTGTCCGTCGCGGCTGTTGGTTCAGGAATCGATCTACGATCGCTTTATGGAGCGGGTGATAGCACGGACGAAAGCCATCAAGATCGGACACCCTTTAGATCCGCAGAGCATGATGGGGGCTCAGGCATCCCAGGACCAATACGATAAAATACTTCGTTACATCGAACTGGGTAAAGAAGAAGGTTGTCGCGTATTAGCCGGAGGTCAGGCATCGTATAATGATGGCCTTTCGGGCGGATATTACATTCAACCCACAATCCTGGAGGGAAACAATAAAATGCGGGTTTTCCAGGAAGAGATTTTTGGCCCGGTGGTATGTGTTACGCCTTTTAAAGATGAGGCGGATGCTTTGGCAATTGCTAACGATACTTTATATGGGCTGGGAGCTGGCGTCTGGACCCGGGATACCCATCAGGCGTTTCAAATCTCCCGGGGCATTCAGGCCGGTCGGGTGTGGGTAAACTGTTACCATGCTTATCCGGCACACGCGCCTTTCGGAGGATATAAGAAATCCGGGATAGGGAGAGAAACACATAAAATGATGCTTAATCATTACCGGCAAACTAAAAACATGCTTATCTCCTACGATAAGAATCCGGTTGGGTTCTTTTAATGGGCTTAGTACCCCGAAGTTTTAACGGGGAGTATGGAAACATACTCCTCGTTTGGATTTGGTCAATACTTGATTTCGACGACACCATTAGCACCTCGCGTACCATAAATACCGGTATCGGAAGGGTTACGTAGCACATTGATTGATTTTAATTGCGCCGTATTGACCATCGAAAAGACATCGCGGAATCCGCCATAGACCGGTACGCCATTGACAACAAACAAAGGTTCACTGTCTCCCAGGAAGCTCGCTGATCCGCGTACACGGATACGAGCATTAGCTCCTTCACCCTGCACTGTAATCCCGGGAACTTTTTGTAACTGAACATCCAGTGGAATCGAATTTCCCGGTTCAACCGCAAGACTAACCTGTTCTGGAGCAGCTTCGGCTTCCGGCATGTTTTTTAATGCTTTGCAGCTCATGAATAACGCCATTGCGCCCAGAAGTAGGTAAAATACAGGCTGTTTCATATCTTATGATTTATATTCCAATACAATTTACCTAAAAATTGAAACTTGGTCAATGATCTTAGTGGGTTCATGGGCCTGATTAATCGTTCCCTTGCCTATCATAGTTCATCCTGGTAATAAAGCTTATAATATTTTCTGCCATCTTCATCCATGCCCTTTTCAATCAGGGAACGATCACCATGGATGTAGATATGAAAATTTTTATCCAGCTTCAATACGCTTTTGAAGACTCTTGAATATTTTTTTACCGCCTTTTCAGAGACATCAAAAACAGGTTCCATTTCCATCTGATTTTCAGCAAGATAGTTGGATTGAAACTGCGCAAAAACTCCCTGAATCACCGGATCATCAAATACTTCGTTGGTGAAATCATGGACATTCACCTGTTCATGGGTGTGGAGATATTCCATGGATTTATTAAGATAATGGACCTGGTCGGTTTTATCGATCTGTCTTTGATCTCCCAGATTTTGATGGATAAAAGATTTGGTCATTTGCATCAGATGAGCCGTCTGGTGGAATTGATCGGACCTGGGGGTCACATTAAGGAAAAATTTCCGCCAGTATTGGGCCTCGATCGATTTATTCGCTTGATCAATGATGTAGACCTGGTAGCCGGAATCGGAGTTGGTATTGATAATCAGGCATCCTTTATCGAGTTGGCCGACCGGTATCCCGGTCTGCGCCTGTAAACCATTGGTACTTCCTTCCTGGAGGAATTGCAGGAAAGTGTCCATCGTTTCACTTTTACACAATACCAGGGCATCGGTGACTTCATCTTCATAGATCACCTGATCAAAACGGACTACACAAAAGTCGCCGTCTTTGATATTCGGGTGGACGGCAGCATCGTAGAGGTGCCTGGCCAGGTCCTGGGAAATAGTCAGCAAGTGATCCGGGTATTCAAATATCCGTTTGACCAGATTGTAGCAGGCATTCAGGTCCACCTCACCATTGGCAAAGTCAAAGGCATAACTTTCCCGGTCTTTGAATGGCTCCAGAAAATGATCTACAAGCAAATGGAAAACTTCCGTATGGACCATTACGGTCTTATCAGTAAGCACTAACGGATGGCCCGAGGAGCTGTTGCCAACGTTGTGAATGGCCATTAGCTTGAACAAAGCTTCTTTAAATTCGATCATTGCTCCTATTTACCTTTTTCCTAATAGAAGTCAAGTATAGTAATAGTAAAATGAAAATTCAATACATTGCAAAATTACCGGAAGTAAATATACCATACTGAAATAATGATAATTACTTACCTATGATCCCGAAGGAATTAGAGCAGTTAGAACAAGCATTAAGCCTGACACCAAATAACCTTTATCTACGCTACCTGATTGCACAGAAGTATCAACAGATTCAACAGTGGCAGAGCGCTGAGGATCATTTGCTTTATATCCTTAAAATGGATCGTGATAATGAAGAGGCTGCAGTAGATTTACTTAAAACCTACTATCATTCCCAAAAATATAATGCAAGTCTGATGGTTGGTGAAGACTTGGAGACCCGTAATAAAAATAATTTACTGGAGGAAATTCTGTATTACCGGTCTTTGTGTTACCTACGATTGAGAAAAAATGAAGAATGTATAAAAGCTACCAAAGCCTGGAAGTCAATCAATCCTAATGCGCACGACGAAGAACTGGACAATGCTTTTGTTCAAAAAATAGGTGTAGGACTTGACGAAAGCCAGGAATCTGATTGGACAGATCAAATCGAGTTCGAGCTAAGAGGAATGATCGAAAAACCTACCATAGACTTCAGTCATGTGGGTGGCATGAACCAAGTTAAACGGGAGATAGATCTTAAAATCATCAAGCCTTTGGAACACCATTCTTTATTTTCGGCATATGGAAAGAAGATTGGTGGCGGACTCCTCTTATATGGTCCGCCAGGTTGCGGAAAAACATTTATAGCAAGAGCAACAGCCGGTCAAATTAAAGTGCCATTCATTAATATTGGAATAGATGATATTTTAGATAAGTATTATGGCGAAAGTGAACACAAACTTTCGAGCCTATTTGCTTTGGCGCGCAGTAAATCGCCTTGTGTTCTATTTATTGATGAAGTTGATGCGTTGGCGGGAAATAGAACTGAATTTAGAGGAAATACTGGCAGGTCAGTTATCAATCAGCTTTTATCCGAAATGGATGGCGTAGAAAATGTTAATGATGGTTTATTGATCATCGGGGCGACAAATACACCCTGGTATATTGATCCCGCTTTTAAAAGGCCTGGACGTTTTGATAAAATGATTTTCGTTCCTCCTCCTGACTTGGAAGCTAGAGATGAAATTGTTCAAGTAATATTGAAAGGGAAGCCAGTACAATTCGTCGATGTTCATAAAATTGGTGAAAAAACAGAGAGCTATTCAGGGGCGGATTTGGTACAAATTGTAGAACAAGCAATTGAGAAAAAATTTGAAGCATCCTTATCGGAAGGGAAGGTTATTCCATTAAATACGAATGATATTCTTGAAGAAATAAAACGTTACAAACCAACGACCAAAGATTGGTTTCTTACAGCAAGAAATTATGCAAACTATGCAAACCAGACCGGCTTTTACGATGATGTAGCTCAATACATCAAAAAACTAAAATTGTGATGTCCGCTTATGATCAATTACTTCGCAAAGCAGCTTCGTTAATTGGTTTGCATAGCTACGGCGGGTAGAACCCATCATCGAAAAAGCTGAGGTTAATGTTCGAGTTAATTGAAACATGTAAGTTGATACGCCAATTTTATCTGTAAGGCAACAAAATGGTCATAGATATCTGGCTTGCCAATAATGATATATGAATATGGAAACAGTCAACCGTATTGATCGGCTTAATAAGTTGATTGAGCTAAATAAAAAGCAATTGGCAAATAAAGAGCTGGATTTGATTATGTCTTGCTTGCCCGAGCACCCTTTTTTACTGGAACTGTTAATCCACCCTACTTTAGATTTGGGAAGGTCAGAAGATACTCATGTTATTTGTACAAAGCTATTAAGTGCCAATCCAAATTCTGCTGAAGCATTTGCTGGCCTGGCAGCACTTTCTTATCAAAAGGAACAGTATTCAAATGCGGAACAATTAATCTGGCAAGCAATAGAACAAGAACCGCAAAATTCAAATCTAAAATTTTTGGCAGCTAATATTGCACTGCAAGCTGGCAAACAAGAAGAAGCAGTAAAGTTATGGTCAGAATGCCTGGCAAGTGATCCAGATAATGAGAATTTCCAAAATATGCGGTGGAGATTTTCCTACAGTAAGAAAAAATGGAAGCATAGTATTGAGCTATTGGTTCAGGCCTTGCAAAAAAATCCTGAAAGTAAGCTGGAGCATGAATATTTAGGAAAATGTTATCTCCTGCTCGGACGTCCAAAACGTGCTGCTGCTTTTTTTAAAGAGGCCCTCCGGATCAATCCTGAGGATGATAATTTAAAAGAATCTCTAAAACATGCTCTTAGGTCCAGATTCTTCTTCTATGGGCTCGGTTTGCGTGCAATCTTTACTCTGGTTAATTCGAGAAAAATCTATCTGATCCTGATTGTCATTGCTATTATATTGTTTTTCGGTTGGCTTAGAAGTATTGGATATGTCCATTTTACTTGGCTAGGTTTTGTATTGTCTACGGCACTATTGGTTTTTTTATTGGTTTTGTTCTCCTATACCTTAATTCGCCCTATATCAAACGGGTTTATCCTTTTTGATCCAGTCGGCAAAAAATTGTTTGAAGATAGATTATACAAGGTTGAGGTAGCACATTTTATAGCTGCTTCCGGATTCACACTGATTTTATTGATTGGTTTTTTATCAAATGGCGCACAATTTTTCTTTCCTGGCTTTATCGTTTTATTTAGTTTAATTCAGCATGTGCGCATAACCAAACAGCGCATTAAAGCGGGTATGTATGGCTGGTCTGAAAAGTCAATCTTGCCAATTACCTTGCTGATGAGCGTGGTATGGACCTTAGGTGGAGAGTCCTTTGCCTTTGCCTATTTGTATCTTATTCTCGTAATCATGATCTTTCGGTTTTTCACAAAAGGAAAAATTTGAACTCTTGCAATGACGGTACTTCAGGTAAGTGGAATAGGAAGTAAGCAAATGGAAATCAATGGGAAAATGCGTAAATTGTACACTTAAAATCATGTCCCCATGTTCCGGATATTTTGCCTGATTGCAATATTACCTGCATTCTTGACCCTCGGCTACAGCCAGCCCTGGATGATCACCTCTCCTGATCAAAAAATCAAGGTGACCGTTACGCTTGAAGACGGGGACCTGTTTTATGCCATCGAGAAAAATGGCGAAGCCTGGATCAATGCTTCCCCGATTCGATTGAATATTGCTGAGGTGCCGGTTGATTACACCCTGAACTCGGCCCAAACTTCCAGTCATGACGCGATAATCAATCCGGTTGTGCACGAGAAATTGGCCCAAATTCGGGACCAATACAATTTATTGGACCTGCAATTTGAAAACAATACTGGCTTGGAATTTCGTGCCTATGACCGAGGGGTAGCCTGGAGATGGAATGCTGCAATAGCAGGAACGATAACCATCCTTGGAGAACAGGTGACCTATGCATTTAATCCATCAGACCATGTTTATTACCCCAGTGAAGAGAGCTTTTATTCACACAATGAACGCTTATTTCCGAAATACGAATTATCAAAACTGTCCCTCGACAGTCTCGCCAGTTTACCGGCATTAATTGACCAAAACGGTCATTACATGCATCTCAGTGAATCGGATTTGTACAATTATCCCGGATTGTGGTTGTTAGGGACCAATTCGGGTACCCTGACAGGAACATTTCCTATGTATCCTGTCCAGGAAAAACAAGTTAGAGACCGGGATATTATGGTAACGCAAGCTGCCAATTACCTGGTCAAAACACCCGGCACACGTACGTTCCCCTGGAGAACTATCCTGATGGAGGATCGTGCAGCAGGTCTTCTTACGAATACGCTTATCTACCAATTGAATCGTCCGGCAACCGGTGATTTCAGTTGGGTCCAACCTGGGAAAGTACAGTGGGACTGGTGGAATGATTTAAATACCTATGGGGTAGATTTTCAAAGCGGCGTGAACACGGATACCTACAAACACTATATTGATTTCGCAGCCAAGAATGGCCTGCCTTACATTATTCTGGATGAAGGATGGTCGCCAACAACAGATGTGACGGTATCCATCCCGGAAGTGAATGTCCCTGAGCTGGCAAAATATGGCCAGGAAAAGGGCGTCGGCTTAATCCTGTGGGTTTTATGGAATGCGTTGGATAAAGACCTGGACAAAGCGATGACCGAATATTCCAAATGGGGTATTAAAGGCATCAAAGTTGACTTTATGCAGCGCAATGATGCGGAAATGGTCAATTATTATGAGCGCATTGCCCGTGCGACTGCAGAGCATCACCTATTACTCGATTTTCACGGCTGCTACAAACCAACCGGATTCCGTCATGAGTTCCCACATGCAATGACACGTGAGGGTGTGCGAGGCAACGAATGGAGTAAATGGGATAACTCCAAACAGACAGGGCCTGAGCATAACCTCATGTTGCCCTTTACCCGAATGGTTTGCGGGCCTATGGATTACACGCCCGGAGCGATGCTAAATGCTCAACTCCGGGACTGGTCTCCGAGCTTTAGCCGTCCAATGAGTTTGGGGACGAGATGTCATCAACTGGCTATGTATGTCGTCTTTGAGAGCCCTTTACAAATGTTATGTGATGTTCCTGAAAACTATTTACGGGAGCAGGAATCTTTCGCATTCATAAAACAAGTGCCGACCACCTGGGAAGACACCCGTGTTCTTGATGCGGCCGTGGGGGATTACATCGTGGAGGCACGTCTGGCTGCGGATGGAAATTGGTATATGGGCGCAATGACCGACTGGACAGCACGGACATTAGATGTTACCCTGGATTTCCTTGGTACGGGTGAATATTCATTGGAATACTGGAAGGATGGAGTCAATGCAAATCGAATGGCTCAGGACTATCAAATGGGTGAAATGACGATTCGAAAAGGCGATAAGCTTCAGTTGAATCTGGCACAGGGAGGTGGTTTCGTAGCAGTCATTCGGAAGAAATGATGAACAGACTGGCTTTGATCCTGAGTTATTTACTGTTGGTAGGTCTGGTATCCGGCCAGTCATCAGTACGAGTGGCGGTAGCGCAGATCTTTTGTTTGGATGGAGATCGGGAAGGTAATTTTCGCCGAATAGAAAATGCCTTGGAAGAGGCTGCCCAGCAAGGGGCAGCTATCGTTTGCTTCCCGGAAATGTCCCTATTGGGCTGGGTCAATCCAGATGCGCATCAGCTTTCCTTTCCTATTCCCGGATCTGACTCCGATCGTTTGTCAGAATTAGCGCGGCAGTATCAGGTTTATGTATGCATCGGCTTGGGAGAAAAAGAAAATGAAAACCTCTATGATGCCGTCATTTTGATTTCCAATGAAGGCAAAATATTGGCCAAACACCGGAAGAACAACATCCTGAGTGAGTTGATGGATCCTCCTTATACACCCGGGAATGGCATTACGGTGGTTGATACAAAGTTTGGAAGGATCGGATTGTTGATCTGTGCCGATTCTTTTCTGGAGGACAATCTAATTGCGGTACGCAGACAGCATCCGGACCTGGTACTTATACCCTATGGTTGGGCTGCGAAAGAGAAGGAGTGGCCACAACATGGCGAAGAGTTGCATAAGACCATCCGCAATGCTGCCAGCAAGATCGCTTGTCCAATAGTTGGAACCGATTTGGTGGGCACGATTTCCCATGGTCCCTGGACAGGTCAGGTGTATGGCGGGCAAAGTGCTGTAATAGATCAGAATGGATTGATGTTGGGATCCTGCCGGGATCGTGACCGTCACGTGCTTGTGGTAGATATTGAGCTCAACAGACATTGATTTTAACGATTGAGAAGCATAGAAATGCAAGATCAAAAATTGCAGAAAATTGAAGCCACCGCATGGATTACCCAAACCTCCAAAAGCCTTCATTTTCATTAATTAATAGTCGGCTCAAATAAAACTTGATTTTTTAATATTCTGAATACCTGTGCCGATGTAGTGGTCCATCATATTCAGGTATGGTCCTCATGCCCTAAAAACCAAATCTCAAACCCCAAATCCATAATAATGTCATACCTTTGTGCCTCATTTACATAATCAGGTTATCCTTTGCAATCATTTCAATCCCTGGGTCTGCGTGAAGAAATTTTAGCCGCACTTCCCGCAATCGGACTTCATCAACCTACGGCTATCCAGCAGGAAGCCATACCTCACCTGATTACAGGCCTTGTCGATTTTATTGGGCTGGCTCAGACAGGTACCGGCAAGACCGCTGCATTTGGGCTTCCATTAATCGAGCAGATTCAAATGCAGGACAGCACCGTCCAGGCGCTGATTATCGTTCCTACCAGGGAATTGTGTCTGCAGATCGAGCAGCAGCTGAAAGCTTTTACCGCTGAGATGCCGGGCATACGGACCCTGGCAGTTTATGGTGGAGCCTCCATACAAGGGCAGTTGATCGGATTAAAGAAGAAGCCGCACATTGTTGTGGCTACTCCGGGACGATTGATGGATTTTATGGAGCGCAAAAAGCTCGTATTGGAATCGGTGCGTTACGTGGTCCTGGATGAGGCGGATGAAATGCTGCACATGGGATTTGTTGATGACATCAATGCCATTTTGGCACAGGTACCTGAAGAACGCAATATCTGGCTGTTTTCAGCAACGATGCCGGCACCCATCAGACAGATCGTGAATCAATACATGCATGAACCGATCGAGGTGGTGATTGATCAGGGCCAAAAGACCAATCAAAACATCGAACACCAGTATGTCCTGGTTCAGGCTTCCGATAAAACTCAGGCGTTGTGCCGATTTTTGAATGCAGATCCGTTAATGCGTGGGATTGTATTCTGCCGGACGAAAGCAGGTACTCAGGATCTGGCGGATTACCTGAGTCAACAAGGTTATGCCGTTGATAGCCTCCATGGAGACCTGACCCAGAAACAACGCGAGCATGTGATGAATCACTTCCGGAGTGATAAAACCCATATGGTTATCGCAACGGATGTAGCTGCCCGTGGTATTGATGTACAGGACCTCCAATACGTTTTTCATTTTGATCTGCCGGATGACGCCTCCTATTATACCCACCGCAGCGGACGGACTGCCCGAGCAGGGAAATCCGGTATATCCCTGAGCCTGATAACGCCCAAAGAAATCAACCGAGTCAAACAACTGGATCGGCAACTTAAATTGGGTATTAAGCGGGTGCGGGTACCGGATGCCAATTCCATCCAGGAGAAGTTTGTCGAAAACTGGGCTCAGTCTTTATGGGATGAACAACCATCCCTTGATCAAACTCTGCGTGAACAAGCGC
Organism: Lewinellaceae bacterium; assembly: GCA_020636355.1. Lineage (GTDB taxonomy): Bacteria > Bacteroidota > Bacteroidia > Chitinophagales > Saprospiraceae > JAGQXC01. The sequence goes on along the minus strand of JACJYB010000003.1, from coordinate 109,514 downwards.
TAGGCTGGTTTTATGAGATGTCCAAAGAAGATCTGATTGAGCGAATTGTAAGCATCCATATCAAGGCAATGCCGCCAATACGGGATAATCGTGATCTAAATGTTGAAGTTCAGGAGGCAGTAAAGTCGGCCAATCGCAAGACCAGACTATATCTCAATGTTGGTAAAATGGATGGACTCACCAAACAGTCCATGTTGCATTTGCTGACGCATCAGACCGGGGTAGGTGGTAAGGGTATTGGTCACATCGAAATACGACAAAAACATTCAACCATAGAGTTGTCTTCTGCAGACCTGGAAACATTGACCATGGAGCTGCAAGGCCGGTCATACAATGGCCGGCGCCTCTTTCCCAAGGAGGATAATGCTAAAGATCCGATGCCACACCACCGGAAGCATATTCATAAGATCAAAAAGACGAGCAAGAAGAAGCGAAACTCAAAGTCTTCTTCCCATTAAAATAGGTCACAGGTCATTCAAGTAAAACTGTATAGTTGAGCCTATTTATAACTATTTTTAGTTATAATAAATAGTTTATTTTCAAGTAATTATGCTAGAATAGTTGATGTTTTAATGTATAGTTATAAGCTATAGATATTCAATTTTTTATCATAAAAACGATGAAAATCGTATATTTTTGTTATGATTTTAAAATAAGCTCTTCAGAACCTCGTTTCATTTAAGAAGTCCTTTTTCATTCATCCAGAAAGCCTAAACCGAAAATGAGAAAACGATCCATTACCTGGCTTCAGTACACCAAAGTAATCCTGGAAAAAGTCAGTTTTGACCTGCAGATATTTCTCAAAGAGCTCAAGAAGTCGTTAATACGATTAACCATCCTTGAGCTGGTAGCCCTGGAAACATGGATTTCAGAACGATTTCAGGCAGTTATTGCTTCAAAGGCAGCCCGCATCGTTCACGAATACCGGGTCAGCCTATACTAAACGCTTCCTAGTCTGACCAGGTCAAACATTGGAAGGAATCCGCACTGGCTAGCCACTCAATAATTAATCCTTGTACTCAGCAGCTTTGCCCTTTGCTGGTAAAGTGTTCTGAATGAACTGGCGGATATCTTCGTTCGCTTGCTTCAGATCTTCTTGCCTGAGGTACATCATGTGTCCGCTACGATATCCTTTCCACACAAACCGGTCCTTCATTTTACCGCTTGGGTCCATATTCCACATGCTGTATTTGGCATTAAAGTACGTGCAAGCGCCATCGTAATATCCGGACTGGATCATTACATTCAGGTAAGGGTTCTGCGCCATTGCCTGCCTTAAATTCATGCCCGTTTGATCGCCACTACGATCCCAGGGATGTACCGGGCCAAACATGTTGTATTTAGTGTCGGTCTTGAATCCCAATTCTTCCCGGATGTAATAATTAATCGCGGGTGTGAAGGAATGTAGCCAAGAAGTAATCTCAGCATTGTAATCCGACCGGTCGCCAGCATCAGATGCATCAATTCCTAAATAACGGGAATCAAGACGACCAATGGTAAAGCCGCGGTCGCGCAATAATTCTTTCCAGAATGCATTCATGGATACGTCGAGATTGTTTTTCAGGATAAAGTCTTCACTTAATCCTGAATACATCGACATTTTTGAGGCGATGGCTTTCTTCTTTTCCGGATCCAGGAATCCTCCCATGACCAGGGCGGGTAAAAGCTCATTGATGCTGAAAGATTCCACTTCAGGGAGCATATCCGTCAGGTCCTTGTTCTGCAAGGTAGAAGGAAGGGCCTTATGGTACCATGCTGCTGCTGCAAAGTAGGGAAGGCGGTTAGCCGCAACGACAGGCCCGTCGCGATCAATGCCCAGCTCGGTAGGTGAGACAAGGATCACCCCATTCAAATACATCCATTGTGCGTTTTCCAATTCCAGAGCCAATCCGGATACGCGGGTTGTACCATAACTTTCACCGACCAGATATTTCGGAGAACGCCACCGGTTGTTGCGGGAAACGAAGGTCGTTAACCATTCAGCCAGATATTTAATATCCGCATTTACGCCAAAGAAAGTTTCTTTTTTTGCTTCCGGATCAACAATACGGGAATAACCCGTATTCACAGGGTTGATGTAAATGATATCGGCAACATCCAGTATGGAGTTTGGATTGTCCCTGATTCCATAAGGTTGCACCGGGTATCCTTCATCATCGATAATTAACATCCTAGGCCCCGTATACGCAATGTGCATCCAGACTGATGCGGAACCAGGTCCGCCATTAAAGGAAAAGATCAAAGGACGAGTCGTCTGATCTTTCACATCGGTGCGCTGGTAATAGGTGTAAAACAATGTGGCAATTGGTTTTCCTGCTTCATTCCAGACCGGTTGTGTTCCGGTCGTTGCAGAATAGGGTACCCGGACTCCTTTGATCGTAACCTCATGCATGGTTTTTACCATGGTATCAACCGGGATGTAGCGGTTTTCTTGTGCGGATAAGTTGAAACACAAAAGAAGACTTAATGGAAACAAGAATAGATTGCGCATCATACTTTGTTGATTTTGAGGCAATGAAAGTAGAAAATCGATGGAACTCCTCCAACGACAAGGAGCGATTAATACAATGATTTTTTGGAATGCGTTGAGTACAATTAAGCGCTGAAGCGCTTTTTACCAAAATGCAATTATGAGACAAAGACCGCTTTTTAGACTTGTCGCGGCAGGATGGATTGCCACGGCAACCCTGCTTGCCGGTTGTACCAAGACCGCTTCCATCGTTTGCGATGGTTCCGCACCATCCTTTGCTTCGGATGTTCAACCAATCATTCAAGCTTCATGCGCTTTGTCCGGATGTCATGGGTCCGGCTCCAGAAATGGTGACTTTACATCGTATTCGGGATTATACGGGGATTTGGTTAATGGACAGTTTAACCGTGAAGTTTTGGTCAACCGGACGATGCCTGAAGGATCCAGCTTGTCGACCAGTCAGCTTCAAACCCTGCAATGCTGGTACGATAACGGATATGAGAATAATTGAAAAAGAGGTTAAAAAGGTATAAAGGGTAAAATAGGTAGAAGGGGTTCATCGCCTCATGCCATTAGCCCACGGAACGGTCGTGATCTGAGGCACTTCTGCTACCTCTGCTACCTCCCTTCACAACTCCATTTTGATCCGTTGGGCCTGAGCTTGAGCCTGCAGGGTTACTTCTGTTGCAAGAAAACAATGATCCTGGGACATGGCCGTTTCAGTCCGGTGCAGGATGTCATTTGAAAATAACTCACCGAAAGGCAGATATTGATCGGAACAGTCGATGTAACGTGTTTCCTTGCCATCAACCAGAAAGAGATGATTGCCACCGGGGCGTCCGGCTAAATCGGTATACTTGCGTAGCTCGATAAATCCTTCTGTCCCAAGAATGGTTAGTCTGCCGTCACCCCAGGTGTCCAGTCCGTCAGGGGTGAACCAATCTACCCGAATGTAACCCATGCCACCATTGCCCCGTAATATGGCATCTCCAAAGTCTTCAAATTCAGGATACTGGGGATAATGGACATTTCCAGCTTGTGCACCTACGACAATGGCTCTTGTTGACCCGGTGTAATAGAGGAATTGATCGACCTGATGGGAGCCGATATCCGTAATAATGCCTCCATAATATTTGGTATCAAAAAACCATTCCGGGCGGGAAGGTATATTCATCCGGTGTGGGGCCAGGTTTACCGTCTGTACTACCTTGCCAATAGCTCCGGCCCGGACCAGTTCGGAGGCTTTAACCGATGCTTTGTTTTCCATACGCTCGCTGTACAGAATGGAAAATATACGACCGGTCTCCTTTTGTACCTTTTTAACTTCTTCCAGCTTTTCCAGCGAGATGATACCCGGCTTATCGGACATGAAATCCTTACCATGTTTCATAGCCTGGATGCCAATATCGGCACGATCGCTTGGGATTGCAGCGCTCAATATCAATTGGATGCTGGTGTCTTCGTAGATCTCATCAGCGCTTCTTGCCGGTTTTGCTTCAGGATAGCGCTTGTTGAATTGCTCCATTAATTCAGGTTCTACCGCATAGTAGGCGACCAGGATTCCACCGGCGCGTTGCATGGCGCCAATCTGTCCATAGATATGTCCGTGATTCATTCCAATGACCGAAAATTTTATAGGCTGTTCCGGAAAGCCAGGTTGGACAGGTTGAACCTTTTCCACTTTAACGGGACGGGTTGCCCAGCTTGAGGGGATGCCGGCAGTGGTTAGTGCCATCGCCGCAATCGATTGTTTAATGAATTCGCGACGTGGTTTGTGTGTTTCTTTTGAGCTCATGCCTATTCTGGATTTTGGATTAAATGGACCAATTAAAGTAACACTATTTATGCACTAAATCTTAACAACGGATCTGTTTGAACCAATTTGGATAGGCAGGATGTCATTTCCCCAACTTTATCCGTCCATACGTCGTTACTTACAGAGTACGAGTTGATCAAGAAAATTTCCATTTACTAAATCAATTAAACCTCCGATTATGAATATCGAACAAATTGCTCACCGTCTGGTGGAATTGTGTCGTGCAGGCGATTTTGGAACCTGCTATCAAGAATTGTATTCACCGGATATCGTCAGTCTGGAACCAGAGGGCTCTCCGATGCAAATGGTTCAGGGATTTGATGCCTTGAAGAAAAAAGGTGAAGAGTGGAATAAAATGGTCGAAACAGTAAATGGCTCGGAGATAGGCGATCCGGTCATCGGTGGAGACTATTTTGCCATACCCTGGAAAATGAATGTCACCTTCAAAGGTGCACCGGGCCCGACCAATATGGACGAAATTTGTGTCTATGAAGTGAAAGACGGAAAAATTGTGAAAGAACAATTTTTCTACAATCAATCATAAAATTCGGAGAGCCCTGTTACAATCAGTCGATGGGGTTCTTGTCAATTCCGAATCTTTGCAATGCGCTGATGTGCGAACGCAACGCCTGACCAAAGGTTTTGTGCTCAAGGTATGGGATCCCGTGCTCTTCAGCGGTTTGCTTTACAATGGCTGAAAGTGCAGGGTAATGTACGTGGCTGATGCTGGGAAACAGGTGGTGTTCAATCTGAAAGTTTAATCCGCCTATATACCAGGACAGCCATTTATTGTTACGACAAAAATCGGATGTCGTATTAAGCTGATGGATGGCCCAACTGTTTTCGATTAAGCCCTCATCATTTGGCAGAGGATGTGTGGTCTCATTGACCGAGTGTGCAAGTTGAAAAATAACGGATAAGATCAGCCCCGCCAGAGCATGCATCAGGAGGAAACCTGACACGTAGGTAAGCCAGGGCATGTGAAATACCGTAAGGGGGATAATGAGGAATATGCTGTAGTAAAATAGTTTGGCAAAGATTAGCTTGATCAGACTATTGCGGGCGGCTTTTGGATTTTGTTTATTAACGCCTTCTTTTCTATACCGGTTAAACTGGATAAAATCTTTGGCGGACGCCCAGTAGATGGTAGACAATGCATAAAAGAAAAAGGCATAAACTGCTTGCATCCGATGGTACCAATTGACTTCGGTATGTGGCGAAAAACGAAGGATTACCTTGTCGCCGATGTCATCATCCATATGGACTATATTGGTATACGTGTGATGAAGTACATTATGCTGTAATTTCCAGTTTAATACCGACCCGCCTAATAAAATAAGCGTATGCCCCAGCCAGAAATTGACCTTACTGTTGCTGGAATAAGCGCCATGATTGGCATCATGCATCACACTCATACCAACACCAGCCATTGCTACGCCCATAATTGCCCACAACATCAATTCTACCGGCCATCCGGGACGTAAGGTCAATAAGAGGATGAAAGGCAGAATGTATGCGGTTAGAAGAACTATGGTCTTAATAACCAGTTTCGCATTCCAGTGTTTGGATATATGATTCTCCTTGAAATATTGGTCCACCCGACGTCGAAGAAGCGGTAAAAATAGGCGAGACGGTTCATCCTGATGGACAAATTTTACGACAGGTCTTAGCATAACATCAAATTTCTTATTGGCTCTTTCAAATCCTTCCTATCCACCGGAGTAAGACAGATGAAGCATCAAAATAGTCAAAATAAACCGGCATCTACCGTTAATAAACACCATTCCCCTATGTTTAATAGCATCTATTACGCGTAAAAGTCCAAAAAAGTTACAGGAACCAATGTGATGTCGTTTACAACATTACTCCTTAATGAGTTTTTTTAGAATGAAAAAGGGTGCCTGGCGATGACTTCCATGGGTATCTTCGTCAATTGATGGATGCCTTTTAGGTAATCGGTCTCGTCTTCGGTACAAAAGGACAACGCAATGCCATTTGCTCCGGCCCTTCCTGTGCGCCCGATGCGATGTACGTAGGTCTCGGCAACCTCAGGAAGTTCATAATTGATGACATGTGACAGATTCTCGACATCAATACCGCGAGCGGCAATATCCGTAGCAACCAGGACATCAATGTTTTTCTTCTTAAATCCATCCAACGCCCGTACTCTTGCGCCCTGTGATTTGTTGCCATGGATGGATTCTGCACGCCAGCCCTGTGCACTCAGCGTCCGGGCTACCTTATCGGCGCCTCGTTTTGTTCGCGTAAATACCAAAGCCTGGGTTACATTGCCATTCTTCAGGACATATTCCAAAAGTCCACGCTTGTTTTCTCTGGGAACATAATAAAGAAACTGTTTGATCAGCTCTGTGGTGCTCGATACGGGGGTGACGGCAATGGATTCCGGTTTGTACAATATGGTGGCAGCTAAATTTTTTATTTCATTGGTGGTGGTCGCTGAAAAGAACAATGATTGGCGCTGCGCAGGAAGGGAAGCGATTACTTTCCGGATGTCCCGGATGAATCCCATATCCAGCATTTTATCCGCTTCATCAAGTACAAAAAACTCCACCTGTTGCAAGGACAAAAATCCTTGTTGCTGAAGATCGAGAAGCCGACCAGGAGTTGCCACCAGCAAATCAATCCCTTTTTTTAGTTGCTGGACCTGAGCATTTTGGGATACTCCGCCATAAACGACGCCATAGCGTACCGGAAGATGACGGGCATATTCAACGATGTTTTCGTGGATTTGCAGGGCAAGCTCACGAGTTGGCGCCAAAATTAGGGCTCGGATATTCCGGCGATTATTGGTGGGTGACTGGGCTAACAACTGCAAAATAGGTAATGCGAAAGCTGCCGTTTTTCCGGTACCGGTTTGAGCACATCCAAAAAGGTCTTTTCCTTCAAGGATTTTTGGAATGGCTTGTTGCTGGATAGGAGTCGGTGTGGAGTAGCCTTTTTGAGTCAGGGCATGTAGTAATGGTTTGGATAGTTTCAGATCTGAAAATGTCATTTAGAAAATTTTATATGATACAATACCTATTTCTCTACCGCAGGTCAATCCATAACAAGGACACCTGTAATAGGAAATCAGGTCGATGCTATCTATCAGGAAAAATGTAGGAGAAATACCGGATGAGTAGGAGGTCAAACAGATTGCAAATACAATCTTCTCAGTTAGATCGTGCAAAGATACATATTAATAATGGAATAGCTGGAACATTAACTCAAATTCGGCAGGAGTACGTTCCCATCCTCTCAATTAGGAAGTAAAAATACTGGAAGTGGGCTTTTCTCATGCCAATTTCTGATAGGAACAGACCAGTCCGTTATTGGTCGTCGATAATGGCTTCCGCCTCCATTTCAACCAAGTATTCATCACCAATCAAATCCGCCCGGATCAAGGTATTTGCCGGCTGAATAAACCTAAACCGTTCGCCATGTACCCGGGCAATGGCTTCCCAGTCGCTTGCATTTTTAATAAATATCCTCGTGCGGACCACATCCTCCAATTTTCCGCCCAGTGAAAGGATAGCACCCTCAATCTTGTCCAGGATGAAATGCATTTGCGCAGAAGGATCATCACCGCCGATCAATTTTGAACCGTGAGTTGCGGTCGTACCGGATACCATAATCCGATTTCCCTTTTTAATTGCCCGGCTAAAACCCGCCAGGTCCTCCCAGTGGGTGCCGCTTAAAACTTTCGTACGGCCATTCCCGGAAACCACAACAGGGTAGGGGGAGGGAAGCTGATCTAAGTGATGGCTTAAGTCGCCGGAAGCCGTAAGGAAGGGCGGTTTTCGGTATTCATCGCCGCAATCCCCCTGGATGGGATCCAACATTTTCAGTGCATCCTTGATGGCATTCCTACAATCAGCGGTTAATCCGGTGGATTGCAGCTGTTGATTTTCGAAAATGTGTTCACTTTGGCCAAGCCGGGCCCCGATGATGACGCCAGCGACTGCCGGTTGTTCTAAAATATACCGGCTAGCTAAATTGGCAATGGAGGTATTGTATTTTATGCTCAACTCCCCAAGTTTATTAAGTAGTCCCTGGAATTTGTGCCATCCGCCTGCCTGGTTGATGAAACGTTTGTACTTCATTTGTGACCAGGTAAGCGCTTCATCCATGGGTGGTTCCGGCTGAGCGAGCCATTTCTCAGTAAGGAAGCCACCTGCAACGGTTCCGAAAGCGAACAACTTGATGTTGTGATGCAGGCATACCTGTGTCATGTTTCCCGCAGCACGTTGATCCAGGAGTGAATAACAAATTTGATTGGAGACAACCCGGATGCCGCTGGTGGCGACAAGGTTCAGGTGGATACTATCGAAATTGGTCAGGCCAAGATGGGCTATTAATCCTTCTTCCTGCAATTCCTGCAACCAGAAAAGGCAGTCCAACCATGAAGGATGATTATAGTCCCAAGCATGAAATTGCAACAAGTCAATTTGGTCCAATTGCATGCGCGTTAAAGACTTTTGAACAGCGGTGCGCACTTGATCTTTGGTTATCGTTCCAGGAGGCGGTACCCATTTTGTCATGAGTTGTGCACCGCCAAATGTTTGTTGATATTCGCCGGCAATAATTTCTGCAGAACCATAATGATCAGCCATGTCAAAGGAAGTGAGGCCGGCGTCCACATATGTCTTCATGGACTTCGCAGCTTTTTCAGGGTCCAGTAAATGGCCATTTCGTTCCAAATCTGCCACCTGCCAAAGACCAATAATTACTGGCGAAATGGATAAGCCGGGAGCTAAATGTATAGATTTTTTCATGGCATTTATTATTCCTGTGGAAGCGTAGAAAACAGTTTTTGGGTGTCAATCCCCTGTTTGTGTAAGGCCTTCCATTTCCAATAAAAGATCAGGGAGGCTACCGACATCACGATAAGCCAGACGAAAGTGGAATGGAAATACCATGCATCTGCTGGGGAAGAAAGGTCCTTGATAATTTGGATCAACAAAAAAGCTAGCAGTAGACAACTGCCGGCCCCGGCAACAATCTTTTGTAAGAGCCGGGACTTATAAACGGTAATGCCCTTTGCGATATCAGGATTTTTCACGGGTAGGTTTATAACACAAAGACACATAAGCAGGTAGTTAACCAGCATGGAAGTCACCATGATATCGATGCCCAGAAAAAAGTCTCCGGCAAAATGACTGCCTAGAATGCCGATTGAGGCCATCAGACCACTTGCCAGAATAGCGGTATGTGGGGTGTGATGGCGGGGGTGGATGCGGGCTATTCGCTTGGGGAATATTCCATCTTCCGCCCAGGCAAACATGAGGCGTGAGACGGATAAAATCATGGCCGGCAAATCATTGAATAAAGCAATTGCGGCGCCAGAGATGACGAACACCGATAAGCTCGCCGGCATCACGACACGCAGCAAACCCGGGGCTGTGACATCTGTTGTCAGGGCTTCCTGAGCGACATAATTCCATGGGATGGTGTGATACACGGCATAAGTGAACACAAAATAAAAACCCGTAACGGTAAGGATGGAGATGCCGATTGCTCGCGGCAACAGCTTGCCGGGGTTTTTCGCTTCACCACCTGCCTGGGCAATCGAATCGAAGCCGATAAAACTGGAAAATAACAATGCTGACCCGGAGAGAAAAGTTGTCCATTTGAATTTTGCCGGTTGAAGCTGGATCGCCTGACCGGTTTTATGGAATAGGGAATTCGCAAAATCCTGGTGGTTGTTTAACAAACCTATTACAATAACTATAGCACCCAATGCAAACATCAGCATCATCAAGGGGATTAATGTCCGTTCATACCATTTTATACCTCGAATATTGATCAGGACAAAAGTCCAAAGGATCAGCAGGGATAGGGTGACCCGTACCCAACCTACACTCAGCCAAGCAGCCAGTTCATTCCAATGCAGGGCCTGGGTGATATCACGGATGAAGGGTATAATCACATAGGATACCACACCAATGGCAATGGACAAGCCAAACCATTGGGAAAAGCTTGCCACAAAACCAAGATAAGGGCTGAGTGATCGACTTGCGTAGATATAACTGCCACCTGCCCGTGGCATGGCTGAAGCAAGAATCGCATACGAAATTGCAGCCAATGCCGCTGGGACTGCCGCAAACAAAAAAGCCGGCAATACGAAAGGTCCAATCCCGAAGACATGGCGTTGTATCATGAAAGGTACCACGTAAATGGAGGCACCGATCATAGAACAGATTCCGGTCGCTGCGAGTCCGACTATACCCAATTGTCGGTTGAGGGTGGTTACTCCACGATTTGACATAATCAATTAGCTATAACATTTTTCAACGTTTCATTTCCCGGCATAGGGTGAAGTAGCTTTCTTGACCTGACACGTCCGGGTGGATGTTGTCTGGCCATTGATGATCAGTTTCATTTGGTAATCGCCGGCATCCAAATATTTTTTATAGTGAATAAAATACGGTAAATCACTGAATACCTCTCGGACTACCAGATCCCAGCGAACCTGGTTGACTCCGCGCTTTCCGTCAAACTCATGCGTCCACTGGATTTCTCCTTTTTCATTCTCGAGCTGTAGGGTAATGTTTTCAGCTCTGTAGAGCCAATAGGATATCGTCATTTTCTTAATGGTGCGTTGATCAACCTCGCCCCCCAACGCATTGAACCAGGGACGCGTTACGGGTGAAATGGAGAACAAATGGTCACCGGAAGAAGGATCATTTTCTGTCATCCACTCCCGGATAGGTTTCAGATCTAACTTATACATGCCACGTCCATGAGTAGCAGCAATCAGCTCACCTGAACTTTCAAGAATATCCAGATCAGCAATCGCACACGGAGGCATTTCGCCCAGGATTTGCCAATGAGCTCCATAGTCTCCGGAGATATATACCCCTCTTACCGTACCAAGGTAGACCAGGTTTTCAATCAATGGATCCTCTAATACTACGGTCGCTGGCTCTGCGGGTAATCCATAATTTATGGAATTCCAATTTAGTCCATGGTCATCCGAACGATAAACATAACTGCCCAGATCATCGTAATTCAGGCCGGTCATAGTGAGGTACACCCGACCTTGACTAAAACCCGACGGACAAATGCTTCGAATGTAATTATTTGCCAGTCCCAAAGATCGTTCTTCCCAGCTGGATCCATCGTCTTCCGATACCCAGAAGGCTCCGTGATCGGTTCCGGCATACAATGTGCCGGGAGCGAGCTTTGATTCTTTCAAGTCACCCAGTGCAAAAGACATTTTCCCGCTGAATGAAGACTTAGCCAGGTTGGGGCTATTCACTTGCCAGCTATTTCCCCGGTCCTTGCTCTTAAAAACATAATTCCCCCCATGATACAGGGTTTTCGATTGATGCGGGGAAATAAAATATGGCGTTATGTAATTGAAATTCAGGGTGTCCGGTATTGATTCCGGAAGTGATGGTTTAATACGAAACGTGGAGTCCGCACAACGATCATATCGGATAGCCTCCCCATGCTGCTGGCTATAATAGACAATGCAGGAATCTTCGGGATCAACCTGACTGACACACCCATCACCGCCATCCCACGGGTCGATCCAGATGTATTTCCAGGGATCGGGAAAATGGGTGTTCAATTCCTGGGCGGGGCCGTAAACGGTTGCATCATCCTGCGTGCCTCCAAAGATCAAAGCTTGCTTCTGGTCAATGGTCAGATCGTAAAACTCACCAACCGGCAGATTATTGAAATGGGTCCAGGATCCTCCCGCATCGTAACTGACATACAATCCTCCGTCATTTCCGACGGCTAAATGATTTGGATGCTCCGGATTGATCCATAATTCGCATTGATCCAAATGCAATCCCTGCGCCGCACTGGGATTCATATGTTGTATATGGCCTCCCAGGAATGAAAAGGTCTTTCCTCCATCCAGACTTCGCGCCAGCCGGACACCCAGGCAATAGACATCATCATCATTTTTAGGATTGACATGGACATCAGTGAAATACCATCCGATACCCGGAAAAAGCTTAAAGGGCTGCTCATGGGTCCTCAGCCAATGTTTTCCGCCATCCAGGGACCGGTACAATTCAGCCGCGTCATCCCTGGGGTTATTCAGGTTATCCACAAACGCATAAACCTTATCGGGGTCCTGCTGTGACACGGCCACTCCGATCCGTCCAATGTGGTCATTGACCGGAAGGCCATCAGTGCATCGGTACCAGGACGTCCCACCGTCCGAGCTGACATAGACTCCGCTGTTGGAGCCGCTGATGCCAGGATAAACTTCCCAAAGAGTGGCATAGATCCGATTGGGGTCGGTAGGGGAGATAACTACATCATTTGCTCCGGTATGATCGTCCACATACAATACTTGCTCCCAGGATTTTCCCCCGTCGATGCTACGGTAAACGCCGCGTTGACTGTTGGGTGTCCACAGATGCCCGAGAACGCAAACGAAAACGATATCCGGGTTGGAGGGGTGAACAGCAATTTCAGCGATCGCCCGGGAGTCTTCCAGGCCAACATGCATCCATGTTTTACCGGCATCTTCAGAACGATAGATACCGTTCCCTGGAAGTGTAAAGTTTCGTGGCTTCTTAAGGTGTTCTCCGGTACCCAGATAGATGATGTCCGGATTGGAAGGAGCCAGGGCCGCATCTCCAATGCCAAGCGCAGCCTGATTTTCAAAAACCGGATGCCAGTCCAAACCATTATTCGTCGTTTTCCATAACCCTCCGGATCCAAAGCCCACGTACATGGTTGCCGGATCTTGGTGATTAACCAACACAACATCTGCCCGGGCAGAATTCACCATCGGTCCGATCGATACCCATTCCTGGTGATAGGTACTTGCTGCTTTCATAGTTTGATAAGCTTCAAATGAGCTTTCAAGGGAGGTTGGGGCTTGTTGTGCTTTCATTGGACGAATTCCTGCTTGTAAAAGAATGAGCAAAAGGAGTATTTGTCGAACGGTCATACGCTTTGATTCAATGGTTGGTAGGAGAATCTCCGTTAACAAGGTACACAGAGAACATTTGCATTTTGAATGCAGGATTGTTTAAAAGTTCCAGATGTCCGGTATTCCTTGTTAAATTTGAATGGAACCTGATTTGATTACCGGATGCCTCAACTTCAAAATCGCTAAAGCTATGGCCAATTATCCAAGTATTTTCAATGATGTCATAGGGCCGGTCATGCGTGGGCCTTCCAGTTCGCATTGTGCCGCTTCCTTGCGCATAGGCCGTATCTGCCGGGATCTAATGGACGGTGACATCCGGGAGGTTTACATCGAATTTGATCCCAATGGTTCCCTGGCCACAACCCATAAAGGGCAGGGTTCGGATATGGGGCTTTTTGGAGGATTTCTCGGATGGGAAGCGCATGATGAGCGATTGCCTACCTATCAGGAAGCTATCGATGAAGCCGGGATTAAAATCAAAATTGATATTCACCCGATAGGAGCGAGCCACCCAAATACGTATAAAATTACTTTAATCAATGAGCGGGAAACACATTGGTTAACAGCCATTTCGACCGGCGGAGGCATGATCGAGGTGATTGAAATCGATGGATCAAAGGTTTCCATGAATGGGGACTATTATGAAACCCTCATTTATGTAGGATCGGAAGATTCGGCAAACCAATTGGTCAAAGCCATCAATGAATCCATGTCCTGTGATGGTGTTTGGATCCATACAGGCTTAAATGCCTATGTAGAAATTAAACACAATTCATTTGTATTCAATAAGTTGTATCCATTAGTTGAAGCAATAATTGAGGACATTATCTACGTGAAGGAACTACACCCTGTGTTGCCTGTTCTGGCACGCAAAGACTTGCACGTGCCGTTTATTACCTCAGAAGAAATGCAGGAATACAATCGGAATCGAGGATTGGAGCTTTGGGAATTAGCGCTGGCGTATGAAAGCCAGCGTGGGGACATTGACAAAGGTGAGGTCTTTGAGAAGATGCGTGAAATTGTTCATATCATGCGGAATTCCATCGCCCAGGGGCTCAAGGGCACCTCTTATGCAGATCGTATCCTGGGACCTCAATCCCTGGAACTATCCAGGCGGATGTTTACCGGACAGTTGGTACGGGACGATGTGCTCAACCGAATTATCTTGTACGTTTCCGCCATGATGGAAGTCAAAAGTTCCATGGGAATCATTGTGGCAGCACCAACCGCGGGTTCGTGCGGTGCACTGCCGGGAGCCATTCTGGGAATTTCGGATGCATTTGATTTTCCGGAAGACGCCACCGTTAAAGCGATGCTGGCAGCTGGGCTGATCGGTGTTTTTATTGCAGCCCATGCCACATTTGCCGCTGAGGTGGGAGGATGTATGGCCGAATGCGGTTCCGGTTCCGGAATGGCGGCTGCGGGTATCGTCACCTTGCAAAACGGAAGTCTTGAAAAGGCCCTGGGCGCTGCTTCCATGGCGCTGCAATCATCTCTGGGCATGATCTGTGATACCATCGCAGACCGGGTGGAAGCGCCTTGTCTGAACCGCAATGTGATGGCAGCGACGAATGCGCTATCCAGCGCCAATATGGCGTTATCGGATTACCAGCATCTGATTCCGCTGGATGAGGTGATTGAGACCATGAAGCGGGTCGGTGATGCATTACCCAATACCTTGCGTTGCACCGGATTGGGCGGATTAGCGATCACCAAATCCGCCAAGGAAATCGAAGCGCGCCTCGAAGCGAATGAATCCGAGCGCAGACAGCATGCCTATAAAGTATGTTAATGTAGGGGGGGCTTCGACTCCGCTCGGCCTGACAAATCGGCTCCGCTCAGCTTGCCTGATCGGAAGCTAACTTTAAAATAAAGCTAGCTCACTCAAACAGGAATTGTCATCTCGGCCGAGCCAACGGCGTGAGGAGAGATCTCATAAGTGAAATAACTAAAATGATTACTGCGATTTGGATTGCATTAGGATTGCTCACACTGTGGTTTGGATTCGTCCTGTTTCGGGACTTGCATCGGCACCGTGACCAACTGGAACCCGAAAGCAGTTGGCTGAAGACGGGCATAATCGGATTCGTGGTCAATTTTTTTGATGTCCTGGGCATAGGTGCCTTTGCTCCGCAGACTGCGTTATTGAAATTTTTCGGACAGACCAAAGATCGTGTGTTGCCAGGCACACTAAATGTAGCGAATACCTTGGCGGTGTTGTTGCAGGCCTTTTTGTTCATCGGTATTGTGGAGGTGGAACCATTGACACTGATTGCCATGATTCTGGCCGCCATGGCCGGTGCAGTCTTTGGGGCTGGAATGATCGCAAGATGGACAGAACGTCAGATCCGGTTGACCATGGGAATTGCCTTGCTGGTAACTGTCTTTTTATGTTAGCCGGTCAGTTGAACTGGATCACAGGCGGCGGTGATGCCCTCGGACTGTCTGCGGGAAAACTCGCCGTTGCGGTGGCAGGAAATTTTATCCTGGGCACACTGATGACCGCCGGGATTGGTTTGTATGCGCCATGTATGGCGTTGGTCTATGCCTTGGGTATGTCGCCGTTGGTCGCGTTTCCGGTGATGATGGGTTCCTGCGCGTTCCTGATGCCGCCAGCTTCGGTGCGATTCATTAAGGCGGGCGCTTACAACCGCAAGGCAGCCGTCGGTATGGCCATACCGGCAATCGGTGCGGTGTTGATAGCCGTGCTGGTCGTCAAGTCGCTGCCGCTGCACACGCTGCGCTGGGTGGTCATGGTGGTGATCCTTTATACGGCGTTGGTGATGCTGCGGGCTGGCTGGAAGAAGCCCGACTAAGAAATAGCTCTTTTAGCCTATAATTAATATTATGTTAAGTAGAAGTTGAAAGAAATAGATTCTGGTTCAATCTTAAGACCCGGTGAAGTCTTTTCCCAAGTCCCCCATGTCCATGAATATTTACTAAATTCCGAACCAAAACTAATTGATGATGGGCTTTTCATTAAGGCGGACGATTTCCATTTCATTCATTCTGATTTGGACGACTTACATTTCGGCACAAGTCAGCTGGTGGAATCCGGCACAAACCAACCAACAGTTCATTGAAGGCGTTGCCTGGCCGTCCGAATCCGCGTCGCCTTACGACCGCTTGCCGGCACGTGCACAGGCAGATGTCCGTGAACCCGTTTGGAACCTGTCGCATCACACGGCAGGATTATCCATTCGTTTCCGATCCAATGCCTCCTCCATTATCGTGCGGTATCAGGTAGATGGTAATCTGGAAATGCCCCATATGCCGGCTACCGGAGTCAGCGGCCTGGACTTGTACGCCATTGACAGTGACGGCAACTGGAACTGGTGCAGAGGCAGTCGCCAATTTAAAGACACCATCGTGTATCGTTTCTCCGGTATGACGGCCAATGACAGGTACCATGAGCTCGGTCGTGAATACCGGATGTATCTACCGCTCTACAACCATGTCACCTGGCTCGAAATTGGAGTTGATCCCGAGGATTATTTTGAACCGCTACCGGTGCGCCCGGAATTACCTATCGTAGTTTACGGAACGTCAATTGCTCAGGGTGGTGTCGCATCCCGTCCGGGAATGGGCTGGACGAATATCCTCGCCAGTAAGATGGATCATCCGCTCATCAACCTGGCTTTCTCCGGCAATGGTCGCCTGGAGCCGGAAATCATTGAGTTACTCACGGAGATCAAGGCAAAGATTTACCTGATCGATTGCCTGCCAAATCTCACCGATTCGACCACCTACCCGGATGATGAATTGACCCGAAGAATACTGCATGCTATCCATAGGCTTAAAGAAGTTCACCCGGAGACGCCCATTTTGCTCGTTGATCATGACGGCTATACCGACGGTAGCCTTGACCATAGACGTCTCCATGCTTACGAACGGGTCAACCGGATCCAGCTACAAGCCTATCAGGCTCTCAAAGCGGAAGGCATTTCCGGCTTATATTACCTGACGAAAGACCAGATCGGGATCGACATGGATGATATGGTCGACGGCACCCATCCCTCCGATCTGGGCATGAAGCATTACGCTGAGGGTTATGAAAAGGCGCTGCGAACCATTTTACACGAACCTGTCGGATCCGTTTCCACCACCCAGCCTTGTACGCAACGGCGGGAACCAGGCAATTACGACTGGGAAATGCGCCACCGGGAGATCCTGGCCATGAATGCCGCCACTCCTCCTAAAATGGTCATCCTGGCCAACTCCATCGTTCATTTCTGGGGCGGTGAGCCTAAAGCCCCTATCGTACGGGAAGAAGCCAGCTGGTCCAACAACTTCACGCCCATGGGATTGCGTAATCTAGCTTATGGTTGGGACCGGATTGAGAATGTTTTGTGGCGCGTTTACCACGGTGAACTGGATGGCTTTGCGGCCGGGAAAGTCATTGTGATGATCGGAACCAATAATCTGCATCTGAATACGGATGATGAGATTCTTACCGGACTGAACCTGTTGCTCGATGCAATCCGGTACCGGCAACCTGAAGCAGAAATTCTTTTGATGGGACTCCTCCCCCGCCGTGATTACGAAGCGCGGATTGTGGACCTGAATCTGCAAATAGCCCGTTTGGCCGGTGATCAGGATATCCGTTTTGGAGATGTCGGCTCTGTATTCTTACAACCGGATCACAAGATCGATGAATCCCTGTTTTCCGATGGACTGCATCCGAATGCGGATGGGTATAAGCGGTTTGGATCCGCATTACTTCCGTTAATAAAGCCCTAAATTCCTTTAGGATGCTGAACTTTGTTGGTTTAACCGGATTTCTAATCCATAACGGTTTGGTATGAACACACTACTAAGGAATGAACTCGTGGTTTTGGCGCTGGTTTTGATCTGGATTCCTGGTTACGCCCAGCTTGATCCTGCAACAGACCTCCAGCATGCTGAAATGAAATCGGCTTCACGCCAACAACTAATTCAAACCCTGGAAACCCGTGAGACCGGATCCAACTTCGACATTCACTACGATCGAATGGACTGGACCATTGATCCCGCTGTTAATTTTATCCGGGGCACGGTGACCACGCACTTTACGGCGCTTGCCACCTTGGACCGGTTAGCTTTTGATTTCAACTCCGGAATGACCATCGATTCAATCCGGTATCACGGCATTCGCCTGAATAATTATGAACAGTCGGAAGCACAGACCCTGGAAATAGGATTGCCAGGCATGATTACTTCCGGGCAACCAGACAGCATTTCCATCAGCTATCACGGAGTACCAACTGGTGGTGGGTTTGGTTACTGGGTACAAAGTAATCATCAGGGTACGCCGATCATCTGGACGTTATCCGAGCCTTATGGCGCCAGTAGTTGGTGGCCTTGCAAACAGGACCTGAGTGACAAGATTGACAGTATGGATATCCTGGTTACGACGCCAAATGCGTACCGGGTAGCGAGCAATGGTCTTTTGATGGATGTGACTCCCGTATCGGACACGATGAGCCGCCACCACTGGCAGACCCACTACCCCATCGCCTCCTACCTGGTCGCCCTGGGCATTACCGATTACGCTGCCTATTCCGATTACGTACCCGTACCTGGTGGTGACAATATTGAAGTGCTCAATTATGTGTATCCCGAAAATCTGAATTCGGCCATTAATCAGACCAGTCAGGTCGTCCCGGTGATGCAGCTGTACAATGAATTATTTGGGCTTTACCCATTTGCCCTCGAGAAATACGGGCATGCGCAGTTTGGCTGGGGAGGCGGTATGGAACACCAGACCATGACGTTCGCCTATAACTTCTCCTTTTTACTGGTATCTCATGAACTCGCTCATCAGTGGTTTGGAGACAAAGTGACCTGCGGGAGCTGGCAGGACATCTGGTTGAATGAAGGATTTGCCACCTATTGCGAAGGTCTGTGTTACGAACACGGTCTGGGCACTCAGGACTGGCAACAGTGGCTTACCGGAAAGATCGGATCGGTCACCAGCGCTCCCGGCGGATCGGTATTCGTCACCGATACCTCATCGGTCAACCGGATTTTCGACGGAAGACTGACTTATAACAAAGGAGCCATGTTGTTGCACATGTTGCGGTGGAAGCTAGGCGAGGAAGCTTTTTTTGGAGGGATTCGGGCTTACCTGAGCGATCCAGAACTGGCGTATGGTTTTGCACGTACGGATAATTTAAAACAACACCTGGAAGCAACCAGCGGCCAGGACCTCACGGATTTTTTTCAGCAGTGGTACTACGGTGAGGGCTATCCTTCCTACCATATTTCCTGGGATCAATCTTCCGATCTATTGCACCTTACCGTTGCTCAATCGACTTCCTCAGTAGCTACAGCTTTTTTCTCCATGCCTCTTCAGATACTGCTGCATGGTATTGATCGCGACACCATGGTCATCATCCAGCACGCATTTTCCGGCCAGGAATTCGCTATCCCTTTGGACTTCACGGTTACGGGAATGGATATTGACCCCAACCACTGGCTGATCTCTGCAAATAACACTGTTACACAGCAAACTTCAGCGCTTCAGATTGATCCGAAAAAAACGGCAATCCGAATTTTCCCCAATCCGGTAACCTCCATCCTTTACTTTAATACACCCGGCGTAAGTAGTCTAACCTATACCATCTCCGATGTGGCGGGAAAGCAAATGAAGCAAGGTGCATTACCCGGAAGTACTCTATATTCAGTACCGGTTACGGAATTGCCTCAGGGATTTTATGTTCTCCGAATAGCCTTCTCCAATGTGGTCTTATCGCAAAAATTTATCAAGGTAAACTAGAGTACGCAGGCCAGGTTCAATAAATCAAAAAGGCATCCCCTGCTATTGCAGATGATGCCTCATAAGTGCATTCCATGTAGTCGTTTAAATGGATAACAATGGCCTTCCAATTAAACGCATAAGTGGGTCACTCCGTCCACTGACTTACCAATAAAAAATTCGTTTCCCTTATTCTGTTCTCTAAACCGGACGTCTGTACACTTTTTGTTGATCCGTTATAGGGGTGATGCTTGATCTTATGCATCCTTTGTATAAAACAGACCAAGATGAAACTAATTAAATACGTCATTATCCTTCTGGGGTTATTTATCCTTGAGCCAGGTTATGCCATACACCCTGCAAAACAGCCGGCGAAGGATGCAGTTGCCATCGAACAGGCTGAATCGCGGACTTTATCCAAGAAGGAGGTACGCCAGGAGAAACGCCTGGAGCGCCGACGTGCCTGGATTTCAAAGATGGTCGACCGGACAGGTGAAAATGAAATCATAGTCGCCGTGCTACTGGCGTTATTTCTCGGGTGTCTGGGCATTCACCGCGTGTATCTCGGCGGAAGCTGGCTACTTATCCTCGCTTATTTTTTTACATTCGGAGGTCTATTCGGCATTTTACCCCTGATTGACTTCATCCGGCTGGCAGCCGGAGGAATCGATCATTACATCGATAACAACCGGTTTTTTGCAGCCTTTGAGTAATCAAAAACCTGAACAGGATTTTCAAAAGCTTCTTTTTTTACCATCGGAATAACCTGTTCGGGAAGAAAAACACCGGCCTCAACAACCTTAATAAGCTGATTCACAGGAAGGTCATTTATTTTGCAATTTCTTGAACAATTGCACGATGACTAAACTTTCCAATAGCCTGGTCGTTACCGGAATCATCATCCTTATCGGATTTTTATTCATCAATTACGCTTCAGCTCCGCCCAATGGTTTTACCAATGCCCCTTTTAATGGCTTCTGTACGGAGTGCCACAGTTCCAGTTCGGCACTTAACGGAACTGTATCCATGTCAGGTATACCTTCCGAAGTGCTTCCTGGTGAATTGTATCAGGTAAGATTAAAGGTTAAAAGCACAACCGGAACTCCGGTGACTAGTGGCTTTGAAGCGGTGGCTGTTTATTCAAATACCAATCTCAATGCCGGAGATTTTATTTCGACAAGTGCTGATGTTGGTACATCGACCAGTTCCGGTAGAGAATACATAGGACACCGGGGCCCAAAACAATTTACTGGCGATTCCGTCAGTTGGACATTCAATTGGCAAGCTCCTCAGAATCCCAGCGGGAATGCAATAACCGTTTATTTTGCCGCCAACATAACCAACGGTAATAACCGGGATAATGGAGATCATCCGGTCTCCGGGTCATTAGGCTTCTCGATAATGCCCCAGTTGCAACCACTGGTAGCGGGCATTCAAAGTCAAATGGACGTTAGTTGCTCCGGGTTAAGCGATGGGTCGGCTACCGTAATGGCAAGTGGCGGGAGTCCGCCTTATTCCTATCAGTGGTCCAATAACAACGCTGGATCCATGGCCACCAATTTGGGCGCAGGGAATTATCAGGTTACGGTGTCAGACAATGCCGGAGGTAGCATCACCGTCGATGTAGCCATTCTGGAGCCTGATCCTCTGAATGCTATGGTAACAGCCGTAAACCCCACCTGTGACAATACTTCAAACGGGAATTTATCCGCAGCCGTTAGCGGAGGTACACTCCCCTACCACTATCAATGGTCTGAAGGGAGTAGCACGGCGACCATTAACGGGTTGTCCTCAGGAAGTTATAAGTTGACGATAACGGACGCAAATAGTTGTTTATTAACTGCTGATGCCATGTTGACTGCATCCGATCTGCAAGCTCCCACCTTGGTAGTTCATGACATTACCCTCTATCCGGATCAGAATGGGTCCATAGACTTCTCCGTTGCAGATGCTATTGACCTGGTTGAAGATAACTGTAGCCTGGACAGTGTTTGGGCTGAGCTTGCCGCTCCTCTGAGTTGTTCAACGGACGAGGTCTCTGGATTGATAATGGCCAGGGACGGATCAGGAAATTTGACTCAATCTGCCCTCCAAATTACCATAGTGGATACGATCGCCCCCATTATGATCTGTCCTGGATCCATAGCGTCAAACGAACCTGAGGTTCAGTTTACAGATCCGACGGCCTCCGACAACTGTCAATTAGAGATCGTGGCACAAGTCTCGGGGCCGGCAAGCGGTAGTTTGTTTCCCGAAGGAATAAGTACCATAGTGTATGTAGCCAGTGACCAGGCTGGCAATACCAGCTCTTGTTCGTTCACGGTGGAGGTACAAAGCAGCACCACTGCGCGACCTAACTATCTGTCGAATAATATCCGTATTTATCCGAATCCTTTTCAACAAAATTTATCGATAGCCCTTCGCCAGGATGATTTTGGGGAAGCTGTTCTGATACTCTATGATTTGCAGTCCCGGGTGGCTGGCGTGCATAAAGTTAGGATTCCGGCAGATCATGTCATTCACTGGAGTGATCTGGCTATTCCGGAGGGCATCTATCTTCTCGAAGTTCAGATAGGAGCAGATAAAATCTTCAGGAAGGTGGTGAAG
This sequence comes from Lewinellaceae bacterium, assembly GCA_020636355.1. Taxonomy (GTDB): domain Bacteria; phylum Bacteroidota; class Bacteroidia; order Chitinophagales; family Saprospiraceae; genus JAGQXC01. The sequence goes on along the minus strand of JACJYB010000003.1, from coordinate 86,983 downwards.
ATGCAATAGTTACTCGATGTAAGAAAAGATAGTAAGGAGGTCTTCTTTCCTTTTGATCGCCGCTGCTGGTATGTAAAACCAGGTTTTGTCTGTCATATGTAATTTGATGTGATCGGGTCGCTTTTCAATCCGGGTGATCGAAGTATAAGGTATTTCTGCTTGCCCCAGGGCAGTGGTCTGCTGTAATGATTGAGGGTGGAATTGAAAAAACTGGGGTGCAAATAAAGCCTGATTTCTGCGACTCTGCACGTAATGCCGGTATTCCAGATAAATGTAAAGGCTATAAACAAATAAAATAAGCAGGAGCAGGAATCCAACCCAGGCGAATCCTGACACCAAGTTGATAGCGATCAACAGCAACAGTGGCCATAACCACCAGGTGCTTTTCCGGTATTTTTGAACCAGGAGCAGTTTTAGATATTGTTTTTGGTCAATGCGGAACTCCCTGGTAACAACTGGTGTGGTCGGATTCCCCATGATAAAATTTCAAGCAAAAAAAAGAGCTTTATTTGGGTTGACAAATAAAGCTCCGGATAATTTATGCTGGATGCACCTAGTTACCCAGGTTATCCAAATTAGGGCTTTGAAGAGACTTTAGCCAACTAACGGTTTTTATAGCACCCGGATTTTCATTCAATGCATTGTGCAGACCGGAGACCTCCAGCGTTACCTGGTAAAAATAATTTGGTGTTGGTCCGGATGATAAACTTGGATGACCACTACCACAGGTAGACTGGCTTTCCAACTGCTTATCGTAACCCGTATATCCGTAATAATAGGTGGTACTGGATTCAATTTCGTCTGGGAATGGCTTCACCGACCCATATGCGGAGCCTTTGTTGGCCTGATAATAAGACAATATATCTGCAAAAGCTATTTGATGGTCCGGTGTGGAAGCTCCCATGATCCGGGCCAGGTATTCCAGTGAGACCACATCGGTTTGAACGTCCAGTTGCGCGATGGGCAGCGTAAAACTGCTCACGTCTCCATCTTTACTGATAATCCATCCGGTAGCATCGCTCTTATTTTCCGGTACATTAAGGACGGCGAATAGCACAGGATGTGTCACGGAAGTTTCAAAAAAGAGCTTGGCCTTGGTCTCCGGATCAGGTAATGGTACCGGAGAATCTTTGGCGCAACTGGTTAACAATAAAATGCCAAAGACCAGGAAGGAAGTAAACACTCTGTACATGATCGGGGTATTTTAAAGCTTTGATAACATTTAGTATTAGTTAATATAACGCATTCATGGCTCTTCCCCAAATCATTTTTACTAACCAGGAATAAATAATCCGTGATTATCTTTTTCTGAAGTACCAAATGGAGAACAAAATTAATTGCTACCCGGACGCCTATTTCATGTAATGCCGTGCAATACAGTACAATCAGGATGTGGCCATATATAATTTGGGTAATATGATTTATTGCGGAAACTGGTTGTGCGCTTATATCATTAAGAAGAATATCATCTGTTAATCAACCCGTTAGATTGCCGGTTGATCGGCATAGAACTTTAAGGCAGATCAGTGAAATGTGTGATGAAGGTCACACTAAACCATTGACCCTAATCATCAAATAAGCATTTTCGCCCCTCTAAATTTGTGGTACAAAATCTAAAGAACATGAAACGCATCACCCTCACTCTAATCAGCTTCGCAATAGCGATTTCATTCTCCATTGCCCAAAAACCGTATGTCCTCACATCCGGCGATCTGGAAGTAATGGGAACTTCAACCTTACATGACTGGACTTCCACGGTTAAAGTGATGGCCGGCAAAGCTCAGATAAACATTGATGAGCAAAATGCATTAGCTGGTCTAACCAGTTTTACCTGGTCCTGCAAAGCCACTGATCTGATCAGCGAGCATGGCAGCATCATGGATAAGAATTCCTGGAAAGCTCTTGACAGTGATCACTACCCTACCATAAGCTACAAACTAAAAAATGTTGAAAAGATCTCTCCTGCCGGAGGCGGCTGGGAACTGGTCACGGTCGGGGATCTTACATTACACGGGGTTACCAAGACCATTCGGATGAATGTAAAGGCCACCGTAAATGCAAATGGCGTAATAACCTTTACAGGGTCACACGCTATGAAAATGACCGACTACAAAGTCACTCCACCTACTGTTATGTTAGGGACTTTAAAGACCGGAGATGACCTGACGATTAAGTACACTATTAGCTATGCATTTGATAAAAACATGGCTTTGAAATAAGCCACCTATTTGCACCAATTTAAAAAAATTTAAAATCCTCAGCTATGAAAGCGAATAATTCACTTAGATCCATTATCCTCTCTTTGGCTTTCTTAATGCCTATCGGGATGATGTTGAATGCCCAAAAAGTTAATTTCTGGAGACCTTACGGTCAAAACGGATTGCATGTTTTCGAACCAGGAAAAGCTGACACAGTTCCTTTCGACGGTTTGAAAGTTCGCATCGGTGGTGCGTTTGCACAGCAATACCAGGGTTTGGAACACAGTAATGAAGCAACTGCAGTTACAAAAACTGTTGGCGGTGTGGAATACAATCCTAACAAATTGTATGCACTTGGTAAAGGTTTTAACCTGGCCGAAGCTAACATGTACATTGATGCTCAATTGGATGATGGTATTCGTCTGGCTGTAGAAGGTTACATGTCAGCTCGCCACCACCAGGAATTCTGGGTAAAAGGCGGATACATCCAAGTTGACAAACTGCCTATGTTTGGAAATCCGGAATGGTTCACCAAATACTTCCGTGCCAAAATAGGTCACTTTGAAGTAAACTATGGAGATCAGCACTTCCGCCGCACCGATGGTGGTAATGCAGCCTGGAACCCATTTGTTGGAAACTACGTGATGGATGCTTTTGCTACAGAGATTGGTGGTGAAGTTTACGCTTTCCCGACCAAGAACGTTACCGCAATGGTAGGTATGACCAGTGGTTTAATCAATGGTGATATTACTCAGAATACCAAAAAGCCTTCGGTATACGCAAAATTGGCATACGATAACAATATCTCTGACAACATGCGCTTCCGGATCTCCGGTTCCGTATATGCCAACAAAGAGTCCGGCCGTAATACGCTCTACGGTGGTGACCGTACCGGTTCCCGTTTCTACCTGGTGATGGAAGCTGCTCAGTTTGTTCCCCGGGGAGCCTCTACATTATCCAGTGCCAATGCTACGGACAATGCATTCTCCGGCCGGATCAATCCTGGATTTACAACTAATGTTACCGCTTGGCAGATCGCTCCATTTGTGAAAGTTTCCGGACTTGAAGTGTTTGCAACTTTCGAACAAGCAAAAGGATATGCCAGCAGCGATCCGAAAACAGAAGGTGAATTCGTAAAACGTAAAGCAACGCAGGTAGCTGTTGAAGGTTTGTATCGCTTCCTGCCTCGCGAACAAGTATATGTAGGTGCACGCTATAATACCGTAAAAGGTCAATTAAATGCAAGAATCTCCGGCGACCAAAGTGTAAACCGTCTTGAACTGGTTGCTGGTTGGTATGCAACAAGAAACTTATTACTGAAAGCCGAAATCGTCAATCAGAAATATGTAGATTGGCCAACCGACAACATCTTCTACAAAGGACAGTTCAATGGTTTCATGATTGAAGCAGCCGTAGGTTTCTAACCCCATATGCTTCCATGACTTTTGGTGCAGTCTTTAGATAATGTAAAGAGGCTTTTATCCCAACGATGAAGGCCTCTTTTCATTTAAAGTCAGCGGCAACCAGCCATTTCGTTTCTTCGGGATTTTTGTGAATTTTGATTACTTGTAAGTTGTTAATGTGCGTATGATCCACTCAAATAGATATCCGGTAAACTTTGTTGTAATGCGACTTTTTATCCTGATTGCGGCAATTGCCAATAACCAGGTAACCGGAATTGCCCAGCAATACATCTTGTCAGATAATAGTTCGGTAATCCTTAAGGGCTCCAGTACCGTCAACACATTCACCTGTGCCTGTCTTGAAGAATGGCCTGTATTGAGTCCCGTGTTACAACCTGGCGATAACCAGGTGGCGTTTTCTAATGCCAATCTGATCATTGCGATCAAGAATCTGGATTGTGGGAATCGCATGATGAATAAAGATTTGCAATCTACGTTGCATGCGGATAAATACCCCACGATTACGGTTTCTCTAATGACCGCTACCGGTACCGGACTGGGATTGATCAATGGGGCCTGGCAAACGCTCCAGGCACAGTTAAAAATCCAACTCAATGGTCAGGAAAATGCGTACTGGACCGTGATTAACGCCAAAAAGATCGATGATCACAACATCCAGTTCAGGGGCACGCTTAATTTAAAAATGACCGACTTCAAGATCGTCCCTCCCCGGCCCTTTTTAGGGATGATCGTTGTACATGATGAGATGGAGGTAGCCCTCGACCTTTACATCCACCGGGTCAACTAATTCAATATCCCATTCAACCAATTACCTGGCCCGTTGGTTTCGTAATTGTCGTACCTTTTAATATGTGATTATGGACCGGATTAAACCTTCATCATTAAGGATTGTATTCATGGGCACTCCCGATTTTGCCGTCCCATCCTTACGTATCCTGCACGAACAAGGATATCAAATTGTGGGCGTTGTTACGGCAACCGATAAATTAGGCGGGAGGGGAAAAAATCAATTGATCGCATCACCGGTTAAACATTATGCCGAGCAGCATAATATCCCGGTATTGCAGCCAACAAGCTTAAAAAGCTCCAAATTTCTGAGCAAACTGCGGGCACTGAAACCCGACCTGCAGATCGTTGTCGCATTCCGTATGCTTCCCGAAGTTGTATGGAATTTACCACCTCTGGGCACTTTTAATCTGCATGGCTCATTATTGCCCAAATACCGTGGAGCTGCACCCATTCATTGGGCTGTTATCCATGGAGAAACCAAAACCGGTTTGACATCATTTAAGTTGCAACAGGCGATTGATACAGGTAATATTCTTTTGCAGCGGATCGTGCCTATCTCGGAAAATGATACCACCGGTACCCTCTATAACCGAATGAAAACAATTGGCGCCGAAGTCATTCTACAGACGGTTCAGGTCATCTCCAGAGGCGATTATGAGCTTTTTCCGCAGGATAATGCCTTAGCGTCCCAAGCGCCAAAAATATTTACTGATGACGCTCAAGTAGATTTTGACCAACCCACTAAAGCCGTTTATGATTTTATTCGGGGGATGTCTCCGGTACCTGGAGCTTGGACGACCCTGGATGAAAAAGTGGTGAAAATTTATTCTGCTGAGGTAGGGCCAGCATCTGTCAATCAATATCCCGGCAAAATCCTAACCGATCAAAAATCCTATCTGGATATCGCAACCCGTGACGGCTCCGTTCGTATCAAATATATACAGATGGAAGGTAAAAGGGTAATGGATGTCCGTACGTTTCTTAACGGCTATACGGTTAAGAATCAAGCTATAAGGACATCAGTGAGCGAACCGTCCTGACAACCACTTCAACCACGTTTTCATAATGGATATCAAGTGCCCTTTCAGCAAGCCCTTGGGTGAAATGGTAAACGCCATGTTGTGCCATTGAAGCCTCCGCATAGTTTTGAGCAAGATAGGCTATCGAAGGAATGCTGAGCAGCAACAAAGCACCAAACAGACTATAGATCATTTTCTTCTTCACCATGAGTACGTTGTAGTTTCCTATAAATACGTTACAAAGCTACGAATGGTTACATGGAAAGTCACTTTTTTTCGACCTAGATAACACAAATTTAATATTAAGGGTGTTAAAGAGGCTATCGCCGATTCATCGGTTTGGGTCAAAATTGCCCCGCGCCGCTTCCAGTAATGTTCTGGTGATAGCGTGCTGGGGGTTTGAATGAATGGTTTTGGTTGCACCGGATTCGATAATTTTACCCTGGTCAAGGACATAAATGCGATGACAAACTTGTTGCATCCAGGTGAGGTCATGGCTGATAAAAAGCATGGCCATGTTCGTTTGTCTGGTCACTTCCTGAAGGGTGTGAAGTGTGAGGTACTGATTGCTTTCATCCAGACTGGATATGGCTTCGTCAGCAATCAGGAGTTTTGGTTTCTTCAAAAGTACCCGGACTATCGCAAGGCGTTGTCTTTCACCACCGGAGTAATAGCCAGGCAAACGGTTTAAGTCCAGTGCGGACAAGCCAAAAGATGCCAGCATCGGGGACCAGGGCGCCTCATTTGTTTCAGGCCCCGGAATTGCATCTTTTAATTGATCGATGACCGTTAACCTGGGATTTAACGAAGTATATGGGTTTTGAAATACCAGTTGGATGACCTGGGACTGAGCAATACGGTTCAGAGCGGATATTGGCTGGCCGGAGAAGGATATTGCACCATTTTGCATCGGCATTAATCGGGTTATCAGCTTGGCAAGGGTAGACTTTCCGCCTCCACTACCACCGATCACCCCCACCCATTCACCTGCATTTACCGTAAGTTCGATATTATGCAGAACGGGAATTCGTCGGCCCCAGCCTTTTTTACGATAATCAAAATTTAAGTTAGATACGCTGAGCAGCTGTTCCTGCTTCTCGAGGATAGCCGGTTGGAGACTCGGAGGTGGAATTGCCGGAGTACCAACAACTATCTTTTTTGAGGCCAGGGTCTTAGCCAGTTTTATATCGTGAGTAACCAATAAGACACCCAGTTTATTCTTTGCGTGAAGTTTGAGCAGTAGTTCGATGATCTTTTTTTGCGTTAGTTTGTCCAGGTTAGAAGTGGGTTCGTCTGCAATAACCCATCGCGCCCCGGTGGCTAATGCAATGGCCAACAATGCTCGTTGTACCTGTCCACCGGATAATTCGTGAGGGAACCGGTCCAGCAGTTCTTTCTCCAATTCAACGGATTCAAACCAGGCTGACAATTCTTCCCTGCGGCTTGACCTTCCAGCCAGTGATAGTGCATCCTTGAATGATTTGGATATTTTACGCAATGGATTGAAAGCCAGATCTGTTTCCTGAGTCAGATAAACCATCCGGCCGGCATTCCATGACGTGCGTGCCTTTTCGGTCATTGCGGATAAATCCCGGTTGCCTTCATCAGACAAATACGTTACGAAGCCTGAGCTTTCCAGATTCTTCGGTAAAATCCCAGTAATAAACTTGCAGATGACAGACTTTCCGGCGCCGGAGGGACCAGTCAGTGCAATAATCTCACCTTCTTCCCAAATCAGATCAATAGCTCTGATCAGAGCTTTCCCCTGCGGGGTGGCAATGGAATCGATATGTATTTGGATTGAACTCAAAGATTGCTGGTCTGAATGGCGGCTTTCATCCAAATATCCGTATTCCTCATCGAATTCATCGTATTCCTCAAAATGAAATCGGTAGATTCGGTTCATGGGAAATGTTTTAACGATCAGGGGGCTTACGAAATCTTATGGGTCGATCATGGCACTGGATCATCTTGACCTGGACGTAGATCACGGACAGGTGTGGGGAATCCTGGGGCCAAACGGAAGCGGCAAAACGACTACGCTTGGCATTATCCTGGGTATTCTACGCGCCCAATCCGGCAATTTTTCTTGGTTTGAAGGCCGCTATGGCTGGGAACATCGTAAACAGATCGGAGCCATACTGGAAACACCCAATTTCTACCCCTACCTTAACGCGCTGGAAAATTTGAAGATTATTCAGCATATAAAGCAGAGCTATGATGACCCCATCGAAGAATATCTGGAACTGGTGAAATTGGCACACCGCAAGCATTCTGCTTTCCGTACCTATTCATTGGGGATGAAGCAGCGATTAGCTATTGCTTCTACCCTGATCGGGTCGCCACAGGTATTGATCTTCGATGAGCCGACCAATGGCCTGGATCCGGCCGGTATAGTCGATATAAGGAACACCCTCTTACAGATAGCTGCCATGGGCAAAACGGTAATTATGGCAAGCCACATCCTGGATGAAGTGGAAAAAATCTGTTCCCATGTAGCTATCCTGATGCAAGGCAGGTTGCTTAAAGCAGGTCGTGTAGGCAGTATTCTTACGGAAAACCGGATTATTGAAGTAGCCTGTAAAGAAATCCCGGCGCTAAAACAGGCCCTTGCCTCATTTCCGGGTATTATCAATCTGGCAGAAAAGGATGGTTTGCTGGAACTGGAAGTCCATCCCGGAACGGACCTGGCTGAAATAAACCGCTTGGCATTTAACCATCATCTGGTTTTAACCCATCTACGCGAAAAAGCTAATCGCCTGGAAGATGAATTCCTTACCCTTATAGCACAAAACGGATGATACGCTATTTATTGACGCTGGAGTGGCTCAAATACCGGAATAATGGCCTGGTAAAAGTGCTTCTTTTGTTTTTTGTCATCAGTCAAAGTTTCTTGCTGCTCACGGGTAAGAAATTTCCGGAATTGCCGCCTCCTTTGCCTGCTCCATCCGTCATCTTTGAATTTCCTTCGGTATTCGTTTATCAAGGCTATATAGGTAATTGGCTAGCATTTATCCTGCTTGGTTTTTTGGCTATTTATATGACTTCTTCTGAATTCAGTGCCAAGACTTTCCGGCAAAACCTGATCACCGGCATCCGGCGGAGCCAGATGTTTCAGGCAAAGCTTTATACCATTTTATTGATAGCTACGGGGGCTACGCTGCTTTATTGGTTGAGTTGTCTGATCTATGGTGCGCTCCATACTCCGGATCTTACAATAGGTCTTGTCATGGAGCGATGGGAATGGGTGCCCCGGTATTGGCTGATGTGTTTTGGTTATATGAGTTTCGCCTGGATGTTATCGGTTGTATTCAGAAGATCAGCATTAGCAACAATTTTTTACCTTACTTACGTCCTGTTTTTGGAGCCGATCTTACGCTGGGCTGTTCATTATCAGTTGTTTAACCACCGCAGCATGCTTTTTTATCCGATGAATGCCATTGAAGATCTTGTACCAAATCCATTTTTTGAATACGCGGATGCCATCCAGGATAAGGATATGACCTTCCCACTATTTCTCCATCCCTGGGAAGCGGTCTTGACCGCCTCCATCTACATTGCCATTTTCCTTTTAATAACCTATCAGGTCATTCGGCGTGCAGACCTTTAATGGGTTGGATAAACATTGTTCGTCAAGTCAATATCTGCCATTCGATGGCTTGGGTCCAGCTCCACCTGCTCGATATCCTGTTCTTTTACCGGAATTTTAAATTGGTATTCGGGATGGGTCCACGGCCAGTCAGGCAATTTGGTAAATTTTTGTCCATCCAGTAGTTCCTGCTTTTCCCCTCGCATCATGGTCAGAGGGATGTTGTAAGCACTGACCGTTCCATCTTTCTTACGAACAACCAAATCCTGAGGCATTGGCATCAATCCTATCCGCCTTAGAGCGATCATGGTGGAATCGCCATCTGGAATTACACTTTCAATGGCATAATCAATGGTGTGGGTGGTATTGACCATGTATTCTTTGTACCAGTCCAGCTCAAGTCCGGATTCTTTTTCCATAATGCGTATAAAATCATTGGCATTTGGGTGCTTGAACTTCCATGTATTGAAGTAGCGCAATATTCCCCGGTCAAAAGCTGGTTTTCCTATGACGTATTCCAGCTGGTTCAGGAAGATCTGACCTTTGGTGTAAGAACCCATCCCGTAAGCAGAATTCGTTTGGAAGTGATCGGCATGTGTCGAGAGTGGTTCTTCTGCTCCGGATTTGGTAAAGCGGGTGTAACCCGCGTAAACGCGCTGGAAGGGATTGTCACTTGGAGTTCCAGCAATGATCTGATGACGTACCAGGTAATCCATGATCCGGGTACTGGCGTAGCTGGTATAGCCCTCATCCATCCAGGCTACCAGGCTCTCATTGGTTCCAAGGATCATCTGATACCAGCTGTGCATCAACTCATGAGTAGCCACCCCTACCAGACTTCCTATCGATCGATCACCGGTGATCAATGTAGCCATTGGATATTCCATGCCACCGTCACCTCCCTGAACAAAGGCGTATTGTTTATATGGGTATTTCCCAAAATTGCGATCTGCATATGAAAAAACGCTGTCCATGATGGAAGCTAATTGAGGCCAGGATTCTTTGGTGCGATCGTTCTCCTGGTAAAAGAAATGCAGCTCGGTACCATCAGCAGCTTTATGCGTTAGATGTTGGTATTCCGGGTCTGCGGCCCACATGAAGTCGTGTACATTTGGAGCCAGAAAATGCCAGGTTAATTTGCCATGCTCCACCTTGCGTGCCGGATTGGTGCAATAGCCATGGCCAATATCGCAAGGATTTTGCAGGTACCCCGTCCCGCCAATGGTGTAAGCGGAATCGATTCGGATGGTTACGTCATAATCACCCCAGACGCCATAGAATTCGCGGGCTATATAAGGATCAGCATGCCAACCCTGGTAATCGTATTCACACATTTTGGGATACCACTGGGCCATTGAGTAGGCGATCCCTTCTGCATTATCTCTCCCTGAGCGGCGGATCTGAACGGGTACCTGGCCGCTGAACTCCATCTCCAGAACGGTTGATGACTGTGGCATGATGGGCTCAGCAAGAGTTACTTCCAGGACAGTATTTTCATCCGTAAAATGAACCTCTGTTCCATTTTGTTTCAGCGAATGGATGTGTTCATAACCGATCTCATCCGGCTGTAATTTCGAAATCCGGCTCCCTACCCTTCCGTCTGGATCCGGAATGGTCCGGCTACGCACATCCATCATGCTATTGGGTTGAAAAGCATTAAAATAGAGGTGGTAAAAAACGCGATCCAGTGTGTCTGGGGAATTGTTAAGGTAGATCAATCGCTGCGTACCGGTAAATTGATGGCTGTTTACATCAAAATCGATCTTCATCTCATAACTTACCCGTTGTTGCCAACGATCGGGTTGGGCTTGAGCAGTCAAACAGAAAAACCCGGATAATAAGACAATCAACGCGCGCAGCAAGCCGGTAACTTTGGCCGGAGATATTCGTATTGAACTCATCAATATTTGATTATTTGATATTTGAATTGGATATTTGTAACCTTAACTCGACATCAAAAGTAGAACAATGCACAAAATACAGAAACAAACTGCTTGGTGGATTTTCGTATTGGTTGGAATAGGCGTTCTTTCCCGACTGATTCCCCATATGTATAATTTTACCCCACTCGGCGCAATTGCATTGTTTAGTGCTGCATATGTCGGGCGAAAAAGCCTCAGCCTGTTGGTCCCGATCATTACCCTTTGGATCAGCGATATTTTGCTGAATAACTTCCTCTACAGCGAATATGTAAGCGGATGGGGCCGCTGGTTCGGCTTTGGCTGGTCTTACCTGGGCTTTATCCTGATTGTAGGTCTGGGATGGCTTGCCCTTAAGAAAATCAATTTGTGGACAGTGTTGGGGAGCAGTGTTGCTGCAAGCGTAGTCTTTTTTCTGGTATCCAATTTTGGAAGTTGGTTAGGAAGTACCCTCTATGCACAAAATACCAGTGGACTCTTGCTTTGTTATGCTGCAGGGATCCCATTCTTCTGGAAAACACTGGCTGGGACGGTCTTTTTCTCCCTCGTTTTCTTCAATAGTTATGAGTGGTCAAGCTCCAGAAAATTGATCTGGGAAAAAGCTTGATCTACTGTAGGCAACCCATAGTACCATACCGCTTTAAAATCCTTTTGGGAAAATCATAAATGTGGCTTTCCCTATGTAGCAATGAACACGCTTACGCGTGGATGGATTCAGCAACTTCGATTGAAGGATTCATTTTTGGCCCAACCAGTGAAAGTTCCGCATTGATCCACCAGCCCGAAAGATTAAGCCAGATGGCCATGGTTGTCCTCACCCATTCCAGTGAATCGTTGGATGTTTTTCGGAAACTCCATGTAATGGCATGGGAAATTTCTTTCTCAGAGTAGCTAGTCGCAGGCAGATAGGCTCCATGTGGTTATATCATCAGTGATAATCTATGGCACCGAGCCAGTACTGGTAAGGGTGGAGGCAACAATGCTTTCCAGTTTAAAAGAAAACTCCCTGTGCCGGTTGGCTACAGGGAGTTTTCTGAAGATAATCCGCAGTTAAATGGGATTATTGAATTTTTAGCATCTTTTGCTGAAGGGTTAAATCGGCAGCTTTAAGTTTGACGTATAATAACCCGGTATGATTTCCGATGGCATCTGCCGCCAGCATTACTTCATTATACCCTTTTTTACAGTCTACGTGTCTGACCAATAGTTGTTTTCCCTGGATATCGAATATTTCGAGATCCGCTTTGCCATCTTTTGGCGCAATAATGCCAATCATGGTTTGACTACTAAATGGATTCGGATAGTTCTGATACATAAACCATCCGTCCACAGAATGATCCAGGGTAGATGATTCCCACCCTACCCGGAGTACATCCGTTAAGTTTGGACGGTACGCTTCTGCTGCAGTAACCAGGGAACCAAGTTGAATAGCTTCTTCAGCTCCTCCTTTGGTATTTGATTCCACCTGAATATAGAACAGCGGTTCTGATCCAATTGGCAAGGATTTACCTTTCTGATCCAACGTAACGGTCATCAAACCTGGCTCAAGCACGGCAAACATGCTTTGGTCAACTTGTATACTACCGGAACGGACGCCCAGGAATTTCACATCATGACCAGAAACGGTAAACTGTGCGCCAGTGATCTCCTGACTGAAGTCGTAAGCATAAACCGGTACATCAACCCGGGTGTGTGGTGTCAATTCGAAATGGTTCGTGGTAAGATTCCAGGTTTCATTCGAACGCACTTCTACCGACTGTAATCCGCTCGCTGTAGCGCTGCCATTTACATCACCTACCTTTACAGCAATGAAATTCATACCCGATTTATCCTCGCTGATGTCTTGCATTGGCCGCATTTCTGAAGCATCCCATGGGGTGTAGATGTCTGCAAAGGTATAATCGGAAGCGACAAACCGCCAGCTGGTGTTGTTTGGCATCTGATCGCTGTATCCTAAAATGATTTTCCGCAATTCAATGATATCTACTGCGGTTATGGAATTTGACTTATTAATGTCGGCTGCCAGCATCTGGTAGGGAGAGGTTAACTTTTCAACTCCCAGAATGTGCTTCTGAATTTTCACGATATCCAGCGTGGAGAGGCCATTTACCGGGTCGTCGTTTTTATAAGGCCGGATCCGGTAGTTTTCATGGCCGGGTATATTGGTAAATACATAGGTACCGGTATTGTTTGTATTGGAAGTAAAGGCAAACCCGGGTGCCTCAATAGATACCTTGACATTCTGCACCAGTTGCCCACTTTCGGTTAAGATGGTTCCACTCACTGAATACGCAGCCTGTGAAATATCTTTGCATGCCTCGTCTGAACCATTTTGAAGCCTTATATAGGTGGTGCAAAAGTCTTGATTGCCCGCTTCATCAGTTACCCAGATCATGATCTCAATCAACTCATTCAGGTTGAAGAGTACATCATCGCAAACAAATGTCTTGCAGCTATCCTCCGGGTTTTCTGTGAAACTGAATTTCAGTTTGCCCTGTTCCGTACAATTGTCATAGCTGCCGGCATCGAGGTCTTTAGCACAGATGGTGATGGACTTGGTGGTAGGCATGACAACCGTGGCAATACCATTGTAACAATACGGTGTCGGCTTTTTGCAGTCCAAAATGCTGAAAGTGGTATAACAACTGTCTGCATTTCCACAACCGTCTTCCCCGATCAACCAAACTCCATAATCTCCGACTGGTAATTCTTCATCCAAGTATGAGCCCGTACCATAATAAACAGGTACGTCTGCCATGGTTACTATATGCCGGTAACGAATTTCATTTTCTGGAGTACAGTTATCGGATCCGCTGGCCAATAACTCATACTGAGCCGTAGCTGCATCACAATTATTATCAAAAATGCAAGTTGGCTCAAGGGTGTTACACGATATCTCCGGAGCAATCTCATCGATCACCTTGATGACCTGTAAGTAGGTCATATAGCCGTCACCATCATCCTTTAAATTGCGATGGACACAGCAGCGATCAGCAGATGCTACCAGGCGGTCATCCACGATAACATCCGGATAACGGCTATGAATGTCCGGAGAGAAAACACACCAGTCAATTAACTTCCAGGTTCTCAGGATTTTATAACACCCGTCGGTTGTTTCAAATCTCTCATCGCTGTAAGTCACTCCGATCAATTCACAGTCATCATCACTGATGATGGGGTAACCGGCACCTTCGGCAGTGGCATCCAGGTCGGTCTCTTCATCGCAAGTCACCACCAGGTCTTCCGGAAAGATGACCTCAAAATCCGAACGCGGCAGCACGTAGAGTGTCTGATGGTCGTAAGAGGTATTTCCACATTTATCAACGGCGGTTATGGTTTTGGTCAGAGTACCAACTCCACATTCATTGAGGCTTCCTTCGATAACTTCTTCGTACTCTGGAGTCCAACAATTGTCGGTAATGATCCAATCTTCAGCGGTTTCATCAAAATAACGGTGCGGATCCGGATGCGCGCCATCATCCTGACCTCCCTGAACATCAGCATCGTATTTATCAAGCATCAGCCACAACCTGCAGTAGATGGGTTGCCAACTATGGGTGTCGTACCAATCGGAATAATCATCGCAGGTAGGTTTGCCGGCATAACTGTAATTATCCCCACATGCAGATCCATGATAGTATCCATAAACGCTATTCCATGGTACCTCCACACAACAAGCACTGTTGATGTTATCATTGGAAGTAGCAGGTAGTCCTGATGCTCCTGATGCTACAAAAGGATCCGAACAGTAGCTGGTCAGATAGTCCTCATTCCAGCAGACATCATGGGTAAATTGGGCACCGTGCCCTTTTACGGTGGCGGATTTAGTTCCTCCCGCATAGGTCTTGGTCAGTTCCCACCAATAAGGGACGCCGTCACAATAAACGGTAATGTCGTCAGGAGCTACCACGACAGGAGGTTGTTTATCATCCTTACGGACCTCGATCATACAATCATTGTACAAGTGGGGGAATACCCAGCGTTTGGTGGTACTCATACTCGAAGTGATTGCAACTTCTTCCGGATAATTGACGTAAACCCGGCTTTTCCATTCATTCAAGACTTGTGGCGAACCAAAATAGAAACAGATCGGCGCGGCAAAAGATCCGTGTTCCTGTTCCTCAGGTGAAAAGCAGGGAGCGGAATAAAATTCCGGTTCCCATTGAATTGGGTTATGGAAGGAGATAATACCGCTGGTACTTTTTCCCGTTTCGAGCATGATCTCCATGGATGGTGCTTCGGCAGGATCAAGGGGTGTAACAATATCGGTGATGCTACACGAAAAAACAGGACGCGGATCCCCATAATGAATGTACTCGTTTAATTGGTACAAATACCAGGCAGCAAATTTCTCGGACAGGTTCCACCAATACCATTCGTGTTCTCCCCCATAGAATATATGGGGATCGTAAACCGGTAGATCGCAAGCTTCATAGACGCGTACAACCAATTGTTCGCTACCACACTCGGTTACATCGATGTAATCATCAAAAACGAAAATATTGATCCATTCTTCGATGGCTTCATCAATGTCGTTGCTGTAGTGATGGTAATCGTATGGATCCAGACATCCTGCAAAATATTCGTGCCAATAATTTCTCCAATAGTCGATGGAGTCCATGCTGGCAACTGCAAAATGTAGTTGATCGCAACAGTTGTCATGACTGCCATCGTCAAGATCTTTCGCATAAACGCGAGCCCAGCATTGATCAGGGTCTAAAGTTACCTGGGTGATCTCGTCACACACCGGATCAGGAGGTGTATTGTCGTAGATATTGGCCCCCTGAACCAATTTGGTTTCATTCCAGCATCCGTCGCGGATGGTGTATACCACACAATGCCATCCGTAGGGCAGGTAGACATGAGCGCTTCCTCCTTCCGGAATAGATCCGGATTCAATGGTGGTTTTACCAGGATGGCCCGGGTCATCATAGACGATCTCATATAAGACCTCAAACTCATCGTCACAATCTTTCTCGATGTACGGTCTTGGATCCGGTAAAGTGATCCCAGATTTGCAATCATGCGGCGTAGCATCAGCAGTAAGGACCTTGCATACCAGCCAGGCTTTTAGACCTTCTGCTTTTTTGTAAACGGACTCCGGAAGGTAATCGCAAGCCTGTTCTTCAGAATTGCCATCCGAAGAATGCAGGTATTTTGAGCTGAAAACCGGACCTTCCGTGTCCTGGAACTTTAACCATTGGATACACTGCGTATCGCGCTTGGTGCACCAATCAAAAATTTCCCATACCCTCCGGATTTTGTATGATTTGCCGCATGTCGGTAAGACATAGTCGGTGTATTCGTATACGATCATACACTTGCCACTATTATTAAAGATAGGGCCTGAATCAGATTTCTCTGGAATCAGAAAGGCATCGGGTTGATTGGGATCAGTACTCTTGAGGTAAGGTGCCGGAAAATAGCCGCGATCATCTGTCGGCCAGGGATGTGCATACCCCTGATCATCCAGGTAGGTATCCCCATTTTTGCCTGTATTCCACAGTAGTTCTACAAATTTATTGTTTCGGTAAACCAGCGTGGTACATTCCAGTAAGGTATCCGGACCGCAAATCAGGCTATCCAGTGTTTCTTTCAGAATAAAAAGGGTATCTGCACAGGTGTTGGAATTACCCCAAAGATCGGTAGAGGTGATTTTCCGGGCTATGTAGCCGATTAAAAGCGAATCCTGATCACAATCGTAGGATTCCCACCTGGTTTGGATATCCACCTGCGGCCCCGGGAAATAAATGCTGCAGTTGTCTTTTGTGGCTACAGAATTTGAAGCCACCTCTGATCGCAGGCAGCTGATGGTATCGTTTTCGCAAAAAATCCCGGGAGGAAATTTGTCTTCAACCCTTAGGTAACCCCAGCAAACATTCTGGTTATTCGGATCGATTACCCGGTAAATCATGGAATAGCCAACCAAGCCTGCATCAACATAATCTTTGCTTGGATAAACGTTAAAGTCCGGATAGGGATATTCAATTTGAAGCGTTAGCAAGGAGCAGTCCGGGTCATTGTTGGATAAGACATCCGCTGGTAATACTTGTCGTTCACAAGTACTGTTCAGTGAAATTGTTACCTGATCCTGGCAGGCAAGCTCACATTCACCTGACGGCTGGGCTAGGCTGACCTGTGCCACCAATAGTCCAACAAATACTCCGAAAATCTGTGAAACTAGGCGTGTAAAATCCCTCATTGCTAAACTGATCTGATCATCAAATAATTACGGTATTCAAACCTGCAGGTTCAAATGCTGTAGTTTTCTTTGATGAGGATCGTTCGTCTGAGACAGACCATGCAACTGGAAATAACGGATTTGCATCCATGATTACCGATTGGATGGTTGCAGTGTTAAAAGTACAAGGATACGGTCAGAATACCTAGGGGGGCGGAGACTATTTTTTACGCTAACTGCTTATAAATTAACGATTTCTGTCATATTAGAGCAACGTCGAATGCGTAACTGGTTAGCTGTTATTTGCTTATTCATAGGCTACCCGATGGTGATACATTCCCTGCAAGTTTTGTTTGAAGGATAAATTGCATTTTCCTATGTCGCTAAAGGTAAGGGGCGTATCATCCAATTGGCCCTGCTCAACCTTTGCTTTAATAATCTGGTCGACAAGCGCATTTAATTTTTCGGGTACCGGGTCAGGCAGGCTTCTGGCTGCTGCTTCAATGCTATCTGCAAGCATCAGGATTCCCTCTTCTTTCGTCCGTGGCTTAGGCCCCGGATAAGTAAAATCCGATTCATCCACCTCTCCGTCAACTTCTTTACTTTTTTGGGCATAAAAGTAACGGGTCATTGTGGTGCCATGATGCGTCTGGATGAAGCCAATGAGTACTCTGGGCAGATATGCTTTTTCAGCCAAACGCACGCCTTCGGGCACATGTCCCATGATGATTTTTGCACTTTGTTCGGGGGTTAACTGATCGTGCGGATTTCCCCCCAACTGATTTTCAATGAAAAATTCCGGGTGTTCCATCTTTCCAATATCATGGAAGTAGGCAGCGGTTTTTAATAAATCGCTTTGTGCTCCAATCGCTTTTCCGGCTGCTTCGGCGAGATTGGCAACCTGTAAACTGTGTTGCAAAGTTCCGGGTGCCTGAACTGAAAGGGCGCGTAACAAAGGATGGTTCAGGTCAGCTAGGTCAATCAGGGTTATCGCACTTACCTGGCCGATCAATCTTCCGACAATAGGTATCAAGGGATATGCGAGCAAAGTGAGAAAGGTCCCAACAGCCAGCCAGATCAGAATATACCAATCGGCGACATCATACAAGCCTTGTTTTATCAGCGTTAAGGCGACGTACATGAGAATGGTGACTGCCCCAACCCATATGATCGCAAAGAAAAATTCATTCAGTGATCTCGTGCGTTGAAGCCGGAAGGCTGCGGTTATCCCTGCAACAATATGAATCAGCATGAACTCAAAGCCTAATTTGGAGGCCAGGCTAGCCAGCAGGACGGTAATCAGGTGGAGAATTATGGCCAATCGGAGGTTGAAAAAATGGACCATCACAATGGGGACGATCGCAAAAGGTATCAGATAGCTGGATAATCCATTCCGTTCAATGATCAATACAAGCAGCGTGTAAAGCAGTGGCCAGGCCATGAAAAGAAATAAGGTTCTGGGCCGGTAAAACACTTCGGTTTCATAGGCATAGAGGTAATACGTCAAAAGGAGTAATAGCAATGACGCTGCCATCCAAAACCCGGAAAATGCTTCCCAGGCACGTGCCTGATTAAAGAACTTATTGTTATTCGCTTGTTCAAAAGAAACCAGCGTTTGGTACAATTCAGGAGTGATAATCTCCCCTTTACTGACTATCCTTTCTCCCCGTGCGATCATGCCTTCGGTTTCGGGGATTTGAGCGATAGCCAGGTTTTTTTGCAAGGTTGTTTCAGTAGAATCGTAGACTACATTGGGCTTTAAGGCCTTATTAATAATGGCTTGAAATCGAGCACGTTGCGACCCATCTTTTATCCACTTAGAGGCCATATTCAGCGCTTGCTGATTGCTGATTAACGAGGAACTCCATACTTTATACAAGACATCATGCTGCACCAACTGGATCATTCCATCGGGCAACGGGGTATCGGCATCGTAAATGCCGATCTGCCGCAAAGAGTCCAACCGGTTGAGAATCAGTAGATGCGACAAGGGTGTTTGCAGTGTCAATCCCTGTAAACTATCTTTTATTGCGCTCCAACCTGACGTATCTATCGTCTTTCGGTAATAAGGCAAGAAGTTTGCCCCGATGGCTTTTTCTTCCTGAGCTACGGAAGCGGGATCTTTTCTTATAGGAAAATTAAACGGTGCATCCAGGTCATCGTAGGACCAACTCTTCCCCAGAGTAAAATCATATTGCAGCTCATTCCGGTTATTCACCAGAAATGCAAACAGAAAAGCAGTGATAAGTGCAAAGGGTATGCGACTGAGCACCCTGGTAAAATTATTAGGACCGGGATGAACTGATTTTTCCTGCATGAAGCCGTTTCTTACCTAGGTTTCCACACACGCTCAGGAATTTCCAAGCGGTGGGCAACGAAACGACTCAAGATAAAAAGATAATCGGACAACCGGTTAAGATAACGGATGATGAGGTGATCCACCTCATCCGTGTGTGACAGAGCTACGACACGACGTTCGGCACGACGGCAAATACACCGGGCAAGGTGACTGGCGGATATGGCCGGATGACCTCCGGGAAGAATGAAGTTTTTCAAGGTCGGCAGCTGATCGTCCAGTTCATCCATCCACAGTTCCAATTGGTGTACGGATGCTTCATCAATGGTGTCAATGCCGATATTCTTGCCGGGCTTTGTGGCCAGCATGGAACCTACTACGAATAATTCATTCTGAACAATATCCAGATGATGTCCGATCTGCTCCTGAGCGAGCAAATCAACAACCCATCCAAGTTGTGCATTCAATTCATCCACGGTGCCGTAGGCCTCTATTCGAAGATGATCTTTGGGTAGCCTGCCGCCACCAAAGAGTCCGGTTGTGCCATCGTCACCCGTCTTGGTGTAGATTTTAATTGCCATATGCAGGGTCAGGAAGGTTGAGCCACTTTACGCATATTTTTTTCATCCGTCTCGATCAGCCCATCACGGAGTCGAACGATCCGGTGTGCATATTCGGCGATGTCCGGTTCATGGGTTACCAGAATGATGGTATTCCCGGCAGCATGCAGATCGTCAAAAATAGCCATGATTTCCAGGGAGGTCTTGGTGTCCAGGTTACCAGTCGGCTCGTCGGCAAGGATTATGGAAGGATGATTGACCAAAGCACGGGCAATCGCTACGCGCTGTCGCTGGCCACCTGATAATTCATTGGGTTTATGGGTCATGCGATCCCCCAGCCCAACGGCTTCCAGTGTTTCTTCAGCCAATTCGGTTCGCTGGCTTTTGCTCATACCGGCGTAAATCAAAGGCAGTGCTACATTTTCTAGCGTTGTTAATCTGGGTAGCAGGTTGAATGTTTGAAAGACAAATCCGATCTCTTTGTTCCGGACGGTAGCTAACTCCCGGTCGGACATTTCGCTAACTAATTGGTTGTTGAGGAAATACTCACCGGAGGTAGGTGTATCCAGGCAACCGAGCAGGTTCATTAAGGTCGACTTTCCAGAACCGGAAGGTCCCATGAGCGCAACATATTCATTACGGAAAATATCCAGACTAACGGATTTTAGGGCATGAACTTTCTCCATCCCCATGATGTAGGTTTTACTAAGGTCCCGAACTGAAATAATTGGATCCATATCGTGTTGGGTTAATCTTTCATTTTAGGTATCCGGATAAATGAATCATCGTGTTTGGGAGCAAGGCCCAGGATTGTTTCCCTTTGCAGATGCTCCTTAACATCATCTTGGCGCACATTTTCCTGATTTATTTCAGAGAAATAACGGAATGGTTCTTCGGTTGTCGTATCCAGCTCCTGCAATTTTTCAAACATCGCCAGTATTTTATTGAGGTCCGTTTTGATAACGGCACGCTCATCCGGATCCAGATTTAATTTCGCTAAGCGTTCAAGTTTTAAAAGTAGATTATCATCGATTGGATTCATCATTTATTCGATGTTTAAGGGTAGGACATCGACCCAAAGGTAGAAATATTCCTTTTATTTGTATTTTGAACAACCGTACAATGCATGACGCTGGATAGAAAGATACAACATGTAGCTATAGCAGGAAATATTGGTGCAGGTAAGACGACCTTATCCGCTCAATTGGCCTCCCATTTCGGCTGGGAAGTCATGTATGAAGATACTGCCATTAATCCATACCTCTGGGATTTCTACCACGACATGAAGCGCTGGTCATTCAACCTACAGATTTATTTTCTGAACAACCGGTACAAACAGGTTATTGATATCCGCAACGGTAGTAAGACGGTAGTTCAGGATCGTACAATCTATGAGGATGCTCACATATTTGCACCCAATTTGCACGAGATGGGGCTAATGGAGAAAAGAGATTTTGAAAACTATTTTGAATTGTTTCAGACCATGTCCTCCCAGATCCAGCCACCAGATCTATTGATCTACCTGCGGGCAAGCATTTCTACTCTGGTCGCGCATATTGAATCCCGGGGCCGGGATTATGAGGGTAATATGAGTCTTGATTACCTCAAGCGCCTTAATGAAAAATACGAAGACTGGATTCAGAATTACACCCATGGAGACCTGTTGATCGTGCCCATTGATGATCTGGACTTTATCAAAAATTCCGAAGACCTGGGCACAGTGATCCAATCGGTTCAATCCAAATTATACGGGCTGTTTTAAGCTTTGTTGGTATCAGCGACCGGTTGTTCTACCGGCTGAACATCCTTATTCCAAAGTTTTTTGATGCTATCCATCATTTCGGGAGATGTAGCCAGCAATAAACCACCTAACAGGATCAGATTGATGATTACGGTGTACCAGATGGCTTTGGCACGGATTGCTTTTTCATTGGTTTCGATTGAGTATTCCATGGCGTGATGTTTTTGTACTTTTCGAACGAAATAGGATTTTCGAATAATCTTAATATGGAGTTAATGTTTCGATTTACGCATAATTGTTTCCAAATGATGGATATCGAATCACTAACACATTAAATATTTCTATCAAATAAAATGCCAGATTATGTTATTTCAACTGTTAAGGGAATTGGAACCCTACCGGGCTAAACTGGTGGCCGTATCCAAAACCAAACCGGTAGAAGCGATTCAGGTCCTTTATGATGAAGGACAGCGCATCTTTGGGGAGAATCGAGTTCAAGAGATTATGGAAAAAGCAGACCGGTTACCCAGTGATATTCAGTGGCATATGATCGGACATTTGCAGACCAACAAAATCAAATACATTGCTCCGTTTATTCACCTCATTCAATCAGTTGACCGACCAAAATTGCTCCATGCAATCCAAGCCGAAGCAGCGAAAATTAACCGGATTATTCCCATTCTGCTACAACTCCATGTCGCTCAGGAAGAAACAAAATTTGGGTTTTCAGAAGAGGAACTCATGGTTTTTCTAAATGAGGAACCTCCTGCATCATTTCCTAATGTGGCAATCCAGGGGGTGATGGCTATGGCAAGTTTTACCGAGGATGAGAAGCAGATTCGCCGTGAGTTTGCCCAGGTGAGAGCTACTTATGGCCGCATAAAAACAAAATATTTTCAAGATAACCCGGAATTTTCCGAATGCTCCATGGGTATGAGCGGTGATTATCAGATTGCACTGGAAGAAGGAGCGACGATGGTTCGCATTGGGTCCCTGTTGTTTGGACCCAGGCCCTGTCAGATTACTCCTTGATCATTTTGGTTACCTGAGTCGTCCCCAGCGATGTGAATCGGATAAAGTAAACCCCGACCGGTAGATTGGTTAGTGATAGCCGGTCTCCGGCGTGATAATCATTCACGGAATAACATAATCGACCTTCCATGGTGAAAATTTGTACATCCCCCGGCTCACTGAATCCATCTAGTCGAATGCTTTCGTGAGCAGGATTGGGATAACAATGGAAATCGGAGTTCCGAAGCGTTGTTCTCCCCGTACTGGTTGTTGAGAGAAGCCAGGGAGTTTTAAAAATGGATATCCCTCCTCTCCGATTGCCAATGACTAGCTCGTATTGACCGTCATCATCCAGGTCGCCGACCGCAGGATGAGTATTAATGCCTTCGCGGATACCCGCCAAACTGGTATCGACGGGAACCAGCGGATCCACATCCAAGTGGTCATAATACCAGATATTGCCTGGTCCTGATCCGACGGCCATTCGCCATTGATTGTCACTGGTTCTGAAGATGGTGGGTGATGATGCTCCTGCAAATACGTACGGATTCCGGGTGTCTACATTTTGCCATAATTCATCATCAGGTACATCACTAAAAGAGGGCTGGCCGATGGTCCCCCGGTTAAGATAGAGATTCAGATTTCCGCTTCTTTCTCCGATAACCAGATCGACCAGGCCGTCCTGATTCGCGTCGTATAATGTAGGCGTACTTCCCAAACCGACGTCTATGCCCATATAATCAAAGATCGGGCCTGCCCATTTCGGTGGTTCCCCCGGGCCAGCCTGGTTTTCCACATAGGCTATCCGGCCATAATAATCACCGATAATCAGATCCAAATCGCCATCCTGGTCCAGGTCACCGGCAACCGGATGCCAGATGACAGTCTGTAGCTGGTATTGGTTGAGGCTTAGGAAATCAGATGTTTCCATGGTGAAATAACGTTCTCCATTATCCTGGTGTTGGAGCAGCAGGAAGATTCTTGGATCGGATTCGATCTCCTTGGGAAAAAATCCTCTGGTACCCACCAGGATATCCTGTAAACCATCCCCATTGACATCAAGAATCGTTGGGAATGCTTCACTACCGCCATCAAAGATCTGGTCAAAAATAAAATCCTCCTGGACAAAAGCGTAGCGCTGATCCGGTTGGTCAGGTTGACTCTTATACAACCAGAGGGAGTTAATATTTGCTCCGTTGTTGATGTCTCCGGTGCAAAATAAGAGATCTTCATTACCATCCATATCCACATCCGCCTGCATGGGAAAAGGAAAAATAAACAGATCAACCGCATGACCGGAGGCTGCCGGGAACTGAGGTTCCAGGAAGTCCATAAAGTCAGTGCCCCGCGTACGGTGATTCCGGAGGTAGGATATATAATTAGATCCGACATCACCTACAAGCAAATCCATGTCTCCGTCACCATCCGGATCAAACGGCAATATGGAAGATCCCGAATGTCTTTTTTCGAGTACAGGCTGCTGGGCGCTCGAAGGACAGTTAAATGTATCCTTGCTCAGGATCATATCCGAGGAGAGTCCAGCCTCCTCAACTTTCCCCCAGCATTGTTCTACCAGTTGAAAAGGCAATGCATCGTAGCCAACCTTTTGTTCAATGGTCATATTCTGGTAATAGTAAATCACTGTACCACCAACATCGTAACTCAGAATATCCAAATCACCGTCCTGGTCAACGTCAGCTATCCCCGGCAAGTCGCCAGGGTTAACATATAAATTGGTAAAATTATTGCCGGATTGATAGTTTAGAACCGGGTACCTTCCCGAATTGAGGTGGACTTTTTCCCAATGCAACCCATCTTCCGCCTGTACCCCTTTGAAAATAATAATGCCCGGGATACCGGGGATGTCAGAATTGCAAAAGAGGTCAGGGAGCCCATCGAAATTGTAATCACGGGTAAGGATCCAGCCATTTACTTCTTTAGGGATGCGGTCCACGTATTGCACATCATACAGAAATTCACCAAGTTGTTCATTCCATGAAAAAACCAATGGTGTTTCACCGGCTATATCCAGAACGACCAACTCATTGCGTCCATCCAGATTAAAATCAGCTTCGGCAACGACCGGGTTGTTAAGTCCACCAATGAATGCCCGGGGTAACATAACATTATTGGTCAGATAGGGATAAAAAATCCTGCTATATTGCTGACCACGGAGCGGTACGAAGCAGATGAAAAAAATCAGGATCAGTAAAAGACGCATCACAACGATTTCTCAAGTAAATGTAAGCAAGGCAGTCTTTAGAATTGATCCGTTAACACAATTACTTGAACCTGATCGGCTGATTTTTTATTTCCAATGAGAGGACCGGTACTATTGAATGCCATGAAAGCTATGAAATTTAAATTGATGAAAGCCTGCTAGTCCAAGTGAGTCTATGAAACCGAACATTGAACCGAGGAATTATTCCAACCTGGCCTTTCATCCTTACAACCTATTTATGCTTCTGCTGATCGGCAGCATCAGTGCGTTATTCATCGGCTTGACCAGTGCCTATTTGTATTCCCGGTTTGTCCAGGGTTTTGCACCGGTTAAGCTACCCTACATCTTTATAATTACCACGGGTATCTTATTGTCGAGCAGTTTGTTTATCAACCGGGCATATCGGGCGTATCAGGATGACCAAACCGAACAATATCAAAAGTACCTGTGGATCACCCTTGGGCTGACTCTGTTATTTCTGGCGGGACAGTGGCTAGGCTGGCAGACCTTATTAGCCCACCACCTTTCCCTGAGGAGTGGACAGGGCGCTGCTTATCTGTACCTGCTCTCTATGGTTCACTTTTTCCATGTCTTTGCCGGGCTGCCTTTTCTCATTGCATTTTTGGTGGTAGCTCACCGGAAGATGAAAGAACCGGTAAGTGTGATGATCTATTTTTCAGATCCGGAGAAAAAGCTCAAGCTCAGGTTGATCCGGTTGTACTGGCATTTTCTCGATATTCTCTGGGTGTTCCTGGTCACGATCCTGTACCTCAATTCTTTATTCTGAAAGCTGGCCGGCTACCGGAGGATGGATTTGAGCTTGATAAACTATTCCATGAATCATTTATTATAGGATGTTCCGGGCTAAGTCGTTGATAAATTAGCGTTTTACGCAGTTTACCCGGTTTGATGTATCTTTTAGTGTAGAATTTGGGTTAAAGAAGTATTAAAAACAGGAATTCTGTGGTAGTCGTCACCTTGCAGACAAGCTGCAGGTATTATATTTGCAGCAAGAATTACGATTTTTAATAATATTTACAGTTTGCTGACACGCAGCTACTACAGTTCACAAGCAATGATAAAACTCTTTGTCCGGTAGGATGTTGAAGTAAGGCAAGCTGGTAAGTCTTTTTACAATTGAATCACAAATCTCGAGATATATGAAAAACATATTTGTTTTTTCACTTTTTTTAGCGGTGACCGCAGGATTTTTGGGCTGCGAATCCACTCCAAAGGGTTTTGTCCTGGAAGGTCATCTGGATGGAGCTGCCAACTTGCAGGCTTATCTGGATGAAACCGGTATTAACAATAAGAACAATATCCTCCAGAAAGTTGACGTAGACGGTAAGGGTAACTTTAAGATTGAGACTCAGGCACCTCTACAGCCGGGTATCTACCGTGTCCGGGTTGGAGCTCAACGCACCTATCTCATCCTGACCGGAGAACACAAAGTGACTTTGGATGGAAATTTGGATGGGTTGAATCGCGGTGAAGTGACCATCACAGGCTCACAAAATTCAGCCGATTTTAATGAGACCCTGGGGAAACTGACCAAAAATCAAATGAATACGGAAGAGTTATCCGTACAATTGAAAGAAATGGATCCTTTAGCGGCGATGACTCTGGCCCGTTCGGTATTTCGGGATGATCCTGGCGCAATTGATATCTACCAGGATATTGAAGGAAGAATGTCAACGACCTACCCTACCCTGGATTATACCAAAGAACTCAAGCAGACCATTGCCATTAT
Source organism: Lewinellaceae bacterium (assembly GCA_020636355.1). Taxonomy (GTDB): domain Bacteria; phylum Bacteroidota; class Bacteroidia; order Chitinophagales; family Saprospiraceae; genus JAGQXC01. Next base: position 60,285 of record JACJYB010000003.1, on the reverse strand, counting down.
GCAGCAAACAGCCCGTCAACAGCAAGCTGCTCAAAAAATCAAGAAAGGAGAAGTCGCTCCTGAGATATCTTTGCCGAACCCGGATGGAAAGACCATGAAGCTTTCGGACCTGAAAGGCAAAGTGGTCTTATTGGATTTCTGGGCCAGTTGGTGTGGCCCCTGTCGTCGGGAGAATCCTAACGTAGTTCAGGTGTACAATAAGTACAAAAGTCAGGGTTTTGAAGTTTTCAGCGTTTCACTTGACCGCCCGAATCAAAAGGCCAATTGGGTGAGTGCTATTCAAAAAGACCAGCTTACCTGGCCTTATCATGTAAGTGATCTTCAGTTCTGGAATAGTCAGCCGGCACGGGACTATGGGGTTAACAGCATACCTCGTCCATTTTTACTGGACCGTGAAGGCCGTATTGTTGCCATGGGTGATGAGATCCGCGGACCGAAACTTGAGACAGCAGTAAAAAATGTATTGACCAAAGGTACCCTTTGATCCAGGAATTAGCGTTGAGCGGCCGCTAAAGCCGCTAATATTCCGCAAGCGACGGCTGCATTCAGAGATTCAGCCGTCGTTTTTTTTGCAGCAGGAATGGTAATCGTTTGCTGTATCAGCGATTGGATTTCAGGGCTTATACCTCTCCCCTCGTTTCCAATAACCAACAGCCCCTTCTCTGGGAAAGTAAATTGAAAGGCATTTTCACCGGACATACCGGTTCCCATAACCGGGATGGGCATCACGTCCGGAATAAGGAGTAATTCATTTAGTGCAAGTTCAACGATCGCTACATTAAACAGGCTGCCCATACTGCCCTGAACCACCTTGGGATTATAAACATCCACACAACCCGGCGAAAGGTAAAGATTTCGAAATCCGAACCAATCCAGCGTTCGGATAATAGTACCCATATTACCGGGATCCTGGATAGCGTCAAGGTAAAAGCATAAATTATTCTTAAAATGGCTGATATCCTGTGGTTTACCGGGTTTCTTACATACAGCAAGAACTTGATTAGGCGTTTTGAGCGTAGAGATTTTTAACAACTGATCGGAAGTGACTTCAGCGTACGATATCCCTTCCAGGCTTTCATGGTGCTGGTCCAGCCAACTGCTTAATCCATAGACGCCCTCAATCTCAACATCCCGGTATTGAAGGCGTTCGGAGCAAATTTTGTCTCCTTCTATGATAAATTTCTGTAATTTTTGGCGGTACTTTGTACGGTGGAGCGATCGAATGAATTGAATTTGACTTTGCGATATTCTGGCCGTCATAGTATCCTATATATTGCCTTTCTGGTATTCGGTGTGATTTTGCTTACTCGATGCAATACGATCCAATACCTCCACGATGATGAAGTACTGCTTACCGAAAATAAGATAAAGATTGTAGACTCGCTGCGTAAAGTAAAAAAGCCTAAAAAGCTGGAAGCAACGCTTTATCCATTGCTTACTCAAAAGCCGAACACCAAGTCCTTTGGAATCTTCCGTACCAACCTATGGTATTATTACAACACGCGTAATCCGGAAGACACCACCGTAATGGACAAATTTATCAAGAAACGATTTGCAGAGCCTCCTGTCCTGGTATCCGGGGATGAAGCTGAAAAGAATCAGGGATTCCTCAAGACTTTTCTCATCAAAAAGGGATATCGTTCCGCAGAGGTGAGCTATACCATTGAGGCACATAAAAAGAAGGGTACTGTCATTTATGAAGTAGACCCAGGCCCGCTGCTTAAAATTGATTCCCTAAGCATTCGGGCTACCGATCCGAGAATCGATTCGGTCATGCATGCTAATTATGAGTCCTCCTATCTGCTGCCGGGGAATCCACTGGATGAGTCTCTCTACAATCTTGAGAAATACCGCATTACCCGTTTGCTGCAAAATGATGGTTATTACACCTTTACACCGGATTATATTGAACTTCAAGGGGATACATCCTATGGCAGGCTGCAATTGCGGTTAAACTTATTGGATCCTGATGATGGTAAACATCTCCGCTATAAGCTGGCCCACATCCGGGTTTTTGACAATTTCTACGATCAGGATCAGTGGAAAGGTTTGTCTCAGGATACTTTTGATAAAATCGATATGCTCCATGCGCTGGATAAGCCATTTTATTTGAGACCAACCGTATTATCCAGTTTAATTTATACCAGACCCGATAATTACTACTCGAAGGAGCAAGAGGCCCGCACCATTAATAAGCTGAATAGCCTGGAAACGGTACGACTGGTCCGCTTGCGTACCGAAGTTGACAAGGATGAGCTCACGCTAAATTATTTTGTGCCCCGGCAAGAGAAATATTCCATCGATTACAATCTTGAACTTGCCTACTCCGTACTTTACAACCAATCCGTAGGCCGTTCTCTGTTTAGTGTAAGTGGAAACTCCCATTTTGTAAACCGGAATCTCTTTAAAGGAGGGGAAACCTGGAGTACCTCCCTGCAGGTAGGCACCGACCTTAATTTAAGACAGATCGAACGGTATGGTTTGGTCAATGCATTCAGTACCCAGTTTCAAAACGAGATCAAGATCCCAAAATTCATCGATCTCTTTGGCTTTATGCATTTGGGAAACCGCATTCGCCTTGGGAAAGACGGATTGATCAAAGATGAATTTTTGAAAAATTTACAGGAAGAAGCGGCCACCCGACTCAATTTGTCCTATGAATACCTCTCCTTGCTTAATTTTTACAACTATCACTCCTTTAATTCATCCTTTGGATTTCAATTAAACCGCAGCCAGCGGGAAGTGTATCAATTTGACCCCATTGGGGTCAGTTTATGGTTGCCGGAGACCAAAATTGCCTTTGACACCATCCTGATGCAAAATCCTTACCTCGAGCGAAGTTTTGGACAGCGGCTGTTCACCGGATTTTTCTTTCGCAATGTACTTCTGGATTACAGTAGTATTAACAGCATCAATAACAAGCAATGGCGGGTTATCGCCAATTTTGAATCCAGTGGCCATGAAATTGCATTGGCAAACTGGCTGATCAATGGATTGAAGGAGCCCTTTAATCTGACTCCACGTATTGAGTTTTCCAAATTTGTCCGGGCGGAGGTGGACTTCCGACGATATTTCCCAGTTGGGGGGAATAGTACGCTGGCCTTCCGGATCAGCAGTGGGGTGGCTGCACCATTTGCCGGTTCGACCAATGTGCCTTACATCAAGCAGTTTTTCCTGGGAGGACCGCTTAGCATACGGGCCTGGAGGGTGCGTGAGCTGGGGCCTGGCTCGTACATCGACACCACATTGAGTAGCATCGCAAGGGACCGCGTATTCTTTTATCAGGCGGGCGACTTCAAAATTGAATTTAACGGGGAATACCGTTTTCCGCTTTTCTGGCGTTTTGCCGGCGCTTTATTTGTGGACGGTGGAAATATCTGGTCGTTGAGGCCAAAATCGGTGGATGACCGGCCAGGTGCCCGGCTGACGAAAAATTTCGTGCGGGAACTTGCCATAGGCAGCGGATTTGGCCTGAGAACCGACTTTTCATTCTTTATCCTCCGGCTTGATTTAGGGGTTAAGTTGAGGAATCCCTACCAGGATGAAAGTGGTCGCTATTTTCCCTATAACCGATTCTGGGATGCACTTCGCCCCAGGAATATCAATCCCAATATTGCCCTTGACGTGCCTTTTTAAGATTTTTTAATATCCTTGAGAAGACTTTTCCTTCCATAGAGTGAACAAATCGGACACTTTTCGGGATGATGGCCACGTGCCGGACAGAACGCACGGCCAAAATAAATGATTTGTAAATGCAGGGCATTCCATTGCTCGCGAGGGAATAGAGCTTTTAAGTCCTTTTCGGTTTGTACGACATTTTTTCCGGTACTTAAACCCCAGCGATAGGCCAAACGGTGGATGTGGGTATCAACCGGGAAAGCCGGGACGCCAAATGCCTGGGCCATAACTACGGATGCCGTTTTGTGTCCAACTCCTGGTAATTCCTCCAGAAGGTGCATTTCCGATGGCACAGCACCCTCATATTGCTCTACTAAAATCCTGCTCAGGTTAAAAATATTCTTGGATTTGGCCGGGGCTAACCCACAAGGGCGGATGATCTCCCGGATACGATCTTCCCCAAGCTCAATCATGGAACTTGGCGTTTTTGCTTCGGCAAATAACAAGGGTGTAATTTGATTTACCCGCTCATCGGTACATTGGGCACTTAATAAAACGGCAATCAGCAAGGTGTAAGCATCCTCATGGGCCAATGGAATCGGAGGATTCGGGAAATAATTTTCCAGAATGCCAGCAATAGCTGCTGCTTTTTCCTTTTTCTTCATAGCCACTCAATCATCCAATTTGAGCAAGAACCTCATGATATCAATGCCGTCGGCAAAAGTCGACAGGTCGGGCTGTTGCGCCTGACCGAAAGGTACCGGAGTCAGGCCATTCAGGCCAATATTGCCGATTACGCATTGGATTTCGTCATTATGCTGATTTTCCCATTCCTCGACTTCTGATATGGACTCATAATAACAGTAATGCAAGGTGCCTATTCGGCTGCTGATGGCTTCGTTTTCTAACAATACGAGTTGATTGGCCACCAGATGAGGGATCTGGTTAATGATGTAAATTGCCAGGTTGTAGTCGTAATTGTGCTTGTATTTATGGTGCAGGATCCGCTCATCCTCCAGGTCCAATACTTCAAATAACCGGCTGAAATCATACCCTTTTGGGACCCAGAGCATGCTCACATTGCGACATCCTTTGCCAAAATACCGGAGTACGTCATCGGTTAACCGTTTGAGCTCCTCCATGGACTCATCCCCTTCCAATAGGGCTATGGCATTGCGGTTCTTCCGGATGATGTGGGGATATTTCCCGAAATATTCCTCAAAATATCGGGCAGTCTGATTGCTACCGGTTGCGATAACGGCGTCGAAGCCACTCAATTTCGGTACGGATTGAATTCTTTCCTTGATCCAGGGGAATCGCTCATTCCATTCCTCCATGATAGCCGGGAAGAACACTTCATCTTTCTCAGACCATTTTATCAGCGCAACCTGGCCGGCCAGGAAAACACAAAGCAGATCATGGAATCCCACCAGCGGGATATTTCCTGCCATGACAATACCTACTGTTTTCAGGGATGCTGCCCGGTCAAACAAACGGTAATTGGCGGCGAATTCAAAAAGTTGTTCATTATCCAGGTAGCTTTGCGTGATGTGTGCCAAGGTGTAAGTATAATCTTCCTCGGTGAACCAGGGATTCTGGGCACAAGCCTGCCTGATCAAAGACTGCGTTGCTTCACGCTCCGGGTCCATCAGCTGGCGCAAATGTTGCAATGCTTCCAACCGTTCAGCTATCGTCACCATCCAGAATTTCTTTTCGGGTCTGCATATAAGACCTCCATTTATCAATAACCTGACTCATATCGTCCGGTAGTTCCGAATCAAAATACATGTCCTCACCGGTCGCTGGATGGACAAAACCAATACTTTTGGCGTGTAAGGCCTGGCGTGCGCAAACCTGCAATGCATTTTGAACAAACTGCCGGTATTTGCTGAAAACGGTTCCCTTGACGATCTGATCTCCTCCGTACCTGGAATCGCTAAATATCGGATGGCCAAGGTACTGCATATGCACACGGATCTGATGGGTCCTCCCGGTTTCCAGTTTACAAGATACCAGGGATACATAATAAAGATCTTCCAAAACCCGGTAATGGGTTATCGAATGCCGTCCTAAATCCCCTTCCGGGAATGTGGTGACTAATGTCCTATTATGTGGGTGGCGTCCGATGTTAATGGTTACGGTACCCTGGGGTGGATCCGGTGATCCCCATACTAAAGCAAGATATTCCCGGTGGATCGTGTGTTTGAAAAATTGCTGGGCAAGACTGTAGAGTGCCTTTTCATTTTTTGCCACGACCAACAAGCCGGAGGTGTCTTTGTCGATGCGATGCACCAGCCCTGGCTGGAGTGTGTTACCAGGCATCATGGGCATCTGTTTGAAGTGGTAAGTCAACGCATTGACCAGAGTCCCGCGAAAATTGCCAATACCGGGGTGAACGACCATGCCGGCAGGTTTGAAGACAATCAGGACGTCGTCATCTTCATAACGGATATCCAGCGGTATATTCTCAGGGATTACTTCCGAAGGGTATTCAGACCCGGGCAGGACAATTTTTACCTCATCGCCTGGCTGGATCTTGTAGTTCGGTTTGATAAACTGACTGTTTACAGTGACAAGCCCTTCCTTGATGGCATTTTGGATCCTGCTGCGCGAATTGCCTTCCACCCGATCCATAAGGAATTTATCAATACGGATAGGAGTTTGCTTGGGATCAGCTTTTATTTCGATAGTATCACCATCTTCTTCTTGCTGAAATTCGTCGTCTTCTCTATAATTGTCTATCATTCCATTCAACAATTCGGAAATAATTCATGAAAGAAGCAACAAAATTAGGATTTGGTTCACTCTGTGCCAAGGAAATCAAGCCATCCGTCAACGTCCCGCCCCATATTTTGCCGATCTACGCAACTTCCTCCTTCGCTTTTGAATCCATCGATCAGGGAATTGCAATATTTACGGGGAAAGAAAAAGGTCACGTTTATGCCCGCTACGGAAACCCGACACTGGATGCCGTGGCCGAAAAGATTACCCGGATGGAAACTTCTGGACTGGATGTCGAGGCTGAAGCTATTGTGTGTAGTTCCGGTATGTCTGCCATCCACACCCTAGCGCTTAGTTTGCTCAAACCGGGTGACAAGATATTAACGCAGGCTAACTTATACGGAGGCACCACCGAACTCTTTCAGAAAGTATTCGGCGCCCTGCAAATAGAACCGGTCTTTTGCCGGCTTAAAGATCTCGAGCAGGTTGAATCACATTTACGAGGGGATTCTGCCATTCGCCTCATATATTTTGAGACGCCAGCTAACCCAACCCTGGAGTGTGTGGATATTGAAGCCATCGCAGGATTGGGCCGTCAGTATGGGGTAAAGACGATGGCTGATAATACGTTTATGACCCCTTATTTTCAGAGACCTTTCCAGTTTGGCGTTGATTTTATCATTCATTCCACCACTAAATTTATCAATGGTCATGGTAATTGCATTGCCGGAATTATGCTGGGAAGAGACGTGGAATTTATGCGTACCAAAGTATGGACGACTATGAAATTAAGCGGCACGAACGGGAATCCATTTGATGCCTGGCTGGTGTACAACGGAATGAAGACTCTGCATGTCCGTATGGACAGGCATCAACAAAATGCCACTGCGCTGGCGGAATTCCTGGATCGTCATCCGAAAGTGGAACGGGTTAATTACCTGAGTTTGCCCGGGCATCCGGATCATCAGTTGGCGCTAAAACAAATGACCGGGTTCGGTGCTATGTTAAGCTTTGAATTAAAGGATGGCCTCGCCGGCGGAAGCAGGTTCATGAATGCCGTAAAGATGGGAACCCTGGCGCCCACGCTTGGTGATATCGACACCTTGATCCTGCATCCGGCAACCATGTCGCATTTGAATATTCCTCGGGAGGTACGATTAGCAAACGGTATCACAGATGGTCTGATCCGCGTCTCCGTAGGCATCGAGGACATTGAAGACTTGATTGCGGACTTTGGGCAGGCGCTTGATGTTTAGGAGACCTTACGGACCAATCGCCAGGCGCAAACCAAGCCATCGAGCGTCAGTTGAGGTATCTCGTGGTCAAAAAATCCTTTTAAATCCTGCATCGTATGGGCTAATCCTCCGGTAGCCACGGTAATGGCTGGGCGACCCATCTCGGTCCTTGTTTCGGCTACCAGATGACGGATCAAGCCGACATAACCACGCATGACACCGCTCTGAATGGCATGAATGGTGTCTTTCCCAATCACGGATTGTGGCCATACCGCCGGGACCTCAGGCAATTTGGCTGTGGCTTTGAATAAAGCATTCATGGCTGTCTTGACCCCAGGTGCAATGGAGACACCCAGAATTTCGCGCTTTGAGGTCACGGAAGTGAGGGTCAGTGCCGTGCCAAAGTCAACAATTATTGTATCCGTATTAAAACGTTCGACTGCTGCGAGTGCGTTACAGACCAGATCAGCTCCAATTTCATTGGGCCTGGCGATGCTTAAGTTCAGTAAAGGGTAAATTACCGGTCCCATCAGCAGAGGCTCTCTTGCATTGATCTGAAAGGCTATTTCTTTAAAAACAGGGGTTAAGGCAGGAACCACACTGCTTACTAATACCGCCTCCAACTGATCCGTACGGATAGCAGATTCCAGAAACAGGTTTTGTAACTGCCACTCAAAATAGGGCAAAGGATCTTCGACGTGAGAGGGCAACCGCCACAGGTTAGCCCATTGGCCGTTGAGGTAATGTCCAACAACCACGTTTGAATTTCCGATGTCAATTGCAAGTAAGTTCATACCCGATATGACCTTTTTAACTACATTCTACCCCGCTGACCCAGCTCAATGACTTCCATGTTTTCGACCCGTCCATGAAGAATGTCAAATCGCAAAGCAGTCCGGACCTGGTGAAAACCATGGTGCCCGCATGCCCCGGGGTTCAGGTAAAGATGCTTAAATCGATCCACATAGACAACGCGGAGGATGTGTGAATGTCCGCAAACGATCACCTGAGGTTTTTCTTCAAGGCAAATCGTCCGTACCCGTTGTTGGTATGACCCCGGTTTGCCGGCTATATGCGTCATGAAAACCTTGACCCCATCCAGGGTGAACAATAAATCTTCCGGTATAGTCCGGCGAATCAGATGATCATCAATATTGCCATAAACGGCACGTAGTGGCTTAAATTCCTGCAAAGCGTCGATGATGCCCATCGTCCCGATATCACCGGCATGCCAAATCTCATCGCATGCTGCAAATAAGTTGAAAAAATCAGGGTCCAGAAATCCATGTGTGTCGGACAGCAATCCAATCTTCATAGGGAGGGAATAGCTAGAACCACTTTGCCAAACTGGGCAGTGCTTTTTAGGAAAGCAAATGCTTCATTGATTTTATCCAGAGGAAATACCCCCGCAATCACCGGATGGATCTTGTGTTTGCCTACGAATGCGAGCATCGCGGCAAAGTCGCTTTTAGAGCCCATGGTTGTGCCCTTAAGGGTGACTTGATTCCAGAAGAGTCGCTGAGGAATAATTTCAATAGGCCCGGTCGTGCCGCCGTAGTTGACGGCTATCCCTCCCGGCAACAGGCATTCGATCGCAAGCCCGAGGCTGCGTCCAGCAGCACCATCTACGATTTTATGAATACCACCGCTCATTTTTTTTAGTGCTTGAGGCCAGGACTCATCCTGGTAATTAACCCCGCCTTGAGCACCCATACGCATGGCCTGTTCTATTTTTTCCGAAGAACCGGAAGTGACGTAGACATTTGCACCAGCGGCCAGGGCCATTTGCATGGCAAGGGTTGCCACACCTCCACCGATACCGGTAATCAACACCGATTCTCCAGGCTGAACCTGAGCCTTAACGAACGTTGCCCGGTAGGCTGTTAAGCCGGCGAGGGGTAATGCAGCTGCCTCTTCGTCACTCAGGTGATCCGGTTTGGGAAATAGATTTTCGGTGGGAACCAATACCTCCTCAGCAAAGGTACCATCATCAGGCAGACCCAGAATTCGGTAAGTTCGGGACTGATACGCTTCGTGGTCGCCCCAATCCATTCCGGGTAGAATGATTACTTGCTTCCCTTCTACCGTACCCATGCCATCCGAACCAAGTATGATGGGATATTTTAGACCGGCATACTGCCCTTTTTGAATCCATAGGTCCCGGTGATTCATTGCTGCAAATTGGACGCTAACGACGGTGTGATCCGGAGCTGGGATTAAAGAAGGACGCTCTTCCAGGCTTATTTCCTGATTCATTCCATGAAGTACAGCCGCCAACATTGCTTATTCGTTTTGCCAAACAAGATACAACGTAACCTCTTTATAGGACGAATTACCTGGCATCGTCGTTTAATCAACCGTATTCAGCGGAATAACGTTTGTAGCATTGTGTAATCCTGTTATTTAGCCGATCTTTAATATCTAATCATCTAAAACATCGAAACATGGGATTTTTAAGCGATATCAAAAAACTGCTTTGGGCAAATAAAGCCGTAGCGAAACATGCAGCCGAAAAAGCTGTCGATGCGGGCAAGGAGTTTAAGGAAGACCTTGCCGATAAAGCTGGTGATGCCTGGGATAAAGGCAAGAAAATAGCATCCGATGGGTATGATCAGGTGGATGAAAAACTGAAGAAAGCATTTAACAAGATCGGTGACCTAGCCGAAGATATTGGCGAGAAAGTGACTACAAAAGGAAAGGAAGTTTGGGAAGATGTGAAAGACAAAGCCGAAGCGTTTGGCGATCGGATGGAAGAAAAGAGCGAGCCTGTCGCGGATTCGGTTGAGCAGGCAGGGGATCAACTTGCTGACAAGAGCGCAGGAATGATGGACAAAGCAAAAGATATGGCTTCGGATGTAGGGAAGAAGGCGATGGCGGCGGGTTCTACCCTGCTGGATAAAGCAGAAGAGCTCAGTGAAAAGGCCTGGGACAAAGGGGGTGAGGCCCTCGATAAATTTGGCGATGTTGCTGAAAATGTGGGTGAAAAAGTAATTTCCAAAGGTAAAGACCTGGTAGAAAAGGCAAAACATGCGCTGGATAACCCGCAGGAAACAGTGGACTCCATTAGTGATAAGCTGAAAGACGTTGATAAAAAACTGAAAGATGCTGTGTCAGGCAATGCCGGAGACCGTTATGCGGATACCCCGATTACCGAAAGTTTAAATAAACAAGGTTCTTTGCTCAAAGACAAAGATGATTTCTTTTCCAAAGCGGAAAAGTTTGCCGAGGGGAACTATTCCATGAAGGAAGAAAAGCTGGAGTTGAAGCCCCTTTCCGAGGAGGATCTGAAAAAAGCAAAGGAAGGTAACGTTAAAGGTTTTGAAGATAACGATGGCGATGGTGATGAAATCATTGACGATGCCATCCTTGATGAAGATGATCAACCCAAAAAGGAAGACTAATTCCCATCCAGTGGAATCCTAGGTTATTTGAGTTCGACTACGCGGTTTTTGGCTTCAGGAACCAGCGTGAAAACGACATAGCCACCAGAAAGTTTGCCAGCATTGCCATTGTCTTGAACGGCAGAAGGATAATCCCCTCTGCGGATTGGTTGTAAGGAAACCAGGGAGCAATATGCAAGAGGGGTTCTCCCCCGCTGGACCGGATAACCAATGCGACAATTAATCCTGCAATAATTCCTTGCCGGTGCGTCTTAAGGTCAAATAAGGCAAGTGTTAAGGCTGGAAATAGCAAACAGTACACCAGATCACTACAAAGGAACCACAAGGCATAAATGCTATCAACTTTCAGGGCAATGAAAACGGTGACCAGCCCGATGACCCAGATGGAGATCCGTACGGATTTATTGATGGATACGGGTCTGCGTGATAGGGGTTTAAGGATATTCCACGAAAACATGGATGAAGCGGATAGCATGGAAGAGTCCATGGATGAGGTTACTGCTGCCAGTATGGCTCCTAACCCTACTACTGCTACCCATCCGGGGGTCAAGTAACGGATCACCAGCGGAAGACTTAACGAAGGATTGTCAAATTGAATACCAAAGACCGTCCAATCGGTCGTGTTTGCGATCATACCAATCAATATCGCCGGAATGGCAGCCAGAAGGCAAACGAATCCGGCCCCGATCGAGAGACGCATGGCTACTTCTTCATTTTTAGCCGCCAATACACGTTGAAAATAGACCTGCCAGGGAATACCGCCGAAGATCAGTAAGAGACCGCTATCCAGCCAATAACCGATCAACGGTCCAACGTTAGCTCGGGACGGTAAAAACTTCGCTGCTGACCCAAGGTTTTGCAGGTAGCGCTGATCCACATTCGCAAAGCCACCTGCCTGATGGAATGCAAAAGGCAATACCAGAATCAGGCCTCCCAGAATAAAGATCAGTTGAACAAGATCGGTAACGGCTACCGACCATAAGCCGCCCAGGCTGGTATATACCAGGACCAGGATGCCTGAAGCAATCATGGCTTGGTTGTATGGCAAATCCAGGATAACCGAAAAGGTGGTGCCTAAGGCAGTCAGAATAGCTGCTGCCCAGCAGACTTCCCCGAGAAGAGCCGGAATGAATAATACCCCGGTCACTCTTTGACCAAAGCGCTCCTCCAGGGGATCGAGCATGGTCTGATATGCTTTACGTCGCATTGGACGTGCATAAAATACGCCTCCGATGATCAGGCTGAGGGCATAGCACCAGGGAGCCTGTACCCATACCAGGCCAGCTGATGCAGTATATTCGGCAGTCCCATTAATGTATCCTCCGCCTATCCAGGTTGCGCTCATGGTGAACAGTGCAAGCCACAGGGGCAATTGACGGTTGCTGAGGATCAAGTCTCCCTGTCCGGGATTCTTGCGCGCTGCCCATATTCCTATGAATAAAATGAGCAGTATAAAACTGAGAATAATGGAGATCTGCAAAACGGACATCCGCCGAAAATAGCTTTATTTTTTAATTTCACCGGATGAGAAAACTTCTCGCGTGGGCAGTTCACGTATTTACCGCATCGGGTTTGATCCTCTGTTTTTTAAGCTTGATCGCTTTAAGCCGTTCTGATTTTCGAATGGCATTCATCTGGTTGTTCATTGCTTTGATTGTCGATGGTTTTGATGGGATGATGGCCCGGGCAGCCCGGGTGACTGAAGTCCTGCCGATGATCCATGGTAAGATTATGGACCATTTGATCGATTTTATCAGCTATGCTTTCCTGCCGGCTTATTTCTTTTACGTGAGTGATTTGCTGCCCGATGCCGTGCGCTGGGTTGGAACGTGCATCATCTTGCTCAGTTCGATCCTTTATTACGCAAAAGAAGGCATGGTAAGTTCAGATTATTATTTCGTTGGCTTTCCGGTCCTGTGGAATCTGGTCGCCTTTTACCTGTTATTTGTATTTCATTTTTCAGCGGTTACCAATTTTATCCTGATTGTAGTATTCGGTATTCTCCACTTTATTCCATTAAAATATGCCTACCCATCCAGGATGCTCGGGTTTAGAAGGCTGGCCTGGGTTCTCACTCTTTCCGGTCTCATTTCAGCGGCCATTGTGATCTGGGGATATCCACGGGACTATCCGGTATTGCAATGGATACTCATTGGTGTGCTGCTGGGATTCTCCACGCTTGTCATCTTGGCCTCCAGACGTCTGACCGGAGACGGCGGAACGTCTTCCTGAAAGGGATACCCTACCCTCCCGGCCGGACTCACCGGACGAGTTTGACGTTATCTCACATTGAAAATATTTATATATTACCAGATTGCTATATTTGCAGGTATGCACACACCGGTTCAGCAAATCATATGCCCACATTGTGGTGAAGTCATCAAGATCGAAGAAGCCCTGGCCCATCAGTTGAATGAACAGGTAAAGCTCGAAATCAAGCAACATCGCTTAAAATTGGAAGCTGCCCATGCGCAACGCGCTAAGGAATTGGAGCAGCAGGAAGAAGCTTTCGAAGCCAAGAAAAAGCAACTGAATGATCTGTTCCGGGAACGGCTGGAAAAAGAAAAAGTGGTGATCCGCGATCAGATGAAGCAGGAGGTCCACTTACTTTATGAATCCCAGGTTAAATCGCAGACAGAAGAATTGCAGGCCTTGATGCATCAGGTCCATCAGCTTCGTGGCAAGGAAATTGAGTTGGAGCAAATGAAGCGGAGGATGGAATTGCAGCGTAAGGAGATCGAGCTCGAGTACGAGAAACAGCTGCATGAACGTCAGCGGGATTTGGAGGTTGCCCTGAGCAAGCGAATCTCCGAAGAAATGGAACTTAAGATCCGGGAAAAGGATAAGCAACTGGAAGATCAACGCCGGTTGATCCAGGAAATGCAAAGAAAGGCTGACCAGGGTTCCATGCAGCTTCAGGGTGAAGTTCAGGAAACAGCCATTGAGGAATGGCTTCGTTTGCAATTTCCATTGGATGAGATCGTTGAAATCAAAAAAGGAGCTCGTGGAGCTGATTGTTTGCAGATTGTCCATACGCGCCAGCAGAAAAATGCCGGAACCATTTATTACGAAAGCAAGCGAACCAAGGAGTTTCAAGGCGGTTGGCTCGAGAAATTTAAATCGGATATGATCCAAAGCAACGCGGATGTAGGTATTCTGGTGACTCAGACATTGCCGCGGGATATGGAGCGCCTTGGGGAGCGGTCCGGCGTATGGATCTGCACCTTTGACGAATTCAAGAGCTTGTCCTACATCCTGAGGCAGACCCTGATCAAAATCAATGAAGTAGCTGACCATCAAAAGAACAAAGGGGATAAAATGGTCATGTTGTACGATTACCTCACCAGCAATGAATTTAAAATGAAGATGGAGAGCATCGTGGACGGCTTTACCCAGATGCATGAAGATCTCCAAAAAGAAAAGAATGCGATGCTAAGGCTGTGGAAACAGCGTGAGAAGCAAATCCAAAAAGTTCTGATCAATACCACCGAGATGTATGGAGATATCAAAGGTATCGCCGGCCAGTCGATCCCCAATGTGAGACAACTGGAGCTACCGATACATGATCAGGATGTATTCAGCCTGGAGGAGGACGAAAATGAGGATTAGTAGATTATTTGCTAGAATTAAGCGTAATTCTCTTCGGTTCTGGGTAACATCTCCCCTATCTTGCGCGTCAAATTAATATCATGCAACAAGCACTCTATCAGCTCTTTGACCAGCAAGGCCTCATGGATGAGCGCAGTGCCCAGTCTCTGGCCGGAGCATTGAGCAGTAACAGCCTGCAGGGATTTGATTATCTCAAGTTTAAGCAAAGCTATCAGCAACTTTTAGCCATGGGGATGGTTGAAGAAATGGCTGTTCGGTCCGCCTTCACGACTGCGGCGACGATGGGTTTAACCAAAGAGAAATTATTGCAGACCGCAGAGCATTATCAGAATGTCCTGCATCGCGAGGAGAAACAATTTGACGCTGCATTAAAAAAGCAGCTGCATCAGAAGGTGGATTCTCGCCGGGATGAGCGCGAATTCCTGGAAGCAAAGATCAATGAGTACCAGAAGAAAATCGAAGACCTTCAGAAGCAAATTGTGGAATTCCGCAACCAGATGGAAAATGCTGAATCCGAGATCGCCGAATCAAAAGAAAAGATTGAGCAAACCAAAGAACGATTTAATCATGCCTATCAGCATTTCCTGGACTCGATCAGCCATGATGTTGAATTAATAAAAAAGTATTTATAACTTTTCATTCGATACCTTTCAAATACAAGAAATATGGCAGACACTGCTTTTAACGCACCCGATATGAAACCCAAATCCTTCTGGAAAAGGCCGGAAGGGGTGACTGGTACTCTATTCCTGCTTGGAATTCTGGGAGTAGCTGGCTATTTAATCGTGACCAACTTATCCGCTATCATTGCCTTCGCCAGCAATGTGCTGGGACTGGCGATAATTCTATTGGCCCTCGGAGCTCTGATTTACATGGTGCTGGATCCGAAGATGCGCACACTGGTGAGTTATATGTATAAAAGTGTCATGCGCTGGGTCACCTCCTGGTTTGTTACCATCGACCCTATCGGCATTCTCAAAAATTATGTCAGTGACCTAGAGGATAATTTGGCTAAAATGGGAACTCAGATTGGAAACCTGAAAGGTCAGATGCGGAAACTGAAGACGGTTATGGATGAAAATAACCAGGAGATTGAGAAGAATCTGGTCATAGCCAAAAAAGCCAAAGAGCTGGGTGACGAAAAGAACATGCTCCTATCCTCACGCAAAGCGGCTCGTCTGCAGGATTCGAATGAAAAATACCAGACGTTGCTGAGCAAAATGGACATCCTTTACCGTGTCCTGACCAGGATGTATTCCAACTCAGAGATCTTGCTGGAAGATACCAAAGACCAGGTCAAAGTCAAGGAGCAAGAGCGTAAAGCGATCAGGGCATCTCATTCTGCAATGAAATCGGCCATGTCCATCCTTTCAGGCGACAAAGACAAACGTGCTATGTTTGATCAGGCGCTTGAGTCCATCGCGGACGATGTCGCCAACAAGGTTGGAGAAATGGAACGCTTCATGGAGATGTCCTCCAAATTTATGGATTCCATCGACCTGCAAAACGGTGTTTTTGAAGAGGAAGGCTTAAAAATGCTTGAGAAATATGAGCATGAGTCATCGTTATTACTCATGGATGGCAAAACTGGCAAAGAGACGCTCGAGCTAGGCGATCCGGCAGAGCGGGTGAAGCAATCACGTGGTGCAAAAGGTTCTTCTTACGAGGGATTATTTGATTAATCTGCAGGGTTGGATGGATTGGATTGCCAGGTGGTCTCAGCTAACCTGAAGATCACTTTAATATCTGACATCCATCATCGCTTACCAGTAGGAATCCGAGGAACTTGCCCAAAAATGGATCATGGCAACTCCAATATTCAAGCATGCATTAGTAGGACTTGAGCTATCCGGTGTAGACACGCGGGTCCTTGAGTTTTTGCATTTTTTCGATAAGCACGGAATGCTTGAGAAGACGGCTTTTATGCATGTGGTGCCATGGGAATTCACCTACTTCTCCGGTGAAAACCCGGCATCGTGGGATCTGGAAGACCTTCGCAAACAAGTCGAACAGCAGATCCAGGATGAGTTGTTGGTTTTTTATCCCGACTGCATCCATAAATGTGAAGACATCATCGTTCAGCCTGGCGATCCGCTTACCGAAATGATGCATGTTGCCAGGGACCGAAACACCCAATTACTGGTAATCGGACAGAAAGCCGGAGCAGCATCGCACGGGATATTAGCGAAAAACCTTGTACGGAAAACGCCGGCTCATGCACTCATTGTCCCGGAATTAAGCCGGACGAAGGTCCATCGAATCTGTGTGCCGGTTGATTTTTCGGAAGCGTCAACAACGGCTTTTACCATTGCCCAGCAAATCGCCAGACTACTTCCTGGTGAGGTCCAGATTGACCTGCTCCACATTTATGAAAACCCCAATATCAGCGCTTATAAATCACTGCATGTGCCTCAACAAATGAAAGCCTATCTGGTCGAGTCAAAGCAGCAGGCAGCTTCTGATTTTATTAATAAATATGCCGATCCTGCATTGAACATCACCACCTATCTGGCTGAACGCAAACTTTTTGGTATTGGCTCAGACATTTATAACTGGGCGCTCGAACACGCTGCTGATCTGCTTATCATGGGGGCCAAAGGGCATTCTACTCTGGATCTTTTGCTCCTGGGTAGCGTTACTGAGAAGCTGATGTCAGTCAATGAACGAATACCTACGTTAATTGTAAAGTGATTTCCACGGTGATATTGATGCGATCGTGAAGCCCTAATTAGCTACTTCATGGAACCACAACTGGAAGTTTTCGACGGTTATTACATCCCGCAATTATTTCGTCATCGCTCCATTCGCGTATTGCTTCCGAGGAACTACTTCCAGGAACAAGAGCGCCGTTATCCGGTTATATACATGCCGGACGGACAAAATTTATTCGATGAGGAAACCGCAACCTACGGGCACTGGAAATTACGGGAGGTTGTCGAAAAATTACCATTGCGGCGACAAGCGATCCTGGTCGGAATCGATCATGCCGGTACGGAACGAATCAATGAATACGCGCCATATTCGAGAGGAAACAGTGGCGGGCTAGGTCATGCGACGTTGGAGTTTTATGTATATACAGTAAAGCCCTGGATCGATTCGATGTATCGCACCCTGACCGACAGAGATCATACGGGAATAGCCGGCTCTTCCATGGGTGGTCTCCTATCCTATTATGCCGCTTTTGAATTTAATGATGTATTCGGAAGTGCCGGTGTCCTCTCTCCGTCTTTGTGGTTTAATCCGGGTGTATTGGACTTGCCATTCCGTATTCAGGGACCTCGCTGCAAAGTCTACCTTGCGGGAGGCATCCATGAAATGAGAGGTATGGAGCAGGCATTGCAACTGGCTCAGAAAGTTATGATGGAAGCGGGATACACGGAGGCGGAGTTGACGGTACACATGCGTACACATGCAGCACATAATGAAGCGTATTGGGGGCGCGAGTTCAAGCATTTTATGGAATGGTTTTTTGCCTAGATGTCCTGGTGTCCTGCTTTACCGATGCAATTCTGAATACATAAAGATCAAAACCCGGTCTTTTTGCGGCGCATCGAAACTTTATGCTGCATCAACAAGGCGATGTTCCGCGCCCGCTCTTTGGCTTTGTCTACATTTGGCCCAATGAAATGAGCGTCAAGGGTCTCCTCCCATAATGTCAGCCACCGCTGAAAATGTTCTGGCTCCAGCGATGATATTTCATCCATTACCAGATGTTTGGTCATCGGATTTCCCTGATAGACGGGATTATCCAGCAACATGGCTTCCCAGAATCGACAGATGATCGGAAGATGCTCGGTTAAGTCAATTGGGACGACACTGGTAAAAAAATGACCAATAACCTCGTCAACCATCAGTTTGTCATAAAAATTATGGACCAGCAGCTTAATGTCTTCCGCACCGGAAAGCGTTTTTACAGGCATCCGCGGTTGAGTTTAGCGTACAATCAATACCGGCACCGTCATATGTCCCTCGAAATCATGCACGATGCTTCGGTGGAATAATCGTTGAAGCCAGTTGCGATGGGGCGAATAAAGCACCAGTAAGTTCGCTTCGTTCCAGTGCACATATTCTAATAATTGGGTGGCGATGTCTTGTTGGGTGGTGTCCAGCCACTGGAACTGGGTCTGGATCGTCGGACTTCGCTCCGCGAACAATTGCTGGATTTGTCCCCATTTCCGGTCATCCTCAGGATTGCGGTGCCCAATATGCACGCATTTGAGGACAGGCTGCTCGGGATCCATGATCTGGATAGCTTCCCAAATGTAGAAAGGGTCGGAAGCCTGCAGATCCGAAGCGTAAACCGCTGTATTGAGTCCATCCGGTTTATAACCAGACGGAACCAGCCACAATGGGGTTTCAGCTAGGTCAACCACCTGCATGGATATGGTGCCCAGCCATCGGTCCAGCCTGGAATGTTCACCTTGCGTGCCCATTAATATGCAGTCCGCGTTGATTCCCTGAGCTTTTTCGACGATCGTAGAAGCCGGACTGCCAACCTCCAATATGGATTGGATGACCAGGTCCTGACCCTGTTGTTCTTGCTGAATTTCGCTTACCCATTTTTCCAGTAGGGTCGTTGCCACCTCGCGTTTGTTCTGGGTTGCAACCGCAGAGATGACCGGGATATCGGCGGGCTCATACACCGGGGTTACAATGTGCATGATGTGATATCGCGAGTTAGACCCAAAGCGTTTCCAGGCATAATCCCAGGCATTGCGGGCATTCGCCGAGAAATCGGTGGCAATCAGTATGTTTTTCATTTGAGGCTTATTTAATGCAGTCAAATTAGAGTTATACGGATTAAATGCGAATAATATGGGTCAGAAATTGGTATGATTTCAGACACAATCCAAATTAGTCGTGTTTTACAACGAAGCGGTGAAATGTTGTTTTTAAGGTCTCAAATTCTTCTTTGAACGCTTGCATCAGAGAGGCTAATTCTGCATGTGTGGATGCTATGGTATCCAGTTCACCCACTGCCATTTTCCTTTCAAGGTCAAGGATCCGATGCCGGTAGTCGTCGATGTGAATCAGTTTTTTCATCAGAATACTCCGGTATTCCTGGATGTGTTCCTGGATGGAGTAGCTTTGAATGTTCTGCTGCCACACTTTAACCAATTCATTCTGAAAGATCTTCACTTCATCCTGAAAATAATCGAGCTCCTTGATCCATCCACGATGGCTGGCATGTTGAAATTCGATTTGGTCCATAGGTTGATTTTGTTGACCAATGTACAGAAAGAATTGTTCTGGTGCCAATGATATGGATTGGTCCCCAATTATTCGGGTTGGTCAGCTCCTATCTGTTCCACCTGTCTGAAATTAATAAAGTCAACTACTTTCCGGACTGTCTTTTTGCGGATTTGGGTTTCATGATCCCGGTTAAGTTGCTTAAGAACATAACTGAACTTGAAGCTTAGGTGATCTTTTTTAATATCGACCACTTTAAGCCAGTAACTGTCCTTGACAATCAGATGTTCAAACTCCTGCAATTCATGAATCAGATCCTGTTCGAGGTCTTCAATCCGGCCCACCACCTCAACCGGAGTTTCGAATTCAATATTCACTTTCTTCAGCTCCCTTTGGGTGTAGTTAATAATCTGGGAGGAATAAACCTGATTGTTTGGAATGTAAATGACATCGTCATCATCGTTAAGCATTGCGATTTTAGTCAAGGTGATGTCAATAATTTTACCTTTCTGATCGCCTACCTTGATGTAATCGTTGATACGTACTTCATGGGAAAAGGTTATGATGATACCGCTGATGATTTCCGATAAGTAATCTTTGGAAATGATAGCAATTGCTGCAGCCACTACGGTCAGAGAGGTTAACAAGTGCCAGATATCGAACCAAAATCCGGCTATGGTTAGCATAGTGAATAAAGTGACAATTATAAAATAGATGTTCTGAAGACCGACTACCACATTATCGCTTTTTGATTCCGGTCCTTTTCTTCTGAGGTAGTTCCATTTTACGATGGCCAGTAACAATTGCAGAAAAAGGACTACCATTCCATATTGAATGGCATTATCCAATACGTCCCGAAATCGCTCATTTTCAATGCCCAGATCATTAAGGAAAATATCCAGGAGCATCAATCCAACCAGAAGGATCAGCTTGAACAGATTTGATAAATTCCGTTGCATAAGGATTCCTTTTACACAAAGGTATTACAATTGCATTTCGCTGAAGCTACCTTTCCTACGTTGAAAAATCCATTCTTAGCGGATCATCAGCGGTTCAGCAAAGAAATGTATCTTCGGTCCATCGCATTTTGTTGGCAGAAATTGAAGGTTATGAAGCAACTTCTGAGGCTTGAAGAAGCCGGTTTGTTCTTGCTCAGTTGGTATTTTTTCACGACTACTGGCATTACCTGGTGGTGGTTTTTAGTTTGGTTACTTGCTCCGGACTTGTCGATGATCGGTTACCTGATCAATGCAAGGATAGGTGCTTACCTCTATAATTTCTTCCACCATAAAGGTTTGGCTATCCTGGTTGTCCTGGGAGGCACGATCAGTCTATCGCCTTTGTTAGCTGCTTCAGGTTGGCTCTTGCTAGGCCATAGCAGCATGGACCGGGTATTTGGTTACGGTCTGAAATACATTTCGGATTTCAAAGACACCCATTTGGGACGGATTGGGGAGGCAGGACATTCGATGGGAAATTGAAAAATGCTTTATCTTAATCGTACAAACATTCATTTTCCAAATTAGTACTTATGGCATCACCTCTATTGGAAAAATTAAGCCGCCCCGGGCCAAAAAGGATTCTGGCACTTGATGGCGGCGGTATCCGGGGCGTACTTACCCTCGGATTTCTTGAAAGGATGGAAAGTATTCTGCGCAAGCAACACAACAATCCGGATTTACTCCTGTGTGATTATTTTGATCTCATTGGAGGGACCAGCACCGGATCAATCATTGCCGCCGGACTTGCAATGGGTATGACTGCGGCAGAATTGAAAAAGGCTTATTTCGAATTGGGCAACGTCATCTTTGGCAAGAAGAAAAACATGCTCAATTATTTGTCAAAGAGTGAAAAGTATGATGCCAAGCCCCTGACGGATGCATTGCAAAAATTCTATGGGGATGTAGTTCTTGGCGACCAGGAGAAAATCAGGACGGGTTTATGTGTGGTTACCAAGCGGGCTGATACGTTTAGCACTTGGCCTATTATCAATCATCCGGAAGGTAAATATTATGAGGAAAACAAGAATTACCCCCTGTGGCAGGTAGTCCGGGCTAGCACCGCTGCTCCAACTTATTTTCTGCCGCTGGTCCTTGATGTAGGCCCGGACGAACGCGGTGTATTTGTTGACGGAGGAATCAGCATGGCCAATAATCCTTCTTTACAACTTTTCCTTATTGCTACCCTGAAAGGGTTTCCATTCCACTGGCGCATGGGGCCCGACCACCTGCTCCTGGCATCGGTAGGCACCGGTAACCTTTCGAAAACCTACCGGAACCAGAGTTTCTCCCGCACCAGTTTGCTGACCTGGGCGGCCCTCCTACCGGAGATCTTCATGCATGACACCAATCACTTCAATCAGCTGATCTTACAGATGATGTCCAACTCACCAACAGCCATCCGGATTGACTCGGAGATCGGCGATTTGCATCATGACAGTCTCAATGGCCAGCATGCATTGAGTTATTTGCGATACAATGTGGACATGAATCATCACTATCTGGAGACCCTGGGCTTGAATTATACGCCGAAAGAAGTGATCGATTTAGCTGCTATGGATAATGGGAAAAATATCGCCAAACTAGCGGAAATCGGCGAACTTGCTGCCGATCAGCTGGTTCTGCCAGATCATTTCCCAGAACAGTTTAACCTGGGTCAAAAGCCGAAAGACCATATTCTGCGGATTACCCAAAATAAAAAGTGGGATCTGCCCTTTGAAAAAGTGGTTAAAAAAGAAATTCCGGTTCAGGCAGTCCAAATTAATGAACCATTTGAGGTAGAAACCATCGAAGGGATCCTTCATGCTAAAGCCGGCGATTATCTGATGCGCGGAGTGCGTGGAGAATACTATGCCATTGATCAGGACATCTTCAAACAGACTTACGAAAAATACTAGCCATGAACGTTGCGAACAGACCTACTATTTATATATCCCATGCCTGGGGTGGAGAAAGCGAAAAACTGGTGCAGAAGATCATGCACAAGTTCGCAAAAGAAGGCATTGAGATCACGTTGGATAAGAAAGACCTGGGTTACCGCCAGAGCATTAATGCTTTTATGGAGCGGCTGGGTGAGGCCGATGCGATCATCATAGTGGTCAGCAATAAATACCTTCACTCGGAGTATTGCATGTTTGAATTACTCCAGATCTACGAGAACAAAAATATCCTGGAGCGTATTTTTCCGGTCGTACTGGATGAAGTAAACATTGCGAAGTCTACGAATCGGCTGGATCTGGTGAAATACTGGGAAAATCAGACAAAAGAGCTTGAAAACAAGATCCGTGATCTGGACTCCATTTCCAATATCGAGGGCATTACCGAAGATCTCAACCTCTATCAGAACATCCGGACGAAGATTGCCAAACTGACCAGCATCCTGAAAGATATCAATACCCTGAATATTCAGTTGCACACTGAAAGTGACTTTGACATCTTGTTTCAGGCCGTCAAGAAAAGACTGGACCATCATCCATTTAATCAGCCGGTAACTCCTGAAGCGAAGGTCGCTGATTTGGCGGCAAATTCTCCGGTTGCGTCGGCGGCAGCCTCGTCTGAGCCAGCGGTTACGATGTATACTCCACCGGCAAGCCCGGCAAGAAAGAAAAAGAATTGGTTGTGGTTAATGCTTCCGCTGGTGCTTATTGCCGGATGGTTTGTCTGGTCATATAGCTCTAAAAATACTTTAAGTAATGAAACTCAAAACTCTGAAAATAAACAAGATATAAGCTTGTTAAATCAGCCTGAGCAAACAATTTCTCCTGCCGAGCCTGCGGCGAACTCACCTTCAAATACCTCTTCTGAAGCGTCTCCTCCTGCCGGCAAAAAACAATCTCCTGCTACTGAGCCTCAAAAGAACAATGCTTCCGATCCGCCTTTGGTTAATACACGTCCTCCTGCCGGAACAACTTTCCAGCAGATGAAGTTGATTCTCGATCGATCGGTCCGCAATGCCCAGGTATTGATCGACAACAAAACGTTGAATGCGTGGAGTGCATCAAAAGCGCTCAATATCATCCAGGTAGAATTGCCTACCGGTACCCATACCTTCCGGCTGATTCAAGGTAAAGACACCTGCCAATACCAGCAGGTCATCAATCCAAATGAATTTGAGCTGACCCTTAAATGCCAATAGATCCAGGGCAATCATCTATTTCCCTTTGATCGGTAAGCGGTACATGGAGTCAAGATTGCTTCTTTCTGGACCTTTTCAGGAAAACAGGTATGCCTGTGTGCAAAACGATGTTTGCTGAGTTCCGTTTTTTTTTTATATTTTTGATAAGTCTAGTTAGAGCACGTATGATTCGTTTGGCTATTTACCTAACCCTGATTTTTGCCACTCCCCTCCTTAATGGACAAAATAATCCGGTTCCTCTGGCGACTTATGTCTGGGACTTTGAGGCGGATCCCGTCGAATTTTCTCAACAAGCTGCCTGGCTGACGGAGGATTTTGAGGATGAATTGTTACTCCACAAAGAGTTATACCGGGTATTGGATCGCCGTGATCTGGCCATTGTGAAGGAACACGAAAAGGCCAATGAAATGGTCCAAAAAGAAGGTCAGGCCTATACGGTAGCGATGAAGGAAGGGCTTCAATCGGCACAGGCCGAAGCATTTTTCCGCGGCACATTATTGTATGACGATGGTTCCGGGGAATTTCGGATAAAAGTGACGATGAATGCATTGAGCGGTACATCCGAGAAAATGCGTCAGGCGGAAGTCACCATGCGGAAAGCACGAATTGACGATAACCAGTCCCGGAAAGAAGCTGCGGAGCAATTGTTCAATCAACTCCATGCTGAAGAAAAGAAGTCCATCCGGGATGATCTCAGTACCAAGATGGATAAATACCTGTTTGTCGCCCAGGATCTCAACAGCCAGATATCCGGTATGGACAACTGGTTATTACTAAAGGAGCAAATGAAAAAAAATGTGGATGCAGCTGCTTCCCTGAATGATCATCTGCAGGAATTTGCTGATAAAATTCAAGCTTACAATACCATCATTGAAGATTTGAAAAACAATCGGGGCCAGTATCAAACCGATTTTTGCCTTTATTGGCAAGGCCAGGAATGCCAGGATGCTGAACGACTGCTCGATGATGTGGTCCGTTTTCATGATCGGATATTTTTGGATGACTCCAATGACCTGATCGAATTGACCAATCAATACCTGCAGGCCTCCAAATCGAAAGAAGCAAGTGAGTGGAAATTAAAACTGGATGATCTGCGCAAAGAAATAGTCAGTGACATGATGCGGGATCTGCCGGATATTCAATATCGCATCCGCCAATTTAAGGATCAAACGTTACAAGCCATACGCGACTGATTATGAAGTATCTTCTTTACGCTCTGCTTTTTACCGTAATGACAGGTCTCTCATGTGGTGTTGAGACGGTATTGATCATCCTTCCATTACTAAGCGCCAATTGGTGTGATGCAGCCCAAAACTGCCACGTGTACGAATTTCGTCCCGGTCAGGAGGCTAGCGACACGCAGGAACGGGGTACTCTGGGAGGTATCGAATACTGGATCCGGAACGGTAAACATTTCAAGCGGGTGACCCCTCCGGCAGAAGGTGATAACTTTATCGTGGGAACTTTCGACGGTTTGAATATAGAATTCGCCGTGCACAAACGGCTTGAGACCCGATTTGAAGAATATTATGTCGGTTCCGTTGAATTCCAGTCCGACGGATCTAAAAAAATGT
This sequence comes from Lewinellaceae bacterium, assembly GCA_020636355.1. Classification (GTDB taxonomy): domain Bacteria; phylum Bacteroidota; class Bacteroidia; order Chitinophagales; family Saprospiraceae; genus JAGQXC01. The sequence goes on along the minus strand of JACJYB010000003.1, from coordinate 34,803 downwards.
ACCTGGAAAATACGACAACCGGGGAAACCCTGACTTTATTGACTCCCGATAAATGTTCCTGCCAATGAGATCAGCATTTGTACTCCTTCTCTTCGTGCTATCGGTGATGGGACTAAAAGCCCAGAAAGGCTTGAAATTTTATACCTCACTCCGGTTTGAAAATCAGGAAAGAACCATCAGCCGCTTTAACCAGGAGGACACGATCCGCAATGGCACCCTCAAATCGGCGAATATCGGTGGATTTATTCCGGCATTCTTTCTTGGATCTGATAATGGTAGCTTTCTGGAATTTGCCATTACTAGCCTGCGATTTCAAAATACCGACAACATTGCATTGATCCCGGGAGCTTCCCATCTGGTGAGTGGCTCAACATCTCAGGCATCTTTTGGCCTCCGCGCGGAATATGCATATCCGCTCGTATCATCCAATGGATTCAGACTATTTGCCGGTGCCGCCGTCAATCCGGCATTGAGCTCAAAAAGCCAGATTCCGGAATCCACCTATTTCTACCAAACCCGCACCACGGAATTTTCCGTTGCATTTGACGTTGTTCCCAGGTTCCAGATGGATCTGACCGATGCATTATTTATCGATGTGAATATCCCGGTTACCCTGATCAACTGGACGAATAACACCATAAAGTACGAATCCTCCATTGTGCCTTCAGCTCCGATAAAAGAATCCGGCAGTACCACGCTGATCCTTCCACGTAGGGTATTGATCCGTTTGGGCATTGGTGTTCGATTTTGACGGATTAATGATGACCCAGATAAAAGACCCATGCATCTGACTTAAGTTGGTTTGCCAGATCAGGATTTATCTCCTGGCCCATATACCTGGACCGTGCCGGGTTTCTTTCAAAGAGGAAAGCATAGAATAAGCAGGCGGTAAAAAAAGTGCCGGCTGGACTGGGATGGATGCCATCCTCATTGTAAAGATCGTAGGGCTTTTGATTGGTTCTTGCTTCGTACCAAGCGATACCAATTGGGATGGTCTGACCGTAATAGGTGACGGAAGGATGCTGATAAGCTTCTTTTAATACCGGGTACATTTGCAAGGAGTCCCGATAGGGCCAGGTCATAAAAAATGAGAGCATGGTCCCTTTCTGGAATAGTTCGAAGAAAAATTTTTCAACGCTTCCTGCCAATTCCTGAGGATGGGTATATGCTTCGTAAGTGTTCTCCTGTAAAACGACCAAATCCCATTTTTTACTACCCAGCAGATTTTGGGTAGCCGGACTGCGATAGTGGTCCATTAAAGTGTATCCACCCGGCGCCTCTCTTTGGATGTCTCCTACAGTCAGACTGTCCGCTCCGCTGATCAATTGTTCTAGTTGCTGGTCAACCCCTCCATTATAATCCGTATGGCTGTTCCCAATGAAGAGAATGGAATGCAATTCACCATCTTCCTCCGGCGTCATTTCAACAGTAGTTTCTTCCTGACAAGCCCAGGTAAACAGTAGCAGCAACGTTGCAAAAAATGGTCGGCATTTTAACCACATCGATAAAAAGCTTTTCATCAGAGCAATAACGAAAGCTTGCCCACAATTGTATGGTTTTTTGTGTAGTGGGAATTTATCCAAACGACAAAGAGCCGGTTGAATTGACCGGCTCTTGTGGATTATTGCGAAAATATCGAGTGTGTTCCGAATATTCTTTCAGGTGTTAATTAACAGGGCCAGCCATCGATTCTTTAGTGGTCCTGGTGTTGGGCGCAATCCTTTCGATAAAGTCCGCCTTTGGATTTGGAAGTGGTTTTTGTACCTCCAAACCGATTACCTCCAGGGTAATATTGCGGTATTGCGCATTGGTTCTAAAATCTTCAATAAGCTCCCGGACATCGTGATCAATGTGTACGGACCGGTGTGCATCAATAATTACTTTGCTGTCGTTCGGCAGGTGATTCAAGGTTTGCAGAATGGTGGCCTTATTGAGAAAAGTTACGTCTTCCGCTAATTCGATGTGGATCGGGCTACCATCCGAGTGTCTGACGAAATAGGGGATTTTATAATTTTTATAGAGGATGTAAAAGACAGCTACGCCCATACCCAGGGCAATTCCGACTAAAAGATCGGTTACAAGAATACCGATAATGGTCACCATAAAAGGAATAAACTGTGCATAACCTTCTTTCCACATCTGACGATACAAGACCGGCTTGGATAGTTTGTAGCCGACTACAAAAAGAATGGCTGCCAGACTGGCTAGCGGGATCATATTGAGAATGGAAGGAATGGATACGGCACATACGAAAAGCAAAATACCATGGTAAATGGCAGATCCTTTGGTCAGAGCACCGGATTGAATATTTGCAGAACTGCGCACAATAACCTGGGTGATTGGAAGTCCACCGATCAGACCTGAAATGACATTGCCGAAGCCCTGGGCTCTCAGTTCACGATTGGTTGGGGTAATTCGTTTATAGGGATCTAATTTGTCCGTAGCTTCCACACAAAGTAACGTTTCAAGCGAAGCAACGACGGCCAGTGTGATGGCAATGATGTAAATCTGTGGATTTGCCAAAGCGCGGAAATCAGGCACCGTAAAGAGATTGATAAACCCATTAAAGCTTTCCGCTACCGGTATGCTTACGATTTGATCGGACCTTAAACTGAATAATTCCGTACCCTGGAAGAACTGATTTAACAGAATCCCAGCTACAACCGCTACCAATGGCCCCTGGATCCATTTGGTCATGCGCATCTTTTTAATGAATGGCTGTTCCCAAAGGATCAGAATGAACAGGGAGATGAGGGTTATGGCAATGGCTCCGGGGCTGATGAAACCGAGCATGTGTTGTAACTCGGAGAAAGTGTTGTATCCATCCGGGTTTGCAAAAGCTATATTCCCCTCGTAATCGGCGTCATAACCGGTAGCATGAGGTATTTGTTTCAGGATAATGATCAACCCAATCCCTGCGAGCATGCCTTTGATCACTGAAGTGGGAAAATAATAACCGATGATTCCTGCCCGCAGTACACCGAGCAGGAATTGGAAGATGCCTGCCAAAACAACAGCAACGAGAAATACCTGGTAAGACCCCAGGTCCTGGATCGCCGTAAAGACGATAACGGCAAGTCCGGCTGCCGGCCCGCTGACGCCAAGCGGAGACCCACTCCAGGCACCTACGATAATTCCACCAATGATCCCGGCGATGATACCGGAGAAAAGCGGTGCTCCTGATGCTAATGCTATGCCCAGGCACAGCGGTAAAGCAACCAGAAAAACGACAATGCTTGCGGGCAAGTCCTGAGGCAAACTATTCTTAAGTGTAAACGGTTTCGGATGATTCATGAATGCTTTGGATTTTAAAAATCTAAAAATAATAGTTTTACTATTAATGTAATTAGCATTAATACTTTACTAAGTAGTTAAACTTTTGTTAATGTAATGGGACATTGCTAGGGCAATGATTCTATTTTGGACTTATTTCCGGGTTCCTGGCTAAACGACTTTTATTCCGCTGGCAACCGTTAAATGGACAGAATCTCTTATTATAAGTAATAGATATACAGACTATTAGGCAGGGCATTTGCCTTATGTATTTATGGCAATAAACACAATTTGATAGAAAATAGTACAACATTTTTTGAGTGACCCTGTTAGAATAGTGTGTCCTTTATTGAAACATTTATACTTCAATTTTACTGATTCCTGTCTCTTTCTTACACGACTTAGATCATTGCAATTCCAATTTTGCAAATGTATCTCTCGTGGTAGAAAGGGATGAATGCTCAATCAAAAGAGCGCAAGAAAAGGACCGAAAAATTAATTAAGTCACCAAAACTCTGGAGCCATGAAAGATAGTTCAAAAATTTTATTAGCTGTTGGGTTTGGAGCATTGGCCGGAGGGATTGCCGGTTATTATCTGAACTCGGACAATGGTCGAAAGACGCGCAAACAGGCCGTCAAGGAGATCAAGCGCAGAGCCGATGAAGCCAATGAAAAAATGCACGAATTGGCTGAAGAAGCAAAAACCGCTATTACCGATGTTGCCGATAAGGCAAAAACTTATCTGAATACAGCATCCGACCGTACGCATGACATGCTGGCTCATGCTAGGGAAAGCTTTGAAGCAGGCGTTAAAAAAGCCCAACACAAAGAAGATGTTGTAACACCGAATAATGTCAAGGCGAAAGCCTGAATGCAGGATAAATCAATAAACCGGTTTTGAGACATCCTGAGTAGATTATCAGTGCAAAAACTAGCAGGAAGTGGTGACTCGATTGATCATCGGGTCACCACTCGTCTGCCCGGAAAATGGAACCAGCATGGAAAATAAGGATGAAAAAGTAATGGAATCAGCTGGGGAAGCGGTGGAATATGCCCGGCAGTACTTAAAGCAACAAGGTGAATATATTCGGCTTGAAGTAGCAGAAAGGATTGCCAAAATTACTGGTCCGCTGGTCACTTTGGCGATTATCGCTTCTTTATTCGGAATTATCGTTTTGATTTTTTCATTTGGTATTGTTGCCTGGCTTTCCAACATCCTTGATTCGCAAGCAAAGGCTTACTTTCTGGTCGGAGGAATTTATCTGGTCTTAGCCGTAATCATCTATATCAACCGGGTAAAATGGATAACGAATCTCGTTCTGCGAATCGTGTTGGATGCTTTTTTTGAGTCCGAAGAGGAAAGACAAAAAAATGAACAATGAAACCTGAGCGAATCCGGACATTAAAAGATTTGTCTGAAGCTAAAAAAGCCTTAAAACTGGAATCAGTTCAGACCCGCCTGCTGATCCAGAATAATTTGGCTCAGGCCGGCAAACAAGCTTTTCTGCATTATTTATTACCTCTTGGGGTAAGTGGTTTGGTCGCTTGGGGTGTAAAAAAATTTACTACTCCGGAAAAAGATAAGGAACAGGCCGCATCCTTTGAAACCTCCCAGGGGGAAACGAATCATTCGCCAAAGCCGCTGGTCGAGGGTATCCGTGTCGCGGGTAAAGTAATTGCAGCCCTTATGCCAACCGTCTTGTCCATCATTGAATCCTACCAAACTTCCGAAGAGGAGTAGCTTTTGGTTTTACAAGTTGCGAGAGATAGCTGACCTGCATTTTTATCTTATCTTCATTCGCAAACCGTAACATCTTTTATTTAGCGAATGATAACGATTGATCAATCTCTTACTCCTGACTATTTTATTCCTGCAATAGATCGATTCTGGGAATTGTCCGCCGCTAAAATTCAATCGATCCTGAAGCATTACGATCGTCGCAAAGGCTCACCCGTATTTACCGCAGCAGGTAAATACACGACCCGTGGATGGACAGAATGGACTCAGGGCTTTGAATTTGGCTCGGCCATTTTGCAGTACGATGCCACCGGAGATGCATATTTCCTTGAACTTGGCAGAAAAGAAACGGTGGATAAGATGGCCAGTCATGTTGGTCATTTTGGGGTGCATGATCATGGATTTAACAACCTGTCTACCTATGGAAATCTTCTGAGGCTGATGCGAGAAAGCCGCCTACCCATGAATCTCTGGGAGAGACATTTCTACGAACTTGCCATAAAATTATCCGGAGCAATCCAGGCGCATCGCTGGACAACCATCCCGGGAGGAGGGTACATTTATTCATTCAATGGTCCGCATTCACTATTTGTCGACACCATTCGCACGGTCCGTATCCTGGAGGTAAGTCATTTGTTTGGTCATGCCATCTGGGATGAAAATGATATCCGGATCGATCTGCTGGAACGAGCGGTACAACATGTTCAAGCCACCGCAAAGTATGCAGTCTTTTATGGAGAGGGAAGGGACATGTATGATGTACGCGGAAGGGTTGCTCATGAGTCTGTCTTTAATGTTAACGACGGCAACTATCGCTGTCCAAACTCCCAGCAAGGTTACAGCGGTTTTACCACCTGGACGCGAGGCCTGGCCTGGGCGATGCTTGGATTTGCCGAACAACTGGAGTTTTTCAGCGAGGTATCGGTCGTGACCGATGGCCGGGCAAAGGAGATGGAGGCCATAGAGTCAACTTGTGAAAAAGCGGCTCGTGCAGTTTGTGACTTTTATCTGGAACATACGCCCAGTGATGGTATACCGTATTGGGATACCGGAGCACCCGGGCTGGTCCAATTAGGGGATTACCTGAACCGTCCTGCCGATCCCTTTAATGGCTATGAGCCGGTAGACAGTTCTGCAGCCGCAATTGGAGCGCAGGGACTGTTACGCCTGGGACATCATCTGCGAAACCGGGACGAATCCGCTTCTACCCGGTATTGGCAAGGAGGACTGACCATTTTGAAACGACTGCTCGAGGAACCTTACCTGAGCACCCATTCGGAACATCAGGGTCTATTGTTGCATTCCATCTATCACCGGCCAAATGGATGGGATTATCAGCCAGCAGGATCTGCGATCCCCTATGGTGAGTCCAGTATGTGGGGCGATTACCATTTCAGGGAATTGGTCCTGTATGTGCAGCGGATAGCCCAGCAAGGGCCTTATCATTCATTTTTCCATGCCTTGACCAATCCAAACGAATGAATCAACCGCCCGGGCTAAACCAGTTGTGTGTCCATACCATAACGACCAAGCCATGGCCACTGGATAGGGCTGTGGATGCGTACCAGGCTGAAGGCATTCAAGGCATATCGGTTTGGCAAGATGCGGTGTTGCAATCCGGTCTTAAACAGGCAGCTAAAACGTTGGAAGCAAGTCAGCTTTCGGTGGTGTCTTATGTACGAGGTGGTTTTTTTCCGCATACTTCGGCAGGTCAGCGGCAAAAGGCCATTGACCACAATAAACTGATGCTGGAGGAAGCGGCGACTATCGGGGCCCCCTTGCTGGTATTGGTTTGTGGTTCGGACCCTGCCCAATCATTGTCCATTTCACGGGACCAGATCCGGGAAGGGCTGGAAAATATACTCCCATATGCAGAATCTCTCGGGGTAAAACTTGGCATCGAACCTTTGCATCCCATGTATGCGGATACCCGGTCAGCAATCAATAACCTGAAGACAGCTAACGATATGGCTGACCAATTGGATCATCCGTATTGTGGTGTGGTTGTGGATGTTTATCATCTCTGGTGGGACCCCGATCTGGAAGCTGAAATAATGCGTTGCGGACGTGACGGCCATCTGTTTTCCTATCATATTTGCGATTGGAAGGTTCCCACCGCTGATATGCTCAATGACAGGGGGCTGATGGGAGAAGGGTGTATACCGCTCAAAAAAATCCGCAGTTGGGTAGAAAGAGCCGGATTCTTTGGCTTTCATGAGGTGGAGATCTTTTCAAATACCCACTGGCAACGAGATCAAATGGAATTTTTACGAGATGTGGTCCATGCCTTTCAGCACCATTCCTGATAATTCTTATCTTGGATCGATACAAATCAGCCTGTTCCGACTAAAACTTCCGTTCTAATCCAATTAAGTAACAACCATGGATGTAGGTATTATTATGAATGGCGTCACCGGCCGTATGGGGACGAATCAGCATCTACTAAGATCTATCGCCGCCATCAGGCAACAAGGCGGAATCCCAATAAGCGATCATGAGGTCATCATGCCGGTACCAACCCTGGTAGGCCGGAATGAAGCAAAACTTAAAAAGCTGAGCCTCGAAGCCGGAGTTGACCGGTATACAACCAACCTGGAAGAAGCGCTGAAAGATAGCCGGCACACGATTTATTTTGATGCCCAGGTTACCGGTTTGCGTCACAAAAGCGTTAAGCTGGCCATAGAAGCAGGAATGAATATTTACTGTGAAAAACCGACCGGACTCAATTCGCAGGAGGCGCTGGATTTATACAATCTGGCACAAAATGCCGGCATCAAGCACGGGGTAGTTCAGGACAAATTATGGTTGCCCGGAATTGTGAAACTGAAGAAGCTGATCGATTCTGGCTTTTTCGGGCGTATATTAAGTGTGCGCGGTGAATTCGGATATTGGGTATTTGAGGGCCATACCATCAAAGCACAACGGCCCTCCTGGAATTACCGCAAAGAAGATGGCGGAGGTATCATCATGGACATGCTTTGCCATTGGCGGTACGTGCTGGATAATGTCTTTGGGCAGGTGAAATCGGTTTCCTGCCTGGGTGCAACCCATATCCCGGAGCGAATTGATGAACAAGGGAAAGCATATCGGTGTACTGCGGATGATGCTGCGTATGCCACTTTTCACCTGGATGGAGGCATTGTAGCGCATTTCAATTCAAGTTGGACGGTCCGCGTTCGGCGGGACGATCTATTGACCCTGCAGGTTGATGGAACCAAGGGATCAGCCGTGGCGGGATTAAGAGACTGCTTCGTCCAGGATTATGGGCACACCCCTAAGCCGGTCTGGAATCCGGATATCCCCCAGCCTATTGACTTTTATGAAGATTGGGAACTGGTTGACCCACAGACCACTTATGAAAACGCATTTAAAGCTCAATGGGAACTATTTCTTAGGCATGTAGTCCTTGACGAACCATTCCCCTGGGACTTGCTGGAGGGTGCTAAAGGAGTCCAACTGGCCGAAAAAGGCCTGGAAAGTTGGGAAAAAGGCTGCTGGTTACCGGTAGAGGAACTCACCGCTTAAAATGTTAACGGATTTACAGCAATCAACATGGATTGTATTATTTTAAGGACAAATCCGAAATCGATTGATTAAGAAAATAAAAGAACCGACCGGACGGACAGCCTGGGTGACTGGTGGGACGCGCGGAATAGGATTTGGTATTGCAAAATCGCTGGCTGAGTTGGGTTATTCGCTGGCTGTGAATGGAATCCGGACTGCTTCTGAAGTATCCGATTTGGAGCGTTTGAAAAATGATTACGGCGTTGATTTGCTTTACTGTCAGGGAAATATCGGAATTGAAGCGGATCGCCAGCGCATGGTCAAAAGCTTTTTGGATCATTTTGGCAGTATAGAAATCCTGGTGAATAATGCCGGAGTAGCTCCCAGGATCCGGATGGATATTCTGGAAGTCACCGAAGAAGAATACGACTATGTTATGGACATTAACCTGAAAGGCACGTTCTTTCTGTCCCAAATGGTTGCGAATCACATGCTGGCTCAAGCCCACCTGGAATCGGAATCAACTTTCCGGTGTATCATCAACGTCTCTTCCATATCCGCAACCATCGCATCGATTAATCGTCCGCAATATTGTCTATCCAAAGCCGGAATGAGTATGCTGACTCAACTGCTGGCAGTACGTCTGGGTGAACATGGAATCCCCGTTTACGAAGTGCGACCCGGGATCATAAAAACCGATATGACCGCTGCGGTCACTGCCAAATACGATGCATTGATCCGGGAAGGTTTATGTGTCACCTCCCGATGGGGTACACCGGAGGACGTTGGGCGGGCAGTCGGCGTTTTGGTTCGCGGAGATCTCCCCTACTCAACGGGACAAGTAATCATGGTCGATGGAGGTTTAACCATTCAAAAATTATGACGATGCGAAGAAAGATCTGGCGATTGACCATTGGATTGGTTCTGCTATTGCTGCTGCTCACATTTACCCCATTTGTTATCCCGATGGGGTCGCATCATCCGCATTTATTCGGGATTCCATATACCATGTGGATGGGATTTGCCGAGGCATTGATATTGCTTGCATTAACCTATTTAGGTACAAAAGTTCACCCCGGACGTGACGAATAAGAAGATCTATCGCTTATGCTAAATTTATTATTGATCATTGGGACACTTTATGTGCTTGCCCTGGTGTATCTCACCTGGATAGCACGTGATAATGACCGGTCATCTGCCAATTATCTGATGGCCGGCTCAAATGTGGGTTCTTTTCTTGGCCTCTTTACCTTTGCGGCTACCCTATTCAGCACCTTCACCATTCTGGGTATGCCTGATTTTTTCAGGGTTCACGGAGTGGGTGCCTGGATTTTCATCGCTGTTTCGGATATGTTTATGGTGTTTGGGATTTTAATGGTCGGCTATTATGTGCGCCGCAAGATCAAGGAGAGCAACACCAGTTATTATGGAATGGCGGGATTTATGCAACATTGTTACCGGTCCCGGACAGCCGGCATAGTTGTTTTTCTGGGTGCTTTCTTGTTTCTTATACCCTATGTGGCTATACAGATCAAGGGCGTGGTCTTGTTTTTAGATCAGGCTTTCCCAAACAAGCTCCCAATTTGGTTATGGGCAAGCCTGATGCTGATTATTATGGTGATTTATTCTGAATTGGGAGGTCTGAAAGCTATTATGTATAGCGATGTATTGCAAGGTATTTTGCTGTTATTGGTCATCTGGGTTATCGGCATTGTATGTCTCAACAGGCTTGGAGGAGTTTCCCAAATGTTTGAACAAGTGCACCGCGTGGATGAATCACTATTGTCAGTACCCGGGCCAAAGGGTTTGTTTGATTTTCAGTTTCTGCTCGGTTCATTGATTGGTATCGTCATGATTCCGTTTACGCAGCCGCAAGTCTCCACCCGACTTGTGATTATGAAGAGCCATCACGCCTTATACCGGACTGCCGTAGCACTTGGGTTTTTTGCGATCCTGGTTATTTTGCCAACACTTTTCATCGGCATGTACGGTGCCGTGCATTATGAAAATGACAGCACGGCCGACTTTCTTGGTAAAACACTCATCACCGATCAGTTACCGCTGATCGGGGTATTGGTTTTATTAGGATTGATAGCGGCGGCCATGTCGACCGCTGATTCGCAAATTTTTGGATTAGGTGCCGAAATACGCTCCTTGCTCAAAGGAGAAGATGACCATGCCCTCCGTAGCACTCGCGGAGCCATCTTGATCTTTGCGGTCATTTGCCTTGTGTTCTCATTATTCAGCCCCGACGAGCTGGTCCTTTTGGCCAGGTTAAGTTTTACCGGAACGGCACTGCTGGCCCCGATGATTTTTCTCGGCATCTTTTCGAAGGAAGCTGCTCGTTGTAGCTGGATGCCCTGGTTGACTATGTTGGCTATTTTACTGTTTATTCTTTCCAGTTTTAATATCATTCCCAATAAGTTAGGCCAGATAAGGACTGACCTGATTTTATTGATTAGCCTGGGGGGTATCGCCGTGATTGCCGGATATGGCAGTGGTTCCCGGCGCGTCTCCGGTAAAAGTCAGGGTGCTAATTTCTGAACTTGTAGCTTTGGAAATTGGGGTAAAAGCCGGAACTTCAGGTGTTCGCATCAACGAGTTACAATTTGAGGTATCATGGGAGCCATTTTTAATAACCGTATCCGTCAGGTTCTCCTCTTAGCGGTTATTATTGGGCTATTTGTTTTACTGGTTTCCAATTTATATGCTTTTGTGCCGGGAATGCTGGGGGCAATTACCTTGTACATCCTGTCCCGGACCTGGTACGATTACCTGACCCGCCGAAAACATTGGAACAAAGTATTTACTGCTATCCTGTTCATGTTATTATTTATCATCGGACTGGGAATTCCTGTTTACTTCTCCATAGATATCCTGGCCTCCCGGGTCAATACCGTTTTCTCCAACACTCAGGATCTGGTAAAAGGATTCTACAGCATATCAAGAAGTGTCAATGAATTTATTGGGTTTCAAGTGCTCACCGAAGAGAACATTCAACATGTCTTGTCCACATTAAGTGATTCCGTGCCCGGATTTCTTAACAGTACCATCATGATTTTAGCCAATCTGGCCATGTTGCTGTTTATCGTCTTTTTCATGTTTGTCCATGAGGAAGAAATGGCGAAAGTCATTTCGGGTATTATCCCGCTGAGGCACCGGAACATTTACATCCTAAGTGAAGAAACAAAGCGGATGATCCGGGCTAACGCCATTGGAATTCCACTCATCTCGATCATTCAGGGTCTCTTTGCCACCTTGGGTTATTGGCTGTTTGACGTGCCACAGTACGGCATGTGGGGATTTTTAACGGGCATGTTTGCCTTCTTCCCTCTGGTAGGAACCTTGGCGATTTGGTTGCCCCTGGTGATTTATGAATTCTCCATTGGCGCTTCCGGGGTCGGATTCGGTCTGGGACTGTACAGCTTGATTGTTACCGGTAATGTAGACTACATAGCACGCATTACGCTATTGCGCAAAATTGGAGATGTCCACCCTGTCGTGACCGTATTAGGGGTCATTGTCGGGCTCGAGTTGTTTGGCTTCTGGGGCTTTATCTTTGGTCCGCTGTTGATCAGTTATTTCCTTTTGTTGCTTAAAATTTACCGCAACGAATTTGGAACCTTTCAGGTAACCGCTAAATCCAGACAGGATCCTGAAACCTGATCAACTTATTTATTCAAGCTTTTACCATCTGAAACCTACCATTGGAGGTTTAAACAGCCGGCTTCCACCCATCCTCATACTCCCTGCTCCATAGGGTCATTGCCTCGGCATCGTTCAGAATCTTACCATTCCTGGCATCGGTCTGTAGCGTCCGGTTAAACTTTTGCGCAATATTTCCCAGATGACAAAGCATTACGCTTTTCTGCCCTTCGGTGACTGGTGAGTTCAATTTCGCTCCGACCCGGATTCCATCAATAAAGTTTTGCATGTGGTACACATCGAGACCTCCGATACCTGTCGTGTCCGTGGTGGCAGATAGCGATCTTTCATTGACTTGTTTGATCAATTTGCCGCCTTTATCAAATGCCTGATAAGCATTTCGATCCAGAATGATGGATCCTTCGGTACCCTGAAGGCTGGCACCCCGGTCGCGGTCGTATTGTTTTAAGCCGTTACAGGATAAACCTTCCCAGGTTAGCATCTTATCCGTACCGAATTCAAAGCTAGCCACCTGAGTATCGTAGAATTGCCAATCATCCTCATATTGATATCTCCCGCCGGAAGAGGTCACTTTGGTTGGAAAATCAACGCCAAGCGCCCACCGGCAGATATCCATTTCATGCAGTCCATTATTATTTATCTCACCGGTCCCCCAATGCCAGAACCAGTGCCAGTTGTAATGTACCAGGTTATCCTGGTATTCGCGACGAGGCGCGGGCCCTTGCCAGAGATCCCAATCCAGCCATTCTGGTACAGGAACCTGCTTGCCATGGCCTATCGACCCGCGGGTATTGGCATACCACGCTTTTCCAAAATAGACGTTACCGATGATGCCGTCGGCAATGTCCTGCATGGCCTCAATGGAAGTCGGTGCAGAACGTTGCTGATTGCCTACCTGGACGACCATTCCGGTCTTTTGCTGCGCTGCTACCAGCCATTCTGCCTCCTGTGGATTGTATGCCGGTGGTTTTTCTACATAAACATGCTTTCCGGCTTGCATACCCTGGATGGCCATCGGCGTGTGCCAATGGTCAGGAGTTGCTATGGTGATTGCATCAATGTCTTTATTTTCCAATAAGAGGCGGAAATCCCGATAAGTTTTTACGGGTCCTGCCTTGCTTCTGGCTAGACGTTGTTGACTGCCGTCAAAGGTTCGGATATCCACATCACAAAAAGCAATGGTTTCTGCCTTTGATACATTCAATACTGCCGCAATGTGGGCTTGACCACGACCATTGAGACCAATGTGAGCCATCTGTACCCGCTCGTTTGCCCCTAGAATCCTGGAATAACTTTTCGCTGAAAGTGATAATCCAATCGCTCCTAAAGAAGTGTTTTTAACAAATTGGCGTCGTGATAAATGATTTTTTTCCATGGAATGAAGGTTGTACTTGAATTAATTTTAGTTGTCTGGACTTCACTAAATTAATCATCCTTTTCAATTTACCCGGCCTATATGCGGTTGGAGCTTTGTCCCAACCCAGGTTTTTAATACCGCACCGGCCTGATTCTAGCTTAAAAAAATTAATTTGGAACTCAAACCATAAAACTGGTTATCGATGAGTCCTGATCTTTCATTAATGCACCAACCAGTCAGTGACCTGTTTCCGCACATGTCCGTGGAAGAAGCTTGGGAAGCCTTTCATTTATCGGAGGAGCAAGTTTCATTTTTTAATGAAAATGGATACCTGAGTGGCATTCAAATTCTGGATGGACGGCAAATCGATCAGCTGAGGCAAGAGCTTGCTGATATTGCTGATCCGAAGCATCCACAACATGAATTGTTTTACGAATTCCATTCGAACGAATCGGATGATCCTAATGCTGTCCTTTTCCATTCGTTAGGGCATTGGCGCATCACTCCTGGCTTCCATGATGTATTGTGGAATCCTCGCTTTGTCGTACCTGCTTATCAACTTTTGGGAGAGAAAGCAGTTCGTTTCTGGCACGATCAATTGTTTTGCAAACCTGCGCACCATGGAGGCGTTGTCGCCTGGCATCAGGATTACAGTTATTGGACGCGAACGATCCCACAGCGGCACCTGACTTGCTGGGTAGGCTTGGACCCTGCCTCGAAAGCGAATGGCTGCCTCCATTACATACCGGGAAGTCATCGTTGGCCTTTATTTGACCGCACCAGCCTGGCCGGGGCCATGAATGGTCTCGATACTTTCTTATCGGAGGAGCAGAAACAGGAATTTGCCAAGCAGGTGGCTATTGAGATGCCGGCTGGCTACGGTACTTTCCATCATCCATTAATGGTACACGGTTCTTATGAGAATCATTCACCGATCGCTCGCCGGGCCCTGGTCATTAATGTATTTGCTGATGGCACGCAATCCAATTCGGATGAAGAATTGCTGGCAGGGGTTCCTCCCATACCTAAGGGCCATAGGATGGAAGGACAATTTTTCCCATTGCTATTTAATCCGGGGCAAATTCTATAACAAATAGATAATCAATTAAATAGTTGAAGTTGAATAAACTAATTTATTCCATTATTCTGACCGGGTTAATTGCAATCGCATTCCAATGCAAAGAGGCATCCACCACTGACCAGGAAGGAAATATATTTCGTCCCAATATTGTCTTTATTATGGCTGATGACCTGGGATGGGGAGATCTAGGTTGTTATGGTCAACAGAAAATAGCGACACCCAATATTGACCGGCTTGCGGCTCAGGGCATCCGGTTTACGCAGTTTTATGCGGGTAGTACGGTTTGCGCCCCCTCACGCTCCAGCTTATTGACCGGACTGCATACGGGTCATACGCCGATCCGGGGAAACAAGGAAATCCAGCCGGAAGGACAATGGCCTCTTCCTGACTCCAGCGAGACATTGGCTGAAATACTGAAATCCCAAGGGTATATAACCGGAGCATTTGGCAAATGGGGACTGGGGGGCCCAGGCTCAGAAGGAGACCCTACCAAACAGGGATTTGATGTATTTTTTGGATACAATTGCCAGCGGCTCGCTCATAATTACTATCCAGATCATTTGTGGAGCAATGATCAGAAATTGCTGCTCTCAGGAAATGAGAACGGTAAAAGTGAACAATATGCTCCGGACCTGATTCATGAACAAGCTATTGAGTTTATCAAAAATAACCAGTCCAGACCTTTCTTCCTTTATTATCCAACGACAATACCGCATGCTGAATTACTGATACCAGATTCTTTACTGGAACCATACCGAGACCACTTTTTGCCAGAGAAAGCCTTTCATGGAGTTGATTCCGGTGATCACTTCAGAACTGGCGCTTACGGTTCTCAGGAAGCATGTCATGCCGCTTTTGCCGCTATGGTCACCTTACTGGATAAACAGGTAGGTGAACTAATCCGGACCATTGACGAATCAGGACTGGGATCAAATACCCTGATCTTTTTTACATCCGATAACGGACCTCATCTGGAAGGTGGCGCGGATCCGGACTTTTTTGACAGTAATGGTCCTTTCCGGGGTTATAAACGAGACCTTACAGAAGGGGGTATACGGGTCCCTATGATTGTTCGGTGGACTGGCACCATTAACCCGGGAACGAGTTCCGATCTGGCACTTGCATTCTGGGATATATTGCCAACAGTTGCCGACCTGGATCAAACGAAAGTCCATAGCGATGGCATTTCTTTTTTGCCACTATTGAACGGACAAGGCGTACAGCAAACGCATCAGGTCCTTTATTGGGAATTTCATGAAATGAAAGGCCGGGTAGCCATCCGGAAAGGCAAATGGAAGTTGATACGCTATGATCTAACAGCAGAGACCCCAGGTCATTGGGAGCTTTACGACCTGGTCGATGACCCCGGAGAGTTGCATGATGTGGCTGGCACCCAGCCTGCCCTTGTCCAGGAGCTTCTCGAACAAATAAAAGCCGAACATCTTGATTCAGAGGTTTTTCCATTGTCCGAATCTCAAATCCTGGGGCAATGAAAGGATTGAGGAGCCCGAGATTAATCTATAATCCATTAGGGATATGAGGGTTCGATCACTTGCAGCCATCGCCGATGGAAGTGGTGGTTTTAGACTGGAAGAGACACTGCTTGCCCAACCCCGGGAAGACGAAGTATTGATACGGATAAAAGCAGCGGGAATCTGCCATACGGATTACGATTCACTGAAATGGGGCAAGCCGATAGTCATGGGACATGAAGGATCGGGCGTTATTGAGGCAATCGGTTCAACGGTTCAAGACTTGCATCCCGGAGACCGGGTCGCCTTGAATTGGGCTACCCCTTGTATGCAATGCTTCCAATGCCAGCAAGGCAACCAGCATCTGTGTGAAGTCAACTCCCCGGTTATAGCAGGTGGAAATGGCTTTACCCCTGGTCATGCTCATCTGGATGGCACGCACTGGCGCAGCAATCCCATCGAGCGATCGTTCAATCTGGGTACGCTATCTGAATTTGCATTAGTCAAGTCATCTGCCGTAGTCCGTATTAATTCGCCACGTCTTGAATTTCCAGCTGCAGCCATTATTGGATGTGGGGTGATGACCGGCTATGGATCCGTTGTGCGTGCCTCCAAGCTGCCTCCCGGAAGCAATGCCGTTATCTTAGGGTGTGGAGGCGTGGGTCTGAATGTGATACAAGGATGTCGCTTAAGGAACGCATCCAAAATTATCGCAGTAGACACCAATAAGAACCGGCTAAGCCTGGCAAAACAATTTGGCGCCACGCATACGCTCCTCGCTGATCCACAGGACAAAGGCTTGATGCAGGCTGCTAACGAGGTAAGGTTATTGACGAATGGCCGGGGAGCAGATTTTGCTTTTGAAGCTACAGCAAGGCCTGAACTAGGAGCCGCTCCGCTGGCCATGATCCGGAATGGGGGTATGGCAGTACAGGTCAGTGGAATCGAACAAGAGATTACCATTGACATGAATTTATTTGAGTGGGATAAAACTTACCTCAATCCTCTGTATGGTCAATGCCAGCCACAGGAGGACTTTCCTGAGATAATCCGGTTGCATCAGAATGGATTGTTGTTACTGGATGAATTGATTACAGAAACGTATTCTTTACATCAACTACAGCGCGCCTTCGATGACATGCTTTCCGGTAAAAATGCCAAAGGAGTTATTGTATTTGAATGAGCAGATTTCAAACCATAGAAGTATCTGATCCACGATTTAGTCCGGATGGCATGTATTTTATTACCGTTAAAAGCAATGCTTTAAATGGACGCGGGGATGTTGTGGTTCAGATGCCGGATAATCCGGAAGGTCGTGTTTTACCACTAGTAATATTACTCCATGGCGTCTACGGAAGCTCCTGGGCCTGGGCATTTAAGGGTGGAGCTCACCGAACGCTATCTCACCTTATCAAAGAAAAGAGGATCCCCCCCATGATTCTGGTAATGCCCAGTGATGGCCTGCAGGGTGATGGAACAGGTTATGTAAGCAATAATTCGGCGGATTACGAACAGTGGATTCTTGAGACAATAGAAATAGTGCCTGAAGTATTTAAGGAGGTTAGCTTGTCTAAAAAGCATTTTATCTGTGGTTTATCTATGGGTGGCTATGGCGCTTTGCGTATTGCCTCCAAATATCCGTACCATTTTCTGGGCGTCAGTGCACACTCTTCGGTAGTTAGTCCTGAGGACCTTAAGGCCTTCATACAGGAACCACTTTCATCGGTATTTCCCGGGAAGCAGGAAGAATACGATCTTTTATATTGGTTAAAGAAGCACCAGGAACAATTACCGGCCGTACGTTTTGACTGTGGCCTGGATGATACATTGCTATCAGCAAATCGAACTTTGCACCAATCGATGCTGGATTTAGGTATCGGCCATCTGTATCAGGAATTTGCAGGAGGACACGAATGGCCTTATTGGGAGCGCCATCTGGTCGATAGTTTGTTATTCTTTGGAGATTTATTTTTGAATGAGCCAGCCCTCCGGAGAATCGGGTAGCGCTAGCGAGTCATGCATATCTGCCTGAACTTGTTTCAAATCATGCCATAAATTTCCAATACGGTCCCGGTATACGTCCGAATCGGACAGGTTGTTTATCTCGTGAGGGTCCGCCTTCAGGTCATACAGTAGGATACGGGGCACCTCCGGATATACAATTAATTTGTAACCGTCTTTACGGATCATACGCTGGAGATTCATATACGCCCCATAGACTCCTTTTTCCAGGTTTGAACCCGGCTTCTTTTCTAACACCTCCCAAAGTGATTTAAATGTTACAAAGCCAGGTTTTTCAACTCCTGCAATCTGGAGTGCAGTAGCCATCACATCCTGTAAGTATACATCTGCATCAACCTGGTAAGCCTCGGGAACATCAGGACCAGTCATTGCCAGCGGAACGCGAATGCTGTGGTCGTAGAGGCTCTGCTTTCCCAATAATCCATGGCTTCCAATCGCCAATCCATGGTCTGCAGTAAGAAACACATAAGTATTTTCTTTCATGCCCAGGTTGTCCAGCTTCGCAAGTATTTGGCCGATTTGATCATCCAAATGAGTGATCAGGGCATAATATTCCTGGCGGTGCTTCTGAATGGCATAGGCTGTCCGTGGAAATGGTGCCAGCGCCTCGTCCCGCAAGTCGCTTCCGGCTCCTATTTTTTCTTTATCCGGATATTCTGGCAGAAAATTAGGAGGTAATGGAATCTCGTCTACCTGATATCGATCCAGGTAGGCCTGAGGAGACTGTCGGGGATCATGGGGTGCGTTAAACGCCGCATAAATAAAAAACGGCCGGTCGCTTTGATTGGCCATTTGCAAATAATCCAGTACATCGTCTCTGACCACCTCACTCCAATGTTTTCCCCCGGACCAATATCCGCCCCTGGTCGTGTCCGTAGGCAACCAACTCGAGTCCCGGGGGCTTAAGGGCCTATTGTAACCCGGTGGCAATTGATCTTTTTCTTTATGCGGCCATTGATCAGGAGGCATGCCAGGTCTGACATGCCTGGCAATATCAAAAACCCGGTCTGCCGGTGCGTCAACATGCCATTTACCGGTCATGTAGGTATCGTAACCAGCTCGATGCATCATTCTGCCCCAGGTCATTTCTAATGCCGCACTATCGCCGCTTATCCATCGCTGTCGAAATTCATTAGCATCCCAGATACTCCTGCCGGATATGATCATGGCTCTTGATGCGGTACATATGGCTCCATTCCACCCACCCATATTGTAGGCATGCGTAAACAGCGTACCACTTTGAATGAGACGGTCCATGTTTGGTGTTTCAACGACTTCATTTCCCAGCGCATGAACGGCCTCATAGGTTTGATCATCCGTAAACAAGAATAGTATATTAGGCTTTGTCTTGACAGGATTCATTGGCCTCCCAAACTGGAAAAACAGGAAGATCAGGATGAAATAGGTCCACTGCAATGGTATACGCATATTTGACATTTGCCCCAAGTTATCCAAAATATTTAAGCCTTAAATGCAGATGCGCGGGCTCAGCCGTTTAATGTAGCCATTGCTTTAATAACGCCAGCTTCCGGGTCAAGCCAATCAGCAAAAGTATCGACGACATGCTCAAAGGGCACCTGATGGGAAATGTATTTACTGGCCGGGAACCCACCGGTTTTTAAATAGGCGATTACCTTATCAAAATCAAGCCAGGTGGCATTCCTGCTGCACAATATGGTGGTCTCTTTAGCATGAATGGCCGGGTGACTAAAGCAGAGATCACCTTTGGATAATCCCACCAACACATAACGACCTCCGTGAGCCATATACTCGATACCCGTCTCCAAAGCTGGTTTATAGCCGGTAGCGTCGAATACAGCGGTCGCCAGATCACCTCCTGTTTGTTCTTTAATATATGCAATGGCCCGATCGGCTGGAACAGTCAAAACCCCAAAGGCCTCTTTTGCAAAATTTAAACGGCTTTCCACCACGTCGACACCAATCACCTTACAGCCGGCATGTAGCGCCTGGGCCATGATACCCAACCCGATGGGCCCACAACCGACGACCACAATCCATTCGCCAGGCCGTAGGCTCGCTCTGGATAAGGCATGGGCTCCTATAGCCAGGGGTTCAATAAGCGCTATCTCTTCAAACTCAAGCCCGACAATTTGACGGACATATACAGCGTCTACCACGATCTTTTCCTTCATTCCGCCATCAGAATGAACGCCAAAAACATTCAGCTTTTGGCAACAGTTCGGCTGGCCATTGCGGCATGCTATGCATTTGCCACAGCTGAAATAAGGGAGAATAACTGCTTTATCACCGCTTTTGAGGTGGTCAACTCCATTTCCGACCTCAAGGACCCTGGCTCCCAATTCATGACCTAAAATGCGCGGATAGGTAAAATAGGCTTGATTGCCGGCGTAGGCATGGAGATCAGTCCCACATATGCCGATGGCTTTGATTTGTAACAATACTTGTCCTGGCCCAGGAATAGAATCAGCAATTTCAATCTTTTCAAGTCGTCCGGGTTCCTGACAGATGATGGCTTGCATGACCAAGTTATTTTTGATGCCCTGAAGTTAATAATTACCCGCACCGCTGCATTCAACATTCAACACTCAACACTCAACATTTTTTTAGTGTTTTGTCCACTTATCAAATACCTGGATCACCGGCAACACATTACCTTTCTCGTCAAAAAAATCCCGTGCCCCAATTGGCCCCATGGCTGCGGGCTCCCACCAAAAAACACCCTGCCCCAAATGATCCGGAGCCCGGAGAACTTCCTCATGAACCGCTGCTAAAAAATCGCGTTGACCTTCTGGCGTTTCCGGGAAAGGACCGGGATGCTCCTTATATTCGGTCGGTTGGGAACAGTAGGCAACTTCTACCATCCAGATGGGTTTATGATAGGTCGTAGCCATAAAGTAGAGATTATCACGCAAATCAAGCAAGCTACCATGCCACCAGGGATAATAAGACTGACCAATCAAATCGAAATCAATATTGTATGAAAATAATTTGTCAAAAAACCATTTGGTGCGCGCCACATCCCCACCCCGGTCGATGTGGATCATGATCTGTGGACAAGGTTGATTACCGCAACTGGCATGAACACCGTTGATTCCTGCTTGTGTCAGGGCAGCAAATTGATCCCAATTGTCAGGTAATTTCCCGAATGGCCACATCATTCCATTGATAACCTCATTACCGATTTGAACCATGTCCGGGTAAACTCCGGCAGCCTGTAAGGCAGTCATGGTCCGGCGTGTATAATCATACACCGAATCGACCAATTGCTCGAAAGCCAGTCCTTCCCAGGCTTTGGGTAGATATTGTTTGCCAGGATCAGCCCACGTATCCGAATAGTGATAATCCAATAAGAATTTCATCCCCCTTTCTTTTGCAGCTTGCGCCAACGCTATGGTATACGCCAGGTTGTTGGGTAACCGGTCCGGTGAATGGAAAAGCCGTAGCCGGATCCAGTTGTAGCCATGGTCTGCGAATAGGTCTAGACCGGCTTTGGGCTGCCCGTATTCTTTGAATTGGTAACCTTGGTCTTCGATGGATTTCAGGAAGGAAAGGTCGGCACCAATGGCATAGGATTGAGCTGATACTCCGGTGGAATACAGCGAAAAAACCAAAAATATTCCAATAAAAAAGAATGAAGCTTTATGCATCTGCTGGGATTTAAGTTTGAATAATGAATTACCACCCTCTTAATGTAGGGCGGTAGTATTCAAGTTATTTTCGCTTGAAGGTTTCAACCATTCTTCACATCCAAATTTAACAATTGATTTATTAGGGATTCGCTAAAGTCGATCTAACAGGTCATGCCATGCATACCCACGGAATAACACCAATCGGGAAATTTGAATTCAAAAAGTATTATTTGAATTAATTCAGTTGGTTGGATTAACTGGCTAAAATTATCGTATGATCGACCGGGATTGTTCCAAAGTATGTTTTTACCGTAGCCTTTCCGTCCTCAAGTTTTACCGTGCCAAACCCGGTTGCTGTGCTCAAGAAAGAAGTGAAATCACCCACTTTACTATCCACATACAAGGTACGTTCCACCGCATCGAACCGTACGCCCGTTAATCCCTGCAAATAACCATAACTGGACAATGCCCGGGCATACCAGTTGCCGCATTCGTATTCATTATAGGGATTCCGGACCTGCCCATCATACCGGTCACGTGACGCTTGCAGAATTTCCAGCCCTTTGTCCACCTCCCCCATCAGCATGAGATGCGATGCAACCTGATGCTCAATGCCGGTCCATACTTCATCGCTGTAAACAAACGGCAAGGAAAGTTGGCCACCTTTAGGCCAGGAGCAGAGCAATAATCCACCCTCTTCGCCTAAAGCAAAGGATGGACGCTGGGGGTTTGCATGATCGCTGAGATCATTTTTTAAGTTGTATTTGTGGATGGCCACCAGATGACTGCGCAGCCGCTCTCCGGAAAGCACATCCGGCAATCCGCAAACGCGGGCAATCCAGGCTCCCAGAACGCCATCTGACAGGCATCCTGAACCATACTGGTATTTGGGACCTTCTTTCTGAAGCAGTGCCAATGCTTCATCCGAATAACCCGAGCCATACGACTTCTCTGAGGCTTTGACCGGATCTTCAGCATGTAAGCCAGTGTATTTGATTTGCTGAATGTAATATTCGCCGTCATACAACTCACTTTCCGTGAATGCTCTGGCTGCTTCAGATAATCGTTCATACCGGCTAACATCTTCACCGAGATGTTTTCCCATGGCCGTTATGGCAGCAAGAGCACCCAGATAAAAGGTGGCATGCATGCCGTCCGGGCCCCAGAATTCAATATCATAGGTGTTGTGATGGGGTTCCTGCAAGATGCCTTTTTCATCCGGATCCCAGGTACGGATGCAATAGTCCATACTTTGTTTTACCATCGGATACATCGCGGTGATCCAGGAATCTTCTCCCAGGATACGCCAATCCCGGTATACTTTCATGATGCCGCCCAATTGACCGTCGGCCGCCGCATGAAAACCATGGTCAACCGGCCGGATGGGTAGTGTAGCCCGAAAGGTCTGATGCCCTTCAGCATTTTGATTTTCACAAAACTCAGTATGGCGTAAACTCCTTTCCAGAGCCGGAAATAGATGGGGAATGGCCTGGGCATAATTCCATACGTGGGTGCATGATCCATGGCAACAGCCCCAGGTATCGCCACATCCTTCGTAGCACCATAGACGTCCATCGTATTGGCGGAGTACAGTGGGTGATTTTAAGATGGAGAGATTGCAAGCTACCGCTTCAATCGCTTCAGCGGGCAAGCTGCTGGAATAAAAGGCATCCGCAAATAGCGAGGTATCCCTTTTTAAATTCAGGTATTCTTTCAGCCAATAATTACTCACGGCTTCAATCGAATCATACTTGCTGCTGTACCAGGGTTGATAGTGATCCGTGTCCGCTGGCATTTCCCCGGTCACCAGCCCTTTTTCATAGGCCGAAAAACAACAACCGGATCCTGCATCGCAATCTGCCCGGTCGTTTTCAGTTTTTCCGTGCGTGATGTTGGTCTGAGGCACATACCAGGCAAAATATATGGTTATCCGGGTTGCTTTACCCGGTTCAAGATGCATTGGTAGGTACAGGGATGCGCCCGGGGCCCCAGATTCGACAGGCGCAACCGCATTAGCTTCGCCATTCTTTATGGCATTCCAGGCCATGGTCAAGGGATCCCACCATCCTCCCCGGAACCAGCAATGATCAATGATAACATCCGGGTGATCCGTCTGTATTGCAAATGAAGCTTCCTCTTCCGGCTTTTCTGAGGTGCCTTCCTGGTGGAGAATAAACCCACCCGGAATGGATTTGATGGAATCTTTCCCTCCCTCAATGCGCAAGAATTGCCTGGCGTTGAATGAAAAGATGGCATCCAGTGGTTGTGCTCCTGTATTGACAAACGAATACTCCATCGCTCCCACCGGTAAGCTCGAGCGGTCTTCATCGGTAGGTATAAACGGACTCCAACCGGTGATCTTTACCTCCAGAGGCAATTCTTCGTCTTTTAGTTCAATGTCCGTAAAAGGAAAGCGGTTCGTAAAGCGGGCGTGATGAAAGTGCGGCAGGCCGGTAATGCTGCCACCTAATCCGTTACCAGCCCCTGGTTGGCCAAACTTCTTCCATTCCGGCACCGGGCCTTCCAGGATCTTGGCGCCTCTTGAAACACCTTTGAGGTAAATAGCACCAAATATACCTGGCTCATTGAATACATCCGGACGGTTTTTTATGGACATGTGGGATATTGCACCTCCCCCTTCCAAACAAAACATTCCGGCCCCGATGCCTCCGATCGGGAATGCGATCCGGTTCAGGTGAGATCCTGTATAGGGACCCTGATAATTTCTGCCTTTACCTGGATTGCTGGTTGCGTCTTGATGAGAGGCGGTTTCATTAGCCCTATCCTTGGCCAGAAGTACAGCCGGAGCCGTGGTGGTCACCAAGCCTCCGATACCGATGTCCCGTATAAATTTGCGCCGGTTTTGTTTTTTCATTTCAATTCCTCTTAGGTCCCTTAAGATAATTCTTTTGCAGGTTATTCCAGCTGAGTGATGCCGGATAAGAAAAATGCTTAAACCACCACGTAATCCTTTTTGATTATTAATCCATCCGGAATTGGGGATTGGGGTATTCCGGAGCAAATGCATGGATTGGCCCGGCTTCAAGGAGAATTGTAAATTCGTGTTCTATCAGTTTCAGGGTTTCCAGTAACAGATTCTTGAGTTGCCGTGGAGGACAGGCCACCCGGGCATTGATGGTAAGTTCTGAATCCGAAGCAAACAAATGAATGGATGTATCCGGAGGTTTTTCGACAGAGCTGCTGGTAAAATTGAATTTATAAGTTTCCCCGCCAGTCTTGATCAAACATTTGAGATGTCCAATGATCAGTTTTTGGTCTATGATTTTCTGGTGGAAAGTGATAATCACCTTTTCAGCGATGAGCAATGACCTCCCTTGCGTATCCGGGATTGGAAAGCGGACATTCAGCCATCCTAGCGATGCTTCTCCGGCAGCATACCGGTCATAATCTACCTCAAGCACTTGTCGTGAAGTCGCCCCGGATAAACCAGGTAAATAATTCAGCCAGATTCCGATGTCTACTGGATTGAGAGCGCTACCAGTCATCACTTGTTTATCCGGGTAGAATGAACCAGCCTGGATGGTTAATAATGCTAGTTCGGAAGTGATGAGCTGATCGGCTTTATTGAGGAACAGAATATCTGCTTCTTCGATTTGTTTCTGAAAAATGTACCGGATCTCTTCGGTCAAAAAAGCAGCCTGACCCTGGATTATTTTAAACAAAAGAGAAGCATCGGTGACCGTCGAAATCGTTAATTCCAGGTGGGGATATTTCTGAAGCAGTGGTTTGGCCACGGTCGCAATCAGATCCGTGCACGACCCTACGGATTCGGCAAAGATCACTTCAGGATCGTAATTGCTGATGAATTGGAGAAGACTTGATTCCAATTGGCTAAAATGACAGCAGAAGCAACCTCCCGTTACTTCATTGGTTGTTATGCCCAGACTTCGCAGGTAATACGTATCCACCAGATCCTGTCCCTGATCGTTAGTGATTACTGCCACCCGGAAACCAGCCTCCTTTAATTGAACACAGGCTGCGGCAATAGTAGTCGTTTTGCCACTGCCAAGAAATCCATTGACAAGATGAAGCTTCATTGATTGAAAATAAGAAAAAGCATGGTAGTACAATAAGGTACGGAACGTTGCATAAGGTGAATCCTGTTCCGTCAATTGACATTGATGGACAACTATTTTTACTTCAAATAGCAATTATTATCTTTAAAAATAGTCTCGTGTCCAACCCCAAAAACCTGTTTATGTATGTTTCCGGGAACTTCAAAGCCATTTCAAACGCTGGGCTCCAGAAGGCTTTATCTGATTGGGAGACCATATTGAAACAACTGGCAGCTAAGGAAAATATATGTGAGTCTTACCGGTCTAATATTAAGACCATATACATTCAAAACGGCAATCTGATCAATGAATGGATTATCAAGGAGGCCCTTGACTCTTTGGGCATTGACCCGGGTCCCTACCAATTCGATATGGCAATTTAAAGGATTTAGTCCTTGGCTATGTCCAAACGAAAATATTGATTGAGCGCATCATTGAATTGTGCGGAAGAAATAATTAACTATAGAATAAACTCGATTAATATCATCTTCAGCTTAATATTTAATAAATCGCACGGACCTCGCCGCGACCCCGGTTGACTCTCTAAAATAAATAATATACGTACCGGAAGCTAGTTTTGATACATCAACTTCATGCGTGACCTGACTTGCCGGAGGTACAGTTTTGCGGATACCCAGTGGTTTGCCATTGAGGTCAATCAATTGATAAGTTATTTCCGCTTCATTTGTCTCCAGCTGAATGTTCAGCCGGTCTCTAGCAGGAACAGGAGTAACAAGTATCCGGATGTCCAACAAAAACCTGTCCACAGAGGTTGCTGTCAGGCTTCCCTGGTGAAATCCCTGGGTCAACAGATAACCGGCGGCATCAAGTGTAGAGACGGCAACTTCTCCAACCGTATGATCCATGGATATACCTTCGCCATTAAGTAAACCACCGGTTGAGCCAATCACAAAACGCTCAATGGATTGTGCCCTCGTACCGGAAATTATCTGTAGGAAACAGATCACCGTAAAGAGGAATTTCAAGTCATTTCTTTTAATCGTTTTCATTCCGGATTAATTTTGGCTTCCAGTTTTTTCAGGCGTTCTTCCAGGTTCTCAATCTTCTTTTGTTGACCCTCAATCAGGATTTGCTGTTCCTGAATGGCTTTTATCGCAATGACACTAAATCCTGCATAATCTACCCCATAAAGATCATCTGCGGCAGAATATCCAACGAGGCCAGGGAAGAGTGGTAATACATCCTGGGCAATAAATCCCGTGCTCTTGGGGCGGGATGCTTGATGCGCATAGTGGTATTCCATTACTTTAAGTTTATTCACATTGTCCAAGACAGTTTTTATCGGTTGTATATTCAATTTTAATCGCATATCAGAGCCTTGCATATAAGCTCCGTTGGTCGCACTGATAAATCCCCGTAGTTCGCCTCCATAATGAAATCGCAATCCAAAGCCATGAGTTATGTCCCAATCTTCATTGATACCGTCATCCAGACGCAATCCGGTGCCCACATTCTGGCTATTTTGGAAAAGATGCAACCGTGCAGTGGGATTCGGCTCGTAGATGCCTACATTGGCACTACTGTTCAGGGTAAGAATATCCCCGTTGGCAGAATGGGTGAAACGCATAACATCATCGGATATCTGGCTGGCATTTAGCCCTCCAATGGACCAAAAATAGTTGGTATTGATGGTGTTCCGAAAACTCAACCGGGCATAATCGTCCTCTTCTTCGGTAAGTACCAGTTGAGGTGTTCCAATTTCGCTGTTACTGCTGATTTCCAGCTGCCCTGCCGGATTAGAAACATATCCTATGCCTATACGCCCGTTTTCCCTGACCAGCAGACGCTGGTACAATGTCTGGGATCCGGATTTTTTAGCGAACAAAAGCAGGTCGGATCCTCCGCCGGCTGTCGTGAAATGAAATTGGTCTCCATTGTTAGGAGCGCCCAGTTTGATGGCACCGACCAGAGAATTGACCAATACATGTCCGTTGACCTGTAATTTCTCCTGGGGGCTGTCCGTGCCAATTCCTACATTGCCGTTGCCGGTAACCAGTGCTGGGCCCGGTTCCTCGCCTAGCGATTCAAAATAGCCTCCGATCGCCCCATTATTGGCGGTACCGCGAACGCCATTTCCGTTACTTGCTTCCGTTTGGCCCAAAATTCCAGCACCGCCAGGTCCGGAGCTGTACCCGGCCACACCATGCCCCGTTTCAGCGCTGCCGATCACTGCAGACGCAGCAACAGGAGTGATGGCTGACCCTTCACCTACCCTGGCCAAAATGGCAGTACTCTGAGTACTTAATGACGTATTTGAGATATCCATTGCCGGCAAAGTTTCATTGAAGGCTTCTCCCTGGTAGGGAAGCTCAAATGAACTTCCCGATTGCTCGGCATACAGGGCATATGGAACAGCCATAAAGGGTAAAGTTCCAAGTGTTTTGTATCCGCTACCAGTGTTTACTTCAACCTTTAAATACTTCCCTTTTTCGGCCCATTGCACATCCTGAAAGGTACCGGACAAGGTATTGCCCTGTCCGATAACCACATGGAAGGTTCCTTCCATACTGGTATTCGTTGTGTGTTCTTCCTGATAGACAGTTGAACCAGCTTCAGACCCGTCGAGTATAGAAAATCGGACCTGGATTAATTGTTGCCGGATCGGGGCCCCCTGGTCCGAATGAATAACCGCCTGGTAATTAATGCCATTGGTTGATTGAGCAATGACCGAATTGCAGAAAACTGTCAGAAAAATGACAATTGTAAAAAAGGGTAAATAATAATCTTTCATCTTATTGATTTTCTGTGTGTTATCTTAAATATAGAAAAAATATCCATGGAATTTGGTGGTTCACATCGACTCAACGGGCAAAACCGTATTTCAATGTTCAATTCCTGCGAACAATGGATAGGCTAATGCGTTACCTCAATACTATTTAATCGTTATAAAATCCAATGCACAGACTGATCTATCTAATATCCGGATTGAGCTTTACGATGTCGCTAAGCTTTTGTCAGACATCGGCGGAAGCAGACTTCAAAAAATTAAATGTTGATAAGAATCATCTGGCCCTGAGGGGATACGATCCGGTCTCCTACTTTCATCAGGGGCCCGTGCAAGGAAACCCCAATTGGACAGCAATCCATGCAGGCATCACCTATTTATTCGTGAGCGGGGCAAACCGGGATACTTTCGCCTTGCATCCTGAAAAATATGTCCCTGCCTATGGCGGGTGGTGTGCCTACGCCATGTCGTTGAAGGGCCAAAAGGTCGAGGTTGATCCGCTTACTTATAAGATCGTTGAAGGTCGATTGTTACTATTTTACAACAAGAGAGCCACCAATACACTAAAGCTCTGGAATCAACTCCCCGATCCGGAATTTGAATTGCTTAACAAAGCAGATGACTACTGGAAAAAAATACAGCAAGATCATTGATGCCTAGCTGGACTTTCCGGATTTACCTACCGCTCATTTTCAATGAACCAGTTCTTGGATAGCCAGTACTATAATCCTTAACTTCCGTTCAAAATAGCACAATTGGATATGAGAAGTCAAGGATGGTTTGGACGGAAAGGTAAAGATGGATTCATTTACCGGGCCTGGATGAAAAAGAGCGGTATACCCGATTTTGAATTTGACGGCAGGCCGGTTATTGGCATTTGCAATACCTGGTCCGAATATACCCCCTGTAATTCCCACTTCAGGGAGCTGGCTGAGTTTGTGAAGCGTGGGGTATTGGAAGCAGGAGGTTTTCCACTTGAATTTCCGGTAATGTCATTAGGCGAAACGCTCATAAAACCCACAGCCATGCTTTACCGTAATCTAGCATCCATGGACGTTGAAGAAAGTATCCGTGCCAACCCGATGGATGGTGTGGTTTTGCTGTGTGGATGCGACAAAACGACACCCTCATTGGTTATGGGTGCATGCAGTGTGGACTTACCCAGCATCGTCGTTTCGGGTGGACCTATGCTTACCGGACGATACAAGGGGAAAAGCATCAGCACCTCGGATATCTGGCGATTTAGTGAAGCCAACCGTTCCGGTCAGATGGATGATCATGAGATGCGGACGGCAGAAGCAGGAATGTGCCGCAGTGATGGGCATTGTGCCGTAATGGGAACTGCTTCTACCATGGCGTGTATGGTAGAATCTTTGGGTCTGTCACTACCAGGAAATGCAGCCATCCCTGCACCAGATGCAGCCCGTAAAGTTCTGGCTCAACAATCAGGAAAGGCCATCGTTCAGATGGTCCGGGAAAATAGAAAACTCTCTGACGTACTGACCCGGGAAGCATTTGAAAATGCCATCATGGTCAATGCGGCCATCGGAGGTTCAACCAATTTTGTGATCCATTTACTGGCCATAGCCGGCCGGATTGGCATCGATCTGACCATCGATGATTTTGACCGGTTCTCTAAAGGAATCCCACTGTTGGCCAATTTGCAGCCTTCCGGGGAATATTTTATGGAAGACTTTTATTACGCAGGCGGGCTGCCGGCGATCATGAAAGAATTGCTCCCCAAGCTTCACCGCACCTGTATCACAGTCAATGGCAGCACGGTAGAAGATAATGTGAGCCAGGCTCCCTGTTACGACACCACAGTGATATCCGGGCTGGATGAGCCCTTCAATGATCTGGCCGGTGTAATGATCCTAAAAGGAAATCTCTCCTCGGAAGGAGCCGTAATTAAACCATCGGCCGCAACGAAATCGCTCTTGGTCCATACCGGCAAAGCAGTTGTCTTTGAAGACATTGACGACTACAAGCATCGAATTGATGACCCGGAACTCGATGTGGATGAAAACAGCATCCTGGTCTTAAAAAATGTAGGACCGAAAGGCTATCCGGGTATGCCTGAAGTCGGAAACATGGGTTTACCGGCCAAACTTCTGGCCAAAGGCGTGAAAGATATGGTGCGCATTTCCGATGGACGCATGAGCGGTACTGGTTTTGGAACGGTGGTTCTCCATGTTGCTCCGGAATCTGCAGACGGTGGTGCTTTAGGTATCGTAAAGGATGGCGACGAGATTACACTGGACATCCATCAGCGGTTGCTACACCTCCATCTATCGGATACGGAAATCGCGGACCGGCTGGCTGCTAAAGCAGCTTTGCCACCCATCACCGATCGCGGCTACGTTCAACTGTACATCAAGCATGTGCAGGGAGCTAACTTGGGGGCAGATCTGGATTTCCTCAGAGGCGGTTCTGGAAGTCAGGTAACCAAGGATTCGCACTAACCAAATAATCAGGACCGGTGAGCAGGCGAAATTTAAAAGATAAAGTGGCAATTGTAACCGGCGCCGGACAGGGCATTGGCCTGGAAATATGCCGGCAATTGGTGGTTGAAGGCGCCCGGGTTGTTCTGAATGATGCCGATGAGAAGCTCACTGGAAAAGCAATTGAGCAACTGGGTGATTCAAGCAGGGGCATTCCTGGTGACTGCAGTGATGCGGCCATTATCACGGCTATGATCCAAAAGGCATTGGATGCTTTTGGCCGTCTGGATATTGTCATTGCCAATGCTGGCATAACCCTGTATGGTGAATTCCTGTCTTACACAAGAGCGGCTTTCGACCGGGTCATGGCAGTAAATCTTGCCGGGTCCTTTTTTTTGGCCCAACAAGCTGCCCTGATCATGAAAGATCAAGCAGAAGGTGGTACCATTCTGTTTATGTCCTCCGTCACCGGTCACCAGGCACATCAAAACCTGACCGCTTACGGGATGAGCAAAGCAGCCTTGGAGATGCTCGCCAAAGGTTTGGTCGTCGAACTTTCTCCGTACCACATAAACGTAAATGCGATAGCTCCCGGGGCAACTTCCACCGAACGCACCCTCGAAGATCCCGGGTATGAGCGAACCTGGTCGAAAATCACTCCGATGGGTCGACCTGCGACCGTCGGAGATATTGCAGCAACAGCGCTTTTCCTGGTTTCCGATCAAGCCAGGCACATCACCGGACAGACCCTAATTGTCGATGGAGGATGGACCTCGGTGAGTCCTTCACCCTACAATTTGGGTCATGAATAATCGCGTTATTCCGGTAGGCCCCTGGCATTCTGTGCTGGGAGAAGGCCCCATTTGGTCAGCGGATCTACAGGCCATATTTTGGGTTGACATCGTCTCCGGGGTCATTCATAAATACCATCCACCGTCCTATGAATACTCGTTTCGCGAAATGGGTGAAATGGTCGGCGCCATTGTCTTTAGTGACGACGGAAGGATTGTTACCGCCCTTCGGTCCGGATTTGCTTTTCTGGACTGGGCTACAGGGAAACTGGAGCCAATTACCGACCCGGAAGCACATTTGCCTGACAACCGGTTTAACGATGGAAAATGTGATCCGGCAGGCCGGTTTTGGGCCGGAACCATGCATGTGAATGAAATCCCTGATTCGGGGAATTTATATCGGATGGGATCAGATCTTAAGGCAGCATTGGTCATACCGGGAGTAACCGTCTCCAATGGCCTGGCCTGGCATACGGAGGGGCACACCATGTACTACATCGACTCGCCTACCCGAAAGGTGATGGCCTATGCATTCAATATGGAAACGGGTGATCTGTCTCATCCCAGAGAAATTATTCGTTTTCTGGATTCCGACGGTTATCCGGACGGAATGACCATTGATGCGGAGAATAAATTGTGGATTGCCCACTGGGGCGGCTGGCAGGTCAGCCGCTGGGATCCGGAAACGGGCAAAAAACTATTTCGGCTTGACTTACCCGTGGAAAAAGTCACCTCTTGCGTTTTCGGAGGACCACGTTTACAGGATCTTTACATGACGACGGCAAGTATTGGGCTGCCTGAAGATGGAAGACAGCCATTGGCCGGCCAATTGTTTGTATGGCGCGAAAGCGGATTTGAAGGGGTGAAAGCTAACGTTTTTAAATTCCCAAATTTATAGTCTAAATTAATCTCATGATTGCGTTAAGGACCCTACTCTTCCTATATTTATTGATACTATTTGACGGGTGCACGGGAACCACAAATAACGAGGACAGTGATGCTACCAAAAGGCCATTCAATTTTGTCATTCTTTTTGCTGACGATCTGGGATATGGCGATCTGGGTGTTTACGGACATCCGACCATCCGCACTCCCCGATTGGATAAAATGGCTGGAGAAGGCCAAAAGTGGACCAATTTTTACGTAGGTGCAAGTGTTTGTACACCCAGTCGGGCAGCACTGTTGACCGGGAGATTACCGGTTAGAAATGGCATGACCAGTCGCATCAACCGGGTGCTATTTCCGGATTCTGATAATGGACTTCCAGCTGAGGAGATAACCTTGGCCGAACAACTTAAAAAAGCAGGGTATGCCACGGCTTGTGTCGGCAAGTGGCACCTGGGTAGCAAAGAGCAATACCTTCCGACCAATAATGGATTTGACTATTATTACGGCATCCCCTACTCCAATGATATGGATAATGTCGCTGACATGAAAGCGATTGGAGGATATATGAAATTTTGGTCTTCGGAGGCACATCGCAGCATCAATTCATTCAATGTGCCATTAATGCGTAATACCGAGGTCATTGAGCGTCCTGCTAACCAACACACGATCACCAAACGGTATACCGACGAATCCATCAAGTTTATGGCTGGGCACAAAAGCAGCCCATTTTTTGTTTATCTCGCATACAATCTTCCTCACGTACCTTTGTTTGCTTCCGAAACATTTGAAGACACCAGCCCGCGAGGACTGTATGGTGATGTGGTTGAAGAAATAGATTACAACGTTGGAAGAGTTCTTGACACATTGACAGCAATGGGACTTGCGGAGAACACCATCGTTGTCTTTACCTCTGATAATGGTCCCTGGCTGATCATGAATCAGGAAGGGGGCAGTGCGGGATTGTTGCGTAATGGCAAAGGCTCAACCTGGGAAGGTGGAATGCGCGAACCTTGTATCTTCTGGTCTCCGGGCAATATCAAACCGGGATTGGTGACAGGAATTGGATCTACCATGGATTTGTATACCACATTCAGTACCCTGGCAGGAGTACCGATACCAAACGACCGGGTGGTAGATGGCGTAGACCTAAGTGCGACTCTATTCAAAGGTGATCCCAGCCCGCGTAATGAAATGTTTTATTACCGCGGTGACTGGTTGTATGCCGTTCGGGTTGGAGATTACAAGGCGCATTACATTACCCAGGAAGCTTATGAGCCGGAATTTACCCGTCATGACCCCCCAGAATTGTATAATATCAGTGTAGATCCTTCAGAAAAATTCGACATTGCAGCGGATCATCCGGAAATCATTGAGCAAATCAATGAGGTGGTGAGAAAACACAATGAAAAATTAATCAAAGGCCTGGATATGCTTAAAGACCGGGGGAATCAGAAATTAAATTGACTTAAACCTGTTGGGGGACGGAAAAGTAGGCTTAATCCATCGGGAAATAGTAACGGTATTTTTTTATTATTGACTTTCACGACACCAAATCGAATAATGTACAAACCAATATTTAAATCCCTGCTCTTTAGTATAGTGCTCCTGTTTTTTATGGGATGCTCCGAATCGGATCGTGGATCTATGGATTCCTCAAAGGCGGCGGATTTACAGCCTGCACCCGATGCGATTCCTGACGGCATGGTCTACATTCCAGGTGGCTCCTTTGAAATGGGTGGTAAATCAGCGCAGGCTTCCCAGGACGAATTTCCAAGGCACAAAGTGGCCATTTCCCCATTTTTCATGGACATTACCGAGGTGACCAATAACGAATTTGAAAAATTTGTCGAAGCGACCCATTACGTCACCATCGCCGAAAAAGACATCGACTGGGAAGAAATGAAAAAGCAGGTTCCGGAAGGTACCCCCAAGCCACCGGATTCGGTGCTCGTAGCGGGCAGTTTGGTCTTCAAGCCTTCCGACCATCCGGTAGACCTCAACGATTATACCCAATGGTGGGAATGGACACCCGGCGCCAACTGGCGGCACCCGGAAGGCCCCGGCAGTGACCTGAAAGGGCGTATGAATCATCCCGTCGTGCACGTGTCCTGGGAGGATGCTACGGCGTACGCAGCAT
>JACJYB010000026.1 GCA_020636355.1 Lewinellaceae bacterium | reverse complement strand
CGTTCCGGGCAACAATGGGACATCTGGGAAGCTGTTTTCTCTCCCGTGGGCGATGATGGCTATCCGAAGCGCATCTGGGATAAAGCAAGCGGAGTGATTGATAAGGATGTCGCAGCCTATTGGAAAGAAAACTATGACTTGTCCTACATCATGCAGCGGGACTGGTCTAAAAACGGGAAAGACTGGGAAGGCAAGATCCACATCTATTGCGGCGATATGGACAATTATTACCTCAATGACGCCGTGTACCTGGCGGAAGACCGCTTGAAAGCGACAACCGAGCCTTTTTACGATGGACAAGTGGATTATGGCGACCGGGCAGAACATTGCTGGAATGGCGATCATACCCAACCCAATTACATTTCCCGGTTGCGCTATCACGAGATGTACATCAACAAATGGGTACAGGAAGTCGGAAAACGGGTCCCTGAAGACGCCGATCTGCGTTCCTGGCGCTACTAACTAAAGATCCGGACGGATTATGCGGGCACTAGTCATATCGGGTGGAGGAAATAAAGGAGCATTTGCCGGAGGCATCGCCCAATACCTGCTACAGGAAGCCAAGCGGGAATACGACTTTTTTGTGGGTACCTCCACGGGCAGTTTATTGATCCCGATGCTTTCCATTGGCGAAGTTGACCGGCTGAAAGAAGCTTATACTTCCGTCCATCAGCACGACATCTTTAACATCAATCCCTTCCACATCAAGCGCATGCCGGATGGGCAGATCAACGTCAGCATCAACCACTTTAACACCTTTATCCAGTTTGTGAAAGGAAGAAAGACGTTTGGTGAAAGCAAAAACCTGCGCAAGCTGATCAGCCGCACCATGAGTCCCGAGGACTTTGAGCGCATCCGTAAAAACAGCAACAAGCGGGTGATCGTCACCGTGTCCAACCTCAGCCGCAATGTGGTAGAATACAAATATGCCCGGGACAATACGTATGATGATTTCTGCGACTGGATCTGGTTATCCGCCAACCTGGTGCCTTTCATGAGTCTGGTCGTCAAGAACGGCAACGAATACGCGGATGGAGGCTTCGGCAATCTGGTACCCCTGCAGGAGGCCATCAATCTGGGCGCCAAAGTCATCGATGTGATCGTCCTGAATCCCCGCATCCGGGAAGTTGTCAAACCGCTTTCCCGCAATGCCTTCAATGTATTGACATCATCCATGGATTTCATGCTCACCCAGATCGGACAGGACGACATCTTCATCGGATTGCTGGAGAGCCGCTATACCGATGTGGAAGTCAACTTCTACCATACACCCCGGAAACTGACGGACAACTCCTTCGTTTTTTTCCCGGACATCATGAAGGCCTGGTGGGAAGAAGGCTATCAATATGCTGAGAAAGTGGTGAAATGATTTCAAATTCATTTCCAAAATCCCATCTTCTATCCTGGGCTTTTGGTAACATGGGATTATGTTGAAGACAATGCAAAGGCAGTCCAATATTTAGTTTTTGAAATATCCGTGCTTTACACTCCCTCTCAAAAAATAAAGCAATTTGAATACCGAAACCAGTTGTTTAGCTAAAGGAGTCGACATGTAATATTTATGGAATTGGTTTTATGTTTTGATTGATGTGGAAGAAATTGGAGGGATCGTACTGAGCTTTTATTTTTACCAGCCGGTCGTAATTACTTTTATATGAATCTTTTACTTTGTCCTGCCCTTCATCCATCATAAAATTAACATAGGCTCCTCCCATCGTTACAGGGACCAGGGCGTCGTAATAGGATCGTGCCCATTCTTTTAATTGATCTGCCTGATTAGGATCAGGGTCCACCCCGCAAATAACCTGGGCGTACCTGGCGTCCCTGAAATTCCAGGCTGTTGCATGGGAAGCGACTGCAGCCCCTTGTCTATCAATTGGATAAAGATGCATTAATGAATGAACTGTAGGGATTTCCTGGGCATACCTGAGATTGACTTCAATGTATTCGTCACTTACCTCCTTTACAAAATGTGCTTTCCAATACCATTGCAATCCAGGGGGATAAAGCGGATCAAACATACTATTCAGAGCCGGCATTGGAAGTTCACCGACAAAATCGAGAATAGGTGGAAAATGATCCCGGAATGGTTGGAGTATCTGTTGGCCTTCGGCAGCATCGGTGGATATGCACCAAACGATTCCGCATACCTTTTGTAAGTGTAAATGTTCCGGAAAAGGATCGACGGGAGGCACGGTTAGAAAAGCGAAAAAACCACTCACTTCATTGGATGACTGTGCAAGAAATTGATCGAAATGAGCCATTATATCCCTTGCCTGATCCAACGACCATAGCATCGGCCCACCATAAACTGTAGACACTTCCAGTAATTTAAATGTAAATGATACCACAATGCCAAAATTGCCACCGCCACCTCTAAGCGCCCAGAATAGATCAGGATGAGATTCTACATTGGTCGTAACTACTTCGCCCGATGCCAGTACCACAGTGCATTCCAATAAATTATCAATAGTAAGGCCTCCTTTTCTTGTGAGATAACCCAGCCCACCCCCGAGAGTTAGACCTCCGATGCCGGTAGTCCCGACTATTCCTCCTGGTAAAGCCAATCCAAATTTATGCGTGGCATCATCAATATTTTTTAATGTATTTCCAGGCTGAATGACAGCTGTCTTGGATTCAGCATCTATTTCGATGGATTTCATCTCCGACAAATCAATGACAAGGCCATGTTCTACCAAGGCCAGACCTGCTCCATTGTGTCCACCACTGCGTATAGCGGTTTCCAGGTGATGTTCGCGGGCAAAATGGACAGCCGCAACCACATCTTCGGTAGTTAAGCATCGAACAATTGCATCCGGTCTTTTGTCGATCATACCATTGTAGATCGACCGGACTTCGTCATAATTTGAATGCTCCGGGGTGATGACCTTACCACTAATTTCATTTTCCAAGGTTGCATAATTCATAACAATTGGTTCTTTCAGGTTATTTCCAATAATCAAACTCACTAAATCCGCTTAACAAGGGAGGTCCGATTTCCGAGATCTTTGCATGGTCTGGATGAGATTTGTATTGCTGGTAGGCTTCTATTGAATTGAAGACCTGGAAACATATCGTGTTGAATCCCTCCGACGATTCAGCCAAATCTACAATGGAAACTTCCTCAAAACCATCAATTTTTGCTGGGAGATTTTTGAATAATTGGATCACTTCCTTCTTAACGTTAAGATCGAGGCTGTCTTTCCATTGAAATAACAGGACATGATGATATTTCTTTGAAATTGAAGCATCTTGGAAGGTTGTTCCGTTGTTAAATAGGCTGAATAAGGGTAAGATCACTAAACATTTAATCCATTTCATCGCATTCAATTTGTAAAGCTGACATCTCTTATTTCACAGATTTACCAGGTTACGGTAAGTCTAAATCTTGCAAAATGAGACTTAATGGAAGTAAAAGTATCGACTTGGTTTAAGCAAGCATGTTCTGAAAAGCTTAATTTCTTTTCTATTTGGTTGGCACATTACGCAGATCTGAAGGATTCATCCCAAATGCATCCTTGAATACCCTGCTAAAATGTGACGCATTATTGAAGCCGGATTCAAATGCAATTTCACGAATAGTTTTATTGCTGCTTTCCAAAATGGACTTTGCTCTTTTGAGTCTCCGCTCAGTAAGCCACTTAGCAGGCGAGGTATGATAATAATTCTTAAAATCAGTCTTAAATGTTGACAGGCTTCGATTTGATATATTGGCAAAGTCCTTAATTTTCAAATCATACATAAAGTTTTCTTCCATGACTTTCCAAATGGGTACAGCATACCGGTCTACGATGCGTAGGATATAAGCAAGTACGTGCTTATTGTCCGGATGCACGAAAATATTGAAAAGCAGCTCCTTAAACTTGCCTTCCAAGATGCTGTCAGGTAATTCTCGTTTAGAACCAAAGTATGGAATCAAACTCTGATAACCGAACCGAATTTGATCATCAATTGCAAAAGATTCCAGCATTTCCTCATTTGAATCAGGCAAATTATCAAGATTCAAATAAGGGCGAAATTCTTCAAACACAGCACGTAAATAATCATCCTTCAGATAGAATACCAACACGTCCCATCCTTCATAATCCGGGGGCAACTCCTGGAGAAATGCACATTTTTTTACAAGTAATCCTTTGTTCTGATCAGATACCCAGGAGTTGTTGCCGTGATGAAAGATCCTCTTACCACTGATAGTAAAATTAAATTGTATATGCTTTGAGTACAATTGAAGTATTTTATCTCTCTGGGGACAACTATAATATAGAAACAGAATGTCTTTTAGTATAAATTGCTTAAATATATGCGGATGTAATTTTTGTGTTTCAAATAAATCCATTAGTTCATCGATTTATCAAAGGCTCTGAAAGAAGTCACTTAGCGATCCACTTGACAATAAATAACATTACATATTATTGGTAATATGGACAACTTGACTTTCATTTTAAATATCCCTGGATATGTAGTAATTACAGTGCGAAACTTCAAAATATTTTCCTTTTATCCAGTTGAGTTGCTCTAATTCCAATTTATCGACAATATAATGAATATACAATATTATCAAATAAGATGTACATTAGAAACAATCCTGTCACTACAATTAAAGCATTGTCATTCTATGAATAGTTACGGGGTAATCCATCAAACATGCCCACGATTACTATCTAAGTTTGATCCAACAAGTTTAAAACAGATCAAAATTGTGTCCCCAGTAAATCGCCTTCTCTTCTGATTCCTTTGAGCGCCTAAATTTTAGAAAATTAAAGCAAATCCAATACCATTCATGGTCTAATGGCAATTAATAGAAATCACCTCTTTGGAACAGTTTTCAACTTTATTATTTATGTTCATCTCGTTTTTAAGGTAATCTAAAGTCAGCCCCAATGAACCTTTATCGTATAATTCAAAGGTATAGTCTACATCATCTGACAGATTGCTTTTCATTTCTTCCCCATACCAGTCCATTAATATTTTAGGAATTAATTGAACCTTACCACAATCTACCTTATAATATCGATCATTTCTTGTATATTTTTCAAGAATGAAATAGTCATCACAAACAGGAAGACTAATGAAGTCACTAAACAATACATGACATTTAACCGTATCAATTGTAAATTCCAAATCACCATTAAAATGCGTCTTAATTAATTTAACAAATATTCGTTTTAAGGTATCCTGATTATTAATACTCTTGCACATTATTTTCAAATCATATGTTTTATAGAGATTAATTTCTGTACATTTTATTTCAACTTTCGTGTCTTCATAAACTTCACTTATTAACTCTTTTACAGTATATCCCTTCCTCTCAAAAAGAGTTTCACCGTCAGAAGCAGCCTTATAATTACTGGTTGATTCAGCAAAATAAACCTCACAGTCCGGAGTATTTAGTAAAACTGGGTTGCAATAAGTTACTGAAACAATCCAGTTTAATGCCAGTAGTATTTGTATCATGAAATATGATTTTATTTGAAATGATAAATTACATTTATTTTAACCTAGAAATTAGCATATTTAGCAATAAAAAATAGATTTGATAGCATTTTATCCAGCGGGTATTAGTGGCATGAAATGATATTCCGGTTGGGCAATTTAAATTAAGCCAATTATTCTACACAAGCAAGAAATGCACATACTATTAACGTATAGAAACTTGCTTTCTCCTTTTGCCGGCATCTGGCTCACGCGGCATCAAGTTGCGCATAAGCCGTCGAATAGCTACACACACCAATCTATTCTTATTTTCTGCCTCAACCCATCAACTCTTAGTGGGTATCGGCGGAGGTGCATCCGGCAAAATCGGTTTATACTCGTAAGCGCCTTTCCGCTCTTTGAATTCTTCCTGGATCTTAAAGATCAGCTGCCGGTTTTGGAAGAGGTCCGCCATGGTCAAGGCCAGCGACTTGGCGGCGAAGATCATACCCTTGTGACCGATGGACATGCCGCCGCAGGCTACCACCGCCCAGGAATGCCAGGGCGTACCAACCGGTGCCGTGGCTCCCGTCAGGCTGATCTCCGGGACAATCCAGCTCACGTCACCCACATCCGTAGAGGCGCCCTGGGTGATCGGTACGGTCTCCTGAAGGGGCATGATGCTGCCGTCAAGGCCTACTTCCGGTTTACCCGTAGCCCGCTGAATGCCTTTGGCATATTCCTGCTCTTCGTCAGTGTATTCGATGGGGCCTACCAGTTCCATGTTGGCATGCAGGGCATTGGCTCCGTACCGGTTGACCAGGATCTCATGGAGTCCTGACATCAGCGTCACCTTATAATCCACTTCAGCCATCAGAGAAGCGCCCTGGG
>JACJYB010000025.1 GCA_020636355.1 Lewinellaceae bacterium | reverse complement strand
TAATTGATCAAAATACCCATGGTAAAAAAGTTATTTTTCCGATGCATCCACGTACTCGGAAAATTTATGAAAACCTGGATTTGAACCTGAATCAACTAATCATCAGTGAACCACTTCCATATCTGGAATTTATGTTTCTTGTAAAAAACGCCCTAGGTGTCATCACAGATTCCGGCGGTATTACTGAAGAAACGACCGTACTAGGCGTGCCTTGTATGACATTACGTGACAGTACAGAACGACCAGAAACTGTAACCATTGGGACCAACGAAATAGTCGGTACTAATCCATCCAACATAATTCCTTACCTCCACCGTCTGCTACGACAAGAGTGGAAGCAAGGCTCAATCCCTACTCTCTGGGATGGTAAAACAGCAGATCGAATTGTAGAAATATTAATTGGTTTTTGAGTTCGCACATTCCATAAAATGAAAAAAGCCCTTATTACCGGTATAACCGGCCAGGACGGCGCCTACTTATCCGAATTGCTTTTGGATAAAGGCTATGAAGTACACGGGATCAAGCGGCGCAGCTCCCTGTTTAACACCACCCGCATTGGTTCATTTTTGCACGAATAGACACCCATAAGTACAATATTTGTCCTTATCTTTACACAGAATGGCAAATATTAATCTTGTTAACCCGGTACCGTATCATGTATTAGAAACCTATTTCAGTGAAGTAGGTCACCCCGACCGGAAGATCAAGTATCTCCGTAAAACCGGGAGAATACACCCGATCATGAAAGGGTGGTATCTGCTGGATCCAAATCCAGACAATTACTCTCCCTACCTATTAGCTAATCTACTTTACGGTCCTTCGTATGTTTCCGGATTGACCGCATTATCCTACTATGGTTTAATTGAAGATGCTACGGTACAATATCAGTCCATGGTCTTTAAACGGGGTAAATTCCTAACAACTTCTGTCGGTACATTTTCCTATCACCATATTCCTGCCGCAATTTTCAACCTGGGAGTTTCCCAAATTCAATATACCCAGGAGATTAGGTTTTTGATGGCAGAACCAACCAAAGCTTTGTATGATCATCTGTTGATTACCCAAGATCTTAAGATTACTGGGAAGAAGGAATTGCTTACTTATCTGGAATACGATTTGAGATTTGATGTAGAAAATTTATCCGCTTTGAATACGAAGTTGCTTACGCACCTTTCGAAATACGGAAGAAAAAAGCGTTTGACTGGAATATTATTAAATCTGGTAATTAGTGTGTAATGATCGATGAGTGGTTGGCACGCTATCGCATTAACAGCCATACGGACTTGATTCAAGCAAAGCGGGAAATCATGCAAGAAATAGCCTTGGCAGGTTTGGCGCGTGGCAAGTTTTTCGAAAAGGCCACTTTTTATGGTGGATCAGCATTGAGAATATTTCATGGATTAGAACGATATTCCGAAGATTTGGATTTTTCCCTAAATTATATCGATGAAGGATTTACATTAGAAAAATATCTTCCCTACATAAAGGAAGAGTTTGTCTTACTGGGCTTAGATGTAGAGCTTTCAATTAAAGAGAAACATGTGGATTCTTCTGTTGAATCTGCCTTTCTCAAAGAAAACACTTTTTGGGGAACGCTTTATCTAAGTGGTGACGCAATACGTGCAACCAATCTGGCTCGTCTAAAGATAAAAATCGAAATTGATCGGACGCCACCATTGCTTTTTGAAAGGGAGCAGTTGTTATTAACACGACCATATACTTTTTATGTAGCATGCATGACCCTGGAATCATTGTTTGCCGGTAAGATACATGCCGTACTATTCCGGGATTGGAAGTCGCGGGTAAAAGGGCGGGATTGGTATGATTTAGAATGGTATATCAAGAAAGGAGTGCCATTAAATTTGCCTATGTTGCTGGACAGGGCGATAAATTCCGGCCATCTACCTCGTAAACAAAGGGCTTTATCCATGGAGGACTTTAAAAAGATGCTATTTGATAAAATCGATCACTTGAATTTTGAGCGAGCAAAA
This sequence comes from Lewinellaceae bacterium, assembly GCA_020636355.1. Taxonomy (GTDB): domain Bacteria; phylum Bacteroidota; class Bacteroidia; order Chitinophagales; family Saprospiraceae; genus JAGQXC01. The sequence goes on along the minus strand of JACJYB010000025.1, from coordinate 4,501 downwards.
AATGATATTATGCCCTTTATTTCCAATCTTCATAACCTTGAGATTTGGTCAAGTCAGTACTTTACGGACCTTGCTTCTCACTTAAAATATATTGTGTAAGCAAAGTTCCACCCAAGTATCTGGGGGAATCTGCAAGGAAATTGTCTGTAAAATCGCCATGTATTTATTCCCTTGACTTTAAAGATTGAAACACTTATCTCATGGGTGAAATATCATCAGACCGGCATACCGAATAAGTTATTCTCTCATGATTTGGTTAAGTACACATCGTTTTAGTTCTTCGTTATTCATTTTCATTACCATTTGAATGAATACCTCCACATGAAAAAAGCCCTTATTACCGGTATAACCGGCCAGGATGGTGCCTACTTATCCGAATTGTTATTGGATCAGGGCTACGAAGTGCACGGGATCAAGCGTAGGAGCTCGTTGTTTAATACCACGCGCATCGATCATCTCTACCAGGATCCGCACGAGGACCATCAACGGTTTATCCTCCACTACGGAGATCTATCGGATGCTTCCAATATTCTGCGCATCATCCAGCGCGTGCAGCCCGATGAGATCTACAACCTGGGTGCCATGTCGCACGTGCAGGTGAGCTTCGAAGAACCCGAATACTCGGTGGATGTCGATGGCGTGGGAACCCTGCGCATCCTGGAAGCAATCCGCACCCTGGGCCTCGAAAATCATACCCGCATCTACCAGGCTTCCACCTCCGAACTCTACGGTAAGGTGCAGGAAGTACCCCAAAATGAACATACACCCTTTTATCCTCGGTCACCGTATGCCGTAGCCAAGCTGTATGCCTATTGGATAACCGTCAATTACCGGGAAGCCTACGATCTGTTTGCCTGCAATGGCATCCTTTTCAACCACGAATCGCCCTTGCGTGGCGAGACCTTTGTAACGCGCAAGATCACCAGGGCAGCTGCCCGCATCGCATTGAGTCTGCAGGAATGCCTTTACATTGGCAACTTGAATGCCAAAAGAGACTGGGGCCATGCCAAGGATTATGTGGAGGTGATGTGGAAAATTCTGCAGTATCCTCAGGCGGAGGATTGGGTGATCGCCACCGGTGTGACCACCAGCGTCCGGGACTTCGTACGCATGGCGTTTGCCGAACTGGGCATTACCTTATCTTTCGAAGGCACCGGTAAACAGGAAACCGGCATCATTGAAAGCATCGACCAGGACCACCTGGAACATCTGACCGGGCAAAAATCAAAGCTGAAGCCCGGAACGGTTATCATCCGGGTGGATCCCCGGTATTTCAGGCCTACCGAGGTGGATCTCCTGATCGGAGACGCCACAAAGGCAAGAGAAAAACTGGACTGGCAGCCGCATTATACCGTACAAATGCTCTGTGCTGAAATGGTACAGGCAGATGTAGAACACTTTAAACGCGATGCCATTCTGAAAAAAGCAGGATACATAACCAAAAACGAATACGAATGAACATCCAGGACAAGATTTATGTAGCGGGACACACGGGAATGGTCGGGTCGGCTCTGGTACGCCATCTCCAAAAAATGGGTTTTGAAAACATCGTTTATCGCACCTCCCGGGAGCTGGACCTGCGTGATCAGTCAGCAGTAGACGCTTTGTTTTCCACCGAAAAACCTGAATATGTCTTCCTGGCTGCCGGCAAAGTAGGAGGAGTCCATGCCAACAACACCTACCGGGCGGAATTCATCTACGATAACATCATGATGGAAGCCAACATCATCCACGCGGCTCACCAGCACAAAGTGAAAAAGCTATTGTTTTTCGGCTCTTCCTGCATCTACCCGAAAATGGCACCCCAACCACTCAAAGAGGAATACCTGCTGTCTTCTCCGCTGGAGCCGACCAATGAGCCCTACTCCATCGCCAAGATCACCGGAATAAAGCTCTGTGAAGCCCACTGGTCACAATACGGCGATCATTTCTTTTCGGTCATGCCCACCAATCTTTACGGGCCAAACGACAATTACGATTTGCAGAACTCCCATGTGTTGCCCGCACTGCTGCGTAAATTCCATGAAGCGAAGCGGGACAGGCAGCCTACCGTGACCATGTGGGGTTCCGGATCGCCCATGCGTGAATTTATGCATGTTGACGACCTGGCGGATGCTTCCATCTTTCTGATGCAGCGGTATGATAAACCTGGATTTGTCAACATTGGCAGCGGCCAGGAGGTTTCCATCAAAGCACTCGCAGAATTGATCGGTGATATTGTCGGGTATCAGGGAGAAATCATCCACGACACCACCAAACCAGATGGTACACCCCGTAAATTATTGGATAGCAGCATCCTTCATGATATGGGTTGGTATCCAAAGGTTTCCCTGCGTGAAGGCATCGAGCAGGTTTACGAAGAATGCAGGGATTTGGAATGGTATTGAGGAGAGGATGGGATACGAGGTATGGGGTATGGGGTCAAGGGTGAAAGATAAAAGTCGGGCGTAGGATGACAGCGTGTTTTAGAAATTGCACATTACCGGTGTGGAATCAAAGGTAAAAGGTGAAAAGTATCCGGTATTTTAGGTGAATAATCATACATCTGTGTCATCTGCATTAATCGGTTTATTACCATCTATTGATTCAGGACACGGATGTACACTGATTTCACAGATTTTTTACGGTAGCCGGTACCCCTCTTTAATCAAACATCAGCGTAATTTGTGTTATACCAAATAATTTACAAGCCTTAACGTGGCTCTTACTTCTGGTACAGTACTTCCTAATCTTTATGGGCTGCGTTTTTTAGCTGCTATGGTGGTTTTACTGGGACACGGCTGGCAAAATTTACACCAAATCAATGTTTTGGTTCCGGACTGGCCTCTATTTCAAAAAGGGAGTATTGCCGTCCTTTTCTTTTTTACTTTAAGTGGCTTTTTATTGGCTTATCTGGCACAAATAAATCCGGATGGATTTAATATCAAGTCATTTATCACTCGCCGGCTGGTTCGTATTGTACCCCTGTATTATCTGGTGGTCATTGCAGGCTTTTTGGTGCTTCTCCTGATATTCCCGGCTTTTACCGGCGAAAAATACCTGCATTTCAGCCTGCTTGACGGTTTACCATACTACTTGTTTTTTGTGCCTAATCTGGCCATCCTGTCTCTTCCGGAGCCCTTTGGCGGTCTGTATAATCTATGGAGCATTGGGAGTGAGATGCAATTTTACCTGATGTTTCCGGTGATCATAATGCTTTTTTCCCGGGCTAAAATGCGCTTGGGCTTTTTTTTGAGCTTAACCCTGCTCTGGTGCTGCTTGCACGAATTTGCTCTAAATTATCCCGATCCGTTGTGGGCTCGCTTTCTGGATACCATACCTTTTGAATACATGTTTTGCGGCGCATTCTGGGGTATTCTGCTGGCTACCGGTGATAAATTATTTAATCGACCATCACGGTGGCTTTATCCCGGAATGATCGTTACGTCCATTCTGAGCTTTTTACTTATAACGACAACTACCTTGGACACGCTTTCCGGATTACATTGGTGGTTACCCTGGATTTGGGGCCTTCTATTGTATTTTTATGCTCAGCGGCCCATTCGCTTCCTGCAAGCCAGACCTATCGTTGTAGGAGGAATTGTATCGTATGGAATCTATTTACTCCATCCCTGGATCTCCTTTCCCCTTCGGTGGTTGTTTCTTAAAATACCTTTCGTAGCCAGTTACTCCTGGACGATCTATTTACTTTTATTGGGTATCCTTTCCTGGGTATTTGCCTGGTTCATCTACCGGTATTATGAACAGCCATTGAAAACCCGATTCGTGAGTAATCCAAAACGGTTATGATACCACTTTCCATTCCCAATATCAGCGGCAATGAATGGAAATACGTCAAGGACTGCCTGGATACGGGTTGGATTTCATCGGTAGGCGAATACGTCAACCGTTTTGAGCAGGCGCTGACAGAATTCACCGGAGCCCGGTACGCGGTAGCAACGATGAATGGTACCGCAGCGTTGCATATCTCACTACAACTGGCGGGAGTACGACCCGGGGACCTGGTGATCGTTCCCAACATTACGTTCGTGGCATCGTGCAATGCCATTACCTATGCCGGAGCAACACCTTTGTTAGTAGATATTGATCCTCGAACCTGGCAAATGGATCTGGACCTGTTGGAAGAATTTCTGGAAGCCAATACTGAAATCCGCGAAGATGACCAACGAATACGACCAGTTCTGAAGATCAATGGTCGGCAAATCGGCGCACTCATGCCGGTGCATGTACTGGGCAATATGGTTGATGTGGATCGGTTGATGCAGATTGCCTCTCGGTTTCATCTGCCCATCGTTGAGGATTCTACGGAAGCATTGGGTTCGTATTATAATGGAAAACATGCCGGACGCTATGGCTTATTCGGCACATTCAGTTTCAACGGTAATAAAATAATCAGCACCGGTGGTGGTGGTATGATCGTTACGGATGACGAGGCTCTGGCCAAACAAGCCAAACATCTGACCACAACCGCTAAAGTTGATCCCTTTGAATACCGCCACGA
>JACJYB010000024.1 GCA_020636355.1 Lewinellaceae bacterium | reverse complement strand
CAGTGGAAAGGGCACGCGTGCAGGGTAAAACGCTTTTACGGCGAGGTAAGTCATCAGGATGGAGTCTTTACCACCAGAAAAGAGAATGACCGGATTTTCAAACTGTGCCGCGACCTCCCGGATGACATAGATGGATTCAGACTCGAGTTCCTGTAAGTGTGTTAATTGGTAATTCATGAAATTAGGTTAATAACATTGAGAATATCAGGGTGTGCCGTATTTCGGCCGTTTTTGGATCATCAAGAAAATTGTCATTCAATAACTCGCAATTCCAGGTGGAGGTAGCTATGATCGCCACGCATGAAATGATCCCGGATCTTAAATCCGTTCTTCTGGTAGAAATGTATTGTGGCTTCATTGTCCTGCTCCCGGGTCTTAGTATACAATGTATTGCAGTTTAATTTTCTGCAGACATTTTGGCATTGTTGGATGAGCTGTTTACCAGTGCCATGTCCCTGGGCTTCCGGTGCTACAAAGATGTAACCGATTTCCGGATTTAGATATTTCTCGGATGTAACCGGTTTTTTACCAAAATACTTGAGTAGAAAAATGAATAAAAATGACGAGGATATAGCTTTTAAACCGATCATAAGAAGATGAACCGGAAATTGGGAAAATGCGAATCTTCTGAAAATGGATTCGACATCAAAGGAAAGCAGGCAAAACCCAATGATCTTTTCCTGCGCCCGGACAACAAGAAAACAATCCTTTGACTGTTGATACAAAGAATGGTAAAATCGGTAAATCACGTTTAGTCCTAATTGCGATAAAATGTCGTCGCCAAAGCTAACCAGATGAAGTTTGGCAATATCCCTCAGCTCGGTATTGGTCAGCTCGCTATTGTATGCTCTTGGATAGGTGATTTGGGTCGAAACAACAGACATACAGGTTCAATCGGGCCTTATTGGTGTTTCATAAGCCACCATTTGGGAAACCCATACCGGCATAACCGTTTATCGGCTTTGAGTTCTGTGAAATCATCCCAGTCTAACGAGGTCAATGGGGTGAATCCAGCGGCTTCCCACTTCGGGTCCAGTGATTTATTAGTGTCCTGATAAATTATTACGGCTGAGGCATTCCATTCTTGCATTTTATTACTGACTTCTTCCGGCTCTTGGCACCAGAAATCTGGTGCACCTTCATAGTTGAATTCAAATACGGCCCACCAGTCCGGCAAAAGTAAAAACTGTCTTTCATTGGCTACATAAAATGGCAGTTCCATGAGGTAGCGATAGCCATCGAAAACGCGTTCGTAAGATCCTTCCGGATCCCGATTAGCCATTAATACCCGTTGATGTGCTGAGATTGGGGACAAAAACTGTTCAATTCCATTTTGGATCGAGCGCGTATCAAATGGAACCACCAGGGGCATATTAAACAAGTTGTCGGATTTTATATTCAGGGCAAGCGGAAGCGGGTTATTCGCAATCCAGAATGGTACCATCAACCACCAGTCCTGATAATAAAAAACGGTGGCTATTCCGACAATGAGGAACAGAATAGTGAAGGTCTGATCGTCAGCAAATCGAAAAGCTAGGGTGTTTGCCAGGTTAAGCCCAATGATCGCCAGTAATAATCCGGCGGGTTCATGATGAAAATAATAAACCCACAGTACGAAGAATAGCTGCAGACCGATCAGGTAAGCAATGGTACCCATACGAACCTTGGCAAACTGTTTTTTTCGGCTGTATTTGGTTTTTGTCTTAACCAGTCCGATAGCCTTTGCAATGTTGATGACAATTTGTTTCCCCTGCGCCGTCGTAAAAAGTGGATACATGTTTAGCAAGAGGATCTTCAGTGCTGCAGGTAGCAGGGTAAGCATAAAAGCAAAATCCCCGTGGATAAGGGCGAATAAGCCAATCAGTATGCTGCCAATAAACCAGCCGGTGAAACTAAAAAAGGAAACTCCCAGCAATGCCCACATGGCCAGGTAGGGCTGCCAATAAAAGATTGCGTAGACGAGCAGCGGATACAGCGCCCACCCCAGTACATTGTAATTCTGTAATAGAAAAGAGGTGTAAAAATGCGTGCTCAGAATGATAGCCACCATTCCGGTCCAGAAGAAAAAATGAGAATCCAATACCGGCCACCAGACAATTTGAGTCACACATAATCCAATCAGACCCAGGATGATAGTTACATTGGAACTCACTGCAAAAGGGTACAGGGAAGGGAGGGTGTAATGAAAGGTCCTGGCCAGTTCATAATCACCGGCACCTATGAATGGACTTTTGCCTGATTTGCCATAGGTGAAAATATTCAGTGCCCGTGTTTTATAAAAATACGTATTGAGCCCTTGTAAGGGCGAGAACATACTGAAATGCCGGAAATCACCTTCAAATAACCGCAGGCATTTAATAAAACTACGGACAACAAGAACAGGCTGTACGAACAGCGCCGTGATCGGATATAGGATCAGACTAATCGCATGCCGGATAAGTTCTTTCATAGTTATACTGAAGATTTTTGGACCGATCGGGTGTAATCCGTTATCCGGTCACGCTCTTCCTGACGTAAGGGTTTAACCGGTGGTTTAGCAGGTAAAGGGATTTTGTTTTGCGTACGATTGGTAAACGGAATGGCAAAATAAGCCAAGATTTCCTCCATGGAATTTTCCGGATCTTTGGTTACTTTTTCAAAAGGCCACATCAGAACCCTTTCCGGGTTAAGCTCATTCAACTGCCGGTCGATGTCCTGGTAAATCGAAGTAATCTGTTTGCATGCAAAATCCACCGGATCCTGGTGAATGGAGATTTGCCGCAGTTCTTCAGGGATGGGATTAAAAGTTCCTAATTCGTGATAGGCACGTAATTCTGATGCAATGTTACCGGCTAAATTCCTTTTTACCGCAAGGAAACAGCTTTCTGGCAGTGCCTGGGCTACTTTACTTATTTCAGGATACATCCCCACATTCTTAATGATCATGGGTAATCCTTTCGGATTGATGCGGGCTATCCATTTGCTGAAATAGATGCGGATCTCCCGGACATCTGAAAGAGATGGCAGTTCTCTGAAAAATTCATTGCCTTCATACACATCAGCCATTTTCGGCGTATAGCCGTAATAATTCTTTAATGAACTGGGTGCCGGGTGCCGGTAAACACGGTAAGCGAACGAAGGAAACACTCCATGCCAATTGCTTAGATAGGCACAGGCTAATTTTTGCACCAGCAGCTGGTACGTGATGGTGCTTCCGCTGCGTGGTGGTCCAACCAGAAATAGAATGGGAGGAAATTTGCCTGTGGTACGTGGCCTTCGGGACAGATAGAAGAAAAAGGCGTCCAAGAGAAAGGTAAATGGTTGGGTTAATTTCAGAATTAAGGCCAGATAGGCTGCTTTATTCAAGGATGTCAGCGCGCCCCATAGCCTACGCATCAAAACGATTTTGCTTTTGCCCCCATATGGTGATCGGGTTTTCTCTATCTATATGTACTACCTGTAAATTACAGTTGGCGCACCAATCCAGAATCTCTGATGAAGTGGGAAAATAAAGCGTTGAGGGTGAGATATTTACCAAAACTACTTCACGGCAGGCTTTCCAGGATGCATTCCGTAAGGATAGTCCGGAACTTGTCGGTAAAATACCCAGAAATGGAACAATCAGATCGGCCAGAAAAATAGTACCGCGGTGACCGAGCGCATTCGTAGTTTTGCGAACCGAATTGAATAAAAATTGCTGGAACCAGGATTTTTGAGGATACATCCACAGCCCAATCAATCCACCTGGTTTGGTGACCCGCACCACTTCCCGAAATGCTTTGAAGGGGTCAGGTGTATAGGCCAACACACCATAGCTGAAGGTAATATCAAATTGTTCTTGCTCAAAAGGCAGATCGGATACGTCGGCGTGGATCAACCGGCAACTGGGAAAAAGCCTCTGGATTTTAGACAGGACGGACAATGAGATATCCAGGCCAAAAACCTTGTTTTTCTGGTTGAGAGATTTTTCCCTGAGCAATTTTAGATGAACACCATTGCCGCATCCGGCATCCAGAACATTTTTATTGCCTTCATTCAGTAAGTCTAGTGCCGGCTGAAGAAATGATTCTGCAACGTTTAATTTTTGTTCGGGAATAACGACCGGCTCATTGACATTCCAGTGTTCTTCAAACGATTCCTGGTGTGAAAATGAAGGAATGTCGTTTTTTAGAATAGGCTCTTCTTTGAATTTAATTGACATTATGATTAACTTTTTCAGTATTGATGATAATGTCCGGCCAAACAGGAAAATTAATGCAATGATCTTTAAGATAAAATGCTCTTGGATATTCGGTACGTTTGAATTTTTGGTAGGTTTGCATTTCCGGGACTGAATATTCGATTAAAATCCCTAGTTGATAGCCCTGACTACGGAATTTTTCCACCCATGCTGCTCTGTCCTTTACGATACCCACACAATGACTGAACGTACATCCAGGAATCTCAGGCATAAAAGATACTTCTTTTCCGGTCAAATTCTTAATCCATTGATGGGCATTGTCAATACGGGCTTTTACTATTTCAGGATATTTTTTCAATTGAACCAAACCTACACTGGCTTCCGTCGCAGTGGGCATGGTATCCCAGTCCGCTGGAAAATCAATGATACCTTCGTCGTAGTATTTCACAAAACGATCTAAAAGTTTACTATTCTCCAACCAATTTACAATGCGATAAACATATGGGTTGAAAGCAACACATACAGCAACCAGGTAGATCCATCTTGATAACCCCTTTAAAGGTGTTTTCCGGCAGTTGGTAATCCGAAAAGCTTTAAGTTTTTCATCGGTTTCGCGATCGTTAGTGATGGCCATTCCTCCGAAAATGGAAGTCATGACTTTACTGATGTTTAATCCGAAAATGGCGGCATCTCCTACTGCAGTGACCAATTGTCCCTGGCTGCGGGCACCAAAGGAATGGGCGGCATCCTGGATGACATAAATTTTATGACCGAATTTCTTTTCTGCCCGGGCGATAATATCCATCAAGCGGCATATATCCAGAGGATAACCGAAGATATGGGTGGAAATAATGACCCTCGTCCGTGGATTGATTGTTGCTTCCAGCTGGTTCAGGTCCATATTAAATCCCTCCTGTTCACTATCTACAAAAACGGGAATATTACCGCTTTTCACGATGGCGTGAGGAACCACAACACAGGTATAAGCCGGACAGATTATTTCTGAATTTTCCAGGCCCCACACCTTGAGCAAAGCAAATAAGGCCGTCCTGCCTAGAGCAAACATGGTACCATATTGGCACTCAAACGCAGGAGCAAATGCCTGTTCGAATTTAGAAACAGCACCGGTTGTCGGAAAGGTTGCTGCGGCTATTTCACACCAACCGATATCCGCCTTGAGCCTGGGGTATAATTTAATGGACATGGGATTCGATTCTCAAAAATTGTGAATGCGCCGAAGGTTTTTTTTGAAGGATAACATGTGCATGGTATCCGCTGGAAGCCATGTGTATTGCCCGGAATTTTCCAACGTGGCCTATAGACTTCAATCCTTTCGGCGGGGTGATATCTTCCCGGATCACCACCTCCTCTTCGTTGAAATGAAATGAGCGCTGGGCAATCCCTGTGATCGGTTTTTTACTGGTCATAAGCATACCCACAATTTTCTTTTTAAAGATCGTTCCGAAACGAAGACTTTTAAAAAGGGTTATACTCAGGCCCCGAAGGATCAGAAATTTAAATGGGGTAGGCATGGCATCATTGATCAGATAAAAACGGGTATGGATCGTTCGATCACTGAAAGATTGCATTTGGTCATACATTTGCGTGGAAAAACGAGTATTATTTACCAGATAACCCAATAATCCTCCATCTTCGACATCGAGAGATTTATCCTTTTTGTTATAAATTTTAACCGTACCCCCTTTTTTAAAATTGGTTATGGCATAATATTGATCCGTAGACTTAATGAAAATACCGGCTTCAGAAAATGATTTTTCAAAATTACGAGTACAGGGAAGATCGGTATCCATAGCTTTTTCTTCATGGTAATGATAAGCTGCAAAGGCATAAGCGTTCAGCAGCGGTATGAAATTCCCGGCATCAATCGCTGAAGGAGTTACCTGCACCTGATGATGTTCAGGATGCTCCATAAAAGACATTATGGAATTGCACATCGGATTAAATGCAGATAAGTACATCAATCCTCCTGGATAGAATACTTCCGTATTACGGGATCCATAAAGACCTCCAATGCTACCATCCGGATGAATAAAGTAGGAAAGAAACCGGATGCTTCGATCGAGAGCTGCAGCTAAAGTCTCATCCTGCAGATGTTCCTGGGCGGCAGCAAGGTAATAGGTACACAATGTCTGATAGCCCGGATCGGCACCTTCGTACTCCATAAACCATCCCTCCTCGCTTTGATGCTTATAGATCCGGTCGAGAAAATAGCGGTAACGCGTACATTGTTCATCACTATGTTTATTCCACAGGACGATTGCAGCAACTGCTGTGGCCAGATGGTTGGATATGATCGCATGGTGCTCATCATTATTTTCCAAATGGCCGATCAATGGATGAATAATAGCCAGGTATTCGTCTCTATCTTTCTCAAGCACCCGATCTTCCAGGAGGTGTAAAGCGCTGAGCGCATCAAATGCCGCCAACGCCGTTACACAAAATGAACGCTCAGATGGATATGCTTCATCCAGCGAACCATCGGAATGCATGATTACAGAGATACCGCGAATGATTTGGTCAATCAGGTTGAGAATGGCATCTGCATTGCTCACCAGATTGAGTTTTATGGCGATCGCAAGCGCATGCACGCCTCCCTGATAGGTACCATTAGCAAAGTCTTGCATTTTCCAGCCAACATGCATGCGGTCACCGATGCCCGTATAGGCCGATGCCGGATTTTGCTCGTAGAGATTGATGAGTCGTGGCAAATTGGCTTTAAGAACGTCCTGATAGCTGTTCATAACAGGTCTTCGTGAGCACAAAACTGTAGCAGTTCTTCGTAGGAGCGGTTCCATCCATAATCAGGGCTAGCGGTACGCGGGTGCCAGGATATGGAGACATAACTATTGGAATATCCCTTAAGACTTTTCAGCATTTCTTTGGCGGCAGCTAAGCGGTTTTCCGTGTTATCGGCATAATCATACAGATGGCTGTCCATTAAAACCTGAGGTGTCACCCAATAATTATATCGACGTTTATTCTTAAAATCATATGGCCGGTACCGAGAGCAAATGCCGGACCGGAATCCCGGGTGATCATTCCAGCCCAGGGTTGAATCAAACTGGAACAATTGCTGGTGGGTATCCGGGGTGACAGTCTCGAAATACTGCAGCCAATGCTGTCTGGTTTTCTCAATGTTGCATCCCAGGGCCTTCTCCAGTGTTTGTTTTTCTTCCTTAAGTAATTGTGTATCCCTGGCGCTTGCAAAACTACCGTGCAATCCAATTTCCCAACCTTTGGCCTTTAATCCTTTCAGGGTTTTAACCAACGAGGTATTGGTCCTGATATCGTAGGATGGATCCAGCAACCATTGTTTTAATGTTCTCCCATTCGTGCGGACGAAGACATAAAATACAGAAGTCTTGCGATAGCGGTCTTCGGTATTTTGCCAATAATCAAAATTCCAATATCCGGGAGTCGTAAACAAGAAACGGGTTAGTTTTCGCACATTACCAAAGAAGCGCCCTATATGGGGGAGACTTTTTAGGGCATTGTAAGCATGGAATGCACTCTGCTTAATGCGTAACTGGACCGTTTTATCAATGTAGTCCAAATCATGCGACAATTCAATCTGCGGAGTTTTGGATTGCCCAAAATTCAATTCGGGAAATGTATTCTGGATCAGGCTTTGGAGAATATTAAAATAAATATTCACGATAGGAACCTGTACCGGCCAGGTATCATGTAAGGGATGATTGTTGAAATAACTGTTGATTAGCTTGCCGGATAATTCGGTTTTATATTCCCAATACCGTGAAATAAAAAGAAACGAATTCCAAAGGATATCATAATTAATGAGCAATCCGGGATCTTCGGATTGGGTGTCTTTGAAAATGAATATATGATTGTCGACGGAAATCAAGGTCTTTGAATAAACCGAAGACCGGTTTGGGATACAGTGTTTTGGAGAGGTTGTACTGCTTGCATGGTAATAGATGGTCGGTAATTCACTAGAAGTGTGTTCCAAACGAGATATCATAATTTCGAATGATGCATTTTGTATTATCCGAAATTCTTCCAACACGTAAGCCAACCAGGATGTATCCTCCAGATCAGTTGCTAAAACCAATTTCACGGATCGATGAACTGTCGATGCCACAATTCAATATTCAATGCACCCCAGATATCCCGGTTGAAATTACCTTGCCGGATAACGTGGTCTACAATATTTCCAATATTGAAAATGCCACGTTCGATGGTTTTGCGGCTTCGGAAAATATCCAGAATAAACTCCTTAAGGGGCCCGGCCATCCATTCATTAATAGGAACTGGAAATCCCATTTTATCTTTTCTGTTCACGATCTCTTTAGGAAGTATATTTTTAACAGCCTGCAGCATTACAAATTTTGTCTTTCCTTCTGAGAATTTCATTGTTGGAGGAATACTGGCGGCTAACTCAACGATCCGGCGATCGAGGAATGGAACCCTTGATTCCAGGGAAACGGCCATACTGACCCTGTCCTCAATTTGCAGCAGGGTGGGCAATAATGTTTTAAGATCAAAGTAAGTCATCTTATTAAAGTAAGATTTGCTCTCAGGGGCATTGAAGATCGCCTGAAATTTGTGCTGAATACGATCCTCATCCCTTGATTCAACCAGCTCCTTTGAATACAGTAATTTTAAATTGGGAGAACGATCTACCAGGCGATAATAACGCTGGTCCATAGAATCAAATAAACCGTGTGAAAACTGGTTCTTTATTAATGGAATGTACTGTTTGAGCATGGGGAGGTTTGGAATAATCGATTGCAGGGATACAATGTGTTTTCCTTCTTCCCGGGTCTCCAATATTTCTCCTTTCAGACACTGTTCCAGATAGGCAACAGCGTAACGGGCGTACCCACCAAATACTTCATCGGCTCCCTGTCCTCCTAATACTACTTTTACGTGTTCAGAAGCTAATTTCGAGATCATGTATTGGGGAAATATTCCTGGCCCTGCCCCGGGTTCGTCCATGTGATAGACCAGTGTGTGAATATTATCGATGAAATCCTGAGCCGACGGGAAAACGCTGTAATGGTCGCTATTAATATATTCACTGACGATACTGGCGTATCCGGACTCATCGTATGCATCTCCATCTTTAAATCCACCGGTAAAGGTTTTCAATTTGCCGAAATAGTTTTTGGAAGCCAAAACAGCAACGGTACTGGAGTCCAAACCACCACTTAAATGCGCCCCAACCGGAACATCGGAGCGTACTTGCAGAGATAGGGCGCTTTCAAAGAGGACTAAAAGTTCATCTGTAAATTGATCCAAGGATTTTGAATCATCTATCTGGTATTTAAGTTTCCAATATTCTTCATGCTCTATAACTTTACCCTTGCGGACAATCATATAATGTGCCGGTTCCAGCTTTTTGATATGTTGGAATAGCGTTTCATCTCCCAGAATCAACTGAAAGGTAAGGTACTCCTGCAAAGCCGGAATATTCACCGAAGATGTGACAGCCGGATGTTTAAATAGTGCTTTTATTTCAGAGCTGAAAATGAAGCAATCTGAGGTGGTAAAATAATAAAGTGGTTTAATCCCAAACTGGTCACGAGCGATAAATAGAGAAGCGTCTTCTGCGTCGTAAACAGCAAAGGCAAACATCCCGTTGAGCATGTCCAAGACAGCTTTGCCGAAATGGATATACGAATACAACAGTACTTCTGTATCAGAAAATGTTTTTAACTGTACACCAAGTGAAATAAGCCTTTGCCGTAGCTCTATATAGTTATAGATTTCGCCATTATAGATAATACTGTACCGTCCATCGGATGAATGCATGGGCTGATGACCAAATTGCAGATCAAGCACGGATAACCGGACAAATCCCAAGGTAGTGTCATCCTGAAAGAACACCCCTTCATCATCGGGACCTCGATGTTTTTGCGAGTGCATCATATCCCGTATGATGAGCTCCCTGTTAGTGGTGTTTCCACCCTGAAATCCTGCAATTCCGCACATTATACGCCTATCCGGCTGATGGTACTTCTGCGAATGTTATGAATATTATACTGAGCAACAGCTAGTTCCTGATTCTGTGGGTAAAGCTTATTTAGCCCATTGTATTGCCTTTTCCAACCACCAAAAGGCCAATGGTATAAAATGCCCATTACCAAGTAACCGAGGGTGGTTACACTGCTAACCATTTTGCTGGAACTTTCTTTCTGGTCGTATCGGAGGATGAAGGGAACCTCACTAAAGCGGCAACCCATCAGTTTCAGTTTTACAATGACTTCCAGCGTGGTTGTAAATCCAAGACCGCGAAGTTGTACAAACCCATTGCCAAATATTGCAATAGCATCCTTTATTACCGAAACGCGGTATGCCCGAAAACCACAACTGTAATCCTTAACACCTTTAATATTAAATACTAATTTCATAAACAGGTTTGCCAAGCGGCTGATTATGGTCCGGTAATTATCCAATCCTTTCTGTCCT
Source organism: Lewinellaceae bacterium (assembly GCA_020636355.1). Taxonomy (GTDB): domain Bacteria; phylum Bacteroidota; class Bacteroidia; order Chitinophagales; family Saprospiraceae; genus JAGQXC01. Next base: position 1,787 of record JACJYB010000024.1, on the reverse strand, counting down.
CCTCCAGGTTGAAAACGGCTGGTGTTTACGACATGAAAACCATTTTCAACCTGATCGATCAGGTCAAAGATGTATTTCGGATCGTGTGTATCGTCCCCTTCGACCCGAACAAGAACGTCATCACGGTCAGCAATCCGCGAAATATGTTCAAAACCATCCCGCTCTGTTTCTCCGAGGCCACGATTTATTTCATGTTTTAGGACGGTCATTGGAATATCTCCTTTGGCGGAATATTCCTCTAAAATAGTCCCGGTCTTGTCTGTGCTGCCATCATTGACAACGACCAAATGGTAATTCACGGATTTCTCTTTAAACCGCGCAGCTATTTTCGGGAGCAGTTTAGGTAAAGATGCTTCTTCATTATAGGCAGGTAATAAGAGATAAATCATCCGAAGTGGTTGTTATTTAACAGGGTAATTAAAAGTTACGTTCAAAATCATCTGAATTCTAGGCCTTCAAAAATTATTATTAGGTATAGGTTATGATTTTTTTAAGCTTAGATGAATCATAAATCCTTGTTTTCTTGATAAAAATCGATGCAGGCTATGAGGTATTTTAAAAGGTAACGACCGTGCTGGAAAAAAATTAAGAAATACATCATTAACATGGAAATATGGCTTAACCATCTCCAGTATCATTTCTTTATTGTAGGACTTGCCTAATGGATTTTTATCTCCGTCATATAATTTAGTAATCTCATCCACATCGGTTTGAGCAAATATATTTTGCCTGCCTCTGCCTTTTAGTCCACCACCAAATCTATTCAGCAATTTTCCGATCGGGGTAAGAAATCTCCAGTTTCTCAGAAAAATATTTCTGTAATATACTGAAATGGAAGCGGTACCCCCGGATTTAAGTACTCGAGCTATCTCTGCAACACATGCTTGCGTGTTTGGGGTGTGATGAATAACCCCCTGACAATTGACATGATCAAAAAAAGCATCGTCATAACTCATTGACTCGGCATTTTGCTTGCTAAATGAGGCATCGAAACCCATAATATTTAGCCGTTTCTTAGTCATATCCAAGGCTGTCCGGGTTAAATCAGCGACGTATAAATCAACTGCCGGATATGACTCCAGGATTGTCGCGGACCAAAATCCGATACCACAACCCAGATCCAGGACTCTGTTTCCTGCAGCTTGTTTTGGTATGTATTCCTCCTTATTAAAATGACCGGCAAAGACGTCCTCAATGTAAACCCTTTCGTGGTCGTTAAAAAACTCAAGGGTGCCGGGATCAAAATTGGACTCGCCACTGAAAAGAGGATTTTCGTCCCAGAATTTTTCTACTTCCCGTATAGAAACATCTTTCAAAATTTTCTTTTAAAAGGGTGCATTCTTTTTACTAACGTATAATTATGAATCATCTTATTTAATAACAGGATCAAATTATTAACATCGTTCATAATGGATGTGAAATCCAGGTCTTTGTCAAGCTCCAGGACTAGCATCAGATGGGCTAACAATTTAAAACAAGCACTCCTGGAATGAAGAATCGAAGTAATTCTTTCTTAGCCATTTGAAGGATCTATTCCATCGGCAATAGAGGCTGAAATGGAAAGGGAAGAGTTCCTTACCTCATTGCTGAATACCGGATCAAGTCACGTTTCGGACTTTTGGTATACATCTTTATTTATCTTTAAATCCAATTTCATGACAGGATTTGTTAATACGGAGAATCCTGAATACTTCACTTGTTGATCCTGGTGATCCTTGTTTGGATGGTAAGCATCAATTTTGCTACAGCATCTTTAATCTGTGTGTCAACCGTTGTGATTCTAATTT
>JACJYB010000023.1 GCA_020636355.1 Lewinellaceae bacterium | reverse complement strand
CTGGGGTGCCGGAGGCAAAGCTGCCGATGTGTCCCATGGTTATGGTTACGAAGCACAGGATGATGGTGGATACAAACAACCACCTTCTTTTGTCAATCTGGTGCACCGGACCCAGACAGCACATCTCCCGGACCCATACGATCCGACACCTGTTTTACAAGGTATTTCCGTTTACTATACCAATCTGAATTATGGCGGCGTCTCCTTTGCTATCCTCGGTGACCGGCAGTGGAAGTCGGCTCCGAAAGCATTGTTCCCCGAGGCAGAAATCGAAAATGGATGGCCGCAAAATAAATCCTGGGATGCCAAAACTCAGGCATACCATCCTGAAGCACAATTGTTGGGACCACGACAGGAGGCATTTCTTGAGCGTTGGGCCGGAGATTGGTCAGCAGGGGTTTACCTTAAAGCGGTGGTGTCTCAGTCACCTTTCTGTAATGTGGCCACCCTCCCGAAAGATATCTATCACGACAAATATGTACCCACCCTGCCGCGTTACCGCCAGGGCGAATATCCTCCCGATGACCGTCCGGTGGCCGATTTTGATTCCAATGGATGGCCCCAAAACAAACGCAACCAGGCGTTGACCTCCATGCGGAAAGCGTTTGCGATACACTTGGCGGGAGATCAGCATCTGGGATCAACCGGGAAGTATGGCATTGATCAATTTGATGACGCCGGCTATTGGGTGGCGACGCCCGCCATCTCCAACCTATGGCCCCGGCGCTGGTTTCCGTCAGCTAACGGAGCGGACGGACCGCTCCCCGGCAAAGACCGGAATATCGGAAAATATGAAGATGGGTTTGGCAATAAGATTGATGTCATGGCGGTCGCCAACCCCTACGATATTGACCGGGAGCCGGGTAAGATTTATGATAAGGCGCCAGGATATGCAATCCTCGATTTTGATGTAACAAACCGAACCATTACAGCCGCAGTGTGGCCCAGATGGTCGGGGCCGGATGCAACGGATACAAATGAACCTTACCCTGGCTGGCCCATCGTCATCCATCAGGAGGACAATTACGGCCCGCATCCGCTGGCCTATTTGGATTCCCTCCACGTCAACGGGGAGCAACTGGTCAAGGTGATCGATGCCCGGACGCAGGAATTGGTTTATGCCCTGAGGCCGGTGGCAGGCACTTTCCGTCCTCCGGTTTATGATACGTCCAGAACCTATCAAGTGATTGTGGAATAAAGACTGAGCCAAGCAAACCAGGATGATTTAAATCATTTTGTCTGCTAAAAGGATTTGGTTAAGCTTGTGGCAAAGAAGAAATACGCAATGAAGCAGTTTTTTACGCCTAAGCGCCTCCTGGCATTTACGATTGGTCTTTGTTACCTCTGGTTTGGGTTCCTGAAATTTGTCCCCGGTTTGAGCCCCGCCGAAGCACTGGCTGGTGATACCATCAACGTCCTTACCGGGGGCATCATCCATGGTCGCATTGCCATCGTTCTGCTAGCTATCTGGGAATTTATCGTCTGTACCGCCCTGGTCCTGAACATTGTGAATAAAACGGTCCTCTGGCTGGCATTTGTACATATGGCCTGCACCTTTCTTCCTCTGGTCTTTTTCCCTTCATTATCCTTTAGCACAGCGCCCTTCGGGCTTTCCCTGATTGGACAATACATCATAAAGAATCTGGTCTTTATCAGTGCTTTGCTGTATTTATACCAGGAGAAAGGCAAAAAACAAGAAGAACTACCCCACGTAGTAAAGTCCAAGTCCCTGGAACACGTAGGTCAATAACAAACCGGTCCTTCGCATCATCGGGCAACCCGTCATCCTATCCAAGCGCACTTCGGATTGGCCCAACACCTTTTTCAGTCAATTCCATCGATCGATTGACCACCTTTGACGCAAGCTTCACCATCGGTGGCCGATCATAAAACTTAGGACTCCATTGCATCAACCGGCAGGTAAAAAAGCCGTAGCGGGATGGTTTATCAAGCGAGTACCTTATCTTAAAGGTCCTATGCTAGTCAAATCAAACCTTGAAAACCGTCTATGAAATCATTGTATGCATTATTAGTAGGCATTAACGCGTACCAACCCCCATTGGCCCAATTACGCGGGTGCCGTAAAGACGTTGCACAAATAGAAGGTTTTATAAATAAATATGTGGGAAACGGGATGAATGTTCATCTCAAAAAGCTGGAAGATCAGCAAGCCACCTACGGTCATATCAAAACAGCCTTTCGCGATCATCTGGGACAGGCCGGCCCCGGAGACATCATTTGGTTTCATTTCAGCGGTCATGGATCGGAAGAGCCTACTGCCAAAGAATTCCTTGACCTGGAACCCAATGGAAAAGATCAAAATCTGATTTGCTATCCGGACCCTTCCGGCCCTTCAGACTACCTTGCCGATAAGGAATTGGCCGTGTTATTGTATGAACTTCAGCAAAAAGCCTCCGGTAAAGAACCGGTGCATATAGTCGTATCTCTGGATTGTTGCCACTCGGGTTCAGGTACCCGATCCGCCGTTACTACACCCGATATCATCACGCGGAATGCCCCTTCTCAGAATCTCCAACGCAATCTGGACAGCTACGCAGATGGTTATTATGCGAAACAAAAAGGTCCATTGCAGATACCTCTGGCCTCACATCTTGTGTTAAGTGCGTGCGAAAGTGTCGAACGTGCCGGTGACCTTCCCCAGGGAGGCGCATTCACGACCGGTTTGATCAAAGCACTTGAGCAATCCAAGGGAAACATCAGTTACAACGATTTGTATTTACAGACGCGCGCTTCGGTAAGGAAGATTTTGAAAACCCAAACTCCCAAATTTGCGACCATAGGCACCTTCGATCCCTATACGCGTTTTCTGGACGGATCCCCGCTCGGCTCGCCGGTCACGTATGAAGTACAAAAGGAGGGAGATTCCTGGTATTTACAGTGCGGAGCCGTTCATGGCTTGGCGACCAATCCCTCCTCTCCCATCGAGGTTGAGCTTTACACCCCGGCTCCGGAATCCAAACTTTTGGGAAACGGTACCATCTCAAGCGTAGGCGCTCAGAGAAGTAAGCTGCAATTGAAAGATGGTTTTAACTTCAAACACTTCCTGCGCACGGTGCTTCCTGGCGAGGAAAATTATCTGGGGAAAATCATCAGCTGGCCGGTGGATCCGGTGCTCGTGCAACTCACCGGAGAGCCCGAAGGATTGGCACGAATTAAAGCTGCCTGGCGCACCGATAAAAACATTCAATGGACCGATAATGCAGTAGATTCCGGCCTGACGATATCCGCAACCCCGGAGCAGTACACCTTGCGGGATGACGGTCTCTGCCAATATGCCATGAAAACAGAGACCACCGACCAGACTGCAGCCGGAGAGATGATTGACGCCCTGGGTAAATTGGTTAATTGGCGTCGCTCCATTGCGCTTGAAAACAAAAAACCAACTCTCCTTCAGGAATGGGCAAACCTGGAAGTAGTAGTTTATGATACCCAGCGGAAAGAACAGGTTATCACTGCTCCGGAAATCAAGTTGTATGCCAGTCCGGAAAATAGCCTGAAAGGCCAGTTTGGAATCGGTGCGAGGGTGCGGATTAAGGACGCCTCGCAAGAACTCTTTGCCTATTTATTTCATCTGCGCCAGGATTACAGCATTAAATGCTACGAAGGGGAAGTAGCCTTTCGTCCGGAGGAACATCCGGATAAATCGGAAGTGGTCCTCCCGCTGTGGAAGAAAATATACAGTTGGGGGCTATCTCAGGATGAGGATCAGACTACCTCCTATTTCCAATTGATTGTAACCACTGAACCACTCGATTACCAACAACTCATCCAAAGTGGGCTTCGCGTAATGCGTGACGAACTCAGCATGTGGAATCCGACGAAATTGGCAGAAGACTGGAATGTATCGACCATAAAGGTTACGATTTGCCGGCAGGACAACAAAATCAACAACCAACAAGCAGTCTCCCTGGCTGATGGACAGCTGGTGATTCAACCACATGCATCCATGCAGGGCAGGGTCGGGTTATCTGGCATTACCACCGGAACAAGGAGTCAGGATCCGGTACAATATTTTCACGCATTGAATACCGATGCCTTCTCTCTGATGTCATTATCGCAAACCAGATCTGCTGCAGAACAGCAGGTTTTGGAAATAACCGATATCCCGCCAGGCATTAACCTGGAAGATGAACCCCTTACCATCCAATGGCGTACGCGCTTAGATAACCACGAGACCATTTTGCCGGTTGCCTTTGACGGGCAATATTTTACAATTGCCGGAGAGAGTACAGCTAGTGACGAGACTGTAACCATGACCATCCGATCGTTACCCCAACCGGTCATCCCGGCTGACGGGGAGCATTCACCCTTTTCCAGCCAGGTTCAGGATCGCAGTCTATTTTCATCTTTAAAACTGGCTTTCTTCAAAGTCGTGTTGAAGCAAGAGGATTCTTCATACAGTTTGCGTTATGCTTTGCCGGCTGAAGGCACGTTCAAGCCATCCCGCGAAGGCATCCTAAAAAGAGTCATGCAATCCAAAAAGGTATTATTGCTGGTTCACGACTTGTTTGGCGACTGCCCGGGGATGTTGACTGAATTGGATCAGGTGAATCATCAATCCGGCAATCACATCCCGGAATTATTTGACCTCGTATTGCTTTTTGATTACGATTCACTGGCTACTCCGATCGAATCGTCGGCCGCCCATTTGAAATCTGCCCTGGATGAATTGGGAATTGGCCCAAATGACGCATACAACTTAACGGTTATTGCCAAAGGGCTGGGAGGCCTGGTAGTCCGGTGGATGATCGAAAGGAGTGAAGGCGATGGGTATTTCGACGAGGTGGTACTCATGGGCACACCGCACCAGGGGACCCCTTATGGAAAACTGGATCAATTCAGGAAGATCGCCGGCACCATTATGGACGCAGCAATAAATTTCATCCCTTCGGCTATCCCGTTCATTCCTAAAATCCTGAAAGTCATCAAGGGTGTGGGCGAGGTTAGTGTAACGCTCGGACAGATCGCCCCCGATACGAAATTCCTCAACCAATTAAATTCAAGCCCGGTTCCCCGGTCCACGTACCATATCATCGCAGGAGATATCCGCGGCTATGAGATTCCGCAGGGCGGGTTTTCTACTTTCATTCGCAAAAAATCGGCACATCTGGCATTCCGTGACCAGGGTAATGACCTTTTCTCTCCGGTTGAAAGCAATTTGGCGGAAGACCTCTGGAAATTGAGAAATCAGGACGTTAATACCCTTCCTGTCCTGCGTTGCCAACACCTGGATTATTTAACCAGTGCGGATGGATATCAGCAACTGGCGCAATTCAAATTTTAATATGGATCTTAGGGATCTACCTAATGCCCACCTCCGGTATTCTTATCCCGGCTACCGACCGTGCCTTTTAGGACTAGTGTGAAAAGAGCGCCTAGCAAGCCGATTTTTAGGACATCAAAAACCAATGTTGTCAGGACCTGGCCCATATCCAAAGGTTCTGTAGCGTAACGGATCAGTGTTGTGAGGCTAAATATCATGAAGCCGATTACCAAGCCGAAAATAAAGCCTTGACTCAGACTATCCATTGATCCTTCGTAGCGTCCAGCCACAAACGTAAAGAAGACACTAAAAATCAGATAGCCAATGATCAGGAATAAAAAGTCAGGTGAATCCCGCATGACAAAGGTTGTCAGCTTATCAGCCATAAGGACTCCGTAAAAGAGGTAATCGATCAAAAAGAGAAAAGCAGTACCAATTAAGGTACCAACGACTAAGTTTCTGTTGGACATAAGCGTTATATTGGTTGGTTGATGAATCAAACCCCTATAAGACGTCCTGAAGTGTGTTTTTTGAGATCGGTCCTTTCCCACGCTCTACCGGTCGGGGAAATATTGATTCCGGATATCATAAGTAAAGTAAGAATAAAATGGGATAGTATTCATAACTATCTAAAATTCTTAATTTTAGCACAATTGCATATGGATGGCTGACGAAAGTGCGAACAGACGGCTGGAAGCTGTGGTGTTTACCGACCTGGAAGGATACACCGCCATGGTGCAACAAAATGAACGTGAGGCACTCAAAGCTATTGATGCGCACCGGGAAGTATTGTATGATCAGGTTCCCCGTCACAATGGTAAGATCGTTCAGTTCTACGGTGACGGCAGTCTTTCATTCCACGATAGTGTGCTTGATGCAGTGAATTGTGCTGTCGAATTGCAAAAAAATTATTTATCCCGCACCCCGGCTGTCCCGGTAAGAATAGGCATTCATCTTGGTGATATCATCTTCAGGCAAAATTCCATCTTCGGTGATGGGGTTAACGTGGCTTCCCGGATCCAAAACCTGGGCATCGCAGGAAGCATACTGATCTCCCGCAAGGTTTATGAGGAGATTAAAAATCACCCACACCTTCCAACCAAATTTCTCTTCAACGCACAGCTGAAAAATGTCCTGGAGCCTGTCGGCGTTTATGCCATAGATCTTCCATTCCTGAAAATTCCCGAGGTAAAGGCTCCACCATCCAAAGCACGAATTCCCACCCGGGTAAAGCATACCCTTCGCTGGCTGGCTTATCTGAGTTTACTGACCCTGGCCATTATAACCGCCGTCCTGTTACGTAAAAACAACACGGTTACCAAACGTCTGGAAAACAGCCGAGCAGCTGTTGACTCCATCGAAAAACTTGCCGTCCTTCCTTTTAACAACCTCACTCAGATAGCGGATCTGGCAGAAGTATCCAAAATGGCAGCGCACTGGATTACCAGTGGCCTCGCCGCAGAACCCGACTTAAAAATTCTGAGCTACGATGCCGTAGGATTACTTGCAGACGGAGGATTAAATAATCCGGAAACCCGCCAGCAATTTTCCACCTCTACGGGTACGGTGAAACTAATCGAAGGCGATTATTTCAAGGAAGGCAATCAGCTGATCTTCAAGTCGTCCATACGGGATGCCTTGACCGGAGAATATTTATGGAACTTCCCGGAGGTTCGTACGCCTATGGATGATGTACTACGGGGCATCGTAAAATTAGAGAATGAAATCAAAGGTTATCTGGTAAGCCGGATGGATAACTTGTTGACTCCTCCGAATTACGAAGCCTACAAATCCTATCTGGAGGCTAAAGATTACTGGATGGCCGACGATGGCCGGGCATTGGAAGCTCTAAACAAATCCATCCAACTGGATTCTGGTTTCCTGAATGCCTATTTTTTAAAATTGGACTATTTCTACAATACCAGGCAATACGCTGAGGCAGCCCAGGCGCTGGAAGCCATGGAGAAACATTTTCCGACAGCTTCCCTGACCGAGCGGGAGAGAAACCGGTTCTATTATCACATAGCTGATGTGGAGGGTAACAATCAGAAAGCATTCGAGTATTTTATGCAGGAATACGAAGTGGATCCTACCGACATTTCTCTCAATACAGACGCTGCTATTCTGGCCCTGGAATACGTCAATGATCCGGAAAAATGCCTTGACATCCTGAACCAGATCCCCTTCGATCACCTCGATTTTAATCAGTGCACGTATTGCCTGAACCGGTTGGAAACTGGAATCCGGTCCTACATAGCGCTTGGCAAACTGGCAAAAGCCAGGGAGGTATCCGCCTATATTCCAGCCCGGCATAACAAACTGCATCTGAGTCAGGTTCAAACCCGCATGTATGCCCGAACGGCTGATACGACGGCATTGGATGCGTTAATCCAATCGATCTGGCCACAGGTCTATGATTCGGTAGACCTGGCTTACCTGGTGTCCTGGATACCCAGTGAATTTGCTTTGATCGGGGATCATCGTCAGGAAATTAAATACGCCAATATTGCACTGAAACTGGTTGAAAATGCAGGCCCTACCCTTGAATTGGCCAAAACGCTGCAGCACCTGGGACAATACCAAAAGGCAGATGCCATGTATCTGGCCCTCGCTGGCAACGATAAGCAAAACCGGTATGAAATTGCTCGCAGCGGCGTATTAAAAGCCATCATGGGAAATCCAAAAGCCGCCCGTGATGCAATAACCTTTCTGCAACAAAACCGGTTGCCTTATGATTATGGGATCATGCCGTATTATCAGGCACTGATTTATGCCCAGCTGGGCGAAAAGGAACAGACATCTGCCAAATTGCAGGAATCGATCGGCGAAGGGAGAAAATTCACCCTGGAGCGATTTCGTTATGAACCGGATTTTGCACCCTACTATCAATCCAACGACCAATGACCTCCAGCGGAGCTTATGCCATCCGACCGGCTGTCGAACAGGACTCCGGGGCGATGCTGGAAATCTACCGTCCCTATATTGAACGGGGATTTGCTTCTTTTGAAGAGGAAGTACCTGATCTGGAAGAATTTGACAAACGCAGAATACACTATCAGGAATCAGCACCCTGGCTGGTAGCCACCTTTGATGAAAGAGTTATCGGTTACACGTACGCGGCAGCCCATCGCGGGCGACCGGCCTATCGATGGAACCGGGAACTGTCTATTTATCTGGATGCTTCCTTTCATGGCAAAGGCATCGGCAATGCACTCTATTTTGCACTCCTTAGTGTGCTCAAATGGCAAGGCTACGTGAATGTGCTGGCAGGGGTTGCTCTCCCAAACGATCCGAGTGAACGCTTTCATGAAAAAATAGGAATGACCGCAATAGGTACTTATCACCACATCGGATACAAATTTGGAACCTATTGTGATGTTCGCTGGTACGAACTATTCATTGGAGATAAGGAAGCAAATCCTGCCCCAATTCGCAGTTTGGAAGGTTATTGGGATCTGGCGGACTGGCAACTGATTGCGCGGGAAGCGCTGCAAAAGATAAGCCTTTAAAACAAAGGTGCGCCTGCAACGGTTTGCAAGCGCACATTATAAAACGCCCAAAAAAGAAGATGCAATGATTATTGACTCATGATAACCCGGCTCTGGCATTTCGTCGATTGAACAGACATCAATGCTTGGCCGTTAAAAGGCTTTCAATGAATCAGAAGGGGGGGTAAAATCGGGGGGGTATAGTCGTTGTAGCGGAGTAGGTATTTGATAATAAAAAGTCGCATCCGGCCGAATGCGACTTTTTCAGTAGTTGATAATCCCATGAACATATCCGAAACTAAAGGCACAAACGAATTTTACGGGAAAACTATATTATCGCATTAATAAGAAGTCAAATTGAAGTTCCTGGAAACTTTATTAATAGCAGGTTGTCAAAACCGACAACCCACTATTAATAAAAATTATAATCCCATGAACATATCCTTAATCTAAGATTAAAGGAACACTGATTCTTTAACCAGCGCTGTGAATCATTATTCACACTACAATAATCCGACAATCAGGATCCCTGCACAATGACAAATTTCACTCATTGTCGTATTTATTTTATAATAATATGTTTTGGGAATATCATTTATTATATTGATTTTCAATCAATTAATTATTTTTCAATCAAAGACAATGCCTGTGATTGTCCGGATTTATAAATATTTGTCGGCAAAATATCCCAAGAAAAACGCAAAAAAATGGCGAGAAAATTTAGTCGAATGGGTTTTGGTAGGCAGGATTGGTCAGGAAATCCGGATCCGTTAAGGTTAGGATAAAGGCCTTCAGATCCGATTTTTGTTCTTCCGAAAGCTTCAGCGGGTAGATCAGAGCATCTTTATTGAGCTGATTATGCCCTCCACTGAGGTAATGATCCAAAACCTCATCGAGCGTCTTGAACCGGCCATCATGCATATAGGGTGCGGTAAAAGCCAGGTTGCGCAATGTCGGGACCCGAAATCTTCCATTATCTATGGTCTTTGCGGTAATAGCACCTCGACCCATGTCCGGAAAGTCAGTCAGATCTTGAATATCCTCAATACCGTTATTGATGTATTCATTGGTTGTAAAAAGGGGTGCATTATGACAATGGGCGCATTCCGCATCAGGAAATCCGGATCCGCGATCAAAAAACATGATATACCCGTTCAATTCTTCATCGGTAAAGAAAGCCTCCTGGCGCTGGACCCGGTCAAATTTTGAATTGCCGGAGGAGATCAAGGTCCGCTCGAACTGGGCGATGGCTTTCGCTGCCAGCTCCTTAGTAATTTCACTTGTATTTTTTATCCCAAAGGCTTCCCGGAACTTTTCCGGATAGTCAGGATGACGCTTCAGGTCCTCCACAACCCTGGTCCATGAATGATGCAGTTCTACCTGGTCCTCAACGGGTAACAAAGCCTGTTCCTCCAGCGATGCCGACCTGCCGTCCCAAAAGAGCCCCCGGTTGTAAAAACCTACATTTAATAGACTCATTGCGCTCCGCCTCCCGTTGATCCCATCGATACCGGGACTCACCGGTAGATTATCGGTAAAACTACTTTGGGGAAGGTGACAACTGGCACAAGCCATGGTGCTGTCAGCGGATAGTATGGGATCAAAAAACAACCGTCTTCCCAGGTCTATCCCTTCCTCCGTCATGGGATTGTCTGCGGGTATTTCCATTTGCGGAAAGGTAACCGGAGCTGTCACCTGGTAGGCATGGGGTTGATAGGTGATCGATGACAAATCGCCCGGATCCGGGCGATCCTTGGTACACTGGGACAATAGAATTAACAATAGTATGGCGGATGCACTGGTACGCATCATTGTACTTGTACGGATAATGCCGATACCAGGTTATCAATGATTTTGGTGATCAGACCTAAATTGTTTGGATTGTGATTGACGGGACTGGCTGGGATATCCAGTGCATTGCCCGCCTTGAAAAGAATGGTTTCATGATCGATGTTCACCTGGATACTGGTGGTTGCCGTTGCATTAATGTTAATGGGAACATCCACGTATGCCTGCCGGTAAAGGTCATCCATCCCGGTATGAAAAACAAATCCTAAATCCAGATTTCCGGTACCCAGGGTATCCAGAAACCCTTCCGTTTTTGAAAAGATATAACTCCCCCATGCGGTCCAGTAATGACTTTCTAGCGAAAGCGGATTAGAGCTTGGATAATCGGCAGGTTGCGTCGCATTGACCGTAGGGTCCAATCCGATGCCAAATCCAAGCCGGGTATATTTGCCGGCTTCGATATCCGGAAAAGTTATTTTAAATCCATTTGCTGCATCAGCGGCACTGGTTGAAACAGAAGTCAGATCCACAAATTCAACCGGTGACAAATCCAGGCGGTCACCATTTTCGGCAATGAGATAAACATTTGATATATAGAAATCCGATTTGGAAAACTGGATCTGATGCCCTTCCGGAGTCAGGTAAGATTGCAACAATACCAAAGCTTCATCCCCATAGGTTGCTGTAAAATCAAGGGTCAGTGATCCTTTTTCCGGATCTTTATTGCACCCCAGCAAGGTGATTCCAAGCAACAGAAGAACGGATAAATACTTCATAGTTAATGATTAAGATATGATTGTAACAACTTGTACAAAAATAACGTTCGGAAGGACATGAAAGATGTAATCCGGGTCACAAAAGTTTGCACTATCGTTGTTCGATGAATGTTTTATGCGATTCGCTGTTCGCTGTTGGCAATTCGCTGTTCGCTGTTGGCAATTCGCGGTACGCTGTTGGCAATTCGCGGTACGCTGTTGGCTGTTCGCGGTACGCTGTTCGCTGTTCGCTCGTAAACACGGAAACACGGAAACACGTGAACACTCAGAATCCAGTATCTATTCTTAATGTTTCTTCGTTACCTAAGTGCCTTCGTGGTAAAAAAGCTGTTTGTTGTTTGTTGTTTGTTGTTCGCAGGGAACGGAAACACGTGAACACGTATATACGTTATCTGAGATCTCTCCGTGCGCCACTTTCAGTTGGCTTAGTCGAGATGACAAAGGGTATGTAAGCTGTTCGCTGTTCGCTGTTCGCTCGTAAACACGGAAACACCAAAACACGAAAACACATACACACACAAGATCCAGTATCTATTCTTAATGTTTCTTCGTGGCCTAAGTGCCTTCGTGGTAAAAAAGCTGTTTGTTGTTTGTTGTATGTTGTTCGCAGGGAACAGAAACACGTGAACACGTATATACGTTATCATAGATCTCTCCATGCGCCACTTTCAGTAGGCTTAGTCGAGATGACAAAGGGTAAGTAAGCTGTTGGCTGTTCGCGGTACGCTGTTCGCTGTTCGCTGTTCGCTCGTAAAAACGGAAACACGGAAACACGTGAACACTCAGAATCCAGTATTTATTCTTAATGTTTCTTCGTGACCTAAGTGCCTTCGTGGTAAAAAAGCTGTTTGTTGTTTGTTGTATGTTGTTCGCAGGGAACGGAAAAACGTGAACACGTATCTGAGATCTCTCCGTGCGCCACTTTCAGCTGGCTTTGTCGAGATGACAAAAGGTAGGTAAGTTGTATGTTGTTCGCAGGGAACGGAAAAACGTGAACACGTAAACACGTGAACACGTTATTCTACCTTCGCACCCAGCGTATCGTGATGGTAATTGATCAGACTCCGCAAGTACGGACCAATTGCTGCTGCAGATTCAAAACCAGCCTGTTTGGCAGCGGCTTCTTTGTCTGCCGTGCTCATCTGGGTATCCGCGTAATGCTTGAAATCCCGATATCCTCCAAGGGTGAAGATGTCCCAGGCAAAACCATTTTCTTTGGTGAAGATCATGTTGTAGATGCCGCCACGGGCCTGGGAATAAGCATTTTCCATTTCCCGTTCGTGATACAGGTCCTGATGTTTTCCTGGCAATGCGACAAACATTTCAGCATGAAAGTACGTGTTGTTCTGCCAGGTTTCACGAAACAAGTCAAGGGCAGGCCCCCGCACAAATCCTTCCTCTTGCAGCGCCACATAATTGTAGTAATCGGAACCGTAAGGATGCTCCAGTATCTGGGCCGTCTTACTGGTAAAATAATCGGTATAGCTACCTGCAGGCACCATGACCATCAGGTCCCAGCGGTCACCTTGCTGATGACGGAACATATAAGCCGGTTCATCCCCACTCTGCCGGACTTTTTCCAGATCCGCTTTCAGGTAATCGATCAAGGCCATCAGCTGACCCGGGGCCGCCTGAACCGTCGTGCATTTATAAAGGTATCCCTGCGCTGATGCATTTGATTCCCACAGTCCTAGTACAAGGACTAAAACTATAATTGTCCGCATATTCCTGATTGTTAATTACGTAAGCTCTTTTTATAGTCTTTCAGCAATTGTTTCACCAACTGCTTGACCTGGGTAGAAAACTCCTTGTTTAAAATCCAGTTGTAGTATTGCTGGTCTTCGTAGAGGGTCTGGGCAACCGGCTGGCCCTGGTATTTGCCAAAATTGAAGACCACCACCCCATTATGATCCAGTTTCAATTTCTGGGTAGGGTCGATCATACGGGCATCGTTCGTAAAATCATGGAGTGCCTGGATATCCGGCACGATGGGCTTTATAATGCGTTCTCCGTCTTCGGTGATGAGGTCCTCTCCCTCATAACGAGCGATCTGTCCTTGTAACACGCCAATGGTTGCACGTACGTCTGCCATCGCGTCGTGGGCATCTTCGAGTTCCTGTTCGCAATAGAAACGGTAGGCAGCTTTTAATGTACGTGGTTCCATCCGGTAAAAGATCCGCTGTACATCAACGATACGCCTTTTATCAATGGGAAATTCAAAGCCTGCGCGGGCGAATTCCTCCATGAGCATGGGTATATCCATCCGCATCAAACCAAATCCCGCCAGGTCGGCATCCCCGATGAATTCATGCAGGGGCTTCGCCACCTGTTGAAAGGTCGGTTTATTGGCCAGGTCTTTGGGCAGGATGCCGTGTACGGCCATCGCTTCTTCCGAAATTGGCACTCCTGGGTTGATCATCAACATCAGTTCTTCCGGATCAGACTGTCCGGGCAAATATTTGATCAGGGCAATCTGAATGATCCGGTCACGCAAGACATGAAGCCCCGTTGATTCGATATCAAAAAAAACAATTGGCTTCAGCAAAGGCACATTCATTGCATCATGGCTTTAAAGGGTTCAGTATGATATAACTGCATAGCACCCGTTGAATCACTAAAGATAAGACTTACCGGCCAGTCGGGGTGCTGTGCCAGAATTTCCATACCTTTTTCCCGGCCCATGGACATAAATGCAGTTGCCCAGGCATCCGCATGCATGCAGTCATCCATGACTACTGTAGCACTGAGGAGATCACTGGGGAAATTCATGCCGGTGATCGGGTTTGTTGTGTGGACGATACGCTGTCCGTTCAATTCGTAAAAATTCCGGTAGTTCCCGGAAGTAGCCACTGATCGATCCTGGAGAACGAACTGCACAACCGTTTCTTCAAGACCGGCCTTGTCATCCGGCACATTGATACCCAGCACCCAGGGCACCTGATTGGCTTTCTTTCCTGAAGCGCGGGCTTCGCCTCCGATATCTACCAGATGATTGGGATAATGCATTTTAAGCATAAATTCATGGACCACATCCACACCATATCCTTTGGCTAAAGCACTGAAATCCAATTCCACACCCGCTGGCTTGTGCAAATACTTTTGGCCATCCCGGTTGATCTGCCGGATCCGGTCAATGCCTTTCAGTTGTAAAAGGCGGTGGATCTCATTGGTATCTACCTCCGATGGATGTTTCCTTCCTCCTCCAAATCCCCAGTATCGGATCACCGGCATGGCGCTGGGATCGAAATACCCGCCTGAAGCAGCCGTTACCGTTTTGGCCGCCTCCAGATTCACCAGAAAATGATGATAAGATGGTAATTCAATGGAATCATCAGGAAGCAAAAACAGCGTATCGGCCCGGTTAAACCGACTGATGATCGACGTCTCCATATAGGTGGACATCGAATAGTTTACATCATGCAATACGGAATCCAGTCCGTTGATCAGGCTCGAATCAGGGCTTGGTCCGTACAGGGTGATTTGATAATACGTTCCCATTGTCTCACCCTGCAGACGGGTCAGGACATCCGGGATGGTTTGCCGGCAGGCGGATACCGCTATCAGCAAGAACCAGGTAAAGCTACGCATGGATTTTACGTTATTTTGACCGCCAATAGTCCAGTGAATACCTCCCTGGACCGGCAAAGAACAATGCTATAAAACCAAAAAGGTAAAAAAGGGCTTTTTCCATTTGACCGAAATCGTCTCCCATGTGTCTGGTAAATGCCACGCTCATGGTTATGATCAACGGGATAAGTGCCCACCGCGTCCATAAACCAAGCACGACGAAAATGGAACATATCCCTTCGGCAAAAGCAGCCAGGGCCAGTGATGCTGTCGGACCCAGACCAAATGGGTCAGCAAATGAAATCGGGTCATCACCAAATAACCGGCCTACTTTTCCCATCCCGTGACCGTAAAACATAAATAGGCCCAACATCACTCGTAATATAAGTAACCCGACATCGCGGTTCCCCTCATTAAACAACGGATCCGAACGCATAATTTTTTTTGTTTAGGTTAATCGAACATGCCTTCTTTTTCGGCTTCTTCCCCAATACCATGTAATTGTATAGGTTTTTGCCGTTTGCGCAACCTGATGTTGAGAAATTCAACAAACAAGGAAAAGGCAATCGCAAAGTAAAGATAACCCTTTGGAACCGAACCGATCTCAGAATGGAAGATGGTTAGTTCGGCCAGATGAGCCGCCTCCGCGACCAGCATGAACCCAATCAGGATCAGGAATGCCAAGCCCAGCATCTGGATCGACGGATGATCATTAACAAATTGACCAACCGGTCCAGCAAAGAGCATCATGATCAAAATGGAAGCCACCACGGCAATGATCATGATCACAACGTACGTTGTAAGACCGATGGCGGTTAGGATAGAATCAAATGAAAACACAATGTTGATCAAGGCAATCTGGAGAATAGCCCCGGTGAGGTTCGATTTACCTTTCTGGACGGTTTTCTCCGGCCCCATATTATCTCCTTCCAGCTTATGGTAGATTTCATTGGTCGCTTTGTAAAGCAGAAAGATACCACCGGCAAACAGAATAACGGCCTGTCCGGTTATCGCTCCGGAAAACCAACCCAGATTTACCTCGACGAAAGGCTCCTGCATGGCCATGAACACCGATATACCCAGCAACAACAGGATCCGGAAGATCATTGCCAGGATCAGCCCGATATTCCGGGCTCTGGCCTGTTCTTCCCGGGGCAACCGGTTGGCAGCAATCGTAATAAATATGATGTTGT
The DNA here is from genome assembly GCA_020636355.1 of Lewinellaceae bacterium. Classification (GTDB taxonomy): domain Bacteria; phylum Bacteroidota; class Bacteroidia; order Chitinophagales; family Saprospiraceae; genus JAGQXC01. The sequence continues at coordinate 19,209 of JACJYB010000023.1, read as the reverse complement.
CAATGCCCAAAACGATCTCCAAAAAGGTAAGTGTCAGCAAAGCGACCCAGATCTCAGGCTTGGCAAAATCAGGCATAGCCATTAAAAGTGTCGTCGTCATATCCAAATGGTCAGTTTTTTAATCTTCCTCTCCCCGTGTCAAAACCGCCCGGCGACTGATAGGGCATTTATTCTTACCTACTGATTATCAACCAAATGCATGGCAGAAATAGTTGAAATCCTGCAGGTGTCGCGTTGCGGCCATTTCAGGGGAAATGGAATACAGATCGAAATGAAGTTTGCTTGCATCCCGGACTGCTTGCAATTTTACAAAAAAAGGTCAAACTTTGATGTTACGTCTATTTCCTCATTAAGTGAATACATTATGAAACACACAATCATTACCACGCTTTGCTTTTTTGTTATGACCGGCACCGCACTCATTGATGCCCAGCGTCCTGTTTTGGTGGAACACTTCACCAATACCTGGTGCCCGATTTGTGCCAGCAGAAACCCTTCCCTCTATGAAACCATCGCCAAATATCCGGACGATGTGGTCCATATAGCTTATCACATCCCGGTTCCCTATAATCAATGCATCCTGTATCAGGCCAATAAGCCGGACCAGGAAGCCCGGATGAATTACTACGGCATTTTCGGATCCCCATCGGCTTACATCAATGGGTCCAATGGCAGCGGCAGTAAATTATTGGATGAAACCAAACTGACCAATGCCATCGCGTCGGCGGCGCCCCTGTCGGTTACCGTGACTAATGCACCGTCCGGGTCTCCGGATGGATTAAGCAGTCTGGTTAATGTCAACATCACCGCAAACAGTACCGTAGATGCCGGTAACAATGCCCGGATTTTTGTCCTGGTCGCTGAGCGTACACTGGATTATACAGGACCCAATGGCGAGTCTACGCATCCTGATGTTTTCCGCAGATTCCTCACTTCCAACGCCGGCGATGTCATCAGCCTGCCCCAAGCCGGCAATACGGTTAGCATGAGCTATTCATACAACCTGGAGTCGGGCTGGATTTCAAACCAGATCTATCCCATTGCTTTTATTCAGAATATAGAGACCAAAACCGTATATGCAGTTGGCTCCAGCTTATTAAACAGCACCACTGGTGTCCATGATTTTGCGCCTGCGGAAGCATTGCGGCTTTACCCCAACCCTGCAGATAACCAATTGTTTGTCCAATCACCCATTGGTGATCTTCAGGCGGAAGCACGTGTCTTTTCGCTCTCCGGTCAATTGATCCGGACTGCAAAAATTCACGATCAAACGATCGATGTATCCGGTTTGGCTTCTGGCTTGTATGTCCTTCGTATTCAGGATCAAGTTGGTCGGTTTGTGAAATATTGATCCAATTGGCTTGAATTTCGGCTGCCAAGGTTTAATATCCTGTATCCGATTAGCCATTAAAAGCCCCACCTACGCTTCCAGCCAGTGGCTCGAACAAATAATCCATTGTTCCGTGCTTCGGACAGTTATTGATTTATGTGATATGAGTCAGCTATTCATTTGATGGGGGTCATAGCATTTCCATCCAAAACCCTCCTTATTTGAATCCGACAATAACGATTTGTTCACCTTTAAACTTTGAGCTATGTCAGTAACATTATGGAAACCTCGTCGTTCGATGGTCTCCCTGATGGATGACTTCTTCAGAGATGACTTCTGGCCTACCGTACCGGAACGATTTGAAGTCCCTGCCGTCAACATAGCTGAAACCGACAAAGCGTACAATATCGAAGTAGCTGCTCCAGGAATGCAAAAAGCAGACTTCCATATTGAAGTTGAGGCAGGAAATCTGGTGGTATCAGCAGAAGTGAAACACGAAGAAGAAAAGAAAGAGGACCACTACACGAGAAAAGAATTCAATTACACTTCATTCAAGCGGTCATTCTGGCTTCCTGAAAATGTCAAAGAGGATGCGATTAAGGCCAATTACAAAGAAGGTGTATTGTACGTAACCTTGCCAAAATCTGTGAAAACACCGGCTAAGGTCACTAAAACGATTGCAGTTGATTAGTTTGAGGAACGCCACTGCATTAAGTTTTAATGCGGTGGCTTCTTGTTTTTAGGCCTATGGTAACCAAAGAAAGTTTAAAAGGTGGACGGGATATTTATCTGGATGGTCCCAAACCAAGACATCGCGAACTCGGGTTCGCGATTCGCGTTTTTATCCAGTTCATTAAGGGTTTTCGGGCGTTGCACTTCATTGGTCCCTGCATCACCGTATTCGGCTCTGCCCGCTTCCGCGAAGAACATGCTTATTACCAACTGGCCCGGTCCATGGGGGCCGCCATCGCGCAAGAAGGGTTTACAACGCTCACCGGGGGTGGCCCGGGAATTATGGAGGCAGCTAACCGTGGAGCATTTGAGAATGGAGGGCACTCGGTCGGTTGCAACATCATCTTACCCAAAGAACAGTTCCATAATCCCTACATGAAAAAGTGGGTGACCATCCGCTACTTTTTTGTGCGCAAAGTACTCCTGCTCAAATATTCCTATGCTTTTGTAGTGTTTCCCGGCGGATTCGGGACCATGGACGAATTGTTTGAAACGCTGACCCTGGTGCAGACAGGCATTATCCAGCGCTTTCCCATTGTGGTTATGGATGGCAAATTTTACGAGCAACTCATGGAATTCCTCAGGTCCATGGTGGCACAGGGGACCATCTCCGCGCATGATCTTAAGCTGGTCCTCCTGACCAATGATGTTCGGGAAGGGATGGATCATATCATGAAATACATCGACAAACATTATGTCGTCCGCAAACGCAAGCCGGCCTGGTGGTTGTTTGAAAGGGTGTGATGAATGTGTTTACGTGTTTACGAAGTCCACGATTATCTATTATAACACTAAGACACTAAGGACACATAGTAACACCTAGAATTTTGGTACTACTTTATTTTGCCGCAAATAATGGCCCCAAAAACTGGTCATCTCTGCTTTTTCCGGGAGGCGGGCAGACCGAGTTTAGAGCGTTCAGGCGTACCACATTAAAACAACGTATTCAACTGAATCAACGCCTCACGTTTGTAATTTTCCGGAATAAGAATGGAGATGTTATGCCGGCTTCCGCCATAGGAGATCATGCGGATGGGCATTTTTTCGATGGCGGCAAACACCCGCTGCGCGATACCGGGACGTTTGATGAGGTTGTCACCTACCACGCATAAAATGGTATGTTCTCCCTCCCACTCCACTTCACCGAACTGCTTGAGCTCACGGATGATTTCATGCATGTGATCGGTGAAATCGATGGTCAGGGAAACGGCTACCTCAGAGGTGGTGATCATGTCCAATGGAGTCCGGTACTTCTCAAATACTTCAAAGACACGTCGCAGAAATCCATACGCCATAAACATACGGTGCGAATAAATCTTGATGACCGTAATGCCATCTTTTGCAGCCACTGCAGTGATTGCTTGCGAAGATGAACGCAGGCTGATCAGGGTGCCGGGAGCCTCGGGTTGCATGGTGTTTTTTAACCGGATGGGTACCAGTGCCACCTCGGCAGGAATCACGCAGGAAGGGTGCAGAATTTTTGCTCCGAAATAAGCCAGCTCGGCCGCTTCCCGGTACGACATAAACCGGATAGGATGGGTCTCGGAAACTACCCTTGGATCGTTATTATGTACCCCGTCGATATCGGTCCAGATCTGGATCTCATCGGCTTTTAAAGCTGCACCCATCAAGGTAGCCGTATAGTCGCTGCCACCGCGTTTTAGGTTATCAATGGCCCCCTGGTGGTTGCGACAGATATAGCCCTGAGTAATAAACAGTGGGATCCCCGGATATAAGGCGAGCATCTGACTCAGCTTGTCACTTGTGTACGCTACGTCAGGTTCTCCTTCCGCATTGGTCCGCATAAATTCCAGAGCGGGCAGCAAGACCGAATCTATGCCGGATTCCTTCAACAGCAGGTGGAACCATTGAGTGGACACCAGCTCACCCTGGGCCAATATGATTTTCCTGAATTCATCCTCCCATTCGCCAGTTAATGTCTGACGTATGGTTCTGTTTGATTCGTCCAGGATTTGTTTCCCTTGCTGTTGAGTCGCTTCTTTGTGGAATAAAGTCGTGAGAAAAGGATAATACATATGGTCAAGTGCTTCCAGCTCTTGTTCAGCAAGGACAAGCTCCCGTGCCTCGCTAGCCTCCGCGATCCGCACGAGGGCATTTGTGACCCCGGAAACTGCGGACAAGACGACGATCTTGGTTTCCCCTGTCCGCGTAATAATAGCCTCTACCTCGCGCATCCGTTCAGGGCTGCCTACTGAAGTACCTCCAAATTTATAGATGACCATAGCCAATTTGCTTTTGAGCCGCCAAAGGTAATCAGTGAAACCAATTCAAGTATTACTTCAATAGAATTAGAACATATAACTAACATATTGTTATATTTATAACAAATCATTGCATGAAACGGCTAGCTGATGCCCTGGAAGAACACTTACGGCGCATGCCATTTATCGAAGAGGCCATGGCCGAGGGACTTATCAATCTCGCCGCGCTGGCTCGGCGCATCCAACCTTACCTCGAAAAACAAACCGGAAAGTCTGTTCGGCATGAAGCCATTTTGATGGCTCTCCACCGGCGTAATGCCTCCCCCTTGCTGCACATCACCAAATCCATCCGGGAAGCAATCGCTAAATTGGGTGACATCTTGGTCCGCTCCAACCTCGAAGTATGGTCCTTCGTACCTTCTGGCAATCTGATGGCCCGCATCCGCCAGACGTTAGACTCCGTATTACAGGTCCAGCCGGCATTCTATGCCTTCAGTCAGGGCATCTACGAAACTTCGATGGTCATCAGCGAACACCTGGCAGGCAGCCTGGAATCCTTGATCCCCATTGGTCAGATTCGCAGCCGCCGCACCAACCTGGCCGCAATAACCATCCTGTTACCACCGGGGAACACCGAGATGTACGGACTCTATTACTTCCTCCTGCGGGCATTGGCCTGGCAAGGGATCAACGTCGTGGAACTCGTCTCCACCGCCAATGAATTTTCCGTGGTCGTTGACGCCGATGAAGTCGATAAGGTAGTCGGCATCTTTATGCAGGTAAAACGGGGTGAGGACTTATAATCACTTGCTTGAAGTTCCTTTTTTGTTATTTTTGCGCCACCTTAACCGGTAGCGGGATGTAGCGCAGTCCGGTAGCGCACTACGTTCGGGACGTAGGGGTCGCTGGTTCGAATCCAGTCATCCCGACAAAGAGTAAGCTATGTGTATTGAATTTCTATTTATTATACATAGCTTTTTTTATTATGGTGTTGTTTTAGGTGGCATTTTAATCTTCTAAGGATACTTTTTTTGGCAAACGCAGAACAATCTAGGTATTTCTACTTTTCTCAAATAAGTCCGTACCGTATTCCAGGCCATACCTGGACCCTCAGCAATTTTATGAAATGTCTAACTGTTGTGTTGCCTTTGTGGAATCTTTCTGATCAGAGTCACGGTCTTAGTTTTTCCCGCCATAACCAATTTGTCTTGTTCTTACAACTTAGCTGTGGTTTTCTACCTCAGATTACTAACAATGTTTCCTCCTTTTAAGGTGGGTCAATATCACCGGAATTAATGGAGTCAACTTTAACGGACAGAGTGGTCAATATCACCGGATTTCGCACCAAATAGTCTCCCAGATATATAGATCGGGAAATGGTCTTATTCGCTACTATTTAAACTTCATTTGACACGGGAAGGGAAAGTTGTCTATAACATTCTGGATCATTTCTGAAACGAGCAATTGGGGACGGGACCAAACTGACAGGTTATTATTTTACCACGACCTGCCACTATGAAATCTTCTTCTATAATACTTGAAAAGAGCCATTTGAAAATGACTAGTGGATTCTGATTATTTTTATTTACTTATCTTAATTACCTCATTGTTATACCAAAAACAGCTGTATATGCTTTCTGTCCTTAAGAAAATCCATGACTTCTCCTGAAGAGCATCTATCCAATTTTAGTGGACCACCAGAAGAGTCCATTTATGGCCATACTGAAAGTGATTACACTGGTAGACCATCTAGCATTTTCATTTCGTATTCTCGAACGGATTATGAAATCACTAAGTGGATAAGAACCCAAATTGAAAAAAGGGGATTTAGAGTGCTTCAAGATATTTCTGATACAATGCCAGGCGAGGATTGGTGGGAGAGAATAAAGGAACTTATCCTTCAAGCAGATCAGATTGTATTTTTACTAAGCACCAAGTCTATTCTCTCAAAAATTTGTATTCAGGAAGTTGAATATGCAACAAGCCTGAATAAGAGAATTTTCCCTGTCGTTATTGAAAAAGTTGACTGGCAAAAGGCGCCAAAAGGCCTTTCAAGAGTTCAGAGCATATACTTAGGGGTAGGAATCCGCCAAGAAAAAGCGATGCAGGATCTTATCAAAGCTATGGAAACTGACCTACCCTGGATCCGGGAACATACAAGATTACAAGGGGTTGCACAACATTGGAAGGACAATGCTGAATCTCCCGATTATCTGTTAATTGGTGATGCTCTACAGGAAGCAAAAAAATGGATGTCCGATTCTAAGCATACCCCTAAACCAACATCATTGCAACACAGGTTTATCGATGCAAGTCGAGAGCTAGAGTTAGAGCAAGAAAAAGAGAAGCTCAGGAAATCCGAAGAACAACGAAAACTAGTTAATGAACAAAGATATGAATCCAACTATAATTTAGCACGATTATTGGAAGAACGGGTAGGTCAGGACATTGAACATCATAATTATGCCAAAGCATGGTTAAATACACTTACAGCACTTAATCAAGAAATTGGAGAAAATTTCCACCTTCCCATTTTGTTAGGTCGTTTTCTCAATCTGGAACTAAGAAAAAAGGCTTTTAGATCACTTTGGATTTCTCCGGGAATCATTTTCTCAAATCAGAGAACGGTAGCTATTAGTAATGATGACAAATTAGTTGCTTCGGCTTGCCAAACAATACGTGTATGGTCTCTAGAATCTGGTGAAGAAATAGTTACTTTTGAAGGCCACAGGGAGATAGTAAATAGCATTGATTTTAGTCCAGATATGGAGCTAATAGTTTCAGCGGGCGAAACCATTAGGCTGTGGTCATTTAGATTAAAAAAGGAAATTGCTGTATTTACAGGTCACAGTGAAATTATTAATTCTGTTAAATTTAGTCCTGATGGGAAGACTATAGTTTCTGCCTCGAATGACCATTCAATCAGACTTTGGGATATTAGCAAGGGAATGGAGAAGGCGGTTTTCAGTGGGCATTCAAATAAAGTCTATTCAGTCAAATTTAGCCCTAACAAAAAATATATTGCCTCCTCATCAGCCGACAGAACCATAAGAATTTGGGATCTCAACACTAGAAAAGAGATAAAAGTCTTCACGGAACATCTCAGTGAAGCTTACCAAATTGAATTTAACCCAGATGGTTCTCTCCTTGCATCAACAAATTCAGATAAGTCAATAATTATCTGGGAAGTAGATTCAGGGCGGATCAGTAATAGATTCACAATTAATAGCAGACCCTCACCTTTTGTGAAATTCAGCCCTAATGGACAGAAAATCGCCTATTTAGATCAAGGTATCACCGTGAGACAACTAAATGATTCTGAAATTACAGTATTCAATAATTCAGATAAAAATTACAATGATATAGCCTTTACTTCAGACGGCAAGAATTTTATTTCTGTTGGTAACAACCTACAATTATGGTCAATATTGTCCAAGAATGAAATTGCTTCACTTTGCGGTCATCTTGATGGTATAAAAAGTCTGTCAATTAGCCCTGACGACAAATGGCTTGCATCAGCTTCAATTGATCAAAGCATTAGGATATGGAACACTAAAACAGGTGAAGAGACTTTTATTCTCAAAGGTCACTCAAACCAAATAAATGACATTGAATTTAGTCCTGATGGAAAGATACTGGGATCAGTTTCTGCTGATGGGAACGTAAGATTTTGGGAAATGAAAACTGGAAAACCAATCTCTAAATTAATAAAAATCTACTCATGCCTTTCAAGTCTGTCCTTCAGTTCGGATGGAGAGCAAGTAGCTCTATTATATGATGGGAATATCACATTGCTTTCGACCTATACAGGGACCATTATAAAAAGAATTTCTTTGAGAAAAATGAAGGGTCAAAAAGTGATGTTTAATCCTACTGGTAAATCATTGACAATATGCGGAAGCAATAATGGACTAGGAGCAATTTTCACTGTGTCCATTCTTTCTGAAGAAATTGAAAAAATCTATAGCTACAAAGGCTTTCAGTCAGACATCATTAGTGATTTCGATTACAGCCCAGATCGAAAATTATTAATAGGAGCAAATTTAACAAAGTCATCAATTTGGATTTGGTCGACTGATTCAGGCGCATTGCTAAAGGTTCTAGAAGCTAGCCATTCACCGGTTCTTGCTACAGCTTTCAGTCCTAGAAATAACCTAATTGCCTCTTCATCAGGCAATGTTGCGAATCCAAGTGGTGAAAATGTAGTTCATTTGTGGTCAAATGATACGGGGAAGCTGCTTGACGTTTTCAAAGGACACAGTGCAGCTGTTACTGATTTAGTCTTCAGTACAAATGGTTACTTTCTAGCTACTGCTTCACTAGATGGAACTGTCCGTTTATGGTCTGTTCCACAAATGTCTCATTGCAAAAACCCTCCAGCTATTCGACCGATAAATGATTTTATCTTTGGAAATCAGTGGGTAAATTGTGTCGCATTCAGCCCAAACAGCAAGACTATTGCCTCTGGTTATTCTAACGGTGATATAAAGCTGACATCGGTGGATCCCGAAGAAGACGACCCGCCAAATTTAATTCCTCCTCGAGAACTTTCAGTTCATTGTTTAAAGTTTAGCCCAGACAGTAAAATCCTTGCCATTGGTGATTCTAACAATCAAATCACTCTTTGGAACATGGTTACTAATACAGAATTGATGATACTTAACAAACATGAGTTGACAGTTTCAGATTTAGATTTCAATTATGATGGATCTCTACTTGTTTCTTCTTCATGGGATGGAACGTGTCGATTATGGGAGGTGGACTCTGGTCAAGAGATTTCAATTTTATCGACTCGAGAAAAGGGTGATAGAAAAAAGTTATTTGAGTCTAAAAAAGATGGTTATCACCTTAAAGCTCTTCAACTATTCAGACCAGTTTATGAAAAATCTGACGATGTAAATTCAGTTTCCTTTAGTCCAAATGGAAAGCTACTTGCTTCTGCAGATTCTAATTATTTAATCCACTTATGGTCAATAGAATTTAATAAACTAATCAAGACTTTTAATGGTCATACATCTATTGTTAATAGCATATCTTTTAGTCCAGATGGAAAGCTACTTGTTTCTGGTTCTACTGATAAGACCATTCGTATTTGGTCGGTAGAAACTGGAAAGATGCTAAAAATTTATAGAGCTCACGAAGCTCCAGTTTTATCCGTCACGTTTAACCCATCGGGAAATCAAATAGCGTCGGGCTCAGGTAATACCTTGTTTATGCACAAAGATAATTCAATTCATGTATGGTCCTTAGATCTCGATAGCCCTATAGCATCTTTCACTGGGCTTAGCACTGCAGTGAATTCATTGGCCTATAGTGCGAATGGAAATTATCTGGTTGCAGGTCTTGGAGATGTGTTAAATACCCAAGAAAATAATTCTACTCTAATAATCCCCATAAAAGCATTGGAAAGCCGTCGAAATGATAGTCAATTCAGAGACCTTATTCAACAACTGATTGATAAGTCTAAGCATAAACTTAAATATGATGGAAAATTTGGTGATCTTAATTGGATTGCTGTATCCAGGAGTTTCTTAACTCCCAAAAATGAATTTCTTTTCGATATTAGGAGGAAGAATGAAAATCTGGATGGACCTATGCCATGCCACATCGATCCTGTCAGTTGGATTCTCAAATAATTATAAGTTCAGTATCTGTAGAAGGTGTAGCCTTCCCCAAATTAGGACACGTTTAAACTAGACAGATTCAAATTTATTTGATTTCTGTAATTCAATGGTGACAATCCATTTAGTCCGCTATGTGGATGATTCAAATTGTAATCTTCACGCCATTCTTCGGACAGTTTGCGCAACTGTTCGAGATCTTCAAATAAGTAGGCATCCAGTACATCTTCTCTGAATAATCGGTTGAATCGTTCGATATAAGCATTCTGCATTGGCTTTCCTGGCTGAATAAAAAGGATGTTTATATTCATGTCCTTACACCAATGGGTAAAGGTGTTGCCCCGGAATTCCGGACCGTTATCTACCCGGATGTCTCGGGGTATGCCCTTTCCCATACCAGTTCACTCATGATCCTAACGACGCTTTCACCACTGTGTGAGTAATCAGCCTCGATACGTAAGGCTTCCCGACTGTAATCATCAATGATGTTTAATACCCGGATCCTTCGACCATATTCCAGTGAATCATGCATGAAATCGGCGCTCCAGGTACGGTTGATGGTAATTGGAAGGACCAAAGGGTGCTTTATGCTTGCCGGCAGCCTTCTTTTGCGCTTTCGTCTTATCGGTAATTGCAGTGTCCGATATACTCGAAGTACCCGTTTGCGATTCCACGTATATCCCTGCGATCTCAATCTCCCGAAATAGTTGTCAAATCCTCAGGTAGGCAATAAGTCAGCCAACTCCTGAAGTGCTACCTCTACTTCATGATCGTCCCGTTTAGACTTATAATACCATTGGGACCTGGGTAAATTAACAACCCGGCAAGCCTGCTGTACGGACACTTTTCTTTCTTCCATCAAATACTGCACTCGCCTTTTTCGCTCAGCAGGCTTCAGAACTTTTTTTCCAGTACTTCTTTTAACAGTTGGTGATCCAGACTCAAATCCGCAAACATGCGCTTGAGCCGGCGGTTCTCATCCTCCAGTTCCTTGAGCCGCTTCAGCTGCTGGTTATCCATGCCTCCGTACTTTTTGCGCCAGGTGTAAAAAGTCGCACGGCTGATTTTTTGCTCACGACAGATGTCCTCTGTCCGCTTGCCGGCTTCATACTCCTTGAGTATGCCGACAATCTGTGTCTCTGTAAATTTTGTTCTTTTCATGGTCAAACAGTTTAAAGTTAAGATTTCTGTCTAGTTTTAAACTGTCCGATTCTCGGGGAAGGCTACAAAGGCTACAGTTGGGTACGCCTGGGATAAGGTGGAAAGTCGGTAAAATGAGACATGTTAGGCCATTTAAAGTGAGAATATACAAAACTCCCTACCAGTCTTGACTGGAAGTTTACTGGTCTGAATGTAACTTTTAGCGCAGAGTCAATATGTTAGGGAATTTGAATATGTTCGTGCATTTAACTTTGAAGTACGATTCCTGTTTGATCCTGTTTAATTGAATTGGGCTATATCCTCTAGGCACAGGACATATAGATAATTTGAAGATCCCCCTGCCCAAATTCTTTCATTACTATCGCAACTGTAACCGTGAAGATTTGAATTAAATACAGCAACGGGCTGTTCCTCCTGAGAATTATTGGTGGATGAGTAAATGGCTGAAATGGACTCATATATAGAAGAGTTCATCAAGAATTTCCCTTCAGTCGAAAAGAAGACATCTCTAATAAAATTTATCATCTTTTTCTTACGTAATAAATTATATGCGAACATCGGCTCATTATAAGAATCGAATACTTGCAGCATTGAATTATCCTTTGAAAAACCAAACTGAATTGCTTGACTTGTTTGATGAATAATCTCAAAATTATTTGTTTCAGTAGAAAATATTCTTAGCTCTCCATCATCAGAGTGGCTTGCAATAAGATTGCCAGCTGGAGAGACAGCCGTACTTATTATCGGATCTATGTGATTCCAAACAATAAAATTTTCAATATAACGATTTATATCTATAATTCTTATAACTCCTTTGTCCAATCCAGCAGCAATCCCTTTATAATCTGGAGAAAAGCTAATATTAGGAAATCTATAAAACCCTCGTGAAATAAACAATGCACTGGATAAATCTAAAGTGTCAATAAAACATTCAGTCTTTACATCCAGGGTGAACCTTATTCCTTTTGTGGAAACACAGAGAAGATTACTTTTGCTTGGTAAAAATGACATTGTTTCAACAACGTATTCTTCTCCTGGAATTGGTTTTCTTAGGACCTTTTTTCCTGATTTTACATTGAAAATCGTTATGTATCCACTTTTTTCATAAAAAGCTAATAAAGATCCATTTAGAGAGAAGCAAAGTTGAAGCGTTTCACTAACGGTTATTATGTCTATAAATCTTCCTGTTTCTAAATTCCATATTTTTACGGTTGAATCATCTGATGTTGAGGCAAGAATTGGATGAATAGGTGAAAAAGCAAGGTAATTTGCTCTTTTTTGATGGCCGATTAGAGATGGAATAGTTCTACCTGTTTCGAGATCCCAGATTCGTATAATTCCATCATTGCAAGCAACTGCTACTATATTACGCTTGGGAGAGAATGAAATATCATTTGGCACTTCATTTTTGTTTAATGTATGACTAATGCAACGGTCATATTTGTTGGTATTCCAGATAATAATTTCGCCATAACCTGCACAAGCACCTAAATAAATTCCATTTGCACTGCAAGCTAGACCTGTAACAAACCCCTTGATTTGCATTACCCTCACTTTTGTAAAATTGAAGATATTCCAAACCTCAACTTTCCCTCCATTAGTGCCAGATATTAAATTAGATCCATTGGGTAAGAAAACAACTTTTGAGATATAATTTTTGTGATTGAATGTTCTAAATTCAGTGATAGATATTCCGAGTGGACTTTGTTGTGGGCGAAGTGAACGAAACCATGGAGTTTGTTTACGATCACGTCTCCATTTTTCGACTAATTTATAAATCTTTTTTCCTTCTGCTAACCATGGTGCATTTTCTTTATTCCAGCCTCCTATTGGTATTTTATAATGAGCTTCAGACTCAGGATTATCATACCACCAACAGGAGTTCCAAAGGCATTGAAATAATGCTTGAGGATAAATATCAGAATGCTGTGTTATGAATAGTATGTCACGTTGGAGCGCATTTTGCAATATTTCTATAATTTTCCAATCTGCATGAGTCCTAGGCATTGAACTAATAGCAGTGTTAAAATCAATAAGAAGATCAAGAGCTTTTCCAGCAATTACTTTGGCTTCAAGAAAATTCAGATTTGTCAATGACGAAGAAAGTGTATCCCACATATTAGCTTGAGTCTCCTGCCAAGGCAACTCAACACATAAACGAATATTTGGATTCTTTTGATTAGCGCTATCAAGATATATGGGCTTGCCTAAGAAATATTTGGCAAGTTTCTTATGATATTTAATAACATTCTTCAAAGTTTGTTTTTTATTTTTCTGTTTCAACTAACCCATACCTCCTCCCCAATACCTCATTAAACTGCCTGTGGAAAAAAGCAATGATCGGCACTCCATCGGCATCCCGCTCGGTAAGATAAGGCTCCAGATCAAGGAAAAGGCGTGACCAAACCACAATCGGAATTTTCATGGACCCCGTGAGTTCTGCTCGGATGTCAATCAATTCCTGGCGGTGACGCTGGTGGGTATTTTTAAGAAATTTATCCCACAGCTCCTCATCAAAGGCAAAAATCTCCAGGATCTCATTTTCCGCAAGTCCTTGATAGCGTCCACAAAGCATGAGACAGATGGCATCTTGTATAAATTCTTCATCGTGTTCGACACGGAGGGAATCGATGTAATCATTTATTATCCCTGGCACGTCATCCTGAAGTGTGAAATCTTCGGTATAGGAATGCCATTTCCTGGCCTGCTCGAATGCTAGTTTTAAGTAGAGGGCTAGTCCGGTTTCGTTAAATTGATCAAGTAAATAGTGTTGTTGGGAAGGTGTTAAGGTGCGCTTACTGGCATCCAGCCATTTGGCAATGATCTGTTCAGCTTCCATTTTATGCAACACCGGGAGGTGAATTATTGATGTATTTCCTAATGCTGGTTCAAGATCAGGTAACGTAGAAATAATAAAACGGGTGTGTTCAGGCAACTCCGCAGGCAGCCAATAGAATGAATTTCCCTCATAATTGGAAAGCTGGTCCAGAGCGTCAAGAAAGACATAGATGGGCTTTTCACTGGTGCTTAATGCTAGACATTGCTTAAATATTTCGGAAAGGCTGCTTAACTCATATAGGGCTGATTGGTTTTCAAAATTTGCCATCGATTCGAGCGTTGTGCCAAAAGCAGTTGCGATCTGTCCTCCTACGCTTTGCAACAAGGAGATAAGGCTGGTAGAGCCGGATGTCGCTCCGATAAACCGGTACATCAGCACCGCATCAGGGTATTTTTCTTCGATTTCATGGATGGCTTGGGCCATCACACTGGATTTACCGGATCCGGAAGCACCGATTAACGACAAAGGTTTTTGATCTGGGTCTTTGTTAATATAACTTCCAATCTGTTCAAGTACATTCACTCTGCCGGAAAAATGTTCGGTAAGGCTGTTCTTAAAAGTTTGATGCAGATTTTGCTCATGTTTGATCTCATCCGGATTAATGACTAGTTTGATTTGCTGCTCTATAATGTCCTTTAAAAATTCATAAACCACATGAGCAAATGCTTCAGGATCCTCGAGAACGGGTTTGTCACCGTTCCAGTCTGCCGGGTACGATTTATAGTTTTTTCCATCACCCAACAGATCTTTTAATTCCTCCTTTAATGCACCAAGTTTTATTTGACATTCTTCATCCGGATTCCCGGTTGCATCCAGATCGATAAAATCTTTAGTGTGAGGCAGGCCGGATAACACTCTTTCCAGGGCAAGGACATGACCAGAAGGATGCTCCAAGTCTTCATCCAGATCCAATGCTCCGGCTACTATTTCCTGATGGGTAGCTGATGAGAAATACTTCGATTGCTGTGTCGCTGAGAAGTGGACATTTAATATAGCGGTTCGAAGTACTTCCCGGATCTTATTTTCGACTTTTTTCCAGTTATCATAGTGGGTGTAGTCCTGGTCTCTGGGTTGTAGCAGATACTCTGACGGCATCGCATTGGTATCTAGTTGGTACCAGGTTTCCAACAGCTCTCTGCCATCTTCCGCAAGGGCTTGTAATAAAGCTGCCATTTCATTCGCCGGGATTTTTGGAGGGACTGGTTGCCATCCATACTTATTACCCAACAAAATGAGGAAATTGGGCTTTGGAGAGATCTTTTGACAGCGGGCGATCTCATTCAGGCATATTTCCAGGGTTTTCTGGCTAAGGGAAGATTCTTCCGTCACCCCCCAGCGCAGGTCCACTGCCTGGAACTTGGCGCCGTTTTCAGCGCAATATTTTTCCAATCGGGGAAACACATCCCTCTGCAGGATGCTTCTTTCCTCCCGCATATCGGTAAACGTTGAACTGACAAATACCCGGAAAGTCTTGGTTGGAGCTGGCATAGGGCTGGGTGATTAATGAGTACCAGGAAAAATTCGTTTTACAATCAGTTCATAGTAAATCTAACGATTGTTTCCTTACTATTCGATAAGAATTAGTAAACTTAGAAATCCGATCTCTGCAAAACGAAAATCACTATGGAATACCATTCCAAATTGGCCACTTACTTTCGCTCACGCCCTCTTTATCTGGACGATACAGCTTATCAAAAACCCAATATCCGCAAGCTGATGGAGCTGCCCTGGCAGGAACTCGAAGCTGCAATATCACACGAAAATGGCGACTCAAAAAACCAGGACCAGGATTATGGAGAGCGAATGAAGAGAAGCGACCAATATTGGGACAATGTCACCAATACACTTTGCAACCTTGATTTTATCCAGGCTAAGGCAGTAGCAAAATTTACCTATGAACTGGTGGATGACCTGAATAAAGCTTTAGAAGTAATCCCCGACAATACAAAGAATATTCGTGAAGAGAAAGAACGGCAGGCCCGGATGGAGCAATACACCCAAGATTTAATAGCCTATGCGAAAGGAGACATCTCAGAACTGGATATTCCGGAAAGTATTACTCCCTGGACGGAAGAGCGGATTAATGCAGAGATTGGAAGAATAAAGACAAATCCAAACTGTGTTGACAGATTAAAAGACTTTCTTAATTTTCTGGGCAAGGAAGCTACGAATCTGCAAAACTTTGCCAGTGACTTTGCTTTTTTCGCACATCAGCAGGCATGGAATCATTCCTCCGATGGTCCGGTAGGCCTTGCAGCGGAAATCCTTTCAGCAGAAAATGCCAAATGTCTGATGAGGCGTATCTCACCTACTCGCCCACCGTGGAATCCTTTTCCTCAGGCGCTAAAAACCCTGAAAGGTCATACTGATCTTGTCAATGACGTAGCCATTACCTCTGATAGGGAAAAGGCCATTTCCGGTTCCTCGGATGAAACCTGCATCATCTGGGATTTGAAGACCGGAAAAGCTGTACAAACACTGAAAGGTCATACTAATAGTGTCTATGCCGTGGCTATTACCCCGAATGGGAAAAAGGCCATTTCCGGTTCCTCGGACAGCACCTGCATTATCTGGGATTTGGAGACTGGAAAAGCGGAACAAACCTTGAAAGGTCATTCTGATACTGTAAAATCCGTGGCCATTTCCCCGGATGGGAAAAAGGCCATTTCCGGTTCCTTGGACAGCACCTGTATTATCTGGGATTTGAAGACCGGAAAAGCGGAACAAACCTTGAAAGGTCATACTTATAGTGTCCAAGCCGTGGCCATGACTGCGGATGGAAAAAAGGCCATTTCAGGTTCCTCGGACAGCACCTGCATTATCTGGGATTTGAAGACCGGAACAATGGTGAAAACCCTAATAGGTCATTCTGGTCGTGTAGATGCTGTGGCCTTGACCCCGGATGGGAATAAGGCCATTTCCGGTTCCTCGGATGGCACCTGTATCACCTGGAATGTAAACACCGGAAAAGCGGAACATACACTAAAAGGCCATATTTATGGTGTCAGAACTGTGGCTATGACTGCGGATGGGAAAAAGGCCATTTCCGGTTCAGATGACCACACCTGCATCATCTGGGATTTGGACATTGGAAAAGCGAAGGAAATTCTAAAAGGTCATAATGGTAAGGTCTTTGCCGTGGCTATTACCCTGGATGGGGGAAAAGCCATTTCCGGTTCTCTTGACAGCACCTGCATCCTCTGGGATTTGAAGACCGGAAAAGCGGAACAAACCTTGAAAGGTCATACTAATAGAGTCCATGCCGTGGCCATTTCCCTGGATGGGAAAAAGGCCATTTCCGGTTCAGATGACCACACCTGCATCATCTGGGATTTGGACACTGGAAAAGCGAAGGAAACCCTAAAAGGTCATAATGGTAAGGTCCGTGCCGTGGCTATAACCCCAGATGGGAAAAAGGCCATTTCCGGTTCAGAGGATAGGACCTCCATCCTCTGGGATTTGGACACCGGAAAAGTGGAGCAAACCCTAAAAGGTCATAATGGTAAGATCCGTGCTGTGGCAATAACCCCGGATGGGAAAAAGGCCATTTCCGGTTCAGATGATAGGACCTCCATCCTCTGGGATTTGAAGACCGGAAAAGCATTGGCAAAGTTTACCGCGGATTCGATATTGTGGACCATTTCTCTTTTTTCAACTAAGGTCATATTGTGTTGTGAGTCAGGAAAAGTAGAATTTCTAAATGTGCAAAAGGAACTAATTTGTTAAAGCCATATTATCACTTCCATCCGGCAAATGTGGAATTTTGAAATTAAAAGATACCAGCCCACTTTTTGCAGTTGCCCACTTTGTGGGTATCGATTTGTATCCCATGATTCTCCTATCGAAACCATTGAACAAATAACAATACAAGCAATATTGAACACCGATCAATCCTCCGTTTAGAACTATCAGCTGAAGCTTGGGAGGAACCAGATTTGTTATCCCAGAATCTGAAGTGTAGAGAGGAACTAAAGTTCAATCCTTTTATTGCGGCGGAATTGAACATTAGATATTGAGTTTACTAGAAATATTACCAGCCGGGAAATACGTGAAACTATTTAATTTGAATTAAATTTGATACAGCTTCGTTCGAATGATACAGGCATAAAGATATGATCACAGAAAGTAAACGAACAGAGAGTAAGTTCTCCCGGGTGCGGAGAAGATTAAAGGCGTCTGCAAGTACTAATAAGCGAAGAGTACATATAATTTTCAGACCGGAAGGTTGGGCGGTCAAAAAATAAGGTAACAAAAAAGCAACTTCAATTGTGGAGGACAAGATCAGGCCTTGGAGATAGCTCGAAATCTTGTAAAAAAAGATCAGGCTTCGTCCGTAGTAGTCCACCTTAAGGATGGATCCATCGCAGCTCATGGCCTATAAAAATAATGTCTTTATCAACTGTCCCTTCGACAATGAGTTTTTCCTCTTCTCAAAGCCATTCTATTTACGGTACTATATCTAAAGTTGAATCCACTGATTGCAGAAACCAGTGATTCAGGTTCGGTGCGAATAGAAAATATTAAGCGACTAATCCAAGATTCCAAATATTCCATTCATGACTTATCCCGTATTGAACCAATACGTACAGGAGAACTCTCGCGATTCAATATGCCGTTCGAGCTAGGACTAGATCTCGGGTGTAAATAATTTCTTCATACGGATAAAATATGTCTGATATTGGAAGAGATAAAATATCGCTATCGAATTATACTTTCCGATATCTCCGGTCAGGATGTGAGAAATCACTAATAATGAACCACTGGAAGTTATCCATCATATCAGAGATTGGGTTTCTACGAACTTTCCAATACAAAAAATAACTTTAATTGATAGTCAGGCGTTTATGTTGATAGGGCAACAAATAGGCAACAAAACCGTGATAATCAAAGGAAAACAAGGGCAAAAACCTTGTTGACAATCAGAATGATTGTGTAAGCGAATATAAACCTTTTCGTTTGATTTTAGCCTTCAAATTTAGCTTTTGATACTTGGGTAGCTCTTGGCAGTAAACTTGGCTGTATGGCTTTGCATATCCCTGACGAATGAGAATTTCGTTAAGTGTTTTGCCGTTAGGCAATAACACATAAGCCAAAGTTCTGCCGTATCTGTCCGTTAGGTTTTTTGCTTCTTGAATAAGTGTGATTGATTTTACTTTTCTGGTCTTTCGGATTAGAAACTTCATTGATTTATATCCTAACTCAATAAGAAACTGAACAGGCAAGTGAAGCTCTCTTTCGTCTTTATTTGACTTAGTACTCTTCTTAATCTCTGGTGTATCAATTCCAAGTAGCCGAATTTCTTCT
>JACJYB010000022.1 GCA_020636355.1 Lewinellaceae bacterium | reverse complement strand
GGTTCCATTAGCAACCTTCAAAAACCGGTTGTCGGAGAATGGTCAGGTGAGCTGGACTAATGTCAACGTGGAAACGTATGTACTGCTGAAACCGGGTGCGGACCGCCTTGCCGTTGAAAAAAAGATACAGCCGCTGATGGATGTTCAGGTGGCGAAAATTTACGATCCGGGAAAATATGAGGTCGGTTTGCAACCATTGACTGATATTCATCTGGATGATGCGTTTCCGGTTGGTTTTGTGCCGGTAAGCAATCCTCGTTACCCTTACATCCTCGGGGCGATTGGTCTGCTGATCCTCCTATTGGCCGGGATCAACTTCACCACCCTTGCTGTCGGAAGATCCATGACCCGGGCCAAAGAGGTTGGTATCCGCAAGACCACCGGCGCTACCCGTGGTCAGTTGATCGGTCAATATTGGGTGGAGTCGGTGCTAACCGCAACGATAGCAGTAATCGCAGGTTTTATTGTTGCAAGAGTTTTACTCCCGTATTTCAATGACCTATCGGACAAACATCTTGACCTTTCCCTCAATGGCAACATGATCTTGTTCCTGGTGGCGCTGGCATTGTTGACCGGTTTGCTGGCCGGCATATATCCCGCCATGATCGTATCCGGATTTAAGCCGATTCAGGCCTTGCAAGGGAACAATAATACCGGTAAACAGCAAAAATTTGGGACCTTAAGAGGGTTGGTTGGAGCTCAGTTTACCATTTCCATTTTATTGATCATCTGTACCTGGACCATGTCCCAGCAATTGCACTTCCTGCAAAATAAAGATCTCGGATATAACCATAATCAACTGGTGGTCATTCCCTACCTGGAAGAGAAAAGTTTCATTGCTGATATGTTTGAGTCAGGAAAGGCGCTCCGGCAACGCATCCTGACAGAACTCGGGTCGGGCAGCGGAGTTCAGGATATAGGTGTCTCTACCAATGCTCTGGGCACACCCGGCTGGGTAAAACTTGGGTATACCGATGCACAATCACGGCAATTCCACCAATTTACCACAACGGCGATCGATCCGCATTTCTTGCCTTTGATGGAGATTCCCCTGGTAGAAGGCCACAACTTTAGCGGTGCCGAAGCTGCTGATGCGAATGCTGTCATTGTCAATGAAGCATTCGCGAAAGAATTTAATGTTGCTTTAGGGCAGCCTTTGCCACAGCCTTTTGATCAGTTTAAGGTTACCGGGGTGGCAAAGGATTTCAACTTCGAAAGTCTGCATGAGCAGATCCATCCCCTGGTCATGACCACTAATATTCGTGGCATGTTAATGGCTGCCTCGGACGTCAGTTTTGATGATTTCCCTAATCCGAAACTAACCTTTAAATTGAGTGCAGGTCAGATCGTCTCGACCATGTCCCGGATAGAAAAGATATGGAAAGACCTGGTGCCGGATCAGGCTTTCCAGTATTCGTTTATTGATGATTCGATCGACCGGCAGTACCGGTCTGAGCGGCGCCTGGGTCAGATCGTTTCCCTGGCAACTTTACTGGCTTTGTTCATTGCCTGCCTGGGGTTGTTCGGTATTGCTACATTGACCACGGCACAGCGTATGAAGGAAATAGGGGTAAGAAAAGTGCTTGGGGCATCAACCGGAGAAATATTGGTCTTGCTGAACAAGCCATTAACTCTGATCATCCTTCTGGCTACCGGTATTGCCATTCCGGTTGCCTGGTACCTGATGCAGAACTGGCTGACCAATTTTGCTTTCCGGATTAACCCTTCCATACTGGTCATGTTAGGGGCAGGTTTGGGAGCGCTTTTATTGGCGTTGGTCGCTGTGTCCTGGCAATCCTTTAACGCGGCAAGAAAGAGCCCCGTTCACTCCTTACGCAACGAATAATTCTGGAAAAATCAATCGATTATCATGAAAGCGATGCTCTTAAATCTAATCAAATCCGGATTTCGCAACTTAAAGCGAAACAGTGGTTATTCAGCCATTAATATTTTAGGTTTGGCCGTCGGTCTTGCCAGTTTTTCGTTCATCATGCTCTATGTGAAGGGGGAACTCGGCTACGACAGTTGGCAGGAAAAAGGAGATCGCATTTATCGTATGGCACTGGAAAGGAAATATCCCGGCCGCTCTCGATTTTATGCCATCATTCCGAATGGTTTCAGTCAGGTCGTAGCCCAGGATGTTCCGGAAGTGGAAGAGACGTGCCGCCTTTTTTATTTTAATGGCAATACGACTACGATCAAAAAAGACGGTAACCTGTACGTGGAGGATAACTTCATGTGGGCGGACAGCACTTTTTTTGATCTGTTCTCCATTCCTTTATTGGAAGGTGATGCCAAAAAAGCTTTGTCGCAACCGCGCAGCGTCATCATTACCCAACGCATTGCTAAGAAATATTTTGGGGATGCGGATCCGATGGGCCAGATTCTGGATGTGGCAAACAACGACAACGATTTTAAAGTTACCGGGGTTTGTGCAGACCTCCCTGAAAATACGCACTTGTCCTTTGACTTTCTGATCGCTTCAGCGGACCTGGGTGCTTTTATCCAGCAGCCGAATTTTGTCGGATTTTCAGCATATACCTATTTGTTACTTAAGCCTGGTGCGGATCCTGCTGCCGTCGAATCCAAATTACCGGATATCGTCGTGAAATATGCTTCCGGTCAAATCCTGCAAAACTTTGGTGTCGATTATGCCACCTATCAGGCGCAGGGCAATGGTTACCGGTATTTTCTACAGAATTTGCCGGATATCCATCTGAAATCCAACCTGGAATCGGAGATCAAAGCGCCCGGATCATTAAAACGCGTTCAGTTTTTCATTCTGATCGCATTGTTGATTCTGTTGATCGCAGTCATCAATTTCATGAACCTTACTACCGCCAAATCAGCCAGCCGGGCTCGGGAAGTAGGTATCCGGAAGACCATGGGTTCCTCACGGGGCGCACTTGCCGGCCAGTTCTTTACCGAGGCCATTTTGGTTTCCCTAATTTCCGGAATATTAGCGTTGGGGATCAACTTTTTGGCCCTCTCCGGATTGAATGTTTTGACAGGCAAGACCTTTACGTACCAAAATTTGATGAGCTGGTCTTTCCTGGGTATGCTTTTCGGTGCGTCATTGGTAACCGGCCTTATTTCCGGTACTTACCCGGCGACCTATTTGTCTTCTTTTAAGCCCATTGATGCATTTCGGGCGCATATTTCTACCGGAGTACAGCGTGTTATCCTGCGCAATACGCTGGTCGTCCTGCAATTCAGCATTTCGGTCTTTCTGATCATTGCAACCATACTGATTTACAACCAGTTGAAGTTCAGCCAAAATCAGGACCTGGGATTTGATAAGGAAAACCTCTTGAATATCAGTGGCGGATTTAACCTGGAATATCAGGAGGAAGAAACCTTTAAGAAGGAGTTGAGGCAGCTATCCGGAGTGGTTGCGGTAAGCGGATGCAACAATCAGCCCGGCGATAATTATTTCGGAATGTCCTTCAAACCCATGGGCGCTGACGAAACAACCACGGGATCCGGATTGATCATAGACGATGGTTACGTAGAATGCATGGACATGAAAATTCTGCAGGGCCGGAGTTTTTCCGAGCAATTTACCGATTCACTTAATGTGGTAGTCAATCAAGCAGCTGTCCGGGAAATGGGGCTCCAGGATCCTATTGGAACCACTTTGACTTCAAGTGATAACTTCCTGAATCCGGTCGAAGGAACTCAATCGGTGTATACGATTATTGGGGTGATTGAGGATTTCCATTTTCAATCTTTCCATCACCAGGTAACCCCTTTGTTTCTCATCCATAACACCCGAAGTTTCCGGCCAGGAGTGGATGGGGTGATCACGGTGCGACTTGCCGGCGGAAATGTACCGGCAACGGTTGAAACCATCCGCAAGATGTGGAATAAACTGGCCCCCGAAACCCCCTTTTCCTACACGTTTCTGGATGACGACTGGTCCAAATTGTATACCAGTGAAATGACCATGCGAAAGGTATTTGGTGTCTTTTGCCTGATCGCCATCTTCATCGCTTGCCTGGGACTTTTTGCACTGGCAGCGTACACCATCGAAAAACGGACTAAAGAAATCGGGATTCGTAAAGTGCTTGGGGCCTCGGAAGGCACCATTGTTGGCTTATTATCCAAAGATTTTCTGAAGCTGGTCTTCATCGCCATCGTTTTGGCCAGCCCGATTGCCTGGTACGTCATGCATCAGTGGTTGCAAGGCTTTGCTTATCGCATATCCATCCATTGGTGGGTATTTCTTATTGCCGGAGGATCCGCGGTATTGATCGCTTTTCTGACGGTTAGTTTCCAAAGCATCAAGGCGGCTATCAATAGCCCCATTCAATCATTACGCAGTGAATAACGCTATAAAAGAAGCTCATCATGATCAAACATAATTTGAAACTGGCGTTTCGCAGTCTGGTCCAACAAAAGGGTATCACGGTAATCCATCTTGTGGGTTTATCACTTGGTCTGGCCAGTTGTCTACTGATAGGAAGTTACATCTATAATGAATACAGCTATGACCGGTACAATCACAATGCAGATCGTACCTATCGGATCAGCCGGGAATTCATCAACAGAGATGGTTCACGGCAGCTTCACCTCGGGCATCTGGCCCCACCGTTTGCTCCGCTGCTGAAAAGCGATTACCCGGACATCGAACAGATTGTCCGCATGCTGGAAACCAATCTTACATTCCGGAAGGACGACAACATTTTTAATGTAGAAAAGGTCTTTGTCGCCGAGCCTTCCTTTTTCCAAATCTTTGATGTTGACCTGATCGAGGGGGATACCGCCAATGCGCTTGATAATGCATTTACGCTTCTTTTGAGTGAGTCCATGGCCAGGAAATTTTTCGGTGATGAGGATCCCTTGGAAAAGACGATGGTCGGGATGGGACAGTATAATTTTCAAGTTTCCGGCGTCTTTAAGGACTTTCCGGCAGAGTCCCATTTTCATCCGGATATTTTGGCAGCCTTCAACACCTTACGGGACTCAACGATTTATGGCGAAGAGGGATTGCGAACCAATTGGGGAAACAACTCTTTTTCTACATTCATTCTTTTACCCAAGAATTATCCCTATCAACAGCTCGAAGCGCAATTCCCGGCATTTGTCGACAAGTATATGACTGGAGTTTATGGAAACCAAAGTAAACCCAGCGACCGCACCAAATTGCATCTGATGCCACTCACGGATATTCACCTGCATTCCCATCTGGATTCAGAAATTGAAGAAAATGGCGATATAAAACGCATCTACATTTTCGCGGTCATCGCTTTATTGATCCTGTTAATTGCGTGTTTCAATTACATGAATCTTTCCACGGCCCGTTCTGCTATCCGCGCCAAAGAAATCGGCGTGCGAAAAGTCGTTGGTGCTCGCAGATCAGAAATCATGCAACAGTTTTTAGGAGAATCCGTGGTTCTTACCCTATTTGCTTCGATCCTCGCCTTGGGGCTTTGCTGGCTGGCTTATCCGGCGGTCAACCGGTTGCTGAACATCCATCTTCAGGTCAGTCATTTGCCAGTAGCTGTTGTGCTGGGATCGATGGTTGCTGTCGCAGTGATGACGGGAATTCTGGCCGGATTATACCCGGCGGTATTTTTATCAGCAATGCGTCCGCTGGGTATGCTCAAAGGCGACCAGTCCCGGGGAACCGGGGGAGGCTCAGGGGCATTACGCAAGGTGCTAGTCGTTATGCAGTTTGCAATATCAGGGACGCTGATAATCGCCACCTTGGTGGTGTTCAAGCAATTGAATTTCATGCAGAATAAGGATTTGGGCCTTGATCAGGATCATGTGATCACGCTCAATTTTTATCGAAGCCTTGCACCCCAGTATGAGAGCTTCAAGCATGAATTATTAGCGAACCCGACCATCCGCGATGTATCCCGGAGTTCCAGAATTCCATCGGGCAGGCTATTGGATAGTTATGGGTCAGCAGAGGTACAGCTTTCCGGAGATTCTTTGCAAAAACCGGCTGCTGACCTCAAAACGCTCCTAATCGACGAGGCTTTTGTTCCGACCTACGATATCAAAATGACTGCGGGGGAGAATTTCCGCAATTTTGACAAGACCGGAAATATAATACTCAATGAAACTGCGGTCCAGGATCTTGGTTTTAAATCCTCGGAGGAAGCTGTAGGTAAACGCATTAAATACGCCGGCAGAGACACCTATATCGCAGGGGTGCTACATGATTTCAACTTTGAAAGCCTGCATCAGGACATCCAGGCTATGATCATGATCAAACCTTCGGACAGTACCAATTACAATTGGCTTTCTGTCAAGATGGCCGGTCAAAATTTACCGGAAGGAATTGCTTATCTGGAGAAAACCTGGAAACAGTTTTTGCCAATGTTTCCATTTGATTATCAATTCGTAGATCAGCAATTCGGGGAATTGTACCAAGCCGAACAGCGCCAGGGTAAAATGTTTATTGCTTTTGCCCTGCTGGCCATCCTGGTTGCCTGCCTTGGTCTGTTGGGACTTACGGCCTTTGTGGTCCAGCAAAAAGTCAAAGAAATCGGAATCCGTAAAGTATTGGGGGCGAGCACTGCATCCATTGTCGGTATGTTAAATAAGGACTTCCTGAAACTGGTCTTGATTGCCCTGGTAATTGCTTCTCCGATAGCATGGTTTCTGATGCACCGGTGGCTGGAGGATTTCGCCTACCGCATTCAAATTCCCTGGTGGGCGTTTCTCGTAGCGATTGTGGTTGCATCATTGGTTGCATCATTGACCATCAGTTTCCAAAGCATCAAGGCTGCGCTGGCCAATCCGGTGAAATCACTAAGAAATGAGTAAGCTAAACCTGACTGACTATGTTACGTACCTATCTTAAAATCGCCTGGCGCAATTGGCGCAATCAACGGTTTTACACGTTGATCAATACGGTTGGACTCGCTTTAGGCCTGACCAGCTTTCTGTTCATTTTTCTTTATGTGAACGATGAATTGAGTTTTGATCGCTCTTTACCCAATGCCGATCGGGTATACCGGTTCAATTTTATGGCTAAACTGGGTGATGAACTTGCCCATACGGCGGCCTCACCGAAGCCTGCCGGTCCGGAGTTTATGCAACGGATTCCGGAAATCGAAACTTTTTGCCGCTTGCGCAAATGGGGCGGACACGTGGTGCATTTGGACAATCAATCGTTTAACGAAGAGGTCGTCTATGCCGATAGTACCTTTTTCCGGGTCTTTCCATTTCAGGTCATTGCCGGAGATCCTCGTACGGCATTAGAATCGCCTAGCTCTGTAGTGCTCACCCGGCGTGCGGCTGAGAAATATTTTGGCGATGAAGAAGCGCTGGGGCAACGCATCAAGATCGGTGATGATGACCTTCAGGTCACTGCGGTCATGCAGGATTTACCGAAGAATATGCATTACCACTTTGATTTTTTCCGATCCATGTCCGGTCTAAATCTGGAATGGGATAATGATTGGGGGAGTACCAATTATTACAATTATTTCCTGCTGCGTAAAGGGGCAGACCCGAAAGAGGTGTCCCGGAAGGCCACTGAAATCCTGGATGAACACCTGGCAAAGGTGATCAGGGATTATTTAGGAACCTCGTGGGAAGATTTCACGGCAGCGGGTAATTATGCAAATGCGGTGATTTTTCCGGTGAAAGACATCCATTTACACAGCAATCTGGAAGATGAATTGAGTCCAAATAGTGACAGCAAGTACATTGCTATTTTTGGAATCATCGGATTGTTCATTCTGGGTCTGGCATGCATCAACTTCATGAATTTATCCAGTGCGCGTTCTACAGTACGGGCCAAAGAAGTTGGGGTTCGGAAAACGTTAGGGGCCAGACGCGGTGAACTGGCATCACAATTTTTATTTGAAAGCAGTTTAATGAGTCTCCTAGCGCTCCTATTGACGTTCATCGCAGCTCCTTTTCTGCTGCCTTATTTTAATGTGCTGGCTGGTAAACAATTGGAATCCAGTATTTTATTGAGACCTTCTCTGTTGGCTGAAGGTGTATTATTTGCGTTGCTTATCGGTTTGGTAGCAGGAAGTTATCCGGCCTTATTGTTATCCAGATTTCACCCGGTGCAGGTGTTGAAAAGCAATGTGACCAAGATCCGGAATGCATCAGGTTGGAATTGGACGGGATCCATTCGGAGTGCACTGGTGGTCTTTCAGTTTGTGACCACAACCGTATTGCTGGTGGGCGCGCTGGTGGTGAGTAAGCAGTTGCATTTCATCCAAAACAAAAAGCTTGGTTTTAATAAGGAGCACGTCCTGGTATTGCATGACCCTTATCTGGCAGGAGATAACATGAGCGCTTTTAAAGAGCAATTACTGCAATGGTCCGATGTGACCGCTGCAAGTGTAAGTGGTAATCTGCCAGTCAATACGTCTGACAACTCGGGAAGCACCATTCGGGGCAGAGTCATCGATCAGGAGCATACCACCTTATCCAATAACTGGTGGGTCGACTTTGATTATGTAAAAACAATGGGGCTGGAGATTGTAGCCGGCCGGGACTTTTCCACTTCAATCCGTACCGACAGTAGTGCAGTCATCATCAATGAAACCATGGCCCGCAGGTACGGGTATCCCCAGAAGGATGTTATCGGGCAGGAAGTGAATTTTATTCAGGATGAACAAAAGCTTGATATACACACCATTGTCGGCGTTGTGCGTGACTTCAATTTTGCCAGTCTTCATGACCGGATTGAGCCATTGGCCTTGTTCCGTGGTGTGAGCAGAAGTTATTTAAGTATCCGGCTGAACACCGATAATCTGGATCATTTTATCCATAACCTCCAGGATCTATGGGAGCGCATGGCACCGTCACAGCCATTTGTTTTCTCGTTTATGGACGAACGGTTTAACGCCTTATATGAGTCAGAAATCCGCATCGGAAATATCACCAATCTCTTTGCATTCCTAGCCATCCTGATCGCGTGTATGGGACTTTTGGGGCTGGCCACCTTCACCGTGCAACAGCGCACGCGTGAGATCGGCATCCGCAAGGTCCTGGGGGCTTCGGTTCAGGGGATCGTGGTATTGCTTTCCGGCGAATTCCTGAAGCTGGTGATTTTGGCACTGGTGATCGCGACCCCGATTGCGTGGATCATGATGCACCGGTGGCTCGAAGATTTCGCTTACCGGATTGCGGTACCCTGGTGGGCGTTTTTATTGGCCGGCATCATCGCTATTTCGGTTGCTTTTTTCACCATCAGTTTTAACAGCATCCGAGCCGCGTTGGCTAATCCGACCAAATCATTGCATAACGAATAATGAATTACCTGGCACCTATTTAAAATCAGTAACCAATGTTTTACAACCACCTCAAAGTTGCATTTCGAACCATCTGGCGGCAGAAAGGCCTGAGTTTTATCAATCTGGTCGGCCTCAGTGTCGGTATTGGTTGCTTCAGTTTATTTCTGTTGTATGCGATCAATGAATTCAGTTTTAACCGGTTTCACCAAAATAAGGACCGCATATACCAGGTGGTCGTGTGGAGGCAGCCTGTAGGTAATCAGACAGAGGTTGGGTCGGGCACTTTTTTGCCCATGCCATTGGGTCCTGCGATGGAGTCCGAACTCCCGGGAGTAGAAAAAGCCGTACGTTATAAGCCTTCGTGGAAAAAAAGTTTTGTACGCGCTCATGGCCAACTGAGTCAGGCAGGAGTTACTCTGGTCGACACTTCATTTCTTTCGGTCTTCACCTTCCCACTCATTGAGGGAGAGATCGGGTCAGCATTGGATGACCCATATAAGATCATACTGACCGCAAAGACTGCGGATCGATTATTCGGGGACCGGCATGTTATCGGAGAGCAACTTCAGATTAAATTGGAGGATCGGTTTGAAACCTATACCGTTGGCGGCGTGGTCAAAGATATTCCATCCAATTCTTCACTTCAATTTGAGATACTCAGCCCATTTTCCCGCTATCTGATGACTGATAATGGAAAGTCTGCCAAAGATGAATGGAACTGGTCCAATGGCGAAGCGTTCGTGATGCTGCATGCGAATAGTGATCTCGCTGGTCTGGATGGATCAGGAGTAGCCAAGCTGCAGGATTTCTACAACCGGCATTTCCCGGAAGTAGAAGCATTTCTTAGAAAAGAAGGGCTCTGGACCGGCGTAGGGGCTCCCTCCACGTACCGTCTGATGCCGATGGATGAGATGCATTTGGGTAAAGCACAATGGCTGAATGCCGCCGAGATGGACCCTGAGTTTATCTGGATTCTTTTATCGATAGCCGCTGGTGTACTGCTTATTGCCTGCATTAACTTTACCACACTCTCGATTGGGCGTTCTGCAGGCCGGGCGCAGGAAGTAGGGGTTCGGAAAGTACTGGGGAGCAACCGCAACCAATTGGTTCGGCAGTTTTTAGCCGAAGCACTGCTCATGAGTATTTTTTCTGCAGGCCTGGGATTGACGCTGGCTCAGTTGACTTTACCGTGGTTTAATACCCTTGCAGATCGTAACATACAGTTCTCGCTACAGTTGTATCCGGAGTTGGGTTGGTTAATTCTTGGTTTGATTTTACTCGTCGGTTTACTGGCCGGTGCATATCCTTCGGTGATTTTGTCCGGATTTCGTCCGGTCGCCGTATTGAAAAGCAAATTACGGCTGGGAGGATTAAATTTCTTCTCTAAAGGCCTGGTCACAACCCAGTTTGTTCTGAGTGTCGGGTTAGCCATTGCCACGACCATAATCCTGCAGCAAGTGCATTATATGCAAACACAGAACCCGGGATTCCAGAAAGAAAATGTCGTAGTAGTCAAGGCCAGGGAAACAAATGCAGCGGAGATCTACCCCAAGTTCCGTCATCTGGCGATGCAAAATCCTGATGTCCTCTCCGTATCCAGTGCGGAGATGAGCTTTGGCCAGGACGAAGGGTATGCGTTCATGGGCTGGGAATACCACGATGAACAAAAAGAGACTTACCAGTATATTGTTGACACCAATTTTGTCGAGGCACTCGGAATGGATGTGGTGGCCGGTTCCAATTTTCTGCCGGGCATGGGGCAGGACCGGGTGATTATCAATGAAGCTTTTGCCCATAACTTCGGCTGGACGGCTAACGAAGCCGTAGGCAAAACAATTGATGGCTACAACGACACAAATGCACCCCCTCTGGTTCAGGGTGTTGTAAGGGACTTCCATTTTCGCTCGTTTCGGGAAAAGGTAGAGCCCCAGCTATTTTTACCTTACCAGCCAGGTGACGCGCATCCATACCAGTTTTTTATCCGGTTGCGAGCGGGCGATCCGGCGTCTGCATTGACCGTTTTAAACAAAAACTGGAAACAGATCGAACCTGATTTGCCCTTCAACTACAGTTTTCTGGATGAAGACCTCAACCGGTTTTATCAATCGGAATCCCGACTGGGAAAAATCATCGGATGGGCTGGGGGTATTGCCATCTTCCTGGCGTGCCTGGGGTTATTGGGACTCGTAGCACTGGCGGTTGTTAACCGTACCAAAGAAATAGGTATCCGCAAAGTTTTAGGTGCCAGTGAGCTGAGTATCGTGGAATTGCTTGCCAAGGATTTCCTCCGTCTGGTAGCCATTGCAGTCCTCATCGCCAGTCCCCTTAGCTGGTATTTTATGAGTAATTGGCTGCAAGGCTTTGCCTATCACATCAAAATGCCCTGGTGGGTATTTGCCAGTATTGGCGTATTTGCGCTGGCCATAGCCTTTCTCACCATTAGCTTCCATGGAATTCGCGCAGCTGTCGCCAATCCGGTGGACAGTCTACGCAACGAATGATCTTGTAGATAAAAGCATAAAGCAAAACCATGCTGAAAAACTATATAGCCATCCCCATCCGTAAAATAAGCCGGCACAAAGGACTTAACCTCTTGAATGTGCTGGGGTTAAGCATTGGCATCGCGGCTGTAATGCTGATCTATCAGATGATCAGCTATGAGCTGAGTTTTAATAAAAATTTTACGAATTATCACCGTATTGTCCGGATGGTTGGTGAGCGAAACAACCCGGAGAGCGGTCAGTCTTTCCAGTCGGGGCTTGCCACGGCTGCCATGATATCTGCACAGCAAACGGTACCCCAATTTGCGGCCAGTACCAGGGTTCGCCTCTACCGTCCTACCATTATAGTTCCGGGGGCAACCGATGGGGCACCGCTCAAAAAATTTGAATTGACAAGTCAGGATCTTGCCGTTTTTGCAGAACCTTCCTGGTTCCGGATTTTTGACAGTCAGCCGCTGGCCGGTGAACAAGCAACAGCATTAGTTGAGCCGGGGGCTGTGGTCATCAGCAGGAAATTAGCAGAAACTTGTTTTGATCGATGGGAGAATGCAACAGGTCGGACGATTCTCCTTGACAATGAGCCGATGACCGTACGTGGTGTGATGGATGATGCGCCGGCAAATTGCGACCTACCCGTACGAATGGTGATTTCTTACGCCACCTTATTAGCCAAGCCGGATAAATACGATTATATCGAGAATTGGGGGCGTAATCGGGGCAATGATCAGTTATATGCCCTCTTAGATGAAAATGCCAGCTTTAAAGCGGCCAACGATGCAGTTGGACAGGTCGGGGTCAAAGAGTATGCATCAGTATCCAATAGCCGGCAAATCGGCACAAACAGGCACTTTCTTCAGCCTTTAAGTGATCTCCATTTTGATTCCCGTTTCGGCAGTCCCGGAGGAAGGATGGTTGATCGAAGCCGGTTATGGATATTGGCAGCTATCGGGTTGCTGATTCTTTTTATGGGTTGTTTCAATTTCATCAATCTTTCCACTGCCCAGGCATTAAATCGGGCCAAAGAAGTTGGCGTCCGTAAAACATTGGGCAGCTCCCGGACCCAGCTTTTCTGGCAATTTATGAGTGAAACCGGAATGATGGTATTGTTTGCGGTTGGCATAGGTATATTAATTTTTTTGGTAGCGGAGCCACTGGTACAGAATATTTCCCAGTTACATGAGGTTGATCCCTGGTATGAGCAGCCCGCGACCTGGCTGTTTCTTTTCGGCCTGGTCCTGCTTGCTACCGGATTATCCGGATTTTACCCAGCCATGATCCTGACTGGATTCAAGCCTGTCCTGGCTATTAAAAATCAAACTGGAAATCATTCAAAAAGTGACCGTATTCGAAATGGATTGGTGGTGCTTCAATTTGCGATTGCCCAGGTATTGCTTATAGCGACCGTCATTTCGGTTCAACAAATGCGCTTCATCCAAAATACCGACCTGGGATTAGATAAAGACCTGGTTTATTTGTTCAGAGTTGCAAACACAGTGGAGACCCAAGCGAAATTTTCCACACTTAAACAGCGTATCCTTGGATTACCCGGTGTTTCTGCAATGACGATGACCAATCTTCCGCCATCATCAGAGGGTAGCTGGCAGACCAGCTTTACGGTAGGTCAAGGAAAAGAAGAGCAACCTTTTAATGTCACCTATTTATTTGGAGATGCTGATTTTCAAAAAACATTCGGCGTAGAGCTGTTGGCAGGTCGTTGGTACGGGCCATCCGATACGACGACTGGATACATCATCAATGAGACACTCATGCACAAAGTAGGCATAGCGGATCCTGAAGCAGCGCTTGGTGTACCCTTGCGGTTGGAAGGAGATCCTTTTTATCCCATTCTGGGCGTCGTCAAAGATTTTAATTCAAAACCATTGCAAGCCGGATACGAGCCAATGGTTATTGCTTCATACCGGGGTCTGTATGCCCTGGGAGGCGTTAAGCTAACCCCGGGACATATCGCTGCAACCACTCAATCCATCAAGCGTGTTTTCGATGAACTATATCCCGAACAAGTCTTTGTTGCTCGCTTTTTCGATGACATTATCGCCAATTTTTATGAGGCTGAAGACCGTTTTGCAGCTACTTGCAAAGGATTTTCCATGCTGGCTATTTTAATTGCTTGTATGGGACTGTTTGGCTTGGCCCTCCATTCTGCACAACAAAGAACTAAGGAAATTGGGATCCGGAAAGTACTGGGTGCCGATGCTTTCCGGCTGATCGGTCTTTTGACTGTTGATTTTTTAAAATTGGTCATAATGGCTTTATTGGTTGCCACGCCGGTAGCCTATTTCCTCATGGATAAGTGGTTACAAGGTTTTGTTTTTCATGTACCTATTCAATGGTGGGTGTTTTTCATAACCGGAGCCTTATCGGTGAGTATTGCTTTCATTACGGTAAGCTTTCAAAGTATACGTGCTGCCAGGACAAATCCCGTAAAATCCTTGCGAAATGAATAATAATCCAAATAACTGATTGTCCAGTGCCATAAATAAAACGCGAATGCATCTATTTCAATTAAAATTATTTTTTCGGAATTTATTCAAGCAGCGTGCATTTTCGCTGATCAATCTATCAGGCCTTGCACTAGGCATTACTTGCAGCCTTTTGATTTTTCTCTGGGTCGCAGATGAGCTCGGTTATGATAACTTTCATGAAAATCTGGATCGGCTCTATGTGGTAACCAGTAAGGAAGTCATGGATGGAGAGGAATTTGGCAGCTACGACACGCCCGGATTGCTTGGTGAAGAACTACCTGACAAATTTCCTGAGATCGAAATGGCCAGTAACTCAGCCTGGTTACAATTCATGACATTATCCGTAGGTGAGCGAACGATGATCTGGCGTGGTAATTATACAGGCGCTGATTTTTTCAATATGTTCTCCTATCCGGTCTTGGCAGGCTCCGTTGAAAAGGCTTTGGAGTCTCCTGAAAATATGATCATTACGGAGAAGATGGCTACCGCATTTTTCGGGAGTAATAGTGCTGCTGTGGGACAAGTCATCAAAGTTGAAAACAAATGGGACCTGAATGTTGCTGCCGTAGTACAGGACGTGCCAATCAATAGCTCTGCCAAATTTGATTTTATGTTGAGCTGGGAATTATTTAAAAAATTTAATTCCTGGATGGAGAATTGGCATAACAGTGGACCTTACACTTTTGTTCTGTTAAAGGAAAATACAGACGCTGCGGCTTTAAGCGCAAAACTAAAGACATTTATTAAGCAGTACGATAAAAATTATGCAGCTAATGATCATCTGGAATTGGGGTTACAGCCCTATGGGGAGCGTTACCTGCATTCAGGTTTTAAAAATGGTTACCTGTCAGGTGGCCGCATTGAATATGTCCGGTTATTTATTTTAGTAGCCTTGTTCATTTTACTTATCGCCTGCATTAATTTCATGAATTTAAGTACGGCTTATTCGCTAAAGAGGAGTAAGGAAATTGGAGTGAAAAAAGTGATGGGCGCCGAACGGATATCATTAATACGGCAATTTTTCCTGGAAGCCATACTCTTTTCACTATTTGCCACACTTGCCGGTGTCATCTTGGTACAAATAATTCTTCCTTATTTTAATCAGCTGGTTTCAAAACAGTTGCATTTACCGATCAGGGAGCCTCTATTCTGGGTATATATGGTAACCTTTAGCGTGCTGACCGGAATCTTGGCAGGAAGTTACCCGGCTTTCATGTTATCCTCATTTAAGCCTATTTCCATCTTAAAAAACGATCTTAAAGCGGGCTTGTCAGGAGTCATGGTACGCAAAGGATTGGTCGTTTTCCAGTTTGTTTTATGTGTTGTATTTATGATCTCATCATTGGTCATTTCTGACCAGGTGAAATACATTTATACGACAAATATTGGTTATGACAAAAGTAATTTATTGTACATCCGTTTGAGAGGCGATTTGCTCAATCAGTTTCAGACATTTAAAGATGAGGCGTTAAAAATCCCGGGGGTCAAGCACATCAGCCGCATTTCACAGCGGCCGTTTATGATTGAAAACACAACCGGCGACGTCGATTGGGAGGGTAAAACGCCTAATACCAAACCACGCTTTTCGGAGGTTGCCATTGATGACGATTTTTTGGAGACCATGAAGGCACAGATGGTGTTGGGCAGAGGTTTTAGTGCCGCCTTCCGGGATACAGCGGGTTTTATTATCAATGAAAAAGCATTAAAGCAAATCGGATACGAAGATCCAATCGGTAAACCACTTACTTTTTGGGATACCAAAGGTACCATTGTAGGGGTGATCAAAGATTTTAATTTCAATTCATTGCATCAACCCATCGAACCCCTCGTGATGCGGAAAGCCCGCAGAAGGCAGGGAGGCTATGCCATGATCCGTGTTGAACCTCAAGCGACCGAACATGTCTTAAAAGACCTCGAAACGTTGAATAAAAAATTGAACCCGGCCTTCCCTTTTACCCACCAGTATGCCGATGAAGAATATATGGCTATGTACCAAAATGAATTGCTTACGAGGAAGCTGTCCGGATATTTCACCTTCCTGGGTATTTTCATTGCCTGCATGGGATTGTTTGGGTTGGTCCTTTTTATGATTGAGCAGCGGACCAGGGAGATCGGAGTCCGGAAAATACTGGGGGCTTCTGTTGGACGCCTGGTCGGAATGATTTCCATGGATTTTATCCGGTTGGTTTGGATTGCGCTGGTGCTTGCTATGCCATTGGCTTATTTACTGATGGATCATTGGTTGCAGGATTTTGCTTTCCGGATTGGAATTTCCTGGCGGGCATTCGTATTGACCGGTGTTTTGACCTCATTTATAGCTTTCGCTACGATAGCATTTCACAGCATTAAGGCCGCCATGGCTAATCCCATAAAAAGTTTGAGAAATGAATAAATCAATAGTATTCCGTATGAAACCCAAAAAAGTCTTCTTGCTCGTCATTGGATTTTGTCTTGCAAGCGGAATGGTAAAAGTTTTTGGTCAGGAGACCATGTCGCTAAAACAAGTACTGATCGAACAATTAAAAACAACCCATGGGGACAAGGACTGGTTTGTTCCTGCAAATCTTGCTGTAGCCGGTTTGACCGCAGAGCAGGCAAATTGGGATGACGGGCAGGGCAACCATTCCATCGGGCAACTGGCAACCCATCTGATTTTCTGGAATGAAAGGATGCTCCAACAATTTCAGGGTAAAAAATTGCCTGCATTTGAAGGAGATAACCAGGAAACCTTTACACGGTTTAATCAGGCGGAGTGGGAAGCAACCATCCAAAAACTAGATGAAGTATTAACGGCATGGGAAAAGGCAGTACAAAATGCTGACGACAGTCAAGTAAATCAATGGGCATCAACCATAGCACATATCGGTACGCACAATGCTTACCACGTCGGTCAGATAATTTATATCCGAAAAGACCGCGGATGGTGGGATGCTGAAAATGGAGTGAAATAATTATAAAAACCCGATTCAAATTCTGACCATGTTTAGAAATCACCTAAAAATTGCATTCCGGTCCTTGCGGCAAAATGCCTCAGTCAGTTTGATCAGAGTAGTTGCCGGCGTCGCGCTTTTTCCATTAGATAAATGGCGGCTTTATGGTGATTTCAAGCATGGAGAAGAGGGTAGGAGGCGTCATCAAATAGCTTCGGATTTTTGGAGCCATCGGTTCATTGTGTTGATTATTGCATGCATCTAAAGTCGTAAAGAATATGCTGATTAATTATCTAAAAATAGCCTTCAGAAACCTGTTAAAACACCGGTTTTTTTCTTTGTTGAATATTACCGGATTGGCGCTGGGTATGGCATCCTGTCTGACAGCAATCCTCATTTTGAAAGACCAATTGGGATACGATAACTTTCAGCCTGACCGGGACCGGGTCTACCGGATTATTTGTCAGAACAAGGATGGGATGAAATTGGCTTCAGTTGCATACCCGTTGGGCGATGCCATCGACAATAACTTCAGTCAGGCACAGAATACCGTCCGGCTCGTGAGAAGCATATACGCTGCAGATGCTACCACCGAAGATAAAAAGACCCTTCAGGTCAACGGGTATTTTACAGAACCTTCTTTCTTCGAAGTATTTGGATTTACCCTGGAGTCAGGCAATCCGGGAAGTGCGCTTGCACAACCCAATACCATGGTAATTTCAGAGGATCTGGCTACCCGGCTGTATCCTGGAAAAAACCCGGTTGGTCAAACCCTGACCCTTAATGGAAAAGGAAATTTTCAAATTACCGGCATCGTTGCATCACCACCAGGCAAAAGTCATTTGCGCTTTGATGTCCTTGCGTCTGCGGCCACCCTGGTAGCACTGGACCGCGCCTTGCCGCCTGCCGAAGCTGGGGAGAAGATCCTGGACAACTGGTCCAATCGCTACATGAGTTACGTTTATGTGCGGGTGAATCCGGGTACCACGCAAAGGGACCTGAATAAAGCCTTGGACCAGATAGCTCACAAGCGTTTCGAAGCCAATATGGAAGACAAGGATGTCTCATTTTTTGCTCAAAGTCTAAATAACATTACCCCTGCCCCAGAGCGGTTAGCGAACGATACGACGGACGGAGCACCCTGGTTTTTTATGTATGGAATAGGTTTTATTGTACTCTTGCTGATCCTGTTTCCTGCTTTGAATTACGCTAATTTGGCAACGGCTCAGGCACTTTCCCGAACCAAGGAAATCGGGATCCGGAAGACGGTTGGTGCTAAAAAGGCAGACGTGCGAAAATTGATATTAACAGAGTCAGTTCTGACGGCACTGATCGCTCTGCTGCTTGCTTCCCAGTTCAGTATTCCCTTAAACCATTTTGTTGCAAGATATTTTCCAGTTGCCATGAATTTTGAAGGTCTAAAAGCTGACACCTTTGATTGGGCAATATTCATTTTATTTGGTGCTGTCGTCGGATTGATTGCGGGCTGGCTTCCAGCCAATCGCCTGGCGAGAATGGGGTCACTGGCAGCTCTAAAACAAACTACACGCTTTATCGGGCGATCTCCTTTCCGATGGCGATCGATCATGCTGGTCGGACAATTTGCCGTTTCCCTGATTTTTCTGGTCTTCGTTGTCGCTATCTGGGTACAGATGAAGTTCATGCTGATTACAGACTACGGATTTCAAAAGGAAAATCTGGTAACGGTCCCGCTGCAGGGCAATGATCCTGCCATACTTAAAAATGAGTTGAGCCAGGACCCTCATGTAGTGGGGATTACACAAAGTTCTTTGTTTCTGGCAAGCAGTAATCTGCAGGGTATGCCGGTAAAGCTCGAAGCGGGTGGAGCATACCGCGAGGTTCACAGCTCACTGGTCGATCCGGATTTTATGCAGGTTATGGGACTTAAACTGGTGGCAGGTCAGGATTTTCCAAGGCAATCCGGAGGAAGGCAGAAGTTTCTCATTTTTAATCAAAAAGCAGTTTCTGCTTTTAACTGGGGAACTCCAGCTGATGCGGTTGGTAAAACGGTTTGGTTGGATGATACGACAACGGCGGTGGTCTGTGGGATTGCTGAAGATTTTCATTACCGGAATCTGGAGAGTGGAATAGATCCGTTTGCTTTGCAATTGCAGGATAGCAAATTTGGTACGCTCTACCTTCGGATATCACCGGGTGACCCCGTTGATGCCATGCAATCACTGCGTAGCATTTGGAAAAAAGTAGATGCAGTACACCCCTTTGAAGGGGCATTTATGGAAGAGAATATCCGTCAGGCCTACAATCACGTAACATTTGTCGGCGGATTGATGAGCTTTTTCACCTTGTTAGCACTCGTTTTGGCCAGTATGGGCTTATTGGGCATGGTCACTTTTACAGTCAACAATAAGATTAAGGAAATTGGTATTCGCAAAGTGCTCGGAGCTTCCATCACACACCTGACTTTCCAGTTGTCACGCCAATTTCTGATTCTTTTGGGTTTTGCATTAATCGTTGCATTACCGGTCAGCTATATTTTGGTAAGCAACTTTCTCAACGTATTTGTATACCACATCACCTTAGGGTTCCTGATTTTGGGTGGAAGCTCGGTGCTGATGATTTTACTGGCGTTGATTACGATTGGGATCCAGACGCTCCGGGCCGCATTGGCCAATCCGGTGGAAACATTGATGCATGAATAATATCAATGGTAAATAAATCCAGGAAACAATGAATAATCGGTTCCTCAAATATGCCTGGCGAAACTTATGGCGGAATAAATTCCAAAGTGGAATTAATATTGCGGGTTTGGCCGTAGCAATAGCCGTTGTACTTTGCGTAGGGATTTATGTTCAAAGTGAATATGCTTACGATAATTTTCACTTGAAAGGGGACAGGCTTTATCGCCTTGGCTTTAAGAATTATGAGCAAGATGTCCTGGCCAGCGAAAGCCCTGAGTTTACGGCACCCATCGGTCCCGCCTGTAAGGAAGAAATTTCAGGCATTTTGAATTATACGCGCTTTGCTAATCCAGTTACGACTTATTTTTCCCACGGCGAGCAAGCTTTAAAGACCGACCAGGTCCTTTATGCGGACAGTACTTTTTTAGATTTGTTTTCCTTCACCTTACTTAATGGTAATCCCGGACAGGTACTGAGTAGTCCATATAGTGTTGTCTTGACCGATGCAATGGCAATGCGTCTTTATGGATCAACAGATATCGTGGGCAAAACCATACGTCTGAACTTTGGAGCGGATTATCTGATCACAGGGGTGGTCGAAGAACCTCCATTCAATTCATCCATTCGTTTTAACGCCCTGATTTCTTTTTCAACATTATATAAAGACCCTTCCAACTTCATGGGTTGGAATGGAGGTATGCGTTACATCACTTATCTGGAGTTGGATCCCCAAACCCCTGTTGAAGCGGTCGAAAAGCAGTTTCCCGATTTCATGTGGCGGCATATTAATGAATCCTATTCGGCTATTAACGATCGCTTCGATGCCGAACTACAACCGCTTTCAGCGATCCATTTACAGTATAATTACGACTCAGCGAGCTTACGGAGCAATTTAAGATACCTCAGTATCATTGCACTGGTCATCCTGCTGATTGCTTGCTTCAATTTCATCAATCAGTCTACTGCTCAAGCGGGAAAGAGAACCCAAGAAGTCGGCATTCGTAAGACCCTTGGCGCGTTCCGGCCACAATTAATCAAGCAATTTTTAAGCGAAACATTACTGATCGTTCTTTTGGCAGCTGCCCTGGGAGCACTTTTTACCTGGGAATTAGTCCCTGTTTTACCCAATATATTTGGCAAGCCCTTAAATGCCGCAGGAATTTGGCAATGGCAGAGCCTGGTGCTTTTGGGTGCAGTTCTGCTAGTTACTGTATTTGGTGCCGGAATGTATCCTGCCTTATTTCTGGCCTCGCTGGATCCATCCAGGTCATTAAAAGGATCTTCCAGTCCACGGAATAAAATTGGATTGAGAAATGGCTTGGTCATATTCCAATTTGTTGCATCCATGATTTTGATTACCGGTACATTAATAATTGCGCAACAACTGCGATTCGCTGAAACCACTACACTCGGCTTCGAGAAAGAAAATGTTTTGGTTTTACCATTAATCGGGATTGAAACACAAGCTATGATCGATCCCCTTGAAGCAGAAATGCGTAAGCTAACACAGGTTGCAGGAGTTGCAGCATGTTCGGAATTACCGGGTAAAGGATTTACTTCCAATGGATACCTTCCTGAGGGTTTGAAAGACCCGATTCTCGTGAAGGTTGTGGATGTGGATGATGGTTTCTATGAATTATTCGGATTCAGGTTTAAGGAGGGGCGTCCATTGACACGGGACAACCCTGGAGACCGCCAGGATTACCTGGTCAATGAAGCCTTTATCCGGCAAATGAATTGGAGTGAGCCGATCGGTAAAAAGATTTCAAGAAATGGGGAACACCTTGTAAAAGGAGTTGTCGGAGATTTTCATTTCGCCTCCTTGCACGAACCGATCCAGCCGTTGATCATAACCTGCTCACCCTGGAACGATCATTTTGAAAACATGGTGGTCAAGCTGAAGCCAGGAAATGTTCAAGATGGAGTGGCTGCCATCCAAAGGACCTGGAAAAAGATTTTACCCGATGTTCCCATGGATCACTGGTTTTTAGATGACGCCTTAAATCAGGTGTATAATAGTGAAAGGCGGCTTCAAGGTGCCATTTCCTGGTGTGCAATTTTATCCGTTTTCATTGCACTATTGGGTATCATCAGCCTTACAACATACAGTGTGGAACAGCGATTTAAAGAGATCGGCATTCGAAAAGTATTGGGGGCCTCGACTACAACGATTATCGGAATGTTTTCCAGGAATTATCTGGGGCTGGTCGGTTTTGCGGTTGTTATCTCCACACCCGTATCGTATTACTTGATGCATAACTGGTTGATGGGTTTTGCCTACCGCATCGCTATGCCCTGGTGGACCTTTGCGCTTACCGGTTCATTGGCTTTGCTTTTTGCAATCGTCATCGTCACCTTTTTCAGTATTCGGGCTGCTAGTTCAAACCCGGCGCAGATCTTAAAAGATCAATAGTCATAATTATTAATTTTTTAAAAAACAGAGCAAATGTTACAATTAGCCATACCAATTCCGTCCGTCCCGGGTATTCAGGACATAGACATGGAAATGAATATCCAGGGGAAGAAACAAAAATTGCATTTCAAAGTCCAGGTGTTTACCTGGGATGAATGCGTGCATACCCTGGATGAACGCATCGAATGCATTCGTGATATCATTCGGGAATATGGCGAAGAATGGAGCATCTATCACATTGGATCGCCGACCGAGACCTTTGTTCCATTGACATTTATTCGGACTGACGATTGGAACCGTCAGCGAAAAATGATGATGGAAGTGCTTAAGGAAGGTTGAATGCGGAAGGTTGAATGTTGATTGGGAGTACAATGTGGAATTTCTCCTTGGAAACGATACGGAGAGGCGAGGGGACTCCGCATGACTCACTCAACAATAAAT
Source organism: Lewinellaceae bacterium (assembly GCA_020636355.1). Classification (GTDB taxonomy): domain Bacteria; phylum Bacteroidota; class Bacteroidia; order Chitinophagales; family Saprospiraceae; genus JAGQXC01. The sequence continues at coordinate 21,503 of JACJYB010000022.1, read as the reverse complement.
GGTCAATAATGAAACAGGCGGAAGCAAGTGTTATGGTGATTCCCGCCTAAAATTGTATAAGCATAAAATGAATAAAAATACCACAACGATGAATTGGAATGAAGTATTGAAAGGAACCTTGTATGCTGGAATGATGATGCTGGCACTTACGGTTCGTGGTCAGGAATCATTGACCATCCAGCAATGTATGGATTTGGTGGAGAAACAAAGTCTGGCGGTTCAGGCCAGTACGTTCGATTTGCATCGCGCGGAAATTAATTTGCGTGAAAGCAAGCAGGCACTATTGCCTGACCTCTCGGCGGATGGCCAATTTAGCTATAGCTTTGGTCGTACGATTGACCCGACGACCAACTTGTTTGAATCCCAGAATCTGGGGTTTAACAGTTTTAATCTGCGGAGCAGTGTCCCGGTATTTCAGGGTGGACAATTGCGACGTGAAATCATAGCTGCGCAGCAATCATTGGCAGCTTTGGATTTACGCAGTCAGGAGACCCGGTTGAATACCCGGATGGATGTGCTGTTGGCTTACATTACGCATTTGTTTGAAGCCGAGCGCATCAAGAATGCCGAAGGGCAAATGGCCATCTCTCAGCACCAGTTGGATCAGGTCGATGAACGCATCAAGGCGGAGGTAGCACCGGCGGTTGACCGCTTGCAATGGCAAGCCCAGCTTGCCCGCAATACACAGGATCGCATCCAGCGACTGAATGCCATGGAAAATGCCGGCCATCAGTTGCGTAACCTGCTGAACCTGGATCCGGAAGCTCCTTTGAATTTACAGGAACCGGATGTTTTGGGAGCAGTTGCTGAGGAAGCCTATTCCTTCAGCTCCGTCATGCAGCGATTGCTGAAAAGTCATCCTGGGCTTCAGGCAGACGCTCAAAACGTACTGCTGGCAGAAACGAATATTTCCATTGCGGAATCAAGATACCTGCCAACTCTGTATGCAGGTGCCAGCGTAAATACCAACTATTCAACCCTTGGTTCCACCTCTTATTTTGAGCAATTGAATCAAAACCTCGGGCTGGGTGTAGGGGTGGCCCTTAATGTTCCGATTTATGACCGGGGTAGCCGACGTGCCGAGGTGCATCGCCAGGAAAACGCGCTCAACCTGGCCCGCAATACCCAGGAACAAAACCTGAACAGGTTACAACAACAAGTGCAGCAGTTACTTACGGATCTGCGCAGTGCCCGGGAGGAAATGACAGCGGCTCAGTCAAATGTTGAATACCTGAAGACTACGTTGGACAATATGCAACAGCGGTTTGGACTTGGTATCGTCAATAATTATGAATTATTGGATGCGCAGAACCAATACGAACAAGCGGTTAACACGTTGACCATTGCTAAATTCGATTTGTTATACCGGCGCCTGGTCATTAATCTGCTGGAGGATGGCACCATCAAATAACTCGTGGCTTGAATTGTGAGGCGGATGAGAGGTTTCGCTGTTCAATCAAAAAAATGAACCGATTTCCTTGTTACCTTCGCAGGGCGAAATAATCAAGGGAAGTGCGATTGATTGACCGGATTTACATTAAGGTGCTTGCATGGCGGAGGCGCTACTTAAGAGACTACACTTTTGTCCTTTTGCTGGCGGTTCTGGTGGGCGTCGTTGCCGGACTGGCCTCTGTTTTGCTGAAGACCATAATTAATACGGTTGAAATCTATACCACGACCCTCACATCCAAGGGGTTTTTCCTCTTTGTGCCTTTATTGGGGATCCTGCTGGTCAGTGCTCTAAAGCGATTTTTCTTTCAGAAAGTATCGACCTTTTCAGGAATCGGCAGCATCATTTATTCGATCGCTCGTACGAATGCGCGTATCCCCGGGATGCTTATGTATACCCGGATGATCACCTCGGGCCTGACAATGGGTTTCGGGGGTAGCGCCGGGCTGGAGGCTCCGGCCGTGGTTACAGGAAGCGCTATTGGTAGCAATCTGGCATCCTTTTTTAATCTAGGGCACAAGTTCAGGACGCTGTTCATTGGGTGTGGATCAGCTGCTGGTCTGGCCGCTATTTTTAATGCTCCGGTTGCTGGTACTTTGTTTGCGCTGGAGGTATTAATCCCCCATTTTTCTACCGAGATATTTATTCCGGTACTCATCTCTGCTGCCTCCGGTAGTTTGTTTTCCCAGCTTTTTATGGATGGTGAAGTACTGTTTCAAATATCGGAAGTGTCGGTGTTTAAGGCGAATGAGGTTCCGCTCGTTGTCCTGTTGGGGTTGCTTTCAGGAGTTACCAGCATCTATTATACGAAAGTTGGAGGTTGGGTACAGAACCAATTGAAGCAAATGGAGAGCTGGTATCTTAGGGCTATTGTGGGCGGATTATTGTTAGGCGGCCTGCTTTACGCATTTCCCTTATTTTATGGGGAAGGATACCTGAGTGTCCGGTTTTTACTGGACCATGAGGTAAACGGACTCTACGAATCCTCTTTGTTCAGCTTTTTACCTGGTACAGCGCTTTTTTTGTCCATTTTTATGACCGCACTGGTTTTGTTGAAACCGATAGCCGCCAGCCTGACCCTGGGTGGAGGTGGTGATGGGGGAATGTTTGCTCCATCGTTTATCACCGGCGCGTATCTGGGATTTCTATTTTATACGCTGGTCATCTTGGCCTTTCCATCCTGGCAAATCAACCCGACAAATTTCATCCTGCTGGGGATGAGTGGTGTATTGGCAGGTGTCATGCATTCCCCGTTGACAGCTATCTTTCTGATCGCAGAAATGTCTGGAGGTTATACCCTGTTTATCCCATTGATGATCATAGTTGCTTGCGCTTATTTTATGAAATTGTACTTCCACCAGAAGCCGATCTACTTGCAATCCAAGTTATTGGAAGACATCAACTTTGAACACCAGGAAGCCATATCCCTGCATCAGATGGAGATGCAGGATCTATTGGAAACCGATTTGCGACAGATCAATCCGGAAACGAACCTTGGGGATCTGGTGAAAATTATTGCCAGTTCCCGGCGAAATATATTTCCGGTCGTTCAAGCCGGGCAATTAATGGGTGTGTTGCTTTTGGATGATATCCGTCCGATTATGTTTGACACCAGCCGGTATCAGGAGTTGAAAGTAAAAGATATGATGGTTCTTCCTCCAACTACCATCGAATGGAATGAGCCGATGTCCTCGGTGCTCTCCAAGTTCGAGAAAACAGGAGCCTGGAACTTGCCGGTCCTTGATCAGGGAAAGTACAAAGGCTTCATATCGAAATCCAACATCCTGTCTGAATACCGGGAAGCATTAAGGAAGTCCAGGGATATTGATTAAGGAAAAGGGAGAAGGGAAAAGAAGTAAAAGAGGTATCACAGGTGAAACTCCCATAGTTCCCTGGCTTCAGTCTGAGCAAATCCTATCAAAGGCGAAATCCCACATAATCCCATGGCTTCAGCCTGGGGAATAAAAAATACAGGTTTTAGCAAAGAATCATATCCAGGTGGAATGCTGGACCTCCGTATCTTTGTGGAGTAGCCCTCTCACGTTAACAGTGGATATTTGCTTAAAGGAAAACACTGAATAATGAAGTTATTCGAGATGAGAAAGGAGTACCGGGCTCCTGAAATCAGTTTGGAGGATATGAATCCGGACCCTTTCACCCAATTTGAAGGGTGGTTTACAGAAGCCAGCGAACGCTATGGGGACCATACCAATGCCATGAGTCTGGCCACGGCTTCGGCTGGTGCCGCTCCTTCAATCAGGACTGTTCTCTTGAAGTCCTTTGACCGGGATGGATTTGTTTTCTTTACCAATTATGGAAGCCGTAAGGCCAAAGAGATCAACGAAAACCCACAAGTCGCGTTGATGTTCCCCTGGATCGAGATGCATCGCCAGGTGATCATAACCGGTACAGCCAGTAAAATATCAACCGCGGAATCGTTAACCTATTTTATATCCCGGCCGCGGGGAAGTCAGCTCGGCGCCTGGATATCTCAACAAAGCAGTGTGATCTCATCCCGTAAAGCGTTAATGATGCAGTGGGAGCATATGAAGGAAAAATTCAAGGATGGGAACATCCCGTTGCCCGATTTTTGGGGAGGCTACCGGGTTAAACCGGTCCACTTTGAGTTTTGGCAGGGGCAGGAAAACCGGCTACATGACCGTTTTTACTATTCTCCCCAGGACGATGGCGGGTGGGTGATCGAGTTGCTTTCACCGTGATATTGGATAATTTCAAGTGTTTGATATCGTATCGGTTATTAAACCACAATGGGATAGGACCACCTGGGACGAAAGTTGTAAGTAAGGATCTGAGCATTACTGGAGATGTACGGCAAATGCTGTAGCCATTTTATCGAGAACGGCTTTAATCGGTTTACTGCCAATGCCCATTTTTTGTTTAAAATCAAATGTAGATAATACTTCACCGGTGGCAGTTTGGATCAAAGAAGCATTAAAATTTGCAACACGTTCTCTCCAAAAATTTTGGTAGGTATACCGCAGGATGCAGTCAGATTGTTTTTCTTGAAACAGTTCCTGAGCGATCAGGCCGGACTGGGGTATGGAGAAAACAGTATCCGACACCTGTATGGAAACCGGTGCACCGGTGGGTAAGAAGGTAGACACCCGATTATTTGCAATCACTTTCCATTCCCTACGCATCATGGCTTGTTCGATTAAGGTTACCATACGGTCTTCCGTATTGGAATGTACTACTTTAACAGACGTTACCCTGGCGTTCGAAATGCTTTCAGAATCGTATTTAGGATTGGAGATGCAGCTTTCTTCCAGCAAGAAAATGGAAAGCAGGAGTAAGGAAGTATATATCCGTTTCATTGTGATACTTTTCGCCAATTTACCTTTGTTGTCATCTTATAACTATTTGCATAATGTTAAACCGACTTAAATTGGAGTTAATTCTGGATGATAATTTAGTTCATCAGTAAATGTGAAAGGAATTGACCGGTAATGACCACTTTTCGCGGCAGGCGGAGGGTTACTCACAGTATCGCCCGGCGTATCCGCAGGAATTGATTGATTTTCTCCTCGATCATGTAGTAGGTCAGGAAACGCTATGGGATGCAGGCACGGGAAATGGGCAGCTGGCCAGGCAACTCGCTCCCGGGTTTACACAGGTTTATGCTACGGATCATAGCGCTCAACAGCTGCGGTTTGCTCAGGGGCCTAAGCATGTTGCGTTCATCCATTGTCCTTCTGAAAACACCACCTTGGCAGATTCCTCGGTGGACCTCGTGACCATCGCCCAGGCCATCCATTGGTTTGATCTTCCTGCTTTTTATCGGGAGGTGAGGAGGGTCGCCAAACCCAACGCTAAAATAGCGGCATTAGGCTACGGATCCTTGCAAATCGCTGGGTTGGAGGAAGTGTTGCTTGCCTTTCACCGCAAGACCTTCGGAGAATTTCTTTCCATGGAAAGACAGCATGTCGATGAACATTACCGCAATCTTGACTTTCCGTTTGCGGAAGTTCCCAGCCCAGAATTTAGTCAATCTTTTGAATGGGGTATGGACCTTTTGGAAGGTTATTTTAATACCTGGTCCAGTGTACAAAAATACATCCAAAAATACGGCGTGAATCCGGTCGATAGTCTGATGGTCGAGATTAAGGAAATATTGCAGGAAGCACCAAAGGTTGGCGTTACATTTCCCTATTTCATTCGGCTGGGTACGATCAATGCGTAAAGATCACTTACCTTTTCCCTGGAGGATAACCAGGACGGTGTAAAACATAATTTTGATATCAAGTGCCAGGGACATGTTCTCCAGATAGAGTATGTCGAATTTCATGCGTTGCACCATCTGTTCTACGGTTGAAGCATAACCATATTTAACTTGTCCCCACGAGGTAATTCCCGGCCGGACTTTGAGGAGGTGTTTGAAGTGAGGGTCTTTTTGCAGGATTTTATTGATGTAGTAGCGTCTTTCCGGACGTGGTCCAACCAAAGACATATCTCCTTTTAGGACGTTCCAAAACTGTGGTATTTCGTCGAGGCGCCATTTTCGCATAATTCGACCCCACGGCGTACACCGTTCATCATCGGAATGGGACAATTGGGGCCCATTAGGTTCGGCATCCACAAACATGGATCTAAACTTAATGATGTTAAATGGTTCACCTCCCTGGCCGACTCGCTCTTGCGTAAAAAAGATAGGTCCGGGAGAAGATAACTGTACCCGGATGATGATGTAAATGATGAGTGGAAACAGGATGACTAATGCAATCAGACTGATTATGATATCCATAAGCCGCTTGACCATTTTCTCCCACTTGGGCATTAGTACAGGCTGGATCTCAATCAATATGGCGCCGTATACATGGTTCATTTTTACGGTACCCAACATGATGTCGTACATGTCCGGGGTGATCTTCACCAAGACCCGGTCATCGTAATCAAACAGGATATTCAGGATGCTTTTCAGTCGGTTGTGTTCCGACGTTTCAATGGCGATCAATACCTCTTCGATTTCCTGATGTTCAATGATATCCGGTAGCTCGGAAATATTACCCAACTTAGGAAGATGCTGGGCCAGTAGGTTTTTTGATTTACTATTGCTGTCAATGAAGCCAACAAATTTATGGCCCAATTTTTTCGGGCGGGAGATGATGTCCTGATACAATTCCAAAGCAGTTGTGTCTCCACCAATGATGATGGTGTTATAAGCGACCAGACCAGCTTTTAATTTGCGGGAAGCCCGGGTGAGCAGGATCATCCTCGAAGTTACCGTGAGTAGAAAATGCAGCGAGAAGAGCGTCAGAAAGGACTGGTAATAGGTCCGGTAATTGACAATAAAATCGTCAAGGATAAGGGTAAAAAACAGAAAGACGACGCCCATGAAGCTCAGGAAAAAGGTCCTGGTGAAGGTCGCCAGGCGGGAAAGTCGGTAGATGTCGTTGTATTTGTCAAAGATGTAATAAAAGAGAATCCATCCGATCGGGATGATCACCACGGCATAGAAGTAGTTGATGTCGTTCAAGTCAGCCGGGAGCAGGATGGAGCCATTCTCCAGATTTTTTCGGTAAATAAAGAACAAGGTCCAGGCAAGCGCTGCCATGAGGAAATCGGCAGCGATGTATATCCGCGTATCTAACAGGCGTCTCTGGCGATTCATCTACAGATGTAACAATTTAATATTATCCAGATATACAGACCCTTCCGATAGGGTATCCGGTAGCTCTGCCCGGAATACAACCTGATATTCCGTAAGGTCGGACAATTGTACATCGGGGGTAAAGTTAATATATATTTTGTTCCAGTCTGCTTTGGGGAACAGGGCCAGCTTATAATTGATCACCGGGTTAAGGCCCGGAGCCACACCCCGGAGTCCTATTTGCAGTAATACATCTCCTTTGTAATGCATTTCCATCCAGATAGGCGTGCCATCTTTGGGCAGTTGGGTTAGGGCTGCAGAAGTCGTAACCTCAATGACAGGGTGCGCTTTGGTGAGATTCGCCGTACCCGCACCCGTTCCACCAATGCCAATACCCGGAAGAATCCTGAGATGTGTAAAACTGTCTTGATCCAGGTCCAGGTCCAGTGAAAGCTGGTCGCGAAAAGGTTCCAGCCATCGAAATTTTACACCGTCTTTATAAGTAAAAACGGGCTGGATTGATTCAGTGCTCCCGGGCTGGGTAGAGGGTGCTATAATAGCAGGCTCCAGCATGGGATAGAAAGCAGGATAGAGTTGAAGCCCATTTTCACGAACCCCGGGAAAAATGGTAATGTTCTTGTTGTAACTTGGAAAGCCGATGGGAGCAATGGCATTTGTTCGGAAAGCTCCTAAAAAGCCTTCCGAGCCATACAGATGATATTCTGTAATGTCCTGGTCTGAATTAATTTCGGAGTTACGAAGGTAAAAAATGGCCGGATGCAATTCCAGATAGGTGAATGCAGGGATATCTTTAAAACACCCTGAAATGAAACCTCCTGCGAAGATCAGGATCACCACCATCAGCCACTTAAAGGACCGCATGTGAAGCTTTGATCTTCTCCATAATCCGGAATGCGATATCGAGTGCGCGGGTACCGTCTTCAAGATCAACCAGGACAGGCCGGTCTTCCTGGATACTCTGCAGAAATTTTCTCAACTCATCAACAATGGCATTGTTGGGTTGAACGACCGGACTTTCAAGCTTAATGTATTTTCGTCCATTACCCGTATCGAGAGGAATGTACTCTGAAACCTGATCCGGACTGATTTCATCAGCAAGCTGTACGATTTGAACTTCTTTTTCAAGGAAGTCGATGGATACATAACAGTGCGGTTGAAACAAGCGTAACTTGCGCATGTTTTTTAAGGAGATTCTGCTTGCGGTCAGGTTGACCGTGGCGCCGTTTTCAAATACGATCCGGGCATTGCAAATATCCGGTTCCCGGGAGATGACGGCCACGCCATTGGCATGGATTTCTTTAACCGGAGCATGGATCAGGTGCAGAATCAGATCCAGATCATGGATCATCAGATCGAGGACAACGGATACATCCGTGCCTCGCGGATTAAACTGGGCAAGACGATGCCCCTCGATGAACATGGGTTCAAATCCATAGGGTTCTATTGCCTGAAAAGCCGGATTAAACCGTTCCACATGGCCTACCTGAACTTTTAAGCCCTTACTTTTGGCCAATTGCAACAATTCCCTGGCTTCCAGCATGGTAGCACAAACAGGTTTTTCAATGAATACGTGTTTACCTGTAATCAGGGCTTCCGAAGCAAGCGCGTAATGGGTGCCGGTTGGTGTGACAATATCCAGGATATCACAAGATGCTACCAGAGAAGTATAATCGTCAAATGCCTTCACGCCAAACTCAGCAGTAACCATTTCACGGGTATCCGGGTTGGTGTCGTAAAACCCAACCAACTCGTATTCAGATATTTGTTGGATGCACCGCAAGTGGATTTTTCCCAGATGCCCGGCACCGGCGACTCCTATGCGCATAATTGGCAGATTAGATTGGATTTATCCATCCATTGTTAAATAACCAGGCTATCAACAGGATAGCGGCCAGTAAAACGATAAATGTACGCATCGATTGCTTCATATAGCTGGCAAGTTGTAAGATGTCCTTCCGGTGACCAGGATAACGATTTAGGAGATCTTCCTTTTCCGAGCCGGGTTGAAACAACATTTTGGGTGAAATTTCAATCTTCGACCGGCTTAGTTTTCTGGAAAGTTTTAATACTTTGATCCGGTAATAGATATTGGTCACCAATAGTGCCGCGACCAATAAAATCATGCTAACAATCAGAATCCAATGCATACGTTTTTGAATCCGTTTCTACCTGCAAAAGTAACACAAATAGCCAAGTCCATTCTTATCGCTCTGGGGGTTTATGCCTCATGCACTCTTTCGGGGCAGGAGCCGACGCTCAGCTATTACCTTCCCGATATAAATTACAATCCCAACATAACTACGCCGGCAGCATTTCTTGGCCACGAGGTAGGTGCGTGGCACGTAAGTCATGACCGGCTGTATCAATACATGCTGCTGCTCGCCCGCGAATCGGATCGTATTACGGTCGAAGAATATGCCCGCACGTATGAAGCCCGACCGCTTTTGTTATTAACCATTACGTCCGCAGCAAATCAGCGGAACATCAAGGCCATTCAGGCAAAGCACCAGGCCTGGTGCGATCCCGGTCAGGATGTGGGTATGGACCCTGAGGATATGCCGACGGTATTGTACCAGGGATATAGCATCCATGGCAACGAGCCCAGCGGAGCCAATGCTGCCTTGTTGACGGCATATTATCTGGCAGCAGGACAGAGCAAAGAGGTCATGGATATATTGGATCACGTGGTGGTTTTATTCGATCCTTGTTTTAACCCCGATGGGTTGCAGCGATTTTCAGGTTGGGTAAACAGTTACAAGGGACAGGAATTGATCGCTGATCCGGCCTCGGAAGAATTGCATGAACCTTGGCCGGGTGGCCGTACCAATCACTACTGGTTCGACCTTAACCGGGACTGGATGCTGCTGCAACATCCCGAATCCCGTGGCCGCGTAGCCAATTTTTACGCCTGGAGGCCCAATATTCTGACGGACCACCATGAAATGGGTTCTAATAGTACGTTCTTTTTTATGCCGGGTGATCAGCGACGCGTACATCCTTTGACTCCGAAAATAAACCAGGAACTCACCTTTGCAATAGCTGAATACCATGTCAAAGCATTGGATAGTATCGGTTCCCTGTATTTTTCACAGCAGAATTACGATGACTATTACTATGGGAAAGGCTCTTCCTATCCCGATATGAACGGATGTGTGGGAATCCTCTTTGAGCAGGCGTCAGCACGCGGCCACCTCAGGGAAACGGACAATGGGTTGCTCTCATTTCCATACGCCATCCGCAATCACGTGAATACGGCATTATCGACCTATCGTGCGGCAATCGGGCTACGTAAAGACTTGTTGATCTATCAACGGCAGTTTTTTATTGACAATGCGAAAGAAGCAAAGTCATTCCCAGTCAAAGCGTATGTCTTTCAGGACAAAAAAGATCCGGTAAAGGTTACCCGCCTGGTGGATCAACTCAAGCAACAACAAATTAACATTTACCACCTAAAACAACCCGTTTCTGTTCAGGGTAAAGCTTTCGATGAAGATGCCTACATCATCCCTATGGATCAGACCCAGTACCGGGTGGTGCGCGCTTTGTTTGAAACGATAACGCATTTTGAAGACAGTATCTTCTACGACATATCCACCTGGACCATGCCTCTTGCCTATAATGTGGAATACGCCACACTGGATGCCAAAAGTTTCCGTCCGGAATTGGTGGGCAATCCGGCAGACGGAATGATCAAGCCGGGAATGATCCAGGGTGGAAAAGCAAGTTATGCCTATATGGTTCCCTGGGAGGATTACTATACGCCTTCGATCGCATATCAGCTTTTATCCAAAGGATTGCATGTACGTGTAAACAATGAGCCGCTTAAGGGTGTGGTGGGCATGGAGCACAGAGACTTTGCGGCCGGGTGCCTTATCCTTCCGGTAGCTAACCAGTCCATGGATCCGGATGCCATCCATGCTTTGCTTGAATCACTATGTCAGAAATTGGGTGTAAATGCTTATGCATTGTCCAGTGGGTATACCCACCCGATCAACCTGGGTAGTCCCAATACATCAGCAATCCAGGAACCAAAGATAGCCCTGGTTATTGGAGAAGGCATCCAGTCAAGTGATGCCGGTGAGATTTGGTTCATGCTGGATCAGCGCTTTGAGATACCTGTCACATTAATTCCCTCGACAGATTTTTCCCGCTTGGATTTGAATCGTTATACGACGGTCATCATCCCGGATGGATCACCCCGTATCAGTCAGGCAGGCGTAGAACAATTGAAGTCCTGGGTGCAAGGAGGAGGCATTCTCATAAATATGGAGGGTGCCGCACTTTGGGCAACATCCAATAGCCTCGCCAAAGTAGGTCGCAAAAGCCTGAAGGGAAATGATACCACCTTGCCTTATGGAGAACTTGGTGATTATCAGCGTACGCGATACATAGCCGGCGCCATCATGCAGGCAAAAATGGACCTCACTCATCCGCTTTCGTTTGGCTATACCCGGGAGCAATTGCCTGTTTTCCGACGTGGAAACACCTTATTCGATTCACCGGTCAATAAAAATGCGGCCCCGGTTCTTTATACTGACCATGCGCGGTTAAGTGGTTATGTACCGTCAGCCTATTTGAGCGAACTCGATGGAAGCCCGGAGGTGATCGTCAATCAATTAGGTCGTGGGCGGGTCATCAATTTTGCGGATGACCTCAATTTCCGGGCATTTTGGTACGGAACAACCAAGCTCATGATGAACGGGATTTTTTTTGGATCTATGATCTCATCCAACGCCTGCGAGCGGGTAGGGGAATGAAACGGTGGCAAATGATAATGGCCGGTTCATTGGTATTTTTTACGAATAGGTGACCGTTCGTACGGTCATGGACGTATTATTCCTTCTTTAAGTCTTTGGTTTATTGAGTTGGTTTAGTTGTCTATTAGACTTAGGTTGAAGTCTTTTAACTGGACTACCTGTCGGATTCTGTCTAAGTTGGTACTCGCAAGGCGCATTAATCCGGTTGATTGACCGGTAAATTGCCTGAAATGGTTATTATTGGGTATCAAAATTTACCGAGATGACAAGGTATCTGAACCTGACAATTCTGCTCCTGCTTTCCTATTTTTCAATTGATGCACAACCCATCATTCGCTATCCGGCCATAAGTCCGGACGGTCAGTCCATTGCCTTTTCTTTCCAGGGAGACATCTGGGTGGCTAAATCAGATGGATCGGCCCCACAGCGGCTGACCATCCATGAAGCATATGAGTATGAGCCGCACTGGAGTCCTGATGGGATGTCCATTGTATTTATTGGCAACCGGTTCGGCAATGATGATCTCTTTACGGTAGATCGTGAAGGTAAATCCGTCAAGCGGCTGACCTATCACTCTGCAGCCGACCGTGAACCCTGCTGGGGCTCGGATGGCCAGATTTATTTTACAACCAACCGGGACTTCACTTCGGTCGAACGGGAATATGAAATTCATACGATACCTGCTCAGGGTGGTACTCCAGGTCGTTTGCTGGATGCACTGGGATATAACCCTGTGCTTTCCCCGGATGGGAAAATGATTGCCTTCGAACGTGGATCCTGCCGGATTAGCCGGGAGGATTATCGCGGTCCGGCAAACCGGGATATATGGATTTACCACATCCCTTCCAAAACCTATCATCAGATCACCAGTTTTGATGGCCAGGATATCGAGCCAGCCTGGGGCAAAGACAATCAATTGTATTGGTTGTCCGCACAAGACGGACGTTACAATCTATTTGCAGCTCCCATAAGCCCGGATGCCAGTGCAGGTAAACCACGTCAGGTGACTAATTTTAAAGGGACCGGAGTACGCTACTTTGATGTAGGTATGAGCGATATCGGAGTTATCGAGCGTGGGGATGAAATCCTTCGACTGGATCTCAAACAAGGTAAATCTTCACCGATAAAACTGTCCCTGACCGGAGACGACCGGTTTGACCCTGTCGTAGACAAAACCTTTACCAATGGCGCCGATGAATACGCCGTTTCACCCAACGGCAAAATGATAGCGATGACCATTCACGGTGATATTTTTATTAAAGCCGTGGATAAAGATATTGACAGAACGACCCAATTGACCAATCATCCGTTCAGAGACCGTAATCCGGTTTGGGTCAGTGATTCTGTCCTGCTATTTGTTTCGGACCGGGATGGAAACTACGAAGTGTATTCGGCGAAATCCTCGGATCCAAAACAAGCTAATCCTTTCCTTACCTTAAAATTTAGTGTTAAGCGAATTACGAGGACGCCAGAAGATGAAACCGAATTGATCCTCTCTCCGGACCACAGTAAGGTTTCCATCATCCAGGGCAGAGGTAAATTGGTGGTCATGGATGTGGATAGCACTGGTTTACTGAATAATCCTGTCGTGATGCAGGATGGCTGGGATACGCCGGGGGGAGTAGCGTGGAGTCCTGATAGCCGATGGTTAGCGTATGCCTTATCCGATCTCGATTTCAATTCGGAGGTGTACATCCAACCCATTGATAATCACGTCAAACCCGTTAACGTTACCATGCATCCTCGCGATGATTCCCAGCCCTTCTGGAGTCCGGATGGCAGTAAACTGGGATTTATGTCTATCCGGAACAATGGGGACAACGATGTGTGGTTTGCCTGGTTGAAAAAAGAGGATTGGGAAAAAAGCAAACCCGATTGGGAAGGGGATAAGGAGACGGAGTTATTTGCCGATAAGAAGGATGGGAAGAAAGAAGATAAGAAAGGATCTGACAGCCTGGAGATTGATCTCGATGCTATCTATGAGCGGCTGGTTCAGGTAACTCATTTTCCGGGTAATGAAGGAGACTTGTCCATTTCCAAGGATGGGGAGACTTTTTTCTTTACCACCTTTAATGGCGGCCGGGCCGGATCGGAAGGGGATCCGGAATTTAAAAGCATCAAATGGGACGGTTCCGAACTGAAGACGGTTCTTAGTAATGGGCGCATCTGGGCAACGCAATTGGGGCCTAAAGACGACTATCTGTACTATTTCGCCACGCCCGGGGTTATCAATCGCCTCAAACTGCCGGATGGGAAACCGGAGCGACTGCCATTTATTGCGAAAATGCGAATAGATCAGGTTGCTGAAAGGGAGCAGGTTTTTGAAGAAGCCTGGAAAACCATCGAAGAAGGATTTTACGATCCGAAGTTTCATGGATACGATTGGACGGCGCTGAAGAATAAGTATAAGCCATGGGCGCTGGCTGCCTCGACAAAACAGGATTTCATCTATTTGTTCAATGAATTACTGGGTCAGCTCAACTCCAGCCACATGGGCTTATTCGGTTCGACGCCGGAAGAAACCCAGCGGGAAACCACTGGCAAGCTTGGCGCAGAAGTTAAGCCGGTAAGCCAGGGGGTTGAGGTAGTCCATATCGTACCCAATACTCCGGCTGCAAATGAAGGCGCATTGCAGGTCGGCGATATCATTACTACCGTCAATGATCAGGCAGTCACCGGATCCGGCAACTTTTACCAGCTTTTAGCAAATACCGCCAACCAACGGACCTTGCTGAGCATACGTGCCAAGGATGGGTCAACCCGGGAAGTGGTTCTGCGCCCTTCCGTTTCCATCAATGGAGACCTCTACGATGAATGGGTGCAGCAACGCAAAGACCTAACGACGAAATATTCCAATGGCAGGTTGGGATACATTCATATACAGGGTATGAACTGGCCGAGTTTCGAACGATTTGAACGGGAACTGATGGCCAGCGGCAGCGGAAAAGAAGGGGTTGTGATTGATGTCCGCTACAATGGGGGAGGGTGGACCACCGATATGTTGATGGCCGTCCTTAACGTCCGTCAACATGCCTATACCATTCCTCGCGGAGCCGCCGATGACCTCAAAAAAGAAAATACCCGGTTCAAAGATCACTATCCTTTTGGGGAGCGGTTGCCCTTGTCCGCCTGGACCAAGCCTTCCATTGCCATGTGCAATGAGTCCAGTTATTCCAATGCAGAAATCTTTTCCCATGCGTACAAAACACTGGGGATAGGGAAACTGGTTGGTAAGGCCACTTTTGGTGCGGTCATATCGACGGGAGGTTATGGCTTGATGGATGGATCTTTTGTCCGGCTTCCGTTCCGCGCCTGGTATGTCAAAGCCACTGGTAAAAATATGGAACACGGACCTGCAGTTCCTGATATCCAAGTGGAGAATGATCCGGAATACAAGGTCGGTGATGATCAGCAGTTAAAGGCAGCGGTTGATGTATTATTACGTGAAGTAAACAGCAAAAACTGACCCGACATCCATATGGTCAATCACCAGGAATTTGACTTCCCCTGCGTCAAAATGCAGGGGAAGAACGCTATCCACCGACTGCCTTTCGGACGGTATCTATGGCAGCCCCTAATCCCCCGGCATCACTACCTCCTGCGGAAGCGAAAAAGGCTTGACCTCCGCCACCGCCTTTAATGGCCTTGGCCGCGTCGCGAACCAGATTGCCAGCGTGCCAGCCCTTATCATCAACCAGGGACTGACTGATTTTGATCAATAATTGAGGTTTGTCATCAATGGCGGACCCAATCGCCACAACAGCAGGTTGCAGGGTTGCTTCCAGCTGGAAGACGAGATCTTTCAGGACTTTGCTGTCTTCAATTTGGACGACCTCGGCGACGATCCGGAAGCCATCATGGCTTTTTGCCTTTTTTGCTAATTCTGCTTTCAAGGCCACGGCCTGTTGGCCTAGCAATGCTTCAATCTTTTGTTTTAAGGTGCGGTTTTCTTCCAGTAATTGCTCAATCTGAGGTGTAGGATCCTGCTGGGATTTGACCAGTTGCCGAATATTGCGCAGCGTGGCTTCTTCATCACGGACCATCGTCTCCGCGCCTATTGCTGTTTTGGCTTCGATCCGGCGTACACCGGCAGCAACGGCTGACTCGGCAGTGATCTTAAAGAGTCCGATCTTTCCGGTGGCCCCTACATGGCAACCACCGCATAATTCCCGGGAATAACCCGGATCAAAAGTGATCATCCGCACGGTATCACCATATTTTTCACCAAAGAGCATCATCGCTCCGGCGGCTTTGGCTTGTTCGATGGGGATTCCCCGGTCTTCACCACGGTGAATGTCTTCACGGATTTTGGCATTAACAATCTGTTCGATGCGGTCCAGCTCGTCTTGTTCGACCTTCTTAAAATGCGAGAAGTCGAAACGCAGATAATCTTCAGTAACCAATGATCCTTTCTGGTGGACGTGATCGCCAAGAACCTGTCGCAATGCGGCATGAAGCAGATGCGTTGCCGAGTGGTTGTTCTCGATCAGGCGCCGGCGACCCGTGTCGATGACTGCTTTCACAGGCTGCTTCAGCGTGCTGGCATCGGGAAGCTTGCTGACCAGGTGAATAAAGAGGTCATTTTCTTTAATGGTGTCGATAACCCGGATGGCCTCACCCCCAAACCATAACGTACCGGTATCACCTACCTGGCCACCGCCTTCAGCATAAAATGGCGTTGTCTCCAGGACCAGCTGATAAACCGGCTTTCCTTTGACCAGCAATTGACGGTATTTCAGGATACTGGTTGCATCGACCTCGTTTTGGTCATAACCAACGAATTGGGAACTGCCTTCCCGGAGGACTACCCAGTCTCCGGTTTCTTTGCTGGCATCCGCTCTTGAACGATTACGCTGGGCTTCAAGGGCTTGTTGAAAGCCTTCTTCATCCACGGTGAGTCCTCTTTCAGCTGCGATCAGGCGGGTAAGATCAATCGGGAAACCGTACGTATCGTACAATTCAAATACGAAGGCTCCATCAAGTACCCCATCGTTAACTTCAGCCTGTTCTACTTTTTTTAAACCGGCAGCCAGGGTGCGCAGGAAAGACCGCTCTTCTTCAAATATGACCTGCCGGACAAATTCTTCCTGAGCTTTAAGCTCGGGGAAGACATGTTGAAAGCGATCGGCCAGGAGCGGGATGAGCGTATGCAGGAAGGGTTGTTCCTGTCCCAGAAAACTAAAATTGTATCGAACTGCCCGGCGCAGAATGCGTCGGATGACATATCCTGCACCTGTGTTGGAAGGTAGCTGGCCATCCGCGATAGTGAAAGAGACGGCGCGCACATGGTCGGTCGCCACGCGCATGGCAATATCGGACTTCGCTTCTTCTTCATACCTTCCGGTGTAGGTTACTCCGGTGGTATTTTCAATAAGTTCGATGAAAGGAGTGAATACATCGGTATCGTAATTGGATTTTTTACCCTGGATGGCCATACAAAGCCGTTCGAAACCCATGCCGGTGTCGACGTGTTTCGCAGGCAGTTCTTCCAGGGATCCGTCTGATTTGCGGTTGTATTGAATGAATACCAGATTCCAGATCTCGATGACCTGAGGATGACTTTCATTCACAAGCTTACGGCCTGGCAGGATGGCTCTTTCCTCGTCCGACCGGAGGTCAATATGGATTTCAGAGCAGGGTCCGCATGGTCCGGTGTCACCCATTTCCCAGAAATTATCCTTTTTGCCAAAGCGGAGAATACGATCTCCAGGCAAGTATTGTTTCCACAAGTTTTCAGCTTCAAGGTCGGTATCAAGCTGTTCCGATTCATCTCCGGCAAAAACGCTTGCGTACAGGCGTTCCGGGTCCAGGCCATAGACATCCGTAAGCAGCTCCCAGGCCCAGGCAATGGCTTCTTTTTTAAAATAGTCACCAAATGACCAGTTTCCCAGCATTTCAAACATGGTGTGGTGATAGCTGTCCCGGCCGACTTCTTCCAGGTCATTGTGTTTACCGGATACCCGCAGGCATTTTTGTGTATCTGCGATGCGCGGATGCACGGGAGGCTTATTGCCCAGGAATGAATCTTTGAATTGATTCATCCCTGCGTTGGTAAACATCAGCGTTGGATCGTCTTTGTTCACGATAGGAGCTGAGGGAACGATGCGGTGATCTTTGGATTTGAAAAAGTCCAAAAAGGTTTGTCTGATTTCCTGTGCCGTCATGGTACGGTATTTGAATTGAATTGGGCTGTAAAATTAGAAATTCTCGGGTTCTGTTTGCTTTTGACTAACAGTTTCGGTTTTTCTATTATACAATAATGTAATATGACCGGATTGAGGATGTTAAGTAATGGCGCGACTGGTTATTTGTATGTTAAAATTTTGTTTAGCCAGGCAATCCTGCTAATTTTACGCCTAATCTTCACATGGAACATATCTAATTATTATTGGTTCGTATAATGATGTGTATACATGAGCTCTGACAAGTATGTTTATAACCCGCATACGTTGCGTTTTGAGAAGGTAAAAGTGTCTCTTAAGCAGCGTATGATGCAGGTCTTTGGTTTTGCTTCGGCAAGTTTGGTTTCCGCATTATTGCTGGTTTATTTTATCCACGAATACTTTCCCTCCCCGAAAGAAAAATTATTGCTGAATGAGATCGAGAATATGAAGGTCCATTACGGCGGTTTGACCGATCAGCTCGATATGCTGAGCAAGGTATTGGATAACATTCAGGAGCGCGATGCCAATGTTCACCGTACCTTACTGGGTGTAGACCCCATCGATGAAGCGGTTTGGAATGGTGGTGTGGGTGGTCACCAGCAATACGAAGAGTTTCAGCAATATGAAAATACGGGTCAGTTATTGATCAGTACGCAAAAGAAAGTAGATAAATTGGAGCGACAGCTCTATCTGGAGACCAAGAGTTTGGATACCATTACCAACCTGGTCGCCAAGAATGAAGATCGCCTGAAGTCCATACCGTCTATCAAACCGGTACGGGAAGATAAATTAAATCGGAGCGTCACCCTGTTGTCCGGTTTTGGATTGCGTATTCATCCCATTTATAAGATACGCAAGATGCATTACGGTATCGACTTTTCCGCGCCGAAAGGTACCGCCATTCAGGCTACCGGTGACGGTAAAGTGGTCGAAGTGGTCAATGGTGGTCGCGGGTTTGGTAAACACGTGGTCATCGCCCATGGATACGGTTTTGAAACCCTGTACGGTCATATGTCGCGCATCGATGTGAAAGTAGGACAACACGTGACCAAAGGCCAGCAGATCGGCCTGGTCGGCAGTACGGGTACATCCACGGCTCCCCACTGCCATTACGAGGTGCACCACGATGGCAAGCAGATCAATCCAATCGATTACGTCATGGATGGCTTGACACCACAGGAATACCAGGAACTGGTGCGCAAAGCTTCCATCGCCAACCAAGCGCTGGACTATTAATAAGCAGACTGATTAACTTAGAATATTAAAAGGGCTTCCTCGGGAGCCCTTTGTTGTTGTTGGGGTGCTGTTTAGGGTTAAAGCCCCTTCTAAAGTCACGCGACGTGCAGACGTACGTCTTTCTGTTCAGGCAGGCTCACCATATCGGACCTTAATGAGTTTCAACAGGTAGAGTCACGGTACTATGTGTTGTTATGCCTCTTTTACCTCTCCAACTTCTTTTACTTCTTTTACCTTTGCTATCTCTGATACCTCGTTTTCATTATGCCTCGTAAACAACGTCAGATCAACAAGGAGATCCACCAGTGCCTTAATTGCGGGACCTCATTTAATGCACCTGACAATTATTGTCCCAACTGCGGACAACTGCGTACCGACGGGATGATCTCGGTCTGGGATTTTTTGAAGGATGCTTTCGAAGACGTGTTCAATTTTAACGGTCGGATCTTTCTGACACTGAAGAGTCTGCTGATACCCGGCAAGCTGACCAGGGCATTTTTCGATGGAAAGATCAACAGCTATTACAAGCCGGTCCGGATCTTTTTCATCACCATGATCATCCACTTCTTCCTCCTCAGTCTCACCTTGAACGATATTTATGATTCCCAAAATTTTCAACAGTGGGGAAGGGAATCGGTCACGCGGGAACAATCCATAGAATTGCTGGATTCGGTAAGGACCAATTACACCTGGTCCGGTCAGCAAAAACAAACATTGGATACGCTGGAAAAAGAAATAAAAAAGCGCTTTGCCGGGGGAGATTCCACGGACTTTAGCATTTTCCAGGAACCCATAAAAATTTCCTATTTCGATATCTACTCCGGGATGAACCGGGAAGAAATGATTGCTGCCTATCAACTGAAGGGTATAAATGCCATCCTGGCGCCTCAGATTGCCCGGCTGATGCGGTCTCCGGGAGATGCTTTGCGCTTTGCCATCGGTAACCTGACCTGGATGATCCTGGCCCTGATTTTTGCGCTGGCGCTGGTCATGAAGCTGCTGTATATTCGGAGGCGAAAACTTTATGTGGAACATCTTGTCTTCCTTTTCCACAATCACGCATTTGGATTTTTGATTTTTTCACTCAATTATCTGATCGCTTTTGTCGTAGAAACCGATGTATTTCTTGGGATTGCATCGCTCCTCTTTATGACTTATTGCTTCATAGCGATGCGGCGCTTTTATCATCAGGGATTCATGAAGACCTTCGTTAAATCAGGTATTCTCTTGCTATCCTATTTCTTATTGTTTTCCATCTTTGTGGTCATTACCATGCTGGTAAGCATACTCCTGTATTGATGAACGAAGTTGCTATGAAATACGATTTGGTGGTTGGCCTGGAGATCCATGTGCAGATGAATACTTCCACGAAGGCATTTTGTGCAGAACGCAATGCGTTCGGGGCTGCGCCCAATACCCAGGTTGGCGTTGTGTCGCTCGCTTATCCGGGATCCTTACCGGTGCCAAACCGTCAGCATGTAGAAAAAGCCGTCCGTCTGGGCCTTGCTCTGGATAGTACCATCGCTTCTGCTGTTTATTTTGATCGCAAGAATTATTTCTATCCAGATCTTCCCAAGGGCTATCAGATTACTCAGGATGCAATGCCCATCTGTGTGGGAGGCTTTCTTTATTTGTCCAATGCCGGTCGGCGGGTGCGCATTCACCATGTACATATGGAAGAAGATGCAGGAAAATTGATCCATGACCAGGATCCGCTTGATACCCTGATCGATCTTAACCGCGCCGGAGTTCCTTTATTGGAAATTGTTACGGAGCCGGATCTATTCAGCGCTGAAGAAGTCTACGAGTTTATTACAGAAATCCAGCAATTGGTTCGCTACCTGAACGTCTCGGATGGAAATATGGAAGAAGGCTCGTTGCGGTGCGATTGCAATGTTTCGGTGAAACCTGCCGGATCAACCACTTTGGGCCAGCGTTGCGAGATCAAAAATGTGAATTCACGCCGGTTTGCGCGTCAGGCGGTGGAAGCAGAATTCGAACGTCAGATCAAATTGCTTGGAGAAGGAGGTGTCATACGTCAGCAGACATTGCACTTTGACAAAGACCGGCGACTTACCATTCCAATGCGTAGTAAAGAAGAAGCGCATGACTACCGCTATTTTCCGGATCCGGATCTTCCCCCTTACCCCGTGACGAAGGAAGCAGTGGATCGTATCCGTCAGGAAATGCCAGCCTTGCCCTGGAAAATCAAGGAAACCCTGCAACAGGAATACCAATTGTCTGAAGAAGATGCTTCGAATATTGCA
>JACJYB010000021.1 GCA_020636355.1 Lewinellaceae bacterium | reverse complement strand
CGCTTCGCGAAAGGCAGCCAGGTGTGTCCCGCCCTGGGTGGTATACTGTCCATTAACATATGAATAATATTGTTCACCGTAGTGCTGGCCGTGGGTAAGTGCAATTTCGATATCTTCTCCCACCAGGTGAATGATCGGATAGCGCAACTCTTCATCCGCCGTCTTACGCTCCAACAGATCCAGGAGGCCGTTTTTGGAAACCAGGGTCTGCCCATTGAAGCGAATCTTCATACCCGCATTCAAATATGCATAATTCCAGAGCTGGTTTTCCACCAGTTCCAGGTTGTATTTATACTTTTTGAAAATGGAATGATCCGCAGTAAAAACGACCTTCGTCCCGTCCGGTTCTGTGGTCTTGATCAGCTTGGATTCTTCACGCAGATCTCCGTGTTCAAAAACAGCCTGCTTCATCTTGCCTTCCCGGTAAGCTTCCACCGTAAAGTGGTCCGATAAAGCATTTACTGCCTTGGTACCTACACCGTTCAGACCGACAGATTTTTTGAACGCTTTCGAATCGTATTTGGCTCCGGTGTTGATGCGGGAAACACACTCTACCACTTTACCCAGTGGAATTCCACGGCCGTAATCCCGAATGGTTACTTCCCGGTCATTGATCATCACATCGATTACTTTCCCAAAGCCCATGACGTATTCATCGACGGCATTATCAAAAACCTCTTTTAATAAGATATAGATGCCATCATCGGGAGCACTTCCATCGCCTAGTTTTCCGATGTACATACCGGGACGAAGGCGGATGTGCTCTTTCCAATCCAGGGATTTGATGTTATCTTCTGTATACTGAACCGGGTTACTCATGTTTGTAGTTTTCTCAAATAGATCCAGGCGACAAAGGTAATAAGTTCCCTAAGGAGTAGGCGCTCACCTTCTGCCCAAACAAATTTAACAATCATATTATTAAAAACAATAACATAAACAGGGTTAAGGCAGCCCTGCCGGGGAACATCACAAAGATCAGTGTTTTTTGAGGGAAGACAATCGTTTAGCTACGGTCGGGAACGCAGCGTGGGTGAACAGGTAAGTAGGTTTTTCCAGGGTTACCGGCAATCGGTAGGTTTTCATAAACCCTTCGAAAAAATGGTTGAGTGTGAGTTCATCAACAAACTTAGAATTGGGTTTAAGAAAATAAGCCAGATGTTCCAATTGACCATTTGGTGCCCAGAAAGCATAGAGCAGCAACTGCAATCCATCAAGGGATACGCCTACTTCTTCGGAGTACATATCCATCTTCTGGAGCATATCGGTCCAATAAGCATAGGCACGCTCGTGGTCCTGATTTAACTGATTAGCCAGATGGGTATATTGAAGAAATAGCTGTTCGAAGGCTTCTGTGTGATCTCCAATATGAAAAACCGCTGCCAGGGTGTCCCTGGACACCTGGCCTTTGGCAACTACGGCTCCAAAGACAATCCAGACCATTAACAGGATATGCCGACGGATGCTATTCATTGGAGATTTTAACCTTCAAATATAACCATATTGATGTATATATCTAACAGGCCTTCATCTAACTGTACCTGACTTACGTCTAATATAAACAGCAGACGCTCTAAATCAGTGTAAGATTAGGCATATTTACTTTAAAATTAACGCAAATACCTTACCAAAAACCTTTAACATGATCCTTGATCTCTTCCTGGTCCTCATTGCAGCTTTCGGATTTTACATGGGCTATTCCCGCGGAGTCATCAAAACCGTGTTCACTGTGGTGGGCGTCCTGCTGGGTATTCTGATCACCCTGAAGCTATCGCCCTTAGTCATCGGGTTTCTGGAAGGGCTGTTTAACCGACAAAACCCCTGGATATTTATTCTGGGTTTTGCCGGGACATTTATCCTGGTCCTGGCCCTGGTCCGGTTTACCGGGAAAAACCTTGAAAACCTCTTCAAGGCTGTCAAACTGAATTTTGTCAACAAAATTGCAGGCGGCGCATTGCTCAGTCTGCTGTTCATGGTGTGCTTTTCCTATGTGGTATGGTTTCTGGACCGGACACACCTGGTCAGTGACTCAACTAAAAATCGATCGGTCACCTATCCGGTGCTTGCGGTCATGCCGGAGCAAACCAGATTGGTAGCGGAAAAATTAAAACCGGTTTTCCGGGAATTCTGGGACAAGACGGTGCAAATCATTGATGGTATTAAGGAATCATCCGAACAAAAGCAGGAGTCTAACTAAAATCATACCCAGCGGTGATTTAGATTTCACCTTTCCTGACTGTGATCTTCTATCTTATCCGGGAAGGAGCGCGTTTCCTGAATGCAGACGTGGCGGACTATCACGGCATATCGCAACACATCCCTCGTGTACAACGATATATATATGGTTCCGAACGTCTGGTTATTTCCGGTACGCCCGAGTAAGCAGTGTTTGAGAATTGATTAATGAGAGATTGGGCATTCCTCACGGAGTGCCCTTATTATTTGTACGTGGCTATGGCAGCTATCAACCGCGTTTTAGGTTTCCGTCGTCATCCCATTCTGCCTGGACCTCACGCTCATCGGGTGTAACACACACGGCCAGTGTGCGTTCATCGTATGCCAGGCCGTGCTTATCCAGCACCTCCTGGGGTACGCCATCCCACACATTGGGTGTATTCCCAACGTAGCCGAGATCCTTGACGCCAAGCTTCGAGGTAAAGAAACCGGTTGCCGTAAGATTACGCGCCGTGTTGAAAAACCGGATTCCTGATTGAAAAGCCGGATCGACTTCTTTGGGATAAGCCAATTTATCGAGAAAAGCTTTCTGTTCTTCCGGCGTACAATCCATGAAGGTTTTATCGTGCATCGCCAACATCTGATGATCCAGCCACATCAGACCACCTCGCATGGTGTTTTGATACCCGGGCTGGTCCTTCATGATGAAATCAATAAATGCAGGCACTTCCGCCTCCGATGCGCTGCCGGATACTTCATCGGCAGGTATGATCAGGTCACAAAGCACGGTCAGCGTTGCCATCTCATGAGCATTGAAGAAAGGCTCCTTCATCAAAGCCTGATCCCTCTTTTGTTCTTCCGGCGTCCGGCCATACGCTTCCGAATTGCCGGTCTCCGCCATCATGGCAGAGGATTCCTCCTTGGGAGCAGGATTGCATCCATGGATCAACAATCCACCGGCAATACCTCCGGCTACCAACGTCTTAAGGCTGTTTCTTCTATCCATGATCAAAGATTTTGCTTCTTCATTTCTGACATTAAATATTCGGAGGCGCGAATCGCCAGCGCCATAATGGTCCAGGTTGGGTTCTTATCCGCTTGTGAAACAAACGGTCCGCCGTCCATAACAAAAAGGTTGGAAACATCATGTGCCTGATTGTATGCATTGACCGCCGAAGTCCTTGGATCGTTACCCATTCGAACGGTCCCGACTTCATGGATGATCCGGCCCGGGGCAGCCAGCCCATAGTCGGATTCAGGCCCCGGTTTATTACCTAACAGGATTCCGCCTGCCTGAGTGATGATCTCTTCAAAGGTGTCCTGCATGTGTTTTGCCTGGTTGCGTTCGTGATCGCTCCAGGTATAATGGAAGCGCAAAACAGGGATTCCATATTTGTCAACCGTATCCGGGTCAATTTCGCAATAATTATCTTCACGGGCTATGCATTCACCTCTACCTGACATACCAAAGGTCGCCCCATAAAAACGCCGAAGATCCGCTTTGAAGTCCGTGCCGTAGCCGCCCGCGCGATGGCTTTGTCCGTTTGCCCCGGGCACCAGACCATTCAGGCCTTCCAGACCGAATCCGAATCCATAGCCAGGCATACCCATGCCCCCCCAATATTCGATGTGATATCCCCGCGGGAAATCCAGCTTTTTATTATCGAGCCACCAGGGTGTATACACATGCATCCCCCCTACTCCATCTTCGTTGTAACGCTGTCTATCCAATAAATCGGGCAGCAAGCCCATCCGCGATGCTCCGGTTGAATCATGAAGGTATTTTCCGACCACATTACTGCTATTGGCCAGACCATTTGGATGCCTGCTGGACTTACTGTTCAACAGAAGTCGGGCAGATTCACAGGCACTGGCTGCCAGAATGATGGTTTTGCCTCGCACCTGATATTCACGTAAATCTTCCTTATTGATGTAGGAGATGGCTTTTGCCTTACCATCCGTATCGGTGATCACCTCCCGGGCCATAGCATTCACATACAGATCTACGTTGCCCGTATCCAGTGCCGGCTTGACCAGCACTGAGCTGGAAGAAAAGTCCCCATAAACCATACAGGAACGGGAACATTGCTGGCAATAAAAACAAACCCCGCGATCTTTATTGATCCGACGGGTCAGAATGGAGAGCCTTGCCGGGATAACCGGAACATTTACTTTACCAGCTCCTCTTTTGATAAACAGTTCATGGAGCCTGGGCTTCGGTGGAGGGAGGAAAAACCCGTCCGGTTCATTGTACATTCCTTCTTTGGATCCAAAGACCCCAACCATCTTATCCAGACGGTCGTAATAGGGCTTTACATCATCGTAGCTAATCGGCCAGTCGTCTCCCAGGCCATCCATGCTTCTGCGCTTGAAGTCGTACGGTCCGAATCGCAGGGAAATTCTGCCCCAATGATTTGTCCGGCCACCCAACATGCGGGAGCGAAACCAGTCAAATTCGGTTCCGTTCTTACGCGTGTAGGGTTCTCCGTCAATTTCCCAGCCTCCGTAGGCCATATCGAAATCTCCGAAAGCTCGCGTTGTGCCGGCGCCTCGGCGAGGAGACATCCACGGCCACTTCAACTGAGTTTGTTGCTCGGGATTTTTAGGGTCAAAATTTGGGCCCGCTTCCAGTAATGCTACCTTCAACCCTCCTTCTGCTAACATTTTGGCGGCCATACCACCTCCTGCTCCCGACCCGACAATAACCACGTCGTAAATGGTCGGTTGCTCAATGATCTGAAAAGACATAAGCCAACAATTCTATTCTTGCAATGAAGATGATAAAAAAGATTGAAACTCGGCAATTACCTGTGCAAACTATTCATCAATGAATCCATTCCGGACGTACAGGCTATCGTAAATCTTCAGCTAATTGGCCCCTGGCTTACCTGCCGGATACCGTATTAAAGTACCTTTCGGCAATCCTGTTCGATGCTCCGGGCAAATGCGATATCGCCGTTTAGTCGCTATCGCTGCCGAGCCCAATTTTTAACCGGGTCGCATCGAGTCCAGGAATCAATACGTGCGTACCTGCAGATCATCCGACAACCTCAACTATTTTATTATCTTGCCAACCGCTCTGAACCAAAGAAACCCGAGTAAGCCTTTCCGGGTTATACCGATTGTTATTGATTCATGTAAAGTGTTGTCACATGTTAAATTTAATTCTATTTGGACCTCCGGGTTCCGGAAAAGGCACTCAAGCGATTAAAATCGCCGAAGCTTATGACTTAATTCATATTTCTACCGGAGACCTATTCCGCTACGAAATGGGGAACAACACCCCGCTTGGACTGAAAGCAAAAGAATTCATTTCACAAGGTGCCCTGGTACCCGATGAGATCACCATTGGTATGCTTGCCAACAAACTGGATCACCACCTGGATGCCAACGGTTTCATTCTGGATGGATTTCCCCGGACAATACCACAGGCTGAAGCCCTGGATGAGTTATTTGCTTCCCGGGGTTGGTCGATTGACCTTTTATTGGCCCTGGAAGTATCGGAAGATGAGATTGTCTCCCGGATACTAAAACGCGGTGAAACCTCCGGCCGTTCGGACGATCAGGATGAGTCCATCATCCGCAACCGCATCCGGGAATACGAAGCCAAGACTGCACCTTTGTTTGCTTTCTATCAGGAAAAAGGAAAAGCTTCGACGCTCAATGGGATAGGCTCCATTGAAGTTATCTTCGAGGGTCTTTGCGATCTGATCGAACAACATCAGTCTTAATCCGTTCTCCTGGTATTAACAGCTTATGGCCGACCAGAATTTTGTTGATTATGTAAAAATTTGTTGCCGTTCAGGGAAGGGCGGAGCAGGCTCCCCGCATTTGCACCGGGCAAAATTTAATCCAAAAGGTGGGCCGGATGGTGGTGACGGAGGCCGTGGAGGACATATCCTCCTCCGGGGCAACAAACAACTCTGGACTTTACTCCATCTGAAATACCGAAAACATGTCATCGCTGGTCATGGGCAGCCGGGCGCCGGGCAGGAAATGACCGGCGCGGATGGCGATGATGTGATTCTAGATGTACCTCTCGGCACGGTCGCCAAGGACGCGGAGTCCGGCGAAATCCATTTTGAGATCACGGAAGAAGGAGAAACCAAGGTTCTGGTTGCCGGGGGACGCGGAGGGCTTGGCAATGTCCATTTTAAGTCCGCCACCAATCAAACGCCGCGATACGCCCAGCCGGGAGAACCTGGTAAAGAAGAATGGAAGATCCTGGAATTAAAATTACTGGCCGATGTCGGTTTGGTCGGGTTCCCGAATGCCGGTAAATCCACCCTACTGTCCAGCATAAGCGCGGCAAAACCCAAGATCGCCGATTATGCATTTACCACGCTGACTCCTAATTTAGGTGTGGTCCCATACCGTGACAACCGCTCTTTTGTCGTTGCTGACATTCCGGGTATCATCGAAGATGCCCACCTCGGCAAAGGTCTTGGTCTGCGATTCCTGCGCCATATTGAACGTAATGCTGTACTGCTGTTCATGATTTCTTGTGAGGACAATGAACCGGGGAAAACGTATCAGACACTGCTGCACGAACTTCAGGAATTTAATCCTGAATTGATGGATAAACCACGCGTTATTGCGATCACCAAAGCTGACTTGATCGACGAAGAATGGGAAACCTTGCTGCGTCCTCAGCTACCTAAAGAGGTTCGGGTTGTATTTATTTCCGCTGTTTCCGGCTATGGTCTGGATAAGCTGAAAGACCTGCTCTGGAAAATCCTCAACGACTAGGGTTCCCTTCCTGAATCCATCTGTCCCCTACTCTGTCAGGGTAGCAGTTTAAATGCGTCCTGATCGCGGAGGAAAGCGTATTGGCTTCGAAATTCCATCAATTTTTCCCGGTCCAATTCAGCATACAGCAGATCCTCATCGTCCTTTTTCGTGGCTATTTCATCACCCTGGTAATCGATGATCGCACTTTCACCGGAATAATAATGCCCTGCCTCATCCCAGCCGACACGATTCACCCCAATGACAAAACACTGATTTTCTATGGCTCTGGCTTTCAGCAAAGTAGTCCAGGCTTGGCTACGGACCTGCGGCCAATTGGCCACATAAATTAGCAGATCATAGCCTGAAGTATTCCGGCTCCAAACCGGAAACCGGAGATCATAGCAAACCAGGGGTACACATACCCAATCCCGAAATGACACACTCAGGCGTTGCTTGCCGGGAGTGTACGTCTGATCTTCAAGGGCTAAGGAAAACAAATGCTTTTTGTCGTAGTGTACCGTCTGTCCATCCGGCATTTGCCAAATCAACCGGTTGTAATACCGACTCCCTTCCTGAATGATAATACTGCCTATTACGGCCGCATCCATTTGCCTTGCTTTTTCTTTCATCCAGAGCAAGGTCAGACCGTCCATGGATTCCGATTGACTAGTTGCATGCATGGTAAATCCGGTCGTAAACATTTCAGGCAAAACGATAATATCCGTATCGCCGGGCACACGCTGCATCAATTGGTCCAGATGATCCCGGTTCGCCTGGGCATCCTCCCAATGGATGTTACTTTGGATAAGGGTTACCTTCATTTGGGTGTCCGATAAATTATTCCGGTCTCAAAATAAGGTATAAACGCTTTTATTCGGCGAAATCTGACTGGATTTGCCCTTTCTTTTAACCAAGAGGCATTTCAATAACGGTTTCAGCTGGGATGCATGGATTCAGGAAGTATGCGGGCGAATTGTCTGACTTCCTTTCGTGATTTGATTTCCAATTTCTGATAGATGCGGTTGATGTGCGATTTAATGGTACTGACTTCAATAAAAAACTCAGAGGCCAGCTCTTTATTGGATTTACCTGCCATAATTCCTTTTAGAATCTTCAACTCCTGGTTGGTTAATGCATCCAGTTTCCGGCTATTCGCTTCATTAGGGTCCTCTCGCTTATAGAACCGCCGCCAAAAGACACTACCTAATAAAAACAGCACGATCAGCGCCAGTAATACATATCGCCACCAGGCTATTCTGGCCGGCAGGAAAGCATACAAATGCCTGGGCAACCGATCAGAAAAACGGGTGACCTCTTTCTGATATCCGGGAAATCGATTCAGAAATCGATAGGCAGCATACCAGCCTAAAGCCGGATCCTGCCCATTTTCCCACCAGCTGATCAGATGGTTCAGCATCTTCTCCCCGGAGGTGTCCCGAATCGTCAACAGATCAAAATAAGATTTGATGGCGTCAAAATCCAAATAGCAACGAGCATCAACATGCAGGTTCTGCCACGGTAAGCCCTCAGACCTTATTGTTATGGTATCGGCATTGCGCACCGGTAGGACCAGATAATTTTCCAGCTTATTGCCCACATATAGCGTTGATGCGGGGTCGTCCGGTCTGACCAATTGAAGGCGCACGAATTCGGTACCCGGTGAATGCAGGTTAATGGAAGCTGCAAAGTGTCCATGCTGATCCAGGGGGATTTCTCCCACGATCAAATGATCACTGGCCAGATACCATTGCGTAAGGCTGCCTAGTTCGCAAACATATATTATGGGACTCCAGGTTGAATCAAGCCGGATATCCCCTGTAATCACACAGGTCCCAGCTCTTGAGCCGGACATCTGCAAAAAGAAAAGCAGAAACGATAGCAGTACTTTATGATTTTTCACACCGTGCATTGAAGGTAATGGTTCCTCGCGAATAGGTATCCGGTGGCTGGGGTTCCTGGATCCAGATATCTCGTAAAATCAGCGGTTGACCGGTTGGGACTGTAAATAAATGGAATGGATCAATTTTGATTGGAAATCATTTGCAGATGGCCATCCGCATGGTTTAATTTGATTTTGATCTTCCAGGTTCCCGCCTCCGGATTGGTGAACTGTTTTTCGAAGTTACCTTTCGCTTGCCCTTTGACCTTAACTTTTGATTTGACCTCGTAATCTTTATCGTTAATGCTCCGGGAACTCGATTTCGACTTTCCTCCTGAGCCATCGGCAGTTAAATTCAATTGTCCGTCCTTACTGCCTTCCGGATGGAAAATCACGGCCTCCAGGGATCCGCCAATCAGCTCAGCCTGAATCCGGATCATTAACCGTGTAGCACCAGGATGGACATGAATCAGGTATTCTTTATCCTCTGATTCGTCATCCAGATCATAAGTCTGGGCAATATTGGTTTTTTCCTGGGAACCGGAAGTTTGACCGCTCACCACAATGGCCAGCGGAAG
The DNA here is from genome assembly GCA_020636355.1 of Lewinellaceae bacterium. Lineage (GTDB taxonomy): Bacteria > Bacteroidota > Bacteroidia > Chitinophagales > Saprospiraceae > JAGQXC01. The sequence goes on along the minus strand of JACJYB010000021.1, from coordinate 39,731 downwards.
CATTAGGGTCATCAACAACAGATTAAATTTCATTGGTTATTATTTGCTCCAAAAATGGTCCGATTCCGGCATTCCGGGCAAATTTTAGGGGTTGGAGAAAAGGTTGAATTCTACACACTCGGCCGGTAGTTAAAAAAAAAGAGACGTATTTGATGGTACGTCTCTTTTTATGAATCGGTAACGAAAGAATTCGTTACGCTCCGCCTTCAGGATTAATCTTGCTTCGATGTTGCCGAACGCAATGCACGTGGGATAGTTACCGTAGCTACAGGAATCGAAGGAGCATTCATGATCTCCACCCCGTCTACTTTTTCGATATCACGAACCCGTACGGTTTGTCCGAGATCCAGGCCTGAAACATCAACCGTAACCTCAGAAATCAGGTTTTCCGGTGATACCTTCACGGAAATTGTCCGCATCTTGGTAACCAGCTTTCCCCCGAGTTTTACACCGGGAGATGCACCTTTGGTAGCCAGCGGTACATTGATTTTTATTTTATGACCTGGCGTCAGTTTCAAGAAGTCGATATGAATAACCTCATCGGTCAGACGATCCAGCTGCAAATCTTTCAGGATGCATCTGTGGGTCGATCCGTCAACAGTAACTTCGGCCAATTTGAATTGAGAAGTATAAACAAGTTTCTTTACGTCGTGCGGGTCAACCGTAAAGCACAGATTGGTATCTCCACCATAGAGCACGCATGGGATCAGGCCTTCATTACGCACTTGCTTGGCCCATTTGGTACCCATTTCCTGACGTACATTCCCTTTTAAGGTAACAATTTCCATGATTAATATTTTAACACCTTGTCAAACAGGACTGCAAAGATAATACAAATTCTCATAAGTGAAAGGAAATTCTAAAAATGCCACACCGTCCGGGTTATGGATCTGCGTCCTCTAAAATAAGCAGGCCGAATCAGGATCAACCGTCTACAAATAGGGCGGATATGGACCGGTGTTCGTGGGTATTTCGGATGGCACGGGCGAACAATTTAGCCGTGGTGAGCACCTTAATTTTGTCATGCTTTTGCCGCAGTGGAATGGTGTCTGTCACGATCAGTTCGGAAATCTTGGAATTCGTGATATTTTCAAATGCCTTACCCGATAAGACCGGGTGGGTACAAATAGCCCGAACACTTTTTGCACCTTTTTCAATCAGTGCATCGGCAGCCTTGCATAAGGTACCTGCCGTATCAACGATATCGTCAACGAGAATGACATCTGCCCCATCTACTTCACCGATGACGGTGATCCGATCCACTTCGTTGGCTTTTTTGCGGTATTTGTCGCAGATGACCAGGTCCCGTTTGAAATATTTGGAATACGTCCGGGCGCGCTTTACACCGCCAACATCCGGAGAAGCAAAAATGATATTGTCCAATTTCTGAGACTCCAGGTAAGGGATGTAAATTGCCTCACTTTTCAGGTGATCGACAGGAATGTCAAAAAAGCCCTGGATCTGATCGGCATGAAAATCCATCGTCATCATCCGGTTCGCTCCTGCCGCCTGAATCAGGTTAGCGATCAACTTTGCAGAAATCGGTACACGCGGTTTATCCTTGCGATCCTGCCGGGCATAACCAAAGTAAGGGATGACTACGCAGATGTATCCGGCAGATGCTCTTTTTGCCGTATCGATCATCATTAACAGCTCGAGAAGATTTTCCGGCGGTGCAAACGTGGACTGGATAAAAAAAACATATGCTCCGCGTACCGACTCATTGATTTCCGTCTGAATCTCTCCGTCACTGAACCGGTGGACTGTCGAACTTCCCAGGGAATATCCGTAATAGTCAGCTATTTTTTCAGAAAGGGATCGGCTATTTGTGCCGCCGAAGATCTTTACATCAACCATATTAACTGCTTTGGGATGCATGCCCCGGGCATGTCTTGTTAAGCGTTTTACGCCGCAAATATATCAATTTGTCGATTGACCTGCTAAGGGCAATGCTCCTTTATGCCGGGTGGTACGTAAAATTCCAAGCCGATCCTCTGGTAGCCTTTTATTGTAGCCATAGGATTTACTTATTACGGACGAAATCGCCTGATCATCAATCCTGTTTCAGGTAAAATCCCAATCGTATAGGTAGCGATTCATCGCATTCGACATTGGATTTATCCAGGATGCACAATTCATCCCGAAGTAACCATCGAATATATGACCTGATTCGTCGAACAATTTGCTATACTGTGGTCAATGGGACTATTTTTAAATCATACCACGAAATAGGCATTGCATGACTTTGATCACTCTAGCGGAATGGTGGAACGGACTAACTGTGATAGAACATGTTTTCTGGGGTGTGGCTGTCATTGCGACCACTTTGTTCCTTATCCAGTTCGTTTTAAGTCTGGCCGGCCTCGGTACCGATGGTGCCCTTGAGTTGGATCATGATAGTCTGGAAAATGATCTGGCTCTGGAACACGAATTCAATTTATTCTCCATACGGAGCATTCTGGCATTTTTTACCTTCTTCGGCTGGATCGGCATTTTAGTTTTTGACAATGGTCAGAATGCCATGGTGGCCTTATTGTTAGCCCTTATCGCCGGGATTGCGGCCATGTCGACCGTAGCCTACATTATGTATCTATTGCACAAACTGGAAGAAGAAGGCACCTTGCACATCGAATCCGCCATTGGAAGCAGTGGCGAAGTTTATTTTTCCATACCGGAAGAAAAACACGGGCCCGGAAAAATACATGTAAACATAAATGGCTCACTCCGCGAGATAGAAGCCTGGACAGAAGGCCAGCGTCTGCCTACAGGCACTAAAGTTCGCATTGTAAGTCTGCTTAATAAACAATCCGTCCTGGTTATGCAGGACGAGCCACTCTGACCTTTGTTCACGAATTAAACCAGTCCTACCATGGTCGAATTAATAACCTCTTTCATCGGAATACTCTTTCTGCTTAGTATTCTTGTATTTGTTGTTGCCCGCTATAAAAGGTGTCCTTCTGACAAGATCCTGGTGATCTATGGAAAAACCGGGAAGGGCTCGGCCAAATGTCTGGCCGGCGGGGCCGCATTTGTCTGGCCCATTATACAGGGTTATGAATACCTGGATCTTAGCCCTATTTCCATTGATGTAGATCTGAAAGGTGCTCTGAGCAAGCAGAATATCCGGGTAAACGTACCCTCCCGCTTCACGGTAGCCATATCCAACGAAGAAGGAACCATGTTGAATGCCGCGGAACGTTTGCTTGGGAAAACCACGGAATCCATCCGGGATATCGCGAAGGATATCATCTTCGGACAGCTCCGTCTGGTGGTAGCCACGATGGATATTGAAGAAATCAACTCGGACCGGGATAAATTTTTGTCCAACGTATCGCAAAACGTGGGCGCCGAATTACGCAAGATCGGCCTGACCCTGATCAACGTAAACGTTACCGACATTCAGGATGAATCCGGTTACATTGAAGCTTTGGGTAAAGAAGCGGCCGCCAAAGCCATCAACGACGCCAAACAAAGCGTAGCCCAAAAGAACCGGGACGGTTCAATTGGTGAGGCGCTGGCATTTAAAGACGAACGGATCCAGGTTTCTTCCGCCGAAGCTGATGCTAAAATTGGAGAGGCAAGCGCCTCCGCCAAATCCATCGACGGGGAAAATGATGCGAAAATCAAAATTGCCCAATCCAACGCCGAAAGACGTCAGAAAGAAGCTGAATCACTACGTCTGGCTACTGCCTCAGAGAAAATCCAGGCTGCAAAAGCGCTTGAAGAAGCATATGTTGCTGAGAAAGAAGCGGAAATAGCTCGTGCAGAACGGGAAATGGCAACAAGAAAAGCCGACGAAATCGTTCAGGCAGAGATAGCCAAAGAAAAACTGGTGATTGAGGCCCAAGCCAAAGCAGAGCAAACCATCGCTGTGGCGAAAGGTGATGCAGATGCCATCTTTCTAAGGCAAGAAGCACAGGCTAAAGGTCTTTACGAAGTGCTCACCAAACAAGCTGAAGGTTTCCAAAGAATTGTAGACGCCGCAGGAGGTAACAACCGAGACGCCGTCCTGATGATGATTGCCGATAAATTACCCGAATTGGTTCGCACGCAGGTTGATGCGATCAAAAACATGAAGATCGATAAGGTTACTGTATGGGAAAATGGACAGGGAGGCGACAACACATCAACGTCCAAGTTTGTCTCCAGCCTTTACAAATCCATTCCACCACTGAATGACCTGTTCAACATGGCCGGCATGGACTTGCCTTCCTATCTTGGAAAAGTTCAAAGCCAGGAAAATGGACAAAAAGGAGATAAAGATCCTGCCATGTTGAATGAGCGCGCTGAAACCGAACCGGACAAACCGGCAAAGAAGTGACCAGGAGATGATCCCAAGCCTGATTTGAAGTCTTGGTTGTCCAGCCATGCCCCAATTGACTCCGGCAGGTTTTGACATTAATCGTACCTTCGCCAGCTTATCCGGACTGTATAAACAATGAATTGGCGCTCCGTATTGGTCTTGGTCGTGTTAAGTCTTACCTGGGGTAGTTCATTTATTCTGATCAAGAAGAGTCTGACCGGCTTTAATCCCTACCAGATGGTAGCGATACGCCTTAGCCTGACGGGCATCCTTTTTTTACCTTGGACCATCTACCGTTGGCGTAAAATTCAGTGGAACCGTTGGCCATACCTGCTGGTTGTGGGATTTGTCGGCAGTCTGATTCCCTTTACATTGTATGGCTGGGGAGAGACCCAGGTTTCTTCATCCGTGGCCGGGATCATCAACGCGTTAACGCCCATCTTCACCATGATCATCGGGATTCTTATCTTTAACCTGCGGTTCAGCAGCAGGCAACTGGGTGGTATCCTCCTTGGCCTGGCAGGTGCCTTCGGACTGATTTTTTTACAAAACCAGTCCAGCACCGGTAATTCTATCGGTTTCAGCATGCTTATGGTCATCGCTACTGCCTGTTATGGGACCAGCGCCAATACCGTCAAGGCAAGGTTGGGAGAAATGCATGCCGTGGACATCACTGCAGTCACTTTTTTACTTACAGCAATCCCAAGTCTGGTCTTTTTGTTACTACCGGCTAACATGGATCATATCCTGCATGACGAAAACGCCCACCAGGCAATGAAGTATGTCTTGATTCTGGTTTTAGCCGGGACCGCCATGGCAACGGTGCTGTATTATTATCTGGTGCAGATCACAACAGCTATTTTTGCGTCCATGGTCAGCTATTTCATGCCAATCGTCGCTGTACTCTGGGGATCTCTGGACGGAGAAGCGATCCAAATCCAACATTTTCTGGCAATTGGCTGCATCCTCGCCGGTGTATATCTTGTTCAACGACGTCCCAAAAAAGTGACTACGGAATAGCCATCGCTCGAAATATGCTGCCCCCAAAACACAATTTTCGGATGCGCTCCGGCGTTAATCATTCGTAGGTCGCACATTTTACATGAATCAAGTCTTTACCTTTTTTTAACTGTTCGCACGAATCAGCGTACAGCGGACCAGGATGCTTCATTATTGTTTAACCCAAAAACAAACACATGAGGACCGCAATGAATCGTTTTGATCCCATCTATGATGTACAATTTATGCCGGATAGGTCATTAAGATTACCTTCAAAATCGTACATCCCTGCCCTTCAACAATCACCACTCTATCAAAAGCTGCTGCGACCTTTCCCCTACTCTACTAAAAATTTAATCCTTCGCCTCAGCCAATTCGCTGAAATCAATCATTCCTTCGCGGACCCGCATGTCCGTCGCCTGGTCATGATTATGCTGGAGCAAAACTGGACGCCCCAGGGCTTTGCACTCATGCAGGACTCCGCAGACATTGACGCCGTATATAATGCAATCCAGACCACTCTGCTGATCCGGTTGGGGTTGCCTGACCATGACCTGTTACGGGTAGGCATCAATGCGATATTGAACACTCAGCCGATGCGATGTCAGGGGTCAGAATTTAACCCCGGCAAAATGGGTCACCAGCAAAAAGTCACTTGCATCCACAGCATTACCAAGTCGCTGATTGCCCTCTCCATCTACCAGGATCGATACCCGGAAAAATGGACTTTCCGCATGCAGGAAAAATTGGACGAAGGATTGGATTACCTGCTTTTCAACGATCTGTTTCTGGATCATCGGTCGGATCTGGACCTGCAGCACCTGGTATTTCCTTTTTATCCACAAGCCAGCTGGCTGGAGATGTTGCGATTGATGAGGGATCAGAGCCGGCTAAAACACCCGGGATGCCGGAAAGCCCTGCAATGGCTGCAGAGTCATCAGCAGGAGGACCAGTATTGGTATTCGAGTCAGGCTGCAACATTGCCGGGATGGGTTCAGTTTGATGACACCTACGAACCTTCGTTATGGATCACGCACTTAGCGGATGATATCTTACGTCAGGCGGCCTGATCCATCCAGAAACCGGCTTAAAGCTTAATGATTTTAGCCCGGCTTCGTCGTTGATCAGCTTCCGTCAGGTATAAAAAATACACTCCGGGGGGAATGCCCGTCATGGGAATGTAACCAGACTTTTCACCATGTTTTAATTCGATTCCGGATGATGAATATAAGCTCCACTGCCCTACGGGCTCTCCGGACCATCTGATCTCATTCGTGCAAGGATTAGGGAAAATTTCAATCCCAGGCCGCATTAATTCATCCCGGCGTACCACCAGGTCGCAAGCGGACTGACCGGGAAAAGAGATCATTCCATTCTCAAAGCATAAAAATCGTCCACCAGGTGGCGGATCAACAGCACCATACACCGGAAAGAAAAAGGATTCATGGCCATACCCCCTGAGTATTCGTCCTTCCCAGGAAAATGCTCCATCACCGGCAATGGTACGAATGTATTGGGCGCCCGTCGGGACACCATCAAAATCTATCGTATCCAAAGATTCTATAACTATTTGAATGTGTGCATCGTAGAAATTATCGCCATTCCAAATGGTTAAGGTGTCACCTTGCCGGGCGTCAAAGTCGTAGAGTAATTCCAGAGATCCTTGAGCTGGGTTGTATAAAAGCACCTGATCACCATCCTTTTTCACTAAATAATTCTTCAAGTGAGCAGTATCAATATGATCTTTCAAGTCTGAAAGAATATATTCCCGCACGATTAAAAAGGTATCCTTGTTTATAACGGTATCCTTTCCTGCATTTAGCACAAAGTACTCGTCGATCCCATCCGGGAAGTAATCCATTTGTTCATAGACCCAACGAGTGCCCACCTTCCATTCCTGCCCTAAAGCATGCATGGAAACCAGGCATAAGCCTATCATTAGGCATTGATCGCGTAACCTTGATAGCATGCTTTCAATATAAAGTTAGTTTGAACGGGAGTCAAGCGCCTAAACCAGTTTATCTTGTGTTCCTGAAAAGATTAATCAAATCAAGGAGTAACCATACCTGATCTTCATCCGTCGTTCTATCATGAAGGTTTCGAAGCTTACATTTGGATTATTTCTGTTGGCCCTGGGTCATGTTTTGCTCCGCCTGATGATCCCACATCCGGGATTTATGCGGGATGAATTGTTGTACCTTGTTCAAGCCAGGCATCTATCGTTCGGCTATGCATCGGTTCCTCCCCTGACAGCCTGGATAGGACGGATTTCTTTGGCGCTGTTCGGTCAGACCATCTGGGCTGCTAAAGTTTACCCCGCTCTGTTAAGTGGAATAATGGTCTTTCTAGTAGCCGGTATTTCGAAAGAAATGGGTGTCGGTAGAAGAGGCTTGCTACTCAGTGTTAGTGCTTATACCGTTGGCGTATTGTATTTCCGGACCTTTTACCTTTTCCAACCCGTCTGTACGGATATTTTCCTGTGGACTGTAAACTGGTATCTTTTACTGAGAATCCTGAACGGTCATGCCGGCGCCTGGTATTTACTGGGGGCTAGCGTTGGTTTGGGGTTGCTCAATAAATATCTCCTCGGGCTTCAGGTTGTGTCTTTGCTGGTCTTCATACCCTTTACACCCTTTCGCAAATGGTTTGGCCTTCGTGCTTTCTGGTACGCGGCAGGTATTGCCGGATTGATCTTTATTCCCAATGTGCTTTGGCAAATCAAGCATCACTGGCCATTGTTCATGCATCTCCAGACCCTGCACGATCAGCAGCTTGTTCATGTAAATTGGTCAGGGTTCCTGACAGATCAGTTACTCATGCCATTTGCTGGAACCCTTTTGGTATTGCCCGGAGCTCTTTCCCTGTTGTTTGCTCCAGGGTTAAAATCCTATCGAATCCTGATTTGGGCCATCCTTTTAACCTTTGTTTTCCTGCTTTTAGTAAATGGCAAGAGCTATTACACTGCCGGGCTGTTTGTTCCATTAATCGTGGCGGGGGGCCAATGGTGGGCTTCCCGGTTAAAGAAAGAGTGGATGGTTTGGGCGATGATACTTATCATGGCAGTCATCACCTTACCGGTACTTCCGATTGCACTACCGGTCTTTCGTCCGGAGCGTCTGGCGGCCTACTACGAACGACTGGAATCCAAATACGGGGTTGACGTTGGAAGGCGTTTTGAGGACGGCACGACGCACGCTCTACCGCAGGATTTTGCAGATATGCTGGGTTGGGATGAATTAGCCAATGTCGCCGACAAAGCCTATGCCATGACCGATCCCGGAAAAACCGTCATCTATGCGGAAAATTACGGTCAGGCTGGGGCGGTAGCCATTCTGGGAAACAACCTTCCTGAGCCCCTTAGTTTTCATGAAAGTTACTTGTATTGGGCTCCCCGAAATATCCCGGCAGAAGTCAATACACTCATCTACATCAATGATGAATTGGGTGAAGATGTAGCCAATTTTTTTGGACAAGTAGATTCCGTCGGACAGATCACCAATCCCCTGGCCCGTGAATTTGGCACCCGTGTGTATGTATGCTCCAAACCAACCGCGCCATTGCAGGAATTATGGCAGAGTGCCCTCGATCGGGTCGGCGACAATCCTTTCTGATATCGGCATTAAAAGGCCTAAAAATGAAAAGCCCTCCAACAGGATCGGAGGGCTTGAACACACTATGAGAACACCCTAATATTCTAACGAAGGTAAGTAAAAATTATCTAAAAGAAAATACTTCTGAAAAACGTTTTTTCCTTCTAAAATTTGTTAATCAACTTGGATTTCGAAACCATTCAGCATAGTCCACATAGTTCGCCGCCGTTCTCGTTATATAAAATTTGGCTGTTTCCGGATCAAGCGGTTTCACTTTTCTGGCCGGAACACCGGCATAGATATAACCTGCTTCCAGAATCGACTTTTCCAAGACCACAGCCCCTGCCGCGATCAGACAATTCGATGGAACAACCACGTTATCCATAACAATGGCTCCCATTCCAACCAACACATTGTCCTCCAGGGTACAACCATGGACCAGTGCCAAATGGCCGATACTTACTCGATTACCAATATATGTGCCAGTTTTCTTATACGTGCAATGGATCACCGCGCCATCCTGGATATTGACCTGATTCCCAATGCGAATTTCATTAACATCTCCCCGGATGACTGCATTGTACCAAACCGAACATTGGTCACCCATCATCACGTCACCGATCAATGTAGCGGTTTCGGCTAAAAAACATTCCTCTCCCCAACTGGGTGTAAATCCCCTCACGCTCTTGATCAAGGCCATTGTTACATTTTTTGAGTTTGGGGCATTGGCTTCAGAAGCGGTTTCACCGTGTATCCAGACTGCATGAGCAACCTGAGTACGCCGTGCGGGCCACCCAGATGACCAGCTCCCACCGCAAAAAAAGTAGGCTGATCCGCCATCATTTTTTGCATAACCGGTATCCAGTTCCGGTTGCGGTTTTCCACCAGCATGCGTTCGTAGCCACCAACGCCCTGACCTTCCTCCGTAATCATGGAATGCATTGATTCGATATCCTGTTTTAAATACATGTCCATCATCTGGGTAAACTGATCGCTACCCTCGTCATTCATCTGAATGCTTTCAACCAGCATTTTAGCTTGTTCGGCATAAGGTATGCTGTCAAACAGACTGAGTTGATAATCCACGGTCTCCAAACCGCCAATCTCCAGCCCTTTTTCTTTGGCCCGATCAAAAAGTTCGAATTCGTAACTCTTGATGGAACCATCATCCATGCTTCCTGCCTCCACATCAGGCGATGCAAACGCCGTGAGAAACATGGGCTTGATGCGTTCGAGCATCATGATGGGCAGGCCTTTATCGTTAAAGTAATCTTCGACCACTTTATAATCGTCTTCCGACAGAAGGTCCCGTAGCTTGACTCCACCATTCATCATGGCCTTGGTGACCAGGGACATCATCATGCCCATATCGGACATATCTTCCATATTGATCTCAAAGGTCATCCGCGAGCTCTTATCAATGGCTTGCAATGCCTGCTCCGGCAAGAAGAACTTGTCTTTGTCGATGATATGAATGGTCCCAAACAGGTAGGATGGAGCCTGAAGCGCATTACCGGAAATTTCCCACAGCAAGGAGTTTGCGAGTGGCGTCGTGTCCTGCACTGCAACTGCCGGCAATCTGTTGGCGGCCAGGGCACTCCCGGAGGAACCAGGATACAAGGAAATGATTCCGGTAAGCAGTATAAAAGTCAACAATACGTTTCTGATCATCGATGCAGGTTTACCGTAATGAACCCGTTTCCGGGCCAAAAGATTTTATGCGGGCCTTAAAAATTTCGTAGAAGATGATTCCCGATGCTACCGAAGCATTCAGTGAATCAAAGGATCTGGCCTGCGGAATGATGAATTGCCGGTCCGCTCTTTTGGCCAGCGCATTCTGGATGCCCTCCCCTTCGGACCCTATAATGACCATCAACGGTTCCGTCAGTTCCAACTCATCCAAGACCGTATCCGCTTGTAAGTCACTGGCATAAACCTGACAGCCGCTGGCTTGGACGTATAGCAAGGTGTTCACCAAACTGGAAACCCGGCAAACCGGAAGCTTAAGCAATGCCCCGGCACTGGCCTTTACAGCAACCTCATTGATCGGCGCATTGTTTTTCATGCCAACGATCAAGGCATCCACCCCTAACACCCAGGCAGATCTGGCAATAGCACCAAGATTCCGTGCATCCTGGATGCCATCAATCATGACCAGCAAAGGCACCTTACCGCTTTCAAACAAATCCGGCAGGACTTGTTCCAATACCTGATACTGAACAGGCGCAATGAGTGCGGCGACACCCTGATGTGCGCCGGAAATCATTTTTCGCATTTTGTCTTTCGGGACTATGGAAAGTGGTATTCCTCTATCCTTACAGGTATGCCTCAGAAATTTCTCAACTTCTCCGGTTATTCCTTGCTGCAGGAAAATCTTTTCGATCTCCATTCCACTTTGCAAGGCTTCCTCGACGGGATTGCGGCCAATGATCCATTGTGACGTTGCTGCCATCGTGGAAAAATACAACCCTAATCATGCATTAGGAAATTTAAACCTTTCCATTGCGTTCATTTCTTGTAAAATGAACGGTTGTAAAGCGGTACTTGTATCTTTATGCCACGTGAGAATATCTAACAGGAATGAGAACATTGTTAAACACCCTCCTACTTTTTGCCTGCTTTCCTTCAATTAATGCTCAATCTGTCCCATTCCAATACCTGGATAGTCTATGGACAGTGACGAACCATCAAGTCCTGGACCGGGACGATTATCGTTGGACATCCATCGGAGAAAACGCCTCAGCCCTGCCGGATGCCGGGTACCGTTATTACCAGCTTTCCTACCGAAATATTGCCTGTGACGGGATCATCGCTTCCACATTATGGAGGCATAATAAGCCCGTCCTGGGACATGTCACTCAAATTGGCGCACCGGTAGATCCTGAGGATGACCAATTGCCCAGGCCGGTTGCATCGGTTTTGAGCAAATATTTCAATCTGAATGCATTACCAGCCATGAGTCTGGAAGACAGAAGTACTTCCCCTGCAGGTTGGGCGGAATGGCAAATTCCACTCGTTGCATCATCGAAAGTTGAAACTCGGCATGCATACCATCTCAACAAGGAGCAGGAATGGGTTCTGATGCTGATGATTCGCTATCTCCCGGAAGATCACAGCACCCTCTGGGAGTTGGGCCTGGACCCACGTACCGCTGAGGTTTTATACCGGAAAGATCTAGGATCACACTGTCTCAACGGAGATTACAGTCTCCCAACGGCCCTTTCACCGCGTCCCCAACCCGCTGTTTCGTTAAATCCTGAGACCGGGGAAGACAGTTATCTGGTGATACCCTTCCCTTCTGAAAGTCCGTTGGTTTCCGGGCAGCAACTTATTACCAATCCTGCTGACCCGACGGCTTCACCCTATGGATGGCACGACACCAATGGCCTGCCAGGTGCAGACAGTCTGACGACCAGTGGCAATAATGCCCGGGTATTTCTGGACCGCAATGCCGACTTTAAGGCCGATAGCAGTGAGACCGGAGGCAGCACGGATCTGCAATTTCAATATCCTGTCCTGCTGGATCAGGAACCGGTGACTTACCATAAAGCTATTGAAGTCCAGTTGTTCTATCAGCTGAATACGCTCCATGATGTCTTGTACCATCACGGTTTTGGCGAGGATGCAAATTTTCAGGTAACCAATTATTCTGGCATTGGCAAAGGAAATGACCCCTTGATTGGCTTGAGTCAGTTTGGCGCAGACCGTGGCAGAGAAAACAATGCCGATTTCGTACCATCCACGGATGGAAATGTATCCTACTTGCGGCCCTACCTGTGGGGATTGCCGGATGATCAGCTGCTAAAAGTCACGGCACCTTCCAATATCGCCGGATCCTTTAAAACTGCCTCCGCTGCTTTCGGCCCCGGGGTGACAACCACACCCATCTCCGGTGACGTGGTATTTGTTAACGACGGAAGCAACACCCCGACCTTCGGCTGCAACACCTTGCTGAATAGCAACGACCTAAAAGGGAAAATAGCTTTAATTGACCGGGGTAATTGTACGTTTCAGGAGAAGGCTTTGTTTGCCGAAAATGCAGGAGCCATTGGTTGTATCATTTGTAATTACGAGGACAAACCGGTCGAGATGGGCGTTGTAAACGGACTGGCTGAACCTACGATTCCGACGGTGTCCCTGAGTGTTTCGGATTGCGCGAAGCTACGCAGCTATGCAGGGAGCAGTCTGAAGGTTACCTTGCAATTGCCGGCATTTACCGGCCCAAACTTCGTCGACGCGACATTGGATAACGGCGTTATCGCTCATGAATACTTTCATGGAGTAAGCCAGCGACTGGTGGGTGGTCCGGCGACCATCGGATGCCTCAACAATCCGGACTACGATGGCGACGGAGCTGAGGATGACGGCGAACAGATGGATGAAGGATGGAGTGATTTTTTTGCTTTGTATATGACTACCATGCCTGGCGATGCCGGCACCAGGGCAAGACCGATTGCCAATTATCTTACGCGCAGCCAGGATCCGCTGGATGGTGTGAGGGCTTATCCCTATAGTACCGATCTAGTTGTAAGTCCTTATAACTACCATACCGCCTGGAATGCAACGGTACCCCACGGGGTCGGAGCAGTTGGCAATGCAATTTTATGGGACATTTATTGGGCGATGACCGATCAGTATGGTTACGATAACAATCTAACCACCGGAAATGGAGGCAACAACCGGGCTTTAGCCTTACTGGTGGAAAGCCTAAAGTTGATGCCTTGCAGTCCCGGATTTACCGATATGCGGACAGCTCTGCTTGAAGCCGACAAACTGCTCAATAACAGCTCGAATGAATGTCTAATCTGGGAAGCTTTTGCCAGGCGTGGTGTAGGTTTTTCGGCACGGCAAAACAATCCACTTATCGTAGCCGATGGTGTTAGTGCCTTTGACTTGCCACCCAGCTGCTCTAACAGTCTTTTTCTTGCCAAACACACGACGGAATTAATACATGCGGGAGATACCATCTGGACGGAAATCAAAGTACGCAATGACCGTACTAAGCTCTTAGACCAGGGCATTTTAGTGGATGATTTGGCGGATGGGGCAACCTTCTTATCACAAACGGCTACCTTCCCCGCCAAGCTCTCCGGGCAAAATGTACGATTTGAAGGGATTACCCTTCCGGCCGGGGACAGTCTGGTCATCCGATATGCCGCATTATCCGACCCCAACCGGGTCTCCAAACAATTATTTCTTGATGATCTGGAATCCGGTGACGGGCTGTGGGATTTGGAAAATTTATCCGGAACGGGGATCTGGTCTCTGGATGAGACGGAAGCTCATTCAGGTGCCCATGCATGGTTTGTACCTAACACAACAGCGATCAACGACCAGGTGATCACCCTGATCGACCCCATCCTGGTGCAGGGCCAATTACCCGTATTGCGATTTTACCACCGCTGGGATACACAGTGGGGAAGTGATGCCGGAGTCCTGGAAATCAGTACTGATGGGATCCATTGGAATGCGGTTGATCCAAATTTTCTAAGGTCAGGATATAATGGGCCAGTCAAAGTGACCACCTTCTCCGCCCCGGACCGGTCTGGATTTTACGGTATACAATCAGCCTATATTGCATCCTACCTCGACCTCCGACCTTACTCCGGCCAGGAAATACGTATCCGGTTCCGCTTTGGGTCAGACGACCGGGTCAGTCGTGAAGGCTGGTGGGTTGATGACATTGAAATGATGGACCTGGTACGCTACCGGGGTACAGCTTGTCTCCAGGAAAGTGGCAACCAGGACATCTGTACAGAGGGGCAAAACGGAGGTACTTTTGTAGAATCGGTCCCGGTAAGTACTTCACGTCCTTCGTTGGATAAATCCGCTGGAATAAAGGTTTATCCCAATCCATACCACCAAGCCTTCCAGGTTCAATTACCGGAAGAACGGGGTGAACTTCAGTTGTGGTCCCTGACCGGACAGCTTATGAAACATTGGCTTGTAGACGGACAAAGAAGAGCGACCTTCTCAACTACTGACTTGCCGGCCGCATGTTATGTCCTGCTTTACCGGAGTGACAAAGGGGTGGTTTATCGGGAAATGCTGATAAGGAATTGATTAATATTTATCGTTATCACGCAGGATACGGGCCGGATTACCAATTACGATTTTGCCAGGTGGAACATCTTTCAGGACCATGGCGCCGGCTCCAATGATGCTTCGTGCTCCGATTTGTACTTTATCGGATACCGTTGCTCCAACACCGATCAGGCATTCCTCTCCGATATGGCATCCGGATGCAATGGTCACGCCGGGGTTAATGTTCGTAAAAGACTCAATAACTGTATGGTGACCGACGGTCGCGCCTCTCTTAATCCACACAAAATCATTAATTTGAGCAAACGAGGAAACCACGGCTAATGGTTCTATGACCGTCCCGAAGCCAAGATGCGAACTTTGCGCGATGTATGCGGAAGGGTGTGCAAGACGTAAAAAGCGTGGCGGGATAAGCCGTCCCCGTGTCTTGAATTGCTCGAATATTTTTTTCATGGTTTTGCCGGTCATGGCTCCCAACAGCAGCATTCTGGCTGGGTCATCCTCCCAGTGGTCAATGTAGACCTCTGCGTACCGGTCATCAGGCATGGCAAAGGGTACATGATTCAATGGATTTGCATCCGTTTCCAGATTTGCAATGATCCGGATATCCGGCAAGTGTCCAAATAAATCCCTCATCAGATCAAATTGGACTGCCAGAGCAAAGTGGTCCCGTCCGAGGATGTCAATTAGCATGTTCGTGCCGGTGCTTTTTGATACGATGGGTATTATAGAATCCGGCCTGCCCAAACGTAATGGATGACATCACCGGGCGTTCTACCACGTTCGCAAGATGATGGACACGACGTAGAAGATCATGATTGGATGCCAATTGGTTGCGACGTGAATCAAAATACAGATTGTCTTCCAGCCCAACCCGGATACCGGCCCCGGATGCTAAAGCCATCAGGTGTACCGGAAGTTGGCTGTCGCCTATACCTGCAAATGCATACCAGGCATCATCCGGCAGTTCCTGAACTACCGCTCCCAAATGGCTGAACCGCGGTTGCATGGACGCAATATTGCCAAAGAGTAAATTGAAATACAGCGGTTTCTTTAACCATCCTTTGCGGATCAGATACTGAGCATAATTCATCATGCCCAGGTCAAAAACCTCCAGTTCAGGTTGTGCTCCGTGCGCATAAATGGCATGCAATAACTCCTGAACCATGTCTGGTGCATTTACACTTGCCTGTCTGGAAAAATTCAGCGAGCTCAACGTGAGAGACGCCATATCAGGAAGTAGTTGCAGCGGCTCAGAGCGCATCTTAAATTCATTGAAGTTTCGACCGCTCAAGGAGACCCCACAGACCAAATCCGGGCAATGTTGGCGAACTCCTTCCAGGATGGGACCGTATACCTCCAACCGAAAATCCGGTTCAAAGGTCTGCGGATGACGCGCATGCAGATGAACGAGCGTTATGCCAATTTCATAGGCCTGATGTACATCTTCAATGATCTCCTGCACAGAGAGAGGCACATTCGGATTGTCCGATTTCATCGGCACCATCCCGGTGGGTGTATAATTGATGATCAATTCTTCCATGGTATGCTCCTCTTTGTTAACCGCGCAGCCTCCATCCAAAAAAGATGTCAATTGCTGGAGCAACAAAAATAATCAATTCATACCGCAAAAGATCCTGGTGCGAGCTACTAGAATAAACATGTTCCGGGGTAACCTGCTATTGCTTCAAGGAACAGCCGGGGGCTTATTCTTCTTCCTCCCGGTCAATGATGTCACCAATGGCATCCTCAATCCGTTCACCCACAACTTTAGCAACAGCTTTAACGGTATCACCCAGATCCTCAAGTGATTCGGATATCGTATCCGAAATTGATTCGAAAAAAGACTCTTTCGGAGCTTCTTCTTTTACACCGGCGTCCGGAGCGCTGCCTGACGAAACGGGCTCATCCGGAGTCCCCGGTGTCGTATCCGGCTCCTTGGAGGGTTCTTCTACTTCAGGAACAGAGGTAGGCTCAGGCTTCTCCTGGGCAGGCACTGCCGGTACATCATCTTCATGGATGAGGGCAACCGCATGTTCTAGTTTATCGCCTAGTTCTTCTTCCCGGGCCTGGGCAGCATCTTTGATTTCCTTGGCAATTTTATCTTTGATCTCCTGCTTGGCTTTCTCAATTCTTTCCTTTTCCGCCTGTTCAGCCAATCGTTCGTTCTCTTTGGACATGCGCTGCTCCAGCACTTCGCGAGTCTGGTGCATTTCCTGTAATTTTTCTCCTTTAGACCGGATGCGCTCTTCGATCATTTGGATTTTCGCTTGCCGAATCTGAGCTTCCAGCTGACCTTGCGTCTCGGCTATGCGTTGATTTTCAAAATTCAGATCTTTTTTATCCCGCTCGATACTCCGGTCCATCTTTTGAATGGCTTGTAACAATCCCTCGTAGCGGCGTTGTAGCCGTTCGAAGGCATTTTTACCTTTAGCAGTGGTTCCCCCACCCCCATAGCGTTTTTCCTTAACGGTTTTAAAGAGTGTGTCCAGCTTAGTCCATACTTTCGAACGATCGCCCTGTGATAATGGAGAATCTTTGAAGCGGCTTTGGATTTTTTTCAACTCATCAAATATCGGCTGGAGACTAAGTCCATCCTCCACTTTTTGCTTGATTTCATTCAGCTCTTCTTCAAACCGGCTGGCGTATTCCTTTGACTTCTTTTCAAAGGCGTCATCCATAGCCCGTCTTTTCTTTTTAAGCTCATCAAAAAGCTTGTTGGTCGTATCACGCAAGTCCTGAACGTGTTCCTTAAAGAGGTTACGCTCTTTGACCTGGTCTTGTACTTTATTCCAGAAAGACTTTAGATCTTCCCACAGCGGGTGATCGAATTCAGAGATGCTTTTGACCCTCTCTTTAAAATCATCGAGTTCCTGATCGAAAGAATGTTTTAATCGTTGTGATAAAACAATGAATTGCCATTCGGTCTGCGCTCGCTGGACGACATCTTCGCGTTCAGCGGTAATTCCTGCAGGCAATAGTGGTTCACTTAAAGACAAATCGTTGGAATATTCCTGATGGCCTTCCGGGAATGCTACTTCTTTGTCATTCCTCCAATCCTTCATCATGGCATTGGTGAAATCCTCCGTAGCAACCTCCAAAGGAAAGGTGTACACCTTAACTTTAACATCCTCAACCAACAATTCAACAGCGATCAGGATCTTCTCCTGCTTTTCGTCATTACCCCAAAGTACAATTTTCGTTCTCATGATACGGTCAAATTAAATACGGTACAGGCATATCCATTAAGATATGCAATACTTACAAAACGACGCAAGGAGCGAATAAGTTTACTTCAAAACTTTGCCAGACTGCAAAATTTCCTGGTTGAGCAGGCATTCTGCTATCTGAACGGCATTTGTTGCAGCTCCTTTGCGCAGGTTATCCGCCACAACCCAAAGATTAAACGTATTGGGATTCGAGGCGTCTTCACGGATTCGGCCTACAAAAACCTCATCACGATGATGAGCCTGCAGTGGCATGGGATATTCATTGCGTGATGGATTATCAGCCACGATGACTCCCGCGGCCTCTTGCAGCAAGCTTCTGATCTGAGCTACGGTAGCTGGCTTTTTCAGTTCCACGTTGACCGCTTCAGAATGGCCTCCAAACACAGGAACACGCACAGCCGTGGCGGTAATCCTGATGTTTGGGTCACCAAGAATCTTGCGGGTTTCATTTACCAGCTTCATTTCCTCCTTGGTATAATCATTGTCAAGAAAGATATCACAATGGGGTAAGGTATTTTGGAAAATCGGATGTGGATAGGCTGGCGCGATTGGGTCTGTGCCGGCTAACTCATCTTCATATTGTTTCACGGCTTTAGCCCCCGTTCCGGTAATGGATTGATAGGTGGATATGACCAACCGCTCGATTCCAAATGCATCGAACAGCGGCTTCAGTGCAACCACCATCTGGATCGTGGAACAATTGGGATTGGCAATGATGTGTTCTTCGCCTGTCAACACCTCCTGATTGCACTCGGGCACAATTAATGGGATGTCCGGATCCATCCGCCAGGCACTGGAATTGTCAATGACATAAGTGCCGACGGCAGCAAATTTGGGAGCCCATTCCCGGGAAACAGAGGCTCCGGCAGAAAATAAAGCGATATCCGGTCTGGCGGCGACCGCCTCCTCCTTGGTTAAAAGCAGGTATTCCTTACCCCGAAAGGATATCGACTGCCCTGCAGAGCGATCACTGGCAACCGGCAGAAAAGAGGTTACAGGGAATTCACGTTCTTCCAAAACCTGACGCATTACCCGTCCGACCAGTCCGGTTGCACCTACTAAAGCAACTTTCATAACATTAGCAATTAAATCAAAGTTAGAGCGGGACAAAGATACATCCCTAGGCAATATCTTGCTATTTTTAGCATATGAAAGCACCCGCCCTGATAGTCAGTCTGCTATTGGTCAATTTTGCGTTTGGACAAGCCTCCTGGGAAGATCATTTCGAGGACACAGATTTGGGATCGGCTCCCCCCTGGCAAGGCGATCTGGCTGATTTTACGGTCAATTCGCAAGGAAGGTTACAGCTCCAGGCCCAGCAAGCAGGTACTTCCCGGATTCATGGCCGTTACCTGGCGAGTGATACCCTCGATTTTGATTTTTGGTTTCAACTGGGATTTGAGCCTTCCGGATCGAATCGACTGCGTATTTATCCGGCACTTAATACTGCAGATCCTCAACAAGGTCAGGGTTTAGTCCTTTCCATCGGTGAGACCGGTACTAGTGACGCAGTACGCGCCTATGCCTGGGATAAGCAGCCAGGCTCATTGCTGGCCAGCGGTCAGGAAGGTGCGGTGGCCGGTGCAGAGACTCCGGTCAGGCTTCACCTGACTTACCGGTCCGGCACCTGGCAATGCAATGCAGCTTATGACGGATCCGGCAGTCTTATTCCAGACTGGCAGACGGACTGGGCACTTCCTGAAAGCGACACATTTTTTATTATTATCGAATGTACTTACACCTCGACAAGAAAGGATTTGTTTGAACTGGATGATATATATGCCGGTCCCCCGCTCCACGACACAGCTCCACCGGTAGTCGTCCGTGCTGAAGCTACCTCTCCAACCCTTACCATCCTGATTATTAATGAACCGCTGGCAGCAAGTTCTTTTCAGCCCGATAATTTTATCCTGACTCCAGGGAATTCCAGCCCATTGAACGTAGAAACTACCGACGGAACCGAAATCCAACTGACCTGGCCGGCCCCTTTTATAAACGGGCAACCATACTCGCTGTTTATAAGCCGATTGGAAGATTTATCCGGCAATTTTAACGAAGCGGTGGTCGTTCCACTGCAATACATCGCCTATGAAGAACCAGTCTATGGCGACGTTGTTTTTAATGAACTCATGATTGATCCTACCCCCAGTCAAGGGCTCCCGGAGGCGGAATACATTGAACTTTACAATGGCTCCGAAAAGACCCTGAACCTGGGTGACCTGTTCATTAAAAAAGGCAATACCAATTACCCGCTCCCAAAGCAAATAATCTTGCCAAAAAGTTATGTATTGCTGACATCTCAGGCTGATGCGGAAGATTTTTATCCGATCAGTGAAGTAACCCCGATGAATACCTTCCCTGCGCTAACCAACACGGGTGCCCGACTGGAGCTTTATGCCCGGGAGGTGCTACTGCATCGAGTGGATTACAATACCAGTTGGTATCGCGATGGGGACAAAGATGACGGAGGATGGAGCCTGGCATTAATCGATTACAATCATCGTTGCGGCAGCGCAGGCGAATGGATAGCCAGCACCGCGCAATTAGGTGGCACGCCCGGACAGGCTAACGAAATGGACCCTACCCTGTTGATCGAACAAAACGCCCGGTTGTATTCCTGGGATGTACCTGACCCAAAGATGATCAAACTTACTTTTAGTCAGGCATTGACACAGCCCAATGGCGAATTCACGGCCCGGATTATTCCGGACCTTCCTATTGATTCCTACGTTTGGAATACGAATACGCCCAATGAGATCTTGCTTCCCCTCGGAGAGGCAGCATCTTCAAATCGGCTTTATCAGCTCAATATCAGCCATTTGACCAATTGTAGCGGCCTTTCCCTGGCTGATACCAGTGTAACACTCGGGGTATCCCGCCCGCCACTATCCGGTGATCTCTTATGGAGTGAGCTGCTGTCGGATCCTTTGCCGGGAGGTGCAGATTTTTTAGAAATTTACAACAACAGCAATTCGGTAATTGATCTGGATTCCGTTTTTGTGGCCAAAACGGTCAATACCCTGGATGATGCCATTGCCTTGGGTCCATTGGGAAATATCCTCCCCGGACAATACCTGGCATGGAGCCCGAGCCGTCCTTCCCTTCAGAAACAATACCGCCTGTTGGTGCCCGGCAATGTTTATAACTGGGCACTACCTTCCCTTCCCAATGATGAAGGGTCCGTCATCTTGTTTTACAACGATGTACAGGGCCAGCCACAACTGCTGGATGCCGTCCATTATGCTGCTTCCTGGCATAATCCTTTCTTACTGGATCCGGAAGGTTATTCGCTGGAACGCATTGATTTTTCAAAAAACACCCAGGATCCCGAAAATTGGACTTCAGGCTCAAGTAGCTCCGGGGGTGCTACGCCAGGATACCGCAATTCAACGCAATTGGAGGCTGTCCTCGTGGCCAATAAATTTAATCTTATCCATCCCGTATTCAGCCCCGATGATGATGGGATGGATGATCTTGCAGAAGTAAATTACCTACTGGATGCCCCGGGTTATGTCTTAAACGCATCTATCTTTGATATGCAAGGCAGGCCGGTGGCCAATCCCTATAACCAATACACACTTTCCCGCGAAGGTATCTTACAGTGGGATGGTCGCGATTCCCGCGGAAGCCTTATGCCCATGGGAAGATATGTGTGGTATCTTGAAGTTTTTAACCTCAAAGGCACCGTCGAACGATTTAAAAAATCTGTAGTTTTAGCTCGATGAGGTTGCAAGTGTGGCTGAATAAATTATTTCGAACCTTACCCATGCAAGTATTGACCATTGCTGGGCTGGCAGGGCTTACCCTGGCCGTCATGTTTCCCGGTGAGGTATTGCTTTTCAAGAAGCTTTCCAACTATGCCTTTTACCTGGTTTTCCTGGAAATCGCCATGATATTCTTCTTTTTGATTATCCAGCAGAACCGGTTGATGTTTGCATCCATTTTTGCCAGCGGGCTATTATGTTTTTTCCTGAAGCATGCTTCCAATCAGAATCTGATACTTCCTGCCAAAAACGATCAGCGTAAAATTACTGCAGGGTTATTTCACATGTCTGCCCTGCAGAGCTATCTGCAGGAAGATATGGCAGCAATCACCCACTTAGACGGGGATCTGCTCATTTTTACCGAAATCACCCCGGAATGGAAGCCTTACCTTAAGGAGCAATTGGATAGTTGTTATCCCTTCCAGGCCTGGCTCACCCGTAGCGATCCCTTTGGACAGGTTATTTTCAGCCGGTTTCCTATCCTGTCTGTAGATACCATTTATTACATGGACTCCATCTATCAGCTAAGCATCCCCTCTTTGCGGACCGTCCTGGACTGGGAGGAAGATAAGCCCATTCAATGCATTTCCACCTATGCCCTTCCACCGCTGGATGATGCCGGCTATAGGCGCCTGGGTGGGCAATTGACTGACCTGGCTGCCCACATCCCCAATGAGCCCT
This sequence comes from Lewinellaceae bacterium, assembly GCA_020636355.1. GTDB lineage: Bacteria > Bacteroidota > Bacteroidia > Chitinophagales > Saprospiraceae > JAGQXC01. The sequence goes on along the minus strand of JACJYB010000021.1, from coordinate 17,122 downwards.
ATTTCACACTATTCTCGGGCTTATTGAACGTACCGAATTGGACAACTGAAGTGACCTCATTCCGGCAACAGATGCGCCTGTTGGATAGTCGAAGATTTTCCAAGTTCTTCAAACTTCCTTTTGATCATCTCTTCTACTCCGACCGGTTTGAGTGCACCTCATTCCAGGAATTGCAGGATCCGGTTAACTATTTCGGCATTGTTGGCACCTACCAAATCCGTCTTCCCTGATGCGTCGCTGGTTGCGCTCATTCGGTTTTGCCTGGCAGGGGGTCCGCACGACCATCCGGCGGGAGGCTCACATGCGCTTCCATTTATTCGCCACATTCCTGGTGGCACTGATGGGATGGACATTGCACATTTCCCGCACCGACTGGTTGTTTGTTATTCTTTTTGTGGCCCTGGTCTGGACAACTGAAATCATTAACACTGCATTGGAAATACTTTGCAATAAAGTGGAATCCCGTCAAGATCCTTCCATAAAAGCGGTAAAGGACATGGCTGCAGGTGCAGTTTTAGTGGCAGCCACCCTGGCCTTACTGGGTGGAATCCTGATTTTTGGACCATATTTACAGGCATGGATCAACAAAAACTGACGGAACATTCCGTTCATCCGGAAGAAGTATATCAATACAGGTTGCTGGGATTTGAAGCCGAGACCCGTCGATTCGGTCGTAAAGCCCAACAATTGTCATGGGTCCGGGTTTTCGTTTTCCTTGCCCTGGCTACCACCATAATTTTATGGATTCGTTCTGCATTTGCCCAGGGATGGTGGTTAATTATAACTGGATTCTTATCCGGGTTATTTATTTATGTGGTAAGTCTCTACCAGCGTTCACGTAAAAATGAAAAGCGAGCTCTGTTACTGGCCCGGATAAACCGGGAAGAGTTATCCTGTCTGGGAGGAAATGCATCAGGATGGGAGTCCGGCACCCGCTTTGCCGGCACGGACAGTATGGCCGATGATCTTGATCTTTTTGGTGAAAATGGTTTGTATCCCCATTTTAGCCGGGCAGGAACAGCTTTTGGTCAGGAGTTGGTAGCCCGATGGATGACGCATCCCCTCCTGAAGGAAGATGAAATTCTTGACCGGCAAGCTGCGGTCCGGGAGCTCATTCCGGACATTGGTTTTCGTCAGGAACTGCTGATGCAAGCCCTTTGGGAGGAACCCAAACCGATTCCTTTTCAAGCACTCCAAGCCTGGATGCATGAGCCTCCTTTCCTGGCCACCTGGTGGCGGACAATCGCCAGGTTATGGCCTTTTTTAATGGCAGGGATCATTGTGCTTTGTTATTTGCAGGGGATCTGGTCGCCTTTGATCCTGGCCATCATTGTGGCTCTTTCTCTTGTCGGCCGATTTCAAAAGAAAATCATGCCCATGCATGAGGCCATCAGCGGATATAGCCGCCAATTCAGCAATGCCGCGATGATGCTGGAAATGATCTCGAGGAATGCTTTTAGCCTGGGGACTTTGGTCGAACTCAAGGCTAAAGCCGAAGGTGGGAATATTGCACTTAAGAGATTGAGCCGGCTGGCTAATGCCCTGGATGGACGTTTAAATGGGATCGCTTTCATCCTTACAAACAGTCTGTGGCTACAGGATTTTCATACTTTGCTTCAGATCGAGGACTGGAAAAAGACATACCGGGACCGATGGCAGGAGTGGTTTGATGCCATTGCGCACCTGGAAGGCCTGCATACGCTTGCGGGTTGGGCTTTTAATCACCCGGATGGGTGCTGGCCCTGTCCGGTATCCGAAGGATGGACAATCAAATCCATGGTTCATCCTCTGATTCCAGCGAACGCTTGTGTTTCCAACGATCTTACCCTTACCCCCACCGTTCGCACCGTTCTGATCACCGGGTCCAACATGGCTGGCAAAAGCACCTTCCTCCGGACCATCGGTATTAATGTCCTCCTTGCCCAAATGGGGACCAAGGCTACTGCAAACGCTATGAATTGGCAGCCGCAGCGCTTGTTTACGTCATTACGCATCAATGACAGCCTGGCTGAAAGCACCTCCTTCTTCATGGCTGAGTTAAAAAAACTAAAGTACATCCTTACCGAACTGGAAACAGGCAACCCAGCCCTTGTTCTGTTGGATGAAGTCCTGAAAGGGACCAATTCGGATGACAAACAATACGGTGCGGAACAACTCATCGAACGATTACTGCGGTTACCAGCCATCAGCTTTCTGGCCTCGCACATCATTGAAATGGGAGTTCTTGCGGAGCGACATCCCGGCCTTGTCGTCAATTATTGCTTTGAATCGACCATTGAGGATAATCAACTTATGTTTGATTACCGGCTGAGACCGGGTATTGCCCGGAACAAAAACGCGACGTTCCTTATGAAACAAATGGGAATCATCCAAACATGAATCCTACCTGATCGAGTGAGATTTCCATCACACAGGAAAACATTTTGACCACTGACAAGTTTGTAATGTGCTTGCTGACAAACCTTTAATTTCAACGCAATGAAAATCACACTGATAGGACTTGGTATTATGGGAACAGGTATGGCTCAAAACCTGTTAAAGAAACACGGGCCGATAACGGTATTCAACCGAAACCCAGCAGCGGCAGAAGCCCTCGAACCACTTGGCGCCCAGGTAGCCTTGTCCGTTCCCGATGCAGTACGTGATGCCGATCTGGTCCTTACGATGGTAGCCAATCCTCAAGCTGTCGAACAAATCATGCTGGGAGAAAACGGTGGGCTTGCACACATGAAGCGCGGAGCCATCTGGGTGGATAGCACCACGGTAGATCCTGTATTTAGCCAAAAATGCAACCTCGCGGCCGAACAATCAGGAATCCGGTTCGCCGATGCTCCTGTCACCGGCACCAAACCACACGCCCTCGGAGGGGAGCTATCTTTTTTTGCAGGAGGTACACCCGGACTCCTTGAAGAAATAAAACCAATTTTGCTTCTCATGGGCGTCCGTGTGCTGCATCTGGGGCCGGTAACGACCGGCGCTTCGTACAAAATCCTGTTGAATCTGATGCTCGCGCAGTCCATGGTCGTGTTTTCTGAAGCGGTACTTTTGGGTGAAAAACTCGGCTTTGACCGGACCTTTTTATTGGAAAACCTCCCTAAAGCACCCGTCATAGCACCATTCACCCAGGCCAAAGCCCAAATGATGGTTGCCGGGGATGAGTCGGTGCACTTCCCCCTGGAGCTGATGTTAAAAGATGTTCATTTGGCCACCCAGCTGGCGTATGAAAAAGGGCAGCCAATGTATTTGGCAGGAATTACCGAGTCATTGTATGCCGGGGCAAACCAGGAAGGTCTTTCCCGTACCGACTTCTCTGCGATATTCAAGTGGCTGAGTAAGGGCTAGCTTTGTTTTGAACCAAAGCCCATCCTGTAGAGAGCATCATCCAATCCGGGTTAAAGCTATGGTGTTGTTGAATAGCTTACGCCAAGCCCATGCTTTCCTCTGTTACTTTTCTACCTATTACACTTCGGATGCCTCTAATTATCAATAGCGGCAAAGACCATTTGCCGGAATCGCCATCCGGTTTTATCGTTGTTGGTACCCTGTGTCTGCTTCATCAGGATTCCGATAACGCCTTCCTGTGGATCGGCAAAATACTGGGTATTAAAATAGCCTCCCCAATCAAACGTACCTGCACTTCCTTCGCCACCCAGATCTTGCCCCCGTGGAGTTGTAACTCCGAATGCCAGACCGTAATAACTGGATGGATTGGTGTTGGCATCGGGAAATTGATTCCCCATAATGGATTGCACTGTAGTCCGGGATAGAATACGCTGACCATTTAACTCACCGCCATTCAAATACATTTGCAAAAAAGTAGCATAATCTTTGGCCGTGCTGGATAAACCGGCTCCCCCTGAAAAGAACGTCTTAGCCCCCTTGCGCGGATAATCCGGGTCATAGAAGGTGACCGGGTAGTGCTTCCATTTTGTACCATCAGGCGTCTGAACCGGTATCAAACGGCTGGCCCGATCAGCAGGCAAATAAAACCAGGTATCCTTCATCCCTAGCGGCTCAAAAAGATGGGTGCGGGCAAATTCATCGAATGGCATTCCTGAAACAATTTCAATCAGGTAGCCCAGCACATCCAGCCCTTCGCTGTACACAAATTTTGTTCCCGGTTCGTGGTGCAAGGGCAACCGTGCCAATTTCTTTACACTTTCCGCAATGGTGATTTTCTCGGTCGTAAAGAGATCAGTAATTCCTGCTTTCCGATAGATCATTTTAAACCGTTCATCACCATCAATGACCCCGTAACCAATGCCCGATGTATGGGTAAGCAAATGTCTGATGGTGATTTCATGAGCGGCTGGTACCGTGGTGTAAGTCGTATCACTGTAGCGAAACGATTGAAGAATCTGCGGGTTCTTAAATTCCGGGATGTATTTAGAAATGGGGTCATCCAATTGGAATTTACCTTCTTCCCACAACATCATGACACACGTCGAGGTGATGGCTTTGCTTTGTGAGGCTATCCGGAAAATATCATCATTCGCAAATTTACGCCCGGCCGCCTGGTCTGATTCACCGAAAGATTTGTAATAAACGATCTTGCCATGGCGGGCAATGAGGGCTACCATTCCGGGAACTTCATTGTCATTGACAGCTTGCTGAAGCATAGCGTCTATCCGGTTAATCCGTTCGGGGGACATCCCCACGGATTGGGGAGACGCCTCTGCCAACAAAGGGCTTTTTTGAATGGAACTTGTCTGGGCAGCAAGTAAGGACACCAATAATAACAGGGTAAGACTAAATGTAGATCGAAGCATGACCGTTAGATATTTTAGGAAAATTACGATTAATTGCAAACAACTTAATTCAGTGCAAGAGTCGTTTAAACGCGACTAAATTAGCTAAGTCTTCAGGCATTCTTCTTTCTAACCATGAAAATCTTCCAACTTATCCAGAACTTTGAAGGCTGAAAAAGCAGGGATGGAATTTACTTTTTATTGCAAACCCTTTGAAGAATTAAACAATTTCGAAGTATACCATTTACTGGCGCTCCGGCAATTGGTATTTGCAGTCGAACAACAATGTATTTATCTCGATCCCGATGGGAAAGATCTGAACGCCTACCATGTACTCGGCTACGATACGGAGGGAAAACTCATCGCCTGCGCACGCTTACTGCGCGATCCCAAATGGCCGGGATATGCATCGTTTGGAAGAATCATCAGTCACCCTGATGTTCGGGGAAAAGGTGCTGGCAGGGCACTTTTAAACTTCGTAATGGTCCAGATGGCTACGCTCTTCCCAAATGAGCCAATCCGTATTGGTGCTCAGTCTTACTTGCTGCAATATTATCAGGCTGTCGGTTTCCAGCGCATAGGTGCAGAATACCTGGAAGATGGGATTCCTCATTGTGACATGGTAAAAGTCAATTCACTTCCAACTGCCGGGTAATTTCCTCCGTACGCTTATTCAGATAAGAATAGACTTTGCCCAAGTTTTCTTTCATGGCTTTGGGATCCGTTGGCTCCCGGTCATGCGCCGAGATTTCATAATTAGCAGGCAATGCATACAAAGGTTCCAGGTCCTGATAAATTTGGCTAAAAATTTCCTGGAGCCGAACTGGATTTGTCATTTTAGGCAGAATTTTCCGGAAATGCTCCAGGTACCGCGCATACAAGACAGAATCCTCAGCAATAGCCCTGTCCAAAAAATCTTCAGAAGAATAAATCATGGCATCGCCGAAGCGCTTGTTCCTTAAATCCAATCCTTCGTGCGGCTGTTGTGTCAATAAGTCATCAAAATCCCAGGGGACAATACCGAAACGGATGTTGGTATGATCCGGCTGCACGTAATAACAGACTTCATCCGTATAATCCCCATTCTTGGCCCAATAATTAAAGGCCAGCCAACTGAAATAATCTTCCAGATCAAGGTAGCGGTTCAGAGAGTCATATAATGCCTGACCATGCAATGTTTTACAAAAATCCGGAATAGCGGCAAAAGCTTTTTTGGTTTCCTTTTCCAATGCCGCCGGTACCTTTTTATTGAGCTTTTCTTTATCAATCCGCCTGCTTTCCAATCGGCGGATGACCATCGGTGCATCTTTGTCTTTCAACGCAACGTCATAAGGACGCTCAATTAAAAGATAAATGCCTTCGGACACTCCATTCAGGTGCAGTTCGGCATATTGAAAGTAATATTTTGCCACCTTCAACTCATGCATCATTGTGAAGGCAAAATAATTCCGAAAATAATGGGTATCCATAGCTTGTGCCAACAGATAGAATCGTTTCATTTTCTTTTTACCCTGACTGCTTTCAAATTCAAAAGCTTCTTCCAACTGGACATTAAAACTCTTCCGGTAAAAAAAAGCGCTGGACTTGCCTCTGGTCTTGATCTCTTTGACCTGCACTTCCTGGTCGCCAATCTCCATCCTTTGCACCGGAATATTCGATCCGCTACGCAGAGGTTCATGAATCTGCCGGGCGACTGAACGGGGAATCTCCATATCTAATATCAGATAATGGCGATCAACCGGAGGAGTAAGATGCAACACATTCTGGCTGCAAATGCCGGAACCAATCAAACAAAAAAATAAGATTCGGGAGCAATGATATTTTAATCCAAGCATGGTGGCTTTTTGGAGGTCTCCACTAAAATTACAACATTTCTTCTGGTTGAACAGCGCCAAATGGCCATACCGGTCAAAGAGCAGAAGTCGCTGGAAATAAATATCTTGGAATTCAGGTAAAATGCAAGTACACGATGAATACGAATTCCATTGCGTCAGGTCTGAAACCATTGATCGCCTGTAGCCAGTCCTACCAACCCAATCAATCCGAAATATGGCCGGAGTAAGGCAGTTGCTGCATATTCTGCTGTGGACAGTCACTTTCTTTAGCCCTTTCAACCGGCTTGGCAGTCAAAATCTGGTCGCAAATCCCGGATTCGAATCCGTGACCACCTGTCCGATCGTCGCCGGTCAAATTGATCTGGCAGCCCCCTGGCAACCTGAAAATCTGACCCCGGATCTCTACCACCGTTGCTCTCAAAACGCCATCATTCGACCACCCCGGCTTGAGATTTTTTGCACGTACCTGGAACCCCACCAGGGAGATGGCTTCGCAGGCATGGTCGTGTATGGACCGGTTCAGGAATATTTAAAGGCTCCGCTGATCGAATCGCTTAAAGCAGGACAGCAATATTTCATCCGCTTTTGGGTAGCTATCGACGACAATTGCATCCAGGGCATCCCCAATGTTTTTTCAAGTGGCATAGGTCTCGCCTTTGGGAATTCAACCACAAATTATGGCGCGGCCGTAGAAAATGAATCCGGAATCCTGAAGGACACCTCGGGATGGGTTGAGATTTCCGGATGTTACACCGCAAAAGGAAATGAATCCTATGTCTATCTTGGTAACTTCCGGTCTAATGGCTCCACCATGATTGAGTACGATCAAGAAGGAACCGTGTATGAAGATTACATGTATGTGGACGATATCGAAGTGATTCCATTTGACCCACTTCCCGACACCATCTGGAAATGTGAGGATCCGGTCGTGCTTAACGGCGCTTTTCAAGAGCTACCGGTACGCTGGCAAGATGGCTCTTATTCTCCTTCTTATCAGGTAGATTCCGCTGGTTTCATACAGGTTACGGCAGAAACCGCCCATTGCCTCCTTACGGACGAAAGCCGTGTACTCGACGGAATTCCGGATGCATCCGCCGGTACCGGTGCATTATGTCCGGGGAATTCCATCACACTGGAGGCCCCGGTTGCCGAATCGTACCTTTGGCAAGATGGATATACCGGCAGAATTAACATCGTAACGCTACCTGGCCATTATGCCGTTTCATTTCAAACCGGATGCGGGACTTTTGATTTAACTTTTGAAATTGAAGATCATAACTGCGACTGCAGTATTTTTATTCCCAATGTGTTTTCACCGAATGGAGATGGTGTAAATGACGACCTTAAGGTTTCTATGAATTGCAAGGTATCCTATACCATCGTATCATTTTCCGTGTTTGACCGGTGGGGTCAGGAGATATTCCGCACCCAAACACCGGAAACAACACCATGGAACGGCGCCTCAGCGCCAGGAGTTTACGTTTACCGGTTGGAATATTTGGTGGGTAATCAAAGCCCTTCACATGTTAAATTTGGAGACATAACCATCGTCAAATAAATACCGGCGCCATCAACATGTTTAAACCTGTCGACACCTGGCCAAAGCATTCACCCCAAATAACTACTGGCTTTGCATGCAGCTCGATAAAAGCGTTTTTGCTTTGTCTGCTGGTACCGGGAGTCATCCTTCCGGTATCACTTGTTGCTCAGAATCTGGTACCGAATGCATCGTTTGACCATGCTACTTCCTGTCCACGAACGGAAGGAGAAGTTGACCTGGCAATTCCCTGGTTGAATACACAGCTTACTCCCGATCTATTTCTGCGATGCGCTGAAAATGAAAATTTCAAGGTACCAACACCAAGAAAATGTACTTACCTGGAGCCTCACAGCGGAGATGGTTATGTAGGGCTGGCCACTTACGGCAATACCCGGGAAGTCATCGGGGTACCACTGATCCGACCTCTGGAGAAAGGTAAAAGCTATTTTCTGCAATTCTGGGTCGCCATCGATGATGTGTGCGACCGGTGGGACCGGGGAACCTACACAGATGCCATTGGACTGGGTTTTGGAGAAGACAATTACGATATCCCTGAATACCCGGCCTTGGAGCACCGGGGAACGATCTTCCGGGACACCGCCGGCTGGACACCCATATTTGGCTGTTACATCGCCAATGGAAAGGAGAAATACCTGTTCATTAAGAACTTTCAATCCGATGATCATACCCTTGCGGTTAGTGACGACCCAGCTTTAACCCCGGTTTTTGATTACATGTATATTGATGATGTGGCCGTCATTCCCATGAATCCCTATCCGGATACCTTGCCTTTTTGTGGATCTCCGATCCTGCTGGAAGCTGCTATCCCGGATGCGACCTATTTATGGGATAATAACAGCACGGATAGCATCCGGTGGGTGCATGATGCCGGAAATTACCGGGTTACCATCAAGCTGGGCTCCTGCGAAGCCGAGCAATTCATCCACGTGGTCGATGTGGATCACGGCTTCCCTGAGAATCCTGATGTAGTCGTGTGCGAGGGAAATGCCATCCGGCTCCAAACCGCTTTGCCGGGATCAGTAACCTGGGAGGATGGTACTTCCGGTGGTTTACGTACCATCGATATGCCAGGTATCTACCAGGCAAGCATCACCAACGAGTGCGGTTTGTTTACCCAGGATTTCTTTGTGACCGCACAAGACTGTGGATGTCAGGTTGAAGCACCCAATGTATTTTCTCCAAACGGTGATCAGATCAATGACACCTGGAAACCATTTCTGGATTGTCCATCTCTGGAACGGGTTGAATTACTCCAGATTTTTGACCGCTGGGGCCAATTGATCTTTGCCAGTTCCGATCCGGATCAGCTTCCCTGGGATGGACGGTTTCATCAAAGCCTGGTGCCTCCCGGCATTTACCTCTGGCTGGTGACCTACCGGACCAACAAGGCAGGTATTAAGTCCACGGAATACGCATCCGGTGACCTAACGGTAATCCGTTAGGCGGTCAATACCCAAATAGCCCTGGCAACCACAAGCTTAGTCCTGAAATGTAGGTGACCAGCATCAGGACTACCACCATGGTGATCAACAATGGTATCAGTGAACCCATGATATCGGATACGGATATTTTAGCCACCCCACTCCCTACAAAGAGAAGCGTCCCTACCGGCGGCGTGCATAACCCAATGCACAAATTAAGCACCATAATGATCCCGAAATGCACCGGATGCATCCCCAGCTGGGTGACTACCGGCAAAAATATCGGGGTGAATATGAGGACCGCCGGCGTCATGTCCATAAAGGTTCCAACGATCAACAAGGTGATGTTGATGATAAAAAAGATGACCACCGGACTTGAAAATTTATCAAGCAGGAAATCGGTGAGCAACTGAGGTATACTTTCAAATGAAAACAACCAGGACATGGCCATGGAGGTACAAATCAGGAACATTACACTGGCCGTAACTTTGGCACTCTCTAAAAGGATCGGGCCGATATCTTTAAGTTTCAGGTCCCCATAACTATAACCCAGCACGCCAGCGTAAACGACGGCAATAGCAGCTGCTTCGGTGGCGGTAAAAATGCCTGCGATAATCCCGCCAACAATCACTACCAGGAGCAGCAAACTGAAAAATGCCCGGCGGAAGTCCCGGAATAACCGGCCCAAGCTGACCCGCTCGCCCCGTGGAAGCTTCTTTGTAAAGGCCGTATAGGATATGACGATCATCAGAGCCACACCGACCAGGATCCCTGGGATGTATCCGGCCAGAAACAAGGCTGCCACACTTGCAGCACCGCCACTGGCCAGCGCATAGACGATCAAGGTATTGCTCGGAGGTATCAGTAACCCGGTCGTAGCAGAGGTGATATTGATGGATGCGCTGAATGGCCTGCTATAACCTTCTTCTTCCATCCGATCGGTCATAATACTGCCGATCCCTGAAGCCGCTGCCATGGCTGAACCTGAGATAGCACCCATCAGCATCGCTGCAATGACATTGACAAATCCTAAACCTCCTGGCAGTGACCCAACTAAAGATTTGGCAAAATTGATCAGCCGGTTGGCTATACCTCCCCGCTTCATGATTTCACCGGCCAATATGAAAAATGGAATGGCAAGCAAAGCAAAACTGTCAATACCGGTTGTCATCCGCTGCGACACCGTCGTAATGCCCGGGCCGAAAGCAATATTGACCAAAATGGTAAGTGTGGTCGAGATCCCAATGCTGTACGCGACCGGCACCCCGTATCCGAGCAAAGCAAAGAATGAAACAAACAGCAATAAAATGGAGATCAATTCAATACTCATGATAGCCGGATTACATTTCAAGTGGTTGGGTTTCTTCGGGTTTTCGCTGGGTCATATGGTAAATGGAATAAAAGACAATGAGCAGACCCGAAAACGGTACTATGGCATAAACCAGTCCGAGCGGTACATTTAGCGCGGCAGAATATTGTCCCAATTGAAGAGTCATGATCACCAGATTTCCCCCTCCGCCAATCATAACAACCAGCGCGAAAACGGCCATAAAGACCTCGATGGAACGTTGACGTTTTCGTCTTTTTTCCTCGGGAAGTTTTCTGACCAGGAAATCAATGGCCAGATGTTGCCGTTGACCATTAAGGTATGCGGCACCTAATATAGCCAGCCAGATCATGGCAAACCGGGCAAACTCCTCCGTAAACGAACTCGATCGGCCTACAATGTACCTGGAGAAGACCTGCCAGACCACATCAAGGGTCATCAGTCCAAATATGATAATGAGCAACCGCTCAACCAGGTAATTCAGGAAATCATAGAGCTTCTTCATTGGCTTACATCTTGTTTATCCGGTCCATCAAAGCCTGCATACTGGGATCCTTGCCAAACTGATCACGCACCGATTGTGTCCTTTCTGCAAATGGGGTCTTATCCGGGCGGATGATCTCAACATTTGCTTCCCGGAGTACCCGCATGCACTCGTCGACCGATTCCTGCCAAAATACTTTTTGAGCCTGAGCCGATTCTTTGGCGGCTTCCGTCAACCATTCCTGTTCCTGGGCACTGAGGGTGTTCCAGAATTTGGTGCTTATGACCAGTACATCGGGAATGGTGACATGCTCATCCAGGGTATAATATTTACAAACTTCGTAATGGTTGCTCGATACAAAAGAGGGTTCATTGTTTTCTGCTCCGTCAACGACGCCCTGCTGCAAAGCCGTGTACAATTCACCATAGGCCATCGGAGTGGCAGCGCCACCCAGAGCGGCTACCATATCAATGGACATCTTATGATTCATTACTCTGATTTTCAAACCTTTGAGATCATCAGGAGTCCGTATCGGTTTATCTTTGGTATAGAAACTTCTGAAACCGGCATCGTAATAGCACAATCCTTTCAGGAGGTATTTACTGCTACTGGCCAGGATATCCTGCCCGATCTCACTATCCCGGACTCGCCACGCATGGTCGGCATCCCGGTAGAGATAAGGAACGCTCAAAATCTCGTATTCCGGGGCGAAATTGGCCATGACGGCAGCGCTCACTTTGGTCATTGCCACACTACCAATCTGGAGCAACTCCAACACCTCGCGCTCGGAACCAAGCTGGCCGTCCGCAAAAACCTTTACGGTCATCTTGCCTCCTGATTTCTCTTCCAGCACCTGCTTGAGATAGAGCAATCCTTTATGGATGGGATGGGTGGTCGTATTTGCATGAGCCAGATAGAGCATCCGGACACCGGATATCTTGCCGCAACTCCATGACGTAGACAAAATCAAAATCAACAACCAGGCTGGAAGTTTTCCGGTCCATTCTTTTAAGCCAGCAGCTCTCCTATCCATGCGAGTAATCTACATTTTGCAATTTCTGATTGGCGCCGTAACCAAGTGATATTGGTTGTGCACTCCGCCTATGCTCAAGATAAATGATTTTACGGGTTTATGGAACACTGCGCAATCGATTTCAGGGAACAGATAATTTCTGTCCTTATAATCCCCCCGGTGGCCTCAGGAACCTCTGTGCGTCCTAAGATGCCAGCAGGACTGCACAGACATTATCCAGGACATCCTGAACTCCGCTCATATCCGGCGCCTGAGCATATACCCGGAGTACGGGCTCGGTTCCGGAAGGGCGTATCATCACCCATTTATCTCCTGCGAAATGAAATTTGTATCCGTCAATGGTTTCTTCTTTGGTAATGTCCAGAGGTCCAAAAGCTTTGTAGCTGCCTTCGTTTAAATGCTTGAGAATGCTTTGTTTCTGTGCTTCGGTTACATGCAAATCATTCCTGCCAAAATCGAATGCGCCTACGATATCATAAACCTCCGCTAGAAGTTCATCCAGCGTTTTACCCGTTTTGGCCATAAACTCCAATAGGGTCAAACCCATCCATATTCCGTCTCGTTCCGGTATGTGGCCTTTAATGGCAATGCCTCCCGATTCTTCTCCGGCAACGACCACATCGGTATGCTGCATGATTTCGGTGATGTATTTGAAGCCAATCTTGGTGATGTCATAGTCCAGCCCATAATGTTCGGCCAAAGCGGCTACCTTCTCGGTCACGGAGAACGTAATCACCACCTTGCCTGTCATCTTCTTGTATCCTACCAAATAATGGAGCAGCAGGAGCAGGATCCGGTGTGAGTCTACAAATTCGCCCCGGCTATTGTACATGCCGATCCGGTCTGCGTCCCCATCGGTAGCGAGGCCCATTTCGATGGAGTCATCCGACGCAACCAATTTGGCAAGCTGTTGCAGGTTTTTATCGATGGGCTCAGGTGCCGTGCCTTCAAAGGAAGGATTAAAATCACAATGCAATAAGGTGGCTTCCGGCAACACTTTGCGGATCACATTCTGGCCGGCGCCAAACATCGCGTCATAGGCCAGCCCCATACCGCTTTTACGGATAGCATCGAGATCAAAACTGCGCTCTACATGGGCGATATACATGGCTTCGAGGTCAACCATCTCCAGGAGCCCCTGATCTTTCAGTATCGACAGCTCAGGCCAGGGACCGGCCACTTGTTCCGGAATAAGGGCCTCTACCGCGGCTATATCCCCCGGAATAGTCGGTCCGCCATAACTGGACTTCAACTTATAACCATTGTAGCTCGACGGATTATGCGAAGCAGTAATGACAATCCCCATATCGGCTTTCAACTGTGTTACGGCATACGAAACCATCGGTGTGGAGGCAAAATGATCACCCAAATATACCTTGATTCCGTGCTTTCCCAGGACTCGCGCCGTTGCTTCGGCAAACATGACCCCTCCAAACCGGCAATCGTAACCGATAACCGCAGCTTTCATTCCTTTGGATTGCATCCAGCGACCAGTAGCATCTGCTACCCGCTCCACATTATCAACCGTATATTCTTTAGCAATGATGGCACGCCATCCATCGGTGCCAAATTTAATTTCCACCATATCTCTTTTAGCTTTAGTGATTTCCGTAAAATTGTGAAAATTAAACGGAAATCCAACACCAAAACCGATTTTACATTGGCCGATTTATACCGACATCGAGGACTGCGTAAGGGTTTGGTCGATGCACTGCGTAAGAAAGGAATAGATGACGAGCGGATCCTGAATGCAATCATGGCGATCCCCCGCCATCAATTTCTCGATAAGGCTTTTGCGGACTGGGCTTACAAGGATGTCCCCTTCCCTATTGGCCACGAACAAACCATATCCCAGCCCTTTACCGTGGCATTCCAGACGAAATTATTGGAGGTGCAACCTAAGGATAAGATCCTTGAAATCGGAACGGGTTCGGGTTATCAGGCATGCGTTCTGGTCGAGATGGGCGCCAAAGTATATACCATAGAACGCGTTGAAGCCTTATTTCACAAAACCAACAAATTGCTGCAGGAGTTGGGTTATGGAATGATCCGTACTTTCCTCAAGGACGGCTTCGAAGGCCTGCCCCGTTTTGCCCCCTTTGACAAAATTCTGGTCACCTGTGGAGCGACCGACATCCCCCAGGCGCTGAAGGATCAACTCCGCATCGGCGGATATATGGTCATTCCGGTAGGCTCCGGCGAATCACAGGAAATGATCCGGTTGACACGCCTCAGCGAACGGGAATTTCAGAAAGAAACTTTTGGCATGTTTCGCTTCGTGCCTTTTTTGAAAGGGTTGGAGAAATTGCATTAATAATCCGGTGAATCCTTTACTCGAAATAACAAATTTAACGGCCGGAATCGGACAAGTCGACCTGGTCCGAAACCTATCCTGGACCATCCGGCCCGGGGAACACTGGATCATCCGGGGAAAAACAGGCAGTGGAAAATCCAGTTTGTGCCAGGCCATAACCGGTAAAATGCATCTTCGCAGCGGACAGATCACCTATCCGTTTCTGGGTGAAAATCCAGGATTTGATGCGCGCCGGGCTGCTGTCCAAATGGTTTCCTTTACGGACAATTCGCGGCTTTTTAATCCGGTCGAGACCACGCATTATTACCAGCAACGCTACCATGCTTTTGACTCGGAAGGTCATTTGACCGTGCGGGAATATCTGCAACTCCAGGGACTGGATGCCGATAACCCGGAACATACTAAAGTACTGTCCTCGCTGGGGATAGACCGGTTACTAAACCGTGAGCGGATCAAATTATCCAGCGGTCAGACCCGCAAATTATTACTGGTCAAAGCGCTCTTGCACCAGCCGGCGGTCCTGATTTTGGATAATGCCTGCCTGGGACTTGACGTTGGCTCCGTCCGCGTGTTGTATGATCTGTTGGAAGAAGTGGTTCTGCAGAGACCTGTATCATTGGTATTGACAGAACCAATACCCTATATCCCGGACTTCATAACGCATGAAATACATCTGGATGAGGGAACAAGCTCCAAACCTTCAGCAGAACGCGCCCCTGAATATGCAGAGCCGGATCCGGAATTACACCAGGTAAAAGATTATTTCCATTCCACTGATTTCTCCAATCCGCCGGAGACGATGGTCAACCTGGAGGACATCCACGTCAACTATCTGGATATCAGCATTTTGAAATATTTTAACTGGAAAGTATTCCCAGGAGAAAAATGGGCATTGCAAGGACCTAACGGAGTTGGCAAATCCACCTTACTGGCATTGATCTACGCCGATCATCCCCAAGTCTATAGCAATAAGGTATATCTGTTCGGCCAGCGACGGGGAAAAGGAGATACCATCTGGGAGGTCAAAAAACGGATCGGATTCAGTTCTCCGGAATTACATGCCTATTTCCACAGCAAAGCCTCCTCCCTGGATGTGATCCTTACCGGTTTGGAGGATCGCTTTCAATTATTGCATCCGCCCTCTCACGAGGCTATTGAAATGGCCAGGACATTGTTACGGATTGTTGGAAAAACCTTCCTTGCAGAACGTCCTTTCCCTACCCTTTCCACCGGTGAACAACGGCTGATTCTATTTTTGCGAGCACTCATCAAAGCACCTGAAATGTTATTGCTGGATGAGCCTTATCAGGGGCTGGATGATGTTCTGATCCACAAGTGTAACCAATTGCTTGAGTCCGTTTTGACGGATCGGCATACGTTGATCTTTATTACCCACCGGAAGGAAGAAATACCTAAAAATGTAGCCCAGCAATTGAATCTGGCTGAAAATTAAAACAGGTTCGGAATTAAATTCCAACCTTTTGATTGCAGTCTTCATCATGACTAAATAGCTCATTACAAAGCCTTTGCAAAGGCACTTTGCCCTACTCAAATGTTGAGAACCAAGCAATGAAAATTCAGCTCAATAAATCAATTAAAATAATAATATCAGTGTATTTCTTATCTTGACTTGCGTAGGTTGTACATCCTATCCGGATGCACGACTTATACTTTTTTAATGAATAACTCCAAAGACGATGACCAAAAACATCCTGACTGTCTTATGGCAGACTGGTTACAGGCTATTTGCTACTCTTTTTCTCTGCTTTTATATTTACTCCCTGCAGGCGCAATCCGAACTGGAGGGCCTTGGCTATCCATTGATCTCCAAGATCGAAATCGAGGGTCTGGATGAATTGCCTTACTTTTCATCACTCACGCAGGATGACCGTGGTGTCATGTATTTCGGAACCACCCTGGGTATCCTGGAATACGACGGGGTAACCTGGCAGAAAATCAAGATTACGGACGGGGACCTTCAGCAGGTGACTGGAATAGCAAGCGACAATCATGGGAGAATCTATTATGCTGGCCGTGGCGTACTTGGCTATTTATCCCGCGGTGAATCCGGGGTTGCGGAACCCCATTCGCTCCTGGATAAAGTCCCGGTCCGAAACCGGAAGTTTTATATATCCTCTGCGAGCTATCTGAATAACAGCATTTATTTTGTCACGGATTCGAGTATGATGCGCTGGAGTGAGGGCCTGGATTCCATGGAAGTATGGCCCGGAGCTAACTTTCGCAGCCCGCTGGAAATCGAAAATCGCTTCATCGTGCGGCAACAGGATGTCGGCCTGCTTGAGATGACCGGCAGCCAACTGAAATTCATGCCTGGCAGTGAACAATTTGGCACTGAACGTACAAACGCAATCCTGCCGTTGGGTAATGGCGAACTTTTG
>JACJYB010000020.1 GCA_020636355.1 Lewinellaceae bacterium | reverse complement strand
ACCGCAGTTACGGCGCCCTGATCACCAAAGGCGATTATCAGTTTGGACTGGAGCAACGCGGCACGGACTCCATCGCTTTTTACATCTTTACCGGAAGAAAATTCACTTTGATGGCCGCTCTCCCCGGAAACTGGGAAGAAAACTGGCATCAGCTTGAAGCGACCTACGATGGATCTAAAATGCAACTGATTATCGACGGAGCCATAACGGCTTCCCAGTCGGCATCCGGTGTCCTAACCAATTTACCTTTCCCGGTCAATATCGGACGAAATGTAGAAACTCAGGGCCAGGATGCAAACAATTACACGTGTGATGCACTGATCGATCGGGTGGGCATTTTTGCTTCCACGGATCCTGCCTCGCTATCCGATCCCGCACAAGCGGTCCTGTGGCTGGACTTTGACGATGAAACCTATGATGGTACGTTTTACAGTTACGGTATTGGCGCCAGAACTTATGGTGCCATCTGGCCGGACCGAAGACCCCAGCCTGAAATGTGGCAGATGAAACATACGGGTCAGCCCTTGTCTTTCCGGCTGGAAGAAGCCGAAACCGGATTGATAGAAGTTTGGAACCGCAGCAATTTTACACCGGCAGATCATTGGCTAAATACCTGGACGTTGACCGCTGATGGCGACACCCTGGAATCAGGAGACCTGAACCTGAATGTGGGACCACAAAGCCGGGGTTGGATCCGGATTCCATATGATAAACCGGACATTGTTGCAGGCAAAGAATACCGGGTCACAATAAGTACAAAGCTCAAGGCCGACGAACTCTGGGCTCCTGCAGGCTTTGAAGTAGCCTGGGATCAACTGGAATTGGACGATTGGGGCCGTCCCGCCAGGAACGAAAACCAACCGGCAGGATCCATCAACCTCACCAGTGCATTGACGGGCGAGGTGGCTGTTAGCGGCAAGGGATTCACGTATACCTTTTCAAATTCTACCGGGGCATTGACGTCCATGCTGATCGATGACCAAGAAATGCTGGTATCGCCTTTACAGTTCAACCTATGGCGAGCGCCGCTAGCTAATGAAATAGACCGCTGGAATGGTTATTCGATGCGCAATAGCCGGTGGAAAGAAGGATACGATGCGACCCTCGCTACCGATTATTACTCGAATGGAATCGATCAATTGCAGAAAAAACTACTGGAGTTTGAAGCTCATGCGGAATCCGACCGGATGGTCATCCATGTTCGCGAACTGATACTCACCCGCAATGGTCAGTTACAGTTCAGCATGCTGGACAAATATTTACACGGACTGACCCTTAGCGGTTTTGAATGCATTAGTGACTATTCCATTTTACCGGACGGCACCATCGAACTGAATCATTCCATCCTGCCCCAGGGTAATATGCCCAGGATGTTGCCCCGGATCGGATTATCCCTGATGCTTCAGAATGATCTTTCCCTGGCTTCCTGGTATGGCCGTGGTCCGCAGGAAAATTATCCTGACCGCCAATCCGGATATAAAGTGGGTATCTACCAGTCCGGAATCGATGATCTGTACGAACCCTATCTGATCCCGCAGGATTACGGATTGAGAACAGGAATACGGTGGTTGCGGATGGTAGATCAGACGGGCCGGGGACTCCAATTCTCGATGGATAAACTATTTAACTTTAATGCTTATCCTTTTACAACCGAACAACTTACTAGAGCGTTGTACCCCTTCCAGTTAACCCGTGCAGAGGGCAATACCCTGAATTTGGATTACGAGACGACGGGAGTAGGCGATACAGCCCTCCCGGTTTTGGACAGTTACCGGGTTTATCCACAAAGGATGAATCGGAAAATTACCATCAAGCCGTTATGGTAACGACAAACTAATGACTTAACATTTTCTCAAAACAAGCACTTAACGGTTGATGGATGTATGGACCATAATTGGGAATCCGGCTATAATGGTTTTTATCATAGAGGCGCATGGCATCAGGTTGCTTGATTCCGGTTTCAAGGATACAACGGTGATACCCTAATTCTTTGGCCCAGGTCTCCAAATGGTAAAGAATATCGGATGCAATACCCATACCCCGGGCTGAAGGAATGGTATACATGCGCTTGATCTCCAGGGTCCGGGGATCAAAGGATTTTAATCCTCCACAAGCCACCGGCGAACCCTCCAGGTAGGCCACTATGACATATTGAACCGCATCCGTTTGATTGTATTGGGCAAAAAAAGCATGGTCTTCTCCATCGATGATGGCTAATTCCCGATCCAGATGTGACACCAGTAATTTGAAATCCGGATTGTTCACGGTACTTCGGATCAGATTTGTTGGATTCATAGCTAGTAAAATACAATCCCTTTCCATTCTTTGCTGATCAATTTACCGGCGGTTCAGACAATACGGAAAGTCTTATCCCGCTTATCACGTGCAGTCGTTTAGTAAATCCACCAGGCTTGCAGCCGGAATGCCACCATCCAATGCATGCTGGCAAAGCCTTATCATCACCCTAATCGATTTCTTCATCGATCCGGGATAATAAAGCATCGATGGTTTCCAACAGGGGCAAATACAAGGCAGATTCCGTTCGTTGACTTGTCAGCATATACATCAGTAACCGGTTTTCAAAAGACCGGGAACGAACTACATCCCGATTAGAGTCTTTGTCAGAGATATGCGAAAGTTCCAGTTCCCGGCCCGCCAGGTCATTATCTTCAAGAATGGTACGGATACTTCCCTGGTCTTGCCGGAATAAATCGATTACCTTTTGTCGTTCTGCGCGCAGCGCAATTTCCTGAAGATGTACCTGTTGGATAAAAGGCTCCCACCCGGTAAGACCCTTCCTCAAGATTGGATTTGTGATCTGGTTTAAGCCTCCCGAACTAATTATTTCATTCAATATGGATTCTGCAGGATTGTAATTAATCTCAAATGCGAATGCCTGAAATAAATGTTTTGAAAGCAGGGATTCGCTCCAGGAATCGGAAGGCAGGCGGAGGTAATTGGCAAGATCGCGGGCAGATTCATAATTCGTTCGATTTACCTCAATCAGATTGTTTAGTTTAATTTTATTTTGTCTAAACTCTTCCTTTAATCCGGTTAAATAATATTGTTCACGAATTCTGTCCTTTCTTTCATTGTTCCAGTTATCAATTCCAAGAGCAACCAGAATTCCCAGAACAATGAGCACTATTTCTCCCAATGCATACAGCCCATAAGAGCCAAATTTACCTTTTGATAATTGTTGACTTCTGAAGGCGCTAAAAATACTTTTCATAGCTATTATTTCCGATCCCCGTAAAATTCAATGCAAATAAAAACCAAGGCCGGATCAATAATAAAGGAATCACCGGGTAAACCCAAATTGAAAACCTCGTAATTCATTTTTGCCTCCGGGGATCGGTTAGGGTTCCAAATACCCGGATATGGTGCGGGAACACATCGATAGTGGCTGGAGTATAGCCAATAAATTCTCCATCCAAATCGATGGGCAAGGGTTGATCAAGATGGGTAATATGAAGCGTTTCACAATGGAAATAATGCAATTCGGGATGATGAATGGGCTGACATTTGCGAATTTTAGGCAGATAACGCAAGTATTCCATGATGCTTACATTGCCGATCCAGACCGCTGAAATTTTGCCATCCTGCACGTTCGCAAAAGGTGCGATCCCCAAGCCTTTGCCAAAATATTTCCCATTGGCCAGGATTAAGGCCAGAATCTTTCCGGTGCGGACCATCTCCTTTCCTTCGATGGTTACCGCCTGATGCTTGTATTGGAGTAGCGTCCGGAGGATACTAAACTGGTATTTTATCAGCGATGGAATCCATCGGGGCAACCGGCTAATACGGTGCGCCACTACGCCGCCCAGCCCCACATCGGCAATGTTGAGAAAATACCGTGAAGCGGATATTTCGTCTGCCCTGACGAATTGCAGCTGGCCAATATCTACTACCTGATGGTTGTCATGCCGCACGTCTTCGTAGAGGGCTTGGAGCGTATTGGGTCGATTCATGTTGCGGATAAAATCATTTCCGGATCCTTTGGCAATAATCCCCAGCCGGAGCTGGCAGCAACGATCTTCATCCAGCGCTTCAGAAGCCCGAATCATCCCATTCACGACATCACTGACCGTACCATCACCGCCAATGGCTATCAGCTGAAACTGCCCGGATAAGACCGCCTGGTGCGCGAGCTCTTCTCCATGGCCGGGATGAGCCGTGAGATAAAATTGCAACTGAAAATCAGGTTCAAATTGTTCGCGAAGCCGATGACACAAGCCACGTAAGCGGCTCGTCTTACCGTGAATAATAACGGCAACCCTGCTTCGATTCCGGTCCGGTCCTGAAATCACCAATTTATGCGCATCAGCTTTTCCCATCAACAGTTGATCCGTATGGAAGATACCAAATCAAGGCCACTCCCAAACAAAATTATACAACCCTGTGTCAAGTCCGGCGCGTCCTAAATCCGTATCTTACTCATCCAATATTGAAAGGAACCATGAGGCTGTTTTTTTACTTTGTTTTGATGCTCTTCGCATTTACCGGACAAACCCAAATCTGGGGACCGCCAGCGATTGATGTGCAGGATTACCATTTCCACCTCGAATTCGATGGAACCTCTGATGAGGTGCAGGGGATTGCTGGTATTACCATTCATTTTAACCATAATGCAGACCGCTTCCGGCTTGACCTGATCGCCAGGGACGCGAGTGGTAAAGGCATGCGCGTAGACTCTGTAAGACTCGACACGGTTGCTATTCCATACACCCAGGAAGATTCCGCTCTTTGGATCAATGTCAGTGTACAGGAAGGTTCGACCCATCCATTTTATATTTATTACCATGGCATCCCGAAAGACGGTCTGTACATCAGCCACAATAAATTTGGCGCCCGGACCCTATTTGCAGATAATTGGCCAAACCGGGCCCAGAATTGGATCCCGTGTATAGATCATCCATCCGATAAAGCCTACGTCAGCTGGGAAATTATTGCTCCCCCCTACATTGAAGTGGTGGCTAACGGGGAATTGCTTGAAACCGTTAACCTTGACCAGAACCGCCGCCTTACTTCCTATGCGACGAAAGCTCCGATCCCAACCAAAGTGATGGCCATAGGTGCTGCCCCCTTCGCGGTGCAGCAGGCAGGTGCAATTGATGGCATCCCCGTTACCTCCTGGGTCTATCCTGAAAACCGGGAAGCGGGCTATTTTGATTATGGCATGGCCCTGCCGATTTTGGATTTCTTTATCGGACACATCGGCCCCTACCCTTTTGCCAAACTGGCCAATGTACAGTCCACCACCCGCTTTGGCGGCATGGAAAACGCCAGCAACATCTTTTATTTTGAAAATTCAGTCACCGGTAAAGGCCGAATACAGCGCCTGCTTGCCCATGAGATCGCGCATCAATGGTTTGGAAATTCAGCTACGGAGGCTGACTGGCCACACATCTGGCTCAGCGAAGGCTTCGCCACCTATTGTACGGACCTCTTCACTGAACATGCTATGGGCAGGGATAGCCTGGTCCATTACCTCCAAAAGGAGCGGAAGGCGGTCATTGCGTTCAACGAGAAAAAGTCAATCCCTGTCATCCAGAATGGCGTAACCAATTATTTCCAACTGCTAAACGCCAATTCCTACCAGAAAGGAGCCTGGGTGTTACACATGCTAAGACACCGCATAGGAGATCAGGCCTTCTGGACAGGCATCCGCGATTATTACAATCGCTATGCATTATCCAATGCAACGACAGAGGATTTCCGCGAGGTGATGGAAGATGCGTCCGGCGAGGACCTGGAAAGTTTTTTCAACCAGTGGCTGTACACGGCCGGACTACCCAAGCTGGACTACGACTGGAAATATAAAAACAAAGTGCTGACGTTAAATCTTAAGCAAACCCAAAAGGAAGGGCACTTCCACTTCCCTCTTGAATTGCGCTTTACCTTTAAAGATGGTACTTCCGGCTTCTATACAGCAGACGTTACTGAAGACAAACAATCATTTCAGTGGGCATTTGAACAGGAAGTAACGGAAATAGTACTCGATCCGGAAACCTGGCTTTTGGCTGAGTTCCTCCCGGATTAAAATCAATGTCCCCCAGGTTAAAACCTTGGGCTATGGATGTCATGCATTCACCTCTTATTTCTCTACTACCTACTGACGCTCGTTGCACTCAGTCAGCACTGCGTCTTTTACCTCTTATTCCTCTGCTACTTATTGACGCTCGTTGCACTCAGTCAGCGCTGCGTCTTTTACCCCTTCTACTTCTTTTACTTCTTCCTCCTTTTTTCATTCATCCTGCAAGCAATCGGCCGGATGCACCTGCGTTGCCCGGTAGGCGTGCGTACTGACGGTCAGCCAGGCGATGGTCAGAGCAGCCAGGGCAGCCCCGAGGAACACCCAGATACTCGGATGCACCGCAAAGGCATAATCACTCAGCCAGCGACGGGTCAGATACCAGGCAACCGGAACGGCAATCACGATGGCAATGATCACCAGCCGGGTAAAGTCGCGCGAGATGAGCCAGATGATATTCCATGAACCGGCCCCCAGAATTTTTCGCACGCCTATCTCCTTCGTGCGCCGGTCGGCCGTGAAAGCTGCCAGGCCAAACAACCCCAAACACGAGATAATGATAGCGATACCCGCAAAGTATTTGGACAACGAAGCTACACGCTGCTCTGCCTGATATATTTCCGCATAGTCCTCATCCTGAAACGTATACTCGAAGATAAAACCAGGGTTAAACGTATGGAACAGGTTCTCAATATTCTGAATCCCGGGTTTGACCTGAGTCGGATCCAACCGGACGACAATGTTCCAGGCATTTTTAGGGCTCAGCCAGAAAAATGCCGGTCGGAGATCTTCATGCAAGGACTGAAAATGAAAATCCTTGACCACCCCGATGATTTCTTTTTCCGTCCCCCATTGTTTGATGACGGTCCCCAACGGATGATCGAGGTGCATGATCTCCACGGCTTTTTCATTGACAATGATCTTGCTGGAATCGGCGCCAAACTCCTTAGAAAAATCGCGCCCATCTTTCAACTGAATCCCCATGGTAGAAAGCAAGCTATAATCGGCCGTGAAATTTTCAAATAAGATTCGTGTACCCTCCTCTTTTCCCGGCCAGTCGATGCCGTAGGTATTGCTATTCTGGCCAAGAAAGCTATGACCGACGCTGGATGCCGCTACCACTCCGGGGAGTTGCCGGACCCTGTCAAGGAAAACGTCCTTCTTCTTGTCGATTTCTCCTTCAGCTTCAAAATGAATCAACTGGTCTTTGTTGTAACCCAGATTCTTCGTTTGGACGTATTCGATTTGCTGACGTACGATCAAAACCGCAATGATCAAAACGATGCTGAGTACGAATTGAAAAATAACCAACCCTTTGCGGGCAAAAACTTCACCCCAGGAAGATTTGATCTTACCTTTTAATACGCGGACCGGGTTGAATGAAGAAAGATACAACGCGGGATAGCTGCCGGAGACCAAGCCGGTAAATAGCAGGATGGTCAGGGAACCAAAAATTGTGCGTTCATCGAGTGTAAGTACCATCGACTTGGACGTGATGCTGTTAAAAACCGGTAAGGCCAACCAAGCCAGCGCCCACGCCAGGACCAATGCAATCAGCGAAACACCCATGGACTCACTCAGGTATTGAATGATCAACGAACGCCGTTCTGCGCCGATAGCTTTGCGCACACCCACTTCGTGAGCACGTTGGCTGGCACGGGCTGTGGCCAGGTTCATGAAGTTGATGCAAGCGATGATCAGAATAAATAAAGCCACAATCCCAAACAGCCGTACGTAATCAATACGGCCGCCTACCTGTATACCGTCTTCATATCGGCCGTGCAGATAACGCTGGCCATAGGGCACGACAAACAAATCAACCGTAGAGCCTTCATCTTTCTCTTTGATGTAGTCTTTTATCTTGGCATTCAGTGCAGCCACATCGACACCGTCGTTTAACAGGACATTGCAACGTGGACCGTTATTTCCCCATTGCTTGACCCAGTCATTTTCGTCTTCAAATACTTTCCAGGGCAACACAAAATCGAATTTCATCGATGACCGGGCCGGAGGGTCCTGAAAAACAGCTGAAACCTGGTATTGGATCGCATTATTAAAGAGAATGGCTTTCCCCAGCGCGGCTTCGGTAGATCCAAACAGCGATTTGGCCAATGTTTCGGACAATGCGATATTGGTTTTGGCGGCAAGGACCGTCTCCGTACTACCAGCAAGTAATGGGAAGGAAAACAGGTCAAAGAAATGGCTGCCGGCATAAATACCTTCTTTCTTAAATAATTTGTCCTGATAAGTCAACTGGCTCCGGACATTCCAGGTCGTCTCACACCCATATCTGACCTCGGGAAAGTCTTTCTCCAGATATTCGCCCAGGATACCTGGTGTAGAAATGGTGGTGCCTATGCCATTGGAATAATGCTGGTGTTCCATGACCTGGTACAACTGAGGGCTGTGAAACTGGTCTACATGGAGTTCGTCCTGGATCCAGATATAGATCAGAAGTGCCGCACCCAACCCGGTGGCTAACCCAATGACATTGATAAGAAAAGATGTAAGGTGTTTGCGAAATCCTCGCAACGTCATTTTAAAGTAGTGCTGGAACATGGCTTCGTCAGGTTTTACCTAGTAGAGACTCTATGAATCGAGGAATGGTTGCAGTAATATTTAAAAAAAGCGTTCACTAAAGGTCTATCCTTCTATTTAATGAGCCACAGAAAGCAATTATCTTAAGCCTGTATGCCGTTTATTATTGACATAAGCTGGTCATTTTCCTTTTAAATCTGTTACTATGAACCGTATTTTCCTTATTCTGCTAACTGCTCTTAGCGTAATCCACTGCACTTCCAAACCCGATTTAGAGGAACCGGTCCCTGATCTTTATCGACAGATCTCGGATACCAACCTGTTCCAATTTGATTCAATGATGGCCACTGCGTTGGGAGCCGATGAGTACGGTATGAAAAGTTATGTCCTGGCATTTCTAAAATCCGGTCCGAACCGCAGTCAGGATAGTCTTACTGCGGCCCGGTTACAGACAGCACATCTTGAAAACATTTCCCGAATGGCCCGTGAAAAAAAGCTGGTATTTGCTGGCCCTTTCCTGGACGATGGTGAGGTTCGCGGCATTTACATCTTTAATACCGAATCCACTGCTGAAGCCGAATCCTGGACGAATTCTGACCCGGCCGTTCAGGCTGGCAGACTGGTCATGGAGTTACACCCGTTTTATGGTTCTGCGGCATTGGGCTTGATTGTACCTTTATCCAAAAGGGTGACCCGTACCAATATTGCAGATTGATGAAGGTAGATATGTCGAACCCTTCAAGGTAACCAACTGTTTAATACAATGTGTTTCCAATACAGGATTATGTCTCGAATCTACATTCCTTTAATACTGGCAATCATTTGTTTTTCCAGTCAGTCGTGGGCTCAGCCCCAAACCGCGGAGGTCATCAAACAAATGGTCCAGTCGTATAAGAAGGACATTCACGGTCCCTACCGCGATATCCGCTGGTTCTGCAACGATGGCTCGCTACGACAGCCCCGCGATCCATGCCCGGACCCTCCCGGTGGCGTTCAGCGGGCGCGCTATAAGATCGAGGTAGAAGAGCTGGCCCAATCCAATCACCTTTATCTCGGTCAGATCTTGGCCACTACGGATCAAGAAGCCTTTTGGGATGAGCCCTTCGGACAAAGCCGTTTAAAACAATACATCCTGGAACGGTACCTGCGCGAGATCGATGACGGATGGATCCTCCGGCGAGCACAATATTACCGGGGAGCCATTCAGCTGGAAGATGAAGAAGCGTGGGGAAAACAGTTCCTGGAATGGCTGGTGTCTGATGAAAGCCGCATCCAAAACAATTATTTTTTGATCCGGCAAGCGTTCCGATACCTGCCTCACCCAGGCACCGACCGTGTCAAAGAAATGATCCGGATTAACTCAAGACTATTGAGTGACAGCATTCCTGATTTCCTGGATTTGCGATCCAAGATCCACAGTCAGCCGGAAGAAAATGATATTGCCAAACTGCAATCCTTTAAGTCCGGGAATGCATCAAAAATGACTGCCCCCCAACGAAGTCTGCTCGACAAATTGATTCGGGATATGCAAACCTTGTTTCAACCGGTGGATTTGCAATCACTGGCTCCCCTCGTTCGGCGCATACCTGCTTCAGGAATACGCAAACTCCTGGAAGAATATCTGAAGCAAGCGAATCCCGGGGATCCTTCCCGGTTATCCATCGCGACCTCGGATGTATTATTAGCCATGCGTGATAGTTTATCAACATTAGACAAACCATCGGCTCGTGCAGCCTTACTGGATTGTTCCATCCAGCTCGAAGATTTGCTTTTCCGTTCTTTGATCGCCTGGAATCCTGATAACGCCTACAACAATGTGGATAAAATCTGTTATGCTTCCCAGGCGGCCGCCGCCACCGGGCTGCTTGAAACCTGGGAGTGGAAGGTATTGGCCGCAGATCTGGCCTTAAGTATCCAGGATAGCGTTATGAGTTTGCCGGAGATCCAGGCCCGTTTTGACAGGGCTCGTGCCGGTCTGGAATGGGGGGCAAACACCATCCGGTCTGCTTACCGGGACCCGGTAGCAACCTTTGCAACCTTTGAACCGATGGCGGAAGGATTTTACGATGACCGCATCCGGACAACGGTGTTATTATCATTGGGTCAGGCCGTTGACCGGCTGGGGACCCTGCTTGCCAAAGAAAAGCCTTCCAATTCCTTCCTGTTTGGTCTGCCAGGCGCTGAAGTGGCACGCGGATTAAATCCGGGGATTGCCTATGGAGAACTGGAAATTGTTCTGGATGATGCCGGTGAGGATCTTGAGGTGCAAAAAGATAAAATCTATCTCTTTATGCGCCCACCATCCGATCTGAAACCAGTTGCTGGGATAGCCACCGTCTCCGAGGGCAACCTCGTTTCCCACGTTCAGTTGCTGGCCAGGAACCTGGGTATTCCCAACGCGGTGCTTCCCAATCAGCTGATGGAAGCTTTGCGCCCCTGGCAAGGCAAAAAAATATTTTATGCCGTTACGCCCAATGGCCAGGTCCTTATGAAGGATGCGGCTGACCTGACCGAAAATGAAAAAGTACTGGTAACCACCCGGCAGCGAAGCACCGAACGCATCACCGTGCCCACGGAAAAGCTCCTCCTCAATGAACACAACGTACTCAACCTGCGAGCGGTGCAGGCAACCTCTTCCGGTAAAGTCTGTGGGCCAAAAGCAGCCAATCTTGGTCAATTAAAACTGCTATTTCCGGATCAGGTCGTGGAAGGATTGGTTATTCCATTCGGTATTTTCCGTCAGCATATGGACCAGTCTATGCCCGGCACCCGGGGATCCTATTGGGATTATCTCCAGGCGACCTTTGTACATACTGAAGGTATGCGTCAAAACGGTCAGCAGAATGCATCCATAGAGTCCTATGCCCTGGGACGTCTGGATACCCTGCGCAAAGCCATTGTTCAGATGGATCTCCTGCCCGGTTTCATTCGCGACCTTACTGATCAATTTCATAAGATATTGGGCGTACCGATCGGCCGGCTACCCGTTTTTCTACGCAGCGACACCAACATGGAAGACCTGAAGGACTTTACCGGAGCCGGACTGAACCTGACCCTTTTTAATGTGCTTGACAGTGCACTGATCATGCAGGGCATACGCGATGTATGGGCTTCGCCCTATTCGGAACGTAGCTTCAAATGGCGGCAATTCTATCTGTTAAACCCGGAAAATGTCTATCCCTCAATATTACTGATCCCAGGGGTGGACGTGCGTTGTTCGGGCGTGATGATCACGACCGGAGTTACCAGCGGAAGGTCCGATGAACTAACCGTGGCTTTCAGCCGGGGTGCTGGAGGCGCTGTTGAAGGGCAATGGGCGGAATCGTACCGGTTAATGCCTGGCCTTCGGTACCAATTACTATCTCCCGCCCGGGAGCCCAAATACCGCAGTCTTCCGCTGACCGGAGGCACCGCAAGCCATTACGCCAGCTTTGCAGACCCAATTCTTTCGACCAGGGACCTCAAAGCATTGTTCGACTTCGCCGGCCAGGTCCAGCAAAAATTACCGGGTACACCAGGCATCGAATCCAACGGACCGTTTGATATCGAACTGGGATTCAAGGACAATAAGCTCTGGTTGTTCCAGGTAAGACCTTACGTCGAACAAAAAAATGCCGTTGTCACCGACTATTTGCATTCCCTGGAAGCGCCTTTGCCAGAGGCAACCCAGATAAACTTAAATGCCAATGAATAATCCGAAGTGTGCTTTTCGATTCCGTGTCATGCGATACCTGTTTGGATTTTTAACCCTTCTAATGTTCCTACCTTCCGCACAGGCTTATCCCATCGATGGGTATTTGCTCACTGGTATCCGGAGGTTGCTGTACTGGGAACGCATCCTGGATGGTACCATCAAAGGAACCGCTCCGATCAGTGGTGCTCAAAAAAAGCTGGAAGCGATCAAGCTAAACCTTTTAAATATGCCAAAAGGGGACAGTCTCTCCGAACTTCCGGTGCCTGATGCAGCCTTGCAAAAAGCAGTCGGTTCCCTCTTTCCCTATATGCATGAAAGTTATTCACTGACGCTCCTGGATATCACCCCCGGAAGACCCATCCGGTATGCCAAAAGGCAGGAAGACCGGGGATTTCAGCCGGGCAGTGTCGGTAAGCTTGCTGTCATCACCGGCTTTTTTTGTGAATTGCAAAACATTTTTCCGGACGATTTTGAAGCGAGAAGGGATCTGATGAAAAACAAGTCCGTCCGCGCAGGACAGTGGGCGCTTTCCGATGAACATACCGTACCTTTCTTCAATCCGGAGACCAATAAGCTGGTTAAGCGCACCGTGCAGGCCGGCGATGTATTTACGCTTTATGAATGGGTTGATCATATGGTATCCGTAAGTAACAACGGGGCAGCATCCGTAGTCTGGAGAGAAGCAATCCTGATGCATGTCTTCAAGGAAAAGTATCCGGACCTGACCGAAGAAGAAGCTGAAGTGTACTTCAGCAGCACGCCCAAGTCAGAACTTTCCGACGTCGCCAACTCGGTAGTCAATGAACCACTGCGCGATCTGGGCATCACCGAAGATGAATGGAGGCTGGGCCAACTATTTACGCGCGGAGGCACCAATCGCATACCTCCCAAAGGCGGCAGCATTGGCACTCCCCTGGGATTGATGAAGTGGCTGGTAGCCCTCGAGCGTGGAAAAATTATCGACGAACCATCATCACTGGAAATCAAACGGCTATTGTATATGACGGATCGCCGTATTCGTTATGCCTCCAATGCATCCCTGAAAGAAGCAGCCGTTTATTTCAAGTCGGGGAGTCTGTATCAATGCAAACCGGAGGAGGGCTATACCTGTGCAAAGTATATGGGTAATGTCAATAATTACATGAACTCGGTCTGCATCGTCGAACATCAGGACGGCACCATATACCTGGTCGCCCTGATGTCCAATGTCCTGAAAAAGAACTCGGCGAACGATCACAATGCGCTGGCCGGGCGAATCGATAAGCTGATGCATGGATAAGACGCTCCCGGAGGTAAAAAATTTGATTCAACTCCATTTCTGCAGTATGCTGTGCGCGATGTCCTTTACTTTGTCCGAACCATCCCTGATCACTTTTTCAAGTGTGGATTGATATCGAGTGTCCCCCAATGCATCGATCAAATGAAGGACAGCGATATGAATTCTGGGGTCATCAATTTCGAGCAACCGGGACAACGCTTCCCGTTCTGTGGGCAAGGGCACGTCCAATTCCCGGATGGTCGCCTCAGTAATGGTCTCCAGCATTGAAGATTCAATCAAGGGGATCAATACGCGTTTGATGCCCGGCTCCAGCAAGTTGTCGAGAAATTCCAGCGCACTGATCCTCCGATCCTTGGCTCCGCTGGATAATCCCCGATAGATCGCCAGCATATCCGTAGGCGGATAAGTCAACCCAAGCAACCGGAAGATGATCTCCAATTGACGGTCCAGGCGGTGTTCCAGGAGCTCGATCAATTGTTGCCGCGCTTTGTTGATCCCCGGATCATCCGCATCCAGCTGATCCTGAACATATAATATACCCAGGATGGTTTGAAAGCGGTGGGCGACGACCAGAATGCGTTGGCTGATCGCCTTGCGGTCAAAGATCAAACCGTCGTTTTCGATCCGAAGCCGATTCAAACCCCGCAAGGCTTCATACCGGATCACCGGATCGGGATGTTCCAGCCACTGGGACAACAACCGGACAGCTTCCTGGCGCTTGATCCGCTTGACTACTTTCGGCAGCAATCTTTTCACCTCCAAAGGCACACTGCTGTCAGCCATCTCTGTGCGAGCCTCTGCCAACAATTTCGGTGCCATGGCATCTACCGCCTGGAAGACAACCTGCCGCCACCGCTTATAGGGCAGATAAGGCAGGATTTGCGGTAACAAGTGGATCTGTTGGCTTGCCCCGATTGCCTCGATAACCGCACTCCGGTAGTTGGGATCATCTTCCGCCAATTTTTCTTCCAAAATGGAATAGAGGGGAGTCAATTTGCCAAAACCTATTGCTCTCAAAGCAGCATTCATCAAATAGACACGGTGCTCGACCGGTGCATTCCAGGTAGCCTCATGGATCATTCTCCGGACATTGTCTTCCAATTGGTATGTGGTAGCCAGGGTTGGATCATGAACGGTTTCCTGCGCCAGAAACTCCCATGCAGCGCCCCTGACCTGAACATCCTGATGGTTTAAAAACTGTTGGTACCAGGGATCATCCGGTCCGGGCGATTGTGTAATGAGGTACTCAAAAGCTTTAATTCGCACTTGCTGTGATGCATCGTTGAGAAGGGACTCTATTTCGGGCAAGAATGGGCTATGCGTCAATACCGTCAGGTTTTCGATGGCAACAGCCCTTATTTGGGAATCCGGATGGTGAATCAGCGGGACGATGGAGTCATACAACCGTTTGTCTTTCAGTTCAAGCAATTTCCGCAACAAGAACAAACGCTGTGGATCTCCCCCCTCCTGTAGCACTTTGCGTATCCCACTCAGAACAGACTCATTTTTCAGATCTATTTCCTGATGGTTGGTATTCGATTTGGTGTTACCGACCGCTTCTACCTGGAGTTTAAATAGCCGGATGTATTCCAGGCGTACCCGGTAAGCAAGGTACAACCAACCGAGTACAAAGAAGACGATGAGAACATTCACCGAGAAAGCCGATAAATTCAACGCATCGACCATAAAGATCAGCAGTATCCCCCCGACTCCGGTCGCCAGACTGTCTACGAATACATCGATAAATGTTTTGGTTTGTTTCTTGATATTCAGCGGGATAGGCAGGATCAATAACTCCAGGGCAGCTTTATTGATGGACTGTTTAAAACTGCCATCGGACATTTTGAGCATAACGGCAGCCATCAGAGACATGGGATTAAAAAAGAGCATGATGGTTGCCACCAATATCAAGCCGGGCAGGAAGACCAATGATATGCCAACGCCAAGCGTGCCGACAACCCGGCGGGTAAGAAATAGTTGCAGCAAGAGTGAAATCACATTGAAGGTCGAATACCAGAATCCAAAAAATGCGGTCAACTCATCGGCATCTCCAATATTGGCGGAGGCTATCCCGCCAAACTGGAAGTCAACCAGTTTGGCGACCAACACACTGATGCCTACAATCAATGCAATGTAGGTCAGATGCCTGGATTCCAATACCATTCGAGCAGGGTGTTTCATCGGCACCTCTTCTTCCGGGTCGGTATACCGCGTAAATTTTTCAGCGGCATAATTACGCCACACATATCGACTGATCGGAATAATAGCACCCAACAGTAGCGCTCCCACGAAAGCCAGGTACTCACTGGGTATGAATTGAGCCAGAAAGGAGGTCAGGTATCCTCCGAAAATCCCGCCAGCAATGGCACCTGCGCCAATGAAGCCATATAGGCGCTTGGCTTCACGGGAATTAAAAACCATATTGGCTAACACCCAAAACTGCGACGTAGTCACTAATGCGAACAAGGCGACCCAGACATAAAAAAGGTATAGTACCAGATGAACGGCAATGCCGAAAAGAAGTAGCGTCCCGAATAAAATCAGTGAGCTAACACAAAACCACAGGGTGCCTGACAACATCTGGAAAAAGGAGACCCGGTGCAATGCCCGGGCATAGAGCGTGGTTACAATGGCGGCCGTAATGGCTACCCAAATAAAAGCATAGGGCAACGAGCGGACACCAAAGGTGGCGAGGAAAAGGGCATTAACGGTGGGCTTGACGATTAGAAGCGTCGAGATGATGAGAAAGATATGGGCCATCATAAGAAATGCCCGGCGCATTTCTCCATCCCGAATATCAAATGCTTTTTTTGTAAAATCGTAAACCGTGTTCTGTAAGCTTTCCATCAGTGCTCCAAACGGTAAGGCTTACGAGAAAGGTACGAGTTTCAATGAAATATGTTTGATTATGTCCCCGTCACCACCGGCTGATTTTTTACCGGTGAACCCTATCAATACGGAATGGTCAGGGTGCTGTGTTTGATGAGGATGCAGGAATGTGCATGACCTGTTCGGCAATCCGGACCAAATCACGCATGATTTGTTCGCCTTGCGCATCTTCGGCTAACGCAACCAAAATGTAGCGCCGATTGCCACCATCATCAACCAGGATCGAATCGGCGTGATAATTCTTCCAGGAGCCGGATTTGCGAAACATGGTAGCTCCGGGTGCAACCCGGTCGACGGTATTAACAAATTTATGGTGTAATTCCGGATCTTTCATGATTCGCATCATTTCAGCCGACCGGCTGGGAGACACTAATTTGCCATAATACATCATGTAATAGAAGCGACAAACCTGGTTGACCGTAGCGGCATGACTCAACCCTTTCAAAGGATCGGGATGACGATCCCCACCGGATCCATACCGTTTGCCAACCCATAGACCTCCACCCTGTTCTTCAGAATACAACCGGTATTTCGGGTCTTCCAATACATTCTGGATCTTATCGTAGCCCAGTCGATCGATCATCCGGGTAGCTGCCTGATTATCTGATCGCGCGATCATCATACGCAAATCCGCGTCGATCTCCGCTGTCTCTGTTAATTCACCCTTAAATAAGGCATCTTCGGCAGCTAACAGAATAGCAATCTTCGGCAGGCTGGCTGCATACATCATGTTGTCGCCATTGACGGTAGCATAGGCTATGTGGGTGGGATCATGCATATCGACGATACCTACCGCCAGGCGCTTGCTGGCAATTAATGCGCGGTAAGCGGGATTTGCATTCAGGGCATTGGCCAATCTGGATTGAAAATCATTGCTCTTCCATTGATTCAATGGGATGAATGTTGAGGTCTTGACCGCCAGATAATCCCCATCGGTGGATTGGCCGAAAGAAAGCAAAGGCAAGAATAATCCCAGCAACAAAATGATTCTCAACCGCATAGTTTAATTTTAAATTACATCAATCAGCTTACCAAAGGAACGAAAAGTTATTTTGGCTAGTATGCAATCTCTAGCCGTGAATAGAAATATTTTTTCCTTTTATGTATTGGTCGTGGATACAAATCAGGTTCATTGGTTTCATTAACGCTGAGCGTGGCCGGTATAATTTCAATTTCACAAAACAATTTTGTGATCCGGGTCACATTTAGCTTTGGTAACGGCGCCAAAACTCTTGAATGGCATCGATGACCGATTGCTGCTTCTCCTCGGATAACCCAATGTATAAGGGAAGGCTCAAACAGCTGGAAGCCAGCTGGTTGGCAACCGGGAAGGCCGCTTCTGGCCATCCGTATTTGGCAAAAGCCTGCTGGCGATGGGGAGGGATGGGGTAATGGACAATGGTTTCAATACGCTTTTCTTTAAGCCAAACCTGCAGGGCTTCCCGCTGATCCGTGTGGATGACATAAAGGTAATAAGCATGTCGTCCGTCCTTCACTTCCGGAGGTAAACGAAGCCCGGGCAGATCCGCTAATCCCTGATCATAGCGAGCTGCCAAACGGTGTCGCTCTTCAAGCCAGACATCCAAATATTTTAACTTGACGTTGAGCAAGGCTGCCTGGAGTTCATCCAAGCGGTAATTATAGCCAATCACTTCGTTTTGATACCGCTCACGTTGTCCATAATTACGCAGCATACGCAACTGCCCTGCGATTCCATCGTCGTCGGTGGTGATGGCTCCCGCCTCTCCCAGGGCACCCAGTATCTTGGTGGGATAAAAGCTGTGGGCATTGGCATGCCCAAAAGAGCCGGTCATTTTTGTGCCCAAACGGGCACCGTGAGCCTGCGCATTGTCTTCGATAACAATCAGGTTTTTTTGCCGGGCCAGGTCCATAATTTCCGGCATCGGACATGGCATGCCATACAGGTGCACTGGAATCACAGCTTTCGTACGGTCTGAAATCGCCCGCTGAATCCCGGACGCACTCAGGTTAGCAGTCCATGGGTCCGGGTCTACAGGGACCAGTTCTGCGCCGGTGTAAGCTACTGCCAGCCAGGTTGCCACATATGTGTTAGCCGGGACAATGACCTGGTCCCCCGGGCCGATTCCTTGTGCTATCAGGGCTAAATGGAGCGCCGCCATTCCACTACCTACTCCAATCGAATGGCCTTGACCAATGTATTGTGCATAATCCGATTCAAATCGGCTGACTTCGGAACCCAGCACATACCATTGGCGCTCCAGGAAGGCTTGAAAGGCCTGTCCAAATTCCTCACGGAGTGGTCCATGTATTCCACTAAAATCCAGAAAAGGCACTGCATACGACCCCATCATCTTTTCCTTTTATAGCTTTAGATCTCTAACCGGTAAGCATCAAAAATTGTTATCCCGGCCCCAAATCCTTCTTTAAACCGAGCCAATCCTTCATTTAGAACGGCGCCATTTTCTTCATTGCAAATGCCAAAATCGAAGTAACGTTCCTGGTGATAAATGCTTTGGATGAGATGGTGAAAGAGGCCAGTCAAAGCCTCAGCCTGTTCACCGTCCGGCGTAGCGGCGATGTATTGCGCATGAGCCACTCCGGCATAATTATACATTAAAACACCGGCGAAAACGGTCTCCTGACGAAGGGCCAGATGCAAGCGGATATTTTCCGGGAAAGTATCCATCAAACGCTGCATTTCGGCTTGGGTATGTACCGGAGACCTCCCAAATTTCCGTAGCAACAAATCGGTCAGGATGGGATGAAATAAGCTCGCATCACGGCTTTCGCGATATTCTAATTCCCTTTTCCCCACAGCAGACAATGCCCTTTTCCGGTTCTTGTGCATACTAAATGAGTTGGAAAGGTCAATGGTTACGCTGGTATTCCGGTAATCCCATGTTGCACCCAATACAAACAAAGCCCAGTGATCGGACATCGCTGGCTGGTGATGGTAGAGCGTCGGCAGGGTCTTGTAAATCCACGTTTTAAAACCTTGTTGCTGAAGCCAGATCCGGATCTTAGTCATTACCGGAATGACCCAATTAACCGAAAAATCCGCGTGTTGAATCAGCCCGCCAAAACTCAGACCTTGATGCGAATAATAAGTCGTGCCCGACCGGTGACCAGCCATCAAGGCAACAATCCGGCTTCCTCGCCAGATCAGTAGCGAAAGATCCTCAAAGCGATCGGCATGGTATTCCATATAATCACGCAGGAATTGAAAATGGCCATTGCGCGCCTGAGCCACCAATGCATCCCAGACATTCCGGTCACCAGCCCGGTAAATGGTTATTTCAAAAGCAGATCCCAGGGATGCCTCCATTGTCATGCTCCAAGATAATCATCCTGCTCCAATTCCGGCTCCCGGATCCGCCTCCCAACTGCTGGGTGCCTAAAAGGCAACTGAAAGGAAGCATTAAGCGTGCAGATACCATCCAAGAACAATGGTAGAGGAGCCCAAGCGATGTTCCACACGAAGAAATCAATTGTGATACGTACTAATTCGCCAGTCTTAACGTAAGAAAAGTAGACGAATTCGATGTCTACAAATTAACATTAAATATATTTATAATATTTATATCTTTATAGAACTTCAACTAGGACGTCAAAAACAAAAAACATGGAAGAGGAAAAGAATTATAAGAATCTAGCCATTATCCTCGGAGCCTTATTGGCGATAGCCATCCTGGTGATCGGTTGGCTAGCCTGGTCCGGCGCCAATAAAAACAAAATGATCTCCACACAGGACCAGGAGCTTGACTCCCTCCTCACTGTGAGAGATGGTCTGATCTTTGATCTGGACAGTATGAAAACCGCTTATGCGACGGCGGCCATTGAAAATGACTCGCTGAAAGGATCGCTGGAGAATGCCAAAGAATTGCTGACTTCCAAAGACCAGCAAATCTACCGGCTGACCCGTAAAGCCAATAACGATGCAAAATCATTACGGGCAGAAATTGCTAATCTGCAAACAGCAAAGTCAGACCTGGATGCCCAAATTACCATGCTGAAAACCCAGAATGATTCGCTGCGTAATCAGAATGAAGAATTACAGGCGCAGGTTGCTGCTTATGAAATCCAGACGACCGAATTAAAGGGACAGGTAGGAGATCTCGAGCAAGCCAACGCATTAATGAAACAACGTGCTTCCCAGCTGGCCAATCAAGCTTTTAAGGCCAGCTCAATGGCGGTTAACTATGTAAAAAACAACGACAAGAACACGTTAAAATCAAAAAAGGTTCGCAAAATCAATGTCGCCTTTGACCTGGTCGATGTTCCGGAAGAATACCTGGGACCCCAAAATGTTTACCTCTACATCACCAACGCCGATGGAGTGCCCGTTGGCCCTGGTTCCAAGGTGCGTGTAGGCGAAGATGCCCGTACCCTGGTGATCGAGGCTCAGGATACCAAAAAAGTAAACATCGGTCCTACGCAACATCTGGAGTTCACCTATGAGCTGGCGGAAAAACTGAAGCCGGGCTACTACATCGCCTCGGTGTATTCCGATAAAGGATTATTGGGTTCTTCCATCTTCCAGCTCAACTAAATCTTCAAGATGCCAGAAAAAAGGGTCATTTACCTGATAGCGGTGTTGCTTGCCGGCCTGGCCTCCGGGTGTGTAAGCAATCGAAAATTCAATGCGTTGCAACAATCCGCCCTGACAACGGAACAATCACTCCGGGAAGAATTAAAGCAAACGTTGGTTGAAAGCAGCCGTTATAAAGAGCAGTATGAAAATACGCGGGACGAATTGATCAAATCCAATTCCTCTTTCAATCAGATCGTCGCCGAAAACATACTCCTGGAGAAAAAGATCAATGATCTTAATGCCAAACTCGGGTCGGTGTCAAGTGAAGCCGAATCCATTCGCGAGACGCTCTATCAGGAGCTCAGCGAACAAAATGAAATATTGGCACAAAAAGACGCCCAGCTCAGCGAGATTGCTGAGATCTATCAAACCGACCAAACGCAACTGGAAACCATCCTGAGTCAACTATTGGACCAGTTCAAAAGTGCCAAAGACAGTGAATTGGAGATTAAGCAAGAGGCTTCGCAGGTTAAGGTGATCCTGTATGCTTCCTATCTGTTCGGATCAAATGGTAAAATCACCGCTGGCGCCGGTAAGGTATTGCAGCAATTGGGCAAGACCCTGCAGCAATACCCTACCCTGCCCGTAACCGTGACCGGACATACCGATCCGGATGCGGCCAACAGCCAGCATAACAACCAGGACAACCTGGATATAAGTGTCATTCGGGCAGCTTCCATAGCACGGGTGCTGATTCAGGATGCCGGGATGCCCTCAAACCAAATTGAAGTTGTCGGCGTCGGAGCAGCACAACCCAGAGTTTCCAATGAAACCCCTGCCGGCCGGGCGCTAAATAACCGCGTCGAAGTTATCATCCGGGTAAATTGGCCGATGCTGTTAAGGAAAATCAGTAATATCAATCTGGAATAGGCTGGCTGCTACCGTTTAGCCGGGCAGGGATATCCGGAGCATATTCTATGGGCGTTTGAAAGCCCGGAAGTCACGGATGTAATCCTGTTCTTCATAATCTGCTGAAGCCAGAACCAGTTGTACTGCCTGGTCTTCGTACACCATGGTGTGCCAATGCATGACGGGAATATATATCCCCGTATCCGGACGATCCAGTTTGAACTGCCACTGGGTTCCGGCTTTATCTTCCACATGCAGGATGATGGTCCCCTGCAATGCGATCAGAACCATCTCCGTCTTATGATGCGCATGGCCACCGCGAACCACGGTAGCCGGGGTATTTACCGTCCAAAAGGTCCGGCGGACTAGAAATGGAATGTCCCCCTGCTCAGCAACGTAAAGAAATCCCTCTTCCCGCACCCCATGGCCTGAAAATTCAATGCTGTATGGTCTATCGGCGCTCATAAACTTCAATATAGGTGCTGGATTGCGGATCATGATTGGTGGCTTCCTGCCCATAAATATACCGTGACGGTCGGTCGGGGTAAGTTTCTGCGATGGCTACCTTCCGATACCCTTGCTGAACGTAATAAAATGCATTATTGAAATAATTGCGGCCGGCCTGGGATTCATCTTTAAAAAGCCAGGAGAATGAGTTGACTACGAGAAACAGGTATTTGGGTTTGCTTGACTTCATGGCCTCAATAGCCTCCTCCTGGTATCGGACATTTTCCGGATCGTCATTGGAGATGAAAGCGGGAAAAACATGTCTGGTCGGGGCCAGGGTTTTGGTATACAGATAACCTTGCGGCTCGGAGCCCACGATAAGCACCTGATCACCCGGGCCTTTGATCCCATTCACATAAATCCCGAGATTGTACATTTCCTCAAATGGGTTTTTACCGTAGATACGCCGTATCATGGTCGTCTGATCGACCGGAAAATAATTTGACAGGACCAGAAACAAGGTGACTCCAATGACAGGCAAACTCAGCAAAGGGTAAGTCCAGGCTCTTTGGCCAGACTGACGCGCGATGCGATTGCCAAGCACATAGAGACCAAACCCCGCCCACATAGCCATAAAGGGTAATAAGTTGAGCGCGTAATGCCCATAAAATCTACCTCCCAAAACCAGATTTATTCCGGCAGCGATCGTCAGTGCCAGCACGTAGACCGGATAGCGAACCGGTTTTTCCAGCCAGGCAACCAGTATGCCAATGCCACTGGTTATCCAAAGCATCC
This sequence comes from Lewinellaceae bacterium, assembly GCA_020636355.1. Classification (GTDB taxonomy): domain Bacteria; phylum Bacteroidota; class Bacteroidia; order Chitinophagales; family Saprospiraceae; genus JAGQXC01. Next base: position 51,916 of record JACJYB010000020.1, on the reverse strand, counting down.
AAAGGATCCTACCCGCCAGGCTAATAAAATGTTTTCGCAACTCTTGTTTCTGGGCATCGCCAAGTACTTCTGCATACCCGAATGGCCGTTCTACCAGCCAATGATAAGCTTCTGGCAAACTACCCTGTATCCCTAACACGAGCAGGACCAATAAGCCTGTTATTAACGAAGCCCCTCCCAATTTAAGAAGCCCCTTCCAGGGAATGGATTGCTGTTGTGCCCTGGACTCCCCAACAGCAATGATGATGACGGGTAGAAAATAAAATAATCCTGTTTGTTTGATCAATACCCCCCAGGCCAGGAGGGCACCGCTTCCGATCCACCAGCGACTTTTCTTTTTGTCCAAGGCCTGATGCAACATCCAAATTCCTCCCAGAACACATAAAGTAGTCAGGTGTTCCGAAACCATAGCCAGGTCTTGTAAATAGGGGTTCGTGCTGTAAAGACCGTAAGCAAGCACCGTTAACCAGGCATAGGAAGCATTTACATAGCGTCTGCTTATCCGGAAAAGTAAATAACCGGATGCAATTTTTATCAGGAGGAGTGCAGCATGCGCGCCTATAGTAGTCGTGCCAAATACTGCGGCAATTAAAGCATAGCTGTAAAAGATTCCTGGTGGCTTGATCTCATAGAAGTCCTGATAGGGTACTTTGGCGTGGAGAATCAGCTCACCAAAGTACAAGTACGAACCCTCATCGCGATCAAATGCAAGAGGCAGGTAAAACAACCTGACTACCACCAGGATCACAAGGACCAACAGAACCAGTACAGGCAAGACCGGAAAGTCGAACCGGGAGGCTTTGCCTGCATTTTTATGCTTAGAAGGCTTTTTACCGGATGCCTTCATACTAAGGTTTATGGGTTGGGTTAATGAACTCGATGTTGGCATAATCGATGAGGTCTTCTCCCTTTACCATCTGATGCACCTCATTGAGCGATTTTGAGAAAGCGCGAACCTGACCCAGGAAGGTGATGTGATCTACTTCGATCATTTTTTTTATAGCCTGGGTGAATACCGGACGTTTCATCACCGGCAGCAGCCCATACTTGTAATATTTCTCCCAATAATCCGTCATGAATTTACCTTCGGTATTGCAGACAAACCATTCATCGAAGATGGAAAACCAGAACATCCGGATCCGCCGGTTAACTTCTTCGGTCATGACGTAATCCGGATCGTGAATATTGGGTGGTAACTGCGACTGATGCTGGCGGATGGCATTGACAACCTGTACATGAATTTCCAAATTTTCCGAAATGGTATAATCCTCCATTTCTTCGAGGGTCTTTTCCAGGCCTTTCTGGCTGATCTTCACACTTCGGTACATAATGATCACGGATATCAATGCCACTAACAAGGACATGACTGATGTAGCGATTGAAATGATCAGTGTTAAATCCATGGCTTTAATTAACTGGGGTCAACCTTTTATTATTTCTGGTTTGTCTTTTACCTAATGCACCTGAAATAGCCTTCCAGACTTCCGGTTGCTGTACCGATTAATCTTCTTCATCCACTTCTTCGGCGATGCCAAGGTTTGCTATTGCGATACTGGAAGCGGATTGTTCGGCACTTTTTTTATTGAAGTCTTCAGCGGTAGCGATTTCTTCTCCGTTAATCAAAACTGCAACGCGGAAGCGATCCCGGTTGTCCATCCGGTATTTGTTCAACACGGAATAACTGACTTCCTTTCCGTGCTTTTGACACCACTCCAGCAGTTGCGATTTGAAATTATCATCCTTGTTCTCGAGTGCATGAATATTCAGGTATTCACGCAACATTTTATGTATAATGTAATTTTTAGTACGCCGGTATCCACTTTCGATGTACATCGCGCCGATAAATGCTTCCAGCGCATTACCCAACATGGAATTGGTCAGTTGTGTCTGGTTAAATTCCTTGAGGAGCACATCTATTCCGATCTGATCAGCGAGATCGTTGAGGGTTTTCCGTTTAACAATTTTGGAGCGCATCTTGGTCAGAAAGCCTTCGTCGCTATTGGGGTATTTCTTGAAGAGGTATTCTGCCACCACCGAACTGAGAACCGCATCACCGAGGAATTCCAGTCTTTCGTTGCTGTCCATGCGGTTTTTATTCTCATTCAAGCTGGATTTATGAAAAAAAGCAAGCTTGAAGAGGTAAGGGTTGAGCGGCACATAATTCACAAGTGAATCAAGCCGCTGCACAAAATATTTATCGGAACCGAGATAGTAATTGTATGTTTTTTTCAAACGACTTATCATACCCGTTTCAATACGATCGATGAGTTATGACCTCCGAATCCAAATGTATTACTTAAAATAATATCCAGGTGTCGTTCCTGGGGTTGATTTAGGGTCAGGTTCAGTTTAGGATCGATCTCAGGGTCTGGTGTGAAATGATTGATGGTGGGTGGAACAAAATTATGTTTCATACCGAGGATGCCGGCAACTGCTTCAATAGCTCCGGAAGCTCCCAGTAAATGGCCGGTCATGGATTTGGTTGAACTGATATTCAAACCATATGCATCCTCTCCGAATACATGCTGAATGGCTCGTAATTCAGCCACATCTCCCAGTGGTGTGGAGGTACCATGCACATTGATGTAATCGACGTCGGATGTATTGATTCCAGCTTCTTTCAGCGCTGTCCGCATGACGATAGAAGCTCCTCTACCTTCCGGATGAGGTGCGGTGATGTGGTAGGCATCGGCTGTGGCTCCTGTTCCGATGATCTCGGCCAGGATGGGTGCACCCCGTCGGCGGGCATGATCGTAATCCTCCAGGATTAACGTGCCGGACCCCTCGCCCAGAACAAAACCGTCCCGGTCTGCATCAAAGGGTCGCGATGCGGTCAGATAGTCGTCATTGCGTTCCGACAGTGCTTTCATATTGCTGAAGCCACCCATACCGGTCTCGGTAATGGCTGCTTCCGAGCCGCCGGTTATAAACACATCGGCTTTTCCCAGTCGGATGTAATCAAAGGCATTAATGATAGCGTGGTTGGCGGATGCGCAGGCAGAAACGGTTGCATAGTTGATCCCCAGACATCCGTACCGGATGGATATATGACCGGCGGCGATATCGGCGATCATTTTAGGGATGAGAAACGGACTATGGCGGGGTACGCCCCGGCCGGCTTCTGCATAGGTTTCAATTTCTGCCTCCAAAGACCGGAGTCCTCCAATCCCGGAACCCCAGATCACCCCGGTACGATCCGTAGCCAGAATGTCTTCGGTGAGTCCGCTCATGGCAATGGCCTCATGGGTCGTATAAAGGGCGTACTGAGCAAAAAGGTCCAGCTTGCGCACTTCTTTCTTATCCAGTACTTCCGTGATATCCAGGTCTTTCAGTTCACAGGCAAACCTGGTCTTAAAAGCTTCAGCATTAAAACGTGTGATCGGATTAGCTCCGGAAACACCCTCCTGCAATGCTTTAAGGTAAGCATCTACGGAATTGCCAATTGGCGTGAGTGCTCCAATACCCGTTACAACGACTCGTTTCATAGACCGTAAGGTTTACATAAGCAACCGCAAAGTAAGCAAATTACCTGCTTAATGCGATAAAAAAATCCATAAACAAGAGGGTTTCTCATTTATGGATTTTTTATAAATAACTGAAAATCAGCTTAATTTAGGACTGCATCTGAGATTCCAGATAGCTTACTGCTTGTCCTACTGTTTGGATATTTTCTGCTTGTTCGTCCGGTATCGAAATATCAAATTCTTTCTCGAATTCCATGATAAGTTCAACCGTATCTAGTGAATCAGCGCCCAGGTCGTTGGTAAAACTTGCTTCAGGCGTAACTTCAGATTCGTCGACACCTAATTTGTCCACGATGATCTTCTTTACTTTTTCTTCGATGCTAGACATAATTGGTTAATTTTTAAAAATTTTCGCAAAATAAAGGATAACCCCAGTGAATCACAAAGAAATCTGGCATTTTTTATCAACGCCCCTGCTTCCGTGACCATCCTATCGTATCAAATTAGATTAATCATGCTTCTGTCCGATCAAGAACGATAACCTTTTGCTAAATTTGCCAATCTTGAGTGACAGCGAAGCCCTATTAACCGCAGGAAAAGGTATGAAGTTCCAAAATACAAAAATAGTTGCAACCGTTGGTCCAGCTTGCGAGGATTATGAGGTATTATTGGCCTTGGCCAAAGCAGGCGTGAATGTGTTCCGATTGAACTTCAGTCATGGAGCGCACGAGTATCACCAGCAAATCATTTACAACATCATCCGAATCAATGAAGAACACCGGTTCCACCTGGGTATTCTTGCTGATTTGCAAGGACCGAAGCTCCGGGTTGGAAAAATCGAGGGCGATGGGATTCATCTTGAAGCCGGTGATATCATTACGTTTACCAATACCAAATGCATCGGTAATCGCGAACGGGTCTATATGAGTTATGATCAGTTTGCGCAGGACGTGGTCGTTGGTGAAAAGGTATTGATCGACGACGGTAAACTGATTTTTACCGTTGATGAGACCAATAAAAAAGATGAAGTTAAACTGAAGGTTCAGTTTGGAGGGGTATTGAAGTCCAATAAAGGCGTCAACCTTCCCGACACCCATGTTTCGCTTCCGTCGATTACGGAAAAGGATTACGAGGACCTGATGTTCATCCTGACCCAACCGGTCAATTGGATAGCCCTGTCCTTTGTTCGCTCAGCCGATGACATCAAGCATTTGCGAAACATCATCAAGGAACACGAGCACCCAGCCAAGATTATCGCCAAGATTGAAAAACCGGAAGCAGTCCGGAACATCGATAAAATCATTGCGAAATCCGATGCCATTATGGTAGCCCGTGGAGACCTCGGGGTTGAAGTACCGATGGAAAAACTACCCCTGATCCAAAAAGAAATCACTTCCAAATGCCTGCAATTAGGTCGTCCCTGTATTGTAGCCACTCAGATGATGGAATCCATGATCCATAATCCCAGCCCTACCCGGGCAGAGATTACGGATGTAGCCAATGCGGTATTAGATGGTGCGGATGCGGTGATGCTCAGCGGAGAAACCTCCGTAGGTGACCACCCGGTAAAAGTAGTGGAAGCCATGTCCACCATCATCGAAGAGGCAGAGGCTCATTACCATTTCCACGAGAAAAAATCAAAGCCTTCCCGCAAATCAAATACCTTTTTCTCGGATGTTATCTGTTACCAGGCTGTTAAGACGGCCGAATATGTAGGTGCCAAAGCACTTCTGGGCATGACGGTGTCCGGCTATACAGCATTCCGGATGGCAGCGTACCGCCCACCCAATGCCATTTATATCTTTTCCGACCGGCGGTATATGTTGGCAACCCTGAATCTGGTGTGGGGCGTCCGGACCTTCTTCTACGATAGGTTTACCACCACGGATGACACCATCTCGGATGTCGTTGAAATTCTGAAAGTACATCATATGGTAAAGCCGGGCGACCTGGTCGTCAATACGGGTTCGATGCCACTGGGCAAACGGGCAAGAACGAATATGCTGAAATTAACGTTGGTAGAGTGATGTTTTATCCTTGAAATTTCAGGATGAACCGACAAGCAGGTACAACTTTTTTATATCTTTTTCGTCCTAATCATAAAAGATCCGTATGCCGGTATACAAGCACCTAACCCGGATTCTCCTGTTTATTATTTGTTGGTATGGCTCCGGTGAGCTGACGCCTTTAAAAGGACAGGCTGGCTCTACCAATGAAGAAACTGTCAATCTGGAGAGCCTTTTTATTGATGCCATGCAACAAGTCATCCTCGGCAATCCCGATAAAGCCATCAATCGCTTTAATGAAGTACTGGCGAAAGACCCCGATAACGATGCAGCTGCTTACGAACTTGCTAAGATCTATGCCGCTAAAGGAGAAAACGATCAAGCCTTCGAGTGGGCTCAGAAAGCAACCCAATGGGCTCCATCCAACTCCTATTACCAACTCTTTCTAGCCCGGCAGTACGAACAAAAGGAAGTCTATGCCGCTGCCGCAGGCATTTATGAAAAACTAGCTGCCAGCGGTAATCTGTATGAGGACGACTACGAAGTCTGGTCGCACGATCTGGTCGAAGCCGGGAAGCCCGAAGACGCCATTGCAGTCCTGGATCGACTAGAGCAAATGGTAGGTGTTCACGAAAGCCTCATTCAACAGAAATACGAGTTGTACATTCGACTTAATAAAGCGGGAAAGGCCGAATCCGAATTAACCAAACTGATCGATGCCTATCCGCAAGAAACCCGATTCCGGCTGCTCCTGGCATCCCACTTCATTCAATTGAACAAACCGGACAAAGCAAAAGAAGTCTACCAGGCGGTCTTGCAAATGGACCCGGACAATGCACAAGCAAATCTGGCACTATCCAAATCACTGAAAGCCAGCGGAGCGGATGACCAATACCTGCATTCCATCCAGTCCATCCTGTCAAATCCCCAGGTCCCTCTTGATGACAAGATCAAAGAACTGATTCCCTACCTGGATAAGCAGATCCAGCATCCAGAAGCTTCCCTGGGACAGGCATTGATCGATGCCGGTCTGGGCTTGAATCAAGCCCATCCTGGTGAGGCAAAAGTCCAGGCCCTGCTGGGAGACATCTACCAGGCAAGTGGTCAAGATGCCCAGGCGATAAGCGCCTATCTGGGTGCGCTTGATTTACAGCCAGCCATCTGGAGCATTTGGGAACAAACCCTTCCTTTATTGCTGAAAAATGAGCAATACCAACAAATATTGTCGTATGCACCCAGAGGAATGGACTACTTCCCAAACCAGGCTCTCCTTTATTACGCCATGGGAATAGCCCAGATCCATCTCAACCAGATCAAAGAAGCTCAACAAAATCTCAGTGATGCCGGTATGATGGCCGGCAAAGGCTCACCACTTGCCCTATCGATACGGGCGGGTCGATTATTAGCCCAACAAGTCAATGGTGACCGTATTGCAGTGACCAGCGGATACGAACAATTGCTCAAGGAAGCTCCGCAAGCCCTCTCGGTTTGGCAACAATACCTGGAGTATTTGTCCGATTCGGAAAGTTCGCAAAGTCAGGCGCAGCAATTGATTAATGACCTGACGAGATCTCATCCGGACTACGACGGATTTTTGGAGAGTCAGGCTTACCTTTCCTACCGGACCAAGGATTATTCCCGTGCCGGACAAGCCATTCAAAAATATCTGGACGGTAGCGGAGCCAACAATGCGCGTGCAACCGAACTGGCCGGGGATATTGCTTATCAAACCGGCGCTATCGATCAGGCCGTCGCCTTGTGGCATCATGCCCTGGAGCTGCCCAATAACCGGGCGGAAGAATTACAAAAGAAAATAAGCAGCCGTCAACTGGTAGAATGATGCATCGTTCCAAATTAAGCGCAGTCACCCTGATGGTCTTAGTGGTTTCAATGCTTTTTTCAAGCCTGAATTGTAACCGCAAGACCGGCAAAGCGTTGCACACCGACGCCGCTGATGAAAAAAAAGTATTATCCATGTGGGACGATCTTCAACATGGTCCGATCGAGCCGGATCATCTGGAGGCAAAAAGCAAACTGGATATTGATTCTCCTGATCTGAATATAGGGGTCAGGCTTCATTGGTATTGGGCCAAGGATTCAATGCTATGGATTCGCGTGACGAAAATTATCGAAACCCATCGAATTCTGATTACTCCGGACAGCTTCAAACTGATAGACAATCTGAACAACGAATACGTCTATGGCGCTACCAATGCCTGGTTGGCGAAACAAAAATTACCGGTCGATTTTGCCGGATTTCAGCGGTTGTTGCTTGGGCTTTCTCCAGATCTGAGTACGGATGGTCTGCCGGCACTATCGATCTCACCGGATTCGATCTGGGTGCGTGGCTCCCGGCCAATGTATGAAGACCGGATGAATTATTCTGTTCAACTGGAATGGCCGGCAAGACACATTCGGGAAATGCTATTCGCATTAACCAGTGGAGAACAGCTGACCATCACCCAGCAACAGTTCACCGATACCGGTAAGGGTAACGCAATACCCTGGCTGCGTCATTATCAGATTAACACCCCTGCTGAAAAATATAACTTTGACCTCGAAATCAATGAATGGAAGGTCAATCAACCGAAGACGGTGTATTTTCAAGTGCCCTCTTCGTACGAACGAGTACCCTTATGAAAAACAATTGGAACATCGGCGAGTCCGCGCAAAAGAATGTAAAACAAGAGCCGGAGCGGGCAATCCTGGTTGGTGTAATCCATGGAGACCAGACCGAACGCCAGATCCAGGAATACCTTGATGAGCTGGAGTTTTTAGCGCAAACCGCAGGAGCCATCACCATCAAACGATTCACTCAGAATCTGGATCATCCGGACTCCAGGACGTACATCCGCAAAGGTAAACTGGAAGAAATCCAGCAGTACATCGAAAGTCATGACATCGATCTCGTCATTTTTGATGATGATCTTACCGGTAAACAAACCCAGATCATCGAGGAGCACCTCAAGCGCAAAATCGTTGACCGGTCTTCTCTGATCCTTGACATATTCGCGCTCAGAGCGCAGACAGCCCAGGCCAAAACCCAGGTTGAGCTGGCTCAGATGCAATACCTGCTGCCTCGTTTGCGTGGCTTGTGGACGCACCTGGAAAGACAACGCGGCGGTATCGGGATGCGCGGCCCCGGTGAGCAGGAGATCGAAACCGACCGACGGATCATCCGGGATAAGATTACTTATCTGAAGAAGAAGCTGGAAACCATCGATAAACAGAATCAGACCCAGCGAAAAAACAGGGGCGAGCTTATCCGGGTAGCACTGGTAGGCTACACCAACGTTGGCAAATCAACATTGATGAACGTCCTCAGCAAATCGGAAGTGTTTGCAGAGAACAAACTTTTTGCCACCCTGGACACCACCGTTCGAAAAATCGTGCTGGATCAAACGCCATTCCTGCTGTCCGATACGGTCGGATTCATCCGTAAATTGCCTCACCACCTGGTCGAGAGCTTTAAATCAACGTTGGATGAGGTCCGGGAGAGCGATTTGCTACTACATGTTATTGACATCGCACATCCACAATTCGAAGACCACATCCGTACGGTGCATGAGACCCTGACAGAAATGGGTGTCATGGATAAACCGATGATTCTCGTCTTCAACAAAATCGATTTGTACCGTACCGAGCATTACGATGCTTATCTGGATGGTCAAACGAAGCGGGAAATTGAAGAAGATCTAAGTCAACGGCTTTACCACGAATACGATAAAGAAATCCTGCTGGTTTCTGCGAAGTCCGGAGAAAACCTGGATGCACTGCGTGCAACCCTGCTGGATCATGTAAAAAATCTTTATCAGGTCCGCTATCCCTATACGACAAAGCAATGGTAGCCCAATCCTCACCGTCATGCAAACCATAGAAAACCGTTACGCACAATTATTGACCCAGTATTGCCTCGATCTAAAAGAGGGTGATCAGGTCTATGTTCGCAGCACTACGCTGGCAGAACCATTGATCAAAGAGATCTGGAAAGAAGGATTGCGATTAGGCGCCAACCTGGTCATTGAGCTCGATTTCGCCGAAAAAGATGCCATCTATTATGCAGAGGCCGGTGAGGATCAATTAGCCTGGGTGGACCCAGGATATGTCCATGCGGTCAATAATTTTGATGCCTACCTGGTGATCCGTGCGCCATTTAACCTCCGGGATGAACGCATCCACCAAAAAGACAAGTTGAAGAAACGCAAAGAAGCTACGGCCCCGGTAAATGAAACCTATTTCAGCCGTACCGGATCCGGTGCTATGCGTCGTACACTCTGTCAATACCCGACCCAGGCAGCTGCGCAGGAAGCCGGTATGACCTTATCTGAATACCAGGAGTTTGTCTACACCGCCTGCCGGTTATACGATGAAATACCCCGTGAAAGCTGGTTGCAGGTGCGTGCCATGCAACAAGATGTGGTCGACTTTTTGAACGAGTGCCAACAGATTCAGTATGTAGCTCCCGGTACCGATGTACGCTTTTCGGTGGCGGGACGTAAGTGGATCAATTCCGATGGCCGGGCCAATATGCCCTCCGGAGAAGTTTTCTCCGCTCCGGTGGAAGACAGCGTACAGGGGCAGATTTATTTTAGTTATCCGTCGGTATTCTTGGGTCAGCCGGTGCAGGGAATAACCCTGACGGTGAAGGATGGGTGGATAGAGCACTGGGAGGCTGAAACCGGGCAGGAAGTACTGGATCAGGTATTTGCCATCGAGGGCGCTCGTCGCTTTGGAGAAGTTGCCATTGGTACCAACTACAACATTCAGCAATCTACGCGCAACATCCTATTTGATGAGAAAATTGGTGGGAGTATTCACATGGCAGTCGGACAATCCTACTATCAGTGCGGTGGAAAGAATCAATCAGCCATCCACCTTGACATGATTACGGACATGCGCAAGGGCGGACACATCCTGGCGGATGGCCGATTAATTTATGAAAACGGACAATTCCTGATCTAAACGGGAATTATCCGATCAAGACTTGGCTACAGAAACCGGCAGGCTGCTTTCGACAAAATCCTTGCCGTTCCATTTCCCCAGCCATTCACAGGTTTTACCTACGGAAAGGTATTTTTGAAACGCAACGATAGCTGCTTTCCGCTCTTTGCGGGAAACCAGAATGGTCTGCATACCGGAAACAATGTTAAAATAATACTTACCCTCGCCCAAACGATACTTGAACTTCTTCATTGATTATAAGCTGTTTAAAAGAATATCATGCGATGCATCAAATGGAAACCGTTACTGCATGGATGTTATTATCCTTCAGAATACGATCTACAAAAGCCTTGTGGCCATATGGAATGAGTACATAAAATTTGCCTTCATTCCGCTGACACAACATTTCCAATAATTTCCACTTGGATATTAAATTATTGGGTTTGTCGGTTTTCATACCAAGCTCGATGTAATGCTTGGTGCCCATTTGAACGCCGGTCACATCCGGCTGAACCACCTCCTCACCTCCGGAACGGGTAAATGCCTTGGGGCTTTCATACTCATCCAGAATGGATTTGATTTTGGTAAATCCCTTTCGCTCGGCCCAAGAAACTGCTTTCTGCAAATAATTGTCATTCTCCATAAGGAACCATTGAACTTAAAAAACAATAAAAATTGATGGGTATGCTATTCGCCGGCAGCCAGCTTTGATAATCAATCTTTGCGATTGCTAAGGAATAAATTCGGGGAAATCCTGAGACAAAATCCTTAAAATATCGTGCTGCACAAAAGCATACATAATTCTTAACGGCTTGAATCCTGATTTAGTTCATCAAAACAAGAGGATATAAGTAATTGATTGACATTTTATTAGAAAATGAATATCCTGTCAATTGATCTTCCTTTCATTCTTAATCCGTTGAATTGTGGTTCTTCTGCGGCCTACCCATTCCTTTAAAATACATCCTGAAAACTCCCGGGGCATCTCTTCAGAGGACGATTAACAATATGGTAACATTGTTGATAAGTAACTCTTAACAGCCCTGCTTACGTCATACCGGTATAATCTAAACCTCCGAATTATGAAAACGAAATGGACATGGATATTGGCTTTAGCCATCCTGATGGCATTCAGCCGATGCGAACGGGACTTTGGACCGGTGATCTCCTCAGCTGTACCTGTAAGTGGCTTCACCGGCATCAAACTGCAGGGGTCGGCTGACGTCTACCTCACTCAGGGTTCTTACTTTGAAGTGATCATTGAAGGACCGGAGGAGGCTGTTAGTCATTATGATTTTTATTTGCAGGGCGGGGATCTGATTATCGACCAGCACGGCTGGGGTGGCGGAAGCCGTACCCGGATTTACGTAACCATGCCTGACGTCAAATATCTGGCTATCCACAGCAGTGGAACCATCATCAGTGAAAATACCATCAAAAGCAATTCAGCATTACGGCTGGATGTATACGGAAGCGGAGATCTGGATTTGGGCCTGGATGCAAGAGAAGTTCGCCTTCAAATTGATGCAAGCGGTGACGTATACCTGGAAGGATACGCAGACCGGCAGAGGGCAATCCTGTATGGTTCGGGGAATTACCATGGCTATCTTTTGAGTACCGATAACAGTACGGTGGGAATACACGGATCAGGAAATGCAGAAGTTTATGCTTTTCACCAATTGGATGCTGTCATCCGTGGTAGCGGTAACATTTATTACCAGGGATTTCCTTATGTGTACTACGACATTACAGGTTCCGGGGACCTTTATGATATGAATTAAATCACTTTATCCACTAAAAAACAAGGGCATCAGTCATTGGAATCCGGCTGGTGCTTTTTGTTTCAGTCCGCTGTTGAAAAAAACACTGCCATTTTCATTAATTCTACACAAATAGGTCATTTAACTAATGTTTAAAGCGCTTAACAGAAGATCTTTGCCCTGACAAGGCCGCAAAAGCGCTCCTGGCTTCGTGGACGCAGGTTAACGAGCTGTTGCGTGGATTTCGTGTGTACCTTTTGTTCGTTCGTCGATAAAATCAGTCTATTGATATAGTACTAGGTAAAATTCGGGTACTTTGTTTTGCATAGTACCTGTTTTCGTATTATGTTTGAAGTATGAAACTGGATAATACCAAAGCACAAATGAAGAAAGGCGTACTGGAACTGTGCATCCTTTCGATCATTAAGAATGAAGGGGAGGTCTATCCATCAGACATCATCTCACGCATGAAGGATGCGGAGCTGATTGTCGTGGAAGGAACCCTGTACCCCTTGCTGACCCGGTTGAAAAATGCCGGTTTACTGACCTATAGCTGGAAAGAATCCAACAGCGGCCCACCTCGAAAATACTTCTCCATCACGGGCGATGGCACCGAAGTGCTGGAGGACCTCAGGACCTCCTGGAATCATCTTGTACAAGCAGTTAATCATTCAATAGAAAACAACCACACATCATGAACAAAGTCTATAACATTAACCTCGGCGGTTATCCCTTCGTTATCGACGAAGATGCTTACGATCAACTTCGCACCTATCTGGCGGCCCTGAACCGGCATTTCCAGCATTCGGAAGGTTGTGAAGAAATCATCGCGGATATCGAAAACAGGATGGCTGAACTGCTCCAGGAGCGCCTGGTGGCCCGTCAAATTGTGACGTTACCGGATATCAGGGAGTCGATCAAGATCCTGGGTAGCCCGGAAGACTTTAGTGGTGACGAAGATGCCTTCGGAAATTCCGCAGAAGACCAAAATGCTGAAAATACTTACCGTACCGGCAGACGCTTATTCCGCAATACGGAAGACAAAGTTATCAAAGGCGTATGTTCCGGTCTTGCTGCTTACTTTGGCATTCAAGATCCCATCTGGATACGTATCGCTTTTGCACTCGCTTTTGTTTCCGGTGGTTTAGGCCTGCCATTATACCTTATACTTTGGGCGATTATGCCTGAAGCCAAAACCGCAGCTGATCGGCTGGCCATGCGGGGAGAGCCGATCAATGTATCCAATATAGCCAAGACGGTGGAGGAAGAACTGAATTCCCTTTCCGACACGCTGGTAGAGATTGGTCAACAATTTACCAGCAAAAAAAAAATCCCGGCGCGAACGAGGACGGAATCGCCGGTACCATTAAGAAAGGGTTTTATGTACTAGGAAGGACGGTAAGCTGGGCCATTGAACTCATCGGCAAAATAGCCCGGCCCATCATCACCATTATTGCAGTTGCTCTCATCATTTTTCTTGCCTTTTCGTGGATCGCCATGCTGTTTGGCTTTTTCTACTCCCTGCCATTCGCCGGTTATTTCTTTCCGGGTAATTCCGGTCTCAGTTCTTTGATGTTGATGAATATCTACTTCATTTTTGCGATTCCACTGGGATTCATGATTTTGTTTTTTGTCCGGCTAATCAACCGGCATCGGCTGAATCCGCGCATTCGAACCGGTATGTGGATCTTCTTTTCCCTGAATGTAGTCAGCCTATTTGCCCTGGGAAGCCTGATGCTCAGCCACTTCAACAGCAAATCCCTGGAATCCGATGTTAAAGCAACCCTGAATGTGGACACGCTGCATATTGAACACCTGTACAATCCAATGCAGGAGTCACTCATGAATTTCGGCAATCTGAAACTTGGAGACGATTATCTGATCAGCAATGATGTTTTTCTCAATTTCACTTCAACAGAAAATGCAGACTTCGAGATTGTCGAGACCAGAGAAGGCCGGGGCAAAACGCAAGAGGAAGCACAATCCTTTCTGGATCATGTAAATTATGTATCGAATATCAGCGATAACAAATTGGCTTACCAAACCATCTTTTCCATACCTGCCGGCAATAAATGGAGAGATCAAAAGATCAGGTTGCAGGTCAATGTGCCGGTAGGCAAGTTTATAGCTTTCGATAACAACTCCCGGCGGATCTGGCTCTCTGTTAAAGAAGGAAACTATCAGCATCCGCAGGCCGGCTCCATTTATCAGATGACTGCAGACGGGTTTGTTTGCTTGACCTGTCCAAAAGAAGCAGAGGCGGCCCAATAATCATTCTAACTAAACCAGACTGACTAAATAAGACCCACTCACTTTTTTGTGCCTATTGAATTGGTTACTGTTCGTGAACAAGCCGTTGAATCGATCCTGGTTCAACGGCTTTAATTTTTAACCAACTTCGCGCTTTAGCCCGCTATTTGTGACCAAATGAATACCTTAATGGAATGACTAGTAATCGTTCGTCCTGGCTGATCCTGGGAGCAGGCCCCTCCGGACTAGCCAATGCCCGGGTATTAAAAAAATTATCGATTCCTTTCGACCTGGTTGAAAAATCTGGTTTTTCCGGAGGTATCTGGGATCACCGCCGGAAGGACACCCCCATTTATTCCACGACGCATTTTATTTCTTCCAAGACGATGTCCACCTTCCGGGATTTCCCCATGCCTGAGGATTATCCGGATTATCCTTCCCACGAGCAGATCCTGGCATACATTCGGAATTTCAGTGCTGCTAATGGGCTTGAGCGTGTTATCCGGTTTAATACCGAAGTCACCGATCTTGCCCCACTGCCGGGTGGTGGTTGGAATGCGACCTTTGACCACGGAGAGCAGCGGGAATATCAGGGAGTGATCGTCGCCAATGGGCGCAACTGGTACCCCAATTGGCCTGATTACACCGGGTCATTTTCAGGGGAGATTATCCATTCGAAAGACTATCAAGGTCCTGATCAACTGAAAGGAAAGCGGGTACTCATTGTCGGCGGTGGCAACTCTGCTTGCGACATCGCGTGTGATGCCGCCATGACTGCTGAACAAACCTGGATTTCCATGCGCCGCGGTTATCATTTTATACCAAAACATGTATTCGGAATCCCTTCCGATGTATTTGCCAATCAAGGTCCCCATCTACCTCTCTGGCTGGAAAGACCTGTCTTCCGTTTTCTCCTGAACAAATTATTGATCGGGGACCTGCGGAGGTACGGTTTACCAAAACCGGATCATCCCCTTTTTGCCAGTCATCCTATCATGAATACCAGAATATTGCATCATTTGTCGCATGGTGATCTTCAATACCTCCCTGACATCAAAGTACTTGACGGCTCAAGGGTGCATTTTTCAAACGGACAATCCATCGAACCAGACCTGATCATTTATGCGACCGGCTACAATCAGGTATTCCCGTTTCTCAGGTCTGAAGTATTCTCCTGGAATCCGGATCAGCCCGACCTGTTTTTAAATATTTTTTCCCGGCAATACGCAAACCTCCTCTTTGCCGGATTTGTCGAAGCAGATGGTGCAGCCTTCCCGTTGATCAGTTTGCAGGCCGATCTTATCGGAGCATACCTTTCCCAACAAATAAAGGACCCCGTTCGGTGGCAGAAGTTCAGGGACCGATGTGAATCCGAACGTCCGGATTTATCCGGAGGTATCAAACACCTACCTACTGCCCGGCATGCTTATTACACACAGAGTCATCTCTATGCAAAAGTGCTGAAAAAGGAGTTCAGACGCCTGGATTCAAACGTCTAGTCGATACCTATTGGTCTTTATCGGTGGCCGATCTGATGTGATCCAGTGCCGCATGAATATTTGGAAATACCTGATCCCGGTTCAGGGCATTAAAAATATCAGCTTTTTCCATCGTTTCCAGGACAGCAGGATTGACCCCCGATAGCAAGACTTTAACCTTGCGTTTCTGGAAATATTCGATCAATTGTCGCAGGCGATATACGCCAGTCGCATCCATATAGGGCACTTTTCTCATCCGGAAAATGATCGTCTGTGGTTTCTCGGATACATTCTGCAGCGTGTCCTGGAATTGCTGTGCCGCACCAAAAAACAATGGGCCATCAATCTCATACAACATCACGCCGCGCGGCAGCTCAGGCAGTTCTTTGTCAAACAAGGTCTCACCACCTTCATCGGTGACCACCGACATCCTGGTGGCATCCGCCATGCGCTTCATAAAAAGAAAACTCGATAAGACCATTCCAATTTCTATCGCGATGATCAAATCAAAAAATACTGTCAACAGGAAAGTAGTCAACAAAACCACCACATCCATCCGATGCGAGCGAAGCAGGCTAAAAAACTGGCGCCATTCACCCATGTGAAATGCGATGACGATCAATACTCCGGCAAGACAGGCAAATGGAATTTGTTTGGCCAATGGGCCCAAAAACAACATAATAAGGAATAAGACCACGGCATGAATTATCCCGGCTACCGGCGTCCGCCCACCGTTTTTAATATTGGTAACCGTCCGGGCAATAGCACCTGTAGCGGGTATCCCGCCAAACAACGCAGATCCGATGTTAGCAACACCCTGGGCCACCAGCTCCATGTTGGACCGATGCCGGGCACCGATCATCCCGTCCGCAACGACAGCCGATAACAAGGATTCGATCGCACCCAACAAAGCGATGGCGAAAGCGGGTTGGATCAGATGCCTGATCACTTCCCAGTTGAGCACCGGCCAGTGGGGCAGCCCAATGCCATTCGGAATGGTCCCAAACCGATCGGCAAGGGTTTCAACCGGCAGCTTCCAGTAAGCGGTAATCAAGGTCATCAAAATAATAGCGACCAGCGATCCCGGTATCCTCTTGCTGATCTTGCCAAAATGGAAAGTTATTAATACCGTAACCCCGGTTATAGCCAACGCATAGCCATTCAGATGGGTAAAATGTTGGAAATACAAGCTCCATTTGCCGATGAAGTCAGCGGGAATTCCGGTAAGCTGCAAGCCCAGGGCGTCATTGACCTGAGAACTAAAAATGATCAGGGCAATCCCTGAAGTAAAGCCTACGATCAGTGGATACGGAAAATATTTTAATAACTGGCCCAACCGGACCAGCCCCATACCGATCAGGATGAACCCTGCCATCAAGGTTGCTGTTATCAGGCCACTCAACCCATATTCGCCTACTATGCCATAAACAATTACAATAAAAGCACCGGTAGGTCCACCGATCTGAACCCTGCTGCCACCCAGGAAAGAAATCAGAAATCCGGCAACAACCGCCGTTATCAGTCCTTTTTCGGGAGAGACTCCCGATGCGATGGCAAAAGCAATCGCCAGGGGCAGTGCTACTACTCCAACGATTAATCCGGACATTACATCCTGGGTAAACTGACTGCGATTGTATCCTTCCGATTTAAGGATGGATATTTTGGGCGTGAATTCCAGCGGCCACTTCATACTTCAGATTTAATCGATCACATAGACCAGGCGGTAGGCCTGCGTACCCAGCGATGCTGGTGTAATTCTTCGAGGAGCGGCTTTTGCAATGGGCCAAGGTCGGAGGCATGCATGTTCGCTTCGACATGTTTCACCTGCCGCATGCCCGGGATGATTGTTGATACATCCGGGTTACTCAGGATAAACTGCATGCTCATTTCAGGTAAATTACTTCCCGCCGGCACCGCGGGCTTAAGGGCATCGGCCCGTTCTACGGTTGGTGCCAGGTTCTCCTCACAAAAATATCCGGCTCTCCAGTCATGGGCAGGAAAACGGGTTTCTTTAGTCAGATGACCAAGGAGTCCACCTTCATCAAAAGGAACTCGGGCGATAATCCCGACATCCTCCTGAAGACAAAGTGGAAACAACTCATCTTCCGGGTTTTGGTCAAAGATGTTGTAAATGACCTGTACGGCATCAATCAAACCGGTCCGTATAGCCTGCAAGCCATTTTCCGGTTCCCAACGATTCAGGCTCAAACCGAAAGCTCTGATCTTACCCTGCTCCTTTAACGCATCGACTACTTCTTTCCAGTCATCATCGGAAGCCCAGTCGTCCTCCCATACATGCAACTGAAGCAGGTCTATCGTTTCCAACCCCAGGTTTGTCAAGCTTTTCTCGGCATATTCCCGGATGTAATCAGGCGGAAATACATTATGTATTGAATTACCTTTCACGGGCGGCCATGTCCGGTCTTTTGGTGGAACCTTGGTGGCTGCATAAAGGGATTTACCGGGATGACGCTTGATCAAATCGCGCAAGGTATTCTCACTTACTCCATCGCCGTAAGCCCAGGCGGTATCGAAGAAATTGCATCCTAGCTCTACGGCCCGGTCCAGTGCCATTGCAACTTCCTGCTTATCGGTATTGGTCCACCCTGCCAATCCCCACATGCCATACCCTACTTCACTAACCATCCAATCCGTCCGACCAAACCTCCTGTAATTCATGATGCCTGTGTTTTATTCATCCAAATCCATGCAAAGATAACATGTTGCAAGACCAGTCCATGAACCTATCTACGGAAATTAATGCGTGAGAAGCACTATCCCGGGGATATTATTTCATGCTTATCCATGACGAAGGTGGGTTTATCCATCCAGATCTTCCAGGGTCATTGGCTTTCCGATATAAATCAACGTGACTGGTTCAGGCATTTGCCGCAGGGTGTCCGGAGAGGCAGGGAAAATATGCAGGTCATTGATTTTGTCCTGGTAAAACACCGGAATCTGCTGACCGGCTTTCATTTTTTGAGCCAACGTTAATGCGCCCTCGAACCCATTGACAGGTGACTCGTGGTACTCTGGAAAATCCCTTACAACCTCAGTCAGGCTCACAAAATCCGCATAGGGTGCGAACAGTGAGGTTGGGTCGCATTTCCCTTCACGCACCTCCTGGGAAGGGGGGAGCTGGAAGGTTCCATTTTCACCAAAGCTGGAGGCCATCGATTGAATGGCAAATTTATTTAATTGGCTGTTGGAGGTCATCGCCATCAGATAACCCATGTCCAGCATTTCAAAGTGGTCGTTCAAATCCTCTGTAAATATATTGGCCTGGACGGCTTCAAGGCCTGATTTTCTGGCTTCCTGAATGCTAACCGCGTTGTTGTCAACGAGAATTACATGTCGTTTCCGGTCGCTTAAGAATTGCGCCAAAAAACGTGATGCCAGATTGGATCCGATGATGAGAATCCCATTAGAAGCAGCCTGAATGACCTTCAAGAGCTTAGCCAGCCAACGGGCTGTCGTTGCATTTACCAATACCGTGCCCAGGACAACCATAAAAACCAGCGGGGTAATCCAGTGTGCTTCCGCGACTCCATCCAAAGCAAGCCGAAGCCCAAATAAAGATGCGATCCCAGCAGCAACGATCCCGCGCGGACCTACCCAGGAAATGAAAACCTTTTCCCTGAAATTCAACTCACTACCTCGCGTACTTAAGAATACGCCAACCGGTCTCAGGACGAAGACCACGACGAGGAACAGCAGCAGGCAGTTGATATTAAGCAACAGGTAAAGATCGTCGAGATTGATATTGGCTGCCAACAGGATAAACAGGATCGAGATGAGTAATATGGAAAGGGACTCCTTGAAATCAAGGATCTGTTTGAAATTGGGAACCTCAAGATTGCCCAATACCATGCCCATTACGACGACCGAAAGCAATCCGGATTCAGAGGCCAACTTATCGCTGAATACGAATACCAGCAAGACCAGCGCCAGGGTAAAAACATTAAGCAGATACCGGGGCAGCCATTGGTGCCGGATGATGTAGTACAGAAAATAAGCTGCCACAACACCCATTAAAAATCCAATGGTGATGATCTTTCCAAATTGGAGCAGTGCATGCTGGGTAAATTCCTCACCACCCGATACGATAAACTCGAAAACCAATACTGCTACCAGGGCGCCTAATGGATCGATGAGTATGCCCTCCCACTTCAGCACGGTAGCCACATTTTTTGTGAGCGGAATATTGCGCAAAATGGGCGCTATAACTGTGGGCCCGGTTACGATGATCAACCCGGCAAAAAGAAAGGATATTTTCCAGCTCAAACCGAGAAGCAGATGCGCGGCGATACCAGCTCCGACAAACGTGACCACGGCACCAATAATGATCAGCCTCAGGAGGGCAGAACCTACCCCTTTGATTTCCTTTCGTTTGAGGGTCATACCCCCTTCAAACAGAATGATTCCGATTGCCAGCGAAACAAAATAAAACAGTGATTCTCCCGGAAAGAGTCCGGTTTGCCCATTATAAATAGGCTCGATCCACTTAGAGCCGGATGCTGTCCACAGGGTGGAAATCGGGCCTACAATCAACCCCGTTATAATCAACGGAAGAATGGCTGGCACCCGAAAACGCCAGGCAAACCATTGGGCCAGGATACCCAAAATGACAATGGCAGCCAATTCTAGCATGGTCTAAAGATAAACCTAACTGCCAAATCCGGGTAGATCTATTGAAATTGATCCTTTTCTTCTTTCGGATGCAACCTTTTACGGTCCTTCCTCGTCCTATAACAAAACCATAACTATGAAATTCATTTACCGTATCCACTTGTTTAGTTTTTTGTTTTTGGGAGTAATCTCCTTACAGGCCCAAAATTGGAGAGGCCAAATCAGTGGCGAGGGCCCTGTAGTCGAAAAGAACCTGTCCCTTTCTGAAATTGATGCACTGGGATTATCTATTTCGGCGACCGTACACCTTATGCAAGGCAATAGCCAGCAAATACGTATCAAAGCACAACAAAATATCATAGATAACATCGAAACGGATGTTTCCGGAGGCACCTGGAATATTGAGTTTGATCAAAATGTGCGCCGGCACGAATCGATCGATATCTATGTGACCCTGAAAAACATCAAAAAGCTGGCCGTCGCCGGCAGTGGTTCCATCATTGGTGAAAAGGGAATAAATACCGGTGAGATTGTTCTTGCGGTAGCCGGTTCGGGGGATATCATTCTGGATCTGCAAGCCTCAAAAGCCAAAATGGGTATCTCCGGATCCGGAAATATCCGTCTGAACGGTCATGCCAATTCGACCGATATCAGTATTAGCGGCAGTGGTTCGGTGCGGGCTCTGGGTTTCGAATCGGACAACTGCAGCGTCAGTATTGCCGGTTCCGGTAATTGTGAAGTTGATGTCAACAACGACCTGAAGGTAAGTGTATCCGGAAGTGGAAATGTATTGTATGAAGGTTCTCCTTCCATCCATTCATCCATCATCGGAAGCGGTAAAGTGCGCAGTAAGTCCTAGGGATTCATTCATACCAAATCAATCGTCCGGAAATCATACCTGGCAGGGTTTCCGAACGGATAAAAGAAAAAGCCCGTAAGTAAAACTCACGGGCTTTTTCTTTTGCTATAATTATTGAACGGCATCGATTACTATCCGTGATTCGCCTTTCCGGTTAATCACCTCAACCAATTTCATAGCAGCGGTTATACGTAATCGTCGGGAAGATTGGGTTAACATCCCAGCACCGTAGTTAAATTCTACCCGCTGAGTTCCACCATCGTTATAGGTGATGACGGCCACCTGATCTTCAGGTTTCGGCGTAAAAAGTTGGATGGTTTTTGGTTTCAGAACAGGGGTAAAAGCCAGGACACTATCTTTATTTTGTGTGGCCAGGAATACATCATAGGTCTCCGTAGTTAATAACCCTAAAGCCTTGGCGGCACCGGGGACCCGGAAGCCACAATCCCCTTTCACTGCGTCAAATTGCCCATTCCCTTTACCTATAAGCACCAAACCATTCAAAGCATCGAGAGTTCCCGAGAATACTTCGTTGGAATAATCATTGCCAACCAGCAATAGGTCCGGTATAGCATCCTGGTTTACATCGTACACCCTCATTCCATTCACAGGCGCTACCTGGGCTAATAATGGCATGGCCTCCACTTTGAACGTGCCGTCACCTTGATTTAGCAGCACGGAAGAAAGGACATAATTAGCTTCTAATACCGTTGCATTTGCACGTTCCTCGGGCGTTAAAAGCGAATCCATGTTGGCCATACCAAACTCCCGGTGGTATGCAAAACGTTTGCGAAATACCGGGCTTTGGGAGAACAACTCCTCCCACTGATTAACGGGGCACAAATCATAGTGGCCATCCGGGAATTTCAAAAAACAGGCCAGGACAACATCCTCACTATTGTTTTTATCTATGTCCAGAGAGAATGCTTTCAACGGGTGATCGGCAGACACTTGATAGGTATTGTTGTTACCCAGATTTCCGACCGCATAATCCATATCCCCATCCCGGTCAAAATCTCCAGGCACGATACTGTTCCACCAACCGCTGTATTGTTCCAAACCGGAGGAAGTTACTTTTTCCAATTTCTTTCCATCGTTTTTGAATACCTGGATGGGCATAAATTCCCCGACTACGATTAGGTCCGGAATGTTATCATTATTGTAATCCGACCACACGGCATCCGTCACCATCCCTAACTTTGACAAAGCTGGAGCCCAAGAATTGGTTACATCTGAAAATATTCCCCGATCATTGCGCAAAAGATAAGACTGATCGGCCAATGGATAGCTCCCCGGTAACACGCGCGCTCCGACAAAAAGGTCCAGATCCCCATCGCCGTCTATATCAGCAGCCCGCACGACCAGGCCATTTGACTTGATATCGGGTAATGCATTTTTTTGTTCCGTAAATCTTCCGGCTCCATCGTTTAAATACAACCGGTCGCGATAATGATCATGGCCGATGGAATCAGCAAATCCTCCACTCACCACATATAGATCCAGGTCCTGGTCACCATCGACGTCCAGCAATAATAATCCTTCATCAATTTCAGGTTTGTCTTTTCCATCTACCAGAACTTGTGCAGTAAACTGTCCTTTAGGGTCCTGCTTAAAAAGCATCAGGTTCTGATGCTTGTAATTTCCTATCACAAAATCTTCAAGGCCGTCCCCATTCACATCACCAATTGCCAGACCAGGGATGTTTTCAGTGAATTTGTGTGGTATATTTCGTTGGATGTTGAAATCAATAAAATCATACATCGGCTGCTTGTAATCGATGCTTAATGCTTTATTCATTGGGGTGAACAATTCAGGAGTTTCCTGAGTAGGATGAAGTCCCGAAAGGCTCAGTATTTGTGCTTGATCCTGGTTAATTTCGATCTCCTGATTAGCCGGAATATTTAAAAGCAGCTGACCTTTTCCATCCGGCCAGATAATCAGCAACGAGTCAATATCTGCAGCTTTACCGAGGCCGAAATGGATTGTGGGATCTACGGAAGAAATATATCCCCGGTAAATGGAATGGTCATGATATTGCATCTGACCTCCTTCGTATTTTATCCAGATCTTGGAGCCCAATCCCAATGTATTTCCTTGCAGACCATTGAGTCGAATCTCAAGGAAATGATTCAAGGTATCCAGATTTTTTCCCTTTCCATACAGGGTATTTTCGTAAATGGATGCAGGATCATTGATATTATTGACGACATAATCCAGATCTCCATCGTTATCCAGGTCTACGAAGGCCGCTCCATTGGAAAATGAAATGTTTTCAATACCCCACGCTTCACTGACATTGGTAAATGTCAGGTCGCCATTATTCCGGTAGATATAATTCTTGACTTTGACTGATGGGACTTCACTAAGCAACGTTTTTTGATCGGTATAAAAGTTGGTTTTCTGCCGAAAATTGACAAAATCTTTGTCTGTAATATCTTTCGGATATCCATTCGTGATTAATAAATCCCGATAACCATCATTGTCGAGATCCACAAATAAAGGTGACCAACTCCATTCCGTTTGATAGATTCCGGCAAGCATTCCAATTTCACTGAAGGTGCCATCGCCATTATTGACCTGAAGCATGTTGCGTGTAAATTGATGGGCGTATCCATACCGTTGATCATTGATGTAATTGATGTATCCATTCCCTCCCATAACCGTCTTCTTACGCAGATTGTCCTCTGGCAACATATCCAATGTAATGATATCCGGCTCTCCATCGTTATTGATGTCTGCGATATCATTTCCCATGGAGAAACGCGATTGGTGTTTAATCATCTTATCGATGACATTTTCAAATTTGCCGCCCCGGTTTAGATAGAGCAAATCGTTGGAAAGGAAGTCATTGCTTACATAAAGATCGATCCAGCCATCCTTGTTGATGTCACAGGTTGCAACACCGAGTCCAAATCCTTCATAGCGGATACCCGCCTCTTCCGAGACGTCAGTAAAGGTTCCGTCCCCATTATTGCGCATCAGGATATCCGTATTCTCTGCGGTACCATCGTTGACTTTCTCCCGATAAACCACAGGGATGTTGTGTTGCTTTGAGTTGGTTAATATATACAGATCAAGGTCCCCATCCCGATCATAATCAAAGAACAAAGCATTGGAAGAATAGCTAGAATTATCCACCCCGTACTGGGCTGCTTCTTCCTTAAAAGTTGGTATTCCATCCTCGTTCAGGCCTTGATTAATGAACAATAAATTCCGACGATAAAGCGAATCTTGCGCAATGGTCGCACAGACATAAATATCCAGCCAACCATCACCATTGATATCGACTACAGCTACACCTGATTTCCATCTTTCTCGTCCAGCCACACCGGATGCAGCAGTAACATCCTTAAACTTGAAATTACCTTTGTTCAGATAGAGGTGATTATCTGCCAAATTTGCTGTAAAGTAAAGATCTTCCAACCCATCCCGATTGAAATCACCTACGGCAACACCACCGCCATTGTAAAAGTATTCGAGATTCAGAATATTCAGCGTTTCCGTTTCCTCTACCTTGTTAACAAATTTTACTCCGGTACGCTGCGGGGAAAGTTCAAGGAAAAGATGCTCTGAAGAAGAGGTGCATCCAATCATGACAGCCACAATTAGGGCTAATAAGAAACCATAACGGTACATAGCAATAGAGGTTTAATGTGTTCAATTTGGAAGAGCTAATTGGAGAACATGCTGCAAAGTGTTTAAAATTCCCATGAATGCCAAATCCAGTAAATATGATTTGAGTCATTGATCAAAATACAAAGGAGACTACTGCATGCAGTAGTCTCCTTTGCTCGATTTAAACGTATATGGTTAGAAACCAGGATTTTGTTCAATATTGCGAACTCCGTTAACCGTGCTCTGAGTAATTACAGATTCCGGGATAGGAAGCAATTTGTATTTTTCAGTGAAGACTGCTCCTGCCAAATGGATGCGCTTGATCTGCTCATGCGACAGATAAGTATTCAGGTAAGCAATCGCATCGAATGAAACCGCTGTTTTACCTGCTTTTGACAAGTTATCCCAACGGGTCAGGTCAAAGAAACGCTGTCCTTCCATACCCAGTTCAAGCATGCGCTCAAAGCGTACTGCTTTGATGGCTTCTGCCTGGCTGGCAAAAGCAGCATAAGGCTGAACCGAATAGTTAGCACAAGGTGTTCCATCGGCAAATTTTACTACACTTTCCGGATTGGCCGCGCGATTGCGGACCATGTTGACATATTCCAGTGCCTTAGCGGTATTGCCCAATTCAGCTTCTGCTTCAGCGGCTAGCAAGAGGACATCGGCATAACGGATAATTTGCACATTTTGCGATGTGGAAACAAATCCCCAGTCGATAACGCCACCCAGGCCATTATCAAATTCAGCAAAAGAAGGAACGTTTTTCTTTGGAGAATAAGGACCTCCGTTCTGTACCTGACGGATCCACAAGTTACCTGGATGTGGTCCCCAGTCCAGATACTGGATTCCACGGCGACCTACGGTATGATCCAACCGTGGGTCAAATTCACCTGCATCCGGTGTAAAAGGATCATCTGAAGACAAACCTTCATCCGAGATAACATCAACGTCGTTGAAGTTATCCAACATAGGAAGACCATTGACCGTCTTGAAGGAGTTTACCAGGAACTGTGAAGGCTGGAAAAATCCGCAGCAAGAGGTCCTGGCGGCACTACCGTGAGGCACGTTCAGCGTATTCTCGTAGTTACCGTTCGCGATGGAACCATCATAAGCTGAATTTTCAACAGCGAAGATGGATTCGGTGTTACCATTTTCCTTTTCCGAAGCGAAGTTCTCGTAGTAATTGGCATTCAATGCATATTTAGCACCTGCTGCCGTCGTTCCGTTTGCGACAATCTGATCGAAAAGGGCCTTAGCATCCGACCATTTGCCCTGATACATATAGACTTTTGCCAGATAAGAGGCAGCTGCCCATTTGTTGGCACGACCCGGAGCGGTCTGGGTGCCAGGCAAATTGTCATAAGCATATTTGAAATCATCCTCAATTTCCGACCAGATCATATGATCATTTTTAACGGCTGGAAAATCGGTGATGGTTTCATCCACATAAGGTGCATTACCGAATACTTTCACTGCTTCAAAGTGGTAATGGCCACGCAGGAAGCGGCATTCACCGGAGATGCGTGCACGGTCACCATCAGAAAGATCCGTAGCCTGAGCCAAAACGCGCATGGTTTCATTGACACGACCAATACCGTCGTAGCAACCAACCCACTTTTCACGGATGATTCCGTTAGCTGGGGTTACTTCGTGGCGCTCAATCGGGTTGATGTCAACACCGTCAGAAGGCTCGGTACCTTTATAAGCATCTGCGCCCCGGATACTACCAAGTACCCAGTTAGATGCACCACCGTGCTGATTAAAATGGTTGTTACCCCAATCCTGGAACCAGGAGCCGTCCAAATTGGAGTAGGCACCGATCAAAAGGCCTTCGATTCCCTTTAAGTTAGCCAGAGAAGCCGCTGAATAAGAACCTTGAGGCGGCTGATCGAGGAAGCTGTCGCTACAGGAGGGGACTAACATTGTCCCTCCTAACAAAAGCGTGTATAAAAGATATTTATTGATTTTCATTTGTCTTTATGGTTTAATGATTAGAAGGATACGTTCAAGCCAAAAAGGAATTGTTTGCTCTGCGGATAACTGGTTTCATCGTAACCCATCCGCAAGTCATTCGAAGTGTCCGTACCGTTAATCGTAATGTCGGGTTCAACTCCTGTATATGGAGTGATGGTAAACAAGTTCTGAGCCTGAACATAAAGACGAATGCTGCCAAGCTGCATGCGGTCTACAACGTTCTGAGGCAAGGTATAACCCAATTGGACGGTCTTTGCGCGGAAGTAAGAACCACTTTCCACATAATAATCCATTGATGAGTTACGAATCAATTCGGTATAACCGGATTCGGTACCTGGAGCTAATTTTGGCAGGGCAGCATCCGATTTACCTGGCTCCCAACCATCCTCCAATACTCTACGACCAACACCACCAACGAAATAACGCATTTCGTAAAAGTTCTTGGTGTAGTTGTACAGTTCGTTTCCATAATTCCATACAAAGAAGGAATTCAAATCCCAGTTGCGGTAATGGGCGCCCAAGTTCAAACCGGCAACGAAATCCGGATGCGGGCTTCCTATGAATGTACGGTCGTCGTCATTGATCACACCGTCACCATTCTGATCTTTAAATCTCCAGGATCCAATTACTGCGTTAGGCTGATCCAATGCTTCCAGGTCAGCTTGGGTTTCGAAGAATCCATCAATCTCAAAACCTACGAAGGAAGAAATTGGGTGACCGGCTTGTGTTCTGAACGCGTTACCAAAACGGGAGGTACCGGAAGAGAAGAAAGTCTCCGGATTACCATCGATATCGATAACCGTGTTTTTGTAGTGCGTGAAGGTCAGCGTAGCATCCCATTTGAATTCACTCTTCCCTCCACCATGATAAGTTGCATTAAAGTCAAATCCACGATTCCGCATCTTACCAATATTGATATAAGGCTGAATGGTCAATGGTTCCAATCCGTTTCTGACCCGCTGAACAAGCAGATCTTTCGTATCGTTGTTGAACCAGTTAAACGAGAAGTCGACTTTGTAGTTGAACAAAGAAGCATCGAAACCGATGTTAGTGGTTTCCGAAGTTTCCCATTTTGTTGCAGAGCTACCAGCACGTTGTGCGGCATAACCCTGAGCGGTACCGGTTTGTTGACGGTTGATGTCGTAGTTGGTTGCACCCACGTTGAAGAAGAAGATGGAGTACTGGTTGTTAGCATCAACCACGCGCTCACTACCTAGCTGTCCCCAACCACCACGGAGCTTCAAATCATCAATAAAGGAAACATTATCCATAAATCCTTCCTGTGAAATACGCCATCCCACACCAAAGGCAGGGAAAACACCATAGCGATTATCGCTACCAAATTTGGAGGAACCATCCCGGCGAACCGTTGCATTGAACAAGTATTTGCCCTGGTAGGAATAGTCAATTTTTCCAAATACGGAAGCCAGCGTCTGGCGGAACAATGGAGAAGATACATCGTTGACGGCCTGATCGGTATTCAGGGTTACGAATTCAGGATCTTCAAAGTCGAAGGTGTTGGATGAAACGGTGATACCGTCACCAAAGCCTTTGATTGCTTCAGTACCAGCCAGAATTTTCACATTATGATCGCCCAGGGGCAATTCATAGGTTGCGGTGTTGGTCCAGGTCCAGAACAAGTTGTAGGTGGAGCCCTGACCTAACTGTGTCAAACCGACGTTTTCTGAACGCTCGTAGGTCTGCCAAGTATAGTTCTTATAGTTGTTGTTTCCATAGTCAATACCGTAAGAGGTACGCAAGGTCAAATTCTTAACCGGTGTGACTTCTGCAAATACGTTACCAAAGATCTTGTAGTTGTAGCTCAAGTTATCTTTCTGGCGATATACGTTGGCTAATGGGTTGGAACCGTTACCTGATTCACCAACACCGTTACCACCCCATCCACCGTTGATGTCATAAACAGGGATGTAAGGAACCATACGGAACATTTGAGCAAAAGCACTACCTTCTGTACGGTTACCCGTTCCACCTGCTGCAAAACTTTCATAAAGGACCTGAACGTTTTCTCCCAAACGCAGGTATTTCTTCGGAGAGAATGAGGTGTTAGCACGAACGGCATAACGCTTGTAACCTGAATATTTCAGGGTTCCTTCCTGGTCGAAGTAGTTAAACCCAAGCGAGTAAACTGCTTTGTCGGTACCACCGCTGGCAGTTACCTGGTGGGATTGCATAAATCCGCTCTGGGTTGCTTCACGGAACCAGTCGGTACCGTCGGAAAGCGCCATGATCTGATAAATGTCCCGATAGTTTTCAATAGAATACAGATCCGGGTTCGCGCGGGGATCTCCGGCTTTAACGCCACCTTTGAATCCGTTACTAACCACGATGTAGTCCGGGATTACCGGGTTTGCCAGGTTACCGAATACCGGGTGCGTGAAATCTGTACCGTTGTTTTTCTGCAAATATTTAACGTAGTCAGCCGTGTTCAACAGATCCGGAGCACGGTTGTAGGGAAAGGTCTGGGTACCTACGTAACCGTCATAGGACAGTCTGAGCGTACCTGCTTTTCCTTGTTTGGTGGTGATGATGATAACCCCTTGTGCTGCACGTGCACCATAGATAGAAGCAGAGGTCGCATCTTTCAATACCTGAATGGACTCAATATCCTGAGGGTTAACTTTGGAAGCATCACCCGTAGGAACTCCGTCGATGACGTATAGTGGAGAACTGGATCCAAATGAGGTAAATCCACGGATACGTACTTTTGACGAAGAGCCTGGTTCACCACTACCACTAACCACAACACCACCTGCACGTCCTTGCAACTGAGAGGTAAGGTTAGCAGCGGGTGTTGTCTTCATGTCCTCGGTACTGATCACCGATACAGAACCGATGATATCCGCTTTTTTCTCTGAGGAGTAACCCGTAACAACAATTTCGTCCAACAAGCTTACATCCGGTGACATGCTGATGTTGATGACGGTATTATCGCCAACCACAACAGACTGTGTCTGGTAACCAGTGTACGAAAACTGCAGGGTTTGTCCCTTTTGAGCACTCAAGGAATAAGTACCGTCCACTTCGGTGACCGTACCGTTAGAAGTTCCCTGAATTAAAACTGTAGCCCCTGGCAGACCAAATCCGGTCTCGTCAGTCACAGTTCCTGTAACCGTGACAGATTGAGCGAAGCCCACCTGCCAGGCGAAAAGCAACATCATGATCAGGCCTCCGGGCTTAAACCGGCCCAGTAACCTGCTCATTTTGAACAAGTAAGTACATTCCATAAACCTAATTTTTATACAGCTAATGAATCAATGAATTTAGTCAAAGATTTGTTAAAATCAATCATTCGGCGTCAAATGTATTGATTTATAATGTTTTCATAAAATTCTTGTTTACCACTTTTTTGCAGAGGCTCTCCCCATTCTGTTCCAAGTGCAGCAAGATCCTCCAGTTTCATTTGTCCGTTCTCGAAAGATTTACCATCATTCGATTCAAATGTAGCATAGCGCTGCTGGCGCAATTCGAGGTAAGGCGAATGATCCAATACGTCTTGTGCGATCAGCAAGGCTCTGGCAAATGCGTCCATGCCACCAATGTGTGCATAAAAGATATCTTCCAGATCGGTAGAGTTCCGCCGCGTTTTGGCATCAAAATTAATACCACCACCCTGGAAACCGCCACCGGGCAGGATGACCAGAAATGCCTCGGCCAGTTCATACAGATTATTTGGAAACTGATCCGTATCCCAGCCATTCTGGTAATCTCCGCGATTGGCATCCATACTTCCCAATGCATTGGAATTAACAGCCATCTGCAATTCATGCTGGAATGTATGTAAGGCCAGTGTGGCGTGGTTTACTTCAATATTGAGTTTAAAATCTTCCATGAGGTCGTATGCCCGCAGAAAACCCAAAACCGTGGCAGCGTCAAAATCATACTGGTGTTTGCTGGGCTCCATGGGCTTAGGCTCAATGAAGAAGGTGCCTTTGAAACCCTGTTTCCGGGCATAATCCTTGGCCATATGCAGGAAGCGGGCCAGGTGGTCCAGTTCTTTTTTGGTATCTGTGTTCAGTAATGACATGTACCCTTCGCGGCCACCCCAGAATACATAGTTGTGTCCGCCCAACTTAATGGTCGCATCCAATGCATTCTTAACCTGCGCTCCGGCATAAGCGACTACCTGCAGGTCCGGGTTGGTAGCAGCGCCGTTCATGTATCGTGGATTAGAAAATAGATTTGCCGTTCCCCATAACAATTCCACGCCGGAAGCTTTTTGTTTCTCCTGCGCGTAATCGGTAATTACCTCGAGACGCTTGCTCGATTCGGCGAGATCCTTGCCTTCCTGGATCAGGTCGAAATCATGAAAACAATAAAAAGGAGCACCAATTTTAGTTATAAACTCAAAGGCAGCATCCATTTTATCCTTAGCCTGGGCAATCGGATCTTCGGCAACCAACCAGGGAAAAGATTTGGTACCCGGTCCAAAAGGATCGCCTCCGGTACCGCAGAAGGTGTGCCAGTAGGCGATGGCAAACCGAAAATGGTCTTTCATGGTCTTATTCCCTACCACCCGGTCTTCATCGTACCACTTGAAGGCAAGCGGGTTATCCGACAACCGACCTTCGTATCGAATCCGGTTAATTCCGGGGAAATAAGCTTTGTCACCTATAATCGGGCTATTGCTCATGCAGTTACAGTTACATTTTGTTGGTTCATTAAATCATTTTCCCACAGTTCGTATGCTTCGCGGTATGCATCAATAGCATCCTGTGGTCGGTATGATTGTATAACTCCGGCGGATTGTACTGCTTCACGGATCGAAGCAAAACATCCAGCTGCTACACCGGCTGCTTTTGCAGCACCCACGGCACCTGTGGTGTCAAGTACTTCGATGGTACTTCCGGTCAGGTTAGCAATCGTCTCACTGAATATCCGGGACTGGAAGAGGTTATCATTGCCTACCCGGATGACCTGCAGATCCACGCCCATGCGCTTCAGTATCTGCATGCCGTAAACAAAAGCAAAGGCAATCCCTTCCAGGGCTGCCCGATATATGTGTTGCTTTTTGTGCCGGTTGAGCTGCAGGTTGATCCATTGCACACCGGTTTGTTGATTGGATAACATGCGTTCAGCGCCATTTCCAAATGGAAGTATGCGTAAACCATCCGAACCTACGGGTACGGTGGCGGCTTGTTTTTCCATTTCCTGGTAGGAAATGCCCGCAGGAGCCACCTCCTTGCGGATCCAGCTGTACAGGATGCCCGCCCCATTGATACAAAGCAGGATACCCACTCGTGGATCGTCGTGCTGGTGGTTCACATGGGCAAAACCGTTCACCCTGCTTTCACTGTCATAGATATAACGGTCCACAACGGCATAAACCACTCCCGAAGTACCACCCGTGGCAGCAACTTCGCCTGGTTCCAGCACATTGAGGGCCAGTGCATTATTAGGCTGGTCCCCTGCACGGTAGCCAACCGGGATACCTGCAGGCAAACCAGTCTTTGCGGCTGCTTCATCTGTTAGGTAGCCTTGGACTCCGATGGTCGGCACCAATTCCGGCAGTACTTTGGCATCTAATCCATAATAATCTAGCAGGATCTGTGCCGGCTCGTTCATTGCAAAATCCCAGAGCGTGCCTTCCGATAATCCGCTGACTGTTGTCGATAATTTGTTGGTAAGGCGATAGGCAATAAAATCCCCTGGCAACATGACCTTGTAAATTCTCCGGTAATTTTCCGGTTCAAGGTCTTGCACCCATTTTAATTTGGAGGCGGTAAAGTTACCCGGACTATTCAGGAGGTGGGTCAAACAGGTCGTGGCACCCAGTTCCTGGAATGCCCGCTCGCCAATAGGCACTGCGCGGTCGTCACACCAGATGATGGAAGGTCTGACGACCTTGCCGGTCTGATCAACGGCAACCAACCCATGCATTTGATAAGCAATTCCTACCGAGATGATTTGCTCGGATTGGATGGATGTATCGTGAAGGATTTTGCGGGTGGCGAGACAAACATATTGCCACCAGCTTTCCGGATCCTGCTCAGCCCATCCGGGATGAGGGGCATGCATTTCCATTTCTGTGTCCGGAGCATGGGCTATTGCAATGGTCTCGCCATTGTCAACGCAGACCAAGGCAGCCTTAATGGACGAACTGCCTATGTCATACCCAAGAAGATATTTCTTTTCTTTCAAGCTCTCTCCGGTTACCTTCTGATTGCCAAACTAGATGCAGGCCAACTCAAAAGATTGTTTCACAAAATTTCGTCTAGCGGGTATTCCGTTTGGTTATCACCTACTATCCAAAACAAAGAAAAGGATTAAAATTTTGTTAAAAAATTATTTTCCTACTGCAATTTTTCGCCAAAAAATAAAATTTAATACGCCAATTATACGTCGTTTAATGGAAAGATTATGATTCTATGCGGGAAAAGTAGTTATAAGTGGCTAAAACGGTTGGTAATGGGCCTCGGATTCCGTTCTGAATGTTACGTCATTGTTACGTCAACAACCTTATTTGGTCCTGGCCCGGAATGACCAAGTTACCCATAATTCCACCGCAATTTGTCCGGCAGATTCACCACTGACCTTTACCCGGCAAGTTTGGGGTGCCCGACTAGCTACGGCCTGATCAACCGACGCAGCGATCCGCAAACCTTCATCGCAGCGAAACCGGATGCCACCGACTGCTTTCTTGTGAAATTTGGCTTCCATTTCCGTCACCAGCATCGATACATTATTGGATTGGCATTTGGTTTGAGCCAACACACCACTGGCTAATTCTCCTGCACCACAAAGGGCAGAAAAGTAGATGGAGCGGAACGGATTCTTGCTGCGCCAGTTGTGTGGTAAATAAATGACACAGTGGTCGGACTGAACCGCTTCCACGCGTACTCCCCAAAACCACAGGGACGGCAAATTCGTTAAAAAATACCAGCGGCGTTTCCAGGGATTAAGTAATGGATGGGACATTGGCTGTTGTTTTTCTGTATGTTTTTTTGGCATTCATCACTCGAGCATTTTAGCAGCATGCTGTTCCAGGCGACCTGATTCAGAAATAGCTGCTTGGCTGACCTTCAAAGTTTCCAACGCAACCCCACGCGCACGCTTCTGGGCATCCCCGGATAATAATAGCGCGGAGCCGCCCCACCAAAACTACCGGCATTGATCAGGAACATGGATGCATACAATGTATTGGTTATGTTGTCCACCTGACCGAATGCATCAAACTGCCACTTCCCGAGCTGGAAAGCATAGCCGGCGTTCAGATGCATCAGAAAATAACCGTCTCCCCAGGCCGAGCCATCATCCCGCAATGGCAGGCGATCCTGAGCGATCAACTGGACCAGGGCATGCCACCGGTCCCGGTATTCCCACCCCAACTGATAATTGACCCGATGCTGCGGTGAACCTGGCAACCGGTTACCACGATAATTATGATCACCATCTTCAAAATCCAAGAACCGGTAATCTGCAAACGTGTAGGCTATGGTCTGGGTCAACGTATGCGCACCCAGTACCAAGGGATAGCTCGCATTAATCTCAATACCAAACATCCCGGTGGAGCCAGCATTGATCACCTTCGAAATGGTCTCGGTAAGTCGCCGCAGAACCAGCTGGTCACGGACCCACAGGTAATAGACATTAGCCTGAAATTGTAGGCCCTGATGTCCATGATAGACATACTGGCCCTCGAGATTCCACCCTTGTTCCGGCAACAATCCGGGTATCAGGGTCCGGTCTTCGTTCCGGACAACATCTGGACCGGGCACTGACACGCCTTTGTTGATCAGCAAATGAACTTGCTGTTCTTTGGGTAACTGCCGGGTGATCCGGAGTCCAGGTGAAAATACCACTGGGAAATCGTAATTATCTGCAAACTGGTAATGCACTTTTTGCAGCTGCCCGCTGGCTGCAAATACCCAATTTCCATAATTCCAGCTCCACTGACCAAAAGCATCCAGATGATGGCGCTTCTGCGGATCAGTACTCAAAAAAGGCCCGGTACCGGTTTCCAGCGTCTCATAATAGTTATCGGTGACCGACTCCCTGCTGCTTTCCGCCCCAAGGACGACATGCATCCGGTCACCTTCGTACTGCCAGAAAGACCTCCAGCCCAATAAATTATGCAGATCATCATAGGTATCAAAAGGACGCCGCTCGAAACCATCCCGACGGTTCTGGTACACGGCTGCATGCCAACTGTTGCGTCGATTCAGGGCATAAGCATAATGAATACCTCCTAACAGACGGACGTAGTATTCAAATCCTTTGACACCCGCCCAGTTCGCCGCCGCCTCCTGAGGGTTGGTTTTAAACGTATTCTCATTAATCGAACTGGCCAGAAATCCTTTGGTTTCGATCCATTGCAGCATCCACTGCAGCACGTGCCTTCCCTGAATCCACTGCCCCAGGGTCGCCAGATTATCGCGCCGGTAAAACTGATTGTTGCGATATCCATTACTTACCTGGCGGGCCTGGCTAAAGCTGATCTGGACATGATCTCCGACACGCGATTTCACCTCGTTCCGGAGGCCCCACAACCCAAATGAACCGGCCAACGCCTGTCCCTGGTATTCCAACGGACGGTCGGAATGCAGACTGGTCACCACATGGATGGCGCCACCCAGGCCTGCATTAAAAAGCGCACTGGTAGGCCCGCGATACACCCTGATCTCATCGGCCAGCTGTAAATCCAGGTCTTCCAGTGTTGACTCCCCTGCTCCATCAGTCAGCGGAATATGATTCCAGTAAGCCCTTACTTTATCGGTTCCAAACAGTGTACGACTACCTGCACCCCGGATCGTGATGCGATTGGTATTGTTCTGTCCCGTCTGCATATATACTCCGGGAATGGTATTCAGGCTTCGCTCAATGGAAATCGGATCGAGAGACAGGATGGTTTGCTGACGCAATAATTGAGGTTGAAGGGTTGCACTCTGGCGAGGCAGATAAGCCTCCACTTCTATTTCCTCAAGATTAAATGCGAAAGGCTGCATGTTAATTGTAAGGGCTGGCTGCCCGTCCCATCGGATCAGCTCTTCAAGATATCCCGGTTTCCATACGCGGAATACACTATCCGGCGGGACAATCAATTCAAATAGGCCAAGCGTATCGGTCCTTGCCAAGGTATCACCATTTCTGCTCACCAGAAATACGCCAGGCAAGGGGTTATCGGTGTTCGCATTGTAGATAGCACCCCGCAGTTGCGTTTGGCCGGATAACGAAACAGCCTCAAAGAGAAATAACAGTAAGATGCTCAACCGATTCAGTCCCATATGCTCAAAGGTACGACAGGATATTTATGCTTAAGTCAAAATCGCAAGCCGGATTTTAACCCCAAGATAGTGAAGCACCTGATCTATCCCAAGCAAGCTGTTGTTCCACTGCTCCTTTGCGATTGTCAGCAAGTTTTTTTCAAAATGAGCTTCAGCCTAACATTAGATTTTATTTGCATATGTCTTGCAATTCCCGGTAACACCCTCTACCTTTATGCAAAATGCGTCCATCCATATTTGAGGAATTCTCCGACTACCGATTTGACCCGAAAGAAATAGACAAAGCGCCGGCCTATCACCGGGTACTGCTGCAACTGATCCTGTATCTGGAATACCGGAAACGCCTGAACATCCGGGAATCTCCAGAGGAAATCCTGTGCTACATCCAGCTCTTATTGGAAGATGAAGGATTGGAAAAGGTTTTCCGAGAACACCTATCTACCTATTAAAACCGTAATAGAAGTGTTAAAGCGTGCCCAATGCAGGTGATTGCCTTAACAGGGTATTAATAGGTCCGGTTAAGGTATTTCTAAACCT
Source organism: Lewinellaceae bacterium (assembly GCA_020636355.1). Taxonomy (GTDB): domain Bacteria; phylum Bacteroidota; class Bacteroidia; order Chitinophagales; family Saprospiraceae; genus JAGQXC01. The sequence goes on along the minus strand of JACJYB010000020.1, from coordinate 15,158 downwards.
TTCGCTCCGGATAGGGGAAAGCACAATTTTCATGGATCTTAAGGTAAATCATTTGAACCAAAAAGGACTGAACATGAAAAAGAGCTTTACCTATTTCCTGGCATGCTGTTTACTGGCTACCGCTTGTTCCAAGGATTTTCGAATCAGGCGTAAAGAAGATAAGCTGATCGGCAGTTGGCAATTTGAAAAAGTGTATTACAAACGGGATAATGCCTTATTCCGGGACAACATCACCGATGAATTTGATGGGGACATCATCGAGTTTTTCCCAAATTATGGTGCGTTGTATGATGATGTCTCACTCCGGGCCACCTTCCAGGGCGACTGGCAGATTTATGCCGATAAAGATGTTTATTATACCGATGATGGCTCCGACAGCGAATGGGAGTTCTTCCTGGACATGTGCTTCGATGACTTCATTGCGGGAGATAGCTTTTGCTATTTCGGCAGCATTTGCCGGCTAAATCAGAATAAATTAACCATTGAAGCGGAAGACAGAAGGGGCAAATACACGTTTAAGCTGCGTCGCTATTAATGTCATTTAACCGGATTTGCGAGCGGATGTCTTGATAGACAGCCCTGTTGCTCTTTCGCCGGCAGGTCGTCCTGTCCGCGTGCTTATCACGGATAAATAAGTTTCGTGCAGGCTGATTTCAATTAAGGTTTCCGGACAATATGGGGCCAGGTAATTGTTATCTTTGGCCCCGTTCATTCAATCTGAACTATGGACCGGAGATCTTATTTGAGAGCTGCTGCTTCCTTTGGAGCATTACCACTATGGCAATGGACTGCATTGCAGGAGGAATCAAAAAACTCCCTAAAGGTATTGGTGACCGGGGCTCATCCGGATGACCCCGAGACCGGTTGCGGAGGATTGATTGCTTTGTTGAGCAAGGCAGGACATGATGTTATCGTGGGTTACCTCACCCGGGGAGAGGCAGGCATCGAAGGTACCGGTCATGAGGAAGCAGCAAGAATTCGCACGGCAGAAGCCGAGACGGCCAGTTCCTTGCTAGGATTTAAACCCCACTTTTTAGGGCAAATTGATGGCTCAGCCGGGATTAACGCGGAAGCTTACGAGACCTTTTATTCGTTTATTTCCGGGCAGTCACCTGACTTGCTATTAACCCATTGGCCCATGGATTCCCATCGCGATCACCGCATCTGTTCCATACTCACCTATGACGCGTGGTTGCGGATGTCTGAGAAGCCGGCATTGTACTATTATGAGGTGATGTCCGGTATCCAGACCCACAATTTCAATCCGACTGATTATGTAGATATCACGACAGTAGTCGAATTAAAACACCAGGCGTGTTTTGCTCATAAAAGTCAATTTATTGAAAAGTCCTATCCCAACGACCATGGCCGGATGGAAGTCTTTCGGGGAATGGAAGGGGGATTTGCCTATGCCGAAGCCTTTGTACGCCACAGCAAAAGCAGGAGCCTCGGATTTTCTTAAACCATTGCGACACCCTGATCATGTTCCATTCCAATCCAATTCGAATTCATACTGATTCCTTTCACCTCCTGCGATTTGCGTTGATTTATGTTTTGATAGGTGCCAGCTTTACGGCAACCGGGCAAAACAGCCGCAACCTTCAGGAACAATATCAACTAAAAATCAAACGCAGCAATGACCCCATCCGCATCGATGGGGCGCTTGATGAAACTGCCTGGCAAAATGCGGACAAAGCGGATAATTTCTGGATGAGTTTTCCGGTGGACGACCAACGGGCTCCTCAGGATATTCAGACCGAGGTCCGGTTTACCTATGACGATCAATACCTTTACGTCGGAGCTATCTGTTATGGACCGGATGATTACATCATAAAAAGTCTTAAGCGGGACAATCTTGGTTTTTGGGAAGGGGATGCATTTTCTATCCTGCTTGACCCGGTCAATGAACGGACCAATGCCTTTAACTTTGCCGTCAATCCTGCCAATGTCCAGTCGGATGCGCTGATCAACGGACAGACCATGCGCCGGGGTACCGGTAACTTCAGCGGGATCAATGATGCCTGGGACAACAAATGGTTTTCTGCCGTCCAAACGGCAACCGATCACTGGACGGTGGAGTTGGCCATTCCTTTTCGCATCCTGCGCTACAAGAGTAGTCAAACCACCTGGGGTTTGAATTTTGCCCGCGGTGAACCTCGTTCAAACAGTTGGCATACGTGGTCCCCTGTGCCGGTTCAGTTCATTTCTATGGATCTCGGTTATACGGGAGTGTTGCTTTGGGATCAACCACCGCCGGCGGTAAAATCGAATATTTCAGTGATCCCTTACGTCTCCGCCAACAGTCACAATAATGTGGAGGAGGGAGAGGCTACCACCACCGGTATAAATGCGGGTGTGGACGCCAAAGTAGCCGTAACCTCCAGTCTGAATCTGGACCTTACCGTAAATCCGGATTTCTCCCAGGTTGAAGTAGACCAGCAAGTAACCAACCTGACCACCTTTGATGTGCTCTTCCCGGAGAGAAGGCTCTTTTTCCTGGAGAACAGCGACTTGTTCTCTGATTTTGGGATTCCGCCCATGCGGCCATTCTTTTCCCGCCGGATCGGGCTTGACGAAGATGGAAATACCATCCCGATCCAATATGGACTAAGGCTAAGCGGCAACCTGAACAAAGACCTGCGCATCGGCCTGATGAACATGCAGACCAAGGGGATCAATGACCAGCCGGGTAATAACTACACCTCCCTGGCACTCCACCGTCAGTTTTTCAAGCGCTCGGTTCTGCGCGGCTATTTCCATAACCGGCAAGGCCATGCCGATAAATCTTTGCTGGCAGACGATTACAATCGCACGGCTGGCATGGAATTTAATTTCGTCACCCAGGATGGGAGTACGCGAGCATTCGGAGGATATGGAATGTCTTTTTCGGATCATATCCGTAACCAAAACAACTCCTTTTACAATATAGGTGCGGGGTACGACAACCGCAACATTAGCATTTATTCCAACCTGGCCGGTGTAGGCGATAATTATTACGCCGACCTGGGATTTATACCGACCCAGGAGCATTACGATGCGATTCGGGACACCACCTATCATCTTGGGTTTAATCATTTATTTTCCCGTGCCAGCTATACCTATTACCCGGAAAATAATGGCAAGATTATTTCTCACACCTGGTATTTGAATCACATGCGGGACTGGACCACCCGGGCATCGGAATTGATTCAAAACAGCTTCCGAACGAATTACAACATCAGCTGGAAAAATACCAGCATGTTTTTATTGGAATTCAACCATCAGGTCAATCAATTATTATATCCATTTACATTTACCGACGAACCATTACCAACCGGAATTTACCGCTATAATACAATCGGAGCCATTTATGTGACAGATCAACGAAGACTGTTTTCCGCGTTATTCGGGATCTCGACCGGTGGATTTTATAATGGAAAGCGGCAACAATACCAATTAATGTTCTCTTACCGGAAACAACCCTGGGGTAAATTCGATTTAAGTTTCGAACAAAATAACATCCGGTTGCCTTCGAATTACGGTAATGAAAATTTATTGTTGGTCGGGCCTCGCATCGAAATTAATTTCTCCAATAATTTATCCTGGACTACCTTTTTACAATACAACACCCAGGATGACAATTTTAATATCAACAGCAGGTTCCAATGGCGCTACCAGCCTATGTCGGATATTTATCTGGTCTATACGGACAATTATGCCGTGGAATACTGGGGACCAAAGAACCGGGCCGTGGTGTTGAAGATGAATTATTGGTTGAATATTTAGGAAGTAGCAAAGGTAAAAGAGGTAGCAGAGGTAAAAGAAGTAGCAGAGGTAAAAGAGGTAAAAGAGGTAAAAGAGGTAGACAGGCATGGGGCATGGGGTATGGGTCATGGAGCAAGGAGCATGGAGCATGGAGGAAAAAATTCAGGACTTTAGTCAAGCTAAATTCAGGGTAACCGGCGCAGGCATATAAAATAATATGCATCCTGCTTTACCGTTATGGTAATAAACAAATACATGAATTACCTGCTTAAATACGTACTGATTGCTCTAATTTATTTTTTTTCTGCAGTCGCTTTATTTGGTCAGTCGAAATACCATTCACTGAGCATTGGAGCTGGCCCCGCTTTTACCGGAAGCGGCGATATTTGGGGAATCCATTCCGGTTTTAATTATGAAATGCAAGTCAGCAAACGATGGGCATGGAATACCGGATACCGAATCAACTTATTTAGAACGTATTTTCTTTTCAACAATCAATCCATTCCTTTTTATACCGATTATTGCCACAACATAGGTGCTAACCTGGTCTTTTACCCCCTCCATAAGGAATCATTTAGAATAGCATTGACGGGTGGCATCGTGGGCCATTGGTGGCATCGCACCTATGCTCGTGAGGAAGAAATACATCATCCTGATGTTGTCGCGCTTGGTTATGAGATCGGTCCGCGATTCGATTGGATCTGCAAACATTCCTGGATTATCTCCCTTTCGGCGCTTGCACAAAATGACCTGGAAGAAAATCCGATTGGCTCCATCCAGTTTTCCTTAGGCAAACGCTGGTAAGACTTCAATACCCAGGTGTGTCAAACCGCCAACCGGGCGCGGAATCCTGGACACAGATTACTTGTATCCGATAACCGAATACCCAATAATCCTTACCTTTGCGGCCGCTAATCGACAATGACCATGGGATTTCAAGAAGAAATCAAACGCCGCCGCACCTTTGCCATCATCTCGCACCCCGATGCCGGGAAGACCACCCTGACGGAAAAGTTGCTGCTTTTCGGAGGAGCCATCCAGGTTGCCGGAGCGGTCAAATCCAATAAGATCAAACGGCACGCTACCTCCGACTTCATGGAAATCGAAAAGCAACGGGGTATCTCAGTAGCCACTTCGGTGATGGCTTTCGAATATGAAGACCTGCAAATCAACATTCTCGACACTCCCGGTCACCAGGATTTTGCTGAAGACACCTACCGCACGCTCACCGCGGTAGACAGCGTAATCGTAGTGATTGACGTGGCAAAAGGGGTCGAGACCCAAACTGAAAAACTGGTAGAGGTATGCCGCATGCGCAATACCCCGGTCATTGTTTTTATCAATAAACTGGACCGTGAAGGACTGGATGCAATTGACCTGCTCGATGAGATCGAGAGCAAACTGGGGTTGACCGTGACTCCCCTCTCCTGGCCAATCGGTATGGGCCAGCGGTTTAAGGGCGTTTACAACCTGTACGAAAAAAAACTGTGCCTGTTCAGCCCGCACAGCAAACAAGAAGTGGATGAAACCATCACCATCACGGACCTGAACGATGGCCGCCTGGATAAAGAGGTGGGCCAGCGTCCTGCCGACGAGTTGCGGGAAGAGCTGGAGACTGTGACGACTGTGTATCCGGATTTTGATGAAACGGTATACCGCAAAGGAGCCTTGTCTCCGGTATTTTTCGGGTCCGCCGTCAACAACTTTGGGGTCAAGGAATTGCTGGACTGCTTTATCCGTGTGGCCCCACATCCCCAGCCACGGCATGCGGAAGAACGGGATGTGGATCCGTTTGAAAAAAAATTCAGTGGGTTTGTCTTTAAGATCCATGCCAACATCGACCCCCGCCATCGTGACCGCATTGCCTTCGTGCGGATCTGCTCCGGGACCTTTGAACGCAATACCAATTATTACAATGTGCGCACCGGAAAGAGCATGAAATTTTCCAATCCCACCTCGTTCATGGCGGCACGCAAGGAAGTCATCGATGAAGCTTTCCCCGGAGATATCGTCGGTCTCTATGACTCCGGCAATTTCAAGATCGGAGACACCCTTACCGAAGGCGAAATCCTCCATTTCAAAGGGATACCCAGTTTTTCTCCGGAGCAATTCCGCTACGTGAACAATGCCAATCCATTAAAATCCAAGCAATTGGCGAAAGGCATCGAGCAGCTTATGGATGAAGGGGTGGCCCAGCTATTTACTCGCGAAGACACCGGGCGCCAAATCATCGGCACCGTGGGATCCCTCCAGTTTGATGTGATTCAATACCGCCTGGAACACGAATACGGGGCCAGCTGCCATTACGAACCGGTATCGTTGCATAAAGCCTGCTGGGTCTCCAGCACCAAACCTGAAGCTATCCGTGAACTGATGCAAAAACGCAAAAAAGACCTGGCGCAAGACAAAGATGGCCGGCTGGTCTTTCTGGCGGAATCGGCCTGGATGTTGAGGATGGCCCAGGAGAACTTTCCAAATGTAGAATTCCACTTTACGAGTGAGCTATAACTTAAGAATGGTGAAGATTGCGTGCTGAAGGTTGAATGGGAGATAAATTAGAATAGAATTTTTCCTTTAATTCAACATTAAACTTTCAGCCTTCAACATTCCTAGGAAAAGGCATACCTTTGCAGGCCGAAAGAACAAGCAATTGAACGCAGTATGAGTGATCTTTTTAAGAACATAGTATCCCACAGCAAAGAATACGGTTTCATCTACCCATCCAGTGAAATTTACGATGGCCTCAGCGCGGTCTACGATTACGGAGTTTATGGAAGTGAACTAAAACAAGCCATCAAGGAATACTGGTGGAAAGCAATGGTTTATGCCCACGAAAACATCGTAGGAATCGATTCCGCTATATTCATGCATCCCCGGATCTGGAAGGCCTCAGGCCACGTCGATGCGTTCAATGATCCGTTGATCGACAATAAAGACAGCAAAAAACGTTATCGGGCTGACGTTCTCCTGGAAGACTACATGGCCAAGATACAGGGCAAACTGGATAAGGAGATCGAAAAAGCGCGGAAGCGGTTTGGTGATGGCTTTGATGAAAAGATGTACCGGGAAACCAATGAACGGGTGGCCGGGTATCAGAACCAGATCGATGAGGTCAATGATAAAATGAATGACGCGCTGCGGAAGAATGACCTGGTGGCCCTGAAGGCGCTTATCGATTCTTGTGAGATCGCTGACCCGGAATCCGGATCGCGTAACTGGACCGACGTACGTCAGTTCAATCTGATGTTCAATACTCAGCTGGGAAATATAGCCGGCGAAGAAGGAAAACTCTATCTGCGTCCGGAAACCGCACAGGGAATATTTGTAAACTTTCTCAATGTTCAAAAAACCAGCCGGCAAAAAATACCTTTCGGAATCGCCCAGATCGGCAAGGCATTTCGCAATGAGATCGTAGCCCGGCAGTTTATCTTCCGGATGCGGGAGTTCGAGCAGATGGAAATGCAATATTTCATCCAGCCCGGTAGCGAACTGGATTGGTATGCCTATTGGAAAGAGAAGCGGATGAACTGGCACCTTGCCCTGGGTACTTCACCGGATAAATTGCGTTTCCACGATCATGAGAATCTGGCGCATTATGCCAATGCGGCTGTGGACATCCAGTTTGATTTCCCATTTGGGTTTAAAGAGCTGGAAGGCATTCACTCCCGGACCGATTTCGATTTAGGCAGTCATCAGGAATATTCGGGCAAAAAGATCACCTACTTTGATTCGGATCTTAATGAATCCTATGTGCCCTATGTCGTGGAAACATCCATTGGCTGCGACCGCATGTTTCTGGCTACGATGAGCAATGCTTATACCGAGGAAACGGTGCCGGATGCGGAGGGAAAAGATTCTTCACGGACGGTGTTGAAGTTGCCGCCGGCTTTAGCCCCGGTGAAATGTGCCATCCTTCCCCTGATCCGGACCGAATCCGGGCTTACCGAAACAGCCAGGAAATTATTTAATGACCTGAAGTTCTCGGTCAATTGCCAGTACGATGAAAAAGACACCATCGGCCGTCGCTATCGTCGTCAGGATGCAGTGGGAACTCCTTACTGCGTAACCATTGACCACCAGACCCTGGAGGATCAGACCGTAACCATTCGTGAAAGGGACAGCATGTCACAGGAGCGGGTGCCGATCATCAAAGTATCTTCCATCATATCGGAAAAAGTCAGCCTGGAACCCTTATTGCGTAAATTGTAGCAACCACCCGACCAACCTGTACGAAAGGAGAACTGATCATCCTGGACGCCATATCATCGCCCAGGGTGATATACATCGCACGGAGATGGCGTGACCGGCACGAAAAATGCCGTCTAATGGTCAACATGCCACGCTCCAAAACGTTTATACAGTCCTATCGGACATCAAAAAAATACCATGTCAGAGCAAGCCAATAAACCTGGTGATATTCATCTCCCTTCTTCTGCGGAAGACCTGAAACATTTGATCGAATTAGGGGCTGCAGGCACGGCCACCTATGCGGTCGAGGATTTCTTTCGGCATCCTGAAAAGACTGGTTTTGACCTCTCGCCGGACGGGAAATACATTGCCTATGCAGGTCCCTATCAGCGCCGGCAGAACCTGTTCGTGATACCGACCGATGATCCGTCAGCACCTGCCAGGCAGATCACTTTTGAAACCGACCGGGATATTGCAGGGTTCTTATGGGCTAATGGTGAGCGATTAATCTATATCAAGGATAGCGGCGGTGATGAGAACTACCAGTTGTATGGCGTGAATGTGGATGGTTCCCAATCCAAAGCACTTACACCTTTTCCGCAGGTTCGGGTTCAATTGATCGACGATCTGGAGGATGATGACCGCTCGGTGTTGATTGCAATGAATAAGAACAATCCCCAGCTATTTGATCCGTACCGTATTGATGTTTACACGGGCGATTTGCACCAACTGGCCAGCAATGACAATCCGGCTGAACCCATCGATTCATGGATCACCAATCATGACGGGCAGCTGTTAATGGCTATGAAAATCATCGATGGGGTTAATACCTGTCTGATGTACCGGGACCAGGAATCCGAAGCCTTCCGAGAAGTGATAACCACCGATTTCCGGGACAGCATCGCGCCACTGGCTTTTGACTTTGAAAAGCCGTACCTCGTCTGGGTTTCATCCAATCTGGGCCGGGACAAATCCGTAGTGGTCGCGATGGATATGCATACCGGCAAAGAAGCAGGCGACCCAATCTACAGTCATCCAAAGGTAGACGTGACTTCGCTGGGTTATTCCAAAAAACGAAAGAAGCTCACTGCGGTCACGTATATAACAGATAAGAAACACTATCATTTTCTGGACGAAGACCGCAGAAACCTGCAGCAGGATCTGGAACAGTTACTACCCGGCAAAGAAGTCAGGATAGCCTCGATGAATAAAGCCGAGGACATCTACCTGATCCGCACTCATTCGGACCGTTCCCTGGGAGCTTATTACCTCTACCATCTTGACGGCAAGCGGCTGGATAAAATCACCGACGTAAGTCCCTGGATCCATGAGGAAGACATGGCATCCATGACTCCCATTGAATACCAAAGCCGTGACGGAATGACTATCCACGGCTACCTGACCTTGCCGAAGGATTCGGATGGTAAAGGATTGCCTATCGTGGTCAATCCACATGGAGGCCCCTGGGTCCGGGATGTCTGGGGCTACAATCCGGAGGTGCAATTACTGGCCAGCAGAGGCATCGGTGTACTTCAGGTCAACTACCGGGGGAGCACGGGTTATGGTAAAAAATTCTGGACGGCCGGATTCAAGGAATGGGGCTTCAAAATGCAGGACGATATCACCGATGGTGTCCACTGGTTGATTACACAAGGTATCGCCGACCCTGATCGCGTAGGCATTTACGGCGGGAGTTATGGCGGATATGCCACCCTCGCGGGAGTCACCTTCACCCCGGAACTCTATGCCTGTGCCATTGACTATGTGGGCGTAGCCAATCTCTTCACTTTCATGAAGACCATTCCTCCTTACTGGATGCCTTTCCTGCAAATGATGTATGAAATGGTGGGAGATCCGGAAAAAGATGAGGCTCGCATGCATGCTGCCAGCCCGGTCTATCATGTGGAGCGCATTCAGGCTCCTCTGCTGGTGATTCAGGGTGCCAATGATCCGCGAGTGAATATTGACGAAAGCGATCAGATCGTTAAATCGCTGCGAGCAAGGAACATCGATGTACCCTATTTGGTTAAATACGATGAAGGCCATGGCTTTCGCAATGAAGAAAACCGCTTTGAAGTTTATAAAGTGCTTCTAGGATTTTTGAAGAAGCACTTGTTAGCACACTAGACTATGGAAAACACCCTTGAATTTCAACAAGTTGTACAACAAATGGATGCCTATGGGCATGCCGGCACCCCATTCTTTTTTGTTTGGGACTTCGAAGGGAAAAAGCCGCTGCTGTTTCCCCTGTTTGCCATTGACCCCACCCAGATCCAGTTTACTTTTCCCGGAATGTCCAAACCGCTACCCCAATTGACTCCGTTGGAATACCTGGAATGGGAGCTTGAACCCATGGGCAAAGAAGAGTACCACAAGCGATTTCTGGCTGCGCACAAAGAGATGCTGGCGGGCAACAGTCAATTACTGAGTCTGACCTTCCCGACACGCATTCACACAAATGCCAGCTTGCTTGAACTGTTTCAGATCACCCAGGCGCCCTATAAACTCTGGATCAAGGACACCTGTACCGTCTTCTCTCCGGAAGCATTCGTCCGCATCAACCAGGAGACCATCTCCACTTTTCCCATGAAAGGGACCAGGACCCAGGCCGAATACAAACAACGTAGTCTGCTGTTGGATGACCCGCGGGAGAACGCAGAACACGCCACCATCGTAGATGTATTGCGTACCGACCTCGCCCGCATTGCCGATGAAGTGGAATTGGTGAAGTACCGCTATGTGGACCAGGTTAATACGGCTAAAGGCCAACTACTTCAGACCTCCTCGGTAATCCAGGGACAGATCAAAGATTCACTCAAACGATCTTACGGGACCATCCTGTCTCAGATCTTTCCTCCGGGATCAGTGTCCGGGTCGCCAAAAGATAAGTCCATACACATCATTCGCCGGATTGAAGGCCAGCCAAGAGGTTACTACACAGGCATCATGGGCTATTTCGACGGTTTACAAATGGACAGCGCCGTGCTCATCCGATTTGTGGAACAGACGCCCGATGGCTACTTCTTCCGCAGCGGTGCGGGCATCACTATGCGAAGTGAGTGGTTGGCGGAATACCAGGAAATGCTGGCGAAGTGCCAATTACCGTTGGCACGGGAGCATAGGCATTTGATGCAGGGAGCGCTGGTATAAAGGCTGAGGGTTAAAGGGTAAAGGGTAATGGGTAAAGGGTAATGGGTAAAGGCTGAATGGGTCGAGATCTTGCGATAGCATCATCCGTAGTTACTGACCTAAAACAGCTGACCATAGCTTTCTACAGACTTGACGGCAGCAGCAAATCCAGGCTGGTGTAGTTGATGTTGAAACGGTTGCTCAGGTACTGGTTGGTGAGGCATCCCTTGTAGAGGTAGACGCCATGGCGCAAACCGTAATGGTTGTACAGGAGGTGTTCGATGCTCATAGACAGGCCTACCTTAAGCAGTAAAGGAGTGAGAATGTTGCTGATGGCTACCGAAGCAGTACGCGCCACTTTGGAAGCAATGTTAGGGACACAATAGTGGATGACGCCATACTTGACAAAGGTGGGTTTCTCCAACGTCGTAATTTCTGAAGTCTCAAAGCAGCCGCCCTGATCGATGGATACGTCGATGATTACAGAGCCGGATTTCATCTTGGCGACCATCTCCTCGGTGACCACCATGGGCGTACGTCCTGAACCAGAATGGATCGCGCCGATCACCACATCTGCGCTGAGCAATTGGTATCCCAGGTAAACCGGATTGATGGAGGAGGTATGCAAGGCATGTCCTACATGATTTTGCAATCGCATCAGCTTGTAGACGTTGTCGTCAAAGATGCGGACTGAAGCGCCCAGCGCCAGCGCGGCTTTGGTAGCGAATTCGCCGACGACGCCGGCACCCAGGATCACCACTTTAGCGGGAGGCACACCGGCGATACCGCCGAGCAATACACCCCGGCCGCCGCCGGTATTGGATAATAACTCGGCCGCCGTATGGATCGCACTGTATCCGGCCAGTTCGCTCATGATACGCACCACCGGATAAGAGCCGTCATCGGCCTGCAGGTATTCCATGGCGATGGCGATCACCCGTTTGTTTTTCAGTTTTTGGATGAAGGATTCGGTGATGATCGGGATCTGCAGGGGTGAAATGATGATCTGTCCCGGGTGGAAATATTCGCTTTCCTCCTCTTTGGGTGGCGAGGTCTTGAGGATGATCTGCGCTTTATATACTTCTTCCGTTGAAAAGACGATTTCAGCACCCGCCTCGGAAAAATCCTGATCGGTAAAATTGGACTTAAGACCGGCACCACTTTCTACCACAATGCGATGCCCCTGTCCGGTCAGCGACTTCACGGAGTTCGGAACCAGGGCAATGCGGTTTTCATTGTTATTTTGCTCTACGGGGATACCGATGAATAGCTTATGGGGTTGTTTCACCAGAGCGAGGGTCTCCTCCTGATAATGGAATTCAGGGCTCTTACGGCTCTGGGCCCCTTCCCCCGAATAAAACTCATGTATCGCCATAGCGTTGCAGGGTTTACAATCAAGTATGAAGATAACAGAAATGTTGGAGGTATCTTTGTACATGATCAAGACTTATACCATTTGTTCGGTAGCGGAAATGCATGCCTTGCCAGCCCAGTTGATGGAAGATTTCCCGGGCAGCACCGTTTGGTTGCTTAGCGGCGATTTGGGTGCCGGAAAGACTACCCTGGTACAAGGTCTCGCCCAGCACTTGCATGCTGCAGACCTGGTCACCAGCCCGACCTTCTCGATCGTACAACCCTACCTCCTGCCGGAAGATCGCTGGCTGTATCATCTGGATCTCTACCGTTTGAAGTCCGCTGAAGAAGCCATCGAAATCGGCATCGAAGATTATCTGGATAGTGGCGAATGGTGTGTGGTGGAGTGGCCTGAACTTATTGAACCATGGTGGCTCTCCGGCTATTTGCAGTTGGAGATCCGGATCAAAACAGATGGTTGCCGCGAGGTGTCCGGACAACTTGTAACCCTGGATTAAGCACCTGCAAATCATGGCCATTCCGGTCAATTCCCAACGTTGAATCACCTGAATCAACACCGGCTACGACCTTACTTTGAACCCTGAGGGTAGGAATGCCGTTATTATATTTTTTCATCTATAAAACCAATTCAAAAAGAGGCCTTTAAGACCTTCAATTCCTGCTATTGGAGGCATTTTTTTTGTATCTTTGCACGTCTTAAAAATGTGAACCACCTATGAGTGAAAAACCATCAAATTACGGTGCCGATAACATTCAGGCGCTGGAGGGATTGGAAGCAGTCAGGAAGCGACCGGGGATGTATATAGGCAGCACCGATACCAAGGGATTGCATCACCTCGTATGGGAAGTAGTCGATAACTCCATCGACGAGCACCTGGCCGGATATGCAACCAACATCACGGTTCAGGTTCACAAGGATAACTCCATCACGGTGATCGACGACGGACGTGGCATCCCTACCGGCATCCAGGCAAAGCTGAAAAAGTCCGCGCTGGAAGTGGTAATGACCGTACTCCATGCCGGTGGAAAGTTTGATAAAGATACCTACAAAGTATCCGGAGGACTCCACGGCGTAGGGGTATCTTGCGTTAATGCATTGTCCAAGCACCTGCGGGCGGAGGTTCACCGGGAAGGAAAGGTTTTCCTGCAGGAGTATGCCCAAGGCAAGCCGCTTTCCGAAGTAAAAACCATCGGAGAGGCTGAAGATACCGGGACCATTATTACCTTCTCGCCGGACCCGGTCATCTTTGAAACATTAGAATACAAATACGACACCCTGGCCACGCGCCTGCGTGAATTGGCCTACCTGAATAAAGGGCTGGAACTGACGCTGATCGATGAACGGGAAGAAGAAGACGGAGCCTTTAAGCGGGAAATATTTCACAGTGAAGGAGGATTGGTTGAATTTGTGAAATTCCTAGATGAATCCAAAACTCCCCTGATCGAGAACCCGATCTATGTCACAGCCAAGAAAGACGATGTTGAGGTAGAAGTTGCCATGCAATACAATACGTCCTATGCTGAAAACATCGTTTCATTCGTTAATAACATCCACACACGGGAAGGTGGTACGCACGTCAGCGGTTTCCGCAGGGCTGTGACCAGGATATTTAAGAAATACGGAGAAGACAACAGCCTTTTCGGCAAGTCAAAAGTTAACATCGCCGGTGACGACTTCAAGGAGGGATTGACCGCTATTATTTCGGTCAAGGTTCCTGAACCACAATTCAAGGGCCAGACTAAAGGCGAACTGGGCAACTCTGAAGTACTGGGTATCGTATCCCAATGCGTGGGTGATGTGCTCAATTATTATCTGGAGGAGAATCCGAAAGATGCCAAGCGCATCATTGACAAGGTTATCCTGGCAGCAACAGCCAGGGAAGCAGCGCGCAAGGCCAGGGAAATGGTTCAGCGGAAAAATGTTTTGACGGGCGGAGGATTACCCGGCAAGTTAGCTGACTGCTCCAGTAAAGATCCCAGCCATAGTGAATTGTTCCTGGTGGAAGGCGACTCTGCCGGAGGTACGGCAAAATCCGGCCGGGACCGTAACTTTCAGGCCATTCTTCCTCTCCGTGGAAAAATCCTGAATGTAGAGAAGGCCCTGGAGCATAAGATTTATGACAATGAGGAGATCAAAAACATCTTTACAGCGCTGGGGGTATCCATTGAGGAAGGTGAAGACGGCGAGCGCATTCTGAACTTGCATAAACTACGCTATCACAAGATCGTCATCATGTGCGACGCCGACGTGGACGGTAGCCATATTGTGACCCTTATCCTAACTTTCTTCTTCCGCTACATGCGCCCGCTGATCGATGAAGGTCATTTATACATTGCTTCTCCCCCGCTGTACCAGGTGCGTAAAGGAAAGCAATATCAATATTGCTGGAATGATGAAGAGCGCAAAGCTGCTGTGGAGGTCTATTCCGGCGGTAAATCGGATAGTAGTATTAAAATACAGCGATACAAAGGTCTGGGAGAGATGAATGCGGAGCAGTTATGGGAAACCACTATGGATCCGGAAACCAGACAACTCAAGCAAGTAACCGTTGATGAATCGGCGGAAGCGGACCGCATCTTTTCCATGCTGATGGGTGATGAGGTACCACCCCGGCGGGCTTTCATTGAAGCCAACGCCAAATACGCCAAAGTCGACGCATAATAGTCCACCAGGATTTCCGAAATAACCAAAAAAACAAAGCCACGCTAGCATTCTAGCGTGG
>JACJYB010000002.1 GCA_020636355.1 Lewinellaceae bacterium | reverse complement strand
CAGAATAAATACCAGTTGACTGAAGAAGATGCATCTCATATTGCAGGGCATCTGCATGACGCCAGCTACTACCTGCGCATTGTGGATACATTGCCTCCAAAGCACCGAAGGATCTGGACGGATCTTTTCATTCATAAGATTAAGCCCATGGATGTGGAGGGAGACTTTCCGCTGTCTGACGAGCAGCTGACACAGCTGATCGCCTGGATTGGAATGGAGAAAATCAACCGGACGGTGGCTTTCAGTACATTATGGGAAGCATGGTTATCCACTCCGGAAAAAGCCCTGGAGGATATGTCACAGCAACTGAATATTGTCCAGAGCGATGATGAGACATTTCTTAAAGACCTTATCCGTGACGCATTTCGCCAATTTCCCGATAAGGCAGCAGCACTAAAAGGGGGCAAGAAAAATCTCATCGGTTTGTTTATGGGAGAAGTCATGAAAACTTCAGGCGGAAAGGCACACCCTCAACGAACGCGTCAGTTGATCGAGAACTTAATACAGGAGTTAGAGTAATTTAGCGGCCTTCCCTTGCAATTTTATTCGAACATGCATCGTATCTAACAATATCGATGTTTAAATAGCTGATATCAAGCCTATTGCAAGTCCTGAATTTGAGTATCTTTATTGTATGATCGATACTTCCAAACTGGAAAAGCTTTATTACTCCATCGGAGAAGTGGCTGAAATGCTGGGCGTTTCCAAGTCACTGATCCGCTATTGGGAATCCGAGTTTCCAACGCTCAAACCCAGTAAAAACTCCAAGGGAGATCGACGTTTTACCAAGAAAAACATTGAGCAACTCAATCTCATCTTCCACCTGGTTAAGGAACGCGGCTTTACCATAGAAGGAGCCAAAAACGAGATTAAGGAGGGAAAGACCAGTTACGAAGCACGCATTGAGGTCATCGAACGACTGAAGTCCATGCGTCAACGTCTTTCCCGGTTTCGGGAGACTTTTGAATAGTCACGACCTAGTAGTCAGTAGCAAGTAGTCAGCTTTGCTTCTGCTACCCCTTTTACCTCTTCCACCTCGTCTACTTTTTCCACCTTTTCCACTTCTTCTTCTCTATCCCAATGCAACCGCTCTGCCACATATCCGGTAGTCAAATCGTTCATTGGACGCGATGATCAGCGTGCGTTCCCCAAGGTGCATTTCCAGTAATTCCTGGTACCATTGTTTGTAGTGTTCATCCAGATTTGAGGTGGGCTCATCCAGGCAAACCAGGTCGCTGTCCGTGAAGATCGCCAGCGCCAACCGCAGGCGTTGTTGCATGCCGGTGGAATAGTGACGGATGATCTTGTGGCGTTCGTCGTAGAGGTGGCATGCCTCGAGAAAATTCCCGGTCTCCCAACCAGGTAATAACGGGCGATGCTTGACGTGAAACGCGATCAACTCACTTGCTGAGAACTCCTGGATCAGCTCCAGATAAGGCGCGGTAAAGTTTAACTTCTTCGGTACGTCATCCACGATTGAGTCCTGAAGGTAAAAATGCACTTTGCCAGCACTTGGTGTGAGCAACCCGCTTGCTATCTTCAGTAAGGTGGATTTGCCGGCTCCGTTAGAACCGGTTATTGCGATCCTTTCTCCCGGCAGTATGGTGGTAGTCAGATCCTGGAATACCCACCGATGCCGGAATTGTTTACCGACGTGATCCAGTTCAATTTGCAGTCCCATTGATCTGGCGAAAACCTTTCATGATGCCCCGGTCGGAATTGCGAATGAAGCGAATGATTTGGTCGCGTTCTTCCGTTGCCTCCAGTTCTGTTTCGATGATATTCAGTGCCTGGGTCGTATTGTATCCTTTGACGAACAAGACGCGATAGATATCCTGAATGTGATTGATTATTTCAGATGAAAATCCTCTCCGGCGCAAACCAACCGAGTTGATGCCCGCATAGGAGAGCGGCTCTCTTGCCGCTTTGACGAATGGTGGTATGTCCTTGCGAACCAAAGAGCCGCCACCCACCATCACATGCTCGCCAATTTTGACAAATTGATGGACCGCTGTCAGTCCGCCCAGGATGGCGTATTCACCGATTTCAATGTGTCCGGCCAGATTGCAGCTGTTAGCCAGGATCACGTTATTGCCCAGGATGCAGTCGTGTGCTACATGGACGTAAGCCATCAGCAGGCTGTTGTCGCCAATGTGAGTTTGAAAGTTGGCTTTGGTGCCGCGGTTTAAGGTCACATATTCGCGAATCGTCACCCCATTTCCTACGGTAACCGTGGATTGTTCTCCTTCAAATTTCAGATCCTGGGGGATGGCACCCAGGACAGCTCCGGGAAACACTTTGCAATGGTCGCCCAGCCGCACGCCATCCATGATGGTGACATTAGGGCCAATCCAGCAGTTATCACCTATTTCGACATCGGCTCCGATGGTGGTAAACGAGTCTACGGTGACGTTTTGGCCGATTCGTGCATCTTTATGAATATTGTGAAATGCCGTCATGCGTCTCTTTTGATAATTTGTGCAGTGAGTTCGCCTTCCGAAACAATTTTATTTCCTACGTAAGCGGTGCCGTACATATGGCAAATACCCCGGCGAATCGGGTTAAGCAATTCCATTTTTAAAATAAGCGTATCTCCGGGCATAACTTTGGACTTAAACCGGGTATTATCAATCTTAATAAAAAGCGTATCCCAATTTTCGGGGTCAGGGACCGTCGATAATGCCAGTATACCCCCGGTTTGAGCCAGTGCTTCGATTTGTAAAACACCGGGAAAGATGGGATTGTTGGGGAAATGGCCCGGAAAGAACCATTGATCGAAAGTAATGTTCTTAATGCCCACTACATGCTGGGGACTCAATTCGATAATTTTATCCACCAGGAGGAAAGGATGCCGGTGGGGTAGAAAATTGTGAATTTGATTGATGTCGTAGACAGGTGTTTCATCCGGATCGTAATTGGGCTTGCCCTTTAGTTTGCGCTGTTCTATCAGTTTCTTTTTCAGGACGCGGGTGAAAGCCACATTTGGTCCGTGACCGGGCTTCCGGGCGACGATTTTTCCTTTAATTGCTGTGCCCAACAGGGAAAGATCTCCGAGAACATCCAATAACTTATGCCGTGCAGGCTCATTTTTGAATTGTAGTTCGGTGGTATTCAGGACACCTTCCTTTTCGACGTGGACCACTGATTTTCCCAGCTTTCTGGCCACGCGCTCCAATTCGCTGTCGGTCATGATCCGGTCGGCGATGACAATCGCATTGTCCAGGTCGCCTCCTTTGATCAGCCCCTGATCGATCAAACCCTCGATTTCATGGAGAAAGACAAAAGTGCGGCAGGAGGCTATTTGTTTTCCGTAATCTTCAATATCCGCAAGTGTCGCGAATTGCTGTCCCAGATAAGGAGAATTAAAGTCGATGAGACAGGTGATTTCCAGTTGGTCGGCCGGTAAGGCCATGTATTCCGCACCACTTTGTTCATCGGTATACAGGATCGGCTCCTGAATTTCAAAATAGGTGCGTTCTGCATCCTGGGCAACTTTGCCTACTTTTTCACATTCAGCGTAAAAGGTGCGAGCGCTGCCATCCAAAATGGGAACTTCCGGTCCATCTATTTCAATTAACGCGTTGTCCACCTGATATCCTGCCAACGCAGAAAGTATGTGTTCTACCGTGGCAATGGAAGCATCGCCCCTGCCTATGGTCGTTCCTCTTTGGGTGGTTTGAACCATATTGATATCTGCCGGGACAACCGGCCGGTCCGGTAAATCAATGCGTTGAAATTTTACACCGTGATTGACGGCGGCAGGCTGGACCTTCATGGTCACTGAAACACCTGTATGCAATCCAACTCCCTGAAGGGTGAATGAATCTTTAATTGTGCATTGTTTGGCGGTCATAGGCGATGGCTGAATAAAATCGTGTGCAAAGATAGGCTTCCTGACGATATCCGGCGATTATTGGCTTTTGATCTTATCGGGATTGCCCTGCCCAAAGGAGCTTGGGAATAGGTTTTAGGTCACTGCCGCAATGAAGTTACGCGGACAATAGGCAAAATTATTCACTCAATTCCTCGGTTGATTGCAACTCATTTTCAAGAGAGATCAGTCGCTTGAACAATTCCGGTAATTTGCGAAAGATGGCATAGGATTTCAGATAGTCCCGATAAGGTATGGCCGGTGATCCATACCAGGCAGAGCCAGGTTCTTCGATGGAAGCAGCAATGCCGGATTGAGCCTGGATACGTACGCGGTCGGCAATACGGATGTGGCCGACGATGCCCACCTGCCCGCCAATCTGGCAATAGGCACCAATCTTGGTACTTCCGGCGATTCCGGTTTGAGCGGCAATGACTGTGTGAGGACCGATTTCCACGTTGTGCGCGATCTGAATGAGATTATCCAGTTTACATCCTGTTGCAATACGAGTTGATCCCATCGTGGCCCGATCAATGACCGTATTAGCGCCGATTTCCACCTGGTCTTCCAGAATTACATTCCCAATCTGCTGTATTTTTTGATATTTGCCCTGCCCGTCCGGTGCAAAACCGAATCCATCGCTTCCGATCACCGCATTGGCATGGATGATACAGCCCGATCCTATTTTGCAGTCGTGATAGACCCGGACTCCGGGATAGATGATCGAGTCCTCTCCAATCATGACCTGGCGGCCAATAAAAACTTGCCCGTGGATGATTGTTCGCGCTCCGATTTGAGCCCCTTCCTGGATAATAGTGCCGGGCCCAACGGATACCGAAGGATCAAGAACAGCGCCGGGATGGAGGTGAGCCCCCGGATCAACGCCATCCGGGACCGTATGTTGTTGTTGATAGACCTCAAGCAGTTGTTGTAATGCGGGATAAACTTGATCCACTCGGATCAATGTCATTGAAAGGGCTTTTTCAGGCAGAAAATCCTTCGAGACCAATGCGATTGAAGCTTGAGATTCATACAGGTAATGCTCGTATTTGGCATTGGCCAGAAAAGTGATGCTTCCTGGTTTGCTTTCTTCAATCTTACTTGGCTCTGTGACGATCACATTGGGATCTCCTTCGACCGTGCCCTTTACCAGAGCAGCAATTTCGGAAGCTTTCCATTCCATGACACGAAGGTACGGATTTGTACCTATACTTTCGTACTTTCGTGACCAGGCACATTATACACCTTATGCTGATTGGTTACCATCCCCATTCTGAAAAATTGATCCAAAAACTACCCGAAGATGGGAGGAAGATTATCCTGACCCGTGATCCCTGGAATAGTCCCTATTGGGAAGAACAAAATATCAGCGGTTTGTGCTGGCCGATGCATGCCATACCGCTGTCCGGGGTAAGTGGTTTTCGGATCAGTGCACTCAGTTACCGGGTACGTCGAAGTGCCATCCTTTCTATCCCCAAATCGCACCTTGATCGCAAACGGGATTTTCATTTGAAATCGGATGCAGTCCTGCAGACCCGTTATCCGCTTTATGCCTTTCAGGTACGGGGACTTCGTCCGGACCTGGAAGTTGAATTGCTTGACCTGGAGACAGAGAACGACCCTGAGAAAGCTTTTATCGGCCATCATCAGGTGCCGGAACATGGGCACCATCTCCATTTGCACCCGGGAGAAATGGTGCCGGTAAGTGCCCTCGGCTTTTATGGGTGGGCCACCAGAGAGCAGGACGAGGAAGCGCATCTTATGGTTCGGAACTTTCATTATCCTGAGAGTATCTGGTGTAACAATCTGGAGAGAGGACTGGCAAGACGGTGGGAAGAATACCGGGTGGGCGTGCATGTGCGACAAGAAAATAACTTACTTCAGGTTTGGATGGCCGGGGCCGATCAGGATGACCACCTGGTACGGGTAAGTGCTTCATTTATTTCCCAGGCAGGAGTAGAAGATCATATGAATGTTTTATTTAGCAAACAGATTGAATTCATTCGGAATCATTTGCCCTAGATCTGAAATCTGAAATCTGAAATCTCAAATCTGAAATCTCAAATCTGAAATTTGAAATCCTAAATCACAAATCTGAAACCCTAAATCCTAAATCACAAATCTCAAATCTGAAATCACATGTATCTCTTTTTTGACGCCTCCGCCTTATCCATGCCCGCACATTGGAAAGCAGCCGTAGAAGATACTTACCATTGGCCGAGGCTGGTCCATCTGGCCTGGGAATTGGTGGATGAAGACTCCAATATTATAGAAACTGCGAGCAAGCTCATCAAGCCGGCGGGATTCGAGATACCGTATAGTTCCACCGAGTGGCATGGCGTCGATCATGATGTGGCGATGGAGCAGGGCGAGGAAATTTCTGATGTTTTGAAAGCTTTTGCGGCAGTTGTTCGGAAAGCGGAATATGTGGTTGCCTTTAACATGCAATTCAATGAAATGATCGTCGGTGCTGAATATTTTCGTGCCAATATTCCAAATCCGCTGGTGGCTGCCGAGAAGATCTGTCTGATGCGGGAATCAACATATTTTTGCAAGATCCCGGCACCAGGTGGTCGTTATAAGTGGCCTAGCCTCAGTCAGTTATTTCAGAAATGTTTTGGACACAAGTTTGAAGGGGCTAATGAAGCGGATAAGGATGTCCGGGCCGCAAGCATGTGCTTTTTTAAGCTGCTTGAACTGGATGAATTGGATGTTTTCTAAGCATGCAAGCCCAAAATGCTTGTTTTAATCCGGGCACATCGGGTTAATTTGTACGGCTCCAAAAATGCTACAGTCACCGATTCTGCGGGTCTAATGATTTCATCGGATCAGACTTTTATTCAATACATAAGAGAAAATTCAAATATCCTTATGCATGGATGCCTATTTTCCTTTATCTTAGGGCTTGAATGTCCTATTTATGCAAAAGATACTTTTACTTACTTGTGCTGTAATGCTTTCCACTTTTTTATGGGCTCAACCCGGAGACTCCACTTATGCGACTCCTGGTAGCCATACCTACACCATTCCTACCGGTTATACAGCCACGCTTCAAATTGAAGTTTGGGGTGCCGGCGGTGGTGGCGGAACCGATGCCGCGGTAGCTAAAGGCGGCGGAGGCGGTGGAGCCTATGCCAGCTCTACGCTGGTTTTGACTGCAGGTACTTACAATTTGACGGTAGGGCTTGGTGGTCAGAACGGATCTGCGGGTACTCCATCCGACTTTAATGATTTAATTGTTGCAGCTGCCGGCGGTGGTTCAACTGCTGACCTTACCGGTGGACTCGGAGGATCAGCATTAAGCAGCATAGGAGATATTACCTTTTCAGGAGGTAATGGAGGTGCAGGATATTCTGATAATGGCGGCGGTGGCGGAGAAGCTGCCGGACCCGAAGGGAATGGTATGGACGGAGCTACAGCAACCGGGATATATTCAGGGGCCGGTGGTGCCGGAAATACGTCTGGCGGTGATGGCGGTATAGGCAGTCAGCGGATTGATAATATTCCGGCCGGCGACGGCGCCGCTCCTGGTGGAGGCGGTGGTGGAAAACATGGTCCAGGCAATAATAATAATTCCGGTATAGGTGGTGATGGCATGGTTGTCGTGACGGTCATCGATTATGCCCTCCCGATATCTCTCTTGTCATTTGATGGTTATGCACAAAATCATAACATTCAATTGGAATGGAGCACTGCCACGGAAGTGAATAACGATTTTATGGCGATTGAACGTAGCGTGGATGGTTTGCATTTTGATGAAATCGGCAGAGTTAGCGGACATGGTACTTCCTTTGAAACCAACCACTATCAGTTTACTGACGTCAAGCCTGTAAATGGTTTGAATTATTATCGTCTGCGCCAGGTCGACATTGATGGTGTTTCTACCGTTCACAAGATCATTTCAATCCAGATGAACGACGCCGCTAAATTTGGAGAATTGGTTATCTATCCAAACCCGGTTCAGGAAAGATTACATCTTCAATGGGAAGTGAACAATGCACCTTCTGAAATAAAAATCTTTGATTTGAGCGGTAAAGAGCTGCGGAGAAATCAAATTAATGAAGGAACATCAGAGTATTTGTTACCAGTGGGCGATCTGCCCGCGGGCTTGTATGTGTTGCATGCGATTCGGGCTACTTCAAGTGAAGTGATCCGTTTCCAAAAACAATAATCTAACTACAAGTAGCTAAGGTAAAAGAAATAGATTCTCCAATTTAAGAATGAATTATCGTCTATAGGGGGGTACCTATCCCCGCTATAGTATGTTAAATCGTAGCGTTAAAATTTAAGCGTACACTTGCGGTGTGCAGGGATTGTGGTTTATCTTCATGATCTTTAGATGAGACCCCATATTATTGAACACACGGGAAATGCAGTCGCGCCGGGTCGTGATTACCACTTTCCGGCAAACCCGACCCTTCATGCAAAAGCTTATTATTATCGCTTTGGCTCTCACAATTTCTACTTGGATTTGGGGGCAACCAATTAATATGTCCTATGTCACTGCTGGCTCATTTACTTATACCGTTCCTACGGGTTATACGGCTCTGGTTACCGTTGAAGTATGGGGCGCCGGGGGTGCCGGAGGAATTGGAGCGCATGCAACGGGTGGTGGTGGTGGCGCTTACGCCCGATCAATATTAACATTGACGGCAGGAAATTATTCAGTTATTGTCGGACAAGGTGGTGCTCCGGGTTCAGCCGGTGGACTTTCAAGTTTTGAAGGCTCCACTTACGCTGCCGGAGGTAGTGCCGCTTTGGGCAGTGGTCCCGGATTTGGCGGACTTGCAGCAGGGAGTGCAGGAAATGACGGATCCCCTGTCTCTGGAGGAGCTGGTGGGTCTACTTCGGGTAATGGCGGTGGCGGTGGCGGTGAAGCTGGTGGTATTTCCGGCCCCGGGGATTTAGGAAATAATGGGACGTCGGTCGCAGGAGCAGGGGGATCAGGAGTTAATGCAGACGGTGGTGATGGAGGAAATGGGGGGACGCCTAATAATGGCAATGGGCAGAACGGATTTGCACCCGGTGGTGGTGGCGGCGGCGAAGCTGGACCTGGAAGTAGTGGAGAAGCCGGGTCCGGAGCAGATGGACAAGTTGTCATAACCATAGATCAAGTTCTTCCCATCGCTCTGTTGTCCTTCTCTGGAGAACCTGAAGGAAATCATATCAATCTTTCCTGGAGCACCGCAACCGAGATCAATAACGACTTTGTAGCCATAGAGCGTAGTACCGATGGTATCCATTTTTTAGAGATCGGTCGCCTTCAAGGAGCCGGCACTTCCTATACAGTTCGTAGTTATCACTTTATTGATGCAGCCCCTATCAGCGGGCTCAACTACTACCGACTTCGTCAGGTCGACATCGATGGTGTTAGCACTTACCATAAAATCATTTCTGTGGAAATGGATGCATTACAATCGGGTATTCAGTTGAAAGCTTATCCGAACCCGACAAATAATTTTTTGTCCATAAGTTGGGATGGTCCTGCTGAACCAACACTTATCCGGGTTTTTGATATGACCGGGCGGGAACAGTTACACCAAGTGACTGTAGCGGGATTAACCCAGTATTCACTAATGGTTTCACACCTGTCTAACGGAATCTATGTTCTTCAAGTACAACACGGCAGTGCTAATGAAGTGATCCGATTTCAGAAATACTAACCGATTTACAGGACGTAACCTGAAATGAAAAAGGCCTTCTGAGGAAAGGCCTTTTTCATTTTGAGGTATCATTGATTTTGTCTCCAGGCAGGATCTTCTTTAGCCTCTTCCAGAAAATCATCGATATCATCCAGTTCGGGCGATTCTTTGACAGCTCTCCAGTCAAATCGTTCGTCGTATGGATCCAGTGCTTTTTGAGGGTCAAAAACGCGTACATCGACCGGCATGGCTTCGTAGGGAGACAAGTCGGGCTCTGCCATGAAAAAATCAGCCAGATCAGTAGCCCCGGCGTCGTATTGATTCAGATAAGGCAAGCCCAATATATTCCAGAAGGTTTTAAAAATACTTCCGAAACTTACATGGGTATGACCTGCATACGATCGTTTGACATATGGTGAGATGAGCATCAGGACACTCCGATGAGCATCGACATGATCGACACCATTTTGACTGTCATCTTCCGTGATAACGATCAGCATATTTTTCCAGTAGGGTGAATGGGTAAGAAATTCTACCGTACGACCTACAGCTAAATCATTGTCCGCCATATAACTCTCGCGGTAAGGATATCCTGCTTCTGGGCGTTCTCCGGCACCATGGTCATTAGGAATAATCAAGGTGACAAAAGAAGGCATGGTATCCGTACCATCCACCCACATCCGGTTAAATTCTTTCTTGAATTGATCAACCCGGAATTGATCCGGAATAGCCATGTTATACGATGGATAGTCGCGGCACGTTCGGTCGAACAAGCCTTGCGGTAACGGATAGTTGACGATATGACGGATGCCTTCGTACTTAAAGTCAGGACTGTAAATACCTGGCTCAAACATGATGCTAAATCCGAAATTATAAAAGGATACCTCATTCCGCAAAAGATGGTCCCACATTGAACCCGCCTCATTGTAATCTTCCGGATAGATGGCACCCGCAGCTCCATTCATTGCAAAGATGCCAGGCGCTTTTGACCCGGACTTAAAGTTTCGGTTTCCTCCGTAGGAGGCTGAGGTGCAGGTTTCGGTCCATTCGTTGGGATAGGTATTGACGAGCCAACGATGGCCGTCTGCTGAATGGTCTGAATCGACGTAGAAATTATCTGCAAATGCGTAGGTTCTTGCCAACTGCAGGTGGTTGGGCATTACGGTAGCATCCCGAACGGTATCTGCTTTCTGACGATTGGTGAAACTCACTCCTGCGCCATATCGAGCCAACGTTGGATCACCCGTTGCCTGCTTGATTTGACCGAAAATTTCATCGTAGGTGCGGTTTTCTTTGGATATGAATACAATATGCCGGATAGGTGACTTTTTTTCTCCAGGATAGAGGGGGATGGGATTGTTTTTTCTAGTTGAAAATATGGGGTCACTGGATTTGACGAACGACCAGTTATTTTCGATTACTTCAGCGCTCATGGACTGAAGGGTGGCCGCATCCGGAATTTCTACCATTTGGACATTTCCTTTCATCAGATTACCGACATAAGTTCCTTCCGGGCCCGCAGAGAAATCCGTGCCTCCGTTAGGGCCGGCACCAAATCCTTTTGCATTTGCAATGATCAGATGACTATTATCTGCAGTCACTTTTAATTTGGAGGGGAACCATGCCGTAGGTATATGGCCTAACACTTCAAGGGTTGCAACATCGATTACTGCTATGGCATTAATACCACTTTCAGCTACATAAAGTCTGCTTTGGTCCGGGGACAATTCCAAGCCAAAAGGAATAACCCCCCTGAAGGCCGAAAGGCGGGGATCAGGTTTTAAATAAATGGTCTTAATAACGGTATCACTGCTTGTCGAGAGCACGGAAATATTGTCATTATTACCATTAGAGACAAACACGTAATCTTTTGTCGCGACCAGGGAGTTGGGGCTTGAACCGCCTACCGCCGGAATATCCTCAATCAAAGCGCCCACGCGATTACCCGTCTTTGTCTTTTGGGAGACGATGGGTGCCATCGGGTTGCTTACATCCACCGTGAAAACGGAAAATGATTCGGCAACATTCGGGTCTCCCAATCCAGGTACCCAAATGCTGTCCGGGGTATAATATCCTTTCAGGGATTCTTCACTCAAATATTCATAGGCAGGAAATTTCCAGGCCGTAGAGTCAACATTATTAGGATCTATCCCGGGTAATAGATTGTATTGATACATCCCAACATTGGCGACATACGCTTTTGCGCCATCCGTTGACAAACAGATGCCAAATGGATAACGGCCGACGGAAACCTCTCCGATAACCTTCTTTTGCTGGAGGTCGAGGATTACCATGCGAAACCCGATTTGGTCTACGACATAAAGCAATGTGCCATCCTTGGAGATGGTCAAATCGCCCAGGTAACCGTCTTCTGTTTGACTGGAGGTGACGCAGGATATATTATCTGTTTTTTGCCCCGTTTCCAGGTCGAATTGGAAGACCAGATTGGACTGTCCACCGGCTACATACACATATTTGGATTCCGGATCGATGGCCAGCCCCATAAATACGGAAGCAAGCACGCCACGGTCGGTATTTGCTCCTTCCGGAATCTGCATGACCCGCGGGTGATCGGTAAGTGGGTCTTTGATGATTGTAATGGAAATCGGGTTGGTACCTGAATTGGCGGTCACTACAAAACGATTGTCCGGACTGAGGACAAGGCCATAGGGATGGGGTGCAGTCTCCAGCCAGGTACCGGCAGGTTTAACCATCCGGCCATTCGGAAGAATGGCCTTGCCGGCCACTTCTTTGTGGGTAAATGCCTCCCCGGCGGGAGCCTGAATAATCCAGACCGGAGCTTTTTGAGTACATGCCTGCAATAGCAGCAGCAAAAGAACAATCGTTACAAGGCGCATCTTTTTTTTCCAAAAGAACAAAACTGGTTGCATATTACCCGGGATCTGTTGTTAGGTTATTGTAATGATTTGTTTTCAGAGGCAGAATTTGAGTTCAGATCAAAGACTTACCCTGGCATACTTGCACTTTTTGTTGCGAATTTTGATGATTTTTCCAGCGAGGACCATCCCAGTTGGAGCGCATCAGTTCAATCTGGGCATTTATCCAGGATTGCGATTTTTCCAACAAAATGTGGTAATGGGCTGACCGGAGAACGGGGCCGTAACGCAACTCAACCTCACTGACCGGTTTGCCAAAATGCCGGATGAAATGTTGGATAAAATTGCAAGTATGATCCCAATTATCGGAGCGATCTTTAAATTCCAGGGCTACAGGCTGGACTGGAAAATTAAATTCAGCGGCCACCTCAAAAGAGCCTTTTTTAAAAAGCTGAGTCGGGTATTGATTGCTGGTTTTTCCTTCCGGATAGATCAACACATTGTACCCTTTACGGAGGGCCTCTGCTATGGCGATTCTGGTTTTTGACCGGCTCGCCAAACTGGACCGGTCAACAAATACAATGCCGGTGGCCCATGCACCTTGACCAATAACCGGCCAGCGTCCGAACTCAACTTTGGCTACCGGAAAGAGGAGCGCGTCAGCCAGATTAATCAACGGATCTATCGACGAACGATGATTGACAACAAATAGATGCCCATGTTCAGGAGGGGTTCCTACCCGGGTCAATCGAATTCCTCCGATTTTCATCATATGTTTGGCCCATACCTCTTTCCGGAAACGCATGCCCTCCTCCACACTGCCGGATATTGCATTCCGGATAAGCATCCATATCAAATAAATGAAAGTCAGTCCAAACAAACCTGTCAGGCGGAAGATGGCACGTAGAGGATATACGATTTTTTTCATGTGCAATCCAATCAATGCTCAAATAAGGAAAACCGGGTTCGTGCCTCATTAGGAAGCGCCCCCGCTTAGTAAAGCGATCTGACCGCATCTGAAGATAAGGACATTTGATACCGATTACAACCTGTAAGCAGGATCATTGTCATTTAATCGGGAGATAGAAGATTTTGGCCGTGTACTAGCTCCGTGCAGGGAATCCGTCCATCCAAGATTTGACTTGATCCATGGTTTGAATCGGATCCTTCACATGAATTTCCTGACCAATTCTTAGGTTTACACGGATGCCAGATTTTCCGTAGGTATTCACGAAGTGCCGGTGCATGGAGCCACTTTCCCAGGCCACATCGTGATCCAAGTACTCAATAAACAAGGGGAGGACGGGGATATTCTGTTCGTAGGCCACCTCAAATGAGCCTTTGCGGAAAGGCATGGTCTTTTCTCCTCCACCGGTCGTTCCCTCCGGGAAGATGAGAATAGAGCATCCCTTCTTAAACCACCGGCCTATGGCCTCCCTGGTTTGTCGGCGGCTATCCGGATCATCTCGACGAAGAAATATTATCCCGGTGGCTTCGGCCGCTTTACCCAGGATTGGATACCGGGCAATCTCAGCTTTTCCTACCGGGATGCAGGTATAGCTTGCCAGCAGAATAACCGGATCCATCATCGACCGGTGGTTGCACTCAACCATAACCGGGTTCTGAGGCCAAAATCCTTCCCAGTGGACCGAAATCTTTAGGATTCGTAAGGCAAGCCGGCACCATCTTTGCCGGATCCGGAGTGCGTGGCTCAGATCGTCTCCACTCCAAACCCTCCTTAATAAAATGACGGATAGATACATACCCATCGTAGCCAATACAAGCGCCATTCGGCTATATGCTCTTATTCCTTCCAAAGCCTGTGCTGCATACCTTCTTGCAATAAAGTTAAAAATCTCTCCCGATAAGTATCTTTGGATATGAACATGAAGGAATTATTAGCTTCCTATCCCCGGCAAGGAAGGTTGCATTGGATTGGCACGCGCCCGTTACCCCGGGGAGAGGTCCTCTCCGTGGAAAAGGTAGAGATTACCATTTCGGAAGGTATAGTAGGGGATCATTATCAGGGACGTAGCAAGCAGCGACAGGTGACATTAATCCAATGGGAACACCTGGATGTTGTGGCCCGTTTGATGCATGTGGATCAGGTCGATCCGGCATTATTGCGAAGAAACCTGGTTGTCGCCGGGATCAATGTGCAAAGTCTGATACAGAGCCGCTTCCGGATCGGCGAAGTCATTCTGGAAGGAACCGGTGCCTGTCATCCCTGTTCCCGTATGGAGGAAAATTTGGGCCCCGGGGGCTATCAGGCCATGCGTGGTCATGGAGGCATAACCTGTAAGGTAATTTCTTCCGGAATCGTCCACCTGAATGATCCCGTCATTTGGTTGGAAAATCCGGACAGGGCATCAAAAAAAACTGACTGAATCTACTTTTTTGCTTTTGATACGTTATACTATTATTCGTCATCGTTTTGGTCACCTCCCAGCAATGGGCGGATTAGCCGTATTTGCCAAAACGATAACCAATGCATACTTCCTCGTATGAAATCCGGGTTAATCACCTGGAAGAAGCCGAAAAGTTTTATCGATTCATCCTGCAGATCAAAGGTAAAAGACAGAAAGGTAAACGTTACTTATTTAAACTTTCGGAACTAGAGATATATCTCTCTGAGAGGAAAGAAGGAATTATAGGGAATATATTTCCCGAGATTATCATTGCTGTTAGTCATTTGGAATATTATTATGCGCGTTACAGGGCACTGGATCCCCGCTTGGTGATTCGTGGAATGTATGAGATTCCCGGACAATTTACCACCCTGGATCCCTTTGGTAATCGTTTGGTTTGGGTTCAGAAATAGCAATGCCTTCCATCTTGAGAACGGAAGGCATTGGGAAGTTGTTTGAAGGTTTGCACTTACTTGTCTACCTTAAAAGGTATCAGGAGCTGGTTGTTTTTAATGGTATATTTCCCGGTTGTCAATTGACAGTTCTTGGTGCCGTCATCCATTTTCAGGCTTAGATTACTACCTTCCTTGAGGAGACTGATGGATTGATTATTCCATGTCTTTGGAAAATTGGAGAAAGTCATAATGTGGGTATTAAAATCCAGCTTTCCATCAATTTTTAGACGGTCAGGCATGTCTTGAAAACTGCTTTCTACCAGGATGCAATATTCGTCGCCATTAATGATCACGCAGATCAAAGTGCGTCCGAATGGTTTGCTTTCAGGTAAGTGATTGGCTGAAAATAGTTGGCTAATTGCAATCAACGAAATAATGATGAATTTCATGACGAATTTATTTTAATCGTTAATATTTGATGATTTCAGATCGTTCTGAAAAATCTATTTCTGAATGAACATTTGGTTGCTTTAATACCTGCCTGGCCAACTCATTGAATCCGGAAGATAAACCTGTTAATATGGATTCTATTTCGGCACAGATCCGTTCACCGCCCAATTCATGAATTCAGATTTTTTTCCAGAAAGCATCCCGCGTTCCGGCAGGTGCAAGAGTGGGTTTGGGGAAGAACACTGCTGCGGATTTTGATGGCTAAAAATTTCAAATTTGTTCTGTTTAATAGGCTTGAAAAATATTCCGCTACGGCACATTTCTGTTTCAGTATCATGCACTTCACTTCGTCGCCGTTCCATGCTATGCCTCCTTAGTGAAGCCTTGCTCCTATCGCATAAATGCGCCTCGCTACGAATTCTATTGCATGATTTAGGTTTAAATTGGGTCAAAATAGTAAGAGGCTGATTCGAAGGAATCAGCCTGCATTTTCATGTAGTTATTGTGCCATATAATATCAGGGGGCGCAGTTTGCGCGTTACGGAGAACATTGCTTAGCGCCAGAGACCGATGATAGCACCCATCAAAAGGAGTGAGACCAGCATAAACCCTCCGTTGATCAAGATGTAACGCAGCGATTTCTGTTCAAATAAAGCGACAATGGAAATTCCGGCAAAAACCCAGATGCCGGCAAGGAATCCTGCTATTGCTCCCCAGCTAACATCAGTCTGTTGTGCACATTCTGCAGGACAGGAAGCTGGAGAATCGGCTAAAAACATACCAAGATTGACAGCCATGATCAAGGAGAGGATCAGTGACCACCCAAAGATTTTGGATTTGTTACCGGCCCGTACCTTTTCTTCAGTAAGGCCATTTTCTTTCATCCAGGCCTTACCAAACAGAGCAGGAGAATACCAGACACCCCCTAGGATAAACGATGAAACGCCAGCTACCAGAATAGCCAGCCAATTGATAGAACTCGGATCCATAATGCTAAATATTTAAATGATCAATTTGATTTCGTTTGCATGAAAGGAAGGGAGTAAGATCTGAAATGAAGTTATTTAGGTATTTTTCTGCTTCAAATTAAGATGGTACGAAATTGAACATCAGCCGAATAAAACGGGATATTTTGCCGACGAAGCAGGCTGGAGTCAAAACCTTTGCAGTCAATGATATTGCATTTCGATTGGTTTTGATTCCCTTCTTTGGCATTGCCATACCTCTCCTTTCCGGTATGGTTCCTTATGCTGCATTTAATTTGTGGCAAGTCAAGCTGAGTTATCTTTTCACGATAGGTATTGCCTTAATTGTCTACGAAGGCAACCGTTTATTGCTTTTTACGCTTCGCAGCTATTTTGACTGGTTTGAGAAGCCCATGCGCAAAATTCTGGCACTATTACTGGTCGTTCCATTTTATACGCTGCCGGTGAGCATCCTGTTGCTGGTATCCTGGTATCTCGTCTTCCGGCAACCGGTAGATTGGGAGATGATTAAAGTTAATGCGCTTGCAATACTGGTCTGTGTTCTTTTTGTTGTGCATGTCTACGAAACGGTATTCCTTGTTAAGGAAGCTGAATCAGAAAAACTGGCTCGGGCTAATGAAGAGAAAGTCCGGGCTAAAGCGGAGCTGGAAGCATTGAAGAGCCAAATTGATCCGCATTTTATGTTTAATTCCCTGAATACATTATCCCATTTTATCGAGCATAATCCGGGCAAAGCAAAGGAGTTCAACGATCATCTGGCTGAAGTATACCGATACCTATTGCAAAATAAACAACGGGAACTTATTCCACTGGACGAAGAAATCCAATTTGTGCGGAATTATTTTGAATTATTGACTATCCGTTACGAACAAGCCATCCAATTGGATATTGATTTTCCCCAATACGATCCGGCAGATTATTTGTTGCCTCCGATCTCCATTCAGTTACTGATAGAAAATGCTGTGAAGCATAATGATTTTTCGGATGAAAAGCCTCTGCGGATTGCGATAAATTTTAATAAGGAAGAGCTGCAAATTACCAATCAATACCGCCCAAAGCAGTTTGTTCGAAATTCCTCCAGGATAGGCTTGCAAAATCTCGATGAGCGTTACCGGATTACAGTGGGTAAACCCATTCACTGGTTCGTTTCAAAAGATTTATTTTGGGTGTCTTTACCTCTGATAAAATGGTAATAAATGCAAATTTGGGTCATTGAAGATGAAAAGCCAGCAGCAGCCCGTCTGGTCAGGATGCTGAAGGAAATTGAACCGGGCATCGACATACGGTTCATACTTCATTCCGTTCAGGTTTCAATTTCGCATTTTCTGGAAGAGGAACCGCCACAGCTTCTGTTTATGGATATTGAACTCACCGACGGTTTATCATTTCAGATATTTGATCAGATACAAATACCCTGTCCCATTATTTTTACGACGGCTTATGACGACTATTGGCAACAGGCGCTGAAGCATTATGGGCTGGATTATTTGTTAAAGCCAGTAAAAAAAGAAGAATTAATCCGGGCGTTTGAAAAATATCATCGCTTGCAAAATCATTTTATCGGATCATTAGAACGATTTATTGCCCAATATCAGAAGCCCGTTGAGGAAAGATATAGAAAAAGAATCCTGACCAAGTTAGGAAATGAATACGTTTCTCTCACCGTTGAGGAAATCGCCTATTTTTTTGCGGAACAAAAAATGGTTTGCCTGATAACCAATGACGGGAGAAAGTATTTAATGGATCAGTCCTTAAGTGATTTGGAAAACGAGTTTGACCCGGAACATTTTTACCGGCTGAACCGAAAATACCTGGTCCACAGGAAGGCCATTTCCAGGGTAAAGGCCTGGGGACGCGGTAAATTATTGATAGATCTGTTCCCGGACCCTGGTGACGATGTCTCGGTCAGTCAGGAGCTTGCCGGTAAATTTAAAGCCTGGTTGGACAACTAAATCATAAGTTAAGTCATCCATGTATTGATGTTCCAATGAATACAAGGTTCTTTTAATGATCCATTGGATCTTGGTAAAGCTTTATTATTTTAATAACTTATAAAGCATTCAAGAGGCAATCCCAATAGGGGATTTGTGTCATTCATTCCTGACTAAATCAATACTTCATGACTAAAAGAGATCTGATTGCGGCAATACGCAATCTCCGGCGAAGAAAAGGCACCGCATTACTCAATATTTTTGGCCTGACGCTGGGCATTACGGTTTTTCTCCTCATCACCCAATACGTTCGGTTTGAGACCAGTTACGATCAGTATTATCCGGACAAAGACCGCATTTACCGAATTGGTTTGGAACAATACCAAAATGGGGAATTGGTGCAGGCCAGTGCGGAAAATTATCCGGCACTTGGTCCGGCCATGTTGAAAGAATTTCCTGAAGTGGAGGCATATACCCGCTTATACAACCTCGGTGCCAAGAATAACATTGTCGTAACCTACGAGGATGGTCAGAACAAAATTGCTTTTAAGCAAAAGCGCTTTTTATATGCCAGCGAATCGTTTTTGGATCTGTTTGGATATGCCATGGAAGCGGGTGATGCCTCATCAGCGCTCCGGGAACCTTTTAAAACGGTCCTTTCGGAAAGTACGGCACAGAAGTACTTTGGGAGCGACAACCCAATTGGCAAATATGTGCGGATGCAGGATGACGATTTCAATAATGAGCTTTATGAAGTGACCGGAGTCGTCCAGGATGTTCCGGCGAATTCTCATTTGAAATTTGATGTTCTGGTTTCTTACAGCACGCTATTCAGCCGTTACCAGGGATCGGCAAGAGCAAGAGCCCGGTTTGATGAAAGCTGGGGGCGAAAGGATATGTACACTTATATCAAGCTCCGGGAAGGTGCCGATGCCAGAGCCATGGCAGCTAAGCTGCCTGCGTTAGTCAACAGATCCATTCCTGATTTGCTGGCGCAGAACCGGGAAGAACATCTGCTTGTACAGCCGGTAACGTCCATCCACCTGACCTCGTCGCTAAACAACGAACCTGAACTCAATGGCAACGGTCGGACCGTCTCATTTCTTGGGCTGATCGCCTTGTTTGTTTTGGTGATTGCTTACATCAACTACATCAATATATCTACGGCAAGATCTGTTGAAAGGGCAAATGAAGTAGGCGTTCGAAAAGTATTAGGGGCAAACCAGCGACAATTATGGATCCAGTTTTTAACCGAATCTTTGTTGATTAATGCCTTTGCACTGGTTCTTGCCACTGGGTTTTATGCTTTGTTTTTTAAATCATTCAGCCGGCTGGTTACAAATTTGCCCGATGAGCAATTTGGCGGATATGCACTGTGGCACCAGGGTTATTTTGTTTGGCTGATTTTGGGACTACTATTTGGGGGGACGCTTTTATCTGGCTTATACCCGGCATTTGTTCTCTCCCGGTTTAAGCCCATCCGCATTCTGGGTAAATCAATGGAGTCCGGCCAAAAAGGTAATTCGCTACGAAAGGGGCTGGTGCTATTTCAGTTTGCAGTATGTATTGCATTGATCGTTGGTACCATGATCGTGTACGGGCAGATGAAATTTATGCTGAATCAGGATCTGGGATTTAATGGCAGTCAAATCGTTGTGATCGAACAACCGGGGGTGTCCGAAAATCCGGAGACCAGGACACGTAACATTAAAAACTTCAAGACGGAAGTGGCCCGTAATAATGCGATCTCCGATGTGATGAGTACGCTGGTTATACCAGGAAGAAAGATGCGGTGGAAAGTTAATGTCCGCAGGTTTCAGGATCAACCGGAGCAAGCACATGCCTTCAATTACAATTTGATCGATGCGCATTTCATCGAAGGTTTTGATATGCAGTTGTTAGCAGGTCGGAATTTTTCGGAGGACATTGCCACGGATGCGGATACGGCGTGCATCATTACTCAATTAGCCAGTCAATTGCTGGGCTATCAAAATCCGGATGATGCCATTGGACAGACCATAACTTCGGATGATCTTGGCGCAAGCAGAATCATTGTAGGGGTGGTCAATGACTATCACCAGGAGTCGTTACGCAGTGACGTTCAGCCAACGCTCTTCCTGTTGGACGATTACGCAGAATATTACCTCATGCGTGTGCAGGCTGGAAACCTCCAGCAAACCATTGCATTTATTGAGTCCGAATGGAGTAGCCGGTTCCCCGGGAGTCCATTTCAGTATTTTTTTCTCGATGATTATTTCAATGCGCAATACCAAAATGAGCTGAGATTTCAGAAGCTGTCCTTCATTTTTGCGTTTTTGGCTATCCTGGTGGCGTGCCTTGGATTATTTGGCTTATCAGCATTTATGGCTCAGCAGCGTGTGAAGGAAATCAGTGTCCGTAAAGTGCTGGGCGCTGACGTTGGACAATTGATCCTTCTATTGACGGCGGATTTTGCCAAAATCATTTTGGTAGCAAATATATTGGCCTGGCCAGTCATTGGATGGCTGATGCACAAGTGGCTGCAGGGATTTTCACTGCGGATACCGTTACATATCTGGTATTTTCTGGTGGCAGGAATTATTGTAATGCTCCTTGGAGCCCTTACCGTTTTCTTTCATGCCTGGAGAGCGGCGAATGCAAATCCTGCTGAAGTATTGGCGGGAGAATAGTGCTCTTCTAATTTAAAGGTACTGCGAGTTGGTCTGGGTATTCCCTGCTTAAAGGAGGTATAGGTTGTCCCTGAATTTTAATACCTTGATTTCCGAAATTTTAGAAAGAAAATAATTGGTTTCGGGATGAAAGGATTTAAGTGGAGTTTACTCCTTTGCGTTGCCCTTTGGGGAAATGTGGTTGCTGCTCAGGACCACGTGGAGAGAATAGACCGTGGAATTCGTATTACCTATCCGGCCGCATCCGAACAGGGCCCTGACTGGCTGCAATTACAGGTGGTTAACAGCCAGATTATCCGGGTCACAGCTGGAAAAGCGGGAACTTCTGTCGATGCCCATCGGGACCTTGTCGTTTTGCCTGGAGTAGAAGAACAGGTGCAATGGAACCTTGAAGATTCTGACGGAAAGATCCTGCTCAAAACCGACTCACTATGGGTGGAATACAATCATCAAACCGCCCGGTTGCGTTTTCTGGACTCCAGAGGTCACGAATTGTTACGCGATACGGATGGAGACTCCCGTACTTTTCAGCCGATAGACATCGAAGGGGAGCCATTTCAAGCCATCCAACAAAACTTCCATCAGTCTGAAGGTGAAGCATTTTACGGTCTGGGACAGCACCAGGCTGGATGGACCAATTATGCCGGAACGCAGGTTGAATTGGCCCAGAATAATACCGAAGTAGCGGTCCCTTTCCTGATCTCTAGCCGGAGCTACGGGATCTTGTGGGACAACTATTCGACCACGCGGTTTCTTGATGTCCGGGACTTTCAATCCCTCACTTCCCTAAAATTGTTTGATAAAAATGGACAGCAAGGTTGGTTGACTGCCACCTATGCCAATAAAAACACGAATGCAACATTTGTGGTAAAACCGGAATCGGACATCCAATACGATTTCCTGCCCGACATGCGCAATTTTCCGGCGGAAGCCCCCATGGGACAAAGCAAAGTCACCTGGGAAGGATCGTTGGCGTCACCCCATACCGGCACACATCTGTTTCAATTTAAGTATGCCGGCTATGTCAAGTTATGGATCGATGGGAAGCTATTGGTGGACCGGTGGCGTCAAGCCTGGAATCCGGCTACTTTAATACTCAAGGTTGATTTGAAAGCTGGCAAGCCTACTCCGGTGCGTATTGAGTGGGACCCGGACGGTGGTGAATCTTACCTGACGATGCGCTGGCTACCTCCTGCCCCGGATCCACATACCTTTAGCATCGCTTCGGAGGCAGGTTCTATCTTATCCTATTATTTTATCGCGGGTTCGAACCCGGACCAGATTATCCACCAGTACCGGAAGATCAGCGGCAAGGCACCCATCATGCCCCTCTGGGCGTATGGATTTTGGCAAAGCCGCGAAAGGTATAAGACCCAGACGGAACTGATGAATACCGTTCGGACCTTCCGCAGCCGCAAAATACCGCTCGACAATATCGTTCAGGACTGGTCCTACTGGAAACAGGATGAATGGGGTAGTCAGGAATTTGATGCAAGCCGTTTTCCGGATCCGGACGGGATGATCGATAGTCTGCATTCGATTTACCACGCTCATTTTATGATTTCCGTATGGCCTAAATTTTACGAAGGCATTCCGGCTTACGATGCATTTAATAAAAAGCATTGGTTGTATCCCCGCAATATTGCCAAACAGACCCGGGACTGGATAGCCCAGGGTTATACTTCGACATTTTACGATGCTTTCAATGCCGAGGCCAGGGAAGGATTCTGGAAATTGTTACGGACAAAATTGTTTGAGAAGGGTGTTGATGCCTGGTGGCTGGATGCGACAGAGCCGGATATCCACAGCAATGCTACCATGGAAGAAAGAAAACGATTGATGTCGCCCACGGCCCTTGGTCCTGGCGGTGCTTATTTTAATGCGTACCCAATCATGAATGCCCGAGGGATCTATGAAGGTCAGCGCAGGGATAGCCCTGGACAACGGGTATTTATTCTTACCCGTTCGGCATTTGCAGGACAGCAACGCTATGCAGCTGCGACCTGGAGTGGCGATATTGCCTCTCGCTGGCATGATTTTAAAGATCAGATTCCAGCCGGCATTAATTTTTCATTATCCGGCATCCCATATTGGACCATGGATATCGGTGGCTTTGCTGTAGAACGCAGGAACGAACATGCACAAGGCGAGGAGCTGGAGGAATGGAGAGAAATGAATGCACGCTGGTATCAGTTCGGTGCCTTTTGTCCGTTGTTTCGCTCGCATGGCCAATATCCCTTCCGGGAAATTTATAACCTGGCGCCGGAGGATCACCCGGCTTATCAGGTCATGTTGGGTTATGCAAAGTTGCGTTACCGGCTGATGCCTTATATCTATTCGGTCGGTGCCCGTGTGTACCTGGAGGATTATACGATAATGCGCGGATTGATCATGGATTTTGGCAGTGACCCGAATGTCAGGGATATTGGCGACCAATACCTATTCGGTCCCAGTATACTGGTTAACCCGGTGACCGATTATAAAGCCCGCAAACGGAATGTTTATTTGCCCGCGGGCGCGAACTGGTTTGACTTTTACACCGGAGAATTCCATGCAGGCGGTCAATATCAAATGATGGAAGCCCCGTTGGATCATATGCCAATACTGGTGCGAAGCGGTTCCATTATCCCGGCCGGGCCGGCTATGGAATACACCGCGCAGCGACCTCAGGATACGCTGTATATCCATGTATACACCGGTCAGAATGCCCACTTCAATTTGTACGCTGATGATGGTAATTCTTACGCTTATGAAGGAGGTGCGTATTCCATTATTCCAATGGATTATGATGAGGCGTCCGGAATCTTGAAGGTAGGTGATAAAGTTGGAGGGTTTTCGGGCGATTTAGCGGATCGATTTCTTAAAGTTGTATGGGTTACGCCACGCCACGCGAGTGGATTTATGCAGGTGCCTAAAGGCAAAGCAAAAAAGTATCGCGGCAAGACGATCACCTTTGAAAAACCTAAATCCTATTGACCATGAAGCGCAGAAATTTTCTGAAAACGACCGGTTTGGGTGCAGGATTATTCACCATCGTTCCACGTCATGTCTTAGGTAAAGGGTGGGTAGCTCCCAGTGATCAGTTGACAAAGGCCATCATTGGCGTTGGCGGAATGGGCACCGGACATATCCAGTACGAAGGCCGCTTGGTTGCAATATGTGATGTAGATGCCAATCACCTGGCTAAAGCTAGTGAGATAGCTGGTCCACAGGTGAAAACATTTCACGATTTCAGAGAGTTGTTGGCGTTGCCGGAGGTAGATGTCGTACATATCGCTACCCCTCCGCACTGGCATGGATTGATCTCCATTGCTGCAGCCAGGGCTGGAAAGGACGTCTGGTGTGAAAAACCGATGACGCGTACCATCGGTGAAGGTCAGGCGGTAATCCGGGCGATTCAGGAATATGGAAGGATGTTCCGGCTAAACACCTGGTTCCGGTTTGAATCGAACTTTTATGGTATGGGGGTGCCGGTTGCTCCCATTAAAAAATTAGTGGATAGCGGTGTTTTTGGATGGCCGCTTAAAGTCACGTTGAATGCCGCGACCGGGTTCAACTGGAAGTTTTACTGGCAAGGTAAAACCAACCTGGTTCCTGAGCCAGTGCCCGCCGAGCTGGATTACGACTTCTGGTTGGGTCCAGCATCCTACAAACCCTATCATCCGCACCGGGTGCATGGATCATTCCGCGGATATTGGGATTATGACGGTGGAGGCCTTGGAGACATGGGACAGCATTATCTTGATCCGGTTCAGTTTCTGTTGAAAAAAGATGATGAAAGTCCGGTTACCATTGAAATCGATGCTCCTCAGCAACATTACGATGCGGTAGGTACCTGGCGGAGAATAACTTTTACGTATGCTGATGGCTGCCAGATCGTTCTGGATGGCGCAAATGACGACATCCGTGCACCTTTTCTGGAAGGACCCGGCGGGAAACTGTATCCGGGCCTGAAAGCGGATAATCTGGAAGTTGATAAATTGTTGGCGTATTTACCGGACCCACCGCCGGTGATCACTAAATTTTCCGATGCAGTGCGATCCAGACGGAAGTTTGCACTGAATGAAATGAATGGGCACCGGTCCTGTACGTTAGTGAACCTGGGTAAAATTGCATTGCGCCTGGGACGGGATCTCACTTTTGATTCATCGGATCAGCGATTTATTGACGACCCGGGAGCAAATGCATTACTGGATCAACCGATGCGCGGAAAATGGAAAATGGAATTGTAATGAAAAGACGCTGCAAAATATATTGCGGGGTGTGTATGCACCTCATGTTCCTGGTACTACATCCTTTATGGAGTCAGGCACAGGAGCATTGGCCCGCAGACTACCGGGTATCCCGCTGGTTGGACCGGCTCCCAGCCGGGAATAAGCACCAGTTGGATGGGATGCTCAGTGAGTTTTTCAATGGTGGATCAGCCAATGTGAATGCATTAATCAGCAATCATTTGGTGAAGGCCAAATTGGTAACCACGCCATTGGACTATGCAATAACCTCCCTCTTTAGATATACAGGTCAAGCTGACCATGAGGTGGAGCGTTCCTTGTTGATCAATGCATTGGTTAATCAGTGGGATGCCATCCAGGCGCTTCCCGTCAAAAAGTATTTGTTACAGGAAATGCAGTTTGTCCACGATGCACGTCTTGCTCCGCTTATTGCACAGAGTTTGGGTAATCAGGAACTCCGGCAGGACGCTATTCTGGCCATGGTTGGATATCCGGACAGGAAGCTGAATAAGTTGATAAAAAAAGGACTCAAAGCGGGCGATCCGGACATCTGGATATGGGCCTCTTCCCATGCGCAGGAGCAATTCCACCCTTTGCTTTGGAAAAAATATCAAAAAGCAGAAGGGGAGCAAAAGGAGCTGTTTCTCAAGACCCTTGCCCTGCAGGGGAACCCAAAGGACAGCCTTGAGATGAGTAAGCTCTCTGCAGTTTATCCGGGTATGGTGCTGCATTATTTGGAGCGGGTTGATGCTCATTTTTTTCCGGTATCCACGGCCAATGCTTTGATTGGTGCTGGTGATGCAACCGGCGAAATCAAGTGCGAGGCGATGCATGAATTATTTTTAGCCAGGCCGCTCTACGCATTTAACAAATATGGCCAATGGGTCCTGGAAGGGCCATGCGGTGCGACGATTGAGGGTGATCTTACCAGATCAGCGATGAAGTCCCTGGATGATGCCATCCAACACAAGTTTATTTCGGATTCTTCCGACTCCAAAAAACAGCGTGGCTGGATCCGAATTTTAGCCGGTAGGGGAGGATTTTCCAATGCCCGGTTTTTAAAAAGTCTGACCGGGAAGGAGGACCCGGATGTCCGGATAGATGCTTTGCTGGCCTGGTCCCGGGTGGCAGGTGCGGAATCAATGCCTTACCTAACCGACTGGTTCTTCCATACCCGGGATTCTCTGCGGCAAGAGGTTGCATGGCCATTGATCCGTGAATATACCGATGGAGGTAATATGAAGTCCCTGGCAGACCGGATTGCCTTCTTAACCCCGCATTTTCGAATCAAACTTCTTGATTTGATCTCAGATCGTCAAGCCGGTGCATGTTTCTCCCAGGTCTATTACCAAACCCAACAGAATGATACGGCGGTCGCGCGTCAAGCCTGGCGCACACTCGCTGTTATCGCAGAACCACAACACGATGCTTTAATGCATGCACTGATCCGTGAAGCGCCAGATAACATACAGTCTGAGGTAGCAGCGAGTTTGCTGAACACGTTGCATTCTACCGAGGAGAAAGAAAATAATTGGAAATGGATTAAAGAGAACCTGGATGCAAATGTGGTGATTGCATTGTTGATACAACATAGTGAGGAGGCCTATGCCCAAAAGGTTATTGATCATCTTGAGCAGAATCCGGCGCTGACAACCAGGCCGTTGGTTAAAATGCTGCTTGAGCAACGAGAGGAGGAAGCCTTGCGTGTATTATTGTGGATTGCCGTGCACCACGAAACCATGCGTACGATGGTCATGGATGAAGCGGTTCCCCAAGTGAGGAGGATTATTTCCGGCGCTGAATCCCAGCGGTTATGGCTGGTGGATTGGCTGGAGGCCTCCCACTCCCAACATGAGCGGGATGTAGTATTCCAACAACTGGGTAATCTGCCCGGATGGAGCACCTTCAAAACGTTAACGGACTACTTTACTGAAGATAACCTTAAATCATTGGCCTATATCCGGGCAGTGGCTGGTGTATGCTTGCCCGCCCAGGATCATGAAGGTCTCAGTGGTCAACTTGTTAAGCAAACCCTTCAACAGCTTCTTCCGGAGGCTGAACAAATGGATCACCAGGAATCCTCCGCCATCGAAACGTATCTGAATGAAATGCCCCAAGGAGATGCTTTCCAGGAGCTTTTTAATGGAATCGATCTGACTGGATGGCAAGGTTGGTTTGCAGATCCCTATACACTCAAAAAACTCAGTGTTGCGGAGAAAAAAATACGTCAGGAGGAGGCAGACCAGAAGATGCAGCAGCATTGGAAGGCGAAAGATGGGATGATCGTGTTTAGCGGTGAAGGCGCTAACCTGGTAACAAAAAAATGGTACAAGGATTTTGAGTTACATGTAGACTGGAAGATCACGAAGGATGGTGATAGTGGGATTTATCTACGGGGTTATCCTCAGGTCCAGATCTGGGATACCAGCCGGGTAGATGTGGGAGCCCAGGTCGGATCCGGAGGTTTGTACAACAACCAGAGAGGATTCTCGACCCCTTTGACTGTAGCAGACCGTCCCGTAGGCTCCTGGAATCATTTTTTTGTACGTATGCTCGGTGACCGGGTCACGGTATACCTGAACGATGTAATGGTGGTAAACGATGTCCAACTGGAAAACTATTGGGACCGGAATTTACCTGTGTTGTCCGAGGGACCCATTGAATTGCAGGCGCATGGTACCGATCTCGCATTCAGGGACCTGCTGATCCGTGAAATTGATCCGGTTTCCTACACGCTCACCCAGGAGGAAATTGACCATGGTTATCAGGCATTGTTCAATGGTATGAATCTGGATAATTGGATCGGAAACACCACGGATTATCAAGTTCGCGATGGTGTTATCGACGTGGATCCTTCCCGTGGTGGGGAAGGTAATCTGTACACGGTGGACACCTTCAGTAACTTTTCGTTGCGCTTTGAATTTCAACTTACACCAGGAGCCAATAATGGGATTGGCATCCATACGCCATTGACGGGGGATGCTGCCTATGTAGGCAAAGAAATTCAGGTCCTCGATAATACGGACACCATATACGATAAACTCCAACCTTACCAATATCATGGTAGCGTCTATGGGGTTATTCCAGCGAGACAAGGATATCTTAAAGTAATTGGTCAGTGGAATGAAGAGGAAATCCGCGTGGATGGCGATCACGTTCAGGTGACCTTAAATGGCGAAGTGATCACGGAAGGTAATCTGAAAGAATGGACCGAGCATGGGACCATGGATCATAAAGAGCACCCAGGCCTGCAGCGTCATTCCGGACACATTGGATTTCTTGGGCACGGAAGTCCGTTGAAATTCAAAAATGTGCGGATCCTGAGACTTTAATTGCGGACTCATCAGATGAAAAACGGAAGAATATCATTGGTACAGGCATCTCCGGCCTTATTCGACAAAAAAGGCACGCTCGAGATCGTCCGGCATTGGTTAGTCCAGAGTAAAAGAGGGTGCAGATGTAGCAGTCTTTCCGGAAGCATTTATTTCAGCTTATCCGCGGGGTTTACCTTCCAGTCGCCGGTAGGGGACCGGAAGCCTGCCGGGAGAGCGCTTTGGCAACGTTATTGGGAGGAGAGTGTAGACGTTCCTGGGCCAGAATTGGAGTTGTTGCAGAAATGGTGCAAAGAACTGAACCTCGTACTCGCTATAGGTGTGGTGGAGAGAACGGAGGGAGCCTCTATTGTACGCTGGTTTACATCGATCAGGAAGGGCACTACCTGGGAAAACACCGTAAGCTTAAGCCTACAGCAGCCGAGCGGATCATCTGGGGCGAGGTGGTGCGCAAGACCTGGTGTCCTTTGCCACCCCATATGGACAGTTGGGTGGTTTGATCTGTTGGGAA
This sequence comes from Lewinellaceae bacterium, assembly GCA_020636355.1. GTDB lineage: Bacteria > Bacteroidota > Bacteroidia > Chitinophagales > Saprospiraceae > JAGQXC01. The sequence goes on along the minus strand of JACJYB010000002.1, from coordinate 728,879 downwards.
AATCGGATGCCTCTGGCGAGGATGGCCATGTACGAACAGCAGGTTACGCTTTATGTGGCGCCAACAGCCGATCAACGGGATACCTGGTTTCATACGCTGCACCACATTGCCGCTGAAGGCCGTTGTTATGTCTTTGGCGTAAATCAGTTTGTGCGTAAATCCGACTATCCATCTGATCTCCCAGGCATTGAGGAGTTGGCAGGGTGGCCGGATATCATGTCGCGTGGGGGCAGTTGTGTGATGGACCCGATGGGACAGCTTATCGCCGGGCCGCTCTGGGATCAGGAGGGATTGCTTCTGGTTGATGTGGATCAGGGCCTGATAACCAGGTCCCGGATGGACTTTGACGCGGCAGGGCACTACCACAGGCCGGATGTTTTTGAGTACAGGGTTAAAGAGTAGTCAGTAGCCAGTAATCAGTATTCAGTAAGCAAGCAGGACCAGGTGAATCCTTAAAAGTTATAACTAATCAGGAATTGAGACGTCACCCATCAGATATTCATCCACCGAAACCGAAAGCTTAATGATTGGATACTATGAATAATCGTACATTCCACGTATGAACTACTGCAGTCAAAACACGACCCTGAACATGGTATTGGTATCAGTCATTTCGGCTTCAAGCCTGATGGCTCAGGTTGACCCTCTGCCCAATGCCCATGCACACAACGACTACGAGCATACCCGGCCGTTGTTGGATGCATTGGATCAGGGCTTCACCAGTGTGGAAGCAGACGTTTATTGGTGGAATGGTAAGCTGGTGGTTGCCCACAATTTGCCTCACGGCGAAGAGGCCAGACAACTCCTGCCCACGTTGGAGGAGCTTTACCTGAAACCATTGCAACAACGCATCCAAGACCGTGGAGGAAAGGTCTATCCGGCTACGATGGTGTCTTTTTCTTGATGATCGATTTTAAATCCGGTGCCGACGAGACGTATGTGGCACTGATAAAGACACTGGAACCTTATCGGGAGATGCTGCATACGGCCAATAACCCCGGACCGGTGACCATTTTTATTTCCGGGAACCGACCCATCGATCAGATCCTGCGGGATCCAGAGATCCTCGTTTCCCTCGACGGCCGGCCGGATGACCTGGTACGCAAGATAGCGACCGCCCGCATGCCGGTTATCAGCACCTCATTAGCCACCATTGGATCCTGGGATGGGCGGTCCCTGATGCCCCGCACCATGCGTAAGTCCATCCAGCAGCTGGCAAAAGCCTGTCATACGCAAGGCAAGAAGCTGCGCTTATGGGCCATCCCCGACACCGAATTATCCTGGTCCACCATGCAGCGCCTGGGCGTCGATCTCATCAATACAGATGATCTTGAAGGGCTGAGGAGGTTTTTGGGAAGATAGTGTAGGATACCTGAAAAGTGAATAGCTGCCCTTGCAGGGAGAAATAAAAAAAAGGGGCTGCCTGGTAGAACAAGCAGCCCCTGAGTTATTTATTTAATCACAATTAGATTACAATTTGATCAACCGGATGGTTTTGGCAAAGGTATCTCCCTCAACACTTACAAATAGGACGCCCCGGTAATCGATATTTTGAATCGGAATGATGTGATGATAAGCCCTTTCAGATCTTATCTGTTGGATAAATTTTCCAGTCACATCTCGCACCACCAGGGTAAGTGGTTGTGCTACTTCCGATAGGATCTCAACGGTCGTTCGGTCAACGAATGGATTAGGTGATGCGTAAACCTTATAATTGGTCTCTTCATTATCCACCGCTGAAACAATGGAAGAAACCGTAGAGGTACATGTCTCTGAATGACCAGATGCATCGCTAGCTGTAAACTCAAAAACAACTTGACCTGCTCCCCGGATGGGCCACATTTGGGTCTCCCCCTGGATAAAATCTGTCGTAATCGATGTCATTCCATTACCATCATCAGCACCATCCAAATAGGTTATGGTCAGCTTTGATAAGGTAATAGTGCAGTTGTCCGAAAATACCGGCGATTGCATAGAGATCTGTAAGGTGCTGTCGGAGCCGGTAAAGGATTGATCCGCTGCACATTCACTGATTATTGTAGGTTTTGTATCATCCACGATGGTTACCAATGCCGTAGCCGTACTGCTATTTCCAGCAATATCAGTTACCGCCAGGGTAACGGTATGAACACCCAAACCGAGGTACCCTGCTATGCCCGGTGTGGTAAATGCGGTGGCATTGTCAAATCCTAATAAAGTGCCATCATTATTGTTGTTGGAGTTGTCTTGTACCATGACACTACCTGGCCCTTCTTCAAAGTCATAGTAAGCTTCCAATCCATTTTCATCACCTACTACTTTTTCATCATACCAGGACTTGATATCAGCAGCTTGTCTGGCTACATTCCAAATGCGAACTTCATCAAGTTCACCGGCAAATTGATTGCACACGGATTTACCTAATAAAACGGAACCCGGATTACTAATGGATAGAACGCTTGAGGTCGTAAGCGTATCATCTAACACCCCATTGATGTATAAGGAGAGGGTTAATCCTTCCCGTACGGCGGCCACATGTGTCCACTGATTGGTATTAACGGCGCTTTTTGAAAAAAGGGATTGGGTACCGTTAATTTCGATGTATACATGCCCATTTCCATTCATCGAAAGGGACCAAAAAGATCCCACATCGCAAACATCTCGTTTGGATAGGAGGGTTGAAGATTTAGATTCCGCTGTTTTGAACCAGGTCTCAATAGTGAAGTCACCGGTTTCGAAATTTCCAAAAGCATTTCCACAATCGACGCCATCATCGACACCGTCAAATGTTAAGCCATATCCCTGGAGAATACAGTCAAAATACGAGGGGGATACGCTTCTGGACACAATTTCACAGTTGTCGGTACTGCCATCATCGATATCAAATTCCTCAACCTCAGCAATACCAGTGGAATTTAATGATAAGGTAATATCCCTGGCTTTTGCAACCGGGGCAATGGTGTCCACGACGGTAACCGTTGCAGTGGCAGTACTGCTGTTTCCAGCAGCATCGGTTACCGTTAGCGTAACAGTTTGAGGCCCCACATAGATGCCAAAGTAGGTATAATCCTGATCACCACAATCAAAACTTGTTGCAGATACCTCTACGCTACTAATCGAACAGTTGTCGGTACTGCCGTCATCTACGTCAGTTGCTTCAATGGTTGCGGTACCATTAGCATCCAATTGTACGGTGATGTCCTTGGCTTTTGCAATGGGAGCTATCGTATCCATCACCGTAACGTTGACAGGTGCACTGCTGCTGTTTCCTACCACATCGGTTACGATAAGCATGATGGAGTGCGTACCCAATCCGAGGTTTGCTATTTTGCCAGGAGAGGTAAATGCTGTGGCGATGTCAAACCCGGATAAGGTGCCATCATGATGATTGGTGGATTTGTCCAGTATGGTGGTATTTCCCGGTGCATCATCAAAGTCGTAGTAAGCTTCCAATCCATTTTCATCACCTACTAATTTCTTACCAAACCAAGACTTGATGTCAGCAGCTTGTCGAGCTACCTTCCAGATGCGCACTTCATCGAGTGAACCTTGATAATTGTTGCATGGAGACTGCCCTAATAATATGGATGCAGGATTACTGATCGATTGCACCGACGAGGTCGTCCTGGTGACATCCAATGCTCCATTGATGTACAACGAGATGGTTTCACCTTCCCGCACAGCTGCCACATGCGTCCACTCGTTAGTGTTGACAGGATTTTTTGATGTTAGTGATTGAATGCCGTTAATTTCGATGTAAACTTCACCACTGGTATTCGTCGATAATGTCCAGAAAGATCCCGCACTGCAAACATCGCGTTTGCTGAGGAGCGTCAGATTGGATTCCGATGTTTTGAACCAGGTCTCGATGGTAAAGTCACCGGTTCCGAAATCGCCGAAGGCATTTCCACAATCGACAAATTCACTACTACCGTCAAAGGTTAACCCATAATCCAGGTTATTGCATCCAAAACGCACTGCAGAGACATCACTGGTTCCAACTGAACAGTTGTCGGTACTACCAGCATCTACATCAGCAGCCGTAATGGATGCCATACCATTTGTGTCTAATTGTACGGTGATATCCCTGGCTTTGGCTACCGGGGCTAGCGTGTCCACAACGGCTATGGAGGCCGTGGCTGAGCTGCTATTTCCAGAAGCATCGGTTACCGTAAGGAGAATCGAATTGAAACTAACTTTACCTGGAGAGGTAAATGCAAAGGTATTGTCAAAGCCAATCAGTGTGCCATCATGATGGTTTGCGGATTTGTCCAAGATAGCGGTACTTTCTGGCCCATCTTCAAAATCGTAGTAAGCTTCCAAACCATTTTCATTACCGGATAATTTTTTGTCAAACCACGACTTGATATCCGCAGCTTGTCGTGCTACCTTCCAAATGCGTACCTCATCGAGTGTACCTTGATAATTGGTGCATGCAGACTGCCCTAAGAATACAGATATCGGATTATTGATGGATAGTACCGAGGCAGTAGTCATGGTGCTATCCAATTCTCCATTGATATACAAGGAGAGCAATAATCCTTCCCGTACAGCCGCCACATGAGTCCACTGATTGGTATTGACTGCATTTTTTGAAGTAAGTGATTGAGTACCATTAATTTCGAGGTAGATCTCTCCGGTTTTTTTTGTCGATAGCGTCCAAAAAGATCCCACATTGCATACATCACGTTTGCTGAGGAGCGTCAAATCAGTTTCCGATGTTTTGAACCAGGTCTCGATGGTAAAGTCACCTGTATCGAAATTACCAAAATCAGTTCCGCAATCGATACGATCGTTGATACCGTCAAAGGTTAAACCATAGTCCAGATTACTGCAATCAAAATTCATGGTAGAAACAGTTGTTGACTTAACTCCACAGTTGTCGGTACTGCCATCATCCACAGCAGATGCTGCAACCGTTGTTACACCATTTGGGTCCAGATACACCGTTATATCCTTTGCTTTTGCAATTGGAGCCATCGTATCCAATACCGTCACGGTTGCCGTGGCCGTGCTGCTGTTTCCTGCCGCGTCAGTTACCGTAAGCATGACTTCATTGGGACTGACCTTACCAGGAGAGGAAAATGCTGCGTCAACGTCAAATCCGGATAAGGTGCCTTCGTAATGGTTGGTGGATTTATCCTGGATGGTGGCGCTTCCGGGTCCATCTTCAAAATCGTAATAGGCTGCCAATCCACTTTCACTACCGGTTAATTTTTTATCAAACCACGACTTGATATCAGCGGCTTGTCTGGCTACACTCCAAAACCGTACTTCATCCAACATGCCAGTGAATCTATTGCATGGGGACTTGCCTAAAAATACGGATGCAGGATTGCTTATGGAATAAATATCGCCGGTAGTCCAAGCGCTAATGAATTCACCATTGATGTATACATAGATGTTTAATCCTTCCCGAACGAACGCAACGTGGGTCCACTGATTTGTATTAACGGCGATATCTGAATAAAATCCTGCACCGTTAATTTCAAGGTATAACTCACCATTATCATCCAACGATAGGTTCCAATAGGAGCCCACATCACAAACTTCTCGTTTGCTGATAAGTGTCATATTCGTTCCGGATGTTTTAAACCAGGTCTCAATGCTGAAGTCACCGGTTCCGAAATTGCCGAAAGCGTTTCCACAATCAACATCATTGGCTCCATTAAAGGTTAATCCATAATCCAGATTACTGCAATCAAAACTCGTCGCGGATACGTTGATGGATGCAATCTCACAGTTGTCGGTGCTGCCATTGTCTATCTCCCCTGCGGTAAAGGAAGCGGCACCATTGGCATCTAATTGCACGGTGACATCCTTGGCTTTGGCTACTGGTGGTTCGGTATCATTGGAGCAGTCCAGGACCGTTACGGTTGCTTTACATTCGGCAGATCGATCATTTTCGTCGGTAATCCCCCAGGTAAAGACGACCGTACCGGCCCCCCTGATTTCATAGAGGTAGGTGACGCCCTGGTCTATGGAATTGAAATTTTGAAACGTCTGACCTTGTGGGTTGGTACAACCACCTAAGTATTCCACGGTCTCAGATTGAGATTTGGGACATGATGACGTCCAGTTAGGTTCCGTCATGTAAATATTTGCCTCATTTGCCGCATTTAACGTAACCGTTAGGTCGGCAGGGCAGTTTGACATGACCGGCCAGGCACAGTCCACCGTATCGATCAGGGTGCGCGAACCGGCGTCATTTGGTATCATGTACGTTGGAGGACTTGTTGTTCTACCCGCTACATCCGTACCTTCTAGATTTAAGCGAGCTTCGAGATTATCAACACCAGTCAAAATAGGTATCAACTGGAATACAACAATAAGTATCCGATTCATGTGTACATTATTTGTAAAAAAAACTTGTTTAAACGCAATGAAATAAAAGGGGTAGTTAACCCTTGAGGAGGGTTGCCAATCCTATCCAAATCACGGTTGCGAAAATATTATTTTTTTACAGAGATTAAAATCCATATAGATAGAAAAGGTTAATATATTCTTTGGGTCACTACACATTCTATTCACTGTGTGACAAATTGCAAGTCAATCTAAATCAGCAGGAACAAACAAAATCAGTTCATTTGCCAGGAATCGCCAATTGTTCAAATCCCTTCCTAATCCCCCTCTCATTCCTTACCTTCATTGGCCTAAATAAACAAGTCGATGAAAGAACGGATGATTCTCCTGACTGCCCTGGTCATGATCTTAGCTGTGACCCCGGACTGGGCACAGCGAAAAAGTAAAAAACAGGAACCTGCCCCTGCACCCGAAGCGCCGGTGAAGATGGTCGACGCCAAAGAATATTCAGGCATGACCTTCCGCAATATCGGGCCTTTCCGTGGTGGGCGTGCCGTAGCAGTGTGCGGGGTGGTACAGGACCCCTATACCTTCTATTTCGGATCGACCGGCGGTGGCGTCTGGAAGACGGAGAATGGTGGAGAAACCTGGAAAAACATCACCGATGGCTACCTTAAGACCGGTTCCATTGGGGCAATCGACGTCTCACGATCCGATCCGAATGTTGTAGTAGTCGGCACTGGTGAAGGTCCGGTACGTGGGGTGATGACCTCTCATGGAGATGGCGTCTACATCTCCACCGACGGTGGTGCCACCTGGTCGAACAAAGGCCTGGACCGTGTGCGACAGATACCCAAAGTCCGCATCCACCCCCAGGATCCGAACATCATCTATGTCGCAGCTCAGGGGAGCCCTTATGCGCCGACACCGGATCGCGGAGTTTATCGCACGTTGGATGGGGGTAAAAATTGGGAGAAAGTTCTTTTCGTAAACGATAGTGCCGGTGTCTGTGACCTGTCAATGGATATGACCAACCCACGGGTGTTGTATGCTGCCTTCTGGCACCACCAGCGGCTACCCTGGAAGATGGTATCCGGCGGCCAGTACAGTTCGATCTGGAAGACGACAGATGGAGGTGATACCTGGACAAAATTGACCAAAGGATTGCCCAAGTCCATCATGGGAAAGATTGGAGTATCCGTATCCGCAGCAGATCCTCAACGGGTTTATGCGGTCATCGAATCGGAAGAAGGTGGCCTATACCGTTCCGATGATGCGGGTAACAGCTGGACCCGGATCAATAAAGACCGTATCCTTCAGGCCCGGTCCTGGTATTACATGCATGTATTTGCCGATCCGCATGATGCCAACCGCGTCGTGGTGCTGAATGCGCCATACCTGCTTTCGGAAGACGGTGGTAAGACCTTCCGTACCGTCCCGACGCCGCACGGGGACAACCATGATTTATGGGTACATCCCCTGGATCCCAACATCCAGATCAACTCCAACGACGGTGGAGCTAACATCAGTTACAATCGGGGGCTGACCTGGAGCACGCAGGCCAACCAACCCACAGCGCAGTTCTATCGAATAAATGCCGATAACCGTTTTCCGTATTACGTCTACGGAGGCCAGCAAGATAACACTTCGGTCTGCATCCCTTCCCGCAGTGATCGACCCGGCATAGCCAATTCCGAATTTTATCCGGTAGGGGGATGCGAATCGGCATACTGTGCATTTGACCCCGATAATCCTCGCTTTGTCTACGCCGGATGCTATCAGGGCATTATCTCCGAAACGGATACCGAGCTTAAAATTTCGAAGGACATCATGGCCTATCCCTACCTGGGATTAGGTTCGAAGCCTTCTGATGTTAAATATCGCTTCAACTGGAATGCCCCGATACTGGTATCACAACATGACCCCAAAGTGATCTATCACGGCGGAAATCAAGTTCTGAAATCTTCCGATCGGGGGACCACCTGGAGTGAGATCAGTCCGGATTTGACCCGCAATGATCCGAACAAACTGGATTTTGGCGGTGGCCCCATCACTAATGAAGGCGCTGGCGGTGAAGTCTATCAGGCCGTCTATTACCTGGCAGAGTCGCCCTTCGATGCCAATGAGTTGTGGGCCGGCAGTGATGACGGATTGGTTCACATGACCCGCGACGGCGGACAGAACTGGGCCGATGTGACACCTCCCGGACTGATGGAGGGACAAATCAACAGCCTGGAGGTATCTCCTAATACGCCGGGTAAGGTGTATGTGATCTACAACCGCTACAAATTCAATGATTTCAAACCCCATATCTACATAACCACTGATTTTGGCAAAACCTGGACGGATCACGTTCAGGGCATTGCTCCGGAAGCGCATGTACGTGTCGTACGTGAGGACCCGGTACGTAAAGACCTCCTGTTTGCCGGCACTGAAACCGGACTCTACATCAGTATAAACGGCGGCATGCAGTGGGATTCATTCCAGCTGAACCTACCGGTCGTACCCATCACCGACCTGATGATCCATCACGGTGATTTGCTGGTAGCAACCCAGGGCAGGGCTTTCTGGATAATGGACGACCTGACACCATTGCGTGAAATGCAACCTAAAACCGCCGGACAGGTTGCCTTGCTCGCACCTCGGGATCCGATTTTATTCGGAGGGCCAAGACGCGAATCACTTACTATGGGTACCAATCCGGACTATGGTCTGGCATTGTATTACCAGGTAAATGAGAAACTTGATTCTTCGGATATCAAAATCCGGATCCTGGATGATCATGGGAAGATATTGAATGGTCAGCCTCTTGGTGCTAACAAAAAGGAATTGGATAAGATGCCTGGCCTGCATAAATACGTCTGGGATATGCATGTTCAGGACAAACCTGAAGTGAAAGGTGTCCTCACCCTCGGTGGTAGGGGAGGCCATCTCGTTACTCCGGGAAAATATACCGTGCGCGTCGTCGTTGGAAAAGACAGTATCGACCAAACCTTTATGGTCGATGCGGATCCTCGGCTTGATATTACTGATCCGGCTGCCTACCAGGAAAAGAGGAAGCTCCTGGATCAGTTGGATGCCGCTGCACGGTCACTTAACGAAGAAGTCAATACGTTGACAGCCATCAAACAGCAACTGGAAGATTTTGTAAAGCGCCCCGGATTGGATACTTCCTTAAAAAGAGCTTGTACGGAAGTCGTCAAATCGATTGAAAAGGTCGATAAGACCCTGGTGCAGCGAAAGCAACAGACCTTCCAGGATGTGATTAATTTCCCAAACCAGCTGGATGCAGAATTGAAGCATATTGAAGGTTTATTAGAAGACGGTTATCTGCCGGTTACCAATGGCCAGAAGATGCGTGTTCACGATGTCATGGACAAGTGGGAAAAATCGGAAGTGAAAATCAATGAACTGTATAAAAAGGTCGGAGACCTGAATCAAATGATCCAGGAAGCGGCAGTGCCTGTTATTCAGGTGGACCGCAAGGCTAAAACCTGATCCCGTCGCTCCGTTGAAAAAAATAAAAGGTTGCCATTCATGATTTGTATGGCAACCTTTTTTTGGAATAGGTCTGGTTAGGGCCTTAGATATTGTCGGATGGTCAGATTACTTCAGTAGGTACAAGTTGAAATACCAATTGACGGATCTTCCGGGCCAGATCGGGCATGATTTGCTGAATCGCTTCAGACAATTCAACCGTCAGTGGTTGGATGAGTTCAATAGAAACCGTAAAGAGATGGATTACAGGTAATGTGCCCAGAAGCTGCATGCTCTGAATCACATCCTTCAATCCGATTTCGTGCGTACTCATTGCCTGGGGAAAATCCTTGGCAAATTTGGGTTTGATCAGGTTGATGGTTCCAGGTTTCTTGTTGTCCATAGTTGCATCAATCATGATCACATGTTCGTAGGACTCGATTTGATTCATCAGTAGAAATCCACCGGTACCTCCGTCGACAATCTCGACTTCATCTGGCCATTCCTGATTTTCTAATGCTCGCGCTAGATGAACACCCAGGCCTTCATCACCCATCAGGTAATTGCCCAAACCTAAAATCAATACATGTTTTTTATCCAATGTTTAACTGTTTTGTTTCTCAAATACTTCTTCTTCGATAAATTTCCATCCACCTCCCATGGAGGACATCTCGCCTCTGCCCTCAACAAAATCATGGTAGAAAACCAAATAGATGTGAATAATCGCAAAGACGATAAAGAACCACATGGTGATATGATGTACCATACGCAAAGTCTGATCATTACCAAAAACACCAGGCACCCAGGCAAATAAAGCCGGAAGCCATGCGTCACTCATGCTTGCATAAAGACCACCACCGGTCAGACATTGAATAGCAAAGGCTATGAACGTCATAAAATAAATGAACCCGGCCAGTGCATTGTGCCCCACGGAAAGGTGTTCACGGTTTCTTTTTAATAAAATGTCAATCCGGATGACATCCCACATCTCCTTAAAATAGGTTTTTGTGGTGGGAATAAAATTTTTCCAATTGGCATATTTATTACCTACAAATCCCCAATAAATCCGGAAGATGAAATTGTAAAAGAAAATGTAGGCGGCCAGGAAATGCAGAAAGCGTACCGTTCCAAACCAATAACTGAAGGACGCTTCTGCAGTCGACTGGATGGCTATCGGAGAGCCAATAAGATAACCTGTGATGCACAATACCACTATGGCCAGCGCATTCAGCCAATGGAAGAAACGCACCGGGCGTTCCCAGACATATACACGCCGCAAAACTTTATTTTTCATCGGTTTGGCATTTTATGGTACGACCTGTATCCGGCTTACCGTTGCTCCTTCTTCGTCGTAGAGGTGTACTGCGCAGGCCATGCAGGGATCGAATGAATGAATGGTTCTCAATATTTCCAGAGGTTGCTCATCGTTGGCGACCGGTGTGTCCAGCAAGGCAGATTCGTAAGCGGACCGTTGACCTTCAGGATCTCTTGGTGAGGCATTCCAGGTGGTTGGAACCACCAACTGGTAGTTTTTGATTTTTTCATCCTCAATAACAATCCAGTGAGCCAATGCGCCGCGAGGAGCTTCCGTGTGCCCTACACCTTTGGCTTGTGCCGGCCAGGTTTTCGGAGCAAACTTAGTCGTGTCGGCCATCCGGACATCACCATTGCGTATGTTAGTAATCAGGGCATCGTAAAATTCCTGAGCCCAGCCGGCAACAAGAATGGATTCCAGGCCTCTTGCAGCAGTTCGTCCCAGCGTTGAGAATAACGCGGTGACCGGAACATTAAGATTGGTCAATGCACGATCCACCACTTCCTTGAAGTCTTCACGTCCGCGGGCGTAACCCACCAGAACGCGGGCCAGGGGACCGACTTCCATGGCGTGTCCTCTCCAGCGTGGTGTTTTCAGATAACTGTATTTCTGGTCCACATCGAGGTGTTCATAAGGTGGTTTTGGACCTGTGTAATTTAAATTTGTTTCGCCGGACCAAGGGTGTAACCCAGTGGAATCTCCACCGCTGTATTCATACCATGAACGACTGATAAATTCCTGGACCTGAGCATCTTCGCGCAGATCGACTTCCTGCAGATTGTTGATATCTTTATTTAAGATTACCCCGCTGGGGAATTTAAAACTGGATTCGTCACGGTAGCCATTCGTCGGTAAATCACCATATACGAGATAGTTGCCAAGTCCACCGCCGATGGCTCCCCAATCCAGGTAGTAAGGCGCTATGGCCATCAGATCCGGTATGTATACCTGTTCAATAAATTGTTTGCCTTGCTCAAGCAATTGGCCTACATAGGCCAATCTTTCGGCATTGATTACACTGACATCATCCAGACCTATCGAGCAGGCCATACCACCCACCAGGTAGTTCGGGTGCGGGTTTTTACCGCCAAAAATCGCATGAACTTTAACGATTTCTTTTTGCCATTCCAAAGCTTCCAGGTAGTGTGCTAAACCGATGAGATTGATTTCGGAAGGCAATTTATAGGCCGAGTGTCCCCAGTAGCCATTGGTGAAAATCCCCAGTTGGCCGGATGAAACAAAACCCTTTACTCTTTTTTGTAAATCTGAAAAATAGCCAGGTGAGCTCTTTGGCCAATTAGAAATTGATTGGGCTATTTCGGAGGTCTTTTTAGGGTCGGCATTCAAGGCATCGACCACATCCACCCAGTCCATGGCATGCAAGTGATAAAAATGGACAACGTGGTCATGCATGTATTGGGCGCAATACATCAGGTTGCGGACCAATTCCGCATCCGGAGGAATGACGATGTCCAGGGCATCTTCTACGGCACGACAGGAAGCCAGTGAGTGGACTGTCGTACACACACCGCAGACCCGGCCTACGAAAGCCCAGGCATCACGGGGATCACGGCCCTGCAGGATCTTTTCGATCAACCTTACCATAGTGCCGGAGCTGTAAGCATCTGTTACTTTTCCTCCTTCAATATTGGCTTCTACGCGCAAATGACCTTCAATTCGGGTGATAGGGTCAACAACTATTCGAGAACTCATTTTTTTTGGTTTGTTGGATTAAAGGACTGGTCACTGATCAGTCATGGTTTAATTCTTCCGCACTGGTTCGGCCTTCCTCAACGTGACTTTGAATGATTTTTTTCTTCATGATGTTGGTGCCGATGGCATGTGCGGCAATACCGGCAGCAGTAGCACCGGCTGCGAAAGCGCCAATTTCATCAGCAGTACTTTCTATGCCAAAGCCCGGGAAGCTGGACAGTCTGCGGTAGAATGGTCCATTGTCCCAGAAGTTTTCTTCACTGCATCCGATGCATCCATGGCCAGACTGAATCGGGTAACTGGTACCATTATTCCATTTGGTGACTCCGCACGCGTTATACGTGGTAGGGCCTTTGCAACCTACTTTATAAAGGCAATATCCTTTCCTTGCATTCTCGTCGTCAAAGCTTTCGACAAAGAGTCCTGCATCGTAAAATGGCCGCCGATAACAGGTATCATGGACTCGCTTGCTGTAAAACGCTTTAGGCCGGCCAACGCGATCCAGCTCGGGGATCCGGCCAAATGTCACAACATGCACCAGGACGCCTGCCATAACCTCTCCAATTGGCGGACAACCCGGGACTTTAATGATAGGTTTTCCTTTGACCAATTTATGAATAGGCGTGGCACCGGTGGGATTTGGCTTGGAAGCTTGCACGCATCCGTTGCAGGCACAGGAACCCCAGGCAATGATTGCCTTTGCTCCGGCTGCGGCTTCCTGAAGGATATCGATTGCTGACTTGCCGCCAATGCAGCAGTAGGCTCCATCTGCCCCCATTGGTACGGAACCTTCTACACAAAGGACGTATTCACCTGGATATTCTTCCATGGTCTTACGCATGGAGGCCTCAGCCTGATGGCCGGAAGCGGCCATTAGGGTTTCGGTGTAATCGAGAGAGATTTTATCCAGGATGATGTCGGCAACGATCGGATGAGACGAACGGATAAAGGATTCGCTGCAACAGGTACATTCCTGAAAATGCAACCAGATGACCGGGAGCCTTGGCTTGGTCATCAAGGCTTCAGTTACTTGTGCTACACCAGTTGATTCCAACCCCAGATAGGCAGCAATCATGGTTGTAAATTTCATGAAATCACGCCGGGAATAACCCCGACTCCTTAGATCTTCATAGTAAGTGGGTCGTTTGGAGCTGGTTGTTGATGAAGCCATTTTTTTAAATTCATTAGGTTTTAGGAAGGGTATTAAAAAACATTTGAAAATAATTGATTATTAACCTGTTAAAAGATGACATACATCATTCAATTCCATGATGATACAGATCACCATAAGGACATGAAACATTTACATTTGTTATTGCTCTTTAATTTTAAACCGGAGCAATCATAATCCAAACTGTTCATTACTATGAAACCAATTCGAATCGTAATTCTTCTGCTGAGTGTCCTGCCGTTTACTTTAGTTGCACATCCTGGCCATGGAGTAGGGAATGGTTGGACATTATCCCATTATGCAGGTTCCATGGAACATTCCTGGATACTCGTGGTTGCCATTGTGGCTTTCAGCTATTGGTTGGTACGCAATACGAAGAAATCATCCAGCTGAAATGCATGAGCTTTCGATCGTGATGAGTATTTTAGATATTGCCAACAATACGGTGGAATTGCATCATGCCAAGGAAGTAGAGGTGATTGAATTGGATATTGGAGAGATTGCGGGCATTGAAATGCCTGCTTTAGATTTTGCCTGGCAAGCAGCTATACCGGGAACCGTATTACAAAAAGCGGAAAGACAAATTAATCACATACCCGGGATAGGAAAGTGCCTGGAGTGTGGTGCTACTTTTCCAATGCCAAATTTGTATACCCCTTGCCCGGAATGCAACAGTTACTTTGCTGATGTAATTGCTGGCAAAGAATTGAAAATTAAGTCATTAACATTGGCTACGGCCGAAGACTAAAAATTATTTGTTATGTGCTCAACTTGTGGATGCGGTGATACGGATGGTATCACGATAACGTTATTTAACACCGGCACAAATTTAAAACCAATTGATTTGCCTGAAGCTTTATCTAAAGGGCCTGTGCGAATTGCAACAGCAAATCATCACCACCACAGTCATCATCATCACCATGATCATGGCGGTTCTCATGATGCAGTGGGTCATGTTCATAATCATGGTGCAGAGGGTCACGTCCATAGCCACGGAGATCATGACCATCCGCATGTCCATTTCCCCAGCCCAAAGACCGTAGTAGATCTAGAAGTTGATATTTTACACCAAAATCAATTGTTGGCAGAGCGCAACCGGGGCTATTTTCTGGCCAAATCCATACTGGCTGTCAATCTGGTCAGTTCTCCCGGATCGGGTAAGACTTCGTTATTGGAACGGACCCTGACAGACCTGAAAGGAAAACTGACCTGTTCTGTAATCGAAGGAGACCAGCAGTCTTCCCAGGATGCCAGTCGCATTGCTGCAACCGACGCTCCGGTAGTCCAGATCAATACCGGGAAAGGGTGTCATCTGGATGCAGATATGGTTTCGAAAGCCCTCCAGCAACTCAAACCTCCTGCTGACAGCGTTTTGTTTATTGAAAATGTCGGCAATTTGGTTTGTCCAGCCTTGTTTGATTTGGGAGAAGCCAAGCGGGTAGTGATCATAAGCGTTACGGAGGGGGATGATAAGCCCATCAAATACCCGGATATGTTTCACAGTGCACAGCTCTGTATCATTAATAAGATTGATTTATTACCCTACGTTCAATTTGATGTGGAAAGAGCGAAAGATTATGCACTTCAAGTCAATCATCAGCTTAAATTTCTGGAACTTTCCGCAACCACGGGACAGGGAATGGACCAATGGTACCAGTGGTTGGAAAATGAGAGAAGTTTGGCAGGTTGACGCCACCTTATTCTATAGCATAGTTCATCTCAATTGGCAGGTAAAAGCATCTATATCAAAGGCCGTGTTCAAGGGGTCGGATTCAGACCTTTTGTCTATCGATTGGCCATGCAATATCAATTGACCGGATGGGTTAAGAATGGTTCGGATGGTGTGCATATTCAAGTTGCCGGCCCTGAGGATGCCTTGAATCGATTTGTAACACATCTCAGGATTAAGCCCCCGCCATTAGCCATAATAACCGGCTATTCGGTCCACGACATAGAATACAGCGGTTCTACCACGTTTCAAATTCTTGAATCAAGCGATTCCGGCCCGGGAGAAGTTTTGTTAACGCCGGACCTCGCACTATGTCCGGAATGTTGTCATGAGCTACACGACCCATTGAATCGCCGATACCATTATCCATTCATTACCTGTACCCAGTGCGGACCGCGCTATTCGATCATTCAATCACTTCCTTATGATCGGCCGGTTACGACCATGCATCCATTTGTAATGTGTCCCGCCTGTCAATCTGAATACGATGATCCCTTAAACTCGAGGCATCATGCGCAGACCAACTCGTGTCCTGAATGCGCAATATTATTAAGCTGGTGTGATGCGCAGGGCAATATTTTGCATCAAAATCAGGATACGGCGGTAACCTCTGCAGCCGAGGCATTATTATCCGGCTTTATTGTTGCGGTTAAGGGGATTGGAGGGTATTTGCTGATGGCCGATGCAACACAAGAAAGGGTTATCGAACAGCTCAGAGAACGCAAACACCGGCCCTCAAAGCCATTTGCAGTGCTGTACGGAGACAAAAAACAATTGGAACAGGATGTACAACTTTCAGAGTTGGCCTGGAGTAAATTAGTCAGTCCGGAATCACCCATCGTCTTGCTGCCGTTCCGGAATGAAGAGCCGGAATCTGGCCTGCAACGAAACCTGGTATCGCCCGGGTTGGATCAATTGGGTGTCATGTGGGCCTACAGTCCTTTACTAAATCTGATCAGCAGGGAAGTTGGGAGACCGATTATTGCTACCAGCGGAAATAAGAGTGGGTCCCCCATCTTTTATAAGGATGAGAAGGCCATAAGCGGTTTGGAAGGAATAGCTGATTTTTTTCTTCTAAACAACCGGGCGATTGTAATACCGCAGGACGACAGTGTCATGCGGTATTCACCAGTTTATCGGCAACCGATACTCCTCAGGCGCAGCCGCGGACTTGCACCCAGTCTGATCTTGCCCGGGCATCAGCCGGTACAAGATGGGGTACTGGCCATGGGAGCGGCATTAAAAAGCACATTCGCTTTTACGCATCGAGGGAACCTTTATGTAAGCCAATATCTTGGTGATACGGATCATTATGAAGTGCAACAAGCCTATGAGCACACCCTCGAACATTTGTTAGGTACGACTGGCCAGCAACCTGAAATTATACTTATCGATCGTCATCCGCAATATGCAAGTTCGTTATTTGGACAGCGACTGGCTGAAAATCTTACCTTGTCATTGATCCAGGTTCAACACCACGAGGCTCATTTTCTGGCAGTGCTTGAAGAGCATTCGCTATGCGATCAAGGCGTTCCAGTTCTGGGATTTATCTGGGATGGCACCGGCTATGGGTATGACAATCAAACCTGGGGTGGCGAATGTTTTTTATACCAGCAGGGTGAAATCCATCGCCTGAGTCATCTCCAATACGTATCGCATCTTGCTGGTGATCAGATGGCGCGCGATTCCCGGTTGCCAGCCCTGGCATTCAGTGGTGGCAACCCCTCCATTACTCAATTTTTGGAAGGGAAATTTTCCAAATCAAATTGGACCATATACCAGAAACTGCTTCAGAATGAAGCTAAATTGCTAACCTCAAGCATGGGGCGTCTGTTTGACGCTGCCGCCTGTCTGCTGGAGTTGGGAATGCTCCAATCTTTTGAAGGAGAAATGGCGATGAGGCTGGAAGCGCTGGCATGGGAGGGCGTACGCAGGGCCGGCTGGGATATCCAGCCCTATGGAGTGGTACGTTGGGATGGTGCCGAACTTATGATGGCACTTTTTCACGATAAGTCTTCAGCGTCGGAACGTGCTGCACGTTTCCATCGCACCCTGGTTGGCTGGATGTATGATGAGGCGGATTTACATCCCGGAATTACCAACCTGGCAGTGAGTGGAGGTGTATGGCAGAATGGATTGCTGGTGGACATGGCACTCCACTTCAAACCTGAGCACTACAATTTGTATTTTCATCATCAATTGTCGCCGAATGATGAAGGAGTATCCTTTGGCCAATTAGCTTATTATCATAAAATAGCCCGGTCTGAAAAGGTCAGGCATCAGTGGGCTAAAGAATTCAGATCATAAGGTCCAATACTTTTATAAACTAAATTTGAGGATTATGTGTCTGGCAATTCCCGGAAAAATCACAGCAATAACCGAGCATCTTGATGGTGCATTTCGCACTGGAAAAGTATCCTTCGGTGGCATCGTACGAGATACTAACCTAAGCATGGTGCCCGATGCACAAATCGATGATTATGTGTTGGTCCATGTTGGCGTTGCAATCAGCGTCGTTGACGAAGATGAAGCCCGAAAGACTTTCGAATTGCTAAAAGCTATGGGAGAATTGGAGGAGGAGCTCGGGCCGGACCCCAAACCCGGTGTCGAATGAAATACCTGACTGAATATCGTGACGTTGCATTGGTTCAGGAGTACGTCCGGCGGATTCACCAACTGGTAACCAAACCCTGGTCTATCATGGAAATCTGTGGCGGACAGACGCATGGTTTGGTGAAAAACGGGATCCTTGAAATGCTGCCTGAACAGGTTACGATGGTACATGGTCCCGGATGCCCGGTCTGTGTCACCCCGCTCCACTTGATCGATGATGCAATTGCTTTGGCATACCAGCCCGGAATCATCCTGACTTCTTTTGGCGACATGCTGCGTGTCCCCGGGTCCAAAGAATCTCTTCTGGAGGCAAAAGCCAATGGAGCCAATATTCAGATGGTTTATTCGCCGCTGGATGCTTTGAAAATTGCACAGAAAAATCCCGATAAGGAAGTTGTGTTTTTTGCGGTCGGGTTTGAGACAACGGCCCCTGCCAATGCATTATCCGTCATTCAGGCAGCCGCACTGGGCCTAAACAATTACAGCATTCTTACTTCTCACGTGTTAGTACCTCCTGCGATGGAAGCCATCTTGTCCGATCCGGAGACCAGAGTAGATGGTTTTTTGGCGGCAGGACATGTATGCACTATCATGGGTATGGAAGAGTATTATCCAATTGCTGAAAAATACAGAGTACCCATCGTGGTTACCGGTTTTGAACCCATTGACTTACTGATAGGCATTTATGAAACTCTGAAACAGTTGGAAGCGGGTTCGTACCAGGTAGACAATCAATATGCACGAGTTGTCCAATTTGGAGGTAATCCCCAGGCCAAAGAAATAATAGGAAAGGTGTTTATTACCTCTGACAGAATTTGGCGGGGTATTGGCGAAATTCCGGGTAGCGGCTATGAGGTAGACCAGGATTTTAGTGGTTACGATGCCCGGATCAAATTTGCCCTTGGACATCGCGAAGTTCCCGAGCATCCCGAATGCATTGCCGGACAGATCTTGAAGGGATTACGGAAACCGATCCATTGCGGACAATTTGGCAAGGGCTGCACCCCTGAGCATCCATTAGGGGCTCCAATGGTCAGTTCGGAAGGTGCCTGTGCAGCCTATTATCATTTTGCTCAAATGAAAAACGAAACGATAAATGGCTGAGAAATTGAGCATGCGTCTTCAATGCCCGGTTCCGAAAATGGATTTTGATGTGATCCAGCTTGGTCACGGAAGCGGTGGGTTGATGACGCACCGGTTGCTAAAGAGTGGGGTGTTTGAGGTATTACAGAATGAATTCTTGCGTGAAGAACATGATGGCTCCATCGTGGATTTGACCGGAAAAACAGCGATAACCACCGACAGTTTTGTGGTTTCACCAGTATTTTTCCCCGGCGGGAATATCGGTGACCTGGCCATCAATGGTACTGTCAATGATTTGGCCATGTGCGGAGCCAAACCCCAATATTTAACCCTGGCATGCATCCTGGAGGAAGGTTTTGCGCTGGAAGATTATTGGGAAATACTTCTTACTATCCGTGAAGCAGGGAAAGCAGCTGGTGTTCAGATTGTAACCGGAGATACCAAGGTTGTCGAGAAGGGTAAAGGGGATGGTATTTTTATCAATACAACCGGCATCGGGTTAGTGCATCCGCAAGCGGATATAAGTGTTTCAAAAATCAGGGCTGGCGATGTGGTCGTGGTTAGTGGCCTGGTGGCCAGTCATGGTATGGCCATTTTATCGGTTCGCGAAGGCCTGGAATTTGAGACAACTTTAAAAAGCGATACGGCACCTGTCCACGATATGGTTTGGGCCTTATTGGATCAATTTGGACCGGAAATACGGTTTTTACGGGATCCTACGCGGGGAGGATTGGCTTCAACCTTGAATGAAGCTGCGTCCCAAAGGAAAATAGGCATTCAGCTTGAACAAAACAGCATTCCCATGTTGGATGAGGTGGAAGGGGCCTGTGAGTTACTCGGTATGGATCCTTTGTATGTGGCCAATGAAGGAATTTTCATCGCTATTGTCGCCCCGGGAATTGCTGATCAGACAGTGGCAAAACTTCGTCAATTTCCACTGGGAAAACACGCGTCAATCATTGGACGGGTGGTCAACGATAATCCGGGTCAAGTCGTACTGAACAGTTCCATAGGCGGCAAGCGGGTGGTTGCCATGCTGGCCGGAGAACAGTTGCCAAGGATCTGTTAAGTGCTCTCTTATCGGATTGCCCGTTTTTTTAGAACGGCGACAGCAAAAAAAGGAATCATTCATTGGATGTGTTCCCTAATGCACATTATTGGCTTAGTTCGTGGCTTCATATTCTACCATCCATTGTACCCCGTACTTATCGGTAAACATGCCAAAATAAAAGCCTAATGGCCCGTCAGACATGGGCATTTCAATAGCACCCCCTGCTGCCAGACCACTGAATAGCCGGTCCGCTTCTTCGCGGCTCTCGGCTCGGATTGAGATGGTATTTCTATTGTCATTTTCCGTTACCTCACCCATTAAGGACAATACATCACTTGCAATTAGCCGGGTGTGATTACCAATGGGGAGCACCAAATGCATAATCCGGTTGGCATCCTGGTCCGCAATAGGGAATTCTGGGCTGGAGATGGACCCATAACGCAATAATTTGGAGAATTCGCCTCCGAATACGGATTTATAAAAAGTTAATGCTTCTTCGGCATTTCCGTTAAAATGAATGTAAGGGTTGATCGTTGCCATGTTTTTGTATTTTAATTCCTGTTGGCGAGATGCCTTTGCAGCATCCGGGTTTGATAATCTATATTATCCACCGGGATTGAAAATTCTTCCGGCACTTCAGCCAATATGAAACTGTTCGGTTGCAAATATATATGCAACTGTTCGGTTTCGCAAATAATTGTGGAAATTAAATTATAGCTCAAAATTCAGGATCATCTCTTCGGAGTTTCTGTGGCGTTTGTCCAAAAGGCAGATCGTGGCGGAATGCATCAGCATTGTCGTCTACTTGTCGTAATAGGTTTCACGGGCATCGGCTTAATTTTGGGGTAAAAAAAATGATGAATATTGGCCAGAAAATCAGACAGGTTCGCCTCAGCCGGGGGCTGACCCAGGAGAAATTAGCAGAAGGCACGGGATTATCCATACGAACCATTCAACGTCTTGAAGCAGGTAGCAATTTGCCTTATGGCGATACGTTAATTCGTTTGTCAGGCGCATTGGATGTGCCGTTGGACTATTTTATGGGATCACATCCGATTAAAAGTCAGGGCTATCCACAAATTCTGCTTTTTTCTGCACTGTTGTTCCTCTACCATCCAGCAATGGGCTTGTTGATTACCTGGTTATTGTGGATGCTTAGAAAACATGAATCGCAGGCAGTGGATCAATTGGGATTAAAGTTGGTACGCATTGAGCTCATTTGGTTAGGCCTATTTTATGCGTTGGTTTTGATTCGTGTCCCAGCTCAGTTGTTCAGCGTTGATCTTGGGGTGTTCAGACTTCTGCAAGCATTAATTCGTGGAGATGGTTCCTGGCCGGTTTGGTATTATATAGCAATTTACTTAATCCATATGGTGATCCTGACCGGCATTTATTGGCGAGTGCAGTCCGGTGGAAATATAACTCAATATCGCTTCTGCCACCCTTCCACAAAATAGGTCGTCCGGCCACCGATCTTGGCAGATTGTGCTACGCCGGGACCATTAGGGTTTTTGGCTCCCGGCTCCCGCCATTTCCAGAACCAGTCCTCTGGATAGACTTTGTAATAGGCATCGCGCTCGCAGGCTAATGTCAGGATGGATTTCATCCGCTCATAGAGCTCCTTTTGCTTCTTGAGGGGGATAGCACCGGTTATGGATGCCGGATGGACCCTGGCCTGATAGCAGATCTCATCAGCATACAGGTTGCCGACGCCGGCAAGCATGGACTGATCCAATAACCAGGCTTTGATCGGCGTGGTTCTGCCTTTCATTTTGGCCAGCCACTCCGATTCTTCTATTTCAAGTGCATCCGGACCCAGGCCCGTTTCATTGATGTAGGCATGGATATCGTCCAGCAGGAGAATACGTCCAAATTTTCTTGGGTCATCAAATCCGACATAACGCCCATTGGACAACAACCAGTGAAATCGTTCGAAACGGGAGCGCTCCATCGGAACGTGATAATACCGCAAATCCCCGGTCATGCCCAGGTGTAGCAAAACTGACTGTCCCCGATCCAGCAACGCAAAGAGGTATTTACCCCGTCGATAGGTCCCGGTGACCGGTCGTCCGGATAAATTCCTGATAAATTCATCGCCGGAGATGTTGCGGAGGATGTGGTCCTCCCAAACCTCGACTTGATGGATCTGGTGGCCGACAGCTTCTGCATGGAAGAGCTTTTGAACCGTATTAACTTCAGGTAATTCAGGCATAATGGTCTCAACAAACTGATGAATAAATGGTTTGTAGAATCCCATTACCAAATTTGTCCGGGAAGGTTGTATTTTCCCTTTGGAAAAGCCAGAGAGATTATGCGAAGGATCAACTATGCTACCCTGATCATTGCCACATTGGTTTTCATCCAATGCAGCCATAAGAAGCCCTTTTATATGGACCCGGGCTATTTTGGATACGACCAGGCCCATTTAAAAGAACATGTCAAAGATCTGGTGCTGCTTACCTCGCCAGACAGTAATCAACAGCTTCTGGTGTCGCCTTCCTTACAAAGCAGGGTGTTTACCTCATCAGCAGATGGCCGGCGGGGCCGAAGTTTTGGGTGGGTTAATTACACGTTGTTGGAACGGGGCGAAGTAAGTCCCCAGTTTAATCCATATGGGGGAGAAGATCGCTTTTGGCTTGGTCCGGAAGGTGGGCCATTTGCCTTGTATTTTGCTGCTGGCCAGCCACAGACATTTGATAACTGGGTAGTGCCCGGGCCGTTTGACCGTGATCCTTTTAAGGTGATTGAGCAGGATCCCACTTTCATCCATTGCCGTAGCGAGTTTACGGTAACGAATTACGCCGGTACACCGTTGTCGGTTCAGGTGGACAGAACCGTACGTTTGCTGGATCAGGAGGGTGTGGAGCATGCCCTGAATATGGAAGTGCCGGTAGGGGTGCGTTGGGTCGGCTACAGTTCGGAGAATGGTGTTCAAAATACCGGAGAAGCAGCCTGGACGGCTGAGCAAGGTCTGCCCTCGGTCTGGATCCTGGATATGTTCCCACCGGCTGAGCATGGAGCGGTTATCATACCTTTCCGGGCTGGTGATGAAAGCGAATTTGGAAAGGTGGTCCGGACCAACTATTTCGGAGACATTCCTGCAGATCGCCTCCAGGTAAACGACGATTATCTATTATTTAAAGTTGACGGACATTACCGCAGCAAGATTGGCATACCCCCCTTGCGTGCCCGGCAAGTCGCCGGAAGTTATGATCCTGACCACCAGACATTGACCATTATTCAAATAGGCCCCGTTGATACACAATCGGTCTATGTTAATTCAGTCTGGGGAACAGATACTGACCCGTACGACGGAGATGTAATCAATTCGTACAATGATGGTCCTCTGGATGGCGGAGGACAACTGGGACCGTTCTTCGAAATCGAATCTTCATCCCCTGCTTTGGCTTTAGAACCGGGAGCTTCCTATCAACACTTGCAGCGCACTTTCCATTTCACCGGAGATGCCGGAGCGCTCAACCAGATCATGCAGACTGTTCTTGGGGTTGCAGTCTTAGACGTTGAACATTTTATTCATCCACCAATTCAATAAATATGGCCGCATCGTGGTATCTGTACCGAACTCCCGATCAAATTTATTTACACCAGGAAAATAACTGGTGGGCAGCCCCGGGGGGACTAACCTGGAGCTCGGTTTCCAATCATGTTAATTTGTTTCGCTGGCTGGAGTTGCACCACCAGGATTGGGAACAATTAGAAACCCCTCCTGATCTTTCCCATTGCCTGCCTCCGCTGGATCGACAAGAAGTATGGGCAGCAGGTGTTACTTATTATCGTAGCCGCGATGCTCGCATGGAGGAATCCCAGGAGTCCGGTGGTTCAACCTTTTATGATAAGGTTTATGAAGCCGATCGACCGGAACTTTTCTTCAAATCCATGGCACACCGTGTTTCCGGAAATCACGAGCAAGTACACATCCGTCAGGATTCAGCGTGGAATGTGCCGGAACCGGAACTGGCATTATGGATATCCTCCGAGGGCACTATTGAAGGTTATGCCATTGGGAATGATATGTCATCGCGGGACATAGAAGGAGAAAACCCGCTCTATTTGCCCCAGGCAAAAGTGTATGACAGAAGTTTGGCCTTGGGACCTTGTTTGTATATTCCGGATGGTCCATTGAGTCCCGAAACCCGGATTCAGATGATGATCGAAAGACAGCGGCAAGTTGTTTTTAGCGGCGAAACAACACTGGATCAGATTAAGCGCAGCTTTATTGATTTGGTGGGCTATTTAAACCACTCAATGGATTTTCCTGACGGAGTTTGGTTGCTGACAGGTACCGGTATTATTCCGCCTCCTCAATTTACGCTCAATCCCGGCGACGATGTGCTCATTGAGATTGAGCCCATTGGATTGCTTTCCAATAAAGTGCAATATTTTTCCAGGGATTAATCTAAGTCCGCCACTTAATAAGGGGCAATCCGCATACGAAAGTATAAAACAAGTCATTTCTTGGTCATTGAGAAAGGGACGCTTTCCGGCTTGACGGCCCAATTGGTGTTTGGCTGTGCGGCCATGTTAAATTCCAGGTTTCCACCTTGCATGATTTCGTTGAACAGAAGGTAGGTGCGGTTGAGCGATGCTCCATTAAATTTCATGGATTGAATGTAAATATCCCCGGATCCTTGCTGTGGCGCCTCAATGGTCAGCGTTTTGCCATTTTCCAAAACCAGCTCAACCTTATCAAATAAAGGACTACCGATGACGTATTGGTCTGCTGCCGGAGTTACCGGATAAAACCCCAGGGCGCTAAAAACATACCAGGCCGAAGTCTGTCCATTATCCTCATCACCGCAATATCCGTCAGGTGTTGCACTGTACAGTTTTTTCATGACCTCACGCACCCAGTATTGTGTTTTCCAGGGCTGTAATGCATAATCGTACAGGTAGATCATGTGTTGGATCGGTTGATTTCCATGGGCATAATTGCCCATATCCATGACCTGCATTTCCCGTATCTCATGGATCGTAAAGCCGTAATAACTATCATCAAATTCAGGAGCCATGGCAAATACCGTGTCAAGCATGGATACGAAAGCCTTGTCACCACCCATCAGGTTGATCAGGCCCTGGATATCCTGGAATACCGACCAGGTATAATGCAGGCTATTGCCTTCCGTGAATGCATCACCCCACT
Source organism: Lewinellaceae bacterium (assembly GCA_020636355.1). Taxonomy (GTDB): domain Bacteria; phylum Bacteroidota; class Bacteroidia; order Chitinophagales; family Saprospiraceae; genus JAGQXC01. The sequence continues at coordinate 703,284 of JACJYB010000002.1, read as the reverse complement.
TCAGCGGATTAAAAGGCGACTCAAATTGTCCGTCTTCATTTTTGCCGCGCATCAGATTGTGACTTGGGTCAAAAAGATTTTTGTAATTCCGCGCCTGCTCGTAGTAGCGGTTGGCGATGTCATTTTTACCCATTTTTTTAGCCATCTGGGCTAATGCAAAGTCATCGTAGGCATATTCCAGCGTGCGGGCGGCATTTTCCGGGATACCGACGTCGTAAGGCACATAGCCCAATTCGTTGTAGTATTCTACACCGGCTCTGCCCACGGAGTTAACGGGTCTCCCGTCCGGGATGGTCGCATTCTTAAGCATAGCCTCCAATAAAATTTCGGCGTCTTTTACATCAGGGATATTGCCTTTCAAATATGCGTCTGCGATCAGCGAAGCAGAATTGGATCCCACCATACAATCCCGGTGCCCCGGGCTGGCCCATTCGGGAAGCCAGCCGGATTCCTGGTAGGTGTTGACTAATCCTTTCATGATTTTGGTCGTCAAGGAAGGGTACATCAAATTGAAAAAGGGAAAGACAGCACGGAAAGTATCCCAGAATCCATTGTCGGTAAAAAGGTAGCCAGGCTGAACGGTGCCATTGTAGGGGCTATAATGGACAACTTCACCCTTGCTGCCGATTTCATAAAATGCCCGCGGGAAAAGCATCATGCGGTAAAGACAAGAGTAAAAGGTTTCCAGTAATTCCGGATGGTCGTCCGTGACTTTTATTTTGTCCAGTTCATTTTCCCATGCCATAGCAGCTTTTTCTAAAGTCGTCGAAAACGAGTCATCGCCGATTTCGGTCTGGAGATTTAGCTCTGCCTGTTCCGGGCTGATGAAGGAAGAAGCAACCTTGACGTGAATTTGCTCACCGCGCCGGGTTGAAAACCCGATGATTGCACCGGTGTGATCACCGGCAGCCTGACGTGAATTCATTTTTAACGCCCAGTCGTCGGACCATGTGTGGGTGATCTCAAAATCGTGGTCAAACACAGCCACAAAGTAGTTGTGGAAATTTTCCGGTACCCCACCGTGGTTATTTCGGCAATAACCGATGATTTTCCGCTCTTCCGGAAGGATGCTTACCATAGATCCCCCATTAAATGCATCAAGCAGGATGTATGCAGAATCGGCAGCTGGAAAGGTAAACTGGAAATTGCTGGCCCTTTCAGTAGGTGTCATTTCCATGGTGACATCGTAGTCTGCAAGGTAGACGGAATAATGATAAGGATGTACTACTTCTGCCTTGTGGGAAAACCAGGAAGCTCTTTCTTCTTCCTGAAACTTTAACTTGCCGGTTACTGCCATCAGTGAGAAAGCTGCATAATCGTTGATCCAGGGACTGGGTTGATGGGTTTGTTTAATACCTCTGATTTTCTGGGCGCCATATTGATAGGTCCATCCATCACCCATTTTATTGGTCATAGGCGTCCAGCTGTTCATCCCCCATGGCAGGGATATGGAAGGGTAGGTATTGCCATGCGACATATCATATCTTGAGTCGGTGCCCATCAAGGGGTTGACCAGGTCGACTCGTATTTGCTCTTGGGCATCCAGCGTATAAATTGTAAGCAGCAGGCAGGTGGCAATGAATTTAGCTCGCATGAGTGATTTTGTTATTAGGATGATGTAATGTCCGGATTAGAATGGCAGGATCAAAATGATTTCAGGGGTAATTTGTCGATGACTATGAGCAGCCTACTCTGATGTCCGATGGCCTTATTTGCCAGCCAATCCAGACCCTTCCACCATCGGTACGGTAAGAATTTTAAGACCACATGGGTTTTTAGCATGACCAGTAGTTTATTCAGAAATGGATGCGTTGAGACTTTTCCATTGATCCCGGAAAGGATAACCTGGTTAAGGATAAACTGCTCATTGACCGAGTGTAGATGGGCATGGAGTGGGGTTTTTCGATTACAATGTATACAAAGAGAATATTGTATGACTTCGTTGTAGGGAGTAGTCATGATCAGCCTGCCTGCCGGTTTGAGTACCCGGTAGAGTTCTTTTAGAAAGGCAGGTACCTGCTCAACATGTTCGAGTATTTCAGAGGCTACCAAAACATCAAACGATTCATCCTTAAAAGGTAAATGCAAGGCATCGGCGCGAATCACCAGGTGCCGTTCCGAACGGACACGTTTACGTGTATTTGTGGTATTTGATGTGGAAAGATCCATAGAGCAGACTTCAACATTTGGGCGATGCTGGATTAAGTATGCGGCCAGCCAGCCGTTTCCACATCCTACATCCAGAACGGCACCGGATATTTTGGGAATTTGCCGGATAATGGATTCCTGAAGACGCCGATGTTCGTGGATGGTTGCCGGATTTTCAGTGGCTTCGAAATAGTCAAATACCTCAGCATCCTTTTCGTAATGTGCGTAGTAGTTGGATAATTGATTTTGGGGCAGTAATTGCCAGACGCCCTCGCTTTTGCCGTATTGGGTGGATTCAGTACGCAACCAGGAGCCATCCGCGTTGAGATTCAGAGGGACCCCGGTAACCGGGCATTGGAGCTTGTCATGTAATCGCATCATACCTGCTGAAATGTCTTGAATCATCCACCCAGACTTACACCCAGCAGGTGGCCAATTCCAAATGTTATGGCCGCAGCCATGGCGCCAAAGAGGACTTGTCGCAGTCCCGAAACCCAAACCGGTTTACCGGTCATAAGGGTGATCAAAGCGCCGATCCCGAATAATCCAACTCCGCTCATGCCAATGCTCAGCCAGGTAGCTTCCGGAGTTTTCCAGAAGAAATACGGTAAGACCGGTATAATGGCTCCTATAGAGAACAATACAAATGAAGCTATGGCAGCCTCCCAGGCCGAACCTCCCAGTTCCTCCGGATCAATACCTAATTCTTCGCGGGCTAAAACGTTAAGTGCATTTCCTTCATTTTTCATTTGCTCCCGGGCAAGATTGTCTGCTTGTTCCTGGGCAAGTCCTTTTGCCTGGTAAATGAGTGATAATTCAAGCAGCTCTTCTTCCGGATTATTTGCCAGTTCTTCGCCTTCCAGGTCAAGTTGTCGCTGGAACAGCTCTCGTGCACTCTGTACGGACAACCACTCCCCCAGCGCCATGGAGAGGGCCCCCGCCAACAGTCCTGCCATGCCGGTTACCAGGATGTATTTGTTCTCGACAGCAGCTCCTGCCACTCCCATTACCAGGCTCAGGTTAGAAACCAGTCCGTCATTAGCACCAAGTACGGCGGCTCTTAGCGCATTGCCTCCGACATTTCTATGCCTTGACTCAAGGGTTCCCAAGCGCCTGGGGTCGATGGTTTTATGCTGGGCCCGGATGCCTTCCAGGATTTGAGCGTGATGCAATAGGCTGGTTTTAGCCTGTGGTGTAGAATGAGGCGATTGGCCAAAAGCGATGGCCTTCTCCGTTTGGATTAAGTCCCCCAGGATAAACGCAGGGCCGAAACGCCTTGCCAGCCAGGCTTTGGTCCGGGCTTGCCAGGATGGACGAAGTTTGTTAGTGGGCCCATCCGTAAAGCCTTCTCGTTGAAGGAAATGTGCGTAGTGACGCTGCTCGATCTTTGCCATTTGAAGGTAAATAGACCGGATGGCTTCCTCCTCCTCCAATTCCGCCAACGTCTCGTAGAGAAATGCGGCATCCAGCTCATTTTGGATAAGAGCCAGCGTCTTTTTTGAAATCTTATTTCCCAATACTTTAGTACTTTAGAACAAGTTAAAAAGAGTCTGCCTGAATCAAAAGCAATCCCCTTTCTTTGCAGATCAGGGTTCCGGTTCAGTAGCGAAATATTCTCCTTCATCACCTTATTCTTTGCAATGAACCGGGGTAATTAGGCAAACCCTGGCGAAAAATACATCTTGACTTCTTAATTGGTATTCGGATGGCATATTGGAAGGTTGGTATTTTGATAATCATATTGGTTTCCTCGCACCAGTCGACCCGGTATATAATCTCTAACGGTAAAATTTTTTTTAGATCCGATGCTCCATTAGAAATTATTGAAGCCCAGTCTGAGCACCTGGAGGGCGTTTTGGATATTTCCACCAATTCATTCGCATTTTCAGTTCGAAATAGTTCTTTCGAAGGCTTTAACAGTCCGTTACAACAGGAACATTTCTATGAGAATTACATGGAAACGGATCACTATGCGACCAGTACCTTTAGCGGCAAAATTCTGGATCCTATCGATCTGAATAAAGAGGGGGAATACATCGTCCGGGCAAAAGGAATTCTACAGATCCACGGCGTCAGTCAGGAGCGGATTATCAAAAGTAAACTGACGGTATTAACGGATCGCCTGACCATAAGCAGTCAATTTACGGTCCCATTGCAAGATCATAAAATCACTATACCACGTATCGTCTATCAAAAGATCGCTGAAGAAATTCAGGTAACGGTGGAGGCCGAATTTAAAGTACAATGATCCGGACTACACCATTGAAAAGATTCATTTATTGCCTGGTTCTCCTGAGCATGGGCTGTACCACATCGCTTGATGCCCAATACCACATCAGAGAAGTGTCATTGCCTGAAAATCTCCAAAGCCATGCCATCTATTGTCAGCTCCAGACTTCCAATGGATTGATGTTGTTTGGAACCTCCGAAGGACTCTACCAATACGATGGTTGGCGGTTTGATCACATTCCCGGAGATAGCGTCTTGTCCCGGGAAATAACGGCTGTTTTTGAAGATAACGATGGTACGATCTGGGTAGGGACGCTGACCGGGGCAATCGGCAGGGTCCGATCCGGCCAGGCTGCCGGTATCGAGCCCTGGGATATTGAGGAAGGTCATCCGCATGCCCGAATAAATTCAATTTTGCGTGATAAGTCGGGAATCCTGTGGATTGCAACGTATGGAGAGGGCATCTATGCCTGGACCGGTAACAGGTTATATAATTACAATCAGGATGACGGATTGCCGGCTGAAGAAATCTATCAGATGGTACAAGGACCGCAAGAGGGCGTTTGGGTTGGCACGGACCTTGGCTTGATTCACTGTTCCTTTTCGTCCAATCATAAATGGGTTAGAACTTTAACAACCGGTCTGGGGCTCCCTGATCATATTATTCCAGCAGTCCAGGTCCTCAAAGACCGCGTTTGGTTCGGCACATTTGACCGGGGCTTTGGCTGGCTTGATGCCACCACCCAGCAGATCAAACATGCTACACCCACCTGGTCTGGTGGTAGCATCGCCTCCATGTTGTTCTTTACGCCAGACTATGGTTTCATAGGGACGGCAGACGGAGGATTATGGGAGATGAACGGGGAAAGAATTACACCGGTTCAATTTTCACCTAAGTTGTCCGGGAAAGTTTCGATCAATCAGTTGTGGTTGGACAAGGAGGGGGTTGTCTGGATGATCGTCAACGAACAATACATTTATAATTTTTTGCCAGCCATGCAGCGCTGGGAGCATTCTCTAGGTGATGTCCAGAGTATGGCTTACCTGGACCTGGATTCCATCTATTTCGGAAAAGTAGACGGACTGGCCATTGGCAGGATCAGTGAAGCTGGTAATCTTCAGGTTATTCGTGAAGCATTATCCGGCAGTAACGTAATCAGTCTTTATACGGACAAAGAAAGGTTTTTGTATGCCGGTACGTTTGGTCAGGGCGTCTATGTTTTGGACCCTAAATTCCGGCTGGTAGCTCACTGGGATGAATCAACCGGGTTTTTGAATGGTTCGATTCTGTCGATAACCCGACAGGGCAATTATCTCTGGTTTGCCACACTTGCCGGTGTGACCAGGGTAAATGTCAAATCAGGAAATCTGAAGGAGCCAGAGATCAAGAACTTTACCAAAGCACAAGGCTTGCCGTCCAATTACATCTATCAGGTGCGTACAGACCATCGCGGCCGTCTTTGGATAGCTACCGATGGTGCGGGTGTCTCGGTTTTGGAAAATGATCATTTCATCCATTATCCGACGGCCATCCTGAGAGGCCCAAATGGAAATGATACCTTATCGATAGGCAACGTCTACAGCATGGCTGAGGATGATCAGGGGTTTTTATGGCTTAATACAGCTAGCAATGGAATAATCGGGCTCGATATAATGGCTCCTGAAGGCGAGCGTATCGACAAAAAGGTAGGGACCAACGAAAATGAAATAAGTATTCTGTCATGGTCCGGGGCACACATCGTTATGGTTGACCGTGATGGGGTTGAAGCCTTTCATCCCAGCAGTAACAGCATCACTTATTTTGAAGAAAGTGCCGGGATTAAAGATCTGGTAATGAATATTAATGCTTCCTGGAATGATGGACGGAGAGGCGTGTGGTTTGTTTCCAATCAAAGCTTGTTTCACTACCAGGAAACACCAGCCATATGGTTTCAACCCATGCCGGTGATCAAGGAGATCCAGGTTATCGATGGGGGAGCCAATTTGGTTCACTCCAATCGATTCGGATACGAACAGAATCACCTCCGGATCAGCTACGCCGGGATTTGGTTTACCGAACCGGAAAATATCTTATTTTCCTACCGGCTGCTGGGAAGTGATTCAACCTGGCGAAGAACGAGGGACCACCAGGCATTTTTTTTGAATCTGGATCCCGGTGATTACGAGTTCCAGGTGAAAGCATCCGTCCACGGTGATTTCACCTCCAGCTCAAGAGCCAGCTACAACTTTGTGGTCGGTAAACCATACTGGATGACGTGGTGGTTCATCACCCTCATGACAATCCTGGTATTTGCATTATTGCTGGGTGTGATCAAATGGAGGGAATACGTGATCAATCAGCGCAGCGCCATGGAGAAACACCAAATCGAAGCCGAACTCGCTACGATAAAAAATCAAATCAATCCGCATTTTCTATTTAACAGCTTCAACACCCTGGCCGCAGCAATTGAAGAAAACCAGGAGCTGGCAATCGAGTACGTAGAGCATTTGTCGGACTTTTACAGGAAGATTCTTCTTTTTGGCGATAGTCAGAAAATAGCATTGGTCGAGGAATTAAAAATCGTGGAAGAGTTCTGTTCGATTTTGCAATACCGGTATGGTGATCAATTGATCATCGATAAACAGCCGATGTCTCAGGATGGTCAGATCGTGCCGATGAGTCTACAGCGGTTGATCGAAAATGCCATCAAGCATAATGAGATATCCCGGCAAAAACCATTGACCATCACGTTGTTTCGCAAAGATGATTATGTGGGAGTCTCCAATCCGGTCCAACGCAAATGGACGACCGAAACTTCAACCGGATTTGGTCTGGAAAGTATCCGGAAACAATACCGTTTCCTAACTGCCAAGCCGGTTCACATTCATCAGTTTGAAAATCGATTTACCGTAGAAATACCCATTTTAACCAAAGAATGAATATGAAAGTTTTAATTATTGAGGACGAACATGCAGCGGCCAAAAGGTTGATGAATATGCTGCACGAGATCGATGAAACCATCGAAATACAAGGTGTTACAGATACCATTGTAAGTAGTCTGGAATGGCTCGAATCCAATCAGGAAGTGGATTTATTGTTTATGGATATCCATCTGGCCGATGGTAGCAGCTTCAAAATCTTCGATCACATCGACATTCAAAAACCGATCATTTTTACCACAGCCTACGATCAATATGCGATCGAGGCGTTTCGGGTTAATGCATTGGACTATTTGCTGAAACCGATCAAGAAAGCCGAGCTGCAGATCGCATTGCAAAAGTATACGGATAGGATGCAACGTGCGGCTTTTGATTACCGCGAGTTGGCTCAAAGCCTGTTGAAGGAAGAACCTGCCAAGCGATTTCTCATCAAGGTCGGCCAGAGTTACCATGTCGTTGACATCCTCGACGTGGCTTACTTCTATACCCAGGATAAAATTACTTTTTTGGTAACCAATCAAGGAAAGCGGTATCCCATCGAATATTCTTTGGAAAAACTGGATGAATTGGTGGATTCAAAATTATTCTTCCGGATTAACCGTCAATTTATCATCAATTACCAGGCCATCCACGAGATGCATGCCTACTCGAAATCAAGGGTCAAAATAGTGCTTGATCCGGCCTGTAAAATTGACAGCATCGTAAGTACCGAACGCTCTCCGGTTTTCAAAAGATGGATAACAGGAGATCTTGAAAGCAGCGAAGTCTAGACCATTTTAGAACAACATAAATGGCCCGTATCCGGGTTGACAGGAAAGCTTTTTCCCGCATGGACTACAATAAGCCGGTTACAGCCGGGCAATATTCCGGTTCAGCGGGTAATCCGGTGATGGATCATAGAGTCAGGGTACATTTGTAAGGACGAAAGCAGAACATGCTATGAACTTGAAATCGCATCATTTGTGGATCGCTGGTATGGTTTTGATCCTCTCATTGTCGAAATGTTACTACGACAATGAAGAAGATCTGTATCCCGTTGTGGAGTGCAATACCACAAATATGAGCTATGCCAATAATGTGAATCCCATTATCACCAACAATTGTTTGTCTTGTCATAATGCGCAGTTCCCTCAGGGTGGTGTGGTCCTTGAGGGTTATAGTAATCTGCACAATTTTGTGATCAACGGAAAACTGAAGGGTTCCATCCAGCACGATAGCGGATTTAGCCCTATGCCTCAGGGCGCGGCAAAACTTTCTTCCTGCTTTATTCAGCAGATCAACGCATGGATTGATCAGGGAGCTCAAAACAATTAACAGCAAGCCATGATAAAAAAAGTGCTTTTACTGCTCCTTTTACTGGGTGTTATCGGGGGATTTGTAGTTTATAAATACATAAACAAGCCCTTCGTTCAGGTTGACACCATAACACCGGTGGCTACGTTAACCGCGGGCGAATTACTGCAAGCGTTTCAGGCTGATGAGACAAAAGCGAATGAGGCCTATCTCGATCAATTTGTCGATGTGACCGGAAAAGTAGAGTCAGTCAGCAAGGAAGACAGTGTCTGGACAGTCATACTGGATGCGGATGATATCATGGCAACCGTACGGTGTGAAATGGATTATGTTCAAGGGACCCAACGGCCAGATTTTAGTCCCGGCCAACAGGTCACCTTGCGCGGAATGGTTACCGGCATTTTAATGGACGTCGTGCTGGTACGTTGTATTGAAATAAAAAAATAAACCTTACATAACATGAAAAAAGGAATTTTCGCGGTCTGTGTGTTCTTGATGGGTTCTTCAGCCCTTTTAGGACAAAAGTATTTTACCAAAGACGGTAAAGTCTCCTTCTATTCGGATGCGCCGATGGAAAAAATTGAAGCACATAATACCAAAGCTGCTAGTGTTATTGATGCTGAAAACGGACAGATGGAATTTGCGGTGCTCATCAAAGCCTTTCAATTTGAAAAGGCGCTGATGCAGGAACATTTTAATGAAAATTATATGGAAAGCAGCACCTATCCAAAAGCTTCCTTTAAAGGGAAAATTGAAGACCCCGGTAAGCTCAAACTGAATGAGAATGGGACCTACGAAACAAATGTTACCGGAGATCTAACGATCCATGGAGTGACCAAAAGCGTCACCACACCGGCTACATTTACCGTCCAGGATGGGCAGGTCGTAGGCAAAGCCATGTTTACCATTTTAATTGAGGACTATGGTGTAAAAATCCCTTCGGTGGTAAAAGACAAAATTGCCAAAGAGGTTAAAATTGATATCGAGTCCCAATATTTACCGATGGATGCTAAAAGTTAATCATGATGTGGCGAATTCAAGTGGTACTACTGCTGGCGTTTTCCGCTGTTTCAGATGCTTATGGACAGGATACCGATCTCCTTTCCTTATTGGGTAATGATGATGTGACGGAATACGCTACGGCTGCCTTTAAGACAAACCGGGTCATCAATTTGCATTCCCTGGAGAGCACAGCTGGTGGAGTTTTGGATTTTAAGATCAATCACCGCTTTGGGTTCATTAATGGAGGACCCTATGAGTTTTTTGGACTTGACAATGCCATGATGCGGTTGGGGTTTGATTACGGTATAACGGATCAATTGACGGTTGGCATCGGTAGAAGTAGTTTCCAGAAATCATTTGACGGGTTTTTGAAGTATAAGATCTTGCGTCAGTCCACTGGAAAAAAGGTCATGCCTGTTACGTTGGCGGTATTAGCTTCCAGTTCGCTGAACTCCGTGAAATGGGCGGATCCAACCCGGGATAATTATTTCTCCTCACGATTATTTTACACGTACCAATTGATCGTCGGACGCAAATTCAGCGACCGGCTGTCCCTGCAACTTTCTCCAACGTTAGTTCACCGGAATCTGGTAGCCACGCGGGCTGAGAAGAATGATGTGTATGCCCTGGGGGCTGCCGGCAGGATTAAATTAACCAATCGATTGGCTATCAATGCGGAGTACATCTACGTATTGCCCGATCAATTGGGTCCGGATTATCACAACTCACTCTCCGTAGGGGTGGACATTGAAACCGGTGGTCACGTGTTCCAGTTGCATTTTACGAATTCCACGTCGATGATAGAGAAAGGCTTTATAACCGAGACGGTTGGCCAATGGGAGAAAGGAGGGATTCATTTTGGATTTAATGTGAGTAGGGTATTCACGATAGTGGATCGTACTAAACACCGATAGTATTGTCAAGTTTGGTTCTTTGGGACAAGAGCTAATGTTCGCTCTTTCGTCAACATGCAGAAGGGATCGATTTGGGTCCCTTTTGCTATTTCAAACCACTGGGAATGCTCTTTCTTTGTAATCCAGACTACAAACCCTGGCAAACAATTTGAAGCATTGTTGCGTTAATGGGTATATCTTTACGGTTCAATAAGAAAACAAGTCCTTGTCATGCACTATCTTTTATATCTGATTTTACCATTCTTTTTTACGATCGACCCGGTACCGGCATCACAGGATGTTGCTGAAGAAATTCACTGGATAACCTGGGATGAAGCGGTTAAATTAAATGCTTCCAATCCAAAGAAAGTATTCGTGGATGTCTACACCGACTGGTGCGGCTGGTGCAAGAGAATGGATGCAACCACCTTTAAGGATCCCAAAGTAGTGGAGTACATTTCCAATAATTATTATGCCGTAAAATTGGATGCAGAGCAAAAAGATGACATCGTTTTCCAGGGTAATACCTTTAAATGGATAGCTGCCGGAAGAAATGGGATTCACCAGCTTGCTTATGCCCTCCTGGATGGGAAAATGAGTTATCCATCCTATGTCACCCTGGATGAAAGTTTCGCCCGTATTCTGATCTCACCGGGATACAAGCAGGTTGATGGTCTGATGAAAGAATTGGTTTATGCCAATGAAGAAAAGTACAAGACCATGACCTTCGCAGAGTTTCAGAAAGCAAGATAATTGGTCAATCAAAATTTCCAGCTCACTGATAAGTACGGAGTAATAGGGAGTAAGGATACGTCGTTGCCCAGGATGTAATTTTGGTTTGGAAGATTCGTGTTGGGAGCTCCCTCCAGACTCAGGACATATTGACGGTATTCCACATTATTGTGATTGAACAGGTTGTAAACACCTGCTGAAAACACCAGTTGCGTATTTTTCACAGGTAGCCGGTAAGTAGCACCCAGGTCAAAACGCTGATAAGCCGGCAAATAATCATATGCTCGACGAATGTTTATATCTCTGCGCAATGTTTCTCCAACACTTAGAATATTCAGGTAAGGTCTTCCGCTTACATATTGATAGCCCATCCACAGGGACCACCGGTTGTTCTGATACTCCTGCACTATTTTAAGCTGGTGGCGGCGATCATTTTGCGAAGGATAATAGGCACCCCGGTTGATTTCAGGAATTGACTGCTCAGCTTTACTCAGGGTATATGCAATCCACCCGGGCCAATGCGTCGCATCATGTCGCAATAACACATCTATGCCAAATTGTTTTGCAGTACCGTCATACAATCTGAAGGTACTGGATCGAACAGGGGTCTGGCTATTGACACCAGGCATTTCCTGAGCGTATTCCAACCACCCGTCCAGGCTATGATAAAATGCTTCTGCCTCCAGACGAATATTATTCTTTTGCCAGGTCCAGCCTCCGGTGAACTGCCAGGATCCAAGTACGGGAAAGCGTTCATCATCGGCCAAAATGAAGAATTCAAAACTGCGGTTGTATCGATCCTCGTGGTTAGAACTGCGCAGGTATTGGTGATAATTGCCTGCTGCCAGATGGAAGCGATGACCGCTTTTCGATTCGTACTGAAGGTACCAGCGGGGTTCGAATTGGACCTGGTTAGTCACCGTGTAGTAGATGCCACGCAAACCGGATTCCATCTTCCATCCGTTATTTTCGAACACGTATTCCCCATAGGTCTGAACCGTTTTACCTCCAAGGGTAACATTTAAAGAGGGCAATGCTTCCAAATCAAAATCGACCAGATTGTTTAATTGCGACGTTTGTAGCCCAATCTTGAACAGATGGTCGGGTTTTAACGTCCAATCGAGTTCCGATTGAATTTCGGCAATGGAAGAAGTATTGTAAAAAGAATCAGATACATCCAGGTTGACCGGTGGATATTGAAATCCTTCTATGCGGTCCAGATTCAGGCGGTTCACCGATTGATTGGAATAAGCGGTATAATTGATCCAGTTCTTCCAAACCAATCCTGAGGTAAAACGGTGATCCAGGTACAGCCCGGCAGCCTGGTTTTGCCAGGTATTTTGTTCGCTAAGTGCCGATCGGTAAAGGATATGCTCGTCCCGGGTTGGGATGGCAAATCCATTGCTGCTTAGATTATCAAAATCATCAAACCCCGTAAAATACTGGATACGCAGGGAGGTGTTTTTCCAATGGCCTTCAATTCCTGCATATCCGTCATAAAACTGAAAGGAGGGTTGGGTCTCCCGGATATTCAGGGTATTTCTAATCGGGTTTTCATCCGGATATTCAAAGTAATCCTCCGTAGGTTTCTCGTACAAGAAATTGAAAAGGCCATCCGAGGACAGGTTGTAATACGTGGATCGTCCGGCTATGGTGGCAAAGAGGTGTTTTGAAAGAGGCCCTCTGGCTACACCGGAGGCGGATAGATTATCCCAGGTAAATTGACCGCTCCAACCTGGATTCTGGAGTGAAGGTTCGAGCGTATTCAGATTGATGATAGACGCCGTGCGTCCGCCGTAATTGGCCGGGAAATAGGAACGGTACCAGGTTACATCCTGGATAAGATTGGGAGGTAGTGCACTGAATATGCCGAAATAATGATCCACTTTAAGCAAAGGCATGTCATTAAGAAGGATCAGGTTTTGATCAGGCTCATTGCTTCGAACACCGGGTAATGCATTCAGGTCATCACCGGTATTCACTCCCGGAAGCCATTGCATTGATCTCAGGACATCGGATTGCATCCCTCCCAGTCCCATAGCTAACAGTTCATTGGGACGCCATTGGATGGCTGAGCTGTTTGAACGGTATCCAATGGGTGGTGGTTTGGTTGCAATTAGGACTTCCGGCATCTCCTGAATCTGCGGGATCAACGAAATAGAGAAATTGGGTGTTAATTGTTGCTGATCCACACGTAAATCGGTATATCCCAGCATCTGGAAAGCTATCTGGGTCGAATAGTTGCTACAGGACAGCCTGAAACGGCCCAGGGAATCTGTAGTTGTACCGTGACGGAGATCCGTCGTGAAGACCGCTACATTTTCAAGGTAGTCTCCGGTCCAGGCATCTCGTACGCTCCCTGACAGTGTAAATTGGTTCGATATGCCTGCAATATCTTTTAGTGAATGGGTCCGAATGAGGTATTGTTTATCGGACAGACGCTGACATTCAAATTGTTTGTCCTTGAGCAATTCTTCCAACCACTTGTCCGGATTGTCCTGAATCCGGGTGGAATCAATCAAAATGGAAGCTAATGCGGAGGCATCGTAGGCAAACCTGACGTTAAGTTTTTTTTCGATTTCATTTAGCAAGGCAGGGAGTGGGCATTTTGGATTAACGACCTGTTGCGTGAATGCAGGCATTTGCAGCATCCACCACGCAATCATCAGGTGTACTATCCGAAGTCGAATCATATAGTTATGGACTCAACGACTATTTGACGGTTATTTGTTTCCCATTTATTTGAAATTCCAACTGCATTGGCCAACAAATGTGATATAAAGCGCTATCGAGTTGATTCAACTGATAAAATCCGGTATATCTTTTGGCTCCGGTTGACTCACCAAACTGGATGGTTACGTCGTATTGCCTTTCTATTTCAGCAAAAACATTGCGAAGGGGTTGATCATTAACTTTGATCTGTCCACTTCTCCAGTCTTCTTCCCGGACCGGATCGAAAGTATGAGACGCTGCAGTTCTACCGGATACATAACCGTATTGTTGCCCCGGCGTTAACATGACTGCATCTTCTCCCGGAATACGCACCTCGACTTTACCCGTGTAACATTTCACATCGAAAATGGAATCACGTGCAAACACATTAAATGACGTTCCCCATACTCGGATGGACCCCAAGTCTGTCTCTACGATAAAGGGAGCACCTTTGGTGACTTCGAAAAATGCCTCTCCATCGAGATGGATGTCACGCTTATTCCGGTACTGTTTTTTACGATAGGTAATTTGGGATGCTGCGTTTAGTATGATCTGGCTCTCATCCGGTAACACGTGAGTTAAATGGGTGCCCGCCATGCTGGTGATGCTTGACTGTCCAGAAACCTGAAGCCACAATAATAGACTTGCGGCGATAAACAAACTCGCAGCCGCAACGGCATACCATCTGGTCGGTATTATTCTTCGTTTGGCTACCGGTTTGGTTTGGAGATTCGCCTGAATGTTACTCCATAATTTATCCCGTTTTTGTTGGGAAACCCGGTATTCATGGACAGCAAGATGGCGCAACAAACTACGAGCCTCTTCAACTTGAGGGCTGCATTCCGGATGGGCGGCTTCCCAATTTTGCCACGCCTGCAGGAATTGTTCGTCCCGGTGCAGGTAAGCAGCAATGAAAGAATCCACGTCCATTAGTTGCTCAGGAGTATATGTTATGTATTCTTGCTTCATAAGCTTTGCATGCTTTCCTGAACTATAAAGTATCCGGTCTCATGTTTGTACTCATTCCTGTTAAGAAAATCATAAAAACGATGGTTAGAATGGTTCTCAATTTTTGGATGGCCCGGTGAACCTGATTCCGTAGCGACTGATATTGAACGCCCATGATGTCACCGATTTCTTCATAAGATAGTCCCTGGTGGTATCGCAGATAAATGGCTTCTTTTTCCCGGTGAGACAACTGCTCCAGGGCAGATTCCACCTGAGCATATCGTTCTTCACTGGAGGGGGCGTCTTCCCAATCCCAACTCATGTCGAATGGGATTTCATCCTCACTGGCGGTCTTTGCATTTTTCTTAAGGGTACGGTAGAGCCGGTGTCTCAAGGAAGCACACAGATATTTTCTGGGAGAATCCGTGTCGCCGAGATTGGCTTTGCGTTGCCATAAATCCACGAACAGTTCCTGAATCACGTCCTCGATGAGCTCGGTTTGCGGGGTGAAATGATGGCCATACCTTAATAGGCCATCGAGGTTTTCCTGGTACAACTGCTCAAATGCGTCTGAGTCTCCCTGTTTAAACCGCAACCAAAGCGGATGAGGTACATTCATCGTGTTCTATTTGCAAAAGGCAATCTGCAAATCGGATGGTTTACAGGCCTTTCGTTTAAATACCCGTTTGCAAGTATCGAAAGTTTTCACAGAAAATTCCCACTTTCGACGCTAAGTTATCTGAAATCCGGTTCAGAGATCATCGAATAAATCGATTTAACCAGTAGAATCTTCAGGATGAAATCAATACCTCGAACGGTCATTACACTCGGCATAATCAGCTTATTTACGGATATGGCGAGTGAAATGTTGTATCCGGTGCTACCTCTTTTTATGACCGAAGTTGGATTTACTGTTTTAGGAATTGGATTTCTGGAGGGATTTGCTCAGCTCGTTGTGGGTTACGCCAAGGGATATTTTGGGCGATGGTCTGACGTTTCTAAAGTCAGGGTACCTTTTGTTCGCTGGGGATATGCTATGAGCGCCATCTCAAAACCGCTAATGGGATGGATCATGTCCTCGGCAGGATTGTTCCTGTTGCGTTCCATGGACCGGTTAGGTAAAGGAGTGCGGACGGCTGCAAGGGATGCCTTGCTGGCCCAGGAGGCGACGCCGGAAACCAAAGGCCGGATTTTTGGATTTCACCGGAGTATGGACACGCTGGGGGCGAGTCTTGGACCTTTATTGGCTCTGGCCTTCTTATTCTATCGTCCGGATGACTTAAGGTACCTTTTTTACCTGGCTATTGTTCCCGGCATCCTGGCGATTGGTTTTGCCTGGCGCCTGAAGGAAAGGGGAGGGACGATTTCTGTCACACGTGCTACCCGTCCGGGTTGGAACGATTTTTTCCGGTATTGGAGGAGGTCTCCCTCGGGATATCGCCTCGTAGTTGGAGGCCTGCTTGGCTTTGGGCTGTTAAATAGCTCCGACTTTTTTTTACTCCTGCAATTGCAGTCGTTGGGATATTCTGAAAAAGCAATTATTGGATTCTACATCTTTTACAATATGGTTTATGCTTTATTGGCATATCCCTCAGGTATATTGGCAGATCGATGGAAATTCAAGTCCATTTTTGCCATCGGAATTTTATGTTACGGTCTTGTTTACGGCGGAATGGGGCTCTTCCACAATCCCTTTTATCTCCTGGCCCTGTTTTTATTGTACGGAGTTTATGCCGCCATGACAGAAGGCATCGCAAAAGCCTGGATATCCAATCTGGTTCCACAGAATGAATTGGCCACAGGTATTGGAGCCTATGAGGCGATGCTCAGCGTAAGCGCATTTCTGGCCAGTCTGATAGCCGGATGGATCTGGTATTCTTTGGGGGCTCAGTATTTATTTATTACGGTTGGTTTACTTGGTCTTATGGTGAGTGGTTTTTTCTTTCTAAAACCGATTCCGGAAAATAATCTGGAATAATTTTCCAAATATTTTGGACTAGAAATACAACTTAAGTATCAGTAAATTAGAGTGTTATACGTATTTATTAGCATGGATTAAACTTTCTGGTGTCAAGGTGAGTCCAATCCGGTGAGTACAAAAAACAAGCAGTTCGATTCTTTTATTGATTGTTTAATCGAACTTTTTTTTCACCAAAATTCACCTTGTCATGTTAAAAAATATTGTAAAACTGTTCTTGCCGATGGCGCTGTTCGGTCTATTGATCGCTTGTCAAAAAGAACACATTGAAACTACCCAGAATTATACGGATGCTACGCTCGATCTCCGGGATGCAACAAATGATACTTCCGATCGCTGCTTTACCTTTGTATTTCCGGTCACGGTAGTTTGGCCTGATGGCACTTCGGCAACCTTCGAGACCCAGGAAGCCTTTGTAGAAGGCATAATGACCTGGCGGGAAGCGAACCCGGGGGCACGGGTTTTACCGAATGTCCAGTTACCGGTGGATGTCACGCTTGCGGATGGCTCAACCCGTACCATTTCGACAGCCGCACAATTACGCGAATTACAAGTTTCATGTGGACTGGAAAGGATGGGTAAAGGCCATCGGATCCTGGATTGCTACAAACCCGTATTCCCTTTTACGCTTATTTTCCCGGATTCTTCTACTCAAACGGTAAACGACCGCGAAGAAATGCAGACGGCTATTGCTGATTGGAGGGCTGCCAACCCGACTACGCAGGGTTCGGTGCATATCCAGTTCCCTTACGATGTCCGCCTGAGTGACAGTACGCTGGTTACGGTTTACAGTAAGGAGGATATTGAGGCTATTGCTGCCGATTGTGATGTAGCTCCCCCATATGGTCCGTGCATTCGCATCCTGTTTCCGATTATGCTGAATTACCCCGATGGAACCGGGGAGGAGATAGCGGATCTTCAGGCCTTGCGCGATGCGATTGATACCTGGAATATTGCGCATCCGGATGATACGGTTAAGCCGGAGATTGCATTTCCCCATGAAATTGAGTTACCTAACGGATCTACGGTTACCGTGGAAAACAAGCAACAGCTGGAACAATTTTTAAGGGCTTGCCGTGAACAACGTCCTTTCATACCCAATCTGCTGGACAATGCTTGTTATCAGGTTATCTTTCCGGTCACCATTGAATTTGCCGATGGCTCGTCCCTGGAAATTGCCGGCTATCAAGCTTACCTTGAATTTCTCATAGCCTGGCACAGAAGTCATTCCATGGGAGACCGGCCACCTCATATTGCTTTCCCATTTGATGTTTTGGTTAATGCTACAAACAAAGTAGTTACCATTGAAGATGCCAAAGGCCTTGCCGACATCGTGGCCAGATGCATTAATTGAAAGACAGCTAAGTACATTTTTTCATACGTCCAATGAAAATTAACCAGGGGGGCATTCGTTCAGAGTGCACCCCTGGTCGTTTTACGATAATTTGCATCGATAAATTGTTGGGACAGTTAGAACATTTGGTGCCAGTAATTGGGTTATCTTAGTGTCCGTTGGCTAAACAAATGAACTTGAATCGGAAATTATTCCCTATGGGTCCCAAGGCAATGCTAATCTTTTCTGCTGTTCTGGTGGTTCTTGTCGCGTTGCCTGAAATCGATAAACATCCGGTTACACCTCAGGTAGTTATTGAAGCCATTCATCGGGATCCCGGTTCACGGGTTCACACCTGCCATCTGAACGTCATTCATGCCATCCGTGAAGCGAACGAGGTTGTCCCGCTCCCCAACCTGGCGGCTACGCTGCCATTGGATCAGTCGCATACCGAAAATATTCAGTTTCTTCTTACGAACGCCTATTTGCCACTCCTGGCCCGCGGTTCCATTTCCTAAACGGATCAGCCGTATTGTACTGCCCATACATGTCATGCGAGAAAGCATGGTTCAAACCTCTTTTTATTTTCTTAAAATACGATCATGATACTCAATAAAAGGACACAGCGGTCCTGGGGAATCATTCCGGATTGCGTCATCGACCAAGCGGACCTTTACCTGGACGAAGTGAAAGAAATTTATCAATTTGAAATGCAGTACCGGCAATCGGATTCTAGTCCGGAGCTGTTATTGGCTAACAGATCTATGCAGCTATTGGAATTTTTGGGTCTGGCCGGAGCGCTCGTTCATCGCCACCTGGGAATCGCCCTTTTTGCAGGGCAATATCAGGGATCTCTGGCGCTCATTAGAAAGCAAATGGTGGAAATGCAAACGGGAGAAGGCAAGACCGTAACCATAGCTCTGGCCAGTGCGTGGCTGGCTTATTCCCTGGGAAAAAGCCAGATCCTGACTTTTAATGATTACCTGGCAGGGAGAGATGCCGCCTGGATGGCACCATTGTACCAAAATCTTGGGTTGTCGGTAGCGGCTGTTCATGAGGATGACATTGCCGCGAAGCGAAAAGCTTCTTACCAAGCGAATATTGTTTATTCAACCATTAAAACGATCGGATTTGACTTCCTGAGAAATCAAATGATCTGGAACCTTGATGAGCTCCTGCCTATTGACTTTGGCTCGGTAATAATTGATGAAGCTGATGCCATGCTCATCGATGAAGCCCGCCACCCGTTGGTTCTGGCAGGATCACGTGCAGGTACTCCATTGGATTTGAATTTTATTTCCGATCTGATCGGCAGCTTGAATAAGGATGATTTTGAAGTCGACGAACGTCGTCATGAATTGTTCTTAACTGACTCGGGGATAAAGATCATTCAGGATGCATTTCCCGGATTGGATTTAACTTCCGGTGAAGGTTTCAGCATTTATTCTGCCGTTCAAGTCGCATTACAGGCTCATAGCTTACTCCATAAAGACATCCATTACCTGGTTGAAGGAGACCGGGTTAAGCTGATTGATGAATTTACCGGCAGGGTAGTGCCGGATAGAAAATGGAGGAATGGACTGCAAGCTGCCGTGGAGGCCAAGGAAAAAGTGACCATTCAGATGGACGGTGAGGTCCTCCAGATGATTTCTATTCCCCACCTTGTGCGGAAATACGACCGTATCGCCGGTACAACGGCCACGGCAGCGGATGTAGCCGAAGAATTGCATTTATTGTACGGGGTAAAAACTTGCATTATTCCTACGCACCAGACTTCCCAACGAATAGACCTCCCGTTGCAGATCTGTCTTTCACAGGAAGAAAAGAACGGACGCATTGTTGAGGAGGTCAGGAAACGATCTCTGATAGGACAACCTGTTTTGATTGGTACTTTGACAGTACGTGAATCTGAAGTTCTGGCCGACCTGCTGACCAAATCGGACATTTCGGTTCAACTCTTAAATGCCAATCATGATGAAAAAGAAGCAAAGATTATTGCTCAGGCTGCGCTGCCGGGTATGGTGACCATCGCTACCAATATGGCAGGAAGAGGAACGGATATAAGACTCGGGAATGGAGACCCTGAATTGCATAAAAAAGTATCGGAAACGGGCGGGTTGTTTGTGCTTGGAACCAATTTGCATGAAGCCAGACGGATAGATAGACAGTTACGGGGACGCGCAGGGAGACAAGGAGATCCGGGTGAAACGAAATTTATTGTCTCGATGACAGACGACTTGATGGTGCGCTATCATCTTAAGGAGATCATGGATGCTTCCTGGTTGAGAAAAGATGTGCAGAAGATGAATCAGACCCAGCGATCCCATTATGTGTTAATGGTACAGAAAATCATCGAAAAACGTTTGGAAGAAATGCGGAGGAACATAGCTGAATATGCCGACTTTTTAGAAAGTCAGCGTATACTTTGGAGTAGGGAGAGGCACCAATATTTTGATTCCAATTGCATTCATGATCTGCTAAAAATGGAATTACCTGACGCCGTTCAGGAAATTGAACAGCACATAGATGCTCTCAGAGAGATCCTGTTTTATCACTATGATCGCTATTGGGCACAATTTTTACAGGAAATGATGCTGCGACGGGATGGCATTCATCTGGTGCGATTGGGAGGTTTCCAGCCCCTGCGTATATTCCGGGAAGAGGCAGACATTCGATTTGAGGGTTTACTTGAATCCTGCCGTAAAATAAGTATTCAGGACTGTGTGGAATATGTGAAAACAGCGGATACCCTTAACACCCCACATTCGTTTACCCGGCCAACATCCACCTGGACATACATTGCCAGTGACAATCCATTTACCAATCAACTGAATATCCGGCTAGCCAATCCCGGTGAGATCGCATTACAAACGGACGTGTTTACCTTACCATTATTATTTATTAAAGGTTTAGTGGATCGCTGGAGGAAAAAGCCAAAATAAGTAACAGTAAGCGCCTTTGGAATGAGCTTACCTCAATTTATTTTCCAGAAAGAGTAAATCTATCCCCGCTTTTCGCCAGGCATTCAAAACGTCCCTCCCGGTGGGAGCCGGTGACCAGATATTTGATCCGAGGATGACATCCAAATCACCATCCTGGTCGTAGTCTGCACATTCGCTGATCAACCACCGTCCGGACTTCGCAGCATCCGGAAAGGTGAAGGGAGAAAACATGAATTCCGGGTCGGAATCATTCTGGAGGTAAACAATGGATTCTTCAGGGAACTGGTCATAATTTGCGAAGTAGGCATTGACTAGTAAATCAACATCTCCATCAAGATCAAAATCCCGTGCAATGACCCGTGTCGCGCCGTATATGGGATAAAACCATTGCTGTTCAAATTCATTGTTTCCATTATTGGTAAATATCCGGACACCATGATAGGGCTTCAAGGCATAGGAATAATCGGCATTGTCCCCGTTAGCCAGAACAATATCCAGATCTTTGTCATGATCCATATCGACGAGTTCGATCCAACTGCTTCCATAGACGCTCGGTAGCCGGATGACTTGCTGTGTGGTAAATTTCAGGTTTCCCTGATTTAGCAGTAGATAGACGCCCTCATTTCCCTGACTTGCCAGAACAACCAAATCCGGTTTGAGGTCCTGGTTCATGTCCTGAACGATAATTCGAATGATGCCCGGTTGGGCCAGAAGTGGTAGATGTAGGTAACCGCCATCCTGATCGGCATGAAGCAGGAGCAGTTCTCCGGTTTTGTTGCCGAACTCAGCAAGCAGGATTTCATCCTTGCCATCCCCATCCAGATCTGAAAATACTGTGTAAACCGGACGATGCAAGGAATCAGCTACAACGACCAGGGTCGAATCTACGGTTTTGGTTAGCCTGCCTTTAGGAATTTCTGAGGGGAGGATTGGGCCCATCTCTGTACACCAGGTGGTGTCGCCCCTTTGCCGGTAATCAGCAATGGTGTAATACCGTTTTTCGATAAAGTCGTGATGTTCCGGATCAGGGACCGCATAAACCTGGCCGCGCACGAACCCGACAAAGTTCGTTCCGGCGTGTTCATCATGGTGAATGTATGATACGAAGGATTCTGGCAAGTCGTCCAGTTTGACAGGGTGAGCTGCAAATTGATTTATCGGTTTATTCCGCTGCAACCTGCTACTGTCAAACAGGAAAGTGTCAACGGCATGCGATAGGACATAGTTTGCAATGGAGTCCCATTCTGTCCGGCTAATAATGGGTTTGGGAGGATAGGCCATTGAAATTTGCGTGTAAAAGGTCTCCTCCATATTCAAACCGGCATAGGGGTTGTAATGGTCGATAAGCAGTCCCATCCGGGCGGCCATTTCAGGTAAAACCCTTTTTTTCCAGACGGAAACGGGAAGGTCTGTCGGCTGGGGAGCAAGATGGCAAGAACCACAATACTGGCTAAACAGAATGGCACCGGAAGCAGTTTCCGGTTTTTGGGGAATCTGGCATTGCATTAAGCTGGCTACCATAAATAACACCAACCATCCAACGGCGCCTTTTGCGGCAAACCATATTCGAGGTTCAATGGAATCAATTATTTCCCGTTCGATCACTGCTGGCCCCATTCCATACAAAGTTGACGGATTGTCAGGACTTAATCCAATTCCAATGGCTGAATTCACGATTAAATTGATGGCCAGTTGTAGCTTGGCTATCCTAAATCATCCTGACGTATGGCTAAACTAACCCGGATAGCTTTAATTGTGATATAACGTGTTGTGAACCAGTGTTGCCCCACAGGTTGCACAAGCGATGGCAGAACCAGCTCCTCCTTCACACCCATTTGAACAGGTATAGTGCCACACACCGGCAGCATTTTGGGGAGGCTCGGGTGTGGTTGTCGGGGTGGCTGCCGCAGGCGTTGTATGGTAAGCCTGATTATGCACATACGCTGAATTACAGACCGGACAAGTACCTTCGGATGCACCTCCGCTTCCTTCACAATTATTCGGACAGATGTAATGGGATACGCTGGTGTTCACTGCAGCGGCTGCCGGCAGTTGATTGGCTGGCGCTGAATTGGCCAAGCTGGCATTTTGATCAAGGAGTGACTGACGTGCTGATTCCCGAACTTCACGGTCCTGAGCACTGGGCCCGCAAGCAGCAAATACCAAGAGAATTAAGATGGTGGCAAATAATTTCATTTGTCGCTTTTTAATTAGAGTTGCGAAAGATAATAGATTCTCAGCGTTGGAGTGCAGGAGAAGGCAAAACGTTGTTCGGCCCCTGATTTCCATGACATAACTTTAAATTCAGTCTATGCATTGTCTCCACGTTAAAAAATCATCGTATAGTTCAATTTTATTTTCCTTTCAAGGCGGAACCAATCTTATCCATCGACCAAAGACAAAGAGCCTTATCGGTGTATGCAAGGTCTAGTTCGGTACAGTTTTCATCCAAAATAAAGTCCGGCTCGGGAATTGAAAAGGGAGGCAGTTGAAAGTTAATCGCCCGCCAACCACCATCCGGAAATTCCTGGTAAGAACGGTTGCCGGTAAAGGAGGTCATCAAAAGCCAGGATGCTCCGGAGCTGTGGAAATTCTTCAGGGCTTTACGGATGTTGGCCTCGCTGAAGTGGACCAGGCAATCCCGGCACAGAATAAGATCGGCTGTGGGTAAAGGATCTTCCGTAAGATCGGCTAATGAAAAAGTAAATGACCGGTCTGAAAAGTGTTCTTTATTAGAGGTAATAATCTCAGGAACAATGTCCACCCCATAATAGGCTAGATTGTCCGGTAAAATGTCATGGATCCAGGCGAGATCACCGCAAGGTGCATCCAACATGGATCGGATAGAAAGGCGATCAAACAAGGCAGGTAAAGCAATCCGAATGGTTTTGGTTTGATCCACGTCTGATCCCGGGCCTGATACAGTTCCTTTATTGTCCCAGTAATTGGATTGATGGATTTGACTGAATATCTCACCGAGTGATTTGCCACCAAATTTCGCTGCAATCGTGGATTTGTCGTCCAGATAAAATGCAGGTATCGATTCTTTGTTATCGTTGCTCATTTCCTTTGGATAAATTGGTGTATGGTTTCGATCAATTTTTGACGATCCGGGTCGTGGTTGTAAATCATGTGTCCGGAATAATAATATGAAAATTCGATCCTGTCGGTGGGAATCCCATTTCTTGAACAGGTATATTCTCCATCGAAGAAGGGGGTGATCAAATCGAAATATCCGCTTGCAACCAAAACCCTCAAACCATTATTCCGGCGCATTGCTGTGCCCAACCCGGGAGCGGTATTAACGTAGGAAGGCTCCCACGCCGCATCTTTTGGTACCGGCTTCCAATCCCACTTGTTATAGATGGCATCATTACCCGTCAGATAGGGCCGGTCCATCGATACGTTTAAATCCTTTGCCAGGTAATCATTAAGGGCAGCGGTATAGGCACTTGAAATTCGATAGTCTGCAGCATCACCCAGAGTGGGTTCAGCAGCTGTTTGATCCCATTCTTTTCCCCAGTATCTGGCATCAAGTCGGCCGATTGTCTTACCCTGATCGCGCAGCAATTCTTTTTGGAACCTGGGTACCAATATCCTGTAATTCGATTGCCTGATGTAGGTGGTGTCCAATCCTGTAAAATAAGCGAGTGAATCAGCGAGCATTTCTTTTTCCTTGCTTGAAAGAAAGTTTCCTTTCAGGAGGCAGGGGGCATAGGTTTGATAGGTAAATATGCGGGCTTTATCCAGGAAAGACTCCAATGGTTGTCCTACTCCCGCTTTCTTATAGTACCAGGAGGTAGCCGCCATACTTGGAAGATAAGTGAGGTAGGAAGTGATGTTGAAATCGACTGAAGTAGATCCGGCATAATCCAGCGCTTGGGAAATCAGGATCAGTCCATTGAGGGCAAGGTCCTGACCGCCTTGTTCCAGTGCGGCGGTTATTGCGGCTGCACGGGTTGTACCAAAGCTTTCACCAATAATGTATTTCGGAGACATCCAGCGATTGTGACCGGTAGTCCATAACCGGATAAATTGCGCTACCGAACGGGCATCTTCCCGCAGTCCCCAGAAGGTTTCGTCTTTACCTTTCCCGATAGCTTTGCTAAAACCAGTTCCAACCGGGTCAATAAAGACCAGATCTGCAATGTCCAGCAAGCACTGTTCATTAGCAACAACAGGGTAGGGCGCAGCGCCATCATCCTGGTTGGCATCCGAATCAACCAGCACCCGGCGTGGACCCAGAAATCCCATATGCAACCAGATTGAAGCCGAACCAGGGCCGCCGTTAAATACAAAAACAACCGGTCGTGGCTCACCATCCGGTACATCTGTACGCAGATAAGAAACTGACCAAATCGAAGCAACCGGATTGGCTTTGTCATCTGTCAGGTAAACTTCTTTGGCTTCTGCCCGGTAGCGCACGGCGATCTTATGATAAGTGCCCTGATGGTTGGTAATAAATGACTTAGGTTCCGGGACTTTTAATGAATCACTCTTTTGGCCTTGTGCAGTAAACGTCACAACCATGGATAAGAGCTGAATCAGGAAGATTTTCATAGTTCTCACGGATGAGGTTTTGAGGAATTGCTTCAATATAAAACAACCCCATGACATTCTTAAATCGGTACCCTATGGTATGCAAACTCAAACTAGGAGATGGGCTTCCTGGGTTTTAGCAGACGGGTTGAAATATCCAAAGGCCAGATGAGGAAAAGAAGTCTTCAGGGTGTCGAGTAAATTCCTGACTCCCATTGGTTGATTGATGGCCCCGATTTTTGCTTTTTCCAGATACCAGTCTGGATCAATATTAAAATTGCGCCATTGGATCATATTGAGATTGGTGTCTCTGATGAATTGAGCTAATGCCTGATACTCGGCGAGGCTATCGGTCAATCCGGGATAGACAAAATAGTTTATCGAGGCCCATCCACCATATTGTCGGACCAGCTTTAATGATTCTTTTAAGGCTCCGAAAGAATAATTTCTCGGAAGATAATATGGATTATACCATTCTTCCTGAGCACTGTTCATGCTTACCCGGATACTTTTTAGACCGGCTTTGCACAACCTTTCTACATCCTGAGGACGGCTCCCATTGGTGTTGATGTTGATGATACCTCGTTTCGTCCGGCACCTTATTTCACGGATGGCTTCTTCGAGGACATCGGCAACGAGCAGAGGTTCGCCTTCGCAACCCTGTCCAAAACTGATAATGGGATCGTCGACGGTTTCAAGATGATCAACTGCCACCTCGACAATTTCCTTGACATCCGGTTTGAATTGCAAACGAAAATGGCTGGAATGGATCTGGTGTTCTTCCGGTTGGAGGGAAATACAACCCAGGCAGGCAGAATTGCATGCTGGCGAAGAAGGGATGGGGCATTCCCATCGGTTTAGAAAATAATTCTGTGCGGCCCGGCAATGGTAGCTCATTGCGCATTGGTTTGCAAGGTGGTTCACGAGCCGGTTTTCCGGATATTTTGCTTGTACTCTGGCTATTCCCGCTTCAATATCCGGTAAGTCGAATTCCTTAACGTCTTGGCGGATATCTGCATCCACCCGGACCGCCGTCGTGTAAAATTCATCATCCAGCCATCCTACTGCGGTATAAGCATATAGTGGCAATACGGGTGCATCCTGGTCATTGGCATAAGCTGAAAGGTAAGTTTGCGTATGGGCAGGTGCGATAAATGCGGAAACAGCAAACCCCTCCGGATAGATCTGAGCTCTTTGATGTTGCAATGAATAGCCCCAGGGATTTCGGTTCACCAGGAAGAAAATCTCACTGCCTTCAGGTAGTGGTATAAAGTCCGTCGGGGTCAAGCGAACCATTTCCCTTCCGGTCCTGCCCATCACCTCATACCGGGTATCCTCCATAATGTTACCTGCTTCATCGGCATACAGCATAAATGGTACTCGGGATGGATGCTTAACTCGATTTTTTTTCATTGGATATGACCAGTATTAATCATTGACGAATTTATATCCAACTCCCCGAACGGAGCGGATGTACTTTGGGTTCTTAGGGTCTTCTTCAAAATACTTGCGCAGTGCCAATATGAAATTATCCACGGTCCTGGTGGAAGGGAAAATGTCATAGCCCCAGACCAACTGCAACATTTGTTGTCTGGACACCACTTTATTGCGTTGGTCTATCAATAGTTTCATGAGCTGTACTTCTTTTTTAGTCAGGGTCAGGGGACCCTGGAGGCTCATTGCTTCAAAGGTGACAAAATTAATGCGGTTGGGGCCAAACTGATACCCTGAGCGGTTTGGGTCCAGCGGTGTCAAACTGCGCTTAAGGAGATTATGGACGCGCAATAATAATTCTTCGAGGTGGAATGGTTTGGTGAGGTAGTCGTCAGCGCCAATCCGTAATCCGTGGATACGGTCCGCACTGGTATCTTTTGCGGTTACGAATATGATTGGTACATGCTCTTGCTCCAACCGGATAGCTTGACAGACAGTATAGCCATCCATTTCGGGTAACATGATGTCAAGAATGATTAAATCAAAATGCTGTTCCTGCACCAGTTGAATGGCCAGGTCTCCCCGGTCTGCGGTAACAACTTCCAGGTTTTCTATTTCCAGATTGATGCGAACTGAATCGCGGATACTGGGCTCATCCTCTACCAGTAAGACTCTTTTCTGCATTTAATGGTTCTCCAGGATATTTGGAAAGGTAATTAAAAAGCGTGAGCCTCGTGGCTCGTTTGAGAAAACCTGTATCTGTCCTTTGTGTCTGTCCATGATCTTTTTTACGATGTATAACCCAAGACCGGTTCCGGAAGTTTTGCGGGTGCTCTCCTGACCTATTCGATAAAACTTCTCAAAGATAAGTTTCCTTTCTTTGAGGTCTATTCCATCGCCGCGATCGGATACTTCGAGCATTATATTTTCCGACGTATGCAAGGTTTTAATGCCGATGTATTGCGGGCCTTTCTGGTATTTGATGGCATTCTCGATCAAATTGGAAAGGATGCTTTCCACGTCTTTGCGATCTGCCCAGAGCGCAGGCAACTTGGAGAACTGGATGTCCCACTGAATGTGAGGATGATTGATGGTATAGTTCTCCTGCGCCTTCAAAATCATATCATTCAGGTCAAGCGCTTCCGGTTCCAGGCCATAGGCAGTTTCTACCTGGGCTGCCAGTAGCAAATTTTGGATCAGCTTTTCCAACCGGCTATTTTCCTTTAACGCTCCTTGAATTAAAGTGGATTGTTGTTCCTTGGACAATGTGCGTTTTTGTATGGTCTCCAGGGCCAACCGGATACCAGCAATGGGCGATTTTAACTCGTGGGTTATGGAAAGCAGGAAATTCTGCTTCTGGGTGGCTACGGATAACTCCTGATAATAAGAGCGATTGATGAGGTAAAGGCCGATCCCGAGTGCCGCGATAAAAACCATTCCTTCACCAAGAATCATGATGGATTTGCGCTTATAGCTTCTTTCTATCAGCACTTCGTCGTTTTGGCTACCATGATTTTCCTGCTGAACATGTTGCTCCAGCCGGTAGATATCCTGATTCTGTCGATGTAAAAGAATGCTCCACCAAGACAGGGCTGAAGCCATATAAATCATGATCATCAAGGTTAGCAACCGTTTATACCGCATATGGAACTATGAGTCTTTTTGTTATTAATAAGATTTTGATAATCAACTGAATTTATACAATTTGATGGGCTAAAGATACAATCAATACCAAAGGAATTTTAATTCATCACCTTTGCCAACACATTAAATTATTTACCTTTGATTGTGAAATCATGAGAATGGAGCGTCGACAGTTAGAGGAGCTGATCCGGTTGCTGATGAAGGAAAATGACCGGTTGTATATTCCCGGCTTCGGCGTAATCCAGAAGCACATGCAATCTGCCCAGTACGACAAGCTTCATAACCGCCTCCTTCCCCCCAGTTACGAGTTTAAGCTGGAAGATCATTTGCACTACGACGATCCCTACCTTGCCGACATGTTCGCCTGGTATGCAGATTCAGACACGGATAATGCGGCTAATTTCGTACAAGCTTATGGTGAACAGCTGCACCGGGACTTGTTTTCCACCGGGAAAAGTGAGATCGCCGGAGTAGCTGCCTTCCACCGGCAAGGTGATGTCGTGTCAACAACCTCGGATCCCACCTTTTCAAAGACTAATCGATTGCCGGTACTGGAAATTCAGGATATTTGGGAGGAAGATGTGACTCGTCAGCAGGTATGGTGGGAATTCAGTGTTTTTGGGGTGATGCTTCTGCTGGTATTGGGATTCGTTTATTTTTTGCTCTACACAGGTACAGGTAGCCCGGGATATACACCGTCCATCGATCTGCCACATACCATCGGGCAACAAATGTCATTGCCGGATCCTGTGGATGAGCCGGATACCATTCGAAATCCGGTGATTGAAAATATCCCGGATGAAATCATAACTGAATACCCCGCTGCCCAATTGATCCAATCGCCTTCCGGTGAGCATAATCCGGTGATTATCGTCGGTGCATTTGAAGATGAGAGCAACGTGGTCAAAATGCGGAAGATCCTGGAGGACCGGGGCTGGAAAGTCTATGAAGAACAATCCAGAGCCTTACCGGTAACCCGCATTGGATTTGTATTGGACCAACAGGAAGATATTGATTCTGTTCTGGGATTGGTTCGACAGGAAATAGAACCTGGTGCCTGGCTTCTGGTCCGCAATAAAGGCAGGAGACATGAGTGAACACCCTACCCTCAAGCTAATTCGTGACGGGGCTTTCTTCCTGATTGCCGGTCCGTGCGTGGTCGAATCAAAAATGCTTTGTGAAGAGATAGCGGGGCAGGTGAAATCTTGGTGCGAACAATTGGGATTGCCCTATATATTTAAAGCCTCTTACCGGAAAGCAAATCGCTCTAGCCTCCATTCTTTCCAGGGGATCGGAGACCACCTTGCGTTGGAAGTATTAAGCGATATTCGGTCCGACTTCCATCTCCCGGTGACATCGGATATCCATACGGAAGAGGAAGCAGAAGTCGCAGGGCCTCATCTGGATGTCTTGCAAATACCTGCCTTTTTGTGCCGGCAGACGACCCTGTTACAAGCAGCAGGAAGGACCGGTAAAATCGTAAACATTAAAAAAGGCCAGTTCATGAGTGCGCAAGCCATGCAGTTTGCTCTGGAAAAGAGTCAAGATGCAGGAGCTGCGGCAACCTGGCTCACGGAGCGCGGTAATAGTTTTGGTTATCAGGATCTGGTTGTGGATTACCGGAATATCCCCTGGTTACAACAATTAGGCGCTACCACCATTCTTGATTGCACCCATTCCCTGCAGCAGCCCAATCAGCCTAAAGGCGTTACCGGAGGTTATCCTGAACTCATTCCGGTCATTGCCCAGGCGGGAGTTGCCGCAGGTGCCAATGGCCTGTTTATAGAAACCCATCCAAAACCATCTCAGGCTTTGTCGGATGGGGCCAATATGTTGCCACTTTCACAATTATACCCGCTATTGGAAAAATTAATCAGGATCCGTGAAGCGCTCCAGTAACCAAGATGCCAATCATGAAAGATGTATTTGATTTGATCGGAAGGATCTTAATTGCTGCCTACTTTTATTATGAAGCATATGATTCTACCGTTTTTTTTGAAGCCACCATGCACACCATGAAAGAATACAATCTGACATGGAAACCTGAATTCCTGCTGATCTTTACCATCGTATTTCTGATTATCGGAGCTACCATGATATTGATCGGATACCGGACTTCTTTAGGAGCTATTTTTTTATTGGGGTATCTGCTTCCGGTGACCATCATTGTCTATTCTTTTTGGAATGACCCGGCCGAGACCCGCCGGTTCCATGGTTTTATGTTTATGAAAAATTTGGCAATTGCGGGAAGTTTGCTGTACGTCATAAGTCACCGCGAAGGAAGGTTCCGGTTGCGGCGTCTTTTCCAGGCAGCTAAGATTTCCCGTCCTGATTGGAAAAAAATTTGAGAGGACGGATCACTTCACACTGAAGGACCTGGTTAGCTGGTTGCCCTGATCATCCAATAAGACCAGCAAATGATTCCCTTTTGCTAAGGTAACTGTCAATGAATGGACTCGGTGGGTAGTCCCCAGATAGTTTCCATCCAGATGCCAATGGATCGCTGCATCCGGATCCTCATGTGTTGCTTTAAGTACCAATGGCTGGATGTTTCCGTTGGCATTGACCGGCAAATAGATTGACTGACTACTGGCATGAGGGTAGATCAAGGCCATCGGCTGATGATCCTGTCCGCATCCCAATTGCCAGGGTGGTGGATCCTGGTATTCCGGATGAGAACGACGGTAATAGTAAGCCTGCAAGGGAGGAAGTTGAAAAGTAGCGCTTGCTTCAGGAACGCCAGAATAACATGCTTTATCAACCTGTTTTCCGGTTACCGGATTGACCCAAATCCGGTGGTGATAGGGACAGGCACCCATTCTTTCCATAGTAGCCAGCCCCCAAACAGTATCTGTGGGGCAATAGGGACCTGGAAGGAGCCCGGATTTTGAACACAATATTAGACTGCTCAAATCATCATATGGAGTCGTAAACCAGGGTGATGAAGGTAAATTATTGATTATCTGGAAGAGGAGGGGTGCTGCTGCCTGGATACCCGTACAGCCCGGACGGCCCTCTCCGTCAGCATTACCTGCCCACACGCTGATGATGTATCCGGGTGTGATACCAACTGCCCAGGCATCCCGGAACCCAAAGCTGGTGCCAGTCTTCCAGGCGACCATTTGTTGGGACGGAAACTGTTGCCACCGTCCTTCTTCATCCGGCCGGGTCAAAGTAGTCATTGCATTAAAGGATAACCAGATAGCGCCGGCCGGCCATACGACGGCATCGGATTGGTAGTGAACAGGGTGGGTTGAGCCGTTCGGGTCAGACCAACCGTAACTTGACTCCCAGTCCTCCCGGGTGTATTGGGCATCGTGAGCTGTGTAGTGCAATAATGTTCTAGCCATTGCACCATAGACGCGATTTAATTGCCACAAACTGGTTTCTCCTCCTCCCAGGATCAGCGACAGGCCGTAGTGTTCGGCGGTAAATGGAAATGAATTGAAGCCACTTTTCCGCAGATCCTGGAGGAAATTAGGCACCCCATAGTTCCTGAGTAAGGAAACCATTGGAATGTTAAGCGACTTTTTCAAAGCCTCTTCCACGATAACGGCGCCTTCGTATTGTAAATTGAAGTTTTCCGGCTGATAACCATTGATGAGAACAGGGACATCCGGTAACAAGGTTTGTGGATGTACCAGACCGCGTGTAAATGCTGCCGTCGTGAGGATTGGTTTCAGAATACTTCCCGTACTGCGCATGGCCTGGATGCAATCCACTGCGCCTGCGTATTTTGTTCCTGCACCCGGCAAATTGCCGGCATAGGCTAAAACCTCATTGTTTTCTACGCTGGTGATTAGGACCCCGGCGTTATGGATCTCTTTCCCGTTGAGTTCTCTTTCGTAATGTGCAAGAAGCGAATTCACTTTATTTTGCATGCTGCGGTCGATGGTACTGGAGATCCGGTGCATGTCGGGGCCAGATTGTACTGCGTACTGCAAAAAGTGAGGTGCGATTTGCGGTAGGGGAAGGGGGGATTCCGGAACCGGTTCGTCCAATGCCAGTATATAATCGAGGGAATCCAGCATGCCTTGGGATAACAGTTGCCGGAGTACACGATTGCGCTTGGCCTTCAAAGCAGCGTCGTGTTTACCAGGGCGTACCATCGATGGCTGATTGGGAAGGACAGCCAAAACAGCTGATTCGGCCCAACTCAACTGGGATGGAGGCCGGTCAAAATACCGCCAACTGGCAGCTTCCAAACCGACTACATTACCTCCAAATGGAGCCTGACTGGCATATGCATGCAGAATTGCTTCCTTATCCGAGCTGCACTCCAGGCGTACGGCCCAGGTCAATTCAATCAGTTTCTCCCACAAAGTCCTTGGCTTCCCTGAACGTATCAGCCGAATGACCTGCATGGTTAAGGTACTGCCACCGCTTACGACTTTTCTTGCGTGTACGTTTTGTTTTAATGCCCTGAACAAGGCGAAAACGTCAATACCCGGATGGTGATAAAATCGTTGGTCTTCAAATTGAACCAGACAGGTTTTGAACTTTACCGGGATGGAATCAGGTCCTTCAAACCGCCACTGACCATCGACAGCGACCTGACCTCCGATGAGTTGACCTTGCCGGTCGAGTAATTCCTTCGCCAATGGCCGGTCAAATAGAGGTTCTGGCAGACAAAACCAAAACCAAATACCAAGGATAGCCACCAGTGCTGCACTGCTATGCGCGAATATTTTTGGAAGGAACAATGGTTGGAATGATTTTTGACCTGAAGATGGTAAAAAAGAAAACTATACACGCGATTGGAAATCGAAGAAACTTTTCTCTACGAAACGGTGTATCAGACAGCCTTTTCCGGTGTATAGTTTTCTAAAACTACTATTGTGTATAGATAGATGTGTTAAATCAAAAATACGTATAAATTCAATTCCCTGCTTCTCCGGCCAAACATATTTATTATTTAAATAACTAAATCTCAGATGTTTAGGTGTTGATGCCTGGGATTTTGAAGCTTCCCTACTTGGCATCACACGATCGGTTTTCCGGCTAAACCATTTCTTAACGAAGCTCCTGCCCAACCGGCAAATCCTCCGATCAATCCGCCCAGTATACTCAGGATCAAGATAAGCGGCATGGGGGATAGTCCTCCAAATAGTGCTCCTATTTTAGGGGTGAGTACCGTCGCATTCGTTTGATACATCCAGATTGACCAAATCAGCCACGTTATAAAAACTGTCAAAAATCCTAACAGAAAGGCTTTTTTAACCGGAAACCGGATAATGAAAAGCGACAGCCCAATCACTGCGGCGAAACTCCACCATGGCAAGATCAGACTTGTGAAATGACAAGCCAGCACCAATACCAACAAAACGATCCAGAAGTTTTTCATTGCGCGGATGTTATGGAGAACAATGGCTGATGTGACTGCCAGTATTCTTCCGGGACCAATAATAAAGGATAATATTCGCCTTTGACCCAGGCATCAACCATTTGATCGTAATACTTACTTCCGGGATGGCCGCTTTGGCCTCCGGGATAAACACCTATGGTCTGAGGCTCCTGGCCTAATTGAACGATCATACGCCAGGATGGGCCATGACTTGCCGGCCCATTGGTTGCATTTAGAGCGCTCGAATGCCCTCCTGTAGGCAAATTTTGCCGGCTGAAAGCGGGTAAATTAGCCAGGTGATTGATGTTCAGAGGTGCATATTCGCCCCAGGTTTTGACGGCTATTGATTGGTACGCTTCCTGCGCCTCTTCCCACGATTGTACCAATAAATCTGCAGCAGTTTCTACCTTATCCGGCGTGCTTTGCAGATCCATAAACGGATCGTAGGGATGGTTTTTCAGCCACTCCAGTGTCAAGAAATTTTCCGGGAACAGGATTGGTTCTGATTCGGACTTGGCCTTGAATTCATCCCAAATCAGATTATAAAGGATGCGGTACCAAACCGTAAAATAGATCGGCGCTTCAGCATTTGCATTGAAATGGTAGTCCCAGGACTTGAGGGCAAGACCTGGCCCGGATCCCATCGCTTCGGAGGGTATCGCGGCAAGCATAATGGGCAGGGCATCGGCTGCGAACTGGCTATAGGTACTTAACTGAAAACCTTTCATATCCTCAACCGTGAAGGACTTGTCCGCCGAGAGGTAATCATTAATGGCGCGACCTCGATAATCTTCAAAATGACCGTTGTAATAATAAGGGTAGGATTCGTCGGTGCTCCGTTGATTGGCTGAAGCCACATAACCCTGGTCGGGGTTGTGGACGGTGGGCAATTGCTCAAATGGAATGATACCACTCCAGCGATACTGAGCATTTTCCGCAGGAAACACGAATCTGCCAACCTCCGGGGCTTTAACCGGAAAATGGCCATTGACAGTCAGTCCGATGTCACCTTGGTTTGAGGCAAAGACAAAGTTCTGTGCCGGTGCACAGAAGGATTGCAGGGCTTCCCGGTAATCGGCATAAGTCGCAGATCGGTCCAGCCCCATAAAAGTTTTCAACTCATTGCCGTCGCTATCCAGGCTGATCCAGCGGTAAGCAAGATCTACGTGGCTACTGCCGCCATCCTCATAAACGATTGGGCCAAGTACAGTCCATTTGACTGAATCGAGGATTGGTTCTGCATTTTTCACAGGTATTTTCTCCACCCTCCAGGTTATTTCCAGGGTATCACCATCCATCAGATAGTGGTGTTTGCGGGTATCCGTCCAGTGAACCTGGTACCAGTCGGCTACGTCCTGGCCCACATTGGTTACACCCCAGGCGGCATTTTGATTAAATCCGATAACAATGCCTGGTGTGCCGGGAAGCGCTACTCCATGGGCATCTATGTTAGGTGTGTGGAGGGACATTTCAATCCAGATAGAAGGGAGCGTTAGGCCAAGATGCGGATCATTGCAGAGCATCGGCAGCCCGGATGAAGATTTAGAAGGTCCAACAGCCCAGTTGTTACTCCCATCAAATCCTGGCGACCTTGGATTCACCGGGGAGGGTAACCCTCCCAATATACTGTCCGGCAAATTGATGGGATTGGCGGCTTCGGGGACAAAATCCCAGGTTACTTCGGAAGGTATTACCGGCTTGTCAAGTGGATTGATTTCCGGGAACAATTCCGAGAACCGGTTAACTCCCAACCAATGAATGGTGTTGCTCGCTTCCAGGTCGTCTTCGCTGGAATTAAGCCGCTGGGCCATAGTTTTTACATAAAGCGCACATTGAAGCACAGACCAGGGCTTGGGCTGATGTCCAATGAGTTTGTATTCCAGGGGAAGATTCCGGTCATTTAGTGTGCCAATGTATTGGTTGACGCCTTCGGAGAAGGCTTCCAGTAACGCGTATTGCTCCTGATCTTTTTGCCATTGGGTCAGGGTCTTTTCTGCGGCAGCCAGCATGCCCAATCTGCGTTGATTTTTATCCCGTTGAAGTAACCGGGGACCCATGACTTCAGCCAGGAACCCTCCGGCAGCACGAGTAGTCATATCCATTTGCCACATCCGCAGCGCTGCCTGGATGTATCCTTGGGCCCGATAGGCATCTGGATCGGACTGCGCGTAGATGTGTGGTACCAGGCGGTCATCAAAATAAACCTGAACGGGAGCTGAAAATAATTTTTTCAGACTGGAGGGAAAGTCGAATTCCGGATGATCCTCACCATTCTGCAAAAATCCGGTGTACGGGCTAAGAAAGTAACCCAGTCGGGGTAAACTGGTATCGCCTATCTGTAAAGAGCGATTCAAAACATAAATCAGAAAGACTGCGATGATTAAGGGGATAACGCCGATAAACCGCTTCATAGGTTTTCCATCTTGCTAGCGAATGAACGTCCATTCGTTCGCTGAAGATAGTTCATCTGCATATTGATAGGAACTTTCGTTAAAGGTTTTTATGGCTTCCGGATCCGTGATGCGATGCTGAATTATAAACCGTGTCATAATTCCGCGGGCTTTTTTCGCATTGAAAGAGATAAACTGTAATTCTCCGCCCCGGTCCTCCAGGAATTTGATGTTGATGATTGGTGCTTTGACCTTGGGTGTCCGGATGGAGTGAAAATATTCTTGTGAAGCCAGATTGATCACAACTCTTGAATGCTCGGGCTGTTGCAGGATTTTCTCATTTAAGTGTCGGGTCAGTTTTTGGGTCCAGAACTCATAGAGGTTTGAGTGCCTGGATTGTTCCAGACGAACACCCATTTCCAGGCGGTAGGGCTGGATCAGGTCCAGAGGCTTGAGCATGCCGTAGAGACCGGAAAGTATAATGACATGATCCTGTGCAAATGACAGATCCGTCATGTCCAGCGTGTCTGCCTCCAGGCCAACATAGACGTCGCCTTTAAATGCCAGGACTGCCTGTTTGGCATTTTCCAGCGTAAAAGGGAATTGAAACTGTCGGTAACGCTGATGGTTTAAGCTGGCAAGTGACTCGGAGATAGACATCAGTTGCTTCAGATCGTCAATAGACTTTTTCTTCATGACCCGGATCAACTTTTTACTGTCATCCAGGAAATCGGGGAGTGTATGCGTGGTAACTGCGGTCGGTTTGAAATCAAGGGTTTTGGCAGGGGACAACAGAATTAGCATACGTTATTTTAGATGAAATAAAACATGAGCGGAAAAAAGGTTCACGCGGAAAAGCAATAAAAAAAACCGTCTCAAAAAACTCAGTTCTTGAGACGGTAATTTTGAGAAAGGACTATGCGAAAAATTAGTTTCCTTTAGTACCTAAGACCGATTGTTTCTTTTCAGGTAATGCTTCAGGCTCAGCTGGTTTGGCATTGATTTGACCGATAACCTGAATGGTTATTGGCTGATCACCCTGATTGGTATAAACCGTGACGGTTTTACGGATGGCACCTACACGGTGTGTATCGTAACGGATGGTCATGGTGTCGACTGCACCGGGCATAACCGGTTCTTTGGGCCAGGTAGGAACGGTACAACCGCAGCTTCCTTTTGCATTGGTGATGATCAAGGGTGAGTCTCCTTTATTTTCAAAAGGCAACTTACGATAAGGATCGGAGTCCTGTTCAATGGTGCCAAAGTCAACAGTGGTAGTTGCCAGGAACATAACAGGACCTTTGTTTTCTTGTTTTTCTGCAGCTGGCGCTTGTTGTGCTTGAGCAACAGCAAACCCGGCTAATAACATGAAGAGGAGAGCGAATTTTTTCATTATCAGTTACTTTTAGTTTACGCGTTCAACAAAAGTATTAACAAATTTGAGGCCGGGAAAGTGCGTTAACAAATCATTTGAATTTAATAAAGCTTCATTTGGAACTGGAGTTAGGGGCAGAATTCGTATAAAATGGCAGGTGTGTCTGACCGGTTTCAGCCGTTTTCCGATCAAAGTCATCTGGATGGGTGAAGCATAACATCCGGCCTTTTTTAAATATTTGGTATCTTTAGCCGTTCCATTTCAGCAACAGTTCTTTCATTTTGCCATGCTTGATTTCAAAGAAATAGAAGCCTTAATTCTGCCCGAAAATGAAGAATCCGATCGCTTTCGCAATGAGGTCATCCGGGATTACTGGATCAGCTGCATAAGCCGGGAGGCAAGTATACTGGCCCGTAAGGATGTATTATTGGGGAAAGCAAAATTCGGGATTACCGGAGACGGCAAAGAAGTGCCTCAGGTTGCCCTTGCCCGTGCCATGCGCGCGGGAGATTGGCGGTCCGGCTATTACCGGGATCAGACCCTGATGTTTGCTCTGGGGATCACGAACATAGAAGACTACTTTGCCCAATTGTATTCTGACACCAATTTTGATCCGTTTTCGGGTGGCCGGCAAATGAACAACCACTACGCAACCAGAATGGTTGATCGCAGCGGCGAATGGATCGATCAGCGCGCCGGTTATAACATTTCATCCGACGTCTCCTGTACCGGAGGGCAGATGGCCCGGGCGCTTGGACTGGCCATGGCATCAAAGATGTACCGGGATGATCCGGACGCGGATGCCCTTTTTTCCAATGAGGGCAATGAAGTTTGTATCTGTACCATCGGAGATGCCAGTACGACAGAAGGTATTTTCTGGGAAACGGTCAATGCAGCAGGCGTCATGCAGATTCCTTTAGCTGTATTTATCTGGGACGACGGCTATGGAATTTCCGTTCCTACCAGCCTGCAGACCACCAAGGGCGATCTTACCGAGCTCTTATCCGGATTCATTACCAAAGACGATCAGAAAGGTATCGAGGTTTATACCGTGCCGGGTTGGGACTATCCGACCCTGGTGGAAGTCTTCGAAAGAGCCCTGAACCGCATGCGTAAACACCATATCCCGATGGTCTTTCACATCACCGAAGTGACTCAACCACAGGGACACTCCACCTCAGGAAGCCATGAAAGGTATAAATCTCAGGACCGTCTGTTGTGGGAACGTAATCACGATTGCATTAAGGTGATGGGCAACTGGATGGTGGATAACCAGATTGCAACCGAAGACCAGCTTCAGCAGTTGCGGAAGAAAGCGAAAGAATATGTTCGTCACGGAAGGAATGCGGCATTGCACCGGTTCTATGATCCGGCAAAAAAAGAGATAGCCAAACTAACTCAGATCTACGAGGTCATTAAAACCAAACATTTGCCTCAGGTCCTGGACCAGGCCATCCAGGAGCTAAAGGGCTTGCAGGATCCGCTGATCAGTGACATCGTGCGCAATGCGAAACATATCTACTATACCATTGCACACCTGGATCTGCCGGGTAAAATGGAGTTACACGACTGGATTGTCGAACAACAGAAACAAAGGCATATCAAATACCATCAGCATTTGTACAACGAAACACCTAAGAGTGCTTTGCAAGTGCCGGTAGTCTATCCTACCTATTCAGCAGACCCGGAAATGCTGAATGGTTATCAAATCCTCAATCGATTTTTCGATCATGCCCTTCAGTCAAATACGAAGCTGATTGCTTTTGGAGAAGACGTGGGTAAAATTGGCGGTGTAAATCAAACCATGGCGGGGATGCAGGAAAAACATGGGGTGCATCGCGTATTTGACACGGGAATTCGGGAATGGACCATTGTCGGTCAGGCCGTCGGACTATCGATGCGTGGATGGAGACCTTTGGCGGAAATACAGTATCTGGATTATCTGGTCTATGCCCTGCCCGAGTTAACCGATGACCTGGCAAGCTTGCATTACCGTTCCAATGGTATTCAGATTGCCCCAACCATTATCCGTACCCGTGGGCATCGGCTGGAAGGGATATGGCATGCAGGATCCCCACTTGGAATGCTTATTCATGCCCTGCGGGGAATCCACATTGTTGTGCCCCGGAATATGACCCAGGCTTCAGGATTTTATAATACCCTGCTTCAATCCCACGATCCGGCCCTGGTTATCGAATGCCTGAATGGCTACCGCCTGAAGGAGCCCTTGCCAGATAATCTTGCTGAAATTAAGCTTCCATTAGGTGTTC
Organism: Lewinellaceae bacterium; assembly: GCA_020636355.1. Taxonomy (GTDB): domain Bacteria; phylum Bacteroidota; class Bacteroidia; order Chitinophagales; family Saprospiraceae; genus JAGQXC01. The sequence goes on along the minus strand of JACJYB010000002.1, from coordinate 663,159 downwards.
CCGAAGTCCTGCATGAAGGAAGTGATGTGACGCTGGTTACCTACGGATCATGTGTGCGGGTAGCATTGGCGGCAGTGCCCTATCTTGAGAAATTAGGTATCCGTGTTGAAATAATTGATGTGCAGACATTGTTGCCTTTTGACTTGGAACATGTCATTGTAAACTCCCTGAAAAAGACCAACCGTGTGGTATTTATGGACGAAGATGTCCCGGGTGGTGCCACCGCATACATGATGCAGAAGGTGCTTGAAGAACAGAAAGGCTACAACTATCTGGATTCACCACCTGCAACCATAACAGCCAAAGAACATCGGACGCCTTATGGTTCGGATGGCGATTATTATACCAAACCCAATGCGGAGGATGTTGTGGAAAAGCTTTATGACATCATGCAGGAGAGTTATCCGAATGATTATCCAAGGCCGGTGTAGGTGAGATTGGCCATCAACTGCATTATCTTGGTGAAATATTCAGGCATCTTATATATTAAGAAATATTATTATCTATATTTGTTCAGTTCAAATCGCAGGACTTGCAGGAGAATCTCGTAGTTATCCCTACCTATAATGAAATCGAGAACGTTGAGGCCATCGTTCGCGAGGTGTTGACCCTGCCGGTTGATTTCCATGTATTAATTGTTGATGACGGTAGTCCGGATGGGACAGCAGCCAAAGTGCAGGCGTTGAAGATTGATTATCCTGGACGATTGTTTCTTCTGGAGCGTTCTGGAAAGCAAGGCCTGGGGACGGCTTACATCACCGGATTTAAGTGGGGTCTGGAGCAGGGTTATCAGTATCTTTTTGAAATGGATGCGGATTTTTCCCACCCTCCGGCGAAGCTGATCGATTTGTATAAAGCCTGTTCTTCCGGGGCAGCCGATGTCACTGTCGGGAGCCGGTATACCAAAGGAGGTGATGTGGAAAACTGGCCGATGGATCGTTTGCTATTATCCCGGGGAGCATCTTTGTACGTCCGTCTGATTACCGGAATGCCTGTCAAAGACCCTACCGCAGGCTTTATATGTTATCGACGCCAGGTGCTTGAGAAGATGGATCTGGATCATATCCGTTTTATCGGGTATGCATTTCAAATCGAGATGAAATACAAGGCGTACAAGCTCGGGTTCAAACTGGTTGAAGTTCCTATTTTGTTTAAAGACCGGGAGCAAGGTGTCTCCAAAATGAATGCAAGCATCATTAAAGAAGCCGTTTTTGGCGTTCTGGCGTTGCGTTTTGGCCGGAAATAACGGCTAATAAACCCACTTCTAACCCATTCCCTTAAAACAGTATCAGTTATTTGGTGTCATGGCGTCATCAATTTGATGACATTATTTGATCGCGAGTTACACATTATGGAAAATTTTAATTTTTTCTTGAAAAAAAGTGGGCATTGGTGGAGATATGTGGTAAAAAGTTATACATTTGGTTCATAAATTAACTTGAGAGTGTAACCATGTACCAATTAAGAGGCGAATATGAGTGCAGTGTGGACGCGAAAGGTCGTCTCCGTTTGCCCTCTTCCTTGCTTCGTCAACTCGGTGGTTCAGGTCCTCTCTCATTTGTAGTGAACCGTGGCTTTGAAAAATGTGTCATGCTTTATCCGAAAGAAGTATGGGACCGCAAAGCAGCCGAAGTCAATGCCTTAAATATTTACAATCCCAAACAGCGGACTTTTATTCGGTACTTCTATCGTGGCGCGACGGATGTCGTTGTCGACGATGCGAGCCGGATCAATTTGCCAAACTCGCTACTATCGTATGCGGGTATCGATAAGGACATCATTCTATTTGCATACCATGAACAAATAGAGATCTGGTCCAAAGAGCAATACGATCAGGCCATGCTGGACGAGCCGGAAGAGTTTTCAGCTCTGGCAGCAGAAGTATTCGGAGGTAGAGATCTGGATGCCGCTCATGATGAGTGAATACCATAAGCCCGTACTGCTTAACGAAGCAGTGGAAGGTCTGGTGACAAATCCCTCGGGTATCTATGTAGATGCAACTTTTGGTGGGGGAGGTCACAGCAGGGACATTCTGGGACGATTGACAGAAAAGGGTCGTTTGATCGCGTTTGATCAGGATGAAGATGCAGCAGCTAATGCCATCAGCGATAGCCGGTTTCAACTGGTACAAGCCAATTTTCGATATCTGGCAAAATACCTGAGGTTACTGGAGGTCCAGCACATCGATGGATTGCTGGCGGATCTGGGAGTTTCTTCCCATCAGTTTGATGCGGTGAGCCGCGGATTTATGTTCCGCGAAAATGCCTTGCTGGATATGCGGATGAATCGCAATGGTTCCCGTACCGCATCGGATCTGCTGATGGAGTTACCGCAGGATGAGTTGATCCGCATCTTTAGTCTCTACGGAGAGGTTCGCAATGCCCGTACGGTGGCCCAGCGGATCATCGAAGCGCGAAAAAACGTCAAAATAGAACATTCGGCAACCTTAATGCGCATCCTGGATCCTGTAGTCCGGGGCTCTCGACTAAGGTATTATGCACAATTGTTTCAGGCACTGCGAATAGCAGTGAACAGGGAACTGGATGCGCTGGAAGGGTTGCTTAATAGTTGTCATCAGGTGATCAAACCGGGAGGTCGGCTGGTTGTCATATCCTACCATTCTCTGGAGGATAGGATGGTCAAGTATCTGATTCGAAACGGTAACACCGGTGGAGTAAGCCATAAGGACGATTTCGGGAATCTGGATTGTCCATGGCAAGCAATAACCCGGAAACCTGTGGAACCTGATGAGAGCGAAATAAAAACAAACAGCCGGGCACGGAGTGCACGGATGCGTATAGCTGAAAGACAATGAGTAAAAAACCTAAGCAGAACAAAAGTAAGCTGAAAGGGACCTGGATGATGTTCCGGAACCTGCCCTATGTCTACTTTTTATGCGCTATCGGTTTGGTCTATATCGCCAATGCGCATTATGCAGAAAAGAAGATGAGGAAGATACAACGGCTGACCAAGGAGGTGGAGGAATTGCGATGGCAATACAATTCGTTGAAATCGGACTATCTGTATCAGAGTACCGAAAGTCAGATTCAGCAGAAAGTTACCTCCCTGGAACTTTCGGATCGAAACAATGCTCCGAAAGCCATTGAAAAAAAACAAAGGCGCTAGGCCATGAACGTAAAAAATGAACTACTGCTGCGGCTCTATGTCGTCATGCTGTTTTTCATTCTCACGGCAGGCGTCATCGGTTATCAGCTGGTGAAGATCAGTGTAATCGAAGGCGACAAATGGCGCAAGAAAGGGACGGATGATTATCGTAAATACCGTCCTATCGAAGCAGAACGAGGAACCATATTCAGTGCCGATGGCATGCCCCTCGCTGTTTCACAACCGTTCTTTGATATCGCTGTTGACCCATGTCAAAGTAAGCCAAACGATTTTAAGGCGAATGTTGATTCGCTTGCTTACTTCCTGGCGAAACATTTTCAAAAGGGGAAAACGCCACAAGCCATTGCTTCAACATTGAAGAAAATGCGGGCGGAAGGGAAACGATACTTTGTGGTGGCCCGGGGAGCAACTTTTCATGACCTCGAAAAAGCCCAAAGTTTACCCCTTCTCAAGCTGGGTCGTTATGGGGGTGGATTGCTGTACGATGTTCAGCACAACAACCGGATGCGACCTTATAAAAGCCTGGCGGCCAGAACCATCGGGGTTTATCGGGAAAATAACCCGATAGGTATCGAAAAGTCATTTGATGGATTCCTGACCGGAGAGTCCGGTAAAAAGTTGTGGCAGAAATTGAATGACGGGGACTGGGTTCCTGTCAATGATATGGAAGCCATTGCGCCTAAAAGAGGGGATGATATCTATACAACCATCGATGTTGAAATTCAGGATTTTGCTGAAAAAACCCTGATGCAAACCATCTCCAAGTATCAGGCAGCATACGGGACCATCATAGTTATGGAAGTGAAGACAGGAGCCATCCGGGCCATTGCTAATTTGGGCAAATCATCGGATGGTTATGATGAGATCTATAACTACGCAGTAGGTACCGCACAAGAACCCGGATCAACCATGAAGCTTGCAACTGCAATGGCATTGCTTGAAGATCATGGAGCCGATCTGAATACGCCGGTTCGTTTGGATGGTGGCAAAACACAATTTTACGGTGAGTGGATGTATGATAGTCACCCTCACGGTATCCAGACGGCAACCATGCTGGATGCATTTGCAATCTCTTCGAACATCGGAATGGCCCGTTTGGCAGATCAATTTTATAACAACAAAGAGCGTTCGGAGCAATTCATCAACCGGTTGCAGCAATTTGGACTGAATGCCAGGACCAATATTGAGATTCCGGGGGAAGTTTCTCCCTTTATCAAGAATGCCTTTGACTATGAAGCCGGATGGAGTAAGACTTCCATACCCTGGATGGCTCACGGCTACGAGTTGAAAGTTACTCCATTGCAAATGCTGACATTTTACAATGCGGTAGCGAATAAAGGAATAAAAATGCAGCCTTACCTGGTGAGCAGGATAGAAGACGAACATGGTGTGGTCAAATCCTTCGGTCCCAAGGCCTTCAAACAGCCAATAGCAAATCTGGTGACCATCGAAAAGGCGCATAAAATGCTTGAAGAGGTAATGCGAACAGGTACAGGCAAGGAATTGCAATCGAATTTGGTACAGATGGCGGCCAAGACCGGTACTTCAAAAGTGGGGTACTTCCACAAGGGACAGTCTCCGGATTACATCGCATCGATTGCCGGATTCTTTCCTTCCAATGATCCGGTCTATTCCTGTATTGTGGTGATTGGACAGCCCAAAGGGGCTTATTATGGAAGCTCGGTAGCAGGTCCTGCTTTTAAGGCAATCGCTGAAAAGTGTTACCTGAGGCGGATTGCGCCCGGAGATGTAGTTAATGTGGGCAATATGCCCAGCAGCACACAGATCACGCTTCCGCGTTCGAGTGTAGGTTATAAGGATGATTATAAGGCAATCCTGAAAACCCTTGCGTTGGAATACCAGGATGAAACATCCAGCGATTGGATTCTGCTGGAAGGAGGGCGGGTGCCTATGGAAATGAAAAGGAGATTTGTGGATTTTGAAAAGGTGCCAGACGTGATTGGCATGGGCGCGCGCGATGCGAGTTATTTGATGGAGCGCTGTGGACTGCGGGTCCGGATCGAAGGAGCCGGAAAAGTTGTTCAACAGTCTCTTCGCCCGGGGATAAATGCCCGGGGCCAGATGGTGCAATTGAAATTAGGGTAATATAAAATTCTAGTTCATTGAAAAGGTTGCGTGAAATCTTACCCAATACCGTAAGCAGAGTAGTGGGTAATACCGACCGGGAAATCAAGGACATTGTCCTGGATTCCCGCCGGGTTGGCGTCGACAGTATGTTTATAGCAATGCCCGGTACCAGGGTTGATGGCCATGAGTTTATCTCAGTTGCCATCCATGCCGGAGCGGGGGCGATTGTCTGTCAGCATCTGCCGGAGCAAATCGAAGACCATGTAACCTACATTCAAGTGGAGAATGTACCTCAAACGTTGGGGTATATCAATCAAAAGTTCTTTGACAACCCTTCCAGGAAAACCAACCTGGTAGGTGTGACCGGTACAAATGGCAAAACAACCATTGCAACCTTGCTGTACCAGCTTTTTACCAGGCTGGGATACAAAGCCGGACTGATCTCTACCATTGAGATCCGGGTCGGTGACCGGCAGCAGGAAGCGTCACATACCACTCCGGATAACATCACATTAAACCGGCTTTTGGCCGTGATGGTGGAAGAGGGATGTGACTATGTCTTCATGGAAGTAAGTTCTCATGCACTGGAACAGCAACGGGTAGCGGGATTGCATTATGCAGGTGCGGTTTTTACAAATCTTACCCATGATCATCTCGATTATCACGGCACGTTTCAGGCTTATTTGAATGCAAAGAAAAAGTTGTTTGATGTTTTGGATAAGCAAGCCTTTGCCTTGATCAATATTGATGACAAACATGGGACGGTCATGGTGCAGAATACGAAGGCAAAAGTCCTGACCTATTCGCTCTTGCGTCCGGCCGATATTAAAGGTAAGATCATCCAAAACAGCATCGAAGGGCTACAGTTGCAAATCAACCGGCAGAATGTATTTACCCGGCTTACGGGCAGATACAATGCTTCGAACTTGCTGGCAGTTTATGGTTCAGCCATTGAATTGGGCCAAGGTGCGGAAGAGGTCTTAACGGCCATCAGCGCCTTACACCCGGCAAAAGGTCGTTTTGAGGTGGTTATTGATCCGGCGCTCGGGAAAACAGCAGTCGTGGATTATGCCCATACTCCGGACGCCCTTGAAAAAGTACTTCAGGCCATGCGCGAAGTTAGGCAACCGGGCGGCAAAATAATCACGGTCGTAGGCTGCGGAGGAAACCGCGATAAAGCGAAGCGACCGGTGATGGCTAAGGTTAGTGCGCTGCTGAGTGACCAGATCGTATTGACTTCGGATAATCCTCGGGATGAGGAACCGGATGCGATCCTTGCGGATATGTGGGCTGGTCTTGACGAAGGAGACCAGCAGGGAGCCTTCCGGATTACAGACCGGCACGAAGCCATCCGCATTGCCTGGCAATTGGCAAAAGCGGGCGACATCGTATTGATCGCCGGAAAAGGTCACGAAACCTATCAGGAAATCAAAGGGAAGAGGTATCCATTTGATGATAAAGCGGAAATACAAGCCTTGATAAGTCAGGCTTAAAAATATAGGTTCTATTATCATTCTCAGGTTGGTTTTACAGTTGCAGACGGCCGGCTAACGAGCTGGCCGCTGCCACTGATTTTTGGAATGTAAGAGAAAAAAGGATTATGCTTTATCACTTGTTCGAATACTTAGACCGGAACTACGATTTGGTAGGAACCGGGCTTTTTAGATACATCACTTTCCGATCGGGCGCGGCAATCATCTTATCGTTGATTATTTCCATGGCCATCGGAAAGCGGATCATAAGTTCTTTGACACGCTTGCAAATAGGAGAGTCTGTTCGAAATCTCGGGTTAGCCGGGGAAAAGACCAAAGCAGGAACTCCGACTATGGGTGGGATAATTATTATCCTCTCTATTGTCATTCCAACCTTGCTTTTAGCCAGGCTGGATAACATTTATATCATCTTGCTTCTGGTATCCACCTTGTGGATGGCAACGATTGGTTTTATCGACGATTACATCAAAGTATTTCGCAAGGACAAAGCGGGATTAAAAGGTGTCTTCAAGGTACTGGGACAGATTGGGCTGGGAATCATCGTGGCTGCCACCATGCTTTGGCACAAGGACATTACCGTTCGCATGCCAGCAGATCAGGTAAATGGAAAATACCAGGTGGTTGAACAGTTTACGGATCCGGAAGACGGGGTCAAGGTAGCCAATGTAAAAACGACCCTGACCAATGTGCCTTTCTTAAAAGGCAATCAACTGGACTATCAGGTTTTTGTACGGTGGTTTGCCGGAGATAATGCAAAAAAGTGGGCCTGGTTGATATTTATTCCATTCGTGATTTTTGTGGTAACGGCTGTTTCTAACGGCGCGAACCTGACGGATGGACTGGATGGACTGGCTACTGGCGTATCCGCCATCATCGGAGCTACACTGGGTATCCTGGCTTATGTATCCGGTAATAAGCTGATAGCCGATTATCTGAACATTTTTTATCTCCCGAACAGCCAGGAGATCGTGATTTTTTCAGCCAGTTTTCTTGGAGCATGTGTCGGGTTTTTATGGCATAATGCTTATCCGGCACGAGTCTTCATGGGTGATACAGGAAGTCTGACGCTGGGGGGGATCATTGCAGCTATGGCCATTTTATTGCGAAAAGAGTTGCTGATTCCTATTCTCTGCGGAATCTTTTTGGTGGAGAATTTATCGGTGGTCTTGCAAGTCTCCTATTTCAAGTATACCAAACGCAAGTATGGTGAAGGAAGGCGCCTGTTTCGCATGGCACCTTTGCACCATCACTACCAGAAAGGAGGCATGCCTGAATCAAGGATTGTGATTCATTTCTGGATTGTGGCCATTATGTTGGCCGTCATAACATTGATAACATTAAAAGTACGCTAATAACATGCAGGAAGGACTCGGAACATTGTTGTACCACCGGTTAAAAGGGGACCGCGCGATCTGGTTGATCGTTGCGTTACTCACCGTTTTATCCCTGCTGGCGGTCTACAGTGCAACGGGTAGCTGGGCTTATGTGAAGAAAGGCGGCAATACCGAGTATTTCTTGGTGAAGCAATTCACATTGATCGCAACAGGTTTGTTTTTGATGTGGTTGTGTTACCGGATCCATTATACCCGGTACTCTCGCCTGGCCCCGATGTTGCTGATTGCTGCTATTGGAATGTTACTTTATACACAATTGTTTGGGATTGAGATCAACCAGGCAAAACGATGGATAGGCATTCCATTTACTTCTATAACCTTTCAGACTTCGGACTTTGCAAAGCTGGCCCTGATCATTTTCGTGGCCAGAAGTATTGCCAAGAAGCAGGACAAGATCAAAGATTTCAATGGCGCTTTTTTGCCCATTATTTTGCCGATCATCCTGGTGTGTGGCCTGATCGCTCCATCGGATTTGTCTACGGCGTTGCTCCTATTTGCGACGAGCATGATGATGATGTTCATCGGGAGGATTGACATGAAATATCTGCTCTTCCTGCTCATGATGGGGATGGTTGCTTTCGGACTCTTATTCCTGGTTGGAAAGTTATTTCTTCCGGATGCAATCCGGGTTGATACCTGGGAAGTACGGGTGCGGGACTTTATGGAGAATAAGGAGGGGAGTCATCAGATTCAGCAGGCCAAGATCGCAATAGCTAATGGCGAGTGGTTCGGCAAAGGTCCGGGCCAGAGTACTCAACGCAATTTTCTTCCGGCGGCATTTTCCGATTGCATTTATGCCGTGATCTGTGAAGAGTATGGTTTGATTGGTGGATTTGTGGTTTTGATTCTTTATTTGTGGCTGCTATTCCGAACCATTGCGATCGTAACCAAATCGCCTAAAACTTTCGGGGCTATGCTTGCGGTAGGATTGGGCATGAATATCGTGATTCAGGCATTTGCGAATCTGGCCGTATCGGTGCATTTGGTACCGGTTACCGGATTGACGCTGCCGTTGGTTTCATGGGGTGGAACATCCATTTTGTTTACCAGCATGACGATCGGGATCATATTGAGTGTAAGTAAATACATCGAGCAGCAAGATAAATCCGCACCGGTAGAGCAGGCATCATGAAGGTGATTATCAGCGGTGGAGGCACCGGCGGACATATTTTCCCTGCTATAGCGATAGCAGATGCATTGAAAGACAAAGACCCATCGACCGAGATCCTTTTTGTAGGAGCTGAAGGAAAGATGGAAATGGAGCGGGTCCCGAAAGCGGGATATCCGATCGCTGGACTTCCCATACGAGGGTTGCAGCGAAGATTGACATGGCAAAATGCTTTGGTTCCTTTCCGGATACTGAAGAGCTTGCTGAAGGCGTCGGGATTGTTAAAAACTTTCCGTCCGGATGTGGCAATAGGGGTGGGCGGATATGCCAGCGGACCTTTGTTGTACACAGCGGCAAGAAAGAAAATACCCTGCCTGATCCAGGAACAGAACTCCTACGCTGGTATTACCAATCGGCTGCTGGCCAAAAAGGTGAAAACCATATGCGTAGCTTATCCTGGTATGCAAGCTTATTTCCCAGAGGGGAAATTGGTACAAACCGGAAATCCGGTACGAGCTGATCTGACGGATATTGATGCCAAGCGAATTGAAGGTTATGCGCATTTTAACCTGGACCCGAACAGAAAGACGTTGTTGGCTTTCGGCGGAAGCCTGGGAGCGAAAACCATTAACCAATCCGTGCAGGCATTGATCGGTAAGCATGATGCTCCCGAATTCCAGATCATCTGGCAGACCGGCAAAGGATCCTGGAATCAATGGGAGGACAAGGTGTCCGAATTGGATACCAGAGGAATTCACATCATGCCCTTCATCGATCGGATGGATTTGGCCTATGCAGTGGCGGATGTGGTGATATGTCGGGCAGGAGCGTTAACCATCAGTGAATTGTGCCTGGTAGCCCGGCCGGCAATTCTGGTGCCATCTCCGTATGTAGCGGAAGATCACCAGACCAAAAATGCCAGATCGATCGAGCAATCAGGAGGTTGTTTGGTGGTAACCGATCAGGAAGCAGAAAGCAAATTGTTGCCGTTGGCCATTGAATTATTGCATAATGAAAACAAACAAAAGGAATTGAAAGTTGCCATCAGGAAGTTGGCAAAGCCGAATGCAGCAAAAGAAATCGTTGACGAAATCTGGAAATTATATAAAGCAAATCAATGAGAAACTGGTTTAAATCGATTCACCTACAAGACCGCCGGGTCAAAGCCATCGTCTGGGTGGCCATGGTGGCGGTGTTGGTCATGCTGTTCGGCATGGGTGCATCCTATAAAAACCAGCAAATCACCCAGCAATTGGTGATAGACCTTGATGAAAGCATTAAGGATGACGCGATCACCAAAGAAGACATTATCCGGATGATTCAGGAAAGTTTTTCATACGACCTGACCGGATCAAGGATCAGCGACATTGACCTGGCAAGCATTGAAACGGTTATCCGTCAATACGATTTTGTTGCCAATGCCGAAGTGTATGTAGACGCGGAACAAAATATTCATGTGGATGTAAAGGCGAGGGATCCGCTGGTAAGAGTGAGTGATGTATCCGGGAAACAATATTTCCTAGATGATACCGGCATGCAGATTATGGCCGACGGAGATTTGAAAAGCAGAGTAATAGTGATGTCCGGCTATGTAGGGCCTTATAATCGCAATGAGGAGGGCCAACTGGAAAGCCGGCTGCAACGTGGACTTGAATTGGTCCGGGTGATCAACCGCGACGAATTTTTAAAGGAGTTGATCGAGCAAATCTATGTTCAGGAGAATGGTGAAATCACGCTGATACCGAAGTTTGGTGACGAGCGGATTCTCCTGGGGATGGTCGAAAACCTGGATACCAAGTTCTCTAATCTGAAGGACTTTTATTTAGGAGGACTAAGGTACCGTGGCTGGAGTGCCAACCACGAAATAGACATTCGATACGATGGACAGGTAATAACAAGAAAAAGGGCTTAACAATAAGATAACTACAAAAATACGATCTATGAGCTTCAAGCATTTGAAGAAGTCCGAGCCGGTAGTGGCTTTGGACCTTGGTACCACCAAAGTTTGCGTTCTGGTGGGGAGGCGCAACGAGTATGGGAAGATCGAGGTGATGGGATTGGGAAAGGTGGAATCCGAGGGAATTTTGCGGGGCATCGTTTCCAATATTGATAAGACGGTGAAGGCTATCTCGGATGCTGTGGATGTCGCAGAACGCAATTCCAAATACGAGATCAAAGGCGTTCATGCCGGTATCGCCGGACAACACATCAAGAGCCTGCAACACCGGGGAATACTCACCCGTGATTCTGCTCAAACAGAGATCTCGCAGGACGATATCAATAAGCTGATCAATGACATGTACAAATTGGTATTACCTCCGGGTGATAAAATTCTGCATGTCATCCCCCAGGAATATACGGTAGACCATGAAGAAGGTATTACGGACCCGATAGGCATGTCGGGTGTCCGCCTGGAAGCCAACTTCCATATCATCACCGGTCAGATCTCGGCTTCCAATAACATCCTTCGCTGTATTGAGCGGGTAGGATTAAAGGCGGCGGATATGACGTTAGAGCCCATTGCTTCGGCGGAGTCAGTATTAAGTCGTCAGGAAAAAGAAGCTGGGGTGGTTCTCGTGGATATCGGGGGTGGCACGACGGATATTACCATTTTCCAGGAAGGCATCATCAGGCATACGGCCGTTATCCCCTTTGGTGGGAACGTCATCACCAAGGATATCAAAGAAGGATGTACCGTAATGAATGACCAGGCTGAAAAACTAAAGGTAAAATTTGGTTGTGCGCTGGCCGAAGAGATCGTAGATAACCGCATCATCACCATTTCAGGTATTAATGGCCGTGACCCCAAAGAAATTTCCGAGAAGAATTTGGCCAAGATCATTCAGGCCCGCCTCGAAGAAATTTTCGACTATGTTTTGTGGGAAATACGCCGGTCCGGATATGAGCGCAAACTGATTGCCGGTATTGTACTCACCGGAGGGGGAGCGCTGCTGAAAGACATCGATTTATTGGCTGAGTACCACACCGGTATGCCAACCAGGATCGGGTTACCCGTCGAGCATCTGGCGCACGGATATGAGGAACAGTTGGCCAGTCCCATCTTTGCTACCGCCATTGGTCTATTGATCCACGGGATCAAACTAAGTGAGCAAAAGCCCAAAGTCGAGGAAGAGGAAGAGGAAGATGTAACACCAAACAGCAACAACAAGGACGAGAAATACACAGAATTAGCGCAAAACAGTTGGTATACCAAGTTATTCAATAAGACGAAGGAGTTCTTTGAAGCAAGTCCTGATCCGGATTTGCGCTAAACAAGGAAGGTCTATTTTACCAAAACTACTAAAACCTAAGTCATGATTTTTGATTTACCTAAAGAAGATCGATCCATCATCAAAGTGATTGGAGTAGGTGGCGGTGGCTGTAACGCGGTCGCGCATATGTACAAACAGGGGATTGTCGGCGTAGACTTCGTGATCACCAATACCGATAACCAAGCACTGGATCTTAATCCGGTGCCTGTCAAGATCCAGCTTGGACCTTACCTCACCGATGGCCGGGGAGCGGGTTCCAAGCCTGAAGTAGGCAAGGAGGCCTGTGAGGAATCCATTGAAGATATCCGGGCAATTTTGGAAGAAGATACCAAGATGGTATTTATTACCGCAGGAATGGGTGGTGGTACCGGAACAGGAGCTGCTCCGATCATAGCCAAACTTTCCCGGGAAATGGGCATCCTGACGGTAGGCATCGTTACCGTGCCGTTTACCTTTGAAGGCCGCAGGCGTAATGAACAAGCCAAGTTAGGTCTTGAAGAATTGAAAAAATGCGTCGACGCAATTGTCGTAATATCCAACGATAAATTGCGTGAGATCCACGGAAACCTGCAATTGTCTCAGGCATTCTCCAATGCGGATGATATTTTGTCAATTGCTGCGAAAGGTATCGCCGAGATTATCACGGTACCGGGCTATGTCAATGTGGACTTTGAAGACGTGAACACCGTAATGCGGGATAGCGGTGTGGCAATCATGGGAACGGCTGTTGCCGAAGGTGGAGACCGGGCCCGGAAAGCTGTCGATAGTGCCTTGAATTCACCACTGCTTGAAGATAACGACATCCGTGGGGCTAAGCACATCCTTCTTAATATTGCTTCGGGAAGCCAAGAGGTAACGATGGAAGAGATCTTCGAAATAACCGAATATGTTCAGGAGGAAGCCGGGTTTGGAACCGACCTTATTTGGGGCCATTGTAAGGATGAAACTTTAGGTGAAAAGATCAGCGTTACCATCATTGCAACCGGATTTGAACACAAGACAAAAAGAATTGTCCAGGAAGCACCTGAGAAGGTAATGGTTTCTCTGGAAGAGAAACACGAAGAAGAAAAAGTGTTCGAAGTAGAAGCCGCTGCCAAGGAAGAGCTGAATACGATCGAATTTGATCACGTGGACGATGTCTACGATAAGTTTCAAAAGAACAGATACAGTTACGAGGAACCCTTTGTAAAGTCAGAAGCAGAGGAGAAACGTGATGAAATGCGTGAGCGCTTTATCCGGCAGGAAGCGGAACGCAGGGAACGTCTTCGTAAGATGAATATAAAATTGAACAACCCAAAGAGCGTTGTTGATCTGGAAAGCAAACCGGCCTATCAGCGTCGTAATGTTGAGCTGGACGATGTCCCTCATTCTTCCGATAACCCCAGGTCGAAGTGGATTCTTACCGATGACAACGAACCGAAAATCAGGGAGGAAAATTCTTTCCTGCATGATAACGTCGACTAGGTAGTAGTTTATCATAAAGACCTAAAAAATTCTTTCTATTCGTCTTTTTCTGAGATTGGTTTATGGTTCCGGGCGCTCCCCGCGCCCGGACATTTTTAAAATGCCGAATTTTTGGGAAACTTTATGATAATATTTAATGTATAATGTATTATTTTAGATACATTTAAAGATCTTCTTTTTATTCGTCTTTTTCTGAGATTGGTTTATGGTTCCGGGCGTTCTCAGCGCCCGGACTTTTTATTTTAGCGAGGTTTTGATCGGGTAATCTCCGGATTCCAATTCATTTTTCGCTGATATAATTCTTTATACTATGGTTTAGGTGTCGGAAGAGAGCGGGGCATAGGTATCCGGATCGAGGATGTTGTAAATCCATTGTACGACCTCTTTCAACACCATTTCTTTTTCCGGTTCGTTATGCAGCTCATGGTACAGGCCATCCCAAATCTTAAGCGTTAGATCTCCTTCAAAGTTGGTAGCAAAATATTGGCTGCCCTTCAAATAATTGATATGATCCGCTGAACCGTGCATCAGTAAAATGGGCACGGCGCTTTCGTGCCTTTTGGTATAAAGGAATTCTGCCGCATCCAGGATGCCTACGCCCAATTTGATCGACGCACTTTTAAAGCGATGCGGATCGGCATCGGCTTGCCTGACAATTTCTTCATCGCGACTGAGCCATCGGGTTTTTAGCCGCAGGGGTAAATTCATCGCAGGGACAAACTCTGCTATCTTGCGGACAATGCCACGTACCCATCTGGGTACATCCGCAAAAGTCTTGATCGCCGGAGCCGATACAATTGCGCCTGTGATATTTGGCTCATAACGCAATACATAGTTGAGAAGCAGATTTCCGCCCATACTATGCCCGTATAGAAAAATAGGAATACCCGGATAATCCAGTTTCAGTTGAGCCTTAAATTGGTCGATAAGTTGTAGGAATGTGTCGTAGTCGTTTATGTGCCCTCTTTTACCACTGGACAATCCATGACCGGGAAGGTCGAAGGCTTCAAAAGCAATGTCCTCCTCCTTAAACCAGGCGGCTACATGGCCATAACGGGATGATTGATCGGCTAATCCGTGGATCAGGCCGACTACCGCTTTAATTTCTTTGGGACGTGACCAATGATGAAATGTAATATCGTAATCAAGGAGGTGCTGGATGGCGGTAGAATGATGATCGTCTTCCATGGATTTATAAATAGTCCAGATAAGTTACAAACAAATTCCGGATTCCGGGCCTACTGGAGCAGGTTCGTCCATAGCTTAAATGATGGTGGACATTCCCGCCTTCAACTTTTCAAGCTTCTGTTGATTAAGGGGTTCTCCTTCAATAATGGAAGCTATCAGATCGCCGGTTTGTGAACAACTTAACTTGTAACTGGGTTTGAGATCTTCAGTGCCAAATCCATTGGCAAGGTAAACATCAATGCCGTCACGGATCGTTTGTGCTTCGTTTGTCATACCCCAATGCTCGAGCATCATCGCGGCGGAAAGGATGGTGGCAATTGGATTGGCGATATCTTTGCCGGCACCCTGAGGATACGACCCATGAATGGGCTCGTACATCGAGGTCTTCGATCCGACGGAAGCCGAAGGCAGCATGCCTATTGATCCGGTGATTACCGAAGCTTCGTCGGATAAAATATCACCAAACATATTTTCGGTCAGAATAACATCGAACTGGCCAGGGTTCAAGATGATCTGCATAGCAGCATTATCTACAAACAGGTAGTCCAGGCTGACTTCCGGATAATCCTTCTTGGCAAGTTTGGTGACTGTATCCCGCCATAAACGCGAGGTTTCTAAGACATTGGCCTTATCCACAAGCGTTACCTTGTTGCGCCGAAGTCGTGCAGCTTTGAATGCTTCTTGGGCGATGCGTTCAATTTCTTCAACATGGTAACTGCAATGATCAAAAGCCGTGGATCCTTCTGCAGACCGGCCTTTTTCTCCAAAATAGATTCCACCCGTCAATTCCCGGAAGATCACCATATCGACAGGACGGACGATATCCTCTTTTAGCGGGCTGTATTTGATCAATGAAGGGTAGGCTTTAACCGGTCGGATGTTGCAATAGAGACCCAGATTTTTCCGGATAGCTAACAAACCCTGCTCAGGACGAACCTTTGCATTGGGGTCCATGTCGTATTTAGGATCACCGATGGCGCCAAACAATACCGCATCACTTTGCAGACTGGTCTCCAGGGTTTCGTCGGGTAGGGGAGATCCTGTCTTGTCAATGGCAGTAGCTCCTACCAGGCCAAAATTATAATGAAACTGATGATGGAACCGATCCGCAATAGCTTCGAGGACTTTAATGGCTTGTTCGATGACTTCAGGTCCGATGCCATCACCGGGTAGTACAGCGATTTTTTTATTCATGACGATTAATAAATGACTTGCTGCTTTTCGAAAGCCGCGATTTTATCTTTCAATGATAATAAAAAGTCGATATCATCATATCCGTTTAACAGGCACATTTTTTTGTAGGCATTGATATCAAAGGAAAAAGTTGCCCCGGTGCTGTCATTCCGGATGGTTTGATCTTCTAATGAAACGGTGAAAGTGGCGTTTGGATTTTGTTCAATGGACTTGAACATTCCATCCAAAAATGCCGGGCTAACGGTAACGGGCAAAAGGCCGTTATTGAGCGCATTCCCTTTGAAGATGTCGGCAAAGAAGGAAGATACCACCACTTTAAAACCGGCATCGTAAATGGACCAGGCTGCGTGTTCGCGGCTGGATCCGCACCCGAAATTTTTGCCGGCAACCAGAATCTGGCCCTGGTAGGTGGGGTTATTGAGGATGAAATCCGGGTTCGGCACATCCCCTTTCGAATACCGCCAATCGCGGAATAAATTCTCTCCGAATCCTTCCCGGCTGGTCGCTTTCAGAAAACGCGCGGGAATGATTTGATCCGTATCGATGTCTTCAATAGGAATGGGAACTGCAGTGGACTGCAGCATGGTGAATTTTTCCATTAGTTCAAATATTCTCTTACATCAACAATTTTGCCTGCGATCGCACAGGCCGCAGCGGTTAAAGGGCTCGCCAACATGGTCCGTGCTCCCGGGCCCTGGCGTCCTTCAAAATTCCGGTTTGAGGTGGAAACGCAGTATTCGCCGGCTGGAATCTTATCTTCATTCATGCCCAGACAAGCCGAACATCCAGGTTCTCTCAGGAAGAAGCCGGCAGCTTCGAATATTTTATCGAGGCCTTCTCTACGGGCTTGTAATTCCACTTGTTTGGATCCGGGGATGATCATAGCCTGAACATGATCCGATTTGGTTTTGCCTTGCAAAAATTCGGCCACTAGTCGCAGGTCTTCAATCCGGGAGTTGGTACAACTGCCAATAAAGACATGTTCGATACGTTTACCCAATAATTCCTGACCTGGATCCAGGCCCATGTAATGCAGTGATTTCTCGTAGTTAACCTTGTTTTCCACTTCATCCATACCCGGGATATGACCGGTAATCCCAATACCCATCCCGGGGTTGGTCCCGTAGGTGATCATCGGTTCTATATCCGCTGCGTCAAAGACATATTCTGCATCGAAATGGGCGTCTTCATCAGTATATAATGTTTGCCAGTAGGCTAACGCTTCTTCATAAGCCGGACCCTGTGGAGCAAATTCCCGGCCTTTTACATACGCAAAAGTAGTCTCGTCCGGAGCAATCATTCCTCCTCGGGCACCCATTTCAATACTCATATTGCAGATGGTCATCCGTGCCTCCATGGATAAGGAGCGAATGGCGGATCCGGCATATTCGACGAAATAACCGGTGCCTCCGCTAGCGGTAAGTTTAGAGATAATATACAGGATGATGTCCTTCGATAATACGCCTTCCTTTAGTTGCCCTTCTACGGATATCCGCATTTTCATCGGTTTGGCCTGAAGGACACATTGCGAGGAGAGTACCTGCTCCACCTGACTGGTCCCAATGCCAAAAGCAATAGCACCAAACGCCCCATGGGTTGATGTATGGCTGTCTCCACAGACGATGGTCATACCCGGTTTGGTAATCCCAAGTTCCGGTCCGATCACATGAACGATGCCTTGATATGGATGCCCAAGTCCGTACAACGGGACCCCAAAGGCTTCACAATTGCGCGTCAGGGTCTCTACCTGGTGTCGGCTCAGTGGATCATTGATCGGTAGATGCTGATTGATCGTAGGCACGTTATGGTCTGCGGTAGCCACGGTTTGATTCGGCCGGAAGACCTGGATGTGTCGCTTTCTCAACCCGTCAAAGGCCTGCGGACTGGTCACTTCATGAATGAAATGTTTGTCAATGTAGAGGACATCCGTGCCTCCTTCCAGGGTATGAACGACATGCGCATCCCAGATCTTGTCAAATAGTGTTTTTCCCATAAATCTAAAGATCCTGTCTGATTAGGCTCAGGCGGCGTGAATCGAGTTTTTTTCCAATAGTTGGCAAAGATCGTCTTCCTGAACTTCTTTTTTAGCATCTGCTAAAGAAAGAAATTGCTCGTAGACGGAATCCAGCTCGTTTTTAGTTAATTCAAAGCCTATTTGACGTGCTTTAAAGGCCAGGGCCGCCCGACCGCTGCGAGCTGTGAGCACGATAGAACTATGATCGACACCAACATCCATTGGATCGATGATTTCGTAAGTTTCCCGTTTTTTGATCACACCATCCTGATGAATACCGGATGAATGTGCAAAGGCATTAGAGCCTACAATGGCCTTGTTAGGCTGGATCAGGACACCCATTTTCTCAGAGACCAACTGGCTGGTTCTGCTTAACAACCGGCTATTGATTCCGGTTTCGAAATTCAGGTGAGGGTGTTGCTTTAGGATCATAACCACCTCTTCCAGTGCCGTGTTCCCTGCGCGTTCGCCGATTCCATTGATGGTACATTCTACCTGGCGAGCACCACTCTGGACACCTGCTATCGAGTTTGCGGTGGCTAACCCGAGGTCGTTGTGGCAATGGGTGGAGAGGGTCGCCTTCTCAATGCCTTTTACGTTGTCGCGCAGATAGGCGATCTTGGCGCCATATTCTTCCGGAAGGCAATAGCCGGTCGTATCGGGTATATTCAGCACCGTAGCGCCGGCAGCCACGACGGCTTCAATCACCCGGGCCAGGTAAACATTGTCCGTCCTGCCGGCATCCTCAGCATAAAATTCAACATCTTCCACAAATTGCTTGGCATATTTGACTGCGGCGACTGCCCTTTCAAGGATCTGTTCCGGAGTAGATTTGAATTTGTAGCGGATGTGGCTTTCGGAGGTGCCGATGCCCGTATGGATCCGGGGATGTTTGGCATATTTCAAAGCAGCGGCAGCAGCTTCAATGTCTTTTTCTACCGAGCGGGAAAGCCCGCAGACGGTAGCATTTTTAATCAATTTGCTGATTTCCTCAACAGAGGCAAAGTCGCCCGGGCTGGAAATGGGGAAGCCCGCTTCGATAACATCCACACCTAATGCTTCAAGTGCTTCTGCAAGTTCTAATTTTTGATTGGTGTTCAGTTTGCATCCCGGGACTTGCTCTCCATCCCGTAGTGTGGTATCGAAAATCTGTATTCTGGTTGACGACATAATTTTGCTAAATTTGACTTTGATTCAATCAAAAATATCGGGCATCTCTCGAAATCAGGAACTATTTTACCAGAACTGTTACAATTTCTAAGTCCGGTATATTTTCATAATTGATTAATATCCAATTACTTATAATTTTCTTATTACAATGCCAAAACCGCAAACGGACTATTTGGTACAACTAATCAAATCCATGACAAAGTCGGAGAAGCGATTCTTTAAGGTCTTTGTCAACCGGAATAATGCTTCCGAGGATACGCTCTTTATACAGTTGTTTGATGCTATAGACCGGATGAAGTCTTATGAGGAAGAGACCATTCTGGTTAAGATACCCGGTATCAAGAAGGCGCAATTGTCCAATCTGAAAGCCCATCTGTACAAACAATTGCTCGTCAGCTTACGGTTACTCCATCGCAATCAGATGGCAGATATTGAAATGCGCGAACGTTTGGATTATGCCCGGGTCCTTTACAGCAAAGGGTTGTACCGCCAGAGTCTTGAGATCCTTGATAAGCTAAAGAAAAAAGCAGAGGTGCGCAATCAATATACCATTGCCCTGGAAATACTCGAATTTGAAAAATTAATTGAAACGCAGTACATCACCCGCAGCATGTCTGACCGGGCTGAGGAGTTGACCCGTGAGGCACAGGAATTAACCAATAAAGTGCGCCGTTCCCATGAATTTTCCAACCTTTCACTTTTGCTGTATGGCCTGTACCTGAAAGTAGGTTATGTGCGTAATGAGAAAGACTTCCGTTTTGTCAAACAGTTTTTTCAGAGCCATTTGCCAACTTACTCCATCACGGATCTGGATTTTTTTGAAAAATTGTACCTCTATCAATCTTATGTCTGGTATTACTACATGACACAGGAATTTACCATGTACTTCCGTTATGCGCAGAAGTGGGTAGACCTGTTTCATGATCAGGTGGAGATGATCGATTTTGATATGCCGCTTTATATCAAAGGCCTCCATAATCTTCTGAACGCCCATTTTCTGACGGGCCAATATCACCGGCTCTCGGAAGCACTTAAGGAAATGGAGAGTTTGCTCGCTCATAAGAGCCTGGATAAGAACATGGAAAGTTTGCTGACGCAATTCCTTTATACCCATCAAATCAGCAAGCATTATCTGGAGGGTACCTTTACCGAAGGAATCGCCTTAGCCGAAAGACTGGCAAAATTAATTGACGAGAACCCGTACAATTGGGACTCACACCGGGTAATGGTTTTCTATTACCGAATTGCCTGCCTTTACTTTGGCAGCGGGAATCCGTCGATGGCCATCACTTATCTGAACCGTATCATTAATGATATTACCCCGGATTTCCGCGAGGATATCCAGGGATTTGCACGAATCCTGAATTTGATCAGCCATTATGAGCTAGGCAACGATCAACTGGTGGAATACCAGGTCAAGTCGGTGTATCGTTTTTTAAGTAAAATGGAGGACCTGAATAAGGTACAGGTGGCCATTATCCGGTTTATCCGAAATCTTACCCGGATCCTTCCTGCCGATTTGAAACAGGAGATGACTCGATTACGCGACAAATTAGTCAAGCTTGAAAACGATCCGTACGAGCGTCGCCCTTTCCTTTACCTGGATATAATCTCCTGGCTGGACTCAAAGATTGAATCCATTCCGGTTCAGGAAGTTATCCAACGTAAATTCAAACAGAAACAAAAAGCAATCCTGGAACGATCACTTTCCACCTAAAGCTGTGGAATCATCTTGCCTCCAATCGACCAAATTCAAGTACATTAGGATAATGCCCGTAAGCATCATAACAATGCGCAGGATGAAGGCGGCAAGACGGCCGAAGCTGTCGATCCAGGTGAGGAATACAAACTGAAGTCCAACCAGATTTAAGATAATGGATAATATCCCGAAAAGAAACAGGAGAAATCCCAGGACTGTATAAAAAGACTTCATAATAGATTTTAAACAACGGATCAAAGGTAGTTGTTTGTCTGGAATCAAGCTATCCATTGAAACCGTTTGACTATAATTGAAAAATCCGGATGGTTCTGTGGAATGCAGGAATAAGATGGTAAGCCCAGGAATATGGAAGCAACAAAAGTGAAACTTATCGAGTGTCCACGGGATGCGATTCAGGGAATACATGCATTCATTCCTACCGATCTGAAAGTTCACTACATTCAGCAATTACTGAAAGTTGGTTTCCACACCATTGATTTCGGAAGCTTCGTTTCCCACCAGGCTATTCCACAGATGGCGGACACGCATGAAGTCATCAGGCGGTTAGACGTTTCCAATACCAGTACAAAGCTATTAGCGATCGTAGCCAACCTGCGGGGCGCTATTGAAGCCTCTGAATACGATGAGATCACCTACCTGGGTTATCCATTTTCGATTTCTGAGGTGTTTCAAATGCGCAATACCAATGCGACCATTGAGCAATCGCTTGGTCGCGTGGAAGCCATTCAGGAGGTATGTGCTACCCGTAATAAGTCCCTGGTTATCTATGTGTCGATGGGATTCGGTAATCCCTACGGGGAAACCTGGAATGTCGACATTGCCCAATATTGGGTCGATCGACTGGCGGACATGGGCATCAAGATTATGTCGCTATCCGATACCATCGGTGTCGCCACACCCGAAACGATCAGTTATTTGTTCGGAAATCTGATTCCGCCTTACCCGGATGTTGAATTCGGGGCACATCTGCACACCACGCCTGATTCATGGGGCCCTAAAATTGAAGCCGCATTTTCAAATGGCTGCTTCCGGTTTGACGGAGCTTTAAAAGGCTATGGCGGGTGTCCTATGGCCAAGGATGAATTGGTGGGAAACATGCCCATGGAAAACTTACTACGGTTTATGCACCAACATGGAGAAATTACCGGTTTGGATATGGATGCCCTGGTTGAAGCAGAGCGAATTTCTTTGGAGGTCTATGCTTTTGCGGATAAATAACCAGATTTCATTATCGTTGATAGCCCCGGTTGGCGATTAAAGTTTGCAGATACGCCTTTCGCTCCAGCGCCGTAGCGTCAAGCATCGAATCAGCCAGTGGAGCCAACTCTTCCGGATCTGTGGGGAGGTGATAAAATGAGCCATCACGGGTTAATTTCCAGATCTTGTCCTGAGCGTAGGTTGCTGCTTCCCATGGGCCCCATTTAGGGTCATATGCTACATAAATGGCATCTCTTGCAGGGGGTGATTGACCGGTTAGCCCGGGCCAGAAAGAATGACCGGGTCCGTCGTATTGATTATGGGGCTTATGGGCTGCATCCAGCAAGGTGGGAATAAGATCCGTAAAATCGATCATGCCTTCGTAAACGGAATTGCCGGGAATGGAGTCCGGATACCAGATCAGGCCGGGTACGTGAGTTCCTCTTTCGTTGGGCAAACCTTTTCCACCGCGCACTTCGTCCCCATTACAAATGCTTACGATTTGTTTGTCGGTGCCATTATCACTCATAAAGATTAAAATAATTGGCCGGGGGTGTTCTTTGGCAGCCCGGAAGAGCTTGCCAATCTCCCGATCCATGGCTGACACCATACTGGAAAAATGAATCGGATTGCTCCGCGTTGAGTCAGGTGCTCCCGGAATCTCGGGAGCCGGAAGGAAGGGTTCATGCGTTAACACCATCGAGTAGAAGAAAAGTTGTGGTCCGTCAGCTGGTTTCTGCATCAACCCGACAAGTTTATCGGCAAATAAATCCGGACCGTAAGCATTCTGATAGGTTTGCGTCAAGTCATTCTCGGTAATAGTCGGATGATAATAGCGCGAACCCAGAGTATCCATTTGCCAGACATAATGGTAATTAAATCCGGCTTGAGGCGGCGTGGATCCTCCCTGCCCGGCAAGTTTTCTTTGATAACTGTTGCCATATAATTGCCATTTGCCCACGATGGAGGAATGGTATCCAGCTTCTTTCAGGTAGTCGGGCATTGTCTTAAACGTTGTGTCAAGTATGCCAAAACCCCGATAAGTTTCATCGTTGTATTTCCCGGTCAGGAGCTGGACACGACTTGGTGTACACAGAGGCATGCTATACAAATGTTTAAGCAGCATGCCCTCCCGGGCTATTTGATCCAGATTGGGCGTCATGTAACTGCTCCCTCCATAGCTGGTCAAGGTTTCCAAGCCAAGATCATCTGCCAGGATTATGAGGATATCCGGCGCAGGGAGATGTTTCTCAGTGGGTGCAGAACAGCCTACCCATAACAACAGCAAAAAGCCAAGACTGACATTCCTTACCAGACGATTGAACCGGTGCATACGATGACGGTGTTTTTATTGTTTAATCAGACGCAGGCCCTCCCGGACGGTAAGGGGTGCCAATTTGTGATTCCCGGTAAATGTTAATACCGATTCCGGGTTGGTCCTTGAGTAATTTCGGAGCGCCCAGCCAGCTGCTTTCTGCAGGAAAAACTCCTTGCTGTCCTTAACCCGGAGGATGTAATCAAATAAAAGCGCTTCATCGGTCTTATCACGATAAAGCAGTTGAAAGATGATAGCAGCACGCTTAAGCCAGAGGTTGTCACTTTCTATCCAACGATTCGTGATCGCAATCTTTTGTTCCGGAAATTGAAGGAAGTGTATACCTGCCAGCTTGGATAGCCAATCAACCGTGTCCCACCAGCTTCGATGGACCATCTGCCATTCAATCAGTTGGATGAGTTTCGGATCTTTTAATTTTTGAGCGAGCTGAACCATTTCTATAGATGCATAATGCAGTTCGCGGTGATCGTCTTCAAAGCAGAGCCTGGCAAATTTTCTTAATTCTTCCCCCGAAAACAGGCCGTTTTCACGGTAAAAGGGTTTCACAATATTTACCCATTCAGGAGCTTTAAGCCCATAATGTTCAAATTGGTTACGCAGGTAAGCCATTTGTCCTTCCGCGCGAACCGGGTCGCCCCGATCAGTAAAAACTTTTTTTAAATGTGCCAGGTAACCCTCGGCCGTATTGGGGATTGACATGATTAGGATCAATTTTTTGACATCAGGGCAATCCGGTTTCCTTCACTGTCTAGTATGACGGCCATGAATCCTCGTTCTTCGGAAATTTGTCGCTTAGGGATGAGAATATCACATCCTGTTTGAGTCACCCGATCTAAAATCAGATCCATCGATGGGTCGGCATTCAGGTAGATCAGTGGGCCTTGATTCCCGGGGAAATAAAAATCAGGATGATAGGCTAATGCACCCTGCACTTCATTAGGTTGTGCTGGAAAAAGGATTAATGTAAATTCATTACCAATGGGCAAGCGTTGCATGCTGATGCCAAAGATCGTTTCATAAAAGCGTTGCGCCCGATCCGGATCTGCTACGGGAATCTCGAACCAAACAATGCGGTCGGCCATACAAAAAAGGTTTTCAGCAAGGTACACTTCTGCACGTACATGAACCAGATTGAGTGGGTATAAATGCTTGAGAAGGAGAGTGATTTACTTAAAAAATGCTTTCTATTTCGCCTTAACGATCCACTTACCCTGCTGCTGGTATCGTGTCTGATACCTTACATAATAAGTTCCTGCAGGCAGAGAACCGGCCTCCCAATCCGAACTGTGTAGGCCTTCATCATACCGGCCATGGGCGAGTGTGGCAATGCGTTGTCCTGCAGCGTTAAAGATTTGGATAAGCAGGGGGTCTTCAGGATGACCAGCAAATCGAATGGTTGTACGTTCTGTAAACGGATTGGGATAAACATCCACCAGGCTCTTGCCGGCCATTTGATTTTGCTCGTGAATGGCAGTACTGATGCATGGACTATTGACTACAAATGGAATTTTTTGAAACTGGCTCGTAAATATGGAACCCAGGTCATTTGGGCCAAGACAGAACCAGTCTTCAAGGATCGTCGTATAGATACTTCTAAAATCGTAGTGCATGGGTAAATTGACTTCCACGTCGATTTCTTCCGGCAGGGTAGGGTTTGGACCCCAGACACCCGATTGAATTGCGTCTCCGAAAACAAAAAGCGGTGCGGCAGCTCCATGGTCGGTACCCAGGCTTGAATTGGAAATCACTCTTCGTCCGAATTCACTGAAGGTCATTCCCATCACCCGGTCCGATATCCCCAGGTAATGTAAATCATCCATAAACGCTTTTATGCCATCGCCGAGCACCTGAAGCAGATTAGCGTGTTCACCCTTTGTATGATCGTTGTTGATAACCTGCGCATCGTGGGTGTCAAAACCATCCAGCGAAACCATATAGATTCTGGTTTTGAGTCCACCGGCAATTAGTTTTGCGACGATTTTTAGCTGTTCAGCCAGGCCATTGTTGTCCGGATAGTTGTTTTGATAGGACACTTTGGCCGCTGCATTTTTAATGACCTGTCCGTATACCTGGGATTGTTTGGTGATTAAGCGTATATAAGCCAGCTTTTCTCCGGAAAGTGTTTCCGGTACACCTTCTTCAATACCATTGACCAAGCCGTAAAACCAATTCGGATCTCCTACGACCATACCCATGGCGCTTGCTGGGCCCTGGAAAGCAAGCGAAAGATTATACCCAATCTGGATGGCCAGTGGATCGGGCATGGTATCATTGGGATAATCGATGGGAAAATTGGGGTATTCCTGGTTCAGATAGCGTCCCATCCAACCGGAGGACAATATTTCGTCGTGGTCTGCTCCGGTCATCCAAATGTCCGTAGACCGAAAATGCGAATAATCCTGATCCGGGTAACCTACATTTTGGATAATGCTGAGGTTTCCCTCATTAAAAAGGTCACGTAAGCCATTTAAGGAAGGATGTAAAGCAACGCGATCGACACCATCCAAAGCCAGCAGTTTGTTCTTTGGAATAATTACTTCGGGTCTTACGTTAGCCAATGTGTCGTATAAATCCAGTGGAATTACAGTATTCAACCCGTCATTTCCTCCGGCAAGATAAACGAGCACAAGTACCTTGTCTGTTTCAACAAGTTCGCTATACATCGCTTTCAGGAATGGCGAATTTACAAACGCCTGAACGCCAAAACCACCTGCCAGAGATGGCATAAACAATGAATTGTATTTTATAAAGTCTCTTCTGCGCATTTCCTGATGGATTTATTGAAGGTGATATTCCGAAAGCTGAAATAAGTACTGAAAAAATGGCTTTACCCGGTTTTCAACCGTCATACGGGCCATCTCATCATAGGGAGTAAGTTTATAGGCAAACCAGGCCTGATTCCAATAGCCTTCGTTGGCCTGGCCAGATAGGAGGATGGACTTCATCTGGTTGCGTTGCAGTTCGGAAACCGGCACAGCCAGCAGCAGATCGAGAATTTCATCAAGCATTGGATTAAGTTGATCGGGATTGTCCAACTGATCAATAAATGCCAGTAGATCCACATTGGTCAGTAAAGTTTCCGACCAGAAACCCCAGTAAATAAAGGAATCGGTGGTCAGGGCACGCCGAGGAACCGAATCTGTAGTGATCCAGGATTTATCGTATTGAGGATATTGATAGTAAGCCGGCCATCCCGCCACATTGGGAGGATCCATAAGTTGTTGGCCAAGATTGGATATTTGCCACAAGGATGAGGTCCGAATCTCCAAATTGTTCTTTACAGAAGCATTTTCAGGAATGGAGACCAGCATTGAACGCCAGAATCCTATGAAAAAATCCACCGGGCTCTTGATCATAGCTCCGCGTAGTTCCAGGTCAAAAAAATGGGCGGAATTCAGTAGCGTACGAAGTACTGGCACTATCTCGTAGTTATTGTCTCTCAGGATAGAAGCCAGGGGGACTATAATGTTTTGCTCTGTTTCTTCAGAGATGTATGGATAAACGAAAAAGCGATAGATCTTCCGGCAGATAAACAATGCAGTCTCCGGGTTATCGAAGATCATGTCCATCAATTCATCGGTTTCTTTAGCTCCGTCGGGACCATATTTGCCTCTGATGACCTTGCCTCCGTAGAACGATGAGAATTCTTTGTCGGACTGGTCATGGAGCCAATAATTGAAGTAGGATGGGTAGGTTCCTTCCCATTGGATGGTCCAACCGGTGAGCACTTTTGCCGCCATCTTGACGTCTTCCTCACTATAATTCGAGTTAGGGCCTTTGCCGATACAAAACAATTCCTGCAATTCCCTTCCATAATTTTCGTCCGGACTTTCCTTATTGTTAAAAGCACCGTTCAGATAAAGCAGCATTTGCGGATCCGTGGTTATAGCTCTGGTCAAAACCTTAAAATTTCCAAATGCCTGCTCGTGCAATAGTTTGAAATGGCGATAAGCCTGGTTAGCCCAAAAAACACCCCAGGTTTGCGTGGCAAAATGGTTGTGCCAGAACAGCATCATTTTTTGTTGCAAGCTGGGTTGTTGATTCATCATCTGATCGATCCACCATGCTTTTAGACTAACTATCCGGGCGCTGGTCAGATCCCCATTATCGGTATGGTCATCCACCCAGGTCTGACCGAATGGTACATTTGGATCCTTTAGATCATCGCGATTGTAATCATTGACCGGTAAAGGCAGGGGATGTTCTTCCAACAAGCGGTCCAGAGTGGCGGAAAGGCCGGTAACCACCGCGAGATCGACCTCATCTTTTTTGACACCAAACAAGGTGCGTCGTAATAAATGCACGGCATCCTGAACGTTGAAGTCCCCAGCGTAAGGTTCCAGCCCGGTGGTTATCCCCAAGGGTTGCCAAGCCTGGGATTGGGTTAGCGTCTCCATTTTGCTATTCATTTTAAGTTTAACGCAGAATTACCATTTTTACGTACCAGTTTGGTTGAAAGTGATACTGCTATCCTAGACGGAAAAGGAGGCCATTGGTTAACAGCAGTCATTGGAAAAATGCAGGAATAATGCTGATGCAGAACTTATGACAATACCTGATCCTAAACTTGGAAAGGTAAAATACCCAATCGTTCTGATATGATGCCTGTTCGATCGGTGATCTAATTAATAAGATATATCTTACCAATAAAATCCTACCAATGATTACCGGAGCACATGCGATCATATACTCGGAAAATGCGGAAGCGGACAAGGCATTTTTCCGGGACATTTTAAAATTGACTCATGTTGATGCCGGACACGGATGGTTGATATTTGGGCTCCCTCCGTCGGAATTGGCCGTGCACCCATCACCAGATAGTCAACATCACGAATTGTTTCTGATGTGTGATGACATTCACGAGTTTGTCAGTAATATGAAGGAACACCAGATCATTTGTAGTGAGGTGACAGATCAGCGTTGGGGATTATTGTCCCATCTGGTTTTGCCTGGCGGTGGATCCATCGGCATCTACCAACCAAAACACGAAAGACCAGAACAATCCGGGAAGATCAATTGATGGCCCTTGAAGATAGAAAGGCAACCGGTCCGTTACAATTCAATATATGGTCCTTTGTCTGACATGCTCGTAGGCCAGGATGGCAGCCGTATTGGAGACATTGAGAGAATCGTTTTGACCAAACATCGGTATTTTTACGAATTGATTGGCCCGTTTGCGCCATGGTTCCCGTACTCCGGTAGACTCCGTGCCCAGCACGAGGGCTACCGGGCCAGCTAGATTAACTTCCCAGGGTGGCTGACCTCCCTCCAGTTGAGTGGTCAAAACGTAGGAGCCTTCCAGCCACTGCAAGGCTTCATCGAGTGAGCATAGA
Organism: Lewinellaceae bacterium; assembly: GCA_020636355.1. GTDB lineage: Bacteria > Bacteroidota > Bacteroidia > Chitinophagales > Saprospiraceae > JAGQXC01. Next base: position 634,062 of record JACJYB010000002.1, on the reverse strand, counting down.
GCAATTGGTACCGTAAACAGAGTTCCAACACTGGAGCGGATCACATTGGGATTATACAGATCAGAGACCGCATCCACGACGATGACTCCAGCCAATCCAGCGGCATCTGCCGTGCGCAGGATAGCCCCAATATTGCCCGGCTTTTCAACCTGATCCAGGACCAAATAGCAAGCAGGCCCTTTTAATTGCTGTAAGGAACTCAAAGGATGAGGCTTCGCTGCAGCTATAGCGCAGACATCAACCGTGCCTGACCGGTATACCAGGTTGGTGAATAATTCATTTTTTACAATACTGATGGGTATCGAGGAGGGCAGCCAATCCTTGGGCAGGAGGGCACCCTCACGCATGACCAACTGATTGATGAGGTACCCGTTTTCTATGGCCATACGAATCTCCTTCCAATCCTCCATAACAAACAATTGATCCTGCCTTCTGGCACGGGATTTTTCACGTAACCGGTTGATCTGTTTTATGGTCGGATTGGATGAAGAAGCAATGATCATTATCTTTGAATGAATCGCTGTAAGAAGATCCTGAAGGTAAAGGTAATATCAACATATGATTTCCGGTAGTGTACGCCTATTTCGAATCAGATGGCTATACATCATCAAGTATGGGCTGCTTTTTGGAGGCTCCTCGGTCTTTATCCTATGGCTCGAATTCAATTACCGGCTCGAAACCATTGATCCCCAATGGGCCTTTTTCTGGGTCGCACTGCTATTCTCTGTTGTCGGTGTTTGGGCCGGAAGTAAAATATCCAAACCGGGAGATTTTTCCGAGCAGGTGCTCATGAATGATGCCTTTGAAGAGGCGGCGGCCGACAAGCCGCAGATATGGAATCACCAATGCGCCAGCCCAGAAAAATTGAGTGACCGGGAATTCGAAGTACTCGTCGCTATGGCATCCGGAAAATCAAATCAGGAAATTGCAGAAGACTTGTATATAGCGATAAGTACAGTAAAAACTCACGTCACGCGTATCCTGCAAAAGACCGATACCAAACGCAGGACTCAGGCAATCCAACACGCCAAGAAAATGGGCTGGATTCAATGATCGATCCAATTTTAAGGTCTTCTCCGGGCTAAAATCCTACTTTAGTCGGATGCTTTCCTCTGTTCTAGCTCATATTTTCGTACTAAAAAGAATATGCGAAAAATCATTTTAACCAATGGATTAATAGCCGGTTTCCTGATACCCTTGGTGATGGGATTGGTTGTTCTGGTGGCAGGTAAAGAAAGTGGATTTACCGAGATTGCCGGTTTTGCCTCTATGATCATTGCCCTTTCCACCATTTACCTGGGCATACGGCAATATCGGGACCGTGAAAAAGCAGGCCAGATCACCTTTTGGCAGGGAGTTAAAGTAGGCCTATTGATTACCTTGATTGCAACTGTCATCTATGTGATCAGCTGGACCATCTATTATTATATGGGGCCCGGGCAGGTGATGATGGAGCAATATTTTCAGAATCAAATCGATCAACTTCAAGCAGCGGGAGATTCGTCCAAAATACAATCGATGGAGCAAATGAAAGCGAACTACAGCAAACCTATAGTCCTGATTGGCTATACATTTATGGAAATTTTTCCAATCGGGTTGCTCATCACGTTGATCTCCGCCCTGATCATCAAACGCTGATCAATCCGGTCGGTTGGGCTTGTTAATCCTGGATGATAAAGGGCAATCTCGCCATCGGTCCCTGATGGGTTTGCCAGAATTCCAATTCACGCAGATAGGGTTCCCATTTACCCAATTTGACTTTCAGTTTGGAAGCGATCAGGTCATCGGAGTTCTGGCCGGTAACCTGTTCGATGATTCGTGTCAGCGGATCTTTGATCGAGGGATAAGAAGCGGTCCGGTAATCATCCAGGCCGGCAAGTTCTGCTGCCTTCTTGATGGCATCATTTAGGCTTCCAATCTGATCGACCAATCCAACCTTAATGGCATCTTCTCCAGTCCAAACCCTTCCTTGAGCTACTTCATGGACGGCTTCTTTGGACATTTTTCTACCGTCGGCAACATTTGATAGAAACAGATCATAAAAATTGTCGGTCTGTAGTTGAAGTATCCTGCCTTCTTCATCAGATAGGGGAAGTAGTGAGGTGAAACCTGCCGCGTATTTCCCGGTTATGACGGTATCGATGGAGATGCCGATTTTATCCTCCAGCAAGCCATTAAAATTTGGCATCATCAGAAAGACTCCGATCGATCCGGTGAGTGTATTGGGCTCACTGATGATGTAGTCCGATTTGCAGGAAATAAAGTAACCTCCGGAAGCGGCATAGTCTCCATATGAAGCCACGACAGGTTTGCCAGCAGCTTTGATTTGTTCTATTTCAGAGAGTATGTCCTGTGAGGCCATAATGCTACCACCCGGAGAGTTTACTCTAAGCACGAGCGCTTTAATTTTATCATCCTGGCGGATCTTACGCAGTTGTTTGGCGTACTTTTCTCCCCCGATGACGCCTTCAGTAGTGCTTCCGTCCACGATGTCCCCCTCAGCATATAATACAGCAATTTTATCGCGGGCTGAAAAATTAGTACCCAGACCACGCGCTTTTTTGTAAGCGTCCATGGAGACATAATTTATTTTCGCATCTGCTTCCAGACCAATCTGTTTGCGAATGTAATCATCGGCCGCAAAGGTGCCTCCGATCTCATCCACCAGGCCATATTGTAAGGCTTGTTGTGCATTTTGAGCGAGAAATTCATTAGCTATTTCCCGCAAACGATCCGTTGTCTGGTTGCGGTCTTCACCAATTTCTTTAAGATATAATGCATAAATGCTTTCCAGGTATTCGCGAATCTGGTAGCGGTTTTGCGGACTCATTTTGTTCAGGCGGAAAGGTTCTGTAGCCCCCTTGTACTGACCTTTGTAGAAGACTTCCATTTTTACACCGATTTTGTCCAGCGCATCTTTAAAAAATGGGGTTATCGAAGCAAAACCGCGGAAGTCAACCCCGCCAATAGGATTTATAATAATGTGATCAGCAGAGGATGCCACCAGATAACCGGTTTTATCGAAGTATCTGCCATCCGCCACGACAAATTTCCCTGATTTCCGAAAATCATCCAGGGCTTCCTTTAGTGCCAAAGCGGTGGCTTGTCCATGCAGGTTGGACAGACTGCCAATCTTAATCCCTTTGATGTCATGATCTTCTTCAGCATTTTTAAGCAAAGTGATTATGTCCTGCAGGCCTACATAATCCTTTTGCTCCAGGGAAAATGTGAAATTCTGAACATTATTGGTGAGCTCGGGTAAAGCGTAGTCCAGTGACAGGTCCAATACCGTATTGGGCTTAATGTCAACTTGCTTTTCGGCAACCTTGGTAAACCATCCAACCATCGCAATTCCAAGGAACACCACGATAACCGAGGCCAGAATGGTGCCAAGACAGGATGCGAAAAGAAATTTAAAAAATTGTTTCATGACCGACTTTAAGTGTCTTTACCTAATAAATCTCCTAAAGCTAATGCTTGTTCAATCGACACCTGTGATTATTAGATGGAAAGCACCCTTATATAGATTAATGGATCCTGGGCATGCGTTAAAAATGAGGGGCTTCAACCCCTCCGATCATAAATTTTTTAATTTCACGCCCCACTTACACACAGCTTTGAGGCGATGAATAGAAGTGGAATTCTTTTGGGTGTTTTTATGCTGGTATCCTTGTCCATGTGGTCGCAAGGATTACAGGTATATTCCGGGGATAAATTGCCCGGGAGGCTTGAAGACGCTGTCAGAAAGTTCCTTGTCGGCGGAGGCGTCGAGATCTTGTCTATCAGCTACCAGGGAGATTCCAGGGCACTGGGTTTTTTTACCGATCCAAAAGCGACGACCGGCTTCAATCAAGGTATGGTACTGTCGACAGGTGAGGTGGATTCAATCGCACAGCCTAATCGAAGCGATAATCTGAGTACATCGACCTCCGGACTGAGATATAGTGCAGAAGGTCTGGAAGCACTGGTCAAAACCTTGGATACCACGGCACAATTGCTTTTCGATGTGGCTAAGTTGACGATACGTTTCCGGCCAGCGACTAACCGGATTTCCTTCCGCTATTTTTTTGCTTCTGAAGAGTATCCGCAGTTTACCTGCAGCAGCTTTAATGATGTATTTGGTTTCTTCCTATCCGGACCGCGGCCGGAAGGCGGTACATACTTACTACAAAATCTGGCAGTCGTTCCGGGTACGGAGACCATAGTTTCGGTTAATACCATCCATCAGGGCAACCCGATTAAGCCAGATTGTATACCAGTGCATCCGCAATATTACCACGACAATGCAGATGGACAGATCTTTGCTTTTAATGCCTACCTGGACGCATTTACCGCCAGCGCGGCGGTGGTGCCCTGTGCCGAATATCAGATGGAGCTGGCACTGGCCGATCTGGCAGATGATCATTTTGATACCGGGGTCTTTATCGAAGCAAATAGCTTTCAGTCAAAACCTTATCGTATTACCGAAGGATCGCTCCCGGAACCGTTGATTCTGCAGGAGGGCTGTAATCCTATTCAAATTCAGTTGGATTGGCTGGACACCCTGATTCCGGTCCATTATTCGGTTTTGGGTACGAGAGGAAATAATGATGACCTTTATGTAAGGGAGACCGTGCGGCAAGATCCGGCAGGAAGCAGTATCCTTTTTCAACTGGTCCCTCTACCGGATAAATTGGATGAGGGTGCGGAGGAAATCTATTTGATTTTGTCCTATGGCTCGTGTGGTGCTGACACGGTCCGGCTGACCGTCCTGGATGGGTTTGAATCGCTGAAGGACTTACCTGAGGACACAACGGTTTGTCAGGGAACTGCCTTGGGGTTTCTGGGCAATCAAAATAGTACATTGCGTTATAATTTCAGGGGAAGCAGGGGAGCGGTCGTTCCGGGCAGAAACGATTTCTCTTTGGAAATTCCTTATTTCCCTGCGCCTTATTTCGATATCCAGTGGCTGCAGTCATTCTGTTTGGCGGTCGATGCTAATACGAATGCCAACTGGGATCTCTTTTTAACGTCACCTGGTGGGGTGCGTATACCCCTGATGGAATCAGGGCAGGGGCCGCGAGGATGGACGAGTGTATGTTTTAACTGGGATTCAACAACGCTATGGCAAAACGCTACTCCGCCATTCATAGGAACATATCGCCCGGATGTTTTGCCGTTTATAAATTTGCCTTACAGTGGACCCGTTACGGGGACCTGGTATCTCACCATTTACAATCACAGCCTGGAAGAAGGCCAGTTGCGGGACTGGAACCTTAGTTTGAACGATCCGATTCAAGAGACCTGGGAATGGACCCGTGACAATTCAAGTCCCTGTATCAATTGTCCCATACTTTTCACCAATCCCGATACATCAGCGAATTATACATTAATCCGGAGTACCACGTTAAGATGCCAGGATATCCGGCAAATGCATGTGGAAGTACTTCCCAATAAGTTGGAATCTACAGCTATTCAGTGTGTCGCTACCGGAGATAGTTTGACTTTTTTGTGGAATAATGAAGTTGGGGTAAATTATGAAGTCAGTACGAATGGTTTGGACTGGTTTCCTCCGAACCGACCGCCATTCCGCCAAGTTTATGGCACTTTACCCGCTCCGCCTGATACTTTTTACCTCAAAGTTGATGGGTTGTGCCTTGATTCCATTTTTACCTACAATTGCTCGGCCGTGCCTTGTATTACCGGACCTCAGATTAGCCAGCCACGGGATACTTCCGTTGCTTGTTTTGGTCAAAGAATCGAAGAATATCAGGTGCAACAGCTTCCCGGGTACACCTATTGGCTCCAGGGTACGGAAAACCATACCGGGCATTTTAGCGATTTGGCAGCCGGAACATTCCCCTTGGTGGTGACCGATGAGAATGGCTGCAAGACAGCATACACCCTTCATATTTCGGAGCCTGACCTGCTACATGTAGATGCCCGGATCATTCAGGAAGTTACTTGCCCGTATGCGAACGATGGGCATGTGGAACTGCAGGTGACTGGCGGCAACTTGCCCTACGCATTCGCATGGTCCAATGGAAACGATGAACCGAACCCGGTTGATTTGCCTTTTGGACCAAACCAGGTGATCGTTACCGACCAAAAAGGTTGTGTGGCCTACAAGACGGTTGAGCTATCTGTTCCTCAGGATTTGGAACTCAGCATCGAGCAGCAGGAAATCCATTGTGCTGGATTAAAGACAGGACAGATACGCGTGAATGTCTCCGGAGCCAGCGGACCATTTCGATTTGACTGGGCTCATAACCCATTCCTGGATAACCCTGTAGCGTCCAATTTGGCTGCGGGCACTTACCGGGTGACAGTCACTGATCAATCAGGTTGTCAGGTTTCGGCAATGACGGTGATAAGTGAACCCGAAAAGCTGGATGTAGGGTGGGAGAGCGAAGCTATTTCCTGCCCCGATGCAAATGGCGGTGTTTTAAGGGTCACCGTATCCGGCGGCATCGCACCTTATATTTATCAATGGAACAATGGCTGGGAAGCTGATGAACTGACGGAAGTTCAACCCGGCAATTACTGCGTCACGGTAACCGACGGAGAAGGATGCCAGGCAGTAGCCTGCCAGGTGGTATCTCCGGGAAGAAATGCATTGCTTGAAGAAAAGATCATCCAACCGAGCTGCCTATTAGGCCCATTGGGATCGATAGATATGCAACTGGATGCAGCATTTGCTCCCTATTCGATCATCTGGACAGGGGGATCCAAATACATGAGCAATGGTTATGGCATCAAACTGGCTGAGCCAGGTAAGTATACGGCCTTTGTTCATGATAGCCGTGGATGCAACTTCTCCAGGACATTTGAAATAGTGCCACTGGATACCTTGCGCTTTTCTATTACGGCAAGTGATGTGACCTGTGCCGGGTACCAGGATGGATTATTCATGGTCCAGGTACAACAATCTAACGGGTCGGTTTTCTTTTCCCTGGATAGCCTGCAATGGCAAACAAATGGGCTTTTCCGGGACTTATCCGAAGGTATGTATCGGCTTTTTGTCCGCGACCAGGCAGATTGTACAGCTCAGGATACTGTTTTAGTCCTGTCTCCGGACAGTCTGTCTATCGATTTGGGACGAGATACCGTCATACGTTATGGACAGACAATATTGATCAACCCGGTTATCGAAAATGCCCAGGGTGACCCTACGCTGGTGTGGACAGGCAGTGAGGTGCCGGCAGATTGCATGAATTGTCCGGAGCTATTGCTTCAGCCTGAATATTCTACATCCATTAAAGTGATGGTTTTAGATGGGAAGGGATGCCGGGCCGAAGATTTTCTGGAGGTATCGGTTGAAGATGAAATACTGATCGAAGTTCCAACAGCATTTACGCCCAATGGCGATGGGCTCAATGATCACTTTGTGATTCATGGAACGCCGCCCATCCATCTTTTGGAGGTAATGGTTTGGGACCGGTTAGGAAACCTGATTTACGATTCAGACACGGATCAATTAAATGACCGAACGACTGGGTGGGACGGCACCTTTAGAGGAAAAGCTGTTCCAGCAGGCGTATATCGTTGGCTGGTCCGTGCCGAAACCAGACCCGGAAAGCAAGAATCGACCAGCGGATGGATACAATTACTGCGATGATAAGATGGCTCGTGATCTTCTGTTTTTGTCTTTTTGTGCAAGGTATTGCTTCCGGGCAAACATTGACCGTTACGTGGCCGGACCCCAGTACCATGCCGGCCCGAATTGGAGCTGAAGGCAGTCTCGAAGCGGGAGTCTATCTGTCATCTCAAGGTCAAGAAAGCGCAACCCGGGTACGCATCTGGAATGCAGATGCGGCGATCCGTATCCTTCAAACCGATTATGATCATCTGGCGCTCGGCCTGTCGATCCGCGATCAGCGGGTTGGATCGCTTTTTCGCAATCAACAGCTTGCGGCTGGAATTGCCTATCGCCGTGAACTGGGTGATCAACGAGCCACCATCCGCCAGGTGATCGGAGCCGGTGCTCAACTTGGTCTTTTTCATTTGAATATGGAGTCCGGCAACTGGATTTTTTCGAGCCAGTTCAATGATCAGCTATACCAATTTGATCCAACTATCAATGCCCTTGAAAATCTGAATGGTGTGAACTGGAGTTCTAATGTCCAGCCAGTGGTTAATGCCGGGCTTTTTTACCAGGCATTCGTTGGCCGTTGGAGCATCATGCTGATACCGTCCGTTGCAGCGCTGAATACGCCATCCTTGAATATGGATGGATGGTCGTATGAGATTCCGGCCCAGATGCAATTTCTGGGTCAGGTCGAGTATCAGCATACCAGCCAAGTGATTCTTGGTACGGAATGGTGGTTTACCCGCCTGGCTCATTTTACGGACCTGCAAGCTCAGGGATTTATCCGGATAGGAAGACAGGAGAGAGAAGAAACGACATTCCAAATTGGAGGAATCCTGGGATTGAATCGCGATCCCTACGGACTGCAATTGATGCACGGGGGATTTCAGGCCAGGATCCGATGGCGGGATCATCTGGTGGGGTTGCGACTGGAGGATGCGTTAACCAGGATAAACCGGTGGGGCACACGGATGATTATCCAATATCAATTTATTCTGTCTGATCAATATTAATTAATTGATCAGTTGGATTCGATGTACTCCCGGCTGATAAGTTCTGGTGATTAAGGTCTTAATTTCATTATAATCCTGTTCATTGGACAGGAAATCAAGACGGTCCGCATCCAGTATGATAATTGGGAAGCTCACTTCAGACCGGAAATACTCAAAATAGATATCCTGAAGAGCTTTCAAATAATTAAGCTGAATTTCCGCTTCAAATTGCCGGCCTCTCTGGGCGATATTTTTAAGCAAGTTTTCGGGCGATCGGTGCAGATAAATTAGCAGATCCGGGTTTGGGAAATTATTGGCAAGAGTAAAAAACATGCGTTGAAAAAGCCGGTATTCATCCTCTTTGAGATTGTTTTTTGCAAACAACAATGTTTTGAGAAAGAAATAATCGGCTACAATAAATTCATGGAAAAGGTCCTGATGAATGAGCGATTTTTCCAGTTGTTTGTGCCTTTCCGTCATAAAAAATAACTCAAGCGGCAAGGCAAATCGAGCCGGATCTTTATAAAAATGAGGGAGAAATGGATTATCCGTGAATTCTTCCAGAACCAGATTGCAGTTAAAATCCTGGGCAAGACGCTGGCACAACGTGGTCTTTCCGGCACCAATATTGCCTTCGATGCAAATGTACTGATGTGGTATTGATTGGCTCATTCTTCTTCGGCAATCATAACTTCATTAAAATCTTCGCATTGCACATACAATTCTTCAATGCTCAGATCGTAGACCGGATGGACCCAGTCGGGAATAATTTCCATTAACGGGACCAATATAAAATTTCTTTCATGTATTCTTGGGTGCGGGATGGTAAGTTCTTCAGTTTCCAAAACCAGATGGTCATAAAAAAGGATGTCAATATCCAATGTGCGAGGCCCCCAGCGCACAGAGCGCTTACGGTCAAAATCTGTTTCTATTTGTTGACACGCCTGCAAAACCTGTAAAGGGGAAAGTCCAGTTTCAATCAGGATGACTTGATTGAAGAAATGAGGTTGGTCCGGTTCTCCCCAAGGTTCTGTAAAATAAAGCCGGCTGGACTGGATAATTGGACCAATGGTATTAACCAGCATTTCTTTTGATCGTGCAAATGTATCCAGAACTTGTCCTACATTACCTCCCAGTGAGAGGACAACCTGGTGCGGAGGTGGAAAGGGTGTCATGGATGCAATTTCCAACAAAATTAGGGAAGTCCTAAAATTTTGCACAACTGCTTTTGAAAGCTTTATCTCAATTTATCCTCGTAATCCGGACTGATGGAGGCATAACCTTTTTGCTTCGCCGAATTTAGGAATTCCCGGGCATTGGTCAGGTTTCCGCTGTTGAAGTAGGCTTGTGAAATAAAATAGTCAAAGGATCCTTCATTCGGGTTCAGTTCGATGCAGCGTGTAAATCCATCAATCGCTTCCTGAAGCCGTCCCATCGACAATAATGCAAAGGAGCGGTTAGGCAACACATCCCGCTCGGAGGAACCCATTTCCAGCGCTTTATCAAAGTCGTTGATCGCGAGTTTATAATCTTTCCGCAGCGAATAGGCAATTCCCCGGTTTTGATAAACGGAAATTAAATTAGGATCCAATTTAAGTGCTTCATCGTAATTGCGAATGGCAACATCTACCTTGCCCTCCATGCTATTTACATTACCCAGGGACTCCTGAATCTCCGCATCAAAAGGATCTAATCCTGCACCTGTATTCAGCATCCGGTGGGCTTCTTCTGTCTTTCCGGACTGCGCGAGGTAATTCCCAAGATTTTTATACCCAGTGGCGTAGCGGTTTGGATATTTATGAATCATGTCTCTCCAGAGTGTTTCACTGGATGACCAAACCGGGATTCTTGTCCAGGTGACGGAACCGTACACCACGGTGAGTACGGCAAGAAAACCAAGCCATAGCAGTCCCTTATTAAATCGGCCCAGATGTATGGAGGTACCTGCGGTAACGAGAAAAAAGATGCCCAGAGAGGAAAGATATGTATAGCGATCCGCCATGACCGCTGACCCAATGGAAATCCATTGCAGGACCATGACAACCATAAGGGCGTAAAAGCTAAAGCTCCAGAACATTAACATTTTTTTGCGTCGCCACTGGATGTAAATCAGAATAAGGAAGGCAGCGCCGGCAAGTGCTATCAGATAGTAGCTGAACGGGAATAAGCCAGAAGATGTCAGCCTGGGATAAGGGTACACATTGCTCAAATGGAAAGGGAATAACAACTTAATCGGATACATGGCCAGTCCATAAAATCCAACGGTTATCCGGTTGTACCAGGTTAACACTTCGAGTTTCGATACGGCCCCTGCCTGTTGCTGGACAACAATAGCCAGAATGCCCATCCCTATGGCCACTACAAAAAAAGGCAATTTGTCTATCCAGTTGCGTGCTTCTTGTTTGAAGCGGCCATTTTTCCAATAATCCATGAGTAACATGGCCACTGGAAAGACAATAGCCATAGCTTTCGAAAGTACGGCAAGCAAAAAGAAGAGCAGTGTTGCTGCGTAATACACACGGTTTCGATCCTTCTGAAATCGAAGGTATGCTAAAAGGCCGGCGATAAAAAAGAGGCCATACAGCACATCCTTACGTTCAGCAATCCAGGCTACAGACTCAACGTGCATGGGGTGAATACCAAAAAGCAAAGCGGTAAAAAATCCAACCCAGCCATTTCGGGACATCTTTGCAAACAGGAAGTAAACCAGCACGGTTGAGAGCGTATGGAGCAGAACATTGACCAGGTGGTACCCTGAGGCCGATGTGCCAAACAAGAGGTGATCAAGGCCAAGTGATAACATGGTCAGGGGATGATAGTTGCCCACAAAAGACTGGGTTATCAGTGATCCCCAGTCCATTTGTAGTATGGCTTCGTTTTCCAGGATATAGCGCGGATCATCCCAGTTCGTCCAGCCCAACTGGAATGCCGGAATATAAATGATCAGCGTTATTAATGCTGGAATTAAACCCCACCACCAAGCCAGAGACATTGCCGGTATCCGGTCGGAAGACTTTTTGGGTTTTCCTGGGCGTTTCTTGTCTGATGCCATAGGACTGACGCTTCAAAGTATCGGTTTGCCGGGTTAACAATTGGATGAAATCCCGGCAACTACGGTTGATCTATTTAGAAGCGAGACTCCACTTCTTGATGCCCTGTAAATACCGGTTGAGTTCCTCCCTTACCCTTGGGAAAAGAAGGAGCAGACCGATCATATTCGGGAATACCAGTGCCAGAATCATGGCATCTGAGAAACCCCAGACTGCACTCATGTTCGCTGCTGCGCCAATGACAATGAAGATCAGGAATATCACTTTATACGATAAATCCGCTGCTTTGCTTCTTCCAAATAAATATTTCCAGGACTGCAAGCCGTAATAGGACCAGGAGATCATCGTCGATACGGCAAATAACACAATGGCTATGGTCAGCACGTAAGGAAACCACGATATTCTCTCTCCAAATGCCAGGGAGGTAAGGGTTGAGCCTTCCACCGTTACACCGTTGACAACCACCGAGCCAGTGCCATATTCAAATACGCCGTTGAAATTGTAAAAGATGATAACCAACGCGGTCATCGTACAGATTACGACGGTATCAATGAACGGTTCAAGCAAGGCAACCAAACCCTCAGAAGCAGGAAATTTTGTTTTAACGGCAGAGTGGGCGATTGCGGCTGAGCCTGCACCAGCTTCGTTTGAAAATGCAGCACGACGGAAACCGATAATCAAAACACCAACCAAACCGCCTAAACCGGCTTGCGGAGTAAAGGCTCCTTTCATGATCAAAATAAATGCATCATCGATCAGGCTGAAGTGTTCGAATACGATAAACACGCAAGCGGCAACGTAAAGAATGGCCATGAATGGTACGATCTTCTCCGTTACGGAAGCAATTCGTTTGATCCCTCCAATGATAACAAAACCGACAACGATAGCAAGAACAACTCCGATGATGGTTCCTGAAGCTCCGCCCTGCATGCCCAGCATGGATGCCAGCTGGGAAGCTGCCTGATTGGATTGAGCTGCATTACCGCCTCCGAAAGATGCACCTACGCATAGAAAGGCAAAGATGAATGACAATGCTTTGCCCAGACCGGTGAATCCTTTTTCTTTTAATCCTTTTGACAGATAATACATCGGACCGCCATATACCGTACCATCTGGTCCGATATCCCGGTATTTAACACCAAGTGTACATTCGACAAATTTTGTAGACATTCCCAATAAACCACAGATAATCATCCAAAAAGTGGCACCAGGACCGCCCAATGCGATAGCCAGTGCGACCCCAGCGATGTTCCCAAGGCCTACCGTACCGGAGACAGCCGTGGCCAAAGCTTGAAAATGGCTTACCTCGCCATGCTTGCTCTCATCTTCAATGGTCCTGAGGACGTCGCCGTCAACAACAATGGAAGAATCCGGAGAAATGGCTTCATGGTGATCCATTTCATCGTATTGTCCACGGACAACCCGGATAGCAAGAGGAAACCGGCGGATGTTGACAAATGAGAAGTAAATGGTAAAAAACAACGCACCACCGATAAGCAGTAGCAAAACGATGGGTAACTCTTTGCCCCCACCCAATGGAATTGGGTATAAAACGATGTTTTGCCAGGCATCTGAAAATGGTGTAAATGCCTCGTTGATACGGTAGTCTAACCCTGAAGTATCAACAGCTGCTTGGCTAAATAGGGAAACCTGGAGGAAAAGGAATCCTCCCAATGCGAGGAAAAATTTCTTCATACGTGCGATGGTTTTGTGTTATCGGTTGCTTTCTATCCAATTGGATGCGGGAAATTAAGAAAAATTCCCGGTTAGGAAAGTAAGCATAAAATGAAAGTAGTTGATCCCTTTCGAATTGTGATGCATGAAAGGCGGAATGGTGTCTGACCATCATTCCATGTCGCGGGGCAAATGTCTGATGCGCCAATGTTTGGGATGATAATTATTTAACCGTCCGCCAACAGACTTAACCCAGCCCAGCCCCAGGCCTTGATAAGTAACCCTCAACCACCCGGACGAAGCCTGGATAGGTAATGCCTGTTGCGCAAGAAAGGCTAGTGCTTGTTCCAGTTCCAATTCCAGGTCAGGGTAGGAGCCACCATAGCTGGTGGATAATGCTAAAGCCGGATGCGGTTTAATTTGATTTCCGATCCATTGTCCCAGGCAGGCCACCGGCTCTGTCTTAGGGAAATGCTGCAAAAGCATGGAGATAAAGTCTAGTTGAATGGCAGGTACGGCGTATAGGAAATGATTATGGACCAAAGCCGACTGGCTCTGATAATTGGTGATGTGATGTGCCAATTCTTTAGCCATGGAAGAATGAATCTTTGGGAGGGGTCTGGATTTCTTCCGGGAAGAGTGATGCAGATTTTCTGATTTCTTCAGCGCTGCAAAGAAGAAGCCCTCTCCGGAAACCCGGTGGGGCCAGCATTGATAACCAATGGCGGCATCGGTATCTATACGGGAGATACCGGAGACATGTTCCTGGATGTGGACCGGGGTAGCATTTGTTATCCTGCCAAGAATTCGATCCATTTGATCCATGTTCTCGAAGTGATTGAAGGTACAAGTGGAATAAATCAACAGGCCGCCCGGAGCAAGTAACTCCCAGGCCGAATCCAGGATTTTTTCTTGCCGGAGGGCACATTGCCGGACCAGGCCAGTTGACCATTGTTCCAAAGCAACCGGTTCCTTGCGGAACATACCTTCACCGGAGCAGGGGGCATCGACCAGGATCACATCAAAGGCGGCAGGACAGGCGGATTGTAGTTGTTCAGGGGCGGTTGAGAGCGTGAGTACATTTGGAATTCCCCACTTAGTGAGATTTTCAAGGAGGATATGATACCGTTGAGGCGCTACTTCATTGGCCAGGAGGATATCGTCAGATCGGAGCAGTGATGCGATCAGGGTCGATTTGCCTCCCGGAGCGGCACACAAGTCTAATATCCTTTTTGGGCCGCCCTGTAGGGCATCCTTTAAAGTGGAATAAATAGCCATGGTCGCAGGATCCTGAACATAATAAGCTCCGGCATGAAATCCCGGGTCCAGGGTAAACCCCGGCCGGACATCCAAAAAATATCCGTTTGGGTGCCAGGGGACAGGACGTGTAGCCCAGGGTATCGGATAGGATTTAGCGGGATTGGTACGAAGACCAATCACAGGATCCTCCTGAATCGATTGTTGAAACGGTTCGTATTCTTCCTTAAGCGATTCGGCCAACCAAGCTGCCAATTCTGCAGGTATTTCACGAGTTACCATCAGCATTGGATTGGCGGGATGGTAGGATGATCTGGCTGCAAAATACCGGCATCAACATGTCAGGAACTGCTATTTGATCAAACATATGGAGACAACTGTTATTTTACAAGCGAAAATAAGGATTCATGTACCGTAGCTTGCGAGACAGTCTAGAAGATTTAAAGCGCCAGGGACATCTGGTGGAAGTGCGGGAAGAAGTGGATCCCCATCTGGTAATGGCAGAGGTACATCGACGCGTCTTTGAAGCAGGGGGGCCTGCTTTATGGTTCCGTAAGGTCAAGGGTAGTCCATTTTCAGCTGCTTCCAATGTTTATGGGAGTAAAGAGAGAGTCCGCTTTTTATTCCGGCATACCCTGGCGCGCGTTGAAGAACTTGTCCGGGTAAAAAATGATCCGGCATATCTCCTTTCCAATTGGTATCGGGCACCCCGGGTCGGATGGACAGCGTTGAGCGCTCTCCCCAGAAGAATGCGGCGCGTCACACCGGTTGAATATGGTCAGACGACCATTGATCAATTGCCACAGGTCGTCGGCTGGCCCAATGATGGCGGGGCTTTTATTACGCTTCCCCAGGTTTGCACACTACCACCGCGGGATAAAAACATCATGCATTCCAACCTGGGCATGTACCGCATCCAGTTATCCGGGAATGCTTACCAACCGAACAAAGAAGTAGGACTGCACTATCAATTGCATCGAGGGATTGGGATCCATCATCAGGCTTACCAGGCTGAAGGAATTCCTTTTCCTGCATCGGTGTTTGTGGGTGGCTTGCCAAGCTTTGCATTTACGGCCATTATGCCATTACCGGAAGGATTGTCGGAAATGACTTTTGCCGGGATGTTGGCTGGCAGGCGGTACCGGTACCGGTGGGATGGCGACCATGTTATCAGTGCTGATGCTGATTTTTGTATTACCGGTGAGATTTTGCCCGGATCATTGAAACCGGAAGGTCCTTTTGGTGATCATCTGGGCTACTACAGTCTTGAACATCCTTTCCCGGTTATGCGGGTGGATAAGGTTTATCACCGTAAAGATGCCGTTTGGCACTTTACGGTCGTAGGCAGGCCACCCCAGGAAGATTCCTGGTTTGGATATCTGATTCATGAGATCGTAAAGCCTTTAGCCTCAACGGAATTTCCCGGACTGGTTTCATTGAATGCAGTTGATGCGGCCGGAGTACATCCTTTGCTGTTAGCCGTTGGAAAGGAACGTTACATGCCATTCCGCGATCGAAGGCCTGAAGAGATTCTCACGATTGCCAATCACCTGCTCGGCAAAGGCCAAACCTCGCTTGCCAAATACCTGATTATTGCCGCTCAGGATGAGGACACAGATCTCAATACCGATGATATTCCCCGTTTCTTAGGTCATGTGCTGGAACGTGTACGCTGGGAGCGCGATCTTCATTTTCAGACCCAGACAACCATTGATACCCTCGATTATTCGGGAGATCATTGGAATGCCGGGTCCAAACTGGTGATTGCTGCCCGCGGTTCCAGGATAAGAACACTTGGAGACACGGTACCTGGCGATTTTCCGGTTGTGGAAAGGATAACCAAGATTACAGTGCCACTTCCCGGGATACTTTGTTTGGAGACTTCTGGCTACCAAAATGCTGTTGCTGAAAAGGCTTGGAAGGATGAGTTGATCCAATTTGTCTCCGTGCGTTTGGCAGATCAGTTCCCGCTGCTGGTCCTTGTGGATGATGCAGCCTTTTGCGCCAAGACGCTGAATAATTTTCTTTGGGTGACCTTTACTCGATCCAACCCAGCTCCGGATATTTCGGGAGTGGACGCTTTTAATGAGGACAAACATTGGGGATGCCATGGGCCATTGATCATTGACGCCCGCATCAAACCACATCACGCTCCGGTTCTGGAGGTCGATGCAAGAACTAAAAACGAGGCCGATAAGCTTTTTACAAAAGGTGCCAGCTTATATGGCCTGGGATAGTTAACCTAAACCATATAAAAGCATTCGCAGTAGCATGGCCCATTCTAATGCGATGCTTTTGAAATTAGCTGACCCCGGAATAAAACGGTTTACGTAAGCATCTTCAAAACCCCATGCAGATAACCGACCGATTCGGCTAAGCCGGGAAGCGGATCTTTTCCATCCTTTTCGTATTCTATGGCCGCAAATCCCTGGTACTTGACTTTTTGCAATGCTTTGATCACCGACGGAATATCGATGACACCCCGGCCGATTTCCAGTGGGGTCCCCTCTGCCGTATTTTGAGTTTCATCCTTAAGGTGAAGATCGTACAACCGGTCATGGTATTTCATAATCATCTGAGCAGGATCTTCATTGATACGCACCACATGGCCAATATCAATGCAAAATCCTACCCGTGGATCAAGATCTTTGATCAGATTATGTACATCATTCACGCTGGAGTACAGGCTGTCACCGGGACCATGATTATGGATCGCAACTTTGATGTTTGTTTTCTTTACCAATTCATTAACCTGAGGTAATAGGTCGTGATTGGGAACCCCCACGATCACTCCAATGCCGGCTACCTGGGCATAGTTGAAGGCATTGGCCACTTCTTCGGCTGATTTCATGTAAATTACACCGGCAGCATACAGATTGAGTCCTGCATCCCGGACCTTTTGAGCTGCCATCCTGATTTCATCATCAGAGGCCTCGAGGGGCAGGTGCATGCTCTTCAATCCTATGTTCATCAATCCGACCCGTTTCGCCATTGCAATGGTGTCATCCAGGCTAAACTCCCGGCAGGTATAGGATGCCAGACCAAGTTGAATTCCGGAGTGATCACTTGTTTCAGGCCGGTATTCCGGTATAAAAGGTTGTAACGTAGAATATCCTGTAAGCGCCGCAATACCACCTAAAAAGGATTTTCTTGAAATTTTCTGTGCCATAGGTAAAAATTGGGTGAATTAGAATTTGGCCAAAAAAATACAAAATATATCAAGTGCAGCAGCAGATGCATCGAAAGAATGGCAGAAAACCATTAGTCCCTTGTTTGACCTATTGGTCCCATATTCATTGGCTGTCAGGTAATACGCAGTCTTCGAGGAGATAAATCCTGTATTTTAGCCGTAATGAATAAATCGCTAAGCCAATCCGGGATTCGTAGTTTTTGGGGACAATTACCGGTCCCTTACCTCTATATGATCCTGTTGGGTATTGGTCTGGGATTACTCCTGGGTTTGCGGTTTTATTTTACTTTCTGGATGTCCGGGGAGATAACCAAATGGACTTTTGAGAATTACTTTATCCCACCCTTCACCAACCAGACATTGTGGGGATTTATTGCTCCATTAGTTTACTGGGCATTGTTACAGTTTCCGGTTGGAAAGGGAACCACATCCTGGCGGTGGGTACAGGCTATCGGATTCAGTATGGTGATTGCAATGTTTCATGAAATCATGTCCTATGTTGTCTGGTGGGTTCCATACCACCTGACCGGATATGAAAAGATCACCTGGGAGATGATTCGTAACACTTCGGTACGCATACCTGCCGGTTTCATTGGTCAGTGGGTCGAGTATTGGGTTTTATATCTCGTTTTTGCCGGTATTGATTCTTCCAGGAAGTTCAAACAAAAGGAATTGGAGCTGGTTCGGTTGGAGTCCCAGCGCAATCAGTCCCAGCTGGATGCATTGCGGTTGCAGCTCCAGCCGCATTTTTTGTTCAATACGCTGAATACCATATCCTCTCTGGTTGATATTGACCCCAAGGCAGCGCAGACCATGGTCCGGAAGTTAGGAGATCTTTTAAGGGGTTTGCTGGCAACCCATGAAAATCATTTAATCCCATTTGAAAAAGAATTGGAATTCGTCCGCAATTATTTGGATATCGAACAGGTACGTTTTAACGATCGCCTCAGGATTGATTACGATATTGACCCGGGAACCCATGGCGTCCTGGTACCGGCATTTATACTCCAGCCTTTGATGGAGAATGCCCTGAAGCATGGTTTTTCCGGACGACTGGAAGCATGTACCATCAGGGTGTCTGCTAAATGGTGTGATGGAGATCGGCTATGCCTTAAGGTAGCAGATGATGGTAAGGGCGCCACGGAAGCATTTGCGGACTTATTTCAGAAGGGAATCGGGTTACGAAATGTTAAAGAACGTCTTGAGCTCATATACCAGGATCAGGCCAGCCTGGTGATTGCAGGAGATCGACATCCGGGGTTCGTTGTTACCGTGGTCCTTCCCAAAAAGATGGCTTAACATGCAGCGCATTAGGACTCTGGTCATTGATGATGAGCCGCTGGCTCGCGCCAGAATACTACGGCTCCTAGCGCTCTATCCGGAAGTTGATGTAATTGGTGAAGCGCGCAATGGGAAGGAAGCTATCCAGCAGATGCGCGAACACCAGCCAGATCTGATCTTTCTGGATATTCACATGCCTGATTTTAACGGTTTTGAGGTTCTTGAGATGCGGGGAGAAGCTTCCAAACCATTTATCATCTTTGTGACCGCCTATGACCAGTATGCCGTCCAAGCTTTTGCCGTCCAGGCCATTGATTACCTGTTGAAGCCGTACGATGACCAACGGTTTGCCCGGGCTTACGACCATGCCCGGAATCAGATCCTGCTAAGCCGTCAGAAAGGGAGCCCACCGGAGCAACCATCGGTTGCAATATCCGGACCGGATGAAGCCACCCTGGTCGTTAAAGATGCCAATGGCATTGACAAAACCCTTCGTTACGATGGCCTGATCGGAATTCGTGCCGACGGCAACTACCTTCATGTGTATACACTGGACACCAGATATCTGGTGCGAATGACCCTGGCGGAGATGATTGATAAAATGCCAGAAAAAATGTTCCTGCGGATCCATCGATCGTATGTGGTCAATCGTCTGCACATCATGCAGGTCCATTACCTCGGAAATAATACCTATCGCGTTATCCTTTCCAATCAAATGAGTTGGTCTTCCAGTCGGGGGCATAAATCGGAAATACGCGCTTACCTGAAAGAAAAGTAATCCCCGCGTATCATAGCCTGGTCAGGAGCGTAAGGTCACCACGGATATCTTAAAGAAACAGTTTCTGTTCGATCAATTCACAGATGATGTGTCCGAGAAGGATGTGACTCTCCTGGATCCGGGGCGTGTCGGTAGAGGGGACATTGATCAGTATGGTAGCGCTTGGCCCTAGTTTGCCGCCGCTTTGCCCCGTCATCGCGATGGTTGTAATGGATCGCTGATTAGCTTCCTCAAAGGCCCGCAGAATATTTGGCGAATTCCCGGAGGTACTTAAACCAAACAAGACATCTCCGGGCCGGCCTTTTGCACGAACCAGGCGGGCATAAACTTCATCAAAGGAATAGTCATTGGCGACGGCAGTCAAATAGGATGAATTAACATGTAATGCCTCTGCAAAAAGCGGAGCACGATCGCGATAAAATCTACCGGAAAGTTCAGCCGCCAAATGTTGGGCATCGGCTGCGCTTCCCCCATTACCGCAAAACCAAATTTTACTATCTCGGGAAAGGGCGGTCACACAAGCATCAACCGCTTGAGCGGTTCGATGGATCAGTTCAGGGTCCTTAAGCAATTGCTCTTTGACCCGGATGCTGGACTGGATGATGTCGGCTATTTGTTCTTTCATGGCTTGGAATTGGATGGGATTTTTCCTGGCTGTTCGATGCATTCAAAAAATGCCGTCCAGGAATACATTGGCTTAATGGATTGAATGTAGCGGGTGTATTCGGCCTGATGGCCCTCCTGGAAGTAGGTTTTGATCGCAGCTCCAATGGCGTCAGGTTCCGCATCGACAACCAATCCTCCCTTGCGATCCCCGATTATTTCAGGAAGACCTCCTACCCGGGTGACCACCATGGGTTTTTCAAAATAAATGGCTAGTTGTGAAATGCCGCTCTGGGTGGCCGACCGGTAAGGCTGCGCGACAAGATCAACAGCGCTGAAATAATATCTCACCCGATCATCCGGAATAAATTCGGAATGTTCCAGGATCACTTCCGGATAAGGGAGCGCCTTGATGAGGGCTTGATATTCTTCCTTTGGTTCATAATATTCACCGGCAATAAGCAGCCGGATGCGGTTTTCATGAAAATAGGGATCTTTCATGCTGCGGATCAACAGATCCAATCCTTTGTATTTACGGATAAAACCAAAGTAAAGGATGTAGCGATAATCTGGTTCCAGTTTTAATGCAGTCAATGCTGTCTGACGGTCAACAGGTACGCCATAGTTGTCATAAATAGGGTGCGGATGATAGCGTACCGGTTGCTTGTTGATGAAAAGTTGCATCTGTTCTTCCACTTTCCTGGACAAGACAATAAATTCATCGGATGCGTTCACAAACTGTTGGGTAAAGAGGCGGTCAAAAGGTCTTTTTTCGTGGGGAATGATGTTATGGATAACACTGGTGATGGTGGTGAACAGATTTCCACTGGCTATGCGGGCAATTACTGCAAAACAAAGCCCAAAGAACGGCATCCAGTAGTTGATAAGTACCCGGCTTGGTTTCTTTTTTCGGATGTAAAGACCGGTCCGGATCCAGGATATGGGATTTAGGGCATGGATTTTCCGCTCAATTGGAATGGTGGTCGGATTTGGACCGCTATTGTATTGGCTGGTCCCGGGGAATAGAAAGCCGGGATATTGATAGGTGAAAGTGATGATTTCAACCGAATAATCATGTTTACGGTATTCTTCACCCAATCGGTGGATAAAGGAAGCAATCCCTCCCCGGTAGGGGTAGGCAGGACCTATTAATACGATATGTGGCTTTGCTTTCAAAATGCCGGTTGATCTGTTAATAATTTGGGGTAAACAGACCCCGTTTTTGGGTCGTGGCAAAGCTAATCAATTGGTTCATTACATCCATTTTCTGGAAGATAAGAAGGAAGGAATAACGACTTGCCACAGAATAAAACCATTCATCACTTAAGTGTGCCTGATTGCCTGGCTACCATTTAACTTCCGGTATAAACCTGACAATATGAGATTATTCTGGACCTTTTTAGTGGTTTTGTTAACCCTCCCGGCTGGGGCTCAAACGCAATTAACCGTCACGCCTGACGTGAGCCCCGCAGCATCTGTCATGCAGCAAATCGGGCTTACCCGGATAAAAGTGGATTACCATCGTCCGGCTGTAAACGGACGGATTATCTGGGGTGAACTGGTGCCTTTCGGCCAGGTTTGGCGTGCCGGTGCCAATGAGAATACCGTCATAGAGGTTTCGACACCGGTCCAAATTAATGGGAAACCATTGGACGCCGGAAAGTACGGACTGCATTTTTTGGTGGAGGAGAAATCAGTTACGGCTATTTTCTCCCGGAATAGTACCTCCTGGGGAAGTTTCAGCTACGATCCAGCCGAGGATGCTCTTCGCGTAAATGCAACTTTTATTCCAGCTGATAAACCTCGTGAACGGTTGGAATACAACTTTGAAGATTTAACTCCCGAAGCGGTAAACTGCGCGGTTACCTGGGGGGATAAAGCCATTAGCTTTCAAATTACGGTGGATGTTGGAAAAACGGTGGTGGAGAGTCTCGCCGATCAGCTAAGGACTAAACCGGGATGGACCTGGCAAGGTTGGCATGAAGCGGCTGGGTATTGCCTGGTGAATAATACCCATTTGGAACAGGGGCTCCAGTGGGCAACGCGCTCGGTATTTATGGCGCCAAATGCACAGAACATCCTGCGCAAGGCCCAACTGAGCAGTAAATCGAAAGGGTTAACCGGACAAGCTGCTGTTGGGGCAGAATTGACTTCTATCCGGGAAGATCTTTCCCGCGGCAATGTAACCTGGAAGGAGTATGCGGCAGCAGCAAATTACGCGATGAAACAGGAAAGTATGGATCAGGCAGCTGACTGGGCGGATGTCGCTATCGCTCAGGGCGGAGGTATGAATCCCTCCATGGTGAAGGTCGCTATTCTTAAGAAGGAGGGTAAGACCAAGGAAGCCGAAAGCCTGAAAGCAAAAGCCATATCGATGGGCTCCAATCAGGAATTGAACGCCTATGGCTATCAGCTGTTAATGGCTGGGAACACGGTGGGTGCAGTGGAGATCTTCGAAGCAAATGTGGCCAAAAATGGAGATGATCCAAACGTGTGGGATAGCCTCGCCGAAGGATATCTTTCCAATGGAGAAAAGGATAAAGCCGTTTCCGCATTGAAAAAATGTTTGGGAATGAATCCTCCAGCTAATTTAAAAACACATGCCGAAGGCCTTTTACAACAGGCTGAATCCAATGAATAGTCGCTAAACCTGACTTAAAACGATGAAAGGTCTTTCTGGTAACGGAAGGGCCTTTTTGTTTTTTTACCCAATGGTCAGGAATTATTGGAACCAGGACCGGCCTGATTAAAACGGATATTGTCAGTAGTCAGATCCCGAACTTCCCTCCAACCTGGGCAATTATGTTCAAAATAGGGAGACTCCAAATTCATGAAGAAATCTTCATATATTGCCCTGGATTTTATATTTCATATTCGGTTTTTTTATATACCTAATAAGAAAAAACTATCTTGCAGCGTCCAAACGGATTAAAGCCATCATGAGATGAAAGCCTACCAGGATCTATTACGACATATCTTGGCTGACGGTGTAGTGAAAACCGATCGCACCGGTACAGGTACCATCAGTGTTTTTGGTTATCAGATGCGCTTTAACCTTGCGGAAGGGTTCCCCATGCTGACCACTAAAAAATTACATCTGAAGTCGATCATCTACGAACTGCTTTGGTTTTTGCAGGGAGATACCAATGTGGGCTATCTGCAGGAACATGGTGTCCGTATCTGGAATGAGTGGGCGGATGAAGCAGGTGAGTTGGGACCGGTCTATGGAAAACAATGGCGTAGTTGGGAATCTCCGGACGGTAAAACGATCGACCAGATCTCAAGGGCTGTCGAATTGATTAAAAATAATCCGGACTCACGACGGATCCTTGTCAGTGCCTGGAACGTAGGGGAATTGGATCAGATGGCTTTAACGCCCTGTCATGCCCTGTTCCAGTTTTATGTTGCAGACGGGAAGTTATCCTGTCAATTGTATCAACGCAGTGCTGATGTCTTCCTTGGGGTACCATTTAATATTGCATCCTACGCTTTGTTAACGATGATGATGGCGCAGGTGTGCGATCTTGAACCCGGTGATTTCGTCCATACTTTTGGTGATGCCCACCTGTATTCCAATCATCTGGAACAGGCGCGCCTTCAATTGGAGCGAGCGCCAAGGATGCTTCCGAAAATGATCATAAATCCATCCGTGCGTTCAATTTTTGAATTCAAGTTTGACGATTTTTCATTGATCGATTACCATCCATACCCGCATATAAAGGCAGAAGTGTCCGTATAATTGGATGGATAATTTAGATAATGTCTAAATAGATAGAGCTTAAGTGGATTTATTGTAAACTATAGGACCGCTCGTTATTTTTGCGCGGGTTTTTAACAGAGGGTTAACATTTTTGAACACCTCATCGTGAAAATCATTGAAAGGCTGAAATTTTCTAAAAATATGAAGATCAACATGCGTCGCCTGGTTTTAAGCAGCCTGGGCTTCTTGTTTGCCCTGGCCCTTTTTGCTCAGGATAACATCGATGAGGGTAAGAACCTCTTCCGGACCAATTGTGCTACATGCCACAACAAGAACATGAAGGACAAATTGATTGGCCCGGCATTGGGAGGCGTTGAAGAACGATGGCCTAATACGGAAGATTTACATGCCTGGATCCGGAATTCCCAAAAATTGATTGTGGATGGTAATCCCCGTGCTGTTGAACTATGGAAGGAATACAGTCCTACCGTTATGCAGCCTTTTGAGAATTTGACGGATGCGCAAATTGCTAACATCCTTGCCTATGTAAATGATGTGTTTACCGCAGCTCCTGCCGCTGCCCAAACGACTGCTACCGGACAAGAAGGCGTACCCGTCGAATCCAATTCAAAAAATTACGTCTATTACATCCTGCTGATTGCTTTGGTCTTCCTGGCCTTCATGATGAGCCGTGTAATCCTGAACACCCGCGGGATCGTAAATGCCGAGGCAAGCGGGGAAGTACCGGTCAAGCCATCCTTCTGGAGTATGTTCACCAATAGGACGGTGATCGGGTTTGCTATTTTTGCCTTGATTGTGTTGGGTAGTTACACGACAGTGAAAAATGGAGTTGCACTGGGTCGCCAGCAAAATTATGCTCCGGATCAGCCCATTAAATTTTCTCACGTAACCCACGCTGGACTGAATAAGATCGATTGCCAGTACTGTCATGATGGAGCTCGCCGCTCCAAACACTCGATCATTCCAGCGACAAATACCTGTATGAATTGCCACCGCGCCATCAAAAATGGTAGCACCTATGGCACGGCAGAGCTGACGAAAATTTTTGTTGCAGCAGGCTTTGATCCCAATACCGATAAATACATTGATGATTACGAATCACTAACTAATGATGAAATTGCCGCTATTTATAAAAAATGGATCGGCAATCAATACATGGAAACGGCGGAAGTTGCTTCACTGGATGCAGATGGTACCCGTACCGTGGAAGAGCAATGGGCGAACATAGAAGAATCCCTGACGAGCGACACCAAGCCTAACCTGCAGGGACCCATCGAATGGGTTCGTATCCATGCCTTACCTGATCACGTATTTTTCAGCCATCAGCAGCATGTTACTGTTGGAAAACTGGAATGCCAGCAATGTCATGGCAAAGTTGAAGAAATGCCGGTGGTTCGTCAGTATTCTACCTTGTCCATGGGATGGTGCGTGAATTGTCACCGCCAAACGGAAGTTTCGAGTTTTGGAGATAATAATTATTACCTCGATTCCTACAAGAAATACCATGATGAGCTGGAAGCCGGCAAACGGACCGGTGTTACCGTGGAAGACATCGGAGGAACCGAATGTCAGAAATGCCACTATTGATTCGATAACAATAAGATTTGTAAGCAGCACATAACTTGCTTTATGAAAGACAATAAAGTAGCCATCTGGATCGGACAAAAGGACCTCAATCACGATCCGAAATTTATGGAGGAGGCCGGCAACGAATTTGCCCGTATTCCTCTGGACAAGATGGCAGAATCATCCACGCTGGAACAGGTGGGAGCTACTCGCCGGGATTTTTTGAAATACCTTGGATTTGGTTTGGGAGCAGCCACAGTGGCCGCAGCCTGTGAGATCCCGGTACGCAAAGCGATCCCGTATGTCGTTAAGCCAGATGCCATCGTTCCCGGAGTGGCAAATTATTATGCCAGTTCCTTTGTTAAAGGCGGTGACTACTGCGCCGTACTGGTTAAAACCAGGGAAGGACGCCCGATAAAGATTGAAGGAAATGATCTTTCTCCGGTCACCATGGGCGGAACGTCAGCAAGGGCCCAGGCTACTGTGCTGGAACTCTATGATGTCAACCGGATCAAAGGCCCGGGGCGTATCGCGGATGGATTGGTCAGTGATGGAAGCTGGGCAGCAATTGATAAAGAAGTTATCGGAGCATTAAGGCCAGAGTCGAAAATTCGTATTTTATCCAATACGCTATTAAGCCCAGCACTGCATGCAGCTATTGCTGAATTTAGTGCAGCTTATCCCAATACGAAACTGGTCCAGTACGATGCAGTTTCATCAGCAGCCATGCTTATTGCCAATGAACAGCAATTTGGCATGAAAACCGTTCCGGATTATCATTTTGACGGAGCAAAAGTTATCGTTGGTTTTGAAGCTGATTTTCTGGGGACCTGGATATCACCCATTGAATATGCGAAAGGCTATGTGAAGAACCGTAAAATCGAACATGAAGGACATGCGACGATGTCGCGTCACTATCATGTGGAATCACATATGTCCTTGACCGGTTCCAATGCCGATAACCGGATTTTGGTAAAACCAAGCGAACAGGGGGCTGCCATTGCTGCCCTGTATAATGAAATTGCAGCTCAGACCGGAGGCACTCGTGTTAATGCTCCTGCAGGTCTGAATGAAAAAGCCACAGCAGCCATTAAAGCAGCCGCAAAAGATCTTCTTGCAAATAAAGGAGCATCCCTCGTCGTAAGCGGGTCCAATATGGTATCCGAACAATTGTTGGTCAACCAGATTAATTTGCTTTTGGGCAATTATGGAAAGACCATCACTTTCGAGCATGCATCCAAGCAACGTCAGGGTGACGAGAGAGATGTAGCCCGGTTAATTGAAGAGATGCAAGGGGGGCAGGTTGATGTTCTTTTCATCCTTGGAGCCAACCCATCCTTTGACCTGCCGCAAGCTGAAGCTTTTAATACTGCACTGGAACAAGTTCCTCTGCGTATTTCTACAAATTCCCACGTGGATGAGACCACCGGCCGTTGCCATTGGGGTGCTCCGGATCATCATATCCTGGAGTCCTGGGGGGATGTCGAACCCAAAGCAGGTGTCTATAGCCTGATGCAGCCGACCATCAACCCGCTGTTTGATACACGTCAGGTTGGACTAAGTTTTTTAACCTGGGCTAAAAGTGCCAAACTTTCCACTGGAGACCAGCCTTACCATGATTTCATCCAGGAGCTGTGGAAAGAAAATATGTTTCCGCATCAGTCTGAATATTCGGTATTCCAGGCTTTCTGGGATCACACCCTGCACAATGGGGTATTTAACGCGGGAGGTAACACGGAGCCTGCATATAACGCAGTGGATGTCAGTGGTTTACAAGTCCGGAAACCTGCCGGGGAAGGCATGGAATTGTCACTCTTTGAGACCGTCAACATGGGTGCCGGTCAATACGCGAACAACCCCTGGTTGCAGGAGATGCCGGATCCGGTCAATCGATGCGTTTGGGGGAATTATCTGTCCGTGCCCGTTTCTTTTGATGGATGGAAAACCATTGAAGGATTTGCTGGACTGAAAGACGGAGACCTGGTTAACTTAACCTCCGGTGAATCGAGCCTGGAAGTACCTGTGATCCAGCAGTTTGGCCAAATGGATAATACTTTTGGTATTGCCATGGGATACGGCAGGACTGCAGCCGGACGTTGCGGAAACGATATCGGTGTTAATGTTCAATCGCTGGTTCAGATCGATAACGGTTTGTTCCAGTATTATCGTTCCGGAATCCAGGTGAGTGGTAAAGCCGGGCGTGAGGATCATTTTGCCTGTGTTCAATACCACCATACCATGGGGGTAAAGACGCTGGACAAAAATGGCGATGAAATCAATGCAGACGAAGCGGCTTTGGCTTCTGTATCCATACCATTTTTCAAAAAGACCCGCCGTGGATTCCAGGGTGCATTGACCGACCGGTCCATTATTCACGGAGCGCATGTCAGCGAATTGGAGACCTTCCTGGAAGAATTGCATGAACAGCGTGAGGAATTCCAGCATCTGAATGCTCAGAGTCTGTATCCGGATTATTCCGACCATTACAGCCGTGGTCATCATTGGGGCATGCATATCGATCTGAATGCCTGTATCGGTTGTGGTGCCTGCACGGTCGCCTGTATGTCTGAAAATAACGTTCCAGTCGTTGGCAAGCATAACGTTGCTCGTCACCAGGAGATGACCTGGATACGGATTGACCGCTATTTCTACGGAGACTTTGAGAATCCTAAGACGGTTTATCAGCCGATGATGTGTCAGCATTGCGATAATGCGCCTTGTGAAAACGTTTGTCCGGTCGATGCCACCAACCACAGTTCGGAAGGATTGAATCAAATGATTTACAACCGTTGTGTAGGTACGCGTTACTGTGCCAACAACTGTCCCTATAAAGTACGCCGGTTAAACTGGGCGGATTATACGACTGCGGATCTATGGCCGATCAACGAACATAAGATCAACCAGGAAAAAGTCCAGTTTTATGCAGATGATTTGACCCGGATGGTCCTGAACCCGGATGTTACGGTCCGGAGCCGCGGGGTGATGGAAAAATGCTCATTCTGCGTACAACGGATCCAGGAAGGTAAGTTGAATGCCAAAAAAGAGGACCGCCGTCTACTGGACCGCGATGTCCGTACGGCTTGTCAAACAGCATGTCCGACCGGAGCCATTACCTTCGGTGATAAGAACAACCCGGAAGGAGAACTGACCGGGAAGTTCAAATCACCTCTGAACTACATCGTATTGGAAGAGACCAACGTACGGTCCAGTGTAAACTATACGGTTAAAGTGAACAATGCCAATGAGGCATTGGACGCCTGAAACGAAAGTCTAAATTCAACGAAATTAATTCATTAATAATGAGTCATTCTCCTGTTTCACCGATCAGAGCTCCATTAGTTGAAGGTCATAAGACTTATCATCAGATCACAGAGGACCTCTCGACGCCAACCGAGAAGAGGCCAAATGCCGCCTGGTGGGGTGCATTTGCTGTCGCTCTGACCTTTCTGACGATTGGAGTTATTTGCATCGTCTTAACCATATGGGATGGTATTACAGAGTGGAATCTGAACCGGACCATAGGGTGGGGTTGGGATATTACCAACTTTGTGTGGTGGATCGGTATCGGTCACGCAGGGACCCTTATTTCTGCGATATTGTTGCTTTTCCGTCAGAAATGGCGTACCGGTGTAAACCGGGCAGCAGAAGCTATGACCATCTTTGCGGTAATGTGTGCGGCTTTATTTCCGGCCATCCACGTTGGGCGAATCTGGGTTGTCTTCTTCTTCTTCCCTTATCCGAACAGCAGGGGACCGCTCTGGCCGAACTTTAACTCGCCATTGTTGTGGGACTTGTTTGCCATCAGTACCTATTTCACAGTGTCTTTGTTGTTTTGGTACACGGGCCTGGTACCTGATTTCGCGACATTAAGGGACCGTTCGAAAGGGTTACGCCGGAAAATGTACAATTTCGTTTCCTTTGGATGGACGGGTTCTGCCAAACACTGGCAGCGTCATGAATCCCTTTCACTGGTTCTGGCTGGGTTGGCTACCCCACTGGTACTTTCCGTACACACCATTGTAAGTTTTGACTTTGCCACTTCGGTGATCCCTGGCTGGCATACGACCATATTCCCTCCTTATTTCGTGGCAGGGGCTATTTTCTCCGGCTTCGCGATGGTACAGACGCTGATGGTTATCACACGTAAAGTGTTGAACCTCAAGCAATACATTACCTTAGAGCATATCGAATCCATGAACAAGGTCATCCTCTTAACGGGGACGATTGTTGGGGTTGCTTATTTGACGGAGCTATTCATTTCCTGGTACTCCGGCTACATTTACGAACAATTTGCATTCTTCAACCGGGCATTAGGACCTTACTGGTGGTCGTATTTTGGGATGATGTTATGCAACGTGATTTCACCACAGCTTTTCTGGTCAAAGAAAATTCGCCGTAGTGTTTGGTGGACTTTCTTCATGTCGATCTTTGTAAACATAGGTATGTGGTTTGAGCGATTTGTAATTATCGCCACAACATTAGCCCGTGATTACCTGCCATCTTCATGGAGTTATTATTCTCCTTCCTGGGTAGAGATAGGCATTTTCCTGGGCACACTTGGTATCTTCTTTACGTTCTACCTCCTGTTCACCAGACTGGCTCCGGTGGTTGCAGTAGCGGAGATCAAACACATCCTGAAATCTGCTGGTGATCAGTATATTGGTAAAGATGCACACCACCATCATTCTTCCGAAATAACACAAGAATCCTAATCATTACATATAGCTGAGCAATGGCAAACCACAAAGACGTTTTATTCGGATTGTATTCAGATGAAGAAGTACTGCTCAAGGCAGTAAAGAAGGCTAAGGCCGCTCATCTGGACATCATGGATGTCTTCACTCCATTTCCGGTGCATGGCCTGGATGAGGCGTTGGACTTGAAGGAGTCCAGGCTTCACATAGTTGGGTTCATTTTTGGTCTGATCGGTTCTCTCACCGCCTTTCTGGGTATGACGTGGATTTTTACCGATGACTGGCCGATAATTATCGGAGGTAAACCCTACTGGTCCGTTCCGGCTTTCATTCCGATCACCTTTGAGCTCACCGTATTGTTTGCCTCCATAGGTATGGTGGTTGTCTTTTATGTGATCGGTGGCTTAGGTCCCGGTGTTACAAATCCAACCCTGGATGACCGGATTACGGACGATAAGTTCTGCATTGCATTTGACCAGCATGGCATGAGCGATAAGGATATTGATAAAGTGAAATCTTTCCTCAAAGACAGCGGGGCGGAAGAAATTCATACAAAAACCATCTAAGCAACAGATATGATGCGAGCAATAAAATATGGTGTATTTGTACTGGGATTGGTCGTCCTGGTGTACGCCTGTTCACCGGCTAAAGGCAACCGTACCGGTCATGAATTCATGCCGGATATGGTACACTCCACGGCTTATGAAGCTAATGTGTTGAACTATTACTATTACAATACCTGGGGAACGATCCAGGAGTTAAAGGCTTACGCCACTCCCCGGCTTCCAGTGAAAGGTACCATTGCCCGGGGCTATGAAGGTGGTGGCGTCGAGCCAGGGAATATCAACATCCCGTTGAATGGCGCAGTTCCCTTCTATTATGGTTCCAGTGAAGAGGAAAGGACCCGTGCTATGGAAGAGATCATTCAGAATCCATATCCTATTACCGCAGCAGGGTTAGCGGAAGGCAAAAACCTTTATACCATTTATTGTGGGATCTGCCACGGAGATAAAGGGGACGGATTGGGTTATCTGGTTCGTGACGACGGAGGGAAATACCCGGCCCAGCCAGCCATTTTCACCAGTGATGATTTCATCAATGCCTCCAATGGTCGGTACTATTACGCCATCATGTATGGTAAAAACGTCATGGGTGCCTATGAGGATAAATTGTCCTACGAAGAACGCTGGCAGGTGATCCATTACATCCGTTCTTTGCAAGCTGCGAAAAACGGGGCCACCTATACGGAAGAAGCAAATACATTAAATACAGTCGATATCCCTGGTGCACAGTGGAAGTCGGACGAAGATAACATGCCGGCGGAATCGGCCAGCATGCAGGAAGAAATGTCAACAGAAAGTCATTCAGAGCACTAATCAATCGGAAAACAAGAGTATGAATACCTTTACTTTTGAACGGAGTCAGCGCATGTTTTTAGGCACCCTGATGGGGATCGGACTGCTATGCGCGATCATTCTATTATTACAGCATGATCCTCTGAAAGCACGCTTTTGGTCGGACTTTCTGCACAATTCCGTATTCTTCTCGGGAATCGCGGTTATGGCGCTTTTTTTCATGGGCGCCAGTATCACGGGAATGGCCGGTTGGTATACGGTGTTTAAACGCGTTTGGGAATCATTCAGTCTTTTTTTGATCGTAGGTATAATCTTTATGATCATTCTTGGGCTAGGTAATTACCTTGGTTTTCACCACCTGTATCACTGGAATGATGCAGAAACAGTGGCTGATGATGTCCTCCTGAAAGGCAAATCACACTTCTTGAATAAAGGATGGTACTTGCTTGGCACCATTGTTATTATGGGAGGTTGGATTTACTTTGCCCGTAAACTCCGCGCACTTTCCCTGGAGGAAGATCAGGACCCTGGGCATGATTTTGAAAAACACCGCAAGATGCGCGTATGGGCTGCGGCTGTATTGCCTTTTATCGGCTTTTCCAGCGCTGCGGTAATTTGGTTATGGGTGATGTCGGTTGATCCGCATTGGTACTCTACCTTATTTGCATGGTATAGCGCTGCCAGTTGGTTTGTCGCTATGGTTGCAATGACCATCATGATTATAGGTTACCTGCAGTCCAAAGGGTATTATCCTGAATTCAACCGGGATCATCTGCACGATTTAGGAAAATTCTTATTTGCGTTCAGCATTTTCTGGACTTATCTGTGGTTCTCCCAATTTATGTTGATTTGGTATGGTAACGTGGGCGAAGAGACTACTTATTTCTTTACCCGCAGGGATCATTATCCGGTGTTATTCTACGGAAACCTGGTCATTAATTTTGTGCTGCCGTTCCTGATCCTGTTGAGGAATGATACCAAACGCAAGTTGGGAACCATGTTTTTCGTTTCCGGCCTGGTCTTTTTCGGTCACTGGATTGATTACTTCCTGATGATTAAGCCGGGTGTATTGCATACAACACAGGCACTGAGTGCTGCAGGAGAGGATCATGGTTCTCATGCAATCGCGGCAGGATTTGGAATGCCAGGATTTTTAGAGATCGGTATGATGTTAGGCTTTTTGGGCTTGTTCATCTATATGGTGTTCTGGCAACTAAGTAAAGCATCACTCATACCGAAAAACGATCCCTATTTGGCTGAGAGCTTACACCATCATGTGTAACTCATTTTATTCGAAATTGTAAACATTAATAGCGCGTAATATGTCGACTCCGCTGATCATTGTTTTAATTGCCATAATGGTTATGGTACTGATCGTTCAGATCGCAAGACTCACCGAACTTTCGGGTATTTTGCGTGGAGAAGAAGAAACGGAAGCCCGGGATAACCGGGTTCAGGCCAGATGGTTATTGGTTTTTATGATTGCATTCCTGGTCTTTTGTCTTTGGTCTGCTTATTATTATAAAGATTATATGCTTGGTTTCGGTCCGCTGGAAGCTTCCAGTGTGCATGGAAAAGAACTGGATAACCTATTCTCGATTACCCTGTTTTTCACCGGTATTGTATTCATCGCTACACAAATAGCCTTGTTCTGGTTCTCATTCCGTTACCGGGGCGAAAAAGGGAGAAAATCGATGTTCCTTCCGCATAATAACACCTTGGAGATCTGGTGGTCAGTCATCCCAGCCCTGGTGATGTGTGGCCTGGTAGCAAAAGGTTTGGTTGCCTGGAACAATGTAATGGCAGACGTTAATGAAGATGAAGAAGCCATCGAGATAGAAGCCACCGGGGTTCAGTTTAACTGGATTCTACGTTATCCGGGGCCTGATGGTGCGCTGGGAACGCGGGATTACCATAAAATTACTGCTGCAAATCCACTGGGACAGGATTATACCGACGACAAGAACCTGGATGACTTTTTACCTGATGAGATCGTTCTGCCGGTTAATCACAAAGTCCGTGTCCGGATTACGGCCCGGGACGTATTGCATGACTTTTACCTGCCTCATTTCCGGGTTAAGATGGACGCTATACCTGGTATACCGACATTTTTTGTTTTCACCCCAAAAGAAACGACGCAGGAATTCAGAGACCGTTTGCGCGCATCCGGTAAATATGACTTTCTGTATGATGAAACGGATCCATCACTCGGTCCGTACTGGAAAAATGTGAATTTTGAATTGGCCTGCGCTGAGTTATGCGGAAAAGGCCACTTCTCCATGCGGCGCACCGTACGTATCGTATCGGAAGCCGAATACGATGCTTGGTTGCAGAGTCAAAAATCGTACTATTTGAATAGCATTAGGAATTCGGATGACGACCCGTACAAAGGACAACTTTTGAACGTAGATGTTGCCAACAGAAAGGCTGAATTCATGGATGCTTTTGCCAAAGCAGATACGGCTACATCGGCTGCTGCCCGCATTGTACGTTTGAACTACGTGCATTTTGAGACGGGTTCCGCAACCCTCACCGCACTGTCCCGCTATGAATTGGCCAACCTGATCGATGTTTTGGATGACCATCCGGACCTTCGCATAGAATTGGCTGGTCATACGGATAACACAGGTGACGCTGCAGCAAATCAGGAATTATCCCAACAGCGTGCGGAATCCGTACGTGATTATCTGGTTCAACATGGGATTAATGCAAACCGGTTGACAGCTGTAGGTTATGGTCAAAACCGGCCAGTGGATACAAATGATACCGAAGAAGGAAGACAAAATAATCGCAGAACCGAATTCCAAATCTTAAATTAATTGAAAATTCAAGCATATGGCTGAGGTAATAAAGTATGAGCCTGAAGTGTTGATTGAGGAGCAAGGATTTGATGATCATTTCCATGAGCATCATCATGGAGATAAATATCAGTCTAACTTCATTACGACGTATATTTTTAGCCAGGATCACAAGATCATCGCTCGTCAGTTTTTGATCACAGGTATTTTCTGGGCAATAATCGGAGCGGCTATGTCGGTGATATTCCGCTTGCAGTTAGGATTCCCGGAAGAAAGTATGGCCTGGTTAAAGCCTATTTTGGGTCAGTGGATCACGATCGGTGA
This sequence comes from Lewinellaceae bacterium, assembly GCA_020636355.1. GTDB lineage: Bacteria > Bacteroidota > Bacteroidia > Chitinophagales > Saprospiraceae > JAGQXC01. The sequence goes on along the minus strand of JACJYB010000002.1, from coordinate 599,212 downwards.
TGATGGTGTTGGCCATTTATCCCAGGATTTCTATTATGCGTTGGTTACCATGCATGGTACCATTATCGTATTCTTTGTACTTACAGCTGGGTTGAGCGGAACATTTTCCAACCTGCTTATCCCGTTACAGATAGGGGCCCGAGATATGGCTTCTCCCTTCCTTAATATGCTTTCGTATTGGTTTTTCTTCCTGGCCAGCGTGGTCATGTTCCTGTCGTTATTTGTCAGCACGGGACCTTTTGCCGGAGGATGGACGGCTTATCCGCCTTTGTCAGCATTACCACAGGCCTCTTCAGGATCAGGAACCGGTATGACTTTATGGTTGGTCAGTTTGGTGTTTTTTGTGGTTTCGGTTTTGTTGGGAGGTATTAATTACATCACTACAGTTCTCAATTTGCGGACCAAGGGTATGAGTTTGTGGCGTATGCCTTTGACCATCTGGGCGTTCCTGGTAACGGCAATTATCGGTTTGTTATCATTTCCAGTATTGGTATCCGGTTTTCTGTTGTTGATGTTTGACCGCATATTAGGCACCAGTTTTTACCTGAGCGACATTTACATAGCCGGACAAGCACTTGATTATTCCGGCGGTAGTCCCATTCTTTATCAGCACTTATTCTGGTTCCTGGGACACCCGGAAGTTTACATTATCATCCTCCCGGCGATGGGTATTGTTTCCGAGGTCATGTCTGTACATGCCCGCAAACCGATCTTTGGTTACCGGGCGATGGTACTTTCGATATTAGCGATTGCATTTTTGTCCTTCATCGTATGGGCTCACCACATGTTTATGGCCGGGGTCAACCCGTTCATATCCAATTTCTTTGTGCTTTTCACGCTAATTATCGCGGTTCCCTCGGCAGTAAAAGTATTTAACTGGATTGCGACGCTCTACGGAGGTAATCTTCGGCTAAATACGCCGATGTTATTCTCTATTGGTTTTGTGTCCATGTTTATCTCAGGTGGTCTGACCGGAATCTTTCTGGGTAATTCCGCCATTGATATTCAAATGCATGATACCTATTTTGTCGTAGCTCACTTCCATATTGTAATGGGGGTCGCTGCATTCTTCGGGATGTTTGCCGGTATTTATCACTGGTTCCCGAAGATGTTTGGTCGATTCATGAATGAGACCATGGGTAAAGTTCATTTCTGGTTTACGATGATCGGGGCTTACGCCATCTTCTGGCCAATGCACTACATTGGGATGGCTGGTGTTCCCAGAAGATATTACAGTTTTGATCAGTTTGATGCCTTCCGCCATTTTGCTGTGATGAACAAATTCATTACCATTTCGGCGATCATTGTATTTTTTGTACAGCTTCTCTTTGTATTTAACTTCTTCTACTCCATCTGGAAAGGGAAGAAAGTAAAAACCAAAAATCCATGGGGTGCGAATACCCTGGAGTGGACTACACCTATTCATCCACCACATGGCAACTGGCCCGGCAAAATACCAACCGTACATCGTTGGGCGTACGATTATGCCAAGGATGGAAATGAGTTCATACCTCAGTATGTTCCGTTAGCTGAAGGGGAAGAAGCTGGTGATCATTAAGTAGAGCTATAATACCAATAAGCGTTGAAGGAAATTAAAGAACAAAGTATGCCGTTGGTTGGAGCACTGGAAGCCAAGACGTATTCCAGGGTCGAGGATTTGAAGTTGCTTTTCAAATTCAGGCTGACTTTGATGGTGGTGTTTACTTCTATCCTGGGTTACCTGATTGCCTCTGGCGGCAACATTCATTGGAGTAGCCTGGCATTGTTGTTTGTGGGTGGATTTGCCATCACCGCAGCCAGCAACACCCTGAATGAAGTTTTGGAGAAGGATTTTGATGCTCTGATGAGCCGCACGGCCAATCGGCCCTTGCCGGCAGGACGAATGTCTGTCTCGCAGGCGGTTATCATTGCCGGGCTGCTTGCTGCCACCGGAATCATTGCCCTGGCTCTGTTTAATCCGCTGACGACGCTCTTGGGAACTTTGTCCCTTGTCTTGTATGCATTTATCTATACGCCATTAAAACGATATACTTCGATCTCGGTATTGGTAGGGGCTATACCCGGTGCTTTGCCCGCATTGATCGGATATGTCGCTTTCTCCGGATCCATTGGCCCGGTCGCTCTGATTCTGTTTACCATTCAGTTCATCTGGCAGATGCCGCATTTTTGGTCGATAGGATGGCTGGGATTTGAGGATTACCAGGTAGCCGGGTACAAGTTGTTACCCAATATGGCTGCAGGTAAGACCGGTGACATCAGTAAGTATGCTTTTATCTATACCCTGGCACTCATTCCCGTAAGCGCATTACCGGGATTTCTGGGGCTTTTATCCTGGGCAAGCTGCCTGGCTCTTGGAGTAGCAGGATCGTTTTTTATCTGGAAAGCATATCGATTCTTCCGTGCAAATGATAAAGCAAGTGCCAAAGGGTTGTTGTATGCATCCTTACTGTACTTGCCCATCACATTTATAGTCGTATTAATTGATTCAATCTAATGCAGACATTGAGCCATCAAGAAAGCTATACGCAGAGTAAGATTCATCCGCACAAATTGGCGTTATGGATCTCTCTGGCTAGTATCCTGATGATGTTTGGAGCATTTACCAGTGCCTACATGGTTCGAAAAGGTGCCGGTAACTGGCTTGATTATGAGGTTCCGAGTATTTTTTACGTAAGTACGGGGGTCATACTTTTAAGCAGTGTAACCATTCATTTCGCGTATCTATCGTACAAAGCGGGCAAGGAATTCCGCTATAAGGGAGCATTGGTGCTTACCTTTTTGTTAGGAATTGCTTTCCTGGTCCTCCAATACAAAGGATGGATGGATTTGTATGGGATAGGTATTGAGATCAACGGAAACCCTTCCGGCTCATTCTTTTATGCGATCAGCGGGATTCATGCTGCCCATGTATTGGGCGGCCTGGCCATAATGGTCGTTGCCATGGTACAGGCATTCAGTTTGCCGTTTACCTTCTTAAGAAATCGATTAACCCGCCTTGAGTTGACCACTACGTATTGGCATTTCGTGGATCTTCTCTGGGTATATTTATTATTCTTTCTGTTAATACAATGATGTTCATATGGCTGAGACGATATCTAGTACAGAAGTAGTCGAACAGGACAATAACCTTTGGTCCGGAGGGAAGCCCCCCATGAAGGCCAGTTATGGCAAGCTCATGATGTGGTACTTCCTGTTATCGGATGCCTTTACTTTTGCCGGCTTTCTGATCGGATATGGAGCCTTGCGCTTCAGTATGCCCAATTGGCCTGTGCCTGAGAAGGTGTTCAATAAGTTCCCGTTTACCGGGGAGGCAAACCTGCCACTCATCTTCGTGACGTTCATGACCTTCGTTCTTTTGGCCAGCTCGTTTACGATGATGCGCGCGGTGCAGGAAGGACATAACGAGAATCGCAAAGGTGTCATTAACTGGATGTTATTGACTATTATCGGTGGATTTACCTTCCTGGGTTGTCAGGCTTGGGAGTGGACCACGCTTATTGCCAAAGAATATACCTCCATTCATGTGAATCCCTTTGGCCGTATGACCGAAGATGGCATATTCCTGAATGCTGATGGCAGTGAAGGAGAAGCCTTTGAAGCCGGATACAGCTATTTGATTCATAATATCAACGCACATGAGGGTGGTCATGGAGAGGAGGCTACTGCAGATCACGGGGAGGCTGCCGTAAGTCATAGCCATCCTGGTGATTATCCGGATGCATTAATTGATGAAGATGGTTACATCCACCGCAAATTCAAAGTGACCTCGGGCGTCGATGCCGGTCAGGTTAAATCCGCACCCTTTGGCCCCAAGGCTTTTGGTGCTCTTTTCTTCTTCATCACCGGATTCCATGGTTTCCACGTATTTTCAGGGGTTTTGTTTCTTACGATCATTTTGATCAATGTGATCAGTGGCATTTATGTAGCACGTAAGAATGGCTATGAAATGGTCGAGAAAATTGGACTCTACTGGCACTTTGTGGACCTGGTTTGGGTCTTCGTATTTCTGGTTTATTATCTATTGTAAAATTGATTCAAAATACTCTATCGAATGGCACACGATCACGAAGCAGGTAAAAAATTAGCTTTAAAAACCATTTTGATTTTGGGGGCAATAACCATTACGGAAGTATTGGTGGCCCTTACCGGAAAAGGATATATCATCAGTGGCTTTCATTTAGCCGAAGCCATATTAGCAATCATTATGATTGCTATGAGTGCATACAAAGCTTACCTCATTGTATTTGAGTTCATGCATATGCGACACGAGGTGAAAGGTCTGCGTTTTAGCGTACTTCTTCCCATGTTGTTATTGGTGTGGGCAGTCATCGCATTTTTCTCGGAAGGAAACCACTGGTTGCATAACCGCGATCAAATCATTCAAAAAAATGAACAGGTGCCTGCTGTCGAAACCATCAAGCCAGTTGGGGATTGATCCTTACATTCCGCTTTAGGATTATAGCCTGTAATTCCTAATGTTGATGGTTGCCAAAAGCATTGCATGGACTAAACCAGAAAGCATCTATGATGTTTTTTTATCACAAGATTCAAATGCTATCCAATGCGTAAATATTTTACCTGGGCTGCAGTTGCATTAATTCTTATCGTCCTGCCGATCGGTTCGTACATCTACCTGAAACGGGGATTTGAGTTCCAAAAGCAAAATTTTGCGGAGATGGAATTACTCGGAACCATGCCCTACGATTCATTGGTTCGCTGGGACCCCGGATTAAATGCTGTCTGGTTATCCGGGGATGTCCATGTGGTTGCTTTTTATACACCGGGAAACCGGATTGATCTGGGTACCACCCTGCTTACCTTACAGGAACAATACGCCACGGTAAGTCATTTCCAACTGATTGGCATGGCAGATAATGTTGATGCAATGCCAGAATTAGCTACTTATAAGATCGTAAGCTCTAACCCCAATTTGCCGTCCATTCGCTCCCGTTTTCCAACTTATTTTGGCCCAGATGTTCTTACGCTGATAGATTCCAAGGATGAAATCCGAAGCACTTATCATTGGCGTAATCCGGAAGAATTGAAAAAGATGGTGACCCATATTGCACTGTTGTTGCCAAAAAATTAAAGTCTATGAGCCAACCCGATTTGAAGCTGGCCCGCAAACTCAATGTCATAGCCTACATCGTTAGCTTCGTAGTGCTCCTTCTGGTTGCGTTGATGCGGCAGTTTAAATTCGAAACGGAGGTGGATTTTTCGATCTTGCCGCCCTTTCATGCTACTCTGAACGCACTTACAGCAGTGATTTTGGTATTAGCTTACATTGCGGTCAAGCGGAAAAAGATTTCCTTACACCGAAAGCTGATGATTACTGCCCTGATTACTTCCCTGATATTCCTCGTATCGTATGTTTTATACCACATTACTACCGAAGAAACCCGTTTTTGCCAGCCGGGAGCCATACGTTATGTTTATTTTTTCCTGTTAATGACGCACATCCTCCTGGCCGCAGTAAGTTTCCCACTGGTATTATTTACATTCATTCGCGGCTATACGGGGCAAATTGTGCAGCATCGCAAAATGGCCAGGTGGGTTTATCCGTTGTGGTTGTATGTTGCCATAACCGGACCGGTCTGTTATCTGATGTTGATGCCTTGCTATTCCTAGATTTCGTATTTTTGTGCTATGAGAAAATTGATTCTATCGCTCATCTTGTCCCTTGTTTTCCTGATGGCTGCTTCTTCATTAATCGCTCAGTGTCCGATGTGCCGGGCTACGGCTGAGTCTAACCTTCAACATGGAGGCACTGCAGGTAAAGGGTTGAACACAGGAATCCTTTACATGCTTGCCATGCCCTATGTCCTGGTAGGAGCAATTGGCCTGATCTGGTGGAAGAATCGCATCACCGCCCAGAATGACTATCCACCGGTGGGAAATGATCAATTGAATTGATCGTTGTATGCGCTGAGGGGTAAAATGAAAAGCTGCTCCGGGTTCGAAGCAGCTCAGCCATTGTTAATTATTGGTGCTGGTTCTAATTGTTAATTTAAGGGGATTTGGTAGCCGATATTAAATCCGAAACCATAATTCCTTACATGGATATCAACGATTGGATCGCGGATGAAATCGGTAATCAACTGCTGATATTGACCTTCCAATAAGATTTTACCCCTTCCGGCAGGAATTTCAACGCCGGCCATTCCTACGCCATTTACACCCCAACGATTGTAATTCTGGTTGTTCAGATTGATGTTGGTCTCGCTGATGTTAAAGTCCAGGATTAGGCTTGCTTTGGTTTCTAGCCGTGCTCTGGACGCATACGATACGGAGGGCCCGGCAGCTAGATAGAACCGGACCGGTCCTTCTCCAAAACGATACTTAAGGAGCAAAGGAGTCTCCACAAATTGCACTTTGGTTGTGGCTTTCAATTGTACATCCAGGGGAATCTGTAAGACTTGCATATTCCAGCCTTCCTTAAGATGGAATCCCTTCTCCTGGTAGTTGACACCGGGTACAAACGACCATTGGTCATTAAGGGGTAGATCGTAATACAATCCGGTGGCATACCCTGTATAAAATGCTTTTTCAGGGATTAGCGCATCCATAACTCCGTTCACCTGGATGTTGGAGAATAAGACGCCGCCTTTAACGCCTACAGAAGATTCGTTCTGAGCGATGGTCATGGTCGATAGCAGGCTAAGTAGGGTGCCGATGAGGAAGTACTTTTTCATAATTCATCTTTTTTGCGGTGAATAATTTGATTTGTTTCAGGTAGAGCGAGGGGTGATTGTTAAATAGCGTTAAGCCAGGTGTTATGGATCCATTAAAATTTCTTTGGAAAGATTGAATTCTTTTCCTGGCTATTTGGCGTCACCGAATCTTTTGGCACGAAAAATGTGGATAGATTGATACCCTCCACTCCAATCAGTCCATTTGTTCACAGTCTCAATGATGCTTATGATGCACAAATACTCCAGTATTGCATGCAGTCTTTTCGTATTGGGTGGCATTTTATTGATGGGACTTCGTGGTAGTGACTGGTCGGAGTCCAGCGACTTCGATGACCAATTGGAACTTGCCACCTGGATGGATTCCTACCAGACAACTATTGATCAGGCGAAAAAATATGTAAAGGAAAGATACCCGAGTCTGAATTGCATTCCACGCGAATGGATCAGCATTCAGTTAGGAACCGCTTCATGGTATACGTATACCCTGGAGTCAAAGCAAAGCGGTGGATGCATCCAGACGATGTATGTCATCGATTCCAGTGGAAGGGTCGAGGAAAACAATATTGATATCAAAGTGGAAAGAGAACTGTTTGACCAGATCATTCAGAATGTCGCGGACTTGATGATCGATGTTAAAGCAGACCCGCGTATCCACTTCGCACCTTTTATCAAGCGCAATGAGGATAATTCGATATCAGTTTGGATGTTGCCTGGACAAGAAGAAATCGAAGGTGGGGATAGCCTGGCATTTTACGGACCGGAGTTCCATTTCAAATTTGATCCATCCGGTAGTCATGTTGTCGAGCAGGATGTGATTGATCGGGATCTGGTATGGGGAGTACCTCTGAACCGTGGTAAAGAGATCTGGTTAAATTATCAGAAGGAGGATGCGATAACTACCGGGGCCATGTATTTTGCCTGGCGTTATCGTAACCATTTCAACCGGGTGTTCATTGAAACAAAAAAGCACATTACGGCCATACGCTATTACGATGATGGCACATACTCGCTTTCTGAAATGACAAAGAAACATAAGGGGGACCGATACATCTGCTTTGACCCGAACCGCCGAGGATAGTAATCAACGACTACGAGCAATAAAAAAGCCGGAAGCTAACAGCAACCGGCTTTTATTTTTTGTCTTTTATGGTAAGGTTATCCGAACTTTTTCACCAGCCAGATGACCAAACTCACGGTACCAAACAACCAACATAAGGAGCCAAGTATCCAGATGAAGCCACCCGTAGAAAACAAGGTAGCTGCTCCAATGATGGATAATAACAAACCAGCTCCCCAGCCAAAGATCCAGAACCACATCCATTTGTTTACGGGATCCTGGAAATCAATACCTGCATCGTATTTTTTCTTCATTACTTTCTGGACGAAAGCTATGCGTTTTTCAAAACGAGCCTGCTGGCGTTCTGCGCGCTTAATGTCTTTGATTTCTGCTTTAGTCAAGGCCTTTGAGGTAGCGGAAGCGACTTCGATCTTTGATTTCGCCTCTTTTGCTTTTATCTCTCCATGAGGTAAAGCCCACATCGAGTTGCTCAAAAGTGCCAATGTGAAGAAGCTTAGTAACAGTTTAAGTTTCATATGGCGTTGTTTAATTGTGAAATAATAAATCGGTGGCTAAATATATAAAGAAAATCAATAAGTGAATCCTAAGGGTAGTCATGATTTTTTTCGACGTTCTTGCAATATTCCCGAAAGCGGTATGGCTGGTGGGGGCGAAACGACCCAAAGGTTAGTCCTTCATGGCGGTTTCTGATTGGCGGATGCCAAGAAAGAGACTCACCCAGCCGGCAATCATCAGCATTCCGCCTAAGGGCGTGATGGCACCCAGCCATCTGGCCTCCGTCAAGGCCATAACATAGAGTGATCCACTAAAAAAAGCTGTGCCCAACAGGAAAAAAAATGCGCCACGACGGATCCAGGGGCTGGTAATCCGGTAGCCCAAAAGCCCGGCAAAGGCTAACCCAAAGGTGTGAATGACCTGATAATATTGTGCGGTGTTCCACCAATTCAGCTGATCAGCATTAAATCGGTCCGAAAGTAAATGAGCCCCGAAAGCTCCGAGTACTACGGATAGACCTCCTAATGCACAGGCCCACAACAATGTCTTTTTCATATTCCTTTATTTCAACTGCCAATCTATGGGTTTTGAGCCTTGTTTTTCGAGGATTTCGTTGGTTTTTGCAAAATGGCCGTTGCCCAGAAAAGCATTGCCGGCTAACGGAGAAGGATGCGCAGATTCAAGGACATAATGTTTCATCTCATCAATCAACTCAATCTTTGTTCGGGCAAACCGGCCCCATAGCAGAAAGATTAAGCCGGTGCGCTCCTCAGATAATTTCTGAATAACGGCGTTTGTAAATTCCTGCCATCCAATATTTTTATGTGAACCAGGTTGTCCGGCCGCGACCGTCAGAATGGCGTTAAGCATAAAAACTCCTTGTTCGGCCCAGTAGGATAAGTCCCCGTGGTTGGGGGGGATAAAACCCAGACTGTTCTGGAGCTCTTTATAAATATTGCGCAGGGAAGCGGGAATGGCAATGCCGCGCGGAACGGAAAAGGATAGACCCATAGCTTGTCCGGGACCATGATAGGGATCCTGTCCGATGACCACCACTTTTACCTGTTCAAACGGTGTCGTATTAAAGGCATTGAATATCAAGGATCCGGGAGGATATACGGTGATGCCCTGTTGCTTTTGTTCCTGCAGGAAATGTTTTATCTCCTGAAAGTAAGGCTTGGCAAATTCTTCTGCCAGCACCTTCTTCCAGCTTGTTTCAATTTGTATTCCTTGCTCTGGCATGCGTATCTCAGGTCTTTAATGGTCGGATTACCTTATCTTGTTTGAAAATAATAAATTTTAAAGGAACCCAATGTACCACGGCAACAGGCATCGTGAACCCATATCCGGTTGGGATAAGGCCATAAGGGAAAAGATCAGGGGAGAATTGGCTACCGATGACCTGAGTAAAATCCTGTATTCAACCGATGCTTCTGTTTATCGGGAAATGCCCCTTGGAGTGGTTTACCCTATGGAGGAGCAAGATGTGTCCGACCTCGTTGCCATAGCATCATCATACCAGTTGCCACTTATCCCCCGGACGGCAGGTACTTCTTTAGGTGGACAATGCGTTGGGTCCGCTTTAGTCGTTGACGTGTCGCGTCACCTCAATAAGATTCTGGAGCTTGATGTGGGAAATCGCCGGATTACGGTGGAACCAGGGGTGATCAGAGACGATCTTAACCGTTATCTGGCTCCCTATGGACTTTTTTTTGGTCCCAATACTTCCACCGCAAACCGCTGTATGATCGGTGGTATGGTAGGTAACAATTCGTGCGGCTCTACGTCAATCGTTTATGGCTCCACCCGGGATCATGTCCATAGTCTGACGGGTTATCTCAGCGATGGATCGCTGGTGACCTTTGGACCGACAGATCAGGGCCAGATTGATCTGCTTGCGAATCAGCAGAATCTTTGCGGGTCACTTTACCGCCATCTCATCAGTCGACTGGGCGAACCCGGAGTTCAGGAAAATATCCGGGAATGGTATCCGAAGACTTCCATTCGTCGGCGTAACAATGGGTACGCCATCGATACCCTGATTCGGCAACAACCGTTTAACGCAGAAGGTGAACCATTGAACCTGGCCAAAATGATCTGTGGGTCAGAAGGCACCTTGATGCTGATTACCAGGATTGTGCTTGACCTGGATGAACTGCCACCCGTTCATGGAGCCATGGTTTGTGTTCATTTCGCTGATCTGCTCGAAAGTATGGAAGCGGTTGTACCTATTATGCAGTTGCAACCATTTGCCTGTGAATTGATGGACAAGGCTATCCTCGATTGTACCAGGGGATCACGAGCGCAGGAAAAAAACCGGTTCTTCCTGGAAGGAGATCCACAGGCAGTGCTCATGGTTGAGTTCAGAGCAAGGACAGAACAAGCTGCTCTTCAAAAAGCAGAGGAGTTAATCCGCAGTCTGAAAGAAAAGGAATTTGGCTACGCCTATCCTCAAGTAACAGGAAAAGCCATTAACCGGGTCATGTCTCTACGACAAGCAGGGCTCGGCATTCTGAGTAATATTCCCGGAAAGAAGAAGGCCGTAGCGTGCATCGAAGATACTGCAGTTGCCATTACGGATCTAAAAGCATATATCCGGGATTTCAGTGAATTGATGGCTTCATTTCACCAGCAATCCATTTATTATGCTCACGCCGGAGATGGTGAAATTCACCTGAGGCCGGTATTGGATCTGAAAGATGCCGGAGATGTAGCACACTTTCGTGCCATCAGTGAAGCCTCAGCCCGGCTGGTTAAACATTACCGGGGATCCCTGAGCGGCGAACACGGTATTGGTCGGGTGAGAGCCGAATTTTTGCCGGAATCAATTGGCCCCGACAACTATGCGATACTGCAGGAAATCAAACAGGTATGGGATCCGCAAAATCTGTTTAATCCGGGTAAAATCGTAGATGCACCACCGATGGATGCAGCATTGCGGTATGCGGTGGACCAACCGGAGCCACTTATACCGACAGCATTTGAATTCGGGAGCATCAATGGCCTGCTGGGAGAAGCCGAGCGATGCAATGGTTCTGGGGACTGTCGTAAATCCACCGCTGCAGGAGGTACCATGTGCCCGAGTTATCAGGCAACGCTGGATGAAAAACACACCACCAGGGCCCGGGCGAATGCACTCAGGGAGTACATGACGCGATCAGCCAATCAGAAGAGCCCGCTGGATCATCCGGAATTATTGGACGTCCTGGATTTGTGTCTTAGTTGCAAGGGATGTACCGGAGAATGTCCTTCCAATGTGGACATGGCAGCATTAAAATCGGAGTTTCTCTATCAATATTACCGAACCAATCAGCGCCCTCGAGGTCACTTTTTTATTCTCCACAACGATCAGCTTGCAAAATGGGGAGGGCTGGCCCCCGGCATGGCGAATTGGGCTACGAAACATCCAGTAATAGGAAAGATCATCAGATCCTTCATGGATATTGCTCCGCAACGTTCATTACCCGCCATAGCCCCGAAGACCTGGTGGTCACTATATCATCGGGCGGCCGGACTGCTGAATACCGGTGTTCAGAAGACCGCCGTGTATTTTCTGATTGATGAATTTACCAATTATTTTGAGCCCCAAATTGGGATGAAAGCCATGCATTTATTGCACCGGCTTGGCTTTCCTGTTTTCGCCATGTCACCAGTTTCAACCGGACGGGCAGCTATTTCCAAGGGCTATCTTAGCCATGCGCGTGATTTGGCTGAGAAACAGATCAGGCGTTATCAGCCTTTTTTGAGGGAAGAAATGGTATTGCTAGGGGTAGAACCATCCGCCCTATTGTCTTTTCGTGATGAATACCCGCGGCTTTTGCGTGGAGAAGACCAGGATGTAGCTCGAAGGTTGGCTATGAAAGCCTGGCTGGTCGAAGAATTTTTAGTTCAGGCATGGCATGGTGGCTTGATTGACACCAAATTGTTTGACCAGAATCCCCGGCACCTGCTGGTACACGGGCATTGTCATCAAAAGGCATTGGTAGGTATCGAGCCTACATTAGAAGCCTTGTCCATTCCCTCAGGGCACCATGTAGAACTCATCCCGTCAGGATGCTGTGGTATGGCTGGTAGTTTCGGGTATGAGCCAGACCATTATTCGACCAGTATGAAGGTGGGCGAACTCGTGCTCTTCCCGGCCCTCCGTAAAGCCCGGCAAGATCAGATCATAGTCGCCTCCGGAACCAGCTGCCGGCATCAGATCCGGGATGGGGTAGATGGGCGTGCTTTTCACCCCGTTGAGATCTTATCCAATGCGCTCAAATCAACCTAAGTCAGCCATTGGTCGAAGGAATGCTTTTCTTCACAGGTTCAATTTGGTAATTACCGGAGATATCATTTATCCTTGTATCGGATCGCCGTCCATATGGAACAATCATTTCCTTCCGGTGCTGACTTGCTCGCCCTGATTCGGGCAAATGATTCTCGTGCCCTCACCTGGATCTACAACCGTTATTACCAGGAACTGGTACGCGTGGCTTATCAGATCACAGATGATGGTGATCTGGCAGAAGATGTCGTCCAGGAGAGCATCGTCTACTTTTGGAATCGAAGAGAAGCCATAGAGGTCACCCAATCGTTGTATGGCTATTTAAAAAGAATGTGTGTCAACCGGGCATTGCGCAGGATACAACAAGAACAGCGCAGAGTTGAAGTATCGCAATTGCAAAATCCCGATCCCCAAGAATCCAAACCGCTGGAATATGAGGAGCTTCAAGCTTCCATCCAACAGGCTATTTCAACATTGCCTGACCGGTGTGAGGAAGTTTTCCGTCTTTCCCGGGAGGATCAGTTGACCTATGCGGAGATAGCTGATCGTATGGGCATATCCATCAAAACCGTTGAAAATCAAATGAGCAAGGCGCTGCGATTGCTTCGTGAAAAACTGAAAGAATTCCTTATTACCATTTTTTTATAAAAGCACATAGGGGTGCCGTTATTAGGCATGTATCCTGTCTATGAAAGCTATGAATCAGGACATTTACAACTGGACGAAGAAATTCCATCAAGGCCAGTTATCTGAGGCGGAATGGAAAGAGTTAATGCAGGCTATGGATGACAATCCAGAGTTGGCGGACGCTTTCTATTCCATTTTAACCTTGTTGAAAGGTGGGGAGAAAGAACCTCCTGCAGTAGATGTACGCAAAGCTTTGCAAGATCATATTCGTAAGGAACAACCAGGCAAGCAACCAATACGGGTCATGATCACCCGGCATTGGTGGAAAATTGCAGCCATGATAGTACCAATCTTAATTGTGCTTAAAGTTTTATGGCCGGTATCCCCGGATGGGCTGGAAATGGCCAAGACCATCCAGGCGGATAGTGTTCAGATGGAGTTCGTTCTACCGGATAACAGCCAGGTAGTACTAGCGCCACACAGTAGATTATCCTGGAATGAAGATTTCCAGGTACGCACGGTATCTATAGATGGTGAGGCATTTTTCTCCGTTCAGCGGGATAGCCTTCATCCATTTACAGTGGAAGCAGGGACCTTTAAGGTACGGGTCCTGGGTACTGCATTTTCGGTTCAGGCTTATGCGTCAAGACCGTTGAAGGTTGACGTCCTGCATGGTCGTGTAGCTGTAACGAAGAAATCCAATGAGAAGACCGTGGTTCTTACCGCTCTGGAATCAACGGCATGGGATGAGGCTCAGGGCAGTTGGGACTCAAGTCAACAGTTGGATGAAGGGGATTTGGCCTGGGCTACCAGAGTTTGGAAAATTGAAGAGCAAAAGCTCGAAGATATCATTCCCGGTTTGGAACGGATGTATGGCATCAACCTGGAATTGGCCAATCCGGCCTTAGCCCAATGCAGAGTGTCTGTAATCCTGGATCATAAATCCAGACAGGAAATGTTGGAGATTCTCAAGTTGATCCTCCAGGTGGATATATCAGATCAGGAGGGTAAAATTATTCTCGATGGGCCGGGTTGTTAAACTATGCATCGGTCTGATCATGACTGCTTCGATGGCAGTTGCGCAGGAATTGGTTATTGAAAGAACCACCGTGGTACGGATCCAGGGGTTGACCATCGAGGAGACCATCCGGCGGTTGGAGCGGTTATATGGTTTGCAATTTGCTTATAGCCCGGATCGATTGCCTTTAGCCAGGAATGTAGAATGGCGATTCCAGGAGAAGCCTTCCGAATCGGAGTTAATTGACTTTTGGTCCCACTATGGGGTGCGCAGCAGGCGTATTGATAACCTCTATGTCCTGAGTGCGGATCCGGATTTCATTTTAGAGCGAACGATTCCGGAACCGCCGTCGATCAGTTCACAGGAGTTAATATTGGACCGGATACAGTTTAGCCATTCTTTTTTGGAAGCAAGGGATATCCCATCCTCCTTACCCCTGATTGCACCGGAAATTATCAGGGATCCCGGATTTATGGAATTACCTCCGCTTCAGGCTGAAAAATATCAGATCACCTTTATACCCGGGATATCCAGTGGTGGGATAATGCCCGAGCATAAAGCGTATCATGTATCCTTCAATATGCTGTGGGGAAAGACTGGACTGGTGGAAGGGGTAGAGCTTGGCGGATTGGCCAATGAAGTAACCTGGGACATGACGGGCTTGCAGATGGCTGGATTTATCAATCAAGTCGGCGAGTCCATGGAAGGATTTCAGTTTTCTGGAGGAGTTAATGTGAACCGTGGGCGGACCTGGGGAGCCCAGTTTGCCTCTGTGGCCAATCTGACTGGGTCCATGGAAGGGCTTCAAATTGCCGGGCTATTTAATGTGGCTCGTGGCGAAGTTATTGGGGTTCAATGTGCCGGAGGAGCCAATCTGGCATTAGGCGTCTCCAATGATTTTCAATTCGCCGGTATCTTTAATAAAGCACAAGGCCGTTCGCGGACTCAGGTTAGCGGGGTATTTAACAGTGCTGGTAATGTGCATGGTTGGCAACTGGCTACATTTGGAAACCGCGCAGATACGGTCTACGGTAGTCAGTTTGGGTTGATTAATATCGCGGATTCCATTTCCGGAGCATCCATTGGACTGCTTAATTTTGTAAAACACGGCCACAACCGGATCACGCTGGCTACCTCAGCTGCATTTCCGGTAGAAATTATCGGGACCCTGGGTTCACGCGTATTGCACAATGAACTGAGTGTAGGATGGCAAAAGACCGGAGCGCATCCTTTCTGGGCTTTGGGGTACGGATTGGGAAGCTATCTTCCATTGAGAAACTGGGGTGGAATCAATATTACCGGTATGGCACAATGGGTCATTGCCGGTAACCACCTGGACAGAAACGGTGTCTTATATTCCGCTAAGCTGGATCTTGAAATCGCCCTGACCAAAAAACTTGGTTTATTCGGAGGCCTGGCTTGGCAGATTTACGGTTATCCGGACCAAGGGACCAGAAACGACGGATCGGTCGAATTCAGGCCCTGGACAGGACGAACACACGAATTGGACCGTAACAACTGGCAAGTATACCATTGGACAGGATGGGCTGCCGGCTTTCGGTACGGCATGAAATAATTCATCTAAACCTTTATAAATTAACAGATTATGAAAACACGAACAGGAGTTTTCTTATTGACTAGCCTGGTATTTACATCCTGTTTTTTTGACTTCGGTGACAGGGACATCTTTGGATGTATCACGGCTCAGGGAGACTACATTGAACAAGACCTTAATCTTGATGACTTCGATCGCATCCAGTTAAGCATTGATGCTGAAGTGATTGTTGAACAAGGTGACGAACAAAGTGTGGTTGTTGAAGCCTATGAATCGGTGGTAGATAACCTGAATACGGACATTCGCAATGGAGAATGGAACATTCGCCTGGATCATTGTGCCCGCAACATTAAAGATGTAGTTATTCGGATTACTGTTCCCCGGTTGGATGCCGTAAAAGTTAGCGGCTCAGGGTCTGTCTATTCCACGAATACCTTCAGTGCAAGTGGAATGGACATCGATATCAGCGGTTCCGGCAAAGTGGATATGGCCATCAATGTTTTGAGCCTGGATGGTCAGATTTCCGGTAGTGGTGACCTTGTGCTCGAGGGTTCTGCTGAAAACGTCGATTACCGGATAAGTGGAAGCGGTAAATATCATGGTTTTAACCTGGATACGAAAAATACGTCCATGGATATCTCAGGATCCGGAGATGCAGAGGTACTGGTCAGTGAACTTCTTGAAGTCCGGATCAGTGGATCAGGAGATATTTTTTATAAGGGAAACCCACAACTGGATGTCCGGACCAGTGGTTCTGGCCGCGTGATCGACGCAAATTGAATACTTTCTTGTTCTCATCCTAATTAAAGAGGTACGCGCACAGTACCTCTTTTTTTATGCCCGGGCGCAGGTATTTCAGAATTATTGAAACCTTTGGGTGCCTTCAACCGTCCTATCCGTATTCCGTAGCAGGAATAAGCGGCTTGACCACTTTCTGCCTTGGATTGGTCGATAATAATGGACCAGGGTCGGAATTAGCAATAGTTTTGATCCATCATTCAACTGAACTAAACTGACTTAAATGAAATCATTTAACCTGACTTTCGTATTACTATTGCTATCTACATTCCTCTTTGCCGGTAAGGAAGGAGCAATTAATGGGAAGATTCTGGATCCACAAGGTGAAGGAGTCCCATTTGCCAACGTGCTCCTTTTAGCTGTGCAGGATAGCCAGTTGGTAAAAGGGGAAGTGTCCAACGAAGAGGGGGGATTCAGTATCCCCGGAATACATGCAGGAGCTTATTTCCTACAGGTAAGTTATATCGGTTTTGATACCTACAATTCAGCACCGTTTACCATGGCTGAGGGGCAAGAAATCAGCTTGCCTCCGGTTCATTTGTCAGAATCTGCTAACGAATTGACCGAGGTAGTGGTCAAAGCTACCAAACCGTTGATTGAAGTAAAGCCGGATAAGATGGTGTTTAATATCGAAGGCAGTATTAACGCTCAGGGGAATGATGCTATGGAGCTCTTACGCAAATCGCCCGGTGTCGTTGTCGATAATAATGACAACATACTGCTGCAGGGCAAATCCGGTGTAAAAGTCTATATCGATGGGAAACCCTCCCCGTTAAGTTCTGATGACCTGGCTGCCATGTTGAAAACCATGCAATCTTCAGAAATTGAAGCCATTGAAATTATCACGAACCCTTCCTCCAAATATGAGGCGGAAGGTAATGCCGGTATCATCAACATAAAATTGAAGCGGGACAAGAATATGGGCGCCAATGCGACCGTAGACCTGGGCTATTCGATCGGAAAGCTTGCTAATTATAACGGAAAAGTGAGTGCAAATTTGCGGCAGAAAGATTACAACCTGTATGGAAGTTTTGGCCACTACGAAGGTCAGCACTACAACTATATGGACCTTTACCGCGAGCAGGTCGGAGGTGTTTTTGATCAGAAATCCACTCACCAGGGTTCCAATAGCAACAATAGTTTCAGGCTTGGAGGTGATTATTTTCTGAATAAGAAAAATACGCTTGGCTTTCTGGTCAACGGGAACATTTCGAATTACGAGTTTAACGGGGATTCCCGGATGGCCATTTCCAGGATTGGCAGCTCAAACGTAGACAGTTTTTTATTAGCCACCAGTAATAACGAAGGAAGCCGTTCGAATTATAACTTCAACGTGAATTATCGTTTTGATAACGGATCAGGGACCGTGTTTAACGTGGATGCGGACTATGGCCGTTTCGACAACGATGGAAGTGAACTGCAACCTAATTATTACTATGCCGGCGATGAATCCGGTTCATTGTTGAATCAGCGGACCTACCGGAATGTAACTCCTACCATCATTGACATTTACACCTTAAAGATGGATTTTGAAAAAGCGTTGTGGGGCGGCCAGCTCGGTACCGGGGTAAAGTTTGCGCTGGTAGAGACGGACAATACCTTTGATGTCTATAATGTCTATGGCGGTGAAGAGGCAATTGATCCGAATCGCAGCAATTCATTCTTGTATTCCGAGAATGTTAATGCAGCATATGCCAACTATTCTCGCCAATGGAAAAAGTGGAATGCCCAGGCCGGTTTGCGTGTTGAACAGACCAATTCAGAAGGGGATCTTAGAGCATTCCTTCCGGTGGATGACCAAAATGTAAAACGGCACTATCTGGATCTTTTTCCTTCCGGTGGATTGACGTATCAGGTTAACGATATCAACAGCCTCCAGCTGACGTACAGTCGCCGAATCCAAAGACCCAATTATCAGGACCTGAACCCATTCCTTGGTTACCTGGATGAGCTGACCTACGAGAAAGGCAATCCATTCCTGAACCCTCAATATGCACACAACCTGCAGCTTACCCATACGTACAAATACCGCTTTAATACATCGCTCTCGTACAGCTATACCTCTGACCTGATTACCCGGATCACCGATACCGCTGGAGTGGCTGCCAGCTTTATTACCTGGCTGAACCTGGCGGAACAGCATAATGTCAGCCTGACCTTTAGTGCGCCATTCCAGATAACCAAATGGTGGAGTTCATTTAGCAACTTGAGTGGTTATTATACGCGCAATATCGCCGATTATGGCGATGGTAAAGCGGTGGACCTTTCTGCCACCACATTTAATATGTATGCGCAGGAGACATTTACGCTTCCCCATGATTTTCGATTGGAAATCTCCGGATGGTATAATTCGCCCTCCTTGTGGGGTGGAACCTTCCGCATGGATGGCATGGGAGCCATGGATATCGGCATCCAGAAGAAACTATTTAATAACCGGGCTAATCTGAAAGTTAGTGTCAGCGACGTTTTCAAAACCAATAAATGGCATGGTGTAAGCCGGTTTGGTGCGCTGTACATGAACATTAATGGTGGCTGGGACAGTCGCAGGCTGAAGGTGAATTTTACCTATCAGCTGGGGAATAATCAGGTTAAGTCACGAAATCGCCGCACCGGTCTTGAAGATGAGCAGAACCGGATAGGAGGCGAAAACTAAGCGCAAATCCGTTTTTCATAAGCAAAAGGCATCCTTTTAACCGGGGATGCCTTTCGCATTTTATGTGTTTTGTATCACCATTAATTTTTGCAGCAGAAGCGCTTTTTCAGTATTGGTCTTTACCAGGTCGATCGCCTGTCTAAGATGAAGGACTGCCTGGTCCGGATGCTCCGGGAGATACAATTCGCATAGCAGGGAGTGGTAGTAAGGACTATGATCCAATTTTAATTTGAGGGCTTCCTGCCGGGCAGCGTCTTTTCCCCGGACTTTGGATAGGGCGAAAGTCCGGTTTAGCGCAGCGATAGGGGAATATTCCAAAACCAATAAATGATTGTACAAATCCAGGATGTTTTCCCACTTATCCTTCCTGTCTCCTTTTTGAGTGTACCAATAGGCAATGCCCGCCTCCAGATGAAACCGGGTGAGCTGATTGCCCTGGGCGGCCTGGTGGAAAAAATATGTTCCACGAGCGATGAGATTTTGATCCCATAATTCCTGATTCTGGTCTTCGTAAAGGATAAGCTGTCCATCTGAATCCCTGCGTGCCGGAAATCTTGAAGCCTGGAAACACATCAAAGCCATTAAGGCAAAAACTTCGGGCATCCGGGTGTGCTGGTCCTGAAGCAACAGGTCCGTCAGACGAATGGCTTCTCCCGCCAGGTCTTCACGTATAATGGTGTCGTTACTCTCGGAATAATAACCTTCATTGAATAATAAATAAAGCATGGTGAGGACCGTCTGGAGGTGATTTCTCCTGTCCTTTACTGACGGAGATTCCAGATTTAATCCCTCCTGGCGGAGCTTATTTTTTGCTCTGTAAATCCTTTTTTGGATGGCTTCCTTGTTAGAAAGAAATGCATTGGAGATCTCTTCTATACCAAAACCGCAGAGGATCCGGAGGGCCAGTGCTATCTGATCCTGTTGGGCAATGGCAGGATGGCAAATGGCAAAAAGCATGCTGAGCTGGCTATCCCGGATGGAGTCATCCGAAAGATCAATGATCCCCGATTCATCGGGATTCAAGGTCAAATAGTCCTTCAGTTTGAGCTGGAAATTTTGATGTCGCTTGATCCAATTCAGGGCTTGATTCTTTGCTACGGCGTAAAGCCAGGCACGGGGGTTTTCTGGTATTTTGCCGAAGGTCCACGATTCAACTGCCTTGGCGAATGTTGCACTGGCAATGTCTTCTGCATCTTCGATGTGTTCAAAACCGATCAGACGGGCCAGAACAGCCGTGATCTTGCCGAATTCGGCCCGGAATAAATGTGGAATTAATGTTTCTGAATTCATAACCATTAACGGTATCCGGTATAGCTATACCGGATACCGAATATCGGAGATCATTTGTGATTAGCTACCTTTCTGACTTCTACCGTATTGCCGTTGCCCTGCAATACAGGACATCCTTTCGCAAATTCCACCGCCTCGTCGATGGATTCAGCCCGTACGATGATCAATCCTCCTAATGTCTCTTTAATGTCCCCAAAAGGTCCATTGGTCACAACATTGTCAAAGTGAACCACCCGGGCGTCATCAAAGATCAATCCCTGGCTTCCGACAAATTTGTTCTGAGCGGCAATGCCTCCGATCCAATCCATGGTCTGTTTCATCCAGATTTGCATTTGCTCCGGTGATGCAATTTTGGATCCGTCTTCATGACGCATAATCAGTGCATATTCATTCATAATGTTACTTTTTATGCCTGCTTTTTGGATGCAGACAATGATTAAAATTATTTCATCCTGATGACAATCGACTTAACCTGAATTGGACACATTTAGAAAAAAAATATGTTATCGCCAGGTGCGGGCTTTCATTTCCAGATAACGATTGATCAAATTAATGGTTAGCTCCTGCGGTTTGGTGTGGAGCGATTGGATGCCATGCAGTCCTATCCGGTGGATCATTTGCTTTTTTTCCGCCAGGATCTTTTCTGCCAGGGTGTGATGGTATATCGTCCGTAGGTCACCAGGTGTTTGGTGTACGTAGTTTGCCAGCTCGGTGTTTTCAAAAAAAACGGGAACCAATAAATGGCGCTTATTGATAAGCCGGAGTATCGGCAACACCCTTTCGAAGGCCGGCATGCTTTCGAAGTTTACAAATAAAAATAGCAGGGACCGGACCTTCAGGGATTTGCGAATGGTTGCGTACAGCATTTCATAGTCTGACTCTCCGGTAGAAGCTTGAAGATTATAAAGTTGTTCTAGCAACAAATGCTTTTGCTGCGAAGAAGCACTTGCCTGAAGAAAGACATCGGTCCTTTCAGCGAAAGACAACAGGCCGACCTGATCGTATTTGCCCAGGGCAGTATTGGCGAGTACCAAGCCGGCATTGATGGAATGGTCAAGCAGGGTAAGTCCGTCAAAAGGCAATTGCATCGACCTGTTTCGGTCGAATAGCAGATAAATCGGCTGGGCCCTTTCATCTTCATAATGATTGACATGAAGTGACTGTCCCCGGCTACTTGCTTTCCAGTTGATGCGCTGATAATCATCGCCAGTAACATAATGCCGGATATGGTCAAACTCCTGACTTTGTCCTAGCCGCCGTATTTGCTTGATGCCGTAATGAGCGGCCAGTGGTGTGGCCAGGATGGTCTGCATTTCTTTGACGAGCTTGACGGAAGGGTAGACTGGCACACGCTGGGCGGAACCCGTAGGCACCCGGCGGGCAATCATCCCAAGAGGTGTTCGGATAAGCAAAATCGTTTTACCAAAATCATAATTCCCACGGTCTTTAGGTGTCACCTGATAGTTCCAGACCGCAGAACCATTGGGCGGTAGCGTGGTCTCATAGGTGAGATCACGGATCTGGAATTCAAATGGGATCTCATCCAATATCTGGGCTCGCAGGGAAAGGCCTGTCAGGTTTTGGACGGTGATGGTAACCGGTTCGGGATAGCCTAGAGAAAGTCGCTCACTCATGGAACGGGAACTACTCACCGGGTTAATGACGCGGAATAATAAATACAAATCCAGGCAGGTGATTATGCAAACGAACCCCAGCAGGTATGGGCCTAAAGCAAATATTGGTGCGATGAAGTAGGAAGTAATAAAATAAATCACCATGCCGCTCCAAACCACAAAAAAACGGGGAGTCAAAAAGCCATTGCTTAATATGTTCTTTAACCCTTTCATGGCTAACGGGGAACCGGGACTTGATCGATCAACTGCCGGATAATATCATTGGGTTTTATGCCCTGGATTTCTTTATCGGCGGAAAGGATGATACGGTGATTAAGCACGGGGTAGGCAAGCTCTTTGACATCCTCCGGTAACACAAACTGCCGGCCTTGTAAGGCTGCTCTAGCCTTGGCTGAATGCATTATGGCGATAGAGGCGCGCGGGGAGGCGCCAAGAAAGAGATCGGTAGTTGTCCGGGTACGGTGAATAATTTCCGCAATGTAATCCAGGAGGACTTCCTGTATAAAAATATTGGCTACAATGGACTGAGCCCGTTTCAGGTTTTCACGGGTAAATACGGGATTGATTTTTCCAAGGAGCAAGTTGCTGTCTTCCTGGTTAAACCGACGAAGGATGGCTTTTTCTTCATCCAACGATGGGTAATCCATTTCAATGCGGAAATGAAACCTATCCAGTTGTGCTTCCGGTAACTTGTAGGTGCCTTCCTGCTCGATGGGGTTTTGGGTCGCCAGCACCAGATAGGGAAATTCCATCGGGTAACTGGTTCCATCCACAGTAACCTGTCGTTCCTGCATCACTTCGAATAGAGCAGACTGAGTCTTTGCCGGAGCGCGGTTCACTTCATCGATCAGGATCAGATTGGAAAACAATGGCCCAGGCTTAAATTCAAATTCGACATTTCGGGTATTAAAGACCATGGTGCCGATGATATCCGAAGGCATAAGATCCGGGGTAAACTGGATGCGCTTGAAGGGGGCTTGAATAGCTTTTGCAAAGAGCCTGGCAGTCAAGGTTTTACCAATGCCCGGTACGCCCTCGAGGAGGATATGGCCATTGACCAGAAGCGCGATCATCAGCAGGTCAATCATCGATTCCTGGCCAATAATGGTGGATTGAATTTCCTCTTTGAGCCGCAGGTGTTGGCGCTGCAGCCATTGCAGGTCCTCATTCGGGGAATATAAATTTTCTGTATGCTCTTCGGTCATAATGCTTTATACAATTTGGTTATAGTGATTTGGTGAAACATTAGTGTTTAGCGTTTTTGATCTGCTTCAGGATATACTGCAATTTCTCTTCAAAGGCAATAACTTCCCCGGACGGGATAGCCGGACGACGAAGCAGCGAAGTATATTTTGTCCGGATTGACTCTAATTCAGATAGTGCAATGCCTGATTTTGATGCTACCTCCTTCGTGAATTCCGGTGATTGAATAGAAACCTGAATGTTTAGGGTATTTCTGACTCCTTGCCAAAATAATTCGGAGCGTACTTTAAGCCAATAAAGATGGTCCCCCGTCGAATAATAGAGGTCGCCCAGCGTCTCTGCATAGTGGATGGAGGTATTTTCAAGCTGCTTGAGCACGGGAATAGCTCGCTGACGGCGTCGTACCTGGGACAGAACATATAAAGTGGCTCCTGCCAGGATCAAATACCACGCCCAGCGCAAAGCAGCATGTTTTAGCACGTAATCCAGATAAGAGCTTGGTTGGGGAGGCGGTTGGCTGAAAGGCAACTTGCTGTGCTCATCCCAATAGACTGGTCCATTAGGGAAAAACGAAGCCAGGTATTCCAGATGCCGTTTGCCTGTTTCTTCACGCATGAAATAATTGGTAAAACAAAGTGGACCGGCATGCAGAATAAACCGGCCAGCGCCCATCGGAATGGCAATGCAAAGGGCCTCGCGCTCACCGGAATCCAGGTATTCCCGGATCAGGGTGTCTGGAATGATTTGCATTGAATCGGCAAAATAAAAGACCGGCCGGATCAAAGCATTGGTGTCAATATTTTTGGTAACGAAGTGGAGGGTATCCCAGGATAAACGTTCGTCATCAGGAATAGTTATTACCCAGGAAGTATCGAGGTCAAAAGAAAAATCTGTCTCAACGACCCAGTTCTCATTTTCATCCAGAATCAGGTTGGATAAACTAAACCACTTCTCGAAAGAGAGGAACACTGTGCCGCCGTTTTCTACAAATTGGGCCATTTCCCAAAAGTCATTAGGCGTATAAAAAGCTTCCTGACCGATGCAGATGTAAGTTGAGATTTCCGGGGCAGTAATTTTATCCAATACGCTATCCAGTGGGTGATAGATGGTATTGACCGAGTCTTCACCCTGGATACCGCCAATCAACTCATGCATCAACCAGAGATCATAGGGGTTTTTATTATGAATGGAATAGGTCCTTCCCCAATGGACCACCTGTACGGGGCGGAATAGGATGTACCAGGCGATCAGAGCCGCGATAAAGGCGATTGTTGATAAGACGATTAGTGGTCTACGCATGGTCGCCCCGGGCTTTAATTACTTCCAGGAAGGCATCACTTTTGGATACTTCCGATTGCATTATCCCTTCGTGGACTGCGATACGACCATACCAGACCAATTCATAAAATTGCGCTCTTTGGCCGAATTGTTTTTGCAGGGAGGGCAGTTGCTGGAGTTCTTTCAGATAAATCGCATTGGTCTTTTCTTTCCTCCAATTGACCAATTTGTTACTATGTAGCAACCACAATGCATAAAGGAATTGATACCGGATGGTTTGAATTGCATCCTGCTCCTTTTTTGCCTGCGCAATTTGGTCCAAAAACCATGGTTCGGTGAATGCGGTCAGCGTAGATTCCGGTGGAGCAACTGCTTGAATCGTTGAGGATAATGCAGGGTTAAGAATAACACGGATTTTCCTGATAAATTTAAACAGGATGGAGCCGGCTAGGATGATCAACAGGATTCTCAAGAATTGATTGACCCATTTGGGGACATCACGGCGTTTTACCGGTTGCTCTTCAAAGACTTTTTCGGCTTCTCTTTCTGTTCTACGGCTGGATTTACCATGAGCTACAGCTCGGTTTTTCTCCCATAATGAAGTCGGGGCTTCATAAGATGGAAGCTTTCTTATGCTGGCGTGCCAGGCAGCTGTGTCGATCGATACTGGGCGCTGGCCGTTCAATCCGATACTTGCCAACACGAACAAGCACCAGTATATTATACCGGATCTAAGCATCGGTAAAAAGTTTACGGACATCCGATTTAATTCCGGTGGCTTCATTGAGTTCCATGAATGACCAGTACATCATCCGACAAGCCTGATAATGCAACGTAAGGAAGACACTGGAAAGGAAGGCGATGTATACGGCTAACAGTCCTTTGCTGGTCGCATCGTTCATCCCGATATTCCAGGATATCATCATTTGAATGCCTTTGGCAATAGTAAAATAGCTCAGGAATAATACCAATAATTCCATGAGCAACAGCGGCACCAGCACTGTGACGAACCGGTTTAGATTGTTATGCAGCAGATTTTTAGTTCGGATCATAATCTGCATCCACGTACCCGATTCTTCCGACCAAACTACCAGCATAAAATAGTAGTAGGTAACCATCAGCAGAAGCATAATAATTCCTAGCGGCTTGGCCGCGAAGGAAAAGCCAATCCAGAATAAGATAAAGATACCGGAGGCCAACCAGAGCGGCCCGGTCTTTAGCTGATTGGTTTTAAAAGGCTGGAGAAGAGGTATCGTGAGGTTTAGCCACCATAAGATACCACAGGTGGTTATAACATACCAGCCACTGTATAAATCAGGAGTGGTGATTACGCCCAATAATTGAAAAAAAGGCTCATCAACTGGGTCAAATACGTTCAGATGATGCATCACACCAATGGCCAATCCGACGGTGACCCAGGCAGCCCATTGGGATTTAAAACTCTGGCCTATCGTTTGTCTGGTTGCAAGCAGTGCGTCGCCTATGATCCGATCCGTGGACTTGATTTGCTGGAGTTCAATATTCGGGGCAAATAAGGGTGTGATCTCGGTAGGCAATTGGGCCAAACGCCCGCTCCGATTTAAATAATTGGGATACCAGACAAAATACCACAAAACAAAAGCAAGGCACAAACCAATGAACAAGAGCCTGATGAGGTCAGGGGTGCCCGTATGCCGTGTGAAGAAGCCCTCTATGAATGCTGCCAGGGTAACCAGGGGCAGAATGCCCATGAGGACCTGGAGGCCCCTGATGCCACCAATTTTAAACGATTGAAATCTTGTGAAGGTACCGGGGAATAACAGATGCTTACCCATAATAAGACCGGCACCGCCGGCTATGATAATACAGGATATTTCAATGGTTCCATGCATCCATATGGTCAGCGCTGACTCCCGGAAGAGGCTGTGTTCAATGAAAAAGTATTGGAAACTCCCTACCATTACCCCGTTATAGAATAAGATCACCAGGCTGCCAAAGGCGAAGAAAATACCCATCAGGAAAGTACGGATTGAGACCAGAATGTTGTTTAGAGTAATACCCAGAAACATATCGGTTTCATTCATTGATTTGTAAACGGCCATCGGATCCCCTTGCGCAATATTATCCTCCGTCATTTGCACATATTCGCTCCCCAGTATGGTTTGTACAAAATTGGGATCGTGGTAGGATGAGAACACACCTACGATAAAGGCAAACGAAAATACCAGCAGGGACAAGCGCAGTTCTTTCCGGTATTGATAGGAGAGGGTTGGCAATTGAAAAGTCCAAAATTGGATCAGGTCTTTCAGGGTAAACCTTCGGGTCCGGGTTAACTGGTAGAAAAGCCGCTGGGCAATGCTGTTCAAATAGAATCGAACCGACCGGTTGGGATAGAATGTCTGGGCATAGGAAAGATCATCGGTGATTTCAACAAAAGCCTGATGAAGAGTCTCCGGGTCCTGATCCTCGCGGGCTATTAGAGCCTCATAGGTTTTCCATTTTTTTTTATTTTGATCAATGAAGGAGGACTCCCGCATACATGGGCTTCTTTCTCTACGCGGAAGATATGCAAAAAATTGATATTACGACCACGCAAAACGTCACCATCCAGTACAGCCAGGCTACTACCGGCGAAAGGGTGTATGCTTTTATCATTGACCTGATCATAAGCATATCCTTTTACCTGCTGCTGGTTTTCATTTTTAACCTTTTCAGGATGGGTGCAACGGCAGGCTCCATATTGGGGGTCGTATTTGGATTACTCTATCCTTTGATTGCAGAATGGACCAATTCCGGGCAGACCTATGGGAAAAGGTGGATGAAGCTCAAGGTGGTAAAGCTGGATGGTAAGGACGCTCAGGGTCTTGATTACCTGATTCGCTGGTTCTTTGGGTTTATTGAATTGTATTTTACCGCAGGAATATTGGCCTACATTGTGGCCAAGATCACCATCCCACATCAGCGTATTGGTGACCTGGTCGCTGGAACCACCTGCATCAGCATTCAGCCGGATTACAATATTTCCTTAAAGCAGATTCTGGAAATGCGGACAACCGGCAATTATACCCCGGTTTATCACCAGGTGACCGTATTCAGCGAAGAACAAATGCTGGTATTAAAGCAGGTGCTTGACCGGTGGCAGAAGTACCAGAACGCAAACTATCAGTCCTTGATTGATGATCTTTATAGCAGCGTTCATAAGCAAATGGAAATTGTGGAGATTCCGGCACCGGTGACTCAAAAAGTAGATATGCTCAGACAGGTATTATCGGATTACATTGTGATCACCCGTTCCTGATCAAATCGGATTTAACCGTGAAATGATTGAAATCAGACGGGAACGCGTTTAAACACAGGCTGCAGGATAAGAGAAAATCCAATGACAAGAAAACAACCGATCGGGTTTAGCCAGAGGAAAGAAATGTCAGACTTGAAAAACAAAATAAGAATGGTTGCCTCAGACAAAATGGTACCCAGAAAGACTGGCCAGGCAGTAATGCGCTTTACATAAAAAGCAGCCATGAATATGCCCAGAATGGTGCCATAAAACAGAGATCCAACGATGTTTACAAACTGAATCAGGTTCTCTGCCAAGGAAGCGAAAAAAGCAAATCCTACCGCCACAATGCCCCAGAAGAAGGTAAAAGCTTTTGACATGTACAGGTAATGTTTGTCGGTAGCCTGCGGCCGGATCAGTCGTTTATACATATCCACGGTCGTGGTAGACGACAGTGAATTTAGCTCTGCTGAAGAAGACGACATGGCAGCGGAAAAGATAACGGCTAATAACAACCCGACCAATCCTTTGGGCAAATGGTGGAGGAAAAAATGGAGAAATACGTAATCCCGGTCATTGGTTTCGATCGAGGCATCAACCGCTTTGATGAGGCTCTTGGTTTGTTCCCGCAGATCATTTTCCTGGGCATAAAAGGTCTGCAACTGCTGGGTGGATGATGCTTTCAGTCCATCGTTATTTTGCTCAAGGGCATCTTTAAAGATTGATTGTACTTGCGTACGGTCTGAAACGAGGGCATCGTATTCGGCTTCGATTTGACGAAGTTGACCCGCCATGTCCGTTTCGTAGACATGATCCACTACATTTTCATTAAAGAATATGGGTGCCCGATGGAATTGATAGAAGATAAAAACCATGATACCGACCAGCAGGATAAAAAATTGCATCGGAATTTTAAGCAATCCATTAAAGAGTAGTCCCATCCGGCTTTCGGTGATACTGCTGCCGGTCAGGTAGCGCTGAACCTGACTTTGGTCCGTGCCAAAATAAGCCAGAAATAAAAAGACACTACCAAGGACGCCGGAAAATAAGGTATAGCGGTTGTTTAGGTCAAATGAAGTGTCGATAACATTCATTTTGTTATTCGCCCCGGCCAGATGCAAAGCCTCGGTGAGTGTCCATCCCTCAGGAAGGTAGTTGAGTAACACGAGAAAGACGACAAACATGCCCCCCATGATTACCACCATCTGTAATTTCTGGGTTTGATTGACTGCTTTTGAACCACCCGATACGGTATACAGGATGACCAGGGAGCCGATGATCATCGTGGTCCAGCGCAAACTCCATCCCATGATGGTCGTCAAAATGATAGCAGGAGCATAAATGGTAATTCCGGCCCCTAACCCACGCTGGATAAGGAACAGAAAAGCAGCGATCAACCTGGTTTTAATGTCAAATCGTGTCTCCAGGTATTCGTAGGCAGTGTAGACTTTCAGCCGGAAATAGATCGGGATAAAGGTGATACAAAGGATGACCATGGCAATGGGCATCCCAAAATAGAACTGGACGAACTGCATGCCGTCTGAATAGGCTTGGCCGGGAGTGCTCAGGAATGTGATCGCACTTGCCTGTGTCGCCATCACGGACAGTCCGACCATCCACCATTTCGCCTGTTTGTCACCCAGGAGATAAGAATCAATATTTTGTTGGCCGCGCGATTTCCACACGCCATAAACGACTATGAAAAGCAAAGTGCCAATTAATACGATCCAGTCTAACTGCTGAAGTTGCGCCATTGTGGTTCAAGTTCCGGGTGCTCTCTACCGGTGGATTTGGTTAAAGATAGAAGAAATTAAGTCAGGTGGAAGGTAAGCCAAAGGCATTAAGAAAATTTTAAGTGACTACCCGTTTTTGGTCACCTCCCAAGGTGAAAAGGTTGACTAGAGTCCGTACAAGCGTCGGGCACTTGCTATTTGCTCCTCTTCTGTGGTTAACGGATAAAAGTTATAACGTGGCGCAATTATGGGTTTTACACGGTTTACGGCAATATCAAAGATGGTCACAAAAGGAAATTTACCTTCTGTTTTGCGTGTCAACAGGTTTTCCATAGCGGCAAAGTCTGAAGCGGTCTGATCGACAATACGGGCAGATCCATACAACTGGTAACCTTTTTGAACTAAAATGTCGATAAAACTTAAACACACCTTGTCGTTCAGACGAATGTTTTTTGCTGATTGCGGAGATGCAATATTGGCAATGATGATATGCTCCTTTCCAAAGCAGGTGAAGATTTCTTTGGGGGATACATTAGGCTGTAGATTTTGATCCGTAGTGGCCAACCAGCAGAGGACACTTTGATCAATGTATTTGATTACGTGAGGGCTTAATCTGTTCATAAGGTTATTCGGTCATATGAAAGAATCATTTGGTAAATACGGGTAGACGGTTTAAGCACATTGTTTCGATTTATACGCAGAATAACTTAGCTTTATACCATGAGTTCTATGGAAGATAAGACCCTGAATGAAAAGCCTCCACTGACCAAATCCTGGTCCAGTTGGTACGCCATTGTACTTGCCTTCTTTGTCGTTCTGGTCATCCTGTTTTTTGTTTTGACTAAAATGTTTGCTCCATAGTGATCCCTGCTCTTATTGATTCAGTTGTTTTCGAAGCCAGATCAGCAGCACTATTCCGATAGCGGCGAAGCTCAGTCCACTGGAAATTCCAAAACGCCAGGGCTCCAGCTCGCCCAGCCATCCGGTCTGATCCAAGGCTCCGATGATTTGATAAATTCCCAGGAATGTTGTTACCAGTGTTATAAGCACAAAGAGCAAACTATGCAAAGCACTGTTTCGGTAATCAGGGGGTAAAATCCGGGCATTGCTGATTACAAAGAACAAAAATATCGTGACTACAGGTAATAAAATTCCATTCAATGCTTGTGCCAGGATGATGACCGGTATAGGTTTTACCTCAAGGAGACCGAAAACCAAACCGACACCAAGTACCGACATCCAGCTTAATTTGAAAAATAGACCTTCCGGTTGCCAGGCTGTTTGGTTTGGAAAGAGGGTACGTCCGGCGATGGCAGTTGCCAGTGGGGCGGTAACTGCAGAACTAATTCCGGCACCTGCTAGTCCTATTCCAAACAGATAACGAACCCAGCCGTGCCCTTCTCCTGCCAATTGATTGGCCAGTGCGGCAAAACTGAATGAGCCATCAATCGAGGTGCCAACGACCAGGACGGCGATAGAAATGATGCCGCCAAGTGCTACCGCGATGCCAAGGCCCCAACGCATTTCGTTGAGTGTCTGGTCACCCCCAAGACGGCTGCCTAAAAACAAGTTGTAAGGGACGATGGTTGTTCCGATCAGAGCCACCACTAATAACGCACTTCCTGCTGGTAATTGGGGGATCAGTGCTCCTTTGGCTACGGCAGTCCAGGATATATCGACTTGTAATGAGGCAAGCAGAAATGCGAAGCCCATTAAGGCAACCATGGTGCCAAGGATACGGGTAATGTATTGGAGGTTCCCCTGCCATAGCATAATGAAGGCAATCAATACGATCAGGACAACCCAAATCCATCCTGAGACAGGGGACATGAGATCCAGCCCTGCCACCGCGCCCAAAATATTTCCAGCCTCATAAGCAGCACAGCCGGTCAGCAGGCAAATAAAAAGAAATACCGGAATCCAGTGGCGCTTTTGGTATTGCTCCGCGATTAATGTTCCTAACGGTTTTCCCGTTGCAATAAATATTCGAGCGACTCCTTCCTGCAACAGAATGGTGGCGATGGTTGAAAATACTAATGCCCAGATCAGACTTACTCCGTAGGTCGCTCCTGCTTTACCGGCGGTGGTGACGGTACCAGGGCCAATAAATGCAGCCGCAATGACAGACCATAAAATAATGTTGGCCAGGCGATTGCTCAAGTGCAATGGTCCTTTCACGAGGAGGTTTTTTGGTGAAAAATCCGCCAACCCAGTTGCAACTGGCCGGCATGGTAAATATCATGCGTATAGACCCCTTCCATCAATTCGGCGTAGGAATAGTTCTTGCCAGGTACTCTTTCACCGAGCTGATTTAACGGAAACTCGTGAATGGCCTGAATAAGATCTTTCTGGTTTTGGTCCATTTGTTCCACCAAGGCACGCACTTGGTCATTCGTCCATTCTTGTTTGGGAGGCCAATCCTGTGGGCTGTTCACTTCCAGACGGTAATCATCCTGACCATTGAGATGGGCCAGGGCAAAGTGACGCCAGGCCAGCATATGCAGGATGATTTGACCCAACTGTTTATCGGTACCCGGAATGACAGCGGTCAGATCGGTTGCCGTCAACTGAAGGAGGATGGTGCGTATGGCTGTCCCATACCAGGGGCTGCCTTCATACGTATCCAGGTACCGGTGAATGAGATAAGATTTTAATTCCATCTATTACAGATAAGGACCTAGTAAGTGAAGGAAAGATATGGATTTCAAAAGCAAGGTGGGGATCGCAAGGGGATAATTTGTCTGACGATTCACCACGAGCAGGGTGATAAATGAAATTTAGTTGATTTTGTCAACTAAATTTCATTTATTTAGGATAAAAAAGTGGAGGAAATTACCATTCAGGAAATCCGGAACTTCAACCGGTTTTATACCCAAATCCTGGGACTATTGGACAGGCACATCGTACAGAGCCCATTTACTCTTCCCGAGGCCCGGGTTTTGTATGAACTGAATGCTTGTCAGCCCGCCACAGCCACCTTGCTGGCGGAGAAACTGGGGATGGATAAAGGATTGCTAAGCAGGATCCTCTCTGCATTTGAAAAGAAAAAAATGCTTTGTAAGCTGCCGAATTCGGAGGACGGACGATCCAGATTCGTGCAGTTGACTCAGGAAGGCAAAACGGCTTTTGAGGCCATCAATATGGCTGCCAACCGGCAGATCATGGGTTTGCTTTCCGGCAAGTCGGTTGCCCAGAAAAAGCAGATTGTTGAGGCAATGCATTCCCTCCGGCGGGTACTTGCAGACCAGACAAGCGGTAAAGATGATCCCTCGCTGGACGACATTCATATCCGTACCGATCTGCAACCTGGGGATTTGGGGGCTCTGATTCAAATGCATGCCAAGGTATACCAGGACGAATACGATTACGGTATTGCTTTTGAATCATACGTAGCTCAGGGCGTGGCCGAATTTTATCAAAGTTACGATCCCGAAAAGAGCAGGATATGGATTGCCGAGCACCGGGGTGTGCGGGTTGGTTATTTGGCCTTGATGCAGCGGGGAGCAATGGCACAGTTACGGTATTTTGTTCTGGATCGTTATTATCGCGGAATCGGACTTGGAAAGCGAATGATGGAATTATTTATGGATTATCTAAAGGACAAAAATTACCAGGGGGCCTACTTGTGGACAGTCGATGAGTTGCCGGCAGCGGCGGCCTTATACCGGCGATATGGATTTCGCCTGACCGAAGAAAGCCCTTCCACCGCTTTTGGAAAACCATTGATGGAGCAACGTTATGACCTGAAATTAGAATGAGAGCCAATGAAGTGACTAATAACCTCCCCAGAAGCGACGTAGGAACCATTCTATGGTAGCAAGTGCAAAGAGGATAAAAAACAACCATTTTATCATCAGTAGAGGTTGCGTCACAGACTGGGCATAGGCGACAGGTTTTACATCCTGACGTGCCTTAATCTGTTCAGACAAGGTATTTATTGCATCCGGAAGAACAACTTTCCCGTTTCGATTTCCAGCTAAAGATTCCAGTACTGAACGGTCTGCTGTTAGGTTGTACATTTCCAATTGTACGGGTTGAATGCTAAAACTTCCATTGAAAGTCAGCTCTTCATTGTTATAAGTGGTCGTGGCGCGATAGGTATAGTTTCCTTCCGGGAAATAGCCCGCTTGTAGGGTGTACTGTAAGCCCCGGCGATCCATGGTAAATCTGAATTCTTCCCGTTTTTCATTATAGATGGAAATAAATACATCCGGATCATTGACCAACTCATACGACTGATTGTATAATTCCGCATCCATGCGTACAATCTCATTTTCACGGAATATTTTCTTCGGGAGGTAAACCCTGAACTGGCGTTTGTCTTCCTGAAGGGCCAGGTATTGTACCGTCTTGTCAATCAGCTCATCAATTAACTGATGATCCTGATGATTTAAAAAGTCGTAAAGACGCCACTTCCAGATGCCTTCTGCGGTTAAAATGCCGGTTTTTAATTCTCCATCCTGATGAAAGAGCCAGAGTGGATAATTTGTCTCCACTTTGCTAATCACCTGGTTCATTAATACAGTTGTTCCAGCACGAAGATTGTATTCACCAAAAGGTGATTGCAAAGGCGGCATTTCGGTTAAAAAGTCTTTTAAGGCATCGCTCAGATTAAACAGCCCGAAGCTGTTCTGTAACTCTCCGGTTACCTCATCGGTATTGCGAATCTGGGTAGTGATGGATAGGGCATTCTGGACTTGATTAAAAGCATTGATGTCGGTATCTGCGCCAAGAATAAACCAACGATTGATCTTGCGGTCATTCATGGTTTTAAGTAACGCGGTAATGGATTTTCCCGGTGCTGGTAATTGGTCAAACACGACCAGATCGTAATCTTGGATATCCACCTGGTCTCCAAATAGTTTGGTGGTAACCTGATAATTTTTATTCTTTTCAAGGCTTTGGCGGATAGCGGCAAGATCGGGATGCGGCGTGGAGGCAAGCAATAATACGTTTTGCCGTGCATCCAGCACATCGACATAGATGTCTTTGTAATTATTTGATGTAGCTTCTTCACCGGGCACCGGAGCAAGTGCAATCCGGAAGTGCTGTATCCCGGGTTTGTCGGCTTCCAAAATGAAATTATGCGATTGAAAGAAGGGATCACGGTTAATGGATATGGAGGCTTGATCCGAGCGGGTCCGGTTTTCTCCTTCTACCAGAAAAATTTGCAAGCTTGATTGATCTCCATCACAGGCATCTGCCTGAACATCAACCTGGACCTGGAAACGATCTCCCAGATAGACGATGTCATTATAATACACATTTTCGATCCGGGCATCTTTCTGGACGGTGGTATCACCAAGCAGGATGCCATATACCGGAGCTTTCAGGTTCTTACTTCCATAAACCGGGTTCTTACCTTCATTGTAGAGGCCATCACTGGCAAGGATGACCGCTCCGAGGTTCTGATCATTGTACTGATCGTAGACATAATCCAGAAATTGGGTGATATCCGTAACTGGATCGGCAAAACTATCGGAAAAGCCTTCATGAATTCCATCCCCGAAACTTAACCGGTGGATAGCATAATCTCCGGAGAGTTGATTGGCAAGTTGATTCAATTGACGTTGGTAGTTGTCCACTTGCTCCGGTTTCATCCGGGCCGGTACGGACTCCGACACGTCGGCACCAAAGACAATAATTGGTTTCTCTATGGTGGACGTTTGGTATTTTAGAAATGGAGACAAGAGGAGGGCAGCGAGCAGAAAGCTGACCAGAAACCGCAGGGAGCCCAGCAAATATTGCTGCCAACGGTGTGTAGTCGGAATGATTTTGTTCCGGTAGTACAGGATTAATGTTACAGCCAGAGCTGATGCTCCACAAAGAATGAGGTAGACCGGCGGATATAAAAAACTTAGGTTTTCCAAGTGTTCACCAAATTAGCTGGGGCGTCAAAGATACGTCGCCAGGTAAAAAATCATATTATTCTCCCAAATATTGGAAAAGGTCTCCCATCTTAACATGAATTTAAGGTTCCTGTTGATGAATAGATTCTAATTTTGAACGATTTCGAACGGGAAATGTGTTCTTACTTCATCAGCTGGAATTGAAACCATAGCATCATGCGTCTTAAATTGATCAGCCTCCTCTTATTCCTCAGCTTTGCTGCCGTTGTCCGTGCCAATTACATTTTGATTCCCATGGATCTGAAACAAAAGCAGCACCTGAAGGCTTACGGTATCTGCTATTGGGTCCTGGAACAGAACGTGGAAGCTTGGTGGTTGCTTAATTATAGAGGTGGGAGTTTTGCATTTCCATATGCTCAATCTTTTGAGAAAGAGTGCCTTACCAGGGATGTTTCCTTTGAAGTGATTCCGGATGCGGCATTTGCAAAAATTCGCAACGATATAGCTCAGGAGGAAGTGAACCAGGATGCCATTAAATTGGAGAAGGCCCCCAAGATTGCCGTCTATACTCCGGAATTCAGTCAACGGGGCGAAAAGATTCAGCCCTGGGATGATGCCGTGACGTTAGCTTTAACTTATGCCGAGATTCCTTATGAGACCATTTACGATGAGGAAGTCATGTCCGATAAATTGGCCTTATACGACTGGTTGCATCTGCACCATGAAGACTTTACCGGTCAGTATGGTAAGTTTTATGCTTATCACAATGAACCCTGGTACCGGGAAAATAAGCGGCAACAGGAAGAATTGGCGGCGCGATTGGGCTTTAAAAAAGTTTCAGAACTCAAACGTGCCGTGGTGAATAAGATTCGCGATTATGTAGCGGGTGGCGGATTTATGTTCGCCATGTGTTCCGCCACCGACACCTATGATATCGTATTGGCCACCGAAGGTGTCGATATTTGTGCAGACATATACGACGGAGACCCGATGGACATGGATGCAAACCAGAAACTGGATTATTCTCAGACGTTCGCCTTCCGGGATTTTAAGCTGGTACTGAACCCATTGGAATACGAATATTCCACCATCGACAATACCCGTCGTCGTACGGTGACTCCGGAAAATGACTATTTCACCCTTTTTGACTTTTCTGCAAAATGGGATCCGGTGCCTACCATGCTTACCCAGTGCCACACCCGGACCATCAAAGGGTTTATGGGCCAGACGACAGCGTTTCCTGAAGACATCATTAAGTCCAATATCCTGATCCTTGGCGAGAACAAAGCCATCCATGAGGCCCGGTATATCCATGGAGAATATGGTATGGGCACCTGGACGTTCTATGGAGGGCACGACCCTGAAGATTACCGGCATCAGGTGCATGATCCGGAGACGGACCTCAGCTTGCATCCCAACTCACCGGGATACCGCCTGATTCTAAATAACATCCTGTTTCCTGCCGCGCGGAAGAAGGAGCGCAAGACCTGATGCTGAAGCACCTTTTTCTGCTTCTGGTGCGTTGGAGTATTTACATCTCTCTGCCATTTGTATTATTGATTCGTGGAGGTGTTTACCTGCACCGACATTTTTACGTACACGCCTGGCTTACGGTCCTTGGCGGGGTTGCCATGGCTTCAGTCGTTTTGTTGCTATACTGGACGGTGATACAACGAAGGCTTTTTCCCGGAAAATCTATGGAGCAAAGCAAGTTCACAGTTCTTTTGGTTTTTTTGGTGGTAGCTGCATACGGATTCCAAAGCGCTTTCTACCTGGCTCAAAATCATGCTAAAACGGATGCCATTCATGCTGAATTTACCGAATTGCATCCTTTGCTTCGGCTCAGTGTTTCCACGGTGATCTTGCTGGATCGCAAAGTTTTGATCACGGATGCTTCGCGGTTACCAGAAGATTACAAGCGAATGGGTATGTCCTCCAGGAAGCAATCCCTGCACTACCGGCAGCAAGACGGATATACCCATGCCATGGATCTGCGCACGAAAGGAGAACCAGCCTGGCGCAATACACTGTTACAAGCTTATTTCAGGATCATGGGCTTTAATACGCTGCGCCATGGAGGAAGTAATGATCACCTGCATGTCTCTTTGATCAGCTGGGACCGGCCAGGATCAATTTGATTTCCAATTTAGGTTAACACACGGGTCAATATCCTTCCCGGACCTGCCGGTGCGGGTAATTTTTTTGTATTTTGTAATCGTATAAAATTTGGATTATGTACCGAACGAAGATTGCAGGGATTGGATATTATGTGCCGGAAAAAGTGGTTACAAATAATGACCTGACCCGGGTTATGGATACCTCAGATGAGTGGATCATAGAAAGAACGGGTATTCATGAAAGGCGCTATGCAAAAAAACATGAAGAGTCGACGGCTACAATGGGGGC
The DNA here is from genome assembly GCA_020636355.1 of Lewinellaceae bacterium. Taxonomy (GTDB): domain Bacteria; phylum Bacteroidota; class Bacteroidia; order Chitinophagales; family Saprospiraceae; genus JAGQXC01. Next base: position 561,377 of record JACJYB010000002.1, on the reverse strand, counting down.
AGAGGCCGCCAAAATTGCTATTGAAAGGGCGGGAATTACTGCTCAGGACGTTGATTTTATCATTTTTGCCACGCTATCCCCAGATTATTTCTTTCCGGGATGCGGTGTGTTGGTGCAACGGCTTTTGGGAATACCAAACGTTGGAGCACTGGATGTGCGCAATCAGTGCAGCGGATTTATTTACGGGTTGTCCGTCGCAGACCAGTTTGTCAAAACCGGAATGTATAAGAATGTTTTGTTGATAGGAGGTGAATTCCACAGTGCAGGTCTTGACTTTTCTACCCGAGGAAGAAACGTCACTGTGATCTTTGGAGATGGAGCCGGTGCGGTAGTTCTGCAACCGACTGAAGATCAGGATACAGGGATATTATCCACCCACCTCCATGCTGATGGCAACTATGCTGAGGTTCTGAGTTATATCAATCCGGGTTGTCACGGAGGCGTTCATCTGGGTACGGAGCGGTTTGGCTACCCGGAACAAGAATTTGGTGGGGCTTTCCTAACGCAGAAAATGTGGGATGATCAAGATTATTACCCCAACATGGATGGCCAAGCAGTATTCAAAGTGGCTGTCCAAAAGTTTCCGGAGGTGATCCTGGAAGCACTAAAAACCAATGGGTTCACACCGGCAGACATCGATTTGCTGGTCCCTCATCAGGCTAATTTGCGGATAAGTCAGTTTGTCCAGCGTTTACTTAAACTCCGCGACGATCAGATTCACAACAATATTCAGAAGTATGGGAATACTACCGCTGCCTCCATTCCTATTGCACTTTGCGAAGCTTGGGAAATGGGGAAAGTTAAACCAGGTGATTTGGTCTGTTTGGCAGCATTTGGGAGTGGATTTACCTGGGGCTCGGCTTTGATTCGATGGTGATCACCGATATAGGAAGTTATCAGGTTGCACAGGTTGAATAAATAACACTTTTTTGTTTCAACCATTTTGATCGGTGCCGTGTTTGTAGGGCACGATGTCAAGCTTTTACGACCACAAAATCAGGGATATTCAGGGTAATTTGCTTTCTCTTGCTCATTATAGGGGTAAAGTTTTGCTATTGGTTAATACGGCTTCCCACTGTGGATTTACCCCCCAGTTTGCCGCTCTTCAGGACCTGTACAATGAATATCACCGGAAGGGGTTTGAATTATTGGCTACCCCTAGCAATGATTTCATGAATCAAGAGCCCCTTGATGCCGATGCCCTTGTTTCATTTTGTAAATCAAACTACGAGACTACCTTTCCGATAACCGAAAAAATCCATGTCACCGGACCGGAGCAGCACCCCATTTACCGGCAAATTGTTGAGAAACTGGGTCCCTTTTCCCGACCCAGATGGAATTTTTACAAATATATGATAGACCGCAATGGAGAAGTGGTAGACTACTTTGTTACATTTACCAAGCCCAATTCAAATAAAATCAAAAGAACCATTGAAAGATTGTTGAACTCATGAAAGTAGATATTCTGGCTATTGGCGTACATCCGGATGATGTGGAATTGTGTTGTAGTGGGACGATTCTAAAACACATTGCCGATGGGTATAAGGTAGGCATTCTTGACCTGACCAGAGGAGAGCTTGGAACCAGGGGGACTCCTGAGATCCGTGCTGCCGAGGCGGCTGAAGGAGCCCGGATTATGGGAGTAGAATTTCGCAATAACATCGGTCTAGCCGATGGGTTCTTTGACATCTCCGAAGCATCCATGCTTCCGATCATTGAATTCGTCCGGTATTGCCAGCCGGATATTGTATTAGCAAATGCCATCAAGGACCGGCATCCCGATCACGGAAGGGCAAGTGCCTTGGTCGAGCAGGCATGCTTTCTGGCAGGGCTTCATCGTATTGAAACTTACCACGAAGGAGTTCTGCAGGTACGGTGGAGACCCAAAGCCATCTATCACTACATTCAGGATTTTCAGCTGACACCGGACCTGATCGTAGACATCACGGCACATATGGACAAGAAGATGGAAGCTATTCTGGCTTTTAGATCCCAGTTTTATGACCCAAATTCACCTGAGCCCTCTTCTCCCATCTCCGGTAAGGAGTTTTTGAATTACGTAAAGTCGGTTTCTTCAACCATGGGCAGACGCATCGGAGCCACCTACGGTGAAGGTTTTAACGTCATGCGGCCGATAGGTGTTGATGATCTGGTCCAATTGGGTTGATGTGGGCTAAGCAGGTTGAATTACTGCTTATGAGTTATCTTCAACCTATGGAATTCAAAGGCAATCGAATGCGTCCGGCTACCCCAGTATACATGTACTTTACGGCATTGTTGCTTTTAATCTATGTCTTTATGCGGGCCATGAATTTATCCATGACGCATGATGAGGCGCATACCTATCTTGCTTTTCATGATGTCTCTGTCTGGTCTTGTTTTTGGTCTTCCTCCTGCTGGGAAAATGCCAACAACCATTTGCTAAATACCCTGCTAATGCAAGGTTCGGTGACATTATTTGGTCCATCTGAATGGGCTATCCGGCTGCCCAATGTCATGGCCTATGCCTTGTATTTACTGGTGTCTGTGCGACTGGTTTCTACCCTGGCTCCGGAAAAACCGGGCCTGCAATGGGTGGGATTCATTCTTCTGAATATGAATCCGTATCTGCTGGATTTTTTTTCGTTGGCCAGAGGTTATGGACTATCCGTTTCTTTTATGTTAACAGCAATCTGGTTTCTTTTTCGCTGGATGCGGGATGATAAGGTCAAGGATATTGGCTTGGCATATGGCTGCCTGGGGCTGGCGGTCCTCAGTAATTTTACGGCTTTGAACATTCTTGCTTCATTTATGATCGCGCACGGTATTATCGGACTATCCCTTATTTATTACGAACGAAGCACTACCTGGAAACGGATCCTAAAATCTGCAGTACCTGGGGTGTTGCTATTGGTTTTATTGGGCATCTTTCTTGCATTGCCTATCCGGGAACTAAGAGCCCAAGGCGAATTTCTTTATGGAGCGCCATCACTCTGGGACACCATATCCATTCTGGTATCCGATACGCTATACAGCCAGCATTATCTTGGCAATGCTACAGTGAATACTGCATTGATTCTGTTTTTGATCCTACTGATTCCGGCCATAGGTTTTGGTTTAGGTATTTATTTTATACGGCAGGAATTGGGTGATCGTTTTTATATTTCAATGGTCTTAATACTGCTTGCATCATTTGGTATCATGCTGGTCCAACACCGGTTGTTAGGATCGCAATTCCTCTTCAACCGAAAGGCATTGATGTACATTCCACTGCTGGCGTTGATCCTGTGGCTATTTATTCGGGGTCACTGGGATGGACTTTGGATACGGATCGGTGGCAGTATCGTCGCGGGATTTATGGTGTATCACGAATTGAGAGCAGCAAACCTGACCTCCTGCCGGGAATGGTGGTATGATGCCGATACCAAATCCATGATGCTTTTGATGCAAGAGATTACGAAAGAAGATCCTAAGCCTGTATCACTCGGTCTGAATTGGTTATTTATGCCGGCGTCGGAATATTACCGGGTCACCGGCCAGATGGATTATTTGCAACCATTGGTTTATGATAAAGAAATCCAGTCAGATGGTCGCTTTGACTATTATTACATCGACGCGGGAGACTGGCCGAAATTGGAAGCGCAATACGATAAAATTGTCGATTATGGTGGGCGTTACCTGCTTCGCAAGAAAACAATCCATTAATCCAGTTTAGCGGTAATGGCTTCGGATGCAATCCATTCTCCGATGGCAAGTGATGAGGTTGCTGCTGGTGACGGAGCATTTACAACATGAACAACTCCGGGTTTCTTGAATAATCTGAAATCCTCTTCCAAATCACCGGTTTTTCGAATTGCCTGGGCGCGAACACCTGATGGGGCTTCTTCCACCTGATCTGCTGATAATTCGGGGATCAAATGTTGGGCTGCTTTGATGAATGCTTTTTTCGAAAAGGAACGATGGTATTCATCCAACCCAATTTTCCAATAACCACGGAACAACTTCCAGGAGCCTGCAAATCCGATCCAGTCCTTCATGTCGCGCCAGGAAAAATCCGTACGGCGGTAGCCTTCTCTGGCCCAGGCCAGGACTGCACTGGGACCAACATCAATGATTCCTGAGATCCGACGCGTAAAATGTACGCCGAGAAAGGGTAGGGCAGGGTTTGGAACCGGATAGATAAGATGGTTAACCAGATGCCTTGCTTCTTGCTTTAGAGCATAATATTCACCCCGGAATGGCAGAATGCGTACATCTAAATGGGCTAAAGTCATCCGCGCTAGCCGGTCTGCCCACAGTCCTCCACAGGTGATGACCAATTTTGCAGTAAGTATTTCAGAAGTTGTCTCAAGGATAACCTGCTTCTGTTCCGCATGCATTGCTATTACACGCGAGTTGTAATGGATTTCGCCACCAGATTCAAGAAGCCTGACTGCGAATTTGTGAGCCACATCTGCAAAACGAATGATACCCGCCTGAGGAACGAATAGAGAAGCAATGGCTGCCACATGAGGTTCCCGTTCTCTGGTTTTTTCAGGGCCCCACCACTCGACATGCTCCAACCCATTTTGGATACCTCGCTCTTGGATAGCCTGCAACCGGGGTATTTGATCAGGAGTTGTGGCTACAATGACTTTGCCACAGCGTTCGAATTCAATACCTTCCTGCTCGCAAAAATCGATCAGCTGACGATAGCCTTGCTGACACAATGTCGCTTTGAAACTGCCGGGACGATAATAGATTCCGGAATGAATGACCCCGCTATTATGACTGGTTTGATGGCTTGCGATATCGGATTCCTTTTCGAGGACAGCTATTTTCCAGCTGGGGTATTTGGAGGAAATCCGGTAAGCGGTAGACAATCCTACAATACCCCCTCCCACAACAATCACGTCGAATGCATTCATTCCATGAAGGTACGGCAAGGATCAGCAGCTTATACCATCCGTTTAGCCTCTTTCGTTTGTAAGAAATGATGAGGGGATCGAAGTGGGTGGTTCAAAGTTTCCGGAAAACCGGACGGGATAAAATTTTGTTTAAATTTATCCACATGGTCAGCGAAAAGATATATTGGTTTCGATGGATGGGTTTGGCGCTCATCCAACTATGTATGTTGCTGACAACCTATGTGGTGAGGGGACAGGATACCCTTTCAAATGAAATGTTTATCAGTCCTGCCGGCGAACTAAAATACGAGACGGTCTATCATTGGGACCGGAATCAGGGGCTGCCCGGCGGTCAGTTGAAGCAAACATTTAAAGATTCACTCGGATTCTATTGGTTTGTTACGGAAAATGCCATCTCCCGTTTTGATGGTGAACGATTCCTTGAGTTTAACATAAAGGACAAGGATCGCCACCTTTCAGGAGCTCATATTCAAAGTGTCCGGATGCCGGATGCTGAAAATTTATGGGTCTTTTATGAGGACCGGCAGACCGGGTATGATCGAATCAATGCCATCAATCTAAGTGTAAGTTATGAGGATTTTCCATTTGCCAACATGATCCGGTTTTATCCGCTGGACCGAAGAAGGTTGTTATGGATCACGGGGAATCAAAGTGAAATTGAGATTTACGTTAAACTGCAAAATGGTACCAGGTTGGTACGGAAATACGTGATTCCGGCCAATTGGGACCCTAATGAGCTATTGATCCGAACCAATGACAATACCATTTTTGTTGGAAACCTCATCAGTGATACCCTCCTGTTAATCCACGATCAACAACTGGAGCAATATCCTCTGCGGGGAACTTTAAACTCCATTGCACCCAGGGGAAACCGGGATGCCCTGTTGTCCTATGAGTACGTTCCCGGAATATTTCGACTGGATTTGATGACCATGACTACGGAGCATTTCGGCTTTGTTTCCTCCAGCGAATATTTTGACAATGGGTTTCAGGATCGTCAGGATAATATCATTTATGCATTGCGGAGTAATTTTAAGACGCCCAAAGGATATGTCATTATTACCCCAAAAAATGAAGTGGTGCCTCTCTACCTGAATATTGACGGGGGAGAAATAATCAGTGATTTATACAGCGATAATATTTTCAATGAGGCTACCCTGGCGACCCCTACCGGTGCTTACTACCTGTACAAATCGGGTAATAAGATCCATAACTTTTTTGCAAAAAAGATCATGAAAGGCCAGTGGGGCGCTGTGATGCGGGGGATGGCAGAAGCACCGGACGGAAGAATTTTTGCCATCCGGGAATTTGACGTTTTACATGAATTATCGGCAGATCATGAACATTCCCAGGCGATACTTCTCCATCTGCACGATACATTGCAAAACCGGTATCTGCCCTTGAGTTGCAGTTCAAACCTCGCTATGGTAGACAGCACCTTGATTTGGGGTAGTTTGTGCGACCAGGAGCAAAATGCGTATTTGTTTTCTTACAATATCAAAAGCCGCAGATCACACTTGTTTTGGATTGGATCCGATATGCTGGTGCGGGATCTGGTATATGATCGATTCAGAAGCAGCATTTGGCTTGCGGTGCGTAGAAATGTTGATAACGGAGGACTGCTGATGCGATTTAGCTTGATTTCAAAGCAATTCGAATTATGGAAAAATAAAGATCAGGAAAATCCACTGGATGATGCTTTGCCTAACTGTGTTAAGGTGGATTCCTTGCAAAAAGTGTGGTTGGGTACACAAAATGGATTATTTCGCGTGGATCCGGATAAAAATGAATGGCAGTCATGGACCCAATCCAATCAATTGCCTAATGAACAAATTCTGGATCTTTATCTGGTCAATCAGGAAGAAGTAGCCTTGGGCACCGAAGGCGGGTTTATTTTATACAATCCCAGAACAAGCAAGGTGATGCAAAAGTACGATGCTGAAGCCGGGTTGAATAATTTGACGGTCTGCAGCATATTGCAGGATGCTTCCGGTAATTTCTGGCTTGGCACCTTCAATGGGCTGTCCTTTATCAATGTAAAGGATGGATTAATAACCAATTATTTAGAACAGAGTGGCATCAGTCACACGGAATTTAACCGGTTATCCGTATTAAAGGATCATCGTGGTCAATTTTATTTTGGTGGCATGAATGGCGTAAGTGTATTTTATCCGGACCAACTTCGGGATAAAGATTTGGATAAGGGATTACGCCTGGTGGCAATCAATCAATTAAACCGGAATTTAGGTCTGGTGAGGCATACCGATGAAGTTCCATTCCTGAAAGAAATAGTCATGCGGCCTTCCGATGTATTTCTGGAGTTGCAGTTTTACCATCCGGATAACATGAATGCGCAGAATATGACCCTGGCGTATAAAATTCAGGAGGCGGGAAGTTGGAATATTACAAAAAGCAACCGGATCCGCATCGAACAATTGAGTCCCGGTTTTTATACCCTGAGAATCCGGGGCACCAATATTGCCGGAAATTGGCTGGAGGAAGAATGGGAAATGCCGATACACGTCAAAAACGTATTCTACAAAAGTCCTTATTTCATCATATTTCTGTTACTCAGCGCAGGGGGATTAATATACGGATATATCAAGCGCCGTACGATGATCATTGCGGAGGAAGAAAGACAAAAAGCGTTAATTACCAAGCGATTTGCCGAATTGGAAATGCAGGCTTTGCAAGCCCAGATGAACCCTCATTTTATTTTTAATGCACTCAGCGCGATACAATATTTTGTCCACTCCAACAATAAGAAAGCTTGTGAGTTATACATTAGTAAATTTGCTTATTTGATACGATCGGTTCTGGAAGCCTCAAAGAATAAATACATTTCACTACGGGACGAATTGAAAATTGTAGCCACTTATGTCGAGCTCGAACGGATGCGATTCAATGATAAATTTGACTTTGAAATGGATGTCGATGGATCGGTGAAGGACATGAATGTTCAAATTCCGGCATTGTTTTTACAACCTTTTGTAGAAAACAGCATTAATCACGGGTTATTTCATAAAAAAGAAAAAGGCCACTTACAGTTGAGGGTGAATCAGGCGGGTAAGAATATTCATATTCTGATACAGGATAACGGAATTGGCCGATTGCAATCGGTGATGATCAAGGAAAAATCGATTGGGGCCCACAAAAGCCGTGGTTTGCAGATGATGGAGGAAAGGAAAGAAGTTTATCAAAAGGTAGATGGTTATCATTTGAACTTTAATATTGAAGATCTATTTGATGAAGGCAAACCATCCGGTACCAAAGTAATTGTAAATATTCCCATTTTCGAAAATTAGAATGAAATGATACGAGTTGTTTTAGTGGACGATGAAGAGTATCCTCGTTTATTGTTGAAGGAATTACTGGAAGAAAGTTTTCCGGAAATTGAGATCATTGGAGATGCTGATAATGCCGATGACGCCTACGAGATGATTGAAAACGAAGAGCCGGATCTTGTATTTTTGGATATTGCAATGCCGGAGAAGACCGGATTTGATTTATTGCAAATGTTTGATCATCCGGACTTTGAAGTAATTTTTGTGACCGGTTACGATCAGTATGCTTTGGATGCGTTTAATCATTTTGCAATAGGGTATTTGTTAAAGCCCATAGACAGCAGTATGCTGACGGAGGTTGTTCTGAACGCCAAAAAGCGCATAGAGAGTAAAAAGTCCAATGCGAACATTCAGGAATTGTTGCAGCATCTCAGTAGTTCTACCCGGAAGACCAACCGGATCGGTATACCTACTATGGAAGGATTGGAATTCGTGGAGATGAATGAAATCATCCGCTGTGAAGGGGATCAAAAATATACCAAGGTATACCTCACCAATAGAACAAATATTCTGAGTTCCTATAATATTGGCGAATTCAGGAGAATATTGGAACATCATAATTTCTTCCAATGTCATAAATCCCATCTGGTCAACCTGAATCATGTACGGAAATACAATAAAGAGGGTACTTTACACATGTCGGATGATAGTTCGGTGCCAGTTTCAAAACGCAAAAAAATCGAATTTTTAAACCAACTGCCCCGCTTATAGGTCCGGTAATGACTTATTTGCATTCGGTAGTCAAATTTATTCGTTAGTTTCTATATGAAAACATATATTTGCGACTGCATATCCTTATAAGTTGTTTCACCCAAAGAGTTCAACTTAGAACCACCTGTCCTTGATGGGTGGTTTTTTTTATCGTATGAATGACCGGTTCCACGGGCAAAGTTCAATGGCCAAGTTGTGGCAACATTCCTGCAGGTATCCTATTTTTGATTCGTTAAGTACTCCCGGTACACTGGATTGTCCTGGTGGCCCAGGACAGGACCGGCAGGTAATTTTGGCTGCAGGGTCGTACGGTAAAGCCAAACGGGACTAGGGAAACACTATTGTTTCTATCTGGGAAGGGTGGAAAAAAGGGCAGAAAAGGTCAGGAGCAGTTAAGTTGGATAGGGAACCAGGATGGTCATATGTACACGGTCATACTGATTTATCGTCCGATAATCCAATCTGTCTTTCTTTTCGACGTGGCTGTGTGCACATTTGTATCAGCGAAAGGGAAACCTCAAAGGCAGGGTAACTTTCTTACGAACCAATGTATGTACATCACTCATTGACCGCTTTTTTTCATTAGTCTCTCTACATAGTTTAAAAAGCGTCTTATATCATTCAGCATTGAAGTTCAATTCAAAGTTATAGAAAGCGGTTAATGAGATAAAAAAGTAAAGGCAGTTCATTTGAACTGCCTTACTTTTTTCAAAGAAGTGCAAAAACATCGCTCGGGTTATTTTATGGGCGTTTTATCATCCACTTAGAATGCAGGACATTTTACTTTACTCCGCTTTCTGGCCGGACGGTCAAAATCAAAATACTTCATTACAGAGAGTTCAGGCCCTCCCAGCGTACGGGATGCTTTTGCTAAATCCGAGATATTCATGTCAAAGGAAAAGGTGAATACCATATCCTTATAGTCGTAACGTAATGCTCCGATCAAGGCATCGCGCTGGAATTTGCCGTCGTTGATTGCCCAGCGAAGCCAGAAACCAGTATAGATGGCATACTGTGCCCGGAAGTAAGTGCGGGGCTCTTTCGACATTCGGACGAATGTCCCCAGGTTAAATTCACGATGCGGCCCCTGGTAATGGAATATAAAGCTCGGTTTTAAGGCTACATAAGCGTTAACACGGATGCTTCCACCGCCATGAAAGGTGTACTTTGGATATAGCTGCAACCCTTCGGTTTGGATGTCCTGATGATCCATAAAGGAAATGGTTGCCCGATTCAGATGAAATCCTGAAAATCCCAGATACAGAAAATCATACCGGTTGTAGAGGGGCACAAACCATCCCAGGCCTGCCGAAATATCCAGGTATTGGGTGGTGTTCATCAATTCGCCGTTCAATAGGGACGGATCCTCATCCAAGAGGCGTAATTTTTCAATATCGAACTGATTCTGGACAAATCCGATACGTGCACCTGCGGAGATAAGATGGTCTCCATTGCGATTGAGCGCTTTAAGATAGGACAACGTCAAAGCGATGTCCGTTGTGTTGTACGCAATGTCTCCCGCCTTGTCACTGAGAATCTGCAAGCCCGCACCAAATTCATCGCGAAGTCCGAAACCTCTGAATGCCTTCATATCCGCCGAAGCGATCATGGTACGGTATCCTGCGTTGAAGGTTTGCCATTGACTGCGATAGTTTCCTATGAGCCTTAAGTCTTCGTTCATCAACCCCACCATCGCGGGATTTAGGAATGTCGGCGATGCATGGATATGAGACAGGTGCACATCCTGCCCCATAGCTGTCCTACTCAGCATGATCATCCCCGTTAGGAACACGAACAAGTAAAATTGTTTCATAACCCTAGCTTTAAATTTTTACCTATATAAGCTCGTGGCAGGGGGGGAGGCCACATGACATCTTGGGGGGCGAATAAGCGATTATCACATCACTCGGTCATCAAAAAAATGGCATTAAACTCTTTGGTATTGTTATTATTTTTTGTGTTATCGAATTATTGAAATATTGCCGCTCTTGACAAACTTGTCTCCGGCTGCACAGTGACCTTCCAGCAAGTAGACGTAAACGCCGCTGTTGAGAGGTGTATTCTTGTAGGTTCCGTCCCATAATTCATTCTCAACATTTTTCGTAGAGAAGATAAGTTCACCCCAGCGATTAAAGATTTTTAACGACTCAAGGGTGGAAGAACCGGAATTACGGATCAGGAATTGGTCGTTGCGCCCGTCATGGTTGGGTGTCATCGCGTTCGCTATTTCTATTTTATCGAATTCACAGTCATCAGCGACAAAGACGATAAAGTCAGCTACTGCCATACATCCTGCCGGATTGCTTGCCTCCACGGTATATGTAGTTGTTTTATCCGGATTTACCGTGATGGACTTGCAATCGGAACAGATCAACTCGCCGTTCGCGTACCAGTCAAGGATCACATCCGGACTGGACGTTTGAACAGTTAGGGTGGAAGATTCTCCCTTTTTGATCTCTACATTCTCAGGCATTACCATATCCGGTGCCTCATAAACCGTTACAGTGACCTGGGATGAAATGGTATCGCCAGTACAGCCAATTGTTTTTACCGTATAAGTGGTGGTCTCCGTCGGAGTTACCTTTGGCTGCCGGCATTCTGTACAGGATAGGCCCGGGCCTTCCCAGTACAAGTCCAGATTGTTTGCTGCATTTACCTTTAAGATGGCATCATCCCCGAGGCAAATGTCCTGATCGATACCAACCAATGTTTTCTCAGGAATGATTTCAATCGAATAAGTCACAATCGAATCGCATCCTGAAGCTGACTGGTAGGTCTTACTGAAACTTGCTGCCTGCGTATAAGACTGGCCGTCGATAAAGATCGAGTCGCCCTGGCATAGCGTATAGGAGACGTCCTCCCGGTAGGCATCAAGAACCGTTGCATGGACATGTATGATGCTATCGCAACCACTTGCGCTGGTCAGTGTGACCTCATAATCACCGCTGGCATTGATCAGGAGTCCCTGATAGTCAATGCTTTCACCTTCACAAAGCGTTACTTCATCCTCCACGTCAATCGAATTCAAAACATCCAGGTTCAGCGTTATGATGCTATCGCATCCGGAACTGCTGGTAAGATTAATGGTGTAAACTCCGGTAGTCGTGAAGCTTTTCCCTGCCAGGGTAAAGGTTTCACCTTCACAAATCGTTTGATCGACGGTTGTTTTTATTTGACTGGAAACTTCCAGTTCAAGGGTGACGATCGAATCACAACCAGCTGATGTTGTCAGCGTATCCGTGTAGGTGCCTGATGTCGTCAGTTGTTTGCCGCCGAATGTGTAGGATTGACCTTCACAGATCTGCTGCTTGATCGTGCTTTGTATCAGATCGGCAACCACCAGATTTAAGGTGACAATGGAATCACATCCGGCAACGGACGTAAATGTCGCGGTATAAGTACCGGTGGTATTCAGGTCCTGTCCGTCAAATGAAAAGACCTGAGATGAACAAATGGTCCGATTGATGGACTTGTTCTTTTGTTTGACGACCGTGAGTTCCAGGATAACCGTGGAGTCACAACCATTCGCGCTTGTAGCTATCTCCTGATAGGTGCCTGATGTGCTCAGGTTTTGACCGAAGAACGCATAGGTTTGTCCTTCACATATTTCTTCCGAAATGGTGATGGTGGGTGCTGGCAATACCTCTAGAGTTAGATTAATGATCGAGTCACAACCTGCAGCGCTGGTATAGGAAGCTGAATAAGCTCCGCTGGCGGTCAGGCTTTTTCCGTCGAAGGAATAGGTCTCACCGGCGCATATGCTGGCCGATTGGTCCACGATGACCGGATCGATGACCAGAAGATTTAATGTGACAATCGAGTCACAGCCACTTGAAGCTGTTAGCGATGCCGTATAAGTACCGGACGAGTTAAGCGCCTGACCATCGAAAGTGTAGGTTTCACCACTACAAATCGACGCATCCAATGTGGTTGTTAATTGGTCGAGTACTTCAAGGTTCAGTGTGACGATGGAGTCACAACCGAAAGCTGAAGTCAACGTGTCTGCATAGGTTCCCGGGATGGAAATGGTCTTACCGCCAAAAGTGTAAGATTGTCCCGAGCAAATCTGCTGATTGATGGTCTTGCGAATCTTATCCAAAACAGCCAGATTCAGGGTTACAATCGAATCACATCCATTGGCAGAGGTGAGATTAGCCGTATAAGTACCACTCGTGTTTAAGGTCTGACCATCAAATACGTAGCTCTGACTGGCACAGATTTCGACATCCAGTGTTTCGGTGAGCTGAGGCAAGACCTGCAGATCAAGGGTAATGATCGAATCACAACCGTTGACGGTGGTCAGATTTGCGGTATACGTGCCTGTAGTGGTTAAGGTTTGGCCATTAAAGGCGAAACTTTGACCTTCACATATTTGTCTGCTAATGCTTTGTGCGTATTGTTCATTGACGGTCAGATTCAGTGTTACAACGGAATCGCAACCACTGGTAGCTGTTAAAGTAGCCGTATAGGTGCCGCTGCTATTCAGCGTCTGACCATCGAAGGTAAAGGTTTCTCCATTACAAATGGATTGATCCAGGGTTGAGGTTAACTGATCCAATACTTCCAGGTTTAACGTCACAATCGAATCGCATCCGAAAGCAGATACAAGGGTGTCTTGATACGTTCCTGCCGTTGTCAGTGATTTTCCACCAAAGTTGTATGTCTGGCCTGAGCAGATCTGTTGATCAATGGTGCGACGAATCTTATCGAGGACGCTAAGATTAAGCGTCACAATCGAGTCACAACCGTTTGAGGAAGTTAGATTAGCCGTGTAAGTACCCCCAATATTCAGATTCTGGCCGTTGAAGGTGTAGGATTGCCCGGAGCAAATCTCAACATTCAGTGTTTCAGTCAATTGAGGTAGAACCTGCAAATCCAATATTACGATGGAGTCACAACCATTGACTGTTGTCAAATTCGCTGTGTAGGTGCCGGAAGCTGTCAGCGTTTGTCCGTCAAAGGTGAAGCTTTGACCTTCACAAATTTGTCTGCTGATGTTTTGTGAATACTGCTCATTAACCGTCAGATCCAGTGTGACAATGGAATCGCACCCACCAGCCGATTGCAAAGTATCAACATAGACTCCGGAAGCATTCAATGTTTGGCCATTGAACGTGTAAGATTCGCCTTGACAAATAGCTGCTGAAATGGATTCAGAGAAGCTTGGTGATACTTCCAGATTTAATGTGATGATACTGTCACAACCGGCTGTAGATGCTAGTGTATGTGTATAGGTCCCAGTCTGGTCGAGGATTTGCCCAAAGAAATCATAAGTTTCTCCTTCGCAAATCTTTTGATCCAATTCCGTTTGGAAATTGTCATTGAATACTAAGGTTAACGTGATGATGGAGTCACAACCTCCCATGGTCGTTAAGGTGTCGGTATAGGTTCCATCGACGGTAAGCGTTTTGCCATTAAAGTCATAAGTTTGACCGGTACATAATTGAACATCAAGATCGGTCAACAGAGCCGGTAATACCGACAGATTGAGGGTAACAATGGAGTCACAACCTCCAGACGTCTGCAAGGTGTCGACATAAGTTCCACTGGTCGTCAGAATGGCCCCATTGAAATCAAAGGTTTGACCGGTACAAATCTGCTTGGTGATCGATTTCGTAATCTCAGGTAAAACCGAAAGATTTAACGTGATAATGGAGTCGCAACCGTTTGTGCTGGTTAGGGTATCCACGTAAGTTCCAGAAGTGCTCAGTGTCTGACCACCAAAGTCTATCGTAACTCCGTTACAAATTTGTTGATTAATTTCTCTTGAATAAGAATTCAGTAACTGAACGCGCATGGTGACAATGCTATCGCACCCACCTGCACTAGGTAGCGTATCCCGGTAAGTTCCAGCTTTGGTGATGGTACTGCCATTGAATACAATGGATTCACCTTCACAAAGCGGTTGATCAAATGAATACCTAATGGTTGACTCGACGGTAAGGTTTAGTGTTACTATACTGTCGCAACCTGCCACCGATGTGAAATTGCCGGTATAGGTGCCGGACGTTGAATAGGGTGTAGAGCCCAGATAAAAGACATCACCTTCGCAAATTTGCTCATCGAGGGTGGTTGTTATCTGAGGTACTACGGACAAGTTAAGCGTTACAACGCTGTCACATCCCGCCTGTGAGGCGAAGGTTTCCGTATAAGTTCCACTTGTATTTAAAGTCTGTGATCCAAATACATAAGATTGACCATCGCAAATTTGTAAGTCAAAATTGGATACCAATTCCTGAAGGACGGTTAAGTTCAAATGGATGACAGAGTCACAACCAAAGCGTGTCTGGAGTGAATCGGTGTAGTTACCGGTTGAATTGTACGTATGGCTGCCAATGGTAACGGTCTCACCTTCACAAACTTGTCGTGTAATGGTGCGGTCAAAGACAGGCCTTACGGTTAGACGGATCACTACCGTACTGTCACAGCCAAATGTGCTGATGTAATCCTCCTGATAAGTTCCGCTGGTTGAGTACGTTCCTTTGGGGGTTGTCAATGACTCGCCCTCACAAATTTCTACCAGACTCGTTTGCGTATATTCCGGATGAACGGTAAGGTCCAGGGTAATTGTGGAATCACATCCGTAGGCATTTTGTACGGTTACGGTATGGACTCCCGTCGTGTTATACGAATTACCACCTACAGAATAAGATGATCCTTGACAGATATCGGCTACGATCGTTGAGTCGCGATGAGGGACAACAGTCAGATGGAGGGTAACGATGCTATCGCATCCACCATGTGACGTAAATGTATTTTGATAAGTGCCACTGGTCGTATAGTTATTTGAACCAACCGAATAGCTGTCTCCTTCGCAAATTACTTCATCCAGAGTCGTGATGATATTATCTACGACGGTGAGATTCAGCGTAACAATACTGTCGCAACCAGCTTGTGATACAAATGTACCGGTGTAGGTTCCAGAAGTGTTGTAATAGGAGGAACCCAATTGAATGGAATCTCCGAGACAGATGGTGCGATTAACGGTTTTTGTTATCGCGGTTACAACATCCAAGTTTAACGTGACTGTAGTGTCGCAACCGGCACTTCCTGGTACAACTGTTGAATAATTCCCGGAGATAGAGTAGATGGTGCCATAGAAATTATAGGTATCGCCCTGGCATATCTGCTCATCAAGGAATTTGGTCAATTTCGGCTCAACTACCAGATTCAAATTGATGATTGAGTCACAACCAAATGTGGTCTGAAGGTTAATGGTATAGTTGCCTGTGGTATTGAAAGTTTGTCCGCCTATCGTTACATCCTCGCCGAAGCACAGATGTAGGCTCTGATTATTAATAATATTTGGCTTAACAGTCAGATCCAGATGAATGGTACTGTCGCAACCATGCACATCAGGGACGACAACCGTATAGTTGCCCGTGGTATTGAAGAGGCTTCCACCCACATTTACTGTCCCTCCATCGCATATGGTCTCAACCAAATTGGTCGTTTGCAGGGTATAGTTAGCCAGGGTTAGGTGTACGATACTATCGCAACCGGCACTGGAAGTCAAAGTGACATCATAAGTTCCCGGAGTGGAGAAATTTGTAGAACCCACGGTCACTATTTCTCCAGGACAGACTATTTCGGAAAGGTTGGTCTCAACATGTGCTATGACCGAAAGGTAAGCCTCGTTTGAAACAATGCTACAGTTTGGATCTCCAAGATTACCTGGCGCATCGGCAACTGTTACCCGGTAAAATCCGGCATTGGCGCTCGTGGCGTTGGTAATGGTGATGGATGAACCTGATCCTGCTGATGACCAGTTGATGTGATCCGGACTGAATTCCCACTGATAAGCAGGATTGGTAAATACGCCGGATACGGTAGCCGATATTACAGATGATCCTCCTTCACAAATCTCATCTGGCGAAATGTTGACCGTCACAATTGGGAAACAGTTAATAACCGTCACGGTCTGAGTCTCCGTTGCACTGTTGCCGCAAGCATCAATTGCTGTATACGTACGGACTATTTGATATGTGGATTCACAGGAGCCCGGTACATTGGTTTCGTTAACGGTGAAAGAATTGATGGTACAATTGTCGGATGCGGTAACATCTACGTTCAAAACGGGGGCCGGCGGAATGCTGCCACAATTTACGGTTACATCTGAAGGAACACCGTTAATGGTAGGAGCTTCGGTATCATTGATTGTGATAATTTGAGAGCAAGTGGCCACATTACCACAATTGTCTTCTATTTGGTAGACCCGTGTTACAATCTCGGGGCAAGTTCCACCATTACTCGTCTCACTGACCAGACCGAAAGATGCCTGATTTAAACCGCAGTTGTCAAAACCGGTGCCTCCTGCGGTTTGAAACTCGAAGAAGTCGTTATACGGTGGAAGTTCTGAGATGTCACAACTTAG
Organism: Lewinellaceae bacterium; assembly: GCA_020636355.1. Taxonomy (GTDB): domain Bacteria; phylum Bacteroidota; class Bacteroidia; order Chitinophagales; family Saprospiraceae; genus JAGQXC01. Next base: position 544,062 of record JACJYB010000002.1, on the reverse strand, counting down.
ACTTATATCTCCGGGACAGGAGATTACCGGATCCTCGTCATCCACGATGGTAATCGTCTGATTTCGTGTGGTGACGTTACCACAATCATCCGACAATGTCCAGGTCCGGGTAATTGAACCAGTGCCGTTACAACCCTGGGAGGCATTGTCCGTATAGGTAGCATCCAGGTTTGTAGCACAATTGTCAGCTTCATCGGTTACGTCTCCGGTCAATCCAAGATCGTATGGATCCTGATCACAGGTCAGTGTAATGGATGGCGGTACAGTAAACGTAGGTGGCTGATCATCGATGACTTCAATGGTCTGCGTGTATTCCAGCAGACGGTTGCATGCATCTGTATAGGACCAGGTTACGTAGATGAAGTCGTTGCAATCCAGCGTGTTTAGCGTTACGGATGGTGCAACGGTACCACTTATCGAGCAACCTCCGGAAGCACTATTGTCGTAAGTCAGGTTCGGAGGAGAGAATGCTCCAACGGCATCACAGGCGATGGTTGCATCTGCCGGAGTTGATGTGAATACAGGTGCGGATGCTGGTTGGACGGTAATGACTTCTGTGAACCCGGTTAAGGTTCCACAGCCATAATCCTGGTCTGGGTATTCTACCGTTATCGTTCCTCCACACATGTCAAAACTCGGAGTCACAACAGGAGTTACTGTATTTTCGATAAGACAAGATCCCGAGTTGCTGTTTGAATAAGTTATTGTTGGGGCCACAAAGATGGTGGCATCATCACATGTCAGGTCGGTAGGAATGGTATAACCACCCCAAGTCGGGGCTGGAGCTGGATCTACTGTCACGCTTACGGTGATGTCGGGTAGTGATCCGCACGCGAGTGTCGGTGCAGGATAGGTAATGACCAGAGTCCCACCACATTCATCAAAGGCCGGACTGGTAATCACACCGTCTATCAAGCCGGATATTTCACAGGCACCGGTTTCACTGTTTGTATAACCCAATTGTGGAATAGTTATCGTTCCCGTTTCAGCATCTTGGCAGGAGATATTTGGAAAGGACGGTGTCGGATCCCACACTGGTGATAGCGCAGGCAGGACATTTACCGATACGGTAACATCCGAGAGCCCGCTACAAGGTAACGAGGGCGCAGGGTAAGTTACGGTAACGGACCCTCCGCATGAAGTATAGCTAGAACTTGAGATAACCCCGTTGATGGTCCCTGAAATTTCACACGTTCCGGATTCGCCGTTGGTGTAATTCAATGGCGGAATGATGAAGGAGGAGGCGTCTGCTTCTGCACACGAAATATCCGGAATGCTTGGCGTAGGATCCCAGGAAGGGCTCGGGGCAGGGACCACAGTAACCGTTACAGTTACATCCGTCAAACTGAAACAAACAGGTAACCCTGCAGCGGAGTAGGTGATTTCAACAGTACCCCCGCAAGCATCAAAGGTTGTATTGGTGATGATCCCATTGGAAGTTCCGGAAACATCGCAACTTCCAGCTTCACTGTTTGAGTAGCCTAACACAGGTATGGTGAAGGTACCGGACTCGGCTTCAGAACAAGTGATAGGGCCTATCGCGGGCGTAGCATCCCACACAGGATCTGCTGCCGGATCCACAGGGATAGAGACAATAAGATCCGCTAGCGTACCGCAGGCAAGTGTTGGAGCTGGCCAGGTGATGTCTATGGATCCACCACAGGCGTCGTAGGTCGATGTGACTATAGGAGCAATTGTTCCATCGATCAGACAGGTGCCTGCTTCACTATTTGTATAGGTCAGATCTGGCGCCGAGAATGTAGCTACATCGCTACAAGCAACACTTGAAGGAAGTGTTGGAGTACCCCATGTAGGCACAGGTGCAGGGTCAACCGGAATAGATACCGTATAATCCGAGATTGAACCACAAGCCAATGTGGGTGCTGGCCAGGTGATGTCAATAGTTCCACCACAAGCATCAAAGTTATTTACTACCGTCGGTGATATTGTTCCGTCAATCAGACAAGAACCCGCTTCGCTGTTGGAATAGGTCAAGTCAGGTGCGGTAAATGTGGCGACATCACCGCAAGCCAGATTCGCTGGCAAAGTAGGAGCAACCCATACCGGTACCGGAGCAGGGTCAACCGGAATAGAAGCGGTATAGTCAGCAATACTACCACAAGCAAGGGATGGCGCTGACCAGGTGATATCAATGGTGCCACCGCATGCGTCAAAATTATTTACGATCGTTGGGGTGACAATGCCATCAATCAGACAAGAGCCTGCTTCGCTATTGGAATAGGTTAAATCAGGTGCCGTAAACGTAGATACATCCCCACAAGCCAGGTTAGCTGGAAGTGCGGGGGTGCCCCAGGTAGGTACCGGCGCAGGGTCTACCGGGATGGAGGCGGTATAATCAGCGATACTGCCACAAGCCAGGGATGGCGCTGTCCAGGTGATATCAATGGTGCCACCGCACGCATCAAAATTATTAACAATAGTTGGTGTAACGGTTCCATCAACGAGACAGCTGCCTCCTTCACTATTGGAATACGTAAGGTCGGGAGCAATAAATGATGCGACATCGGCGCATGCCAGGTTTGCCGGGAGAGTAGGTGTTCCCCAGGTAGGTAATGGAGCCGGATCCACAGGAATTGATGCCGTATAATCGGCAATAGTTCCACAGGCTAATGTTGGGGCAGGCCATGTAATGTCGACGGTGCCGCCGCATGCATCGTAATTTAAGGTGATGGTTGCTGCTACTAGACCGTCAATCAAACACCCTCCGGTTTCACTATTAGAATAGGAGAGATCAGGAGCGGTGAATGATCCGGCATTGGCGCAAGAGAGCGAAGCGGGAAGTGTCGGAGTTCCCCAGGTTGGTGTTGGTGCCGGATCAACCGGAATGGATACCGTGTAGTCTGAGATGGTTCCACAGGCCAGAGTTGGGGCAGGCCAGGTAATGTCAATAGTGCCCCCGCAAGCATCGTATGTCGTCGTAATCGTAGCGGATACAGTACCATCTATTAAGCAAGTACCGGCTTCACTATTCGAATAGGTTAAGTCTGGTGCGGTAAAGGTCGCTACATCAATACAGGCCACACTGGGAGGGAGTGTTGGAGTTCCCCAGGATGGTGTGGGAGCTGGATCAACTGGAATAGACGCCGTATAGTCAGATAGTGAGCCGCAGGCTAGTGATGGGGCAGGCCAGGTGATGTCAATAGTTCCACCACAAGCATCAAAGTTATTTACAATGGTAGGTGATATTGTTCCGTCGACCAGACAAGAACCTGCTTCACTATTGGAATAGGTGAGATCAGGTGCTGTAAAAGCTGCAACATCTCCACAGGCCAGGTTTGCCGGAAGCGTGGGAGTTCCCCAGGTTGGAACTGGTGCTGGATCAACTGGAATTGAAGCCGTAAAGTCGGTCATCGAACCACAGGCAAGCGTCGGAGCAGCCCAGGTAATATCGATCGTGCCACCACAAGCATCAAAATTATTTACAATAGTTGGAGTAACTGTACCGTCGATTAAGCACGTACCAGCCTCAGCATTTGAGTAAGTCAAATCGGGAGCTATAAAGGTAGCGACATCAGAACAAGCCAGATTTGCAGGAAGTGATGGCGCTCCCCAGGATGGTGTTGGGGCCGGATCAACCGGAATGGACGCCGTATAATCAGCTAAAGTGCCGCATGCCAGCGATGGTCCTGACCAGGTGATATCAATGGTCCCGCCGCAAGCGTCAAAATTGTTGACAATGGTCGCGACCACAGTTCCATCCACCAGACAAGAGCCAGCTTCACTATTTGAATAAGTCAAATCAGGTGCCGTGAAAGTAGCTACATCTGCACAAGTCAAACTTGCCGGTAATGATGGGGTTGACCAGGTTGGAGTCGGTGCCGGATCGACTGGTATGGACGCCGTATAATCTGCGATAGTGCCGCAAGCCAGGGATGGAGCGGGCCATGTAATATCTATGGTGCCTCCACAAGCATCGTAATTTAATGCAATCGATCCAGCGACTGTTCCATCGACCAAGCAGCCACCACTTTCACTGTTCGAATAGGTTAAATCAGGTGCGGTAAATGAGCTGGCATTGGCACAGGTGATGCTTGAGGGAAGGGCTGGTGTCCCCCAGGTAGGCGTGGGAGCTGGGTCTACCGGAATGGACGCCGTGTAGTTAGCAATTGAACCGCAAGCCAACGAAGGTGCGGGCCAGGTTATATCTATGGTGCCGCCACAGGCATCGTAGGTCGTCGTAATGGTTGGTGAAACGGTGCCATCAATCAAACAAGACCCTGCTTCACTATTGGAATAAGTTAGATCAGGTGCCGTGAATGATGCCACATCGCTACAAGCTACGGAAGATGGAAGGCTGGGTGTACCCCAGGTTGGAGTCGGAGCCGGATCTACTGTAATGGAAGCTGTGTAATTTGGCAATGAGCCGCAGGCCAGTGAAGGAGCAGGCCAGGTAATATCAATGGTTCCACCACAAGCATCGAAGTTATTAACGATGGTTGGCGAAACAGTGCCGTCAACGAGACATGATCCTGCCTCACTGTTTGAATAGGTCAGGTCCGGAGCTGTAAACGAGGCTACGGCTCCGCATGCCAGGTTACCAGGTAATGTTGGCGTACCCCAGGTTGGAGTCGGAGCAGGATTTACGGTGATGGATGCGGTATAATTCGCCATAGTACCACAAGCCAGTGAAGGAGCAGGCCAGGTGATATCAATGGTTCCGCCACAAGCATCGAAGTTATTTACGATCGTTGGTGAAACAGTGCCGTCAATGAGACAGACTCCACCTTCGCTATTGGAGTAGGTCAGGTCAGGTGCAGTGAATGATGAAACTGCGGAACAAGCTAGGTTGCCAGGTAATGTTGGCGTTCCCCAGGTTGGTGTCGGTGCCGGGCTGATCGTAATGGAAGCCGTATAATTGGTCATGGTGCCGCAAGCTAAAGATGGGGCAGCCCAGATAATATCAATGGTACCACCGCAAGCATCGTAATTATTTGTTACTGTTGGTGTTACAGTTCCATTAACCAAACAGCCACCACTTTCACTGTTGGAATACGTCAGAGATGGTGCAGAGAATGCCCCTGCATTGGCACAGGTAAGGCTACCCGGCAGTGATGGGGTTCCCCAGGTCGGCGTCGGTGCCGGATTTACCGGTATGGAAGCCGTATAATTGGTCATGGTACCGCAAGCTAAAGATGGGGCAGCCCAGATAATATCAATGGTACCACCACAAGCATCGTAGTTATTGGTGACCGTAGGTGTGACTGAGCCATTGACCAGACAGCCTCCACTTTCGCTGTTGGAGTAAGTGAGTGATGGCGCTGAAAAGGATCCCGCATTGGCACAGGTAAGACTACCAGGTAATGAAGGCGTTCCCCAGGTCGGTGTCGGTGCCGGATCTACGGGAATGGATGCAGTATAGTTGGACATTGTTCCACAAGGTAATACGGGCGCTATCCAGGTAATATTAATGGTGCCTCCGCACGCATCGTAAGTGGTTGAAACAGATGCAGATACCGATCCGTCAATTAGGCAAGCGCCGGAGCCGCTATTGGAATAAGTTAAGGCTGGCGCTGTAAAGCTGGCTACCGCATTACACGTTACACTGGATGGTAATGATGGCGTTCCCCAGGTTGGGGTAGGTGCTGGTGTGACCGTAATCGATGCCGTATAATTGGTCATGGTGCCGCAGGAGAGTGAAGGTGCGGCCCAAACGATATCAATGGTTCCACCGCAAGCGGTATAATTCGGTGTCACGGTAGGGGTAACCGAACCTCCCACGAGACAAACTCCTGCACCACTGTTGGAATAGGTAAGGTTGGGCGCACTGAAGGATCCGGCGTTTGCGCAGGTCAAACTTCCCGGGAGTGATGGCGTTCCCCAGGTTGGTGTCGGTGCCGGGGATACAGGGATAGAAGCCGTATACGGTGCCGGAGGACAAGCTCCGGAACCTGTCCAGGTGATATCAATGGTTCCCCCGCATGCGTCATAATTGTTTGTAACCACTGGTGTCACAGATTCGGAAATTGCACAGCTTCCGGATTCACCATTTGTATAGGTTGCATTCGGCGCAGAAAAGCTGGAAGCCGTAGCACAAGTCAGAGAGCCTGGCAATGAAGGTGGTGTCCAACTGGCTACCGGAGCCGGGTTAACGGTTACTGTTGCCGTCTGGGTAATGGGTCCCCATCCGCATCCACTAGCTGTCCAGGACAAGGAAATGGTACCGCCGCTACATGCATTAAAAGAAGATGCGGTGATGGTTGCGTTTGCAGAACCGGAGATCAGACAGTTCCCTGATTGGCCGTTCGTATAAGTTAAAGTTGGTGGGGTATAACTTGCGGCGGTCGCGCAGGATATGGCTGCTATGGAAGGTGAACTGAATGAAGGCGCCGGGGCTGGATTTACCCGGATGGTTTGTACACCGGAGCTGGAATTCGTACAGGCATCTGTGGCAGTCCAGGTACGATTTATGGTATAGCCTGTTGCCAACTGCGTCGGGCCAGGGCAATCATAAGTTATGGCATCGACGTAAGTTGGAGTCACCGGATTGTGACAGTCATCTGTTGCGGTTGCGGATCCGGTGGATCCAGGAGCGGTGCTCCCGCTACAAGATACGGTTACTGCCGGCGGAACGGATATGACCGGAGCAGTGATGTCCCGGATGGTAATTTGTTGTGGAGTAGAGGCTCCTGATGTGTTGCCGCACAAGTCAGACACCCTCCATTGACGGTTATACACAGTGGTACAGGTATTGCTCGAAACCAGTACATCCGTATACGAAAACATCAATTGCCCGGAAGGAGTACAGTTGTCGGTCGCTGAAACTACGCCGGTTATGCCGGTGTCGGTATAGTCTTGTGTACAGGAAATGGTAATGTTCGGTGGGTTTGTCTTGACCGGGTTGGTGTTATCGTTACAATAAACGTAAAAACTGCTGAATTCAAGAAAGTTACCACCTGCGTCGTATGCCGTTACAGTGAAAAGTGCTGGCGTTACACCGGAGGGTGGTGGGCTACCGACGGTAACTGCGACAGAACTACCGGGAATTGTTCCGGTTGGGCTCACGTTACCTGATATCGTCCACTCAAAGTGATCAAAAGATGGATTAGTTGAAGTTGCGGTAAAGTTTAATACTTGTCCGGGTAAATAACATCCAGTGGGAGAGTCACCAGTGATTGAAACAGCAAATGGAGCAAATGCCGATTTCCGCTCCAGGTCAAAGTTGGTAATGTAGTTGTATGTACGTCCTTTATAATTGTACCGGACGCGGACCGATTTTGAGCCGGCTTCAGAATAATTGTAAGAAAATCCATTTTGGCTGGATTGAAGTAACTCACCTTGCGCATTGGGCATATCGTACCAGGAAATATGATAATCCAATTCCCGCTCATTGATGGATAAGTTTACCACGTACGACTTATTGGCGGAGGTAAGACGCTGAGGAGAGACCAAACGTAGTTTCCCTCCCTCCATGGAGAACCCCAAGTCTGCACAATCGGCTAGCTCATAAGGTTGATAATCAATATCAAAAGTGGAATTGAAAGCATCCGGAGAGTCATACACCTTGGCGCTATAGCCAATAAAGTATAAGGACAGCAGGGCTGTCGTGAACACATACCTATACGAAATCATACAACCTAGATTTTAAAGTTGTATGATAGATCCCATACGATGTTTTGCTAAATTGATACCCGTTTCGTAAAGAATCTATCTATACACAGTAGTTTACGTGATGTGGATAAGGCAAAATCTATGCCAAGGGATGGGATAAGTTGCTGGATCCGATCATCTATCAGGTACTGTAAAAATGATAGTCATATATGATGCATGTGAAAATCTGTTGTTTATAACTGGAAGATTTGTTTAATATGATTTCAAAAAAAATTGGAATCGTTACTTATTGGTATTTCATAATTGGGGTGATAATGCTCTTGACGGACTGCAATCACCATGAAGCAGGTGCGTATCTACCTGGAAAGTCTGTACTTTCAGGTTCTCTGCCTTACCTGGTTATTCAGGATAGTGAAACCTATCTGAGCAGGATTACAACCGAAGATGGTGTGGATTGGTGGATAATGAAGAACCTGACAGGTGTGGAGGTGGATACCATCGGAGGCCGTTCGGACTGGTTGATCAATTGGGCCGATTTTCCCAGGGTATTTTCTGGAGAGCAGGGTATGTTGGCTTTGGCATTACGCTATACAAGTTCCGCAAAAAACGCTTATACCATAGATTATTACATCAAAACACATGATCAAACGAGCTGGGTAGACTATGGTGCGCTCCCTGATGATTCAACCATGACGGAGCATGGATTTGCTTCTGCAACAGCCTATCAATCCGGATGGCTGATCGTGTGGTTGGATGGCAGAAACACGGCCAAAGGAGGATTTACGGGTCTGCGAAGTGCTGAAGTTCTTCCGGATGGACAAATTTTAAATCAGCAATGGGTCGATTCAACGGTTTGCGATTGTTGTCAAACTGCAATTGCTGTTTTGGCAAATGGGCCTCAAGTCGTCTATCGGGACAGGACCAAAGAAGAAGTAAGAGATATCTATTCTTCGAAATATACGAATGGGGAATGGTCAGAACCAAAAGTAGTTTCTGAAGATCATTGGAAGATAAATGGGTGCCCAGTCAACGGACCACAGATTGCCGGATATGGTGAGCAAAGCGCTATTGGCTGGTTTACGGCTGCTAACGACCGGCCTGAAGTTAAAATGATGTTGGCAAAAAGACCAGGTCCCCAACTATTGGATTCGGTTACTACATTGGGAAAGGTTCGGATGACCAGTATGAATGAGGCTGGATTTGCAATTGTCTGGGTTGGCCTTCTGGAGCAAGTACCTCATTTAAATCTCCGTTGGTTTGATTGGGATGGAAAGGAGCAAAGAGCCTGGACAATCCCCAATCCGAATGGCTCCAAAGCAGGAGGATTTCCCGCTGTGGCTTATTTGGATCATGACATTTATCTGGCCTGGACTAGCCCGGGGATTGGTGCAGATTCTGTTCAGTTACTAACATTGCCGATTTATGGAGCTCGTTGACAATACCAACATTATCTACCAGTATACCATACTGATCATTTTCGGTGTGGCATTGCTCTTCTTTATTTTTATGTACCGTTATTCGGTAGCCTTGCGTAAGTCCATTCTGGAAGAAGAAGAAGCCAAAAGGCTTTTGACCAGTAATTCGTTTAAATTGGAAAAAAGTGTCCTGGAAAATCAAAAACTTGAAGCAACTCAAAAAATGCAAAGGGAACGTAATCTTCGATTAGAACAGGAGGTTGTTTTACGTAATAAAGAATTGGTAACGTCAACATTACTAATTAGTAAACAAAAAGAAATCTTAGCGATTATTGAAAAAGAAACCAGTCAATTTTCCGACTTGATGCAAAATACTGATCGTTCGGTATTAAAAAATATTAAACGAATTATTCGGACCAATTCAAGTATTGCCAATGAATGGGAAGATTTTAAGTTGCATTTCGATAAAGTACACCCTCAGTTTTTTAAAAAACTATCAGAAAGACACCATACGCTTTCTCAGCATGAGATAAGGCATTGCGCGTACATTAAAATGGGACTGGCAACTAAAGAAATTGCACGGTTAATGAATATCAATGCGACCAGCGTACAGATTGCCCGGGTCCGGTTGAAAAAAAAATTGGAACTTCCGAGAGAAATGGATTTAATAGGATATATCCTTGATTTATAACCAGGATTGAGCTAATGGAGCATTCCGGATTACACGTAATTGATTTGACCATCGTACTTTGGTATGTAGTCATTTTGTTAGTTATTGGTTTATCATTTTCCAGCCGTACAAAAACAGAATCCGAATTGTTTCTTGCAGGAAGAAGATTGACTTGGCCTGCTATCGGATTTAGTCTTTTTGCTTCCAATATTTCGAGTACTACTATTATCGGTCTAGCGGCATTTGGATACACCTATGGTGTTGCAGCATCCAACTATGAGTGGATGGCAACAATCATTTTAATTCTTGGTATTTTTTTCTTTTTCCCCTTTTATATTAAACACCGAATTACTACTGTTCCGGAATTTCTGGAAAAACGATACGATGCAAAAGTCAGGAAATACGTTTCCGTATTTACCATTTTGTTGAGCGTAGTCATCGACATTGCAGCAAGTCTATATGCGGGAGCATTAATTATTCAGGTATTTTATCCCAATGTCCAGATCTGGCAGACATGCATGTTTCTGGCAGTGATTGCCGGAATTTATACGGCAGCCGGGGGGCTGGCTGCAGTCGTCTATACCGATATATTACAAAGTGTTCTGGTATTGATCGGATGTTTTATTTTATTTCTCGCTGTGCTTGGACAATATGGTTTTTCCTGGGGAAATGCGGTTGCCCACATAGACCCTAAATGGATGCAGATGATATTGCCTAGTAGTGACAAACATTTACCCTGGACTGGAACATTATTTGGTCTGCCCATACTTGGATTTTATGTATGGATCATCAATCAGTATATTGTCCAGCGCATTCTGGCAGCAAGGAGTATATCCCATGCACGCTGGGGGGCCATTCTTGGAGCGGGCTTAAAACTCACCATTCTTTTTCTCATGGTCATGCCCGGAGTATTGGCGATTCCCTTGTTTCCTGACCTGGATAATCCCGATAAAGTTTTTCCGACATTGATGACCAGTTTGTTGCCCCCTGGGGTCCTGGGTCTTCTGTTAGCTGCAATCATAGCAGCGATCATGTCCAGTCTGGATTCAGCGCTTAATTCCGCATCGACATTAATTGTTAACGATTTTCTCAAACCTTCTTTTCCCGAGCGGTCTACAAAACATTTTGCCAAACTGGGAAAGTATACGACTTTGATTCTGATGATATTTGCCGGAGTTTGGGCTCCTTTCATCTCTCGCTTTGAAGGAATATTCGTCTACGTCCAGGTCGCATTGGCTTATTTGATCCCTCCGATAGTAGTTATCTTCTTAGGTGGCTTTGTTAGTCGCCGCGTATCCGGTAAGGCCGCATTTCGTACCCTGATCGTCGGTCACTTGTTGTCGATTGTTTTCATTCTTTGGAAGATGGATGACCGTATGGGTATTCACTATTCCGTCCTTCCCCTCATTTTATTTATTTTGAATGCTGCTCTTTTAGCACTAATGACTTATCTGTACCCTAATCGGGACACGAAGAAGCTTGAAGACACAACCTTCTATTCAAATCTGGGTCTGCAAGAGAAAGCGAGTTCCTGGTACCTGGATTACCGGGTTCAGGTAGGAGTTCTCCTTGTTCTGACCATTGGGCTGATATTGGTTTTTCGTTGAGCCAATAATCTTGTATATTGTCGCGTAATCGTATTCGCTTATTGCTGCTTGAAGCCTGATTTTGTTTGGCAACCCGAGCATTTCCTTACAACCTGAAGGCTTAAACAACAGCGAAAGATATCGTATAACAAAACTATTACAGTACAAAACAAATAAGCAAAATGCACATATATAACTTGTTATAATTATCAAGATTTCCTGCAAAAAACGATGCTATTGCATATGCTGGAAGGTTATAGGATATAACAAGTTTTCATTTTTTTATAAAAGAAATCTACCTTCGTAGTAAAGAAATTGTAAAGTATGCTTTTTTAGAAATAGCAAAATAAATTTTGGTATGAGAGTTAAGTTGGACCAATCGGTGAAACAAGCATCCATGTTTATGGCTTTCTTCCTACTGACAGCCATGGCCTGGACGCAAAAAACCATTACAGGAACTGTTACAGATGCCGAGAGCGGCGAACCTTTGATCGGAGCAAATATTCTGGTTAAGGGTACATCTCTTGGAAATGTAACGGACATTGATGGAACGTATTCAATCCAAGCCAATACAGGTGATGTGTTGGTATTTTCCTACACAGGGTATGAAAATCAGGAAGTAACAGTAGGCGCTTCCAACGTGATTGACGTATCGCTTGCCGTGGGTAAGCAACTAGAGGAAGTTGTGGTTATCGGGTACAGCTCGGTTAAGAAATCTGACCTTACCGGAGCAGTCGTACCGATTACCGAGAAAGACTTCAACAGAGGGGTAATTACCTCACCGGAGGAGCTTATTCAAGGACGGGCTGCCGGGGTGCAAATTACTTCTGCCTCTGGTGAACCCGGATCCGGAATCAATATTCGTATCCGCGGTACATCTTCGGTCGTAAACGGAAACAACCCGCTTTTTGTGGTGGATGGTGTTCCGCTAAGTGGTGACAATACATCGGCTTCCGGTCGGGGGATCGGTACCGTTGCCGCGAAGAACCCGTTAAACTTCCTGAATCCAAGTGACATCGTAAGCATCGACATTCTGAAAGATGCTTCGGCGACAGCCATTTATGGTTCAAGGGGTGCGAATGGCGTTGTAATCATCACAACCAAGAGCGGTCAATCCGGAGCCGGTGTTCTGGACTACAATGTTTCTTTTGGTTTGTCAACGGTTGCAAAGCGCTACGACTTGTTGTCACCTTCCGAATTCATTGCTGCATATTCCGACTTCAACGGTGCTGCAGCGGCTGCTACCTTAAATGGTGGCGCTGAAACGGATTGGCAAGATGAATTGTTCCGTACAGCATTTACCCATAATCACAACCTTTCTTTCGGTGGTGGAAATGACGGAGGCAATTACCGTTTTTCACTTTCCTATCTTAACCAGGAAGGAGTTATCCAGGAAAGTGGATTGCAGCGATTGACCGGACGGTTTAATGGATCGAAAAAATTCATTAAAGACAAGTTGAATCTGACCGCACAATTTACAGTATCCAACAACCATGACGATAACGTGCCCAATACCAGTGATACCGGTTTTGAGGGTGACCTGATCGGTAACATTTTGAAAGCAAACCCAACACAACCCGTATACAATTCGGATGGAACTTTCAAGCAGGTAAGCAATACGGAGCCAAATCCGTTGGCAATGGTCAAACTTACTGAAGGTTTTGCCAACACCTTGCGCACGCTTGGCAATGTTGCCGGTGAATTTGCAATCACAAGCGATCTGTCTTTCAAATCCGTTCTGGGTTTCGACCGTTCTACCTCATCAAGGGTTGATGCGTTGTCAAAGGATCTGAATGCATTACAGGGCATTTACAACATCGGACGTCTTTATAGTAGTGATATTTCGATTATGAATAAATTGTGGGAGAACTACTTTACCTACAATAAAGATTTTGGCAGCGTATCCTTCAATGGATTGCTGGGTTATTCCTATCAAAGTTTTGACTATAGTGGCAAGTCCCTGGAATTAGCAAACTTCCGGACCAATGATCTCAATGTGATGATCAATAACTTCGGAGCTGCTGAAAACTCAATCGTTAACAATTCTTACCGGACCATTGATGAATTACAATCCTACTTTGGCCGGGTCACCTTCGATATCGCCGATAAGTATCTGTTAACTGGTACGGTCAGGGCGGATGGATCGACCCGTTTTGGTCCTGGTAACCAATATGGTTATTTCCCGTCCTTTGCCTTTAAATGGAGACTGATTCAAGAGTCTTTTGTACCTGATTTCTTCACAGACCTTGGCGTGCGCCTTGGATGGGGACTTACCGGAAACCAGTCCATTCCTCACGATCAGTTCCAGTTGAGAAGACGTTACGGGGACTGGAGCCTGCAGACGGACGGAAAAGGTATCAATACCGGAGGCTTGGGAACAATCTCATTCCAAAACCCGAATTTGAAATGGGAAGCTACCAGCCAATTGAACCTGGGTATTGATTTTGGATTTGCCAATAACCGAATTTCAGGCTCTCTTGATTTGTATAAAAAGAATACCAAAGACTTGCTGATCCAGGTATTCTCCGCACAACCTGCTCCACAACCATTTACCTGGGAGAACCTGGACGCGGATGTGGTTAACCAAGGGATTGAACTTGCGCTGAATACCTTCATCGTAGATAACGCAGATTTCTCCTGGAATTTAGGAGCGAACATTGCCTACAATCACAACATCGTAAAGAATTATAACGGCTTGCTGAATACGGGCGCTATTCGGGGACAGGGATTAACGGGCGCCTTTGCCGAGCGTATTGCCGGAGATCAGCCATTGTATGCTTTCTTTTTGAGAGAGTTTGGCGGGTATGATTCTGAAGGAATTACCGTTTATCCACAGGGTGACGTACAGGAATTTGTTGGGGCAAGCCCCCTGCCGACGATTAATGCCGGTTTGACGAACTCCTTTACATACAAGGATTTTGATTTAAGCTTTTTCTTTGCCGGCCAATTTGGACATTATGTCTATAACAACACGGCAAACGCTTACTTTACAGCCGGTTCGTTGGCAAATGGCCGGAATGTAACGAAAGACGTAGTAGGGAATGGAGAAGGTCGCCTGAATGCACCTGACGTATCAACGCGATTCCTTGAGAAAGGTGATTTTGTTCGTTTGCAAAACTTGTCGTTGGGTTACAATGTCAGAACTTCAGGTGATGTCTTTAGATCCATTCGGCTCTTTTTAACCGGACAGAACTTATTGTTGATCACCAAGTACTCAGGTCAGGATCCTGAAGTGAATAATGATGCTTCTATCAGTGGCATTCCGTCGCTGGGTATAGACTACACGACGTATCCACGTCCCCGTACCATTACGTTCGGTGCCAACTTTTCATTTTAATCAAGCAAATTCATTACGATCATGAATATGAAAAAAGCAATTAATATACTAGTGGGTGTGGCATTCCTTTTAACCCTTATCCCCGCCTGTACCGATCTTAAAGTCAATGAAGTTGATTCCATCGTGGAAGAGAATACCGGTGGCGGATTTGTTGCCGGTAATCCTACCGACCTATTGGCATCTGCCTATAATGACTTGGGATCGTATACCGATCAGGCTAACATTTATGCTCTATTGGAGCAGCCATCGGATGAAATGATTCCTCCAACCCGAGGGGTAGACTGGGGAGATAATGGTGTATGGCGACTCTTGCATACTCAATCCTGGGATGCAACCCATTCACAGGTTCTGGGTGTATGGAACCAGCTCAATTCATTTGCCTACAAATGCAATGAAATTCTGGCTTCAAACCCGAGCCCTCAGCAAGCAGCAGAAGCAAAATTCTTACGGGCTCTGAATATGTACTACGTCATGGACTTCTATGGACAGGTTCCTTTCCGGGAAGTCACGGAAGGTGTTGATGTTGATCCGAGAGTTTTGTCAAGATCCGAAGCTTTTGACTTTATCGTGAAAGATCTCACTGATGCTCTATCTGGACTGCCTGATGATGGACCGATGGCGGGAGGTCGCGGTACGGCGACCCGGGCAGCGGCCAATGCACTGTTATCTCGTTTGTATCTGAATAAAGCCGTATTTACGGCAGCAGATCCGGCCGGTCCTTATAATTTCGATGCGGGAGACATGACAAAGGTTATTCAGTATGCCGATGCAGTAACAGCATCCGGCTACGATCTTGAAGATGAGTATTTTAAGATTTTCTCCACCGCATCTGAGAAAGAGGTCATTCTAAATAGTGTTGCCGGTACCCCTCAGAACCGCTGGTTTATGACGTTGCATTACGATCAGAACCCAAGTGGCTGGAACGGATTCACCACATTGGCAGATTTTTACAACAAGTTTGACAAGAGTGATCCCCGGATTGGTAACTATCCGGCACCAGATGGGTCGCAATATTCCGGAATCGGAAGAGGCTTCCTGATCGGGCAGCAATACAAAGATGATGGAAGTCCATTAGTGGATTCAAGGACTCAAAAGTCTTTGCAGTTCACAACGGATGTGCCACTTGCCGGTGCAGCGACGGATAAAGGTATCCGGGCTATTAAATACCATCCGGCGAATGCAGGCAAATACATCATTATCCGTTACGGAGAAGTATATATGAATAAACTGGAAGCCATTGCCCGTGGTGGAAGTAGCAGCGAGTCCGCACTGGATGTTGTGAATAATCTACGTGCAAAACGCGGTGCACCTGCCTTGGCAAGCATTGATGCAAGTGGAGTACTTGATGAACGCGGACGTGAATTGTATTGGGAAGGATTTCGCCGGGATGATCAGATCCGGTTTGGAACCTTTACCGGAACCTGGGAGGCAAAAACAACCACCGATCCAAATCGCGTGTTGTATCCAATCCCTCAGCAAGCGTTGGATTCCAATCCAAACTTGACACAGAATCCTGGATATTGATTTAAGTTCATTTCCATAAACGAAAAAGCTGTCCTTGGGTATTCTGCGCAGGGACAGCTTTTTATTTTTCTTAAACACACGGACACCAGGTATTGAAAACACCTAATTTTGATTTTGTGAAGAAGGTCGTCTCCGGCACGGTTTTGTCTACCCTGATCATTAGCCTCTGGGCCTGTCGTGAAGCGATAAAATCAGATACTCTTTTTGAATTGATGCCCTCTGAGGAAACCGGGGTACATTTCGTCAACGATGTAGAGAACACTGCTGATTTCAACATCTTATTATACCGGAATTTTTACAACGGAGGTGGCGTTGCCATCGGCGATATCAACAATGACGGACTGGCAGATGTATATTTTACGCGGAATCAGGGCGCTAATCAACTCTTTTTGAATAAAGGCGACTTTCATTTTGAAGATATAACCGCTTCATCCAATGCGGGAGGAACCAAAGCTTGGAGTACCGGGGTGGTTATGGTCGATATCAATAATGATGGCTGGTTGGATTTGTATGTTTGTAATGCGGGTTATGTCAAAGGAGATGATCAGGAGAATGAATTATTTATCAATAATCATGATCTCACCTTTACAGAATCAGCAGCAGCTTATGGCTTAAATGAAAATGGCTATACGACACATGCCGCATTTTTTGATTATGATCTGGACGGCGATCTCGATGCGTACATTCTGAATAACAGCTTCATTCCCGTCAATACGCTAAATTATCAAAATAAAAGAGACCTGCGTGCCAAAGACTGGCCGGTGGAAGAATTTCTGAAGGGTGGGGGCGATAAGCTCCTCCGTAACGATCAGGGCCATTTCGTTGATGTCAGCGAAGACGCCCATATTTTTGGGAGTTTGATTGGCTTTGGATTAGGAGTGACGGTGGGAGACATTAACGGTGATCAATATCCTGACATCTATGTCTCCAATGATTTTTTCGAAAGGGATTACCTATACATCAATCAGCGTGACGGAACGTTTAAGGAGGATATTGAAAAGTGGATGAAACACCTCAGTTTGTCTTCTATGGGTGCGGACATGGCGGATGTAAACAACGATGGATATCCGGAGGTATTTGTTACTGAAATGCTGCCTGACGATGACTACCGGATGAAAACGACGACCTTGTTTGAAAACTATTCCACTTTCCAACTCAAACAATCCCGTGATTTTTACAACCAGTTCATGCAGAATACCCTGCAGTTAAACAACGGCGATAGTTCCTTCAGCGAAATAGCCTATTTCAGCGGCGTGGCAGCTTCCGATTGGAGTTGGGGAGCTTTGCTTTTTGATATGGATAATGACGGGTATCGCGATATCTATGTGTGTAATGGTATTCTCCAGGATGTTACTGATCAGGATTTTCGTGATTTTTTTGCCAATGAGGTGATCCAGCGCATGGTACTTACGGGAGAGAAGAAAGATATTGATGAAATATTGACAAAGATGCCCTCAAAGCCTCAGCTGAACAAGGTGTTCCATAACCAGGGCAACCTGACTTTTAACTCGACGGGGAAGGAATGGGGTTTTGATAAACCCTCTTTTTCAAATGGAGCTGCTTATGGTGACCTGGATAACGACGGTGATCTCGATTTGGTAGTCAATAACCTGCAGCAGGAGGCATTTGTTTTTCGAAACAATGCATCCGAGCAATTGCATCGTCATTACATCGGGTTTGCACTGAAAGGCGGCCAAGAAAATACATTTGCCATTGGATCCGTCATCCGGGTATATAGCGGCGCTCAAATCCGGAATGCCCAGGTGATACCTTCAAGGGGATTTCAATCGTCGGTTGATTATCGGACCTTATTTGGTCTGGATACGATGGCAGCAATTGATTCAGTTATGATTATCTGGCCGGACCGGACACAGACTGTTCTGGGACAGCTTCCCCGCGATTCGGTCTATACCATAGACTATAAAACGGTGCAACGGACGGAATTGCCTCCCCTTCAGCATTTTGGTCCTCCCACCTACCTCACGGAGGGACCAAGTCCTTTCGCTGCACAGCCAGAAGATGATTACGTTGATTTTTATCAGGAAGGCCTGATATTCAAAATGTTGTCGAAAGAAGGGCCACGTGCGGATGCAGGTGACGTCAATGGAGACGGATTGGAAGATGTCTTTATAGGAGGGCCGGCCAATGTCCCAGGGCTATTATACATACAATCCCCTGAAGGATTTGTGATCTCTGATACGAGAACCTTTTTACGGGATGCAATTTATGAAGACACTGCTGTGCGATTTTTTGACGCTGATGGCGATGGCGATCTGGATTTGTTTGTCGGATCCGGAGGTAATCGGGGCCGGGCAGGATCTTCCAATTTTCATGACCGGTTGTATCTCAATGATGGCAAAGGAGGATTTGCGCTGCAGTCCTTTGCATTTCCTGGCAATGGGTTCAACACAGCAGTTGCTATTGCCGAAGATATTGATCAGGACGGAGATTTGGATCTTTTTGTCGGCAACCGTAGTGTTCCTGGTGTCTATGGGATTGACCCGCAGAGTTATTTGCTAGAAAATGATGGAAAGAGTCATTTCCGGGATGTAACCCATTCTTTAGCCCCGGGACTTGAACACATCGGGATGGTCACGGATGCGCAATGGATTGATGTGGATGGCGACAATGCCAAAGAGTTGGTCGTGGTTGGGGATTGGATGGCACCACAAGTATTTCAATGGAAAGACCATCAGTTGCTTCCGATAAATAGTGGATTGCAAAACCTCACCGGTTGGTGGAATGGAATGCAATGCAGTGACCTGGATCAGGATGGCGACCTGGATCTGATCCTCGGAAACCGCGGAGAAAATTTCTTTTTTACCGCGGATGAATCCCACCCGGTCAAATTGTGGCTCGCAGATTTTGATGACAACGGAACGGTGGAAAAGATACTGACACGCACCATTGACGGACAGGATATGCCCATTCATACCCGGGATGAGCTGGCTTCCCAGATAGTCAGTCTCAAAAAGCAAAACCTGAAACATATCGAGTTTGCCAATAAGTCCATGGGTCAATTATTCTCCGAGAAAACGCTGGCCAGTGCACAGGTAAAAGAAGCAACCTGGTTCAAGACAAGTGTAGCCTGGAATAATGGAAACGGACAATTTTCGATAGAGGCGCTGCCTCAGGCTGTCCAGTTTTCCTGTGTATGTGCCATCAACTGCTCGGATGTTAACGCAGACGGAAGACCGGACCTTATATTAGGGGGGAATGAACATAATTTCACGCCGCAGTACTCCCAATTGGATGCAAGCCGGGGGCAGATCGTTCTGAACCTGGGAGAGCAAAACTGGCAGAGCGTTGAATTGGCAAAAACCGGAATGCACCTGGAGGGAGATGTCAAGCAGATTTTGCCGGTGGTCATCCGGGACAAAACCTATTTATTGGTGCTGATAAATAGTGAAGCACCCCGATTATTCCAGATTAATTCACAGGCTAACCCGGCACTATGAATCAGCATATAAGGGTAAATAGGCAAATTGAAAGGGTGTCTGCGTATTTCTGGGTGAGTACATTGTTTTTGCTATTGATTTTCCCTGGGTGTGAAAAAGGTCCAAAACGGTTCGAGTTGTTGTCCCACACTCATACGGGCGTTTTATTTCGCAATGACCTCAAGCCGACACCGGAAATGAATATTTTTAACTACCTCTATTTCTACAATGGGGGAGGTACAGCGGTGGGAGACCTGAATGGCGACGGTCTGACGGATCTTTTCTTTACAGCAAATCAGGCATCCAATAAATTATACCTCAATCGGGGTGATTTTAAGTTTAAAGACGTAACGGAAGCGGCAGGAGTGGCTGGGCCGGAGGGGTGGTCTACAGGCGTGAGCATCGCTGATGTCAATGGAGACGGGAAGTTGGATATCTATGTCTGTCAGCTGGGAAGCCATCTGACATTTCAGCAGCGGAATCAACTTTATATCAATCAGGGCAATGATGCAGAGGGTATACCTCAATTTGTGGATGAAGCTAAAGCCTATGGTCTGGACATTGCTTCCTATTCAACGCAAGCTGCTTTTTTCGATTATGACCTTGATGGCGATCTTGATATGTACTTGCTCAATCATTCGGTGCATAATAACGGAACATTCGGACAGAGGAATACCTTATTGGATGAAATGCACCCCACTGCCGGGGACCGGCTCTATCGCAATGACGGGAATCAATTTACAGACGTAACGGCTACTTCAGGGATTTATTCATCGGTGCTGGGATATGGACTCGGCATTATGACTCCGGATGTGAATAACGATGGATGGCCCGATATTTACATCGCCAACGATTTTCACGAGAACGATTACCTGTATATCAATCAGCAGGATGGCACGTTCAAGGAATCGCTTTATGAGACCGTACAGCATACTTCACGCTTTTCCATGGGCTGTGATTGGGGAGATATAAATAACGATGGATGGAATGAACTCATGACCCTTGATATGCTGCCGGAAGACCCGGTTATCCTGAAATCTTCGGCTGCAGAAGATGCTTATGATGTCTATCAGTACAAATTAAAATATGGTTATGGTCATCAATTTGCCCGTAATAACCTCCAATTAAACTGGGGCCCAAATCCGCAAAATGGCAATCCTATGTTTTCAGAAATAGGCATGCTGAGCGGAGTGTATGCATCGGATTGGAGCTGGAGTACCCTGTTCAGTGATTATGATCTGGATGGCTATGAAGATATTTTTGTTTCCAATGGTATCCTGCGAAGATCTAATGATCTGGATTACATAAATTTCATAACCAACGATTCCATTCAGGCAAGACTTAGTGCTCCGACGGTGTCGGTTCGTGATTTTCAACTATTTCAACACATGCCTGAAATCAAATTGCCTAATTACCTGTACCATAATAATCATGATCTGACCTTTACCAATGTCGCCAGAGAGTGGGGCTTGGATCAGCCAAGTTTTTCGAATGGCAGTGCTTATGCAGATCTTGATAATGACGGCGATTTGGATCTGGTCGTTAATAACATTAATGATTTTGCGGCTATCTATGAAAATCATACCCGTAATCAGCTTCAGGATTCAGCGCATTACCTGACTATTGTCCTGAAAGGCACTGGATCAAACCCATTTGGAGTGGGCACCTGCATCATTGCCCGTACCCATGGACAAACAATGGTTCGCTATGCAAGCCCAACTAGAGGATTCCAAAGCTCTGTGGATCTTCGCCCTACATTTGGGCTGGGAGAAACCGAACTTGTCGATTCGTTGTGGGTGATCTGGCCTGACCACCGTTTCCAGCTCCTTACCGATGTGGGCGCGGATCAATTTTTGGAATTGCGTCAGGACCAGAGCCAGGGAATCTATCCGTGGAAAGGAAAACAGAGCGCTACCCCGCTGGCTTATCGTTACAAGGATCTTTCAAAGGAAACGAATCTGAATCATACCCACAAAGAGAACAGTTTTATTGAATTCAATCGGGAGCCATTGATCCCGCATATGAATTCACAGGAAGGCCCGGCGCTGGCTGTGGGAGACGTGAATGGTGATGGACTGGATGATGTATTTATAGGAGCAGCACGCAGAGATACGGCCATCCTTTATTTACAAATGGCAAACGGGCAGTTCATCAGGGATCAGACGAATCAGCCGCTCTGGAACGCCGAAGCGCATTACGAAGATGCTGAGGCCTTGCTGCACGATTTTGATGGCGATGGAAATGTAGATTTGGTTGTCGCCAGCGGAGGAAATGAATTCAACAATAGTTCACCCGAAACATACACGCGGTTTTACAGGAATAAAGGGGGGCGCTTTGTCCGTGATTCATTCCCCTCCATAGGATTATCGGCCTCTGCATTGGCAGTGCTGGATGTAGATCTTGATGGAGATGATGATTTGGTCATTGGTGGTAAATCCATACCACGGCATTACGGAAAGCCAGCCTCGTCGTACATTTTGTCCAATGATGGCCATGGCCATTTTCGTGATGTAACCCTTGAAATAGCACCATTTTTAGATGGGGTAGGGATGGTCCAGGATATTGATGTAGCAGATATGGATGGCGATGGCCGCCTGGATTTACTGATAGCTGGAGAGTGGTCTCCGGTAATGATCGCCCTGAACAAGCCGGGTCATTTTGAATTGTTAAAGGGAAATGATCTGGGATTAGCGCACTCGGAAGGATGGTGGAATACCTTTATTCCTGCGGATTTTGATGGTGATGGCGACCTGGATTTTATTGGGGGTAACTTAGGCTTGAATTCAAAGCTAAAAGCTTCCTCCGAGCATCCGCTCATCCTGTATCTGGCTGATTTTGACTTCAATGGAGACCAGGAGCAGGTACTCACTTACTACGACCGGGGTTCCTACAAATCGTTTGCCACGATGGATGAGCTGGTGAGGCAGCTGCCATCCATCAGAAAAAAATATCACTCCTACCACGACTTCGCCAGCGCAGATATAAAGGATGTCTTTGACCCTAATGTATTAGATACGGCGGTTCAATTGGTGGCCTATCAGCTTGCAAATTGTTATTTCGAGCAAGTTGCACCCATGCGATTTGAAATGCATGCATTACCACTAAGCGGCCAGGTATCCACCATTGAGAAGGGAATGGCGACAAATCTCGACCGGGATCCTGAACCCGAAGTCACTGTTGTAGGCAATTTTTTTCCGGTTAATATTCAACTTGGACGCTACGATGCTTCGCCTGGATTTGTACTGGACTTTCCTGATGGGAAGCCAGTGGTTATACCTCCCAGAGAATCCGGTTTGGTTGCTTTTGGGCAATGTCAAAACGTCGTTCAGATCAACTCTCCACATTATGGACCATTATTTGTTGTAGGTCGTAACAACGATTCAATGCTTTGCTTCGGCCTGTCTCCGGTTACGGTGCCTGATAGTAAACAATAACGGTCGTTCCATTTAATTAATAAAGATCAACTAATTCAAAGACTGTTTGCGAACACAGTGATTTTGAATTAGTTACATCTTTTTACTTTATGTAAAGTGTTTGTATTTTTTCGCACTTTTCCGGTAAGAGGGTGTTCTGTTAATCATTAAAAAATGAATCCAATATGTGTGGAATAGTTGGCTATATCGGTGACCATTCGGCGGTTTCTATTCTGTTAAAAGGTTTGCAGCGACTGGAGTACAGAGGGTATGACAGCGCTGGAATTGCTGTTCTTGAAGAAGGAGAACTTGCCGTATTCAAAAAGGAAGGTAAGGTAGCAAATCTTATTTCGCAGTTGAATGGAACCGGTTTGCACGGGTCCATTGGTATCGGTCATACCCGGTGGGCTACCCATGGTGTGCCGAATGACACCAATGCGCATCCCCATGTTTCTGAAGACGGCAAAATTGCATTGATTCATAATGGAATCATCGAAAACTACCTGACCTTAAAGTCCGAGTTAAAAGCCAAAGGATACCATTTTCAAAGTGAAACGGATACCGAGGTGCTTGTCCAGTTCATTGCAGACGTATATCGTAATTCCGATGTGGATTTTGCAGAAAGTGTGCATCTGGCCTTACAACGGGTGATCGGGGCTTATGGATTGGTGATCCTGAATGTGGATGAGCCGGACCAGTTGATTGCCGTTCGTAAAGGGTCCCCTTTGGTTATTGGAAAAGGCGATCATGCCCATTATATCGGATCCGATGCCAGCCCATTTCTTGAATACACGAAGGAAGTGATTTACCTCAATGACGATGAAATAGCGGTTGTCAAAAGAGATTCCATTTCTATCACGGACAGCAAGCATAAGCGGGTTTCACCGTATTTCGAAAGGCTGGATCTGGAGCTGGATGCGATCGAAAAAGGGGCATACGATCATTTCATGCTGAAAGAGATATTCGAGCAACCGGATCGACTGCGTGACTGCATGAGAGGCCGGGTGCTTGCACAATCCGGCGAAGTTAAATTGGGTGGGATAAGGTCCTATGCGGACAAGGTCTATCATGCGAAACGGTTGATTTTAACTGCATGCGGAACTTCCTATTATGCGGGACTTACCGCAGAATACCTTTTTGAGGACCTGTGTCGCATACCGGTGGAAGTGGAATATGCTTCGGAATTCCGATATAGGAACCCGGTACTTTCTGAGGATGATGTTTTGGTGGCGATATCTCAATCCGGAGAAACAGCAGATACGCTGGTAGCTGTTGAATTGGCAAAATCCGCCGGAGCCACGGTTTTGGGTATTTGTAATGTTGTTGGTTCATCCATTGCCCGTGCAACCCATGAAGGGATTTACACGCATGCTGGTCCGGAGATAGGTGTTGCAAGCACCAAAGCTTTTACGGCACAGCTTATCGTTCTGTCAATGTTGGCCCTCAAAATAGCCGGTGAACGAGGTACTATTGATCAGCGTAAAAAGCAAGCGCTGGTTAAAGAACTGCAGGTAGTGCCTGAGTTAATTGAAGAGGTATTGGACCATGCAGGAAGGATTAAGCAAATTGCCCAGAAGTATTGGTTAGCATCTAATTTTCTGTATCTGGGTCGGGGTTACCAGTACCCGATAGCGATGGAAGGCGCTTTAAAACTGAAAGAGATCTCGTACATCCATGCTGAAGGTTATCCCGCCGCAGAGATGAAGCACGGGCCCATCGCTCTGATCGATGCAGAAATGCCGATTGTCGTTCTTGCCCTGAAAGACAAGGCTTATGATAAAGTACTTTCCAACATAGAGGAAATTAAATCCCGCCACGGCAAGGTCATTGCCATTATTTCAGAAGGGGACGAGGCGATAAAAGCTCAGGTGGATGACTGGATTGAAATACCAGCTGTGCTTGAATATTTTGCACCCCTGGTATCCGTTGTTCCGCTGCAATTACTGGCCTATCACATCGGGATTATGAAAGGATGTAATGTCGATCAGCCCAGGAATCTGGCAAAATCAGTCACCGTGGAATAATGGGCGGGATTCAAAAGAAGCCGATCGGTCATATCGGATATGATTTTCTTGCGGAAGGCACCATGCGTGGTGTTGAGGATGAGGCGCGTAGGAGAGACAATCAAAAAAACTGGCCATACCCATTCCGTCCATTGGAACCGTCGGAAATTGAGGTCCTGGTACATCAGGAAAATACGGCAAGCGACTGGCGGCATATATGGGTGGCTGATGGATTTGACCCTCGCTTGATTCGCAACAGTCGTTTTTTTGGATTGGTAAGGATCGGACCTCTTCACCCGGTTTATCTGGAATTTCACGATTTAAGTCTCCCGGTTGGCATCTACAATTCCACCGTGATTTCCTGTGATATAGGGGAGGATGTAGCAATCATGAATGTCCGCTATTTGGCTCATTACCTTATCGATCCGGATGTCATTTTGCTTAACATAGACGAAATGCATGCCACGGACCACGCCAAGTTTGGTGAAGGTTTTCTCCGGGAGGGTGAGCCAGAGTCGATCCGGGTTTGGCTGGAAGTGATGAACGAGAATGGGCGACGAAAGATTTTACCTTTTGCCGGTATGCGGCCATTTGATGCCTGGATGTGGGCGCGCTATAGGGGAGACGCAATACTTCAGGCTCAATTTAAAGTATGGACTCAAGCATTGACTATAGACCGGTTTGACGGATATGGTGAAGTAGGGTCCAATACCGTTATCAAGAGTTGCCGGATTTTGAAGGACGTGCGCGTCGGATCATATGCCTACATCAAGGGAGCGAATAAACTAAAGAATCTAACCATCCATAGTGAAGCATCCAGGCCTTCCCAGATCGGCGAGGGCGTGGAAATGGTTAATGGTATTATGGGCTTTGGTTGCCGGGCATTTTATGGCATCAAGGCTATTCGCTTTTTGATGGACGACCACACCACCTTAAAGTATGGTGCTCGCCTGATCAACAGTTACCTGGGGGCTAATTCAACCATTTCTTGTTGCGAAGTGCTGAACAGTCTCATCTTCCCGTTTCATGAACAACACCACAATAACTCTTTTCTGATTGCAGCCTTGATAGAGGGGCAGAGCAACATTGCTTCCGGAGCCACTCTGGGGTCCAATCACAACACCCGTCAGGCGGATGGTGAGTTCATCGCAAAACGCGGCTTCTGGCCCGGACTCTGCGTGAACATTAAGCACAACAGCGTTTTTGCCAGTTATACCTTATTGGTCAAGGGCGATTATCCGTATGAACTGAACAATCCTTTTCCATTTGCTCTGCTTTCCAACGATGCTTCACGCGATGAGTTGACCATACTTCCGGCTTATTGGTGGATGTACAATGCCTATGCATTATTTCGCAATGAGATGAAGCACGTGGACCGGGAGCAGCGCAAGCATTTACCCGGGAATTCCATTCGGTCCTTTCTGGCTGCGGATACCGTCCAGGAGATTCGGGATGCATTGTCTTTTTTGTCCGGTTATGAGCCGGATGCGAATGGAACGGTTGTAGTTGAACACGGAGTTCTTGAAAACAGTAAACGTACTGTGCGGATTGTAAAAGTTGATGAAGCTAAGAATGCTTACCGGGAAATGTTGTTGTTTTACGCGGCCCGGGTTTTAAACTCCGGTGCCGCTGGCTTTGACCTTAATTTACCGGATGCAGTTGCCACGATGGAAAATTCAAAAAAATGGATCAATGGGGGTGGGTTGTTATTCCATGAGCAGCAATTGGATACTTTGGTGAGGTACATCCATGATGGCGAAATTCAATCCTGGAATGCTTTTCATGAAGCAACGGATAATCTGGCCAACGATTTTGATGAGGTAAATCGACAGACTGCATCCCAGGTGTTAAATGAATTGGGCTACCAGCAAGCGGAATCGGTCTGGATCGATCAATATGAATTATTGGTGAAGGTGCGCAAACGCATCCACGAAAGCCGTTCCAAGGATTACCGCAATAAATTTCGTCGCATAACCTTTGCCACGGATGCCGAATGGCAGGCGGTTTACGGGGATCTTGAAGGAGAAGAACAATATCAAAAGATCCTGCAGTACATCGAAAATGAGATCCGTCAACTCAGCCGCCTCCGGGGTTTGGCCGGTTAAATTCCCTGGCCGAATGGGGAACAATCTGGCTGGAAATAACTGTTGATGAAGATCACAAAGGTCATTTCACCGAATGACCGTATATTTAGGGCGCTTTGGTGAAAGGTCATTCGAACAAACTAACCTCGTAGGGTTACCCGTGAAAGCATGTAGCCCTAACCATACCATTTAGAATAGACAGTGAACTCCTTTCATCGCTATTAACCAAATTGAGACCTCAGTAATGAAGAAATTCGGCTTATTAAGTATTCTGACCCTCATCCTTCTTTCCGGGTGTCAGAAAAAGGATGCCTACCTTACCATTCTCAAAGACCCCGATAACATCCATCGTTCCATGAAACAATTATCGGATGTGATCGTGCATGACATATTTTCACCGCCGGTTGCCTCCAGAATTTATGTGTATCCTAGTATTGCAGCTTATGAAGCCATGTTGCCTGCGTATCCTTCCTATAAGTCACTGGCAGGTCAGTTACACGGATTAACACCAACCCCTCAGCCGGATACGACCAAGAACATTAGCTTTGAATTGGCATCGGTGCATGCATTTTTAAAAATTGGCACCATGCTTATTTTCTCTGAAGATAAAATGAAAGCATACCAGGATGAATTGTATGCCAGGTTAAGACCTACGATGCCTTCTGACGTATGGGATAATTCCCTGGCATACGGTGAAGAGGTTGCTGCACACATCAAATCCTGGATGGACGGAGACAACTACAAACAGACCAGGACATTTCCGAAATTTAGTATTACCGATGAGCCGAGTAGATGGAAACCTACTCCTCCAGCTTATATTGACGGCATTGAACCTGCCTGGGCCAAGATTCGGACCATGGTAATCGACTCATCCAGTATGTTTAAACCAACTCCACCGCCTGCCTTTGATATGACGGAAGGAAGTCCGTTCCGTAAATATGTTGAGGAAGTGTACCGGGTTGTTAAAGAGTCAACGCCAGAAACCAAAGCCATTGCCAGTTTCTGGGATTGCAATCCGTATGTTTCCCATCAAACAGGACATGTCATGTTTGCTACTAAAAAAATCACGCCTGGTGGACACTGGATAGGCATTACCAATATTGCGTGCCATGTGGCAAAAGCCGATTTCCCAAAAACGGTAGAAGCATACACACTGACTTCCATCTGTCTTTTTGATGCCTTTATTAGTTGCTGGGATGAAAAATACCGAAGCAATCTAATCCGTCCGGAAACGGTCATTAATCAATATATGGACGAAAACTGGGTGCCGGTTCTTCAGACGCCGCCCTTCCCGGAACATACCAGCGGCCACTCGGTCATTTCAACAGCTTCAGCTATTGGCCTAACCAGTTTATTTGGAACACCTTTTTCATATACGGATAGTGTCGAGGTTGAATATGGTCTCGAACCTCGTCATTTTAACGCCTTCCTGGATGCATCGAGTGAAGCTGCCATTTCACGGCTTTATGGTGGAATCCATTATATGCCAGCTATTGAGTTTGGCGTGGACCAGGGTAAAAAAGTTGGTGAACTTATCGTTTCCAGATTGGAAATGGAACGCAAGTAGTGAACCGCCCGGTCATTATTGGTATTTATTAATGAAAATGACCTGGTTATGCGATTGATATGCTGCTTTACCCTATTGGTTTCTCTATCAAATTGCCAAGCCCAAGCTTTGAATGCCCCGGGTAAATTATTCAAAGCGTATTGGTTCAATGGTCAGGCAGAAATCACCTCCTTTTCTCTAATTCAGGCTCGATATGGCAATACCTATCCCGGTGAGGCCGTCCTGATTTTTGTAACTGAAGATTTTTCGAGATCTCAACAAGTAAAATTGGATCACCCGCGAGCTGCTGGAACTGATGCAGTGAATGTATTGAAATGCAACCTGACCAAGAAATTTACCACGGGTATTTATCCTTATTCCATGATGCTCTCCAGTTTTGTACCCACTTCAGCTGGAATACAGCATCCCCTTAAAGTTACTGCCAGTAGTCAGGAATGGTGTGGACAAAGCTTCACGCAACTCAACCAAATAGATCATGGTTACCAACTTAGGGCGTTTTCCTATTTTGAACAGGAAGGTGATGTCTTGAAAGACCTGGATGGAAATTATTGGTTAGAAGATGAAATATGGCAGCAAATCCGGATAAACCCCGATGCACTGCCTACGGGGAAGATTGAAATGATTCCGGGATTGCTTTTTACCCGCCTGAGGCACCAGCCTGTACAACCGGTCCGTGCGGAGTGCCGTTTTGTCCAGGAAGAATCCAATAAAATTCGGACGTATCACATCCGTTATCAGGATATGACCCGGGAATTGATGATCCATTTTGAAGCAGAATTCCCTTATCGCATTTTAAGTTGGAAGGAGATTACAGAAAATGGTTTTGGGCCAGATCCATCGATTACAACTACTGAAGCCGTTCGTAAAGAAACTATCCGTTTAGATTACTGGAACCATCATGAGCCGGTAGACAGTACCTATCGGCAGGCATTAGGCCTCAAGTCCGTAAATTAAGCTGACACATGGCTAGGCAGAAATTGCGTATTTTAGAGGTTTATCTCAGTGGGACATGGAAAAACTGATCGATAACCACGGTAGATTCATAGAATACATCCGGATAGCTGTCACAGACCGATGCAATCTCAGGTGTTATTACTGCATGCCTGAAGAAGGTATCGAATATGTACCCAGGGAACATCTGTTGCATTATGAAGAAATCGAAAGGTTGGTTCGGGTACTGGCTCAAATGGGCGTACGTAAAGTACGATTTACCGGAGGAGAACCTTTTATCCGGAGGGACGTCATCCATTTGATGGAGTCCATTGCAGCAATTCCCGGTATCGAAGCCCTGCACATCACGACCAATGGTACGGTCACGAGACCGTTTATTCCACAGCTCACAAATCTCGGGGTAAAAGGGATCAACCTGAGCCTGGACACGCTGGACCCGCAACGGTTTAAAGAGATTACACGGAGAGATGTATTGCAGGATGTGTTGGTTACCCTCGATGAATTGGTTGATGCCGGTATCCCGGTTAAGGTAAATATGGTAGTCCTTGGAGGCATCAATGAAGATGAAATTACAACTATGGCCCGATTGGCCGAGTCACGACCGGTAGATGTGCGCTATATCGAGGAAATGCCATTTAATGGGGGAGGGCATGAACAACAGCTTACCTGGCGGGACCACCGATACATCCTTGGGCAATTGACATCTGCTTTTCCGGAAATAAAACCCGTAAAGGCGGAAAAATCCGCTACAGCCCTATCATACGCCATACCCGGATTTCAGGGTAAAATCGGGATTATACCTGCTTATACCAGGACCTTTTGCGGTTCATGCAATCGGATCCGTCTCACTCCGGAAGGAGTCCTGAAAACCTGCCTCTACGACCGCGGTACATTTAATATCCGGGATATAATGCGGTCAGGAGCGACCGATGAGCAGCTTAAAGCATCTATCCGGGATGCAGTTGCCCACCGGGCAAAGGATGGTTTCGAAGCAGAAAAACAAGGATTGCAGTTTCCATTAAGCAGCAGGGAATCAATGTCAACGATTGGTGGATGAATAACGGAAAATTATGACAAAGGAATTCAGTCACCTGAAGGATGGTCAGCCCAGTATGGTGGACGTTACGGTAAAGCAGGTGACCCGCAGGATGGCCAGAGCGAGAGCTACGGTTATTCTGGGAGAAGCGCTCATCGGGATGCTTGAAAGTGAGGAGCTTTATGTTCCGAAAGGTCCGGTTTTCCAGACAGCTATTCTGGCAGGTATCATGGCCGCCAAAAAAACAGGTGATCTCATACCGCTTTGTCACCCGCTCCCTCTAAGCCATTGCCAGGTATCCATTAAGGTCGAGGGAATCGACCGGCTGCATATCGAGTGTGTTGCTCAACTGGATGGTAAAACCGGTGTCGAGATGGAGGCACTGACTGGCGTGTCCTTGGCCGCGCTAACGGTGTATGATATGTGTAAGTCTTTGTCTCATGACATACAGATTACGGATATCATGCTTATGGAAAAAACGGGAGGAAAGGAAGATTTTATCCGGGAACTATGAATACACATCAAAAACATGCAAATCTGGTTAAACCCACTTCAGGTCAATTCCACCGGCATGAGTGGGGTATCCTGGGAACCAGTTGCTCGGAAATCAGGCTGCTGATTCAAAAGATCACACAATCCTTCCCCGGATTCAGAATGGGTTATCTGGATGCAGCCCATCGAAGTGGAGATCAGCCGCTTGATTCGGATCATCTGCTACAATCAGCGGGATTGGAGGTCGTGGTGACGGATCATATTCATTATCGAGAATGGCAGGATCGTCACCCGATGAGTGATTTTGATTGGAAGATCCGCTTTCATGATCTGGATGTCTTATGGATCAATGGAAATCACTTTCCTTCCCAATATCAGATCATTGTAATCGATCCGGCTAAAGAACACTCACTGAAAAAACGTCTGGACCGGATCAAAAACATAGAATTGATTTTATTGAAAGAGAATGATGCTTTGATTCCTGCGCTGCTGACCGAACATCCGGCCTACCATCCGGCCATTCCGGTGCTTGCGTTGAAAGATGAGACGACCTGGATGGCGGCTATTAAGTCCCTGGTTGTAAACACAATACCAGACATAAGCGGGATGGTTCTGATCGGCGGCAAAAGCAGCCGGATGGGCAAGGATAAAGCAGAGATGAACTATCATGGGCTTACCCAAAAAGATTACCTGTATCAGCTTTTGGATTCCAGGCTGGATCAGGTGTTTTTTTCGGTGCGCCCTGGACAGGAATCCTCCAAGCCTTCGATTGAAGATGCCTTCTCAGGGTTAGGTCCCTATGGTGCTATTTTAAGTTATTTTCAAAAACATCCGGATGATGCATTGCTGGTTACGGCTTGTGATCTGCCGGGCATCCATCCGGATTCGCTGGATTATTTAATAGCGCACCGGGACCCGACGAAAATGGCAACGGCATTTCTCAATCCGGAAACCGGGTTTGCTGATCCGCTTTTTACGATCTATGAGCCAAAAATATACCAGCGAATGCTTCAGTTTCTGGCCATGGGTTATTCCTGCCCGAGAAAAGTTTTGATCAATAGCGACATTCAATTATTGGAAGTACCGGATCCGGATTGGTTGCAGAATGTGAATACCCCGGAGGATTTTGCGAACTATTCCGTTGGTAGGTGATGCGGAAACGATCAAAAAGATTTTAGCTTTAACCTCAGGTATTAAACCATATCGAAAACCATGGAAGAGATTATTAAGAAACTCAATTATAAGGGTCAACAGGAAATACAGGTCATCCGGATGCCCGAAGAACTAACTCCTTTATTTGAGCAGTGGGGCAAAGAGGCAAAAGTCCTGAAGGACGAGGCCATAAAAAAGGATCTGGACTTTCTGGTAGCATTTTTGTTGGATCCCGCGCATATTGCACAGCTGGCGCAAGAATTGCGCCAGGTAGACCAAACCAGAGACCCGGTCTTGTGGTTTGCCTATCCGAAAAAATCTTCCAAACGGTATCAGACCGGACTATCCCGGGATCATGGATGGGAGCCGATGGGTGCAATTGGCCTGGAACCTGTCCGTCAGGTAGCTTTGGATGATGATTGGTCAGCGCTACGGTTTCGTCCGGTAAAAAAAATCAAAAGTTTGACCCGGAGTTCTGCATTATCCAAAGAAGGCAAAGAGCGCATCAGGAAGTGATTTCCGGAATTGATCATTTTTTGCGCAGGAGCTGATAGAGGTAAAATCCGAGAAGCGCTAGAATAGCAAGTACAAATGCAAGTCCTGCCAGATTTAAGCCAATAGCAATGATGGAAGGAAGGTGGGTAATTGTCCAAATGATACCGATAGCCAGGACACCCATGATAATCAAGCCGAGGAATTTATTGGTCGACATAGCTAATTGATTTTGGTGATACTGCCTGGATCATGCATAACTCCACTGTGTTCAACACATTTCGCGTAATACAGGTTCAAAAGGTGCTGATCCCTTAATTTTTTCATATATCTTTTCGATGGTCCTCATTAATGGATTAGTTCATGTTACTTGTCGCCATCCTGGTTTACCTGGTCTTCACAGTTTCCATCGGATATTTCGCCAAGCGTTGGGTTTCTAATGCCGAGGATTTTATCATGGCCGGTCGTAATCTTCCGGCATATCTGAATGCAGCCGCAGTCTTTGCGCTTTGGTTTGGAAGTGAAACGGTCCTGGGAGCATCCTCTGAGTTTTTAGAACACGGGCTGCTCGGAGTTATAGAAGATCCGTTTGGGGCAGTGCTTGGCCTCGTACTGGTAGCGGTATTTTACGCCCGCCGGCTTTACCGGCTTAATGTGTACACCATTATCGATTTATTCCGGATGCGATTTGGGCGGGTAGCCGAACAAATCAGTGGGGTCATGATGATCTTTTCTTTCTTTGGTTATTGTGCAGCGCAATTGGTTGCCCTCGGCTTATTATTATCAACGATCACCGGCATGGCATTACCTACAACTGTCCTGATATCTGCAGGTATGGTCATCTTCTATACTTTCTGGGGAGGTATGTGGGCAGTATCGATAACCGATTTCCTGCAGAGCATCATGATAGTCA
The DNA here is from genome assembly GCA_020636355.1 of Lewinellaceae bacterium. GTDB lineage: Bacteria > Bacteroidota > Bacteroidia > Chitinophagales > Saprospiraceae > JAGQXC01. The sequence goes on along the minus strand of JACJYB010000002.1, from coordinate 510,421 downwards.
CCGGGTTGGTTGCACTGACGATCGTATGGGGAAGCCAGAGCGATGGCTTTCAATCCGTAATACATAGCGTTTCAAGCAGCCATTACCAGTTTTTTCCGCATGATGGACCTCTGGAATGGGTTCACTGGATTACCGCTTGGATGATTATCGGACTGGGTAGTATTGCGAGCCAGGATGTCTTCCAACGGGTCAATTCTGCCCGATCGGAAAAAGCCGCTTATTATTCGACCCTGATCGGAGCAGGGTTGTATCTGATTTTCGCGATGATTCCACTTTACCTTATCCTGCTGGCCAATCACCTATTTCCGGAAATGATGGCGGGAAATCTTCAAACTGTCCTGCCCACCATAGTGTTGCAAAAAGGACATATTGGGCTGCAAATATTATTTTTCGGTTCGCTGGTCAGCGCCATTCTGAGTACTGCCAGCGGGTCTTTGCTAGCACCTGCCAGCATTTTATCAGAAAATATCCTGAAACCTTTGGTCGCTGACCGACTGACTTCTCAACGATTTTTATGGTTAACCAGACTTTGCGTCTTGCTGGTGGGGCTGATCTCCGTGTTCTTTGCACTTGGACATCAAAACATTTACGACCTGGTCGGTATCTCCAGTGTTTTTGGACTGGTATCGCTGTTTATTCCTTTGAATGTCGCTTTATTCACCAAATGGAGTAATCGGACGGGAGCACTTTGGTCCATGATCTGTGGAGCGGGAATCTGGATTTATTTTGAATACTTCTACCCTTTGGCAGTTGATGCGCTCTGGCCTGGAGTTTTGGCCAGTCTATTAGGTTATTTGGTTGGCACCTGGATTTACAAAAGCAGGAATGAATAAATAGGTATCCCGGATTTAAGAACCCTCTGGAAGTTTTTCCCAGGGCACGGATTTCAGAATGTATTTCATGGCTTTTAAGGTAGAAAGCGGTTTCACATCCCCTTCTATGACCTGCCACGGTGCCTGCTTTATACCGGTCAGTTTAAACATTTTTAGCTGGTATTCATGATAACGGTCATAAAGACGAACCGCATTCAGATCAACGGCTGAAAGCTCCCACCGCCTTAAAGGGTTTTGTTTTACATGCTCAATGCGTAGCGCTTGTTCCTTGCGACTGATGGTCAGGTGGATTTTGACCAGAATGGTCCCAGCGGATAAAAGCATTTTCTCAAACTCCAGGACTTCTTCCATAAAAAGAAGATGTTGCTCAGGAGAACAGAACCCATTAACCGGTTCCACGACAGCCCGGTTGTACCAACTGCGGTCGAAAAAAACGATCTCGCTTTGTTCGGGCAGGCTGGCTATATAACGTTTAAAGTACCATTGACTTTTCTCTTTCTCGGTAGGTTTATCCAAAGCCACCAGACGAACATTACGTGGATTCATGTGCTCCATACAAGCCCGGATCAGACTTCCCCTGCCGGCAAATTCGCTTCCTTCGACCAAGATTGCCACCCGGCTACCACTGCGCACGATCCAGCTCTGCATTTGATTCAGCGCTATTTGTAATTTCTTCAGTTTGGTTTCGAACTGCAATTCCTGTAAAACCAGAGGAAAGTCAGGGACATCCTGCCTCAGGAGCAATTCCAACGCCCGGGAAGATGATAGTCTTTTAAGATCCTTTTTGGAATACATAGATTCGGATTAGATATACATCGAACGGTAGAATCGGTGAACAACATTTGGATCCGGGCTTAGAATGGTTTGGGCTTGTTCTTTGCCAGGATAGTTGAATCTTGACAGCAAATAACGGATACTTTCCAGCCTTGCTTCCATCTTGGAGTCGGTATTGATGATAATCCATGGGGAAAACTCTGTATGGGTCTTGATAAACATTTCCCGGATATGCCGGGTGTAGTCATCCCATTTTTCCCTGGAAGCCAGGTCAACCGGACTTATTTTCCACTGCTTCAGGGGGTTAGTCATCCGGGCTAGAAACCGCTTTTCCTGTTCTTCTTTGGATATGTCAAACCAAAATTTGATGATCTTGACTCCGTCTTCATAGAGCATATGCTCGAATTCAGGAACCTGCTGGAGGAAACGCTCGTACTCCTCCGGCGTGCAAAAGCCCATCACCGGTTCAACGACCGCCCGGTTGTACCAACTGCGGTCGAAGAATACCATTTCACCGCGATTGGGGAGTTCTTTTACATGGCGACGAAAATACCAGTGCCCTTTTTCAATATCCGAGGGTTTACCCAGGGCAACAGCCTTTGCAGCCCTTGGGTTGAGATATCGCATGAACCGGCGGATAGCTCCTCCTTTTCCCGCTGCATCACGGCCTTCGAAAAGTACCGCAACCCGCATACCTTGCTGGGTGATCCAGTTTTGCATCTTGAGCAACTCGATTTGTAATAACTCCAGATCGGTCTCATAGCGGATGCGGTCGTAAACCGGAGTAAGATGAACCATTCGCTCAAATAGCAAATGCTCAAGTTCTACACGGTTTGAAATCTTTGCTATTTCCTCATTGGAGAATAAAAAAGGCTCAATCGCCATGCCATTTTCTACTTTGGTGCTGCATAAAAATTGCTTTAAACTAGTCAATCTTGGAAGAAAGCTGTAATACAATTACGAGATTTACATCATCTTCAAAAGCCATCGGACAGCTTCTTAAAATTGCCGGGATTGGAGAATTAAACGTAAATTAAACGGAAAGTAAGCGATCATGAAACCATATATACTGGAAGAAACAAATTGGAAGGCTGTCCGCGATGAGCAATACGAAGTGGCCATTCTTCCCTGGGGAGCAACAGAGGCGCACAATTACCATATGCCCTATGGTACGGATAATTATCAGGTGGAATGGGTAGCTGAAAAAGCTGCCGGGAAAGCCTGGGAGAGAGGAGTTAAGCCCTTGGTTTTACCAGGCATACGTTATGGAGTAAATACCGGACAGCTGGATGTTCCGTTTTGTATGAACCTGTTACCCTCAACGCAGTTAGCCATCTTGAAGGACGTAGTTGATGTGTTGAAAAGACGCGGGTTGAACAAACTGATTATCCTCAACGGGCATGGAGGTAATGACTTTAAAACCATTATCCGTGAACTGTCTTTTACCTTCCCGGAGGTATTTGTCTGCTGGGTCAATTGGTGGCGTGCCGTAGACTGGTCCAAATACTTTGAAGATCCCGGAGACCATGCGGGAGAAATGGAGACCAGCGCTGTGATGCATATTGCACCTCATCTGGTACGCCCTCTGGAGGAGGCTGGTCCCGGAAAGGCGAAGACGTTCAAACCACTTGCACTTAAACAGGGTTGGGCAATCACCCAGCGCCAATGGACCCGCGTTACCGAGGACACCGGAGTAGGAAATCCATACCCCGCCACGGCCGAAAAAGGAGAGAAATACCTCAATGCCTGTACCGATTCCCTCGCCAACTTTATCTTCGAGCTCGGCACGACCCCGTTAAATGAATTATACACCGACTGATGGATAGATAACTTGTTGAACCAGGATGTAAAGTCTTTTGAAGGATGCAATCATTCTTCAGATAACCGCTATATTTGCAGCCGGAAAAACCATTAGGGGCCCTTTTGTGTTAAGGGGTAAATGAAACTGAATACATGGCAATTATCATCACCGACGAATGCATCAATTGTGGGGCTTGTGAGCCGGAATGTCCGAATAATGCAATTTATGAAGGAGGTATCGAGTGGGCTATGGTGGACGGAACGACACTGTCAGGCACCTACGGGCTGCAAAATGGCCAACAAGTCGATGTGAATCAAAAGCAGGAACCGATCTCAGAAGACTTCTATTACATCGTGCCGGATAAATGCACGGAATGCGTCGGTTTTCACGAAGAACCTCAGTGTGCAGCTGTTTGTCCGGTGGATTGCTGCGTTCCTGATCCTGATCATGTGGACAGTGAAGCAGCATTATTAGACCGGAAAGAAAAGCTTCACATAGCCTGACCTGGTTTTAGTCCAAAATCATAGCTGCAATTTCCTGGTTTAAGGTTCCTATCCGGACATTGGACTTATTGGTCAAGACCACGATTACTAATTCTGCTTCGGGATAAATAACCAGGTTGGATGTACCGCCCACCGATCCACCACTGTGACCGAACCAATGCCGGCCAGCGTTGTCGGTATCGCTACGAAATCCAATTCCGTAGTGGGTTTCCTTATTGGAATCGTCTTTTTGAGAGGTGATAAACAATTTCCGCGTATCTGCTGTCCAAAAGTCCTCTCCCAGTAGTGCATTGGCAAAACGGCAGAGATCTGTGGCAGAAGAAAGAAAGCCGCCACCAGCCCATTTATAGCTATTATCGACTGCGGGAGCATTCACCACATTTCCCTGCAGGTCTTCAACGTAATAACCAGTCCGGTCGAGGATGATGTCACTGACCATATCTGGTCCGGTGTGGAGCAAACCGAGGGGTTTGATGAGCTCATCATCCATTAGTTCAAGAAATGGCTTTCCTGCCACCGTTTGCATTACGGCACTGATCAGGTTAAAGCCGTAGCTGGAATACGCATATTTACTGCCCGGTTTGTGGAGCAGTGGATCATTTTTAAAAATATCCAGTGCGGGAATGACATCCGTATAATGCTCGTTCATTAAAAATTCATTGCCGTTGTAGTGCCTGATGCCAGCCAGGTGTCCGCCCAGAAGACGTAGCGTGATCATGGATTTGTCACCATCCGAAGGGTAGGACGGCAGATAATGCTGCACGGGATTATCAAGATCAACCAGGCCTTGCTGAAGTTGTTTTGCGAGGACGGAGGCGGTTAGGGATTTAGAAATACTGCCAATCCGAAATCGGGTTGTCAAAGGATTTACAGAGCTATTTTGCTCCAGATCTGCATAGCCAAAACCTTCTGCATAAATGAGCTCACCATGGCTTGTGATGGCTATGGCCACACCCGGTACGTGTTCCGATTCTTTGAACGTCTCAACCCGGTGACTGATCTGAGTGAACTTATCGGTAAGGTTTTGCGTGTTGGCTGCTATCCAGAGAAAAGTAAAAAAGCTGCAGAGAATCCATTTCATGATTAACGGTTGAAAAATTTCCAGGGTACCACCAGCATTCCAAAACATTCGCCATCTTCTTTGGTCAGGTGCTTGTGATGGATTTTGTGTGCCCGGCGGATTGCTCTAAAATAAGCATTGTTTGTATTTCGGAACCATTTAAATCGCTGATGGATAAACACATCATGGACCAGGAAATAAGTAACGCCATATAATAATATTCCAAGCCCTGCCCAGATCATCCAGGTCAATTCGGTCGTACTTCCCAGTATGAAAAATGTTGCACTAGGAATAGCAAAAATCAGAAAGAACCGATCGTTCTTTTCAAAGAAACCCGGTTCATGAACGTGATGATCCCGGTGCCAGGACCACAATACCCCATGCATGATGTATTTGTGGGTAAACCAGGCTACAAACTCCATGGCCGAATAGGTGATAAGGGTGATGATAATTCCTATTACAAGATTCATTGTGTAAACATTTTAGCTAATATGTTTTTGCGATATGCGAAGATCTGATCAATTTTTTTACTGATTAACCATTTATCAATCCATTTGCCTATGAAGCCAAATGGGACAACATAGTGGAGCAAGTCAGTCATTAAAATACCATCATCCTTTATTTCAAAATGGTGTTCATGATGCCAATACCGGTATGGTCCGAAGCGTTGTTCATCAACAAAATAGAAGGGTTCGTTGACCTGCGTTATTTCAGTGACCCAGGAAGCGGGAATACCTAGCAAGGGAGTAAGACGATAACGAATCACCATGCCTGCGTACATCGGTACGGACAGAAGATCGCTGAGCACTTTAAAATTCATTTCCGGGGGAGTAATTTGACCCAGATTTTCCGGTCTTGAAAAAAATTGCCAGGCTTCTTCCAAAGTGATTGGCAATGTCATCTCCCATTTTTTGACCTGCATGTGCATTAGACGCGATTAAATTTAATATTCATTTTGGCGAGGATCAAAAGCAGAATTTTAAAACCATTGGATATTCGTATTCTTTTCTGTAATAAAATCTGCGGCTGGCAAGACCTGATTTTCAGGAACAAAGCTTTGTAATAGACATAAGCTGAATACACGCCGAATTTTGCCTGCGAAGGCAGTCGTTGAATAGCCTGTCGCGCAGCATCAAAATCTTCCGCAATCTCCTGTTCTATTTCCTGTTTTATTTCGGCGTTAAGCCCTCCGGAGGTCCAGTTTGGAAAATAGATCCTTCCCAGAACTTCCTTATCATTCTTCAAATCCCGCAGAAAATTGACTTTTTGAAAGGCAGCGCCTAGTCGCATTGCTCCCGGTTTAAGATCCTGATAACAAGCTTCATCTCCTTGGCAAAATACTTTTAGACACATTAGTCCAACAACCTCCGCTGACCCGAGGATGTATTCTTCAAATTTCTCCCGTTGATAGTTTTGCGGATACAGGTCCATTTCCATGCTACGCAGAAATTGTTCGATCAATTGCAAGTCTATTTGGTATTGATTGACCGTTCCCTGAAATGCATGCAGGACCGGATTGGTGCTGATGCCTTCATCGATCGCCCTGTAAGTCTCACGCCTAAAACGGTCCAGAAGACTGGCCTTGTCAAAGTCATGAAAGGTATCGACAATCTCATCGGCCAGTCGAACGAATCCATAGATTGCGAAGATATGGGGGCGGATCGAATGGTCAAGCATTCGGATTCCCATCGAAAAGGATGTGCTATACCGCGTAGTGATCACCCGCGACAACTGCAGACAGACGCTATCGTATAACGCCATCATGCCTGGATTGGCTTTTGTTTTTTAAGAATGTATTTTGCAACCACTTCGCCGCTGATAACAGCTGGAGGTAAACCAGGACCGGGTACCGTTAGCTGGCCGGTAAAGAATAGATTGTTTACCTTTTTACTTTTAATTTTTGGCCTTAATGGGCCTGTCTGTAACAGGGTATTTGCCATACCATATGCATTACCTCGGAAGGAATGGTAGTCTTTGATGAAATCATTGATGCATTAACTGCGGTGAAACAAGACATGGTCCTTGATGGTGCACCCAAGTTGGCGCTCCATACGATCGAGTACCCTGTTAAAATAGTGGTCATGCTTTGAGGGATCATCCTTTAACCGGGTAGAGAGTGGTATCAGGATGAACAGATTTTCTTTGCCTTCCGGGGCAACCACCGGATCGGTCTTGGAAGGCGCACACACATAAAAGAGGGGATCTTCCGGCCATATGTGGTCGTCGTAAATGGACTTGGCGTGCGCGGAGAAAGGTGCGTCGAAAAATAAATTATGGTGCTCAAGACCGGGGATCTTTTTATCAACGCCTACATAGAACAACAAAGAAGAAGGGGCCATCACTTTTTTATCCCAATAGGCTTTAGAGTAAGACCGGCTGGAATTCGGTAAGAGGTTCATTTCCGTATGATGGTAGTCAGCCCCTGATATCACCAGATTGGTCTCCAATAGACCACTGGATGTGGATACGGCTTTCACATTTCTGTCGGATCCCAGGATGAATGAATCGACCTCTGTATCAGTAATTAATTCAACTTTATTCTCCGCCAGGATTTGATGGAATGCTTCCGAAATTTTCGTCATTCCTCCCATTGGATACCAGGTCCCCAGCATCATGTCCGCATAATTCATCATGCTGTACAATGCAGGTGTTTCTTGTGGTTTTGCTCCAAGAAACAGCACTGGAAACTCCAGCAACTGTACCAGATGAGGATCCTGAACGTATTTACGGATGTGCTTTGCAATGGACTGGAAAAGATCCAGGCGCATGCTTTTCTGGATCAATTGGAGGTCAGCATATTCCGTGGCGTGGAGCGATGGCCTGTAAATGAACTCAGACATCGCCGTATCGTATTTAATTTTTGCTTCTTTTAGGAAGGCTGCCAATCGGTCTCCGCTGCCTGCCTCAAATCCATCAAACAATGTCTTTAAGCTGTCAAAATCAGCAGGGAGGGTGATGGGCTCGCGGTCACTCCAGAAAACCTGGTAGGAAGGATCAAGTCGCTTTAATTCGTAAAAATCCTGATGGGTATGCCCGAATAGCTGGTAAAAGCGTTCAAATACATCTGGCATCCAATACCAGGAAGGTCCCATGTCAAACTGGAAACCCTGGTGAGTCCACTTCCGGTTTCTTCCTCCAACCGTATCATGTTTCTCAATCAACTGTACAGAATGTCCGGATTTAGCCAGCAATGCGGCACACGCCATACCAGCCAATCCTGCACCAATGACCACCGTCTTGTTTCCGTCGCGAAATTTCATACCATATAGATCAAAATTTGGTTAGTTTTGTTTAACAAAAATCAAAAAAAATTAAACAAAAATGCAACGGATTACCCTGTTTTGGTTCAGGCGGGATTTGAGATTGGTGGATAATCATGGATTGTCACAGGCGTTGCAGTCGGGAAATCCGGTCTTACCCATCTTTATATTTGACCGCAACATCCTGGATGAATTGGAAGTGAAAGCAGATGCCAGACTGCAATTTATCTTTGATACGTTGGAGCAATTGAATCATGAATTAGCTGCGTATGGCTCTGGATTGAAAACTTATTTCGGTACTCCGGAAGAAGTATTCAGGGAACTGGTCAAGACCTATTTGATTGAGTTAGTGATAGCCAACCGGGATTACGAACCCTATGCCATTCAAAGAGACAAAAGTATCCATGCCCTTTTATCGGACCATGGAATCCTGTTTAAAGGCTATAAAGATCAGGTTATCATGGACCGGCGTGATGTGATGAAGGCGGATGGAGAGCCCTACACCGTGTTTACTCCCTACAGCAGAAAGTGGAAAGAGCTGTTCCGGCAAGAGATGATTGATCCGTACCCGGTTATTTTTTCAGCTGATAAACTCGTTCAAATGCCAAGGCAAACGGTTATGCCGCTGGCAGCGCTTGGCTTTAAGCCTGTACATCAGGAGTTTCCCGGAAAAAAAGTGGAAGAAGAGCTTATCCGCGACTATCAGGATACGCGCAATTTTCCGGGTATTCACGGGACTTCACGCATCAGTGTACATCTACGCTTCGGGACCATCAGCATCCGCTATCTGGTCGGCAAAGCATTTGCCTGGAGCGCTACCTATTTGAATGAGCTGATCTGGAGGGAGTTTTACATGATGATCCTGTATCATTTTCCTCATGTAGTCAAGAATTCCTTCAGACCCCAGTATGACCACATACCCTGGCTTAACCGGGAAGACGAGTTCGATGCCTGGTGTCAAGGCCGGACCGGATATCCGATCGTAGATGCGGGCATGCATGAGTTAAATGAGACCGGATTTATGCACAATCGAGTCCGGATGATCACAGCTTCTTTTTTGACCAAACATTTATTGATTGATTGGCGGTGGGGTGAAGCTTATTTTGCGCAGCAATTACTCGACTACGAACTGGCTTCAAACAATGGCGGTTGGCAGTGGGCAGCGGGATCGGGTGTGGATGCAGCACCGTACTTCCGCATTTTTAATCCGGCATTACAAACTCAAAAGTTTGATCCGCACAACAGTTACCTCGACCAATGGGTCCCGGGCTGGCAATCTCCGGATTATCCGGTACCAATTGTTGACCACAAAGCAGCTCGGGACCGGGCAATAGCGACATTCCGTAACGCATTGAACGGATTGACAGAATGACACCGAATCAGCCCCTATTATTCAGATCGTTTCGATAAAATCCAATGCCGGATCGAAGGGCGGAGCCGAATGAAATTCAGGTAGTTCAAGCCATTTTGAAATACCAGGACTGGGCTTTCCATAAACCTGATGCGCCTCCCAAACGTAGTCCAGATACCATTTAGGTTCCTTTCCCCAGCGGGTTTCCTGCAGTCGCAGGAACCAATAGGACGCTTTGGATAAATGGAGATAGATCCCTCCGGACAAAATGCGATTTAGGGTAGGGTGGGCAAAAGTTAAGATCCCCTCAATGAGGATGTAGTCGTAGTTGTTTTCGCCTTCGCTTATGGTCGAAAATAAATGATTCCAATCTACAGAAAGAGGATGTTCCCAATCTTCCGTCTGATTGATCCGGGGAAGTTGGACGCTGGGTAAAACGAAATCATCCAGGGCAAGTAAAAGTGTGTTTTGCAGTTGATTTGCTAATTGAACGGCAAGTGTGGTTTTGCCTGCCCGGCTCACCCCGCCAATACCTACCGTTTTAGTCATTTTCCGGCTGGTTGCGCATGGATCTGCCAGCTTTAACAATGGCCTGGGGATTACGGATCCATAGATCTCTTTGCGGGAATGGAATTTCAATGCCCTGCTGACGAAACATATCAATAATCCGGTACCTAACTTCACTTTTTATCCGTTCGATGCGGAAAAACTCACGGCAATAAATGTGCAGGGTGAATTCGAGGGCAGAATTGCCAAAATCCGTAAAATGGACAGAAGGCGGCGGTAAATCAAGAACTTCTTTTTGCTCTTCAGCAGCTTGAATCAGGATCCTGGTGACCAATTGCACATCCGATTGATAGGAGACTCCTACATGAATCTGAAATCGGGAAGGCTCATTGTTGTTGCTGAAGTTAACTACATTGTTGATGACCAATTTTGAATTAGGAATAATGATAACCACTGAGTCCCGGGTTTCAACTTTACTGGTACGGATCCCGATGTACCGCACGCGGGCAACGGTTCCGTCAACAACCACAATGTCTCCAACTGCAACAGTTCCCTCGATAAGCAAGACAATACCCGAGATCCAATCCATAAAGGTTTGTTGTAACCCCAGTCCCAAGCCTACCAATAATGCAGCAGCGCCTCCCCAAACATAGGAGAGGGTGAAGCCAAGTGCCTGGATGGACCACAGCACGGTGATGGTATACAGGATGTATTTAAAGGTGGTGATTATGGCGAACTGCCGTCCAATATCCACGCCCCGGCGCTGAAACCTACTTTTAAGACTTTTCGACAGCAAGTAACTGATCAACCGGGCAAAAGAGATGATTGCCAAGGCTATTAACACATTTTGTACAGTAACCGAGTTGGTTCCTGCCCGAAATAGAACTTGATCCAGTATCTGTTGCAAAAAGGATGGTTTGGCCACGAAAATAGAAAAGATTATTCCAATTCGCACAAATAGGTGGCGGTTGGAAACGCTATTTGCGCCTGTTTCTAACCCACTTTACGCTGCCTGAAATGAATGCCTGGTACAAAAAGGTTTATCCAAGCGGTCCATGCTAATCGGTGATGGAATACCTGAAAGTTTATTACCTTAATCGGAATTCACCAACCCTTTAAGCTTGGATTCCTCTCAATCATTGTCGTCATCAGGTGCATCGCCGAAGAAATTCAGCACGATGCCGGTATTTTTTACTGCAATTTCAACCATACTGGGAGCAATCATGTTCTTACGATTTGGTTTTGCAGTCGGCCAGCAGGGTTTGCTGGGCACCATCTTGATTATATTGATCGGTCATATGGTAACCATACCGACTGCGATGGCCATTGCCGAGATTGCGACCAATCAGAAGGTAGAAGGAGGCGGAGAATATTACATCATATCCCGCTCCTTTGGTCTTGTCATCGGCTCGACCATTGGTATCACCCTGTATCTGTCCCAAGCCATCAGTGTTGCCTTTTACATCATCGCGTTCACTGAGGCATTTACGCCCTTGTTTAATTGGTTGAATGGATTCAATCTGCCGGGCTGGGTATCGTGGTTAATGGATCAAAAACAGACCATTGGCATTCCGGCATTATTGGGGCTCACTTATATCATGCTGACCAAAGGGGCATCATTGGGCGTCAAGACCTTATACGTTGTTGTTGCTACGCTCGGCATTGCATTGGTCGCATTTTTTGTTGGCAGTGCGCTGGAACAAACTACCCCTTACGGACCGGTCACCACCATTCTGGATTTTCCCAACTCAGGTATCAAATCGGTAGACTTCTTCACGGTATTTGCCATAATTTTCCCTGCGTTTACCGGTATGACAGCGGGGGTTGGATTATCAGGTGATCTCAAGGACCCATCCAAGTCCTTGCCTTTAGGGACCCTGTCTGCTACGATATCAGGGATGATCATCTATCTTTTTATCGCCTACAAACTGCATATTTCTGCCTCGCCGTTGGAACTGGCTGACACTTCCCGGCTGATTATGTCGGAAATAGCCTGGCAGGGTGCCTGGCTGATTCCTATCGGGCTGGCCGCCGCCACCATCTCTTCCGCTTTGGGATCCATTATGGTTGCACCGCGTACGCTTCAGGCCATTTCGCGTGATCGTATTTTCCCAACACCATTTCTGAATGATTTTCTGTCAAAAGGTAAAGGTGTTTCAGACGAACCCTACAATGCAAGCCTGGTAACCATCCTGATTGCCGGGGCATTTATTTTTTTAGGCCAATTGGATGCCGTTGCCCAGATCATTTCCATGTTTTTTATGGTTACTTATGGCTCCCTGTGTTTAATATCCTTTCTGAATCATTTCGCTGCAGATCCATCTTACCGGCCCAGCTTTCGTTCGAGGTGGTACATCTCCTTATTCGGGGCAATAGCCTGCTTCGGGCTGATGTTTTTTATGAATGCCTCTTATGCTATAATGGCGACGATACTATTGGTCTCTCTTTACTTTCTAATTGCATTTTTTAACAAAGACAAAAAGAGCATCGCACTGATCTTTCAGGGAGTAATCTTTCAGTTCAGCCGTCAGCTGCAGGTATTTCTACAAAAAGCAGACAAAGAAGCTGCCCGCAGTTGGCGACCGTCGGTTGTGGCGTTATCAAAGCATACGTTTGACCGCATCGGGCCATTTGATCTGCTGCGTTGGATAGCACATAAATATGGCTTCGGTACCTACATACACTTCGTTCCGGGGTATTTGTCCCGGCAACTCAACCGGGAGGCGAAAGTGGCCAAAAACCGTCTGATTAAAATGGCTGAAATCAGTGACAGCAACATATACATTGACACGATGATCAGTCCGTCGTATCAATCAGCCATCGCCCAAATCATCCAACTTCCGGGAATGGCCGGTACGGATAACAATCTGCTCCTGCTGGAGTACACCAAACACGATATCACCGGGTTAACGGATCTGATCGATAACTTTAATCTCATTCGATCCGTTGATTTTGATTTAGCCATTCTGGCCAGTTCCGATCGGGGATTCGGGATCCGTAAGCGCATCCATATCTGGATTACGCAACAGGATTACCGGAATGCTACCCTTATGATATTGCTGGCTTATATCCTGATGGGCCATAAAGAATGGGCCGGCGCAGAACCACGGGTATATGCTTATTTCACGGAAGATATCATGGATCAGGAACAGAGCAGGCTGACCGGATTGATCCAGGCGGGTCAATTACCTATATCAACACATAATGTTGAATTTATTACCAGGACGCACGATGCCAATCCGCATGAAGTTATCATTGCAAAGTCCCGGGATGCCGATTTGACATTTATAGGCTTTTTGGCTGAAACCGTTAAAAAGCTGGGTGCCAAAATGTTTACAGACTACGATTTGCCCGGCAATATCCTTTTTATCAGCAGTTCAGATGAAATGGATCCGAAATAACCTGATTACTTATTGGCGTTTTTCGTCTTGATGATGATCACACCATGATTTCCTTCTTCACCATATATGGCGGTCTCGGAGAGACTGCGTAATATCCGAACACTGACAATCTCGTTTGCATTGATGCTGCTGTTGACAGCAGCATAATTTCTGCCCATATTGGTGTTGTTGACGATAAACAATGGTTGTGTTTCCAGGGTTATCGTGCTTTGTCCACGAATATAAATCCGGGCATTATTTCCGTCTCCCTGAATCGTCAGCGAAGAGTATTTCCGTAATACATCAGCCAGACTACGGTTGTCTTGCTGGTTGTTTATTTCATAAGGATCTTCTTTTGCCTCCTTTTTTGGCGTGTCCTTTGAGACAAAGCAACCGGAAAGCAGAATTACGGCAAGCAGCAAAAAAGAGTTTTTAGCGCGCATATGCATGGGTTTTGTTCCAAATAGAAATTTACGCATTCTATCATTAGATGCCAAGTAAAATGGTTTTGACGTATTGCCTTATACCGGACTTTAATAGGTGTTTTCTTCTGGGCTGCTTAAGGAATGCCCACAGCGATGGCAGTATTGTGCTAATTTGTGATGTTCCGTCTGTCCGCACTGAGGACATTTGAAGTAGTGAAATTCCTTTAAATTCATCACCCGGCCGCTGATCTCAGCAGTAACAATCCCGGTAGGAACCGCGATAACTCCATAGCCAAGGATCATCACAACCGTGGCCAACATCTGCCCGGGTGCTGTGATGGGAATTTTGTCGCCATAACCTACTGTTGTAAGGGTGACGATGGCCCAGTATATGCCATCCGGAATGGAACGAATTTCGGGATTGATATCTCCTTCAACCATATACATCAACGTGCCAAGCAATACCGCCATCAGAACGACAAACGACAAAAAAACGTAAATTTTGGTACGAGAAGCCTGCAAGGCGCCGACGACAATGGAGCCTTCCCGCACGAAATGGCCCATTTTGAAAATCCGGAAGATGCGCAACAATCGCAAAACCCGGATAATCAATAAATGTTGAGCCCCAGGAAAAAAGATACCGATGTATGCGGGTAGGATTGCTAATAAGTCTACAAATCCAAAAAACGACGTTGCATAGGCTACCGGGTTGCGTGAAGCATACAACCGCAATACATATTCAACCGTGAAAATGACCGTAAAAAACCATTCCAGGGAATAGAACAACCACCAGTACGTATGGTGAAATGAACTTACGGTTTCAAAAATAATGGCCAAAACGCTGAACGCGATGGCGATAATCAGAATTGTATCGAAGCGTCTGCCTTCTTTGGTATTGGATTCAAAAATAATCCGGTGCAGTCGTTCCTGACCTTTCACACTAATAAACCGGTCCAGGAATTTTCGACCCCGGTTACCGACGAATAAAAGGAACTTGCCTATCCGGTGGAATAATCGAACCAATAGATTGGAATGTTCAGTCATGGCCCAAGCAATATAAGTCTTAGCTTGTAAAATCTATGATGATTGTAGTCAAAAAATGGAGTCGGCGGGCTGGTGGGGGAACATCCATCAGATCGTACCTTTACTTAATAAATCAATGGCGTATGCATGTAGAAGCATTTCGGGATTATTGCTTGTCCAAGCCGGCAGTCACCGAGTCTTTCCCTTTCGGACCGGATACATTGGTTTTTAAGGTTATGGATAAAATGTTTGCGTTAACCACACTTGACTCCGATCGGTTCACTGTGAATCTCAAATGCAAACCTGAACTCGCCATTGAATGGAGAGAGTCTTTTCCGGAAATAAGGCCTGGTTATCACATGAATAAAAGACACTGGAATACTGTGGACTTTGACGGTCTGCTTGAGGATGAATTTTTGAGATCAATGATCGACTTAAGTTATCAGTTGGTGGTAGATGGATTGCCCAGGTCAACACGTGATGCGTTGAAAAAATGGATGTAGCATGCATATAGGTATCGTAGGGCAAGGGTTGGCCGGTACATTGATGGCATTCCGGTTGATGCAGGAAGGACTGAGGATCTCTGTCATTGACCCGGGGGGCGAAAACTCAAGCACTATCGCTTCAGGGTTGATCAATCCGGTTACCGGACGGAAGTATGTCAAAAGCTGGCAGGCGGATCGATTGCTGGAAATTGCTGACCGGGTGTATCCTGCGATGGAGGAGCTCTTGAACATCAGCTGTTATTTTCACCGCCCACTGTTTCGCATGTTGCACGATCACCAACAGGCGGAATTATGGATGCAGCGTGCTATCCTGCCAGGTTATGAGGCATACCTCAGTCCTGACGTTGAGTTTTGGAAGGCAGAAAATTCAGGTTTGCGCCGATCAACGGAAGTAGGGAAAGTTTATGAGGCGCGCTGGTTGGATACCGAAAAATTACTAAATACGTTCCGGCAATATTTACTGGACACCGATAGACTCTTCCCGGTGGCCTGGAAGCCGCAGGATACCATCATTGGAGATCTTCACATTCAGTGGAAGGATAACCTTTTTGATTACCTACTATTTGCTGAGGGAAGCGGGATTGTAAATAATCCATACTTCAATTGGCTACCGATACAACCCAGTAAGGGGGAGAGACTGCTGATCAATTGCCCTTCCAGCCTGGATCAAACCATGAAAGCCAGCTATTTTATCATTCCATACCGAGCGGCAAATACGTACTGGATCGGTTCGCCTACCGATTTCAATGCAACCGATGACCAACCCAGTCCACGAGGAAAGCAACTGCTGGAGGAACATATCAACCATTGGCTTTCTGACTCCTATACCATCTTAGACCATGCAGCGGCATTCCGACCTGCCAGCAGGGACCGGCGTCCGATCATCGGATTTCATCCGGGGCACCCAAGGTTGGGCGTATTGAATGGACTCGGAACAAAAGGGGTATCCATCGCACCGTATATCGCAGACTTAATGGTGGGACATATTAAAAACCAATACCCGCTTCCCGGGGAGGTGGATATCAACAGGTTTACATACCCATATGAGACCAAATCCCGTTAAAAATATATTAATATGGATCCGGTAGCTTGCCAAAAAGCCAGGTATGGCCATCTAACTGAATATACCAACCAACAAAACTTGCTTTATGATTCGCAATCTATTTGGGATTACTTTCATGACCGGTTTATTCTGGTTTTGTCATACTTCACAACCCCTGCCACAAAAAAATAAGGCTTTGAATTGGAATGAAATCGATAGCCTCGAGACGATCGATAAGTATCAATCGGCTGCGACAGCATGTCAGCAATTGTATGCTTCGCTACCGGAAGACGAAATCTCCGGGCGAACAAAAGCTTTGATCTATCTGGCAAAATATATGGTTTATCTGGATGCCCAGGGCCAACAGTCGGCCATATTATGGCTGAATCAACAAACCAATCAAACGGAAGGTCCGATCCGTGCATTGATCCATTCGTTCGTAGCCCAACAAATCGTAGCCTATGCGGAGCAAAACCGGTGGGGCAGAGAAGACTTGTTGCCTGGAGCTGAAGTCGATTCAGCGGACTTGCAAACCTGGCCGATGGCGGCTTTGTATCATTGGGCCAGAACCCATTATGAAGCTTCTCTGGAGGACCCGGTTAGCAACTCAATTCCACTCACCGAATTGGGGGATTTGATTGTTTGGGACACCATGGCCCGGGCTTTCGAGCCAAATTTGCACTATCTTTTGATGGACAGAGCCCTGCAATTCTTGCAAAATCCTCAGGCGACACCAATGGCCGATGAGACTGCTCCTCAGGATCTTGTTTCCTTACTACCATTGGATGATTTCCTCGCCAGCGAAATTCCGGAGAAGGCACAGGTGCTCAGGCTCTTTCAGGAAATGTTACGCTATTCAAAAGAGCATTTATCCACCCCTATTGTCTTGCAAACGGATTTAAAAAGACTAGCTTATGCATTTCAGGTAGTGGTCAATTCAGAGAAAGAAACTGCCTTTGAAACCACACTCACAACGATGGTTCAAGCAGGTTATCCCGATGCCGAAGAGGCCTGGATCCGCTACAAACTGGTGGACTTCTGGGCACATTCCAAATCTTACCTCTCGGAGGAGGAGCATGCGGCACTGAATCGCAAAGCATATAATGGGGCGAAAGCAATTATCCATGATTTTCCCGGCGTCCCGGCTGCTCAGGCTGCAAAATCACTTGTTGAGGAGCTTGAAAAATTGGAGTGTAATGTGCAAATGGAAAGCATCTGGATCCCGGGACAACCGGTATTGCTACACCTCAATTACCGGAACGTCAGTAAAGTTGATTGTAGAGTCTTCCGGATAGAAAACATGTATGTATGGCAACGACTGAGTAGCAAGGAGCGTAATGCTTGGCTAGCGAATGCCAAACCGTTTAAGACATGGTCCAGTCGTGTGCAGGATCCCAAGGACTATCTCAGCCATTCTACCGAGGTGGCAGCTCCAGATTTGGAATTGGGCAGATATGTATTGGAGGTTTCAGCAAAAAACGACCAAAGTGAATGGGTTTATGCAGATGCTTTCCAGGTCTCCGACATCATCTACGAACGAAATCAGAGAAATCCGACCAGCTTCGCTGTTTCCTCCCGAACCAATGGTCAACCCATGACCAGTGTCCAGGGAGCACTTTATAAATGGGATTATGACCGTAATCAGCAGATTTCCAGAAGAATCCTGGTTGGAACAATCAAAACGGATGACCATGGCCAGGCAATGACAAATAACATTGATTTTCAGGAGGTCGTCTGGACCAAAGGAAATGATACCCTGGAGTGGATGGATGGCAACGGGTATAATGCGTATGAGGGAATCATCCAACAAAATGTTTCATTGGTATTATCTGATCGTTCAATTTACCGGCCCGGGCAACGCGTTCAGCTCACGGTACTATTTTACAGCAGCAACAAAGCCGACCGGAAGGCAATTGTAGATCAAGTGGTAGAGGTTCAGTTGGTGGATGCGAATCAGCAAATCGTGGCTACTACTAGGTTGAGAACCAATGCATTCGGTAGTGTAAATGCCAGTTTTCAATTGCCTTCCGACCGTCTTCCCGGAACCTGGAGTATTCAAACGCCTGGTTATCAGGGCTATTACGGCTTTCAGGTTGAAGCATATAAGCGTCCTACGCTGGAAGTGACCTGGATACCGGATTCTTCGGTTCACGTTCTGGGCGATTCGATTGCGGTAACCGGACAAGTCCGTAATCTGGCAGGAAATCCGGTGCAAGGAGCTTCCGGGAAATTTACAGTGTACCGTCAATTACCTTGGTTTGACCATTGGCGGATACCGGCGTACAATCAGAGACAGCTGATCCGTGCGGGGAACCTTGAGGTAGATCAACAGGGTCGCTTTTCATTCACCTATCTGGCACAGCCGGATCCTTATGTTGCAGAATCCAAGCGTGACGTCACCTACAATTTTGCAATTGATGTGGAAATCACAGATTTGAATGGAGAGACCCAATCCAATCAGCAAGTTCAGGTATTAACCCGGGAGCCGGTACGTGTGTTATTGCCGGGTGAACAAACAGTGGTAGATCCCGGAGAAATCGCTATGAATTGGATGATTCAAAATTATTCCGGACAACCCTTGGCCTTGACAGGTGCTTATTCACTCATCCAATTGGAAGGACCAGAAAGGGAAATACGTAAGCGGTTGTACCCTCATCCGGACCTACCGGTCTTATCGCAGGAGGAATTTCAGAAAATTTTTCCAATCGATGCTTATAGGGATGAAGATGATTGGCATAACTGGAAAGATGGAAAAGTTTTACGGCGTGCCAATTGGCAATCCCTAACCGATGGAAAGGTCACCATCAACTTAAATGGATTACCATCCGGGGCATATCGCGTTGATGTAACTCCGGAAGGCATTCAAGGAGTCACCTCTGCTTATCTACTGGTTATAAGCACCTCTCAGCCTCTTCCCGTGAGTGATATGTTGTTTGTAAATAAGGACAAATCAACCTACGATCCGGGTGAAGTTGCCTCGATTGATGTAGGGTCTTCCTGGCCCGGGTTGCCGGTTGTTATCCGGGTAGTGCATGCAGATGGCGAAATCCGGGTATCTGAAATCACGATTCCTGGTTGGAGTCAACTGGAGGTCCCGATTTTGGAAAATGACTTCGGAAATGTGGTCATCCAGTTGTCAGCCGTTCAAAATAACCGGGTTGTCTCCCAGACAGAAGTATTGCCTGTTCCCTGGAAGAACAAACAGTTGAACGTTGGAGATTTACATTACGATAAGGTGGTAGAGCCGGGACAGGCGCTGGATTGGTCACTGCGGATATTCGATGCCGAAGGCAATCCGGTGAACGCCGAGGTAACTGCCGTTTTGTATGATGCCTCCCTGGATATGCTCAATCCACATCAGTGGTTCCTACCGGAAATGCCACAGCGATGGTACCCTGAAGATCCGTGGACATGGCGAACAGCGGACATCAAGTGGTTATCCGTGGTCCAATATCCCCAGAGCCGTCCTACCGGGGTCCCTTCTATTCCCTGGTTTTATTTGAATGCATACCGTTATCCGCAATATGGGGGACGAGTGCTCAGGGATCGTGTATCCGTCATGAACATGCAGGAAGCTTCGGATGAAGGAATCCCCGCTCCGCCGCCGCCGGCAGCCCAATCAAAATTAGAGGAACTGCCGGTTAAGCAAAATCCGGAACCAGACGAGAACACCGGGGCATCTTTACAGAAAATTCGAAGAAATTTTGATGAAACCGCTTTCTTTTTCCCCCAGTTGACGACCAATGCTCATGGTGAAGTTGATCTGCCATTTACTATGCCCGATGCTTATACCCGGTGGAAATGGATGATCATTGCGCATACTCCAAATATGGCTTCAGTTGTCCATACGGAAACCATAGAAAGTCGACGTGATCTTATGCTTTTCCCCAATTTGCCCCGCGTTGTTCGAAGTGGAGATGTCATCGAATGGCCTGTTAAAGTGGTCAATACGGGCTCTGAAAACTTATCTGCCGAGATCCGGTTGGAGTTTTTTAATGGTGCGAACCGAATTCCGTTGACAGGATTGGTGCCGGATCCGGTTCGACCGATAGATTTAATGGCTAATTCGACCGAGGCAATATCCTGGATGGTGCAAATTCCGGATGACTTCATAGGTGTATTGGGATGTTCCATAAAACTACAATCCGGTAGCAAAGGGGATCAGGAGGAAAGATTAACTCCGGTGCTTACCAACAAAACCCTGATTACGGATACCTATCCATTTTACCTTAACCCGGGTTCAGATAAGACCATTCAGGTGAATGCCCTAAAACATATAATTGAACATCCTGACTTGCAACTGATCAGTTATCAGATGGACTGGACGGCTGACCCTGCCTGGCTGGTCCTCCCGGCACTTGCTTATACACAGGGTCAACGGCATCTTACTGCCGCTGATTGGGCGGAATCCGCCTATAGCTGGATACTGGGCGAAACCATTGTGTCAAATCCGCTGATCCGGCAAGAAATTGCCAATTGGCCGGTCGAATCATTAATAAGTCCGCTTGAGCAGCAGGAGGAGATCAAAGCGGTATTACTACAGGAGACGCCATGGGTCCTGGATGCAAATTCGGAAACCAGGCAAATGCAACAAATCAAAGGATTCATTGAACCGAATACCGTTGCATATCAAAAAAAGCACAGTCTCGAACAGTTAAGGTCTTTGCAGAATGCGGATGGAGGTTTTACCTGGTGCCCGCAAGGTCGATCGGATGTCTGGATGACTAACTATGTCATGGATATATTGGGACGGCTGCATGCTCAATTATCCTGGCAGCCCGAGGACCCGGAATGGATTGGTGAGGCATTAGCTTATATCGATAGGCAGATGGAGCGGAACTATGAACTTGCCCCGGACCGTACCCACTTATCTTCTCTGGAAGTGAAGGCTTATTCCGTGTTGAAGCGATGGGAAAATGTGCAGTCCATTCCCGATTCGAAGTGGTCTTATTTCATTATCAAGACGCTCCCACAACAGTGGATCGACCTGCCACTTCAACTGCAAGCCTATGCCGGTGAATTATTGATGGGTAGTCATCCGGATGTTTCAAAGATCATTCTGGAGTCCTTGCTCGAACGTTCCATCATTCATCCTGAACTGGGACGCTACTGGAAAGACCAGCCGGGATATTCCTGGGATCATGCACCGATAGCCACCCAGGCGGCAATCATTCAATTTATGCGATCCATGGACGCTGACGAATCCGTTATCCATTCGAGTATTCAGTGGTTATTAAAAAACAAACAAACCAATCACTGGGATTCGGGGAGTGATACTTACGCGGCAATTCAGGCGATCTGGACGGGAACGAACACACTTCCGGTAAGCTCCGTGCCCCTCGCGATCCGGGTTGGCCGCTGGACAGCGCCTCCGGTTGTCCGTGGTGAGATGAGGTGGGACCCACCGGCAATCAATAAGGATATGCAGACGGTATCGGTAACCAATGGTGGGACACAGATCGCATGGGGAGGAATTTATGTGCAATCCCTGCAACCGTTGTCTGCTGTTCAGGCACAAAAACAGGAAGGGGTTGTCCTGCAGCGGGTAATCAGTGAGGTTAAGGGTGATCATCTCGTGCCTATCAATGGTTCTGTTCACCTTGACAAAGGAGCAAGGTTAAGGATTCGATTAACCCTTAAAACGGACCGTGATCTCGATTATGTCTATCTTAAAGATTTAAGAGCGGCAGGCCTTGAACCGGTAGATCAGCGCAGCGGCTATCATTGGCAGTCAGGACTAAGCTACTACCAGGTGGTCCGTGATGAAGCGCAAGAATTTTACCTGGATCATCTAAGACCGGGTACTTTTATCCTGGAATTTGACGCTTTCGTAAGCCAATATGGGACTTACGAAGGAGGGTTTGCATTGATGCAATGTCTGTATGCCCCGGCGTTTACTGCGCGGACGGAAGGCACTACCGTGCAAATCAATCCAGTTCAATAAGCCGTCGTGTAACTTCATATGGCTAAAGAACGCTTTCATCGCATGGAATACGCGTTGAATCGAAAATTGATGCATGCTCCGTGCGAATGGGCTATCTTTCTGTACATTAAATTACAGGAATATGACAGACGATAAGAATTTCCGGGAAGATCATGCCCAATCCATCATCAGGAACCATATGATATGGTCAATGGGGGCGGGATTTATCCCCGTGCCAATTGCCGATTTTTTTGCCGTTAGTGCCATACAGTTGGATATGATCCGTCAGCTGTGCAAATTGTATGAGGTGGACTTTAAGGAGCGGCAGGGTAAGGCCCTGGTAACCTCATTGACCGGCTCGGGACTTGCGCGGCTAGGCGCCCGTGCAGTCAAGTTCATCCCCGGCGTCGGGAGTGTTTTAGGCGGTATAACCATGGCCGTTTTGTCCGGAGCATCCTCTTTTGCACTGGGTCAGGTCTTTATCAAACATTTCGAGACGGGTGGTACCATCCTCGATTTTGATGTCGACCGTCTGAAGAAGTATTACAATGAAATGTTTGAGAAAGGCAAAGAGGTAGCACAGGATTTGCAACGTCAACAACAAGGCAACCGCGAACAGAAAAAACATGAAAAGGAAGAAGCTTTAGCAGCTGATGTTGTCGAAAAATTAAAATCACTGGCGGAATTAAAAAGTCAGGGTGTCATTACCGAAGAGGAGTTTCAAAAAATGAAGGAACGCCTCATCAATGCCTGATCGAGCGGTTTGGTAAAGGCATCCGCGCGGCAGGTGCCAGGTCCAGCGGAGCAAAATCGGCTTCCAGATATTTGTAATAACCGGCTACCGCGATCATGCCCGCATTATCGGTACAATAGGCAAAGTCCGGGATAAAGAGCTCCCACCCATATTGATGGGCAGCGTCTTGAGCAGCTTTTCTTAACCCACTATTTGCCGAAACGCCTCCGGCAAGCGCCAAGGTCGTAATACCGGTGTCCTGTGCTGCCCGGATCAATTTCTCCATCAATGCCTGAATGATCGCTGCCTGGATCGATGCACAGAGATCATTCAGATGGTGGCGGATAAAATCCGGATCTTGTCTGGTTTCTTTCTCAATAAAATAGCGGATGGCAGTTTTTAAACCGGAGAAGCTGAACTGGTATCCGTCCAATTGCGGTTTCGGAAAAGGAAATATCGGTTGCCCCTCCTGAGCCAGACGATCAATTTGAGGACCGGCTGGATAGCCAAGTCCTAAAAGTTTCCCGGATTTATCGAAAGCCTCACCGGCGGCATCATCCAGCGTCTCACCAAGTATTTCCATGTCCAGGAAGTCATTCACCCGGACGATTTGTGTATGTCCCCCTGAAACCGTCAAGCATAAAAATGGAAAACCGGGGTAGGGAGGTTCGGCAAAATGCGCCAGCACATGAGCCTCCATGTGGTGAATAGCCAGGAGAGGGACATTTAGGCTCAATGCCAAACCTTTTGCAAAGGACATCCCTACGATCAGTGATCCCAACAAGCCGGGGCCTGCCGTAACAGCGATAGCATCTACCTCAGGTAAGTCTATTCCAGCATCCGATAATGCTTTTTCCGTGACCGGTAATATGGATTCCTGGTGGGCCCGTGAGGCTACTTCAGGTACGATTCCACCATATTGGACATGTTCGATTTGGGAAGATACCACGTTGCTGAGCACGTTGCCGTCCTTCCAGATAGCCACCGAGGTGTCGTCGCATGAGGATTCGATCGCAAGTAAAACAGGTTTTTGTACAATTTTGAACCGGCTATACACCAATCAAGTGTTTTTTTTCATCTTTAAGAATGGAAGTACAAAGATCCGGATATTCAGCCAAAAAGAAGATTTGCTATTGACTGAAATGTGGTGAAAAATAATTATAATTGCGCAAAACCGATCTAAAGACGTCAGATTATGCGATTGATTATCAACTTAGTTTTAGTGCTCATTAGCATTGCCCTAATCTACATGGTCGTGGAATCCATTGCGGTACCCATCCGATTTAAGACCATGAAGGACAAACGTGAGCAAGCCGTGATTGATAAATTGATGTTGATCCGGGAAGTTCAAAACATGTATCAGGATATCACCGGATCGTACGCGCCAACCTGGGAACAGCTGAAAGACACGCTGACCACCGGACGCTTTATGTACATCAATATTAAAGGTGACCCCGATGATCCTAGTTTTAAGGATTTCGAGCGGGATACTTCCTATTCCAATGCAATTGATAGCATTCGTGCACTGGGTATCGACCTTGCTCACATCGGAAATATTCCCTATACGGATAATGAGATGTTCAATCTGTATGCGGATACTGCTGAATATCAGCAAGTAAGTGTTAACGTGATTGAGGTAGGGACCCAATACAAATCGTTTATGGGACCTTATGCCGACCCGGCTTTTGCCCGTTACGATAACTCCTATGATCCGAATAAAGTGATTAAATTTGGCGATCGAACAACGCCAAATACTGCGGGCAATTGGGAGAAAAGATAGAAAAAGGATCAAAAGGTATTTATATTCCAGGGAACAAATCTGCCGTTCCCAAACTGTCTTTACTGCTTGGTAAAGACAGTTTTTTTTGCGTCCATATTGACGCTCACCAGCGACTGACCTTTTACCGCACCGCACGCAAGTCTTCCTTTAAACAATCGGTCATCGAATGGCTTGAAGAAAGTATTCGACTTTCGGAACTGCTGAAGGAGTCAAAATTAGAAGTTTGGGTCGGCCTGATTCAGCCGCATTATACTTTTGTGCCCGTTCCCTTGTATCAGGAAGAGCATCGGGATTTGTATGCACAGCGTGCTTTCTATCTTCCTCTCCGCGATGCAACCTGGACGGACTCCATAACCACCAGAGACTACATCAAGGTTTTGTACGAAGCAGACCGCGAATTGTATAAGATGCTCTACCAGTTTTTACCTGAAGTCTCCTGTACACATTTTTTGACACCGCTCCTGCGAAGGTTTTATGAGCAATTTGGTGATCA
This sequence comes from Lewinellaceae bacterium, assembly GCA_020636355.1. Lineage (GTDB taxonomy): Bacteria > Bacteroidota > Bacteroidia > Chitinophagales > Saprospiraceae > JAGQXC01. Next base: position 485,027 of record JACJYB010000002.1, on the reverse strand, counting down.
TAACAAAACCCTGTGCCTGGCCAATGTGCGGGGCGGGTATTTGACGCTGGCGGTATTTGTGGATGGCAAACTGATCTTTGCGAATTTGTTTGAATGGCAGAAAGACGAAGACATCTATTACTACCTGGCGTTAATGGTCAACCAATTGGAGCTTGAGCCAAACAAACTGGTCATGCACCTGAGTGGCGAATGGACGCCGGATAGCGACCGTCACAAGTGGGTGCGACGAAAATTTAAGCAGTGGAAGTGGACCCATGTTCAAAATCATATTTTCTCCGCTTCTGTAAAAAAGCACGAACTACAGGCATTCCAATTGTATGATCTAGTTTCTCCCTTCTTATGAGAATCATAGCAGGAGCTTTCAAAGGCAGACGGTTTTATCCACCGGCAGATAAGTGGCCTACCCGGCCTACCACCGATTTTGCCAAGGAGGGCTTATTTAATATTCTTGAAAACCGGATGGAATTTGCCGGGGCAATTTGCCTGGATCTTTTTGGCGGTACCGGCAATCACAGTTTTGAGCTGATCTCGCGCGGGGTAGAGCAAGTAACCTATGTAGACAAACACCGTCCTGCGGTCACATTTGTCCATCAATTGGCCCGAGAATTGGATATCACCGATCGAATCAAGATCGTTTTTGCCGATGTATCAAGATTCCTGACCCATAAAAGCGGAGCATTCGATTATATATTTGCCGGACCTCCCTACCCGCTAACCTGGATCCCTGAGATACCTGATCTCATTTTCAACCATGGCTGGCTTAAGGAAGGAGGCATATTCGTATTGGAGACGAATCCCAACCATCGTTTTGACCATCATCCTCGTTTTAAAGAATTAAGGACTTACGGCAAGACCCATTTTAGCTTTTTTGGCTAGACAAGGTCAAATTCCCTTATTCCTTGTAATTTTGTCGGTCTTTAAGCGGATGTATGGAAATCGGGCCTAAAATACAAGCGGCGGTTGCAGCAATACTGGAAGAAAAATATCAATATCAGGTAGATTCTGGAACAATTGTCGTTACTCCAACCAAGCGGGAGTTTTCCGGGGATTTTACCGTTGTATTGTTTCCTTTCATTAAGGCATTGCGCACCAATCCGGTCCAACTCGGAGAAGCTATCGGCGCCGATTTGATCAGCCAGTCCTGGATTACGGCCTATGAAGTGAAAGGAGGGTTTCTGAACCTGACCTTGGCAAATTCGATCTGGACCGAACTGTTGGATACGGTGAATATAGCAGCCCGTACACTCGATCCGGCCCGGAAAATCATCATCGAATATTCTTCGCCGAATACCAATAAACCGCTTCACCTCGGACACATCCGGAATATACTCCTTGGATGGTCCTGCGTTCAGATCTATAAGGCAATTGGCTATCAGGTGATAAAAACCCAGGTAATTAACGACCGGGGCATTGCTATCTGCAAATCGATGTTAGCCTGGAAACTTTTTGGAGAAGAAAAGACCCCAGCCTCAACGCGGACCAAGGGCGATCATTTCGTGGGTGAATATTACGTGCTTTTCAACAGCAAGCTGGACGAAGAGTATAAGTCCTGGCAACAAAGTGATGAAGCGCAAACCATTTATATAACCGGTAAAAAAGAAGAGCAGACGGCAGCAGATTTTTTCAAGACGTATGCCAATACCTATTTTAATGAATACAGCCAGTTGGGTAGGCAAGCCAAAGAAATGCTGTTAAAATGGGAAGCCGGCGATCCAGATACGCTTGAGCTGTGGAACAGAATGAATAATTGGGTTTATGACGGTTTTAATAAGACATATGCCGAATTAGGTGTTGATTTCGACACCATCTATTACGAGTCTGAAACCTATTTGCTGGGTAAGGAATCGGTCGACCAGGGGTTGGAAAAAGGCATTTTCTACCGCAATTCCGATGGCAGCGTCTGGATAGATCTGGAAGACGCCGGTATGGATAAAAAGATCCTGTTGCGCTCAGACGGTACTTCGGTTTACATGACGCAGGATATCGGCACGGCACAGCATCGCTATCAGGATTATCATTTTGACCGTATGGTATATGTGGTTGGCGACGAACAGGAATATCACTTCAAAGTTCTGTTCGAGATATTAAAACGGTTGGGCGAACCCTATGCAGACCAGCTATTTCACCTGGCTTATGGCATGGTGGACCTTCCTACCGGAAAAATGAAAAGCCGGGAAGGAACGGTTGTAGATGCCGATGACCTCGTGGCGGAAATTCTTGGTGAAGCACGCAAAGCAGCTGAGGAAAGAGGCGAACTGGTTGATTTACCGCCCCAGGAACAAGAAAAAATTATTCGCAACATAGCACTTGGAGCCCTGAAGTTTTTTATCCTGAAGGTAAACGCCAAGAAGCGGATGGTCTTTAACCCTGAGGAATCGTTGGATCTGCAAGGGCAAACCGGACCATACGTTCAAAACGCTTACGTACGAATTCGATCCATCTTGCGCAAAGCCGATCAGATGACTATCCCGAGCGTTTATGCCGGGTATCAATTAGGGACTGAAGAGCGTGAACTGATCGCTCTATTGTTACAATATTGGGAGACGCTGGAGCAGGCTGCCAACAACTTTGATCCAAGCGGTGTAGCTAATTACGCCTACCAATTGGCAAAATCATTTCATCGTTATTATCACGATGTTTCGATATTGCGCGCAGAATCTGAAGAAGCGATGGCATTTCGGTTTGTTTTGATACGCAAGATTGCCATGGTGCTGGAGCTGGCCATGGAAATGCTGGGAATTGAGATGCCGGACAGAATGTGAGCCCATTATTAACTTTTTTGAACCGATTGAATTTATGGCAGAGGAAAAAGAATCATTAAATTTCATTGAACAGATCATCGAAGCGGATCTGGCCAGCAATAAGCATGGGGGAGATGTAATTACCCGATTCCCTCCCGAACCGAATGGATACCTTCACATTGGTCACGCCAAATCTATCTGTCTGAATTTTGGAATAGCCCAGAAATATGGCGGCCGTACAAATCTCCGGTTTGACGATACCAATCCGGTTACAGAGGATACGGAATATGTTGATTCCATTAAGGCTGATATTCGTTGGCTGGGATTTGACTGGGATGATCGTGAATACTATGCTTCGGATTATTTTCCACAGTTGTACGAATGGGCTATTCAAATGATCAGGGCGGGCCAGGCTTATGTCGATGATTCCTCAGCCGAAGAAATTGCGGCAATGAAAGGAACTCCGACGGAGCCAGGTAAGGAAAGTCCCTATCGTACGCGCGCTATGAGTGAAAACCTGGATCTGTTCCAACGGATGAAAGCAGGTGAATTTGAAGAGGGTAGCCGCGTATTGAGAGCTAAAGTTGATATGGCTTCCCCCAACATGCATATGCGCGATCCGGTGATGTACAGGATCAAGTTTGCTCATCACCATCGCACGGGTGATACCTGGTGCATCTACCCCATGTATGATTTTGCGCATGGACAATCGGATTCCATGGAGCATGTGACCCATTCATTATGCAGTCTCGAGTTTGAAAATCATCGTCCGCTGTACGATTGGTTTATCCAAACCCTGCAAATCTATCCTTCCAGACAGATCGAATTTGCCCGACTCAATGTAGAATACATGTTGACCAGCAAGCGGAAGCTGTTAAGGTTGGTGAATGAAGGTTTTGTAAAGGGCTGGGACGATCCCCGGATGTCGACCATCAGTGGGATGCGTCGAAGAGGTTATACCCCGGCATCGATCCGGGAATTTGCCGATCGGGTCGGTATTGCCAAAAGAGAAAATGTCATCGAATTCTCCCTGCTTGAATATTGCGTTCGTGAGGATTTGAACAAAGTAGCTCAGCGGGTCATGGCCGTTTTGGATCCTTTAAAATTGGTCATAACCAATTATCCGGAAGGACAAACCGAGTATTTGCCTACGGAAAATAATCCGGAAGACCCGCAAGCCGGAACCCGGGAGATGCCCTTTTCCAAAGTGCTGTACATTGAGCGCGATGATTTTATGGAGGATCCCCCGAAAAAATATTTTCGTCTTGCTCCAGGAAATATGGTGCGCTTGAAGAGTGCATATATTATTGAATGTACGGACGTAGTCAAAGATTCCAACGGTCAGGTAACGGAAGTACACGTCCGTTATATCCCGGAAAGCAAGAGTGGACAGGATACGTCGGGAATCAAAGTTAAAGGGACGATCCATTGGGTAGCGGCTGATACGGCCCTTAACTGTGAGGTCAGGATGTATGACCGACTGTTTACTGTACCAAATCCTGGTGACGATCCGGAACGTGATTTTACCGCATTCTATAATGAGGAGTCTTTGCGGATTTTGGATGGAGCCAAAGTGGAGCCAAGCGTTAAAGAAGTTCAGGTCGGTGAAGGTTTTCAATTCTTGCGTAAAGGCTATTTCACACTTGACCCCGATAGCAGGGCGGAACATCTGGTCTTTAATCTGACCGTAAATTTGAAAGACAGTTGGGCTAAAGTAGCTGCTAAAGGGCAGCCGGCATAATGCAAATTATACCGGCATGCTCCATGATGATATATAACAAAAAATGACTACCAAAGCAGCAGGGTAGCCGGGAGAATCAACTGTACCTTGGATGTGATCTGCATTCAAAAGTTTAATTCCTGCCGGAAATAATTTATGGTCTAAATCCTTCGACGTATTTACTGGATACTGATCATGTTTCAATTATCTTTGCGACCATGGTATCAGACCGTGTCATATTGGAGGAACCGCGCTTTGTGCTCACCTTGAAGCGACTCAGTCACCAGCTCATTGAAGATCACGGCGATTTTTCAGAATCCTGTCTGGTGGGCATTCAACCACGGGGTGTTTGTCTGGCTAACCGGTTGCACCATATCCTAACCAAAGAACTGAAGGTCAAATCATTGCCTTATGGCAAGCTGGATATCACATTTCATCGGGATGATTTCCGAACGCGCCATAAACCGTTGGCCGCACATGAAAATGAAATGCCTTTTCTGGTGGAAGACAAGCGGGTCATCCTGGTCGATGATGTGCTGTATACCGGACGTTCTATCCAGGCAGCAATGTCTGCGTTAACCCATTATGGCCGGCCCAGGGAAGTAACATTGGTTGCTTTGATCGACCGTCGATTTAACCGGCATCTTCCAATCCAGGCAAATTATGTAGGGCTGCGCGTGGATGCCCTTGATGAAGCCTATGTTCAGGTTGAATGGAATCCGGATGGATCTCCGCACCAGGTCTTATTGTTCGCCCACAAAATAGAAAAAGAAGATTAGCATGGCGTCTCAACTTTCGACGAAACACCTCCTGGGGATCAAATACATCGAACGAAAGGATATTGAATTGATACTTGAGACGGCGGACCAGTTTAAAGAGGTCATTAATCGCCCCATCAAAAAAGTCCCTTCACTACGCGATACCACCATTGCCAATTTATTTTTTGAGAGTTCGACGCGTACCCGCATTTCTTTCGAGTTAGCAGAAAAGAGACTCTCCGCAGATGTAATCAATTTCTCGGCCTCTTCCTCCTCGGTTAACAAAGGGGAGACCTTGCTGGATACGGTTAATAATATTTTATCCATGAAAGTGGATATGGTCGTTATGCGGCATCCGGCGCCCGGAGCACCTTCATTTTTGGCGGGGAAGATCGATGCCAATATCATCAATGCCGGAGACGGAACACACGAACATCCGACTCAGGCCTTATTGGATGCGTTTTCTATACGGGAACAGTTAGGTACCTTACAGGGTAAAAAAATCGCGATCATTGGGGACATACTCCATTCGAGAGTAGCGCTTAGCAATATCTTTTGTTTGCAAAAATTAGGAGCAAAAGTGCGGGTCTGCGGGCCGGCTACGTTGATTCCCCGCTACATAGGAGAACTGGGCGTCGAGGTAAGCCATTCGGTGGAGGACACGCTGCAATGGTGTGATGTGGCGAATGTGTTACGGATTCAACTGGAACGGCAGAACATTAAATATTTCCCTTCTTTGCGTGAATACACCCAATATTTCGGAATCAACCGTAGTAAACTGGAGAAGGTGAAGAAGGATATTGTCATCATGCATCCCGGACCCATTAACCGAGGGGTCGAATTATCCAGTGACGCGGCTGATTCGCCGCATTCCATCATCCTCCAGCAGGTGGAGAATGGCGTTGCTGTAAGAATGGCCGTTCTTTATTTATTGGCGGACCGAAGAAATTAATTTGGATTTCATTTCGTTGACATGCTTGTATTTCAAGTAGGTAATCTGATACTATGAAGTTATTACGTACGTTTCTATTCGCAGTCTTTGCGCTTATTTCAATGGGAATTCAGGCCCAGACTCCTGGGTATCACATTGAAATCGCTTGTCCCAGCTGTCACCAGGACACTATTTTTTTAGGTAACCATTATGGAAATAATCAATATTACCGGGACACTGCCTACCTGATCCAGGATACCTTTTATGTTTTTGAAGGAAATAAACCACTGGAACCTGGCGTCTACCTGTTGATTATTCCACCTAATCCTCCTCGGATCATTCAGTTCATCGTTAACGAGAATGAACAGGAGTTTGCATTGTTGCTCACGCAGGATTCTTTTCCGGCCATCGAAGAAGCGGTCGGTTCGGACGACAATCAGCTTTTTGCAGATTATATAAAATATTTGAAAGTTGCCGAGCTGCAACGCAATCAGATACTCTATAAATACGACGGAAAATCCGATCCGGCCAGCCAGGATTCGATGCAAACCGATCTGATCAACTTAAATGGGCAAGTACGGGGTGCACAAGAGCGGTTGGCAGCCCTGATGCCTGGCTCCACAGCGAGTCTTTTAATACGCAGTTCCTGGGAACCCCAGATCCCCCAGTTTACCGGGGACACCCAGGAAGTGAAAATGCAAAATTACCAGTATTATAAGGACCATTACTTCGACGAGATTGATTTCGCCGATCACCGGTTAATACGCACACCATTCATCCACCAAAAAGTCTTCAATTACCTCGAACGGCTGGTCTCTCCCGAGCCGGATTCGCTTATGAAGGAGATGGATGGCCTCCTAGCTAAAATGGAAGGAAATGAGGAGTTGTATAAATATTTTGTCATTCAATTTCTGAATTGGTCGGCACGTTCGGAAGTTGTCGGTTATGATGCCATCTATGTCCATTTGGTGGATCAATATTATGCAGGAGGCAAGGCAGATTGGCTGGGTGAAGATCAGCTCAATCGTATCCTGAACACGGCAAATACACTGCGTCCGTTGTTAATTGGCAAACAAGCTCCCGACCTGGAAATGCATACCCAGGATAATCAGATTCTGCATCTGTATGATGTAGAAAGTCCCTACACCGTGTTGTTTATCTGGGATCCCGAGTGCGGGCATTGCAAGAAAGCCATGCCTATGATGGAGGAGTTCTACCAGAAATACAAGGATGACGGCGTAAAGATATTTGCCATCTGCAGTAAACTACGTACCCAGACAGAACCGGAAGGCGATACCAAATGCTGGGAGTTCATAGACGAGCATCCGGAGATGAAGGAATGGATTAATGTGGTTGATCCTTACCATCAATCCCGGTTTAAAGTGGTTTATGATGCAAAAACGACGCCCCAGATTTATGTTATGGATAAAGACAAGAAGATCCTATCCAAAAAAATCGGCGCCGAACAATTGCCTGGTTTATTTGACTTTTTGCTTGGTAAGCAAATCGTTCCTCCCGCTCCGGTGAAATAAGCCAGAAACGGCTGGCTTGTCTTACTTGATGGTTATCGTCTTTTTCACTTCGTCTTCACCAGACTTAAGGATCAATTGGTATTTACCTGCCCGGAGGTAATACTTGCCATTGTCGGCCGGCTTGATTTCTTCCTGGTCGTCTTCCTTTTTATCCTTGTTCAGGGCAGCGGAGTATGCGTCCAGTACTGCCTCGGAAAATGACAGATCGTAGGTCGGATACTGAATGCCCTTTTTAAGCTCAAGGGATGAACTGTAGAGGACAATATCATCCATCAGCACTTGTAATTCAGCTTTCTGTGCAGTCTGGCTATAAACCGGAATTTGCAAGGCTGGCTCACGAACCGGGAAATAAGGTGAAAACTTCCTGCCCCAAAAGCCGCTATATCGCTGTTCTTCCAGGTCGAAAAGGGCCAGATTTTTTGCAATTAAATCGGGGGTTAGTTTCTCCACTTCGGAAACACTCCCTACGTACAGTGAACGACCATGCGTAGCCAGGATCAGGTCGTGATCACGTGGATGGACGATCAGGTCATGGACCGGAACAGAAGGAAGTTCCTGTGATAATGCCATAAAGGAAATCCCCCGGTCGAGGGATAAGTAGGCCCCAAGGTCGGTACCGACATAGAGGATATCCGGGTTCACCGGATCTTCCTTGACAACATTGATGGGAGACATAGGCAAGTCTTTGCCCAGAGCAGTCCAGGTATTACCGAAATCTTCCGAAACGTAGAGGTAAGGCGTAAAGTCATCCCAGCGGTAACCATTCAAGGCTGCATAAACACGTGATTTTTCATGTGCACTTGCTTGTACCCTGGCAACCCATAAGTCTTTAGGCAAACCGGTGCTAATGTTTGTCCAATGTCCACCGCCATCTTTAGTCACATGGATCAAGCCATCGTCACTGCCGGTATACAAAAGGCCAAACTGCAACGGGGATTCATGAATGGTGGTCAACGTTCCAAATGCTACATCTCCGGTTTTACCACCATTGGTTAGGTCCCCGGAGATTACTTCAAAATCATCCCCCTGATTCAGACTCCGGTGAACCACGTTAGAGCCCATGTATAAGATATCTTGATTATGGGTAGATAACCATATAGGAGCTTGCCAGTTCCAGCGGAAAGGATGTTCGCCCAGGTCATGTACAGGCGTAATACGCGTAGGTCTTCTTTTGTTTTTATTGGTCCGGTAATAATTTCCAAACTGGGAGCCGGCATAAACGGTTTCATTATCTCTGGTGTCCACCGCTGATTGCATGCCATCTCCGCCACCAATTTCCTGAAACGGATATTGGCCATTGTCCTGCCAACGGGTATTCATCGTATTGTTGCTTGGACCAAACCACACGCCATTATCCTGCAGCCCTCCGTAGATGTTATAAGGTTTCTCCATATCTACGGAGATGTGATAATATTGACCCACATTTGGCGTGTTGCATTTAACCCAGGATGCGCCATTGTCATAGGATATATTAATTCCGCCATCATTGCCAAGAATCAGATGGCCGGCACGATTCGGGTCTGCCCACAGCGCATGGTGATCACTGTGTACGTTGTCTCCGTCGATGGAAGACCAGTTTTTACCGCCGTCATCCGAGCGCAGTACGGGTACGCCCAGCACATAAAGTTGCTGCGGGTTTTGCGGTGCAATTCGAATCTGACCGAAGTAATAGCCATAGGAATAGAAGAGGCCATCAAGATAGCTTTCATGGGTTTTTTTCCACGTTTTACCGGCGTCGGTGCTCAGGTATACCTCAGCGCCAATCACTTCCGTATCGAAGAGAAGCGCGTTAGCGTCCTCCAGGTATTCAGCAAGCGCAGCTGGGACTATCTTATCCTGACGAACCATGGATTTGACCGACTGGACCGTATATTTTGCCGGGAAGCGATTATCTGATAAGAATTTTTTGAGCGTTTTATCCTTTAGATTGAGGAAATCCTCTTTGGATAGCTCTTTAATTTTTGCTTTTGTCAGCGCTTCTTGATCTTCTTTCTCATCTTTTGGCCGACGGTTGTAGTTGTCCACGATGGCATAAAGATAGAGCTGGTTGCCCATGCGAACTGCATCCATTCCTATCCTTCCAACGCCATCCCCTGTGGGAAATCCGCTGGCTTCGGTCGTAAGGAGCGTCCATGTTTTCCCTCCATTCGTGCTCTTGTAAATGCCTGAACCTTTCCCAGCTTCCACAAAATTCCATGCTCTGCGTTCACGGTGCCAGGTTGCGGCATATAAAATGTTGCTTTTTCCAGGTTCCTGAATAAGCTCGATAGCGCCCGCATTGTCATCGACAAAAAGAGTCTGTTGCCAGGTTTTACCTCCGTCTGTCGTCATGTAAACTCCCCGCTCAGGATTTGGTGAATAGAGGTGCCCGAGTACGGCAACGACCACATGATCCGGATTTTTTGGATCGAGAATGATTCTGCCGATATGCTGGCTTTCCGGCAAGCCCATAAATTGCCACGTTTTTCCATTGTCCGTGCTTTTATAGATCCCATTGCCGGCATAGGATGACCTGCTGCTATTGTTTTCACCACTTCCCAGCCAGATGATGTTACGCGACCAGTCTACTGCTACATCGCCAATGGAAATGACATCTTCGTGGTCAAACAAAGGCTTGAAAGACGTACCGTTATTTTCTGTTTTCCATAATCCGCCGGACGCGTAGGCTACATAGAAATGACTGGGGTCCGTGGGGCTGACATCGATATCTACGACCCGGCCACTGAATATGGTAGGGCCAATTGCCTGGAAAGGAACTTCAGAAACGAGCGAACGTTCTACCAGGGCATTATTTTGATCCCGGACTTTCATACGGTCGCTAGCAGGTGTGGGGCCGGGTTGCGCCATTGCAAAAAAGGCAAGGAGAATACCGGGTAGTAAAAGTTGAATCCGAATTTTCATCGATATGGTTTAGGTCAATTTGGAAAAAAGAATGCCTGAGATAAAGATATCCCAGGCATCGATTATATCCAAGGTAAGTACGTAGAATCAGCGTGTTGATACAACCATATGATCTTTGAGATTATTCAGGTCGTCCTCATTAAACCGGCCTTTTAACTGAAATAGTAACAGATTGTTGTCCTCATTATCCTGGATCAGCAGGATCAGTTGATCCCGGTTTTTACTGTCCTCCTTCAAAAAAAGATGGACTTCATCACCATCGTCACGCACCATGAATAAGGTTTCAAAGCCTTCGCGCCGGAGATCTTTTTTCAGGAATTTTACATCCGAAGTTAACCCCTCCACATGCTGATCGATGATGAGAAAGCGAAGTGAAGAGATTCGGTTTGATAAAGATGCCAGCGATGGCTCTTCTTTGGCTGCAATATCAATTCCAATACGCGCTACAAAACCAGGAAAAGAGAGTTGTAGGGCATCATCGTATCCCTTGTAATAGGACATGAATTCATCGATGGCACTTTGTGCTTTGGCTTGAGGTTGCAGGAACAGGCATAAAAAAGTCAGGTTTAGCAGAATGAAATTTTTCATGTTAGTCGTTTTTTTGCTTTTTGTCCAGATCTTCAAGGTGCTCCATGCCTTTGACATCCATTTTATCCGAAAGCTTGGAGATTTTTTTCAGGTCTATGTTTCCAATAAAGCTGATCAGTGCAAAGTCTTCACCGCCAACCAGGAGCAACAACTCATTGATGCGGTTGGAATTTGCCGGATCTTCTTTCACCCAGAATCGAACGTTGGAATCGCCGTCTCGCACGGTCATTAATGTCTCATATTCTTTTGTATTCAGGATGTTCATGGCCTCCTGGTAATACTTTTGACCGTCCGAATTCTTGGTCAGTATCCGTAGGCCTTTCAGGTCTTTAAGCACATCCTTGGTATCCTGGTCCATGTCATCGACATCCAGTTTGGAGACCAGGTCAAACATTTTGGGACTGATGTAGACCACCGAAAATGACTCGTCGTTAAGGTATTTGTCAAAATATTTGGTAATGGCATCCGCTTGGGCCATTGAGGCAGTGACTCCAAATACCAGGAATCCGCATGCTATTAGCAACTTTTTCATGATTGAATCCGAATTTTAATTTGTTTATGAATCAGGTTTAGTTTTCTCGAATTATCTGAAGTTTATCCAACTCCTGAATGCTTTCCATGGATTTGGTTCCTTCTTGCATTTTTATACTTATTACCGCCAGGGCTGCTTTAGTCGTTTCCCAGGCAGCCATAGGGTCTTCATACGTATCCTGAGCTGCTTTGTGTTGAAAGTGGAAGGTCGCCCACACCACTCCTATAAATACAGCTGCTATAGCTGCAGCCCGGGACCATAGACTGATTCGCCTGGCTGTAGGACGGGGTGATTGTTCAAGATGTTTGGTATAATCCCGGGATGTGGACATCTGACGAGCTTCCTGTAAAAACTGGAAATAGATGGCATCAGCGGTATCATCCTCCATTGGGAAGTCATCATCTCCGAAGTGTTGGATCAAGGTTTGTTCTTCCTCCAGCGTGGATTCTCCTGCCCAGTATTTGCGCAAGAGTTCCTGTATGGATTTATTTGGCGCTGTCATAAGCTTGTAATTGTTCAATTTGTTTACGAATAGTGGTCCTCGCCCGGAACAGATTAATTTTCACCTGGTTCAGGGTCAGGTTGAGCATGTCCGCGATTTCCTGATAGGCATAACCTTCGATATCCCGCAGATGCATGACATCCCTTTGTTGTTCAGGAAGGTCATTCATCATATGTTGGATCCTCTGGAATAGGTCTTTTTTTGATAGAGCCAGATCCGGAGTGTGATCATGTGATTCAAATTGCCGCACTCCATCCAGTCCTTCTGTCCTCCGGTGTTTGGAACGGAGATGGTCGATGGAGATGTTGCGCGTTAATTGCATGCACCAGGCCTCGACGTTTTGGATCTTGTCCAGGTAATCTTTCTGTTTCCATAATTTGATCCAGACTTCCTGAACCACATCCTCAGCTTCTTCCACGCTTCCGACCATCCGGAGTGCAAACCGGAAAAGTTTATCCTGAATTGGTGTGATGAGTTCTTTTATCGCATCCATGGTATTAGAAGATCGAATGAAAAGAGAATAGGTTACACGAAAGCCGGCCTTATTAAGTCGAATTGCCGGAACAAACGTATGGTTGCATATTTAACGATTTGTTAATCAATACACTATGGACAAGAAAGTAAATATTGTAGGGGCAAGAAACGCAAAAATTAGTTGCTCGTTCGATGGATTCAAGTATTTATTGGATCCGGATTGGCCATTGTCTTTGGGCAGCATGAACGTTTTGCAAGGCGTTTCTGTTTTTTAGGGAGTTGTATGGCGCACGGACTAAAGGTAATTCTCCTACTTTTGCAAGGCCTATGTTCAAGTTGAAGCGAATCGATACATTACTGGTAAATTCCTTTCTGCCTCCCTTTGCATTGTCTTTTCTCATTGCATTATTTGTTTTGGTCATGCAGACCATTTTCATCTACATGGATGATCTGATGGGGAAGGGGTTGGGTTTGTTTATCCTGGTTGAAATGATCTTTTATTTATCGGTAAAACTTTTTCCGCTTGCACTGGCCATCGCCGTATTGCTCGCCTCGGTTTTGGTCTTTGGTAATATGGGTGAGAAATACGAGTTGTCCAGTTTAAAATCAGCCGGGGTGTCGCTCCTTCGTACCATGCAACCGCTGATTTACCTGGTGACTTTTATCAGTGTATTATCTTATCTGAGTAACGATTATCTGTCGCCGATTGCCAATTTACAATTCCACTCTCGGATGTGGGATATCCGCAAACAAAAGCCGGCACTGGCTATTGAGCCCGGTATCTTTAATGAGGACTTCATGAATACTGCAATTTGGGTTCAGGAGAAAGGGGTGAATCAACGGGACATCAACAATGTGTACATCTACAATCAGGATCGCAACGAAGCGAATATCGATATGATCCATTCTAAAACCGGTGAAATGTTCATTACTTCGGATGGCCGGTATTTTGTCATGTCGCTGCATGACGGGCACATGTATAATGAACAGAGTCGCCGTATTTCCAATGATAATAAAATATCCTACCCGTTTGTACGGGTAAATTTTAAGAATTGGCACAAAGCCAATGATATGTCCGAGTTTGATCTGGATATGACGGATCAGGATCTCTTCAAGTCGCACCAGTACATGAAGACCAGCCGGGAGCTAATACTGGATGTAGACACATTTAATCAGCAATTGGCAAATGTCAATCCCGATTTGCTCGAAAAATATCCGAACTTTTTGTTGGGTGCCGATTCGACAAAAGGGGAGAATTGGAAGCAAGGAGCTATGGCCTCCCTGGAGAATGGGGAAAACATTCCCAACGGATTGCCTCGCAATATCATTATGGACCGGATCAAACAAAAGACCGGCGTGCCCAAAGATGAAGCTGACGAATATTATATCGGACGTTACGCACCTCCGGTAGAACTGGTTGCAGGTAGTGTCGGGCCTGGACATCTGGAGAAACACTTTGCCAGCGCTGAGTACTCGCGGCTGTTTTATGCGGCCCAATCGAAAAGCAGCCGGATCGTGCAGGAAATTCTGAGTCGGGAGGCAGAGGAACAAAATCTCCTTGAGCGAAAAGCAAAATTTCTGTTTGAGTTGCATTCCAAATTTGCTTTGGCTATTGCCTGCTTGATATTCCTCTTTATCGGTGCACCGATGGGAGCTATTGTACGGAAAGGGGGATTTGGTTTTCCGTTTTTGATTGCGATATTCTTCTTTGCGTTATTCATCATCTTATCAATTATGATGCGTAAGATGGCAGAGTCTTTGGCGATAAACCCGGTTCTAGGCGCCTGGCTTCCCGTTTTGATCATCTTTGCTATGGGTTTTACGCTGACTTTACGTGCGATGCGTGATTCCAAACTGATGAATCTGGATACCTATACCATGGGCATCCAGAAATTCTTCTCCAAACTATTTCGATGGAGTTAAAGGCACTGGTCGTTTATTCCTTGCTAATTCTGGGACTATGGATGTTAACCCTGGTTTTCCTAGGACAATATCCGGTGGGTAGCGAATTGGATCACATTCAATTGATCAGAAACCCATTCGCCGATTTTGCATTCAAATGGATCACTCGATTAGGTGAAGTTTGGATGTATTTTATCGTGGCATTCTATTTGGGAATAAAGCGACAATTTCGCAACATCAGCCAGATAGGGCTCCTGGGACTATTGGTTTTAGCACTTAGTCTGGCACTCAAACTCTATTTTGCGCAGCCCAGACCTGCTCTCGCTTGGGCAGGGTTTAGCCATATGCAATCCATCCCCGGCGTTTCATGGAGGGCTACACTGGACTCATTTCCTTCCGGGCATACCATGTCTGCAGTCGCTCTTTACGGATGGTTGGCACTGCGAAGCAGAAACGGACTGCTCGCCGCATTATTGGCATTGGTAACCGGATTGGTGGGTTTTTCAAGGATTTATCTGGCGGAACATTTTCTTAAGGATGTCAGTATGGGACTGATTACCGGACTGGCTTTGCTTTGGATTTTTTGGAGGGTGCAAAGTGCGTTGGCTTCAGACCGCGGAGGAAAGCTTTTTACACCCAATCATTCTTCTTCAAAGTAGTCTTCCAGTTGTTTTTCGGTAGTGCGCAGTCGATCCCGGCAGTAATCTAATAATTGCTGGGACTCCTCAACCAGTTTAGGCAAGTCATCCACAGCTACCTCTTGCGATTCCAATAATTTTAAAATGGCTTGCAATCGGCGGTAGGCATCCTGATACGTTTTTACTCCTTTCATGGTTTTCTCGTTTTTACATCGGTCACGGTACTGGTTACCTGGCCATCCTTAAGGTAGCTGGTTATTTCATCGCCAGGGCTCACTTCCCGAACGGAGTGAACGGGTTTTCCTCCGGTAAATACCCAGGCATATCCTTTTTCCATCAGAAATAACGGGTTCTTCCAGTTTAATTGCTCCTCCATCCGATCCAATTTCAGATTGAATTCACGGAAATAGGATTTCATTAAAGTGGACCGTAATTCTTGATAGTGTTCTAGCTGGTGTTGTGCCCGTAAGATCGGCACTTTTATGACGCGATGCAGATCATGCCGGATGGCAAATAAATTTCTTGACTCCAGTTGGAGGCGTTGTCTGATTAGAAGTGTTATCCGATTAGCCATTTCCTCAGCCAGTCCCTCAAATCGGGCATTATGATCTATAATCAGGTCGGCTACTGCTGTAGGAGTCTTTAGCGACGAGTGCCCGACGAGGTCCAAAATCGTTTGGTCGATGTCATGGCCAATTCCGATCAACACAGGTAAGGGAAACCAGGCTACTTTCCGGCCTAATGCTTCACTGTCAAAGGCAGCCAGATCCAGTTTTGATCCTCCTCCACGGACGATACAAACGGCATCAAACTCATCCCGTCGTTCGGCTATCTGTTCCAGGGCTTCCGACACCTCCCGCTCGGTATTGATGCCTTGCATAGCAGCGGAGAAAAGGGTGACATGAAACCGATATCCATATGGGTTTTCTCCAAGGTGATTGAGGAAATCCTGAAAGCCTGCTGCGGTCGAAGAGCTTATCATGGCGATGTACTGAACTACCGGGGGCAAGGAGACTTGTTTGTTTTTGCCGATCAGTCCTTCCCGTTGAAGGGTTTCTATGACGCGCAGCCGTTTAAGGGCTGCCTGCCCGTAAGTATATTGTGCGTCAAGGTCTTCAATGATCAACTTCAAGCCATAACGCTCATTAAAGTCGACCTTGATTTTGAGGCGGACTTCAGTTCCGTCTTGCAGGAGGTTATCCAGGATGTCAGGATACTTTTTAACCAAAAAACGGTATTGACTGCTCCAAATGGCTGCCTGAGCCTGAGCGATGATCTGATCGCTTTTTTCATCTTTTTGGATCAGGTCCAGATAATAATGACCGCGGGAAGACCCCACCTGATTGATCTCAGCGGTTATCCAGATGGCATCCGTAAAATTCAGAGCGATGACCCGCCGGATGTATTCGTTTAAATCAAAGAGAGAGAAGGTCTGCATAGGCTCAGTTCACATCATCCAGCACGAGGTCAACGGTAACCTCTTTCTGGCTTCCGCTATTTGCATTCCGGATGACTGTAACTTTAACCTGGTCTCCCGCATTATGTTTTTCCAGAACAGAACGCATTTCTATCAGGTTGGTGATTTCATCATCATCGATTTGAACAATGATATCCCCCCACTGGATCCGGCCGAAGCGATCGCGGTCTGTCCCGTGCAGCCCTGCTTTTTCAGCGGCTGAATTTTGCGCTACCTGAAGGATCAGTACGCCGTTTATCTTATAGCTGGTGGATGTATAGGGTACAATTCCCAGGGAAGGGCGTCGAATTTTGCCATATTGGATCAGGTCAGGAATTACGGAACGAACTTCATCGACCGGTATCGAAAATCCAATGCCTGCGCTAGCTCCGGAGGGACTATAGATCGCGGTGTTAACACCGATCAGTTGACCCGATGAATTGAGGAGCGGTCCTCCTGAATTGCCGGGGTTAATGGCCGCGTCGGACTGGATGACATCACGAATCGGTGTGCCGTCTTTTGCACGAATTTCCCGTCCGAGTGCGCTGATTACTCCGGTGGTCAATGTTTGGTCCAAACCAAATGGATTGCCTATGGCATAAACCGATTGACCCACTTTGAGGTCGAGTGATGCCCCAACGTTGATGGCTGTCAATTGACTGGGTGATGCTTTTATTTTTAATACGGCCAGATCCCGCTCAGCAGCATAACCGATGATTTCTGCCTCCCAGACCGACTGATCGGCGAGTGTTACGGTAGCTTTTCCCCCATTGATGGCAGACTCAATCACATGATAATTAGTTACTATATGTCCCTGGTTATCCCAGATAAAGCCTGAACCGGACCCCTGAGGCAATTCATAAACATTGGTAGACCAGTAATCCTTTTCATAAACACTGGTGTTAATGAACACGACCGCCGGAGCTGCATGTTGAAATAAATCGATCGTATGTTGCTCGTTATCCAGAAGCGGAGCTGCAGGAGTAGATTCCCGCTCACCGGTTGTCGTTGGAACCGGTGTCGATGTCACTTCTCCCGATACAGGCTGTATATCCTCCTGATCATCTGACGCGCTGCGGTTCTGCCAGGA
The DNA here is from genome assembly GCA_020636355.1 of Lewinellaceae bacterium. Taxonomy (GTDB): domain Bacteria; phylum Bacteroidota; class Bacteroidia; order Chitinophagales; family Saprospiraceae; genus JAGQXC01. The sequence continues at coordinate 467,262 of JACJYB010000002.1, read as the reverse complement.
GACTCCCATCAAAAAACCTGCTGCCAGTAAGAATACATAAAGGACGGTGCGCAAAAAAGAGTACGTTTTCATTTTAGTCCAAATTAATCTGGTCAAACAAATTGGAAGCAGACCTACAAATCCGCTGGATTTCAGAACAAATAATTAGCTGAATCGGTTTTCCAGTTATAGACCAACTACATCCTTCCCCTGATCAAAGATCAAGTCTACCGGAATACCTAATGCTGCACAACGATCCAGATCGGCTTGCAATTGCGGCGAGACAATGCCTTTTTCAGTGACAAATTTTGCTACCCCGGCATAGTCGCCATCTCCCTGTAAGGTTAGGATTTTGGTAGACAGTGCATCCGTTGCTAGCTGGAATTTATCGAAATTTACCCGGTATTTTCCGGTGGCCTCATCGCGTTCAAATGCTCCCATGTCCTTAAAGAAATTAAAACGTACCATATTGGCCCGACCGTGTGCATCTGCTCCACCAAACCGGATTGACCGGAAAATACTGGCCATGAAAGTGACGACATTACTTTTGTAATCCCCCTCGATTTCACCTTTGTCATGGAGCTGTTTGACCATGTATAGGCCCAGGACATCCGCTTTCCCTTCTTCCAGTGCCGAGTAATGCTCCTTGAGTGCCATGCGGACGGTTCCTTTGCCATCGATGGTGTTTTTGATGCCCAGGCCGTGTGCAACCTCGTGAAACATGGTGTTGGCGAAAAAAGCGTCAAAATTAATCAATGAGACCTGATCGGAATCAATTAACTCTTTAGCAAGGGGGATTAGAATTTTATCAAATTTAGCACGCATCACATTCTTCAACTGGAGTCGTCTTGTGCCTTTCTCCAACTGAACCTGTTCGTCATTGGGTAGGTTGATGGCGATCGTTTTCCCGCCAGAATTTGCCTGGCCGGCATAATAGACCACATCATACGCATTCAGGTCAGTGTCGGTCCCTGGCTTTTCTGTTTTATAGGCTGCCGGTACGGGCAAGCCTGCCTGTAGCTCCGGCAGGAATTGAGCAAACCGGGACAACCGCTTGCTCCAGGCCTGATCCTTGATCAATACATAAGCTTCATGTGCAGCTTTGTATCCAAAGAGCTGGTCTTCATAGGTCTCGATGGGACCGATTACGATATCCAGCGTGTTATTTTTCATGTCCAACCATGCCCGGTCACTATTCTGATAGTCATCATCAACCAAGGCCTTGGCTCTCAGCTCAAGGTATTTTTTCAGCCCGGGATCTTCGGCAAGTGCTGCGGCCTGATTCAGCAGTTCTGCAGCCCGGTTCACAGCCATATTGAACTGATCGTGGTAAGGAATGCTTTCCAGCTTGCCGTCAGGGTCCCGGCGAATGAATGTATATAAGTCCGCCTTGTCCGGAATATCTGCTGCATCAAATTCTTCCTTGGTCATATCTGTTGGATAGAAGTTTGCACCGGCTGGTTTGGTTCCTGCACCAGGTAAAAATGGTTTGTTGTCATCCAGCCGGTCCCAGGGACCGTAATTGATTTCCATAAATCGTTTTGCCGTAGGCTCCAGATTGGCTTCAAGAAACTTGTCCTTGCCTCCGTAGGATTCGTACCAGAAAAGATTGTCCATAACTTGTGCCGCATTCATCAGGATCGGAATCATTTGACGTTCTTTATCGGTAAGGGTTGCAAGATCAGTGGTCAATGGCACGGTGACGTATTGATCCAGCTTGGCCTGAATTTCCGCTTTAACCGTATCACTGAGGTTGGCGTCAATGGTATCCGGGGTTTCTGCTGCCTGTTTGCACTGGGTAAACAACAGCACCAGGGGTAGAAAAAAAGTTAGCTTGCGCATGGCTGTATTTTTATAATGAAAAAGGTCATTAGTTACCAATTGGTTGCTGTGACCTCTGTAAATGTTTGTTCGGGTAATTCCTTATAAACCTTTATGTCGCCCATTTCGCGCCCAGGACCTCTACCGGAAGATAGTACGATCCCCGTCGGTTCATAGGGTTGATAATTGGTCCAAAGATTCGTGAAGCCGGGCAGGGAGTCCTGAGCATTCCGGTAATAAGCCCACTGTAATACTTCCTTGGGCTCTCCTCCAATCCAGATATGATATTTATTTTGAGGGGTAACCCCGACAGCTGTGAACTCCATTTCAAGAACATCCGCTGAAGTCCCGTTCTGCGTGGTATCCCGTCCGATATAGGATAGGTGAACACCCGGATCCCTGAGCTTAAACGGCATCAAAAGCCAATAGCTGTCGTTGATCCAGATCCGGTAGGCTTGATTAAGGTATTTGTCCAGTGAATCGGGTTCCGACATGACGACACCGTTTTTCCAGACCATGCCGGTTGTGTCCGGTATATGCAGGCTCATATCCATACTTCCGTCGGTATAGTGGATGCGTACCTGTTGCCCCCATTTATCCCATACCAGACGACGGCGTCCAAAAAATGTCCACGCGACGTATCTGGATTCCGACCAGGCTTGCTGGCCACCATTGGTTTCCAATACCTGGGCTGCCAGATCGAGAGCCATCGTATCGCCGGTAGCATCAAAATGCAGGAGATCCGGGCTAAGTTGTTCGTCCTGGACCTTACAGGTTATCAGTCCTGACAGCAGGATAATCACGACGAATGGAAGAAAGTGACGCATGGGGATTGTTTAAGAATGAACTAAACTACAAAGATAGCATTTACCTATATTTGCATGCATTATTGCCGCTCCTGCGGATAGACCAAAAATTAACTTTGAAGCTGGAAAGCAGATCTTAAATACGCATTATGTTTGATAGTCTGAATGAGAGGTTAGAGAGTGCCTTTAAGAACTTAAAAGGAGAAGGGAAGCTAACCGAATTAAATGTAGCCACGTCCATCAAAGAAATTCGTCGCGCACTGGTCGGGGCAGACGTGAACTATAAGATAGCCAAAGAATTCACCGATAAGGTTAAGGATAAAGCATTAGGCACTGAGAATGTCCTCCAAGCGGTCAAGCCAGGCGAATTGATGGTGAAGATCGTGATGGATGAGCTGGTGGAATTAATGGGCGGCCAGTCGGTCGGCATCAATATTACCGGGAATCCTGGTATTGTCCTGATTGCCGGTCTTCAGGGTTCCGGTAAAACCACCTTCTCCGGTAAACTGGCTAATTTTCTGAAACAAAAGCGTAAGAAATCGCCCATACTGGTGGCGGGGGACGTTTACCGTCCGGCTGCCATCAATCAGTTATCTGTGATCGGAGAGCAAATTGGAGTTCCGGTATACAAGGACCTCGAAAGCAAAGATCCGGTTGATATTGCACAGCGCGCCATTGAGTTTGCAAAAGCCAATAAACATGATGTAGTCATCGTGGATACAGCCGGTCGGATTGCGATCGACGAGGCCATGATGGATGAGATCCGCCGAATCAAAGCGGCGATCCAACCCACCGAGACGCTTTTTGTGGTGGACTCAATGACCGGCCAGGACGCAGTCAACTCTGCCGCCGCCTTCAACGAGGTGATCGATTACGACGGCGTTGTCCTGACCAAACTGGATGGCGATACCCGCGGTGGTGCAGCGCTTTCCATCAAGTATACGGTAGGCAAACCCATCAAGTTTGTCAGCATGGGCGAGAAGATGGAAACGCTGGACGTCTTCTACCCTGAACGGATGGCACAACGGATCCTGGGTATGGGGGATATCGTTTCCTTCGTAGAAAAAGCACAGGAACAGTTTGATGAAAAAGAGGCTAAGCGTCTTGAGGCCAAGATCCGCAAGAATAAATTTGACTTCAATGACTTTCTGGGTCAGATCAAGCAGATCAAAAAAATGGGTGATATCAAATCACTTATGAACATGATTCCGGGCATGAGTAAGATGACCAAAAACCTGGAAATCGACGATAAGGCTTTCGCCAAAGTTGAAGCCATCATCTTTTCGATGACCCCGGAAGAAAGGAACAAACCTGAATTGCTCAACATGAGCCGCAAACGACGCATTGCAAAAGGGTGCGGACATAACATCCATGAGATCAATCTGTTTATCAAGCAGTTTGATCAAATGCGTAAGATGATGCATCAATTGAGTAAGGGCAAAGGAATGGCCAACATGATGGGCAATATGAACCAGATGCGCCGCTAAACGGCTTCCGGATTGATCCGATACACCTTTTAGATTATTTTTACGTTATATAGGTTTTACACCATGCACTACCATGGGGTCAAGATGATTTTTTCGATTATCCATCCAAATTCATTCTTATGAAAAATTTCCGCCTGATTTCCTTTGGCCTTGCTCTGCTATTGGCCATTGCCTGCACACCTAAAACAAGTCAAACGCTTCAGCAGCCGGTCACCCCGGCGACACCTGCGATGCCACAGGAAGTTATGCCGGCCACGGCCGGAGAGATTCCTTTACCTATGGATAGCTCCATCAGACAGGGAACATTGACCAATGGGATGACCTACTTTATCCAGAACAATAACAAACCGGAAAATCACGCGGAACTTCGGTTGGTTGTGAAAGTAGGTTCCTTACAGGAAGATCCCGATCAGCTTGGTGTAGCCCATTTTGTCGAGCATATGGCATTTAACGGGTCGGAACACTTCAGCAAGAATGAATTGGTGGATTATCTGGAGTCCGTTGGAACCCGTTTTGGAGCAGACCTGAACGCCTACACCAGTTTTGATGAGACCGTCTATATGTTACAAGTTCGGACCGACGATTCGGTACAGTTGTCGAAAGGCATGCTGGTGCTTCATGACTGGGCCGGAGGTGTAAGTTTTGATGATGAAGAAATTGACAAGGAACGCGGAGTGGTCGTCTCGGAATGGCGCACCGGTCTGAGCGCCGGGCAGCGGATGCAGCAGCAGTACTTGCCCGTCCTATTCAAAAATTCCCGTTATGCGGAGCGCTTGCCAATCGGTAAACCGGAAATCATTGAAACGATTAGTTACGACCGGATCAGACAATTTTACAAAGACTGGTACAGACCGGATGAAATGGCTGTTATTGTAGTCGGCAATGTGGATTTGGATGAGATGGAGACCCGGATTAAACAACAATTCAGTGCACTCTCCAATCCTCAACCCGAGCGACCTCGCGAAAAATATTCAGTGCCGATGAATGGGCAAACCCTGGTCTCGATTTGTTCGGACAAGGAAGCTACCAACACAGCAGTGCAACTGTTATACCGCCATCCTGAATACCATACCCGGACAGAAGCTGATTTTCAGGAATCCCTGACCAGGAGTTTGTACAATAACATGTTGAATAACCGGCTTTCTGAATTGTCCCAGAAGGCGGACCCTCCCTTTTTATTTGCTTACTCCGGATACAGCGGGGGGCTAGGTCATGTGTCCAATTATACCTCGTATGCCGTTGTGCAGGAAGGAGGAGTCAAGAAAGGATTGACTGCCGTATTGCAAGAGAATGAACGCGTGCTCCAGCATGGGTTTACCGAAACCGAATTGGATAGAAGTAAAACGGAAATCCTGAAGGCGGCTGAGCGCTTGGCGCGCGAACGCGATAAACAAGAGTCGGGTGATTTGGCTTCGGACCTGGTCAGCTATTTTACCGATGGAGGTCCAATACTCAGCGCCGAGCAATATTACCGGCTCGTTCAGCAATTATTGCCGGGAATCCCATTGGTAAATGTTGATGCCCTCGCCAAAAAATGGATCACCAAAGAAAACAGGACACTCATCGTGACCGGTCCGCAGAAAGAAGATTCACCGCTTCCATCGGAGACTGAATTGTTGACCTTAATTGATCAGGTTTCCGGTGCATCGGTTGATGCTTATGTTGATGAAGTGACAGAAGCTCCTTTATTTAGTGAAGATCTGGTGCCGGTGCCGATCGTGGAGAAGAAAACCGATGATGCGACCGGCGTCATGGAGTGGACGCTGGCTAATGGCATCCGTGTTTTCGCCAAACCTACGACCTATAAAAATGATGAGATTCTGATGAGCGCTTATAGTGATGGCGGGACCTCATTGTATGACGATAAAAAGTTTTTACAGGCGCGTTTTGCCTCATCCATTATCAATCAATCCGGTTTGGGTGCTTTCACGGAAGTTCAGCTTGAAAAAATGTTAACCGGAAAGCGGGTTTCAGTGGTCCCAACGATTGGTTCACAGTCGGAAGGATTTTCGGGTTCCGCTTCTCCGGAAGATCTGGAAGTGCTGTTCCAGTTGATCTATCTTTATTTTAAAGATCCGCGCAAGGATGAAGAGGCCTTTGCGTCTTATGTTGCCAAGCAAAAAGCGTTCATTGAAAACCTGGACGCTAATCCTAATTTCTTTTTCTACGATCAGACCACCAAGATCAAGTACAATAACCATCCACGGACTGGCTATCCTACGGTAGAAGAACTCAATAACCTTAATCTGGACTCAATCTTCGCCATTTACGAGGACCGCTTCTCCAATGCCGGGGACTTTACCTTCTATTTTGTAGGCAACTTCGACCCGGAAGTGTTACAAACCATGACGCGGGAGTACTTAGGCAACCTACCGAATACGGGTCGTAAGGAACACTGGAAAGACAATGGCATTGAATTGGTTAACGGAGTTATCGATAAGACCTGGGAACGGGGAGAAGCTCCAAAAACTACCGTTCAGATCGTTTACCACGGGCCAATTACCTGGGATAATGCCTCCAGGTATCGCTTTAATTCCATGGTAGACCTGATGCGGATCAAATTACGTGAATCCATGCGCGAAGATAAAGGCGGGGTTTATGGGGTAGGCTTATCCGGAAATGTAAGCCGCGATCCAAAATCTGAATATTCGTTGGTTATTTCCTTCAACTGTGATCCACCCCGCACCCAGGAATTGATCAACACCGCTTCGGAGACCATCCGGCAAGTTGCCGAAGATGGTGTTTCTGACGAGGATTTGCACAAGGTTACCGAAACGCAGAAGCAGACCCGTATCAAAAGTATGGAGCAAAATCGCTTTTGGTTAAATGGTGTCGAAGACTGCGACTATTATGGGTATCCGCTTTCCAAGCTGCTTTTGCCTTCACTGGAGTCCAGCATTGAATCGCTGACAGCCAAAGATCTGCAGGAAGCGGCAGCTACTTATTTTAATGCCAATAACCGGATGCAATTTGTAATGAATCCGGAGAAAGAGGTGAATTAAGGCGGTGCTTAAGTCGGAACAAAAATCCATCGGTGATTTATCGTTGATGGCTGTGCTTGCAATCCTATTAAGCTACATTCAAGATATATATAGTAAATATTCTATCCCTTATTTTCGGCTCTGGTATCGCAGGGTTGCTAGCCAATGCCGAAGAAGGTTCACGGTTGTGATTTCAAAAGTGGACAGAACGGATCATTCATGATGTACCCAATCGGCGTAGATTTTTTTCTGGAGTTCATCCGGCTCGGGAATTCGTTCCAGAAGGTATTCTGTACTGGAGGGATCAACAGCTCTTGGTCGAGCAATTAAGGTCAAGCCACCATAAGCTAAATAGCGGCCGTAGTCCAGCGGTTTGGTCGTGTAGATGTATTCAAAGAATTCGTCCAACGGGATACCGGCAATTTCTTCACAAGTCTGTTGGAATTCGGCATCTGTAAAACCGCGACCCTGTGCCTTGTAATATTTTTTGTAGAGCATTTGCATGACATCGTCCAAGGAACTTTCGTTTTGGGTTGCATGACGAATGGTAAAGTCCAAAAGCAGGCCGACCACCGGCCCTTTTTCGTAATAGGAAATGGATCGGTCATCCTCCCCGTTATTTCCACCGAAGGGCCCGTCCTGCCAGGTGGCATAACTTGCCTGGGCGAGCGATTGATAGGGGAGGCCTGGGTCTTCTTCCGTACCTTTGATATTTCCGGCGAACTGATTCAGGAGCGTGGCTTCGTCCACCAACCCGGCTCTCCGTACCGTTATGTATTCGTAGTAAACACTAAGCCCTTCACTTACCCATAGAAGATTCGTCTTGGACCCCTTGTCGTAATCAAAGGGGCCTAATTCAAAGGGACGAATACGTTTGACATTGTAGTGATGGAAATACTCATGGCCTAAAAAATTGAACATCCGGATGTATCCCGCATCATCGCGAAGCTGGTCCCCGCTGAATCCGAAGGAAGTGTTGTTCAGATGTTCAATTCCGCCGCGACCAGGTCCGATGCCAAGGAATGTGTATTCCTGGTATGGGATATCATTAAAAATTTCAACAGCGGATTCGACCACTTTGTGCAACCCATCGATAAGTCTTTCCTGGTCAAAATCGCCGGGCTGGTAGGCAAAAAAACGGTGGCCTACTCCACGGACTTCAAATGAAGGCAATTCCTGGAGATCGCCCACTAGGATCGGACTATCATACAAAATGTCAAAATCCGGAGCGTAAAAGATTGAGTTACTTTCGTTTTGGGGTGTCAATCCGGTGGCAACCAGGTGTCGGGCGGATTGAGGTATTAGCTTAATGGTCGATGGAAGATCAAGATGGCCGTCAGGGTAGAGGAAAGCGCTCTCAGGAATTATATACGCATGGAGCGAGTCCACATAACTATTGGCCACAAACCGCCGGCTGGTTATAATATCGTAATCCAGGAAAATTTCCTTTTTTGAAGTGCCGGTTAGCAACCAGGTATTTTCATTGGGATGTTCAAATTGGATAGCGGATTTAGCACCGTCATAAGCCTGGAAGTCCGTTACTGCGGCAGCATAATGCATGTATTGGTAAAATCCCGGCATCCAGGTGGGCATTTTTAGTGTAAGCGAATCCATATCCCATTCGGTAAGATGCATCTGCACATGAAACTGATGCCTGGATGCCTGCTCAAAAGATAGGGTGAACTGGACGGATGGCTGGCCCTGACAGGAAGTAAGCAAGGTAAACCCAATGACGGATGTTAATGCGTTGATCAAAGGGCGAAATTTTTTATGTCCAGCAGTTCGATTCATTGGTAAGTCAGTCAATTTATATTGGGTCCGGTTATATGTCAAAAGGGTGAAAGGTCAGCCTTTTAAGTATTTCACAGGACTATTGGTGTTGTAAAAGAAGAACGATAAAACATCGGCGCCTTCTTCGATGATTTTGCCGGTAGGTTTTCCCGCTCCATGACCGGCATCGGTCTCGATACGAATCAGTACCGGATTTTCACCTTGATGAGCTTCCTGGAGTCGCGCTGCAAATTTGAAAGAATGTGCCGGTACCACGCGGTCATCGTGATCCCCGGTTGTAACCAACGTAGATGGATAATGTACCCCATCCTTTAAATTGTGCAGAGGAGAATAGGCTTTCAAATAAGGATATTGTTCCGGGTTGTCGCTGGACCCGTATTCAACGGCCCAGGCATGCCCGATGGTGAATTTTTGGTAACGCAACATATCAAGCACACCGACCGCCGGAAATGCCACTGCAAATAGATCCGGTCGTTGGGTCATGGCTGCTCCAACCAGCAGTCCTCCATTGGATCCACCTGATATGGCCAGTTTGTCTTTTGAGGTAAAACCCGTATCAATCAGAAACTCCGCTGCAGCAATGAAATCATCAAATACATTTTGTTTTTTATCCAGCATTCCTGCACGGTGCCACTCTTCGCCGTATTCGCCGCCACCCCTCAGATTGGCCAGGGCAAAAACTCCGTCGTTTTCCAGAATCAGGATGCGCATCGGACTGAAGTAAGGGGTCAGAGAAATGTTGAATCCTCCATAACCGTATAGGAACGCCGGATTTTGCCCATCGAGGGCGAGTCCTTTTCGATGGACCAGAAACATTGGCACCCGGGTTCCATCCTTACTGGTGTAAAAGACCTGCTCTTCCGTAAATTCCTCCGGATTGTATTTTAGAGGTGTTTCGAAAAATGGTTTTGAAGAACCACTTGTGATATCAAACAAAAAGATCGTCGGAGGGTACAGAAATGAAGTATAGGTATAGAAGAGCTGTTGATAATCCTTTTTGCCGTAAAATCCGCCAGCACTACCCAGACCAGGTAAACGGATCTCCTTTTTGCCACTGCCATCCCGCTCAAACTGATACACACGGGTGGTAACATCTTTGAGATAATCGGCAAACAATTTACCACCGGCACTGGACACGCCCTGCAGAAGATCCTCGGTTTCAGGAATGATCTCTTTCCAGTTTTCAGGCTCAGGACGGTTCAGCGCTACACGGATCAACCGGTATTTGGGTGCATCAATGTCCGTGTGTACGAGAAATGCATCTTGATCATGGTCGATGATGGAGTTTTTGTGAGCAAATCCGGTAAAGAGCGGCATAAAAGGACCCGTGGCATCAGCTGGTCTGTACCAGGTCTCGAAGCCATCCGTGCCGCTGCTTTTGGTCAGTATTAGATATTGCTCGTCTTCCGTAATATCGATGCCCATCGTAAAATTCGGATTTTCCTCATCGCGGTAGATGAGTTCATCCTGATCCTGTCCGGATCCCAGCTGATGGTAATAGACCGAATGGTATTGATTGGCAGCAGAGAACTTTGCATTTTCATCCGGATCAGGAAATCGGCAGTAATAAAACCCATCCTTAAACCAGGTTGTGCCGGAGAATTTGACATGCTCAATGACATCCGGAAGCTCTTGGCGGGCGGCTATGTCCATGACATGCACTTCTGCCCAATCGGACCCTGCCTCCTGCCGTAAATAGCTAAGATATCGGTTGTCCACTGAAGAACCAGCCAGCGATATAGCTACGGTGCCGTTTTTCGATAACGTATTAGGGTCAATAAATACCTCCGGTTCGCCATCCAGACCATGCTGGATATAAATGACCGATTGATTCTGAAGCCCGTCATTCTTATAAAAGAAGTAATAATCGCCTACCCGGTAAGGGCTTGATAATTTGGGATAATCATACAGTTCCCGGTAGCGGTCTTCAATGGCTTGGCGGAAAGGTATTTTATCCAGGTAACCGCGGGTCGTTTGGTTTTGTTGCACTACCCAGTCTTCCACCTCCGGTGCACGGTCATCTTCCAGCCAATGGTAGTCATCCCGAACCTCGTTCGCTCCATAGGTATCGGTGTGCTCTTTTTTTTCAGTATTCGGATATTCAACCGGAATGGTTGGATTCTTCATGCGATCGGTTTTTTCGTTTTGACAAGAGAAGATGAATAATAGCAGGGAAAAGAATGTCAGTCTATTTTTCATGGCAAGCGTTATGAAGGAAATGATTACGATGCGTGGAAGCTTTGACTAATCTTTTTGAATCGGACGGCCCAAAGGTCAGATTGTTGCTTTAACTGGAGCAATTGGCCATTAATAGAAACCAATTCTTCCGCTTCTTTTTTCAGGTAAGCATCAAATGGAGAAAAGTTTTCCAGTATCCGGATCCTGAGCCGATCAATGTAATGTTCCAGCGCATTGGTCGTTTTTTCTTTCAGGGCGTTTTTGCCCTGTGCGGTTGCTTCCTGGAAACCGTTGATGATTTGTTTCCGTTTGATGCCGGCGGTCACTCCTGCGAATACCAAACCGACTGCGGTCAGTACACCACCGGTAATATCAAAGACAAGACCATTGGCCAGTGCGGTCAGAATAACACCTATCACCGCTATGCCACTTCCGGCTGCGATATCTGTTGATACGTTGTATTTTTCAGAAAAGAGGCTGCGGTCTGCAAATTGCTCGGCGTCCTGCATAAAGTTTTGAAAGGACCCGTGCAGTTCGTCAATAGCTTTGGCTCGTTGTTCATAAACCCCACCAAAAAGCTCAGTCTTCCGGTTAGCAACCAGGGGATTGTCTCGAAGCTGCATATCGACCATCAAGCCCATTTGCTGCACGGATTGCGACAGATGGATCACTCCGCTGCTCATGCGCTGGTGAAGCGATTGTTTCAAATTTTTAGCAAATGTGTCATTGAGTTCTTGCAACCAATCCTGGATGGATTGTTTTTTCCCAAAGATTGCTCCGAATGAACGGCGTAGTAAGCTGAAAAAGGATAATCCTTCCCGGAGTTCCTCTTCGGTATTTTGACAGATATCCTGGTAGGCATGGAGAATATTTTCAACGAAAATATGTACCTGATCTTTAGACTTTTTACTTTCCAGTTGCAGGATCTCATCAATCTGGTCCCTGAATTTGCGGTCCGATTCGTATTGACTCGTGCGTATATCGACTGCCTGGGTAATTTTACCGTGAATGGTTTCCAACGAGGTATGGGCACTGCCAAGTTTCAGGAAAGGCGCTTTGCCACCGGTAATGGTTTCGCTAATGTACTTTCTTAACTCGGTGAATCCGGAATCTGGAATGTGATCAAGTTCCCCTTTGGCCGTAACAGAAAAGATAACCGGTCGGTCGACGCCTTGTTTCTGAGCATATTCCGTCAAGCCTTTGGCATTAATGGCCAGGTCACCTTCGCTTAGAAGGTCTTTTTGTTGAAGTATGAATACGATTTTTTTGTGCCACTCAGCATTGATAAATCGGAAGAAATCCCATGCCGATTGCCGGTAGGGATTTTTAGCTTCAAAGACGAACAGAATTAAATCGGATTCGGGAATGAATGTTTCTGTGATTTCCTGATGATGTGCAACGATGGTATTGGTACCGGGGGTATCGACAATGGCGATCTCCCTCAAAATTTCAAAAGGCGCATAGCGTTTGATGACATAAGGAGATATGTTTTCCTGATGGGGATTTTCTCCATAGACGATGAGCTGAATTTTATCGGTCAGAGGCATGGGTGCTACCGGACAAATTTCCTCATCGGTCTCCAGGAGTGCATTTATGAAACTGGATTTGCCCGCTTTGACTTCACCTACGACAACGAACATAAAGGGCTCCTGAACTTGTTTTTCGATACGTTCCAAGGTGTCAAAAAGCGAATCTTCAGAGACAAATTGTCTGATTTCCAATAAGTTGTGGATTAGATCAGTCAGCTGGCTTTGGAGGCTATGGTATTCTTCTTGAATTTTCAGCTGCATAGTTCAGGATTCACGTCTCGCATGCGTAAGGTCGCTTCCGGACCCGTACAAAAGATAAGATCCAAAATACTACAATTCGGTATAAATCCCTGCCTGTCTTCAAAAACTTGCGGATAGTGCGGACACCCTTTGGTTGCATTTGGGGATATGGGGTAGGGGATCGTACCCCTGAGATCGAACTTCTTGTCCGGGATAACCTGATAATCTGTAGTAACCAGGATGGAAGCCGGCCATTTTAGGATGGCGTGGAGCACGGAAATCACCTCCATGTTTAAGCCGGCAAGGTGTGTATGCTGTCGCAGAAAAATTGGCTCAAGTAAATGGGCATAATGAACGAAATAAGGCGATTTACCATACAGTGTGGAGAGCGTTCTCCAATGGTTCCTTTGCCAGGGTTGACCGTTGTCAATGAGGACATCTTTCATGCGTTGACCCTGGTGTTTTCCTTTGATCAGCGGGACCGAAAGTAGGACAATTCCATTCGGACCGGCTAATTGGGTCTTATTTCTCCAGGTACGTTTCTGATAGTTATCATTGACTTCAAGACGAATTTGAGGGTGCCTGTAGAAGGAGGCAACACATTGAATATTAGGAAAATAGAATAAGTCTGTGGTGGCATGAATCATATCCGTTCTGCAAAATTTTCTACGAAATAAAAAAATGGTTTGTGTTTGTCTACGGAAGTTTATTATCTTTGTTGCGGATAGAGGAACAATAATACATATCTTTTACGTTAATAGGTTATATCCCTTAAGTGGGTTAAAAATATAGTGGGTAGTATTATTTTCGAAGGGGAATAGTCGCTCGACAACGCCCCTTCGTTTTAACTTCTTAATGTTTTGTTAAGAAATGGTTAAAGCGCAGGAGAGATCCCGGGAAAATAGTCACCTTTGAAAGGTTGAATTAAACCCTATTGGGTCAAAATATAGTGGGTAGTATTATTTGAAGGGGTGAAATCGCTCGATGGAGCCCCTTCGTTTAGTCCTTCTCTTGAAAAGAAAAACTTCCAAATGCGGAAGTAAAGATTTAGTGGGTAGTATTATTTGAAGGGGTGAAGTCGCTCGACGGAGCCCCTTCGTTTGGTTCTTTCCCAGCTTCCAAATACGGGAGCAAAGATTTAGTGGGTAGTATTATTTGAAGGGGTGAAGTCGCTCGACGGAGCCCCTTCGTTTTTTATGCCTCAGACAGCCTACGACCCCAGCGCATGACCTGAATACCCTGGACGAAGGAAATGCGTCTTCCTTAAACGTTACGACAAAACTTGATACGCCGGGAGAATTGGTTGTAAACCCAATGTCATTTCAACTTTCGGTATCGGGGAGGTAGCAATCAAAAGCGCGAAACCTGATGTCAGGTGGTGCGGAAGACAAGATAGAGGATAATGATCAGGACAACCAGTACCCCGATAGTCCAAACGAAGAAGTTTTTCTCTTGCTTGCGGTGTTGCCTAGCCAGTTTGAGTTTTCTTTTTGTAGTACTCATATCCCATTTTCTTGCTTCTGAAAAGTAATAAGATTTATCCATTCCGCACAATAGACTGGTAAAAATCTGTAACTCTGGGATCGACGAGAATGTCCTGTGATCGGATGGGGCGCTTAAGATGGATTCCTTCAAAGCTCCTGCATCGGCTTAAGGCGACATAGGTTTGCCCATGTTCAAAAGCGCCGCCGCCAAGATCGATGACCACACGATCGTAGGTTTTTCCCTGGCTTTTGTGGATGGTGACGGACCAGGCAAGCTTGATTGGAAACTGTCTGAAGACGCCTACTACCTCGGCCTCAATGGGTCCTTTCTTTCCTTCCGGCAGGTTGTATTTAACAATTTCCCAATCGGCTGGTTCCAATTCCAAAAACTGTTTCTCCCCGGAAGGATCCATGAAAGAAATACCGATGTGTCGTTCATCCAGTGTTTCGACCTTTCCGATCGTCCCATTGACAAATCGTTTCTGCAAATCATTTCGAACCAGCATGATCTGGGCTCCTGTCTTTAAAGTGAGGACAGCTTCTGTAGGATATAGTCTCGGATCAAATTGGCCAAGTACGGTAGCCTTGAAAGTAAATTCCGGTTGTTCGATGCGATTTAGCTCCATCCGGTTCATTGCGTCCACCTGCGCATTTCGTGCCGACAAGGTTACGGTATACTCGCTGGATGGCATTTCTGACTGATAGCGGGAATTCAGGTATTCCAAGTCTTCATAATCCATATCATTTAGCCGAATCTGATTGAGCAGCTGGATAAATGCGCGTTCATCCTGGCGATAAATTTTTTCCATTTCGATGCACCGGAGAAAAAATCCATTTTCCCTGAATAATTTGGCATCGAAGAAATAGGGCGAATGATAAACTTCGCTGAAATACGCTTTCTCAAAAGAAGTACTGACAACCGGAGGAAGCTGAAACAGATCGCCAAAAAAAACAACACGCACGCCGCCAAAAGGGGCTTCATTTTCGCGATTGATGCGTAAAAACAGATCCATATGATCAATGATATCTGCCCGAACCATGGAAATCTCATCGATGATCAGGAGTTCCATGCGCTTATAAATCTGATTTTTAGGTCTTTTTTTGATGGTACGGACATCCATCAGGTTGGGAGGAAATGCAAAGAAGGAATGGATGGTTTGTCCCCGCACGTGCAATGCAGCGACTCCGGTTGGCGCTAATACCACCACTTGTTTTTTTGTCGTTTGCCTGAAGAGCTGAAGCAATGTAGACTTTCCGGTACCGGCTTTACCGGTTATAAAAAAGGAATGTTCGGTATATTCCAGTTCATGCAGGATATCATTAAAAGTCTGGTCTAGAATTAATGGCCCGTTGCTGTGCATAGACTTTGGGAAAACATATGTTCGTGTAACGAATGTATTGATTTAATTTGTGCCATGAAGATTAAGACGAGTCATAGCATCGCATTGGCTGTCATCCTTGTTTTTCTTTGCCCGTCTGCCAAAGCACAGGATGTGATTTCTATCGTCCGGCAGTTGCCGGTGGGATCTCAGGTGACCGTACAGGGATTAGTACTTAACGATAATGCATTGGGAAGTATCCGTTACATCCAGGACTCCACGGGTGGTATCGGTGTATTTCCCGGTAATGGTTCTGTCACAGGGGTGGGAGGAGCTTCTCCGGGTGATCGCATCCAGGTGACCGGAACCTTGTCAAGTTATCATGGACTTCTTGAGATCAACCCAGTGACTTCGTTCATTCTGAAAAGTACAGGAAATCCACTGCCAGAGCCTTTGCCCATTACGCTTGCAGAACTGGGGCCTGCCAATGAAGGCCAGCTGGTCCGTATAACCTGCATATCCTGGCCTATGGAATCGCTATTTAGAGCCGGGGAGACCGAGGTGTTCGATCAGCAAGGGACCCAATCGGTTGTTTACCTGCGTAGTGGACATCCTGTAGTTGGTAGCCTGGTGCCCGGAATGACGCTGGATATCGTGGGTATTTCATCCAGGTTTGATCTTCCTCAACTATTGCCCCGAAATCTGGATGATTTTTCCGAGACCACCTGTGAATATCTGACGGAACATTTAAGCCCGATAGCAATCGATCGCCAGGGATTTACTTTCACCTTTGCTTCGAATGTTGCAGCCACCGGAGGCATTCGTTATCGCCAGCCAGACGGTGATTTCCTTGAAATTCGAACAGCGGTCGAGCAGCGCAGCCACGAATTGCAGATTACCGGACTGTTACCGGCAACCTTATACGAGTGTCAGCCGTTCATCGATCTGGGAGCTGAGCGAATTTATGGAAGCAGCAGCCTCTGGATCACCGAATCGGAGAGCTCCGGAAATATCGAAGTTTACTTCAATTATGGAGTGGATTCATCTTTTGCATCCGGATGGTATCCTTCGGGAACGACCGGATCTGCAATGCAGGCCAGATTGTTGTCGCTCATTCAGGGAGCTACCAAAACCATTGATTTCTGTGCTTACAACATCAATCTGGACTGGATTGTCCAGGCGCTGAATGAGGCCGTTCAGCGGGGTGTGATCGTCCGGTATGTTGGAAATGCAGGAACATCCAATACCTCTCTGGATGAAGAACTGGATTTTCCGGTCAGTCTCGTAAATCCATCGGAATTGATGCATAATAAGTTTATCGTCGTTGATGCGGATATTCCAGGTCAATCGATCGTTTGGACCGGGTCGGTCAACTTTACCGGCGAACAAATGCTGGTCGACCCGAACGATTGCCTGCTGATCCACGACCAATCCCTGGCGCGGGTTTATACGATTGAATTTAATGAATTGTGGGGTGGGGCCGCAAACCTGCCCGGGTCAGGATCACTTTATGGATCGAAAAAACTGGACAATACACCGCACTGGATTAATATCCAGGGTGCCTGGTGCGAGTCGTATTTCAGTCCATCCGATCATACGACGGCAGCCATCATCCGGGCAATAAACACGGTGGACCATACCCTGTCTTTTGGCGTTTTATCATTTACCCGGGATGATATTGCAGATGCGGTCATTGCGCAGTTTCAGCAGGGCAGAAACGTACGCGGGATCATGGAAAATATTGACGACCAGGGCTCTGAATGGAACCGTTTGGTTCAATCCGGAATTGCCATGCACGCTTTTCCGGATAAAGCATTATTTCATCACAAATTGGGCATTATAGATGATGAAAACCCGGAATCCGATCCACTGGTGATAACGGGTTCTCACAATTGGACCACGGCAGCAGAAAGGGATAATGATGAAAACCTCCTCATTATTCACAGTAGCCCGCTGGCCAATATTTATAATCAGGCATTTAATGCCATTTACAGCCAGTCCACCAGCATCCGCCCTGTCGTTGACCCGGAAAGAATATCGTTATTGCTTTATCCAAACCCTGCTGTTGATTTGTTACACGTGCGGATGGCGGACGAGAAATCATTCTCGATCGGTCAGCTTTTGGATGCACAAGGCCGGGTAATTCAGGCCATCATAAACCCTCAGCCGACATCGGAAATGGATATGCGGATTGGACAGCTCAGGCCTGGTGTTTATTTCTTCCGGGTTATCCAGGAAGACATATCCTATACCAAGCGCTGGATCAAATTGTAATGGATCTTAGTTTGTCTTTAAGAAGTTGAGCAGGCAAGTAATCGGGATCCGCTTTTTGCCACAGCTGTTCTGCTTTTTGGTAAGCTTGCTTTGCCGATTCTTTGTCGTTCAATTGCCAGTTGATATCACCCAACATGACCCAAACCCTTCCTTCCAGGGGATTGGTCGCCAGGAATTCGTATGCTGTCTTGCGAGCTTCCTCCCATTGTTCCGCTTGCATCATAGCTTGGATGTAGTACAAGCCAAGACTTTGTGGACTATTTTTCGTCGCTTCCAGAAAAGTATTGAAAAGGGAAAGTGCTTTTTCCGGTTGATCTTTGATGTATTCCAGGTATCCTTTTAACAGCATTGCATTGGCTTCGCCGGAACTGCTCACGACTTCCTGGTAGCATTTTCGCAAGTGTTCGCCCATCCGGCTGGTATCTTTAGTCACGAACCCAAGGTTAATCTCGAAACCACATTTGATGGTAGGCTCGTCGGTTGTGGCTGTAATCGTTGCTACTTCTTTCTCCAGTTTAGCCTCCTGGCCTGCATCAACATAACGCTGCATATTTTGTGAATTCAAAAACAGTAAGAGCGTGTAAATGGGAGGGAAACGTTTGTGGCAAAGATCAATTCGCTGGTCAAATGTGGATAAACATTGATTCATCTGACCGAGAGCAGCCAAATAGTTTTCAATTTCAACAAAGGTGGCAAAACTGTCTGAAGGGGTCGCTGCAAAGGAAAGCGACTTTGTTAACAGAGATTCTGCTTCCCCAAAATTGCCGAGACCGGCTTTGCTTTTAGCCAGGCCTATCTGTACATCGACATCATTGATTTTTACCAGAGACAGGCTTTCAAAAAAATTTTCTGCTTCTGCAAATTTCCCTTGCTGGAGATACAATTCACCCAGGGCCCGGGACTCCTTCGCCTTATCGGGGAAGGCTTTTTCATACTGCTTTAGATAGTCTTCAGCTTCTGCAAATTGTTGCTGTGCGGAAGCCAGTTGAGCCAGTTTTACCAAATAATTTCCAGGAAGGTGATTGTTGATGGCTTCCTGCCCGACTAATTTGGCCTGTTCCAGATTGCTCATCATACCATAAATCCGGATCAACTGATTGTAAGGTTCAATATTCTGAGGATACAGTTTACGCCACATCTCCAGTAAGTTGATCGCCTGATCGGTATTATTACCTAATAAAAAATAATCGCTTTTAATGCGGAATTGCTGTCTTTCCGGGAGATGGTCAATGATGCTTAGTCCTTTTTGAGCGACCTGAACGCCTTCCTGGATGTCATTGTGACCGGCAAGTAATTTGGCTTGAAAATGGAAACATTCTGCACAGTTTGGGTCTGCCTGGATGGCATTTGCCAAAGCCTGGATGCCTGCGGGTAGATCGTTATCCCATTGTGACACATAGATAGCCCGAACGAAATCACGCAAGGCGGTGGGATTGGTGGAAATCAATTCGGCAACAGGCAGATCAATGTAATCCTCCAGATTAAACTTGAAATCCTCCGTATAAATATTTCCAACGAGCTCGGGGCTGATGTGATCGATGATGCTGGCTGGGGCATTGCCGGTTTGGCTGAATTCGTGCAGAAGTTTACCGTCATGGGTGCTATAAAGCTGAAAATGAACACGTAGTGAGTCGTCGCCTGCGGAAAACTTGCCGAGGCAAAAGAAATCGGTGAAATTATCTTCGGCAATTTTACGGGCGGCAGATACGGTAATTGGTTTTCCGGGCGTGTAATTATACACCTTCAACTCATCAATGAAATAGATTGGGTCCAGACCGTAAAGCCGGTTGTTTTGGTTGATGTCGTAACATAGCAGCATCGGCAGCATTTGCGAATACAAATTTGTATCCGGACTATTGCTCGAGTTCTCAAATGGAAAGACGGCAATACGGGAAGTAAAATCAGCAGTTGGCACATTACGCCGGGTCACCTGGCCCGATTCATCTGTCACCATCACCTTTTGCATGGTTGCGGCAAAAGTGGTCCCGGTAAACTTACTTAGGAGGACGGTGGCCGCCAGCAGGAGATTAGCTACTGTTAGGCCAACCTGTGTTTTGGTAAATTTAAACCCAGCAGGATTTCCAGCAGCGTAGAGAACAATAAGCACTGCCGGGATGAGCAGGATCAACAAATAGAGGAAAAAATCGGTCCACAGCGGAGAGAAAAAATTTCTGGTGGTAAACCAATCCACAAACTGGATAAATGCAAAACTACCTCCTACATAGGTTATGAAATATGGTATAACTTTGCGATCGCGAAGTCGATCAATTAATGATTGCTTCGTGTCGGGATTCATAGGCGGTCAATTTTCAAATGCTAAAATAAGGGTAAAACCATAAGTTCACTGCATAGTACAACCAGGTTATGAAGAACACTGTCCGGATTGTGGATAAAGGAGAAACATTTCACTTCAAACAATTTGCCATTCACCAGTCTTCCCAGGTAATGAAGGTCGGCACGGACGCAGTGCTCCTGGGAGCATGGGCACATCATCCTGCTCCGACACAAATTCTGGATATTGGAACAGGTTGTGGAGTTATTGGCCTGATGCTGGCGCAACGGTATCCCCACGCCCGGGTTACAGGAATCGATATTGAGCAGGCAAGTATTGAACTTGCTCAAAAAAACTTTTCGAATAGTCCTTTCAAGGACCGGATGACAGGCGTATTATCTCCGCTGCAGGCTTTTAAAAAAGAGGGTGGTCTCTATGACCTGATCGTCAGCAATCCTCCTTTTTTTACGGGAGGTGCCATAACGGATCAAGGAGGCAGGGATATCATGCGGCATACCATCAAATTATCCCATAATGAACTACTGCGATCGGTACGCACCTTGTTATCTGCGTCAGGCGCTTTTGCAGTGGTCTTACCGCTGTTAGAGGGTTTGCGACTGATCGAGTTGGCCGGGATGTACAACCTCCACGCCGACCAACAAGTATTGGTCCGAAGCCTGGCTGACAAAAAAGTGGAGCGACTGCTCATTCGGTTCCGTCCGGAGCCTGGCAAGCTGGAAGAGAAAGAATTGGTCATTCAGAACAGTACCGCCAGCCATGACTATACCCCGGAATACATAAGCCTGACCAGGGCGTTTTATTTGAATATGCCCAACGATTGAGTTTGGTAGCTTCTAAACAGAGGTTTACTACATACACGGACGTATAAAGCCATTGACGATCCTGAAAATTGACCGGGTTGTCTTAAGTAGAGATTGGCGGCACGGTTGCTACATAAAACCGAAAGATAAGTCGGAAACAACCCATCTTTCGGCCTGATCAGTAGAGGTAGTAGCGTGCGGTGGGAAAAGAGGTGGAAAATTACAATTGGAATTCTTGCTAGTTCGAGCTGGAACTGCCCGTTTCGGTGATGATCTGTCGGGCAAGATCCAAAATGGTGGTATCTTCTATGTAAACAATGCCTCCATCCGGTCCGGGCTGAACATGTTCGTTAACGATTTCGCCATTCTCGTATTTCTTTGCGCCGAAATAATTACGAACGGTTTGCTCATCAATATCTAACTCTTTGGCAATGCGGCTTACGCTGCCGGTTGGCAAGCTATGTTTGATTTGACGTAGCTCATTGAATGTAATGTGCATGGTCGATCAGATTTAAGGTTAGGAAATAAATAATATTCAATGTAGTAAATTCCTTAAATATGCATCAAGAAAAGTGCCATTATTTCGGTCAATTTTCTCAGGTCCAAAGACAGCTTTAGAGAACTTCTTCTACATCAACATAGGGGAGGTTAAATGCATCCGCAACACCCTGATACACGACCTTGCCCCGTACAATATTCAAACCTTTTCGCAATCCGGGATGTTCCCGGCAAGCTTGCTGCCATCCTTTATTAGCCAGGGCTAAGGCAAAGGGCAAAGTAGCATTAGTCAGTGCGATGGTTGAGGTCTGCGGGACTGCCCCGGGCATGTTTGCCACGCAATAGTGGACCACATCGTCAATGATAAAGGTCGGATCGTCATGCGTGGTCGGTTTGCAGGTTTCGATACATCCGCCCTGATCGACCGCCACGTCGACCAACACCGTGCCGGGGCGCATGATGGAAAGCATTTGGCGCGTAATCAGGTGTGGTGCCTTCGCACCGGGGATTAGGACGGCCCCAACGACGAGATCGATGTTGGGCAGCAGTTCCCGGATGTTGTACTCATTGGAATACAGGGTGGTCACATTAGCCGGCATGATATCGGCCAGTTCCCGCAATCGGGATAGATTGATATCCATGATGTAGACCGAAGCTCCCAGTCCTGCTGCCATTTTAGCAGCCTGAGTGCCGACGATGCCGCCTCCCAGGATCATTACCTTGGCGGGAGGGACCCCCGGGACACCACCCAATAAAACGCCACGTCCTTTCTGCGGTTTTTCCAGGTATTTGGCTCCTTCCTGAACGGCCATACGTCCGGCAACCTCCGACATAGGAATTAACAGGGGCAGGCTGCCATCGATGGCTTCCACCGTTTCATAGGCGAGACAGATGGATTGGCTTTCGATCATTGCTTCCGTCAGCGGCTGATACGATGCGAAGTGAAAATAGGTGAAGAGCAATTGATCTTTGCGGATCAACCCGTACTCCTTTTCAATCGGCTCCTTGACCTTTATGATCATCTCGGCTATTCCATAAACCTCTTCGATCGAAGGAAGCACTTTAGCGCCGCTGTCCTGATACAATTCGTCCGGGAATCCGCTGCCTTCCCCGGCAGTAGACTGAATGTACACCGTATGTCCACGTTTGACAAATTCACGGACTCCAGCAGGCGTTAAGGCCACGCGATTCTCGCTGGTTTTGATTTCTTTTGGAACACCAATTATCATGATCGGAAAAACTTTTGTTGCCGGTTAAATGGCTATTTTCATTAACCGGACAAAAGTAGAAATTGTTGACTAATTGTACAGTTGATCGGCAGCATTTTCATTGCTCTGAATGATATTCATCACCAAAGCTGCGTAACGTAGGAAAGTTCAGGGCAAAAAAAATGCCCGCGACTTTTCACGAGCAAGACGAATTTTACACTATTAAAACCAAAACTTACACAATGCAAAGATAATACGCATTAGGAA
Source organism: Lewinellaceae bacterium (assembly GCA_020636355.1). Classification (GTDB taxonomy): domain Bacteria; phylum Bacteroidota; class Bacteroidia; order Chitinophagales; family Saprospiraceae; genus JAGQXC01. The sequence continues at coordinate 444,307 of JACJYB010000002.1, read as the reverse complement.
TATATTCAATATGTTTTCTGAAATAAATATCACTAATCAATCATATATTTATTTACATATGTATAAATTGAATGAATCGAGATGATTAGGTGGTTCATCTGATTAACATTTAACTAGGTCTGTCTTTCTCTGTAATCACCTGCCCATTAAAGACACGTGGACTACTGTACGAAGACTGGTTCGACTATGGATGGTGTGAGCCCGATATTTTTCGCCTTTTCCAATAGGATTTGAACAGCAAGCATGCCTTCTTCGCCCAAATCCAGCGAATAGTCGTTGACGTACAGATCGATGTGTTGTCGCATCACTTTTACGTCCATTTCCTGGGCATATTCGCTCACGTAGGGCATGATTTCATCCGGGTGTGCATAAGCATATTCAAGACTTGCGCGGATAGCCTGCTGGATCTGGCGCTGTAATGTCAGTGAAAGATCCCGTCGGATGCCAATACCACCCAGAGGAATCGGCATCCCGGTCTGTTCTTCCCAGAAAGCTCCCAGGTCCTGTAAGGAGACCAGCCCATGGTTCTGATACGTAAACCGGTTTTCATGGATTATTACACCTGCCTGGGCATTGCCTTCCGATACTGCTTGTTCGATGTCCGAAAAAACCATTTGTTGGACATGTTTCATCGTCGGGTACTTAAGTCTGCTCAGTAGGTGAGCTGTCGTTAATTTGCCGGGCATAGCCACGGTGGCCTTTTGCATATCCAGGTTGTCAGCGTGGTCCGGTGTAGTTATAAGCAAGGGGCCACAGCCTCTGCCCAGAGCGCTGCCACTTCGGCTCAATACATATCGGTCCTGTGCATAGATGTAGGCGTGATAACTGATTTTGCTCGCAGACAACTTGCCTTCTAACGCCCATTCATTGAGTGTTTCGACATCTGCTAACCGGATTTCCCAATCTATGCCGGATAGCTTAACTTTACCGGTCGCCAGGGCTCCAAAGATAAAGGTGTCATTCGGGCAGGGAGAGTAACCAAGCGTCAGCTTCATATGCAATGTTGAACCAGGATTTTCAAGTTATATACGAAGATAATCATTTGCTGGTAGCAAATAAGCCGGCTAACCTATTGTCTCAGGGTGATCACACCGGTGATGTTTGCCTTCTTGATCTGGCGAAAGCATACATTAAAGAGAAGTACCAAAAGCCGGGAAATGTCTTTCTGGAATTGGTACACCGACTGGACCGGCCTACCTCAGGGATTCTCTGCATGGCGCGCACCAGTAAAGCTTTGGAACGATTGCAGGAACAATTCCGTAAGCGCACCGTGGAAAAATTTTATTTCGCCCTGGTGGAGCCTGCTCCCGACCGGGATCAAGCTTATCTGGAGCATTACCACTGGAAAGACCGGAATCTTAACCGGGTATTTATTTGGGATCAGCCCGAGCATCAGGATGCGGTGAAAGTCCGGATGGAATACCGCACGGTGGCGATCGTTAAGGGTATGGCGGTAGTGCAAATCAAACTCCATACCGGCAAATCACATCAGATTCGCGCCCAATTGGCTCATATCGGAAGCCCAATAGTAGGGGACGAGAAATACGGGAACCGGACCGAAAGTCAATACACCCGCTCATTGGCCCTGCATGCCTGCGAATTGCGAATCGATCATCCGGTCAAAGGAGAACGGCTTGCTTTGTTCGCTCCACCGCCGGCAGAAGAACCCTGGCTGCGATTTAATAATTTCACGACAGAAACAACCTATTTCTAGCAGGTATTGCCAATCACAAAATTCCTGTTACCTTTGCAATCCGTGAGGGTCATATGACCAGCTCCCTCCGAACTCCCCCAGGGTGGAAACACAGCAAGGGTAGGAGGTCGTAGCGGTACGATATGATTCCTCACGTTTTATTTTCCATCCGGTACCTGCGATAATTATTATGATGCTCATTTTCCAGGTACAACGCAAATGGATATACTTCAACCCAGGATTCAATGGCTTCCATAGCTCCCAGTTTGTCTAAATAATCCAGGTCGATCTTAATGCGTTCTGCCAACTTTGACGGATCCTGGTAGCACGGTCCATGTCCGGGAACGGAGATCTCCCAGTTTAGTACGGTGTGCAGGTGTTTCATATTTTGCAGCGTCTCCTGGTAAGCGATCCAACTGTCCTCTATAAATGGAAATTCAAGCGGACTCAGATAATCACCCATCAGCAGGGTTTTGGCTTCCTCAATGAAATACATGGCGCCATCAATGGTATGGCCCCTGGCCGGAAAACCACGGACATTAAATTCACCCAGGTTCATAACCTGGCCGGGATATCGGACGGTATGATCTGCCTTCGGAAAGCGGTGTTGGTAGCTGCGGCTGATGTATTTTTGACCGTCCCATTCCTTTACTCGATCCAGGGCTTTTTCTGGGTTTATTTCTTCCTGCATAGCCAGACTGGTCACCACCTGTCCGGGAGGCATGGCCCCATATCCGATGATGTGATCGTAATCCGCATGGGTGAATAAAAAATAAAAAGCATGCGTTTCCTGGAAGGGATGGATGCGGTTCAGAATGGCATCGATTTCATGAGGTAACCAATTCGGATCACAGACCAGGACGGTCTCTCTTCCAAATACCAGGGTTGTATTGGTCTGGTACAAGCAGCTTGCACTTACCTGGATCTGGCCCAGTGAAAAAGATTTAAACAAGTCCATTCGTATTGCATTTTCTTATTAAGGTGCCAGCGTTAAGGATAAGATTATATTCTTTCACAATATGTAAAATGTGCTGTTGACAACCTACCTTTACGAACTCAAAAAATAGAAATCATGAAATTTTTCATTGATACAGCTAATATCGATCAAATCAAGGAAGCCAAAGATTTGGGTGTTCTGGATGGCGTTACTACAAATCCATCTCTGATGGCCAAAGAAGGCATTTCGGGCGATAAGGCGGTCATTAAGCATTATGAAAAGATCTGTAACCTGGTCGACGGGGACGTTTCAGCAGAAGTGATAGCCACCGACTTTGAAGGGATCATCAAGGAAGGCATCGCCTTAAGCAAACTAGCTCCGAATATTGTTGTGAAAGTGCCCATGATCAAGGATGGAGTCAAAGCCCTGAAATATTTTTACGACAACGATATCCGTACCAATTGTACACTGGTATTTTCGGCCGGCCAGGCCATCCTGGCAGCCAAAGCAGGTGCCAATTATCTATCTCCGTTCGTTGGGCGTATCGATGACATCAGTTGGGATGGTATGCAGTTGGTTTCCGAAATTGCAGAAATCTATGCAATTCAAGGTTTCGAAACCGAAATTCTGGCCGCCTCCATTCGCAGCTCCAAGCACATCGTAGAAGCGGCTAAGGCTGGTGCTGATGTGGTGACCTGCCCGCTTTCTGCGATCCTGGGTTTACTGAACCACCCACTGACTGATATCGGTCTGGAAAAATTCCTTGCCGATCACGCCAAAGCAAAAGCAAAGAAGTAATATGGTAAACACCAAACGTTGGTTTTTACTTTTGGTCGCTTTATCCATTTGCTTTAATAAGTCACTGACGGCCCAAACCAAAAAGAGGGAATTCAGAGCCGCCTGGATAGCCACCGTTGAAAACATTGACTGGCCTTCCAGGCCGGGGCTGTCCACCGAGGAACAACGACGGGAATTAACCTCGCTGTATGATCAACTGAAAGGGATCGGCCTCAATGCGGTAGTGGTCCAAATCCGGCCCGCTTGTGATGCTTTTTTTCCTTCAACCATCGAGCCGTGGTCCGCTTTTCTGACCGGTCGCCAGGGCGAGGCGCCGCATCCATTCTATGATCCACTGGAGTTCATGATCCAGGAGGCGCACAAAAGGTCATTGGAATTTCACGCCTGGATTAACCCGTTCAGAGCGGCAAATAACAATCAGCGACAAAGCCTTTCAGCAGATCATGTAGCCCGCAAACATCCGGATTGGGTCATCGAGTACGATGGCAAACTATATCTCAATCCGGGGATGCCGGCCGTGCAGTCTTATGTTTTGCAGGTCATTCAGGAGATCGTTCAGAATTACGATATTGATGCGGTCCACCTGGACGACTATTTCTACCCCTATAAGGTTGCCGGAGCGGTATTTGATGATGCTGCAACCTATGCCGGCAGTCCCGTGAAATTTCCATCCATCGATGAATGGCGCAGAAATAACATCAATACCTTCATCTTCAGGTTGCACAATCTTATTAAGAATACCAAACCATATGTCCAACTTGGTATAAGCCCTTTCGGCGTGTGGCGAAACCAGGACAAAGACCCTAAGTTAGGTTCGCCTACCCAGGCTGGACAAACATGCTACGATGACTTGTACGCTGATATCCTGTTATGGCTGGACAAGGGTTGGATGGATTATGTAGCGCCTCAACTGTACTGGCCTTTGGGATTTAAACGGGTAGATCCTGCTACCATGATGGATTGGTGGAGCATGCATCGCAATCAGGCGAATCTGTACATCGGTCATGCCATCTATCGGGTTGGTTCACAGGCGGATGCTGCATGGCTTTCTCCCGCGGAATTGCCCAATCAACTCCGGTTATCCAGGCGAAATCCTGCTATCGAAGGAAATATTTATTATTCCGGTAAATGGTTTGAAAAAAATAATTTGGGTGTGACCGACTCCCTGGCTGTCTCTTACCGGTACCCGGCGCTTACTCCGGTGCCTCCCGACGCGGACATTTCTCCACTGCAAGCACCCCAATGGTCAAAGATCAAGCGGCGCAAAAAATATGTGAGGTTAACCTGGGAGTTGTCCGGTCTTTCCAGGTACCGGCCCTATTATTATGTAATTTACCGGTACGACGGGACAAAGTATCAGGGCATCGACGATCCGAAATACATCTACAAGATTACCCCTTTTGATGACCGAAAACTGGAATTTGTGGATCGAAAAATTCGTCGTAAGGCATCCTACACGTACGTCATCACCTCCGTAAACAGAGAACAGGTCGAAGGGCTTCCGAGCAAAGCCCTGCGTGTCGAGACCCGATAAATTTTACTACTGGTCCGGCAAATCCTCCAACCGTTCTAACGTATAGGTGATCAGGAGGTCAATCGCTCTCGCTGGATCAGGGCTAAAAGTATTAGCCAGACGGTTTGCCAGAATGGCGTTAAGGCTTAATGCCCGGTGTCCGCTCAGGCGGGCTAATCCATAGATGGCTGCTGTCTCCATTTCAAAATTTGTAATGCGGTGCCCCCCGTAGATGACATCTCGCAATAAATCGGTGACTTGCATTTTGGGCTCCAGCCTCAACTGACGGCCCTGTGGGCCATAAAAGCCTGGACTGGTTGCCGTAATCCCGGTGTGAACAGCAGGTCCGCTGAAGTGGGCTCGTAAGGCTTCATCACCGGCCACCAGGTAAGGAGAAACCGGTAGTACAACTTCACCACACAGCCGCTTGCCCTCCGTAAAAAAGCCGTCGCTCCCCGCATAATAGGCAAGCAGATTATCCAGGCCAAGTCCGTGTGAAGAGGCAACCCAGGCATCAACAGGGATATCCGCGTGCAATGATCCGGAAGTGCCGATCCGGATAAAAGTAAGCTTGGTGTGGTTTGCCTTTGGATATCGGGTATCAAAGTCAATATTATGCAGGGCATCCGCTTCGTTGATTACAATGTCGATATTATCCGGACCAATTCCGGTGCCGATCACCGAAAGACGCTTTGACCCGATCCATCCGGTATGTGTTACGAATTCCCTGTGCTGTAGACGATGTTCCAGGCGATCAAAATGTCTGCTTACCCGTTCGACACGTTGAGGATCGCCCACCGTAACGATGGTCGTCGCCAATTCTGTGGGATGAACATCCAGGTGATAGATGGAGCCCCGTGGCGTGATGATTAATTCGGAAGGCGGGATAAACTTTTTTGTTGTCATACGATTTATTAGGGAGATCAAAAATACCTGGTTGATTTCGGTGATCCTTCTGGAAAGCGGATTTTTTCAGGACAAGGATTACAATCTTCCGGTAAGGCACGGATTCAAACTTATTGTAAATAAACGATATAATGTTTCTTCCATGAAAAGGATATTCCATTTGTCAACTTGTTCCACATCCCAGCGGATCATTCGTGAAATTGGCCCGGAGGGGTTTGATTTACAAGACATTAAGACAGAAAAGATCACTCCGGAACAGTTGGATGAAATGGCAAAAAAAGCTGGATCCTACGAGGCATTGTTTAGCCGGAAAGCCTTGAAATACAGGGCTTTGGGATTGCATGAAAAGCAGCTCACGGAGAAAGATTATCGTCAACTTATTCTGGACGAATATACTTTTCTAAAGCGGCCGGTCATAGAAATCAACGGAAAGCTATATGTTGGCAATGCAAAGTCGACGGTAGCTGAGGCGAAAGCTGCTAATGAGGGCTGACCGGATGCCTAAAGGATGTGTCCAGGCGAAGTCAATTGCATCGTATCGTGATCTCCGAGGTCTCAACCCGGTTGGATTCATTTCCCGCCCGGTCAACCAGGTGGATGCGGTAACGCATTTTATCGTAGAGCTGATCACCCAGGGCAGGGGTGCAAGGTTGCTGTCCACTGGCATATTTGCAACACACATTAAACTGGGTGTTGATCAATAACTGGATGGTCCCGCTGACATCGCTGAGCGATTCTCCTCCCGGAATAACGGGTGATGCATATTTAATCACGTACCCGTCGCGCAGATCTTCAATAAAGATATTGGCATCGTTATTATCAAATCCGATATCGCCGTCTCCATCTTTAAATCGCAACAGGATGAAAATAGAGTCATTTTGTTTGACGTTTTGATCGACGGTATCTTTATTCATGCCAATGAATTCGATGTCCGGGACAACGCTGATGTCAGTGGCCGGCTTGCAAGCCAGAAAGTACATCAAGGTAATTACGACGGGTATCAGCTTTCGCATTCGACTAAATTATAGAAATTCGCCCATTATCATAACGTGCGGATTTCTGCTTTGGTTATATTTTTTATTGGAATTGAGGACAAGGTTTGTCATTAGCTCGTGGAAGTGATCCTGCTGCACCTTAAATAGGTGCGCTAACAAAATGGCAATCAATTATTTAATGCATGGAGTCAACAAAAGGCATCTAATGATAGCGATCAATCCTTCTTGGATTTTTTTATGGAGTGAAGGCTACGATGGTGGTGGTTTTATTGATGTCACCCATAACCCTTTGCCGTGGTAGCGATCGATCATATCAAAAAACGTATCCTTTCCGGTCAATACGACTTTGATTCATTAGCCCTGGAGATCTTTGCGGTCCAGAGCAAGCACAATGTCATTTACCGTAAATACCTCGACCTGATAAACTGTGAGCCGGAACAGGTTCATCGGATGGAAGAGATTCCTTTTTTGCCGGTTCAATTGTTTAAATACCGAACTGTTCAAACCGGAGACTGGCTTCCAACATTATGGTTTGAGAGCAGTGGAACCACCGGGCAGCAGCCGAGCAGGCATGCTGTTGAAGACCTGGATTTTTATCAACGGAATAGTTTAAGCGCATTTAGACAGCATTTGGGGGACCCGGCTGAATGGTGCATCCTTGCCTTATTGCCTTCTTATTTAGAGCGTAAACACAGCAGTTTGGTTTCTATGGTGGATTACTTCATCCATCGCTCCAAATTTGCCGAGTCCGGCTTTTATTTGTACGACCACCAAAAATTATTTGGCCAGCTTCAGGACTGCCAACGGAAAGGAATACCTACCGTCCTTTTTGGAGTAGCCTTTGCACTGATGGATTTTTTTGAAGCCTTTCCGATGCAATATCCCCAATTACATGTCATAGAAACGGGTGGCATGAAGGGGCGCCGGGAAGAAATAACCAAAGAAGCCCTGCATCAGATGATCCAAGGGCGGTCGGCGGCACATGTTCATTCTGAATACGGTATGACGGAATTATTATCACAAAGTTATGCGACAAGTGATTTGACTTTTACCAACACAGCCACTATCAGAGCCCGGGTGTTCGAGCGGGAGGACCCGTTGGTGCCGGAAACCAGAGCTGGAAGAGCCGGCCGGTTGGGATTGATTGACCTGGCAAATGTAGCGACCTGTTCATTCATTCTTACAGAGGATCTGGGCAGATACCGCGCCGATGGATTTACCGTTGAAGGACGTCTGGATGAAAGTGAATGGCGCGGGTGTAATCTGATGGTCCAGGACCTTTAAAATCCCTGGAATCTTTATTCTATTGGTAGGAGATAAAGCTCCCCGTCAATCCTTAATAATGCCTTCGAACAACCATTGAGCCAGATACTGACGATTGGTAGGACTCAATATCCGTTTGTGATCGCTTTCATTCTGGATGTTTGCCAATTCAACCAATACCGCAGGTGGAAGTGTGTTGACCAAAACATAATATTCGTAGGGGCGTACCGAACCGCGATAACCTCGCCCTTTCTGGTAATAATCGTATTTCTGCTGGAATGTTTTATACATGTTAAATGCGAGATGGCTGCCAGCCTTACTCCCGGGAGCATGGAAAAAGTAGACATCCTGCCGGTTGTTTTCATTTTGTGAATCCACATGGATGGAGATCATCTTCTGATCGGTGTATCCCTTGGCCTTATATTCCCGGTAAAGCTTGTTTACAGCCTCCGATCGTTGCTGAAGGCGTAGTTTCTGGTTGCGGGGCAATTTTTCACCCATACAGCGCTCATCGTAATCTTTTTCCAATAGCTCGGCATCACGGATGCCATCGTTAGGATCTTCGATAATGATTTCCACTTTGGCTCCATTTTCCATCAGCAGCCGGGAAAGCCGCAATGCCACATCATAGGCATATTCATCTTCACAAAGCCGGTGCCCTTCTTTGAGGGTGTTGCAACCGATATCCGGACCGCCGTGACCAGCGACAATGAAGAAAACCTTTCTTTTAAGCGCGTCGCTCTTAATGGGCACTTCTGCATATTCTTTTCCGAATAACGGTACGGTCATTGAGCGCGAACTGACAGCTACTACTCTCGGGCCCGCCTCGTCTGCGACCGACGATTTGGTCTTGGGAGTCTGGTTGACCAACTCAGGTTTTCGGGTGACTTTTTCGGCCATGCAATAGAGTTCATGAAACGGAACCCACATGATCCTGCTGCTTTCGATGGTCATCCTTCGCAAGCCCTGATTTTTTAGAAAATCATTATAGCTTTGGATCCGCCTTGCTTTTTCTTCGTCCTGAATGTCTAATGTCGTTTCAATGCTTTTACCATCGTACCGATAGATATACACCGGGAGCATGTATTCCATGCCGGCCACGAGGTAAGTTTCAGGGTCTATGTTATTGATGTTGTAAAAATGCTCCAGATTGCAATCATTGAGCAACCCGTATTTGCGTAGGATGGAATAGACACCGTCTCCGGTGGAGGCAGTCACTTTGTAATAACCTGCATCGTCAACCGGTTTGAAATTAAGGAGAATAGGTGCCAATAAAAGTAAAATTCCCAGACGTCGCATTCAGTGAAGGTTTTGAGGCACAAATTACATAAATATGATATATATAATCAATTGAAATAATAATTTTTATTTCATGTATATAAATCATTTTAATCTGTAGGACGATTGGTTGATCACAATAGTGGAATAAAGGCAAACCGCATCTTATCTTTGAGCGGTGAAAGCGATGACTCAGATATGGTCCCTGATCCGCAAGGACTGGATGATCGAATGGCGGTTGAAATATGCCCTCTCCGGCCTGTTGCTTTATTTAATAACGCTGGTATTTGTCATTGTTATATCTTTTCAGCAGATCAGTGGTCCGGTTTGGAATGTGCTGTATTGGATCCTCTTTTTATTTGTGGGTATGAATGCGGTACTCAAGTCTTACCAGCAGGAGAGCGGACAGCGCAAATATTATTTCCAACAATTGATCGACCCGGTTACATTACTTATCAGTAAGACCCTCTATAACATTGTATTATTATTCCTGGCTGCCCTCCTGATCTACCTCTTGTTATCGGTATTCATAGAGAGCCCGGTTCAGCATTATGCGTTGTTTTTGGGGACGGTTGCCGCCGTGAGTGTCAGTTTTGGCATTTGCCTTACCTTCATTTCAATTGTTGCCAATCAGGCAGCAGAAAGCGCCACGCTGGCCGTCATCATTGGTTTTCCGGTACTCCTCCCGGTCCTGATTACGGGCGTAAGAATGAGCGCATTTACGATCGGGATGTCTATGGGCGGTGAAATAGAGGGTGATTTTACTATCCTTTTCGCGATTGATTTGTTGTTACTGGGATTATCCTTATGGTTATTCCCATTTTTGTGGAAGGACTAAACGAATAAAGCATGCGATTGGAATGGTGGAAGTATCTGGGAATTGCAATTCTGCTGTACACATTGTTATTCGGCATGCTGGTGCCTCTGGGGCCCGGCATTGTAGAGGCTTCACCCAGCCAGACGAACACCGGACCCGGCCGGGAATTTGAAGTCTGGGGATACAATACCCGGTTTAGCCAATTCGAAAAGCTTAATGTAGTCCTCAAACTGGATGACAATCATTGCGTTCTGGCGCGGGAATACCAGGTCATTTCCGATTACCGGCTTAAAGCCATTTTTGATCTGCCAGCGCTTCCGGAAGGGGCCAGATCTTCCGAATTTGCTACATTGATTATTTACCCAGCGGGGACCGGTACGGCGATCCTGCCTTCTGCCGTTTCAATGAAGGAGGGTTATGGGGATTCATCCGGGGCGTGGGTGCCGGAATCCCAATTTGCATTTGACCGAAACACGAGTTTGCATTTTCCTTACCGGAATATTCTGATGGAAAGTATCCGCAACACCTATTTTCATGTGGCACTATGGTTTGCCATGATGTTCATCCTTGGAGCGTCCATGGTGTACAGCATCCGTTATCTGCGCTCCGGATTACTGGATTGGGACCTGAAAGCTAACGCTTATGCGCAAGTCGGGATCCTGATCGGTTGCCTGGGTATCACGACGGGGATGATCTGGGCGGCGAATACCTGGGGAAAGGCATGGAGTTGGGACATCAAACAAACCATGGCGGCGGTGGCTATGCTCATCTACCTGGCTTATTTTGTATTGCGGTCATCGATAGAAGATCAGGAAAAGCGTGCCCGGACCGGTGCCGCCTATAACATTTTTGCTTTCGCCACTTTAATACCGCTCCTCTATGTGGTTCCGCGCCTGGTGGATAGTCTGCACCCCGGAAGTGGTGGTAATCCGGCAATGGGTGGTGAAGATCTGGACAATACCATGCGGCTGGTTTTTTATCCGGCCATCATTGGTTGGACGCTTTTAGGAACCTGGGTCGCTCAACTTACCTTCCGGTACCTGAAAATACTTTATCTCATGCGCAGTAGAAATTTAACGGAACAATAATAATCCAAGCAATAATGGTTCGTCATTTAGAATTATATTTGGCCCATCTAAAAAATGGTTTTCGATCATTTTATAAGATGCGTATTTCAAGAGTCCTTTCCGTCATAATGTTGGTATTCACCACACAGCTGTTGTGGGGGCAATCGCAGACACTGGATTATTATCGGAATTCCGGTAAAATCTATGTCGTCGTAGCGGTTATTGTGTTGAGCTTTCTGGGTATTGTCCTGTTTTTAATCAACCTGGACCGGCGTATGCGGAAAATGGAGAAAGACCTTAACCAAAAATAAACATATGTCAACATTTTATGAGAGCGTGCAGAGTAATTTTGACCGCGCTGCCGCAATGACAAAGATCCCTAAAGGACTGCTCCATCAAATCAGAGAATGTAATTCGGTACTTCAGCTCCGGTTTCCGGTCAAGATTGGAAATCAGTACAAAGTTATTGAAGCCTACCGCGTCCAGCATAGCCAGCACCGTCAACCGACTAAAGGCGGTATCCGGTATAGTTCACGGGTGACGCAGGATGAAGTGATGGCATTGGCTTCACTGATGACGTACAAATGTGCGCTCGTCGATGTTCCCTTCGGAGGTGCCAAGGGTGGGATAAAAATTACCCCCTGGAAATACACGCCGGAACAATTGCAGGCGATTACCCGGCGCTATACTGCCGAATTGATCAAAAAGAACTTCATCGGCCCGGGACTGGATGTTCCTGCACCAGATTACGGTACCGGGGCACGTGAAATGGCCTGGATACTGGATACCTACATGAGTTTCAAAGGTGGTGATATCGATGCCGTGGCCTGCGTTACCGGAAAACCGGTCTCCCAAAACGGTATTCGGGGGAGAACAGAAGCAACCGGAAGAGGGGTTTATTATGCCATGCGTGAAGCGGTTTCGATCAAAGAAGACATGAGAAAGATCGGACTGGAGCCCGGACTTGCCGGCAAAACCATGGTGATTCAGGGATTAGGTAATGTGGGATCGTATACCGGGATGATCTCTCAGGATGAAGGAGATGTGAAGATCATTGCCATATCCGAATACGAAGGCTCCATATACAATCCCAATGGCATCAACATTGAAAAATTGCTGAAGCACCGGAAGGCAACCGGCAGCATTCTGAATTTTAACGGAGCCAAAAACCTTCCCAGCCGGGAAGCAGCGCTCGAATTGGAATGTGATATTCTGGTACCCGCCGCGCTGGAGAATCAGATTCACATCGATAACGTGCATAACATCAAGGCCAAAATCATTGCTGAAGCAGCCAACGGACCGGTGAGCGCAGAAGCAGATGAAGTATTGCGCAAAAAAGGAGTGATGATCATTCCCGATATGTATATCAATGCAGGCGGGGTGACCGTATCGTATTTCGAGTGGCTAAAAAACCTTTCGCACATGCGTTTTGGACGCATGGAGAAACGATTCGACCACAATACCTATTCGAATCTGGTGGGCTTGATTGAAAAGCAGACTGGAAAGTCCATCGGCAACAAAGAAAAGGATTTTCTGACCAGAGGCGCTGACGAGATTGACCTGGTTCGTTCCGGATTGGAGGAAACCATGGTGACGGCATATCACGAAATCAACGAAGTGCGCAAGCGCAAGCGTAATTGTGAAGACCTGAGGACCGCTGCATTCGTAGTTGCACTGGAGAAAATCGCTTCGGATTATTACAATCTGGGGATTTTCCCGTAAGCCACATCGGGAATATCCTTATTTTATTATATTGTTTATTTTGCACCAAATGGGTCATACATCATGAAATTGGATAAGATAGATCGTAAAATACTCAAGTTACTCCAGGAGAATAGTAAGATTACCAATCTGGAGCTTTCTAAAAAAATAAACCTTTCTCCGGCACCAACTCTGGAACGGGTTAAGAAGCTGGAGCAAACCAATATCATAGACAGTTACCACGCGGAGGTAAATCCACAATCAATTGGCTTGAATGTCAAGACCTTTGTGTTGGTTTCCCTTGCCTGGAAAAAAGAAAATGTGCTGGATCTTTTTATCGAGAAGATCCAGCACATCGATGAGATAACCGAATGCTACATCATCACCGGTGAAGCGGATTTGTTGCTCAAGGTGGTCTGCAAAGACATCCCTACCTACGAGCAGCTCTTGTTTAAGACGTTGTCACAGATTGGCGAGATAGAGCGGCTTAAAACCTTGGTGACCTTGTCAACGGTTAAAGATTCAAAGGTTCTGCCGTTTGATTACGGCAAAGAAGATTAATGCCAGGTCCTTTCGATCATTTGATATGGGTTGCCCGTCAACCTGGCAAACCGGCTGTTTTTTTATTTGGAACCATGCATCTGGATAGTGGGTTGTTTCCGGACCTGCAGAGCCGCTGCCATGAGTTGATCGATCAAATAGACCTGCTGGCCACTGAAATCGATTTGCAATCGATGGAAAACTCCGGATTGCCGGTGATGGAGAAAGGCCTCAGTGATCAACTTCCTGCCCGCCAATATGACCGGCTTCGCCAACAAATAATTCGCTTCTTTGATATTGACCTCCGGCAATGGGATTGGGTGCCTCCACTATTCATCTATCAGTTTTTGATTGAGAAGATTCTGCCCAGAGGAGGACGTCCCATCGATCACTTCATTTGGAACCTGGCCGAACGAAAACAATTGCCCAGAACCGGACTGGAGTCCATCGCTAAACAAATGGAGATAGCTGGTCTCCTGGATTTGAGCTGGCAGCTTAAGAGCCTGAAGTCCATTGCCCGTTCTCCACGTCGATTCAAGCGCATGATAGGCGAAATGGTGGAAAGCTACCGGCTGCAGCGGTTGCCACAACTTTACCGGTCCAGTAAGAAGCAATTGGGACCGTATAGAAAATTAATGTTGTATGATCGGAACAAAGCCATGTTCTCCGCCATGGAAAATCTGATTGAAAACCAAATTGTGCTGGTTGCCGTCGGTGCAGCGCATCTTTGGGGCAACTACGGACTGATTCGTCTATTAAAACAGGCTGGTTATCGAGTATCTCCCTGGAAGGGCTAGCATGGCAAGGGTGTACAAGCTTATTTTTGCTTTCGGAATTAATTCCTGCGAAACGCCCTTTCGAATACTTGACTATGAACACCTCAAGACTGACCCTGATTATTGGTTGCTGTTTAATATTAATGGCCGCGATTTTGCCAGCGCAGAATGCCACGATAAGCGGTTACGTGAAAGATGCCAACAGTGGAGAAACGCTGATTGGGGCAAATGTCTATAATCAGGCTGACCCGGGCCAGGGAACATCCACGAATGCCTATGGCTTCTATTCGCTGACCTTGCCTGCGGGAGACTATACCCTGGTGTTTTCTTACCTGGGTTACCGGGATCAGCAGACCTCCATCCACCTCCAGGCCAATCAGTCGGTAAATATCAACTTGAATGAAGGTGTCTCCATGGAGGAAGTGGTCGTGGTTGCCGAGCAGCGCGACCGCAATGTGACCAGCACGGAATTGGGAAAAATAGACTTGCCCATTGAAAATATCAAATTGCTTCCTGCAGTTTTTGGTGAGGTGGATATTCTGAAGACCCTCCAACTGTTACCCGGCGTCATGTCGAGTGGGGAAGGAAGTTCAGGATTTTATGTACGAGGAGGTGGCGCTGACCAGAACCTGATTTTGCTGGATGAAGCACCTGTCTACAATACGGGCCATTTGCTGGGATTTTTCTCGGTATTTAATGCAGACGCCATCAAAAATACGACGCTGATTAAGGGGGACATGCCGGCGCAGTACGGCGGCCGTTTGTCTTCGGTGGTGGATGTTCAGATGAAAGAAGGCAACAACCAAAAATATGCGGTGGATGGGGGGATCGGTCTTATTGCGTCACGCCTTACCATCCAGGGACCCGTCGTAAAAGAAAAGAGCTCTTTTATGGTTTCAGCCCGCCGGACCTATGCACTTGATCTGGCTCAGCCGCTTATTCGCAAAAGCAATTTTGCGGGGACCAATTATTATTTCTATGACCTGAACACCAAATTGAATTATCAATTTTCTCAAAAAGACCGTCTATACCTCAGTGGGTATTTCGGCCGTGACGTTTTTGCATTTAATTCCAACCAGTCGGATTTTAACCTTCGGATGCCCTACGGAAATGCCACGGCAACCCTGCGATGGAACCACCTGTTTAACGACAGGCTTTTTATGAATACCTCCGTGATCTACAACGATTACGACTTCAGTTTTTCCGGAGGCCAGGACCTCTTTCAATTTAAGCTGTTCTCCGGGGTGCGGGATTGGAATACCAAACTGGATTTCGATTATTACCCGAATTACCGTCACGCCATCCGATTTGGAATCAATGCCATTCACCACCGGTTTGTACCTAATGTCGTACAGGGGTCCAGCGGTGACGTTACATTCGGATCCGATTTTACGGATAAATATGGCGTGGAGACAGCCGCATATATTCAGGATGAAATCAAGCTGGGATCGAAGTTCAACGTCCAATTAGGCATGCGCTATTCGCGTTTTAGCCAGGTAGGCCCTTATACTTCTAAGCTGAACGGAAGCGAATACGGGGCCTGGAGCCCGGTGACAACTTACGATGGCTTGGAACCCAGGGCAGCCCTGCGCTGGCAATTGAGACCTTCTGCCTCCCTAAAGGCAGCGGTTACCTTTACCAACCAGTACATCCATTTGGTGAGTAATTCTGCAAGCACCCTGCCTACGGACGTTTGGGTGCCCAGCACGGAAGTCGTCAAACCCCAGCAAGGAATCCAGTACGCTTTGGGTGTGTTCAAAAACTGGAAGGATAATTTGTTAGAGACCTCTGTAGAAGTGTATTTCCGCGACCTGGCCAACCAAATTGATTATCGTGATTCTTACGTGAACAACCTCTCTAACGATGTGGAAGATGACTTTGTGTTTGGAGTAGGGCGGGCTTACGGCGCCGAGTTTTTCCTGCGCAAATCGAAAGGGGACCTCAACGGCTGGATAGGTTATACCATCTCGCGCTCCGAGCGGTCCTTTTCAGCGATTGAAGAAGGACGATGGTATCCGACCACATTTGACAGAACGCACGATGTTTCGGTGGTTGCCAATTACCGGCTCAATGATCGCTGGAGTTTCGGAGGGGTAGTGGTGTATGGCACCGGCAGGGCCTACACGCCCGTGAATGGCGTATACCTGATCGGTCAAGACCTGGTGACGGAATATGGCCCACGCAATAGTTCCAGGTTGGAGCCCTATCACCGGTTGGATATTTCGGCAACTTATGTGCCGGCAAAGTCGGCTCAAAAACGTTTTCAGGGCAGCTGGACTTTTTCGGTATACAATGTTTACAACCATCGTAACCCATATTTTACCTATACCGATATCGATACCAACCTGGCAACCGGTGAGGCTCAGGCAAAAGCTTATAAGGTTTCAATATTTCCGGTTATCCCTTCAGTAACCTGGAATTTTAAATGGAAGTAATGGCACGTAGAAGCAATAAATGGATCATCTGGCTGATTGGCCTGGTTGTCATTTCAGGAATGGGGTGTGAGGAAGAATACATTCCGGATACCATCGATAGTCCAGCGAAGCTGGTCGTGGAAGGTTATGTTGAAGCGGGAGACCAACCCATGCCGGCTTATGTCATTCTCACCCGTTCCAGGTCATTTTTCCAAAAGCTCAACCCGGGTGATCTGGAAGGGAGCTATGTCCACAATGCATTGGTCCAGGTATCGTACGATGGCATCACCGCCACCCTTCCGGAAATTTGTTTGAATGAACTGGATACCACGTTGCGGGAGGTGGTAGCCCGTGAGTTTGGTTTCGATCCGGATAGTCTTCAGATCAATATCTGTGTGTATGTCGATTTGAGCGGACAGGTCGTGGGCCAGTTTGGGAAACAATATCAGTTGCATGTAGAAGCTGAAGGAGAGGTGCTTGAGGCAACTACTACCATACCGGAACTGGTGCCATTGGATTCATTCCGATTTGAGCCGACACCCGGAACGCCCATTGACTCATTGGCCCAGCTCATAGCCACCGTTTCCGATCCGGCCGATGAAACCAATTATTACCGGCAATTTATCCGGATCAACGATGGCATTTACGACCCCGGATTTGCATCCGTATCTGACGATGCATTATTCAACGGGAAGTCCCTCGATTTCCGGATCAATTCTCCGGAAGACACTCCGGATGATAACCCGGAAGTATTTGGCCTCTTTCATCGAGGGGATACCATTTCAATAAAATGGACCAACATCGATGCCGAACATTTCAAATTTTGGAATACCTTCGAATCCAGCCGCAACAGTGGTGGACCGTTCTCCAGCTACGTCCGGGTAAGTACGAACATACAAGGTGGTCTGGGTGTTTGGGGAGGTTATGCTGTTGCGTATTATGATGCAATCGTCCCGGAAAAGTGAAAGATCCGCTCGATATCCATGCCGGCAATAAAATCGCACTCGTTGCAGGTGCCACGGGCCTGATCGGCAATGAGGTTGTCCGTCAGTTACTAAACCATCCGGCTTACAGCAAAGTCAAAGTATTCGTGCGTCGCCATCTCAGCTTTCAGCATCCCAAACTGGAAGAAATCATGACGGACTTTGATCGCCTGGAAGCTTACGCCCATGAATTAAAAGGGAATGATCTCTTTTTATGCCTTGGTACCACCATGGCTAAAGCGGGTTCCAGGAAAGCGTTTATAAAAGTGGATCTGACGTACAATCTAAAAATTGCCCGGATGGCTGCAGAGAATAAAGTCCATCAAATCTTATTGGTCTCTTCTGTCGGAGCCGACCCGGACGCGCTATTTTTTTACAGTAAAGTCAAAGGAAACCTTGAGCAAGCCATTAAACAATTGCCTTTCTGGGGCATACATATTTTTCAGCCCTCCGTTTTATTAGGTCAGCGTGAAGAATTGCGCGTGGGTGAAAAGGTTGCCGGATCGGTCGGTCATTGGCTGGATAAGGTCACCGGCGGCGGAATGACGGTGTATAAGCCGGTGCATGCCGAAACCGTAGCATTAGCAATGATCCGCATTGCGCAAAAACTGAATGGTGGGACGCACACGTATGAGAGTCATATCATTGCGGAGATTGCCGGCGTCGAAGAACCAAATTGAATCCGTTTCCTACCTTTGTCTGCGAAATAATTTAAACATGCAGAAGAAGTCTGAAATCAAATTGGAGGTCCAATTGGATGATAAGAATATCCCGGAACAAATCCTTTGGCAGGCATCGGATCATCCGGATGGCGCAGGGAAACAGGAATGTAAGGCGGTCCTCCTCTCGCTCTTTGACATGGAGCGTGGGGACACCTTAAAGATAGACTTGTGGACTAAGGATATGCAGGTGATTGAAATGGACCGGCTCGTCTATCAGACCTTGAGATCTTTGGCGGATTCTTATGCCACCGCAACCAATAATCTCCGTATGGCCAATGAAATGCAGAAATTTGCACAATTTTTTGGCGAAGAAACCGAGATCATCAAGCGGCCCTGATGGATCGGGCTCAGTCCTCGGTAACAGGAAACTAGTCACCACCCGGATACCCGCTATTGCTTTCGGGCGCTCCAGGCGTTAAAACCACCTTCTACATTGATAACCGAGGTAAATCCGGACCGGATCATTTCATCGGCAGCAATTAGACTGCGATGTCCGCTGCGGCAATACACCCAATAGGTTTGGTTCTTATCCAGTTTCTGGATCTCAGCCTTGAATTTTTCGTTTTGCAGCACATCGATCTGCATGGCATCGGCAATATGGCCGCCCACATATTCCTGGATTGAACGCACATCCAGAACATGAATGGCAGAATCAGCCGCCAGAGCAGCTGCGAGTTGCTCAACAGAAATATTCGTAACAACTCCGGGTGTGGTTTTTACTCCCGGGACAACCGTTTCAGTGGATTGAGCATGAGCACATGCAATAGCTCCAAGCGTCAGGAAAGCAATAAAAAACCAATTATTCATGCTGCCAGTTTTTATTGTATTTAACGAATAAGTGAATCCAGATACTGCGGCTCAGTCTTAAAATATAGACGAAAAGGATAACAATGATGGCAATCGTCCATCCGAATGCTGCTTCAAGACTCGTGTTTAAGCCAAAGAAAAATAAGGCGATCAAGCCAAACATCATGAATGCGCTCACGCCATAAGAGACAAACATGGCGCCCCAATAAAATCCCGGCTCCAACTCGTATTTCTGATGACATACCGTACAGGTAGATCCCATGGACAACGGATGCGCATAGTCGAATACGGAAGTATCAAACAATTTTCCCTGGTGACAGCGGGGGCACTTCAGGCTGAAAATACTGTACAGAGCACTTCCTTTCATAGTTGCGATGGTAAATGTGTTGCAAAGATGAAGTGCTCTGCACAGTTTTTATGTAATACGGATCACTTATTTCTCAAGGGCGCCTTCCTTGATCTCATCCACAACTTCCGGATTTAACAGGGTTGAGGTGTCGCCAAGGTTTGAGGTGTCACCCTCTGCGATCTTACGTAAGATGCGTCGCATGATCTTACCGGACCGGGTTTTCGGTAATCCGCTTACGATCTGAATCTTGTCCGGTTTGGCAATTGGTCCGATTTCTCGTGTTACCACGGATAAAACTTCTTTTTCGAAAGCTTTGGCATCATCAATCATTGTGCTGGTGATCACATAGGCATAGATTCCCTGTCCTTTAATGGGGTGGGGATATCCTACCACAGCGGACTCAATAATGGCATCATGCTGATTGATGGCATTTTCAACTTCTGCCGTACCAATCCGGTGTCCGGAAACATTGATTACATCATCTACCCGCCCAATGATTCGATACAAGCCGTCTTCATCTCTGCGTGCCCCGTCGCCGGTGAAGTACATATTTTCAAACGTCGCAAAATAGGTCGTCCGGCAGCGTTCATGGTCGCCGTAGGTGGTGCGGATGATACTTGGCCAGGGAAACTTCATACACAGTAGGCCTTCCACGCCATTTTCGGTCAATTCATTGCCGGAGGCATCCACCAGACAAGGCTGAACGCCGGGTAATGGCAGCGTGGCATACGTTGGTTTAAGCGGGGTGATGCCAGCCAGGGGCGAGATTAAGATGCCCCCAGTCTCGGTTTGCCACCAGGTATCTACAATAGGTGCTTTGCCCTTCCCAACATTATCATCGTACCAGTGCCAGGCTTCTGCATTGATGGGTTCACCTACGGACCCCAATACTTTGATGGAACTCAGGTCGTATTTGTTGGGCCACTCATCGCCGGCAGCCATCAACGCGCGTATGGCCGTCGGAGCCGTATAAAACTGGTTGACCTGGTAATGTTCGCAGATCTCCCAGAACCGACCCGGGTCCGGATAGGTAGGAACGCCTTCAAACATCACCGATGTAGCGCCGGCTAACAGAGGGCCGTACACGATGTAGGAGTGGCCGGTGATCCAGCCGATGTCCGCCGTACACCAATAGATGTCCCCTGGTTGGTATTGAAATACGTTGAGGAAGGAATAGCAGGTGTAGACCATGTATCCTCCGCAGGTGTGCACCACGCCTTTCGGTTTGCCGGTACTCCCGGAGGTGTAGAGGATGAATAGCATGTCCTCACTGTCCATGGTTTCGGCTTCGCAATGGATCGACTGCGGCGAAACGAGTTCATGCCACCAGCTGTCCCGTCCACTGGTCCAGTTTACCTGTTCGCCGGTACGCTGATAGACCAGCACGTGCTCGACGGAGTCACAGCCCATAGACAATGCTTCATCGACGACCTTTTTAACCGGAATGTTTTTGGCGCCGCGGGGATTGTAATCGGAGGTGATCACCATTTTACAACTGGCGTCCTTGATCCGATCCGCCAGTGCGGATGCAGAGAATCCGGCAAATACCACGGAATGCACCGCGCCGATGCGCGCACAGGCCAATATGCCGATAGCTAATTCAGGGACCATGGGCATGTAAAAACAGACCCGGTCTCCTTTTTGGATACCCAATTGTTTAAGGGCATTGGCAGCCTGATTGACTTCATTGAGCAGTTCACGGTACGAGTAGCGTTTTGCCGGTGCATCCGGATCATTGCTCACCCAGAGGATAGCCGTCTGATCGCCCCGCTCAGCAATGTGACGATCGAGTGCATTCTCGGTGATGTTGAGCTTGCCGCCCTGAAACCATTTGACGTCCGGAGTCTTGAAGTTCCATTGCAGAACCTGATCCCACTTTTTCCGCCAGAGGAAATTCTCGGCGATAGATCCCCAAAAGCCTTCCGGATCTTTGATGCTCCGTTCGTAGGTGTTTTGGTATTCTTCCCAGGTTCTAATTTGCATGTTCATATCAATATGTTTTAATCATCTGGTAATCGAATGTGTTCTACCATTTGCTGTACTTCCAGGGGAGGAGGGGGAGTCAGATAAGTCACTCCGATGGACACGATAAAATTGAATAGCATGCCCAGCGTCCCGATCCCTTCCGGTGAAATGCCCCACCAATAGGCATCAGGAGTCCCACCTAAAAATTTGAAGTACACGATGTAGGCGGTTGTAAAGACCAGGCCGGTGATCATACCGGCGATGGCTCCCTGTTTGTTGATTCTTTTAGAGAAAATGCCCATAATGATGGCGGGGAAGAAACTGGCTGCTGCCAGTCCGAAGGCAAAGGCAACGACCTGAGCGACATAGCCGGGAGGATTGATTCCCGCCCATCCGGCGATGACCACCGCTATGGCGATGGTAATACGAGCCGTTTTTAGCTCGCCTTTTTCCGAGATTTTTGGCCGTAGCCAGTTTTTGAACAGGTCATGCGATATGCTGGTGGAAATGACCAGCAATAATCCGGCGGCCGTCGAAAGGGCGGCAGCCAGACCTCCTGCTACGACCAGGGCGACAACCCAGGCCGGCAGGTTGGCAATCTCCGGATTGGCCAGCACCATGATGTCGCGATCCACCGTCAGCTCACTTCCCTTCCAACCGCGCTCATTGGCTACCGTTTCGACGAAGGTCGGATTGGCATCGTTGTAATACTGGACCTTCCCATCGCCGTTCTTATCCTCAAATTTGAGGAGGCCAGTGCCTTCCCAGTTCTTGAACCAGGCCGGCAGCTCGCTGTAGGGTTTATCCTGTACGGTATCGATCAGGTTAGTCCTTGAGAACACGGCAATGGCCGGAGCGGTGGTGTACAGCAAAGCGATAAAGAGCAAGGCCCACCCGGCTGACTTCCTCGCATCCTTCACATTGGGAACGGTGAAAAACCGCACGATCACGTGAGGTAATCCGGCGGTCCCCAGCATAAGCGCTGCCGTTATAAAGGCAAAGTCAATGGTATTCTTTTTCGAGATCGTATACTCCTGAAAGCCCAGATCCCGGCACACCTGATCCAATTTGTCGAGGAGGTATGTCCCATCATGGAGTTTTCCGCCTAGTCCCAGTTGCGGGATCGGGTTATTGACCATCAGCACCGAGATAAATATGGCTGGTACGAGGTAAGCGAAGATCAGCACACAAAACTGGGCCACCTGGGTGTACGTGATGCCCTTCATGCCGCCAAGTACTGCGTAAAAGAAGACGATCAGGACTCCGATAATGACTCCGTATTTGAAGTCGATCTCCAGGAACCGGCTGAAAGCCACCCCAACGCCTTTCATTTGCCCCACCACATAGGTGAAGGAAACAAACAACGCCGCGATAACCGCTACCAGGCGCGCTCCCTGCGAATAATACCGCTCACCGATGAAATCAGGTACGGTGAATTTCCCAAATTTTCGCAGATAAGGAGCTAAGAGCAGGGCAAGCAACACATAGCCTCCTGTCCATCCCATCAGGTATTCCGCTCCCTGGTAACCAAGGAAAGCGATCAGTCCTGCCATGGAGAGGAAGGAAGCAGCGCTCATCCAGTCTGCTGCGGTGGCCATCCCGTTCAGGACAGGGTGGACGCCAGATCCGGCAACGTAAAACTCCGAAGTTGATTTGGCTCTCGACCACCATGCAACGACGATGTACAGGATAAAAGATACCCCGACGATGAGGAAAGTCCATACGGTTTGACTCATGGCATCGTCTTTTTAGCTTTGAACTTTTGATCCAGGCGGTTCATGAGGATGACGTACACCACAATGATTGCGATAAAGCAATAGATAGACCCTTGTTGTGCAAACCAGAACCCCAGCTTGAAGCCGCCGATCCGGAACTGATTGAGCCAGTCAGCCCATAAGATTCCAAAGCCGAATGATACGATAAACCAAATGAGGAGCAATACGGACAAATACCAGATGTTTTGTCGCCAATACATTTTGGTCACTTCAGTTGACATTTTTACAGTTGATTACAGCGTTTATAAGGACTCGGAAATTAAGGAATATTTACCGAAAGAAGGTATGCATGCAGGTCATGTTTGGTAATGATTAAGCCTACTGACGAACACTTCGTGTTGTCAGCATTCTAATTGGGACGAACACTTTGCGTTGTCAGCATTCTATTTAGGACGAACACTTCGTGTTGTCAGCATCACCAGTCCCTCTTTGAAGGGGGATACAGGGGGATGTTTTTTCGATACCTGTTTCGGTCAATTTTCTGGTCCTCCTGTGCATCCTACAGGATATCGGGGCTAAGGAGTCCCCCTTTGAAGGGGGATGTAGGGGGATGTTAACCCTTTCCCTGGGTCATGATGCACATTGATCATCCAACTCTGAGTTCACTCCGGAAATACACAATTTCCAAAGTTAAATGTCATTTCGTACCGACGCTCGTTCCTCGGTCGGCATCAAAGAACTGTAGGCGAAGGATGAGCCTGCATGTAGCCGACAGGCCGGAATTGGAGTCGGGTAGGCCTCTAGGGAGACCCTCGACTCCGCTACCAATGTCACATTAGATTTGGTGTAACCTTTAGTAGGGTTTGCATCAACTATCGGGGTCGAGAAGGAAGTAAGATAGGAGTACAATTAATTGGGCTGTGGTGTAATCCGCAACTGTTTGAACGGCAGAAAAACCCCTTTTTGACAGCCGTTGAAAAACGGTGGATTGATGCGTGGCCGTCAAAATGGGGATAAGCGAAGACGGGATAAAATAAAACACCAGACGCATCGATTGGCCGCATAGGTGAGTTTTGCGGATTACGAGTTTTTTTGTTGCTTTTTTAGCGGAAAAAAAAGCAAATAGACTTTAATGGCAGAAAAGGTAAAAGCAAAGACAGAGGTAATAGGAATATCGAATAGAATAGAAATACTAAATAAAGGACAAATAGGCATAGCCAGCTAGCTTGCCATTTGTTGGTCGATTGCCGTTGGAAAACGGAATGTTTTCTTTTGGTGACAATTGCTTTTTTGTCAGGCTGAGCTTAGTTGAAGTCGCTTCTCACTTATGCTGACCGGCATAGGATTGTCAGTACAGTCGACTTTGTTGACCCACCCGAACGACGTTCAATAGGGCGTGGAATAACATTTGTTTTTTACTTTCCGGCGAGGAGTGGCCTGAACCTTCATCATTTATTTAACCACAGGCTTCAACACGATATTCCGGTATTCCACCATGCCATGGTCACCCTGCAGATAGATGGGGCCCGGAATAAATTCATTGGAGGTGATGGCTCCGCCTGTACATCCGCGGACTGGCTGATTGTCGATGATCTTTTTGCCGTTCAGGATGACGGTCACGTGCCGGTCAACCAGGGTGATGTCCAGCGTCTGCCATTGCCCGGCCGGCTTTTCGGCGGCCATGGATGGCGTGATGCGGCTGTACAAAGCGCCCATGTTGTGCGGATCAACCGGTTTCCCGTAGCTATCAAAAACCTGAATCTCATAGATGCCGCGCAGGTAGACCCCGCTGTTGTTGCCTTCCGGTATGTTGACTTCCAGGCTGAGGTTGAAATCTTCAAATTCCTGCAGCGTGCGGAGATTGCCATAATGGATGTGGTGATTCGGGTCGTTCTGTACCGGGTTATTGGTCAGTACGCCGTTGGCTACACTCCAGCCGCTGGTCACATCGTCGCCCATGATCTCCCAGCCTTTCAGGCTGTTTTGATCCAGGAGATTGATGGCTGGTCCAAATTTAACTTTAGCAAGGTCGGGAGCCGGAGGATCGGCCGGTAATTTTTTTCCATAAAAGCTCGCGCGTTCGACCCGGGTACCATCGGTGCGCGGAAAGTAACGGACACCATTCAGGGTCTCACCTTCCAGGTGCATTTTTAACCAGGAGGTGACTTGTGCCTTTTTATCGCCCGGTAAATTACGCTCGCCTACAAACGTCACGACGAGGTCATCCCCTTCAAGGTAGGCGTGACTGACAGGAACCACGCTGCCGCCATACCAGAGCACGCTGGCGCCGATGTAGCCATCTTCCTGGGTGACTTCCAGCCAGCCGGCATTAAAGGTGCCGTCAAAGGGTGGGAGGGTGAGGGCCCAGGTACCGAGATAAGGTGTTAAGGATGCCTTATCTTGTGCAAAGACGTTAAACTGCACAATCAGGGCTAGGGTCAGGGTAGTCAGTAGAATCTGGATTCGTTTTTTCATCGATGATGGTTTGAAGTGTCAAGGTAGTTATTCCTGCAAACAGCGCCAAGAAGTTCCAACAGAGTACTTTGGTTTTAAAGCAGGAAAAATTAATGATACAAGATTCGTTTAATAAACTACTCGATATTTCAATCTTGAGATTGAGACAAGAATAGGACATAAATGCAAGGATTGAACTCTGTGGGAGAATAGAAGCTGTTCAAGTACAGAACAAAATAGCGGGCTTTGGTCTAAGCCGCAACTGTTTGAACGCATTTTGCACCCTGCTTTGATAGCCGTCGAAAGACGGGGGTTGGAGCGCCTGCCATCAAAGTAGGGATTAGCAAAGAACAGTTTAAAACATAAGCAAAATGCAACGTTAGGACGCTCAGGTGAGCCCGCCCGACCGAACGTCGTTCGGGCGGGTTTTGCGGATTACGAGGTTTTTCTCCCTTCCCCGCCCGCATCCGCTTGTCGGGGCGCGGTTTGCCGATACAAAAAGGGAAATAAAAAAAGAACAACGATCAGGACCAATAAGGTAATTGATTGAACCTTTAAAACAATCAAGGGCTCACAGCTATCCACATGTTGTTAAGTCAATTTTTGCATCACAATAGGCCCTAGCACCTCGACCTTACATTTTGCAATAAATATGTGACAGTCCTTTGTTTTTCCTTGTATTAAAGACATACGGTCAATCCCTTCATTCCAGAGCCCTTCGCAGGTAATTAATCTGTCCGAGGTGGTAATTCAGGTGGGTCAATAGCTGGATGGCGACATAGCCGTTGGTGCGTAGGGCATCGTCAAATGGGATGGGGTAGGGAGCAGTTAAGTCGATGCTGGTTATTGTATTGGAAATCAGGGGATCAGTGCCTCCAGTTGCCGGATCAATTCTTCTTTGGGGACTCCGTTTTGGGTGAATTCCGCTCCCGGTCCCGGACATATCCGGTATGGGCCAGCACCGTCCCAAAGAGGTAATTGGATCCGCCGATCAGGTGGAGGACCAGGTTGCCGCTGGTATTACGAATCGAGCCTGCCGTTTTCCACAGATTCACTTCATCCCTGAAGGCCTTGACTTCATCGATAAGTTTATACAGGTCGCGGGTATAGAATTGGGCCAGGGTTTCATTCACAGTTCAAGGAATTTACTTCGGGTGGAATAATCTTCGATCGATCGTAAAATCTTCTAGGCGAATGATCTTTACGTGAATCCTATCCGGATGCAATGGATTTATGATCACATTAACCTCATCCGGGATGATGGCTGAAGGCACCTTCAAGGCCAGGGTCTTCATGGCCAATAAAAGTGATCGCCCAGTTTTTGCGTTTCATCCGTCGGAGGAAACCGATTCCAGTTTTCGGACAGGGTTTTGGATCTAATACTTCGATCAGCGCATCGGGCACTTCTAACGTTGCAATGGAATACGACGGTGGCACCATTCCCAAAGGCAGATGCACCGCTACTT
This sequence comes from Lewinellaceae bacterium, assembly GCA_020636355.1. Classification (GTDB taxonomy): domain Bacteria; phylum Bacteroidota; class Bacteroidia; order Chitinophagales; family Saprospiraceae; genus JAGQXC01. The sequence continues at coordinate 417,148 of JACJYB010000002.1, read as the reverse complement.
CGAGCAGGCTCAGAGCCCGGGATTCTGAGGTGTAGATGGCGGGGATCCCTTTGCGATTCCAGCGACCACCGGCCATTTGTGCGCCTCTCCCTGACATATCACCGGCATATTTTCGTTTGCCAATCCTGTAGACGATCATGCCAGGATGCCGTATTCGATCCGGTTTAATTCATCTTTGATCACCTCGACGCCGAACGTACTATCCAATAGGTCTTTGGGTTTACGTCCTCCTAAAGCAATGCTGTTCAGGTTCAGCCATTGATCAAAGGATGCTTGATCTTCGAATACGTCCAGCCCGAGCTGATAGATGATCTGAATCTGGAGGATTCGTTCCGAGATGGGTTGTGGCATGGGTTTTTTATCCTTTTTATAACGCTGCAGGGTACGTAGGGTGGTGTTTAAAAAATGCGACCATTCATGCTGGGTGAAGGCCAGGTAACTGGCCAGCGTTTCAAAGGTTGAATAGAGCAATCCTTGGCGTGCTACCTCCACCAGAGTCATCACATCCCCGCCTTCTACCGCTTCGATAAGGTGCTTGTTTGATCCCATGATGCTGATTATTAATTCCAATTTACGAAAAATGTCATGATAATAACGACAAATTGCATAAAGTAGTTTCAGCCGAGGGAGGCGAACTTCGGGAAGGAGCGAATCGTATCAACGTAAAGGAGTCCGGTCAGACTTTCTTGACGAATTCGGATTTCAGGCCCATCGCCCCGAATCCGTCTATCTTGCAGTCGATGTTGTGGTCGCCATCGCTCAGGCGGATGTTTTTGACTTTCGTGCCTGCCTTGATGGGGGCTGAAGCGCCTTTCACCGGCAGATTCCTGATGACGATCACCGTGTCTCCATCCTGCAACAGATTGCCATTGGCATCCTTGACCACCAGCGCTTCTTCGGCCGGAGCCTCGGCCGGATTCCACTCGTAACCGCATTCGGGGCAGGCATAGGTGTCTTCCCGCAGAAAGTATCCATAGGGTGAGGCGCATTGCGGGCAGGTATGAAGTGTGTCGGCCATCGCTTTTATGGTGTTTTGATGCGGCAAAAATAAAGATCTCCCGATAGCAAACACTGGTTTTGGCTGATTATTCACCGGGAGAAACGGAAACGGCTCATCAAATACCAGTAAATGAAATGCTAGGTTGCAATGGTCTAAGGGACGGGGTCAATAGGTTTTCAAAACAGATCTAAGGTCAGTTTTACACCGAATGATCTCCCCGGTCCACTTGCCTACCTTTTGCTGTTTAAGGAAGCCGGCAATCGGTGTCTTTGTATATTTTGTTCTTTTCATGGTCAAACATTTAAAAGTTAAGCTTTTTGGTTCGTTTTAAACTGTTTGGTTCTCGGGGAAGGTAACATTGTCGGGAAAGGCAACAATATTGCAAGCTCTTTTTGGGTTGCGAGATGCCACATAACGGTGAATGATATGCAATCGGCCTGACGAAGGAGGGCTGGCGTCATGTCTAGTGTTCTCTGCAGGCTTTTCCCGGTAAAAGTGTGCTTCACATTCATGCACGCGATTTTGTGGGTGGGCTTTGCTGCTCTTTGACGCCCCCAAGAATGAGGACGACAATGTGCTGCAAAATGGATCTAGATTTACTTTCATTTAATTTCAAATTGTATTAATATTAAAAACACCTTTATTTTTACAGGCTTCTAAGAAAGGTGCCTTAATAAAGCCTTTCTCCGTCTCAGGTTGAAATTTGGCGTCAATATATTGAGCTTCAAAGTATTGTGCTCTGGTTAATGTACTTCCAAGGGCTATAGCATTATCATATCCCTCAATAATAGAATTCACCCATGCCTTCCCGTCGTCTGGACTGCACAAACTCGCTTTGTATCTTTCTTCTAATCCAAAAACTCTCACCCATGATTCTATTTGCTCTTCATAACCGGCTGAGGTTACTTCAATTAGAATATCATCGGGAGTCAAACTGTTAATGTCCGTTGTATTGATCTGAATCTTAAATTCTATTGTAGGAGAATCCTCAGCGTATGGGTAGAACGCTAATTTCCTAGTATCCTCATCTTCCACAGGAATACTTTTCTCGATAGGGATTTTAGTCGTTTTATAACTAGAGTTACACTCGTTACACATAGGAGCCAGGTTCTTAAAGTTTATTGTACAAAAAGGAAATATCGCTTTTGGTAGGTAATGATCGTAAGCTTCTCTGCATCCATGATTATTGGCTTTCAGATGGAGTAAGCCGCAAAACGGGCAAACTTCTCGTTTATTGGCTTCCATGAACTTGAAATAGTGGTCAGGAATCAATTTATTTTTCAAGTCGCCAAAAATTACTAAGTTAAAGGGGGAGGTACTTCCGTATAAGTTTCCATAAAAGCTATTGAATAACTTTGCCAAATCTGGGTGGTCTACTTCAATTTGCTTGTATAACAGTGGTTGTATGGTTTTATCCTTACAGAGGCCTTCTATATTGTTGTTATTCTTGTAACCTTCTTTTAGTTGGGTAATTTGATACTCGTCAAATTTTAAAAATTCTGCATATATATTCTCCACATGAGAATTAAAAAATGTGGCAGCTACTCCATCGGTATTCCCTAAGTCGATATAAATTTGCTGTAACCTGGGATGTCCATCCAATTTATCAGCGTCAAATTCACCAACTGCTTTACACCATACTTCATAGAACAAGAAGTCCAGCATTTCTTGGAGTCCCTCAATTTCATGATTGATATACTGATAGGTAAAGTGCATTATTTTAACGTCTTAATTTTTTCAAATACCTGGTTTACAAATAGCGTTCGCTCCACAGATTCTCCCAGCTCTTTTTTAGTACGTCGGATCAAATCCTCTAACTCGTCCTTTTGGTCTAATTTCGGCAACTCTTTTTTGAATTCATCCAGTTTTGAAGCTGCAAATTCCCCTATGGTATTCGGCATACCGAAAATACGGATTGCAATTTTGTTTACGGAAGAACCAAAGGTTTGAAAGCCAGGTCTTAAGGCAGATTCGACTTTATTGGTGGCTTCATTCTTTTCAAAGAACAACACATATTCCATCCTGCTATCGGATATCAAAAACGGAGAATGTGTTGTAATCAGCATTTCCCGCATCATAGGACTTCCATAAGGGCCTAACTCAGGAAAACAGTTTCTGATACTCGAAATGAATTTCGCTTTCCAATCCGGATTAAAATGGGTTTCTGGCTCGTCCAATAAAAACAACGCTCGTTTATTTCTGAACAATAAACACAAGCCCAGTGCATGTAAAAATTGATGTTCCCCATCAGAAAGAGCCTTGGTATAGATTGCTTTCTTGAGTTTATTCTTTTGGATCTTAAAATCCTTGAACCTCAGAATACGATCGTTTTCGATCAGTTGAGTAATGGTATCATCTACCAAGTAAATATTGGATGAGTTGTAGATGTATTGCTTCTCTTTAATGGTTAAGAAACATAAGTCTAAGGATAATAAAAGCTGGAAAAACTCAAATAGCTGTAAGGGATCATGCTCAAAGTGAAATCGAAATGCTTTCTTGGTTTCTTCGTTTACCTTGTAATCGAGATATAGAAAATTTTTTAAGTTAGATTCTACTTCCAAGAAATCCTCTCCCCATTCCTCTACTTCTTCAAAAACTGCGGTAGCACATCGTCGCAGTTTTTCTATGTAAGACCTTACAAAAGGAGAGCTTTCAATTGATGCCGAGGGCATGAGGTTTTCCAACAAAGCCACTTCCTTTTCCGCTTCTTCATCTTTGGGTTGGATCAGTATTTTTTTATCCAACCGCAGCACTAATCTGAAGCTTTCTACATCCAATAATCCAACATAATCTTTAAAGGGTAGCAGGACCTCATTGGTATCAGATTCGCCTTGATTCGAAATCAGCAAATTGGTCAATATAATGGCTTGACTATACCTTTCATCCAAATACACTAAGGAGGATTCAGGCGCCGGGCTGATAAACTCCTGTGCTTCCAAGTTGCTTAAATACTCATCGTATTGTAGGATCCTGCTCTTGTGAAAAGGAATACTCAAGGTCTCATTATTTCCTGATGCGTAACCCACCACATATTCTGGTAACAAGGATTTGGTTTCTAATTGAGTTAATTCTTGAGGGGTTCTTAATTCCATTTCGTTTAACCACTCAATCAGGGGTCTTTCCTTTACCTTTTTGGTGATTTTAATGTGTGCCTTATATGCTTCTGTGTTTGAAAATAGCTCCTGATCCAGATGAGTAAAATACTCGACTTCATAAGCGTTTATTGGAGAGGTTTTGGGATCAAAGCCGTTTTTATTTTCCTTGCTTTTGTCAAAATAGGCAGGTTTATATTGCAGATAGATACAATCCAAATGGTAAAAAATTTCGGCTAAAGCTTCCAGTACATTCGACTTACCGCTACCGTTCATCCCAGCTAGTATGTAGGGATTAAAATCGGTGGCTTCTCCGTAGTCAAAGTCACGAAGAAAGTACAGCTCAAAGCCCTTTGGCAGAGAGCGGAATGCCGTATGTAGCTTAAGCCTTAAAAGCTTCATCCGTTAGTTTGAGTTTTATCGTTCCACTAGCTTCTTCAAATATTTGCTTGACTAATGGTTGTTGCCCTTCCATAAATTTAAAGAGAATGGATTTCCACGTTCGAGGCTCAAAGTCTTGTCCCTTTGGGATGTAATAGCTATTGAACTTTTGCTGTAAGTCTGAAAAGGTAAAGGTTTGGTCAGGAAAATTATCCTTGAGGTAAAACTGGTAAAACAGATCATCCTCAATAAAATCTAACTCCGGACCATAATCATCAGCTATTTTATCTATGTACAATTCCTCTGGTACGCTAAGATGGTTTAATAATGTCAGATTGCGAATGTCTCTTTTTCCTTTTGGCTTACTGGCTACTTTTTTAAGGCTAGGTGGTTTCTCTTTCTCGGTACTTACTTTAGTTGTTTCTTCTGATGATTGTTGATGTTTCATTTCTTCATCAACTACAACATTGTTTAAATTTAATTCGCCTTTGAATGCTTTTTGACTGAGGGAGGAGTAGAGGCATTCTATTTCATTTAGGCTTTGATGAAGCTGAAGTTTTAATTTCTCTGCTTTCTTAGAAATTTTTGAAAATTTTAATTGTAGGTCATGTTCTGGTTTAATAAACATTATTTTTTCAAACTCCCCTTTTGTTAATATTTTTTTCATTCCTTTCTTAGCATGACCTTGTATGTATGACTTTCCCAACTTAAACATACTATAAAGGAAATCAGAATTGATATCGTTGAATGGAACAATGGCATTTATCTGTTGATTAAAAGAAATTGTTCTATCAGTTAAACCGCATGTACCAATTGATTTCAAACTTCCTGCAATGCATGTAACCAATAAACTGCCCGATTTAACTATTCGAGCTTTTTTTGAACCCTTTTCAGATAAAAATTCTTCAGCATGTGAAATTGATTTAGACTTGTCATCAAGGTTATCTGTTTTGATCCATTCAATAAAATCGCCGTAATTACTAGGGTCTTTTCTAGGGGGAGTATTGCCGGTAATTACCTTTCCAATTAAATCTTTAATCGTTCCATATTTATGGAATTTTGATTCAACTCTTGGATCCCCAAACATCTCCAAAAAAACACTCTCCAAATAAATATCCAACATCTGAATACTCTCCTTGCGCCAAGCGATGAGTTGCTCGCAGTTAGAGAGGACTTTGGCGATGCGTTTTTGATCGGTGAGGGATTTGGGAAATACAATTTCCACTCTTTTAAGGAGGTTTACTGGTATACTGACTTGGTTAACTGCCTTTTTGACAAAGCGTAAAAGTTGTTTTCTAAAGAGATTAGTTTGAAAAAAGTAAAAAGCATATTCTGGATCAAGGATTTCTCTATTTACCTTTAAACAAAGTAGATTCATACCATGAATTATCTTCTCATTATTTTGTTTTATTATTGCTGTTTTACCAAGGTGTTTTAGGCTATTTATATGAGAAAGTAAAATATCACCTTCTTTTAAATAGTACTCTTGATATTTATTGGGCTCTCCTATGTCTGCATATCCAAATCTATTAAAATCAATAGTTCGATTAGCAATTGTTTCAATTCTGGTTATGGGAATTCCAGCAGCACCTTTTTTTTGTTTAATTGATGCGCCATTTCGAATCAATGAAAATGCCTTATCAAGTGGTAATTTATCAAGTTCCATTTACAAGATTTTTTTAAGTTCTCTCAATCCATCAACAATATTTTTCTCCAATCCACCTTTTCCATCTTCACCGATCAATTTTTCCAAAATCACTTCTGGTTTTTCATATTCAATTTCATCATACACTTCCTCCTTATATCTGGAGTAGCTGAGATCGTACTTTTCTGCTTTAATTTCCTTTTTAGGCACGAAGAAGAATTTGCCTTTGCGGTTGTATTTCTTTTTGGGGTCGCGGTTTTTATACTCCTTCAATATTTCTTGCAGGTCTCCGTAACCGTCCAGTTTGTTTCGCTTATCGTCCAGGCTATAGCCGTCGCTTTCCATATCATAAAACCAGACCTGTTCGGTGGCTCCCCCTTTGGTAAAAATGAGCAAAGCCGTGCTGACACCGGCATACGGTTTAAACACACCGCTGGGCATAGTAACGACGGCTTTGAGTTCGGATTGCTCGATCATCAACTTACGCGCATCTACAAAAGCTCTGGAAGAGCCAAAAAGCACTCCCTGCGGCACCACGATGCCCGCAGTGCCGCCCATCTCCAACATATTGAAGATGCGATTGATAAACAACAGTTCAGATTTGGTGGTTTTTAAAGAAAGCTCTTCGTGGATGTCGCCTTTGTCAATACTACCTGTAAACGGCGGATTGGCGAGTACGACTTTATATTCAGCTGACTCCAGGTAACTCTTACTAAGGGTGTCTTTATAATCTATTTGTGGGTTTTCGATACCGTGCATCATCAGGTTCATCAAGCCCAAGCGAACCATGGTCTGGTCAATATCATAGCCCTGCAAGCGACTGCCGAGTAGATTTTTCATCTTTTCGGTGAGCCTGGCACTTTTGGTTTTCAGCTTAAACCCTTCTTCATCTGGCTCAACCTCGCTGAGGTCATCGTTCAATTGCGTAGCCATGTACTGGTAGGCCCCCAATAAGAAGCCCGCCGTACCACAGGCAGGGTCAGCGATTTTTTGCCCGGCTTGGGGTGCTACCATTTCTACCACCAGCTTAATGACATGTCGAGGTGTTCGAAATTGGCCGTTCTTTCCCGCGGAGGCGATTTCGCTCAATAAATACTCGTAAACGTCTCCTTGTATATCCTGAAAGTCTTGCCCTTTTTCCTTGGCATCTTTTTCCATTTCCTCAAATATCTCATCGATGGCACCGATGGCTTCTTTGAGTAAGGAGGGCTTGGGAATGATGAAAACTGCATTCGCCATGTGCTTGGTAAAGGCTGTTCCTTCACCGTTTAATTCTTTGATAAAAGGAAATACGTATTGTTGGATTTTTGTAAGCATTTCATTGGCTGGCAATCGCTTAAATTGGCTCCAACGCAATTCGTTTTTATCAATGCCTTTTTCTTTTGCTATTTTTTCAACTTCTGCTTTGGTCGCCTTTTCTTTGGCTCTATCCCCAGGTAGGACATATATGCCCTCAAATTTAGACTGGTAGGTTTCACCTATAAATTCGGCGTTAGCCATTTCCTCCCGATCATTATCATCCAGCTTTTTCATAAAAAGCAGATAGGTAATCTGTTCGATGGCGGTTAGTGGATTGGAGATGCCTCCACTCCAGAACTTATTCCAGAGTTCATCGATTTTTGATTTTATGGTAGGGTTACTACTTAGTAAACTCATATTATGCGGCGAATTTTTCGGTGATAGTCAATATTTCTTTGATTTCATTAGGCGTAAAAAGTCCTCTTATCCCTATGGGATGAATGACGGTAAAAGGCGCTTCGATAAGATTTCTTTTCTCGATCATTCCACGTTCTATGATGTAGTCTTTCAATAGATTCAGGAATTCGATCTGTTGAGTGGTCAAGTAATTATGCGTTTGAATGAACTGATGAACTTCCTTATTTACTTGCACATCGAAACTTTCCAATAATTCAATTCCTAGTATATGCTTAATAAATTGCAGGAAGGTAGCTTTTCGGTTTTTATATACCTTCTTCAATAATGCTTCCGTGATGTGCGGGTCTTCCTCATTGAGTTGCTGGGCTAATTCGGCGATGTCTGTTTCATTGATGGATGCTCCCTGCTTAATTTTTTGTAAGATGGGGTGTTTGTCAAGCATGGTTTTGATTTTCTCTTCCACCATCTTGCGGTATTGGCTGATGCTCACTGCCTCGTTTTTCGGACCAAATTCAACCATTTCTTTGGTTTGAATCACATCCTTAATGTCCAGGCTCATCGGGCCTTCGCCAGGCTTTTTCACCGTACGAAATTTCATCAGTGGAGCCAGTTTGTCAGCGATCTTATCCAAGTCTTTATCTTCAATGTCCTTCCAGTATTTAGCACTCAATACATTGTTGATCAAGCTGGTGTGGTTAGCCACCAAATTAACGGACAGCGGTAATTCACTCACCTGAATCTGAATATTTTCCTTGAGCACATCAAACTTATCCGGATCTTTGGATAAATGAGCCAATGAGGTCTCCAACACATCTTTTTTAAAGCGCAGAGATTTAAAATCGACTTGTGAAACTGTTCTGAACAAGGGTTTGATCACATTTCTCAGGAATTCGATCTTATCAGCGTTAATCACCTTCCAATAATTGTCATCTTTTACTTTTGACAGGTGTGCCTTTGCATCTTGTATGACCATTGATTTTTCGGGAAGGTCCATAATCTGTTTTCTCAGTTTTGTCAACTCCTTCTCTAAAATACCGTTTTCATCTTTTTCTTTAGCTACCGCTATTTTGTCCAACCTTAATTCAAAATATCGAACCGGCAAAGGAATTTGAGCAGGTGTTTCTTTCCCCTTTGGATTCAGTTTGAAATATTCAAAATTATTCCAGCAATCCATGATGAGGAACATATCCTTTTCCGGACACCAGGGTTTTATCTTTTGTGGCTCTAGTAATCGGGTGCCTCTACCAATCATCTGCCAGAACTTGGTGTAGGAGTACACCGGCTTGACGAAAACGAGATTGACTAATTCCCGAACATCAATACCGGTGTCAAGCATATCCACACTGATGCCAACCCGAGGCAGGTTTTTGTTAGTAAACTGATCGAGTAATCCGCCTTTTCCGTACACTCTTGGGTCATCGGAAGTCATCACTTTGGCTAATTCTCCGCTATACTCCGGATACAAAGCGTCGAATATTTTTTCTACGCGGCGGGCGTGTGAAATAGTCATGCAGAAGAAAATCGTTTTGCCCGGAAGAACCCCGTTGGGGTCTTTGATGCACTCTTCCATGAACTCCTTGACGATGGCAGCATTTGTGCCGTTATTGATGACCGATTTTTCTAAATCAGTACCTTCAAAATTGATCTCTTCGATCTCCTTTCCTTCGAGGTTTAACCTTTTTTGCTCTTCTAAACTAACCGTTCGCTTGCTTATTCCTTCCTCCTGAAACTTGGTTTGAATTTTCATCACCTGAAAATTGCTGAGATAAGGAGGAATATGATTGACGGCCTCCTCATAGGAGTAAGCAAAAGTCGGAATGCCATCCTCACAATTGAACAGCTTAAAGGTATTATGATCGATTACATCGGTTGGGGTTGCTGTTAACCCCAGAGTAATAGTATTGAAGAAATCTAAGACCTCCTTATAAGTATTGTAGATAGAGCGATGGCTTTCGTCAATCACGATTAAATCAAAAAAATGAGGCGAAAGGCTTGTCTCGTCATTTCGGATAATATTTAACATCGTGGGATAAGTCGATACATAGATCCTTCTTGATTTAGAAATAGATTTTTCTCCAACCTTGGGCCATCTGGGTTCATCTGGAAGGTGCTCTTTGAAGGCATCCAGCGCTTGATTACGCAAGGCAATTCTATCGACTAGGAAAAGAATTTTTTCTGCCCAACCCGCTCTCATCAAGGCATCGACTAGCGCAATAGTCGTTCTGGTTTTTCCCGTGCCCGTAGCCATGACCAAAAGGAACTTGGTTTGTTTCTTTTCCACCGCTTCCATAACAGAACGAATAGCCTGGATCTGGTAATCTCTTCCAGCTATTTTAGTGTTTATGAATTCTGTTATTAAGGGCTTTTTGTTTTTCCTGATGTATTTGTACCGTTCCAGATCATCTCTGGTCGGAAATCCGATTACTTTTTTAGGGGGGTAATGTTCGAGGTCCCAGAAGAATATTTCGTGTCCGTTTGTATAGAAACAAAATGGCAGTTCGCCTCCTTTTACCTTCTGAATATTGTAACAGTATTGCTTGGCTTGTTCTCGGCCAATTTCTGCATCCTTAGAAGTCTTCTTGGCCTCTATTACCGCTAAGGTTTTACTATCCTTACCGAGGAGAACATAATCAGAAAATTGGTGTCCGGAATATTCAGTTCTAGGCTCACTCGCAATATTATCATTTACAATGATGTCAAATTCTTGTAATACTTGAGTCATGTCATCGACATCCCAGCCAGCTTCTTTAAGCTGAAGGTCTATCAATTCCTTTCTTGTTGTTGACTCGTTCACCTATTCTTTCTCTTTGTCAATAATTCTCTTGCTTCTACATTCAATATCTCAGCTATCCTGAATAAAATTTCAATACTCGGCTGCCGTCTGTTCTTAGCATATGAGTTCACCATATTGTAACTCTTTCCCAACTTCTTAGCTAACCAAATTTGAGTCAATCCTTTTGCATCCAAAACCTCTTTAATTCTATTCATTTGGAATTATTGGTCATGAATTCCAAAGGTAGATATTAAATTCCACTATCTCATAATATGAGTATGTTTATTGGTCTAGGTGGGTTGGATTTGTGCGGGTTGGCTTAAAGAGCAACGTGTGCGAAAGCACTCTTTGCTCATGTGGGTTGGATTTTTCGTTTTTCATACTTGCAGAGAACGTTCCGGGCGCATACGACGTCCCGCCTTTTCTCCGTAGTTACCATGTTGATTTTTTGTTTCACGTTCTTTCAGAGTTCTGGCCTCATTAAGGCGGGATGGTCGTTATCGCGCTATGTTAGTGAGAGTCGATTTCAAAGGTTAATGAGTTTATTCTATATCTAAGATCCTTTAAATTAGAGATTAAGTCTTCAAAAGAGTCTGTATGGCCATAAAACATGCTTTCCCTCATCTTTTCATAGTCCTTTTTCCACTCTTGAATTACTCTTGGTGGAGGAATGAAATCAATAGTGCCAGGCTTGTGATTTAAATAATTAACCCACAATAATTTTGTCAACATCTCACGATGTTTGACGATATTTCTATATAATTCCTCGTTAGAAAGAGCTTCTTCTTCATGGTGTGTTCCCATTAATTTTGATATGTCATATAAATGTCTAGTCATTCGGTCGCTCCTGATTTTTATTGTCAGCGGTTTTTGGAATTCTTCGTGAAGTAGAAATATTTTTTCAAGAAAAGTTCTTGAAGGTAAAACCGTTGGAATATTTATTTTTTTATCTGCAAAAAATAAATCTGGATATTGCTCTCCAATTAAGGATTGAATTAATTTGTTTTCATTTGGATCTCGTAGTGACCGTGAGCTAATTTCAATTAAAATTCTTGGCTGAATATAATCAATATGATCAGTTAGAGATTTATAATTTAGTGCAATAGCGATTGGATCTGTATCTGATCTTTCAAACTCAATAACTTCAAGATAAAAATCTCTGATATGACCAACTTCTAGCTGTTCGTTAAGTTCTTTGAGAAAATCTTCGGTGATATAACTGCAAGATGCTTTACGTAAAGCAGTAACATTTTTTCTTGCCAATTCTCCTGTGTAACCGAAGAATGACCTATCCAAGCCTAAATCTATATCTTCAGAGAATCTTTCTATAATCTGCCATGCCTTGCTAAGAGATGTTCCTCCTTTGAAAACTAAGTCTTTTGAACATTTCATTTGAAAAACAGTCCTAAGTGCTATCATTACCCACCAATCTTTTTCGATAGCAGCCGGGATCATACCTGTCTTAGCGCTGACTTGATCTATTATACTTTTCCTATCCTTTTCATTTAGTTCAAACCATTCTTTCATGGATAATTAATTATATGTTTTATGATATCTGCAATCCAAACAGGAGCTAGATTCGCATCATGGAGAAGTTCGTCATCTGGGACATTCTTTAGAATGGAATTTATTTTTTTAATTGTAACATTATCTATTTTTTCACTTCCAATTTCACGCAAAGCTTGTATAACCAAAAGACAAGTTTCGTTTCTTGCTGATAGTAGCTTTGGCGATGCTACTTTGAATTTAATTTTTCGTTTTCCAACTGTAACTGTTCTCGGAGTGCCATCCGTTAGATAAACGAGGTTCATAGGTACTTGTGTAGATAGCCCGAGTTTGTTTAATGCATTAAGGCCCGTAGGAATTATTCGTGCTTTGTCTCTTTTAGCTATAGCTATTGCTATCTGATCGACACTAGGATAGAGGATACCTAATACTTCATGTTTTTGGGGGTAGAGGTAAATACCTTGCGCTATTCTAAGTATAAGGCCTTTATCTTCGAGTCTATTCAGTGCCTGCCTTACAGCTGTACTTGAGCCATATTTCTTAAAACTGGATGGGAAAAATATTTTTCCACGCTTGTGATTTCGTATTGCCCTATTTATCTGATTCTCAATTGATTCACCCATTGTTTAGGAATGATATTTGTCACAAATATATGGAAAAATTGTGACACGAAAACTGTGAGAATGGAAACAGAATACGGTTAGTTGACAGTGAGTGCATTGCACTCATGCGAAGTTAGCTGTTTTAGAGGACTAAGTCAAGCACAGTCGTTATGTATTATATATTTATCTATATTATTTTGATTCTCCCCAACTTGTTTATATACGCGTATTTTGTTCGCTTTACAGCTCCATACGTCCTATTGTACGCTACTTCGTAGCGGTTTATCTCAACCCATCGTATCTTAAACTTCTACGGATAGTGGTGCCTAATGGCATAGTGCTCCGTTAAAACAAATCTACATATTAGGGTAGAAAATACCTACTATATTTTCAATATTTGCAATAAAAAGGCATATTGATGGCGTGTCCTGGAGGGGTGTAATGACCTTATGGATTTATATGGCAAGTTAGCTTGTTGAGATTCAAACTCCACCCTGATCTCCCTCTCCTGAAGACTTTTAGATTATAGGATACTCCTTCTAATAGTAAAGTAACTATGACACAATCTAAAATTTTTCAGAAAGTATACGAATTCCACCAACAGCCGCATTCCATACCCCGGCCCAATAACTAAATTTGCAATCGGAACCACTAAAAGGCCCCGTACCTGCCCGACTGAAATCGTTCAGGCGGGGTTCAACGGATAGTGAATGGTACTCTCCTAAACTTTTGATCCAGGGGCTAAACACTTCAACAGCCTTGTATTTACTGCAACTACTTCATTCCTTCCGATTCATTTGGCCGACATTATTAAGTTTGTTGTCAAGATCTGGACAAGCGATTGAAAGAGCACAATTCTAGTCAAACCCGATCCACAAAACCATTTGCTCCCTGGAGGTTGGTGTATTACGAAGAATTTGACACCTTTGCAGAAGCCAGAGACAGGGAGAAATACTTAATACAGCTGCTGAAAGCCGCTTTCTGAATGATAAATTTGGCCCCGTAGTTCAACGGATAGAATGGGAGTTTCCTAAACTTTTGATCCAGGTTCGATTCCTGGCGGGGCTACTAACTACAGCTGTATATCAAAATGTTATAAAGGTCTGTAGGCCTATCTGTATTTGGTTTTGACCAGATGACCCATACTTAACTCAGGTTTTAGCGTTACTGCTAATAGTCTCATCACATCGGAAATCCTAAAATTCCCAGCCATTTCACAAAACAACGGGAAGGCTTCGAATAAACTACCTCGACAACAGATAGGCTTTGATGGCTTCTCCAATTTCACGGTCACCGGCTTGGTTGGGATGTAACCCATCTTTATAGTTCTCCGGATGTACCACCGGATACAGGCTTAGAAAGGAAATGCCTTTTTTTGCGGCCAGCAGCTGGTATTGCTGCTCCATCCTGGCCAATAATGGGGGAGTAATGTCATAACCTTTCGCCAGGTTGATGGAATCCATCAACGCGGGATTGACATTGCAGGGTGCGATGAGCACGATGTCTTTGGGCTTAAAGTAATGCAATGCTAAATCAATGGCCGCAGAAATGCTGTCCACGCACTCGGCGATCTTGACATCCCCGGGCCGCGGGTCCCTCGCCGGCAAGTCATTGACACCCAAAAAGAATAAAAGGAGGTCAAGATCCGGGTATTGAGTTAAGTAAGGCGCCAGTTCCGCCCTGGCCTGAACAGCCCGGCGACCACCCCTCCCGGCATTGATCGTGCTGAAAGAATCCAGGCTGCCTACTTCCTCCACCCATTCACCATATGCTGTTATGGAATCCCCAAAACATAAAATGCGTTTGGTATGAACTTCCTTTACGAAGAAAAGACTTGAAATAAGTAGAAACAGGAAAATGGTGTTGTGGATTGGATTCATCCTAACTATTTGGTTATCCAATAGAAACCTAACAAATTAGTATGAAGATAAAACAGGCTCGTAATTTTGGACCGGCTTCATTAATTTTTACAACAAATCCGTTGAAGTGCTAAATAAGAAAATCGGAGTTTCCCTTGCACTATTGATCGCAGTGACCTTTTTCGCCGCTATTAACGCTCGTGAGAAGAATGCGCAGCGCGAAGCTGTATTAATGCGGTCGCTGCTGTCGAGCCTGAGCACCTTCCATATCAAACCACTGAACATCGATGATCAGTTCTCTGAAAAATTGTACACCTTGTATCTGAACCGCATACATGGCTCGAAATCCTGGTTGACCCAGGAAGATCTGGATGTGCTGGAAACGTACAAATGGCAATTGGATGATGAAGCCAATGAAGGATCCTTCGCTTTCCTCGATCAGGTGATCAAACTGGAACGAAAAGCCCTGCGGAAAACAAAAAAGTACTACCTGGAGCTTCTCTCGAAACCATTCGATTTTACGCGTAACGAAGACTACGACACCGATCAAAAGAAAAGGCCCTATGCCAAGAATGATGAAGCGCTGAAAGAATACTGGCGGCAGGATTTGAAATGGGAAACCCTGACCCGGCTTTCAGAAAAAATCACCATAAAAGAAAATAACGAGGAAGGATACCGGGGTAGAAGCACCGCACAACTGGAAGAGGAAGCCCGCAATGAAGTGCTCCACCGGTACAATGATTTGTTTTCCGGGTACGAAGCATACACGCGCACCGAAACCCTGAGCGAATACCTCAGAGCGCTGACCAACGTCTTCGACCCCCATTCGGACTACCTGGAACCCGCCGAAAAACCAGCGGACGACGCAGCGCAGATCAAAAGACTGGAGGGTATCGGCGTATCCCTGACCACCCAGGGCGGATCCATCGTAGCGGATGAAATTATCTTCGGCGGGCCAGCCTGGAAGCAAGGTATCCTGCAAGTGAATGACCGAATCGAAAAAGTCGCGCAGGGTGACCGGGGAAAGTGGACCGACGTTACCGGAATGAGCGATAATGAAGTGGTCCAACTGATCCAGGGCAAGCCGGGTTCAAAAGTCCGCCTTGTCATCAGAAAGCCGGATGGATCTTCCCATGAAATCGCATTGATGCGCGATGTGGTCATTGTGGAGGAAGATCTGGCAAAATCCTGCTTCTTGAAACGGGAAACCAGGAATTAATCGGCCTGATCCATTTGCCGGACTTTTATGGGGATTACGATCATGATAACGGAGTGCATTGCGCGGATGACGTTGCCATGGAAATTGAGAAGCTCAGGAAAGAGGGCGTCAAAGGCCTGATCATCGACCTACGGGATAATGGAGGTGGCAACGTAGGCGAAGCCATCAAGATGACCGGATTATTCATCGGGGAGGGGCCGGTCATGCAAACCCTGGAGCGGGAGCGATACGCCTTTCGCCCCGATGGACCTCCCGTTTTGATTGGCGGTAAGCCCGAGGTAAATAGCGATGAGGACCCCCGTGTGCTTTACGACGGGCCACTCATCATCCTGGTCAACAAATACACGGCTTCCGCGGCAGAAAATGTAGCGGCCGCCTTACAGGACTATGGCAGAGCCATCATCGTAGGAGAAGGTAATGCGACCTGGGGAAGGGCTGCGCGAGTTCTGACTTTGACCTGGATCGGTCCCCGATTGTCAAGCCCAAATTTATGCCGCTGGGTATAGTCACCGTGACCACTTCCTGATCTACCGGGTGACCGGAGGCTCCTACCATCTGCAGGGCGTCGTGCCGGATGTTGCTCTACCCGCCGCTAACAGGTACCTGGTATTGGGTGAAAAGCAGTACGACTTTACGTTGCCGTGGTCAGAAATAGAACCGGTGCCTTTCGGGCAGAATGTATATAACCTGAAAAACCTGAAGGAAATTCAATCGCTCAGCGCTGAACGGGTGAAGCAGAACCACGTATTTTCGGAAATCGATCGGTATGCTGCATTTTGAAGAAACTCCGGGATGAATCCACCTGCACGCTGAATCTGGATAGTTATCGTCAATACCTGAGCAAATTGGAAGCAGAAAAAACCGTTTGACAATCTATTCACCAACTCCTCCATGAATCGGGTGAGGAACCTCACTGCAGATATGCCTTCCCTTGAAGAAGATGAGAATAAAAAGTCGCGTAATGCGGAATGGGTTAATAACGTAGCGGGCGACATTTACCTCACGGAGACGCTCAACATCATGCAGGATCTGCTGGGGGAGTAACTAGGAGCATGGACGATGGATTTAGCCGACGCCATTCACTTTGAAGGCAACGGTGGACAGGCTCAAAGTACCAGTTACGCTGATGCGCTATTTTTTATTCGTTGCATGATTTGGTTGATCAAATAATTGTACTTTCGAGCCCAGATTCGATGTTTTAGCCTGCGTCTTTTGGACGGATTTCTGGTAACCGTACCAGCAAGAAATTCCACAGGCTAGTGAACTGTATTCACATTGTTAACTTCAAAAACCATTTACTTTTATGATTAAGCATTTTAATCACCTTCTGCTTGTCCTTTCCACGCTGTTTATCGTAGCGTGTGGTGACCTTGGGACAGAAAAAAATTACAACGGCACGCAGCTTTTTTACACTTCGGATATCACGGATGCGGAAGCGGATAAGGTTGGCGAATACCTGGTGTCCTCAGGTTTTGCAGACGGCCAGGAAAAACCGTGCAACTAGCCAAAACCGAGGCACCTATGAATTCAAGATGGTGGTGAAAAAGGACTGGAACAAGACCAGGAATATGCCACTTTGTTTAAAAACTTTGCAGCGGAAATGTCTAAAACGTGTTTGATGGAGCACAGGTCGATTTGCATGCCTGTGACGAAAACCTGGAGACATTGCGGGTTTTCCCCATGGCCATGGAGTAAACTTCAATCCTTTTTAGATTTATCGATCTCCTGAATTATTTTCCAGGAATACTTGAACAGCCATGCATCAACAACTGGTATCTTATGTTGATGCATGGCTTTATTTTCTTTAGGCAAATCGAACACGGAGATCAGGGATGTTAATACCACGAATATGCGTAAAATCCTAGTTGCCGCATGGATGGTGTTTAGCACTATCTCTTGCCATCAAAGCACCGTTGCAGAAAGAGAAAGTGCAGCGGAAAGCGTAAAAGAAACCATCACGCAGGAACTGGTTCAAATCCATCAACGGGGATACATCAATGGATTTTCAGTAGCGATTGTCAATGAAAATCAACTATTGTATGCAACCGGAATCGGATATGGCAATAGCGAAACCCGTGAACCCTATACGGAGCAGACCATTCAGAATATTGGTTCCATATCGAAAACACTCATCGGAATAGCCCTGCTGAAAGCCCAGGAAATGGGAAATTGAAATGGATGATCCGATCAACAACTATTTGCCCTACGCAGTTAATAATCCCTATTTCCCGGAAATACCCATTACCATCAGGCATTTGGCTACGCATACATCCACGATCCTGGATTCCTATCGTTACTTTAATCAATCGTATGTCCTCGCACAGGATGAAAGTAGCTCCGATTCAATGGTCTATCGGGCATTGCGAAATCATGGTGTGACTTTTAAACCAGCAGCTGCTAAAATAGCACCGGAAGACTTTCTTCGTAAAATGCTGGTTCCTGGGGAGGAAAATTATGGTCTGGAAAATTTCTCCAAATATCGACCGGGTGAACGATTCGAATATTCTAATGTAGGAGCTACGCTGGCCGCGGTAATTCTTGAACAAGCTGTCGGACAATCCTTTGATGAATTTACAACCGGGCATATCTTGATGCCCTTGAAGATGGATGCCTCCGGGTGGTCGTTTGATGCTGTTTCCATGGAGCACCATTCCAGGCTTTATTTGGAGCCCGAGCTGGAATTGCCTTTGTATTCGCTAATCACCTATCCGGAGGGTGGCCTATTGACCAATATCCATGATCTCGGAACCTATTTAGCGGAACTCATCCGGGGATATAATGGGGACGGTCTAATCCTTTCCAGCGATAGTTATCAGGAAATATTTAAGGCACAATTGACCGGTGAAAATTTTGCAGAACGTCCATCGAACACTCCCTATGCCGATGATTATAATTATGGAATCTTTATGGGATTTACGCCAACCGGATATATCGGTCATTCGGGATTGGAACCCGGGGTATCGACCTATATGTTTTTTAATCCAAAATCAAACACCGGCAGGGTTTTAATAACCAACACTAATTTTTTAACCAGTGTTGAAGGAGCGGAGGAGTTCGATGCGATCTGGAATGCACTTGGTAAATATGAGCATCAATTGAATCAACTATTATTCAGACCAAAAGAAGGTTATTAATTCTAATTAACGCAACTTTTACTGGGAAAACCAATTGCTCTAAGTATTGGATGATCGCCAGGATAAGGCTTGTACGATGTTCGCATCCAACGGTTAAACGGATTATCCAGATTCTTCCTATCTTTTCCCGTTGAAGGTCCATCCGTTTTAGTAACCCGGGTACTTCCATTACTTCATAATTTCGATTAGCTATGAATTATTTGTTCTTAACCGTTCTTTTCTTAATGTCATGGTCTTTGCCAGCGCATGCGCAGAATAAACCAGCGTATCAGTTGTTCACCAATCAGGGCGAAATCGCCGATTATGACCGGATGATCGCTGATCTGGCGAATAGCGATATGGTCTTTTTCGGAGAACAACATCACAATCCGATCTCACACTGGTTGCAACTGGAAATGACTAAAAGTTTCTTTGAGATCAAGGGACAGGAATTGTACCTGGGGCCGAGATGTTCGAAAATGGCAATCAGCTGGTCCTCGATGAATATTTGCAGGGTTTTTATCCGGAGGATAAGATGATCCCGGAAATCACGCAGTTGTGGGGAACTACAAAACCGATTACAAACCATTGGTGGAGTTTGCCAAGGCCAATGGATTGCGGTTTATCGCGACCAATATCCCCGCCGGTATGCTTCCATGATCAATACCTATGGCATGGAGGCCCTGCGGAAGTTAAGCCCCGAAGCCTTGGCTATGATCGGGCCGGATCTGGAGAAATATTTTGACCCAACCGTGAAAGCTTACGCGGAAATGGCCGAACACATGGGTGCGCATGTGCCGGAAAATATGTTGAACATACAAACTGCACAGGCTTCCAAAGATGCCACCATGGCTTATTTCTCCCTGAAAACTTCTCACCGGGAAATCTGCTCCTCCATTTTGATGGCTCCTATCATTCCAATAACGATCAGGGCATCATCTGGTGGATCAACAAAACGCATCCGGGTCTTACCATTAAATCCATCACCACGGTAGATCAGTCCGAGTGGGATAAAATGACCGGAGAAGAAAAAGGGACCATCGCGAATTACATCATCGTGGTCCCGGATAACATGACCCAAACCAAGAGTTAATCCGACGCGATCAGGCGCCGTCCCCAAACATCAACAGAATGCCTTCCAAAGGCTCGTCATTTCATTGTAAAATTCGTGTTCCATACCAGCGGAATGAAGATGGCTTCGCCCTTGGCAACACGTGAAGTGACACCGTTGATGATCATCATGCCCTGTCCATTGGTTGCTATGAATAAGGTAGGGAAAGGATTGCTTCTGGATCGCTCGTCCTGATTGGCATGCTGACCTTTTTAACCGCCACAAAGGCGGAACGGAATCCTTCCTGATAGTAAAATATGCTGGCCTGGGCCCCATGCGTGATCCTGGTATAATCCAACCCGAATGGTATCCGTTCCGGCACTCCTTTCGTCCAGAAATGAAACATCGTCGATAGGAGGGTGTTCAGGAAACCGGCGTCCGGCTGAAAGCTCTCCATCACGTCTGCGTCGAAGGGAGCGAAATCCGACTCAAAGGCCTTGGCAGCTCCGGTCAATGCATTGAGGGATCCCTGTTCGATCTTCTGCAATGTTTCGCCATCCGTATAAAAATAAAAGGTAGGCTCTGCCGGTGCTCCGGCCGTTACTGCAACATGAGCAGGGAATCATCTGTTTTGGCAACCGCTTTAACCTGGTAAAATTGGTTGTCTACTTTAACCCCAAAGGTTACGTCGGATTTTAATGTAACATCCTGTTCATAGTCTTTCGCGAACCCATTAAGGATGGATAAGACGTTGATTTCCTGGGCTGATGCAGGGTTATTAAGGAAAATAATTGCAAGCAGGAATGGCAGGAAGTATTGACCCGCCACCTTTGCAGGCATTCTGAATTTCAATTTTTTGTTTAGCATGACCATTTCATTTTAGTTTCATCAAAAGACGGGACCTTCCCGATCAAAAGCTATGAAATCCGTGGAATAGGGATGAAAAAAGCCTGCCTGGGGATGAATGGTGGGTTGATTTACCGGGTGAGCTGTTCGGTACGTTGGATAAGATCCTGCTGCCGTGACCGGGCAACCTCAATGATTTGCGGAACCCCGTTCAATTTAAGTTGAAGCTTTCCGGATACTGTCTTGGAAGATTCCAGGTGGATCAGATTGACCAGGGTGGAGCGGTTGCAACGTACGATGGTGGGCCCGGCAATCTTTTGCTCCAGGCCAGCCAGGGTGGAGCGGATCAGGTATTTTTGATTTCGTCGCCTTCCACGTAGTTCAGGCTGGCATAATTGTCCACCGACTGAATGTACACTACATTTTGCAGGTTCAGGGCAATCTTATCTTTTTTGTAATCTCCTGAAAACAAAACCACATTTTCCAGATCCGGATGATCTTCGCTAACGGAAACAATAGCTTCATATTCTTTAACGACCGAGGTATGCCGGAAATAAAAGAGGTACCTGCTATGGAAACACCAGGATGGAGCCCATCTCCAGCAAGTGTTTCAGATAGCTGTGGAAGTGAAAATCATGAAATCCCCAATCACGTTATAAAACAGGAAAGAGATGGATCCGATGAGGGCTATTTCAAAAACAAGCCAGGCACAGAACCATAAACCCTGGCTCCACCGGATCCGTTTGGGCCTGATGATAAATTCACCAACCAGAAAGCTTATGAAAATGATCAGGCAAAATGCCAACAGTGCCAGCGCCAGCAGCGGGTTATTTTTCATCCGGGCGATAATTATTGATGCCGAAGGGCTGAAAGAAGAACAGGAAGGTATACGAAAAAAGACTGCAGGCACCTGCCAACACGAATTTGTATTTCTTCCCGGTTGTAAAATCCAGCGTCGATCCAGCGCTCATAGGATATGAAAAATACGCTTTTCAGTTGTTTTCTTGCAATGCATCGGCAGAACCCGGTTTTCCGACTAAGGGAATTTCAGGTAATGCTTCCTGTGTGCTATATGCTCAATAATAATGTCGAAACTCCTTTTCTTCTGAACTTCCTTACCAGAGTAGGCTGGAAAACCCATATTACGCCTTAATCGTCGCCATACAGCGCCTGGTACGCTTCAGGTAATTCAGTCAATGGTTTGATGCGGATATCCCGGTAGAAGACTTCCGCGGCTTCACTCTGGAGCTGGATTTTGCCTTCGATCATGGGCACCTCCTTTCCATCCGAAGTGATGTAACGGGAGTTTTGCAGGACCATCACCACACGCCCGTTTACGATGTGGATACTCTTGCCCTCGAAACAAATCAGATCCAGTGTGGTCCATTCCCCATCCGGGATTTCGCGATTGCAGGAACGCATGCAAAAAGACTCGGATCCGGACTTGAACGGGTGGAATGGTTGACTGATATCTGCGACCGAATTCATGTTCCCTTCCGGTAGGTAAGACCGGATGTCAATGGCTGAATTGGCTTGGCACCAGAAATCGCCCATATGGCCTTCCATCACCTGGAATTCCTGGGATAGCATCCAGGACCGCCAGTATTCGACCCCAGCTTGCCAATGGAATGGTAGAGGATGCCCGAGTCCTTCAGTTTATCCAGGCGGGACACGTATTTGGTATCTCCCCATTTAACCTGCATCGTCAGGTGATAGTTTTTATAGGATTTTTTGGAAAAAAGGCATCCGTAGATTTCACCGCTTACCCGCAAAATGGGTCCTTCCTGGCTCTGTATGACCGAGAATACATGTGTCTCGTCTTTGTTGTACCCAATCGGGGCTATTTCATGGCCCTCATCGTCGACAGGTACTTTCCCGTTGTAGTCGATTTTATGGCGATAACTTAAGTAATTCTCCCATTTTGTCAGTCCGGAGTCCAGTAGTGGTTCCCAGCCATCCTGTTGAGGATCCGACCATGAAAAGATTGCACCCCAAATGGCAATTAAGGCAAATAACACCGTGCTCATCCTTTCTGTTTTATGATGGTATAAAGATAGGACTACGAGCTTGGAATAAGAGTGACCTTTGCTGATAATTTGTAGGACTACTTTACTTCCATTTTTATTATTACGCTCCAATGATCGGGGACGCCCTTTACGAGGAATTGAGCGGACTGCTCCAGATACATGTGAGCGGCGCGGTCATCCGGATCGCTACGATCTTTATAAATTGGCCGGTAGCTTCCAGGTAATTACACGATCCGGTGTCGGAATCACCTAAAAGCCTGGGTGTACCGCATCTGCTTTCGGTAGTTACTTTCTGCCAAGCACGATCGAACCAACTCAACCTCTGCCTGTTTACTAATCAGAATTCACGGATAATGGAAGAAAACGAATACCAGGAAGTCGAGGAACCCCAGAATAAGCCACTGCCGGCAGGTAAAGTATTACCAGGTAACCTGAACATCATTCCCTTGTTTAAGCGACCCATTTTTCCCGGGATTGTGATTCCCATGTTGATTGATCGCAAAGAAGACATCGAATCGGTCCAGCATGCGTTGGATAAGGACAATGGCAACGTGGGTTTGGTCTATGTCAAGGATCAGGTGGGCGACGAGATCGAATACTATGATATGGGAACCATCTTTCACGTATTCCGCTCGAATCCATTGCCGAACGGAAACCTGCAAATCCTCGGGCAGGCGGTGAAGCGCTTTCGTAAAAAGCGCATCTCACTGGTGGTGCCCAGGCTGCGCTGGGAAGTTACTTATCATACGGATCCGGAAGACAAACCTGGTACGGAGTTGAAAGCCTATATGCTGGCCATAAGCACTCAGGTGAAGGAGTTACTGCAATTAAATCCCACCTTCAAGGAGCAGGTCAACCAATTGGTCGCTCAGCTGAACTACGATACGCCGGGGTTAACGATGGACCTGATCTCCAATCTCCTTACCACAGACAGTGATGACCTCCAGCTTCTGCTTGAAAAAACAGATCTGCAGGAGCGCGCTCAATTCCTGATGGAATTGCTAAGGGAAGAATACGAGGTCGCCAAGATCCAGCAAAAAATTAACGATCAGATCAACGAAAAGGTCCAGGAACAACAACGGGAGTTTTTCCTGCGGGAACAACTCAGTGCGATCAAAAAGGAACTGGGTCTGGAAAAAGATGAGACGGAAAATGAAGTTGAACAACTGCGCGAAAAACTGGCAGGCAAAAAATTACCTGCGGAGGCGCAAAAAGTGGTCGATGAAGAGATCCAGAAAATGCAGGTTCTCAATCCACAATCGCCGGAATACAACGTCACCCGGAATTACCTGTTATTGATAGCCGATTTGCCCTGGGGAGTTTACTCCCAGGACAGTGTTGACATCAAAAAGGCCAGGCGCATTCTGGATCGCGATCATTATGGACTGCAGGACGTCAAAGACCGCATCCTGGAGTATTTGAGCACCATCATCAAGCGGGGCCGGATCGGCGGATCCATCATCTGCCTGGTAGGCCCACCTGGGGTCGGGAAAACCTCCATTGGCAAATCCATCGCTTCTGCATTGAATCGCAAGTTTTTCCGATTTTCGGTTGGCGGTATGCGGGATGAGGCGGAGATCAAGGGTCACCGCAGGACGTATATTGGAGCTATGCCCGGTAAAATCATACAAAGCCTGAAACGGGTAGAAACGGCAAATCCGGTGATCATGCTGGACGAGATCGACAAGATTGGCATGTCTTTCCAGGGAGACCCGGCCAGCGCTCTCCTGGAGGTGCTGGACCCTGAGCAGAACCAGGAATTTATGGATCACTACCTGGACATTCCTTTTGACCTTTCCAATGTTTTATTTGTCACAACCGCCAACCAGTTGGACACCATCCCGGGCCCTTTGCTGGATCGGATGGAGGTCATCCGGCTATCCGGCTACATTATGGAGGAGAAGGTTGAAATCGCTCGTAAATACCTGGTACCGAAACAGTTGGAAGCTCATGGATTTAAACGCAACGAGATCACCTTTACCAAAACAGCACTGAAATACATCATTGACAATTATGCCCGGGAAGCTGGGGTGCGGAACCTGGAGAAGGCTATCCGGAGGATTATTCGAAAGGCTACCCTGGCCCTGGCTGAAGGACAGGAGGCGGACCTGCACATCGACAAGGAAGATGTGGAAAGATTTCTTGGGAAGCCTATCTTCCATACCGAGCAGCTCTACGATAAGCCGATTCCCGGTGTCGTGCTGGGGCTGGCTTACACTTCTTTTGGCGGTGCTACGCTATACATCGAGGCTGCTGCCATTAAGTCGGCGCGCAGTGGGTTTAAACAAACCGGTCAACTGGGGAGTGTGATGCAGGAGTCTTCAGAAATAGCCTACAGTTATGTGCGTTCACTCCTGAGTCATGATGAGCGCTTCAATAAATTTTTTGATGAAAACTTCATTCACCTGCATGTGCCGGCGGGTGCTACCCCAAAAGACGGACCATCCGCGGGAGTGACCATGGCCCTGGCGCTATATTCACTGGCCGTCAATAAAGCGGTCAAGCCCGGGATCGCCATGACCGGAGAATTATCCTTAACCGGTAAGGTGTTACCGATCGGCGGGGTGCAGGAAAAGTCCATCGCAGCCAAACGAGTGGGGATCAAAGAACTGATCTTTCCATTAGAAAACAAAAATGATTTTGACATGCTCCCGGATTACGTCAAGAAAGGGCTTAAGGTGCATTTTGCCGGTCATTTTTCCGACTTACTGGAAGTAGCATTTCGGGGGAAGCCGCCGGTAAAATAAATTTGATTGGAATACCAGCGGGATGAAGTCTTACCTGGGGAAGTAAAGTCAGGGATGAATATCAAAACAACTCCAGTTGAGAATTGGGCCCCTTTGGCTTTGGTTTATCCATCACCGTACGCCCACCATAGTGGTCTTTATTCCTCCACTCTTCCTGAATGAATGCTTCATAACCGGCCGGATCAGGCTGAAAATGTTTTTCCATCGTCTTACTTCGTTCATGCAATTGCTGTAAGGCTTTGAGTTTATCCGAATGACCAATTTTGGCTTTTTGAATCGCCTGATCGAGGATCCGGATCGACTCATCATAGACTTTTAGTGGTACCGGAAAGGGATGGCCGTCCTTGCCGCCTTGTGCAAATGAATAGCGGGCAGGATCCGAAAAACGGCTGCTGGTTCCGTAGATAACCTCCGAAACCAGGGTCAGCGATTGTAAGGTGCGGGGGCCCAGGCCAGGGAGTAACAGAAAGTCCTCGAAAAGCCCGGGCTGGTGTTCATGCGAAAGGGCTACCACAGAACCCAGCCTTTTCAGGTCAAAATCGGTCAGTCGGACATCGTGGTGCCTAGGCATGAAGAGCTTTTTTATTTCGGGCAACAGATGTGCGGGATGCTCGTGACTCAGGTCCAGAATTTTGACGCGGGTTGGATTGGCGTCGCGGTGGGTCAGGTTAAGAATGAGGCCCTGATTGTCACCGCATACACCGGCATGGGGTTCATCGACAAATGATCGGAGTGCCGGTCCGTGCCAATGGTATCTTCTGGCATACCCGGAATCCCCATTCATCCCTTGCTGGACTACCGTCCATTTACCATCGTCCGTGACTAAAAAGGCGTGTAAATAGAGTTGAAATCCATCCTGTACGGCGGTATTGTCCACTTTTGCAGTCAGCTTGCTTGCTTTGACCAGTTCGGAACCATTCAGACCCAGGCGGTCGGAAAGCAAGATGAGTTCGTCCGGTGTTTTCCTGGAATGTTTTCCACGGCCGCCGCAAACATAGATACCGAGTTCTTTACTCCGATCCTTCAAGCCCTTCTTCAGTGCTCCAATAACCGAAGTTGTGATGCCCGATGAATGCCAGTCCATGCCCATCACCGAACCCAAAGCCTGGAACCAGAATGGATCTGCCATACGACGCAGCACTTCATCCTTGCCAAACTCATAGACCACAGCTTCGATAATGGCTCTTCCCAAAAGCGCCATCCGTTCGGCCAGCCAGGCTGGTACGCGTCCTCCATGAAGAGGCAAATCGGCATATCCACTACGTCGCACTGATGGTATAAAGTTTAATGTAATGAATAGAACACGCCGGATCTGCTATTGGTTTTTTAAGCCCGGTCCGGTGATTATTTGTCCGGGTCGAGTTCCGGTGTGGGTGCCTTCATCGACAACTAATGTCCCATTTACCAACACATAATTGATGCCGGTGCTGTATGCGTGCGGTTGTTCAAAGGTAGCCAGGTCTCCGACCGTGGTAGGGTCAAAGATAACCACATCGGCTGCGAAGCCTGGCATGAGGATTCCACGGTGACTCAAATTGAACTTGCGGGCCGGCAAAGAAGTCATCTTCCGGATGGCATCTTCCCAGGTTAAGGTTTGGTGTTCACGTACATACCGCCCCAGTACGCGGGCATTGGTGCCGTAGGCTCTGGGATGGGGTGAACCAACATTTATGGCAGGAATTCCCGCATCCGATGCAATCATCGCATAGGGCAATTGCATCAAGGTTTCCACGTCAGATTCATTCATTTTATGGTAGACCATCTGTACCCGCCGACGTTTTACGGCAAGGTCCAGGATGGTTTCGGTCTCTGAAGCAGCTTTGCCTTTGCCGCCTTGCTTGATGTTGACATCATGCAGATTCATTCCATTTATGGTAGAGTCCCAGGGGCAAAAAGCCACGAATGCATAACTGTAATTCTTGAAACCGCTTTTTTTCAATAGTTGGATCATCTCCTTCTGAATCTTCTTCCGGGTCATTGGGTCCTGAATCCGGTTGATCACTTCTTCATCGGTGCCTTCCAGAGCCCAGTCGGGTAGTAATACATCCAGACTGGTGGAACTTGCGGTGTATGGATATTGATCGACGGTAACGTCAACGCCCCGATGGCGATATGCATTGACCAAATCGATCATTTCGCCGGTACGGCCCCAATTGGGTTTTCCTGTGATTTTGAAATGGGAAATTTCGACTGGAATGCCGCTTTCCGCGCCAATATCTGCCGCCTCACGGATCGCGGCAAACACGCGTTCATCTTCGTTGCGAATATGGGAGGCATAGACTCCGCCAAAGCTATGAGCCACCTTCGCTAACGATACGATCTCGTTCGATTTGGCAAAGGTGCCCGGAAGATAGATCAATCCGGTACTCATGCCTACCGCTCCCTGCTCCATGGCACGCGCCACCAGTTTTTCCATGTTGTCCAATTCTTCCGCAGTGGGTTCCCGGTCTTCGTTACCCATGATGGTACGCCGAATGGTATTGTGTCCGATCAGGGAAGCCATATTGATACTGATGCCTTCCTTGCGAAGGTCATTAAAATATTGTTCGAGGTCGATTCGGGAACCACCGCAATTTCCGGTAACTACAGTAGTAACTCCGTCATGGATAAAATTATCTGCGGTGGGCCGGTTCTCAAGGGATCCTTCCACATGCGCGTGAACATCGATGAATCCGGGACACACGATCTGGTCTTTTGCATCGATGGTCTTCTGAGCGGACCGACTGGCCAGATCACCTATTTCCAGAATATCACCATCCTTAATACCAATGTCTCCCAGGTACCAAGGGTTGCCTGTACCATCCAGAATTTTACCATTGCGAATGAGTACATCGAAGCTTTGGCCCAATCCATAATTGATTTGAATGAAAAACAGGATTAAGAGCAATTTTACTTTCATGCCGGTTCTTTTTGAGCATTGGCTTTTTCATTAAAAAAGATGGCGAAAATGACCATGACAATAGCGGCCAAGATCGCCGGGAAGATCCAGATGTGATACCAATCATGGTTGGTAATCTGACCGGTAGCATCAACAAATTCATTTTTCTGTTGGATCAAACCTTGAACCCTCGATCCGATGTACATGCCCACACCATAGGTAGCCAGGGTGATTAGCCCTTGCGCGCTGGCCCGTTTCTGCTCAGGAGCGGCGTTTTCCACGTAGATTTGTCCGGTCACAAAAAAGAAGTCGAAGCATACTCCATGCAGAATGATGGCCAGGTAGAGCATCCAGATCAGACTGTCGCCGTTTCCGTAGGCAAATAACAGATAGCGAATAATCCAGGCAACAACACCGATCAAAATCATTTTTTTGACACCGAGACGCTTAAAGAACAAAGGCATCAGAAGCAGGAATAAGATTTCTGACCATTGGCCAAGCGTCATAATGCCTGCGGCGGCGGTTACATTGCTCTCGTTGAGAAAGAGGTTTGTGGAATTGTAATAAAAAGTAAGGGGTATGCAAATCAGTAAAGATCCCAGGATCATTACGGCAAAGGATCGCTTTTTCATCAAGCCAATCGCGTCAAGACCCAATAGGGCGGTGATGGATACTTTTTCACCTTTACCTTTAGGTGGTGTTTTAGGAAGGGTAAAAGCATATAAGCCGAGCAGGATAGAGACAGCTGCCCCGATTTTGAATGGGATATTGGTTGGTTCAATGTTTTGTTTGATGAGATAGGATGTACCTGCGATGGTAAAGCCGGCGGCTATCCAGCCGATGGTCCCCAATACCCGCACCTGTGGAAATTGCTCTTGAGGATTATGCATTTGGTTGAATGCGATGGCATTGGCAATCGCCAGCGTAGGCATGTAACATACACAATAGAGCAGCATAACCCAGAAAAATCCACTGGGATCCGTGACCGTAGTAACCCAATAGAGTAAAAGTCCTCCCAGTAAATGCAGGATTCCCAGCAATCGCTGTCCTTCGAAAAACCGGTCAGCAATCGTACCTACCAGCAAGGGCGCAATGATGGCGCCGATGGCTGTGGTAGAATAAGCGTTACCGAATTGTGTGCCATTAAATCCAAGCTTGGTGATGTAGGTGCCCATCGTGACATACCAGCATCCCCACACGAAAAACTGCAGGAACATCATCACGGATAGCTGTACTTGTATTCTTCGGTTCATAATCCATTTTTGTTGCTAGGGAAAGATATAAAGAAAAGAAGTAAAAGAGGTACCAGAAGTAAAAGAGGTTGAGCATGGGGCATGGGGCATGGGGCATGGGGCATGGAGCAAGGAGCAGAGAGCATGGAGCATGGAGTAAAGAGGATCGGGTAGGGAGCAGGGAGCAAGTGTTTAGAAATTTTGGCAGGGGAATTTGTTGGCTGCCCGGTGTGGATTAACCTGGAGACGCCGTGCTTAGTTTTTTCCTTTTATGGGCTGGAAGGATTGTGGTTTTCCGGAATCCCATTTGACTAGGTATTGTTGTTCCAGTTTATTGACATAGGAGAGGGATCCAAGCCGGAATTTCATGGGCATCTTATGGTCCTGATTTCCCATGTTTTCCCATTTGCAAATGGCGCCAAAATGAAATGGGATTACTTGTGGAATCTGGAAAGACCTGGATAGCAGGAGATTGTTTTCAGCAGGTACTTTAAATTGTTCCAGACGCGCAAGTTGAGATGAATTGAACGTCTGCTTTAAGCTGTCCTGAGGCATATGGGTAGCCTGCCCGTATGTCAGGTGCATGCCCGAGAGAAGAACAACAACAACTACCAGAAGTCTAATCATATTGATCTTTGCGCTTCCCTGCGAAAATAACGAATTGTCTTAACTGTGCAGGCAATTGTCCGTTATACAGGGCTATTTTACGGGAAGGACGCAGTCCGATAGCCTTCATGGCCTCCGGATTTGCAGAAAACAGCCATGCTTCACAAGGAGCGAACTGGTGTTTTAGTACCGTTCCGATATCGCTATAAAATTGTTCGATCGCCCGGTGTTGAAGGCGTATGTCGTACGGTGGATTCATGATCAGGACAGGGTCGGGCCAGGGTGTCTGCAATTGCTGAAAGGCTACTTGTTTCCATTGGGTGATGGTATCCACACCAGCACTTTGTGCATTTGTACGCGCTATTTCGACTACTCTGCCATCCTGGTCGGCCCCCATTAAACGCGCTTCCGATGCCTGGATAATGGCTGCGTTGGCTTTTTCGACGATTTCAGCCCAGAGATCTTGCTGAAATTCGGGCCAGTGAAACAAGGCAAATTGTTTGCGATGCATTTGAGCGGGCATATTTCTTGCCATTCTTGCAGCCTCAATAATAAAAGTTCCGGACCCGCACATCGGATCAATCAATGGCCGGGATGGATCCCAGCCCATACTTTTGATGATTCCGGCAGCCAATACTTCATTAAGCGGCGCTCTGCCGGTCTGCTGCCGGTAACCCCGTTGAAAAAGCGGAGCTCCCGAGGCGTCGCGGCTGAGCTCAAATTTTTCCTCATTGACGCGCAAAACAAAATGATGGTCAGCATGGTCACGGTCTACAGAAGGCCTCTTGCCATACTTCGACCGGAAATAGTCAACCAGGGCATCTTTCGCCAATTGCATCGCATAGATGCTGTTGTTAAAGAATGTTGAGCTGACATGTCCTTTAAAAGCAAAAGTTTGCTGTTGGTCCATGTACTGATCCCAGGGAATAGCAGCCAGCTGATTGTATAAGTCGCGAGGTTGGCGCAGTGACCCGGACAAAATGGTTTCCAGGACGGAAATCGCGGTGTACAACCGGTAATTGGCTTCATAGAGGAATCGCTCCGGAGCTTCCACCTGGACAGCCCGGGTACGAATCTCTACGTTCGGATAGCCCAGGTCGACAATTTCTTTGGCACAAACCGCTTCAAGTCCGGCCAGTGTTTTAACGGTATATACGGGCATGCTAAGTCTGAATTACACCTACGTTAAAGGGTTTAACCGGCGCTGCATTGGCAGCTTCAATTCCGGTAGAGATCCATTTGCGGGTCTCGATCGGGTTGATGATGGCATCTACCCATAACCTGGCCGCAGCATAATAGGCGGTCGTCTGCCGATCGTAACGTTCGGAAATGGTGCGAAATAATTCGGTTTCTTCTTCTGAAGTAGTTTTGGCGCCGTGTGACTTCATGGATGCCACCTGGATCTGGGTGAGGACTTTGGCGGCTTGTTCACCACCCATCACAGCAATTTTAGCGGATGGCCAAGCTACGATCAACCGAGGGTCATAGGCTTTTCCACACATGGCATAATTACCGGCCCCATACGAATTGCCAATGACAATGCTCAATTTTGGGACGGTGCTATTGGCCACTGCATTGACCATTTTGGCTCCATCCTTGATGATGCCTCCCTGTTCTGACCGTTTGCCTACCATGAAGCCGGTCACATCGTGCAGAAAAACCAACGGGATCTTTTTTTGATTACACACCATAATGAATCGGGCCGCTTTATCCGCCGAATCCGAATAAATCACTCCTCCAACCTGCATCTCCCCGTTGGACGCTTTTACCACCTCCCGGTTATTGGCCACAATTCCGACTGCCCAGCCATCAATCCGGGCATAGGCGCAGATGATGGTTTTGCCATAATTTTCTTTGTACAAGGTTAGCTCCGACCGGTCCACCAGACGCTTAAGCAGCTCAATGGTCCGATAGGGTTTGTTATGATTTTCAGGAAAAAGCCCCAGGATTTCATCCTCCGTAAGTGCCGGAGCGGCAGGGTCAGTCCGGTCAAATCCTGCTTTGGGCCGCTCACCGAACTGAGCAACCAATTTTTTGATGGTATCCAGGCATTCCTGATCATTGGCAGCTTTGAAATCAACGATGCCGCTGATTGCAGTTTGTGTATCTGCTCCTCCCAGGGTCTCGGCGTCAATGTCTTCTCCGATCGCCGCTTTTACCAAATAGGGACCTGCCAGAAAAATGGACCCGGTCTCTGCAACGATTAATGATTCATCGCTCATGATGGGCAGATAGGCTCCACCGGCAACACAACTACCCATAATTGCTGCTATCTGGGGGATTCCCTCCGAGGACATCCTGGCATTGTTCCGGAAAATCCGGCCGAAATGTTCTTTATCGGGAAAGATCTCGTCCTGCATAGGTAGAAATACACCTGCACTATCTACCAGATAAATGATTGGCAGATGGTTTTCATAAGCAATTTCCTGCGCCCTCAGGTTTTTTTTGCCTGTCATCGGAAACCATGCCCCGGCTTTAACGGTCGCATCATTGGCAACGATCACGCAGGTCCTGCCCGATACCTTTCCCAGGACGACAACGACCCCAGCTGCCGGACACCCCCCATGCTCCTCATACATTTCGTAGGCGGCGAAGGCCCCAATCTCCAGATAATCCGAAGGATCATCCAATAGGTAGGAGATTCGCTCACGAGCAGTCATTTTCCCTTTACGGTGCTCTTTTTCGATTTTAGATTTTCCTCCACCTTCATAAATCTGCTCCAACCGCTTTTCCATCTTCCGGATGGCCAACTTCATGGCATCTTCATTTTGATTGAAGGCGAGGTCATTAATCCCAGACTTGCTACTCATCAATTATATCTTGATTTGCCGGCGGAAAAGATACTAAGAAATGTAGCACTCTCAGCCTGGGTACAGCATGGGTTACGAAAATAAGGCAGGATTAATTTAATAATTAATTCATATTAAGGTCACAAGGTGTTCACGTAGCTTCGAGATTTTTGCGGCAAAGCCCGCTATGTTTATTAGTTATTTTGTAATATGTAAATATCTTTATTACACATAAATAGTCTGTATGATCCAACCATTACCTTTCAAAAAGAACCTGTGGAGGCTGATCGGCTTGCTTTTGCTTCCCTTATTTCTGAATGCACAAAACATCCAAATAAGCGGTGTCGTGCTTGATGATGAAACGGCCACTCCGCTACCTGGCGTCTCAATCAATTTGAAGTCTACGAATACCGGAGTGATTACGGAAGCAGACGGAACATTTTTAATAGATGCTCCGGCGGATGGCATACTGGTTTTCTCCTACATTGGAATGAAATCTCAGGAAATTGCCATTAATGGCCGGACCAATCTGGAAGTTCGCTTACTGACCGACGCCGTAAATCTCTCCGAAGTCGTCGTCGTCGGCTATGGCACTCAGAAGAAAGCCAATTTATCAGGCGCTGTGGATCAGATCAATACCGAGCAATTGGAAAACCGGCCGATCAGTAATCTTTCGCAGGGATTACAGGGACTGGTACCCAATTTTAATGTGGATTTTACCGGCGGAGAGCCAGGAGCCGCCGCACAATTTAATATTCGTGGTTTCACGTCTATAAATGGTGGAAGCCCGTTGTTTGTCGTCGACGGCGTGCCTTACGATGACGGAGAGTTGAATGTGCTGAACCCCAGTGATATTGCTTCTATCTCAGTCCTGAAAGATGCATCCTCAGCTGCTATATATGGAGCAAGAGGAGCATTTGGGGTTGTTTTGATCACCACTAAAACCGGCAAGCAGGATAAGATCTCCTATTCCAATTATCTATCGGTGGCCAGTCCGACCGTTCTGCCCAATCCGGTTACGGACCCTTACATCTTCCTGCGCATTGCCGAATTATCTACCAATAATACCCCCTGGGATTACAACAACTATTCGGACGAAGAATATCTGTGGGCCAAACAAAGATCCAACGATCCTTCGGTTGAATCGGTACGCCTGGATCCGAATAATCCCAACCAATACGTGTATATGGGAAGCGAAGACTGGAACGATTATTTCTTCAAACGCAACTCTTTTTCCCAATCACACAATGTCTCATTCAGTGGCTCGAAAGACCGGTTCAACTATTACATTTCAGGTAATGTTTCCGGTGAAGATGGATTAAATAAGCTAACAACAGACAGTTGGAGCAGGAAAGCCCTCAGGAGTCGTCTTGGCTTTACCCCCAGGAAATGGCTTGACATCGAGAACAATACCAATATTTACCAGACCGATCGCGATGCGCCGGCATATTCTCTGCCGAATGTGTACGACCTAAGGCCGGTTGATGTAGCTACCAACCCGGATGGATCCTGGGCGAATACCGACGCTGGCCGTACGGCAGCAAGAATTGTTGACGGAGGAAGGTACACCGGAACTACCTACGGATTTCAGACGATGAACCGGGCCAATGCCCGCTTGTTCGATGGATTGCTGACCTTGACCGGCGACGCTACATTCAAACGCATTTTTGGAAAAATTCACCAGGATGGCCGCCCTTATTCAATCGGCTACGGCCCTTCGGATACCCGACTGGAAGGTGGTGAAGGTTATGCGCTTGAACGCAGGACATCCGATGCGTATAATGCCTACAACTTCTTTGCGACCTTGAACAAATCGTTCGAAAAGCACCAATTTCAGGCTATTCTGGGATACAATCAGGAAAGTTATGTGGAGGAGGAAGCCCAGGCTCGCCGGGACAAATTGATCGTGGGCTCCTTGCCATTCATCGGTGTGGCATCGGGTGAGCAGACCGTCGATGTTGAGTATGTGGATTGGGCAGTTCAGGGTATTTTTGGTCGACTGAATTACATCCTGGACAACAAATACATTTTTGAATTTAACGGACGATACGATGGCACTTCACGTTTTCCAAGCAACAATCGCTGGGGATTTTTCCCCTCCGTGTCCGCAGCCTGGATCGTTAGTGAGGAGGATTTCTTCCGCTCGGTCTCTGGAATTTTTTCAACACTGAAGCTTAGGGCTTCGTATGGGTCATTAGGGAATCAATCCGTGGACGAATACGGCTACATATTGAACCTTCCTTCGGGCACAACCGGATACCTGATCGATGGCGATTATCGGCGCTACATCGGAACTCCTGGGTTAAATGTGGATCCCAACAATTATTCCTGGGAGGTTGTCCAGACCACGAACGGAGGTTTGGAGTTTGGCCTTTTCAAGGATCGTATTTTTACAACCTTTGATTATTACGTTCGCAATACGAAAGGCATGTTGGCTCCCGGAGGGGAACTTCCTGCTGTTCTTGGTACAGCGGTTCCTGCCGGTAATGTGGCAGATCTGCAAACCAAAGGATGGGAACTCAGTATACAACTACGGAATAAACTGCAGGTAATCAACAAACCGCTGGACTATCAAATAGCCTTGACCGTCGGCGATA
Organism: Lewinellaceae bacterium; assembly: GCA_020636355.1. Classification (GTDB taxonomy): domain Bacteria; phylum Bacteroidota; class Bacteroidia; order Chitinophagales; family Saprospiraceae; genus JAGQXC01. The sequence goes on along the minus strand of JACJYB010000002.1, from coordinate 381,529 downwards.
GCAAATCTGAAATAACCCGCTATCCCAATGACGAACTATTGTTCAGTGGAGCCTATTATCCCGGACAACAGATCGGCGAGATCTGGGGACTGGAAAGCGATGGATTATTCAAATCGGTGGATGAGATCAATCAACTGGATGAAACCAACATCATTCCATGGGGAGCACTGGCCATCGTGCCCGGTTGGCCTAGATACATCGACCAGGATGGAAGCAAAACCATAGAAAAAGGTATTTCCGTCAATGATCCCAGGGATTACGTGGTTATCGGCAATTCTCAGCCGCGCTACCGTTTTGGTGCAGATCTGAATGTCAGCTGGAATGGATTTGATGCGAGAGTTTATTTTCAGGGAGTCGGTAAGCGCGATTATTATCCCGTGCATTATCTATTCTGGGGGCTTTATCAGCAACCCTATGCCAATGTATATCCGCAATTGCTGAATTTTTACCGCCCGTCAGATGATAGTAAAAGTGCGCGGTCACAACATTCTCAGGCTTATCTGGATGCCGGGTTGGACCGTGCCAACACCGATTCCGAATACCCCATCTTACAAGCTTGGCTGGCAGACTACCGGGTAGACAACGGACTTGCAATACCACAAACCAACTATTTATTGAATGCGGCTTACATCCGGCTTAAAAACATCACCATCGGCTATACCTTGCCTGTGGAGATTACCAAAAAAGTGGGTGTTAGTCGATTGCGCCTGTTTTTAAGTGGCGAAAATATCTGGGAGTCCTCCCAGGTATCCAAGACCGTAGATCCGGAAGCCATCGCCACTTCTTATTCCAATGGCGGTGCGTGGGCAGGTTATGCTTATCCCTTCCAGCGGAGGTATTCCATGGGCATCAACCTTGACTTCTAATCCAAAGCGCCAGAAACTTATAAAAGAAAAAACAATGAAATCAGCACTATATATTTCGATTACCTTATTTCTGGTCCTGGTCTCGGGATGTCAAAAAGATTTCCTTGACCGGGTACCACAGGATTCAATATCTACTGAGGTGTTTTTTAAAACCGAAGAAGACCTTCAGCTGTACACCAATGGCTTACTGTCCATTCCAAGCGCCTGGGGGCTCTATCTGGCGGATCAGGGATCGGATAATGCAGCCACCACCGGTGCCGTTGAGATCAAGACCATCATGACCGGAAATCCCACATCGCAAAATTTGACCAGCGGATGGGATTGGGGCAGACTGCGCTCCATCAATTTTTTCCTTGACAATTATGAACGTGCTGCCGTATCCGCAGCTGTCCGGGATCATTATGCCGGCCTGGCGAGACTGTACCGGGCTGAATTCTATTTTGATAAAATCAAGCGGTATTCCGATGTGCCGTGGTACGATCATGTATTGAGCACTGCAGATGAGGATGAGTTGTATAAGACACAGGATTCCCGGGAAATGGTAGTGTCCAATATGATGGATGACCTTCAGTTTGCAGCGGATCACATCTGGGAAGAGGTGCCGACTGGCACGCCGGGAAAATGGGTAGCAGTGCTTATCCAGGCCCGCATTGCCCTGTATGAAGGCACCTTCCGGAAATATCACCCGGAGCTAAACCTCGAGGGAACAGCTAATGATTTTTTGACGGTAGCCCGGGATGCTGCCAAGAAGATCATGGATTCAGGCATGTTCTCCATTTATTCGACAGGAAATCCAGCTGAAGATTATTACCAGCTATTTGTGAGTGGTGATCTTTCAGGCAATCCGGAAGTGATCTTATCAAACATTTACGATTATTCAAAATCTAGAAATGCCGGATATCGATACGAAATACAAGACTACGAACAAAGTCCTTCCAGAGACCTGATCCAGAGTTACCTGATGGCAGATGGTACACCATTTACAGATCTCACCGGCTATGAAACCATGCAATTTGTGCAGGAGTTCCAGAATCGGGATCCTCGGTTGAGTCAGACTATGGCCTATCCGGGTTGGATCAACCTCGCCGATCGTCAAAGTACTCCCAACATACAGGAGCTGAACAAGAACTTCACCGGCTATACGATGATCAAAGGATTTGTGAATTCGACCGAACAATCCGAATACGAAAGTGTGGATCTGCCGGTATTGCGCTATGCGGAAGTTTTACTAACCTATGCAGAAGCTACTGCCGAATTGGGTACCCTGACGCAGTCTGATCTGAACAATACGGTAAATGTCCTGAGGGACAGGGTCGGAATGCCGCACCTCGACATGGCCCTTGCTAACGGTAACCCGGATCCCTTTCAACTATCCAAATACCCTGATGTGACCGGCAATAACCGGGGAGTGATCCTGGAAATTCGGAGGGAGCGGCGTATTGAATTTGCGTTGGAAGGTCGGCGTTTTGATGATTTGATGCGCTGGCATGCCGGCAAACTGCTTGAAGTAAAACCGGTTGGAATGTATTTCCCCGGATTGGGCCGTTACGATCTTACCGGGGATGGGGTTCCGGACATCATCCTTATCAGTCAGGCAGAATCAATACCTGATGGTGATCAAAAGGAGACCAATTCATTAGGGGCCAAACTGGTCTACTACAAAGCTGGATTCATTGATGATGATGTCACTGTATTCCTTGAAAATGGCGCAGATGGTGGCCAAATCGTCACGGAAAAACTAGACCGGGTATTTGCTGAGCCCCGGGATTATTACAGGCCCATACCATTCAGTGAGACGTTGTTAAACCCAAATCTGGTGCAACCTTTTGGGTGGAATTGATGCAGAAGAAGTATAAAAAAGGGCAGGCATCCAGTTGAATGCCTGCCCTTTTTATTTTTAAGTGGAGTGTATTAATTTTTCCATATCTGGTAGGTGTATTCTCCCTTGGCAAATTCATAAAACCCATCGATGGAGACCAGTCCCTCTGCATTCTGTAGGGCAATCTTTAATTCTTCGGCATTGCTCACCTTGGCTCCGTTAACCCCGGTTATTACGTATTCTTTCTGCATGTTTGCTCTTGAAATAGGCGATCCGGCTTCTATTTCGGTCACCCGGATTCCATCCTTACCAAGTCTTTTCTTCTCGGAATCGGAGAGATCTTTTACGGTAATACCCATCTCATCAAAAATAGAGCTTTCGACCAGTGTATTGTTAACCACCCGGGCGTTCATGTTTTTTAACAGAATCTTGCTTTTAACCTTTTTCTGATCATGGACGTACTCTACTTCCACGAGGTCACCTGGCCGCATCCGTCCGATCTGATCTTGAAGGACGGAAATGGTCGGCGTTTTGATGCCATTGACAGCAACGATTACATCTCCGGATACCAATCCGGCTTCTTCCGCCCCACTTTTCGGATTTACGCCATAGACAAAAACACCTTCGGCATTCTCCAGTCCCAGATTTTCCGCCAAATCGGTCACGCGGCGGAAATTAAGATCTTGTGCAAGCCCCATATCAACGTTGCGAATCTGGACGCCAAGCAGGCCGCGTTGCACTGCACCATATTCCCGTAAATCGCTGATTACCTTTTGAGCCAATATTCCCGGAATGGCAAATGAATATCCTTCGTATTTCCCACTGAGCGTAACGATCGCCGTATTTATTCCGATCAATTCTCCATTGGTGTTAATCAGTGCTCCGCCCGAGTTGCCGGGGTTCACCGCAGCGTCTGTCTGAATGAATGCTTCAATCCGGTATTGATCCGAGATCAGGTTGAGGTCCCGGCCTTTGGCGCTCACAATTCCCGCAGTTACGGTGGACTGCAATCCCAATGGATTGCCCACCGCCATGACCCATTCCCCAATCTGGAGTGAATCGGAATTACCGAATGTTAAAAAAGGTAGTTCTGTTTCGGTGACTTTCACCAGGGCCAGGTCGGTCGTCGGATCCGTCCCGATCACCCGGGCATCGTATTGCCGATTATCGTTTAAGGTGATGTTGATTTCCTTAGCGTTTTCGATGACGTGATTGTTGGTGACGATGTAACCATCTGCGGAAACGATTACTCCTGAGCCGGAAGACCTGGATAAGCTGCCCCACCGGTCATTGGTCTGCTGGATAGCTTTAATGGATACCACAGCAGGAAGTGCATAATTCGCAGCGGCGGTAAAATCATTGGGTGTGGAAGCCCGGTAATTTCGCTGCAGTGTTCCGGAAAACATAATATCATTTATTCCTACCTGGCTGGTCGATGGTTGCGCAACCTCTTTGACAATGACTTGCTGGGGCTTGGCAATAAAATTGCTGTAAACCACCACACCGATCAGAGCACCCAGCAGCGATGCCAGTATTAGTTGCAGTGTGTTTTTCATAAGCACAATAGTTCGGATGTTATCAAATCACAGTGTTGGAGCCTTTGGGCGCTCCATAGATTGGCTCTCTTTCTCTATTTTTGCGACAAATAGCGGTCCAATTAATAAAAATAACGGCTTTGAATATGATACGAAAGGGCATTTTAACCTTTTAAATCATTTTTAACGAAATTTTTGGGCATAAATTCGCTGTCTGCTTGTTTGTTTTCTAAATTTTTTGGCTGATCATGAAAAAGTGGAATGACCGTCTGAATGAGCTGGAATCTTCTGAACGTGAATACATTGGCAATGTGTTTGGTTGGCGGTTTTCTCTCATTTCAGCAGTCCTCATTGTTCTTTTAGTCATTCTGATGCTGTGGAGCAAGCAACGCAATGAGCGGCTGGGTATTCATCCGGTTCAGGACAGCATTACCATTGTAAATCCAGTACGATGAACATTCCATTTACCAAATATCATGGGACTGGCAACGACTTTGTCATGATCGATCAGACCCGGGAAAAGTGGCTGAACGCCGGTGATCGGGCTACCGTAGCCAGGATGTGTGATCGTCACTTTGGTATTGGTGCCGACGGGTTGATCTTACTGGAAATAGGAGGAGCCGGGGATTTTGAGATGATTTATTTTAATGCGGATGGTGGCCTTGGGTCTTTATGTGGAAATGGATCCCGTTGTACGGTCCATTTTGCCCGGTCTTGTGGTATCCTGATGGATTCCGGTACATTCCTGGCAGCAGATGGATTGCATGAATACCTGATTGATGAGCGGGGATGGATTGGTATTCATATGGCTGATCCCAAAATTGAAGAGGCTACCGGTAATCCGTACATTCTGGATACCGGTTCACCCCATTATGTGCATTTTAGCGATGACCTGGATCGTATCCAGGTAGTCGAAGCGGGTAGGGCGATACGTCATGAACCCCGGTTTCCGCAAGGTATTAACGTCAACTTCGTGCAGTGGAATCAGGATTCTTTACGCGTTAAAACTTATGAAAGAGGTGTTGAAGCAATGACTTTATCCTGTGGCACCGGAGCTACGGCCAGCGCTCTGGCTTTAGCCTTGCATGAAGGGTTGGAGGGAGAACAGGTCATTCCGGTGGAAGTTCCCGGCGGGTCCCTTGAAATTAAGTTCTTCAGGGCTCATACCGGCTCCTTTTCTGACATCTGGCTTTGGGGGCCGGCGACATCCGTATTTACCGGGGTCTTTTCTGTTTGATCAGATCCTACAGATCAAAACTTGCATTTGTACGGGCATTCATCAGTTCACTAAGCGCATGGTGGTCGCCAGATGCTTTGGCTTTGGCTATTCCCTGGTCGAAGCATTCAATAGCGAGATCGGTTTCACCCAATTCAGCTAAAAGTTGCCCCCGGTGAAAATAAGCGCCCAGGTATCCAGGGTCTTTTTCCAGTGTTTTCTCATAAAATGCCAGCGCTTCGGCCGGTTCGACCTTTTCGTATTCTTTGGCCAGAGCAAACAAAATAAATGGTTCGTCCGGTTGAGCCGCGAGTAATTCCAGGAGTTGTTCCAGTCGTGTAGGCATGAATCAATCAATTCGTTTTTGACTTTGAGTCAACTTTCTCTTGGATATGAAGTTATAGCATTATATTTGCCATCACCACATATGAATTCGAAACCATGAAGATACTTGTTTGTGTGAGTAAAACGCCCGAAACGACGGCAAAGATCGCGTTTAGTGCGGATGGTAAATCTTTCTCGTCCGCGGGTGTAAATTTTATAATGAACCCTTACGATGAATGGTATGCTCTGGTTCGTGCCCTGGAAGTTAAAGAGCAGGTGGGTGGAGAAGTGATAATCATTAGCGTGGGCGGTACGGATTATGACACCATCCTGAGAAAAGGGTTGGCGATCGGAGCAGATAAAGCAGTACGCGTAGATGCCGAACCTGTATCCTCCGGAATGGTAAGCGCTCAGATCGCTGATTATGCAAAGGATCAGGGATTTGACATGGTTCTACTGGGAAAAGAGACCATCGACTACAACGGATCTGAAGTGGGTAGTATGTTGGGTGAATTGCTGTCGATGCCATTTGTTTCCTACGCGAGTAAAATGGATCTGCAGGGAAATACCGCTACTATCTACCGGGACATCGAGGGAGGAGAAGAGATCCTGGAAGTAGACACTCCTTTTGTATTAAGTGCAGCCAAGGGTTTGGCGGAGCAACGTATTCCAAACATGCGAGGCATTATGATGGCCAAATCCAAGCCCCTGGAAGTTCGCCCAGCCCTGAATTATGAACCAAAGGTTGAGGTGGTTGCATTTTCTTTACCCCCTGCGAAAAGTGGTGTTCATCTCGTCGATCCGGACGATATGGACGAGTTGGTAAGACTGCTCCACGAGGAATCTAAAGTAATCTGAATATACCCTCAATAATAATAGTATGATGAATGTCTTAGTCCTGGCCGAACACCAACATGGCACATTTAAGAAATCTGCCTTTGAATGCATTACATACGGTAGACGGGTCGCAACAACGACCGGAGGAAACGCCACTGTTCTGGTGTTGGGACCGGTTGCCGACCTGAGTCCACTTGCAGCCTATGGTATTGCAAGTGTGATTCACCTGAAAGACGATGCATTGGCCACGCTGGATAGTCAGCTCTATACCGATGCAATTGTTTCTGTCATGCACCGCACAGAATCCGGGTTGTTAATCCTTGCTAATTCTTCCACAGGTAAGCAGTTAGCAGGAGGATTGGCCGTACGCCTGCAAGCAGGATTGGTCTCCGGAGTAAACGCATTGCCGGAAACGGGTGATGGGTTCTCGGTCAGTAAGACGGTATTTTCGGGAAAGGCTGATGTTCGGCTCACGATAAATAGCCCCGTCAAAATAATCACCCTGATGTCCAATTCAGTTCCGCTATCAACGGAGCCAGTTACATTGCAAATTGAAGCCGAATCCTTAGGTGTTAACCCGGGACGGGTACGGGTCAAACAAGTTGAGCGTGTCGAAGGGACGGTACCCCTCCCTGAAGCTGAGCGTGTGGTATCGGCCGGACGTGGTATGAAAGGTCCCGAAAACTGGGGAATCATAGAAGATCTCGCCACTGCATTGCAAGCGACGACCGCATGCTCCCGTCCGGTTGCTGACTCCGGATGGAGGCCTCACCACGAACACGTCGGTCAGACCGGGTTGGCTATCCGGCCCAATTTATACGTGGCGGTTGGTATTTCCGGAGCAATTCAGCATCTGGCCGGAGTGAATAACTCCAAAACGATTGTTGTCATCAATAAGGATCCGGAAGCGCCCTTTTTTAAAGCGGCGGACTATGGGGTTGTAGGCGATCTGTTCGAAGTGGTTCCCAAGCTCACGGAGGCGGTTAAAAAATTCAAAGCCGGGCATTAGATTAGAATCTGCTGCCCTATAGGTGCCACCATTTTGGAAAGATTTTTGGATACATACCGGAAGGTAAAAACCTAAATTAGAATCTATTTCGTTTCTTTGCTGTTAAATGTAAAGCAGTTAATAGGGACCGATGACGGATATGACAAAAATCGAATTGGATATTGTCGCTATTTCGCATAGTGTATCCCAATCCCATAATTACGCAGTTGTATTAAGTGAGATCAACGGCAATCGGCGCCTGCCTATTGTGATCGGAGGATTCGAAGCACAGGCTATTGCGGTTGCCATGGAACGAATGGCACCAAACCGGCCATTAACGCACGATCTGTTCAAAAATACACTGGAGACATTTGATGTAGGATTGCAGGAAGTGATCATTTCCAATTTGCTGGACGGTATCTTTTATGCCCGCCTGATTTGTGAACGCAATGGGGAGATCTTTGAGATAGATAGCCGAACGTCTGATGCCATTGCTTTGGCGGTCCGCTTCAATTGCCCCATCTATACCTATGAATTCATCATGGAATCAGCTGGTGTTGTCCTGGATGGTGAGAAAGAAGAAGGCGAGACAAAACCAGAACCCAAAATGCGAAAGGATGTCAATTCGTTTTCCAGATATTCACTGGATGATCTGAACGAGATGCTTTCAGAAGTTCTTGGCGATGAAGATTACGAGAAAGCAGCGAAGATCCGTGATGAAATCAACCGTCGTAAGGTTGAGGGGGATTGAGTAAGTGACATTATCCGGATAACATCTTAATCAAGGCATCCCGGTTACTCCGGCTTACAGGAATCTCTGCACCATTCTGCATAATAATACTTCCTCCCTGTCCCCGAATGTATTTTTTGGCGTAGTTGAGATTTACATAAAAACTCTGATGGGTACGAAAAAACTGGGGGAATTCAAGCATGTTTGCCATTTCCTTCAATGTTCGTGAAACCAAATATTTTTGCTGCTGATTATGAAGAAAGACCCAGGTGTAATTACTCTCGGCCTGGAGGTAAGTAATCTTGCTGATGTGAACAAATTCGAACCCTTCGGAGGTCGGGATGGCAATGCTTTCCAGTCCAGGCTTGTTCTGGATACCCAGATTATTCATTAAAGCTCTGAGTTGTTCTAGATCAATCTGAGTAATTTGTTTATCCAGGGCCTTTTGGACGGCAGACACAAGCTTTGATTTCATGACCGGCTTGAGTATGTAGTCGAGGGCATTAAAGTCAAATGCTTTAATAGCATATTGATCGTAGGCTGTAACAAAAATGACTTTTAATGGAACGTCCAGGCATTGTTGCAGAACTTCAAAAGCGTTCAAAAAAGGCATTTCAATATCCAGGAATACCAGTTCCGGTTTTTCGTTTTTTATAAAGGCCAGCGCCTTTCTGGGATCGGTAAAAGTTCCAATTATTTCAATCCCGGGGCAATAAACGCCTAGCTCGGTTGTCAGCGATTCCAGGCTGTCGGATTCATCATCAATTAAAATTGTTCTCATAGGGTATAGTTATTTTAACGGTAGTTCCGGCAGGTTGATTTTCCAAGGAGTAAATATCTGTTATTTCTACGGTGATATTCATGGAATTAATGGTGTTGATCAGCGCAATGCGGTCACTGGTTATGCTCATTCCCATGGATTTATAAGGCGTAGCCGATTTGCTTTTTAATTCGGATGCTTTAATACGGCCAATGCCGTTATCATTTATGATGCAACATACGCGTGTTTTATCACGACAAATGGTAATGGAAAGATGCCGGTTATCTTCTTTGTGGAGCAACCCATGCCAGATGGCATTCTCAACATAGGGAATGATAATCATGGGGGGTAGGAATACGGCATCAAGATCAATTGATTCGTCGATCTCGCACGAAAATGAAAACCCTTCTCTAAATCGAACCCGTTCCAGTTCAATGTAAAGCAGAAGCGTATCCAATTCCTGTTGGAGGGTAATTAATTTTTCTCTCGAGTTCTGTAAGATCAAACGAATTAAATGAGCAAAATTGGAAAGATATTCCGCCGATCGCTCCCGGTCATTTTTCAGAATATAGTTTTTTATGGAATTAAGACTATTAAACATAAAGTGCGGGTTCATCTGTGCGCGCAAGGTTTGAAGTTCCAGTTCGGCGATTTGTTTGTGGTGGATTAATTTCTCCGCTTCGATTTTTCGAATGTTTTTAATTCTGCGCCTGTACAACAATAAAATCCCCCCTAGTGACATCAAAGTCAGCGTAACCAGAAATGAGGGTTTGCGGTAGAAGGGTGCACGAATAAGAAAATAAAAATTCGTAACTGGACCATTTCTTTTTGATCCGGTTTTCAATTGAAGGTCATAGCTTCCGGGAGGGATCTGAGCTAATGTAACCAGATTGCTACGTCCAATAGATTGCCACCCTTCGGATAAATTCTTGACCTGATAAGCATAGGTAATATTTCGGTCGGTAGGGTAGGAAAGCGTTTGGAATTCAAACTCCAGGGTATTTTGATTAGGTGACAATTCGAGCTCCTTTTTCCTGATGAGCGCGTGGGGAATGGATTTTCCATTCACCCGAACCTCATTAATTAAAACAGGACCATAAGGAGCAGAGGTAGCCTCCCAGAGTTGATCGGGATCAAATACAATGATGCCGTTTCCGTTCGGCATGACCAGACGATGATCCGGTAATTCCACGACTTGGATGGGATCAATGGTCGTAGTTACCAATCCGTCGGTGACGCCTACATTGTGTATCTGATCGGTAGCGGGATCAATAACTGAAATACCAGATTCCCCAAAGACCCACACTCTTTTCCGATAATCCACATGAATCATATAGCCGGATCCAACGTGAATTCCATCATCCGCCGGGGTGTAATACCGTTTTAGGATTAGAGAGTCACCGATCCGGGAATAAACAGCCAAATGATTGATGTCGATGACCCAATAATCACCGTCAGGATGTTGGATGCAGGTACCCCCCGAATTGAGTCGGTGCTCAATCCCACTGGCAAGATCTATTTCGATGACTTCCGGCCCGTAGCTCAATAAATAGGAACCGTCATTCGTACGGGCAATTCTGTTATGAGCAAAGGTTAATGGTGGTTCTCTAGGATGGTGTTTAACCTTCCAGCCCGGATTTCTTGTGTCCATCCAATAAACGTCATTACTACTAATGCCGATTAAATAGTGTCCTTCAAAACATACTAATTGCCAAAGTCGGTTTATTTCGATTTCTGGCCACCCTAATTTATTTGCGCGAATTAATGATTTGGTATCCGGGTTTAATAGGTAGAAGTGGCCATCTTCCAGAGCGACCCAGATGCGATCGTTTTCGTCGACCGCAATTCCGGTCGGATCGGAAGGTGCCAATAGTTTACGTGCAGGGCTAAATTTATTTAATGGAATTTCGAAAATGCAGGAATCGCCGGCCAGATAAATTACATTATTTTTTCGGAAATGAGCCAGGCGACCCGGATAAATTCGGTTGGGTATCCCAAATTGATTTAAGTTAAAGAAATCTATTTTTTGTTTTCTGGGAGACATAACATACAATCCTGCATTGCTGGTTACCCAGATATTTTTGCTGTTATCTTTAAATATGGTCCCAAATGTGACCATATCCTCCAGGTAGAATATTGGTTCTGGTTTTAAATCGTCATTAAATTCAAAGATGGCCTGGCGGGAGGACACCCAATATTTCCGGTTGATTTGATTGACGCCAAAAGCCCCGGAGTTCGTACTCAATCCGGTTGGGAAAGTGGTATCTAGATCCATCCAGATACAGGACTGGTCTATTGGATCATATCGCCACAATCCATGCAACCAGGAGCCTGAAAATAGCTGGCCTTGTTGGTTCTGGTAATAGGCCGCGCCGGGACAGGGAACCGGGATAAATTGGCCACTTGTCTTGTTGAAATGAATTAATTGTTCTGGTATGGGTTTGGAAGGGTCCGGTAATAAATCCAGATATGATAGCCAAAGGTAATTGGCATCATTTCGGTCGGGAAGAATGGTTAAAATAGTCGAGTTGGGAATATTTAACCCACTTGAGCTATCCGGAGAATAAATCTTGAATTTTTCTGTCCTCGGATCGAACTGCAGAAGCTCGGACTGGCTGTTCCCCAGCCATATCAACCCACTTGAATCTTCAAAAATATAATTGGAAATAAATTGGCCGTAATGGTTGAATTTTTCGGTGACGGGGTCAAATGAGTTGAGCCCATCCCTTCGCATAGCCATCCAGATTTTTCCGGTTTTGGAAGAATAAATCATCTTATTAATCTGTCCGGGACCTATGCTGTGGGTGTCATTTGGGTGATGAAAATAATCTTTAAAAGTACGACCATCGTATCGGACCAGTTGGTCACTGAGCGCAAAATAGATGAATCCCGTACTGTCCTGGCAAATAGACCAGATGTAATTGGAAGGCAATCCGTCTTTGGAATCAAAAACATCAAAGAGCGGGCCTCGCCACTGGGCCTGCAAGGGCCAGAAAAGCAACAGGAATAATCCTGCTATCAGTTGTCCGTATTTATGCCCTTCAGTCATTGGTGTGCTATCTAAGTTAGTTGTTAGTTCGGACTTTGGCAGGGCGATTGAGTAACCGGTGTAATGACTGATTATTCGGGGATCAAACATGCCTTCCGGTGTCAATTACTCAAAGACTGTGCTGTTCACTCAATCTCCGGCATCCAATACTATGTTAAACTTGAATCCGACACCAGCATAGTTCATATTGTATTAAAATGCCCATCCTGCAATTTCATAAATCAATAGCGATGCAAAAGTTGTTTATTCTTTCAAAGCGTCTTATTTCTTGCCTCTGTTGGCCTATTTTGCTTTATATGTTCCCGCATGCCGCTTCCAGCCAATGCACCAACATGCATCCTGATGACCTGATGGCTTTGCGGGCATTGTATACCAGCACCAATGGCGATAGCTGGACCAATAAGACCGGTTGGGATCAGATTATGAGCACGACTCCGGTAGTCTGTGACCTCACCCATATCTTCGGGCTAACCTTCAGTGGTAACCAGGTATTACAGATTAATCTGCCTGGGAATAACCTGTCTGGTAATTTGCCTCCTGAGATCGGCGATTTTGCAGCTCTGGAGTCTTTGGATTTAGGCAATGAAATTCGCTCCGGAATGAATTTTTTAAATCAAATTACTGGTTCGATTCCAACTGAAATCGGTCAATTGAGTCAACTTCAAATTTTGCGATTAAGTGCAAATCAACTGAATGGAATGATCCCCCGGTCCATTTCCCTATTAAGTAATTTATATCAACTTGATTTGCGCAATAACCAAATTAATGACATTATCGCACCTGAGCTGGTACTCCTTACTAACCTTCGTACACTGGATTTGTCGAGCAACCTATTTCATGGTCCCATACCTTCATTTCTGGGCTCTTTAAGCCACCTTCAACGTCTGGAGCTTATTTCCAATAATCTCAGTGGCCCTATTCCGATCGAAATTTACTCACTCAATGAACTTAGGAGCCTGTCTCTTGGAGGAGGAACTTTGACGGGAGCAATTGATCCTGCGATTGGAAATCTCGTTAATCTGCAATATTTATTCATATATAGCTCAGAAATTAGTGGTCCTATTCCTGCATCTATTGGTAACCTACACCAACTGGTTCTTTTAGATTTGTATAATAATCTTTTGGATGGCAGCATTCCTCCTGAGCTAGGCAATTTATCCAATTTAGTTAGGCTGGTGCTAGCCAGGAATATGCTTTCAGGTAACATCCCTGGCGAGCTAGGAAACTTAATCCATCTTGCGCAATTTTGGGCCTATGAAAATGATCTAAGCGGGTGCTATGATAGCAATTTACACCATTTATGTGGAGCATTTGTTGCCCTTGACGATGCCGAGTTCGATGTGCCCTGGGCGGCCTTTTGTACAGACCCGGATCTCGGATGTCCTTGTGAGATTGAGTGTCCTTCGGCTATTTCTTATGCCCTGGAAGGTTGCATTGATACCCTTATCTTTCCCTCAAGTATGGGATTGGAGGGAGATTGCCTGACAAGCATAGAAGTTATTCAGACGAGCACCGGGGCGGTTATTTTCGATTCATCCGGCCGGCCAAATGCCATCCCGCTTTGTGAGCCTTTGAGCCTTCAGGTTACTGCTGCGGATGGCAGCTATTGTGAAAGTACAATCACCTTCATTGCAGATGCGCCGATTGACGCACACGTAGCCAGTTTTGCGGGCATTTCCATGTATGATTACGTCCACCATCATGTTCCCGGGATAATAAGTTGTTTTGTGTTAGGTGTAAGGTATGAGGATCAGGCGATCGCCATGTGTGAAGGATTGGATGTGCAGCGGACCTGGTACCTGACCGATGGTTGTGGTAATTCCACAATGCTGAACCAGGTTTTTGAAGTATACGGCACCGCCATCTGTCGATTCCGTGATCTGGGTGAATTATGGACTGGACATACCTATTGGATGAATCTGGAAATCCCAGAACAAATTGACATGAAGGGTTATAACTTTACTTTTGAAAGTTCTAATCCTTCCTGGAAGATCTTGAGTATGGAAGGGCCTTCAGCTCAGGTTTATGTCGGAGAAGGCGCATCGGATCTGATTGCCCACATCCAAACCGAAAACATCGAATACGCAGTACATCAGCAATTTAATAGCACCGGGGAGCAAAAATGGAAAAACGACCTATCACAGAATGATACCGATTGGAATTTGTACCCGAATCCAGGGATTGATCATTTGATATTGAGAATATCACCTGAACTGGAAAATGTAGATGTGGAAATTTGGTCCCTTACTGGCCAGCTAGTAAAACGATATTATGATTTTGAGTTAAATCACCATCTTGATATTTCCGGAATACAGGCTGGAGCATATCTCCTGAAAGTCATAAGTGACCAACAAACCCTGGCTCGCAGGTTTGTGAAATTGTGACTTTTTGAATCACCATTTGGTAAGAGGTATTCAAACCCATTTTATGTTGAAGTTGGCTCGTTTTGATGAGGCTTCTTCTGAATTCGAAAAGCCTATTCGATGGTTTGGAGTACCCGGAGGGTCTGGACCAGCATTGCTTCCGTAAAATCCAAATGCGTCACAAATCGCACGGTTGCCGGGCCCAGGGCAACTGCCTTGATTCGATGACGTAATAATTTCCGGAGGAATTCATCCGCTTTTGGTTCTTTAAGATGAAAGACGATAATGTTGGTATGAACCGGTTCCACCCGCTCAACCATTTCCAATTGCTGCAAAACTTGGCCCAATTCTTTTGCCCTGAAATGGTCTTCTTTAAGCCGTTCTACATGGTGGTCCAGGGCATAAATGCCGGCGGCAGCCAGGTAACCGGCTTGTCGCATTCCTCCTCCCATCACTTTACGATAGCGCCTTGACTGTTTTATAAAGTCCCGGTTGCCAATAAGAACCGATCCGACCGGCGCCCCTAGTCCTTTCGACAGGCACACGGATATGCTGTCAAACAGGTTACCTACGGATAGCGGCGTATTTCCAGTTTCAGCCAGGACATTAAAAATCCGGGCGCCATCCAGATGAAATTTTAGGCCGGCACTGTGGGTGGCTTTGGATAAGTCCTCCATTTCTTCCAGCGTATAATACGAACCACCAGCTTTATTGCATGAGTTTTCAATCACCACCAGGGCGGAATGGGGCAACCAATCCTGATCCGGCCGCACAGCTGTTTTTATCTGGTCGGGTTTCAACTTTCCGTTTTGTCCGGATAATAGCTGGATCGCCACCCTGGAATTGTAGGCATATCCTCCTGTCTCATATTGATAGATGTGAGATGTCTGTTCACAGATCACCTCATCGAGGGCTTGGGTGTGCACTTTGATCGCAATTTGATTCGTCATGGTGCCGGAAGGACAGAAAAGAGCCTCTTCTTTGCCAAAAAGCTGAGCTGCCTTTTCCTGGAGTGCATTGACCGTAGGGTCTTCTCCGAAAACATCATCGCCCACTTCTGCTGAAAACATAGCCTGAAGCATTCCGGCGGTTGGCCTGGTTACGGTGTCAGACATCAGATTTATCCATTCGATTTGGTCCATGACGTTCCTTTTGTCGATTTAGTCTTGAAGGTACAAATGCTATCAACCAAATGCAGCTAATGGAATCAAATTGTTAAGTCAGAGACAGGTCACTTAGAACGGAATAAGACGGCATGGCCTGGGTGTACAATGAATCCGTGGAGTCGCCAAAGGAATACCCGGTACTAGTTCCAGGTAGCCCCCTGCGAATTCGTTAAGGATAGACTGATTGAACCCTGATAAACTTCATGAAGATTTTTTATCCAGGCACTCAGCTCTTCATTGGAAAGTTCGTTCTGAAAAACAAATGTTCGGGTGACGGGCAAATTATTAGTCAAGGTAGGAAGCGTAATGGTATTGCGGTTTTCCATTACAAAATGGCCATAGTTACCGCTTTTGATGTTGGCCTCTTTGTTCATTGCTGCCATCTCCTGAACCAGCTGATCGGCATCCGATCCAAATTTTGAGTTAGTAAATGCAATGTATCCCCATACCAGATCATCCGGTATCCGGAGCATTTCGGTGCGTTCGATGACAAAACCCAATGGTTTTTTACATTCAAAAAGATAGCGATCGGGAGTAACGGTCAATGTGCCATCGCTGTATAAATCAGTTGCGATACGCACTTTAAGGTCATAGGTGCCAGGCGTTAATACATCAATGGTGATGAGCGTGTCCCGTATTTTGAGTTCATCGGTACAAGGTTCGTTGGCACTCCATTGATTGATATTGAATAATATGGTCCTCCCATTGCGGAAGGCATTGTTGTGTATGGTGGCTTTACAATTCTGTTCTTTCAGCGTCGCAACCCGAATTTGAATGGGTTTAAAGGGTGCATCTAGCTTTTCAACCAAATCAAGATTGAATTCCGGTTCCACATTATCGACGATGGTTACATCGTCTTTGAACCAGGAACAACCGGTAGCAAACAATAGAAAGCATAAAGCAATAAACCCAAAGGGTGTGATGTGCCTCATATGTTTCGGAAATCATTTGTGTCTATCCCTAAAACGAGCGAAAGGTCATGATGCTGCTTATTCTGCGGGAAAAAGTTTTAAGTATCGGGTTATATCTGATTGGGATGTAAACGATGCAATGCCTTATTTTGGATTATTCCAACTTCAGAACGTCAAGGAATGCTTTTTGGGGCACTTCGACACTTCCGATCTGGCGCATCTTCTTTTTTCCTTTCTTTTGCTTCTCCAACAATTTGCGTTTCCGGCTGATGTCGCCCCCATAACACTTGGCGGTTACATCCTTCCGGAGTGCGGAAATGGTTTCACGAGCAATGATCTTAGCTCCAATAGCAGCTTGAATGGCTATCATGAACTGCTGTCGTGGGAGAAGATCCTTTAGTCTTGCGCAGATCTTGCGGCCAAATGCATAGGCTTTATCCCGGTGTACCAGCGCAGATAGCGCATCCACATTCTCGTTGTTCAGCTTGATATCCAGCTTGACCAGGTCCGACTGGCGATAGTTAATCGGCGTATAATCAAAAGAGGCGTAGCCCCGTGATATGGATTTCAGCCGGTCATAAAAGTCAAAAACAATCTCGGCTAGGGGCAATTCGAAGGTCAATTCGACTCTGTCCTGGGTCAGATAGTGTTGTTTGGTCAGCGTGCCTCTTTTTTCCAAACATAGTGTCATGATCACCCCGATGTATTCAGGCTTGGTGATGATCTGCGCTTCAATAAAGGGCTCTTCTACGAAATCAAGGACACTGGCGTCCGGGAGATCGTTGGGTGTATGAATCACAATCTTTTCCCCTCTTGTATTATAGGCGTAATAGGAAACGTTTGGGATGGTGGTTATGACTTCCTGATCAAACTCCCTGCTCAATCGTTCCTGAACGATCTCCAGATGCAACATGCCCAGGAACCCACACCGGAATCCAAATCCCAATGCGGCAGAAGTTTCCGGCTCAAAAACAAGCGATGCATCGTTCAGCTGAAGTTTCTCCAAACTGTCCCGTAAATCTTCGTAGTCTTCGTTTTCTATTGGGAAGATCCCTGCAAAAACCATGGGCTTAACGTCCTCAAAACCCTTGATAGCATCTTTACAAGGATTTTCTACCTTGGTTATCGTATCACCAACCTTAATCTCACGGGACTCTTTGATTCCTGTGATGATGTAGCCTACATTACCGGCCTCCAATGATTCTTTCGGCTCGGGTGTGAACCGGAGTACGCCGACTTCATCTGCCTGATAATGCTTGCCGGTGTTTACAAACCGAACCTGATCTCCTTTCCGCAAGGTTCCGTTGATAATGCGGAAATAGGCGATTACTCCCCGGAAAGAATTGAATACGGAGTCGAAAATGAGCGCTTGTAACGGCGCCTCGGGATTTCCTTTGGGGGCAGGAATGCGCTCAACGATCGCGGTCAAAATTTCCTGAACGCCCTGTCCGGTTTTCCCGCTGGCTAATAGGATTTCATCTTTGCCGCAACCGATCAGTTCGATGATCTGATCCGAAACCTCATCGATCATGGCGCTATCCATATCAATTTTATTCAGGATCGGGATGATTTCCAGGTCATGTCCGATGGCCAGATAAAGATTTGAAATGGTTTGAGCCTGAATGCCCTGGGTGGCGTCTACCAGCAGGAGAGCTCCCTCGCAGGCAGCGATGGAACGCGACACTTCGTATGAAAAATCCACGTGACCGGGGGTGTCAATCAGATTGAGCGTATAAGTTTCGCCATCGGTATGGGAGTAATACAGCTGAATGGCATGAGACTTAATGGTGATGCCACGCTCGCGTTCAAGATCCATGTCATCCAGTGCCTGAGCCTGCATATCTCTGGTCGATATCGTCTGAGTCACTTCCAGCAGGCGGTCTGAAAGCGTACTTTTACCGTGATCAATATGCGCGATGACACAAAAGTTGCGGATCTTCTTCATAGGGTGTAAATATACGCCATAAAAACGATGCCTTACGAAGGCTGCGGTTAAAACAACTTTGGATTAAATTGTGCGCAAAAGTAAGGATTTCGGCAATTTTGGAGGATCTTACTTTTACGCGATGAATTTCTACATATGAAAAGGGGGCGTATGTATAACAAGCTATTTTCCACGTGGGTACTAATTATCCTAATAAGTGCCGTTTTTTTAGGCGTTTCGGGTTGCGGTACTTCCTTACCCGCTATTGACGCCGCCAGGATTCAGGCGGGGCAGCATGTGTACGAGCAGTACAATTGTCTGCAATGTCACGGATACGATGGTAATGACAAGATGGATTTGAAAAAGGCATTGCACAAAAAGGGGTTGGATGAGCTGAAAGCCTGGATCCTTGACCCTGGTCAATTCAAGCCTGGTACCGAGATGCCTTCGTACGGAGGTGTTCTAAGTGATCGTGAATTGGAAGATGTGATCCAATATTTAAGGGTATTGGCCAATCAGGGCAGATAGTGGTAAACTTTTCAATCCAATATTATGATCCAATGCCTGGCCTGACGCATCGATCTTAGATTGGCGTTAAATCCCAAATCTTATCACACTGGAGGTTACTGATCTAATGGTAAAAAGCCTATTTTTGCGCTATGGCCAAAATCATTTCCTATCAACCCAATCAGTGGCCCGGACGTAAAGTCGGGTTCCGCAAGGCCAACAAATCCAAAGCCGAAATACAAGAAGCCGAAGGCCAACTCAATTTGTTTCAATCTGTTGATTCGGGTGAAAAAGAGGAGACGCCGCCAGTAACCAAATTGCGCAAACTTGCTTCACACCGTACGCCTTTTGAAGAGGCCCTTTATCTGGATGAAGCTGGCGATCCGCGGGCTGAAGCCCGGTATCTGGAAGCTATTGCTGCCAACAGCTCCAGTGCGGATGCAATATGCAATATGGGGATTATTTATGCCGGCAAAGGAGAAACGGCAAAAGCCATCGGCGCCTTTACCAAAGCCCTCAGCCTGCAACCCAGGCATTTGGAGGCCCATTACAATCTGGCTAATGTCTATTTCGACGCGAACAATTACGACCTCGCTATCGTACATTATGAAGTTGCCGTGGAGATTGATCCGGAATTTAGCGACGCATGGTTTAATTTAACCATTGCTTTTCTTGCGACCAAGATGCATAAGAAAGCGATGGATGCCTATCTGCAATACCGGAAGTTGGTGCCTGAGGAACAAGAGGATATTCTGAGTGGTTACTTAAAAAAATAAACCAGGAGCCATTGAGTGTCAGCGGGACCTTGTGTTGACGCTGAGCAACTAAGATATCTTCCGGATTTTCTCTTCCTGCTTTTCTTCTTTGGCTTCCCCGGTCGCTTTCTTCATAGGTTTCATTTGGGACTTGGCCTGGCTGATACTGGCCTGCAGGGCTGCCATGATATCGACGACGGGCGCATCTTCTTCCACTCGGGCAATAACCTCTTTACCCGCTATTTTAGCATCGATAATCTCCATTAACGCTTCCCGGTAGCGGTCTTTTAATTCGAGATTAGCAAATGGTTTGGTCATGGTTTCTACCAGGGTATTTGCGAGATTAAGCTGCGCTTCATCGATTTTGACGTCCCCGATCTGGGGCACTTGATTCATCGAACGCATTTCATCCGGATAGCGAAGTTTGTAAAGCAACAGACCGGAATCGAAAGGTGCAATTAATACGACGTTTTCACGGTCCCGAAGGACCACGCGACCGATGCCCATTTTATTGGATTTTCGTAACGTTTCCATCAAAAGCCCATAGGCCTGTTGAGCTACTTCGCCGTCCGGACCTGCAAAATAAGGTGCGTCAAAAAGGGTATGGTGGACCTCAGAAGCGTCAACAAATGCCTCGATATCAATGACTTTAGTGCTTTTGAGTTTGATTTTATCAAAGTCTTCATCCTGCATGATTACAAAATGATCGGGTTCGTATTCATACCCTTTGACGATGTCCTGGGTTTTTACGGCCTCACCACATTGTTTGCATTTTTTGTCATATCCGATTGCGCCATTATCTTCTTTATGCAACTGCTTGAAGGATATGCTTGCAGAAGATTCTAATGCGCTGTATATCCGGATAGGGATGGTAACCAATGAGAATCGTATGTGACCTTTCCAAATGGCACGAAGCATAATATTACATTTTTTGTTTATGTATCAATTATTGTGCCTCTTTAAGTTAATTGCGTGTTGATGTGTGCAAGAACTTATGTATTACGTATTTCTGTCTTCGTTTCAAAGACAAACTCACACCACGCCAAATCTGAAATCTAAAATCTAAAATCTAAAATAAACTGACATCTCGATCACTACCGGTCTTCAAGCAGGCTTTTAAAAACCGGTTCCCTTAATGTGCCCTGGTCTGTGATGGAAGCGTATTCTACTTCACAAACCAGTTCCGGAGCAATCCAGGTACTGACTTTATCATCAGCGGTTGGCGTTTCAAAAGGTTTGGTTGTTTTGGGGAGGACATCCATCCTTTCTCTTAAATACTGCATAAAGTCCATATCGAATCCGGTACCCACTTTTCCCCGGTAAATCCATTCTTGTTCGTTTTTTTGCAAAAGGTGGAGAGCGCCAAAAACGGACGACCGTTCTCCCTGACCCTCCGTAAATCCGGCAATGTAGCAATCCATGGTCTCCCTGAACTTTAGCTTATACCAATCGGCCGACCGTTTGCCCGGATAGTAATAGCTAGTGGCTTTTTTAGCCATGATGCCTTCCAGGCCCATTTTCTGAGCCGCTTCGTACAGTGCAGCGCCGTCTTCCACGTCCGAACTGAAGCGGAAGGGCGAACCAGGCTTAATCAAATCCTGGACCCAGGCTCTCCGACGGATCAAAGGATCCTGAAGCAAGCTTCGCCCATCCAGGTAGAGTGCATCAAAAAGGTAACAAACCACCGGTGCTGATTTTGAGAGTCGCTCGATTTTGGCCGGATGGGATTGGTGCAATCGGCTGATAACCTGTTTGAAGACCGGTCTACCCACTGCATCCAGGCGAACGATCTCCGCATCGAGTACCGCATTGGAAGCTCTGAGATAGGATAGTGCAGCTACCAGTTCAGGGAACTGCTGCGTTAACTCGCGACCATTACGGCTAAGAATCCGGATTGTACCCTCGAAGATTAATAGTAAGGCACGGATGCCATCCCATTTTACCTCAAACCGGTAATCAGAACCGGTTGGAATCCTGGTCGTCTGTTCGGCAAGCATAACCTGCCAGGTGCTTTCATATGGATGGTGGAGTGCCGGAGAAACCCTTTCCAACAACCATTCCTTGTCCTTCATATGATGGATTCGAAATTCTGCTTCCCAGCGCGAGCCGGTGAGTTGAAAGTAGAATCCATCCTTTTTTTCTTTGGTTTTGCGGTATTGACCGGAGGCGAATATCCACATGGATCCGGCGCCGTATTGCCCCTTGGGAATTTCACCTTCAAAGGTCAGGTAAGCCAGCGGGTGAGGTTCGGTTTCTACAGCGAGGCGTTTGATCCCGGGTTCCGGTGGTAATCCCCGGGGTATGGCCCACGAAAGCAGCACCCCGTCCTTTTCGAGGCGTAGATCGTAATGAAGACTGGTTGCATGGTGCCGGTGAACAACAAACGCATGTCCGGTTCCGGAGGTGACAGCAGGAGGAGGTTCAGGGGTGGTGGAAAAATCCCGTTTGGCTGCGTATTCTTCCAGCTGTTCCGGAGTCTTGTGTTTCAAGCCCTCCGGATTGTAAGGTTGTGATAGTTTGGGTTGCCGGTGCGTATGAATAGGAACTGCCTGGCTGTGCATTCCCTCCCAGGCGTCCCCGTGTTGCTCGATGTGATCGGCGGCTTGCCTTAATTGGAATGCCTGGGATGACTGGATGTCTCCCAGCATTTCCCAACTCACCGGCATGGATACGGGAGCGCCAGGCTTACCCCGCAGGCTGTAAGCACCAACGACGGTTTGTGTTTCCCGGTTCCGGTAGATATCAATCAGCAGCTTTTGTTCCCGCTTGTCCTTTCGGAGTTGCAGTGTCCCGAGTTGCGGATATTTTTTGATGAAACTTTCGGAAAGATCTTTAGCTGCCTGGAATACTTCTCCGTGGGAGTTAGACGGTGCAATCGGACAGAAGAGATGCAATCCTTTACCACCACTGGTTTTTACAAAAGGGTGATATTCAAACTCCAACAGATGTTCCTTAAGCAGGTAAGCAATTTGCTTCACCTGATCAAAGGACATTTCCGGTGCCGGGTCCAGGTCAAAAACCATCAAATCGGGATGGTCCGGATCTTGTTTGGTAAATTCCATAATATGCAACTCAAGACAGGCTAGGTTGGCCAGCCAGACCAGGGAAGCTGCATTGGTCAGAAATATGTAGTCTTTTTTTTCCTCTTTGCCCAAGCGGATTGATTCAATCCAGTCCGGTGCCCAGGATGGCCGGTCTTTCTGGAAGAATTCATGGCTGGAAATTCCATCTGGATACCGGACCAGTGACAGGGGGCGGTATTTGTTATGACGTAAGAAATAAGGTGCAATTTTCAGATAATACTGGATCACTTCGGCCTTTATGATCTCATCCTCCGGATAAAGGACTTTCTCCAGGTTGGACAGTTTAATACGGTGTCCATCGATTTCAACAACTTGCGTACTGCCTGCCATACCTTAAAGGTAGTAATCATCGTTGGTTTGGATGGGAAGGTTTAACTTTGCCGGCACGTATGCATCCAGGCTTAAAGATTTGTTTTGGGATCCTTTTTTTGGCAGGGACGTTTGCCTCGGCTCAAAACGGGATTATCCGGGGCCATATCATTGATCGCGAATCCGGTGAAGGCTTAGCATTTGCGCTAGTTCAACTAAATCGGCAGGCAACCACTACGGATGATGAGGGCTATTTCATTTTTACTCATTTGAAGGATACCCTTTATGAATTAACGGTCCAGTATCTGGGCTATCAGACCCATGCCCAGTCGATTGATCTCTCGGCAGGAGAGGTATGGTACCAAAAGATTCGCTTAAGCAGTGATGCCATCAACCTGGGAACGGTGGAAGTCACTGGGAGCAATCAGCAAATTCCGGTTTCTTCACTGGGAAATTATTGGATCACACCGGATCGTATTCAGCAAATGCCTTCGCTAGGGCAGGGGGACCTGGCACAATTCCTGACTCAACTGCCCGGGGTCATCACAACCGGTGATCAGGGTGGACAATTGTACATCCAGGGTGGAGACCCTCATCAGAATCTTTTGCTTATCGATGGTATTCCGGTCGTTAACGCATTTCATTCGCTCAGTGCATTTTCTGTCGTGCCAGCGGATGCCATCCAACAGGTGACCCTTTACGGATCAGCTTACCCGGCTAATTTCGGAGGCCGGCTTTCTTCCGTCCTGGATCTGCGTTTGCGGGAAGGTGCCAGCAAGCCGCTGGAAGGGATGGTCGGTGTAGATCCGCTCTCGGCCCAGGTTAGGCTCCAGGGAAGGATCTACGCCAGAGGAGACCAGCAATGGACCTGGCTGCTCGCCGGCAGGGAGGCATTGTGGCCATACCTGAAGAATCAAATACCTGCTTCCTACCGGGATGCTCTTGATTTTAAATTCAGGGATCTGACTATGAAAACGACCTGGCAAGGGGAGAATGGATCCAAGTTGTCTTTTACCTCTTTACAGATACGTGACGAGGTGCCTTTGGCCTCAAATTCCTCCGTAAGCTGGCAGAACCAGGGTTATGGCATGCAATTCCGTGTGCTTCCCCTGCAATCCGATTATCTCATCGGGGGCAGCGTAGGATACAGTGATTATCGCCTGGATTTCTACGAAGAAGGTGTCCCTCGTTCGACCGGGTACAAACAAGCCAATGCCCAATTATGGTTTGCAAACGGTCATGCAGAGAATCGGTTGGAATACGGAATTTCACTCAATGCTATCCGTAGCGATCTGACCTTCAAAAACTACCGGAATATTACGTTCAATCGGAGTGATAACGCTTCGGAACTTGCTGTTTACGGCTTGTATGAGCGTTCCTGGCAGCATTGGCGCATTGAGCCCGGGCTGCGTATTCATTACCATGCATCCGTTTCCTACATTTCCTTGGAACCGCGGTTTCTTTTGCAATGGAAGCCGACGTCGCAGTGGCAGTGGACACTTGCCGGCGGTCGTTACAGTCAAAACCTGGTAACTGCGCGATCCAATCAGGATGTAGTTCATTTTTTCCAGGCTTATATCACAGGACCTGAAGGGCTGCTTTACAACAATACCGGAGAGGCGGTGCCCTACAATGTGCAGACAGCCTGGCATAGCGGAACCGGCCTTCAATGGCAGCGACATGGACTGACACTAAAGACAGAACTGTACTTCAAATGGTTTGATCAATTGATTGAGATCAACCGGGATAAGCGCAAGGTAGCCGATCCGGACTTTGTGACGGAGCAGGGAGTTAGTTATGGAATATCCTTTGGAGCTGAATGGATGTACCGGAATTGGAATGTCAATGGTCATTATACGTACGCGAAGGCTGATCGAACAATAGCAGGAGACTGGTTGCCGGCGATTTTCGACCGGCGGCATCAGTTCAATATCCTGGTGCGCTGGTCACCCAGTGATAAAGGTTGGAATGCCAGTGTGCGTGGACAGACAGGGAGTGGCTTTCCATTCACCCGGACAGCGGGATTTTATCCGGTGTTGAATTGGGATTCCGGTTTGTTTACAAATGTAGCGGACGGGGACAACAATACAGGAGTCGTTTACGAAACACCACTCTTTCAGGGGCGGCTTCCGGATTACCTGCGCTGGGATGTTCAGGTAGGTAAGCGCTGGGAATACGCCTGGGGAGGCGAATTAGAAGTGGCGCTATCCTGCATAAATGTGTTTAACCGGAAAAATATATTTTACTTTGACCGCATCCACTATCAACGGGTAGACCAATTGCCTGTCTTACCGTTACTGGTGGTGCAATTTCATTGGTAATTAAGGACTTAATGCAACATGATGAATCATATGCCAAAAATCGTTTATGTGTTCGTAGCGGGATTACTCGTTTTATCCTGCCATCAGGAGCCCTCACAAGCGACCGAAACCCAGGATGCGCCCAAGAGCATGCTTGCTCCCCCGACAGCTCAGGATGCTCCTGATCTGGTGGAGGGTAAATTATTTCATGATGTGGAAATGGCCCATCTTTTTCCTGATTCCAAGACATTTGCTGATGCGGCACCAAAGGTAGATCTTAACGATATCATGCATCGGTATGAGCGGGAAGGGGCGCTGTCAGGGGACAAATTGAAAGCTTTTGTCGAAGAAAATTTTACTTTACCGGCTACCCAGTCCACCGATTACCAGTCGGATCGAGGCCAGGACCTGGGCGAGCATTTGAAAAGCCTTTGGCCTATTTTGACCCGGCAGCCAGAGCTCCAGCAACCCGGTTCTTTGATTGCATTGCCAAAGCCCTATGTCGTACCTGGAGGCCGTTTCCGGGAAATTTATTATTGGGACAGCTATTTTACCATGCTGGGCTTATCGGTATCTGACCGGTGGGATTTAGTGCGTGATATGATTGATAATTTTGCATTTTTGATTGACACCTATGGATTCATACCCAATGGAAGTCGTACCTATTTTCTAACGAGATCACAACCGCCGTTTTTCTCCTTGATGGTATCGCTTTTAGCCTCTCAGGATGGAACGGAAGTTTATAAAAAGTATTTCCCGGAGTTACTGAAAGAATATCTATTCTGGACCGATGGCATCGATAAAATTCCTGCCCCGATGACTGCCTACCGTCGAGTGGTTAGAGCACACAATATGGGAGTTCTTAACCGCTATTGGGATGATAGTCCTCGACCTCGACCTGAATCCTACCGTGAAGATGTAGAGTTAGCGAATAACAGTTCTGAGGTTGACACTGTACTGTATCGAAACATTCGTGCGGCATGTGAGTCGGGATGGGACTTCAGCTCCCGGTGGATGCGGGATGGAGCGCGTGACCTGGGAAGCCTGGTGACGACAGAAATCATCCCGGTCGACCTGAATGCATTGCTTTACCATCTGGAAAAGGTCTTGGCGATGGGAGCAAAGGAATTAGGTGACCCCGAAGCGGTAGCCTATTACGAACAACGCATGGAATATCGAAAAGAGGAGCTTCGCAAACTGTGCTGGGACAATATAAACGGTTATTTTAATGATTATTGGTGGGCACAGAAACGACCTGCAGGGAGTCCTTCCCTGGCTGGTGTTTATCCTTTGTATATGGGAATTGCCACCCAGGAAGAAGCAGAGAAATCGGCGAAATTTCTGGAACGATTATTCCTGAAACCTGGTGGTTTGATGACAACGCTGCTTAATACGGGCCAGCAATGGGATTCACCCAACGGATGGGCGCCCTTACAATGGATGGCAATCGTTGGCCTGAGGAATTACAATCTGGATGATCTGGCCGATGCGATTAAGGAACGCTGGATGCGTGTCAATCAGGATGTATACCGGAATACCGGGAAGATGACGGAGAAATACATCGTGACCGATCTGACCGGCGAACAGGCCGGCGGCGGGGAATACCCGAATCAGGATGGATTTGGCTGGACCAATGGTGTGTGGCTCGCTCTACAAGCTAACCTGGATTTGCGCTGGGGATCCGTAGAAGGGCCGCAGTAGAAGGAATCAGCGGATGAGGATCACCGTACCTTTCCTTTGGTCGATCGATCCGTCGATGAGTTTAAACTTCATGATGTAGGCGTAGGTGTCTGAGGGTGCCTTTTGCCCACCTTGTGTACCATCCCACCCGTCTGTGCTATTGCCCTGATAGACCAATTGGCCAAATCGGTTGAAAATCAGCATGTCTTCCAGTTCGGCGCCGCGTAGGTTAATGGGGCGAAAACGGTCGTTTAATCCATCGCCATCCGGCGTGAATGCATTGGGGATATCCACATTGTACTTAGGAATAATCCACCGGATACTGATAATTGCTGCACCAGGGCAGCCGTTGGGATCGGTGAAGGTAACCAAATAGGTTTTGGTGCCTTCCTTATCTTCAGAGACCTGGATACTGGTGCCGGTCCCTATATTTTGATTGCCTTGTTGCCAGGTAAAATCGGTAACTCGGGGGTCTGTAAGGACAGATAAGTTGACCACAGAATTAACAAAGGCACTGTCACTGGGTGGATCAACCACGATTTGGGCTGGGGTTGGTGGGAAGTTACTCATTGTAGCACTTCCACTTTGCGGACACCCTAATTTGGTACCTTTAATGGATGCATTGATATCCATGTTCACCATATACTTGGGCATATCACACTGCTTGCACAAATTGACCGGGTCGCCGCTCCATTCATTCTTACCGATCATAAAATCAGGATCATTCAGTTCCGGGGCGGAAAGCTGAACCATTTCGCCCGGACAGACGATCGTGTCCATCGGAAAGATGTCGATGATCGTATCGATGGAGGGAATCTCCAGGAAGTCCTCTTGCATACAAGCGTGGTTAACCGTCTTCCGGGTATAGGTAATGGTATCCGGTTGTGCCACAAGGCGCAGGTTGAGGAACATATTTTCATCCATAACGACACCCTGATCCGGCATCCAGGTGAATGCGATATCAGGATATTTTGCCTGATCATAGGAAGGAGAAATCAATACAATGTCGTCGCCTTCGCAATAAGGCGATTTAGGGGGCACAGCCCAAATGGTATCGATTTTAGGTAGCGAGTCCACCCGGACATAGATGGAGTCGAAGGCGATACATCCGGTAACATTGGAAGAAATTTTTAAGATGTAGGTGGTAGACACTTCGGGTAAGAAGCGAATGGTATTTCCACCATTGTAGATCACGGTACTATCGCTGGGCGATACCGAAATCGACAGGTTGAAGTCCGAGGCATTCAGGTTGACCACCCGGTCATCGCCAAGACATATTTCAATGGTATCCTCTGCGTTGAGCTCGATATCAATCGGTATGATATTTATGGTAACCATGCTGGTGTCGGCACAATATCCCCGTAATGACGTCGAAATGACCTGATAAGTCGTGGTGTCTTCCGGCCGGGCAACCGGACTTGCGGACGTAGAGTCATCGAGATAAGTGCCTGGAGTCCAGTCGTAATCGGTCGTTTTATCCAGTGTGGGGTAGGCCAGCAGGTAAGCTTCACCCTGGCAGATGGATGTGTCTCCGCCGGTGAGCAGAGCCGGGGAAAACGGGTCAACCAGAATTTGTACCGTATCGGAAATGATACAGTTTGCTAGTGGGATTAATGCAACATAGGCGATATCCTGACCGGGAGTTACCATGATTTCACTTGCAGAAGGATCTGCTATACCGTCAGACGGCTCCCAATGAAATGCTGGTCCGCCCCCAATTCCGTCAACGGTTGCTTTAAGCCTTACCGAAGTTCCTTCACAAATTTGCACCGGATCAAGGGCCTCTGCCATGACGGTTTGCGTGGACACATTCATACTCAGGGTATCCGAAGAAACGCAGGTCCCGGTCATACCGGTAACAACGATGCGATCCGACCCATTTGGAGTAGCAAGTACCAACGCAGCTGTCGGGTTATCAAAAGTGGTGGAATTCGCCGACCATTGATAGGAAACCGCATTACTTGCCGAAAGAGCAACCGGGCGATCGCCACAGATATACAATGGACTGACCTGATTAATCCGAACCTTAAGGTCTTCCGTCTCCAGCATCGGGATGGTGGTTTGTTGCAACGCATTTCCGTTTAAACTGAAAACGATTACAATTTCTTCCTGTTCGATCGATTCATCCGGTACACCAGTCAGGGTAAAGCACTTTTCTTCTTCACCTGGAATGAAACTGATTCGGTCGGGGAGACTGGTGGTGTAATCGGTAATGTTCGTGGCTGTCCCACCGAAAGAGACATCGATGGTAACCGGTTCAGTAATGGTTTGGGTCAATTGAATGCAGATGGTGTCTGGAGTGGTTGCGCATCCTTCGGTTAACCCTGCTACCCCAATGCTCGAAACATAACGCACGGAAAGATCTTGCGAGGCCAGATTAAAACTGAAGCATAGGGACAAAAATAGAGGGAGGATGAATTGCTTCATATGGTTCCGATTATAGATGCGTTCAAAACTTTGCAGCGTAATATAGAACTAAAACGTAAGATATTAACAATTATTGACAAGCCTTAACGGCAGCGGCCACCTCTTGTTCACTGACAAATTGGGGATCCTCAGTCCATTCCTTTTTTACATAATTGATCAGATTGGTAATCTGGGTTTCCGTCAGAGTCTTAAATGACGGCATGGCTACAAAGGATTTGATGGTATCGGCAGGTTGCCTCCCATTATACAATAGGCAGGCGAGTTCCTGATAGGGGCCTTTAATCACCAGAGACGCATTGATGGCGGGGATAATACCGGGTAGCCCGCTGCCGTCAGCCATATGGCAATTGACACAATTCTCGGTATACAGCGACTTCCCTTCCTGCGGGACACCGCAGTGCCAGGCTACCACCAAAAAGAAAAGGAAAAAGAATCGATATGCGTATTTATTCACCGCCATTATCCAGTAACCATTGTACATCTTCCATGAACCGGTCTACTTCTTTGGGATCGGTACCATTGCAAAATGAACGTACATGGGCATTTTTGTCAACCAGAATCAATCTTCCGCTGTGGTCGAAACCTCCAGGCGCATCCGGATCCTCCAATACAATGCTCACATAATCTTTGGATATGGCATGCAATTCATCTTTCGGACCGGTCAAAAACACCCATCGCTTCGGATCAACCTCCAGATTTTGGGCATAGAGATGCAATCGTTCCGGTGTATCTCGTTTAGGATCGATGGTAAATGAAACAAGCATCAAATCCGGGTAGTTGTCAAAGCGGTCATAAAGCCGTAATTCCTGTTTCTTGACAATAGGACAGATGGAGGGGCAAGAAGTGAAAAAGAAATCTGCAATGGTCACCTTGCCAAGCAGATCCTTATTGGTAACCACCTGACTGTCCTGATTGATGAATGAAAAATCGCGGATTACCGGATAGATGGTATCCCCAGTCGCCGTTGTTTCGATGTTTCCAATGATGGGCAATGGCTTTTTCTCCTGGCAACCCGAAGTTATTAAGACTGCGGCCAGGGCAATGATAAAGAAATATCTCATGAATTATTTTTTATACTGGTCTACCAATTTTTGAGCGGATTCCATACTGGAAGCCATGGCTGTACCGACCATTTTTATGGACTCTTTTTTAGTCTCCAGGTAACGGAGCGCTTCATTTTTATCAGTACCTGTTTCCGGTTTTTTGAATTGATTCATCCATTCCCACATGCCTTCTTCGGCATCACCTAACGCTTTAAGGCATTGTTGTAAGGAGTCGAGGCCAGATTGGCTGATGGTACTGTCCTTAACGATTTCTTGCAGGGTCATTTCAAGCCCACTCATCGTACTCATTTGTGGCATGACTTCATCGTGGAGTGCCAGTACCTGGGCGTAAGCATCGTCCACGGCATGGTCTGCTGCACAACTGAAAGCTGCCAACAGGATAAAGAGTACACTAATCCGGTATCCTGTTTTCATCATCCTTCTAATTTGCTGCAATTTTAAAACAAATTGTATTAATGCAGGTTGATTAGATAACATGGTTTCTTTACTTCCCTGGTATGAAAAGAGCTTTAGTTTGGTTTAGACAAGACTTACGTTTACACGATAATGAGGCGTTACTGGATGCGATCGCCTCAGCAGACGAAGTGTTTGGAGTTTATGTTTTTGACGCCAGGACGTTTAAAGGTAAAACCGGATTTGGCTTCCCGAAAACAGGAGCACATCGGGCCCGATTTATTTTGGAATCGGTAACTGACCTGCGGAAACAATTTCGTCAGTTAGGATCAGACCTGATCATCCGGATTGGCCATCCGGAGGATGAACTCTTCGGTTTGGCGAAATCTTTAAAGTCACATTGGGTTTTTTGTAATCGCGAAAGGACCCAGGAAGAAGTGTTTGTACAGGACGAACTGGAACAAAGGCTCTGGTCCATTGGCCAGGAAATACGATGTTCTCGCGGTAAAATGCTTTATTATACGGCTGATTTGCCTTTTCCGGTCACGCATACACCGGATGCTTTTTCGCAATTTCGAAAAGAAACGGAACCCATCACCCCGGTCCGTGAACCTTTACCTTTTCTGGTAGACAAATTGACGGCGTTACCGATCCATCTGGATGCAGGAGAAATGCCTTGCTTGAAGGATTTTCATTTAAGTGAACCAGCAGAATCCTTTGTTCCCGGTGGTGAAACCGCAGCATTGGAGCGATTGAACCAATTTCTTTGGGAGACACGGTCTATTGATCACTATAAGGAGAGCCACAACACATTTTCCGGACCGAATTGTTCCAGCCATTTTTCTCCCTATCTATCGCAAGGTTGTTTGTCGCCGAAGATGGTTTATTGGAAGGTCAAAGAATACGAATCTGACTTTGGATCAAATCCATCCACTGAAGCTTTAACCCACGTTCTTCTGTGGCGGGATTATTACCGGCTCATGGGTAAGAAGCACGGCAATCGCATTTTTCTCCGTCATGGATTTCGTGACCGGGAAGTTACTGCATCCCGGGATTGGGATTT
Organism: Lewinellaceae bacterium; assembly: GCA_020636355.1. Lineage (GTDB taxonomy): Bacteria > Bacteroidota > Bacteroidia > Chitinophagales > Saprospiraceae > JAGQXC01. The sequence goes on along the minus strand of JACJYB010000002.1, from coordinate 349,460 downwards.
ATTACAGCTTTGGATTTTAGGGAAAACGGGTATTCCGGTTGTTGATGCGAACATGCGGTATTTCAGGCGTTTTGGCTATATGTCGGATCGGGGCCGGCAATTGGTCGCAGGATTCCTGATCCACGATCTGAAACTGGATTGGCTGTTTGGCGCGGAATATTTTGAATCTCAGTTGATCGATTATGATTCCTGTTCGAATTATGGTAATTGGCAGCAAATAGCCGGCATAGGACCCGATCAACGCGAAGAAAGGAATTACAATTTGTATAGCCAGGCTAAGCGATACGACCCTAAGGGTGATTTCGTCAGGAGTTGTCTACCGGAATTGGCCAATCTTGGCGGTGCTGCAATTCATCTTCCCGAACAGGCAGAGAAACAAGTACTGCAAGAAGCTGGAATTAAATTAGGGACTACCTATCCCTATCCGGTCATTGAAACCGATCGCTGGATTTAATCAATGATTTTGCCATCCTGCATGGTGAGGATACGATCGCAAAGTTCAGCCAGTTCCATATTGTGGGTTACAATCACAAAGGTCTGTTTCAAATCATGAGCCAGTTGGCGGATCAACGAATGAATATCACGGGATGACAACGTGTCCAGGTTGCCGGTAGGTTCATCGGCAAGGATGATGTCCGGATTGTTAATCAAAGCCCGGGCAATAGCTACCCTTTGTTGCTCGCCTCCTGAAAGTTGAGCAGGCTTGTGATCAAGCCGGTCCTGAAGTCCGAGATAAGTCAGCATTTCCCGTGCTTTGGTCTCCGTTTGTTGGCGATCGGCCTGGTGGATCAATGCCGGAATGCATACGTTTTCAAGAGCGGTAAACTCATCGAGTAAATGATGAAACTGAAAAATGAACCCGATTTTTTCGTTTCGAAAGCGGGCAAGTTCATTTTTTATCAGAGCTTGAATGTTCCTTTGTCCGATGAGGATTTCGCCTGAAGAAGCGCGGTCCAGGGTGCCCAGTAAATGGAGCAGGGTACTCTTGCCAGCGCCGGATTTACCTACGATCGCGATAAGCTCTCCTTTGCGGATGGTCAGGTCCACGCCTTTTAATACGTGCAAATCGCCATAAAATTTCTGGACATCCCGTGCCCGAACGATGATCTCTGCTTCCTGCATATGCTTCGGTGCATAATTGTGATCCGACTGTAAATAAAATAAAATTTGGTGCGTTATTTAAACGATTCAGCAATTCTGGTGGTCTGTAAAGCAGAGAAGGCTACAACTGTTTTTTCATTTAACGATCAGGATTTGGTACATTGCTTCTATCTTTGTCGTCAAGCGCCGGTCCGAAACCATCCATATGAAGATTCTTCAAGTCTGCAAAAAGTTTCCTTATCCTCTTAAAGACGGAGAATCTATCGCTAATACCTACATCAGCCGGGCTCTGCATCAAAAAGGTTGTTCGATCACACTACTCGCCATGAACACCAGCAAGCACTATCTTGATTTGCAGCAGTTACCGGAAGATTTTGATCATTATACCCAGATAGAGACGGTTTACATCGACAACAACATCTCGTACATTGAGGCATTTAAACATCTGATTCTCAATAAGTCCTATAACGTAGAGCGATTTATTTCCAAGGCCTTCCGGGACAAGCTGGTCCAGTTACTGGAGCAACAGCAATACGATGTCATTCAGTTGGAAACAGCCTATTTATGCCCTTATATTCCAACAATCAGAGCCAACTCAAATGCTTTGATCGTTATGCGTGCCCATAACGTTGAATATGAGATATGGGAGCGCATGTCGGATAACTATTCATTTGGGTTTAAAAAATGGTACTTCGGACATATCAGCAGGCAGTTGAAACAGTTTGAGAAAGCGTATCTGGAAGATTATGATTTGTTGGTAACCTTTACCGAAAGAGACCTGCAACAATACCGGAAAATGGGATACCATAATGGGGTCCATCTGTCTCCAATTGGTCTGAATCTGGAGCATTATTCCGGGAACAGAATCAGTATTGATGCGAAAAAGAAACAAATCGGTTTCATTGGAGCATTGGACTGGATGCCCAATCAGGAAGGATTGTTTTGGTTCATGCAGGGCATATGGCCAAAGTTGCAGGACCGGGTTCCTGAACTTGAGTTGCACATAGCAGGGAGAAATACGCCGGACGATGTTAAAGCGTTAGGTAATGATCGGGTGATTGTTCACGGGGAAGTAGCGGATGCCCTGGAATATATGAGGCAGTTTGCCGTCTTGATCGTCCCTTTATGTTCCGGAGGTGGTATGCGGGTAAAAATATTGGAAGGGATGGCCCTGGGTAAATTGGTGATTACTACTTCGTTGGGTGCCGAAGGCATACAGGCAACTAATGGGGAAGAAATTGTGATCGCCGATGATCCGGAAGATTTCGCCAATGCGATTAAATATTATTTGGATCATCCCTCGGAATTGAACAAAATTGGAGAAGCTGCCCGGCAATTCGTCGAAGCACATTTCAACAATGAACAGATCGCCATGGACTTGCTTGAAATTTATCGCAAGGAAGTGATTAACCATTCCGTGCCTGGTGTACACACCTAAAGAGATTGCTACCTTTGCGCGGTGAAAATTCTAATCGTAGCACCTCGCATCCCATTTCCCATCGAAAAAGGCGACAAACTTCGACTGTTTCACCAAATTCGATTTCTTAGTCAGCGGCACGAGATCGTACTCGTGGGTCTTACCGAATCCCCTGATGACAATCTCAAACCACTCCTCCAGATTTGCAGTGCCGTATATCCCATCTTCCTGGAGAAATGGCGCATTGCGGTCAATTTACTTCGCGCCCCGGGCCGGGGACTGCCCATGCAGGTCGGCTATTTTTACAGCCGGCAAATCAAATCCCAAATTCAGCAGATCATCTTTAAACACAATCCGGATGTAATTTATACTCAATTGATCCGTTCGGCCATGTACACCCGGAACCTGCCTTTTCCGAAGGTGATCGACTTCATGGATTGCTTTTCTCTCAATACGGAAAGAAGGGCTAAACAATCTTCCCTGCTCGATCGATGGTTCTGGCATTGGGAAGGCCGCCAAGTGCGTCGATTTGAAAAACATTGCTTCTTTGATTACGACGCGCAAGTCATCATTTCTGAATTCGACCGGTCTTCCATGCCCCTACACGGCAAGCACCGCATGCATGTGATTCCCAATGGTATCGATACTGAATATTACCAGCCGCAATCGAAAGCAAGCAAGCGAGTAGATGTGTTGTTTGCAGGTAATATGGGTTATTATCCCAATATTAAAGCCGCACAATACCTGATCCAGGAGATCAAACCGTTGATCCGGGAATCCTACCGGTGGCAGATCGCAGGTGCCCGTCCGGATCCAAAGGTCAGACGTCTGGCTGCGCCGGATATTGAAATTACTGGCTGGGTGGAAGACATCCGGACGGCTTACGCAGAGGCAAAACTTTTTGTTGCTCCGATCCGGGAAGGGGCTGGACTACAAAATAAAATCCTGGAAGCCATGTCCATGGGCGTGCCGACCATAACTACGCCAACGGTCAATAATTCGATAAATGGAATACCTGGCGAGCATCTTATTTTGGCTGAAACCCCGGAAGAATTTAAGGATGCTATCTGCAGGTTATTAGAAGATGGGGCCTATTACCTGCAAATCGCGGAAAATGGACGTAATTTTGTGCGGAACCATTATCAATGGAACTTGTTTAATGAAAAACTTGAAAATCTGTTAGTTCATGTCGGTCAGTCTAACGAATCATGAGATTCTTTTAAATACAGTTGAGGAAGCCATCGCAGACATCCGGGCTGGGAAGGTAGTCATCGTTGTCGATGATGAAGACCGTGAAAATGAGGGTGATTTTATCTGTGCGGCACAATGTGTTACCCCCGAAATCATCAATTTCATGGCAACACATGGGCGCGGTCTGATATGCGCTCCATTGGATGAAAGAAGGGTAGAAGAATTGGGCTTGCCGATGATGGTACAAGACAATACCGCACTGCATGAAACGGCTTTTACGGTATCCATTGATCTGATAGGTCACGGATGTACCACGGGCATTTCGGCACATGACCGGGCTACTTGCGTCCGGGCACTGGTGGACCCGAAGGTGAAGTCGGAAGATTTTGCCCGTCCCGGACACATATTTCCATTAAAAGCAAAGACCGGAGGAGTACTGCGCCGTACGGGTCATACCGAAGCTGCTATTGATCTTGCCCGCCTGGCCGGGTTTTATCCGGCCGGAGTGTTGGTTGAAATCCTGAATGAAGACGGTACCATGGCAAGGTTGCCTCAATTGATTGAAATTGCAGCACGACATGACCTTAAAGTGATTTCCATCAAAGATCTGGTGTCTTACCGGATGGGCCACGAGCGTATCGTTAATGAAGCATTTTCAACACACCTGGATACGCAGTTTGGACAATTGGAGATCAAGGTTTTTAAACAGATTACCACCGGAGATACCCACCTGGCGGTGATTCGGGGTAACATTCAGGACCACGAACCCGTACTTGTACGGGTGCATTCCTCCATGGGAACCGGCGATCTGCTGGCTAATCTCCTGGATGACAGTGGCCAGGTTATGCAAAAAGCCATGCAGCGGATTGTCGAGGAAGGAGCCGGCGTTATCCTGTTTATGAGACATGGAGATGGCGAATCCATCATCAACCAGTTAAAAAACTGGAGCGGTCAGGCATTGCAAAATATAGCGCCCCAAAGAGATTTTGGGATAGGCGCTCAGATTCTTCGCGAATTGGGTATCAGCAAAATTAAATTATTGAGCCGGCAACCCCGCAAAAGAATAGGTTTAGAGGGCTATGGTTTGGAAATTGTTGAGGTGGTTCAGTTATGAGGTTAAAACTCCGGACAATAGATGCCGTCACTGTCCGTGTTGCCTATGACAATCAGTGAAAATTCAATCGAACCGCGTTGCCCAAATGGGGAAGCAATACCGCTGATGTTTGAGTCATAACTCAGCCCCACTAAAACCGGTCCGAGCTTTAATCCTCCAAAAGCTGTAAGACTTTCAGAACCGAATTTTTCCAGCTGATTGGTAAACCGTGTCCAGGCACCCAGATACAAGATGCGTGATCGGTCAGAGGTCAGGTCGAATAAGAATTGGCTTCCGGCTTGCAATGCACGGTGTGGCCCCTGATTTATATAGGATATGCGTGGAGAAATAGCGAATCCGTCACCAGCTGGTACCTCTGCCTGGGCATAACCAGTAAGCCGAGTAAATAAGTTGACTTGATTCGGAATTACAGCCGCATCATCCAACTGCCGGAAAAACGATATGTTGGTGGTGGCGAAATGGTGCATGCCAAAACCAACCACAAATTTAGCACCTTCAGCAGGTGATCTCCCCAGATTAAGGCCTAATGCATAGTCACTGTATCCGTAATTATTTTCGGCAGCCGGTTCCTGAGTGGGGTTGGAATATCCGGATCCTTCCAGGAATTGATCACCAAAACGCAGGTAGTCGTAATTCACATTTTTTTGAACGATTCCTGCCTGGAAGCCAAGTGAAAGTACCAGCTGACTAGGTACATCAAGCGTCTTGTGGTAAGCGCCAAAAAGTGAAATCTGATTGGTATTGAAATCGAACCCGCCGAGCTTATCGGCGAAAAATTGGACGCCAGCGCCGACACGATCGTTGCTAAAGAAGGATTTGCCTTTCAATTTTACATTTACATCCGCACTCAATGCAAACGTGGAGAAGGGATTTTCCAACGCCTTGGGCCATTGGGAACGGTAGTTCACAGAAGTGCGGTAATCCCCGAGAAATATGCCCGTCAATGCGGGGTTGGAATACATGGGATTGGCAAACTGCTGCGAAAAATAACGGTCTTGCCCCTTCATTGAACTAAAAAACACGAGCAAAAGAATCGTCAAGCCGGCGAATCGTTGCATGTACACAGTTTATTGAATAACGATTTCAAACAGATCATATTGGCGTAAAGGTATTCAATTTCCATGCTCAACTTTCTAAATGACCGCATTTAAGTGTCATTCCAGGGTGCCTGTTGAAGGGCTGCAATCAATGGTTTTGAAGATAATTCTCCCAAAAACGGATCTGGGGCAGGGTAGGGAGCGGCATATTCCTGCATTCGTTATCGATAACCATCGTCTGGGTGCCTACTGCGTCAAAGGCAGGCCATTTCGGCAATCCTTCCCCATTTGGATTGCCGGTACGAACAAAATTCACCCAGTATGAAGACATCATGGCCGCGATCTGATGGTCGTTAGCTTGCCAGGGGCGGTCCAGTGTTTTGAGGTTATCGTATGCATAGACGATTTCGCCGCTGTGAAATGCACCAAAGTCTGTGCTGGGATCATAAGCAGGTAGCCGGTGGTTGAAGTTGTATAGAAATACCGGTTTTCCGTTGGCGGAATGCAACTTGGCCCAGGTGTATACCTGGACTCCAAATGATTCGTCGCGATTTATGGCTTTTTGAGCCGCATCGGATTCTTCCTGGTTGCGATCCGGGTATAACTCCCATAACTGATGCACTTCATCTCCAAAGCGCTTCTCCATGGATGCGTGAAAATCAGCCTGTTTCACGGGTGGACCCATCACAATGTCGTTGGCATTCCACCCGGCAAGTAATGCAAAATCGTTTTCTTTGGAAGCTTGATAAATCCCCATTATTGTGCCGGGAAGGACATAGTCGTCAGCTATCGGCCAGGAGATTCCATGGTAGGTAGCAAGTATTTTTTCTGCCGGAAGTTCACGTAGAGCTGCCAGATCAGTGGCCTGCATCGTACGGCCATATTCCAATCCTGCATTTTCAGCATTTTTCAGTTCGGAGTTGCCGCGCAGCGCATTGGAATAGAAATTTGCGCCGCTCTCCCCGATAGCTTTCGAAAACAAACCTTTGGCCAACGGAGATGCCGTCAGGAAATTCACACCATAGGAACCGGCGGATTGCCCGGCAATCGTCACCTGATCCGGGTCTCCGCCAAAAGCTTCAATATTCTCGTTTACCCACTTCAGGGCAGCGATCATGTCAAGGAGTGCATAATTCCCCGAAGCTCCGTATCCTGATTCACCGGTAAGTTCCGGATGTGCAAAAAAGCCGAAACATCCGACGCGGTAGTTAATGCTGACAAAGATGATTCCCTTCTCAGCCATGGCGGTCCCGTCATAAATGGCACAGCCGCTGCCTCCACTTCTGAAACCCCCTCCATAAATATAGACCAGTACCGGCCGCTTTTCCGCTTTGTCTTTGGCTCCTGTCCAAACATTCAAATAGAGGCAGTCTTCACTGATAGGTTGTTCGGGAATCAAAAATTCTTTCGACCAGTACATAAATGGTACCGGTTTGGACTGCATGGGACTGGGGCCGAACGCGGTACAATTTCGGACACCCGTCCAGGGAATGACTGGTTGGGGAGCCCTCCAGCGATTGTGTCCGGTAGGCGGAGCGGCGAAGGGAATGCCTTTAAATACTTGGATTTCTGTACCCTCAACGAGACTTCCGGCGACCAGGCCACCAGTTACCTGTACGGCAGGAGGGGCCACTGCATGTATTAACCAATTGCTCGATAGGCTGAGGAGCAAGATCACTAAGTAATTGCCATAGACCATTAGGATAACTTTTTTGTGAGCATAACCGAATTATACTTCATGAAGCCGTAATTTAATAATTATTGCCACTGCTTACAAGGTCCGGAAATAAATAAGATCTGGTTAAAAATTTATTGATTGTCAATAAGTTATCATTCCGGTTGATTGAACGCCTAATCCGTTTGAAATCAGCCTTGATTGCTGTTGCGCAAATGCATTTTCTTCTGAAATACCTGGTACAAATAAATTGGATTAGTCCGATCCTGGAATCCAATTCAGCCGGTTTGAATTTTCAGAAATTATCAGTAATATCGTTCGTGGTGTACCCACTTTGTAACGTATTGTACCTAGTTTAAAGGGAAATAACATGAGCGCCCGCAAAAAATCCAAATCTGCTGGTACCATCAAGTCCAGCCCTATTGAAAAGGTAAAGTTCAGGTATCTCATTCCTCCGGAACAGGAACAGCGTCTGGCTATACTTCTAACGGTTGGATTGTATGTAATTTATGTGGTATGGGGACTCCTGAGTAATTCGACCTGGGATGAGGATTGTCCTACCCGTTATTACAATGCTCTAGCTGCCTGGCATGATCCGACCCAGTTTATTGAGTTATGGAACCGGCCGTTATTTATGTTGATTTTCTTTATTCCGGTCCATTTGGGAAAAGCTTCAATTCCAATTTTGATGTCCGCAATTTCGGCATCCGGCGCCTATTTTCTGTATAAAAGCGCTCGGATTCTCAATTGGAATTTCGCTTTTTTAGTTATCCCGTTTTTGTTGCTGCAACCATTCTTTTTTGGAGTTGGAAGGGATGCCATGACAGAACCATTAGCGGCTACACTGATCGCTATCGGGTTGTATTTGGCATTAAGTCATCAATGGATGCTCTTTGTGCTGGCCGGCGCCCTGTTGCCATTAGCCAGGACAGAGATGGCCATTATATTACCAATATGGGCATGGGTGTTAATTCAAAACAAACAATGGAAATTAATACCACTATTGGGAATTGGCGTTTTGGTATGGGATATAGCCGGGTGGTATTTGACGGGTGATCCATTATATATCATCAGCAGAACGATACAAGGTGGCCCGGATGAAAACAGATATGGCCACCAACCATTTAATACCTATCTCTCAAGATATTTCTACATTCTCGGCCCAACGGTTTTCTTTTTCTTTTTTATCGGCTTTATAACCCGGATTCGTGATAAACAGTGGAATTTTCTCATCGAAGGTCAATGGGTTGTTGGTTTCCTCATGTATTCGATCTTTGCCTGGAAAATAAATTTGGGTCAGTCGGCGGCTTTTTTACGAAATCTCATTCCCATTTCGCCACTCACTGCAATGATAGCGCTTGGTGGATTTAATTACTGGCTACAAAGCTGGGAAGGAGATAAGATGACCAGAAAGCGCAGTATGGGATTTATTTTAGCTGGCTCAGCATTGGTGATTACCCTATTATTTTATCGGAATAAACTCCGAATCCACCACTTGATTACTGATCAGCTTGATTATTATAATGTCCCCATTGTTGCTTTTTGGACGCTATTGACATTCGTAGCCATGTTTTTTCTTCGAACCAGCATTAAGCATAAAGCCGGACAGATCAAATGGTCCTACGCTGTAATTATTGTATTGTTAGCGCATACATTGATTACTGAAAATCCGCAAGCAAATTTAAATCCGGAACGAAATATGATCTCGGATATCGTTACGGCTTATAAGAAACTGGGCTTGGAACAAGCGCCAAAAACGTTTGTATCACACGGTTGGTTTTATTGGGTCGGCGGGTACGATCGAAACGAAGATAAATTCTCGTTGTGTAAACTTGACCTGGTGAAGAATGCACCAAAAGGGACAGTATGTATTTGGGAGAATCATTTTTCAAACCGGTTGGGTTCAAATGTACCGATTGAAGCCCTGGAGCGGGATAAAAACTACGCATTATTGGCTCAATTTTATACGGATAACATAAGCATTAGCAGCTCGATTTTTATCAAAACCGATGGAGAAGAACCTCCGGAAACACTGGTAAATAATGCCATTGAAAAAGCGCCCGATATTGCTGAATTATATATTCGCCGGATGGAGCTGGAAGAAAGAAAAGGTTTTAGAGATCAGGCGCTCAATGATCTCTTAAAGGCCAATGAACTGGCACCGGATAATCCATATGTGCTTTGGTTGATGGCCAGTTCGCTTCGGGCACAAGGGTCCTATGATTTGGCATTAGGTGTTTTGGATGATTTAATACAGGGTAATGATAAAAATTACAACGCGTTAATACTTAAGGCTAAGGTGTTGAATGACATGGCCCGGTACGATGAGGCTATTTCCATGTATGAGAAAGTTCTGAAGATAAATCCAAATATTTCCGATGTGTACCTTGAATTAGGGAAGGGTTACCTGCAAATCGGGCAAAACGCAAAGGCATGCAGATACTTTAAAAACGCGTTGGCTTTGAAATCTCCTGATGCCCAATCCTTTCTTGATCGGTTTTGCAATTGATTGTCTGAAAATTTTTTCATGCCATTATACGGCATGAATCAAATCATACTGGGTGATGATGTTATATCCTCCCTGCCCGTCCTCTACCAGCACTGCCGGTGTTTCACGGGTGATGTATCGATGGAGTTCCTTTAGTTTGACCGTACGGTCCACGAGAGGAAAGGGTGGTCCCATGATCCCGGAAACCGGCTCATCCGAATGCTTCAACGGATTATCCAGCAAGTATTTGAGGATCACAGTTTCCGTGATGGATCCGATTACCTTGCCTTCCTGGATTACGGGAACCTGGGAAATGTCGACCGATTTCATCATTTCAAATACATCACGAACGCGGTCTGTTTCTTTAACGGCGATGAAGTCATCTCCTTTTTTGCTGCCAAGAATGTCCCGGACGGATTTTTCCTGATCCAGAAAGCCGCGATCGCGCATCCAGTCGTCGTTAAAAATCTTTGCAACGTAGCGACTGCCATGGTCGTGAAAGATCACAACAACGACATCAGCCGCAGTCAGTTGATCTGCCATTTGCAGCAGCCCGGCCAGCGCTGATCCAGCTGAATAGCCCAGCAGCAGACCTTCTTCCCGGGCCAGGCGGCGCGCTGCCAGGGCTCCGTCTTTATCCGTAACCTTTTCGAAGTGATCGATCAGGCTGAAGTCAACATTTTTAGGCAAGATGTCTTCGCCAATGCCTTCGGTGATATAGGGGTAGATCTCTTTATCATCAAAGATCCCGGTCTCCTTGTATTTTTTGAACACGGACCCGTAGGTATCGATACCCCATACTTTGATATTGGGATTTTTCTCCTTCAGGAATTTAGCGGTACCGGATACTGTGCCTCCTGTTCCTACTCCAACGACCAGGTGGGTGATTTTACCTTCGGTCTGATCCCAGATCTCCGGACCGGTTGATTCGTAATGGGCCTGGGAATTTGCCAGGTTATCGTATTGATTACACCAAAACGAGTTTGGGATTTCTTTGCTTAATTTATCGGCTACGGAGTAATATGAACGCGGATCATCCGGAGTGACATTGGTGGGACACACGATAACCTCCGCCCCCAATGCCTTCAACATATCTATTTTCTCCTTCGACTGTTTGTCGTTCGTCGTGAAAATGCAACGGTATCCTTTGATGACCCCGGCAATGGCGAGCCCCATGCCCGTATTGCCGCTCGTGCACTCGATGATTGTGCCTCCGGGTCTTAACAATCCCTGGTCTTCGGCGACCTCTATCATTTTAAGCGCCATCCGGTCTTTGATGGAATGTCCGGGATTGTATGTTTCCACTTTGCCGAGTACGAGGGCAGGCACATCCTTGACCACTTTGTTTAACCGGATCATCGGCGTGTTTCCGATGGTTTCAAGGACGTTTTGGCAATAGTGCATTATTTTGCTATTTGGGGCGCAAGATATTTAACTTTTACGAAAAATTTGGAGTCTACCGCACCGAGCAAGTTGGCCACACCCGGAGATACAATGATGCAAATGTTATCGGGATATACCTCTTCAGGCATATTGGCAATCACCTTCGCATAAACCGTTTTATTGATCATCGGGTTGGTGATTTCGACGGTTGAACCGATCGGAGCATCACGCACCATGGCATAAAGGTCCGTTTTTTGGCGGATGTCTTTATTCCAAAGGGCTACCCCTCTTCGCTCGTCATAAGCATAGGAAATCTTCGGTGCCGTAAAAGCATCTTTCAGTTCAGTGACTTCTTCGCGGATGGAAGGTTTGTCGACCGGTAATCCGGTAGATTCGTCGATGGTCAGTGGTTTACTGGCGCTAAAAATAGGGGCTGACTCCTGATTTTCAATAGACTGATTAACTAAAATCGGTTTGTTCACGGGATTAACAGAAGCCGCCCCCTGAATGCTGATGTATCCTACGAGTAGTTTTTGATTGATGGATAATGTGTTGTCATCCAGGTGGTTTAATGTTTTGATGGTCTCTATACTCTGGTTAAAATATTTGCGAGCAATGCGGAATAAATTATCCGAACTGCGCACGGAATAGAACACGGGTACATATTCGTTGGGATTTCCGGATCGGGCAGTCACCAGTAGATGCTCGTCCAGGGCAACAATTACGGTATCGTGTACGGCTAATACCCGGTTGCGCAACCAGGGATTGTAGTCATATATCTGATAGACATCAAGACCATAGAATCGCGCCAGGGAATACAGCGTTTGTTTGGCCTCCACGATATGATTGAAGACTTTTTGATCATTCGATGTAATGTGTACAATGATCGTGTCCTTTTGAGTCAGGTAACTCGTTGGGTTGCCGGTTGCCCAGGACCACTGGGCCCATAATACGAGTGGTAAAATCCAGCGCATAGGTTCTATTTCTAACAAAAATATGATAAAATAATGTAATATGTAAATAATTGGGCGTATTTTTATCATTCCTGCCTTTTACAAATACCTTTGTCCATTCGGAAAGCACGAACAATGGCAACTGTTATCATACCGGCCCGGTTAAATTCTTCCCGACTTCCTGAAAAGGTTATACTGGATCTGGAAGGGAAACCGGTCATACAGCATGTCTATGAGCGAGTGATGCGTTGTAAACATGTCGATGATGTGATCATCGCAACCGACCATGAAAAAGTCGTCCATGTCGCAGAAACTTTCACCGATCAGATTGTGATTACCTCACCGGATCATCCGAGTGGTACCGATCGCATCGCAGAAGTTGCGAAAAGCCTGCAGATCGCGTCTGATGCCATCATCATCAATGTTCAGGGCGATGAGCCCTTCATCGAGCCGGATGCCATCGATGGCCTGGTATCGCAGATGAAAAAAAATCAATGGCAAATTGGTACATTAATTCACAGGATTAACAATACGGATCAATTGGTTAACCCAAATCTGGTCAAATGTGTCCGGGGAGAAAATGACCGGGCGTTGTATTTCAGTCGAGCCGCCATACCCTTTTTGAGGGATATTCCTCCCGATCAATGGATCAATCAAAATGTCCACTATCGGCACATCGGAGTTTATGGCTTCCAACTGGATATACTGCTCAGGCTGGCGGCTTTGCCACCGGCCACTCTCGAAATGCAGGAAAAACTTGAACAATTGCGGTGGCTTTCTCATGGTTTTACCATTCATGTAGTAGAAACATCTTATGAACCGATCGGCATTGATACGATGGGAGATCTGGAAGCTGCCCGGGACAGACTCAGGAGAGCAGTACATCTCCACTAAAATAGAAGGGGAGTAAGATTTTTACCCCTCCGATCCGCATTACCGGTCCGGATTCCCCTTGTAATAGCAGTATTATTGGTTTTTTTTGCTGATGCTCAACTTCGATCAACAATTGGCGGCAGGCACCACATGGAGTGACTGGCTGGATGATGGGATGGTCCGCCTTTTTTGCCCGGATAGCGATCATTATAATGGCCTCTTCCGGATATTGGGCTTTGGCAAAATGTACAGCAACGCGTTCTGCGCAGGACCCTACCGGAAAGGAGGCATTTTCCTGATTGCTTCCGGTGATGATCACACCATTTTCCAACAAGACTGCGGCGCCTACAGCAAACCTGCTGTAGGGAGAGTAGCTCGTGGCTGTAGCTTCCCAGGCCTGCTTGAGCAAATTAAGTTCCGAATCACTCAATTCCTGCGTGTCGGTGATGATGGTATAATGATGTTCCAGGGTTTTTTCTTTCAATCCGAAGGCCTTGAGGTTTGGAAAATAGAGAATAAAATGCAAAATGGATATTTTTGCCTTCGAAATCAATACATTTCATGGTAAAGATCACGGTGATAGGGGCAGGAAGATCCTCCACGGCATTAATTGATTATTTATTGAAACAAGCCGAATCGCAACCGTGGACCATCCAGGTGGTAGACCGGGAATTTGACCTGGCATTGCGAAAAATCGGTGGCCATCCAAAGGGTGAAGCGGTCAAGCTGTCCGTACTCAACCCGGAGGAGCTTGATCTTTTAATCAAAAACAGCAATCTGGTTATATCGCTGTTGCCGCCGAATCTCCACTATCAGGTTGCCCTCCTTGGTATCCGCAACCATTGTCCGGTATTAACGGCGTCTTACCACACAAAGGAAATGTGGGGTCTTGATCAGGAAGCTCGAAAAGCAGGTGTTCTGATCATGGGTGAACTGGGCCTTGATCCGGGGATCGACCACATGTCCGCCATGCAAATGATTGATGCAATAAAGTCGGAGGGTGGATTGATCCGGTCCTTTGACTCGGTGACGGGAGGGCTTATGGAGCCCAAAGCCGTGACGGATAATCCCTGGAAGTACAAAATCACCTGGAATCCCCGCAATATTGTATTGGCTGGACAGGGCACCGCCCAGTACCTTGAAGCCGGCACAATCCGTTGTGTTCCTTATCTATCCATTTTTGAACACACCAAAAAATGGGACCTGGGAGTTTCCGGCCAGTTCGACTCCTATCCAAACCGGGATTCGCTCCAGTATTTGAAACTGTATGGGTTGGAAGATGTCGATCGAATTTACCGCGGCACGCTTCGGTATCCCGGTTTTTGCAGGGACTGGCACAGTTTGATTCAGTTGGGCCTAACCGATGATAAGACCAATCTGCATGAATTGGAGGTTGCCACCTGGTCGACGTACCTGCGCCGGTTTGTACCACCGTTCGGACATGGGCTTCTCGGTGATACAGCCAATTATTTAGGGGTTGAACCCCATGATGAAAGGATAACCGCACTGAAATGGCTGGGATTATTCGGAGATGAACACTTACCGGTGGATTCCGGCACCCCGGCGGATGTCCTGCAGGTTTTATTGTTGGACCGATGGTCAATCCAAAAGGGCGATCGTGACCGGATTCTCATGCATCATCAGATCGAATTCGAAAAAGATAATCAGCGTTTCCTTCAAACCGCCACTCTGGATGTACTAGGGGATACAGATGAACATACGGCCATGAGCAAAACAGTCGGTCTGCCATTGGGGATTTTGGCTAAAAACATACTGATGGGTACCTCCTTCCCGGTTGGTGTGCATATTCCGGTCCAAAAGGACTTTTATGAACCCATTTTACAAGAACTGGCAGCCGCAGGAATAGGCTTTCATGAAACAAAAGTTGCTCTTGCCACGCTTTAACAAACTGGTTCAATGGCTCAATAATCCGGTGCTTGCTCTGCAAGGATACCAAGCCAGCCAACAGGTGCTGAGTCTTGCATTCAGCATATTGCTAGCGAAAGTATTGCGAGATACCGCTCAAATCGGTTTCTTCGAAATGCTGATCTTTCTTGCCTTTCTTTTGACCTATTTCTGGGTTACCGGAGTCAGCCAATCTTTCATGCGAAGCACCGACGCCAAAGATCCCGAACGTTATGGGAAATGGTTGTTTACGTATCTGTTTATGATGGCTCTAATTACCATCCTTTTTGGTTCGCTTTACCTGGGGCGCGCAACTTTTCTGCCGGTTCTTGTCGGACAGGTACAAGTGCCTTACCTCGCAGAATATATGGTCTATTTGATCTTTTCGATTCCTACCATTGCTTTGCCTTTACTTTGGGTTTTGGAGCATAAAGCCTGGTACATCTGGATATTTGCGGTTGGTTCCTGGGCATTGAAGTTTGGTGCTGTGGCCATTCCCTTGTTATTAGGCTGGGGACTGGAAGCCGGGATTCGGTGGTTAATTGTAGTGGGTGCGGTCATGCAGTTGCCTTTACTTTTCACAGCATGGCAACGTAGAAGTCATCTAAAAAAATGGTGGTGGTTTAAGTTGATCGGGCAGGGCAGTTTGCCCCTGATATTATATGCATTAATCGGAGCTTTAGCCATGGCTATTGATTCGGTATTGATAGGGCGGTTTTATGGCGATGAGCGAATCTTTGCCATCTTCCGGTACGGTTCAAAAGAACTTCCTTTCGTTGGGGCTCTGGTTGGTGCATTGATTCAATCGGTCTTGCCTCTTTATTACCGCCAAGAGGATTTGGGTAATCAGGCGCTGCGGAAGGGCAGTTTGAAATTGATCCATGTGTTGTTTCCACTTTGTATACTTCTGGTATGGATCAATCCCTGGCTTTTCCCCCGGCTCTTTACTGAGTCATTCCGGGAAAGCGCTTTTTTATTTAACATTTACCTGATCACATTAATCCCCCGTCTGTGGTTGATCCATACGTTGTTCATTGCACGGCACCAGCACCGTGCGATGGTAATGATTTCTGCCTCAGAATTGTTGATCAATGTATTGGTAAGCATCCTTGCCATGCAATGGATGGGGATGTTTGGGGTCGCCGTGGGGACGGTTGTAGCTTATATGTATGAAAAAGTTGTGATGAGTGTGGTGATGCGAAAACAAGGCGTTCCGATGCGTTCAATCATACCTGTAGGGCTATTTGGGGGCTACAGTGTTTTATTGATCACCTCGGTAGTGGCCGTATGGATGCTTTGGCATGGATGATTGCATTAAGGATCGGAATTCCTGGAGATTGTGGTTTGAAAACCAGGCCACTTTCGTATCCGGAAAAGAAAAGCTCTGGTATGAACGGATCCTGTGGGAAGATGTTGTAGTGCCTTTGTTGATCGGTAAGCAGGATATTTCAACGAAGGAGTTAGGTCCATATCTTGAAAGGCTACGACGTGGTGAGCCCCTGGCCTATGTGAGCGGCCGGACCTATTTCTATGGCATTCCTTTTCAAGTTGGTCCGGGCGTTCTGATTCCGCGTCCCGAAACCGAAGAATTGGTTGCTTGGATTCTGGAGGACCATTCAGGAGAAAGATTGAGTGTTTTGGATATCGGCAGTGGTTCCGGCGTGATTCCGATTGTCTTAAAAAAGAAAAGACCGGATTGGAAAGTTTACGCAATGGAAAATAGCCTGGAGGCAATTCGGATAGCGGAAAAGAATGGACAACTAAATCAGGTACCGATAGAATGGATTCATGAAGACCTATTCGCTACAGAGGCATTACGGCAGATTCCAAAGATGGATCTGATCGTAAGTAACCCGCCTTATATCCGGGACAGTGAGCGGCAAAACATGAGTACATCTACCCTGAATTTTGAGCCGGAAGAGGCTCTGTTTGTCCGGGACCATGATCCCTTGTTGTATTACCGGGAAATCCTGAAGGTTGCTGATGCAATGGAGGCCTCTTGCCTTTATCTCGAATTGAATGAATTTTTGACCGAAATCTATCAGGAATGGGTTGCGGAGCAATACGGCTGGACTGCTTTATTCCGGTCTGATTTGCAAGGGAAAACACGCATGTTGCGTTTGCAAAAAGCCACTGCCTAGCCTCCTCCTTTTTTGGTGTCTTTGTAACCAATCTTGACCAGGTAATCCACCGCCTTGACAACCTGATCTCCCTGCAAAATAATTTCACCCTCTTTTGCACTTCCTCCTACACCGCAGAGTTGTTTGAGGGCTTTTCCGATCTCGCCAAGATCCTGATCCGGCAGGGACTCTAATCCCTTGATGACGGTTGCTGTCTTTCCTCCCCGGTGTTTCTTCTCCAGAATAACACGGACCCTTAGCCCCAAATCTTTGGTGCTTTTTTCCTCTTCAAACAACCCGCTGAAGAGTGAACCCATTGTCTCCGGGTGGGTGGTGTAAACAAGGACATTATCTCCGGATTTTTGATTTTTGTTCTTCTTCATCAAGGCTCTTTTCTTTTCCAGGAATCATTAATCATTCGCAAAATTAATAAACCCAATTCATTCGTTTCCTCGGGGGATTGGCCAAGGACGATCACCGCAGTTTTCGTAGCAGGAACAAAACCCAGATATGACTTATGACCACCGGTTTGTCCACTGTGGGTATAAATTTCCCGGCGGCCAACCGGGTTCAAAACATACCAGCCACCTGCCATCCAAATGCGGCCGCGCAAATGAGTCCGTAAGGAGGGCTGAAATAATAACGAATATTCAGGGTTCTTGGCATTAGTAATCAGCCATCGGGCATAATGCAGCAGGTCATTTATCGTGCCGGTTAGACCCAGGGCTGCCTGATAGGCGGGAGCATTCCAGGCAATAGCTGTCAAATTGTTTCTGCGGTAGCCGGGGATCAACCCGCTCGCGTGTTTTCGAAAAACTCCCGTAGAAGACAGGCCCAATGAATCGCAAAAATCATTGATCTGTCTTTCGAATTGCTTTCCCAGGCGAAATTCCAATGCTGCCTGGATCAGTGCGTATCCATGTGGACTGTAACTGAAAGTTCCTGGATGGAATGGCATCCTGGTCAGGACCTCAACCAATTCCGGTATGGTAATCTGGGCATAAGGGTTGTCTGGCAGTTGATCCACAGAAAGCCCCGGCAGCACTTTTGGCAGACCGGTAGCATTTTGGATGCATTGTTGCCAGGTTAATTTTTTCCAGTCTCCGGGGAGTTTGAGACCACCTTGGGCCAAAGGTTCATCAAGCTCAAGGCGTCCTGCATGAACCAAATCAATCAGGTAGTGGGCGGTAATTGCCTGACTCAATCCGCCCAGTTCAAAAACGCTTTCAGCGTTCAGGCTATCTTTCCCGATCCCCGGAAAACTGAGGATCCATTGCCTTTCTCCATCGATGATTCCAACGATGAACCCATGATGGCTTTCAAGCGGAATTTCGGTGTCGTAACGGATGATCTGGTTTATTTGCTCCCGCAGGTTGGTGCTGTCCGGAATGTTTTGTCCTTCCAGATTCCCAAGGATCATCGTTGCCAGCCACCAGGGCAGGAAAGATTTTGCAATGAACGGGATTCGGATCGCCATACCCAAGATGAACGATTCGGACATCAAGAAGATTATGAGGTGGGGTTTTATAAATTGAACATTCCGTAAAATGAAAGCAGAACTATATACATTCGGCAACGTACTTTTGAGTAGTAGGAAACGCAAAACTTATGGAATTACACAAGCAATGGTATACCAACAAGGCCACCTTATTATTTATGATCCTGGGTGGGTTCTTCATCACCAATGCCTTAATTGCCGAGCTGATTGGTATCAAGATATTTTCCCTGGAGAAATTATTTGGGTTACAACCATTTAATATGACCCTTTTTGGCGTATCGGGCCTGGGTTTTGATTTGACTGCCGGGGTAATTCTCTGGCCGGTGGTGTTTATTATGACCGACATCATCAATGAGTATTTTGGTCGCCGGGGTGTTCAAATGTTGTCCTGGATGGCCGTGGTGATGATTCTTTATGCCTTTCTCATGTTTTTTCTGGGCATCCATCTGCCTCCGAACGATTGGTGGCAATCTCAAAGCGGTGTGGTGGATGGTATTCCGGAGCGGTCTATACCCAATATGGATCTGGCTTTTAAAAAGATATTTGGACAGGGCCTTTGGATCATTATTGGATCAATGGTCGCTTTTTTGCTGGGCCAAGTGGTGGATGTTGTCGTATTTCACTGGATACGGAAAAGGACCGGTGAAAAGTATATGTGGCTACGGGCAACCGGTTCGACGTTGGTCTCCCAGTTCATCGATAGCTTTGTCGTTCTTATCGTAGCTTTCTACATCGGGTCGAACTGGGATCTGGTCAGGGTGCTGGCGATAGGTTGTGTTAATTACATGTATAAATCGATTATGGCGGTAGTTCTGACACCGCTGATTTATGTCGGTCACGATCTGATCGAACGCTTTTTAGGGCATGACCTGGCCCATGAGTTAAAAACATTGGCTGCAAATCAATAGTAGAAGATGAAAGCGATCATTACAGACACAGTGATGATGATCCGGCCTGCTCATTTTGGGTATAATGAAGAGACCGCGGCAAACAATGCCTTTCAACGGCAGGAAATGGAGCGTTCAAAAGAAGAGGTCGAGGATCAGGCACGCACCGAATTTGATGCTTTCGTCCGGAGACTTCAGTCCAGTGATATCCGTGTGCAGGTTATTGCTGATACCCCTGAACCGCTAATGCCTGATGCTGTATTTCCAAACAACTGGATAAGTTTTCATGCTGATGGAAAAATTATCACCTACCCGATGTTTTCCGAGATTCGTCGCCAGGAAAGGCGCCTTGATGTAGTCCGTTCCATGCAGATTGCGTTTGGATTTAATGAGGTCATCGATTACAGTCATTGGGAGCAGGAAGAGAAATATCTGGAAGGAACCGGGAGCATGCTGTTTGAGCGCAGGGAAAGATTTGCTTTTGCCTGCATCAGTCCACGAACGCACCCCGATTTATTTCAGCTCTATTGTCAGGATCAGGGGTATCAACCGGTCCTATTCGAAGCAGAGGATGGTACGGGCCAACTGATTTATCATACCAATGTTATGATGGCGATGGGTGAATCCTATGCCGTGATTTGTCTGGACGCAATCCCCGGAGCCCGCGACCGGGACAAGGTTACTTCAACATTGAGGAAACTGGGAAAATCCATCATTGAGATTAGCCTGGAACAAGTAAATGCTTTTGCAGGAAATATGCTCCTAGTGCATAACAAACATGGTATTCGCTACCTGATTCTGTCTGAACAAGCCTTCCTTTCTCTGAACTCAAGTCAAATTAATTCCCTGGAGAAAGAAGCTACAATATTGCAGGCGCCCATTTACACCATTGAAAAGCTGGGAGGCGGAAGCGTCCGTTGTATGCTTGCCGAGGTTTTTTTGCCAAAAAAATAATTTTTGACCGGCTTTTTTGCTAAAAAAATAAAGCGCTATCGGCTATAAATTAGTTCTTTAAATATTAACAATACGTTAATATTAACTATATAAATGTATCTGCTTTCTCGCTAGATTTGCCGGCGAAACTAATCTCAATTCAAAATTTCAGTCATGAGAATTTCCACCATTAAATTCTTAGGCAGATACAAGCTAGGCATGTATCTCCTGATCATTGGTTTTCTGACCATGGGTTCGAACTTAAGCGCCCAGGTTACCACCTCCTCCATGGTGGGGAGAATTATCGACGAGACCAAGGAGCCCCTTATTGGAGCTACCGTTGTCGCCGTACACACCCCATCGGGTACCCGTTATGGAACGGTTACGAACGAAGATGGCCGTTTTACAATTCCGAACATGCGTATCGGAGGGCCTTACCAGGTCACGGTGAGTTACACCGGCTATGAAGATATTGTCCAGGACAATATCTTTCTGAGTTTGGGTACGGCTACCAACCTGGACCTGACCATGCAGACCGAGACCTTGATCATCGAGGGGATTGTCATTACCTCAAGCCGAAGTGATGTCTTCTCCTCGGACCGTACAGGTGCCGCTACTACCATCACTGCCGACCAACTGAATACGCTGCCTACCGTAAGTCGAAATTTCCTTGATTTCACCAGGTTAACGCCTCAGGCAAGAGGGTCCTCTATCGGTGGTCAGGATAATCGTTTGAATAACATCACCATTGATGGCTCTTTGCTGAATAACAGTTTTGGTCTTTCGGGCGAACCGGGAGGCCGTACCGGCATAGCTCCGATTTCCCTGGATGCTATTGAGGAAGTACAGGTCAATATCGCACCCTTTGATGTGCGCCAGTCCGGTTTCATAGGCGGTGGCATCAATGCAGTCACTCGTTCTGGTACCAACGAATTTACCGGCTCGGCATTTTATACCTGGCGCAATCAGAATCTGACTGGTATTCATGCCGGTGAAACCACCCTGATCCGTGATCAGAATCAGTTTACCAACAAGCAATATGGCTTTCGTCTTGGCGGTCCGATCATTAAGAACAAGCTCTTCTTTTTCACGAGCGTAGAATTGGAAAGACGTGCCAGCCCTTATCAGGACATCGCGAATAAAGGCAATGATCCGGTGGAAGGAAATACCACGAGGGTATTGGAATCAGATTTGAAAGCTGTTTCCGATTTCCTTAATACCAATTTTGGCTATGAGACGGGAATTTATCAGGGCTATGATCTGAATACGACCGGTGATAAATATCTCGCCAAGCTGGACTGGAACATCAATGACAAGAATAAATTCAGTCTGCGCTTTAACCGGCTGGATTCGGAAGCCGATCAGCTTATTTCCAACTCCACTTCACTGGGATTCGGGAATCGCCGGACAAATGGCAGAGCGATGAGTTACCGCAACTCCAATTACATCATTTTTGATAAGATTACATCGGTTATTGGTGAACTCAATACCTTATTCAGCAATAAGCTGTCCAATAACTTCATTGCCGGATGGACTTTCCAAAATGAAGACCGTGGTACTTATGGTACCTTTTTCCCATTAATCGAGATTCAGCAGGAGGGTCAAACATACATCTCGACTGGCTTTGAACCTTTTACTCCAAATAACCAGTTGGAGTATACGACCTACCAGCTACAAGATAACCTGTCCTTGTATTTGAACAAACATACCCTGACCGCAGGACTCAATATTGAGCGATTGAAATTCCGTAACGTATTTTTCCCTGGGGCGCAGGGGGTTTTTGTTTATAACAGCCTCGAAGACTTTTACAGCGATCTGACGGATGCAAAAGCCAACCCGAACCGGACCGTTTCGCCTGTGGAATTACGTCGGTTCCAATACCGGTATTCGGCATTGCCTGGCGGGGCTGAACCCGAGCAACCTACCCGGGTGACTTATGGCGGACTTTACCTGCAGGATGAAATGGCGGTCAGTAGTAAGCTGATGGTCACCGCCGGTATCCGTATGGATGTACCTATTTTTGACGATACCGGATTTGAAAACCCTGAAGTGCTGACGCAGACTTATCGGGACCCTAATGGTAATCCGCTGAAAGTGAGCACAAAAAATCTGCCGGATCCTCAGTTCTTATTCTCACCCCGTGTAGGATTTAACTATGACATGAGAGGTGATCGCACGGCTCAGCTGCGCGGTGGATCCGGAATCTTTACCGGTCGCCCGGCATTCGTCTGGATTTCCAATGTTGTTGGTAATAATGGGGTATTAACCGGATTTGAGCAAATCGATAAAACTACCACCCGGCCATTTACCACGGATCCGGGCAAGTTTATTACCAATCCGTCACTTCCTTCCTCCTACAACATTGACCTGGTCGATAACAACTTCAAGTTTCCGCAAGTGTGGCGTTCTAACCTGGCGATCGATAAGCGCCTACCCGGGGAATTTGTTGGTACGCTTGAATTGATCTACAGCAAAGATATCAATGGTATCAGCTACTGGAACATCAATCAGGAAAGTGCATCGGGTACGTTCACCGGACCCGATAAGCGGCCTACATTCCCGGGGCTGGGTCTCTCCGGAACAAACCTGAACAATGCCGTGCGTATCAATGATAATGTTACCGGAGCGGTTTATCTGACCAATGAAAACCAGGGTTCGGCCCTGAACTTTACAGCATCCCTGGAGAAGCGATTTAGCAATGGATGGTTCACCAAAGTGGCTTACAACTTCGGTTCTGCACAGAATCTGGTTGATGCCGGCTCGATTGCAAGTGGATCGTATAACAGCATTGTCAGTGTGAATGGTAATAACTATCCTGATCTGGGTTATTCTTCCTACGATCAGCGGCATCGTCTGTTTGGAGCCATCAACTATCGCTTTGAATATCTGAAAGCAGGAGCTACACAAGTTGGATTGTTTATTAATGGGGCGACCCAGGGCCGCTTCTCCTATGTTTACAATCAGGACATGAATGGCGATGGTATTAATGGAAATGATCTGCTCTATGTGCCCAATAACGCCAGTGAATTGACATTTGTAGATTTTACCAGCAACGGAGTAACCTTTACAGCGGCTCAACAAGCTGCGGCTTTTGATAAATACATCGATCAGGACTCCTATTTGAGTACCCGTCGTGGCCAATATGCTGAACGCAATGGAGCACTTCTTCCTTGGTTGTGGAGAGCTGACTTTTCCTTCTTGCAGGAAGTTTATGTGAACACCGGCGGAAAACGTAACACCCTTCAATTCCGCGCGGATATCCTCAATTTTACCAATTTGATCAATAAGAACTGGGGAATATCCGACAAAGTGATAAACAGCCGGCCGCTGTCATTTTCCGGTGTGACCGGGGAAGGCGCTCCCAGCTATAAAATGGTGACTACAGGCTCCGGAACATCCACCAAGTTGTTGGATCAAACGTTGCAAAAAGATGCCATTTTTGCATCGGATACCTATAGCATCCAGTTCGGAATCAGGTATCTGTTCAATTAATCCTGGTTTCCGGATCTGGGCATCCAGCGACCCTACCGAATAAAAAAGAGCTGCTTTTTACCGAGGCAGCTCTTTTTTTTGCTTCAAAACGAACTTTTTTTCTGGGTTCTAAGAGCGGTTGAAAGGGACAATTGAGACATGTATTTGGGCGCTTTGGAAACCCCATCTTTAGTCCTGTTTATGATAAAATGCCAAAAAAATTTTGGCCTACGATGGAATTATTGAAAAATGAATGAAGTATAATTGATAAAATAGTAAATATCATTTGGTCTATGAGGTTTTTTGAAATACCTATGTGCTTAACATTGAGTTAATTAAAAGTTTACTTCACAGTCATATTGGGTTTTGCGATATCTGATCTTAGTGACTACCTTTGCCGCAAGTTAAACCGTAAACCTAATTTCTCAGCCATGAAAAGAACGTTCACCACCGTAAGGTTGGCGTCTTCCTTGATGGGAAGTCCAGCCTTAACGTCAGTTTCTGACGGCTTTCAGGTTATGGCAAATCCGGGTGTTTCTACACCAATAAATTACCAATCCGGAGGTACTACCTATACCAGCATGAATACGCTAAAAGGATACATATCCGGCAGGGTGTCATTTTGCTGAATTTTACTTGGTTAACAAATTGCATTTGTCGGATGTAATGTAGAAAAAGGATTACGGCATTAGCTTTAGCAGATCGTTGATTATTAAATATTTGATATGTGTTAACGATTGAAATTTAGTCTTTTGTGTCTATTTATGGCCAATAAATAGTGCGAATGGCAAATGTTCGGTCATTTTATTAACAAAATTTTCCAAGGACTATGAAAAAACTATTACAAAGTCGGTTTTACCTGGTCTTGTTGGTGCTTGCCTCAGGGGCAATGTTTCAGCAAGGACTGCTAGCCCAGGGTGTTACAACATCATCGCTTACCGGTTCGGTATCCGATGCCTCGGGAGAGCCTTTGATCGGTGCCAATATTGTCGCCGTCCATTTGCCATCCGGAACGACCTATGGTACCGTCACCGATCTTGACGGATCTTTTACCATCCCTAACATGCGTGTTGGTGGTCCTTACAAAATTACGACAACGTATACCGGTTTCGGCGACAACGTTACCGAAGGGATCATGCTTCGCCTTGGTGAAGCCCAAAAAATGGATATCGTACTTGAGGACCAGCCCATTGAGTTAATGGGAATTTTGGTTACAGCGACACGCGGAGCCACCGGGCAGAATGCCGGGGCATCCACTCAGATCACCTCAGCTGACCTGGATGCACTGCCTACCCTGAACCGGGACCTGAATGACTTCACGCGTTTGACCCCTCAAGCCAGCACTTCTGTAAGTGGTATTTCCTTTGCCGGGGTTAATAACCGTTACAACGCCATCTACATCGATGGAGCGGTTAATAATGATGTATTTGGTCTTGCTGCATCAGGAACCAACGGAGGACAAACCGGAATCTCACCCATCAGTGTGGATGTAATTGATCAGATTCAGGTCGTCTTGTCACCCTATGATGTGACCCTGGGCGGATTCGCCGGTGGTGGTATCAACGCCGTGACCAAGTCCGGAACAAATACCTTTTCCGGTACCGCTTACTTCTTCAACAAAAACCAGGATCTGGCGGGTAAAACTCCGGGTAAACTGATTGACCGGATCGGTGGCGAACGTACGAAATTGGCTCAGTTTTCGGAGAAACTTTATGGAGCTTCCCTGGGTGGACCTATCAAGAAAGACAAGGTGTTCTTCTTTGCCAACGTGGAGATCCAAAAGGATGAGACACCATCTCCATTTGATTTTGCTACTTACCGCGGTGATTCTGATGCAGGTACTTTAAACCAGCTCAGCTCATTCCTAAAGAATAACTACAGCTACGATCCGGGTGATTATGGAAGCAAACTGGATCAGTTGGACGGATTGAAATTGTTTGGGAAATTGGACTTCAATTTAAGTGACAAACACAAATTGACCATCCGCCATCAGTACACCAAAGCAATCCAGACCGACCAAACTGGTAGTAGCAGTACCACTTTGAACTTTGCCAATGACGGAATTTATTTCCCGAGTACCACCAACTCCTTCGCTGCGGAATTAAATTCACGCTTCAGTAACAAAATGTCCAATAACCTGATTATTGGGTATACAAGTGTATTAGACGACCGCGATCCGATCGGCGGAGATTTTCCTTTCGTTCGGATTCAGGATGGTGCAGGTGCCATTCAGTTTGGTAGTGAAGAGTACTCTACCGCGAATGAACTGGATCAGAAGATCTTTACTCTTACCGATAACCTGAAACTTTACCGGGGCGACCATACCTTTACGCTTGGTACCCACAATGAATTCTACCACATCTACAACACGTTTATTCCGCAGAACTATGGTTCCTACGATTATGCAAGCGTTCAGGACTTCCTGGACAATGCAACCCCAACCGACTACGACCGTTCTTATTCCCTGGTAGACGGAATTACTGGTGATGGTACGGCGGCAGCGGCTGACTTTAATGCCATGCAGCTTGGGATCTATGGACAGGATGAGTGGTCTGTAACGAATAAATTTACCCTTACCGCAGGTTTGCGGATTGATGTTCCTTTCATCACCTCAGATCCTAAGATCGATCCCTCATTCAATAGCTCAACCTTGCCGGCATTGCAGGCAAAGTATGACATAGCTGATGACATCGTTGGCGGCAAAGCTCCGGATGGTCAGATTATGTTTTCCCCAAGAGTAGGTTTTAGCTACGATGTGAACCGTGATAACATGACGGTTCTTCGTGGTGGTTTGGGAATATTTACCTCCAGAATACCTTTTGTTTGGCCTGGAGCTATGTTTAACAACAACGGACTTACGCTGGGATATGTAGGTTCGGCACCTGATGGATTTAAAGCAGGGATCAACGAACAATATACGAATCCGAATTTCACGATTCCTTCCGGTCAGGTTGACCTCTTTACCAAAAACTTCAAATATCCTCAGGTATTCCGTACCAACCTGGCATTTGATAAAGCATTGGCAAGCGGTTGGAAATTTTCGGTCGAAGGTATCTTTACGAAAACATTAAATAACGTATTGTATACCAACGTCAATTCTGACCCGACAGTAAGTCTCAACTGGGCCGGAAAAGATAACCGCCCTGTTTACACCAGGAAGAGTATAGATCCTACATACAGTGCCATTTATGTGGGAAGTAACACCCATGAAGGGTACACCTACAACTTCTCCGGTATGATCAGTAAGCAGTGGCAGTCAGGCCTTAATTTCATGCTTGCTTATACCTACGGGGATGCAACAGCAATCAACGAAGGAACCTCCTCGCAAAACTCCTCCCAGTGGCGTGGTCAGGTCAGTATTGATGGTAGAAATTTACCGGTGCTTGGTCGTTCAGATTATAGCCTTGGATCGCGTCTGATTAGTGCGATTTCCTATAAGGTGGATTGGGTTGAAAGTGGAGCCTTTGCAACTACCGTATCGCTCTTTTACGAAGGCCAGTCAGGCATTCCTTTCTCTTACGTGATTGGCGCCAGAAATGGTCAGAACCCGAATAATGAGACAGGAAGTACCAGTAGAAACCGTTCTTTACCCTACATTCCATCCGCTCAGGGTGACATCGTTTTGGTTGAGAAAAACGGGTTGACTCCGGCTCAGCAGTGGGAACTTTTGAACGCATTTATCTCTGACGATCCGAGCCTGGACGCCAGCCGTGGTGGTTATGCGGACAAGAATGGTTCCAGAGCGCCTTTCACCAGCCAGTGGGATTTGGCCATTCGCCAGGACCTGGGTTCCGTTTTTGGAGCAGACCTGCATCGCATCCAGTTGTCATTGGACATTGAGAACTTTGCAAACCTGATCAATAAAAACTGGGGTACAATTTATAACGTTGTTGGTGATTTTAACAACTCTGAACTATTCCAGTATGAAGGTTTGGATGGTAACACGCCAACCTTCAGTTTTACCAACGATCGGACCGGTTTGGAAAAATACGACATCAGCAGCTTTGCTTCTCGCTGGAGAATGCGGGTTGGTGTCCGTTACATCTTCAACTGATGAAGTGAACACATGCATTACGATAGAAAATGCCACGCCGCAAAGCGTGGCATTTTTTTTTGTTCTTATGTAACGCTTCAGAATCACCCCGTAACGGAAGGGGAGGGTTAGGTCTTGTCGGGTGTCAACAGCCACTTCTTTTTATCGGCTTTAGAAACATGTTCGAGGAATTGTTGAAATTCATCGTAAGTAGCAGCAGGAAAAGTGCCACCATCCAGATAGAACTCCCTTGTGATCTGATAACCATTTTCCAAAGGATTAACCTCCAAAGAGTAGTGACCGAAAGACATCTCCAGATGGATTGACGCTGGCAAAGTTGTAAGCGAATATTGTGCAGGCAACAGGACATTGATGGTATCCACCGCGGATATTATACCATTAATACGGATGTCGGTAAGTCTTTGCGAGAGTTTAGGCGGATAGACCTGTATCCCGGAAAAAGGCTGTGGGTCAATGAGCCATTTATTTCCTACTTTTTTAGCATATCCGTCGGTCTGGTACGAAAAATGTTCCACCGCATGGGGGGCATCCGCTTCCTCCGTACTTTGAATGTCTTCAAGGTGTAGTCTGGGCAGGTAATTGTAAAGACTTAGCAGCCGTTGTCGTTGTTCATCCACGCTGAGCATTCTCAAAATGGCGTTATCAAAGGCCAGACCATCGTAACGGGCACGCATGGTTCCTGAGGCATTGCCTTGGTCGTCGATCTTCAGCACGGTATGCCTGCTGAAATGGCTCTTTAAATCTTGTACATCCGGTGTCTGGACAATAATTCCTCCCAAACCGGGCTCAATCAGCAATCCATTTCGTGCCGCAGTGAAGTTGCCCAGATATCCAAAAGGTGCATCCTGACTGGTACACTCCAACCAAACGGTATCCTGTAAATCAGGCAGACATAAGATGACGTGGTTTGCCTGGGACGTAGAAGGATAGTCGGAGTATTCGATGGAATGAATGCCTTTGCCTGCACCTATGACGACAACCCGGGCTTCGATGCCCGCTTCCTGCATCATACTTGCGGTAAAATTAACCAACGCCTTACAGTCGCCATATCCATACTTTTCAACATAAGATGCCGGAAAGGGCTGGTATCCTCCGATGCCCAGCTGGATACTGACATACCGGGTATGGCCTTGAACATATTGGTAAATCTTTCGGGCCAGCTCAACCTGGTTTTCAGTCTCAGATTTCCAGCCTGCTATTTCAGATTTCAGACCGGACGAAATATCGTTACGACCTTGCCAGAGCGTGTTTACCCAGTTGCCAAAAGATTGCCAGCTTTCCATAGACCCTTTAGAACCATCAAACTCAAACTGCTGTGGCCCGATCAGGATAACGGGGGATATGGATGCTGCGCCGGAAGAGGAATATTCTTCTGCCAGGGCTTGGAGATTGGTCACCTCCCAGAAATAGATTGTATTTCCGTGGTCTACCTGCGGTTCGCCTGGTTCAATCCGGAATGCCTTAATCCGGATGGTTAGATCCTGCGGCACCCGTACTTCCAGACTGGCTTTTTGAACGCTTAATCTAAATTCATTGCGTGGACTCCAGTTGGTATAGTTCAGAGTACCCCGGTATTGAATAGAGTACCTGAAATGCACGGTGTACGGATAGCTTGTAGGGGTCCAGTCGTAATATTGGACCCGATCATCCTGATAGAGCGCATTGTCCGAATTGAGTGATTGGTCGGTAAAGTCCCGTTGTTTGAGATTCTTAATTCCTCTTCCCTCTTGGTCATATATGCTGGCATCTTCTATGGTTGCTTTGCTGAATTTGTCGTAGCTCAGAACCATAAATGCATGCCTGTCACCATCTTCATTCAGAACGGTGACCCAGGAATCAATGGTGGATGTGAAATGCTCCGGATCAGTAATCCGGATCATTTCCTGATAATCATTGATTATGGCATTGGCATTGTCCAGAAGGCTGTCTGGTGGCGGGGAGGGTAATTGAGCCCAGCCGTTTCCGAAGCAGAGACCGGTACAAACAATTAGGGATAGGATACGGTACATTCGCAATTAGTCTTTGGCGAAAGCGACAGGCTCCGCATGTTTTTGAATGATATGATTCCAGAACTCCTTCAGAATCTGGTATTCCTCCGGAAGAAACAAAGTTTCATTGATATCAATTTTACTAGTGAACACCACCACATGGTCATTAGCTTTCTGTATGGAATAACTAAATTTTCCTTTGTCTTCAAACAGGTTGACAATGGTAGGATCAGGAAGCGCTTCAAAATGAAAACCATCAGGTAGCGTTAATTTGGTGATGATGGCTTCATGGATACCTACGCCAAAATCTACGGGATAATCACGCTTCTCAAGGTTGAATGGGTTGTGTTGCGTCGCTTCATAAAACATTGGGTAAAGCAGGTACAAATCGCCTGCGTCTTCGATCTGTTCATGATAATTGACCTGGTAATTGAATGCCAGTGTATTCAGATCTTTGTCAAGTCCCTGGAGATCAGCATCCATTATCTCCAGACCGTTGTGATCCTGGCTTAGTTCTTTCAGGAAATCATCTTTACTGGGATATGATTCAAAATCCTTTTTAAGGTCCAGTGCCGAATAGCCAAAACAGTTGTCCTGTATTTTACCAGTCAGGTCCAAAGATTCCGGATTCAGGGTCATATCGTAAACGATCCGTGTTTTCCGGGTTTCGTGTGGCAACAGATCTATCCAGCCCTGTAGTTTTTCGTCAATGATCCTTCCCTGTCCGTTAAAACATTCAATGGGCAATGTTCCGAAAGACAAGTCAGGATCTGATGCATCCAGTTGAATGATCTGATCTCCGCGTTTTACGCCGGCAATCACATAGTTGAAACTCTCAAGGGAAGGATTATAAGACAACAGGTAGCCGTGGGAGCGGGTCGAAAGGATCACAGGAAATGCTTCCTGGCCAAGTTCTTTCAGGAGCAATACCAGGAGCATATTTTTTTCTGCTGCATTCCCGGTATGATTGTCAAGCACTTTTTTCAGCCCATCGCGACAATAGAATCCATTATTTCCGTCCCAGGTAATGTTATCTTTTACTTGCCGGTAGGCGGCTTGTATTTGCTCCATTGGGTCCGTTATTGCACTCAATGCTTTGGCGGCATCTTTCACCACATTCCCTCGTTTCAATTGAAGGCCAAAGTCCTCATCCTCCAGCAGCAGCTGATCGATTGATTCCCAGGTTTGGGTATAACTTTCTGTGGTCTGGTTGGGGAAATGGGTGGACCGTATCTCAAACTGGACCGAGGCAATAAAATTGGATTCGGCTGTCATATATGCTTCCGACTTGAAAGGAGCCAGGTCCCGCCCCTGAAAAGCCTTGTTGATGATTTTGATGGCATCATTTACATAATTGACTTGTTCATTCGTAACCTTATTTTCGATCAAATCTACCTTGGCATAACCTTTTTTAACCACGCTGTAATCGAAATATTCCGGGTAATGAATGGAGTATTCACTGATTAGCGTTGGGTAACTGCTTTGAAATCTCCAGGCTGGCAGAGAAAAAATAAAATCTGACTCAATTTCATAATACAGATCTAGGATTGATCCTTCCTGTACATTAGGAAATGAGAGCCGGACCTCATTGATGTTATCAGATACCGATTCCCGGAAAACATTTTCTTTGGAAAGTTTGTGTTCCTCTACCTTTCCCTGGTTCAGAATGAAGGTATATCCTTTATAAACCCTTAGATCCTCGTCGCTTCCATTGCCATTTCGATAAAGGCTTATGGTAACATTTCCCAGATCCAGTGCATCCTTGTCCAGGATCTTCAAGCGCTTATGAACCTTAATCAAGCTCCGAAAACGGCGATGGGAGGCATCGTAAATCATTTGCGTATTTCCACCGTGGTAAATGATGACTGCGCTGGCTGCAGAATCCAGGTGGGCATAAGGCACTTCAAAGTCTTCCGGGGCTATTTTTCCAAATTTAATAGTTCCATCACTGCCAAAAAGGCTGGTTGAAGTCCATGCCAGACTTACTGCAATAAGTATTCGTATTGTCATGGTTAATACATTGTAAAGTGAGTTAAATGGGGCGCTTTTGAGGGCCTTAAATTGTTAATTCTTAAATCGAATATATTGATATCTGTTATGTGAAAAACCTATTTATGACTGATAATTAAACTTATAGACAATGACCCTGGTCATTCATTTTGCACAACTATTATTTTTGTTTGATCAATTCAACTTAAATCTTGTTTTTTAATACTTATCTGGTTGCAATAATAAGATGAAAATCCAAAGAGGGATTGAGTTTTTGAATAAAATATACCCCAAAGGATTTTTTTACGTTAAGGATACATATAAGTATATTTTCAAATATGATGCCAATAGTGCATTGACTCTGCCGGATAAAGTACGAATTACCTTAGGCAAATTCCTTAAATTTAACCATTACTATGAAAGATCAACCCCTGTCAAATAAGTCTTCGTCTTTGCGTATTGGCTTGGCGCTTTCAGGAGGAGGAGCCCGTGGTATACTCCATATCGGTGTTTTTAAGGCTTTGGGTGAGTTAGGTATTCAGCCGGATTTTATCTCGGGTACCAGTGCCGGATCCATTGCCGGAACATTGTTGGCGCAAGGCTATTCGCCGAAAGAAATGATGGCTTTTATTGAAGAAACTTCGCTTTACAGCTTGTTCTCATTGAAGATGCCGTCGCTGGGGTTGACTGATTTGTCTAACCTAAGGAAGAAATTAATCCAATACATCCCGCATAATGATATTGCAGCTCTGGGAATACCAACTTTTGTTGCGGTAAGTAATCTTAATAATGGTACGGTAGAATACCGGCGTGAAGGTCCTCTGGACCAGATTGTTGCAGCTTCCTGCACCATCCCTCTTTTATTTAAGCCTATACACATGGATGGCTCCATGTATGTGGATGGCGGCCTCCTGGCCAACGCTCCGGTAGCTCCTTTACATGATTTGTGTGACCTGATCATTACCGTTAATCTGGTGCCGCTGGTAGCCATTGAGACGAAAGAAATGAATGGCATGATCAATTTACTACAACGGTGCTTTGACCTGGCTGCCCTTAATAACATCAAACCGCAGTTACGTCATAGCGATATCATCATCGAACCGCGTGAATTGCATGAATACAGCCGTTTTAATCTGAAGAAAGCAAAGGACCTTTTTGATTTGGGTTACCAGGCGACCATGCGCGTTGCTGATGAAATTACCACTAAAATTCAGTGGAAGCTAAAACAAAAAGTGGATGAATCCCTGGTGTCCAAGGTAAGGGAAACGACCTGACAGGGTCAATTGAGAAAAACTTCCATCTCCTCCACTTCTCGCAGGCGAACATCAATGTCCTCCATAAAGGTAGTGGCCAGGCTTAACCCCACATAATCTACCTTGACAGGAAATGATTTGTGCTTACGGTCTACCAATACGGCAACCTCTACCTTCTTGGGTAAAATGTCCATCAATGGTCTGAAAGCATAATAAATGGTTCTGCCGGTGTTTGCCACATCGTCCACAACCAATAGAACCTTCCCGTTGAGGGTTTCAACGGGAGCGCCAATTTCGATAGGGTGGTCAAGCGGCGCAGCAGGACTCAGTTTCAACGGAATTACCTTGAGCGGAATCTGCGATATGCGTTGCAAAGCAGCCTTTAACATTTTTGCGAAATACAACCCATTGTTGTTGATACCCAGGATGATCAACTCGTCCTCGTCGTAGTTGTTTTCCAGGATCTCGTAGGCCAGGCGCTTAATTTTTTGTTTTATTTGAGCTTCGTTGAGGATTTTCATACCTTTATTTCTAGCCTAAAAATACAGGATATTCCATTGGGCATGAGCATACAAGCTATAATTTTTACCCTGATAACGCTTTCCGTATTCTATCTGGCTTTTCGTCGTTACCGCCGTATTGTCCGGATAATCCAGATGGGAAAGCCGGAAATAATAAATGATGATCCGGCAAAGCGTTGGCGCAATGTAATCCTGATCGCATTCGGCCAGAAGAAGATGTTCAAACGTTGGCTACCGGCCCTGTTTCATGCATTCATTTATGTTGCGTTTTTATTGACTCAGATTGAGTTGATTGAAATGTTGATTGACGGAGTGACTGGTAAACATCGGATCTTTGCAGGTAAAATAGGCTTGCTTTATCCAGCGGTTATCAACCTGATCGAAATGCTATCTGTCCTGGCATTTATTGCAACCCTGGTTTTTTTAGCCCGCCGGAACATCGTCAAGGTCGGACGATTCTGGAAACCGGAGATGAAAGGCTGGCCCTCCCTGGATGCTAACCTTATCCTATTGGGAGAAATATTATTGATCATGGGCATCATGATGATGAATGGCGCCGATCAGGTACTACAACAAATGGAACCGGGTCATTATCCTGCGACAGGAAATCTGATGATGTCATCACTGCTGGTAGCACCACGTTTTCAAGGTCTTTCTGTTACAGCGTTAGTATTTCTGGAGCGCACGGGTTGGTGGCTGCACATCATGGTCGTCTATGGATTCCTGCTTTATTTACCTTACTCCAAGCACTTGCACATCCTCCTGGCCTTCCCCAATACGTATTATGCTAAGTTGAAGCCCAGAGGTAAAATGACTAACATTCCGGAGATCACCCAGGAGCTGCAATCGATGCTCGGCCTTACTCAGGAAGGAACTTCAGACGCTACCGGGGAAATTCCGGAATTTGGTGCTGCAGATATTTTTCAGCTTTCCTGGAAAAATGTACTTGATGCCTACACCTGCACAGAGTGTGGACGCTGTACCAGTGTCTGCCCGGCCAATCTTACCGGTAAAAAATTGTCGCCGCGTAAAATTATTATGGATGTACGGGACCGCGCTGAAGTCATTTATTCCAACATCGAATCAGGGGATGCGAAGTTCCTCAAAGCAGAGGGCCAACCCTTAACAGCGGAGACCTATTCAGATGGAGCAAATCTCTTCCAGCGGATTTCCGATGAGGAGCTATGGGCCTGTACCACGTGCAATGCCTGTGTGGAGGCTTGCCCTGTGCTCATTGACCCACTGGATGTCATTTTACAATTGAGACGCTATAAGATCCTTAACGAATCAAGTGGTCCTGCAGATTGGCTGCCAATGTTCAATAGTTTGGAAAGTTCCGGAAGTGTATGGCAGGTAAATCAAGATCGGGAAGCCTGGTTTAAGGAAGCATAAATGATACTTAAATGGTAGTTCAGACAATCCAGCAACTCATAGCAAGCGGGGAAAAACCCGAATACTTATTTTGGGTAGGGTGTGCGGGTAATTTTGATGCCAGGGCCCAGAAAGTAGTGCGTGCTTTTGCCCTGATCATGAATCAAATCGGAGTATCGTTTGCAGTCCTGGGTAATGAAGAGTCTTGTACGGGTGATCCCGCCCGGCGAGCCGGAAATGAATTTCTCTTTCAAATGCAAGCGTTGCAAAACATTCAGACGCTCCAGGCTTATGAGGTTACCCGTATCATCACAACTTGTCCGCATTGTTTTAACACGCTGAAAAACGAATATCCCGACTATGGAGGGAACTTTGAAGTTTATCACCATACGGAGATGCTCAATCAATGGATTCAGGAAGGTAAATTAAAAATCGAATCCGGTGAAACCGGTTCTAAAACTACTTACCATGATTCTTGTTACTTGGGCAGGGTGAATGGTATCTATTCGGTCCCCAGGGAGATTTTGTCTGCCCTGCAGCTGGATGTAATCGAAATGGAGCAATCGGCTTCGAGAGGACTTTGTTGTGGTGCTGGAGGTGGACAGATGTTCAAGGAGGATGAACCTGGCGATCAGCGTATCAACGTTGCTCGGGCAGAACAGGTACTGGCAACAGGTGCAAAAACAGTGGCGGCTAATTGTCCCTTCTGCATAACCATGTTGCAGGACGGACTTAAAGCCAAAGACAAACAGGACGAAGTCATGGTCCTGGACCTGGCCGAATTGATCGTTCAAAAGAATAACTGGTAGACTAAGCATTGTAACCATATGATATACGAAACAAAGACCATATCCGAACTGAAAGAACAATTGAATACAACCCCGCAGTGGGAGAAGATGAGTCCGGAAACGAGAGTTTGGATTTATGCCTCAAATCGTCCTTTTACAACACAGGAAGCGATGCAGGTAACGCCTCATTTGGAAGCTTTTGCCAACCAATGGGCCAGCCATAATGTGCAGCTACAAGCCTGGGCCGGGATGCTCTTCAACCAGTTTATCGTGTTAGCTGTTGACGAGTCCAGGCAGGATGCCAGTGGGTGTTCTATCGATAGTTCGGTTCGTTATCTCAGATCCCTCGAAAGCGCGCTGGGTATCGACCTTTTTGATCGCTGGAATTTCCATTTTATTGAAGATGATGCAGTAATCACTTTGCCCAAAGATGAATTTGCCGATGCGTACCGTAATGGCCGTATTCAGGATGACACCTTGGTCTTCGATCATCTGGTGAATACCCTGGGCAAGCTGAAAGCATCATGGATCAAGCCGCTAGGACAGAGTTGGCATCGCCGTTTTGTGTGACTTAAGCGAGATACGTTCAAGAACAGAGGGGCTAAATCCACTCATTTCGTCTGTAAAAGATCCTCCTTTCGTCAAAAAAGTGATGCAACCTGCGACCTTACCGATTAATTTAAGGTTGATATAGGTAAAGACTACTGAAGTATGTTTGGAAAAGTCAAACGATTACTGGGAATCGAAGGGGTCAAAATTGACCTGGATATACCCGCTGAGATTCCAGCGAATGCACCATCCGTCATCGGAAAAATTCAATTGTACACCATTCAGCCACAAACGGTTACGGAGATCCACATAAAATGTGTGGAGAAGTATTCCCGGGGACGGCGAAAAGCCAAGTTGATCGATGAATACAATATGGGTGAAATCATCCTGCGTGAACGCATAGATGTCCCAAAGGACGAATTATTGGAAGTAGAATTTGAATTGCCCGTTCGCTGGATGAAATCCGCGATGGATCGAATGGAGGAAAATAATTTTCTATTACGGGGAATGGTAAAAGCAGCCAAAACCATCAGAGGGGCGAAATCGACCTACCGGATACTTGCTGAAGCTAAAGTTTCTGGAACAGCCCTGCATCCTTTCGCAGAAAAAGCCTTTGTTGTAAAAACGTAGTTCAGGCAAGCTGCCCGTTCAGAGATCCTTTGTTCAGAGGACATTATTATGGCAAATAGATCGTGAGAGGGACTATTGATTTTCCGTCCCTAACTCCTGAAGAATTTCATCGTCGGACTTGCCGAGATTTTTTAACAGGAATTTCGCATCGTCGGCCAGTTCATCCTTGGGGAATTTATCAATGAATTGCTCATAGAGTTGACGGGCTACATCAACTTCTTTTAATTCATTGTCGTAAGTAAATGCCTCGAGAAAAAGCGCTTGTCCAGCTCTTGGGTCACTGGGATATTTGGAATAAATCCAATCGTAGAGCGAGATGGCTTTACGAAACGTGCGTATCGATCTCGCCGTTTGTCCTGCCTGATGGAGGTAATCAACCGCATCTTTCGCGGTAGGATTCGCCAGTACATAGGCTTCACATCCGTCTACAAAAGATGTGGCTATATCCACGCTGTATTCGTTGAGCGAATCATTAAACATAGTAGTGCTAAGCCGGTCGAGCCGCGATTTAATATCCGGATCTTGCGGATTGATTTGGGTTTTCAGCTCCTGCAGGGAGGTGCTGTTAGGAAATGCCTGTAAACTGGCCAGACATAGGGATGCGGCTGCCTCCTGATTTTTCATCTCCAGTAACATCCGGGTCAGTTGTGCCAGACGTGTTTCCCGGTCGTTATCCGGGTATTCCTTAATCAATGTATTCAGCAACCCGGAAGCCTGGGCAGCATTGGATTGCTCAAGGGAAATAGCAATGGCCTCATTAAATAATTCATTGATGCGGGTGGCATCGGTGGGATTCTTCTCGGCATACTCAACAACAGCGTTGACTACTTTCGAGCCATTGATGGAATTTTTGTTAGCATCGTAGGCTGATTTGTAGGCTTCTATAGCTTTAAGTTGTTCCTGATCGCCTTTATTTTGTTCTGATTGGCAACTGAAGATCAGAAAGCATGTCAGAAACACGGACGTTAATGCACGCATAGGAGTTCATTTCAAAACATCAAAGGTAATTATTTTACCAATTTGGTAGGGGCGAATTCCGTCGCTATCCTACCTGAACAACCAGGCCTTTCAGGTAGTGACCTTCCGGATGATAAATATTGATGGGGTGATCGGCTCCTTGGCTCAATGCGTAAAGAACCTGCATAGGTCTTCCGACCTCCATGGCAGCGGATACAATGGTATGCTGAAAGAGTTCGCGATCGATGACCTGAGAACAAGAGAAAGTGAATAACAAACCATTTGGTTTCACCTTTCGCATAGCAGCGGCATTAAGTCTTTTGTAAGCTTGAACTGCATTGTGTTTTTTCTGTAATGATTTAGCAAATGCCGGCGGGTCAATAATCACAATGTCCCAATGGTTGTCCGGTTCTTGCAAATATTCAAAGACATTGGCGGTGATGCCCTGGTGAGCCCTGAAGCCATTGAGCAAGGCATTTTCATTCGCCCATCGTATCGCTTTTTCGGACTGGTCCACCGAGATGACTTTCCTGGCTCCATTGGCCAGTGCATACATTGAAAATCCACCGCTGTAGCTGAAGGCATTCAGCACGTCGCAGCCATGAGCCAAGTCACCTAATAACTTCCGGTTGTCGCGCTGATCGATAAAGAAACCGGTCTTTTGGCCTTGCTCCCAATCGACCTTGAAAGCAACCCCATTCTCAAACAAAGGTACTTTGATCGACCCATCTCCGACGATATAGCCATTTTGAACGGTTTGACGATATTGCGTGGGCAAGGTTTCTGCACTTTTATCAAAGACCTGGTTAATACCGTCCAGTTGAATCAATGACTGGCTTATTAGAGGCAAGTC
Organism: Lewinellaceae bacterium; assembly: GCA_020636355.1. Lineage (GTDB taxonomy): Bacteria > Bacteroidota > Bacteroidia > Chitinophagales > Saprospiraceae > JAGQXC01. The sequence continues at coordinate 310,461 of JACJYB010000002.1, read as the reverse complement.
TCTGTGCATTCCAATGCTATGGCATTGAACCACGGCAGTATTTCCATAAATGTCGACAATCAGCCCGGGCAATTGGTCGCCTTCGCCGTGGATAAGCCTCCAGATGTTTGAATCATTACGGATCAGGTTCAGGCGCTTCCTCAAATGATAGGCTCCTTCCACTCGCTGATTGTAAAAGGCTTGTTTATCGGGAACCGGAGCAAAATCAAGAATCCGGATGGCAATACTGTGATTTTGATAATGACCGGAAGCTAAAACTATATCCTGACGGTTTACGACCTCTACCCAGACACCGTCTTCGATCTGCTCCTGCAGATCCAATGCTCCCGAGAAAATCCAGGGATGACGCATGCCCAGCATGCTCTCCTTATTTTTCTTCAACCGGATCCGATTCATAATGGTTGCTCTTGCTGCTGAATCCGGATGCGATGGTCACCGACTTGTACTACATCGCCTGGACGGATTTTTTTACGTTTTTCATGGGCTGGCGAATCATTGACAAATACATCCCCTTCCAGGATCAATTGATTGGCCATCCCCCCGCTATCCACTACATCCATGAGCTTAAGTAACTTATTCAGTTCAATGTAGGGTTGATCTTGTAATTGTATGGTCAGTTCGATCACCGCGGTAATTGGATTTTGCGGATGCGAAGTTAAGAAAGCTTTTTGGAGTCACGTTGGGATTGATAAGTATACCAGTCACCTTCAGGAACTGGCTGGGCATTGGGATATGCATCCAGGTGATAAATGATGGCTGGTGTGATGCCTCGCCAGCTATAGATATCATGAATTTCCCGGCGGTATTCAGGACCTTCGTAGTCATCAAGGAACGCTAAAAGAGGGTCCGGATTTTGAGGCAGAAGGAAACACTGGCCGTGGATGATCGTCAGATAGGGGTTGTTGATAATGGCACCAGGGTAGGGTCCCAGGTCCAGGAGCTCGCCTTTGGCAACGCCCTGTCCAAGATAAGTGCATTCCGTCTGTATCCGCTTGGCAGCTTCATTTGCATACTCCAGCCGCAAAGTGCCATAAACGAATATAATTGGTGTACTCATCAGTTTTCGCGTTAAAAGGGTATAGGACATGTGCTTTTCGAATGTAATAAAATAGGTGGTCATGTGCTGAAGGTACGGTGCTAGGTGTCGGGTACATACAAAATTACAACACCAAACACCGTTATGCCATAACATCTATAAGCTCACTTGCTCAATAGTCCATTATACCAGAGAAACGCCATCCAACAGATTTACCAACCCAAAGAACCAAAATTCCAAATCCCTTTTGAAGATCCATTAACCAACACGTTATAATTTTTTCTTATATTTCCTGCCTTGAAACTTATTGAAATGCGCAATTACTTTACGGAATTCATTGGGACATTCTTTCTGGTTTTAGTCGTCGTGATGACCGGCAACGGGGGGCAGACCCAGTGGATGCCCCTGGCGGTAGGTTCCGCTTATGCAGTGCTGATGTATGCGGGCTTTGCGCAGTCCGGTGCACATTACAATCCTGCGGTAACACTGGCCCATTATTTTCAGGGTAAGTTTGAGCTTTCTGAAGTGTTACCCTATGTGGCAGCGCAGATAGTTGGCGCCTTTTTGGCCACCTTACTAGCCACGCCTTTGCTGGCTGAACTCAATGTCGAACAAGTGGCGATTCGATCGGTACCTATGATCCCTTCATTGATTGCTGAGTTTCTGGGTACTTTTTTATTGTTATGGGTCCTGTTTCAAGTAACCATTTACCAACAGGAGCGCATCCAGTCATTTTATGGATTTGCGGTTGGTTTTGCATATCTGACTGGAATATTTGCATTTCAGCGCATCAGTGGTGCAGCTTTTAATCCGGCTATCGCCATTGGTATGATGACCGCTGGTATGCTAAGCTGGTCCGACCTATGGATTTTTCTGGTAGCCAATCTGGCTGCAGCGGGAGTGATCGGCTACGGTTGGAAATGGCTGCATGGATGAAGCACAATGCTTATCCCAGAATTGCTTTGATCTTCCTGACCACTTCATCCATCTCTTCCAGTGTATTGTAATGTGAGAAACTGAACCGGATGGTTTTGTAATCCGGATCTCCTCCTATGCCTTCCAGGACATGGGAGGCGGCTTCTGCACCCGAGGTACAAGCACTGCCTCCGGAAGCGCATATCCCGGAAATGTCCAGTTGCAGCAACAAAAGTTCATTTTTGGGATGAGGCGGGAATGCAATGCTAAGAACGGTATACAGGGTGTTATCCAGACCATCGCCATTCAGATGGGCTCCTGGAAATGCCGAAAGTAGCTGCCCTGCCAGGTAACGACGCAAATCATCAATATGTTTTTGTCGCGCATATCGATCTTTGATGTATAATTCCAGCGCTTTGGCCAGGCCGACAATGTAAGCGATATTTTCAGTGCCGCTTCGCATGGTTCGCTCCTGAGAACCTCCATCGATCAAGGGGTTAATCTTCACCTCTCCGTTGATGTACATAAACCCGATACCTTTGGGCCCATGAAACTTATGCGCTGAACCGGCGAGGAAGGTTACCGGCATTTCTTTAACCGAAAGCGGATATTTTGCAATAGTCTGGACGGTATCCGGAAGAAAGTAGACGCCTGCTTGCTGACAAATTGAGCTGATCTCCCGGATCGGTGTCAGCGTGCCAATCTCATTATTGGCATGCATAAGCGTCACCAGGGTAGGGGACTCCTGGTCGCTTACGAATGAACGCAGTGCATCTAGGTCTGGCTGCCCGGTTTTGGATACCGGAAGATAGTCAACCTGGATGCCATAATCGCGTTTAACGGCCTCAACACTATGCAGGGTGCAGTGGTGCTCTATGGGGCTGGTGATGATCCGCTGTACCCCCAAATCCAAAACACTTCGTTTGATGGCCGTATTGATGGATTCGGTTCCACAAGAGGTAAAGAAAATTTCACCGATTGAAGCTTCCAGATAATGAGCTACCGTTTTACGGGCTTGTTCGATCGCCGTCCGGGCTTTTCTACCTTCGGCATGAATGCTCGAAGGATTCCCGTAATGTTCGGTCAGCCAGGGTTTCATCGCCTCAAAGACTTCCGGGCTGATTGGCGTCGTAGCCGCATTATCAACGTAGATCATGATAAAATGCTTTTTACCTGGTCAACCAATGACTGAGCTGCCGACAAGTTGGGAGCTTCTGCATAAACCCGCAGAATGGGCTCCGTATTGGATGCCCGTATCTGTACCCATCTGTCTGGCCACTCTACTTTAATTCCATCGACCTCATTGAGCTTATCATTTTGAAAATGGTCCCTTACTTTTTGCAGCACCTGGGCTTTATCCAGGCTACCGTCCAGGTCGATGCGATCTTTTACCATTTCGTATGGAGGGTATGTCTCTTTCAGGGATTTAAGATCAGTATTTCTTTCGGTCAGCAAGGCCAGGATAAACGCAACCCCAACCAAAGCGTCGCGACCATAATGCAAATCCGGGTAGATAATTCCGCCATTACCTTCTCCACCGATAACAGCATTCACCTCCTTCATTTTTGTTACGACATTAACCTCGCCGACGGCTGCAGAAAAATACGTTTGATGATAGGCTTCCGTAACATCTTTCAGTGCCAAGCTGGATGAAACGTTGGAAACAGTGGCCCCCGGGGTGTGGGCCAGGATGAAGTCAGCCGCGGCTACAAGCGTGTATTCTTCTCCAAACATCGAACCGTCCGGGCACACCAAAGCCAATCTATCTACATCCGGATCTACAGAAATACCAAAATCAGCCTGATTTTCCACTACTGCCCGGCTTAGGTCTTTCAAGTGATGAGGCAGTGGTTCGGGATTGTGGGCAAAATGTCCGGTAGGCTCACCATGGATCAACTGCACATTGCAACCCAGCTTCTCCAATAATGGCGGAAGTGCTAAACTGCCGGTTGAATTCACGGGGTCCAATACGACTTTGAAATTTCTTTTTTTGATCTCGGCTACCGGGATCAAGGGTAGGGATAAGATAGCCGTGATGTGCTTTTCGATGGCGTCAATTTTATTGATCCGAGTACCAAGGGCATCAACGGATACGAAATCCATTTTACGGCTGGCAATGTATTCCAATACTTCTGCACCATCTGCTGCACTGATAAACTCTCCTTTTTCATTTAGGAATTTCAGGGCATTCCATTGGGCTGGATTATGACTGGCAGTCAGGATGATGCCTGCACCGGCTTTTTCATCGGTAACAGCCATTTCGACTGTAGGCGTGGTTGAAAGATCAAGATCGATTACTTCTATCCCCAGGGCAATCAGGGTCTGTACTACCAGTTCCTGGACCATCTTGCCGGAAATTCGAGCATCGCGACCTACGACTACGCGCTGGATACCCGTCCGGTCAAGGGTCCATTGGCCGAAAGCAGCTGTACACTCGACGATATCGATAGGAGTGAAATTTTCACCCACCGGTCCACCGATGGTGCCGCGGATCCCGGAGATGGATTTGATTAAGGTCATTATTAATATTTTTCAGCGGCGTAAAGATAGTGTTTCCGTAGTGTTTAGGCCATGAGGTGTTATCGTGTTTAAGAGCGGAATGGGGTATTGCGGTTTTATGATGCAGGGAAGTTAAGTTTGGATGGAATGATGCTGTTGGGGTAGATTGTTTTTGATTTTATGATTTCGTTTGAATCGGGAAACAGACTTCTGAAATCAATTCTCTACATTCGTTGCTATGTGGGAGTTATTGCAGCACTTTGACGAAGCCCTGTTTCATTGGGTAAATCGGGGTTGGTCATCAGGAATATTTGATTTTTGGATGCCTTTGGTGCGTAATAAATACTTCTGGCTGCCCCTCTACGTCTTCCTCATAGCTTATATTCTGATGAACCGTCAAAAACCCTGGTGGTTTTTATTTTGCATTGGTGTTCTGATTCTATCATCAGACACGCTGAGCAGTAAGGTGTTCAAGCCTATGTTCAAGCGTCTTCGTCCGTGCCATAATACCGAGTTGGTCGTTGTCCAGCGCGTTCCATGTGGAAGTGGCTATAGCTTTACTTCATCCCATGCCAGCAACCATTTTGCCCTATCCACGTTTTTATTTCTAGCCCTTGTTGGCTGGCCGCTGTGGGTCCGCAGCCTGCTTATCCTCTGGGCACTAAATGTGGCTATTGCCCAAGTATATGTTGGGGTTCATTATCCATTTGATGTGTTTATGGGTTCGGTGACCGGAATGGCAATCGGGTGGGTTGTGTACCGTTATTTATTTTTAAAACGAAGTAAAACAGCTGATGAATTGGCTCGTATTGATCGGTAGTGTCTGGCTGGGCGGCTTATTAGGCTTAACAGCTGATTTCATCCGGCAGACGGTCTGGCCTAAGATTTTCCTCAGTTTTGGTGGCGCTTACCTCCTGGGCGTTTCTTTTTTGGTGCTGCTACCGATGGTTTATCAGGGATCAGCTGCATCGGTAGGCGTTTGGGTACTGGTCGGGTTTTTGATCCAGATCTTTCTGGAGTATTTCTCCCAGGGCATCGAACACGGCCATATGCATTTGCATGAACATGGTAAGGGTAGTATAATCGTTGCTGTGATGTTTGGCCTTTGCATCCATGCTTATCTGGAAGGATTTCCACTGGACTATTTATCGCATGCCCATGAACACGAACATCTTTTAGGCTCCAGTTATCTGTGGGGATTGGCTTTTCATAAATTTCCTGCGGCCTTCGCTTTGGTAACCATTTGTAAAGGGCACCACCTCAAGCGGCAGACGATCCTGCTTTGTCTGACGATCTTTTCCTTAATGTCTCCACTAGGCTATCTCACGGGCGGCATGCTGGATGTAATCCCTTATTTACCGCAAATCAATGCTTTGGTGGTGGGACTATTTTTACATATTGCGACGACCATTTTATTTGAAATGTCACCTTCGCACCGTGCCATTTCCCTGTATCGTTTGATTGCGATTCTAGCGGGCTTTGTCCTGGTTTACCTTACACGTTAATCATTAAAGGATAACGAGGGGTCGGTCTGGTGGATTAACAGGTCTTCGAATTTCTCCCGTTCCCGGATCAAATATGATTTCCCATCCAGAACCAGGACTTCGGCTGGTAGCAACCGGGAATTGTAGTGAGAGGCCATCGAAAAGCAATACGCGCCTGCATTGCGCATACATAAAATATCTCCTACCTGAATTTGGGGGATCTTGCGGTTATAGGCAAAGGTGTCTGTCTCACAAATGTATCCCACGACCGTGTAAAGCCTGGGTTTTCCCTCCGGATTCGAGATGTTTTCGATCTCGTGGTGAGAGCCATACATCATCGGTCTCCCCAAATGCTGGAATCCTGAATCAACCCCTGCAAACACCGTCGAAGTGGTCTGTTTGATGAGGTTAGTGCGCACCAGAAAATAACCGGATTCAGAGACCAGAAATTTGCCTGGTTCAAACACCAGGGTGAGTTCGCGGCCATATTCTTTGCAAAACTTCCGGAATCGTTTACCCAGTTCTTTGCCAAACTCCTCGATATCCGTTTCGTAATCTTCCGGTTTGTACTTTACCTTGAAACCACTGCCAAAGTCAATGTATTCAAGGTCCGGAAACTCTTTGGCCACGTTTAACAGGATTTCTGCAGCCTGGAGAAATACCCCAACATCAAGAATGTCGGAGCCCGTGTGCATATGCACCCCCTTGATTCGGATACCCAGATTGTCTGTCAGACGACGTACCAATGGCATTTGATGAAAAGAAATACCAAATTTCGAATCGATGTGTCCCACCGAGATCTTTTGGTTTCCACCAGCCATGACGTGCGGGTTAACCCGGATGCCTATTTCCAGGTTTTCAAATTCATGACCCAGTGCTTCAAGCATCTCGATGTTGTCAATGTTCATCGGGATACCCATGGCTTTAACCTGCCGGATCTCCTCCAATGCCACCATATTGGGCGTATACATAATGCGATCTCGGTTAAACCCTGCGTGCAATCCCAACTGCACCTCGCCCATCGAGACCGCATCCAGACAGCTTCCCAGATGGTTCATGTAGCGAAGAATGCTGACGTTTGATAAAGCTTTCAACGCATAATTAATGCGCAACTCCGGTACATCAAAAGCTCTCTGCATGCGTTGGAACTGGCGCTTAATGATACCACTGTCATAGACATAAAGTGGAAGACCGTACTCGTCGGCTAATTGCTGGGCGGAAATACCGCCAATGGAGAAAGATTCCTTCATTGCTTGAGCGATTCTGGCTGTAAAGATTACATTTTATCTGTAAAGAAGGATTTGCTTTTGTCTTTTGAAAATTTTCCGGAGTTGAATGCCTCCGATTGACCTTTGGGAATCGATAAAGATTTCCAGTGGTTGCCTGCCAGCGATTTAGCCAGGAATACCACCTGTCCGGTATGGTACGCATAATGGGCTAATTGTCGTTGAAAAGCTTCCAGCACGGTATGGCCTTCATTTCGGATGTATACGATGGCATCCAGTGGCTTCTCACGAGCCTGGTCAATTGCCTTAAAAACGGTATTCCAGGCTGATTCCCATTCTTGCAAGAGCTGCCTTTTGCCAAGTGCTGGGTCCATAAATTCGGATTCCCTATCCCGCCAGGGCTTTTCACCGTCCGAAGTGAAAAAATCGGTAAATCGTGATCTCATGTTTCCGATCAGATGCTGGAGGATAATGGCTATGCTGTTATCATCGGGATGGAGTTTTTGATGCAACTGGTGGTCGTCAATTTGCTGGATAGCCTTCTCTGCTAAAGATTTATAATAATGGAACAATTTCTCCAGGGTGTCGAGGTAATTTCCTGTTTCCATGGTTTTGAATCTATTTAAGGTTTGTGTCCGGCCATGGCAATCCATTCGCCTTCCTGATTCATCCAGTCCCAGTGGATTGCAGGATAGGCTTGCAGGATTGCCCGGTCATCCCCGGAAAGGATACCACTGACAACCAGTCTGCCCCCGGCACGTATCGCTGCAGTCAATTTTAATGCATGCATTTGTAATACGTCCAGGTTAACATTAGCAATGACGACGTCAAAGAGGTCTTCGCCAATCACTTCAGCAGAGCCTTTTCTGGCGATAATGGTCGCCTCATTTCGCACTGCATTGGATTGCATACTTTCAACAGCCTCGCGGCGGATATCGATTCCTACCACCGTGGACGCGCCAAGCTGGTACGTCACGATCCCCAGGATTCCGGTTCCGGCACCAAAATCAAGAATGGTGGTGTCTGTTAAATCCTGATATCGCAGCCAGGTGAGGATTAAACGGGTAGTCTCATGATGGCCAGTTCCAAAGGCGTTGGCCGGATTGATGATCAACTCATGTTCAACCGTGCCAGATGCTGGAGGATGGAAGTCCGCCCGGATATGCATCCAGTTGTCCAGGATGACCGGCTCAAACTGTGACTCCCAGACCGCATTCCAATTTTGGTCATTCAGCCGTTCTACCCGAAACGACAGGCCTGTCTCTTCTTGCAGACCGGCCAGGAAGGCAGAGAATTCGCCTTCGTGGGTTGCCGGAACGTAGAACCCAAAAGCACCCTCCCTTTCTTCCATTCCAGCCACTTCCTGACGGAGGCTGATTTCGGCATGGATCCGGTCCACATATCCGGAGTCCGGTACAATCCAGTAGACCAGGAAATCCATTATCCGTAGATTTCTTTCCGGTTTGCCCGCAAGGTATTCATCAACAGGGAAGTTATGGTCATAGGACCTACGCCTCCCGGCACCGGAGTGATGTAGCTGCATTTGGGGGCTACCATTTCGAAATCGACATCTCCTACCAGACGGGTGCCTTTGGCAGCGGTAGGGTCATCAATGCGGTTTATCCCGACATCTATGATCACTGCACCTGCTTTGACCATATCCTCTGTTACAAATTTTGGTCTGCCCATTGCCACCACCAATACATCGGCACGGCGGCAAAGATCTTTAATGTTTTGGGTCATGCTGTGACAAAGAATGACGGTGGCATTTCCTGGATTGGCCTTACGGGAGAGTAGCAGGCTGATCGGAGTTCCGACAATATTTGAACGACCCAGAACCACACATTCCTTGCCAGCTACATCAATTTTGTAACGTTCGAGCATCTGCATAATCCCAAATGGCGTGGCAGGGAGGTAAGCAGGTAGACCAATGGTCATACGGCCTACATTCATAGGATGGAATCCGTCCACATCCTTTTTTGGATCAATGGCCAGGGTCACTTTGATTTCGTCAATATGTTTTGGCAAAGGAAGCTGAACGATAAATCCATCCACGTCGTCATCCTGATTGAGGTCGTGGACTATTTGCATCAACTCTTGTTCCGAAATGGTCGCTTCTCTGCGGATCAGGGTCGACTTAAAGCCAACCAATTCACAGGCTTTTACTTTGTTGCGCACGTAAACCTGGGAGGCCGGGTCATCACCTACCAGCACAGCGGCCAGATGCGGTTGTTTACCCCCCTGTGCAATAATTTTCTTAACCTCAGCAGCTATATCTTTTTTAATCTCCTGGGAGAGCCATTTCCCATCCAGTAATTCCATTTCTATCCCTTTGTTTTGTGGATCACAAAGTTACGGGAATTTTTATCGCGGGGCTTGCATCACCGGGTTTAAAACCTCAATTGAAGCGATAAAATTGACTGCAAATCTGGGTGTCAGACTATGCGATTCCAGTTGGAGTCAGGAATGCCTGCAGTGCATGATAAGTTTCGTGCATCGGTAAACCCATAATATTGCTGTAACTGCCTTCGATGCGGACGATTTTGTTCCAGCCGATCCAGTCCTGAATCCCGTAAGAGCCTGCTTTATCAAAAGGATGGAATTGGTCGACATAATATTCGATCTCAGCTGGAGTAAGCATGTCAAAGGTCACTGAGGATTGTACGGAAAATGCATGGGAACGGCCTGGCTGGAGCAGGCATACGCCGCTGACTACGCTATGTGTCTCCCCGGAAAGACGCATTAACATTTGAATTGCGTCCGCCCGGTCCCTGGGCTTTCCGATGATTTCTCCTCCCAGCAGGACTACGCAATCGGCTGCAAGAATTAAGTCGCAGTCGCCCATTAAGGACAAAGCATGGCTGGCTTTCTGAATCGCCAGAAACTCTGGGGCCTTATGAGGATCCATGCCAACAGGAACGATCTCATCGTATTCATTCGGAATCAGTTTGAAATGGAACCCGCCCTGTTGCAGCAAGTATTGTCGTCGAGGGGATTGAGAGGCCAGACCAATTGTAAACGTTTTCATCCATTCCATACTTCCATCCATTTAAAGATCCATAACATCAAGAGTCCTGCGGTCAAATGCCACTTAAGCCATTGTTGAGCCTGATGATAATTACGGCTGACCGTATTTTTTAGCGCTATCGCCAGGGTTGGAACTGCTATGATGGCAATCCATAACCACGTTAAGATTTCTACGCGCATAAACAACTGAATCAGAAAGAGGATCAATCCGGTCATGTACAGGATTCCAATGTTTATAGCGTACCGTCTGCCCGAAGCCATCCCATAGCGAACCGGAAAAGTGGTACATCCTCCTTTTCGATCCCCGGATTCATCCTCCAGATCTTTTACGATTTCACGAAACCAGGTAGCGCCGAAACTAAAAAACAAATACCAGAGGAACATGAATCGAATCCGGCCCGGAAATTCCGGATGCCAGGGTAAACCCGGGTCTCGCACCAGAAACATGGCCGGCAGGCAAGCGGCAAAAAAAGCCATCAGCAGGTTTCCAGCCAGTGGTCTGCATTTGAGCCGGGTTGCATAAAAGAGTAATCCAGCGGGGCCCAGCCAGAGCAGCCAGATGAGCCCATGAAAATCATAGCTCTGCCACAAATAAATCCAGGAGGACAAGGTCAGCATCTGGCCAGCGGCAAATGCAAACCACAATTGCTTACGCGACAGTTGACCCCGTATCAAAGGGGAATTCCGCTCGTTTGCCCGGTCAATTCCTTCATCGTAAAGGTCATTGATAAGGTAGCCCGCGATCATCATTCCTGTGCTAAAACCTATAAACCCGATGAATTGCCGGTCGGATAGCAGCTGGTTGGCCACCTGCAATGGACGCAGCAAGATGTAGTAAATAGACCACTCGGCGAATACTGCCAAAAAAATATTTATAGGCCGGATATGATGCAGCACTGATTTTGCATTAGTATAGAGGAAGTCTTTCAAGATGAGAAGCGTGAAACTTGATCCTATTTAACACGTTTCCTCCAGTTTTAAATCATAAAAATCAAAACTAAAACTTTGTTGTAAAAGTAATTTAATAGAAATTGACCGATTGAAGCCTGCAGCGAATGGAAGAAACCACACAAGCGATAAAAGAACTGAATTATAAGTTCCGTGAGTTAAGGATCTATTCCTCTACAGAATGGTTGGCGGATAACAAGAAGAAGTATCGCCAGGTCTTTGATCGATTTGATACGACCTTCGTGTATGTAGAGCTTTCCTTTTACAATAAATTATTTGATCGCGAAAATTGGGAGGCTGAGGTGGTCCTGCGCTGTATATCTACCCAGCGGTCCAAAAAAGAGGTTTGCAACCTGCAGTTTGTCCGAAAAATCAATAAGTACGATCCGGTCATCTACATCCGGGAGGGATGGGGAAATAAAAAGGAAGGTGCATTCTGGAAGAAAGGCACCTACTTCTGGGAGGCGTACATCGACGGGGAAAAAGTAGGAACCAAATATTTTTATGTTGAGGATGCCGGACATGCATTTGACAGCTTCAGTAATCCTTATTTCAAACTGCACTCCCTTAAACTTTATGAGGGTCCTTATGATGATGTCAATGAACTCGACCGGACCTATTATACCGTCTTTCATGCGGAGGAGACCCGTTACATCTACGCCGAAGCTACTTTCGACAACCTCATGATCGATCGCAACTGGCAATTTGAGTTGTTTTTTAAATTCTTTAATGAAGCGCAAGAGCTGAAAGGTCAGGTTGTCCGGTTGCTTGAAGTCAAGGAGGACGAGGAATACATCAAGGTGACAGCAGGGTGGGGCGCCAATATGAAAAATACCTGGCGTCCGGGTAGTTATTCGGTGGCCATTACCTTCATGGATTACCTGGTGGCCAGATTACCTTTCGAAGTGGATTACGATTTTGAGGAGGGCGTAAATCCGGTGTACCTGCCCAACGAACAGAATCCTTTGCATCTGATGCCGGAGGAGAATATGAACCTCACTTTTGAAGAGGTGTTGGCCAGGCTGGATGCGTTGATCGGCTTGCAGAAGATCAAAAACCAAGTTCGGGAGCATGCGCAGTACATCCAGTTTGTGAAACTCAGGAGGGAAAAGGGATTTGAAGAAAAAGAAGGCATAAACATTCACTCCGTATTCACGGGAAATCCGGGTACCGGTAAGACTACCGTTGCCAAAATGATGGGGTTGCTCTATAAGAAGATGGGCTTACTTACCAAAGGACATGTTCATGAAGTAGACCGTGTCGATCTGGTCGGGGAGTACATTGGACAGACTGCTCCGAAGGTGCGCGAAGCAATTGAAAAGGCTCGGGGTGGCGTATTATTTATCGATGAAGCATATGCATTGGCGAGGGCTAACGATGATAGCAAAGACTTTGGCCGTGAGGTTATCGAGTTACTGGTAAAGGAGATGAGTGATGGTCCGGGTGACTTGGCTGTAATTGTAGCCGGTTACCCAAAAGAGATGCAGTATTTCCTCAAATCCAATCCGGGCTTGCGGTCACGGTTCAAGATATTTTTAGATTTTCCTGACTATCTGCCTCAGGAACTTTCAGCTATTGCGGATTATGCAGCGCGGGAAAAGGAGGTCACCTTAGCAGAGGATGCAAAAGAATTGATTGATCATATGATCACCGAAGCTTATCGCGCTCGAGATAACTCTTTCGGGAATGCTCGGTATGTGCATGATCTGATCGACAAAGCCAAGATCCAGATGGCTCTTAGGGTGATGGATGTACAGAATCCGTATCTGCTTACCCCTGCAGAACTGGAAGTTGTCTCACTGGCGGACGTCGAGAAAATTAAAGTGGCAGCATCCCGTCGAATACCTAATATCCCGATAGATGAAGAACTTCTGGCCAGCTCACTCACCGCCCTGGAAGCATTGGTAGGGCTGAAGGAGGTCAAGAAAGAAATATTGGACCTGGTCAATATTGTTCGCTATTACCGCAGGTTGGAGAAAGATGTGCTTAATAATTTCTTTTTGCACACCGTATTTGTTGGTAACCCGGGTACAGGAAAGACCACAGTTGCCAGGATATTGACCCAGTTATATAAAGCTTTAGGGATTCTGGAGAAAGGACACATGGTTGAAACGGATCGTCAGGGCCTCGTTGCCGGTTTTATAGGTCAAACAGCGATCAAAACCGCTGAAAAAATCGATGAGGCCAAAGGTGGTGTCCTTTTCATTGATGAGGCATATGCGCTGACTGCATCACATCCTCAATCCGGTGATTATGGTCAGGAGGCTATCCAAACCCTGTTAAAGCGCATGGAGGATGAGCGAGGCGTATTTTTTGTTTTTGTTGCCGGTTATCCCGACAATATGGAACGATTCCTCAAAGCAAATCCGGGTTTGAGCTCACGTTTCGACAAGATCCTCAAGTTTGAAGATTATGACCCGGATGAACTAAGGGAGATTGCGATTAAGATGGTACATGATAAGGGATTGAAATTCAGGGAAGATGCCCTGTCATACCTGCATGATCAATTCAAACAACTGCATGCTAAACGGGATCGTTATTTTGGTAATGCCCGTGCGGTCAGGCAGGCAATTCTTGAGGCCATCAAATTCCAGAATCTACGCCTTGCAGCAATCGATAACCCCAAGCCGGAATTGCTGCCATACATCGAGCTCGAAGATCTGAAACAGGTCAATCTGGATCTTACCCAAGCCATTAACAAACAGACGGCTATTGGATTTAAGCGGTAGGAATGCGTAGTCTAAATACTGTGCCGGATGGTCCAGGGTTTCCAACGGGTTGGGATTGAAATTAAGTGGACGGACCTGGGTATCGGAGCATCCAAAATCAATAAGCCCCAACCATAAAATTCTATGGCCATCACGCGGTCCAGTGCCTGGGTCATACGCTGCCATGCTTTATACATGCCTGCACTCCACCGGATATCATCGACAATAATATAAGCCTGTTTCGAAAGATGCGGCCGGATGCTTTCGAAATAAGCCACGGTGGCATCATACTGGTGATTGGCGTCCAATAGAACGACATCGATTGGTGCTATTTGACGGGTCAACGAATCCAACTGGTCCTCGATTTTTCCCTGATGGAAATCAACATTTCGTAGTTCCAGCTTTGAAATGAGGTTCTTTGCATAAGCAACCAGTTCAGGATCGCCTTCCAGGGTATGTAAACGGGCATTTCGCGCTGCCGATGCCAGATATGCGGTTGAAAATCCCAGCGCTGTGCCCAATTCAAGGATGGTATGGGGTTTTTTCCACTGCACTAGCCGGAAATAACGCTCTCCCCGGAGCCTTTTGACGATGGCTTTTTGCGCAAAGCGACGTATGGAGATCGATTGATTTTTTTTACCGGTGCCGAAGTCCATTCGGTTGATGACCGTTTTATCCCGAAGGGCCAATTCTTTTAATGCTGCGATGTTAGTGAATGCATAGTAAGCCTGTTCTTTTGCCCGAATCAATTCGATCAATTGATAGGCCAGCGGACTATGAATCTGGTAGATGGTTTGTGCCCTTCGATAATAACGCCAGGAAGCAATCAATGTCCAAATAATCTGCGGCATGTTAAGATTATCCTATTTAAGATGGCGCCGATACTATTTAAAAGTTTGTATCCGTCTACAACCAAAATTCGAATCATGCGATTGCAAGTTAGTATTTGTCTGCTGATCCTCCAGCTTCCTTTGTTCGGCCAGGCTTATTTTACGGCAGGAGGCGTGCGTCTTGGTACCGAAAATGGTTTAACGGTAAAACAAAGGGTCTTAAAACATTCCACGGTAGAACTAGCTATACTATCCGGCTTCAAGACCGATTACTTATCCATGGGACTGGATTATCATCGCCATTATCCCATTTTTATTAAGAACCTGAATTTGTATACGGGAATCGGATTGGTTGCGCAACGATTTCAGCCTCAGGTGGACCTTGGATCGGTTTCGAAGAGGCATGGCATTACCTTTACGGGTGGCATTGAAGCTACTTTGGGTCGGGTGAACGTCGCCTGGGATTATAAGCCAATGTTCTTTTTGGGAAATACCGATCGGCTTTTTGCTTCCAACAGCGGCATCAGCATACGGTATGTATTTGTTCGCAATAAGGATGTTAAGAAATGGGAAAAGCAAAAAAATAAGAATAAGCGCAAAAACAACGAGCCCTTGTTCGGGCGAAATAAAAGGTCCCGGTAAGTTCAATGAATACCTGGAATTTGAATAAGGTTTCCCGAAAGTCTGCTAAAATATTAGAATATTTATTTATATAAAGCGATGCGGTTTGTACCTTTAGTTGCGAATCATATTGAATTTCGCCATGCAACACCCGTGGAAATTATTACCGTTTATTCTGTTCAGCGCCGGTATCCATGCCCAGACTTTTTACGATAAATCCGATTGGTTGCCCGAACGTCAGTTTCGAAGTGGGCTGACCATCGCCGTTACCGATTTTAATGGGGACCATTATCCGGACCTGCTTCGCATGCGCAATGGGAAAAGCCTGGAAGTGAGCTTGATGGTTCCTGGGGACACGGTATTTGTTTCGTACCCCACAGGGGTGTTTCATCCGGGTCCGACGTGGTGTCTGGTGGTGGGTGATATCAATAACGATGGGTGGAAGGACATCGTGACGGGAGGGAACTCGGACCAGATCATCTATTGGAAAATGGGACGGGATGGTCAGGTGATCGATAAGACCATTCTTCCGGAAGGCAACATTTATACACAGGCTGCTAATCTGGTCGATATCAATAACGATGGCTGGCTGGATCTTTTCGTTTGCAATGACGATGGAATTTCACGGGTGTACGGAAATGATGGAGCGGGAAATTTGCTCCTTCAAACGGGATGGTTACCATTGCAAACGGAGATACCTTCGGACAATTCTGGAAACTACGGCAGCATATGGACTGATTTCGACCAGGATGGCGACCTTGATCTTTATATTTCCAAATGCAAAGGTGCCGCGCAATTACCTACGGATCCCCGGCGGATCAATCAACTTTTCGTCAATTACGGAGCAGAGGGCTTTAAAGAAGAAGGCGTCCAGCGTGGCCTGGCTTTAGGAGATCAATCGTGGGTGAGTGATTTTGGTGATGTGGATAATGATGGGGACCTGGATTGTATTGTTTTTAACCATGACCCTCAGTCACGACTAATGATCAATGAGGGCGGGGTCTTTAAAGATTATACGGACTCCATGGGTGTAAAGATTGAAGGACTGTTGATCCAGGGTTTCTTTCGCGATATGGATAATGACGGCCTTCTGGACATTGTCGTTCTAGGCAACAGCCCATATTATTATCATAACGACGGGAACTATCGCTTTTCCGGGAGGTCTGTCTGCACTGCGCAGTACACCATGACTTCTGGAATGGTAGCCGATTTTAATGGAGATGGTTATTTTGATATTTATGGCATCTATGGTAAGGACTTTGTTGAGCCGGGGCCAGATTACGACAAGTTATGGGTTCAGAAAACGGGTGAATATTGCTGGGTCAATATTGCCCTGGAAGGAACCAAGTCAAATCGTGATGGTATCGGTGCTACCATTGAGATTTACAGTTCCATTGGCAAGCAAATCCGGGAAGTGCGCGCCGGGGAAGCTTATGGAGTGACTGCTTCACCCGAAGTTTATGCAGGGATCGGGTCGGATAAAGGGGTAGAGAAGATAATCGTCAGGTGGCCATCAGGTATTGTGGATTCATTCGGTTACTTGCCCGCTAACAAAAGGTACGTATTTACCGAAGGCCAGTGCCGGTATTTGCCTGTCCCGATGCAATATGAAGGGTTGCCATCCATTTGCGGTGGCGACAGTCTTACCCTGGCTTTGCCTGGGTGGGATTCTCTCGTATGGAGTACCGGATCTGCCGAGCCGGTGCTCCAGGTAAAATCTTCAGGAATCTATTTCGGCAGAGGAATACTCAATGGCTGCCCTCAGGTTTCAGAGCCGCTTAGAGTGGTCGTCGATCCCGTCGAGTCTCCCCGTATAAGCCTTTCGGCAGATTCAATCTTATGCGAGGGTGGGGAAGTGATTCTTACATTACCGGATGCCAAGGCATACACCTGGAATAACGGAAACACGGAAAAGAGTATCCGGGTCGATCAATCAGGCATTTTTTGGGCAGAAATTACCGGGCAATGTGCCGCTTTTGAGTCCGATACGGTGCGCATTCAATTCATTCCGGTCTCCAATCCGGATTCATTGAACGACGTCAGCTTGATGGGACCTGGAATGGCAGTTTTGCATGCGAGCGGGGATAGCATACTCTGGTACGAATCAGACCATGGTTTCTTAGTTGGAAGCGGAAGTGATTTTGTAACGCCTTTCCTGACATCAACAACCACCTATTTCGTGAGCAATGTAACAACTTATCCCGGTCATGATGCTGAAATTGGTGAGGTAAAGGAACCTACCATCAACGTATACCACAACAACAACTTTAATGGCCGTATGACCTTTAATGTTTATCAGGCACTGGCGCTGGATTCCGTCACCGTATTTACCGATACGCCGGGATTACGGAGGATCATTCTGGTTAAGGGTGCAGATATTGTTGCCGCTAAGGAAGTATTACTGGACACAGGCGCCACCGATGTTGCCTTGAATTTTACGATTGAACCTGGTCTAAGTTATGAGCTCACGACAGACGCTGCTTACAACCGGACACAATTCGGGGTTAATTCTCCTTTTTTGTATCGCACGGGAGGCTTACAGGGTACCTACCCTTATGGGGATCCTGGTACTTTGGAGATCATCGGTAACAACTATAGCCTGGAAGAATATTACTATTTCTACCGCTGGAAGGTGCACACGCTTGATCGATATTGTGAAAGTGAGCAATTACCTGTACAAGTCAATATCATGACTTCTTCAAACGATTTGTTAGAACAGGCAGGTTGGAGAGCGTTCCCAAATCCGGTCAGTAACCTATTGATCATTGAGTCGGAACCAGGTGCTCAGACCATTTTGGAACTGAAACTTTTTGATGTTCAGGGCAGAAGCCTCTGGCTAGCTCAACCGTTGCAAAGGGACGGGAAAATTCTCATCCCTGTGGAAGAACTTGGATCGGGGATGTATTGGTTGTCTGTTAAAACAACGGTAGGATCGTTCAATGCAAAATTTTTAAAATTCTAGGCACACATACTAATCAATTTTTATCTTTGCACTCGCCTTCTGAATATGGTGGATGTAGCTCAGCAGGTTAGAGCGTCGGATTGTGGTTCCGAAGGTCGCCGGTTCGAGCCCGGTCTTCCACCCTACTGACGCACTTCCGACACCTTAGGGTTGTCGGAAGTGGTCAGCATCTTCAAACCCATCAAATTTTTCCCAAGACAAATCGTGCGTCAGTAGTGCTGACATGCGTATGAGCGAAGCGACATTAAGCATCGTCAGTGCAAATGATTACCCATGGCTTTTATTACCTACATCTTGTATTCAAGAAAGTTGCGTCGATTCTATGTCGGCTATACAACCGATATGATGAAGCGGTTAAATCAGCACAATCGCGGAGAAGGGGGGTATACACAACAAGGAAGCTAGAATTTATGGTCTCGATTTACCCAAAATCGTTGAAGTGATTTTTTCCATGAATGATTTTTGGCTAACACTGGCATCATTTTCTTGTTTGCGTTCATTCATAATTCTGCTCAATTCCTGGATGATATTTGGTCTCGTTTCAATCAGCGGACGTAAATTATCGGCGGAAACTTCAAATACCAATGCAAAATCAATGGCTCTTACCGCAGCAGTGCGTTTTTCACCTGTGAGAAAAGAAAACTCTCCAACGACTGCTCCGGGATGTAATACTGCCAAAACCTGGTCCACATCATTCATACGCCCGACTACTTCCAGGGTGCCCTCGTGAAGTATAAATAAAGAGGATCCCTCTCTACCCTGGACGATGATTCGCTCAAGATGTCCGAGCTCAATGGGCCTGGCCCGACGCGCTAAAAACCGCATTTCTTCTTCATACAGGGACTTGAATATTGAAACCTGCCCCAGTGTTTTTAAAATAGTCTCTTCAGGAAACCTGACTTCAGCATCCTCCAGGTCTTTTACATCCAGGCCTTCCAGATATCCATCCTGGTTTTGCAGGTATTTCAGCCGGCCATAATTCTTGGCCAGATAGTTTTCAAGAATGCTGGCTGACGCCGGAACACACTCCTTGCCGGTATATTCCATCAACCCACGGCTTTTGGCCCATTCTGCCACCTCATTCATGGAATTCCGGTAATTGCGGCAAGCGGAAAGATACAAACCATCCTGATCGCCAAATGCCCGGCCAAACTGCTTCGGGATAAGTTTTAGACCGAAATAATTACCCCGTTCGTGCCACAGGACAAATTTTTTAAGATCGGTGGTTAGAAAATTCAACTCTGGAAATGCCTGTTCATCCATTTTTAAAACTGCACGCTCGGCATCGCGAAATACCCGGTGCCATGTTTCCTGGGAATTATGCACGTTCACTCCGGCTAATTCGATCGCTTGTTTTAGGTCTTCGTGGTGCGCATGCAAAAACAACAGAGTTGCAGTTTTCTTTCGCAGAAGATTTCCAAAGCTCACCGGCATATTTTTATTCGGGCGGACCCCACTCACGGCCATTTTCCGTACTGCCCATACCTTTTTCCATGCTTTTACGTCGATACGGTTTCTGATTGCTTCAAATGCCGGTAATTGGCCAAATATCTTTCGCTCCTGAGGACTGAGTAAATCCAGACCTTCCTGGTTGGCAACTTCAATGATGCCTAGACAGGTCAGGAGCTCCAGATAAAGCCCTACCCGGAGCAGCCAACCCGGGTCGGTAAGCATGCGCTTCTCTTCGACCATATCTCCGAAGATCGCTTTCATATAAAGATTGGCTTTTTCCGTGCCTATGCACAACACGGGAAACCAGGGGTGATAATCGATACTGATTTCCTGACTTGATGTTACATTGGCCAATTGAATGTTGAGATCCCATGGCAAAAGTCCTTCCATAAGACGTTTATACAGGGAGCCGAAAAGGGACTCATTGTAAATTTCGAAATAATGATAATCCGAGCTTACGACAGCGTCTTCAATTTGCAGGTCCAACTGAAGTTTGAACCGCTCAAAAAAGAGAGAGGCAAAGTCGAAAAGGTCTTGATGCGGTTTCGCCCTGCGTACTTCTTCAACCAACTCTTCTACCGGAATGGATAAGGTCCAGGCTTCGGAAATTTTATTCATAACGGTGTGATTGATGGGATCTGCACCGATTGCTGAAATCTCAGCTTCCCCTTTACGGATAGGTACTATAGTCCGGCTTTTCCACGCAGGAATTGTGAAATCCATTTTACCATGATGATCCAATACGGTGATCGTAGCATTTAAAATAGCCTTATCCGGAAAGGAATTTATTGAGTTTTGATTTTGGAAAATCCGGTACAGGAAGTTGATGGTGGACTCCCTTTTATTAGTGTATAAGGCTGTTTCTTCACTCGATCCCAGGCCGGGATAAAATGCTTCATCAAAGGATCTTCTTCCCGGTATGAAGGGTACAATGGTTATGCTGTAGCCCAGGATATCTTTCCTGGAGTGATACAATTCAATATGTTTTTGCAGTAGCCTGGCCTTTTCATCTTCATTAATGTTTTCGATGTTGATTTGAAGTAAATGATTGAGTGCCTTCAAATAATCCTGCAAATCCATATTGAATAATTATACTGAACCGGATTGAATACTTGACCGCCCCGTTTGGAGGCATGACGATACCTATGAAAGATAGCAATAAAGCGCTAAACTGTCTTGTAAGGTATTCTGAATTGCATGGTGTGCGGGAAGCCCAATAAACAGGAATTAGGTTTGTAATGGTTACCTATAAATTTACAATCAATGATTGTTGAACTGTATAATGTGAAAACAACATGCATTTTGATTATTGTGGTAGTACACCGTGAGTTAATAGGAATGTCTTATGGGCTACCATGATCGCTGTTGCTTGGGGTGCAAGTCAAATGGAACAAGATAGAAAAGACTGAAGATATCATTTATCATAGTAATTCATACTTTCGGGTGACCTGATATCCTGCCAGTGGGCATTACATTAGTTGTGATATTCTGAATTGTAACCTATTATAAATAAAGATGAAATTCATTGCATTATTTATTGGTCTCTTTCTAACGACTAAAGTACTTGCCCAATCAGCTACAGAAATGCACCCCATAACAAAGGATTCATTTAAGGTGTCTCTGGTAATTGTAAAAAATCAGACATTAAAAGTATTGAGTTTCGTGTCTTTTAAAGGTGAAAAAATAAAGGCCCAGATAATCAGGCAGGGTGATTTGTCAACGAAAGAAATGCGTCCGGGCTATAAAATCAATGGAATATTTAAGTTTACTTCATTCGCAAGCGATGGAGGTTTAGGGACTACACGTGTACTGAAAGGAAAGGGTGTGGGAGACCTACGGGATGCCATTCTGATTGTCGATGATGATATCGATTCCTATACACAAAAATTAGCCGGAGTGGGTGACATGGCCTTTCGCTTAAATTAGCCGGACGTACCAGATTATTTTATAAAAAAATACTGATGGCGCTAAGTTCCATTTCCTAACAATCGTGTTCTGATCGTGTAGGCATCACGCGGATTTTCTACCAGTATTTGGATGATTTCCGGCTGAGTAAATCCGTTTTTCCGCAAGAGGGGGATGAATGTCGTGAATAGAGCAGTGTGCTCCACATAGTTGTCACCTTCCCCGTACGAATACCATCCTGCATCCATAGAAAGTAAGACACGGTGCAAGCAATCATTATCTTTTAAGGTCCGGATCATCCGCAAATATCGGTAAAGGGCACTGGAGTCCTCTCCTTGTGGTTGGACCCAGCCCAAGCCATCCAGTGATATCCATCCTCCCATCCGTGCCATGCGAAGGTGCCCTTCAACACTTCCATTCTGGGCGTGTGTCCACACGAAAGCTGAGGGTGAGACATTCTCTTGAGCAAGGACTGCTACCTGATTAAAAGCAGCGGTGTCAATCCCGGTATGACTGACAATTGTCAGCCCGGTTG
The DNA here is from genome assembly GCA_020636355.1 of Lewinellaceae bacterium. Lineage (GTDB taxonomy): Bacteria > Bacteroidota > Bacteroidia > Chitinophagales > Saprospiraceae > JAGQXC01. The sequence continues at coordinate 288,313 of JACJYB010000002.1, read as the reverse complement.
CTTTATGGGTTAATGCCGCTGCCTGTACCAATCTTTGCTGTAAATCACTCAGGGTAGAATCCGGATCCACACTTATTTTGATAAAGCCAGGTATGACCCCGCTGTCGTCAATTCCGTGATTGAATTCATGGATCCATACATCTGCTATTTGCTCTGCTGTCCAATCGTATGCTTTGGTAGGGACATAAATATTGTGTCGCGCGCCATAATATCCGGTATTGGTAATGAATAGAATACCCGTAGCTTCCGACAGTTTTTGGAGCAATGCAGCATTTCGACCAAGATAGTTGGGAGTGCATTCGAACATGGATTTTACGTTCCATTTCCTCACTTCCTGAATGTGTGGCAAAACAGAATTGAATATTTTGACCTGGTCCCAATCCTTCCGATCGGTGCTGTCGGCAGTGCGCCAATCCAGGAAAACATGCTCATGGATCAGAGACAATCCCAGGCTGTCAGCATCGATGGGGCCGTTTATAGTCATAATCCTGTTTGCATTCTCAGTGGTCTTTTTTGTACACTGGAAAAGGATACCCATGATCAGTATCAAAACACTCATTTTGAAGATCCAGGGTAGGGTGGTACCTGATGCATCTTTTGTGTTTTGAGACAACCTAAATAATGCGTTAATTTTCATCCGGAAGTTGGATTCAAACCTAATTAAAATGATTAAATCAGTCAATTCATGCCAAAAATAAAAAAAGACCAGTGGATGGAAATGATGGCCATTCTGTTCTCCCTTATTGCATTGGTCATATCAGGATATTCACTGCTTGTCGGGCAACGGCAACATCAGGATGAAAGCATCGACTATATGAACAGCACGTTTTAAATAATCTGCAGAATCCTTTGATTGAGGAAGCGAATCCGGAGGGTATCTTGCGCGGATTCGATTGGCGGAAATACAATACAGATTAACTGAAAACGTCCTCATCAATTGGGATATGCTTTATTACTTAAAATGGTCTATTCTATATATCTTGATGGCCAGGTGTTCATGATATAATTATCATTCCATTTAACGCTGACCGAACCAATGATTACAAATCTTAAATTCGTTATATACCTGCTTGCCGCCATTCTGGGAAATCCATTTTATCAAATGGTATCCTATTTCGTTTGCCAAAGTTTGGGTTGGGGAGGCGAACCGTCATTTAATGTTTATCAGGCCAATCCAATGGGATACCTGTTTATTTTGGTCGTTATATTTATAATCCGCTTTGCGATTTATTCCCGAATTTTTACTTCGAAGGAATACCCGATGACTATCCGGGGAAGCAATAACTTTCTTTATCTTTTCGCAGAAAGGCATCTATTTCAACTATTGGGGTTTTATACGCTTTGGCTATGGGCCCAAGAGTTGGAGGGAAATGTTATCGGATTTCTTGTTTTGCCTCTGACTTTAATTACCGGTATCGTTATTTCGGTTGTGACCTTTATTCGGATGCTCAAACTAAAAAAGAAATGGCGTCAGATGCATTCAGTTACTCATGGAGATCCTAATTAGAATGAAAATTAACTTTACAAGCTAATTTCAGGCATTAAAACAGCATTTACGATCCGGTAATTAAAATGATTGTTTAAGTAAACGCACAGCCCTTTTTCAGGTATTTGATTACCAGGTGAATTACAGTAAATTAATTCCTTAAATTAACCTTTTTGAAAATGGGGTTTTGTTCAATACATTCCTGACAACCCATTTTTGACATTTTAAGTGTGCTTTCTTTGGCCTTGCTTAAAATATCATCCCACTTCGGTTCATCCTCCTCACGGAACACACTGACTTCTTCACGGAGCGATGCGATCAGATTGTTGGTAAAAAATCCACCCGTAACATTGCAATAAGAGTATTCGCCCTTGCTTGACCCGGCGGCTATGATGTTGCCTGAGGACTCCAGGAATAGCTTTGCTAATTTCGGCAAGCTCGCATTAACCGTCGACCTGGCGGCCAGGAAAGTAGTGCCTAATTTTTTTGTCACACCAATATCAGCATTGCAACAATCACCTATGATCAAGTTAAGACGGGCGCCTTTTTGCTGGATTATCTGATTAATTTCAACCAGATTCATACAGTTCTGCGGACTAAATTCCTGATAGTCGCTATAGCGAAAATCCAGTTCCGGGAATGGTTCTGTCTGATCGGAATAGCGGAATCCGTGTCCGGAGTAAATGACGATAACCACATCATTTGGTCCGGGTTGGAAATTTTGTAACGTGGAAATCACTTGATCCTTTGAGAAATTTTTATCGGTAATCAGGATTTTGTCGAATTTCATTTGCAGCACACTGGCAATGCCCTCAAATTCACTGGAAGTATTGTGAATATCAGCACTGGTCGAAGTACCGATGTCAGGTATTAATGTATTGGCGATCATGATGTAATGTAAAGTCGGAACACTGGTGCCGGGATTGGATGCGGGCTGTTGAATGGTTTGAGGCTTGGCCGCTTCCAGTAATGTGTAATAATCTTCATCATCCTGGGTATAGAACCATTGCAGGTATTCTGCCGTGAGGTTCGTCGGCTTTACTTCCGTTAATTTGACCTCTGCGATCTCATCAAAATTGTCATTTTGCAAGTGATAATCATCGATTGCATAGGGACCAGTCCATTGATTGTTGTCATCCATGGCCCAGAAAATATGGAAGGGGTTGTATAATGTATCCGTCTGATAGTAAACGTATCCCGTTTCCAGTCCTTCAAAGACAACAAATCCATCCTGACGCTGAGTTTGATCGTAATGATATTCCGAATGGACCAGGTTGTAGCCACCATCATAGGAATAGCCGACACGCATGTAAATATCGTCTTCGTTGAAGTAGATCATAAATCCGGCGTAGTCAATGCCCTCGGATGACCACCTTAGATCATAAAGGGTTTGTCCGAATAGCTGGCTACAGGCTAAAAGAAGGGCAATTAGCAGTTTGGTCTTCATGTGGTTATGTTTAGGTCGAAATAAAGATATACAAACGCCCGGTCATGGCGCACAAATTTCTTTTGGCGTTGTATTTAACCAGATCTTATGGTTTTTCGAAAACGACAAGAGGCAAGTCCACCATTCCAGTGAATTACACAGACAATCAGGAAATTACTAGGAATGCCCTCCCGTTAGATCAAGTATAAAAACTAGGGAACGATATACGGGTCATAATGCATCGAACTTTCATTAGAGCAAACCCCTTAAAAAAGCCTTAAACTTATTCGTGTTGTATTGAGCCATGCCCCGGTGTTCAAACACTACTTTTCCTTGTTTATTAATGACATAAGTGGTTGGCAACGTATTGGAATTCAAGCCTTCTGGTAAATAACTTTGCAAGTGGAATATAGGGACCTGATAACCCTTCTTTTGAATAAAGTCAACTGCTTTGGAAAAATCCTGATCGGTGGAAATCAGGATAAACTGAATGTCTTCACCCTTCAAATCCCGATAAAGACGATCGACATTGGGCATCTCCGCCAGACACGGAGGACACCAGGTTGCCCAGAAATTTATAAAAAGCACCTTGCCCTGTAACTGTTGTAAATTAAGCGATTGTCCCTGATCAGATAATAAGGACACATCCAGATTGATTGCGGGAAGGTTTTCAGTAGTCTCCTGGCTGGTCAGCTCTATATGCGGCCGGATTAAGCCGGTAGCCAGCAGACCACGTTGCATTAAACCAATGACCTCTGTGTGCAATCCAGTCAAATACAGAGCCAATGCAATGATGGCGAGGATGGCCCATTGTTTGAGCTCTTTGCGGACGTTTTCATTCATTTTCATAGGATTAAGTCAGGTATTCAGGGTATTGCACCGTATCTGCAGCTGATCCTCACAGATAATCTTCTAACACTAATATTGCAAGATGGGTTTAATAGCTGATTAGCTAAATGGGTAAATTGAACCTATCCCGGACTTATAAGCCGCTCATTTTTGGCCGTGATGCTATTTTGCTTATAATTTTATCGTTTAGAGATCTCCTCTGCCCAATAATCAAAAACTAATACATCATCCAAAACCGGCCCCAGAACCTGGCCAAACGCCTGGTGATCCGGGTGGGGCAAATAGACGGATCGGTCTTCCTGTGAATTAAAAGTCAACTGAAAACAATGGGTAAAGCCTTTATTGAGATTTTCCGGGCTATTGTTCGTACCCCATTCAAATTGTCTAATCGTTTCAATTTTGGCAGGAAGGGCCTTAAACGCTTCAATGGCCAGATTGATGCTGTCTGCTGAAGCACCTGCTTTAAATTTAAATAGAACAATATGCCTTAATGCGTGCGTATTTATAGTTGAATTGGTTACGGTCAAATCGTTGTCTTTGGAAACCTCCGGATTGTTTGTATCCCGGCAACCTGCAAGAAGGACAATTAATGGTAGAAGACAATATTTTATCATCACGTAATTTATTTATGGAGTAACAAATGAAAATCTGATTCGCCGTACCAGCTCTTTATTGCAATACTCATTGGAGGATGTCTTTGCCTAATAGCCGGTCATCTTTATTGACAAACCAGGTTCTTATCGCCGGGATTTTGATGCCCTGGATCAATCTTTCCCCTTCCAACTCGATGTATTCCCCATCATTTTTTGTTTCATCGTGATAAAAACGGTATCCGATGAGTGCATGATTTTCGCGGGCGAAGTAGAAATACCAGGTGTCTTTTCCTACCGAGGGATCATAATGGACTTTAAGGATGTCTGCTTCCTGCCGGTTAAATTTACCATGAGTCACTTCGGGGTCGATTAAGGTGCCGGGATCATTTAATTTCATTGGAAGCCCGTATAAAAACGTGTAATAATTACGGAGCATTTTGCTTCGATCACAAGTCAAATTGAGTTTTTCGGCTTCAGGAACGGAAATGTCGACTTCGTTCATCCTATAGGAACATTCGTTATCAGATATTATCCGCGTAAATAGGGTGTCGTTACGGTATTGGGAGTGACTGAATAACGATTTCTTTTGGTTGATGTACATGCGGGTATTTCGCACTGCTTTACCTGGGGACTCCTGGACAACAAATAAAGAGTCGGCAAACCGGGGCCAGTTATTTTTAGGATCGTGGTAGTGGATGCTTTTGTCCAGTAATAGTTGCGCGGGTGATTTTTGACCCCAGGCGTGGTGGATCAGTAAAACGAAGCAGCAGAAGAAGAATTTATGCGGCATTGGTCGGATGCATTTGTTTCGTTGGGAAATGATCGTTTTCAAGTAATCAAGGTAATCAATGATTCTCATTAATCGGATGTGATGGGATGCGCTTTATGGATGTCAGAATGGCTTTTGTGTCTGTTACGGGACATCTAAATCTTGATGCAATCCGGGTGGCTGGTGCATGGATGGTTCGGAGGCTTATTTCAAGGATTGAGTCGCTCGCCACAATATTTGCAAAAAACCGCATCGGGATCGTGGCCCTCGCTGGCGCAATAGCGACAGCTTTGATTGCTCACGTCTTCTTTGCTCGACGGTACTCTAAGCAGGTCGGAAGCAATGATGCCGGTTGGAACAGCAATAATGGAATAACCAAGCACCATAACGAACGCTGAGAGGAAACGACCTGGGTCGGACTGCGGAGTGATATCACCGTAACCTACAGTTGTTAAGGTAACAATAGCCCAATAAATGGACTTAGGTATACTTGAAAACCCTGGATTAAATCCCCCTTCCAGAACATGCATGATGCTACCGATAATGGTCACCACAATCAAAATAAAAAAGAAAAACACAGTGATTTTGGGGATGCTCCGACGGAGCGACTCAATGATGATCTGTCCCTGCCGCAAAAAATTAACCAACTTAAATACGCGAAATATTCGAAGTAATCGAAGGGCGCGGATCACAACCAAATAATGACTTCCGATAATAAACAACCCGATGTAAGTAGGCAAAATGGCTAATAGGTCAATGATGCCAAAAAAACTGAAGATGTACTTGCCGGGTTTATAGACACTGTAGATACGCAGAAGATATTCGATGGTGAATGCGATGGTGAAGAACCATTCCAAAGCAGTCAGGTAAGTGCCGAATCTTTGCCGGTATATTTCCATACTTTCGAGCAGGACAATGATCACACTGGCTACGATAAAGACCAGGAGCACCACATCAAATGCTTTTCCGGATGGTGTTTCGGTTTCGAATATCACCTCATGGATACGGTCTCTGGTGGAAGGTTTCCCAACTTGGTCCGGCTCTTGACTCCTATGCATGGATAAAAATTGATGTTGTCTTACGGACAGTTATTGCTAGCCAAGGTATTTTCAGTCTTTCAATAACCAGTCATCTGCGCCTTCTTCCAGCAGTGGATAACGCTTATGAACCCAGGTGTAAAATGTGCTTGAGGATGTGAACTTTGTAAAATCAATCTCGACCTCTACACCGGCATCGATGGCATATCGATATTCTTTAAGTCCACCAACTACAGCATCAAATCTCCTGTCCTGGTAGGTTTCATCAAAATCCCGAAGCTCACTTGCGGACATGACATAGCGTTCGATCGGTAACCACAGGATCACAATCTGGTCCTTCAGGGCTGCCTGGAAATGTTCGGTATCGGACAAAAATTGTTTGAGAAACGACGATTCCAACCCAAAAAAGGGGCGGCGCCATCCTCGTTCCTCCATCCAGTGCCGGGTAGCTTTATTTCCGGGCAATTCAAGTTTAAAATGCCCTTTTTCCATACATTTCCGGGCAAATTCCAGGTCCGGGGATTGTGCCTTGCGCAGTGCCCAGTTAGGTAAATTCATTTACTGTTGGTTTATTTCGATAAATATAATGAATGGATCCAGCATTGAAATTGATATGAATCAGGACCTGATCGGTGATCAAACTTATCCGGTTGAAGAGTAGCATCCACCTACCTTTTATTAAAGAGATGTATCAACGAAATTGAGTGGTTGCGTATTCTTGCTGTGCGCTTGGATTGAGAAGTAAGCCCTATTATGGTTCGGGCAAAAAGATAGTTCGGGGTCAATAACTGGTGCCATCATCCAATTTGTACGCCAGGTAATAATCTCCGGCAGGTGTGCCATTTTTGCCTCCACCTCCGGCAGCAATGACCACGTACTGTTCCCCATTTATTTGGTAGGTCGCAGGCGTAGCGTATCCACCAAAGGGCAATTTGGTTTCCCAAAGAAGGCTCCCGTCTTCCACCGCAAAGGCCCTGAATTTTTCATCTTTGGTTGCACCTACGAATAGGAGTCCTCCCGCTGTTACCACACACCCTCCCAGATTCTGTGTTCCGGTCGTCGAAATGCCTTCCGCCAGGAGTTCAGGATATTCGCCCAGAGGTCGTTGCCAAATCCGTTTCCCGGAGTTGAGATCTATAGCAGTGAGCGTTCCCCATGGTGGTTTTATGGCGGGATAGCCTTCGGCATCCAAAAATTGACGGTATCCATTGATCACAAAGCGACCGTTATGGAGTGAATCAGGTTTTGCCGGATCCTCCTCACTTTTCCCAAGGATCAGAAAGGCCGTAATGGCTGAAATTTCTGACCCGGAATATTGTGGATTGGCTGGCATCGCGCCTTTACCATTACTGATGATAGAAGCTATGGTGTCAGGATGGTATTTACGACCGATTTCAACCAGCGGTGGAAAGGTGGGTGGAGAACCATTGCGATCCAAACCGTGGCATACGGCACAATTTGCCTGATAGATGGAACGGCCACGATCAAAGGGGGAGTCGCCTTCCGAGGAAGACCAGCGTAATTGTAGAATATTCGGGATTTCGTTGGCATTAATGTATAGGATACCTTTCGATGGATCTACTGCCGCGCCACTCCATTCAGCACCACCGCGGGTTCCCGGCATGGAAACCGTACCCTCCATACTTGGCGGGGTGTAGATGGATCCGAATTGCATTTGATCCAACTGATTCATCAAAAAAGCTTTTGTCCCCTGATGCAAATCGCTGATAGCTTCCGGTGTAAAACCGATACGTGTAAAGGGTTCAGGCAGGGTAGGAATGGGTTGTGTTGGCCAGGCTTTTTCACCCCAGATTTGAGAGGGTGGTACCTCTCGTTCTTCAATGGGCCAAACCGGGATCCCGGTTTCCCGGTCCAGGACAAACAAAAGCCCCATTTTAGAGGGCTGGACAACTACATCCCGTGCTTTCCCACCCCTGGAAATTGTAACCAAATTAGGCGCGCAAGGGGGATCATAATCCCAGAGGTCGTGGTGGGTCATCTGATAATGCCATATACGATTGCCCGTCTTCGCATCCAGAGCAAGAATGCAATTTGCAAAAAGGTTTTCGCCTTTGCGATTGCCGCCGTAAAAGTCAAATGCGGCTGAACCGGTTGCTGCAAATACCCAGCCGCGGGATTCATCCAGGCTCAGTCCGCCCCAGGCATTGGCACCACCACAGGCATCACTGGCAGGCCAGGACCAGGTATCCCTTCCATATTCTCCTGTTTGTGGAATGGTATGGAAGATCCAGGCCATTTCGCCGGTCAAAACGTCATACGCCCGGATATGCCCGGGAGCGGAATCGTAACCTTCTCCAACCGCTGATCCGAGAATGATTAAGTTTTGATAAATGATACCCGGACTGGAGACGGTAATCGTTACCACTTCAGGATTAACCCCAAGATGTTCTCGCAAGTCTATTTTGCCGCCATTTCCAAACGAAGGAATCGGCTTACCATTGAGGGCATTGATGGCAAAAAGAAATTGGCCTGAACAAAAAAAGATCCGGCGGTCACTCCCCGCATGCCAATAAGTCACCCCACGATTAACACCGCTATGCAGTTCTGGTCCAGCATCAAAGGTCCATAGTTGTTTGCCCGTTCTTGCATTTAATGCGATCACACGCATGTCCGGAGTAGTCCCATAGAGCGTACTGTCTATAATGATGGGATTGCACTGAATGCTGGTGTTATCGCCTGCACCTCCTGTCCGATAGCTCCAGGCTAATTTTAAACGGGATACATTTTCCTGGTTAATTTCATCAAGGTTCGAATACTGGTTGCTGGATGGATCTCCACGATAGGTCTCCCAGCCAGGTCGTTGTGCTGATTTTTGAGCTTGATTCGTACAAGACCAAGCTATAAAGACCAGTAAAATGCCAGTTAGGCAAGCAGGAAAACGGTGAGTTGGAAATTTGAAGTTTGGCAACGACATACCGGAAGATAATCAAATTCCCTATGCCGAAATCCTGGAGAGTTTCAATAATTAAGGGCTTTCAATCCTGAATATCCAATCGCTCTCCGACTTGGAGGATTTGGATGCGTTGATGTGCATCTTTCGCTAAAGCAAGACATTCTTCTGGTTCTACACTGTTAAAGGTGAATAAGTGATAATGACAGGGAATTAATAGTTTGGCACCAATGGTTTGCGCCATCCTTACTGCTTCCCGGGCATCGAGATTTCCAGCTACGCGTCGCTCGGGGAGATTTCCATTAATAGGAAGAATCGCAATGTCGATGTTAAAAGATGTCAATGCGTGGATGATGTCTTCATGCCATATGGTGTCGCCGCTATGATAGATGGTATACCTGCCGATCCTGAACACATAGCCCATAAAACGGCAATGGCCCAATTCATCTCGCTCTAATTCATTGTGTGCTGCAGGGATGCCAAACACCTCCCATCCCCAAGGTATTGTGCATTTGTCTCCATCGTTAAGGCCTGTAAACCAGGAAGCGGGCTGGGACAATCGATCTGCTGCAAACAATCGGTTTGCCTCCGGGATGATCATCTGGATTCCAGGGTTAGCCGCAATAATTGGTTTTATGGTATCGGCATCCAGATGGTCGGTGTGATTATGACTACTGGTTACCACGTCAATGAAATTCAGTTTCTCCGGGGCAACAACCCGCTCGGACATGCGGATGTGCGGTTTATCCGTTTCTGCGTATTTTATGGTTAAAGCGTCCGAAAGATAAGGGTCAATCAGGAGGTGGTGATTTTGATGCTGGATAAGATACCCGCTTTGACCAAGCCACCAGAGATGCAAGCCGGGCAATTTCTGATGATTAAAAACATCAGCAAGAAATTCAGTGTCTTTTTGAATGGCAGGGATCATGGTGTGGTTATCGGTAATCTGTCGTCAGTAATCCTAAATCCTAAATCCTAAATCCTAAATCTTAAATCCTAAATCTTAAATCTTAAATCTTAAATCAAATTTCGGTCTTCCCGGACACGATTAGCTGCTTCAACCATATTGACCAGCTTTTGTTTGGCAGCCCAACGGGCAGTTTGGCTTAGTCCGCAGTCCGGAGCGACGCTCAAACGATGAGGTTCTGCAAATTCAAGACACCGGTTAATCGAAGTGGTGAGATCTTCTACGGTTTCGATGTAATAACTTTTTACATCCACAATTCCCACGGCAACATCCATCTTTCTGGAAATCTCCCGGATAACTTCCAATTCCGAATATTCACGATTAGCCATTTCAACGTGCATCTCATCGACCATAAAATCCAGAAATTCAGGAAACATTGGAGCCATTTTGCGGTAGCCTACCGGATGACCTTTGTAATTTCCAAAGCATAGATGCGTGGATAGCCGGCAACTTCCGTATACGGCTTCAACGGTTTCATTAAATATCCGAACAAACGCTTTGGTATCGGACTTGTAGGCATAACAACTCATCGAAGGTTCGTCAACAGTAATTTCCTGGCATCCGGCGGCAACCAGGTCTATTAATTCCAGACGGACGATAGGGATAAGCGCTTTGGTGATTGCCATGCGGTCCGGATAACGTTCATTGGGCGTCAGCCGTCCACTTAGGGTGAAAGGTCCTGGAATGGAAGCCTTTAGTACCGGCCCATCCGGAGCCAGTTTCTTTAATCGCAGGAATTCCTGTACAACGCCTAACCCACGAGGTGCCGATAATTCATCTACAATACGGTATTTACCGCGCTGATCATGAGCCGGAGGACCCCACTTGCGATTAATTACTACTTCCGGGTTGATGCCCTGGAGGTATCCGTAGAAGGATAAATTAAAATCCAGACGGGTTTGTTCTCCATCGGTGATCACATCCAACCCGGCTGCAACCTGGTCATGAATGGCAACACGGACGGCATCATCCTGCATTTCCAGAATATCGCTGTGTCCAAATGCATCCAGGTTTTGACTGGCAAATTCAAGCCAGGATGGGAAAGGATAAGAGCCGATCACGGTAGTCCGGATTGGTCTTTCTATCATGATTTCATATTTTTTTCCGATGTAGGCAATGGTTGGTTGTAGAGTTGGGCAATCATTCGGCTATGGGTGTCGTAAGCCTCCTCAAATAATTGTGTGGAACGTTTGACTCCGATCAGTGCAGCCGCAGTCAGTACGGTTGGCGGATGGCCTGCCTGGGTCATCAGATATGCTATTTCGGCTTTCAGGCAATTCACTACCAGGACCCCTCCTAGAGTAGACCCCGGACTTACAGGTGTGTCTAACCCGGGTATTTGCACCATAGCATCTCCGGCTGGCGCACCCGTATCCAGCACCAGATTTGCGAAATCAATCAATTTTTTACCATCCTTCCGTTTGCTCTTGCTGGTCTCAGCATGACGCTGGGAGATGAGTGCAACGACTTTGATCCCGTTCTTCTGAAATTGTTCTGCCATTTCGATAGGTACCAGGTTCGATCCACTTGAAGAGATAATCAAAGCAGTGTCCCGGCGGTCAAGATGAAAATTCCGTAGGATGCGGTCAGCCAATCCGGAAACATTTTCAAGGAACATGGCCTGTCGCTGTCCATTGGCGCCCACAACCTGATGATGATTGGTCAGGGATAGCTCAACGATAGGGTGGAATCCTGGAAAGGAACCATAGCGCGGCCACATTTCTTCCACCATGATTCTGCTGTGTCCGGAGCCAAAGAGATGCACTAAGCGGCCGGCAAGAATGGAATTGGAAAACCATCTGGCTGCTTCTTTGATCGTTTCCTCCTGCAAGGCTACTGCATGCAGGATGCCTTGTGCTCTTGTTAAGTATGTCTCGGTAGGATTCATCGGCCCTTCGTTTTATCCCATGCGAATAATGCAGCTCCCAGGCTTCCCGCTGAATTCCCCATTTTGGCCAAATGGACTGGCGTAATGTGTCCTTTCGGCCGCCATTCATACAGCTCCATAAACGATTCCAAAGGAGTCATCAGGGCTTCTCCCGCCCTGGTTATCCCGCCGCCAAGCAAAATTAGTTCAGGAGAAAGGATATTGATCAATGAAATCAATCCACGGGATAAGGCCCGGATGCTTTGCAGCCAAACCCAGGAAGCAAACGGTTCATGATCCTGGTAGCCCTGGACCAACGCCTTGGTTGTTTGGTATTTGCCATGGGAGCGCAATTTTACCGTAGACTCCCCGATGGCATCCTCAAGGCTACCGGGTGTTTTTACGATGTCCAATAACGTGTCATCGTTGACGGACATGTGTCCAAGATGACCTGCCCGTCCAACCTGGCCTTGATAGATTTTATCATCAAGCAGAATGGCACCGCCCACGCCAGTCCCCAGGGTCAGCATTACGACTTCACGGTACCCGACTGCAGAACCTATCCTGCTTTCTGCATAGAGCGCGGCGTGCGCATCATTGATTACAAAGACAGGCCGGTCCAGGTAATCATTCCAGACGTGTCCTTCGATGCCCAGCATTTTTGTGCCATTCGACAGGACATGACTATGGGCATGGTCTACGGTTCCCGGAGTTGAAATGCCAATAGCAGCAATCGGTCCGGAAGCTTTTCTTTCCAGTTCATCAATCAACCGCTTGACAGAAGCTTTCCAGACCTGACTGTTATCCCTGCCGATGATGTCCAGGGTAGGGGTGCTGATTTCTATAAAAATTTGTCCGGAGGGGTCCGTCAGGGTGGCTTTTAAATCTGTGCCACCGATATCAATTCCAATTAACAATGGCGTTACTGTCATAAGAGGGTTTGATTTTCAAGTTGGCCGTCGGAAAGCGACCACCCACCACTAATTTCCAGAACTTGTCCGGTTATGAATCGTGCACCGTTGGACAGGAGGAAGCAGGCAGCTGCGGACAGATCTTCTGGGACGCCCATCCGGCCACCGTCCAGCGGCTGCTTGGTCCTAATGTAGGTTTGTATCGCAGGGTTTTGCACTGCCCGCCGGGCCATTGGAGTTTGAGTTAAACCTGGAGCCAGGACGTTAACCCGGATATTGGCAGAAGCATAATACGCGGCAATCGATTTGGAGAAGCCAATCATCCCGGCTTTCGCGGTTGAATAAGCATGGGTCGCAAAGTGATGTGGTGCCGGTTGAAAGGCTAATACAGAACTCATGTTCAGAATTGCACCTTTTTGCTTAAGGGCAAGAAAATGACGGATTGCCGCCCGGTTCGAGAACATTACTGAATTTAAATTGAGCGCTAGGGTTTTGTCCCACCCTTCATTCGTTAGTTCATCGAGTGGGCCATCGCCCCACCGGCGTCCACTTCCTCCCGCAACATGGTAGAGCGCATCGAATCCCTGATATTCATCCAGACACCATTGAATGGCCTTTTCGGCAGCATCTTCATTACAGGCATCTGCCCACATATAGCGAACGGAATCAAGCGCAGGAACTTCCATCTCCTCCAACCCCAGGGCGATTACGGCGGCACCCGCTTCATGAAATGCATTGACTGCAGCGAGACCGATACCTGTCGTGCCTCCAATAACCACAATGCGTTGACCTTGAAGCGTCCAGGACATTTACGATGCGATGAATTTTTGAATGATCTCCCCCGTATCCTTGATTTTTAGGATGACCTTACGTTGCCCATCCGGCATTTTCTCTTCTTTTATCAGCCAATGCCATGTATCGTACTCTTTTGGGCCAATTTTTTCGTGGGGCTTAATGGTGCCGCGCCACAAGGGGAGATTAACCGGTTCCCATCGTTTGGATTTAGCGGATGCATAGCAGGCATCCATAATGGCATTGACGACGTATCCATCGTAAAAGTCTTCCATTGGAGATCGGTTTTCATCCAGAGCATCAAGCATGTCGGTGAACATATGCTGATACCCAAGAGCATTCACTTCATCACCGACCGGAAAGAGCCATCCTGAGGATGACTCGGCCTTTTCGGCTACATAGGATCCGGTTTCACCGGAAGAAAACACTTCAATTCCGGTGCGAAGCCAATGATCAAGCCGGATGGTGCCTTCCGTGCCGGCCACCTCATCCTTAAGCTCCATACCGCCGCGAAAAGTCCAGCTCACTTCGATCTGGCCGATAGCCCCGGTTTCGTACCGGATCAAGGCTATTGCATTGTCTTCGGCCCTGATCGGCTTGACCAGCGTATCAGCCCAGCACATGACTTCAACCGGCCGCACATCTTTTCCAATATAATTTCGTCCTATTTCAATGCAATGGCAGCCCAGGTCAATAATGGCTCCTCCGCCCGATTGCTCCGAATCCCAAAACCAATCGCTGTGGGGACCGGGATGAGCCTCCCTGGCTCTGGCCCAGGTAACCTGGCCGATGGAGCCCTGACGAATGGTTTCAATGGCTTTAAGGGTCTTCGGGGTGTAACATAAATCTTCCAGATAGCCGTGAAAAACTCCTGCTTTTTCAACCATTTGAAGTATTTCATACGCTTCCTTGCCATGCAGGGCTAAAGGTTTGGTACACAATATTGCTTTTCCTGCCTCCACGCACAGTTCAATGGCTTTTTTATGTAAGTTGTTGGGTAAGCCGATCACTACAACGTCGCTCTCCGGATCCCGGATGGCTTCATGCATATCATCCGTCCATCTGGAAATTCCCCAGTCTTCTGCAAATGTCCGGGCGTGATCCGCGGAACGTGAGTATACGTTAACGACCCGGTCCGGTCGGCGGTGCTCATGCAAAGCACGGGTATAGAACATGCCGATCAATCCTGTGCCTAACATGGTTATTTTATGCGCCATGTGTATTGTTTTAGTCGAGATTCATTTGCCAGTTTCCACGGTAGGTCCTGCGCACAAATTGATTTGCTGGTTCGAAGTTGGTAATCTTCATATTAGGCCCATCCCATAGCAATTCCTTCCTGCCTGGATAGGTCCACTTGATCCAATCGTCAATCGGTTCTGCGTAATTGTACGTTAAAACAGCAAGATTTCCCATGATGACGGTTTCAGTCAGTGGTCCTGCATCGGCAAATGAAGAGCTTGTGTAAGCGCCAAATCCTTCCTTGCAGGCTTTAACCCATTGTTGTTGATGGCCCTCTTCTCCGCCGGGAACCAGGGGTCTCGCCGGCTCGGGAAGTGGTATGTCCTTCATCATTCGCGTTGGCAGGATGGTCGGATTGCGGCCAAACAAACCAGCCATCAGCTTACCGGAAGAACCTTCAAACAATATTCCGCCATCCCATTCTCCCATGGGCTCATCGGGCAGCAGTTCACGGGGCCGTTCGGGTAAAATACCGCCATCATACCAGATCACTTCGACGGGAGCCATATCCTGCCGGGCAGGAAAATGCAAGTGGATTTTGCTGGCAGCCGGATAGCTGTCCATGGTATTGTCCACGTCAAAGAATCCATTCCATTTTGAACTTGCACTGCAGTAGACACGATCGGGGTAGCCTAACTTCAGCGCCCGGAAGGGCACATCCATAAAATGACAACCCATATCTCCCAGTGCACCTGTGCCAAAGTCTACCCAGCCCCTCCAGTTAGCAGGGATATAATTAGGATTGAAAGGCCTCTCGGGAGCAGTCCCTAACCAAAGATCCCAGTCGACCTCACTGGGCACCGGAAATTTTTCTTTCGGCATGGGAATGCCCTGTGGCCAAACGGGACGGTTAGTCCAGACGTGGACTTTGTTCACAGACCCAATCAGTCCTTGTTGGATCCAGGACTCAATATATCTGGTACTGTCGCCGCTACTCCCCTGGTTGCCCATTTGTGTGACCACCCGGTATTTGCTGGCAGCCTGCGTCAGTATCCGGGCTTCCTGGATATCGTGCGTCAGCGGTTTTTCGCAATAAACGTGTTTACCTCTTTGCATCGCCTCAAGAGCCATAACACCATGCATGTGATCGGGAGTACTAACCAATACTGCATCAATTTGCTGGTCTTCCTGATCCAGCATTTGCCTGAAGTCCCGGTAATAAGGCGCTTTCGGGAATTGTTTGCGCCGTTCAACGGCCATCCGGTCATCCACGTCGCATAACGCCACGATGTTATCCGAACCATTGTTATAGGACAAGGTAATATTGACCTCTCCTTTTCCTCCTGCACCAATAGCAGCAATATTTAGTTTATCGCTGGGGGCTGTAAAACCCGGTCCTCCGATTACATGTCGGGGAACCAAATAGAATCCCAATGCTGATGCGCTGGTTTTCCGGACAAAATCACGCCTCTTCATACACTATGCTCTTGTCGGGTTATACCAAAGCCTTGCTACAGAATTCCAGACATTTGGAGACTTCTGTGACGGGGTCAGATCCTTCCGGTACCTGATATTCCAATTCAATTGTACCGGGAAATTTGTACTTCTGATCCCGCATTAACTGCAGCACCTCAGCAAGTGGGGTGTCACCGGTGCCCCAGGGGAGGTTGCCCTTGCCGTGTTCAGGAGTTTGCCGGTCTTTTAGGTGCATGCTGCGGATGTGGTCATGTTTATCGCTGACAGTTTTTAATGGGTCGGCATTACCTGCAGCCACAAAGTGCCCAAAGTCAAGGTTCATTGCATTGTAATCCGACTGCGCCAATGCGGTGTCCCATAAAGTAGGTGTCTGTTGTTCGTGACCGTGGTAGGCAATGAAAATCTTATGTTTTTTACCCATTTGACCCAGTTTTAGGGTCTGTGCGTCATCATTGGGATGTTCCAGCGTCACATGACTTGCCCCGAGCGCTTTAGCCGCTCGTAATCCGTAGGTTATTTCGGCGTCCGTATTGTTCTTACCGAAGGCATTGGGCTTAAATGCGTAAATGGACACGCCAGCATCGTTGTACATTTTACGGATTTGCTCAAATTTATCCATGGACACCTGGGCTCTCCAATTTTGAACAGCCAGATTGTGTGCTTTCATTTGTGCCTGGAGATCATCCCATTCTTTCTGCTCATCTTCGGTCAATTTTTCTCCATCCCTTCGCTTACGCCAGAATTTTCCCATGCTGCTCATGGGCACCGGGTTGGACGGACAACCGGCAAAACGCTCGGCCGGATCACCCATTAGTTCAATGGCGCTGATCCCGCAGTCCAGCACGTATTTGAGGGTAGCTTCAGCACTTTGGTCCGGTAAATCACGGAACGAATAGGTGATCGTTCCAATTTGAACGCCGTTGATAAGAGAGTTGGGCTTGTTAAACGATTTGATGATTGCAGGCATGCCAATCATTGAATTTCCCAATACCAATCCGCCAACCAGCCCCGATGAATTACGAAGAAATTGCCTGCGGGACGCGGATGATATATTGCTATTTTTTCTCATATGAATTGCTAATTTTGGTTTAGGAACATAGAATGCCACCCAGGTGGCCCTTGCGTTTAAATATAGCATTTCAAGGGAGATATTGCAGGACCAATTGGCCGGTATCAATTGTTTTTTTTCGTTTCGTGGTGAAGCGGTCTGTGGGAGCAATAGAATTAAGGATCGTACCGGGTGGCGATCACCATCATTCCGTATCGTATCCAGAGAGCAGGCAAAAAAATAAGGGCAATCGCATCGCCATTGCCCTTATTAATACTTCGTGGTTACAATAAATTAATTGCTTTCCGCAGGATCAGCAGCTAGTGTAAACGTACGGGTTACCGGATTAAGCGGCGTGTTTACCGGATTTCCGTTTCCATCGATCAAGGTCAGAGTTATTGTGTTCTCACCCATTGGCAATCCTTCAATGTAATAAGGCTTCCACTCATCAAGAATGTGTTCTTCTCCATTGATATCCGCTTTCACTTTGAAATTCGGGCCCAATTCCACATTGGTCAAATAAAAGTCAAGCATCACTTTATCGGTTTCTGCATGTCCGGTGTACGTGCCTTTGGGCCTGCTGTAAAAGAGCATAGGATCTTTTACAACATCAGAAGACGTAAAGTTGTCGTTTGCTACCTCAACTTTTTCAAGAATATATGCGGTAGGCGTTTTGATACTTTCATGATAAGACCTGGAAAGGAAGGCAAGAACATAATGCGTTCCATCGGGCATGTCGTAATCAAAGTCTTCAGTGTAATGCGCAGAATAAGGTTGATTGTCCACGATAAGGTGAATGTGTTGACCTTGGGCCGAATTCGCACACATCTTCGCTCCTGCATCCGGAGTCTGGACACCTAACTGATACGAATCACCACTGACTCCAAATTCAAAATGGCCATCCAGGTAATTCATCGACTCAAGCGTGGCATCAGGAAATGACTGCGACGGACTAAATGGAGTAATGGTATATTTTAAAGCTTGCTTATCTGCAACTTCTGTTTCGTCTCCCTCCGCATTGGGATCATTGTTACTGCATGCAGCGAAAACCAACAGACTAATGAGAAATAACCAGTTTGAGAGTTTCATTTTATTGTTTATTGTTTTAACAAAGATAGCCGGTTTTGTTTCAGGAACTGGCAGACTATTTAACATATCTTAACGACATGGCATATTCCTTGCAGTAGGATTTCAAATTGAACTGGAAATCATGCTTTCCATCCGGTATTTTATTATAGGAATATTCGTCTGCACTTATTTGTGGTCATTTGGACAAGATGAAACTGTGTTTGACAGTTTGGGAGTTCAGTTGGATCGTATGGTACCCCGTTTCGTGGAACGGGGATTTTCCGGAGCAATTTTGGTTGAAAAGGATGGGCAGATTATTCTCAATAAAGGCTATGGTTATGCGCAGGACCGTGCCAAAATTCCATTTCGTACCAATACCGCTTTTGGAATTGGCACACTATCCATGCAATTCACGGCCACAGCGATCCTGCAACTTTACGAACAGGGCAAGATAGATCTTAATGCCCCCATAAGCGAATACTTGCAAGATGTTCCGGACGATAAAAAAGGGATCACCATAAGCCAGCTGTTAAGCTACTCGTCTGGTCTTCCGGACTTTTTTAATAATAAAAGCGATCATAAATCCATCTCACGTCAATTGGCATTTCGGGAAATCATGGACTTGCCACTTCAATTCAAGCCAGGCAAAAGCTTTCTCTTTTCAAATGCCGGATATACCTTACTAGCCATACTATTTGAAGAGATTACTGGAGGTTCATACCTGGATTATCTGCGGCAGGAGCTTTTCCCGGCTGCGGGTATGACCGAAACGGCCTTCAACGGTTCGCAAATCTGGTCGGAAACCCGGGTCGCCGAAGGCCGCGGTTTTGTGGAACTGGCTGATAATAATCCCATGCGCTGGCCAGAACCTTCCTGGAACATCATCGGAACCGGTGAAATAGTTACCACCCTGGAAGATCTGTATTCCTGGAAACAAGCATGGGATAACAATCGCCTGGTGAACGCAAAAACCAAAGAACTCATGATGCAGAAGCATGCCCTGGATAAAACCCAGCGTTTTATCGAGTATGGATATGGTTGGCGACGCAAACAGGAGTTAGATACTGAAATGATTTATAATTCAGGAGGCGGTGAATACGGACAATTGGCCACTATTCGGTATTACCCGGAAAAACACATCAGCATCGTCCTGCTGTCCAACAGTTATCAGGATGTCAACCCGCTGGCAGCAGTTCTGGTGACACAATTTGAAAAGGTCTTCCTGCAGGATGAGCAATGACGTAGTTCCTCGCGTCGCTTAATCACATATTCAACGACATCTTTCTGTTACTTTTATTGTTGATAAAACAGAAAGAATTCACCGCCATGGAAACCGTCGATGTGATGGAGTTGCGTGTGGAAGGTATGACTTGTACCAACTGCGCCAATTCCGTAAAGAAATATTTGGAATCAATCGGACTGGAGGACGTTGCCGTTAATTATGCGGCCAAAGAGGTTCGGTTTGTCAAGCCTGTCCGGGAAGTAAATTGGGAAGAAGTCCGTAAAGGACTAAGTGGTCTGGGCTATCAATTGATCCTCGGTGAAACACAGGCTCCATTCTGGACGCTGACCAAAAAATGGGTGGTCAGTGCCATCTTTACCATTCCGTTGTTTCTATTCCATATGACCCACATGGTGGGCATCCACCTGCCGGATTTTTTTTATAATCCGTGGGTGCAGATGTTTTGGTGTCTGGTGCCCTTTGCGATAGGCTTTGTCCATTTTGGAAAATCAGCATACTCCGGACTTAAGATGGGTGTGCCCAATATGGATGTACTGATCTTTATGGGTGGTACGGCAGCATTTGTTTACTCTTTAATCGGCTCCATCCAGGGTAATCCGGATATGATCTTTTTCGAAACTTCTGCTATGATTTTTACCCTGGTGCTGGTCGGACACTGGATCGAGGATCGCTCAGTATCGCAGACAACCAGCGCTATTGATGATCTGGTCAAGCTTCAAGTTGAGCAGGCACGCATGATCATGCCGGATGGAAACTACATTATGGTGGATCGGCACGAAGTGCGGGAAGGGGACTTTCTCCAGGTTAATGAAGGCGATCATATTCCAACCGATGGGAAGGTCATCTCGGGGGAAGCTATGGTCAATGAAGCCATGATATCCGGTGAGAGTGTCCCGGTCCTTAAGGGCAAAGGGGATTTTGTGATAGGAGCTACGATCGTGCAATCAGGTAACTTCCGGATGAAAGTGACTGCAGTAGGACATCATACGGTGTTGCATAAAATCATTGACCTGGTCAAAAATGCACAAATGGACAAGCCATCCATCCAGCGATTGGCGGACCGGATCAGTAATATTTTTGTACCGACAGTGATTGGCCTAGCGCTGTTGACGATATTGATTGGATATTTTGTTTTAGCAGTAGGTTTTCAGCAGGCAATGCTGAACGCAATTGCCGTATTGGTCATATCCTGTCCCTGCGCCATGGGTTTAGCGACGCCAACGGCGGTAATGGTTGGCGTTGGCCGCATGGCTAAATTGGGAATTCTTGTGCGTGGTGGACGCACTGCTGAAGATTATGCACAGATTAAAGAAATCGTACTCGACAAGACTGGGACCTTAACCTCCGGTGCATTTCGAGTGCAAGCTATTCGATATCAGGAGGATGAGGTTTTGGTGAACAATCTCATCCATCAACTGGAATCAAAGTCATCTCATCCGATTGCAAAGTCACTGGTGGATTATCTACAGGCTTTGCCACATCAAAGCAATTTGGAGTTGTCCCAAATTTCCGAGGTGAAAGGACAGGGGATGCAAGGTCAGGATGCGGGGGGAGCAATCTATCGATTAGGTACGGCCTCATTTACCGGTGTTATTGATGCCGATGCTGAAGCGTTAATTTTGTCCAGAGATGGTTTGGTCCTGGCTTCTATACGGATAGAAGATGAAATCAAACCTGACGCTAAATCAGTGATTGATTACTTCCGGGATGTAAAAGTGCAGACGACGTTGCTGAGTGGTGATCAGTATGCCAAGGTAAAGGAAGTGCAACAGGTACTTGGCCTGGACAATAGTATGGCTGAACAGAAACCCGCTGACAAAATGAATTACATCAAATCCCAAAGCGAAAATAGGGCTATTGCCATGGTGGGCGACGGGATCAATGATGCCCCGGCTTTGAAGCAAGCAACTGTAGGAATTGCGATGAGCGATGCATCGAAGATTGCCATGCAGTCAGCCAATATGGTTATGCTGGATAAACAACTCATCAAGCTAAAACAGGCGCATCAGTTAAGCCGTGCGACTCTGACTACCATTAAGCAAAACCTCTTCTGGGCTTTCGCGTACAACCTTGTTGCAATTCCAGTGGCTATGCTGGGTTTCCTGAATCCCATGTGGGGTGCATTGTTTATGGCCTTTTCGGACCTGGTGGTTATTGGGAATTCGGTTCGATTGAAGTATCGGCAGGTAGCTTGAGTTCAGAGGATATATCTTAAATACGATCTTTTCTCTGGGCAATTGATTTATATTGAGATTAAATGAATTAAAGAATCAATCTATGCGGTTTTATTCTTATCCGGTTCTTGCAGGTGTTTTAATTACGCTCATCCTGGTTGCTTGCAATGACAAAGAAAACCCGGTGCCGACCCCTAATGAATTACCCGTTTTGACCTGGAGCGATATTTCGGTAACCGAGGCTGAATACCGCTTTCCTGTTGACATTCCTTATACCATCACGGGAACATTTACGGAGCCCATCCGCATAATATTGCAGACCGAAGATGGAACAGCCGTGGCAAATGAAGATTATGTGCCCCAGGCGGATCATGAAATTGTAATTCAGCCAGGGACTACATCGGGGTTTATCCGGGTGGATGTGATTGGGGATGAGGGACAGGAGGCTGATGAAACGTTTACACTACGGATTTCCTCTAATAAAAATGTAAAGGTCTCTCAATCGAAGGTGATCATTACGCTCACTAATAATGACCTGCTGGATCAATCCGGCTATCAGACCGGTCTCACGGGTTATGATGCGGCGACAGCTTACGATGGTTATGCATTGAAGTGGTCCGATGAATTCTCAGGAGATGCTATTAATGCGGATAACTGGAGTTTTGAAATCGGCAACGGCGATGGTGGATGGGGTAATAATGAGTTGGAATATTATCGTAAGGAAAATGCCTATCTGAAGGAGGGCTATCTGATCATTCAAGCCCGGGAAGAGTCCTTTGCCGATTTAAGATATACCAGTGCGCGATTGGTCACCAAAGGAAAGCAATCGTTCCGCTATGGTCGGTTGGATATCCGGGCTGCATTACCGGTTGGTCAGGGGATCTGGCCGGCATTGTGGCTGTTAGGGGAGAATATCGATGAAGTCGGTTGGCCTGCCTGCGGAGAAATTGATTTAATGGAATATTTGGGGCATGAGCCCGCAAAAACGCATGGGACATTGCATTATGGGCCTTCTTTTGCAGAATGGGCTTACCAATCCAGAGAATATTCGTTGCCGGAGGGTGACTTTCACAATGAATTTCATGTTTTTTCACTGCTCTGGGATGAGAATGGATTCAAGTGGCTGGTAGATGATGTGCCTTATGCAGAAATTGGAAGCAACACCATTGCGCCAGTCAACCCTTTCAATGGTAATTTTTTCTTTATCATCAATCTTGCGGTGGGAGGCAACTGGCCCGGGCGTCCCGATTCATCGACGCAATTCCCTCAATTTTTCCTGGTAGATTACATTCGGTATTATCAACAAAATCAATAAACGTTATGAACGGAATTTCCACCCTGTTTGGAATCCTGATGATAGGTCTTTTAGGTTGTACCAATCAAGCCGCTCCATCAGCAGTGACCAAACAGCGGCACGAAAATATCCGGCGTCAACAGATGGAAAATGCCGGTAACCTGGCCGAGTACTTAAAGACCCAGCCGGGGGTAATTGTTACCGGACATTTTGGTAACTACGCCATCCGGTTACAAAATGGCGCCAATACCCTGGAGTCGGGAACCGAGCCGCTTTTTATTTTGGACGGGATGCCTTTTAACTCCTCCTTCAATGAATTGGTTAATTTTGTGAATATGAGAGATGTCGACCGCATTCAGATCCTCAGGGACGCCACCTCCATGGCATCCTACGGATCACGGGGTGCAAATGGGATCATTCAGATTAATATGAAAAAATAGATATTGATTTTCCATTAAATCCTGATTTTATGAGGCGAAGAAATTTTATTGCTGGGAGTGGAGCTTTAACATTAGGTGGTTTGTTACCGGGGGCCTTGGCAGCTGAAAAGCAGTTAATGCCTTCAGGTGGAATGGTTTCTGAAATTTATGAGCTCAGAAAATATACGCTTACAGCAACTGGCCGGCTTCCTTTTGATCAATATTGGCATGCTGTTACGGTCCCTGCCCTGACGCGTAATGGAGCCAGGTGCGTAGGCGTTTTTGAGGAATTGACACCCTCCGATCCGGCTTATATGTATGTTTTGGTCGTTTATCCCTCGTGGAATGAATACTTGCAACTTTCGGATAAAATTGCAACCGACGACACCTTCATGGAACGCAAGCAGTTCTGGGATAATATTCCTTCCCAGGACAAACCGTTTGAACGCTACGATACCTGGATTCTGGAGGCTTTTTCTGGCTTTCAGCAATTGCTTCAGTACGATATAACCGAAGATCGCATTTTCGAAATGCGCACCTATGAAGGCTATAACGAAGATGCCGTACGCCGTAAGGTTGGCATGTTTAATAATGAGGAGATAAATATCTTCCGAAAAACCGGTCTGCACCCGGTATTTTTTAGCAAGATGGTTGCCGGCCCTCAGATGCCTGCACTAACCTACCTGTTGAAGTTTAAGGACATGGCCGAACGGGATGCTAACTGGAAGGTGTTTGTGGATTCACCGGATTGGAAAGGCATCAAGGACAAACCGGAGTATGCGGAAACCGTGTCCAAAATCATTCAGGTATTTCTGAAGCCGACCAGTTATTCGCAAATCTGATTGGTTTGGGACAGAGATCCAATGCCTACCGGTGATTGAATTCAACCTTTCCTTCCTGATCGATGGGTACTTCAAACAAATGCAGGTAGTGGTCCACAAGCACAGCCAGCATCCGCCGGGTTAAAATAGTATCCGTATCCGGAGCGCCCGGCAATTGAAGATCGTCCCAAGCCTGAGTAAGCATTTGGTGGTCAAGATTCATGGAAAGATTCTGCAGGAATTCAGTAAACCGGGCCAAGGAGAGCGGTTCACCGCCGGCATCGTATTGGTGCTTTAATGGCGGGTAATAATCCCGTATGCCATCGATAAAATCAAATTCGGATGTAACAAGTTCCGGATAAAACCAGGTTTGGTCAGCCCACTTAAAAGGGACTCCATACCCTTTCAGCAAACCGGTAGCACCGGCTTTTTGGATGGCCTGGAAATGTGGATCGCCAGGCAGGACATCTACGAATGGCATGAGATAAGCGCCTTCATTTAATAAGGCCTGCTGGACCTCCCGGATGGATATCTCCGAAGGTGTTTTGTTTTGAATTGCCGCAAGCGCCGCAAGTGCTCCCGCTGCCTGCCCAATTTCGAGAACAACAGGCTGTAGGCGAGTGGCGCCATTAACAATATTACTCACACTGATACTCTTTTCTGCCACGATCAGATTGGGGGTATTTGCAGGGATCAAACTGCCCAAGGGTATGTTGAATGCAGGCACTTTGATATTGATAAAATCAATTTTCGGGGCATCCGGTCGCTCACCATGATGATGATCAATGGGGTAATCCCCGACAGCGATGCCAGCCCGGTAATAAGCGGTCAATTGATCGTAAGGTTTCAAGATATCGTTTACGCGCAGGAACGCCAGGCCTTTTATCCGCCTGGATTCGCGATAATAGGGCATCAATGGCAAATGATCCTCCGTGGGATATTCCTGATCTGCAAGCCCCAGGTTTTTATAACCCAGTTCAGTTTGAATGTAGTATAAGAATCCCAGTGACTTGTTCTTGGCTGCTTCCCAGGCTTGCTGACGTATTTCGGGCTGAGTGTTTACCACATCCAAATAATAATCATTTCCGCAACGAGGCCAGTTGATCATGTACTTGTTCCCAGGTAGTTTGCCGTAATCCAGCATTTGCTGGCAATCGATGTATGGTTTGGGATCCTGATCGGAGGGACTGCAGCAGCACCGGAACAATTCCGGGTCGTATCCGGGGGGAGGAACTATAGTCTTGTCCGCCTGGGGGCCGTAATCTTTTAAGGTAAGTACGTAGGTGAGGTCCTGAATGATGTCATTGGCACTTTCAGGCGCAAAAATTTCTCCGGTTTCCTCTCTGCTATCCATGCCAAGGCGGTAGGGAACTCCAAATTTTGCAGCCCAGTCGCCTAACTCGGTAGCATCGACAAAAAGGGAAGCATGCAATTCAAGGCTTCCATCCGGGGTATTGATACGGGCTCTCCATTGCCCTTCTTCCAACCGGACTTCCTCAAGAGTAGAAAGGAGATATAAATTGATTTGTTCTTCAAGGTGAACCATATTCTGCAAGATTGCATTGCCTGTAGATGGCTCAAACAACGTGTTGCTGGCCCATCCCGTGGAGACCTTGTCGGGCCCGCCATATCGGCGGTAAATAGAGTCTCGTAATTCTCCCCACAATCCGGAAGGAAGCCGATGATTGCCATCAAAAGCCGAAACGCCTGCCGATGTCAGCATGCCTCCCAACCAGGAGGTAGACTCCACTAATGCGCATGGGACACCAAGACGTGCACATTGAATGGCAGCCATTGTTCCACTAGCCCCACCACCAGCGATAAGTACGGGAATGGTTGCAATAGTTGTTGTTTGGGCTGAAACGCTGGTATTCAGGCTATTAAGCAGGGAAAGGAACGCCAGTGTCAAAAGGTAATTGAACCTTTCTTTTGCTGGTGAGGGTTTTTGTTGGTCGCGCATTTACACGATTATTTGGAAGTAAATGAAATGGCCGGAGTTTTATCGGTCAGGAATAAAGGTAATCATCGCAATGAATGAATGGTTTTTCCAATTGCCGGAAGTAACACAAAATTGCCTGGATGAAAGTAGTCTTGGGAGCATGAAAAGGATTATAACAATGCGTTATTAAAATTGAGTCAAGCAATAGGCGACAGAATGTATTTCCATTCCATGGTCATTGACTACGACCCATTTGGCATTTCCGCCCGTACAACAGCCTGGTTATCAACAAATAATCTATCCGCTGCGCAAGTATGCCGAAGCGCGCCAAACGATAACCAATTCACTAGGGTAACAGGGGCTTTATTTCCCTGCTTTACATATGGACAAAAGTATTGGATAGCTGAAATATTACTGGTACTTTTGCTGTCCTCTTTGGAGACCAGTTCGGAGGAGTGGCAGAGCTGGTTGATTGCACCGGTCTTGAAAACCGGCGTAGGTGAAAATCTACCGGGGGTTCGAATCCCTCCTCCTCCGCAATCCAATTGTCGCTGTCAGTACTTCAACTGGCAGCTTTTTTTTTGTCTAAAAGGAGCCGCATGGTGGTAAAACCTTCCGGGGCGTCGAGAAAACAAACAGGAGGTTCACGGTAAGCAAAATTCATTTTTGGAAGTGCATTCAGCCAATACCGTTCCTTTTCAGCAGGATGGCTAGCCGAGCCACAACCGTTGATTTCTTACCAGGATGGGGGCGAGTGACTTCAACAATCAGGACCAATGATCATTTCCTTTTTCCAGACCTGAATCTGTCCGGCTATAGTGAACTTGGTTAATTCGGACGGTTCGTAAACGGTCACCTCATTAAAACCCATTTTTTCCAGCGCCGAACGGTATCGGATAAGTAACTGACCCGATGCGGCAAGATGAATCGAACCTCTGGTAGCACTAAGTTGCCTTAGTTCACTGCCAATCAGCAGTCCGCTAAGGTATTCGCTTACCTCAGTTGAATGCAATCCGTCACGGAGCATCAAAGCTCTAATCCGGAATAATTCATGAAGCCATCCTGGTTGGTAACTTGCATCAATACCCCGGAAAAAAGAAGCTGAAATGGTAGTGCGATCTTCCTGGATTTGGATGCCGGGAGGTCGTAAAATGCTTTCATTCAATAACAATTGGAACACTTCTCCGGTCATAAATGTCTGAAAATCGACAAGCTGACCATCTTCTATTCGAATATGTTTTGAATGGGTTCCCGGCAATATTAATTGGTTTGAATCATTTGAATGAAGGAAGGCTTGCCACCCTATGACCTGTACCTCTTCGCCGCGCATCACATCGTCCGCTTTGGCTAGTCCGGAACACAATAACAACCGGTTAGGATGTTGTGGAGTGGAGCCTATCCAGGTGTGTTTCAGACGATCATTAGCTAATGAAAAGGGTAGTGACCCGTAGGGTAATTCAATCATTCCGATGGAAGAGCCCGCCATGCCGGAAATAATGACATCCAGTCCATATAAATCCTGGTTTGACCGAGTACCTAATGCTACTACGGCCTCATGTAATTTAGACCGGTAAAAGCTGATGCGGTCTCCGGATCCTTCTTGCTGGTATCTATGGTGGATGTTAAGAATTCCCTGAGGAAAAGCGATATGGGCCAGCACTTCATGCGACCTGCTATTTACCAGAAACAGGCGCAGGTTCGTAGTACCCCAATCGGTGCAAATAACCAGGTCATCCCTGAAACTATTGGTCATGGCCTCCCCAGGATTTGATGGCTTCCCGTAATCGAATAAGATGCATTTCCAATCCTTTCCAGTCGTATTGCACAATGAGGTCTCTCGGGAAAAGTTGGCTTCCCATGCCGACTGCAAAAACACCGGCAGTCAAAAAGTCAGTAATGTTTT
This sequence comes from Lewinellaceae bacterium, assembly GCA_020636355.1. Classification (GTDB taxonomy): domain Bacteria; phylum Bacteroidota; class Bacteroidia; order Chitinophagales; family Saprospiraceae; genus JAGQXC01. The sequence goes on along the minus strand of JACJYB010000002.1, from coordinate 260,141 downwards.
CAATTGAAATGCCGCCGGTAGGTACCAGTGGAATGTCTGAAAGAGGAGCTTTGATCGCTTTCAGATAGGGTAATCCACCAATTTCCGCCGGAAATAATTTCACGGCCGTAGCGCCGTATTTCCACGCCATATAAACCTCCGTTGGGGTATATGCTCCCGGGAATACAGGAATTTGGTTTTCCACGCACTCTTTGATAACCGCTTCCTGAACGATGGGAGTTACCACAAACTTTGCACCGGCATCAATCGCCTGATGCATCTCGCTGCGCGTGAGAATGGTACCGACGCCAAGGTTCAAATGGTCGCCGTAATCGTTCCGAAGTGATTGAATAGAGTCTTTTGCTCCGGGGCTATTCCATGTTATCTCCAGTGTGTGAAATCCAGCCCTGAGGTACGTTTCGACAATCGCTTTAATGGAGACAAGGGGATAGCCCCGGAGTATACCGATGACTGGTAACTGTCGGAACAATTCATCCTGAAAACTTATTGGTGGCAATGACCTGGCATTTATTCGTGATGATGGATCAACGTGTTAAACGGTACTTCCCGTGCTCAGACTTATTGCTGAAACTCCAGTAAGTTAAGCATTTTGGTCGTGGCTTTGATGGCTGCAATAGCCTGATCCGAATCAAGACCTATGGTTGTAAATCGCTTTCCGTTTAATTCCCAGGTAATAGCCGTATGGCATAGCGCATCCGTCTTACCTCCGGGCGGAATGGTCACCGTATAGTCGACCAGCTTGGCGATTGGTTTGCCCAATCTGTCGTAGATGGTATAGAGTGCTCGCATGAAGGCATCGTACTGACCATCTCCCGAAGCAGACTGTTCGTACTCTTTGCCTTCAATACGCAGGCGCAGGGTAGCTACCGAGTTGAGTCCGGCAGCCACCGATAGGCTATAATTGATGATCTGGATTTTTTCTTCGCGTTGTTTGGTGTCCAGTACATCAGCAATGATGTAAGGTAGATCTTCTTTGGTAACGGTCTCTTTACGGTCTCCCAATTCATTGATGCGTTGGGTGACTATTCTCAAGCTTTCGGAGTCAAGTTCGATACCCAGTTCATCCAGGTTTTGTTTGAGGGAAGCCTTGCCGGCTAGTTTGCCTAAAGCATATTGTCGTTTTCGATTAAATCGTTCCGGAGAGAGCTTATTGTGGTAAAGATTGTGCTTTTGATCGCCGTCGGCATGGATACCGCTGGTTTGGGTGAATACCGACTCCCCAATGACCGGTTTGTTCTGTGGAATGCGGATACCGGAATACGATTCCACAATCTTACACACGGCATAGAGGTTTTCCTCTTTGATGTTTGTATGTAACTGTAAATGGTCTTTAATGACGGCTACAGCACTGGAGAGGGGCGTATTTCCAGCCCGTTCTCCCAATCCGTTGAGGGTCGTGTGGATGCAGCGAATCCCTGCTCGGATGGCTTCGTAAATATTCGCTACAGAGAGGTCGTAATCGTTATGTCCGTGGAAGTCAAATGCTACATCCGGGAACCATTCGATCATTTGCTTACAGAGTGTATAGGCATTTTGATGATTCAGAATTCCAAGTGTGTCGGGAAGCATAAAGCGGCTAACGGAATGATCTTTCAACTGGTCCACCATAAAATGGACGTAATCAGGGTCTTCCTGAATCCCATTGGACCAGTCTTCCAGATATATATGTACTCTCAAGCTGGATTGTCCGGCTTTGTCCAGGACCCGGTGGATGTCGCCGACGTGTTCCTGCCTGGTCTTTTTTAATTGATAGGTACAATGTTTGGCAGAACCTTTACAAAGCAAATTCAAGACTTCGCCGCCGGCATTACGAATCCAGTTGATGGAGCGATCATCATCGACAAACCCAAGGATTTCGATGCGATCCAGCATGTTTTTTTTCTCAGCCCATTGGGTGATTTTTCTTGCACCTTCCAGTTCACCCATCGAGACCAGCGCGGAAGCAATTTCAATCCGGTCCACTGCAAGATCTTCCAGCAGTAATTTGGCTATGCTCAATTTTTCCTGATCTGTGAAGGAAACGCCAGAGGTTTGCTCCCCATCCCGGAGCGTCGTATCCAGGAAAAGAATGGTTTCTTCCGATTTCATAACATAAAAATAAGGATTATCTCCAAGGAAGGATCACATTAAACCGAACCCCGAAAATGATGAACTCATTGCTCAGGGTATGTAATGCATCCATTGCAACCAGGCTTCCAGAGCTGGTAACCAACTCACTCCGGCTGCATTCATGCCAAAGCCATGGCCACCGAAAGGAATGGTAAACAAACTTGCGGGAACCTGATGTTCAAGCAATTGCTCATAATAATTGATACTATTCCGGATGGGTACGGCCGGGTCATCCGCGGCATGAACAAGGAATGCCGGTGGAGTATTTTCATGCACATTTGCTACCGGATCATGTGATGCGGCCTCAGCTTCAGTGGGGTTTACACCTAATATCCGATCACGTGAACCGGAATGAACATTTTCTCCGGACATCTGGATAACCGGGTAGACCAGGATCGTAAAATTAGGTCGTGAAGACGACAATGGTTGTGTAGACGTCCATGCCGCCAGGTGCCCTCCTGCAGAAAATCCCATTATCCCGACCTTGTCCGGATTGATATGCCAGCTTGAAGCGTTGGAGCGCACCACTTCAAGGGCGCGCTGAGCGTCCAATAGGGGGACTTCCCTCGATGAAACAATTTGCGGTTCTGGCAACCGGTATTTCAGGACAAAAGCGGCAATGCCTCTTTCCTGGAACCATTTGGCGAAATCATGACCTTCGTGTCGAATCGCGAGGACCCAGTAACCCCCACCCGGACAGATGATTACCGAAGCTCCGGTAGCCTTTTCCGGCGCAGGCAGGTAAACATAAAGTTCAGGTTCAGAAACATTTGTGACCAGGTAATGTCCGTTCTCATTAATGTAACTGTTTTCAGCGAGCTTAATACCTGGCAGGTTGTACGGGATCTTACCCGTATAAAGGGGCAATGAATCAACCGATTGGGCTTCTAAATTTAAAAATTGGAAAATCATTGCCAGCATTGCGATTATGAGGTGATGGTTGGATTTCATCGGATTTAATAATTTATAATAAATCAGTACCATAGTTTAGCGGTCATGTATCGGACCCATGCGGTCTTTAAGAAAAGTTCCTTCCCTGCCGCGCATTACCGCAATAATCTCAGCGGCAATGGACAAGGCTATTTCTTCGGGTGACTCTGCACCAATGTCTAAACCCACCGGCGCACGGAGATTTGTATTTTTTTCCAAATCAATCGGCGGGCTGGAAGCCAGCAGCTCATCCCGCATTTTTATCATGCGTTTTTTGGGACCCAGCAATCCAAGATAGGGAACCGGGTAATTGATGAAATGCCTGAGCAAGGCCAGGTCGATCTTATAATCGTGGGACATAAGAATTACGGCAGAATAATCGTCCAGAGGGAGCTGTCGAACCGACTCGTAATCGTGTATATTATCTGCAAATTCAAAGGCATATCTGCTCAATTTTCTGGATTTGCCCGCAACATGCACCTCCCAGTTTAACTCATGGCCTATGCTGACGAAAGCATTTACATCGTAGTTGTCACCAATACAAACCAATTTGACACGAGGACGGACAAACTCTATCAGAATATCATACATGATTTTCCGGTTTGTTAGGATGGACCGGACATCAGACTTGCGGGACGCTTTACATGTTTTTGTCCACCCGAGCAGTGTCTCACGGTCAACGCCTATTGAAGCAGCAAATTCTTCCGCCTGATTTTCCATGGCTAATTGACCCAGTTGCCGTTTATTCTCAGGGTTGACTCCGATAATTTGATAGAGCACAGATGGCGTCCGTTGATTTCGTATCTTCTTTAGTAATTCAACTGGATTGGACGAATTTTGTGGATCAATCGGTGTAAAAAGTACGTCGATACGGCCATTACATCCCAGGCCGATGCCGATCTGATGGGCGTCATCCTGGAGTGTGTCGTAGATAACTAGGGAGCTTTCGTCTCTCGCGATGGCCATCTGGGCTCTCTTTAGAGCATCTCCCTCAAGGCATCCCCCACTAATACCTCCCGTCCAAAAGCCACTGGTGCTCACCAGTAGCCGGGCTCCTATGCGCCGGTATGCCGATTCTTCGACCCGTACAACTGTAGCTAAAGCTACTTGCTCGTGAGCCCAATCAATCGCATCATAGGCCTGGATGATTTTGTTGATCTCTTTCAATCGACAGATGATTATAATAAATATTACTGAGGAGATGTTGAGGAAAGGCAAAATGATCGGGTTAAAAATACATCCTTCGGTTCAATATCGGTTTACCTTTAAGTGTTTATTTGGTTTCTGAACAGATTAGCTAAAGAAAAAAATGTTGATTTCCGTTGATGAAGCGATTGTCATTTTGAATCACCACCTTGGTGATTTTGGAACCGAAAGTATTCCCCTGGACCAAGCCTGGAGCCGTGTCATTCGCGAAGATATCCATGCCGACCGAACGATGCCTCCATACAACCGGGTCACCATGGATGGTATAGCAATTCTCCATCGTAAATATAGGGATGGTCAACGCCAATTCGCTATTGAATCTGTCGCCGCCGCCGGGGACATACAGAAACAGTTAAAAGATGAAAGTCACTGCATAGAAGTTATGACCGGAGCCATGTTGCCAGTGGGAACGGACACCGTTATTCGTTATGAAGACCTGGAAATAAATGACGGGGTAGCTAACATCCTGCAGGCGGTAAAAGAAGGCCAGAACATTCATTTTCAGGGAGAAGATCGACAGGCAGGAGATCTCCTGGTCCAATCCGGAACGGTATTTTCCCCGGCAGAAATTGGAGTGTCCGCATCCACCGGTAAGGCCAGGGTGCTTGTATCCCGCCAACCGCGAATACTTTTAATTTCTACCGGCAATGAACTGGTAGAAATCGATCAGGTTCCATTGCCCCATCAAATCCGTAAGTCAAATGTTTATCGGATATCTTCAACTTTGGAATCACTACGTTTGCATGCGGATATTATCCACGTTAACGATGATTTGGCTGAAATTGACCGCGTTTTGGAAAAGGCGCTATCGGCATACGATATTCTCTTGCTTAGCGGAGGCGTGTCGAAAGGGAAATTTGATTTTTTACCGGAAGCCCTGGAAGCTCGCGGGGTGATAAAACATTTTCACCGGATCGCACAGCGCCCAGGAAAGCCATTCTGGTTTGGGAGTCATCTTTCCGGTCCAACTGTTTTTGCCTTTCCGGGTAACCCCATCTCTTCATTTTTATGTACGCATGCCTATTTCATTCCATGGATCAAGAAATCTATGGGATTCCCGGAATTAAAAGAGCCAAAGGCCGTGCTTGCTGAGGATGTAGTATTCAAGCCCGACCTTACCTATTATCTGGAAATCACCCTGGAATTTGGCGCGGACGGTCGCTTATTGGCTTTTCCCAGGAAAGGCCACGGCTCCGGAGATCTTGCCAATTTGTTGCGGGCCGATGCATTTATCAAGCTACCGCGCGGTCAGGATTTTTTTGAAGCCGGTGCTGTCTATCCGGTCATTCCGTTCCGGAACTTCATTGGATGTTGAATTCGAGCAATAAGGTGAAGTAGGGGTATTTGGTCGTTTGAATGAATCCGGTAGCAGGCCGGTAGTGCTTGATTAGGAATGTCGGCTCAGGCAAGTATTTGGAGGGTTTATTGATGCGCCACCGGCTCTCAGTTAGAATCTGGAAATAATTGTAGTGTAATTCAACCGGAATCTTCCTCGTTTTGCTGGAATAGCCTTGAATAAAGCTACATTGATCCATCAGCGTTTGAAAAAAACGCTTCGTTTGCCGAATCTCCACGCCCATTTTGGTGATGGTATCTCCAGTGGTGGAAAAATAAATCGACAGAACGTCCTGCGATCGCAACCTCAATTTTGGGAAATAGCTGCTGTCAACCTGGTATTTGAAGTTATTCTGTCCATAACGGTCGGCGATTTCCGGATGCTCAGGAAGGGTGTCGATCCACTTACTTATGCTAGAAATGGTTTTTTTCTTGAGGGCGTGCCGGATGATTTTATAACGTAAGATATCCCGGACTTGAGCCTGCGTTTTGATAGGAACGATGAATAAGAAACAAGCGAGTATACTCAAACCCAAAAGGAATGATTTGGTGGGTGCGTGGAAGCTTCCCCGGGGTTTTGTTAGATGATAGATGTACAGCACCATACTTGACCAAAGTAAGCAATGTCTGTCAATCGGGGTTAGGTCCAAGGTAATCATGACATAAGTATACCCTGAACTGACGAACCAATTGACCGCTGCGTTTAACGTCAATAGCACGGATGAAATCGATGTCTTTAAAATGTTTATGGAGAACAGCGGGAACCGGGTTTGAGTCAAGGTCTTTCAAGCCAGGATTCGAGTCAATAAAGATGCCGTCCTTGCCGACTAAATCGTTTAAATCTTCTCCCAAATAATCAAAATGAAGGGCAGGTCTGCCCAGAATATTCTCAGCATAATACGTTTGTCTATTCAGGAATCGCAATACAGCTGTGGTTTTATACCCGTCCGCTGAAAACACGAAAGTGCCCGGGTATTCCTGTTCAATGGAATGTACTTCCGTTGCCAGTTCTTTCCAGCCAAACCAGGTGTCATCGGAGTGCACAGGGATCAGATAAAAGACAAACTCCAGCGTTAAAAGAAGATGCAGAACTAAGGCAAAATAGAAGTGGCCTTTAAATAAATTCCTGGTCAGAAGAGGGGCAGCCATCATAATGCCGGTAAGATAAGCAGGCATAACCCAATTGATCTTTACCCAATAAATCAATGCAATGGCACCGAAGCCTAATACAAAAGGCGCAGTGAAAATAAATTGGAACCAGGTGTCGGGCTCTAACCTGCGACCGAACCAACGGATCAGATTTCGATAGAGTCGGATCCAGATAGGGATTAAAAGGAAAGGAGATGCAACTCCCAATTGTGATCCAAGATGTCCGAAAAACAGAGCAGGATTCAAGCGTTTAATGGTTGCAGCACGTTCTCCGGATTGAAATAGAAAAGAAACAAAATGGTGCTCGGCATTCCATATAAAAACCGGGGACATGACGGCTAAGGCCAGCAATGTAGCCAGGTATGGCCCTGGTGACCGGTACAGACGGCGATAGGTTCTGGAGAAGATTAAGGCGCCATGCATTCCTAATAAGATCCACAATCCCGTATACTTACTGTCAAACGTGATACCTGCCAACAATCCGGTGAGTACCCAGAAAACCATTCGGTTCGCCGAAAAAGCTTTACGCATGGCAACCAAAGCCCACACCCAGCCAAGAAGCAGTGGGACATCCGGTGTCGTATTAAATGCAAGCAGCAAGATCATAGGGCTTGCTCCTAACCACGCTGTGAGGTAGATGCTTTCTGAACGGCCGGTGAAGGTGCGAAAGAGATGATATGCCCCCAATTGGATCCCCAGGGTGACCAACCAATCCATAAATTTCAGAACGATCACCGAATGACTGTTCAGAAACAATTGAAAAAATCGGATCAGCCAGGCGATACCAGGAGGATGATCAAAATAGGATAGGGAAGGGTTTATGGCGTATAAATGGTAATAGGCATCCTGGGGCATGATTCCAATCCAGGGTATCCAAAATAAATGCCAGGCATTAAACAACACCAGGATCTTCCAGGCCGACGATTCCTGGATGGACAAATTCTCACCGGACCGGAATGCAAACAAGTTGCTCATATACCTTTCAGCTCTTGCCATCTTAATCCTGCAAATTTTCGAAAATTTTTTCCAAAGTCCAGTGGCAGCCTTCCCAGCTTAAAGATAAAGGTGTAAGCTGTTTGTAATAGGTAAGAATGTTATTCTCTTTGCCTATCTGTCTATTTTTGATGAAATTTCAGCCATGAAGACCAAAATTCCTTTCCTGCTACTGGTATCCGCTCTATTCGTTCTGTTTTACTCCTGCAGACAATCTGCACCCGCAGATACGGTGGCCAGTGAGCCTATTACCTATCCCCGAGTTCAGGAGTGGGCAGAAGATGCAGTAATTTATGAAGTCAATATCCGCCAATACACGCCGGAAGGAACGTTTCGCGCATTTATGGAGCACCTACCCCGGCTGAAGACTCTTGGAGTTGATCTGCTGTGGTTTATGCCTATTCATCCGATCAGTGAAACCAATCGCAAGCAAGGATTGGGGAGCTATTACGCCGCTTCAGACTATAAAGCCATCAACCCCGAATTTGGTACCATGGAAGATTTTGATGCCCTGGTTGACGCCGTTCATCGGTTAGGGATGCATATGATCATCGATTGGGTTCCAAATCATACCGGTTGGGATCATGTATGGATCAAGGCTCACCCGGAATGGTACACACAAGATTCACTGGGGAACATCGTAGATCCGATTAACCCGGAGACAGGGGAAAGCTGGGGTTGGACAGACGTCGCCGACCTGAATTACGACAATCAAGACATGCGTCTGGAGATGATCTCCGACATGCTCTTTTGGGTGGACAAGCATAAGATTGACGGATTTCGCTGTGATGTTGCACATGGAGTGCCGAATGATTTTTGGGTACAATGCCGCGATTCGATTTACAAACGCCAGGCACTTTTTATGCTGGCTGAATCTGAAATTCCAGAAAATCGGAACAATGGAACCTTCGTGATGACCTATGCCTGGGAATTTCACCATCTGATGAATGATATAGCACAAGGTAAACGACAGGTTAATGCCATCGACACCATGCTTGCCCAGTCACGGGAACGTTTTCATAAAGGGTATGGCATGTATTTTACGTCCAATCACGATGAAAATACCTGGTCAGGAACCGAGTTTGAACGGATGGGTGATGCGTCCGAAGTAATGGCCGTATTAAGCTTCACCATCGACGGGATGCCCCTGATCTACAGTGGACAGGAAGAGCCCTTACGTAAGCGGTTGCGTTTCTTCGAAAAGGATACAATCCCTTTTAAAACATTCTCCAACGCTCCCATGTACCAGAAATTAACCGCACTCAAACATCAGATGACCTGCCTGCAGACCAAGGTGGAAGGAAATACCGTGGCAGAACGGATTAATGTTTCCGAAGACGTGTATGCTTTTGAACGTGGCAATGGAATGGATAAAATTGTGGTGCTATTAAATCTTTCTTCAAAGCCGCAAGAAACTACGTTGACGAAAGGCTACGTAGGGTTATACAATCTTTTTGACCAGGACGGGCCAGAATCTTTACCTTCCGGACAAGCCATCGCATTGGATCCATGGGACTATAAAGTCTATACCAATAAACCTATCCAATAAAGATTTGTTTTCTTTGTCGGCAACAAGGTGGAACGCTGTTTCACCTTTTTTTGTTTGAAAAGCTTTGAAATGTGACAATCTTGGAATAAGATTGCACCGTTTTTGCTAACCAAGGAAGAAAATTTCGGTCATGAGCAACGATGTTACCAGATATTCGGACACGGATCTCGAAATGTTCAAAGATGTAATCGACAAGAAACTTGCCCTAGCCCGCGAGAATCTGCACGATTTGCAAAGCCAGATGAATGATCTGGCTGAAAACTCATTTGATGATTTTGGCGGGGATTATATGGATGACTCGGAGACCAATACCGAGATGGAATACCTGAATAATATGATCATCCGCCAGAAAAAATATATCCAGGATCTGGAGAATGCCTTGATACGGATCACCAACAAAACTTACGGCATTTGTGTGGTGACTGGAAAACTGATCGATAAGAAAAGGTTAATGGCGGTGCCTCATGCCACCAAGTCCATGGAAGCTAAAATGTCACAACCACCTTCTTCTTCATCCGGTTCTTCTTCTTCTTCCTACACCTCCCGATCGGAGTATAATGAAACGACGACGATGGGAGAAGAAGAGATGGATTGATCTTTCAGGTGTAAATACAACCCGAATATTATATCCGCATTGCCGTGCCTCCAATTAAAAGGCAGGAGCTTTCCAATCCTGATGGACTAGATTACCATCCCAAGAGGTACGCAAAAATCAAAGGGGCTACAATGGTTGCATCCGACTCAATGACAAATTTGGGGGTGTCGATTTCCAGTTTTCCCCAGGTGATCTTTTCATTAGGTACTGCTCCGGAATAAGATCCGAAACTGGTTGTACTGTCACTGATCTGACAGAAATAAGACCAGCAAGGGATGTTATCCAATGCGAGGTCCTGGTGCAGCATGGGTACCACACAAATCGGGAAATCACCTGCAATACCACCACCAATCTGGAAAAATCCAATACCATTATTTCCAGCGTTTTCCTGATACCACTTTGCCAGCATAATCATATACTCGATGCCGGATTTAAGAATATGCGGTTCAAATAATCCTTCAATGCAATGGGATGCAAAGAAATTTCCTGTAGTGGAATCTTCCCATCCGGGCACTATGATGGGAATGTTTTTTTCACAAGCGGCCAGTACCCAACTGTTTTTGGGGTCGACCTCGTATGCTCCTTCAATCATCCCTTCGCGAATGATCTGGAATAAAAATTCATGCGGGAAGTATCGTTTTCCTTCTTTGTAGGCACGCGTCCAGACTTTGATCAGATGTTCTTCCACCCGCCGCATCGCTTCTTCTTCGGGAATACAGGTGTCTGTAACCCGGTTGAAGTGATGATCCAGAAGTTCTTTTTCATCGGCCGGGCTCAAGTCCCGGTAGTGAGGAATCCGTTTATAATGCGAGTGGGCGGTCAGATTAAAGATATCCTCTTCAAGGTTGGCACCGGTACAGGTGATGATATGGACTTTGTCCTGTCTGATCATTTCTGCCAGGGAGATACCCAGTTCAGCTGTACTCATAGCTCCGGCCAGGGTGATCATCATCTTGTTGCCTTGTTCGAGTTGCTGCTCGTAGGCTTTTGCGGCGTCGACCAGCGTAGCCGCATTAAAATGCAGGTAATGCTTTTCTATAAATTGTGAAATGGGTCCTTTCATAGCTTTAATTTCCAAGGTTTTATCAATAGCCTAATATATTCAACATCTCATCTGGAACTTGTTCATTGCGGAATACCCGCTCTACGAAATTTCCCTTGATGTCGCGATCAATGATGATATGCTGTGGGGATGGAATCAGACAATGTTTGATGCCCCCATACCCGCTGATGGCATCCTGGTAAGCTCCGGTGTGGAAGAAACCAAGATAGAGTGGCTCATCTTCATCGTTTTTAAAAACCGGGAGTAATACCTGCTGATTGAGATCTTCCGAATTGTAATAATCCGAATGATCGCAGGAGATCCCCCCTATATTCACCCGGGTATATTCATTGTCCCATTTATTGATGGGCAGGAGGATGAATTTTTCAAAGATGCCCCAACTGTCAGGGATGGTATTCATGAGGCTATTGTTCACGATATACCATATCTCCGTGTCATTTTGTTTCTTCTGCGCGATCACTTCAAAGATGGTAGCGCCAGCCTCGCCAACAGTATATTTTCCAAATTCGGTAAAGATATCCGGTTCTTCGATGCCATCTTCTTCACAGGCTTCTTTGATGTTGCGTACGATTTCATTGGTCATGTATTTGTAGTCGTACTCAAAGCCTAAGGAGTTCCGGATCGGGAATCCACCGCCGATATTTAGCGCTGTCAGGGTGGGGCACATCTTTTTTAGTTCGGCGAATACCTTAAGGGCTTTTTTAAATTCTCCCCAGTAATAAAGCGTATCCCGGATGCCGGTATCTACAAAGAAGTGAAGCATTTTCAGCTCTACATTTTTCTTCTTCTTGATCTGGTCTTTGTAGAACTGTATGATCTCTGAGTTCCGGATGCCAAGGCGGGAGGTGTAATAAGCCGATTGGGGTTCTTCGTCGATGGCCATCCGCAGCCCGATCTTGACTGGATTCTTTTGCAATTTCAGAAGCTTATTCAACTCCGCTACGTTGTCCAAGATGGGGATGGAGTTGACGAAGCCTTCATTCTGGAGCATTACAATTTTTTCCAGATAGGAATCGGTCTTATAGCCATTGTGGATAAGCATGACATCCTTGTTGATTTGGCCATTGGCATAGAGCTTCTGGATCAGGTCGATGTCGAAGGAGGAGGACGTCTCCAGGTGAACATCGTGCTTTAAGGCTTCCGAGATCACATGGTTGAAGTGACAGCACTTAGTGCAATAGCAGTAGTAATAATTCCCCCGATAGCCGTAAGCTTTGATCGATCGATTGAAAAAGTTTTTAGCTTTTTTGATTTGATCCCCAATCCTCGGCAGGTAGGTTAATTTGAAAGGTGTACCGTATTTCTCGATTAAGTATTTCAGCGAGAGTCCGTGAAAGGTCAGATAACCATCTCGAATGTCAAATCCATCTTGTGGGAAAAAATAGGTTTGATCAATCAGGTCGAAGTACTTATTCTTCATTTAACGTGTTGAATGACAATGATTTAAATGTTCAACCCAGACCTTCTTTAAAGGTGCATTTTTGGACGCCCCAAATTTAGGTAAAATGTGGGTTTTGCTGCCTATAAAATTTCCAGACCAGGGGAACGCATTCCTGGTTCAGAGGGGCACTATTTGGAAAGAACTGCCGCAATGGCATCGATCTCAATCTTGAAGCCGTAATGGAGCTCCGGGACAGGGACGACAACCCGGGCAGGTTTATGCGATCCAAAAAATTGGACATATTTAGCATTTACCTCACCCCATAATGCCATATCAGCGATATAAACCGTCGTGCGAATGACTCCATGTCGATCACTTCCGGCAGCCTTTAGGATTGCCTCCAAATTTGTTAAAACGGTATTTAATTGATCCTCCATACCGCCAAGAATCTTTTGACCATTTTCGGGATTAATGGGTAAAAGCCCGGAAATATAAATCGTATCCCCATGAATGATTGCTTGACTGTAGTGACCTCCCGGAGTGGCTGCGGAAGGCGTAAAAAGGGATTGAAGCATGTTGAAGAAGTTTAATGATAATAGAATCAATTATTCATTGTGATAGGATTCTCCCCGGATGATCGTGCAGGCTCGGTACAATTGTTCGATAAAAATCAATCTTGCCAGTAAATGGGAATAGGTCATTCTTGAAAGCGACAGTCGCTGGTCCGCTCTTGCGTAGGCTTCCGGAGCGAATCCGAAGGCTCCTCCGATAACAAATACCATTCGTTTTCCGGGATGGGTGGAGAGGGACTTCTCGATCCATTCTGCAAAACCAACGGAGGTGAATTCTTTACCCCTTTCGTCAAGTAATATGAGCAAGTCCTGGGGTTTAAGGTTGGATTCGATGACCTGCCATTCATCCGATTTGATTTGATCAGGCAGATTTTTACTTCGGTATTTAATCTGCTGAAAGACCTGGTAATCAAATCGGTAATAATGCCGGATGCGCTGGCTGAAGGCTTCAATGCCTTGATCCAGGTATTCAAACTTCTGTTTCCCGATAGCCCAAAGTGCAAATGCCATGATTAGCCGGTGGGATTTTGAATGCTTGATCGGTGCGCAAAATGAGCTTTTACGGCATCTTCACTGGCTTCGGCTTGCCGTCTCATGCCCAGATGGATCATCGAATTATATAAATCATGTAGGTGTTTAATCGGTTGTGTGCCCGCATATTGTTCCAGATGATGAATCAGAACCGGGGTAAGCAAAGCTTCAATCGCTTCCGGGCTCCATTGCTGATGCCAGAAGGAAAGCACCTGACGGATAATGCGCAAGTCTTCTAAGCCGGACAGCCAGCTGGACAATTTTTCCTTGTCGCCTGACCAGATCAATAAAATGGTCCGGATGCGCAAGTTATTCTCATCTGCCTCGACCGGCGAATTAAGCCAGCTTTCAACCTGTTCGGAAGCATTGGGGTCATGTTCAAGCAGCCAGAATAATCCGGGAAGCATGCGCTGACGTTTTACGGTTTGCCAGAAATGTGGCCACAGCTGTTGGTAGAATGCGCCATCCAGCTTGATCATCATCATCGTCCAGGTCAGTTGTTCACGAAACTGCGCATCGGTCTGCGAATCTTCATATAAGATTAAAGCCACCTGCTGGAGGACCAGGTATAATTCATGATCCTGCAGGTATTGGACGAAAGATTTTAGATGCACCCGGTGTGCCGGATGCTCCTGGAAATAGGCTTTCAAAGGGTGTCCCTGCAAAATGTACAAGAGCCATAATGCATGCAGATGTGTTCTGAATTGCAACTGTGTGCTATGCATTAACACCAAATCGGTGATTTTTTCCAGGCTTACTTGCTGGGTATAGAGAAGCCGGTATCCATTACGGGCCGGGTCGATGACCTGATAGTGGACACTGCTGATCACCTCAATGATGTGTTCGATGATCTCTTCCCGCAAAAGTGGGGGAATGCCCTTTTCCAACAAGGCCTCGGTAGCAAAGTACCAGTGTTTCTGAAGCGTGGTAATTCCACCGTGGGCTTCTTCTACCGACTTATGGATAAGGTAGCGGATTTTGCGGTAAATGGCCAGCAACAATGCCCCGGCTTCCCGCCATTTTTCAAGCGCGGTAAAGTCCCTGGACTGATCCACCAATTGGGTCAGGACATTGCATAACTCATCGCATTTCCTTTTGGTGATTTGGGGAATTGTTGTCGTGGGTTTAAAAAGCTGATACAACAGCTGGTCATACTTTGTAAACTCATCCTCAGAGGCAATCTTGTGGGCGAATGTTAGTTTCAGTTCGTGCTGTAGTTGTCTGTTTTTTTGTGCCTGCTGCCTGAGGAAAATCCGCAACTCATCGATACTCATGGCATCGATAATTTGCTGAAAGCTAGGCCCTGCTGCGGGTTTAGTTTGTTTCCTTTGCTCCGCTTTTGCTTTTCTCCTCGTTTTCTGCAATTCAGCAAACTGCCGGTATGCGAAAAGCGCAAGGATCACATGCGGACACAGTTTGTTGGTTTTAAAGGCCGGGCAATCACAGGTGTATTTACGGATGGTGGCATTTCGAATAACCAGTTCAACTTCGAGCTCCTTTGATCCGTCTTCAATTACAGTTCGATAGAGACCTTTCCCCATAGATTGAATAACAGGTTGATCATCCAATGCATCCCAGGACTGTTCCGCCTGTAACAGAACAGATTCGGGAACCTTCGCTTCAAATGCTTCTATTGGACTGTTTTTCAATTCCATAACTTCGTCAACCTACAAATATACGTTATCAAAGGACAATTGGATAAAGCCCTACGTGTTTCTTCGTTTTGGCCATTGCAGCATTTAATTCGATATTTGTAAAACAATGCTCTCGTATGCGCGAAATTTTTCTGATTCGTCATGCTAAGTCAAGTTGGGAATTTGCATCCATTCCAGATATTGACCGCCCCCTTAATCAACGAGGATTACGAGATGCCAAAGTCATGGCAAAATTTATGAACAAGGAAGGCGTTAAGCTGGATGCATTGGTGGTGAGCCCGGCCAAGAGGGCATTGATGACGGCCAGTTTTTTTGCCGATATCCTTGCTCCACCGAAATTTATCACCGATAAGAAATTATATCTGGCCGATACGGATTCCATTTATCACGTCCTTTACGGTTTAGATGAAGACTGGAATTCGGTTGGGATTATCGGGCATAATCCCGGGTTCACCATGTTTGCGAACGAGTTTGCCGTGAAGTTGATAGAGAATGTACCTACCACCGGGATCGTGCACCTGTCCAGTTCAGCGACATCCTGGGCGGAAGTGGATACCATGAATACGAAAGTGATTCATTTCTGGACGCCTAAAAAAATTCTGCGGTGAGACATATCTTTTGGTTGCTTCTCGTCATGCTACTGCCGCAATGCGATCAGGAGGTGAAACCACCTTATGAACAACTATCGGATTCTACCTACGTCAATTTGATTATTGATCTGAGCATTGCAGATGTTGCGGTTAACAGAGAGTCAAACCGGAACATCGACAGCCTGCGGGAGGTGTTTTTGCAAACCATGAACGAGAATTATCATTTGGATAGCATGCAGATTACTCAGGCCATCAATTACCTGGAAAAAGACCTGCCCCGCATGAAAAAGATCTATGAGCGGGTAAGTGAAGAATTGAATCAACGGATAGACAGTCTGTCAAAAGCGAAATAAAATATAACCATTTCTTAATATATTGATAATCTAATCCGGTTGGGAAGTGCCTATTTTCACGCTTTGATTAGCAGTAACTGTCATGGAAACAGACAATACAAGGATCTTATTGGTTGATGATGAGGAGGATATTCTCGAATTCCTCAACTATAATCTGACCAAAGCAGGATATCAGGTAGACACCGCCGAAAATGGCAAAACGGCTCTGCAGAAATCCTCAAAAACGGCCTATGATTTAATCATTCTGGATATCATGATGCCTGAAATGGATGGCGTAGAACTATGCCGGGAAATCAGAAATCAGGAGACCAATCGCGATTCACTGATCGCATTTTTGACGGCCAGAAGTGAAGACTTCACACAAATCGCCGCGCTGGATTCCGGAGGCGACGATTTCATTACCAAGCCAATAAAACCCGGTGTTTTCCTCAGTCGTATCCAGGCGCTTTTGCGCAGGAAGAAGCGCTCTGAAGATGATGATACAGGACTGATTCTTACCTTTGGAAATTTGCAAATTGACAAAGAAAAGCTGGAGGTTTTTGAAGGAGAGCAGTTGATTCACCTGGCCAAAAAGGAATTTGAATTGTTGTACCTTTTGGTCTCAAAACCCGGCAAAGTGTTTAATCGTGATGAAATCCTTCAGAAGGTGTGGGGCTCAGATGTTATTGTCACCAATCGAACGGTGGATGTACATATTCGAAAATTACGTGAAAAAATTGGTGATGATTACATTAAAACGATCAAAGGAGTGGGCTATAAATTTGATTATTAATGTTTAAAAATCTGACCATCAGGGCAGTGGCTTCACTGACTTCAGTGGTCATCTTGCTGCTCGTTCTGCTTCTTTATCTGATCCACATCAACATCCCCGCGCTGGGAGGCGCACGTTGGCTGAGCATCGTAATATTACTGGGGATTGCATACGTACTCATTTTTTATACCATGATGTTCTTCCTCGATAAATTCATCTATAGGAAGATCAAGGTCATTTATAAGGTTATCCATAAATCGAAAGTCTCTACCGGAAAGAAAATTGATTCGGATGAGAACATCATCCAAAATGTCGAGCGCGAAGTCGCAGAATGGGCTGCTGATCAACAGCGTCAGATAGATACATTGAAAGCACTGGAAACGTACCGCAGGGACTTTGTTGGTAATATATCTCATGAGTTAAAAACGCCAATTTTTAACATTCAGGGATATTTGCATACCCTGCTCGAGGGAGGGCTGAATGACGCTACGATCAACTTAAAGTACCTGGAGCGAGCCGCTGCAAATGTAGAACGACTTCAAAACATTGTTCAGGATCTGGATACTATCTCCAAACTGGAATCCGGAGCTATGATTTTGGATATTACGGCATTTGATATAAGGATGTTGGTTCAGGAAGTCCTCGAACATCTGGAAATGCAGGCGGCCAAGAAGAAGATTCTCATTGGATTTAAGGAGGGGGCCGATAAATCCTTTAAGGTCAAAGCAGACCGTGAAGCCATCCGGCAAGTTTTCATCAATTTGATTTCCAATGCGATCAAATATGGAAATCCTGGCGGTTACGTACGGGTGTCCTTCTACGACATGCATGCCTATGTACTGATCGAAATTGCAGATAACGGAATCGGTATTTCCGAAAAACATCTCCCGCATCTATTTGACCGTTTTTACCGGGTTGAGAAAAGCCGGTCGCGAGCGGAAGGAGGCACAGGCTTGGGTCTTTCGATCGTTAAGCATATTGTTGAAGCCCACAAACAGACAATTAATGTGCGCAGCACGCCGCAATTGGGATCAACATTCGGATTTACCCTGGAGAAAGCCTGAATAATCAATCCAGATTTAGTGCCTCTGTTTTTGCGGTTGAGTCCGCGGACGAATCCAGTTTTGTCGCCATGACAGGTTGGGATTGGTTAACCGGAGCGACAATTTTGGTATCGATCATCGTCCGGATTTGATCCTTGACCACATTGAATGCGGGCAAGTCCTCTTTGGCCATGGGTTCCGGAGGAGGGAAATTTAATTTCAGCGGATCGATTTGTTTGCCATTTTTCCAGAAGCGATAGCAAACGTGTGGTCCGGTGGCGAGTCCGGTGGAACCAACATACCCGATGGTCTGTCCTTGCCGTACCCGTACACCCGGCCGGATGCCGGATGCAAAACCTTTCATGTGCAAATATTGCGTTTCAAAGGTTTTATCATGTCTGATTTTTACAAAATTGCCATTGCCTTTCGTATAGGAAGCCATAATTACGGTTCCGTCAGCAGTTGCCTGGATTGGTGTACCGTAATTAGCCGCAAAATCAGTTCCGAGATGGGCTCTCCGGATTTTGAGGACCGGATGGAAGCGGCTCGGGTTGTAGCGACTGGAAATTCTGTATTTGGCGCTGATTGGGGACATGAGGAATTGACGAACCATTGGTCTGCCCTGGCCGTCAAAATAACCGTGGTATTTTTCATTTTCATAATAATACGCATAGTATTCCTGTCCGCCCGTGGCGAAATAAGCTCCGAGCAATTTACCTACTCCGGAGGGTTGACCATCGATGTATTCTTTCTCATACACCAGTTTGTAGACATCACCATGCTGCACATAATCGAAACTGATAACCCATCCTAATGCTTCTTCCATTTTGGTAATCAAACTATAAGCGACTCCGCTGGAAGCCATGGCTACCCACAACGAACTCTCAATGGAACCTTCATCATAGACCAATTGAAGTTCCCTGGGACGCTCGACCACTTTGATGTCATTTTCAAATCCGAGATCGTAGATGACGTACTTGCGGGAGTCGGGTTCGTAAACGAAAAAGCGTGGAGCACTTGAGGTGTCCTGGTAGACGAGGGCATAATTATTCCCTTCACGCATGTTCCTGGTGCTTGCTATCTTACTCTTGTCGGGGCCGAATTGCACTTTCTCAGCTGCCTGGGCAAGTTCAAAGACTTTTTGAGAGCTGATGCCGGCATCAGTTAGGATATCCGAGAGGAACTGATTGCGTTTGATGACACCACTATCTACTGTAAAAGAATCCAGATCGAAACCGTAACTGAGGATCTTGGGATGTACCTCGGTCATTTCCACCGCTTCCGGTTCAGGGTGATCATTATTCAGGTAGCTGCTAAAAAAATTTGGAAGAAGTAGTACTACAGCCAGTATAAAGACGAGTACGGAAAGGATAACCCAAAAACTTTTCTGCATATGCTTCCGGTTTTGATCGGTGGCAAAAAAATCATGCCAACTCTGATAATCAATTTACCTTTAACAGTTAAAAGATCGCCAAAAATAGGGAGCTATCTTAAGCAAATCAAATATATCTATTTATAATTTATTGATATTGTTAATACATAGGTCGCATGATTCCATATCGTAAGACCTGGAATGTCGCGGGAAAAGTCCTTGATTTTTCTATCCCGCGGATCATGGGAATACTGAACATAACCGAGGATTCTTTTTACGATGGCGGGCTCTATTCCAATGAGGCGGCATGTAAGAACAGGGTTGTGCAAATGGTTGAAGAAGGTGCAGATATCATCGATCTGGGGGCGATGTCATCTCGTCCGGGAGCGGTTGAATTATCTGTCGAAAAGGAACGGGAGCGGATTATACAGTCCATGAGGTGGATCCGTGAATTAGACCTGGATTGCTTTATTTCCATTGATACTTACCGCCGGGATGTGATGCACGCAGCCCTGGACCATGGCGCGCACATCTGCAATGACATCAGTGGAGGGCAGATAGATCCAGGATTGTGGGAACTCCTGGCAGAATACAAGGTACCCTATATATTGATGCACATGGCCGGAGAACCACAGACTATGCAGAATTCTCCTCATTACCAGGATATTACCTTTGAAATACTCCAGTTTTTTACTTCGAGAATCAATGTGCTACACGGACTGGGCATCTATGATGTACTTGTTGATCCCGGATTTGGATTTGGCAAGACGATCGAACACAACTATACGTTGCTCCGGGATTTGAATGCATTCCACCTCACCAACAAACCCATACTTGTAGGCTTGTCCAGGAAATCAATGATTTACTGTCCTTTGCACACCACTCCGGATCAGGTTTTGCCGGGAACTTCAGCACTTCACTTCGCGGCTTTGGAAAAGGGAGCCAACGTTTTACGCGTTCATGATGTGGCGGCAGCTAAGCAGGTAATCGCTGTGTTTGAGCAACTTAAAAGAGGCTAACCTCGTTTTTAGTGTACTTTTGTGGTAAACATTTGTTAATTACTCCTCCCTGCATAATCAACCCAGGATTTTCAGTGTTTGGAGTTTGAGTCTGGAACTTCATGAATGCTTCACCGGAGCCATATCGGAAGAATCGTAAATGGGTACGTGTACTCAGTGGGATTCTTTTGATTCTGGTGCTCGTGCCGGTCTTTCTTACGGTAGCCATCCAGATTCCGGTTGTACAGAATTGGGCGAAGAATAAGGTGACCAAATACGCAACGGACCGGCTGGGAGTTGATGTCAGACTTGATAAGGTAGACCTTGATATCTTTCAGCATATCTATTTAAACGGCTTATACGTAGCCTCGCCATATTCCGGTCAGGACACTTTACTTACGGTTGATCAATTCAGAGTGGATCTAGCCGCAGGACTATTCTCCCTGCTACGGCAAAATTTGCAGATTGAAGATGTTCAGCTGCAAAAAATGAAAGCTACCATTATCATCGACTCGACGAGTAACAGTTTCTCCAAATTGATGGAGAAATGGAACTCCGCACAACTACAACACCAGGATACCACGGCTGGGGAATCATCCTCGTTCAGGCTTTCGGTCCACGGAATTGATTGTTCGGAATGTGAAATCAAGATGGTAAATCATTTTAACTTCAGTACCCAAACATTCGCATTTCCTGATTTGGCACTGGATGCTAAGAGCATCGATCTGGCAGAGAATGAGTTTGAATTCAAATCGCTCAAAGCCACCCGACCTTACGTCTTTATTGAAAAGTATGGCACAGGGCCGGATATCATAGCGACAGAAGGAATCGCATCTGGATTTACGGATTCATTGGTTAAGAAAGCTGCTCACATCCAAATTGATCAAGTGATTTTTTCGGATGGTCACTTTAAAATGGAGGACCGCAGGTATGCACGGGTTGGTGGTGGTGGCATCGATTACCACTACATGGATATTACAGACATAGCACTAGATGCTGATGATTTGTCCATAACCGATCTTGACTTCACAGGAAAATTAAACCAGTTAGCAGCCAGGAGCGATGGTGGTTTTATGATCCGCGAATTGTCCTGTCCCCAAGTTTCTGTTACTTCAAAGAGGGTCGACTTACCGGGATTTAAGTTGGAAACCGGTAAAAGTACCATTAAGGACACCCTGCGATTTTATTACCAGGAGTATCCCGATTGGTTAAGTTTTGTAGACAAGGTTCGCATGGATTTTCAAATAGCGAGGTCATCGCTGGGACTTGAAGATCTTATTTATTTCGCTCCGGCACTTTCCAATGTTTCATTTTTTAATGACAACAAACAGGAAACTGTGGATATTTCCGGACGGGTACAGGGGCCGGTATCGCATTTGAATGCCGATAATCTGGATCTGCAGATCCAGAACCTGTTTGCCTTAAGTGGTGATGTTTCTTCCCGCAATATCCAGGAGAGCGAAAGGACCCTGCTTAACGTCAAGCTGGAACGATTACAGACCCAGATGGCTACCATCCGCAAGTTATTCCGGGGCATGCAGCTGCCATCCGAATTTGATAAGTTAGCGACCTTAAATTTTACCGGCCGATTCGACGGCTATTATCAGGATTTTGTAGCCTACGGAGCTTTATCCTCTGCATTGGGCAGGGCTGAAATGGATATGCGGCTCAATGCTACCCAGGGGAGGGATGCCGCCGAGTATTCCGGTCAACTTCAGCTGATCGATTTTGATCTGGGTAGATGGGTTGGACAAGCTGACCTTGGTAAAGTAAGTCTGTCAGCCGAAGTAAAGGATGGAAAGGGGTTGCGAAAAGAAAACCTGGATGCATTAATCGATGCAAATGTTTCCAGTTTGGTTTTCCGGGGTTATCAGTACCGGAATGCCATCATGAAAGGACGATTACAGCGCAATCGCTTTGATGGAGATTTTTCTATTGCTGATGCGAACATTGATTTATCGTTTAACGGCTTGGTAGATTTTAGTGACACCATTCCGGATCTGGTCTTCAATGCGCGGATTGAACGGCTCTCTACGTTGCCTTTGCACCTGACCAAGCAGGATATGGATATTTCTGGCGGTCTTCGATTTAATATCAGGGGTATCGACCCAAATCGTTTTGTAGGAGAGGTGGTTGCAGAAAATCTACTCATTGAGAAGAGTTTTACCGAAAATTACGCCCTAAGACAGTTGCGGATCCAAGCCAGAAACCAGGACAATCTGCGATTTCTGACCATTGACTCCGATTTGGGCAGTGGTTCCATGCAAGGAGATTTCCAACTGACTAAGACGGTACCTTTTTTAAAGAAATCATTTAACGAATATTATCCGGATTACGGAGCCAAGTTTGGATGGGACAGCGTTCAGGTCACGGAGATTCCGACCTTTTTTACCATGGACTTTCAGCTGGTGGATGCCAAGTCCTGGTTTAATCTTTTTGATCTTCCCATTCACAACGTACACAATGCCAGCATTAATGCGCATTTTGATAATCGGAACGGAACCTTCGCTTCCCGGGTGCAGCTGCCTTCGCTGGATTGGAATAAAAGCACATTTCAAAACATTGCCTTTACGTGGAACGGGACTCCGGATTCTACAGAATTCAAGTTGCAATTGGACAGTAGCCATCTTTCTCCAACGGTGCCCCTTGACTACCTTTATGTAAATGGCAGGATCGAAAATAACCGCACCCATTTTCAGGTACAAACAGCGGACCTGGTACGGGTTCTGGATGGCATAAACATCGAAGGAGAGTTTGAGCCCTCGGCCAAAGGTTACGATATCTGGTTAAATCCTAAGGGGTTAACCTTGTTTGGTACACCCTGGGAATTGTCGAAGGATAACCACATCTTTTTCGGTAATCGTGAAATAGCATTGGACAATTTTATCCTTTCTTCAAAACGACAGTCCATTGAATTGCGGAATGAGGGACCACAGGGATTGATCGCCGATATTAAGTCATTTCCGGTGGGGTGGATAGACAGCATCTGGGTCTACGACAAATTGAATTTTGGCGGCAAAGCAGATCTGTACTTTTCCATGAAGAACATCTTTGAATGGAAAGATCTTAATGTTAAAGGAGAAATGGATAGCCTCCAGATCAATGGCGATCCGTACGGGCAGGTCTTTTTGTCAATTTCCCAGGCGACAACGACAGACGCTTATGCGGCTTTCCTGAAAATAGAAGATACCGACAAACGACTGTCCCTGAGCGGATTTTTGCATCCTAAATCGCCATCAAATCCGGAGATAACGCTTGACTTGAAAGGGACCATTACAAAATATCCCCTTAAGATCGGAGAATACTTCCTGGCCGGCAGCATTGCGGAGACAAGCGGTACGATGGACGGGGACATTACGATCACAGGTCCGGTGAGTAAAATGAATTTATTGGGCACAGCCAAAATCCGGCAGGGCGAAACCAAAATCGTCTACCTGGGTACCAAATACTACATGTACGATCAAACGGTGAATATCCGGGAGAACATTTTTGATTTTACAGGCATGCAGATGAGCGATGTTCTGGGTAACCGTGCCACGGCAACCGGTGGTATTGAACACGACCACCTGAGGAATTTCCGGTTGAATGCGCGAATCCTGTCTTCAAAAATAATGGCCCTGAATACCACCAAGCAAGATAATTCCCTCTATTACGGGAAGGCGATCGGCCGGCTTGATTGCACGTTCAGAGGTCCGTTTAATGCAGTGGATATTTATGTGAATGCAACGACAGGGGCCGGTACCACGCTGAGTATTCCAATCAGTTATGCGACGACAACCAGCAGCGATGATTTTATAACTTTCGTTTCTTTTGATTCCACTCAGAGCAGTGTGCCCAACCGCACTGTTTCCCGGGAAGGGCTTGATTTCAGGATGGATCTGGCCGTCACTGAAGAAGCGGAAATCAACATCATTTTTGACGAAGCGAAGGGCGACGTCATCCGTGGGAAAGGAACGGCCAATTTACAGATTGAGATGGCGCGCTCCGGACAGTTCGAAATGCGCGGCCTCTACGAGATTTCTCAGGGTAATTATTTGTTTACCTATGGGGTTATCAATAAGCCCTTTATTGTCTACCGGGGAGGTACGATCCGATGGACTGGTGATCCTTATGCCGCAGAAATCAATCTGGATGCGGAATACCGAGGCTTGCAGGCCAATATGGCCAACTTCCTCGCAGAATATGCCAATCAAATTTCATCTACCAATTCATACAACATAAATACCCCGGTTCAACTTATTCTCCATTTGACGGGAGACTTGTTGCATCCAAACATCTCTTTCGATTTGGGCTTCCCGGAATTGACGGGAGAACTTAAATCGTATGCAGATGCCAAGCTGAATGTATTAAAATCAGACCCGAATGCACTTAACAATCAGGTTTTGAGCTTATTCCTTTTCGGAAACTTTTTACCCAGCAATAACATTACGCTGAGCAACCAGTTTTTCTCCAATTCAGGGGCGAATACGCTGAGCCAGTGGGTTTCCAACCAGCTGTCGATCTTCCTGACTGATCTGATATCCGAAGCCGTTTCCGATTACGGCTTTATTTCCGGGGTCGATTTTGACGTAAACTGGAATTTGTATTCTCAACTCAATACGTCTGCGGAGCGGGCCATTACCCAGGGCGGTTCAGAAGTACAGCTGCACTTCCGCAACCGGTTGTTTAACGATCGCTTAGCGCTGAATTTTGGGGCTAATTTTGTGAACGATTCGCCAATAAACGGAACGTATATCGCCGGTGATTTTTCTTTGGAATATTACATTACCAAGGACCGTCGCCTTGCGCTGAGACTCTATCAGCGGCCTGAAGAAACCATCGAGGGTCGTCGGAATAAATTTGGCATGGGTCTGACTTACCGCAAGGAGTTTGACAATATCTTCGATTTCAAGAAACACCTTTCTGAAGATATCGGAAAGGCCGTAGGAAGCGATAAATCCAGTTTTTAAGTCCGTAAATTCACCCTTTGGCGCAGCAGGTGGTCGATGAGGACCAGTGCGGCCATGGCTTCAACGATTGGTACAGCCCGTGGTACAACGCAGGGATCATGCCTGCCTTTCCCCTTGATGGAAACGGGATTCCCTTCACGATCTACGGATTCCTGATCCTGCATGATGGTAGCGACCGGTTTGAATGCACAGCGAAAATAAATATCCATGCCATTGCTGATGCCTCCCTGGATTCCACCGGACAGATTAGTTTTGGTTCGGACCACTCCATCCTCTACGATGAAAGGGTCGTTATGTTCTGATCCTTTCAGCTGTACACCATCAAACCCAGAGCCATATTCAAACCCTTTACAGGCATTGATACTGAGCATCGCCTTACCCAGATCGGCATGAAGTTTATCGAAGACCGGCTCGCCGAGGCCAACCGGACATCCGGTGATCACACCGGTGACTATACCGCCGATCGTGTCTCCTTGTTTGCGGATGTCCCGTATCAGGGATTCCATGGATTCGGCCGTGATACGATCTGCGCAACGTACGGGATTTTGTTCAATAAAGGAACGATCGATCAGTGCGTCTGATGGAACTTTAATGGAGCCAACCTGACTGGTATATGCATACAATTCAATGCCAAAATGCGTAAGAATTTGACGCGCAATAGCACCTGCGGCAACTCTTGCGGCAGTCTCGCGGGCTGAACTGCGTCCTCCTCCCCGGTGATCACGAATTCCATATTTTTCCTGATAAGTGAAATCTGCATGAGAAGGCCGGAATTGATCCTGGATATGACTGTAATCTTTGGATTTTTGATCCTCATTGTACAGGATCATGGCAATTGGTGTGCCGGTCGTTTTTCCTTCGAATATGCCAGAAAGGATTTGTACTTGATCAGCTTCTTTCCGTTGGGTCACAATGGCTGACTGTCCCGGCCGCCGGCGATTCATCTCATCCTGGATTTGAGCGGGGTCAATGGAAAACCCTGGTGGACAACCATCGATGATCACTCCAATGGCAGCGCCATGGGACTCACCGAATGTGGAGATCCTAAAGGTATGTCCGAAAATATTTCCTCCCATGCGATTAAAACGATTGCGTTGTGATCGCAAAGTTAACCGCAATCCTTGCAATTATAAAATTGAAAGGAAAATCCAGCCGGCCTTTGATTTCTCCTGGTAAGAATACCTCTCTGTGATTTAGATCATTGGAAAATTCCGAATTGGCTCGTAATGTTAGTCCGGTAAATTGACAATCGAATAGAGGAGGGTTAAGGCTTATTGGTTTCACTAATCCAAAAACGATGAATGCTTTAACAACAGATCTATTCAGGCAATTGGCTGAAATACATGAAGGAAGGTGTCTGTCCATCTACATGCCTACCCATCGCGCCGGTCAGGAAGTTTTGCGCAGACAAGACCATTTGGTGCTAAAGAATGTTCAGAAAGAAGTGGCGAAGGTCCTGGAGTCCAGAGGGTATGATCGAGTTAGCATAGCCGATTTTTTGCTGCCGATTAAAATCATGATTGAAGATCTGGATTTTTGGAAATACCGTTCAGAAGGGTTAGCGATCCTGCTGGCACCCGGGCAAAAATATGTTTTTGATCTGCCTAAGCCGGTAGGTCCTTTTCATGTGCTGGCACACGAATATTACTTACGGCCCTTAATTCCGATGTTGGAAAATCAACCCCATTATCACTTTCTTTCTCTCCAACTTCACCAGGTAAAATTGTATGAGGGAAAAGGTAGCACATTATCCGAGGTATCCATACCACACTTGCCTCAGCAAATGGAGGAAGTCGTAGGCGTTGATTTTGAGGAGTCCTCATTGAGTTTTCACAGGCAAAAAATGGGAGGGAATTCTTACACGGTCTATCATGGCAAAGGAGAATGGCAAGAAGATCACAAAAGTGAGATTTTGGCATTTTGCCGTTCCATCGATGATGCCATTCTTTCTTTTCTGGAGCAAGATGGCCTGCCACTATTTATGGCCACAACGCCTGAACTATTTTCCATTTACAAGGAAGCAAACCACTACCGTAATTTATATCCGGAACCCATTAACAGGGATGGTTTACCATCCAGCCTGGCGCCCGTCCGTCAGGAAATAGAACGTGCATTGAAGGTTGATCTTACACGTAAAATGGCCAAAAAAGCTGGACTGATCCGCCAATTCCAATCAACGGATCGGGTATCAACTTCGTGGAATGAGCTTGTCCAGGGTGCTGTATCCGGTCGGGTTGAGGCGCTCTTTCTGGAAGCGGACCGGGAAACCTGGGGCGTTTTTGAGAAATCTAAAGGCGAAGTGCGGATCCATGCTGAGAGCAATCTGGGTAATACTTCGTTGATGAATCTGGCAGCGATTCAAGTATTTCTTCAAGGAGGCGAGGTTTTTGAAGCCCCGCTGAATGAAATGCCACTACCGGGATACCAGGCGAATGCTTTGTTTCGCTATTAAGATGCAATGGCGCGTTTTTAATTCCATTTGGTTATTGGGAAGGACGATTCAAAATCAGACAGGAAATTAGCAAGCATCAAGCGGTGCGTGTATAGACAAAGTTCTACCTTTGGTGAGCAAACTTATGATGCTCACCGGTTGTTACTACGTGTCATGCAGTGGATTCCAGGAAATATAGAGGCCAAGATCGAATTTGATAAAATCAAGCAATTGATGGCAATCAATTGCCTGACGGACGAGGGGGCTCAATTGATTGCAGGCATTTCGCCATCGACAGATGTCGCGAAAATAAATCTTCAAATGACGGAGATTGCCGAAATGATGCAGGCAAAAGAGGAGGGTTTTCCGATGCCCTTCACGTCCTTTGAGTCCATCCAGGCCTGTTTTGAACGGTTGCGTTTAGAGAATGCTCCGTTGTCTCTGGAAGAAATGCAGTTGTTATTCGGGCAGCTTGCATTGATGGAGGGGCTCCATCACTATTTTAAGAAAATTGATCCGGATTATCTTCCGTTACAGTTTAATAATTTCCAGGCAGCAGGGTACCAACCCGAATTGTATTCGAGGATAAAATTGATCCTGGACGACGATGGATCGATCCGACCGGATGCATCCCGCATGCTCATCCAGATTACCCATCAAATGCAAGAGGAAGAAAAGGTGCTGGATCGGACATTTGCACGACTGATCAACACCTATCGACAACAAGGATATTTGGGAGAGACACTGGAGAGTGTACGGAATGGCAGAAGGGTTTTTGCCGTCCATAGCGAGCATAAAAGGAAAATACGAGGTATCATCCATGATGAATCCACGACAGGTCGAACGTCCTATGTCGAGCCGGATGAAATCATCCAGATCAACAACAACTTATTTGATTTGCAAATGTCCTGGCGGAAAGAAGTTCACCGGATACTTTCGGAGTTTACTGCTTTCGCCCGGCATTACCGGGAAGATTTGATAGCTTGGCAGGACTACCTGTGGCAATTGGATTCCATCCGGGCCAAGGCTCTTTTTTCAGAGCTAATTAATGCGAAAAAGCCCAGCCTTTCTGCTCAGCCGGAATTCGCCCTGGTGGAGGCTAGGCATCCACTCCTCTTTCTCAAAAACCGGGAATCCGGTAAAGAGACCATACCACTATCCGTTCAGCTTGGCTATCCCAAGCGACTGGCATTGCTAAGCGGTCCAAATGCCGGGGGCAAATCGGTAGCGTTAAAGACCATTGCCCTTTGTCAGTGGATGGCACAATGCGGGTTATTAATTGCAGCCAGTGAAGATTCTACCATCGGGATATTTGAAGAGTTCGTCGTCGACATCGGAGACCAACAGTCTATCGAAGATGATCTGAGTACCTATAGTTCCCGGTTAAAGTTGATGCAGGAGATGATTCGCATGGCCGGTCCGCGGACCTTGGTTTTTATCGATGAATTTGGAACCGGAACAGACCCAAAAATTGGGGGCGCCATCGCGGAGGCAGTGCTCATGCGCATGCATGACCAACAAGTCAAAGGGGTCATCACGACGCACTATTCTAATCTGAAGATCCTTGCCAACCACCTGGAGGGCATGGTCAATGGGGCCATGTTGTTTAATCGGAAAGATTTAAAGCCCACCTATCGCATGCGATTGGGGCGACCGGGGAGTAGTTTCGCTCTGGAAATTGCCGAAAAAATTGGCCTGGATGAGGCGATCATCCAATATGCCAAGCAGAAGATGGGCAACAAGGTCTATTACGTCGATCAGCTATTA
The DNA here is from genome assembly GCA_020636355.1 of Lewinellaceae bacterium. Taxonomy (GTDB): domain Bacteria; phylum Bacteroidota; class Bacteroidia; order Chitinophagales; family Saprospiraceae; genus JAGQXC01. The sequence goes on along the minus strand of JACJYB010000002.1, from coordinate 230,819 downwards.
AGTGACCTGGAACAGGAGCGGATCGATCTTCAGCGGGTCATGCAGGAGCATAAAGAAAAAATCAACCAGGCTGATAAGCTGATGCGGACGTATCAACAGATGCAATTGGACCTGGAGGTGAAGCGCAAAAAACTCAAGCTGGAAACCAAACAAAAGGCGCTCCAGGACAATCAGCAAAGCATACAAGCGGTCGAAAAATTGGTAAGGGAGCTGCGCAAGGCCCAGAAAGTAGAGAAAGCAGAAGAAAAGCTTTCGGAGTTAAAATCCGAGCAGAAGGAATTGCATTCCGTCGCCCAAAAGCTGGATACTACGTTATATGTTCAGGAGACCAGGCATCTAAAACCTATTGCGGTGGGCGATTTTGTGCGGCATAACAAAAGTGACTGGGTTGGCGAGGTTTTGCGCCTGGATAAGGGACAGGCTGTGCTTCAGATTGGGGCAATGCAGGTGACTTTACCGGTTAAAGAACTGAGGCATGGGAGAGAACCGCTACCTGTACGCGGGGAAAGGAGTGTTCAAACGACCCTTCATGACCATACCTTTGATTTCGGCACACAACTGGATATTCGCGGACTCAAAAAAGGGGAAGCGGAGAAAATTGTAGAAGGATTCATCGATAAGGCCGTTTTAGCTAATGCCTGGTCCATCAAAATCCTGCATGGAAAGGGTAATGGCGTTCTGAAACAAGTTGTTCTCGATAAATTATCGGATTACCCCACGGCTAAAATCTATCATCCGGATCCGGAAAGTGGGGGCGACGGAATAACCATCGCCCAATTTCATTCTTAACAGCAAGAACCGTCGGATCATCCGAATATTTCGGTTGCAGCAAAGTGGTATGCCACTTCGATGGCTGCATTTTCATCTGAGTCAGATCCATGGACCGCATTTTCGCCCATATTGCGTGCATAAAGTGCCCGGATGGTGCCCGGAGCAGCTTTCGCCGGGTCCGTAGCGCCAATCAGCGTCCGAAAGTCTGCAACTGCATTTTCTTTTTCCAGGACGGCTGCTACGATAGGGCCGGAGGACATAAAGGCCGTCAATTCGCCAAAGAAAGGACGCTCCTTATGTACTTCATAAAAACCTTCGGCTTTTTGTCTGCTCAAATGGGTCATCTTCATTGCAATGATGCGGAAGCCTGCTTCATTGATTTTAGCTAGAATAGCTCCGATGTGACCGTCAGCAACTGCATCCGGCTTGATCATCGTAAATGTTCTGTTACTTGCCATAATTTACTAGGATTTTAGGCTTTTTTATTTGCGGGGCAAAAGTAAACCATTGGCCTAGGCTGCAAAAATATTTTGATATCAAATTTAAAATAGTGAATTTCGCCCCCTGTTTACGCGATGAATACGATTGATATCATACCTCTTATAAAACAACCGCGTAAGGTTACCATCCTTTCACATCGCAACCCTGATGGAGACGCATTAGGATCTTCACTGGCCATGGCTCGGATGCTTACCTATATCGGTCATCAGGTGAAGGTTATCCTTCCAAGCGAATACCCCTATTATTTCGACTGGCTCCCCGATATAGAATCCGTCGTGATCGCCGATAGCCGGGTAAGCTATGCCAATACACTGATTGATGAGTGTGATCTGATCATCTGCCTGGATTTTAATTCACTGGATCGCGTAGATAATGTGAGCCAGACTATAGCTACGGCAAATAAACCGATCATTTTGATCGATCATCACCAGGATCCGATGCCTTTTGCCAGTTATATGATGTCGGACCCTTTGGCTTCGTCAACCGCTGAGTTGGTCTACCGTTTTTTTGAAGAGTTGGGACTATTGCACCGGGTCGACGCAGCCATTGCAACGTGCCTTCTTACGGGAATCATTACGGATACCGGATCGTTCAAGTTCAATGTGAATCCTACCGTATTTAGTATCGTTTCCCAATTGATCACAAAAGGGATCGATTACCAGCAAATTCAGTACAATATCTTCAATAATATGTCTGCCAAACAACTACAGCTTCTGGGCTTTTGTTTGGACTTGCGCATGGAGGTCGTCCCTGAATGGCATGCTGCGATTATTGGGTTGAATAAAGCTGATTTTCAACGTTTTAAGATCAGCCGCGGTGATACGGAAGGCATCGTTAATTATCCGTTAATGGTGGGCGATATCTGGGTTGCTGTATTGGTGACAGAGCAACAAAACCTGATAAAATTCAGTTTCCGCAGTAAAGGTGATATTGCTGTAAACGAGCTGGCGAAGCGGCATTTTAATGGGGGGGGGCATAAAAATGCTGCGGGTGGATCGCTTCAGGTAAGTTTTAATGATGCCATCGCCCAATTAAAGCAGCATCTTCCTTCGGTTATTCAATATTCAAGTATATGAGAATTTCATTTCTAGGCTGTATCTTATTTTGTATCGGCCTGCTTTCTTTCGGTAGTTGCAGCAAAGGCACTAAATCCGGAGGAACAGAAGTAGGAGAATTTCTTAAAACCCCCACGGGATTTACGTATTACCTGTTTGAGCGGGGGCCGGGTCGCAAGATCAATGTCGGAGAGGTGGCCTACTTCAATGTCATTGAGGTTATGGACGATTCCGTCGTACTGCAGAATAGCTATTTGGATCATAAATTGCGTAAGAACCAGATCACTGAAGCCGGTCAAATTTCCAGGGATGTGGGACCTATCATGGATGTGTTGCGTGAGATGCATGTTGGCGATAGCGTCAGCTTTACGTTGACTCCCAGAGATCTAAACATTCCTACCGAAGCGTTCCAGTTTGATCACCTGACTTATTTTATGACGCTGGAAAAGATAAGATCCCAATCGCAATGGCAGGCAGAGAAAGATTCCATGCAGGCGATTTTTGACCATTATGTGGATAGTGTCCGTCTCTTGACTGAACCGATGAAGCAGAAACTGCTTGAAGATATCAAAACCTGGAAAGGTGCGTATGCAGACAAGATTCAGCGGACTCCTTCAGGGATTGAATATTATGTGCATACTCTGGGTACCGGGTTACAGATTGAAAATGGCATTGGAGTAGCAATCAATTACGTGGGTGCCCTGGAAGATGGGACAATATTCGACGATAGTTACCATGATGGCCGGCCGTATGCCTTTACATTTGGCCGAGGGACAGTAATTAAAGCATGGGACGATATCTTTCAGTATTTACCACGCGGATCTGTGGCTACTATTTGGGTGCCAGCCAATTTAGCTTATGGCGAAGCAGGGAGTCCCCCTGCGATTCCACCTAATGCAAACCTGTTTTTTCTGGTAGAGGTCATTGAATAACAGTCTCTTGCATGGCATTGAAAGAAACCAGCATTTGGATTTCTTAGCAAGCTATTTGTACGGGAATACCGGTTTTTAGCGTTGTACCCATAAAACCCATGCGGATACGTTTAATAATCTATGGGCATCTGTGGCTTCTTCCTATTGCGACGATTGCCCAGCCGACCTTAATCTATCATGAAGTGGCCCACGGCTTATCCCGGCCGACTGATATCGCTTTTGCCCCTGGATTTCCGGACCGAATGTACGTGGTGGAGCAGGGAGGTAAAATTCGAATCGTAGAGCAAGGTCAAATCATCAGTACGTTTCTGGATTTATCCGATAGGTTGGATGCAGATAGTGAACTGGGACTGTTGGGTCTTGCTTTTGATCCCAAGTTTGCCGAAAATGGTATTTATTACATCAATTTTGCCGGAAGGATTGATGGAAAGCTTCAAAGCAGGGTAGTGCGTCGGTTTGCTGAATCTCCAGGGGATTATATTTCTTCGGACCGGGAAGAGATGGTATTGAGCTTTGATCAACCTTATAAGAATCATAATGCAGGAGATATTGCTTTTGGCCCGGATAGCCTGCTGTACATAGCCACAGGTGATGGCGGATCTGCCAATGATCCGGCAGGTAATGGCCAAAACCTGACTACATTGCTTGGTAAACTTCTACGCATCGATGTGCGTGGACAAGTTGCATATCGAATACCTGAGGACAATCCATTTGCTCATGTAACGCAAGCACGACCCGAGATTTGGGCCTACGGATTGCGCAATCCCTGGCGTATTTCTTTTGATCGGGAAACAGGCGATTTGTGGATCGGTGATGTGGGTCAGGACAAATGGGAGGAGATCAGCCGCGTGCCTGCCAACTCAGGAGGGTTGAATTTTGGCTGGCGTTGCTATGAAGGAGATCACTTTTTCAGTCCCTGCGATTCAATCAACCAGATACTGCCGGTTTATGTGTATGCACATCCGAATAATTGCCCGGATTCTCGCTTCTGTGGTGAATCGATCACAGGTGGGTTTATGTACCGGGGAACGAATACCGACCTGGCCGGACTTTATTTTTTTGCAGATTATGGGAAAAACCGGTTATGGGCATTAAAGTATGAAGAAGGCAATGCATCCCAGGTGTTTGATTTCGAGTTTCCTTATGTTCACACATCCACTTTTGGGGAAGACGCGAAAGGTGAATTGTTTTTCGCGACCATAGAGGGTTCCATCTTTCAGATTCAGACGGATGCTTCGACTTCCCGGGAAGCGGATCTGCAGGATCAGGTTATCCTATACCCAAATCCAGCCACGACATCCATACATCTGCATTTGCCTCCGGGTACGCCGGGACAATATCGTTGGATAGAGCTTTCCGGAAAATCCGGTGGGTGGCAGGATTTATCTCCGGGAGGTGGTTCCTTACCCATACCTGCCGTTCCAAATGGAGTACTCTGGCTACAAGTTCAAGGCCCTAACTTGCCCAGTCGTTTATTTATGGTGGAAATCATCCGGTGAGTCATGCCTTGATTCCCTAAGTTCTTCTATTTTTGCGTGGGCGAAAAAATAGCAACTATGACTATTGAACAACTAAACGATCTTAAGGATCGATCCGCTCTTCTAAGGAGGTATCTTTGACGTCGACAGACGATTACTCGAAATAGAAGAAAAAGAACTGGTAGCCGGCGATCCGGAATTCTGGGCTGAACCAGAAAAAGCAGAATTGATTCTCAAGGAACTCAAGTCCCATAAGAAATGGGTAGAACAGTTCATGTCCTTTCAGGAGCTACTGGATGACCTGGAGGTATTGTTTGAATTCCAAAAAGAAGGTGAAGCTACCGAGGTAGAAGTTGACCACGCTTACGAGCAGGTCATCGATAAGATTGAAGACCTCGAATTCCGGTCTACACTAAATCAACCGGAAGACGAATTGTCCTGTATTCTGGAGATTAATGCAGGTGCCGGTGGCACTGAAGCTTGCGATTGGGCATCTATGTTGTACCGCATGTATCTGATGTGGGCTGAACGGAATGGTTATAAAGTGTCCCTTCTTTACGAACAGGCTGGAGATGTGGCTGGTATCAAGTCGGTTTCCCTGGAATTGGGCGGAGAGTATGCATATGGGATGCTTAAGGGGGAAAATGGAGTACACCGGCTGGTGCGGGTCAGTCCATTTAATGCTCAGGGCAAACGGATGACATCTTTTGCATCGGTTTTTGTACATCCCCTGATCGATGACAGCATTGAAGTGGATATTAATCCTGCAGATCTGGAATGGGATACCTTTCGTTCCAGCGGAGCTGGTGGGCAGCACGTAAATAAAACGGAGTCTGCGGTTCGCGTCCGTCATTTACCCAGTGGAATTGTCGTTGAATGTCAACAAGAACGCTCGCAGCATATGAACCGGGATAAGGCAATGCAAATGTTGCGATCCCGCCTGTATGAAAAAGAACTGGAAAGAAAGCGAGCGGAAAGGGACAAGATTGAGGCAACCAAGATGAAGAATGAGTGGGGCTCCCAGATCCGTTCCTATGTTTTGGATGACCGTCGTGTCAAGGATCATCGCACGCAATACCAAACTTCTCAAACGGATGCTGTCCTGGCAGGAGACCTTGACGGGTTTCTCAAGGCATTTTTGATGTGGGATGGTTCAGGTAATTAATCAGAATTATCTGCCCTCCGGCATAGCTTCCAGCATCCAGGTCCACAACTCTTCGACGTGCTTCTTTTGAAGGTAGGTCTGACCCAGTACAACTCGTATCGTATACTTTCCATCAACTTTGGTATGTGTAAGGTAGGCCTTGCCACTATCATTGATGTTACCAAGCCATTGCTGGTTATAGTCGTTAATCTCTTCCAGACTCCGGTCGGGTTGTAGGGCACGCAGACAGACCATATTGAGGAATAGGGGGGTGACTAACTCAAGATTGGGATTCCCTTTTACTTGTTCGGCAAACCAGTCAGCCCATGCAATGTGGTTACGCAGGGTTTGCTGCAATCCTTCAATTCCGTAGGTGCGCAAAACGAACCAAAGTTTCAATGCTCTGAATCGTCTACCAAGAGCAATTCCCCAGTCACGGTAGTCGTTCACCTTGCCCGTGGTGGCCGTTTTTAGGTATTCCGGAAGAATCGAAAAGGTGCGGACCAGGGCATCCCTGTCTTTGACAAAATAACCGCTGAGGTCAAAATTCGTGAAGAGCCATTTATGTGGATTGGTTACAAAGGTATCGGCACGTTCAATCCCTTTGATCATCCACCGGTATTCCGGCAATAGCAGCGCGTTACCGGCATAAGCGGCATCAATATGCAACCAAAGATCATGTGCTTCGCAGATCTTAGCTATCGGGTCAAGTGGATCCACCGCCAGGGTGGAAGTGGAGCCGATGGCGATGACTACGCATAAGGGTGTGAATCCCTCAGCCAGGTCCTTACGGATGGCTTCTTCCAAAGCATCGGGTAGCAGGGATCGGTGCTCGTCCACGGGTAATTTAATCAGATTCTCCAACCCTAGACCAGCGATTTGAACTGCCTTGTCGAGGGACGAATGAACCTCTGTAGATGCATATATACGGTACACTGGCAGATCTTGGAGGCCACTTTTGTTCCCCTGCCAGGAACTGTGTTTTTCACGGGCAGTAAGTAGGGATACCAATGTCGCCGTTGAAGCGGTATCCTGGATAACCCCCTGCCATGAATGGGGCAAGCCGTAGGCATGCCGCAACCATTCCATGACCCGCTCTTCCAACTCGGCTGCGGCGGGTGATGTGTCCCAGATCATGCATTGTGCAGCCAATGATGCGGTAATCATTTCTCCCAGGATGGAGGGTAACGAGGTATTTGCGGGAAAATAGGCATGAAAATGGGGATGTTGCCAGTGAGTCATCCCAGGTAGAACAATTTCCTGAAAATCTTTCCAGATCGTATCGAACGACTCTCCCTGAGCCGGTGGACTCGAGGGCAGTTGGTCACGTATTGCTCCGGGTGAAACCAGTGATTTTACCGGCAAATTTTCAAGTTGTTCGTAGTAATCGCAAATCCATTCTACTACTTCGTGAGCGTGCTTCCTAAAAGCAGGGATATCCATGATGTCTTCAATTGGTGCCAAAAGATAACCCTTTCAAAGCAAACCAAAAATGATTTATCCTGGAGCAGTGTAGCAGGAAGATTGGTCATGTTATTTTTACAAAGCAGTGCATGGTGAGAGGTACTCAAGAGGGATTCGGTTGTCATAAAATGCATATGCCAGCCCACGGCTGGGCCGGCACATGTTCATCCTACTAAACCAAACTATTACACCATGATGAATGCAATTTCTTTATGATGGTCCGGAATTAATTCCGGTCAAAATCTGTATGTCCGCGAAAGAGCCGGTTATTATTGCCAGTTCCTGGCCGATTGGAGAAGATCATCGTCAGGTCGCCATTTACGGACTGGTATTCGATCACTCCGCGATCACTCAGTCGGATACGGTTGCCTTCTTCATCGACAAACATCCCGTTGCGGTAGCGGCGCAGATCTGACCAGCCGTCCCGGTTAAAGCGAACTTTTAAGTTGCGTCGGGTTTCTTTTATTTCAATACGTATACCTGTACTCATATTGTACCATGTCCCTTCCATTGACCGGAAATCATAACGGTCCCAGTCCCGGTCATTCCAATCGTGATCATCCCACCTCTCGCTGTTTGCATCCCGGCCATAAGTACCGTAGTCTGTACCGTAATCCGTATTCCGATGATCGTTTTGTGCATAGAGGATCCAGGTTTTTTGTCCGTCCTGAGGGGTGTATTGCAGTTGATTCCCAACAAAGCGCATCCTGGACTGGCCATTGGTTGAGCGATAATAATCCGCACTGACCCGATTATAGCTAATCCAGTAATGGTCATTTGTACTGCGGACATCCAAGCCCCTGGCATCCTGACGGATTTCCAATTGCATACGGCCGGTCTGATCGATCCAGGTACCGGAAATGGGGGCATCCTCAGCGATTGCAAAACTTGTCACTAAAAGGAGCAATCCTAAAAGTCCTGATGTTGTTTTAATTCGCGTTTTCATATCCTTGCATTTTAGGAGGTGAATAATGCATTTATCCTAAGAATGGCAAGGAATTGTTAAAGGTACAGGAGTATTCGTTAAATGGAGGTTAACAGTAAGGAGAGCCGAATTCGGGCTAACGGGTGATCCAGATAAGGGCGTCCTGGGTGCTTGGAAATATCTTATCGGCTTCTTTAAGTTTATCCTCCGGATGTGAATTGGTCACACCCAGGGTATACAAGCCAGCCTGTCGGGCTGCTGTGATGCCAGCCGGAGAGTCTTCAACGGCAATAAGCTTTTTGGGATCAATTTGCAATAAGCTTGCTGCCTGAAGATATGGATCCGGTGCGGGCTTCATGTGCGCCACTTTATTGCTGGTGACAATGGCTTTGAAATAGGGTTCGATCCGGGTACTTAAGAAAACGGCTTCCGCGTCTTCATTCGAACTGTTGGTGGCAATCGCAAGTGCATATTTGCTGGCTAATATGGGTAGCGCCTCCCCAACGCCACGGAATAGAGGGGTGTATTCACTGGCCAGGCGGTAGTATTTCTTGCGCTTGGATTCCAGCAGGGTTTCTTCATCCATCTGGTGGAGGGCATTGGCGACGACCCAGGATGCGAGCGTACGGTCTGACTGTCCAATCCACTGACTGAACCATGCTTCATCATAGTTGAGATGATAGGTTGATAACGTATCCAGCCAGGCATCCCGATGCAGGGGTTCCGTGTCCACCAGCGTGCCATCCAAATCAAAAACGATGCCTTGCCAAGCCATACTTATTATTTCTTTTTAGGCGATTGTTTTTGAGCAGCCTGACGCTGTTGTTCTTTCAGCGCCTCCTCAAGACGTGCCTGGAATCCTGATTTTTTCTTAGGCTTTTTCTTATTAGCCTCCAGTTTCTCGAGGATCTTTGATTCGTCAAAAAGGAACCTTTTTGCGCCAAGTGTTTGGCCGATATTCAGCAAGTTACTGAACAGAAGATAACACGTCAGTCCGGAAGCGTAATTATTGAAATAGACCGTAAACATCAAAGGCATCAGGTACTGTACATATTTCATAGCCGGATTGACATTGGACATGTCCATCATCTTGCTATTGTAATAAGTGTAAGCCAAAGTACTACCTGCCCAAAGAATGGTGAAGAGACTGATGTGAGCTCCGACAACCGGTAATTCGAAAGGTAACCGGAAGAATACGTCATAAGAAGATAAATCGTGGGCCCAAAGAAAACTCTCTTGCCGGAATTCAATAGATGCCGGGAAGAAGCGGTAAAGGGCGAACCAGACGGGCATTTGCAAAACCATGGGAAGGCAGCCCCCTAAGGGATTGACGCCAAACTCCCGGTAGAGCTTCATGGTCTCCATCTGTTGTTGTTGCTGGTCGTCCTTAAATTTATCTTTTAAGGAAGCTATGTAAGGTTTCAATGCACTCATCTTGATCTGTGAGTGCAAGCTCTGGTAAGTCAAAGGAAATAATGCTGCTTTTACGAGCAAAGTCAGGATCAGGATCACTATACCGGCACTGCCAATGTATTTGAGCAGCCATCCGAACAAGGGTCTGAAAACCCAACGGTTTATGGTGCCAAATACGGACCGGCCAAAAGGAATGATGTCTTCCATCTGGTAGCCCATGGCCCGCAATCGCTTGAATTCATTGGGCCCGACATACATTTTCATCTGGAATGCATCCGTTCCCTGTAAGGGTACCGATAGCTGCGTGGTCAGTTTCTTTAAAGCGGCTGCTTCCTTATCCAGCATTTCGGTTGACAACACAGCGTCCGGAAAGGAAGTCTCAGCTATGATCGAGGTATTGAAGAACTGATTGGAATTGGAAATCCATTTAAGCGGTTTGTTCTCAAAGGTTTTGGTGTCATTGGAACGGCAGGAGCAGTAATTCGGATCCTCGTCGACTTCTTTGTAATAGTTCGTGGAATAGAAACGTTCGAACGAATCGTTGATTTCGATTTTATCCAGGTAGTTTTCCCAATTTAACTGGACTTGTTGTGTTCCGGTACTTCCGGGAAGCCCAACCAATTTTACCGAATAGTCCAAAATGTAGGAGTCCGGCTGGAGTGTATAGCGCTGTTCGAAATAAGATCCTTCTCCAAAAGGCAACCGAAAGACCAGTGCATTTCCTTCCCGGTTGTAACTGAAAAAGAAATCGCTGGTTACAATTTTTCCATTGGCCGTGTTCCCCCAGGGAATTGTATAACCGAATTTATTTTGGGGATTATCCAGTAAATACAGTGGTCCACTCTGCCGTTTGTGTTCCTGATCTTCAAATTCCCGCTGATATTCTTTGAGTTCCGCTTTGCTGATGAAGCCGCCTTTGGTATTGAAGTCAATTTTTATCAGGTTGTTTTCCAGAGTGACTACCTCCTCTGTACCATGCATGTAGTCTGCCAGATTACCATACAAAGCATGGTCCTGTGCACGGCGGATGGAATCTGGGTCAGCGGCAACGGTTGGGGGAGTGCTATCTTGCGTAGGCGTTTCGGTCGGAATCGTAAGCGCTATCGAGTCCTGTATCTTTTTCTGTGCAGCCGCGCGCTTCAGATTCTGATTACTCATCCAATAACTCCACCCAAGCAGGATGAATAATATAATGATGAGCCCAACGGCATTATTCCGATCCATTAAGTCTACTTTTTCTAAACGTGTGGCAAAGGTACAATTTTGATTATTTTATAAGGCGACTACCCTTGAAGCTTTAGATGAATTTGCAAGGATAATCGATCGGCGTATGCTGACGCTCAAAGTGCCCACTTATCCAGTTGTTGCAATGTTGCTCGTAAATCTTTAGGCAACTCTGCCGTGAATTGCAGCAAAGACCCATCTGCCGGGTGGTTAATTTCTATTGAATAGGCATGCAATGCGAGACGGCTGAGTAAAGGCCGTTCATCCTGATCAAAGGGCTTATTAAATCTACGTTTGATGGAAGAAACGTAAAACCCCTTACCATCCCCATACAACTCATCAGCGACTATTGGGTTACCAAGGAAAGCCAGGTGAACTCTGAGCTGATGTGTTCTGCCGGTTTCCGGTTGTAGCTTCAGCCAGGAATATCCACGATATTTTTGAAGCACCTCCAGGTGTGTGATCGCAGGTTTGCCTCTGGAGTCAATCGCCATGAGGGCTCCGTGAGCTGATGAACGGATGGGTTCATCGATGGTTATTTTATCCGATTGGGGAGCTCCATGAATCAGCGCCAAATAAGTTTTGTGCACTTCACGATTGGAGAAGGACTCGTTTAGCAGCCGATGTATTTCTGCATTCTTTGCAGCGATCATCACCCCTGAGGTATCCTTGTCCAACCGGTGGACGATTTTAAAATCAGGATATTCTTGCATGCCCCAGGTTCGGACACTGGGTAACTCCGAATCCTGCCGGTCCGGGACACTTAATAATCCGGCCGGTTTATTAAAGACAATAAGTTGCTCATCTTCATAGAGTACCTCAGGCGCGTTCTTCATGCAGGGATGTAGAGTTCTGTGTATTGATTTGGGTAAATGAACGAAGCCCACGCACATAATAATCCCAGATGATTGATCCGCGATAGAAGCCTTCTTTGGGATTTATTGGCCGGTATTGATTGATCTTCCGGTTGTACTGTTTGCGCTTCTCAAGCCATTTTGGTAGCCGTATTATAAACGATCCATAAGCGTGAAATACCTGGAGGGCAAAATCGAACCGCTTTTGAGTCAGATAATGGGCTGCTGCTGCAAAATCCAGGATTAACCGGACGGGGAATATCCACAGGAGTTGAAGCCAGGGTTTGTTTTTAAAACAGGTGGCCAGGTTATTTCTAAAGTTGAGGTACACTTTCCGGGGGGATTGGTACCCGAGTGTGCCACCACCCAGATGGTAAACCGGAATATTGGGCGCGCTGACGATGCTGAACCCGGCTCTGCGAATCCTCCAGCACAGGTCTATTTCTTCATGATGCGCAAAATAGTCCCCATCAAAACCGCCCAGATTGTGGTAAATATCAGCTCGGATAGCCATCGCTGCGCCACTCGCCCAGGCCAGTTCTGTCCTGGTATTGTACTGTTGTTCATCCCGCTCGATCTCATTCAAGAAGCGACCCATACAAAATGGATAGCAGGTGGCATCCATCCAGCCTCCGGCGGCACCGGCGTATTCGAATTCCGTCTTGTTGCGATAGGACAATATTTTGGGCTGCACGGCAACTACCTCAGGTTGATTATCCATCACCTCAATGAGTTTGGTCGCCCAATAGGGAGAGACTTCCACATCACTATTTAGCAGGATATAATACCGGGCATCTACCTGAGCAAGGCCTCTGTTGTAACCTTCCGCAAATCCATAATTTTTATTCAGCTTGATCACCTGCAGATACGGATATCTCTTTTGGACCCAGGCCAATGAATCGTCTGAAGAGCTATTGTCAATAATGTAAATCGGGATGTGGGAAGCTGTATGACTGACAACCGAGGGTAAAAACTCCCGGAGGTGTTGTAAGCCATTGTAATTCAGAATGACCACAGCAGTTTGATCCTGATGAATTGCATCATAGGGGGAAACGTAACCAGCAAGGAATTTCCTGGTTTCGATTTCATCTTCCATCAATTGAATCTTCAGATCATCGATTTGATCGAAGCTCATTTCGTCACGGATGTGTTTAATGACCTCTACCCGAATCGGAAGGCCATAGATCACTTCATTAAAATCGAAAATATGGGCTTCAATGACCCGCTTACTCTGCCCCTTTAACACCGGACGCCTGCCTATATAAAGCATTGCATCGTAGGTGACCTCATCAACGGTGACCTTTGCGGCATAAACACCATCTCGAGGAATTAACTTTTCCCGTTCGAGCAGTTGAATGTTGGCGGTAGGGTAGCCAATGGTCGTACCAATTTTTTCACCGTGAACGATGGTTCCGCTCAGCAAATAATGATGATGAAGTAGCCGGTTTGCCAACTCAACCTGTCCATTATTCAGTGCATTGCGGATCTTGGTTGAGCTGATAACGATTTCTTCTACAGCCTGCTTATCGATCTCAATGATCTCACACGTGCCCTCTTCTTCATATTCTTTCAGGAGGGTGATGTTACCTTCCCGGTTAAGGCCAAAGCGGTGGTCGTATCCGATAACGATGTATCTGGGATGGAAGGTGCCAATTAGAAATTTCTCGATATATTCCCGAGGGTGTAGCTGTGAAAACTCAACGGTGAATGGTATGATCACCAAATGATCTACACCAAAGGCTTCAATGAGTAAAATTTTCTCCTCAAGTGTGGTCAGAATTTCCAACTCCTTATCCTGTGGATAGACAATTTTACGCGGATGTGGATGGAACGTAATGATGACACTTTCACCCCCGATAGCTTTTGCTAATCGCTTGACTTGACGGATCAGGCGTTGGTGACCACGATGGACCCCGTCAAACGATCCAATGGTGATGACCGTGTTGTTAAGAGCAGGTAGGGACGCAAGGTCCCGGTATATTTTCATAACCCTAATCCTGATTCGGTCACAAAAATATCATTCTGATCAGCATATTTCAATCCCGGCGGTACTTTATCCTGTGGGTTGGTTATCACAGTTAACATGTCAGAGAAACCAGTAAGTGCAATATTTTCCAATTTACCGCCCAATCTTTGCATCAGAATGAAAACAAATTGCCCATTTTAGGTATTCTTATGGCAGTAAATAGGTGAATCATGATTGAAATTGCAGATGTTAAGAAAGCGTTGGCCAATTTAAGAGATCCGGAGACTGGTCAGGACTTAATTGCCAGCGGGCGGATCAAAGACATCAATATTCGCGGTCAGTATGTACAGTGCACCATGGTATTGCCGTCATTGCAAGCAACCTATAAAGAGTCGCTTTATCAGGCTGTTCAGAGCGAAATAGAAAAGCAATTTCCGGATTATCAGGTACACATACATATGGAAGTGGCTGCCGCCGGCAGCACGGCCAGTTCGCCGCTGCCTCATGTAAAAAATATTGTTGCAGTGGCTAGTGGCAAAGGTGGAGTGGGCAAATCCACGATTTCGGTTAATCTTGCCCTCGCATTGCACAAGGCAGGATGGAAAGTAGGGATCCTTGATGCTGATTTGTACGGGCCCTCTATACCGACCATGCTCGACCTTACCCACGCCAAGCCCAAAGTCGAGGTGATCCAGGGTGCCCATAAATTGATACCCCTGGAAGCTTATGGGGTGCCGGTTATCAGTATGGGATTTATCGTAGAGCCTGAGCAGGCCGTCGTATTGCGTGGCCCAAGGTTAGGAGGGATCATCAAGCAATTCATTACGGATTGCCTGTGGCCACCCCTGGATATTCTGGTCGTTGATCTACCTCCTGGTACAGGAGACATTCAGCTTACCCTGGTTCAATCCATTCCGGTTACCGGAGCGATTATGGTTACCACGCCGCAGCAGGTAGCTGTGGCTGATGCCATTAAAGCATCCAGTATGTTTATGTTGGATAATGTAGCGGTTCCCATTATCGGGGTGGTTGAAAACATGTCTTGGTTTACGCCCGTCGAGATGCCGGATAAGAAGTATTACCTCTTTGGCAAGGGAGGCGGCGAGCGTCTGGCTCATTATACGCAATCAACTTTATTGGGGAAGGTTCCTTTGATCCAGGCTGTACAGGAATTATCCGATCGGGGAAAACCGGCCGCTCTACAAAGCGATCCACTGCTCTACGAGCCATTTAAGCATCTGGCAGAACAGACCATCAAACAGTTGCAGGTCAGAAATGATACGCTAAAACCTACGGAAGTAGTTCGGATAACGACCAGTTGACGGATTGAGCCAGGAAGGTTGGTTGAAACAAAGGAAACACCATTTGAAGTGGTAATTGACTCATGCATATTCATTTGATTTACATGTCTTTGATGGCAATATTTCATGGCATACATGAATTGGGTCAAGTTATTTCGTATTTTTGACACAGGAAGAAAACAGATGTCCGAACAGGAAAAAGTTCAGTTACTAAGTCAAGTAGAAGTTGCTCTTGATGATATCAGGCCGCACCTTGCTGTCGATGGCGGGGATGTGGAAGTGGTTGACCTTACGGAAGAGTATGTCTTAAGAATCAAATGGTTGGGTAACTGCGAAAACTGCTCCATGTCCATGTTTACACTGCGTGCCGGCATCGAAGAAAGCGTTCGCAAACTCGTTCCCAAAATAAACCGGATTGAGCCGGTAAATAATTGACCTTTCTTCTTTTTCGCCAATCGGCATCCTTTCTTCTATCGCATTGAAATAACCGGTAACCAATGGATAAAGTCGCTCTGTGGAAGCAAATCAAACTAAAGTCTTCCATGCTGTGCGTAGGGTTGGACTCGGACGAATCCAAAATGCCTGAATTTTACAAGCTAACCACGCATCCCCAAATTGAGTTTAATAAAGCGATAATTAATGCGACCAAGGATATTGCGGTTGCATATAAGCTGAATACTGCATTCTATGAAACCAGGGGTGCCCGGGGTTGGGATGCCATGGAGGAGACCTTGCTGGACATTCCCGACCACTGCCTGAAAATCGCGGATGCTAAACGCGGAGATATCGGGAATACGTCAACGATGTATGCCAAGGCATTTTTTGAACAGCTGAAATTTGATGCAATAACGGTTGCTCCTTACATGGGTATTGACTCGGTCAAACCATTCCTGGAATTTTCTGGAAAGTGGATCATCATCCTGGCGGTTACCTCAAACGAAGGAAGTAAGAACTTCCAGTTTTTAGAGATGAAATCAGGATTGCGGCTATTTGAAGAGGTTTTAAATACGACCTCCAAATGGGGGACCGACTCTCAGATCATGTACGTCGTGGGAGCAACCCATCCGGAATATCTGGAGACCGTAAGAAAATTTGTCCCTGATCATTTTTTATTGGTTCCAGGAGTTGGCGCTCAAGGAGGGAATTTGGATGAGGTAATGCACCATGGCGTAACCGGTACCGGAGGATTATTGGTTAACTCGTCCCGTGGAATTTTGTTTGCCGGTCAGGGAGAGGATGCTATACCGGCAGCACGCAAGGAAGCATTACGGCTGCAACAGCACATGGCCCCTTACATCAGGTAGCCATTCCGGTCCAAACTGGGAGGTCAATTTTCTTTTCATATTTGCGTTTCTCCAGATACTGAACCAGGAAGGACTGAAGCTCTGGCCGGGAAGTAACCGGCTTCATTCCTTCTAACACACTTTCCACATCAGAGATGGGCAAGGACTTATCGCACCAACCATAGCCGGTCACCTCGCCGTCACGGACATAAACATAGCTGTATTCATCGCTGGTGCGTCCCGGATCTATCAGCAGAAAGTGACCGGAGACAGGGACAAACAGCGTATCCAAAGCAAGAGCAGCCCTTATGTTATAAGATTCCGCCGATTCTTCGCCTACACATGCGCCCAGGCATTTTCCAATGTTGTAGGCAAAACATGGGCCACTCCCTTTCTCCAGGCCTAATTTGGAATAGCACAACTGGTGGAGATCGGCTAAATGTTTTAGGAACTGCGTACCATGCTGCCGGACCGTAAAATATTTTCGGATGGCGGTTTCCTCACCGTCTTTAACTTTCTGGATGCCTATGTGTTGATAACCAAGTTGGTCAAAACTGGTAATCACAGTGAAATTTCGTGGTTTGGCACGTTGCGCACGGTTTATGACAGGATTATGGGTCTTTATTTCATTTGCCTCAAGGATCAGGGCAATCAATTCACTGCCGGTGATGGTGTAAGAAAAGTCCCTGACATACTGCTCCATTTGGGTTCCTTTGTTGCTGATCTCCGCAAAGTGCTCAAAGAGTCTTTTTTGGATATTGATGCTTTTACCAATGTAAACGAGGGCTCCCTCGGCATCATGCAGGTAGTAAACGCCACAGGCTTCAGGTAATTCATGCAGGCGGTCCAGGGTAATACCCGGAGGTAATTTAGATTCCTTGATGCCCTGGTTGACCAGTTGTTGGATCTTTGTTCCGCTTTCCTGCATTTGTAATAAACGGCTCAGTAACTCAGCTGTCGCATAAGCATCATCAAAGGCACGATGACGATTCTTGATTTCGATGCCAAAATGGCTGGTCAGTTTATCGAGACCATAATGTTTGAGCTCAGGCATAAGCCTTCTGGACAACCTGGATGTACACAACTGTCTGCGGGTGTAAGTGTAACCTAATTGTTCAAACTCACGCCGGATAAAACCGTAATCAAACCGGACATTCTGTGCAACAAAAACATGTCCTTCTGTCCACTCCACAATATCCCGGGCTACTTCAAAAAAATAAGGGGCTCCCGCCACCATTTCATCATCGATTCCCGTTATTTGTGTGATATTATACGGAATGGAACGGCCAGGGTTGATGAGTGAGCTGTATTGATCTACGATTCTGTCATCTTCCATCAGGATGATGGCAATTTCAATGATGCGGTCTCTTTTGACGAGTCCACCGGTTGTTTCAATATCTATGACCGCAAATTTCTTAGACATGAATTTGAAGATACGTTATTCCTGGTTGCTCGCAATTATTACAATGATTTATTATATGAACACCTCCTGTAACCAGGCGAATGGTGCGAATAATGAGGTTGTTCAGGAAGATTATTTATCCGAGCATTTTGAAGGCGTGATCACCGGGGCGGAGCGAATTCGCATGTATTTACCGCTATTGAAAGATAAAAAAGTGGGGTTAGTGGTCAATCAATCATCGCTGGTCATGGGTAAACATTTGCTGGACACACTCCTGGAAATGGATGTCAAAGTCGCGGCAATTTATACGCCTGAACATGGATTTCGCGGAGAAGCGGATGCAGGCGATCATATTGCCAGCGGAAAGGATGAACGAACCGGAATACCCATTGTGTCTCTTTACGGAGACAAACGAAAACCTTCTGCGGATGATTTTGCCCCGGTTGATATCTTAATTTTTGATATTCAGGATGTTGGCGTTCGTTTTTATACCTACGTAAGTACCCTACATTATGTGATGGAAACGGCAGCTGAAACTGGAAAGCCTGTCATTGTACTGGACCGTCCAAATCCAAACGGTCACTACGTCGATGGAAATGTATTGGATACGGCCTATCATTCATTTGTAGGGATGCATCCGGTACCCATTGTACATGGTATGACAATCGGTGAATATGCACAGATGATCAATGGAGAAGGGTGGTTGAGTAACGGAGTGCATTGTGAACTGACGGTGATCCCTTGCTTGCAATACGATCATCAGACAAAATATGTGCTCCCTGTGAAACCATCACCCAATTTGCCCAATCTCAGAGCGGTGCTATTGTATCCATCGCTTTGTTTATTTGAAGGAACCATTATGAGTATAGGGCGAGGTACGGATAAGCAGTTTCAGGTGCTGGGCAATCCGGATTTTAAAGGTGATTTTTCATTTACACCGGAACCGAAACCCGGAGCTCATAAACCGAAACTGGAAGGAGAATTATGCCATGGCGTCGATTTTACAACGATCAATGAAGATGATATCCGCCGGTGGAGAAAAGTCGACCTTTCCTATCTGGTCGAGGCCTACAGCCAGTTAAAAGATCACAATTTTTTTATTGAAAAATCATTCGACCGGCTCGCTGGGACGGATGTACTGCGCAAGCAAATCGAATCAGGCATGACCTACGATGCCATTCATGCGACCTGGACAGATCCGCTGGAGCAATTTAAAAAGATCCGTAAAAAATATCTCTTGTATACTGATTTTGAATAACCGGGATACCTTCAGGTACGATCTACCAACTGATAGCGGTAAACGAATTTCGGGTAAAAATACAGGACTTTAAAAGCATCATTTGCCGACTTGATTTCCAAACCGACTCTGGGAGAGTTAGTCTCTGTGATCAGTCGGATCTGGAGTTGTTTTGGTGAAAGATCATTGTAAAAGTAGGAAGCCACACGGCACCACACTTCGATTTCCTTTGGTTGAATGAACATTTGATTGGTTGAGTCCTGAAAATAGGAAGCTATAGGAACTCTGAGTTTTTTCTCCGTAAAAACATCTGTTCTCCCTCTGACAGTTACCTGGATCGGCTGGACAGAAACGTTCGCGTATACCGAACTATAGGGCTTGCCGGTCAATAAGAATGGTCCCGGCTGGTTAATGGCATCTTCAAGGTGTAAGGGCCAGCGCTGGATCGTGTCCAGGATGGATATGGGTCCGGATATCAGGATACTGTCTGGTTCCAACTGAATCCTGCCGGCCAATTGTGTCGAAGCGGGAACATGCAGGGACTTTGGCATGGAAAGGGGAATAAGTCTGGTAGAAGCGGGTACCAGGAAAACGCGGATGCCTTCATCCTGAATATCGAAGTGAATACCCGGAGATCCCGGATTAAATTGATTATTCAGCATGTATGCCAGATCTGCTTTGGTCAGGAACTGGTTTTCCACAGCTTTGAGGTTAACCTCCAGAGATCCGGGCAATAACCGGTGTACATTGCGAATAAGATCCCAGCCTTCTCCCCGAATCGTGACCGGGATGTGCGTAGGGTTGGATTGGTCGCTTAGAAAGCCTACCGGAACCTGATATTCAAGTCGCAGGTCCACGGTCTTTTCAGCCGTGCGATTTAGACTGATTAATAGCCACCATAAGAGTGCGATGGCAACAAAGACAATGAAGATGAAGCGGTCTGAACGCCAGAAATCACTCCGAACTATTCTCTTCTTTGGAAGCATTGCGGCTAAGATAACTGTCGGTCATTTCTTTGGATAAAGCAACCTTCAAAATTCGGATGAAGGTCTTCTGATCGATCTGCAGGGTCACAACCTCACCTTCAATTTTATTAATTCGACCGATGATTCCGGCATTGGTGACCACCTCACTGCCTTTTTCAAGACCACCGATGAATTTATTCTGTTCCTTTTGCTTTTTTGCCTGGGGCCGGATCATGAAGAAATACAGAACAACAAAAATGAGGAGTAATGGAAAAAGGCTTCCGAAGATGCTCGGGCTACCGGCAGCCTGAAGCAAAATAACTAAGATTGGATTCATATATGGTTATTGTTGACTTGGTTCTACGTATCCTTTGAGGAAGATATTCCGAATATTCGGAATGCCGTTCATCGTGACAAAAATAGTTTTATTTTGAGAATAACGTTGTCCTTCCGAGTTGAATACCAGTCGGAGTGAGCCATGTTCTCCTGGCTCAATGGGTTCCTTGGGCCACTCAATTCCGGTACAACCGCAGTGGGACCGGACATCTGAAATGACCAGTGGCTGGGTGCCCGTATTCTCAAAATCAACCGGGATGGTCATTCGCATGCCCTCATGAATGGTGTCAATGTCAATAGTATCTGTGGCAAACCGGATATTTGCCATAGCATTGGTCAGGATATGCCCTTGTACATCCTGTGGAATTCCAATGGTTGCCAGGGGCCCCGTGTAATTCGATTGAAAGGCTGCTTCCGGCTCGGATTGACATCCCCAGGTGAATACCGCAATCCATAAAGGAATATGTAACTTGCGCGCCATGCTGCAAAGGTATTGTAAATCATGACACAAAAGTACCCGGATAAGAAGCCGTATATTCTGATTGGTTACATGGGTAGTGGTAAGAGCTACGTATGCAAACGCCTAGGAGCAGCGATGGATTTGCGGTGGGTCGATTTGGATGACGTCATTGAAGCCCGTGCAGGTAAATCGATTTCTGACATCTTCGCCGAAGACGGGCACGAAGCCTTTCGCTTACTGGAACATAATTGTTTGGTTGATTTGCTAAATGCCAAGGATTACGATTTGATTTCTGCAGGTGGTGGGGCACCGTGCTACTTGGGAAATATGGACCTTATGAATGCCCGGGCAATCACTATTTATTTACGACGGGAAGCCACTGAAATCCTGAAATATGTATTGCCAGGGATCAGCCACCGACCATTGCTGGCAGGAAAATCTGAAGAGGAGATTGTCAGGTTTGTCGAGGAAACTCTTAAAGATCGTGAACCAATATACAGTCAGGCTCAGTATATCCTTGAAGGTTTCGAATCCCAGGAATTATTGGACAAGGTCGCTTCAATCATTCTTGAAAATGGTAAATCAAATGGGAATTACTGAACCAATGCTTCCGCAGAAACCAGTGTTCCGATCGCCTTGTTCGGTTGAATGACGGTTCCGTTTTTAGTCGACTGAGGGACACTCAATCCAGTCTGTTGTAGTAATTCAAAAGCATCCTTGGTCGTCAATTTCGGTTCCAGACTTTTCATTAGCGCTATCGTTCCGGCGACCTGAGGCGTAGCCATGGAGGTACCACTGTAATTGGCATATTTATTTTTGGGTATCGGCGCCAGAATATCCACTCCCGGTGCCGCTAAACCAAAAGCTATTCCTTCCAATGTGTTGGCAAATGCCGGTTTCGTAAGATCCGACTGGATGGCGGTAACCGTAATGACTCCCGGGACATTAGCGGGTGTGACCTGCGTGGCAGGGCCTCCATCATTTCCTGCGGCGACTACCACGATGGCTCCTTTTTTATTAGCATAGCTTACTGCTTCTTCGTAAAGACGCTGTTTTTCATCCGAACTGCGTCCGCCAAGTGACATTGAAATCACATCAGCTCCCTGATCTGCGGCATCAATCATCCCCTGAATGATCGTTTGCTGGGTGCCTCCTCCGAAGAAGTTCAGAACCTTAATACTGGTAACCGTGAAGAACGATGGCCCGGGGTTCATAGATGCACCCCCGGTCCGATTGTTTGTGACCGCTGAAGCGATGCCGGCACAATGGGTGCCATGCCCCTGCTCATCCACCTCATCCTCTTTATGCCAGGATACATAATTTGGCTTTAAGTCTTCATGTTTGCTATCCACACCGGTATCCAGGATGAATAAACGAGCTGATTTTCTTGGTTGGGCTCCTTTTAGGGATGCTTGCAGATCGCCGATTTGTTGTTGATCCAAATGCCACTGTCTGGCGAGCAAAGGATCGTTGGACCATTGCGCCAGGGGATGAACCTCCGAATGGCCTGGTACCGGCTTAAAAAAGGCATAATATTCATTTCGGTCTATCCACTGCACTCCTGAAATCTGCTCCAGGCGACGCTGAATGGTCTGCGTTCGTTGCCAGGGGAGGTAATGCAGGTTGATTTTATAATAATGGGCCAAGGGGCTTTCGCGATCGGTGAGGGTAAATGCTGGAGTGATGGATCCCAGATTAATTCCCAGGTGTTTCTTTAGGGTGTTCGGGTCAACGTCATCTCGGATTAATACCAATAATTCGCCATTTGGATCCAGTTGGGGCAATCTGCGGTCCTGAAGCACCCAAGCGAGGAATAACATGCCTGCAGGTACCAGCCATTTGGAATAACGCAGATTTCTCCATAGGTAAAACAGTTGTGATCCGAGGCCCAGCGAAAGCAACAATAGGATGGTCCTCCCGGGGTGGAACAACTCGGGCGACTCAAACCATTGCCTGGCCAGTCCAGCCAACCAAAGGATTAACGAGGCAAAAAATGCATACCGCAACTGATGATGCCGTTGACGATAGGGTGGGGTAATCCGCCATGTGAACATCGTCACAAAACACAATATCCAAAATAATGTTACCATAGGAACCTAATCTACGCGATGATCAACTATGTGTCCATCCATTCGGATTAATCGGGTTGATTCATCGACTAATAGAATCAATTCACATTACTAGGAATAAAGTTTCATTTTCAATTATTTTTGACCCTTCAATAAAACGATATGAGTACCGCACCTGAAAAAATGCTTTGCCTGATTATTGGTTCCGGCCCGGCAGGATATACCGCAGCCATCTATGCAGCCAGAGCAAACATGTCTCCTATCTTGTACACCGGAATGCAACCAGGTGGACAATTGACCATAACCACGGACGTAGAGAACTATCCGGGTTACCCTGACGGAATCCTTGGGCCTGAAATGATGGAAGATTTACGCAAACAAGCCGAGCGGTTCGGGACTGAGGTACGCTATGAACTGATTTCAAAGGTTGACTTTAGCGGGCCGGTCCATAAAGCCTGGACGGATAGCGGCAATGAGATCCATGCAGAAAGTGTGATTATTGCCACGGGAGCCAGTGCAAAATGGTTGGGCATCCCTTCCGAACAGGTTTATATGAACAAAGGCGTATCCGCTTGTGCCGTTTGTGATGGATTTTTCTTTAGAAATATGGAAGTAGCAGTTGTTGGCGGTGGAGATACGGCTGCCGAGGAAGCTTCCTATTTGTCCAAATTATGTCCCAAAGTGCACCTTTTGGTTCGTAGGGATGAAATGAGAGCTTCGAAAATTATGCAAGAGCGTGTTTTGAATAATCCGAAGATCGAAGTGCATTGGAATACGGAAGTAAAGGAAATCAAAGGAGTGGATGAGGTAGTGGATTCGATCGTCATTTACAACAATCAAACCAAAGCTGAGAAAGAACTGCCTGTCAAAGGTTTTTTTGTGGCTATAGGTCACAAACCCAATACCGACATTTTCGAAGGGTGGCTTGATATGGACGAGACCAAATACCTGATCACTCAAGGTAAGTCAGCCAAAACCAATATCCCAGGTGTATTTGCCAGTGGCGATGCACAGGATAAGACCTATCGTCAAGCCGTCACGGCTGCGGGAACCGGGTGTATGGCTGCATTGGATGCAGAACGGTACTTGACGGAGCAGGGTAAACTTTAAAATTAATCGATTAATCTAAGCAATATGTCTAGTGGAAAATTTCGGGCTGGCGTCCTCTTTGGCAATGAGGTGTCCGAGGTATTTGCCGATGCCAAAGCCAATCAATATGCCATTCCAGCAGTTAATGTGACGGGAACCAATACCGTGAATGCAGTCATGGAGACGGCAAAAGAAGTTAACTCTCCGGTCATTGTTCAGTTTTCCAATGGGGGAGCTTCATTTTATGCCGGAAAAGGTCTTTCCAATGCCGATCAAAAAGCATCTATACTGGGATCTATTTCTGGTGCGAAACACATTCACCTGCTGGCTGAGCATTACGGAGTGCCTGTTATCCTCCATACCGATCATTGCGCAAAAAAATTATTGCCATGGATCGACGGCCTGGTGACCGCCGGAGAAAAACATTTCCAGAAACACGGCTCACCCTTGTACAGTTCTCATATGCTGGATCTTTCCGAGGAGCCCATCGCTGAAAACATCGAGATCAGCTCAGAATTCTTCAAGCGAATGGCTGCGATAGGGATGACCCTTGAAATTGAATTGGGCGTAACTGGTGGTGAAGAAGATGGGGTGGATAACACCGATGTGGATAACAGCAGGCTGTATACCCAACCGGAAGAGGTGGCTTATGCCTATGAAAACCTAAAAGCTATCAGTGACCGATTTACTATTGCTGCTGCTTTTGGCAATGTACACGGAGTGTATAAACCTGGAAATGTTGAGTTGAAGCCGGTCATTCTTAAGAATTCGCAGGATTATATCCAGAATAAATATGGTACCGGACCCAAACCGGTCAATTTTGTTTTCCATGGTGGCTCCGGATCCTCACAGGCTGAAATCCGTGAAGCTATCTCCTATGGAGCAATAAAAATGAATATTGACACGGACTTGCAGTGGGCTTTCTGGGATGGAGTGCGGCATTATTACCTGCAAAATGAAGGGTACCTCCAGGGCCAGTTAGGCAACCCGGAAGGCGTAGACAAACCAAATAAGAAGTTTTACGATCCTCGGGTATGGTTGCGCGCAGGAGAGTCCTTCTTCAAGAACAGGTTGAAAGCTGCATTTGAGGACCTGAACTGCATCAACCGGAACGCATAGAACATCCGGTCTAATAGCTAGAAACAGACTTATGCTCAATTAAGAATCCGATCCCCGGATGGCTTACCGGGGATTTGGTTTTCTATTTGCATGGATGGGGATTGGTGTTTATCTTAGGAAACTAATCTACTCGACCATGTCTACCTTTGGCTATCAAGCAAACTTTCTTGGAGAAGATTTCCCTGTGCTTTTGCCGGAGATCCCCTCCGGATTAATTTCAGATGTCGCCCCCCTGACAGCCGGTGGAATCATTCTTGATTATCCCAAATACAGTGTCGTTCTTCATAAATTTCGAAAGCTGCCATTGATAACAGCTGCGAATATTGAAGGCGGTTTATTCAAAGACATTACGCGAAAGTCACTTTTCTCAGGGGGTGATCATTGGCGAAAGGATGATCGTATTGCTTCGGAATACCAGTTAGGGGCAGAACTTTATGGAGCGGAAAAGAGTGATTTTGACCGGGGTCATATGGTTAAGCGTGAAGATGTGCAATGGGGCATTTCCGACGATGAGGCAGCTGATTCAGCAAGAAGCACCTTTTATTTTACCAATGCTGCCCCCCAACATGCCAAGGTTAATCAATCCATTTGGAGACAAATTGAAGATTATATTTTAAAAACGGAATCGGTCAAAAACGGACTAAAAATTTCAGTTTTCACCGGACCGGTTTTGACCGATCAGGACCCGGAGTTTGTGACCTTGGTCAAAGGGGAGGTGATTAAGTTGCCCGTTCTGTTCTGGAAGTTGGTTTATTACATCAATGAAGCGAATACAATAAGCCGGGTAGCATTCCTGGTCGGACAACAATATTTACTGGAAAAAGCAGGTATTGTTCTGCGTAAGTATGCCGTTCAAGCTGACCGGGAACATTTTATGAATTTCAAAGATGCGGATACTTACCAGGTTAATACGGAATTGATACACAAACTTACCGGTCTTCATTTCCCCGTAGCTCACGACCCTTATCAAAAGGAATCACCCGTTAAACTGGTCTTGGATAAAGTAAATGTAAGGAGAGGACAAGTCTATGAATCTGTTATTTCCAACCGGATAACAGGCCTAACACTTTAAGTAAATGGATCGGACACAAATAGAAAACTTGCTCGCAAATGATCGGCTGGAGGAAGTGCTTACGCTGGTTAAAAACTTTGCGGATAAGCAGCAGGACCAGTACCTTGAAAACGACGCGATCATGCTGCTAGGCCGCCTGAATTCTGCGCGTAGAGACCAGAATATGGGCTTCGTCACCCGTGAGCAAGCTCAAATTACCCTCAACCAAATTCGTAATTCGGTTCTTTCCTTCGTTGATCAATGCTTGAAGTCTCAAATCACAATGGACACCATCTTGTTTTTGGGAGCAAGTCCGAAAGACTTGGCAGTACTCAGAACCAATGAAGAAATTCAACGCATTCAGGATGGAATCCGGGCCGCCACCTTCAGAGATCGTTTGAATTTTGTGTCTGAGCCTGCAGTTCAAATTTCCACGATAACTAATGCCATGCAGCGCTATCAGCCATCCATAGTTCATTTCTCGGGACATGGTGCTGGCCAGGAAGGTATAGCCGTAGAAGATGCAAATGGTGAGGAAGTATTGTTTCCGAATGCCGGGCTGGATCGTTTGTTTGGTCTCTTCAAAGAACAAGTAAAATGTGTGCTTCTGAATGCCTGTTATTCCAACGTTCAGGCAGAAATCATCAGTAGACATGGCATCTACGTCATTGGAATGGACAACGCTGTCGGTGACGATGCTGCTATACATTTCTCGATTGGCTTTTATCAAAGCATTGGCGAGGGAAAAGATTATCCTTTTGCCTTTGATGTGGGCTGTGTAAATGGTTCACCTTATCTCGGAACGGTCAATCCGGAAATGTGGTTTGAAGGGAATAAAATAAAAGTTTAATTGATTGGAACCGGACTGAATTGGATGAGGACTTCTTGTCCGGATTTAGTGAATTTTGTTTTATATGGCAGTGAGGGTTTAGGTATGCCATAGATCCCTTTTACATTGATGGAGATGGTTTCGTTTAGGGGTATAGATATTCTGGATTCCAATAAGCCTGAACTTGAAGTCTTGCCTATGGAAATATTATTGATGAATATTTCAGCACCGGAATAAGGCGTAAATACCGTGCGATTAACTTTCCATGTTCCTGATTCCACTTTGATTTTAATGGTGTTGCCTGAATTTGTTATTAGGCTGATCTCTGGCTTATCCATGATCACTTTTTGGTTTATTTGGGTAAATGGAAATTTCGTTTTTTTGGATGGGTTAAGTTTGATGATCAGGTGGCTGTTCTGGGGATCCAGGCTCCCAGTTGCCGTAAGGTATCCTTTCGCCTTGACCTGGTATTTATAGGAAGATATTTGAGCGCATAATAATCCCGGAAGTCTGAAAAGACCAATCTCATCACTATACACTGTGATGGATTCATTGATGGTAATTGCTGCTTTGTAGATTGGCTTCCCTGCAGTCGTTACGATCCGGCCACTTAAATAGCATGAATCCGATTTTGTAGGTCGCTGTTGTTGTAGGGCGATATCCAGGGTATAGACATTTTTTTCAATTAAACCTCTCGTTGGTTGGTATCCGGTCGCATTAACCGTGTAGTAAGCGCCATCCAGCTGATTACACGGGAGATTGAAGGTAAAGATGCCATTGTCATTAGACTTGGTCGCTTGTTGGTTTATGGTTATTTCGGCGCCACCGATTTGATTATTCTTAAGATCGTGAATTCTGCCGGTAATCGTACACTTTTCCGGCTCGGTTGGCCTCATGTTATTCAGAATATCGTAAAGGTCTTTCAGGCGGCTCCATTCAGCAGGATGTAACTTGCCCTTTAATAGGCCTAAATCTTCGTTAAGCAAAGGTAAGTACTTTGAGATCTTAGCTTTGTTCTCAGGCAGGGATAAGAAATTATACGCGGCGTAAAATCGATTTTTACGAACTACAAAATTTGCGGGTACATGGTCGAGGTACTGGTAGTAGTCAAAAAATGCCTCTTCGTATTTTTGTTGTTCTGCTCGAATTTTTCCTCGATAAGCGAAACTGGTGAATTCTTCTGAACTTTCGATAATTAGAGCGCTAAAAAGGGTATCAGCAATATCCAGCATTTGATTTTCGTACAACATAAATCCGATTACTTTTTTTATTGCAGCTCTGTTCTGAGTGCCCTCAATATCGTTCGTGCTAAGTAATATTTTGTGTATGATCGTATCCTTCATTTCGGTCGTTATGTCGCAAAACCGGCATACCAGCACCTGAAGCAAGGTGGTGTAATATTTGTTGTTTATGATTGAATTCGCGGCCTGAAGCATGGGTATCGTATTGTCGTCGATATTCAGACTGTCCGGCAACTCTGAAACCCTTGGCCAGGTATTAATGTCCAGGTTGAATTGACCGGCCTGGTTTTGCTCGACGGTGCCATAAATACCAAAATTGGCTTTGCATTCCGCGCATTTTGATTTAACCGCCTGCCCATCAAATGAACCGTCTCCCTGATAAATACCCGAAGAAAGGATGTTGAAATAATCCTGGTTTTGACTAATTGCATCCGATATCTTGGTTTCAACATAGGTGTTTTCATTTTTCATAGGGAATTTCATGATAAGCACCTTACAGGGCTTCTTATCGAATTTTGGACAATCATCGTGTTTGCCAATCCAATGGGGAATGAAAATAGCAAGCACCGGGATCAATAATCCGGTTAACACTTTCCAGGCGATCGACCAGATGTATTTCTTGTCCCGGGTTTCTTTTAGCTCTTTAATGTCATTGTTTATTTCCGATAATTGCCTGCTTATCCGGTTCCGGCTCACATTAGCTTGCTCCTGATCGGTATTTCCATTTGAGGGTTTTTGCAATCGATTAAGCTGGCCGAGCAGGTTTTGCAGATCGCTATGGATTTCCGCATAATCTTCCTTGTTTTGGGTGAAGGCAATCAATTTCTTTGTTGCTGTTTCAAGCAAATCTTTTTCAATAAGCAATTGAATACGCTCCTGGAGAGAAAACCGCATGGCATTAACTTTAGCTAAGCTTAAATTAATTAAAAATACCCAGCGCAGGCAGGGCATATTTCCCCATAAGAGAAGGGTATTTTCCGGTGGGTTAAGCGAAAATTATTTTAAACCTGGAAGCTTACGTGGTAACGTGGGTTAAATGGCTGTCTTGTTTTGATAGACCCGGACATAATCTATCAGCATGGTGGCTGGAAAAATGCTGTCGTCCACGCCCTTTTGTCCTCCCCAGTTGCCGCCGACCGCAATATTCAATATGAAGTAAAACGGGTGGTCAAAAGGCCAGTTGTTTTCATTATGAACCGCTGGCCGATCAAAGGATAAAAGTATTTGACCGGGGTCGTCCAGGTAAAACTGAATGCGGTCTTCATTCCAGATCAACCCATAATTGTGGAAGGTTAATTCAGCATCCGGGACATCCACCGGCCCGGAGGTCACTTGGGTCCCGTCAACATGGTTATTGGCTTTACTATGAATGGAAACATGAATCCTGCCGGGGTCGTAGCTTACATTTTCCATGATGTCAAGCTCTCCACATTCCGGCCATCCAGCCGATTGTATGTTATTGCCAAGCATCCAGATAGCAGGCCAAATTCCATTTCCCCGATGTTCCGGCAGTTTTGCCCGTATCTCCATTCGTCCGTAGGTAAATTCCTGTTTGCTATTTATCCGCGCCGAATGGTAATCTCCGGTTTTTTGTCCGGGACCGGTTTTAACGGCATGGATCGCCAGCATGCCATTAGCGACGGTCAGCGTTCCCGTATCGGTATAATCCTGCCATTCGTTATTTCCCCACCCATGCGCTCCGTATTGATAGGCCCATTTGGCGGTATCCAATTGATCCCCTTCGAATTCATCCTGCCAGATCAGGGTTTCCCGGGCATTGGATTCCGTTTTGTCGGCAGGGTTGGATTTTGTTTCGCTGCATTCGGTGGAGAGCAGTATCAGGAGACAAACTGAGACCACGAAGCGGGATGAATATTTAATGAATTGGCCGATCATCGGAATGGTGTTTTTAGAATTGAAAATTCGGGTGACTGATACGCTGGATAAACTCAATGATAAAGTCTTTTTTAAGCAACAAGGTAAACAGGAACCCTGCAAGAGACCCATACAGGTGTCCCTCATGGTCGTAATGAGGCTGGAGACCTTTACGGCTGGCATAGAAGGAATAGAAGACGTAAAGTACTGCAAAAATGATGGCTGGGATGGGTATGATAAAAAAGAGCAGTAACATGCTCCAGGGATTAAATACAATGAACGAAAATACGACACCAGAGACCGCACCGGAAGCTCCCACCGAGGCAAATGTCGGATTTTGCCGGTGCCGGAGAAAGGTTACAAAATTGGCTGTGATCAAGCTGATGAAATAAAGCATGAAATAAAGAAGACGTCCTTTGCCTACGCCAAATTCTGCCGCATAAACTTGCTCTACATAAGTACCGAAGAGGTAAAATACGTACATGTTGATGCCCAGGTGCATCCAGTCTCCATGGAGTAACCCGCCGGTAAGAATACGGTAGTAGGATTGGTCCCGCTGTATTTGATAGGGGTAATGTTTGAGCTTTTCAAAGGTGACGGGATTGCTGAAAGCCAGGTAGGAAACCAGAACGGTCACCACAATGATGATCAGTGTGATACTCACGATTCAATTGATTTATCCAAAGTTAACACATCTAGCCGGATGGGAAAGGGCCGTGTCATGGTTAAAGGAAAATGATCGATATCTCCTGACTGTATTCCGTCCTGGATGTGTTATCAGTGAGTGAATGGGCATGAAAATATGGATATACGATGACCTAGTTAAGTAAGTTTTCTTTAAACAGGAGACCCTTGCGAGCGTCGTACTCAGGACGGATCTTGTTTCTGAAAAGGTCTTTCTTGTAAGGGAATTTGCGTGCATCTATGATGAAAACCTTGCAACCGATCGCTTTACCCAGTTCGGTGTTGTTGTCTCTCCAGCACCGGGCTAATTCATAGGCTGTGCCATTGTAATCGGATTTCCAGCGCTTATCGAACAATACTTCCAGATAAATGACCCCATTGCGGTAATCCAGTAAGCGACTGTAAAGCCCGAAACCAATCCGGTACAGTTGATCGGTCTTGAACAGATGCCGCTTGTTTATCTCTTCAATGTTCATAGTGGATTAATAACTTCAGAAATTATGCCAATTTATCTTAATATGAAGACGAGTCATATGCTCCTGGATCAATGACATTCTGGTTGTCGTAATGGATCCGGAATGCTTTGAGAATTGTTATCTTAGAAAGGAGTAAAAAAATCCCACCTTATGGTAAGCGTGGACATTAAATACAAGGACTTATTATTGGAGGCAGTAGAGGATCTGATGTACAAGATTTCATTGGAACTGAATTCCATGAAAGGAGGTCCATTAACCGCTGAACGGAAAAAATTGACCAGTAAGCAGAAAGCGCTGGAGGAGGTCCAGCATTTGATCTACCGGTCAGTAAGTTAAACCGATTTTCCGGATAGGATAAAAAAAGACCGGAGGAATAATCCCCCGGCCTTTAATGTCCTATGTTAACCTTTAAGTGATCTTTGCATTAATTATGCAAGCTCGGCTGCTTTAATTTTCAATGCCTCATCAGACATCTTTTCATTAATTGCAGACTGTGCGGCAACAAACCGGGCAATCGGAATCCG
Source organism: Lewinellaceae bacterium (assembly GCA_020636355.1). GTDB lineage: Bacteria > Bacteroidota > Bacteroidia > Chitinophagales > Saprospiraceae > JAGQXC01. Next base: position 199,151 of record JACJYB010000002.1, on the reverse strand, counting down.
GAATGGAGAGCAGCTCACGTAGTCCAGTTCACTACGGTGGAAGAAACGGATCGAATCGGGATCTCCTCCGTGTTCTCCGCAGACACCCACTTTCAAATGATCGTTTACTCGCTTACCGTTAGCCGTGCCTACACTGACCAACTGGCCTACACCATCCTGGTCGATGGATTGGAAAGGATCTTTTTTGAGGATGCCTTTTTCCAGATAAATCGGCAGGAATTTTCCGATATCATCCCGCGAGAAACCGAATGTCATCTGAGTCAGGTCATTGGTTCCGAATGAGAAGAAGTCTACCATCGGAGCGATCTGATCGGCAATAATAACGGCTCTGGGAATTTCGATCATGGTGCCAACTTTGTAGTCAACGGTATCGTTGTATTTGGCAAAGATCTCCTCAGCGGTATCCCGGATGATCTTGATCTGCATACGCAACTCATTGCCTATACTGGTCAGAGGGATCATAATTTCAGGATATACATGTACACCACGTTTTTTCAAATGGATGCTGGCCTCCAAGATAGCATGTACTTGCATCTGGGTGATCTCCGGATAGGTGTTAGCCAGGCGGCAACCACGGTGACCAAGCATTGGGTTGGTTTCGTGTAATGTATTTACCCGATCCAGTACTTCCTCGAAGGTGATGCCAAGGTCTTCGGCGATCATTCTTTCGGCAGCTTCGTCCTCAGGCAAGAATTCATGCAAAGGTGGATCCAGCAATCGGATGGTGACTGGCAAATCGTGCATTACTTCGAGAATTTCTTCGAAATCCTGCATCTGGATTGGCAACAGTTTATCCAAGGCTCTCCGGCGACCGGCTTCATCTTTTGCTAAAACCATTTCGCGGACAATCCGTATTCTTTCCGGCTTGAAGAACATGTGTTCGGTACGGCAAAGTCCAATACCTCTGGCGCCGAACTCACGAGCGGTTTTGGCATCGGTTGGCGTATCGGCATTGGCTAGCACGCGCAGACGGGACTGGCTGTCGGCGATCGTCATCAGTTTTTGTAAGTGAGTGCTGATTTCCGGATCCTTGGTTGGAACCCGACCTTCATAGATGTAGCCGGTGTAGCCGTCCAGGGAGATCCAGTCTCCTTCTTTATAAACCACATCGCCAACCCGAAACTGACGGTTTGTATAATCAATAATCAGGCTACCGGCGCCGGTGATAGCGCATTTGCCCATACCACGGGCAACAACAGCAGCGTGAGAGGTCATCCCACCTCTTGCAGTTAAAATACCTTTAGCGGAATTCATACCGGAAATATCCTCCGGAGAAGTCTCCATCCGTACCAGGATCACCGGTTTTCCGGCAGCGGCCCAGTCTTCGGCATCTTCTGCGAAGAACACGATCTGACCAGTTGCTGCTCCAGGGGATGCAGGAAGGCCCTGTGAGATCATTTTTGCGGTCTTGAGGTCCTTTTTATTGAACACAGGGTGCAATAATTCATTGAGCTTATCCGGCTCGATACGGTTGATGGACGTTGCTGCGCTGATCAGACCCTCTACTTGTAAATCATGGGCAATGCGAACCATAGCTTCTCCGGTTCGTTTTCCATCCCGAGTTTGGAGGATCCACAGACGGCCTTCTTCAATGGTGAATTCCAGGTCCTGCATGTCCGTGTAGTGGTTTTCCAGCATGATCCGTACATCGTCAAGTTCTTTATAGACAGTCGGCATTGCTTCCTCCAGACTAGGATACGTTGATTTCCGGACTTCTTCGGAAATATTGGCAAGCTTAGCCCACCGCTGAGAACCTTTGAGAGAGATCTGTTGAGGCGTACGAATACCCGCAACTACGTCTTCACCCTGAGCATTGATCAGGTATTCACCAACAAAATTGTTTTCCCCTGTTGCGGGGTCACGTGTGAATGCGACACCGGTAGCTGAGTTATTGGACGTATTGCCAAAGACCATGGCCTGGACGTTAACGGCAGTACCCCAATCGTTCGGAATATCGTTGATTTTCCGGTATTGGATCGCGCGTTTACCCATCCAGCTGTCAAATACAGCGATGATACCACCCCATAACTGATCGTAAGGATCGTCCGGAATGTCTTTTCCGGTGCGTTCATGAATACGTGCTTTAAACCGGACCACCAATTCTTTCAGGTCACTGATGGTCAGGTCATTATCGAGAGTCACATTTCTTGCTTCCTTGACCTCATCGATGATTTGTTCAAAAGGATCTACCTCATCCTGGAAGATGGGCTTCAGGCCCAAAACGACCGAGCCGTACATCTGGCAGAATCTCCGGTAAGAGTCCCAGGCCAGACGTTCGTTTCCGGTTGCTTTCGCCCAGGCTTCAACGATTTTATCATTAAGACCAAGGTTAAGCACCGTGTCCATCATGCCAGGCATGGAGGATCTGGCGCCGGAACGGACCGAAAGCAATAAAGGCTTGCTTTCACTTCCGAAGGTTTTACCGGCAATGTTTTCGATGGTTTCAATACCATGCATTACCTGATCCTTCAATAAATTCAATGTAGGTTGCTTTCCATCCTTGTAATAAGCATTACAAGCTTCTGTAGAAATGGTAAATCCGGGAGGCACCGGCAACCCGATACGGTTCATTTCCGCCAGGTTGGCGCCTTTGCCACCAAGTAAGATTCGCATGCTTTTGTTTCCTTCAGCCGTGCGAGCACCAAACGTATAGACAAATTTTTGTGAGCCCATTTTAATACCGTTTTTTATGATTCGAACTCAAAGAACAGGAAAATGTGCTCATAAAAAGGTAGCCCTGGTCGCATTGGGATATGATCTGGATCATTGATGAATCCTCCCTGCCAAATCATTTCCCTGCATGAGAATGGTCATTAGTTATCATTTGGCAAACCGATCAATTTGTGTTGTGTTCCAAACCAATTGGTCATGTTTAGTCACACCTTCCTACTTAATCAACTGTGGAAAATCCAACACGAAGAAGGCTATTTATCCGACAAGGCAATTCGGCTTCTAAGCCGTCAGACGGGTCGTTCCTGGGTTGACCTTGAAGGGGTGATTTCCTTTTATCACTTCTTCCGGCGAAAGCCTGCGGGGCGGTTCCTAATATTCCTCAACAATAGCATTCTTTCGGAATTCGCCGGATTCCCTGAAGTCCTGAAAGCATTTCAGGAATCGACAGGAGCCCATTTGAATCAAACCGATCCTACCGACACATTTACCTTGCAAATGGCTTCCTGCATTGGTCTTTCAGACGTTGAGCCGGCCGCCTTGATTAATTGGAGGCCATTCATCAACCTCACTCCTGAAAAAGTCCACCATCTGATTCACCAGTTGAAAAGCGGTACCGACATCGATGATCTGGCGGACCGTCCCTTATCCGATGCTTATCCAAATGACGAAGAGAATAAGCGGTTGATGATCCGGCCTTACCAGGAAGGTATGGCCATATCCAAGCTGATTCGCATGTCTCCTGATGAAGTTATCAAGGAGATCATGGAAGCCGGATTGACCGGATTGGGAGGTGCATTTTTCCCTACCCACCTGAAATGGCAATCCTGCCGGAACCAGGCTGATCCCGAAAAATACATTGTCTGTAATGCCGATGAAGGGGAGCCAGGCACTTTTAAAGACCGGTTTTTGATCCTGAAATATCCCGGGCTATTGCTTGAAGGGATGATCACCGCCGGATTTGCCGTTGGAGCCAGGCAGGGTGTTATTTACCTCCGCGGGGAATATCAATACCTGATACCCAAAATAAAGGATGCCATCCGGCACTTCAAAAATGAGGGTTGGCTTGGAAATGACGCCTGCGGGATACCAGGATTTGATTTTGATATTGATTTGGTCATTGGTGCCGGCGCCTACATTTGCGGCGAAGAGACAGCCTTGCTTGAGTCCCTGGAAGGCCATCGGGGAGAGCCCCGTCCAAGGGTGCATTACCCAACTGAAAGAGGATACCTCGGAAAGCCGACGGTGGTTAACAATGTAGAAACCTTATGTACAGCGGCCAGGATCCTGGAGCAGGGTTTTGAACCCTATTTAAATACACGTCATCCGGATTCTCCGGGAACCAAATTGTTTAGCATCGCGGGTGATTGCCTGTATCCCGGCATTTATGAGATCACCTGGGGCATCACGGTGGGTGCATTGTTGGAGCGGTGTGGGGCGGTAGACCCGTACGCTATTCAGATTAGCGGTCCATCGGGCGAACTAATTCCAGCTTCATGGAAAGACCGAATGCTGGGGTTGCATGATTTGCGTTGTGGAGGTTCCGTAATGATTTACAACCGGCAGCGAGACTTATTGCAGATCTTACAAAATTATAACCGGTTTTTCATGCAGGAGTCCTGCGGTGTTTGCACCCCTTGCCGGGCAGGTAACTACATGCTCTCCGTGCAGCTCCGGAAAATGGAACGGGGACTGGCATCCACGGAGGATGTGGATAAAATGAATGACTGGGCCAAGCTTATGGAATACAATAGCCGTTGTGGTCTGGGTCAGACCGCTCCAAAAGCGATCATTCAAGCCGCCCAACGATTTCCTGAAATCATGGATCAACATACCAGAACCAAGAACGCACCATTTGATCTCGATCTGGCTACGTCAGCTTATGATCGCATTATAAATGAACTGCGATAACCATGAAAAAAGTTACCTTCTACATCGATGACCAGCCATGTCAGGCTGAAGATGGCAAAAACTTTGTCGACGCAGCGGCCGAAAATGGCATTAGCATACCATCACTCTGCTATTATCCCCACATCGATCCACCATTAGCAACCTGCCGGGTATGTACAGTGGCTATCGGTGGACAACCCAGAGCCGCTTGTTCCCTGAAAGTCTCGGAAGGATTACGGGTTCAGGTGAATACCCCGGATTTAATTGAAAACCGCAAGGCAATCCTGGAGCTGATTTTCGCAGAAGGCAATCATTTCTGCCCGGCATGTGAAAAGAGTGGTGACTGTGATCTGCAGCACTTGGCGTATGAATCGGGGATCACTTATTCAAGATTTCCCCACACCTTTGTAGATCGTATTGTGGACTTTAAGCCGGAGCGTCTGGTGATCGATCATAACCGGTGTATTCTCTGCAAACGCTGCGTGGAGGAATTTGTTACCGACAGCGGTAAAAAGGTGTTTTCCTATCATCGTCGAGGTGGACGTACTGAAGTTAATGTGGATTATGAGCTGGAAGCGGAAATGTCTGATAAGGAATTAACGAGAGCCATGCGATTATGTCCGGTTGGAGCCATTCTGTTACGTGGTAAAAGCGAATCCCGTCCTTTCGGAGACCGGAAATACGATAAACCGGAGAGCCAGGAGGCTATTCCTCTGACGACGCCGGTTGAAAAACCGGTAGTCCCGGCTAAGAAGAAGGTGGTTGCAACCGCATCGCTCGCAGGATGCTTTGGTTGTCATATGTCGATGCTGGACATTGATCTAGGCTTACTTGATTTGATTGAATTGGTATCCTTTGATAAATCACCGCTGACAGATATCAAACGTTTTTCCCGCCACGTGGATATTGGACTAATTGAAGGCGGATGTTGTAATTCCGAAAACATTGAAAACCTGGAATACTTCCGGGAGCATTGTGATATTTTGGTATCGGTGGGTGAATGTGCGATTTGGGGTGGTCTGCCTGCAATGCGTAATACCATCTCGCTGGAAGCCTGTTTGGAAGAGGCATACCTGCATTCACCAGTGACCCGGAATGCGCAGCACATCATTCCGAATCACGAGGATATTCCAAAGATACTGGACCGGGTATATCCCTGTCATGAAGTGGTAAAAATAGATTACCACATACCCGGGTGCCCCCCGTCAGCTCAACACATCTGGAAGGTCGTTCAGAACATCCTTTTTGGCACCAAATACGATGTGATCTATCCTGAATTTAAATACGACTGATCATGGGTAAAAAGATAATCATTGATCCGGTAACAAGGGTGGAAGGACACGGTAAAGTCACTGTTTTACTGGATGATAATCACCGAGTTGAAGATGCTTTTTTCCACATTGTAGAATTTCGTGGATTCGAGCGATTTGTGCAGGGGAGGCCCTATTGGGAAGCGCCGGTGTTGGTCCAGCGATTATGCGGGATCTGCCCGGTAAGCCATCACCTGGCTGCCGCCAAAGCCATCGATCAGATAGCGGGACTGGACCCGGATGACCTGAGCCCTACAGCAACCAAGTTGCGACGGCTTCTGCATTTTGGTCAGGTGCTTCAGTCGCATGCCTTGCACTTCTTTTACCTCGCTTCACCTGACTTGCTCTTTGGCCTTGATGCGGAGGCAGCCAAGCGAAATGTGGTCGAAGTTGCTATTGCAAACAAGGACCTGGCCCGAAAGGGCATTCAAATACGACAGTTTGGCCAGGAGATAATCAAAGCGCTGGCGGGGAAAAGGATACACGGCATCATGGCAGTGCCCGGTGGTGTACATAAGACATTTACCCGGCAGGAACGAGATGCATTTCTGAATGGGGAAGGAGTGCCTTCAATCGATAACATCATTGACTGGATGGTCGGGGTTTTGGATTTTATGAAAAAATACCATGAAACGAATGCTCCCTGGCTTGATTATTTCGCCACCTATCCTTCGGGTCACCTGGGGATGGTGACTCAGGACGGTGCTCTGGAGTTGTATGATGGTCCCCTGAGAGCTATAGATGCGCAAGGCAACCAGACCTTATTAGCGCCGGCAACCGACTATGTTGACCATTTTGCCGAACTCGTCAAGCCCTGGAGTTATCTCAAGTTTCCATACCTAAAGGAATTGGGTGAAGAGAAAGGTTGGAACAGGGTAGGGCCATTGGCCAGAATAAACGTGAGTACGTACATTTCGACCCCATTAGCTGAGGCGGAAAGGAAAATCTTCAGGGATTATACGGGCGGCAAGACCAATAATATGACCATGCACACGCACTGGGCACGATTAATTGAAATGCTGCATTGTGCGGAGGCAATTCGTGACTTATTGAACGATGAAGCCATCCTTGGTGATGATTTGAGGAGGGAAGGCATACAAAGATCACAAGGTATCGGGGTTATTGAAGCTCCCCGGGGTACACTTATCCACCATTACGAAATTGACGATAAGGGAATGATCACACGATGCAATTTGATCGTTTCCACCACACATAACAATGAACCGATGAATCGGGCAGTAAAATGGGTAGCCCAAAATGTATTGGACAACCGGTTTGAAGTTACCGAACAGATGCTTAATCAGGTTGAAATTGCTATACGGGCTTATGATCCGTGTTTAAGTTGTGCGACACACGCACTGGGAAAAATGCCGCTTTATGTTGAAGTCCAAGACCGTAGAGGAAATATTATTCAAACCGCAACCAGATCGTGAGAAAATATTGGTTATAGGGATAGGGAATACGGCCAGACAGGATGATGGCCTTGGCTGGAAATTCCTCGAGTTAGTCCAGGCTTTGGGTATCCCTCTGGAAGTCCGCCAGGTATTTCAGTTACAGATAGAGGATGCCTCAATGATCACCGCTTACGACAAAGTCTTATTTGTGGATTCGCATGTCACACGGATCAAGGGTGGTTATGCACTGGAGCCGGTTTTCCCGGAAGAGGATGGCTCCTGGTCTACGCATGCATTATCTCCAGGTAGTCTGTTGCATCTCTCGGGTGTGCTTTATGAACAAATACCAGAGGCATGGCTCCTGTCCATTACCGGATACCGGTGGGAACTGGGCATGCCTATGACCCGAAATGCCAAGGCTAATCTATTTGAGGCATTTGAGTGCGTCCGTAGCCTCATTTGATTTTTCTGCTTAGATCGACTTAAAATAATTCCATTTGCCCTTCCCGGTAATGCTCAAAATTGTGCAAACCTACCCCAAGAAGTCGGACTGGACGGTATTGATCGCTGAAATAATCGAGTAATTCCATCGCAACACTTCGAATAAATTCCTGGTCATTCGTGGCTTCAGGAAATGATTTTTGTTTCTGGAGCGTCGTAAAGTCGGAGAAGCGGATCTTTATACTGACGGTTCGTCCTTTAACCCCCAATGACGCAGCACTTGCAGTGACCCGATCGGAAAGTCGCACAATCTCCGACCGGCAAAGGTCGATGCTTGGAATATCCACATCAAATGTGGTTTCGGCAGAAATCGATTTTCTCTCCCTATTCGGGATGACCGGACGATCATCCATGCCGCGGACTATTTCGAAATAATAATGACCCATTTTCCCGAACCATCGAACCAGATCCAGTCGATCAAATTGTCTGAGTTCAGCACCGGAATGGATGCCAAGCTGGTGCATTTTTTCAGATGTGGCTTTGCCAATTCCAAAAAATTTCTCGATCGGTAAGCCGGCAATGAAGTCATCTGAATGTTCTGGCAGGATCAATGTACAACCATCCGGTTTATTGATGTCCGAGGCTATTTTAGCAAGGAATTTATTCATAGCAATGCCGGCTGAAGCCGTGAGGCCGGTTGTTTGCAAAATTTTCCGTTTTATCTCCTTGGCAATTTTTGCTGCCGAAGAAATGCCGGCTTTATTTTCAGTGACATCAAGGTATGCTTCGTCCAGGGACAGAGGCTCCACGAGATCGGTGTATTCATAAAAGATCTGACGTATTTGTTGCGAGACTTCCTTATAGCGGGTAAAACGTGGTTTCACAAAAACGATGTGCGGGCATTTTTCATAGGCCATTCTGGAGGGCATTGCCGAATGGACGCCATACGTTCTGGCTTCATACGAAGCTGCTGCCACGACACCCCGGTTGCGAGATCCACCCACCGCTATGGGTTTACCCCTCAATTCAGGATTGTCCAGCTGCTCAACCGAAGCAAAAAAGGCATCCATGTCAATATGAATGATCTTTCGCATGGATCTGGTGGTTGACATGGATGCCTCAGGGATGAATTAACGGAACCTATTCACGCTTTTTAAGCATGATTGCGTCGATCGTCCGATCCCGGATCATCTGATTGAGCATCTTCAGATCAGCCACCGTTAATTGTTTGAATTGATTTAAATACGAATCTATTTCGCCAATCAACTCATCTTTTACAGCTATAGCCTGGACTGTTGGTGGGAAATCATTTCCACTGGTCAGCGTCGTCAGGTGCGCCAACTTATTGTTCAACCGGATAGGGAAGTTGAGCGGATCCTGAGGACTCTGGTTTTTCGTCTGGTACAATGCCTCTTCAATTTGAGTCATGGCACTGTCGATGTTTTTCATTTTGGCTATAATCTCATCAACTTGATCCATTCCTTTGATCATTTCCTCATAGCCCTTCATTTGTTTACGCACCAGGCGGATATCTTCAATGGTCCGGTGTGTCTCCGTCATTTTATCCCTGATTTCAGCCAGAAAATCGTGTTGTTTCTGAATATCAGCGATGGTACCGGTGCCACGGGGATCCTTCAGGATTTCGAAATCTTGTGTCTGTTCGGTACCTAAAGACTTCAGGGTGACCTGATAATTTCCGGGTACTGCTTTTGGTCCGCTTAAAGAAGCCCACCACATGATTAATCCGTCAAATCGCTCAGCGGGATCCTCCATCATATCCCAGACAAACAAGTTGGATCCCTGTTTCGGTTCCAGCTTATGTTCCCGGTCTTTGGCATAAGTCGAGAAAGTCTGAATGGTCTTACCGTGTTGATCTGTTATGGTCAGTTCCATCGAATCCTTAGGAGATGGTTTGTCAGCCAGGTAATAGTAAATCATAACACCATTGGGATGGTTGGTCCCCATGGTCAGTGTGGCCCGTCGAGCCTGGCCTCCATTCATCCGGTAGGCAGCTAATGGTTTAAAGAGATAAGATTTTGCGTTCTTAACGGCATCACTGAGTTGTTGCATCGGTGTCAGGTCATCAATCATCCACAGGGCACGTCCCTGGGTTGCGGCGATCAGATTATTATCCTTGATCGTCAGATCGGTAACAGGAACTATGGGTAGGTTCAGCTGGAACGGTTGCCAATTAGCTCCGTCGTCAAAGGAAATCCACATCCCTTTTTCCGTACCGGCATACAGTAAGCCTTGCTTCTCCGGATCTACGCGGACAACCCGGGTAAATTCATCGCCCGGTATACCATTTGTAATCGTTTCCCAGGTTTGGCCATAATCCAGTGTTTTGAAGAGGTACGGCTGGTAATCACCGGACTTATAACTCGTAGCAGCCACATAACAAGCGCCATCACGATGCGGATCAGGATCGATGCTATTGATCATAATCCATTCCGGTGCCTGTTTTGGGGTGACGTTTGTCCAGCTTTTACCCCCATCCCGGGTAATGTGAATCAGTCCATCGTCACTTCCCGTCCAGATAACATTTTCTTCACGGGGAGATTCTGCCACGGCAAATATGGTGCAATAATATTCGACGGATGTGTTGTCCTGGGTGATAGGACCGCCGGAAGAAACCATCCTGCTTGAGTCGTTTCTGGTCAGATCCGGACTGATCGTTTCCCAGGATTGACCAAGATTATAACTCACATGGAGATGATTTGAAGCGGTGTAAAGCTTATTGGGGTTGTGCGGTGAAAATAAGATTGGATAATTCCACTGGAACCGGTATTTCATATCTTCAACACCGTGGCCCATCGGGTTATCTGGCCATACGTTTACAGCTCGGCTGTACCCGGTCTCATGATTGACCATTTCGAGCAAGCCATCGTAGCATCCTCCAAATACTATGTCGTCATCCTGCGGATAAGGTGCTAAATGAGCACATTCACACCCTGCGGTGGTTTCCCAGTCACTTTCAGAAATTCCATACCCGTCGGAACGATGCAGAATCCTAACCGTCGAATTATCCTGCTGGGCGGCATAGATGCGATATGGAAAATGGTTGTCGGTTACGACCCGGTAAAATTGAGCGGTTGGTTGATTCATCAGGGATGACCAACTCCCGCCTCCATTAAAGGATATTTGGGCACCGCCATCGTCGGCGATGATCATTCTTTGAGGATCTTCAGGCGCGATCCAGAGATCATGGTGGTCTCCGTGGGGTGCATTGGCGCCCCGGAATGTGCGGCCACCGTCCGTCGACTTCTGGTAAGAAACGTTCATGACATAAACCACCTCAGGATCCTTAGGATCGGCGTATATCCTGGAATAATACCATGCTCTTTGCCGCAGATTCCGGTCGGAATTAACTTTGGTCCAGGTGGCACCAGCATCATCGGAGCGGAAGACACCCCCATCGTTGTTTTCAATGATCGCCCAGATTCGATCGCTGTTTGCGGGAGAAACAGTAACACCTACAATACCCCAAACTCCTTTGGGAAGACCTTTGTTAGCGCTGATGTCCGTCCAGGTCTCTCCTCCGTCGGTACTTTTCCACAAGGCAGAGCCGGGTCCCCCGCTTGACAGGCTGTAAGGTGTCCGCCGGATATTCCAGGTGGATGCATACATGATTCGGTAATTGTTTGGATCCAGGATCAGATCCACCGCACCTGCATCGGCATTGGCAAACAATACTTTGCGCCAGGTCATCCCTCCGTCGGTTGTCTTATAGACGCCCCGGTCATCGTTGGATTTATACAGGTCGCCCATGACGGCAGCCCATGCAATATTCGGGTCGGTAGGGTGAATTCGGATTCTTGAGATATGGCGAGAATTATCCAGGCCAATATGCGTCCAGGTCTTGCCGGCATCAACCGATTTCCAGGCACCATAACCATAAGATACATTACCTCGTACCGTGTTTTCTCCACCACCCACATAAATGACATTCGGATCGGATTCACTTACGCTTACGCTTCCAATCGAACCGCCAAAGAAACCATCCGAGATGTTTTCCCAGGTCTCACCGGCATCGGTGGTCCGCCATACACCTCCGCCCGTAGCTCCGAAATAATAGAGATCCGGTTTGCCGGGCACGCCGGTTACGGTAGCAGAGCGGCCGCCTCTAAAAGGTCCGACCTCACGCCACTGGATGGCATCAAAGAGTTTTTGATCGTATTGTGTAATGGGTGCAGGGGCTGCGGTTGTTACTGGCTTTGCTTTGCGCTGGGCAAAGGTCCATTGGGAAACCATAGCCATTAGAATGATTAAGGCTAATCTGAATTTCATAGAAAGTTTATTTGCTATTGATCGAATTGTATACGAACTTATTATTTATACCCAGAGTGTATCCTCCCAAAGGTCAGGATTTGATTTCCTTTTCCATACCCGGTTGGGTAAATTCAAATCCCGACTCAGCTTTGGCCTTATCGACCATGGCTTTGACATCACGAAGCAATTGTTTGGCATCGTAGATAATTCCATCCTTGATGGTGTATTTTACGCCACCTACCCGCTCTACTTTGTTGTCATCGTTTAATTTAATAGCCCCGGTACCGTACAACACTTGGAGGTTAGCCAAAGGATTTTCTTCCACAAGCACCATATCCGCTAATTTACCTGGCTCAATGGTTCCAAGGTCTTTTTCCACTCCCAGTGCCTGTGCGCCGTTTAATGTGGCAGCCCTGATGACTTCCAAAGGATGAAATCCCGCCTCACGGAGCAACTCCAGTTCACGAATATAGGCGAAGCCGTAAAGTTCATAAATAAAACCGGAATCACTACCGGTAGTCACCCGTCCTCCGCGGTTCTTGTAGGTGTTGACAAACTGCATCCATAACTGATAGTTCTTTTTCCAGTTTACCTCTTGTTCCGTACCCCAGTCGTGCCAGTAGGAACCATGGGACACGCGTGATGGTGCGTAGAATTCCCATAATGTGGGTAAGGTGTAGTCCTGATGCCACTCCTGAGTCCTGGCCCGGTGCAGATCCCGGCTTGCCTCGTAAATGTTAAACGTTGGATCCAGTGTGAAATCAAGGTCCAGCAGTTCGTCCATGACTGCATTCCACTTTTCCGATCCGGGTTTTGCCGCCTGCTCCCATAACTTTCCAGCTTCAGAGAAACGGTCCTGTTCGTTGTTGTAGTTGTAATCTGGCGGATAATCCTGCACCGTCTGGCCATCAAAAAGCGCTTCGGGCAAACCATACCAATGCTCCATGGACGTGAGTCCGGCACGCGCTGATTGTAAGGCATTCCACCAGGCTACATTGAGTTGCGCATGATGGCAAGCACTCCTCAATCCGAGGGATTTGTTTTCCTTCAGCGCCGCATCCATCACCTCCGGGGTAGCGCCGAAAAATTTAATGCCGTCGGCACCATTTTTAGCATTTTGCCGAACCCAAACACGCGCATCTTCTGCAGTGGCGATGGGTTTGTCGCTTCCCGCTCCAAAAAAGGTGTAGGCAAAGATCCGGGGGGCAGTAATCTTATTTTCTGCACTTAATACTTTATGTTTCAGTGTCCAATCCAGGCCGTTGCCACTACCTGGTTCGCGGATGGTCGTGACACCATGAGCCATCCAAAGTTTAAAGACATATTCAGCCGGAGTGCCCTGTGCCTTACCACCAATATGACCATGCATATCAATAAAACCGGGAAGTAAATACATGCCTTCTGCATCCAGCTCTTTTCCACCTTCCTCAAGTTTTGGTCGACGGTTTTGGTCAATAGGAACTCCCGGAGCTCCGACGCTTACAACATTAACAATGCGATTGTTCTTTATGACGACATCGACTGGTCCCTGGGGGGGAGACCCGTTGCCATTTATCAGCGTTGCCCCCCGGATGATCAATTGGGTAAAAGGACCATCGCCTTCTTTAATCTGGGGAGCATCTTCAATTTGTCCTGATAATAGCCCTGGTGATGCACCAAGGATTACCAAGAGTAACAACTGGATCATGATTTTTTTCATAGTCGACGTTTGATTTTATGGAATGCCAATGCTTTATAGCAGCATCCCTGCAATTGCTGCTGTCAGCAGACACGCTACCGTGCCACCGATGAGCGCTTTAATGCCCAAGGAAGTGAGGGTATTGCGTTGCTTCGGGGCAATCGCTCCAATACCGCCTATCTGGATACCTATAGATGCAAAATTGGCAAATCCGCAAAGCGCATAGGTGGCAATGATGATGGACCGTTCACTGACCGTACCCAACGCTTTGAAATCAGTAAGTGAGGTATAGGCAACAAATTCATTGAGAATGGTCTTTTCTCCAAGTAATTGTCCAATCGCGATCATGTCCTGGCCACTTACGCCAATAACCCAGGCAATAGGGGAGAAGAGAATACCGAAGATGAATTGCAGGGTTAATCCATGGAAGCGGCCACCGCTTTGTTCGGTTATCGTTGCATTCAGCCCGGTGATGGATCCGATCCACTCGAGCACAGAGTTGCCCAGATAAATGAAGGCCATAAAAGCCAGTAACATAGCACCAACATTTACAGCAAGCTTCAGTCCATCGGTGGTGCCGGAAGCCAGAGCATCCAGAATATTGGATCCCGCCAGCGACCGCGGAACTTCCAGATTCCTTTCGATATTTTCCGGATCGGGCTCCGGATAGAGCATTTTTGCTGCGACAATAGCCGCAGGAGCTGATATTATGGACGCCGTGAGTAAATGCATTCCAAATAACTGCTGACCTTCCAGTGAAGTCCCGCCCAGCATCGCCATGTACGCCCCGAAGACTCCACCGGCAATGGTTGCCATTCCACCCGTCATGAGACACATGATCTCAGAGCGAGTCATTCGTTCGAGATAAGGCTTGATAACTAAAGGCGCTTCCGTCTGACCGATAAATACATTGGCTGCTGCAGCAAGACTTTCAGCGCCGGACAGTCGCATGGTCTTATTCATCAACCAGGCAAAAGCATAAACTACCCGTTGCAATATTCCCAGGTAATACAATAATGAAGACAATGCCGAGAAGAAGACAATCGTGGGCAAAACACTGAAAGCAAACCCAAACGTCCCGCCGGGTTTTGCCAAATCCCCAAAAAGAAATACGGCGGCCTGATTGGTGCTATTGATCATCAGAACAAAAAAATTGACGATAAACTGAAACATCGCCCGAACAAATGGCACCTTGAGCATCAGGACGGCCAGTATCAACTGCATCAGTACCCCAACCGAAACCGTAATCCAGTTGATAGATTTCCGATTGGCACTGAGTAGATAGCATATAAGCAATAGAATGACCAATCCAAGAGCTCCACGAAGTATATCCACCTTGATCCTGCTTTATTAATTCAACGAGACGGTTAGGGACCGGGTTGAAATTAGTTAAAAATCTTTAATTTTCAGCCCAGGTCAATCAAATACCAAATCAGTACATGAAACCCTACATTATAGGCATTACCGGCGGAAGTGGATCGGGTAAGACCTCATTTATTCAGGATCTGCGCAAGCATTTCACTTCCGATGATTTATGCATTATCAGTATGGATGAATATTATCATCCGATTCAGCAGCAGCAGTGTGATGAACATGGTATTGAGAACTTTGACCTGCCTGAATCGTTTGACCTGGAGTCGATGGAAGCGGATTTGATCAGGATCATATCCGGCGAAAAAGTGCTGCGGAAAGAATACGTCTTTAATAATCCACAATCATTTGCCAAGGATGTGATTTATGATCCGGCACCCATCATTTTAGTTGAGGGGCTGTTTTTATTCCATTTTTCTTCCTTGCGCCGGCTACTGGATCTCAAGGTGTTTATCCATGCAAAAGAAGATTTGAAGATAATCCGACGGATTAAGCGTGATGGTGCTGAACGTAATTACCCGATCACCGATGTGCTCTACCGGTATCAGCATCATGTTTCTCCGGCATTTGACCGATACATCAGGCCATTTTATGACGAATGCGACCTGATCATCACCAACAATCAGAATTATGACAACGGGTTGATGGTGTTAAAAGCATACATCCATCAAGTGCTGAATAAGTATGCAAATGCTCAGAGGATATCTTCTTCCTGATTTTTGCCTGCGGGTCTTTGAGCGGCAAGCATTCTTAGCCGGTCCTGGTGCATTTCGGAAATTCTCTTTAAGGCTTGGCCCGGATAATCCGTCGTTTCAATCAAATGCTCCAATTGTTCCAGATTTTCAATTTCATCTTCCCTAAAGGTTATTGTCTCCTGGTAAAGAAGATCTTCTGCTTTGACTGAAAATCGACGGTTGTGAAAAAATATACTAATTCGCAGTCTGGGATGGTCAATGGTCTTCAGCAATCGCATGATATTCTTTTAAAAGGGATGCAGTCAACACCTCATAGACAAACCGCATTTCCGGACGGGTTGATAATAGTTGAAGATGTCGGTGAATGGTTCCCAGATCTCCTCGCCTGGCAGGTCCCGTCTGAACAGCGGAAGGATCTGTTGTGGCAAGTCTGAGAACCGTTTCCTGAATAAGTGGTAACAACAACTCAAAGTCGAGTCGGTTATCCGCTGTCCAACGCTTGGACAGGTGATAAAGATGATTGGTGAAATTATTGGCAAAGACCGCTGCCAGGTGTAATTTTTCACGCTCCGATGTTTGCATCACACGTGCCGAAAGCGCCCAATCAGCGCATTCCGTGACCAGCGAGTTAATAAATTCCGGACTATTACCATCGACCAGCCATGGAAAATCGATAACCTGAAGCGGTACATGCTTGCTTATGGTCATCAAGGGGTATAAAACGCCCCGATGAAGAAAATATGGATCTATTTGCTCCCAGGAAATTACACCAGAAGTATGGACGATCCAGGTCGTGGCTGGTATTACATCAACCAACTGACGGGAAGCGATTGAAATCTGCTGATCCGGAACAGCAAGAATAACCAGATCTACTGGAGTTAATTCCGGAGATGTAATGCTATCGGAATTCCGTGTTTTAATCCACTGTATGCCAGTAAGGCGATGGGCTAAAAGACTGCCAACATTTCCGGTTCCTACCAAGCCAATTTTAAGCATTAGTACTTCTACGCTGTTTCTTGCGGCTCCAAAGTGCCAGTCCCAGGCCTGCCATCATAAGCAGTCCGCCAGACCAGAACAAGTTGATACCTGGGAATATCTTTGCTTGAAGGACCACGTAGTCGTCACGGGGATAATCACTTGAGATTTCAAAAGGTATGGTCCATTGATTGATGTGATCATTCCCTACCTGGAGTTCAATGGTTTCTTTTCCGGGATCGACATGGGTGAATCGAATCATGAGATCCGGGTCGGGCAGATAGACCGGAATATTGTAAGGCCGGTTTCCACGTATGTAATAGATCGGCTCGGCCTGATACACACTGCCATTTGGTGCCCGGATTTCAAGGAAAGCACTTATGGCAATATCGGATGAGTCCGCACGATACATCGGGTGTTCGGGATGCCGGTTAAATCCTGCAAAGTGGAAAGTATATCCCTGTACCTGGGCTTCCTGTCCTTGTTTTAATTCGAGCTTTGAGTAATTAGCACTGGCTTCCTGCCGGAAATATTCATCCAGTAAATCATCCGATAACCTGATTTTGGTATTGACCTCATTAACAACATCGGATAAACTATAGACGACATTCCCGCGCAGCACGATGGAAGGTTTGGATCGATAAATCTTACCGGTGGATTTACTTTCGAGCATGAATATCGGGGATATGCATAAATCGCCGGGTTCCGGCTGGTAGTCCGGGTTGGAACTTTCAAATGCAATGGCTTCAATCCATGCCTTCACCGTCTTGGTTTCAAAAGTGTCTTTCAAATGGGTATTCATCTTCCGGTAGGTCAGGGAATCCTCCAGCTGATGCAATGCTTCATTGCCGGAATGATGGGCATTTACCTGAGCGACCAATGTGAACAGATCCCGATTCCAATAACGTTGGATGGAAGGGTTTACGGATAATATCTTGGCGAATTGATCATCGTATACAACACCTGGGTGGATGGTGAATTTGTCGGTCATCTTGCCATCCGTACCTTGTTTGTAAATGTCTATATCGTAAAATCGTTCATTGCGAATGATCGTATCCTTCTTGTAAAGCAGGGTATAATCCCGCATACGCTGGGGAATGTTCTTAGTAAGGTAAACATTATCAAAAAGGCTTTCATCGGCCAGACTGCCAAAATCCTCTTTCAGGATATTGGTATTCTTGGAGATGATATCCTGATTTAATCCACTGGACAGGATTCCAATGAGCATCACGCCTAAACCTGCATGGGATAAGGCTGATGCGCCTAGTTTGATATTCCCTTTGATCTGGCGAATGAGATAATCCGTATTTGCAATGACCGCAAAGGACGAAGCAAATAACATCGCCTGATACTGCCAGGCGTGGATGGATAACCACAGGTTTACAAGCAGGGTTAAAGCCAATGCGCCGGCAGCGTGGAAGGCAAGGCGATTAAAGTAAGATTTTTTGTTCTGATCCCAGCCCAGGGCGCGATACCGTAGCCACTGGCTTAAACCGGTAAGTAATCCCAGGAAGAAAGCTACCCAAACCTGAAACTTGTTGTAATGAGCGATGGGTTCCAGAGGCATGGCACGATGCCAGGAAGACAGATCTTTGCCGATGAGCGAGCCGATCCCTTCAAAAACCTTATTGTATACCGGGATGGAGGTTGTGTAGGTTATCAAGATGGCCGAAAACAAAAGGACTAGTGAACCGATAAACATCCAGAATTCACGGCTGGAAAGTTTCTCTTCCTGCTCAATCACAGGTATGGACTTCCGTGTACGTATGTAAAGGAGGACAAATAGTCCCATTAAGGTCCCCAGGTACAGTAACAATTGTTTTTGAAGCCCCATTTCGGTGAAGGCATGGGCGGAAGTGTCGGCAAGAATGCCACTCCTGGTAAGGAAGGTTGAATAAACCACCAGCAAAAAGGCCAGGCCGTAAAATCCATAGGTACTCTTGACCGAATAGCCGGTGTTTCGGGCAATCAGATTGGTATGAATACCAGCTACCAGGATTAGCCAGGGAACGAAAGAAGTGTTTTCAACCGGATCCCATGCCCAATAGCCTCCAAAGCTCAACGCTTCGTAAGCCCAGGCTCCTCCCAATAGAATGCCAGTTCCGAGAACAGCACCTGCAAATAAAGCCCAGGGCAGTGCTATAGGTAGCCAGGACTTATGGTCTTTGTACCACATGCCTGAAAGTGCAAACGCAAAAGGAACCGCAGTTGCGGCAAAACCCAGAAACAGGGTGGGAGGGTGGATGACATTCCAATAATTTTGCAGCAATACATTAAGTCCATTGGCCATCTTGCGGATGCTCTGGATATAATCTGCACTACTGAATATAGGTGCATCATTCAAATCCCTCAGCAATGTGAACGGGCTCCGTCCTATGGGGATATCTCCGGGAAGATAAATGCCCAAAACCATTGATGCCAGGAAGGCCTGAATGATCAGCATAAAACCAAGAACCGGTGCAGCCCATTCGGATTTGCTGCGCCAGATCATCCATCCCATTGCAATATTCCAAAACATCCAGAGGAGAAAACTGCCGATCTGCCCTTCCCAGAATGCGACAAAAACATAAGTTGTCGGTAAATCATCTGAAACCTGTTCAAAGACAAAGTTGTACTCGTAAAATCGGTTGAACATGCTGTACAGCAACAATCCAATCACTAGAAGCGTGGAAATGGTATGCACGAGAAAAGCACTGGTTCCCAGGTTCATCCAGGGAGCGTTTTTAAGCTTACCTGCTTTAAAGAAAGAATAAATGGCCAGTATGGCTGTTACAAACAAGGTCACCATAGCCAGATGACCAATTTGCCCTACCCATAAATGTTCATTCAGATAAGCAACCTGCTGCTGCACTTCAGCCATATTAAGACTTCATCTTTAGTTCTTCATCCTTGTATTTGGATGGACATTTTAGCAGGATATCTGTCGCCCGGAAAGTACCATCATGCATTTGTCCGGTTAGCACAATTTTCTCTGATAATTCAAAGTCACGTGGCTTTTCTTTGTGATAGATGACTTCTTGGGTTTCGCCATTTTCATCCGTAAGGTAGAATGAGAAAAAGTTAGCGTCCACTTCCGGATTGTATTTCATCTCTTTATCCCTTGCCAGGGTGCCAACGATTTTTACCTTTTTGCCTGTGTGCTGAGCTTCCTGGAAGGTGCCATAGGTGCTCATGTCTCCTGATGCCTGAATGATCAGCCCGATCCCAAGAACGATCATAGCGCCGATGATCAAGTGAATTCTTTTCATATCACACTGCCTTTTGGTGATGCAAAGGTATAATGATTATACATTTCATGTCAGTTTCCATGCAATAAGTTCAATGCTGCAAGAACATCCTGAACCGGTCGCTTGCACAATCCTTGTTCACAAACATAAATCCAGGTTTGGTCCGGCCGATACTTTTCTTTTAATAGAGCAAGGTTTTCTTCCCGGTCACTACCCATAAAATGGTCATAAGGCAAAAAATGTTTTTGCAATTGAACCCGGACTTGATCTGCCTGGCCTCCTACAATGGCAACTTCATGTGGTTCCCCGGATAAATACCAATCCAGAGCCATCCAACTGATATAGGCGAAGGGATCCGAGGTTTTCGCTATTTGGGGATAAACAGCTTTAGCCATCCTGCCTGCGCGATCCAAATAGTCGGGACGATCCAGCATCGATCCCAGGATAAACAGGTTTTGAGCCATTATTGCGTTAGGAGCAGGAAGAATCTCATCACTCCATGGCATCGCCCGGACGATTAACTGATCCTGCATGTTTCCGGTGCCGTAAAAAAGCGGGTTATTGGAGTCCGCAAAATGTTCCAGTACCTCTCGGACCAATCGATCCGCTCTGTCCAGCCATAACTTTTGAAAGGTCAATTCATAAAGACTGATGAAAGCCCGGATGAGATAAGCATAGTCTTCCAGTTGGGCTGCGCCCTGATGCACACCCTGGATATAAATCCGGTAGAGTCCTTGCTTTTCAGAGTAGAGGTTCTGCCAGATAAAATCCCCGGTTGTGACAGCAGTCTGGGTGTACCCCGGATCATCCAAGGCCTGCGCACATTCACTGATTGCGGTTATCATCAGTGCATTCCAGGCGGTGATGCCTTTTACATCCACAGAGGGAGCTTCACGGGATGACCGGATTGCCTTCAATTTAGTTCGGACTTCTGTCATGGTGGTCAAAATGGCCAGTGAATCCAGACCAAACTTTTGTTCAAGTGGTTTCAACGATAGTGGCGCCTGCAATACATTTTTACCTAGTTCCCAATTACCGGTGGGAATGGCTCCATAATAACTGGTTGCCAGTTTGAGGGTAGAGGGTTCTGGTAAAGCTGCCTGCAGATCGCTCCATTTCCATTGGTAATAAGCGCCTTCCTCACCCTGGCTGTCTGCATCTATGCTGCTGAAGAAATAATCATCTCCCTTCATTTGGCCAAAAACAAAATCGAGAGACTCTCTGATGATACGGGCATATTCAGGATTTTGATTGTACTTAAAAGCCTGTGCATAAAGCTGGATGATCAACGCGTTGTCATACAGCATTTTTTCGAAATGTGGGATGTGCCATTGTTCATCCACTGCATAACGCGCAAAACCACCGCCAACCTGATCGTAAATGCCACTTCTGCTCATTCTATCCAATGTTAGCATTACGCTCTGGATGGCTTGCGGATTATTCCGAAGATGCCCTTCTGCGAGCAGGTATTGCAAAATTACTGGCATAGGAAACTTTGGTGCCCCTACAAATCCCCCATTGACCCAATCCATACGGCTTAGAATATCGTTGGTGAAATCAATCGGATCAGGCTTGACTTTTTCAATCGCGGAGACCGGTAGCCTAAGCGAGCTATGCAGTCCCTGCTCCAGTTCCTCGGCGTAGCTCGTCATTTTTCCAGGGTTGTTGTCGTACTCCTTGACAAAATATCGAAGCACATCCAGAAAGTTTTTGGCTGGATAATAGGTGCCACTATATACCGGTCGGCCGTCAGGAAGTGCGAAGGTATTCAGGGGCCACCCGCAAGAACCACCCCCGGCTATCAGACAGGATTGCATGTACAATGCATCGATATCCGGCCGCTCCTCCCGATCAACTTTGATGGAAATATAATGTCTATTCAAAAAGCGGGCAACCGCCGTGTCGGAAAATGCGCCTTCTTCCATGACATGGCACCAATGACACGCTGAATAACCACAACTGATCAAAAGTAACTTATTTTCTTTTTGGGCCTTCTCAAATGCTTGAGGAGACCACGGATACCAATCCACCGGATTGCGTGCATGCATCTGCAAGTAGGGACTGCGTTCGCCGGCCAGGTGGTTTTTTTCAGGTATGGAGTGACAGGAGGCGATCAGATGGACAATAACTGCTAATACCGCAAAGTGAACAATGCGATGGATCATATGCGGCCTTATAACAGGATTTTTAATCATTTTGTTCCATTCTATGAATAATTGTCGAATTAACAATTTGTTTATAAAACCATAATAATTAACGCTCTATACTATTGAAAATTTTTAATAGGTTAGAGGGAAAAGCAGCTTGTTATGGAAAAATGGCGCCGACTTAACGGAGAAAAAATAGATCAATCCCTCTACGATACCGTGGCCATGTACATCGAACGTGAACAAGCGCTTGGGAATAAACTAAAAATATGCATTGGTACGGATTCCCGGGTGCGGGGCGAACTGGTTGAATATGCCACCGTAATTGTCTTTTTGCGTGAAAAGAAGGGCGGCTTCATGTTAATCAATAATTATCGGGTAAAACAGCGGATGTCCCTGAAGGAAAGAATGATCACCGAAGTAGGCCGGTCCGTCGAGATAGCTTATAGCATTCATGACCTGCTGGATAAATACGATGTTGGCCTGGAAGTTCACGCAGACATCAATACCGATCCGTCATTCCGATCCAATGAAGCACTACGCGAAGCGATGGGCTATATATTAAGCATGGGATTTGTGTTTAAGGCAAAACCAGAAGCTTTCGCCAGCTCCTGCTGTGCAGATAAAATGGTCAATTGATTAATTATACCGGATAAATTAAAACACATTGCCCGCTCCTTATGTTTGCAGTAAGGAACTCCAAAACCTTTGTCCTGGTTAATGTTTCATTCGTAGAATAAATGAATGAATACGAGTATTTCGATCAATTTTGCAAGACTAACTATTGAACTATGAAGCGATTCATCAGATTTTCGCTCCTCTTTGTATTAGGGGCGTGCAGTGCAGGAGTCACTTTTGCACAGACCATTCCATTTGAAGAATATGATTTGCCCAACGGATTACATGTCATCCTTCACGAAGACCATTCTACTCCGATCGTGGCGGTTTCCGTAATGTACCATGTAGGATCAAAGAATGAAAATCCGGAAAGAACCGGATTCGCTCATTTTTTTGAACATCTCCTATTTGAAGGTTCGGATAACATAGGCAGAGGTGAATATGCCAAATATGTGGAGTCCGCTGGTGGCGTTCTGAATGCCAATACCAGTAATGACCGCACTTATTATTATGAAGTGTTGCCATCCAATCAACTTGCCCTTGGATTATGGCTTGAATCCGAGCGAATGATGCATGCCAAGGTTGAAGAAGAAGGGATCGAAACTCAGCGCGAAGTGGTGAAGGAGGAACGGCGACAGCGTATTGACAATCAGCCTTATGGAACATTCCTTCAGGAAATAATGGCCCACGCCTTCACAGTTCATCCGTACCGGTGGCCGGTCATTGGGAGTATGGAACACCTCAATGCAGCCAAAGAAGATGATTACGTACAGTTCTATAGATCTTTTTACGTACCGAACAATGCCGTGCTTTCAATAGCCGGTGATTTTGACTTGGAAGAGACGAAAAGTTTGATCGGCAAATACTTTGCACCGATTCAACCCAGTGAAAAACCGGTTTATCGGCCGAACATTACCGAGCCGCCCTTGAAGGGACCGGTTATTGATACCATATATGACAACATTCAGTTGCCGGCGGTTATCCAGGGTTACCGGATCCCGGCTCAGGGGACACCTGATTTTTATGCGGTCTCCATGCTGGCTCAATTGCTCTCCCAGGGGCAGAGTTCCCGGTTTTATAAAGCTTTGGTCGATGAACAGCAAAAAGCGGTTTTTGCCGGTAGTATCCCATTACCCCTCGAGGATCCGGGTATCGTTATAGCATATGGCATCGCCAACCTTAACGTATCAACCGGAGATCTGTCCAGTGCAATGGATGAAGAAATCAAAAAAGTACAGGAAAATCTCATCTCTGAGGATGAGTTCCAAAAGTTGCGCAATCAGGTGGAGAAAGATTTCATCTCATCGAATACCACCATGGCTCAAATCGCAGAATCGCTGGCTAATTATTACCTCTACTTCGGGGACTCCAATCTGATCAATACACAAATTGATCAATACCTGGCAGTAACCCGTCAGGATATTCAACGAGTCGCCCAGCGCTATTTTACTCCGGCAAACCGGGTTGAGATGATCTATTTACCCAAATCCGTAAAACCGTAAATCATGTACACATTTATTGATAAAAAACTTCTGCTTTCCGGCTTGATCGTATTCGGATTGTTTCATGGTCTCATCGCTCAGGATTTTCGTGCTCATGCCCCGGAGCCGGGACCTGCAAAACCGATTGAAATCGCATCTCCTGATCAGTTTGCGCTGGACAACGGGATGAAAGTTATCCTGGTAGAAAACCACAAAATACCGGTCGTTAATTTCCAATTATTTATCAACAGGGATCCGTTGGTCGAGGGTGAATTTGCTGGTTTTTCGACGATGGCCGGAGACCTCCTGGCCACCGGGACAACATCCAGGACCAAAGCGGAGATCGATGCGGCCATCGATTTTATCGGCGCATCGATGACTACCTCTTCGACCGGGGCCTTCGGTAGTACCCTGACCAAGCATGCCGATGCTTTTCTTGATGTTTACTCGGATGTTATTCTAAATCCGGTCTTTCCGGAGGAAGAGTTTGAAAAGCTAAAAACCCAAACCCTTTCAGGCCTGGCCGCAGCCAAGGCAGAACCGGAAAGTATCGCCAATAATGTGGTTAGCAAAGTAAATTACGGTCCGGAACATCCTTATGGTGAAGTACAAACCGAAGAAACAACCAAGGCCATCACGCTGCAGAAATGCAAAGATTATTATCAGGACTATTTCAAGCCAAACCTGGCTTTCCTGGTAATCGTCGGCGATGCGAATCATGATCAGGCAATGGCCTGGGCAGAGAAGTATTTTGGAACCTGGAAGCCCGGGCCAGTACCGCGCACCGTTGTTTCCCCTGTTCCGCTTCCGGAGGAGACCGCCGTCCGTTTTGCGGATAAATCAGGTGCCGTGCAATCGGTCATCCAGGTAACGCAACCAGTAGATTTAAAACCCGGGGATAAGGATGTGATTGCCGTCCGGCTCATGAATAATATCCTTGGATACGGAGGTTTTTCCGGCAGGTTGTTTCAGGATTTGAGAGAAGATAAAGGTTACACGTATGGAGCCTATTCATCCCTGAACAGCGATCCTTATGTGGCCCTTTTTAATGCGGAGACCAGTGTGCGGAATGAAGTTACGGACAGCTCTGTGGAAGCTATATTGTACGAGATCAATAAGATCCGTGAAGAACCTGTTTCCGACAAAGAATTGCAACTGACTAAAAACATTACCTCGGGTCAATTTGCAAGAGCCATGGAGCGGCCGCAAACGATTGCTACTTTTGCGCTGAATATCGCACGGTATGGACTCCCCGAAGATTACTACCAAACATATCTGCAGCGCATGGAAGCGGTTACTGTGGCTGATATCCAGCGTGTTGCGCGCAAATACCTGCAGCCTGATCATCTAAACATAGTTGTTGTTGGGAATAAAGATGAGGTGGTCGACAAGTTGAAAGCTTTCGGACCATTATACTATTACGATAATAACGGGGATCCGGTGCAGATTAATGCTACTGACATCAGTGATGTTACCCCTGAATCCGTGATAAAAGGGTATCTGCAAGCCATAGGAGGTGAAAGTAAAGTCGGTCAGATCAAAAACGTAAAAGCCGAAATGGTCGCCAAAACACCGATGGGAGAAATTTCGATGGAAGTCATGCATAAGGACAATATGAAATCCGTTATGAAGATTTCCGCCCAGGGGATGGTTGTCCAGGAGCAACGCTTCGATGGAGAAAAGGCGATGATCTCACAGATGGGAAATAAAGAATTAATTGATGATCCGGCCATGGTCAACCGTTTTAAGGAAAATGCCGCTTACTTTGAAGATTTAAAATTTCTTCAGGATGGATACCATATTGAAATTAAGGGGGTGGAAAATGTAGATGGAATTCCGGCTTACCGTTTGGTGGTCACCAGTCCGGCAGGGTCAATAAGTACCTATTTCTATGCGCTGGAAAGTAAACTGAAGATACGTCAGGTACAATCAGCAGATGGTAATACCACCAACATTGATTACAAGGATTATGAGGATCACGATGGGATATTGGTCCCTAAGATCATGTCGATCAGTGGCTCTACCCCAGTGCCCATGTCCTTTGAACTATCCAGTATAGAATTCAACCCGGAATTGGAAGATGCCTGGTTTTCTGTAGATAATTAATTCAAAAAAGGGATTTTCAAAATCGTTATTTCATGAAAAATGTAATCCAATTAGGTCGTGCAATGCTTTTGTTCGCACTGGTGAGCTGTTCACCGAAAATGGCGCCGCAGACTTCCAGTGAAAGCAAACCTACGGAATCCATGGGGGCGTCAACCGCATCCACCGGAGGGGCTGTCATTAGCGCTTATCTTGCTACTATTGGGGGGGTGGAAAAGTTGTCGAAAATAAATGATATCAAAATCACTATGGAAGGTAATACCGCCATGGGATCCATGACGATGACCACCATGAAGAAAAACAATACCATGATGGCAATGACGATTGAATCCAATGGTATGATCTTTATGGATCAGCGGTACAATGGCACTAAGGCTTCTATCACTTCGCCGCAGGGAAGTGAGGAGATTACGGATGAAGAAGCTTTAAAAAATTTTTCCCGTCAGGCTGTTATGTTCCCGGAGTTGAATTATTTCAAGGAGGGCTATAAGATTGAGTTGGTTGGCATGGAGGAGGTAAAAGGCCAGAGTCAGCAGGTGGTGAAAATAACGACTCCTGATGGGAAAGAGATAAAGGAATTCTATGACCCGCAATCCCATCTGAAAATTAAAACAGAAATTGAAGCGGAAGTACAAGGATTAATGCGAACCATCGTCAATGAGACGAGTGATTACCGGGAAGTTAATGGCGTAAAGATTCCCTATTCACTTACGATTTCTGGAGCAATGCCCATGGCCCTTAAGCTCGAAGTATCCGATGTGAAAATCAATAGTGGCTTATCGAATAGCTTGTTTGAGGCCAACTAGAAGTCATTCCATGGATCGGAAGATAATGAGCGGGAGGAGTGGTATTTCCTCCTGCTTTTCTATTTTTGCACCCTCAAGGTAACGACTATGAACATTCAGGTATTTGTGACCGGAGGGACATTCGATAAAGAATACAATTTTGTAACTGGTGAATTGTATTTCAAGGATACCCATTTAAGTGAGATGTTTGAACGGGGGCGGTGTAGGTTAAACATTGACCTGAAGACGCTGATGATGATCGATAGCCTTGAAATGACCGATGATGACCGTCTGATCATTTCAAACAATTGTAAAAAATCTGATGCGGATCGGATTTTGGTAACCCATGGAACGGATACCATAGTTTCTACAGCCAAATACCTGGCTGCCCAGGCCATCGAAGATAAGACGATTGTACTTACAGGTGCGTTGATTCCATATGCTTTCGGCATGTCATCGGATGGCTTTTTCAATTTGGGAAGTGCACTTGCTTTCGCTCAGGTATTACCTCCGGGAGTCTATATTGTCATGAACGGGCGTTATTTCATCTGGGATAATGTTCGTAAAAACCGGGAAACCGGATATTTTGAGAATATCCGCTGAACCAAATACCACCCGTACGGCAAAATGCGTTAACTACTTTAACTACCAGGCATTCTGCGAGTCCCCATTATTAACAGTTTAGAATAAGTAATAATATATAGGATATTCCAATTAAGAGGAATTATGTTAATTTTGTTGGATTAACCGGCGAACATGAGACGACTTTTATACTTTTTTTGCATAGGCTTACTTCCCGTTACCGGGTGGGGTCAATCCACTGATGGACAGCAGGGGTTGTCATTCAAGCGATCTTTCATAGACTATAAAAGTCCCAATGCTGGAAATTTTGGCGACTTTAAAAACTACAACAGTGGTTTTGAGGTCGGTTATCAGCGTGTCGTTGGGCCAGTAGAAGTTTACGTGCCTATCCGGTTTGGAGTGATCCGGCTGGTCGATGAGATTGACCGGGCGCGCCGTACTTTTGGTGAACTGGATGCTCAAGTCCATTACCGGCTGATTAAGGACAAACCCATAAATCCATATGTTTTAGGTGGCGTAGGAGCCGTTGCAGAACAACTTAAAGAAATAAACCTACAGATACCGGTAGGAGCCGGCGTGGATTTCCGGATCGCTTCGTCTTCCTACATCAATTTACAAGCTGAATTCCGTTTGTCTCTGGCTGATCAGCGCAATAACCTGCAGATTTCACTGGGTTGGAAACATTATTTCGGTTCGACCGGTACACCCAAGCAACCCAAGAAAAGTGAAGCTGTTGATAGCGATGGCGATGGTATCCCGGATGACCTGGATCTTTGTCCCCAGGAGCCCGGCCTGAAAGCCTTTGCCGGGTGCCCGGATACAGATGGCGATGGCATCGAGGACGCCCGTGACGAATGCCCCAGCATTGCCGGTCTTAAGATTATGAACGGTTGCCCCGATAGTGATGGTGATGGCATATCGGATAAAGATGATGAATGTCCGAATTTGGCTGGGATTGCAGCGAATAATGGGTGTCCGGGTAAAGACCGAGATAACGATGGCGTTGTGGATGAAGCCGATGAGTGTCCGGATGTCGCCGGTTCGGTGATGACGAAAGGATGCCCGGATAGCGATGGTGATGGAATTGCGGATGCCAAAGACCTCTGCCCGGATAAAGCAGGTACTGCGCCAACCGGTTGCCCGGATAGCGATGGTGATGGCGTTGACGACAGTATGGATAAATGCCCCGATCAACCAGGGCCTGCAACCAATAAAGGTTGCCCGGAGCTGAAAAAAGAAGAAAAAGAATACCTGAGGGTAGCCATGCGGGATGTCAAATTTCAACACAATAAGGCAACCTTATTGCCGGAGTCATTCCGAATCCTGGATCAGATCGTCGGGCTGATGCAGCAATATCCTGGTTATAACCTGAAGATCCATGGCTATACGGACAATACGGGAAGCCTGAGCATTAATCGAATCTTATCAGAGCGTCGAGCCAAAGCATGCTACGATTACATTATCTCAAAAGGAGTAATCTCCAAGAGGGTTTCATTCCAGGGATTTGGACCTGCTAACCCGGTTGCTGATAATAATACCCAGGAAGGCCGGGCGCTGAACCGTCGTGTTGAATTTGAAATGATTGTGGAATAAGCCTGATAAAAGCGTATAAAAAAAAGGGAGCCTGATTACCGTCAGTCTCCCTTTTTTTAACCTGCTTTGAAAGCTTTATTTATTCTCTTCTCGCTCCATTTTTTCAGCCTTCAGTAAAACTGCTTGCTCTAATTCGCTTTGGTATTTAATCATTCTTTCAAGGATTTCCGGCTGCTGGGAGCCAATGATTCGTGCTGCCAGAATTCCGGCATTTTTCGCAGCATTTAATGCAACAGTTGCTACCGGGATGCCATTTGGCATTTGCAGGATGGATAAGATAGAGTCCCAGCCATCAATAGAATTGCTGGATTTCACCGGTACACCGATAACTGGTAACGGCGTCAGGGAGGCCACCATGCCAGGTAAGTGCGCAGCTCCACCGGCGCCGGCAATGATCACCTGAATACCCCGCAAATGGGCTTGCCGGGCAAAATCAAACATCCGCTGAGGGGTGCGGTGAGCACTCACGATGCTAATCTCAAAGGGAAGGTCAAATTCGAGCAGAATATCTGCAGCTTGGCGCATAACCGGGAGATCTGAATCAGAACCCATAATAATGCTGATGATCGGGGAGGGGCCGCTTTTCGGAGTATTCATGGCAATGCTTTTAGGTGATACTGATGACTTTGATGCGTTCCTGGATGCTCTTTGCTTTTCCAATAGCCTCTTGTGCAGAGTTACCCAGAACAGTAATATGTCCCATTTTACGGCTTGGTTTGGTTTCCTCCTTACCGTAAAGGTGAATGTAAGCCTGCGGGATTTCCAGGACTTTTTCGATACCCTGATAGTACACCGGACCCTGGTAGCCGGGTTCACCAAGCAGATTGACCATAGCCGCTGGATGCAGGTTGGTTACATCGCCGAGCGGCCAGTTAAGGATGCCTCTCAGATGTTGTTGAAACTGCGAAGTGGCACAGGATTCTATAGTGTGGTGACCGCTATTATGGGGCCTTGGGGCAACCTCATTGATCAATAAAGTTCCGGTTGCATCAATGAAAAACTCTACGGCAAGAAGGCCGCATATATCCAGACTTTTGATCAGTTTAGCAGCAATATCGGCAGCCTCCTTTTTGTGTTGCTCACTTATGGCGGCTGGACAAAAGAGCATATCTACCAGATTCGCCTCCGGATCAAACACCATTTCTACCGGCTCATACGTGAGAACCTGTCCCTGGGCATTCCGGGCAGCGATAACAGCTATTTCTTTATGGATATCGACCAGTTCTTCCATGACACTGGGACCCGAAAGCCATTTGGATTTAATAGCTTCCGGACTGTGTAAAATAGAAACGCCCCGGCCATCATAGCCTCCGGACCGCAGCTTTTGGACCACTGGGTATGGGCGGTTATCTCTGGCTGCAGCCGCTTCCCACTCCTGTAGATTTTCAACAAGCGAAAAGCTGGAAGTAGGTAATCCCTGATTTACGAAAAACTGTTTTTGTTTTCCTTTGTCCCGGATTATTTCAAGGGCTCTGGGGTTGGGATGAACAATCTTACCCATCGATTCCAATTCGAACAAGGCATCGATGTTCACCTTTTCGATCTCAATGGTAATGATGTCCATTTCACGTCCGAATGCAAGCACGTCTCCGTATTCCGTAAAGTCTCCTTCCATGAACAACCGGTTTACCCTACCAGCTGGAAACGAAATTTCCTGATCCAGTATGTAAAGAGGAAGGTCTAAACGGGCTCCGTCCAAAACCAGCATTTTGCCAAGCTGTCCTCCACCCAGAATGCCTATTTTAGGAAATTGCATGTACACGGTTTGAAAGGGCAAAATACAATTTTTGCCTTGCAAAGAACCATATTCCAGGTCAGCGGGGCAATTGTTTGAGATGTCACGTACCTTTAAGAAAATCCTGTCAAGGAGAAATCAATATGCAAAAGGATCGCAATATGACATCGATAGTTTTTCGAAATGGCTTGTGCATCAATCGAGGAGTTCAACAGGTTGCTGATATACTGGTTAGAAACGGACGGATTGAACGGATAGATGCAACTTTGAGTGTTAACGGTTCGGTTCAGGAGGTTGATTGTACAGGATTATGGATCATTCCGGGGCTCATTGATGATCAGGTCCACTTCAGGGAACCCGGCCTCACGCACAAAGCCTCCATCGCAACGGAATCAAGAGCCGCTGTGGCGGGGGGAGTTACTTCGTTTATGGAAATGCCGAATACCAAGCCACCTGCTTTAACACAGGAATTGCTGCAGGATAAGTACGACATTGCAGCTCGCGTTTCACCGGCTAACTATTCTTTTTACATGGGCGTCTCCAATGATAATTACGAGGAAGTAATGCGCACAGACCCACGCCGGATATGTGGGATTAAAATATTTATGGGTTCCAGCACAGGCAATATGCTGGTAGATGACATGTTTACCCTGGAAAAAGTCTTTGCAGATGCCCCGTGTCTGATTGCCACACATTGTGAAGACGAAGGGACCATCAAACGTAACCTTGCTAGCTATCAGGAGCGTTATGGCGATGACATTCCTTTTGAAGCCCACCCTTTGATTCGTAGTCGGGAAGCTTGTTATGCTTCTTCTCATCTGGCGGTTGAGCTAGCCAAAAAACATGATACCCGGCTCCATATTCTTCATATATCAACCAGAGAAGAACTGGAACTTTTTGATCGTCACACCCCCTTGAAGGATAAGCGAATTACCAGCGAGGCTTGTGTTCACCACCTTTATTTCACCGATGCGGATTATGCAGAATTGGGCGCTTTGATCAAATGTAATCCTGCTATAAAATCGTTGGATGATCGCCAGGCATTGCGGGCAGGATTACTTGATGGGAGCCTGGATGTAATGGCAACCGATCATGCACCACATACCTGGGATGAAAAGCAAAATAAGTACCTGGCGGCTCCAAGTGGGTTGCCTTTGGTCCAACATAGCCTTTCTTTGGCCCTGACCCTGGTTCAGGATGGAGTCTTGACGCCGGAGAGAATGGTGGAGCTGATGGCTCATGCCCCGGCGGATTGCTTTGACCTAGCAGACCGGGGCTATCTGGATGAAGGGAGTTGGGCAGATCTGGTTTTGGTGGATCCGGCATCTTCCTATAAGGTTACTCAAGAATCCATTGCCTACAAGTGTGGATGGTCTCCACTGGAAGGAAAAACATTACCTGGCGTGGTAAAACAAACCTGGGTTAACGGGAAATGCGTTTACCGGGATGGATCATTGATTGAATCGCAAGCTGGCATGCGGCTGAATTTCAACCGGTGAAAAATGCATTACTCCAGAGGGAAAGTTCCACCCATCATCATGGTAGCGCCAATGATGATGTAAACAATGACGGTAAACACAATGCCGGCAATAATTAAAATGGCATTGATTTTAAAATAGTTTTTCAGATTCTGGAAGCCAGTGGTCAAGTCTCCTGCAGTATTTTTTGATCCTGCTTTATCCATATTGCTGCTGTAGCGATACAAGAGCAATCCCATGTAGAAGTAAATCCCTGCAAATAACAAGTAGAAAAACCCAAGAAACCCGGCTGATCCCATCATGGTCACCATTGCAAAGGTTCCAATTACGGCAAACAGGCCGAATAATCCTGCGATAACCATCATGATGATGCCCATGATACGAGCCCATTTAGCGGATTCACTCAGTTCTCGCATGCCATTGTCATCCAAACCAAGACGACCAGTGTTTTCATCTAGAATATCCATACGATATGCTTTCGAGGTGTATTAAATTAGCATAAGTAATATATGCAAAAAATATATTTTTTAGCAATTCTTCCAACGCCGGCCATTCAGTCGGAAGTTACCGCATTCAAGTTTATTGCCCGGGATCGATTTAATTCAAGTCATGCTTTGAAGTCTCCAGCGCACATAACGATAATTCCGCCTCAGCGATGGGAATCGTCCAGGGTGGACTGGGTCAAAGACCATTTGGGATCCTGGATAGCAAACCAAAAGCCATTCAAAATAACGATCAATGGATTTGCTGCTTTTGAGCCCCGGGTCGTATTTCTGCGAATTGAAGAGAGTGGCCCGTTGAATGACTTCCAGCAGGGTTGTGTGCGATTTATTTCACATCTCCTGGGAAAAAAAGAAGAACGACCCTTTCATCCCCACATGACAGTGGCCTTCAAAGATTTGGATCGCAGGAGGTTTGCTGAGGCCTGGAATTATTTCATGGAAAAGGTCTATCTGGCGACATTTGAAGTGGACGCTTTACATCTGCTGCACCACACAGGCGGGCGCTGGGAAATCATGGGGAGGTGGTTACTGGGAAAGCCGGATGGCTTCATCCAGGGATAGAAGTTCACCGGTCACGATGCGACCCCGATCATCTTTTGTCAGGGTGGCACAGGCATTGCGAGGATCGTGCTCAAAAAACAGGATATCTCCAGCCGCACAGGCTTCTTCCAGAATGATGGCCTTTTCCTGCATGGTCAGGAGAGGCCTGACATCGTAACTCATCACATAGCTCGCACCTAAATGTCCGCTGGATGGCACCAGGTCAGCACAATACAAGAGATGTCTGGTACCAAGAGGAATTCTTAACAGCATCATTGCCTCCGTGTGTCCATACACAAAATATACCTGGAGTCCATCTACCCACTGGATCCGGGAAGTCGCCGTCGGCAGAAATGCCAGGACGCCAGCTCGCTGTAATGGAACAAAGTTTTCCTGAAGGAAAGATGCTTTTTCACGGGGGTTGGGATTAACTGCCCAATCGTAATGCTTCTCATTACTCCAGTAGGTCGCATTAGGGAAGACCGGTATTAGTTCGTTCTTTTCATTTTTACGCACCGCGCCTCCCACATGGTCAAAATGTAAATGGGTCA
Source organism: Lewinellaceae bacterium (assembly GCA_020636355.1). Lineage (GTDB taxonomy): Bacteria > Bacteroidota > Bacteroidia > Chitinophagales > Saprospiraceae > JAGQXC01. Next base: position 165,115 of record JACJYB010000002.1, on the reverse strand, counting down.
GAAAAACATCGGTTATTTGTTCGGGCGTGAATCCCGCTTGTTCTATGGATTTATGAAGGGAATCTGCACCATGTGGTTGGTAATAGGAGAAAAAGCGCTCACTTTGTTTATCGCCAATCCCTGTGTCGACCAGCATCAGTCGATTTGGTGTTTCTATCAACAGGCAACGCATGGACCAGGTACATAAGTTGTCCTCGTCCGGTGGATTGATTTTGGACCACAATGATTTGGGTACAACACCAAACATTGCTCCGCCATCCAGTTTAAGATACCCGGTCGGTATTTCGTGTAATTTAATCACCCAAAGGCGATTTGAAGCCAATGGTAGGCTTTGACTTAGGTTGTGTTTTCTTGAGTAGGGCCATCTGGATGGCTGATGAGACAGCTTCGCTTCCTTTGTTCCCATGTTCTCCACCTGCCCGGGCAATTGCCTGGTCCATGGTCAGGGCGGTGATCACCCCAAATAGGCAGGGTGTATTGGATTGGAGCGATAACATAGTTAATCCCTGTGCTACGGCTTGTGCGATGTAAGTGTCATGTTCCGTATCGCCTTTAATAAGGCATCCCAGGCAAACGATGGCATCAAATTTATCCCGACCCAACAAGATACGAGCCCCCATGGGTAATTCAAATGAACCGGGTACCTGGATGATATGTTCAGGCAAGATGGTGCCGCCGGCATTTTCAAGCGTGGTTCGCGCTCCTTCCAATAATTTGGAAGTAATCGCTTCATTCCATTGGGAACAAACAATGCCTATCCGTAATTCAGAGGCAGAGACTTTTTCCGGCGCTTGATAACCTTTGCTCGCCATTAACCATTTTGACTTAAACGGGCGATGTATTTGTCAATGTCCTGGCCTTCCGTGCTGCTGGGGTATTTACTTTTGATCTCCTGATACATTTTCAAAGAAGCAGCGGTATCACCCTGGTACTCATAAAGCCGTCCGAGTTTGAACATATAATAAGAGGTCAATACGTCGTTGTCGCCTTCATTGACCGCTTTTTTATAATTGTCGATGGCTTTGTCGTATTCTTGTTTCTCCGAATAGGCGTCGCCCAGTAGGCCATATTTCATAATAGGCAAAATGTCACCGGCAGGTTTGAAATCATTCAGGAAGGATATGGCGGCATCCGTTTGGCCTAATTGCAAGTGACTTACTGCAGAATAATACTTAGCCAGATTTCCTGCTTTTGTTCCACTGTAGTGGTCAGCCAGGTCAAGAAATCCTTCATAACCATTGCCCGGGTTAATCAGCGCACGGGCAAAAGAATCCCGGCTAAACTGATATTCAGCCTGGAACATTTGCTCCATCGCTTCCTTCTCTAAAGGCTTCTTATACAAGTAGATGTAAGCAAGCAATCCCCCGGCAATAGCGACGATGCCGATGGCGCCACCCAGTAGCCAATTTTTATACCGTTCAAAGAAATGTTGGGCATTTTCTCCTACTTCAACGATATCGACCAGGGTGTCTTTTTCATTCTTGCGTCTTGTCATAGCAACAAACCTTTTTACAAAATTTCGGCAAAAATAAGGAAACTTTGCACACTAACCTACTATGGAGACTAAAAGTAAATTAAAATATATACTTTTTAGAGATGTGTACCAGGCTTCGAATAATGGAGTCAATCCTTGATGAAAGGATAATCTTCCTGCATGTAGTTATCGGTAAATAATTCAGACGGATCGGGTAGGGGTGAATTATCAGCAAATTCGACGGCAGCGTCTACCGCATCTTTGATCTCTTCTTCAATGGCATCCAACTCGGCTTCGGTCACCACATTAGATCCTAAAATACGATCTCTGAGTATTTCGATTGGATCCAGCGCCTTGTAGTGCTCAACCTCTTCCTTGCTCCGGTAACGGGCAGGATCTGATACAGAGTGGCCCTTATAGCGATAAGTTTTTATCTCAAGGAAATAAGGTCCTTTGCCTTCTCGTATGTGTTTGGCAGCTTTTTCGATCGCCTCATGGACTTTCTCAGGATCCATGCCGTCTACGGGTTCTGAAGGAATGTCAAAAGCGTGACCGATCTTGTAGATATCCGTGACATTGGACGTCCGGTTCACCGAGGTGCCCATCGCGTAGAAATTGTTCTCACAGATGTAAAGAACAGGTAATTTCCAGGTCATCGCCATATTAAAGGATTCGAACAGCGAACCCTGACGTGCTGCGCCATCTCCAAACATGGTTACACATAAGAAATGGGTTCCTTTGTATTTTTCCGCAAAAGCGATTCCGGTGCCGATAGGTATTTGTGCTCCGACAATACCGTTACCACCAAAATATTTGTTTTCGGCCAGGAAAAAGTGCATCGAGCCTCCTTTGCCCTTAACAATACCGGTGGCTTTGCCGAACAGTTCGGCCATACAGGCATTCGGGGACGCACCTTTCATTAAAGCGATGCCATGTTGACGATAAGCGGTGACGATGCCATCTTCTGGCTTCAGGGCAGATTTCAAACCGGCAGCGATTGCCTCCTGTCCAATGTAAACATGGCAGAAACCACGTACTTTCTGCTGGGAGTAGGCAAGCAGGGTACGCTCCTCAAACCGACGGATTAGCATCATGATATGATACCATTCCAGGTATTGCTCTTTACTGTATTTTAATTTGGTTTTTGCTTTTTCTGCCACGTCCGCCATGCGATGAAATTTTTATCGTTATTTCCCGGTAAAGATACTGCGCAAATTGATAATATTCAAAAGCCAATGGTCTCACCTGAGAAGGATGCAACCTCCTGCGTATCTTTGCTGGCTAAACCGCCGGATTTGCGCTTTACCAAACTGAAACTGATTCAATTTAAAAACTACCGGGATGAAACCTTCCATTTTCATGAACGGCTCAACTGCCTGGTTGGTTTAAATGGAACGGGCAAAACCAATGTTTTGGATGCACTGAACACCCTGTGTATGACCAAATCCAAATTTACTGGCCAAGACAAACTCCTCATCCACGACCAGGATGACTTTTACCGGATAGAAGGCGAAGTGATTGATGCATCGTTGAGGCGTGATTCTTATGTCATCAAATATGCAAGGGAGGGGAAAAAGACATTGGAAAAAAACCACCAGAATATAGCACGAAGCATTGATCATGTAGGTCAAATCCCTTTGGTTTTTTACTCACCGGATGATCATATGGTTTTATCCGGGCCCTCTGCAGAGCGAAGGAAACTGGTTGATCAAACCATTTCACAAGCCGATTCGCATTACCTGGACAATCTTATGACCTACAACCGGCTTCTTAAGCACCGCAATGCATTACTTGCTAAATTTCAAGCGAACCATCAGGTCCAACCCCAGTTGTTGGATGCCATCGATTATCAAATGCTTCCGGTAGGTCAGGCACTTGTAACGTGTCGACAGGCTTTTGCTGACGAATTCAGTGAGCAGGTGCAAGAAAAGTATGGCATTATTGCCGGAGGTAAAGAGCAGATTGCCTGGCGGTACAGACCGAGTTTAAAGCCCGGTGAAATGCAACAGTCCTGGCAGGAAGGACGCCAATACGATATAAGCCTCGGCCGTACCCAGTCCGGTCCTCATCGGGACGATTGGCAGGTGATGCTTGGCAATCGATCCGCAAAACGCTATGCCAGTCAGGGGCAAATGAAGAGCATCATGCTTTCCATGCGCTGGGCTCAGTGGCATTGGCTGAAACAGGGGACTACCAAACCGCCACTCTTGTTGATTGATGATCTTTTTGATAAATTGGACGAAGAACGCATCAGGCATTTTCTCCAATTGATCGGAGGACTCGAAGAAGCACAGGTCTTTGTGACTTATACCCATCCGGAAATGTTGCAGTCGCATCTTGATGATTTTCAGATGACGTATAAGATGTTTTACATCAATGAAGGAGCTATTGTAAATGAAACGACAAAATGATCAGCACATCAGCGCCATTTTGGGCGAGTTGGTCCAGCAAAAGAAGCTGAAACATAAATTGTATGTAAAGCGCATTCAGAGTTATTGGAGTGAAGCGATGGGGCCCATGATCGCAGAAGGAACCAGTAATATTGAAATCCAGCGGCAAGTTCTCTGCTTAAGCGTGCCTAGCTCCACCCTAAGGCAGGAACTTAATCTATGCCGGCAGGAAATTATTGAGAAACTCAACAAGCATTTGGGAGAACCTTATCTGAAAGATTTGCGATTCGTATGATCAGGTTCGTGTCTGTGCAGGAGCTGTTTTGACTTTATTGGCCGGAGTCGTTTTCGCAGCCAGCTGAATGGCCTTCGCTGCATTTACTTTTCCACCACTCACACAAATCTCATTAAACGGGACCATTTTATCCGTTCCCGGAAGGTCCACCTTTTCTTTCGAAACATCGGTGGATTGCATGATCACATCGCGTACCTGGCTAGCAGTCAATCCCGGAAAATAGGAACGAATCTGGGCGGCGATGCCAGCAACGATGGGCGAAGAAAAACTGGTTCCATCCACCGAACTGTATTGATCGCCGGGAGCTGCCGTATAAATCTGCACGCCTGGCGCAAATACATCCACCCTTTCTTTACCGTAATTGGAGAAATCGGCAACAGCATGTTCACCCGGCTCTGGTGCCAGCGCGCCAACTTCAAGCCAGTTTTTTGCGGTTTTAGGTCCGAATAATTTTTTCTTGGCGTAGACTGCCGTTGGGAAATTGTTCCCGTCATCATTGTCCTCAGAGGAGTTTCCGGCAGCGTGAACGAGTAAAACATCATGTTTTTCTGCATATCGTACCGCCTCATCAACGACTTCTTTTGAGGGAGAAAATCCTTTTCCAAACGACATGTTGATAACGGAGGCCCCATTATCAACGGCATACCGGATTGCATTAGCCACATCTTTATCCCGTTCGTCTCCATCCGGAACCACACGAACCACCATAATTTCCACATTGGTAGCAATGCCATCAATTCCCAGATCATTGTTGTGCGTCGCCCCGATGAGAGCCGCCACTCCCGTTCCATGGGACGGATCCGGGCCGATTACGTCGTTGTTGCCATAGTTGTGTTCCGTCTTATTTGTATAATCGTCGCCGATAATTGTCCGGGGGTTATAATCCGGATTGTAGCCGTAATCTGCTTTGGATTTGTAGTAGTCAACCTGTTCTTCCACATCCTTCTCAAACTGGGCAATAATCTCAGGCAAAGTTCCCGGATTAGGATCCATGGCCAGAATTTGCATTCCGATATTCTTCCCAATGGTTAAACCGACATCGTCCCCGGTATCGAGATTTTGTAAGTTGACCAAGTTAAAATCCTCATCCCCCAAACCTTTGTGCAAAGCTTCCAGTGCATTGAGCACAATTTTCTGATATTGTTCGGCTTCGGTCAGATTCTTCTGAGCTTTTTCACGTTCAGTTTCTACCTGATCTTTGAGTTCGAGATAGGCATCATAAGCTTTTTTCTTTTTACCCTTGAGCTGGTCGGTATCCATTTTAGCGAAATAATCGCGTTGTTCGGCATATTGACGGGTCAGTTCATACGTGTCGTATTGAACTTGTTTGCCATCCTTGCCGCCAATGAAATTCCATCCATGGAGGTCATCAATGTAACCGTTATTATCGTCGTCAATGCCGTTATTTGGAATCTCATCGCGATTGATCCAGATCACGTCTTTGAGATCTTCATGGTCGATGTCAATACCTGAATCCAAAACCGCGACAATAATTTTTTTACTTGGCTTGCCCTTGAGGAACTGGTACATTTTATCAACGCTAATCCCTTGATAGGAGGTGGTAGTTGGATCATCCAGGTACCATCTTTTCAGGTCATCTTGGGCGGAAATCAGGGTGAAAGAAAACAGAATGATGAGCAGGAATAAAGAACGGCGAAAATTCCACATATCCGGTTAAAGTTTTCTAGTTCTATCAAACGTATCTACCTTAGAGGTAGTTAATGGAATACTACAAATTAACTTAACATTAAGTGCTTCGTCTGATAGTCGTAAGGATCGTTTTGAATTAGCTACGCAAGAAACAAAAATCTTGCCATTGGAGGAAACATATTTTGACATATTAAGGCGCTATTGGGGTTACCCGGTATTTCGTGGACAGCAAGAATCCATCATAGAATCCATCCTATCCGGCAGGGACGTTTTAGCTTTTTTGCCTACCGGTTCGGGGAAATCAATCTGTTATCAAGTGCCTGCATTGATGCGATCAGGACTGACACTGGTTATCAGTCCGTTGATTGCATTGATGGAAAACCAGGTGTCCCAATGCAAATTAAGAGGTATTCCGGCAGGTGCATTGCATGGGGGCATGGATTACCGCTCCCAACAAACCGTTTTGGATCAGGCTGCACACCAGCGGATCAAGTTGTTGTATATAGCTCCGGAACGGTTGGGCCAGGATCGATTTCTTGATTTCCTCAGTACGCTCCCTGAATTATATGTGATGGTGGATGAAGCTCACTGCATTTCGCAGTGGGGGCATGATTTCCGGCCTGCCTACCTGCAAATCAACCGGATAAAGACCATAATCCCTCAAGTTCAGATAGCCGCTTTCACCGCCACGGCCACGCCTCGGGTTGGAGAAGATATCAGCCTTCAGCTCGAATTGAAAAACCCGGCCATCTACCGGGAAAGTGTTGCCAAATCAAATCTTCAACTTATTGTAAAAGAGGAAACCAATAAATGGGGAGAGATGCTGGATCGGATACAATCCATCCATGGAACGCAAATCGTTTATGTTAGAAGCAGGAATCGCGCGGAGTCCGTATCGCGTTATCTGGTGCAAAGGGGCATTAAAAGCAAAGCCTACCATGCCGGGATGCCTTATGAACAAAGGATGCAAACGCAGGACGAATGGATTTCCGGGCGTACTCAAATCATTGTTGCAACGACCGCATTCGGGATGGGAATTGACAAGGCTGATGTCCGCCAAGTAATCCATCTCGACATACCTGAAACCCTGGAAGAATACATTCAGGAGTCCGGAAGAGCAGGCAGGGATGGTGCTCTATCCGATGCCGTGCTTCTTTTCCAAAAGGAGGATATTGAGAAAAACATCGAACATCTACGGGACCAGTTCCCGGACTTTACGTTCATTCGGCAAGTGTATAAAATGATCGGCCAATATCTGGATGTGGCAGTTGGGGGAGGCGATGAGATGAAGCCGGTGGACTGGGTCGGATTTAGTGTCCAGTACCGCATACCTTTGAGGCCTTTAATGACGGCCCTTCGCATTCTGGAGATGAATGGCTATCTGATACAACTTGATAGTTGGTACAAACCAGCTTCCGTCCAGTTTCTCATTCAGAAAGAATCCTTATACGATTTGGATCTTCCCACGGAACTAATGAATTTGTTACAGGCTTTGATGCGGACCTATGAGGGCATATTTTTGTTTCCGCAACGAATATCCGAAGGGAAATTAGCTAGTCTTCTTGCCACACCAAAAGATGAAATTGAACGCATCCTTCAGTTGCTGAATAAGATGGAAGTTATTGTATACCAACCTTCAACCGATTTGCCTATGATAGGAATCAGCGGCGAACGCCTTCCGTCCCAAGATTTAGTTTTTGACCGTACTGGTTATCAACAATTGGTCGACCGAAAGTACGAGCAATGGAATGCAATGTATACTTATTTGACTTTGGAAGTTGGCCAATGCCGCGAACAAGCGATAGGGACTTATTTCAACGAAAACCTTCCGCCTTGTGGACACTGCGATCTTTGCCGTGCGCTTGCGGTACATGTACCCCAAAAGGAGGTATGGAATCGTCTGTTAAAAGCGGGTTGGTCTCTTTCTGAGTTTGTGAAATCCTTTTCCGAAGATCACAGAAAGCAGGTTCTGGATCATCTGACACATTTGGAGTCAGAGCATTTGATCTGGATCGATGGAGACCGGAATATCCACATCAATGAAAAAGGGTAAGGTCCTCATAACGGTAACCAATAATGTGGTTTATGACCGCCGGGTCAACCGCATTGCGACAACACTGGCCCATGCTGGTTATGAAGTGCACTGCGTCGGCCGGCTCATGAATGCGAAGGAGGAAGTCCATCCTACGCCAGGAATAACGCGTATAAAATCACTATTTCGTCAGGGACCATGGTTTTACTTCTGGTTTAACATCCAATTGTATTTTTTTGCACGAAAATTTGGACACGACATTCACGTCAGTGTAGATACGGATACGCTACTGGCTGGCATTGGTATGGCTTTTTTAGGAAGGAAAAAACTGGTCTACGACAGTCATGAGTGGTTTGAACGGACCCCTGAGTTGTTGCATTCACCGATCAAGCGCTGGATTTGGCGCAGGCTGGCAAGGCGTGGGGCACAGCAAGCATCCCTGCGGATGACAGTTTCTTATACACTGGCTCAGGCGCTGCAAAAATCCTACGGAGCGCCCTTTCAGGTGGTGCGAAATCTACCCATGTATCATTCTTCCGGGCCAGGTGGTACCTTTGCCAGCAAAACCATTGTATATCTGGGTGTTTTGAATGCAGGCCGAGGCTTGGAAATTGCAATCGACGCTTTGCTTGAATTACCCGGTTACCAGTTAAAGCTGATCGGGGAGGGGGATCTGTCGGCAGCCCTCCGTAGCCAGGTCCATGCTCGCGGTCTGGAAGATCGGGTGCATCTTGCCGGGCAGGTTTTGCCAGAGCAGATTAGTGGCGAATTGGTTGGTGCCAGTTTCGGATTGCTATTGCTTGATCCTGCCAGCGATAGCTATCGTCTAAGCCTGGCGAATAAATTTTTTGATTACGTCCAGAACGGTGTACCATTATTGTGCAGTTCATTACCGGAATACAGGAATTTGATGGCATGTCACCCGGTCGGGCTGTTACTTGAATCGTATACGGTGGATGCGTTGGTATCTGCCATTAAAATCATTGAGCAGGATACTGCCCGTTATCTGGAGATGGTGGATGCTTGCAGAGTGGCAGCAACTGAATGGTGTTGGGAAGCCGAGGCTCCAAAGTTGTTGAAGCTTTTCGAAGGGATAAAGGAGTGAGTTAATTGCTGTATTTGCGGATTTTGTCCAATAACATTTCAGGGTCAAATTTCTTTTGAGCATGATCCTGGATGAGGAGTATCATTTCATCGGTCATGGACGTGCGGAAACCAAGCTTGAATCCGTATTCGCGGATAAGATCCTTCTCCCTTTGCCCGATCCTTCCATCTATTTTCATCAGGAAAAGCAGATAGTACAGGATGGTCATCCGCTCCCGTTCACTTTTGGGCGGATGTAAAATGTACGATTCTTTATTGGACAGAATTTCGTGGACATCCTCTTCTTTCAGACCTAACGAATCGGCGACCTGGAGAATATAAGCCCACTCTTTCTGATCGATCGAGTGATCAGAACGTACTAATTTAAACAATAAGGCAATGAGCTCATTGCGCACTCTTTCTGGTTGTTCAAATACCGACATCCGTTTTGGTTTTAATTTGGAATCCAGATCATTCCCGTTGCATAAGTTACAGCTTTCCCGGTTAACAATGCCCGGTCATTTTTACTGCTGCAAATAATGTGCCCTCCCCGGGCTGATGCCTGGAAAGCCTGGTATTCTTCCTGCTGAAGAAGCTCATCCCAGTAGGCGAGTAAGGTAGTGTGAGCGGATCCGGTCACCGGGTCTTCCGGAATCCCATAAGCCGGATAGAAACATCTGCTGACGAAATCGTATTGGCCTTCGTCGTCCGAAGCGGATAAAATGATACCCCTGCTGCCTAATTTTGCTACCTCTTCCATTTCAGGCTGACAGGCGTAAACCTGATCAGCGCTCGTTGTGATAAAAAGAAGATCGGTTTTGCCCTGGTAAACTTCCTTAATTTCCACACCCAGCATGGAGGTCCAGGAAGGGATGATTTCCAGGCGTGAAATGGAATCCAGCGGGAAATCCATCTGATAGCCCCGCTCCGTTCTTTGCACCAGAAGTTCGCCACTCCGGGATTGAAACCGGATGGTATCCTGTTCATAACCGGTATGGGTAAACAGGTAATGGGCGGAGGCAAGCGTGGCATGCCCGCAAAGATCCACCTCGGCCACCGGGGTGAACCAACGGATATGAAAACCTTCTTTATGAGGAACAAGAAAGGACGTTTCCGACAGGTTATGTTCAGCAGCCATTTTTTGAAGTATGTCATCGCTTAACCATTGATCTAATGGTACGACGGCAGCTGGATTTCCGCCAAATACCTTGTCCGTGAATGCATCAATCTGGAAAAAAGAGAGTGGTTTCATAATTCATTTGATGTGATTCGAGTATGTGAAATGATCTGATAGCCCTTCTCCACCACGTCGGTAAGAAGCACTTTTAAATCTTCCTTCGAGGTAAATGGATTCATGATGGTGCAGCGCAAATACTGAACCCCGCGGATTTTAGTTTGTACAATGTAAAAATTGCCCTCATGGGTGATGGCTTTGCGTATATTTTGGTTCAACAGATCCAAATCGATGTCCGGATTATCGGCAGCATTGAACCGGAAACAGACAATATTGGATTCGGGCTCATGACCCAATTCCAATTCAGGAAAATTATTAATAAGTTGAACAAAGTCGTGTCCGCGATCATAGAGACGGGTGACAAAATCGGTAAAAAGGGCATCGCCAAACTGCTGTCTCAGCAGAAAAACTTTGACCCCCATCATGTATTTGGTGCACTCAATGCTGCGCTTGGCGACATTGAACCATTCTTCTCCGCCATTCTCAAACAAGTATTGGGCATCCTGAATGTACGTTCTGTAGGAGTCCAGGGGGCGTTTAAACACAAGTGCCGTGCATAAGGCTGGAATCATGAGCATCTTGTGAAAGTCCATGCTGACTGAATCTGCCCGCTCCAGTCCGTCGATCAGGTGACGGTATTTGGGAGCGAAAATTACGGCAGCACCATGTGCTCCATCAACATGAAACCAAAGGTCACGTGACGTACAGTAGTCAGCAAGCTGGTGGAGGTCATCGTATGTTCCGGTTGCGGTGGTGCAGGCATTTCCAACCATTCCAATCACACGTATGCCCCGGTTCTCGGCCTCCTGGTGGACAATTTCAATCCGGGCAGGGTCGATTTGCAGTTTGCTATTTACAGGGACCGGGATTGGGACCATGTCCAGAATTCGAACCGAGCGATCAACACTGTAATGCGATTCGGCGGATACCAGGATACCTAATGGTTTATTATCATCCGGACGCTTTGCCGTGCGGGCTACCAGCAAAGCGGTCAGGTTTGCCAAAGATCCCCCCGAAGTGAGAAACCCTCCCCGCTGAGCGCCATAGCCAACTTTTTCAGATACCCATTCAACGATTATGGATTCAATGACAGAGGCAGGGCCCCCCATCTCATAAATTCCCATACCATTATTCATGAAGTCCGAAAGCAAACCGCCGAGGGCAGCTAGCGGAGCTGCAGGACTTACCTGATGGCCGATGTAGTGTGGGTGGTGCAGATGTATGGATCTTTCCAGGAGTATCCGGATCAATTCCGGATAAGTTGTGCCGGAAGGCTTATTCCATATTTTCTTCCAGAATTGGTATTCTTCTTCTGGCTCAACCTGATTGTAAACCTGATCTTTATGGGCAACATTTTCCAGATAATTTTGCAGGATATCAATGACCTGGTGTCCTTGAACACCGAAGCGTTCGGGGTCGTAAGCCTGCTTCAGAAGATCATTCATGACGGTTGATTCGATTGTATTTACGCATGATTTCCAGCACTTTTAACTGGGGTAAAGCTTCAATGGTCCTACCGTTACTGGTCGTCGTCGTGGCAAACCATAATGAGTTGATAATCGCTTCCTCCGTGGCTTCAATGGTCGCCATGAATAGTGGAGTTACCGCATCATTTGGTAGCTCGGTATAAGTATCGGTTTTAATTCCCCGTGATGGATGAATAAGATTTTCCTGGTAATTGCTGAAGGCGATGACATAGTCACCGCTTCCATTGGATGCGATCCCGCCAGCCTTGGCAAGTCCCATAAAAGCCCGTTTGGCTAGCCTCTTTAGATTTCGGGCCAGGAGCGGTGCATCGGTGGCGACTACAATCATGCAGGATCCGTCGCTGCTCTCCAGTTGGTCCCTGAAGGCATAGGCGCCCAATTCTTCTCCGACAGGAACGCCAGCAATTTGCAAATTGCCTCCAAAATTGGTTTGGACCAGGACGCCCACGGTATATCCCCCCAATTGTTCCGGCAGTTTACGGCTGGACGTTCCGATGCCTCCTTTCCAGCCGAAACAAATGGTCCCGGTGCCAGCGCCGACACACCCCTGGGCGACGATGCCTGTATCGGCACGTTCCAGGGCAGCAGTAAAATCCGCCTTTGTTAGTCTTCGGTCTGCAATTGCATTCAGATAACCGTCATTGGTCTCCCCGACGACCGGATTGACGGAGCGCAACCCCGGATTCCGATCTATGGAATAATCAATCAGCGCATCGGCGGCAGTGGGTACGCTTAACGTATTTGTCAATAGGATAGGTGTCTCCAGATTACCCAATTCTTCAATCTGCGAGATCGCAGTCAGTTTGCCAAAACCGTTTCCTATGAATAGCCCGGCAGGAACTTTGTTCTCGAATAAGTTCTCTCCGTGCGGTAGGATAGCGGTCACTCCGGTACAGACATCCGGAGCTTCAATTTTAGATATTTGGCCTACACGGACCCCGGGAACATCCGTGATTGCATTAAGTCTTCCGGTGGGAAAAACACCAAAAGAGATCCCGGTATCACGGGGGCTAGGTGATTGTGCCATGGCTGCTGAAATGGTGAAAATGAAAAAGCTCAGGGTAAGATAATTCATCGATTGCATAGCTCTATTGCATTGGCTGGCCAAAATTAATGGTTCTCAGGCTATATCGAGTGGGAACATGGATCACCCTAGAACGATTAGCTTTAATTTATCGGCCAGTTCATTCCTTAATTGGGTGAGCTGTTGGTGTACTTTTAGGTAAATCAATTCCTTTTGGGGGTCTTCGCCGGGCTTCAGGTTGCCGATGCGGTGCTTGTTTTCTTCAATCAGGTAATGGATTTTTTTGAGTTTGAACCGAAGTACGCTTTGCTGGCTGTCCTTAATGAAATTATCCTCCGGCATGGTTTGCGTTTGGAGCATGATATCCCAACGAGCTTCCCAGTTCTCACTATATGTATATGGGGAAGTGGTCAGATCGACGGCGAGCTGTTGAACGGTTTTGTTCTGATGGTTCAGAAAGGAACTGGTATTCATCGTGGCGTTGGTGTCCAGTGCATTTTGCCAAAGGTCAATAATCTCCAGATAGGCGGTATTCTGGATGTATTTCACGACGTCTTTTATGTTGTTTAAGATGTATTGGGCTACCGTCACATTTTTCTCTTCATCAAACAGGCGGTCTCCAAAGGTGACCAGCAAGCGTGCGATATCGCGTTCCTGGGCTTCATCGGGATTCGCAGTTGTTGTAGGTTGCTTATGGGTTATCTGTTGGAACTCTTGTCGGTCTGCCACCTCCATAGCCGCCTTTTCGGCTGCCTGATCCCTTTGACTGGATTTCTTGTTAAGGAGTTCCTGTCTGATTTTTTTGTTGGTTTCCGCGACCAGGATAGCTTCTTCCACACCGGTGAGTTGGGCACATTGACTGATATATACCGAACGTTTTAGGGCATCGGGAATCTTGGACAAACTCTCGACGATATCGCGGAGCCATTGGGTTTTTTTGATGGGATCTTCCTTGCTTTCTTCTACCATTAGTTCTATGGAGAAGAGGATGAAATCTTTGGCTTTCGATTTGAGGTAAGCCATCATTTTTTCACTCCCGTTTTTGCGGACATATGAGTCTGGATCCTCACCCTCTGGCAAGGCGACCAGCTGGACATTCAGATCCTGCTCCAGCAATAAGTTAAGTCCGCGCAACGAAGCTTTCATCCCGGCAAAGTCTCCATCGTAGAGCAATAGTACATTTGGAGAGAAGCGCTTGATGAGGGCTATCTGTTCAGTAGTGAGTGAGGTGCCCGAGGAGGCGACGACATTTTCAATTCCGGCCTGGTGCAGAGAAATGACATCGGTGTATCCTTCCACAAGAATACAGCGGTCTTGCTGGATGATCGCCTGCTTGGCGAGGTGAATGGCGTAAAGCGATTTGCGTTTGCTATAAATTTCCGATTCCGGGGAATTGATATACTTTGGACCTTTCAATCCGGTGGTCATAGTTCTTCCACCAAAACCGATCACTTTCCCGGATAGATTATGGATAGGGAACATGACCCGGTCCCAAAAGAAGTCCCGGTCTTTTTCGGTGGTTAATCCCAGTGACTTAAGGTATTCGGCATTGTAGCCTTCGAGCAAAGCTTTTTCGGTGAACCCACCTTGCTTAAGGGCAAATCCAAGCTCAAATTTTCGGATGGTCGCTTCCAGGAAACCGCGCTCCTTAAAATAGTCAACGCCTATCCTTCGCCCATCGGTTGTCTCCCATAAATTTTGCTGAAAGAATTTGTTGGCAAAAGCGTTTATCAGGAAAAGGCTGTCTTTTAATTGGCGCTCTTCCCGGACTTCATCCGGTTCTTCGGTTTCATCGATTTCAATATTATACTTCGCAGCTAGGTGTCGGAGTGCTTCCGGATAGGTCAGATGATCATGCTCCATCAGGAACTGAACGGCATTGCCACCCCGCCCGCAGCCAAAGCATTTATAGATATTCTTTGCCGGAGATACGGTGAATGAAGGTGTCTTTTCGTGATGGAATGGACACAGACCGATCAGGTTGACTCCCCGCCGTTTTAATTGGACATAATCCTGGACCACGTCCTCAATCTGGACTTTCCCAAAAATGGCATCGATGGTGGCAGGAGATATCATAGTTATGAAAATGTATAAATTAACTCTTGAATTTTAGAATATTTTTATATTTGTCAAGTACTGCACACATAAGATCTTCTATTTAGGGTGTTCTCATAGTGTGTTCGACCCCGTTGTTTTCGACGGGGTTTTTATTTTCGTATCCACTTCTGCTCTCTTACCCCTTCTGCGTAGATGAAACCCATAGTTCTACTTTTTCGTTTCATCCGTGCATTTTCTTCCCAGTTCAGGCCAATATAGCCGGCGATCACTGGCAAACCGAGCGACTAGGTGAGCATGTCTTCAATCTGAAACACACCAGAATGCCCTGGTAACCATTCGGCAGCCATTACAGCCCCAGCAACAAAGCCCTGCCGGCTGAATGCCTTGTGTTCCACAGAAATCTGATCAATGTCCGAAGCAAAAACAATACGATGGGTACCCGGTATTTCTCCTTCGCGATAAGACTCAATTGGGATGGATGCCGTGTTTTGACTGTCACCTTGAAGGCGATGCCACGAATGATATTTAGAGAGGAAAGGCAACATTTTCTCAGCCGTTGTTATTGCTGTTCCACTCGGTGCATCCAGTTTATGGATATGATGCCACTCCTCGATCTGAGGAACATACGCCCCAAAAGAATCCATGAGCTGCGCGAAATCGGAAGCTAGCTTCCAGAACAGGTGGACGCCAATACTAAAATTCGAGGCATATAACAGGGAACCTTTATTCGCTTCGCAACTGGCGACGACATCCGGTAGTTGGTCATACCATCCCGTCGTGCCGCAAACCACCGGAATGCCTTGCCGGAGGCATGATTGAATGTGTTTTACAGCGGCTTCCGGTTGGGTAAACTCTATCGCAACGTCTGGCTTTAATTGGTTCATACCGGCTAATTCATCCAGTTCGTTTTCATTGGTTATGTCAATGATCTTTACAATCCGGTGTCCCCTTTTCTCAGCAAGGTTATGGATTAACTGACCCATTTTCCCGTATCCGATCAGTAAAATGTTCATTCCTGGATATGATTTTATGGTGTAAAGATATCAAGTCCTTCAAGGTAGGCAATCTTAAAGCGAAGGATTGGAAATTAGGTAATTTATATATCTTTGCCCCCGATACCATGAGCATACCTTCTGGACAAAAGACGAGTATATGGGTTGGTTTAAAAGACTTAAAGAAGGTATTCAGACAGCTACTAAGTTTAAAAAGGAAACTCCGGATGGTCTTTGGCACCAATGTACCAAGTGCAAAGAAACATCCACGTATAAAGAATTCAAGGAGAATTACTTCAAATGCATAAAATGTGGTCATCATGAACGGATAGGCTCCCACGACTATTTTGACCTCATCTATGATGGGAAGTACGACGAGCTTTTTGATGATCTTATTTCGACCGATTTCCTGAAGTTTACGGACTTGACCTCCTACGATGAGCGAATCGAAAAGGCACATCGTAAGACGGGCTTGTGGGATGCCATATCGGTAGCCTCCGGAAAGGTTAACAAGAAACCGCTGGTGACGGCAGCCATGGATTTTTCTTTTATCGGAGGTTCCATGGGATCTGTTGTCGGTGAAAAAATCGCGCGCAGTGTGGATGTCTGCCTGCGTGAAAGATCGCCGCTCCTGATTATTTCAAAGTCGGGCGGGGCCCGCATGATGGAATCAGCCTTTTCTTTGATGCAAATGGCCAAGACGTCCGTAAAACTTACCCAACTTGCTGATGCGAAGATTCCCTATTTTTCACTTATGACCGATCCTACGACCGGTGGTGTTACGGCTTCCTTTGCAATGCTTGGTGATATTAACTTTTCTGAACCAAATGCATTGATAGGCTTTGCCGGACCAAGGGTGATCAAAGAAACCATAAAGAAGGACTTGCCGGAAGGGTTTCAGTCGGCGGAATATCTACTCGAGCATGGCTTTTTAGACTTTATTATTGACCGGTCACAACTCAAGGAGCGTTTGGTGGAATTGATGGACTTTTTCGGATAACTATGCAAGCAAGCTTAAAAACTGCACATCACCCTTTTTACGAATACCTGAAGCGGGTGAGAGCAATTGCACACATTGGGTTGGTTTACGCCGAAAACGACTACCAAAGGGAGCGAAACCAGGAAATTATCGATTTGACCGATGAAATGGTCCAGCAACTGGCGAAGATTCCCATTAAACAGATAAAAAATTATTTCTCCGAACCAACCGAATACATAACACCCAAGGTGGATGTCCGTGCAGTGGTCTTCGATTCAGAGGGCCGCCTTTTGATGGTTAAAGAAAAAGCAGACGGGCTGTGGGCACTGCCTGGCGGCTGGGCCGACATTGGTTTGTCCCCCAAGGAATGCGCCGTAAAAGAGACTTTTGAAGAAACCGGATTCACCGTTGAACCTAAAAAATTATTGGCTGCTGTCGATGCGAAATATTTCAATCATCCCCCGCAGCCGCATTCCATTTATAAGTTATTTATTGAATGTCACTTGACCGGAGGACAGGCTCAAATCACCCACGATATACTCGATGTGGGCTTTTTTGATCTGCATGAAATGCCGCCCCTCTCTCTGGAAAGAAACTCACAGGATCAGATCGAGCTGGTATTTACTTACCGTGATGATCCGGAAAAGTTGGTGCTTTTTAACTAGCTGCTACGCTTCAAAAAGCAAGAATCGGTGATCCAATGGATCAAAGTAGGGCAGAAGCTCATCCAGCCATTTACGACCTTGATGGGTATAGATGGGCAGGAAGTTGGAATAACGCTCCTGCAAAGTATGGTTCGGAAATAAAAGGTGATGATTATGAAGCAGTCGATGGATGGCAGGTTCTTGTTTTCTTTTCTCAGCGCGAACCATTTTCTGCTCCAGTCGATCCAGGTATTTATTCATTCTGACTCTGACCCCTTCGATTGGGAAACTTAGTTTGGAGTCTATCGATTGTCCCTGATCCATGATTTGCTTAAAAATTAACTCCATCTCTGCCCGGGCATCTTCCAGACTAATGTTACTGGTATCGCGGATAAAATCTGCAATCAATGCGTCGGTATTGGCAACGAAATAATCCGTCAGCGGTCTTCCTCCTTTCCGGATACTGGCCTGGGCATGCTCATCCAGCCAGGCTGCCGAATTCCTCCGCACCAGCATAGGGAATGGCAGATCATAGTACTGAAATTGTTTTTTTCGCTCCAACCAATAAGCAAGTTCACCGCCGCCTCCGATATATGCCAGGTTAGGAACTATGGTTTCCTGGTAGAGGGGACGCAGAATTACATTAGGACTGAATCTTTCTGGATGTTGTTCGGCGATCTCCAACAGCTCTTCCCGCGTGAAATGCTGTAAAGTGTCTACCAGCAAATACCCATTATCATCTTGTTCGATGCGTTCCCGCTGATTACCTGAAAAGTAGAACAAATTGATATCCCTTACAAACGCCTGAGCAGGGTATCCAGCCGCCTCTAATTCTGCCTGGACCGGAGGGACCAATTGGGCTGATCGGTGCGCAATGAGATCATCGATGATGAATTGCTTGAATGTTGCTTTGAATTCCGGCTCATCCATGTTCAGAATGACCAACCCCAGCTGACCGAATAAATGATGGATAAACCGAATGGTTGCTTCCGCATAATTGTGCTCGCCGGAATAGCATTCCTGTAGGGTAGAGATCACTTCTTCGGTAAAGGATCCGTCTCCTAACACCCGCTTGACATCTTCAATACATGCTGCCAATCCGTCCAGTGAGAGTCTGCCACAAGCCCCTCCGGTCATTGGATGTTGCCATTCGATGGTTTTGTCACCCAGATGGAGGTGATTAATCTCGGCGAAGTCGTGGTCTTCCCCGCCCAGTATAAAAAGGGGGATAATGCGGTAGTCCGGATTATGGACTTCAACCTGCTGACTTAAATGGATGCACGAAAGTATTTTATAGATGTAGTAAAGAGGTCCGGTAAACAAACTGGGTTGGTGGGCTGTAATGACGGTAAACGTATTTTCAGCCCGTAATTGTTCAATCTGGGCAATGGTGTGCGGTTCAGTGCTGCGGTCTTGATATTGTCTGAGCAGAATATCTGCCAGTAGGTTGCGGTCTACCGGATGTTTTTTCCGGGCTTCAATGACCTGGGTAAACGCTTCGATGACTGGCTCGTAGGTATAAAATGGCCGGAGTTTGGGATCTTGTTTCAGGTAGTGCAGGTCACGGGTAGCTATGAAAGGCAAATCATTGTAGTCAATATAGGTTAGTTTCATAAAAACTCCGGTTGCTCGATAAAAAAAGAAGATCCAATAAGTCGTCTTACTGGATCATCAGTGCTTGCAAAGTAACAAAATATTTTACCGACCGTTCACGGGTCCTATAAGGTTATCGCCAGAGAGGCGATCATTCGGCTTGGGCTTTGGTCAAAATTGAATTGGGTATTATTCCAAACAATATGATCTCCGAATTTTGAGAAGTTTCCTTCGTAGCGCAGATCAATCTGAAATTTCCAGAGATCAATGCCAATACCGCCCTGCCAGCCATAGGTCAGTTCCTTAAATTTTTGACTATAACCATCCAGGTCGAACAATTCGGAAGTAGAGTTGATAAATACATGACCCACCGGTCCGATGCCAAGACGAAATGGGCCAAGTCGCGGACCCAATAAAACAGGTATGTCCAGGTACTGGTACTTTTCATGTAAGGTCTTCTCGACGACATTAGCTTCCCGGAAGTCCTGGATGTTAAAAGCAACGGAATTGGAATTAAAAACGGCTTCTGGCTGAATAAAGAATCCACCCAGGTTAATTTGAGCTAATATCCCAAAATGAATTCCCAGATCCGCTTGCTGAACTTTGATGTCGAGATCTTTTAATGCCTCCGAATTCGAAATGATTAAATCATTTGGGGTTAAGTTGTAGGAGCTTAATCCACCTTTGAATCCAAATTTGAATTGTGCCATTGCCGGGGTTGATGACAATGCCAAACCGATCAATAAGAGAAGATACATCCTTTTCATACTTACCTGTTTTGTTTGGTTTTACATTAGAACGATGCATCCCGACGCCAGGTACACCTATCGGGTGGTTTTAGAAATTATTTAACGAAAATGCGAAAAATTAACATTAAATATAGTTATAATATGTAAATAATTGATAATCCTATTAAAGTGGAGATTGATTGCAGGGGTTTTTGGCCTAAATGAGCCGGATCAGGTTCTGAATCTCCGGATAGGTTCATCCCGGAATAAGATGGCCTTGAACACACTCCAGGGATTAATTAACAGTTCATTAATGGATTCACATGGCTCAATGGACCCCTCAAATCCATAGCAATCCCTGGAAACCGCTATTTTTGCATGATGAAAATCAGTGAAGTCGACTTTAAAGGCAGCTTTGTCTACCTGGACCAATGTCCTGAAGCAGGGTTGCCGGAATATGCCTTTATCGGACGAAGCAATGTGGGAAAGTCCAGTCTGATTAATTTGTTGACCAATCGCAAAGAGTTGGCGAAAGTCTCCGGCTCGCCGGGTAAGACCCAGACCCTAAATTTCTTTCTCGTCGACCAATCCTGGTACCTGGTGGATCTACCCGGTTACGGTTATGCCCGGATTTCCAAAAAACAAAGGCAACGATGGAAGCAAATGATTGAAAATTACATCGGGAAACGATCCACCCTGGTCAATACATTTGTGCTGATAGACAGCAATATTCCGCCGCAACCGATCGATTTGGAATTCATTAACTGGCTGGGAGCTGCCGGAATCCCCTTTAGCATCGTCTATACGAAAGAAGACAAATCCAAAAGCCAGGAGCTGGCACTAAATCATCAGGCTTTTCGACGTGAAATGTTGAAATCCTGGAGCGAAATGCCTCCTGAATTCCATACCTCCACCGTGACAAAAATGGGGGATGATAGCATATTAACGTATATTGCAAATCTGAATGAGGGTTTAGGTAAATGAGTAAGGATCCTGTCTATAAAATATATCCTCAGATCTGGCCCAACCTGGAAGACTGGCCAATCTACAAGCTGAGTGAAGACCGGTTGGCTTTTATTGAAGAAGTCAATCAATATGCCTATCAGAACTTAAAAGCCAAGCATGGCGATAACTTGGAAACATTGCTTTCCAAAACAATTTACCTTGAAAAAATCCGGATCAAGGAAGAGCCCTGGAAAGCAGATCCTCCCCAGGAAACTCTTTTTTGGAAAAAACTGCTGTCTCGTCTAAAAGATGCCTACTTCTCCGAAAACAGGGTTCAAATTGAAGATGACCTCTTGCGAATCATCGTTCAGCGGTACACCGAGGAGATCGTTGGTAATTTTAAGATAAAGACCTTCAAATTTGCCCGGAAAGCATTGACGGCTTTTTTTCACCGTCTGCTGAATACAGCCGCAAGCCGGAATTTTATGCGGATGTTCGCTACCAAGCACCGCCTCTACGAACGAATGAAGGTGCAGGGGCCAATCGATAAAATTCGGTTGCTGGCTCAAAAAGGTACCCTGGTCGTAGTCCCTACCCATTTTAGTAACCTGGACTCTATCCTGATTGGGTATGCCCTGGATCAGGTTATGGGACTGCCCGCATTTTCTTACGGTGCGGGGCTGAATTTATACAATAGTGAATTCTTTGGGTATTTTATGAACCGGTTGGGAGCCTACCGGGTCGACCGTCGGAAGAAAAACCCGATCTACCTGGAAGTCCTGAAATCCATGAGTACCTTGTCCATCGAGCGGGGTGTCCACAGCTTATTTTTTCCGGGTGGAACGCGCTCCCGGGACGGAGCCCTGGAGGATCGCCTGAAACTGGGTCTGATGGGGACCATTATTGAGGCACAGCGGGAGATATTAAAAAAGGATAAGCAAACTAAGATTTTTGTCATTCCACTGGTGCTGAGTTACCACAGTGTTTTAGAAGCCAATTACCTGATCAACCAGCATCTGGCGAGGATTGGGAAAGAAAAATACCTTACTGCGGAGGACGAATTTAAAAGCATTACCAACATCCTGAATTTTGCCTGGAAATTCTTTTCTGCCAGCTCAGACATCACCTTATCCTTTGGAAACCCCATAGACATCGCCGGTAACGATGTGGATGAGAAAGGAAATAGTTTCAACGAACATGGTATGCCGATCGAAGTGAAGGATTATTTCGTCCTGAACCATGAATTGGGGGTAAATGAGCAGAGAGAACAAGTGTATACCAAGCTCTTGGGTGAAAAAATCGGTGAGCGGTTTTTAAAAGAAAACATCGTTCTGAGTAGCCATGCCGTAGCTTTCGGAGCATTTGAAGTCCTTAAAAAACAACTTAAGGAGAACGATCTATTCAGTGTTCTCCGATTGCCGGAGGAGGATTTTATTTTTGATATGGATCTCTTTAACCGGTATATGTCTGTTCTGCAAAAGGCATTAATTGATGCAGAACAGGCTGGAAGACTGAGGCTATCCCGTAAAATTCGTGGCTCAGTTCAGGAATTGATAGAGGATGGTATCCTAAATTTGGGAGTTTTTCATGCTAAAAAGCCAATTGTTATCAACAACCACGGGCAGTTGATCAGTGAGGATTTCAAATTGCTGTTTTATTACCACAACCGTCTTACGGGTTATGAGATGGATATAGAGGTGGAAGAGCGCATGAAGTCCAACGCCGTCGCAGCCAAAAATGCCTAAGCCAGAAACTGCATTTTAATGTTTATCGTATTTGACCTGGAAACAACATGCTGGGATGGGAACCCGCCTACCGATATTAGAGAGGTTATCGAAATCGGTGCGCTGAGACTGGATCGCTTCGGGCAAGTAGTAGGCCGGTTTAACCGTTTTGTCCGGCCAACGCATTTTCCAATGCTATCGCCATTTTGCAAAAAACTGACTTCGATATCCCAGATTGATGTTAACCGGTCCGCAACCTTTGAACGGGCCATCAAAGAGTTTTACGATTGGATAAGACCGGAAGATGATGAATACTTGCTCTGTGCCTGGGGCAATTTTGATCAAAAGCAGTTGATGCGGGAATGCGAGATGCATCACTTCGATGGATTTTGGTTGGAGCCGTACATCAACGTAAAGAAACAATACCACCGGCTTCGCAAATTAAAGCATACCTACGGACTCAAGTCTACGGTTCAGCGGGAAGGATTTGAATTCGAGGGGCATCACCACCGGGCTGAATGGGATGCACTTAATCTGGCTAAAATTGTCGCAAAATTTGTTGATGAATGGATGTTTTAAGCCACGTATCAGTTCCCTGTCAAGGACTACATTTTCAAGTCAGTTGACCAGCCCATTTCAGCTGAACAGCTACTGCGTATAGGAATTTTCCGTTTTAGTCTATATTCTTGTTTGCTTGTGGAACTTCATGCATTATTTCACGGTAATTGTAATGCCATGAGAAAGTTAATTTTGATTTTAATCCTATTTATTGCTGGCAATACGGGATTTGCCCAACGGGGAGTTATGACCTTTTCCGTTACAGAATTCAAGCTGCCCGATTCTATGGCGCAGCAAATGGATACCTTGGAATCCAGGAGTGGTCTGCCCCTGCAATCCATGTTTAAACAGATTCACCTCAATGTGTACTTTAAGCCAGATTTTACCAGGTCAGAGGTTACGATCATGAACGGCATCGTCAAGCTCAATTATTATTGGAACCGGGCAAATAATGAGGTGACGCTTTTTTCAGACGTTTTTGGACGGAGAACCAAGGTGAAAATGGATCCGATGGATGTAAATGCGCTGAGTGCGGACGACATACCGGAACAAGACTTGCATATCCAGCGTTTTCCGGAAGAGCATAAAACCATCATGGGGCTTCCTGTTGAAAGGGTTCGCGTGGGATCTCCTGACGGACCCGGGATCGACTTGTTTGTTTGCCCGGCATTGAAAATTCCATTTGTGGGCTATGGTATCGAACAATTAACTACGGATCTGCTGGGAGGCACCCCTCTTGGCTACCGGTTGCAGGAAGGAATGTTGGCGGTTCAGTTTGAAGTCACTAAGCTCGAAAACCAAGTTGACGAAAGTGCATTTCGGTTGCCGGGAGGATATACAGAGAAAAGTATGGAGGAGTACCTGAAGGAATTCGGATCCATTCTCCATTGATTTCATCATTTAATAAACCACGCCATAATTCGTATGTTTATCACAGTCAAACCAGCATAGCACAATGATTGCAAAAGACTTTATATTCAAGCTTCCCGAGAAGGTAAGGAAAGAAGCGGTAGAAGGGATGGAAACCACATTTCACTTTGAATTATCAGGAGATGATGGAGGCGATTTTACGCTTTCACTTAAGGATGGCGTGCTTACCGCGGATGAAGGCCTGGTGGGCGAACCCAAGTGTGTTGTCAAATCCAGTGGCGATAATTTTATGAAAGTGGTTACGGGAGAGCTAAACCCGCTAATGGCTATTCTGACCGGTAAACTCAAGGTGTCTAACCAGGGCGAGATGGTCCGATATGCAAAGATTTTTGGGTTGATGTAATGGGCCGCATTACTTGCCAAAAGGTCCGATTCTCCGGCCTGCTGCAGGTCGGGGTACCTTGTTGAAGGAAAGGTTAACGGATATTCCAGGATAAGCTTTAGGTACACTCAGGTCGAGTGAAAGATCTTCGGAGATATCAAAGTGTAGCAGGTGACAATCTACATAGGCTTCAATGCTGTTGAGCAACCAGACAAATCCAAAGGAAAAATAACTGATCTCCATGTAACGCCGGGCCTGATCCCGGTAGGATTTGATGCCTTCTGCTGTCGGTATTACATCGACAAATTCATCGAAAGTTGTTGGGATCGTGTCGATGCGGATCAGATATGCATCCCGGAATCGTCGATACTGCGTCTTATTGGTACGAATAAAATAAAAGGATGTTCCCAGGGCGGCATAAACAATGGGTACCTTCCAGATCCTTCCATTGTAAACCTGACCGGCTCCCGGCAGCACCAGGGAATATATGGCCGCGCGGTTAGGTGATTTATCTTTTATCCGCAGGCGGTTGGCTGGTTTTGCCGAATCAGCTTGGATTTCTGAATTGCTGGCTAAAGTCAAGCCATCCTGTGCGAACAAGGGTATCACAAAAAAGCTGAGCAGGACTAATTGCAAGATCCATTTCATAAGCTATTAACGTATAGCTTATTTGATTTGATCCAGGATGTGATTGAATTCATCATCGGAATTGAAATGAATTTGAATAAATCCTTTGCTTTTACCCTTTAGTTGAATATCCACCTTGGTATCAAATGTATTGGTCAGATCTTTACGCACTTGTTCGTATTGATAAGGCAGCGCAGCACTTTGGGACGTCGATTTCTGAACGGATTTAGATTGCTGCAGCGATCGTGCAAATTGCTCGGCTGCACGGACAGACAGTTGTTTCTGGATAATCTCCCGGAACGCGATCAATTGTTTGTCGATCCCGTCAAGGGAGAGAATGGCTTTTGCATGTCCCATGCTAATCTCATTGGCTTTGAGCGCATGTTGGACTTCCGGAGGCAGTTTGAGGAGCCGGATGTAATTGGTTACGGTGCTGCGATCCTTGGCTACCCGGTCCGAAAGCGCATCATGCGTCAGATCACATTCTTCCAGCAGGCGCTTTAGGGAAATGGCTACTTCGAGCGGATTAAGATCCTGGCGTTGAATGTTTTCAACGAGGGCCATTTCAAGCATGGTCTGGTCATCGGCAGTACGAATGTATGCCGGCACCTTCTTTAATCCCGCTAATTTAGCGGCACGTAATCGCCTTTCTCCTGATATCAGTTGGTAGTCATCATTGGATAATTTGCGAACCGTAAGCGGCTGGATAATTCCATGCGTTGTTATGGAAGAAGCCAGCTCATTAATTGCGGTTTCATCAAAAGCATTTCTGGGCTGAAATGGGTTAACCTCAATCTGGTCTACCGATATTTCCGTGATGGTATTACCAACTACCGGGCTTTTGGTCGTATGGAGCGTGGACAGTTCGCTGTTGCCACTTAATAATGCACGGATACCTTTGCCGAGCTCTTGTTTGCTGTCTTGTTTTGCCACGTAAATAAAAAAACTTAAGAGTTTACAGAATGGATGGTTGTGTTCTTTTGCAGAAATTCATCGGCCAGGTTGAGAAAGTTAGCCGTCCCTTTGCTTGACGCATCATACATGATAACGGGACGGTGGAGTCCGGGAGCTTCGCTTATTTTAGAATTCCGGTGTATCACTGTTGCAAAGACTGGGTATTCCGAGTTATTACGGATCTCTTCCAGGACCATATTGGCCAATCGCAAACGTTGGTCATACATGGATAGTAGGATTCCCTCCACTTCCAGCTCCGGATTAAGGTGTTCCTGAACCAGTGTTATCGTGTTTTTCAATTTTGCCAGACCTTCCAATGCAAAAATTTCACATTGAATGGGTATGATAACCGCATCGGCAGCAGTGAGTGCATTTAGTGTGATCAGACCCAGCGAAGGCAGGCAATCGATAAAAATAAAATCATACTGGCTTTTCAATGGTTCTAATAAGTCACGCATGACATATTCACGCCGTTTTACACCTGGCAACTCAATTTCAGCCCCTACCAGGTCCACATGGGAGGGTAGGACATGAAGATTCGGTGTCTCGGAAGGCATAATAGCCTGGTCTACCGGAATCTGACTGATCATGCAGTCGTAGAGCGAATATTCCATCTGTTCCAGGTCAATGCCGGCACACGAACTGGCGTTTGCCTGGGGATCGGCATCAACGAGCAAAATCCTGTACTCCAGAATGGCAAGCGCTGCTGCCAGATTAATTGCCGTCGTGGTTTTTCCGACGCCTCCCTTTTGATTGGCTATTGCAATGATTTTCCCCATTTCAGATGGTTATGGTTTGTCCAATTTCTAACAAAATCAGTTCTTTTCCCACCGACTCAAAAGCCTGGCGTGCAGCTTCCTTATCTATTTTGATATACCCAAAGGTATCGTAATGAATTCCAACAACTGTATCACACTGGATGAAATCTGCAGCAACTACCGCGTCTTCATAGCCCATGGTAAAATTATCGCCAACCGGTAGCAGGGCCACCTGAAGGGGAGGGCAAATCATGGGTATTAATTGCATATCCATGGTGAGCGCGGTGTCTCCGGCAAAATAAAAACAATCCTCTTCGTTCCAAATTACAAATCCGGCTTCTGGTCCTCCATACTGTCCGTCAGGTAATTTGGAAGAATGAACTGCCTGTACAAGTTTTACCGTACCGAAGTCAAAATTCCATTTTCCCCCAATATTCATCGGGTGTCCTTTGAGCCCTTTTCCCTCGACCCAGCTCACCATTTCGAAGCACGAAATGAAAGAAGCTCCGCTGGATTGGCCTATTTGTATCGCGTCTTGTACATGATCTCCATGTCCGTGGGATAGGAGAATAAAATCAGGGTTCAATGAGGATACATCAACCGATTTAGCCAATGGGTTTTGTGTAATAAAAGGGTCAAACAACAGCTTTTTGCCGCCGGTTTTCACCTCCACACAGGAATGGCCATAATAGGTTATCTGCATTCTCTCTGATTTGTCGCAAAGGTAATCCAAAAAAATGAGAATAGGTTTTCAGGTTAGGGCTCCGGCTAGTCTTTGAGCACTTTAACCGTGTCGGTGAGCCCTTGTTGATTCCGGCACTTGACCAGATAGACACCGGCAGGCAAATGGGCTAAAGAAATGGTCGACAGACCTTCCGGGTTTCGAATAGCTTTACGAATCCAGAGTTTTCCCTGAAGGTCCAGAATTTCAATTTGTCCGGAGTTCCAGTCCGCCGGGAAGGAAACGGTAAGGTTATCATGAGCAGGATTAGGAAAGGTCTTTATCTGCTGTTCGCTTGGACCTGGATTTAAATGCAAAGGCATTACCTGCTTATCCAAATACATCTCGGAATGGAACTTGGAAGCCAGATTGATGGTTGCCGGCCCGTCTTCCAGGGTAAGCTCCAGGTAAGCTGGCTCATGATCTGAATTGATGTTATAAGGATAGGAGAGTCGCCATTCTTGCGATGCCGGATCAAAATAGGTTAGCTCATTATCCCAGTGGCTTAGATTGGTCCGGATGGCAGAAGGTGCATTTGTAAGTTGCAATCCCAACTGCATTCCTTCCCACCCGCCAGCTTCGGCAGGAAACGAAATACGAAGGATCGATAGTCCTTCCGCATTCTGATACACTGCATATCGGAGTGGCACCGCACTACGCTCATCTTCTCTTGATTCCAGTAAATTGACTTCGGCGGAACCATTGACATCGCCTACTTTTATTCCAATGAAACTGGCATTGTCTGGCTTGTCCAGTATTTCACCGATGGTAATAGCCTCCGGGAAGCCCAGTTGGAAAAGTGAATCCACCGATGGATACTGGTAATTCTTTGGAATAAACCGCCAGGAAGTGTTGTTTTTAAATACGGTGTCGATGCCAAGCACCATTTTTCGCATCTCAACCACATCGATCGCAGAAATCCGCTCATCATGGTTGATGTCGGCAGCAATTAGTTCTTCGATGGTCGTGAAGGGTTCCTGACCCAGAATATGTTTGATCGTGAATACAATATCCCAGGTGGACACTCCATTGTCATGGCGGTCGTTTTTAATCGGGCGAAACAATATGGAGCGGTCGGAAGGCATGGAGTCAAACACGTGAATGTACTTGCCTTCCAGGTTTGTCAGCACAACCCGGTTATTATGTGTCCTTTCATCATCTGCCTCAACCTGAACCTCCTGCATGGGCGATTCGTCCATGGTTACTTGTCCTTTAACAATGAAAGGCTTGCGAGCGCCAAGCCGATACAGGGTATGATCAATGGAGTCAAGCAGTACCGAAGTACTGTTGTCCCGGATGTCAAAGACCACCGTACTGTCTGGACTGATAATCACAAAACTAGGCAGCAACCGAATCTGACCATAAACACCGTCCGTCCATGCCGTCATATTGGTCATCGCCCCTCCGTCGACCCCGCAGTGGGGAAAGGAAGCACGGTATTTTACTTTAAACTTGTTCAAGGTAGCATCGTCGTCAAAGTCACGCATGGAAACGGCCAGGAACTGAACTTTGAATTCTCCATTTCCCCAAACTTCGTACAATTGCTCAAGGTCGTAAGCCATTGAATTGGCCTGGGTAGCCAGAGAGTGGAAAAACTCCAGAACAACGAATTGATTTTTTTGGAGATAAGCGGAAAGTTGGTGGGAGTTGCCCTCGGAATCATGAAGCACAAAATCAGGTACCTCCTGACTGCGCAAGGCAGAGGACGCCACGAAGATCAATACTATGAGCTTCAATACCTGTTTCATGAGATTATAACTAAACCTTGGCTAAAAATTCCTAGCGTTGGCTTAAGGAACAAAATTACAATACATTCAAAATAATTTAATGAACTATAAGACTTTAACGTTTTACAATTCAAAAGATTATAATGGTTCACCGTCTGTGATACCTACCGGCTTCCGGGAGTACTTACGGACCATTATAAGAACGTCTGTGGGGGTGAAATCGTTCAGGAGGAGGTTATCCTAGCACTTTCAAAAACCTGGCCAGATTGAATACCGGTGACCTGGAACGAGCCTTGAATCAGTCTTCAGTGCGGGATTCTGCCGATAAATGCTGAACTTTGCCGCCCTGTGTAAATCAGGCTGGTTCTGAAACAAGCTTAAACCGAATCCGGACGTATTTGTTTTTACAACAATTTTAAATGATCTTCTAGGATGCGTCAGCAGGTGTTCTTTGAAAATTGGGGGGCAATTCCCTACCAGGAAGCTAGAGCCAGGCAACAGGCTATCTTGGATGAGATGGTTGCTCTCAAGCGCCAGAACACTTCTGAGTCCATACGGCACAGAATCATCGTTTGCAGCCATCCACCCGTATTTACCATTGGAAAGAGTGGTTCAATGGATCATTTACTGATCAGTCAAGAACAAGCTGATAATGAACAAATTGAGGTGTATAAAACGAATCGAGGCGGAGATATTACCTATCACGGTCCCGGACAACTGGTGGTCTATCCCATCCTTGATCTCGATCAATTGTTCACGGACGTGCATCGATACATCCGGTCATTGGAAGAAGTCATCATTCGGTTGTTAGCAGATTATGGATTAGAGGGAAACCGACTGTCGGCTTATACCGGAGTTTGGCTGGAGCCAAAGGCTGGTGATTGGCGTAAGATTTGTGCTATTGGCGTCCATCTCAGTCGCTGGGTCACCATGCATGGTTTGGCATTTAATATTGCTACCGACTTGCGCTATTTTGATAAGATTATTCCATGTGGAATCTCGGAGGAAGGTAAAGGTGTTACCTCGCTGGAGCGAGAACTGCAGCATCCGGTTCCACGGCAAGAAGTTATCGATAAACTCATCAAACATTTTGAAAAGGTATTTGAAGTAAGCATCAACTATGGAGCGGAAAACTAAACTTGTAAACCAGTCGCGAACCACGATGACGGAAATGATCATGCCTAACGATACCAATCCATTAGGTTCTTTGATGGGTGGCGTCCTCATGCGCTGGATGGATATAGCGGCAGGTATATGCGGTGGCAAACATTGTGAAGCACATGTTGTTACGGCTTCGGTCGATCATGTATCCTTCAAGCATCCGATCAAATTAGGGGAGATCATAACCCTAGAAGCTTGTGTTACAAGAGCTTTTAATACTTCAGTCGAAGTCTATGTAGAAGTATTTGTCAATAATTTTGAAGGAAAGCCAAGAGTTAAATCCAATCATGCCTATTTTACAATGGTGGCTTTGGACCCGGACTCAAAAACTCCCAGGCCGGCACCCCTTGTAGCTCCGGAGACAGACGCTGAATTTCGGTTGTATGAAGGAGCCAACCGCAGAAGGGAGATGAGACTGGTACTTAGCGGAAGAATGCCTATAGAGGATGCAGTAGATATCAAATCCTTATTCAAGGGATAAATCCTCACTAGTCGACCAGGTTACGGCCACTGCGATCGATGAAATTACTGCTAGCCTGCTGAGTTCCCATCATGAGGACATCCTGTATGTTTACATGAGGTGGTCGTGTGATGATGAAATGGATGGTTTCTGCTACATCCCGCGAAGTAAGCGGATTAAAATCCTCATAAATTTTCGCGCGTTGTACATCTCCATCAAATCGGACGACTGCAAATTCGGTTTCTTCTACATGTCCTGGTGCAATCTGGCTCACTCTGATGTTGTATTTGTGGAGATCAATACGCATGCCCTGGGTTAAAGCATCCACCCCAAATTTGGTGGCGCAATATACATTCCCATTTGGGTACACCTCCTTGCCTGCAGTAGATGCGATGTTGATCACATGACCTCTCCGACGTTCTACCATGCCCGGTGTAATCAAACGTGACATGTATAACAATCCTTTCAGATTGGTATCAATCATTTCTTCCCAATGCTCGAGTTTCCCCTGGTGGATGGGATCGAAACCTTTTGCTTTTCCGGCATTGTTCAGCAGCACGTCGATTTCCTCCCATTCGGGTGGAATGGAAGCCACGGCATTAGCACATGATTCATAGGACCGGACATCAAAACAAAGTGTGAGGCAGTCCGCACCAAGATCATTAATTTCTTTTTTCAGCAGGTCAAGCCGGTCCTGGCGCCTTCCGGTGACAATAAGGCGGTAGCCGGATTCTGCCAGCAAATGAGCTGTTGCTCTCCCAATTCCGGACGTTGCGCCGGTAATCAAAACAATAGGTTTCATGATTTAGCCAATTCTTTTATGAAGTGATCAAAATTGGTCGCGAAAGCCTGGTAATCCGGTGTAGCTGGTCCGCTGAATCCGGTATGAATCCGGATGACACGGTTATCCTTGTCCAACATGATCATTGTCGGGAAAGCAACGAATTTTTTGAGCATGGGTAATTTTTGTGCTATCTCACCGTAATCATAGTGTCCGGCCAGGAGGACAGGGTAGGGAATCTGCATTTTCTCAATGTATTTTTTGATGATTGCCTGGTTTTTTGTGTCGTCCGAGTACGACTCGAATGCCAGTGCAATGACCTTGATATCCAGATCCGGATGCGATTTTAGATAATCCACCAGAAAATTGGTTTCATCCCGGCAGTTTGGGCACCAGGTTCCAAGGATCTGGACGATCTTGGGATGCCCGGCAAATTCCGGATCATTCAATCCTACCGATTTTCCGGTAGCATCCGGGAAGGTGAAATCGATGGTTTCAAAACCCTCATTCAATACAGTGATGGAATCCGGCTCATGCAGCCGGGCATTGTCATTTCGTTGCGCGCTCCACAGAACCTTGTATCGATGCCCGGACCAATAGGTACCGAGAATCGTAGAGTCCGGCTGCATTTTACCATCAAAAAGGAAGGCATGTGATCCGTCAAAAGCGCTTAAACGAAGTGTATTTCCGGTGACATCTCCGGCCAGATACCGGTAGTCGCCTGTCTCCGTTAAAAAGGTGCCGGATAGCTTATTTCCTTGTTGATCAAAAATACCAACGGCAGAAAAGGGTTTATTTGTTTCGGCAGCAAACTGTGCATCCCAGCGCCCAGTAAAGTCAACAGATGGAGGCGTTACCGCTGGTGGGAACCTGGTAGATTCACCAAAATGAGCAACAAAAGGTATGCGATAATTATCCCGGTTCGCGCGTACCCATTCACCATCCATTATGTCAGCCTTGATAACCCCGTGCAGGTAAGAGTCCATAACGTCAAAGTAAAAAACGAAGGTGTCCTTTGCAGTGGCCGGATCCCGGCCAAAGAGGATGCGGTCCACGGGAATGCGCTCTTCACCATTCAGGATTTCGATCTGCACTTGATTTTCATCGTTGTAGCTGACTTCAAATAGAAAAGGCATCAGAACCGGCTCATCTTCCGGAGTCCGGATTGCTTCCCCCAACACATCGGCTTCAACGGCGGGAGCTCCAGCTTCTAGAGTCAAAGCTCCCCGCCAAAGTCCGGGAGCTATTGTTTCGTACTTGTTTTCTATGACCAGGCATCCTGACTGCAGGAATAACCCAATGATGGCCATTGCGCCGATCAGGCGTTTAGGATTTATCACCAACAAAATTATCTTCTTTATTTTTGAACAATACGTTAAACGTGGTCAGACTACCATAGATGCGCGTGATGTATTGTTGAATATTAAACTTGTCCTCGTCAGTCAGCTTGTCATGACTATTGATCCGTTGTTCCAACACACGCAACCGGTCGCGAACCATCACGATTTTATGAAAAAATGCGTCAATTGGAATTTCTTTTGGTTTCAATGAGTCATCTTCGGGTTGCAGGATCATCATTCCTCCATCCCATCTATCACCCAATGGCACCACCTCACTGATGTCCGACCAGGTCTTCAATATTTTGATCAGTGACTTTTCTGCCTCGTTAAAGGTAACGGCTTCGTCGGTGGGTAAAGCTTCGATCACCTGCCAGTCTTTATATTCTTTCCCTACTAGTTTCATCCCGTATTGTGTAAAGCATACACCGTAGGCGGCTACATGCAATTTAACCACAACACCATCTCCGTAGGCGGGGTGTTTAACCCTCGACCCCGGACCCAGCAATTGATTTTCCATTTTGATCAGTAGATTTTATTTTTTATAGTTTTCATCCCACTCTTTCACTTTTGGTTCGCCCAAAAGATTCAGCGATTTGGCAACTACCATGGATACGGATGAGTCTCCGGTGATGTTTACCACCGTACGCAACATATCCAGTGGCCGGTCGACCGCAAAGATAAGTGCTAAACCGGCTTCCGGAATACCTACGCTGCCTAAAACAATCACCAGCATGATCATCCCTGCGCTCGGTACGGCAGCCGATCCGATGGACGCCAGGGTCGCGGTGAGAATGATGGTAAGTTGATCCATTAGGGTCAGATCCATGTTGAATGCCTGAGCGATGAAGACTGCTGCAACTCCCTGATACAGGCTGGTGCCGTCCATATTCACGGTAGCTCCGATGGGAAGCACAAAACTGGACACTTCATCATCCACTCCGAGGTGCTCAGTTACCCTTTCCATGGTGACCGGAAGGGTAGCCGCAGAAGAGCTCGTTGAAAAAGCCACCAGCTGAGCCGGCGCAATACCTTTGAAGAAGAATCGCGCCGATTTGCCCGTAAAGAACCGGACAAACAGTGGATAAAATCCGAATATCATAATCGATAATCCGATAATAACACAGATGGCATAACTCAACAATGCTTTAAACAGGTCAAGGCTGGGTGATTCTACAACTAATGAAGCCAGCAAGGCCAGAACGCCGATCGGAGCCGCCAGCATGATCAGATCTATAATTTTGAGGATCACCTCATTTAAGCCATCAATAAAAGCTATAACAGGCTTTGCCTTTTCCTTGTCAATTAATATGAGTCCAATACCAAGAAGTACCACAAAGAAGATGACCTGTAACATGTTTCGATTGTCGGTCATGGAAGAAAAGATATTATCGGGAACGATATCCACCAAGGCTTGTAATGGTCCCTGGCCTTTCTGTTCTGCGGCCATAGTTATTTTTGCGCCTGCATCGGTGCCAAAATTATCCAGGAGCTCCTGTCTGGTCTGTTCATTAATTCGATTACCCGGTTTGAAAATGTTCACGACAAGCAGCCCAATGCTGACTGCAATTACTGTGGTGAATACGTAAATGATGAGGGTCCTGCCGCCCATCCTAGACAGTTTGGAAATATCCTGTAGCTCGGCGATGCCTTTTATTAGTGATACGATGATCAGAGGAACAGCCACCAGCTTTAACAGATTTATGAAGATGGTTCCAAATGGTTTGATCCAGTTTTCGACCCATTGCTGTAGCCCCAGGGAGACGGCCAAGAATCCAATACCCACCCCGGCGATCATCCCGATGATGATCTTCCAGTGCAACTCCAATTTTTTCATATATGAACAGGATTAATTCGGAAGTTCCAAGATATGAAAATATTCACCAATGAAAAGCCGTGGTACATTTTTGCTAACTTGCCGGTAAAGACCTGATTTTTACACCTATGCGATACCTATTTATCTGTCTTGCTGTCTTCCTGAGTCGTGTTTTGCTGATTGCTCAGGCCCCAGAGTGGTTGATCAATAATTGGCATTCCGGATCGTATGAACAAGAATTACGTTTCCTGGCCAGTGACGAAATGCAAGGGCGTAATGTGGGAGAACCCGGATTGGATATTTCTGCTCGTTATATAGCCGAAATGTTCAGAGTGAATGGATTATTACCTCTTCCGGGCATGCGTGATTATTTTCAGGAAGTACCCTTTGAAAAAATAACACCTGGTCTGGCAGAAGTCCGCTTTTTGGACACGGTTTTACTACAGGGGGAGAATGTATTGATGCTCGATGGTGTGGCAAAAGAAGATCAGGGGGTAGCCGTATTTATTAGTTTTGAGGATACCCTCGTTGCCGATGAAATTCGGGGTAAATATGTGATTACGTTGTTTGGAACAGAAGAGATTCGTAGCCCGATGGCAGCTATGCAGAAGGGTAGGGAGAAGCAAAAAGAATTTGAGAGGCTCGGTGCAAAAGGACTCTTTGAAATCTACACATTGCAAACGCCCTGGTCCATCCTCAGTAATTACCTGAATCGGGAGAGGCTGCAGTTAAAGCAAGATGATGAAGCTGACTCATCGCCCATCGCTTATGGTTTGATCCAGCTGGATAATCGCCAAGTGGCTGATTTGAGGAAAAATCCCGTTAGGCCGATACAGTTCAAATATTCCGGGCTTCAGAGAAAGCGCATCCCATCGTACAATGTCCTTGCCTACAAACCCGGCACTTTGCCGGTTGACGAGCAGGAATACGTGGTATTGAGTGCACATTACGATCATATCGGTGTCCGTGACAAGGCGCCTGATGAGCCGGTAGACCAGGATACCATTTTTAACGGTGCCCGCGATAACGGGATGGGTGTCGTGGCATTGTTAGCTTCTGCTGATGTGCTTAAAGCCGTACCGATGAAGCGATCCGTGGTATTTGCCGCCTGGACAGGAGAAGAAAAAGGTCTTCTTGGCAGTGATTATTTTATCAAGAATTCACCCATTGAACTGAATAAGATTCGGTTCAATCTGAATACCGATGGTGCAGGATATTCCGACACCACCGTGATTTCCATTTTAGGTTTTGATCGGGTTGGAGCGGCAAAGCAGATGGAACAAGCTTGCCAGGCATTCGGATTAAAGGTGGTTGTGGACCCGGCCAAAGAACAAAATCTATTTGATCGATCTGATAATGTTCGATTTGCTCAACAGGGAATCCCGGCACCTACTTTTTCGCCTGGTTTCCGTTCGTTTGATGAGGAAATCCGCAAGTATTACCATCGGGAGACGGACAATCCGGATTCCATCAATTATCGTTATGCCAATGCCTATTGGAAAGCATTTGCGTATGCGGCATATCTAATTGCCCAGATGGAAAGCAATCCGCGATGGTCCGCAGGGGACAAATACGAAGAAGCAGCGAGAGCACTTTATGGAAGCCATTATTGAGTTTCCTTCCTGGAGTAAATCGCCCGGATCATCTCCCGCTTACCGGGTGGCCCCGGGATTTTGGTAACCAGAAAGTTATTAGCTGCAAGAGCCCGGCGAAACAGGCCTTGAGAACTGTAAGTGGTCAGCACGGTTCCCGGATGTGCTAATGGGCATAAGACCTGTTGAATAATCTTTTCAGTCCACAGTGGAGATTGACTTCCAGGCCCAAAGGCATCGTAAAAGATAACATCTGCCTGGAGAGCTGGTTGATAGGAAGTAATATCAATGCGGTATTTGGTCAGGTTAAAGTCCTGGGTTATCAGGGTGGTCCGGTCCCACGGAGCCTGATGGATGGCTTCAAATACATTGTAAGCGTCCGGATGATTCATTCGTTCAGGATAGTTAAGGGCTGCCGTTATGCTAGGAGGAAGTGGATGGATGTCCAGTGCATGATAGTCCAGGGTTATGTCTTTAGCTTGAAGGACATGCCAGGACAACAAGGCATTGAGTCCGGTACCCAATCCCATTTCCCAGATGGATATATGGTTGTACCTGAATTGATCCAGGGCAAAAAAGAGACCAGCATGTATGAATACATGCATACTTTCTTGCCATGCACCATGCATGGAATGATAAGTTGATTGGTATGGTTCAGAGAAAACGGTATGGCTACCGTCGGCTGTGATCCGTAAGGACCACGATGTCATGCTGCCGGTACACGGAGTGCTTCCAATTCACGAGCCTGAATATCCAGATGGGATGCGTCGTAAACACATTCGCCATTGAGGATCACCAACAATTGTGGCGATTCATGGTGTACGCCGAAAGTCTCAGCCACCATGCGGGATATCTGGCCGTTTTTCTGGACATCAAGATAATAAGCCTTATAGTTCTGACGAATGAAAGGCCATTCAGATTCCAGGCGATGCAGAGCGATGGAGCTGATGCTGGTACGCCTGCTGTGCTTGAAGATGAAAACCGGCACCTGAAAAGAATCTTCTACGATTTGGTCAATTTGGTTGTCGTTGATTAGATGAATCCAAAGCATGATTAGAAGATGTTTTTGATGATCTGACTTGCCAGGTCTACAATGTCGATATGAAGTGAAAAATCACTCGGACATCCTATCCCACGATTGCAGGAGGACAATACGATAAGACTCAACACTGCAATCCACATGGCATACTTATTTCCTTTCTTCATTTTCATATTAAATTTGACGATGGTAATGGAACAAGATTTATACCAAAAAATTTAACGTAAGTTTACGCCGTTTAGTACAAAGATAAACATATATTATTTGTTCATGCGTATTCATTTGATAGCCATTGGCGGAAGCATCATGCATAATTTGGCCATCGCATTGAAAAAAAATGGACATTCCGTCACAGGCTCAGACGATGAGATTTATAGCCCGGCAAAAGAGCGACTTTCTGACCACGATCTGCTTCCGGATCGTGAAGGCTGGGACCCCGGGCGGATCCATGAAGGAATAGACCTGGTAATCCTCGGAATGCACGCCCGACCGGATAACCCAGAATTACTGCGGGCGATGGAGTTAGGTGTGCCGATCCATTCTTTTCCCTCTTTCATGTACGAACATGCCCGGGACAAGACAAGGGTGGTCATAGCCGGTAGTCATGGAAAAACGACAACGACCTCCATGATATTGTATGCCCTGCAGCAGGCCGGGAAGCCGATGGACTATCTGGTGGGAGCCAGAATAGAGGGTTTCGAGGATATGGTTCATCTATCTGATGCTGCCTTGTTTATTGCGGAAGGAGATGAATACCTTTCATCTCCGGTGGACCGCCGGCCAAAATTCATTCACTACAAGCCGCATGTGGCAGTCATTACCGGAATTGCCTGGGATCACATGAACGTATTCCCAACTTTTGATGGTTATAAACAACTCTTTGCGGACCTGATCCAATCTATGGAAGCGGATGGAACCGTCTATTATTGTGCCGATGATCCGAATCTGGAAGCCTTAAAAGATTTAAGAAAGGATCTGGAATGGATTCCTTACCGGGCTATTCCACACATACAGACCAATGAAGGTACTATGCTGCGAGATCGCAACGATCAGCCTTATCGCACACCTCTTTTTGGAGAGCACAACATGCAAAATATGAAGGCGGCGCTGGAAGTATCCCTGAAATTGGGTCTCACCGAGCAACAATTTCTTGAATCTATGGGCAGTTTCCGGGGGGCGTCAAAACGGTTGCAACTGCTGGCTCAGAGCAAGGACTCTTTGTGTTATCTGGATTTTGCACATGCGCCTTCAAAAGTACGGGCTACCGTGCAGGCGGTTCGGCGCCAATATCCGGACCGTATCTTGATCTGTCTCTTGGAACTCCATACATTTTCATCACTGAACCGCGCATTTTTACCACAGTACACGCATACCCTCGATGGAGCGGATCACGCCGTTGTATTTTACCAGGAGCACACCTTTGCTATGAAGCGATTGCCGATGCTGAAGGATGAAGAAGTGCAAGAAGCGTTTGCTTCTCCTGGGCTTAAAATTCTTAAAGAACCAGCTGGAATACCCGTTTTCCTCGATGCATTGCCTCCCGGGAAGAAAGTTTTTCTCTTTATGACCTCCGGAACTTTTGGCGGTACCAATCTTTCAGAACTAGCTCAGAAGCTGGTTCAATAAACCTTAGCAGTCAGAATGTGTTTACCTACTGCTGACGATCCATAGGCTATCGGGGCATTTTATACTCTTTTGAATTCAAATACAGTATTTGGGTTCTATTCGCTAAATTTGCGGCCACAAACAGATCAATTGACCAATGGGAAGAATTATAACCTTACGTGAAGCACTTGGAGAAGCGATGTCAGAAGAAATGCGCCGGGATGAATCCGTATTTCTGATGGGTGAGGAAGTCGCAGAATATAATGGAGCTTACAAGGTAAGTAAGGGAATGTTGGATGAATTCGGACCCAAACGAGTGATTGATACGCCCATTACCGAGCTGGGTTTTGCCGGGATAGGAGTGGGTGCTGCTATGAACGGATTGCGCCCGATCGTAGAGTTCATGACCTGGAATTTTGCTATTCTAGCCTTTGACCAGATTGTAAATAATGCCGCTAAAACCTTATCGCAATCTGCCGGTCAATTTAATTGTCCGGTGGTCTTCCGCGGACCTTCAGGAGCGGCTGGCCAGTTAGCTCAACAGCATTCGCAGACTTTTGAAAGCTGGATGGGAAATGTGCCGGGGTTGAAAGTGATTTCCTGCATCGATCCAGCGGATGCCAAAGGGCTTCTGAAGTCGGCAATACGGGATAACGATCCGGTCTGCATAATGGAATCGGAGATCATGTATGGGCTCAAAGGAGAGGTTCCTGAAGATGAATATTTGGTTCCGATTGGCCAGGCCCGGGTGCGTCGCTCCGGCACCGATATCACCTTGGTTTCATTTAATAAAATGGTGTTGGTTTGTCTGGATGCTGCTGAAGAATTGGCTAAGGAAGGTATTTCTGCCGAAGTGATTGATTTGAGAACCATCCGCCCGTTGGATATTGCCACCCTGGTAGAAAGCGTTAAAAAGACAAATCGCATGGTAGTCGTCGATGAGTCATGGCCTATGTTTGGAGTTTCATCTGAAGTTGCCTATCAGGTGCAGAAGGATGCTTTCGACTATTTAGATGCGCCGGTTCGAAGAGTTAATGCTGCAGATACTTCGCTCCCATACGCCTCCACGCTGGTGGATGAATATTTGCCAAATCCCGAAAAGGTTATTCGCGCGGTTAAAGAGGTCATGTACGTTCAAGCCTGACCAAATAATAATTAATCATTTGTTCATACTATCCTTCAAGTAAATTGCGTACTTTTGCGGCTTGATTTTTCGAAGCCTATGCAAAACATCCGAAATATTGCCATTATTGCCCACGTCGATCATGGTAAAACTACGCTGGTAGACAAGCTTTTACACGCAGGAAACCTCTTTAAAGAGCATGAACGTCCAGGCGAACTTATTCTTGATAATAACGATCAGGAACGTGAGCGGGGGATTACCATTCTTGCTAAAAATGCATCCGTTACCTACAAAGGCGTAAAAATTAACATCATTGATACCCCGGGCCACTCCGACTTTGGA
Organism: Lewinellaceae bacterium; assembly: GCA_020636355.1. GTDB lineage: Bacteria > Bacteroidota > Bacteroidia > Chitinophagales > Saprospiraceae > JAGQXC01. Next base: position 124,930 of record JACJYB010000002.1, on the reverse strand, counting down.
GGAGAAGTAGAACGGGTATTGAATATGGCGGACGGTGTGCTGCTTTTGGTTGATGCCTTTGAAGGACCGATGCCACAAACCCGGTTTGTTTTGCAGAAAGCAGTTGAACTGGGTTTAAAGCCTATTGTCGTTATCAACAAGGTCGATAAAGAGAATTGCCGCCCGGATGAGGTGCATGAAGCTGTTTTCGATTTGATGTTTGAATTGAATGCTACCGATGACCAATTGGATTTTCCCACCTATTACGGGTCAGCCAAGCAAGGCTGGATGGGAGAAGACTGGCAAAAACCATCCGGAGACATCACTCCACTACTGGATGCGATTATAGAACACATTCCAGCTCCGATAACTGCTCTCGGGCCATCGCAAATGCTGGTAACCTCGCTGGATTACTCTCCCTACATCGGCCGGATTGCTATTGGTCGGGTACACCGGGGAGAATTGAAAGTTGGGCAAAATGTAGCCCTGGTAAAACGCGATGCCAGCATTGTGAAGAACCGGATCAAAGAATTGTACACCTTTGAAGGTTTGGGAAAGGTAAAAATCAATGCGGTACCGGCCGGAGAGATTTGCGCTGTGGTCGGCATAGAAGGTTTTGATATTGGCGACACCATTGCCGATGTTGAAGTCCCGGAAGCGCTTCCAACGATTCGCATCGAAGAACCCACCATGAGCATGCGTTTCACCATTAATGACTCTCCTTTCTTTGGGCAAGAGGGCAAATTTGTTACCTCCCGTCACATCAAAGACCGTCTGGAAAAAGAGTTGGAGAAAAACCTTGCTATGCGGGTTGAACCGGGAGAGACGGCAGATTCATTCATTGTCTATGGCCGTGGTGTCATGCACCTCTCCGTGTTAATTGAATCCATGCGCCGTGAAGGGTTTGAACTGCAGGTGGGGCAACCACAGGTTATCATCCGTAACATAGAAGGCATCGATTGTGAACCGGTTGAAGAGTTGACGATTGATTTGCCGGAAGAACATGCCGGCAAAGCCATTGAATCGGTCACACAGCGCAAGGGTGAAATGCTTTCCATGGAGCCGCGTGGGTCGAGGACGTTCATCACCTTTAAAATTCCCAGCCGCGGTATGATCGGGTTGAGAAATTATTTGATGAATGCGACGGCCGGCGAAGCCATTTTAGCCCATCGCTTTATTAAGTATGAGCCAATGAAAGGGGCTATCCCGGGCCGCGTAATGGGCTCGCTCATCAGTATGGAGCCGGGCAAGGCAATTGCTTACAGCATCAATAACCTGCAGGATCGTGGCAAGTTTTTCGTTAGTCCAATGGATCCGGTTTACGAAGGTCAGGTCATCGGGGAAAATAACCGCCCCATGGATTTGGTCATCAATGTCACCAAAACCAAAAAATTGACCAACATTCGCGCTGCCAATGCCGACGATAAGGTAAGCATCGCACCTGCGATTAAATTCACGCTGGAAGAAGCCTTGGAATACATTCAGTCCGACGAATACGTTGAAGTTACTCCCAAGTCCATTCGCTTGCGCAAGATTTATCTCAACGAGAATGACCGAAAGCGATTTGCAAGAGCTGTCAGTGTCGGATAAAATAGCTGCCAGGTTGGGATAAATCCGGGAAGGTTACCCGAGAGATTCAAGCCGGTAGCACAGGCTTTCCTGTTTGTACGTATCAATTTGGTGGTAGGAAAAAGTTATTGCAATACCAGCTTGCAATACGCCGACGTCACATGGGCGGGATCAATAATCTTATTTAGTTCTTACTAGACATTAAAGCGGAAATGCATGATGTCCCCGTCATGTACCACATATTCCTTTCCTTCCACGGACATCTTGCCAGCTTCTTTAACGGCAGGTTCCGAGCCAAATTTGAGGTAATCATCGTATTTGATCACTTCGGCGCGAATAAATCCCCTTTCGAAATCGGAGTGGATGACACCAGCAGCCTGAGGCGCTTTGGTGCCCCGGCGAATGGTCCAGGCCCGGACCTCTTTTTCTCCGGCAGTAAAATAGGTGATGAGGTCTAGGAGGTGATAACTCGAGCGAATGAGGCGACTTGAGCCGGGTTCATCCAAGCCCAACTCCTGGGCAAACTCTCTCCGCTCTTCGAGCGTGTCCAACTCAGCAATATCTGCCTCAATACCGGCGCATACATAAAGGACTTCTGCCGGTTCGCCAACGATGGCCGCCTCCAGCCTTCTGGTAATCTCGTTTCCGGAAACCACACTTAACTCATCAACATTGCAAACGTAGAGAATGGGCTTGGCAGTCAGGAGCATCATGTCTTTGAGGAGCGCCTGTCCTTCATCATCCAGATCTGCTGTCCGGGCTGGATTGCCAGCGGATAAGTGCTCCAAAATGAGTACGCCGTGTTCTACCGCCCGCTGGTCCTCCTTAGCTCCGCTCTTTGCTTGTTTACGAAGCTTTTCCAGACGTTTTTCCACCGTTTCCAGGTCTTTCAGGACCAGTTCCATGTCTATGGTTTCTTTATCACGGACCGGATCAATACTTCCATCCACATGCACAATATTTTCGTCCTCAAAACACCGCACCACATGGATGATGGCATCCACTTCGCGAATATTGGCAAGAAACTGGTTGCCCAATCCTTCCCCCTGACTTGCCCCTTTGATCAGTCCGGCAATGTCAACAATTTCCACGGTCGTCGGTATGATTTTCTGCGGATTGACCAGTTTGGCCAATTCGTCCAGTCGTTTATCAGGAACGGTAATGACACCAATATTCGGATCTTTGGTGGCGAAAGGGTAATTCGCGGCTAACGCTTTGGCAGAGGTTAGCGCATTGAAGAGGGTGGATTTACCGACATTCGGTAGCCCGACTATTCCACAACGTAATGGCATACTGAAGCTTGATTAAAAATGCGTGCAAATATAGAGAAATGACATCGATAAAATAAGTCATGAAGAAAGTGAAGTACGTGAAGGTTACTCCAAGCGCTTAAATGGATGCGGGCTTATGTCATTGTCTGCCGGCAAGCTTGCCCGAATGCATCCTTATTTTGTTATTTTGTTCTCCTGCTTGCAATCGAATGATGGAATAATACGAGATGAATTATCTGGCGCACCTGTTACTCTCCAAGGAATACCCTGAGGAAATGGTCGGTAATTTTCTTACGGACATGTTGACCTGGCAAGAACAGCAGGCATTGGCCGGAGGATATATGGAGGGCATGATGATGCATCGCCAGATTGATGCGTACACCGACCGGCATGAATCGGTAAGAATGTGCATCCGTCTTATCCGCAGTTCGCAGGGGAAATATGCTCCGGTGGTGGTCGATATTTTGTTTGACTACCTGATTGCCAGGCACTGGCATACATTTAATGAAGAATCACTGGACGATTTTGTATTGGGGGCGTATGGAATATTAAATGCTCACCGCTCTGCCATGTCTGAACGCATCTGGTACCGGGTAGAACGCATGATCCATGCAAATTGGCTGATCCAATATACGACGCGCGAGGGGCTCCAATTTGTGTTTGAAAGGTTACAAAGCAGGACGCGGTTTGAAAATAATTTGCAGGCTGCAGTTCAGGATTTCATGGATCATTACGATCAATTTGAGGTTCATTTTGAACAATTTTTTCCAGACCTCCTGGCTCAAATTCCCGTCTGGCGGACATCATTTGCCGCGGAATAGCGGCTGGTCAACCTTCAAAATGGAATGAAATGGTGAACATGCGTGAGAAGATCTTTTCCAGAACATTGGATTTTGGTAATTCATTGCGGTAGATCATCACATTCCCGATGCCTTGCGTAAACTTGATTTCGGGTGAGAAAATGACATAGGGGAGGAAGATCTGGAATCCCGCTCCGGCTTCAACCGAGAAATCATGAGGAGAAAGCCTGATCTCATCGGTGAGTCGCTTGGTCCGTGATTTACTTGATATATCATAGCCGTATTTCAGTCCTCCGACCAGATAAAGTTTGACGTCTTTGTATGGCTTTGACTTGTATCTGATCTGAAAAGGTATCTCAAAAAAGCTGGATTCAATACTGGTTGTGTCGTTCGTAAGTAATGCGCTACCACTGTAACGAATATTGCGTTCGATGAAAGCAAATGAAGGGATAACCCGTAAATCAAAATAATCACCCACTTTCATGTTGGTGATCACACCGACAGTAAATCCGGGGCCCCCAATCGATTCTACTGTTTTGATGACTTCATTTCCGATGAATCGTCTGCCACGGTCAATCTGATAGTTGGAATTATTAATCCCAAAGGAAAGTCCGAAGTAATATGCTTTGCTTGCAAAATCCCGGTAGTTGTTGCCGTAATTGGTCAGCCCTTGTGCGAATAATGAAGACAAAGCAGTGTTTGCACACAGCATCAGAATGATTAAAGAACGGGTTTGTATCCTATATAAATGGTACATATGCCAAAACTTAAAGGCCGGTAAACACAATTTCTAAAACCGGCTGCTTCCAGAATGTCCTGCATCTCCTGATACTCCGGAAATACCTGGACGGATTCGTACAAATAACGGTACGCACGCGCATCCCTGGACTTTAGCTTTCCTATTAACGGCAGGAGGTACTTAAAATATATGTGAAACACCTGTTTTATCGGAAATATTCTCGGGCGGCTGAATTCGAGGATAAACAGTCCACCACCAGGTTGCAAGACCCGGGAGATCTCTTTAACGCCCTTCGACAGGTTCTCAAAATTACGTACACCGAAAGCCACGGTTGCGGCTCCATACACGTTATCGGAAAAAGGTAGATGCTCGCTGTCACCTTCAATGAATGTTATGGCAACTCCTTTGGCTGCCGCTTTCTGCCGGGCGACCTGCAGCATTCCTGGACTAAGATCCAACCCGGTTATGGTCTCAGGAGACAAAAACCTTGCCGCTTCGAAAGCAACATCTCCGGTTCCTGTGGCGATATCAAGCAATGAAGCGGGTGAAGATTTCTTCAGGTAGGACAGCAGCTTTTTACGCCACAATACATCGGTCCCGGCAGAAAGGAATCGATTCAGGAAGTCATAAGTAGGCGCAATGTTGTCAAACATTTGCTTTACCTCATCTTTTTTTGTGGAGCCTTGCTGGTCGTAGGGTTTGACAGTTTCCGGCATGCTGTTTTACTTCGTTGTCTGATGGAATTTAGCCCTAAAACAAGTTGTTTTATTCCAGGGAGAGCAAAGATACATTAATTGACAGACCGGGTCATTATATTAGAAAATCCTAAATATAAAAATGGGATAATTTCGTATCTTTGCACATTCAAATTTTAAAGGCGCACTATGTCTAAATCGAGGATATATCCCATTAATATAGAGGACGAAATGAAGACCGCCTACATCGACTATTCGATGTCGGTCATTGTGGCCCGTGCCTTACCGGACGTAAGGGATGGATTGAAGCCGGTCCACCGCCGTGTTCTTTACGGAATGGACGAGTTAGGCGTTCAATACAATAAATCGCATAAAAAGTCAGCCCGTATCGTCGGGGAGGTTTTGGGTAAATACCATCCTCACGGCGATGGATCGGTTTATGATGCCATGGTACGTCTGGCTCAGCCCTGGTCGATGCGGTATCCCCTGGTAGACGGTCAGGGTAACTTCGGATCGATGGACGGAGACAGTCCGGCGGCCATGCGATATACGGAGGCGCGCTTGGAGCGAATTAGCTCCGAGATTCTCGCGGATATTGATAAAGATACCGTTGACTTTACCCTTAATTTTGACGACACGCTACAGGAGCCGACCGTCATGCCAACCCGCATTCCCAACCTTTTGATCAATGGGGCCTCGGGTATTGCTGTCGGCATGGCGACGAATATGCTCCCGCATAACCTCCGGGAGGTGATTGATGGCATTCACGCATCCATTGATAATCCGGATATCACCATTGAAGAACTAATGCAATTTGTGCATGGCCCGGATCTTCCTACCGGCGGTATTGTCTATGGGCTATCCGGTGTGCGTGAGTATTTTGAGACTGGAAGAGGCCGGGTAGTCGTTCGGGGTAAAGCAGAAATTATCGGTGAGCCCGGTAAAGAAACCATCATAATCTCCGAGATTCCTTTCATGGTGAACAAAGCCACTCTGGTGGTTAAGATAGCTGAACTCGTCCATGAAGAGAAAATACAGGGGATTAGCGACATCAGAGACGAATCGGACCGTAACGGATTACGCATAGTTGTTGACTTAAAGCGGGACGCTATCCCAAATGTGGTCCTTTCCAAATTATATGCTTATTCCCCGCTCCAGACCTCTTACGGTGTCAACAATATTGCCCTCGTCAATGGACGTCCGAGGACGCTTAGCCTGAAAGAATTGATCGATGAGTTTATCAAATTCAGGTTAGAAGTGATCGTCCGACGGACCAAGTATGAGTTGGAGCAGGCTGAGAAGCGGGCCCACATCTTGGAAGGGCTTCTCATTGCCATCGATCACCTGGATGAAGTAATCGCATTGATTCGCAACAGTGCCAGTGTGGATGAAGCGAGAACCGGTTTGATAAATACCTTCGCATTATCCGAAATTCAGGCCAATGCTATCCTTGCCATGCAATTGCGGGCATTGACCGGCTTGGAACGTGACAAATTGCGTGCGGAATACGAGGAGGTCAAAGCGCTGATCGAGCGACTGAAAGCTATCCTTGCCGATGAAGGCATCCGGAAGCAAATTGTCAAGGATGAATTGCAGGAGATCAGGGATCGATATGGGGACGACCGGCGAACAGTCATCAATCCTTCGGAGGGAGAAATTAACATCGAAGACCTTATCCCGGATGATGATGTCGTCATCACCATTTCCCATCTGGGATACATCAAGCGGACCAAGGTCAGTGAATACCGGCTTCAGGGCCGTGGCGGGCGCGGAGCCAAAGGCAGTAAAACCCGTAATGAGGACTTCATTGAACACATGTTTGTGGCCTCAAACCATAATTACCTGCTGTTATTTACGGAGTCCGGTAAATGTTTCTGGTTGCGGGTATTTGAAATTCCGGAAGCCTCCAAAGTCTCTACCGGACGCGCTATCCAGAACTTGCTTAATCTGGCTTCTGAGGACGCGGTAAAGGCTTACATTAAAATACAGGATCTCAACGATCAGGATTTTGTCAATGAACACTACATCGTGTATGCGACGAAGAAAGGGATGCTTAAAAAGACCCCGGTCGAAGCATTCTCCCGACCACGGGCAAATGGTATTATCGCCATTACTATCAACGAGGGTGATACCCTGTTGGAGGCAAGACTTACCAATGGTTCCAATGAAATCATTCTGGCCAATAAGGAAGGCAGAGCCATCAGATTTCCGGAAAAAACCGTCAGACCGATGGGAAGGTCGGCAGCCGGTGTGAAGGGGATGACACTCCATGACGATCAGGATGAAGTCATCGGCATGATCTGTGTTGATCCTTTGGATCCGAGTTCGACCATACTGGTCATATCCGAAAAGGGGATGGGGAAACGGTCATTGCTCGAAGATTACCGGATAACCAACCGGGGCGGAAAAGGAGTGAAAACCATGTCAATTTCCGACAAAACAGGTCCGTTGGTTGCCATCAAGCTGGTGACTGAGGAAGATGAATTGATGATAACCGGGAAGTCAGGAATTGTAATCCGTATGGAAGTGTTGGACTTAAGGACAATGGGCCGGGCCACGCAAGGTGTACGGGTAATCAAACTGACGGAAGACGATCAAATTGCGGATGTCGCTGTATTGTCTAAAGAAGAAAGCGACGAAGAAGAATAATAATTAACGAAACAGTAAGGTTATCTTAACGTTTTCAAAAGTGATTATAGATCTTTGGTTCGTCCTAATAGCGATACAAGATTTCATACATTTGTAAATAATAATTTAGAGACTATGAAAAAAGCGTTTTTTGCTTTGATTTTTCTGGTAGCCGGCGCAGTAGTTATGCATGCTCAAGCCGACATTAAGGAAGCTAAGAAAAATCTAAAGACTGCACAAAAAGCCGTCAGCCTATACAATCTGGATAACCGGGAAAATTCCGCAAAACTGGAGGAAGGCATTGACGCGATCAAACTGGCTCTTCAGAATGATGAGCTTACAGCTACCGCAGCACCTTTCCTTGCTGAAGGTGATCTTTACCTGGCAGTGGCCAGCCGTGATGTATCCATGCCTATGTTGGACCCGGAATGGAAAACGGTAGATTATAATGCCGCACAATTAGCCTTCGATGCTTATACCGCCGCATTGCCGTTAAGTGAAAAGAAATTTGAGACGGAAGCAGCCCTTAAAGGCTTGAGTGAAACTGCTGGATATATTAATAATGCAGCGGTTGATGCCTACAACCAAAAAGATTTTGAAAACGCCTATAAAGGCTTTGCCACGATGCTGAAGATTCATGATCTGCTTGTGGAAAATGGAAAAGAAAGCTTTCTGGCCGATGATGCGAAAGTAAACGACCAATACCTCTTTACCGGCATTTGTGCACTGCAAGCCGGTGCTCTGGACGTAGCTGATGAATACCTCTCCAAATTGTTGAAGCGGGGATACAATGAACCGGGTATCTACGAATCACTGTTTAACCTGTATCAAGCGAAAGGAGATAAAGAAAAAGCTAAACAATTCCTCGAAGAAGGCCTAGGCAAGTATCCTGAGGACACCGGACTTCTTTTCGCACAGATCAACCTCTATCTGCAGGAAGAACGTACTGACGAATTGGTAGGTAAATTGGAAATGGCTATCGAGAAAGAACCGACCAATAAATCCTTATACTCTACGTTAGGTCAGGTTCATGATAAACTCTACCAGGCTTATGATCAGAAAGGGGATGAGGCAGAAGCAAACATGCATTTTGATGCCGCGTTGAAAAACTATGAGAAGTCCCTGGAAATTGATCCTGAATACTCTGATGCGGTCTATAGCATTGGGACATTGTATTACAACAAAGCAGCTTTGATGTCGCAGGAGCTAAATGAATTGGCCAGTGACTATTCAAAAGAAGGGATCAAAAAATATGATGCTCTGAAAGCTAAGATCGATGTGATATTCGATCAGGCATTACCCTACTTCCAGAAAGCCGAAGCGATGGATCCGATGGAACGCAATGCCCTGATCGCCTTAAAAGAAATCTATGCCCGTAAAAACCAATTGGATATGTCCAATGAGTTTAAAGAAAGGCTGGATAAAATAGATGCAGGCGGAACTATCTCAAGCAGCTATTTTAAGAAGAATTAATACGGCGTTATAAGTCGTAAAAAGATAAAAAGGGGATCACATTGTGATCCCCTTTTTTATTATTAGTCCAGCTGATAGCTCATTTCCACTGAAAAATTCCGGCTTTCAGATTCAGGTAATTCAGCGTGCAGTTTTCCGGATTTTCTTCGCGATAACTGACGGGTACATCTGTTCCGGTTCCAATCACGCTACCCCATAGGCATTTGTCAGAATCTTTTTCATAATACAGGGTGGTAGTGTACGTAGCAGAAGGGAATTCGAACTTATACACGAATGCACCATCCTTCTTTCCAGCCTCATAGCGGCCTTCCAGACTCATTTTGACGTCTTCATTGTTGTCGTCATTGACGTATTCGGTGGCTATGCGAAATGAACCATCGAGAATTCGACCACCCTGCTCATTTTGCCGGTATTCGTAAAAGCCGTTAAACAGGTAGTTGTTACGAGGTAATTCCATCTCCAGGATCTGACTTAAATTTACGATGTCCGCATTTTCAAGTTTATGAACCAGGCGTCCCGGTTTGAGGGCGACACCGCCGGATGTTGTATTGGTGTTCACCTTGCTTATGGCACCTCCAAAGACCCATCCCACGGTGTCCAGCCGGGGATAGTCCACTTTGTACCAGGGCTTGGTATAAGGTGTATTGCGAAGCGTGATGGTCTCTTCATAATCGGTGCTGTCGTGCAGATACTCCAGGAGGGTGCCTTCAGCAAGGATATCAATTACCTGACCTTTGAGTGATGGTTTATCCCGTAGACGAAGTTTATCTACCAGCACTTTGAATTCGATCTTTTCCGGTTTTGCCGGTACGGTATCCACTATTGGTACCGGGTTATCTGTGGTCTGCTGATCACGCTGTTTGCATGCAAACAGGATTATTCCGAAAAAAATGAGGTTTAAGAAGATTTTGGTCCGCATAGTGCTTGATCAATTATAAAAGCATATTCCAGAGCGGTTTCGCGGTGTTTTTCAAAACGTCCTGATGCACCGGAGTGTCCCGCATCCAAATTAGTATGTAAAACGATGAGATGGTCCTCAGTGGTATGGTCGCGCAGTTTTGCCACCCATTTGGCCGGTTCCCAATATTGTACCTGTGAATCGTGAAGTCCGGCTGTCACAAGCAAGGCAGGATAGGGTTTGGAATCAATATTGTCATAAGGTGAATAACTTTTCATCAGGTCGTAATACGCCTTCTCCTGAGGATTGCCCCATTCGTCGTATTCACCCGTGGTAAGAGGAATGGAGTCGTCGAGCATGGTCGTTACCACATCCACAAAAGGCACCGCAGCAACCACTGCCGAAAATAATCCGGGCGCCATGTTCATTGCCGCTCCGACCAGTAATCCACCGGCACTTCCTCCCATAGCGGCTAACCCTTCCGCACAAACGAATTGCGCATCAATGAGCTTCTGGCCACACGCTATGAAATCCTCAAACGTATTACGTTTCGCTTTTAACTTACCCGCCTCATACCAGTTTCGTCCTAATTCCTGCCCGCCGCGTATATGGGCAATGGCGTATACAAACCCCCGGTCCAGGAGACTAAGCCTGGGGATGCTGAAGTAAGGATCAATGCTTATACCATAGGATCCGTAGCCATAAAGTAGGCCAGGTGATTTGCTTGGCTTCCACAGGTCTTTCCGGTAGACCAGAGAGACCGGGATGTTTGTTCCGTCTACGCCTTCCGCCCAGATACGTTCCGTATGATAATCACTGGCTTCATAACCTCCTACAACTTCCTGGACTTTGAGTACTTCCTGTTCTCCATTACCTAAATGGACATCGATCACGGACGGAGGGGTGATCAATGAGGTGTACTGAACGCGCACTTTATTTGCAGCAAATTCCGGATTGCGATCAAATTCTACATTTCTGGCTTCTTCGGGAAATGGAACATTAAAGCTGGCCATAGTATTCAGATCAAAAATCCGTACTTCCTTGGAAGCCCCGGCTCTGGACAAGGTGACCAGATGGTCCTGGAAGACCTCAATATCATCAAGATACCCTGCCGGATCGTGTGGCAGAACCTCCTCCCAATAATCTTTTCCAGTCCGGTCAACCGGGCATTGCATCAATCTGAAATTAATGGCTTCCCAATTGGTTCGAATGAAAAAATGGCCTCTATGATGTTCCAGACTGTATTCCAGGTGACGTTGCCTGGGAAGAAAGATTTGCCATCCCGTGCTGGGGTGCTTCAAAGGAAGGTATCGGTATTCATCCGAAACGGTACTTGAACTCCCTATGAATAGATATTCTTCGCTTTTTGATTTTTGAATAAAGCAGATAAACGTCTCATCCAATTCATGATAAATCACCTCATCCTCCTCCACAGGTTGACCTAATTGGTGTCTTTTTATGGTGCAAGGGCGCAATTTATCATCCTTAACAACATAATAAAATGACAAACTGTCCGCAGCCCAAACGGCATAGCCAGAGGTGTTTGGGATGGTCTCTTCCAGCATAGTTCCGGTCTCAAGGTCCTTGGTTCGCAGCGTGTAGATGCGACGGCCTTTGATATCTTCTCCGAATACATTTTTGAGATTATCCGGACTGACACTTCCTGACCCGGCATGGTAATAAGCGTGTCCTGCCTTCGCCTCTTCTGCATCCCAGAGTAGTTCTTCACGGTCCGCATAGGTGTCAGGCCAACGCCAATACTGCGGTTGCTGGGCACCGGCGCGATACCGGGTTTGATACCAGTAATGATTTTTAAGATAGGGGACCGATTGATCTTCCTGCTTTATTCTTCCGGTTATTTCCTGAAAGATGGTTTCCTGCAGTCGGTCTGTATGCTGGAGCCGGAATTTGCAGTAGTCATTTTCTGCCTGCAAATAAGTCATGACATCCGGATCCTTCAGGTCATTCATCCAGTAATACGGATCCACACGGGTATCATTATGAATCTCCAGTAATTTGTTGATTTTTTTGGGTGCAGGTGCTTTCATGTGCAACCAATGAGCTATTTTGACGATTTTAATTGTGGCTGTCTGACGGATAAAACTAAATGAATCACCACAGATTACAAACCTCGACTTCACAAATTTTAAAGATATCGCTGCCTATCATGCTAGGTAGCGCAGCTCAGAATGTCATTGCCCTGGTGGATAGCACCTTTTTATACCACTACGATGAAGCTTCTTTCGCGGCGATGGGGTTCATTGGTGTATTTTATCTCGTTATTGCTGCGATGGGTTTTTCAATTTCCCGGGGCGGACAGATCTGGATCGCCCGGAAAATGGGAGAGGGAAGTGTACTTGAGGTAGGCCGGCTTTTCCAGACGGTTTTTGTTGTCGAGGGGATGGTCGCACTATTACTTTTTGGGGTGGTTAAGCTGTTCGGGCCTTGGATGATCAGGCTATTTATTGATGATCCCCATTTGGCTGAGTTATGCAATGATTATCTTCAACCGCGGTCCTATGGCATCTTTTTTTCGTATTTCGGCGTTGCTTTGATTGCCTTATATACAGGTATAGCCCGCACGACCTTTATTTTAGTCAGCACCGTAATATTATTTTCAGTCAATACAATTTTGGACTACCTGTTTGTTTTTGGTATCGGTGGCGCTCCTGAGCTGGGAATCGCCGGGGCCGGATGGGCCAGCACAATTGCAGAAGCAGCTGCTTTTGTAAGTTTTATTGTTTATATGATTTTTGATCATAAGATTAAAGACTTCCGGATAACTTCCTTTCTACGTTTTGATCCCCGGATGATCGGGCAGATCCTCTCTACTTCAAATCACCTGCTTTGGCAAACATTTTTTGCTATGGGGAGCTGGGTTGCCTTTTTTGGCATGGTCGAAAACATGGGCCAGCATGCCCTGGCTATTTCCAATCTAGCCCGTATGATCTATCTGGTCTTATCCATACCCTGTTGGGGGCTGGCATCGGGGACAAATACGATCGTAAGTCATTTCGTAGGATCCAGAAAGCGGATGGCCGTCAAACCTTTGGTTTGGAAAATCATCTGGATCACCCTGATTATGACCTGGATTCTTGCCGTTCCTGTGGTTTTCTTTCCTAAAGTGACACTGTATCCGATACTGGGTAAATCCGATATGTCCCTGTTGGTTCAAGCCCAGCCAACATTCTATATGTTGTTGGCTATTTTGTCGCTATTCAGTATTGGGGGTATCTATTTTAATGGATTGCTGGGTACCGGGGCGACTGGGCTTGGTCTGCGAATGCAGGTGATTGCAACGGTGCTTTATCTTATTTTTATTTATGTAGCCATCCATTTTTTGCATTGGCCTATTTACCTGGTTTGGTCCGCCGAACTGTTGTATTGGGGGTTCTTACTAGGGGTCAGTGCTTATCTGTTGGAAAAATACAGGTGGACAAATTATGCTCCGTACCAATAACCGGATCCCGCTTGCGCTCAAAAGATCTATGTCCCGCTGATCCAGCATCTTACAATTGATAGAAATCATTTACGTATATTTTTGTTATCTAAAGTTCTGGTAGTGAGCATCCTATTTCGATGTGCAGGTCACGTATCGCGATAATTAATATGAATAAAAAGCATATTTTTGCGCCCTATGCGTCTTACACGAATCGACATAAAAGGGTTTAAGAGTTTTGCTATGGACACGGTCCTGCACTTTAATGAGCAGGTTGTGGGTGTAGTAGGACCTAATGGTTCTGGAAAGTCCAATATTGTGGATGCCATCCGCTGGGTGTTGGGAGAGCAAAAAAGCTCAGAACTCCGGCTGGATAAAATGTCGGATGTGTTATTCAACGGAACCAAAAAGCGTAAATCAAGTGGACTGGCAACGGTAGGGATCACCTTTGAAAACGACCGAAGCCTGATCGCATCCGAATATCAGAGCATAACCATTTCCAGGACCTTATACCGGACCGGCGAAAGCCAATATCAGATCAATGGAGTAACCTGTCGATTAAAAGATATTCAGAACATTCTGCAGGATACCGGGATCGGATCCAACACCTACGCAATTATTGCCCTCGGGATGGTCGATGATATTCTTCAGGACAAAGATCAATCTCGTCGCCGGATGTTTGAACAATCTGCCGGCATCTCCAAATACAAAAAGCGAAAGCATGAAACCATGTTGAAGCTAAAAAGTACGGAGGCCGATCTCGACCGGGTAGAAGACTTGCTTTATGAAATCGAGCAAAACTTAAAAACGCTCGAACGACAAGCAAAGCGAACCCAGCGTTACTTTGATCTCAAACAGGAATATAAGATCATTTCCATTCAACTGACCCATATCCGGAGCAAAGCATTACGGTCTGCCTACGAGGCGTTGGCTGGACAGATCACTGCCCAGGAAGATAAATTGCGACAGGAACAAATCGCAGAAACGACCCTAACCGCCCAGCTTGAGCAAATTAAAAAAGATCATCTCGATCAGGAAGTTTCAGTATCCACTTTACAGCGCTCACTAAACCAGACCGTTCACCAGATACGCACACTGGAGAATCAGAAAAAACTGGATGAGCAGCAATTGGCATTTAAAACCCAAAATGTTGATCGTCTCACCCAGCAGGTGGCCACGCATCGTGAACGAGCCATACAATTGGAAGAAAGCGCTTCCTCTCTCCTGGCGCGAATTGCCCGAGCTAACGATGATTCCGGTAGTCTGAGGTCGACACTGGACGCGGCCGAAAAAAATAAGAACGATGTTTTTAACGCTTACGGGGCGGCGAAAGAAGATGTTGAGCAATTGAAACAAGCCTTTCAAATCAAAGAACGTCAGGTCTTTGAATTGGAAAAGAAAATAGCGGTGGATGAAAACCAGCTTGGTCTCTTACTCAATCAGGTAGAACAATATCAGACCCAGCAGATGTACAAAACCCAGCAGCTGGAACAATACCAAAAGGATGATGAAGAGCTGGCGGTCGTCATGGCTAATCGTGCGGAAGCGTTGAAGGCTGCTCGTGAACTTGAAGCAAAACTGAAGGATCAGGTTACCAGGCTAAAAGACAACAAAGAGAAGGTCCGTGACGACCTCCAGAAAGTATTACGGTCCCTGGATGCAAAAGGCAATGAATACGAATTATTAAAAAGCCTGGTTGATAATCTGGAAGGTTTTCCGGAGTCCATTCAGTTCTTGCATAAAGCCAAACAATGGTCCCACAAATCGCCTCTGCTATCGGATGTTATTTACTGCGAGGAAAAGCATCGGGTGATTATCGAGCAATATCTGGACCAATACCTCAACTATTTCATTGTTCCGCATAAGACGGATGCACTCCAGGCCATCCATCTCCTGGCAGATAGTCAGAAGGGTAAGGCCAACTTCTTTATTTTGGATGCGTTTCAAAATCCTGAGCCGGACCAATCTGTACATCCGGGAATGACACCGGTCTGGAAACAGATCGAGGTGGAATCTCAATACCAGGGGTTATTATACTATTTGTTCGATCAGGTTTATTTCCTGGACCCGGGTTATGAAGATTACCTGCATGACCCTGCATTCGCGGGATTTACCTTCTTAAGTACAGATGGGAAAATCGTTTCCAGAAGACAACATGTGTTAACTGGTGGTTCGATTGGCCTATTCGAAGGAAAAAAAATAGGCCGCAAAAAGAACCTGGAGAAACTGCAAAAAACCATCTCGAAGTTACAGACCGAAAAATCTGACCTGGAATATCAACTGGCTCGGTTTGAAGCTGAGATCAAGCATACAGACACATCGGAAGCCGCCCAGGATATTCAGGACCTGGAAAAAGAGATGCAACAATACCAGCACCGGAAAGTGCAGGTAGAAGCAAGGCTGAATAACGAAAAAGAGCACATCGCTCAATTGGAGCATAATGTGCAGCAGGCGAAGACCAAGATCCAGGCTATCAAAGACCACCAGGGCGCCGACCAGGAGCAGCTTAACCAACTTCGTCTGACCATCCAGGAAGCAAATAAGGCCTTGTCCGAGCGGGGGGAAGCTTATGAGAAGTTGGTGGAAGTCTATAACCAGAAGTTACAGGCTTACAATGAAAAGCGGATTGAGTTCATCCAACAGGAAAATACCGTCAAGGCACTGCAGAGCCAGATGGATTTTAATGCCACCCAATTGAAGGAACTGAAATTGGAAATTGAATCCAAGGAACAGCAGATTGCTAATGACCAGTCGGACATTGCCCGTCTAAGGACCCAGATTGAAGATGCGGAAAGTAACCTTGTAGAATCGTACGGCGAGAAAAAACTTCAGGAATCTGACCTGACAGGTGTCGAGGAGGGCTACTTTAAGGTCCGCGGAGAAATACATGACCTGGAAGAACAAATAAAAATCCGGAGCCGCAATTTTGCTCAGGCCAATCAGTTGTTGAATGAACTGAAGGAAAAGCGGACGGATTTGAAATATCAGCTCAACGGATTATTCGATCGACTGCGCATCGAATTTAATGTGACCGAGGAGGAGTTAAAGCATGTCGAAGTGGATGAAGCAGATCTGCCACCCCTCGAGACATTGGATGAGAAGGTGCAGCAGATGAAGCGAAGATTGGAAGGGTTTGGAGAAATCAACCCGATGGCTGTGGAGGCATTTAATGAGATGAAGGAGCGCTATGACCACATCTTCGGACAGCGGGCGGATATCCTGGAAGCCAGGGACTCTCTGATGGATACCATCCAGGAAATAGAAACAACAGCGACAAATCAGTTTCTGGAGGCATTTAATCAGGTCCGGGATAATTTCATTGAAGTATTCCGTAGCCTTTTCTCCGAAGATGATACTTGTGATCTGATCCTGACGGAGCCGGAGAATCCGCTCGAGTCGGGCATCGAAATTATTGCCAAGCCAAAGGGAAAACGACCTTTGACGCTCAATCAATTGTCCGGAGGCGAAAAAACATTGACAGCCATCGCCCTGTTATTCGCGATGTACCTGCTCAAACCGGCCCCATTCTGTATTTTTGACGAAGTCGATGCGCCTCTCGATGATTCGAATATTGAAAAATTCAACCGCATCATCAAAAACTTCTCCGAGCAGTCACAGTTCATTATCGTCACCCACAATAAACTGACGATGGCAGCTATGGATGTTATTTATGGGGTATACATGGAAGAGCAGGGTGTCTCCAATGTGAGCCCGGTCGATTTCCGTGCTTACGATCACCTTTCATTGTTGGAAGTTCAGAATTGATTCAGGCCTGATGGTCGGAATTGGTTAAAAAAAAACGGCATGTCGGTTAAGATCATGCCGTTGACGAACCAATATATGTACCAAGATGCAAGTTAATGCGAGACTATATGAGTAGAAAACGTAATGCTTGATGACTTATTATTTTCTACTGTGTTTTTTATCAAAAAAAAGCTGCAAAGTACACCGGAAAGGGAACGAATGAAGTACAACAAAAAACCAGTGTAACAAGAAAGGCAACGAATTATCCATCGGTCTCGGGAAAATACCCTTGTGTATGTACATCAGGCAAGCCGTACGTAGTGGGGGGACTACGTACTACACGGCTTAGAAAAATTTAACGCCCAAAGAGTATGTTTTCCATCGATTCTCGGTATTGTCAAGACCATGAAAGGAAAGTATTCGATGTACTTTGCCAGCTATATAAAGATATTCTGCATCACATTTGACACAGGATTTGAAATTGGTCAAATTGGAAATAAGGTATGTAAATACCTCTAAAGGGAATGCTTCACGGGAATTATAAAAGGAAGGATGTTATCTATTAAATGGGAAAAAAGGTCCTTTATTGTTTTGAAGCGGGAAAAAATGTAAAAAATTAACCTTTCAGCGCAAATTTGGTCTTTTTCCCGTTTTCAATGAGCATGTAATGACCATGAAGCCAATGTTCTGCAGTAATTTCAGCGTCAATGGAGTTCACCTTTAATTTGTTGATGGCCAATGCGTTACCTTGAATAGCACGACGTACATCGCTTTTTGAAGGCATTAATCCGGTCACATCCGTAAGAAACTCAATGACACTGACGTCAGTACGCGGTGTTTCCAGCACTTTAGATGGGATCTCCGTCACTATCTTTTCCCATTTGGCCGGTGACATGGATTCCAGATAAGCCAGATCCAAGCGATTGTTAAATAAAATTTCCGATACAGTTACTGCAGCTTCATAATTCTCCTGTCCATGAATCCGGATCGTGAGTTCTTCCGCAAGCAGCCGCTTTAGTTCATTGGGATTATGGGCAAAATCGCTTTCCAGCCTTTCTACTTCTTCTTTGGATTTCAGTGTGAAATACCGATAGAATTTAGGCAAATCACGGTCATCGGCATTGACCCAGAATTGGTAAAACTTATAGGGTGAAGTCAAACTGGGATCAAGCCAGATATTCCCGGCTTCGGACTTGCCGAACTTCTTACCATCTGCTTTGGTCAGCAGGGGAGTGGTTAATGCATAAGCTTTTCCATCGGCCATTCGACGGATGAATTCTGTCCCGCTGGTGATGTTACCCCATTGGTCGGACCCACCCATTTGGAGGAGGCAGGCATTTTGCTCGTAAAGACACAGGAAATCATAGGCCTGCAGTAATTGATAACTGAATTCCGTGAATGACATACCGGTTTCCAGTCGGTTTTTAACAGAATCCTTCGCCAGCATGTAGTTGATGGTGAGGTGTTTTCCCACATTTCTAAGAAAATCAAGCACATTCATTGACTGGTAAAAGTCAAGATTGTTTACAAATTCGGCCGGGTTTGAATTCGATGTAAAATCCAGCATCTGCCTGAACTGTTCTTTTTGAAATGCAAGGTTGCGATCCAGCTCTTCCGTGCTTTTTAACTCGCGTTCTTTATCCTTGCCGCTCGGGTCCCCGATTCTTCCGGTAGCACCTCCCATTAATACGATGGGTTGATGGCCGGATTGCTGGAATAATTTCAGAATCATCACCTGAACATAATTCCCAATCGTCAGCGAAGGAGCGGTAGGGTCAAAACCGATGTAAGCGGTTGTTTTGTTTTTTAGGACCTCTTCCAGGCCAGGGGTCATGTCCTGGAGCATACCCCTCCACTGCAGTTCTTCCAGAAAATTCATCACTGGCATTTTTTATTAAGGTGCAAAAATATCATTCTTCCTTTGAAACCAGCAATCTGATGATGCACTTTACCGTATTAATGCAACGGTTGAATGTGAAAAAAATGCCGTTCTTTGAGGTATGAATTTTTCGCGTTACATCGCGCAGCGGCTGTCCCTGCACAGTGCGAATTCGTTCCAGAACATCATTGTGCGCCTGGGGATAACAACCTTGGCTTTAAGCCTGGCGGTTATTATTGTAGCATCTGCCATCATCAAGGGTTTTAAGGCCGAGATCAGTGACAAAGTATTTGGGTTTTGGGGCCATATCCACATTACCAGCCCTTCGATGAACTCCATGTTTGAAGCGAAGCCCATTTCCCTTAATCAGGATTTTTACCCTTCTCTGGATACCATTGGTAAACTGGCAATCCGGGATGACCAGGATCGGATTACAGGTTACACCCAAGGAGGTGTACAGGGCATCTACCCGTACGTTTTGATCGCCGGCATCATGGAAACGAAAACTTCATTCGAAGGATTGATATTGAAAGGAGTCGATAGCACGTACAATTGGCAGAAGATGCAGTCCTTCCTGGTGGAAGGCGATTTGAGCTTTATGAACGACTCTCTGGAGAACCGTAAAATCCTCATTTCAAGAACCACTGCGGACCGTATGGAGATTGGGATCGGAGACCGGATCATCATGCATTTTGTGAAAAACAATCAAGGCATACGGCGTGCATTTACGGTCGGTGGAATTTACAATACAGGCCTGGAGGAATACGACCAGCAGATGGCATTTATTCACCTTAAAGTTGCTCAGGAATTACTCGGATGGCAATCCGACCAGGTCAGTGGCTTTGAAGTTTTTCTGGATCACATTGATGACATCGATTATTTTGACAATTACATTTACATCGATGTTTTGCCTACCGAACTTTATTCAGAATCCCTGCGGGACAAATTCTCCAACATCTTCGATTGGCTTGAGCTGCAGGATACCAATGAGTACGTTATTTTGATCCTCTTACTTACGGTAGCTGTAATCAACATGATCTCGATCGTTTTAATTATGATTCTTGAGCGTACGTCGATGATTGGCATTTTGAAAGCCATGGGGAGCAGGGATTGGCAGACCAGAAATATTTTTATCTACCACACCGCCAAACTGATCCTGTGGGGTATGGCGGTCGGTAACTTTTTAGGTCTAAGCATCTGCTTAATTCAGCAAAAATTCAAATTGATTCGCTTAAACGAGGCTGATTATTACATTTCTTACGCACCAGTGCATCTGGACTTCCGGTTGTTATTGTTTGTAAACCTCCTGTTCTTCCTTGTTACGGTGTTGTCATTACTGATTCCCACATACTACATTTCAAAGCTGTCACCGGTTAAAAGCATTCGGTTTAATTAAGTGAAACTCCTGAATACAACCTGGATCGTCCGGTATGGCCGGCGATGGCAACGCCTCTTCACGTACCCTGCCGGAGGGTTTCGACATTTTTTCCTGTACCGTAGCAATGCAACCATTTTACATGGTCTGGGATATTGGATGGTAGATCTGGCTCTTTTATTGGCGGATGTTGGATGTCTGCCGGAACTATACCTGGGATTAGAGCGGATTTTATTGCCAGTAAAACCACTTAGGGAGAACGATGGAATCCGATACCGGATACCTTTTCCGGGTGGCATTAGCATGGACGCCATTCGGCTGCACCCTAATCCGAAAATTAAACCCAACCCGCGAGTCCGTGCTTACGTTAGTTTTCATACGATCAACTATTGGGGCGACCTGGACAGAGAAACTTTCCTGCACGAAATGATACACATCTGGCAGTTTGATCACGTGGGGTCGATATACATCCATCATGCGCTGCGAGCTCAACGCATGGTTCCTGCCTACGAATATGGACTGTTGAGCGAGCTTCTGGATCGCTGGGAGACGGTGAGGATTTGGGCTGACTTTAATTTTGAACAGATGGCTTCGCTTGGAGCTGATCTCCTGATGCATTTGCAGGAATGCCCGGATGATACCCGGGCTAAAGCAATCCTTGACCAGTTTTTCTGATTTCAGAAGACTTTATTTTTGCGCTCTCCCACATATGTCTTAAGTTTGCAGCTGTTGATTCAAAGCACGAACGCTTAATGATTTCTTCTACCGATAGTTATGATCCGTTATTATGCATTAGAACAAGGTCGCTTGACTGCGTTGGAGGCTTTACAGCCTGGATGTTGGATCAACATCGATCCACCTATTGAGCAAGAAGAACTCGAGTCCCTCGCCAATCAATTCAATTTTGCCATTGACTACCTCATCGACTCACTTGATATCGATGAAAGGTCTCGTTATGAACGGGATGAGGATTTAGGTTTCATCCTGGTCAATACGCCCATACTCAATGAGGTTGACCAGGAGAATGAAGCAATTTATGTAACGATTCCTATCGGTATATTACTTTTTAAAGACTACATCGTGACCATCAGTGGTCGTGACAATCCGGTCCTCAACCGTTTCTTTGAAGGCAAAGTCCGGAACTTTGATCCCAGCGACTTCAGCTTATTCGTTCTGCAGATCTTCGAGCAAAATGTATTGTATTTTCTCAGTTGTCTGAAAAAACTGAACCTGAAACGGAACCTCATCGAAAAAGAGCTTTACAATTCCAGCCGGAATGAGGAGTTGAAGCAATTGCTCCGGATCGAAAAAAGTCTGGTTTTTTTCGTAAATACTCTGTCTGCCAATGAGTTGCTTAAGATGAAAATGAAACGTTCCGACTTCCTCAAGATCAGTGATGATGAAGATAAATCAGACCTTTTCGAGGATATTATCATCGATAATGGTCAGGCTCTTGAGATGGCAAATGTCTACACCAACATTCTGAATGGGACCATGGAAGCCTATGCCTCCATTGTGTCCAACAATCTGAACGTATTCATACAGCGACTGACTATTGTTACTGTGGTCTTAATGGTACCGACCCTGGTCGCCAGTTTTTATGGTATGAACGTACCTGTTCCCTTTCAGCGGAGTGAGCGATCTTTTTATTGGATCGTAATTTTTTCGGTGGTGGTCAGTTTCTTGCTGGTCGGCATTTTTCGACGAAAACGTCTGTTTTAATTCCTCCCTTAATTACCTGCTATCCGGTTTAGGCAAATTCAGCAGCTGGTACAGTGTCTCCATCCCGGCAACTGCGGTGGATTGGATAATTGTAGGATTCAGGTGGCGGAGTTCATAACTATCAGCGGGATTTGGATCGATGTAATAGATCCTGCAATCAGGCCGCACATATCCTGTCAGACCGGCGGCCGGATATACCTGAAGGGAGGTACCGATAATAATAAGCAAATCAGCCTCGGGCATTTTGCTGATGGCATGCGTCATAGCCGGCACCTCCTCTCCAAACCAAACGATATGGGGGCGAAGCGGATGGCCTGCTGAGCAGGTGTCAAGAAGCGTCAAGGGCCCGTCCCAGGGAATGATCTCAGAATGCCCGGGTTTGGTACACCGTACCTGACGCAAGGCGCCATGCAAATGGAGGACCGACCTGGAGCCAGCGCGCTCATGGAGATCGTCTACGTTTTGGGTGATGATTTGAACATCGTAAACCGTTTCAAGCTGCATCACCAATTGATGAGCTTTATTTGGCTGGACGGCAAGCAATTGTTCGCGTCTCCAATTGTAGAAGTCAAGTACGACTTGTGGTTGACGTTCCCATGCCTCCGGTGTGGCTACTTCATAGATGGAGTAACCCTCCCACAAGCCACCTGCATCGCGAAAAGTCTGCAACCCGCTTTCCGCACTTATCCCGGCTCCGGTGAGCACAACGGCGCATGGCTTATTCATTCAAAGGAGTTGAAAGCAGCTCCAAGATGGTATATGATGTCCCGGGCGATCATGGCTTCTTGACTCCACTTTCCGGCTGCGATATCCCCGGCTAACCCATGCAGGTAGACGCCTATCAGGCAGGCATCGGAGGCAGGATAACCCTGGCCGATTAAAGAGCCAATAATTCCGGTCAGGACATCCCCGCTTCCTGCCGTAGCCATTCCTGGGTTTCCGGTACAATTAAAATAGATCGATCCGTCCGGAAAAGCAATAGCGGTATGGGCTCCCTTAAGTAAAAGGTAGCAATTCATTTTCATGGCTCGTTCACGGAGGATTTCAAGGCGGGAAAATCCATTGTCGGAGGTTCCAAAAAGCCTTTCAAATTCCTTAGGGTGTGGGGTAAGGACTGTTCCCGCTGGAATCAGATCCTGCCAGCCATGTTGTGCGATTAAATTTAGAGCGTCGGCATCCAGGACCATCGGAATCTTTACGGTTTCCAACAACCTGTGAAGCCCCTGTGCGGTCAGTTCATTTGTCCCAATACCCGGACCGATGGCAATGCATTGATAGGGACCTCCTGCAGGTAAGGCTGTGGTAACAGACCGGTGTGGATCCACCTGGACCATGGCTTCGGGCAAGTGTGTCTGAGCAATCAGATAACCACATTCCGGCACATGAAGCGTCAGCAGACCCGCGCCTGTTCGAAGCGCTGCTTCACCGGCGAGTAAGGCGGCACCCATTTTACCGTAACTGCCACTGACCAGTAAAATGTGACCAAATGTTCCTTTGTGGTCATATTTATGCCGTTTGCGAAAGCGTGAACGAATCATCGATTCTTCGATGGTGAAATATTGGGTCTGTGCTTCCTGGATGGCTTGTTCGGACAGTCCGATGGGAATAATCTCCCACTGACCGACGGATAAATTATTTTCTGCAATAAAGAAGGCTAATTTGGGTACCTGAAGTGTAAGCGTTATATCGGCCTGTATTGAAGGGCCGGTGGTGTGGCGGTCGGCAAATAGTCCTGAAGGAATGTCGATGCTTATCCGTCGGACAGGTAGTTTGTTGATCGTTTCGACTACCTGAGCGGCCAAACCATGCAGAGGGCGATTTAATCCTGAGCCAAAAAACGCGTCGATAAATATGGTGCCTGATGACAGGCTGGGTAAATCGGATACTTCGTTCAATTCGATCAGGTTCAGCATTCGCAGGGATTCCAGCTTGCCGAAGTTGGTTTTGAAGTCCTGGCTTGGAGCTGCGCCCGGGGAAAGTATACAAACCTGTATGAGGTACCCTTCCTGATAAAGAAGTCGGGCGATGGCCAAGCCGTCACCTCCATTATTGCCGGGCCCTACACCTATGCAAATAGGGGTATCCCGGTCTGGATAGAGTTCGAGAATCCGTTTTGTACAGGCTTTCGCAGCCCTTTCCATCAAATCAATCGATGCAATTGGTTCGTTTTCAATGGTAAATAAATCTACCTTTTGTATTTGTGTAGGATTTAATATCTTCATCTTGCGATACGTGACGCATTCTTGCCATTGGTTCCCAGCTAACCAATTAACAAAAATTAGTATGATTTTTGGTTATCAATTCCAAGGTGATAAATATGTAAAATTTATGCGATATTTGCATAAACACGCATGTATAAATTGCTGTAACTAAAACCGACATGCCTTGAGACTGAACATATACCTTTTAGGTGCACTCCTCTTCCTGACGGTTCATGGCGTAAATGGGCAGGACTTGCATTATTCCCAGTTCTTCAATTCACAGATGAACATCAATCCGGCATTGACAGGAATCTTCAATGGCGATGTTCGTTTTACCGGTCACTATCGCAATCAATGGCCTTCAGTGCCGGTAGATTATACGACAGTCTCCGCAGCTGCGGACATGAAGTTCCTGCGACCGAATTCCAATAACTTTTTCAGTGGAGGGGTCTTGTTGAATTACGACCAGGCTGGTGACTCTCAGTTAAGATTTGCCCAGATCGGACTTGGAGGATCTTACTCCATGGAAGTGGCGGCCAATAATTTTATAACGCTTGGAGCCATGCTTGGAATAGCAGACCGCCGGTTTTCACTGACCAATTTAACTTTCGATGCGCAGTACACAGGCGGCCAGTTTGATCCAAGTTTGCCGATCAACGAATTTTTTGACCGTACCGGGGTAACAATTTTTGATGTGTCGCTGGGAGGTAACTACCGGTGGCAAAAAACAAGCCGGACCAAGCTTGACTTAGGTCTGGGTGTATTCCATATCAACAAACCGAAACACCCATTCTACGACGAGGATGATATCCGGTTGCCAATCCGACTTGGTATCCATGCCCTCGCTCAGTTTCAGGTGGGCGACCATTTCGATCTGATGGCACGGGCATTGTATCAAAATCAAAGTCCCTATCAGGAGACTGTCCTCGGCCTGGGAGGATTGTTCTACATCAATCAAAATCGCGGTAAGGAATTTGGATTGGAACTTGGAGTGCATTACCGCCTGAATGATGCCATAGTCCCGATGGTGCTGTTGCATTGGCGGGCATTAACCGTTGGATATAGCCATGATATCAATACATCACCATTCAAAGTTGCAACCAACAACAATGGTGGGCCGGAATTGACGCTATCCTACATCATTACGAAGGTCAAGCCGCTCAGTAAGTACAAAGTGTGTCCATTATTTTAGCCGCAAGAATATGAACTTAACACGATACATAAAATATGTCTTGCCCTTGGTGCTGAGTACGATCTACCTGATCCCCGGTGGATTTGCACAGACCAAAAAGGCATTTATCCGCAGTGCGGATGAAGCATACGATAAGAAGGACTTCAATTCAGCCTTGGCTTACTATGAGGAAGCATTGGCTTTCGACAGTACCCAATTGGATATTGCCTACATGGCGGCCGAAGCCGCACGCCAATTTAATGCGTATTCAAGGGCAAAAATCTGGTATGAAAAGGTTCTGGAACTGGACAAAAACAACCAATATCCCGATGCCCAATTTTATCTCGGGGAGATGTATCAGAAAATTGGCCTTTTTGATAAAGCCATAGAAGCCTATAATTTTTACATCGCGGAAAGCGCTCAGACGGATGATTGGAAAACTGAAAAAGCAAACAAGGAAGTGATGGCCTCCGAATGGGCCAAACAAGTGATTAACCGGGAGCGAAAAGATGTCGAGATCGAACGCCTAGGAGACCAGATCAATTCACCGTACACGGAATTTGGAGCTACCCCGATGGGAGACACGCTGCTTTTCTCGAGCTTGCGCTTTGAACATGTAGTCAATAAGAATCAACCTCCCGTCCTCTATTCCCAGATTATGGGGTCTTCGGAAACGGGTCAGGTGGAACGCGAGTCCTTATTAAGTGACTCCATGCAGATTACAGCACATACGGCATTTAATCAAAAAGGCGACCGGTTGTATTTCACGATCTGCGAGTATGTCAATGCTTCAGATTTGCGTTGCGACTTGTATTATCGGGATAAGGTGGATGGGGCCTGGGGACCCGCGGTTAAATTGCCGGATTACATCAACCAGGACAGTATAACTTCTACCCAGCCCAATGTTGGTTACGACCAAAATATGCAGAAAGAAGTTCTTTACTTCGTATCGGATCGGCCCGGGGGAAAAGGGAACCTGGACATATGGTCTACCTCAATCAATGACGACGGCACCTTTAATCAACCCGTAAACGTCGCTGCGGCAAATACCAATGAGGATGATATTACGCCATTTTATCACATCCCTTCCCACACGCTATATTTCAGTTCCACCGGACAGAAAGGACTGGGTGGATTTGATGTTTATAAAATCGCACAATACAGTCAGGGATGGGGTAAGATCAAGCATCTGGGTAATGTTATTAATACCAGTTACAACGATGTCTACTTCAGCATGAATGAAGATGGCGATCAGGGCTATCTTTCTTCTAACCGTCTTGGGGCTCAGTACATTGAGTCCT
This sequence comes from Lewinellaceae bacterium, assembly GCA_020636355.1. Taxonomy (GTDB): domain Bacteria; phylum Bacteroidota; class Bacteroidia; order Chitinophagales; family Saprospiraceae; genus JAGQXC01. The sequence goes on along the minus strand of JACJYB010000002.1, from coordinate 98,046 downwards.
CTCAGGAAGCTTGTTGTTATGACATTTACAAGTTGAAATTTAATGCTTCCAACATCCGGTTACTGGCATCTACGTTTGATCTGATTTCTCGTGAAGCTTTACTGGGGGCCACCGTTACATTATATGATAAGACCGATCCAGAGGCAGACCCGATCATGATAACCAACCTGGATTCCAACTTGTTTGTCTTTCCATTGGAGAGTGGAAAAGAATACCAGGTGATTGCCGAGAAGGATGGTTTTGACCCGGACTCCGTATTTTTCAATACACTTGATGTGTACGAAAGTCTGGATATCAAGAAGAACCTGTTCCTTAAATCGCAGACCATCGATCTCGATCTGTTCACTTTTGACAAGACGACACTCGAACCACTGCCTGGAACCACGGTTACCCTCATCGATCTGACCGACACATTGCAACCTCCGATTACTGTTACCAATGAGGATGGCAATGACTACCATTTCCCGCTGTTAAGGGGGAAGAAATATATGGTACTGGTTTCGAAAAAAGGATATGCGCCGGAATCTCTTGAGATTGACACCAGAGATTATGATGACGTAAATAGCATCAATAAAAAGGTATATCTGGGTCTTGGTGATCTGGAGTCGTTCCTGCCTCTGATTGTATTCTTTGATAATGACTTACCGGATCCGAAATCCTGGAATAGCTCGACCAATACCCGATACGGGGATATGTTCTCACCTTATCTGAGCCAGGAGGGCATGTACATCAATAGGTATACCGATGGGCTTTCTGGTACCGAATTCAGCCAGGGTACGACGGATTTGCAACGATTCTTTGAAAACAGGGTAAAGAAAGGAGGAGAAGACCTATCTAAGTTTTTGGAAATACTCCAGTTAAATCTGGAACGGGGCGCCGAACTTGAAATTTCCATCAAGGGATACGCGAGTCCCCGATCTTCCGCAAATTATAACTACCGCCTAGGCCAACGTAGGGTACAAAACGTACTCAACGAAATTGAAGAGTTTGAAAACGGCGTATTAAAACCCTATATCGAATCTGGGCAACTGAAGATCCAGCAGAAAAGCTTTGGTGAAACTGCGGTACCCCGCGGTGTCAGCGACAAAATTGATGATCCGCGAAATTCCATTTACAGTGTACCGGCATCCCAGGAACGCCGGGTTGAAATTGTCCAAATTAAACGTACTAAATAATCTTGGAAGGTATGTATAGCAATAGGATGCCAGTTTGGTTTCAAAATATAAAGGACCGCAGCCTGACCAGCCTAAAGTCTCTGGTGCTTATCCTCACGCTGATCGTGTTGGGATGGCAGGATGCTAGTGCTTCACACCTGGTGGGTGGGGACCTTACCTATGAATATCTGGGAAATGACCGATACAAAGTAGTTCTGGTCGTAAGAAGGGACTGCAAACTGGCTTTTCCGGATGCTTTATTTGATGACCCCGCATCGATCGGGATTTTTGATGCGGATGGCAACCTGGTGACGGACCTGGCCACCGGAGGACAAATATTAATACCATTTAATGGCGATGATACCCTGAATCAAATCCTGATCAACCGGTGTACGGTAACAATCGATGATGTTTGTGTCCATGAGACCAGGTACGAGATGATTGTAAATTTACCGTTTCGAACCGGAGGGTATTGGCTGACCTATCAAAGATGCTGTAGAAACCGATCCCTGAACAATGTCAATGATCCACTGAATACCGGGATGTCTTTATTTGTCAGACTCTCGGAGGAAGCTATGCAGTTAGGCAACAGTACGCCTACTTTTGATGCATGGGCTCCTATTTACATTTGTGCCAATGAGCGCATTGAATTCAACCACACGGCCACCGATAAAGACGGTGACTCCCTGGTTTATCGGTTATCGACTCCTTGGGTAGGCGGTACGCGGGCCGTGCCCCGACCGCAGCCCCCGGCTGGTCCTCCTTACGACCACATAACCTGGACTTCTTCCATTTACAGCCAGGGTGATATGTTGGGAAATCCGGATGATGCACTCCAGGTGGACCCGGCCACCGGTTTTCTGACTGGTACGCCGGAAATCATTGGTCAGTTTGTAATAGGCTTGTGTGTAGACGAATACCGAAACGGGGTGTTGCTTTCTACCGTCCATCGGGATTTTCAGTATAACGTACGTGATTGTAATCTGGATATCCGGGCCATTATTACTTCTCCGGATGCCTATTGCGGGGATCTTACAGCTTATTTTACCAATGGTAATACCAACGCGGAATTTACTAAGTGGTACTTTGATTTTGATGGGGATACCACTGCTACTTCGCGCGAAGAAAGTCCAAGCTATACTTATCCGGCCTATGGTCAGTTCCGCGTCGCCCTGATTGCGGGGTTAAACGGGCTCTGCTTTGACACAACCTATAAAACCATCACTGTCTTTGAAGGGGGATTAAATGCTGGTATTGGATGGCAGCCGGTGGATTGTGCCAATAATGACTTGAGTATCCAGCTCTTGGATCAGACTGTAGACGAGGAAGGCACACCGGTTGAATGGCTGTGGACCGTAACGTACGGTACCACGGAATTAACCTTTACCGACCAAAATCCGACTTTCAATCTGCCCAATGGGACGCTAATTGATGTCACTCTGAAAGTCACTTCCACGAGTGGATGCGTAGCTACGACAACCAGGTCTTTTATTGCTAATTTCTTTGACACCGAGTTGCTTGCTGATTCGGCCAAGGTCTGTGTCGGAGATACAGTAACCATCAATCCATTTAAGAATAGCATTCCGGACGGGGTATTCTTTAATTGGGATCCCAGTCCATTCCTGATTGGTGGCCTCGATCAAATAATGCCAACATTTTATTCAGCAGATATACAGAACGTTACGCTCTACTATACGACCAATAATGGCAATGGTTGCTTCTATTCGGATTCCATCCTTGTTCGGGTCTTGTTTAAGCCGGATCTCCAGTTTCAATTAAGCAATGAATGTGGACTGCTCTCCGTAGATGTCAACAATACGAGTACGGGTACTGAATCATTCATCTGGAATTTTACCGGCACAGATACCGTGATCAGCGATCGCACATTTACCTATACATTTCCAGCGGAAGGAACGTACACTGTTATCCTAAGCACCATGGATGGATGTATGAATTCCATCTCTCAAGAAATTACATTACTTGATGGATCCGAGGTAACGAAAAACATCAAAGACTCGATCTATGGTTGTTTCGGTGATGTCATCGAATTGAACCCGGGAGGCGATACCTCCTACCAGTACACATGGAGTCCGGCTGAATTATTTGATGATCCGCATGCAGTGAACCCTACCATAGTGTTGGATAGTTCTTTACAGATCACGGTGATGATCGCTTTACCGGACGAGATGGATTGTATTATTGAACGGAAAGTAGAATTAGTTAATACGGCTCTGGCTGCACTGGCTAGAATCAAAGATACCATTGATGCCTGTCCGGATACGCCAACACCGTTGAACCCGGATGGGGTAGGTGGTTTTACGTATCAATGGAGCCCGGCTGACGGACTGGACAACCCGACCGCAATTAATCCTTTAGCGACTTCGACAAAGTCCAGATTGTACATGGTCACGGTCACTGATATTAATGATGCCAATTGTACAGCCTCCAAACCAGTCTACTTCAGAATTGCGGTTACGGATGCCCTCGATGCCATCGGTGATACGACCGAAACCTGTTTTAACCGTGAAGAAATATTGAATCCAAATGGCAATCCTGATTTGATCTATACCTGGAGCCCGGCGGATTTATTTGACGACCCAAATGCGGTTTCACCTACGATTGCCGTTGATACACAGACCATTATTCACGTACATATAGCGGATACCATGGGTTGTGAAGCGGAGAAGGATGTCGTGTTATGGATTCCCGTGCTGGATGCCGCTAACCAGATTCCCGATTCAACCAAAGCGTGTTTCGGGAATCCCAAGCCGTTGAATCCGAATGGCAGTAGTCGTTTTATTTACCAGTGGAGCCCTGCAGAAGGTCTGGATGATCCCAATGCCGTAAACCCGGTAGCTACTGTAATGACAGATACCCGGTTTTATGTGACCATAACTGATACGATCACGGATTGTTCGATTGTTGATTCTACCTTGGTTTGGGTGCCGCCTATTTATAGTTTGGCCTTGAGTCCGGCCACCATGGATACCATTTTATGCGGCATGGGAAGCGTTTCACTTGAAGCTAAAGTGGATGGCGGTGTGGGAGTCAGTATTTCCTGGACCGATGGCACAAATGATCTCGGTTCGGACCCGAGCCTTGAAGTAATGCCAACTTCCAATACCACCTATACCGTATCTGCAGTAGATGCGTTCAATTGTAAACTCTCCGAAAGCATTGATATTAATGTAGGTAGCCTGAATGTGGGTTATGATATTATGGCAGGTGATGTTATCTGTGCCGGTGATGAGGTGAATGTTCTGGTTACAAACTCTGGTGACCAGGATGTCAGCGTGGAAGTAAATGGGACCAGTTATAATGTTCCAGCTGGGGGCCAGGTGACCATCACCCTCACGCCTGAAGCATCGGGTACTTTCATATTCAATGCCAGCAATTCAGCAGGCTGTTCGCAGTCGGATAGCGTGACGCTGGATGTATTTACATTTGAGCCTCCGGTTGTAGCCACGGCTGATCCTACCACAATCGTAAGGGGTGAAAGCTCACAATTAGAAACCAATGTGGATCCCAATTATGTGTCTTACATGTGGGATCCGGCAGGAACTTTGGATAATCCGGGTATCTCCAATCCATTGTCAACTCCGGAACAGACCACCATTTATACGGTTAAAGTGACGGACTTTAATGGATGTACTGGGACAGACACCGTCCAGGTCACGGTAAGACAACCGGAATGTGATATGCCGTACATATTTATTCCAAATGCGTTCACTCCGAATGGAGATGGTAATAATGATGTTTTGTATGTGCGGGGCGTCATCATCGATGAAATGCAATTGCTTATTTACAATCGCTGGGGAGAAAAAGTATTTGAATCTAACATCCAGTCCTCAGGATGGGACGGAACCTTTAAAAATAAAGAGTTGCCACCGGATGTGTATGGATATTATCTCTTCGTCCGCTGTGAGAATGGAGATACACTAACCAAAAAAGGGAATATAACCTTATTGCGATAAAGAAGTATTCTGTTTGTTGAATGGGAATCCGAAGGGGTTCCCATTTTTGTTTCCAGAGGTTTAAAATCGGTAAATGAGCTGAGCACGGACATCAGTCCGGTGATTTGTATTGATCCTGGCTGGCCCTGTGCCGATGGAGGTACGGTCATCAAACCGGGTTTGGGCTACGCGGGCTTCAAGGGTAAAACCTTTCCATTTATAACGGGCATTCAGATAATAACGCCAGCCTTTCAGGTAATAGAAAGGGATGGAAAATGTGTAGATAAGGTCTTGCTCGTAGGCATAAATACGACTGTCAAACCCATCGGTGTTAAATCGGGCAACCCTCCCTGATAGAGAGATCGGCTGTTCCAGAGGATGGTAAATAAGATCGTGATACCACATCCAGCCTTTTTCCAGATTTCCAAATGATATATCATATTGCGAAAACTCCAGGCGACTCCGGTAGTTCCAGTTTCTGTTAATGTCCCAGTCGAGATGAAGTCGGAACCGCCTCAAATAATTAGGCTGGACCGTACCAGGAGCATCAGAACTGGCTGAGCTGTTCCGTTCTTTTTGTTCATAGCGGACCTGAACGTAGGCTTCCAGCTTCCTTTTGATGTAGTAGCGAATACGTCCAAGAAATTCATGCCCTGCAGAAGGGCTGTTTATCCGATAACGAAGCCAGGGGTAGTTAAACCAATCCACGTAGGAATGCAAGCTCCAGTTTCGGTTGAACTGATATTCAAAGCCCCAGTAAAATCCCTGCTCATTAACCCCGGATTCTCCGAAAATGTCACCCTGTAGCAAGATGTATTCAGGGGATAAATTGCGGTAATAAAGCCCCAGATTGGCCCGCCTGCTCAAACTCATCAACAAACCGTGAACCTGGGCCAGATGCCCTTGCTGATGCGCAATTTCACCGAACAGGTATGCCTTTTTAAATACATACCGATAATCAATGCTGCTGGTCAGAAGATGGTCGCCATTTAAGTAATACCTCCCATAGGTGTTGTTTCTCCGGTCTACCGCGGGTGTGAAATGATAATATGCAGTTTGGAGACCTATATTCAACTGCTTGTGGCGAAGCTGTATGGTCCCGCCGATAAGATCTATCTGAAGTTCTCCTTTACGATTAAGTTCTGACAAGGTCCGGTGGTATCCGGTCTCGTCAAATGTTCTTGCGATAGCTAAGGAATCGCTGACATCAAATATACTCGAGCCAACTTGACGGCGGGAAGCAAAAAAAGTCGTTTCCAGGCCAGGAATCGGTTCGTAAGTGCACGCAACCCCTCTGAAAAAATTGAATTCATTGATGGCGCCGTATGGGTTTAAAGTCCGGCCTCCTTTGGCGAAATTGGTTACTAATGCACTCTTTCCGGCATTGTATCTGGTATTGATCACCAAACCTTGTCCCAGACGAATCGAATAATCACCCAGGATCAGATCTTTAATTTTGCCAGCGTCCCGTATTGAAGCATGCGCGGATATAAAATCTGGTCCATGGCCATCGGCCCAATACATTTCTCCGGCATCTTTTTCGGCGGTAATCCCCAAACTAAAACGATTGGTTGCCCGGTAACGATACCTGAAATTAATTTGGTTTGGGTCGCCCAAATAACTTTTATTCCCTTGATCATCAGGGATATAACCTTCGCGTTGCTCGATCGTCCGGGTTATACGGGAAACGAATTCGTGATCACCCCTGCCCAGATCCGGAAGATTGAAAGACTTCGAAACATCATCCTTGGTCGTAATAAAGGAACTGATGCGCCGGATAGTCTCGGCATCCAGGGAAGGCAAGGACTGTAATTCCAGAATGCTGAGAAAGTCACCATATAAAATGCGATGCCTGATGATTTCGGTAATTTGGAGATCGGAAAGCAGATATAGGGATTTAAGTGATTCATAATCCGCTTTATTGATGTTAATCGGGTGTTCCAGGCGATAATACAGCGTCTGCATCAATTCGTCCAGGAAAGCAGCATCTACGCCATCATCATTCTGCAGGAAGTCCTCTACGAAAGATAGATCGGGCTCTTCAGTGCGCTGTTGTGCTACCAAAGGGGTAAGGGCAGATAATAATGCGACAAATGTTGCAGAAACTAGCTTGAAGAAATTCATCATTCCCGGACTATAGAGAGCAATGGTCAAATATAGATCATCTAATTGGATATGGTCGCTGAATGATTTGCAAAATTACTGGTTAATAACCAACCTAAAGATCGAAGCCATTTCATGCGGAACCAGCAGGAAAACTTCCGCAATGGCTTAGGTTTTCTCACCTTTGTCGATAGGTGAAGGATAAGCATGGAAAAAGATATGGATATTGAAGTTTATAAATTTGGAGGTTCTTCCATCCAATCCGCGGATCGCGTAAAAAAGGTCGCCGAAATTGTAAAAGGCATTGAATCCAGGAATACGGTGCTTATCGTTTCCGCAATGGGTAAGACGACCAATCTATTAGAAGAGGTGGTAAACGCACATTTTGATCAGCCGGGTAGGGTACAGGCCGCATTGGAACGGGTGATTGACTATCACCTCCGCATCGTTGAGGAGTTGTTGCCTGGAGACGATCAGGTGATAGGCCGCCTTAATGACTTATTCGTTGAACTTGAGTGGGGATTGGATGATCAGCGCCCGGAACAATACGATTATGTCTACGACCAGGTGGTAGCCATGGGAGAACTGATATCTTCTACTATCGTGACTGCATTCCTGAAAGCACAAGGCGTGCCGTTAATCTGGCTGGATGCGCGGGATCTCATACATACGGATCGTAACTTTCGGAATGCCCGGATTGACTGGGAGAAAACCGGAGAATCAATCAGCAGGTTGGTAACTCCAGAGCTGGAGCGTCAAAACTTAGTCTTGACTCAAGGGTTTATCGGGAGCACCCCGGACAATGAAAATACCACATTGGGCAGGGAAGGTTCCGATTTCTCAGCTGCGATTTTTGCCTATTGTCTTAAAGTCCAAAAAGTGACCGTTTGGAAAGATGTTCCGGGTGTTATGACGGCTGATCCCAGCCGCTTTGAGGCAGTACAGAAGCTTGACGTACTCTCTTTCCGGGAGGCTATTGAAATGACTTATTATGGTGCCAAGGTGCTTCACCCCAAAACCATAAAGCCGCTTCAAAATCGGCAGATTCCGTTGATAGTCCGTTCCTTTTTGGAACCAGAAGCTCCGGGTACCAGCATAGAAGACCAGGTCGATGTGGTTTATCCGCCTATTATCATCGTTGAAGAGGATCAACTCCTCATCCAGTTGTCCACACCGGATTATGCTTTTATGGAAGCGCAACATCTGGTTGATGCTTTCAATATTGTGGCAAAACATGGCTTTAAAATGAATGTGATCCGGAACACGGCCATTACTTTAACCCTGGTGACACAGGACCGACCCCGGCATCTTCCCGGCCTCCTGGAGGAATTGGAAAAGCATTATACCGTGAGAATAACGAAAGATGTCCTATTGATTACCATCCGTCACACCCATTCCGCTACAGAAGATCAACTCATTCAGGGCAAGTTGATATTATTGGAAGAACGATTCGGTAATACCGTCCAATTCGTAACCCAATCACTCCCGGATTATGCGCTCCGCTAACACGAAACTATTTGACCTGTTTTTAGCAAAATAATCAACCCTATGGATCCTCATATCAACTTCATGGCTAAGGTTAAGTTATACCAGACCATTCTGGAAAAGACTGAATTGTACCGGCAGGCCTGGACAGAAAATCTGAAACCGTTGTTGCGGAATACGTTGGAGACCATAAACCGGGAATCGGGCCTGGAAGGAGAAATCATTGAAATTGATGAGTTAGCGAACATCGGATTGGTTCAGTTTTCTCTTGGCACAGAAGCATCCGGAATCGCAGCCAAGATCAATGAAAAATTGCAAAAGCCATTAATTAAATCGAAAGGCTCTTTGGTTTATCAGCAACTCTTTAATGGGAAAATATTGGTACTGATCCATTATCCTTACATCGAAGGATTTGGTGAACCAAGAACACCCAAAAGCATAGCCATATACCGGCCGGAAGAGATTACAGAGCCATTTATTATCCGGCATCTTGAAGAATTTATGCAGGAGATCATTAACTGGGAGGATTACGATGATGATGCCCCACAAAAGATCGGTTATCACATGGCTTTTGGAGGTGATAAACCTAAACCGTGATCACAACTGATCAATCAATTGCTTAACTTCATCTAAAAAGCAAGCTGTTCAGAAGGTAATTGGACGTTATTTACGTCTACAACGGTTTTATATCGCATGGAAATCATTACACCGCAGTCAGATAATTACAGCAGTAAGAAAGCTCAACTGATCAATGAAGAAAAGTTTGGGCCATATACCTTCCCATTTAAGACTCAATTAAGCTTCGAGCCACTGATCAAGTTTTGGAGGACCAAGCTGGGTAGTGAGGACCGGGGCGAAGCCGTCCTGGCTAAGGAGATCATGAGCATGCTGGAGGAGGCTCCGGAGCTGCAAAAGCCCATCGAAGATTTTTCGGTATTGGATGGTTATGATGACCTGGTAGAATTGTTGCTGGCCGGGATATTTCCCAGTGTGTTACGGGATAAGCAGTTGGGGTTCGCCATTCCGCCCTTTTTGCTGAAGGGATTTTATTTTACACCCCGGCTAAGTGAGTTACTCCTTGCCCGGGAGATACGCTTTGGTTTTGGCACCAATCCCATTTTGACGAAAGCTGTGTCGATTGCCAGGGCTTGTGCGATTATTCTCAACAAGTTCTATGGCCAGAACATCGTCATTGATCCGCCCTTTAATTTTGTAATGCGCCCCAAGGGTAAGAGTATGGAGCGCTATTACAAGTCGGAATTGTATGGGGACTTCCTGGAAATAAAACAATTAAAACCCTTACAGGAAATCAGCCAGGACCAGATTAACCGCCTACTGTCAAACATTTACGATACCCAGGCGTGGCTGGAAATTGTCCCTCCCACTCATTTTGAGTTTGAAGGACTGGTATTCGCCAATCTAATTGATGTTACGGAGGAAGAAAGCCTTTCGCGCATCAAGCATAAATTGCTTGAAAACGATGCGCTCATTCATCCCCAAAGTATTCAGGATCTGCAGTTTATCGCAAGGAATTATTTCGGAGTTCCTGATTTACGCCTGGGTGTTAAGGCCTTCGATTACCCGATGACTTCAGAAGCCCCTTTCCGCTATAAGATTGAACATAATTTTCTGATTGATAGTCCGCTTGAAATTTTTGACCCGGAATTCGAGAATTCAGTTTACCTGAGATTGTGTCGAAAGAATACCATTATGGTCATCGAAGACCTGGTGCAATATCATGACCCTACCGACATCGAGGTTGAACTACTCAATTATGGTATACGTAGTTTGGTTATTGCTCCACTGAATGATGACCATGGCCAGATTATCGGATTTCTTGAACTGGGATCTTCGCGTCCAAATGGTCTGAATGCGCTAAATCTCATGAAAATTTCGGAGCTGATTCCATTGTTTGAGATTGCCGTTGAGCGCAGCAGGGAAGAAACTACGAATCGTGTTCAGGCATTGATCAGGACCAATTACACCCATATCCATCCCAGCGTAGAATGGAAATTCATTTCAACCGCCTATAAATATCTGGATGAAGACCCGCTGGTACCGCTTAAACGCGCAGAGCCTATCCGGTTTAAGCAGGTTTTCCCGCTCTATGGGCAGTCTGATGTCGTTTCTTCCTCGTCGTTTCGCAATCAGGCTATTCGTGCCGATTACATCGATAACCTGAAACGCATCCAGAAAATATTAAAAGAGGCGAATGTATTTCTGGACTTGCCTCTGTTGCCCCATTACCAATGGGAGATTGATAATGTGATCGAATCTTTGTCCAAGGGAATATCTACCAGTGATGAAGTACGTATTTATCAATTCATTCATTCGGATATCCATTCCATACTCAAGCAAATTGAACACGATCATCCCCAGGTAACCGAAATGGTTAAGGGATATTTTAATGACCTGGATCCTCACTTTGGAATTGTCTACAGACAGCGGCGCGATTACGAGGAGAGCTTACGGACGATTAACAATACCATCGAGCATATCCTGGAAGAAGAGGATGATCGTGCGCAAAAAATGATACCGCATTATTTCGAGAAGATAAAGACCGATGGATATGAATTCAACATTTATGTGGGTCAATCCATTATGCGGGATGCTACGTTTACCGATGTTCATTTGAAAAACCTGCGTCTCTGGCAACTGACCACTTTATGTCGAATTGGCCGGGAGATTGCAAAAATTCAGACATCTTTATCCTGTCCGATGGATACGGCTCAAATGGTACTTGCCTATCCATCGGCCATTGATATCCGATTTCGGACCGATGAGAAAAAATTTGATGTTGACGGCGTGTACAACATGGATTTTGAGATCATTAAAAAACGGGTGGATAAAGCGGTTATCAAAGGTTCTCAGGATCGATTGCGGAAAGCAGGGCACCTCTCGGTGGTCTATATGCACGAAAGTCAAAGACAGGAATACCAGGAGTACTTTAATTACCTGATAAAAAACCATTATCTGGAACCTGCTGTCGAACACTTTGAAATCGAGAAATTGCAGGATGTCGAGGGGCTGCGGGCTTTAAGAGTTATGATCAAAGTGGACGATCCGCCTCAATTATCAAAGAAGTAAACATCGTTCGTTTTCAGTGGTGGTGATTGTTTCAAATAGCGGAAAAAAGTCCGGACATATTTTCGCAGGTCATTGACTTCCTTCTTGGGTAAGATCTCTTCTTTTTCAAATAATTCATTGATGTTGTCCAGTTTTCCCAGCCACTCCTTGGTGATCGACTTCCATTCTTCTTTGGTGAAGGCCGGTCCCAGGTAAATATGGTCCTGAATCCGGTGAAGCGGAACATTGGGGTTGACACGGGCGTACTCGGCATTAACAAATCCGGCAAAGTCAAAATCGTAGCTCACCGGTATCACCTGGTCTTCTTTTGAAAAAGCTTTGCAATTCCGTCCTGAGTACAAATCATAATCATCATTGGCAATCAACATTTGAAAGAGGGCATTGGACTTCAGGGCAAGCGAGTCGACTTGCAAACTGTCGTTAAATCCAGGCAGTTCCTTGACATCCAGCCGGTCTTCCAGGTCTTTGTCATTTTCTATGATAAATGCCGGCCCGCTGATGGTACTCCCGGAATTTACATCAATGTAGTTGGCCGTCAGGTAATGCACCTGATAAGCATAGGGGAGGAGGATACGTTGAATCTGGTAGGCCAGGTATTCTTTACGAACGTAAGTTTCTTGTTCGGGATGATCGGAGCAATGGGTAACTAACTTGTACTCATCGTGTTTTTTAAGTCCCATATCTTGCAGATCATCCTTATCGAAATCCATTTTAATGGGCGGGAATGAGCAGATCCTACGCCGGTATTTTCCTCGCAGGGTAAATTTAGTACGGACCAGGTGACTGTTGCCATCGAGATCTTCCCATTGAATGGAACCCCGCACGGTGGTATCTACAAACTTTTGATCGATGAGTGCGGCAGCATCAAAAGAAATGTTCAGTGAGGTTACATTATTAGAGCTTATAGCCTGAAAAAAATTTTGTTTTTGGGAAATACCATTGGTGAAAAACAGGAGGATAAGCCAAACGAGGTGAAAAGAATGCATCATAACTTGGACAATTCTACTCAAAATAAAGAAGTTGATTCGAAGAACCTACCCATAATTGCATAAGTTCCCGAATCAACTAAGAAAGGTATGATGCCACAAATGTCTTTATCGAAAGGATCAGGACTCAGCTCCTTCCTGGAATTTAAGGGGAATGAAATAGTTTTCCTGGATTTCGATGTCTTGCGTTTTTACCTTCTGGTTATCCAGCCGGGTCTCGATGTATTGCTTCAAAGCTTCATTTTCAGTGTGGATCTCAATGACCCTTACTTCGCGATTGGAATTGATAACAAATTGAACCTTTACGGTCACATCTTCAATACCCATCCGTTGCAGATTAGGTTCTCCTAAAAAGTCTCTGATTTCCTTGCTCAAAGATTCATTGGATGAACGTTTGACCTTGTCTTTCGGTAAGCTTGGGTTAGCAATTGCGGAGGTAATAGCGAGCAGGCATACGAATGCAAATGAAAAAACAGTCTTCATAACAAGTCAGGTTTAGCGTAATTAAAAAATAGATCAATAAAACTTCTTGCTAATCCGTGGGTGAGGCGTTTTTCATGCAGTTATAATACAATGACGGAAAACAGGGCGCCGAAGTTGCATGACAAAGTAAATTTAACCTCCGTTAATTATTTCTTAAGAAAGTCAGAGCCATCTTGACTTATCCCGCGCCTGAATCAAATGCGAAACGTATACGTGTATTTGAGGATAAGGAGGTGTTCGTTATGGACCGGAAGGATGGGCTCAAACGCATAGCGGTCCGTGTTGATATCGTCATTATAAACCAAATACAAATCAGTTCCTTCCCGGGGATTGTATCGCAACCGGATGTTTGCCAGGATGGAGTTTTCGGTGCTGTTGTACTGAATCAAAGACGATAAGGAAAGCTTTGTATCAAACATATAAAGCGCTTTCACCCGGATAACATGGATGATGTCTTTGGTATCCGCTACATTCAGATGATTGAAGACATAGGCTCCACCCAGTTCCAAAGAAGAAGAAAGATTAAATGTGGGCATAAATTCAATGCTTTGGATTTTACCATTGTAAAACTGACCGGCAGTAATGGTGCTGACGATGAAATAAGGTTTCCCGGGGCTAGTGATAAACATCAGGCTCCCATTCATAAACGGGTAAGTGCCCACCGGGATGGTTACGTTATCGCTGAATTCATACGGTTCAAAAAACTTTTCCCGGTAATAATTTAAGGTTAACTCACCCGAGCTACCTTTTTTGGTTACATATTGCCAGCCCAGTTTGCTGGCATGTGAATCCATGATCAGGTTATACAGCCGGTTCCAATAGGTGACCCCACGGTAGATAAAACCGTATCGCAGCAATCTGGACGATTCCGGTGCATTCCAACCATAGCTCGTGCGCTGCCCATAGCGGTTGTAGGCATCTCTGCCCTGGAAGCCCAGGACCGGATCAAAATCTGTTCCTGCATAGGAGTAACTGACCCCATATGAAAATCCGGTGATGTTCTGCCTGGACATACTGACCCAAAACTTTCCAGCTTCCTTGTTGAATGGATTATTTTTTAGTTCTGGCTTGAGGGTTTGTGCCCAGCGAAGATTGATGAAGTCCAGTTTGGTAACCAATAACCTGGAATCCAGTCCGTAGGTTGTATTGAAATTGCCCTTGAAGTCGGTTTGGTTAGTGACCAAAAAGCCTACGTCGGACTGACTGTTGATGATGCGTTTGGAAAGCCTGACGACCGAGTGATTCAGAGACGGAAGTCCAAGAGAATCCACTGCCGCCGTCTGCATGCTTAAAGCACCCACATCCAGGTTTCCAATCCTTCCGACGATCCGGGCCCCTCCTAATATACGCACTGGATCTTCTTCATAAAGACCAATGCGGCGGCTGTAAAATAAATAATCCTCCGGCCCGAAATTATAGTTGAATATACCCGATCGTTCCTGAAAAAACTGTCGCTTTTCCGGAAAGAAAAGACTGAACCGGGTCAGATTTACCTGCTCATCATCGGCTTCTACCTGCGCAAAATCGGTATTCAAGGTCAAATCAAGATTTAAGTTGGAAGTCAATCCCACCCGGACATCCAATCCGGCATCGTAAGTAGGGGTTGTTTTGGAATCATAGCCGGTGTGACTGGAGTTCATAGCCTGTGTGGTATGCAATCCTCCTGTCACATAAGGGGCAATGTAGAATGGCTTTTTGGGTTTGACGCCAACCATTTTGACTTCCTGGGCCAGCGAAGGTTTCCACGCACTCCACTCGCCATAATCGTTGTTGATCGCAGGAAAGATCATGTTTTCATTCTTCCGGGCAATGTAGCGCGAGCAAATCAATCCCATCACGATCTCATTACCCTTCACCTGGAATGGAATTGATGAAAAAGGAACGCGCATCTCCACAAACCATCCTTCTTCATTAATGTCTACGGCAACATCCCAAACGGCATTCCAGCTGATGTTAATCGGAAGTTGTCCAATGGCGTCGTTGAGTACATTGGCATCAAATCGCAGGCCATTGGGATTGGTGAAAAAAGCAAGTGCATTTTGTTTGTCATTGTAGGAGTCCAATACCAATCCAAACCAATCGGTGTTTCCGACAAAAGCATCCCTCTTTTTTGAATTTGCAGCTATTTGCTCCGGGTGGCTATCATAGAGCTTTCCACCCATGTACAAATAATTATCATCGTAGGCGAGTAATATTTCTGTACGCTCTGAAGGAGGCGATCCGTATGTTGGTAACTGGGTGACCAAATCAACAGGTTCAACGAGATCCCAAAGCGGCTCGTTTAGCTTTCCGTCCAGTACAATCGGCTGGTCAAAGTGAACAAGCGTCAACGGAGCTTTTT
Source organism: Lewinellaceae bacterium (assembly GCA_020636355.1). Taxonomy (GTDB): domain Bacteria; phylum Bacteroidota; class Bacteroidia; order Chitinophagales; family Saprospiraceae; genus JAGQXC01. The sequence goes on along the minus strand of JACJYB010000002.1, from coordinate 82,454 downwards.
CTTCACCGTACAGCAGGGAAGCCCGGCAAATAAGTATTATCACCAGTAAACCTGCCGGAATACGTGTAAAGGTATTTAACGTATATATTAAATTGGAACGGACCATACTTTCAAACTCGAAATCAAGCGCGCCAAGAATCCCAAACCGGTAATCATACTGGGCCAAACGCTTTTTTAAGCACTAGGATAAAGGTATCTAAAATCCTTATTTTCATGTCGAAAAATACGATCGATGCAACGTTGTAGCTGGCCAGGAAATGATCCGGAATACATTCGGTATCACGATGAAGATTGGGGCGTGCCTGTCACCGACCCGAAAGAGTTATTTGCTAAATTAATTTTGGATGGGGCGCAGGCAGGTCTTAGCTGGATTACTATCCTGAAAAAAAGGCCGTCCTACTACATCGCTTTTGATGGTTTGGACCCTGAAAAAATGGCTCATTATGATGCAAAAAAAATTGCCTGGTTGTTAGAGAACCCGGGCATAGTCCGGAATCGCTTAAAAATTGAAGCTGCAGTCACCAACGCCAGAGCTTATCTGGAGTTAAGGGACCGGGGTATTGACTTTTCTACCTATTTGTGGAAGTTTGTCGATTACCACCCCAAATGGAATGCTTTTGCCGACAAATCAGATGTTCCTGCATTTACTCCCGAATCCGATGCCATGAGCAAATCGTTGCGGAAAGACGGGTTTAAGTTCGTCGGATCAACAATCTGCTATGCTTTTATGCAAGCGGTGGGGCTGGTACAGGATCACCTGACGACCTGCTTCCGATACGAAGCACTGAGGGAAGCGGATAAGCATACGGATTGGACATCGGTATTTAACCGATGACGCCCAACTTTTTCCCTACTTTGGTAAACGCTTCAATGGCATGGTCCAGGTGCTCCTTTTCATGGCCTGCTGAAATTTGTGTACGGATGCGTGCTTTGCCTTTTGGCACGACCGGATAAAAGAATCCGATCACATAAATGCCTTCATCCAGCAAGTCGGCGGCAAATTGTTGGGCCAATGGCGCTTCGTAGAGCATAATCGGAACAATGGGATGTTCGCCCGGAATGATTTCAAAACCTGCTTCGGTCATTCCTTTCCGGAAATATTGGGTATTCCATTCCAGTTTGTCGCGAAGTACGGTTGATGCGGTCAACATGTCCAGGACCTTAATGGAAGCACCAACAATAGCAGGAGCTACCGTATTGGAAAATAAGTAGGGGCGGGAACGCTGCCGGAGCAATTCGACAATCTCACGACGCGCCGAGGTAAATCCTCCACTGGCTCCACCCAGCGCTTTGCCATAAGTGCCGGTAATGATGTCTACCCGGTCCATCGTCTGCCGATATTCATGCGTTCCTCTGCCACGTTTGCCGATAAACCCGGTGGCATGGCACTCGTCGATCATAACCATCGCTTCGTACCGGTCTGCCAGGTCACAGATTTTGTCCACCTGGGCAATTATTCCATCCATTGAAAATACCCCATCGGAAGAAATCAGTATGCGACGAGCTCCATCCTTGCGGGCTTCTTTCAGCTTGTCTTCCAGGTCATTCATGTCGTTATTGAGGTAGCGGTAGCGTTTTGCCTTACACAGCCGGATACCATCGATGATGGAGGCATGGTTGAGCTGATCGGAGATGATTGCATCCTCATCGTTGAGGAGAGGCTCGAACAGGCCACCATTAGCATCGAAGGCAGCAGCATAAAGAATGGTGTCTTCCATCCCTAAAAATTCAGCGGTCTTAGCCTCAAGCTGTTTATGCAGATCCTGAGTGCCACAGATAAACCGGACCGAAGACATCCCGAATCCGTGGGTATCAATGGCTTCCTTGGCTGCTTTCAGTACTTCAGGATGTGAGGATAAGCCCAGGTAATTATTGGCACAGAAATTCAGGACGGCTTTATTGGAATTGGTTTTAATGGAGGCGCCCTGTGGTGTTATGATGATCCGTTCTTCTTTGTAGAGACCCTGATCACGCAGATCCTGCATTTCGGCTTGTATTGAAGGTGCTATGTGTTTGAACATGGTTTGTAAGTTTATGATTTATAAGATACCTCGCAGATGAACCAACATATCTTCGGTAATTCTGGCCAGGTCATACTCTTCTTTCCATTTCCATTGTTCCCTTGCCATGGTATCATCAATGGTTGCTGTCCAGGATTCAGCGATCTTTTGCCGGAAGTCCGGCTCATAATCGATGGTGAATTCCGGGATGTGTTTGGTAATCTCAGCGGCTATTTCTTCCGGAGAAAAGCTGACACCCGATAAATTATAACTGGTTCGAACCTGGATGGAATCACTTGGCGCTTCCATGAGTTCAATGGTGGCACGAATTGCATCAGGCATGTAAATCATCGGCAGCGTCGTGTCGGCTGCCAGGAAGCAGGTATATTTCTGTTCTTTCAGCGCATAGTGGAATATTTCAACCGCGTAGTCCGTGGTTCCGCCGGAGGGGATAGACTGATACCCGATAATGCCCGGATAACGCAGTGAGCGCACATCCACGCCATACTTCTGATTGTAATAATTACTGAGTAGTTCCCCACTTTGTTTTGAAATCCCATAGATGGTTTCCGGCAGCATCGCCGTGTGTTGCGGGGTGTTTTGACGAGGAGTCGTCTTGCCGAATACTGCAATCGTTGATGGATAGAAGATCTTATCGATGCGCTTTTCTTTAGCCAGCTCCAGAATGGAAAGGTATCCGTTAAGATTTACATTCCATGTCTTCATGGGATTCCATTCTCCACTGGCGGATAATATGGCTGCCAGGTGGTAAATCTGGGTTATTTCAAAATCATCTACTATTTCACCCAGCCGCTGGGCATTTAATATATCCAACCCAACGAATGGTCCGTCACTATTCCCAGGGTGTTTGATATCGGATTCGATCACCTGGTCAATGCCGTAAATACTGCGCAGTTCCTGGACCAGTACCGTTCCAATCTGGCCGGATGCTCCCGTCACCAAAATTCGTTCTCGCTTTGTCATTCGTTAAGGCTTATTCAAAGCAAATAAACCGAATTTCTGATTGTTTTAATAATCTAATCAGAGTGCACCGGAAAGTCCTGTATGAAGTCGTATTCCTGTGCTGAATCCTCCTTCTTAGCACCGAGGCGGAGCAGATAGGCATGCTGGCCATTGGTGACCAGACAATAAGGAACCTGGAAATGTAAATTGTAGGAGAAGACCTGATCGAATACCGACTGGTTCAATACCGTCTCTGGTTCTTTGCACTCTGCAATCAGCCAGGGTTTGAGTGCATCATCCAGCAGCATCAGGTCAAAACGTCGGGTCTGTCCATATAATTTGAACTGCTTTTCGACGGCAATACGGTTACGGCTAACCGAGCACGTCTGGATTAAATATTGAATCAGCAACTGGCGTACCCACTCCTCAGGGGTCAATGCGACAAACTTTCGCCGGACCGGATCCCAAATCGTGGTTTTCTGATCTTGTTTTCGGGTTTGGAGATAACCATGGTACGAACTCAGGTGAACTTTCAGTGGCCGCACCGGTTATTTTTTTATGCCGCCGCTGATCTTCTCGCCGTCCTTGTATTCGTATTCCACCGTGACATTACCATTTTCATCGTAATACCGGTAATAGCCATTTTGTAAGCCTTTACTAAACTCGATTTCTTTCAAAACCTTGCCATTGTTGTAGTATTCTTTATAAACACCTTCCAGTTTACCATGATCGTAATTGGCTTCCTTCAGAATGCGACCATATTGGTACTCCCAGTATGGGCCATTCAATTCGTCCTGTTCGTAATTGGCTTTCAGGTCGATCTGTTCGCTGTTGTTGAATTTTAAGTAAGGGCCATCTTTCAATCCGTTGATGTAGCTTGTCATTGAGGTAATACGGCCATCTCGCTCGTTAAAGGTAATCCAAAGGCCATGTCTTTTGCCCGCTTCCAAATAACCGGTTTCAATAACTTTTCCTGTATCGTGTTTTTTTACGACACGCTGAATGTTGGTATTAGGAACGGCATATACTTCGTAACCCTCTACAATCATGTTGGGGCCCTGCTTTGGCTGGTTGCAGGCTAGAAATAATCCGATGGCGAGTAGGCTGATTACCTTGGTTTTCATAGATCATATGATTTTTACCACGCGAAATTACAGGTTTCAGGTAATAATCACGAATGATCCATTTTTTAATCTTTCAATTGGTTGACTCTAAGCAGTTTCCTAATTTTGCGGCCCCGGTCATTTAGTGTGACCTGATCCAGAATTCATTGTCAATTTAGAAATTCCGGAAATAATGGATATTCAAATAGAAGGTTTGACCAAATTCTATGGCCCGCAAAAAGCGGTTGACTCCATATCCTTCTCGGTAAAGACAGGTGAAATCCTTGGTTTTCTAGGCCCTAACGGAGCAGGAAAAACCACAACCATGAAAATGATCACCCAGTACCTGTCGCTGGATGAAGGAGATATACGATTGGGAGGACAGTCCGTAAAAGATCAAAACCTGAAAAGATTCATCGGGTACTTGCCGGAACACAATCCGCTATACCATGAGATGCCTGTCTACGATTATCTGGCATATTGTGCGGCGTTGCAGGACGTTCCGAAAGACAAAATCAATGAACGGGTGCGGCAAATGATTAAGGTTTGCGGTCTGAATATCGAGAAGCACAAGAATATTGGTGAACTCTCGAAAGGTTTTCGTCAGCGGGTAGGTCTGGCGCAAGCCATGATCCATGATCCGGAAATTTTGATCCTTGATGAACCGACGACCGGACTTGATCCTAACCAGATTGTAGAAATCCGGGATCTCATCAGGCACCTGGGCAAAGAAAAGACCGTGATCTTATCCACGCACATATTGCCGGAAGTGGAAGCAACCTGTGACCGGATTTTGATCATTAACCGCGGTAAAATTGTTGCCGATGGAACTGCAAATACCCTAAGGTCTCAGGCTCAGGGTAATTACATCACCAGAACAAGGATTAAAGGTGCTCCCGTAGACACGGCATTCCAGGCCTTGCAGGGATTGTCTATGGTCCGTAAGGTGAACCTGGAGGATAAATCGCAGGGGCGTTTTTTGATAGAAAGTGCCCAGGATGCGAATGAAGCCATATTCGACTTATGTGTCAAACAGGGCTGGACCATGCTGGAATTGACCCCTCTAGAGACCAAATTGGAAGATATTTTCCGTGACTTAACCATGAACTAATCCTAAACCAAGAGCCCTTATGGATAAAGTTTGGATCATCGCAAAACGCGAACTCAGCTCTTTTTTTGATTCATTGGTTGCCTACCTCATCCTGGTTGCCTTCCTTGGATTCACCGGATTTTTCACCTGGCTGCAAGGTTCCGATGTGTTTTTTAGAAAACAGGCCGATCTTCTCGCCTTTTTCGAAACAGCCAAATGGACTTTGTTCTTCTTTATTCCGGCGATTACCATGCGGATGCTTGCCGAGGAGAAAAAAACAGGTACCATCGAATTATTACTTACGAAAGATGTCTCGGACCGGCAAGTAGTCCTGGGCAAATACCTCGGGTGTTTGTTACTGGTTATCATTGCCCTCTTATTCACCATACCCTATTATCTGACCGTCAGCAGATTGGGGAATATTGATCACGGAGCTACGCTAAGCGGTTACCTGGGGTTGGTATTCCTGAGTTCAGCGTACATCGGGATAGGCCTGTTTGCAAGTTCCATCACCAATAATCAGATTGTAGCTTTTATCCTGGCACTGGTGATCGGCATCTGTTTCCAATTCATTTTCGATATGCTTTCCAATGGAACTACTGGTTTTTTGGGTGAATTGTTCAATACGCTTAGCATCAACAACCACTTTGATTCCATCAAACGCGGTGTGCTTGATTCAAAGGACTTGATCTATTTCTTTTCCATCAGCGCAATCGGAATCTTTTTCGCTGAACTGTCGATCAAAAACCGTTAAGCTCAAATTTCTGGACCATGAAGAAAAATGTGACCTTATCCGCTCTGTTGATCGCTGGAATACTGATCATGATCAACATTTTGAGCAATCGGTATTTTCTGCGATTCGATATCACCAAGGATCGTCAATATACCCTTAGTTCCGCTACTAAGAACGTATTAAAAAGCCTGCAGGATCCCGTGACGGTAACGGCTTATTTTTCCAAGGATTTGCCCGCCGACATCCTGAAAACCAAACAGGATTTTAAAGAGATGCTGGCGGAGTATGCTACGCGATCCAAAGGGAAATTGAACTATGAATTCATCGATCCCGCTTCGGATCCAGACCTGGAAGGCAAGTTAGCCCAGCAGGGTATTCAGCCCATCATGATTTCCGTTCGCGAGAAAGATCAGTCAAAGCAACAAAAAGCTTTCCTTGCCGCAGTTATCAAATACGGAGAACAGGAAGAGATATTGCCTTTTATTCAACCGGGCTCCTCCATGGAATACGATCTGACGACGAACATTAAACGAATGACCGTTTCGGATAAGCCTTTCGTTGGCATTATTCAGGGCGATGGCGAACCCGAGTTGCAGCAATTGAGCCAGCTATATCAATCCCTGTCTGTTCAGTACAGCATCGAAACAATTAACCTGACATCGGTAACTGAAATTGCTCCGAGATACCGTGCAGTACTCTGGATCAAGCCAATGGACAGCATTCCTCCCCAGCGTTTTGCCATGCTTTCGGATTATCTGGATCATGGAGGACAGTTGATCCTTGCTTACGATGCCGTTGAAGGAAATTTCCAGACAGCGCAGGGTGATCAGACCAATCAGGATATTACCGCATGGTTGCAGACCCAGGGAATTCAGGTTGAACCGGCATTTGCTGTGGATGCGAACTGTGGAACAGTGACCGTGCAGCAAAACCAGGGTTTCATGGTCATCAATACTCCGGTGAAATTCCCCTATCTGCCCCTGATTCAATCGTTTAACGGTAATCAAATCACGGAAGGCCTTGAACAGGTCATGCTGCAGTTTGCCAGTCCAATCCGGTCTTCTGTGGATAGCTCAGGTAAGTTTACATCCATCCTGGAGACCTCGGAGCGTTCCGGTATAGAACGTACACCGGTTTATTTCGACGTTAACCGGACCTGGCAAGACAGCGATTTTCCCATGCACCAATTGACAGTGGGAGCCATGGTTCAGTATTTGAAAAATGGAATATCTTCCCGGCTTGTTGTCTATACGGATGGCGACTTTGCTGTCAGTGGCCAGCGGGGTACCATGCAGGATAACGTGTCTTTGTTGTCTAATACGGTGGATTATCTATGCGATGATACTGGTTTAGTAAGTTTACGGACGAAGGCGGTCGTTACGAGGCCGATAAAAGATCTGGATGATAGTACCCGTACGTTATTAAAATGGATGAATTTCCTTCTCCCTATTTTATTGATCATCATTTATGGTTTTATCCGTTCTCAACGGCAAAGAGCCTTACGGGTTAAGCGGATGCAGGAGAATTTTGGATAATCACCCAAATCTTTAGTCATGGATAATAAAAAGTTAGCGATAATTCTGGTTGCTCTGGTAGCTGTGTTTCTGATCGGAAGGTTGCTATCCGGCAAGGGAGAAAGCAATTTTGATTCGAATTTGGTTTCAGTCGATACGGCAAATGTGGACAAGATAGCTATGACAGGGCCACATGGAACAGTAATTCTAACTCGCGATGGAGGATCCTGGGTGGTAAGCGATGGGGCCGGGAAGCAAGCACCGGCTCTGAAAACCATGGCTCAGGGTGTGTTAAGTAATCTTATTTCCATTCAGTCCCAGCGAATCATAACTTCTTCTCCGGATAAATGGGTAGATTATGAAGTAACGGACACCAATGGTACTCATGTCGTTGCTTCCCACAGTGGTAAAACACTGGCTGATCTGATGATTGGACGGTTTGCCTTCAATCAGGCTACACGTTCAGGCACCTCCTATATCCGTAAAGCCGGACAAGATGATGTTCACGCCATAGACGGATTCTTGAGTATGAACTTTACACGGGATTTTGATTCCTTCAGGGATAAATCCCTGGCTACCCTGACGCCTGCTGACGTGAAGAACCTGAGTTTAATAAGCGGACAGGATGGGGTAACGAAGAATATTGCTAAAAGTGCCGATGGCAAATGGATGGATGATAATATGCCTCTGGATTCAGCCACTGTTGCAGGTTATTTGTCCGGACTGCGTTTCCTCAACGGCACAACGTTTGATGATCATTTTAGTCCTCAGGGCAAAACACCGGTGTATACACTGGATATCAACACCAATTCGCAATTAGAGCCTCTGCAAATAACCTGTTATGGAGGAGAAGGCAATTCGCCTTTCGTCTTTCATTCATCCCATAATCCAGATGCTTATTTCGCTTCAGACAGCACCCAGCTGTATCAGACGGTTATTGCCTCTTTCCTGGAAATGATCAAGCATGACCAATAAAGAAATTGGCAATAAATTCCAGGAGCTTGCCCAGCTCATGGAATTCCACGGAGAGAATCCATTCAAGATTCGAACTTATCAGAATGTATACGCGACGCTGCGTAAGTTGAACGAAGAGGTAGGGAGCCTTTCTCTGGAAGCATTGAAGAACATCAAAGGCATCGGAGAAGCCGTTGCAGCTAAAATCCGGGAATTGGAAGATACAGGTGAGATGCGGACCCTTCGTAAATATGAAGACCAAACACCTGCTGGGATCCGTGAAATGCTGACCATAAGGGGCTTGGGACCCAAAAAGATAAGGACGTTATACGACCAGTTAGAAATAGAGTCTGTAGGCGAACTCCGGTATGCCATTCTGGAAAACAGGTTGCTTGAATTGCCTGGTTTTGGCGTGAAAACCCAGGAGGATATCTTGGCCAAGCTTATCTATTTTCAGGAAGCCAAAGGATTATTCAGGCTGGCAACTTTTGATGTTGTCGCAAAACGCCTGGAAGCAAATTTAAAATCCGCCATACCTGGAGGCCAGTTTGTTTTTACGGGTGATTACCGCCGAAGAATGCCTGTGTTGTCCGGAATAAGTTTCATGTGCAGCCCGGATGATTTCGAAGCACTGAGAGAGCAAGCCGATACGCTATTTAATAAGTGGAGTGAGTCCAAGGGAGTACTGGATGCACTTTACGACGAAATATATCCGGTAAAATTTATTCAAACAACACTGGATATCTGGATCACCGAACTGGTTCGAACAACGGGAGGATCGATTTGGCAACACAGGAGTATGCCGTCCGGGACCTGGGATTCAGAGGACGCTTTATTCGATGCTGCAGGACTTCCGTTTTTACCTCCTGAATGCCGGGATCTCGATGAATCTTCGGCATTGAAATTTGATCCTGAGACAATCATTGACAAGCAGCACATCCGTGGGATGATCCATTTACATACCACCTTCAGCGATGGCATTAATACCCTCGAAGAAATGGCAAAAGCTGCTGCTGATGGAGGATTCGAATACCTTGTGGTCACGGATCACAGTAAAAGTGCCGTGTATGCCAATGGGCTTACCATAGAGCGTCTGGAGGAACAGTGGCAAGCCATCGATCGTTGGAACAATACAAATTCTCTGGTTGTATTAAAGGGCATAGAATGCGATATCCTGGTCGATGGGAGCATGGATTATTCCGATGAGGTTATGGCACAATTTGACGTCGTTATCGCTTCAGTTCATGCACAGTTAAAAATGGATGAAGACCGGGCAACCCAGCGATTGATCCGTGCAATTGAACATCCTTCGGTGCACATCCTCGGTCATCCAACCGGCAGGCTCCTACTGTCCAGGTCGGGCTATCCGGTGAATCATACCAAGCTGATAGATGCATGTGCTGCAAACCAGGTATCCATAGAGCTGAACGCCAACCCATTCCGCCTGGATCTGGATTGGTCATTTATACCCTATGCCCGTGATAAGGGCGTGTTGATCTCAATCAACCCTGACGCGCACAATGTCCGGGGCTATTCCGATCTGGATTACGGGATCATGGCAGCCAGGAAAGGAGGGCTAAGCCATTATGAATGCCTGAATGCCCTGCCCGTGGAAAAATTCTTAAGTTATATCCATCAGAAGTAGGTGAGTCAGTTCGCATAAGCGGACTTGTAAGGCCACAATCTGTATGAATACAATGTGCAGTAAATCAAATCATTAAGTCAAAAACCAGTGGCTTGGCCATAACAAAGACGATGGTAAATGATTTTTTGGAAGTGGAATTACGCTTTAGATTCGTGGTATGAAATCGCTGATGCAGGAACGGTGGCAGAATGAAGAAGGCGATTACAAACTTGAATTATCAACTTCGAATACATAGCCTGAAAAGAAAGAAGGAGACGCAGGCAGGTTTCGTAAAACGCTGAGTCTCCTTCGAATCATGAAATCGGAAAAACCGCATTACTCAGAGAATATGTAAATATAACGGTTTTATCCTGTATTGGAAAGATTCGAGGTGCAAATTAAATAGAAGAAAACCTTATCAATTGCAGACCATGAAATCAAAAACTAAGACCCCGATGAAAGCAGAGCCCTTGGCTATCAGCTATCCGGTTTTGGGATTTCATCATGCCAATCTTCGCGAGGGATTTAAAGGCGATAAAAGCTTTAGCTTCATGCCAGGCTTTGGTCAGGAATTGAATAACAAAATTTTCATTTTGATCACCAATGTGTATCGTATCGTGAAAGCAAACCTGGAGATGCAGTGGGTACAATGTAAGTGAGGACAGTTAACGGCAACGAGTGCATGCCGACCTGGTGATCAACAATTAGACAATTTCTTTTAGCTCTCATATCCGGAATGGAAAGGTTTCTAGATAAAGTTCTAGGGACCTTTTCTCATTTCAGGAAGCGTGAATATAATTAAAATATTAATTGTTAACTCCTTATTAACAATTCTTGCTCAACGGTTAACGTTGAATAAGGGCATCAGGCATTAACTTTGTACTACAATCGTTGGTTAGAAGACATTTCATATGTAATTCTTTCACAATATCTGATAAGTTCTATTTTTGTAACGTGAAAATCTAAAACCCTAGACAATGAAAAGTTTTGCATCAATTCTTTTTTTAGCTTTTGGTCTATTCATGGTAGCCTGCAAGAGTGACAGCTCTTCAGAAGCTCGTGATCAGGCTCGTGAGGCATTGGAAAGTACTCCGGGAACTGCTGCTGCAGGGGAGGCAACTCCAGTGACTACGCCTTCCACTCCTGCTATTCCTGCTGGTCCTACGACCAACATTCAATGGATGGAAGATGAGTTTGATTTCGGAACTGTTCAAGAAGGTGAAGTGGTAACCCACGTATTCAAATTCAAGAATACCGGTTCCGAGCCTTTGATCGTCACTGATGCTCGTTCAACTTGTGGTTGCACCGTTCCCAAGAAGCCAACTGATCCGGTTGCTCCAGGTGAGACGGGTGAGATCTCAGTAGAATTCAACAGCCGCGGCAAATCTGGTACACAAAGCAAGCCGGTTACAATTACGGCTAACACCAACCCGGCACAGACCAAAGTCACCCTGAAAGGTGAAGTGGTTAAAAAAGAAGGATAATACCATATAACATTAAAAGAAAAAGCCCGTGGTTGTTACAACCACGGGCTTTTTTTATATGTTCGTTTAGGTAAACGAAGCAATAGTGGTCCGGAACTTTTTCTCCCTGGTAAAGATTAGCCATACGGTATTTGCACTTCCATTTGCATTGGTTGGGTTTTTCCTGGGCTTTCAGGATGTATCCGGCGGTTTTCCATGGAAATTATTGGCCTTGGTATTGATCTGCATGGTCACGGCGCGAAATTCTGCCATGGCTTTTAACCGGTGGGCCGACCAGGAATTTGACGCCAAGAACCCACGGACCAGCAATCGGGAGTTACCTTCGGGTATTTTGTCCAGAAAGTCAGTAGGTTGGTTCATTGCTCTTAATGTAACACTGTTTATTACCGCCACCTATTTCATCAATACCTGGTGTTTTATCCTTTCACCCGTAGCCCTGGCCGTTATTTTGGGTTATAGCTATATGAAGCGGATCACGCCGCTTTCGCATTTTGTCCTAGGTGCTGGGCTGGGACTTGCACCCGTTGGCGCGTACCTCGCTGTAACAGGACATTTTGCCGCTTGGCCTATTTTGCTGGGTATGGTTGTTCTCCTCTGGGTATCGGGCTTTGACATAATTTATGCATTGCAAGATGAAGAGATCGATAAATCACTTCATCTCAAATCGATTCCTGCTTGGTTAGGAAAAGACAGAGCACTTGGATACGCTCGGATCATTCATCTGCTTTCCGGCACAATTTTGATGATCACCGGATATTTTATGGTGCGGGTTTATCCATCCCTTTTTCTCTTATTCTGGTTTGGCGTCTGTCTGTTTATTTTTATGCTGATCTACCAACACCGCATTATCAATAAATATGGTCTGGCAAAAGTGAATCTTGCTTTTTTTACTTTTAACGGGATAGCAAGTGTCGTCTTTGGAACCCTGGTTATCTTGGACTTCTATATCTGACCAAGAACGAGTTCATTTTTTCAAATGCATGGGTCCGGTGGCTAATCGCCTGTTTCTCGGATGAAGTCATTTCTCCGAAGGTCTTTTCGTATCCATTTGGCTGGAAGATCGGATCATAACCGAAACCATGTACGCCCTGCGGGCCCATAAGAATATTGCCAATACATAATCCTTCGAACATGTAAATTTCTTCAGGCGACATGACCAGGGCCAGGATGGTCCGGAACCGGGCTTTGCGATTGGGCTCATCACCCAACTGAGCCAGGACCTTTTGCACATTCTCTTTATCCGTGGCGTTCTCCCCGGCATATCGGGCCGAATGCACCCCTGGGGCACCGTGTAAAGCAGCTATTTCCAAGCCTGTGTCTTCCGAGAAACAGGCGCGTTTGAATTGGTCGTAGACAGTTTTCGCTTTCATCAGGGCATTCTCCTCCAGATTGTATCCGGATTCAATGATTGGCGTATTATAGTCTAACTCAGCCAGACTTTGAATTTTTATGTAGGAGGGTACGATAGCCTGAATTTCTCGGACTTTGTTTGGATTATGTGTAGCAAATATTAAACGCATTAGCCTTTCATTCTATAAACATCATTCGTAAAGCATCCCAAAGCAATTTTTTGTAGGATGCGTTGCTTTCAATTTGTGCAATTGCATGGGTAAAGATAATATGCTTTTGATGGATCGATACCCATTGGTAAGGCTGAATATCCATATTAACTGAAAGCAACTTTTCCCCGGCAATCCAAAGATGACTCCAGGAAGGATAACCATCCAGATCGGACCAGGCTAGTGTTTTTCCAACGGATACAGGGAATATACACACATCCTTTTCGATATCAAAGTCAATTGCTTTGAGAATTTTTGCAATAAATGCATCAAATTTTGCCCAATCCACGTCTGAAATAAGGACAAACAATCCCTTTTTACCTGCCCCCAGTGAGGAAATTAATTCCGGATTGGATTCAGAAAGGGAATAAATTGGCACCGAAAATGCATTATTCATAAAATTTTATTTTGGACTGCTGTCAAAGAAGCCAGTTATATATTAAAATAACCGGTAATTATAACGGATTGAAATGTAAAGTGATTATTTGTAAATTTAACCAAAACAGTCCCTATGGCCTATCAGATTAAGGTAAATAAAACCAAAGATTCACGGTTACCTGGCGTTGATTTTAAGAATATTCCGTTCGGAAAGGTGTTTTCGGATCACATGTTTGAAGCGGATTACATTGACGGCGCGTGGACAAATCCAAACATTCGGCCTGTGGAGCCACTAGCAATCCATCCGGCCAATCTAGCCCTTCATTACGGACAGTCTATTTTTGAAGGGATGAAGGCGTTTGCTGATCATGAAGGCCACCCGGTTCTTTTCAGGCCGGAAATGCATGCTAAAAGGATGAATGCATCAGGAGCGCGCATGTCCATGCCGGATATCCCTGAAGAATTGTTCCTTCAGGCGCTGGATGCGCTGGTGTCCTTGGAGCGGGAGTGGATTCCTACCGAACCCGGGAGCTCCCTTTACCTGCGTCCGCTGATGTTCGCTACGGATGAATTCATCGGAGTCGCCGCATCGCAGACCTATAAATTTTTAATCCTTGCTTTGCCGGTAGGACCTTATTATTCCAAACCGGTGAAACTCATCGTGGAAGATCATTTTGTACGCGCTGTTGCAGGCGGTACCGGAGAAGCCAAAACAGCAGGTAACTATGCAGCTTCCTTGCTTCCTGCCCGGCTGGCACGTGAGAAAGGATATGATCAGGTGATGTGGATGGATGCCCATGAGTTCAAGTATATTCAGGAGGTGGGTACGATGAACCTGTTCTTTGTGTTCAAAGATAAAATCGTTACACCAGCGACTGATGGCGCTATTTTGAAAGGAATCACCAGAAACAGTTTCATTCATATTCTGAACGACTGGGGCTATGCGGTTGAGGAGCGGCCGATTTCCATCGATGAAGTCGCTGATGCTTACCGGGAGGGGAATCTTATTGAGATATTTGGTTCCGGTACGGCAGCCGTCGCATCCCAGGTCAGTTTGTTGACCTATGGGGCTTTGGATATACATTTTAATGAGTCAAATTGGGATATGTCGTTCAAGCTAAAGCAAACCCTTGAACAAATCCGGCATGGCCTAATTGAGGATAAATTTGGATGGGTAGTGCCCATTGAGCACCCAGTCGAAATGGCTTGATGCCAGATAAGGTGCCTAAAAAAGAAACAGGCTTGCCGATACCCGGTAAGCCTGTTTCTTTTTTATAGCGGGTCAATATTCGGATGTTAATTCCGATTTAATTGGCTTTTGTTGCCGTCAGAGGAAAAGATCCGTAATCACTCAGAATACTCCCTTTAAGACTTTGGTCCGTGTCGAAATTGCCTTCCAACCGGATTGGAGAACCATCATAGGTCAACCTTGCCTTAATCATACGCTCGGAAATTTCCAGGTTTTCGACCGGCATTACACCGAGAGATGAAGACATTTTTGCTGTCCAGTGCACTCCGTCATTCATTAAATTCAGCGTGCCGGTAATGGTACCCATCGGGGTATTGGACACCGTATAGTTCCAATTACCAGCCGGGTCAAAAACTACGGGCATAGTGCTCTTCCTGGAGCTACTGCAGGCGGTGATGATAAACGAGATTAAGATGCCGAATAGGCTGAGTCGGATGTATTTAGCTTTCATTATCCAATGGTTTATTTACCAAAAAAAAGGGTTTCCCAAAATTAGGAAACCCTGAAATGAATCTATTATATTCTTCGAACAAGTATCAATCTACAAAGACGATCTTTTGTGTTACCACCCCTGCCTGGAACCGGAGACGGAGTAAGTAAGTGCCTGCCGGCAGGTTGCCCCGGTCAAATTCCAGATCATTGGTATTCAGTCCGCTTTTACGGTGAATTTCCATGCCGGCCAGGTTGTAAATTCCGGCATCCAGAATCGGTTTTTCATAGCTGGTCTGAATACGAAGCCGACCGCTTGCCGGATTCGGAGAGATGCGCAACTGAACATCCTGACCGGAAATCAGATCGATCGAAGATGTGGCATTCAGTCCCAGGACGGCTGCTGCCCGTGGAGCATAATAGGCCATGATGGTATCAATGTAGCTGCGACCTTTGGCCGGAGACATATCCGGATTGGATTGCAAACCCACGGTATGGAAACTACAAGCAGGCGGTTCCATGGTGCCACAGAATGGACTGGCCACTTGCGACCAATATTCCACACTCCACCAGCTCCAGGGCGAACTGTCTTCAGGAAGACGGCCTATCAGCGGGCACAACCCTTCCAGGCCATCATTTCTGGTATTGATCACCTGGGTGATCGGGTCATCTATATTGGCGTCAATCATCGCCTGATTGTTGCCAAGTTCGTTTGCCTTTTGAATAACCAGGTAAGCACCCTGAACCTCAACGACATTTTCATAACCTTTAGGAGTGGGCACTAGCAATATTCTTTCTTTATAGGGAGCAAGAGGATCGGTCGGCACCTGAACCCCGATCATTGGAGGATCGGTGGCATCAAGCCAGGACGTGTCACCTAAAGCACCACCAACATTGACGCAAAGGTCAAAATCGCTACTGTACCCTTCGAAATTAGGGATGCAGAAGGTGTCCAAGCCACCGCTTGCATTTGGCAATAAACCGTATGATGTACCCCAAATGTCTCCATTGATCGGTTCAATGACCATTGGATCTGATAATCCATCTCCAGTAACATCCGATCCGATGAATTTTGGAATCAGAACATCTGTGTATTTATCAAGCGTAGCTGCTGCCAGGGTAATGTATCCACCGGTGCCGATTCCCCATAGTACAATTCTCGAGGTGTCAATGCCATATGGATTGCCTTGCTCATAACTGGCACGGAAAAATCGAATGGCAGTTCTTGCATCCTGTACGCCGCGGTAAGCGGCATTAATCAGGGTATTGGTTCGTTCTTCCTGTGTGACAGCAATAGGATTCCATCCCAGACGATAGTCGCATGACGCTGCTATATATCCCATTTTGGCTAAACGTGTGGCTATTTCCACATCGGAGGAATCGGACTTTACTCCGGTCACACCACCATTAAGCCCTTGGGGTAAAAAGTTTCCGGTGTGAAATATCAATACCAAAGGGCGTTCAGTGATGGTATCTCCGGATGGAGCGTATATGTCCATGGTTAAAGGTTGGAGCACCGGTTTGCCGACGGTAGAATAATACTGCACCGTATAATTGGCACCATAGGGGGCATCTTTTGCCACATTCACCGATTCGAAGACGGGGGCCAGGTAACGCTGAGCATTAACCCGGCCGGCGAAAACGAGGAGCAATAAAGCCAGGAAAGGAGTAAAATATTTAAAGTTCATATACCAAGAGTTTTTTAGCTTGTTGACATGCAATAAGATGTAAAACTTCATCCTTGCAAGTATAGGAAATTAATTTTTCTTGTTTTCATAGAGAAACGAAATATATGCAAGTCTTCCGATGCGTGGGCCACCATAAGTTTGGAATTGCTTATTGTTCAAAAGATTAGAAGCCCCCAGCTTTATGGTTAAATCCAGTTTTGGTATCGTCCAGTTGACCTGCGCATCCAATAAGTCGTAGCTGGGAATAATCCCGGTAAACTGTGGGGATCCTTCAAAGACAAATCCTTCAATCCACTTGTAGTTGATGTTAAATCCAAAGTTTTTAACACTGCCTTTACCGAGTTTCCAGATGACGTCCCGTCCGGAAAATCCGATATTGTATTTGTGTTCCGGTGTGTTAAACGCCGGTATAATCGGGTCATCCTCAAAGGTCTTGTTCAGCCGGTTCCAGGAATAATTTCCATTAATGGCGAAGTAATTGGCGAAGTAATAATTCAATCCGATGTTGGCGCCCTGGGTCGTTACCTGATTGGAAGAATTGGCTGCATACCTATACGCTTTAATTCTGGATGGCAGCCCGGAGGTAGGGTCGAATTGAGCATCCAAACCAATATTAAAACCCAAAAAGTCATTGTAGATGCTGTAATAATAGCCGGCGTCCAAGTATATTTTATTCCATAGGGTAGTGCGATATCCAAATTCTGCAGTCTTGACCTTTTCCGGCCGAACCGGATCAATATTGAAATAGACCAGTTCATTCAAATCAAGCTTCCTGCGGTATTCGTTAAATGAATTAAGGGTAATCAGATTTTCTACTCCGTTCAAGTTGCCGGCCAGGGTAGCTCTTCCGACATCGAGATTCAGGTATTGATCGGTCAATGTGGGATTTCGGATGGCTGAAGAGAAGCTGATTCTTAAATAGTTATTTGCTCTTGGCTTGTATACCAGGGAGGCAGCAGGGGAAAAGAGGTAATTAAAGTTTTGATTTTTATCCATCCGGATAGTAGCACTCAGGGTCCAGGTGTTATCATTCCAATGTTTCTCCCCTCCGGTGTAAACCCCATACTCAAAATTGGTGATTTTGACGTCGGCCGTATCGTAGAAAATGGTTCCTTTCGATTGGGGGGTATAAAGCCGGGCATTGGCCCCGACAACCCATTTATCAATCCAGGTGGGCTGGAAGTCGTATTCTCCATGGACGTGGTACAAAGCGGAACGATCGTAGAAACGGGTGCCTCCTTCCTCGGTATTGGATAAGCTTGAGGTTATTTCCCGGAAAGCCTGCTCAAATTCCGGAGTGCCTGGCCGCAGAAAATTGGCATTGACAGTAGGATGAGCGGGATTTTGTGTATTGGCATAACCTTCTGACCGCGTATGCCAGTTTACCAGGGTATCATGATATTGGAGCAGCCAGGCATCAGCAGCAGCCTGATCAAAAGAGAAAGAGAATGTGCCATCCGGGTTTATGATCGTCTGTAATTTGGGATAGCCCAGTTCATTGGCCTTTTTTTCAAAATTGTTCCGGTAGAACTGGATGTAATCGGAAGCCCAGTCAAAATTATTTTTGGACCGGTCCTGAAGACGAAGCGCTGTAAAATAAGGGTCATAGGAATCACCGGCATCATCCTCGGTGAAGTATGCACGGATAAAATATTTGTCCCGCTTACGCAGCTCCAATCGCCCCTGGAAAAACAGGATGTTCTTCAAGCTGAAGCGGTTATCCCCCTGATAGACGGTTGTCCCGTTGCCAAAATTACCGGAAAGGATCAGTTCGGGAGATTCTGCCTCTTTTTGGGGCTGAAGTCTCAGGTGCAATGCAGCATTGGCCTTGATGTTTCGGGTATTGTAGTCAACCAGATCTTCCTCCCGGTATCCGGTACGGTACCAAACGCCCAGGCCCGGATATCGCCAGGGTGGGGCTGTCGAAAGGTCCGTGCCTGCCTGATATTCATCACCATAAATATTAACAGCATCAAATCTGCCGGGATTATCTGCCGTGCTGATGGAGTTCGAGATCGGGTCGTAGTTATTTGCCAGCCAGTCATCAGCCCGCAAATAGAAGAAATTGAGTTTATAACCGAAAACGTCTTTGCCTGCATCGTTCTTAATGGCGTCAGCCCAACGGATGGCCCCTTCAAACAGCGCTCGCTCTCCTCCCTTCACGGAAGCAGACAGCCCTTTCTGGTAGAAGGGATCTTTGGTGGTCATACTGATAACGCCATTAAAGGCATTCGGGCCGTAAAAAGCCGAACTTGCACCCTGGATCAGGTCCACTTTTAAGACATCCAGATCGCTGGTTCCCAAGAAGTTGCCTAGCGAAAAATTGAGGCCTGGGGCCTGGTTGTCCACCCCATCGATGATCTGCAACGATCGCACTGGGCTGGTCGAATTAAATCCCCGGGTATTGATGATCTTGAATCCAAGACTGGCTGCCGTCAGGTCCACGCCTTTGAGCGTACCCAGTCCATCGTAGAAATTGTCTGCAGGGGTCTGTTTGATGGCCAGTAAATCCATGGATTCCACAGTCAGTGGAGAAGCTTTTTGCTTGTCAGAAATCCGTTGACCACGCACTTCCACCGTGGCCATCGTCAGGCTGGCTTCTTCCAGTTCGATGGTGAATTTATCCATCTCTTCGGTGATCTCCAGATCCATGGACTCATAACCGGTATAGGAGATAGTCAGGGTTACCGGGATGCCATCCACCTTTAATTCAAAAGATCCATCGAAATCTGCTGTCGTTCCGGTGGAGGTCCCTTTGATGATGATATTAGCCCCGATCAAAGGGTCTCCATTGGACTTGTCATAAACGCCACCCTTGATGACCACTTGTGCCGAGAGTAGAATTGGTAGCATCAAGCACCAAGTGGTAAAACCTAGCTTCTTCATTAACCCGGAGTTTAAACAGGACTTAAGGTAAACAAAATAAGCAAATTTTCATTTCATGCATTGTCAACCTCGTTATGCTATGCAAAGGATGTCTCGCGCTGTTCTTACCATTGTACTGACCGGATTTTTCTTGTCCCTTTGGAGTCAATCCGGCATCATCCGCGGAAAGGTTGTAGATGCCTTCAACCGGGATCCTATACCATTTGCTACCGTTCAGCTGGAGTGCACTGGTACGGGTGAAATCACCGACGAAAACGGTGAATTTGTGCTGGATGGCCTGGAGCCCGGGGTTTACGACCTGAAGATCAGTTTCCTAGGTTATAAGGAGAAATACATTTATCAACTTAAGGTCACCAATTCTCAACCCGCCATTATCGAAGTAAACCTGGAAGCTGCAACAGAAAGCCTTCAGGAAGTCGTTGTTCAAGCCAGTCCATTTAATAAAACGGAAGAAAGCCCTGTCTCTCTCCGGACCATCGGTACGGAAGAAATCAAGCGAAGCCCAGGTGGAAACCGTGATATATCGCGGGTTATCCAAAGCCTGCCCGGAGTGACTTCCACCGTATCCTTTCGCAATGACCTCATTATCAGAGGGGGCGCGCCAAACGAGAATCGTTTTTACCTGGATGATGTCGAGGTGCCCAATATCAACCATTTTGCTACCCAGGGGTCATCAGGTGGGCCTGCTGGTATTATAAATGTTGACTTCATCCGGGAAGTAGACTTTTATGCAAGCGCTTTTCCGGCGACAGAAGGGAATGCATTAAGTTCCATCTTTAACTTCAAACAAAAGGATGGGCGGAATGACCGGGTAGGTTTAACTACCACGGTAGGAGCCAGCGATCTTGGTCTTACGATGGAGGGACCGATAGGGGATAAGACGACTTTTATCGCCTCAGCCCGCCGGTCCTACCTGCAATTTTTATTTCGGGCGCTTGATTTACCTTTCTTGCCCATTTATTCGGACTTTCAGGCTAAAGTGAAGCACAAAATCGACGGGAAAAATGAAATTTATTTCGTCGGTTTAGGAGCCATTGATGATTTTGAACTTAACCTGGATGCGAATAAGACCGAACAGCAGCAATTTCTATTGCAGGTTTTACCGGTACAAACCCAATGGAATTATACGAGCGGCCTGGTCTACAAGCATTACGGAAAACAGGGCTATTCGACGTTTGTCCTTTCCCGCAACATGCTGGATAACCAATTTGAGAAATACCGGGATAACGATGCCCGTTCTGAAGACAACCTCATCATCCGGTACCACAGTCAGGAGATAGAAAACAAATTCCGCTTTGAACACACCAGCAGGTATGGTGACTGGAAATGGACCTACGGAAGTGGGTTGGAATGGGTGAAATACAATAATCAAACGTTTAATAAAATTTACACCAGTTCCGGCGCGCAGGACATCAACTACTCCAGTGATTTGCAGTTTGCCAAGTATGCCTTTTTCTCCCAGATATCCCGCAGTTGGAATAACGACCGGGTTACCCTAAGCGGAGGTGCACGCCTGGATGGCAATGGATATAGCACCCTGATGCAAAATCCATTCCGCCAATTTTCTCCTCGAATTGCCTTGTCTGTTGGGTTGACCAAGTCTTTATTTTTCAATGCAAATACCGGAATTTATTATCAGCTTCCACCCTACACCCTGTTGGGTTATCGGGAAGGTGGTCTATTAATCAACGAAGCAACGGGGAAGTACATCCGAAATATTCATACGGTTACCGGTATAGAATATAACCTCAATGCGCATACGAAAATTACGCTCGAAGGTTATTACAAATGGTATAAGAATTATCCGCTGTTGCTGCGGGATAACATTTCATTGGCCAATATAGGTGGCGATTTTGGCATCATTGGCAACGAGCCTGCATTGCCGGATAGCAGAGGGAAAAGTTACGGATTGGAATTGCTGTTGCAGCAACGATTTTATAAAGGGTGGTATGGTATACTGGCCTATACACTGGGTAAAAGTGAATTTTCCAATACAGATGATGTTTTAGTTCCTTCTTCCTGGGATGCCCGGCACATCATTAATTTAACCGGAGGTAAAAAATTTGCGGGAAATTGGGAAATGGGAGTTAGATGGCGTTTTCAGACAGGAATTCCCTACACCCCGTTCTCAGCGTCATCCAGTCTGGTAGAAAACTGGGATCGTAACAATAGTGGAATATTTGATTATGCCAGAATCAATACGCTGCGGTACGATCCTGTAAATACACTGGATATCCGCTTGGACAAGCAGTGGTTTTTCTCTAAATGGTCTCTGAATCTTTACCTGGATGTACAAAATGTTTTTGGCAATGCTGTTGGACGGGACCAGTTGATCCTGGACCGGCCTTTGGATGCAGACAATACGCCGGTTGGACCGCCGGTAATTTTGAATCCGGATGCACCTTATTCCGAACAACGATACCGGGTCAAATCCATCAATGATGCCACCGGACAGGTTTTACCTACCATTGGGATTGTTATTGGGATCTGAGCTCATTACCTTTTGCTCATGATCTTTCAGATAAATGAGCTTGTAAAGATCCAGGAGGATCATAGGCGCCGCTACATCCGTTGTCAGTTTATTGCGGAATACCGGCAACAATCCATTCAACTGGCCGCTTAACCACCGCAACATCCCTGGTTTAAAGATCGCAGCTAATGGAGTTTCTGGTAGTTCGTTTTTTTGATATAGTCGATACAGGTTATCGAGTGAAGACTCCAGTTTTTTAATCAAAACCGCTTGATTTTCAAGTCCAAGATGCAGCACTGGATTGTCGATATGGCGAATCCGGACACCCTGACGGGCGCAGCGATAGGCGAATAAGGAATCTTCATGGCCATAACCTGTCAACGATTCATCCAGAGGATTAGTTAGAAAAAAATCGCGTTGGACCACGAAGTTATTTGTCTTAAAGGATCTGTATTCATCCTGATTTCTCCGGGACGACTGGATTTGTTCTTTGGCATGACCATATCGCCAATGAAATCTTTTTAATGGATCTTCAGGAGCCGTGGCTGAATAGACGGTGCCTCCATACACGACAATGGATGCGCTCAGGTCGTGCAAGTATCTCCTGAGGAAGTCGGGATACGAAGGCATGACATCTACATCCAGGAATAGCAAAAAGGGTTGGTCACTTAGCCTGGCGAGATGGTTTCGAATGGCTGACCGGCCGATATTTTGTGGCAGCGCTTCGTACTGGATGGATTGATCGTCCAAGAGGAAATCATTCTGTTTCAGGGTGTTTTGGTCGGAACCGTCATCTGCACAAATCAGGTTACAAGGCAAATTATTTTCCTGAATTTCTTTTTGGAGGGCCAGGATCAGAGGACGAACCGGATATTGATGGATTGGGATGCAAATACTTAGCATTGGTTATAAGCTTCAACTAATATATACGAAGCGTTGTTATTTTTGTGGTTTAAACAAGCAGTTTATTTGATATGCAGGAATCAATCATGAACTCCCTGGCACAATCTGCTCAAGAACGTGCAATTGCTGAAAAAGTTTATGCCGGTGAAAGGATCTCTGATGAGGAAGGACTCTATCTGTTTGAGGAGGCTCCTTTGGGATTCACGGCTTCATTGGCAAACTTTGTCCGGGAGCAAAAACAGGGCAATAAAACCTTCTTCAACAGAAATTTTCATATTGAACCAACCAATGTGTGCATCTACACTTGTGCTTTTTGCTCCTATTCCCGGCTGATCAAGAACCGGGAAGATGGCTGGGAATACACGATGGAGGATATGTTGAATATGGTTAAGGCATATGATGATCAGCCGGTGACGGAAGTTCACATAGTCGGCGGGGTGCTTCCACAGTACGATGTAACCTTTTACGAAAACCTTTTCCGCAGGATTAAAGCACATCGCCCGGAATTGCATATTAAAGCATTGACGCCGGTTGAATATCATTACATTTTTAAAAAGGAAAAGATATCCTATGAAGAAGGGATGAAGCGCATGAAGGATGCCGGACTGGACTCCATGCCAGGTGGCGGTGCGGAAATATTTCATCCGGAAATTCGCGATAAGATTGCCAAAGACAAATGTAATGCAGATCAGTGGCTGCAGATCCATGAGATATGGCATGAATTGGGTGGTCGTTCCAATGCTACGATCCTCTATGGGCATATTGAAAAGTATGAACACCGGATCCATCACATGAGCCGGCTTCGAGAGTTGCAGGATACAACCGGGGGAT
This sequence comes from Lewinellaceae bacterium, assembly GCA_020636355.1. Lineage (GTDB taxonomy): Bacteria > Bacteroidota > Bacteroidia > Chitinophagales > Saprospiraceae > JAGQXC01. Next base: position 58,596 of record JACJYB010000002.1, on the reverse strand, counting down.
TCCAGACCTTTATCCCGCTGAAATTCAGAAATAAGGACAACGAGATGTCCTATCTTCCGGAGGTATCGGTGATAGAAGATTTAAAAAACTATGCGGTGTCCCGCATTTACCTGGATAATTTTGATCACATAAAAGCCTACTGGCCAATGATCGGGAGAACCACCGCGCAGATGTCACTCGCTTATGGCGTTGATGATCTCGACGGGACGATAGACGACACCACCAAGATCTATTCCATGGCAGGCTCCGAGGAAAGGAATCCCAGCCTGACCACCAGACAATTGGCCCAGCTAATCCTTCAGACAGGTCGTGAGCCCATTGAAAGAGATACCTTATACCATGTCGTAAAGACGTACACAGAAGCAGAAGTGTCCGAAAGCTTTAACGGCTATCTGGATCTTCCGGTAACAAATAACCCGGTGTAATGATGAAGGACATTTATTTGATCCGCCATGGAGAAACGGATTATAACCGGCAGGGAAGAGTTCAGGGCCAGGGTATCGATTCCTCTATTAATGCTTTAGGCCAGCAGCAGGCCCAGGCTTTTTATGAAACCTACCTGGATGTACCCTTCGAACTGGTGGTCACTTCCGGACTTCGACGGACGCACCAGACGGTGGAGCCTTTCCGAAAACTCAGTATTCCATTTTATGAGACAAGGGATATCAATGAGATCAGTTGGGGGCGTTTCGAGGGAATGGCCTATGGGGATGAAGTTTCATCTGCATATCAGCAAATGATTCATGAATGGGGTATTGGCAATTATGATTTTGCTATTGAGGGTGGAGAAAGTGCCAACGCTTTGGCGAGCCGGATTGATCGATTTCTTAACTGGTTGACGCGGAGACCGGAAGAAACCATTCTGATATGTTCCCATGGGAGGACGTTACGTTGCATGTTGACGTTGATTCACCAGCGACCATTGCACGAGATGGAAGCATACCATCATCACAATACCGGCCTTTACCGGTTTACCTGGCAGAATGGTGTTTATCAAACCTTACTCGAAAACGACATCAGTCACCTTGAGCCAATTCTTAAAACATGAAAGAGCCATACCGGATCGTAACGGTTTCATACCTGAATACGCAGCCCTTTATTGAGGGCCTGCAACGGCACTTTACCCCGGATGAAGTTATTATTGAACTGGCCCACCCGGCCAAGTGCGCTCAGGCAGCCAGCACCGGTTCGGCAGATCTTGTCCTGGTCCCGGTAGGAGCGCTTCCTGAATTAGAATACGACCACATTTTGTCCGGATGGTGTATCGGATCAAATGGCCCGGTCCGGACAGTAGCCATCTACAGCGACCGACCGCTTGAGCAATGTGAAACCGTATACCTGGATTATCAATCACGTACCTCAGTACTGCTTGCCCAAATGATTGTACAGGATTACCTGAAACTTCCTTTGCAATTTGCTCCAGCTTTTCCAGGTTTTGAAACGACTATTGGCGGAGACCACGCCGGCTTGGTCATTGGTGACCGGACCTTCCAAATGGATGAAAAATATGCGTACAAATTAGACCTGGGCGAGCAATGGACCCAATGGACCGGGCTGCCCTTTGCGTTTGCGGTCTGGATTGCCTTGCAACCGTTAAACCGGGAATTTGAGCGGAAATTTGAGGAAGCCATAGCCTGGGGCGTACAACATGTGGTTGAGTTCGCCGGCAGTCCGGTTGAATTGGAATATTTCGAGCGGTACATATCCTATCCTTTCGATGACCGGAAGCGAAAGGCCATGAACTTATTCCTGCAAAATGCGACGCATTTATCCGAGCGTCCGATGGTCTGAATGGGGCCTGGAGATTGGCTTTCAAAATCACTGGAATTCGCTACCTTGTTTAATAAGTTTAACCTGATGACTATTTGGGAAATCCATCCGGTAAATCCGGATCAACGTAAGATCAATCAAGTTGTACAAGCTATTGAGACCGGACAGATCGGGATTTTTCCGACCGATTCGGTGTATGGACTTGCTTGTCTGGCGAATAACCGGCATGGCATAGAGCGTATCTGTCAGATAAAACACGTCAAGCCAGAGAAGGAGTTATTTTCGCTTTTATGCCGGGATATCCAACAGGTCTCTGCTTTTACCCGTCAAATTGATAATGCTATCTTTCGGGTAATTCGCAGGCACGTTCCCGGACCCTATACGTTCATTCTCAATGCCAATTCAGAGCTTCCCAAGATCATCAAAAACCGGAAAGGAACTATCGGAATGCGGGTGCCGAACAACGCCATCCTTCAGGCCATTCTTGCCCAACTTTCATTGCCGTTGATAACGACCAGTGTCAAGCAAAATGTGGATGAAGACTGGGATACTTATTATGTAGACCCATATGATTTACGCATGGATTACGAGCATGTTGTTGATTTTATGGTCGATGGCGGCCCGGGTAATGCGGAGGCATCCACCGTATTGGATTGTACTGGAGATGCTATTCAGGTAATCCGCCAGGGTATTGGTGTCCTGGATCTTTAGTTCAATTTAAGGAGATGGCTGGAAGATCTACCGTACTCAGGTGAAATAACAATTCCTGAAAATTCCACTTCATGTATTTACTGAGAGGGAGGGATTCGATCAGACGGTCAAGCTGCTCAATTTCCGAAACCTGGAAGACGACATAAAGGCTACTCATGTCTTTAGTCAGTGAATAGGTCATTATTTTGCCGGATTGCATCAGTTCATCTACCCGGTAGCGCTGTTGAGGTATGAGCGCAGTAAAGGTGTCATTTACAGGCTGCGGGATACTGAACGTAACTAGATACTGCAGTGGCATACATCAAAGTTACAATTCCTGGTCCAATTTCCCGATTGGTTTTTGACGAGCTATAAGCCATTCGTGGCATAATTCACATTAAAATAAATATCATCTCCCGATAACATCTAACCGGCACAAAGCCTAAGTTATATACATATCATTTTATTTTAATTTTTTGCATAACCTCGTTTCTACCCTAAATATGGCTCATTTTTTGAATGTATAATATTAGGTATAGGTATATGAAGTTGTATTTGAGAAGCATACTATTTCTGCTAATTTTCAACAGCAATGCTGGGTATTCCCAGGATATAAACTTCATTACCCAGCATTTGGATGCCTTGGTTACATCTTACCTGGAGGATATTGCTTTATCAAACCATTTTACCCAGGATACGGCCTTTCTTACCCGGATCTATGATGTTGATTCACTTGCTGAAATAACGGATGCCGCCCGCATTGAATACCAGCAAGCAGCCAATCAGGCATTGAAAAAAGACAAAGGATTGCAATTGGCGACCAACTGGCAACAAAATTTTTCCAATCCGATTTTTGACCTGGAAGACGGTCTGTTTTACCGCGGAAGGGGCCAGGTTGGAGTCGATTGGAATATGATGCGTGCTGGATTCCTGGGTCACCAGAAAAAGGCCAATGCCGCTATGGCCCAATGGAAGGCAGACTCACTTGATGTGCTGAGATACCGCCATAATGACTTTTATCGCTACCAATATAATTACATCTTATACCTTTTCAACCAGGCTAAAATCAAGGTCGTAAAAAAGCGCCTTGAACTACTTAACGAGCAGATATCCATTGCTTTCCAGCTTTTCTATCTCAAACGACTCCATTGGGAAGACGTTTTGGCATTGCTCTCCAGTAAAGGAGAAGTAGAATTGTTCTTAAACACCTATCAAACGTACGTGGATCAGGTGGATCTTCCGTCAGGTTGGAAAGAACTTGAACCGGGAGAGCTTCCGGTATTTGATATTGACATTGACAGGATCAAACATGTTTTTTTTGACAGCACCCAGTTAAAACAGTCCATTGCCCTGCGAAATGAAGCTATGGACCTCCATGCACACTGGTCCACCCGTATTGGGATGAAGAGCACCATCCGGTACAATTACCTGTTGGGAAATGAGAATCTTGGTCAGCAAAAAGATTTCCTGAGTGCGGGCTTATCTTTTCAGGTTCCGCTCGATTTTAACAGCAAAGACCGTAAGCGTCAACTCGAGGCCCAGAAAAAGTTAGCTGAAATTGAGTATTACAACCGTTTCGACAACGATGCCAACGAAGTCCTTAATTTCTATTACGAATACGGTTACTCACTCAAACAGTTCATCCATGCTTATTACACCAAACTGAAGCTGGCCCAGGCCATAGTCCGAGGAGAACGGCAAAAAGATCTGGGTGACCCCGGCTATTCTCCCAAGTTTATTGTCGATAAACTGGATGAACTATTGACCGTAGATCTGGACCTCCTGGATATCCAGCAGGCACTCTACCTTAAAGCATTGAAGATGCATTCGAAGCTGCCCCAGGGAACGATAACTGATTATCTGATCCCTAAAGACTTTAACAACCTTTTTAATCCGCAGACCGGTCCCCGGTCCCTGTATGTCTGGTCAGGTACACTACAGGAACTGGCTCCGGAATACATACTTCATTATGCCAAAATCAACAACATCAGTGAGCTGATGGTGTCCACAGGCTTAGAGGATGCGCTAATGTCAAAATTTGAACAACTCAGGCTGTCGGCCGAGAAAGAAGGCATCGAAGTTTGTCTGTTAATTGGCAACAATAGCCTCTTGAAAAAACCGGTTGGAGAAGTTTTACCTCAACTTCTGGCTTTACCAGGTGATGTGCTGCATCTTGACCTTGAGCCCCACACATTTGATGATTGGGATCAAAATCATGCACTGTATCAGGCACGTTATCTGGAATTGATCCACCGGCTTTCCTCTAAATATAAAGTTGGCGTTTCTATTCCGGTCAATTATGAAGAGCCTTTTCTGGAAGCTATTTATGCGTTGTCGGACCGGGTTTACCTGATGGCTTACGAACACAAGGATGTGGATTATATAGAGCGGAAAACCAATGATGCCTTTTTACTGGGCCCAGAAAAGACGGTTTTGTCCATCCGTTGTAAGGACTTCAACGATCGCTACGAACTGGAACTGTTCTGTCAAACACTGGACAAACGATTTAATAATCCGCGCATTGCTTTACATGACATGAAGACAATGATGCAGTTGGAAGAAAAAACCATAAGTGCCAATGCGGAGTACCGATTTTAAACGAAGGAACAATCCCATCGAGATCTTGCAGGAGATCCGTCCCAATAAGTGTAAGGTTAATTGGGACCGGTTGCTGTACCTCTCTATCCTGATCCTGGGCCTTGCTTATATCGGATTCTATACCATCCGTGTGATGACCACCGTAGAAGGAGAGGGTCAGGTACGGTTTAAGAAGCTTGATATTCAGTTTACATCTGACGTGCAAATCATTGAAATCAAACGCTTTGAGGGAGATTCGGTACAACCTGGAGATACCCTTTTCTGGTACCTGGACGAGGACATCACCCGGTTCGTCCAAATCAACAACCAGACCATTAAGACACCAAATACCCAATGGATTGATCAGGACCGGTTAAGCACGAGGCGCAAAATTGAACTGCTTCAAATTGACCTGAAGCAATTTCAGCAATTGGAAACGCTTAATAAAACAGAACAAGACCGGATCCGGAAAGAAATAATGCTTGATATCTATTCAGCGGATAAGCTGGACATGTACACCCATCGGGAAATAGAGTATTCCAGCCAGATTACCAGTATTAAAAAGGAGATCAGTTTGCAACAACAGTATCTTGCCTGGCTTGATCAGCAAGAGGCGCAAATCAAAATCCTCATGGCCTCTGAATCCGGCAAGCCTGTTCCGGATTGGCGTAAGGAGCTTAAGCCTTACGTGAGTCCCATACGTGGTACGATCACCCAGATACTTAAAGAAAATTATGAAGTGGCTGTTCAGGGTGATGTGGTCATGTCCATCCACAAACCAAGCAACTTATTCATAAAGGTGTTTTATGATCAAAAGGACCTGAGAAAGCTGCACGAAGGCGACATTGTTCATATTGAGTTTCCTGACGGCACCACCAGTGAGGGGGTACTGCAACGGTTTTACTATGCCACTTTTGAATTACCCGAAGAATTTCAGAAAAAATACGAGCCGGTTACCCGGAGTATAGCAGCGGACATAATACCATTGGATGAAATTGAGCGTGAGAAGTGGAGACCTTTTTATAAAATGAATGTATCGGTTTATAAAAGAGTGATCACTTTGTAAACTCGAGCAACGACCGAAAAGAAAAGTAGCACCTATGGCGTGATTTTTGTTTTACAACTAGACAGGATATGCAACTTAATACCCCGATTAAATCGATCACGACCCTGCATGGGTCGCGCGAACGTATTCTTAATATTGAATCGGAAGGTTATGTTTTTGCCTACATAACCGATCGATTTGATGGTGAGGCCAATGCGTTTGAGGAATATGACGGTGTCATCATATTGCCTACCAGTCCTGTATTACTGAAAGAAGTGTTGCATCGGTTTCGTTCTGCTAACAGTTGGACTGCCCGTTTGATGCCCTTATTTCTGCATCAACAGATGGAATTGGAGTACATGCACCGGCAGTTGGTGGATGGTATCGTTCATCAACTTGATGAATTGTATGGCGCTGTGAGCCAAATAAAAATCATCAAAGACCATATATCCGGTTCCCGTCTGCGCACCTTTCCTACCTATGAAAAGGATACCATTTATAAATTGCTGGTTTATTTGCTATCCCGGGAACAAAAGACCCTCAAAGCTTACATCGACCGGAATTCCAGTACTGGATATACCTATCCGATCCTGGAAAGCCTGATGAATGGCAAGACTCCGTATCGCCTGATGGAGTTTGCTGTTGGTGAAGGCTTGTTTACTACCCAGTTTCAGGATTCTGTCTATACCTGTAATTCTTGCGAAGATGGTTTTTTGATGTATCGAGAGGCCTGCCCCAAATGCCATAATACCTATTTAAGCAGCCAGGATTTGATTCATCATTTCGCATGTGCGCACATTGGGCCAGAGCGGAATTTTCAACGGGAAAACAATGACCTGATATGCCCCAAATGTGACAAGGCTTTGAAGCACATCGGGATCGATTACGATAAGCCCGCGGTCATGCACCATTGCAATACCTGCCATCATGAATTCCAATCGTTTCAAATTGTTGCGACCTGCTGCTCCTGTCATAAAACCACAGCTGTCGAGCATCTCCTGAAGAGAGAGATTCTGACCTATCACCTGACTGATAAAGCCCACACGCAGGTGGAGGCCGGTTCTGACTTTAATCATCAGCCTGTGCAGGAAAATGCCATACCGGGAGCAGTTTCCGAAGCGGCATTTTACCTCAATATGCAATACGAGTTGATGAAGTCAGGTAAGCAGAAAGTATTGATGGGAATGATTCGATGGGAGCCTTTTGACCGGATCCTGGAAAAAATCGGCCGGCAAGAATATCATTTGCTGCAAGTCAATATTTCCGACCAGGTTAGGTCCTCTCTGCAATCCATTGATTTCTTATGTGTATTGGATAACTGTATTTTATTCAGCTGTCTGCACACGTCCACCGAATTGGCCTATCGGGTCGTCGAGCGAACCGTTTTTCTGCTGTCCCACCTGATGAAGGATAACCTGGGACAGGACATTACTTTTGAGGGAGCGTGTTTGCAATTGCAGGGTCAACAGGACGTCAAAACCATTGTGCTTGAAAAATTGAAGGAAGCATCATGGTAGATCCTTTTGAGTTTATCCATTACTGGCAACTTGCGGGGTGGCAGAAGTTCGTAAGGGTATTTTGGTTCTTTTTCCTTTTTGAGTTCACCAGATACGTATTGATTGATTATCTGGTTCTGATCTTTTATTATTTCAAAAGAAAAGTCAATAAATCTGATTGGGATGATGCCCGTACGGCATTGCATCTCGAGCAGCCTCTCGTATCGGTGATTGTTCCAGGTAAAAACGAAGGCAAGCATCTCTTTAAACTGGTAAAATCTCTGGCAGAGCAGACCTATCAGCATCTTGAACTTATTGTAGTGGATGACGGGTCCGATGATCAGACGGCTTTAATCGGCCGTGATCTGGAGCGAAATGGGCTGATAAATCTCTTTTTGTCTAATAAAGTCAGAGGCGGAAAGGCCTCCGGTGCCAATGCCGCTTTGTCCTATGCAAAAGGGAAATACATCGTTCACCTCGATGCAGATTGTTCTTTTGATCGGACTGCAGTTGAGGAAGTATTGCTGCCATTTTATTACGACCCAAAGATCGGTGCGGTGGGAGGGAACCTGGAGGTTAGAAATCATCAGGAAAGCATAGCCACCACCTTGCAAGCCATCGAATACCTGAAGGTAATATTGACCGGGAGAATGGTGACTTCAACCCTGGGTATTTACCGGATCATTTCAGGTGCATTTGGAGCATTTCGAGCTGATATATTACACCGGTTAGGAGGATGGGACATAGGCCCTGGACTGGACGGAGATATTACAGTGAAGATCCGTAAACTGGGTTATCGGGTCTATTTTCAACCTTCTGCCCATGGTCTAACCAGTGTTCCGAACACTTTTCAAAAATTAGCCAAGCAGCGGTTGCGCTGGGATAAGTCTATCATACGTTTCCGCGTGCGTAAGCATAAAGATATTTTTTACCCCAACGAACAATTCAGGTTCAGCAATTTTTTCTCCTCGCTGGAGAATATAGGCTACAATGTGATTATGAACATTAAATGGTTTATCTATCTGGTTGATATCGTTGTCAATTTTGGGGGATTGATCAAGTTCATACTTCCGATGAATATCCTACTATACACGGCGGCCAACTTTGTCCAGTTTTCAGCAATCATTCTGATCGTACAGAAGCCTGAAGAAAAAAGGCGACTCATGCTATATCTGCCTCTTATGGTCTTTTATACAGGGTATTTCCTCAGGATTGTAAGGACGATGGCACACATTAAAGAGCTGTTCTTTCTCGCTTCATACAAAGACCCCTGGAATCCGTACAAGTCTTCCCGGATGGCTAAACAATTGGGAATATGAGCCAGATCAGGGTTAGAGGTGAATCACTTCATCGTAAGCGGCAGCCGTTGCTTCCATGATCGCTTCACTCATCGTTGGATGTGGATGAATGGTCTTGATGATCTCATGCCCGGTCGTTTCCAGTTTCCGTGCAGCAACTACCTCAGCAATCATTTCGGTCACATTCATGCCGATCATATGGGCACCCAGCCATTCCCCATATTTGGCATCGTAGATTACTTTTACGAAACCTTGTTTGGCGCCGGCAGCGCTGGCCTTCCCGGAGACAGAAAAAGGAAACTTGCCTATTTTCAGCGTATAACCAGCTGCTTTGGCAGCTTCTTCCGTATAGCCTACTGATGCCACCTCCGGGCTGCAGTAGGTGCAGGATGGAATGTTGTTGTAATTAATGGGTTCAACATGCATTCCGGCAATTTTTTCGACACACAATATGCCTTCAGCGCTTGCCACATGTGCCAGTGCCGGGCCTGGGACAACATCTCCTATCGCATAAATACCGGCAACATTGGTTTGGTAAAACGGATCCACCTGGATGACTCCACGGTCAGTCTTGATTCCCAATGCTTCCAGGCCGATATTTTCTGTGTTAGGCGTTACGCCTACTGCAGAAAGGACAATATCGCAGTCAATGACCTCTTCTTTTCCGGTCTTCCGGTCTTTTACGGTCACCGCACATCCATTTCCTGCCGTATCGATCTTCTCGACACTGGCTCCGGCTTTAACATCAATGCCGTTCTTCTTGAAGATTTTCGCCAGTTCTTTTGAAATGTCAGCATCTTCACGAGGTACCAGGCCTTGCTCCAGAAATTCAACAACCGTAACTTTTGTTCCAAGGGTATGGTAGAAGTAAGCGAACTCGACCCCAATAGCTCCGGCACCCATGACCACCATTGATTTTGGCTGCACGGGCAGGTTCAAAGCTTCACGGTATCCGATGATTTTCTTGCCATCGATTTTAATATTTGGTAACTCTTTAGAGCGAGCACCGGTAGCAATAATGATGTTTTCAGCAGTATAGACTTCTTTTTTACCTTCAGGAGTGGTGACTTCGACTTGTTTTCCGCGCAACAATTTGCCATTGCCGGTAAGGACCGTGATCTTGTTTTTCTTCATCAGGAACTGTACCCCTTTCGACATTCCGTCAGCCACATCGCGACTGCGTTTTACGATATTGGTAAAATTCGGCTCAGCGTCCTTGACCTCAATTCCATAATCAGCGGCATGCTTCATGTATTCAAATACCTGGGCACTTTTTAATAGGGCTTTGGTGGGAATACATCCCCAGTTCAGGCAGATCCCTCCCAGAGATTCACGCTCTACAATCGCCACTTTCTTGCCGAGTTGTGAAGCGCGAATTGCGGCTACATAACCTCCGGGACCACTTCCGATGATGATGATGTCAAACTGCATATTTGGATGATTTTGAGTCGTTTTTTTAAAAAGCGCTACAAAGATAGCTATTCTGAATGCTTTTAGCGCTTTGAGGTTACTTATGCATTTGTACCGGGCAGCGACTTTCGAAAAAATCGCGTACATCAACCCAGCCTGGCTGGAACAATTCTGAGCCATCGCTCCGCACAAAATAGATGCCCTTATTGTCAGCTACCCGTGCAAATCCGTTCACAAAATCCCAGGCGAGGCCGTAGGTAGGCGGAATGACCAGATGTCCATCCGTATCCAAATAACCCCAAAGTTCGTCCTGGAGGCAGCAAGCCCGGTCATCCTGATATCGATTTATTTGTCTGAACCCGATGTCGGTTAATAACTGGCCGGTGGAGTCCATTAAATACCACTTTTGATCCCTGAATACCGACCACCTTTGATGACCCAAACCTTGTACAAGCGTGCCTTCAACGGGTGCCTTTTTACCGGATTCAAGATCCATCAACGCCCAGTTGCCTGCAATTTGTACCGCTGAGACTTTTGCGAGCGGTTCAGCGACCTGGTCAAAGTTACCAGGCAGTATCTGATTCAGTTCACTATTGAAAATCGAATAACTGCGGCTTTGTCTTAGTGCGATGTAATTGCCATCAATGCTTCCTATCCAGTCGAATTCTGCAGGCAATATCCAAACTCCGAGTGTGTCAATAAGCCCGTATTTATTTTCAGACTTGACTTTTGCTATGCCTGAACGATTAAAATCGGAGCCGCCCTGAAACTCGGGAGGGATGGCCTCCTTCCCTTTGCGGTTGAGAAATCCGGTAACGCCCTTGGTGACGACCCGGATTCTTTGGTGCACCAGATCATTAACTTCATCGTATTCCGCGGTGAAAACCAGATTGTTGAGTGAGTCGATAAATACAAATTTGCCATCAAAATTCCAGACCCTGGCCAGTCCTTCGTGGAACATCCAGCTTCCCTTGTATTCCGGAGGAATGGCCCATTCGCCGTTGTGTCGAATGTAGCCCCATTTCCCCGCGAAATTAACGGGGCAGAGGTTTTCAGTGAATGAACCTATTTGGTCAAATTGGGCGGGGATGACGACCTGTCCGGTTTCATCAAGAAAGCCCCATTTTTCCTCAACAGGCAAATAATCTTCGAAATAAGCCTCTTCATCATTTAGGGTGTCCGCTTCTTCTTCATTGACCGGGCGACAGTGCCAACCGGTAAGTAGCACGATGCAAAACAGCCACAGCGACGTTAAATTTTTCATAATTCCTATCAGGTGCCGGGACAAAGGTGATGATATTTTTCGTTAATTACACGATACAAAACCGGTGTTATGGTGCTCCCTTTCCTATTGTTAATTGCCGTTTCGGTGGTCCAGGATGCCTGGATTCATTATCAGAATGAAGCCGGAAGGTTTGCGATTGATACGCCATACAAACTCCAGGAAAAGATTATCCGGACAACTACGGAAATCGGCTTGCTGGAATACCATAATTTTTACCGCCGGATATCAGGCAGTGATTCCATCCAGGTCGATTACCGGGTTTCTTACGTTGATTATCCAATAGAATATAATCTTTCGGACTCCGCCGAATTGGTTCAGTCCATCCTGGAGACCACCGTGGATGAGTCCGTTCGGTCAGTGAATGGTGAGCTGCTGTATTCCAACGATGATTACAGCTATCAGCTTCCCGGCAAGGTTTGGCGGATTAACTATATGGAAGGTAATGATGCTATCCGGGCGAAAGCCTGCATTCGCGGGAATCGATTTTATTTGTTGCAGGCACTATATCCAGTGGATAAAAGCACTCAGGTCAATGATCATTTTTTTAAATCATTTCGACTCCAGTAACCGCATTTATTCAAGAGGTGTGCGTAAAAGAAAAGGTAGTGTCTAAAAAAGGAAAAACAGGACTGAGATCAACTCATCCCTGTTTTTCCGGGTACTTATCACCATTTTTTTACTCCCGCGCACCATTTCGGTTTACCGGGACTGTTATTGGGATGGTGTAAGTTTTTCAAATTCTTTCTGACGCCCGTTAGAAAAAATTTGAAAGGAGGGATGTTATTTTTTACGATGAACATGACCTCCGGACTATTCTTACTTTGGTGAGCAAACCGTATGAATCATACGGGTTTTTCGATCCGGGTCCTATCTGCCAGAAACCCCTGCCTAATTCTTGATCGAAATCATTTTATTAGCTCACGCATTCGGAATAATCATTCGAATTAGACAGTAATCAAATATATATTATTTTTCAATTTAACGCAATCAAAATATATGATTTTGTTAAATATTGTTTTACATAATATGTAAGTAATAGGTTAATAGGCGCTATGGGTTGCGATTAGCCTTTTATTGATGCAGCCTTTTGCCTGGAAGCTTCAAGCAGTTGAATCAGAAGATCTGCTTCTTCAAGATGAGATCGAAATGATAATACCGCAATCCTCAGCCAGAATATACCTTCCAACGTGGTTGTGGATATAAATTGCGATCCATCCTGATGAATCAAGCTTGCTATGGTGCGATTGAGTTCGTTAGTGGATGGGTCGTGGCCAATCCGGAACAAAAAAACAGATAGGGTAGGCTGGGGGCCCATGTCCCATCCCCTTTGATTCAGTTGTGCATACAAGTATTTGGTTAAGAGATGTTTTTCCTCAATAGCTGCTCTTATCGTGTTGATGCCAAAAAATTTCAGGGGAAGCCACATCCGTACGGATCGAAAATGGCGAGTTAATTCCGGCGAATAATCGGAAGGTGAATAGTCCATGGCATCAACTTCTGCATCCTGCATGTACGCTGCCGAGTATCGCATACTGTTAAACAATTTTTTTCGGTCCCTGATCAGGACGGCGCCGATGCCATAAGGAAGAAAAAGCCCTTTATGGGGATCAATGACAATGGAGTCTGCTTTTTCCCATCCTTTGAAACTGGGCAGCAGCTCCGGAAGCAAGGCAAAAAATCCACCGTATGCAGCATCGACATGAAACCAGGTTCCATATTTATGAGCCAATCCCGCGATTTCTTGCATGGGATCGATAACACCTGTGTCCGTGGTTCCGGCGGAACCCACAATCATAAAAGGAATCATACCTTGGCTGTGATCATCCGCAAGATGCTTAGCCAGGTCTTCCAAATTCATTGTGTAGTCCTGATTCATGCGAATAGACCTGATTTTCGCGAAATTTAATCCGGCAAGGTGTATGGCTTTCCGGATGCAATGGTGCGCCTGAGGGGTCATGTAAATACAAGCGTGCTCCAGCTGGCCGGGTTCACTGATGTATTGATCCCGCGCCGCAATTAACGCCGTTAGGGTTGCTAGCGAACCACCGGAGGTCAAGGTACCGCCGGCTTCACTTCCCCAGCCAACGATGGCATTCATCCACCGGATCATCGCCTCTTCCATCTTTGCGCCGCCCGGAGAAGCGTAGGCTATGCCCGCATAGGTATTGCCCGTGGCGGCCAGATAATCTCCTAATGCTCCCGGATAGAGGCCACCGCCAGGAATATAGCCGAAATGTCCACCTGATGCCGCATTGATGCCGTGATTCCAGATTTGGGACTGGTAGGTCCGGAGTAAATCCTGCATGGGCACCCCGGTCTCTTGCGGTTCCCATAGGGTGTCTGGTGCATTGTTAGACTGATCATGAACCGGGTTAAAATAGGTCTTTTGCTGCCTGAGTGTGTCCAAAAATGACAACCCGGCGTGAATAACATCTTCTGTCCATTCACCCCGGGAGGTGCTTGTTCCATCCAGTTGCTTGGAAATTACTTCCAGCTCCCGTATCCTTTCTTTCAACATTTTCCGATTCGTTTAGCTTAATCTTGATTACACCGCCCGAAGATACAATTTGGGAAGAAGGGTATTTCAATGGACTTTGACTGGCCAGATGGTGTAAAACAATTGATTCGATGGGCATTCTTCTGGGAAAGTCCCAGGTTATTTCGATTTTTACGATGCGATGTATCAAATCGAAACCATCCAGGGAGATATTACCAAAGTGCGTACGGACTGCATTGTTAATGCTGCAAATACCTGGTTGCACGGTGGAGGTGGCGTTGACGGGGCGATCCATCGGGCAGCTGGTCCGGTTCTTGGAGACGCTTGCGCAGAATATGTGCGGGAGCATGGACTGTTACCTACTGGCCAGGTCATGCATACTGGAGGCGGGCATATTCCGGTAAAAGGTATTATTCATGCTGTGGGACCGGTCTATCGGGAACATCTTCCTGATGAATCAGACCGATTGTTGCAGGCTTGCTACCGGAATGCGTTGGTGCTGGCAGAGTCGCTGCAATATGGGTCCATTGCATTTCCCAATATAAGTACCGGCGTTTACGGGTTTCCAAAAGACCGCGCGGCTGAGGTCGTTTGTTCGGGTTTGCATACCTGGCAAACTGAAAACTGGACTTTTGTTCGAAGGGTTATCCTGGTATGTTTTGATGATGTAAATCTGGCGTTCTATCAAAAATCGTGTTCATGAAAAAAATTGCCGTATTTCCGGGTTCTTTTGATCCCATAACGATTGGCCACGTAGATCTGGTTAAAAGATACCTGCCCCTGTTCGATGAAATAATCGTAGCGGTTGGGGTCAACTCTCAGAAGACATCGTTGTTTGATTTAAAACAGCGGTTGGAATGGCTGGAACTTGTTTTTGACCATGAGCCAAAGGTCAGGATTGACTTTTTTGAAGGATTGACCGCACATTATTGTCAAAAAGTGGAAGCAAGGTATCTATTGAGGGGGTTGCGAAATGCATCAGACTTTGATTACGAAAAGACCATCTCCCAGTTGAATCATATCGTGGGGCATAATCTGGAGACCGTGTTTCTGATTAGCCAGCCTGCATACTCCCACATCAGTTCGACGATTGTGAGAGAGATTATTAAAGGGGGAGGAGATGCTTCACCATTCTTGCCCAATCAAATAAAATTAGTCCATCAATAATAAAATTGGAACCGATCATGACAAACGCTTTTTTTACGTTACCCAAAGCAGTTAATGAGCCTGTCTTGTCTTATGCTCCTGGATCACCGGAGAAAACTGCATTGAAAGCGACGCTCAGTAACCTCAAACACCATGAAGTCGAGATAGCGATGACCATTGGCGGGATGAAGGTGGAGACCGGGGACCTGCATGGAATACATCCACCGCATGAAATCCATCATAGCCTGGGGCAATACCACCGGGGGCATGCAGAACATGTCACGAATGCCATCCAGGCGGCTTTGCTGGCCAAGCCGGAATGGGAAAGGATGCCCTGGCATGAACGGGCGGCTATCTTCCTGAAAGCGGCCGACCTGCTGGCGGGACCTTACCGGGCAAAAATGAATGCGGCCACCATGCTGGGGCAGAGTAAAACCGTCTTCCAGGCTGAAATTGACGCAGTGGCTGAATTGGCTGACTTCTATCGGTTCAACGCCAAATACATGGAAGAAATGTACCACCTCCAGCCGGAATCGTCCAAAACAACCTGGAACCGATTGGAATATCGTCCTCTGGAAGGATTTGTCCTGGCGGTCACGCCATTTAACTTTACATCTATTGCCGGAAACCTGCCTGGTGCCCCCGCTTTGATGGGCAATACGGTGGTTTGGAAACCTGCCGAAACGCAGATTTATTCGGCGGCTGTCATCATGGAAGTTTTGGAAGCTGCCGGATTGCCGCCCGGGGTGATCAATCTGGTGTTCGTAGACGGCCCTACTTTAGGTAATATTGTTTTTTCACACCCCTCCTTTGCCGGACTGCATTTCACCGGAAGTACCGGTGTATTCCAGCAGCTTTGGAAGACCATCGGGACCAACATTAGCCAATACGCTTCCTATCCACGGATTGTAGGGGAGACCGGAGGTAAAGATTTTGTTTGGGTTCATCCAAGCGCCGATCCTCAGCAGGTGGCGGTAGCTCTGGCTCGCGGAGCGTTTGAATACCAGGGGCAGAAATGCTCAGCAGCCTCCCGGGCCTATATCCCGAGAAGCCTCTGGAAACATATTAAAGCCCAGCTGATTGAAGTGGTTTCGTCTTTTGGCATCGGCACTCCGGAAGATTTCACCAATTTCTTCAATGCAGTGATTGATGAGCGGGCATTTGATAAAATCAGCAAATACATTGACCACGCGCACCAGGCCTCCGGGGTGGAGATTATCCAGGGAGGTACTTACAGTAAAAAGCATGGATATTTTATTGATCCGACCATTCTGGTTATCGAGGATCCTTATTATGTAACCATGTGTGAGGAGATCTTTGGCCCCGTATTATCCTTATACGTTTATCCGGACCAGGAGTGGCGGGAATCTTTGAAGGTGCTTGAAAAAACCTCTCCCTATGCGTTAACCGGAGCAATATTCAGTCAGGATCGAGCGGTCATCCGGGAGGTGACTGAATTTCTCACACACACCGCCGGTAATTTTTACATCAATGATAAGCCGACCGGTGCTGTGGTTGGCCAGCAACCATTCGGAGGTGCGCGGGCCTCAGGAACCAATGATAAAGCCGGCTCAATATTGAACCTTTATCGATGGGTATCTCCAAGAACCATTAAGGAGAACTTTGTGCCCCCGGTGGATTACCGTTATCCATTTATGGGCGAGAGTTAAACGGAGAAACGCATTTCATTTACGTTTTGATGAACCGGAGCGCCTGCATGGCACCTTGCTTTGGGAACCGGATGAAATAGACGCCCGGACTGAGCATGCTTATGTCAATTTGTGATTTGACATACCGATTTGCGCCAGCAAAGGAAAAGGTTTTGCGGATATTACCAGTAACATCAAAAACTTCTATTTCCCAGCGTTGAATGCTTTGGGAGGTAAACTCCAGTGTAAGCAGATTACCTTCTACCGGATTTGGGCTTATGCGAGCCCACTGCTTAGGATAATATTTAACCTGGACGATGGGAGATAACTCTGATTTACCATCAATATCTACTTGATTTAACCGGTAATAGTTGGTGCCAATCACAGGGTTTCGATCGACCGTTTGGTATTGTTTCTGATTTTCATTAGAAGTTGATTCCTGGATATTTTGGTCAATTACTTTCCAGTTTTGACCATCCGCTGAGTGTAAAACTTCAAAATAATCGTGATTAACTTCCCATGAGGTTCGCCAATCGATAGCTATCCAATCTTCTTCCAGGAAGGCATCAAAGGCAATTAACTGAACCGGAAGGGCAGCATCGTAGGCGAAAGAGACACAATCCTGGTCGAGTTCAGTGATGGGATTACAACAACTTGGATTCATTAATGCAGTTCCATTGGAAGAGCTTATATGACCTAATCCGAGTGCATGTGTCATTTCATGCATTAAAAGTGATTGCCAATCAGTGGAGTTATTAAAGCAGGATAAACCATCGTTAATGACCACATAGCCATATTCGGCGGTGTACCAGTTCTCGCCATTAAACGAATGAATTCCGGACGCAGCATATATTCCTCCAATTCCGAGTGATCCACCGATCATCCCGTCACTTGCATCGCAATCAAAATCACTGACCTGATCGCAGGGATCGTTAAACACCACCAGAATGGATTCCGGATCCAGCCCTTGGATAGAGGGATCAAATCCTCCATTACAACTATTACTACTAAGTCCAGTGGTCCCTGAATAGCCAAGGATAACATTGTTGTTATAACCTGAATTGATACCAGCTATGGCGTTTTGTAAAAAATCATAACAGCCCGGATTGAATTGATCGGGCGTTTCATCAGCATAAACGGGCAGGCTGCCACCTCCATCAAAAACATCCCAGCGCAAACCAAAATACGTACAATAGGATGGTGCATCCCGAGCATCAAGCGTCGAATAACGAGAGGGAGCCTTGACGATTTGCGGGTCATAAGTTATCTTGCCTGTAAGCACATCCGTCAAATGACTTACCAGAGTTTTTCGGTCCAGAACGGAAAATTCTTCGATTTTTCGTGTAGCATTTCCCTTTATTTCCAGTGTCTCCTTGCTGGGTAACAGTAACTCTCGACCATCTTTCAAAACCTGTTTAAAGACGTAATAATTAAATGTTTTAGCCTGATAGTAACCATTGGTGCGTTGGTTGAGAAAGAGCAGGTAGGTGTTACCTTTTTCTAAATTCAGGTCGTCCGGGACTGCGAATTCTCCCTCGGCATAAATTTTAGACAAGCATTGGACAATTAAAAGTTGGTTTTGTGGCCCTTTGATGGCATGTTGTGGTTTGAGGCAATACTCCAAATAGGTTATATCTCCGTGATTTACGGCGGTGAAATCCTGGACATAATACAGGCCTACTGCATCCGAATGATCAGCAAGGATTGCCAGGGATGGGTAAGGCAAAATGCTGCTGGCATGGCTTAAAGCAAAACAAAGGAGTAACAAAAGAAGAGCGTTCCATCGTAACATGGTAGTTCATTTTAGCGTGATTTGGTACGATTTGGACGCCGGCAAGAAGAAGGGAGCCAATGACAGGACTCGAACCTGCGACCCGTTCATTACGAATGAACTGCTCTACCAACTGAGCTACATTGGCACGGCAGGCAAAAATAGTACAATCCTTTTAATTCCTCTTTACCAGACAAAAATCTTTTTACAGGCTCTTTGGATCCCATCATCCGGGGATCCGCAATTTTTGGACTTCGCGGTCGTATATCCAGGCTGCGGCATAGGCCATCCATGGAGGAAGACTGGGTTGAGCCTGAAAATGATCCTGAATAAATTGAGTATTAAAATTCCCGCTTAAAAACAGTGGATGGTTAAGCAGGAACGGGGCAAAGGAAAGAGTGGTGGTCACTCCTGTGATATGATAATCGGCCACCGCTTTTTTGAGCTTTTCGATGGCGTCCTGCCGGTCGTCCCCATAGGCGATCAATTTGGCAATCATCGGATCATAAAACAAACCTACTTCTGATCCCTGGACATAAGCATCATCAACCCGGATGCCTGGTCCATGCGGCAATGTGTAGGTACTTAGGACACCGTGATTGGGTAAGAATTGATTGAACGGGTCTTCTGCATAGACCCGGAACTCTATGGCATGACCGCGTTGTTTCACATCTTGCTGAAGTACTGTGAGCGGAGCTCCTTCGGCAATCTTGATTTGCCAGGCGACCAGGTCCAGTCCGGTCACACATTCTGTGACAGGGTGCTCAACCTGCAGCCGGGTATTCATCTCCAGAAAATAAAACCGATCATGCCCATCGTAAATGAACTCCACGGTCCCTGCGCCCCGATACAGACAAGCTTTTGCGACCTGGACGGCAGCTTCTCCCAAACGTTGACGTAATACATCGTCAACCACCGGAGACGGTGATTCCTCGACAACTTTTTGATGTCTTCGCTGGATGCTGCATTCCCTTTCGCCTAAGTGGATGGTATGTCCATGAATATCCGCCAGAATCTGTACTTCAATATGTTTCGGATTCTGGACGAATTTTTCAATAAACACAGAGCCATCCCCAAAAGCAGCTCTAGCCTCGCTTACTGCACGCTCAAACTGGCTGTCGAAATCTTCAGCCTTTTCCACGATACGCATACCTTTTCCTCCACCACCGGCAGCCGCTTTGATCAGCACAGGATATCCGATAGTTTGCGCTAGGTCTTTGCCTTCTTTTTGATCTGCCATGGCATGATCCGAGCCGCGTATCAAAGGGACGTCAAAAGGTATTACGGCTTGTTTGGCAGTAATCTTGTTACCCATTACCCGAATGGCATGGGGTGTTGGGCCAATAAAGGTGATTTGATTGGCTTCCGCCAATTCAGCAAAAGTGGCATTTTCACTGAGGAAGCCATAACCGGGATGGATGGCGTCAGCAGCACAGGCTCGGGCAATCTCGATGATCTTTCCACTATTCAGATAGGACTCTTGCGCTTTTGCCGGGCCGACAAGATAAGCCTCATCCGCTTCCCGTACATGCGGAGAATGGCGGTCTGCTTCGGAATAGATGGCAACGGTACGGATATCCAGCTTGCGACAGGTACGCATAATGCGCCTGGCTATTTCTCCCCGGTTGGCAACGAGAATCTTACGTATCTTTTTGTCCCTCATAGAGCCCAAGATACAAAACGACCGGGGCCGTTCAAACGGTTTAGAAACGCACTTGAATCCCGCCGATCGCGTTCAAACCTATGCCGGGATAATCCAGCCAACGCCGATGCTGGATATTTGCCAGGTTGTTTAAGTGTGCAAATACGCCAAACCGCTTGGTGATAAAAAAGTCGGCCTGCACATTAACGTCCAGTAGGGTATTGGAAAAACCTTCCTCTTCGAATGCATTCAACGTTGGGAATTTATCCATGTAATAGGTCTCCAGTGCGACCTGCAGACGATTTTCCATGGTTGTGTACTGAATGCGAGCACTACCTTCAAAATCCGGGAGGTACCAGGCTTTTGCCTGGGTTGCAGGATCATAAAAGTTCTTGGTTAGCATCAGTCCGACCTCGATGTTTTTCGCCGGATGCAGCACGATATTACCCAATGCATACACCAAGTTTACATCATCATAGAGGACATCGAAGGACACCGGAAGGGCATTATTTGCCTGGAACAATGCCATATCCTTGGTCTGTTTGTATCCTCCTTTCAATTCGTACTGGATGAAGGATACATTTCCTTTTAACCCGCCGAAGTAATCGTTGTATTCGGAATTCCTTATGGTTATTCGCCGGTTGATGAACGGATTATATGTAGCCAGGCTCTTGAAATTATTCTTTTGCAGATCACCAGTCCAGCCTCCGAACAGGATGATCTGATTGCCACTGATGGCCAAGGCAAGGGATACATCCGGGAAAATAAAATACTGATCATCATAAACGGCGACGTTTCCTCCTGCTTTGATCCGGAACGCATTCGAATGAAAAGTGAAACTTGGGAGAAGATTGAAATTATTTAACGTTTGTTTGGTGGTATCGTTGAGGGTACTCAGATCGGTCTTGATTTCCAGAGCGATCGGATGTTTTTTGGCGATGTATTTTTTAGCACCCAGATCGAGTAATACGCCGACTTCACGGTTTGCGTAATTATCAGCAAAACGGTAGACATCGAGACCGGCGAAATAATTAATATTTCCTTTGTTGTTTTCACCATTGTAAAGTTGAAAACCGAGATCAAAGGCATTGAAGCGTCTTTTTAATCCGCTTAACGTATCGTATACGGCATGGTCGTATCCGTACTGGTAGACATCGTCCATGGAGAAATCCGCATTTCCCTTTAGCGCCAGCTCACTGTCGGTGAAATAAGTAGATTCCAGGTGGAGATCATTATCCATGAAACGACGGTCGGCATACTGCTTGGAGTCATTCATAGACAAATGTCGAAATGAAGCGCCTAAATTCAATTGTTTGTTAGGATTGGCCCGGTAGCCGGCATACGCATAGGGCGCGTTAGGGTATCCGTATCCCGCCTGTATCAAGCCATCGTATCCAGGGTCCTGCTTTTCGGTTTTTATGCCTAAGGGTCTAATGGTAGGTGCTTCGTATTCCAAAGAAAGTGATTTTGGCTGCAGCCGGTAATTATACCGCAATGTTGTGGTGTCCGCCGGCGGAAGGCTAGGTGTTACCGGCAGTTTGTTTGCATCAGCCAGTCGTGCTTCAAAGTTCTTAATGACCTGAACTTGCTCGGAAGGTAAATTGTCCTGAGCGGACAGAGTCACCATTCCGGCTAAGCCAATGCTAAAGATTAAGATCAATGGTAGGCGCTTCATATCAGTTGTTTTGACCTTCTATTTCTAATGTGTTTTTCTTTGCTCCGCTATCTATCCGGTTATTGGCAGCTCTTAGTGCCTTTACCTTTTTAAGCTTGTCGGAGGCTTCCTGAACGATTTCCGGCAGATCCGGGTAATTGTCAATGATCTGTTGCAGGATAGCCTCGGCGATATGATATTCTTTTTTGATCGTTTTTACATCAGCCAGAAGAATACCACATTTAGCTGTCCAGGTAGGGTAGGCACTGTTGTCTTTAATGCCTTGTTCGGCCAGAGTAGCGCTCAGATCGTATTCGTTCTTGTTAAAATAGATCTGGGCTATCAGGTAGCGTGATTCTGCTGCCTGCACGTTATCGTTTAATTTTATCGCCTGATTGAATCCTTCAAGGGCTTTGTCATAATTGCTTTGATCGAAAGCAACCTTGCCCATAAAGAAGTAAGCGGTAGCCTGCTGTACCTGTGATGTTCTAGGATTTTTCACGACCTGATCGCCCAAACGGTAGACTTCATTGGGCCGGTTAAGCCGGTAAGCACATTGCAGTGCACCTACCTGAGCCTCCAGCTTTCGTTCTTCCGCCGAGGTCACTTGCTCCAGCAGGTTATAATAGTCCAGCGCTTTCTGGAAGGCCTGCTCGTTATTGTATGCAATCAAAGCTGCCTTATACAGGGCATTTTCGTAATAATCGCTTGCTCCCCGCTTGATGACAACCTCATAATCGGTAAGGGCTTCACTGTATTTTTTTAGCAAGCTGTAAGATTCGGCCCGGCGATAATAGGCTGGTAATGCATATGCCCCTTTTGGATATTTTGACAAATAGGCGGTATATCCATCAATCGCTTTCTGATACTGGCCATTTTCATAATTAAGGTCGGCGGCACGGAAGTTTATGGAATCCCGGGTGTAATTGTCCACTTTATAGCCAGGAACTTTCTCCAGAAATGCAAAATATTCATCCGGTTTTCCCAGGTCTTCTACATAAATCTCCTCGATAGCTGATAATGCTTCCTGGGATTCTTTAGGCGTTGGATTGTGGTTAAATACATCCTTGTAGTAATTCAACGCAACATTGTAATTGTTCTCGTTGTAAAAAATCAGACCAAGTTTTAGTAATCCTTCGTTGACCAGATTTGATTTGTTGGCGTAATCTTTTACTAAGGTTTGCAATGGAGTTTTAGCCAGCTCCAGCATGTTGTTTTCCTGATAGGTTGAACCCAGTTCAAGCAATGCGTCGTCGGTGTATTCGGATCCGGAATTCTTTTCAATGAGCTCTCTCAGGGTACTGATTTTTCCTTTTTGGTCATTCGTCAGGCCCTGGATGATAGCCTTTTGGAACATGGCATATTGGTATCCGGCATGATGATTCTGAATAGCGGCATTGTAATTCTTAAGCGCACTGGAATATTGATTTTGCTTAAAATAACAGTCTCCGGCGCGCATCATGGCATCAGAAAGGATCCTGGTCGACAGGTATTCCTGGTCATTGTCGTATCGAACCTGATCCTGTTTGATCCCGCCGATCGACTTTTCGAAGCTGTTCAAAGCCTGGTTGTAGGCATTTCGTTTGAATGCATTATATCCCTGCAAATAATAAGCGATGGCTGGCGAAGCCTCCGGAGGCAGGTTACCGGTAGATTTAGCAACGGTAAAATATTTATTCAATTGTAGATCGGACTTGCTGAAGTCATTTTGCCGGTAGGCAATTTCCGCTTCCCAATAGAGGCACTGGGCTTGAATGGATACATCGATCGGGCTCGCCAAAGATTTTTCAAACATTTCCTGTGCTTCAAAAAGCTGGTCTTCACCCATGAGCTGCAAACCGCGCAGGAAAGTGACCTGCTGATAGGCTTCTCTTATTTGCGGTGTTTTTTCAGGTAATTGCTCGATAATGGCAATTGCCCGGTCATAATCCCTCGTGCGCAGAAATACGTCGGTCATGATAGACTGTGATTCCAGATAATATTTGGAATCTTTCGGGAATGAGGTCAGAGCCTGGATAGCTTCCCGGTCATAATTCAGCTCTGCCGAGAGCCGGGCATAATTAAATAGTGCATCCTCCTGCATGACCGGATCAAAGTCGAGTTGCGAAGCTTCGTAGAAACTGGAACGTGCAGATTTCTTATCCCCAGTCTTCAGGTAGCAATCGGCGAGGTAGAAAGAGGCATTTTGCCCCAGATCCGATTGGATACCTGTTATATTTTTGAATGACTCGATTGCAGCAGGATATTTTTCATTGACGTACTGCGTGTACCCCAGTTGATAGAAATCTTCCGGTCGCATGCTGCGACGTTTGGAATCGTAATATTCCAGGTGGGGCAGAGCCAGGTTGTATTGCTTTTGCTCAAAATAGGCCTGTCCCACCATCTGGTGGATCTCGGCAGCATATTTTTGATTTCCCGGAGATTGTAGCGCCTGCTCGCCATATTGGATAACACCCGGATAGTCTTTCTCGGCAAACCGGATCTGACAGACGTAATATGGAACTAGGGATTTGTAGATGGGTGATTGAGCAGCGATCTCAAAATTGGCAATAGCTGGCTGATACTGTCCCTGGTAAAACTGACACATCCCCAGATAGTAGTGAGTGGGATAATAATAGTCGTTCTTCAGGTCTTTTATCTGGTCAAACCTTTTGGTGGCCCCGGCAAAGTCACGGTTTATGAATAAACTGTAACCTTCCTTAAAACGAACTTCAGAGCGCTTCTCTCCACTGATGGAACTGCTGTTCAGCATGGAATAGAAGGTGATCGCCTCATCGTATTTTTTCGCATCGAAATAATAATTGGCAATTTCATACATGGCCTGATCTGCCACCGGATCCGGTTGGTATTTTCGAATGAACTCCAGGATCAGCTTTTCACCTTCCGGGAGGTCCATACGCACGGCAGCCTGTGCCAGATAAAGTTCGGCTTCCGTCTTGATAACCACCGACTCGGTCGTTTGGACCGGGGGCAGCTCATCCAGCATTTTCTGGAATTCCTGCATTGAAAGTCCGTACAAGCCTTTGTCGTAAAGCTCCTTACCACGTTTGAAATGTTGGTAATCTTCGGTATAAATGCGTGATTTTTGGGACCAGCCTGGGATGGCCAGGCATACCAGGGCCAGCCATACGGTGATATACTTCATACGAATTTGGTTCTCAATCATTAACTGTCCTGAGGACGTCCCGCATTGTTGTCTGGTTTCACATTTAGGAAAAAATTAACAAGCAGTTGTCCAAACTGACACAAAGTTAACAACATATAAATTATAAAAAAGTGTAATCTCTTCGTTGTCCTAACAAATTGGTAATAGAACGAAGGACCGGGCAGATATATTCTAAATGTTAATAAATGGTTGGTTTTTACGTCGTCGGATGCGCTTAACGTTCAAATTCTTTAAATGTCTTCTCGATGATGGAGCAGCAACTATCCATTTGATTTTCATTAATGATCAATGGCGGAGCGAAACGGATGATGTTGCCCTGAGTAGGTTTTGCCAGTAATCCATTTTCTGCCATCTTTAGACAAATGTTCCAGGCACGACTGCTTTTAGGATCTTCATTGATTACGACTGCATTTAAGAGCCCTTTGCCCCGTACCTTTTGGATCAATTCACTTTTTTTAGACAGCTCGAGCATGCGGCTACGGAAGATAGAGCCCATGCGCTCTGCGTTTTCGGCCAGATTTTCATCCTCTACAACTTTCAAGGCCTCCACAGCGACGGCAGCAGCCAGGGGATTGCCACCAAAGGTGGATCCATGCTGGCCCGGTTTCAGGTTCAGCATGATTGCATCGTCCGCCAAAACAGCTGAAACCGGCAATACACCACCGGATAATGCCTTGCCGAGGATCAGTATGTCCGGCCGAATGTTGTAGTGATGGGTGCATAATAATTTTCCCGTCCGGGCAATTCCAGTCTGGACTTCATCGGCTGCATACAGGACATTGCGTTGTTTGCATAGATCAGCCACGTAAGGCAAATAGTCTTCATCAGGGACGACCACGCCTGCTTCGCCCTGGATCGGTTCCATCAGTACGCCCGCCACCTGTTCATCTTCCAATGCATTGGCCAAGGCTTCTTTATCATTAAAAGGAATGACAATGTACCCGGGTATGAACGGACCAAATCCTTCGGTGGCTGTCGGATCGGTCGAAGCGGAAATTGCACCCAGTGTTCGACCATGAAAGTTTTTGGCAGCAAATACGATCTTAGCCTGATTGGATGGGATGCCTTTGACCAGATAACCCCACTTGCGGATCAGCTTAATGGCCGTCTCCACTGCTTCCACCCCGGTATTCATGGGGAGCACCTTATCGTATCCGAAATATTGGCAAATGAGTTCCTCATAAGGGCCTAGCCGGTCGTTATGAAATGCCCGGGAGGTCAGGGTGAGTTGGGAAGCCTGGTCCACTAAAGCCTGAATTATGCGTGGGTGGCAATGTCCCTGGTTAACCGCTGAATACGCAGACAAAAAATCGAAATAACGTTTTCCTTCCACATCCCATACATGCACCCCTTTGCCTTTTGTCAACACGACTGGGATAGGATGGTAATTATGAGCTCCATACTGGTCCTCCAGATGAATTAACTGCTGGGAGGAGAATTGACTTACTTCGATCATAGGACGACTGACATTTGTCTACAAAGGTACGACTTTCCCGGCTGAAAGATATTGATGGATGCGCCAAACCTGGGGAATTAGTGGCTGATAGGAATTGACAACCAGGAAGTCTGCGAACAGAACTTGTTCACCGGGATTCTGACGCTTCATCCGTGATTTTACCTGTATTTCGGTCACGTGATCACGGTTCATAACCCGTTCGATGCAGATCTGTCTGGGGGCGTAAACCGCAATGATCTGATCTACGACAGAAGGCCGGTGCGATGCTTTGACCAGGGCGGATTCATAAATGGCATAAGGAGAAGACTGTTGTTCAAACCAGGCCTGCAAATCACGATAAACAGCGGGATGAACAACATCATTCACCGCATTGACTAATTCCGGATCAACAAATAGCCGGGCTGCCATTTCCTTGCGCAATAATTGGCCATCCCGATCCACAATGGCAAATCCGAGAATCGCTTCCAACGACTTCTGTAATTGCCGATCTGATTGCATCAGTTGCTTGGCCGCTTCGTCAGCAAAATAAATGGGAATTCCACACGAAGAAAAAAGTCGTGCCACGGTTGATTTGCCGCTACCGATGCCTCCCGTTAATGCCACTCGTATCATCTGCAATTGTGTTAACCCGGATACCATCCAGGGCTTTTTAACGTTCTTATTCTTGTATGCCAGATATTAATAATACTTGGCGTAGTTTGTGCTCCTTAATACACGCACCCTGGACATAAGCCAACATATTAAGAAGATTTATTCAGGCTGGTATTGATGGTAAAGTTACGTAGTATTCACTTATTGGCTTTTTTCTTTGTTTCCTGGAGCCTGTCCTCCCAGGTTACAGCGGATTTTAGTGCCAGTGACAGGAGTGGATGTTTGTTCCTTCAATCGGCCTTTACCGACCTTTCAACCAGTTCGGCTGGTAAGATTGTCAAGTGGGATTGGCAAATCGGAAATTCGGATGTCACCGTTCAGAACCCCTCCCGCATTTTTGGACAACCGGGGAAATACCGGGTATGTCTTACAGTAACCGACGACCAGGGTAATTCCGATACCAAATGCGTGGATGATTTTATTGTGGTCTATGAAGCCATTACACCATCATTTACCCTAAGTGACTCACTGATCTGCAAGGGAGACCGAATTGCCATAACCGATGCGAGTTATTCTCCGAACGGCCCCATCGTCGAATGGGTCTGGGAGCTGGCTGGCAATATCGGAAGCGCCAGGGAGACCACCTCAAAGAATTTTGTGAACCAGTACAATGTGCCGGGAACATTTGATCTCGCGCTTACCATTAAAGATGACAAGGGGTGTACCGAGTCTTACAACATTAAAAAGGGCGTTACGGTAGT
This sequence comes from Lewinellaceae bacterium, assembly GCA_020636355.1. GTDB lineage: Bacteria > Bacteroidota > Bacteroidia > Chitinophagales > Saprospiraceae > JAGQXC01. The sequence continues at coordinate 30,692 of JACJYB010000002.1, read as the reverse complement.
CGGTTCGGCGCAAGTACAGGTCAAGCCGGCTGTGGCTGTTTTTTGCACAGTACCCCATACCACCAGTTTTACATTGACCAAGTTTGACAGTACGGCTTCCTACTACTGGGACTTTGGTAACGGCCAGACCTATCAAGGTCTTACTCCGCCGGCTATAACCTTTTCGGAAGCCAGGTCTTATGACGTTCGAATTGCTGCTTCAAACAACATCGGGTGTACCGATACGACGGTTTTTAAGGGGTTAGTACATCCCGAGCATAGCGTACAGGTGATGGCATCTGATTCCCAAGGTTGTGCTCCGTTTTCTGTCCATTTTTCGGATCGCTCCCAATTATTGGCTGACAGCCTGTATTGGGACTTTGGTGATGGCACGACCTCTAATCATCCCAATGTGGATCATGTTTTTACTCAGGGCGGGGATTATTCTGTCAAATTATACCGGCGGGTAAACGGCTGTTGGTTGCCTAATGACAAAAATTTAATCATTCATGTGCGTAACCAACCCGTGGCACAATTTAGCCTGGATGAGACAAAAGGGTGTAGCTTTCCTTTCGTTATACAGCCCAGGAATTCTTCATTTGGTGCATTGAGTTTTAGCTGGTCCATCAATGATTCGACCGTTTCCACGGATGCCAACCCGGTGATTGCAATAAGTCAAGCTAAAACTTTTGACCTCAAGCTGATTGTCCTGGACATGTTTGGATGTGCAGATACATCCATAGTTGGACCCGTTGAACTTTACGATTGGAAAGCCACGGTTTCGGATAGCATTGTTGGGTGTGCTCCCATTTCAGCCCACCTGGAGGATTTAACTCAGGGACTGGATCCGGCGGTAAGATGGCGATGGCAAATTTCTGGTGACACCACCTTTGTGAGAACTTCTCGTACCGTAGACTGGAATGTACGGCATGATGGTGTTTATGATGTCAAGCTGGTGGTCGAAAACAGCATCGGATGCATTGACTCCATTTCGTTGCCAGGATATGTGCGAGGCGGAGTGGTTCCCAGTGTGGATTTTGACATCACTCCGGATACAGTCTGCGTAGGCGATACGGTTTATATTGATGACCTTTCGGATTCCCGGGTGAATGGATGGGAATGGACTTTTTCAGACGGGCAGCAATCGGATGACCAGAATCCTGCTGTGGTGTTTAAGGATCCCGGTAACATCGGTGTCACCCTAAGCGCCAGTTATAATGGATGCATCAACTCAAGGGCAAAACCCAAAGGCATCGTCGTAAGGGATCCTAAAGCAGATTTTGCCTATCGCTACGATTGCGCAGATGGACAGATCCATTTTATTAATATGTCCGTAGGGTATGACTCCGTTTTCTGGGACTTTGGAATCCCGAACCGGATCGACGATACTTCATCATCGGTTAGTCCGGTGGTGCTGTTTCCCAGCGGTCAAACCTATTATGTGGAGCTTCAGGTGTTCAATGGCCGCTCCAGGTGTTCGGATCACAAGCGAATTCCAATTTATGTAGGCGATCCGGCAGTAAGTTTCGGGATGGCAACGGATAGTGGATGTGCGCCGTATAACCTGATCATACGCAATTTAAGTACGGACCTGAAAGAAGTGACCGTAGAAGCCGATGGCGCTGGCAACGCAGACATAAAACCAAACCGGATATTAATTCCATACCGAAACCCAGGTGTCTTTGCTCCTGTCCGAGCATTCATTCAGGATAAGAATGGATGTAGAGATACCCTGAACTTAACCGATAGCATTAAGATCAATAAGGTAAAGGCGATATTGGATTTGGATCGAACAGAGCTATGTCTGCAAGATACTTTCCACTATAAGGAAGAAAGCTCCTCCTCAGCTTCCACAATTACAGAGAGGAGGTGGTGGATCAATCAACTGCGATTACCGGAAACCGACTCGGTGTGGGTTCCTTCGGCGGGAGGCCCCTATGTTCTCGGCTTAGCAGTGGAAGATGCCTGGGGATGTAAAGATTCAACAAGCATTGATATCCGGGTTAATCAGGTGCAAGGGGCATTTTCAATAGACTCATTATCCTGTTCGGCGAGGCCCGTGGACTTTAATGTTTCTACCATGGTCAATCCGGTACAAGTTACCTGGGACCTGGGAAATGGCACCATCCGGCATGAACCATCCTTTGCCTATGCATATCCGGATTCAGGTTTGTATGTAGTGCGCTTACACCTGGAAGATACCATTGGTTGTGCCGGTGAATATCTGGATACGATACGAATTGATAACCCGGTGGCTTCATTCATTCTGGACACCAATTATTATTATTGCCCGCCTTATGAGGCCAAGTTTTATAATTATTCCACCGGGGCTTCCGAATATACCTGGTCATTCGGCGATAATACCAGCAACTCCAAAGCCTTTGAACCTCAACATATTTATACCAAGCCCGGCACTTATTCCATTAGCATGATTGCGGATCTCCTACCGGGTTGCAGCGATACCATGACCCTGGTCAATGCATTAAAGGTTGGGGGGCCGACCGGCTCGGCAAAGACGACAATTGACTCTACCTGTGCGCCGACTCATGTGCGTTTTGATCTCCAGCTGGATGACCAATACGACCTGTTCTGGGACGTTGGCGTAGGCACGATTGATTCGGTGAATGGTGTTCGCGATTCTTTTTCATTTGACTATTATTACACCAATGCTGGCGTCTATACGCCTTCGGTACTGATTCGTGATACCTTTGGATGCCTGTTACCGTTCGTAACACAACCTATTCCGGTCAACGAATTATCCATTATTATTGATATTCCCGTAGTTGATTTTTGCGACTCACTGAATCCGGTCGTGAATTTGTTTAATCTGAGCTACTCGAATCATCAGATCAGGGATTTCCGGTGGCGACTCATTCACCCGGACACCACGATTGTAACCGATGCTTTTGAAGCATCTTTTTACCTCGGTAAGGTGGGGCGTTATGATGTGCAGGTTACTGCTGAGGACGGGTTCTGCCGAGACACCTTGTTTTTGCCGGGATATTTGAAGGTTGGCCCAAAGCCGGTCAATCATTGGCTGCTCCCGGACACCCTGGCGTGCGCACCGTATGACCTGGAAGTGCTTAATCAGACGGTGCTGTCTGATGGATTCATTGATAGTACGCTCTGGATTCTAAACGGGGATACCATCAGTTACCGGCGAGATCTGAGTGAACAGCTTTCTTCTGGTAGTTACGATTTGCGCATGGTTACTATTTCGAACGCAGGATGCCGGGATACCATTGCCGGTTCTATTTTGCTTAAAGAATCAGCCGAGGTCGAACTAGCAGATGAAATTCACTTATGTTACCGGGATTCCGTACTCCTACGCGATACCCTTTGGGATCCGGTAAACCAATATGTATGGCAGTTTCCTGATGGCTCCCTGTGCGCGGATTGTGACAGCATATGGTACAAGCCTTCATCGGACGGTTCGGTCTTATTGCAGGTCACCAATCCAAATGATTGCATAACTAATGACAGCATATTGGTCTATTTTGGACAAGACTCCATTCCTCAATTTTCAATAATGGGCGACACTGTTCTTTGTCCGGACGAAATTACACAATTGACATTATCCAGGGTTTACCCGGATCATCACATTCAATGGGATAGCCTTGCCAAGGGTCTCAATTGCTATGAAGATTGTTTTAACCCGGTACTTGCTCCGAAGGCTAGTAACTGGTATAAAGTGGAGGTCACCACGGATTTCGGATGCACTGCCGAGGATTCCATTTACGTGAGGATGTTACCCCGGACTTCAGGCATACTGGGACCTGATGAGCAAATTTGCCTTGGTGATAGCATTGCACTTCACGTCCTTAAAGGCCGATCCCCATATTGGCATATCAGTGACCAGTTATCCTGCACCTATTGTTTTGATCCGGTAGCAATACCTGACAGTACCCGAACTTATGTCGTTGGTGTCATCGATTCTTTAGGGTGCAATGCTTTTGATACAGTTACCGTTAGCGTATTGCGTCTGGATGCGTTGGATGTGAGTATGGATACAGTCATCTGTAGAGGTACCCGGCTTACCTTACATGGCTCAGGCCCACAACCGGTGGTTTGGCTTCCTGGACCAGATGTAGTAGACCAGGGAAGTGGCACCCTTACCGTGGCTCCCATGCAAAGTACCTATTACCACTACATGGTATCCACCGGTTCTTGTTCATTGTCTGACTCCGTGCTGGTCCAGGTATCCAAACAGGTACCCTTTTCTTTAATCGGTGACACTGTTTGTGCGGGTGATTCAGCTTTCATTCGATTGGTAGGCAACACAGACCGGATCATTTGGCCTGCATTTATAGAGGAATTAGGCAATGGCAACGGATGGTTTGTGGCTACCCATGACACGGAGATTCCGGTTACCGGACAGGTAAACGGTTGTTTGGATAGTACGGTAATAACCCGTGTAATGGTCTATGACCTGCCTGATCCGGGATATCCCGAAGCAGTCTTATGGCTTGGAGATGCCGTCCCATTGCCTCCATTGTTGGTGCAACCCTACTGGAGTTATCAATGGTCTCCTCCGGAAGGCTTGTCCTGTCTCGATTGCTCGTCGCCGTTGGCCAATCCCGGTGAAGAAGGAATTTATACGGTAAAGGTTACTGATCGTAGAAACGGTTGCGTCAATACCATTGATGTCCGTGTCGGAGAGGTAGCCACGTGTGGGGCCAACCTGGTGGAAGTACCGAATGCCTTTTCACCCAACGGAGATGGTAACAACGATGTTCTATTTCTCTTTACCCCTTTGCCATCGATCAGCAAATTCGAAGTTTTCAACCGCTGGGGAAGCCGGTTATTTGCAACGACAGATAAATCGATGGGGTGGGATGGCCGGCTAGGCGGTTCCTTACAGCCCGCAGGCGTTTATGCTTACCGGGTAACTTATTTCTGTCCTGCGTTGCAGCGGGAAGTCACGGTGGTCGGTGATGTTACGTTGATCCGGTAATTACAATATCTTACTGACAGAATTTACTTGCGTTGGATTAGGATATCCCGATCGATTTTTCTGCCAGTTTAAGATCCATATCCGATTCGGTTCCGTCAAATCCTGCCAATTGACTTTTTAACTGATGGAGGCGTAGGGTCGCTTCCGAGAGGGGTAATTCAAAACTAATCTGTCCATGGTCCGTGTAGGATTCCGTGATCGAAGCGGCATGGATTCTTGCCAGGGCTTGCATTATTTCGCCAGATAATGCAAAAGGAAACCGGATGTGGAATGGGGTCATCACGATGCATGTGACAATATCTGCCTGGGACAATGCATCCTGAGCGGCCGCTTTGTAAGCGTGAATGAGTCCGGAAGCTCCGAGTTTGGTGCCGCCGAAATAGCGAACCACCACTACCAATGTGTTGGTTACATCAAACGACAGCAATTGGCCGAGAATTGGTTTACCGGCTGTGCCGGAAGGCTCCCCATCATCGTTTGACCGATACAGGCTCCCGTCAGGGGTCATCCGGTAAGCATAGCAATAATGCCTTGCTTTAGGATGTTCTTTGCGAAGAAGATCCAAGTGATTTTTGATCTCATCATCAGAAGAGACCGGATAGGCATAAGCAATGAATTTGCTGCCTTTCTCCTTATACAGTCCGGTAATTGGAGTGGTTATGGTTTGAAAGGAGCTAGCTTGCATGCTCAAAAGTAGCCAAAATTCTGTTGGCTTATTTTTACGAAAACCGGGCTGCAGAAAGGAATTGAACCGGGAGGGAAGTTGTTCCTGTAAGGGCCAGATCGGCCATTATCTCACCGATTACGGGAGAAAACTTAAATCCATGCCCACTAAATCCAGCTGCAAACCAGACATTTTCCGAAAAAGGTACCTGATCGATGATAAAGTGTTCATCCGGAGACATGGTATACATGCAGTGCTGAAAGGTTGCCCACGACCCACCAATGGCGCCCAGGTACTTGTCCTTCCCGTAGTCCAACGCTTCTTTTTCCTCTACAGTGAGTTTTTGATCCTTCTCTTCGGGTCGGATTTCAAATCCGGGATAATGATGTGCGATCTTCAATCCACCCGGACTGCCGAAATCTCCCTCAGGCAATTCAGGAAAACCATAGAAGGCGCCGCCATAGTGATCATCGGCTAATATCCAGCAGGGTAAGTTTTGCAGGGAGCAATCCGGTCCGGACGTTTTATCAAGCCATCCCAGTACTTGACGGGTTACTTTTAGGGGCACGTGCAATTGATGCAAGAACTGGGTCGACCAGGCTCCGGCGGTAATGATCAGCTTTTGGCAGGAATAAACGTTCCGATTGGTATGCACAGACCATCCGTCGCCACTTCTTACGAAATCGGTCATCCATTCATCAATATGTAAGTCGGCCCCATGAAATTTAGCCCGGTCAGCCATCACCTGGATTGATTTTTCAGGGCGGAGAAATCCGGCGTCAGGTTCTATGTAAGTTAGGTAGTCTTCCGGTAAGGTAAATGCTGGAAAAAGATGGAGCTGTTCTTTACGTGAAATTTCCTGAAATGGTATGTTATATATTGAGGCGGAGAGCAGACTGCCAGCAATTAGCTCCTGATCCGGTCGACCATGATAGAGCAAACAGGTGGGATGATAAAGTTTCGTGCCGGTATCCGCTTCAAGCTCATCCCATAGTTCGTACGCCCTCTGTAGTAATGGAACGTAGTCAGGATGCTCAAAGTAAGCCTTTCGAATTAACCTCGACTGTCCAAGGTGAGACCCTTTCGAGTGTCCGATCTGGAAGCGCTCCAATCCCAATACCGAAACACCCCGTCGTGCGAGTTGATCACAAGTGGCCGCACCCATCGAGCCAACTCCTGCGACAATTACATCAAAACTTTTCATGGTTATCGAGTTTCTGAAAACAGGGTTCTGAAATCACCCAAAACTAAGCCTCAATCCGTTATATTTGCAAAAAATCTAAAGTGAACCAAACGCTTGCCGCTTTTGATGCCATCATCATGGAATGCCAGGATATCTTTGTCAAGAAGACCAAAGATTATGGCACCGCCTGGCGGATCTTGCGGCCTGCATCGCTAACCGATCAGATCTTCATCAAAGCGAAGCGCATTCGTAATTTACAATCAAATCAGGAGCAAAAAGTTGAAGAAGGCATGGATGTTGAGTTCATTGGCATTATCAATTATGCCTTGATGGCCTTGATCCAACTCAAACACCCTCCGGTGGATACCGAGTATAGAATAGATGCTGACCAGGCATTGCATTGGTATGAGGAAGAAGCAACCGGTATCAAGCAATTGCTGGAGCGCAAAAATCACGATTACGGAGAGGCTTGGAGGGATATGCGGATTGCCTCGATGACGGATCTGATTTTGATGAAATTATTACGAATTAAAGAAATCGAAGACAATGCCGGTTTCACGCTAATCAGTGAAGGTCTTGATGCAAACTATCAGGATATCATTAATTACGCCGTCTTTTGTTTGATCAAGCTTAAAGAACACGATATATGACACTTTTAAACCTGGTCCTGCTCATCACCGGTATAGCACTGGTAATGACGCTCTTGCTGGTATTGGTTCTTAAAAAACAAAAGAAGAGCTGGGTAAGCTTTCTGCAGAACTGGACCGGTGTCTTGTTCATCATATCGGGATGGGTTAAGGCCATTGACCCGATGGGTACAGCTTTCAAAATGGAGGAATATTTTGCTGAATTTCAGGCCGCTTTGGAGCCGACCTGGCTAAGCTTCCTTGCAAAGTCGTTTCCCTGGTTTGTTGATCATAGCATCGGTTTCAGCGTATTTATGATTGTCCTTGAAATTGTGCTGGGATTTGCACTGATCCTGGGATGGAAGCCTAAATTGACCAGTTGGCTGTTTTTCCTGATCGTTTTGTTTTTCCTTGCCCTGACCGGTTTTACCTTTTTGACAGGTTATGTTCCAAGTAACAGTACATTTTTTGAATTGAGTGCATGGGGTCCCTGGGTTAAAGAACAAATGCGCGTGACGGATTGTGGTTGTTTCGGCGACTTTTTGGTCCTAGACCCACGAACGTCTTTTTTCAAGGATGTGGTACTGATGGCACCGGCAATCCTGTTCTTGTTCCAGAATAAGCATTTCCATCAACTATTAACAGCTCCGATCAGACATGTAATCATCGCATTAACAACGGTAGGACTGACTTATTTTTGCTTAAGCAATTATATGTGGAATCTGCCTTCCGCAGATTTCAGACCATTTAAGGAGGGTACGGATGTTTATACCCGCCGCAATGCTGAGATTGAAGCCATGAGCAACCGGCAAATTACCGGCTATCGGCTGACCAATAAAACATCCGGAAAGGTGGTTGAATTGCCTTATGAAGAATATATGGCAAATCTGGCCAACTATCCGAAGACCGATTGGAGTGCAGAACAAATATTGAGTGAGCCGGCCATCCAGCCCACTAAAATATCCGACTATGCTATTTACGATGAGCAGGGAGATGAAATCACGGAGGATCTGCTCACCGATCCGAATTATACCTTTATGGTGGTTTCCTACATGCTGAAGGCTGATGAATCCGTTCAGCGAGTTACTGTTCAGGACAGTATCTGGAAAGTGGATACAATACAGAGCGGGGATAGCCTGGAATTGGTCCGGTCCTTTGAAATTCAACCTAAAGAGACTACAGAAGTCACCTATCATTGGGACTCCGGATTGTTGAAGAAATATGCCGCTCTGAAGCCATTTGTTGACGCTGCTAAACAAGCAGGCATTAAAGTGTATGTAGTGGCGGGAGGGGCCAGTACAGAGAAAAGAAATGCATTCCGGGAAGCGACCGGTGTTGATGTGCCTTTTTATGAGGCAGATGATATATTACTTAAAACAATTATCCGTTCTAACCCGGGAATCGTTTTGATGAAGCAAGGAGTAGTCGTGAAGAAGTGGCATATAAATAAACTTCCTCCATTTACTGAGGTTGAGAAAAATTGGATGAAGTAAGCTGGAAGGAACACATTTCAAAAAAATGATTGAGATTGGCTTCCGCTTATCACACAAAAAATGACTTTCTTTGCGTTTTATCCAGGACATGACTAAAGCGTTTCATGTTAAGTAGAAGAAATATCCGAGTAAAAGTAATGCAGGCGCTCTATGCGCTGAACAGAGACGAAGAACTAACCATCGCGCAGGCATTACGTGCCTATGAGATAAGTACTGAAAATTCATTTGTTCTCTACCTGTTCAATATTTACACCCTATTGCAGATCTGCCGGTTTGCCAAAGTAGATGCCCAAAAGCGGCATGCAAAATATCTTCCTTCGGAAGAAGATCTCAAATTCACCGATAAGTTCTATACCAACGCCTTGATTCAAAGTCTGGTAAAGCACATTCAGCTCCAGAAAAAGATCAAAGATCTGCACTTTGAAACCAGGATGGATCAGGACCTTATCCGCAAAATGTATAAGGACTTCTCTAACGAAGAAGTTTACCGAGCATACATTCAGAAGGAAGTAAACGCTGAAGAAGACCATGTGGACATCCTCCACGAATTGTATCGGTTTATCCGTCGCAGTGAAGTGTTTAATGAAATGGTCGAAGACCTCTACGCGACCTGGGAAGATGATAAATCCTTGGTGGTCGGAGCGGTGAAAAAAACGTTGAAGGCTTTGCCTGCTGCGAGTGATTTTCTGGAGGAGTATCAGGTACAAAGCGAGACCTATCAGTTTGGGATTCAACTACTCAACCGCACGGCTCAGGATGACACAAAGATTCAAGAGATTTTTGAGCCTACCCTGAAGAACTGGGATGTTGAGCGGTTGGCACTAATCGATACCATTTTGATAAAAATGGCGATTGCCGAATTCCTTTATTTCAAGAGCATACCCACCAAAGTAACCTTAAACGAATACGTCGAAGTCTCGAAGCAATACAGTACTGCCAAGAGTAAAGACTTTATCAATGGTATCCTGGACAAAGTAATGAAGCAGCTCCAGGAAGATGGATTAATTAAGAAGGAGGGCAGGGGACTGCTCGATTAATCATTCCTATGGATCAGAAGGTTTTGATTTTGGATTTTGGGTCGCAATACACCCAACTCATTGCCCGTAGAGTACGCGAGGCCAATGTATATTGCGAAATTCAGCCATATAATTTCACCATAACGCACCCGGAAGAATGGCAAGCCATCATCTTGTCCGGTAGCCCATATTCGGTGAAAGATCCTGAAGCACTTCATGTCAATATCGATCATATGCTCGGGCATATACCGGTATTGGCGGTTTGCTATGGAGCCCAATATGTGGCTCAGGAATTAGGCGGTGAAGTACAGCGCTCCCAAAAAAGAGAATATGGAAAGGCCGAGTTGAACATCCTGCTTGATGATCCGATTTTTACCGATCTGGACAAGAACAGTCAAGTCTGGATGTCTCATGCGGATACCATATTGGAGATTCCTGAAGGATTTGAGCTTCTGGCAAGCACGGAAGGCATTCCGGTTGCCGCATTCCGGGGGAATCGACATGGTCAGCCTGTCTATGGCTTGCAGTTTCATCCGGAAGTGACGCACACGTTGCAAGGGAAGCAAATCCTGAGTAATTTTCTTTACCGGATTGCCGGTTGCCGGCCTGATTGGACGCCAGACTCCTTTATCCAGGAAAGCGTCAGGCAGATTAAGGAAGAAGTAGGTGATGATCAGGTGATCATGGCCATATCCGGGGGTGTTGATTCCACTGTCTGTGCCTATCTGGTGCAGGAGGCCATTGGTGATCAGTTGACCTGCATTTTTGTCGATAATGGTTTGCTCAGAAAGGATGAGTTTAATCAAGTCCTGGATGCTTACCATCAGCATGGATTACACGTAATCGGCGTAGATGCTCGTCATCGGTTTTGGGATGGACTCAACGGGGTTTCGGATCCGGAAACAAAACGGAAGATCATTGGAAAAACATTTATTGAAGTCTTCGATGAAGAAGCTCATAAATTGACGGGGATCAGTTGGTTGGCTCAGGGTACCATTTACCCTGATGTTATTGAAAGCCTTTCCGTACACGGCCCAAGTGCTACCATCAAATCCCATCATAATGTCGGAGGATTGCCGGATACGCTCCATCTGAAGTTATTGGAGCCTTTGCGTTTCCTTTTTAAGGATGAAGTTAGGCAGGTTGGGTTAGCTTTGGGCGTTCCGGAGACGATCATAAGTCGTCACCCTTTTCCAGGACCTGGACTAAGCATCCGCATATTAGGTGCGATAACCGAAGAGAAAATCAAACTCTTGCAGGAAGCTGACGATATTTTCATCCGCAATCTGAAGGAAAGCGGTTGGTATAATAAGGTGTGGCAGGCTGCAGTTATCTTGTTGAATGCGCAATCTGTAGGAGTGATGGGCGATGAACGCACCTATGAATTTGTGGTGGCATTGCGAGCGGTAAATTCGGTGGATGGTATGACGGCTGAATGGTGTAAATTGCCTCATGAATTGCTGGCTAAAGTGAGTAATGAAATCATCAATCAGGTAAAAGGGATAAATCGAGTGGTCTATGACATTAGTACGAAACCACCGGCTACCATTGAATGGGAGTAACCGGTTTATGCGTATCGTCATTTTAAGTGGTCTTGTTATTTTGCTTGGGAGTTGTTCTTTTACTAAAAAGACGACAACCGCCAAGCCTACAACAACCGGTAGCCCTACCCATACGGCCGGACATGTATATAATCCCAAAACAGGTCAATGGGAACCCGCTAATCCATCAAATACCCACGTTGACACGTTGGTTTGGGGCGAACTTCCTCAACCAGCACCTGTGGATGATGAAACTTTTGATGATCTCCGGCCGATGACGAATATGAAGGACCGGTATCAGGTTTCATTATTATTACCCCTGCAGTCACAAGATGTCTCCACAGGATCTGATAAAGTCTCCCTGATTACTGAGAAATTCATCCAGTATCTGATCGGCTACGAACAAGGAGTGAAGAAACTGGAGCGTGAAGGCATATATCTGGATACCAAGGTATTTGATACGGAAAACTCACAAAAAGAAGTAAGCCAGATTATTGGCGATCAATCGTTCCAAAAGTCAGATCTGGTACTTGGGCCATACCGGCGTAACATGGTGGAAGAAATGGCCGAATATGTCAAAACCAGGCAGGTGCCCATGATCACTCCCTGGACAAGTTTCAGCCAGTTTGGTGTGGACAATCCTTTTTATGTTCTCAGTAAACCGGGTTATCAATCCCATTGTCAGTTCATTATGGATGACATTAGTCACCGGTTTCCGGATGCACAAATCTTCCTGGTTTACCGGGAAGGAGAGGAATATTTCAAAAACTTCTTCGGGGATGAAAGCAAGTACATCTCTTTTGTAGTTCACGATGAAACGATGGATTTGCAGAATACATTTCCCGATTCTATAGTCGTTGCCAACCGGCCAAATGTATTCATTATACCACACTTTCGATTCGCCGAGTCCGAACGGCGATTTGTTTATGCTATGCTGCGAAAAATTGGAATCATACCTCCGGACTTTCAGGTTACTTCATACATTTTACCCCAGATGAAATCCCTGGCCGAAACCGATTACGACCTTTTTAACCAAAGCAAAATTTATATTCTGGAGACAGGCCTGACCAGAATTTCCAGTCCGGACTACCAGGCCCTCAAGCGGTATTTTCAAAATCAGTTCAACACGTTTGTGACGGAAGATGCACTTGAAGCATATGATCAGATTGTCTTTGCAGGAAGGATGTTAAAAAAGCACGGCACTCAATTCCAGTATTACCTGGAAGGAGAGACCTATAATGACCCGGTCTACATGCAATTTGAATTCAAACCGGTGTATCCACCCGGAACGCCCAAGACAGCAGAAGAATCAGGAGTAGATAAAATTCAATACTTTGAAAATCAACATTTTGAGTTAATTCAACTCAAGGATTTTCAATTTGTCCGCGTACAGGATTAATGCAATTCCGCCAAGGCGTTTTTGATCCGGTCTGCCGCTTCAATAATTTCTTCATCTGAAGCAGCATAGGAGATCCGGATGCAATCCGGAGCGCCAAAGGCTTCCCCGGAAACAATGCCTACGTGCGCTTTCTCCAAAATGTATTCTGCAAAATCGTCCGCATCTTTAATGGTTTGCTTACCATCACTTTTGCCAAAGTAGGCACTTACGTCAGGCAGTAGATAAAATGCCCCTAAAGGCTTATTGGTACGGATTCCCGGAATGGCAGAAAATAACTCAATGATCAAATCGCGGCGATGGAGAAATGCATGATTCATTTCAAATGTTGGAGTAAGGTCCGATTCCAGTCCAAACTTGGCAGCCCGCTGCGCAAACGAGGAAGCTCCGGAGGTGACCTGACCCTGGATCTTGCTACAAGCTGATGCCAACCAGGCCGGTGCAGCCATAAATCCCAAACGCCATCCGGTCATGGCAAAACCTTTTGAGAACCCATTTACCGTAACGGTTCTGTCCAGCATACCCGGGAGACTGCCAATGCTGTGGTGCTTTTCACCAAAATTGATGAACTCATAAATTTCATCCGAGACGATCAACAGATTGGGGTGGGCCAGGATAACTTTTGCAAATGCTTCCAATTCCTCTTTTGAAAACACCGATCCGGAAGGATTACAGGGCGAAGAAAACAGCACAAATTTAGTCCGGTCGTTAATGGCAGCGGAAAGCTGATCCGCACTCACCTTAAAGTCCTGCTCGATTCCAGCACTAAGAATTACGGCCTTGCCTCCGGCAAATTCCACGATGTCCTTATAGGAAACCCAGTAAGGTGCCAGAATAACGGCTTCATCGCCCGGGTTAAGAAGCGTCATGGCAATGTTAGCGATTGATTGCTTGGCGCCATTACTAACCACGATTTGATTAGGCGCATAATCTAACCCGTTATCCCGCTTTAATTTATGGCAAATGGCCTGACGAAGGTCTTCATAACCCGGTACCGGAGAATATTTCGTCCAGCCCTCATCCAATGCTTTCTTGGCAGCGTCCTTGATGTGTTGAGGCGTGTCAAAATCAGGTTCCCCGATGCTCAGGTTGATGACGCTGATACCCTTGGCTTTGAGCTCCCTGGTTTTCTGAGCCATTCGTAGGGTTGCAGACTCGGTCATTTGCTGTACACGGGTTGAAAGCATTTGATTTGGATCCATTTTGTTTTAGTTTTACCGCCGCAAATGTAACGAACTGATGCTTCAGTTGTTGGCTAAAAGCGATATAAAAAAAGATCATATTTACAATGCCTGAGGACGTCTCATCGTCAAATTCGAAAGCTAAAAACTGGCCATCTCTGAGCATTGTGGTTCCCTGCTACAACGAATTGGACCGGTTGGAGGCACTTCATAAAGCGCTTAAAAGCTTCAATGAACATTGGTCGGGTCAAATCCAGATTATTTTGGTCGATGACGGATCTCTGGATCTCAGCTTCCGCAAAATGCAGGCACTCTTTTCAGAAATGAACCCCGCACAAATTGTCATTCTACACTATCCGGACAACCGGGGAAAAGGCTATGCGTTGCAATTCGGAATTAAGGAGGCGCAATGCGACTATGTTTTGACGATGGATGCGGACGTAGCTACTTCACCCATGATGGTATTCAAATGGTTTGAGGATCCTGCACAGATAGAGCCCTCCACCATTTACATCGGATCTAGAGAACATTTGAATTCCCGGATCCGGGTCCCGGGAATACGCAAGTGGTCTGGAAGACTATTTAATTTATTCACCCGAATCAGTAGCGGTATTCCTTACCTGGATACCCAATGTGGGTTCAAATGGTATCCGAGAGCCTATGCCCGTCAGCTGTTTGCCAATTTGATTACCTTCGGTTGGGCTCATGATATTGAGATTTTATGGAAAGCCCGTAAAGCGCACTGGAAGATCCAGGAGATGCCTGTGGATTGGGATCATCAGAGCAATTCCAAGATCAGGTTGCTGTCTGATGGCCTGGCAATGGGATGGGAAGTGCTGCAGATGCGCATTTATTTCTGGAAACGATCGCTTTTCAAATCCAAAATCCATGAAAAAAGGAATTGATACACTTCAGTCAAAAATTGCCGAAGCCTGGAAAGGGGGCGGGGAACACCGGATAGAACATCAGCATCAAAAAGGCAAATTGACAGCTCGTGAGCGCATTGAAGTGCTTCTGGATCAAAATTCCTTTGAAGAGCTAGGGATGTTGGTCACACATCGCTCAGTCGATTTTGGCATGGACAAGGAGAAATATTATGGAGATGGAGTGATTACCGGTTATGGAACCATTCATAGCCGCCCGGTCTATGTTTTTTCACAGGATTTCACCGTGTTTGGTGGCTCACTATCCGAAGCACATGCGGAGAAGATTTGCCGAATCATGGACCTGGCTGTTGCGAACGGGATACCTTTGATTGGGTTGAATGATTCGGGAGGCGCCAGGATACAGGAAGGGGTGGTTTCACTAGGAGGCTATGCCGACATCTTTTATCGAAATACCCTTGCATCCGGTGTCATTCCGCAGATATCAGCCATCATGGGTCCATGTGCCGGAGGAGCAGTTTACAGTCCGGCCATAACGGATTTTATCTTTATGGTGGATCATACGTCCTACATGTTCGTTACCGGCCCAAATGTGGTGAAAACAGTCACTAACGAAACGATCACATCCGAAGAATTAGGAGGGGCAATGACCCATGCCAGTTATTCCGGAGTAGCCCATCTGGTAGCTGAAAATGACGTGGAATGCCTCCAGTCCATCAGGAGGTTGATGACCTATCTGCCTCAGAGTCGATTGGAAAAAACGCCGAAGATGGCTTACAATTTGCAGCCCAGCGAAATAAGACCGGTATTGAATACAATCATTCCGGATAATCCGCAACAGCCCTACGATATGAAAGAAATCATCAGTGGGATTATTGATGCGGATTCCTTTTACGAACTCCATGCCAATTATGCTGAAAACATCGTCATTGGATTCGGTCGTATCGGGGGACAGAGTATCGGAATTGTAGCCAACCAACCGGCGCATTTAGCCGGCGTGCTGGATGTGAATAGCAGTAAAAAAGGTGCTCGCTTCGTTCGTTTTTGTGATGCTTTCAACATTCCACTGCTGGTATTGGTGGATGTACCCGGATTTCTGCCAGGAAAGGATCAGGAATGGAATGCCATAATCACTAACGGAGCCAAGCTTTTGTATGCGTTTAGTGAGGCAACAGTACCCCGAATCACTATAATCACCAGAAAAGCCTACGGTGGTGCCTATGATGTCATGAATTCCAAACACATTGGTGCGGACTTTAACTATGCCTGGCCCTCTGCCGAAATTGCGGTTATGGGCAGCAAAGGGGCATCCGAGATCATATTCCGCAAGGAAATAGCAGGAGCCAGCGACCCGGTCGCAAAACTTGCCGAAATGGAATCCCGGTATGCAGATAAGTTTGCCAATCCTTATCTGGCTGCGGAAAGGGGATACGTCGATGAGATCATTGAGCCTCAAAAGACACGGGAAAAGCTACTCAAGTCCTACGCGGTGCTACGAAATAAACAAATTGCGGCGCCCACCAAGAAGCATGGTAATATTCCATTGTAACAATTTGTTACAATTGATTATTTTTGCTTGATTTGAGGATAATCTCAAAGGGTTTTTATTTAACCATTTCAATTATGATTGCGAGAACTTCAACGGCTCGGGCTTATGGATTGAGCCTGATCATTCTTTTTTTTCTAGGAGCTTGCGGTGCGCCGGAATCTTCCAAGCAAAGTGGACAGCAGCAAAACATCCAGGACATCATTCAGAAAATGACCCTTGAGCAAAAGGCTGAATTGGTGATCGGTACAGGGATGTATTTCCCCGGGCTCCCTGACTCCATCACAGCGATGTTTGGTAATCGTGAAAAAACCATGGATAGTAGTTATTATGCCATGGTTGACCAAGTTCGCAACGTATTGCCCGGTGCAGCCGGATTTACGGCAGAATACCCTGACTTAGGAGTTACGACCCAAGTATTGGCTGACGGACCGGCAGGACTACGTGTATCACCTCAGCGCGAAGGCGAGACTCGCACCTATTATTGCACCGCATTTCCTATCGCCACATTATTGGCATCCAGTTGGGATACCGAGTTGGTGGAAAAAGTAGGAGAAGCAATGGGTAATGAAGTTTTGGAATATAATGCAGACGTCCTGCTTGGACCGGGCATGAATATCCAGCGTGATCCTCTTTGTGGCCGAAACTTTGAATATTACTCGGAAGATCCATTGGTTACGGGAAAGATGGCTGCAGCTATGGTTACCGGTGTTCAATCCAATGGAGTGGGCAATTCGATCAAACATTTTGCAGCTAACAATCAGGAAACCCAGCGGCAATCGGTGAATACCATTGTCAGTGAAAGAGCACTCCGCGAGATTTATTTACGGGGATTTGAGATCGCGGTCACCGAAGCAAAACCCTGGACCGTAATGACTTCTTACAATCTGATCAACGGTACCTATGCACCTGAAAGCAAAGATCTGATTACGAATATTTTGCGTAAAGACTGGGGCTTCGACGGATATGTCATGACCGACTGGGGAGGTGGTAGTGATGTGGTAGCAATGATGGAAGCGGGCAATGATCTGATCATGCCAGGTACCGAAGGATACATCCACGATATCGTAAAGGCGGTTCAGGATGGCAAACTGCAGGAATCGGTTCTTGATGAAAATATCGCCAGGATTCTGATCATTATGATGCGTTCACCCAAACAAAAAGGATATAAACCGACGAATGATCCGGATCTGAAAGCGCATGCTGAGGTAACCCGGCAGGCTGCTACCGATGGCTTTGTGTTGTTAAAAAATGAGCAAAATGCGTTGCCTTTACCAGCTGAGACTGCAGATATCGCCGTTTTTGGAACTACATCTTATGAGTTTATCTCGGGCGGAACCGGTAGTGGTGACGTTAACGAAGCCTATACGATTTCTCTGATCGACGGACTTAAAAATGGGGCATTGGTCAATGATGAAGAATTGACCAAAATTTATCGGGATTACATTGCGGATTTCCGGGCCAAGCAGCCTGCTCCAAGAAACTTCTTTGAAGCATTTATGAGTGGTAACCGTCCACCAGCCGAAATGGAAGTTAGTCAGGCTTTAGCCGATAAAATGGCAAAACAAGCGGATGTAGCCCTAATTACCATCGGGAGAAATGCCGGGGAAGGAGGCGACCGGAAAGCAGAACCCGGAGACTTTTATTTATCCGGAACGGAAAAAGATATGATTGATCGTGTCTCCTCGGCATTCCGGGCTGCCGGTAAAAAGGTGATAGTTATTCTGAACATTGGAGGTGTGATCGAAACAGCCAGTTGGCGGGATGCAACCGATGCACTATTATGTGTTTGGCAGCCTGGTCAGGAAGCAGGTAATTCGGTGGTCGATATCCTGAAAGGCAACAGCAGCCCTTCTGGTAAATTGGCCGTAACATTTCCGTTAAACTACGATGATGTACCTTCTTCCAAAAACTTCCCGGGTACAGCGGTTGAATCCGGACTGAAAGATGCTCCGGACCTTTCTGGCGTTTCATTCATGCGAAGAGTTCCCTGGCAGGTAACGTACGAAGAAGATATTTATGTGGGATACCGCTATTATACCACCTTCCAGAAACCGGTCGCCTATCCGTTTGGATATGGGTTGACTTACACCAATTTTGAATACAGTAATATGGAATTGAGCTCCGATGAATTCAAAGACGCAATAACGGTTTCAGTCCATGTAAAAAATACCGGACCGGTAGCAGGCCGGGAAGTGGTCCAGGTTTATCTTTCAGCGCCTGCAGTAAAAATGGATAAACCAGCAATGGTACTGGTTGACTTTGGTAAGACCAAAAGCCTTGCTCCGGGGGAAACCCAGCAGCTCACATTTACCATTGAACCACGTGACCTCTGCTCGTTTGATGAAACAGCAACTGCCTGGGTGGCTGAGGCCGGAGAATATGAAGTGAAAGTGGGTGCTTCTTCGGAACAACTATTGCTTACTGGAAAGTTTGTACTGGCTACTGATCTGACCGTGCAGCAGGTTACCAAATCTTTGGTACCTCAAGGGCCTATTAATAAGCTTTTTACCAGCAAATAAATCCGGATTTTCGGTCACCTTCGCACCCGGTAGTCAGGTTATTGGATACAGCGGGCCAGTCTTTCTGGTTCGCTGTATCTTTGTTGGGAAATACCCAAATTTGAATAAGGACTGATTTGGTATTTATTTTTTATTAATCCATCAAAATATTGAACAGATGTTTTTAGGACAGGTGGATAGATTGTAAGTTCGTAGCAGACAACCGACCTGAACCATGAACTTGCGCTATTTACCCATTTTTGTCCTGTTCTTTCTGTTTTCCTCAAAGGACTTATTAGTCAGTCAATCCTGCTCAGATTTATACATTTCCGAATACATCGAGGGTAGTTCAAACAACAAGTGTATTGAGCTATACAACCCCACTACCAATTCCATAGATTTAAGTGCAGACGGATATGCGCTGAAATTTTTCTTTAATGGCAACACTTCAGCCGGTACAACCATAAATCTGTCCGGTAACCTGGCTGCTGGAGACGTTTTTATTGTTTGCGATAATGACGCAACTGTTGCTTTTTTAGCGCAGGCAGATCAAACATCCACGTCAACATTTTACAATGGAGATGATGCCATCTTATTGCTAAAAGAGACCGATACCCTTGACATTATTGGGGTGATCGGTGTTGATCCGGGATCAGCCTGGACTGGAAGTTCTGCCAGTACGGCTAATCAAACGTTAGTACGTCGACCAGGCGTGAAATCCGGAATTTTGACAAACCCTGCCAGCTTTGATCCAAGTGTGGAATGGATCTCCAATGCCCAGGATTTTACAGGAAATCTCGGAGCCCACTATCAGGATCCTTGTCCATGTACCGAATTGTATTTTTCCGAATACCTGGAAGGTAGTTCCAATAATAAAGCATTGGAAATCTATAACCCCACTGCCGATTGCGTGGATCTTACAGCGTATACCGTATATCGTTTCAATAACGGATCTTCAACGGCTACGGACTCTATGCATTTTAACCAAATGCTCTGCCCGGGTGAGGTTTATGTGATTGCCAACCCCAGTGCCGATGCCACCATTCTGAATGTGGCGGATACCACGCACACGGTGACCTTTATTAATGGCGACGATGCCATCGTATTGAGCCGCCTGACCCAGCAAATTGATATCATCGGCATCGTTGGTGTCGATCCGGGCACCAACTGGCCGGTGGGCAGTGGCGCTACCTCTGAATACACCCTCATCCGCATGAGCACAGTCAATAGCCCTACCATTGACTGGTCCTTAGGTTCGACGCAGTGGGATGTATTCCCACAAAATTCTTTTGACTCCCTGGGGGCTCATTTTCAAAATGCATGCAGTTTGACTTGTGACTCTATGGTGGTGATTACAGAAGGAATGGATCCATGTTCAGGGTCGATTGATGCCTTATCCTATGGGCTGTACTGGTACATTCAAACCACTCAGCCCGTTCTCCTGATTTCATCGACCCATGGCGCCTCGACTATGCAGATCGCTCCCGACACCATTCTGGTGTCCATGATGAATATCCCCAGCGGTGAACCGGCGTCAGTCGTACTGGTGGGAGGAATCTGCGGTGATACCCTGCGACTGAGGGATTCAATATCCTGTGACGTTTGTGACTTCATCCTTCCACCCAATGCCGGGGATGAGACGTTTTGTGGCGATCCTTCTCCCACGGTAGTCCCCTCAGGCGGTGGATTTCCAGCATTAAAGGTGACTAGTGATCTGTTCTTTTCGGAGTACACGGAGGGCAGTGGGTTTAATAAATGCCTGGAACTATTTAATGGAACAGGTCAAATTATAGACCTGGCTTCCGGACTGTATACCATAGACATTTATTTTAATGGGAATACAATAGCTACTTCCCATGTTGATTTAACGGGAATGATCCCTGACCAGGGGACTTTTGTTATTTGTGATAATGGGGCGAATATGGCTTTCCAAAGCCTGGCAGATCAGATTGACAATGACTTAAGCTTTAATGGAGATGATGCCATCACGCTTTCGCACAATGGGGTTATCATTGATGTCATCGGACAGATCGGTGTTGATCCGGGATCACAATGGGGTAGTGGTGTCCAGTCGACTGCGGATAATACGTTAATTCGCCGTTCAACTATTTTTAAAGGTGATGAGAATCCAGTTGATCCCTTCCTCCCTGCAACAGAATGGGACGGATTTGCCATCGATGATATGGCTGACCTGGGGATGCATACGTATTCTGCGATGGATACCCTGCCGGAATACTACAATTTTTACGATGGTGACCCCGCCATGGGTGGACTACTGATCGGCAGCGGACCTTCCTTGTCAGTTTCTTCCGGCGCTAATGATTCCACAATTTATGTCACTGCAGTGAGCATGGGATGTGAAAGCACAGCTATGCCGCTAACTTTCAGGAGTCTGCAAGTTGAGTCTCCATCATGCCAGGATTTGGTCCATATCTCACTAAATACCGGGTGTGAACGTCAGATTGTTGTTGAGGATGTTCTTTCAGGGGCTTATTCTTGTTCAGATGCCTTTGATTTAATCCTGGCGACGGCACAAGGAAATACATTATCCATTCCGGAGGTTACCCTCATGGATGTTGGTTCGTCATTCACTTACCGGATTCGTAATCGCTATGACGGAGCTACGTGCTGGGGGACTATCCAGATAGAAAAGAAATTCCCTCCACTTATTGAATGCAGTGATGTCACCATATCCTGTACAGATTCACTACCCCTTGCCCCGGTCCCATTAAGTTGTGATCCTTTCATTACCACAAGGATTCACAATCAAACGTTCACCCACGAGGATTGTGAGAGCCGATTTACCGGTTATTACGATCGGACCATCCATGTAGAAGATGCTTGGGGTAATCAGCAAAGTTGTAGTCAACGAATTTGGGTCGAAAAGGCCAATCTGGATGATCTTAGATTTCCGGAGGATGCCATCATTGAATGCCTTGACGCCGGGTTGTCCTCGTTTGTGACCAGTACACTGGATGACCAGGGTTATTTTCATCCCATCCCCTACCTTGTCAAGGGAATTAATATCGGTTTGGTCGAAGCGCCGAGCATTGATGGCAATTATTTGGATCCCAGGATCGATCATTGTAACATCATTCCCTTTTACAATGATATTGTTCTCCCTGCTTGCGGAAAGACCTATACAATAAGAAGGAACTGGATTGTCAAGGATTGGTGCACAGGAGAAGAACAAACTGATGTTCAATACATCCGCATAGTTGATACGTTGGCACCCAGATTTGAACAATTTAAAGATCCGGAAGTCACCTATAACAACCATGACTGTAAAGCTGCAGCGACATTCTCCTGGCCGGAAATCAAAGCTGAATGCTCCGGAATTCCAGACCTGAAATGGCGCTATGAAATGTCTTATGTTGATCCGCAACATCCGGGCAAAGAAATTGCTGTTTATGGTGAAGTGGCTTTCCCTGACCCAGTCCATGTTTATCTTCCTTTTGGCAAACATGACATCCGATTTGAGATCCGGGACGCCTGTGAAAACGATACTGTATTTCATTACCGGTTAATCATTCAGGATGAACTGCCACCGGAACCGGTATGTGATGAAATCACCCAAGTCACTTTAGATCCCGAAAAATGCTGGGCGCGGGTTTATGCAAAAGATCTTGACGATGGGAGCCATGATGCCTGCTGCGACCGGTTACATTTTGCCGTTGCCAGCATGGACACGATCACTTACTGGCGGGACTACTGGCAGAGTTACTTTGCCGGATGCCTTGATCCGTATGATTATCATCACTATCAGGATGACATTGATGCAGCCATCGAAGAATGGATTAATGTTTTTGTGTTTGACGATTATATTGATGTGACGGAATGTGGGAGCGAGCAATTGGTATTGCGGGTGTATGAAGCCTGTGATCTGCCATTATACGATCCGCATTCCTTCTATGGTGGAGAACACGAATGGTACTGGTGGAATTTGAGTTCGGAATTTGCAGCGTGGTATTATTGGCGGCTTAATGAATATGCCCATTATGGAGATCCCAGACCGGCACTGCTCTGTGAAGCCTGTAATAATGGTAGCAAAGGGCCGGGAATCGAATGGGAGACACCGGTATATCTTCGTTCATGTGTCGCCCAGGGAGTGACACAGAGTGACGAAGGGAATGGCGTATACCAAAATGGCTTCTGTGCGATAGAATTTTTCGCACAGGAAAATTGTGAAATATCAACAGTGGCAGAAAACGACTGGAAAAGTCGAGTAAACGCAACGGATGCATCAGTCCTTCGTGAATTGATGAGAGATCGTAGATGGCATTTCCCGCACCTGTACAGCGACTGCATGATCGAAGTGATCAAAGACGACAAAACCCCTCCGGTGGTCGTAGCCCCTGAGGATGTCACAGTCTACTGCGATGGTGTGCCTTACTGGTGGACGCTGACGAAGCCTTATGCCGGAGGTACGAAGGCCGTCACGGTTAAAGGGCATGGGGCACAGTTCACCCATGATGTGTGTGAAGGAGAGGATGCCTTACAGACTTATTGTTCCAGTCCGGATGTATACCCGGAGGGAAAAACACATCCGGAGACCTTTCTGAAGGGCCGGTATGCTGCGTGGAGATCCCCTGGGATGGCGGAGACTTCGGCTATTACGGTGGCTCGGTCTGCGGGGAATACAGCTATGCGGGCGGCGTGAGCTGCGATGAATACAATTATTGGTATGAGTCGCACAACTGGCAGCCGATCTACTGCCGGCTGTGGCTGATGCTGGATAAATACGACAACCCGGACGGTGGACACCCGAACCCGCAAAACTACTTTGACGAGACAGCGGAAGACTGGGTGATCACGGACAACTGCTGGGCACCGGAAACGGAAGTGGAATACAGCGGCAGCCTGAATGAATGTGGGGTAGGGACGCTGACCAAGACGGTGACGGCTACCGACAAATGTGGTAACACCGCGTACGACACGCAGACGCTGTATGTGAAACCACGCTCCGACTTTGAAGTGATCTTCCCGGTAGATGTAGTGGTGAATTGTACCGACCCGGGCAGCCTGGCGGCAGACCGCACGGGAGCAGGTTATCCGGAGATCAGCGACGACGACTGTGAGCTGATCGGAGTGACGTACTCGGATGAGCGTTACGATGTGACGGAAGGCTGCTACAAGATCTTAAGGACGTGGAAATTGATCGACTGGTGTGTTTATTCACCGGATCTGCACAGCCGCTATCCGGATGTTATCGTGGACGACCGGTTGGTGGCGAGTGAGAGCAGATGCTGCATCCACCGGAACCTGAAGGATGACGGAGATGGTTACATGACGTACCTGCAGGTGATCAAGGTGGTGGATGATGAAGCGCCGGTTCTTGAATGTGCCGAGCTTGAAGATAAATGCATCACGGAAGGCTGTGGAGAGGCCACAGTAGTGTATAATTTGATCCAAAGCGTGTCAGATAACTGTACGTTGCCGGTCGATATGGCTTACCGGTATCGTGTGGAAGATGCGTCAGGTGTAGAAGTATTGCTGGGAGAAGGCCAGGTGCTGGTCGCTTCATTGCCGGCTGGCTCATACGATGTCCGGTTGATTGCCACCGATCGCTGTGGCAACGAAGACAGCTGCTATACGACCTTCACGATCCGGGACTGTAAGAACCCGACACCCTATTGTTACCATGGGATCAGCACGGTGGTGATGAGTCCAACGGGTGAAGTAGAGGTATGGGCTTCGGACTTTGATGCGGGCAGTTACGACAATTGTACGACGGCTGATAAACTGATCCTGAGCTTTACGGAAGACGGCGAAAGCCCCAGCTGGACCTTCACCTGTGCAGACATCCCGGATGGCCGGTCGCAGGAGATTGAAGTTACGATTTGGGTGATCGATGAAGCGGGTAATAAGGACTTCTGTACGACGACCTTGTTGTTGCAGGACAATACGGGCAATGCCTGTCAGGACAGCAGTCCATTGACGGAGTCGGGAACTGGATTGGCGACGCCGGGGCAGAAGGAAAAAGGTGAAGGGTTAAGGACGCCGGAGCTGTACCAGAATACACCAAACCCATTCAGTGGAGAGACGAAGATCGGATTCTGGTTGCCGGAAAGCATGACCGCGACGCTGCGAGTGATGGATGTGACCGGTAAGGAGCTCTACCGGGTGAGTGGCAGTTATTCAGGTGGTAATCATCTGATTACCCTGGAGGCGGGTAGCATCCCGGAAGTAAAAGGAGTGTTATTTTACCAGTTGGAGACAATTTCTGGTGTTCTCAATAAACGGATGGTCAAAGTGAATTAACCAATGCTGACCGACCGAAGGGAGCGTCAGTAGAAACGGAGAAAGGGGTATTGAATAAGCGGATGGTAAAGGTGGATTAATAAGTATGCTAACAATGCGCCAGCATTCGTCAGTAGCATGGTAAAGGTCAATTAATGCATACTAACATCCCTGGCCGAAGAACGAATGTCAGGAATCGTCAGTCACGATTCTGCCAAAGGGCTAACTTTCGTCACCATTATGCCACCGGATAGCAAAATTGCAATTTTGCTTCAATGAATTAAGTACATATTACTTGATATTATATATATTTGATTTGTATAACAGGTCTTCAAGACATGTTATCATTGACGAACTGAAAAACCAAGATGTATGCACGCCTGGAAGAGATGTTCCCGCTTTTCTGTCCTATTTCTATTGTTGTTTCTTGCGGTTTCATTGCAAGCTCAGAGTGGTAATTCACTGAAAGATCTTGTAATGAAAGAGGCAGCTAAAACATATGCGGCCAGTGATTTAAAAGAATCCCAGTTAAGTTATTCCTATGCTACAGCAGGATTGAACGTTACCCATGTTTACCTGCAACAATATTATCTTGGGATACCGGTTTTCAACGGGGTCATCAATGCAGCGGTTCGCGCAGGTGAAGTAGTCCATTTGAATTCGACCTACATTAAAGGAATGGAACAGCGAGTAACTGCGGATTTAAAGATGATGGCCGCAGCACAGGCCATGAATTATGCAGCAAATCATGTCCAAATGCAGCTTCCTTCCAATATGGGAACAGCTCAAATTACCTACAATGCCGATGGACTTCCGGTCAAATATTTATATGCTCCGGTACACGAAAATGAGGAACAACCTGCTGTGGAGCTGTTTTGGTACCAGGATCCACAGAATGCCAAACAGGTTAATTTATGTTGGGAGGTAATTTTGGATGACCAGCCCAATCAAAACATTTGGCACATTATGGTTGACGCACACGACGGATCCATTCTTGGTCAGTACGATGCAGTGGTCAAGTGCTTTTCAGATGATGAACTGTGTATTACTGAAAACGAATTGGGATACACCAATCCGTCAAATCAAGTAATCGCTAATAAGGACAATCATGCCAGCATTTTGGGCATGAACATGCCGATGATGAGTGCTACCTACAATGTCTTCGATGCACCAATTGAGTCTCCGACTTTTGGGAGTCGCAGCCTGGTGATGGATCCCTGGGATCGCAATGGCATGGGTAATCCGGCCGGGACGCTCATGTGGCACAACGATGGTACCAACATTTATACGTATACCCGGGGAAATAATGTATATGCTTATGAAGATACGCTGGATACAGATCCCATTTTGCCCGCCACCGGTGTAACGAATGGACATTATTCTCCGGATGGAGGAATGACCTTTAATTTTGATTTTCCGTTGAATCTGGCTAATCACCCCCGGACCAATCTAGATCCGGCCATAACCAATCTATTTTTTTGGAATAACCTGAACCATGATATATTTTATCAGTATGGTTTCGATGAGCCGGCTGGTAACTTCCAGATTGATAACCTGGCCCGGGGAGGAGCAGGTAATGATGCCGTTCGGGCTGAAGCACTGGATGGGTTCCGGATCGGATCACGCAACAATGCGAATTTCTTTACTCCGGACGATGGCATGCCCCCCAGGATGCAAATGTTTGTTTGGAACGTGCCGCCTCCGCCTTCATTTATTATCTCCAGTCCTGCCAACATAGCCGGATCTTATAAAGTGGTAGAAAGTGATTTTAGTCCCAATAATAAACTGGCTAATGTTGGACCTGTTTCAGGAGCGATCTATTACATAGGAGGTGAAGGATGCTTAGCCTCGGACTATCCCGGTACGTTGTCTGGAAAGATTGCCCTTATTGACCGGGGAACTTGTGCTTTTGCGGTTAAAGTAAAATTTGCTCAGGATGCCGGAGCTATTGGGGCCATTGTAGTTAATAATAACACTGGAGGCCCAACTACGATGGGAGGCAATGATCCTTCGATCACTATTCCCGCCGTTATGATTAGTATGGCTGATGGGGCTCTCATCAAAGCAGAAACCAACGGTACCGTTATGGTTTCAATGTCCCAATCTACTGGATTAGCCTTTAACCTGGGAGATTTGGACAATGGTATCATCACCCATGAATATGGACATGGCATTTCCAACCGACTGACCGGTGGCCCAATGAATTCCGGGTGTTTAGTAGTGAATGAGCAAATGGGCGAAGGATGGAGCGACTATTTTGCATTGATGTTGACAACGAATTGGGCTACGGCTGCTGCCAATGACCGCCGTCCGGTAGGAACTTATGCGTTGAATGATCAACCCGATGGTTTTGGAATCAGGCCATTTCCTTATTCCTATGACCTGTCCATCAATCCGGTCACTTATGCAGATCTTCCAGATGCTAACCTATTGTCACAACCGCATGGCATAGGCACCGTATGGGCCAGTATGCTTTGGGACATGACCTGGAACATCATCAATATTCAAGGCGCAGATACGGACATGTATCATGGCGTTGGAGGGAACAATATCGCCTTACAGTTGGTCATAGATGGACTAAAACTACAAACCTGTAATCCTGGATTCGTCGATGGCCGGGATGCCATCCTGCTGGCGGATCAGCTGCGCTATGGAGGAGCACATATCTGTGCCATCTGGGATGCATTTGCCCGCAGGGGGTTAGGCTATAGTGCTTCTCAGGGAAGCCCCAATGACCGGTCTGACGGGGTGCCCGCTTATGATGTCCTGCCTACCACTGTACAGAAAACCATATCACCGGATACGGCCACAGAAGGTGATGTGGTAAACATACACCTGGATGTTACTTGTGGTTGTGTTACTGGAACGGTGACCCTGCAGGAGGATTTGGGTAATAAACTGAGTCACGTGAGCGGTGGATCCGCTTCCGGAAACCTGGTTTCTTTTCCTCCATTGGTATGCGATGTGCCATTGAGTGTTACCTCCTACGACATACAAGCCAGAGTAAATTCCTGCACTTATTCTGTTGTTATTGATACGCTGTTTGATGAAGATTTTGATGCAATGCCGTTTCAAATTCAGTCTGATTATTTGAGCGGATCATTAAACTGGAATGTTATCGGCACCCAATACCATAGTCCACCTAATTCTGCATATGCTTTAGATTTTCCTTCTCCTTCCGATAACGCAATCCTGAACGCTACACCTATTTTATTGGACCAGTCCGCAGAACTTTCATTTTACCATCGATTCGAAACGGAGGATGAATGGGATGGTGGTGTTGTTGAAATTTCTACCGATAATGGCACGACCTGGACTGACCTGGAATCATTGTTTACACAAAATGGATATACCGGTAGACTGCAGACATTTGGTCGAAACGGATTTGAAGGATCAAGCGATGTAGCGTTCGGTATAGCTGGCTTCGTGGAAAGTAAAGTGGACCTTACACCGTTTACAGGGCAGTCGGTATTCATTCGATTTAGGTTTCTGACTGACCCGGCTACCGGAGGTACCGGTCTAAATGGGTGGTACATTGATGATATTAAGATAACCTCGATCAATAGGGAAGCTGCAACAGCACGTGTCCTGGATAGCGGAGGTGGTATCCTTGATGAGCAAACCTGCACCATAGCCATCAATCAAAATACAGTCGTTGATTTGACCTGTCATGATTTGGTCAATGTATCCTTGTCCTCGACCTGCGAACGACTCATCTCTCCGGAAGAATTGGCCACTACGATTTGCTCATCATTGTCAGATCGCTTCATGGTACAGATCGATTATCCCGAGACGACTCACCAGTTCGATCCAGCTAATAGGGTTGATGTATCCCATGTTGGAAGAACACTCACGTACCATGTTTCTGACTCAGAAAATGGAAACCGGTGCTGGGGTAAAATCAAAGTTGAAGACAAAATACCCCCTCAGATACTTTGTCAGAATACCACGGTTTCCTGCTTTAACCTCGACGAACTCGTCGATGCCGTTTCCATTGATAACTGCGATGAATTTCCCACGCAAATTGATATTCTTGAAAAACAATGGACAGACTTGGGTTGTGATGGCCGTGAACTCATTGGTTACATGGCGCGTAAAGTACGGGCCACAGACGTATGGGGCAATTACAACGAATGCCGTGATACCCTGTTTGTACGGAAAGAAACCATCGATAGCCTGGTCTGCGGTCCGGATACGCTGATCGAATGTACAACCGAAGTGGTCCGCAATAACAAGGCCGTAGAGTTATTATGGAATACCGGCAAAAATGGCGATACCTATCTGGATGCCCAGGGTTATGCGCATCCATGGCCGACGAAAGGAGATGGTTATTTCCCGGCACCCTATCTGAAGAGCACGCAACCAGGACAAGATTCCGGATATTTATTGCCCCTCCGCATGGATGCAGGGCCTGATTTTACCAATACAGGCAAATGCCAGATCGTCTTTGACTATGAAGACCACATCGTTCCTACCTGTGGACGGTCCTATAAGATCCGCCGTACCTGGCACATTTACGACTGGTGTGGTAAACAGGATACGACCTGCGTACAGTGGTTTAAGATTACGGATACACAAGCGCCGGTGATCGCCAGTGAATTCCTGTATTCCCGGGAACAGTCATGTGCAACCTTGCCAAACAGTACAATTGAAGAAGCTAACCGGCTGGGCTCATTGTTGGCATGCACGGCACTGGAAGCAGAGGTAGATCCCCATGACTGCAAGGCCGGCTTAAGCCTTCCCGATCCGCGGGCATGGGTTGAGAAAGATTGTGATGATGTCCTGGAGGTGTACTATGAGATCGAATATGTTGATCCGACCCACCCCGGAAAGGTGTTGCTGGAATCGGGAACCATTGCCGAAGGAGGTACCGCTCATGTATACCTGCCTGCTGGCTGGCACAACGTAGTGTACCACGTGAGGGACCGGTGCTGGAACGAAACTTTGCTATTACAAGGTATAAGCATTTACGACAATTCGCCACCGACACCGGTGTGTGACGAGATCACGCAGGTGACGCTGGATCCGGAAAAATGTTGGGCCCGCGTTTATGCCAAAGATCTGGATGATGGCAGTCACGATAACTGCTGTGACAAACTGCACTTTGCGGTTGCGAACATGGATAGTGTAATTTACTGGCGTGAATACTGGCAGGACTATTTTTCATCGTGTTTTGGAAGCGAAGTCTACCAGGCTAACCTGGATGAGCTGAATACTGTAATCGAAGAATGGATCAATGTATTTGTGTTTGACGATTACATCGATGTGACAGAATGTGGCCGGGAGCAGCTGGTGTTGCGGGTCTATGAAGCTTGTAATTTACCCGAATACGACCCACATACGTTCTTTGGCGGCGAACATGAGTGGTATTGGTACAATCACAGTTTGTTGTTTATACCGTATTATCTGTGGCGGTTGGATGATTACATCAACGATAGAGATCCACGATTGAATTTTGTATGTGCGGATATCAATGGTACGAATGAGA
>JACJYB010000019.1 GCA_020636355.1 Lewinellaceae bacterium | reverse complement strand
TGGTACTCGCAGTCACTTCATGTACAAAGGAAAATGAAGTGGGGAAGACCAACGTACCGCAAATAGGGAATAAAGACTTACAAGCGCAGTTTGAGGCGTGGAAGAAGAATCGGGAGGGTAAAGAGTTTGAGTATAAGCCAATGAATTTGAAAGCAATTAATGATAAGCTGATTGGAGATGGATTTCAGCCTTTTACTGCTGAGGAATTTGGCGTTAGTGAGGAAGAATTTGCCATAATGATAAATGGAGGTTTGCCTCACAATAATACTGAATTGGAATCCAGGACAATCGTTTGTTATCCAGATGTTTGGTATGAATTCCTTTGTGACATGAATGGAAATGGATATTCAGACGACAATGATGCATACCTTGCACAAAACGTTATTCTCGGGAATATTCCTCCAAGTACAGAATCAGAAACATTTGGATTGCTATCAGTCTATCTAGATGGATATGGCGAAAGCCTGACTGGAGGCGATATTGTAGACTTTTATAGATATCGATTGGATTATTATTGTAATTAACATTTCTCTAATTGGCAGGTTGGCGCCTGGCTAACCTGCTAGTTTATATCTATGGTACGAATTGTTATTTTCTTTGTAGTTGAAATAATTGCTACTCTACCATTGTTCGCGCAGAGAGAGAATAATATTTGGTATTTGGGTTCAGGAAATTTTATTGATTTCAATAATTCACCAACTAAAATATATAGGAGGGATGAGATTCTAAGGAGTGGTAAATCAATTTTTTATTTTGATGCCTTAGCGCCTAATTCTGTTGTTTGCGATAATCAAGGGAATATTCTGTTTTCTTCAAACGGATATACATTTCTGAATAGGAATTTTGAATTTTTACCTGGCAGTGACACAATCCATGTTTCGCCGCATCCTCCAATGCCAGTTGTCACTGTTCGTTTCCCAGATGACTCATTGA
This sequence comes from Lewinellaceae bacterium, assembly GCA_020636355.1. Lineage (GTDB taxonomy): Bacteria > Bacteroidota > Bacteroidia > Chitinophagales > Saprospiraceae > JAGQXC01. The sequence goes on along the minus strand of JACJYB010000019.1, from coordinate 78,951 downwards.
AGTATTATTTATTTTCTTTAAAAGATGGATTCGAATATTATGGGGAATTTTTTAAGCCAGCTTATTTATTCGGAAATTTATTTTATTCGGTCATTGATATGCGTTTGGATAGCGGATTAGGTGCCATTTCCGAGTCGCGTTTGTTCATTCCCATCATAGACAGTTTAACCAGTAAACTTGTTGTTGCTAAAGGTATTTGTGGTTCAATTTGGGTGATTACACATAAAGCGAACTCAAATGATTTTGTGGTTATTGAAATAAATGCAGATGGTATTCAATCGCCAGTTATCTCGTCTGTAGGATCTAAACTATCATCTGTGGCCAATAGTGATTATGCTAAGGTTTATCCTGAAGGAATGATGGCCATTTCTAAAGACTACTCAAAAATTTTACTTTGCGGAGGCAAGGATAACATTGTTGAGTTATTTGATTTTGATTACAAAAGTGGTAAAGTTTCTAACCCTATTTCATTGAACGTAATGAATGATAGTCTTTCTCAAAACTTTGGTTGTTTCTCGCCGGATGGGACTAAATTATATCTTGGGGAAACACATAATGTGTTTTCGGATTTAGTGCCTTATGATACAAGTACTTTTTATTATCAGTTTGATATTTCCAGTAACCTGGAGGATCAAATTAATGTTACCAAAACTTTTATTGGAAAAGGTTTTGGGGAGGCGAGAAATTCCCACATGATGCTAGGTCTTGATGACCGAATTTATACTACTACAGGCCGTAAGTTAAGTGTCATCCTTAGTCCTGAGGCTACAGGAGGTCAATGTAATTTTGTTGATTGGTTTTATTCAGAAGACACTACACAATTTCTTGCTAGTGGATTTAATTATTCCCTAAACAATCCCCTCGTACTTCCCGACCCACCCTCATCCAAGGATTCGACTTTTTTACTTTCCGATACCCTTCTATGTGCAAGAGATGCCATCCGGATGGACCTTGGATCGCTGGGTGACCGTTTTTTATGGCAGGATGGATCCACGGATGCGCTGTATACGATTACTAAACCCGGGAAGTACTGGGCACAGGTAGAGCGCGGTAATTGCACCTTCTACGATACAATGGTTGTAGATCCAAAGTGGGTTGAGGGTTTGGATATACCTCAGGATACTTTGTTGTGCCCGGGGGATTCCATCATTATTTCACTTCCCGGAGACTTTGATTTTCGTTGGCAGGATGGGTCACTGGAAAATCCGTATTCCATCCGTCAGGCGGGCACGTATTGGGTTGCCATCCAGGACAGTGGGTGTGTGGTTCAGGATACCACCATTGTTCAGGACGTTTCTTTTCAGCCGGTACTACCTGATGCTCTATCTTTGTGTGAAGGTGAGACATTAGAGCTTGATATTCCATATGATATCGTGGGATGGGATGATGGCAGTATAGATCCTCACCGTATTCTGGACGGGCCTGGGGTTTATTGGCTGGATTACCTGGATCAAGGATGTCTATTCCGGGATAGTATGCAAGTAGTAGCCGGATATTGTGAAGATTGCCGCGTTTATGTACCCAATATTTTTAGCCCAAATGGGGATGGACACAATGATGTATTGGCCATTCAAACCAACTGTACGTTATCCACTTTTTCATGGCAGATCTGGGATCGTTGGGGCACCCTCGTGTTTTCTACCCGGGACCCTTCCGCTTCGTGGGATGGCAGGGTAGGGCAGTCGATGGCACCGGTAGGGGTTTATGTATTCCGGATGAATGGCTTGACTCCTGATGGTGGGGTGCGGGACCAGGGGACGATTACCCTGATCCGGTGAAAGGCAAATTGTGGACCTGAGAAGCAACTCCGCAGGGAGCTTATCGGCACACCCAAAATTCAGCCGGTAGTTGACCACACTGCATGCAGCCACTTACTTTTCAGGCATCGATAGTTCTTCGCCCCAGATGTATTTCCCGAACCATTGCCAGTTGTGCCAGGTGGCTGCAAGACGCTCTTTTGGTTTGGTGATGCCGTGGCCAAAACCTTTGTAAACCATCATCTTAACGGGTACACCGACATCTTGCAGTCCCTGATAGAGTTCATACCCGTTGGCGATCGGAACCCGACGGTCAAATTCTCCATGCTGGATCAACGTAGGGGTCTTGGCCTGGTTGATGGTTGTGATGGGTGAGGTCAAAGCGTAAATTCCGGGATCACTCCAGGGGGTGGATTTCAGGTACTGACGCGTAAACGGATGAATATCCGTATTTACGTAATAGGTCATCCAGTCGGATATGCCGGCCCCTACGGATATGGCTTTAAAACGATCGGTATTGGTCGTAAGAAAAGCCGATATGTATCCTCCCTGACTCCATCCCATACAGCCCATGCTGTCCGGATCTACCATGCCTCTTTCTATCAGGTAATCCACACCCGAAAGGACATCCCAGGCATCGCCAACTCCGAGGTTACGTACATTCAGTGATCGGAAGCCTTCTCCATAACCCGCTGATCCGCGATAGTTTGGCATTAGAACAAGTGCTCCTTTTGCCAGCCACTGGGTGATGGGGTAAACATAGGAAGTGAGCGGTGCGGGTAATGAAATCCCGGTCGGGCCTCCATGGATGACCACCAGTAAAGGGTATTTTTTAGCCGGATTGTAATCGGCTGGTTTCATCAGGACCCCTTCAATCTGTGCACCATCTTTACTGGCCCATTGAATGACGTCCCCATCGGCCACCTTCCAGCCACTGATCTGGTTGGTGTTGTGTGTGATTTGGATTTCAGGTTGTCCTGCTGCTTTGACATAGATCTCATCCAATTGATCCGGTGAAGATCCTATGTAAGCAAGATGCTTGCCATCCTCCGTAATCGAAAAATCGTTGATGCGGTCGGGGCTGGTGATGAACGCCTGTACCTCATCAGGAAGGGCCGGGTCAATACGCCACAACATCCTACGAGTCTTCTGATAAGCGGTGGCGTAAATACCATTCTCAACCCAGTTCATGCTGGAAAACTCTTCATCAAAATTTGCTGCAACTCTGGTTCGTTTTTTACCTGTCAGGTCTGTGATATACAATTCGCCATTGCGGTAATAATTGGATGTGGAGTCGTCCAAGGCTGTTTGGTACAGGATGGATTGCCCATCCGGGGACCAGTCTATCAGGCCGTCAAAGCTTGGATTATGGATAAGCGGGGTGACTATTCCGGATGCGGGATCCAAAAGCGCTATGTCGGAGTGGAAAAATGAATTGATCATCGGGTCCGGTTGATGCTGGATGGCCACCCGGGTTCCATCCGGGGACCACAAAAACCGGCTGATGGTATAGGGGACACTGTCAAGCAGGATCCTGGTTTTTTGCTTTAATTTTACACTGTCCTGGATTTTGCCCGGCCAGGTTTGGGTTTCCCAGTCTTCAGGCTCAAAGGCCGTTATCCACAAACGGGAGAGAAGAAATTCCGCATCTTCTTCTGCATATTCACCAAATCTGGAACTGCGCGCCTTTTTTTCTTTCTCTTTATCTTCGGCAAGGAGGAATAAAAGCTTTTTCCCGTCCGGTGACCATTCAAAATCCTGAACATCACCCATACAGTTCGTAACCGGAAATGATTCTCCGCCGGCGAGCCGCATCGCATAAATCTGGGTATGGTCCTCTTTTTTGGTTAGGTAGGCAATCCATTGACTGTCCGGGGACCATTTGGCGTTATTACTATTTCCTTTGGCATTATTTGTCAGAGGAAATGGAGTAGCGCCATCCCTGGATAGCCAAAGCTCAGTGTCGTACCGGTTGTCTTCCCAATCGGTAGAGGTTACTTCATACACTACCTGCTTGCCATCGGGTGAGATCGTAGCATTGCGCACGGATTGCAGGGACAATACCGCTTCAAATGAGGGCACTACAGCTTGTTGGGCATTTGTGTTTAAACTGAGGAATAATAAAATTATCAGGTAAGGGAATAGTTTTTTGGTGTGTTTTTTCATCCTAAATGACAGTTGAAGCTTTGTGAAAGGTTATGGTTTAATACGTTCTGTCGCATCATTTCGCAAAGCCCATAAGCCCAGTAAGGGACCCAGGGCCAGGATCATGTATATCCATTTCCAGTCCCAGGTGGAAGCTAATTGCGTTAATAATTCAATACTAAGGATTGTAATCGAAAAACCAACGCAATTTACTATGGTCAATGCGGTAGCTCTGGATTGTTGTGGTGCATTGGTCGCCACGAGAGTAGAGAACATAGGCGAATCTGCAATGACTACGATCCCCCAAAATAATAGAAAACAAATCAGCAGGGTAGGATTTGATTGGTTTAATACGAGCGGTGAGGTCAGGCAACAAATGCCTGAGGCAGCTAATGCCCGGGCAGCTACTTTATTAGGACCGATGGATTGGGACCACAACCCGCCGGCGATGCAGGAGAGACTGCCGATGCCAATGATGGCAAAGGCGGTTCCTGATGTAGGCAGCGAGTAGTTAAATGCATTTTGATGCGCTAACAGAATCACCGGGACAAACGCCCAGAACGTGTAGAGTTCCCACATGTGACCGAAGTAACCGAAGGCAGCACTTCGAAACCTGGTGCCTTTAAATACCGTAAATACCGCATTCCAGTGTAGTTTGTCCGCTCGTTTCCGATAGGGTCCATCCGGAACAGTGTACCGGATAATCAGTCCCCCTAGCAGTGCAAGGGCAGAGGTGGATAAAAAGACCACCTTCCAGGGCAAACCTCCTGAAAATTGCCGGATGGCATGGGGAAAAGCTGTTCCCAAAACCAGCGCGCCGACCAGGAAGCCAAGTGCTTTGCCTAGTCCTTTTTCAAAATAATCTGCTGCAATTTTCATACCTACCGGATAGATTCCAGCCAGGCAAAATCCAGTTGCAAACCGCAATACGGAGAGGGTGAAAAGATTTTGTTGTCCGGTAGTGATCAATGCATTTGTCAACGCTCCGGCAGTCGCACAAACAAAAAATACGCGGGAGGGCGAGTATCGGTCAGCTATGGTCAAAATCGCAAAGACCAGGGTGCCACAAATGAACCCTAACTGAACCGCTGAAGTCAGATGACCTAACGCTTTGTTACCCAGGTTAAAATCCGTGGTCAATCCGGATAGTACCGCATTTCCAGCAAACCAAAGCGAAGTACATAAAAATTGGGCAACGACAATGCGAATCAGGATGCTACGTAAGTGAGCCGGCTTGTCTGTTACCTCCATAACCGAAAATTACTACAATCGAAGGAATAATTGCATCCGAATAACCTTTTGTAATTCAGTTCTTTTGCTGACCATAATTTATGGATTTATATAGATAGGAAAACCAGGGTCAGATAGAGAAGAATAAAGAAACATGCTGCCAGGATGAGTAAACGATAGGGTATTTGTAATCGGTTGAAGAAGGGAATATTCCGCGTTATCTTGTCAGTAAATTGAACAAAAGGGTTTATTTCCTTGCCGTATGGTTTTTCCTCCAGCAAATGAAGTGCATGGAGTAATTCTTCTGCTTCATACCAATCGTAAACATCTACTTGTACCATCGCTCCCTGGTACCCCATGATGACGGCGTTACCCATCCGCAGGCTATTTTCAAAAAGGATACGGTAGGGTATGTTGGCGTGTTCCAGTGCGTGTTTGATCAAATCCAGAGTAACCACATTATGGCATTCATGGAGGTCAACCCATTCAAATGTCTTTGTGCCGGTATGATCTTTATCCATTTAATGGACTTTCACGGTAACGCTTACCCAAGCTCAATCAAGGAAACAGCTCCAATATATTCATCAATAATAATGCATAATATACTGAAATACTTAAGATTGATTACATTTTTTCGATGAATACTGGAATCCTGCCCCACTGACTTCAGTGCATGGTTAAAGCTATGTTAAGAAAGAGGCAATTGCCAGGTACGATTAAATATAATTATCGAATTGCGGTACATTTGTTTAGCCTCAACATCGCAACACTATGAATGCATACAGGAAAATAACCTTAATCCTTTGCCTCGCTGTGGTGATCACTTCGGTGAGCGCTCAGGCTCCCAAGCGATATTCCAGCGGAGACATCTATGGCATGATGGAAAAATTAGGCGTGCTGGGAACGGTCGTCTATCAGGCAGCCCATCCGGATGATGAAAATACCAGTCTGATTGCCTACCTGGCTAACGAGCGGAAATATGACGTGTATTATTTATCCATGACGAGAGGCGATGGCGGTCAAAATCTGATTGGTCCTGAAATCCGGGAGGGATTGGGTGTCATCAGGACGCAGGAACTGCTTGCCGCACGGCGTATCGACGGGGGAAACCAGCGATTCACCCGCGCCAATGACTTTGGATATTCCAAGAACCCGCAGGAAACATTCCGTATTTGGGGGCATGATGAAATCCTGAATGATGTCATCTGGGCCTGGCGAAATGTGAAACCAGACGTGGTGATCAACCGGTTTTCAAACTCAACGGAACGACCCAATCATGGACATCATACGGCCTCAGCCATGTTGAGCGTTGAAGCATTCGATAAGGTGGGCGATAAACATCAGTTTCCCAAACAGTTAAAGTATACCAGTGTGTGGCAACCACAGCGGGTATTCTGGAATACTTCCTGGTGGTTTTACGGAAGCCGGGAAGCGATGGAAGCAGCAGCAAAGGATAAAGATCTGAGTCAGGTGGATATTGGAGTCTATTATCCTCTGCGGGGACTCTCCAATACCGAGATTTCTGCTGCCAGCAGAAGCATGCACAAATGCCAGGGATTTGGCGTTATGGGGAGCCGCGGCGAGCAGGATGAATACCTGGAACTGGTTAAGGGAGATGCACCTCAGGGCGATGACTTTATGAGTGGAATCAACACCACCTGGTCTCGAGTACCTGGTGGAGCATCGATTCAGCCTATGGTGGAAGCGTTATTAAAACAATTTGATCCGACCAACCCTGCAGGTTCGGTTTCAGCACTTCTGGATTTGAGACAAGCCATACAACGATTACCGGATCATTATTACAAGACTCGGAAATTGACCGAAATAGACCGCATATTATCGGCTTGTATGGGACTGTTCCTGGAAGCGACGACCGGTGATGATAGCGGAGTGCCGGGGACACCTGTAAGTCTATCCATTGAAGCCATCAACCGCAGCAATGCCCCACTGATCCTCAAAGGAATTGAAATTCAGCCTAATGGAGCAGATAGTACTTTATCCCTTCAGTTGAAAAATAACCAGGATTTTACGATGAATTGGAACGTGGACATTCCTGATGAGCTAATCGCCACCAATCCATACTGGCTCAATGAGGAACCTCTGGTTGGCCGTTATCAGGTAAAAGATACCATGCTTATCGGTCTACCCGAAACGCCACATTTGTTCCGTGTAGTATTTCACATGAATCTGGCCGGTCAGGACTGGGCTATCGAAAAGACGATTGTGCACAAGCATCGCGATCCTGTAAAAGCTGAAGTATATCAACCTTTTGAGATCATAGCCCCAGCCTATGTTAACCTGCAGGAGCCTGCCGTCATTTTTCCGGACGATCATGCCAAAGATATTGAGGTGACGGTTAAGGCCGGAGCACCGAACTTATCCGGGAACGTGGGACTTTCCGTGCCGGACGGCTGGAGGGTGGACCCGGTGGAACAACCCTTCACCATCGAACGCAAGGGTGGGGAAGCACGGTTTAAGTTTCTGGTTACACCGCCTGACCATCCGGTCGTCGATGAAGTTGAAGCTTATGTGACGATCGGTGCAGACCGGTATGCCCGGAGCTGGCAACAAATCAGCTATGACCATATTCCTACCCAAACCGTGACGCAACCTTCAGTAGCCCGGCTGGTTCGGATGGATGCGCATCGCATTGGACAACGCATCGCCTACATTATGGGAGCGGGCGATGAAGTGCCCAAATACCTGGAGCAACTTGGATATTCCATTACGACAATCAGTGAAAATCAGATTGATCACAATCTTCTGAGCAACTACGATGCTGCAATTCTGGGCATCCGTGCCTACAACACCGTCGATAAACTGGCATTTCAAATGCCAGAACTGTTCCAATATGTCAATAATGGCGGAACCCTTATTGTTCAATACAATACGACCAGTGGTCTGAAGGTCAATGAATATGGACCTTACCCGCTTACGTTGAGTCATGACCGGATTACCGAAGAGGATGCTAAACCACAGTTTTTGGCGCCGGAGCATCCGGTGCTTAATGTTCCAAATCAAATAACGATGGCCGATTTTGACGGATGGGTTCAGGAAAGAGGTTTGTATTTTCCTTCAGAATGGGATAAGGCATATACACCCATCTTGCGGTTTAAGGATTCCGGAGATAATAATGCGACCGATGGGGCTTTATTGGTAGCCCCTTATGGCAAAGGATATTTTGTGTATACCGGATTGTCTTTTTTCCGGGAATTACCAGCGGGAGTTCCTGGAGCTTACCGGCTGTTTGCTAATCTCATAGCGCTCGGTCAGGAAGTAAGACCCTGATAAATAAGGACTATTTTTTTGGTAATTCGAATTCTCCCGGGAGGAGTGGCTGATCGGTAATTAGCCGTATGATTTCTGTTTGGTCTAGAGGGAATCAGCCATTAGCAGTTTTGGATGTCGTTTTGTTCAGAGCACATTTCTGGGACGATTGACTCTGGAACGGATGAAAATGACAAAACCGAGAGAAAGAACGTATAAACCGGTGTATAACATAGTGTTTTATATTTATCGTTCGACCAATTCAAAGTTCAGAGGCGCCCAAACGCCGTATGCCTTATCCTTGGGGAGATTTTAATGGTACAAGATTAATTCGCGAAGATTAAGACAATGTTACCCAAGCATTAATTAATAACCCGGCACATTGCCTGTGGACAGATGCTTGAAGTGGTGATTATGGGATACTAACTGGGAATGCTGTTGCTTTATTATACTATGAGGCAGAAAAGCTGGACATTTTAACGTCGCCCGGAATTAATCACATTATGCTTACATTACATAAAACATCGCGGAGTATCATGCGTCAAATGCTGTATCTGTTCGGGTTGATTGCATTCTTTTTGCACTGCCAAAGCGCTTTGAAAGAACCACAAACTCCTACCAGGCCTAATATTGTGTGGTTGGTCGCTGAAGATCTTAGTCCATATCTTCCTTCGTTTGGAGACTCAACTGTAAAAACGCCCAACTTATCCAGGCTGGCAGCAGAAGGAGTCCGATATAATCGTTTTTTTTCTGTGAATGGTGTCTGTGCGCCCAGCCGTGCTGCCATCTGTACCGGTATGTACCCTGCCAGTATAGGCGCCAACCACATGCGGGTCCAATGGAACAAACAATACCTGGAAGGACTAGGATTAAAATTGTATGAATGTGTGCCACCTCCAGAGGTAAAGATGATGAGCCAGATATTGCGGGAAAATGGTTATTACTGTGCCAATAACAGTAAGACAGATTATCAATTTGTACCGACGGAGACCGCCTGGGATGAAAACAGCAATTTTGCCCACTGGAGAAACCGGGGCGAAGGGCAACCATTTTTTGCTGTGTTTAATTTCGACGTGACCCATGAAAGCCAGATTTTTGGACCCTACCACCGGTCGGTATTGCGATACAATGGAAATTTTCCAGGTGATCCAGCTACCGACGGGTCTAAATATCAGGGCGATGTGGATTCGGCGGATTGGTATTGGAATGTTCCGGAAGACATGCCGGTAAAGGTTCCTCCTTATCTTGTAGATGACTCTTTAACCCGGGTTGATATCCGCCGGAATTATTCGAATATCATCGAGATGGATAAGCAGGTAGGTGTTATCCTGGACCAACTAGAAAGTGATGGACTACTCGATCAGACCATCGTGGTGTGGTATTCAGATCACGGTGGACCGCTTCCGAGAGAGAAGCGTTTACTCTACGATAGTGGGATCCGGGTGCCTATGATCATCCGTTATCCGGATAAGCATGGTGCCGGTACCATCGACAGCCAGCTGATCAGTTTTGTGGACCTGGCACCAACTGCTTTCTCATGGGCTGGTGTTCAGCCTCCCGCCTGGATCCAGGGGCAGGCTTTTGATGGCAGCTATCAAGCCGCACCCCGAAAATATATTTATGCCGCCTCCGACCGGTTTGATTCTGAATACGACCGCATCCGTGCCGTAAGGGATGACCGGTATAAATACCTCCTTAATCTGATGCCTGAAAAGGGCTATTACCTGCCGGTAGCTTACCGTGAAAATATGAACAGCATGAAGTCCCTGCTTCATGGCCGGGATGAAGGGACATTGAATGAATGGCAGGCACAATGGTTCCGGACCTCAAAACCGCGAGAAGAATTATTTGATACCAGACTGGATCCATATGAATTCCATAATCTGGCCACGGACACTGCGTATGCCGGGAAGCTGGCAGAAATGCGTTCAGCCTGGAACAATTGGCAGGTTGCCTATGGTGATTTGGGACTCCTCCCCGAAGGCGAATTGCTGGAGCGTTTCTGGCCTGGCAGAATTCAACCGGTTACGGCAACTCCCGAATTGGTATTGAATGATGAAGGCTGGATGATCACTTGCACCACGGCTGGCGCACAGGTAGGTTACCGGAAGAAGGATGCCACGGGCCCCTGGATGCCTTACCTGCATCCCCTGGACGCACAGAACGGTCCCTGGGAAGTCATCGCCCACCGCATCGGATTCAAGCCAAGCCCGGTGGTGACCTCCTCCCATTAACTCGGCGACTGTGGATACCGGAAAACCGGCAACGTGGGTTCAATAAAAACAAGGTTGGAAACATCGCCGAGGACTTCATCCACCAGGCCATATTCTTTTGCTTCAATGGCATTGAGGTAGCGATCTCTGAGAAAATATTGCTCGATCTCGGAACCCTGGTGACCACAGTGTTTTCCCATCAAATGGAACAACTGGGCTTGTAATCGTTCCTGCTCCCGGGTGGCTATCCGTACATCTTCGGTGTACCCTTTGGAGCCTCCTCCGGTAGGATGCATGTGAATGGTGGCCTGAGGTAAAGCATATCGCCTGCCCGGATGCCCGGCAGAAAGCAATACGGTTGCCATGCTTCCGGTAAAGCCGACCGCATAGGTGGCAACCGGAGCAGATATCATTTGCATGGCATCGTAGATAGCCATGCCCCCGTAAACCAAGCCCCCGGGACTATTGATGTAAAGGTCGATTTGGCGTGTTGGATCCTGACTATTTAGATACAAAAGCTGAGCGACCATCACATTGGCAATCTGATCATCAATCCCCGAACCGAGGAAAATGATTCTCTCCTTTAACAATAAGCTGTAAATGTCGAAGACGCGTTCGACCGATCCCATATGGTCAATGACCATCGGGATTACCGATGATGTTTTCATAAATGGAGTGAATTGGTTAAGAAATCAGGAAAATATTCGGTGAATCTGTCGCTGGAACTCCTGGGATTGACCACCATTGAACAGGCGCTGATCGATTGCAGCAATTTCCTGCTGCACCTGCTTTCTGGCATAATCCCGAATTACCTGGTAAGCCTGCCGCTGAACCGACAGGTCTGACTTAAGATCCTCATCCCGATCAAGCCGGGCACGGAAAAGATCTGATTCCATTTGAGTTACCTCTCCGGTAAGGAATTTTTCGATCTGCCTTAGTCTACGCCAGGAAGTCTTCATAGGTCATTTTTTTAGTTTTAACATGCTCCCTGACCTTTTCCAGACATTTGTATTTCTGAACCGTGGCAGACCGTTCACCGGAGAATCCAAAGGCATGTGCAATTTCCTGCATGGTTTGGTTGTGGTAATAAAAGGAAGTCAATAATTCCATGCAGCGCTCTCCAACGCGGGAAAGAAGGGCTTTCAACTTATGGCTGGAAGGTTCCTCATAGGGTCCGTCCGTATCTGCGATTTCAGAGGAAGTGAGTTCCGGGAGATGGGTGCCGGAATGGCGGTTTTTTCTTCGCCAAACATGTCGGCAAATGCCATAAAGATACTTATGGTTGCCTTCGATGGAGGCTTGCCGGACCATTCGCTCATAATAGATCAACAGCGCTTCCTGGAATACCTCCCTTGCCGCCTCCAGGTGTCCTCCCCTTTGATGAACAAAAGCGGCAAATGCCGGAAAAACTTCCAAATAACAGGTCTCAAAATGCAGCATTCGCTGCAGGTTGCCATCGACGTCTGAAAGATCAGTCATTGGTGTCGTTTTCATTAGGTGCCATAAGTTACCTGGATATCACCCTTTTTGCCCAATTTTTTTTTGTTGGCATGATCTGAACACAGTTGCCGTCACTGAATGCCAAATGCATTCGTGATCTTGGTTAACTGATCCAGTAAGCCTATTTTGGGTGAAACTTCAATTTCATGTACGGCAAGACCTTTATTGCATATCTCCTCATACAAATGGGAATAACCGTATCCGGTTTATCCCTATTGTGGGCGCAAAAAGCTTCAATTCGTGTGGAGTCTATGCCTATTCCAACCTATGGATTTGGTGACCCTAATCCTGTTGCGAAAATGGATGTCAATTACCCTTACTACCATTTTGACGGTTATACAAAAACTTCATCCGCGCAGAATTGGCAGATTGTGGTCCTTGAGAATGAATACATCAAGGTTTATGTGGCGCCCCAGATTGGAGGAAAGGTTTTGGGGGCATTTATCAAATCTTCCGGAAAGGACTTTGTGTACTACAATCCCGTGGTCAAGTTTCGCAACATTGCGTCCAGAGGGCCCTGGACTTCGGGAGGGATTGAGTTTAATTTTGGATCGTATGGTCATACGGTCAACACGGCCACCCCGGTAGATTACCTGACAACCAATAATGCGGATGGTAGCGTCAGTTGCTTTGTGGGCGCACCCAACCGAACCGGACACACCTACTGGCAGATTGAGATCCGGTTGCCTGCGGATCAAGCCAGCTTTGAGACCAATGGTACCTGGCACAATGAGAATGATTTACCGGTATTATCTTATCACTGGTCCAATGCTGCTTTTGATGTAGCCAGTGATCTGCAGGTCAACTATCCAGGTACGCATGAAATATTCCATGATGGTCTTCCGGGGCCCTATCCGGTCAATGAGCAAGCCATCGATCTTTCGTACTATCGCAATAATGATTTTGGAGGAAGTCACTCTTACCATGTGTTGGGGCAAGCCACGGACTTTTATGGCGCCTATTATCCTTCCGAAAACTGGGGGATGGTGCACTGGTCCCCGTTTGCAGATAAACTGGGCAAAAAGATCTGGTATTGGTCGTTAGCCCGTGATGGAGCCATTTGGGTTGATTTGCTGACTGATCCGGAACTGGGTAAAGGGCAGTATACGGAATTGCAGAGCGGCCTGGGTTACAATCAGACGTTACCTTCCCATTCGCCATTTATCGTTGAGGACTTTGCTCCAATGGCTACCGAGCAATTTCGAGAGCACTGGTATCCAATCCAGGGAATGCGAGGACTTACTTTCGCGAATGAGACAGGCGCCCTTTTTGCCCAGGTAGAAAATGGAAAGCTGAACGTCCAGTTTAGCCCGGTCGAAGAGGGAGATTACCCGGTGGCCCTATTCATTGCCGGCAGAAAAGCTGTAGGAGAAACGTTGCATTTAAAACCAATGGAAGTTCACTCCTGGTCATTGGATGCTGAAAACGAAGATTTTACCATTGATATCAACCAGGGCGGATTGCATTATGCCACGTCCGAAGAGAAGGAAAAAATTCTGAGCCGTCCACTGGATGGGTTCCGGTCTGATGCTGCATTTGCAACTTACCTCTGGGGATTGCAGCAATTGCGGGCAAAAGACTACCATCATGCCCGGGAAACCCTTGAACAAGCACTGGCGCAAGATTCGACGCTTGTCCCGGCTATGAATGCATTGAGCGAATTACACCTGAAACAGATGCGCTATGAGGAAGCCCGGCATTGGATTCGCAAGGCGATGGCCTGGAATACCTATGATGGAGAAGCTAATTATCTGTTCGGTGTGCTTTCAAAAACAACCGCTAAGGACTATGATGCCTTGGACGGATTTAGTGTTGCTGCCAAGGATCCGGCATTTGCCATGCCTGCGAATCTACAGATGGCCAAGATTCACTATACGCGAGGAAATTTCCGACAGGCCCTGGATTTTGCAAAGAGAGCCTTGCGGTACGATGGCCTGAATGCTACCGGGCGCTGGCTGGAGGCGAAGGCGCTGCATCGGTTAAATCGGAATGAAGAGGCGGAACAGGTGCTGGAAGATCTGATCACTGAATTTCCATTGTTTCACCTTGCCCGGGTAGAGTTGCACATCATAAATTCCTCCCACCCTGGAGCCGGGCTGCTTGACAAAGTGGTCACCAACGAATTCATCGCAGATACGTATCTGGAATTAGCTTTGTCCTATGCGGAATTAGGAGAGATAGGTCAGGCCATGGAAATTGTCAAGCCATACCGGGATAATCCACTCGTTGCCTTGCATATGGATGGGTGGTCGAAGAAGTTGGGCCAAAATACCCAGAGCTATCAAACTGCTTTTCTGTTAGCACCGACGGATTATATATTCCCTTTCCGGCCGGAGACAGCGGTTCAATTGGACCGGATGCTGGCCTATAACGACCACTGGAAATTGCATTATTACCGGGCCTTGATAGCCTGGTACATGGATAACCCGATAGTGGCCCGCAGGCACTTTGATTTATGCGGATCATCAGCGGATAATGCAGCTTTCTACCTGACCCGGTTTGATTTTGATGAATCCCAGACAGGTGGGGCAGAGAGTGATCTGATGCGGGCGTTCAAATTATTGCCGGATTGGCGAAGTTATACCGCATTACTTGATTTTTACCTCAAGGCTGGTGACGCTGCAGCTGCTCTGAAATGGGCGGAAGAAGCTTATCAAAAATTTCCGAAGGATTTCCGGTTGACCCCTTCGATTGTGCAGGCTTTTCTGTTGAACAATCAATTTGAAAAAGCCTACCAGCTGCTCGAGGAAACCACCATACTTCCATTTGAAGGAGCACATTATGGTAAAGCACTATGGGACCAGGCAACCTTAAATTTGAGCCTGGACGCGCTGAAAAAAGGGAAAAACAACCAAGCGGTTTCCTGGGCGGATAAATCTTTAATGTGGCCAGAAAATCTGGGGATTGGTAAACCGCATGATCCGGAGGAAAGGTTAAGCAATTATTTACTGTACAGGGCCCTTGCCGCGCAAGGGGATAAATCTACAGAATCCTTTGCACGCAAAGTCTATGAAGCAGGATGGGATCAGGATCAACCTTCTGTTTTGGACATTCTGAATTGGCGAGTAGCCAACGATTTTGGCTGGGCAGTCCATCCCGATTGGCTTCAGAAGCTCGATGATCAGAAAGACCGACCGCTGAACCAATGGATCACTGCCATAATGGGTGGTGAGACCGGTCCAATAAATAATTCAACAGCACGTCTGATGAATAATATTCCTGCATCCAGACGATGGCAAATCGCTTTGATGACGAAATTGTTGACCGCGACCAGGTGATGCCTTTTAAGCCAGTGATTTAGCGATGAGCAATCAAGCAGAAAGATTCAATTCCTTCTGTAAACGGGATCGGATCTACTGCTCATCCAAGTCTATGCTGCTCTTAACACCCCGTTCAGGCGTTCTTACGCTTAAATATTAACCTCGTTACTTATTTTTTTAAAAAATATGTATTAAGCGAGGGTTTTATCTGCGTTTGTCTACTATCACGATAATATGGATCAATAACAACCGAAGTTTCAATCAAACAAGCTATTGATATCGAGAAGTTGAGGGCTTTTGAGACGGCAGAAGTCCGGCGGTTTGCACGGTGTGTAGCAGAATGGGTATATAATTTCCTGTTGAGTTATGTGCAAAATGAGCAAGATGCGGAAGAATTGGTGCAGGATACTTTGCTCGGTGCATTGGATGGCGTAAGACAGTTTAGGGGGGAGTCATCCCTCAAGACCTGGGTATATCGCATAGCCATGAACAAGGTGCGGGACCACATCAAATCAAGAAGCCGCCTAAAGAGAAGCATGCAAATCGCTTCCCTGGAGGGAGAAGAACCTGGAGATTTCAGGCATCCGGGAATTGTGTTGGAAAGTAAGGAAGCGATGCAAAGTTTGTTCAGGGCAATCAATCGATTACCGGAGAATCAAAAAACTGCGCTCATTTTAGCGAAGATTGACCATGAAAGCCACGCAGATATTGCTGACTACATGGGAACAACCTCGAAAGCCGTGGAAAGCCTGGTTGCAAGAGCAAAATCCAATTTGTCAAAAATCCTTGCCGGACAGGAACCGGATGTGTTACCAAAATGAAACATTATGCTTGAAGATTTACCTAATGAACAACTCTTGAATGCGCTAGAAAATGCTAAGCCGGCGGTCATGCCGGAAGAAAGGATGCTGAACCTGGAAGCCAGGGCGGTTCGCTTTGTATCCAGTCAGAATCTACGATTCAGCCGTACCACCATCATCGGAATCGCTGCAGCTCTGCTCTTGTTGATTGCTGCCAATGCATTGCTTATCCAATTTCGGATGAAAAGGACCACCCAATACACCGCTGCCCAGTCCACGGAGCAATACGAGCTGATTCCGGTTAAATCCATCTATTATGAGTAAAGTCAGACTACTGTTGCTTGTCGTGGGAGTCCTCACCGTGCTCAATGTTATCTTATTGGCCATTGTATTCTCATCGGTTTTCTCAGGGAGCAATAGCCAGGAAGCGATGCAAAGGAGGGAAGACCGTCAGATCCGCGAAATATTTCAATTTGATGACAACCAGATGCAGGCTTTCTTGGATAGTAAGGACAGGCATGGAACAGCTATCCGTCCGCTTCAGATAAAATTACAGCAGGCCAGTGAGCAATATTACCTGTTCCCAGATGAAGCATCGGACCAAAAATCCCTTTTGCTGGACTCCATCATGAATTATTCCCGGCAGATCTACCTGCTCAATGACCGGCACTTTGATGAAATACGAAAGATCTGTCGTCCGGACCAGTTGAAGCATGTGAATGGATTGATCATTGACCTGCTAAGACGCCCCCCGGAGTCTCGTAGAAGAGGCAAGGTCAACCCTCCAAAATCCTCGGATATGCATTGATTTTTACTCCAAATAATCCTAATTAATTCAATCATCCGCTCAGGTGGTTAAGACAACTTCTCCTGGGGTAAAAATCGTAGTAAAAATGAAAGAACTGCAAATCGTAGCTCGTAGCCTGCTATTTATTGGATTGCTCTCCTTACAAATGCCTCTCATGGCTCAGAAAAGACACCGGATATCCGTGAATGGACAACCGGTAATGCACGATCAGAGAGAGCCTCGAAACAACAACCAGGGTTGCCCGGATAGTCCATACCGGAGCCTGGACGGGACCTGTAATAACCGCACCCAGGGGCATCAGGAATGGGGCGCTACGGACATTCCTCTGCTGAGATCTTTACCGGCGGCGTACGGAGACCAGGACCACTGGAATGCGATGGCCGGACCAGAAAGACCTTCTCCGCGGGCAATTTCCAATAGTTTATGTGTACAGAAGTCCGACTTGGTGAGTCAGGCAGGGCTGAGTTCACTGGTTTTCACCTGGGGTCAATTTATTGATCACGATATCGATCTGACGCCCGAAGGGAATACTGAGTATGTCCCAATTTCTTTACCTGATGATGAATCGTGGTTCAAGAATGAAATTCCTTTTTTCCGGTCGGAAGCCTATGGGACCACAGGTGCCAATGATTTCCGCCAGCAGTCTAATCTGATCACGTCCTGGATCGACGCTTCAAATGTTTATGGAGCCAATAGTGAAAGGACGGATTGGCTGCGCACCCATTCGCAGGGTAAAATGAAAATGTCCGCCGGAGATTTGCTTCCCTACAACACCCTCACCGGAGCATACAATTCCTCCATTGACCCGGATGCACCCTCCATGGCCGGAGATGGCGGCGGCACGGTGAAGACTTTTGTGGCTGGGGATGTGCGTGCAGCCGAGCAACCGGGACTTACTGCACTGCACACCCTCTTTGTCAGAGAACACAATGCAATCTGTGACCGGCTGGTTGCCCAGGGCATGTTGGACGATGAGACCATTTTCCAGGAAGCGCGGAAAGAAGTTGGCGCTTTGATCCAGGCGGTTACTTATCAGGAGTTTTTACCGGCACTTGGCGTTAACTTGCCCGGCCCGAAAGGGTACAATGATAAAATACAGCCTGATATCATGAATTTATTTGCGACAGCCGCCTACCGGTTGGGGCATACGATGGTGACGCCGGAATTGCTATTGCGTGATGACCGGTGCAAAGAATCCGGCCAGGGAAGCGTGAATCTGGTCAGTGGATTTTTTAATCCGCAGGTCGTATCCAATAATGGAATTGACGCCATTCTCCAAGGACTGGCTTTCCAGACCCAATACGAAGTAGATCCATTTCTGGTTGACGAGTTACGCAATCTGCTGTTTGGTGACCCGTCCGGCGTCAATGCCATTGGTCTGGATCTGGCCAGTTTGAACATCCAGCGGGGTCGTGACCATGGCTTGCCGGATTACAATACCGTGCGGAATGCCTATACCGGCCGCAAAGCAAAAGACTGGCAGGATATTACCCGTGATCGCACCTTGCAGAATGGATTGAAGGCCATGTATGCTTCGGTGGATGATATTGATCTGTGGGTGGGCTTGCTCGTTGAAGACAAACAACAGGGTAGTTCCCTTGGCAAGACTTTGCAAGAGATCCTGAAAAAACAATTTACCAATCTCCGGGATGGAGACCGTTATTTTTACAAATACGATAAATATTTAAAAAAGGAGGACAGGGATCGGATTGAAGCTACCCGGTTATCTGATATTATAGAACGGAATACAGCTGCCCGGTTCGTAAACAGGGATGTTTTCCATGCGCATAACTGCAGTGAGGTTTCCGGAGAGGTACAATTGGAACCGCGAACGAACGATATGGGTGCCACTGCCATCAAGGTTTATCCAAACCCTTTTCAGCAATATATTACGGTTGATTTGGGTGTAATGAATGGAGCTGTTTCAATGTGTATTTACGATGTCACCGGCAAATTAATCAAAACGGTAACCTGGAAGAACAAAACCTACGGACAAATTGATATTTCGGGCGTGCACTCCGGTGTTTACGTATTAAAAGTTGACGGAGAAGGACTTCATGAAACCATCCGGATAATGAAAATAAATTAATAATTATTTTTTAAAATCCTTCGACTTTTAAAAGGAGTTCTGCCGAGGGATAAAGCGCTATAAGTCGACTAATTGAATAGAAGGCATTAAAAAAGACCTGGATTATTAAAGGTCAATTTCAATTTTTTAAAAAATAAAATGCAGGCTATGAAATTTTTGATTTATTTGGGCTTTATCCTATTTGCAATCCTCCCACAGGCTTGTAATAAACAACAATTAAGTGACATGGTACTCGGGAATGTAACGGGTATAAATAACACAAGTTCCTGTACGGATGTGGAGGATTATGATTTGTCCAGGGGGCAATGTACGGAGACGTTAGGGTGGGATAGTGAGGTAACCATTTCCGTTTCGGGAACTACCCGCACCATTACCTCCAATGGCATTCCGGATCACCTGGTTGGATTATTTGGCAACAAGGCCGGGGCGCTAAATCCCAATGCGATCCGTCCTCAGCAAGCCACTTACCACATCACCACGCAGCCCAGTAAGAAGGGGACATTAACCTGGTTGTTTGACCCGTCTTCCGGCCCCAGGTATTCCTTTGGAATGATGTTAAACGGAGTGGAAATGGATCCGGAAGCGGCAGAGCCTTGGCCACATACTCGCCCGATCAACTTCAACAATGTGAACTGGGCCTGGAACCTGGACGCTATGTCCGTAAATTTGGGACTTGACTGCAATAATGCCCATGTACAGCCTACCGGGAAGTATCACTACCATGGCAGCCCAATGCTTTATTTGGAGCAATTAAATGCTTCTGCGGCAAAAATGACGCTGGTTGGTTATGCAGCGGATGGATTTCCTGTTTATTATAAATACGGGTATTCTGATGCAGATAATGCACGAAGTGCACTGATTAATCTTTCGTCCAGTTACCGGTTGAAATCCGGTGAACGTCCCGGTGATGGAATTACCGCTCCCTGTGGAAATTATTCGGGTATTTATACTGCAGACTATGAATACGTGAGCGGATTGGGTGATCTCGACGAATGCAACGGACGTACCGGAGTGACACCGGAATATCCGGAAGGCACGTATTATTATGTCATAACCGATATTTATCCATTCATCAGCCGATGTTTGACCGGAACTCCCTCTAATGACTTTAAACTCCGCTAATATGAATGGCTGGTTATTGGTGTTAATTTTAATGGTAGGTTATTTAGGGTTGGTGGCAGGTCATAACCCGATGGAAACACATACATTAATTTTCAGAAACGCAGATGAACTTACCGTTGAAGTGGAATTGCCCTGGACGGTAAATGAAGCAGCCCGATTGTATTTCCAGATTCAGGAGGGTGACCTTGTTTCGGATAGCGAAACTGCTAAATATTTAAAACAATATGTGCTGAGTCATTTTTATGTTAGTCAAAATGAAATGGATTTGACTCCGGAAAACATGGACGAAATTCCGCTGGACCACGGACACAGCATAAAATACCGGATTAATTATAAAATAAATAAAGCCAGTGCGCTTGTTGTTGAAAATTTATGTTTAATGGAATTATTCGGAGAAGATCAAAAGAATTATTTAGCTGTCCTGGAAATGGACCAAGTCATTGCAGAGGAGGTATTATCCGAGAAAAATTGTGTATTGCAAATTTCTGCAGCAGAAATGCAGCCTCTTTCCTTGTGGCTTTTACTTTCTACATGGTATTCCTGTTTGTTCCGGTAAAAGCGGTTGTGTATAATTAAATTGAATTGCGGGTTTGCAAGCTGACTGGAAGTCTTCGAAGATGAATTGATATCTTTGACGCATGCAGATTAACTTCATTTTTCGGTGGTCAATTCTTTTGTTGGCCCTCTTTGGTATTCAAAGTTGTACGAACTCAGAAGACGCCTCCTATCGACTGGGGCATGTAGTCCAAATCGATCCGGGTCCCGGCGAATTAAAGAGCGTGTCGAAAGAAAATACCCTTATTCTTTTTACGCCCGAAGTTAAGCAGGTGCCTACCGGGATCCATTGGGGCACTATGGCACTGGTCCGGGGTGATACCGTCAGCCGCTTTTCATCCTGTCCGGACACGATTCCGGCGGATGGTTGGTTGATATGCGGATGGGGAAAAGGATCGGACTGGATCATACGGAACATTTTTCCGGGAGTACCTATTTCTTTTGACCGGGATTCGGTTTATGTGGATGCAAGCCCCAAGTCACGGTTAAAACAAGTAAACTTTTTGTTGAATGAGCCCTACGGAACACCCACCATCAGTTACCATGACGAGGCAGAAAGGATGACCCGGGTCTTCCAACAAAATGGTCAGACGGCTGCCCTGGATTCCGCTTATTCCCTTGCGCGTGACTACCAGTTTTCCGGAGGTTTACCTTACTTCGGCATTCATGGGGCCTATTTGGACTTAGGGGATATGGATTCAGTCGCCTTGCGGCAAGCGGTGATTGAAATGGTCGGCATAGGTATACAGGTGATCTTTCCAAAGGTGATTTACGATGGGTACGCCATTTATCCCGATGCGCATCCGGGATTGCGCCAAAATCCGGTGTTTGCTGGTTGGGATCCATTGCGTTTCCTGATGAAATTGTCTCTCCAATACCCCATCAGCTTTGTTCCCAGGCTTGAAGTGTATTCCATCGGAGGAAACGGGAGTCCGCTGGTGTCGGAGAAAATGACCTGGCTAGCCACCTCCAGAGTGGGCCAGGTTGGGGTTGACTTAGGCCGTTTTTTTTGCCCCTCCGAGCAACTGGTAGACGAGTTTTGGATTGCTGTTTACCGACGGTTGGAAAGTGAATACGGTGTTACTGCCATTTTACTGGAAGATCTGCATTATCCGGAAAGTGATGGATGGCAACAGGATTATTGTTATTGCGACCGCTGCACCGGGAATTTCAAAAAAGAATTTGGAGTTGATCCTACCGCCATAACGCCCTCCGATACCCTGATGTGGGCAAACTGGGACACTTACCGGACCCAACAGGTGAACCGGATGATTCGCCATATCCACGAAGCGTTTCCTTCCTGGCGAATTGGTGTCGACGTTTTGCCGGATGAAAAGTACGCGCGATTAAATCTGAAACAGGATTGGCCCTACTGGTCGGAGCGCAACTGGATACAGGTGGTATTTACGGAGAACAGATCGTGTGATTTGGATGAGATTAGGACTCAATCCGGAAAGCTCAAATCATTTTCCTTGGCGGGCACCATGGTCATGCCGGTGCTTGAGACCAGCCCACATGATGATGCGTTGATCTTGATAAAACAAATCGACATCATCAGTTCCGCGCGGCTGGATGGAATGGTATTAAAATCCTGGAATGATGCCGCTCCGGAATTGAAGCATGCGCTCAAGGTGGGCCCTTTTCGCTATTATTAGAGCTGATTTTGTGAATCATTTGTATGAAAGCGGGCAAAATTTTATCAATATTGAAATATTTGACTTTGATTGTTGCATGATCATGAAAGGCGTTGTAATATTGTAGTATTGATCTTTCTTTTAAGATTGAGTTTATAACGAAGGGTGGAGAGATCGGGCTCTGTGAAACCCTAGCAACCTGGAAATACCAAGGTGCTACATCCCGCCAAAATTTTTGGGCATATAAAGCAATCATTCATGTTTCAGAGCAAATCACATTTTCCCGAAAATAAGTTTGTAGCACAGTATCCGGTACATCCAGTGATGACCTTGGATTGCTGTTGTATGTAATGCCATTGCCGGTCAGTCCGCCGTCCAAAGAGTCCTAAGTGTCTCCGGTACCAACTGACCCGTAGGGCATGATCGTGTTAAGTCATTCAATTAACCTTTTATAAACATTTCTAAATCAATAACATTATGTCAAATTCACTTCACTTTGAGACCCTGCAGCTCCATGCCGGTTATGAGGAAGCCGAGCAAACAACCCGCTCACGGGCAGTACCCATTTATCAGACATCCTCTTATACGTTTGAAAATTCCGAACATGGCGCCAACCTGTTTGCCCTGAAGCAATTTGGCAATATTTATACCCGCATCATGAACCCCACGACGGATGTTTTCGAGAAGCGCATAGCTGCCCTGGAAGGCGGCGTGGCGGCTCTGGCGACAGCGTCGGGACAGGCTGCCCAGTTCATTGCATTAAACAATATCCTCCAGGCTGGCGATAACTTTGTGAGCTCCGCGAACCTGTATGGAGGGACCTACAACCAGTTCAAGGTCGCTTTTAAACGCCTGGGTATTGAAGTGCGATTTACTGCCGGAGAAAAGCCTTCCGACTACGAGCGCCTGATTGATAAGAATACCAAAGCCATTTATCTGGAGTCCATCGGGAACCCCAGTTT
This sequence comes from Lewinellaceae bacterium, assembly GCA_020636355.1. Classification (GTDB taxonomy): domain Bacteria; phylum Bacteroidota; class Bacteroidia; order Chitinophagales; family Saprospiraceae; genus JAGQXC01. The sequence goes on along the minus strand of JACJYB010000019.1, from coordinate 55,609 downwards.
TAACATACCTGACTTTGAAGGCATCAGTGGGGTAGCCAAACAACATGAAATTCCTCTCGTAGTAGATAATACATTCGGGGCAGCAGGATATCTGTTCCGGCCATTGGAGTGGGGGGCCAATATTGTGACGGCCTCAGCGACCAAATGGATCGGCGGACACGGGACCAGCATCGGAGGCGTCATTGTCGATGGCGGTAACTACAACTGGGGAAATGGAAAGTATCCGCAATTTACAGAACCATCCGAAGGCTATCACGGTCTTAAGTTCTGGGATGTATTCGGTACCGACGGCCCCTTTGGCAATATTGCATTTATCATCAGAGCTCGTGTAGAAGGATTGCGTGACTTTGGGCCCGCTTTGAGCCCATTTAATGCATTCTTATTGTTACAGGGACTCGAAACCCTTTCGTTAAGGGTTCAGCGTACAGTGGACAACGCACTTGCTTTAGCCGAATGGCTCGAAGCACATCCTCTGGTGGATGAAGTATATTATCCGGGATTAAAGTCCAGCCCTTATTATGGGAATGCCGCTAAATACCTCCGAAATGGATTTGGCGGTGTCCTGTCCTTCACCATCAAGGGAAATAAAGAGAATGCGACCAAGTTTGTGGATAGCCTGAAGCTGATCAGTCACCTGGCAAATGTCGGGGATGCTAAAACGCTGATCATCCAGCCCTCGGCTACGACGCATCAGCAGCTTTCGGACGAAGAACAAAAAGCTTCCGGCGTTTTACCCAATCAATTGCGTATTTCTGCCGGTATTGAACACATTGATGACATCAAAGCAGACCTGGAGCAGGCATTTTCACAAGTACATGCTGCTTCAGGGGTAGCCTGATCCTTTATCAAAAATCATGATCCGGGATCCCCCGTGCTGCGGGGATCCTGGTTTAATTTTATCGTACATGTCAGCAAACGGAGTATCGACAACTCAGGGAAGAAATGCCTGGAAGGCAAACGTTACCGTTCCTATTCAATATTTCGATCTGGACGAGCGGTTCGAGTTAGAAGGTGGGGGTTATTTGCCGGAGTTGAGAATTGCCTATTGTACCTATGGCACCCTGAATGACCATGGAGATAATGTTATCTGGGTTTGTCATGCCTTGACGGCCAACTCGGATCCCCAGGATTGGTGGAATGGGTTCTGGGGCGGCGGTCGGCTTTTTGACCCGGAGCGCTATTTTATCGTCTGCGCAAATATCATTGGATCCTGTTATGGCTCTACCGGCCCGGATCATGTCAATCCGGAAACCGGGACCCGCTATGGCAGTACCTTTCCTTTGATCACCATCGGTGATGTCGTCCGTGCTTTTCGAAAGTTAAGGGACGATTTGGGTATCAACCACATTGAACTGATCCTGGGAGGATCCATGGGAGGGCAACAAGCACTGGAGTGGGCTGTCCAGGAGCCGGAGGCAATCGGTCATCTCTGTGCGATTGCTACCAATGCGCACCATTCTCCCTGGGGGATAGCATTTAATGAAGCACAACGGCTGGCCCTGATGGCTGACCCGACGTATCTGCACGAAAGCCCCAATGCAGGGGAGAAGGGCCTGATCGCTGCTCGTTCAATCGGTATGATTTCCTACCGCAACTTTCACACCTACCAAATTTCTCAAAGCGACATTGTGCCGGTATTGCAAGATCACCGGGCGGCAACCTATCAACGCTATCAGGGTTTGAAATTAAGCAACCGATTTACACCCTTAGCCTATTTGTCGCTTAGCCGGACAATGGATAGCCATCATCTGGCGCGAGGTCGCGAAAGCATTTCATCCGCATTGGCTTCCATCCAGGCGAAATCATTGATCATCGGTATCGACACCGATATCCTGTTTCCGGCAGCGGAATTGGACGCGCTAGCCAGGTCCATCCCAAATGCACACTTCGAGTTGATCCATAGTGACTATGGTCATGATGGGTTTTTACTTGAATACGATGTTTTACACCCATTGATTCTTAACTTTATGCAGGATAGCACCAGTTAAGCCCGGTGACAAACTCAGAGAAAGACCGGAAGACAACAACCTTCCTTTTCAAACTATTATTTTTGCCCTAGCCAAGACCAAAGAATCGTAAATCGCAGAATCCGTGAAACAAATGGGACCCGAGAAGAAAAAGTTTAAGAGGCTATTGGTCGCTAATCGTGGAGAGATCGCTATACGCATCCTTCGGGCTGCTTCAGAGCTGAATATCGAAACGGTTTCGATCTACACGTTTGAAGACCGTTACAGCTTACACCGATATAAAGCGGACAAAGCTTATCAGGTAGGTAAGGATGACGACCCGTTAAGACCTTACCTGGATATTGAAGAAATTATCCGTGTCGCCAAATATTGCCGGGCCGATGCGATCCATCCAGGTTATGGATTCCTCAGTGAAAATGTCCAGTTTGTCAAGCGTTGCCAGGAAGAAGGAATCGTCTTTGTAGGCCCTGCCGCAGAAGTTATGGAGAATGTAGGGGATAAGATTGCGGCTAAAAGACTTGCCCAACGCGTCGAAGTCCCCATCATTGAGGGTAAAATTTCTTCGTTGGAGGATCCTGCAGAAGCGATTGCCGCTGCAAATCAAATTGGATTTCCCGTTATCGTAAAAGCTGCCGCCGGAGGTGGAGGTCGCGGTATGCGAGTTGTCCGGTCAGCGGAAGATCTTACGGCAGCACTTGAAACGGCAAAACGCGAAGCGAAGACAGCCTTTGGTGACGACACCGTTTTCATAGAGAAATTCATAGAGAACCCCAAGCACATCGAAGTTCAGTTGCTCGGAGATCACCATGGTAACCTGGTGCATTTGTTTGAACGCGATTGTTCCGTGCAGCGGAGGTATCAGAAGGTGGTAGAAATTGCGCCTTCACTGACCATCATTCCGGCTACACTGCAAAAAATTTATGATTATGCCATCCGCATAGGCCAGGGTGTTAATTACAACAATGCCGGTACTGTAGAGTTCCTGGTCGACCAGGACCAGTCCGTTTATTTCATTGAGGTGAATCCCCGTATTCAGGTGGAACACACCATCACGGAAGAGATTACGGGTATTGACCTGGTCCGTTCGCAGATTCTGATCGCACAGGGTTTTGCGCTGAATGATCCCCAGATCGGGATTTACAATCAGGCCTCCATCCATAAAGAAGGTTACGCGATCCAGTGCAGGGTAACCACGGAAGACCCTTCCAATGAGTTCAAACCGGACTATGGCAGTATTATCGCTTACCGTTCTCCGGGAGGTTTTGGCATTCGTCTGGATGCCGGTTCTGCCTACCCGGGGGCCATTATTTCTCCTTTTTTTGACAGCCTGCTCGTGAAAGTAACGGCCAGCGGTCGGACTTTGTCCGATGCCGCCGACCGGCTGCACCGCGCCTTGAGGGAATTCCGGGTCAGAGGACTGAAAACCAACATCGGATTTTTACTGAATCTGCTTAAGGACGAGACGTTCCGTCAGGGAGCCGCAACTGTCAATTACATCAAGGATCACCCCGAATTATTGGAACCTCCCAAATGGCGGGACCGGGGAACGAAAATGTTGAAATATCTCGCAGAGGTTATCGTCAATGGCAATCCGGATATCAAGGGGGCCGATCCGGCCAAAACGTTTCTAAAGCCGCAAATTCCTGAAACATCACGTAAGCAATTCCCGGAGGGCACTCGTGACTTGCTCAAGAAACTTGGACGGGAAGGGTTTCTGGGATGGATTAAAGCGCAGAAAACCATTCAATATACCGATACGACTTACCGGGACGCACACCAAAGCTTACTGGCGACTCGGATGAGAACGCTGGATTTGCTGGAAGCGGCTGAAAACTACGCCAAAATGCATGGAGGCGATTTGTTTTCTGTGGAGATGTGGGGAGGAGCCACCTTTGACGTGGCCATGCGTTTTCTGCGTGAGGATCCCTGGCAACGCCTGCAGAAACTCCGTCAGGCCATGCCCAATGTGTTGCTCCAGATGCTGTTAAGAGGATCCAATGGAGTGGGCTATTCCGCTTATCCCAATAATCTGATTGAACGGTTTGTGGTGAAAGCCTGGGAAAACGGCATTGATGTCTTCCGCATATTTGATTCGCTAAACTGGCTGGATGCCATGCTGCCCAGTTTGCGTACAGTACGGGAGGAGACAGATGCCCTTGCTGAGGTCTGCATGTGTTATACCGGGGATATACTGGATCCCAAACGCACCAAATTTACCCTTCAATATTACCTTGATCTGGCCAGAAGAATTGAGGATTCCGGGGCGCATCTACTAGGAATCAAGGATATGGCAGGGTTGCTGAAACCATTGGCCGCAGAGCAGTTGATTTCCAGTTTGCGTGAGCGTATTGACATTCCGATTCATCTCCACACGCACGATACTTCATCGATTCAGGCGGCAACCTATCTAAAAGCTATTGATGCAGGAGTGGATATCGTTGATGTGGCAATCAGTTCGATGTCCGGTCTTACTTCACAGCCTAATTTCAATTCGATGGTGGCAATGCTAAATGGCCACCCGCGCGAAAAGTCGATGGATCTTGATTCGTTGAATCTGTTTGCTGATTATTGGGAAGGCGTGCGCACCTATTATTACCCCTTCGAGACAGAATTAAGAGCAGGTACTGCGGAAGTCTACGAAAATGAAATTCCGGGAGGACAATATTCGAACCTGCGACCGCAAGCCAGAGCGCAAGGCCTTGAAGAGAAGTTTCATATCATCAAGAAGAACTATCGCATCGTCAATGATTTGTTCGGCGATATCGTCAAGGTAACACCTTCATCCAAAGTGGTCGGGGACATGGCCCTGTTTATGACCGCGAATAATCTGACCGCCGAGGACATTTTGACCAAAGGAGAAAGCCTGGCTTTTCCTCAGAGTGCAAAAGAATTGATGCGGGGTGATCTTGGACAAATTGACGGAGGGTTTCCCAAAAAAATCCAGAAAATCATCCTGCAGGGAGAAAAGCCTTACACCGAGCATCCCAATGCACACCTCACACCCATCGACTTTGAGTCCAGTATGGAGGCGATGCGGGACAAGCTAGGTGAAGAAGTCACCGAGCTCGATCTGCTATCCTGGTTGTTGTACGATAAGGTTTTTGAGCAATATTATGAGCACATCAATCGCTTTGGCGATGTGTCAAAAATTCCCACCCTACCATTCTTCTATGGGCTGAAAGCGAATGAAGAACTGATGGTAGAACTCGGAGAGGGCAAACAAGTGATCATCAAATTTCTCAATGTTACCGAAGCCAATGAGCAAGGGAATCGTTTGGTGTTTTTCCGGCTAAATGGACAAGCCCGTGCCATTGAAGTGCACGATAAGTCTCTGCACAAGGAGATCAAGCGAAATCGCAAAGCCACCAACGCCAATCAGATCGGTGCGCCGCTTCAGGGCAGTATTGCCAAAATTTTGGTAAAACCAGGCGATGAAGTCGAATTGAATACACCGTTGTTTACGATTGAGGCGATGAAGATGGAATCGACCATTGCTGCGCCTAAGCCTGGAAAGGTCAAGGAAGTTTTTCTGGATGAAAAGACACTGGTAGAGCAGAATGACCTGGTCGTGGAGATGGACTATACGTCAAGTTAAAACCGGGTTGCTAAGCCTGGAATGAGCCTGGGTGCCTGCCGGATGAAGCATTTTATTCGGAATAAAAATTTTCAAGATCTGCAGGCTCTAAATATGGTTATTCGGTTGACCATACCGACTTTAGGCGGATCCTTGGAGGAGGGCATTTATCTGTTGATTTTTTTGAAGCGCATCACGGGTACCCCATCCAGCAATAAACTAAGCTTTCCCTCCGCATCGGTTTGGTATTTGTTCACTTTTTCCATCATCTTGAGGAATTGCTTTTCTCCCTCGCCACAGTAGCGCATGGTGGTCGGATCAGGCTCGCCGAAAGTAATTTGATTGCCCTGAATCTGGTAGGGTGCGGCATAGCCATTACAGCTATCCGTTCCTTCCGCCTTATGGGTTTGCCGGTTAAAGCGGATTTGAGGCTTTTGTTGCGGGAACAGTCCTTCAAAAGCAATTCGAAGTCCGGACATATACTCCAGTTCCCAGGTAGCGTCAAACAGGGTATTTTCTGCCGTATTCTGGTCTTGCAATTTGTCCAACAGGTAAAGGTATGGCCCGTGGACATGATGTCTGAACAATTTGGTTGAGTCGTCCGGGAATTCCTTATAGTAAGATTCATCGGGCATCAGAACAATAGTGACGCCAGTGCGTACATAATCATTGCTATTGTAATATGCAGGCGGAGTGTATCCCGGAATATTTTTCTTAATGACACTGGAGGCCAGATTTCCCAGGTATTTTTCATAATTTTTCTGAGCCTGTCTGGTAGGTTTGTCCAGCTTGCGGTAAATATGTTTCAGTACCAGTTTTGCCGGGAACTTCTGTGACTTGATGATGCTGCGGGCATGGACAAATGGGTTGATTTTATTAAAATCCTTCAGCGTTTGGATGGATACTGGGACTTCCGGAACCCAGTCGGCCGCATTAACCACATTAAATGCCCATCCGCCCTGGGTCATTGCTTCGTATTCGTAGGCGAAATAGAGGTTGCCTGGCTTGGGTGCGGCGCTGGAATACGTCTTAAACCGGATGTCGGCAGGGAGCATGCCGTTGGCACGCAGATGGTAGAGATAGGCCGTTAACAGATAAGAAATGGCACCGCCCTGACTGTGTCCGATGATCAGAAAGTCCTTGATGCCTTCTGCGTACAATGTCTTTATCCGCGGGACGATTTCCCGGGACAGGTAGGCGGTACTTAGGAGCCAGCCAACGTGCACAGCAGCTTTTGGATCATTCGCGAGCTGGTACGTAAAACTAAAATCCGGATCAATGTTGAGGGTACCTTTTGCCGGTACCATAGCTGCATAAAAGTTTGCCAGCCAACTTTCCGGCTTCTCGGTGGTGCCGCGGATGCTGATAACCGCTGACTGGTTTTGGTCATCGGTCCACAGGTCCCATAAATTGTCAAGTCCGATGGGTTTGGATTGGTAGATCATGGTGTGATGTTCCGGTTCTGGGAAATTTTCAGCATAATCTTCTATGGAAGCGGTACGGACAGAGATCAGCATCATCTCTCTGAATTCAGATTTGTCGAATCCTGGTACTATGCTCTGGGCCGTTGCTGTTGAGACGCTTGCAAAAAGCAAGGCCAATAGAACCATTTTGAGGGGTAAATGGAATTGCTGCATGCATTTTGACGGGGCAGAATTCGAACAAGCGTCCTTCATTTTTAGCGATTTAATTTGTTGCCGGGCAAGGTGGATGAAAAATGGTGAGCCATGCCACTTCGGAAATTGGGCAAAGGCAATTCAAGTATTAGTGAGACTAGATAGGCATAATTTAACTCATTCGCAAGATTATCGCTATCGGACGATGGCAGAAAGGCGCGCCTGATTAGCATTGCTTCTGGCCCGGAGATTGCTTCAGCACCTGATTCTTCCTGTTCAGCATTCAAATTGCAAGTTTCGGCTTGCAATTTTTAACATTTGATGAGTACATTTCGAAGTCGTGCAACTTATTAGGATTGAATGGTGGTATTGTCTATATGAATAGCAAAATCTGACATCAATGCATCGAATTCCCAGAGCACCCTTTAAGTGGTTGGTCACCCTTGCCATGATGATTTTACTGTTTTCTTATGTCTCTGCCCAGAACTGGCTGACAGATTTGAACGAAGCCGAGACCGAAGCTGCTGCAAAGAACTGTCACATCATTTTAGTATTTCAGGGCTCCGACTGGTGTGCTCCCTGCATTAAGTTGGATCGCGAAATCTGGCAGTCGGATGCGTTTAAAAAATATGCCGAGGAACATGTCGTCTTGTTGAAGGCAGATTTTCCGCGGAAGTCAGCCAATCAACTTCCAGCCGCCCAACAAAAGAAAAACGAAAGACTTGCTGAGCAATACAACAAGCAGGGATATTTTCCACTGGTGGTGATACTGGATCAAACGGGCAAAGTACTTGGCACCACCGGGTACAAAAAAACTTCGCCTGAAGAATACATTGAAATACTCGATTCCTTCCAATGAAAATGAAATCCCTCTTTTTAATCGTCCTGTCCGGATTGGCATCAGGACTTTCGGCTCAAGCCATATTCAACCGGACTTTAAAGTTGATGGGGAGCCGTTTTGACATCACGGTCGTGGCGATGGATTCGATTAAGGCGGATCAGTACATCGATCTGGCTGTGCAGGAAATATCCCGGATTGAAAAATTAATATCATCGTGGGATCCTGCCTCCGAAACTTCCCGGATAAACCGCAACGCCGGCATTGAGCCGGTCCGGGTTGATAAGGAGCTTTTCGATCTGATCAAGCGGTCCCTGGCCATTTCCAGATTGACGGATGGTGCGTTTGATATCACTTATGCTTCGATGGATAAGATCTGGAAATTTGACGGATCCATGACTGAAATGCCCACGGTAGAAGCCATCCGAAATTCGGTCTCACGGGTTGGCTTTGGTAAAATCGTTTTGGACGAGTCAAATTTCACGGTTTTTTTACCGGAAGCGGGAATGAAAATTGGCTTTGGAGCCATTGGTAAAGGATATGCTGCCGACAAAGCAAAAAAAATGCTGATGGATTACGGCGTTCAGGCAGGGATTATCAATGCCTCCGGAGATATGAATACCTGGGGCAAGCAACCGGATGACGAGGACTGGAAAGTAGCAATTACCAATCCCATGGACAAAGGAAAAGCATTTGGACTGGTTCCCGTCAGACAAGGAGCAGTGGTTACTTCGGGCGACTACGAAAAATATGTCGAATTCAACGGGATAAGGTACACCCATATTATTGATCCCAAGACCGGCTACCCAGCCCATGGGGTCATAAGTTCTACGGTATTTGCCCCCAGCGCTGAATTGGCAGATGCGCTGGCTACCTCCTTATTTGTGATGGGAGTAGATGTAGGCATTGCCCGCATCAATCAACTGCCTAACGTCGAATGCATACTGATTGACGAGGATGGAAATATCCATACCTCGGATAACATAAACATCAATAATCATCATGAAAATTAAAGCACTGGCTTTATTCGGATTATTTATGCTGGCCACCTCCTGTGTCACGGTCAAGGAATACCAGAAGGTAAACCTGAATGACCCGGACATGGCGCTGAGTGACCGTAAAGACAAAAAATTTCAAACCAGTTTCCAGGTTTACCGTGAAGGTGCCTCCGGTGCCAACGGCGGAAAAAGTGGTGGTGGTTGCGGATGCAATTAAGGAAAAACACGATGAGAACACCTATTTGGATTATCCTGCTGAGCCTACCGGTCTGGGTGCAAGCGCAAGCCACTAAGAAGGCTACCGATGCAGACAAGAAGTCGGAGAAGGAATACAAAAACCGCGTATTGGAAAATACGGAAATTGACTTGTTAACCAGCTTGTATGGCCAGGATGGTAATAACGCTTCCGTAACGGGAGGTATTGGAAGTGAGAAATTAACCGATTTTGCCACCGACATCAATGTATCCATTCCTTTGAATGACGACGATGTACTGACGATCGATGCCACCATTTCTGCCTATACGTCAGCTTCCTCCAGCAACCTGAATCCATTTTCAAGTGTGACAACCTATTCGTATGGTACGGTTGTTTCCGGAGCCTCCCGGAGTGGGGGCGGCCGTACGCGAGGCCCGGTGGGTACACAGCCCGAAAGCAGTACGACTGTGGTGAGGGGTTCTCCCTGGGTGGCCGCTTCCGGCGCTTCACGGGGTGATGTGTGGTATAGTGGCGGTTTAAACTATAGCCATTCTTCGGATGATCGAAACAAGATTTACTCCGGTCATCTAAATGTTTCGAAAGAGTTTGATTATAGCTCTTTTGGCGCCGGGTTGGGTTTTGTCCGGCAATTCAATCAAAAAAATACCGAATTAGGAATCCAGGGATCAGTCTATCTGGATAAATGGTTTCCGCAATATCCGACGGAAATAAAAACCTATCACCAAACCGGAGGAGATCTGAATGCAGGATTTTTTACCGGGGTAGATATATTGGATCAATCAGGCACTATCATCTCGAAGTCAAGCGCTGCTATATGGCATCCGTCCAATACCAGTCTGATTGATAATACCAATCGAAATACGTATTCATTATCCTTAAGCTTTTCACAGATCCTGAGTAAACGTTCGCAGTTTTCGATTTTTTCCGACCTGGTTCTCCAGCGCGGTTGGCTGGCCAATCCCATGCAGCGGGTTTATTTTTCTGACGTTTCCAATTATTACATTGGCGTTGCTAGTAATATACCCAATTACACATCGCCTTTAAATACCGGCGTATTTCAGTTGGCCGACGACATCGAGCGGCTTCCTGAGTCCCGGTTAAAAATTCCGGTAGGTCTGCGGTATCATTATTATGTCAATGAATATCTGGTGGTGAAATCCTATTACCGGTATTATTACGATGACTGGGGTATTCAATCACACACGGTAAACCTTGAGTTGCCCATCAAATTAGGCAGCAAATTCACATTATATCCGAATTACCGCTTCTACACCCAGACGGCAGCAAACTATTTTGCTCCTTATGAGCAACACCTTTCTACGGACACCTATTACACGAGTGATTACGATCTGTCCGCTTTTAATGCGAACCAATATGGCATCGGGATTAAATACACCGACATCTTTTTAAAATCACATGTTGGAGTATTGGGAATTAAAAGCATCTCGCTGGATTATAATTATTACCAGCGGAATACCGGGCTGCATGCGCAGATCATTTCCTTCGGGATTAAGTTTGTGACCGACCGTTGAAAAAAGGAACGGCTGGAAAATAACAAAGAAGATTAGGGTATTTGGGAATTGTCCTGCAGATTCAGTTCAAAAAATTGAGTACCTGGTAAGGGGTTGTAGCGGTAGGGAGGTATCTCATAAAACCCTCTGGTCAAATACAAGCGTTGAGCCGATTTCATCGAAGCCAGGGTGTCCAGCCTAAGCCGGTGATAGCCCAGTTTATGAGCCGTTCTAATCGCATGGTCAAGAAGCTTTGCTCCGATGCCCGTCTTACGAAATTCAGGACGTATATACATCCTTTTTAGCTCGGCAATGGTTTCCTGCCAGGATCTTATTCCCGCGCATCCTGCAGGTTGACTTTCGGGACTTCGAACGAGGATCAGGGCACCCTGAGGAGGGCCATATATTGTCGGTAAATTTTTAAGTTCTGAGATTAAATCCTGAAACTCAAGATCGACACCAAGTTCCTTCACATACTGAAGAATTAATAGTTCAGCCGCAGCATAATCTGCCAGGGATCCGGCCAGTTTGATGGAGGGGTCAGATTGATCCAATGTCTCCTGGTTTTTTTGCATTATTTTTTCGGAAATAAGCATCCAGCAAATTTGCAGGAGCTTGATTCCTGTAATTTTTCTGATGAAGATCCGCCCCGTTTTCAATTAGCTTTGACACTAGTTCAACCGGGCCATTTCTACGTATGGCCAATTGCAGAACACTATTCCCTTTATCGTCGGTTTCATTGATTGCAGCGCCGTGATCCAAAAACCAATTTGCAATTTTCCATCTTTTCCAGTGACAAGCCGCCTGCAAAACGCCCGGGGTCAGTGAAGCGCCATTTTGGGTAAATAATTCAGCGGCATCCACATCATCATTCCAGGCGATGGCAAACATGCAATTATCAGGCTTTGCCCCCAGGTGGATTAATTGGGTATATAATTTTTTATTTCGGCCTTTAGCATAAGCATGCCAGAGCGGCGTAGCGGGAAACTCACAACCCGGGTCCGGGATACGATGGATGGAATTAATGTCCAGACCAGCTCCGAGCAGTAATTTTAATAGAGCGATGCTTTGGTCTGCTTCCGCATCATCTTTCGGGCGGACATCGCCAAGGTAATGCAATGCATTCTTGCCCGTCTTCTCTTCCCATTTTTGCCAGCGTGGTTGTTCTAACAATTCCGTGATAGCAGCGAGGTCTAATGCATGTATGGCACGCGTGAATCGATTCATTTCAACCGTTAATTGGAAATGTAATTGGCATGTGATGATTTGAATTTCGCATTATTAGCTACTTAAATTTGACCGAATGTAAGGACTAGGCCATTACAATCTACTGCGGTAAATTCCCGGTTACCATATACCCGGTCGATGGGTGGCTGGATTATTTGAACACCACGGGACACCATTTCCTGATGCAATGCATCCAGGTCATCCGTCCATAAATAATAATCGAAGCCCACTTTACGGAGTGGTACATTTGATTTTTGCACATCCGGTCCATCTGCCTGACCAAAATGTATTTGAATGCCATTTCGTTCGACCATGGCGTAAACCGGAGGATCCAAGAAATATCCAATTAAAGCAAACCCCAATTTATCCTGATAAAAGCGGGCGGTGGCCACCACATCCTCTACGACAATTTGTGGGGCTATTGCGATTAATTTTGGCATATTATTGCAGATTTTCAGGATTGGAATTAATCGATGACGGAGTAATCAGGTTTACTTAATAGGACAGGTAAATAATGATGATGGGTAAATCGCTTCCACCCCTTTTTGTTTTTTGATTCTACGGCCCAGTAATAACCATTTGCTTCATCCGGCCAATAGATCATGCGTGCCAGGCCAGCCGGCATTTGGGCTTCAAAGCAAACTGCTTCGGGATGGATATCGGTTCCGTCAGCAATGGTTCCGGTTGAATTTTTACCATCCGAAGTAAAAGACCAGAAATTCAACGTTCCATTGCTTATCCCGAAGATGGCATGCTCCGTATACTTAAATTCGGGAGACTGCCAGTGCACCGCCATTTGGATGTAATGACCATTTAATGTGGGTGCAAGCGATCTCGTGCAGTGAATCCGACCCATCGGAGAGTCAACTTCCGCTTCCCATTGACCGATCAGTGGTTTCAAAACACCCAGTTTCCCTTTCCCTTTGCTCCAGTGTCCTTTTTCTTTTGCCATTAGATTGCGAATATGAATTTTGTTTCACCTGGTTTGGTAGCTCAATTTAATTAGATCTTGTAATGTTTCCAGAACGTTGCAAGCATCTTCTGCCTGATTTGAGCAAATTAAATCATCCTTGTCCTGTATCTGCTGACTGAAGAGTCAGTCAATCATTTTTTAAAAAGTGACGATTTCCTGTAACGAAATGTAGCCCATCAGTTGTCCTATGGTAAACTAATCAATAAAGGTGACTGGCTATGTCGTGATTCTACAACGTGCGTTGACCCAATTCGCTTTAGAGTTAGAAGCTTTGATCATTAGCATACGTGGATCCCGGTAAACTTTCCCTTAAAGCATTATTCTACTAAACCTGACTGAATATGTATGGACATTTTATCCGTTTTGGATGGCGCAATTTGTTGAAACATAAATTGTACAGCCTGATTAATCTCGTTGGATTATCCCTGAGCATGTCGGTATGCCTGCTGATCATCCTTTTAATTTACAACCATTATCATTATGATAAATTTCATCCGTTCGGTGACCGTACCTATCGCATCCTTAGTCATAAGAAAGGTATGCAGAATAACCTGTTTGAATCCGGTTTTGCAACTTCCCCTTTACCTTTAAGAGCCGCTTTGGAAAACAGCTACCCATCTGTCGAGTTAATGACAAATTTAAACCACCGGTTCCAGGGAGAAATCCGATCGGATGACCGGATTATTCGGTTAGACCGATCCCTGTTTGCTGACGCGAATTTTTTTAAGGTTTTTGGATTTTCCCTGATGGAAGGGGATCCGGAGCAAGCCTTAAAAAATCCGAATGGCCTAGTGCTTACCCGGGACTTGGCTAAGAAACTATTTCCGGAAGGCGGGGCATTGGGAAGGCTGGTTAAACTCAATGAAAATTATGATTTCACAGTAACGGGTGTATTAAATCCACCGCCCGGGGATACCCACATCAAATTTGACGCCCTGGCTTCATTTTCCTCCCTGAACCGGTTAAAAGCAGATGGTTATATCGAAGAGGATTTTGATGCATGGGACAACTTGTGGAATAATTACAATTACCTGGTGCTTACTGATGCCGGAGAAAAGGGAAATATTGAAAGAGCCATCAATCGGCTAGCCGCTGAAAATATGAAAGTGGACGAAAAGCACCCTGGATACGAATTTAGTTTGCAGGGGATCACGGAAGTCGTGCCAGGGCGCTTCCTGGGCAATGAGATTGGTTTTACCTTGCCTAAGCTCATTCTGGGATTTTTTGGCCTTTTGGCTTTTATCGTCATGATCACAGCAAGCATTAATTATGCGAACCTCACGATTGCGGGAACCCTAAACCGTTTTAAAGAAATCGGCATTCGCAAATCCAGTGGTGCAGAGAAAAGGGAAATCGCAGGTCAGTTTTTGATCGAATCCATACTAATGTCCGGCATAGCGCTGTTATTTGCGATTATCTTCTACCGGATTCTGTTGGCCCAGTTTAACGCAATGTGGATTTTTAACCAGATAGGCATCCGATTGCACGATGAACCGGTTGCTTATGGGCTTTTCTTCGGATTTTCCATTTTGCTGGGATTGCTTGCGGGGGTAGGCCCAGCGCTTTATGCGTCCCGGATGGACCCGGTGGCTACCATCAAGGGAGCGGTGATGCCCGCTAGCCGGCGACGTAGAAGAAAGTTAAACATGAAACACGTCATGATGGGTGTCCAGTTCGGACTCTCGGTTTTGATGCTCATCTCCTTATTCCTGATACGAGATGAAGCGCGTTACCTGACCAACGCAGATTACGGGTTTAATAATCAAAAGATCTATCTAATGGATCTGCAGAGTCATGATTTTAACCAAGTACAAGCTAGATTCAGCCGAATTACCGGGGTACAGGAGATGACCGTAACCTCGCATAACCCGGGGACTGGAGTGGCAATGGCCGAGGGATACCGGCTCCACCAGGAGGATGAGCCATTGACGATCTATCATTTTAGTGTGGATACCGGTTATCTCCGTGTCATGGGATTACAGTTGGTGGCAGGTAATAATTTTAGTCCGGCTGCCCAGGGAACCGAAAATCAGATAATCGTCAATGAATTAGCGGCAAAGCGCCTGGGTTTTGATCCGGTAGACAAAGCGGTCGGTCAGTATTTATTTAGAGACAGTGTCGATCAGGCCATGATTGTTGGAGTGGTTAAGGATTATCATTGGGAGCCCATGTTAAAACCGTTGACGCCTATGCTATTAAGAGTTCGACCAGCCGATTATCGGTATGCGTACGTAAAAATCATTAGTCCGCGCCCCGGAGAAGTGGTGAATAATATCCGGAAAGAATGGAAAGAATATGATCCACTTCGGGAATTCAAAGGTGGTTTTCTCAGCCAGGAAATGAATGAATTTTATACATTCTTATTTGACATCAGTAAGATACTGATGCTCATCGCCCTGATGGCAATCTCCATTACCGGACTCGGACTACTGGGGATGATCAGCATGCGTGTGCGCAGTCATATCAAAGAACTCGGGATCCGGAAAGTCCTTGGCGCGACACCTTCCCATTTGTTTTATGCAGTAGGCCGTGAATTCATCTGGTTGATTGGAATTTCACTAACCCTGGCAATACCATTAGCTATTTGGGTGAATGGATTATGGATTAACAACCTTGCCCAACGAAATCCAATTTCTTTCTACAATGTGGCTCCTGCGGTCCTGATATTAATGGCTTTCAGTTTTTTGATGATACTCTGGCAAGTCATCCGGGCCTTACGCGAAAATCCTATTGCGGCACTGAAATCAGAGCAGTAGCCGATAGCTGTGAATTGGAATAGTTGATGGATAGAACATCCATGTAAGGCGAATGATAAAACTACTTGCTCACGGATTGCTTTTGAATCCTGAATTAAGGATTTGTCTCCATCCGGAAAAGGTGATCGGGAGGTCACCTTTTCCGACTATAAAAACACCTGAAAGTTCATAGGGTCGTTTATTTGAGCCGATTTGTCAAATTCTTGAACTTTTAGGCAAAACCCCACCCCTGCATTGAGGTCCATCTTTGCATCATACAAAAGCAAAGAATTATGAAAATCAATGTAAATTCAAACAACGACATCACAGTACTTCCACTTCAGCCAACCAATCAGAACAGGGAAAAATCACCCATAACCCGCTGGTTTTCCCGTTCATTCGCCATGGGAGAAGGCATCAATGCATCCGGTCTATTGACCGATGTAGCAGCCAATGCCATTGCCAAAGGCACCATCCCGAACCTGGAAAAAGTTTGTCGCGATTTGTTCAAGACGTTCAGCGCACACAACGGATCTTACAATGCGACCCAATTTTTGCCCGTACTTCAGCAAGTTGTTTTCAATGATCCGAAAATATTTCGCCGGTTCAGACGGGGAGAGGAAAAGAGCTACATCCTGGTTCAAAACCGATTTATGAAGGTCGTCCTCATCCGGTGGGAACCCGGCAAATTCAGCTCCATTCATGGGCATGCAAAAGGCGGATGCGTCTATAAAGTGCTCCAGGGCGAACTGGAAGAGCGGCGCTATGAACCCAGAGAAGAGGGTAAACTTTTAGCGGTATGCCGCTATCAGGCAGGAAGCATGGCGTATCTGGATGACACCATGGCTTATCACTCGGTAGGTAATCCTTCGGATGCCTATGCTTTTAGCTTGCATGCGTATACACCCGGCTTAGTCTGACTCTAACCTATCAAAATATAAATCTTTCCATTGTGGCCAATTCTGAATCCAGTCTGATCAAAAGCCGTAAGCCTTTAATGGATTGGCTTAGCCGTTTCATTTACGGCTGTTTCTTTGGAAAAGGCGGTTCCAACTTTGGCCAGACAGATTAATTCAGATGACGCCAATATTTAAACTACCCGGGCTACAAGAGGAATCTATAACAAATCGGATTTCCGTCAGGTTATACTTCCATTTCATCAATTTGAAATAAATAATTTATTGCTTCCATTGCAATGTCCGGTAAAAAGTGCTAGGTTTGCTTCGTTAATAAGCCTTTCATGCAGCATAAACGTGCCTTTTATTTTTACTTTTTTAGCGACCATGCCGGGATTTCCTAGCGTGCCATTGCCGTTTGCAGCATGAAGGAGTCCCGAGAACGAGACTCCTTTTTTGTTTTAAAACCGAAAGAAATTTATGACCAAAGCGCACAGATATCACTTTTATTTTAGCTTTTATTTTAGAAAATCACGGGACTCCAGGTGATTTTAAGCCGTTTTGGTTGAAAAAATAAAGGAGTCCCGAAGTCGAGACTCCTTTTTTATTTAAACGATAGTAGATGTTATGAAGCGAGTGAGTATTCAAGGTTATCCAGGTGCATTTCATGAGATTGCTGCCCGGACGTATTATCCGGCCGAGCAAATTCAGGTCATTCCCTGTGATACGTTTGAAGAGGTGGTCGAACGGACCGAATCCCATGAGGATTGTGACATAGGTATGATGGCTATAGAAAATACCATCTCCGGCTCCTTGTTATCCAATTACATGTTATTGTATACCAGCAAGCTAAACATCATTGGAGAAGTCTACTTGCGTATCAAGCAGAACCTCCTGACCTTGCCCGGCGTAAAAACTGAAGATCTTAAAGAGGTCTATTCCCATCCAATCGCCATTGCTCAATGCCGTGAGTTTTTTGAATCCCTGCCGAACATCAAAATAATTGAACACATCGATACCGCACTGAGTGCCCGGATGGTAAAGGAGTGGGGAAAGCCGGAAGTTGGAGCCATTGCCAGTACGCTGGCTGCAGACATGTATGGATTAAACATCCTTAAGCGCAGCATTGAAACCAACAAGCAAAATTATACTCGTTTTCTGGTCCTTGACCGGAAACCTCGAAAGCAGGAATTTCTCTACAACAAGATATCCATTTGTTTTACCGTCTCTCATGAGATAGGCAGTTTGCATAAGGTATTGTCGATATTGGCTTTTCACCATGCCAACTTGACCAAGATTCAATCGGTTCCATTGCTGGGAAAGCCATTTGAATACCTTTTCTTTGCAGATTTTATTCTGGAGGACCGGAATCATATGAAATATGCCCTGGATTCTATCAAACCGTTTACTGGCCGGATGAAAATACTGGGCAATTACCCTAAAGGAGCTTATTATGGCAATTGAAGCATCAAATCGTTTGCAGGGAGTAGAAGAATATTACTTCTCCCTGAAGTTGAAAGAGATCGCTCAATTGCGAGCATCCGGGAAGACCATTATTAATCTTGGGATAGGCAGCCCCGACCTCGCGCCGGATGATTCAGTCATCCATGTTTTGAGTCAGCAAAGTGCCCGTCCGGACATGCATGCGTATCAATCGTATATTGGTTTGCCGGCATTGAGGGAAGGTTGGGCAAGCTTTTACCGCAACTGGTATCAGGTTGAACTTGATTCCCAGGAGGAAATCTTGCCTTTGACCGGCTCCAAGGAAGGTATTATGCATCTCTCCATGGCTTTTATCAACGCCGGCGACGAAGTCCTTGTACCAAACCCTGGTTATCCCACCTATGCATCTGCAACCCGATTGGCGGGCGGGGTGGTCCGGACTTATGAACTGGATGCTGCAAACCACTGGCTGCCCGATTTGGAAGCTCTGGCCACACAAGATTTAAGTAAGGTTAAAATCATGTGGATCAACTATCCCCACATGCCTACAGGTGCCTTGGCAACCCCAACTTTTTTTGATGCATGTATCCGGTTTGCCCGCAAACACAACATTATTCTTGCACATGACAATCCTTACAGTTTTATAAGGAACAACCAGCCGCTCAGCCTGATGGCGAGACCTGGAGCCAGGGAAGTAGCTGTCGAGTTAAATTCATTGAGTAAAAGTCACAATATGGCAGGCTGGAGACAGGGAGCCATGGTAGGAAATGCAGCAATAATCCGGGATGTCCTGCGGTTCAAGAGCAACATGGATTCCGGGATGTTCGCCCCTGCGCAACTTGCGGCCGCTCATGCCCTTGCATTAGGGCAGGATTGGTTCGATCAACTGAATGCGGTATACCGGGAAAGGGAAGCGCGGGTTTATGCACTTATGGATGCATTGGACTGCAGCTATGACCCGGATTCCGTTGGAATGTTTGTTTGGGGAAAGGTGCCTGACCAGGTCCGTGACGGCTACGAGCTTTCCGATAAGATATTGTATGAAAACGATGTATTTATCACGCCTGGAGGCATCTTTGGATCCCGGGGTGACCGGTACATCCGTATATCATTATGCGCCCCGGTATCTACCTTTGATGCTGCGCTGGAGCGCTTAAAAACAACTGCGGCAATTAAGTCATGAATCAGATCACGATAATAGGGCTGGGGCACATTGGTGGCTCGTTTGCAAAGGATATCCGGGAGCGGGGCCTTGCTACACGGATTATCGGTGTGGAGAATAATGAAATCCATGCCACGCAGGCTCTCGAATTGGGCTTGGTTGATCTGGTCCTGCCGATGAGCGAAGCCCTCCTGGAAGCGGATCTGGTACTTTTAACCATACCGGTGGATGCCATGCTGCAGGTCTTGCCCGGAATATTGGATCAGGTCAATGCGAACCAGACGGTGATGGACGCAGGGTCCACCAAAGAAGCCTTGATAGAATCGGTTAAAGATCATGCGATGCGGAGCCGGTATGTGGCCTCGCATCCCATGGCTGGCCGGGAAAACTCCGGCCCAGGGGCAGCCATCAGTGGGTTATTTGAAGGCAAATGTTCAGTGATCTGTAATCGGGAGGGGAGCGCATCAGATGCGGTGGCAAGAGTTATTGAGCTCTATGAGGCTCTGGGCATGCGCATTGTAGAACTTGAAGCCCATGAACATGATCTGCACGCTGCATATGTGTCCCACATTTCCCATATATCCTCATTTGCTTTAGCCCTTACGGTATTAGCCAAGGAGAAGGATGAAAAAAGGATTTTTCAACTCGCCAGTGGTGGTTTTGACTCTACGGTGCGGCTGGCAAAGAGCTCACCGGATATGTGGGTTCCTATTTTTCGCCAGAACCGGGATAATGTACTGGATGTATTGGATGAACACATCAATGTCCTATCACGATTTCGAAGCCTTCTAATCAAAAAGGATTTTAATACTTTCCACGAATTAATTGATCAAGCAAATCACATTCGCAAAATATTAAAGTAATCCATCATGGAAATGAACATCAAACCCGTTTTTGAAAACCTGAAGAGACCGGTTCTTATCGCCGGACCCTGTAGTGCAGAGACCGAAGAACAGGTAATGCGCACCGCCGAACAACTTGCTGACAAAAACATTGACCTGTTTCGCGCCGGGATATGGAAACCCCGTACAAGACCGAATTCTTTTGAAGGTATTGGTAGGGATGGGTTACGGTGGTTAAAGCAGGTCAAAGAGACCTACGGCCTTAAAACAACCGTTGAAGTGGCCAATACCCAGCACGTTTTCGAATCTTTGAAAGCAGGCGTAGATGTGCTTTGGATTGGAGCCCGTACCACGGTGAATCCGTTTTCGGTTCAGGAAGTTGCCGATGCGCTGGAAGGGATTGACATTCCGGTATTGGTGAAGAATCCGATCAACCCGGACCTCAGCTTATGGATTGGAGCTATTGAACGACTTTATAAAGCAGGCATCAGTCGTCTGGGGATTATTCACCGGGGATTCAGTACCTACGGTAAATCCGTCTACCGCAATATACCTCGATGGGAGATTGCACTGGAATTGAAAAGGCGTTATCCCGAACTTCAACTCATAGTCGATGCAAGTCATATCTGTGGCAACCGTACGCTACTGAAGGATATCTCACAGCAGGCTCTGGATCTAAACTACGATGGGCTTATGCTGGAAACGCATATCGATCCGGACAATGCCTGGAGTGATGCCGCCCAGCAGGTTACCCCAACCGGATTTCAGGACATCGTGGACCGTTTGATCATCCGGGAATTAAAGTCAAGTAGTAAGGAATATCAGGAGAATATCCATGAATTACGGAACCAGATCGACAACATCGATCGTGAGATCATGCATTTATTGAGTGACCGGATGAAGTTGTCCGAAGCCATTGGGAACTATAAAAAACTGAATAACATTTCCATTTACCAGCCGGATCGTTGGAACGAAATTATCGAGACGGTGGTCAAAAAAGGTGAAGACCAAGGGTTAAGTGGGGATTTCATCCGGAAGGTCTTTACGGCAATTCATGAAGAATCCATCAACCATCAGGCCAGGATCATGAATGAAACCATTGAGGTAAAATCCTGACATTCAAGAGAATCAAACTTAATTAGCCTGGCCAGGTGACCTGCCTGGCGAAAGGTGCGGCCTGCATTGGGTTCTGGCGAGTGGGAACCTGATGCGGGTCTTTTTTTATAGCACGTAATGAACTTTCAATAAGATGTGAAAAATCTTTAATATAAAGTTGCCTAATGTATAAGCAGTTTTTTATATTTGGCTTATGTATGGGAGTTAAAAAAATGTAATTTTTCCCCCGTTGTACACTTTATAAGTTACTTTTATTTGTAGCATATTTAGGCCATCCCAAATCCGAAGCCGTAAAGTCATAGAGCAAGACGAAGCGTAAAACGGAAAAGTATGTTGATTTTGACGATTGTGGGTCTGGCTATTTTTATGAGCGTATCCCTGATGGTGGGTTCACGCATTATAGACAAGCGATAGCTGGTAATACCCTGAATTAAATTCTATAGCTACGGATTGGGGAGCGCAACCAGATTATACGGTCTCTCCTTCTTTTACTTCTGGCATCTTACATGCTTCACCGGTCACCCTGCCACACACTGTGCACTCACCGATTTCATTTTTCAACAATGGATTATTGGTCGCGCAGGTTCCTCTGAATTCATTGCCTGTCAGTATATGACGAATGTTGATCAATCCAAAGGAGATGAAAAATACTCCAAAGATGATTGCTAAAACATATAGAAATTCCATCAGGATTGTTAGGTTGTTTTCTTAATCTTTGCAACAAAGGTACAAACTAAAAGTTCCATAATGATGCCTGATGATACAAAGTTGATCGCATTCGGACGTTTATTGCAAATCATGGATGAGCTGCGCGAACAGTGTCCCTGGGACCGCAAACAGACCATCCTCTCACTACGAAACCTGACCATTGAAGAAACCTATGAATTGGCTGATGCCATCCTGGATGAGGATTGGGACGGGATCAAAGAAGAAATCGGTGATTTGCTTTTGCATATGGTCTTTTATGCACGCATCGCCAGTGAACAGAAGAAGTGGGACATAGCGGATGCACTGCATGCGGTCTGCGATAAATTGGTTAAAAGACATCCGCATATCTACGGAGATGTTAAGGTTGAAAATGATGACGATGTCAAACGCAACTGGGAACAGATCAAGCTTCAGGAAGGTAAAAAATCCATTCTTGCCGGTGTTCCGAATTCTTTACCAGCCATGGTGAAGGCATACAGAATGCAGGAAAAGACCAAGCAAGTGGGTTTTGAGTGGGAAACCACGGAACAAGTTTATGCGAAGGTTGAAGAGGAAATGGGCGAGCTACAGGAAGTACTGGCCGAGTCTCCAAACGATCGACTGCGCCTGGAGGATGAGTTCGGGGATGTGTTGTTTGCAATGGTCAATTATGCACGATTCCTGGGGGTCGATCCCGAGACCGCGTTGGAGCGCTCCAACCGAAAATTTAAGAGGCGGTTTGAATTTATTGAGACCCAGGCTGTGAAGCCCCTGCAGGAGATGAGTCTGGAAGAGATGGATGCCTTATGGAACGAAGCGAAAACCGGAGAGCAAGCGCCATAAAATAAAATTTGGATCAACTACTGGTAATAAAAAGATAAACCATTATCTTTGCAGCCTGTTTATTCGAAAGTAGATATTTAAGAAAGACAAATATGTCAGCATTAACGAAAGAAAAAAAGGCTAAGCTATTCGAACAGTTCGGCGGAGCAGCGAGTAATACCGGTTCGACGGATGCTCAAATTGCTTTGTTTACCGAACGCATTAACATGCTATCCAGTCACCTACGTGAGAACAAAAAAGATCACCAGTGTCGCCGTACCCTGTTGACTTTAGTTGGTAAAAGAAAAAGACTGCTGAATTATCTGCAGCATAAAGACATCAGCGAATATCGTAGTCTGATCGAGAAATTGGGTATACGTAAGTAATCTTCGTATACCCACCTTCTTTTTTCCCTCCTTGTGTGATCCTTCCTAATTCAGCCCGTTGCATGGCAATTGGGTCTTTATTCATTTGTTAAATTGTTTTTTATGGGAAATCAAATTCCAATTACAACTTCATTCGAATTACCGGATGGGAGGGTAGTCACTCTGGAAACAGGCAAACTAGCAGCGCAGGCCCACGGATCTGTTATGGTGCGGGTCGGTTCGACCATGCTTTTGGCAACGGTCGTTTCCAACAAAGAAGCCAAAGAAGGTCAACCATTTTTCCCTCTTTCGGTAGATTACCAGGAAAAATTTGCCGCTGCCGGCCGGATCCCTGGTAACTTCTTTCGCCGGGAAGCAAAGCTTTCGGATTATGAAGTGCTGATCTGCCGTTTGGTGGACCGCGCGATCCGTCCGCTTTTCCCCGATGGTTACATGAATGAAACACAGGTTATCATTAACCTGATTTCCGGTGACCAGGACGAAATGCCGGATGCTTTAGCCGCACTGGCTGCATCTACCGCACTCGTCGTGTCCGATATCAACTGGGATGGGCCGATCTCTGAAGTACGTGTCGCCCGGATCGATGGAGAATACGTAGTCAATCCGATTCGCAGCGCTTTGGCTAATGCCGATATTGACATTATTGTTGCTGCCAGTATGAAAGATGTTACGATGGTGGAAGGAGAGGCTAAAGAATGTTCTGAAGCCGATCTGGTGGAAGCCATTCGTATTGGCCACGAAGCCATTAAGATTCAGTGCCAGGCTCAGTTGGATCTGGCCCAGAAAGTTGGCGAAAAGGCAACGGTCAAACGGGTATTGCCCGAGAAGGAAGAAAACGAAGATCTGAAAGCATGGATTAAAGACTTCGCAACCAAAGGAATATACGATTTTGCTGCCGGTTCGTTGCCCAAGCAGGAACGCAAAGACGGATTTTCAGCGATACTCGAAGATGCGAAAGTGAAGTTGACGGAACTGCATGGGGAAGAATACCTGGAAGAGAACGGATCGATGCTCAGCGCCTACTTTGATAAGTTGAAAAAAGAGGTTATCCGCAACATGGTATTAGATACCCGGAAGCGTTTGGATGGTCGCGATCCTGATGAAATCCGTCCTATCTGGTGCGAGGTGGATTATTTGCCTGCAGCGCACGGTTCGGCAGTGTTTACTCGTGGTGAGACTCAATCACTGACCACCCTTACGCTTGGTACCAAGCAGGATGAAGTCCTGATTGATACCGCTTTGTTGTCGTATGACGATGACTTTATCCTGCATTACAATTTTCCGCCATACAGTACCGGAGAAGTAAAACCAATGCGTGGACCGGGTCGCCGGGAGGTTGGTCATGCCAATCTGGCCGGTCGTTCGGTACGACAAGTGATGCCCAAGGGATTGCCCTATACCATCCGACTGGTTTCCGATATTCTGGAATCCAATGGTTCATCTTCCATGGCTACCGTTTGTGCCAGCTCTCTGGCACTAATGGACGGCGGCGTACAGATCAGCGAGCAGATCGCGGGCATCGCCATGGGTTTGATTAAAGAAGGCGACAAATACGCCATACTTTCGGACATCCTTGGTGATGAAGACGCCCTTGGTGATATGGACTTTAAAGTTACCGGAACCAAAAATGGTATCTGTGGCTGTCAAATGGATATCAAGATCGATGGGTTACCCTACGATCTTTTGATTGAAGCTTTGGAGCAGGCCCGTAAAGGCCGTCTGCATATCCTAGGCAAAATGAATGAAGTGATCGATCAACCGCGTGAAGATTACAAACCACATGCACCTCGCATCGTCGAGATAGTCATCGACAAATCTTTCATCGGTGCCGTTATCGGACCTGGCGGATCGATTATTCAAGATATTCAGGAGAAGACCGGCACGGTCATTTCCATTGAAGAAAAGGAAGGAAAAGGTTTTGTAAACATTGCCAGTTCCAATAAAGAATCCATTGAGGCTGCACTGGCACGGGTTAAAGACATTGTGTTTGTACCCGAGGTAGGCGAGGTATACGATGCAGTCGTCCGTCAATTGATGCCATTCGGGGCTTTCGTTGACTTTAAAGGAAAGAGTGGCCTGCTACACGTATCGGAAATCGATCACAGACGGGTTGAAAACGTGGAAGATGTCCTGAAAGAAGGTGATCAGGTCCGTGTCAAATTATTGGATCTTGACCGGAAGACCGGGAAAATGAAATTATCCATGAAGGCGCTGATTCCTCGTCCGCCACGTGCTGAAGGAGACACTTCTTCGGAGCGGAGCGATGATCGCCGGTCAGATCGGCATCACGGCGGTGGAAGAAATCAACGCGGTGGCGGCGACCGTCGGGGAGGCTATGACCGGAACCGGGATCGCAACCGCAATCGGGATCACGACCGCAATCGGGAACATGACCGGGATCGGGATCACGACCGCAATCGGGAACATGACCGGGATCGGGATCACGACCACAATCAGGATTAAAAGCATTTAACGCTTAAGCATAGGGGAGTCCTCGTGCGTTACAGAATTCATTTATCTGGATAAACGTATTCTGAAATGCCTTCGGGGCCTCCCTTTTTTATTGCCTTTCACGGCTTTACGCATCGTGACAAGGAATAATTTCATTATATTGGTATCATTACCGTGTATTTTTGCGTTTGAGTATCGAAGAGAGCAATTGTAGCAAAGAACTTCCAGGAGGCGTCTTTGTTTCATTGATCAGATTATACAAATCGTTGGCCTGACCGGTACACAGGATCTATTTATTATCCTGTGTTCGATAAGCTCAGCATTTGTCGAGAAACTTTTTCCAGCCTTTCATTGTATAAGATATTAGCAGATAAAATACGATGCGACAGCTCAAGATTACTAATCGAATCACCAATCGAGAGAGTTTATCCCTTGATAAGTACCTCAATGATATCGGGAAGATAGATATCCTGACACCCGAAGAAGAGGCAGATCTATCGCGTCGCATCAAACAGGGCGATGAAGATGCCCTGGAGCAACTGACTAAAGCCAACCTGAGATTTGTAGTTTCTGTGGCTAAGCAATATCAAAACCAGGGTTTGTCACTTTCAGATTTGATCAATGAAGGCAACGTTGGTTTGATGAAAGCCGCTCGTCGATTTGATGAGACCAAAGGGTTTAAGTTCATTTCTTATGCCGTCTGGTGGATTCGCCAATCAATTCTACAAGCTATTGTAGAATATTCCCGCATCGTCCGTCTTCCCCTGAATAAAGTGGGAACCTTCAATAAGGTCAATGAAGCGTATCAGTCTTTTATCCAGGAATTTGAACGAGAGCCTTCCAGTGAGGAACTCGCTGAATTATTGGATATGACCGTCAAAGAGGTGGATTCAATCATGCAGAGCGGGCACCGGCATGTATCTTTTGATGCGCCGATCAGCAGTGACGAAGACAATGGAGTTACCATGCTCGACCTGATGACTTTTGAGGATGAATTGCGCCCCGATTTGAAATTGATGGAACAATCTCTCAAAGACGAAGTACGCTATGGAATGTCGGTATTGTCCCCTCGGGAATATGAGATACTTGCGGCTTACTATGGGCTTAACGGGAATAAAGCGCTTACCCTGGAAGAAATCGGTGAATTGTACGGTCTAACCCGTGAACGCGTAAGACAGATCAAAGAACGGGCCCTCCGCAGACTCCGGAAATCCTTCAATAAAGTCAAGTCACGATATTACATGGGTTAACCCGTGGAATGTTGTAGTGCGAAAGTTGATTGGTTCACGGCAACGCCATCAGTTCTGAACGACTATCAATCTTTTAGTGTCCGGGAGAGGCGATAATAGTCCGCTTTTAATTCTTCCCAATGTTCGTTTACGGACCAGCATAATATTTTATAGAAATGTGTTTCCGTCTCTACCGCGGTTACCAGCATGTAAAATGCATCTTCACCGTCATTCCAGCTGATCATCGCCTGGGCCAGATGATTTGGTCCTTCATCAAATGCCGTTAGCTCTGTGGCAGTGCGGGATTCGGATTCTGACTTGTAATCGGTTATGAAACTCGAAATAAAGTCCGAAGCACTGATGAAGTGCATACCCAGGTCTTCCAATTGATCTTTTGGGTCCTCGATAACGATCACATAGGCTTCACGGGAAGCATTTTGATACTGAAAGGTGGCGACATCATTGAGCTCATAGGTTTTTACCATGTACTCCGGAACATCCAGCGTGTAACAATGCCCACCGTTTTGAGTCACCAATTGTTGTCCGGATACGAACAGAGAAACAAACAGGAACAGAACCAAAAGCAACTGACGGAACATGTGATCATTTGATTAGTTAACCTAAAGATAGCGTAAGAATTACAAGATTATTTGTTAATCTTTTAGGGAACCAGTAGGCTATAAGTCCTTTTTAATCAACCGGGTAGGCCGTGTGATCGGGGCGGTTTTGGAGACCATTTGCTTTTATTGCCTGGGTCCGGCCAGGTTACCATTGCAGCATTCTTTCATAGTGATTGTAAATCACCAGAATCGAAAGGACAGATTCTGATGTGAAAGGCGAATAAAGCAGTTAATCAACCATTGGTCCGGTTTTAAGCGGAAATTACCATCCCATCGATTTGTGAGGAGGCTGGCGCGTATGAATGGCAGCCTCCTTTCTGTTTGTAGCCGGGATTAAGCGGACGATTGAATCGATTAGCCTGAGAAAAAGAATAGCTCGTCGGAACACTTCCAGATACCCGGGGTAAATCCTTAACTTTAGTCCATGATCCGGACTATTTTAGAGTTTCTTAATCTGGAACCGGTACGTAACCGCATGCAGCGTGATGCTGAGGCATTGCGCAAAGAAATATTTCCCTGGATTGGTGAATTGGTGACCTGGGATGATGAAGAACGAGCGTTGACCTCTTATCACATTCAGGAACAACATCCCAAAAGATGGGCGCGGAATGCTAAAATCGTTCGCTGCAAAGTGACATCCATCTATTACGAGCCTTTGTTGATTTTCACACGCAAGAAATATTCTGGAAACCGGTCCCTGGTTTTAATTCGAAACAGCAGGGATGAGTATTTGTATCAGGTTCGTGGTGATCAAATTGAAGTTGTATTCAACGGTACTCTTTCCGCAGTCATTGAGGGCAATAATCTTTATTCGTTAAAGCCTCGCCGTGTTCTGGCATCGATGCAAATTCCACACCCTCCGCATCCATCAATTATTGTGGGAAAGGATGAGATTGCTCAGCTTTTACCTGCGGCCATAGGTTCAAATGGGTATATTTCAAGAGCCTTCAGTTTTATGAAAGACCCTGAGGGAGATGTGGAAATACTCTTCCTTACGCTTGCTTTCTGGGAAATGGCCAAAAGAATATTACCCGAAGATTGAAGACTGAATTTCAACAAAGTAGCCTACGCTATCGTACCGGCATTTTTAATACGAATGATTAGCTTTATCAACAAAATTGAAACTTAGTTGTACAAACCCGGATCTTTGATCCAGATTAATCAGCTGATTTCAGAAGCCAAGAAATAGACAATTAAAATGAAAAAGATCTTACTGATTTTGGTTCTGTTTACTCAGGGACTTCAGGCCCAGGTAGCCGGAGATTGGGAAGTGCTTTTTAATGGAAAAGACCTGACCGGCTGGGTCCCCAAATTTACTTTTTCTGACCTGGGAGTTAATTACCGGAATACCTTCAGAGTGGAGGATGGATTGTTGACGGTATCTTACGATCAGTGGAAGGATTTTCATGGCGAGTTCGGACACCTTTTTTATAATCATTCTTTTTCTTATTACATACTTGAATTGGAATACCGGTTTCGTGGAGATCAGGTTCCGGGAGGCCCGGGTTGGGCGTTTCGAAACAGCGGTACCATGTTGCATGGGCAGGATCCAAAAACCATGACCCGTGATCAGGACTTTCCTATTTCGATTGAAGGTCAGTTGCTTGGAGGCGACGGAACGCACGAACGCCCCACTCAAAACGTATGTACACCTGGTACGAACATCTACTTTGGGGATGACCTGATCAAACGTCATTGCACAAATTCTACTTCTGCAACTTACCATGGAGATCAATGGGTTAAAGCTACCTATATCGTTTTGGGTGACTCGCTGATCGAGCACCAGGCTAATGGTGAGACCGTGATGAGTTATCACCATCCGACCATTGATGGTTCAGGTATTGATCCGGCACTTGCCAATTTGTTTAAAGATGGTATGGCCGTTGATCATGGCTTTTTTTCACTCCAGGCTGAGAGCCATCCGGTCCAATTTCGGAATATCCGGATACTTAACCTGGTAGGTTGCAAGGATCCCACTGCTAAAAACTATAAGTCTTATTACGTCAAAAATGCTCCTGAGCTTTGCACGTATTAGCGATTTGAAGTAAAATATTAGTCCTTATCAGCGTATTTTAAGTCGTCCTGCTACACCAGCCCACTTATATTGAAGCTTTACTCTATAAACCGGGTCCCCTTGAATGGCTCTATCCAAAGCGTGCCAAGGAATGCCAGCGCTACCGGGATCATCAGATCCGATGCATGAATGGAAGAAAACTCAAAAATCTGTTGCATCACTGGCACGGTCACCGTCCCTGCCCACAGGAGAAGGGACACGATTAGAATGGCAGGAATCAAAAGGTTAGGGCGTAACAGCGTATGTCTGATGGACTGCTGAAAAGACCGGTTGACCAGTGTCAGAAAGACATTTGAAAACACCAGAGTACTGAAGATCAAGGTTCTTTGCAACGTTTCATGGTATCCTTTCTGATCTGCCCAGTAGCCGGCGATCACACACGCTAAGGTGATCAACAATCCCTGCAATATGGTAATCGTCAATGGTTTACCCTGTAATAGGGATGCATTTCGTCGTTGCCTGGTTGGTTGCTTCAATTCCTGCTTACTCGTCGGTTCATTTTCATAAATAATTGAACAGGTCGGGCCCATAATCAATTCAAGGAAAATGACGTGCACGGGGGAGAACAATGTTTCCGGTAAGAATGGAATAAACTGATTGAGAACAATCAGGGAAATGATCGGAATATGAATCGAGATGATGTAACGAATTGCCTTTTTCAGATTCGCGTGAATCCGGCGGCCCAAATAGATCGCGTCGACCATATGGGCCAGGTCATCATCGCTTAATACCAATCCTGCAGCGCCTTTGGCTACCTCAGTTCCCCTTTTTCCCATCGCGACTCCAATATCGGCTGCTTTGAGGGCCGGGGCGTCATTTACGCCGTCACCGGTCATGGCAACAACTTCACCGACTGCCCGCAACGCCTGGACGATTCGTAATTTGGCTTCCGGATAGATCCGGGCAAAAACACTGGTCTTCTGGACCGCCTCACTTAACGATTGATCGTTCATGGATTGTAATTGCAATCCGGTTAAGGTGACGAGATGCGGAATGCCTACCGTGGATGCAACGGATTGTGCGGTTTCTAAGTAATCGCCCGTGATCATTTTTACTTGCACCCCAGCTTCGTGGAAGGATTGGATAACGCCTGGAATGTGTGTTTCGGGAGGATCCGAAAACGCAATGATCCCCAAAAAAGTGAATGTCATTTCTTCAGGCTTTTCCGGTAATTGATCTTGATTCCAAATTCCTTTGCCCACACCCAGGACCCGAAATCCTTGCGAAGCAAATTTCCTGCTCACCGCCCAGGCTTCAGCTTCGATAGTAGCGCTGACATTGGATCGTTTCAACACCGTTTCCAAGCCACCTTTTATTGCGGTTATGATTCCACGGTCCGGCAAATCAAACAGGTGAGTCATCACGGGAGGCGACCCGGCCAGAGGAAAATCCTTTAACATAGTTGCCCCGGTCCGTTCATCATTTTGAGCCAAGGTTGAATACCATTGATGAATGGAGGTTTCCATGGGGTCAAATGGGGAGCGTTCGCTGGACCACATCGCATATTCAAGCACCGGACTGTATTCCGGATGGGCATTAAAATCAGTAATTTTTGCGGTTTCGGCATCCCAGGTTCGTGCTACCTGCATCAGGTTCTTTGTAAGCGTGCCGGTCTTGTCTACACAAATTACCGTTGCGGAACCGAGGGTTTCCACGGACTGGGGCTGACGTGCAATGATGTGGATTTTAAGTAACCGGTAGGCACCTAATGCCAGGAATGTCGTCATCGCGACCGGAATTTCTTCGGGAATTACACTCATGGCCATAGTGAGGCCATGCAATAATCCATGAATAATGCTACCGGTTTCCCAGGATTTGTAGCCCCAAACGAGAAGAAAAGCAAGCGATCCGGCGATGACCATCAATCGGACAAATTTCCTTACCTGAGCCTGAAGCGGTGTCTCAGCCTGCCGGACAGTACCCAGTGAGTGCTCGATCGCCGCCAGTCTGGTTTTAGTGCCGATTGCTGAAACACGGGCATAAGCATATCCACGAAGAGCCATGGTCCCCTGGTACAGAAGATCGCCTCGTTGCTTGACCACGTCGGTGGACTCTCCGGTAAGTAAGGCTTCATTGACTGCCAGGTCGAAATCGGTAAGCATTTGCATATCAGCCGGAATCAGGTCGCCTTCTCCGATCACTGCTGTATCGCCAACCACGATCTCATCGGATGGTATTTCGATTAAGGCGTTGTTCCTTACGACTTTTGCTTTAGTCATGGTCATCTGTTGGAGCGCCTTAACGGCTCGTTGGCTGCGGTAATCCTGGAAAAGACTGATACCGGCAACAAATAAAATTGCCCCCAGCATGGTAAAAGCCTCGGACCATTCCGATAGAACGAAATAAATCGAACAGGCAACCAGCAGAAGAATAATCATGGGCTCTTTGAAGATGTCGATGATTAATTCCAATGCCTGATTAGGCGATTTTCCTCCTCGATTATAACCATGAACCTGCTGTTGCATGGCTACTTCTTTCGACGAAAGACCAGGAAATTCCTGCAATAAAGGGATGGAGTCCTCACTCATGAGCCTAGAACCATTTCTTCCTTTTAAACCATTTTAGCAGAAGCAAAGCCATCATGACCATGACAACCCAAACCAGCGGATACCCAAACTTCCACTTGAGCTCGGGAATGTTTTCAAAATTCATCCCATAAACCCCAACTAAAAAGGTAAGCGGAATAAAGATGGTCGAAATAATGGTGAGTACCTGCATGATTTTATTCATGGCCAGGTTCAATTCCGAATGATAGAGGTCCCTTAGGCCATTGATGATATCTCTTAGTGTTTCCTGGCGGTCAATGACCTGCACGGTATGATCGTACAGATCGCGCAAATAGGGGAGTACTGACTCACCGAATGTTAGATCGTCCAGTTTCATGGTCTTTAATACCGCGTCGCGCCAGGGTAAAACGGACTTACTCATTTTGACCAGAATAGCTCTGGCTGCATGGAGCCGCTCTTTGATATCGTCGGTCTTGTTATCAAGAATATCCTGCTCGATGGCAAATACGCGGGTTTCCAGTTTATCCAGCGTTTCAAAGTAATCATCGACAATCACATCAATCAATGAATAAGCCAGGTAGTCTGTAGCTTTTTGGCGAATGATACCCCGGTTTTCAATCAACCTCAACTTGACCGTTTCAAAAACGTCTTCCTTTTTTTCCTGAAAACTGATCAGATAATAGGGCGTAACGTACATGGAAACCTGCTCACTCCTGAAAAGATCGTGCTTATTAAAATACATGGCCTGGAGGACCAGGAATGCCCCGTTTTCCAGGGACTCATATTTTGGCCGCTGATGTACATCGGCAATATCTTCCATGATGAGTGGATGAATTTCTGCTTCTTTCCCAATTCGCTGAAGCAATTCAATATCATGCAAACCGCGGATATCCACCCAGCTAATGCAATCTTCGCGCTTGAGAAGACCATCCAGGTCATCCAGTTGCACTTCTTTCACCACCTCAATGCGCTCCTGGCTATAGAGATACACATTGATCATGGTTTTCTCAACTTTTTGATCGCCGGTATATACAATGGTTCCGGGAGGCAACCCTTTTTTAGATGTCTTCATGGTGTTACATTGTAACCCGAAAAATAGTCAAATTATGGCTAGATGAAGCGGGGTTGCCCGGAGGATTCGTGAGAAGTCCATTAGTAACTGTTCAAATCAGCCAGGTAGAGGATAATTTGTATCTTTTAATATTCATCTCGGAACTGTATGCATTGGCGAATAATAGGATTTATGGTTGCCTTGGCACTGGTGCCGGTACTTTTAGGTGCCGAGGTTCCACTTATTCGTCATTTTACCAAGGAAGATTACCAGGCACAGTACCAGAACTGGTCGGTTGCTGCTGCCACGGACGGCCGGATCTTTGTCGCCAATAACGCCGGCTTACTCGAGTTTGACGGAAATCGTTGGGTATTGCACTATTTACCGCACAAGCAAACCGTTCGAACGGTTGTGTGTGCGCCGGATGGGAAGCTATTTACCGGTGGATTTGCAGCATTCGGATATTGGGAAAGAGACCGTGAAAACCGGTTGATCTATCACCCGTTGGACTCACTCGTTCACCATCCACTATTCGACCGCGAAGAGATCTGGAAAATCCTGGCTACACCTGGAGGGATCTATTTTCAGTCGTTTTCTACCCTTTATGTTTATCGGAACGGGGAAGTTACCGTTTTAAACGCCCCCGGTAATATGATGTATCTGCAACAGGTAGGGGATCAACTTATTTTGCCGGTAATCCATCAGGGACTCTATCGTCTTGAAAATGATGCTTTTTTTGAGGTGCCTAACTCGGCTTTTTTCGCGGATAAGCGGGTCGTATTTATTCTGGACCAGCCCGGCGATTGGTTGATCGGCACCAGTCAATCCGGCCTTTTCAGGTTTAAAGATGGTGTGATCACTCCGGTAATGTCTCCGGTCAATCCATTTTTTCAGGTACACCAGATAAACCTGGGCATAACGCTTTCCAACGGGAATGTAGCCATTGGCACCATTAGTCATGGGGTTTATGTACTCCGACCGGATCTCTCGGTCGAATACGTCATTCATCAGGAGAATGGGTTGCAAAACAATACGGTTTTAGGTCTTCACGAAGATTACTACCATGACTTGTGGGTTGCGTTGGACAAGGGGGTTGATCTGGTGGCCGTAAATAATCCCCTCTCATTTTATCAGGATAAGCAGGGAGGGCTAGGTACCGTTTATGCGGCGAAGGTTTTTCAAAACAAGTTATTTGTTGGCACCAATCACGGATTGTTTTTTCGGCCCTGGCCGGAAGAACCCGACGCTGAATTCCATTTGGTCGAAGGATCACAAGGCCAAGTCTGGGATGTCCAGGTCTTTAATAGTCAGTTATTGGTAGGCCATAACGATGGTACGTTTACCGTAACCGACGGACGGTGGGAATCCATCAGCGGTGAAGCCGGCGGCTGGTCGCTGATTCCTGTCCGGGATGATCCCAATCGATTGATTCAGGCAACCTATACCGGCTTAGCGACCTACCGGTGGAATGGACAACGCTGGGAATTTGTATCGAGAATTGGAAACTTTTCAGATCCGGTTAACCAAATTCTCATGGCGGATGATGGAAGCCTATGGGCGGCAAGTCCGACAAAAGGGCTATTCCACATTTGGTTGAATGAGGATCGCACGCAAGTGTTAAATCATCGATCATTTACCTTAGCGGATGGGTTGCCGACTGAATATCAGCTTCATCTGCAACAACGGGACAAGCAA
Source organism: Lewinellaceae bacterium (assembly GCA_020636355.1). Classification (GTDB taxonomy): domain Bacteria; phylum Bacteroidota; class Bacteroidia; order Chitinophagales; family Saprospiraceae; genus JAGQXC01. Next base: position 20,972 of record JACJYB010000019.1, on the reverse strand, counting down.
ATATTGGTAGGCGCAGATCGAAATTGGGTCTCTTGGTCAGAAGAAGACGGCCGTTTTAGACCGGAGCCGGGCTTTCAGTATATCAGTTACCTCCGGGGTACAGCAGGGGATTATTTTTTAGATTATGGTGATTTTGTAGCCTACTATCTGGATACGGTGCTTATCCAGCAATTTCCAGTCCGGCTTATACCAGGCTATGAGCAAATTGTTGCGGTAGATACCGATCGCTATTTGTTTTGTTTGGAAGATGGTTACGCCTTGTTTGATCGAAAGATTCCCTCCCGAAATACCATACCTAACTTGCCTCCAAGCATCAATTATGTCACCTCTCTGGATAATCCCGGGTACCGGTTTGCACCGGAGCCAGGAACTCTGAAATCCATTCCATATAGTCTTAATAATCTGCGGGTTAGCTTTCATGATGCTTATTTTCGGCGTTCTCCGTATTTCAGATATCGGTTTGGTAAATCAGACCATGTATTGCAGTGGTCGGAATTGCAGGCGGAGTCAGAAGTACTCCTTACAAACATTCCACCCGGGACGTATCACTTTGAAATTCAGAGTAACGCCTCCCCAGATACAGCTTCCATGCAAGTCCTTATCCTGAGGCCCTGGTATCAGCGTTCCTGGGCCGCATTACTTTTTGTATTATCCGGTATTCTGATTTTGTTTGGCTTGCAACGGTATCATGCCCATCGGTTGGAATTGCAACGACGGAAGATGGAACTGGAGAAAGCAAGGAAGCTACAGCAACAAGAGATCAAAGCCCGAAACGAACAATTGCAGTCAGCCATCATTAATAAAAGTAAGGAGCTGGCAAATACTACTTTTAACCTGATCCGTAAAAATGAAATATTAACCCAGTTAAAGGAGGAGATTCAGCAAATGCGTAAGGAGCACCATTCCAGCCATCTGCGCCATGAACAGCATTTACTACACCTTATCGACCATCATCTCGCCAATGAACAGGACTGGGAATTGTTTGAATCCAATTTCAATCAGGTGCATGAAGCATTCCTTAAAAAACTGCTGGAGCGTAACCCGGACCTTACTCCCGGTGACTTACGACTGGCCGCTTACCTAAAGATGAATCTCACTTCAAAAGAAATTGCACCCTTGTTAAACATCAGTTTGCGGGGCGTAGAAAATAAGCGGTACCGTCTAAGAAGCAAATTGGGACTGGCTAATGACGAAAACCTGGTAGAGTACCTGCTTCAATTTTAAAAATCTCTGCACGATGAGGTGAATAATCTCAGTTGCACAATATTCACTTATATATATATTACATTGTATTATGTGTAATTGTTGTTAATAATCATGTTTTGTATTTGTATCGAAGCGGATGGCTCACATTTTCCAAAGGTACTATGCATCACACTTTTTTATCAATGGCGTAGTCAGAGTGAGGTGTAATTATTGGTTGTGCTAGTTTGAACAACTACATTTATTAGGTTGTTTCGTCGGATAAGAGCTAAATCTATATGACCGAAAGTCTGCCACGCAGGATCAGGAGTTTGAGCATAGCAGCCTCAGTGGAATGGATGTTATTCCGTATATGGCTTCCGGTAATATTACTCATCCTAACGCAGCATCATGTCCGTGCTGGTATCCAACTTATCCCCACGGCCTACGATAGTCACATTGAATTGATTTGGCGGGATGACTCCTTGGGTTCGTTTCAGTATTACAAGGTTTACCGTCAAGTCAACGAAAGCGGATTCACCACCCAACAGACCTTATTCCCATCGGATACCATGGCTTTGGACTTTGTAGGCCCTGATCAGCAGAGTAATCAATTTGATTATTTTGTCGCTAAGGTGGATTTTCTGGGCGCCATTCTTCAAACTTCTGATACACTCAGAGTGCAAACCATTTCCGCCGATGATGATGCCTTGCTCGAAATGGTTCAGCGCTATTCATTACGGTACTTCTGGGATTTTGGTCATCCGGTCTCCGGAATGGCGAGAGAGCGCAACTCCAGCGGGGATTTGGTAACCACCGGAGGGACTGGATTTGGTGTTATGGCTATCCTGGTTGGTATAGATAGAGGATGGATACCATGGGAATCCGGGTTGAAGCGACTGCTTAAGATGGTTCTCTTTTTAGAAGGGGCTGATCGCTTTAGAGGAGCATTCCCTCACTGGATGAACGGCAAAACAGGCAGAACCATTCCTTTCAGTCCAAAAGATGATGGAGGGGACCTGGTTGAAACCGCTTTCTTGTTTGAAGGCTTGCTTACTGCACGCCAATATTTCCAGGGAAACAGCCCCAACGAGGTAGTTCTCCGGGAGAAGATTACCAAGATGTATGGGGAAGTGGATTGGAATTGGTACCGGAAGACCGTGGAGGATGTTTTGTATTGGCATTGGTCGCCCAACAATCAATTTGCAATTAACCTGCCTATCCGGGGCTGGAATGAGGCCATGATCATTTATATTCTGGCCATTGCTTCACCAACACATCCAGTACCGGCAAGATTGTATCAGCGTGGTTGGGCTGGAGGAAGTTATGTCCATTCACAAGATCACTTTGGTTATCATTTGGATATCGGACCAGAATATGGAGGCCCGTTGTTTTTTACTCATTATTCATTCCTTGGGTTGGATCCTCGGTTTGTACGGGATCAGTACACCAATTACTTTATCCATAGCCAAAGACAAAGTTTGATCAACCGCGAGTATTGCGCGGTGAATCCTAAACATTTTGCCGGGTACAGTGCATCCTGCTGGGGATTAACTGCGAGCGATGACCCTTATGGTTATTCGGCCCATTCACCCACCAATGATAATGGGACCATCACCCCAACGGCAGCCCTTTCCAGTATGCCCTATTCGCCGGAGGAATCCTTGGAAGCGTTAAAAAACTTCTACCGCGTACGCGGAGACCGGTTATGGGGACCCATGGGATTTTATGATGCATTTAGTGATCGTGAGAATTGGGTGGCATCCAGTTACCTGGCGATTGATCAGGGGCCGATTATAGGAATGATTGAAAACTACCGATCACAATTATTATGGAAAACCTTTATGACCAGTCCGGAAATAGGTCCGGCATTGGATGCTGTGGGGTTTGTGGTTGATTCGACTACCGCAAGAGCAGCGATACCTCGAACCGCCGGTTTCGTTTTCCCCAACCCCGCCAGCGAAAGCATCACATTTGAAAGATCCAATAACGTTAAAATGCAGTGGGAAGTGATCAATCCGGCTGGAATTTCCGTTCTAAAAGGAAGTACTATTCAACAATCCCTGCATATTCCTTTGCATACACTTCCTGCCGGTCTGTATTGGCTACGGGTCCGGGAGAATAAGCTATGGCAGCAATTCAAAATTGTTCATATTCCGAATTAAATTATGTTCACTTAAAAACCAGGATATTATTATGAAAAGACGTTTATTCCCCCTTATTTGGCTGAGTTTACTCCCTTTATTGGGCATGACTCAAGTCGTATTAGAGGATTTTGAGGGAGGTATGAAACTTCCCTGGAATCAAGCTTTTGGTGACAGCACCCTTCAGGTAGTCGCCAATCCCGCCTTGGCAGATTCAACCCTTGACCCGTTGTTAATCAACGAAAGTGCAGAGGTTGGATCATACGACAAAGTAGAAGGAAAAGCTTACAGCTTACTGATCGCCGTTCTGGATGATACCCTTGACCTGTCGACTATGAATAAATTCACCGTACAGGTTTTTGCGTCCAAAGCAACCAGTTTCATTTTGAAATTGGAAGGAACCGGACAGGCTATCGAGAAAAAACAGAACATTGCGGTTACCAATCGATGGATTGAGTATTCCTTTGATTTTAGTGCTGCCGCAAACATGACCACCCTCACCAAGATCATTCTCTTTTTTGATCCGGGTGTAGCCGAATCGAGTGATACTTATCTATTTGACAATTTGACACAATTGCCTGCCGACGAGTGTTCCGGTACCACCCCGGATCCGGAAATTCTGGACGATTTCGAATGCCAGCGGAACGCAACTTATGGCATTGGATTCCAAAATATAAAGGCGGTTGACAACCCATTTTCGGAGGGTATCAATACAAGCGCCAAAGTAGGTCAATACACCGATGGTGCCGGTGCATGGGATGCCTTAGTCATTGACAATGGAAGTGCACTGCCATTGGCTGAGCGGAATCAAATTCAGGTAAAATTGTATTCCACCATAGCAGGCGTCTTCAAATTTAAACTGGAAGGTGGCACTTCAGCAGCAATTGAGAAGGATTACATGGTTACCGAGGATGAGTTGAATCAGTGGATTCAGATCAATATGGACTTTTCCGATCAGGCAGCAGCCAACCAACAGCGCATTGTCTTCTTCCTGAATGCTGGAGTGAATGTTGAAGCAGGTGATATCTATTACCTGGATGACATCAAACTGGTTGCCAAGCCAGCTGCGGCAGCACTTGAAGATTTTGAAGACGGGCCACGTTTGTCCTGGTCGTCCCTTGGAACAGAAGATGTATTCGGTACCTTCAATGGGGCTGTCGCCAACCCGGACGATGCCGGCTTAAACACCAGTGCCAATGTGGGTTCTTACACGAAGGGTAGCAGCGAATTCGGAGGATTACAGGCTGATCTTCCCCTTGACTTTAACCTGAGCTCTAATCCACAGTTAAACATGCAGGTTTTGGCTCCGGAAGGTGCTACATCGGTTACCATGAAATTGTTCAGTCCTTCACAAGGATTGAAAGAAGTAGATGCTGACGTTTCCGAAACCGGTGCCTGGGTCGATCTAAGTTTCAATTTCGTTGATTTTCAGACCATTACTGACTTTGAGCGCTTGGAGATTGTTTTTGACAAAGCCCTTGCAAGCAGCGATACCTGGTATTTTGATAACATCACGCAGGGTGAATCAACCGTAGATCCCTGTGCGGATGTTGTTCCGGATCCAACCATTTTTGACGATTTTGATTGTCAACGCAACGTAGAGATTACCGGAGGTTCCGATGCTCTGGAAGTAGTTGTTAACCCGGATGCATCCGGTATTAATAACGATCCATTGGATAAAGTTGGTAAGTACACCGATCCGCAAGATCAGTGGAGTGCACTGGTTTACAATGTCGGGTCTGCAATCGATCTTTCCATTTACAATCAGTTGGAAGTTAAAATCTGGTCACCAAAAGCAGTGCCCCTGTTGTTCAAACTGGAAGGAGGAACAGCATCGGCCGTTGAAATCTGGAGTGCAGTTGAAACGACCAATGCATGGGTTAAATATTCCATCGATTTCAGTGGAGCCACTGGGACAGATCATACACGTCTGGCTATTTTCTTTAATGCTGGTCAGGATCCGGAAGCCGGAGATGTCTATTACATCGATGACGTGGTTTGGAAACGTCAGCCGATCACCGGTTGTTTGGCTAATTTTGAAACACCTGATGCTAGCCCTAGTGTCTGGACTTATTTTGGAAACGGTTCCTTAGATGGTACAGCTTTCACCATTGTACAGAATCCTGGACCGGATGACGTCAATCCAAGCGATAGCGTTGGCGTAGCTGTTGAGGCCAGTGACGGACAACCCTGGGCAGGTATGTATACGGATTTCCCTGCTTTGTACACGCTTCCGACAGATAACATGACCATTCGTGCCAAAATATGGATGGACCATGCAGCCACGGTAGTTATGAAAATGGAAGGCGCTCAGAATGGAGCCATGAGTTCTGGTGACACTCCGGCTGAATACACCACTCCAAATCAATGGCAGGAATTGACCTGGGACTTTTCGGCTAATACCACGCCAGGAGGCCTCTATGGCAGGATTACCATGATCTTTGATATCAACAATGTTCCTTCGGAAAATAAAACTTATTTCTTTGATGACATTGCAATCGGTTCTTCCGACTGTGGCGCCGTTACAAGTTTCCGGGTATACGACTTGAAGCCAATTCAAATCGCCCCGAATCCGGTACGCAACAGCTTGTTGATAAGCAATACGAATGAAGCTTCACGTTTTGAGATCCATAATTTATTGGGTCAAACCTTACGCGTCATTCAAACCAATTCTCCTTATGAATTGAGTGTTGATGTTACGGACTTACGTGCAGGAGTCTACGTACTTACGGCATACGATAAAGCAGGCAGACTGCAAGGTAATGCCAAGTTCGTGAAAGAATAACTTGATTTTCAAAAGGTTATCTGCCGGCATTCACGCCGGCAGATAACTTTCTTGTTACGCGAAGACGTATGATAAAGAAAGCCCTTGTTGTTTTCTTCCTCTGTTTCATTGTCAGTTACTGTGCCAATCCTACTGGCTCCACTGGCATGCAATCCGTGCCATTCAGTATGGACGAGTTGAAGAGAAGAACATTCCTTTATTTCTGGGAGTTGGCCGATCCCCAATTTGGTCAGATCCCGGATCGCTATCCATCCCTGACATTTTCAAGCATTGCGGCTACCGGATTTGGCTTGAGTGCCTATCTGACCGGAATTGAAAACGGTTACATCTCTAGGGAAGATGGAGCGAAAAGGACCTTAATGACTTTACGTGCACTTTGGGCAATGCCCCAGGGACCCCAGGAAAGTGGCGTAAGTGGCTATAAAGGCTTCTTTTATCACTTCCTGACCCTTGATCAAGCCACCCGGTTTAAACAGGTAGAGCTGTCCAGCATCGATACCGGCCTTTTAATGGCCGGAATATTGAGCGCAATGAGTTATTACGACGGTCCGGAAGAAGCCGAGGTGAACATTCGGAGTTTAGCCGATTCGTTATACCGAAGGGTTGAATGGGATTGGATGCTCAATGACTCCATGCGGCTATCCATGGGGTGGCATCCGGAAAAAGGGTTTATCGCAAGTGATTGGAGAGGATATAATGAGGCCATGGTCCTGTTAATTATGGCGATCGGGTCCCCTACGCATCCGGTTCCTCCAGAGGTTTGGGATACCTGGTGTGAGACTTATCGTTGGATGGATTTTCAGGGCTTTGAGCACATCAATTTTGCCCCATTATTTGGGCATCAATACAGCCAGATGTTCATTGACTTCAGGGGTATCCAGGACGAATACATGCGTAGCAAGGGGATTGACTACTTTGAAAATTCCCGCCGGGCTACATTGGCTAACCGGGCCTATTGCATTCAGAATCCAGGAGCTTTTTTAGGCTATGACAGTATGCATTGGGGACTAACGGCGTGTGACGGACCTGCTAACAAGACCGTTGACCGGGCAGGTCAGTCGATTCGGTTTCATGATTATTGGGCTCGCGGCGCTTGCGCCTGGCAAATTCATGATGACGGGACGATTGCTCCCACCGCAGCCGGTGGATCAATCCCGTTTGCACCGGAGGTCTGCATACCCACGGTTGAACATCTGTGGAATGATTATTACCACGAACTGATCGATACATTTGGATTTAAAGACGCTTTCAATCCCACTTATCAGGAAGATCATCCAGACGGCTGGTTTGATCCAGACTATCTGGGGATTGATCAGGGCCCTATAGCCCTACAAATACAGAATTACGAGACCGGGTTGATATGGAACGTCATGAAAAAAAATCCATACATCCAGGAAGGATTACGAAAGGCCGGATTTACCGGCGGATGGCTGGACCATCCATTGAATCAATGAACACAAACGCTTGATCATTAATCGAACAATTTTCCAGTTGTCCAAACCAAAATTAAAGCGAATGTCAAAGCGAATGATTACCAGACAAAGATTTAGTAAGTACCTCTACGGACTAGGGCTTTTGGCGATCGTCTGGAGCATTAATTTTTCCGGATTGAACAAACAGTTTTTCTCCGCAAAGCCAGATGAAGTAGAAGACAAAATAAAAGACCGGGTTGATTCCGTGTTACACCTGATGACATTGGAAGAGAAAGTTGGTCAGATGACTTTATTTACAAGTGACTGGGATGTTACCGGCCCAACTATGCGAGCAACCTACAAAGCTGACATCAAGGAGGGAAAGGTCGGAGCCATATTCAACGCACATACTGCTGCTTATAACCGGGAACTCCAGCGGATTGCTGTTGAGGAAACCCGTTTAGGCATCCCGTTACTATTTGGCTACGACGTCATCCACGGCTACAAGACCATTTTCCCAATCCCCCTCGGTGAATCTTCCAGCTGGGACCTTGCAGCCATGGAGCGTTCGGCAAGGATCGCTGCTTCTGAAGCTGCCGCTGCCGGCCTTCATTGGACTTTTGCACCAATGGTTGATATTGCCCGGGATCCCCGCTGGGGACGAGTTATGGAGGGGGCAGGGGAAGACACCTACCTGGGGAGCAAGATCGCTGCCGCACGAGTGAAGGGTTTTCAGGGAAATGACCTTGCGGCAACTAATACCCTGGTTGCCTGTGTCAAGCACTATGCCGCTTATGGCGCTGCCCAGGCAGGCAGGGATTATTCCACCGTTGATCTGTCAGAGCGTGTGTTGCGCGAAATCTATTTGCCTCCCTTTAAGGCGGCTTTAGATGCCGGCTGTGGTACCGTGATGACTTCATTTAATGAATTGGATGGGGTACCTGCTACCGCTAACCGGTTTCTGCTTGACGAGGTTCTGCGCAAAGAGTGGAATTTTCCAGGTTTTGTAGTCACCGACTATACCTCCATCGACGAGATGATTAATCATGGATATTCCGCAGATCAGACACAGGCTGCAGAACAAGCGGTTAATGCCGGCGTGGACATGGATATGCAGAGTGCCGCTTATTACAATCATCTTATTGACCTTGTCCAAGAAGGTAAAGTCTCGGAGGCAACCATCGATGAAGCGGTTCGCCGAATATTACGCATCAAATTTATGCTTGGACTCTTCGATGATCCCTACCGCTACAGCGATGAACAAAGGGAAAAGTCTGAAATTTTATCCGACAAAAACAGGCAAGCTGCCCGGGAAGTTGCGCGTAAGTCCGTCGTGCTTTTGAAGAATGAAAAGCAGACGCTTCCACTCTCCATTGGCATCCGAAAACTGGCTGTTATCGGCCCGCTTGCAGATAGCCAGCTGGATATGATCGGGGCATGGTCCGGTGCCGGAGAAGCCAGGCATGTGACGACCTTATTGACAGGAATAAAAAATGTAATCGGTGACCGGGTGGATTATTCTATGGGCTGCCCAGTTGATCAGGATGATCGCTCCGGGTTTGGAGCGGCGATTGATCTGGCTAAAAAGTCTGATGCCGTTGTCCTGGTCATTGGAGAAAAAGCCTATATGAGTGGTGAAGCCGCCTCGCGCTCAGACATCACAGTCCCAGGACCACAGTTAGACCTTGCACGCGAATTAAAAGCTACGGGCAAGCCCCTCATTGTCGTATTGATGAATGGAAGGCCCTTGGCTATTCCCTGGTTGGCGGATAACGCCGATGCAATCTTGGAGGCTTGGTTTCTCGGAACCGAAGCAGGACCTGCTATCAGTGATGTATTGTTCGGTGACTATAATCCCAGTGGGCGATTGACCGTCACCTTCCCGCGTAGCGTTGGGCAGGTGCCTATATTCTATAATATGAAGAACACCGGCCGTCCTATGGACCCGAATAACAAATACACGAGTAAATATCTCGATATCCCGAATACTCCGCAGTTTCCGTTTGGCTTTGGCCTTAGCTATACTTCTTTCGCCTACGGAAAGCCTCAGTTATCCAGTCCTGAATTGCACTCCGGAGGTTCCGTTCAGGTTTCCATCGAGGTGACCAATACCGGAAAGATGGAAGGGACCGAGACCGTACAATGCTATGTACGGGACCTGGTCGGAAGTGTTACACGACCAATAAAAGAACTGAAAGGATTCCAGCAAATCACCCTTAAACCGGGTGAATCAAGCAATGTTCAGTTTACACTGACGCCGGACGACCTTCGCTTTTACGATCAAGAAATGAATTACCGGGCTGAACCGGGTGACTTCAGAGTCTTTCTTGGCGAAAACTCAGCAGTTTCCGATTACGTACAGTTTACCTTGAAGTGAATGCATTTACCTTTTAATAGCCTATTAATCCTATATCAATGAAATCATTATGTACCATTCTAAGCTTTTTATTCAGCTTGGGGGCTCTGTGGGGGCAACATACAGTTACCGGGACGGTTACCAGTGCCACAGGCGAGCCCCTGATCGGGGTTAACATCCTGATCAAGGGGACAGGAAATGGAACCGCAACTGATATCGATGGCACCTATTCCATTGCTGTTCCAGATGAAAAAGCAGTGCTCGTTTTCACTTATACTGGTTTTAAGGGAAAAGAACTGGTGCCAGGGGCGTTGACTACGCTGGACGTTGTTTTGGATGAGGACGTCGAATTGATTGACGAAGTCGTGGTGATCGGGTATGGTACCCAGAAGAAAAGTGATTTGACGGGGGCCATATCCACCATAAAGTCGGATGAAGTCAAACGGGTCCCTAGTGCTAACGTCGAGCAGATCCTGCAAGGTAAAGTGGCTGGGGTGCAGGTGACACCGGTTTCCGGTCGACCAGGAGAGGGTGCGGTGGTTCGTATCCGCGGGGTGGGCACCCTGAATGATGCCTCACCGCTCTACGTGGTAGATGGCATGCTGCTGGATGATATTTCTTTTCTGAATCCCAATGACATTGCGTCCATAGAAGTGTTGAAGGATGCATCTGCAACGGCCATCTACGGTTCGCGAGGAGCAAATGGCGTGGTCATCGTGAGTACCAACCAGGGTGCCAATCACCAGGCCAGATTCAATTTCTCTTCCTATTATGCCTCCCAGCAGGTGGTGCGGCAGATTGATATGGTCAATGGGACGGAGTTCGCTACTCTTGCTAACGAAGTGGCAACCAATGAAGGACGTAAACCTCTTTTCGCCGATCCGGAAAAATATGGAGTTGGGACCAATTGGCAGGATGTCATATTTCAGACCGCACCTATTCAGAATTATCAGATCAGCGCCAATGGCGGTAACGATAATGTGCTTTACAATATAAGTGTCAACCATTTTGACCAGGAAGGGATCGTGCGGGGATCCAGGTATCAAAGGACTACTGTCCGGATCAACAATGAATATTCCTTACGGAAAAACATTAAAGTGGGACACAACATCTCCTTGATTGCCAGTAAGAACGATTACGAAGCGAATGTGATTGGAATGGCTTATCAAGCGGAACCTATTATTCCGGTTTTTGACTCTCTGGGTAATTTTGCCGATGCGACCGTCCGGATACCAGTCGGAAACCCGGAAGTATCTATTTTCTATAATTATAACAAGGGCAATGGATTGCGTACAGTGGGAAATACCTATCTGGAAGCCAAATTGCTGAAATATTTCACATTCAAATCCAATTTTGGGCTGGATATCCAGCAAGGGCGGAGTAAGCGTTACACACCGGTATTTGAGGTAACTCCAACCAGTCTGCAGCGCAATGAACAAAGTAGCTTGTCCGTCAATTCAGATCGTTCCAATTCTTGGTTGTGGGAAAACACGATGAGTTTTTACCGGGAATGGACCAATCATCGGCTCAATGTTCTGGGTGGTGTTACGGCACAGGAATATGTTTTTGAAAGCCTGGGTGGCTCACGGATCAATTTTCCGGGTGACACGCCGGAATTTTATTACCTGAATGCCGGTGAGACCGATGGCCAGACCAATTACAATACCAGTTATGAGTGGGCTATGCTGTCTTATCTGGGACGGATCAACTACACCTTTAAAGATCGCTACTTGCTGACAGCTAGTTTCCGGGCTGACGGTTCCTCCCGTTTTGGGAAAAACAATCGTTATGGTTATTTCCCGTCTTTTGCCGTGGGCTGGAACATCACCAATGAGCCCTTTATGTCTTCCATCCCGTTATTTAGCCGTCTGAAACTTCGCGCCAGCTGGGGCCAGATCGGTAATGATAAAATTGGCGCCTACGCTGGAAGACCTACGGTAACATCGAACCTGATTGCTGTATTCGGACGAAACGAAGCCATTCAGAACGGTGCCTCTATCGTGAGTCTTGCCAACCCGGATATCCGGTGGGAAGAGACAACACAGTCCAATGCCGGGTTTGAATTTGGTCTCTTGGACAATCGCCTGCAAGGTAACCTGGATTATTACGTGCGGACCACCAATGACATTCTGGTCAATGTCCCGATCCCTGAATACATCGGAGCCGATGCCAGCCCGGTCATCAATGCCGCCAAAGTCCGGAATCAGGGCCTTGACTTCAATGTCTCCTGGCGTGAATCGAAAGGCAAATTTGATTATGAAATAGGGATTCTGGGGTCGACGGTAAACAATGAGGTGCTTGCGCTTGGAGAAGGCCAGGAGGAGATTTTTGGCGGAGGCCTGGGAGTTGGCGGATTATTAGGGACCAGGACCGTCGTAGGTCTGCCTATCGGGGCATTTTATGGCTATAAGGTGGACGGTCTGTACCAAAATCAGTCTGATCTGGAGTCCTATCCGGTGCAGGGATCGGAAGTACCCGGTGACCTGCGGTTTGTCGACACCAATAACGATGGGGTAATAACTACAGCCGACCGGACCTACATAGGCAGCCCTATTCCTTCGCTCATCTATGGATTTAATCTGAGCGCCGGCTATGCTGGCTTTGACCTGGCTGTGGATTTTAACGGACAATATGGCAACAAGATCATTAATGCCAAGAAAATGGCCCGTTTTGGTACCTACAACTTTGAAGCCTCTTACCTCAACCGGTGGACCGGGGAAGGGACATCCGATTCCGAGCCCCGGGTTACCAATGGAGGGCATAACTACGAATTTTCAGAACGCTTTGTTGAAGACGGCTCTTTCATGCGATTAAGGACGATTCAATTTGGTTATACATTGCCCGATCAGGTAACCTCCCGTATAAAATTCAGTTCCATCCGGTTCTATGCCAGCGGGACCAACCTGGTAACCTGGACCAAATATTCCGGGTATACTCCTGAGATAACCAATGCCAGTTCAATCATCGCAGTGGGTATTGACCAGGGCGTCTATCCGATCGCTAAGGTGATAACCTTTGGTCTGGACGCTAATTTTTAATCTCAAAATGAAGCAAGCAATGAAATCAATACATCAGAGCATCATATTGGCCGGGTTACTTCTTATGATTCCTTTACAGGGATGCCAGGATTTACTGGAGAAAAAGCCGCTGGGCCAGCTCACCTCGGACAACTTTTTTCAAAACGAAACGCATGCCCTGTGGGCGACCAATGCGGTTTACAACCTCTTGCGCAACTGGGAAGTGCACGTATTTTCCTACATCGGCATGACGGACATTGTATCCGACGATGCAGATAAAGGCAGTACGCCCAATGACGCTAACTTTTTACTGGAGATCGATGACTTTACCTACGATGCCGGAAACCTGGCTATGAGTACGGTCTGGTCCGGATATTTTCGCGGAATATACCGGGCCAATCTGGCGATTGATAACATCCCGAATATCGACATGAATGAGAATTTAAAGGCCAGGTATATTGCAGAAAACAAATTTTTAAGAGCATACTTTTATTTCACATTGGTTCGCTGGTTCGGTGATTTGCCGTTAATCCTTAAACCGCTTACTCCGGATGAATACAAGCAGCCACGGGTTCCTGCGGCCGATGTTTATGCTGCAATCATTCAGGATCTTCAGGACGCAGCAGATGTGCTCCCGGATTCTTATCCGGCTACCGAAACAGGGCGGGCTACCCGCGGCGCGGCGAATGCCTATCTGGCAAAAGTGTACTTGACCATTGGAGATTTTGGAAAAGCAGAGGAATTCGCCATGAAGGTGATTAATTCCGGGGTCTATGGCTTATTCCCGGATTATGCCAAGCTATTTTTACCGGAAGGCGAAAACTCCATCGAATCGGTTTTCGAAGTGCAATCGACAGCATTGGATATCGGAGGTGCCGGATCTCAATACAATGAGGTGCAGGGTGTGCGCGGAGTGCCCAACCTGGGTTGGGGGTTCAACCGCCCATCGGATGACCTGATTGCCGAGTTCGAAAGGGGTGATCCCAGACGGGATGCCACCATTTTGTATGTAGGCGAAGTGCTGCCGGATGGATCTGCCTATGTGCAGGACAACCCCGAGATTGTCGGTGAACGCTATAACCAGAAAGCATGGGTGCCAGAACATACCGGTGGCAATGGAAATGGCCCGGGTAATATCCGTTTATTCCGCTATGCCGAGGTCTTATTAATAGCAGCTGAGGCATTAAACGAAAACGGTAATACGGCTCAGGCATTGACCTACCTGAATATGGTACGCGCCCGTGCCCGTGGCGGCAAAGCCGTACTGCCGGATGTAACGCTAACAGACAAGTCAACCTTGCGCAATGCGATCTGGCACGAACGCAGGGTTGAATTAGGGATGGAGCAGCATCGCTGGTTTGATTTGTTGCGGCAGGGTAGGGCTGATCAGGTCATGGCTAAGCTAAAGCCCAAATTCACAGCCGGCAAAAATGAATTGTTTCCGATACCGCAATCTGAAATCGACCTCAGCGGTGGACAAATGACTCAAAATCCTGGATATTAATGTGAGTTAATCTCCCCTGTGAAAAAAAGCCAGAATGAGTAATTCTGGCTTTTTTTCTTGAATAATATATTATATTAATTATTAATGATATTTATACATGGCTTTTATTCAAGTTGTTGGAATTCAATGTGATCAAGCACACTTAATAGCCATTAATTGGTATAAATAAATTAATTCGTTTACTATATTTACTGTTCACTTATGAAGAGCGGAAGAGTAATTGTTTTAACTCTTTCGCTCTTTGTATTTCAGGGAAAAACAGCAATTTCAGTAGGAAAGACGTTTCAAATTATAAGAACCAAACTTAAAGGCTAGGCCTATTTTCTTAACCAATACTAAATCGAGTTTATGAAGATGTTTACTAATCTCAAATTAGTCTTGTCCATGCTATGTCTTGTGACTGCTTCCGTATATGGGCAGTTTACGGCTAAAGGTGTGGTCATAGATAATGCTGGCGATCCGTTGATTGGAGCCAGTGTAGTTGTACAAGGTACTACAATTGGGGTTACTACGGAGATAGATGGATCATTCTCTCTGGCAGTACCTGAGAATGAAGTAGTTCTCGAAATCTCATTCATTGGATATGAAACACAGAGATTGTCGGTAAATGCTGCTTCGGGTATGTTGACAATTACCCTTGAGGATGCTACTACTCAGTTGAATGAAGTTGTCGTCGTAGGGTATGGCACATCCAGAAAGGAAGAGCTTACAGGAGCAGTTTCAAAATTACAATCCGCCAAGCTGGAGCAAGTTCCTTTGGCTTCCGTCGAACAGACATTGCAAGGGAACGTCGCTGGTTTGCAGGCGGTGATGGGCAATGGTCAGCCAGGTGCGAACGTGCAGGTGCGCATCCGTGGTATTGGCTCTATCAGTGCTTCCAGTGAACCGCTTTACGTAATTGACGGGATCCCTGTTACAGCAGGCGATATTACCCGCACCAATACGACGGCCAATACCATGGCCGCACTCAACCCTAACGACATCGAGTCGGTCACCGTTTTGAAGGATGCTGCAGCAACGTCCATTTATGGTTCCAGAGGAGCTAATGGTGTGATTTTGATCACGACCAAAAGCGGCCGGACAGGAAAGCCAAAAATTGACCTGCGGACCCAATACGGTTTCAACAATTGGGCAGTTTCTGAAAAGAAAAGACTGAAAGGACTTACTTCCGAGCAATATACCCAGATGTTTTTAGAGGGCTGGATGAACCGCGGCGAGACCATCGAAAAGGCTGTCAGCCGGTTTGAGGGTTATTATCCGGGAGCTGTTGATTTTGGCGCGAACGGTGAAATTCAAAAGATCAATGTCGAAACCAATTGGATTGACGAAATCACGCGGACCGGTCAGACCCAGAGTTATGACTTAAGCGCCAGCGGTGGTAATGATTTTGTGAATTATTACATTTCAGGCTCATATTTTAGTCAAGGGGCGCCGGTTATCTATTCCGGGCTGGACCGTTTATCATCAAGGGTCAATATTACGGTAACGCCTACATCCAAGCTGAAATTTACCAACAACCTTTTTGCTTCCAACATGGAACAGTTTGGTATGAGTGATGGAAGCTTCTGGGCGAATCCTTTGTATACCGGGTATTTTCTGGCACCAGTCATTCCATTGTACGATGATCAAGGTCGGTTTTACGGTGACCATAAGTCGTTCTTTATGGGTGGTAACAACCCGGTCGGTAGTTTGTCTGGCGATGATGCACGGATGTTCAACCAGTTAAGGATTATCGATAATTTATCCGGCGAGTACGAAATTCTCAAGATTTGAAATTCCGGACCTCATGGGCCATCGATTTGATTGACGTCCAGGAGTTCTTTTATCGGAATCCCGTTACGGAGATGGCAGGAACGTAGGCGGTTATGCCACGGAAACCAACATTGGAGAAGATAACTGGATCGGTACGCAAACATTGAATTATACCAAATCACTGAATAATACGCACAACTTTACCGTATTGGCTGGTTATGAGGCTCAAAAGAACAAACGTAAAGGCCTTGAGCTTTCCGGAGAAGGTTATCCTAATCCCACGCTTCGCACCCTGGCTAACGCAGCTACGCCAACCCAGGCATCCAGCGATATTGCGGAATACTCTTTTGAGTCCATCTTTGGACGCGTTGACTACAACTATAATCTGAAATATTATTTATCAGGAACGATTCGCCGGGACGGGTCTTCAAGATTCGGAATCAATAACCGGTATGGTACATTCTGGTCGATCGGAGCGTCGTGGCGCTTAGACCAGGAAGCATTTATCGATAATCTATCTTTCGTCGATGCTTTAAAATTGCGTGCTTCCTATGGTACCAATGGAAATGCCGGAATTGGCAATTACCAGCACATTCCATTGTTTGGATTTGGCCAGGATTACGATGGAACTCCTGGTGGAGCGCCATCCAATATCGGTAACATCGATTTGACCTGGGAATCCACGTCAAGCTTTAACGTCGGTCTTGATTTCGAATTAATGCGCTTCCTGAATGGTACGATTGAATATTTTGATCGTGAATCCAGTAACTTGTTGTTGAACAGGCCTATTTCCAGGACCACAGGATTTTCCTCATTGACGCAGAACTTTGGGGCAATGCGTAATAACGGGATCGAAATTACCCTGAATGCAGATGTCTTGAGGAAAAATGACCTGACCATCAGTTTGGGTGCAAACATCACCTTCCTTAAAAACCGCATCACCAAGTTGGACGAAGATATCGTCGACGATACCAAATTGCGGAAAGAAGGTTATGATTTCCAAACTTTCTATTTGTATGAGTGGGCTGGCGTAAATAGCGCAGATGGTACACCGCAATGGTATGTTGACAGCACCAAAACAGAAATTACAGGAGACATAAACGCAGCAGAACGCTTTACCTCGGGACGCAGTGCAACCCCGGATTTCTTCGGCGGTTTGAACGCTGATATCAGCTGGAAAGGGCTATTCATGAATGCCCAGTTTTCCTACAGTTGGGGTAATTACCTGTATGACACTGAAGCTCGCTTTTTGCAGGGAGATGGTTCATTGACGCCACGTTCACAAACAAATCTTAACCTTACCCGTTGGGAAAAACCCGGTGATGTAACGGAGGTGCCCTATTTCCGTTGGGGAGGTAACAACAACTCCAATGTAGCAAACATGACTCGTTGGTTGCACGATGGATCGTACCTGCGTCTGCGCAACTTTACACTGGGCTATCGGATTCCTAGTGATATTCTCAATCGCGTGAAAGTCCGTTCAGCTAGCGTTTATCTACGCGGAACCAACTTGTGGACTTACACCCGTGAAAAAGATCTGTATATGGATCCAGAAGCATCCATTAACGGTATTGTTTCATCACCGGTACCAAATATGAAAACAATTTCTTTCGGACTTGATCTGGGATTTTAATTCCATCGGGTTTGTAAAGTTGTTTCACTTAAAATCAAAGAAAGAATGAAAAAGAATATAAATAAATATGCAAGAATCTTTTCCCTGTTGCTGATCTTCTTTGCGACTTCCTGTGGGAAAGATTTTCTGGATCTCAATCCATATCAGTCGGTAGCATTAGGAGATGCTATCAAGGAAATTGATGACTACAAAGCTGCTGTTTACGGGATTTATTCCGGACTTCAATCTTCCAATTACTATGGTCGATATTTTGTACTGGTACCTGATGTAATGTCTGATGACGTCAAACAGAATGCGCAGGCAAACCGTGCCAGGGATTTCTCGGATTATCAGGCCACGGCTCTGGATGGAATCGCCTTAGGTATGTGGGGAATTATGTATGATGTTATCAATCGTGCCAATGTAGTCATCAATGCAGAGGTCGAAGTGACTCCGGCCGTCCAGGATCAAAAGGATGAGTATGTCGGAGAGGCCTACGCGCTAAGAGCATTGGCGCATTTTGACCTGGTACGTATGTTTGCACAGCATTATGGATTTACATCGGACAATTCGCATCCGGGTGTGGCTGTGGTAACCGTATTTGATCAAAACTCCAAGCCAGTCCGCAATACGGTCGCAGAAGTATATCAACAGATAATTTCTGACCTCCAGACTGCAATTCCATTGCTCAAGATTGAACCGCCAAGCGCAGGCCGGATTTCCAAGGAGGCTGCACAGGCCCTGCTGGCAAGAGTAGCTCTGTACATGGGTAATTTCCAAATGGCAGAACAAATGGCTTCAGCAGTCATTAGCAGCGGTAATTATTCCTTGGTATCTACCGATCAATACGTTGATAGTTGGAGCCAGGGATTATCCAGCGAGTCCATTTTTGAAGTGATTTTCCGTCAGGATGACGATAATGGTTCGGATGCATTGGGCCGGATGTACATTCCGGAAGGCTACGGCGACTATTTGCCCTCTGCTGACTTGCTTAGTGCCATACCGGAAGGCGATGTCCGCGGACAATTGTTTAAAACCGATGAGACAATAGGTGGTGTTTATGGAAATCTGCGGGTTAACAAATATCCGAATACGCAGTATCAGAATAATACACCGGTATTGCGACTTTCGGAGATGTACCTGATTCGCGCGGAAGCACGTGCTATGCTGGGCGATGAAACTGGGGCACAAGCTGATGTTACCACGATACGCCAGCGAGGCCTCCCTTCAGCTGAGGCGGTCACAGCTACCGGCCAGACCCTGTTGGATGAAATCGAGAAAGAAAAGCGGATTGAATTGATGTTTGAAGGTCAGCGTCTATGGGAATTGATGCGTCACAAGCAAAGCCTGGTCCGTACCGATTGCACCAATCTGGTTTGCGATGTTGCTTATCCAAACAACCGGTTTGTGGCACCGATTCCTCAGGCGGAATTGGATGCTAATGCTAATATGAATCAGAATCCGGGCTATTGATCGATCCGGATTAAGTATAACTTTTAATCATAGCTGATCGGCTAAAAGCCGGTAATCCGCAAGGTTTACCGGCTTTTTTTATGATTCGGCATCCATTACGAATGGGCGAATTGCAGCCGGAAAACTTTGCGCAATCTTGAAGGATTTAATAAATTCGGCTGTAACGTAGCCCCAATTAACGTGATTAACGCATACGATTATAAGGTTGAACATCCTAAAGTTTTCAAAACCTGGATGGTAAAGGATATGCTCTTTGCCCATTATATCTGTCCCCAGAAGGATAAGCAAGTTAAATTGTGGTCTCACTACAACACCATCGCATACACCCTCAGCGGGAAGAAAACGTATCACCATGGTGGTAAGTCCTTCACCACCACAGAGGGCAGCTGCATTTTTGCACAGCCAATGGCATATACCGAAGAAATGTATGAGTTTGCCGGGTGGGAAACCATATCATTCAGCTTCAAAGACGATTTTCTAAGAAGTGTGTTGAATGATTACCGCGAATATTTATCCTTAAGTGTATTGGACTACGCTACAGGTAATAGGATGCTAAGCCTGTTAAATGCAAACGAAACATCGATTGTATTTTTTAGAACCATGATCCAGTACTTTGAGGATTATCACAAATTGCCTGAGAAACTTTTGGAAATGAAATTCCGGGAATTACTTTATAATTTATTGGCTGATCCGGTTAATAAAGAATTCCTTGCGTACGCCTATGGTATTTCTGATCAGTATCATGTACCCATCTGGCAAATTATGGAATCCAATTACATGTATAATTTGACTATCCCGGAGTTTGCAAAACTTGCCGATCGCAGCTTGTCTGTCTTTAAAAGAGAATTTAGTGCTTTTTACCATACTTCGCCTTCCAAGTGGCTTACTGCCAGGAGATTGGAATTGGCAAAAGACAAATTAAATTTCAGTCATAAAACAATCAGAGAAATTGCATTTGATTGTGGATTTGAAAATGCTTCCCATTTTAGTCGTGTGTTTAAAGCGGCTTATGGAATTGCGCCCGCGAGCTATAAGAAAAATTCTTTTTAGGGTATCGAATAAATAAACTTGAATCGGTCCATTCAATGGTTGCCTCAGCAAAGCTATTGGACGATTGAGTAAAGGTTGTTTCAGACAACACGGATAAATTTGAACAATGCAATCAAATTCCGTTTAACCTAAATTTTGTTCAATGAAACAGCTTATTGTTTTTATCGTTTGTTTTTTTATTTACAGTTTTAGTGTCCGTGGCCAGGAAACGGTCAATGTTCAGGATACCGTACAGATGTTAGTTGATAACGCACAATTAAAGGTTACTGAGTACATAAGTACGCCCGGAAAAGAAGTCTGTGGCGCTGGTTTTCATCACCATGACCCACATCTGGTCATCGTACTTACGGACGCATCGGTTTCTTTGACCGTTGAAGGCGGGCAGACTCAGAACATTTCCGTAAAAGCAGGTACGACGCTTTGGAGTGAAGCCGAAACGCATATGGTGATTAACAACAGCGAAAAACCGGTGAAAATGCTACTTGTGGATGTTAAAAGTGATTAATAACCTCATTGAAAGTCAGCCGGGGTGGGGTGGTAAAAAACGAAGGCATTTTATTACCTGCCCGGCTTTCTTATTTATTACCTAACGGTTTGAGAGGTTAGCTTACCAAATCATATTTGGTTCTTAGGTACTATTGTAATTACTCTTTAACGAGTTAGGGAAAGAATTTTTATATGTAAT
>JACJYB010000018.1 GCA_020636355.1 Lewinellaceae bacterium | reverse complement strand
TGTGCCAAACGACGGGTTGCTTCGAATGAAATGCGTGACGGATTGGGCGAGGCGCCCAGTACCACCACCCGAACGGTGGCCGGATCGATAACAGATTTATTTCTCATCAGTCAAGTAACACCGGATGGCCCCCACGTGTTCACCACCCCATACCCCACACCCCACACCCCATACCCCACATCCCTTTATCCTTTATCCTTTATCTTTTATCCCTTATCCTCCTTTCCCCTTTCCCCCTTTTTCCTGAAATCTGATCTCGTTTCTTCGTACCTTCGAACTTCGCAAATTAACGTAAGTCATGAGAACCTTTTCATCATGGTTCATCCCACTGATCGCCTTGATCATCAGTGCCCAGTTGGGCTGTCAAAAGGCTCCGGCAAAGCCTATGGAGGGCCGGTTAACGGAAAACTTCGACCAAAACTGGCGATTCCACCTGGGCGATGTGCCGGAAGCGAAGGAAGCATCGTTTGAAGATGTTTCCTGGCGCCAGTTGAACCTGCCTCACGATTGGAGCATCGAGGGTAGCTTTTCCAAAGATAATCCGGCAGGTGCCGGCGGCGGCGCATTGCCTGGAGGCATCGGATGGTACCGCAAGCAATTTGATGCTCCGCAAGACTCCCTCGATAAGCATCTATTTATCGAGTTTGACGGAGTTTACATGAATTCCGAAGTGTGGATTAACGGACAATCCCTGGGGATACGCCCCAATGGTTACATTTCTTTCCGTTACGATATGACTCCCTATGTACGTTGGGGGAAGGATAACATCATTGCGGTACGTGTAGACAACGCTCAACAACCTAACTCGCGCTGGTACTCCGGATCGGGAATCTATCGGCACGTGCGCCTGATAACTACCGGGCCAGCCTATGTGGATCTCTGGGGGACCCATATTGAAACCCCGGAGGTCGGTGACAGCATGGCAGTCATTAAGGTAAAAACACAAATACGCCAGCATTATGCGCAGGCTGAGAACCTGAAAGTCTACCAACGCATCCTGGATCCGGATGGTCAGGAAGTTGTGGTTACCGATCAGAAAGTTCGATCCCACGTTGGTGCCATCCGGGATGTCGATGATGAACTTCGGGTTGCTGCCCCCCGGTTATGGTCGGTTGAATCCCCTAATCTATACACCCTCATTACTGAAATCCGGGATTTCAATAAGACGCTCGTGGATCGCTATACTACCTCCTTCGGCATTCGTGATTTTCATTTTGATCCCCAACAGGGCTTGATCCTTAACGGTCAGCGACTACGGTTGTACGGCGTCTGTATGCATCACGACCTGGGTGCCCTGGGGGCTGCCGTGAATACCCGGGCCATCGAACGCCAGTTGGAGATCCTGAAGGGCATGGGCGTCAATGCCATCCGTACCTCGCACAACCCGCCGGCACCGGAGTTGCTGGATTTATGCGATCGGATGGGTTTTGTTGTGATGTATGAGGCATTTGACATGTGGAAAAGGCCAAAAAATCCTTATGACTATCACCTTTACTGGGATGAATGGCACACCAGGGACCTGCAGGATCAGATCCTGAGGGACCGGAATCACCCATCGGTTATGATGTGGAGCGTAGGCAATGAAATTCCGGAGCAATCGGTGGCTATCTGGCGTAATGACAATGGGACCTGGGTGAACACCGGCACGGTAGACAGCTCCGGGTACTATACGTTTATTGAGCTCAAAAAGACAGTGCTTGGCCTGGATAAGACCAGGCCGGTAACCGTTGCCATCGATCAGGTAAATCCTCAGAATGCACTTTTGGGAACTGACCAGGAGGACCTGATCTGCTACAATTACCGCCATCCTTACTGGGCAACCGCCCAAAAGATGTGGGGTGACAAACCGTTTCTGGCTACGGAAGCTGCTTCGGCATTTGAGACACGGGGATATTATCACATGCCTTCCGATCAGATCACCCGCGCCGGATTTCTCCCTGCGGGAGACGATAGCACAGGTAAGGATATGGTCGCTTCGTCTTATGATAATTTCTGTGCTTCCTGGGCTTCGACGCATGAAGAGTCCCTTCAGGAGTTCTTCCGTCTGGATGATATGGCGGGTACCTTTATCTGGACCGGTTTTGACTATCTGGGTGAGCCTACGCCTTACGGATATCCGGCGCGCAGCTCGTATTTCGGAATCGTAGACCTTGCCGGCTTCCCGAAAGATGCCTATTACCTCTATCAGAGTGTATGGACCGACAAACCGGTTTTGCATCTTTTGCCCCACTGGAACTGGTCCCCTGGCGATACGGTAGACGTATGGGCATACTACAGCCAAGCCGACGAGGTGGAGCTTTTTCTCAATGACCGCTCGCTTGGAGTTCAAAAGAAAATAGGAGACTCGTTACATGTCCAGTGGCGTACAGTCTTTGAGCCAGGCGTATTGCGGGCAGTGAGTCGGAAGAATGGGCAGCAAGTTTTGGAGACTCTGGTCCAGACAGCCGGAATTCCGGCACGCATTGAATTATCCGTAGACCGGGATAAGATTCAATCCGATGGCAGTGATCTGAGTTTTGTTACCGTCCGGATCGTGGATGAAAAAGGGATTTTGGTCCCCAATGCCAACAACCATGTCGAATTTTCAGTCAGTGGCCCCGCATTTATTGCCGGTGTTGATAACGGGTTGCAGACCAGCATGGAGCCCTTCAAGGCCGAAAGCCGGGATGCCTTCAATGGCATGTGTCTGGCCATTCTGCAGTCCAGTGGCAGCAAAGGAACCATCACCCTGACTGCAAAAAGTGAGGGTTTGGTTGATGCGAAAATTGAGGTGAAGGCACTGTAGAGGAGGGTGTCAGGGCATTATGGTATTATAGTTTTATGGCATTATGGTATATGGTATCAGGGTGTCTAGGCACCAGGACTTCCTTAAATCTTAAATCTTAAATCAATTAATCTTAAATTAATTAATCTTAAATGGTATCCACCGCTGGATCCCAAGTATAACTATCAATCATTATGATAGGGTATTTGGGCTACCAGTACAAGTCCCCTCCCCGGAGAGGAAACAGGGGTGGGTAAAGTAACAATATGGGCACCAGGACTTCCTTAATCTTAAATCTTAAATCAAATAATCTAAAATGATATCCACCGCTGGATCCCAAGTATGACTATCAATCATTATGATAGGGTATTTGGGCTACCAGTACAAGTCCCCTCCCCGGAGGGGAAACAGGGGTGGGTAGAGTAACAATATGGGCACCAGGACATCCTTAATCTTAAATCTTAAATCAAATAATCTAAAATGATATCCACCGCTGGATCCCAAGTATAACTATCAATCAATATGATAGGGTATTTGGGCTACCGGTGACGAACCCCCTCCCCGGAGGAGAAACAGGGGTGGGTAAAGTAACAATATGGGCACCAGGACTACCTTAAATCTAAAATCTTAAATCTTAAATCAAATAATCTTAAATCTAAAATCTCCCGTTCTTTTTCAACCAAACCACCGTATACCCTGAAATATCCTCCAGACAATTCCTATTTTCGGTGTTTACGATTAAAAGCCAATAAAAAATGTCAACAACAAAGTGGTATCTCAAATTTTATCCTTTCCTGATTCCTGTTTTTTTGCTGGTATTTGCCTGTAATTCTTCTTCGGAAGGCAATCGCGACGAGGAAGAGGGCGAAGAAGAGCAAGAAGAAGCCATGGAGGAAATGATGGAGAACCAGGCGCAACCGAAACCCATTTCAGCCCCCCTGGTGACCGATATCTATACGGCTGACCCTTCGGCCCATGTCTTTGAAAATAAGTTGTACATCTATCCGAGCCACGATTGGGAAGCCGGTATACCGGAAAATGATCTGGGTGATCATTTTGGGATGGTTGATTATCATGTTCTTTCCATGGATCAAATAGGTGGCCCGGTGACCGATCACGGGGTTGCTTTGGATATCAAAAATATTCCCTGGGCTGGCAGACAGCTTTGGGCACCCGATGCGGCCTATAAAAATGGGACTTACTACCTTTATTTTCCTGCCAAGGACAAGGATGATGTATTCCACATCGGGGTAGCCACGAGTACGAACCCGGCTGGTCCGTTTACAGCAATGCCGGAACCCATGGCTGGTACCTTCAGCATCGACCCTGCTGTTTACCAGGACAATGATGGCATCTTCTACATATACTTCGGGGGTATCTGGGGCGGGCAATTGCAACGGTGGAGAACCGATCAATACAGCCCTGATGGAGCTGAACCCGGTTCCGATGAGCCGGCGCTGGGACCCCGCATGGCAAAACTGGCTGATGACATGACCGAAATGGCTGAGCCGCTGCAGGAGATAAAAATCCTGGATGAAAAGGGTCAACCTTTATTGGCTAAGGACCACGACCGCCGCTTCTTTGAGGCCCCCTGGATGCACAAATACCAGGGCAAATATTACCTGTCGTATTCCACCGGAGATACCCATTACATCGTTTATGCAACGGGCGATAGCCCTTATGGACCATTCATCTACCAGGGTGTCGTCCTGAATCCGGTGATCGGCTGGACAAATCACCATTCTATCGTAGAATATCAAGGGAAGTGGTACCTGTTTTACCACGACTCCACGCTTTCCGGTGGTAAAACACATCTGCGTTGCGTCAAAGTAACGGAACTCAATTATCGGCCGGATGGAAGTATTATTCCAGTGACAGCGTATGAGTAAATGTTTTAAATGGATGCTAAAAGTCTAAGATCAAATAAATATAAAAGCTATTTTTTTGTGTAAATATTAGAAGAAAGATAATCCCCTTAACATCTGGGCTATTGCATCAGGAATTACTTGTTCGTAATTTCGAATTACAACTTGTCTGATGATTCAGTGAGATTATTTAAAAACTGCACCAGGTAGTTTTAATTTATTTGATAGAAGTAGTTTTAAAGTGCTTTCGGGCGAATGCTGAGGTGTTCAGGAAAGTGTGCATTCGCTGCAATTACCCGAGGCTGGAGAAATATTGGTTATTTGAATCAAGAGCAACAGGGATGAACATCATGATGTTGCAATTGAGCCTGATTTTACAATTCACACGAGTTTTGCCCATTTTTAGAATAAGATCCCGGTTATTTCATGAACTTTGAAAAGGTAATTTTTGGAATTAGTGTATTCTTGTTTCTACTCATGCCAATGGCATGTGTATCTGATGTTGAGAAGAATCAAGAATCCCTTGACAACGAATCACACGATGTGGCTCTAGTTACACAATATGTATTCCAGTTGGATAAAAGAACGCCTGCAATTAATTACAATTATCAATTACTGACAAAAGATGAAAGCATTTTTTTGGCCTTTTATTCTCCCCAGGCGGAAGCAATCACTGTCAGTAATCCAATGAATACGGAATTAAATTGGCAAATAAAACTGGAACGTGATGGCCCTGATGCGGTAGGTTCAATTTCGGATAATGATGGCATGATCGCACTAAATACGGACTCGGTTTATTTCGTTAATACAAAGTCTGATATCATTTTGCTGTTAGATTCAAATGGACATGTTCGGAAACGCTTTAATGTGAATGCCTCCGAGGCATACAAACAGTATGGAATTGAAATAATTCAGAGGAATTATCTTGCGAATATTGTTTTCAAAGGGAATTTACTGATTCCAGGAACTTTCCAACAGATGAATGCAATCGAAAGGGGAGAAGAATTACCCTGTGTGGCTGTTCTTGACTATGGCCTTTCTCATTTAACGTGGATCGTGAATTTACCTGAAATGTATTACAAATCTTTTTACAGTCAGCATAATGGAATGTATGAACCTTCTTTTTGCAGCAATTCAAGCGGTACAGGAATTATTGTTTCATTCCCGGTTTCAAATAAATTGTATGAATACGATTTGAAAGGGCAATTGTTACAAGTTCATGATGTTGAGTATGCGGATTGGCCAGAGGTTACTCCGTATTCCTATGATGTAAGTGCATATGGTAAAGACTGGGATGTTGCATATGGTAAATATTACCTCACAACTGATGCCTTTGGTCGCATTCTCCAACTAGAAGGATATTATCTGCGCGAAATCATTGACAGAGTTACGCCTGACGAGTATGCACAGAAAAAGTTAAGTCCTAAGCGTTATTGGTATTTATTGGATGGGCAATTTAATGTTATTAAAAAACTGGATTTGGCAAATGACCGCTATGATTTTTATCAAATGTTTATTAATGATCATAATTGGGGAATCTTACGTAAAGATCTCCTGGAAACAAACGAAGATCAATTGACATTTGATGTGTTTGCCATAAATTAATGCCGTTTATATACTTGAATTGTTGGCTTTAATTTAGTAACTCATAAATCCCGGCTATTCCCTGACCACCACCAACACACGCAGTCACCATGCCGAACTTTTGATTGCGCCGGCGCAATTCATTGAAGATCTGCGTACTTAGCTTGGCGCCCGTACATCCTAGTGGATGACCTAATGCGATTGCACCTCCATTTACATTCACGATGTCTGGATTGAGGTGAGCTTCCCGGATGACAGCAAGAGATTGTGCCGCAAAAGCTTCATTGAGTTCGATGAGTTGAACATCATCGAGTTTCAGCCCGCCTTGTTGTAAAGCTTTCGGTATAGCTGCACAGGGGCCGATCCCCATATATAAAGGTTCAACACCGGCAACGGAACAACTTACCATGCGGGCAATCGGTGTCAAATTGAGATGTTTTACCAGCCGCTCGCTCATAACCAGTGTGAAGGCGGCGCCATCGGATGTTTGGGAGGAGTTACCTGCGGTTACTGATCCGCCATTAGCGAAGACCGGCTTAAGTTTGGCCAGCGCTTCCAGGTTGGTGTCGGCACGAACCCCTTCATCGGTGTCTACCACCCAGGAGCGTTCCTTTCGCAGGCCTCCTTCGACGTAGATTTCTTCAACCGGCACCGGTACGATCTCGTCTTTAAATTTGCCCTCCTGAATAGCGGCAGCGGCAAGTTTGTGGGACCGCATGGCAAATACATCCTGATCCTCGCGACTTACACCATATTTCTTAGCGACCGCTTCAGCAGTGAGACCCATGCCAACGACATAATTGGGTGTATTCGTGGCTACCTGGTACGAAGGTGCCAATTTGTAACCTTCCATCGGAATCATGCTCATGCTTTCCACGCCGCCGGCAAGAAAGCATTCGCCCATGCCCGCCCGGATCTTGGCTACCGCGATCGAGATGGTCTCCAAACCCGATGCGCAGTAACGATTCACCGTCATTCCCGGGACCTCCTTGCCCAATGCGCGCACAGATATTTGCCGGCCGATCTGCAGTCCCTGCTCACCTTCCGGATTGGCGCATCCTACGATGACGTCATCCACCAGTTTAGGGTCCAGCTCCGGTGTTTCTTTCAGAAGATGTTTGATGATCTCCACAGCCAGGTCATCAGACCGGTAAAATCGAAATCCACCTTTTTTTGCTTTGCCGACTGCGGAACGGTATGCTTTGACGATGTATGCTTCCATAAAGCTAGATTTGAGATTTGAGATTTGAGATTTGAGAATTTTCCCCCAATGAGATTTTATTTTTAAATCCAAAGATTAATTTTTGGACCTCAATAATTTGACGGAAAATAATATCCAAATGCTCCTGATTTACTGATTTAATTTCTGAA
Organism: Lewinellaceae bacterium; assembly: GCA_020636355.1. Lineage (GTDB taxonomy): Bacteria > Bacteroidota > Bacteroidia > Chitinophagales > Saprospiraceae > JAGQXC01. The sequence goes on along the minus strand of JACJYB010000018.1, from coordinate 78,296 downwards.
TAAATAATCATTTGTGTTTCCAGTTCACAGGTAGAACCATATGCTATATCAAGAAAATGTAAGGTCTGTTTATTGGTTCCTCTGCCACAGCCTTCTGCAATATTCGAAGGAATGGATAATGCTGCTCGTATCATCTGTTTATAGAAGACAGAATTTTCATTCTCGCATTCATTGAAAAAATGATAGATGAAAATGCATAGTTCCTTAGCCTTTTTCCATGCTATAAGCTCTTTGTAATTATGATATGCCATACATAAGTGGTTATTATAGGTTCATCTCAAATCTCCCATCTCCCATCTCCCATCTCCCATCTCCCATCTCATGTCTATCTTTCAATTCCTCAACGGCTTATTGTTCTCCAGCATGTACTGGATGCGTTCTAATGTCTTGGGTTCGCCACAAAGACTCAGAAAAGCTTCACGCTCGATGTCAAGGAGGTATTGCTCTGAAACATTTTGCGGACTGGAAAGGTCTCCGCCGCACAGGACATATGCCATTTTCTGGGCGATTTTGATATCGTGATCACTGGCGTAATGACCCAGTTTTAGGCTATGGGCACCTATCAGGAGGGTGGCCAGACCCTGACGCCCCAACACCCGGATGTCCTCGCGGGGTACCGGCTGGATGTAATGCTTCGCCAGCTCCAGTACTTTTGCTTTTGCTTCAGCGATATTAGCACGGCCCCGCACCACGACCTCATCGCGCTCCGGTAATAAGTACTTGTGATCAAAGGCTTCATAAGCAGAGGTAGAAACAGCCGCCAGCGCAATGGTCTTGAATCGCTCCAGCAGGGTAGGGATCTCAATCTCGCCAGCTTGGAATGCATCCGAGGCGCGCACGGCAAATTCTTTGGTGCCCCCACCACCTGGGATCAACCCTACTCCGGCTTCTACCAGGCCAATATAGGACTCTGCAGCTGCCATCGTAGCATCACAGTGCATCTGCAATTCACAACCACCTCCGAAAACATACCCCTGAGTAGCTGCAACCACCGGAATGGCCGAATAGCGGCATCGCATGGAGGTATCCTGGAAGAGCTTTACAGCCAGATTCAATTCTTCAAATTCCTGCTGGAAGGCCATCATGCCCATTAGCATGAGATTGGCTCCGACCGAAAAGTTCTTGGACGTATTGCCGATAACCATCCCATTCCATTTGCCCGTTTCGGCAAGTTCGATCGATTCATTGATTCCCCGCAGGATGCCTTCGCCTATCGCGTTTGCTTTGCTGGTGAACTCCAGGTTAAGCACACCATCTCCGATATCGTGGAGGGTCACTTCGTCATTTTTGTAGACCGGAGCATTGCTGTTATCAAGTAGTACTAGTCCTTCCAATCCGCCTACTGCCAGCATCTTGTCCTGAAGCGGATCGTAGCAATATCGCTTTCCTTCTTTCTTTTCATAAAAGGATTCATGTCCCTGCGCGATGTAACGATTGGCCCATTCGCTTAAGACATATCCTTCTGCTTCTGCCCATGCTTTTCCTTCCTGCAGGCCTACGGCTTCCCAATATTCAAAAGGGCCCAGTTCCCAGGCGAACCCGGCTTTGATGGCCTGATCAATGCTAAAGATATGATCTGATATTTCAGGGATACGGTTGGACACATAGGCGAAAAGTCCTGCCAGAGATCGGCGTACCAATTGTCCACCCAGATCTTCGCTGTTGGCGACTGCTTTTACGCGACGCCGCACGTCATCGATTTGTTTAGCGACTCCCAGACTGGGGTAATTCTGTTTTTGTGCAGGCCGGTATTGGTGCGTTTTCAAATCAAGGCCTAAAACCACGGTGCGGCCTTTCTCATCTTTTTCTTTTGTTTTTTGATAAAATCCCTGACCGGTTTTGTTGCCCAGGTACTTGTTATCTACCAGATATCTCAGAAAATCTGGGATAACCATATCCTTCATCTGCTCATCTTCCGGACAGTTATGTTTGATGCCTTCCATGACCTTTTGGGCAACATCGAGACCAACCAGGTCCCCTAGCCGGAAAGTGCCCGTATTGGGTCTTCCAATAGCAGGACCGGTCAGCTTGTCGGCATCCTCAATACTGATACCCAGTTCTTGAGTGAGTTCATAAATTTTGCCCATGGCATAGACACCGACGCGATTGGCGATAAATGCCGGAGTATCCTTACACAGGACGGTCTGCTTACCCAATATCCGGGAGCCAAAATCCATAAAAAAGTCAGTCACTTCAGACAACGTCTCGGGAGTTGGAATGACCTCCAGTAACTCCAGGTACCGGGGAGGGTTGAAGAAGTGCGTGCCACAGAAATGCTGACGGAAATCGTTACTCCGTTCGTCAAGCATAAGATGGATGGGTATGCCGGAAGTATTTGAACTGACCAGGGTGCCTGGCTTGCGATATTGATCGACCCGGGCAAAGAGTTGCTTTTTGATGTCCAGCCGCTCGACGACTACTTCGATGATCCAGTCGGCATCTTTGATGCGTTCCAGGTCATCGGTGAGATTCCCGGTTTGGATGCGTTGAGCAAATTCCTGGTGGTACAGGGGTGCCGGCCGGCTCCCAATGGCTTTTTTTAAGGATTCGTTGACCACCCGATTACGTGCCGCCGGGTTTGAGGCTTCTTTTTCGGTCAGATCAAACGGTACGATATCCAGCATCAGGACTTCCAGTCCTACGTTAGCCAGGTGGCAGGCGATCGCTGATCCCATGACGCCGGATCCTAGTACGGCTGCTTTACGGATTCTTCTCATATCCATCAATTGCGTTCAGAAGAAAAATTTGACTTTGAGTTAAATTTAGACAAAATCTGGTTTACGGGCCAAAATTTTCAGACAATCAAACGGGTTAGCCGGTTGCTCCGGACTTTTAAATTTTCGCTAACATATGGCCAATGTGCCACATGAAAGATTGATTTTGTGTAAGTAATAAGTTAAAAAAAGATGTAATGTAAAGCGAAAATTGCCTAAATTTGCTATTCGGTATACGTTGTAAATCGGCTATATCGTTTATCACCTGACAATTTGGAAACCGTATTAAAGTAAACCGTATATGTGGCTTTTGTTTCAAGATATGCAAACTTTACCTGAAGAAGGTGTTGAAACCCAGAGTGCTTTGGATGTGATCCTGCAATCCGGGACGGTAGGTATTGCCATCATGGTCATCCTGCTGGTATTGTTTTTTCTCGCTGTATTTATCCTCGTCGAGCGATACCTGACCATCAGTAAGGCAGGTCGGGTCGATCAGAATTTTATGAACAATATCCGGGCAAGTGTTCAGTCCGGCAATATAGAAGGAGCCAGGGCACTGTGTCGCAATACCGACTCGCCGATGGCACGCATGGTCGAGAAAGGATTGCAGCGTATTGGTAAACCGCTTGGTGATATTGATGCAGCTATTGAAAACGTAGGTAACCTGGAGGTATTTCGCCTGGAGAAAAACCTTTCACGGCTGGCGAGTATAGCCGGTGCGGCACCTATGATTGGATTTTTCGGAACGGTCACCGGTATGATCCTGGCGTTTTACCAGATGTCGACGGCTGAAGACATTACCCCTAAATTACTTGCTGGCGGTATCTATCAGGCCCTGCTGACCACGGCTGGCGGCCTTTTTGTTGGTATTCTCGCATTCATCGGCTATAACCTGCTGGTCTCCCTGGTGGAAAAGGTCATTTTCCAGATGGAGCGCACGACCGTAGAGTTTATGGACTTATTGCAGGAACCGGCCTAGCAATGTTGAGTGCTGAAGGTTGAATGTTGAAAGTTGAATGAAAGAACATGATCAAAAAAAGAAATAAAGTTTCGGCAGAGTTTAGCATGTCATCCTTGACGGATATCATCTTCCTTCTGCTGATCTTCTTTATGCTGACCTCTTCGCTGGTGACACAGAATGCCATCAATTTGAAGTTGCCCAGTTCAGTGTCAAAAGTGGTCGCACCAAAGTCGGGAGATGTTTCGATTGATCCATCCGGAGCCTTTTACTGGAATGGCAAACGGGTGACCTTATCCGAATTGGAAAGGAGCGTGCGATCACAAGTTAATGCAGCGCCTAATCCCCGGGACTATGCTCTGGTTATCTATGCTGATGAGGAAGCTGAATGGAAATACGTGACCCAGGTGTATAACCTGGCATTAAAATTAAACATTAAAGTCGTGGCGGCTACCCGGCCCGAATAGGTTAATAAAGTGTGAATTGGCGATCTGTATGGTACCTTTTGCCGTTCCGGTCGCGTTCTTAATAGAAATGACAGCATCATGCAGGGAGAGGAACTGATACAGGCCAATGAAGAAAAAAATCGGCGCAAGGCGTTGATAACCAGTACCATCGTCAATGCAATATTGATCCTGTTACTGGTGCTTCCTCTGATGTCTATCCAGGTGCCACCTCCCGGCCAACCTGGACTGTTGGTGAGTCTGGGCCTGCCCAATGTAGGGCAAGGAGACGACAAACCGGATATGCAGAATGAAAAGAAAGAACCACCCAAACCGGAACCTCCCAAGCAAACGGCACCACCAGTTGAATCAAAGCCCGAGCCAACCAAGCAGGAAAAGATTTTGACCAGTGAAGATCCGGAATCCATTGCCCTGAAAAAGAAGCAGAAGGAAGAGGCTGACGCCAAGAAAAAACAACAGCAGGAAGAAGCCCGGAAGAAACAAGCCGAGGAAGATGCCAAGCGCAAGGCGGAAGAAGAAGCTGCCCGTAAAGCACAAGAGGAGGCCGACCGCAAACAACAGGAATATGACGATGCTTCCAAACAATACGGTGACCTCTTTGGAAATGGCAAAGGGAAAACCAATACGGCCGGCAATCAGGGCGACCCCAATGGTGACCCGAATGCGAAAAATCTGGAGGGTATCAGTACCGGCAGTGGTACCGTTGGCGGTGGATTAGGTGACCGGGGTGTTCTCTTTGAGCCGGTTATTAACGACAATTCACAAAAGACTGGCCGTGTCGTTGTCAAAGTTTGTGTGGATACCGATGGACATGTAGTCAGCGCCGACTATACCCAGAAAGGATCAACAACTACCGATGCTACCTTGAAAGACCTCGCCATCCGGTCGGCAAAGAAATTTCGGTTTACCAAGTCCAGCATTGACAAACAATGTGGAACCATCACCATTGACTTTAAATTGAAGTAGAAAGTAGAAAAAGTAAAAAAGGTAAAAGAGGTAGAAAAGGTGAAAGAGGTTTAAAAGACTTAAGATATCTCTGCGTGGCTGTTCTACTTCTCCTGCTTTTGCTACCTCGTCTCCTTCTGTTAAGCGTTCATTTCCTTATTTTGCTTCATCTACCATTCGCCATAATTCACGCCGAACAATGGTTCGCATATCGCTTACATGCAGGTTGGCTAGTTTTTGATACAGGTCACCTTGTGGATGAGCATTTTCCCACAGATCGTCGGTTTCCGGAAGGATCAGCTGATTCATATTGTTGTAGAAATCAAAGGTGATGAAGTTGTAACCAAATTCAGTACCATCCGGAATAAACCGTTGTAACAGCCACCAGTTTTTGCGCATATCCCGATCGGCAGCTTTGCGGTGGACCGGCTGATAGATTTCTTTTTCCATAGCGACATAGGCTTCCGGCACATCGGTTTGCATACGGTTGGCGACGATGAATTTGGGAGGACGCCCGTCATCTTCAGAAGATTGGGCCAGTAATTCAAAAACTTCAGTGAATACAATGTCACGGCTTTCGTTGGTCTTATCCAGCACATCTTGTGAAATGGGTAGGTTTTTAACCCAATTATTCCAATTATCGAATCCTACTTCGATGTCATTTATGTTGTCGTAAACATTGAGTGTAACATAATCGTAGTCACAACCTGTTCCGCTGGGGTAATCCACATGGTAGAGTGCCCAGTAAAACATGTCTCCCTGTTTGATGCGCTCCTGATGGATGGATTTCCAGACATCCGTTTCAATGGATTCGTAATCACCTGATTTACTCTTCATATAGTTAATCTCCACCCACATTCGTTTGCTCTGGGCGAAGCTGGACAGGGTAAACAGGAATGCCAGCAACCCGGAAATAATGATTCTACAGATCCCTTGATAGCTTTTCGTTTTCATATCCGTTCGATTTTATGGTATGCAATTAATTTAGTAAATAATTCAGTTAAATGCATGAATAGTAAAGAAATGTATGGCAATGTGCGCCTTTTGTGCAAGAAAATTTGTTCGTTCGTTTTTGGCGAGTGCCATTTTGAACGGCTTTGGCATAAATGTCAAGATTACACTAATAAAAAATTGATTACAGGACTATTTTCGCTATAATTGTTGGCCGGTGGAGCGTATAAAGGCATTGAGTTGTTGTGGTGTCCATACATTTCCGCCCGAAAAACAATCCAATGACCAGTAACTGTTCCAAATAATGCCACCAAGTGATGACCAATTAGCCCCCTATTATGTGATCGGGGTTGATTTTGGCACCGATAGCGTTCGTTCATTATTAGTTCGTATTCAGGACGGAGAAGAGATCGCTACTTCCGTTTTTTATTACCCGCGCTGGAAGCAAGGCTTGTATTGTCAACCAGGAATAAACCAATTCCGGCAGCATCCTCTGGATTATATAGAGGGGCTGGAGTTTACAATCCGGGACGTGGTTGGAGTTCTTGCCGAATCAGAGCGGAAGTTGGTACGGGGTATTGCCATAGATACCACCGGGAGCACTCCTGTGGCGGTAAGTCGGGCAGGCGTACCTCTGGCATTAGTGGACGGGTTTACTGAGAACCCCAATGCAATGTTTGTCCTCTGGAAGGACCACACAGCAATTAGTGAGGCCGATGAGATCAATGCATTGTGTCAAAGCTGGGCAGTCGACTATACGCAATACGAAGGTGGTATTTACTCATCCGAATGGTTTTGGGCCAAAATACTGCATGTAATCCGGCAGGACGAAGCAGTGGCTCAAGCGGCCTACTCCTGGGTGGAACATTGCGATTGGATCCCTTTCTTACTTACCGGCGGTCAGGACGTGCATGCTTTGAAGCGGTCCAGGTGCGCCGCAGGCCATAAGGCTTTGTGGCATCCTTCCTGGCAAGGCTTGCCGGAAGAAGCTTTTTTAGTTGCATTGGATTCAAAACTAGAGGGAATCAGAGAACGGTTGTACCAGGATACATTTACTTCGGAAGTTCCGGCCGGCACTTTATCCGGAGACTGGGCTGACAGACTGGGTTTAGGAACAGATGTAGTCGTTAGCGTCGGTGCCTTTGATGCTCATATGGGAGCAGTCGGCGGGCAAATAGAACCGTATCATCTTTCCAAAGTGATGGGGACCTCAACCTGCGATATGCTGGTAGCGCCCAGTCACGAGGTTGGCGATCACCTGGTTCGGGGGATATGTGGTCAGGTTGATGGTTCGGTGATCCCCGGTATGGTAGGCCTGGAAGCTGGTCAATCCGCCTTTGGAGATGTCTATGCCTGGTTTAAACAGGTCTTATTGGAACCGGTGACACCCATCATTATGGCCAGCCCGGATCTTGACGAGCAAACCAAACACCTGGTTCTGCAAACCCTTGCGGATCAAATGATCCCGGAATTAACACGCATGGCTGAAGCAGTTCCCACAGAGATGACCGGACCGGTTGCTCTCGATTGGCTTAACGGAAGGAGAACTCCGGATGCCAATCAATCATTAAAGGGAGCCATCGTCGGATTGTCATTGGGCACTGGTGCCGGAGCTTTATTTCGCGCACTGGTGGAAGCAACTTGCTTTGGGGCCAAAAGGATTGTAGACCGGTTTATTGATGAAGGGATTCCGATCGAAGGGATAATCGGCTTGGGAGGCGTTGCGAAAAAGGCGCCATTCATCATGCAGACCATGGCCAATGTGCTGAACCGGCCGATCAAAATTGCCCGGTCGGAGCAAACCTGCGCACTCGGAGCGGCTATGTTTGCAGCCACAGCGGCCAATCTTTATCATTCGGTTCCAGCCGCCATGGAGCGGATGGGAAGCGGATTTGATGCTATCTATAATCCGGACCCGCTCATGGTTCCGGTCTATGAGCAGATTTACCGGAATTACGTCTTGATCGGTGATCAATTGGAATCCTATTTTCAAAATCAGAAAGGATGAAATTTGACGATCTGAAAGCGGAAGCTTACGAAGCCAATATGCAGTTGCCAGCCCTGGGACTGGTTTTGTTTACCTTCGGAAATGCCAGCGCCATCGATCGGGACAAGGGAATTTTTGCCATTAAACCAAGCGGGGTTCCCTATGCCGATTTACGACCTGATGATATGGTTCTGGTGGATTTGGAAGGGAAAGTGGTGTCTGGCCGGCTCAGGCCTTCCTCAGATACCGAAACGCATGCTGTCCTGTACCGGCAATGGAGCACCCTGGGAGGCATTGTCCATACCCATAGTACCTATGCGACTTCATGGGCTCAAACTCAGCTTGATATACCCATTTTAGGTACGACCCATGCGGATCACCTGACGGTTGACATACCCTGTGCTCCGGTTATGGATGATGAAATGATCCAGGGCAATTATGAACATGAAACCGGATTTCAAATCCTGAATGATTTTAAGCGAAGGGACTATCTCCCGGAGGAAGTTGAAATGGTTCTCGTAGCCAACCATGCCCCATTCACCTGGGGAAAAACCGTGGCAAAGGCTGTTTACAATAGCGCGGTACTTGAACAGATCGCTCAGATGGCCTGGATAGCGCATAGCGTACGACCGGATGTGCCCCGGCTCAAAGACGCGTTGATACGGAAACATTATGAGCGTAAGCATGGGAAAAATGCGTATTATGGACAGGAATAATTCAGATTTATAACACTCATCAGTCAGCATTATGGAATCAAGTTTTGAAACCCTGGATTGGGTAGTATTGGGATTGTATTTCGCCGTACTCTTCGGGATCGCTATTTGGGTCATCCTGCAGAAGAACAAGGATACCGAAGATTATTTTCTTGCCGGCAGGAACATCGGTTGGTTTGTAGTCGGAGCCTCTATATTCGCTTCCAATATTGGCTCGGAGCATGTCGTCGGATTGGCGGGAACGGGTGCATCCAACAAGATGCCGCTCCTTATCTACGAACTGCACGCCTGGGTGGTGCTGATGCTGGGATGGGTATTTTTACCGTTCTATCAGCGGGCCGGTGTCTTCACCATGCCTGAATTTCTGGAAAAAAGATTTAGCCCGAATACTAGGTGGTTTCTTTCGATTTTCTCTCTGATTGCCTACGTATTGACCAAAGTCTCGGTGACGGTCTATGCGGGAGGTATTGTCATTTCCACCTTGTTGCACATTGATTTTTGGGCCGGCGCGTTGTCAACGGTTATTCTCACCGGGATATACACCGTGCTGGGTGGAATGCGTGCCGTGGTCTATACAGAAGCGGTACAGACCATTATCCTTATCCTGGGAGCAGGACTTTTGACGATCCTGGGACTGCAGGCAGTAGGAGGCTGGGGGGCATTAAAGGCTCAGGTTGGACCATCGTATTTTGACATGTGGAGATCGGCCAGTGATCCGGACTATCCATGGCCAAGCCTGGTAATAACCAGTTCGGTCGTAGGGATCTGGTACTGGTGCACCGATCAATACATCGTCCAAAGGGCGCTGACCGCTAAAAACATCACCGAAGGACGCCGTGGTACGATCTGGGGCGGATTTTTGAAACTAATGCCCGTTTTTATTTTTCTGATTCCCGGAGTCATTGCACTGGCATTGAAGCAGCAGGGCGTATTGAACTGGGATACCCCGGACCAGGCCTTTCCTTCATTGATGACCTATATCATGCCTGCCGGACTGCGCGGATTGGTAGCGGCAGGTTTGCTTGCTGCCCTGATGAGTTCATTGGCATCCGTCTTTAATTCCTGTTCCACCCTGTTTACAGTAGACATCTATCAAAAGCTGAACCCTGACGCTCCCCAGAAAAAATTGGTTACCGTTGGCCGGTATGCAACCATCCTGGTGGTCATTGCCGGCATCTTGTGGATACCTATTATGCAGAACATTTCCGGTGTTCTCTATGAATACCTTCAGTCCGTTCAGTCCTATATAGCGCCGCCCATCACTTCGGTATTTTTACTTGGGATTTTTTGGAAACGCATCAATAAGCGAGGAGCTATGGCAACCCTGGTTTCCGGTTTGGTCATCGGGGTTATCCGCATTTCCCTGGAACTATCCAAGAATCATTTTGAGCCGGGAAGTATTCTGCATACCCTGGGAAATATGAACTTCCTCACGTTCGCCGCCTGGTTTTTCCTGGTGTCGATCCTAATCACCATTGTGGTCAGTTTGCTGTCTGAAGTTCCTTCCTACGAGAAATTGCGTGGATTGACTTTCGGTACTTTGACTAAGGAGCAGCGGGAAGAGAATCGCAACAGTTATCATCTGGGAGATGTCGTTGCGAGTGTGTTGGTTGTTGGCATTGTGGTATTTGTCATGAGTTCTTTCAACGGTTGATATGCAGTTAGGAAATCCATTTGTTCATCGGGAAATATGGTTCATTACGGGGAGCCAGCACCTTTATGGGGCGGGCCCGTTAAAACAGGTAGACGATCACAGTAAGACGATTGTCACGCATCTGAATCAAGCCGGCAGAATTCCCGTTTCTATCATTCACAAGCCGGTCCTGACGACACCGGAGGCCATAACCCGGTTGATGCTTGAAGCTAACTCAGCGGATTCCTGCATTGGACTGGTCGCGTGGATGCATACCTTTTCACCGGCAAAGATGTGGATACAGGGTTTGAAAATCCTGCAAAAGCCTTACCTGCATCTGCACACCCAGTTTAACCGGGACATTCCGTGGTCCGGAATCGATATGGATTTTATGAATTTAAATCAGTCGGCTCACGGTGGCAGGGAGTTTGGTTTTATCAACGCCCGTATGGACGTGCACCGCAAAGTAGTGGTCGGTCATTGGGAACAGCCTGATGTCCAGGATCGCATCGCAGTGTGGTCTCGAGTTGCTGCTGCCTGGCAGGAGATGCAAGTGATGAAGGTGGCCCGTTTCGGAGATAATATGAGGCAGGTAGCTGTGACGGAAGGGAATAAGGTAGGAGCCCAGATGCAATTGGGCTTTTCGGTTAATGGATATGGAGTAGGGGATCTTATTGAGCACATCAGGTCTGTGTCGGAGCCGGATGTTGAATCTTTGGTTCAGGAATACCAGGAGTCGTATGAGGTAATGCCGGAATTAGGCCCTGGCGGAAGTAAACAATCTTCCCTGAAAGAAGCGGCCAGAATAGAGTCCGGATTGCGATCGTTCCTTACGGCAGGTGGATTTTCTGCCTTTACGGATACTTTCGAAGATCTGCATGGCCTGGTACAGTTACCAGGTATTGCAGTCCAGCGATTGATGGCGGATGGCTATGGCTTTGGGGCGGAAGGGGACTGGAAAACTGCTGCTCTGGTCCGTGCCATGAAGGTCATGGGATATGGCTTGTCCGGAGGCAATTCGTTTATGGAGGATTATACGTACCACTTTGAGCCGGGGAATGAAATGGTTCTTGGTGCACATATGCTGGAAATCTGTCCGTCCATTAGCTCACAGAAACCAAAATGCGAAATTCATCCGCTCGGGATAGGGGGTAAAGCAGATCCGGTACGGCTCGTGTTTGATGGCGATGCCGGACCCGGGTTAAATGCTTCACTCATTGATATGGGTTCAAGATTCAGATTACTGGTTAATACGGTGGATGGGGTCAAGGTACCTCAACCGATGCCCAACTTGCCGGTGGCGCGGGTATTGTGGAAGCCACATCCGGACCTGGCGACTGCTGCCGGGGCCTGGATCCTGGCTGGCGGCGCGCATCATACCTGCTTCAGTCAATCCCTCACATTGGAGTATCTCGAGGATTTTGCCGACATCGCAGACTTTGAGTTGGTGGTTATTGACCGAATGACTCAAATTCAAACATTTAAAAATGAATTGCGGTGGAATCAGCTTTATTACCATCTGAAAGCATAGACTAACAGGTCATAGCGTAATCAATCGAAGCAGGTAAGCATAAAAAAGGCTCCGGGTAGGGAGCCTGAAATTGTTCTCGGGGTTTGCAGCGGATGGTATTTGCTTGGGTAGGTATCTTTATACATACCCGCTGAAAATCAGATGGAAACGGGTTTATGAACACGAAATAGGATGTCTTGAGGTATAAATCGCATATCTTTTATGCGATATGTATCATCTACCCAATAACTATGCCACATTTCCTGGGTCAGGGTTGAACGGAGAAATTTCGGCAGGAGCTCTACCGCTTGTCGTGGATTGCGACTTACCTTTGCCACGATCAATCACGAGGATGGAATACCCCGAGTCAAATCGTTACAGGGATATATTGGAATGGCTGTATCGCCAGCTGCCGATGTTTCAACGGATTGGTTCACCTGCGCTGAAGTATTCCCTGGATAATATCCGGGCGCTTTGTCAGGCCTTTGGAAATCCGCAGTTCAGCTATCCGGTGGTGCATATTGCAGGGACTAATGGAAAAGGTACGGTGAGCCATTTGCTGGCCGCTGCACTCCAGGCGGGGGGGCTTAAGGTGGGGCTGCATACTTCTCCGCATTACAAAGATTTTCGGGAACGCATTAAAGTGAACGGAATGCTGATACCCAGGGCGCGCGTCAAAGCCATGATCAGGCAAACTTTTCCCTTGGTTGATGAGCTGCATCCTTCTTTTTTTGAATTATCGACCCTGATGGCGTTTCAGTATTTCAGGGAGGCAAAGGTGGATGTCGCCGTGATCGAGACCGGCCTGGGAGGCAGATTGGACTCGACCAATGTGGTTGACCCCGTGCTTTCGGTTATTACCGGAGTCCATTTTGATCATATGGCTTTCCTGGGAGATACCTTGCCTAAAATTGCACGCGAAAAAGCAGGGATCATCAAGCCAGGAAAACCAGTTGTGATTGGTCCGTGTTCGAAGGAAGTGCTTGATGTGTTTACAGAAGAAGCGAAGCAACAGCATGCTCTACTTATTGAAGCCGAGCAATTAGTCCGGATTGAGGTTGCCGGACAAAACCACAAAGGATCGACCCTTGAATTGTATGTAAAAGACCAGTATTACGGTCAGGCCGTCGTGCCGGCTATGGGCCCGTTTATCGCAGAGAATACCATGATTTCCCTGGCCGCCTGGCAGGTGTTGCAAGACTATTTTAAACTGCAGGGAAGCGCATTTATTCAAGGCGTCCGGCAGTTGAAGGAATTAACCCAATATCAGGGCCGGTGGCAATGGCTAGATGAAGAGCCCGATATCCTGACCGACAGCGCGCACAATGAAGAGGGTATTTCAGGTGTACTGGAAGCTATCCGGGCATTAGACTACCCTCAGATCCATTTTGTGCTGGGATTTGTCAGGGACAAGGCGATTGAAGAAATGTTACAACTTTTTCCTTCGACAGGAAAATATTATTTTGTCCAGGCAAAAGTCCCACGAGCACTACCTGCCGGCGAAGTTGCCAGCAAGGCCCGGGAGATTGGCTTGAAAGGAAAACCCTATTCCTCCGTAAATAAAGGATTGGCCGCTGCAAAGCAAACGGCCAGTTCCAAGGATCTCATTTTTGTTGGAGGGAGCACCTTCGTGGTCGCGGAGGTGCTCTAGGGTTCTATTATCACCTAAGTGATTTAAACTATAAAAAGGAATATTGCTATCGATGTGCTACGGGCACGGCGTATTTTTCACCGCCTCCGTCCAGGGTCAGGGTATACATCCCGACCGGCATTTTCTTTAGGTCCACCTGCCAACCGGAAGAACTGGGTTGGGGATCGATGATAACCGGTTGGTCCTGACGATTGCGCATGCCTACGTGAATGATGTCGAAAGGATTATCCACGGTGATGGTCAAGCGGTCTGCTCCGGTGTTCTGGTAAACCACAAAAGGTCCTTCCTCCAGGATGGCAATGCCCTTGGCTTGTCTGCCCATAAATGGCGTATAACTTTGTATGAAGACGACTGCCAGTGCAATCAGTACCCCGCCGGTTAGTAAATGTTGCCTCATAACGTACAAATATTATAATATCTTGTAATATGATTGTGTGACAAAACTATGAAATATTACAATTAATCAAAATATGTAATGAACTTTTTTAGTGAAATTTATAATTTATGATTGTTTGTAATGTGTAAGTGCTTCATTTTTGCCCTGAATTTCTTTCCGGTAGGTTATCTTTCCGTTCATAAAACTCAAACATGCCGGCAACATCCGGACACAAATTGATTGTCGCTTTAGGAGGTGCCTCCGGAGCATGGTATGCCAAATTGCTCTTTGACCGATTGATCGAATTTTCAGATCAATGGGAGCGTATTGGCGTTACTTACTCGGATAATGCCCTGACCAATTGGAAATTGGAAATCGGCGAGGATGATTTTCGTAAGAGCTATCCGTTTGATTTTTACGAAAAGCAGGACTTTAATGCTCCCTTTGCAAGCGGATCAGCACAATACCGGACGATGATCGTGATTCCCTGTTCAATGGGATTGTTGGGAAGGATAGCACATGGATATTCCGATGACCTGACTACCAGGGCAGCCGACGTGATCCTCAAGGAGCGACGTAAATTAATCCTGGTACCCCGGGAAACTCCCCTGAATCTGATCCATCTGGAGAACATGGTTCGCCTTACCCGTGCCGGAGCCATCATCTGTCCTGCGATACCCGCCTTATACAGTAAACCACAAGACATCACTGAACTGATGCTAACAGTCATTGACCGGGTTTTGGATCTATCAGGTTTTCAGGTTTCGACATACCGCTGGCAGGAGTAGCCAGTGTGGCGATGCTTGCATTCAGTTCAAAGCCAATCAGAAGGATCAATACCAGGTATTTTATCCACAGCATGGTCACGATGATAGCGCCTATGGATCCATAGACTTTGTTGTAGGTGCCAAACCGGTTGAAAAAGTAGGAAATCAGGAATGAAAAAATAACAATCGTAAAGGTGGCTACATTGGTGCCGGGAGCGAATAACGACAACTTCTGCCTGGTAGGTGTCCCGTAGCGGTAGATGATGGACACCAACAGCCAAACCAAAGATAGGGTTACCAGCCAGTGGATTCCATAAAGCCCCCACCGGGTCAGCCAGCCCATTCCCGGCCGGTCCACCAATTCAGATACCACGGTGTTTCCAAATCCAACCACAATAAATGAAAGGGTGAGCAGAATTCCAGAAGAGCCGGTCAGAGCCAGTGCAACCAGCCTTTTGTGAATTATCGTTCTGCTTTTAAAGGCATGTGTGTAATCTTTTTCAAAACCGTGTAGCATGGAAAGCATGCCTTCCGATGCAAAAAGTATGGCCAGGATAAAACCCACCGATAAGAGATCTCCCCGGTGAAGGTCAAAAATACCCTTGATCACATCACTGAACAAAAACGTATCCACATCCTGCGGGAGAACATTCCGGATGGAGTTGTGCCAGGCCACAATGTAGGACTCTACATCTTCCAGGGGCAGAAAGGAAATAAGCGTCAGAAGAAACAGGGTGAAAGGAAAGATGGCAAGGAAAAAGTTAAATGCAATGCTGTTTGCCCTGAGGTTCAGTCGTTCTTCCTTTGCTTCATTCCAAACAAAAAGAAAGACGGAATAGATAGGTATCCCGACAAATCCGGGAAGACTATGTGTTTTGGTCCACTGGATTAATCCGAGAACACGCGGATGACGGATGAACCATCTTTTATATTTTTTCCAGTGGTTGGTCAAAGGCTTTTAAGATGATAGCTGTAAAAAAATCAGGGATGGGTACGCTTCGGAAAAGGTCCCTGCTGACAAAACAAAGTTTGACACGGCCTGTGTTCAACAATTGTTTCGCCTCATTGCGGATTTCCGTATAGAACACCACGTACTTGCCTTCCAGATGTTGTAAAGTCGTTTCAATGGTAAGCAGATCATCGTAGAGCGCCGGCCGGACGTATTTTGTCTCCATACTGACGACAGCCAGGGCCAATTGGTGGATGTCTTCCAGGTCGCGATAACGTACGCCCAGGGAACGAAGAAATTCCACGCGTCCTATTTCGTAAAAAGTGGCGTAATTGCCATAGTAGACGACCCCCATCCGGTCGGTCTCACTGTATCGAACCCGGGTAGTTATGGTGTGTGACTGTTTGATTAGGATGCGTTCTCGCTGCATTTCGAATTATTTACCCGCGCAAGATAGGACATGTCATGCAATGCGAACCTCCCCGGGCTCTGGAAAGCTCATTGGAAGGAAGCGTGATGATGGTATTTTCAATTGTTTCCGGATTTAATTGACCGGTATCGCAACTCCGCAGAAAAACCTGGGCATGCATGATCTGGTATCCGTGTTCGATCAGGGCTTTTTCAGTGAACGGGTTACGGTCATAGGTAAGGGCGACGCCTGGCTTCAGCGCAACAAGATTGCAGCCATCGGTCCACTGCTCCCGTTCCTGATAGGGTGAAATCCCCTGTCCAGCGTGGATAAAATCGATTTTAGAATTGATCTCGGCATGGAAAAATTCTTCGATGGACGGGTAAAAGGCCTGGGCTCCGCCCTTCCTGAAAACATTGACATAGGAACTTAAGCCGTCGACCACAATGGGCTTGTAAGCAACGATGTGTTCCGCTGCGATTTGTGTGAAAATGGTATCGATGTGCATGAACGAACGGTCGGGTGGGATCACAATTTGGACCACATTACGTACAATATCCCGTTCAAACAAAACCTTCTTCAGGGCATGAATGGTATGTTCGTTGGTACGTTCGGAACTCCCGATCAAAAGATAATCCTGGTTGAGGATCATTACATCACCACCCTCCAGGCAGATGGGTTCACCGCGTCGCGAGGGAGGAAACAGGTCCACATGATTCAGATTAATGACTTTGCCTTCCTCCTTTAATCCCCTGAAGTGGGGATGGGACCAAAAGATGCTCCTGGTGAGAAAATTTTCACGGTACCGGGCTGATTTAGCTGCTTTGGTGATCAGGACGTGATCGTTGATAACCGCTGCGATATCACGGGTGAAAATGAAGTTGGGGATCGGATCAAAATAAATGTAATCCTCATCCGGGTCGTAGCCGGAAATAAGGACTTCAGCCAACTTGGCATTATCGTACTTGTTAAACTGTTGCAGGTATGAGGTAGGTAATTCTTCAAAATCCAGGACCCATTTGATGATGGTTTCTCGCGTTTCTTCATCCTGGCTCAGGGATTCTGCCAGTAATTGCTGGGTTTCATAAACATGTTCTTCACCTAAAAATTGCTCCAATACCCGGCGGAAGATACGATGCTCCTGGATCATATGAGGCAGGTACACGATATCGTCAAACAACAACTCGTGCGATCGCTTTGGCGAAACCCGGCTGATTCCGGAATCCGGCTCATGGATGATTACCCGTCTTAATGGATCGATCTCTGAATGAACCTGAACCTGAGCATTCATGATTGTTTAATTTTGGTGTGCAAAAATACTAGAATAACTTTTTGCAAGGTTATGGGGACGGACCGATTCGTCTGGATGAGACGAATTCATCCGTAAAAAGGTTGTCCTCCGCCAGATAGCCAGATTTTCCCTAGGTAGCCGTAACTTTTAACCTTATCGCTGGTGGGGATGTATGCGGCATTATCTTGGCTGTCGGTGCGATGCGTTTTTTTCGTATTTTTGGTGGTCCTCACAATTCTGAAATATGACGATGCTCAAAAAGCTTAAATCACTCTTTGTCATTGAAGATGAACATGGTTCGTCCGCTGCCAAACCCGTTGAGTCCACCGAAGAGGAGATAGTTCCGGCAGTGCAATCAAATCCGGTTGTGCCGGATAATGATCCCTCACCCATGGTTGAAAAATCAGTAGCCGGTGGAAAGGTCTCCGATAAATTTCTCAATATCCTTCTGGCAGCCATGGATAAGAAGAACCTGGACGGGTTCGATTACCTGGAATACAAACAGTCCCTACAGTCCCTGGATCAAATCAGCATGGATGAACCCACGAAGTATCGATCTGCATTTGCCATGGCGCAGACCATGGGGGCCAATGCTTCGAACCTGGTCAAAACAGCCCAACACTATCTGCAGGTGCTTGCGGAAGAGGAAAAAAAATTTGAACAAGCCCTCATCAATCAACGCAATCTGCAGATTACGGAAAAAGAGCAAAAGCTTAAAACCTTTAACCAGTCCATAGCCGACAAGACCGGCCAGATCCAGAAACTGACGGAAGAGATCAATCAAATCCGGAAAAATATGGAAAACATGACCGGTGAATTGCAGGAAGCTCAATTTAAATTGGATACAACCAAAAACGACTTCCTCATCACCTATCAGTCCCTGGTAGATCATATCCGACAGGACATCGAAAATATGAATCAATATTTAAAATAAAGTGTTCCATTTCTGCATACAAGCGAATAAAACAAACAAAGCATGAGTGAATTTAAGCCAAAACCTTTTTGGCAACGACCGGAAGGAGTTACCGGGGGTATTATTTTGGCCGGGTTAGTATTAGGTGGCGGTTTTCTGCTGGCGACGAATATTGCTGCCATAGTGGCATTATTCAGCAATGTCCTGTATCTGTCCGTATTGCTATTGGCTTTGGGTGCGATCATTTTTATGGTACTGGATCCGAAGATGCGCGCATTGGTGAGTTATATGTATAAATCCGTCATGCGCTGGATTACCGGACTATTCATTCAGATAGATCCGATCGGCATCCTGAAGAGTTACATCGATGACCTCAAAGACAACTTGGGAAAGATGAATAAGCAGATTACCCAGTTGCGTGGTCAAATGCATAAGCTTAAGGAAATCATTCTTAACAATCAAAAAGAGATCAAATCCAATCTGAGCATGGCAAGCCAGGCCAAGCAAAATGACAAGACGCAGATTATGATCCTTAAGTCCCGGAAGGCAGGACGTCTGAAGGAATCCAACATGAAGCTCGAAGATCTTTACCGCAAGATGGAGATCCTCTACCGGGTACTAAATAAAATGTATGAAAGTTCTTCCATCATGCTGGAGGATGTGCAGGACCAGGTCATGGTCAAAGAACAGGAACGAAAAGCCATTAGGGCCTCCCATTCTGCCATGAAATCGGCCATGCAGATCATCTCCGGTGATAAGGACCGGCGTGCAATGTTCGACCAGGCGCTGGAAGCCATTGCGGATGATGTAAGTCAAAAAGTGGGAGAGATGGAGCGTTTTATGGAGGTCTCGGAATCTTTTATGAGTTCCATCGACCTGCAAAATGGTGTTTTTGAAGAAGAAGGCATGAAAATGCTCGAGAAGTGGGAAAAAGAAGGTGCATCATTGCTTTTGGGTGACGAGAAGGAATCGCTGCTCTTGCAGGCCAATGACGACAATGATGTATTGGATTTAAATGCCCCGGTCAAACAGGCAGTGCGAGCTACCAGCCACAAAAATCAGTATGACTCTTTTTTCGAGTAATCAAAACCTAAAAAGAAACAAGCTATGGCACAAAGACTAACAACTTTTTCAAAACTGATCATCACCTTGTTGATCCTGGCAGTTTTGTTTTTCCTTTTCCGTTATTTGATGAATAACACGGAATTTGGTAAGAATCTAAGCAATCAGGCCAAGTCCGATACCGAGGAAGTTACCTCAGGGGACCAATCCAAAGGCGGGACTTCACCCGGCAGCGCTGCTGAGCTGGCCGGGGATGACGTATTGCGGGTACAGTTGGTTACCTGGGGTGGTTATGGCCCCGGCGTTTATTTTAACGAAGGATCAAATCCCACCACCAGATCCCGCTATTATAAGGATTACGGGCTAAAGGTGAAATTTGAAGTAAATGATGACCTCGGAGCCGCATTAAACGCCTGGATGGCCGGTGAGTACGATGTCCTGGTACAGACCGCAGATGCATTTCCCTTGTATACCGGTCCTGCCGATATCGCACAATACAAGCCGAAAGCATTCATGCAGGTGGACTGGTCCCGCGGTGGAGACGCAATCATTGCCAAACGCGGCATTAACTCCATCAATGACCTGAAAGGTAAGCGGGTCGCTGTGGCGGTACCTTCACCGGCACAAACTTTATTGCTCACCGCACTTGAAGCGGCAGGATTGAAGTATTCCGATGTTACGACCATTGAAACTTCCGATAATTTTAAATCAGCGGACATCTTCAAGGGCCCGGACGTGGATGCGGCGGTAGTGTGGGCGCCTTACGATGAAGTACTCAGGTCCATACCCGGATCCAAAGTGCTGGTAACAACCCAAAGCCAGTCGAATATCATCGGAGACATTATGTTTGCCAAAGAAGATTTTATCCGGGCAAATCAGGATAAAATCAATGCGTTTTACGAAGGCTGGATGCGTGGTGTAGCCGAAGTCCAGTCCGATCAGGGCAACTACAACAAAGCCGCCAAATTACTTGGAGAGTTAATCAATTTTTCAACGGAAGATGCTGCGGGAGCGATGTCTCTGGTACGTTTTGCCACCCATGGGGATAATGTCAATTTCTTCGGCCTGAATCCTGATTTCCGGGGCCAAAAAGGAAGTGATATTTACGACAAAATGAACGGGGAATTTGTGAAAATGAATGTCCTTGAAAATCAAGCGCCTACCTGGCGTTCGGTGATTAATACCACAGCCATTCAAAATGCCAGCAGCAAACTGACCGGTCCGCAGCATGCGGCAGAAGGGACGCCGAAGTTTACCCCTGTAACGAAAGCAGAAGAGACTGCTGAAGCAGTGGCCAGCAAGCCGATCAGTATCAATTTTGCCAGTGGTCAGTATGCATTAACCGAAAATGCAAAGACCATCATTGACCTCCAATTTGCTGAAATTGCCAGGACCTTTGCCCAATCCCGGATCCGCATTGAAGGGAATACCGATAATGTAGGGTCTCATGCCAGTAATGTGGAGCTCTCGAAAAAACGGGCTCAGGCGGTTGCTGATTACCTGAGGACGACCTATGCACTGGATCCCAATCGTTTTGTGATCCTGGGTAATGGACCGGACAAGCCGGTTGCCGGATGTGAGTCCAATGCGACGCCGGAATGCCGGGCCAAAAACCGGAGAACCGATTTTCAAATCATCGCCACGAATTGACGACAAAAATTTACCATCAAGACAGCCGGGCAAATATTGTTTTGTCCGGCTTTGTTTTTTGGGGCAGGGAGTACCTCGTGCCAGATGAAAGTGTTAATAAATTTCTAAAATGATTGTATTACTATAATCAATGGTAGTAACTAAGTTATATTGGGTCTAATTCCTTAACCTTAATGAATCGCTTATATGGAGCAGTATCGCCAAGTCTTTGCCAACAACCGGGAGTGGGTAGCCGCTAAACTAAATGAAGACCCCAATTATTTTGATGAGCTGGCCAAAGGCCAGACCCCTAACTTTTTATACATCGGTTGCGCGGACAGCCGCGTTCCTGCGAATGAAATCATGGGCCTGGCACCCGGAGATATCTTTGTTCACCGCAACATCGCCAATCTGGTGGTTAATACGGACCTCAATGCGCAGTCCGTCATTGAATATGCTGTTGTTCATCTGAAAGTAAAACACATCATCGTCTGTGGTCACTATGGGTGTGGAGGGGTAAAGGGTGCGATGCAGCCGCAGGACCTGGGTATTCTCAATGGCTGGCTGCGTGAAATACGCGATGTCTACCGCATCCATAAAAAAGAACTGGACCAGATTGAGGACGAAGAAAAAAGGTATCGTCGCCTGATCGAACTCAATGTGATCGAACAGTGCACGAATGTCCTGAAAATCGCTTCCGTGCAAAAAATGTACAAGAAGACAGGTTATCCTTATGTCCACGGGTGGGTATTTGATTTGCACAATGGCTATTTGGTCGACCTCAATGTAGATCACGACGCGGTTCTGCATCAGATTGAAGAAGTCTACAATCTGACGGTATAATACCTGATCTGCTTTGCTTCAAAGATTGTTTCAGAAATTGTACCTTGAAAGCAAATCGACGGAGCATTGAACCTTTTCAAACTGGGTGATGACTTGTCGCCCACGACCAAAATCATTCTTGTCATTTCAGGTGTTGGTCTGATCCTTTTGTTATGGATCTTCCTGACCTATGGTGAAACGCCGATAATGAGTTCGGGAATATTGCCTCCTCCCTGGAGGGTGTTCACGGCATTCGGGGATATGTACCGGGATAATGAATTAATCCGGAACACCTGCCTGTCATTAGGGATGAACCTTTCGGGATATCTTGAGGCCATACTGCTGTCTATTCCGCTCGGGTTTCTCATCGGATTGTGGCCGGTAGCCCGGAGCATGTTCCAGCGACCGGTGGATGCATTGCGGTATGTGCCGCTGACCGCAGTGATCGGATTATTTATCGGCCTTTTTGGCATTGGGATCCCAATGAAGGTCCACTTCCTGGCATTTGGTATTCTGATCTATCTACTTCCCGTCGTTGTCCAGCGATTGGATGAGGTGGACGATGTCTATTTAAAAACGGTTTACACGCTGGGCGCCAATGCCTGGCAGACGATTCGTACCGTTTATTTTCCTGCGGTAATTTCCAGATTATCGGATGATATTCGTGTCCTTACAGCGATATCCTGGACCTACATCATATTTGCTGAAATGATGGGTAGTGAAGGTGGTATCGGTGCCATGATCTGGAGGGTAGGGCAGCGTCAGGGTCGTTTTGACAAAATCTGGGCACTGCTGGTCCTCATCATGATCATCGGGATAGTTCAGGATAAATTGTTTACCATTGCCGACCGTCACTTGTTTCCCCATAAATACCAACAGGCAGAGAGTGCTACTAAAGGTAAGATGAAAGCGGAATCACTATGGGCTGTCATCTGGACCTACCTGCGAAAATCCCTGTTCTGGACCTTGATAGGAGCTTATCTTCTACTGTTTATTAATGAATTTACCGGCATGATCTCCAGCGTGCGCATTTTTCATTATTTGTTTGACCGGACGGCTATTGCTGTTCATCTCATCATGTGGGTGATCATTGTCGTAAAAGGACTGGAATTTTACCGGGAATGGGCCGCTGATCGGAGAAAATCTAATGTACAAGCTTCTCAAACGACTTGATGTATGGCATTTGATAATCACGATACGCAATTAGAGAATATCATTGAGCTGCGCAACATCAAGCAAAGTTACGATGGTGGCCAAAATTTCATCATAAAGGACCTCAATCTAATCGTGGAGGATAAACCGGATCAGGGACAATTTGTCGTGATTCTGGGCATGTCGGGCAGTGGTAAATCAACCATCCTGAGATACATCGCCGGTCTGCAAAAGCCGACGGAAGGGGAGGTCCTGATCAAAGGCAAACCGGTGGATCAGTCCAGCCGGGTGAGCATGGTTTTCCAGCAATATTCTTCATTGCCCTGGATGACCGTACTCGATAATGTCGGACTGGCATTGCGCTATCAGGGGGTTGATAAGGTGGAACGCGATAAGAGGGCCATGGAATTGATCGAAATGGTTGGCCTAAAGGGGCACGAGTGGAAGTATGCTCAGTATCCCACCTTGTCCGGCGGACAACTGCAACGGGTTGCAATCGCTCGCAGCCTGCTGGCTAATCCGGATATCCTCTTGATGGATGAGCCCTTTGGTGCTCTGGATATCCGAACCCGCCTGCAAATGCAGGATCTGCTTCTCGAGATCTGGAATAAATTTCATCCGACCATTGTTTTCGTAACCCACGACATCCGGGAAGCAGTCTATCTGGGAGATGATATCTACATCATGAAAGCGCAGCCCTCCCGTTTTGTCGAGCACATCCATGTCGATCTGCCCCTGCAACGCGGCATCGATATCAAACGATCGCAACGCTATACCGATCTGGTTTTTGAAGTGGAAGACAAGATGATGCAGGTGGCGGGAATGCACTAGATAAATGTTGAGTGTTGAATGTTGAATGTTGAATGTGAAATTGGGAGCTACGAGTGGAAATGAATTTTGAATTCAAATTATTTCACGTCTAGTATTGGTCGAATATTTTTACGGGTTCCGGAATTGGGTTAAAATCGCCCATACCCCAAACCTCGTACCCCATACCCCAAACCTCGTACCTCAAACCCCAAACCTCGTACCTCAAACCAAATACCTGACACTGCATACCTGATTCTCACACTAAGCCCTCTACTTAATGTATTCGTCCATCTTATTTTCCGCCGGGCCCCGGTAATAAAATGCTTCGGCCCAGCCTAGACCAAATTGCTCCCCCAGCTCCCGGTCAGAAGGGATACCGCGGGACCGCTTTGAGTCCCGGTCCAGGACATAGTGTTTGATGTAATTCTGGTCGGCCTCATCGTCGGTATTGCCCAGGAGGTCCAGTTGCTTGCCTTCGGAGGCCAGACGCTGACGGAGTCGGGAACCGTTTTGGCCGGCAGGGCCCTGGGAGGTATTGGCCAGGTTTGCGGCGACTTTGGTGTCTATATGATCGCTGATGTCCACGATGCGATTGACCAGTTGCGGACCTCGTGCGAAATAGTACATTTCCTGTACCGAATGCGGCTGAAGGCCGGCATCAAAATGCTCCGGGTAATCCAGTCTCCCTCCGGACATCCACCGGGCTGCTTCCCAGGCTTTGGCGGTGACATAATGATCGGGATTCTCTTCATAGTGCCCGGAAGGATCATAACATACGATGGTGTCGATCTTGAGCATCCGGATCAGGAAGATCAGCCGGGAGCGGATCTCGACCGGGCTGACATTGTCCAGGCGATGGTTGCGGTAATACAGATTATAGACTTTCCGGAGCCCCAAAGCCTTCGCCACTCCCTGTGTATCTTTTTCATTATTCATGATCACCTCCCCGACCGTGGCGCCTGCACCGGCATGGTCGTCATTGGTCATCTGGATCAGGTAGCCGGTATATCCTTCCGCAATGAGTTTAGCTACCGTGCCAGCGGCGAAAATGGGAATGTCGTCAGAATGGGGTTGGATGGCAGCCAATACTTTCCCTGCATGCGGTTTGCCGGGCTGTGATTTCTCAATCACCAGGTTTTCAGACTCGACAAAGGTGCGCTGCTGGTAAGGCATGGGGAAAAAAGGAAGGGCAAGACCACTTTGGAGGAAGGTACGACGTTCCATGTTTTCTTTTTTTACAAGATAATATTTTTGGGATTTGGTAGAGGCCATTCAACTAATCACAAAGGCACCTGGGACACTAAGGTGGGGGGGGCTTGTGATCGATCGGAAAACGAATGAATACAGCGCATTGAATTTGGGAACTTCATGTAATTCATGGCTAAACAGACACGAGTACTGATGAACACTTCTAAACGTGGATAAATCCCTTATCTTCATTTCGTAAACCAAGAAGACGAAAACTCCTATGAAAAAGCTATTAGCCGTTGGCCTGTTTACGGCCTTGATAATCAATTGCCTGACTGCACAAGTGGATCTTAATCCCAAGCGATTTGCATTTGATCCGCAACTGACTTATGATGCTGCAATCAAATCACCTGCACAGTTTCTGGGTTATGAACCGGGAACCCGGTTTACGGTGTATGATCAGGTTGTCGATTATTGTGCTACGCTGGGAGATGCTTCACCCAAAGTTATCTATCATGAATACGGCGAAACCTACGAGCACCGTCCTCTGGTTAACCTGATCATCACCTCGGAAGCCAATATGGCTCGTCTGGAGGAGATCCGGCAGTTGCACATCAAGGCGGCTGAAGGGACGCTTACTGCGACAGAGAAAGAAGCATGGCTCCAGCTGCCCGTTATCGTCACCATGTCGTTTAACATTCACGGGAATGAAGCTTCTTCAACCGAGGCGGCGATGCAGATCGCTTACCGGCTGGCTGCCGCCCAGGATGGGGATACGAAGGATTTGCTGGATCATGGCATCTACAACCTGTTTGTTTGCATCAACCCGGATGGCCGGGACCGTTATGTGTACTGGTACAATTCCATGCGCCGTAACATCACCGGGGTCGAACCAGCGGATATGGAACATTACGAACCGTGGCCCGGAGGACGGACCAATCATTACTGGTTTGATGTAAACCGGGACTGGGTGTGGGGTGTCCATCCGGAAGCCCGCGGACTGACAGAGGAATACCAGCGCTGGATGGGCCAGGTCCACGTCGATTACCACGAGCAAGGCTATAATTCCAATTACTTTACGGTGCCGGGCACTACGCCACGGAATAAGTTTTTACCCGATCGCTACGAAGCCTGGGCCGATACCTTCGGCAGGGCTAATGTGAAGGCGTTTGATGCGCATAAAATCAACTACTTCACACGCGATGCCTTTGACTTTTTCTACCCGGGCTACGGCTCCAGCTATCCAAGTGTAATGGGATCCATTGGCATGCTTTGCGAGCAGGGAGGCATCGGCGCCGGCATAGCCATCACCACGGATGATGATTATGTCCTGATCTTCAAACAGCGGGTCTGGGATCATTATACGACTGCTCTGGCCACCATGGGACGTTCGGTAGCTAATCGCGTCGCCCTGCGTCAGTATAGCCTGAATGCCTGGGACCCGGCGAATAACAAATCCCCGGAGAAATATTATTTCCTGCGCGACG
Organism: Lewinellaceae bacterium; assembly: GCA_020636355.1. GTDB lineage: Bacteria > Bacteroidota > Bacteroidia > Chitinophagales > Saprospiraceae > JAGQXC01. The sequence goes on along the minus strand of JACJYB010000018.1, from coordinate 51,915 downwards.
ACCAGGGCAAGGGATATCTGCACGATGTACTGGCTATCCTGATGCGTCAAAATATACGCGTAGATCGTTTGACTCAACCGGTCACCGTTCCTGCGGCGATCAGCTACCGCGACGGAAAAGCTGGCAAAGCTGTCTTTGATGCCGGGACCTACGTTGTCCGTGCAGACCAGCCTCGTTATCTGATGATCGCCACCATCCTGGACCGCCAGATGGAGATCGAAGACTCGGTGATGTACGATATGGCCACCTGGTCGATGCCGCTGGCTTACAATCTGGATGCTTATACCTGCCGTCAGATGTTATCGTTGAAATCCGAACCGGTGACTACTTTGCCGGCCCTGCCCAGTGGCATGACGGGCGCTGCCAATGCCTATGCTTATCTGATTGACTGGGATCAGCGCTATGCACCTACAGCCCTGGCCTTATTGTGGGAGAAAGGTTACCAGGTCCGTAGTTCCCAGGAGCCATTTTCCGATGGAACGACCACTTATCCGCAGGAACACTGGTTATACTAGCCGGCCGTAATCTGGGAAAGAGGATGTCATTGCAGCCGACATGAAATCTGTTGCCATGGAAGCTCAGGTTGAGATTAAGGCCATCGAATCCGGTAGGATGGTCGAAGGAATGGACCTTGCTTCCCGGTACAGTCATCCCATCGAACAGCCCAAAGTGGCCATGCTGGTTGATGATCCTTTCTCTTCCCAGACGGTAGGCCAGATATCTTGGTTATTTGACCAGGAGACCAAACTACCGGTTCAGCGGGTGCGGGGAAGTGTGCTGATGCAGTCCTCGTTGCCCAAATTCGGTCAGCGTTACGGCTATGTGGATCTGAATGATTACAATGTGCTGATTCTCGCAGGAGGTGGAAACGGCTTGAATGAAGTGTTTGCCAAGGAAGATGCGGGCCAGTTAAAAGCATGGATCCAGGCCGGAGGAACCGTGATTGCAACCGAGAGTGCGGTGAATTATTTTACCAACAACGACGAAAAATCTATTTGGCCAAAAGTAACCATGACAAAGTCCCCTAAGGATACGACCAAAACGCTGATGTATTTACCCTATTCCGAGCGGCAGGATTACTTCGGTAAAAAACGCATCCCGGGATCAGCCCTGAATGGCTTGGTCGATAACACCAATCCGTTGGCATTCGGGGTTAAAAAAGAAGTTTATTCCTTGAATTTTGGTCCTATGGCTATCAAACCGGCAGCTGAACTTCAGACGGTGGGTTATTATGTGCAGGATTCGAGTCAGGTCCTCGCCAGCGGCTATGCGGACACGGCAAACCTTAAAGTGTTAGCTGGAAATGCATTTGCGGCGGTAGTGCCTCTGGGACGCGGTAAGATCGTCTTGTTGCCCGATAATACCCAGTTTCGAATGTTCTGGCGGGGTACCAGCCGCATGATGCAAAATGCGGTGATGGTGGTGCCGGGGTATTAAGGGGTGGCCAAAATGATTGTCTATGAATGACCGGGGATATACTATTTTTGGAAAGGTATATTGGTTTATTCTTTCGGTAATTACGTAAGTAATTTGAATGTTCTGTCAGGTTGAGTCTCTACCTTGGAATGATGTCATCTGATTGGCCAATTTTCATTAAATTGAAATTATGAATCGTAAATATGAAATATTGGCCACTGCTTGTTTTGTTCTATTGGGATTGTTGGCTATAATAAGAGACGAAATTGAGAGTGTTTATCTGAGAAATGCTATTGTTTTTGTTGGTATCGTGCTTTTAATCCTAGGCGCTTTTTTAATCAATAAAGAATCATCAAATACAAATATTAAATAGTTCAATTTTATTGTGATTATTGCCAGTTTGGTTGCATTGATTACAGTGAGATTGTACTATTTTATTATGAAATGATAATGGTTTGAATAATCGATCCTATTTGGATTATAAATTGTTTTTCATTTCATTCTATTTACATGAAAATATTAATAGAAAAATCCACTATATGTCCATCCAATGATTGATGTTTTCACAGATTAATGATACAAGTTCTATGAGAGTTTGAATCATGAGGAAAGTACCTTGAGTAATGCTTTCACCAATCAGCGGCCAATACATTCCAATATCATTGGAAGATATGGGTTTTTTAGTGCTGTTTCCATCGGTACTGCGGACGTGAAATGGTAAGGGTGATGTAAAATATGGTGATGGTGGTGCCGGGATTTTAAGGGGTGAAGCCTATTGTTTCCGGGTATAAAAAATAACTGTGAAATGAATTAAACAGATCTTGGGTTAAATAGATACTTACGATCTCTCCCAAAATTTCAGTGGTCCACCTTCTGCTTCGTGGACTAATTTATAGGATTTTGGTACTTCTTTTAAAAAACCATAATAGGTAACCAATCTTGTCCCTTGAGGCATTGAATCCAATTCTTCCCGCATGTATTTCACATAGGCGTCGTACAAATGGCGGCCAAGGTCTGTGGATTGATCAATCGGATCATCCTTGCAAATATTTTCGTGGAAAGCATTAAAAAAGTAAAATGATTTAAATTCTGAAAAAGGTATGTCTAAAATATTGGCATTTACCATGCTTACGCGATCAAGTTCATATCTTTCAATCACCTGATTGGCTATTTCGCACAGATTGGCCCTCTGTTCCACACCTATATATTCTCCTTTTGTCCATGAGGAGCCGATCATACAAAATTTTCCAACCCCGGCACCGATATCGAGGACAGGATTACTTTTCTCACAGAGGAAATCAGAAGCTAATTTTGCCACTTTTACGGATGTAAAGTGCAGGTCGGATAATGTCCGGATACTTTTCGGATAAACTTTATCAAATTCATTGTCTGATATATCTTTATTCGATTTAATGCGTTTAAATAACATGAATGGCTACCTCCAAGCCAGAATTTATAAGCCAACTACTATCGAGAAACCACCCCTTGACCACTGAAACGGTAGAGGATTGGTAACTGCTATTGCTCATGGTAAGGCTACTATTCCAAAATAACAAGGCCAGAAATAATAGGTTCAGCGCTTGTCCCTTGATTAAGTCATTATGCTTTCAGGAGAAAGCTTTCAGAGAAAATTCATCCAATTTCCCAGCCATTAACTCCTTATCGAACGGGTTCGGGCCCAAATGCGCAATCAAGTGCTCAAAATTAGAAAGATTTTCTTAATAGCTATTTAGCTGCTTGTAGTGTCTTAACCGGAGTCAAGGACTTGCTTATCGCTGTTACCGGTAGATCCTTTTGGACGCTTTCCGTGGATAGGGTAGAGGATCAATGTTTGGAGGATGCAAGATGCAGTGGGTGTGGTGCCGGGATCTTGAGATTTTAACGGTTCGAGATAAATCATCTGGCTTGATTCGGTGTTCTATAAGTAGAAGTTTGTCTTTTTGGATAACCAAAAACATAGCACCATGTCCGAGCTAACAAAAATCCCGAATCAGTTGAATGTCTATTTTCTCCCGGATTCGGAGACATCCAAGCAGACCCTCGCCATCCTGGAGGAATCCAAAGTTCCGGTGCATACCGTCAATTTACTCCGTGAGCCTTTGACTCCAACCCAGTTGGAGGAACTATTGGATGGACTGGGAATGCATCCGGAAGCACTGGTTTGCAAGGAGTCCCAGGAGTATAAAGAACTTTTTCCGGAAGTAGACCTGGATACAGAAGATTGGCTTACGCTGATCAGCAAGCATCCGGAAATCATCCGCCAGCCAATAGCCCAGCGTGGCCGGAAGGTTATGCTGGTGAAAGTTCCTACGGATATTTTACAATTGCTCGAAATGCAGTTGAATTAGAACCTATGGACAAAACAGCCATTCGTTCTGGATGTCCGGATGATTGGCTATGCCTTGAATGGGCTTATACGTTAGCCATTTCCTCGAATGGAGCATACATCCAGTCCTGAATCATTTGAGGACATGGATCTTTAAAAGTTTTGTGAATGTACTCGTTAGACTGTGCATCGTAATGGTAATCCTTTTCCCATTCTGCTGCATGTTCCATCATTTCATCGATGGCGTCCATAATGTAGTTTGCTTCTTCGTCCGACATGGTTGGATGAATCGACATGCGCACCCAGCCGGGTTTATGCGTCAGGTTACCGCGGGCGATCTCCCGGAAAATAGCCATTGATACATCCTGATTGATGTGCAACAGGTAATGCCCATAGGTTCCGGCACAGGCACAACCGCTGCGCACCTGAATTCCAAAACGGTCATTCAGAATACGCGCTGCCAGGTTGTAGTGCACCCCATCAATATAAAAAGCAATGACACCGAGCCTATGCTGATGTTCTCCAGCCAGGACATGAATTTTGGGTTGGCGGGCTAACCGGTCAAAGACGATTTTTAGTAGTTCTTCTTCGCGTTGCATCATGCGCTGGACGCCCATTTCTTCTTTCAGCTGAATGGCCATGGCTGCTTTGATGCCTTGCAGGAAGGGTGGGGTGCCACCATCTTCCCTTTCTTCAATGTCTTCAAGATATTCGTGGAACTTCCAGGGATTTGTATACAGGACGGTTCCCCCGCCGGGTTGATCGGGGATCCGGTTTGTGTATAGTTTTTGATTAAAGACCAGAACGCCGGGTGTGCCAGGCCCTCCCAGAAATTTATGTGGTGAAAAATAAATGGCATCGAGGTGGGCTCCTGGTTCCTCTGGGTGCATGTTCATCTCCACATATGGCCCTGAGCAGGCGAAATCTACAAAGCAATAACCACCCGCTTGATGGATCATTTTTGCCATCTCATGGTAGGGTGTCATGATGCCGGTTACATTGGAACAAGCCGTCACGGCAGCAATTTTCATGGGCCGGTCCTGGTAGTTCTCTATCAATTGGGCAAAGTGATTCAGGTCGACTAATCCGTCCGGTGTAGCCTGGATGATCTCAACATCACAAACTGTCTCCAGCCAGGAAGTATGGTTTGAATGGTGTTCCATATGGGTAATGAACACGATAGGCCGGTCATTGGCTGGTTTCAGACTCCGGTACAGGGAGCCATTTTCATTGAGTTTCAGGTATTCAAGAGCGCGCTCAGGGACTTTGAAGCCCAGGATCCGTTGAAATTTATTGATGGCTCCGGTCATACCCGATCCGAAGTAAACCAAAACATCTTCCTCATTCGCCCCGACATGCTTTTTGATGATCTTCTTGGATGCCTTGTAAGCTTGCGTCATCAATGACCCCGTAACGGTCGTCTCGGTATGCGTGTTTCCAACATAGGGATACATCTCCGCCAACCGGTTTTCGATGGGTCCGTACAGACGACCGGAAGCTGTCCAATCCGCATAGACAATGGGTTTGGAGCCGTATGCTGTATCAAATTGTTGATGAGAGCCAATGGTGTGTTCGCGATAAGGTTTGAAATAAGACTCGGACATGATGCGTATACTTCTTACGGACTAAAATACGAAATTAACCATTGCTACAATGTGATGGTACTCACGGGAGGAGGAGGGGTGTGGAGTTGTGGTGTTGTGGTCTTGTGGTGTTGTGGTTTTGTGGAGTTGTGGAGTTGTGGTAACCAGAGTCATTGCGAGCGAGGTACGAGCGACGCAATCCGTCTTGCATAACCCCACCGGACAGCGTCGGCACGCTCCGAGATGCCTTGCTGAGAAAGTTAGTTGTCATTGCGAGCGAGGTACGAGCGACGCAATCCATTTTGCAATTCCAATAGACAGTGTCGGCACGCTCCGAGAAGCTTCGCTGAGAAAGTTAGTTGTCATTGCGAGCGAGGTACGAGCGACGCAATCCGTTTTGCAACTCCAATAGACAGTGTCGGCACGCTCCGAGATGCCTCGCTGAGACAGTTAGTTGTCATTGCGAGCGAGGTACGAGCGACTCAATCCGTTTTGCATAACCCCACCGGACAGTGTCGGCTCGCTCCGAGAAGCCTCGCTGAGACGAACGAGGTAATCGGTCACGCATAATGCAACCTGGAGAAGTCATTGGTCCCTGTCACAACAGACTCCGGATCTCCTCCCGGGTGAGCGGAGGCAGTTCGTCGTCAATCAGTCCACTGTTTAGCTGCCATTTATCTGCCTGCAAATGCAGAATCTTCTCTTCGATGGTGGCCGAGGCTATAAACCGGATTACATGCACCGGTTTGTCCTGGCCGATGCGGTGAGCCCGGGCAATAGCCTGCTCTTCGGCATGCGGATTCCACCAGGGATCCAGTAGAAAGACGTAATCCGCCGCAGTCAGATTGAGGCCGGTACCTCCGGCCTTTAGCGTGATCAGGAAGATGGTGACTTCCGGATCTTCCTGGAACTTCTCCACTGCTGACCGTCGCTCTTCCTGGGAGCTGCTTCCGCTTAACCAGGCATAGTGGTACCCTTGTGCCTCCAGCCATGCACTGTATAAGCTTAAGTGTTTTTCAAAGCTGCTGAAAACCAGTACTTTACTTCCCTGGTCATGGATTTGTTGGAATTCTTCCAGAACAGCCATCATTTTACCACTGGGCAGGTCTTCCGCACCCACCAGAGCGGGATGGCAGGCAGTTTGTCTAAGCTTCATCAGGATCCTGAGCGCCTGAAAAGTGTATTCGTGGCTGGGTTCTATGGCAAGTAATTCGTTGCGCGCTGCAGACTTGGTCTTTTCATAAAGTTCTGCTTGACGGGCATCCAGCTCCACCCACAAGACCTGACGAGTAAGCGGAGGAAGTTCCGGTGCCACTTCATTTTTACGTCGCCGGAGAAAATAGGGAGCTATCAACTCCCGAAGACGCGATTTGACTTCGGTATTTCCATCTTTTTCGATGGGATTTTGATATTGGTGCTGAAATCCCTGATAGGATCCCAACAAAGGTGCATTCACAAAATTGAAAAGGCTCCAGAGCTCGGACAAGTTGTTCTCCACAGGAGTACCACTCAAGGCGAGCCTGCGTCCGGCTTGCAATTTTCGCACTGTACGGGAAATATCAGAACTTCGGTTTTTAATATGTTGGCTTTCATCGAGAATTACAAACTCCCATTTTAATGGGACCATCCAGTCAGAATCTTCCCGCAAGGTGTGGTAGGTCGTGAGAACGATATCATGGGCTAGTAATGCGCGGCTGTCCTTCGATCGTTTCGGTCCGGTATGGCAATAGACGAAAAAGCCCGGTGCAAACTTCTTGATTTCTTGCTTCCAATTGTACACCAATGAAGCGGGTACCACCAGTAAAGCCTGGAGTGGGAGAATGGTTTGGGTATAGCTTGTATCAAAAAGACTCAACTGACAAGCCGGTGAACTCAGGGATTCTTCGGCCACCGGTATCATGGCTTTCTTAAGCTGTTTGTGGTGACCTAAAGCCGCTATCGCTTGCAATGTTTTTCCTAGTCCCATATCATCGGCCAGGCAGGCTCCCCGTGTTTGTTGCCATAGATTCAGGATCCAGAGCACACCTTTTTCCTGGTAAGGGCGCAGGTTTGCTTTGACCCACTCAGCACCTTCCCAGGTGGTAAGGGCAACGGAAGGCAAGGAAGAGGAGTTCGTATTGGCTGGCTGGAGGTCCAGGGCTTCCAGCAAGTGGCTTTGCATGGCATGCAGCCTTACGCACGCATCGTACCCAGAATCCGCCTCGTCATTCTGTACGCTCATAAAATCAGCCAATTCCCGGTAGCGGGTATGCCAAGTAGGTGGGATGAGAAAAACAGAACCGTCCGGCAATTGAAAGAATTCCGACCGGCGGCGGATTGCATCAACCAAGGCACGGAAGGGGATTTGACGGGAGCCTATCTGTATGTTGATGGTTAGGTCAAACCAATCACCGCTCTTTTTGGTGTTTGTAACAACAACCGGTGGATCAAGAGCCAGTGGCGCCCTGCTCTCCGGATGGTTGTATTCGCAAAAAATACCGTGTTCCTTGAGCGCGTTGTTGTTTTCCCGGAGGAAATGAACCAAATCACTTAATGCATCGGACTCTGGCCAGTAAAAGTGGGGATAGTCTAACGCAAGCCCCAACGACTGGAGAAAGTCCAGGGTAGCTTGTTCCTGCGCTTCATTTCGAATAATCTTAACGATACGGACCTCTTCGTCCATGGCTTCGGGAATGATGATCTTGCTCCGGATTTGTTGCCGGTCTCCAAGTAAAAATTGGGCGTCCGGATATTCAAATTGCAACCGCATCAATAGACGTCCGTCAAACAGATGGCTGAAAAAAGAAATCTGACTACAGTTTAATTGTGTCTGTTCCTCCCAGCGAAAGCCTTCTGTTGCGACCTGGGCATCACGGTCGATGTTTTTCTTGAGAAATTGGTGATACCAGGTTCGTTCGTGTTGTTTTCGGACTTCAAGCTCCTCTTTGTCCCGGAAGGGAAGTAACATCTTGCCACTGATGCCTGGTAAGCGATAAATGGAATTCTGGTGAGCAAACCATCCGGGCGTGGAGTAGACCAGTGGCAATATGGATGCATGCTCCATTTTTTGATTTTGATCATCCCGAATGACCAGTTGGTAGGTAAGTCCGTTATCGTGTTTGGAGAGATGTAACGTGCCAGTAACAGGTGAAGGAGCGAATGAGAGCAGATGATGGGATAAAATGGGCTTTGTCGCCGCATCCCGGCTGAGCCATATCTCGTGTTTCTGCCCCAATTGGTAAAACTGATCCAGGTGACGCGTTATGTATTTTTCAATGCTCAAACGGATCTCCTTCTCTGCCCAGAGTTCTTTAAGGGATACTCTTTTACGCTTCACCGTACGGCTGAAATTCTCGTCCAGCGACTCATACTGCAACTTTTCGCACCATTCAAGCAATCGAATTACATAGTCTTCAGCCTGAATATTCCATTCGACCATTTGGGTTTTAGAAATACGACGCAGCAGGTCTCTGGGGCGGCCATCCTGATCCAATTCTGCAAGCCAGGCTTCAGGTACCCAGATTTCATTCAATAATAAGTACAAATTAAATACGATCACATGTCCCATCGCAACGTCTCCTTTTTCAAATCGGGGCGCCTAAGGTACATGTTTATGGGGTGAAGGTCCAAAACGCCCTATGCAATTATCGTAAACAGGTAAACGTGTAGTATCAAAACACGGTAGCATACAAAAAGCAAACTGCCCGGTACATCAGGTATGAATGTGCCGGGCAGTTGCGGTTCAAACGGTTCGTTTGAATAATTTACTTCAGGGTGAACTCAGCGCTACCTGCAAGGAAGCCTTTGTTGAAAATTTCAATTTTATAATCGCCGGGCTGGAAGTCAATATTTGGTGCCCAGTCCAGGCAAGCATTGGCCTCTTCGTTGTTGTATTGCAGGCCTTTAATGTGTGTGTAGGGTACCTGGTCTCCGTTAGCCTGGTTGACCATGATCCCTGAACCGAAGTTCTCGAAAGCCATGGTTTCACCGGTCGGGTTAATGATGCGGATGAAGAATTGCTCAATGCCTGGCTCAGACACTTTGTTTTCTTCGGCGGTAAAGCAGATACTCAACTGATTAACTTTGTTGGCACGTGCTTTTTCACGCTGTTTTCCACTTTCTTTGACCATAATTCCTTTGACCATGATCTTGTCAACATCGATTACCGATGCCACATTTACTTTGGAGGAAAGGTCTGCATTTTCTTTTGAAAGCGTCTCTTTTTCGCTCATTAAGGCAGCCTTGGCGGTCTGCAACTCATCGTTGTTCAGACGCTCATTCTCATAAGCGGTGCTCAGGTCTGAGTTTTCACGAGATAAGTTCTCATTCTGAGCAGTCAGGGTTGCATTATCAGCCGTAAGCTGCTCTATCTGAGCAATGTATTGTTCAGCCTGCTCACGCAATTTGGACAATTCTGCGCGGGCTGATTTCAGATCAGATCCGTTTTTGATTAAACCTGCGATCTTATCTTTCTGAACTTTCAGTTCTTCTTTTTGAGACTCAATCATTTGATTCAGCTCAGAGTTGTTGCCGCGCATTTCTTCCAGATCTGAAAGCGCTTCGTAGTATTGTTTTTCAAGTTCTGACTTGAGTTGTTCGGTTTCCGTCAGGCTTGCAACCTGTTGTTCGATTTTCTTGTTTTTCTGAGAGTGGTCGATCAGGAGGTACGTATTGGCAGCTAAAGAAGCCACCAGTAGGATCCATAGAAGGGTTGAGAAATTTTGCTTTTTAGCCTCTGACATAATTTCACAGTTTTAATTTAAGTCTTATTTTCATTCTAACGAACGGCAAAATCCGTCCATTGTGCTATATAACTGATTTTCCCACGAAAAAATTATGCTTTCATGGCCATTTCCATTGATTTTTCCAAAATCTTGTTCTTCGATATTGAAACTGTTTCACAAAAAGCTGTCTTTCAGGATCTTGATGAGCGGATGGGCAAGCTTTGGGCTCACAAAGCCAAGCACGTGTTACGTCAATACGACGAGCCGCTGTCGGAAAAAGAGGTGGAAGGCGCTTATCAGGACCGGGCTGCCATATTTGCAGAGTTCGGGAAAGTATGTTGCATTTCAGTCGGTTTTGTTTCCCGTCAGGAGGGTCATGAGGTATTGCGCATCAAGTCTTTCGCTGGTGAAGACGAATGGCAGCTCCTAAATGCGTTTAAAGACTTATTGGACCAGTTTTACTACGATGTGGACAATCATTTTTTGTGTGGTCATAACATTAAGGAGTTCGATGTGCCCTATCTCGCCCGCCGGATGATGATCCTGGGTATTCCGTTGCCCAATTTGTTGAACCTGCATGGGAAGAAGCCCTGGGAGACCAAATACCTGGTCGATACGATGGATTTGTGGAAATTTGGCGATAACAAACACTTTACCTCTCTGGACTTGCTGGCTGCTTGTTTTGATGTGCCTACACCTAAAGGAGATATCGATGGAAGTCAGGTAGGCCGTGTCTTCTGGATCGACGCAGATTTGCCGAGGATTCAGGAATACTGCCAAAAAGACGTTGTGACGGTAGCTCAGATCCTCAGAAAATTTTCATTTTTGCCCTTGTTTTCTGATGATCAAATCAAAATGCTTACATGACACATCTGATAGCGCCCTCGATCCTGGCCGCTGATTTCACCCAACTGGGTAAAGACATTCAAATGTTACAGAACAGCGAAGCCGACTGGATACACGTGGATGTCATGGACGGCAGGTTTGTTCCGAATATCTCTTTTGGAATGATGATTGTCAAAGCCATCCGACCGCTGACCACCAAGCCGCTGGATGTACATTTAATGATCGTAGAACCGGAAAAGTACATCGATGCTTTCCGCGAGGCAGGAGCGGATCACATCATCGTCCATTACGAAGCCTGCCCGCATCTCCACCGCACTATTCAACAAATCAAGGAGTCGGGAGCGAAAGCAGGTGTAGCGATTAATCCGCATACGCCGGTCGCTTTGCTGGAAGATATCCTGGAAGATCTGGACCAGGTGTTGATCATGTCGGTCAATCCGGGCTTTGGCGGACAAAAATTTATTTATCAATCCCTTAAGAAAATAGAACAGCTGAAATATCGGCTGGTAGAGCGTAACCTCAAAGCGCTGATCTCCATAGACGGGGGCGTAGGATTGCACAATGCAGGAAAGATCCTGGAAGCCGGATGTAATGTGATGGTCGCCGGAAGTACTGTTTTTAAAGCGCCGGATCCAACCCAAATGATTGCTCAACTTAAGCACATCGGACGTGATGCACTCCTGGCCTAGCAGAAGCTGGATCATAGGGATCCTGAGTATCGGGTGGTCGGTGCTCACAATGGCCCAGCAGGCAACTGTTCATGGCCAGGTGAAGGATTCACGCACCTCCGCTCCGGTCGAGTTGGTGACGATCTACATTCAGGGAACCCAGCAGGTCACGGAGACGGACGGGCGCGGCAACTATAGCCTGGATATCCCGGCGGACACCGTAATTACCCTGGTATTTACCCGGCTGGGTTACGAGGACAGTAAAAGGCAAATAGGACCATTTGTTTCCGGTAGAAGGGTGCGGGTGGACGCCAATATGATGCCTACAGACCAGGAGATTGAGATAGAGGTCAAAGCCAATCAGATACAAAATGCCGGAACAGTCCGTCAGGACGTTGACGTGTTAAAAACGCTGCCGACCACGACCGGCAACCTGGAAAGCGTCTTGCCTCATATCGCCCTGGGTACCAGTTCCGGGAGTGGGGGAGAGCTTACCTCACAATATTCTGTCCGGGGGGGTAATTACGATGAAAACCTGGTTTATGTCAACGACTTTGAGATTTACCGACCCCAATTGATCCGCGCCGGACAACAGGAAGGACTTAGTTTTCCCAATATTGATCTGATCCGGGACCTGCAATTTTCTTCCGGTGGATTTCAAGCCAAGTATGGTGACAAGTTGTCTTCGGTTTTGGACATTAGCTACAAACGGCCCGATTCGACACACTATTCTGTGGGTGCGAGCTTGTTGGGTGGCTCATTTCATTGTGAAGGTTCAAAAGTGTTGGGAGACGACAACTACCGGCGCTTCCGCTATTTATTAGGTGCCCGCTACAAAGACACCCGTTACATACTGGGATCACTGGACCTGTCCGGAGAATATACCCCAAACTTTGCCGATGTCCAGGGCTATTTTACCTATGACCTCAATCGCAATTGGCAATTGGGGTACCTGACGAATTACAACCGCAGTGAATTCCAATTCCGTCCGGTGGAACGCAGTACGGCAACCGGATTGATTGATTTTGCATTGCGGCTGTTTGCTGTCTTTGAAGGACGCGAACGCGACCGGTTTACCACGACCATGAACGGGTTAAGTCTGACTTATCTTCCTGAACGAGATGTAAATCCACTGTTTTTAAAGTTCCTGGCTTCCCATCAGTCCAGCCGCGAAGTGGAGACCATCGATATCGAAGGCGCATATCGGCTGAGTGTGATCGAGACCGATCTGGGAGCCGATGACGCCGGAAAAGAACTGCTGACCCTGGGAACCGGCATCCAGCATCAATATGTCCGGGACTATCTGGAATCGGATATCTACACCCTGCAGCATAAGGGGGGCATCGAATACGGCACCGGAGGGAATACCCAGTTTATCCAATGGGGCGTCTCGGCCCAGTACGAAGACATTGCGGATCGCATCAACGAATGGGAGCGTCTGGATTCGGCCGGCTTCTCCTTGCCCTATGATCCGGAGGCTGTCCAGGTGGATTACAATCTCAAGAGCGCCAATAGCCTGATGTCTTCCCGGTTTTCGACGTTTGTTCAGAACACCTGGAGCAGGGAGAGTACCCGGGCGGAGTCACAACTGACTTATGGCGCCAGGCTGAGTTTCTGGACTCTGAATAACGAGTTGCTCTTTTCTCCGCGGGTGCAATGGCTGGTGAAACCACTGCAGTGGGACCGCAATATTTCTTTTCGCCTGGCCGCAGGAATCTACGATCAGCCGGCGTTCTATCGTGAGCTGCGACGTCCTGATGGAACCCTGAACCGGGATATTCGCGCCCAAAAGTCTGCCCACCTACTGGCAGGATGGACCTGGGACTTTGAGATAGGCAAGAAAAATCCCACCCCAATCCGCTTCATCAGTGAGATCTACTATAAAAAATTGTGGGACCTGATCTTTTACGACATTGACAACGTGCGTATTCGCTACTATGGCGAAAATGAGGGTAAAGGTTATGTCATGGGCTGGGATATGCGCTTTAACGGAGAATTTGTTTCCGGTGCGGAGAGCTGGATCAACCTTTCTTTCCTCCGGGCACGCGAGCAAATCGATGGAATCACCCATCTGGAACGCAAGGTAGGCAGCAGTGAAGGGACACCGGTTAAGGATGTGCCCCGTCCAACCGATCGACTGGTGCAGGCTTCCATTTTTTTCCAGGATTATCTGCCCCGCAATGAGAATTTTAAGGTACACCTCAACCTGACCGTGGGTACCGGATTGCCTTATGGGCTGAAGGACAACAACCGCATTTATCGCAACACCTATCGTTTTCCGCTCTATCAACGCGCCGATATTGGTTTTTCCTTTTTATTGTGGAATGCCAGCTGGCGGGATAGAAAGCCTAATCACTGGTTGCGCTTTACCGACAATACCTGGCTGAGTATTGAAGTATTCAATCTGATGGGCCAGCAAAACGTAGCCTCCCAGACCTGGATCAAGTCCATTTACAATGTGCAATATTCCATCCCCAATTATCTGACCAGCAGACGGGTTAACTTAAGGGTGAAGATGGATTTTTAAAGCAAAGCCAACCATTATCGGCCTATAAATACACTGCTTTCAGGGTTATTGGTTGCCAAATAGGGATTTCATCTTTGCACAAATAATTCCATTTTTGTAATGCATCAATAAATGAATCAAACATGAGATTAGCTCTAACCATAATCACCAGCTTGCTTGCCCTCGTACTTTCAGCCCAACCCCAACAAATGTTATTGACTGGCGCCTGGGAAATCAAAGGACAAAGTAAATCCGGGCCGGTAACCCAGGTATTGCTGGTGACTAAGGGGGCCTGGTCCTGGACCCTCTACAAAACCGATGACGGTGATTTTGTCTGGACGAAAGGGGGCACCTGGATGCCCGATGGCGGTAAAATGCGAGTTACCTATGAGTTCAGTACCGATAAGCCGGATCAGGTAGGCAACCAGGAAAGCTGGAGTTTTACCGTGACCGGAGAACAATTGATTTCCGGTGATGGAGGCAGCAAATTGACCTGGAAGCGTGCGGATAACCCGGCATTTACACCATTGACCGGGGCCTGGCTTATGGCAGGGCGAGTTGATGATCAGGGTCAGGTGAACCGGCGTGATCTCAACCAACCACGGAAAACCATGAAGATCCTGACGGGTTCTCATTTCCAATGGATCGCCTACAATACCGAAACGAAAGAATTCTTCGGCACCGGAGGTGGCGATTACACCGCCGTAGACGGTAAATACACCGAAATCATCCGCTTCTTTTCCCGCGATAAATCCCGTGTAGGCGCATCACTATCGTTTGATTTTCAAGTCAAGGACAGCGACTGGTACCATAGCGGAAAGTCCAGCAAAGGGGAGCCGCTCCATGAGGTGTGGGCCAGGAGAGACTGATAGAAATGTTGAATGTTGAATGTTGAATGGTGAATGGTGAATGGTGAAAGATGCATTCAGTTGACCGATAAGGTTGGCATCCTAAATTTGATTACTCAAGTAAGTGTTCATTTTAAAACACTGCGAATAAACATTTATTTATTCTTATCAGGATTTCCATTATCTTTGCAGCCCTGTTAAAAGCCCGGGTCCGTTGAACGGACAAGCCGGGTATGGTTAAACCAAATAAATTTTAACTGATGTCAGTAAAAATCAGATTACAGCGCCGGGGGCGCAAAAAAGCACCGTTCTACCACATCGTAGTAGCGGATGCACGGGCACCACGTGATGGTCGCTTTATTGAAAAATTGGGTACGTACAACCCCATGACCAAACCAGCAAGCATTGATCTTGATCGCGATAAGGCGCTGGATTGGTTGATGAAAGGTGCACAACCTACCGATACGGCTAAAGCAATTTTGCGCTACAAGGGTGTTTTGCACAAGAAACATTTACTCCGTGGCGTAAAGAAAGGGGCCTTCACCCAGGAGCAAGCTGAGGAAATGTTTACCAAATGGTTAAGTGGAAAAGAATCGCAAATTGCAAAACACGTTGAGAAAGAGACGGAAGTGCAGCGTACATTCCACGAAAAAGTATTTGGTATAGTAAAATCCACCAAGCCTAAAGCCGCTGAAGCTGCCGCCGAAGCAGAAGAAGCTCAAGAAGTAGCGGAAGTAGCTGAAGAAACGGTTGAAACCGCTGCTGCCGTGATTGCTGAAGAAGCTGTTGCAGAAGAAGCAGTTGCCGAAGAAGCTGTTGAGGCAGCTTCGGAAGTTGCCGAAGAATCAGTTGCTGCTGCCGAAGCCCCGGAGGAAACATCTGCAGAAAATGAAGAAGCAGCTGCTTCTGAAACGCCTGCACCGGAAGCTGAAGCTCAGGAAGAGTCCACAAAGGACGAAGAATAAGAAATAAGACATCGGGAGAAATTCCGATTTGTTTATCTTTGACAAGCCTAGTAAAGCCTCTGGTGGGTTTTACTAGGTTTGTTTTAATGGGATATTCCCCAATTTTTTGATACGAACAAGTAGGTTTTTTACAGTGGGTAAGCCAAAAACTTGCCGGGATCTGTATTCACTGCTTGCTAAAAGATCACTCAATTTATCGTATGGAAGCTCTACTAAAATCCTATAAAGATCAGCTCGAATCCATTGCTCAGCAAATTCAAGCCAGTGAGTTACTGGCTGCCTACCTGGAATCCGAGGAAGAAGAAGATTATCAGGCATTGCGTGATGCTTTTGAACCAGCCCTGGCTGAATTGCACGAATCCGTTGCTACACACCATCCCTTGCAAATCATTGCACTGGAGAAAGAGATGCTTGATGAATCCTTTGAAGGGTTATACATGCCCCGAATCCTTGGGTATTCGGTCTTGCGTGGAGAAGTCAATGAAGCATATAAATACATCAGACCTCAGGATCACTTCCGAGAAGTACTCTTGGCCATCTGCAATTCTTCCAATTTTGAAATACTGAAACAGCGGATTGGGCAGGCTATTCAGGTGGGCTTTGCATTAAGCAGCAGGATCTGGATCTCCCACCTGATGAACGATATCTCGAACAAACGCGTCATTCATTTCCTTAATGCTCAGGTGATGCCTAAATACCAGGAGAAAGAAGAACGCCGTATTGGCCGGGCTAAATTCAAACGTCAATTCGTAAATGCGAACTTCCTGACCGCCGAGTTTCCGGAAACCGTGGAGGAGCTCAAGATCTTGTATCCTTCCTTACGCACCTTCCTGCTTGAGCGCATCCGCAGGTATGATGACAACAACAGCTTTCTGTATCAGATTATTCAGATGCTGCAGAATCCCAAAATCAAAGGGACCCAGGAATACACCCAGGTGCTTGCGATCGTTGCCAATTTTTATGACCTGAACAATCAGGATAAAAAAGTGCTGGAACAGGATTTGAACCGCGCCCGCAAGGAGAATCCGACCTTTAATGAGGACTATTTTCAGTTCATTATCAATCTGGTTGAACACGGCGTGTTTATTGACGGTAAATGTCAGCAGCGTGTCCTGGATTTGCTGGATAAAAAAATCAAGGATGACATGCTGGGCTTTTACCAGCTGATGGACGAACTCTATTCCAAAGGCTACGTGCATGAAGACACGATCCAGGCCATCCGCGGGTATTACGATAGTCACGAAGGATTATCGACTGTAAATGAGGCAGTTCGTCAAACCTTATTGATGAATTTCCGGAAGCTGATGGACAATTTGCCTACCAGTGAATATCCCGAATACTTTGAGTACAACAAAGTATTCACGATGTATATGAATATGTTTGCCAATCAGGAATTTAATCAGGAGATCAAAAATTTCAGTTTGGCTTACATCAAGCGGTTGTTAAAAGTATACATCGATAAGCGTGGCAAGGACTATCAGGATATCAAAAAATTCGTTTCTTCTGCTTTCGTCGAACTGGGCTTCCTCCGGGACAAAGAAGTGGTTGAACTCTTCAAGACCAAACGCAAGAAAAAAGCAGAATAATCCCAACTCCAATGCCTTGGCCTAAGGTTGGTCGATTGCTGGAAGCGATCCGTCCTTTGCACTGGAATTAGTTCCAGCGATGGCTTAGTTTCGAAAAGAACTGACCTCTCTGCATATGTTTAGTGATTTTTTCGGAGCCCTTGCTGCCTATTTTCGTGCCTATTCCATGATCCGTGATTACCGGTTGGGTCGTTATTTTATAGGTCCTGCCATCTGGAGTGCACTAATCCTTTCGGCGCTATTCGGATTGATGTTATATTTCCTGGCCGTCCCATTGGGTACGCTGGTGGTCGGATGGCTGACCTGGTTACCCTGGGATGCAGTCGATCGTTTTTTAGCAAATCATGCGGTGTGGGTTGGAGGTGTCCTGATCGGATTATTGGGCGTGATTGTGCTAAAAAATCTGCTGATGGCAGTGATGTCACCCTTCATGAGTCCCCTGTCTGAACGTGTAGAACAAATCCTCACCGGTAGTGATCCGGATACCACTTTTTCGGGTAAACGGGTGGTATATGAGTTTATTCGTGGATTAAGATTGGCCGTCGGCAACCTGATTCGCGAACTTCTGTGGACATTGGCATGGATCCTTCTTGGCCTGGTCCCGGTGGTCAACTTATTATCTCCCGTGTTGATCTTTTTGACGCAATCCTTTTATGCGGGTTTCGGTAATCTGGATTACACGATGGAGCGCCATCTTAAGCGTAAGGCAAGCCGACAATTCATCCGCGAGCATCGGGGGCTGGCATTAGGCAATGGTATTCCGTTTATGCTTATGCTCTTTATTCCGGTCATCGGATTAATGATTGCACCTCCACTGGCTACGGTAGCCGGCACAATCGCCAGCGTTAAGCGGTTGCCTTCCCGATAATCTGCATTATTATCAGTGGACTGAATGAATCAGTATTCTAAAGGTGAAATTGTAAAGGGCTCCTGTTCTTGTACCCTGATCAGGATTTCTTAGCGGGACTGGTTTCGGCCGGTATTTTCTTCGCGATGAACTGCAAATACGCGAGACGGAAAACCAGTATCCAAGGCCAACCATGCCAGAAAAAGTCAAACCAATCCATTAGACCCATTCCATGAGCCCCACCTGCGATCCAGCGGATCTTCCCAATAAGGTGCGGTTCAGGAAAAAAAGGCAAAAGGCCCAGCATAAGGGCCATGGGGAGAATGTTTTCCCAGCGATTATACCACGGTGTTTGCATGACACAAAATAAATGGAATTCGAGCGGAATCAACGTGATGTAGATCACATCGCGGCCAGTGGCACGATGGTCGGTTGTGCAATCTGAAAATTCACGCCCAGGCCTTTATCATAAGAATTTGCATGTGTAATTCGTTATAGTTAAAATCAAAACGTGAAATCTATGATGCGCAAAGTGCTCATGCTATCCCTATTGGTATCTATCGCTTTAGTCAATCTCCAGTGTAATGCATCGCGAAAAGTCAAAGGTGCGGTGATCGGGGCAACCGCCGGCGGAGTGGTAGGCGGCGTTATCGCCAAAAACAACAGGGCGGTGGGTGTTCTGGTTGGCGCAGCTATCGGAGGTACGGCGGGCGCCCTGATCGGGAACTACATGGATAAGCAAGCCGAAGAAATCCGTAAGGACCTCGAAGGAGCCAAAGTTGAACGTATCGGTGAAGGGATTCTGATCACCTTTGATTCCGGACTGTTGTTTAACATCGACTCTTACGCATTACGGGCCGAGACCAAAAATAACCTGGATAATCTGGCAAAAACGCTGAATAAATACGATGGGACGGATATTCTGGTCATGGGTCATACCGATAATACGGGAACAGTCGCCTACAATCTGGAACTCTCTAAAAAACGAGCTGCTTCTGTGGATGAATACCTGCGGCAAGACGCGGTAGCCGGCAAACGATTGGATACGGAAGGGATGGGTGAATCCGATCCGATAGTGTCCAACGACACTGCGGCAGGTCGTCAGCAAAATCGTCGCGTCGAGGTAATCCTCACGGCTAATAAAAAGATAATCCGGGCGGCTAAAAGGGGAGATATTCCGGTAGAGGGGTAGTCTGTCCTCAGTACCTGGTCGTTAATAGCCGGTAGCTGATCGTTCGTTGTCCGTAAGCGGATAAACAAATCGACGGATTAACTGATTATCTCCCGGTGAAATCTAAAATCAATTTCTATCTTTGCTGTCCGCTAAACCTGGGGCATTAGCTCAGCTGGCTAGAGCGCTTGCATGGCATGCAAGAGGTCACCGGTTCGACTCCGGTATGCTCCACTCCTTAGGTATGTTGACTTCTGATAGAAGTGGCTCGTAAAGATCAGAAGTTTAGAGGTGATTGCTTCGGCTTACTTCTTAACTTCTGATCGACCCAGCCTTCCCTTCTTAATACGGATCCACATCCACATTCACCCGAATGGTGCTAAAACCTTCCTCCGCCTTCAAGTCACTGATGCTGTTTTCAATAAAATCTTTTACTTGTTGCAGATGTTCCAATCGTTTGTCCAGGGTAATCAGGACATGGCGCACGTATTGGTTCCGAACACGGGCTACGGTCGGTTCACTTGGACCCTTAACCCGCTCGGGTAGTTTTTCACGCAATCGCCGGGTCAGCCATTTGCCGCCCTCAAAAACGGTTTTGGCCGTTTTGTGTTTAAGGACCAGAAGGACCTGACGGGTGTAAGGTGGATACCCAAATTTCTTCCGTTCAAGCATTTCATAAGCATAAAATGATTGATAGTGGTTCTTGAGGACATCCTGAATGACCGGATGTTCAGGCTGATAGGTCTGCAAGATAACCTGCCCCTGACTATCTTTCCGGCCTGCACGGCCACTGACCTGGGTGATGAGTTGATAGGCTCTTTCATTCGCCCGGTAGTCGGGATAATGCAACATTTGGTCAACCTGCAGGATAGCAACCAACCCAATTCCAGGAAAGTCCAGTCCCTTGGTCACCATCTGGGTGCCGATGACGACGTCAAGACGTTTAAGCTCCAGGTCTTGCAGGATCTTTTCCTGTGCTTTGACGGTCTTGACGGTATCCAGGTCCATCCTTCCGATGCGTAATGCGGGCATCAGTATTCTAAGATTTTCTTCAATTTTTTCTGTACCGAATCCTTTTAGCTCCAACTGATCCGAGCCACAGTCCGGACAATATTTGGGGATATCGGTTTGGTACGAGCAATAGTGACATACCAACTTGTTGAAATACTTGTGGTACGTCAGACTGACATCGCAGTGTACGCACTGGGCATGGAAATCACATATTTTGCAGTGCAAATAGGGCGAAAAACCCCGTCGATTCTGGAAGAGGATGACTTGTTTGCCCTTTTGAATGGTTGATTCAATCGCCGCTAGGAGGGGCGGAGAGAACTCATGTTTCATCTGTCGTTTGCGTTGGAATGCCTTCAGGTCTACAACCTCAGTCACCGGCAAAACGGCATCCCCAACCCGTTCGGGCATGTGGACCAATTTGTACTTATCCTTTTGTGCGTTGTAATAGCTTTCAAACGAAGGAGTGGCCGAGCCCAGGATAATTTTTGCCCGTTGCATTCGGCTTAGAACCAATGCAGCGTCGCGGGCATTGTAGCGGGGAGCCGGATCAGCCTGCTTGAAGGATGAATCGTGTTCTTCATCCACCACGATCAACCCCAGGTTGTTGAATGGCAAAAACAGCGCGCTGCGGGCGCCGACCACCATGCCCTGACCGCTTAACACCGCTTTCCAGACTTCAACTCGCTCGGCCGATGATAATTTGGAGTGGGATACAATGATCTGATTACCAAAGATGCGCCTGAGACGTTCTATGACCTGTGTCGTCAGGGCTATCTCCGGTAAGAGGTAAAGAATTTGTTTGCCGCTCGCCAGCATTTCCCTGGCCAGTTCAATGTAGACCCGCGTCTTGCCGCTTCCGGTTATACCATAAAGGAGGATGGGGTAATGGTATTCCCAATGGGCATGGATAGCATCAAGAGCTTCAATTTGCTGCCCGGTCAAAGCCGGTAGTTCGTTTTGTGGACTTTCATTCCGTTTCAGCCGGGATACCTCCTCGGGCACGATTTCCAGTATACCTTTTTTCACCAGTGCGGGTATCAGGTTAGCCTGCATCTCCGGATGCTGATGGAAATCTTCCCGGGTAACCCGGCCTTTCTCCCGGAATAGTTGATAAAAGTGCAGTAATGTTTCGGTTTGTTTAGGCGCTCGTGCGGTCAGTTCAAAGGCGGCGTTGGTATCCGTAACAAAGGCATCGGCCAGTTGAATAATGTCCACCGTTTTGGGTTTGTACCCATCTTGCAGCTCCTCTTTGATCAGCAATACTCCTTTAACCAACAGCCGGTTAATGATTGGATAAATGGTTTTAATTTGCAGAATTCCCTGGACGTCTTCAAGACTTAGTTCATGCCGGATGGTCAGCGCCTCCGCGATCAGGTATTCCTGATCATCCAGGTCCTCGAAATGATCCTCAAAGTCCGGATGCAAAAGGATCGTGGTTTCACTGGTTAATTTCAGGCTTGCCGGCAATGCCGCATGCATTACTTCTCCGATCGTGCAGAGGTAATAGTCGGCGATCCATTGCCAAAATTGCAAATGGATATCGGTAACAATCGGCGCTTCATCCAGGACAGACAAGATGGGTTTCGCCCGGTAAGGGATCTCATCTACAGGTCCTACGCGGAGGACAATGCCGGCGTAGAGTTTACGACGCCCAAATTGGACTTCAACTCGTTTGCCGGGAACAACCTGATCCAGCAATTCCTCCGGAACCCAATAGCTGTAAGGCTTAGGGATCGCTATCGGCAGGATAACTTCCGCAAAATGGTTGGTTGTGTATAAAGCATTGGTGCCCAGAGTGTCCTTCATGCAGAATTTGTACCTTGATCTGAATTCGTTCACAGGTTCTTGTACGACCAGGAGCCTGTGGAGTCCTTCTAAATGGAAATGCAATTCTAGTTTGGAACAGGATTCATTACAGAAATAAACATGTTCGATGCAATCGGTTCAAAAATTTTGTAAAATAGGTGCTTTATTCGCACTCGTTTTTTTGAGTTTACAATGCCAAAATAAGGAAAACATGGCATCAGCCGATACGATAATCCATCATGTGCAAATTTGGTCCGATACCCTTCAGGATGCTGACTGGATAGCCATACGGGATGGTAAAATTGAAGCCCTGGGCAAGGGTGATTACCACCAATTCCAGGGGCCGGAGACAGCTCTACTGGATGGGCAGGGCGCATTTGTCACGCCGGGATTTATCGACGCGCACGTCCATTTTTTGATGGGTGGGGCTAATTTGCTCTCGGTCCAATTGCGTGATGCGGGTACTCGAGCTGAATTTATCGAACGTATTGCTGGCTTTGCGGGGAGCCAGAAACCGGGTGCCTGGATTACCGGTGGGGACTGGAATCATGAGCTTTGGGGCGGTGCTTTGCCGGAACGGAGTTGGATTGATTCCGTTACGCCCGACAATCCCGTTTTCTTAAATCGGCTGGATGGCCATATGGCCCTGGCCAATACCAAAGCTTTGGAGCTCGCCGGATTATTGGATGCGCCGCTACCGGTCATCGATGGGGGAGAAGTTGTCATCGGGCCTGATGGTAAACCGACCGGGATTTTTAAAGATAATGCCATGGGGTTGATCGATCAGAACATCCAATCAAACCCGGAAGAGGTGGATCGTGCGCTGGACACAGCCTGTCAATATGTTTTATCCAATGGCGTGACCATGGTCCATCACATGGGGACCTGGGATGACTATGCGGTATTCCGCCGGAATCGTGACCGGGGAGACCTCTCTGTTCGCATTTATTCCGTCACCCCGCTCGCCGCCTGGGAAAGACTCCGGGACACCATTGCTGCCCATGGAACGGGCGACGATCACCTATGGATCGGAGGATTGAAAGGTTTTGTTGATGGCTCGCTGGGTAGCCATACGGCGGCTTTTTTTGAACCATTTTCAGACAAGCCGGATGATACCGGGCTGCTGGTGAATTCGGAAGCGGACCTGGAAGATTGGATATCGCATGCAGATCAAGCCGGTCTTCATGTGATTGTGCATGCTATTGGAGATCGGGCCAATGCCATCTTACTGGACATCTACCATCGGCTGGATGCAAAAAACGGTGCCCGGGACCGTCGCTTCAGGATTGAACACGCCCAGCATCTGAATGACTCGTTAGTCCAAAAAATCGTTTCAACCGGAACCATTGCCAGTATGCAGCCTTATCATGCCATTGATGATGGTTGTTGGGCGGAAAAGGTGATCGGACCGGAGCGAATCAAAATGACTTATGCCTTCCGCTCACTCCTGGATGCCGGTGCTCATGTCGCCTTCGGTAGCGACTGGTTTGTTGCGCCACCAGACGTATTGGCGGGCATCTATGCCGCTGCTACCCGCAGGACCCTGGATGGTCAAAACCCGGATGGCTGGGTGCCGGAGCAAAAAATAACCGTCGAGCAGGCGCTGCGGGCATATACTTCCGGCGGAGCTTATGCCTGTAAAATGGAGGACCGGGTCGGGAGATTGGAGCCGGGTTATCTGGCTGACCTGGTGGTTATGGATCGAAATCTATTGACCATAGCACCCGAGTCCATTCGGGAGACCAGAATTATGAGAACAATGGTGGATGGGAAATGGGAGTGGATCCGCACAGAGGATTAAAAGCCCGTGGAGGTCGGTGCATCTATGGATAAATGCTGCTGCTTCTTTCCATAAATGCACCTTATTCCGTATCGAAATCAACTTATTGACAATAGGCATCAAAGGCCATCTTCAGATTGGCTGCAATAATATCAGCAGACCGGCCTTCGATATGATGTCTTTCCAGGAAATGCACCAGTTTGCCATCTTTAAATAGTGCAATGGACGGGCTTGAAGGAGGATAGGGCAGGAGGTATTCCCGCGCCCGTTCGGTTGCCTCGCGATCTACACCTGCAAATACCGTGAACAGCTTGTCGGGCTTGATGCCGTTTTGTAAAGCTAATTTGGCTCCTGGCCGTGCATTTGCTGCGGCACATCCGCAGACCGAATTGACTACAAGAAGGGTGGTGCCTTCGTCATTTTGTAAAATATCATCAACTTCCTCAGCTGTGGTCAGACTTGAAAAACCATAATTGGTTAAGTCTGCAGCCATAGGCCGTACTAATTCCATAGGATACATAACAGTATAATTTTTATCGTTTACGAGAATGCAAATTTAAAACATTAATCGGATGAGAATAGTTGTCTATGTGTCTCGTATTTTCCAATTTTACAATTCGAAGCAGGTTGTATGAGGCACCTTTGGATCATATTTGTTGGAGTTGCGTTGGCGTCCATGTGGGGACGTTGTACGTACGACATCCTGCCGGAACCGGAAGCGCCGGCATTTTGTGATACCGCCCAGGCCACCTACCAGACCACCATCAAGCCAATCATCGATAAGAATTGTGCATTATCCGGTTGTCATGTCGCAGGTACCAAAGCGCCCGGTGATTTCACCAGTTATACCTCATTGAGACCTTACCTTAAAGACACCGAATTCAAATATTACGTGCTCGATCTTAAAGATGATCCTGAAGTTGGAATGCCGCCGAACTGGATCGATAACCCCGGCCCCAAGGATCTTACACTGGAAGAATTGGATCTTATATCCTGTTGGGTGTCAAAAGATTATCCTGAATGATATGCATAAGTGGTTGATTCTCATATTATGTTTGAGTTCGATAAGTACACGGGGATTCGCCCAGTATATGGAGCGAACCTTTCAGGACACCCGGGTCATTAATACCCAAAGTGTTGAAACCGTTGCACAATACCGACTGGACTTCCGTGTTGGACACCGATTCGGAGACATTGCCGGCCCTTTCGGAGGATGGAACACCTTTTACGGATTGGAAGATGCCAGCGATATTTTTATTGGATTTGACTATGGCATTACCGACCACGCAACCGTAGGGATCGGCAGGACAAAAGGCTCCGGCCCCCTGCGGCAGCTTTTGCACGGGAACGTCAAATACCGGATCCTTACTCAAAACGAAGGTACACCTGTTTCGGTGACCGCTTATGGATTAGCTTCCATTACGACCATGTCCAAGTCCAATGATGCAACAGCAATCAATTATTTTGCGACGGTAAAACACCGGCTTTCGTATCATGGAGAACTATTGATTGCGAGGCATTTTACGCCCGGGTTCTCTCTCCAGATAAATGCGGGGTGGACCCACCGCAATATTGTATCCTTTGGAGACCAGAACGACATTTGGTCCGTTGGCTTGGCATCCCGGTTGAAAGTGAGCAAGTCCCTGGCACTTCTGCTTGATGCGGCTTATCCGATCTCCTCCTTGCGTACTTCTGAAAATGATTATTATATGCCATTGGGTGTGGGCATTGAGATCGAGACCGGAGGACATGTATTCCAGGTTAATCTGACCAATGCGACCGGAATTGCCGAGACCGATTTTATTCCCTATACGCGTAAATCGTGGCGTAAAGGAGAGTTCCGGTTAGGTTTTACCATTTCACGCCTGTTCAAAATATTGTAATGTGATGCGAATTGGTGTTATCTCAGGGTTCGTGCTAATGGCTTTGGTGGCAATGATCGCCTCCTCATTACCGGATAGACCGGTTGTGGCCGATGATACGGAAGTTTCTGTTATCCTGGGACTCCTCGGTGAGCCCCCTTCGCCCAATCGTGCGGACATGAGTGTCACGGGTGCCTCCGCAAAACGAGGAGAAGAATTGGTAAAATATGGCATCACCACGCGTCCGGATGGAGGGCGCACGACCAAACAATCCCGACATTTTGTCTGTACATCGTGCCATAATCAGGTGCGTGAGGATCCGGACCTGACCGTTGCGAACCCGCAGGCACGGCTTGATTATGCCCGGACCAATGAATTGAGCTTTTTGCAGGGGACCACGTTTTATGGCACCGTCAATAAGAAATCCTGGTACAACGGCGATTATTACAAAAAGTATGGTGATCTGGTTGAGCCTGCCCGCAAAAGCCTGAGGGAAGCCATTCACCTTTGCGCCATTGAATGTTCTCAGGGTAGGGAGCTCGAACCCTGGGAGATGGAATCGGTTCTCGCTTATTTCTGGACGTTGGGTTACCGGCTGAAAGACCTCGATCTGAGTGATAAAGAAATGGCCACCATTCAGCAAGCTTTGCGCGGAGAAGGCAATAATGCAGAAGCCCGGGAACTGATTCACTCCAAATATCTGGACCATTCGCCAGCGACATTTATTGCTCCGCCGGATGACCGCAAAGCAGGTGCTCCTGGTGTTGAAGGCGATCCTGAGAATGGAAAATACATCTATGAACTCAGCTGCCTCCATTGTCACGAGGATGAGCGTTATTCGTTCTTTGCACTGGATAATACGCGAATGACGTTTCGGTTTTTGGAGAAGCATCTCTTCGCCTACGATCGCTATTCGATTTACCAGGTCGTCCGCTGGGGAACCTCCCCTTTGACTGGCAAAAAAGCGTACATGCCTCAGTATACGGCAGAGAAAATGAGCGTACAGCAATTAGAAGATTTACGTGCGTACATTCTATCCCAGGCCCGTTAATCCGGACACCATTTATCGGTCAAATTGATCACTTTGCCTGGTTTACGGGCGGTTCATCCGGAATTCCCCGAGCTTAATAGATTTTATTATTGCAAGATGCAATCCATCCGTATCATTGGGACGATTTATAAATCCATGGTAAAGCCTGGCCGACCATCAGAATACCACTGATTTCGATCCGGGTTCAGGGGACTGGAGTTCCGCCAAATGCAGTTGACTAAAAACAACCATCATACATGAAAAACCTGATCTTCATCCTGGGGGCGACCTTGTTTATAACTACCACGGCCTTCAGTCAAAAAAAATGGAGCTTGGAAGAATGCGTAAACTATGCGCGGGAGAAGAACCTGATCATCAAGCAGGCCGATATCAATATTGAGAGCGCAGAGGTTGATCTGAAGGCGGCGCGCTGGAGCCGGTTACCAAACTTAAGTGCTTCCTCCGGATTCAATTACAACTTCGGCCGGAACATCGACCCGACTACTAACGACTTCGTGCCGACCAACGCAGGCTTCAATACCTGGAACATCAGTTCAAATATGCCGATTTATTCCGGAGGTCGTATTGAGACGTCCATCGAACAGGCCCGTTTAACCATGCAGGAAGCCAATATACGCAAGCAGCAGACTTCCAATGATGTGGCTTTAGATGTCGTCATCGCTTACCTGAATATCCTCTTTGAAAACGAACGGCTGAACAACAATCGACAGCAACTGGCCCTGGCCCAGCAAAACCTGGACCGGATGTTGAAAATGATCGATGCGGAGACCGCCGCACCTAATGACCGGTATGATCTCGATGCCCAGGTTGCTACCAATGAGCAAAATGTCATTGCTAGTGAAAATAACATTGCACAGGCACTGATCAACCTGAAAAACCTGTTGCAGATAGATCCCGCCGAACCTTTTGATATTGTTCGTCCCACCATTTCCATTCCGCCTGTTGACCCCACCTCCTATACGTTTGAAGAAGTTTATGCCCGCTCCCTGGAGACACAGCCCAGTGTAGCAGCCGATGATTTGATGCTTCAGCGCATCGAGAAGAATATCGATATGGCCAAAGCTACTTATTTGCCCACCTTTGGAATTGGTGTTGGATTAAGTTCCAATTATTCTACGCTGGCTAAATCAGTCGGTGGTTATACAACCAAATACATCGATCAAACAGTTATCATTGACAACAATCCCATCACGGTCCAGTTTCCATCACCGGAAGCAGTAGATGTTACCAATACACCTTATTTCAACCAGATCAATCAGAACCTGGGTTTAGGAGCAGGCGTACAACTTAATATCCCCATTTTTAGCCGCGGGCAAAAGACTACCGACATTCGTCAGGCAGAACTGCAGGTAGAAAACACCCGGCTGAACATTGAACAAAATCGCAATAATCTAAAAGTGACCGTGCAAAATGCAGTGGCAGATGCCAAGGCCGCCCAGAAGGCGTATCAGGCTTCTGAAAAAACCCTAAATGCATTGCAGGTCGCCTACGATAATACCAACCGCCGGTATGAGTTAGGTGCCGCCAACAACTACGAATTACTGGAATCAAAAAACCGGCTGGAACAAGGCACCAATAATTTTTCCATAGCAAAATTCGACTACCTCTTCAAATTGAAGGTGGTCGATTATTATTTGGGCAAACCACTGAAATTAGATTAATACATCATGGCACAAGCAAAAACAAAGAAAAAAAGGAGCAGGTTATTTCTGTGGATTTTATTGGCTGTATTGGCCGTTCTCGTAGCTGCCGCCATCATCCGTCAGAAGAGCCAGCCTAAAGGTGAAGAAGTAGAAATGGAAGCTGCCCAACGCCGCACCATCACCGAAAAAGTGGCTGCAAGTGGCAAGATTTTTCCTGAGAAAGAAGTAAAAATAAGCTCGGACGTTTCGGGTGAAATTGTGGAATTGCTGGTCGAAGAAGGTGATTCTGTGAAAGCCGGACAGCTCCTCGCTAAAATTGATCCAGATGCCTACATCTCTGGTGTTGAGCGCGGTGAAGCCTCCGTAAACAATGCCAAAGCCCAGGTAGCCGGTTCGTTGTCTCAGCAGGAGAACGCCAGAGCCCAGGTCGAGCAAATGAAAGCGCAGATGGAAAATGCACGCCGCATACACGCGCGCAACATCAAACTGAAAGAAGAAGGCATCATATCGGAAGCAGACTTTGAGAGCACCCAAGCTTCCCTCGAAGTAGCCCAGGCTAACTATAATGCCGCTGAAGCTAGTTTGAAATCTGCCGAGCAGAACTCAGAAGCAGCGCGGTACAGCATGAAAAGCGCGGAAGCTTCCTTAAAAGAATTAAGGACCAGCCTGCAGCGTACGTCCATTTTCGCCCCGGTCGAAGGCGTCGTGTCCATGCTTAATGTCGAACAAGGCGAGCGTGTCGTGGGTACTATCCAGATGGCAGGTACGGAAATGATGCGCATAGCGAACCTCAGCAATATGGAAGTGCAGGTAGAAGTCACTGAAAACGACATCCTGAAGGTAGCCCTTGGAGATAAAGCTGAAATCGAAGTCGATGCTTACCTCGATCGCAAATTTTACGGAAATGTCTCTGAAATAGCCAACTCTGCTGCGAATGCTGCTACCACCAGCAGCCTGACGTCTGAGCAGGTAACCAATTTTGTGGTCAAGATCCGGATCGATCCGTCCAGTTATCAGGATCTGTTGGACAAGGGAGTAGATTATGCATTCCGTCCTGGAATGTCTGCCTCGGTGGATATCCTTACCAATACCGTTGAGAATGCGCTCTCCATTCCTATCCAGGCCGTTACTACGCGGGACATTACCAAGCCACGTGAGGGCAAGGAGGAGGTTCAGAAGCCGGAAGTAGTGGTCGAAAGCGACGAGAATAAACCAAAGAAAGAGGATGTCGAACTCGATGAGGTTGTTTTTGTAGTCAAAGGCGATACCGTTGCATTGGCAAAGGTTGAAACGGGCGTACAGGATGATGAATACATTTACATCAAGTCCGGTTTGGAAGACGGTGATGTGGTCGTTACCGGTCCATACCGTACGGTGTCCAAAAAATTAGCTTCCGGTATGGAGGTTAGGAAAAAAGAAGATAAACCGGATACCAAGAAGTAAAAACGCAAACTGCGGGATGGATTGAGGATTATTGCCGGAGCGGAGCCATTGTTCTAAAGCCGATTAGTTCGTCATTGCGCGCACCAAATGGCCGGTAATAGACCAATACGGTGTATTCATTCTCGGTCTCGAATAGATTTCCTTCCGTCAGGTTAAAGTCGTAGGTCTTGCCTTCATCGGTGGAAAGACCATAGAGGTAATTGTAGATTCCTTGTTTGAGCGGGAATTCACCGGTATATCCACCCTCGTCGGTATTGTATTTGAGTTGAAAATAAGGATTGCAGGTCCAATCCGAAACCTGCCCCATTAAGTAGATCTCGGTGCCCGGCTCATAGGGTTTCGTCTTCAGGATGAAGTTGGTAAATACATAATCCGATTGTACGTGTTCGCGGGAGGCATTTGGATTCGCTGCATGAATAACGACCTCCTCTTTGCTGTATTCGTTGGTTAATGGATTGTAAGTCGTTATGGAGTCCTTTACGATTTCCAGTTCACCAGAAGTCAGATTGTTACGGCGGTCGATGATGTAACGTCCGTTAAAATCTACCCCTTCAAATTCTCGATTATCCCTCGGTTTGTCGTCTTCTACGAAAGCAACGACATCGCGACCATATAATTCCAGCGCCTGGATGTTTCTGCTCCTACTATTGATATTGCGAAGGTCGATCTGGCGGAATTGCCGAACTGCCGGGAAAGTAAGCTTCTCAAATTCATTAAACTCCAAATACTCATTGGATACGTAGGTCGGTTTGATCGTGACTGCTTGCTCCCACCAGCCGTTTTGCATGACAATACACGTAATATCATTAATGGGGTCACTGAGGGAGAAGGAAGGGAGTGGTATTTTAAGCTCTAGTCGTTGGTGGGTTCGGTATTGGGAAGCATCCAGCGATGTTTTAATGGTGAACTGCGGAGTCACATCCAATGAGGCGAGCATAAATCGCCGGGTAAGAACAGGTATGTAGCCCTGATCGGCATCAAAGACATGGATGAGATAATTGCCTGTCTTTTGCAATTGGATGTCACTATTTGGAATGAAGAGCTGGTAATTGGTATAATCCTTATAGGTCTGTTGGCTAAATCCACTGGTCCGGATCGGGTTTTCTTCCAGGCCGTTGGCATATTCATTGAACTTCAGTTCCGAGGGAGACCAGTCGCGATTACAATACTCGATGCTGTAGCGATAATGCTTGGATCCGCCTTCAAGATCATCAAATGAAAGAAGTAACCGTCCGTTTTTACCAATCATCGGAGGCGAAAGCTGGAATCCATCCGGAGTAAGCTGAATGGTTTTTATGTATTCTACATATTCACAATCTTCTCCGAGCAGCTCTTGCGCATAGATGCAGGCCGGAAGTGCCAGACTGAAGACCAACAGCAGATATTTCATAGGGCATGGATCCTTGAATTAATCAATGGCAATAAAAATAAAGGATAATCGGCAAAGACAAGTTCCGATAGGTCATTGTTGACGGGAAGATTGGGATACTTTAACAGCTTGTTACGATTCTTAATGCAATCTGCCGGTTTCGATTAACATCGATTTTAATAATTTAATGAGGCTGGATTCTTTTCTCAGATCCTCCATTTTCAAGTGAAAGCGGTATTTCCAGTGCTGGTTCGGATTAGACGGATCATTGATTTGTTCTGCGGCCACCTCATTCCTTCTCAGATTTTCGTCCATGCCAACCAGGTCCTGAAGCGGAAAAATGGCCAATAGAGAAGGCGACAGCAAGTGATCCCGATCGATAGCCTCGACGATTCCGGTCGGACAGGGCTGAGGGGCAAGTCCTTGTTGATGGAGGTAGTTGTTGTAATAATGTTGGGCCGTCGCAGGATTGCCTTCCCACCATCCCCGTATAGTCGACATATCGTGGCAGGAGGGTGAGCAAACCGACCAATATGGGTATTCAGCCGCATCACCGAATTCGGCGGCACCTTTTGGCATCCGTTGAATTTCCAGCGAAATGATGTTCAGGTCTTTCATCACTCCGGGCACGGAGGCGGGTATCATACCCAGATCTTCCCCACAGATGAGCATACGGGTGGCGTCCAGCAGAGCGGGTAATTTCCAGTATGCTTGCTCCTTCCAAAAGTCGTTATGACGCCGGTAAAAATATTCGTTGTAGAGATTGGTGAAGATTTCCTGGTCCCGATGATCCAGTGATTTGAAGGAATAGGTGGTGTGTAGGGTAATGCGTGGATTGTACTTAATCGCATCGCCCTCGTGCACCGGAATCAACAATATTTCGCTGAGCAGCAAACTTAGGCCGGGGGCCAGGTGAGCATGAGACTTGTTTTCCGGTTTAGAAAAGAAAGTTTTAATTTTTAATTGATCATTGACTGCATCATGCAGGGTGTAGGCCCCATCCCAGATTTCGGTGAGGTAATGTTCTACAACCAGCGCAGTGTCTTCACCAAAAAGTTCGGGCAGATAGTGATCCCGGATATAGGGTTCTGTAAAGCGGTTCAGATCTCCGTGCACGCCATAGCTTCGCAGTTCGAACTCGGTGTATGGAAGGCAGGGATTAAATGAACCCATGGTCCCTTCCACCTGGTTCAATGGGATTTGCCAGATCCGAAAGAAGCCAAGGATATGATCAATCCGGAGTGCATCAAAATATTCACTTAGTTTTTGCATGCGCTCCCGCCACCAGGCAAAGCCATTTTTGGCCATCTCTTCCCAGTTGTAAGTTGGAAATCCCCAGTTCTGTCCAAGGACTGCGTAATCGTCGGGAGGAGCTCCGGCCTGGGCATTCATGTTATACAACTCAGGAGCAACCCAGGCATCACAGCTATGCCGGTAGACGCCTATTGGCAGATCGCCTTTTAGGACAACGCCGCGGGATTTGCCATAATCTTTGGCATTCTTAAGCTGATGGTCCGCATGGTATTGAACGAACAGGTAAAAGGCAATTTGGTCATAAACCTTTGATTTTGTGCTCGTAAGTTCCAGGATATCTTGCTCCTGGTATATGCGGTATGCTGGCCATTGGTTGAAGTCCGGGTTGCCGTAGGTGTCCCGGAGATGGCTGAAAGCAGCATAAGGCAGCAGCCAGGAGGCATTCCGTTTAACGAAGTCTTTATAGGATTTTTGTTTATTCAGCGCCTGGATCTCTTGTTTGTAAAGTTCACGCAGGAAAAAGATCTTTTTCTCAAGAACGGTTGGAAAATCAATTGCACCCAGCGTATTGAGCAGAAGCCGGTCCTGCTCATAGGCTTTTTGAACTTCCTTGTCCTGGAATTCGGCAATAGAATCCAGGTTGATGTATAATGGATGCAACGCATGGACGGAAATGGCTGCATAGGGATAGCTTGATTTCCAGTCAGGAGTGGCAATCGTATCGTTAACAGGCAGAGTCTGAATGACCCGTAGTCCACTCTCAGCGGTAAAATCAATCAATGGGATCAGGTCGGGAAACTCGCCGATACCGAATCCCCGCTCGCTGCGCAATGAGAATATGGGTATCGCCAATCCGGCTCCGCGCCACCAGGGCTCGCTTCTTTGAAACTGTAAGTCGTTTCGAATGAGCTCGTTATCTTTTGATGATGGGTATGCAAACTGAAGTTTTCGATTTTCCCCAAACTCCCATTCAAAAATCTTTTCGGTTGCTGAATCGACCAGTACGAATTTGTACTCCAACTGGACTGCGCTGGCAGTTATAGGAATGGTAACCGACCAGAGCGGATATTGGTCATCCCTCATCGCCTGTGCTTTAGTCCAATCCCCCAGTTCTGGTATGCTTCCTGTTACACCCACCACTGCGGATGAAGGTACATCCGGGGCATAAAGTTGAAAGGTAAGCAGGTTGTGCCCAGTAACAAGGCTTGACTTCTTCCCGTGCTTTTGTTTTGGGCGCTGAAAGATGATATCGGTGAAAGCGGAAGCATAGAAGATATCGAGCGGATTTTTGGGTACCCGCCAATAATCCTGCACAAAAATGGTCGGTTGCCCGGCAGCGGTGCGCAGAATACGATCCGTCCCACCTTCATATTCAATCCGGCCATGCCGGTCAATTCCGTATTGGTAGGACAGCGGTTGGTTGTCTTTGATGTCAAGACTCCCGGTCCAGTTTTCGCCATCATAAGTCTGGCAATAGTGTATTTGATCCCCAACTTGCTGGCGGAAGCGGATGATAATTTGTTCGCCAAAGACCGTATGATAATGGATGTGGAATTGTAACAGCATTGGATGCAATGATTTTAGGTTCACCCCGGTTTAGAGAAACAACCAGGTGGTGAAATTACTGGCTTCACAACGAATATTTCCGGTTTGCAGATTATTATTCATCGGCTAACCGTCCGGGAGCTGAAAATAAAGGGAGGATTAAGGTTGGACCGGCTCCAGGTAAGCTTTGATGACCACTTGCCCGACTCCTTTATGAACCATTCCCAGGGCTTCGGCCGCCTTCTTACTCAGATCGATGATGCGGCTGTTTACATAGGGGCCACGGTCATTTATAGTCACCCATACGGATTGCCCGGTTTTTGGTCGGAAGACTAATACTTTAGTTCCTAGCGGAAGCGTCCGGTGTGCAGCGGTGAGTTCATTTTGCGAAAAAACTTCTCCGCTGGCAGTAAGATTGCCTTCCAAAGCATCGGAGTAATAGGAAGCTTTGCCGGCTTCTTCGTAATTGAATGGGATTTCAACCTTTTTCTGGAGTTTTGGCAATGCAAACGAGATCATTGCCAATAATAGAATTGCCCGAAAGGATTGTTGCATCTTGGATTATAATACTTTTCGCTACTAACAACGTCAAGTAGGAAAAAGTTAATATGTAACCCAATAATTTTTTTTCAGTTAGGTTGAAAGCAACGTTTGATACCGGTCAATGTATTGTCCTACCTGATAGCCATCAGCCAATCCATGGTGCACATGTACCGACAATGGCATGGTATAACTTCCAGCTCTTTTTTCCATTTTTCCGAAGGTAATCTTGGGGATACTGTCGGGAAAAGTCAGTGGCCGGGCATGAGATAAGCCGGTAAAGCGGATCCAGGGAACAGAGGAAAAATGGATCACATTGTCTCCCGATGCAGAGGGCAATAATGACTTGGACCGGCGAACTTCCTCGATGCGTGGAAGCGCTTCATGCACAAAGTCAGCAAAATCTGCATGGTAATCCAGGTAGCCATATCCAAAGGTATGATCCGGACGGTCGACGGTCGGCGCTGCGTGGATGTGATCGTATAGCCAAACTGAGTCTTCATGAATGCGGAGCCGAAAAGCTTCGATTTCATTGGCAGCAACGAGGGCCTTATGCAGATAGGACAGGTAAAAAGAATGTCCTTCGGCCTTCGCCTCTTCATACGTTTGTGTACAATCCACGACGACGGTTACGCCGAAGAATGGCTCGGTGAATGATTTAAAAAAATCGTAATGCGCCTTTCGTGGCCAGGAATCGAGGTCGATCTTGCTTCTCATCACTGGAAATATTGAATGATTTGATCGATGGATTCCAGTGTTAACATTCGCTCATGTTCTACCGGGTCCTGGATCACTTCATGAGCCCAGGTCATATGATAGGGGATGTGGATGGCATAGCCGCCTATGGCCAGTACAGGCATGATATCCGACTTCAGGGAATTGCCTACCATGACAAATTGTTCGGGACGACAATCCAGGTGCCCCAATAACTTGTGATAATCGCTGTCTTTCTTGTCACTCATGATCTCAACATGATGAAAAAAAGCAGCAATTCCTGATTTTTTTAGCTTTCTTTCCTGATCCAGTAAATCGCCCTTCGTGGCAATAACCAGCCGGTATCGATGGCTAAGTTGCTGCAACACGGTCGTTACGCCGGGGAAAAGTTCAATAGGCTGATCAAGCATTACCTTACCATATCCGATGATTTTATCAACCAAATCAGCTGGTGCATGATGATCGGTGATACGCAGTGCAGTTTCTATCATGCTTAAGGTAAAAGCTTTGATGCCATAGCCATACAGGGGTAAATTCTGCATTTCGGTACGGAATAACTCCTGAGCAGTGGTATGCTGGGGCAGATAACTTTCCAGCAAAGCACAAAATTTTTGTTCGGCTTCCTGGTAGTAGGGCTCATTGGCCCAGAGGGTATCGTCGGCATCAAAACATACGATGCGAACCTTATTCAGGTCCATAAGGCAAATTTTTCGGGAAGATAGAAAACTTCAGGTAGCAATGGGT
The DNA here is from genome assembly GCA_020636355.1 of Lewinellaceae bacterium. GTDB lineage: Bacteria > Bacteroidota > Bacteroidia > Chitinophagales > Saprospiraceae > JAGQXC01. Next base: position 15,688 of record JACJYB010000018.1, on the reverse strand, counting down.
AGGAGGTGTGACCACCTGGCCAGGAAGATGACCAGGTGATCACCCGTTTATGGAATTACTTATTGTTCATATACTGCTTGTCCAGAAACTGATACCGTGCGTCGTTATCCGCTTTTACGGAATGGCTGGTCACATCGATGATCATCACCGGTGGGGTGGTGGACTGAGCATCAGCTGCTGGCCATTCCGGAAGCCCTTCACTGTTCGGATCTCCATGCATGATGAAATTGGCGAAATACTGCTGCATGGTTTTCGATACGGTATAATCGTCTTCGGTCCAGGCATAATCCGGAACCAATGGTAGATTGCCCATGCAATATTCGATCTCACAAGCATGCGGCGCTCCGATCGGTTGAGGCGGGGGCGGTGTATTGGCGTCACGCCTAACGGTGCCACCAGCCAGCCCTGAGGCCAGGTTCTGATCGACCAGAGGAGGACGCTTTTTGCTGTAGAGGTACCGGAACACTTTCTGCGAGCTGTTTTTGCGGGCGAGGTCAAACCATTTCCAGGTTGAATAGGCGATAAACCGGTCACTCGCCAATGCCGTGGCCGACCATTCGATGGTGCCGGCATCTTTGTCCGGGTATAATTTCAGCACTTCCCCATAGTCATTGGGATAGGCTTCTTTGACTTTTTGTTGGTAGGCTTCTTTGGTATACGGTTGTCCCTGCATGAAAGCCATGCCGGGAATTTCCGAAGAATTCCATCCGACCAGTAAGGGCACTTTCGACTGTTCGCCGGCAGCGAAGATCTCAGGTAAGGTCTTGGGTAAAAAATACCCGTCGATGACCGCTGGGAATCCAAAACGTCTTGATTCCTGGTAAATTTCATAGATTTCCCGGGTACTCATGGCGCGCATTTGCTCAAGGGTATATCCTGCCTTCTGGGCAAATTCTTCTCCGGTCTTTTCGGCCTCGGCAAGGGATACTGGGGCCATGGTAGGATTGATGCCGGCACCGCTTTCACCGATAGCCCCGGCGATAAGCCCCTTGGTCAATGGGGATGCCATTTGCATGCTTACGCCGATCGATCCGGCAGATTCTCCTGCGATGGTGACGTGCTTCGGGTCGCCGCCGAAAGCTGCAATATTGTCGTGAACCCACTGCAGGCTGGCTTGCTGGTCAAGTAAGCCATAATTTCCCGAAGCATGGTAAGGTGCTTCAGCGCTCAATCCGGGATGTGCATAGAAGCCGAAAATGTTCAAACGGTAATTCACTGTAACCACGACCATCCCTTTCTGGGCCATACTGGCTCCATCGTAGCGAGGTTCGGAGCCGTCACCAGCCACATTCCCACCTCCATAGAAGTAGACCAGTACCGGCAGGCCCGTGGTATTGTGCTTGGCCGGCGTCCATACATTCAGATACAGACAATCTTCACTGATGCCATCGGAACGGAAATCCATATCGCCAAAGACCGCCGCCTGGACGGCGCGGGGACCAAAATGTTTGGTTTGCCTTACACCATCCCAGGGATCCATGGGCTGGGGTGCTTTCCACCGCAGGTCATAGATGGGAGGTTTGGCATACGGTATGCCGAAGTATTGTTGCAAGCCCGTTTTAACCTCATAATTGCCTTCGATCACCCCTTTATCGGTGGTGACACGAACTGCAAAAGCATCGTTAGATTGTGCGTTGAGTAGCAGGGTGCCCAACAGGAACACAACCAGAAAATTCCATTTTTGCATAGCTTATTTTATTATTGTCACACAATGTTACAATAATAATTCCTTTTTTCTGTAATTCCTATTCTATCTTTGGATATTCTAATAGGCGAACGTTTTGAGGATTTAGAGGATGGCAACCGAATATTTAAATCATATTGCATTTGATTCAGTGGTTTTTGGGTTTTCCGGTCAGACCCTGAAGATTTTGATCATGGAATACCACAATACCGGACTATTTGCGTTACCAGGTGGTTTTGTCCAAATGGATGAGAACCTCAATGATGCCGTAAAACGAGGTCTGAAAGAACGCACCGGATTGGATAACATTTACCTGGAGCAATTTTACACCTTTGGCGATGTCGCACGCTATCAGCCAGAAATCATGGCAAAGATTATCCAGGCTAACGAATTGGAAATTAACGGATGGGAATGGTTGCTGGAGCGGTTTATCTCGGTGGCCTATTATGCGCTGATCAATTACAACGATGTGGTACCCCAGCCGGATGCCTTATCGGATTCCTGTGAATGGTATCCCATGAATGAGCTTCCGCCGTTGATGTTGGATCATGCGGAAATTGTGGCAAAGGCTCTGGAGACATTGCGTACCAACCTGGACCAGAAACTGATTGGCGGCAATCTACTGCCGGAGCGTTTTACCATGCAGGAACTGCAAAACGTTTATGAAGCGATCCTGGATACCAAGCTCCACCGGTCGGCGTTTCAACGCAAGCTGCTTGCATCCGATCAGTTGGTGCGTCATGAAAAACGCTTTACCGGCAAAGCCCATAAGGCGCCTTATCTATATAGTTTCAAACCATTGTGATTGAATAGACTTCAGACGTTCCTTTTGCCACTTACCCATGGATTGCCGGCCAGGTAAAAGCGCCAGGGCCAGGTAGCGCATTCTCCGGCATAATCAATTCCAATCCGCGGGGAGGAAATAACAACTTCGCCTTTTTCCAGTCTTTGCTCCTCAATCCAGATGCTGTCACCGGTTGTCAGTGCAAGTCCGGAGTGGATGGTGGAAAGCCCCAGAGCCTGACCCACCAGCCCCGGGCCGGATGTTAACTTCTTTGTTTGCGTACGCTGGCGGCGGGCCATCATGATATCGATACCTGCCAGAGGCTCTACAGCGCGGACCAGGACGGCGTGAGGTATTTCAGCAGGCCCGGTAACTACGTTGAATAGATGATGAATGCCGTAGCAGAGGTAGACGTAGGCATGACCTCCCGGCCCGAACATCACTTCGGTCCTGGCAGTGCGGCGGTTGTTGTAGGCATGACTGGCTTTGTCTTCCGGACCTCGGTAGGCTTCTGTTTCGACGATGCGTGCTGTGGTGCGGACTCCTTCCCACTCCGTGACCAATATCGTTCCCAGCAATTCCTGAGCGATTGCCACGACATCATCCCTTAGATAAAAAGGAGCTTGCAGTTTACCCATTAGCGCCTGCTGTAGTTGGGAGCTTCCTTGGTGATGGTGATATTGTGGGGGTGGCTCTCAGAGACTCCAGCCGAAGAAATTTTAACCAATCGCGCTTGCTGTAATTTTGGTATCGTGGCTGCCCCGCAATAGCCCATGCTAGCCCGCAGCCCTCCGGTATATTGTACCATAACCTCAGACAGGGTGCCTTTAAAGGGGACCCGGCCTTCAATGCCTTCGGGGACCAGCTTTTTTATATCATCTTCTACATCCTGAAAATAGCGATCTTTCGAACCCATCTGCATGGCGCCTAATGAACCCATACCCCGGTAAATCTTAAACTTTCGTCCTTCAAATATGACCGTCTCACCGGGTGCCTCTTCAACCCCGGCGAAGAGCGATCCGGCCATGATGGTATCGGCTCCGGATGCAATGGCTTTGGCTATATCTCCGGTATAGCGGATACCGCCGTCTCCGATCACAGGGATACCCGTACCTTGCAGTGCCTGTGCGACAGACATGATAGCATAAAGTTGGGGCACACCCACGCCGGTGACAATCCGGGTGGTGCATATACTGCCGGGACCGATACCCACTTTCACCGCATTCACCCCGGCTTCAACGAGGGCTAGCGCACCTTCTCCCGTACCGACGTTTCCTCCGATGATCTGCAAGTCCGGAAACTTCTTACGCACCTCTTTGATGGTGTTCAGAACGCCTTGTGAGTGGCCGTGTGCCGTGTCAATGACGATGACATCCACGTCCACATCAATCAGTGCCTCCAGGCGTTCCATCGTATCTTTGGCTACTCCAAGAGCGGCTCCGACGACCAGCCGGCCAAGGGTATCTTTGCACGAATTGGGATAACTCTCTAATTTAAGAATGTCCTTATAGGTGATTAATCCGACGAGTTTATTCTCATCATTTACCACCGGAAGTTTTTCAATTTTATATTTCTGAAGGATGGCCTGTGCCTGTTGGAGGTCGGTGCCAACCGGAGCGGTAACCAGATTGTTTTTTGTCATCAATTCCGAGACCGGTCTCCCAAGATCGGTCTCAAAACGGATATCCCGGTTTGTGAGAATGCCTATCAGATGATTGCTGGCATCCACGACCGGAATGCCACCGATTTTAAATCGCTGCATCAACTGCAGGGCATCCATCAGTTTGGCATCCTTGTCCAGGGTAACCGGGTCTTTGATCATTCCGCTTTCCGAGCGCTTGACCGACCGGACCTGTTCCGCGTGCTTTTGGATCGACATATTCTTATGGATTATACCGATACCTCCTTCCCGTGCGATAGCTATCGCCAGCTTTTCTTCCGTTACGGTATCCATAGCCGCCGAAACGATGGGGACATTTAAACGGATATCCGTCGTCAATTGCGTGGAAATATCCACTTCGCGAGGTAAGATTTCTGAATAAGAGGGAATTAGCAGGACATCATCAAATGTGAGCGCTTCGACAATTTCCTTTGGTAAGCCGTTATTTTTTGTTTCCATGTGCAAAGATAGAAATTTGAGTTTAAATGAGGAAAGGGATAATGGGGGAATTGTGTGGAGGTAGGTTTTGTGGTTTTATGGTTTTAGGGTTTTGTGGTGATGTGGTTATATGGGGAATCAAGGCATCAGTTGTCGCTACTGAAATTCCAAGTAATTAATTCCATCGTTATGATAAGCATTGTGGAGTATCAGTGACGAGTCCCCTCCTGGAAGGGGAAACAGGGGTGGGTTTAGCTGTGCACTATGGTATCAAGGCGCCAGAATACCAGGGCATCAGTTGTCGCTACTGCAATTCCAAATAATTATTTACATCGTAATGATAAGCATTGGAGTATGATTGACGAGTCCCCTCCTGGAAGGGGAAACAGGGGTGGGTTTAGCTGTGCATTATGGTATCAAGGCGCCAGAATACCAGGGCTTCAATTGTCGCTACTGAATTCCAAGTAATTATTTCCATCGTTATGGTAAGCATTGTGGAGTGCCGTGATGAGTCCCCTCCTGGGAGGGGAAACAGGGGTGGGTTTAGCTGTGTACTATGGTATCAAGGCGCCAGAATACCAGGGCTTCAATTGTCGCTACTGAAATTCCAAGTAATTATTTCCATCGTATGATAGCATTGTGGAGTATCAGTGACGAGTCCCCTCCTGGGAGGGGAAAGAGGGGTGGGTTTAGCAGCGGGGTATCAGGGACTTTAGGCATCCAGGTATCGTGATCACTTGAAATCACAAATCTTAAATCACAAATCTTAAATCACAAATCAAATAATCTTAAATCCTAAATCCCCGCCGCCATCCACTGATCTTCCGTAATTTTACCTGCATGAACTTTACCGTATTTTCCGACGAGCATTTTATGCGGCTTGCCCTGCAGCAGGCGGAGTTAGCAGCAGAAGCCGATGAAATTCCTGTGGGAGCCATCGTTGTTTGTCAAAATCAAATCATCGCCCGGGCTTATAACCGGACCGAAGCGCTTCAGGATGTGACGGCACACGCAGAAATCCTTGCTTTGACAACCGCCGCTGAATTCCTGGGGAGTAAATACCTTACCGATTGTACCTTATACGTTACCCTGGAACCCTGTGTCATGTGTGCAGGCGCCTTGAAATGGGCGCAACTGGACCGGTTGGTATTTGGCGCCAGCGATGAGAAAGAAGGATTTATGCGTTACGGGAAGGAATTGCTCCATCCTCAAACCAAAATTGAGATGGGATTGATGGAGGAGCCCTGCCGTACATTGTTACAGGAATTTTTTCGTGAAAAACGTGCACTCTCCAGGTTAAAATAGGATCTGCTAGCCTCAACTAGGTGACTTCGGTGGTGCGGATTTGTCTTCATGATTACGATTAGCTTATGCTTAATAGATCATCGATCTAGGAGGGACTAGTGTGTAAAGCCATGTCCCGCATGTTGCTGTATACCTATTAAGGTTGTCGTTGAAAAAGAGCTTCTGGAACGATTAGATTTTCATTTTCAACAACACTTTAGATTGGGCCACGGAATTTCTGTGGCCTTTTTCATGCGATTTCAATACTTTTTTGAGAATATTTAGCCCAGGACCCAACGTATCATCCAAATTCGGCTGTCCATTATAAGTGGCGTATATAAGGTGAAATCTTCCTTGCCTCCTCAATTTTCGTTTGAAGCATTCTTAACCATTTAGACATCGAAAAACCAGCTCCATGCTAAAGATTAAGAATGGCCTGATGGTCAGGATCTTCACAAGCTTATTGGTACTAGCCATTCCATCCATGCTGCCATCTCAGGAAATATGTAATAATGCAATGGATGACGATGGCGATGGTCTCATTGATCTTAAGGATCCGGATTGCGACTGTAGCAATTTGTTGAGAAATGGCGATTTTGAAGAACTGCTTGATCCGGCTACTACCTCCGGATATGCATTTTCCGGTCTATTTGACCGACCGGCTATGGTGCCGGCTTATTGGAACAATGTAATTGGTCGACCACAATATTCCCATAAATTCCTTTGCGGGAATTATTGCGATTCGATTGTGTCGGGTGAATATGGACTCTATCTGAGGAATACCGGTGGTCCTTTTCATGAGATGGTGGGTACTTGTCTTAGCGAGCCTCTGGAGGGCGGTCGGAGCTATATTTTTAGCTTTAATGTCGTCGTCGGTTGTGATTTTACGCTAGACCCGACACCAGGAGGAAAATGTGATGGAGACTATCGAGAGATCATGTATGTCTATGGGGTGCCAAGTTGCCGGCAAATCATTGACACCTCTTATACCGATTGTGCAGCTCCAAATACCTATGGTCTGGAATTAATTGATACCATACGCCTTCCATCGTCAGACTATGAAAATGGGGAGCTTTTTATCCGGCGTTTGGCAAAACGCCTGATGATACCGGTGAACAAGCGTTACGAAATGTTTTTTTTGGGATTTCCCTGTCAAAGTGACCTTGTTTTCCAATCCAATCATCTGGACAACCTGAGTTTGATCCCGGATCCTTATGAATCGCTTGGCGTTACGATCCGGGATACCTGCCGCAGCGATGTGGAGCTCTTTGTCCATGCATTTTACCCTGCCCCTCCTCCGGATGCGACCTTCCAATGGTATAGGAATAATATCGCCCTGCCCACGGCCACCGATTACTCGTTAAAATTGAAGCCGGGAGATGGTGCTGGTGATTATACTGTTATTTGGAGCTATCAGGGGATATGCGGCCGAGGAGAATATACTTATGCGCCAACCACCGTTGATCTGGAGATTCATAGCAGTGCATTGCGCATATGTCCAGGTGATTCCGTTAAGCTATCGGTTGATTCGACGGACTTTACTTCGTATACCTGGAACACCGGAGCCTTATCACCGTCGATAGCGATCACTAAAGCAGGAAAATACGAAGCTGCAGTCACCTGGACGCATGATCAGCGGATTTGTATGGCGACGCTGGGAATTATTGTAGAGCCAGGTGACAACATACCCGTGCAGATCCTGACACTGCCGGGAGGAAATAGTCAAACTGGTTTTATTGAGATTCAGACCTCACTTAATTTGCTGGGAGTAACCTGGGCTGACGGGTTTCCCGGTCTTCTTCGCCGGACAGGTCTGGATACCGGCACCTACTGTGTAACTCTGGAACGAGCTAACTTTTGTCCACTGGATACCTGCATCACCATTACTTCATTTCCGGATTCACTGGTTTGTGTTGAGGAAATTACGCATCCTTCCTGTCCGCAGGCAACCGACGGTATCATACGCCTGGATCTCGCAGGAAGCTTTCGACCTTTTCGTGTGGTTTTAAATGGGGAGGAGTACAATACGGATACATCGATTGTTTTTCAAGGCTTATCATCCGGCGATTACGTCTGGACAGTTATCGACGCAAGCGGCGACTCCTGTACAAGTACCCTTTCCCTTCAGGATACGCCTATGGGATGGGATGTGGTATCTAAGCCGGCGATCTGTCCAAATGGTCGGAATGGTATGCTTGAAATCCGTCCGGCAGTAAATAGTGGTGGTATCGAGGTGTGGTGGCCGGATGGTATTAATTCGTTGGAACGATTGGGACTGAGCTCCGGAGTCCATTCTTTTCTGGTCGTTCAGGGCACTTGCTCCGTCCCGGATTCTGCTTTAGTTGGAGTGCTGGGAGAACCACAGGTGATTAAGCCACAAACGGGATTGGAATCTTGTGATGACCGTAGCGGATACATTGATTTTGGATTTCTGGATTTACCCGGTGATCCTAGAGTGGGATTGATCGGGCAATTACAAAGTGCATCGGGCTACTTTGGTGGACTTAAGCTGGATTCAATGTATACATTCTGGATCCGTTCTCCGGAGGGTTGTACGGACACAATTCAGGTAGTACTTCCGGATTATCCATTTCCCTTTCTGGTTATCCATGTGGAAGATTCTATGTCTTCAGTTTTTCGACTGGGACTGGACTTAAACTTTACTCCGGTCATGCTTGAATGGGAAAACCTGTCCGAGCAGGCGATGTGTAGCGGTTGTCCCGAATGGGTGGTCATTCAGAATAGCACCGCACAGCTTATCCGTGTTACGGCCACGGACTCTAGTGGTTGCGTAGCCACAGACACCCTGGTGATAGGACCGGCTAAAGGGGATGCCATTTACCTGCCTAATATATTCACCCCGAACGGTGATTTGATCAATGATACCTGGGAGGTGTCAGCAGTTAATGCCATGCCTTATCGCATCTTAATCCGTGACCGCTGGGGAAATGTGATCCTGGACCAGAAAGGGGAGGACTTGCGGGAAATATCCTGGGATGGCACTTCTGACGGCCGGCTGGTCTTACCCGGCGTCTACCTGGTTCAGTTGCTACTTTATCCGGATACCCTCCGTCAGCGCCTTGTTAATGAGACCATCACGCTGGTGCGATGAGGTTGGAGGTTGGGACACTTGTTGCCACAGCGAGCGCCAGGTAAAGCGACGAAGCTGTCTGCCGGGGTTGGGCATAACGGTTTGCTTCGTTCGTGCCAAGGATTACCTTCCACATCCCGGATCCAGTACTGCCAAGTCTACCCGGTTCTCATTGGTTTGAACATAGGGTATGTAATAGAAGTTGGAAGTGTAGAACCGTCCGTTCATTTGAAAACGTTCGGTGGTTAATATGGATTCTTCGTGGATGGTTTGTCCCGCTTCGCTCATCAAAACCAGGAAATACAAATGGGGATCCTCTTGCTTTGCATTGGCAATGACCCTAAAATAAGTGTGGGCATCTTTAAAATAATAGACCGGATAAAACGATGGATTATTATTTAAATGCTCCATCATTCGTTCAGGATCGTACGCACCTGATTGTTTATAGGGTTCAGCCTTCAAGTCAGAATAACCACCTTTCGGAGAAAAGCGATTTATCAAGTTACCTGAATAATCATATACCCAAAAATCTGCACCTATCATGAAGCTGACGATAATCCGATCTCTTGTGTAAACGACATTTGGCCAATCCAGTAAACCATAGGAATTATGCTGGAATTCATCCGGATAATAAATGGCCAAATTGACCCATTTACTGGAGTCCAAATCAAGAAATCCAAGTATTGGGTAGTCATAATTTGCCAGAGATCCATTTTGCATTCTGATCGTCCCATAAATACGTCCATAATGATAAAAAATAGCATTTGTATTGATCTGATTATTCCGGAAAGCAAAATGATTAAAGTCAATTCCGGAGATGTTTGTTCGTTCTGGATTATTGATCCACCATCGTCGCACTAATTGCCCTTGACCATTGTATAAATTGATATGGCTTTGGCTGAGTGCAAACAATGAATCTACATTTTGATAATAGAAGGATACCATCTCACCCATCGCATTAGGGCCATCCTTATCTATGCGAATTTGTCCGGTTTTCATTTTAGTTTCCAGATCCCAAATATCAACACCAGAAGGACCAAGCCCCCGGATGTAATATTCCTTTCCTTCTATTTTCCGGACTTGCCACAGCCGGGCTAGAAATTCATCCCGGTCGCCCTTAATTTTTATGGAAAAGGTATCACCCATCGTTACACATCCTGAGTGGGGAGCATGTTCTCGATCGGGGGAGCTTTGACATGCGGTTATCCACAGACTGTACAAACAAATGATGATCAGTAAATGACTGCTTAAAACTTGAAAAAATGACTGCTTTTTCTGGATAGCAATCCTGGTTCGATCAGGTGGATAGTGCATTAAATGTGCCGGTTAAATATATCAAAAATCGGACTTTTCACGGTATAAATATAGCTAAGGAATAGCTATGTTAAGCTTAATTTAATTTCGCAAAAGCCAATACCGGATTATCCACTTCATTTACTTGAGTGGCAAGTCGTTCAAAATCATTCTGCGGATGCTCTTGCAGTTCGGTCCAGGTCCGGCCGGTAGCTTTGGCAATATTTTTCAGCTTGCTGACTACATCCGGTGCCTGAAGCACAAAGACTACTTCGTCGTTATAAAGATACACAGGCCAGATGGCATCTTCTCCGACCAGACTACCATCAATGTTATTGGTTCGTGCATAGGTGTTTAGAGTGGATTGATTGGACTTATTGTACAGACACCAGTGCAAATGACCATGTAGGAAATACGAAAGGAATACAACTTTTTCATTTTCTGAAAAGAAATTAAAGTAAATGACATAATCCTCTTGATCCAGTACCAACTTGCGAGCCAGTTTTCGATCTGGGTTATTAGCCAATTTTTGCAGCACACTTCCTGGTAACCAGTTGTCTCCAAGATCTACTCTATATTTAGGTGTAACCGTGGTTGGCGATACTTCATACAGTACAGGATCTAAAAATAGATTAAATAAATAATTAGAGGAACCCTGGATCTTCCTAAAGTTTTCTCTTGAGGCTATTATAAACAAGGAAGAATAGGGTTTGGCAGGGAAGTAGCTGGCTACAACGTTATGATCTTTGTCCAAAAATACCAATCGATTGGGATCAGCTGACGGGAAATTACCCTTGTACATAGCCGAAGTCCCATCAGGGAAAAACGCCATCCGGTAATATAGGCCCGCTAAAGGTATTTTTTCGATCCAGGTACCTTCCTGATTATATTGATTAATCCTCATGCCATTTTGATCCAGCAATAGAAAATCTCCATTTGGAAGCCGATTAAAGTCGGTGAGTGTGGAATATTCTCCCGGCCCTTCCCCAAAGTGATTTAAGGTTAATTTATATGAACCATCCGCGTTGAAACAACAGATGGAGGCATCATTGCTTGAATGCCCCTGCAAAAAGGTAATTCCATGTTCATCAACTTCCATTTTGCGAACTTCACCAAGGTAGGCCTGACCCTGTCTGTTCTTCAGAGGGAGGTAGCTGATGGTGCTAAAAAAGGCCGAAACATTCATCTGGCTGTAAGCTGTCACAGGAATGACGGTAAGGTCATTTTGGCTGGAATCCGGTTCGGAACAACCAAAAATTAATGCAAGCAGAAGTAAATGTGCCAAATAGAAGTCTAGTTTCAAAATTGCCCTACATTTCAAAATATTTACCAATATATAATAAGTGAGAAATAGAATGCTGAAAAAAATAATTAATACCTAAAACGAACTATTTGTACATCATCCTTAATTGCAATGCCATAAATTTCATGCCTATTGAAGTCGACTGTAAATCTAGAGAGAATTGGTGGGGATAGCTTATATCGGTTGATTAATTTGCCATTCCAATCAAATACCAATAACTGATCCAATTGCTGGCGGTCACGCGTATCCATTTTATCACTGGGGAAGGCTACAGGGATCAACTACAATATAACGAATTATCAATAATTGTAGTGTAATTCTGAATGGGGGTGTATTGACGGATTGTCCCAGCGAGGCGTCTCGCAGAGCGACGATGCTGTCCGTAGGGGTTATGCATGACGAATTGCTTCGTTCGTTCCTCGCTCGAAAGTTGTCCCAGCGAGGCATCTCGCAGAGTGCCGAAGCTGTCTGCCGGGGTAGAGTTTAACCACAGTGTTACGCAGCGTTTGATGGTTACACAGAGTGACACCGAGATGACACCGAGGGACTCGGAGTTAGTTATTGCTGCTTACAGATCTGGTTGTTTAGAAATGAGCAATGACCGCGCCCCTGGCAATTTTAGGACACAGAGGCGAGCTACGCTCTTAACGGAGGCTTGCTGGTGCTTAGAGGACGGATTGCTTCGTTCGTGCCTCTCTCGCAAGTTGTCACAGCGAGGCGTCTCGCAGAGCGCCGACGCTGTCTGCCAGGGTTCTGCATGACGGATTGCATCGTTCGTTCCTCACTCGCAATGACACTGGTTGTCACAGCGAGGCATCTCACAGAGTGCCGAAGCTGTCTGCCGGGGTTCTGCATGACGGATTGCTTCGTTCGTGCCTCACTCGCTAGGACACTGGTTGTCACAGCGAGGCATCTCACAGAGTGCCGAAGCTGTCTGTCGGGGTTATGTAAGACGGATTGCATCGCATGACGGATTGCTTTATTTTGCATCAAATACAATGGAACAGCAGGTGGGTATTGAAAATTATACAGTCATTTCAATTGACTTCAGATGACCCATGGGTATTATCTGTATCACTTTGAAAAAATATTATTTAACCTGGCTAGGTTGTCAAGTAGACAAAGTACACTTCAATTAGTATAAATTTTGCCGGGATCGATTTTTAGCCTTACAATTATTTGTCTAACTTGTTTCAAATCAGAAAGCGGATAGCTATCGAGATTAGAGAAACTTTTATATTTATTAATTTGCTCTGTGGGGGCATTCTCCAGGGCATACGTGAAATCATCGGACATGAGTACCAGATACAGATCATTTTGATTGTTGTCGTACCATTTTGGGAAATAGCCGATTATATTACTTGCTACGAATGGTGAATTGGGACGAAATGCAAATGCCCTTTCCTCGTTCATGAATGCCCAAATTGCTTTCATTTTTAATGCAAAAGCTATAAAATATTGTCCATTGATAAAGTTAGCATATTGGAATTCTCCAATAATTTCAAAATTATTAAAAACATCTATAGGGTCAAGAGTCTGATTGTTGCAACGTTCTAAAAGTGCATTATCAATGCCTAGATTTCCAAAGTCAATACTTTTGGCAATTTTGATTTTGTCTTCCTGTATCTGGTAGATGTTATAGTCAAAACTTTGCCAAAGATAGCTCGACGCACCGGAAGAAGACATATTTGTTCCAAATGCTTTGTTTGACTGTAAGCAGGGTAACGGTGTGACAAATTTGTTTAGAATATTACCTTCCCAATCGGCAACAATGCAATTGTAAAAAGCACCGTTATGATTATAGTTATTGTTGCCATAATAATAGATATAATTATTGGTCACGATAAATTGATCGGCTTCAATATTTGATTGATATTCACCATTTATCTCAAGATCTGGTAAATTACATGTTACGATTTTTTGTTTAAAAGGACAAAATACATACAACTTGTTATTTAATACTGAGATATCTGCCGCATAACCTAGGAAGCTGTAATCACTTCCTTCATTTAAAGAAGTAATAATATTTTGGATATTGCCATTATCGTCAGTAATTACAATAGAGCGAGCCCGACTATTGAAATCGAGGTAAAATAGAATCAAATAATCTTGATACGGGATCACTCTGTAGATCTCACCTATATATCCAAATTTAGAATTATCTTTTATAGGCGTAATTTGAATATTTTTGGTAATTTCATATAGTTCCCTTTCGGGTAGAGTGCCAACCGCAATATCAGTTTTGTCAATTTCGTCGACTGGGTGCGATTTGCAGGCCAATATTAGGAAAGCTGAAAATAGAAGGAAGGATTTTTTAAACATATTTGTACGTATTATTTTATATTTTATAGATGCCCTGTAAAAGATATTTTTATTATGTATCTTTTATTGTGAAAATATATTGATAAATTTTACAAGGCATCTATTAATCAAATTGAATACTATGTTTCATTGCAATTGCAAACAAAACAACATGTTACCTGGCTACTAACATTGCAGTTACCATCCCCGTCCCAACAGATGTAATTATATCCACCACACGAACAAAGTTGCCTGTAAGTCATGCAATAACTTCCGCATGATTGTGACTTTAAGCCCATGGGGCTGAGAACCGACAATAATATTATCAACTTGAATATCACGCCAGTTTTAAAAATAGTTTTCATATATTCTATTTTCTAAACTTCACCTACTCTTTTCTGGATTTTCGGCAATCTCCTACGGTTTTTAGCGCTTTGAACCATGCCTTCAAAACTATACGGTATTCGATTACCCATTTTGTGTTTTTTTGTTTCAAACTTGTGTCATTTTGTTGCAATAATGTTTCACAGTCCCAGGGCATGGCTTCCCTTCCCTGGGGATAACCCAATACCTGATAGATCTGACATTGGTATAAAGGATTCAGCATACCTCGTGGCAATGTGATTCCTGCTTCTTTCAGCTGACGATAAAACGTGGACCGGCTGATGCCATATTCCTGAGCCAATTGTTCACGGGTCTTGAGGTAGTCCATGTCATGTTAGTTTGAGCTGGTAGGGTATGGACATTTGTTCCAGGCATTGCACCACCTCATTGATGGTAAGACGTCTGCCCTTCATGGTCAAAATTCCATGGAGCCGGCATTTTAAAGCCGAAACCGATAGGCCGGTCATTTGTGCCAATTCCTGCCGGGAGTACTTTCTACTCGAATAGATTATCACTCGAAGTGATTGACTCGAAGTGATTGACTCGAAGTGATTGACTCGGGTTGTATACCATGGGTTTTCTTTTTAGTGGTACAATGGGATTGTCTACAATATAACGAATTATCAATAATTGTAGTGTAATTCTGAATGGGGGGCTATTGACGGATTGTCACAGCGAGGCGTCTCGAAGAGCGACGAAGCTGTCTGCCGGGGTTGCGCATAACGGATTGCTTCGTTCGTGCCTCACTCGTAATGACACTGTTTGTCACAGCGAGGAGCTTGGATAAGCGACGAAGCTGTCTGTCGGTGTGCGCATAACGGATTGCTTCGTTCGTTCCTCGCTCGCTAGGACAAGTGTCACAGCGAGGCGTCTCGCAGAGCGCTGTGGCTGTCCGTTCTAGCCACCTATCACAAATAATTACTTAAATTACCATTTACATTAAGAAGTATTCACAAATGCATATCCACCATCATTACTACATTTACCTACTTACCAACAAAAACAATACAGTCCTTTATACCGGAGTTACTTCAGACTTAAAGTCTCGGATTTGGCAACATAAGACTAAACATTATCCGAAATCTTTTAGCTACCCATCTGGGCTACGACTCCTGCTTCGACTCCTGCTTCGACTCCGCTTAGCATGACGTGGCTCAGCAGGACAAGTCGCCGCACGACAACAGGCCCCCTGAAACCTGCTTCAACGCTGCGCAGCTTGATAAGTATCAGCCTGTGGTGGCTCAATGTAATGCCTTGAATACTGGAACTGAAAATCCATGACACCACATTAAACTCATGCGCGTTAATCCATTTCAAACCCTGCTCATTGCCCTGGCCCTCACGGTCATCGGCTTGGCGCTGGTGCCTGAGTTGACCCTGAAATACCCGCCTACGGAAAGAAAGCCGGCGCTTACCGTGCAAGCTTACTGGCGCAGCGCCTCGCCGGAAGCGGTCGAGCGGGAGAT
>JACJYB010000017.1 GCA_020636355.1 Lewinellaceae bacterium | reverse complement strand
AGTTTGTCAGGGCGGCACATTTAGCCTGATCTATGCCGCCCTTTTCCCGGACAAGGTCAAAAACCTCATCACCACCGTAACTCCGGTGGACTTCCGCGAAGAAAATGGTTTGCTTTTCTTATGGGCAAAATACATGGATGTGGATGCGGTCGTGGATGGATTCGGCGGTGTGGTGCCCGGAGACTTCCTGAATAGTGGTTTTGACTTGCTGAAACCAATGAATAAAGCGAGGAAATTTGCCAATCTTCCTCAGGTAGCCCAGAATAAAGATAAGCTGATGAATTTCCTACGCATGGAGAAATGGGTTGCCGACAGTCCTGCTCAGGCCGGCGAAACATACCGTCGTTTTATCAAGGATTTCTATCAAAACAATAAATTAATCCACGGTGAATTTACCCTGGGAGGCTACCGTGTCTCCCTTAACAAAATTGACATGCCGGTACTTACCGTTTACGCAAAAGACGATCACATCGTTCCGCCGGCATCGACCATTCCGATCCATGAGGCCATCGGCTCCAAGGACAAAGAACTCATGGAATTTCCGGGAGGCCATATTGGGGTATTCGTGGGAAGCAGGTCGCAAAAATTATTAACCCCGGCCATTGCTCAATGGCTGATCGTCCGTGATGGTGACTAAGGATAAATAAGCGATCGATCAAAGAACCGGACGCTTCATCGTGATCCGGTTCTTTTTTTATGCGGACAGGTATGAATGTGAATGGTTATTTTGCAATTATGCAGGAACAATGTGCGGAGCTTTCAAACGACTTATCCATAGCCTATACTGAAGCCGGTAACGGTCCGGAGACCATCCTATTTCTTCATGGCTTAGGAAGTGACCGGAAATGCTGGCAAAAGAATATTTCCGGATTAAGTACCCATTTTCGATGCATCGCATTGGATCTGCCCGGTTACGGCGATTCCAGCAAAGCCAATTATTCGTATTCGATGGCTTTTTATGCGCAATGCATCAAGGCGTTCACAGAAAAACTCGAATTGTCAACGGTATTTCTCGTTGGTCATTCCATGGGTGCGCAAATTGCCATTCATGTGCTCCTTCGCTATCCAGAAGCTGCTGCAAAACTGGTTCTCATCGCACCGGCAGGAATCGAAACCTTTTCGCCGCAGGAAAAAGCCTGGTTTGCACAGTTTTATCAGCCCGAAATGCTCCGGATGGTTCCGCTCGACCAGTTTGTCCGAAATATGGAACAAAATTTTTACGATTTGGGACCGGATACCCAACCTATGCGGGAAGAACGATTGCGGTTATACCGTTCGAAAGACTATGGTCGATATACGAACATGATTTCAGCCAATATCATGAGCATGCTGAATGAACCGGTTTTCGACCGGCTGTCCCACCTGCATTTACCGGTATTGATCCTGTTTGGAGAGCAAGACCGAATGATCCCCAATCCACTGCTGCATCCCCAACAGACCACCTATCAGATTGCAATTGCCGGAAATCGCGAGATAACAAATAGTGAATTTTTTCTGATCCCCCGGGCTGGTCATTTTGTCCAATGGGAACAAGCAAATCAGGTCAATGAAATCATTCTCCAATTCTTATCAGAGGCAACATGAAACCGGCACCAACGGATTGGATCGGAAGTTGGGCTTTTCTTGCTCCACAGCAGATTGCCGCGAAACAAATGGAATCCGGGTCCCAGCTGACATACAGCGAACTCAACCAATGGTGTAATGGCCTGGTTTCTTTATTTTTTAACCAATACGGTTGCCGTAAAGGAGACCGGATAGCCATCCTTGCCGAGAATTGCCTGGAACACCTGATCCTCTTTGGAGCCGCCCAAAAATCCGGGCTGATTTTGGTACCCGTAAATTACCGCCTTGCCCGCAAAGAAATCCGCAATATTCTGGATTTGACCAGACCCCGGCTAATCATTGCAGGAAACCAATGGACGCCATTACTTCCGGATGATCGGACAGCAGCGACCATCCGTATCGAGGAGCTGATGTCCAAACTAAAAAATGCCGGGGACCCGATACCCACTAAAATGACACCCGTTGAGGCCATCGATCCCATTTTCATCCTCTATACTTCCGGGACGACGGGGCTTCCGAAAGGCGTTCTGTACACCCAGGGAATGCTCGAATGGAATAGCTTCAACACCGCTCTGGCGCTGATTGTCAATTCGGGCAGCCGGATCCTTAATGTCATGCCATTTTTTCATACCGGGGGATGGAATGTCCTCGTTACTCCTACATTGCATCACGGTGGCACGGTATGCATTGCCAAGCGCTTTGATGCATCTTCTGCACTCTCCTGGCTCGAAAAAGAAAAGATAACGTTATTCATGGCCGTACCAACCATGTTGCGTATGATGGCCGATGAGCCGTCCTTTCAGAACACCGATCTTTCAGCGCTTTGGTATCTGATTGTAGGCGGCGAACCGATGCCCGTTCCATTGATAGAACGTTGGCACAACCATGAGGTATTGGTGCGACAAGGCTATGGGATGACGGAAGCAGGGCCCAATCTCACCTCCCTGCATCATCAGGATGCCGTACGAAAAGCAGGATCCATCGGAAAACCCAATTTTTATGTGCACCATCGAATTGTTAACGAATCCGGACATGATGTTCCTGTGGGGCACACCGGAGAATTGTGGATAAAGGGACCTATGGTCACCCCGGGGTATTGGGAACAACCGGACAGCTACCGGGAGTCCTTCTCCGGTGACTGGCTGCGTACCGGTGATTTGGTGCGGCAAGACGAAGAAGGCGATCTCTATGTGGTGGACCGTATCAAAAACATGTATATCTCCGGTGGAGAAAATGTTTACCCGGCTGAAATCGAGCGGGTGTTGCGGCAACATCCGGAAGTAGAGGATGTCATTGTCATCGGGGTGCCTGATTCAATATGGGGTGAATCCGGTAAGGCCTTTATCGTGCCAAAATCAGGCATGATACCTGATACCGCCTCCCTGCTGGAGTTTTGCAGGGCCAATCTCGCCAAATTTAAAATTCCGAAGGACTTTCAGTTCATCCGGGAACTTCCGCTCAATGATGCAGGTAAAGTAGATCGTATCAGGTTGAAGACACCTTGAAACAATCATTTATGGTTTTATTCGATTGCCATTTTATAAGCCAGGGCTGCATCGGAAAGTGGGTTTAGCGATCTCATTAAGCTCGCATAAGTCCCTTGTTCCGATAATTCATCAGCAACCTTTTTGATCATAGCAAGAACGGCTTTCATCAAACTGGATCCCAGGCTTAAACGGGCTACGCCCAAATCCTGCAATTCCTGCACAGATGGCGGTAATCCGGCTCCAATGGATGGATTGGCCAGAATGTTAATCGGGGCATTAATTTCCCTGACCAGGGTCGCAATGGTTTCTTTTTCCCATACCGGCTGAACAAAGATGCAATCGGCACCAGCCTCGCGGTATTTATTTCCCCGCAGGATCGACTCCGCCAGCTTTTCCTGCTTAGAGCCCGAAGAAGTGTAAAAAGAGTCCGTCCTGGCATTGATGACCAAATGGAACCCCTTTGAATCCGCCAACTCCCGGATGGCAGCAATCCGTTCGCAGAATTCCATGGTATCGACCAGATCCGGCCTTAGATCCAGACTGTCTTCAATATTTATTCCGACGACTCCGGCATCTATGAACTTCGCAACCGAGTTGATGATTTCGGGAATACTGTTTCCATAGCCCGCTTCGATATCGACGGTAACCGGCACGTGAACAGCATGAACGATACCCTGGATCACCCCGAGCATTTCATTGAATGGAATGACCTGGCAATCCGGATAACCCAGGGAAGCTGCAATCCCCATGCTGGTTGTAGCAACCGCTTTGTAACCACATCCTTCCACGACCTTTGAGCTTGCTCTATCCCACGAGTTAAGTAAGACCAGGATATCCTGATCGTAGTGCCACTTCAAAAACTTATCAGCTTTCTCTTTTTGACTTTTGGAAACCATGGCCATTCTCGAGCTTGGTGTATATAAAAAACATCAGAAGGGCTCTGTCGTCACGGATACTCGAAAATAATTTAACCGGGATGGTAAAATATTTTGTCAGCAGCTCATAGCCGTAGGTACTAATGCATCATGCGGTAGATGATTTGATCGTACTGGCATCAGATTATGGGCTATTGGCCCTTACAACTTCATTTCCCAGCCGGGCTCGTATTCACGAGACCAATATTGCATCGCTTCCGCACTGTTTTTGATGTGGCCTGTTGCCGGATCGATATCCAATGAATGGCCTACCCGCTGCGCGATATTGCCCAACTGGACCAATAAGGTACTTTTATGCCCGGAGTCGATGTCCGACGCAAGTTGTTCCCCGTCCCGGATGGCGTCAAAGAAGTTGCGTATATGCAATGCATCCAGTTGTTCTGCCGGATTTGCTTTATCGAGGGGATTGATGGATCCGTTGTCTTTCACTTCACGGATGACTTTATTATCCAGGTCAAACAGTGTATAACTGTTACCTCCCGGAATAAGCAGTGTGCCTCCCTCCGCATAGAATTGAACACCTACAGAGCTCCCTTCAACAAATTTTCCATTACAACTGCGTCCTTCCCAGGTCATAGAGATATTCTCCGGGAAATCCAGTGAAATGATTTGGGTATCCGGTGTCTGCCAGTCATCCTGATAACGGTATCGGCCTCCGTTTGAGCTCACCCGCTCCGGATAGTCGACCTGAAATCCCCACCGCAGCAAATCGATCATATGGGTCCCGTTATTTAGCGCTTCTCCGGTTCCCCAATGCCAGAACCAGTGCCAGTTGTAATGGACGTAATTGTCTTTAAATGCTTTCCGGGGCGCTGGTCCTTGCCACAAGTCCCAGTTAAGCCATTCCGGTACCGCTGTCTCTTTCCCGGTGCCGATCGAAGCGCGATTATTGGTGTACCATCCTTTTCCCAGATAAGGCCTGCCGATCTCGCCATCGTGCAGTGCTTTGATCCCGGCCATAACATTGGGCCAGGAACGTCTTTGATTGCCCATCTGAACCACTTTCTTGTATTGCGATGCAGCCTGTACCAACATTTCGCCTTCATGGGGATTATGGCTGCAGGGCTTCTCAACATAGACATTTTTGCCAGCCTGCATGGCCAGCAAAGCGGCCGGCGCATGCCAGTGGTCAGGAGCAGCAATCACCATCACATCGACATCGGGATTTTCCAGCACCTTGCGGAAATCTCCTTCCCCTTTCGGAGTTGTATCCTGACGCTTTACTACTTCTGCCGTACAGGCGGTAATTGCCCTTGAATCCACATCGCAAATATGGGTCAGGGTGCAGTCCGATTGCCGTGCAAAATTGGTTGCCAGGGCGGTGCCCCGGGAATTGACACCCATTACGGCGGCATTGATGCGATCATTGGCTCCCAGGATACGGCGATAACTGGAGGCTTTTAGTCCAGGCAAGAGACCACCCGCCAGAATGGTTGCTCCGCCGGTTGCCGAAGTTTTTATGAATGTTCTTCTGGTTTGTGCTTTCATGCTTTCAGATTGCTAGGATTCGGAATTAGCTTAAAGGTAATGCAATCCCAATTAAAGCAAACTGGCTTATTGAATCAAATTGAATGCACCATTTACCAGGATGACCGCATCCGGGTCAAAATCTTCGGCATTGAGAATTTCGGCATATCCATTTTCCATTTTACCCACTTGAATTCGTTCTCTTTTGAAATGATATGCTTCTTGCTCAGTAGGGACCTGAACCAAAACGTAATAGTCATTTTCTAACTTCACGACAGCAGTTTCCGGCAAGGATCGGCAAGGCACCTTTTCGGTAACGATGTCCGCTTCCACATACATGCCCGGGACAAAAAGGGAAGACAGCTTATCGTCCTTCAAATGTCCATGGATATTGATGGTCCTTTTTTCTGTGTCAACTTCTTTGCCAATCAAATGTACCTCGGCCTCATAATCCGGACCATTGCTATCCGGAAGGCGAAAGCGTATCTCCTGATCCGGCTTGACCTTTGCCATATCCTTCTCGTAAACGTCCAGTTCCAAATGGATGTGCTCGGTATTGGTGATGGTGACAGCCATGTCCGCCGGGTGCAGATAAGCCCCCTGAGTGGCATGGATGGTGGTAATGTAACCCGCTATGGGAGCAACTACCGGAACCGTAGTCTGCAAATTGGAATCCGTCACTTTATCCGGATCCAACCCAAGCAATCCAATTTTTTTTCTCAAGGCTTCGTGCCGGGCCAGGGTGACCTTGTAATCCGATTCCGCTTTCAGGTAGTTTTTCTGGGATGCAATATTCTCATTCGCCAACGTCTTTTGCCGCTCGTAATCGCCCTTAAGGAAAAGCAGCTGCCCCTGCGCTTCTAGGTAATCCTGCTGCATCTGGATGAAGTCCGGGTTTTCCAACACGAAAAGAACCTGACCTTTACGGACATACTGGCCCGGGAGCAAATTCAGATTGCGGATATATCCTCCGTAATAAATGCTGACAGTGGCCATAAATTGAGGGGGTACATCGACGGTTCCATATGCCCTGACGGTCGAAGAAAAGGCATAATCTTCCATCGTGCCCAATTTCATCGAAGCCGCACTGAATTGATCGGCAGTGATGTGCATGTTCAGATCCGATGAAGTCGTCTCGTCGGGTGCTGTCTGGGCAACTTCAGCGGAATTATCCCGGGATGGTGAACATCCGGTACCGAACAACACAACAAGGGAAATAAATGGTATGACGAATGATTTATACATGGTGGCGTCTCAATTAGTCGTTTAATAAATGATTCATTTCAATCACGGTTTGATTGTAGCGGTGCCTGTTTTCCAGGTAATTTAATTCCAACTGTTTAGCCTGTTCCAGCAGTTGAACGTATTGAAGGAAATCAATCTCACCATTCAAAAAAGCCTTATTCCCATTCTGAATCAGGGAGGTGGCCAATAAACGTCCATTCAGTGTGTAGAACTGCATGCCTTCCTGGAATCGCTCAAGGTCTGTGGCTAACTGAATGTACCGGGAAGACAGGATGTATTCTTCATTATACGCAGACTTTGTCAGTATGTCCGTTTCCATACCGGCAGCATCGATGGTTGCTTTTTGCGCTTTTCGCCAAAGTGGAATTCCAACACCTGCCTGAAAACCAAGATAGTACTTGGCCGAGGGACCTCCGTTAATCCCCTGAAACAGGTCCATGTGCAAGTCAGGCTTCAGTTGTTCTCGGGCGAGATCTTCGCGCGCGCCACTGGCAACAATAGCTTGCTGGTAATAAAGCAGTACCGGATGGCTGGTTGCATCAAAAGGCTTCGGTTGAAGCAAAGGCAAGGTATCCGTAAGTAAAAGACTATCTCCGGACTGGACCCATTGCTGCAACTGGTGTCTTGAACGGAGGTATTGTGATTCTGCCTGCCGCCACTGCAAGTCCAGATCTTGTTGTTTGGTTTCGGCCGTGATCTTTTCCAGATAGTTCGTTTCGCCCACTTCATAGCGACGTGCGGCCGCTGCAGCGAATGCTCCGTAAAGACTATCGAGATAGGCATAATGCCGGCTCACCTGATGCCAGTAGACGGCATCGTTGTAGGCCAATGAAACAGCCCGAACCGTGATCCTTTTTTGTATATCGTATTGACGCTCCTGCATTCCTGCCTGTGCTTCCAGGACATGCTGCTGGGCGCGATAAACCGTTGGATAATGCATGATCTGGTTTAGTCCAACCACATGAAGCGGTCTGCCGTTTTCCGCAAGATTAGCCATGTCATATCCATAATACACCACGGTCTTATCCACGTTGAATGCCGTGCCAGTCATCTTTTGAGCGCGCAATACCTCCAACTGGGCCGTCTGAAGTCCTGTATTGTTTGTCTCGGCCATACGGATGGCTTCATCCAGACTTAATGGTGTCTGCCCATATCCGGAAATCCCGGCGAACAGCAATAATCCGATGCTCATCAAATGCTTCGGTTTGATGGTAGCGGCCTTGCGGCGGTCAAACAGGGCATATAGCACCGGAAGCACGATCATCGTTAACAAGGTGGCCGAAATAAGTCCCCCGATGACCACTGTGGCTAGCGGGCGTTGGACTTCGGCGCCGGCCGAGGTCGAAATCGCCATGGGCAGAAACCCGAGTGCTGCCGCTCCGGCTGTAAGCATTACCGGCCGAAGTCGTTCTTTGGTGCCAACAATGATCCGCTGGTTGATATTGCTCATTCCGTGGGCTTTTAACTCTTTAAAGTGTTCGATTAACACGATACCGTTAAGTACAGCGATACCGAACAAAGCAATAAAGCCAACTCCTGCGGAGATGCTGAAAGGCATACCCCGCAAATAAAGCATCAGGATGCCCCCCACCGATGCCAATGGGATGGCGCTGTATATCATCAAGGCATCCTTTACCGAGCTGAATGCAAAGTACAATAAGATGAAAATGAGCACCAGCGCAATCGGTACTGCGACCATGAGCCGCGCTTTGGCACTGCGTAAGTTTTCAAACTGGCCGCCGTAATCGACGGTATATCCGGCGGGTAATTTAATCTCGTTGTTGATGATCTGCTGGACATCTTCCACCACCGATTCCAGGTCCCGGTTGCGCACGTTGACTCCAACCACGATGCGGCGGCGGGTATTATCCCGGGAAATTTTAGCCGGGCCGGTTGTATAGGTGATCTGTGCGAATTCGCGCAGTGGATGTTGTTGCCCATTTGGTAACGTCAGACTGGCATCCCGGATATTCTGGATGTCCTGCCGGTGTGCTTCATCGTATCGCAAAACGAGGTCAAACTGCTTTTCTCCTTCAAAAATCGTCCCGGCTGGCAGTCCGGCAAAACCCATGCTGATGACTTTATTGAGGTCGGCAACGTTGAGTCCGTATTTGGCGATCTTCTGCCGATCGTAGACGACACTCATCTGCGGCAAACCTGCCACCTTCTCCAGCGTAATGTCTGAAGCTCCTGGAACCTTTTCAATAGCTGCCTTTATTTTCGAACCAATCGCATAGAGCTGATCCAGATCCTCTCCGAATACCTTAATGGCCAGGTCCGCCCGTACCCCGGTGATCAGTTCATTAAAGCGCATTTCGATGGGCTGGGTGAATTCATACTCGATGCCCGGCAATACACTCAGGGCAGCTTTTAAGGTATCCGCCAAAGCATCTTTGGAACTGGCCGTGGTCCAGGTGCTTTTATCCTTGAGGGTAATGATTACATCGCTTTCTTCCATCGACATAGGGTCGGTTGGTACTTCCGCCGCCCCGATGCGGGTGACTACTTGCTTTACTTCTGGAAACGATTTAATGACCTGTTCCATCTGCGTGATGGTTTCGATGGTCTTGCTCAGTGAGGTCCCGGTTTTTAGTACTGGCTGTATGACAAAATCTCCTTCATCAAGGGTAGGCACAAACTCTCCCCCCATACGAGTGAACAAGAAAAATGCGCCGACCATAAACCCAATAGCGATACTGAGAACCAATGCCTTATTGCGGAGCGCCCAGATGATGCTGGGCGTATACCAACCCTGTAACAATTGGATGAGCCGATTGGAAATGGTCTTCTTGTCGGGATCTGAGGGTTTCAGAAAGATTGAAGAAACAACCGGAATGTAGGTGAAGCACAGGACCATCGCACCGATCAGGGCAAAACTGAATACCAGCGCCATCGGGCGAAACATTTTACCCTCCACATTGGCCAGCGAAAGGATCGGAATGAATACAATGATGATGATCAACTGACCAAATACCGCCGAGTTCATCATTTTCGTAGCTCCCTGGAAAGTGATTTTATCGATGAGGTTCTGCTTCTCGTGTGTTCCCACGGCAAGCAGCTTTTTCCGATCCTGGGTTATTCGAAAAGCAATGTATTCGACGATGATGACTGCTCCGTCTATGATAATCCCAAAGTCGATGGCTCCCAAACTCATGAGATTGGCATCAACTCCAAACAAATACATCAGAGAAAGTGCAAACAACAAACTCAGAGGAATCAGGGAAGCCACGACCAGGCCGGATCGCAGATTCCCTAGCAGGAGTACCACCACAAAGATGACGATCAGACAACCCAGAATGAGGTTTTCTGCGATCGTATTCGTTGTCTTCCCAATTAATTCGCTGCGTTCGAGAAATGCATTGATCCGCACTCCCGGAGGCAGTGTCCGCTGAATTTCCTCCACGCGGGTTTTGACGCGTTCAATAACAGCTTTGGAGTTCGCATCTTTGAGCATCATGACCTGACCCAAAACCTTTTCTCCCTCCCCATTGGCAGTAATCGCTCCAAACCGGGTGGCATGTCCAAATCCTACGGTTGCGATATCTCCCACGAAGACAGGCAGGCTCTCCCGATTGGTTACCACGATTTGTCGGATGTCATCCAGTGATTTTACCAATCCTTCGCCCCGGATAAAATAACTCTCATTCGTCCGTTCAATGTATCCGCCACCGGCCACGTTATTGTTTGACTCCAGGGCGTCGTAAACTTCCGTTAATGATATTCCCATTGCCCGCAAGCGCTCCGGGTCAATGGCCACCTCATATTGTTTTAAATAGCCTCCCCAGGTATTGACCTCAACCACTCCCGGTATCCCGGAGAGCGCTCTTTTTACAATCCAGTCCTGAATGGTGCGCAAATCGGTGGTGGAATATTGCCCGACATGGGCAGAGTCTACATCCAGTACATATTGATAAATCTCACCCAAACCGGTAGAAACCGGACCCATAAACGGGCTACCGAAACCGCTGGGTATTTTCTCTACGGCTGTCTTCAGTTTTTCGGCGATCAGCTGCCGGGGCAGATACGTTCCGATATTGTCTTCAAAAACAATCGTAACGACGGACAATCCAAATTTTGACACCGACCGGATCTCCTTAACCCCGGGCAGATTGGCCATTTCCAGTTCGACGGGGTAAGTGAGAAATTTTTCGACATCCTGCGTGGATAGGTTCCGCGAAGTCGTGATTACCTGTACCTGGTTGTTTGTAACATCGGGT
Source organism: Lewinellaceae bacterium (assembly GCA_020636355.1). Taxonomy (GTDB): domain Bacteria; phylum Bacteroidota; class Bacteroidia; order Chitinophagales; family Saprospiraceae; genus JAGQXC01. The sequence continues at coordinate 88,166 of JACJYB010000017.1, read as the reverse complement.
ACCGCTCCGATTGGAATCTGGGATAAAGAGTAGATTCCAAATCCTATGATGCCCAGCGTAAAAAGAATAACAATCAGCTTATGGTGGATGCTGTAATTAATGATATTTTCCAGCATTGGGATTTCTCTGTTTGAACTTCAAAATTAGGTTGGTTTGAAACTCCATGACCGGATTTGTCCCTTAAGATTGGCTTAAAATGAATTGTGTCGGATTGAAAAAATGGCTTAACCAAGAGGCCTCAGCCACTTATGCATTGAAAACCAGCTCGACCTCGGTGCCTTCATTAACCATAGAATTCAGGTGGATCTGCACATCGGCGATCTGACATGCCTTCTTAACGATGGATAATCCAAGCCCGTTACCATCGATGTGATGATGTGCAAGCGCCTCGGAACGGTAGAAAGGATTGAAAAGCAGCGGTATGTCCTCGGCCTTGATTCCAATACCATGATCCTTAATTACACATTTAACGCGGTGCGCATCCTGCTCCAGATGAATCTGGATCTGCGCATCATCCGGCGAATATTTGATGGCATTGGACAGGAGGTTTTCCAGGATCATGTCCATATAATAGGGATCAGAAATGATTTCTATGTCTCCAGGGTGATCCAGCGCAATCCTCAGATTCTTTTCTTCAATTGAGGTGGCATTCCGGCTGATCACTTCATCTAAAATGGCTGGCAAGGACAGCGGTTGCAATCGGAGCGTATTCCTTTCTTTTTCAAACCGGGCAAGCATTAACAACTGATCAACTATCCGGGACATCCGATCAATTTCCTGAATGCTGTATTGGATCTTCTCCCGGTATTCTTCCGGAGTACGCCATTTGCGATTGAGTACTTCGAGGGTCCCTTTCAAGACGGACAAAGGCGTCCGTAATTCGTGAGAGGCATCAGAAGTAAACTGCTTTTCGCGTTCGAGTGCATCTTCCATGCGCTGAAGTAGCTCATTGATGGATGCGGTCAGCGTAAACAGTTCGTCTTTATTCTTCGGCGGGGTAATCCGTTCGTTGAGGTTATTTCTGGTTATCCGGTCAGCTGTTGAAGTAATAACCTGAATCGGCCGGATGGATCTGCCGGCAATGATGCGGGTAACAATAAACAGAAAGATCAGGACTACGGGAAAAAGTATGAGGAGGACATTCCTCAGGTTCTTGAGGAGGGATAGCGCATCCTCGCGTGAAGCTGCGGCTACAATATATCCTTTCAATACACCCAATGGGCGATAGGGAACCTGGATTTGCCGGATGGATTGATGATTCAACTGAGTATTAAATCGTTCTTCGTTGATTTTATTTTTATCCAGCTCAAGCGACTGTTCTTTTAAATTTGGTGACTTGTCCATCACCCTACCGTCAGGACCGGTCAACTGAATGAATACCGGCTGGACCTGAACTTCCCGGTGCTCCCGCTCAGCCCACTCGGCCTTATTAATAAAGAGGATGCTATCGTGCGTGTTGACAATTTCTCCCAAATGTTTCTCCGCTTCATAGGTCAGGAAGCGATCTAGGTTGTAATACACGGTAGTATGGACGATCAGGTAAATGATGGCAAAAACAATGGCTACTACGATAGCTGTTGCTACCATATAGTTAAAAGCAATGCGATTCTTAAACGTCATATTCCCATTTCTCTGGCAATGTAACCGATTCCGCGGATGGTCTGTATGGCATCTTCTTCTTTATGTAATTCCAGCTTCTTTCTTAATGCATTGATGTATACCTCAATGATGGAGGTATTGTAATCAAAATGAATGTCCCACACATCCCGAATGATCTGGGTCCGCTCACACACCGTACCTTTATGTTCCAGGAGATATTTTAGTAAGGCAAACTCCTTTTGAGTCAGTGAAATCTCCTGATTTCCACGAAATACCCGGTGAGCCGTGGCATCCAGTACTATGTCTCCCAGCGTGAGCTGATCGTGTATTTCCTGGATTGGCCGAAGCTGTACCTTAATGCGGGCCAGCAATTCTTCGAAATGAAATGGTTTCTTAATGTAATCGTTCGCTCCTGCTTCCAACCCGGCAATCGTTTCCGGTACCGTATCCTTAGCGGTAAGAAATATGATGGGAGTTTGAACATCCTCGGACCGCAATTGCCGGCACACATCCAGTCCACTCATTCCGGGCATCATCCAGTCCAGTAAGATCAGATCCAGATCAGGATCTTTGCCTAATTGCAGTCCTTCATGGCCGTCCTGGGCTACCACAACCTGGTAAGCTTCTTCCTCCAATCCTTGCTTGAGGAATTGGGATATACCCTTTTCATCTTCCACAATCAGAATCCGCATGTTACAAAATTCGGTCATTTTCAGGTAGAATGCTTTAGACCCGGCTTAAGATTTGCTTAAACCAGGGATCTGTAACCGGCTTTAGGAGCCTAGTCCTGGAGCAGGAATCCGGTCCCGAGTGGTGTTTTGGTCAACCATCCGGTGATGCTAAAGCGGGGTTGGCGGGCTTCCAGAACTTCATGTGGAATGGTCTCACTCAAAAATACGGCAGCTTTACCGGCGGTGGGCTCCACCGTTATCTTTCCTCCCTGTTCCGGATAGATAACCAGCTCACCACCATCGCCGGGTTGCCATTTCAGGTTTAAATAGCAAACCACGGTGATGATCCGGTTGTGCCGCCCCCGGAATGAATCCAGATGTTTCCGGTAGAAAGATCCCGCCGGATAATAAGCCAGGTGAAACTCAAAATCCTGCAGACCCAGGTAACAATAGCGGTTCAATCCCAGTAGCAGTTCCCGGATGCGATCAAAGAGAAACTGCAAAGGATGATCGGGCAGTGACGGATCCAGCCAGCAAATGTAATCGCCCCGGATGATCCGGTTTTTCTGATAATCGCCTAACGCGCCGATCCCTGCAGCGTGAAACCGGTCCTCCTCTTCACGCAGGTGGATAAGAACAAGGCTTCGCTCTACCTCTTCCCGGGTTAAAAAATCATTGATCAGGCCGTATCCATCGGCGGCCAACTGGTCCCACAGGGGATGGTCTGAGGTAAATATCAAATCACTGTGCATCACTGAAATAAAGCGCGCGAAATTAACCATTCGCCAGATCTCGCTGCATACTATTTTTAGTGGTCCTGATGCTTCGTCAAGGAAGGAAGATAAAATTACTCTTATGGATAACAGTATTACTATATTTGTATTCGGTCAATGTACCATCGGATCAACTGAAACCATCTTGAAGCGAATGGTCTGAAAACAGACAAACCAGGTGAGAAGGCGTTCGGAAGATCCCCTATGAAGGACCTTTATGAACAGGATTACTATTTTCGCATAAAATGAATGAGGCATGAGTGTTTCCATTAAGGTGGAGATCGATGCACCCGTATTTTTGCGAGATCCGCAGGATACAAAATTGGGTCGCAACATTATCCAGCATAGCATCAAAATGATCGATGAGCTGGGTTTGGAGTCATTTACCTTCAAGAAATTAGCGGAACAAATCGGCTGTACAGAAGCTTCGGTATACCGGTATTTTGAAAACAAACATGCACTCCTCGTTTACCTTGTCTCCTGGTACTGGGAATGGCTTCGCCATCGGCTAAGCTACAACACCATGAACATCAAGGAAGCAGGCCAGAAGCTGAAGATTGTCATAAAGACGATCATTGACACCATTCAGATGGCCCTGCCCCCGGAATACATCGACCGAGAGGCTTTGCACCGCATAGTCATCACAGAAGGTACCAAGGCTTACCACAGTAAAGCCGTCGACGAAGAAAATCAAAAAGGCCACTTCGAGACCTATAAAAATCTCTGCCAGGAGATCGCTGAGATCATCAAAGAAGTCAATCCTAAGTTTCCCTATCCACAAGCCTTGTCCAGCAACTTACTGGAAATGGCCAATCACTATACCTATTTCGCCCAACATATTCCAGCCCTGACAGACATCACATTGATTGCCGGCAATATGGAGCCTCTGGAAGGTTTACTAAACTACTTTGCTTTTAAGCTGCTGGGCAGTTCGTGATTTTATTGTGGACCACTATCTTTCATTGAAATAACCAGGGCAAGTCCTGTTTCCAATACGGCCATCATTTCAACAAATTTCATAGAATGCAAAACGAAAGGGTCAAGATCCAAAAAAGGGAAATCCTATCCGATAATTGGTACGTACTTAACAAAGTGACCTACGACTATCAAAAGAACAATGGAGCATGGGAGTCACAAGTCAGGGAGGCTTATGACCGGGGCAATGGAGCAACTATATTGCTCTACAATCAAGATAGTAAAACGGTAATACTCACCAGGCAATTTCGATTACCTACCTATTTAAACGGTAATGAAGATGGGCTATTAATTGAAGCCTGCGCCGGGTTATTGGACAAAGACAACCCGGAAGATTGTATTCGAAAAGAAACGGAGGAAGAAACCGGGTACCGGATAGGAAAAGTAACGAAGATATTTGAGTCTTATATGTCTCCTGGTTCCGTGACAGAAATTCTTTACTTTTTTATCGCGGAATATGACCAGGCCATGAAAGTGAGTGAAGGAGGCGGGTTAATGGAAGAACAAGAAAATATTGAAGTCCTGGAAATAAAGTTTGAGGAAGCTTATAATATGATCCACACCGGAGCGATTAAAGATGCAAAAACGATCATGCTACTTCAATATGCCAAAATCAATCACCTGGTTTAAATGCCCGGAAGCAGAATTCGCTTCATCCCTGAAACGCACTGGCAGGGATTGCTGCATTATCTCCGAAATGTGTAGTTTGGTAATTGACAGCTTCCCCAAACCATGAAAATAATACTGGATAAATTTCATCTTACCATTTATGGATTTGGTGCTACAGCCCCGGATAAAAATTACTCAGCAACTGCATTTGCTTTAAGCAATAAGATGTGGACTATCGTTAAAGCAAAGGGGCTGGAAAACAGAGGAAAAAATATCTGGGTTTATGGTGGTTCCGATACCGTATTTGCCGGCGTTGAACTCATTGATCCTCCCCGTGCCGAAGCCGGGTTGGAAAAGATGACCCTGACGCTTGATAAGCATGCCTCCTTCATGCATACCGGCTCCTACCATCACTTAAAAGAAGCCTGGGAAAGAATGGCCCATGAACTCCATATGCTGGGCCATCATGGGATAAGTCCATACATCGAAATTTACGGACACTGGTCAGCAGATGAAAGCAAACTCGAAACAGAACTAATCATGGGTATCCTCTGATTCCGTCCTGTTAAATGGTGATTCATTCATAAAGCAGTCCGAAATTAACGGCATTTCAGACACAACTATCCTGGATTCGGACACAGCTGTTTTTTGTAAGCCACGCAACTTTGCCTCATCAAAAAATATCAAGATGAAAATTATCCTTACTGGTTCATTGGGCAACATAGGCCTTCACCTTACCCGGAACCTTCTTCAACATGGTCATGTGGTTACCGTGGTCAGCAGTAATCCCGGCAGACAAGCTGATATTGAAGCATTAGGTGCACAAGCCGCCATCGGAGCTGTTACCGATGTTGAATTCCTGACCAATACCTTCCGGGGTGCGGACGTGGTTTATTTAATAGGAATCTGGGAAGCTATCGGAAGCATGTTTGACCCGGACGTTGATTTTGAATCGGGGTTTATCCAAATGTCAAACAACTATAAAAAGGCCATCCAGGCAACCGGCATAAAAAAAGCCATTTACCTAAGTACCATTGGGGCACATACCAACAAAGGTATTGGTGTCCTGATTTACCATTACCTGGCGGAACAGGTTTTGCAAACTCTGCCAGATGATGTAGCGGTTAAATTTATGCGACCCGTCGGATTTTATACCAATCTCTACCGATCCATACCGACCATCCGGAACCAAAATGCCATAGTCCAAAACTTCGGTGGAGACACCCCTCAACCCTGGGTCTCACCCATTGACATTGCCCAAGCCATCACCGAAGAAGTTGATCTGCCTTTTGAGGGCAAAACCGTGCGTTACATTGCCAGTGAAGAAATTTCAGCCAACGAAATTGCCAGGATTCTCGGTGAAGCGATTGGTCAGCCAGACCTGCAGTGGATAGTCATTCCGGATGAAGCATTGTTAGATGGTATGTTAGCTCATGGGATGAACAAGAGCATAGCCAATGGATTCATTGAGATGCAGAATGCACAAAAAAGCGGTTCTATTTATGCGGATTATTACAAGAACGAACCGGAGCTCGGCCAGACCAAGTTCGCATCGTTTGCAAAGGAATTTGCTGAAGTATACCATCAACAACCGTAAATTAGCATCATGTCCGGCAACAATGTTCTACGCATCCGCACCATCGCTGAATTTCACAAATACAAAGGCCTGGCCCCGCCCAGACATCCCTTGATCAGCATCATCAATTACGGGGACACCAAATGCCGTGAGGAAACCGAGCCGGTAAATCTGGTGGTTGAATTTTACAATATTGCGGTAAAAAGAGGCATCGGAGCCAAATACAAATACGGGCAACAGCAATACGATTTTGACGAAGGGGTAATGTTTTTTCTTGGCCCAAATCAAGTATTCGGGGTTGAAGCTACACCTCCTCAACAAGCGCAAAGGACCGGGTGGATGTTGCTCTTTCACCCGGACTTATTGTGGGGGACACACCTGGCAACCCATATCAGGAAGTACGACTATTTTGACTACGAAGTTAACGAGGCCCTTTTTTTATCCGATGAGGAAGAACAAACCCTGAACACACTCATTGAAAATATCCGTCAAGAAATCAACAGGAATACCGACCAGTTTAGTCAGCACATTATCGTCTCCCTGATAGAGACTCTGCTAAATTATTCCGACCGCTTTTACAAACGGCAATTCATCACCCGCCGAATTGCAAATCATCAAATCCTCGATCGTTTGGAGAAGCTCCTGGACAACTATTTTGTCAGTGATGATCTCGCTCAGAAAGGATTGCCCAGTGTTCAATATCTTGCCGAAGCGCTGAACTTGTCTCCTAGTTATCTTAGCGCTTTATTAAAAGAATTGACCGGACAAACCACGCAACAACACATACACGGAAAACTGATTGCCAAGGCTAAAGAAAAACTATCCACGACGGACCTGACCGTAAGTGAAATAGCCTATGCATTGGGTTTTGGGCAGTCGCAGTCATTTAGTAAGTTATTTAAAATCAAGACCAAACAAAGTCCGCTTGAATTCCGGCAATCGTTTAATTAGGCGGCGTCTTAATCGCTGAATCCGTCAATGGTTTCCAGGACGAGACAACCCATTCAACATTCAACCTTCAACATTCAACATTCCGATAACCCTACTTGTACGGCCAATCCTCCTTCCGAGGTTTCTTTGTATTTGTGACTCATGTCCTGCGCCGTCTCCCACATGGTTTTGATGACCGCATCCAGATGCACGCGAGCGTGTTCGGGATTGGATTGCAAGGCAATCTGGCTGGCCGTAATCGCCTTGATGGCTCCCATGGTATTCCGTTCAATGCAAGGTATCTGAACCAGTCCTCCTACCGGATCGCAGGTGAGACCCAGATGGTGCTCCATAGCTATCTCGGCTGCCATCAGGACCTGCCGGATACTACCCCCCAAGCAGTCGGTAAGCGCTCCCGCCGCCATGGCGGAGGATACTCCGATCTCTGCCTGGCAACCGCCCATAGCTGCAGAAATGGTAGATCCTTTTTTAAAGATGCTTCCCAGCTCACCAGCTACCAGTAAAAACCGAAGGATCCGGTTGCGCTCGTAACCGCCCAGAAAGGTTATGTAATAGTGCAGCACAGCCGGAATAACACCGGCAGCACCATTTGTTGGTGCAGTAACCACCCGGCCAAAAGAGGCATTTTCTTCATTAACCGACAGGGCAAAACAGCTCACCCAGACCAGGATTTTCTGAAAATCCTGTTGCGCGCTCTGCCGAATCGCTTCTATCCAGCTGTCGTAATCCGCATAAGGAAAGCTTTTAAGCATTTTTTTATTGAAATCCGGCGCTCGTCTTCGCACGTGCAACCCTCCCGGTAGCTGTCCCGGAGAATGGCACCCCCGGAAAATGCAATCACGCATTGTCTCCCAAATTTTCCAGAGTGCGGCTCCTGTTTCGCGGGAAGGACGCCATGCTTTCTCATTTTCCCAGACAACCTCCGAAATGGAACAGGCGTTTTTCAGACAATATTGGACCAGTTCTTCGGCCGTCTCAATGGGATACCGCAAAATCACCGGCTCCAGCGTTGATACATGGCTCTGCTCATGCTGCTGAATAAATCCACCCCCTATCGAATAATAGGTTTTGGCCAACGTCTCGCCATTAGCAAGTTCGGCAACAAATGTCAATGCATTGGGATGGTAGTCAAGGGTGATGTCCTTAAAAAAGACCAGATCGGTGGCCGGATCAAACGGAAGATAGCGTCTCCCGCCTAATAAAAGCGATTGGTTGAAGGCGATGGCCTGGATGGTCGACTCGATGCGGGCCGTATCAAAAGTCACCGGATCCTCACCCTGAAGACCCAGTTGCACGGCGATATCAGTTCCATGACCATGACCGGTTTTGGCCAATGACCCAAAAAGATGCACTTGCAGCCGCATCAAATCATCAAAGTGATTTTGCTCATCCAGCCAATGTAAAAATGCCAGAGCGGCTCGCCAGGGACCCAGGGTATGGGAACTCGAAGGACCAACCCCAATCTTAAAGATGTCCAATACGGAAATACTCTCGTGATGCATATCCTAAATGTAGCCAGAATGAAGGATTGTCAGACCAGGTGGGTTAATAAAAATGTCGCGGGCCCGCTTCGGTAGAAAGCGATGCCATCGAGCTGTTGGTCCTATTTCAGTAATCCCTTATCCGGCCGGATCTCCAGCCGCCAGCCGGCTTGTTCCACCATCATGGTGACCAGGTCCATCAAATCCTTTCCCTGTTCGGTGGCCTGTTCTTTCAGATCAGACTTTTCGGCCTGATGCCGGATGAAGTTTTTAGCCTCGTCGGAGAGTCTGGTGTAGTCTGCAGATGAAAATCCATTAAAAGTGCCTTCGGAGATGTCGTAATAATCGATGTCATGATCGATGGACAATATCTCGGGTTCACCCAGCTGGTTTATGGTAATGGTGTGTTTATTGGGATCGGCTTCCGCATGAAACTGGGTGAAATCGTAACCCATAGATACTTTAGCCTTTATACGCAGCAATGCCTTTTTGCGGAATGGGCTGAAGTCGGCCCAGTAATAATCCTTGTAATCATAAATTTCACTGAAATGGCCCTCAACCGTGATGAGTTTAGCTACTTTTTGGATGCGCTCCAGCAGGACTGTGGAAGTTACTTCCTCCTTTTTTTGCAGCGCCTGCATCCACCCGGTGCGCAAAAAATAAACTGTCGCCAAAAGAATACCCGCCAAAACAACCAATAGAAACAATCGCCAGGGGAAGGATGATTTTCGAAGCGTCATGGGTTATGGATTGTCCAGTTCGAAAGGGTACTTTAGCCGGGACCAGCTTTTAATTACCGCTTTTACCGAACCCACGGATACCGGTGATTCGATCATCAACGGAATGTGATTGGCATCGGCAGATACCCAGATCTGCATTTGATCTCCTTCCTTAAAAACATTTCCGGAAATCAACTGGGGTTCGAGATGATGGGTTTGCGCTTTACCCTGGCCTTTTATCCGTTTCTCTTCGTATTTATCCACCAGGGTAACGCCGACATTCCAGGCCTCTTTATCCAGAAATATGGAAACCGGCAATTGTTGATTCACCTGCCATGAACCTACATTGACATTGCGCAACGTATATATCACAGACAAGATATCATGCATGCATCCACTGACGACCTTTTGGGCACTCTGGGTATTGGACTTATCCGGCCCCCAGTAGTAGGTGGCCTGATGGTTTTTTTGATCCAGGATCACTTTATCGTACCGGGTATAGCTACCTTCATGAACATCACGGATAGAAAGCGTTGGCAACAAGGTTTCCTTATCCAAATGCGCTTCAAAATAATCGTCCACTTTAAAAAACCATTCGTAGGATGGATAGGTCTTTCCCCGGGCAGATACTTTGATAAAATCCGGATAGGTCTTCACCTTAAATTCAACTTCGCCGGCAGCCAGCCAAATGAAGTTCCAGTTGTAATACAATTTATAGGTAATGGTCTCGCCATCCTGGAAGACAGAATTGCCTACCTCACACAGATCGATGGCAGAAGACTCGACTGGTGTCTCCGTTAACCGCTGAGGCTCTCTCCCGGAAAACAGAAAAAGGATTAATACAACGGCGACTAATTTTAGCATATGATGCAGTTCGCGACCAGGTGACATCCCAGAATTACAACCTTTTCAGGAACGCCGGGACCACCGGTTTAGTATTTAAGTCTATAAGTATGGTTCAATTAAAAAAGTTCAACGAAGGTACGATGCGATGGCTCACCCGTTCGATTTTTTTGCCCTATTTCGGTTATGTACCGACCAAAGCCCTAACATGGCCACCACCTTCCGTTTTCTCTTACATATAAGGAATTAATGAAATAACTATTCCGATTGTTCTATCTTGCATGTATGAAACAAAATCCGGAACGTCGGCGCATCCTCGGGGTGGATCCCGGAACCAACATTCTGGGTTATGCAGTGCTTGACACCTGGGGCGATCATCTCCAGCTGATCCAGATGGGCGTCATCAGCCTGACCAAATGGAAAGATCATCAAACCAAGCTTAAGGAAATCTATCTCCAGCTTCAGGATGTCATCGAATGTTTCCGGCCGGAGATCATGGCCATCGAGTCTCCTTTTTTTGGAAAGAACGTTCAGTCCATGTTAAAACTGGGACGTGCACAGGGCGTATCGATAGCGGCAGCCATCACCATGGGTCTGCACATCGAAGAGTATTCTCCGAAAATGATCAAACAATCGGTTACCGGAAATGGAAATGCAACCAAAGAACAGGTAGCAGCCATGCTGGAGCATCTGCTGACGGTAAATCTTGAGTCCCAGAAGCTTGATGCATCCGACGCTCTAGCCACCGCCGTTTGCCACCACTTCAAGCAAAACAGTCCAATTAAACGGGGTGCGAAAGGCTCTGGATGGGGACAGTTTATCAAGGATAATCCGGATCGACTCATGTAACAGGAAACGAAATGCCCCGGATTCAGCATCCAATGTTACCTTTGCATCTTCATCTACATTCGTTATTCCTTATACTGTAGATTTGTCCTGGCTATGAAAAACCGCAAGGCTGCTATCGGCTTCATCTTCGTTACACTCCTGATAGATGTGATCGGATTTGGCATTATCATTCCTGTATTGCCCTCCCTGATCTCTTCAATGCTGGATATCCCGGTCAATGAAGCCAGCCGGTACGGTGGCATGCTCACCGCTATGTACGCTGTCATGCAATTCATTTTTGCCCCTATTTTGGGCAATCTGAGTGACAAATACGGTCGCCGACCGGTTTTACTGATCTCTTTATTCGGCTTCTTTCTGGATTATCTGATTTTAGGGTTTGCACCCAGTTTCTATTGGTTGTTCGTAGGACGCACATTGGCCGGCATCACCGGAGCCAGCTTTACGACGGCAGCCGCCTACATCGCAGACATCAGCACCAAAGAAAACAGGGCCAATAATTTCGGTATGATCGGAGCCGCTTTCGGACTGGGTTTTATCCTGGGCCCGGCATTGGGAGGTTGGTTGGGCGAACTGGGGACCCGCGTACCCTTCTTTGCCGCCGCAGGCTTGACGCTCATTAACTGGATGTACGGCTATTTTGTATTACCGGAATCATTAGGCAAGGAAAACCGCCGGGACTTTGACTGGAAAAGGGCAAATCCATTCGGAGCTATCGCCCACTTGCGGAAGTATCCATCCATTAGCGGGTTATTTATCTCGTTTGCCCTGGTTTACATCGGAGCGCATGCCGTACAAAGCAACTGGAGTTATTACACCATGTACCGGTTTAGCTGGTCAGAAGGCATGGTCGGCTTATCCCTTGCCCTGGTAGGTTTACTGGTCGGCGCCGTGCAAGGCGGGTTGATCCGGGTCATCAATCCGGTGCTGGGAGATACCAGGAGTTCTTACGTGGGTTTGTTACTCTATGCGCTGGGACTGGCACTTTTTGGCTTTGCGTTCAAGAGTTGGATGATGTACGCATTTTTACTACCCTACTGCCTGGGAGGTATTGCCGGACCCGCATTGCAGTCCATCATTACCAGTCAGGTACCACCCAATGCTCAGGGTGAATTACAAGGTGCCCTAACCAGCCTGATCAGTGTGACTTCAATCATCGGACCACCCCTGATGACTGGCTTATTTACCTATGCGACCAGTGCAAATGCACCATTTCACGTCCCAGGATTACCTTTCTTTCTAGGTTCGGTATTCATGCTGATCAGTGCATTGATCGCTTACCGAACGCTGCACCGGAAAGAAATCTAACCGATTCTATTTATCCAAAAATGATCGGATATGTTCAGCCAGATGAGCCAGTTCATCATGACTCACGTTCTTCTTGGGGCGGGTAAAGTCCATATCCGAGAGCGAATTGATGGGGATCAGGTGAACATGGGCATGGGGTACTTCCAAACCAATAACCGTAACCCCGATGCGATTGCAGGGAACGGATTTGCGTAACCCCTGAGCCACTTTTTTAGCGAACTGCATGAGTGCAGCGAGGTGCTCGTCTTCGAGATCAAACAAATAATCGATCTCTTTTTTAGGGATGACCAGGGTGTGGCCTGTCTGGACCGGCTGAATGTCCAGGAAAGCCAGGAAATCATCCGATTCGGCGATGCGGTGACAGGGTATTTCACCGGCTACAATTTTTGAAAAGATACTTGCCATCAGACGGAGATCTCCAGGATTTGAAATTGCATCAGCCCGGCTGGCGTCTGAACCTCAGCGACATCTCCGACAGCTTTGCCCAGCAACCCCTGGCCAATCGGCGAGGTAGCTGAAATTTTTCCCTCTTTCAGGTTCGCTTCCGTTTCGGAAACCAATTTATACTGGACTTCCTTTTTGGTTTTCATATTCTTGATCTTAACGGCCGAAAGCAGCACCACTTTGGAAGTGTCAATCTGGCTTTCGTCAATGATCCGTGCAGTCGCCATGACCTTTTCCAGCTCATTGATGCGCAATTCCAACATACCCTGCGCATCTTTTGCAGCATCGTATTCTGCATTCTCTGATAAATCTCCTTTCTCCCTGGCTTCGGCAATTGCCCGCGCAGCTTCCTGGCGACCGTTGGTTTTTAACTCATCTAATTCCAGCCGGACTTTGTCATATCCTTCTTGTGTCAAATACGTCACTGACATAAAAATATATTTAGGTTAATACGAGCTAATGGATATGTATTGGTTATTCCTTTGACTAAAAAGACAAGAACGCTTCGAGCCGCAACTGAAACGTTCTTGTCCTTATCAAAGGACAAATGTATTAAAAAATGGCTCGTTTGTCAACTATGGTGTTTTCGGTGCCGGTTTGCTCTGCCTGGGCATGCATCCACGAAAACCTGGCCGGAAACAGAAATAACAGTTAGAAGTCTGCTAATCCAAGGTTAAATGCTGATTCAACAGTTATGTGATCCTGGAAGGATTGGTGCGCGGTATCCGTAGTCGATACCCAGCTTATAATCACTGCCTTTTTCAACGGGACTTCAAATCCATCCCTGCACTCAACCCGGTATAGACGCTGTGATCCACCGATTCGCTGTTCGTCCCCAGCTCATATTTGTAGGCACCCGGATAAAAGAACAAGTCTTTTAAAACAATATTCCATCCACCACCCAGGTTGTCCGTGAAATGAATTGGAGGTAAATTTCCAATCAGCGTAAACCGATGATCATCCCCGGCATACAGGTCGTAAGACATGCCGATATTCAACATGGATGGCAATTCAAAGGAAGCCGACCGCTGGTCGTAGGTCAGGTTGTATTGCAAGGTACCGTCCGGATTCGTTCCTGAATGGACAGTCCTTCTCCGCCAAACCGCATTGGCGATCCGATATTGCAGGAGATACCCGAATTTAAAATTATCCTGAGGGCTGGTTACGTACTGAACACCGGCATCCAGGGCAAAGCCAAATGCGCTCAGATTTGCCGTTGATTCTGAAATTCCACGAAATAAAATTCCTACGGATACCTTGTTTTCAAATGTGTGGGCATAAGCCATACCCAGATGGAAAAAGTTCGGTGAAAATGTGGCACGGTCCCTTCCGAAGTTGCTGCATGGAATCTCCACAATATCTCCAAGATTTAAAGACATCAGGCTGATGCCAAAGGCGCCATTCTTGCCTACTTTCTGAACAAATCCCAGAGCATTCAGCCGAACATCACTACCCTTGAGGTAGATCGTATGCCCGAGGAGGACCTCGGTCTGATGAATACGGGTCATACCTGCGACATTCAGTCGCATGGCTTCAGCTCCCTGGATACACGCCGTGGTCAACGAATGCAATCCCGCACTCCGGGCCCAGGGATTAATAGTTAATTCATAGGCTCCGGCTTCTCCCTGCCGGTCAGGATTCCCTGCCCGGCCTGATGGCGCGGCCAGTATTCCCATGAGGATCAATCCAATAAGGTATCATACGTTATAAGCCAGTAGGATCAAATTTACGTTGTACGCCAAACCACTTTAGCACCCTGGATCCTAAGCCGGGAGCATCCACATGGATGAGGTATACTCCGCTGGCCACCGGTATTCCTTTGCTGTTCTTGATATCCCATTCCAGGTCCGGTACGATCTGATTGTTCAACAAGGCCGGATTGGAGCGGCCTTCTACCGGAGTTCTGGATTCATTGCGCTTGTATTGCCGGATAAATTTTGCTGTCGAGGCTATATATCGTCACGGTGCCAATCGTCGGCAGCTGGTATAATTTTACGGTGGTCAAAACTGAGAAGTCTCGTATGCGGCGAATAACCGTTAATATGATTGGGCACTACATTGATGGACCGCAGAGCTGCCGGTATGCTGGCCTGCTCCAACTGGGTGGCTTCCACATTGGTAAAGGAAAACATATAGGCCGGATGCCCACTATTGGCGCCAGTACCTTCCGCTACCTGATACGGATCATCAACACGGATTTTAATGGTCGTTTCCGTCGGGATCAACCCTCTGCCAATGATTTCAGCGATTGTCCGTTGCGGACCAGTGGTATTCCCGCCCAGGTGACCGTCGTCAACCCGTACTTCTTCAGATCGGTTATACCGGCGGGAAATCAAGTCCTGAGATCGGCGCAGCCATCATTACTTCAGTGTTGGTCATAGAGATAATGTTGACCGCCTGCTACGTAGTTAGAATAAGGTGACTGCGGCACCATTGTCCAGGAACACCTGGCTGGTTGGATTCCACATCATATCACCGCCAGTGGGCTTTCCATTGTCAAAATCATCCGGGAAATACCTGCCGTCGTAATAGGAGTTTTCCCCAAAAAACACATTCAGCCGCTTGCCGGACTCCACGTCGATCACATAGCCGGGAAACCAGCCCATGCCTACACCATCGCCGTCTGTAGGATCAGCCAGGCCGTCACCATCTTTGTCAAGTCCTTGCATTAACCGAGGGGCTTTCTGCCGGAGATCAAAATTGCGCGCATTACCTATGCGGTATTACCCAGGCCATTAAAGCATGGAGAAGCCGTCTCCACGACCACACAACGGCTCCAAAGGGATTTATCCGAGTCAAAACGATGTCCACGTTATTTAACTGAGACAAGCTTGTCCGGTCTTTTACAATATTAAAGCTCTGTTGGGCATCCTGCCAGCAAGGTGAAATATACGGAATGTCCGTGGCCAGCCTGCGATAATCCGTCAGGAAGAAGGCACCCATTACCCCTCCGCCCATGGTAGATAATGCCCGGTCGGGGTCGTATGGATAATCCGGCTCACCACTAAGGGTCTTTACATAACTGGAAAACGCCGTTGCCATCCGGGATAAAACTGAACCAGGCTTCATTTGGATCCGTATATTACCTCAATACCGATGGCTCCATTGGAGGCATCCGTAAGGCTTCCGACATCCGGTGTCTGACCTATTTGTATGGAAAATCCAAATTCGCAATGATCTGTTCATTCAGCATCGGCTGAGGAAGTCTCAGACATGATCGGTTTATCCGGTGTTTCTATATTGAGAGCACCCAACGTGCATCAGGGCCCAGCACTTTATCATTCAATGTTGTTGTCGATAAAAACGCAACAGGAAGGTGCCGTCTCTTTGACATCCAGCGGATTATACACCAGCAATTTTAACGGTCCACGTCCGGTTCATAGGTTATGGTTCCGTCAAAACTGCCGTTCAAGATAGCCGCACGGGTATCGGAGGTAATGTCCAGGAAGTTGTTTCCGACTCCTAATCCGTCCAAACGGGTAATCTGTGCGCCATCACCATAGGAGGATTGCAGGTTCTGGTAAGTAATGGGGCGGGGAATTCCCTCGTATTTCTGAATATTCCTACGGCCTTCCAGGTAAGGCCGGCGTTGACCCACCACATCTTTAGGGTCAAAATCCGGTAATTATTATAAGCATAGGCAACTACCGTGAAATAATATTTCTTATGGTTGAGTAATGTCCAGTCGTCGGTGGCAAATTGATCTTCCGTTACCTTAAATGAATGTCGAATGCCTTTATCCTGACCTCAACCTGCAATCCCGGAACCCAGATCGGTTCACTCGAATTCGGATTAGCCAATGACTTCCAGTTGTATACACTGCGGACATTATTCATCAGGTCAACCTGGTAGATCAGACGCGCTTTGTCAAAATTGTCCAGTTCGCCGACAGAAACATCCGAACTCTGGAGCTGATAGATCTTATATCCCTCGAAGAAATACAAACCATCATCTATCCCGGCCGGAGCTTGCAAGTCCTTTTCATGGTAAGCTTCAAATGCATTGTTGGAATTGATGGTGTCGTTTGTCAGAAACCAGCACCAGCTCCTAGTCCAGTTCAATCGATATCCGATATCCGGCGCATCTGGCCCGTCGGTTATATCAAAGCAGTTGTCAAATAATGCCTGGGCGATATCATCTGCGATAACAGCTGGTCGATGTCCGGCAAGATAATTGGTCCGGTACCCACACAACTCCAATGATCAACTCATTGACGGCTCCGGGATCCAGGCGAAATGGCCCGGAAGTCGGATGATCCGGCGGTCTCCGTAATCCAGGGTTTGCCGTACACATGGACCAGCCGGCAGAATTATTCGAGCTTCAGTGAATGCATAGTCGATGGGTGTACCGCCGACCTGGAAAGGCGAACCGCCGTAGGTGAACGGGGTGCCATCTTTCCAGGAGCCGGACAAATAATTGTAATATTCCTGTGCAACCTGTGGGTCAGTCTGGGCATTTGGCCAGTTACCTACCGCCTGGTTGTTGTAATAAGTGAAAGAGGACATGCCGATTTCATTTGCCGTTTTCATCATGCGGGCCGCGGAAATAATCTACGCCGGGATGGAATGGCATCACAATACGGTGACCCCTCTGGGACAGGAACAGCCGGTCTCGCCATCCACCGCGTCTTCATTGTAGACACAGGGCCACTGCTGAGGTATCACATCCGATGTAGTCATCGGTATAGCAACCCAAATCGGGGTCCACCCACATGGCAAAGAAGGTACTGTCGATGGTACTGGTAGCCCGGTTGATCAGCTTGTAATGCTGGAAGGTCTGTCATTGATCTCATCGTTGGTCGAATAAGCAAACGCCTGGACCTGCACTTCCATCTGAATGGGGCTCGCTGCGTCTGGGTATGGATACCTCCTGCATCGTTATAAATCCAGAAGATCATCTGATCCGGATATTGAGGCGCATGGCAGCCTATGATGTCGATCACCGGATAATCGCCATCGCAAGGATCGTACAATCCATTACCATTACGGTCGTAGAAGGAGGCGAGACCCTGCGTGGTATTGGGCAATTCAAAGCCAACCAGTTCCGCAAAATAAGGGATTGCCGCGTGCCGGCCATTCCAGGATGTCTTCCGGTATGGACTCGCAATCGTAATCTTCTCCCGCCTGAATGGCCTTATTATAATTTGCGATGTGTCTGGCAATATTGGCCCCGAAACCTCAAAATGACGGTTCCCAATTGGCACAGGTTTCGAAGTCTACTTGAGCCAAGGACAGGGATCGAGAGGTCCCGGCCAAAAGTCGTTAGTACTTCCGGTACGGTAGGTTTGAGCAGCTAATTTGAGATTACCAACCGGGTCATAGCCGCCCAGCCATACTGCTCCGGCAAAGATGGAAGATACTTCCGGTAGCCCGGAAGCCGGATCAACTTTGGGTACGATGTGACTTGGCCTTCAGGAGTCCCACCACACATCTCCACCTCCCAATAAGCGAGCCCGCACATTATTGATGTCCATATCAATGCTGGACCGAAGGAGCATAGTCTTCACGGAGCTCCAGCACTTCAGAGCTGGGAGCCACCTTGCCTGTACCGATATCCGGCCGGTGCGCCAACACAGGCTGGGCACAAAAGGCAAGAAAGAGAAAGATGGTTGTATGGCGAAGGATGTTCATAGCTTAGAATTCTAAAATGGCTGAGATACATGCGACGTGGTAATGAATAGAGATCCGGATTTAATAACGCCCACTGATAGCGTAGCCAGGTAAGCATCGACATCAGGCCGCTGGTTGAGATGGTATTTAGCGCGGATTTGCCATCCGAAGAGGTCAGATATCCATCGTCATCCGGTGATCCGGTCACCGGATATACCCCGATGACATTGCGGGGTATCCAGTAAATTCTCCACCCGGAAATAGACATTGAGATAAAGTGGCCGCTTGCTGTTTTCTTTTGCCCAGCAAGAAACTTTTATCCACGCATGTCGAAAGTATAATTCCAGGGCAGCCGCGCTCCGTTGATTGCACCCTGGTAGCCGGTTCCGCCATAAAGCTGTGCACGCGTCAGTTTGGTATAGTTGGACGCTGCTGACAGCGGTAGCCGTCAGGTTCACGCCAAAATTAGCCAGCGCATCGGCACCAAACCAGATGGACCATTGTATAATTTCCCGGATCCATAGCGGTAATCCAGTGTCGTCACAAATCGGTGCTGCTCATCAAAGACAGTGGCAGGCAAGGTCCGGATATTGCCCGCGTGGTCAGCCCGCGTTGTGAGTTGGCATTGGAACCGGTACCGTCGGCAAACCGCAGGTGTAATAGCGTCATTTCAGATTAGTGGTACGTCGCAGATCGTACTGGAAGCTGAAACCTTTCACCGTACCAAAATCCAGGTTGCCATATCCCGTAAGTATTCATACGTGAGCAGGAATATACAAATGGGTCCGTGTCTGGATCATGTCACCAATTCCTTATATACACACGGAGATCTTCAGAGCAGATGATTGGCTCTTAACTCTGTTTGAAATCCGACTTCGTAATCTATGAAAGTGCGCCTGACGCAGAGCCGGGTATGAAAGGTACGACCGGCGTCTTCAAATAATAATAATCCAGGGCAGTGGTCAATGTATTGAAGGAGGTCTCTGCACCAGGATGTCATAGTGAGCAAAAAAGTTGGCAACGTCGCTGATGGGAAAGGAAAAGTACCATCGAGGTCATCCAGTTGACCTGGGGTTATAATCGGTAAAGGAAGTATTTGGGTCGCACATCGGCTCTTGATGTCCGCTTCCGAGATCCACTGTATTTGGGATGGACGATCTCTCCACCGAAGATGAGGTTCCTATCGTTTTTCCGCCGTACCATTGGGATAATACCATTGTTCATCCCAAAAAGCGACGACCTTGTTTGAGTTGTCTCCATCCACATAGACCTTGAAGTCATCCTCAACCTGGTGCCGGGCGAGCCTGGCCTGTGCTGGCATAGAAGTCGGACGCATTCTATGATCTCATACAGCGAAAAAGGATCTTTGAGTACCTTGGTATTGGCATCATACCGGTCTACCCGAAGACCAACCCGGAAGATGATGTCCCGGTAAGTAAATTTATCCTGCAGGTAAAATGCCCCATAGATAGGTTGATTGGGAGCTACCAGAAACTGGCGTCTGCCATCCGGATACACACTGGTGAAGAAATCATTGAAAGTGACATTATTCCCGATCTTATTGCCCAGATAATCGTATCCAAAATAGTCAATCACGCCCTGATCCGTCAGCTCCTGTACCGAGAACATATCCAGACTCAGATCGTCAGGATTGAGGGCATCGACATTCACGTAATCGTGAACGGATTGCCCGGTCAGGTCACGGACTTTTTTATAAAATAGCAAGTTGGGATCCTCATCGACCAGGGTCTGGAATTGCTCATAGGAAAGGTCGCTGAATACTCCTTTAAAGGTTCCGATCACCGAAGTGGTATCAACCCCGATGATCTGATTATTCGCCTGCAGACGGGCGATCGTCCATAATCCAAACGGCGCCACCGCCCAGGAACGATTCAACCGTTGCTCATAGACCAGACCAAACTGGATGTTGTGGCGGCCTTTGTCCGATCCGCCAGAAACAGGTCAAAAGAGGTACCAGATTTAACGTATGGGCATCGTTTTCAGATTTCGAAACCCGGTTGTACACCGCGCCTACATTGCTGTGGATTCGCCAGATACTGTTGTAGTTACTTGACCAGAAGCCATTGTGGTACTACTATACCCTTCGATGCTGGATGGACTGGTATTGAGGTTGTGCAATTCGCCAGGACCGGGTTATAGCTGCCAGGGGTATAGCCTTCAAAACCTGCAGGTATCCGGCATGAGCTATGCCGGGCAACGGACCACGTGGGGAATAGGGGTGATTCACCTTCCACTGATCCAGTTCACATCGTAAAGCCGATGTATCCATAGCGAAAGAGGTTGTTTCTATGGCGTTGATCCTCGTCGTGGGTGAAGGATTTCATACCCGAGCTGGAAAGGTGTAGGAAGCATTGCGGATAAAACCCCGTTGAGGGATGATTGTCCAGCGACTGGCGGCCGAGGCGATGTCGCAGCCGGAAATTTGCCCTGTAGCCGGAGCTGTAAAGAAGGGGTTATTCTCGTAATCGAGGAGTCCCCATCCACCCCAAATTGATTTTTGATGTGTTGTAATTCCCGGACAAAGTCACATCGATGTTGCGACTGATCTGCGCATCAATCTTACCCGTCAGGTCCAGTCGCTCGAACCCTTCATTCAGGATAGCCTTAAGTAACTTCGCATCGCCGTTCTGAAGCAGTTCACCGCTGGAGACCGTAATGCCTTCGTAGGAGGACAGGGGAAGTTTTCTTCCAGCGACCGGATCGGTCGGATCCAGCGGTATACCCATAGGCCGGAGGGTCATCCACCTTCCTTCCAGTGATGACCGCCAGGCGGTAACCCAGATGGACTGTCCGCTTTTTTTCCCGAGAATGGGTCCGCTAAGGTTCATGTTGACCAGATTGTACCCGTAAGGATCCAGGTACTGACTGTCTCTCACTTCCAGTCCTCCGCTAAACTGATTGAAGGTCCTTGATGGTGATGGCAATGATCCTCGGTCACATCCACCGTATTTTGCTTCGATCCTCCGGTAATGACCTGTAGCTGATCGATTTCTGTCTGGGCAGCAGACTGCCCATCACCCGGATGCCGTCGATGTAATAATCCGTAGCATTGGTTTCTGACCGCGTACGGCGATGGCCCTCCGTCGATGGAGATTCCGCTGCGGTGGCGGCCAACTGATTGATGTTTTCAGGTAGGTTGCGGATCTTCCGCTGACGATACCGCCTGAAGTGGTATTGTCCTGCTCGATCAAAGGACTTTGTATTCAATACGACCACCTGATCCAATACCAGGCCCCGACTGATACCAATATCCAGTTTATTGGACTTCCCGGAAAAGACCACTACGCCCGTCTGCCGCTGGGTCTGATAACCTACGTAACTAACTTCCACGTCGTAGGTCCCCGGGTCGATGTTGGACAGGGTGTAGTTACCGTCAATATCGGTATCCGTACCAGTGACCAGCACGCCATTACGGTACAGGGCGATGTTACAGCCGATCAGCGCTTCTCCGGTCTCCTGGTCAGTCACTTTTCCTTCCAGGGAGGTTTGCGTCCAGCCTGAAACTGCGCAAGCAAATACAATTCCCAGGATGTAAAGAATTCGCTGCATGGATTTGGCATTCATGTGTTCTTAGTTTCTGCGTCGTGGCATCACCACCTGAACCATCTTTTTCCGACCGTAAAAGTAGTAGATCACGGCTTCTTATCGCACATGCTCTACTATCATTTAACGTATGAAGGTACGATTTTGAAGCCCTTGCCTGATTTTGTCAACCAGGACCTGGGCAATTTTGTATTTGGATTCCCTGGTCCAGCCAGCAATGTGCGGTGATAGGACTACCTGGTCCAGTGCATACAGCCTGCTATAGACAGCTAGCTCTTGCGCCGTCATGGTCGCCGGTTTTCGTTTTCAAAGACATCCAGACATGCCCCCTTCAACCGCCCTGACTCCAATGCCTCCACCAGGTCTGTTGTGTTGACGATGCTGCCGCGGGAAGTGTTGATGAGGATGGCCCCGGCCGGCATTGATCCAGAAAGACCGGTTCACGAGATGGTGTGTCTCATCGGTAAGTGGCAGATGCAAACTGATGACATCGCATTCGAAAAGATCCTCGCCTTGCTTTTCAGCAACATAAGGAAGTCATCCAGGTAATCGGTCTTGGTATTTATCGTAGGCCCAGACCTCCATCTCCATTCCTGCTAATTTGCGGGCGAACTGACTTCCATTATTGCCAAACCCATAAATTCCGATGCGTTTACCGCTAGCTCCACGCCCCGGTTGGCTTCACGCTGCCAGGTGAACTGCCGTACCTCCAGTCTGCCCTAAGTAAATTATTCTGCAGCGCCAGCAACATGCCCAGAGCTTGTTCGGCAACTTGGCATTACTTCCTTCCGGGGAATTAATTGCAGCCACACCCCGGCGGGCACAAGGGCAGATCGAAGATATCCAATCCGGAGCCGAGCCTACCCACCCAGATAAGATGAGGTGCTCGGATCAAGCAATAAGTCATCAACCCGGATCTTACTGTTGACTACCAGTCCCACATAAGGAGTTATTTGCTGCATGGTATCTTCAAATCGAGATCATGGTTGGTATTCAACCGCACTAACCCAATGCAGATAATCCTTCGATCAGATAAGGTGGACATCGTCCGTGATTAATACACGTGGCTGCATGCTGCAAACCTGAGTGATTTTAGGGGTATAAGTAAACACACGAATCGGACGGTGCCTGCTACGGACGAAGATGGTCATGACGTTTCAAAAAGAAAGATTATCAGGAGGTTTATTATTGCGGTATTCCTTCCACTAGCATTTCATTTCCTGCTTTGTCATAATAGGTACAGGTCATTTTGTCCATGCTGATCGCCCATTTTTCAACACCGTAGGTTGTAATGAATTTGTAATGAACGTCAGAAAATCAGTCTTGCCCCGTGATGGACTAATAACTCCCTCCTTAAAGAGCATCTCTGCTTGCAATGGCAGCTATTTCAAGGCGGCATGTTGGCGGGAATTTTACGGTATAATTATTATCTCCGTGATATGGTCAATATGTCCGTCCGTTACATAAGTTCATAATGAGTGACCCCCATCGATTTGATTTCTTTAATCTGTAGGTCAAGTCTGCACCGGACTTTACTTTGCCATGCGCTGCTTTGATTTGTTCGAGTGTAAACATTTATTTTCGTGCTTTTACCTTAAAATTAATTGATGCCATTGCTTTATGGATACGCTACAAAAGTGCAAGCTCAAAAATCCTTTTAATTGTAAAAAATCGTTTTTCTACAAGAAGCGCTTAAAGTTCTCCGGCGTATCACCAGTATATTGCCTGAAGTCTTTGATAAAGTGGAGCCTGGTCAAAGAAATGGTATTGGTAGCAAATCTCTGTGAGGGTTTTGGGTTCGCTGATATTTTCAATAACCGAATTAAATCGGACAATGGAAGCAAATTTTTAGCCGTTGTTCCACCACTCTGCGAAACCGCTTTTCGAACGGGCTTTGGCTGATCAATTTTTCGATCAATTCCCTTGATCTTGAATGGTTCCTTGATTGGTAAATAATTTTAACTGCCTCGACAATAAGTTTATCCGTATCGATTTCCCTCAGTTGTGTGAGTAAAAATTGCTCCACCGCTTTTATTCGTTGCTTATCTGTTTTAGCAACCGATAATTTTTCCTGGACTTCATTCACTTTGCCTTTGTCAAAAATAGTTTCCAGTGAAAGGCTTAAATTAAATAACTCATTGGCTGGATGGGTAGCGAAGTGCATAAACCCTACTTCGGTAAAGAAACCAGTACCGTCCTGATGTTCTGCTGAATTTTTAAGATTTTTGTACCGATCGGAAATGCCTGTAAATTCCTGTGGAGTTCAGTTTGCTTTCCGTCTGGTCTGTAATTGTGGCCAGTTGTCCTTTATTGAAATCCCATCACTATGCCTGAGGAGGAAATATTTTGTACTTCGCTTTCCAATGCATTCTCAGCCACTACAAATATTTGATGTGGGTTTCAGTCGTTCCGTCGGAAAATGTTTGTCAAATTTCATTTCGGCTGAAATGGTATATTTACCTGATAACTAATTGATCGCAGTGGGCTCTTACCTGAATTTAATAAGCTAAATTGTTATCCCTTGTTGCTAGATCTTCGGTTTGATCCACTCCCGGATCGCCAGCCGGATGCCAAGGTGATGGGTGGAGCCAGCCAGGTGATAGGTGCTGAACCCATAATCAAACTGGATCTTCTTCACTTTAAAACCGATGCCGCCCGAAAATCCGGCCAGACTCTGAACTGATCCACCGATAGTTCTTTCCTCCGCAGGTGGTTATACCCAAAACGAATCTGGAGGTTTTCCTGCTTACCCAGCAGGATCTCCCCGGAGAAGATCACATGACGAAAGAGGTTATCGACCACTTTGGAAAAAGCGCTAGGTCCCGGTATCGGCTCGCCGAACAGATCCACATCCTGATCGGAATTGGGGTCTTCATAAAGCAGGTTCCAGCGATGCAGATGGTAGGACGACGGTAGAAAAGCGGAAAGGCACGTGTGCCAGCCGCCGGCTAACGCCAAATTGCAGATCAAAAGGCACCGGTTCGTGATTGACCGGGCACAAAGGTGTAAACTGGGTCCCCAAATTGTGGACACCAAGCCCAGCTGGGTCAATCCGTCCAGGGAACGGCGGTGAAGTCCCAGATCCAGCACTGCTCTGGTACTGCTATAGCCTTCCAGGCTGCTGAAGATCCACTTCAAAGAAGCTCCTGCCCGCCACAGTGGATGGATGCTGCGCGCAAGCGATGCCTGAAAGGCAAAATCACCGGCAGAGAACGGCGTGGTAAAGTTGCCGAATCTCGTCCGCACCATCGAAGGATCCGTATGACAGGTATTGCAGTCCGGTAGCCCAGTAATGCACGGGAGTTTTTCCAACGCTGTCCGTAGCCTGCGTAGATCTGTTTGATGCCCGCAAAATGAAAGTCAATATTGGCACTGAGGTTGCTGGCTGCCAGAGAGTCCATCAGGCCGGATTGATGGTAGCCTGGGCCGCATCCTCGGTAGCCAGTGCGATGGGAGCACCACCCAAAGCAGTCTGCATCGGGCTGACGGGAAAACGGGTAAATTCATACACATAGCGGCTGTCCACCTGGGCAGTCAGAGCAGTCGTAAAAACGAGCAAATAAAGGATGAGACGCAGATCAGTTGCTTTCCGCTTGCCAGGTCGTATGGCAAACTCCATCCGAACATTCCATTTTCTTGACGAGGGTGCCTTGTTCATCATAGAGCTTTAGTTCGCCGTCTTCTTTCGGACCATTAAGGTAGGAACCTTCTGCTTTGATGTTGCCATTTTCATAGTATTCTTTGAAAGGGCCGTTCTCTTTATTCCCGGAGAAGGCCACCTCTTCCATCAGTTGACCTCCCTGATAATAACGTTTCCAAACGCCGGACATGGCTCCTTCCTGATAATTCCTCCATCTCTGATGCGGCCGTTGGGATAATAGGTCTTATAGTCACCGGCAAAATTCCCGTGATTGTAATGTCTTCGATCACGACCTGCCTTGTCGTATCGTATAATTTGCGAACTCGTGCAATACATCATCGAGATAGACTAGACTCATCCATGATCTTCCCGCTGGCATCGTACTTTATGTAGGTGCCTTCTTTAAGACCGGATTCGGTATTCACGGTTATATTTTCCGTATAGTTATCAACCTGCTGCTCCAATTGGCGCAGCTTCTGACTATATAGCAAAAATGGTCACCCCGGTAAGGATGACCATATATGTATAAACCACTCGATTCATATCAATAATACGTCGAGCGGTAGTCTTTTATTTTAGCATTCTTCCGCAATGATTCGATCAACCGTGAGGCGATGGCGAACGCGGTTGCGCGCTGGCTTGTTGACGGAGGGCAGCAATATTTGGATCGGTAGCGTCTTCAATTTTGTCGGTCACTTTGATGAGCGCAAAACACCGTTCTCTCACCGATGATGGGTGAGGAGGTTGCATCCTTCGACAATTTGAAGGCTTCGGCAATCACTTTAGGTTCATTACAGACCAGGAACAAAACTACTCACAAACGTCACATTTTGTGCTGAGTCCATCCAGTACTGAACTGTCCTGCGATGGAAGCAGATCGGTTCCGGTAATCTTACCGGCGATAACCCGTCCTTTCTTCTGATTACGTACCAATGGAGTTACATCTTCCCGCACACTTTCGATGCTGGCGACGACCAGCCAGCTGAAGCGTCACTCAACGCGACGATCAGGTATTTAGAGTGTAGTAATGGTGACCGGATCCTGATAAATGTAAACATCCGGGGATACGGCATCCATTTCTGTATTCTTGCTGTATGCCCACTGATGATATCACGAGCGGTCAGTCCGGTTCCGACTTCCAGCATATAAGCGTCATTTTCCTGCAAAACCCGCTCTTCTCCACACTCAAAGCCGGATTTTCATCTGCTGCTTTCTGCATTTCGGCCAAAGTCCGGTTGCTGGAAACAAAATCGGCTGCCTGGTTGTAAATCTCTCATTCTGGTGCCCTCGCTGGGATGATCGGGCTGACAATGGTTCCGATCTTATAACCTTCTTTATTCTCAATGAATTTGTAATCCTCCACTTCGATCAAATGGATTCCAAACTGCGTAGCTACAATATTCAGTTCACCCTTTTTTGCCTGGTAAAAAATCATGTCGTTAAATGGCTTTACCATACGATTTAACGCGGCATAACCTGATTCTCACCAAGGTGGCAGAACCGGATCCACTGGCATCGGTGCGGGCCAGCGAGTCCAAGATGCAACTCCAGTCTCAATCAGGGTCTTGATGCTATCGATGTAGCGATAAGCTGCACTCATTCTGCCTGAATTGTTGGGACTGGCGGTACGCAGGGATATGCCGTGATTTAACCGAGTCCGGAATGATCTTGGTAATCCATCAGTTTGACGATCTCGAAGTTGTTACCGGAGATGTACGGTCCATAAACCTGCCCGGGGTGCAAGGTCACCAGCGTATCAGCGATTACCGGGTTAAGTTCTTCCCGGGTGTAGTAGACCGGATCGTACTGGCTGTAATTCTGATCCAAAAACAGGGGTATCATTGGTTGACTTCTGCAAAGGTGTGACCAATTCCTGAATGTCTGTATAGATGGCACTGCTGAGTCTCTGAAGTTGGAATCACTTCGTATTTCACATAGCTCACCTGCCGGGTTTCTTCGTCCGGTATAGGGTTTTCTTATGATCATCAATATAAGCTTTGATATCTGCATCCTACTTCCACTTCAGCATCTTCCACCTCATCAGGAATCTGCACATACCTCAAAGCTGATCTTTTCATTTTAATCTTTTATGCCGTTCTGCCATCCAGGAAGGTGTAAAAATGGATTTGGTGATCAGCGTATTTAATTTGGTCTGCAGCTGCGATTTGATGATCTAGTTCTTCCTGATATTTCCAATAGGGTTGCCAGATTAGTTGAGCTTGTCCTGACTCGATCACTTGTTTGATCTGATTCAGTTGCTCGCGGTCTATTTGACCTGTCTGCGGGTTTTGAAACTGCTGACGGATGATCGTAGGGCTAAGATTGTTACCGTTTGCAAGTCTTCCAATTCCACATCGCCTACGCCCAACCAAAGGCATCGGATTCGGTCTTTACGATGGATTTTTCCACGAAATAATTCCCACAGGTATGAACGCTGATTGTAAATATCCGCGCCACTGTTGGAATAAAGGACCTGCTGGGTGTTGTTAAATTCGGTCAGGGTGATCTCTTCTCCATTCACTTTGCCTATTACCGGGTAGCCTGGCCACCGCTGTGCAGAGTTGGTGATATCCAAGGATTAAGAACTTCCCCAGAGCTACCGCAATCGTAACAACCAGAATCCAGCTAGCTCGGATAGTCCCTATTAAAGCCATATAATTTTTTTATTTACGTAATACCTACTGAAAAACCCCTGCAAGTACATGTTATCCTACAATATCAAAACTATATTTTTCTTTTCCTGGATCATGCTTTATCGTTCCGGTTCATTTTCAGGGTAGGATTGCGCTATGGCATCAAGTTCTGCGTAAAAGGCCTATCTCCGTAGACCCGATGGCGACCTCCTTTACAAACCAATACACCGGAATCCTGCTGGGCAGCTCCAAGGGCACAGGCGTCCTGACAGATATCCCAGCGATCGTATAGGGACATCTCCATCCCGGTGAATGGGTCCTTCCGCACCCGGACTGATACAAATGACAGGACTGAGGGCTTACGAAAAGAAATTTCGCCCTGCTTCCAACAATGCTCGATGCCGCATTTGGCAATGCCATTATCATCCCTGATCAGGTAGACGCAGGCACCATCGGCAGCTCAGATTGGTGCCCCACTGCTGATCCCCGGTAATAGCGACCGGCCTCCTCTGCAGCTAGCAATGCATGGTGTCCTTCCGGGAGATTAAGGAGACCACGGATTGAGTTGTTTCAACAATTCCACCTCTTCTTTATTCAGTGGCGCACCATAAGATCCTTCCCAACAGCAGGCACCCTTGCATTTATCCAAATGACAGACGAATTGTTCCTTCAGAACATCCGGATGAATCAATTTTCCCTGGACAACCAGCACGATCTCTATTTTTATACAAAGATGAGGATTAAGCAGGACAGACACATCGCCGTTCAGTAATTGGTTTTTCCGTTTTGGCAAAAAGGTACGCTTGGGGTGGATGTAATTCCGTTATCTTTAAGTGGATGCCTCCAGGGGTATGTTTTTTCTTCCCAAGAACCGTTTTGCAGGTTAATATTGTTTTGCTAAAAAAGTACTGTGTCCGGATCACGCCTTTTCATTGTCCTCTGCTGACTGTTATTACTGGCGGGAAATGCGACGATGCCTTCATCGGCACCGGAGGATTGTACCAATGGCATTTATGATGATGGTGACGGCCTCATCGATCTCAACGATCCGGATTGTGTGTGCAAGATCATCAAGCCGGTATCCCTGATTCCAAATCCTTCTTTTGAGGAGAGGACCTGCTGCCCAACCAACCGGGGACAGCTGGATTGTGCCGTCACGTGGATTCAAGCTTCGGAAGCTACCACCGATTATCTGAACACCTGCGGATGGTTTGGTTGGCCCAACATTCCTGTACCACAACCCTTACCGGATGGTGAAGCCTGCATCGGATTCCGCAATGGACGGTTTCAAAACAACATCGAACCAAACTGGAAGGAATACACCGGTGCTTGTCTCCTATCTCCGTTGCGCGCCGGCACTTCCTACACCTTTCGCTTTTATATCGGCTTCTCCACATCTCAGATTTCACCGCCCACTTCCGTAGTTTTTTACGGCTCGACCGATTGTCAATATTTACCCTTTGGCTTGGGAGATCCCGGTCACGGCTGCCCGCTGAATGGTCCGGGCTGGAAAGAACTGGGGTCCGTTTACCTGAGTGGCAGCAACAACTGGGTCCGCACGCAAATTACCATCGTGCCCCGCGAGGACATTTATGCCGTTGCGATCGGGCCGGACTGTTCCCCGGTCAGTGCTTCCAATGACATTTACTATTTTTTTGATAACCTGGTCCTTGCCGACTCCAAATCCTTTGAATTCCAGATCACTTCCGATCAACATCCTTGCTCACCGGATTTCCGGTTGAATCTGCCTGCCTACGATTCCCTGGACTACCAATGGTATAAAAACGGTGTGGCCATCGTTGGCGAGACCGGAGCGCAGCTCTCCCATATGTATGGCGATGGCTCATACCAGGCACGCATCACCTCACCGGACGAATGCCGGGTGACACAGGCATATGCCTATCTCAAGCCTCATTTTGTTGCCGTGGACCGGAAACAGATTTGTATCGGCGAGCAATACCAGTTCAAAGACCGACTGCTATCAGCCTCCGGAGATTACCGGGATACTTTTTATACCCGGCAAGGTTGCGACTCCGTCGTGAGCCTGCATCTGAATGTCATTGAATATCCGGTTGATTCCAATCGGGTACGCATTTTTGATGGGGAAACCTTTGAACTGGGGCATCATCGCATCAAGGAACCAATCCAGTCACTCTTCCGGCTTACCTCATCGGAAGGATGTGACAGTCTGGTTTATCTGGATTTATCCTATTATCATGTTTACATACCCAATGTATTTACTCCAAATGGCGATGGGCAAAACGATGTATTTTCCATTCTGGGGAACGAAGACCTGGTAGAAATCGTCGACTTTAAGGTATACAATCGATGGGGGAATATCGTCTTTGATCAGCGCCATATAGACCCACAGGAAGGGATTGCCGGATGGGATGGTAATCACCGGGGCGCCCCGCTGCCTCCCGGAGTATATACCTATCAGGTGGTTCTGCAAATGGAGGACGGGAAATTCCGTAATCGTACCGGAGCCATCAATCTGATCCGGTAAGTTTACAGTGCTTAAAAAAGACATGCTTTCCTGTGACCCGGATCACGGAATTGGAATGAAATAAACCCAATAATTTGCTGGCTTTGGGCTTTGTGGCGGAAATAAGCTTTGCGGTGAGGCGAGGTCCCGAATAATTGATAAGGATCAAATCATTTATTGTGCAATATTGTAACTTTAGCCGCTTTTCAATGTTAGGAAACGGAAGCCCCAAAAGTAGGCAAGCAATGGTCATCCTGAGGCCAATGAAATGAACACATTTAATCGTCAACATAAACTGTAAAAAAACAAATGGACATACTGAAGCAAAGGTTTCAAGAAGTTGCAACCACAGTAGGACAGGAAGTAAAAGATTTCCTGAAATTGAATGGAGACCGGAAGATCGATGAGGTCGTGGTCAGTCAGGTCTTTGGTGGGATGCGTGGGATCAAATCGATGTTATGGGAGACATCCCAATTGGATCCCGAAGAAGGGATACGTTTCCGAGGCTATAGCATTCCAAAACTCCGGGAACTGCTGCCCAAATGGAAAGGGGGAAAAGAGCCCATGCCGGAAGGACTGTTTTGGTTGATGCTCACTGGCGAAATCCCTACTCAGGAACAAGTGGAGTGGCTGACTGCAGAATGGCGCAGAAGGGAAAATTTACCCCAGCAAACCATCAATGTCCTGGAAGCGCTCAGTCCGGAGACCCATCCGATGACCCAGTTTGTTATTGGGATCATGTCCATGCAACCTGATTCCCTCTTTGCAGCAAAATATGCGGAGGGCATGAGCAAATCCGATTACTGGTCTTACACCTACGAGGATGCGATGAACCTGATCGCCCGCTTGCCGTTACTGGCTGCTTACATCTACCGTAGATCATTTGGCCAGGGTAAGCACATTGCTGCTGATCCAAACCTCGACTGGTCCGGAAATTATGCACATATGCTGGGTTACGATCAACCCGATTTCAAGAGTTATATGCGGCTCTACCTCACCATTCATGCCGACCATGAAGGGGGTAATGCGTCCGCCCACACCGTCCATCTGGTAGGCTCTACGCTTTCCGATCCTTACCTGAGCTTTGCTGGTGGCATGAATTCATTGGCAGGACCACTGCATGGCTTGGCCAACCAGGAAGTGATCAAGTGGATTTTTGGCATGATCGACGAGATTGGGACCATGGATCCCACCGAAGCACAAATAGCCGATTACATTCACAACACCCTGGAAGCAGGCCAGGTGATCCCCGGCTATGGTCATGCTGTCCTCCGTCAGCCGGATCCGAGATTTATTGCTCAGAAAGTCTTCGCCGAAGAGTATCTGCATGAATCCGCCATTGTCAAAATCGTCTGGCAATTATTTGATATCGTTCCTGGTATCCTGCAGGAACTGGGTAAAGTCAAAAATCCGTGGCCAAATGTGGACGCCCATTCCGGTGCTATCCTCGTCCATTACGGCTTGAAGGATTACAATTATTATACGGTGATGTTCGGCGTTTCCCGAGCATTGGGCGTGCTTGCCGCACAATGTTGGTCTCGTGCACTTGGCCTTCCCTTGGAAAGACCAAAATCATTATCTTTCGCGTCGATTAAAAAAATGATTCAATAAAATCAGGGTAAATCATGAATACGCCAGAGAATCTGAAATACACGAAAGAACACGAATGGATCCGCGTTGAAGGAAATACAGCTTACGTCGGTATCACCGATTTTGCCCAGGGAGAATTAGGGGAATTGGTGTACGTGGAGGTTGAGACCGTCGGTGAAACGGTCGAGCAGGATGAAGTATTTGGCACGGTGGAGGCTGTAAAAACAACGTCAGACCTTTTCATGCCGGTGAGCGGGAAGATTGTAGCCTTTAACCCGGCATTGGACGAGAACGAAGGAGATAATCCGGGTCTTATCAATGAAGACCCCTATGGCGAAGGATGGGTCATACAAATTGAAATGACCGATTCATCCCAGTTGGAATCGCTCCTTGACGCCGCTGCATATCAGGAGCTTATCGCGTAAAAAATTCTCCGGACACACACCAAAAACATTACCGGTTTGCATCTATCATCCAAAGGGTACAAATGGTTGACCTGGATTTGGATCGTATTGATTACGGTACTCTCCCTTTTACCAGGTTCCATGACACCAGGTATGGGTGTTCCGTTTGCAGATAAGTTGGGGCATTTCGGATTTTACAGCATATTATCCTTCCTCGCCCTGCACGGATACCGCGACAGAATACCGGTTGTGTTCATCTTGACAGGCATCATTGCCTACAGCATTTGCATCGAAGGATTGCAGCGCTGGCTGTCTGTAGGAAGGCATTTTGAGTTTCTGGATATTCTTGCTAATATTATAGGCTCATTTGCAGGATATTTTGTTTTTTTGATTTTAAACCATAAAAAACGGAGTTAAACATGGGAGATTTTTCAATTACGGGTAATTATCTACTGATAGCCTTTGTGGGCTTGGTAGTGGTAATTCTTGCCCTCATCTTCCTTTTCCGTATCGATCTCGCACGCAAGTCAGAAAGTGGCTTTGCAGAAAAGTATGCTGGCAAGAAGTGGGCTTCACCACTGATGGCCCGGGCGAAATACCCCGATGTGAACATTTTTAAGTGGTCACCTACTTTCTTGTGGGCCGGGATTGTAACCTCCTTGTTACTGACGTTGCTTGCGTTTAACTGGACCAGATTTGAAGACAAGATCAAATACGATCTCTCCGATCTGGACATTGAGGAGGAGTTGGAAGTGCAGCCGCCGCAAACGGCTGAACCGCCACCGCCGCCGCCACCGCCACCGCCGCCAGTAATCGAAGAGGTTCCGGAAGAAGTAATAGAAGAAGATGAGTCGGTTACTTTCGAGGACCAGTCCATCGATGAAGAGACGGTGATCGAGGAGAAACCACCAGAAATTAAAGAAGAAGCACCGCCACCGCCACCGCCGCCGCCACCACCACCAAAACCAAAGGTGGAGGAGATCTTCAAAGTGGTAGAAGAAAATCCACGTTTCCCCGGTTGTGAAGACGTTGCCGGAGGGAAAGAAGAAAAGGAAAAGTGTGCGAAAGAGAAATTGCTTGAATTCATCTATAAGAACATCAAGTATCCGGCGATCGCCCGTGAAAACGGTATCCAGGGTATGTGCGTCGTTCGTTTCGTTGTTGAGAAAAACGGAACAATCACCGACGTCGAACTGGTCCGTGACATTGGAGCCGGATGTGGCGAGGAAGCCGTACGCGTTGTAGGCCTCATGAATGAAATGGGTGAACGTTGGTCACCCGGAAAACAAAGAGGACAGCCAGTACGGGTACAGTATAACCTGCCAGTACGTTTCAAACTCGAGAATTGATTTTCTCCGGATATCAATAAATTAAAGAAGGGCAGCCGCAATCCGGTTGCCCTTTTTTATTGCCTAAGCTCTGGCACCATTTACAACTTTTCCAGGTCACCTTTCGTTGTACTGAATATCTTCCTTTATCTTAATCGCTTGCAAAGTATGATCCTATGAAGCGTTATTTTCCTTTACTCCTGCTGTTATTGCTCGGGACGGTTTCCCGTAGCCAGCAAACCAATAATAACGCCAACAATGCCAACGTACGATTGGCAAATCAATATTACATCAACGGCGAATACGAAAAGGCGGCCATCCTTTACGACAAGCTCTATACGCAAAACAACCGTCAGGAATATTACCTCTCCAAGTACGTAGACTGCTTATTGGCCCTCGAAGCGTACGATAAAGCTGAGACGTCTATTCAGTCCCACCTGGCAAAATATCCTGAATCTTCTACCCTGTATGTCACTTACGGCAAATTGCTGGAAAGGCAGGGACGGCAAGATGAAGCCGACGCACAATACCAACAAGCGATCGATCACCTCCCGGCGGACCGGTTCCAGGTCATTCAGCTGGCCAACTTATTTATGGCGCAAGCCAATTATGACCTGGCAGAAAAGACCTACGAAAAAGGACTGAAGATTCTGAAAGATAAAGCCGACTTCTCCTATTACATGGCGGAGATGTATCGCCGGAAAGGCGATCAGCCCAAGATGATCCATTATTACCTGGAGAGCCTGGATGAGGTCCCGGCCCGCCTGCAACAAACCAAATCGCTGTTCCAGCGCTTCCTGTATGAGGACGACCTGGCCGAATTGCAGAGCCAGCTTTATGAGCGATTGCAATCCAACCCGGATGCTCTTCAGTACAACGACCTGCTCAGCTGGGTTTTTGTTCAGCAAAAAGCCTATGACCGGGCCTTGCGCCAGGAAATGGCCCTTGACCGGAGACTGGGTGAAAACGGTATGCGGGTATTTAACCTGGGTGAAATTGCTTTGAACGCCCATGATTTTCCAACAGCCATCAATGCGTACAAATACATCCTCAACGATAAAGGTCCCACCTGTCCGTTTTACATGGAGTCCAAACGAAAATCACTGATAGCGAAGCGGGAAGAGCTGGCAGAAGGAGGAAGCTTTAACCCCGACGAACTCAAAGAACTGGAGACGGAATTCGAAACCTTCATTCAGGAAGTCGGTACCAATGCCCAAACTGCGCTAATCGTCATGGATCTCGCCAAATTAGAGGCATTCTACCTGAAAGATCTCAAAAAAGCCATTACAATCCTGGAAGATCTGAAGTCCACCCCCGGTGTTAATGACTTCTTGCTGGCTCAAATTAAGTTGCAATTAGCCGATTATTACCTGATGGATGGCAACATCTGGGATGCCACCCTGCTGTACTCCCAGGTCGATAAAGCCTTTAAGGAAGAAGAGATCGGTGAAGAAGCACGCTTCAAAAATGCCCGCTTGTCCTATTTTGCCGGTGACTTCGAATGGGCCCAGAAACAGTTTGATATTCTTAAAGCTTCCACTTCAAAATTGATTGCCAACGATGCGCTGGACCTCTCTATCTTCATTATGGATAACCTGGGCCTGGACACCACAGCCCGCCCGCTCAAAATGTATGCAGATGCAGAGCTCCTGGCTTTTCAGAATCGCGATCAGGAAGCCGAAGTAAAGTTGGACTCGCTTCAACAACAATATCCGGATCATGGACTGGACGATGATGTGCTCTACCTCAAAGCCGGACTGGCTGAAAAAGATCGCGATTTTCAGACCGCCGCCAATCTGTACGAAGAAATTGTGACCCAGCATGCCGATGAAATCCGGGCGGACAACGCGCTGTTCAAACTGGCTTCTCTCTACGAGTACGAATTGGTCGATCTCGAAAAGGCAAAATCTCTCTATGAGAAACTATTTATCGAGTTTTCAAACAGTACCTTTGCAGTAGATGCACGCAAGCGTTACCGGATCTTACGCGGTGACCAGGTGCAATAAAGGAAGCCTAAGCCAAATCGCCATGAATTACCAACTGAATGATGAGCAACTTGCCGTCCAGGAAGCTGCCAGGGAATTCGCACAGAAAGAATTGTTGCCCGGAGTGATCGACCGCGACCGAACCATGCGCTATCCAGCCGAGCAAGTAGCCAAGATGGCCGAATTAGGATTTTTAGGTATGATGGTTTCCCCAGATTACGGTGGGGGCGGCATGGACACCCTATCCTATGTGTTGGCCATGGAGGAAATCTCCAAAGTCGATAGCAGCTGCTCCGTCATTATGTCGGTCAATAATTCGCTGGTATGTCATGGAATCGAAAAAAAAGGCAGCGAAGAACAGAAAAAGAAATACCTGCCCCGCTTAGCAACCGGAGAATGGATTGGATCCTTCTGCCTTTCCGAACCGGGTTCAGGTAGTGATGCCACCCGCCAGTCGACGCAAGCATTGCGCGATGGCGATCATTATATTCTTAACGGCACCAAAAACTGGATCACCAACGGTGGAACATCAAAGCTGCATATCGTCATCGCCCAGTCAGCACCCGACAAGGGTCATCACGGTATCAACGCCTTTCTGGTTGAGACGTCCTGGCCGGGTGTTACTATTGGCGCCAAAGAGGATAAATTGGGTATCCGGGCATCCGACACCCACACCATTATGTACAATGATGTCCGGGTGCCGGTACAAAACCGCATTGGTGAGGACGGGTCAGGATTCGCCTTTGCGATGAAAATCCTTGACGGAGGCCGGATAGGAATTGCTTCCCAGGCACTGGGGATTGCTGCCGGGGCCTACGAACTTGCACTCCGATACGCACAAGAACGCGAAGCTTTCGGCAAGCCGATCGTACAGCATCAGGCAATTGCCTTCAAACTGGCCAATATGGCGACCGAAATAGATGCTGCCCGGCTTTTGGTTTACCGGGCTGCACAACTAAAAGATAAAGGCCTGGATTACAGTATGGCAGCCAGCATGGCTAAGCTTTTTGCCAGCGATGTGGCTATGCGCCATACCGTCGAGGCCGTACAAATTCATGGTGGATACGGTTATGTAAAGGAATATCATGTCGAGCGATTGATGCGAGATGCAAAAATCACTCAGATTTATGAAGGCACCTCAGAGATCCAGCGACTGGTCATCGCCAGGCATATTCTCAAAGGGCAATTGTATCCTCCGGTATTTTATTAATTTGCTCAGAACACCGCTCATCGCATTGAAACCACGCATTGTGCATTGCCAGAGGCAATCATCAGGAATCTGTCTCCCGGTTAAACAAGAACCACTGTGAAAGGCACTGTAAAGCTATTTCAGGCTGCCGGTATTCCGGTTTTAATGCATTGGTCGTTTGGGTTGATCCTTGTACTGGTACTGCTTGAAGCACGGCGTAATGACCTTTCCGCATCGGGAACGCTCTGGCTGCTGCTCCTTTTCTTAATCCTTTTTTCATGTGTGGTGCTTCATGAATTCGGCCATGCACTCACGGCCCGGCGATATCACATCGATACTAAGGACATCATATTATCTCCTATTGGAGGAATCGCCCGCCTGGAGCGTATACCAGAGAAAGCCTGGCAGGAATTGTGGATCGCTTTGGCCGGTCCTGCTGTCAATCTGGTTATTGCCGGTTTACTTTATTTGTTATTGCAATTGTGGCACCTTCCTACCCTGATCCAAACGGACTCCGAGACAATGGTGCTTAATCGTTACAGCATCCTCCCTTATGTGATGACCATGAACGTTTTTTTGGCCATATTTAATTTACTGCCGGCATTTCCAATGGACGGAGGACGGGTATTGCGCTCCCTGCTTGCCCTGTTCATGCGTCGTTGGAAAGCGACTTTCGTGGCTTCCTGGATCGGCCGTCTCTTTGCGCTTACTTTTGTAGGTGTTGGTATTTACTGGGGAGAATGGGTGCTTGTATTCATCGGAGTTTTCATCTTCATCAATGCTGGATTGGAATACCGGTCAACCCGGATTGAAGAAATGTTGCGCGGGCAGACCATCGGAGATCAAATGATCCCGGAGGTCGTTACGATTAGTCCCGATGCTCCGTTCGGCTCCATCTCAGCGTTAATGGCTCTGCATCCGGTCCTTTACCTCACCAATCCGATGGGAACGATAACGCACTACCTTATTGCCGAGGATCTGCAGAAGAAAACGTTACCGGAGAACACACCGGTGGATCAACTGGCTTTGCCTGTCAGCCAATCAGTAAGTCCCGGATTGCCGCTTGAGGTGGCCTATCAGGTCATGCAGCGCTACCGGATGCCAGTATTGCCGGTGGCCGAAGAAGGCCGGATCATGGGCTCCCTCTTGTGGAAAGATCTTGAATCTATGATGCGGAAAGCATCTTTGCTGCGATGGAAAGCATAAAAAAACCCTGTATTTCAAGAGTCAATCCAAAATACAGGGTATGTATGTCCTAACCGGAAAAACCTAGGATTGTTTTTCCTGTGTCTTCTCTTCGATCTTTTTGGAATCTGCTTCACGCATTCCCTCACGGATCTCGTTTTCAATGGTACTGCGGGCATTGTTAAACTCGCGAATACCTTTGCCCATGCCGCGCATGAGTTCAGGAATTTTCTTGCCGCCGAAGAGCAATAGCACTACGAATACTACTACGACAAGTTCCCAACCGCCTGGCAGGAATGCAAAAACACTAAGAGTTATCATGATTTAAACTGTTTGACTAACAAATGTAAGATAATTAATAGCTTCTGTAAAGACGCGATATTGTAAAAAGGTCAACCTTCCAATGTAAAATTATTTTTTCAAACCGATTTCCCGCAATCGTTCATCAAGATATTCTCCGGCCGTAATGGGTTCATAAGCCAGTGGATGATCGGTGTTTACGCATTGCTCCAGGCACGTCAGATCCATCGTACTACGTGGATGAAGAAAGAACGGGATCGATAACCTGGGCTGATGCCATTGGTCCCGCGGAGGATTGACCACGCGGTGGGTGGTTGACTTCAGCACATTGTTGGTGAGTCGTTGGAGCATATCTCCGACATTCACAACGATTTCATTTTCTTCCGGCATAATGGCTAACCATTCACCCTGCTTGTTCAATAATTCCAGCCCTCCTGCTGAAGCACCGACCAATAAAGTAATCAGATTGATATCTTCATGTTGCTCCGCGCGGATAGCCGACTTAGGCTCTTCCGATATAGGGGGATAGTGTATTGCCCGTAAAATGCTGTTGCCGTTTTGGATTTTCTCTTTAAAATAATCTTTGCCGAGATTCAAATATTCTGCAATAGCCTGTAAGAGCCAACTTCCTGAAGTCTCAAACGCCCGGTATAACTGGTCCCCGGTGCTCGTGAAAACCGGTGTCTCCTCCACGTATACATTATCCGGATATTCATTTTTGATTGGGTCGCCATCGACCACCACCTGACCGATCTGATAAAACTCTTTCAGGTCAGCCACCTTGGATTGTTTCGCATGTTCTTTGCCGAAAGAAGTATAGCCTCGCTGACCGGCCAGTCCGGGAACTTCATATTTTCGCTTGGTGTCTACCGGCAGGGCAAAAAAGCGTTTTGCTTCGGAATAAAAAGTATCCACCAGTTCAGCCGGCACCCCGTGATTCACCATGCCCACGAAGCCAACCTGAGAAAATGCATCTCCCAACTGGTTGATGAAAGCACTCCGCTCAGCATCATTTCCATTCTTATATTGGTCCAGATCGACCAGAGGTATTGTACGGCTCATTGTTCCTGATTTAAGCTTAAATGTACTTATCCCTTTTTATTTCACCAATTGCGTCCCATAAGGTCATTGCCGGACCGGCTTATACCGGGATTCATTGAGAAGCTTTCTCGCGTCGGTATCTGCCAGCAAATCGGTTAATTTAACTTCGGGGTGCTGTTTCATATAGGCTTGAATGATTCTGTAACCAATATAGTTCCCGGTCTGTCCGGGAGAAGCCTCCGGCATCCCTGCTGAGGTAGGACCGGGAAATACATATTTGTTGAACTTCCGCATTTCACTGGAATAGAGCAGATTCTGATCAATAAAGAAGGTCCAGATCTCCAATTCATTGGCAAGGCACCAGGTTGTCTGCGGGCCCGTGAATTCAAAAAGAATACTATCCGGGATGGCCGGCATTAATTTATGCAGGAGGTAAAGCTTTTTACCGTTGTGGATGACGTAGTCGATCATCTGGCCCTGTGCAGGAACGGCTCCTACCCAGTCATCGACCCAGGACTCCAACGCCTTTCGGACCAAATGTTCCCGGGTGAATGTCCTTGCCAGATAATCAGAGAAGATAGGATTGGATGGGTCAAGGGCCTTATAATCAATTTCCGGGAACAAAAAGAAGTCCAGGCCGATTCCAAGCGCATCATTCCCTTCTTCGTCGGAAAATAGAAAATTGGCTATGGTATATTCTGAAATGCAGGTATACAGATCAGGAATCGACTTTTCCGGAAAATAGTACCTGGCAAATTGAAATGCCTGATGAAAAGCTTCCTGCAGGTCTGATACATCATGGTACGCGCTGTCCACGATGTGAATGAGGTGCTGGATTCCACTATCCTGCCGCATTTCCCTCAGGGTCTGTACCGTCTCCTCATCGCTAGCCTTATCGAGTCCCAAAATCCGTCTCAGATAAATGGTTGTAAAGACCGGGTGCTTGGTATTCCAGGCGTTCAGCGTATCCCGAATCGCTGAAGTATCGGAATCAAAAAGACTCTGATCCAGCCGGTAGGTATGGTAGCTTACTTCGATTTGTGATACATCCGGAATGGATTCTTCCACAGCTTGCTGACATTGCCAGAAGACAATAGATATCAGTATTATCGATATCGATTTGAACAAATATTGCATCTTGTAGCGTTTTATGTATGAACCTGAGTACAGGTTGCGCAATATTAATATCAAATAATGTGCATTTATTATGCGAACCAAAGGATACCTCGTTCTTTTTTTTCTATTGCCTTCTCTGTTAGCAACTGCCCAGATGCAGGATTTCCGGATGGGCATCCAGATGAGTCCAAATTTTTCGTGGCTTTCTTCGACCGACCGGCTGATCAGCCCTAACGGGGCCAATCTGGGCATTCAGTTTGGTTTGCAAAGTGAAATGTACTTCACCGACCAAATCGGTATTGGGATCGGAGCATCCATATCGTTTAATCAGGGTGGGCGGCTGTACCACGAGATCGGGGGGAATTTACTGCCCAATTCAGAATTGACCAATAAGGCTTACAACACCGGCATCAAACCACTCCCGGATGGCACTAACATACGCTACAAACTGCAGGCAATACACCTTCCGGTCGGTCTGAAATTACGCACCGCAGAATACGGA
Organism: Lewinellaceae bacterium; assembly: GCA_020636355.1. GTDB lineage: Bacteria > Bacteroidota > Bacteroidia > Chitinophagales > Saprospiraceae > JAGQXC01. Next base: position 46,800 of record JACJYB010000017.1, on the reverse strand, counting down.
TACCTTCGCTATTTTCTGGAAGCCCCAATCATTGATCCCATGATCATCTCCAAATCGCACGGCTCCATATCCGGAGTCAACGTGGATCTGGAAGGGGAGAATATCCGCAAAGATGTCACCAAGCTGCAACCAAGTATCGGCATTGGATTAGGAGCTGAATACAGCATCAGTGTACACAACGCCCTGATCTTTGGAGTCTATTTTCACAAATCCATCCTGGACCTGACCAAAAATGGTAAAAAAGCTTTTCTGGTCAACGACAATGGTACGCCTTCAACTGCTGATGATGTCTACCGGCAGGAGACCGAAGATGCCAAGATCCGGATGAACCGTCTCCAATTCCGGCTGGGAATCCTCTTCTGATCTCCTGAACAATTGTTGCCTGGGGCTGGCTTCATTCGCAGAAATGCCCCATCTTTGCAGCGAATTTCCAAAAACAGACCTGATATGGAGGGCATTTCATCCGATTGGATCAATTGGTTTATCGATACTGCATTAAAAGAAGATGTAGGCTCCGGAGATCATACTTCTCTGGCCTGTATTGATAAAAACGCCAGATCAAAAGCTTCTCTTTTGGTAAAAGATGTAGGTGTACTGGCGGGAGTCGACCTTGCTGCTAAAATTATGGACCGGGTTGATCCGGATCATACCTTTACCAAACTCCTGGAAGATGGTACGGATGTCAACATCGGAGATGTTGCCTTCACCATTGAGGCGAAAGCGCAATCGTTACTGAAAGCCGAACGCCTTATCTTAAATACCATGCAGCGCATGTCCGGTATTGCTACGATGTCCGAACGATTTGCCGCTGAAGTGGAGGGGTTGCCGGTGATTATCCTGGATACCCGTAAAACTACACCCTTATTACGGCCTTTGGAAAAATGGGCTGTCCGGATCGGAGGCTGTTCCAACTACCGTGACGGACTCTATGACTGGATCATGATCAAAGATAACCACATCACAGCCTGTGGTTCCATCTCATCCGCTATCGACAAGGTGCATGCTTACCTTAAAGCCAATAAGCTGGATCTGGGAATAACCATCGAAGTGAAAAACCTGCTGGAATTGTACGAAGTCTTGCAGCATGGCGGTGTTACCCGCATCATGCTGGATAATTTTGAGTTGCCTATACTCCGTGAGGCTGTTGCCATTGTGGATCACCGTTTCGAAACCGAAGCATCCGGCGGCGTGAACCTGCATACCGTACGCAGAATTGCCGAAACCGGAGTGGATTATGTCTCCGTGGGTGCGTTGACCCACTCGGCGGGTGTACTGGATTTGAGCCTTAAGATTCTGGAATAGTGTGTTGCAGCTTTTTATCCCCTAACCACGACAAGGGCGAGGCAGAAGAACAATACGATCAGTAATAAGATCCGGACATCTATCTGAACCTTTCTACTTTCATTTAATCGTTCTGGCATTTGTTCCAAACCTGACATACCTAGAACGCGTACAAAAAAGGTGCCAGGCAGGTCGTCACCAGTAAAAAAAATGAACCGGATAAAGCTAATTCGCTTTACTGGCCCGCACTTTTTGTCTTGACACCATAATTTGCAGCTTGCAGCGCCTTGATGATTTGAAAGACTATAAGCGGCCCCTGATAAATAAATCCGGTATAAATTTGGATCAGATCACATCCGATTTGAAGCCTTTCCAACGCATCCGCTCCGGTTTCAATGCCGCCAACACCAATAACCGTTAATTTACCGGCTGCCTGGTGCACGATCCTGGACGCCACCTCCTGAGCTCTTTGCTTAACCGGAGCGCCACTCAGGCCTCCGGCACCTAATGCACGTACTGTATCTTCCGAAGTATTCAGGCCCTCCCGGCTGATGGTGGTGTTGGTGGCAATAATTCCGGCAAGCCTGCAATCCTGAACAATGCGGACAACATCCTTCAATTGTTCATCACTCAGGTCAGGAGCAATCTTGAGCAGAATCGGTTTTTGTTTAGGCTGGGCTTCGTTGGCAGCCTGGAGCCGGCTTAAAATGCGGGACAGTGGCTCACGGTCCTGCAGTTCGCGCAGGCCGGGCGTATTGGGAGAACTCACATTGACCACAAAATAGTGGACATAGGGATAAAGTTTCTCAAAACAGATCAAATAGTCATTTACCGCTTCCTCATTGGGCGTGTCCTTATTCTTTCCGATGTTACCTCCAATGATCAGTGGACCCCGGTATTTCCTGAGTTGTGCTACCATCGCGTCAACCCCGGAGTTATTAAATCCCATCCGGTTAATCAGTGCATGGTCCTCTGGCAACCGGAAAAGCCGCGGGCGATCGTTACCCGGCTGTGGCCTGGGAGTTACCGTACCTACTTCTACATATCCAAATCCCAGATAATACAGCTGATCCAGATAGCTGGCGTCTTTATCGAATCCGGCTGCCAGGCCTACCGGATTGGGAAAATCAATGCCCATGCTGGTTACCGGCAAAGCGGCATGATTGCGTTTTAATCTGAACCAGGCCTTGACTCCGGGAATATAAAGGAAAAGCCGAAGCAGGTGCATGGCCAGATGATGGGCTTTTTCCGCAGTAAAACTGAAGAAGAACGGTTTGATCAATTGTCGGTACATGGAAACCTCTTTTCCTATCCAGGTACCAAAATTACATATAATGGATAGGTTCTGATTAAGTGGAGCGTACGAAAGTTAGGGTTGTCCAACGATTACCCAACCTTGCGGATCATTTCTTTGAACACCGTATATTGCTCTTGCATCGCTCGCACTTTGTCCGCCGGATCCGTACGGCACTCCAACAAAATCCAACCCTGGTACCGGGACTTAACCAATAGTCCCATCAAGTCCTGGTAGGGATAAGGTCCGATGTTCAGCTCCCGGACATGAACGGTAGCGCCAAACCGGTCCCGAACCAGCTCAAAATTTGCTTTCAGTCCATCACCCCAGAGATCCTGGTCGTTGCAATTCCAGCACACCTTGACATTCGGATTATCCGCCACATCGAGAATGGATTTCAATACCGGTAATTCCTGAGTTACCTCACCATGAACTTCCACCCGGATCTCCTGACCGAAATCTGCCGCATAGCTGGCCACTTCATTGAGCGCATTGCCGATCTGTTCGATGGTCTTTACGACGGGTACCTCCTTCGGTATTGCATTGGGTTTAACCTTAACTCCTGATCCCCCAACTGCCTGACTCAGACGAATAAATTCCTTGGTACGGTCAATAGAAGCCCGCAGCTTTGCCTGGTCCGGATGATGATAATCCTGGTTTGTCCCCAAACCAACCAGCGTGACGGGGCTGTCCGCAAAACGCTGTCGCACTTCTTGCTGTTGCGTCGGTGATAGGCCGGGATCAACACCGTGTGCATGCTCTGTTCGCAGTTCAACGCCCAGGATATTGGCTGCCGTACAATTCTTGATAATGGTAGGAACATCCCAGTCCTTGCCCCACAAATAAGTCACCAGACCCAATTGCATGGAATCCCGCATGGTGTAAAATGGGGCCATGCCCGGATGCAACATAACAGCTCCTAAAGACAAGTCCCTGATGAATGTTCTCCGTGAGTTTTTTTTCATCGGTCAGGTTTCTCAGTTGGTGAAATCTATAACGAATTGCTCAATCTGCTGTGGTGTCATTTCACGGTTATCCTGGATGACAATACGGTATTTGAAGGTCGTTGATTCCCCTTTGGAGAGTTTGAAATGCAAGGCTTCTTTTCCTTCTGAAAAAATGGCCTGACCCAGCGGATTGGCTGCAAATAATCCATAACCGCGGGCATGCCAATAGGTAGGGTAGCCTACATTATCCGGATGGTCAATGATGGCAATCGATACGGGCATACCTTCCATTGTCCCGGCCAAACGAACCCAGCGCCCCCGCGTGCCCCAGACAGCATCACCCTTAAGGCCTTCGCTGCTCAGATAATCACCGGTTACGTTGGTATTGTCCAATACTTTGATTGCGGTGACGTTACCCTGTGCATCCGTAAAAAGATCCGGCTTGTTCGATGGCATTTCCAGTTCTCTGGCAACCCGCATACCCAAAACACCTTCTTTATTATCTTCAAAGGAAACCTCCTGCAAGGCTTCCAGTGTGGTCAGGCGATCTATAACGTAACCATCCCGGTCTTTTTTGAACCTGAATATGGTGGATTCCTTCAGCAAGGCCTGGCCGGCGTGATCTTTCCAGGTACATTGAACCTTCAACGCCGGACCTTCCTGATCTTCGACAATTTGATAGGCATCATGAAAGATCTTTCCGTAATGGATAAGTTGATCGGACGCTATCGCCGAAGAATTATTCCAGAAATCAAGCCCGTTGACATCACCGTAGTTAAACCATAAACCCACATGGTGGGGATGGTCTATGCGTTCACCGGGACGAGGCTCCAGCGGAAAGCCCCTCGTGATGGACTTACCATGCGCACTGACGATCGGGTATAATACCGGTTTCTCCAGCTTATGCGTATACCGGTAACTGGTAAACGGCCGGCCATCGATATAAACATCAATAACGGAATCCTGCGGATGCGGAATAAGTTCAACAGGTTTCACTTCCGTAGGTTTTTGCGCCATTAATATCCCGTATGCCAGCATTGCGATGACCAGTAAGCCGGTTTTATGTTGTAAACTTTGGTAAGGATTTGAAGGATTCATCAGCTCAATATTGAAATACTTTTCCGCCGGCTAAAACTTCCTGGTTGACCTCATCAAAAGTAACATACTGACCGGTCCGCAGTGCCGCTGTGGTCATAATGTTTGAAATTGAATGATTATAACCGGCTTCAACCGGGGCATTCGGTGTGGTTCTGCTCCGGACACTATCCATCCAGTTGCGCATGTGTGCGGTGGTCAGGGGATCGCCGCCCGTATTGGCGGAAGTCTCCACTTTTGCATCCGATGCGGAGGATAGATCATATTCTTCCAGCAAATTGGCCTGCATGCCCATTTCATCGGCGAAATGTTTATTAAGGCCTCCGGTAGGAGTAACTTTATTGGTGTCCAAGTTCAATTCACCTCCATTTGAGTAATAAATTTCCTTGGTTCCGCCTGCCGAATTGGTAAACCTTGATGAATAGACGACCTGAAATCCTTTGTTTGGATTATCCAATGGTCCGTAATCAAAAACAGCCGTCATCGTATCGAAATTCTTGCGACCATCCTTCCAAAGATAGATGCCACCATTGGCAGCTACGCTCCGCGGATGAGGGATGCCGGTAAACCAGTGTACCGTATCGATCTGGTGGGACATCCACTGACCGGGTATGCCGGAAGAATAGGGCCAAAACAATCTGTATTCCAGGTATTTGCGCGGATCCCAAGCCTCATAAGGCCGGTTAAGCAAGTAGCGCTTCCAATCGGTGTCACTTTCACGAATGGAAGCAGTAAGTTCCGGAAGCCTCCATCGTCCGGGCTGATTGACATTCCAGGTCATTTCGACCATAACGATATCTCCAAATTTTCCGGACTTGATGTAATCGTTGGCTCGGTGGTAATTGGCTCCGGAGCGCCGCTGTGATCCTATCTGGACAATTATCCCCGCTTCCTTGATGGCCTTTAAAGCTACCCGGGCATCTGCCATGGTTTCTGCGAAAGGTTTTTCAACGTAGGCATCCTTCCCGGCATGTGCCGCTTCGGTAGCGTGCAAGGCGTGCTGGAAGTCTGCCGTAGAGATGATGACCGCATCCACTGCGTTGGCCTCGTACAAGGATTCATTGTTCGGGTGTAGGGTGATGTCATTCCCAAATTTCTCTTTAAGAAAGGCTGCCCCCTCTTCCCGGCGGCGATTCCAGATGTCTGAAAGAGCAACAATCTCAAAATTCGTTTCGCGGTAATTGTTTTGGAAGGCAGGGATCAGCGCGCCGCGGCAACGATTCGAAAACCCTACGATACCTACACGAATACGGTCATTAGCCCCTAGGATTCTTCTATAGCTCTTAGCAGTAAGTGGGAGGGACAAAGAGGCGGCTCCCAAGGCGGTATTCCGAATGAATTGACGGCGGGTCGGGTTTGCTTTTTTCATGGCTTATAATTTATCTGACACAGAAGAATATTTTTACGAAATCGTTTGCAAAGTAAATTTCTTTTTTAATTTTTACGCATGCTTTCCGATTAATTCTATTTCACCATCCTTTTACAAAATTAAGTCTTATGAAATTAAAGTTACTTGGTATCACCTTGTTTTTGGCCCTGGTCTCGGTCTTAAATAATGGGGTGATGTGGGCTTCTTCTCCTCCAAATATCGCAAATTCGGAGGAAGAAATTACGGTTTCTGGAACCGTTACCGACGAGACGGGCGCTCCGATGATCGGAGCAACGGTTCTCGAGAAAGGTACCTCTAACGGGGTGATCACCGATGTGGACGGTACCTATAGCATTACTGTTCAGGAAAATGCCACCCTCGTCTGTTCCTTCCTTGGATACGAATTCATCGAAGTAGAGGTAGCTGGTCAGACCTCCGTTGACATCCAGATGAACCAACTGGCATCGGCTCTCGAAGAGATCGTTGTCGTTGGGTATGGTAGTCAGAAAAAAAGAGATGTGACCGGGTCTATTGCCACACTGGATAATGAGAAAATCTCTTCCATTCCTGTATCCTCCGGAGTACAGGCTATGCAGGGACAAGTGGCGGGAGTGGACATCCAAAGTACCGGTGGTCGCCCTGGTCAGGCTCCCACCATACGCATCCGGGGTCGGCGCTCAATTTCCGCTTCCAACGACCCATTATTTGTTATTGACGGCATCCCGCAAACCAGCGGCACAGACGCCATCAGTGACATCAATCCACAGGATATCCAATCCATGGAGATTCTGAAGGATGCAGCAGCAACTGCCATTTACGGTTCAAGAGGTGCTAATGGTGTGGTCATTATAACCACAAAAAGAGGAACATCTGGACGCACGGTGGTTACTTATGACGGTTATTACGGGGTGACCAGTCCGATCACCAATATTGATATGATGAATGCTCAGGAATACATGGCCATGCGTCGTGAATCCCAGCGAAATGGTTGGAACGGAACCATCAAGGCGGATGAAGACGTATTTGCTCCCGAACAGCTGGAAGCTATTAAAAATGGGATTGATACCGACTGGCTGGATCTCGTCCTGAAAAATGGCTGGCAAACCAACCATCAAATTGGTGTTCGTGGCGGAACAGCTAAAACTCAATTCAACTTTTCCGTCGGTCTGTATGATGAATTGGGTATCATCGAAAATATGGACTACAAAAGGGTGTCCGGTCGTCTGAATCTCGATCACGAAATCAGCAAAATCTTTAAGACGGGTGTCTCCTTTACCGTTTCCAACTCGATCCAGAACTGGGGTTCCAGTGCGACCATGGGTGAAGCGCTTGGCAACATTCCACTGGGGGTACCGTACAACGAGGATGGCACTCCTCGCTTCCTCCCGACCAATGACGGTATCCGTACAAACCCTCTGAATGAAATCTTACCAGGAGCCTATGTAGATGAGCGCAAAGTAACCCGGATTTTTGCTCCGGTTTACCTCAGTGCTAACCTGATGAAAGACCTGAAGTTTACCTCCACATTTGGTCCTGACATCCGCTATTATCAACGCGGACAGTTCCGGAGTTCATTAACTAATGACAACCGGGGAGGACCCGCTGATGCTCAGATCGAAAACTTCAGTGATGTAGGTTATACCCTGGAAAACTTATTGAACTACAACAAAGGATTAGGCAATAGCAATCTGGGAATAACCTTGTTACAGAGTATCCAGCATTTGCGATCTGAATCCCACCGTACTGACGTAGCCAATTTACCTTACGAATCGCAGTTGTTCTACAACCTGGGTACTGCTGAGGTAAAAGGAGTAGTCGGATCGCGTTTGACCGAGTGGTCTCTGGCTTCATTTATGGGGCGCGCCAGTTATGAAATTGGTGGTAAATACATGATCCAGGCTACACTGCGTGCTGATGGTTCATCCCGCTTGTCCGGTAACAAATGGCGTTATTTTCCGGGTATTTCCGCCGGCTGGCAGATCGGTGAAGACTTATTTTCAGATATCAACTGGCTGAATTCGCTCAAGCTGCGCGCTTCCTATGGAGAAGTAGGGAATACTTCGGTAAATCCTTACCAGACGGCAGGTCGCCTTGCCCGTACAGTCTATTCCTTTGGCGGTGCCAATGCTTATGGATTCGGGCTGAACGAAATCCCCAATCCGGATTTGAATTGGGAAGTATCCAAAACATTTGATGTCGGTCTGGATTATGATTTCCTGAATGGCCGGTTCAGTGGTTCCATAGATTTTTACCGGACCAGTACAGAGGACATTTTGCTGGCACGTAACCTGCCTCCTACTTCGGGTTATACAAGCGTTCTGCAAAACATCGGATCCACTCAAACTTCAGGGATCGAACTGGGCTTATCTGCAGCTTTGGTCCAGAATCCGGATGGATTCAACTGGGATCTGGACTGGAACATTGCCAGTTACAAAGAGAAGATCACCGCTTTGGCCTTGCGTGATGAAAATGGCAATGCGATCGATGACATCGGTAATCGCTGGTTTATCGGACAACCAATCCGCGTATTTTTCGATTATCGGAAGATAGGTATCTATCAGGCCAATGAAGTCGAGGAAGCAGCAACCCGGGAGGCGAAAGTACCCGGTGAAATCAAACTGGATGACACTGATGGAAATGGCATAATTTCCGCCAATGACCGGGTTATCCTGGGTACGGACGTTCCGGATTTCTTTGGAGGACTCAACAACACCTTCCGGTACAAAAACCTCAGTCTGAGCGCTTTCATTTACTACCGGGTTGGTCAAATGGTTTATAGTGACTTTCACGTAGGAAATAATTCATTGTTCGCCCGGTATAATAACCTGAATGTGGATTACTGGACGATCGATAATCCGAGCAATGAAAATCCCCGGCCAAATCAGAACCAGGAATTCCCTCGTGATGGACAGACCCGTGGTTATTTCGATGGCAGTTATGTCAAATTGAGGAACTTAAATCTGGGCTATACACTGCCTTCTTCGATCTCCAGCAAACTGAATATGAGTAAGCTGGAAGTGTATGTATCCGGCCAGAACCTGTGGTTTGCCGCCAAGTACAGCACCTTCGATCCTGAAGTGGACGATACGGATACCGGTGATTTGCCAAGCCTCGGAGCTGGCACCACCCCGAGCACCAAATTGATCTTATTCGGAATCAAAGCCCAATTCTAAAATTTGCAGAAAATGAAAAACAAGATAATTTTATTAACCGTGATCTTCCTGGCGCTCACTACGCAGTCTTGTGACAAGTTCCTGGAAGAACAATTGGTGTCGGACGTATCCGCATCATCTTACTATACGACAGCTTCCGGATTTGAGGATGCTGTTAAAGCCACCTACTGGTGGATGAAACCATTTTTTGGCGTTGAGCGTGGATTTTCAATGTCTGTCTTCGGTACGGATACGTATGAAAATGGGGCAGACGGTAGCCATAAGACGTTGAATCGCTACGATGGCGGATTGAACCCGACCCAGGGATTTGTAAGAGATGCATGGAGGGATTTCTATCGGGGTATCAACCAGGCTAATGCGGTAATCAACCGTTCTCAGACTCTGGACATTCCTGAATCAACCAAAAATGAACGTATTGCAGAGGTTCGCTTTCTGCGTGCCCTGTTTTACTACATGCTGACCTCGCATTATGGTGATGTCCATCTTACACTGGAAGAAACCGAAGGCGTTGAGGTAGATGCAAACCGGACCTCCATAGCCGAAGTGTACAAGCAGGCCATCGTCCCGGACCTGGAATTTGCTATTGCAAATTTACCGGACAAGCAGACGGATTTCGGTCGTGCCACCAAGCCGGCGGCTCAATTCCTGCTGGGCAAGGCTTTATTGACGAGAAGCTGGAAGTCGTTTGCAGAAAGTGGCGATGAGTCGCGTGCCGAATCACTCTTCTCCAGTGTAATCAACGATTATGGATTCGCGCTTCTTCCCGATTATGCCGATCTGTGGGTTATCGGAAATGAGCAAAACGCTGAGATGATCTTTACGGTCCAGAACAGTAAGACCCAGGTCGATGAAGGCATCGATGGGGAAGGAAACCGCGGACACCTTTATTTCTTGTTCGAGTACGATGTGCGTCCGGGAATGACCCGCGATATTGCGAACGGCCGTCCCTGGAAACGTTTCCGCCCTACCGATTTTTGTCTTGGTTTATGGGATCGTAACGTGGATGCCCGTTATGACAAATCGTTTAAGCATGCCTGGATTTCTAACAATGCTTCAACCATACCAAAATGGACGGATGATGACCAAGCCAAAGGGTACGGCGTTTCCGGCCAGCCCAAGTTCACGGTTGGTGACACCGCTTTATTTATTCCGGGACCACAGCGTGATCAACTTTGGACGGATGAGCGCATCGCTGCAACGAGGTATACGGTGTATGTAGAGCGGAAAGAGTATTGCGCCAATTGCGTCAACCGGGAACGGATCTTCCCTTCACTCAATAAGTGGATCGATCCTACCCGTCCGGATCGTCAAAAGGAACAAGGTCAACGTGACTTTATTCTGATGCGTTTAGGCGAAGCTTATCTGCTCCGTGCGGAGGCCCGCTTGAAAATGGGTAATAAGCAGGGTGCTGCTGATGACATCAATGTCATACGCGCCCGCGGAGCCTGGCCAGGCAAAGAAGCAGAAAATGCCATCACGGCCGACCTGGTGGATATAGATTTCATCCTGGACGAAAGAGCCCGTGAATTATTGGGCGAAGGTCATCGCTGGATGGACCTAACCCGTACCAATAAACTGATTGAGCGTGTCCGGTTACATAACCTTGTTGCTGCTCAGAATATTCAGGATTTTCATACCGTTCGGCCGATCCCTCAGGATCAGATCGACCGTACCGTAGGCGGGTATCCTCAGAATCCCGGCTATAACTAATCGACATTCCCTTTACCTTCAAAACTATGAACACGTGCTTGTCCGGTGGCGAGCACGTGTTCTCATTTTAAGATGGTTCTTTAGCCCATGAGTAACAACGATTGCCGGTCATTAATGGGGAGGATTAACCATTGTGGTCTATCCGCAAAGTAAATTTTTCCTGAAGAGTTTTGATGTTCGGGTTGGTTTCGACCATCAGATCGAATTTCTCTTTGTTGGTCAGTATTTTCCTCTTCTGATCCTGATCTTCTGGCGCTCGATCCGGGTCAATAAAAATTTCCATTTGCAAAGAAGGCAAACCCACCCGGTCACGAATGTACTGGACCAGATCATTCTCCTGCTGCAGCACGGTGCGCGCAAACTGGGTGCCTACTCCACATTTGATTACCTCCCGGTCAAGCTCAAGACCCACATTCATGAGTACGCTTTTTAGAGAAGGGGACTCTACCTCCTCAGCATAAGTTTGCCATAATTTTTCAACATTCGCCTGAGTCAGGGTAAGATGGGTCTCCTTCTCATCTTCCTGTAGCCGGATTTGCTGTTCGATGTGCTCAAGACTGATGAGCAGCGGGGTATCCAGGCTCTCGGCCTCTTCTTCCCGGTTAGCTGGCAGGGGTGTCTTACTCTTTTCAGTGGTTAAAACCGGGCTAGCTTTTTTGATCGGCGATTGATCAATAACTTCTCCGGGAAGATCAAAAACTTCCTTTTTGATCGTACCGTTTAGGTCAGGATTTTTTTTTTCAGCGGACAACTCGACGATCTCCTGCCGGTGTGCGTAATTCATTTTCAGAAGGGCCAATTCCACATGCAGACGCTTATTGCGAGCCCGGGGAAAGGCAATATCGGTTTCATTAATGATCTGGAGCGCACTCAGCAAAAAACGTAAAGGAGCCTGATTGGCCTGACTGGCATAGCGGGACTTAAGCAGATCACTCGCTTCCAGTAATGGAACGGTTTTTTGCTGTTTGCAAACGAGCAGCTGGCGAAGGTGCTCGCCAAGTCCAAGGACAAATGTCTCCGGTTCAAATCCTTTCCGTAATATCTCATCAAAAAGAACAAAAGCTTCACTGTAAGCCTCGACCATAAAGGCTTCCACCATTTTAAAGTAATAATCGTAGTCCAGGACATTCAGATTCTCAATGGTATTGTCATAAGTCAACTTACCTTGCGTAAAACTGACCAGGCGATCAAATATCGAAAGCGAATCCCTTAGTGATCCTTCTCCTTTTTGTGCAATGATATGCAGTGCTTCATCCTCCGCCTGGATCCCTTCCTCTGTGCATATGTGCTCCAAATGACTGACCGTTTGCGCCGTGGGTATACGGCGAAAGTCAAAGATTTGACAGCGACTCAGGATCGTAGGAATGATTTTATGCTTTTCTGTGGTCGCGAGAATAAATAAAGCATACGGCGGCGGCTCTTCCAGGGTTTTCAGGAAGGCATTAAACGCTGACGGTGACAACATATGCACCTCGTCGATGATGAATACTTTGTATGCCCCCTGTTGTGGCTGGAAGCGTACTTGCTCGGTCAGATTCCGGATGTGCTCCACCGAATTATAGGACGCAGCGTCCAGTTCAATGATGTTAAAGGTCTGTTGTTCTGCAAATGCCTTACAGGTCGCACAAGTACCGCAGGCTTCTCCTTCGGGCGTACGGTCCATACAGTTGATGGTCCGGGCAAGGATACGGGCTGCTGAAGTCTTGCCAACCCCGCGAGGCCCGCAAAAGAGGAAGGCATGGGCTAATTTATCCTGACGAATGGCATTCTGCAGGGTGCGTACGATGTGCTCCTGGCCGACCATATCGGAAAACCGGGTTGGACGATATTTACGCGCGGAGACAACAAAGGATGACATCGATTTGAAATACTTTTTTATTAGGCGGCTGGCAAAATACGAAAATATCATCAGGATGGTATTCCAAATACCGGATTCATCTCACCGGTACCGGACATAAACATTATTAACTTTGTCGGGTTAGATCATCATTAAATTCAAAGCCGTCATATGCGTATTTGCGTTGCCCAGTTGGATTTTCACATAGGCCATTTTGAGCAGAATACCCAGAAAATGCTGGACGCTATTCAGGTTGCCAAGGACCAAAAAGCAGACCTGGTTTGCTTCAGTGAACTAGCTACATGCGGCTATCCTCCACGCGATTTCCTCGAATTCAATGACTTCATCAGTCGCAGTAATGCCAGCATTGATCGATTGGCTAAAGCAGCGGATACCATTGCCGTCGTCGTTGGTGGCCCCGCAGTCAATCCGGTGGTGGAAGGAAAGGATCTCTATAATGCCGCCTATTTTCTCTATGAAGGAGAAATAAAACAGGTATTCCGTAAAGCGCTTTTACCGACTTACGATGTCTTTGATGAATACCGGTATTTTGAACCGGGTCATTCGTTTACCACCCTGGATTTTAAGGGTGTGCGGCTTGCCATCACCATCTGTGAAGATCTTTGGAATTTAGGCAATGAAAATCCATTGTACACCATTTGCCCGATGGATGAACTCATGCCTGCCAAGCCACAGGTTATGATCAACATTTCGGCCTCGCCTTTTGCGTGGGATCATGCGGAAGAACGCATCCACGTGCTTAAAGCTAATGTGGAGCGTTACCGGCTGCCCCTGTTTTATGTAAATCATTGCGGAGCCCAAACCGAATTACTCTTTGATGGTGGATCGCTCATTTTCTCACCGGACGGAATGGTCCATGATGAATTACCTTATTTTAAGGAGGCCATTCGCACCTATGAGTTGTCTGATGTTATTGCGGGTGGAATCCAGCATGAACAGTCAAAAGATAAAAACCAGTTGATACATGATGGCCTCGTCATGGGTATCGGGGATTATTTCCGAAAACTGGGATTCAAAAAAGCCATACTTGGCTTGTCCGGCGGGATAGATTCCGCATTATCTACCGTTCTGGCAGTAAGGGCCCTGGGTAAAGAAAATGTACGGGTCTTATTGATGCCTTCACCCTTTTCTTCACAACACTCTGTGGATGACGCCCGCGCATTAGCCGAAAATCTGGGCATCCATTACGATATCATACCCATTCAATCGGTTTATGCATCTTACCTGGATACCTTTAAACCTTATTTCAACGATCTTCCTTTCAATGTCACGGAAGAAAACATCCAAGCGCGCATACGGGGTATGCTTTTAATGGGTTTCTCCAATAAATTTGGGCACATCTTACTGAATACGACCAATAAAAGCGAAATGGCCGTGGGATATGGAACCCTGTATGGTGACCTCTGCGGTGGATTGAGTGTGATCGGCGATGTCTACAAAACCGAAGTTTTTGCACTTTGCAAATGGATCAACGCGGAGGCAGAAATAATACCCTGGAATACCATCAACAAACCACCTTCCGCTGAACTGCGGCCCAATCAAAAGGATTCCGATAGCCTGCCGGAATACGACATACTGGATCCAATATTGTACCAATACATTGAAAAAACCCAGGGGCCACAAGAAATCATCGCTCAGGGATTTGATGAAAAAACTGTACTGCGTATTCTGCGCCTGGTTAACATCAATGAATTTAAACGACATCAGACTGCACCGGTGCTGCGAGTGTCTGCAAAGGCATTCGGCATGGGTCGGAGGATGCCCATCGTGGCCAAATATTTGAATTGACCGGATCGAATCTTTCCGGCTACTGCATGTTAAATTAAACTCTGCAGGGATAGATTTAAGGTTGTTGTAACTTTTTACTCCTTCCAAACGTACCATAAGAAAAGAATCTAAAATGAGATTAGCTTTACCAATCAGCCTGTCCTTGTTATGGTTAGGTTTGGTCGCAGTACCTGCGAGCGCACAGATCACGCGCAATTATGATATCAAGGACTTTAATAAACTTAAAATTGGCTCCAATTTTAAGGTAGTGCTTTACGAGGGCACGACACCCGGACTGGAAATGACGGGGATGGAAGAGGATCTTCAAGAAATAGAGATCAAAAACGATGGTTCCACCCTGATCGTACGCAGAGAACACAACTGGCGATTCAGAGATCTGTTTAATGAAGACAAACATACCATCCAGGTCAAACTGACCTATACACATCTGGAGTCCATCAAAGCCAGTGGAGCTTCTTCCGTAAGGGCAGAACATATCCTGGAAGGTAATCACTTGTCCCTGGAAGTTTCAGGTGCCAGCGATCTGGATGTAGAAGTCGACGTCCGTGAATTAATTTGCTCAAGCAGTGGAGCATCCGATCTGAAGCTGTTTGGCCAAGCCGGACAAGTCACGGTCAATTGCTCCGGAGCCAGTGATGTAAAAGCAAAATCATTTCGTGCTCATTCGGCGGATATAGACTGTTCCGGCGCTTCGACCATCCACATCGGAGTAGATGAATTACTCGATGCCAATGCTTCAGGAGCGAGCGATATCTATGTGTATGGTTCCCCACGCGTACAGCAAAGTCGTAGTTCAGGAGCTTCGGATATCCATTTCCGTGAAAAAAACAGCAAGTAATTGCAACCATTTATTCGGTGAAAGAGTCCTTAAATCATTGGCACCAGTAACATGGGCTGATTACTACTCAATGGGAAATTCTTTCATTTAAAATGATTTAAGCATGAAAAAACGATTAAACCTGACTTTAGCCATTTTATGGGTTGCATCCTGTCTGGCGTTTTCCCAGACCAAAGAGGAAACCAAGAAAGTAAAATCATTCAATCAGATCAATGTATCGAGTGGCATCGACGTATACCTGACACCCGGTTCATCCGAGGAGGTTAAAATCCGCGCCTCAGAAGACATCATGCAATATGTAGTCGCGGAAGTCGATGGGAATACCCTGGTTATCAAGATGGATAACAAAGGGCGCAAATGGAATTGGTCGGATCATCAGGAAACCACGGTCTATGTCACCTATACCCGGTTAAGCGAAATACGGGCCAGTGGGGGCTCCGATGTATTTACCAGCGCTCCCCTGAAGGCTAATTCGTTCACCATCCAGGCATCCGGTGGAAGCGATTTGAAAATGGATATCAGTGTAGAGAATCTGGTCTGTACGGTCTCCGGTGGCGCGGATCTGGATCTTTCCGGATCAGCCCAAACTATAAAACTGGATTGCAGTGGAGGAAGTGACACCAAAGCGCGTGATCTTCGTACCCAGAATGCTACCATTGAAGCTTCAGGAGGAGCCGATGTATACCTTACGGTCAATGGGGAGTTGGATGTTGAGGCATCCGGCGCCAGCGACGTCACGGTTTATGGAAAGCCTCGGGTTACGCACCAATCCTCTTCCGGTGCGGCGGACATTAACATTCAGTAATTCAAATAAATTACACACCGCGAAAATATACATACCAAATCTTGACTTACGATGGCCTGGAGTGATCCTCCAGGCTTTTTTTTCGAACACCTTTTACCCTTGCCCCTGGAAGGGACTCTTCCCCGGTACCTGACAATTTAACTTGGCGAAGACAGCAGATGCGTTACCTTTAAAGCATGACCAAGGCCTTATCCAACCTCCGCATCCAACAAATCGTATTATTTACCGGACTTACTTTATTTGCGATAAAGACGGTGGCATGGTTGTTAACCGGATCCGTGAGTATCCTCACCGATGCGCTGGAAAGCACGGTAAATGTCATCGGTGGATTCATGGGATTGTATAGCATCTGGCTTTCCCAGCAGCCTCGTGATGCCAATCATCCCTATGGACATGGAAAGATCGAATTTGTTTCAGCCGGAATGGAAGGCGGTTTGATCTTCATCGCAGGATGTTGGATTATTTATGAAGCCATTCAAAAACTATCACATCCGACCGAAGTAAAAGAACTGGGGATTGGTATCCTTCTGATTGCTGTCGCAGGTGGTATAAACTGGCTGGTGGGCTGGACCACTTACAAGCAAGGCGTCCGCACCCATTCTCTGGCTCTGGAAGCGTCCGGAAAACACCTGATGTCCGATGCCTATACTTCTTTGGGTATTTTGGTTGGACTAATCCTGTTAAGGTGGACCGGATATGCGTGGATTGACAGTGCCGTTGCCATGCTTTTTGCCTTTGTCATCCTGGTACAGGGCTTTCGCATCGTCAGACAAGCTCTTGCTGGTATTATGGATGAGACGGACCATGCCCTTTTATTGGAGCTTGCCGCGTTGATCCAGGAGCACCGCCGTCCGGCGTGGGTAGACATACACAACCTGAGGATCATCAAATATGGGTCGCTACTGCATATCGATTGTCACCTTACCTTACCCTGGTACCTTAATATGCACGAAGGTCATAAAGAAGTGGATGCGCTCACCGACCTGATCCGAGAGCGATTCGGCAATCGGGTCGAGTTTTACATTCACCTGGACGGATGCCTCCCCTTCTCGTGTGCCATATGTCAGATGCCGGATTGCCCGCAAAGGACGCAACCTTTCCAAAGCCAAATCGTGTGGACCGTTGAAAATATGTCTGAGAATTCAAAACATCGACTCCAATCATCCGCGTAAAAATTGATTACCTTAATCTGGTGACCGAATGACACATCTATGAAAAGCTGCTTTTCCATTTTGTTGCTCTTGCATGCATTTTACAATTTGCCGGGGCAAATGTCCATCCAGAATCCGGTTTTCATTCAAACCAAAGAATTCATCTACGATACAGCAGCATTTCCGAGTGCTCATGCCTCTACCATATTATCACTGCAATCAGGTACTTTATTGGCAGCCTGGTTCGGGGGAACCGATGAGGGTAATGACGATGTGGAGATCTGGATTTCCCGGAAAATTCCGGGAGAAACCTGGTCCCGTCCTGAGGCGTTGACAAATTTCCCACAAATGCCAACCTGGAATCCGGTATTGTTTGAGCAAAATGGAACGATCTGGATTTATTTCAAGATCGGTCCAAGTCCGCAGCAATGGATTGGCGCATTTCGAGCCTCCACGGATGGAGGGATAAGCTGGGGACCGATCCATTATCTTCCTGCCGGCCTGCTTGGCCCGATCCGTTGTAAACCATTGATCCTGGCTGACGGTACCTGGCTTGCCGGGAGTTCGATGGAGGCCGGATACCGCTGGGATTCTCCCGCTGATGCCCCTTACCGAACCTGGTCGGTATGGATCGAGCGCAGTACGGATCAGGGGGTGCATTGGAGCAAACAAGGTCCGGTCACTGCACCGGATGAGCCATGGGGCGTTATCCAGCCTACGCTTTGGCAAGCTGAAAATGGCGAGATCCGGATGCTGATGCGCTCAACCCGCCGTCTGGGCAAAATCATGTACGCTTATTCAAAAGACCAGGGCATGACCTGGTCAGAAGCAATTTCCACCCAACTGCCTAATCCCAATGCGGGTATCGATGTAGTCAAATTGCAGGACGGAAGCCTGTTACTTGTATACAATCACACGACCGATAACCGCAAATCGATCCACGTGGCCGTGTCCCACGATGATGGTCTCCACTGGAGCAAACCCTGCGTTTTGGAAGAAGGACCGGGAGAATATTCCTACCCGGCCGTTATCCAGGCCGCAGATGGGATGGTCCACCTGACCTATACCTGGCAGCGTGAACGCATCCGGCACCTGGTTCTGGATCCACAGCAAATTCCCCAAGACTAAAAGTCAACATCACTGTGTCCCTTGTCTTTCGACAGGATTGTGGATCTTCGGCACAGTTTGTAAATAAGCCCATATTGCTCGAACTTCATCCTCCGTTAACCCGCTGAAAGGCTTCATCGGTTGACGTAACGGCTGATCATTCTTTCCGATCCCGTAACGTACGGCACGAATAAAGTCCGCTTCCGTCCAATGGCCCAAACCGGTCTCCTCGTCCATCGTCAGATTAGCTGAATAGATGATCTGATCTCCTTCTTCAAACGGGTTGCCTCCTCCGAAGTAGCCCGTGGTTTTCTCTGGATGCATCATGTCAACTTTCGCAAAATCCAGTGAATGACAAGAGTAGCATTCCACCTTTGCGGTACATAGGTATTCTCCGAAAGCCACTACGTTGGCAGGATCCGGGCTTTTAATAGGCGTTTCCGGATATGGCAGCGGCTTGAAGGCAACCCGACTGAGGAGTTTGGCCAGGAAAGAAGGTTCATTGGGTGGCTGAACCTTGGCAGATGGTGCTAATTCAGGTGCGTCCGACCTCAGATATGCAATAATAGCGTTGAGATCCTCATCCGACAAATGTGGAAATTTAGGCATCCAGGGTGGTGCATATTGGCCATCTCTTTTGATTCCAGTCCTTAATAATATGGCCAGTTCAGCATCGGAATATCGACCAACTCCATAGGTCTTATCACTGGTAATATTAGGTGCGTATACGGTACCAAAAGGGGATGGATTATCACCGCCAAACATGAGATTTCCTTCCAATAAGCCATTAGCACTACGATGGCAATCATTACAAACCATGTCTGAAATCCGCTTCCCTTCAGCAATGGATGCGCTATCCATTCGAACACGAAAATCGACTTCAGGTAATTCATATTCCGGTATCCCCGACCTTTGAACATACATTGCTACCAGTAAAAGCAGGAGCATTATTCCTCCGAAAACGTATCCGAAGATCTTTAATCCTTTTTTCATAAGCTTTAGATTTTTGTTTATCCAAAGCTCCGTATCTGCAACTCAAAGCATTTTCATCCTTGTTGCAAAGGGTTTAAGATTGGTAGCATCGGTTATTTTTCATGCTTAATGAAGTTATGAAACCGGACGATCCATTGCCCACTGGCATATCGGACCGTCTTCGGTGTCGATCAATTCACGCACGAATTGCATACCACAGGATTGGAGGATACGACTGGAAGGGTTACTTCCCGTCAGCGTATGGGCTATCACCCGGGTTACACGGGGATCGGACCAGGCATGCTGGATAAGACCGGCAGCTATTTCCCGGCCAAAGCCTTGTTTCCGTTTATCCAAAATCACTTCATAACCAATCTCAACGACGCCCTCTTCGTCAGGCTGACCTTTATAACCACAAGTGCCGATCAAGACATTGGCTGATATTTCTACCGGAAAATAGCCCCACCACTGCTGTTCGGATGCGTCAAAACGCAGCTTGTTCAATGCATATTCAAAGGGTGCCCGTCCAAATTCGCTTAATGGGGCAATAATGGAGCAGCTTAGGGCCTCCGCCAGGGCTTGAGGATTCGCAAGAGCGGCGGTCAGGAGGGACACGGTCGCGGGATGGAGAATAAGTCGTTGTGTTCGGATCATGATTGCCTGGTGATCTAACTCAAAGATAACGATGATCTGGGTCATCTTTCAACATGAGCCAAGTCTATACTTTAGAGCCTGTTTTTAAGCCAACCACGGGGATTCGAATTATTTATTGGACTTATTATAACACCCTTACGACCCGGATAGTGATTCTGTTGGTCTCCTAATGAATCAGTGTATGAAAAAAAGTTTTACCATTAAACAGCCCAAATTATTATTATTCCTATTGCTCCTGGTTACAATGCTAGTAACTCGGTGTCAACAAGATGTGCTGACCACCGATCTGGATCAGGAATTACTGGCTGCAATGAATCTGGCCTCACCCACCGGACATGCCGATTATTATGTGCTGGCGAATCCAACTAAAACTGCATCGCTGCCCAACCAGGATCCCCACAATCCTATTACTCCGGCAAAGATAAAATTGGGTCAAATGATCTTCTTTGATCCGGGAGTCGGACAGTTACCCGTTCACCAGGACAGTTACGAGACCTATTCCTGCTCCACGTGTCATATACCGGCGGCAGGGTTCCTTCCGGGCAGAGCACAGGGAATCGCCGATGGCGCTACAGGATTTGGAATTCTGGGCTCATACAGGTCTCAACTTCCTGATTATCAGGAAAGTGAATTGGATGCCCAGGGCGTTCGCCCCCTGAGCATTATGAATGTGACCTATGTAACCAATACACTTTGGAGCGGATTATTTGGCGCGCAACACGTCAATACCGGTACGGAAGAAAATTGGGTCGGTGATCTGGCCACAGTGAATCATCTGGGATACGAAGGACTGGAAAGTCAAAACATAGAGGGCATGGTATTGCACCGGATGGAGATTAACGAGCGGGTTTTATCCACCCATGGATACCGGGCATACTTTGACCTGGCTTTTCCGGATGTTCCTGAAAACGAACGCTACAATTACAAGACTGCAAGTTTTGCACTCGGCTCCTATCTGCGTACCGTAGTCACCAATGAGGCTCCTTTCCAGGATTATCTGAAGGGTAATACCGATGCCATAACCAATCAGCAAAAACAAGGCGCATTATTGTTTTTTTCCAAGGCACGGTGCTATACGTGTCACAATGCACCGAGTTTCAGCAATATGGAATTTCATGCCCTGGGGACCGCTGACATGTATCAATTTGGCGGATTAAATACCTCGGTTGATGACCCCCGAAACCTGGGTAGAGGTTTATTTACCGGTAAAGAAGTGGATTATTACCGGTTTAAAGTGCCGCAACTGTACAATTTAAAGGATTACCGGACCTTCTTTCATGGCAGCAGTAAGGCTACGCTGTCCGATGTCATTGATTTTAAGATCAAAGCTCAATCCGAAAATCCACATGTCTCTCAGGATCGTCTGTCGCCGCGGTTCCGTCCAATTGATCTGAGTGCAGCCGAAAAAGATGCCCTTATTGATTTCCTGACCAATGCGCTTTATGATCCCTACATGAGTCGTTATGTGCCTGAAAAGACTCAGTCAGGGGCCTGTTTTCCAAATAATGATGAACTCTCCAGGTATCAAATGGGATGTAATTGATCATCCATGAGTGAAGAACCGGTCATCAGTGTTTTCCAGGACAAAGACCAGATGCCTGATGCACAAGGCTTAAAAATTCAACTGGAAGACACTTATGCATATTGGAATAATATTCATGATTTTGTGCTGGATCATTATCCCAAGGCAGTGGAACTTTGGAGCTTCTTCAGCAAAAAATATGGCTGGGGTTATCGGTTGAAGGATAAGAGGCGGGCCATTATCTATTTGACCCCTTATTCGGGTTATTTTGTGGTCACCATGTTATTTGGACCCCGGGCACTCGCGTCAGTTTATGCATCCGATATAGATCCCTGGATCAAAAAAACCCTGGAGGAAGGGAAGCAATACCCGGAAGGCAAAGTCCTCCGTATTCCTGTAAAAGACGCAACCTGGCTCGATTCCATCAAAAAATTGATCGCAATAAAGCTGGCTTTCTGACCAAATTCTAATGCATATCCTCTACCAGTTGCCGGATCAGCTGGGCAAAGTCATCAACTGTCATGCTACCCTGATCTCCTTCTCCTTGTTTACGAACCGCTACCTGGCCGGCTTCCTGCTCTTTGTCCCCAATGATCAGCATATAAGGTATCTTACCGGTCTCGGCGTCACGAATCTTACGGCCAATGCTTTCGCTGCGGTCATCCAACTGACTGCGGACTCCGGCTTTTTTCAGCTGAGTCTGCACTTCTTGTGCAAAGGGAATATGCCGGTCTGCTATCGGGAGAATGGCACATTGCTTGGGTGCCAGCCACATCGGGAATTTCCCGGCGTAATGTTCCAGTAGAAAGCCTATAAACCGCTCATGCGTGCTAAGCGGCGCGCGATGGATCACGATGGGATGCTCGTTCTCGTTGTTGGAAGTGGTGAAGGTCAGGTTGAAACGCAAGGGCTGCGCAAAATCTACCTGGTTCGTGGCCAGGGTAAATTCGCGGCCGATGGCACTCCAGATCTGAATATCAATTTTAGGGCCGTAAAAAGCCGCTTCGTCCGGAACTTCCTCGTATGGGATGCCGCTGTCAATCAGCACCCGGCGTACCATATTCTCCGTCTCAGCCCACAGTGCCGGATTATCGACATACTTTTTACCCAATTTTGATGGTTCGTGGGTTGAAAATCGCATGACGTATTTATCGATGCCGAAGACATCAAAATAACGCAAGTACAGCTCATTGACGCGTTTGAATTCAGACTCAAACTGGTCTTTGGTGCAATAAATGTGTGCGTCATTCATTTGCAGAGAACGCACGCGCATCAATCCAAACAATTCACCGGATTTTTCATACCGGTAACAGGTCCCATATTCAGCCAGCCTTAAAGGTAATTCCTTGTAGGACCGGGGTGAGGAGGCAAAGATTTTGTGATGATGCGGACAGTTCATAGCCTTCAGGTAATACGTAGTACCATCCAGCTCCATTGGAGGAAACATCGATTCCTTGTAATAAGGCAAATGACCGGAGGTGAGATAAAGATTTTCTTTGGCAATATGTGGTGTGCGTACGCGCAAGTACCCCATCTCCTCTTCCGTCTTTTTAGCAAACCATTCCAGCTGCTCAATCAAAAAAGCACCATTGGGCAACCAAAGGGGCAGACCAGGTCCCACGTCATCATCGAAGGTGAATATCTCCAGATCCTTACCCAGTTTTCGATGATCTCGCTTTTTGGCTTCCTCCAGCATCAGCAAGTATTCATCGAGATCCTTTTGTTTCGGAAAAGTAATGCCATAGATCCTGGTGAGCTGCTTGTTGCTTTCATCACCACGCCAATAGGCACCGGAAATATTGGTTAGCTTGACCGCTTTGATTATTTCCGTGTTGGGCACATGGGGGCCACGACACAAATCGGTAAAATCGCCCTGCTGGTAGAAGGTTATTTGGCCATCTTCCAGGTCCTCCAGCAAATCGAGTTTGTACTGATCCCCCTTTTCTGTGAAGTAAGCTACCGCCTTGGTCTTGGGCATCTCCGTCCGGATGTAATCGCTTTTCTTTTGAGCCATTTCCTGCATCTTCTTTTCAATGCGCTGCAGGTCTTCCGCCCCGATAACCTGATCACCCGGATCGATGTCGTAATAGAATCCCTGATCTATGGCCGGGCCGATTCCAAATTTTGTACCCGGATAAAGTGCTTCTATGGCTTCGGCCATCAGATGCGCCGACGAGTGCCAGAATGTAGCCTTACCTTCCTTGTCGTCCCAGGTGAGGATCTGAATGGTAGCATCATCATTGATAGCCCGGCTCAGATCACGAACCTGTCCGTTCACTTTGATGGAAACAGCTTTTTTAGCCAATCCCTGACTGATGCTTTTAGCCACATCGAGGCCGGTGACTCCCGACTCATAGGAGCGCACACTACCATCCGGAAAAGTTATCTGTATCATGGTATACTGTTAAGGTGTTGTCTGAAGGTCACTTCAAAGACCTGCAAAACTACATATTTAACAGAAGGTAAGGAAGGACGGTTGCATCGTGAGTAGTCAAAATATTGACAGAGGTAAAGAGGAAATCTTTCGACTTCCTCTTTACGGACGATTTAATCAACTTCAAAGGAGATTTTAAGATTCACGCGGTATTCGGCGATGTTACCATCTTTAACCGTAACGCTTTGATTTTGAACGAAAGCCGATTTGATGTTTTTTACTGTTTTCGAAGCTTTTTTGACCCCCTCAGCTGTGGCATCTTCCCAGCTCTTGTTAGAATTGGCCATAATTTCAATGACTTTCAAAATGCTCATTGGTTATGATTTTAGGTTAAATAATCACAGTACGGTGATTCGGGGTAATTTTTTGGGGATAGCATAAGGTAAACTGTTTTGGACTCGGATGCAACTTTTATTCGAGCCCTTTCAACCGATCCTGTGCTCTGGAAAATTCCGGATCGAAAGCCAGTGCCTGCTGATACCAGTGTTTTGCTTCTTTGGGATGACCCTTTTTTTCTTCGATGTATCCCTTGTAGTAATATCCCCGCGGGTCCGTAATCGCGATCTGGGTAAAAGCATCCATACGCCGGAATGCCATGTCCAGGGAGTCCTGTTCCAGGTAGATCAGTCCAATGGCCAGCATGGCATTTTCATAGGATGGATCTCTAATCAGCATTTGTTGGTAAGTGGACTTGGCTTGTTCGAGAGAGCCTTCCTGATGATAATAATGCGCCAGAGCATACATCCCGTCGGCGTTGAGGGTATCCATTTTAGCTGCATTGATAAAATACTGTTCAGCCAATGGATTTTGCCTTGCCTGCATTAACTTTCCTAATTCGATCCAGCCGTCTATGAGGTGGGGATCCTGTTCTACCGCGGTTTGGAATCCGTTGATAGCCCGTGCCGTATCACCCATTTCCTTAAAATTCATTCCCAGCATGAAGAATGCCTCTGCGTTATAAGGCTGCCTTTGCAAGATTCGATTGACGGTCTGAATACTTCCGTCGTACTGTTTGAGCGTGAATTGGATCTCACCGAGTTTCAACTCCGTCCCAATGCTGTCGGGAAAGCGTTCCGCTGCTTTCTCCATGACTTCCAAAGCTTCCCTGGAGCGGTAATTGTCCAGGAACACATTAGCCAGTTCGTGATAATAATCTACCTGATCACTCCCAAGTCTTATCGCTTGCTGCAAGTCCTGGATCGCCAGGTCATAAGCTTCGTTTATTGCATACAGCTTGCCTCTTTCTGCGTACCATACAGGGTTAAGACTGTCCCGGGCAATCCGCTGGGTGAGCTGCTGTACCCCCGGTATCGCCGGAGAAGGCCCGGCCGAATTGCGGTCCGGCGAGGAACAAAACATCCAGATTGAGGCCAGAAACAGAAGCATAAAGATTGAATGGATTCTCATACGACTTACTACCTTTAGGTTTGAACATCATCACCTGAATAAATGCAATGAACATGTCCAGTATGTCCAATCAACCATTGCCCGGTGAATATCCCCATTATTCCCAAAGGTACATCGAATTGGTGCCCGAAGAGCAAATTGTAGGCGCCCTTGTCCACAACAAACATGAGATTGAAGAACTCTTGCTGCAAATCCCGGATGATAAATGGGATTTCCGCTATGCACCTGAGAAATGGACCTTGAAAGAGGTAGTCATTCACATCTTGGATACCGAGCGAATTATGGCGTACCGCGCATTGCGCATGAGCCGGCACGACAGTACTCCGCTGGCAGGCTTTGAACAAGACGATTATACACCTTTTGTTCATGCTGAAAAGCGATCTCCGATGTCCTTGAGGGAAGAGTGGAATGCCCTACGGGATTCTTCCATTCATGTCTTCATGTACCTCGAACCGGCGGATCTCGCATTCACCGGTACAGCAGCCGGATACCCGTTCAGCGTGCGGGCGCTGGGCTATTTTATAGCGGGACACGCCCGATACCATGCGCGGATCATCCGTGAACGATATCTCATTTAGTTTTATTCCACTTCAACCTCATCCACAAAGAGCCATGCGGGCTGACCTGCACCCAGATGCCAGGACGGGCATGTTCCGATGCTTTTTGCCTGGATCCGGATATAGCGGGCAGACGTTTTGATAAACTTGGCCACTTCGATAATCCTTGGAGCATCCGAGGCATTCACGCTGTAATTCCAGGTATGGATTGTTTTGTATTTCTTTCCGTTCTTTGAAACGGCAAACTCAACGCGGCTGGGAGGGAAAATCCAGGAATTTTGTAATTCCAGAAATTGGGTCTTTATCTTGGAAATGTCTTTCTCCTCGCCCAGGTCGATTACCGCTTCCAGATCATCCCCTTTGTAGCCTTGCCAATTGCCATCTGACGGATTCATGCTCCCTTTTTTGCCATTTGTAATTGCATTTACGCCACCTCCAGCATATTCTTTTGCATAAGGCGTATATAAGCTGACCGGGTTGTTGGTTGCCAAATTATTGACCCACTCAAACTGGGTGCTGCTGGAGGACCATCCTTGCGGGGTCTTTGCTTTAGCTAAGATCTTTACCGATCCCGCCGGACTCAGTGGTTCGGAATAGTGCATACCAGAAACCATAGGGTCCGTTCCATCGAGGGTATAATAGATTTCCGCATTGGAATTAGCACTGCTCATGATGATCTGTCCATTTTCCTGACGGATGTCGACGGTTTCAAGAATAACCGGCCAGTTATCGGTTCGAAATGAACTTGCAGGTAATCCGGCCTCATTGATCAGGTTACCCACTCCCAGGTTGGAAAAGGCATAGCGTACTGCCGCAGGCTCGGGAACCGCATCACAGGTGACGACCAACTGATTGTTTTCAATCTTTCCGACTGCAGGATGGAAGACTCGATCGGATCCGGCCATCTCCAGGTCCGTCACCATTCCACCGGTTGTCTTCAGTCCACTTGCATGATCAAACCGAATCCGCATGCGGTCTCCCTGAATATCGTCTCCAATAAAGAGCGGTCCACTGTATTCGAGGTCGGTTCTTCCATAGTCCTTCGCCAAAGCGATATTGGCCAGCCGGGTGCCTACGTCGAACTTATTTCTAGGATGGATATCGTATAAATTGCCGATATCACTGACCACGGTCATGCCGGTATGTGGCACCCTCAGGGTCAGTAACTGCGCCTCGCGAACCATCGCCCCGACAAGCGGAGTGCCGTAGTTGTATGGAGCTATTTGTACGAAATAAAAGGAGATAGGAGCTCTCCACAATTGACGCCAGGATTCGATCATGGCCGGAAATAACCGACGGTATACGATGGGATTGGCTGTATTGGATTCTCCCTGGTACCAGATGGCCCCCTGGATGGGAAATGATGCCAGCGGATAAATCATCGCATTGTATAATACCCCTGGAGTGCGTGGCCACCAGCGGGAATCGCTTAGTAAGTTCAGGGTAGCACTAAACTCCGGATCATTATTCACTACTTCGGCAGGGGTCCAGACCTCTGCAGGGGTCCCGCCCCAACTGGAATTGATCAAACCGACCGGAACCAATAATTTGTCATGTAATTGCTTTCCGAAGAAATAACCCACTGCGCTAAAAGTTTCCACTGTAGTGGGATCACAGACTACCCATTTACCAGGAAGGTCATCTTGTGGATAATCGGCTGTGGTGCGGGGAACCTGAAAAAGTCTGATCTCCGGTACATCAGCTTTTTTTTGCAGTGATTCCCGGTCGTCGATACCACTGCGCATGCTCCATTCCATGTTGGATTGACCGGAACACAACCATACCTCTCCGATTAAAACATCCTCAATCACAATTTGATTGGATGCTTCGATGCGGATGGTATAGGTCTTTGTGCTGGCTTGTGGCGTCGGTATTCTTACCTGCCACTTAGCCATGTTGGTTCCTTCCGCAACAAATACCGAGTCGGTCCATCCTGGTTTAATGGTTACCTGTTCACCTGTGTTGCACCAGCCCCAAATAGAAACCATGCGGTTGGCTTGCAAAACCATGTGGTCGCTGAGAATAGCTGGCAACCGTACCTGGGCAATGGCGCTCTGAAGACCGATTACCAAACAGGTAAGCAACATCCATGATGCAATTACATTATTATTCCTGACACGCATAAAAGATGTGTTTTTATCTGCTCTTAGATTCTCCGGATCCGGATATTCCGGAACCATACCTGATCCTTGTGATCTTGCAAGGCGATCTTACCTTTCTTCGCGGTACCGAAAGCTGGCCACTCGTGGAATTTTGATCCTGCTATTAGTTCTTTCCAGGAGGGATCATTCATGTCAAACTGAACCACATCGGTTCCATTAAGGTTGAAAGTTCCTTTACCCTGATCCATTCGGATTTTAACTGCATTCCATTCCCCGGCAGGCTTAACGGTTTCTTCACTACATGCTACCAGGTCATAAAGGTCCCCGGCACGGTGTTTTGGAATTTTAGCATCCGGATGACAGGAATTGTCCAGGACCTGTATTTCCGGACCGGTAAAATAGGTCTCTTCGTATTCGGGTGATTCGATGACTCCAAAGAATACGCCGCTGTTTCCACATGGGGATATTTTCCATTCCAGCTCAAGGTCAAAATTTTCAAAGTCCTCTTTGGTCACCAGGTCACCTCCACCGATGGGATTTCCTTCAGCATCCTTTATGCTGACATCGCGGGTAAGTGCACCGTCTTCAATCTTCCATGCACTGCCGATGGTGTCAGCCAGATAACTGCGCCAGGCATCCAGCGAGCTGCCGTCAAACAACGGAATCCATTCACTTTCGGTCATGGTTTCAGTGGCAGCGCCTTCTTCTTTATTAACCGGTTGATTGCAGGCCATCAGGGAAGCTATGCAGACCATCCCCAGGCCAAGTTGCTTTATCTTTCTCATTTATTCGATAATAATTTTAGATAATCATTTACCACTTCATTAGGCACCAATATGGTCAGGTTGTACTGCTTGATCTTCCAGCCATCTGGTGTTTTTGTGAGTATGCCGCTCCCTCTGCATGTGCCCATCCAGGTATCCAGCAGTTCATCAAACCAGGCCAGGTTTCCGGCTTCATTCACCTGGATATGCCGCTCTCCGGGCTTAAAATCCCATACTTTTTTCTGTTCAAAATAAGGCTTGCAAAAAGTCCAAAAGGCAGCTTTGTTCCATCGTTCGCCGGGGTCGGTTCCCAGGAATACGCCATCTTCGGCAATGGCATTAAAATAAGCGGCTGCATCTGCATTTGCCGCAGCGCGATGCCAGCCATTCAATAGGACGGCTATGGCCTGGTAAGGGTCTTGCGGACATGGCTCCTGGCGACGGGTATCGTGAACTGTGGTGATCAGCCACTGTCCATTGATCTGAACAAGATCAAATGCATCAACCCCACAATGAATAAACTTGCCACCTGCATATAGCGCGTATTCCGCCCATAAATTAGCCAAAGGCCCATCGATCTTTACCTCCGTATTAAATAGGATCTCCCGGACATTGCCCGGCGCCATTTTACCCACTGCAGCAATAAACTGGTCTATCGGCATCACGGTGTAAGGAGCTCTGTTCCTTTCGCTTGCTCCGGCTGTAATCAGGCTCGCACCAGGGACAAACAATTGTCTGAGGGCAGAGGTATCCGCCTGATGCATGGCCTCGAACATACGGTCAATCTGCATACGAACCAACAAGGCCTGATCCGTGGTGGCATCTCCCGGAACAACCGGGGTGTTTTCTTTTTTATAAGGGCTCTGAATAACTAGCTTTTGTGCAAATGCCGAACCTGCAACCCAGCAAGAAAGTGTTATGGATAACAGAATATATTTCATGAATGTGATTTGAAAAGAAAGATAGAAAAAACCGGTTAGATTCTAACGTTCCGGACGTCGTAGTGCCTCGCTTCCCGGGTGGCTTCGCTTCCAGTTCCTCACTGAAATTCCAAACAATTCCGGCATCCGGCGCGTCAACAGCTTAAGTTAGGCGCGAAATTGAAAAAAATTACGAAATGCTTCGTAGATGTATTGACAATTCATGGATTGGTATTTATATTTGTTACGAAATGCTTCGTAGATGAATGTTAAAGTCACAGATTCCGAATTATCGATCCTGCAGGTATTGTGGTTGTACGGACCTTCAACTGTAAGAGAAGTCCACGAGATTATTTGCCTGGAACGTGAAGTCGGCTATACAACCACCCTAAAACTGATGCAGATTATGCTTGAAAAAGGCTTGGTAACCCGAGATGAAGCAGGCAAGTCCCACCGCTATACCGCCAGCGTCAAGGAATCTGCCGTCCAGCAGTCATTCATCGGAAAAATGCTGGATACGGTCTTCCATGGATCTCCTTCTGCGCTGGTTCTTCAGGCATTAGGCAGTCACGAGACATCACCGGAAGAGTTGGAAAAGATAAAAGCATTGATAGAACAATTAGAAGCGCAACAACGTGACCAATAATCTTTACTTCGAATGGCTGGCCCAAATTCTGGTCCATACCTTGTGGCAAGGGACTGTCATAGGTCTGCTGGTGTTATTCCTTCAACAATGGATGCACCGTCCGGTTTACCGCTTCTGGCTGGCCTGGAGTGGGTTAGCCGGGATGTTGTGTTGTGCAATAGCAACCGGTTGGCTCCTTTGGCCTGATGCCGGAGGGACATTCCTGAAGGAGGGTATCTCATGGCATTCGGAAGACCCATCGATGATTCTGAACCCGGCCCTACCAAAAAGTATCAATGATGGGTCGATATCCAGCTATTTAGTACCCTTATGGATGGTAGGAACCATGCTGATGCTTCTGCGGATGGCTCGGAATTATTTTCACCTCCGGCATGTGATCAGCAGCCATCAGTCAGCCCCACCGGACTGGATAACGCTTTTAAACCGCTTGATTTCCCGACACGGTTTACGTCGTAAAATACGTCTTGGGTTGAGTGACCAAATCAAGGCACCTGTCCTGATTGGCTGGATCAAACCTTTCATCCTGTTCCCAATTGCCAGCGTAAATCATCTGAATACGGAAGAGGTTGAGATTGTTCTTTTACACGAAATGAAACATATTCTTAACCACGACTATCTTTTATATCTCATCGCCTCAATGATTCAGTCGGTGCTATATTTCCATCCGGTTGTATGGTGGTTGATGAAAAGAATGGATGAAGAACGGGAATACCGCTGTGACGATGGTGTCTTGTCCGCAGGAAAATCACCCTTGGCTTACGCCCAGACACTGTATAAGCTAGCCATTAATCAATTGCCAGTTCCTTCCACAAGTTTGAGTATCGTTTCGAAGCGCCATCAATTGATCCGGCGTATCAATCGCATGATTTCTAAACCTGAACAAACATATCGTATGAACAAATCTGTTTCCTGGCTGTCCGTGCTGCTTCTTATAGCTGCACTTTTCGGGCTTTCCGCCTGGTGGCATCCCGATCCGTCTGAACAGACGTCCTCCATTACCCCTGATCATAAACCGGTAATAACCGGTATTCAGGACACCGTACCTGATAAAAAAGACATATCGGTGACCATGGAAAATGGTGAAATCAAGTCTTTGATCATTGATGGAAAAACCATACCACCAGCGGATTATTCCAAGTACGAAGCGCTCATTCGCGATATGACGCCACCTCCCCCGCCGCCGCCGCCACCAGCTCCGCCGGCCATTAAATCACCGGTCTTGCCTGCACCACCACCACCACCGCCGGTTCCGGCTCCTGGTGTAGCCATTCCACCGGTTCCGGCTATACCTGCCATGCCTGACCTACCGGCACTCCCTCCGATTCCGGCTATTCCAGCGATACCGGACAGCATTCGTCACATGATGGGAGATGCTTTTAAAGCGTGGGATTGGGATGAAGATCAATTCGCGGATTGGGGCAAGCAATGGGAAAATTGGTCTAACCAGTTTAACGATAGCTTTGCCACTGAATGGACAGCTTCAACAGAACAATGGAAAGATTGGCAAAGTAATTTCAACCAGTCCATGATGCAATGGCAAAACGATTGGAAAGACAACCAAAATTGGAAAGAATATGCCAATCAATGGAAAGAATGGCATGAACAATTCGGAGAAAAATGGAAAGAACAGGCTGTTCAGTGGGAGAAAACAGCACAGGACTGGGCTCAATTTTCCGAGCAAGGATGGCTGCACGATGGAAAATATAAAGCCATCCAGGAACTGTACGAAGCAGACGGATATGGTCAATTGGATCAACTATCCTCCCTAAGGTACAATGACGAGAAACTGGAGATTAATGGAAAACAAATCAAGGATACCGACGTCGATCGTTATTTGAAGGTGTTGGGCTGGAGTAAGGAAGGTAATCATCATTTCGAGTGGAATCATAATGACCAACCCAGACAACAGTAACACTTAGTAAAATTTCATGCATTCATACTAAATCAGTAGAAGCCGGTAATAAACGACCGGCTTTTTTATAATTATTAACCAGCGTAGTCCATTGATCACCATCCTACTGACGAATGCTGGCGCATTGTCAGCATCCTATTAGTTCACTTTGACCATCCGTCTATTGAGAACACCTGATATTGTCTCCAATTGGTAGTACTGAAGAACACTATCGTGTTGTCAGCATCGGTTAATCCACCTTGACCATTCGTTTATTCAATACGCCTCTTTCCGTCTCTACTGACGCTCCCTTCGGTCGATCAGCACCGGTCAATATTGTGTACTGACGAATGCTGGCGCATTGTCAGCATCCCTATTAATTCACCTTCACCATCCTTCTGTTCAATACACCTTTCTCTGTTTCCAACTGATAGAACAAGACCCCTTTTACTTCCGGGATGCTCCCCGTTTCCAGCGTAATCAAATGGTTACCACCTGAATAGGTCCCACTCACCCGGTATAATTCTTTACCCGTCACATCCATGATCTTCAGGGTGGCTGTCATGCTCTCCGGTAGCCAGAAGCCAATCTTTGTCTCCCCGCTGAAGGGGTTCGGCGTATTCTGATACAGCTCGGGCGTCTTTATCCCTTCTCCTTTTAACTTTTGCCCTGGCGTCGCCAATCCAGTTCCTGAGTTTGTCAATGGACTGCTGTCCTGGCAGGCATTACCCGTATTGTCCTGCAACAATAAGGTCGTCGTGCAGAAGTCTTTGTTACCCGACTCATCGATCACCCAGATCTCTACCTCGATCTCCTGGGACCGTCCATCCGGGATGTCTGCACAAGTGAACGTGATACTTGGCGTTTCGCCATCTTCCGTGAAACTCAGGATCAACTTGTCAGCGGTCGTGCAGTTGTCGTAGCTGCCCGCATCAAAGTCCGTAGCCCATACTTCCACTTCGCCCGTAGGACTCATCACCACCGTAGCAATGCCATGGTAACAATACGGGGTCGGGTTCTTGCAATCTCTTATCGTAAAGGTTGTGTAGCAACTGTCCTCGTTCCCACAACGGTCCTTACCCACCAGCCAGACACCATAGGTGCCGACGGCTAGTTCTGCATTCAGCTCATGACCTTTTCCGTAAGCTACTGGAGTGGTCTCTTCAGCCAATACCGTGTAGCGGTACTGGATCTCATCTTCTGCTGCACAGTTGTCCGTGCCTGAGGCCAGTAACTCATACCGTACTGTCGCTGCATCACAGTTGTTGTCGTAGATGCACGTCTCTTCCAGCTCATTGCATACAATCACCGGCGCTTCGTCATCCACCACTTTGATCACCTGCAGATAGGTCATGTAGCCATCCCCGTCATCCTTCAGGTTCCGGTGGATGCAACATCTGCTCTCACTCGCTACCAACCGGTCGTCCACGATCACATCCGGATAGCGGCTGTGCAGATCCGGTGAATAAACACACCAATCAATCAGCTTCCAGGTCCTTAAGATCTTGTAACAGCCTTCGGTCACATCGTAACGCTCATCCGAGTACGTCACCCCGATCAGCTCACAGTCGTCGTCGCTGATCTCCGGATAACCTGCTCCCGTGCGGTCTGCTGCCAGGCTGCCTGGGTCGGTACAGTTCACCACCACATCTGCCGGGAAGATCACCTCAAAGTCGGAGCGTGGCTTGACATACAGCGTCTGGGTGTCGTACGCGGTGTTGCCACATTTGTCGGTAGCGGTCACTGTCTTCGTCAGCGTCCCTACCCCACATTCGTTCAGGCTGCCGCTGTATTCCACTTCCGTTTCCGGCGCCCAGCAGTTGTCCGTGATCACCCAGTCTTCCGCCGTCTCGTCAAAGTAACTTTGCGGATTCGGGTGTCCACCGTCCGGGTTGTCGTATTTATCCAGCATCAGCCACAGCCGGCAGTAGATCGGCTGCCAGTTGTGATCGTTATACCAGTAACTGTATTCATCGCAGTTGACCCCGCCCGCATAGCTGAATTCCCCGCAGACCGAGCCACCGTAGTAGCCGAAGTCGCCGCCATCCCAGGGGATCTCCACACAGCATACTGGCCCTTCAGCAAGGTCTCCGGATGTGTTTTTCCCCTCCGGGTACACGTCCGGACTGGAACAATAAGTCTGTAAGGCATCTTCTCCTTCACATACATCATGCGTAAAGGAGGCGCCATGGCCTTTAACCGTCGCGGTCTTCGTACCTCCGGCATAAGGCTTCGTCAGTTCCCACCAGTAGGGAACACCGTCACAGTATACCGTCACATCTTCAGGAGCGACGACTACCGGTGGTGTCTTGTCGTCTTTTCGTACTTCGATCATACAGTCGTTGTACCGCACAGGTGTATAGTATGGCGTGGTTAGATTCAGACGTTTGGTGATTTCTGCCTCGTTCCGGTAGGGTTCAAACACCCGTTCTGACCAATCCTGCTGAGCCTGAGTGGTGAAAGGAGCCCACTGGCAGATGGAAAACGGAACCGGTATATGGCTGTTTCTTAATCCAGGCAATAACAATTCAAGAATAGAATTGGATGGTAAGCTAGCTACCTGGCATCCATTGTAACCGGATGCCGTTAATGGAGGAGTACTGTTGATATGTAGACCAATCAACGGACTTGCACTAACCGGAATATCAAAGCCTATATAACCATCTACACAACTAAATCCATAACGAGGGTTACCACCCTGTATGTATTCATCCAACTTCCACATATAGTTAATCACAAAAAATGGAGAATGATTATACCAATACCACGCATGTTCCCCACCGAAAAAGGTATGAGGATCGTATTCCGGGAGACTACAGGCTTCATACACCCGCAACACCAATTGTTCACTACCACATTCCGTCACATCGATGTAATCATCAAAAACAAACGTATTGATCCACTCTTCGATATAGGTTTCATATTTATCCTTATTTGCCCAATAATCGCTCTCACCGACACAATTCAGCATGAAATCCTGCCAGTAATTCCGCCAGTACGTCACACTGTCCATATTGGCCACTGCGAAATGCAACTGGGCACAGCAGTTGTCATGACTGCCATCATCCAGGTCTTTCGCATAGACCCGTGCCCAGCATTCATCCGGATCCAGGGTCACTTGCGTGATCTCATCGCAGACCGGCGTCGGTGGGGTATTATCCGTTACATAGACGATTTGCCAGATCCGGAATTCATTCCAACAGCGGTCACGAATGGTCCAGAGTACCGGATACCAGCCGGTTGGCAAATACAGATGACCGCCGTCCTGATCGTAATTACCTTGCAGATTGATTTCTTTCCCCGGATGATCAGGATCAGAATAACTGACCTCATAATACAACTCCAGTTGATCATCGCATTCGTAAAAGGTGTATTGACCTACGCTACGTTCTACAAATTCCCGTACGTCGGGAAGTTGCACGGCGCCCTTGCAATCATGTGGTCCGACGGACGCATAGATGCTTTTATTTTCCGGGAAGACATAGCCCGTAACTTCGATATCTATATTTGGATAATACTTCCGGGCATCATCCAGCATAGACGACATGACCCGGGGTGGCTGATGATCTTCGACAATGAACCACTGGACACAGGTCGTATCGCTCTTTCCACACCAGTCATACACATGCCAGGTTCTCCGGATTTTATATGCTTTGCCACACGTAGGTATGACGTGGTCCTCATAATCGAAAACAATCTGACATTTTCCGCTATTGGCAAAGTCAGGGCCTGCATCAGTACGTATCGGGATCAGGTAAGCATACGGTTCATCCGGATCGACTTGTTTGAGATAAGGAGCGGGGAATAAACCGTTACCATCCGTAGGCCACGGATGGGCAAATCCTTGATCATCCGCATAAGTAGAACCATTTTTGCCGGTATTCCATAAAACGTCAACCCAGGTGCCATTGGGAAGTTGCTCGACCAGATTGCATTCAATCAGAGTATCAAGCCCACAGACCAAGCTGTCGATCGTTTCCTTGAGCACGAATAAGGTATCCCGGCATTCACTGAAATGTCCCCACGCATCGGTGGCGCGGACTTTCCGGGCCATGTAGCCAACCAGGGTCCTGTCATCACAACCTAAATCGATCCATTGCTTCTCCAGTACTTCGGTTTTGGTCGGATAGAGTGCACAATTTTCGGTAACCTGGACCAGGTCTTCCCGTTCACCCATGAAGAAACAACTGATGGTATCGTTAGCGCAAAGGATTTGTGGTGGAAATTTGTCTTCGACGACAATCGTTCCCCAACACCGGTTTTTCGTTGCCGGATCAATCACATTATATGTTAGCTCGAGTCCCCGGTGGGATGCATCGACGATATTGGCAGGATTGTATTTGGTGGTACCGGCCGGATAGGTCAGGCTTACCTGAAAATAATCCGGACAGATCGGATTGCCGGTAAGCAGCATACCCGGAGTAATCTCCACCTGACAAGTGCTACCCAGGGACACATTGATCCGGTCTTGACAAACCACAGTATATTCCTCTCCGTTGGTCCGGATATTGTACAGGGACCCAGTCGGTGGCGTATAAGATCCATTGGTGAGGTAGCCATTTCCTGACCCAACATTAAATGGGTCCGGATCATCATTGACGATCAGTCCATCGTTAACGGCAATATTGCTGGCAACGCTATTGGTATCGAGGTTCTTCAGGATGAAACCCTGATTGATGAAATTACCATTATCAAGAACTACCCCAAGGGTTTGGATGATTGCGCATGGTTCATTTAGAAAATCAGTGTTGCTGATGATACCCGTATCGGCGTTATTGATCAGGATCTGTCCGTAAGAGCGGTTATTGAAGGCAGACCCGGTTAATATGCCTCCGCGCACCAACAGGCCCTGATTACCTAGATCCATCAGATTACAATTATCCACTACACCATGATTACTAATTGCATAATTGCCGATCCCAAGCGTTCCGCCAACCTGGATTTCTCCATTATTCTTGACATAAGCATCAAGCTCATTCTGAATACCATTCTGCCCAATATAATCGGCATAATAGTGTCCGGTCGTATCATTGATGAAAGTACCTTGATTAAACAGACCGTTGGTCGTGATGGTATCCAATTTGATGGTTCCCTGATTGATCAGACTATCGCTATTAATAATACCTTGATGTGCTGTTGAAAAATTGCTGGCTTGCACCAGACCGCGATTGATAAAGGTTGCGGTGTTATTGATGACCTGGGATTCAAATTCCCTGAATTGAAATTGTCCATCGTTTTCTAGCTGACCGGTATTATTTAAGATGGGTACGGTACTTGATAGTTTCTGCCCCCAGAATGATGAGGTTGACGTAAACCAGTCATGACCGGAATTTTTGAGGACATATCCATCTGAAGGAGACACCGTCCAATCCGCTCCACTCTCCAGGTAACCACTATTGATGATCAGGTCCGTCACATTATAATAAGAAATAGGAGTAAATGAAGCTTGAGAGCCAAGAATCGCAGTATCCAGGTTCTCCAGTAAGGGTTTGTAAAAGCCCCCATAGGTGACCGCACAATCAATCCACAAATAACCGGTGTTATAAATCGCATCATTGCCGAGGTATCCAAAAGTCAAATTACAGGAAGCACTGTCTAAGAACGTACCACTGTTGCTTAAGCCATACCCACTAGAATTTGTCATGTAAATTTCGGTTCCCGGACTTCCGTAAAAAGTTCCCTGATTATCAAATAATGGTTGGCTCGTTGCACTTCTCAGGGTAAGGACCCCACCCCGTTGGCGTACGATTCCTGTAGAGTAGTTAATCAAGTCCGCATTATTACCATAAAGGAAGTTGGCATCCGAATGCAAATTCAGGTCGCCCCAGTTTTGGACCCTGGTTTTATCAAGGTATTCGACGAGGAGACTTCCACTAAAATGGTTAAAGATAGCGCCGGTTTTGTTTTCCAATCCCGAACCGAAACCATAGTTTAAGCTCATAGAAGTAGAATGATTATTGACCATTCCTTCATTATAGAGGTGGGTACCATTTCCGAAATTTATGTCTACCGTCCCGGCTAGCACATCAAATACAGCGCCGGTATGATTATACATTGTCGGATTAGAGGTTCCTCCTCCATTTAAATTGAAGCTGTTATTGGTGGTTATTTGACTGTAATTATCTATTTGCGTCTCATTACCTCCGTTCACAATCACCGAAGAAAGGGCACCATTTTCCATCAGAGAACCGGTATAATTTCCCCATCCGATCCCGGTCGCGGCACCCGAGACTATTAAGGCACCATTATTGTTAAAGGTACCATAGTTGGCCACCCGTTGATCATTACCTCCACCAACACTAAAGTTATTGTCTGTTAGCACGCTACCGGATGCATAGTTGATAAACCCCATTCCGTTCAAGGCACCGCCAATCTGGAAAGCACCATGATTTTCAATACTTCCGTAGTTCAGCACTCGGGTATCCGTACCACTTGAAATGTTGCATGTCCCACCCTGGATATCGATTTGCCCTCCGGCAAAATTGACCAGACAAACGCCCATGGTTGCTCCACCTATGTTAAATGCAGCCTGGCTTTGAATGGTACCGCGGTTGGCTACCCGTGCACTTAGTCCCCCATCAACATTGAAGGTACCTCCCTGGTTGTCAATTGTAGCCCCAGTATGATTGATAAAATTGGTATCCACGCCCATAAACACATTAAAAGTGCCGCTATTGGTGATGGTGCTGTAATTTTCGACCCGGTTACCCAAACCATTAATTACCGTAAATACACCGCTGTTGGTAAACTGGCTTCCGGGGAGGTTGACCAGTCCATCGTTGTACGCAGAGTCCACATACATGGTGCCATTGTTAGTGATCTGCCCGTTATTGGTTACTCCATCGTAATCACTGCCAATCACATTAAGTGTGCCGCCGATGTTAACCGTCACCATTGCTCCTGCCTGAACAGACATGGAACGTGCCGTGGCAACCACGGCATTGTTGACGACCGGGAATCGGTTGGTCGAACCCGATACATCCGGTATCACTACCATATCACCAAGTGAGCCTCCAACTGGTGGCAGTGATGGAGTTCCACTGGATGCGATCCAGTTACTAGGATTATTCCAATCGGTATCAACTGCTCCTGTCCATTGGGCCGTACCCGGAGCAAAGAAATAAACGGCAGCCATGAAACTCAGTCCAAAAAGAACAGCAGTTCCAAGGAAATACTTTGGGAGCATGTAAGCTGGTTTTCAGTTGTAAAAACCAAAAATATCAAATTGTCCGGTAAATGATAGGAGATAATTGTACTAAAGCCTGATTAATGATCCGTTTTGTTCCATTTCAGTGGAGCTAGAAGGTATTGGATTAACGCATTAAATCCAGCCAGAATGTGTAATGCCATGTACCCCAACATCCCGGGAAGGACCTGCCAGAAACGGTATTTGACATGAATCCGCTTGAAGGTGATTACATTAACAATGGTCATCACCAAAAGACTAATGGCAAACAAGGACCACAAGGCCAAGCTAGCTTTCCAGGTAAACCGTGGCGACAAATGACCAACCAGCAGGTAGAACAAAATAAAAATGTTGAAGAAGGGCAAGAAAGATCCTGAAAGACTACGAGTCCAGAATGAAATCCAATCCATCAATCCGAATCCTGATTTGAATACAGATGGAACTAGGTGAACCATTTGGGTTACCATTAACCCCTTGTTCCAGCGCGTTCGTTGTTTAAGCCAGGCACCGACCCGGCGCGGACATTCTTCGCTTGTCGAACTATTGACCATGATAAATTTAACACCCTGGCGGACAAGCCGAACACTTAGGTCGGCATCCTCGGTTACATTGAAGGGATCCCAGGCACCGCTACGGATCAACACTTTCCGTGAAACATAAAATGAGTTACCTCCAAGTCCGAAAGGACGATGATGGTTGGATTGATACTGCAAGAAATTATAAAACCATTCGTAATACTCTGCCGCAAAATTTTGGGTGATCCAGTTTTGATTTTTGTTGGTGATTATCACCCTTGACTGGACACAAACCAGATCTTCCGGTCGGGAAAAGTAGGCTGCAGCCTTTTGCAACTGATCTTTTTCAGGCCTGCTTTCAGCATCAAATACAGTGATCAGGTCACCGGTAGCATTTTT
The DNA here is from genome assembly GCA_020636355.1 of Lewinellaceae bacterium. GTDB lineage: Bacteria > Bacteroidota > Bacteroidia > Chitinophagales > Saprospiraceae > JAGQXC01. The sequence continues at coordinate 6,415 of JACJYB010000017.1, read as the reverse complement.
TAATCCGTAAAGGAGGGACCTGCCTTTCGTTGCTGGATAGCCAGGGGGGATGAGTACTACGCGCCCATAACCGGGAAGCTTGAATTGATTAAGATGCTCTAATGTAAAGGCATCGTTGTCTTCCACAATGATCAGCAACTCTTTGAGCGAGTCAGGATAATCGAGATGACGAATGGCATCCAGACAACCTCCAATCACCTCACCTTCGTTTTTAAGGGGAACCAGAATGGTACAGGATAATTTTTGATTACCCAGCGAAGGCACTTCATCCGTAGGGGAGACTTTTTCCAGATTGCTCAAGCGATAACTCAATAAAAAAAGGTAATTGAACATTCCGGCAACAAACAAAATGAATCCCCAAATCGGCCAATAAAAACCCAGTAACAACAGACCGGTGAGAAGTATACCCCACACCAGCCGCCAAACTAGGCTGATCTTGCGCTTCGCCGAAAAGCGCTTTAAGACGAGATGTTGTTTTTCGGCAATGGGGTCAATGGTATTTTGCACGGTCCCGCTGGTTTGAGCGGTCCAAAAATAACCAAATCGCCCATGTTGTACCGAATTGGTTGCAATCCATGAAGAGAAGTCGGGTAATTACTGTCGGTGTGCAATGACTATGTCCTTAGCTTATCAAATAAACCGCCTATCTTACCGAACAACTTACAGGTCAAAATTGTACTATTATCATGGAAGAAAGTTGGATATCGGTGTTTCGGTCCGGTGAAGTATACCAGGCGGAAATCATCAAGCAAAAGTTGGAAGAAAATGGCATCCATGCCGTGATGATCAACAAGCACGATTCAGCGTTGCCTATCGGTGAAGCGATCGTGATCGTAGAAGCTTCGGAAAAAGAGAAAGCATTGAAGCTGATCGCTGACCATCAGGAATAAACCTCTATGAAAAAGGTCAGCTCCATTCAGCAATTGATCACTTTCCTGACCGAATTGCGGGAAACCATGCTGCAAAAGGAGAAGGATCACCAGGAGATCCTGGATCAAGTGCATTCATCCTACCGGGAAAGTGCCCGTAATCTTTTACATTACCTCACCCTGAGAACCATGGATCTCCGGCCCATTCAGGAAAAATTATCAACCCTGGGCATTTCTTCTTTGGGCCATTCCGAACGATACGCCTTTGCAAATCTGAGCAATTCGCTGTATCACCTGCATCTTCTGGCCGGTACGCCAAAAAAAGAGTTGGAAGAAATGGGATTGTCTTTCTATTCCGGCTTCCCCCGTAGCCGGAGACGGTTAAAAAAACATACCAATCAACTGTTTGGACCGGAAAAATGGAAAGATCACACCCGCATCATGGTCACCTTGCCCAGTGAAGCAAGCACCAATTACGAATTGGTTGAAGCACTAATTGCTCAGGGCGTGGAAATCGTACGGATCAATTGCAGTCATGATGATCAGGAGACCTGGGCCAAGATGATCTGGAACATCCATAAAGCAGAGCGGACCCTGGCCGCTTCCTGCCTGATTTATATGGATTTACCAGGGCCAAAGTTACGTACCGGACCGATCAAAAAAGGCAAAAAAAAGAAACGCAAAGGCATCGAACTCACCCAGGGCGATGTCCTCTATCTGATGCGGGAAGCGGTTAAGGGAAGACCGGCAAAAAAGGACAAACCGGCATGCATCAGTACCACGCTACCCGAGATTTTTGATCATCTGAAGGCTGGGGAAGCGATTTGGTTTGATGACGGTAAAATCGGAGGTATTGTTGAGGCTGTCGACGCCGAGAAAGCGTTGATCCGCATCCATCATGTCCCCTTACAGGGTGGACTGCTGAGGGCTTCCAAAGGCATCAATCTCCCGGACACCGCACTAAATCTGCCATCACTGACCCAAAAAGACCGTGAAACATTGCCATTTATTGCTCGTCATGCGCATATGGTAGGCTACTCTTTCGTACAGTCCGTTGAAGATGTCAAGGCGCTCCAGGAATCGTTGCGTGAATTGAACAAAACGGATCTGGGAATTATCCTGAAAATAGAAACCAAAAAAAGCTTTCGGCACCTGCCTTCCCTCTTGCTTCAGGCCATGCAGAATCCAAAAGTAGGGGTGATGATCGCTCGAGGCGACCTTGCTGTCGAATTGGGCTGGGAACGCATCGCTGAGGTACAGGAACAAATCGCCTGGTTGTGCGAAGCTGCCCATATTCCCTATATATGGGCCACGCAAATCCTTGAAAACCTCGTAAAGACAGGGCAAGCAACCCGGGCAGAGATCACCGATGCCGCGATGGCCGTACGGGCTGAATGTGCCATGCTAAACAAAGGCCCCTACATTCTGGAAGCCGTTAAAACGTTGCAGGATCTGGATCAACGCATGGATGCCCACCACTTTAAGAAAATGGCATCGCTACGGCCGTTGCAGGTGGCTGTCCGCTTTTGGGTGGAGAACTGAAAAATGTAAATCGCATTATGCTGTTCGCCTTTCCCTGCATGCAGACTGTGCTTGATATGCAGGACTACTCATAGGTTGTAAATGGCTAACCCTGCATTCGGACCCCCTAGACTTGGTGAGCTTTTACCATGAAGCATTTAAAAAATTGCTTGTTCAATTTCAGGTTGCTACCACATAACCTCCTGCCTTACCTTTGGTTTTAAATTATCATACACCATGCAGGCAACACAACAACACGAAGAATTTTACCAGGCATTGGTTCGAAAGGACCCGTCGTACGAAGGTGTTTTTTTTGTAGGCGTCCGGACTACCGGTATCTTTTGCCGACCAACCTGTTCGGCTCGCAAACCCAAACCGGAAAACGTAACTTTTTACCGGAGCATCCAGGAAGCCATGCAGCATGGATACCGTCCATGTAAGGTATGCCAGCCCCTCCAGCCTGCCGGTGTCGCTCCGGAAGCCTACGCACACCTGATCACGGAGCTCAATACCGACCCTATGCTCAAGCTGCGGGACGGTGATCTGCGGGCCCGGGGCCTGGATCCGGCCACGGTACGCCGCTGGTTTTTAAAAAATTACCAGATGACCTTTCATACCTATCAGCGTCTGATGCGCATCAATAAGGCATTTGGCAGTATTCGCTACGGCGATGCCATCACCCAATCCGCATTTGAACACGGATTCGAATCGCTGGGCCATTTTCAGGATGTTTTTAAGAAAGCATTTGGAGTTTCACCCAGCAGGACACGTGACCAGCTGGTGATCACCTACAACCGCATCCTGACCCCATTGGGGCCTATGCTGGCCGGAGTCACCGATGCAGGAGTGTGTCTACTGGAGTTTGTGGACCGCCGCATGCTTCCCACCCAGATCCAACGCATCCAGAAATTGCTTAATGCCACTGCCCTGCCCGGTGAACATCCTCTGTTGAAGCAACTTGCTGATGAGCTCAACGCTTATTTTGCAGGATCTCTGCAAACCTTCTCCATACCTCTGGCTATACCCGGTACTGACTTTCAGCAGCGGGTGTGGCAGGCCCTCCAGACCATTCCATATGGCGGCCTTCGCTCCTATCAGGAACAGGCGCAAGTTCTCGGCCAGCCAGAAGCTGTCCGGGCGGTCGCAAAAGCAAATGGAGACAATCGACTGGCCATCATTGTTCCCTGTCACCGCGTCATCGGCAAGGATGGAAAACTTACGGGTTATGGCGGCGGTTTGTGGCGTAAACAATGGCTATTAGATCATGAGCAGAAATACTTACGGGCCAACTGATGGATGTTGCACAGCGGTTCCTCCCGGATATATTGGTGAAGGCTGACCGCGGGCTAAGTCCAGACCGGTAAAGGGAGCTGGCCGACCAATCAGACAGGCGCCAGGAAGTGTCAAAAGGGAAATCTTTCATGGGCGGACGTGTACGAACCATAGCATAATATCCCCGGAGTTTTTTAACTTTCTATGGTACTCCAAAAAAACCGTCCGATGAAATTCACCAACCCTGGATTTATAGTACTGCTTATTTTATTCGCACATTGTCAAAACCCTGCTCCGGAAATTGTCGAGGGATCCTTGCCTGCGATCATGTGCGGTGCGCCGGTATCCGATGCCGAATGGTATAAAGTGAACCAAAAGGCTCCCCTGTTACCCGGATTAAATGTTTTGCAATTTCCCATTTCAACCACGGACACGCTTGTTCAGCGCTATTTTAACCAGGGCTTGGTTTTGGCGTATGGCTTCAATCACGCGGAGGCTGCGCGGTCATTTTACTACGCCAGTAAACTGGATACGTCGTGTGCCATGTGTTACTGGGGTTTTGCCTATGTTTTGGGGCCCAACTACAATGCCGGTATGGAGCCCGATCATTATTCCCGGGCTTATAAAGCCATACAGCAGGCCCTGAAGGTGGCGGAAAAAGGAAGCTCGGACAAGGAACTGGATTTGATTCATGCGCTTGCAGTACGCTATCCCCGGGAAGCCGTTGATGACCGTAGTCCATTCGATATAGCCTATGCCGCCGCGATGGAAAAGCTCTACAGGAAATACCCCGGTGATGCCGACATTGGAGCGCTTTATGCAGAAGCTATGATGGACCTGCATCCCTGGGATCTTTGGGAGCCGAGTGGTGAACCCAAGCCCTGGACGCCTGAGATCGTACAAACACTTGAGCACATCCTGCAGATTTCACCCCGGCATCCGGGTGCCCACCATTTTTACATTCATGCGGTTGAGGCATCCCAAACGCCCTACCGCGGCATCCCCAGCGCCCGGTTATTTGACGAGGATCTGGTTCCCGGCTCGGGCCACCTGGTCCATATGGCGTCCCACATCTACATCCGGACCGGGGATTACCATTTGGGCACCCTTTCGAACATTCGTGCAGTTGAAGTGGACAGCAGCTATACAACCCTGTGCCATGCCCAGGGTGTTTATCCTCTGTCTTATTACCCGCATAATTATCACTTTTTGACAGCCACTGCGACCCTGGAAGGAAACAGTCACTATGCCATCGAAGGGGCTCTTAAAATGGCTGCGTACGTCGATAAAGAAGTGATGAAAAAACCCGAATGGAGCACGTTGCAGCACTATTTCATCATACCCTACTTCGTCTATGTGAAACTGGGCAAATGGGATGATATTTTAGCGATGCCTGCACTGGACACGGCTTTGTTTTATCCGCAAGCGGTGCGCCATTATGCCCGGGGTATGGCTTTTCTGGGCAAACGGGATGTTCCGGCTGCCCAAAAAGAATTAGCGGCATTGGAAATAAGCTTATCCGATAACCGGCTCCGGGAGTCTACCATATGGGGCATCAACTCCACTTATGATTTGGTCCAGATCGCTTACCGCGTATTAAAAGGTGAACTGCTAGGCCGTGAAGACAACTTTTCCGAGGCCATTCAAATCCTTAATGAAGCCGTTGCCCTGGAGGATCAGTTGAATTACAACGAACCGCCCGATTGGTTTTTTTCCGTGCGCCATCATTTAGGGGCGGTCCAACTGGAAGCTGGCCGACCGCAGGATGCCATCGCGATCCTGCAGGAAGATTTGAAACATTTTCCCAAAAACGGCTGGGCATTACATGGGCTTAAGCGGGCTTATGAACAGCTCGGTGCTCAGGACTCGGCCAAGCAAATGCAGGACTTACTCGCCGAAGTATGGGCTTCCGCAGACATTTCGCTGGAAAGCTCCTGCATCAGGTAAGGCAGGCCGCCCGCATCACGCTGTCTTTACCCCAGCGGCGGCGGATGTGATCCAGCTGCTGAAGAAGGTGGATTTCCTCAATGCTGTCGTCAAAGAGGTTGAGTTGGAAATTGCCGTGCACCAGGCCGCCGAATTTAACTCCTACCAGACGGATAAGTTGCCGCCGCTCGTAAAGCGCATCAAAGAGCTCCGTGACGTAGCGCACCAGCACCCGGTTATTGGCTGTATAGGGGATACGTTTCTGTTTGGTGTAGGTGTTGAAGTCGGCATAGCGGATCTTGACAGTAACTACGGAAGTTAGCTTCTGAGACTCACGCAGATCAAAAGCCAGCTCGTCGACCATGTGCAGAAGCATCCGGCGGATCATCTGCAGGTCGAGGCTGTCTTCGGCGAAGGTCCGCTCCTTGGACATCGATTTCTGTTCGGTGTAGGGCTCGACTGCCCGGCGGTCGATGGCATTGGCGTTTTCCCAGAGGACACGGCCCGGCTTGCCGAATTCCCGCTCCAGCAGGCGGACAGGGATCTCGCTGAGGACGCGGATGGTACGGACGCCCATGAAGCTGAGCTTCTTGTAGGTCTCCTTGCCCAGGCCGGGGATCTTGGCGGTGGACAGCGGTGCCAGAAACCCCTTCTCGGTGCCGGCAGGGATCTCTTTGGTGCCATTGGGCTTGGCCTCCCCGGTGCCTACCTTGGATACCAGCTTATTGACCGAGAGGCCAAAGGAAATGGGCAAGCCGGACTCCCGCATGATCTTCTGACGCAGCTCACCCGACCATTTGTAGCACCCAAAGTATTTGTCCATCCCG
>JACJYB010000016.1 GCA_020636355.1 Lewinellaceae bacterium | reverse complement strand
AATCCCACAAACACCAATTAAGTTTTCGAAGTGAAATTATTACTGGCATTTCTGATCAATCTGATTTTTTTACCCATTGTATGGATTATGGTTACTTGCTCAAATGAAAAGAAAGCGTCTGCCTCATCGAGGGGAGATGATCAGTAAATAAAACAGCAAGGTTGTAGGGAAGGCTTTGGGTTTGGTATCATTTCATTTATTCATAATTTGGATTTCAGGCATTAGTTTGGGAAAGTTTCTATACGTTATCCTTTGCGCTTCATATTTCAATCAGAAGGTTTTCTTTCATTTTTGTTCCGGCAAAAACGAAACAAAAACCTCGTAATCCGCAAAACTCACCTGTGCGTTCTTTCGTTGCTCATGTCATTCTGGTTAATCAGTTTTCCACCTGTCCCCTCTTTGACGGCCACGCGCAACCCCCGTTTTTCAACGGCTGTCAAAGGAGGGGTGATCTCTACGTTCAAACAGTTGCGGCTTACCTCCAAGCCCATCTATAGTTCCTTGAATCACCTATTTTCCTACGAGCCCCAAAGCCTAGAAAATTGCATCTACAAAAAGTTATAACTGGATATTGGATGATTAATTTAAACTATGGTAATTTGATTCATCATGTAATAACATTTTAAGGTGCAGCCATTAATACTCCACATACCCCATGCTTCCACTCACATTCCATTCAAGGATGGGTATCTGGTTGGGGAGGAATTACTTCAGCAGGAGATCAATAAACTCACCGACTGGTATACCGATGATTTGTTTGATAGCCCAGAAGACATCACTATAAAAGCGGATTTCAGCCGGATCTTCTGTGATGTTGAGCGGTTTGTGGATGATCAGCAGGAGGTCATGGCACAATATGGTATGGGCATGCTGTACACGCATACCGATGCCGGGCAGCGAATGCGGGAAGTGAACCCAACTTTGCGAAAGCAGATCAAGGAGGAATACTATTTGCCGCATCACCAAAAACTTGAAGTGGCTGTAAAAAAACAACTAGATCAATTCGGTCATGCCTTGATGGTAGATTGCCATTCTTTCACGGATATTCCTTTTGAGCGAGACCTGAACAAAAAAGTGCCACGTCCCGATATCAATATTGGCACCGATCCATTTCATACATCGCAAACACTCCAGGATCTCACATTGGAATTCTTCACATCCAGGGGATTTTCTGTTGGTCTGAATTGGCCTTATTCCGGAACCATGGTGCCAATGGCTTATTATCAGAAAAACAGGCAGGTCCAATCCATCCTGATTGAAGTAAACCGGAAGTTGTATCTGGATGCGGTAACCTGCACAAGAAATAGGCATTTTAATGAAATCAAAAGCGTATTGAACCAATATCTGCATTTAATCCGTTCCAATGTCAATGATATCTTTTATCCAATAAACAACGAATCATGAAACCCGATCCCTACACCAAAGTCATCCTGACCGTCATTGCTTTCTGCCTGCTCATCCTGGTTGTTCAGCAGCTTAATCTTATTCCCAGGGCTTATGCCAATAATCCATTATCCGGTTATGCCATGGTTCCACTGAATGAGGACGGCTCCATCAACGTGCGTATCCAACCCGGCAGTTCGAACATTGACGTGAATATTAAAGAGATTGATACCAACGACAGATTGGATGTCAACCTGGAAGAGGTGGGTGGGTATCATGTGTATCGGGCGGTGCCGGTGGAGGTGAAGTGAAATTTTAAACAAAATGAATTTATTTTTCTGGATAGTAAATTTGAATTGTTCATCCGGATTTGGCTGCATTTGAGCCATGCACTTCGATATAATAATTATTTATGCCTTTCATTAGCAGATTTTAATATCCGATGGTATTCATTTCTGCATATGTTCTGGCTTTGAGCATGCTTTCAGTTAGTATATTTTAAGTTTCTGATCGTTACTTAATATTTTATTTCCCTTTTTGTATCGGCAAAAAGTGAGAAAAACCTCGTAACCCGCAAAACTCACCTTTACGTTCTTGTCGTTGCTTTTTAGCTTTTGATTTTATTTGAACTTTGCTTATCCCTCCCTTGACGGCCACGCGCATCCACCGTTTTTCAACGGCTGTCAAAGGAAGGGTGCACCAAGCGTTCAAACAGTTGCGGCTTACCCCAAGTCCCAAATATTGCAATTTACATTAACTTTTCCCTCGACTCTCAAAGCTTATGTAAGCAATCTTAAATCATGGAAATTATACAAAAATATCACCTGTTATAAAAATTTTCTCAGAAATACGATAGATTAAATGTCTGAAATCTTACAACCTGATGAGATTAATCAGCTAGTTTTAGTGGAACCAATAGCTTAAAATGGGACAAAACTTTTTATTTAAGAAGATTGACAGTTGTACTGGCATTGCTCATCTTGGCCTGGAAAGCGGTTACACTCAAAAATCCATCCAGGTAGTTGATTACATTCAAGCCATACAAACCTATCAACATAACTTAATAGAATCTAAAAGGATCTACCTTTCTGTAAGCGTAAGTGAAACACGCATCGTTCTCGATGGCCAGAATGAGCCGCATGTACGTCTTGAATTTCTGAATTATCCGCGGTTTCCATTAACTAAAGAACTATTCAAATCCGAGGTCATTGGAATGATAGAGCATTTGATGGAAATATTTCAGCAAAACCGTACCGTCATAGTCTTCACAGATGAGACCATTATGCTTCAAGGAAGTAACGAAGTGGATCCGAGGATTTCAAACGGAAAGTGAATCAAGGATGGCTATTGACTTCTCCTGCAAGAATTAGTGGATGAAAACATTTTCAAAGTAATCACAAGATTAATCTGTGATCAATCATTGACTGATATTACCAATGATCAGTTTGTAATCGATGTTACTTGTTAGGCAATAATCCAGTCGAAGAAGCATGCTTAAAGTAATTGGTAAAATCCTGATTTTTCTGATGTGGACAATAGCAGGCATATTGGTCCTGGTATTTTTTATCCTACTATGGTCATCCCGTACCAGTAAGGGCAGGTAATTAGATCACAATCATGATTTATGCTTATGCTCTATTAAATACCCATAGATCCTCCTATCCAACGGATTGCGTTCCCGGTTGATTTGAATGGGGAAGTCGGGGTGGTTGTTGAGATCACGGATTATCTGTGAGCGCTTGTTGCGCCGGGAATTGGTGGAGATGGAATCATCCAGATGCAGACATTGATCCAGGGTATCCAGGTCAATGACCTGGTCTATATAATTGAAGAGGAGAGGAAAGGTTCTTTCCAGTTCAGTGGGTTCGTGCTGCTCCGATGGTTTTGACGGTCTGCGGTTAAAGAACAACCAGGCCAATAAGCCACCCAACAGGACTATTGCGGTAATCCAGAACTTGGTGGTTAAAAAAAAGGGTGATTGGATGATGGAGCGGGCTCTCATAGGCGTGGCAAGGTAAACCGAATCCAGGTCAAGCTTTGAGTAAAAAATCGTGTCCTGATAAAAATAGATCGTATTGGTACGGACCTGCTGGGTAATGGGAGGCTGGAGCGATGGTACTGCATTGCGTTTTGGAAAGATCGAAGGCAGCAGGATATCTGATTTGTAGCGCAGGTCCTTCTTGCTGATCAGCGTGGTGTTCCCTTCATCGGAAATCAAGGCGAGGTAATCGTTGGACTGGACGGAATAACGCGTATTGATTTGAAAATCGGATCGCAGCTTGCCTGCTTTAGTCCACAGGTGATCGTCCAGATTAAATTGGTATACGTCATTCAGCTCTTCGTATACCGGCTGGTTTTTCAGGACCAGCTGGAAATTGAAATAAACGACCAAGGAATTTCCGCTGATAAAACTTAAATCCTGGCTTTTGCCTTCGATCCATGGCTTATCACCGTTCCATCGGATGATTTCCCATTCCCCTTTTCCCCGGTCAAAAAAGGTTACTTCAGGATTGAATCGCAGGAAGCCAATTCCCCCGTACGAATAAATGATCCCTTCATGAATAAATTTGTAGCTGTTGAAATTGCTGCCGTGAAATTTGCCTTTGTATAGATTATTCCAGGCATTATTATCCCATTTAAATACGTAATTGTAGCCATCGGGAAACAGGAAATAACTGGTGTCCAGTTTAATGATGGTGGCTTTGTTATCCGGTGCGATGCTTTTTTCGGTAAATAATTTCCGGGTGTTGAGGATAAAATCGGTTACCTGATCACTGGATAGATAAGGAGATGCGTCATTAATGTTGATATTCTGCGAATAAATAGGATGGCAAAGCAAAACCAATATCAATATTCTTAATGCAGATCTCATAAAAGCATGTGGATTAGATATTTGCTTTGTACCTGATGTGATAATCATAAATGCGGGAATCTTCTTCATTCCTTACCCGCTGGATGTGATAGGGATTGGCTGGATCTTCATTGATCTGTTTAATAAAGGAAGATCTTTTGTTGCGAAGGATATCTACGGATGCAACCTGGCTGATCTGCAGGCAGTCATCCAATACAGATTGTACAATGGTTTGGTCCAGGTAGTTCTTAAGTTTGGGAAAGGACAGTGGTTCCTGGCCAGCACTCAATATGGGTTGAGTCACTCCCGGGGACTTTCTTTTTCTAACGTAGAACAGTACGCCACCCAGGATGATCAGACATAAGCCTCCTATTCCGATTTGATAACGATTCCATGGTTCGGCCTTAACGAATGGCTCGTAAATACCGCCGGACAGCTGATCAATCGATGCGAGGTCAATGACAAATTGGAGGTGGCTGGAGTCATAAAGGAATATGGAGTCATTGCGAACCTGCCGGCAGGAAAGTTTGCTGCCATCGACCAGATCGGGGTAGAGCGAAGCATTGCGGTACAAGGCCAGATTGGATTTGAACTCCAGGGAATTATTATTCAATAGGACACCGACACCTTCTTTGTTAATTTCTAATGTATAATTCCGGGATTCATAGTGCACGAAACCTGGTTGCCGGGGGAAGTTCCTGGGTACATCGCCTTCAAATTTCCAGGTATATGAATTCAAATTATAGGTATACAACCGGTCATCACTGATGGGGTTGTGGCGGGTGGTCCGGTAGGGCCATGACCATTGAAAATAGGCATACAATATTGAGTCCCGGATAAAACAATACCGGAAATTTGTCGATTCTACCAAGGGTTTTTCGCCAAAACCCGGAACAAGTACCCATTCCTTGGTGATCTGGTCAAAGCGGGTGATATCAGCATAAAAATTCCAATAGCCATACCCGCCGTAAGAATAGATCTCATTGTGATAGACATACTTTTTACTGCCAAAATTCTGGCCCTGAAACGGACTTTCGAAAACGGGTGTCAACTGATGCCCAGACCAGAGGTAGATGTCGTTGAGCCCGTTGGGAAGGACATAGTAGCTGTCCTTTAATTTGACGACGTCGATCACCCGGTATTCAGGTTTTGTTTTGCAGGTATCCAGGCTGAGGATTGCACATTGCAGGGCAAGCACCTCCTGGGATTGAAGGTAGGGTTCCTGGTCCCAGATAAAGATGGTTTTGGAATGGGCCAAGCCGGGTATTGATACCAGAAATATCATAAATTGATAGAAGTGCCGTATCAATCTACGAGGGGTTACTTTCATTGGTACAATAAAACTTTTGCCTATACTATGATTCCTGAGCTAAGTTAATAATTGGGATCCTTAATCCGGGAACTAACTTGACGCCATTCTATTCAACAGGCCATATATCCTTTTCAATATTTTGAACTCAAATAATTGATGATCAATAAAATATGAAATGCAGTGCGATTGAAAAGCTGTGTCAGATTTTAGCTCACCCGGACAGATTTAGCCTTGATGCCACAATATTGATTGAATAAATCCTGGTCTGCAGCGAGACCTGATGTGGTGATTCTGAGCCGGATGGTATTGTCTGCTCAGTCTACCACCTGTCGCCCGGCGAACAAGGATGCCTGGTAACAAGGTAGGTAAGGCTGAAATAAATAAAAGGACGAAACATTCAGGGTAGGGAATCAAATGTAATATCAGGATGGAGGGATTCCTTAGTACAGCATTCACTGATGATAGGTAATGCCGAACTGCTTATCCAGTTCTTGCATCATCTCGAGCGCTTCCTTTGATGGGGGATCCTGGGTCAGCGGAGGAATTTCATCAGAGGGATGTGGTACGGAAAGGGGTTCAAAATAATCTTCCAGCCCTGCTGGCGTAATGAGCGACATACACCGAAAGGCGGGACTCAACACTTTAAATTGATGGGGAACATTACGGGGCATGTACACATAATCACCTGCTTCGGCTAAAAACTCTTCACCTCCGATCGTGAATAATAACGTTCCTTCCAGAATGTAAAAAGATTCGTCCTCCCTGGTATGCGTGTGCGGCGGAGGTTCCATTCCGGGAATTCCTTTTGCTTCAAATAGGGTAAATTTTCCATTGGTATCTTTACCGTTAGCTAAATTGTTCAAAACGACTCCGCCACTTAATAAAGCCCGGGAACCATGGTGATTAAATCGTCTCTTAAAAGGCTTAAATACTTCGTCCATACTGCTCAATAAATCAGATTGTTCAAAAAAATAAATTTAGTAATTTAACCTTTTTTTGCCAGTTTAAGTAAATAAACACCCAGACCGATATACCATATCATGTGAACCGGGGCAATAAAACTCAAAACCCGAAATTCCGGAATTGCAACAGCTAAAAATGATAATATCATGATGATTGCAATAAGCATTCCCGCATAACAAAACCATTTCGGCAGTAATTCAGCTCTAAGCGCTGACCAGGCAAGCATTCCGCTGCCGGAAACAATGATAAATAGCGGGCCAAACACATCATTCATGATGTGAAAGAAAAATAATACGAATGATGTCAGACTGTTCATCTGAGCGTCGGAAGCAGTTGGTTGCCCATACGTGAGCATAACATGATTCATCAGACTCAACTGGATGATCCACATCAGGATGGAGATGGGTACACCTATACCATAACCGGCTATACTCAGATTTTTTTGCCAAATTGTAGCCGGTAATAATTGAAATAGCACCAGCCCGGTGATCAAAAAGCAACTGAATCCCAGCACAGGCAAGGCCATGATGATCCTGGACAATTCCGGATTAGACCGAACATTCCCGATCCAGGGTTCTACCGATCCGCCGGTATAAATATCATAAAAGAAAAACAGGCCATGGCTGTCGGAAATAAGGGCAAAGCATATGATTATGATGCCGGCCAAAATGGCGGAAATGCCTGCAAGACGCAGGTATGACCCCGGTAATTGTGCGATACTCATAATTCCTGAAGATTCGTTAAATGCTATGTAAAAGTATTTCGGCGGATTTTGTTAAAATTGTAAAAAGCTGACAAAATGGACGGGCAAAACATCTGTAAGCTACAGCCAGATGTAAGCTTAAGGGATTACATTCAGTCCTACACGTTTATCAATATTCCATACGAGCAGGCCAGTCAACTTGATTTCTGGGTGATGCCTACCAGCCATGTGCGCATGATCTTGTTTTTAAGTGAACCCTCCTTAAAAAAAGTGGATGGAAAATTGGAGAGAATCGAATCCAATGGATTGTCCGGATTTTATTCGATACCTCATTTGTTTTTACCGACCCAGTCACTGCGGCAGGTCATCGTTCAGTTTACACCCTGGGGTGTTCAGCCTCTGCTGGATTTTCCACTATCAGATATTACCGATTCCAGAGCTGACCTGAATTTCATTTTTAAGAACGGTTTAGAAGAGCTTAGGGCCGGGTTAATATCAGCCCAGCATTTAAATGACAGGAAACAACTACTGGATGCATTTTTTAGCAAACAATACTGTAAAACCAGTGGTATTGATCAAAGAATCAAATCGGTGGTTCATTGTATTTCCGGAGAACATGGAAATATTAACCTGGATCAACTCTCCAGGAATACCTTTTTGGGTGAAAGAACCATTCAGCGTTTAATCCATAATTCAATTGGTGTGAATTATAAATTATTTACAAAATGTATTCGCCTGGAATTTGTCAGGGAATTATTAAATAAGGGCACATTTACACTTAATGAAGTGGCTTATAAAGCTGGCTATTTCGATCAGGCGCATTTTATTCATGAGTTTAAATCAGTTTATGGTGAAAACCCACGGTTGTTTCTTAAAAGCCAGAATAATAAGGTTTGGAACCAGGTGGAATCCAGGCATGCCCATCTGCAATAGATAATTTCGCACACAAAAAAGGCCCCGGTTTCCCGGAGCCTTTCTTCAAAGTACCTTATACCCTGAGATCAGTCCAGATGAACCAATTTGGTATATTGAATGAGTTTACCATCCAGGGTAAACTTGACCATATAGATGCCATTGCTGTGGCTGATGCCCAACTCTGTTGAAGCATTTTGATGGAGCTGGTGATCACCCTTCGTTTGGTAGGCATTGATGATTTCCCTGATCACCCGGCCATCCATGGAGATCAAATCGATCTTGACCTGACCTGCTGTTTCCAGATGATAATTAAAGGTAATCTCATCCCGGAAAGGATTCGGATACGCAAAGAGTGTCGATACCGGTTTGGCAGTCATATTTTCTTTGCCGGTATTTGGAGCGCCAACTTCATCGATATTATTCACCCGGTCATTCTGATTGAAGTACAGAATGGTAGCGGTCGTATTGACCTCAAAGTTATTGTTCCCATTTGATGAATGGATGGTAATGGAACCGCCATCCACGTTCTGTGCGTCGTAGCCGGTATCATCTGAGCCCACTTTGTTGTCGTAAATCACACCACCATTCTGGCGATCCCAGATCTTAATGCGGAACTGATCCGGATTCGACTTACCTAACAGGTCGCCATCGTTGCCGGTCAGCATGAAGTCGTAATCCCCCTGCCCATTGATGCGGCCTGTACCTTTAAATTTGGCATTGGCGCCGGCGATAACCAACCATTCGTACACGTAGCTCTTGAAATTCAAGTCACCGGCCTTAAACTGGAATTCGGTGTTGCCGTCAGGTACGTTGGAGCCCTTCTTGTATTTCGAAACAAATCCGAAAGTTGCTTTGCCGGTCAATGCAGGATTAGGTAAATAGGCTCCCGGAGGCGACTGAATCCAGCCACCGCCTGTGACAAATCCGGCTGAGGGATCGTAAATAACTACGTAATTCAGGGCAAGGGCTGAAGCCGAATTACCAGCGGCATCGGTTACGGAGAGGGATACTTGATAGACGCCGGGCATTGCATAGGTGTGTGAGCCTGTAGTGCTGTTCGATCCATCGCCCCAGCTCCATTGAGTGGTCACGATACCACAATTGTCGGATGTATTGGCAGAAGCGATAACCGTTGAACCCAGAGGTTGCGGACTAATAGGTACGGTGATCGAAGAGATAACCGGATTCTCAGCATCAATGACTACGACATTAAAGGAGCAAGCTGCCGAATTGCCGGAACCATCGGTGGCCACAAAGGCATTGGTTGTCGAGCCAACCGAGAATGAAGATCCCGACGCCTGGCCAGCGGACTGAGCAATGCTTACACTGCAATTATCAGAAGCAGAAGCAGAGCTGAATAAAACCGTAGCTCCGCATATCCCCGGATCATTGGTAACCGTTACGGACGCCGGACAACTGATTGTCGGACTAATGTTATCGGATACCTTGACCATGGAGGTACACGAACTGGTGTTGCCATTCACATCCGCCACCAACAGGGTAACTACTTGTGTGCCAACCATACTGCAATCAAAGGAAGTAGGTGAGATGCTCCGGGAGGAGATTCCACAGGCATCCGACGATCCTCCGTCCACATCACCTACTGTAATGAATGCCTGACCGGAAGCATTGAGTGACACGCTGACATCCTTACATATGGCATTTGGTGCGGTGTTGTCTTTAACCGTTACAGTAGCATTGCACTGATCGGTAAGCTGGCCATCGGATACGGTAAGCACCACCGGATATACACCAACTCCAAAAGGACCGGTGTTGTCAAGGGTGAAGGTCATCGGATCGTTGTCCGGATCATAGGAACCACCATCCACCTGTGAAGTGGAAACTGAAGCAGAGCAGGTCGCATCGGTGGATATTGTAATATTCTGACAAACAGCTACCGGTGGTTTATTGCATGCGCCGAGCGGATCAGCGACAGTAACGGTTGATGTACATGAGCTTGAATTGCTGCTGGCATCGGTAACGGTCAGTTTTACGGTCATGGTGCCAATGTTCGTACAATCAAAATTGTATTGGTCCAAAACAGAGGTCGCAATACTGCAATTATCCGAGGAACTGTAGTCTATATTTCCGGTTACAATGGATGCGTTCCCATTTGCATCCAGCTGTACCGTAAAGTCCTGGCATATAGCTACTGGAAGGGTATTATCCACCACGGTTACCGATTTGCTGCATGAAACCGAATTTCCACTTGGATCTACTGCTGTCAATTGGACGGTATGGACGCCCACCGAACTACAATCAAATTGGGACTGATTCAAGCTAAGATCCGCAATACTGCAGTTATCCGAACCGCTTGTAGCAATATCCGTTGGGATAATGGAAACTTGTCCACTGCCATCCAAACTTACCGTGACATCCGTGCAGGTTAAGGTCGGAGCCAGTTTATCCTCTACCGTTACATTGGCGGCACAGCTGGCCGGATTGCCACTGGGGTCAGCCAAATTGAGTGTCACTGCAATTGTGCCCAGGTCAGCGCAGGTAAAATTCGATTGACTGAGACTTGAACTTTCAATTGTGCAATTGTCGCTGGAGCCACCATCCACGTCGGAGGCAAGAATGGAGGCATTGCCGTTCCCATCCAGCTGGATGGTAAAATCATTACAAATGGCCACCGGAGCCGAAACATCATTCACCGTCACTGCGGAGGTACAGGAGCTTTGCAGACCGCTGGCATCGGTCACGGTCATTTGAACGTTGTGAGTGCCAACCATGGAGCAATCAAAGGAATATTGACTCAATACATAGTTGGTGATGCTACAGTTGTCGGAAGAGCCGTTATCAACATCGGTTGCTGCAATGGAGGCATTTCCTGAAGCATCCAGATCGATGGTTACGTTTTGGCATATTGCGACCGGAGCGATGTTGTCTTCCACCGTAACTGTTGCAGGACAAGTGGCGACATTGTCGGAGTTATCGGTTACCACCAGGGTTGCCGTATTAGCACCCAGCTGGCTGCAGTCGAATGAATAATTTTGTACGACTATGGATTTAATACCGCAATTGTCGGAAGATCCATTGTTAATATCCGCATCTGTAATGGCGGCAAAGCCGGATCCGTCAATGGCAACCGTCACACTCTTACATTGTGCCACTGGTGCTTCGTGGTCTTTCGCCGTCACCGAAAATGAACAACTGGCTGTATTCCCCGCTGCATCGGTTGCCAGGAATGTAGTCGTGGTTGTGCCCAGTTGAAAAATTCCTCCAGATTGTATTCCTGACATCAGATCAGTTGTCGTACCCGGGTTGTCGTCGGTTCCGATTGGCTCCTGGTAGTTCACCATGGCATCGCAGTTGCCTGGATCGGAGTCCACCGTAAAGTCAGCCGGGCAGGTGATGGTGGGTGGCGTCTGATCGGTCACTACGATGTCAAATGATTGTTCAGGAATGCCATTGGGATTGGAATGGTGCATAAGATCCTCCGCCAATAGATTGATGGTGTACGATCCAATTGCGGTTAGCGGAGGCGTGCCGCTCAGCGTGCCGGTACCATCGCCATTATCCGTAAATGTCAACCAGCCGAAATCCGGATTATTCATAATCAGTTCCACCATATCGCCATAAGGCAGATCAGGATCAAGCGTGGTTACCGAATAGGAATAAAGTTGCCCGGCAATGGCTGATGTCACCGGAGAGGAAATAAATTCCGGTGGCGTATTTACCAGAACGGTTACGGTATAGGTGGTGTTATCGCCATAGGAGTCCACGGCCTTGAAGCGGATGTCATTGGTGCCCCAATCCACTTGCGTAGGATTCCAACTGAAGGCGGTAGACGTTGTATTCATGGCGGCGGTTGGCAAAGCAGGTGTCAAGGTTGCTCCTTTGCTCGTGATGGGCGTGTTGGAACCCAAATGAATGGCTTCCGTCAGTGATACCACATCCAAAGGATCCGGATCGTGAGCCTGCACGGTGAAACTTACATTATTCCCGGGTTCAGCAAGAAACGCATAATCAGGGGTTGGAGGCACGTCGAAGATGGGAGACAGGCTCACCACAATCGTCACCGAGGTGCTGGTTTGAACAGAGTAGTTATCTGTTGCCGTAATATTCACCACATAGCTTCCCAGATTGGCAGCTGTCGGTGTCCAGGAAAAGGAGGAATTTATTTCCAAAATACCCAGAATCGGTAACGGGGTCGACCAGATCGCTCCGGCTGGCGCTCCGGTTGCATTGAGTTCTACGGTGCTTCCCGGATCGGTATCAAATGCACGGACATTGAAATTGATGGGCGTACCAGGCTGGACTTTGATCACCGTATTATTGGCAGGGGTTACCGCGTAATTAAACTGAGGTGGAGTAGATGGTGCTACATACTGCATAATAAAGGTGACCGGTACCTTTGATTTGACAATTCCATTGGCATCGAGGTCCTCGATCATCAAACTGACCTCATTCTGAGCTCCGACAGATTTACCCACGGTACTGTAGTGCGCATGACCGGTGGTTGATTCAATGGAAAAAGTAGCATCTGGTACAGGAATATTGGCTGCTCCTCCTTGTTGAGTGGTTTCTAAAGCATTGGCTATTCGCCATCTTAAGGGATCGCCATTCGGGTCAATCGCTGGGACGAAGAAATTGGCATTGGGATCATTGATCTGCAGATATACGATCGGAGCAACTGTCGCGACTGGTGGGCTGTTATTGATCCCTACATTGACAGTGGTCTCTACCCGGTAACTTTTATCTCCCTGCTGATTATCTAATGTGCTGATGGTGCAGCAGGATTGAAAATAAGCGGTTTTATTGCCACCCGTATTATAGGTATGTAACGTAATAAATTCACCATAAAGCCAATTGTTAACTAAGTCAACAGCAGTTACCGTAAAATTAATCCGAGTTGAGGTTCCGTCACCAAAGAATAAATCCTGATCGGAGGTGTTCACATAGATGACATCGCCAACCTTTGGAGCGATATTAATGGTATTGTTAGATGCATTAAAGTACCTGATGCCACCAGTTGTACCATCCGGATAACGGTAACTCACCGAAACTTTAAACTGAATGGAGGTGTAAGGAGCACCGGTTTGCTGCCAGGTTATCGACCCGTAGCGAAAGTGCGTTGCATTAGCCAGAGGCATAGCAAGAACGCTAAAAAATAAAAACAATAAAATGGTGGTAAAAAAATGCGTGCTGGATTTAATAATAGGAATTCGAGGGCAATAAATAAGTGGTGTATTAAACCTAGGTTTAATAAATTGGTTCATTGGTTTGGTTTTTTGAAGTTATGTTAATGTGCGGTTAGCTACGTAATAGCTAAGAGGCGTCGTTATGGCGGAATAAATTCATGCATATTTTTTTGTTTTAGTTGTATACAAAAAGCATTACCCACCAGGATATACTATCCTAAGTGGCCAACGAAGCACATATGGCACTTAAAAAACTTAAGTGTTTTTTGCTCAAAGAAAGTCCCAATGCTGAAGAGCAATGGATACGATCTGCGTCACTAAAAATTTTAATTATTTATGTTCCAGTCAAACGAAGGGTTAATGTAGTCAAATTCTTCTTACATCCGTTTTTTATTTTCCGATAAATTTTTGGAGTGGATCCATGAAGATCCGGCCATCAGTTGTTGGAAATGGCTTTCGGATTTGTTAATTGCAGCGGTGCACTAATGTGTTTTGGATTGTTAGTCAGAAAGATCTGTGGGAGTTTGATTCAAGGACCGGGTAGGGCTGGCAACGCGGGAAAAAATTATATGTGGGACAGTGGGATGATGTTAATGTTGAAGGGAGTGGATTAAAGGGGAAGTCCTAAGAACCTTCACCAAGGCCACCCCTTCCATCGTCGGAAAGAGGTGGCCGGTGAAGACAGGATTTAAGTCATGGGTTTTTAGAATACCGTTCCTTTTTTACAGTCGTTAAAAACGCAGATTGAAAAGCATGGAGCATCAGGCTCTCATCTCCGTCATGGTTTTATGCATCTGCAGATGTAATGATTGCTGAAGGTCCGGTTTTCTCCATGACAAATCCTCCGTAAGCTGAGTTGCCATGTTCTCCCAGATCAAGGCCTTCCAACTGTTCTGCATCACTAACCCGCAGACCAACAGCCTTTTTAATTAAGAAGAATATGATAAACATGATGGCTACCACATAAACAAGGACTACTCCAACTCCAAGCAACTGAATCCCCAGCTGCTCAAAGCCACCGCCGAAAAATAATCCGTCTTTAATGGCGGTCTCGCTGTCCCAATATTGTACATCAATTGCATTTTGACCAAACAATCCCACGGCGATGGTTCCCCAGGCACCGCAGATGCCATGTACGCTGATTGCTCCAACCGGGTCGTCAATTTTTAATTTACGCTCTACAAATAAAGTGGCGTAAAATACCAGAGCGCCGGCGACCAATCCAATAATTGCAGCACTCAGAGTGCTGACGGATGCGCAAGGGGCGGTAATACCTACCAAACCGGCCAGTACACCGTTGATCGACATGGACAAGTCCGGTTTTTTGAAATGGAACCAGGAAATGATCACAGCGGCAATACCACCAGTGGCGGCAGCCAGCGTAGTCGTTACTGCGATGTGAGAGATCCCACCAACTGCTGCAAGCGTAGATCCCGGGTTAAAGCCATACCAGCCAAACCACAAGATGAACATACCTAAAGCGGCCATGGGCATATTATGGGGTGCAATGGCATTCACGCTGCCATCCTTGTTGTATTTACCCAGTCGCGGACCTACCATGATGGCTCCTACCAATGCCGCCCATCCACCAACGGAATGCACGACCGTAGAACCGGCAAAGTCGCGGAAATTCATATCTCCGAGCCAGCCACCACCCCAGATCCAGTGACCACTGATCGGATAAACAATGGCGGTGATCAGAATGGAATAAAAGATGTACGACTTCAACTGGGTGCGTTCTGCCATGGCACCGGAAACGATCGTTGCTGCTGTAGCAGCAAAAACGACCTGGAAGAGCCAGGCAGCGCTGGTCGCATAACCGTCGCCATCGGTGGGCGCGTTGGCCGACCCCAGAAATGCCAGTGAACTATCAAAGCCAAAAAAGTTACTGTCACCACTGGAATACATGATGGCATAACCGACAGCCCAAAACAGCACGGCCCCAAAACAAAAGTCCAGCATGTTTTTCATCATGATGTTGACTGCGTTTTTAGCCCGCGTCAATCCGGACTCCACCAAGGCAAAACCAGCTTGCATAAAAAACACCAAAAAAGCGGCCAGGCAGAGCCACATGATGTTTGCTACGTCCTGGGATAATGCAGGGGGTGCTTCGACAGCTTCAACTACTTCCTCCTGAGCAAAAGCAGCGCTAGCGATAAAAACCAGAAGGGTTGCAATACCAAAGATCCTCGTTGTGGTCTTTGAGAAGAAAAATTCACGTATATGTTCAATTTTCATGATTCAATTTTTGATGGTTTGGATAAAAGGGATTAGCTGATCTTATAAGGCTTTTTCACCTTTGTCTTTATTCCGGATACGATATACTTCCGAAACATCCGAAACAAAGATTTTTCCATCGCCAACATGTCCAGTGTAAGCCGCATTGAAAATTGCGTCCAATACAGCTGCTTCTTTGTCATCGGTAATTACCACTTCGATGAGTGTCCGTGGAATAAATCCCACATCATAAGCAGTACCCCGATATTGTTGCGTAGTAGCGTGTTCGGTTCCTATACCTTTTACTTCCGAAAAAGTGAGGAACGGAACGCCTACATCTGAAAGTGCACCAATCACTTCCTCGAATTTTGATGTCCTGATGATTGCCTCGATTTTTTTCATAATTGTTATTGATTTTTGGTCATTTTCTCAAATAAATGATTCTTTCTAGAAGCTTACGATGGCTGCCAGAACAAAACTTGCAGCACTTTTGCCATTGGGAGCCGGAGCCTCGGAATGGGTATAGAAAATGGGATCTTTCGCTGAATCCAGACGAATTTCAGGGATAATTAAAATCCCTTCTGCAGGTTTAATATCCAGGGAAAGCGTGGCATCAAATAATGATGTTCCGATGCCTGCTGCACCATTTTTGTCGTCGAAATATTCTCCGCGGATCGTAAAGCCAAACATGTCTGAAGGATCAACATTCAAATAAATGGCAGATCCCCACCACGATGCGGAAGAAGCCCCTTCCGGTTTGACGGATTTAACGGTACCATCGTATCCGATGCTGAATTTATCGGAAATGGCTACCGTGGCTGTAAGCCCAACCTGATTAATGCTGTTGTCACCCAGGTCCTTACCACCTACATAATTCAGGTAGGCACTCACGACGTCCCCGCTCTGACTGATTTGTGCCAGAACATTTTTCTTGGCGAAGGAAGCCGATACGTTATCGGTTGGGTTGGCAATTCCGAGCATGGCGCCGAATCCGTTACCCAGGCTGAAATCTGCCTTTAATCCGGTATGAGAAAATGGCCCGTAGGAGAACATGTAACTCATACTGTAATTACGGTTAAGTTGCGGGTCCAGCAATTCGTAACCTACGTGCGTGGCCCATTTACCCATTGAAAAAGTCACTGCATCGGAAGGGGAATAGGTTACATATCCTTGTTTGAGGGCTGATAAGGCACCAGATTCGGCATACGAAAATTCAGTAGCACGCGTGCCTACGCCTAAGTCAATCACACCGCCTAATTTCCCTTTGGAATAGTCAAACTTGACCGAAGCCATTCCCAACTCAAAAGAATTTTGGGAGTTGGTAAAACTGGTAAGGTTGTCCGTGGCAGGAATTTTATTGGCATTCTGAAAATTGAATCGATAATAGGCATCAATCGATCCGGAAATGGTCAGCGACGGAGTTGTAGTCTCCTCCTGACTGTAAGCAGTTACGCCGATCAGCATGACTGCAAAAATGCATCCAATTAGTCTTGTTACCATGTTGCTTTGATTTTGTACATTATTTCAATTAATACAGCTAAATTTTTATTTCAGGCAATAAAAGCCCCTGATGACCGGAGTGCGATCATTTCATTTTTTAATATTATTTATCCCGGTAAGCGAGATAAATAGCAGTCTAGCTCTCGTGAAATATTTAGGGTGTTACTAACTCAAGTGTAGCATCAATCCAGCGAAAAAAATGTTATCCTTAATATTTGACAATAAAATATTAAGACAATTTTGACAATTGATTAATCAAAACGAATTAAATACAATGCTGATCATGTGAAGGCTAATCCACAAGCATTTTATTCCTGACTTTTGCTCTTTACTCCGGTAAAATGAAAATTCCCGTCAACTTCAAAGTGTATAAATACACTTAGGTGGGTGTTCTGTATAAGGCTTTTTTAAGTCCCAATGGAAAAAATCAAGGCAATGACAGGTTAGGGAAAGGTGATTTCTTCCATTAAGCATACCAAATTTAGCAAACCATTCCATAATTGCAAATTATTGATCAAATTTTTTCAATGCAGGCATTTGCTAAATATTAGGTGGAAGTGGTTTGCCGGATTACCCCTTAAGTGTATTTAATCGAATCTCAATCCTTTACTGGTTCTGAACTCCAGGCACTGGTAACCTAAACCCGTATTATTTCAAGGGATATCAGGTTCATGATTCCGGCGACGTAAAATTTTGAAACCTCTTCGAAAACGTTTAACTTCCGAAAGCACAACCATAGTACCCATGGCCCGCAAATGCCTGCAAATACTCCTGTGGTGGATTTTGGTCGGCATCACATTCGTGAAAGCTCAGCGCTATCCGGTAACTGCAACTGTACTGGCACAGCCTCCATTCATGCCGCAACTGGAGTATTTCACCTCGGAGCATTTCAAGGTTTTATTGTTATTGAATGATGCTCAGGCGGGCAGCGTCCAGGTGCGGTTGCGATTTACCATTGAAGGAAATGGCGTGCGACTGCAGACTTCGCAGAATTTTATACCTGCACCAATAGAATTAAACTATGGACTGCCACTGCAGCTTACTGGTCCTGAACTGATGACTTACCTGGATCCAGTGCATTTGTTGATGCAGGGGGTGACACTGGGCGACTACCAGCAGGCCGGAAAATTGCCGGAAGGATTTTATTCGGTGTGTGTTGAAGTTTATGACTACCGGAGGCATGAAACGCCCATTTCCAATCAGGGTTGCGCTTATCCCTATCTGGAAGAGCTGGAGCCACCGGTAATCACCGCGCCCCAGCAATCCGTTTTGGCTACAGAACCTCAGCAAGTCCTCTTTAGCTGGCTGCCCCAGCACCTTGGGGTCTTCCCGGTCATGTATACCTTATATATATACGAGTGGACGAAAGGCCTGAGTCTGGATCAGGTCTGGGCCTCCCAGGCACCATTGACGGTTGAGTCCGTGACAACCAGTTTTTTGTGGGGTCCCGGAGAAGTCCCGTTGGATACCGGTAAGATCTATGTCGCCAGGGTCAGGATTGAGGATGTACTGGGAGAGGCTGTATTCAAGAATAATGGCTACTCAGCTGAACGCACCTTCCAAATTGTAGGATGGACACCGCCACAAGACGACTGCACACCGCCGGAAGGTTTGACTGCCTGGATGAATGGTGACGCGACGCAATTGTCGTGGAATGGCTCCGCAGACACCTTTCGCATCAGCTACTGGGAAGATATGGCGGAGAGCAGTCACCAATGGCTTCTTACCCAGGACCAGCCGGCAATGATTCCCTACCTGGAGCGGGGAAAGTCTTACCGTGTGATGTTGAGCGGTTATTGCAATAATGGCTGGCAGAATGGAGTAGATACCCTATTATTAATGGTACCGGCGCCGAAAGATACTCAGGTCACCTGCGGCGAGGAGGTTCCTGTCTTCGGGAATCAGGATCCTTTGCTCCAACTGCTGCCCGGGGATGTTGTATCGGCAGGCGGGATGCCAATCGAGATTGTGACAGCCACGGGAAGCAACGGCAGTTTCAGCGGGACTGGAGCCTTCCGATTGAAATATGCTCCGATGGTACGTCTGGGTATTGACTTCAGCGGGGTACGGATAAACACCGACTACCAACTTATCGAAGGACAAATGCAGACCCATTATGACCCGGCGTGGAGCAATATTCCATCGGTCAATCTGGACTTCAGCCGTCAGCCGCGGGAGTTAGCATACCGAGAATTGATTATTCCCGAAGACGTGGACTCGGTTTGGGTGGACGAGACTGGAAGGGTGTGGATTGTGGACAATACAGGACAGGAGCGGGAGGTGACCCAGGTGGATGGTGGAGGGGATGAACCTCCGGTGCCGGTATTGATCATCGATATAAATGGTGATGTGTGGCGAATCATCGACGGGGTGGTGCTGGAGGAAGGGCAGGATGGTGTCCAGACGGTGCTGGAGCAGGGCAATACCGACAACAATGGGAAAGAAATATTGACCGGTGTCGACGAGGCACTGGTTACATTTCAGGAAGTGCCTGACCAGGACTATGGGTTTGATGCGATTCACCTGGAAAAGCTATCTCAGTTCTACGAGAAACTGGGAGGCAATTACTATGTAGCCTACAAGAGCATCGCAGGTGCCCGGCAGGATAAGGTATTGGCAGCGGTGACAAATACAGGGGGTATCTCGCTGGACAGCGTTGTCTTTGAAGCAGAGAGCGGCAGTCGCTGGCCTCCACTGACGTGGGTACAAAATTCAGCCAATCTGCCAGTAGTGGGCAAGGGCGATGGCTATGAGGAAGCCATCTATGCGCTGCTCAAAAATGGTAAGGACTATCAGAGCATCGGCAAGCTGAACACGGTAAGTTACGAGCCGGTTCACCACCGGGTCATCCTGGTTTCAGTCGGCCAGAAGCAGGAGGTCGACGCGCTGGGTATCCAGGACTACCTTAATGAAGTGTATAAGCAGGCGGTAGCCTCGTGGACGGTGGAAGTCGACGAGGAGGTGCTGCAGGTGGACTGGGATCCGGAAGGTGATGGCCTGTACATTGATCGCGGAGTCATTGATAAATACCATAAAGAGCTGGACAGGATCATCGCAGCGTATCAGGAACAGCGTGGCATCGATCAAGATTCCTATTATGCTTTTCTGATCCCGAAAATGCAAGACCCAACCATCCTGGGATTCATGCCCCGCGGAGGATCTTTTGCCTTCATTGCCAGCGGCAGCGATATTGCCCGTACCCTGGCCCATGAATTAGGTCATGGCGCCTTTGCCCTGGAGCACATCTTTGCCGATGATGCCACCCTGGAAGGACAAACCGACAACCTGATGGATTACTCCGACGGCCAGCACCTGATGAAGCACCAGTGGGACAGGGTTCATGATCCGAAGATGGTGTGGGGCTTGTTTGAAGGGGAGGAGGAGGGGAAGCTCATTTTAGGAAGTGCATTTTATTATGACCATTATGTGTATTTCCAACATGATCGTGGTGAAGACTTTTATGCTACGATTGCGCCTGATGGAACAAGGATAGTGTTGCCTGAGAATGCAATAGCAAGCTTTTTTCCTACCGATGGCGGTGAATGGCCTAAAGGCTGCCTAACCGGATTCATATTGGATGGTAAGACTTATTTAGGATGGTGGGTACCTGATGAAAAAAGATTTTTAGGCTATTCGGTAGCCATTCGAGATGATCAAAGCGGCCTATTAACCCATGAGAAGGAATTCTATAAAAATGATAATTATGCGCCTTACACTTATAGGGGATATGCGGTAGAGGGATGTGATCAGATCATTGAATGGGATTTGAAAAAAGAAGATGGCATTCCCTGGACTATTTACGAAAAGGGAACGGGTGTCATTGGTCCTTGCGGATGCTATTTTGGTCCTTGTTCCGATTTATTGATTGAATATCGGAACCACCCCTATTTAGATCCAGGTACGGCACTTTCCAAAGTAGTTTGCAGAAATCCATGCCTGTTAAAAGATATGTACGAATATCAATATTTCGTACCTCAGTACAGTCAATGGATGGAAGAGGTCAATAAAATGTTTATGGGGATGCTGGCTATAGGTATGGCACCATTAGCTGCTGCAACTGCTGTTGAAATCATTCCAATGGCTGTTCCATTTTTAGAAACTATTGTGACAAATAATGTCCGAACGAAAGGGACAGAATTTGTGACAGGATTTTGTATTGATATCGCATTAAATGGAGCCATAGAATATTATTTTCTGGATAACCCTCATCCATTTAATAATATTGACCTAGCTCAGGCAACGGCTTCAGGGCTTGAAGCGATGATTGACACCAAAAACAAGATTTATGAAGTAATCGGCGCGGCAGCATTAAGTTGTCTGACGGATGGATTTACAGAAGATGGTAAAATTCGGGATGAATTTGAGGTGGTCGAGTGTGGGAAGGGAATTTTAAGTTCAGTCATAACAGATATTGCTCTTATTGGTGGAAGCAAGGCTTTAAAACGATTGGGAAATATACCTAAAGGCAAACTAATTAAAGGATTATTTAAAATTTTCCCATCTTCATCATACGGTACAGCCACTGCAGGAGGCGGTGGCCCTCCCAATCTTGTCTGGACTGTATTTAAGCGCCTTCACAATGGTGAATTGGATGCGGATGCTGTAAAGGCATTTTTTGATATTACGGATGATGATATCGCGCAGCGCATTGTAATTAGCCTGGCTGATCAGCAGGTTCTGGATGACCTGATGGGATCCGGTTTTTATAATTTTCTGAGAAATCTGGATTGGCCAGAAAGTGTGAAGGCGGATCTGGTTGACGATTTGGCTAGGGATAAAGTATTTAGAGATGCGATAGCTGGTAGTGATGCGTTGGTTAAAGCGTGGGAGACATTGATAGCCCACCCATTAATTCGTAAAGATATTGCTACACTGAAATCCATCAATAAGATTTTAGATAATGCTGGAATAGCCAATATCATAAGTAAAGAAGACCTTCAGATGTCTGTTAAGAAATTGGCAGAGAAGGGCGTAAAATGTAGAACTTGTTTAAGCGGAAATCCTGCTTATCGATACTTGGATGAAATTCTAGATGATCTTGAGCATGGCGCTACGAAGTTTCGTGATAATTATACATCGGTAATTACAGGATTCAAACAAGGAGGCAATTTTACAGAGGGAGCGATTTTTGTGGCAGATGCTGTAAAAAGATACGGAAATGATTTTCCTTCAGGAACATTATTTGAATTTACAGAGGTTACAACAGGTGGAGTTCGAAGAGTAGATGTAAGAGTCAATAATGGTTTTAACGGTAATAAAGATGTTTTCTTTGAGTTCAAATCGGTTCAAGATGTTCCTCCTTCAGGTTTCGCAACTCAATTTATTAAGGACATGGACTTGCCAGATGTTTCAGATTTAGGCCAATTGAAATGGTGGTTTGACGGAAAAAAAGTAAGTAATTTACCAAAACAAGGGTTTATTGATGCTTTAGAGAATTCACTAATTTCTCAGGATATTATTAATAAATTTGTCAAGTCAGGGCCTAAAACGAAAGAGGCATTGATTGATTTGATTGATTATGACTTTGATTTGATTTTTTATGTAAAGTAATGTTTAATAAGAAAGCAAATATTGAAGATGTCTACTCGTGCTTAAGAATAAGTGATAAATACCTTATCTATTACTCGAGTGATTATAAGTTAAAGGTATTTGATGTTAAATTGATAATTCTTCAATTTGAATATCAGTTTACAAGAGATTTTGATTACAAGGTTTATTCGGATAGAATGTTCTTTTCACTAAACAACGAACTTCACGTTTTGAGTTTGCCGACGTTTAATTTGGAAAAAATTTGTAAAACTCATCAGCAGTATGTCACAGCTCTTTCCAACAGCAGATATATTGCATCATCGTATAGAAGAAAGGATAAAGAATATGATAACGCTATTTTTGGCGAAAACTGTGAGTTGATGTGGGAGCAAAGCGGGGAAATGTCATATCGAGATGTTTTTGATAGACATTTATTACTATCGGATAGAAGCGGAAATAAGATTGGGTATTTGAATTTTGAAGACTGCAAAATATTATGGCAACGTGAATTGGAAGGGAGTATTGACGGAGTTTGTATCGAAACAAATATTTCTCTTATTATTCCTTATTCAGGTGGCATAGGTGCATTTAGTAAAGAAAGCGGTACCAATTTATGGGAGCTTGAAGATACCTTTTCCTTTTATAATTACGATGCATTGAGTTGTAAGTTATATGGGTTAGGAGGCAAAACATTTGAAGTTATTAATGCTGAAACAGGAGAGCGTGAAATCAAATATGATCTTAAGAAGGATTTACATATTGCATCTCATCTTACCTATTACTATGATAGTTTAGTTTATTTCTCTGGCTACCTGAATAAGAACACACCTGTATTTGGAGCGGTCAATATAAAAGATGGAAGCTTAGCATTTATTCAAGAAGTAGAAGTGCCTGGTGAGAAATCGTTTAGAAAAGGATTAGATCGACCAATTGTTGTCGGAAATCGACTTTATGTTAGAGACTCGATGAAGACATTGCATGTATATGAAACTGTAGGCGATTCTCAGTAAGAAGCATTATTTGGAGCAAATAGGAAATTGTTGATACTGCCATTTACCCGTAACTTACCTGCAAATTGAATTAAGTGAAGAACTTCTATTTCGGCCTTACCCTAATATTGCTCATCATATTGGCTTGCAATTTTGAAAAAAAACAGGATCTACTTCCTGCTGACGCACCCCTCTCCACCACCATCGACGGCATTGACTACCGTTCCGGTAACTGGGAGCACCCGGACTACAGCGAGCCCTTTACCTTCCTGGGGAATCACCGGCTGGTGATCGAGAGTTCCAGCGATACGGGTGCTGTATTTGTCCATATGGTATGGCGACGGAGGGATATGCACCCGGAAGATAAAAGGATGATCCTTATCAATGCGTTGACTCAGGATACGGTCAGGAATATGGTTACCCTGGAAGTGAACAATGACTTTGGGAATATCATTTTTGAGCCACAGGTAGGGTCCAGTGTCTATTACCTTTATTACTTGCCGCACACCTCTACTGGCAAATATTATCCAAAGCTTACTTACCTCCTGCCGGTACAGACCGCTGATCCTGTATGGGCAGAGCGCGTAGCCAACATCAACCGAACGGAGTTGCCTTCAGGCAAAGTGACGGCAGCAGAAAGCATCGACGACTTCCATTCCTTTTTCCCCATGGAGGTAATTGCGACAAGGGATGAAGTTGAGGCTTTACTACCGCCCATCCGCAATCGTATTATCTGTTCCCGGAATCCCGCCACCGGTCGATCCGGATGAGCCATTTTTACCTTACCATTGGATGGAGCGCGGCATGGTCAAAGGCTTAGCTGACCAGGTTAAGCGTGGTGAGTATTATACCTTCCAGGTGGGAATCTATTCACCAACCAATGCTATGAATAATATAGACGTATCCTGACTTCATTGACAGGGAATGACGGAGCCATGATTGAGGCAGACCGGCTGACCTGCTTTAACACCGGCGGCATCGACCTGAGTGGCAAGTCGTTTGCCAAATCGGTCAGTGTGCCAGTAGGACAAGTGCAGGCATTATGGTTTGGCATTGATATCCCGGTGGATTGCCAGCCGGGAACCTACCAGGGATCATTCATTTTTCACCCGAATCTGAAAAGCCGGACACCTGTTTGCTGTCCTGCAGATTGCCGCCGATACCATTGCCAACCACGGCGATGACGATCCGGCCAATATGACCCGGTTGCGGTGGCTGAACTCTACCCTGGGTACCGATCCGGACTTCATTGTCCAGCCCTTCCTGCCAGTCACCTACGAGGACCATACACTCCATGTATTGGGTCGCGATATCCTGCTTGGTAGCAACGGCCTTCCAGAACAGATCAACACGCATTTTACCGAAGAGGTAACAGACCTGACGGAAACACCACAAGCGATCCTCGCCAAACCGGTGAACCTGGTCGTGACCAAAGCGGATGGCCGGCAACCGGACTGGGAGTCCCAGCCGTACACCATCCAGCAGGATCACCCCAGCGCAGCAACCTGGTCCGCAGTCAACGAAACGGATGCCTTTCAGATGACAACCAGGGACGACTGGAGTATGATGGGATGCTGGACTATCACCTGGTGCTGGTTGCCCGCAAAGATGTTGACGTAAAAGATATAGCACTGCCGGTTGCGTACCGGCCTGAGGCGGCTGAATATCTGGTGGGCCTGGGTTATAAAGGCGAGCGCAGACCTGAGCGCGTGGATTGGCACTGGGACGTAGAATACCACCAGGAGGGGTGTGGATGGGAGCCGTCAACAAAGGACTGCAATATGTATTGCGCGACGAAAACTACGAGCGGCCCCTGAATACCAATTTTTACCACAACAAGCCCTTGAATATGCCACCTTCCTGGTTCAATGGCGGACAGGGAGGAATACGTATAAACCGGCAAGGGCAGGCCATCGTGGCCGATAATTACTCCGGCAAACGTTCGATGCATGCAGGAGATACACTGCACTTCAACATTCGCTTCCTGATCACACCCTTTAAGCCGATCAACACTGAAAAGCATTTATCCACCCGGTTTGTGCACGAGTATGTGCCGGTGGATTCTGCGATAGCGTGGGAGGTACGGTGATCAATGTGCACCACGCCAGCCCATCAATCCATACATCAACTATCCATTCTTCGCCCTCGATTCCATGAAAGCGTACATCGATGAGGCCCATTCCAAAGGCGTTAAAGTGAAGCTGTACAATACGATCCGTGAACTCACCTATCATGCCTATGAATTGTTTGCCCTGCGTAGTTTGGGCGATGAGATCTTCAACGACGGTGATGGCGGTGGTCACAGCTGGTTGCAGGAGCACCTCGAAGACCACTATCATTCCGCCTGGCATGCTACGGAGGTGAACGATGCGGCCATCCTGGACAAAGGCACCTCCCGCTGGACCAATTATTACATCGAAGGCCTGAACTGGCTGGCGAAGAACCAGGAGATCGACGGACTGTATCTGGATGATATCGCATTCAGCCGGGAGACGGTGAAGCGTATAGCCAGCGTCATGAACAGGCACCGCGATGAGGTAGTCATCGATCTGCATTCGGCCAATCAGTACAATCCGCGCGACGGATACATCAACAGCGTCTTCCTGTACATGGAACACATCCCGTACATTTCCGGCTGTGGTTTGGCGAATATTTCAATTACAATGAAGCCCCGGACTACTGGATAACCGAGGTGTCCGGAATTCCTTTCGGGGTCGGCGGTGAAATGCTGGAAAAGGGTGGCCATCCTTTTCGCGGCCTGGTTTATGGCATGACGACCAGGAAATATTCCACGTTTGATCCCCGTCCTGTCTGGAAGTTATTCGATGATTTCGGGATCGCCCAGAGCCGTATGGAAGGCTATTGGGTAGAAAACAATCCGGTCAAAACATCGAATCCTCGTGTGCGCATCACCATTTACCGCAAACCGGATCAAGTGTTGATCGCGATTGGGTCATGGTCCCAAACCAATGAGAAAGTCCGGCTGGACATCAACTGGCAGGCATTAGGGATGGATCCACAAAAGGTTACCCTGACGGCACCAGCAATAGCGGGACTGCAGGATGCCAGCACCTGGTCGGTGCATGAACCGGTTTTAGTCCCGGCCAATGAGGGAATCGTCCTGAGCTAAGATCCAAATAGTATTAAAAAAGTGTCATCGTTTTCCGGGTGTTTTGTTGAGACCACATTAATAGCATGGAGTGGGGATACTTCTTTTCCTGAAATCAGACTTTCCACACCCCACACCCCATACCCCATACCCCCGTACCCCATACTCCACACCCCGTACCCGTACCCCATTATCCGCACCCTTATTCCCATTTCCATTTGAAATCCTCTGCTAAGAAAGTTACATTTGAAAAGTAGCATCCAAAAACAATCGTCATGAGCAAAGACCGTCGATCATTCCTCAAAAAAATAGCTGCCGGTACCATGGGTACGGCATTGGGAAGTTCATTTCTGCAGGCCTCTGAGGCCCGTATTGAAGAATTGCAGGTGTTAAACCGTTCGTTTTCCGCAAATGACAAGATCAGGATAGCGGGTATCGGCATGGGCATCCAGGGGTTTTCCAATATGGATGAAGCCATCAAGGTGCCCGGTGTGGAACTGGTGGCAGTGTGCGACCTTTATGATGGCCATTTTACGGCCTGTAAGGAGCGTTATGGCAATCACTTGTTTACCACACGTGACTACCGCGAGATCCTCAAACGAGACGACATCGACGCCGTTTGTATTGCTACGCCAGATCACTGGCACGATCACATTTCCATCGCTGCCCTCGAGGCGGGTAAGGCTGTCTACTGGAGAAACCAATGGTGCATCACCTGGAAGAAGGCCATGCCGTCATTGCAGCCCAGAAAAAAGCGGTAAGCCACTGCAGGTAGGCAGCCAGCGGGTCAGCTCCATCATCACCTGGAAAGCGCGTGAACTGATGCAGCAAGGGGTTATCGGACCCGTCAATATGATCGAGGCGACCACAGACCGACATTCTGCGCTGGGAGCCTGGCAATATTCCATTCCCACCGATGCATCTCCGGAGACGATGGACTGGGACCAGTTTCTAGGTGATGCACCTAAGCATGCTTTCGATCCGGTGCGGTTTTTCCGCTGGCGCAATTACCAGGATTATGGTACCGGAATGGCCGGAGACCTGTACGTCCATTTATTCTCTGCATTGCATACCGTACTCGACTCCCATGGTCCGGAGCGCATCTTTGCCACCGGCGGCTTGCGGTACTGGAAAGACGGACGTGATGTCCCGGATGTACAGTTGAGCGTGCTGGATTATCCGGAGACGAAAGCACATGCCGCCTTCAATATGCAGTTGCGTTGCAACTTTGTCGATGGCAGTGAAGGGGCTCTATCCTGCGCATCATTGGCAGTGAAGGGGCGATCGACCTGGGCTGGAACAGCGTAACGGTGATCCCTCATCCGACGGCCAAGCAGCCCGGATACGGCGGGTGGGATACATACGAGACCTTCTCAGCCGTTGAGAAAAAGAAATACGAGGATTGGTACAAAACCAATATCCAATGCCCGATATGCAGATTAATTCGCCCGAAAAAATCGAATACAAAGCACCGCAGGGATATGATGCCCATCTGGATCACTGGGCCAATTTTATCATGAGTATAGGACGGGAAAGCCGGTCTTCGAAGATGCCACATTTGGCTTGCGTGCGGCAGGACCTTCCCTAGCAGCAAATGTCAGTTATTTTGGCAATAAGATCGTGAAGTGGGATCCAGAAGCCATGAAGATGGTATAACGTGACGAAAGGCAAAGGGAACGAAGCTCAATGGCATGTTATCCTTACCATTAACTTTTAAATGCTTTAATTCCAATGAAAATTCTGTTCATCGGAGGTACCGGAAATATCAGTGGTGCTGTTAGCCGCGAAGTGTTATCGCAAGGGATGGAACTGTATCATCTGAATCGAGGACAGAGTACCCAAATGGAAGGCGTGCATGTCCTTCAGGCGGATATCAACGATCCGGAACAGGTAGGCCGGGCACTGCAAAATCATACCTGGGATGCAGTAGTCAACTGGATCGCATTTACACCAGTGGATGTTGAACGAGACCTGGAATATTTCCGTGGAAGAACAGGACAGTACATCTTTATCAGCTCGGCATCCTGCTATCAGAAAAATGGGCATTACCTGATCACTGAGTCGACGCCTTTATACAATCCGTTATGGGACTATTCACAACAAAAGATAGCCAGTGAGGACCGCCTGATGCAGGCTTACCGGACGGAGGAGTTTCCTTTTACGGTCGTCCGGCCTTCGCATACTTATGAAACGGTCATTCCGATACCGGTCGGCGGATTCCGGGAGTTTACCACCGCCCGGCGCATGCTAGACGGTAAGGAGGTGATCGTACCGGGTGACGGAACATCCTTATGGACAGTGACTCATGCGGAAGATTTTGCCCGCGCTTTTGTGGGTCTACTAGGCAATCCGCAGACCATTGGCCATGCTTTCCACATCACCTCGGATGAAGCACTAACCTGGAACCAGATCTATCAGATCCTCGGAGATGCTCTGGGGGTTTCACCACATATCGTACACATTCCGTCCGACTTTATCTGTAACGTAGAACCATCCTTTACGGGGACATTACTGGCTGATAAAGCCCATAGCGCGCTGTTTGACAATACCAAGATCAAACGCTATGTGCCCGGCTGGCAGGCTACCATACCTTTCTACCGGGGAATACGAAGGACCATTGACTGGATGCTGGGGGATCCGTCACGGCAATGGGTCAATACGGAGAAAGACCACCAGATCGAAAACATCCTGCAGCAATTCCCACATTAAAATCTTAAAATCATGTCGTAATTTGAGTAAAACCAAATTACCATGAAAAACGTGTTTGTCTTTTGCCTGCTACTTTCGCTGGCTTTGTGGCAGGCTTGTTCCACGCCAACACCTCCGGAGAATTCCGACAAAGCGCTTACCCTGCAGGAGTATTTTGCTCCTGAAGATTCCGGGATTCAAAACGGCGGCGTAAAAGTGATCCCGATCAAGACGCCTGCAGGAACGTATAATGTGTGGACCCGACGATTCGGCCACAATCCAAAACTGAAAGTTCTGACCTTGCACGGTGGCCCGGGAGCAACGCATGAATATTTTGAATGTATCCAATCCTTCTTTCCGCGCGAAGGCATCGAATTTTTTTACTACGATCAGCTGGGTTCCGGAAATTCGGATAATCCGCAAGGACAGAGTGAAGCGCTGTGGCAGTTACCGCGATTTGTGGACGAACTGGAGCAGGTGCGGGTAGCCCTGGGCCTTGACAGCAATAATTTTATCCTGCTTGGGCATTCCTGGGGCGGCATCCTGGCCATGGAGTATGCCCTGAAATATCAGCAAAACTTAAAAGGTTTGATTATTTCGGATATGATGAGCAGTGCGCCGGAATACGACAAATATTCGGAAGTGTTGGCTCAAAAACTTGATCCGGATGTATTGAAGGAGCTCCGGACCATCGAAGCCAATAATGATTTTGATAATCCTCGCTACATGGAACTCTTGACCCCTAATTTTTACACTCAATTCATTTGCAGGATTCCGTTGGACCAGTGGCCGGAACCCGTCAACCGTTCATTTTCCAAAATGAATCCGGAAGTTTACGTCTCCATGCAGGGACCCAGTGAATTTGGTATTTCGGGTCGGCTGGAAAACTGGGATGTCAGCAAACGGCTTCCGGAGATCAAAGTACCTACCCTGACCGTCGGAGCCACCTACGATACCATGGATCCTGAATATATGCGGTGGATGAGCACTCAGGTGCAAAACGGCAAATTCCTGCTATGTCCAAACGGCAGTCACATGTGTATGTGGGATGATCAGGATGTGTGGATGAAAGGAGTCATGGATTTTGTGCTTTCGTTGAATTAGGTATTGGGTATGAATTAATAGGTGTGCAGCATTTGGGTAAGTGGTATGAGGTGAGGAGTATGTATCCTGAAATCTCGCTATCCAATACCCCGCACCACGCACCTCACACCCCGCACCTCACACCCGGTACCCAATTACCAATTATCTCAGCTCCAGATAATCCTTATCCGGCAGTGTTGGAAAAGGCTGGTGTGGTTCCGTTTGATACCAGAATGCAACCGAGGAAATGTCATCCTGTAAGGGCAAATAGCGTCCACCACTTCGCCATCCGAGCGCCTGAATAGTCACCTTGAGGTCCTGGTCAAACCGGACCGGGTCGGTGATGTGCCAGCGGTACATGGAAAACCGTGTCTGGGCAAAATCCAGCATCTGATCATCAGGACGTACCACCGCAAATCCAGTATAAGGTGAGCTGAAGTCGATATAGGCGCGATCTCCGTTTTGATTTCGTTGGGTGAAATTATAGGAACCACAGAAGTAATCTTCGGTACCGGTGCCGGCGATGGTCGGAAATTCCTGGTCCCCGTCCATGAAAAATTTGATCTCACCTTCGCCCCACCAGCCACGGCTGTTGGCTTGCCATAACATGTAGGTACCGACGTATTGGCCCTTGCCTTTGATGCCATCTATCAGGGTGTAAACCTCTTTGTAGGGCAGGGGATGCTGACGGCGAAACTGGGCATGAAAATAGCCGGCATCAGCAGGAACTTCAGCCAGGGTGTAGTCAATCTGGTAATAAAGCGTCATGTCGGCGTCGCCGATGTTTTCCATGGTGATACGGCATTTCTTACGGAAGGGCATTACCCAGTAGCTGTTAAAAGCACTGCCGGGGTTGACGCATACGGCCAGAGAGGTGACGGGATAAAATTTTCCTCCTTCGGCAGCAAAAAAATCAGCAACGGGAACCTCGACGGAGGGCTCTTTCTCATCATCCCAATAGAAGCGCAGAATGGAGTAGCGCCAGTGACCGGTAGGGGTCATCCAAATATGCTGAATAGCTCCCGGCCCATCGATCTCTGCCAGTGTAAAGGTTGTATTGGCTTTGATATGCACAAATGGGCTCACTTTCCAGCCCTGTCCAAGGTCGCGGGCGGCGTCGGAAGCGCTACCTTCACCGATCTTAGCCATGCCGGCTTTGCCTTTCTCACCGGTAAAGTTCTCCGGGCTTATGGAACGGGTTTTGGCATTGGTCACCCGGTAGAGGTTATTCAGGTCGGTAGCCAGGGGATTTTGTGCCAATAAGAAGGTAGTTAGCATACAAATCAAAACAGTAAGAAGTTGTTTCATCGTAAATTGGTTTATGGCTTGAATTGATAATTGATCTTCAGTCATTCCATTTTCCGTGCATTCGGCACAGTCTTGTTTTGACCATCATAAGTTAAGGACTCAAGGCGTGGGTAGGGACTTTTCCAGGATAAATTTTAACAACCGGCTCAAACTGGGATTGGGATTATGCCGATCCCATACGGCGGTGATCTCCGAGCGTTGCCGGATACGGGGTATCTCGAGGAAGCGGACACGAGCCGTCGTTACCTCGCGGAACGACATTGGCAGGATGGCTAAACCCAGCTGATTAGCGACCAGCTGCAGGGCGGTATGGCCATGTACGGTTTCATGGGATACCTGGGGTGAGAATCCCGCATCTTCACAAATGCTCCACTGCAAGTCATGATAAGCGTCTCCATCTGCGCGGGTAGGCAGGATGAAAGATTCTCCGGCGACCTGGCGCATGCTCCGGAAATTGGTTTCATTCAAGGAACTGGTTTCCGGTACCACCAGTGCAAATGGCTCCTGCCAGATCAAGGTGCTTTCGATGGATTCGTGAAAGGGAGGATTGCGTAAAAAAGCCAGATCCAGTTCGCCTTTTAAAACAGATTCCCACATGGCCGCGGTGATCATCTCGCTGAGATAGAGCTGAATGTGGGGAAAAGCCGAAGTAAGACCGGTGATCATCTCCGGTAAAAAGGTGTGAATGCAGGACCCAACATAACCAATGCGGATCTCGCCGGCTTCTCCGGTGGCCACAAGCTGGGTCAAGTTGCGCACTTCTTCCAGCCGCTGACGGATCTGTGCGACCTCCTGCTTAAAGTATTGCCCGGCCGGAGTCAGTTGCACCCGGCGCTGGCTGCGTTCAAACAATCGAACCCCTAATTCTGCTTCCAGGGATTTGATCTGTTTGCTCAGAGCTGGTTGTACGATGTACAATTTCTCCGCGGCCTTCCGGAAGTGCAAGGTCTGCGTGAGCATGAGGAAGTAGTCGAGTTGCTTTAATTCCATTGATAACAAATAGTTATTAATAGCTACAAAATAAGTTATTTTCATTGATCAATAAAAGGGGCGAAATTTGTAGAAAGCTTTCAGCAATGTCCCTGACCGTTGAACAAACAACACAGACGCGATTTCATCTGACCGGCGGAGCCTCCAATGGTCCTCGCTGTGTGCTATCCATGAGAAAAAGCCTTTTATTTCATTGTCTCAAGAAGCGCGTGACCGCATCGAACAGGGTCATGCCTTCCTGATGAAAAAGCTCAGGGAGGGTCAGAATCCCTATTATGGCATCAATACAGGTTTCGGGTATTTACAGAACAAACGAATCCCTGCGGAGGAACGAAAGGCGTTACAGGTCAATCTCCTGCGCTCGCATGCCTCGGGCACCGGTGCGTCGCTGGCTCCCGAATTGGTACGGTGGATGCTCCTGCTGAAAATTCAGGCTTTATCACTGGGCTATTCCGGAATCAGCCTGAAGACCGTGCAACGATTGGTGGAATTGTACAATGAAGACATTCTGCCGGACATTCCAGAACAAGGTTCGCTGGGTGCATCGGGCGACTTATGCCCCTTATCCCATCTGGCGCTGCCATTGATTGGAGAAGGATGGGTGTGGTACCGGAAGAAACGCCAGCCGGCCATGAAGGTGCTGGCGTCACTCGGCTGGGAACCCCTCCAACTCGATGCCAAAGAAGGCCTGGCACTAATCAACGGGACCCAGTTTATGACTGCTCTGGGCATTGAAGCCCTTTTCCGTGCAACACACCAGTGGTCCTGGGCGCAATGGATCGCCGCATTATCCACCGATGTATTTGGAGGCTCTGCGCAGCCATTTCATCCAGCCATTCATCGCTTAAGGCCTCATCCCGGACAGATCCGGTCTGCCAGTGAAATTCACTCCTTGCTGGCTCTGAGCCCGATGCAAGAAATGCCGCGCCAGGAAGTACAGGATCCCTATTCATTTCGCTGCATTCCACAGGTTCATGGTGCCGTCTGGGATATCGTGGAACGAATGCGGCAGGTGATGGTCACAGAAGCCAATTCGGTGACGGATAACCCCATCCTGGTTCCTGAACAAGACCTGATATTAAGTGGCGGTAATTTTCATGGTGAACCATTAGCCTTTGCCCTGGATCATCTGTCGATAGCCATGGCCGAACTGGGTAATATCTCCGAGCGAAGAACTTATCAATTGGTTTCAGGTCAGCGAGGACTACCCTTATTTCTGACGGCGGATCCAGGCCTCCAGTCAGGATGGATGATACCACAGTATACTGCAGCAAGCCTGGTCAGTGAAAACAAGCAGTTGGCGACACCTGCTTCCGTCGACTCCATTGTATCCTCCAACGGGCAGGAAGATCATGTGAGTATGGGCGCCAATGCAGCCCGGCAATGCCTGCGGATCCTGGACAATACCGAAAAGATCCTGGCCATCGAGTGGCTGACCGCCTTGCAGGCGATAGAATTCCGTCGTCCCCAAAAACATTCCCATTCATCGAAAAGCTGATCACCGCCTTTCGGGAGCAGGTTCCCTATCAACCGGACGATCACATCCTGGCTCAGGACATTCAGGGGCGATTCAATTTATTCAACAGACTAAAATTCCAGATCATGATCTCCATTAAAACCTATGATGCCAAAAAATATCAGACGCCTACTGGCAGTACCCTGCATTGCAAGGGGTGGATCCAGGAAGCCGCATACCGGATGTTATTGAATAACCTCGATCCAGCAGTTGCGGAGAAGCCGGAGGAACTCATCGTGTATGGTGGCCGTGGCAAGGCCGCCCGTAACTTTAAGGCCCTGGATCAAATCCTCGCGGCACTCCGGGTATTGGAAAATGATGAATCACTGTTGATCCAGTCGGGAAAACCGGTAGCCATCGTGCCCACCCACCCGATGGCACCCCGGGTACTGATCTCAAACAGTCAACTGGTACCCAAATGGGCTACCTGGGAGCATTTTGATCTCCTGGAGAAAAAAGGCCTGATGATGTATGGTCAGATGACCGCCGGATCGTGGATTTATATCGGTTCACAGGGCATCATCCAGGGCACTTATGAGACCTTTGCTGAGGCCGCCCGTCAGCATTTTGGCGGTAGCTTGAGTCATACCTTATCGGTAACGGCGGGGCTGGGAGGTATGGGCGGCGCTCAGCCATTGGCGGTCAACATGAATGGAGGTGTTTGTTTGGTGGCGGAAGTGGAGCGCTGGCGCATCCTCAAGCGTATTCAGACCCGCTATCTGGATGAGGTGGCCACATCGATTCCGGAGGCTGTCGAACGATCGCTGACTGCCAAACGGCAGGGTAAAGCCCTTTCAATCGGTGTCGAAGCCAATGCCATTGATCTGCTGGATTATCTGGTGAAACAGCACATCACACCGGATTTGCTGACCGACCAGACTTCGGCACATGATCCGCTGATCGGTTATTTTCCCCAGGGAATGTCCGTAGAGGAAGCCAAATTGTTGCGGGAGGAAAATCCTGCGGCCTATCTCGACGCCGCTTATACGTCCATGGCTGAGCATGTACGTCACATGCTTACCCTGCAATCCAGGGGTGCCGTGACCTTCGATTATGGGAATAATCTCCGGGCGCGGGCGGAGGAAGCAGGTGTAAAAAATGCATTTGACTTTCCCGGATTTGTTCCGGCCTTTATCCGGCCGCTGTTTTGTGAAGGCAAAGGACCTTTCCGCTGGGCCGCTTTGTCGGGAGACCCTCAGGATATATCGACTACTGACCAGGTAATCCTGGATCTTTTCCCGGAAAATGAATCGTTACGACGCTGGATTACCCTCGCGCAGGAACGCATCGCCTTCCAGGGACTGCCGGCCCGTATCTGCTGGCTGTGTCAGGGTGAGCGTGAAAAAGCAGGACTAGCCTTCAACCGGCTGGTGCGGGAAGGCAAAGTAAAAGCACCTATTGTGATCGGGCGTGATCACCTCGACACCGGTTCCGTCGCCTCCCCCAACCGGGAAACGGAAGGCATGCTGGATGGGTCTGACGCTGTAGCCGACTGGCCTATCCTCAATGCACTTATGAATACCGCAGGGGGAGCCAGCTGGGTCTCACTGCATCATGGCGGTGGCGTAGGCATGGGTTATTCGATCCACGCCGGCATGGTCATCGTGGCAGATGGTACCTCTGAGGCGGATCAGCGACTGAGCCGCGTACTCCGAAATGATCCCGGACTGGGCGTGATTCGTCATGCCGATGCCGGTTATGAGCAAGCCAAAGAGGTAGCCAGGACCCATCATCTTGATCTGGAATCACGGTTGTCCTGATGCTCCTGACCAATATCCACCGGATTTATGGTGTGCGGGATCGATCATCATTCCTGCGCGGGAAAGAAATGGATAAACTTCCATATCTGGAAAATGCCTGGCTGCGGATCAAAGGAGAACGCATCGAAGCTTTCGGGACTATGGATCAACTGCCGGCTACCATGCAGGATGCCTGGATCATCGATGCCTCCGGGAGGTTAGTGCTGCCTGCTTTCTGCGATGCGCATACCCATGTGGTTTTCGCTGGAAGTCGCGAATCCGAATTTGTACAGAAGATCCGCGGTGCCACCTATGCGGACATTGCCGCCGCCGGAGGAGGGATCCTATCGACCATGCAAGCTGTCCGTAAGGCCAGCGAGCAGGAGCTTTTTGAGTCTTCCTGGCTGCGGGTACGACGGATGATGGAGCAAGGCACCGGGGCCCTGGAAATCAAGAGCGGTTATGGCCTGGACCTGGCAAACGAACTGAAATTATTGCGAGTGATCCGGCGGATCCGGGAGCAGGCACCCATCCCCATCCGGGCTACCTTCCTGGGAGCCCATGCTTTTCCACCGGAATACCGCAACGACCGGGAAGGCTATGTAAATCGGGTGATTGGTGAAATGATCCCGGCCATTGCGAAAGAAGGGCTGGCGGACTACATCGATGTATTTTGCGAGCAAGGATTTTTCAGTGTGGACCAGTCCCGCCGTATCCTGGAGGCAGGGATCAAATATGGACTTCGGCCAAAGATCCATGCCAATCAACTCAGTTCGTCGGGAGCCGTGCAGCTGGGTGTCGAGCTGGGCGCTCTATCGGTGGACCATCTGGAGCAAATGAATCCGGAGGATATCGGCGATTTAAAAGATAGCGGGGTGATCCCGACGGCCTTACCCGGTGCGGCCTACTTTCTCCGCGCTTCATATCCTCCTGCACGAGCTATGCTGGATGCCGGTCTGGGCCTGGCGATAGCCACCGACTACAATCCGGGCTCAGCGCCAAGCGGCAACATGTGGTTCAACATCCAGCTGGCCTGCATCCAGATGCGCATGACACCGGCGGAAGCATTCAATGCTGCCACAATTAACGGAGCCTGGGCTATGGAAGTTGCGGATCATGCCGGAAGTATCTTGCACGGCTACCTGGCTAACCTCATCCTCACTCATCCTATACCCAACCTGGAGTCCATACCCTATGCATTCGGAGAGAATCCGGTACACCGGGTGATGATCCGTGGGATGTGGGTGTAGGGAATGTTGAAGGTTGAAGGTTGAATGTTGTATCCGGATAATCCTGGAAATTGTGGTGTAGATTTTCTGCATAATCAGGGAATTCACGAAATTTGCCCAACCTAAGCAAACCTTTTATGGCAACTTTTCCGTACTTCCATCCTTTGACTTTACACGATCTTGAACCGATGCTGCGACGTCGTCCTGGTGAGATCAAACTGGGTGAACGGATGTGGATCGGGGACCCGGAGAAAACGAATGCACGCTTTGTGATCGTGGGCATCCCGGAGGATATCGGCGTACGGGCAAATCATGGTATTGGAGGAGCACGAACGTTGTGGCCTGCCTTTCTGAAAGGATTCCTCAATATGCATCACAGCTCCTTCCTGCCCGCCGACCAAATCGCCGTATGGGGTGCTTTTGATTTTAGCCCGCTGGAAAAGGACTTGCAGGACCCTGACGCCTTTGCATTAAGGCCATTGGTAGATCAGATCGATGCTGCAGTTTTGCCGGTCATTCAGAAAATAGTTGCCCTGGGTAAGGTCCCGGTGGTCATCGGTGGCGGACATAACAATGCCTATCCCATTTTGCAGGGCTGTGCTACGGGTTCCGGAGAAACGAAGCCCATGGCCACCATTAATATTGATGCCCATGCCGACTTCCGGGTCATGGAGGGTAGGCATTCCGGCAATGCATTCCGCTATGCCTGGGAGAATGGCTATCTGGATAAATACGCGGTGGTTGGCCTGCAGAGCTATCAAAATCATGCGCTTATCCTGGAAATGTTCCTGGAAGAAGCTGACTTGCTGGGGATCAGCTGGGAGCGGATCTTTCTGAAAGAAGAGTTAACGCTGGATGAGGCTCTTGATCAGGCGGTCCGGCATACCGGCCCGTTAGACAGTGGGTTGGAATTTGACATTGACAGCAT
Organism: Lewinellaceae bacterium; assembly: GCA_020636355.1. Taxonomy (GTDB): domain Bacteria; phylum Bacteroidota; class Bacteroidia; order Chitinophagales; family Saprospiraceae; genus JAGQXC01. The sequence continues at coordinate 70,839 of JACJYB010000016.1, read as the reverse complement.
CAAGCTGATGGCCAGCAGCGCCTGGTCACCCAACGGATTTACCAATGCCCAGGGGAGGCACATCGTTATGCATCTGATCAAAGCTAAAAAACCGGTTTACATTCATTTCTGCGAAGGCGCCGTTGCCCTCGACACCGGAGAGACCGACCCGCTGGTAGGCAAGTATGTGGCCACCTTATTGGCGGACGCCATCGTGGCATTTAATTCTTAAAAAGCGCTAAATCCACTTGGCATGTTACTATTTTCTGATCGGTCACTCATTGACCCGGTTCCAGATGTCCAGGTACATCTTCCAGTCTTGATCGGCTTTTTTCCATACGATGACATATTTGCCTTTCCAGGCAACGACTGATCCGTCCTCCCTCCTGGTTTTACCCTCATAATAGCCATAATCATAGGCTTCGTCCCCAAGGATTTTGATTTCCTCATGATGGACTTTGTGGAATATGGTCTTCGTGCCAGCAGGCTCTACCCAACGTTGATGGATGGCTTTACGACCGGTAATGATCGAAGCACCTCCCGGCAAAATCTTACCATCCGGCAGATAAGCATTGGCCATAAATTCATAATCTCCCCGCATGTAGGCCTGTGAAAACGCGATCGTGTTTGCACGTATAGCTTTGATCGCTTCTTTGGTTACAGCATCGTGACATTGCACATATTCCGCAGAACAGACGCCGGAGATCATGCGCAGGGGCGCCGGATGCAAGGCCATCGGGTTTTCCTGCCAGGAAGGACCGGAACAATTTAAATAAAGCGTATCGCCGGTCCTGGTGGCAATCAATCCGTTAGGCTTGGAGAATCCGGATTCACGGGCAACCCCATCAGTGTTCCGCATCGCGTTGGCCTGCCCGGCTAGATGGTGAATCTGGTCCTTTCCGGTCACCACATAGAGTTCTCCCGTACCAATTGTCACCACAAATAGTTGACCGTCATGCCAGGTAAGGTGGCCATTACCCAGGGTGATACTACCCGCAGGAAGGGAAGGTAATGTGGCCCAGGGTTCGACTTTGCCTTCCCAGTTGATGCGCAGCACCCTGCCATCATTGAAGTTGCAGGCATATAAATTTCCGTAACCATCCCGGGTCAGCCCATTCGGGCAATTAAACAAGGTGTCCGAAGCGAAAAGGGATACTTTACGATCGGGATCGATCCGAACGATGTTATTTGCGGCACAGTTACAGACGTACACTTCTCCGGAATCACCGGTTGTCATGCCGATAGGAATATTCAGTGAATCGCTGGCCCAGGCCATTTCCCATTGTCCATCCGGTGACCTGCGGCTGATCCGGTTACCACGGGGGTTGGCCTGATAAAAAGAACCATCTAAACCGAAAGTACCGCCGGAAGCACCGATAAAACCGGAACCATATGTGGTAATTTGCCCTGTTTTAGGTTGATAGCAGTAGATAGCTGTGGTATCTTTTTGATTTAAGGATGTTCCGAAATCACTGAGGATGATAGAGCCATCCGGAGCCAGAGTAAGCCCTCCGCTGGCTGAACAATCCGGGATGACCGTCATCACATTAATTTGACCGATCAGCTGGGTGAGCGGACCCCAGCAGATCAATAGTAAAAAGTACAAACGAAGCATAACCTTGCCTTTCTGGATTGTTTCAAATGATTATCTAACGGGCAAATAACCCTGTCCGGTGCCCGGATGGAGGGAACTATGTGACCAATGGTCTTAATTTTGTGGTATACGGTCAGGTTCTTTAATCCGGAATGGAGAAATAGGGATTGTAAATGATCCCTATCAGGTTATCCCACGGGTCAAAGACCGTAGCTACCATGAGTTCACCACCTACATTGGTCGGTTCCTCATGTGCCCGGGCTCCGGCAGCGATCAGACTATCAAATGCGGTATGGATGTCTTCAACGCCCCAGTAGGAAAGGACGGTAGGAACTTTTACTCCCGTGTTTTGTTGTGGTTGCAGACCGAGTTCGTATCCCCCAATATTAAAACCAATGTAAAAGGGCTCGTCAAAATAGGGTTCAACGCCAAATACTTGTGAGTACCAGGTTTTGGCAGTAACGACATCATCAACGAGGTAGATGGTGGTTCGCAGACCAAGAAACTTCGAATTAGTCATAACGGTTTATTTAAACTTTGATCACATGAAGATAAAAAGGACCGTTCGTGATAATCCCTGGATATTGGTATTTTGGCCTCGTTTTTTAAAATAGTTCACAGAATTGATGGTTTTGCATCGGCAGAAATCCATCGATAAATGTAGAATTTCAACAAATTCCAGATATGAAAAAGCTTCTTCCGATTTTTCTTTTGTGGAGCATTTCTGCTTCAGTACTTGTTGCTCAGACCGGTAATCCACACCCCAAGCTGGTCGTAGGCATTGTGGTGGACCAGATGCGCTTCGATTATCTGGAACGGTACAAAGAGAAATACGGAGAAGGTGGTTTCAAGCGCATCCTGGGCGGAGGCTTCAGTTTTAAAAATGCCCATTTTGACTATGTGCCTACCGAAACGGCACCAGGCCATTCATCCATCTATACGGGTACTACGCCCTCGGTGCACGGTATCATTGGAAACAGTTGGTTTGATCGGTATCAAAATAAATCGGTAGAAAATATAGAGGACCCGGCTGTTTTGTTGGTTGGTACGGCGCAACCTGCCACGCGTGGGGCGTCCCCGGTCAACCTGCGGGCAGAAACCATCACGGATCAATTGCGGTGGGGTAGTAACTTTCATTCCAAGGTAATCAGTGTTTCTTTCAAGGATCGCGGCGCTATTCTACCGGGAGGGCATACACCGACCGGTGCTTATTGGCTGGATACGCAGACGAGCCCCGGCTACTTTGTGACCAGCTCGTATTATACCGATGCCGTGCCGCCATGGGTTTCTAAATTCAACGCACTCGGTAAGGGAAATGACTACCTGGACCGGACCTGGAATACATTGTATCCGATTGAGACGTATACAGAAAGCGCTCCGGATGATAATCCCTACGAAACCATTTTACCAGGTAAGAGCAGTCCTACCTTCCCGTACGACTTCAAAGCGATGCGCAAGGATTTCCAGGCAGCAGGTAATGAATACCAATTGTTATGGATGTCTCCTTGGGGAAACACCATGCTGACCGAATTTGCCGAAGAAGCGATCACCAGTGAACAGTTGGGGAAAGGAGAGGCAACCGATATGTTGTGCATTAGTTATTCGGTGACTGATGTGATGGGTCATTCTTTTGGACCTCAGTCGGTTGAAGTGGAAGACATTTACCTTCGGCTGGATCAGGACCTGGCAGGATTAATGGAGTTTTTAGACGAGCAGGTAGGCAAGGACGAATATGTTTTATTTCTGACTGCTGACCATGGCGTCGTTCCGGTGATATCCCAACTGGATGCCTATGGAATTCCATCCGGGATTATTCCTTCCAATCTCTACAAAGATTCGCTGGATCAATATTTGCGCGCACGTTTTGGGAAAAAACCTTGGATTCAGTTTTTTGGTCACGAATACCTGTACCTCAATCATTTTTTAATTGAGCACAGCGAAGGCGCAGACCTGGAAGAGATACAGGAAGCTTCTGCAGAATTCTTGCGGAATCTACCAAACATTCGCTACGCATTGACGGCTTCAGAACTGCAGGAAGAAGAATATACCGATGGCGTACGGCGACTGATGCAGCACGGATTTTACCCGAAAAGGTCAGGAGATGTATTTCTGGCGTATGATCCGGGATTTATGGTTAGCTACAACCCAAAGGCAACGGCGAAAGATATCCGGGGCACCGGACATGGAACTGCCTACAATTACGACACGCAGGTGCCGATCCTATGGTATGGAAAATCAATACCGCATGGTACGTCAGCGCGTCAGGTACACACCACAGATATCGCATCCAGTCTGGCTGTATTGCTTGATTTGCAGATGCCCAGTGGAGCGACACAGGAACCTTTGCTGGAGTTGTTCGAAAAATAAGTCAGTTAAAGGCGTTGACTTCGCAGCCTGACGATAAGTAATGGCCATCCCGGGAAAAATGCCGTTTTCCCCCAACAGCTATCGGGCAATAAATGGCAGTACCTTAAGCAAGCGTACTTGCCAAATCAGTTGCAGATTATACCAAATCTCATGATTCATTGGAAGCGAAATCGGGTTCTCCATTTCGGCTCAAGATGCTGACTTTCGTCCAAATGCGTCTGTAGGAAATGACTACGTATTTTGGAAGATGCTCTTTTGCGGAGTGAAATCAATTTTTATCCGGAACATAGCAATTGGATCAGATCAAAAATCTGTAAGCGATCCATTGACAAAGACCGGTCCTGACTAGCGATCTGCGTGCTTTAACCACTTGGCGATGCCCGGGCAACTCTGGAACATGGGATCAATTTCCACAAACGTTTCAGAGATCTTGGTGTCCAGCCAATTGCTCAGATAATCGTTCTTCTTGAAGTTCTTTGCCAGCTCTTGAATCTTGGCGTAGTCCTGCTGAAGGTTGGCACGGTGGGGAGGAGTTTTTGAGTTCAATCGGACGATCCGGTATTTGGTTTCCTGGCGTGCTGTTAGGTATTCGATGGGCGCAGAGATATCTCCTACTTCCATATCAGCTATGGCGAAATAAACGTCTGGGTCCAGGTCCTTTACTTCGAAGAAAGTTGTTCCGTTGACCTGATTGATGATGCGACCTCCATTATTAAATGATTGTTCATCCTTATCGGAAAATTTCTGCACGGCTTCCTGAAAGGTCATGCTATCGGCATCGATGAGGGTCTTGATGCTATCCAGTTTTGCAATGGTGGCATCCACGTCGGATTGTTCCACTTCCGGAATGATCAGGATGTGACGGAGCAATAAACGACTACCTTTCCGGTCCAGCAATTGAATGATGTGGTAGCCAAATTGCGTCTCGATCACTGGTGAGATTTCATTCAGATTCAGATTGAACGCCGCCGCCTCAAATTCAGGCACAAACTTACCACGGGTAGACCATCCGAGATCGCCTCCCTGGGGACCTGATCCGGGGTCATCGGAATATTTGATGGCCATGGTACCAAAGTCGGCGCCGCCCTCGATCAAAGTACGGATGGAATCCAATTCCTGGAAGGCTTTGGCTTTGGACACCGAGTTGGCTTTGGGTGCGATCACGACCTCGGATACCTCGACTTCCGATGAGTAGAAAGGAAGGCTATCCTTCGGGATGGATTCAAAGTAAGCTTTCACTTCCGAGGGGGTGATATTAATGCTGTTCAGAATCTCACCACGCATTTTTTCTTCGAGCAACATATTGCGCATGTCATCTTCCATGTCATCATGGACTTCTTCCGGCGTCTTTCCATATTGTTGAATGAAAGCATCACGATCGCCCCGCAGATAGGACATAATGTTAGCAATCCGTGCGTCGATTTGCTGGGCAACCTCATCATCGGATACTTCTACCGAATCCAGTTTTGCCTGGTTGACCATAAGCCGTTGGATAAGAATGTTTTCCAGGATCACACAGCGGATATCCGGGGGCAGTTCCTGCTGATAAGCCTGCAGCCGCTTTAATTCTCCTTCGACATCCGAGAGGAGGATGATCTCACTACCGACCTGACCGATGATCTGGTCGACGATGGCCGTGTCTTGTGCATTGGTTTTATTCCATGCACTCAGAAAAAGTGCCAGGATGATGATCCACCTCATTCGATATATATTTTAATGTTGTTTTTACGTAATTCCTGATCATATAGTTCCTGGGTAATATTTTCCAGGTATTTGAAACGCTTTTGATGCAAGATCAATTTCGTCAGTTGATCCTGGATAAAGGTAACAGGTGCCAAGTCGTTTTCTTTGACCCGGTCGATTATTCTTATAACGTAATGAAAGCCCGAATCGCTGACATCAAAAGATTTACCGGGCTCCAGGTCACGAATCCGTAGCCGGTCCCCGGGAATTTGTTCCAGGATATCCAGTGCCCGGTACCACTTCATGGTGTCCGTAAACTGAATATTGGCCTGGTCTCCCAAAGCCTGGATCGCAGAAACATCCAGCTGATCCATAGCCATTTCCTTGCGCAACTTGTTCAGGTTTTTATCTTTTCCATCGATCTTAAAATAAAGGCAGCGGATGATGGTGTACTTCAGGGGATACTGGCTTTTATTTTTCTCGTAATAAGCAGCCAGCTCATCCGGAGTGACCGTGGAGTCCTGATAATTATCTACCAGGATTTTTTCGTAATTGTAGCGTATCAGCGATTTACGGTAATCGTTGACCAGTTGTTCCAGATTGAGTTCTTTAGGAATATTACGTTCAGCTTCCCGCATCATAAGCTGGTCTTTGATCCACCGGTTGATGTATCCGGTCACGTAGAGTTGACTGTCCTGAGCAGACACATCTTTCGGGATGATATCCTGGATTTCAGACCAGTAAAGGTTTTCGTTGTACACACTGGCGATCAGCCGGTCCCCGGATTCAATTTCAGGGGCCGGTTTACACGTGTAGATCAGACAGCAAAGGAAACTACCGAAAACAATTTTTTTAACGAACCAGTCCATTTAAAACCTTGTCGTTTACATCTACCTTATAGGTATTTCGCAATTCTTTGACCCATTGTTTTTCCAGGTAATCCTGATAATCGGCAATCACGTATCCCCGGGCTTCATCAAGCGATTTACGTTCTGGCGGATAGATGGCTTCGATGATCCGGAAGGTAGTGGTATTGTGCTGATCATCTTGCTCTGAAGCACTCATCGCTTTCAGTTTCCAATCCATTTCCATCAGAGCTTTACTGCCGCGCTCTACCTTTTCCATGCTGTATTCGATCAGCTTTTTATCACCGGTGTTAAATTTCTGCTGAACGTCCGCGATGGGTTTCTTTTTAAGTAATGCAAGGATCTTTTTGGTGATCTTGGGGTCCTGCGAGGAAAGGGTTACTGTTGCGACGTCTGCCCGATCTTTCCACATGAAGTTATCCCGGTGCATGTTAAAATATTCACGCAGACCGATGGTATCCTGTGATGCTTTGTCCCAAACCAGCTGTTTGGTGGCTTCAAAAAGCAGGATCCCTTCCTGATATTCGCGCATGAGGTTGCGAAAATCCGGGTATTTGTTTTTCAGATTGACCTCTTCAAACTTCAAGGCACTTTCATTGACAAATTGCTGATACATCTTGGCTGCCAGTTCCTGAATGGAAGCGCTATTCGCCATCTGTACCCGGTTGCGGGAATTGGTAAACAGGAAGTTAGCAAACTCACGGGTGGTAAAATTCATATTGTCTCCGAAGGTGAATAGAGGAAGGTCCGGCATGTTTCCGGCTACCCTCCATTTGTAGGTCAGGAAGGTAGAGTCCAGTTGGCCGACGAAAGAGGCGAAATTCTCCGGATGTTCGATGTAATGGCCGTCCTTCTTGATGTCGCGGATCATCACGTCCTTGGCATTCTGGATGCGGCTGTCTCGTTCAACCTGTGCTTTGAGGATGGCTTTGGCTTGTTCGAAATCACCCATTTCTACTTTACGGATACGTTTGATGATGTGCCATCCGACCCGGGATTCAACAGGCTCGCTGTAATCACCATCGTTCTTTAGGGAGAATGCGGCATTTTCAAATTCCGGATCGTACATGTTGATCCTTAATATACCAATGTTACCACCACGGGCTGAGGAGGTATGATCGTCGCTGTAGGCGGCGGCCAGTGCTTCGAATTTACCTCCGTTTTTAAGCATTTGGTAAATCGAATCGATCCTCATTTTAGCCTGGTTGGCATTATCCCCTTTGCGGATAAGGATGTGGGCTACTTCCATTTCTCCGCGGGCTGGCCGGCGATCCGTGACTTCGACCAGATGATAACCGAGGCTGGTCCTGATCGGCCCCTCAACGGTATTCATCGGTGCCGTGTAGATCAATGTCTCCAGGTTATAGAAACCATCCGGCAGCATGGCGGTCATATAGCCCAGGTCCCCTCCGTTGCGTTTGGTGTTCTGATCATCAGAAAATTGCTTGGCTACTTCCTCAAAGGGCTGACCCAAATCAAGGATATGCTTGGCTTTCATGATCTTTTCGTAAGCGGCGAGGGTGTCTTTTGCAGTTTGCGGGGATGAGATCTGAACCAGGATATGACGAAAACGGACGTCCACTTTTTTGCGCTCATAGAGCTCCTTGACCAGGTTGTTAACCACTTCCTTGTCGGATAGGTAGGAGTTTGCAAGCTGACGGCGGTAGGTCTCCAGTTCCTGCTGTAGGGCGGGTACGGTATCCAATCCCATATCCATCGCCTTTTGCACTTTCAGTTTGTAATTGATGAATAAATCAAGGTATTCATCCAGGGACGCTTTGGAGTAATCGGCCTTGTCCCCGTTATTTTTATCGTAGATGTAGGTGAATTCGGATACATGAACCGGCTTGCCATCTATGGTGAAAAGTACCGGGTCTTGATCTTGGGAAGTGGCGGCCTGTGTGCATGCCAGGCAAACAAACAGCGCGATGAGGTGGCGAATCATTGACTTACTTATTTAAATGGTTGCATTTGAAAATGCGATGCAAAAATAGCATTAATAAACCCATTTTATGCTATCCATCCTCGAACGTAGCCCCACCTTTAATTATTGTTAACAAATGAAGTGATCCTAATCCAAATCAAAACCAATGTCTCTGCGGTAATACATATCCGCGAATTGGATTTTGCGAATAGCAGCATATGATTGGGCCAATGCCAACTGTTTATCTTCGCCCAGCGATGTCACCGCCAGTACGCGGCCCCCGTTGGTCACCGTCTGACCATCGGCCATTTTGGTGCCCGCATGCAGGAGTAATGAGCCCTGGACCTGATCCAGCCCGGTCAAAATGTCCCCCTTCCGGTAGGACCCCGGATAGCCACCAGCTACCAGCATAACCGTGGTCGCACTGCGCAAGTCAATTTCGATGTGCTGCTTATTCAATCGACCGGAATGCATGGCTTCAAACAAATCCACCAGATCATTCTTCAATCTGGGCAGGATAACTTCCGTTTCCGGGTCCCCCAGGCGGCAATTGTATTCGATGACATATGGGTCGCCCCCTACATTGATCAATCCGAAAAATATAAAACCATGATAATCCATGGCCTCTTGCCGGATGCCTGCAATGGTAGGTTCGATAATGCGTTGTATTACCTTCGATTTAAGGGTTGCATCCATAAAGGGAACGGGAGAAACCGCTCCCATGCCACCGGTATTCAGACCGGTATCGCCTTCACCGATTCGTTTGTAGTCTTTTGCTTCCGGTAATAAAACGTATTCGCGGCCATCCGTAAGCACAAATACGGAAAATTCGATACCCGACAAGAAATCTTCGATGACCACTTTTGTGCTTGCCTGCCCAAACTTACCGCCTAGCATGGCCTTAAGTTCGGCTTTGGCCTCCTCACGTTCCTCCAGAATCAGGACCCCTTTACCCGCTGCCAGTCCATCGGCTTTAAGTACGATCGGGACCTGCTGTCGGTCGATAAAGTTCAATCCTTCCTGCAGATTACCGGCCGTAACCTCGAGATATTGCGCGGTCGGGATGTCGTATTTGAACATGAACTCCTTGGCAAAGGCTTTTGAGCCTTCCAGCATGGCTCCCATCTTACCCGGACCGACAACAATTACATCACGGAACTCAGGAACGCCATGCAAATCATCAACCAGGCCATCAACCAGTGGAGCTTCAGGTCCAACAACTACCACATCAATCCGGTGCCTCCGGATGAGCTCGATAATTCCATCTTTATCTTCCGGGTTCACCGGCACATTGGTGCCATAGCTGGAGGTGCCGGCATTTCCGGGTGCTATCCACAGTGATTCACATTTCGGGCTCTGGGAAATTTTCCAGGCCAGGGTACATTCACGACCTCCGGAACCCAGGATTAAGATGCGCATGAGTCATTTAATATTTGAATTGCAAATATTTTGATTTTACCCGACAATGGTAGTATCAGCCGGTGGTTTTGTTAATTACTGGTCGTGTGGTGTAATTAAAGGAGTGCTCCGATGGATATTCAAGATATCGATAAAAATGAAATAGCCTATCCAATTACCCTGGTTATCAATGAGCCGGGATAGGCACTAAAAATCAATGTTCAATTGTATTACGCCTCCTCGCTACCTCGTTAAAATAACTACCTTTGGCCCTCTTTAATTTGTACATTTGATTTTTAACATATATTATGATCGCCTATATCAGGGGAAAATTTACATTCAAGAGTCCCACGGAAGTCATTAGTGAAGTACAGGGTATCGGCTATCAGATCCACATCAGCCTGAACACCTATGGGCAGATTAAAGACAAGGAAGATGGGCTGCTGTATACGCATCTGCATATCAAAGAAGATGCGCATACCCTCTACGGTTTTGCGGACCGGATGGAAAAACAAATGTTTCAACACCTCATTTCGGTATCGGGCGTAGGACCTTCTACCGCTCAGGTCGTATTGAGTTCACTCAGCCCGTATCAGGTGAGTATGGCGATTCTTTCTGAGGATGAACGCTCGTTCGGCCGGGTGAAAGGAATCGGACCCAAGACGGCAAAACGCATCATCATTGACCTGAAAGACAAGGTAGGAAAGGTGGATGCAGGACGCGTGTTAACGTATACAGGGCAAAACAATACAAATGTGGATGAAGCGTTATCTGCATTAGTGGCGCTTGGATTCAACCGAACTCAGGCGCAAAAGGCAATAAACGAATTATTAAATAAAGAACAGAAAGACTGGTCAGTGGAGGCCTTGGTGAAGGAAGGACTCAGGAAATTGGCCCAGTAGTATTATTTTTTTAGATAATATGTTATTCCGTTCTATTCATATATTTGCGTTCGATTAGTAATAATCCCCGGTCGGTATGAAGCATTTCTGTACGGCGTTTTTATGTGTGATGGGGCTGTTGATGAGTTCTGATTTCGTGTTTGGTGAACATTCCCGTCAACTCCTCGCCGATCCCTATGCACCGGAATGGGTTGAAGCTCCCACGGATACGGTACCTACTATAAAAGATCGAAAAGAGAATTTTGTTTCCAGCGATAAAGAAAATCCTTTTGACCTGAATGACCCTTCGTCGATCACGCGGGAAATAACTTACGACCCGGTGACCGGACAATACATCGTACGCGAGAAGATCGGGGAATTTGATTATCGGCCACCCATGTATATGTCTTTGGGTGAATACCTGGAATACCAGAAGAATAAAGACGATCAATCCTATTTCCGCAAATTGGCCGGCCTGTCAAGTGGTTCGCGGGGAAGCTCAGGAAAGACGGATCCTGTCTCCAAGATTGACCTGAAGCAATCGCTTATCGACCGCCTTTTCGGAGGTTCTGAAGTAGTGATTAAGCCACAGGGATACATTGACCTTGAGCTAGCACCAACTTTCCAGGTGGTACAAAATCCCATTTTGCCGGTCAGGCAACAACGGACCTGGACCCCGGGATTTGATATGAACCCGAACATTTCTGCTTCCGGGAAGATTGGTGAAAAGCTGAATCTGAATTTTAATTACAACAGCAGTGCAACATTTGACCTCGATCAACAACTGAAGTTGTCCTTTGACAGCGATAAATTCAGTGAGGACGATATCATCAAAAAGATCGAAGCCGGTAATGTGAGCCTGCCCCTGCGCAGCTCCCTGATCCAGGGCTCCCAAAACATGTTTGGCTTGTTGACCGAAATGCAATTTGGTCGCCTGCGCCTGATCGGAGTGGCCTCGCAACAACGATCCAAGGCCCAAAATCTGCAGGTACAGGGAGGATCCCGCCTTTCTGAATTTGAAGTTTATGCAGATAACTACGATGAAAACCGCCACTTCTTTCTGTCGCAGTTTAACCGCCAGCAATTCGAACCCACCCTCAAGAATTTACCGCAAATAAATACATTGTTTAAAATTACCCGGATTGAAGTCTGGGTGACGAATGACCGATATGAAACCCAGAACGTTCGGGATATCGTAGCCATCGCAGACTTGGGTGAATACGACCGGATGACCAATACCAACCCGGATCAGTGGCGTATGGGCGTGACACCGCCTAAAGACATTTTTGGCCGGGCCAATCTGCCGGATAACTATTCCAACGCGATCTATCAGACCCTGATCAATACCCCTGGTGCCCGGACTCTGGACCGTGCCGTCTCTGAGCTGGAATCGTCTACATTTGGGCTGCAGCAGGTGCGTGACTTTGAAAAAGTACGTGCCCGACTGCTGAATGCAGGATCCGAATATACCTACAACGATCAGCTGGGATACATCTCACTGAATGTCAATTTACGTCAGGATCAGGTGATCGGTGTTGCTTACGAATACACCTACAAAGGAAAAACCTATCAGGTGGGGGAATTGTCCAATGACAGCCCCAATGACCCGGATACCCTCGGCGTACTGTTTGTCAAACTGTTGAAGGGCACCGGTCCGCGGGTTGATTTGCCGACCTGGGACCTGATGATGAAGAACTTCTACAATCTGGGCGCCTACCAGATTGATCAGGAAGATTTCCAGTTGGATGTCTATTACGATGACCCCGGTGAAGGCCAAAAGCGTTTTTTGCCTGCTGCCGACACCAAAAACATTCCGCTGATCACCTTATTTAACCTGGATAACCTGAATACATTCGGGGATCCCCAGCCGGACGGGGTATTCGACTTTGTTCCGGGACTGACCATCTACCCGCAGAATGGACGTATCATGTTCCCGGTGTTGGAGCCGTTCGGTTCTTCCCTGGCGCATAACCTGAGTAAGGAAGATTCCACGAAATACACCTACCAGCAGCTCTACGACAGTACCATCACCATCGCACGTGAATACCCACAACTCAACCGGTTTGTGATCCGGGGTAAATACAAGTCATCCGGCGGAGGCTCCAATGTATCGTTGGGTGGTTTTAACATCCCTCAGGGATCGGTGAAGGTTACGGCCAACGGTCAGGTCCTGCAGGAAGGCGTTCATTACCGGGTGGACTATACCACCGGCCAGGTGACCATCATCGATGAGTCCCTGAAAGAGAGTGCCGTACCCATTAACATTTCCTACGAGGACAATAGTCTATTCGGTTTGCAAAACCGGACCATGATGGGGTTACGCGCCGAATACGAGTTCCGCAATAAGCTGGTGCTCGGGGCGACGACCATGAAATTATATGAGCGGCCTTTTACCCAGAAAGTAAATGTGGGAGAGGATCCGATAAATAACTCCATTTACGGCCTCGATGTAACCTACAGCAACGATGCACCCTGGCTGACGAAAATGGTCGATGCCTTGCCTGGTATATCGACCAAAGCAAAATCTACGTTTGCCGTCCAGGCTGAAGTAGCCGCCCTGCGTCCCGGCCACTCCCGGGCCATCAACCTGGGCAACGACAAAGGTGGGGTGACCTACGTGGATGACTTCGAGGGAAGCACATCAAGCATTCAGCTCGGTCAACCGGCTAACCAGTGGTCACTCGCCAGTGTGCCGCAAGGAGACGATATCCGCTGGCCGGAAGCCGACACCACCAATAACCTGGAAACCGGATACAACCGGGCTCGTCTGGCCTGGTACCGGATCGACCGCAGCTCCGGGGGAGGTACGTGCGACGGAGACAACGATTATGTGAAAATCATTGACCGCAATGAGATATTTCCGGAATTCCGGAACAACATCCCTGGATTTAACCAGTTCTTCTCCACTTTCGACCTGACCTACTGGCCTGATGAACGTGGACCTTACAACTTTGACCCGCCGCAAGGATCTGAATTTTCAAAAGGGATCGACAATACCGGTAAACTGCGCAATCCGGAAGAGCGTTGGGCTGGTATCCAGCGCAGCCTGCTCCAGACCGATTTTGAAGAGTCAAATATCGAATACATCGATATCTGGCTGCTCAATCCATTCATGGATAAATGCGATGACCCCGACGGTGTATCTTCGGGAGGTAAACTGATCATTGATTTAGGTAATATCTCCGAGGACATCCTCCGCGACTCGCGCCGCTTCTTTGAAAATGGGTTGCCGCGCCCCAATAGTCAGGCCAAGACGGACGAAACCGTGTGGGGCCGTATTCCCAGGGTACAGGCTATCAACAACGCTTTTGATAACGATCCCGCCGTAAGAGAAATTCAGGACGTGGGTCTGGATGGCCTCGATGACGCATCAGAGTCCACCAAATTTCAGCCTTACCTGCAGGCGTTGAATAATAATGTAGACCCGGCGGATATTGCCAGATTCCGCGATGACCCCGCGGGGGATAACTTTGTATATTTTGACGATTATCCCCAGGGGACCAATCTGCTGGAGCGCTACAAGGCCTGGAACAACCCGCAAGGGAACTCCAAGGCTTCCGATCCCGGTTCGACACGCGTGCGCTCCTATACCAATTATCCCGATGCTGAAGACCTGAACCGAGACAATACCCTGAATGAATCGGAAGCTTTTTACCGCTATGAAATTCCGATCGATCCCGACGGGGTAGGTGGAATGGCGGAAAATCCGTACATCACCGACCGGATCACGTCCAACGATGGCCGCCGTACCTGGTATCGCTTAAAGATACCGGTACATGAATTTTCGGAGAATATCGGTGGTATCCAGGGATTCCGCTCCATTCGTTTCGCCCGGATGATCCTCAGAGGGTTCGATAAGCGGATCACTTTCCGTTTTGGCCAGTTTGACCTGGTACGCAATCAGTGGCGCCGCTATACCCAGAGCCTTTGCGGTGGTGACGTCGGTGGTGTCGGTGGTTCTACCTTCGACCTGAATGACGTAAACATTGAAGAGCACTCCCGCAGGACGCCGTTCCCATACATCATCCCTCCCGGCATCACCCGGGAAAACACCATTGGCCCTATTGCCGGCCTGCAGCAGAACGAGCAGTCCCTGTCGATGGACATCTGTGACCTGGAGGATGGTTGTGGACGCGCTATTTATAAAAATGTCTACAGGGATCTCCGTAATTATGAACGGCTGAAAATGTTCGTCCACGCTGAAAAAGTGGGCCAGGCAATCGATGGGGAAATGAAGCTGTTCATCCGGATGGGTAGCGACTTCATCAACAACTATTACGAATACGAGATACCTCTGATGTGGTCCGACTCATCGAAGCTGATGTCCAGTCTGATCAATAATGCGCTGGTCGTGTGGAGGCAGCAAAATAACATTGACATCGATCTGACCACCTTGGTTAAACTCAAAAGAGAACGGGATAGGGCAGGGGTACCCATTAATGACGTTTATATCTCCACCTCTCCTGAGTTCAGTCGTACGGACACCACGCTGGGTTCATTTGTCATGAAGATAAAGGGTAGTCCAAACCTGGGGCTGGTCAAAACGATTATGATCGGATTGCGCAACCCTTCGGTAGATGAAGATGAAATACCGCCGAGAATGCTCTGTGCAGAGGTATGGATAAATGAATTACGGGTGACCGGACTGAACGAACAGGGTGGTGTAGCCGGATTGGCAAGGATGGATTTTCAGCTTGCCGATGTGGGAAGTATATCGCTGGCGGGAAATTTTAATACCATCGGGTGGGGAAGCATGGATCAGCGTGTGGATCAACGCTCTCAGGAGACACATGTCGAATACAATGTCAGTGCGAATATCCAGCTGGACAAATTCCTGAAAGAAAATACCACCTTGCGCATACCGCTGTTTGCCCAGTATGGCAATGCCGTATCGACACCCAAATATGATCCCTACGATCTGGACGTGCGGTTAAAGGATAAACTGGCGGATGCTGATGATCCCGCTGCTCGGGACTCTATCCGAAGTCAGGCTATCGATAAGTCCACGATCACCAGCGTAAATCTGACCAATGTCCGTAAAGTCCGCAAAAACGCCCAGGATAAACCGAAGCCATGGGATGTCGAGAACTTAAGTGCTACCTATGCATATTCGGAGCAAAACAATCAGAATCCCATCATTGCTCAGGATAAAGTAGTCAACCACCGGGCGGAATTAGAATACAATTACAGCCGCCGTACGAACTACATCGAACCGTTCAAGAACATCGGGGATAGCAAGTGGTTAAAACCAATCAAGGATTTCAACTTTAATCCGATACCGAATACTTTCGGCGCTAACATTACCCTTAACCGGGTATTCGGAGAGAAGGATTATCGCTTCTCAGACCCGGTATTCCGGACCTGGTTCAACAAACGCTTCCTGCTTGATCGCTCCTTTGCTTTGCAATGGGATCTGGCCAAGTCGCTGAAACTGAATTTCAATGCGGAAACCAATGCTGTGGTGGATGAGCCGGATGAGTACATTGACCGGTTTGCAGGCACCAGGATTTCCACCCAATACCGCCGGGACTCCATCTGGAATAATCTGAAGCATTTCGGGCGGAATAAAAACTACATGCATAATGTAAATCTCAGCTATACAGCACCGACGAAGAGCATCCCGATCATCGACTGGATCAATCTTCGGGGTACGCTCGGAGCACAATACTCCTGGAGTGCCCGTGCGCTGAACGTGGATTCGTTGGGCAATATCTTACAAAACAGCCAGACCCGGAGTGTTTCGGCCGACATGAACTTTGAGGCATTCTACAATAAGTGGAATTATCTGTCAAAAATAAACGGTAATAAAAATCGACGGAATACCAACCTGAGACGTTCGACCACCCGGTCGGCACCCCAGGATACAACAGCCCGGGGTAAGGCCAAAGAAAAAGTACCAAAAGACCGGGAAGTTACTGCCTTCGAGAAAGTGCTTATCCGGCCCCTTTTGCTGGTGCGACGAGCGCGGTTTAATTATCAGGAAACGGTAAGCTCGGTGGTGCCCGGATTTAATCAGACACCGACCATGCTCGGCCTCTCACGCGGCTTTGCTGAACCTGGTTGGTCTTATGTAGCCGGATTTACTCCGTCAGACAGCTGGCTGGATGATATGGGCGCCAACCATCTCATTACCAACAGTCCATTCATCAACGATGAATTCATCCGGAATAAAAATCAGAGGATCGACGGACAAGTCACCCTGGAACCAATTCCCGACCTGCAGATCGACGTGACCGCAAACCGCAACTACACGGAAAACCACTCGGAATTCTACCGGAACTGCGATTACGGAGAATACAACTACATGCATCAATTGCCACGGGATGTCGGTACCTACACCGTCTCCTATTTGGTGTTGAATGGCTTGTTTGATAACGAGACCGAAGCGTTGATCCAGAAGTTCATGGGCTTCGAATCCACCCGGGAAGTCATTTCCCACCGGATCGGTACAGGCACCAATCCAAAAGAACCAGACTATGCCTATGGGTATGGCCGGTATCAGAGTGATGTCCTTATTCCCGCCTTCTTATCGGCCTATACCGGCGAATCTCCGGACGCAGTCAATCTCGATGTGTTCAAGGTGATGCCGCGACCAAACTGGCAGGTGACCTATAATGGTCTCCAGAAACTGAAATGGTTCTCGGACTGGCTGGCGGGATTAACATTAACGCACGGCTATCAGGGATCGGTGACGGTTTCGTCTTACAATACCGATGTGGATTACTTCTTTGAAGACCCACTCAGTATCAACAACATCAATCCGCTTACTCAGAACTACTATTCCCGATTTGAGATTCCCAGTGTGGTGATTTCGGAAGGATTTAATCCGCTTATCGGTGTGGATGTTAAAACCAAGAATGACATCACCATGGCCTTCAATATGGCGAATACCCGGAATCTGGCCCTGAACCTGATCGACTTTCAGTTGATAGAAAGCAATACCAAACAAACAACACTTGGCGTGGGTTATTCACTTCACGATGTCAATATACCGTTCCTCACCAGACAGAAGAACCGGCGTACGACCCGCCAGCGCAGCAATAGTTCGTCTACGGGAGGGACCACTCCCCAGGGGGCACCAAAGAAGGTGAAAGGCAATGACTTGAATTTCCGTTTTGATTACTCTTTGCGGGACGATGTTACCATCAACCACATTCTGGATCAAAATCAGAGTGAGCCGACGAGGGGAACCAAGACCATTTCCATTGCGCCATCAGTGGATTATCAGGTCAACAATAACCTCAACCTGAGATTATTTGTTGATTATAGTCAGACCCAACCCAAAACCTCGCTGGGATATCCGATCACCAGGATACAGGGAGGCATCCGGGTACGTCTGGAACTGGATTAAGGATCATGAGCTATTTGATGTTCGTGATAAATTGAAGGACTTTTAATAACTTGGTGGAATAGTAGCAATACCTGCTGTTTCACTCAGATCTATAAAGCATTCATTCGGATAAGGTTGGGATTTACCGTGTGTAAACCATGGTTGCATTTAAACCGGTTTGACCGGACCAGGCAGCATGGGGATTCACAATGGGTTAAAGTCATGTTAAAACCAAAGGTTGTCTTGCGGAAAATGATTGCGCAAGCGTCTTAACATATGTTAAATTTGAGTTCAAGAAGCCCGGTATATGGATAAAAGCAAGATCTGGATCATCATTGTGGTCATGAGTGCCGCATTGCTGGGCAGCGTCTTTGTCCAGGTTTATTGGATTCAGTTGTCACTCCGTGAAAACGAACAGAAGTTCGATGATAATGTGTTTACTGCTTTGCGGCAAATCGCACAGAAGCTGGATGATGATGAAGCCTCTTTTTACAACACCATTCCCAACCTGAATGCCGGAATTCAACTCAATCAGCCTTCCCTAAGCAAATGGAAGGAAGAAGGCGTGATCACTAAGCCGATCGTTGGAGATTCTACAGCAATAGCACCGATAGGTGATTTGTATAAATTTTCGTCCACGTTACTCGCCCGCCGGAAGCTGGAAAATATTGCCCTGGCTGAACGGATCAAACTGGATGACCTGGATGCCTACATCGAAAACGCGCTGCATGATGCTGGCATTGGCATTGAATACCGCTATGGTGTCTTTGAAAAAGCGAAAAACAGCTTCATCATCCTGGACGGCCGCCACGTATTTCCGGAGACGGATGCCCAGATGAGCCAGGCGCCACCGGATGAAAGTTTATACAATTCGAAGTATGAAGTCAATCTTTTTGCTTCCGAATTGGTCAAAAATCCCCCGGGAATGCTCAAGATCTTTTTTCCACTACGGAGTCGTTTTGTATGGAGAAACATCTATCCGTTTGTGATGGCGTCGGTGTTTTTTACATCGCTCATCTTATTGTGCTTTTCGTACACGGTCTATGTCATCTTTCGTCAGAAGAAGATCTCCGAGATCAAAACGGATTTTATCAACAACATGACCCACGAATTCAAGACCCCCATCGCGACCATTTCATTAGCGACGGACAGCATTCTTTCCCCAATGATCTTAAGTAACAACGATAAGGTCAAACGATTCATAGGCGTCATCAAACAGGAGAATGCCCGTATGTTAAGCCAGGTGGAAAAAGTGTTGCAGATGGCACAGATCGACAAGAAAAATATGGAGCTCAAACTGTCATCGGTCAATCTCCATGATATTGTGCGGGACGCAGTGGATCACATCAATCTCCAGGTGGAGAAAAGGGGTGGAATGGTTTCTTCTGTATTGGAGGCAAATGATCCCATCGTTGAGGGTGATGTAACCCATATTTCCAACATGATCCACAATTTGCTGGATAATGCGAACAAGTATACGGTAGATACACCAGAGATTACGGTCAGTACGGCTAATCACAAGAATGGTGTGATCGTTACCGTCAGGGACAACGGCATCGGATTGAGTAAGGAAGCAAGAAAGCATGTGTTTGAGAAGTTTTACCGGGTACCTACCGGCAATCTGCACGATATCAAAGGATTCGGGCTGGGTTTGAGTTATGTGAAAGCCATGATGAATGCGCATAACGGGGATGTAGAAGTCAAAAGCGAGCTGGGTAAAGGCAGCAGCTTCACACTTTATTTCCCCCGGAGTCAGGCGGCATAAATCATGGACCCGTATATGAAATGTTAAGAAATCTCGTTATGTAATTAAATTAGAGCTTATGGCTGCAAATAACCGAATACTCCTAGTAGAAGATGATCAGAACTTCGGAGACGTCCTCCGTTCTTATCTTGAAATGCACGACTATGATGTCACATTGGCCACCGATGGTATGGATGGGTGGCAGCAGTTTAAGCGCAGCGACTACGACCTGTGTATCCTCGATGTCATGATGCCCAAGAAAGATGGATTTACTTTAGGTAAAGAAATTCGCGAGCAGGATGGTGAAATGCCGCTGATCTTCCTGACTGCAAAAACTTTAAAGGATGATGTGTTGCAAGGCTTCAAAATTGGGGCCGACGACTACATCGCCAAACCGTTTAATTCCGAAGAACTGCTTTATCGGATCCAGGCGATCTTAAAGAGAAGCCAGAAACCGGCAGATCCCCGGGAAGAAATCCGTGAATTTAAGATCGGTGATTATCATTTCAATTATCCGTTGAGGATATTGACATTTACCAAGTCTGAAGAACAGCACAAACTGTCGCCTAAAGAAGCCGAGCTTTTGCGCATGTTTTGTATGTATAAAAATGATATCCTGCCCCGGTCGGAAGCGTTAAATAAGATCTGGAAAGAAGATAATTATTTCACCGCCCGGAGTATGGACGTATTCGTTACAAAATTGCGTAAGTACCTGAAGGATGATCCTAACATCGAGATTGTGAACATCCATGGCAATGGCTTTCAGTTGCAGGTGCGC
This sequence comes from Lewinellaceae bacterium, assembly GCA_020636355.1. GTDB lineage: Bacteria > Bacteroidota > Bacteroidia > Chitinophagales > Saprospiraceae > JAGQXC01. The sequence continues at coordinate 50,295 of JACJYB010000016.1, read as the reverse complement.
GGAGAAGAGGTTTCGTCCAATTAACCATTAAATGAAGATGGATCAGGCCCAGGTACTGGCAAACCGCATCATCGCCGATGTCAAGGTGCGCTTGATGCAGGAGTCTCTTCCCCGTATTGAAAAATGTCTTTCTGTATTGCCGGAAGCAGCTATATGGCAGCGTCCGAACACACATAGCAATTCCATAGGCAACTTATTGCTGCATCTCAATGGCAATGTCCGGCAATACATTTTATCCGGTCTCGGCCGGCAGCCGGACTCCCGGCAGCGTTCGGTCGAATTCTCCACCCAGTACGGTGCTTCCGCGCAGGAGTTGCTGACGATGTTGTGGAAAACCATGGATGAGGTCCACCAGGTGCTGGATCGGCTCCATGTCAAGGACCTGCTGGAGGTGCGGCCAGTGCAATGTTACGAACTGGACGGTGTAAGTATCCTGATCCACGTCACGGAGCATTTCTCCTACCATACCGGCCAGATTGTATTTTACACCAAGGCCCTGCAGGATATGGATATGGGATTCTATGCGGATGTGGATCTGGAGCAGAAGGGAGGGAAGTGAGATTTGAGATTTGATATTTCAGATTTCAGATTTGTGTCTCGTCCTGGAAATGCTATTGAACGGATGTTGCAAATGCGAAGTGACTTGCTTTATTTTATTGACCGTGATCTTGAAGAGTGTGTTGCTGACCATTCTACGCTCTGCAAAAAAAGGCAAAGAATCCCTGTAGAGATATTCCAAAAAAATTATTGATCATATCATTGGACTATATGTTCATTCCGCGTTTCGCCCAGAGAGTGGTACGTAACTGCTATGCTAAACGGCAAGCAAACGCTAACAATACACAAGATCATCAGTGAGGATGGAAAGACGATGCGGCAAACCGTCGCAAGCGTCGATTCGAAAGGTAAACCGCTTGTTTGAAATTATTAATTTCATGATACAAAACAAAAATATCCCAATTAAAATTGGAATGCTGCTCGGCACAATCTTGGGCATAGTGGTGATCAGCATTGGCATCATACGATATAAAACAGGTATGATTGTTCGAAACGAACAATCACTAAACTATGTATATTGGACAATATTTGCATTGTCTGTATTTTTTGCTGTATCCAGGTTTAGAAAACTTGACCCGTCCTCTTTTTCATTGCGACAAACATTAAAAATAGGCATATTAGCCGGACTCTTAAGTGGGGCATTATATACACTTTACATTATCATCCTTAACAATTATATTGTTCCAGACCTTTCTTCCCAAGTACTCGAGTATTATAGACAGGAGCTTGCCTCAAATAGCTCCGAATTTTCTAAAGAAGACATTCTCGATTCCATGGCTGTGACAAAATTAAATCCAGCTATCAGAGGTTTTATCTACATGTTCGTATGTATGGCTTTTGGAACACTATACGCTGTATTGAGTACTATTGTACTAAAGCGACTCCATATTTTCCGAATTAAATAGAATTGAAAACCACAGCCACTAACCCTACTTTAAAGATACTTTGATTTAAGTTAATTTGAAGGAAGAGATTAATATCAAAGATTATATCAAATCTAAGTGTTAACTATATACCTTGTGTAGCCTTCCCTGAACGCAAAGCCCGCAAAAGATAGTCGGACTGGCACCATACGGAACTTACAAAACACAATAGGATTTGAATTGCCCGTTATTAAAAGGCAAGGAATTCATTCTTAGTGAAGTTGTATTACCCTTGACTACGTAAGTCCTTAAGAGAACGGAGCCTGCCAGACCACCGGCTGGTCCATACTTTGATTTTCAGTATCCACCAAGTGCCTAAAGGTCGCTTTTTTGACTATATTGGATTACATACTACTGACACGACTAGAGTTAGGACATTGCAAATGGTAAATTATACCGGAGTTGATATACAGACTCCCGTGTACATAAGTTGAATAATGAAATAAACATAAGGACATGCATAAATTAGAGGCTATATTTTTTATATTATTCTTTTCAATTTTCCTTGTCCCTTTCACCGTTCGGAGTCAAGAACTTGGGTTAAAACATGAACTTTTGTTTGAGATGACAGCTTGGTTGGATGAACCGATAGAAATTGGTGATACTCCAATGGGGAAGCGTACTATTTATCCTGTATCTGGAGGAACCTTCAGGGGACCTGAGATAAATGGAAAAGTATTGCCTAACGGTGGAGATTGGGTGATAAAGATTGATTCTTCAACAGAAAAATTAGATGTTAGAGCAGTTTTAGAAACCAATGAAGGTGAAAAAATATATACTCATTACGGAGGTTTTATTCATTGGAATGCTGATGGAAGTTATTATTTCAGAACTAATCCAGTATTTGAAACTTCTTCGGAAAAGTATGCTTGGTTGAATTATATAATTGCCGTTGGTGTTGGTGAATTAATTGAAGGTGGTGTAAGGTATAAAGTTTACAAGATAAATTAAACAATTGTACAATACCAGGCCTTACGTACTGCGAGGCAATGTGGTCGATTCAACTTCATTACATTTATTGAAAATATCTACGGTTGATAAAGAAATGCTTCGAAATCCGCATTAATCATACCAGCCTAAACAGTATCAATCAGAAGGTACAGCCAAAGCACAAAGTTGACACTTTATAAAAGCTCTAATTTGCCCGATAAGATTAAACGCGAGTTGGCAATCCCAATGGGGCATGGAATAAAAACAACAATTTATGTATCTAGGCTACCGGGAGATTATACCGTGAGTGGAGAACCATTTAAATCTTTGCAGCAGAACAAATGGATGAAACCATTTAGAGTGTCTATTACCGTAAGTACATTTTAGAATACATTGATGAAAGAAAATTTGAAAGAAGAGAGCAATATCGCTGATTTAATCAAATTTAAGTGTCAAGGCGTTGCTATAGAATTGTAAACTGTCTTATTATACAATTATTGTGCAACTCCTAACAATACACCGAGCGGCTGTGTAAATTTGTCCACTTCTTTTCTCTATCAACCGCTGAAAAAGCCATACCTTCCTGAAATAATATACCTTGCTTCATTTCATCTCATATAATTTTTACCAAATGAATAAGTATTTTCTCTTTGTCATTATAACATGCGCTTATGCAATAGCAATCGCCCAAACAGATAATAGGATAATCATCGGGACGGTTGACAGTGTGCAATCAAAGATTCTGAATGAGAAAAGAAAGATTTGGGTACATGTTCCTGAAAGTGACCCGGTAGGATTATTTTCTTCTGTCCGATATCCTGTAGTTTATTTGCTGGATGGAGACGATCATTTTTCTTCAGTAGTTGGTATGATAGAACGAATGAATCACAGCAGTGCCAATCCTGTAAGTCCTGATATGATCGTAGTAGGCATTCCGAACACAAACAGAACAAGAGACCTTACGCCAACTAAATCTGCTATTGATCCACCATTTGTAGAAGATAGTAGTATGATAAAAATTTCAGGCGGAGGAGAAAAGTTTATGTCTTTTATAGAAAAAGAATTGATACCGTATATTGATTCTATTTATCCCACGGCACCTTATAGGATATTTATAGGGCATTCACTTGGCGGGTTGATGGTCATGAATGCCGTAGTCAATCATCCAAAATTGTTCACAAGCTATATCTGTATTGATCCCAGTATGTGGTGGAATAAAGCCACCTTTCTTAAAACGGTAGAGAATACACTTTCCACTGAAAATTTCAAAGGGAAAACACTATACCTTGGCATAGCCAATACACTTGAAGATGGCATGGATATTAGCACAGTAAGAAATGATACTACCTCAGAATCAAGGCATATACGGTCTATCTTAGAGCTGGATGATTTTATTAAAGCCGATCATCCAAAGGATTTGCGGTATGCCAGTAAATATTACCCTGATGATGATCATAATTCTGCAGCTATGATTACTGAATACGATGCCCTGCGGTTTATTTTTAAAGGTTTTCAATTCGAATTATCAACCAAATATCTATTTGATACTACTTTTAACCTGGCAGCAATGATCGAAAATCATTATGCTGAAAATGTTTCAAAGATTTATGGCTATAAAGTTTTTCCGCCGGAAACGCTTATGAATATGTTTGGTTATCAACTCCTGATTATGAAACAACTCACTAAAGCCGGTGATTTTTTTGAAATGAATGTTAAGAATTACCCGGATAGTTATAATGCGTATGATTCCTACGGTGATTATTATAGGGCAATAGACAACAAAGTTAAAGCAATAGAAAACTACAAAAAAGCACTCACATTAAATAGTGGATTAACTATTACAAAAGAAAAACTTGAGAAATTGGAAGAATAAGTAATGAGGTTCAAAAAAATTAAGTGTTGACAAGCGCTAAGTTAAAAACCAACTACACATTACTATTTAATCTAGTATTATAATGTGAGAGGGTAAAGAAATATTAGTCTAAACTCATAACGATCTTCTTTTTACCGGATTTTCCTCGATTGATCGGGCAAGTTTCCCGCGTGACAATCTACTTGGTTTTAAAGAGAAAAATAGATTTTCACTCAAATTACAAGGAGGCAAAATCGAACTACCCAAATACAAGCAAGCGTTCTATTGATCCTGAGGTATTCCCTGCTTTTCCGGCAGACTGGTCTAACTATCTTTTAGTTGGCTGCTTGGAGAACCTGTGTTGTGATGGTGCCGGTCCTGTCCAGTGGATATCCCCAGGACGTTATCTTCAAGCAGGTACAGTTAAGGCACATAGTTGACATTTTCGAAAGTTCTATTTTGGCTAAAAGGTTAATTTATGCTGACAATCTCGAGTCTGACTAAAACAACACTTTATTCAGCAATGACTAACGGGTGATGATACCATTAGACTAGCCATTCAAAATTATCGGGAAATTGAATAAGTGATTGAATTTATTTGGAATGTCTATAGTCGTAATGTATTTTTAGGAATCTTTGAAGAAAGTATATTTGAAGGTAGATAAGAATATCCGTGTTAAAATCAAATCTAAGTATCTAAGATGTACATGAAGATATGTTAACCATCTGCTTTATAATACATATTATACACCGATGAATAGAGTTTTAATAGCAAGTTATTTACTATTTCTATCGACTTTTACATATGGTCAAAACGGGAAAATATTATCTAAAAAATTAATTGACATCAGTTCATCACCATATTGGTACAAGCTTTCTGAAAATGATACTTTAAAAGTTGAATATAAGCATTTGAATAAACTTGATTTCTATGCTATTACATACCTAAGTGATGGTTTAATTGTTAAGGGAATGATATTAGAGCCAAAAAAAGAAGGACTCTATCCGGTAGTTATCTTTAATAGGGGTGGAAATATAGATGCTGGAAATTTAGACGCATATTTGTTAACTGTTTTTACCTCTAAATTGGCTGAACAGGGTTACCTAATAATTGGGACAAACTATCGGGACCAAGAAGAGTATGGGGGCGAAGATATTAATGATGTTTTATATCTAATGGAAACATTAAAGGAAGTAAAAAAGGCTGATATTAATCGAATAGGAATGTTTGGTTGGTCTAGAGGTGGAATGATGACCTATTTAGCACTGAAAAATTCTGATGAAATTAAAACTGCAATCGTAGGTAATAGCCCTTCTGACTTATTCGCAATTGCCGAATACAGACCTTTTTTGGAAGAGAAAGTTTTTGCGAGATACATTCCTAACTATTGGGAAGACAAAGAAGCAGAACTGAAAAAGCGTTCTGTAATTTATTGGGCTGACGATTTAAATAAGATGAGTAGTCTTTTAATATTATGTGGTACAAAAGACAGAAGCTGTCCCCAGGAACAATCTGAAAAAATTTCACACTTATTAGAAAAATTGGATTATGATTATCGATTTAAAACTTATGAAACTGATCATTTATTTTCTGATAAAAGAAATGAATTAGATCAGGAAATAATTAGTTGGTTCAATTGTCGGTTGTAAAAAACTATCGATTAAATCAGAAATAGTTGGGTTGCAAATTGCATTGGAAGTTCCGTTGTATGTTGTTCGTTGGATTTACCCAGATCGATTAGTCCTTCTTGACATGAGATATTTTCGAATCGCGTAAAGGTAATTATGCCAATAGCCAGTTATATTCTAATTTTAGAGGGATCCCACCGCATAGACAGGAATGAAAAATATAATATCAAATAAATATAACCTCAAATGAAGAAATCAGTCTTATTATTGTTGCTTCTTACAGTAACTACTCTTTTTTACAGTTGTGGTTCGGATACACAACATATGGACCTGGAGGCAAATCGTGAAGTTGTAAAAAAATATCATGAAGTGTGGAGTAACGGACAGGTTAAAGATTTAGACAAAATCTTGACGACGGATTTTATCTGCCATTTTGTAGACGGAATTGAGTGGATTGGAATTGAAGGAGCAAGTAGTTCCATTACGAGTCATAGAAAATCTTTTCCTGATTGGAATGAAGAAATTGTTGATATGATCAGCGAAGGCGACAAGGTGGTCACAAGATTTAGATCTACAGGAACTCAACTGGGATCGTTTAATGGCATTGACCCAACAGGAAAGAAAGCTACAATTTATGAAACTGCTATTTACAGAGTAACAAACGGTAAAATAGCGGAGCAATGGGGATTTCCTGATGTGTTAAGTTTGAATCATCAACTTGAATCGAAGAACTGAAAATGAAATAAAAAAACCGGGTTTAACAATTAGTTATGATGTTATGCCTCATTCGCTGGCATTAACACATTTTTTTATCCATGAGCGGCAGAAATATATGCAAATGATAAATAATTTATACAAGGTACTTTCTAAACCTTATGTGGTAATAATCGTAATGATCGTTGCTCCCATATTGTCTATTGCTGATAGAAATTATGGTTATTTCTTTGGCCTTTTCATAGCATTATTTCTATTATGGAAGAGTGGTTGGAACTGGCCAAAATTTGGATTTGAAAAAAAAATTAGCTTGAATACCATATTAAAAGGCTTACTCCTTGCTATTATCATTTTTTTTGTCATTGACATTTGCGTACAACCATTCTTGGAGATTTATTTTGGTGAAATTGACTTAAGTTCGGTTGACGACATAAGAGGAGATTTTGCCAACTTTATTATACTTTTTTTAATAATGTGGATTTTTGCGGCATTTGGAGAGGAATTCTTATTTAGTGGCTATTATATGAAGCATTTAGCTGAATTTATGGGAAATACGGACAGAGCATGGTTCACTGCTGTCATTGTATTGTCCATCTATTTTGGGGTTTCACACAACTATCAGGGAACTTCCGGGATTATCTCGGTGGGATTATCCAGTTTAATTTTCCACTATACTTTTTATAAAAACAGAACGAATCTTGCTTTGCTAGTATTTACCCATGGATTTTATGACACAATTGGATTAACTTTAATCTATTTTAATAGAGATCGAATTTTTTATGATTGGATTTTGAATTTAATTAATAAATAAATATCTGTACCCGACAATAATGTAAGATACAAACTACCCGCTTGTGCCGTTCTGATGGGTTTGGGCTGGTATACAAACATCTAGTGATACTACTTACCTGGTCCTGATTGGCTTGATTACCAATGATAACAAAGCTCTTTAAACTATGGTCGTTCAGGTCTGGAAAACCTGGAATAATCTAAGTTGGGTGTGTTCGCTAATTAAGGTTATCATAGTGACACCCATCGAGGTCCTCCAATTAACTGTTTTTATCTCGCCGATAATCAATACTGGCTAGATCACCAATCAGAACATCTCAGTAGTGGATCATATCTATCACGCTAGATCCGATACCTGCCTTGCACCATATTGGAATATCACTTACTAGCTTTTAAATGGCAAATGATTCATTCTTGAGGAGATTGCATTAGGCTTTACTACCTGTATGCGTAGGAGAACCGAGCCTGCCAGACCACGGGCTAGGCCATACTTGGATTTTCTGTATTCCTCAAGTGCTAAAAGTCGCATTTTGCTTATATTGAATGATCTACTACTGACTAGACTAAGGTCGGTTAGTACTAATGATGACAGTCCTGATGGTACGCCGAATTCTTGTTTCATTTTTGACTTACCCTCAGCTGCCACAAGTTCGTACAGCACAGGTGACCATTTATTTTACGTGTTGATGCACAGACTCCAGTTAGCGACAATCTTGAAATCTAAGGCAAAAACAAATGTAATTACGGGAGCACTAATCATAGAGCTTGACAATAGGCATGACTAAACTAACGCCCAAAATTCATTCAGTACAATGCGCAATTCATCCTGCATTACGGTCACTCATACGTCATATCGTTATCATAGAAGTTGATTTCGGCAATAATGGTGTCAGTTTGGCAGGTAACTATATGCCCTCCCCTGAGCAGGCCATGTTCATCAATCTGTATACCCGGTTTAAGTCAAAAAAATCGGGAGAAATGAATTTCAACACCATCTCTTCTTGTACCTTGATGGGCGCACAAATTACTCCCTTCAAACTACTCGTTGAAGAAAGCCACATAGCTGTATCCATTATTTTTCAACCCGGAGGACTAAATCGTCTTTTGAATATTCCGATAACGGAAATATTTGATAATGGGTATAGTGCCAGGGAAGTTATTGGCAATGAGATTGAAGAACTTTTAGATGAATCGCATGATGCTATTTCATTGGATGAATTAGATCGAGTTGTACAGTCCTATTTTCTTAAAAAGTTATCTAAAGTAAAAGAATCGTCACCTATTGATTTTGCCCTGCAATACCTCCTGATAAACTACAATACCAATATGGACACGATTGCAGGAATGGCGTGTATGAGTACTCGAAATTTCGAAAGAAAATGTAAAGAGCGTTTGGGCATGCCCCCCAAGATGTATGCGCGAATAGCTAGGTTTCATAAAGCGTATAAAATGATTGAAAGCAAACCAATAATCACCTGGGCAGATTTAAGTTATGAAGTTGGGTATTTCGATCAAACACACTTTATCAAAGACTTTAAGGAATTTGCCAGGCTCACACCTTCGCTCCAGCACAAAGAATTAGCGGACGAGCATCTTCAGTTTCAGTTGGATTGGGACAAGATTTAATATTGTCGGATTTTTACTATCAGAGCTCTTTTCACAGGGATAGCTTTACAGAAGAAAATTATAAACACATGAGAAGAATAGTTCTGTATGCAGTTGTCGCGTTTTCAAGCGGTTTGTTTTTTGCCAATATCTACAACTCCATCGTTAACGCAGCTAACTGGGAATGCAATATCCCACATTCTATCACAGCTGCCAGGGATTTTTTTGTGGTTGCCAATCCTGGAACTTTTTTTAAGTTGATTGACCCAACAAACATTTTTTTGATTGTAATGGCACTGATTATATCCTGGAAAAAATCTCCTTCCATTCGATTGTTTTTGAGTATTGCTTTACTATGTTATGTGTCATCCATGATTTTAACCTTTACCTACTTTTATCCCAGAAATGAAGTTATGTTTCTTTCTGAACAATTTCCTGACACAGAGACTCTCAAAAGAGCAGCTGCTGAATGGGGAAGGATGAACTGGGTTAGGTCTTCAATATGGCTTGCTGGTCTAGTCTGTTCCTTTTTAGCTTTGGACAAAACCATCTCAAGCACAAAAAACCTTTCTACTTAAATAACAATCAGAAACGAAAGAACTACCTCAACAAAAGGTTTATGTAATTGCGGGGAGACGTGAAAAGATTTAGATTGCATTTTTATCAATGTTTGGTCTCGGAGACCGTTGCGCAATAGGTCGGCCTTGTTATTTCCATCGGTGATTTAACGAGGCCTCTATACCCGCACCTACTTAGTCCCGGTCGTTGTGGTATGATTAGCCCAAAATGAAACCTTCATGCTTTGTTATTTGCTTGTAAATCAATCGACTATGAGTAACTTTGATTACATTTATTGACCGTCAAGACCTAGATTATTGAATAAAATCTTATTCATTTACTATGATTAAAGCTTGTATTCCTGTAATTCCTAGCTTTGACCTTGAGAAGAGTCTTCATTTTTGGGTTGAAGGCCTGGGTTTTACAGTGGACAGTAAAATGATCGATAAAGGCAAATTGAAAGGATGCATGATTCACTGCCAAGAGGTTTTTTTATGGCTCAACGAAAGAGCTGGGTCATTAACCAAGGCAGATAACTACGAAGGTATTCGACTTTACTGGACACCTACTGACATAAATGCAACAAGAGAGCGTTTAAAAGAACTTGGATATGATGTGTCAGATATTGAGGATAGAAACTATGGGCAAACTGAATTCTTCGTTACTGACGATGATGGATATTCTCATTGTTTTGGTGTTGCCTCGGATAAATGGGTGAAATAGAATTATGTATAAAACGAACATTATAATGCTGGATCGATTTGTACAAACGGCAACAGTAATAGACAGTTTGGCTTTCAGAAATGGTTATACCGAAGTCAACGGACTTAACATGTATTATGAAATTTACGGGCAGGGGAAACCAATCGTATTAATTCACGGAGGTGGCTCAACGATTGAGACAAATTTTGGAAAAATCATTCCCCTTCTCGCCGTAAACAGGCAAATAATTGCAGTAGAACTTCAAGCTCATGGACGAACTGGTGATCGTAACGCCGACCTTACTTTCGAACAGGATGCAGACGATGTTGCCGCTTTATTAAATAATTTAAACATTGGCAACGCGGACTTTCTCGGTTTCAGCAACGGGGGAACAACGGCTTTGCAAATTGCAATAAGACATCCGGAAATAGTTGACCACTTGATTTTAGCTTCTGCATTGGCCAAGCGAAACGGTGTTCCTGATTGGTTTTGGGGATTTATGGCGAAATCCAAATTAGATAATATGCCAGAACAACTCAAGGCTGGTTACAAGAAAGTTGCTGCATACGCAAATGGCTTGCAGATAATGCATGACAGAGATGCAAAGCGAATGGTAAGCTTTGAAGATATTCCTGACAAGCAAATTGAATCTATAAAAGCGCTGACATTAATCATTATCGGCGACAAGGACATTATTATACCTGAACATGCCATTGAATTGCAAAGACAAATCAAAAGCGCTGACTTGGCAATAATACCAGGGGGGCACGGAGAATATATTGGTGAATTCACAACGTTGACACCGGACACAAAAGAAAGCGAATTTGTCGTGCCGATGATTGAAAAATTTTTGAATAAAAAAAAGAATGAATAACAAACTTTCGGTGAACCTTCAATGCATCCTGTAGAACCAGGAAGACGTTGGCAGCAATGGAGTCATCGTGTTACTGCATACAAAATTACGATCAGAGTGATTACAAAACCGGACAGACGAAACCTAATTATCCTCTTCTGTGCACTTTAGATAATTGAAACTACCGTTTGTAATACTCAAATTCAATCCATTAGGGTAAGTCACCGTGAAATTGCGGAAGTGGTTGGCAAACCGTTTAAATAGAACGATGTCAAAATGGCTAAAACTTTTGGATTGTCTGCAATAGTAACTTACTTTTAGAACTTGGAGATAAGTCGAATGAGCAGAAGGATTCCATTCCCTTACTTGCCTTCCGGTAGGGGTATGAATTTGATTACATTTTACTGTCGACTGTAAAGCACGCTAATTGAAAAGATGTAAGTGCAGAATAAATCTTAGGAAGTCTTAACTAGGCTCACTATTGTATCAAATGGTTAACTAATACCTTTAATTATTACATGGCAACAAATATTTCGAAATTGATTATTGGCGCCTCAAAAGAAAAAGTATGGGATGCTCTGACAAATCCTATTAAAGTAAAGATGTGGCAATATGGAAGTGATTTGAGGACGGATTGGATCGTTGGTAATGAAATACGGTTCAGAACAGAATGGGAAGGGACAATTTATGAACAGTGGGGAACGATATTGGAATTTACACCCAACGAGCAGCTTAGGTATAGCCTTTATGCACCGAGGCCTGATCTGGCAGATCTTCCAGAAAACTATTTTGAGATGTTATATAAACTTTCCGAAGCCGATGGTGGTACTGCGTTGGAAATAATACAAATAGATAACCGGTCTGGAGCAGTACAAGAGCCTGAACAAGGGGAAGAAAATCCTGTATTAAAACTGCTGAAAGAATTGATTGAAGAATAAAGTAAGGATGCCGGGAAAATGGGGCGCGATTAGGCAATTGCATTTAAGTCCGAGATCTGAGTTGGATAAAAATTGCTTCAGTCGTATTACTAAAGACAAAGTATCAACGGTGTCCGGAGAGCGATGTAAACCATCTACCCTAGATATGGTGAGTCCAACTGAAATTTCCCAATGAATCAAAAGGAAACCTATAAAATGAATAGGAATCTCAATATTACCCGACATTTATGTCTTCTGCCCGGAATTTTCCTGATCGTTTCAGGGATTTTATTATTGTTTTTTCCTGATCTATCACAAGCGCTATTTGACTTCCCGGGCAAGACTATTAGTAAAGAACCGATAGCTCATGCATTGGGAGTAAGGCAATTAGCAATTGGATTGATGATTGTAGCTCTTTCAGTCTCCAGACAAACAAAAGCTCTTGGTTTTGTCATGGTAATCGGCGCCATAGTTCCCATGGCAGATTTTTTAATATTTCAGCCAGTAATAGGAACGGTTTCAGCGATGAGACATTTTGCTCCGGTACCATTCATTTTCGGTTTAGGGGTTTATTTGTTAGCAAAATCCAGGAATAAATAACTACCTGCGGATGGAGAACTAAGGCCATCGAAATCAATGATTTATCAAAATCAAATTAAGTTTTCTGATCACTACCCCAGTCCATTCTACACCATTAAAACCTGGAAAATGACGGCGAAACATTGCTTTAAGCGTACAAGTGCGGTATGGTGACTATACCAGTAAACGAAAAGTTTTAAATAGTTTGGCCAAAAGCTTGTGCAACCGATAAGTTGCATATATATTTGCAACTGATTAGTTTCACAAATGGGCATAAAGATATGAGAAGAGACATCTTTCAGGCTATTGCTGACCCAACCCGACGTGCCATCATAGCATTGATAGCCATGCAAGCCATGACACCTAATGCTATAGCAGAAAATTTTAACACCACTCGCCAGTCGGTGTCCAAGCACTTGCGAATCTTGACGGAGTGTGAACTGGTAAAGCAAGATTTTCAGGGAAGAGAAATCTATTATTCTTTGGATGTAAATAAGTTGAAAGAGCTGGACAGGTGGTTGGATAGATACCGGGCCATTTGGGAAAGCCAATTTAACCAGTTGGACAGCTTATTAACCAAAATAAAAAATAAAGAAAAATGAGCGATTTGAAATTTGACTTCAAAGTAGATAAGGCGCAAAAGAAGGTTTATATCACCCGGGAATTTGAAGCCGACCTGGATCTGGTCTGGGACGCATTTACTCAGGCTGAACTGCTTGATCAATGGGTTGCTCCCGCTCCTTTCAAAGCCAGGACGAAATACATGAATTTTGTGGTGGGTGGTAAGCGCTTTTATGCGATGGTAAGCCCCGAAGGTCAGGAGGGATGGATCATACAAGAATACAAGTCCATTACTCCAAAGACTAATTTTAAATTATATAATGTGTTTTCAGATAAAGATGAGAACCCTGCCCCAAGTGGCTCCGATTGGGATTATTCATTTCATGAAGAGCAGGGTATCACCACTGTTAGCATTACTATTTATAATGAGTCCCTTGAGCGAATGGAAAAAATGATTGAAATGGGCTTTACGGAAGGATTCAAAGCGTCCATTACTAATTTGGAAAAATTACTCGCTTTAAAACGGAATTAGTGATTACCCCCATAGCATCCATTTGTCAATCAAGCGGATCAAGGCAGTTTCTGGGTGATATGGGTGTGCTGGAAAATCCGGGGAGTGGAGTTATGCTTGAATCTGCTGTCAGGGTCCCTGTCCTGTTCATATCCCAGGTATTCGTAAACAAAGGTGCCAATTCCAGTGTAGGATCGTGAATTTTCAATAACCAAGAGGATTCGGTATTTTACAAAGACATTCATCCTGTTCTAATGCCAGGGCTCGTTAGCTTTGACTGTTCGCTTTATTTTTAAATTTTATAAGAGGATTTGTAATGAAAAATATCATGTGGCTGCGTATTATTCTCACCGGATTGGCGATAGAGGTAATTTACGGACTGTATATTGGGTTTATTCGCTGGTATGAGGAAAGTATACTGACCAGTGTCCTGGCATTGACAGTTTTAATGGTAATAGGGGGCTATTTAGTAGCCAGAAAGGCACATTCGAAGCATTTATTACAGGGAGCATTAGTTGGCCTGGTGGGAGTGTTTTTTTACATCTTTGTGGCAGCTGTGTTAACTCCGGATAACGGGCAATCGTTTTTTGGTCTTCAATTCTGGTTGGAAGATCTGGCGAAAATTGGTGGTGGAGCCCTTGGAGGATATCTGGAGTTAAAACAAAGTGAACATTAAAACTTTCAAAGTTGTGATGCTTATACAATCTGGTAATACCTAAATAAGAGGTAAATGGATAATCAAAATACCATTCCGATCATAGAATTCAAAACGGCGGACACATTTGAGACCTGGCTTGCGCAGCATCAAGATCATACAAAGGGACTTTGGGTTAAAATATTCAAGAAAAATTCCGGAATAGAAACCATCACCTATGCGGAGGCGCTCGATGTGGCACTTTGCTACGGATGGATTGATGGTCAGAAGCAAACATTTGACGAACAAGCCTGGCTACAAAAGTTCAGTCCCCGCAGAGCAAATAGTGTCTGGTCCAAAATAAATATCGGACACGTCGATAGACTAGTCCGGGAGGGCAGAATGAAAGCTACGGGATTAAAGGCAGTAGAAATAGCCAAGGCAAATGGTAGTTGGGATAAGGCATACGATTCTTCCAGCAAAATGACAATACCGGATGACTTTCTGAAAGCGTTGAGTAAAAACAAAAAGGCAGAAGCTTTTTTCAAGACCCTCAATAAGACCAATCTTTTCTCCATTGGATTTCGCCTCCAAACCGCAAAGAAACAAGAGACCAGAGAAAAGCGGATCCGGGAAATTATTGAAATGCTGTCTAAAGGGGAAAAATTCCAATAAGTTGCTAAGTTAATTTGGTATTAATAAATATTAGTTATGCTGGCTAATGGAATCCTTAAAGCTTTTATTCCTACGGTGGATCCACAGGAAGCTATACTGTTTTATAGAGATCTATTAGGCTTTGAATTGATGTCCGAAGATGATTATGCAATGGAGTTCAACGCTAATGGGACTTTATTGCGTGTAACTATTGTTGATGAATTTGTACCACAACCATTTACCATCCTAGGCTGGAACATTGAGAATTTAGTATTTACCGTAAGGCAGTTCAATGAAAAAAATATTTATTTTGAAATATTTGACTTTCTTGAACAGGATGATTTAGGTATTTGGAATTCTCCCGGCGGGGCGAAAGTGGCCTGGTTCAAAGACCCTGATG
This sequence comes from Lewinellaceae bacterium, assembly GCA_020636355.1. Lineage (GTDB taxonomy): Bacteria > Bacteroidota > Bacteroidia > Chitinophagales > Saprospiraceae > JAGQXC01. The sequence continues at coordinate 34,926 of JACJYB010000016.1, read as the reverse complement.
GTAATATTCTATCATTAACTGAATTAGAACGGTAGCTACTCCATGAATTCCAGTAAAAGAAATAAAGGTTTTGGGATTGGTGTACTTAAGTACGAATTTGGTTTAAACTTTTATGGACTAATGGGGTATCGTATGCCTTCAATGAAAATCGGAATCTTTCTGGCAATATGTTGAAATCTAAACCTGGTAATTCTTAAATTTAAAGGAGTGTCAAGGGTACTTAAGACTGCATTTGAGTCAAAGGTTGCATTAGATTGGCCTTATATTAAGCTTTATTACATCACATTGTATCCAAACTCTATCTGATTTAGATTGAATCAAATAATGCATTTACCTACATTCACTTTTGCATTCTGGTAACTGTAATGAAGATGAAACATTTCATAACAAAATATTTGATTGTGCTCCTGTTATTTATACCTGAAGTTTTACAGGCACAAGAAAATATGGATCGGGCCAATGAAAAAGCAAAAATCAGAAGACAATTTTATGGGATCCTATATCATCAGCATCACGATTTCTTTGACAAGGCTTTTTCATTTCAGGGTTTGGAAGCCGGCCTTATAGTGAACCAGAATGTCTATCTGGGAATATATGGTTCTTGTTTTGTATCCACCCTGGTAGCAGAAGTTAATGACAAGATACAATTCATCTGGATTGGGCAGAAGGGTATGCAAGTTGGGTTTCTGTATCAGTCAGGAAAGAGAATTCATCCGGGAATTCAATTAAATGCAGGTCATTTCTCCTTACGAATGGACGATGACAGATTTGGTGTCTTTCATGTAAATGAAGCAAAATTCAAACTACTAGGATTTGTATTATATCCACAAATATTTGGTGAACTTGAAATTACGAAGTGGTTCAAAATTCGGACTGGTTTGTTGTATAGTAGTTATCATTATCAGGATCATTCGGTAGTCAGTAATTCTGATTTAGATCATTTATCCTTTACCTTTGGTTTGGCTTTCGTTTCAAATTAGGAATCGCTGTATATCACTCCAAGGTTGATCCATGCGGAAGTCATTGGGTTTACGGCGTTTCTGATAAGGGTGTGTGCTTTCAACAGGCATTTGTAGTTACTACCATGAATAGAATTGACATGAAGAAGAAACAAGCTAAGCATCTATTCAGGACAGTATTGATTATTGCTAGCCTTAGCACTTTATACTTTGTGCCGTGGATATTGGTGAAGGCCTGGATACTACCACTGCCGGATATAGTGCAGGAACAACTGGATCAGGCGCTGGGTTATGGATTTGATGGAATGATAGTCTACGTGGACCAGGCAGGAAAACCGCCTGAGTTATACGCTGCTGGCTGGCATGACCGTGAAAATAGAATTCCGGCCTATCCGCAAGCATTGTTCAAGATTGCCAGCATCAGTAAGTTATATGTTGCTGTTGCGGTGACAAGATTGGTTAATGATGGCCACTTATCACTGAATAAGCCGCTCGCTGATTATTTACCGGAACTTGCTGGCAGAATAGAGAATGCGGAGGAGATTACCCTGAGCATGCTGGTCCAGCACAGAAGTGGCATTCCCAATTTTACCGACATCCCTGGTTATTGGCATAACCCTCCACAAGAAAATCAAGAAACCCTTGAGCTGGTGTTGGATAACCCGGCTGACTTTGCGCCTGGTAAGAAATATCGTTATTCAAATACGAATTATTTGTTGATAGGCGAAATTCTGGATAGAACGCTTGGATACAGCCATCACCAATATATGAAAGATCAGATTTTGGCACCGCTGGGGTTAACGCATACTTTCAGCTTACTTAGAGAAGTAGATCTTGATGATGTTATGAGCGGTTATTATGTGGGTTATGAAGGCGACTTAAAGTATAATGCAATCAAAAGCCCTTCGGGATCCATGCTGGCAACAGCAGAGGATGTGGGCATCTTTTTGCGGGCATTGAACGATGGGTCACTTTTTAATCAGGGGGAACAGGAAATTTATGATTCCTTGTACGTATACCATCATACCGGGTTGATTCCAGGCTATCAGAGCATTGCCAAATACTACAAGGACATCGACACGGTAATCATTCAATTCAATAACACAACGAACTTTGATGGGTACGACTGGAATTTAGCAGAAATCGTTTATAACCGGATTGTCAGAATAATAAAAAGTAAGGGAAGCGCTTAAATACCAAACAATGGATAATAAGTTTGTTAACTATTTTTCGAAAATATCGCCATTGTCCCAAGAAGAGGCCGAAGGTATTGCTCAAAGCATGCGAACAAAATCATACAAAAAAGGTGATTTTATATTAAAGGAAGGACAAATTTCAATAAATACCTATTTTGTGCTTCAAGGCTGCATAAGAGAATATATTCTGATCGATGGTGAAGAAAAAACGACTAACTTCTTCACGGAGGAACAGTGGGCAATTTCATTAAATGGTTTTACGCCCCAAAATCCTGCAAAACATAATTGGGTTTGTGCTGAAGACACCACAGTAGTTGTCGGAGATGAACAACAAGCCCAGGATTTATTCAAACGCTTTCCCAGATTTGAGACAATTTCAAGGGCAATAATGGAAGCCGCTTTTGCAGAGCAAAAAGAATCATTGGCTTCCTATTACACGGACTCACCCGAACAACGTTATCTGAAACTCATAAGATCAAGGCCTGGTTTAGTTCAACGTGTACCCCAATATCATCTTGCAAGTTATATAGGTGTAAAACCAGAATCCTTAAGCCGGATTCGAAAACGTATTGCATCCAATAACGTGTAGCTTATAATTTCCAATGCCAAAGGACATAAAATGCTCGAAGGAATAAGCTACCATTGGTTCGATCTCTTCTTTTTAATAATTTCATAGTTAAAATTCTGTGGATAAATTGATTTAATTCAGTAATCGGGAATCCATTCAAACGGTTATAATAACATTTCCTGCTTTATGTCCCTTTTCAACATACTTATGGGCTTCAACCATTTTTTCCAAAGGATAAACACGGTCAATTACAGGTTTGATTTTACCTTGCGTTGCCAGCTTAATTAAATGAATAAAAGTTTCTCTGGGAGTTAGAGGAGTTCCTTGATCGATGGAAATATATTTGCCGTTTCGGGTAAGCGCTTTTTTGCTTTCTACTTTTAGCAAGGACGATTTTGAATTTCCAACTGCATCAATGATGTAGTCATAAGATTCCAGCTGAGCAACAGCCTGATCATCCGTATAGTCTATGAGCTTATCACTACCTAGTGATTTGACCAGCTCAAAGTTTTTACGACTGCATACACTGGTTACTTCGGCACCTGCATTTTTAGCAAGCTGTATGGCCATGGTGCCGATACTGCCGGAAGCTCCATAAATCAGAATTTTGTCTCCCCGTTTCAAATTTGTCTTTTTTAATAAATGTGCAGCCAGTAAACCGCCATAAGGGATAGCTGCTGCTTGTTCGAAACTAATATTTTTAGGTTTGGAGGCAAGATTCCAGTTCTCAGGCAGGCATATATATTCAGCATAAGAGCCAAAACGTCGTTTTGTTGGTGAAACTGAGCCATAAGCGACCACGTCATCTCCGATAGCAAATTGAGTGACATTTTTTCCTGTGCTTTCTATAACACCGGATGATACCATTCCTAAAATTGGATTTCTGGGTTTGCCAAAACCAAAAATGAGTTGCACAATGAATTTGGCTACAGGGGATGCCTTCAATCCTCGAATAAGAACGTCGCTGGTTGTCACCGAGGTGGCATGGATTTTAATCAGTACTTCATCGTCTTTTGGTGTTGGTTTTTCAACATCAGTTAGTATTAAATTTTCAACCTCTCCGTACTTTACACATTCAATTGCTTTCATAATTTCTTTTGATTTTAATTGATTATGAAAGCAAAATTAGGCTCACTGAATGTGCCGTTCATTGACTTGGGTTAAGAAGTGAATCCATTACAAAGAATGTTATTTAGAGGTCCTGCGAATAGTACCGGGATAAACCCTGACGGGAGCTTGACTGGTTACCTGATCCATATCTCTCCCCAGGCATCGCCCTGTTCGATGCGTACCTCCCGGTGGAACCCCAGGGTATCCATTTGGGAATAGGTAGGCTCTTGCGCGATATTGGTGTATACGGCAACCCGGGTAGTGGAATCCAGCTTAAAACTGATCGATGGCACAGGATCCCTGCCCTGTAGGAAACCCAGGTAGTTGTGGCCAGTGGCTACCATTTCCAGTAAGGAAGCGTGGATTTTCATTTGATCATATCCCCGTATATAGAGGGTGTCGATCAGGCGCTGCTGAATAGCCAGGCCATCGGCATAATTGAGTTGTACATCACTGATCCCGTCGTGATGCCGTGGATAGACCCATAACCCATACCCTGTGAGCAGAATACCCACTGCAACCGGCAGCATCCATTTTTTGTGGAGTAGGATGTTAATGCCCCAGGCTGTTGCAAAGGCATAAAATGGAAACAGATTGTGCAGGTACCGGATGGTAAACACGTTGTAAGCCGAGAACAGACTAAACAAACTGATGTAACCCAAAGACAGGAAGAATAAGGCTTTGCCCCTGGACCCGGGTAATAATCGTTGAATCGAATAAACAAGTAGGGCGATTACCGCCAGCAATGAAACTATTTTCAACCAATAATCCGGTTCGGGCCATCGCCGGTAAAAGGTGATGGTACCCAAATAGCTCAATATCAAAAGACCGGTCGCCAGCTTCCAATTTTTCGAGGCCAAACGCATAAATAACCCAACACCGGCTACCAGACTTATTGCCCATCTTCCGTCCCGGCCCCACTGCACCCGCCAGATGTTTCGCAAATCGTTGTAGAAATCCTGCCAGCTGCCTTTGAAATAATTGATGTGCAGGGGATAAAAATACCAGCCAAACCGGTGCTTTAACCAAAGGTAATGAAGTGATGCCAGGACCACTGGCAATAAAATCCAGACCAGAGAAGTAGTCAATGTTCGTTTTGAAGTGGTGTTTTCTTCAAACCAGTTTTTCAACAGAAAGTGAATGGCCAATACGCCAATAAAGACCAACCCACTTTCTTTGGTATACAACATAGCGGTTGCGCTGCACAAGTATCCGGTCCATTGTCGTCGACGGTAAAACCACAGGCTCAGCAGGATGAAAAAAGTTAGCATGGCCTCCGGCAAGCACTGTGGCGCCTGGGCAAGAAATAATTCCTGGACCACCAGCACTGTTGCCGCCAGGGTGCCTGCTTCAGGCCCGGCCCAGTCGCGCGCCAACAGGTAGGTAAGTATCAGGACCCCAAATGAAATCAATGCCATAAACAGATGGACGCTTACCAATCCATTGCCCCAAATCTTGATCCATAATGCAGTCAGGAAGTGAAATAGCAGGGGATGTCCCCGGCTCAGATCGGGAGGTATGGCATCCGGCATTAAGGACGGACCATGTTCGACCATAACCTGAATCGCGGGGGCATAGACCCAGGAGGCATCCCAGAAATACGGTAATTTCAGTCCCGGGAAAATCATGACCAGGTAGAAGCCAGTCAAAAGCACGAATAAGTAGTGGGCTTTTAAAAGATTCTGAGGTTGCATCTCCCGGGTCATTCAATGAAGGTAACCAATACACGGGAGAGCCAAAGGCAAAACAACAAATCCTATTGCATGGATTAACTTTTTGGGTCAGGCTCTGGGGGCTTGAATCTGATTCAACCCAGATGGCGGTAAGCTTAAAAGTGGATGATAATAATCAGATACTGGCCTATTACTTGGTTTCTTCGATCATTTTATCCATGATCTTGCCCAGATGGATGTATTCCTCCCGCAATTTTGCCAAATGATAAAGGTTATTGTCTATTAAGTTTTCAAATTTTCTATCATGAAATATTGAAGTGTAATCGGTTCTGAATTCACTGGGAGATTCCCAATGCATGGGACTATATTTGTCTATGTTTTTAAAGGAAATATTATCATTCAAATAGGGCATAATTTGCTCTTCAATAAATTTTTGACGAATGATGTAATTGCTTTGCAGACTTTATTCAACCCTTTTCCAATCGAATAAATCACTGACTAGTTCTTTATTTTTAATTAAGCCCAGTCGACCGGATTGCAGCGTCTCATCCAAAACATTATTCGATGGATTGAAAGATGTAAAATCAATGGACCAGTAAATCAAACTGTCTATGTTGTTTTGAGAGAGATAGCTGGCATCCTTATTCATTAAAAGCATTAGCTGATAACAGCTTTGCTCGCTTTTATTGAATACCTCGGCCACTTCATTCAGCACGATCAAATTTTGTTTAAATTCTGCATGCAGGTTTGCAACAATTTCATTTTCTATTATTGAGTTCTTCCTGGCCTCGTTCCAATTATTGACTTGCAAGGCTAATAAAATACCAACCATTACCAGGATTGTTTCACCAATAGCATAGCGCAGATACGCCATTGCTTTATTTTCCGACGCATATTGCTTACGGATGTATCTGAATAGCTTCATAAGTTCCTATGCAGGCAGGTTTTCCGACTTCTTTTTATGTAATTGAGGCCCGGTCATGGAATCACTAATATTAAGGAATGCATTGTGCGCTTATCAATCATGAATAAAACGGATAATTTTTATTTTAATCAAGATAAACTTAGAAGTGATATTCAACATGGTATTAATGTCCGACCACCATCGTTTTGTCCTTAATGCGTCGAAAGCCGGTCAATTCGATGCGGTCCGGATAGACTCCGGCGATGGCATACGCATTGTTCTCGGGACCACTGTGGTCCACCATAGCCAATAAGGTCATGTATTGGATACCGCCTGTTTCTTCATAACGTTCTTCATGGGTATGGCCCTGAAAGACGGCCAGAACCTGACCGGATTGTTCCAGGATGTGTTGCACTTCCCGGTAATTTTGCACATGATAGATCACCTCGCCATGGGTGTATGCAAACAAGGGGTGATGGCAGAAGACGAGTGTAGGTGCCTTATGTGTCATCAGGGTATCCTGCAACCACTGGACCTCGACCTCCGGAATTCGAATATCCTGCCAGTTAGCGCCCTCGGCATAAAACTGGTCCCTTCCATCCGCATAATAGTTGGCATCCAAAACGATGCAGGAAACCCCACCCGCCATAAACTGATAATAGGACCGTTCATGTGTAATGCCGGTATTGATTACCCCTTGTAAAAACTGCTGTTTGGTGATGCTGTCCACATCATGATTACCTACGCAATGATAGCGTGGTCCGGGAAAAGTGCTGTAAACCTGTTCAAGGGCCTGTAGGAATTGCAGGGTTTCGACTGCATCCGGTTCACTGTTCTGGTCCTTGAAATCGCCCAGATGGATGATAAAATCCAGCTCATGCCGGTTGAACTCTTCAATGCATTCTCGCATCTTATCCAATGATTCACGATAGTAACGCGTTCCGGCTTCGGGACGGTCCGCATAATGGGAGTCGGTCACCAAACCGAAACGCAATAATGGTGTCTCACGGTTTAGGCGGGTGAAACGGTCACCAAGTATCAGCCCACCGGATGCCAGTAAGCTGCGGTGGAGAAAAGTCCGGCGATGGATGATTCTTGACATCGTATGGATTGTTTAATGTGAATCCGGAGTGTGTGTTAAGGCAGACTCCGGAAGGACTCCGATAGCTTTATACAATTGATCAGGATGGAACAATTTTCCGTCCTTAATGGTCAAAACGGTGTGCCGGATATCCCGAATATCCTGAGTAGGATCGCCGTCGACCAGGATCATATCTGCCAGTTTCCTGGCTCGATCGTGCCCAGATCAGCCTCCCGGCCGGCGTGTTTTGCGGAGCCCAGCGTAGCCATTTGTAATACGGCGATGGGTGAAATACCGGCAGCAACGTAATGTTCCAATTCTCGGTGCAATGCAAATCCCGGCAGCTCATCGGTCCCGGGCAGGATGGTTATGCCGTTGAGGTACAGCGCATGGATAATGGCCAGCAGTTTGTCAAATGAAGTCTGGTAGATAGCAGCTTTTCCATCCGGTATCGGCAATCCTCCTCCGATAAATTCGCGCTGGATCTGTGCAGGAAAACGATCGTAGACTGTCCGGACCAGCGGATTGACCTGTCCGGGCCTGGTGGTGAACATATTCTCAAAAATACCGACGGTAGGATCCACAGCTATGTGTTGTTGTTGCAATAACCGGATAAAATCCATGAAGGGTTTTCCGTCCAGATCCAACTGATAGGTGTTTTCCGCGACGGACGAGAATCGCAAAGGTGTTCTGGTGTCGATGGTGTCCGAAAGAAAATTCAGCGCGATCATGTTGATGTGCTGTATTTCATTGTAGCCATCCCGGATCGCCTGAGCGGCCAGCATATGGGCGGGTATGTGTCCGGAGACCCGCATACCGAGTTGGTGGGCATGAGCCGCCAATGGCTTGACCCAGGCCGGGTCGATGGAACTATATAGTTTGATCTGTTGGTAGCCTTTTTGGTGGTAATTGTCAATGGCTTCGAGTCCTTCGGGCACTGAGGTGATGGTAAGACCGGGACCCGCAAAGGGTCCTTTTTGGTCGATGAATCCGCACATGGTTACGATCCGGGGACCGGGAATTTGATTGGCATCGAACTCATCCCGGATTTCCAGCAACTCAGGTGAATTTGCCATATCCCGGACAGACGTAACCCCGGCAGCTAAGTGAAGCAAACCATCGATGCGCTGTACATGGCAGTGATTGTCAAAAAGGCCGGGCAGGAGTGACTTTCCCTGACCGTCTATCACTTGCGAGCCTGCGGGAATGGGTTGGTTTCCGTCCAGGATGGACACAATATGATTGCCGGCAATGACCACGGAACGACCCGTCAGCACCTCTCCTTTATTGGCGTCAAAAAGGTTTACATTTTTCAGGACTAGTGTGGAATCGGGAGTTTCAGTCAGCGAATCAGCCAGACGGGCGAAATAGGCCCGCTCGAGTTCTAATTGCTGCTCGTACATTTCTTCAGCCCAGGAGTGATACGAAGCCGGAATAAAAGTCAGCCAGGACGATACCAGGGCAAATAGCCGCTGATCGCTGTCTAGCCAGGCATATTCAGGGGAAAATCCAAAGCCGGTATATTCGATCAGTTGCAGATCAAGGGAATCCCGCAGGCGTACCGGCTTGATAGCGGTAATACGAGCGGTACCTCCGGGGAGGATGGCTACCTCCTGATCCGGTGTTTGCAACATTTTGCGGATACATACTTCCTGGGCGGTCAGGACACTGTTGGCAGGGGTGTACATTTTATCGCCGGGATTGGCTACCGAATCTTTTTCTTCGGTGCCCTTCCAGAACGCCCATTCCGGGCCCATATGAAAAGATTCTTGCGTGCTGTCCTTGAGATAGTTCAGACCGGATATGGATAAATCGCTGATGAAGCCGTCGGGATTCAGGGAAAGGTCCCCGGTTAGTTCCGGACCGCGTCCGCGATCGTTGTAGAAATAGGAAAATTTGCAATTGGTTGCATCGATCCATTCGACTTCATATTGTCCTGCAGAATGGCCCTGGATGTAAACGTTGTAGTGCCGGCTAACCGGACTGGTATTGGTGATTGATTGACCACAAGACCAGGCTAGCAGGGTCAGACACAGGTATAGCGTTGATTTTCTTTCCATATCTGCAAAATAATGGATTCGAATAAAACGCAATTAGGTTTACCTGAAAACTACTCCAACTTGGTGAAGCCTGCTCTAGTACCCGATCTTTTTATACAATACATCCATTTCTTTAGCGACAAGTCCACGTTCTGCATCAATCAGTGTGAACTCGAAGACATCTTCCGGGTTCACAAAATGGCCTTCGGGCAACTCGGAGAAATGAAAAAACACTTCAAAAGTGCCTGAGCAATCACGATTGTAGACCCGCAGGAATCCGAAACCCTCATGAACGGAATAGCAGACCCCACGAACTCTAAAGCCATCCTTGCCCCAGTCTTCTGGTTTTTGACCTTCGACCGATAACAAATTTGGGATGAGGTAACCAGAAGTAAATTGATCCACTTCATGTAGCAATTCGCGGGAAATGTAGCGGAAAGCGATCAATTCAACTCGCGCACCCATATTCTGAACAGCCTGCACGACCCGTGTGAAGTCGCCGTCACCGGTGAGCAGATACACCTTGTCCAGGTTTTGGGATTGTGTCAAGATGTCTACAGCCATGTCCAGGTCGGCGTTGGCCTTGCCATACCGGGTTCCATTTTCATCTTCAAACCATTTGATGGCTTTCGTGATGACCTTATATCCGAAGCTGCGCAGGATGGATAAATAGGTCATATGTTTTTCACGATATTCCTTATCTGCTTTGGATCGTTCAACATCCACGGTGAGGTATGTATTGAGGCGCAGGGGTTCATTGTATCGGGAGCAGTACTCTTTTAAAACATCATAGCGCATGGCATAGCCGCCACTCCGGGTAATATTTTCAGCGTCGACAAAAATTCCAATCTTCATTTTACTGTTCCTGTTTACTCGTCTAAAACCATATCGATCTCCCGCCTTTCCGGATCGGCGGAGATAATTCGTACATTGACCTGGTCACCAAAGGAATAGACTTTTCCGGTATGTAAGCCCATGGCACGCAACCGGTGTCCGGCAACGGAAAAGCCTTCATTCATTGAATCAAAGCGAACCAGTCCTTCGCATTTTGAATCGGCAAGCGATACAAATATGCCGCGTTCAATGATGCCGCTAATATACCCGATAAATGATTCACCTACATGCCTGGCCATGAATTCGGCCTGTTTATAAGATATGGATTCGCGTTCGGCATCGATCGCTTTGCGCTCCTGAGTAGAAATATGTTTGCATTGGTCTTCCAGTCTGGATTTTTTCTCGCGGACTGTTTGGTCCAGATTTTCAGCCAGAATTCGATGCGCCAGTACATCCGCATAGCGGCGGATTGGCGAAGTAAAGTGCGTATAAAATGGGAAACCCAGTCCAAAATGTCCAATGTTATTGGTGGTGTAAACGGCTTTTGCCATGGTCCGAATGGCAATAGGCGCCAGCATTTTCAATACCGGGTCTTTTTGAGCTGCTTCCTGGATGGCATTTAATGATTTTGCAATTTGTTGAGGTGTTTGCGTCTGTAGTTCGTAGCCCAGGTCCCTGACGAAAATGCTGAATTCATTAAGTTTATCGATATCCGGCAGGTCATGAACCCGGTAAATGAAGGGAATTTCATGCTCCTTTCCTTTTTCGGCGATGTATCGTGCAACTTCCCGATTAGCCAAAAGCATAAAATCTTCGATAAGCAAATGCGCATCCTTGCGTTCTTTCACAAATATGCCGATGGGCTCGTTTTTATCGTTCAGTTCAAACTGGACCTCGTCGGTCTCGAATTGGATGGCTCCACGATGAATGTTTTGCTGCCGCAATCGTTTGGCAATCTTGTTTAGCTGGACCAATTGGTCCTGATATAAATTGGTTTTATTTTCGAGAACTTCCTGTGCGTCTTCATAGGTAAAGCGGTGATCCGAATGGATGATCGTTCGCCCGAACCAGGAAGAAGTTATATTCAGTTTTTTATCGAACGTAAATACGGCTGAAAAAGTGAGTTTATCTTCATGAGGATTCAGGGAACACAGGTCATTGGATAATTTTTCGGGCAGCATCGGTGCCACGCGGTCTACCAGGTAGACGGATGTCGATCTCCGGTAGGCTTCCTGATCCAATGCGGTGTGTGGTTGCACGTAATGCGTTACGTCGGCAATATGGACGCCTACTTCAATTTGCCCGTTATCAAGTATCTGATAGGAGAGGGCATCGTCGAAGTCCTTGGCTGTCTTCGGATCGATGGTGAAGGTAAGTACCGACCGGAAGTCTCTTCTTTTTTGAACCTCTTCGGGTGTAATGGACGGACTAATTTGCGCCACTTCTGCTTCGACCTCATCGGAAAAACTAACCGAAAATCCCTGCCGGAGGAGAATGGACTTCATGTTGTAATCGTTGATATCCTCGATGTCCAGCCGCTCCAGGAATTTGCCGGCGACCTGGTTCCTGCCTAGGTTCCAGTCGATAATCTGCACGATGATCTTTTCGTCCAGTTCGATGTCGTCCGGAAATTCTTTCAGTACGATGTCAAACGGGATGAGGGGATTATCCGTCAGGACAAAAAATTGTTTTCGATTGCTGATAACGGTACCGACGAATTGATCCTGTTGACGCCGGATGACTTCCAGGATTTCTCCAAAGGGTTTGTTGCGTGAACTTCCTGTCGTACGCACTTTTACGAGATCTCCATTGAGCGCGTGATTGAGGTGTTTCGCCGGAACAAATATATCGGTTGAACCATCTTCAGGAATGATGTAAGCTGCTCCGGAGCGGATCATGTCCACCCGGCCTTCCTTGACCTGGAAGGATTCATTTTTCGCCCGCTCGGAATGCAGCATAAACCGGTCTTCACCAGCCGATTCGACGATGCCGCGGCTTTGTAAGACGTAGACAGCATGTCGGATTTCCTCCCAGGTGGAACTGAGTTGAAGCTTCTTGCTGATTTGTTTTATGTTGACTTTTTTCTGTGGGTGGCGGTGGAAAAATTGATAAAGTTGGTTTTGGAGATTCTTTTTAGACTTTGGTTTCTTTTTGAACGGTTTTTTTCGAGTCATTTAATTTAGTTTGGAACGGGAATTATAGATATCTCCGTTCGGTAAAATTTCAAGTTCATAAGTATTGCTTGCCTGGGGATCAAAAGATTCTTTCAGGTCGCTGGATCCTTCGGCAATGTTAATGGTTCCATCGGTATCAAAATGGGCTACCCGACGAAATAGCTGTTCATCGCGAACGAGCATGCCGCCAATGCGTTCTGATCCCAGAAAATCGCCCCGCCTGTCAAACACCAGCATCAGGTACTCATAAGTCAGCAGGGAGGCTTTCCAGATCACCAGCGCATGATACTCATCCTTGCTTATCCGGAAACATGGCACATATTCGGTGTATTCATCGTCCTCAGGCAAGAGAGGACGTAAAAAACGGTCAAAAAGCTCCTCCGGAAAAGGATCATTATTCTGGCTGAAGAGCGATGCGCTGTCTTCATCGAGAAACAATGGTAATTCTACTTCAGGGAAGATTGTCAGAAGATCACCGAAATTGACGGTACTCATGTTGTAACAGACAAATTTAAATTCCGGCTAAAGATAAGGGTATTCTCATAGAAGGCCGGAGCCATGTTGATTCCTTGTGAAATTGGCGTCAAGTAGAGGTATAACAACAAAAGTAACAATAGGTTGTATTCCCGGTGAATTTGTGCATCCAACCTCGAAGAATCCTTTCAATTCCGGTAGGCAGCGTGCTGGGCAAGGCCTTCAAACCGTTAAAGATAATTAGACTGGTTCTAAATAAAAATCCGACAATTGATCCATCTTGGGAAGCGCTGATAAATCAATAGATTTGCAGGGCTTTTAAGATCAATCAAAGGAACCAAATAATATGTTATGAGTTGGGTCTCCACATTATTTACTTCTTCACTGGGTCGCAAACTGGTGATGGCACTTACCGGGCTTTTTCTGATCCTTTTTTTACTCGTCCATCTTACCGCTAATCTGCAATTACTCAGATCGGATGGTGGAGAGACCTTCAATCTGGTTTCTGAATTCATGGGTCATAATCCGGTGGTTCAGACCGTAGCATGGGGACTGTATTTGTTCATTGTAATCCACACGTTGTTAGGCATCCGGTTGTGGCTGGCCAATCGCCATGCAAAAGGCCAGAAATACCTGGTTCAGACCAAAGCCAATGCCTCTTTTGCCTCAAAAAATATGGCTATCCTGGGTATATTGATCTTCGCATTTTTGATGATCCATATGGGTGATTTCTGGTGGAAGCTACAATTTACCGATGAACCATATGCCCTGTTGCAATATGCTGGAATGAGTCATCCCATTGAGGATGTTTATACCGGGGTAGTTGCATCGTTCAAGAATCCGGTGGTCATGATTTGTTATTTAATCGGCTATTTGGCGCTGGGAATTCACCTCTGGCATGGATTTCAGAGCGCTTTCCAGACGCTTGGGCTGAATCACATGAAATACAATGGCCTGATCAAATTTTTAGGCACTGCCTATGCAGTCCTGGTTCCACTGGGATTTGCCCTTATTTCGATCTACATCTTTCTAATGCAATAAAAGTACGAGACGATGAAATTGGATGCCAAAATTCCGGCCGGTTCACTCGAAGACAAATGGAGGAAATACCGCTCCACAGTAAACCTGGTAGCTCCGAACAATAAGCGAAGGATCGAAGTCATCGTTGTTGGGACGGGACTGGCAGGCGCTTCGGCCGCAGCTTCCCTTGGCGAACTCGGTTATCATGTTAAGGCATTCACCTTTCACGATAGTCCGCGACGTGCCCACAGCATCGCAGCTCAGGGCGGGATCAATGCAGCAAAGAACTATTCCAATGACGGGGACTCCGTGTATCGCTTGTTTTACGATACCGTAAAAGGGGGTGATTACCGTTCCCGTGAAGCCAACGTATATCGTCTTGCGGAAGTAAGCGTCGATATTATTGATCAATGTGTTGCTCAGGGTGTCCCTTTTGCCCGGGAATACGGTGGATTGCTGGAGAACCGTTCGTTTGGCGGTGTACAGGTATCCCGGACCTTCTATGCCCGCGGTCAAACAGGCCAACAACTCCTAATCGGAGCTTATCAATCGCTTTCACGGCAGATCTCATTAGGTACGGTAGAAATGTTTAACCGGCATGAGATGCTTGACCTGGTGCTCATCGATGGAAAAGCAAGAGGTATCATCGCCCGTAACCTGGTTACCGGAAAATTGGAGCGCCATGCTGCACATGCCGTCATTCTGGCCACCGGCGGATACGGTAATGTCTACTACCTCTCTACCAATGCGATGAACTGTAACGTGACGGCCGCCTGGCGGGCTGTACAACGGGGGGCTATGATGGCGAATCCGTGTTTTACCCAGATACACCCTACCTGCATACCCGTATCCGGGGCCTATCAGAGCAAACTCACGCTGATGTCCGAATCGCTACGAAACGATGGACGGGTATGGGTACCCAAGAAAAAAGAAGATGTGGAAGGCATCCGCCAAGGTACTTTAAGTCCGGTAGATATCAAGGAAGAGGATCGCGACTACTACCTCGAACGGCGTTATCCGGCATTCGGAAACCTGGTGCCCAGAGACGTGGCATCCCGTGCAGCGAAACAGGTCTGTGATGATGGATTTGGAGTCAATAAGTCAGGACTTGCCGTTTACCTTGATTTTGCCAGTGCCATCGAGCGGTATGGTAAGAGCCAGGCACATCAGCAAGGCCTGGATAGTTCGGACAAGAACCTGGTGCGCAAGTTGGGTGAGAAAGTTGTCGAACAGAAGTATGGCAACTTGTTTGAAATGTATGAGAAAATTACGGGTACCAATCCCTATAAATCCCCGATGATGATCTATCCCGCGGTGCATTACACCATGGGCGGACTCTGGGTGGATTATAATCTGGAGACCAATGTGCCAGGATTGTTTGCCTTGGGAGAATGCAATTTTTCCGATCACGGGGCCAATCGACTGGGTGCCTCTGCCTTGATGCAAGGACTTGCCGATGGTTATTTTGTGATTCCTTATACCATCGGTCCGTTCTTATCCGGCGAAATCAGGACCCCGGCGATCAAAACCGACGCACCTGAATTTGAGGAAGCGGAAAATGCGACGCGTGCCCGGTTGGAAAAACTCATGTCCATCGGTGGTAGCAGGTCAGTAGAAAGTTTCCACCGTGAGCTCGGGTTGATTATGTGGGATTATTGTGGCATGTCCCGTAATGCAGAGGGGTTGAACACTGCCCGGCAGAAAATACGTGCATTGCGTGAAGAATACTGGAAAGATGTTTTTGTACCCGGGTCAATGGACGATTACAATCCGGAGCTGGAAAAAGCGGCCCGGGTGGCAGACTTCATGGAACTGGGCGAATTGATGATCGTTGACGCATTAAATCGCAATGAAAGTTGTGGCGGTCACTTCCGCGAAGAATACCAAACACCGGAGGGAGAAGCCCTTCGCGATGATGCCAACTACACCTATGTGTCTGTCTGGGATTGGAAGGGGGATGCGGATCCGCAGCTGTACAAGGAAGAATTGAAGTTTGAAAACATCGAATTGAAAACCCGTAGCTACAAATAAATCAAGCTCATAAAAAGGATTTAACCGATGAAACTTACGCTTAAAATCTGGCGCCAAAAATCTGCTCAAACCAAAGGGGCTTTCGAGAGCTACCAGGTTGATGCCAATGAGCATATGTCTTTTCTGGAAATGCTTGATGTACTGAACGAAGGCCTGGTAGAGAAAAGACAGGAGCCGGTAGCATTTGAACATGATTGCCGTGAAGGGATATGTGGAACCTGTAATCTGGTTATTAACGGTCGTCCTCATGGACCTTTGCCTGGGACCACGACGTGTCAATTGCACATGCGCCATTTTAAGGAAGGCGAAACCATCGTTATTGAGCCGTATCGTGCACAGGCTTTCCCGGTTATCAAAGACCTGGTGGTAGATCGTTCGCCCCTGGACCGGATCATCCAGTCGGGTGGTTTCATATCGGTCAATACCGGTCAGGCTCCGGACGGAAATGCCATTCCCATCGAGAAGGATGTAGCCTCGCGAGCATTTGATGCAGCCGCCTGCATCGGCTGTGGTGCTTGTGTAGCAGCGTGCCCCAATGGATCGGCGATGCTCTTTACATCGGCGAAGGTCAGTCACCTGGCCTTGCTTCCCCAGGGAGAAGTCGAGCATAATCGTCGCGTGGTCAGTATGGTCCATCAAATGGACAAGGAAGGCTTTGGCATGTGCTCAAACATCAAGGCGTGCGAAGTGGAGTGCCCGAAGGAGATCTCGGTTACAAATATCGCCCGGATGAACCGGCAATATTTTTCTGCGATGATTGGTTCAGACGAGAAGTAACCGGCTCAATTATTCTATAAAACCCAATGCCTCAAGCGCGGGCAGCCATCTCCAGCAACCAATCTTTTTCTACGGTAGGACTCAGGGACTGGAGTAATTTTTCGATTTTTTGCCGGTCCGGGTTCCGCGTCATCAAGGCATCGACTCCACGTATAAAATTCAGAAAAGAGCGTTTATGATACCCTAATCGCTTTTGTCGGTAGGCAAAAGCTTTGGTAGCCAGCAGATGATACTCCAGCAGGTTCCACTCGCCGGATTCGAAATAGACTTTGGCAAGCAATGCTTTCGAAGCAAGGTTGAGCAGCGAGTCCTTGAAATGGGTTTTCTGCAGGCATTCGGTGGCTTTTAGGTATGTTTTCTCAAGGTAATGGATCCGGGCCAGATTAAAGAGGACCACATTATCACGTTCACTGGAAGGCAAAAATTCACAGTATTGCTCTACAAATTGTTTGGTCCACTCGACTTCTTTACTCTTTAAAGCCAAGGCGGCGATGTTGTTAAAGGTGATCATGGACATTCTGCGTTTGTCGATCAGTACGCCGATATCCAGCCCCACTTTATACCAGTTTAATGCAATACGTTCAAACGATTTATCACCCTGATTCACCTTGCGGATGCCGTAGTTGTTGACCGCAAGATATAGATCCTTGATTTCGGCCGGGCTAAAGGCATCGATGTGTTGAGGAAGTTGTTCAACCAGCCGGTTGTAATACACCTGAGACTGCGTGGTGATTAATTGATAAAAGTTGTAATAAAGTTCGATGACGGGAACCTGGAGGAATTCGTTATTCTTTACATACTGGAGCAGATCAGGCAGGATACCGTAATTGAATTGCGTATTGTATACATCGCTGTTGGTGAGTAGCTGGCAACTCTGGCGCAGCAGCTGGGTGATAAAAGCCAGGTTGGTGCGATCAAAATATTCCTGCAGTTCGGTTGGGTCGTTGCGTTTGTTTTGTTGCTGGAAGCTCACTTCCTTAAAGTACAGATCCAGATCAGCCTGGTAATAATCGGCATTTTGCAAGTTGGACTGATCCAGAGTTTTCCTGGTTTGTCGTATGACCTGCCCGGCGTGCTTAGAAAGTCCTGCTTCCAGATAAGCTTCCGTCAGGATGGATCGTTGTAGAGTTGTGTTGTGTTGAATTTGGCGCCAGATCAGGTATCGCTCGAGCAATCGAAGCAGTTCACTGCCGAGCAATCGCAGATCGACATCCCGGTGTTCGTCGCTTTTAAGGTGGGTCCTGGCAAAGGTCTTCCGTCCCTCGGCAGACCAATTGTGGTTTTCGGACTGGAGGTAATCCCATAAGGACAGGGTTTCCGTGCTGGCGTTCCATGCCGGGTTAAGCAGGAAATGACGAAACTCATCGCGTTCGTCAGGGTCCAGGGCCTGGATTGCTGCTGACAATTTTGCCTTTTGTGCCATTAGGGGTTTAAAAAATTTCTATTAAAGAATCGAAACGATTACAACATCATTTATATTGTAAATCTAATTAATTATAAATTAACAAGTTATACTATTGTGTAAAAAGATAATATTCGTACAATATCAAAAATTAATAATTGGAGTATGGTGCCTTTTGAGCGATCTTTGGTCTATCAATGGTTAATGCATGTAAATTGTCCCATGGTACGTAAGCAATACATCGGTTCACTTTTCGTCGGCATCTTGCTGCTTCTGACCACCGCCGGGTGGGGGCAGGCCAAGTTGACGATGTACCTGAGTGAGTCCGATACTGCTGTCGAAGCCCAGGTTGTTTTGCAGGCGCCGGTTAAGTTGGGAGCGATTCTTTTCTCTGTCAACTGGGATCCGCTTACACTGGGATACAGTGGAATAAAGGATTTATTTGACAATGGAGTGCCTGAACTGACCATTGGTACCTACCAGGCTAATAAAGGAAAAGTTATCTTCCTCTGGACTTCTCCTGACCCGCTGGATAATGAATTTGACTTTACACAAGGTCTTCCTCTGGTTACTTTCCGTTTCCGAAAAATATTTCCGGGTCCGGCCTACGTATTTTTTAACGATGACCCGGCAGTTATTGAAATTGCCGATCTGGACAATAATCCACTCAGTGTAGAGATCAGAACGGAGAACTACGAGGGTGGCATCATGAATGGCAAGGTTTACTGGGATGCCAACGAGGATTGCCAGTTTATTTTGGAAAAAGGGATTCCACACCGGATGGTGGAGCTAACCGATGTAAAAACCGGGAAACTCTATCGGCGCTTGACGAATGATGACGGTGAATTTTGGTTTCCTGTTGCTGACGGCACTTATCGCATCAACACATATGACCCGACCGAAGGTTGGGAGAGCTGTGCTATCGATCAGGAGGTGGTCGTTGCCGCAGGGAATGCACCTTACCAATATCTGGGAGAGCATCCGGTTCGCGCCTGTACCCAACTCCATGTGGAAACCTCTATGCTGGATAGCCGGCCTTGCAGCAGCAGCAAGCTCTATGTGTCCTATGCCAATCTGGGTGCACTACCGGCGACGAATGCCAAATTGTGGATCATCCTGGATCCGGCTATGTCCCTGGTTCAGGCCACCATTCCTTCCGTCGCTCACGGAGACACGCTGTTTTTTTCACTGGGGACCTTACAGCCACTTGAGCAATATACCCAGTCACTGAGTGTTCGTATCGATTGTAACGTGCTGTCCGGACTGACGCATTGCCTGGAAAGTGGGATCTTTGCCGACAACAGTTGTGATGCCGGGACCTGGAATGAGGGCGTCATTGCAGTAAAGAGCGAATGTGAAGGTGATTCCATCAAGTTTCAGCTGCGCAATGTAGGTCCTGGTGATATGACCAAGCCAGCCTCCTTCGTCATCACCGAAGACGTCGTCATATTCCTGAAGGACGACAATGTCCGGTTGAACCAACTGGCGCAGGAATCCATATCAATCCCCACGACAACACATACTTACCGGTTGGAAGTACGTCAACCTGACGGGTATCCCGGCGTGAGCCATACGTTTACCTACAAAGAAGGTTGTCCTTCGGTAGGAACCGCCAGCCCGGGTATCATCACCCAGTTTCCAATGTATGATGAAGAACTAAATTATTCACGCCTTTGCATAAACAATGAACGGGTCTTTATTCCGAATCGTAAGCAAAGCCTTCCTGAGGGTGTGGGGCTTGAACACCGCATTGACCAACACACACAATTGAGCTTTACCATTCAATTTCAGAACACCTTACAGGACACTGCACATACGGTCGTTATTTTAGACACCCTATCCGAGTGGCTGGACCCGCGGACCATTCAAGTGGGTCCAGCTTCTCATCCTTTCACCTATGATCTTAATGAAAACGGGGTTATCCGTTTTGTTTTTTCCAATGTCAATTTGCCGGGTAAATCAACGGATAGTCCTTCTTCGGTAGGCTTTATTACCTATACCATACTACCTTACGAGAATGCGCCTGCCGGTGTACATGTACAGAGCCGCGCCGTCGTCTATTACGACCTGAAAGGCCCTTATCTGACCAATGAAACCGATCATCTGATCAAGGCACAGATACTGGATGTAGTACCGACTAATCCGGATGCCAAATACAATGGCTTGCAAATAAGTGTCTTTCCAAACCCTAGCCAGGGTGAGATTACCCTATCCGTGCTTAATCAGGGTTCGTTAAATGATCTGGAAATGGAAATGGTAGACCCTTACGGGGTCAAATTATGGAGGCAGAAAATGAATTTTTCCACGATCCATTTCTTGCCGGAAGTAAGGAATACCGGCATGTATTTTATCCGAATATATCACGAAGGAAAACCGGTTGGCGTTGCCAAATTGTTTCTCCTCCGTTGACAAATACTATTGGGGATTTTTTTTTAAACGACAGAATGCTTCAAGATCGCAGATGAAAACCGATCCTTAACGAAGGATCGGTTTTTGTATTTTTAGCCTCCAGAATTATAGAGATCGCTCCGGATCCAATCCAAACTAACCAAGATCATACTTTTCCGAAAAACTCATTTACCGCAACCATTGTTTTAAAGATCAGAAGGGGCATGATCTTCATTATGGAAATGACGCCACATCGGGTTGCCATTATTACCGGCGCATCTTCCGGGATTGGTAAAGCTTGTGCCTGGCAATTGGCCCGGGGAGGTTACGATGTAGTGCTCGCCGCCCGGAATGAATCGGCGATCCAAAATATAGCGGACAAAATATCCACTTTGGGCGTAAATGCCCTGGCTGTTCCTACCGATGTGACTGATCCACAAGATTGCCGGAACTTAATTGAAGAAACCTTACAAGTATTTCACCGGATTGATGTATTAATTAATAATGCAGGCATTTCGATGCGGGCCAGGTTGATTGATCTGGATTTGGAGGTTTTACACCGGGTGATGGACGTTAATTTCTGGGGTACTGTTTACTGTACGAAATATGCGCTTCCACACATTCTGTCCGCTCATGGGAGTATTGTGGGCATGTCCTCTATTTCCGGTAAGCATGGGTTGCCCGGACGGACCGGGTATGCAGCTTCCAAATTTGCCATGGAAGGATTTCTTGAATCACTGCGTATCGAACACCTGGAGGAAGACTTGCATGTCCTGGTGGCTTGTCCGGGATTCACTGCTACCAAGATTCGATTCGCAGCCCTGGATGCGCAAGGCAAACCACAGGGAGAAAGTCCCCGGGAAGAGCATAAGATGATGACCCCTGAGGCGGTAGCCAAAGCTGTCTTCTGGGCCATTCAACACCGCAGGCGGGACCTGATCCTGACGTCGGAAGGATATGGAGTAGCGTGGTTAAGCAAATTTTTCCCAGGATTTGTTGACCGGGCTATTTATCGGACGATGGCGAAAGAACCGGATGCTCCATTCGGAGAATCGATGCCGAAGGAAAAGATCCCTACATCGGATTAAAAAGCCAATTCTTTCACCGGCTAAGATTCAAGGTCAGTAGAAATGAGGCGCTTAGGGGCTTAACTTCTTGTTGGAGAGAGTTTCGGGGTACCTCTCGATGCATCCTGATTGAATTCATTTCGCCCGTTCCCGTTAAGGTTTTATTAAAACATCCGTTAATTATTTAGCTGACGACAAAAAACCACCTAATTTCAGGGGTTTTTAGCTAAACCAGGTGAAATTCTGTACCGCTACCGGTCAGGTAAAATTCAAAAAAGAGCCCGAATCTACGGGCTCGTAAAGTTAAATCATGACACAGATTGCAGTTGATATTGAAGCGCTCAATCAACAGATTTACATTGAGAGTGCTTTCATCGAGAAAATTCAGTCTCAGACCGATAAGGTCATTATTGGGCAAAAACACATGATTCAGCAGCTGATGATTGGTTTGCTGGCCAATGGGCACGTATTGCTGGAAGGACTTCCGGGATTGGCAAAGACCTTAGCGATTAAATCCCTGGCCTCCGCCATTCATGCACAATTTAACCGGATCCAGTTTACGCCTGATTTACTTCCGGCTGACATCATCGGCACGATGATCTTCAACCCGACCAAAAATGAATTCAGTGTCCGGAAAGGCCCAATTTTCTCCAATTTCATCCTGGCAGATGAGATCAACCGGGCTCCGGCTAAAGTTCAATCGGCATTGCTTGAAGCGATGCAGGAACGCCAGGTTACCATCGACAAGCAAACTTATCTGCTGGAAGAACCATTTTTAGTCCTGGCTACTCAGAACCCGATCGAACAAGAAGGCACTTATCCGCTTCCTGAGGCCCAGGTGGATCGTTTTATGCTGAAAGTAAAAATCGGTTATCCGGACCGTGAAGAAGAAAGGCAGATCATTCGGCTTAATCTGGCACCGGACAATTTGCCGAAAATCGAACCGGTCATTGACCCGCAATCCATTATTCGTGCCCGTCAGGTGGTCCGCAAGATTTATATGGACGAAAAAATTGAACAATACATCATCGACATCGTCTTCGCCAGCCGCGATCCGGAAGCAGCCGGATTAGGCAGCCTGAAACACCTGATTGCCTATGGTGGATCACCCCGCGCCAGCATAAATCTGGCCCTGGCCAGCAAAGCTTATGCATTTATCAAGCGCAGAGGATATGTTATCCCTGAAGATGTGCGGCAGGTTTGTATGGATGTGATGCGTCATCGCATCGGCCTGACTTATGAGGCGGAAGCTGAAAACATCACGCAGGAACAAATCATCACAGAGATACTAAATACGGTTCAGGTTCCTTGATGCAAAAATCCGGTCTCATATTCCTCTGGCTGCTGCTCCTTACTTCCTCCTTGCGGGTATCCGGACAGGACCCTGCCGGCGATCTTTGGAAGCGTCTGAACAGGTACCTGAATCAGGAATTTCCCGGCCACCAGTGGGATTCCGAACAAGCATATATCGGTCGGCTTCAGGATGGCATTCCATTTTTGTTTTGGATGGCCGTTCAGGGAAGTAATGTGTCGGCCGTGTATCAGTTTGACCTGCAGGAAGCCTATTTCTCCGTGGAAGGTGACTTGGTAGGAGATAAGTTGACCATGGCGGAATGGGACGAGAACCACCAACCTTCCGGTCAGTGGCAATTAAAGCGTAATGAAGGCGGATGGGAAGGATCCTGGTATAATGTCAACCGGGACCGGGAATTATTAATCCGCCTGTCCCCGACCAGCCAGACCACCGATTGGACTACGGTTGTGCCGGATAGCTGGATTCGATCGTATCAGGGGCAATTCAATGCGGTTGACTACGATTTGATCCTGACCAAAGATTTGTGGCGGATACAAGGTATTTTTCAAAACCTGCAGACCAAACAGATCTACTTCCTGAATGGCAACTGTGATGGAGAAAAGGCAGGTAAGTTTGTCGTCGAAGTCACGGATGACCGGAATGTCAAACAGGCCGAAGCAACATTGCAAATCAATCAGCCGACCCTGATGCAAGTAGCCTGGCGTCCACAAAATAGTCAGGTTACCTATTTTGAACTGGCACTGCGTAGAGAACTGCCCGTCCAGGTTGATCTGACGGCAGATGAGACTTCGCTTTATAATCTGAGCTTTCCCGATGTAACAGAATTCAATTTGCGTAAACAGATCATGCGGTTTATCGGAGATGTACGGGATGAATTTTCCCGACTGGAACGGGAGGTGGGTGATCCCTCCGACCGCTGGAAACATACGCTGCATGTCTGGCCTGAAGTAAGCTGGTATAATGGACGTTTTTTTTCAGGTAGTTTAATCGCCAAGTCAGATCAGGGGCAGTATGAATTGTTAGCCATCAACTATGATTTCGAAAAAGCAGAAACCGTTGAGATCGCATCCTTATTCAAGAAGAAATACGATTATCAGAATGCCATTACGCAATATCTGCAGCCCAAAATTCAAATGCTGGACTGGCCTTTTGAGTTGGAATACATGCGACCAAAACTGGAAGATTTTCAATACATCAACCTGACTAAAAGGGGATTTAGGATATCTACGGGATTCAACGCATTGTATGGCCAGAAGAGCTTCATCATACCCTATTCCTATTTTGAAGGAAACCTGGATAACAATACCATCATTGATTACATCTTAAAATATCAGTGATATGGATACTGGAGAACTGCTAAGAAAGGTACATCGAATCGAAATTAAGACCAAAGGCCTGAGTAAACACATCTTCTCCGGAGAGTACCACAGCGCATTTAAGGGCAGAGGCATGTCGTTTAGCGAGGTGCGTACCTATCAGTTTGGAGATGACATTCGTTCCATTGACTGGAATGTGACTGCGCGAACCGGCGAGCCGCACGTTAAGATCTTCGAAGAAGAACGGGAGTTGACGGTTATGTTATTGGTTGATGTTAGTAAATCGGCCTACTTCGGAACGCAGCAACAGTTTAAGAACGAAGTGATTACCGAGATCTGTGCGGTACTGGCTTTTTCAGCCATTCAGAATAACGATAAGGTTGGATTGATTCTTTTCTCCGATCGCATTGAGTTGTACATACCACCTAAGAAAGGTAAGAGCCACATCTTGCGCATAATCAGGGAGTTACTTTACTTCGAGCCCAAGCAGGTAGGAACTGATCTGAAGGTCGCCCTCGAATTCCTGAATAATGTATTGAAGAAAAAGTCCATCGCCTTCCTGATATCCGATTTTCTCACGAATTCATATACACAACCGGTACGCGTCGTGGCCAAGCGGCACGATCTCATCGGCATGTGCATTTTTGATCCCAGGGAGGAGACACTGCCGGCAGTAGGAATGCTGCGGGTTGCAGATCCGGAAACGGGAGAAATCAGATTATTAGATACGTCGGATGCACGGATCCGGCAAGCCTATGAAGAACGTTTTCTCACGTACCGTGTGGAGGCGAAACGAGTTTTTACCCGGTCCGGAGCAGATATGATGCAGGTACGAACAGACGAATCTTATGTCCGTACATTGATGCGGTTCTTTAAAAAGCGCTCAGGATGAAGGGGATAATGCGGATCGGTTTTCTTCTTTGCGGGTTGATGCTATTGTTCTCCGACACCGCCCGGGCTCAGCAACCGGAAGTCAGGAGCCGGCTGGCGTCCGATACCCTCCGGGTGGGAATACCGGCGCGATTACAGTTGGAAGTAAGTGGCCTCCCTGATACGCTCGTCTGGTTGCCATTTACGATCGATACCGCACGGTCAATCGCAATTGTAGAGTCTACGCCCTGGACACCACGAGGTGGCGGCTGGATCAAGGAGATGCGATTTGTACCGCTGGCAGATGGTCGGTCTTTGCTTCCCGGATTGGCGGTTAGTCCGCAGAACGGAAGTGACACAATGTATTCCAATTCACTGATAATTAATGCATTACTTGATTCGTCGCTGGTCGAGGGTCCGGAGATAAGACCTGTGAAAGATATCATTCGCGAAGGAGTCAAATGGTACGATTACCTGGTCTATCTGTGGATCCTGCTGGGTCTGGCCTTGCTGGTAGTGGTATTTTTTGTGTGGAAAAAATACCGTAAGCGACAGGCTAAACCAATTGAGGCGAAAACGATCAACCGCGCTCCGGAAGACATTGCATTTGAAAAATTACGCAAGTTGCGGGATGCAGAAATATGGCAGACCGGGGCCATTAAGGAATATCAGAGCGAGCTTACCTATATCCTACGGGAATTCCTGGAAAAGAAATTTTCAATTCCTGCTCTGGAGCAGCCCTCGTCCGAGTTACTTAACAGGTTGCGGGAGATAACTTCCGATAATGAGTGGATCGGCAAGGTCCGTCAGATTCTGGAGATCGCTGACCTGGTTAAATTTGCAAAAGGGGTACCGGGAGCGAGTTTTCATGACGAAGCCCTGGAAAGCACTGCCCAATTGATCAAACAGAGCTTGCACTTTATTCGGGAGGAAGAACAAAAAAATCCGGAGTCATGAAGTTAGAGATTGGCTCCTATGCATTGGTTTCCCCCGGGTATCTGCTGTTATTGCTGTTGATACCATTGATTTATTATTGGCTTCATCGGTCCCGGAAGCGGTATCATACCCAGCTGACGCTTTCCAGTTTGCAGCCGGTCCGTGGCATCCATGCCTGGCGCGAAAGACTTGTTCCGGTTCGCCAGGTGCTCTGGATTACAGGGCTTGCTTGCATCGTCTTGGCACTGGCCAGACCACAGCGCTCCTTACAAGAAGAGGAAGTTAAAGCGGAAGGGATTGATATCTGTCTGGTTATGGACCTTTCCAGTTCAATGCTGGCCAAAGATTTCCAACCGGACCGCTTGGAGGCCAGTAAGGCAGTGGCTATTGAGTTTGTTGACAAACGACCTTACGATCGGTTTGGCCTGGTCGTATTTGCCGGAGAAAGCTATACACAAAGCCCGTTGACGCTGGATCACCGGGTGATTCAGGACCAGTTGTCCTCGTTGCGTTGTGGTTTGCTTGATGACGGGACCGCGATTGGCATGGGGTTAGCTTCGGCTGTAAACCGGTTGAAGGATAGCGAAGCCAAATCCAAGGTTATCATCCTGCTCACCGATGGGGTAAATAACCGGGGATACATTCAGCCATTACAAGCGGCAGAAATTGCCAAACAATACAACATAAAGGTCTACACCATCGGTGTAGGGACCGCTGGGGAAGCATTGACCCCGGTAAGTCGCAGAAGTGACGGGCAATACGTGTTCGGCTATGCCAATGTGGAGATTGATGAGAACCTGCTGAAACAAATCGCCGAAGAGACCGGCGGTCAATATTTCAGGGCCCTGAATGAAACCGGTCTGCGGTCTATTTACGATGAGATCGATCAACTTGAGAAGACCGAAATGGATGTAACCGTGTTTAAACGATACAAGGACCTGTACCGAAATTTTGCCTGGTTCGGCTTGGCGCTGTTACTCTTCGAATTTTTATTGGGGAATACCCTATTAAAAACATTGCCATAATGTTTCGCTTCGAACATCCCGAATTTCTTTGGTTGCTGGTCCTCGTGCCGGTAATTCTGGTTATGTATGCGGGACTGTTCCTTTGGCAGAAAAAACAACTAAAGGCATTCTCAAATCCGGCGTTACTCGGTCGCCTGGTGGGGGGATGGGCCCCGCAACGCAAATGGTTGAAAGCCGGACTGTTTGCAATGAGCATTGGATTGCTGATCATTGCCCTGGCAAATCCGCAATGGGGGTCGAAACGAGAAAAAGTGGAGGCCAAAGCTGCCGATATCATGATCGCCCTGGATATTTCCAATAGCATGATGGCCGAAGATGTTGCTCCTAACCGGCTGGCACGCTCCCAGCGAATCATCGAACGCATTATTGACCAGATTAAAGGCGAACGCATCGGACTTATCCTTTTTGCGGGTAATGCCTATTTGCAATCTCCGTTGACCAATGATTATGGCGCGGTGATCATGTTTTTGAAAGGCGCCAGTCCTGATCAGGCGACAACGCAGGGGACCGATATCGGTGCTGTCATTGACCTGGCGGAGAAAAGCTTTGATCCGCAGAACAAAAGCAATAAGGTGCTGATCATCATCACCGACGGAGAAGATCATGAAGAGGCTGCCCTCGAAAAAGCCAAGGAGGCAGCTCAGGACGGACTCGTAATTTTTACTGTAGCTGTCGGCACGCCGGAGGGGAGTTTTATCCCTAAGAATTATGGTCTGCGGGAAGACTATCTGCGGGATGCGGAAGGAAAACCGGTTCGGTCCATCGTAAATACAGAGCTGTTAGAGGAACTTGCACAGCAAGGAAATGGTTTGTTTTTTACCTATCAGGATGATGAAACCATGGCCAGAGCCATGCAAAACCGAATCGACAAGCTGGATAAGCAACAAGTGGAACAAAGAAGTTTCTCCGAATACGAAAGCTATTTTCAGCCATTTCTACTGATTGCTTTACTCTTGTTAACTTTGCAATGGTGGTTGCCTAATGCCGTGTGGCGCAAAAAAGAAAAATCATCGTGGATATGAAACACCTTCATCTCTTGGCGCTTCTAATATTCGGGATTGCATGGTACCCGGCACTTGCACAGAATAGCCATAAAGTCCTACGCGAAGGCGATACCCAGTACGATAAAGGACAGTTCAAGCAAGCCGAAGAGCAATATCGAAAAGCCAATTCAGAAAAGAAAAGTTACCAGAGCACCTACAATCAGGGTAATGCCATTTATTCTCAGGAGCGATTCGATGAAGCTGCCCAGAAATTTGAAGAAGCGGTCACTGCTGCCACCGATAAACAATCGAAACAACAAGCCTATTACAACCTTGGAAATGCCTATTTCCAGGACAAGAAGCTGGATAAGAGCATTGATGCCTATCGACAGGCCTTGCGACTTGACCCCAATGATCAGGACGCATTAAACAACCTGGTTCTTGCTATGATGCAACAACAACAACAGCAGCAACAGCAACAATCCCAGGATCAACAGGATCAGGAACCGCAGAATCAGGATCAGGAACAGCAACAGCAGCAACAAGCGCAAGATCAACAGATCCAGAACCAAAATCAGGAGCAGGAAGCCAAACCAAAAGAGGATCTCAACAAGGACGAAGCCAAACAATTGCTCCAAATCGTCGAGCAGGAAGAGAAAAAAGTGCAGGATAAGATGAAAAAGACTAGCGGCGATGGAAAACGCAAAACGAAAGAATGGTAAGCAGATTCCGGCACGGTTGGATTTTAGGACTCCTGCTCACCCTGGGATCTATGTCGTCGGCTCAGGAAGTGGAGGTTTATGCATCCGTTAGTCAGGATACCGTACTTATCGGAACCCCATTTGAAGTAAGTTTTACCCTGATAAATGGCCAGGGATCCTGGCAACTGCCTGAATTAGCCGGCTTACAGATCTTGTCTGGTCCAAACCGCTCAACCCAAATCCAAATCGTGAATGGGGCGATGTCGAAACAGAGTGTGGATGGTTACGTAGTAAGGGCAACGGACCTGGGAGACTATGTCATAGAGCGTGCTACGATTGAAGTAGATGGCCAGCTTTACGAGACCGAACCCATCATCCTCCATGTCACTGACAACCCGGATCAGGTGTCTCCGGCTAAGCAACCTATGCCGATGTCGCTCTTTGGTGACAGAAACCCGGCGCAAAAGCAAAAAAGTAAGCCTTCCGTACTTCAAAAATACCCAAAGAAGAAATTCTGATGCGCAGATTGGCCTGGACAGGATGGATGTGGTTGATGGGCTTGCCGATACTGTTGGCAGCGGACATTCGTTTTGAAGCATCAACGGATGCCAGGGAGGTATTTAAAGGTTCTGCTTTTGAGGTGACTTTTACATTGTACAATTCCAAAGGGACTGCATTCCGGCCGCCTCAGTTTAAAAATCTAAAGGTTATCTCGGGACCGAGTCAATCCATGCAAACTTCCATTGTGAATGGAGTGGTCAGTTCACAACAGAGCTTCTCTTACGTAGTTCAAGCGGTAACTACCGGCACCGTCGTTGTCGGCTCGGCCAGCATTACCGCGGGCAATCAAACCTATACGACCAAGCCTATAACAATCAATGTATTAGCGAATAATGCCCAGGCTGCACCAGGTAAAAAAGGTGAGGATGTTTTTGTGAAGCTCGATGTTTCGACGACCAGCGCCTTCATAGGACAGCAGATCATTCTGGACTACAAGCTGTTTACAAAAGTAAATGTGAGCAATTTCGAATTGCAGTTTGAACCCTCCTATCCCAATAGCTACGCTGAAAACATTGCATCCTATAATTTATCGCAGCACCGGGAAATATATGAAGGTCAGGAGTATGTGACGAAGGTGATGCGACGCATTGCCCTGTTTCCGCAGCAGGCCGGTCCGATCCACATAGAACCGGCAGTCATATCTCTTGGCATTGAATACGACGACCCCCGCTACCGCGGATTCTTTTTTCGCAGCCAGCTGAAGATGGTGAACCTGACTACTAACGATGTGGATATTAGTGTCCGGTCAAATCCTGTTCCCGAACCTGACGATTTTGCCGGGGCGGTTGGTCATTTTACCATGCAGGTGGATCAGCCCGCCAGCCCGGCACGAACCGAAGAAGCGGTAAGCATCCTGATGCAAGTGAAGGGAGATGGGGATGAAAAGCGTTTGATGGCTCCGCGTCTGGTCCTTCCTGAAGGTCTCGAGGGTTATGACCCCAAAGTAAAAAGCAGCCAGACCGGCGATGAAGATGGCAGGCTTGTCACTACACGTATATTCGAATACCTGGTCGTGCCCAGGAGAACCGGAACTTATACCATCCGTCCTTCTTTTTCATTTCTTGACCCGGATTCGTCCATTTACGTAACACGAAAGGATAGTTTTCGCCTGGAGGTTTTGCAGGGCGCATTGGTTAGCAGCAACCCGGGTGTGCGAGGTGACGATGTTTCCGATGATGGTGAACTTCGTTATCTGGCAACAGGCATCAAACTGCATCAATCCGCTCAGCTATGGGGCCGTCCATTGCACTGGATTTTAGTTGTTTTTCCGATGGTCCTTTCCCTTGGTGCCATTTTGTACCGCCGTCGCCAATGGCAAGAAGGGCAGGTAGATGCAGGAATTCGCCGCCAACGTCAGGCGGTGAAGGTCGCGACCAAGCGACTGACACAAGCTCAGGCTTTGCTGGATGTGAAAAACTACGGAGCATTTTATGAGGAGGTGTCACGAGCATCGCATGGGTATGTTTCCGATAAATTCCGGATACCGGTCGCCGACCTGACCAAAGACCGGGTCAACCGCGAAATCACGGCATATGGCGGAGAAACTTTTGCCGGCGATTTTGTTCATCTGCTGCAAACCTGTGAGCGCGCTTTGTACGCCGGGATGGCCAATCAGGAAAATGCGCAAGAAACCTATGATGAGGCGGTGCGTCTGATCAGTGGACTGGAATTGGTAGGAAAATCATCCTAGCTGTTGCGGCCACAAATTCTGGAAGATCAGTCTTTTGGGCGGGCATAGTGCTTTTTATAATCTTTCATCAATTTACCAAAAGCCCGGTCTCGTTTCCGTTTATCCACCAGTGACATCTCGAAATGCTCTTTTTCTTTTTCCATCTTTAGATAGTTCTCGTAGCCGCTGAAATCGAGCTCTCCCTTTTCAAGCGCCACGCGTACCGAACAGCCGGGTTCATTTGTATGGGTGCAATTTTTATACTTGCAGGATCCGGACAGCGCAACAATGTGGTCAAAGGTTGAAGAAATTCCTGCTGAAAAATCCGCCATACCTACCTCACGCATTCCGGGATTGTCAATGAGGATGCCACCGCTTTCGAGCAGATGTAACTCCCGATGCGTTGTTGCATGCCTGCCGCGATCGGAATGCGCACTAATGGCTTTAGTCTGCATCAATGTACTATCCGACAGGGTATTGAGCAAGGTGGATTTCCCTACCCCGGAAGAGCCCAGCAAACAATATGTCTTCCCATTCAATAACACGCTTTTGAGGCCATCGTAGCCCTGGCGCGTTTGATTACTGATCGCAAGGACAGGGACATCTGTGACGCGTTCGTCAATTTGAGCTAATTTTTCGGATAGCTCCTGCGCGGTGATCAGATCTATTTTATTTAGTACGATTATCGGACGCACATTGGACGTGTAACACAGGGTTAAGTACCTCTCCAGACGGTTGATATTGAAGTCCCGGTCTACTGCCTGGATGATCAGGGCATAATCAATATTGGCGGCGATGATTTGTTTATCGCTCGTTTTGCCGACCGCTTTTCTCTCCAGCAGAGAATGTCTTGGGAAGATGGCATGGATCAAACCTTTGGTCTCGTCAAAAATGCTAAATGCTACCCAATCACCCACCGCCGGATAGTCCGTCCGCTCCTGAGCAGAATACCGCAAATTGCCGGTAATTTCTGCTTCGAATTCATTGTCGGCATTTTTTATGATGTACCGTTCTTTGTGTTCAGCGATAACCCGGCCAATGGCAAAATCGCCCAGTCCGTTCTTTAGTCGGTACTCCTCAAGTTCATCGTGATAACCCAGATCCTCCAAAGTCATTTTGGTGCTTTTTAATCAACCATGATAAATCAGTGAGTCAGATAATAACATAACGATTAGCCCGCTCATATTATGTTCAGCCCCGGCTAATCCAGAACAAATCGTTGCCCATTCCTGACCTTATTTGCAGGAAAATGCTGCGCATCAATCGGATAATCCGGACGTTTTCAGGAGATGGCTTGTCCAAATGTGATGAGGTTATGATCCGGATCGAGGAGAGCAAATTCCCACTGGCCCCAGGGTTTTGTGCTCAAGTGCCCATTGGGATGGATGGGGACTTTCCGGTCCAGCAGGGATTGATACCATTCATGGATGTTGTCTGTACGGATATAGATCTGACCGTAGTTTTCCCGAGGGTCCAAGTCCTTGAAGGCAAAAAAATGAATCTGCACCTGGTCTTTCTGCATCAGCAGATAATCCGGATAGTCTTCCGCGCCTATATCGATAAAACCAAGTTGTTTGAGATAATAATCGCGGGTGATGGATTTATCACGCATAGGAAGTTTGGGATGAACGGAGGTCAGCATCTGTTTTTTCCTCGAAATTAAACGATTAATTGGAAGCAATTTTCGCTATTTTAAGCAGAATAAGACGGCAACTAATTTAGTGCAGGAAGCTTCTATGCTTACATTCACATCATGACTAGCAGAAGAATACAATGGTTTTTTTATGTTTTAATAAAATGTACCGATGTCGAAAACATCCCTTATAGCCGTCACATTACTGTTATTTTCAAATCTCCTTACTGGCCAATCGTTTTATGATGACTTTGAGGGCCATAGTAATATCAACAACTGGACAGGTGATGGATGTCAGATCGACATCCATCGCAATAATCCATCAAAAAAAGGAATCAATACCTCAAATCGTGTCATGGAATACAAAGATGCCGGAGAACTCTTTGCGAATGTGCGGTTTGATGCTAGCAAAGATTTTGTTTTGTTGGGCAATAGTACATTCACCTTCAAGATCTTTGTTCCGACATCCGGGGTGACAGGTTCACAATCTAATAAGGTATCCCTCAAGTTACAGAATGGAAGATTGGATGCTCCATGGGAAACCCAAAGCAGTGTGGAAAAGAACATTAAGCTAGATGAATGGCAGGAGGTTAGCTTTGATTTTTCCAAAGATCCTTTTATCAACTTCAATCCACAATCCAGAGAGCCTATTGAGAGACTTGACTTCAACAGGGTGATTATCCAAATAAACGGAGAAGATAACAACGATAAGGTCACGGCTTATATTGACGATTTTTCATATGTTTTCGATGGGCTTCCGGATGCTTCTTATGATAAACTGGTTTGGTCCGATGAATTTGAAACCGCCGGTGCCATCAACTCCCAAAAATGGTATCCCCAGACCATCCTCCCAACGGATTTTGGTTGGTATAACAATGAATTACAACATTATACCAACAGGTTGGAAAGCGTATTTGTGCAAGATGGCAGCCTGCACATTGTTGCCAAAAAAGAATTATTTAACGACCAGGGCCAAATAAAAAATTATACATCGGCAAGGCTTAATTCTAAATTTGCTTTCACATATGGTCGGATTGAGGTAAAAGCAAAATTACCGGTGGGCGTCGGAACCTTGCCGGCAATCTGGATGCTAGGACGTAACATTGATGAGAAGGGAGGCTACTGGCAAACCCAAGGATACGGCAAAGTAGTTTGGCCGGATTGCGGAGAAATTGACATAATGGAGCACTGGGGTGCCAATCAAAATTATGCGTCCAGTGCGACCCATACTCCAACGAGTTATGGAAATACCATAAATGTCGGAGGACAAACTATCCCTACCGCTACTCAATCATTTCATATCTACGAATTGGAATGGACCGAAGAATACATGATTTTCCGTGTGGACGGAAAATTGCACCTGATCTTCAGTCCTGCCCATAAAAATCAAAGTAATTGGCCTTTCGACGATCCTTTTTATATCCTGCTCAACATTGCCATCCTGCCTGATATCAGCCCAGGCTTCGAAGAATCAGCTATGGAGATCGATTATGTCAGGGTTTACCAGGAATCTGCTAGTAGCAGGGCATCGCTGTCCAATCAACGCGTCGCAGTCTTCCCCAATCCGGTAGGTGATGTCCTCTATGTTCAAAATCCTTTCCAAAGCGATGGCCGGCTGGGAATTGAAATATACGATCTACAGGGGAAACCAATCAAAAATTATCAAACCCAGCGGAGGGGAGAAATCATCTCGCTACAATGGGTAGAGCAATTGCACCCTGGTGCATACATCCTTTCCCTCACGCAAGGGAATAAAAAAATCAGTACTGTTTTTATTAAAGATTGATGAAAGTATCTTGGATGGCTTGGTTTTCATGAGTAGGTGTGTCGTCTAAATTTTACGGGTAATTTATGTAGGTCCGGGTTTGATCATTAAACCAGTATTGGCTAAAGCTCCCAGTTACCAGATAATAGAGTGACCTGGAAACTTTACCGTCTCACAAGTTCAGGCAATTGTATTCAATAACCAATTGAGGTAACCGATCCGTAAAATGTTCCTGATTGGATCTGGTAAAAGAGCCCACCTGGTGCAATATTTCTTCTGTGGGCATTAAAATTTACGCTTAGGAGACTAAATTAGGTTTTTTGGATATGAAAAGTTCGATTAGCTCTAAATCTTTAGAGAAATCAAAAATACTTCTTAAATCAAGAATTTGTTCAGTATTAAGACATATTTATCTGGGCAAATCTGTGAGGTAAATTTTGATCTGCTGGATAGAA
>JACJYB010000015.1 GCA_020636355.1 Lewinellaceae bacterium | reverse complement strand
ATCTTATATCCGCGTATATTCTGTAGCGCCGTTGCGCTTTTTTAAATTTCTCATTTTATTGGGAGATCCTTTGATCCTAATCAAACACCTCTTCTCCGATGCATATGCATCGTTATTCTTTTGCCATCCGCGCCCTCTTCGTGCTTATCATCTACCATTGCCCGACGAAGTATTCCTTCTAGCCATTGGCTAACGTAGAACAGATACTTCAACGGTATGTCAGCAGCCCGCTACCGTCACTTGCAGGCACTACTGAATGCTCCATACTTATACGTACAGATATGCCGGAATTGTCACTTAATGATGGTGACGCATCAGTGGTCCGGAATGTGGTTATAAATTGTTTGCCAAAATGATTGGTAAGCATTTCCATGGGTGTGGATGATAGTTAGCTAAATATAAGCCAATTTTTTTATTCGTGGTGGTCATTTAACGCTTTACGCCATATGCTTAGCACTTTGCGCGGGTGTAGATGTATAAACCGTGATGCCGTGGAACCCTAATCAGCTACGCCGGGTTTGGTACTGCTGCTGATTACATTAGAATTCACAACACTCAAAAATACCACCAAAACCCCTAATTTCGCCCCTTCATAACTTGAATACGCATGGCAAAGCGCACGAAGATCAAACAGTTGTTAGCTACCACACCCATCGGGCAGTCCGTATTGGTGCAGGGATGGGTACGTACTTTCCGCAATAACCAATTCATCGCACTGAATGATGGCTCGACCATTGACAACCTACAGGTGGTGGTGGATTTTGAATCCATGGACCAAGAGCAGTTGAAGCGCATCACCACTGGGGCTGCCATCGGCGCTCAGGGGACCATCGTTGCCTCCCAGGGGAAAGGGCAGACCATCGAGATGAAGGCAGAGCGCATTACGATTTATGGTGACGCGGATCCGGAGACTTATCCCTTGCAGCCCAAGCGGCATAGCATGGAGTTTTTACGGGAGATCGCCCACCTGCGTTTCAAGACCAGCACCTTCGGCGCCGTTTTTCGCGTGCGGCATGCGCTGGCTTTTGCGATCCACCAATTCTTCAACGATCGCGGATTTGTGTACATGCATACACCGATCATCACTGCTTCCGATGCAGAGGGGGCCGGGGAAATGTTCCGTGTATCCACGTTGCCTGCTATTAATCCGCCGCTGACGCCGGAAGGAAAAGTTGACTACAAACAGGATTTTTTCGAGCGGGAGACCAACCTCACCGTGTCCGGACAGCTGGAAGCGGAGTTGGGAGCGTTAGCCTTTGGAGAGGTGTATACCTTTGGACCTACCTTCCGGGCAGAAAATTCCAACACCAGCCGGCACCTGGCCGAATTCTGGATGATCGAACCTGAAGTTGCTTTTGCCGACCTGGAAGACAATATGAACCTGGCGGAAGATATGCTGAATTCAGTTATCCGCTACGTGCTCGAAAATTGCAGAGAAGATCTGGAATTCCTGGATAAGCGTCTGGCAGAAGAAGAAAAATCCAAGCCACAAAACGAACGGTCGGAAATGGGTCTGCTGGAGAAACTGGAATTTGTAATCAACAACCGGTTCGAACGTCTTACCTATACCGAGGCGATTGATATCCTTCGTAACTCGACCCCAAACAAAAAGAAAAAGTTCAAGTACCTCATTGAAGGGTGGGGGGCAGATCTGCAGTCGGAACATGAGCGGTATCTGGTAGAGAAGCATTTTAAGAAACCGGTGATCCTGACCGACTATCCAAAGCAGATTAAAGCCTTTTACATGCGCATGAATGAGGATAACAATACCGTACGGGCCATGGATATCCTGTTTCCCGGTATTGGCGAGATCGTAGGCGGGTCCCAGCGTGAAGAACGCCTCGATGTCCTCAAAGCGCGCATGGCGGAGATGCATATCCCCGAGGAAGAATTGTACTGGTACCTGGACATCCGTCGGTTTGGCTCTTGCCCCCATGCCGGTTTTGGATTGGGCTTCGAGCGTCTCGTACAGTTTGTGACCGGGATGTCCAACATACGGGATGTGATTGCGTTTCCGAGGACACCGGGGAATGCGAGTTTCTAAATTCAAGATAGGAGATGTGAGATGTTTTGACTTCACATTAGGACATGAATACCCACCCCTTTTCTTCCCCTCCTAGGAGGGGAATCGGTTCCATCATCGGCACGAATGAGTTAAAAAGTTTGAGTTTCGATCTTTGGACTGGTGCAATTTGTGACCGGGATGCCCAACATACGGGATGTGATTGCGTTTCCGAGGACACCGGGGAATGCGAGTTTCTAAATTCAAAATAGGAGATGTGAGATGTTTTGACTTCACATTAGGACATAAATACCCACCCCTTTTCTTCCCCTCCTAGGAGGGGAATCGGTACCATCATCGGCACGAATGAGTTAAAAAGTTTGAGTTTCGATCTTTGGAAGCGCCCAGTTAGTGCTTCTGGCGTTCTGTTTAATCAGATCTTCACACATCCCTATTTTGACGGCTGCGCGCAATCCACCGTTTTTCAACGGCTGTCAAAAAGGGGGGTTCCTGCTGTTCATACAGTTGCGGCTTACCTTCAGCCCGCAACCAATAATTATTAAAAAAACCACTTCTCCTGATTAAGTCTAATATTCCTCGACAGCTTAATTTATTGACAACATCTTGGTTTTAATTTTTGCCCAAGAGCGGAGGAATTAAACTTGTCAAAAGAGGTCCGGAAGGCGTGCGGTCAAGGCGTTGAGCTGGTCCGGATCAGGCTCGCCATCATAAGTAACCAGGATGTACCGTAGCGTCATCGGCACGTGTGGAGCGAGGTAATAGGGATGGCCCACCATAGGCGATTTACTGAAGTAAGGCATTTCCGGGTGGACACGCACCGGTTGGGGGTAGTTGAGGTTTCCCTTTTGGTCAATGATAGCCCATCCTGCAAAGTTATGACCCAACGTGCCATACATGGCTGCCCAAACCGGGTGGGTGTGATTGGCATCTTCCAGGACTTTACCTTCATTGGTCAGTGCCCGGGCTCTGCTTTCAAAATGGAGCGTGTCCGCTACGTTCCATGCAGCCGGACCGCGCATACCCATGCCTCCGTACAGGTAATCGTTGACAAAAAGCGTATCTGAGGTGGTATTGGTCAGCGTGGTCTCCCAGTAAAAAACATTATACCGGGTGCCGGGCAATACCTGAAGGTGGAATTTCTCTTCCAAAATAGGACCAAATTGAGTGCTTATATGGTCCAGAGTGGCATAAATATCCGCCTTCACCGGTCCGCTGATTACTGAATCCAGCGAACGCAACACCACGGTGCCCAGCCCGCTTTGCTGATTCCAGAAGTCAATGATACTGTCCCGGAAATGGGTACGGGTAAGGGCATAAAACCATCCGTGCTGGTGTTCGTGATCTTCCGGAAAGCCATCTGTGATGATCTGACCTCCCGGAGTAAAGGCAGGATGGATGAAGCCGGAACGCTGATAATAGGAAGGCTTGCCGGCTGGGGGCATACTGGGAAGAATATGATAGGTAATTACGGGTTGGTCGTGCCGGGCTATGGTTATCAGGCTATCGTCCCGGAATACCTGAACGGGTTCATCCGAGCCGGATTCCAGCGTGAAAACGGAGGTCGTATCTTTCGGATTGGTTCTTACCAGCCAATGATTTCCAGAAAGATGTTGTAAAGGCAAATCCCCTTCAGGATCGTGAAGCCACCAGGATTGTTTTATTGGGACAGACGGCAAATCAAGGATTTGAAATTCCACCAATTTATCCGGCTTCAGATGAATTGGTTGGCGTTCCTGGCAGCTCCAGGTTATGGTGGAAATATTGAGGATCAGCAGAATCAGGTAGGCGTCGCCATTACATTTCATCCTGAGTTGGTTTGAGGTTACTCCAGTTTTCCAGCATCTTCATCTGGATTTTTTTCGTGGGAGGTGGTTCATGCAGGGGTTCACAACCTTGTAAGGTTGCATGTGCCCAGGCAGGGAGTTGCTGGTACAGGCGGGTTCCGGCGGTTTTCCATTGGAGCATTTCATCGCTCACTTCCCGGAGGACGCAGGCGGGGTTGCCGACAACCAGGCTCCGCTCGGGAATAACCATTCCTTCTTTTACAAAAGCAAGCGCGCCGATGATCGAATGAGCCCCGACTTCTACCCGGTCCATAATTACGGCATTCATACCAACCAGGACGTTCTCGCCGATGTGTGCCCCATGTACGACAGCACCGTGACCGATGTGGGCACCGGGTTCCAGCATGACGGTGACCCCCGGGAACATATGTACGGTACAATTTTCCTGCACATTGCTTCCATCTCCGACAAGGATCTCTCCCCAGTCTGCGCGAAGGACTGCCCCGGGGCCAATATATACATCACGTCCAATGATCACATTACCTATGACAGTAGCCTGAGGATGCACAAAGGAGGAGGGGTGGATGACCGGGATGAATCCGTCAAATGAATAGATCATCCTAATTGTTTTGGGTCCCGGTCAATTGTTGACGGTATTTTTTGATGGAATCCCGGATGTGTTCCATACGGTTTTCAGGATCCGGGTGG
This sequence comes from Lewinellaceae bacterium, assembly GCA_020636355.1. Classification (GTDB taxonomy): domain Bacteria; phylum Bacteroidota; class Bacteroidia; order Chitinophagales; family Saprospiraceae; genus JAGQXC01. The sequence goes on along the minus strand of JACJYB010000015.1, from coordinate 119,008 downwards.
GTGGATTGAAATTCAGGAACACGATTCGGTCCGGATGCAGCTTTTAGAATCTCCATAACCCCGATCATGTCTTCCGGATTGTATCCAGTCTCCATCATGAGGCGAACCCCCAGGTCATCGGATTGCAATTCCTGTTCACGACCGTATTTCATGTTGACCAACTGGGCAATCATTTGTGCTGCCTGGGCGGTGTTGTAGTCTCCGGAAGCAATGACGGCCGCACCGGTTAGTCCCTGGGTGAGTTGTTGTTTGGCGATCCGCTCGGCGCCATGCCTGGCCAGTACGTGTCCGATCTCGTGTCCGATTACGCCAGCCAGCTGGTCTTCCGTCTCCAATCGTGAAAAAAGGGCGGCTGTAATGAAGACCTGCCCTCCCGGTAAGGCAAAGGCATTGACAGTCTCAGGGTCTGCGAGTAAGTGGAAATCAAATTTATAGCCGGTCTCCCGGGCACCAGTACCCTGCACCAGCCGGTTGCCAACCATATCCAGGTATTGCTGGGCCCGTTGGTCCGGATGCAAGCCACCATATTGTTGGATCATCTGTGGCGTACTCTGCAGACCCAATGCAATTTCCTGATCTACAGTCAATCCGGCGGTATGCTGGTTTTCTCCGGTAAACGCATTGAATTCAGACTGGGAGTAATATTTCCAGAAAGAATAAGCGGCGATGGCCAATCCAATGAGCAGGGTGATGCGGATATTTGACCCCCGGCGACTGGGCTGGGGACTTCCCCCGTAATTCGATTGACGGCGATAGTAAGCCATAGCTTTGCATTTTCAAGTTAAAGCAAGTTAGGCAATTAAGGGGTTTCCTGTAAAGTTAATTAAGTTTCAGTTCGGCTGGAACCGGGAACTTTGCGTCGTATCGCATTCATTTCCACAGCTCCCGTTTCAGGACAGTGCCTTTAAAAAGAGCAACCGTTTCCTCCTTTTGATTGGTAATAGTTATCTGGAATATGGCCAGGGTACGACCATCCTTCAGCAGTTCTGATTTCCCGGTCAATTGATCGTTGGTATATACCGCTTTGGTGTGCGATATGGAGGTTTCGATAGAAACGGCATGATGACCCAAGCTGTTCGAAGCAAATGCCAGCACACTATCGGCAAATGAATAGGTAATTCCACCGTGAGCGATGTGAAATCCATTACACATCTCCGGTCTTACGGTCATTTCAAGCCAGCAATTACCGGTATCGATACGAACAATCCGAATACCCAACCATTGGCTGAAGGCATCCTGTTCGTACATCCGTTTGACAATATCTTGCGGACTCATTTATTCCAAATAATCTCAAATCTCAAATCTCAAATCTCAAATCTTAAATCTTAAATCTTAAATCTTAATTCCATTTAATACTTCACCATCGAATTCATCAATTCTTCGATGGCTTCCCGCTCAATGGGTATTTCCGCCATGAGGTCCTGAGGTTGATGGTCGGTGATCAGGATGTTATTTTCCAACCGGATGCCAAGACCTTCTTCCCGGATGTAAATGCCGGGCTCACACGTGATAACCATACCCGCCTGAAGCGGCAAATTGCGGTCAGCCAGGTCGTGTACATCCAATCCGAGGTGATGTCCTATGCCGTGCATGAAATAACGTTGAATGTCTTTTTTATCCGGACTTTTAGCATTCACCAATCCCAATGCGTGCAGTTCGTATCCCAGATAAGATTCAGATTCTTTTTGTATCTCAGCCAGTGTCTGTCCGGGAACCATCATTTGTTTGGCCATGCGCAACGTACGCAGGACGGCATCGTAGACTTGTGCCTGCCTTGAACTGAATCGACCGGAAACCGGGATCGACCGTGACAGGTCGGCGGCATAATTACCATATTCAGCTCCAAAATCCAGTAACACCACATCACCATCCTGCAAGCGTGCATTGTTTTGAATGTAATGCAGGATACATGCGTTGGCACCACCGGCAACGATGGGTTCATAGGCATGTCCGCGGGCTCCCTGTCGAATGAACTCGTAAATCATTTCTGCTTCCAGCTCGAATTCCATGATACCCGGTCGCAGGGAAGTACAGACGCGCTGAAACGCATCTCCGGTAATACGGATTGCCGTGCGCATGGTTTCGACTTCCTGGGGTGCCTTGATCATCACCAAATTACGAAGGATAGGCTGCGCTCTCGCCAACGCATGCAGGGGGAATTCTTGCCGTACTTTTTGGGCAAACCGGTGATCCCGGGATGGGACAGGATTTTGAAATCGTTCCTGTTCATTTCCATTCAGATACAATATCTGGGATTGCATCATCAGGGCATAAAAAATTCCTTCCATCTGATCCATCCACAGAACCGTCTGAATGCCACTCAATGTTTTGGCTTCTTCCTGGGTGAGTTTGGGGCCTTCCCAGGTAATCAGGTGTTCATTCGTACGACGGATAAACAGAATTTCTTTGTACTCCTGCTTGGGGCAATCCGGAAAGAGGATCAAAGCGGATTCTTCCTGATCGATGCCCGTTAAATAAAAGAAATGGGTATTTTGGCGATACGGAAAGGTCTGATCTCCGCTGCGAGGCATTGGATCATTGGCCAAAAAGACCGCCATTGCCTGGGGAGATATATCCCGGGTAAAACGTTTCCGGTTTTGAACGAAAAAAGATGCATCGATAGGCTGATATCGGGTATTCATGATTCAGTGCTTAATGCTCAACATGGATTAAATGCCGGAGTGACCCAGTTTAAACAAAGTTAAGTTCCCTAAAGGGGAATCAAAAGGAAAGTGGTCGGTGAGTTTTATACCAGGTATGATCGGATATTACCTCTCGTGGATTCAGAGTTTGGCATCTACCTCCTGCAATTCGTGTTCATCGGGATTGGGAACCCATTTGGTTAATTTCTGGCGGGCTGCATCCCGGACATCTTCATTGACATAGCAGGCAATGGTTACCAGACCAAAGGATAATATACCGATGTCGTCGGTGTAACCCAGGATGGGCGTAAGGTCCGGAATGGCATCGATCGGCGTTAGCAGGTAGCCTATGGTGCCGATTACGATGGACTTCGCCCAATATGGGGTTTCCTTGCGACGGTAAGCATAGAAAAGCAACAGCAACGTGTACAAAGCCTTAGTACTCAACTTCTTTACATAGTCTTGCCATTTCTTCCAAAATGCCTTCTCACTAAAAGCCCGCTGGTATTTCGACAGGTTCATGCTATGAATTTATCAATTAAACAGATGTCGATACTAACAAAGTTTCCTTTGCGGTGCTTCCAAAACTCGATAGGCGCCGGTCAAATAACGACCTATGCCTTAAAATGCCATCGAAAATCAATGCAAAATTAATGTCTGGACGTTCAAGTCCGGGCTGAAGGCGTGGATAAAAAGACGGCTGCCGGGAACGACAGCCGTACACCTAAAAATCAAAACTATGAGAACTATGCTATCTTTCTTAATGCATCCGCAGGTTCAAATAAATCTGCGTGTATGGATTCAAAGGTATATCCCCGGGAGGACAATTCCTCTAAAACAAGCGGTAAAGTGTATTGCATTTTTTCTTTCGCCTTGATGCTGTCATGGAAAACGATGATGGATCCGTTGCGGACTTTGCTCATCACGTTTTCGTAGCATTGCTCCAGGGTGGTACCCGGATCAAAATCACCGCTCAATACATCCCACATAATGATTTGATAATGGCGCTGTAAAAATTGCACCTGATGCGGCTTCAGTCTTCCATAAGGTGGACGGAACAACGGCGATTTGACCAGTTGAGCGCATTTGCGCACATTGTGGTAATAATCCAGGTTGTCACTACTCCAGCCGGAGAGATGATTGTAGGTATGGTTACCCACCTGATGGCCTCGCTCCAGGACCATATCGAATACATCCGGATGTTTGGAAATATTTTCGCCTACGCAGAAGAATGTGGCCTTGGCATCAAATAGATCCAGTTGGTCCAGGACCCACGGCGTGATTTCCGGGATCGGACCATCATCAAAGGTAAGATATGCTACTTTTTTGTCAGTGGGAACGCGCCAGGTGAAGTTGGGAAAGAGGTTCTGAATGAAGTTAGGTGTTCTGGTCAAATACATGATGTTCGGATTAGATGTTCATGGAATATTAATAACTTCGCACCTGGTGTGTCGTTCGTCGGGACTAATTATTAATGTTATTTTATAACGATTATTGTGCCCGATTTGCTGCTTTAACATTTGAAAATTGTTATTTCTGCAAATTAACCATTGATTCCTGATTTATAGCACTTTTTAGATTACAAAATAATTTAATGTGAAAGTTGACAGGCATGTGAGAGTTCGATTTGCGCCAAGCCCTACGGGACCGTTGCATATTGGGGGTGTACGCTCTGCCCTGTACAATTATTTATTTGCCAGAAAGCATGGGGGTACTTTCATTCTTCGGATTGAAGATACGGATCAGCAGCGTTATGTTCCCGGCTCCGAGGAATACATTCATGAATCCCTCTCCTGGTTGGGATTGGTTCCGGATGAAGGGCCGAATCACGGTGGACCATTTGGTCCATACCGGCAATCCGAACGTAAAAATCTGTATACCCTGTGGATTGACCACCTGATCGAACGGGGGCATGCCTACCTTGCCTTCGATACGCCGGAAGAATTGGAACAAATGCGTGCCGAAGGTCTGGCACAGGGCCTGCCTTCGACCAGTTATGACCATAACGTCAGAATGCGCATGAAAAACAGTCTGACGCAAACTCCTGAAGTCATCAAACAGTGGTTGGACGAGGGTCGACCCTACGTAGTACGGTTATTGATCCAGCCGGATCAGGAGATCGTCGTTCACGACATCATCCGGGGTGAAGTGACTTTCCGGACCGACATCCTCGATGACAAAGTGCTCATGAAAGCGGATGGGCTGCCGACCTATCATCTGGCCAATGTCGTGGATGACCGGCATATGGAGATCACCCATGTCATTCGCGGAGAGGAATGGCTTTCCAGTACAGCCCATCACGTCCTCCTTTACCGGGCATTTGGTTGGGAAGATTACATGCCTGTTTTTGCGCATTTGCCCCTGATTCTGAAACCCGATGGAAAAGGAAAACTCAGCAAGCGCGACAGTTCCAAAAGCGGTATTCCCGTTTTTCCCCTGGATTGGAATGATGATGAAGAAAACATCCATTATTCCGGATTTCGCGAGAAGGGCTTTTTACCCCATGCCACCCTCAATTTTCTTGCTTTCCTCGGTTGGAACCCGGGTACGGAACAAGAGCTGTTCACCATGAAAGAATTGACGCAGGTATTCGACCTCGAACAAGTCGTCAAGTCCGGTGCCCGGTTTGATTATGAGAAAGCCCTGTGGTTTAACCAGCAGTACATCATGCATTCGGATGCCGTCGATTTGCTGAAAGCGGTTAAATCCGTTTTGTCCAAACATTCCGTTGAACCCTTACTGCCGGATGACCGGTTGCTGACATTTATTGACCTAATGAAAGAACGCGTACACACGTTAGAAGAATTTTGGACTGAAGGTTCGTACTTCTTTCATGCGCCGGGACAATACGACGATAACGGACTGCGTAAGAAATGGAATGAAGCAAACCGGACTTTTCTGGAATCAAGCCTGATTGATCTCCCCGAGCCGGAGGTTGCATCGATCTGGCAGGATGCCATCAAAGAGGGTATTCAAAAAAATCAACTTAAACCGGGAGAGATCTTTTCCATTCTGCGCATAACGATGACCGGAGCCATGACCGGCCCCGATCTTTTCGCTATGATGGCCTGGCTGGGGAAGTCAGAAGTATTGAACCGGTTCAAGCAGTTATTGGATCATCTGAACGAAAATTGAAGTCATGGACAAGGACCCCGGAGCACCGAAAAAGAAGAAAGTCCAGCAGGAATTTGATATTAATATCAATGAATTTGGGGAGGTAACCAGTAATATATCTATTGATCGCATCAACGATTTCCTCAACCGGGAGTTACAGGATAAGAAGTTAACCAATCAGCGTTCCGATACGGACGAGGAAGAGTAACACATCGCTTATGGAGTTAAAAATATGTGGAGCTGCACAGGAGGTGACCGGAAGCGCCCATTTGATCACGCTGGAATCCGGATTAAAAGTCCTTCTGGATTGTGGCATGTTTCAGGGGAGTGAATACGAACACCTTAATGAAAAGTGGTATTTCAATCCGGAGGAAATTGATGTTCTGATCTTATCCCATGCCCACATTGATCACAGCGGCAGGATTCCCAAATTGGTCAAGGATGGATTTAAAGGTCCTATCGTGTGTACCCACGCCACCCGGAGCCTTTGTGCCATCATGCTGTTGGACAGCGCCAAAATCCAAATGTCCGATGCGGAATATTACAATCGAAAGATGGCCAGTGCGATTGCCCACGGACGACGCAAGAACAATGAAAAATTAAGTTATCGTGAACCGATGTACACCGATGAACACGTTCACATGGCTATGGATCGCTTCATTTCCTTTGGTTACGATCAATGGTATCCGGTCAGTAAAGAAGTGGAGGTGATCTTTACGGACGCCGGTCATATTCTTGGCTCCGCCAGTGTCACGCTCCGTATCAAAGATGGGGAGCGCGAGATCCGGTTAGGGTTTACCGGAGATATCGGACGTCCTAACCGACCCATATTGCGGGATCCGCAGATCATGCCGCCGGTGGATTACCTGATTTCAGAGTCCACCTACGGAGACCGCCTGCATGATTTTGCCCCCAATGAAGAGAGTCGATTCCTGGATGTGATCAAACACACCTGTCTGGATAAAAAAGGGAAACTGATCATTCCGGCTTTCAGTGTCGGTCGTACCCAGGAGATTGTTTACATGCTGGATCAAATGGAAAATGCCGGTGTATTGCCTCCGATACCCGTCTACGTTGACAGCCCGCTGGCAGTGAATGCCACTACCGTATTTGGTATCCATCCGGAGTGTTACGACGAGGAATTGTCCACCTACCTGCTTACCGACCCGAACCCTTTCGGTTTCAACCGACTCCATTACATACAGGATGTCAATGAATCCAAAGCGCTAAATAACAGCAAGGAACCTTGCATCATCATCAGTTCTGCCGGCATGTTAAACGCCGGACGTTCCAAACATCACCTGTTCAATAATATAGACAATCCGAAAAATACATTCCTGATGGTGGGATATTGTACTCCCGAGACGCCAGGAGGAAAATTACGAGCCGGTGCCAGGACGATTACTCTTTTCGGAGAACAGAAGGAAGTCAATGCTGAAATACAGATCATGGATTCCTTCTCGGCCCATGGTGACCGGGATGAAATGACAGCATTCCTGAAACCACTGTTGCCTGGATTACAGCGGTTGTTCCTGGTACACGGAGATCTGGATGCACAAAAAGCATTTAAGAGTCATCTACAGCACGAGGGATTCGGACGGATAGAGATACCATCTTTAGGACAAAATTATTACCTCTGACATGTGGAAATGGCCATGGAAAAGCTGGCCTCTCCTGTTTGGTGGCCTGATCGGTATCGCCGGGTGTTCGGGTTGGGTGCTCGATGAAGCAGGCGTATTTGATAACCGGGAAGTTGCAGTACCCCTTTTTCATACCCGCTTCACGTTACCCGAGGCGATGACCGGTGGCGCTAATCAGGTAATAATCCTGCCGGACGGTAGTGTTGCGCTGGAGTATTCCAGCCAGGAACTTGCTTTACAGGCTAAGGAACTAATCCCCGTCTTACCGACCGGGTTGCCCATTCCGTTGCCGGATACTACTTCAAGGATACCGGTGCCCAGTGCCTCCGGGTGGACGCCCTCCGGTGTGACCTTTAAACAGACACGCTTTTTATTGTATATTTTTTATCAGTCCGATCAACCAATAACCTTTTGGCTTGAGGCGCCTCAGGCGATTACCGCTTCAGGGCCCTGGATTCAGCGTTTTGATTTGCCGGCCAAGCCGACAGCCGGTTTGTGGTTATCCCCGGTTGTGGATCTGGATGGCGTATCAATGGATTTGCCAGGAGGTGAAATCGTATTGAAATACGGCATTGAAGCGGGTAATTTGCCGGACGCCTTTTCGGTCACCATTACGTTCTCGTCCATTGATTTTTATGCATTGTCCGGCGGCTTGGCACGGATGCAAATCGACTTGCCATCGGGCGAGCTTCCCATTGACGTTTTTGAAAACTGGAATGGTGGCGCTTTTTCCGTTGAGAACCCCGAGCTAACCGTTACAATTCGGAATTCGTTTGGTATTCCGGTGAACTTGCAGGTAGACCAGCTTGCAGTCGTTGACGCCCAGGGAAATGCGGCTGATATGGTGTCGGATGTGGTGGCAGATCCCATCGCCATCGCTTATCCGGCCGTCCATGAACAGGGAACAGACCGAGCCACCATCCTTGCAATTAATCGGGATAACTCCAATATCGAATCATTAATCCAGCAAAGGCCACTAAAAGTGGTTTATCAGGTTCAGGGAACCATCAATCCGGACAAGCTTGCTGGTCCTTTCTTTGTATTGGATAGCAGCCGGGTAGAAATAGACAGTCGCTTGTCCATTCCTCTGGCAGGGACGCTGGCGAGTTATCTCGGGGTGGATACATTTCCACTGCAAGTGCCGGTTTACGATGTCGTTGAACAAGCTGCTATCCGATGGACAACGACGAATGAGACCCCGCTATCACTGTCCATTCAGGCGGCGCTTTTTGATGATGCTTACAACCCGCTTGGCGAACTGTGGGAAGGATGGGCAGATGTAGCCCTGGGGGCCGCTTCCGGAGCGATCAGTAAGCAACAGGTTGATTTGCCAATCACCACCCAGGTGCTGGACAAGCTCTCTTCAGCCGCTTATATGGTTATCCGATATGAAATGAAAACTGCAGGTGACGCGCCGGTGCGTGTCTTCGCGGACGAGCATATGGAATGTGAAGTAGGGCTTAACTTAACCATAGCGCGTGAGTAAGCGAACAGGCATTATTGCCTTTTTGGCATTTGGATTGGCTCAGCTTCTGCCGGCCCAAAACGACTGGACGGTGCACTTCCTGACCGACCTCGTCCAATCCGGCATCAGCAACCCTGCACAAGTACCCCAGGGGTGGAATGTTGCTCTACCTGGCGGTTATATGCAATTGAACTCAAGCCCTTCCCTGAGCCATGCCGTTAAGCAAATGGGTGGGAAGAACCAATTGCTACTCTCCGAGCTTGGTAATCATCTGGATGGCGACTTCAAAGTCCAGGCTCAGGCCCAGTTGGAGCCATTCATGGTCAGTTATTTGAGAGACAAATTATCTCTGGCAGTGCAATACCAGGAGGTAGGAAATGCAATTCTTACCGCCAATGAAGCATCCTTTCGTTTGCTGACGCAAGGCAATGCCTCCCTGGTTGGAGATACCGTTTCCATAGGAGGGTCGTTAAAGTCCGAAGCCTATCAAAAAGTCGGATTCTCCATCGGGTATCACATACCCTATTTTTCGATCGCGGTGCGCCTCAATGTATTGCAGGGCGCACATTACCTTGCTTCCGACCGGGTAGAGGGCCGTTTTTACACCGATCCGGATGGATACGCGACCTATTTTAAAACTGACCTCAGTTTATTACATGCGGGCAATGTGTTGGCGTATTCTCCGGAATCCAATACCTACAACCTTGAATTAAAAAATGCATTTATTCCCCGCGCCGGGAATAACTGGGGAGCGTCGGTTGACATCGGTACTAAATTGTATCTCAGCAGGATCTTCTACATTGCCGCTTCAGCCACTAATTTAGGCACGATCTTCTGGAAACAAAATGCAGAACAATGGAGGAACCGGCAAGAAAAAAATTATGCAGGGGTTGAGGTTCTACCGCCTTTTGGATCAAAACCCATCGATTTTCCGGATGTTGCTGACTCCCTGCAACAGTGGACTTCCTGGCAGGTGGATGATCGATCCTTTCAATCCAGGCTTTCTCCGGTCATCCAACTGAGCATGCATTATACCATTGACGAGCACTTTAAATTCGGCTTGATGTATGCCCGGGAATACGAGGAACAACCTAAAATACCCCTCTTTGGAGCCTATTTTTCAGCCAAATTGGGAAATGCGATTGAAATTGGGACGTTGTATTCTACCAAGAATGATCATTGGTTGAATCTGGGACTGCATTCTGTGTTTAATCTTGGACCGGTGCAGGTCTTTGCCATTACCGACAATGCCCTGGATTTCCTATCGCCGGAACCCTGGCATAATTTTCATTTCCGGGGAGGAATTAACCTTCGTTTTGACTATGACAAATCCTAAGTTTTTAATTATTGGCCTTTTTCTCCTGGCAACGCTTTCTCTTGCAGCACAGAATTTTGATTGTTCACAAGGCCGGTACTCGGACACGCTATTTTCTGAAATTTCAGTCCAGACCATTCAATTCGGACAAAATATCACGGCTTCCGGACAACAGCAATCGTTGTTTGCAGATGTTTATCAGCAGGAAGAGGATGTTGCGACGAACCGCCCGCTGATTATTCTGGCTTTCGGGGGAAGTTTCATATCCGGTCAGCGCGGTGACATGGCTCCATTGGCAGCGCTTTATGCGAAAAAAGGACATGTGGTGGCCAGCATCGATTACCGGCTTTATCCGGTTTTTGTGCTGGGATTTCCGGATGAAAAAGCGGTGGCAGAAACCATCCTCCGGGCGGTACACGACATGCGGGCAGCAGTCCGGTATTTTAAAGCATCGGTTGACCAAGGCAATCCATTCGGAATCGACCCGAAAGAAATTTATCTCGGCGGAATATCTGCCGGAAGTATCACAGCCATACAGGCTACCTATCTGGATGACCGGGACTCCCTGAATGTTTTGATGGAGACTTTCCTTGACGAGCATGGCGGTCAGGAAGGAGATAGCTCACTGGATAGCACGAACCTCAGATTCGACAGTCGGGTCCAAGGAGTGATCAACCTTTCAGGCGCCATTCTAGATACGAATTTCATTCAGGCCGGAGATCCTCCAATATTTAGCATGCAGGGCACCGATGATGACGTTGTCCCGTTTTGGACAGGAAATGCAGCGGGTTTATTACCGGTATATGGCAGTGGGATCATCCACCGGGTAGCCGACCGGCTTGGCATACGGAATTTGTTGGTTGCCGTAGAAGGCGGTACCCACACCGATATTTATTTTGAGCCACAGTATGCAGCGAAGCTGGCGGAATATATGGCGGCCTTGGATGATTTTTTTGTTACCACTTTGTGCGGCGTCACGTCGGCAACCGAAACCATTGCCCATTCAGATTCTCCCCTGGTCTTTCCTAATCCGTTCCAGGACCATTTTATGGTAGCGGGGGACCGGGTGAACCAGGCTGTATTGATTGATGTGCAGGGCCATCAATATCCTTTGTCCGGGCAGGAAAATCATTTTCAAGTCGGATCGGCTATTCCGCCTGGGATCTATTGCTTGCAGCTACTTATCGGGCACGAGTGGAAGGTGCAAAAGGTACTTTGTATCCCGTAATCTTTTATTCTGGCTAATTGGAACGACGGATAAATAGTTTTTGCGCAAGACCCGGGTTGATCTGCAGGACTTTGCCAGTGCCCAGACGGACCTGGATACTTTGATCGTAGGCATGCAGTTCCAGGACTTCCAGATTGGTTTTTAATTCAATCCCGATCTCGGCGAGGTGCCGGAGCAAGGCATCATCGTGATGATGGACAGCTACAACCTCACCTTTCTCTCCGGGTTTAAGATCGCTTAATTGGGTCTGTTGCCGAATCGTAAATCGGCCTGATGCGTTGGGTATCGGATCACCGTGCGGATCAAATTTTGGCTGGCCCAAAAATTGATCCAGGCGATTGATCAGTTCGTCGCTACGGATGTGTTCCAGCTCTTCCGCAAGTTCGTGTACTTCATCCCAGTCAAATCCAAGTTTGTCAACCAAGAAGGTTTCCCAGAGCCGGTGTTTTCGAATGAGTTGGGTGGCCAGACCACGGCCTTTTTCGGTCAGGCTTACACCACGGTATTTGGCGTAATCAACCAGTTCCTTATCGGCGAGTTTTTTGATCATATCGGTCACCGAGGCAGCCTTGGTCTGCATGACCTGAGCAATGTTGTTCGTAGTCACGGATCCCGACTCCCGTTCAGAAATATTGTAGATCGCTTTGAGATAGTTCTCTTCCGTTGATGATAACATGGACTCGCAAACTTAAGGTAAAGATAAGGCTTTTAGGGCAACCTAAAATTATTTTTAGTTGAATGGAAAAACGACATTGATTTACAGGTTTAGAATCGATGGATTTGCAGCAAGGCAGAAGTTGGAAATCAATCAAATTTGGAGTACTTTTGCCGGTCCTAAATGGGACTGAACTAAATTTATCAACCAAATTTGCTAACAGAGATGGCTCAAACATTATCCTATATCATACCGCTTTTCGGTGTTTTAGCCTTAGTATATACCTTCTGGCGTTCCAGTTGGGTTACCCGACAAGATGCGGGAAGTGACAAAATGAAAGCTATTGGGAAAGCTATTGCCGATGGGGCGATGGCCTTTCTAAAAGCGGAATACAAGGTACTTTCCATTTTCGTCATAACGGTGGCCATCTTATTGGGCTGGAGTGGCAGTACGCAGGAAGAATCTTCCTTCCTGATAGCCGTTGCCTTCATTTTTGGAGCGATTTGTTCTGCCTTAGCCGGATTTATAGGCATGCGGGTAGCAACAAAAGCCAATGTACGCACGACCAATGCTGCCCGGACCGGACTGGGACACGCCCTGGAGATCGCTTTTGCCGGGGGTAGCGTCATGGGCCTGGGTGTGGTAGGCCTTGGTGTATTGGGACTGGGTTCCTTATTCCTGGTCTTCTCTTCTATGGGTTGGGACATGACTAAGGTAGTCACCGTTATCACCGGATTTTCGTTCGGAGCGTCCTCCATTGCCTTGTTTGCCCGTGTTGGTGGTGGTATTTATACCAAAGCAGCCGACGTAGGAGCCGATTTAGTCGGTAAAGTAGAAGCAGGAATTCCGGAAGACCACCCTTTGAATCCGGCAACCATTGCGGATAATGTGGGCGATAATGTGGGAGACGTAGCTGGCATGGGTGCCGACTTGTTTGAGTCTTATGTAGGCTCAATCGTGGGTACCATGGTGCTGGGCGCCTCGTTCATCGGTATGGCTGGATTTGAAAATACCAATGAGTTTGGTGGACTGAATGCCGTATTGTTACCATTGTTACTGGCAGGTGTAGGAATATTGGCTTCTATCATGGGAACCTTTTTTGTACGGGTCAAGGAAGGAGGAAATCCTCAGACTGCCTTGAATACCGGAGAGTTCCTCTCCTCAGGAGTGATGCTGGTAGCTACCTTCTTTATTGTAAGGTGGTTACTGCCTTCCAGCTGGCAACTCACCGACAGTTCGACAAACATGGTCATGACCTACAACAGCCTGGGCGTATTCTGGGCGGTAATCTTTGGACTGGTTGCCGGACTGGCGATCGGATACATTACAGAATATTATACGGGTACCGGAACCCGTCCGGTAAAAAATGTAGCTCAGCAGTCTATAACCGGTTCGGCGACCAATATCATTGCCGGCCTGGGTGTAGGGATGCAGTCGACGGCCATTCCGATCATAATCCTGGCTGCCGCCATTATTGGCGCTTACCACTTTGCCGGACTTTATGGCATAGCCATTGCGGCGGTGGGGATGTTGTCCAATACCGGAATTCAGTTAGCCGTAGACGCCTACGGACCGATCTCTGATAATGCAGGCGGAATCGCCGAGATGAGTGAGCTTCCTAAAGAAGTGCGGGGACGGACCGACAAACTGGATGCGGTAGGGAATACAACAGCTGCCATTGGTAAAGGATTTGCCATCGGTTCTGCTGCACTAACGGCTCTGGCTCTTTTTGCAGCTTTTATGACCACCTCTCATCTGAATGTGATTGATGTTTCCAAACCAGTGGTCATGGCCGGCTTGCTGATCGGAGGTATGTTGCCATTTTTGTTCTCCTCCTTGGCCATGGGCGCTGTGGGACGGGCTGCTATGGATATGATCCAGGAAGTACGTCGTCAGTTTAGTGAAATACCGCAACTGAAAGCTGCCCTTGAGGTTATGAAAAAATACGGCGACAAAGAATACAGTGAGTGGTCCGCATCCGATCAAAAAATCTTTGACGATGCGCATGGCAAAGCAGAATACAGTAAATGTGTTGAGATTTCTACCCAAGCTTCCATCCGCGAAATGGTCTTACCGGGCATGATTGCCGTTCTGACTCCGGTACTGATCGGATTCCTCGGTGGCAAAGAAATGCTGGGCGGATTGTTGGCAGGAGTAACGGTTACCGGAGTATTGATGGCGATCTTCCAATCCAATGCCGGTGGCGCCTGGGATAATGCTAAAAAAATGTTTGAAGAAGGGGTGGACATCCAGGGCAAAAAATATTTTAAAGGCTCTGATCCGCATAAAGCAGCTGTAGTTGGTGATACGGTCGGGGATCCATTTAAAGATACCTCGGGCCCATCGCTGAACATCCTGCTCAAACTGATGTCAGTGGTTGCATTGGTTATTGCACCATTTTTATAAAGATCTCCAAGAACGAATTGAGAATTCGATCGGGGTGAGCATCGCATGAAGCTCACCCTTTTTTTTTGACTTATCGGGCCGTTCCGTGCATGCATTAACAGAAATCCAATGGATTGCGCAGAATTGTCCTGATATCTCCGGTTAATGCATTATGCCGATCATTTATGAAATGGTTCGATGGACGGCACATCATTTTTTTCGGCACTGTCCTTGTAGAATTACTTAGACAGGTCATGAAACCTTAGCCGTTACCGATACGTTAAATAAAAACATCCGGCGGAGGCTTCTAAAACAAATTTGGTTAAATTGGAGTCTTTATATCTGTTAAAACCGCTTGGAAAGTTAATCCGATCGTTTATGAAGTTTAGATCTTACTTTGTGGTACTGCTGGGAGCAGGGCTGCTCTTTTTCAGTGCCAAACTCAATAAAACCGAATACAACCCAGAAAAGGAATCCGTCATCATGCAGGCGGTAAACAACGTCCTTAAGTTGGGGCATTTCCAGCCAAAAGATGTTGACGATAATCTGAGTGCCAAATTGTACAAGGAATATCTGGATAATCTCGATGGAGGTAGACGCTTCCTGACACAAGGCGATATTGCCCAGATGGATGCCTACAAATTGCAGCTCGATGATGAGATCAACAATGGGACCAATGAATTTTTTGACCTTTCTTATCAGCTGATTTCCGATGGCGTTAAAAAGGCGAAAGACATTTATGATGGTTTGAAGGACCAGCCTTACGACTTTACCCTGGATGAATCCATCGAGTTTGATCCGGAGAAAAAGCCCTTCGCCAAAGACGATGCCGAACTGACGGATTATTGGCGGAAGGCGTTGAAGTACGAATTCATGACGCGTTTGGTGCGCCGAATGGAAGATCAGGAATCCAAACCGGATGCTGAAAAAGAAAGCCGCGAAGAAATGGAAAAAAAGATCCGGGAAAGCATGAAGACCATGTTTGACCGGGCCTTTAACAATTGGCTTAAGTTGACGAGGACCCACCGTTTTGATGTTTACATGAATAGTTTTACCGGACTATTTGACCCACATACCAATTACCTTACCCCTAAGGGTAAAGAAGACTTTGACCTCCGTATGTCCGGAGCCCTTGAAGGCATAGGTGCCCGCTTGCAGGCAGACGGGGACTACACCAAGGTTTTCGAAATTGTGCCTGGCGGTCCCGCTTTCAAGCAGGGTGACCTGCAGGTAAACGACCTGGTATTGAAAGTGCAGCAGGAAGGACAGGATGCTGTTGATGCAGTAGGTATGCATATCGATGATGTGGTTTCCATGATCCGCGGTAAAAAAGGGACTCAGGTGACCATCACCGTGAAAAAACAGGATGGTACCGTCCAGGATATAACCATCATCCGGGACAAAGTAGTGACCAATGAAGAAATAGCCGCCCAATATTTGATGCTGGAAGATCCTGAAGTAGGCGACAAAATCGGCTACATCAACCTGGAATCATTTTATGCTGATTTGGATGGGGATCGTTCCTGTTCTCAGGATGTGTCCGACGCCCTGACCAAATTGCAGGCTGACGGCGCCAAGGGGATGATTCTCGACTTGCGTAATAATGGCGGTGGTTATTTGCACGAGGTAATCAAAATGACCGGCTTGTTCATTGAAGACGGACCGGTCGTTCAGGTTAAAGCCCGCCGGGGCGGAGCGCGTGAGTTCGACGATGAGGATAAAGGTGTGGTATACACAGGACCGCTGGTCGTATTGGTTAATGCCTACAGCGCTTCTGCTTCGGAAATCATAACCGCTGCATTGCAGGACTATAACCGCGCTGTGATCGTGGGTGGTAAAGCAACTTTCGGTAAGGGTACTGTACAGAGTTTCTATGACCTGGACCAGATATCCCGTGGAGCCGATGCTTTCAAACCGTTGGGTGAGATCAAAATGACCACTCAGAAATATTACCGGATTAATGGCGGCTCAACCCAATTAAAAGGAGTGGCTTCCGATATCGTTCTGCCGGATCGTTATGCATATTTTGATGTCGGTGAACGCGAATACGACTCAGCAATGGATTGGAGCCAAATCGATCCGCTCACCTACAATCAAACGGTTTATCAAGTCCGGAATATGGACCTTTTACGAATTAACTCCCAGAAACGGGTAGCCTCAAGTGATCGTTTCCGTCTGATTGATGAAAACTCGAAGCGCCTCAAGGATCGCAGTGAGGACACCGAAGTGACTCTTAATCTGGACAAATTTCTGGCTGAACGCGCCCGGGAAAAAGAAGAAAATAAGAAATACGAAGGTTTGAACGATGATCTGGTTGATCTGGATGCAAGTATGCTGGATGAAGAAGAGGATGCAGAGATTAATCCTGCAGTACCTCAAGATTCTACCATGATCATTCGCTACCGGAATTTGCAAAAATCGGTAAAGAAAGACCTTTATATTGATGAATCCGTGCACATCCTGAACGATATGATGTTAATGGATAAATCCAAAGTAGGCATGAAAGAATAACAGCAGCCTTTCCGCATAAATAAAAAAGTGAGTTAAAGCTCTTTCTTTCGGGGAAGAGCTTTTTTTTTACCGTACACCTGGCGGAAGCGCCAAATCCGATTTGGTGTCTCCAGTCAAATTGCATGCTGATTTGTACCAACATCCGTCATTTCCAGTATCTTAGTAAGAATTACGACTGTAAATCAAATGCCAGCCGATCGAATGAATCACCTGTGGAGATCTTTCGTACTTGAATCCAGCAAGTATAGCCTGCAATGTATATTCCAGGACTCCTATCACGATTTATTCCAGTATGGATTGCGCATTACTGCAAATCCGGAAGATGTTAAGGATAGCATTCAGGATTTGTTCGTAAGCCTTTGGCTGTATAAGAATTCCCTCGCAACAGAAGTGAATGTAAAAGCTTATTTGCTGGTGTCCCTCAAACATCAGCTTTCCCGCATTCGCTCCAAAGCTCAATTTGACTTGTTATCAGAGGACCTGGAGCACCTCCTGGAATCCCCGGAAATGGAACAAGGATTGGACCCCCGCGTAAAGGAAATGGTCATCCGAAAGGTAAACGCCTTGCCATCCCGGCAAAAAGAAATTTTGTATCTGAAATATTTTGAGTCCCTCAGTTATGAAGAAATTTCCCAGGTCCTCAACATCAAATACCAATCAGTCGTCAACCAGGCTCACCGGGCCGTAACCAAATTACGTCAGGATCAACAGCTTCATGATCTGGCTTTTCTGAGGATCAACTGGTCTTGACCAATATTTACGGCAAGAAATCGTCTACGGAAAAAAAATTTTCATTTTTTCTTCAAGAGAAGGGTATAAATCCGGATAAGGTTCCTCTCTATATATAATTGTGATTGGATAACCATTCACCTAGTTTGAACTGCATGGACAAAGACCAACTCTTTAATGATCCCTCTTTTGTTAATTGGGCATTAGGTAAAGACGAAAATGACCGGAATTACTGGGAGCAAGTTCTGAAAGATCACCCGGAACAAGCAGACCGGATCCTGACTGCAAGAGGCCAGTATATTTCGGAGCACAGAGACCTAAACGGGATAGATCTGAACGAAGAATGGTCGGATATTTCCCTCCGGATCGACCAAAGTGAGCGCAACCGGCGAAATCGAAGCCGGATGGTAGGTATTTCGATGGCAGCACTACTTGTACTATTATTCTTTGGTGTACGGGCGTATTATCACAGATCTGCTCAGCCAGCCACCCTGGATCAGCTAGTAGTTACTCAGCCGGGCGAGATTCGTATCCTGCATCTTCCGGACGGCAGTACCATAACGCTAAATGGCCGATCCACCCTAAGCTATGCATCCAATCTGGATCAATTGGACAAACGGGTGGTACTCCTGGACGGTGAAGCTTTTTTTCAAGTTTCAAAAAATCACACCGAATTCGTCGTTCAGTTACCACAGGGTCAGGTTTCTGTACTCGGCACCCAGTTCAATGTCTCTACCCGAATGAACCACTCAAGGGTAAGTTTATTGGAAGGGAAAGTAGATGTTGAGAGTCAGCAGGGCGATGAAGTTTTATTGCATCCGGGTCAAACTGCCATCCTGGATCAAAAGATCACGGTCCACGATGAGGACGTAGTTGCGCTGTCGAGTTGGAAAGAGGGCATCTGGTCCTTTAACCAAACGCCGCTGTACGAATTGATAGACCGACTGAACAATGATTTTGGCATCCGTGTGGAACTGGCAGATCCTACTTTATTGTCCCGAAAAATATCCGGAAATCTATCTACCCGTGATCTGGGAGTTTTGTACAAAGCTATCGAATCTATGATGGATGTTCGGATCGATCAACAGCCACAGGGCATCATCATTCGACATAAATGAGCAGCATGAGAAAATCCATATTCTTGATTTTGACCATCCTGACCGGGGTATGGCCGGTGGTCGGGCAGGTTGCAGATGCTCTGACCGGCGATGCCAGACCGGTAAGCCTTGAATCGGTCCTGGAAGAGATTATCCAACGCAAGTCCATCCATATCGTTTTTGAGTCAGCACTGGTTCATGACCGGTATGTTTCTCATGCAGTTAACTTTGATCAGGATGCGCAGAATGTCTTGTCGGATGCCCTCCGGAGGCAACCGATTGGATTCGAAAGGCTGGATCCATTTAATTTTGTGCTGATCCGTAAACCCATGCAAAAAGCCTGGTCCGATCAGTCACCCGACCCCAGGTGGAAATCAAAACAATCGACTGAAGAAGCATTGTCATTGGATCAAACCATTCAGGGCATGGTAATCGATGCAGCCAGCGGAGAGGGGCTGATCGGAGTTTCCATAACCGTAAAAGATTTCCCAGGCCTGGGAAGTGTGACCGATATTGATGGCTCCTACACCATAGTGGTGCCCGATAGTGTCAAAGTTCTGATCTTCTCTTACATCGGGTATGAAACTCAGGAAATCCTCATTGGCTCTGGACGCACGGACCGGGTTGCGATGCGGCTGGGAGTCAACCAATTGGACGAAGTAGTCATCACTGCGGTCGGCATCGAGGCGAACAAAAGGGCGCTCGGCTACTCCATCAGTGAACTGAACAGCCAGGATATTCAAAATGCCAACGAGGCCAATCTGGTTTCTGCATTGAGTGGAAAGACTGCTGGTGTGCTGATCACGTCAGCTTCCGGATCACCCGGATCCAGTGCAAACATCCGTATCCGCGGCAACAAATCAATCAATGGCAGCAACCAACCGCTCATTATTGTAGACGGACTACCTATTGACAATACCTCATCCGGTAACGGAAGTGTCGGAGTGGATGTATCCAACCGGGCAATTGACATCAATCCAAATGACATCGAATCGGTATCGGTATTAAAAGGTCCTGCCGCTACCGCTATGTATGGTATCCGGGCAGCGAACGGGGCATTGGTCATCACGACCAAAAAAGGTAAGGAAGGGAAGCCGGTCATCAATTTGCGGAGCTCATACGGCATCTCAACGATCAATAAATCGTTTGACCGTCAATTCACCTATGCGCAGGGGACCTACTCCGGGGGCGCCGCTGTATATCGGGGGCCGGAAACCGGAGAAGCAAATAGTTTTGGACCGAGCATGAGCGACTTGGAATACGATGGTGATGCGAACTATCTATACGATCGCCATGGGAAGTTGGTTCCGGCCGGGGCAGGAACAGGGCTGCGTGCTATTACCTATGACCCGGAAGCCGACTTTTTTGACCAGGGTACAACCGCTGACAACAATATTTCGGTATCCGGAGGTAACGAACGGTTACGCTATTATACGTCACTGGGTGCATTGCAGCAGCAGGGAGTAGTACCTACCTCCACCTGGTCGCGCTATTCATTCAAAGGCAATTTTGACATATCCATCAGCGATAAGATCACCGTATCCACCAATACAAGCGTCGTTCGATCTGGAGGTGACCGGAAAAATCGCGGAAATGCATTGTCCGGAGTTACTATAGGTTTATTCCGGACGCCGATCAGTTTTGACAATGGCAATGGATTAACAGGGAAGGAAGCCGCAAATTATCCGGCAGCCTACATTTTCCCGGACGGAACACAGCGAGCCTACCGTGGAACGGACCGGTACGACAACCCTTACTGGTCCATTAACCGGGTGCCTTTTACGGACGACGTCAACCGGGTCATTCAGGGGGTGGGATTAAGGTATCAGATTGTCGACGGATTGGCACTGTCCTATAAAGTAGGTATGGATCATTATTCCGACAAGCGAAACGCCGCCTGGGACATTCACAGCGGCTCAGAGGTCAATGGCCGGGTGGAATACCGGACGATATTATCTACGGACTTCAACTCCGATTTACTGCTTACCTACGATCATCAACTTGGAAAAGATTTCGACATCAATGCCACGCTTGGCCATAATTTATTCAACTCCAATTACAATACCCGGAGTACCAATGGTTTGGAATTGACCAAACAGGGGTTCTTCCACATCAGTAATGCGATCAACATCGAATCCAACGAAACCATAGCACGCCGCCGGCTTTTTGGTGTTTTCGGAGATGTGAAGCTGGGCTGGAGGAATATCGCTTATCTTAATTTCACCGGACGAAACGACTGGTCCAGTACGTTGCCCAGGCAAAATAATTCATTCTTTTATCCCACCGTTAGTGCCGGATTGGAGTTCACTGAATTGCTGGGAATCACCGATCACCCGGTCTTGTCCTATGGTAAAATTCGAGCGTCTTACGGTCAGGTGGGCAATGATGCCGGATTGTACCTGACAGAGAATTATTTTCAGCAGGCGGCAGTAGATGGCGATAATTTGTTGCCCGCTAACGACTTTCCCGGATTTGGTACCAATGCATTTGAGCGTTCCCTGGTTTTGGGTAATGCAGACCTCAAAGCAGAAAAAACAACAACATTTGAAATAGGTACCGATTTGAAGTTATTCAAAGGAAGGCTGAACCTGGACTTTACGTATTATAAAGCGACCACCACGGACCTCATCGTAGAAGCTCAGGTGTCGGCGGCATCAGGATTTACCATTGCGCCAGTCAATGCAGGTGAAATTCTGAACGAAGGTATTGAAACGGTGCTTGGCCTGACGCCTTATAAAAAAGGTGATTTCCGCTGGGATCTTGATCTCAATTTCACCAAAGCCAAAAATATCGTCACCGCAATACCGGAAGGAATCGATCAAATTCCATTAGCTACTTTTTCCGCCCTGTCCTCCTTGATCGTCGCGGGAGAACCTTATGGTGTCCTGGTTGGAACAGCCTATAAGCGGAATGATGCAGGCCAGCTTATCATTGGGGCCGATGGATGGCCGCTGGTGAATACCGAGCAAATCAAGGTCGGTGATCCGAATCCCGATTGGATCGGAGGTCTGCGCAACACCTTTACCTATAAAGGCTGGACCTTAACGGGGTTGCTGGATGTACGTAAGGGCGGAGACATCTGGAACGGAACCAAAGGCGTCCTGGACTATCTCGGCGTTGGCGGTGAGAGCGGTCGCGACCGGGAGGTGACCGGCTATATCTATGAAGGGGTTACCGAGTCAGGCGAGCCAAACACGGTAGCTGTTGATTTTGCGAACCCGGCAAATGGTACCGGAGGTATCAAATGGCGACGCAACGGATTTCTGGGACTAGCAGAAGATAACATCGAGGACGGAGGCTGGGTTCGGTTACGTGAGCTGGCTGTACAATATAGTCTGCCCCAGAAATGGTTTGCTCATGGCACGCTTCAAGGTGTCAATATTGCGGTGAGTGGCCGGAATCTATGGCTAAAAACCGATTATTCCGGGGTAGATCCGGAGACCAACCTAAGGGGCGACTCCAACGATACCGGATGGGACTATTTCAATTTGCCCAACACGCGGTCCTATACTTTTTCACTCAACCTAAAGTTTTGATCATGCGTACGAAGGCACCTATCAACATTCGGATCAAACAACTCGGAAGAATTACTCTGGCCTTCTCCTTAGCGATGATTACGGCTGCAGGGTGTGATTTTGGCGACCTCAACATTGACCCTACCCGTCAAAGCGATGCCAATGTTCACGAAATACTCCCTGCTGCGATCGTCCAGACTGCACGCAATGTGATGAGCATCGGCGGGCGTGTGGCAGGCACCCTGGTTCAGCAGTTTGAAGGGACAGAAGCGCAACCTCTGAGCTATAACAACTACCTCGTGGATGAACAGACCTTATCCGATTTTTGGGAGACAGGCCTCTATGCCGGTGCCATGAAAGATTGCCGGATTATTATAGACAAATCTACAGCAGAGGATCAGCCTTATTATGCCGGTATCGCCCGTGTACTGATGGCCTTCAATCTTGGCATTGCCACCAGTTTCTGGGGTGATGTGCCCTATAGCGAGGCGTTACTGGGAACGGAGAGCCTGAAGTCTGCTTACGATCCCCAGGAGCAGGTCTACCAGAGCATTCTTGCCTTACTGGATGATGCTATACTAGACTTTCAGCAGCCTGCTGCCCTGGGAGGGCCTGCCGGAGACGACCTGATCTATAATGGGGACGCCATGAGATGGATTAAAACCTGCCACGCACTGAAAGCTCGCTACCTGATGCACCAGTCCAAAAGAAATGCGGGTGTAGCAGAACAAGCGTTGGCTGAAATTGCCCAGGCATTTAGCAGTGCATCGGAGCAACCTGATTTTCATTTTGCCGATAGTGACAACGAAAGCAATCCTCTAGCTCTTTTTGGTCAGGAGCGACCGCAACAGATTGAAATCGGGGTTGCCTTGAAGGCCTTAATGGTTTCCTCAAGTGATCCGCGCAGGTCCCGATATTGGGTGGAAGTGCAGGGGAAGGACGAGGTTTATCTGGCAGGCAATACCGATTTGATCCGGGCACAGCGGAGCTCGACAATTCCTTTGATTTCCTACAGTGAGCTCTTGTTTTTACAGGCCGAAGCGTTGGTTCGAACCGGAGCTTCCAATGCAGCACAGGTATTTACCAAAGCCATTATTGCCAGCATGGAAGCTTGTGGTATAACCTCAACCCAGTACAATCCATATCTGGCCTTCAACGGTGGCTTAGCGTCTTCGCTTACGCTGGAAGAGAAGCTAAAAAAGGTAATCGAACAAAAGTTCATCTCCTTATACGGACAAAACCCGCATGAGGCCTGGATCGACCAGCGCAGGACGGGATATCCGGCATTGCAAGTGCCTTCTAATGCCAATGCCAGTCTGAACCCTTCACTGGTGATACCCAAAAGGGTTCCTTATCCCATCAGTGAGCGGACCACCAACAATACCAATTATCAGGATGCTATTAATCGACAGGGAGGACATCTTATGGATGTATCGCCCTGGCTGTTTCAATAAGAATTATCGCCAATCACAAAAATGAGTGTATCATGAAAAAAAGATTACTAAACTTTCTGGTGTTGATCGGCCTCGCTATACCGGGGTGGTTATCAGCGCAAATGACCGACCTGATCTTTTCCGAATACAGCGAAGGGTCTTCTTTTAACAAATACCTGGAACTCTACAACGGAACCGGTCAGGTCATCGATCTTACCGGATACAGCATCTGGAAGATCACCAATGATGGCTATTGGTTTGAACGTGACTTTCCGCTTTCGGGATTTCTTGCTGACGGCAAGACCTATTTGATCGTCCATGAAGATGCAGATCCTGCCTTATTGGCTTTGCGGGATACGATAGGCCCTCCGGGGATCGATTTTGCCTTGTTTAATGGGAATGAGGCCTATGCCCTGGTCAAATTTGTCGGAGATGATACCATTTTTGTGGATGTAATTGGTATGGAGAGCGGGACAGAGTCACCAGCGAATTGGGATGTTGCCGGCGTATCCGGAGCAGGTGCGGAACATACGTGGATTCGGAAGCCTGATGTATGCAGCCCAACGGCAGATTGGGCAACCAGTGCCGGTACCGATGCGGATAACAGCCAGTGGATCATCTACGACCAGGATTATTGGGAAGATGCTGGTAAGCACACGACGACTTGTCTGGCACCGATGACCGAGACCACCTCCGAACTCTTTTTCTCGGAATATGGAGAAGGCTCGGATGACAACAAATACCTGGAACTCTTCAATGGTACCGGTAGCGATGTGGACCTCAGCAACTATACCCTCTGGAAGATCACCAATGATGGCAACTGGTTTGAACGGGAGTTTCCTCTGATCGGAATATTGCCGAATAATACCACGTACACCATTGTCAACCAGGGAGCCGGAGACACGCTGGCAGCAGTCCGGGATACGACAGGTCCGGTCTCTCCGGAGTTTGCCTTATTCAACGGCAACGAAGCATTTGCCCTCGTAAAAATTACCGGCCCTGATTCTACTGACCGGGAGATACTTGATGTGATTGGTTTTGAGTCGGATACCGTAGTCCCGGCAAACTGGGATGTGGCCGGCGTGATTGGTGCCGGTGCTGAGCATACCTGGGTACGTAAACCCACCGTATGCGGACCAAATCCAGACTGGGCGAGTAGCGCCGGTACAAGCGCTTTTGATAGTGAATGGATCGTTTACGATCAGGATTACTGGGACGATGCCGGTAAACATACTTTCGCCCTTTCCCCGGTTCCTCAGTTTGAGGAAGCCCCGGCATCGATGACAGTCACCTGCGGCAATGTATCCGAGCCTCCCACCCTGAACGTAACCTATTATGGAAAGAATGGGCTGGCCTACACATCCGGTATCCAAGCGCTATCCAGCGGAGGGTACGACCTCTGTGGCGGTAAAATTTCTTACTTATGGACCTACACCGATGAATGCGGTAAAACTGCTTATGTACTTCAGGACATTAAAGTTTTACCTCCTCCGCAAGCCCAGTTTATGGAGGTTCCGGCCGATGTAACCGTGGATTTTGCGGACATTCCGGATCCGGTCGCTTTAGCCTACTCCAATGGTGATACCGACAGTTGTGGAATATCCGGCACAGTCATGCCGGACGTTGTGGATAATGCCTCACCCTGTGGCGGGTCACGCACCTATACCTGGAACTTTACGGACGATTGTGGCCGGACAACATCCGTCAGCCAGAAAATAACCGTTAATGGTGAAGGCGGTAAGGCTACGGAGCTCTTCTTTTCAGAATACGGAGAAGGATCCGATAACAACAAGTATCTTGAACTTTACAATGGTACACCCTACGATGTGGATCTTTCCCAATACACCATCTGGAAAATCACCAATGAAGGCAATTGGTTTGAAGCAGAATTCCAGCTTACCGGTACACTAGGCACCTGTCAGACCTATCTCATCGTTAACAAAGATGCTGGTGAATATCTGGCTTCATTGCGGGACACCACCGGGCCTACCACTCCTAATTTTGCTTTATTTAATGGCAATGAAGCTTTTGCTTTGGTAAAAATTACCGGGCCGGATTCGACGGACCGGCAGATCCTCGATGTAATCGGTGAGGAGAGCGGTGATGTGACTCCGGCAAACTGGAATGTAGCCGGCGTTGAGGGTGCAGGAGCAGAACATACCTGGGTACGTAAATCGACCATCTGCGGACCAAATGCTAACTGGGACTCCAGTGCGGGTACCAATGCCGAAAACAGCGAGTGGATTGTCTATGAACAGGATTATTGGGAGGATGCCGGCAAACACACCAATGAATGTGCCGGGGCAAGTGAATATGCTAACGCGACCGAATTGTTCTTCTCCGAATACGGGGAAGGCTCGGACAACAATAAATACCTGGAGTTATTCAACGGTACCGGTGCCGATGTAGACCTCTCTGGATATACCATCTGGAAAATCGTCAATGAGGGCAATTGGTTTGAACGTGAATTTGTACTTGAAGGCACTCTGCCTAACAATGAGACCTATATGATCGTTAATCAGGCAGCTGATGAATTTCTGGCATCCATTCGTGATACCACCGGACCCATTTCACCTGAATTTACATTATTTAACGGCAATGAAGCCTTTGCGCTGGTAAAGATCACCGGACCAAATCCTGAAGACCGCTTAATGCTGGATGTAATCGGGACTGAAAGCGGTGATATCGTTCCGGATATTTGGGATGTAGCCGGAGTAGTTGGCGCAGGCGCAGAACATACCTGGGTCCGTAAACCCACCGTATGCGGACCTAACGATAACTGGCCTTCAAGCGCGGGGTCCAGTCCTGACAACAGCGAATGGATTGTATACGATCAGAATTACTGGGACGACGCGGGCAAACATACCTTCCAATGCCAACTTGTGGTCGCGGACTCAGCTCAAGTTACCTTCCAGGTGGATATGAGCCAGGTGGTTGTCTCTCCCAATGGAGTACATATTGCCGGTGCATTTCAGGGATGGGATCCTGCAACCACCGCTATGACCGATGATAACAACGATGGCATCTTCGAATACACCACTAAATTGCCGGCCAATATGGGCTACGAGTACAAATTTGTAAATGGAAATGCCTGGGGCATGGACGAAGCCGTTCCTCCGACCTGTGCACAAAACAATAACCGTTATGTCGAAGTAGGGTCCGATGATCTGGTTTTGGATCCGGTCTGTTATGCCTCCTGTGGCGTATGCGTTGGTGTATACATGGTAACATTCCGTGTGGATATGTCCGAACAGGAAGTGTCAGCCGACGGTGTTCACATTGCCGGTAACTTCCAGGGTTGGGACCCGGGAGCAACGGCATTGACGGATATGGATAATGACAGCATCTACGAAGTGACGCTTGAGTTAAGTGGTGGAAATTTATATCAGTATAAATTTGTCAACGGAAATGCCTGGGGTTTTGATGAATCTGTACCCGGCGAATGCGCAGTGGATAACAACCGGACCCTGGAGGTCGGTACCGAAGATGTGGTAACGGATGCCTTCTGTTTTGGTAGCTGTACGGCTTGCGAAGTAAGTAGTATTCGCGACATACTGGTTGATCAAACCTTACGCATTTTCCCGAATCCCAACGCCGGCACCTTTAATTTGCGTTTTCAGTTGGCCGAAACGGATGATGTGGAAATCACCGCTTACAACAATCTGATGCAGGTGCTGTCGATAACCCAGCAAAAACTTTCTGGTGGCCTCAACACGCTCACCATGGATTTACAGAGCACTTCCGGACTGATTTTGCTAAAAATCAGAACGAGCAAAGGAATTGTGGTACGGCAGATTGTCGTGCAGAAATAAAATGTCTTTTCAACTGGAATAGTAAGCAGTCCGGTGATCCCAGTGATCGCCGGGCTTTCTTTTCATAGATCTATGGTAATTCAAACAAATCGGATCTTGTTCAAACATTGGCTATGGGGCATAGCCGCTTCTTTTTTAGCGGTTGTTCCATTGTCCGCTCAACGGGTGCTCTTCGGACAACTCGAAGCTTACCTGGATGATTATGTCGCTACGCTGCCCGTTGCCGGATCGAACGTGTATCGGGACCCTCAGTTTGAAGACCAGGAAAACATAGCGAAGGCAGTAAAATTATTATTAGCCGGCGACCTGGAGGAAGCAAATTCTGTATGCGGACAAAGCAGTTATGAGGTGATCCGCTACATTGACAATTCGGGTGCGGCAAATCGTGAATTCTGGGGTTTGCAGCCACAACCGGGTAGTGCGAATCATTGGGGAGTGCTTTTCTGGAATCCCGTCTCCTGTCGCAACCTGGTTCTACAATGTCCACATCCCAAATTTGACAGCAATACAGGATTGCAGGGAGCTTACCTGTTTCTTCACATGGAGGTTAGCGGACTCATGATAAGCGGTACGCACCGGTGCAACAGCATAGCGCCCACGGAATGCTCTGGTACGACTTCTGCCTGTGGATCCAGCGCACCATACCGGCTCTCCGATATTGCACACAATGCAGCGAGTATTTTTCAGACGGTTACAATCAATCTGGCAGAGTCAGGCGTGCAAACATTTATCCAATTGCATGGTTTTGCCAAAGCGGCCGGAGATCCGAATCTGATCATCAGTAATGGTACCCGCGATGTCCCGGCGGTAGACCCCGTAGCTGATTTGCGCAACGCATTGTATGACCTGGATCCTTCACTTACATTTAAAATCGTTCACATTCATACCGATTGGACGAAACTCACGGCCTTCACGAATACCCAGGGACGATATCTCAATGAGAGTCCGGCTCCATGTACGCAAAATGCGTCAATAGCCAGCGGCCGGTTTATACACATCGAACAAGAGTATGATCGGTTTCGCAGGGACGAGGCTGGATGGGAATTATTGCAACATGGTTTAGAGGCTGCCTTCTCTTGTGAACTTGTAGGTAATAACACGGTTCCATCCGCTTCAAGGATTCCGAAAATTACCCGAAACGGCGATGCGATTACCATTTCATCCGCCGAAGAAAAAGTCCTGAGCGTTTACCTGAATACGGTCGATGGAAGGACCCTTTTTTCAGGCAGACAGGAAAATGAACGGACTTATCGCATCCCCCGCGGTAGGATGACTTTTCTGACCATCCGGGATGGCAAGAGTGGCCAATTGCTTGTACAAAAGAAGTTCTTCCTGCCTTAATCCCGTATCCTCGTTTTAAAGAAAGGGTTTTGATTATCTTGGAATATCGACGTGAAATTTACCGGTAAGCATGAAAAAGCAACAATTAAGCCATTGGTTTCGCGCCTTGGGCCCGGGTATCATCACCGCCGCATTGGTCTTTGGGCCCAGCAAGATGACGGTGGCGACCAAATTAGGCGCCGAGTATGGTTATGACTTGCTTTGGGTGGTTGTCACAGCGATTTTTTTTATGATGGTGTACACGGCCATGAGCGCGCGGATCGGCCTGGCCTCGGAAATGTCCATTCTCGATTTGATCCGGCAAAAATGGGGGACACCTGCGGGCGTGCTGATTGGCATAGGGGTGTTTTTGGTTGCTGCCTGTTTCCAGGCTGGGAATTCCATCGGCGCTGGCATCGCCCTGGAAGAACTTACCAATACCCCCCGGATCCCATGGATTTTATTTTTTAACCTAGCCGGACTGGTATTGCTTTTTTTCCGGAGTTTCTATCGCGTACTGGAAAAGGTGATGTTGGGTTTAATCCTGATGATGTTGCTTGCCTTTGTCATTACAGCCTTCACTACCCGACCAGCGCTGGGTGAAGTATTTTCTGGCCTGGAACCATCGATTCCGGCCGGATCCTGGCAGTTGGTCACCGCACTCACCGCCTCCTGTTTTGCCCTGGTAGCAGCGTTTTATCAGGCTTACCTGATACAGGAACGCAAGCGCCAGGAACCGGAAGGTACCGTGACGGACCGCAGTTTTCCCGGGCTGCTCATCCTGGGAATCATGACCGCATTGGTGATGATATGTGCTGCCAGCGTCATGCATCCTCAGGGCCTGCAGGTGACTAATGCGTCGGATATGGGGCGTGCCTTAGAGCCTTTATTTGGCCACAATGCCTCTGTGTTTTTTCTTATCGGTTTATTTGGTGCATCGTTTTCATCCCTGATCGGTAATTCGACTTTGGGAGGGACCATCTTTAGCGATGCGCTCGGTCATGGAAGCCGGCTGGATTCCCGGCCGGTACGCTGGTTGATCGCACTCATTATGGCTACAGGTGCCGGAGTAGCTATTGTATTTGGAAATTTACCCATTCAGTTGATCGTGATTGCCCAAAGCATAACCATCTTCATTATTCCATTGATCGGCTTGGCATTGTTCTTACTGGCCAATGACCGGTCCATTATGGGTTCCCGGGTCAACGGTCGGGTGACCAATGTTGCCGGTGTGCTGGGATTGGTCCTGGTCGCAGCGCTGGCAGTACACAGTTTTAATCTTCTGTTTTTGAAATAATAAGTGCCATGGCGGACGCATTACTTCAGCAGTACCAGACATTATTGACTCCTTCGGATGCATTAATCGAAGACCTATCACGGCTACAAGGTGATATCATGATCCTGGGAGCAGGAGGTAAAATGGGACCAGCTTTGGCAAAGTTGGCTATTCAGGCGGTTGCCGCTGCTGGAACAAATTCCAGGGTCATGGCCGCCTCGCGGTTTTCGGATGCGGGGTTAATGACCGAATTGCAGGAAGCCGGAATTGAAACCCATCCGGTAGATCTGCTGGATGATCGGCAACTGTTTGGATTGCCGGAAGTGGAAAATGTCTTGTATTTGGCAGGAATGAAGTTTGGGACGACAGGCAATGAACCGCTTACCTGGGCTATGAATGCCTACCTTCCGGGCCGTGTGGCTGCAAAATACCGGAATGCCAACCTGGTCGCTTTTTCAACGGGAAACGTATATCCATTTTCGGCAGTGGAATCAGGTGGAGCCACAGAAGCTACGCTGCCGGATCCGGTGGGAGAATATGCCCAGTCTTGCCTGGGGCGTGAACGTATCTTTCAGTATGCTTCCTTGGAATTCGGCACACCGGTTTTGTTATACCGCCTGAATTATGCCATCGATGTTCGGTATGGGGTCCTATTGGAGATTGCCAGGACGGTACTTGAGTCGCGGCCGCTGGATTTAACGATGGGCTATGTGAACGTAATCTGGCAGGGCGATGCTAACGAGATTGCATTGCGAAGCCTTCATCACTGTACATCTCCGGCCAAGATTCTGAATGTAACCGGCCCGGAGACCCTATCCGTTCGAATGGTGGCGGAAGAATTCGGTCATTTATTGGGTAAGAAGCCAGAATTCATAGGAACGGAGGAATCCACCGCATTGCTCAGTAATGCCACCGAATGTGTGAAATTGTTTGGCCATCCCCGCGTGGGTATACAGACGATGCTGGAACTCATTGCCGATTGGTTGTTACAAGGGAGAGAGACCAACCGCAAACCCACCCATTTTCAGGAAAGAAAGGGGCGATTTTGAGCCAAATTACGCGGAGTGCCGTAAGAGATATCCCAGAGATTTGCGCAAGTAGATCATCCATTAACCTCAGATAGCATTAAATTAATCGAAACAGATTTAAATATGCATTTTGAATTGCCAACATATATAAATGAGTTGTTGCATTCCGGCATCGTTATTCCTGCGCATCCGCTCGCTCTGTGCGCCGATGGTACACTGGATGAGGATCGTCAGCGGCGACTTACCCGTTACTACCTGGCATGTGGCGTAGGGGGGCTCGCGGTTGGTGTGCATACGACCCAGTTTGAGATTCGGGATCCTTCGGTCCGGCTCCTGGAAAGGGTGCTCCGGTTAGCGAAAGAAGAAGTAGACCTGGCCGGACTGACCGACCGGATCATACTCGTCGCTGGCATCGTAGGGCACACAGAACAGGCAGTTGAAGAAGCAAGGCTGGCTCGGGACCTCGGTTATCATTTGGGATTATTAAGCAATGGAGGCCTGGGAGATTGGACCAATGAAGCATTGATACGACGGGCAGAAGCAGTCGCCGACGAGATACCGGTATTTGGTTTTTATCTCCAGCCGGCAGTAGGAGGCAGGATCCTGGACTATGATTATTGGTACCGCTTCGCGGGCATACCAAATGTTCGGGCCATAAAAGTAGCCCCTTTCAACCGGTATCACACCCTGGAGGTGATGCGGGCCGTATGTGCTTCACCAAGACGGGATGAGATTGCTATGTATACGGGCAATGACGATCATATCCTCGGGGATTTACTGACGAATTACCGGTTTCGTAGGAATGGCATTGAGGTGAATAAACGCTTTGTGGGAGGCCTGCTGGGACACTGGGCTGTGTGGACCCACAAAGCAGTCGAGTTGCTGGCGCAGGTGAAAGCTGGTCCGGATCACGATGATCCGGGTTTGGGTGCCTTACTTACTGCAGGAATAGCGGTAACCGATATGAATGCGGTGATCTTTGATGCGTCCCATCATTTCAGAGGATGTATTCCGGGTATCCATGAAGTGTTACGTCGCCAGGGTTTGCTGGCAGGAACCTGGTGCCTGAACCCAAATGAAGTGCTTTCGACGGGTCAGGCAGAAGCGATTGACCGTATTTATTCCATGTATCCGGAACATACGGACGATGTATTCGTAAGTAGATTTCTCGAGAATGAAGCTCGTTCAGGCTATGATACAAAGGACCGATGATCCGGACAGTATGCTTGTCCATACGTTGCGTCTGGACAAAATAATCTGGCCCCCATGGTATCTGGTTTGATTTAGCCAGTAATTCTACCCTTGTCGTTCTGCTGTCTCTACGAGAATTTATAGAACTTGTAAGCATGTTAATCGACCGCATCAAGCAAATTGCAAGAGACATCCACCCTTTAGTCATAGCCCGCCGGCGTCATCTGCATGCCCATCCGGAGCTGTCGTTTCAGGAAAAAGAGACATCCGCGTACATTAAAAAACAGCTGTCCGAAATGGGCATTCCCTGGCAACCGGTGGCAGATAATGGCGTGGTAGCCCTGATCCGGGGAGGCAAGCTTTCGGATCGGGTTGTTGCCTTGCGGGCAGATATAGACGCATTGCCTATCCACGAACAGAATGCTGTTGAATATCGCTCAACCTGTACAGGTGTGATGCACGCCTGCGGCCATGATGCGCATACGGCATCGTTGTTGGGTACCGCGCACATCTTACAGGCCCTCCGGGAAGAATTTGGCGGTACCGTCAAGCTGATCTTTCAGCCCGGAGAGGAAAAGCTGCCAGGTGGCGCCAGTCTGATGATCCGGGAAGGCGTATTGGAAAATCCGCGTCCGGAGGGTATCATAGGACAGCATTGTGCACCTGCCCTGGAAGCAGGCAAGATTGCTGTTCGTCCGGGTAAGTTTATGGCTTCGATGGATGAATTACAGGTTTGGGTGCGGGGCAAAGGAGGGCATGCCGCCCAACCCCATCAAAATATTGATCCCGTCGTGATCGCGGCACACATCATCGTGGCATTGCAGCAAATCGTCAGCCGCCAGGCGAATCCAACTCATCCCAGCGTCCTTTCCTTTGGTCGGGTGATCGCGGATGGAGCCATCAATGTCATACCTGACGAAGTACATCTGGAAGGCACTTTACGAACCATGGATGAAGCATGGCGTGCAAAGGCTCATGAACAGATGGTGAAAATGGCTTCGGGAATCGCCGAATCCATGGGAGGGAGCTGTGAATTCCGTATCGTAAAAGGCTATCCCTATCTACTAAATAATGAAGCGCTGACTTCAAAGATTCGCAGATACGCCGAATCCTACCTGGGAGAGGATCAGGTGGTGGAAGCAGATCTCTGGATGGCGGCCGAAGACTTTGCTTATTATACCCAGGCAACCAGCGGCTGTTTTTATTTATTAGGTACGGGTAACTCCGCACGTGGAATCAACTCCGCACTCCATTCCCCTACTTTTGACATCGATGAATCGGCCCTGGAAATAAGTACCGGGTTGATGGCATTCATGGCCCTGAAAGAATTGGGTTATTAAGGCGACCAAATTCTAATGACCCATCTTCCTTATTCCGTTACCGGTAGTCGTACCGGTTGCGCGGACCGCACAAAGCTACCTGCGATCACGATCAGCCAAAGTACCAGACCCCATACAACCAGCCAGGTTATCAAGGCACCGTCTGACAAAGTCATGGGCACGATAACGGTTGTCGTGAAAACCAAACTCATATGCGTCAATATCGGCAACAACAAACTTTGTGTTCGCTGATAAATCCAGACCATCAGGATGCGGAATGGAGGCAACCACGCAAATAACCTGGCCATTAACAGAGTAAATGCGATGGTATTACTGAAACTGTCTTTTTCCCAAAACAAAATAAAATGCCACAATCCCCACAGGATCCCCACCATCAAACCACAGCTGATGACCCGGTATTTCTTCAATAAATGCGGTATTGCAAATCCAGACCATCCTATTTCCTCGAAGAGACCGACCAGGAAACCAGTCATAAGGCCCGTTAAAATAACGACCACCGATCGATTGGATTGGATGATTCCTGCCCGTATGTCTGGGAACCAAACGGAAAGAGTCATCAGGATCAACGATGCCAGTAACGGGGTACCTAATAAAGCTAAAGCATACCACCCAAACTTGACTTTCCACTGAAATAAACGCGATAATAGAATGCGGAAACCTGCCTTACCTTCTGTGATACCAATTGCCACCAATCCTCCGATTGCTGGACCAAATAACATGGAGACATACAGGACAGGCAACAAATTCTGAGATCCTACAGGATCAATGGGGAGATTATCGGCTCCGGCAAGTAGAACAATGGCCCCCCACGAAATGAAGAAAGCCATCATGAAATACAATAGTAGGGCATGACGAGAAAAGAACTGATTCATCATTAATGGTTTTAGTGTGTAATCGTTGATTCATTTGGGTACTCAAAATTCTATAAGGTTCATTTCATGATTTAGCTGCTGCTTTGCCAGATCACAGCAAAACGGCATTTCTTATATAAAGGCCGGTGCATAAAATAGGATCCAAGAAGGGCTCAGGATAGGATTTAGATCATTGACTGAGTTGCGCTTGATCCAATGCAGCAAAAAAATATAAGAAAGATTCCACTGCTTAGTAGTTTAAAGCTTCACGGACAGGTAAGCGAAGGCAGATAGGATGTATCGGATCGGACCAAGAATGGCATAAATTTTATGATATACCGGGTGGTGAAGTAAACCAAAGGTCCCATTTAAGATCAAAGGTTAAAATGATATGGCTGGCAGGATCAGATTGTTGTTGATATGGTTTTTTATCGCGGGGGTACAAGCTCAGGCCCAATACGCCGATTCGGTTTTTCCTAAACCTGACTCAGGCTATGGAGCGGATGGTCCTTACCTGGTAGACCGGATAGGAATGGTAGATCCATATTTTCCGGGGGAGGAAATTGAGGTCTTTTACCCGAATGGCGTTTCTACCCCGGTACCGACTATCTTTTTCTGCCATGGATTTGGCGGCACTTTTTCCTATTATGTTTATGGTTTATGGCAATTCCTGGCCAGCAAAGGATATGCCTTCGTTTTCGCCCCCTATCCGACCACCGGCGCCAGTATCCAGGAGCGATACGACATCCTCTTAGCTTCCTTTCGCCTGGCAGCACGGAGTCATCCGGAGATCATCGATACCACTCAAGTCGGATTTATAGGTCATTCATTCGGTGGTGGAGCAATGTTCGGGGTCAGTAAGCATTGCTTTACCGAAAACCAGTGGGGTGAAGATGGTCGCTTCCTGTTTTCGCTGGCGCCCTGGTATGCTTATGATCTGTCTCCGGAAGCATTGACCGGCTTTCCAACCGATGTAAAATTAATTATGCAGGTATACGACCAGGATGTCCTGAACGACCATCGCATTGCCATAGATCTCTTTAATCACATTGGAATCCCGGAAGCTGAGAAAGATTACATCATGGTCCGTTCCGATACCATTGGCTCGGTCCCATATCTGGCTGAGCACGGATTGCCAGGCACCTATCAGGATTTCAACGCCCTGGATTATTATGCGCTCTACCGGCTTGTGGATGCGCTGGCGGATTATACCTTTAATGGCAGTGAAGAGGGCAGGGTGGTTGCATTGGGGCATGGCGATCCGGCTCAGGTTAGCATGCCTCCTGGATTGTCCTCATTGGTCGAGTCTACGGATCCCCAGCCTATTTACGGAGAAGAACACTATGAATTTCCCTGTTCCGCATTGTTGAATCCACGACGGAATTTTTGTGGTTCTACAACGGCTATCGATCAGATTGTGCCGCGAACCTTTCGACTGAAGATCACTCCCAACCCAGCCCGGGAAGAGGTCCAGATAAATTTACCGGCCGGAGACCGTGACAGATGGCTGGCAATTTATGACCTGCATGGCCTGCTGGTCCTGCGCAGAAAGGTGAATTCCGGTTGGGAAATGGTGACCATTGATGTCAGCGACTGGCCGGAACAGACTTACCTGATCCGCATAGGAAGTGCATTTGGAAAAATGACGGTTCTCAGGCCATGAGAACCGGAGATCGATTATCCTTCCAGCACTGCTCGCACGCTTCCTTTTTCGGTCAGTAACAGCCTGGCTTCATCGTAGCTTACCTCCATTTGTTCCATAATCATCCGGGTCCCCCGGTCGACCAGTTTGGTATTGGTCAGCTGCATGTCCACCATCTTATTGTCCTTCACGCGGCCCAACTTGATCATCACACTGGTGGAGATCATGTTGAGGATGAGCTTTTGTGCCGTGCCTGACTTCATCCGCGTGGATCCGGTAACGAACTCGGGGCCGACAACCGCTACAATGGGAAAATGGGATTGTTCGGTGATTGGCGACCCGGGATTACAAGTGATGCATCCGGTCACCAGTCCATGCGACTGACAGTCTTTCAATCCGTGCACTACATAAGGCGTAGTGCCTGACGCAGCTATTCCAACGACGACATCGAACTCGTTGATGCCATGAGCCTGAAGATCGTGCCAGGCCTGGTGGATGTCATCTTCGGCATCTTCGACGGAGGTGCGGATCGCTTTATCACCTCCCGCGATGATTCCGACGACCCATCCGGCCGGCACGCCATAGGTGGGAGGGCACTCGGAGGCATCGAGAATTCCAAGCCGTCCGCTGGTACCGGCACCAATGTAAAACAACCGGCCCCCCTTGGCCATCTTTTCTGCAATCGCATCGACCAGAGGTATTATCTGCGGAATCGCTTCACCAACACCAATGGGCACTTTACGATCTTCCTCATTGATACCGCGAAGCAATTGCTCGGTGGACATTTTTTCCAAATGACGGTGCAGGGAGTCCTGCTCGGTAATGCGTTGCATAAGGTATTGAATTTTTAAGGCGCTAAGATACGCCGGTCAGAGAGATTGTGTCACTCTCACCCGGTTTGGATATCAGCCAAAGCCCCAGATAGGTCAACAGTCCGTTCAGCGCCAGATTCAGAAATCCAAACGTGAAACCATGAAAAAGGACTTCCGAATAATGATCCAATAAATAGGTGAATACCGGTCCTGCTATGCCGACAGCCAGCACCCATTGGTCGCGCACAGCACGGCTGGTGGTGAGTCCGAACAGAAAAAGCCCCAGGATCGGACCATAGGTATAACCGGCGAGCGTAAACAAGCCGTTGATGACCGCTTCATTATTCAGGGCGTGGAAAGCAATGATAACCAGTATCATCAGGATGGAAAAACCAATGTGAACACGCATCCTTTTCCGTTTTTTTAGGCCTTCGTCTTCCATTTTATTAAAATTCAGGAAGTCGATACAGAAAGAAGTAGTTAACGCGGTCAACGCCGAGTCTGCACTTGAATAAGCCGCTGCCACCAACCCTAATAGAAAGAGAATTCCAAGGGCGATAGGCAGGTATTGGAGGGCAAGGGATGGATAGAGCGTATCACTGCGGGTAGGCAGTTCGATCTGATGCTGGCTTGCATAAATGTATAGTAGGGCGCCGAGGGCAAGAAAGAGGAAATTAACGATGACCAGAACACCTGAAAAGGTGAACATATTTTTTTGGGCATCCCCCAGGCTTTTGCAAGTAAGATTTTTCTGCATCATGTCCTGATCCAGGCCGGTCATGACAATGGTAATCAGAGCCCCGGAGAAAAACTGTTTGAAGAAGTTATTGGGATCAGACCATCCTCCTTCGAAAAAGAATATTTTACCATAGCCAGCATCTTTGATTTGCTGCCATAGCCCAACATCGGATCCCAACTCGTTGCGGATGGCAATGATGGTCCAAACTACGGCGACCAGCATAAAAGTAGTTTGCAGGGTATCGGTGAAGACAATGGTGCGGATTCCGGCTTTGAAAGTATAAATCCAGATCAGCACGATGGTCCCGGTAACGGTTGCCCAGAAAGGAACGCCATAGGGGCCCAGAATGAAGGTGTCTAATACGATGGCTACCAGATACAAACGGAGCGCGGAACCCAGGGTACGGGAAAGCAGGAAGTAAGCTGCCCCCGTTTTGTACGAAAAAAAGCCAAAACGTTTTTCCAGATAACCGTAAATGGATGTAAGGTCCATCCGGTAATACAGCGGCAGCAATACCAGGGCGATTACTGCATAACCTAGCAGATAACCCAATACGATTTGCATGTAGGAAAAGGCCTGATTGGCACCTCCGGCGCCTACCACCCCTGGAATAGAAATAAACGTGACCCCTGAGAGACTTGCGCCGATCATACCAAATGCCACCAGATACCAGGGAGATTGCCGGTTGGCCCGGAAAAAACTATCATTATCTGCCTTGCGACTGGTGAAGTAGGAGACAATGATCAACAGAAGGAAATACCCAAGGATACACAACAGATAGATCGCCGGATGAATTTCATGCATATTCGGTACAATTCAGTCTGAACAAAGCTAGTAAAATAATTCAGGCCACCAGCCGACCGGCATACCGGCGTTGTAGCCGGAAAACGGACCAGACCATACCAGTCAGGTGAGGGGATAAGTGTTAATATTTCGTGCAGTTCCCAACGGTCGCAGGGCATTCTTCCGTTTATCAAATAAACACACCCTGATTATGCTACAAAATTGGATCAAACTTGTTTTACTGACCCTCGTGGTCATTTCCTGTTCTCCGGAAGTGAAGGACCCGAATGCAATAACAGGAAAGGTTGATGTGGATGCGTTGGTCAAAGCAAACAATGAAGTCGGATTTTCATTGCTATCCACGTTGGATACCGCATGGAAAAATGTACTCATCAGCCCTTACAGCATTCAGTCGGCCATGGAAATGACGCTACAGGGCGCCTTAAATAAGACGAAAACGCAACTAATTACTGGTTTAAGTCTTGGAAGCCTGACTCCCGCAGATGTTGCAGCCAGTTATCCGGAATGGGATGGCTTGATGAAGGGAGGACCTGGCGCTACCCGTTTCCGGTCGTACAATACGTTATTTTATGATCCCAATCGTCTGACCCTTGATGACCAGTTTCGACAGGTTATGACCAATGCTTTTGAGGCTCCGTACTTGAATTTGGACTTTGATCAATCGACTGCCGTGGATGAGGTCAATCAGTGGGTCAAGGACAAGACGGAAGGAAAAATTGACAAGATTATCGATCAAATCACCGATGACGATGTATTGATTCTATTGAATGCGCTCACCCTCAGCGGGGATTGGTTGTATCCTTTCCCAGTGGAATCTACCTTTGATCAGGATTTCCATCTTCCGACCGGATCTGCCATATCGGTCCCCATGATGCATCTGGACTGGAATCTGATCCACGAGCGCAATGACCAAGGGGCTATGGTTCAATTGCCTTTGAAGGATTCCAATTATGCGGTTATGTTTGTCTTGCCACTAGCAGATCCGGTGCAATCACCTATAGCCTGGCACCAAGCGGTGAAATCCATGTTTGCTGGATTTATTTCCCAGAGTCATCAGCCTTCGCGAGCCTTACTCACTATTCCGAAATTAGAGTTGGGGTATAAAGTGCTGTTAAATGAACCATTCAAGACATTAGGTATGGAGGATCCTTTTGATCCTCAAACCGCTGATTTTAGCGGTTTAGGCGTGTCCGGCAAGGGAAACCTGTTTATCCGCCGGGTGGATCACCGGACCTATCTTAAAATGGATGAGAAGGGGATCGACGGAGCGGCCGTCACCTCAGTCAGCATTGGTGCCACATCGTTGCCTCCCGCTTATGTATTTGATCATTCCTTTGCCTTGATTGTTTATCACCTTCCCACCGGAACAATTGTGTTTGATGGAGTGATTCATGATCCGGAAGAAAAAGGATAATTGATAAGGTGAAAAAAGTCAAAGAGGTAGCAGAAGTAGTAACCTGGACCACTCTTTTGCCTGATGGCTTAAACCCGGGGAAACGGAACAACTTCTTGCACCTCTTTTACCTTTGTCACTTCTTTTACCTCTTTACTTATTCCGTTTTGGCGCCGTACGCCAGGTCGCCGGCGTCCCCAAGGCCGGGGACTATGTAAGCTCTTGCAGTCAGTTCTTCATCGATTGCGCCGACCCATAATTTCACATGCGGATAGAGCCGACGAATGTGCATCACGCCCTGTCTGGCAGCAATAATGCTGGCGACATGGATGGACTTCGGAGTTCCCAGTTCGCTTAATTTGCGCAGCGTACGCTCTATGGAAGCTCCGGTTGCCAGCATGGGGTCGGAGATGATCAGTACCTTTCCATCCAGTTCCGGAGCAGTGACGTATTCCAATTGGATTTCAAAAGAGCCGTCTTCGCTATGGGCACGATACGCAGAAATGAAGGCATTGGCTGCGTGGTCAAAATAATTGAGCATACCCTGGTGCATCGGCAATCCTGCACGCAGGATGGCTGCCAGTACGATCTGATCCTCGGGCACGATTTCGGTAGCGTTTCCGAGTGGGGTTTCGACGGTTATTTCCTGGTAATCAAGCGTCTTGCTGATTTCATAGGCCATGACCTCCCCCATTCGTTCGAGATTGCGCCGGAACCGCATCGAATCCTGCTGGACATGAACATCACGAAGTTCTGCAATGAACCGGTTGGCAATGCTTTGCGTTTCACTCAATACATTCGGCATAATCGTCAATTACAGTGTGGAAAGATAGGTTTTTTTCCGGTTTGAAACAGGTGCATATGCCGGTTCGGAAAAATGGATTTGCAACTTGATCTGAAAATACCTACTTTGATAGGATCATTATTACGATAAATGAGCAGGAAACCGCTATACGTCTTATTCTTTATGCTCCTGGCTTGTTCACTCCAGGCCCAGTTTAACCTGTTTGGATCGGATGATAATGCCAATGCCCGACGCTTTCTCTACACGGAAGAATGGGCCTTTCAGATGCGAATGAATACCAATGGATTTAATATTGGTTATTCCAAAAATCAGATACTGCGCTATTATAAGACCTCATTTTACCGGGTTGAGCTAGGCTACCTGCGCGATCCGAAAGAATTCCGGCAAAATCTGAGAAGTCAAACGATCCTGCAGTCCATTACCTCGATCAATGGTTACATTTATGGCAAGCAGAACAGTTTGCTGGTACTCAGAGGTTCGCTGGGAGGTATCCATTATTTCGGAGAAAAAGCCCGGAGAAAGGGTGTTGCCGTCGGTTACAGCTATGAGATAGGTCCCGCCCTGGGTATGTTAAAGCCTTATTACCTGGAAATCAAACGCATTGTCGAAGACGGGAATAGCACGCGCACGTTTAGTGAACGCTACAGTGAGGCTAATGCAGAAGAATTCCTCGACCCCAATGATATTTATGGTCATTCCAGTTTCTTCAAAGGAATTTCCCAAATGAAGTTCGTTCCCGGTGTACAAGGTAAGATCGGCGCTCATTTTTCCTGGGGTCCGGAAGATCAGTATGTACGCTTTATCGAGACGGGCCTTATGTTCGATTTATTCACACAGCGGATGCCCATTATGGTTCAGGACACCTACAAACCCTATTTCCTGAATCTTTATGTAAGTTTGCAGTTTGGTAAACGAAAGTGATCTCCAAACTGTTTGTCAGGTATGTTAGAACTTCCTATCGTTCAGCCGGATGCTACTCCTCCCAAAAGACGTAAACCGGAATGGTTGCGGGTTAAACTACCTATTGGTACCGAATACAAAAAAGTGCGTACCCTGGTGGATGAATATCAGTTGCATACCATCTGTCAGAGCGGCAATTGTCCGAACATGGGTGAATGCTGGGGAGCGGGTACGGCTACTTTTATGATCCTGGGAAATACCTGCACGCGTTCCTGTTCCTTTTGTGCCGTGAAGACCGGCCGCCCTAACGAATACGATGAGGACGAACCACGCCGGGTCGCCGAGGCCATATTCCTGATGAAGGTGAAGCATGCGGTGATCACTTCGGTCAATCGCGATGAATTAAAAGACCGCGGAGCCGAGATCTGGTATCAGACCGTTCGCGCGGTAAAAGAAATCAGCCCCGCTACCACCATCGAAACCCTGATCCCTGACGTGAAGGGAACCTGGGACGCCCTTGAACGGATGATCAGCGGTGGTCAGGAAGTGGTGTCTCACAACATGGAGACGGTAGAAAGTCTTTACCGCAAAGTAAGACCCCAGGCCAAATACCAGCGCAGTCTGGATCAGATCAGGTGCATTAAAGAATTTGGCAAGCGCACCAAATCCGGCATCATGCTCGGTCTTGGCGAAAACCGTGATGAAGTTCTGAAGATTATGGACGATCTGGTAGCCCACGGATGTGATGTGTTGACGCTTGGTCAATACCTTCAGCCCACACCCATGCATATCCAGGTAGCCGAGTTTATTCACCCGGATGTTTTTGCCGAATACCGTGACATCGGGTTGGCAAAAGGTTTTGATTTTGTTGAAAGTGGCCCGTTGGTACGTTCTTCGTATCATGCCGAGCGACACGTATAAAGTTATCTGTCTCCGCCTGGCTGGATCCCAGGATTTACCCAGTTGGTATACCTATAAAATAATCTATTGCAGCAGATAAGCTACAGCGAATTTTATTAGTCCATTCCGTGCTCTTGTAAACGATAAGGTCGACAGCCATCGAACTGATTGATATTCAATCATTAAATGATTGGTACGTTGACATTTTATGTCGGAAAATAGCAGGTTTTGGGTTTGGGTGAAAAGTGAAAACGTGTATCTTTGCACCGGTTTTTAAAGAAGCCCATTCAACCTTATATCATTATGGCAAATATTGGTAAAATAAAACAGATTATCGGTCCGGTTGTGGACGTCAGCTTTGAGGGTGAAGGCTCCAAGCTTCCGGATATTTTAAATGCATTAATCATCAACCGCCCGGATGGGGCAAAATTGGTGCTGGAATGTCAGCAACACCTGGGTGAAGACAGCGTACGTACGGTAGCTATGGACTCCACCGACGGTTTGTTCCGCGGAATGGAGGTTGTAGATACCGGATCACCGATCAAAATGCCGGTCGGCGATCAGATTAAAGGACGTCTGTTCAATGTGGTTGGTGAACCCATTGACGGAATTGGTGCCGTTGTTAAAGACGACCGTGCACGTTCGATCCACAGCAAACCACCTACGTACGAGCAGCTATCAACCGATACCGAGGTATTGTACACCGGTATTAAGGTGATCGACCTGATTGAGCCCTATGCCAAAGGAGGTAAGATCGGATTATTCGGTGGAGCCGGCGTAGGCAAGACCGTATTGATCCAGGAATTGATCAACAACATTGCCAAAGGGTACGAAGGAATTTCCGTATTTGCCGGGGTGGGAGAGCGTACCCGTGAAGGAAATGACCTGATGCGTGAAATGCTTGAGGCTGGCATCATCAACTATGGTGAGGAATTCATGCATTCCATGGAAAAAGGTGGATGGGACCTGTCCGTCGTAGACCAGCAAAAACTGAAAGATTCAAAAGCAACCTTCGTATTTGGTCAGATGAATGAACCTCCCGGTGCACGTGCCCGGGTGGCTCTGTCCGGACTGACCATTGCAGAATATTACCGGGATGGAGACCTCTCCGATCCGGCAGGAGGTCGTGACATTCTGTTCTTCATCGATAACATTTTCCGTTTCACCCAGGCCGGTTCTGAAGTATCCGCTCTGTTGGGACGGATGCCTTCAGCGGTAGGTTATCAGCCTACCCTGGCAACCGAGATGGGTGTGATGCAGGAAAGAATTACCTCCACCAAGCGGGGATCCATCACCTCGGTACAGGCGGTTTACGTTCCTGCGGACGACTTGACGGACCCGGCTCCTGCAACTACCTTTGCGCACCTGGATGCTACCACCGTACTGGACCGTAAAATTGCAGCACTGGGTATCTATCCGGCAGTAAACCCGTTGGATTCTACTTCACGGATACTGGATCCGCACATCATTGGTGCATCGCACTACAACACGGCACAACGGGTGAAAAACATTTTGCAGCGCTATAACGAATTG
The DNA here is from genome assembly GCA_020636355.1 of Lewinellaceae bacterium. GTDB lineage: Bacteria > Bacteroidota > Bacteroidia > Chitinophagales > Saprospiraceae > JAGQXC01. The sequence continues at coordinate 74,933 of JACJYB010000015.1, read as the reverse complement.
CAGGATATCATTGCCATCCTGGGTATGGAAGAACTTTCCGAGGAAGATAAAATGGTCGTTTACCGCGCCCGTAAAGTACAGCGCTTCCTGTCACAGCCATTCCACGTTGCTGAAGCATTCACCGGTCTGAAAGGCGTATTGGTTCCGATCGAGGAGACCATACGCGGATTTAATATGATCATTGACGGTGAATTGGATGAATATCCGGAATCAGCTTTCAACCTGGTAGGTACCATCGATGAAGCCATCGAGAAAGGAAAGAAAATGCTTGCCGAAACATCAGGTAATTAATCACGCATGGAACTGATCGTATTAACACCGCAAATGGAGGTCTTCCGCGGACACATCAAATCGGTCAAAGTACCTGGTACGGCTGGCCAGTTTGAAGTATTGGCAGGACACGCTCCGATAGTATCTTCTCTCCAGCAGGGTAAGGTGCGCATCATCACCGAATCCGGTGAAAAGAAGGTGTTCAGTATACTCAACGGCTTTATTGAAGTTTTGAATAACGAAGTGTCATTGCTGGTACAGGGTGTTGACCTGGCCCCTTAATCCTAGTTATGACTTCAAACCGATACAAAAAGCAGATGGTTGCGATATTAAGCGGCTATCTGCTTTTTTTTGCCTGTCAGTTACCTACTCCTGCACCTCCCATCAAACACAACCGTGTCCCCGCAAAAGACCCTTACCTCACGGTTTTGGGTATTGCCCAGGATGCCGGCTATCCGCAGGCGAATTGTCAGAAAAGCTGCTGCACCGCGGCATGGGAAAATCCGGCGAACCGCCGCTTTGTATCCTGCCTGGGACTTGTAGATCCGGCATCCGGCCAGCGCTGGATCTTTGATGCCACACCTGATTTTCCCGATCAATTGCATTTGCTGGATACACTCGACCCACGTTTTGCCGGCACCATCAGTGGAATTTTCCTCACGCACGCGCATATTGGTCATTATACCGGACTGATGCATCTGGGTCGTGAGGTGATGGGGGCGCAGGCTATTCCGGTCTATGCTATGCCGCATATGGACACTTTTCTCCGCACCAATGGTCCCTGGGATCAACTGGTGCGCCTGCACAACATCGACGTGCGACCGCTGCAAAACGGCCAGGAGTCGGCTATAACCGATGCTTTAGGCATAACACCCATCCGGGTGCCCCATCGGGACGAATATTCGGAAACGGTTGGCTTTATCATTCGGGCTAATACCCATCGGGTCCTTTTTATACCCGATATTGATAAATGGGAACGTTGGGATCAGGATCTTAATGAGATCCTCAATTCAGTTGACCTGGCGTTGGTGGACGGTAGCTTCTTCGCCGATGGAGAGATACCCAACCGCGATATGTCAGAAATCCCACATCCATTTATCCGGGAGACCATCGAAAGACTATCTTCTTTGCCCGACTCCACAAAACATAAAGTCCGGTTCATCCATTTTAATCATACGAATCCGGTCCTCCAGCCAGGTTCGAATGCTCAAAAAGAAGTGGAAGCAGCTGGGATGACGATTGCATCCCAGGGAGAGATTATTAACTTAGGGGATTAAGAGCCTTAACCAAATTAGCCATGGAATCTGCGATAGCCTCAATCGACCAGAAGATTTTGGACGAAGCGTTTCGCTACTTGTTCACTGCAAAAGCAATGAGTGAGCATTACGAAGCGAATTTTAAATTCGTCTCTACCTATGTGCATGCTACGTCGAGAGGCCACGAGGCAGTTCAGGTAGCCCTGGGGATGCAATTAAAGCCGCAGGATTATCTGAGTGCTTATTACCGGGATGATGCCTTGTTATTGGCTATCGGTATGGAGCCCTACCAACTGATGTTGCAGCTTTTGGCTAAAATCGACGACCCATTCTCCGGTGGCCGGGTATATTATTCCCACCCAAGCCTCAAAGATACCGACAAACCAAAAATACCCCATCAGTCATCCGCTACCGGGATGCAGGCTATACCAACTACCGGTGTGGCTATGGGACTGCGGTACCGCGAGCTAAACGGGATGGCCTCCGGGCAAACGGAAACCCCAATCGTGGTCTGTTCAATTGGCGATGCGGCGATGACAGAGGGCGAGGTTTCGGAAGCATTGCAGATTGCTTCCCTGAAACAATTACCCATCCTCTTTTTTGTGCAGGATAATGAATGGGATATCTCGGCCCATAGCAGCGAGGTGCGCGCGATGAATGCCTTCGAATACGTTCAGGGATTTCCCGGTATCGAAGGTCGTCAGGTGCAGGGTTACGACTTTGCAGCCAGCTATCGAGAATTGGCAGAAATTCTTGCGATCATGCGTGAAGAGCGACGGCCTTTCCTGCTGCATGCTCAGGTACCCTTGTTGAATCATCACACCTCCGGCGTGCGCAAAGAATGGTACCGCGATGATCTGGCCGAGCAACAAGAGAAGGATCCCTATCCGCGTTTGCGGAAGTTAATGCTTGAAGAAGGCTATGCTCCGGATGCCCTGGATCAGCTGGAAGCAAGCATTCGCCGGCAGGTAGCTGAAGCATTTGATAATGCGCGTCAGGCTGCGGAGCCAAGCCCGGAAGATTTATATACCCACATCTTTGCACCTACTCCAGTGCAGCAGGAACAGGGTATACGGAGTCCGGTAGGTGGAAAGGAGGTAGTCATGGTCGATGCGGCTTTGCATGCCATCGATGAGTTGATGCGCAAACATCCGGAATGCCTGCTTTACGGACAGGATGTAGGCCGTCGCTTAGGGGGTGTCTTTCGCGAGGCTGCCACCCTGGCTGAAAAATACGGCGACCACCGGGTATTTAATACGCCCATCCAGGAAGCCTTTATTATTGGTAGCACGGTAGGGATGTCGGCGGTGGGTTTAAAACCAATTGTCGAGGTCCAGTTTGCTGATTACATGTGGCCAGGGCTCAATCAACTTTTTACCGAGGTGAGCCGGTCCTGTTATCTGTCCAATGGCAAGTGGCCGGTTAGTTGCATCATCCGGGTTCCGATAGGCGCCTATGTAGGTGGAGGTCCGTTCCATTCTTCCAGCATCGAATCGGTAGTTACCAGCATCCGGGGTATCAAAATCGCCTATCCCAGCAACGGGGCTGACCTCAAGGGGCTGATGAAAGCCGCTTATTACGATCCGAATCCAGTGGTGATCTTTGAGCACAAGGGTTTGTACTGGTCCAAGGTACCGGGTACCGAAAAGGCCAAATGCATCGATCCTGCTGAGGACTACATTCTGCCTTTGGGAAAAGGGCGATTGGTGGTGGAAGCACGGGACCCAAAGGTATTGGTGGTCACTTACGGCATGGGGGTTTATTGGGCGGCTGAAGCTGCGAAATCTCTGCCGGATCAGATCGGCATAGTGGATCTGCGTACCCTGTTCCCATTGGATGAAGCATTGATCAGGAAGCAGGTGGCTCGATACCACAAAGTATTGGTGCTGACCGAAGAGCCTCCGCATCCATCCTTCGCACAGAGCCTGGCAGGGTGGATCCAACAGGAGTGTTTCCGGGACCTGGATGCACCGGTACGCGTGGTGGGCTCTGAGCAGGTACCTGCCATTCCCCTTAACCGTACGCTGGAAGTGACCATGTTGCCCAACGCACAAAAAGTTCGTGAAGTCTTGCAGGAGCTGCTTGATTATTAATAATATTCACCCACTTGCTTAATGCAACTTGTTTGTCTACATTTAATTCAAGTTGGATTGCCGAAGACGCAAGATATATTGATGTATACAATAGTTGCAATTAGTATTCTAATCGCACGACATCAATGTTGTGTAAATCAGAGGAATATGTAATACACTTGAGTTATCAGGATGGAATTTTGGCTGCTTATGAACAATGTGAATTTTGATTATATTTAAGAGTATGCGTCAAATAGTTAATCGAGAAATATTTAATAAACGGCCTTGGTGGCAAATAATATTAACTTCGTTGTTTATAATACTTATATTATTTGTAAATAATTTAATAATAAGGATAGCAATTTGCCTAATTATGATTTTTACTTTTTATAAAACGAAAATAGGATTTAAAAAAATATCGAATAAGATAGATTAAGAAAGGCTTAATTGACTCGATAATAAATAATGGCTAATAGGAGTCAAAATTAATCTATGCCAATGCATCGACTTGATTTACCGTTCAGGTATGCTACAGATGTTTAATTTATTATCGAAAAGCCTCATCCTTCATTTGTGCAGAGCCTGGCAGGGTGGATCCAACAGGAGTGTTTCCGGGACCTGGATGCACCGGTACGCGTGGTGGGATCCGAAGAGGTACCTGCTATTCCCCAAAACCGTACGCTGGAAGTGACTATGTTACCCAATTCAGGAAAGGTTCTTGCCGTCCTGCAAGAACTTATAGATTACTAATTCCAATAATATCTTACTTTAGAGGACTGATAAACCTCTAACTAAAAATTGTATGAAAATTAGGAACCAACTGTTGATGCTGGTCGCCCTGGCAGGGTTGACCAGTTGTGCTCAGCTATCCTCATTCCAAACCGCCAAGACGGTAGGAAAGAACAATGGTGAGATTGGATTTGCCGCCTCCGGCGCCGGATTCACCGAATTGATCGATGATGTCGATGGCTCAACGCCAGTGCTTCCGGTGATCGAATTGTGGGGCCGTTATGGAGTAGGTGAAAAGGTGGATGTCGGCCTTAAAGTATCGACCGGTCTCAGCGGTGTATTTGATGGTAAATTCCAGATCGTGGGCGACCAGTATTCCAAGTTTGCCCTTGCTCTGGGTGCCGGTTTGGGATTTCAGGGCGGTACGCTGGATAATTTACTCCTGCAAGCCCATGTTCCATTGCATATGTCCGTTCACCCATCGGAAAAATTTGCCGTCTACCTGACACCGAGATACATATCCCAATTCGTGATTGGCGATGGAAGTCTCAATTACGGCGGAGCCTCGTTGGGATTTGAAGCCGGTCAACGCGTCAAATTTTGCATGGACGTGAGCTATTTTTCAACCTTCAGCGATGTCAATGATGCGAACTCCATTTTTAATGACTTTGGAATCGGACTTTATCAGGTGGGGTTAGGTGTCAAGTTCCGGATTGGAGATAATTGACTTGGTGAGCCATAAGATTATTAGACGCTGGACATTGGATTTCTGATGCTGGTGATTTTAAGGTTGGGCATAGAGCTATTCTGAGGCAGTTTCTTATTTTGGAAAGAAAAGGGATGCGTCATTTAATCTTCGTTATTCTTTTTTTCCTGGGTACAATTATTCAGGCACAGGATCTGACGTTGTGGTATGATGAGCCGTCGAAGGCTTGGGAGGATGCATTGCCCATCGGGAATGGCCGGATCGGAGCCATGGTCTATGGCAATCCGGTGGTGGAATACCTGCAACTCAATGATGATTCCATGTGGCCGGGATCGCCGGAATGGGAGAATCCGCCAGCTACCCGGCAAGATCTGGACGAAGTTCGCCGTCTTTTGTTCGCCGGAGATATCAATGCTGCCCAGAATCTGTATGTGCAGCAGTTTTCGCGCAAATCGATCACCCGTTCGCATCAGACCTTGGGCGATCTTAACATCCGTTTGGGTCATCAGCAAGTCAGTAGTTACCAGCGGGAACTGGATCTCAGGACGGGCATTGCTGCGGTTTCCTATTTGCACAATGGTTATCAGGTCACCCGTCGGATCCTGGCTTCGGCGCCCGATCGGGTTATGGTGATGGAGATTACTACAACCGATCCCCGGGGCCTCAATTTTTCCATGCACCTTTCCAGACCCTTAGATCACGATCGGTCTACGGCTGTCACGACAGGAGAAGGGGATCGGACATTGCACATGCAGGGTGAAGTCACTCAGTTGGGCGGTAAGCTGGACAATGAACCCATGCCCATCAATCACGGCATTCAATTCGATACCCGGGTGGGCGTGTGGGCGCCGGAAGCGCAGATCGATGTCTCCGCTGACAGTCTTATGCTTCGAAACGGTAAGAAGGTTACCATATATATTGTCAATAATACCAGCTATTATGGACAGGATTTTCAGGAACGCAGCGCCAGGGACCTGCAAGCCGTGCTTGGCCGGTCCTTTGAAGAACTAGCGGACAGACATATCCAGGATTACCAGGGATACTTCAATAGAGTATCACTGGATTTGGAAGGTCCGGACTACAGCAACCTGACGACAACACAACGGCTTGAACGGGTACGGGAAGGTGCGGATGACCCCGGGCTGGAGGCGCTGCTCTTCCATTACGGACGTTATTTACTGATCAGTTGTTCACGGCCAGGGACCAATCCCGCCAACTTGCAGGGGCTCTGGAACCGGCATATTGAAGCCCCCTGGAATGCTGACTATCATTTAAACATCAACATACAGATGAATTACTGGCCGGCAGAAGTGACCAATTTGAGCGATCTGACCGAGCCATTTTTTTCCTTTGTGGACCGGGTTATCGAGCGGGGGAAATCGACTGCACAGGTGAACTATGGCATGCAGGGTGCAGTTCTGCCCCATGCCACCGACCTCTGGGCTCCTGCCTGGCTTCGGGCAGCCACACCCTTCTGGGGTAGTTGGCTGGGTGCGGGGGGCTGGTTGATGCAGCATTACTGGCAGCACTTTGCTTTTACCGGAGATGAATCCTTCCTGCGTGAAAGAGCCTATCCGGCCATGCGGGAGATCGCCACATTTTATGGAGACTATCTGATTGAAGATCCTCGCGATCACCAGTTGGTGATGGCGCCGTCGAGCTCTCCGGAGAATCAATATTTCCTGCCTGACAGTACGCAAGTAACCTTTTGTCTCGGCAGCGCCATCGATCAACAGATTGTTGCGGAGGTATTTGATCATTTCCTGAAAGCTAGTGAACTACTGGACCTCCGGGATAAATTATACCAGGACATTAAAGCAAAACGGAGCAAATTAAGATCAGGTACCGTCATCGGGCCGGATGGTCGTTTGCTGGAATGGGACCGCCCTTATGCGGAGCCGGAACCAGGGCATCGTCACATGTCCCATCTCTATGCCTTTCATCCCGGTGACGCCATTACCCGGTCAGGGACTCCGGATTTATTTCAGGCGGTCCGTAATACCCTGCAATACCGACTTGATCATGGAGGCGCAGGCACCGGATGGAGTAGAGCCTGGTTGATCAATTTTTCTGCCCGTCTTCAGGATGGCAACATGGCCCACGATCACATCCGCCTGTTGCTACAAAAATCCATCACAACCAATTTGTTTGACATGCATCCACCCTTCCAGATCGATGGTAATTTTGGGTATACGGCTGGAATTGCGGAAATGCTTATCCAGTCCCATGAGGACCATATAGCAATCCTTCCCGCCTTGCCGGACCTCTGGGCCAGTGGTTCGGTATCCGGATTAAAAGCACGCGGAAATTTTGAGGTATCCATTAAATGGGAAGATCATCAGGCTAGCCACGTTTTAATTGCTGCTCCCAATGGTGGTAAAACCCGGGTTCAGATCGGAAATGCAGAAATCCCGGTGGATCTGGCTCCGGGGGAAAGCTTTACCTGGACCAGGAATTAGATGCCACAAATTCATTTTATGCGCTGAATTCGGCTTGTGCCAAATGACCATTTGCTTCCCTTGCTGCATTTTTTGCAGATAAATAACTGTTGCAAAGCGGATGTTTGATGCCGCCGGGCATTACGCGCGTCCGGATGTATTTCAATTAAAGACCAATCGGGAGGTAAACCATTAACTGGCACTGCTTATTAAGGTTAATTAACATAGGGCTTAGGTACAAACCCCACATTCATGGCTTTCTTACCAAAAGATGGCTATGAAACGCATTGAATTTCTGAAGAAAGCAGGCCTGGGCCTGATCACTACATCGGCCTTGATTGCCTGTACCAAAGAGGACCTAACCGGTGGTATTTCCAGTGAAATAACGGACTCCCAAGGCTCTTCCAATGGAGATTCGGCAACAAACTGTGCGGTGACCAACACCGAAACAGCAGGACCATTTCCGACCAAGAATCCTAGCGATCTGCAGATCCAGGATATTCGTAGTGACCGGACCGGGGTGCAGATGGATGTAACCCTGACCATCAAAAATGCCAACAATGGCTGCACAGCCTTATCGGATACGATTGTGGATATCTGGCATTGCGATAAGGATGGTTATTATTCGGAGTATGGCGGTTCCGGAATGCAGAGCGTCAATCTGACCAATGTTCATTTTTTGCGTGGGCGTCAAATTACGGATAGCGAAGGTCAGGTGCGTTTCACGTCCATTTTCCCCGGTTGGTATTCCGGAAGAGCCGTGCACATTCATGTGCACATTTACAATTCCAGCGGCAAATCCCTGCTGGTGACCCAGATCGCCTTTCCCAAAACGGTTTGTGATCACATCTACTCGACGGCAACTCAATATTATACGAAGGGCCTGGCGGACACCACCAATGAGCGGGATAATATTTTTAATGACGGTTATGAAAATGAACTGGCATCTGTCTCGGGCAGTATAGATGATGGTTACACGCTCACGCACACTATAGTCGTTAAGGCATGAAAACTAAATCATATCCCGGTACGCTTCCAAACAGCCCGGATATTGCCCCGCCGGGAACGGTCATTCAATTGGCTTATCGCAAGGTCATTGATGTGCATAGCACCGTAGAATGGGAACACGACTTATTTGTCGATACCTATCATGAGTTTTGTATGCAGGCCCAGTTTTATGACCAGTCGGGTGCACTGGCGACCTATGAAGAGCTTGTCCGGGCTTTCCCGCGTGCAGAAAAGTTACACGGATTGGTCAGTACGGCCGCCATCGGCTATTTGAGGAAACTCAATCAGACCATTCCGGACGTGGTGAATCTGTCCGGGAAGCCATGGATCCCTTTTGAGAACTTTCAATTTGAAATTGTCGGTTCACACCGGCATTTGCGGGATAAACACCGGGTGGCAATTACCTTCTTTTCCAAAGAGGTGCTCTGGATCGCGAGTTATCATGACCGGTTGCTGGTTGCACCGGTGGACCAGCATGAATTGTTGATCGCTGGTCAAAAGATCCAGCCGGATTCCGTGACCCTGAACACAAATATTTTTATTCACTCGTTTCAATGGATAGGTTATGATCGCGATGAGACCACATTCCCACATCTTTTTAGCTGACCGGCGGAAGACTATGAATTATAGTTATGTGACTGACCACCAGGGATTGGTCATAAGGGATTATTACTTAAATCCGGGCATTGTCATTGCCGGCCACAGCAGACGGGATGAAGTCACGATTGTGTTACCGTATGTTGGCGATGTGGTGTTCGACGGGGAAGGAGGCAACGTATTGATTGACGAGAAACAAGCGTTGGTCTGGCATGATCTCAAAAAGCCTTTCCGGTTGAGTAACCCTTACGCAGAGGATGCGATTAACTTCTTGCACCTCACCATGCCAACCCGGAAAACAGACTACGAGTCAATAATAGTAAGTCTGGATGAGCACCCGGACAAATCCTGGATAGAATTGCACCCATCAGTCCTGCTGGGGCGATTCCAGGGCAGGGATGAGGTCACCCTTCAGAATGGAGACCAGGAACACAATTATTTTGTATACAGCATCCAAGGGGCCTTCGAAGTAAATCATTGTTTACTGGGAACGCGTGATGGATTGTATCTGCAAAAAACCGGAAAACTGGAAATAGAAGCATTGTCTCCGGATGCGGAGTTACTCTTGATCAGGCTATAGTTAACAAATTCCGGATTGGCCGGAATGCATTGATTGCAATAAAATTTGGAAGAAAGGCTGCCTACTTTCGCTTCAGTAATCCAATGATAAATAACAAAACGACTGCCCCGACAACCGCAGTCAGTATGCTGGCAAGGCTAAATCCACCGGTGGTCGCACCGGCAACGCCCATTTTATGACCCAGCCATCCGCCCAGGAAAGAACCTAGAATGCCCACGACAATGTTGCCAAACAGGCCAAAGCCGCTTCCTTTATAAAGTTGCCCGGCCAACCATCCGGCCACTGCACCCAGCAGAATCCAGATTAAGATACTTTCGACACCCATAGTTAATTGATTTAAAGATGATAATGATTTAAAGTTACAGAAGATAATTTCAGTAGACGGAGTAAAAAAAGAATAATGTTTTATGATAATATATAATTAACAATATTTCTTATGAATTTATTGTTAGGGGCTAATTCATTTCTTTCCAGGCAAGTCGTTCATTTTGGATTTGTTTTCCGGCAAAATTGGAAAAGGGTATCTTTATTACCATGAGAAAATGGATTAGCATCATCATTGGACTCGGGCTTCTTGGCATGCTACGGGCGCAATCAACCGCCATTGACAGCAAGGCTTTGGACGACTATTTTGAGCATTCCCGCCAGCAATGGAATATTCCCGGGATGGCTGTGGCGGTGATTAAAGATCATCAGGTCCTCCTGGCGAAAGGTTATGGTGAACGCCGCCTGGGTTCCGGTGAAATGGTTGATGATCAAACCATCTTCAACATCGGCTCTACTTCCAAAGCATTCACCGCAATGGCAATGGCTATCCTGGTCGATGAAGGAAAAGTAAACTGGGATGATCGAGTGGTTGACCATATGCCACAATTTCAGCTATCGGATCCTTTTGTAACCCAGCAAATGCGCGTGCGCGATTTGTTCACGCATAATTTGGGCGTGCCCAACACCGACTATCTCTGGGCCGGGTTAACCTTATCTCCGGATGAAATTCTTTACCGCATGCGTTATATCCCTATGGCCTATCCCTTGCGGGGGGGATATACATACCAGAACATTATGTATCTGGCTGCCGGCAAACTCATTGAGCTTTTAAGCGGTATGAGCTGGGCGGATTTTATCCAAACACGCATTTTTGTTCCCCTTCATATGAACAACAGCTATCCCACCAAAGCACGTAGTCAGGTGCAATCCAATCGTTCCATACCGCATCATTATGCGTATGGCACCGGACCGATTGTACCCATACCCGATGCAAATGCCGATTCCATCGCTCCGGCCGGAGCCATCTGGTCGTGTATTGCAGACATGTCCAAATGGGTCGTCAGTATACTGGATAGCTCCAAGTACGATGGGGGAAGACTGGTAAAACCTGCCACCTGGATGGAATTATTCCTGCCCGGAGCCATTGTCCCTGCCAATGATTTTTACCCTACGGCTAAATTGACAGGCCCCAAATGGATCACCTATGCCAAAGGTTGGTTTCAGGAGGATTATCACGGGATGGGTGTGGATTTTCATACCGGTAGCCTGGGCGGCACGATTGCACAGATAGGATTGGTTCAGCAAGACGGTATTGGTTACTATTTCCTGGGGAACCTGGATCATGCTGAAGTGCGTCATGCTTTAATGTACCGAACCTTCGATGTACTAAGTCAAAGTCCGGAACCGCTCAGGGATTGGAGTTCTGAATTTTTGAAATTGTATGGCTCTGCGCCTGCTCAAATGCAGAAGGCATTGGACAAAATGAATGCGGAGCGGCTTACCGACACCAAGCCACGATTGGCTCCTGCTGGATATGCCGGCACCTTTCACCATATGGCATGGGGAGATCTCCAGTTGGCGGTTGTGGATGGCCAGTTGACCGTAACCTCGCCGGAGTCACTGGCCGGACCGCTGGAACACTGGCATCTGGACACCTTTCATTTTATTGGTGGCGAGAACCCGAGCGATGTGAGGTACTGGATGCAATCCATTACCTTTCACTTTAATAGTCAGGGGAAAGTCAACGCTTTAACCCTTGGAGCTCTGGGCGTTTTCAATAAGATAAACTAACCTGCTATCCAATCCGAAACCCCTTACCGGACAATCAGTTTTTTCGATTGGATGGCGCCCGGAGACTGGATGCTTACAATATAAAATCCCGCCTCGAGGTGCATCTGCAACTGGAATTCCGATTCCTCCGGTAGCATTATTTGCCGGATTAGTTGCCCTTGCAAGTTATGGATACATATCCTGCTGTCAGAAGGGATATTTGCTGCACGGATGATAAATGCCGCAGTGGCTGGGTTAGGATAAATGGTCCACTCGCCCTCCGAAACCGAAGTAACCGAGGTTGTTTGCCCGGCCGTATGGAATGTTTGGCTGGCTGACCACGCGCTCACCCCAATGCCCGGACAATAGACCCGGTTCTGAAATTCGTAGGTTTTATCGGCCTCCAGATCACGCACCACCTGTTCGCCTTGCCGGGTCGGATTGAGGTCAATCCAGGTGTTGCTGCCTGCCAGCCGATAGCGAAAGTCGTAAACGGGCACGTCCTCGACATTACTGATTAAAGTTGCACTTTGATCGGTTACATATTCTACCGTAAGCTCATCGGTTCCTGGGATTCCGCAGAGACTTAGGGTAGTTAGTTGAACCGATTTGCTCCAGGGGCTTAGGTGTGATTCATCGCAGAGAATACGGGCCTGGATATCATAGGTGATACCTGGGGAGAGATCATTGAGCAGCAAATAGCCGGATGTCGATATGGGTATCGAGTTCCATTCGGTCATTCCGGTCATACGGTACCGGTACTCAAATCCGCTGAATCCGGTCAAAATGGTCTCGATTTCAAAACTTTGAGCGGTACGCCCGATTAACCGGAACTGGTTCAACACCGGTTGATCGCATGATTCGGTGGATGTGGTAAAGGAAACGGGTTCCGACCAATCACTTTTGGTCGTACCACAGGATAAGCGGCTTTCTACCTGGTAGGTGGTCCCGGCAGTCAGTCCCAGGAACGTGATGCCTGGATCGGAATCGTTGTGGTCGGTCCAGCTCAGTGTACCTGCTTCCCGGATACGAAAGTCATAACCATCGGCAGTAAGCGAGCAATATACCGTCGCCTGTGTTTCCGACACCTGATCGATGATTAAGTTGGTCATTTTCGGGGCCAGGCATTCGTTGAGCAGGACAGGTTCTGGCTCCGTTGTGAAGAATGCACTGGCGGACCAGTCGCTGAAGCTGGTGGTACACTTGATTCGACACTGGTATTCGTATTCGGTGGCAGGCATGAGTCCGGGGAGAGACCGGCTGTTATTAGCGGATTCCGGAATATCGGTGAAATTCGGGGTGCCTTTGACTCGAACCCGGAAATCGTAGGCAGCTTGGCCGCTGACGTTGCAGTGGATAGTGGCGGTATTCGTGGCAATTTGATCGGCGTACAGATTGGTCACATCAGGGGGATCGCACGTTATAACGGTGCCGGGATCAGCGAGAGTCGTAGCGAAAAAAGAAGCACTGTAAGGACCGTATGATTCCGATCCGTGGCAATCGATTTTAACCTGCAACTCGTATTTTGTCTCCGGAGTCAGGCCAGTTAAGGTAACTACATTCCCGGTTTGCCGCGGGCTTGTTTGCCAAAAACTGGAACCTGCTGGCCGGTAATGGACATAGGCATTATAGGCAAAATCGGAAGCTGGCAGACACACCACGGTGATGGTAGATGAAGTGACATCCGATACATTGCCCCGCCGGTTTGCACATTCGGTTGCGAAAGTGGATACATTACCCCAGTCGCTCCATCCCGGATTATTGGAATTGCATTTAGCCCGGCATTGGTAACTGTACCGATTATTGGGCAACAGCTGCGTAAATTGCCAGGTATTTGGAGCTATCTTCCTGCCCCCGATAAACGCATTGGAACTGGTTTCGACGCCGACGCACTCGCAGTCCGTGATCGTTGACCCATTAAAAAGCTCGATGGTAACGTCAACCAGATCATTGGCTGTTGTTTCTTCTGTGGTAGATAGCGCATAGGGTGCTTCACAAGGCGGGATGGCAACCTGATTGATCCCGGACCAGCTGGTCCAGCCCGTACTGCTGCAGTTTATCCGGTAGCGGTATTCATAAGTTGCTCCTGCTTCGACGGGAGTGATTAAAAAGGTGGTTGTAACCAGTAAATCAGTGTTTCCGCTGGTCGTTTTTTTAGTGGAAAATGACCAAACGGTTTCACCCTTAATGCGGTAATTCAAATCGATGAAGCCATTCAGGTCCGGGTAGTGGTCGAAGTAGATATTTAGTCCGTCTGCATTGTAGAAATCCCGTACCCGTTCAACCTGGCAGACAAAATCATGCGTTGTCCTGAAAGAGACGATGGGTGAATAGCCCGATTGGCTCCCATCGTTGCACAGGCTTTTGCACCGGCAATCGTAAGTTGTCGCCGGATCCAGATTGGTAACATCGATACTGCCACTGGTACTCGCAGGGAAAACGGACCACTGCGCATCAAAATGATTTTTGTATTCGATGATATCGCTCTTTCGGCTATTGCTTGTCCTCGCACAGGTAAGTTTAGCACTATTCGTAGTTATAAAGGTTGTAAATACCGTCGAGGGAGCCGAGCAATCATCTGGCATGGTGAATGTTGCCGTTCCCGACCATCCGGTGGCGACGCCATTACACCAGATCTGGCACTGGAATTCATAAGTTTGCTCTGGTTGCAATTGAAGGAGACCGATATAGTCTCGATTGGATTTAGGAATATTGGTCCAATTCGAAGCGCCTTGCTGCCGGTAACGGAATTGATACTCGTCTGCATTTGGAATATTGCATTTTAAGGTTGCCGAAGTAGAGCTGTTGATTTCCGCTTCCAGGTCTCCGGATCCTGCCGTAGCACAGGTGGTCTGAAAATCGATAGCTGTGGACCATGCCGTCCAATCAGATCCGCAACGCATGCGTACGCTCAGATCATAGGTAGTCCGGGAAGTCAAACCGGAAAGGGTGATGGAAGGTCCGTTGCTTTTAAAATTTCGAAATGGAGGCGGTGCGACCGGATCATTCCAGTTGGGTTCCGGGTAGCGCCATTCATAAGCATCGGCGCCATCGATATCGGTGCTGGCCAGTGCAGAACTGGCGGTTATGTTGCTAGCGTGCACTTCATAATTGCGTATGCGCTCGCAGGCAGCGGTAAATGAACCGGAAGGGGACCAGGGGCTGAAATTATTAGCGGTGCATTCCACCCTGCATTGATACTGGTAGGTAAGGCCGGGATCCACTTCTACCGGAATGGTTCCGTAATTGGTTGTTCCCAGGTTGTTCCAGTTGTTGGTGCCCAGGATGCGGATGCGCCATTCATACGCATGTTTATTGGGAACACTACAATTTAAGGTACTTGAATTATTCCCATTATTATCGGCGGAAAGATCCGATATGGAAGGAGCATTGCAGTTCTGTCCGCGTCCCATATTGACCACCAATAAGCTAGCCAGCAGCATTAAAATTGCCTTCATACAGTTGGTTTTTGCATTTGATTTAAAAAGCAATCGTTCGTTTAATAGCGTGGAAAGAATGAACGTATAAATTTTTTACAAACAACCTTATTATCTTAGTTAAGCAATCTTGTTTCTTCGATGTTTCGGGTCGTTTCAACGAATCGGAACGAAACCATTTAATGGCATTTTTATTATGACCAAAACCAAAACCCCAAAACCGTTTACCCGCAGAGCATTTATTGAAACCGGAATCCGCGGTGTGACGGTAGCCGGTCTTTCAACCACAATGGTTGGCCAGTGGGCCTGTCACCCGGAGCGGGATAAGCGGACATTCGGGGCCTGCCATCACGATTGTCCGGACTGTTGCAGCTGGGAGGTTACCGTAAATAATGATCGCGTTACAAAGTTCCAGGCTAGTACAAGCAATCCTTTTACTGCAGGTAAGCTGTGCAATAAGATGGATCAATTTCCGGTGGAAGTGACCTATCATCCGGACCGTATTCAGACACCGTTAAAGCGCATCGGCCCGAAAGGTTCCGCGGAATTCACCCCGATATCCTGGGACCAGGGCATTAAGGAGGTTGCTGAGAAATTAAAAACAGTAGTTGCCGACCATGGCCCCCAGGCTGTATTACCATTTGGCTACGCAGGTACCGAGGGACTGATCCAGAATAATTTGATGAGCAATCGTTTTTTTACCCAATTAGGTGCATCCCGTTTGGGTCGCACCATCTGTGGGGATGCGGCTGCCAGTGGCACGGAAGCTGTTATGGGCTGCACCACAGGCATTCTGCCTGAAGACATCATCCATGCCCGCTACATCATCCTGTGGGGAACCAACACAGCCCGGTCCAATCAACATCTCTGGCCTTTCGTCACATCAGCCCGTAGCGCCGGGGCTAAATTGGTTGTCATCGATCCCTACCTTTCTGAGACGGCAAAACAAGCCGACTGGCACATTCGGCCGCGGCCGGGAACGGATGTGCTGCTTGCATTGGCAATGATCAAAACAATCCTGGATGAGGGGCTGCAGGACCAGGATTACATCGATTCCTATACCTCCGGAATTGAGTTGTTGAAATCCTATGTCCGGGATTTTGAACCGGAAAAAATAAGCGCCGGGGTAGGATTGCCACCGGAAAGCATTCGTACGATTGCGCGCGAATACGCCAATGGCGATCCTGCGGTCATACGAGTTTTGATCGGCATGGAACATCAGGCCAATGGAGCCAGCGCTTTCCAGGCGGTCACTATGCTGCCTGCCATCACCGGTGCCTGGCGCAAACATGGTGGTGGTCTGCTGCATTATACCTATGAGTTATTTGGCCAGGCTTTAAACTGGCAACGGCTGGAGTTTTCGCCGGAGTCAAAAAATGAAACCCGTGAAATCAGCATGATCCAAATAGGCCAGGCACTGGCTTCTTCCGAGTTGGATCCGTCCATAAAAGCCTTATTTGTCTATAACGCGAACCCTGCGGTCACGGCTCCCAATCAAAATCTGGTCGTTCAGGGCCTGCAGCGTGAGGATTTGTTTACGGTTGTCCTCGAGCATTTTGTTACCGATACAGCCCGGTATGCCGATTACATTTTTCCCGCTACCACCCAGCTGGAACATTGGGACCTGATGGTCTCCTGGGGGCAGAATTACCTGAATTTGAATGAACCGGCCATACCACCGGTGGGGGAGGCTAAACCCAATTCCGAGTTTTTCCGGCTTTTAGCCAGCGCGATGGGATTCGGAGAAGCTTATTTTCAAGAGACAGACCTGGATCTGGTCAAGTCCGCATTTGATAGCAATCATCCTTACCTGCAGGGAATCACCTTCCGGAGCCTGCGCAAAACGGGATGGGCCCGGCTGAACTTGCCGGATCCCTGGATTCCATTTGCCCAAGGTAATTTTCCAACCGATTCCGGAAAATGTCAATTGTTCCCTCCCGATGGCGTGACCATTCCCGAATATGTTCCGGTAGCACGTGGTCCGGAAGAAATCGCGCACTTTCCACTTAAACTGATGGCCATTAAATCCACGGCCCATTTCCTGAATTCCAGCCATGCCAATGCAGAACGACTCCGCACAGAGGAAGGAGCGCCAAGGATAGACATCAATGCAGCGGATGCCGAAATTCGGCAAATCCAGGACGGTGACAACGTTTGGATCTATAATGAACGTGGTGAACTAAAACTGAAGGCACGCGTCACCGATGCTGTTTTGACTGGAATCGTGAGTATCCCCCAGGGTTTTTGGTCCATGTATCTTCCGGACCAATCATCTGTCAATGCCTTAACCACTGATCGATGGACAGACCGCGGTCAGGGTGCAGCCCTTCAGGAGACCTGGGTTGAAGTGGTCAGGATGTCCTGATCCAGGGATTCTGATGGAAACAGGATTGATTGGTAAACTTTTCACTCAAGGTTTTACCTTGCATGGAATTTTTAAGATTTAATGGCTTTGAGGTCGAACCGGTGTACCTGGAAAGAGTTGTTTCGTTTTATGATTCTGCCAATGGGATTGGTGTTGTCCGTCCAGGCCCTGCAGGCTCAGACGCCGGCAGATACCCTGAGGGCGGTAGACATGGATGAAGTTACCGTAACGGCGTTGCGGGATGAAGCAGCATCCAGTACTTCGTTTAATCTATTGCCTATTTCGACAACCGATCCCCTCTCTTCCAATTACAATCTTTCGGATCTGTTGGCGGCGACACCGGGTGTTCGCATGTTGACCACTGGCGTGGCCATCGCCAAACCGGTGATTCGGGGCCTGTTTGGCAACCGGGTCCTTATCCTGCTCAACGGATTGAAATTTGACAATCAGCAGTGGCAGGAAGAACATGGTCTGGGACTTTCGGACCTGGGGCTCAGTAAGCTGGAGGTAATCAAAGGCCCGATGAGTGTATTGTACGGGACCGAAGCCATTGCGGGTGTGATCAACCTGGTTGAGGAGGCCAAACCATCCTTCCAGGAGATGCAATGGGATTATGGAATAAAGGCACATTCCAATACGGCCGGAGGAATGATCCAGGGAGGATATCAGGCCAATCTGGGCCATAAATGGTTTCGAATCCGCGCCGGTGTGGAAAACAATGCGGATTATACCGATGGTCATGGCACGCGGGTCCTCAACAGCCGGTTTGATGGTTATTATCTGAAAGGATCTTACGGGTTCCAGAAAGGCAATTGGGTCTCCAATAATTACTTTTCCAGCTCCTTCAATCGCTTTGGTTTTATTTTCAATGATGTGTACACGTTTATTGAAGCGGACGCCCGTCAGAGCCGGCGGCTAAATGTTAATCCTGCTCATCTGGTGTTGCTCAATACACTTTCTTCGGACAACAGGATTTATTTTCCTTCCAATGCCAAATTGACCATCAATGCGGGTATCCAATCAAACGAGCGATTGGAAAATGAAGGAGGAGGGGCGATCAGCCTCAACATGCATCTCATTACCGGCCAGTGCCTGGTCAAGTGGGAAAAACAATTGAGCGATAATCATACCCTGATGCTATCAGGACTGGGAGTTTTTGAAGACAATACGAACTATGGGGCTCGCAAAATCGTCCCGGACGCTTACCTGCAGGAGAGTAATTTGTCCGCCTACTGGATCATGCATCTGCGGTCGAGGATCGTGTGGGAAAATGGAATCGGTGTCGGTCAGAAATGGGTTAAAACATTTTTTACTCCGGGAGTCAATTCACCGGATAAGGACATTCAGCCCTTTTCAAAGTTCGCACCATTTTACAATGCGTTGACTGGTATCAGTTTTATGCCCGATGAACACCTCAACCTGAAACTCAATGTCTCTACTGGCGTCCGTGTACCCAATCTGGCGGAGCTGTCTTCCAATGGCTTGCATGAAGGGGTTTTCACCTACGAGATCGGCAATCCGGATTTTGCCAATGAACAGGTCCTGTCGGTTAATGGTGTGGTAAACTATGCCTCAAAAGGATGGGAACTCGGGTTCAGTCCGTTCTACAATCATTTCAATCATTTTGTATATCTGGCACCTACCGACGAGCAATGGTTTGGATTTCCTGTCTATCGGTTCCAACAGCAAGATGCTAATCAGTATGGATTCGAGACTTCCTTCGGATATCATCCAACAGAATTTATCCAGATAAAACTGGCTTACGAATTCATGAACAGCAAGACATTCGATGGCTTGTTTACGCCTTTTATCCCACCTTCCAGACTACAACCCGGAGGTGAATTCACCTGGAATTTAAAAGGTTCAGCGAACGTGCATGCAGATTGGCAAATCGATTACGTCTTTGCTCAGGATCGCATTTACCGGGATGAGGTGGCAACGCCGGACTATTGGCTGATTCATGCAGGAATCTCCGCGGATTTCAAAGCGAAAAAAGCATCGTATACGTTGAGTATACTGGGCGATAATCTTTTGAATACCGCCTATTACGATCATCTGTCCCGGTTCAAGGATTTCGGACTATTGAATATGGGTCGTAATTTTACGCTTGCTTGTAAGGTAAAATTCAATGCGGCACGGCAGTAAAGTAGTTTTCAAATGGATTTTCATGGGGGGAGTTCTCATCTTCCTCCTGGCTGCCTGCCAATGGGTGACCCTCAAGGTTAAGCGGATGGTACACCGCAGGGATATGCAGGAGCATCTGGAGGATGATGCGGCCGGTATGAACTGGCAATGGCTGGTGGTGCCCGCGTCAGCTATGGAATGGGAAGAATATGGCAAGGAATTTTGGTATCAGGGTCGATTGTACGATGTAATGACCTGGCAGAAGCAAGATTCCCTGGTTAGCGTGCTTTGCTTTGAGGACAGCAAAGAAGAAGATCTGGTACAACACCGCTGGTATAATCTTGGCCAGGCGCCAGGCCATGAGCCCGCCATAGCGCATCGTCTATTCCCTCCCAATGCCAAATATTTCCAGCATGCACCTGTGGTAAAGAATCGTCATGATCCGACGGAAAACGATGGTCACCCGGTCATAAGGGATATGGTTTCCCAATTTGAAAATGATATTCCCTACCCACCTCCAAAATTGATCGCCTGACCCGATATAAACGACTGCCTCTTCATTCAAAAATTTATTAACGGTGCCGGTATCGGACCGGGACCCTATAATTCAATAGACCATGAAATCAATAATGCCATTAGCACTTATATTCACCCTATTCAGTTTCGTCTTTTCCGCATGCGAAAAAGACGAAGGTCTCCTTCCCAAGATCAGCTTTGCGACAGGTTCCGATTACACTTCCAGCAATGCCACGGTAGCAGGAGGAAGTTCCGTTAAGATCGGGATCAACGCATCGAAATCCGAAGACAAGGACGTACTCAAGAAGTTTGATATCTCCCAATCGGTCAATGGAAGCAGCTCAACTTCTATCTTCAATCAGGATCTGACCGGAGATGATCAGGATAGTTTCAGTTATGATTTTACGTTTACAGTACCCTCCAACTCCGGGGATGTGTATGAACTGACCTTCACGGTCACCAACCGCGATGGCCTGGTCAATCAGGTATCTCTGAAGCTTAGCATTCAATAAAAAAGGATTTCAATTAGACCCGGCGTGCATGCATGCCGGGTTTTTTATGTAATATAAATTGCGTAACCCGAAAGTTACATGTAAGTTTGCGTAACCAACCGGTTACATTAAATAGCAATCATGAAGAACGAGATCCATCTGGAACAATTTTATCCCTACCCGGTAGCGCGGATCTGGGAGTGTCTGACCAACCCTGGTATCCTGCGGGAATGGAGTAATCTGAATAAGACCGTTCCTTTCGAAGCGCGGGTTGGATTTACCTGGACAGAAACCGCAAAGCCCAGACCAGGATGGGACGGTAACATGTATTTTGAAGTTTTGGAAGTCATTCCCGAACAAAAGCTGGTTTATTCATTCCGGGGAGGTCCAGAACCAGGTGTGCTCAATCTGGATACGATCGTAATCTGGTCCCTCGTACATCAGGAAGGAGGTACGCTGTTAAAGTTGGATCACACCGGGTTTACCGGACTGCGGGGCGCGATGACCAGTTTCATGATGGAAAAGGGATGGCAGAAGAGCTTTTTCCGTCGTCTGGAAGTGCTTCTAAATCAGTCTGTATGAGTACACCCTCTGACCCGGATGTTTTTCTGGCTTTGGCCGATCCGCAACGACGGGAGATCCTCCGGCAATTGACAGGACAACCGGCCAGCATCAATGCCATCGCTGACCGTTTCCCCATCAGCCGGCCCGCCATTTCCAAGCACATCAAGTTGTTGGAAGCTTCCGGTTTTATCCGGATAAGCCCCCAGGGCCGGGAGCGCATTTGCCATCTGAATGCCGGCGGGTTTGATCAGATCCGGGCATGGATGGATTACTTTGAAGCTTATTGGCATACCCAGTTCATGCAGTTGGATGATTATCTGAAAAATCACCCGGAAGAAACAAAATGATTCTCCTTTGAGAGTCTGAAAGGCCATTGGCTCAAGTGTTTTAATGGCAGGATGTTACACGGTAGGTAAAGTAGGGGTCATACCTACGGCACTCCTTGTTGTTCTTAACGCCATGTGAGTGGATTGAAATCCACCCTACATTTTTGTGTTAATCCGATTTATCTCCGGTACATTTTATGACGTAAGCAAAAGAGCATTCGACTCCATTCACTATTCAACATTCAACATTCAACATTCACCATTCAACATTCAACATTTCTCAGGGTTTCCCCTTCCTCACCTTCACCACCAGCGGTGTCATGCCATACTCGGTTAGCATGGCGTTTATCTTATTGACTTTATCCACAATCAACTGATCCAGATCGTCCAGTTCATGCTGCAACTCCTGGGAGGCTTCCTGGTAAAACTCCTGTGCTTGGTCGGTGGGTCTGAAATCGCCCATCTGCCCTTCCGCCAGCAAAAAGGCCAGGCGGTTGTTGATGCGGATGCCATTGTTGATCGCATCTTGCACACTGTGATTCTTCGTTTGATGGATGTTGTTCTCGATCACCGTCATCTGCTGATCCAGGTCTTTGATTTCATCGGCAGCCGGTTTCAGATCGGCGATATCCTTAATTTTGTCCTGATAGTATATCAAGTCTTTGCGTAAAGCCCGGATGTCAATTACCGCCTGGTTGGCCTCACTGACACGGTCCCTAACCTTGATAAGATGATCAAATTGAGCTTGATAATCTTCCGGAGTATTCGATACGCGCGGATCTTTGATGATCTCGAACTCCTGGACCGTTACTTCCCCATCGGCGGTAAGGCGTGCACGATAAATTCCCGGAGGCGCCTTGGGGCCTCGGTTGGGTGACGAATACAACACCATACCCGGGAATTCCGTGAAGCCCGGATAGCGCATATCCCAGATAAAGCGGTTGCCTCCGTCTGCGGCCTGCAGTTTTTGCCGGCGGTCTTTGGCATCGGTGGAAAATGATTGAATCAGATCACCATCCTGTTCCATGATTTCAAGTTTTACCGGGTGATCTTTATCGACCATCTTGGAGAAATACTGGAAGATAACGCCATCGGGATGATTTTCTCCTTCGGTCCGCTCATCCCTGCGTCCATAATCACGTGCCATCCGGTAGGAAGGCTTGTTCTTAAACAGGTAAGAACCTTTGTCTGCGATGGCAGGCGATATCTCCTGGACAGGGGTTAGGTCGTCGATCATCCAGAAGCTTCGTCCATGCGTGGCAGCGATCAAGGCATTGTCCCGGATGCACAAGTCACGGATAGACACGATGGGAAGATTCAATTGGAAAGGTTGCCAGTTAGCTCCATCGTCCCAGGAGACGTACATTCCCCATTCGGTACCGGCATACAACAATCCAGGTCTGACCTGGTCGGCCCGGATAGCACGGGCATAGTAGTTGTCCGGGATTCCCTTGGTAATGAGCTTCCAGGTCTTTCCGTAGTCGGTTGTTTTGTAGAGGTAGGGCGTATAATCGCCAAATTTATAGGAGGTAGCTGCTACGTATGCTCCTCCGGGTTGAAACGGATTCACATCGATGCAGTTCATCATGTTCCATTTCGGAGACATGGGCGGAGTGACCTCCGTCCAGTTCTTGCCACCATCCCGGGTGATGTGGAGCCGCCCATCGTCGGTGCCGGCCCAGATGACCCCTTCTTCCTGGGGTGACTCGGCTACTGCGAAGATATTGGCATAAAATTCTACCCCGGTATTATCCTGGGTAATAAGTCCTCCCGATGAACGGATGGTCTCCGGATCATTACGGCTCAGATCCGGGCTGATGACTTCCCAGGACTGGCCCTCATTGTAGGTGACGTGCAGGTGATTCGATCCGGCATACAGCTTCTTAGGGTCGTGGGGACTGAAAAAGATCGGATAATTCCAGTTGAACCGGTATTTCATGATCTCAGCACCCGATCCGGCAGGGTTGTCGGGCCATACATTGACAGAACGTTCCTGACCGGTGCTGTGATCGATGCGGCTCATATATCCTTTATAGGTTCCGGCATAAATGATGTCCGGGTTGGTCGGATCCGGCGCCAGGTGGGCGCTCTCACCCCCAGCACTGGGCTCCCAGTCGCGCTCGGTGATGGCTGCTCCAGACGTCCGGTGCAATATTCTTACCGTTGAATTATCCTGCTGAGCGCCCAGGATGCGATAGGGGAAATGATTATCCGTGGTCACCCGATAAAACTGGGCGGTTGGTTGATTGTGGTAAGTCGTCCAGTTGGCTCCACCATCTTTGGAGATCTGTACACCACCGTCATCAGCGATGGCCATGCTCAGGGGATTGTCCGGGTCGATCCAGAGGTCGTGATGGTCACCATGCGGTGTGCCGATCCGGGAGAAATGTACGCCGCCGTCTTTGGAACGCCAGAACGAGACATTAAGGCCGTAGACCATATCCTCATTTTTGCTGTCGGCATAGATGTGTGAGTAATACCATGCGCGCTGCCTCAGTTCCGTATCGCTGCTGGTTTGCTGCCAGGTTTCACCGGCATCATCGGAGCGGAAGATACCACCGTCTTCGGCTTCCACACTGGCCCAGATACGGTCCGAATTTACAGGAGATACCGTCATGCAGATGATACCCAGAACACCTTTGGGCAAACCCGGATTATTGGTCAGTTTTTCCCAGGTGTCGCCGCCATCCAGGCTTTTCCACAGGTGGCTGCCCGGGCCACCGCTGTCGAGCCGGTAGCCATTCCGCTTGACTTCCCAGGTCGACGCATAGATGATACGTGGGTTGTTCGGATCCAGGATCAGGTCTACCGCGCCGGCTTTATCACTTTCGTAGAGGATTCTTTCCCAGGTAGACCCGCCGTCTTTAGAACGGTATACGCCACGAACCTCGTTAGGCTTCCAGAGATTGCCCATGGCAGCTACATACACAATGTCCGGGTTGGCAGGATGCACCCGTATGCGTCCGATGTGTTCGGAGCCTTCCAGGCCTATAAATTTCCAGTGGCGTCCTGCATCGGTACTCCTCCACAGACCATGGCCCGAGGATACATTTCCCCGTATGGTCTGCTCTCCTTCGCCGACGTAAATGACATTGGGATCACTCGCAGCTACCGCTACTGCGCCTATCGAACCTCCAAAATATCCATCAGAGATGCATTCCCAGGTTGTTCCGGCATCCTGTGTTCTCCATACACCACCTCCGGCAGTACCCATGTAAAATAGATTCGGATGGCCGGGTACGCCGGTCACCGTTCCAGCTCTTCCACCACGGTAAGGCCCTACCAGCCTCCATTCCATTCCATTGAAAAGGGAATCGGAGTAAGCGGTCGCGCTGACTGCCGGTTGCATATTTTTCTTCGTCTGTCCACTAGTGGTTATTGCACCCAGCAGGACCAGGAAGGCAGGTAGCAGAAGATGTTTTTTCATGGCTAATCCTTAAAGTTTTTCAAAGGCAAGGAAGATAGGAAAAAATTAAACCTTACCGGTCGTCTAATCCCGTCATCAGCATGCGCAGTACGGCCCGGGTTTCTTTTAGTCAGTGGTCCTCATCATTTGATCCCGGTTATTTCCACATTCGTCTTTCCGCCGGGTATAAGTTGCATCCTGTGCTTAAATGTTTGTAATTTTCAAGGTTCTATTATTCCGGCAATCCCGTTGTAAACAGCGAATTTTCATCGTTTTTTTTCAAGGGCACCGGCGTTACTCAGGCTTGGTTCCATTCATACTGACTCTGACGAATGATTTCGATGCAACAGGAAAGCCTTCATTAAACCAAATTATCAATGAGGCTAATTCAATCTTTGACAATGGTATTACTCACCACCATGTCTTTGTCGGCGCAAATCAATGCCCGGCTATTTCACCAACCCGATGTTTCGGAAACGCAAATTGTATTCGCCTATGGCGGAGATATCTGGATCGTACCGAAGGCGGGAGGCATGGCTACCAAATTGAGCTCGCCCAAAGGAGAGGAGTCCTTTCCCCGGTTTTCTCCCGATGGCAGTCAAATTGCATTTTCCGGAAATTACGATGGCAATACGGACATTTACGTTTTGCCCAGTACTGGGGGGGTACCCGTGCGGGTAACCCACCATGGCATGTCCGACCGCATGCTGGATTGGTATCCGGATGGCAAAAGCTTGTTGTACGCCTCCAGCATGGAAAGTGGCAAGCAACGATTTTCGCAGTTCTACCAAGTGAGTGCTGCCGGAGGATTACCGGAAAAATTACCTGTTTCGATGGGTGAATTCGGCAGCCTATCTCCGGATGGAAGTAAAATAGCTTTCACCGATCGCAGCCGCGTATTTCGCAATTGGAAACGGTACACCGGTGGTTGGGCTCCGGATATCTGGCTATTTGATCTGAAGACCCTTTCCTCCGAAAACATAACCAATAACATCGCGAGCGATGAACTTCCTATGTGGGTGGGGGATAAGATCTATTTTCTTTCCGACCAGGGCAGCGCTCAGCGTTACAACATTTGGGTTTACGACACCCGCACCAAAGCAAGTAAGCAGGTAACTCATTTTACCGATTTTGATGTTCATTTTCCATCTGACGGTCCCTCTGACATCGTCTTTGAAGCAGGCGGCAAGATTCAATTGCTCGATTTGGCTACCGAGCAAGTGCGTGAAATAGCCATTGACATCGTATCGGATCAAATGACGCTGAAGACTCATAAGGAAAGCGTTGAAAAGTACCTCCAAAATGCCACAATTGCTCCGGATGGAAACCGGGTTCTGGTAGAAGCCAGGGGAGACGTTTTCTCCCTGCCGGCAGAGGAAGGTTTTACCCAGGATCTTACCCGAACACCGGGCTTTGCAGAGCGCAATCCTGCCTGGTCCCCGGACGGGAAGTACATTGCATACTGGAGCGATAAGAGCGGCGAATACGAACTGACGTTGCGTGACCTGACCAGTGGGAATATAGAAGAACAGGTAACGCATCTGGGGCCGGGATTCCGATACGATCTTTACTGGTCCGCTGACAGCAAAAAAATTGCCTTTGTCGACCAGACCATGCACATCAATGTTTTTGATCTGACCACTAAAACCAACAATGCTATTGATCAGGATCCTTCGCTCTTCGAGGGAGGACTGCGCGGTTGGCGGTGCAGCTGGTCGTCCGACGGACGCTGGATGGCATACAGCAAAACCATGGATAATGGCAATGGTGCCGTCATGATCTATGATACCAAGGATAAAAAACTGACCCAGGCAACTTCAGGTTTTTATTCGGACTTGAATCCAACCTTTGACCGGGAAGGGAAGTATCTGTATTTGATCACCAACCGGTCCTTTAATCCGGTATATAGCGATTTTGACAATACATGGATCTACCCCAACGCTACGGAGCTGGCAGTAGTCACGTTGCGTCCGGAGGTGAAATCACCTTTGGCGGCTGCCAATGATACGGTTGCAGTAACCAAGGATAAAAAGGACGAAAAAGAAGCTGACAAAGCAGATAAAGAAGCAAAAGATGAGACCGTAACCATTGAATTTGAAGGCTTCGAAAGGCGTATTATTATCCTGCCGCCGGAAGCCGGGAATATGGGCAATTTGGCTGCCGCCGACGGCAAAATCATCTACATGCGCTATCCGAATTCAGGCTCAGACGGCGAAGACAGTGAGCTCATGTTCTTTGACCTGAAAGAGAAGGAGTCCAAAACCATCATGAAGAACGTAAACGGCTATGAGCTCAGTGCCGATGGGAAGAAACTATTGGTCAGACAAGGGAGAAATCTGGGTGTTGTCGGGGTAGGTTCCGATCAGAAAATGGACAAGCAGCTTGCTCTGAACAAGATGGAGATGACCATCGATCCCAAAGCAGAGTGGCAACAGATCTTCAACGATACCTGGCGTTTTGAGCGGGACTTCTTTTACGATAAAAACATGCATGGAGTTGATTGGGCGGCCATGCGCAAGCAATATGGTGACATGATCCAATATGCCGTAACCCGTAACGATGTCAACTTTATTCTGGGCGAATTGATCGCGGAACTGAATGCCTCCCATACTTATAATGGCGGAGGTGACCAGGAAACGCCCGAACACAAAGCGGTCGGATACCTGGGCGTTGATTGGGCAAAAGATCATGGCCAGTTTAAAATCAAAACCATCATCCGGGGCGCTGACTGGGATAGTGAAGTCCGGTCACCACTGGATGAGCCGGGGGTCAATGTGAAAGAAGGTGAGTACATTCTTGCGGTCAATGGCATGGCGCTGGCCGACTATACCGATCCCTGGGCGGCTTTTGAGGGTTTGTCCAATGAAACCGTAGAGTTAACGGTCAGCAGCACGCCCGACTGGGAGAATGTTCGTTCGGTGGTGGTGAAAACCATGAGTGATGAAACCCGCCTGCGCAATCTGGCCTGGATCGAATCCAATCGCAAACGCGTGGATGAAGAATCCGGAGGTAAGCTTGGATACATCTACGTGCCCAGCACCGGAATCGACGGGCAGAATGAATTGGTTCGTCAGTTTTATGGGCAGTGGAATAAACAAGGACTGGTGGTTGACGAACGTTTTAACAATGGAGGTCAGATTCCGGACCGCTTTATCGAATTGTTGAATCGTAAGCCGTTGGCCTATTGGAATGTACGGGATGGCAAAGACTGGCAATGGCCTCCGGTGGGCAATTTTGGTTCGATGGTCATGTTAATCAACGGATGGTCAGGATCCGGAGGCGATGCTTTTCCGGATTATTTCCGCAAAGCCGGGTTGGGACCACTCATTGGAGGGAGAACCTGGGGCGGATTGATCGGCATCTCCGGCGCACCCACCTTGATTGATGGTGGGGGTGTTACGGTTCCGACCTTCCGCATGTACAACCCGGATGGCACCTGGTTTAAGGAAGGCCATGGCGTCGATCCTGATATCCAGGTGCTGGAGGATCCTACCCAGCTAGCTAAAGGCGTGGATACCCAATTGGAACGGGCTATCGCCGAGGCACTCAAATTGGTCAAGGACAAAGGACCCATTCATCCGGCCCCTCCCCAAAAGGAAAACAGAGCGCGGGTAATCAAACCCTGATCGTTCGTAAATTCCAGCTAAGAAGCATAGCATCTAAAAAGCCCCGGTCAGCTACGACCGGGGCTTTTTTGTTCTTCGGCAGGAAATACCTGAGCTGATTATTTGTTTTACAAAATATATATAAATACATTTGTTTTACAAATTAAATACAAATGTTGAACGATCATCTGGGCGAGTTTGAAGAATTGATGCTGACGATGGTGGCCATCCTGGACCAGGAGGCCTATGGCAATGCCATCGTAAAAGCAGTCCAGGATCAATTGGGCCGCTCGGTTAACCTGAGTGCTGTGCACATCACCCTGTACCGTCTGCAGGATAAAGGCCTGGTCACTTCCGCAATGGGCGGAGCAACGGCGAACCGGGGAGGCCGACGAAAAAGGTTTTTCCGGATAACCCATGCCGGAAGGCACAAACTGTCTGAACTCCAGGAACAACGTATTAAACTTTGGAACCTTTGCCTGAGCTCAAATTTGGCATTCAATGAATCCACCCAAACTGCCGTTGCGTTTTCTGGAATGGTTTTGTCCGGATGATTTGTATGAAGGAATTCTTGGTGACCTGGAGGAGAAATTTGAAGAAGATAGGAACCTCAAGGGGTTGCGTACGGCCCGTCGAAATTTTAGATGGAATGTGTTAAGGCTTTTTCACCCTTCAATTTTTTACGCAATAAATTCCGACTGATACCTGGTACGACGGCGCTGCTTTATCGCCACGTACAAACCACAAGTCGTCAAATGAGACGCAATCCATTTTTTACCATCATTACCCTGAGCGGGTTATCAGTAACGCTGGCTTTTGTTTTCATGGCGTTACTTTTCATTCAAAAGGAGCGTTCTTTTGATCAATTTCACAGCGGTAAGGATAATATCTATCGTATTTATCAGGACTTCCGGAATGCCGAAACGGGGATTTCAACCCGAAGGAGCGCCGTAACCCCGGTACCATTGGCGAAAGACCTGGCCAGTAATTTGCCCGGTATTAAAGCCTTTACCCGGATAGGCAGCAGTCCCGCAACCGTCTTTAAAAACCAGGACCCATTTACTGAAACACTTCACTTTGTCGATCCCGGGTTTCTCCTGATGTTTGATTTTCCCATGCTTCAGGGAGACCGGATTCATATACTCGACGACCCGCTTGACCTGGTTATTTCCCGGGATATAGCCAATAAATATTTTGGAAATAATGACCCGGTGGGGCAGGAAATGCGTCTGGCCCTGGGAGATACGGCTTTCCTAATGAAGGTTCAAGGGGTCATAGATCCTCTAAAAGCAAGGTCCAGTTTGCCGTTTGACTTTTTGTTACCGCTTGAACAATACAAGTGGGTTATATCGACCGATTTATTCGAGTCCTATGCTTACGGGCTGGTCGAAAATTACATCCTCCTGGATTCCGGAAAAAAGTTGCAGGACATCATAACTCCCATGCAATCCGCTCTGGATCAGGGAGATGCTGCTGCCAATCAGCAAGTATATTATGGTTTGCAACCGCTTCCATCCATCCACCTGACCGATGACATTACCGGAAATGCCCAATATACCAGCCCGCAGAAACTCTATTTTCTCATGATGCTTTCGGTTTTGGTTATCGTTATTGCCTGCATCAATTTTATCATATTATCAACCAGTCAGGCCTTGGGCCGGTTTCGGGAAATTGGCGTGCGCAAAACACTGGGAGCAAAAAGCTTACAGCTCTGGTGGCAGTTGATGGTCGAATCAACGTTGGTCAGTTTCTTTTCGGCGATAATTGCAACAGGCATTGCCTGGCAATTCACACCTCTTTTTGGCAGGCTGACCGGGGACTCCTTGTCCTTTGATCCGGGCATCGAAATTACCTTATTGGTTTTTGGAATTGCCCTCCTCGTTGCATGGGTTACGTCCCTTCTGGCGTCCAGGATCATCCTGCGTTCACGAGTACAGGATGCCCTCTCCGGTCGAAATAAATTCGGCCGCAATCGCAATGTACTAAACGATGGGTTGATCGTTATGCAATTTGCCCTTTCCATGCTATTGGTCTTAGGTGCGATTACCATCCGCCGGCAAATGCAATACATTCAACACAAAGACCTCGGATTTAATCAGGAACGTCTCCTGGAGATTGCACTCCCTTTGTCCGCTTCAACCACCAGTAACCGCATGCTGGTGGATCGGTTTGCTGCTCTGGTTCAAACGAATAATCAAATATTGTCGGTAAGCGCCAGTATGAATAACTCACGGGATCCATGGACCGAACTGGCATTCGAACAAGCTGATGGCAGCAGTGAAAAGATTGCCTACAATCAGATTGATCCGAATTATCTCAAAACCATGGACATTGAGTTGTTGGATGGACAGAACTTTAAGGCCGGAAGCCAGAACAACGTCTCTGCCATTCTGGTGAATGAAACGCTGGTCAAACATTTTCAATGGGATCAACCGCTTACCCATACGATACCGGGTAAAAATTTTACCGGCAATCAACAGATTGTAGGTGTCGTCCGGGATTTCCATTTCAATTCCTTGCACCAGCAGATTCCACCCTTGATCTTATCAATGGATCTGGAGCCGCTGGCCTCTGGAATTACCGGTTTGTCGACTTATGTATGGCCATCCAATCTGTATCAGATCCTGGTACGCATCGGCCCCGGAGACCTAAACCCGGTCCTGGGTTACCTGGAAAATACCTGGAAGTCCATCCTACCGGACCAACCTTTCACCTATCAGTTTGTGGATGAGGTCCTGGCCGATAAATATGCCGAAGAGTTACGGTGGGGAAAGGCTCTGAATTGGGCTTCGCTCTTTGCTATCGGCATTGCCTGGCTGGGATTGTTAAGCCTGATGCGGTTATCGGTCAAAAAGAAAACCCGCGAGATTGGAATCCGTAAGGTGCTGGGATCTTCGTCATCCGCAGTGATGGTGCTGCTTTCCCGCAAATTTATCCTTTTGGTTGCCACCGGTAGTTTGGTTGCCTGGCCCTTAGCCTGGATCATCCTGGATCAATGGTTGAACTCTTTCAGTTATCACATCTCCATAAATCCACTGACCTTTTTCTTGGTAGCTATTGCCGTGTTGATGTTCACAACAGCCAGTATCGGCATTCAATCCCTCCTTGCCAGTCGCGCAAATCCGGTTGAATCGCTGAAACAGGATTGATAGCGGGCTTCCATTTTCTCCACCTTTCCCAGCGGAAGACAATGGTGGCTGGGCCCCTGATTCAGTCATTTATTACTAATTTGTAGAACAAATACTTGACTTGCTGCATAAAAGTATTTTAATTTGTTCTACAATTATAGAATATATGAGTGATCAGCGACTGGGAGAATTTGAAGAAATCATCCTGCTTTTAGTTGGAATACTGGCTGAGGAAGCGTACGCCTTTCGGATCGGCGATGAATATGCCACCCAAACGGGCAAAATAAGTTCGATCGGAGCCATCCATGCCACGCTCAGCCGGCTTGAACAAAAAGGATATTTGAAATCCCTCCAAAGCGATCCAACGCCAGTACGCGGGGGACGCAGGAAGCGGATTTACCGGATCACCGCCCTGGGTCAACGCGTGCTTGATGAATCCCGGCAATTACGTCAATCGCTCTGGAATCAGTTTCCGGGATTCCAGGATTTATCCTTTTCTTATGAGTAAGCCATCCGAAGACCATAGGCCTCCTCTTCTGGCCATGAGGTTTTTGCATTGGTTTCTTCGTAACGACCTGGAGGAAGAAGTATCCGGTGATCTGTTGGAGCAATTCCGACAAAAGCTACTGATCACCACCTTGTTTCGGGCGAAACTGGATTATTGGTACCAGGTGCTGAATTATCTGCGACCCTTCGCCATTCGTTCATTTGCATTATCCTTTTTTATGGGCATGTTCAAACAAAACCTCAAAATTAGTTTGCGTCATCTGCGCCGGAATGGAAGCCTCACCTGGATCAATTTGGGTGGCCTGGCATTAGGCATGATGGCTACCTTGTTAATTGCATTGTGGGTCTATGATGAGCTTACCTATGATCGTTATTTTGCAAATTATGACCGGATTGCCATGACCATGCAAAACCAGCAATTTGGCGATCATATCCGGACCTGGAATAGCCAGGCGATGCAATTGGCTCCGGCTTTGCGTGATCAATACGGCCGCTTTTTTGAAGAGGTGGTTACGACCAATTATTCTCAGCCACACCAGATAGCCTGGGAAGAAAAGAAATTGATCCGCACCGGAAATTTTGCAGAACCCGGCGTGGTCAAATTATTGGCCCTTGAGCTTATGTCCGGATCGGCATCAGCCCTTGAAGATCCATCTTCTGTCCTGATCTCGGCGAGCACTGCCCGAGCCATCTTTGGAGGGGAAGAGCCTCAGGGGCAATCATTAACCATCGATAACCGCATGCAGGTCAGGGTAGCGGGAGTCTACCGTGACTTTCCGAAAAACTGTTCGTTTGCCGATTGGACATTTATCGCCCCGTTTGAATTGTTGAGTACGACTGAACATTACCGGGAAAGGCTGGAATGGGGCAATAGTTGGTTCCAGGTGCTGGTTCTGCTCAATCCGGCCGTCACACTCGATCAGGCATCGGCTGCCATTCGGGATGTGAAGAAAAACAGTATTAATGAAGAATACGCTACCCGGACCCAGCCAAAGATTTTTTTACATCCCATGTCCAAATGGAGATTGTATGGACAATTCAAAGAAGGCATCAATACCGGAGGCCGCATCCAATACCTGCGTACCTTCGCATTAATCGGCTTATTCATACTGCTGCTGGCCTGTATTAATTTCATGAATTTAAGTACTGCCCAGGCGGAGACCCGGTCCCGGGAGGTAGGTATTCGAAAAACCATCGGTTCGAGACGAGACCAGCTAATCGGGCAGTTTTTTAGTGAATCGGCGTTGACCGTATTGCTTTCTTTTATACTCGCGATGTTGTTGACCCGTCTGTTCTTACCTCTTTTTAACCAGGTGACGGAAAAACAGGTAGAGATTCCCTGGAGTTCGCCCCTGTTCTGGATCATTTCGGTGGGGTTCATGGCAATTACCACGCTCCTTGCGGGAGGATATCCTGCTTTCTATCTCTCCTCATTCCGTCCCATCAGGGTGCTTCATTCCCTAAAAAGACCCAAGGCGGTTTTCAGTTTGCGTCGAATTTTGGTTACGCTCCAATTTGGTGTTTCTATCGCAATGATCATCGGAACGGTCGTGATATTCCGTCAAATCAATTACGCCAAAGACCGGCCTATCGGCTATACCCAGGACAACATCATTACCATTCCGATCAAGTCTCCGGAGATCATGCGGCATTTTGAGGCAGTTAAAAGAGATTTGATGCAAACCGGAGATGTTCAGGCGGTGGCAGCTTCAGATGTCAAGATGACTTCGACCTACACGACCAACAGCGGGTTTACCTGGGATGGGAAAGATCCGGCATTCAGTGAAGAATTTCACACCCTGCGTGCCACCTATGGCTTCGGAGCATTGGTTGATTGGCAAATCGTCGAGGGCAGGGATTTCTCCGAAGAATACGGGACGGATTCACTCGCGTTCATCCTGAATGAGACAGCGGTGAAATACATGGATCTGAAACAGCCGATTGGTGCCAGAGTCCAGTGGGGTACGGGCGAAGACGCCAGACAATTTCATGTAATTGGCGTGGTGAAAGACATGATAACAACCTCACCTTTTGAGGAAGTGCATCCCATGCTCTATGTTTTGCACTATGGCAGGTTCATCCATTATCTGAATGTGCGAATCAACCCGGAGTCCAGTGCGCAGACGGCATTAACGGCCATCGAAAAAGTGATTACCTCGTACGATCCGGATAATTTGTACGAGTATCAATTTTTTGATCAGGAATACGCCAAAAAATTCAATGACGAAGAGAAACTGGCCAAAATTGCCTTTTACTTCGCCCTGATCAGCTTGTTCATTTCCTCAATTGGACTGTTGGGAATCACGACCCTGGTCCTGGAGCAACGGCGAAAGGAGATCGGGATGCGAAAGATCCTGGGCGCTAGTCAGAAGAACCTTTGGCTTTTACTGTCCTCTGAGTTTTTGTGGCTGGTCCTCATTGCTTGTGTACTGGCCATCCCCCTTGCTTATTATTATATGGACTCCTGGCTGGCGCATTTTGCCTACCGCATCCGGTTGGCGTGGTGGATCTTTGTTTTGGCTGCATTGGCCGTTGTGGGAATTACTTTATTCACGGTAAGCTTCCAAATCATTCGGGCTGCCTGGCAACAGCCGGTTCAATCTTTACAGGATAGCTGAAATCCGGCCGGTAAGGATTCAATTTTCTGGATCCGATGTGACAGGGACAACTTTTGCTGCTCCTTTCCTGGGTCATGGTATCACATAATGTTTGGGTTATTCGAATTGGCGTGTTGGCCTGCTGGTTACTGGTTTTCGGGGAATGGTTAACCGATTATTATTTTGGAAAGCATTTTCCAGGTTACAGCTGGCAACAGGAGTCCATTAGCTACTTAGGTCAGGCAGGTAGTCCGGTGGCGCTTGCCGTGCGTTATTGGGGTTTTGCATTTACCTTTTTGCTATTGCTATTTGCCCGGGGCTATTGGGAAGCATTCCGGCCCGGATATTTACCGGCAGTTGTTAGCCTGCTCATTGCCATCTATGGACTGGGAGAAGGAATCGGATCAGGACTTTTTCCGCTTAATCCTCCGGAAACTCCTTTCACAGTCGCTGCACGCTGGCATGAAATATTCAGCGGAATAGGCGATTCGGCCCTTATCCTGGTGCCGGTAATGCTGCTTCGTGGATACCCGGAACGCTCCGGCCTGCGGCGATATCTGATTCTGGTAACGGGCATAGGACTGACCATGGTGTTGCTTTTCCTTCTGGCCAAATGGGGGGCTACGGATAACTTTATCCTGTCCCATAAAGGAGTCTGGCAACGTGTTTACGTAGCAAATTACCACATCATGTTATTGGTTGTCAGCCAGTTGATGATTCACAGGTAGTTTTCCTTTCCCAGGTTGCTGCTTATCTTTGTCCCACATCCTTATCACCAAACTTGCGCAGCTTTTTGGATGCACAGCAAAAGATTATCTTATGAAAACCAAAGTTTTTGGCGACCTGGAAACCCTTATTTATTTTCTATCCGTACTTGTATTGACATTTATCGTGGCCACGCTCGTCGGTCGGTTTTTGACCAGAATGGTCCGGCGATCCATGCATAAGACTGGTACCGATCTGACCAACTACCTCTTCCTCAAACATTTTATTATCGGAATCATCTACCTCGTTGGTATCGGATGGGCCTTCCTGATGCTCCCTTCATTCAAGACGGTAGCACACACCCTATTAACCGGAGCGGGCATTGTGGCAATCATTGCAGGACTAGCCTCCCAGCAAGTGCTCAGCAACATCACCAGTGGATTGTTTATGGTCATTTTTAAACCATTTCGCATCAATGACCGCATCACGATCCGGGATACGCTCACAGGAAATGTAGAAGATATGACCTTGCGCCACACAGTGATCCGGGACCTGAATAACAATCGCATCATCATACCCAATTCGGTCATGGGTAATGAGATCATTGTAAATACGCACATTGGCGATTCAAAAGTTTGTCAGAAGGTAGATGTAGGCATTGGTTACGGGTCGAATATAGACCAGGCCCTGACCATCATCCGTGAAGAAGTTGCCGCGCACCCGGACGCCATGCATCCGGACACCGGTCAATCATTGAATGGGGACCTTTCGGTGGTCGCTTCCCAGGTGGTCAGCCTGGATGACAGTGCCGTGGTGTTGCGTTTTTGGGTTTGGGCGGTTGATGCGCCTACCGCATTCAGGATGCAGGGCGATCTGCTTAAGCGGATTAAAGAACGCTTTGATGCCTCCAACATTGAAATTCCCTTTCCACAGCGAACGGTGTGGCTGGCTAACGTTCCGCAAACAAAAAGCAGTGATAAATCTGCACAACCGTAACTTCAATACCTGTTAGTTCATCTTAAAGATTGGCATATGAGTTTGCATAACCGTTTCCAACGTCAATACCTGGAGCAGATCCTGGCTACCGAGGATAAACACCTGCAGAAATTACATCAGTTGGTGGCCGAAGCTTTGCAGGAGCAAGAATTGATTTCGCAAAATTTATTAAATCCGGCTGAAGAAACTTTTTCCAGAGGCCAGCGGGTGGCTGATAAAGTGGCCACTTTCGGAGGAAGCTGGACGTTTATCATCACTTTTTTAGTGGTGCTAATCGCATGGATCACACTGAATATCCTGCTGATGGCCAAAGCTTTCGATCCCTATCCATTCATTCTTCTAAACCTGGTATTGTCCTGCATTGCGGCGATCCAGGCGCCGGTGATCATGATGTCTCAAAATCGCAAAGAAGAAAAAGACCGGCAGCGGGCCGAGAACGATTATCTGGTTAATTTAAAGGCTGAGATCGAAGTGCGTAACCTGCATCAAAAGCTCAATTTGCTCATGGAAGAGCAGTTTAAGACGCTGTTGGATATTCAAAAATATCAAACCGAATTACTGGAAGAAATTCATCGTAAATAAACCCGTTATTTCCGGATTAATAAATTGTACAGGATGATAGTTTGGTCGAATTTATTGTGGGTACTTATGGTCATTTTCCTAAACACCTGTTCAAAAGATGTTCAGTCTTCCATTTCAGATCCGGAATTTGCTGTGCAGATACCCCTCGCTGGAAATGCCTGGATCGTTGATCAGGATCAAACAACCGGGACAACAAAATTGACGGATGCCGGTATTCAAAAATGGGACGACAATGACGATAAAATCAGGATCTTTTTTTATTCGGATAAATCCGGTGATATAGAACTGGGACTGAAGGTCAGACAACAAAAAGGCCAATCCGGTATCCGGGTCATTTTTGAAAATAAAGTCAATACCATCACAGTGCAAACCACTGATTGGACTTCACTTCCTGCCGGTACTGTCCATCTTTCCGGGGCAGGATATCATTTCATAGACCTGGAAGGAGCAGAGAAGGAGGGTGATTATTTTGCCGAAGTATCTGATCTTTTAATTAGCGGTATGGATTCGCATGATCTCGTGTTCGTGCGGGATGAATTTTATTGGGGAAGGAGGGGGCCCTCCGTACATTTGAATTTTCCGGTTCCTTCCGGGGAGGAGCAAGTAGAATGGTTTTACAGCGAACTGATGATCCCTGCCGGACAAGATGTGATCGGCTCTTATTTTATGGCCAATGGCTTTGCCGAAGGATATTTTGGGATCCAGGTTAATTCGACCGAGGAGCGCCGTATCCTTTTTTCCGTCTGGAGTCCTTATTCGACCGATAATCCGGAAGATATTCCCGAAGCCTACCGGATAAAGCTTTTGAAGAAAGGAGAGGGTGTGACGACAGGTGCGTTTGGAAATGAAGGCTCAGGCGGCCAAAGCTACAAGGTCTTTCCCTGGAAATCGGATGTAACCTACGGATTTCTGATCCGGGCGTATCCGGTGGATAGCACGACGATTTATACCGCCTACTTTTACGATCCTGAACAAGCTCATTGGAGCCTGATAGCCCGGTTTGCTCGACCCAAGACCAGGACTTATCTGAAACGGTTGCATTCCTTTTTAGAGAATTTTATTCCTGAACAGGGCATCGTGGCCAGGCGTGGCTGGTATGGCAATCAGTGGTATTATAATGCTTCCGGCTGGCACGAAATCACGGAAACTATTTTTACAGCGGATAACACAGCCCGGAAAAACAACCGGCTTGATTTTGCAGGAGGAAGTGAAAACAATTTGTTTTATCTGGAGAATTGCGGATTTAGAGATCTGCATACAACGATTGATAGCCGGTTTACCAGAACTGGAAACGGAGTGCCTCCACGGATCGACTTTAATTCGCTGGAATAGATTTTTTTGAATAAAATGGAATAAATCCTATAACCGCACTTCCTTTTTCAGGTCCTTTTCCAGGATAAACTCAAAATTGGTACGTACAATTTCGCCCATGCTGGTACAGGCAGAAAAGGCATCGGTCTTGTGGTAGTGATTAAGCTCTTTTTTAAGTTGCTCGATCTTATCCGGAAATGAAAGTTTATCCTGGGCCATGATCTTGAATAGCTCATGCAGCCGTTGCCGGGAATTTGCAATGCGGCCGGCGATCAGGCTGTGCTCTTCCATCTGGTACTGTGTGACGGCTTCCGGCTTCATATGCTCGATCCCCAGAAAAATCAGTGGGTTATTATCCTTGAAATACTGGGGCAAATAGAAATTCTTGCGTCCTTCATAGGACTGCTGGTCAAAATCGATGGCGCGGATCCGAAATTGTGAACCTTCAATGTCCGGCGTAATATCGACGACAAAATTATAGGAGCGCATATCGCCGAGCAGCCGGACAAAACAGCGTTCGTTGAATTTGACAAATTCTTTCGCCATGCGGATCTGGTTAAAGACATTGTCGTTGAGGTATTTTTTCATAAAGTCATCACCGGGAATGCCGGCGATGTGCTCTTCGATCAGCGTTTCTTTGTTGAGAAAATAATCCAGTTGATTGGGTGAGATCAGATTTTCCAGCTCCAGGCCATAAATTCGTGACGCATCGGCAACCTTGATGTAGAAGTGATCGTAGTTGTCATTCAGTCGGTTGATAATGCGTACACGAAACGGGTGGGTGTTTCCAAACGTGCAAAAGTCGATGCGGGATATGGACAGGTGATCCATCACCTTGACGTTACCGGAAGTCTTCAGATGGGCATAGATGGTCTTCAGGTCCCTTGAAATTTCCCTATAATCCTGTTCGCTATAAAATACCGTGCGCCAGAGCGTATCCTGATTGTCCATATTGTATAGTGGAATGGACTCGGTATAGCGCATCAAATCCTCATATTGGATATCCAGCTTGATGCATCGTTCATATTTTTCCAGGTAACGCCGTAGCCCGCTGGAAACCGGGAAAGGTATTTTCTTTTTGGAAGGAAGATCGTTGTCTCTGACTTGCTCCGTCACTTAGGAAGTTTTGAATGGTTAAAGATACGAAAGGCTACCTATCGGGAATTGGATGATGGATACCTCTTTTGATCAAACATGATTGGAAGCACTAAATTTTATAAAAAGGATTTTTTGTGGTAGTATGGTAAAGATTATATCCAATATGGAAACATTTTTCAAACTAGCTATTGATGAAGCTCGCCAGGGGTTGTCCGAAGGCGGTATACCAATTGGCAGTGTTCTGGTTTGTGAAGGGGAGGTGCTTGGCCACGGCCACAATCGCCGTGTCCAGCAAGGAAGTGTGATTCTACACGGTGAGATGGACGCCCTGGAAAATGCGGGTCGGAAAGATGCTGCCATTTACCGGAAATCTGTCCTTTATACGACACTGTCTCCATGCCCCATGTGTACCGGGGCCATCCTGCTCTATGGGATTCCCAAAGTGGTCATCGGAGAGAATAAGACCTTTCTTGGGTCCGAAGAATTACTGAGGCAAAATGGGGTTGAGGTCGTGGTATTGCAGGATCCGGAATGCATTGCCCTGATGAAGCAATTCATTCGTGAGCACCCTCGGCTATGGAACGAAGATATTGGCGTATGATCCCTATTTAATACCTTAAACCTATGGATGATGCAGCACAAATTTACCTGACCCAATTGATTTACATAAAACAAGGTGCTGAAGCTACCTTCCTTCAATTTGAGGAAATAGCTATGCCCCTGATACCTCAACATGGTGGTCAGTTGCTTCTGCGCCTCCGGCCGGGGATACAAACCGTCATCGCAGCAAATATGGAGCATCCCTATGAAGTACATTTGGTGTCATTCCCGGACGAAGCAGCATTTCAGCAATTTCTCCGCGACCCGGTCAGGAAGCAATTTCTGCATCTGAAGGAAGCATCCATCCGGAGTACATTACTCATCAAAGGGCACGCTGTAAGCTGATCGGGTGACACGAATAGCCGGTGATGGCATTACAACTTGACAACCGGGAGTGTCGTATCCAATCCTTCTTTGGTTGTTTACCGACCCAATGTGGCCTGGTTTGACCGGTACATTAAATTCGCTGGTAAACCAAAAAAGTAGTTAAAATGAAACACGCGCTCTTTGCAATCAGCCTGTTATTTACATCCCTGGCTTCCGCCCAGGATAATGTGCATACGGCGGACAGCCTAAAAGCGGAAGGAGACTTGATGAATGCCCTGGAACATTATGGGATGGCATTTATGGAGTCACCAGAATCGCCCATCGCTTATCGCATTGCTGCTACCTGTGCCTTATTATGGACGCGCCAGATGCGGGATACGGCTTTTTATTTTTTAAATATCGGACTTCAGCAAGATTCCAGTCTTGAGGTTTTGTACGAACCGGAAATGATGAGCCTGATCGAGGACCCCAAATGGACCGGAATAGAAGAGAACCAAATCAGAAAATACGAAGCCAAAAATGGGATAATACCCAATGCTTATTACGCCCGGCAATTATTCCGGATGATCATTCGTGACCAGGGATTCATGTACGCCGGTAACATCGAAAGAAGGAAATACCTCCTAAATGGAGGGCGCTTTGAAACACCCGCGATATTTCCGGTCCTGGCTATGGAAGAACGCAATCTACAGGTCAATGAAACCCGCCTGTTGCAATTGCTGGATACGTTTGGGTGGCCGAAAACCTCTCAGGTCACCGAATATGCTGCAGCCGGTGCTGCTTTGATCATCAACCACGCTTCGCATGAACTTAGAGCCAAATACTTTCCCATGCTCGAAAAAGCGTTCCAGGAAGGAGAGGCTC
This sequence comes from Lewinellaceae bacterium, assembly GCA_020636355.1. Classification (GTDB taxonomy): domain Bacteria; phylum Bacteroidota; class Bacteroidia; order Chitinophagales; family Saprospiraceae; genus JAGQXC01. The sequence continues at coordinate 33,691 of JACJYB010000015.1, read as the reverse complement.
AACCGCTGCGCTATGCGAAGATGAAAGACCGGCTTTTGGTTGAAGAAGATCAAAAGCAGTTGTATGGGACCCAAATTAGATTTGATGAACTACAGAAAGTTCCTTATCCCATTGCTGACCCTGAACTGGTAGATCAACGACGGGCATCCATCGGACTAGGCCCGTTGGCGCCTTACCTGAAAGAACGATTTGGGATTGAGTGGAAGCCCGGGAAATAGTGCCTGTCAATTCTGGTAGCCGGAAGATTGTTTCATTTGCCGGTGCAGACTCTTTTTGGCATCTTGTTGGGCTAACCGGAAAATAGGATGCCTCGCAGAAAGTTATTCGTGATTGTAGGGAGTGCCAGCGTCAATTCATCCAACGAACGATTGGTCAACCATTTAATACGTCATATGCCGGATTTTCAATTTACTGTATTTAATCGATTGGATGGGTTGCCTCCCTTTAATCCGGAAAAATCCATTCAGGATCCACCGCAGGCAATACGGGAATTTCGTAAGAACATTGAAGAGGCGGATGGCGTGATTATCTGTACTCCGGAATACATTTTCAGCATTCCTAGCGGGCTGAAAAATGCTTTCGAATGGTGTGTAGCAACTACCGTTTTTTCGGATAAGCCGACGGCATTAATCACCGCCTCGGCAGATGGAAGGAAGGGACACGAAGAATTACAGCTCATCGTCCGGACGCTTATGGGTAGATTTTCTGCGGATAATGCCCTTTTAATTTCCGGGATAAAAGGGAAAATTAACGTGGCCGGCATAATCACCGATCCGAAAACGGCAGAAGCACTCGATCGGTTCATGCACGCATTGCGACTAACCTTTGAATCCGTCGATCATTCTTAAAGGGAATAAATTTGATTGTTATGAGCCAGTTTGCCATCCACAGCAGAGAAATGACGCCTTCAGAATTTGATCAGATGAAATCCGGATTTGATCGGCACACGCTGGAGCATGGTATTGCAGTACAACGTGCCGACCGGTACACGAAGGTTGCAGAAATGGATCTTGAATTTGCAGGCTGCGCTTCCGGGTTGGCCTATTTCAATAAAAATCAATATGCCAACTGGTTTTATTTAACGGATCTTTTTATCGAAAAGACTTACCGGCGGCAAGGATTGGGGAGAACGCTCCTACGGTCATTGGAGGAGGAGGTTGCCGCACTAGGCATAAAGAATATCTGGACCTGGACAGCAGGCTATGAGGCGCCCGGGTTTTATCGTAAATCTGGCTATAAGCTGTTTATGGAAATGCCGGAATGGTATTCTGACGGCAGTAGTCGTCTGGGGTTTTGTAAACTGCTAGGCGATTAAGCGGATAGTCCGGGAGATATCTATTAAATTCAAAGTTATAGCGTCAGGTCGGCCAATGATTGCGTTACCGGCGGCTTCCCTGCATTATTTTGATTCACTATTTATAGTCGATTCGCGATGGAAACTTCCCTGCATATTGCAGCTATCCTGGGTCCGGTATTGGTTATACTTTCTATCTCGGAATACTTGAATTATTCTATTTGGAAAGACGTGAGTCCATCGGTTGTTTACCTCAACGGTCTGATTCTTTTGGGATCCGGATTGACCGTGCTTCATTTCCAGCACACCTGGCGCCTCGACTGGACGCTAGTCATTAATCTGCTGGGTTGTCTGTTAATCCTGATGGGAGTCTTACGCATGTTTTTCCCCACCATGCCACAACCCAGACAGTCAACTGGTACCAATCTGTTGATTCTGATGCTGCTGGCAGCAGGCCTTTTTTTGACTTACCAAGGCTATTCCTAACTTTGTGATGACTGACAAGACCATGCTTATGATGTCCAAAAAAACCATCCAACCCGTTACATTGTTCGACTCCCGTCCTTATGGGTTTTCGCAGGTAGTGGTCGTGCCATCCGGGAAAATGGTATTCATCTCGGGTCAGGTTGCCTGGGATGCCGAAAAGCAATTGGTTGGTGAAGGAGATCTTGCGGTTCAGGTACATAAAGCGTTGCAAAATCTGCAATCTGCGATCGAATCCGTTGGAGGCACCCTGGAAGATATTGTCTTGCTTCATCTCTACCTTGTTGATTATCAGCAAGAACAAGGCGCAGTCATTAGTGATGCCTTACTTAAATTCTTTAACCCCGGTTCACTACCAGCTTCCTCCTGGATCAGTGTTGCGGGGTTGGCCAATCCCGGATTTCTGATCGAAATTGAGGCCCAGGCAAGGATGGAGTAACCTTTCAAATCCAGAAAAAATGACATTTTTAAGGAATAAACCCATCTGGTATGGCTATTGACCCTGGAATCTTACAGTACAATGCATCCCTTTCCGCCGAAGACAGAGCCATTGCTGACCTGTTGGCCCAGGTGATCGATACGAACCTTCCGGACGCCAAATCCAAAATTTGGCATGCGCATCCCGTCTGGTTCTTGGATGACAATCCGGTCGTTGGATACAGCAAATTGAAAGCAAGTGTCCGGCTACTATTCTGGAGCGGCCAATCCTTTGAAGAACCTGGGTTAATTAATGAAGGAAAATTTAAAGCAGCCGAGTACCGGTACACCAATGCCCAACAAATCAATCAAAATGACTTGGTCAGATGGCTGGAAAAATCAAGAGAAATTCAATGGGACTATAAAAACATCGTGAAACGAAAAGGCGTACTTGAGCGTCTCCATTAATGTATTTGCATATTTACCAGTTTAAATCAAATCACATGTCATACAACCGGATTGTCCTTGTAGCGGTTTTATTCCTTGGTTTTTTGTGCTCCTGCCACCCTGCCAGGCATATCGTTCAGGCTTATCACCATGACGAAGGGCTTCGGGGCGATTTGACCAAAACACAAACCGGTATCATCGCAGGCACGCTTTCCAATTTTCCGGATAATTCCCAGGTAGCTGTTGCACTCATTCACGGTGGTGAAACCTACTTTTATGGGCTGCAGCGACAAGATGATACCCTCAAAAAGGTGCATAACGCCCAATCCATATTTGAAATCGGATCACTCACAAAAGTGTTTACCACGCACCTGCTGGTGAATGCCCTGAACGATGGTTTAATTCCCAATCTGGAAGTAAGAATCAATGAATTCGGCGCACCGGTCATTCCTGAAGCCCCCACATTAACGTTCAGGCAGCTGGCAAACCATACCTCGGGGTTGCCCGGTGAACTTTCAGGAAACATACTGAATACGGACCCCGCAAATCCCTATAAAAAATGGGATCATCACAAACTGACGGCCTTTCTCGACGGGGTGAAACCGGAAGCAGAACCAGGAACCAAATACATCTATTCCAACATCGGAATGGCAGTTCTGGCAAACACCATCTGTACGTTGCATCAGCAAAGTTATGAGCGCTTACTGCAAGAGGAGATATTCAAGCCGATAGGTATGTCTTCTTCAACCACCATCCGGAATTTAACCCGGGATCGTCTCGTTTCCGGTAACAACTGGAAAGGTAAGCCGACGGCTAACTGGGATCTGGGAGCCCTGGAAGGTGCCGGCGCAATTCTTTCTACGGCCGAAGATCTGGCCACCTATTTGAAATGGAATTTTGCTGCACTTGATAAACAGCTTAAACCCATGACCGAATCCACCTTTACCATCAATAACGACCTGGATATTGCTTTGGGCTGGCATATCGTAAAAGGGAAAACGTCCAAACCATTTTTATGGCATAACGGTGGTACCGGGGGCTATAAATCATCAGTAGCAATCAACCCGCAAACAAAAACCGCAGTGGTTATCCTGTCCAATATCGGGGCAACCAATAATCCCAAACGAGGACTGATAGACAACCTTTGCTTTGATCTGATGAAGTCTTTGAATGGTTGACGAACTACTTTTATAGGAAGGGATCAGCCGGTAGGGGAAGTCTTGAAAATTTGCCGCAAAAGAAGTGCGCTTACGATCAGAAAGGGAAGGGATGAAAGTCCTGATTTCCAATTCAATCCGAGGATTCCAATAGTCAGAATCAGCAACATCAGCACACCAATACATGCGATGCCTCCTAGAATCAACCATTTTTGAGGCCGGAAAAAAGCAATTGCCAACAGCACCTGGCCCAATAGAGGTAAAATGGTGAACGGATGCAAAACGGCCAGAGGATCGTGGAATAATTTAACCAGCAGTTCCGACTCGACCTGAAAAAGAAACATTTTATGGTTACCGCCCCACTCCAGATATCCCAGCAGGGAGGTAATCAGTAGGACCAGAATCATTAGTTTCTTCACCATAAACCAATTTAGATTATTTAAAGGTCTGTAAGGCATCAGAATCGACCAGTGATCTGATTTATTCCGGTATATCGTATTTTCAATGGATGAAAGTATTGGTATTTGGTTCGGCGGGAACCGGAAAATCATTCATTACCCAGACCCTGCGTCTTGAAGGAATAAATGCCTGGGATGCGGATGATATCGAAGGCTTGTCCGCCTGGTTTGATATCGAGGGGAATCAGGTTGAGGCACCAGCCTCAGCATTTGAAGCTTTGGAGAACCATTATGCCTTTTTATGGAATAAATCTTTCTTATCCCGGCTGGTGGACCTGCATCACCACTTTTACCTATTTGGTGGCTCAGGCAATGTATTCGACGTCCTGGATCTCTTTGACCGCGTGTATTGCCTGACCGTAGATCCGGAAATTCAGCGACAGCGCCTGCTGGAAAGAGCAGCCTCGGACCCCGGCAGGAATCGCTTTGATGACAGCCCGGTCATCTGGGGCCAGTGGCTCGAGAAAGAGGCGCGAATACGCCATATTGCATGCATCGACGGTACGCTAACGCCTAAACAAATTTGGGAGATTATCCGTCAGTAGCACCAGATATCACATCTGATCTAAAAACAATAAATATTCATGAAAATTCTCTTTTTGTTTTGTTTCACCGGTTTGATTCAAGTGTTAACGGCTCAGCAAATACCGGACACATCTTATCACCCAAAGATTGGCTCTCCTGCTTATACGGCAGAGGGAGGCCCTTTTGTCTACATCGACGCTGCACATCAAAATTTTCATACACGTACCGGACGGTATCAATCCTTTGCCCGGCTCCTGGAAGCAGATGGCTACCGGGTCGTGGACAACAATAAAAAGTTTTCAAATGCTTCCCTGCAGGGAATAAATTTGTTGGTTATTGCCAATGCTGAGCCTGTAAATGCCACTGAACCTGTGGTTGCCCCAACCTCCAGTGCATTTACAGATACGGAAATCAAGGCGGTGGAAAAATGGGTACGTGGAGGTGGATCGTTATTATTGATTGCTGATCACATGCCTTTTGCGGGAGCAGCTGCACAACTGGCCGCAGCTTTTGATTTTACTTTTTACGATGGCTTCGCGTTGGTGAAGCCAGGAGATGGCCTTTTTGATTTCAAACGCTCCGACGGTTCTCTCGCCGAAGTTGTGGTGACCAGAGGAAGGAACCACACCGAACAGATTACTCAAGTTCGTAGTTTTACGGGGCAGGGATTCAGGATTCCTCCGTCGGCTGAGTCCATCCTGAACTTAAATGACACGCAATCCATTTATCTGACAGATACGATGTGGGTATTTAATGATCGCGTAAGGACAATACCGGCTTCGGGTTTATCTCAGGGTGCCCTGTTGGAATACGGGGCCGGACGAGTTGTTTGCTACGGTGAAGCCGCTATGTTTTCCGCTCAGCTGGCAGGTCCTAACCGCTTCAAGGCCGGTATGAATACCCAGGAAGCTGCACAAAATTTTCAACTTCTGTTGAATACAATTCACTGGCTGGATTATATTTTGTGACACGAAAAGTTGTTTTCAATGAGTGAATTGATCACCAAGCTAATGTTTTTGATTGCAGTTCTGGACCCACTCGGCTCAGTGCCCGTCTATCTGGAAGCTACCAAGGATTTTGACCTCAAACACAAACGAAAAGTTGCAGTCACCGCTTCGATCACTGCCTTCCTGGTACTGCTTTTTTTCATTTTGGTCGGACAGTTCATTCTGGAGGGGATGGAGGTGTCTTTGGTTGCATTTCAGATTTCCGGGGGGGTCATTCTGTTCCTTTTTGCATTGACGATGATTTTTGGTGAAGGAAAACCCGAGCAGGAAAAACACATGATCAAAGACTATATGCATGTGACGATTTTTCCGGTAGCAATCCCTTCCATTGCTTCTCCGGGTGCCATCATGGCCGTGGTTCTGATGACTGATAACCATTTGTACACCATCAAAGAGCAAGCCATCACGACGCTATTGGTTCTATTAGTGATCATCGGGACTATGGCGCTGTTACTGGGTGCAAATATTGTTCAGCGCCGTATCGGTGAATATGGCATTACGGTGATCAGTAAAATAATGGGCCTCATCCTGGCCTCCTATGCGGTACAAAGCATTTTAAGCGGACTTAAAGTATTTTTTACCGAAATCAATTAAGAGCAACCCTGTCCGGGTGACTACCATTATTTAATGGCAACCCATTTGATCTATACTCAGGTACAGCATAGACAGAATGCGGTTCATGGATCTTTGAAAGGTTAATACAATTATTCATTTAACCATTCGAAACCATGAAAAATCTTTTTATTGGATTATTGATAATTACGGTTTTCCAAACGCATGCCCAAACGTACACCGGTATTGTTGATCCGAATTACCGGGGAGCAATATTGTACGACCTTCCCAATTTTCAGGGACAAGCAGTGCCCTTGTACAACATCGGGCAAACGGTATTGCGAAATGCCAAGTCTATCCAGGTTTTTGGCGGCTATAAGGTTGAAGTAAATATTAGTGGGAATACAAGCTACATAACGCAAGATGTGTCCAATATTACCAATTCATCAACTGAACGACCATACACTTTGCGGGCACACAATCAATTTTATCCTGCCGTACTTTATTCCGGCCCAAATCAGACGGGTATTGCCTGGTACATTCCGTTAAATACTACATTTAGATCTAATACTCCAGGATGGAGCAACCATTTCCCCAATGGCTATCCCCAGAGTATCTACGTAAAAAGCAATTATGAACTTAAATATCTGGTAAATGGCCAGAACGATTACGTCTATAAATGTGGCGGCGTAGTGAATTTGCCGCAGGGTTTTCGGGAAGTTCAAATAAGTGCCAACAACTGTGCGAATTCATCACAAACCAATAATAATCCACCACAGAATCCAACTCAGCATGTTACTTTTTATGGCGGCCCAAATCAAACCGGAGTTTCAACCATTTTAAATCCAGGAACTTATACGGCTAATGCTTTAACAGCTGTTCCTGCTTCAATACGTTCACTGGATATTCCTTCCGGGTTTGCTGTGCGGATTAAAATTTATAAACCATTACCATTTCAAAAGAAATCGGTAAAATGTTATCGTTATACAGGCCGACCAACCCTGTCTACGCCTATTGGGTTGGGAACGGGAGAAAAAATCATTGAAATTATGATTTGCGGACCCAATGCTACATCGTATAACTGTCGCTGTAATTGATTTATAAAAATCTAAATTTGAAAGCAGGTCGTTCATTGGATGACCTGCTTTTTTTTTGCTTCAATCTGGCTTCTGAGCAAGCAGAATTTAAATAGACAGTTCATCCTGTCTTCACGTCAAATACACCTGGAATTGATTATCTTACCATTATGCATCCTAAGGTTTAAACCTTGAAGCCGGCAAACAAAAGATGGTGAATATTCCATAATGAAAAACCATGAAGCGCAAAAAATTTCTCCAAACCTCCTCGGTATTATTGGCCGGGGGCATGCTTGCACCCTACATGGCTTGTAAATCAGAACCGGAAACAGTACCTGTTCCATTGAAGAACTGGGCCGGCAACTACACCTACCAGGCTAAAAACCTTCGTTCTCCATCCAGTGTACAGGACGTGCAAACGATGGTTAAAAATCTGGGCCGACAGAAAGCCCTTGGTTCGCGACATTGTTTCAATGATATAGCAGACAGCCCCGAAAATCAGATCTCTACGGTGCTATTGAACCAGATCCTCGATTTGAATGAAGAACAGAAGACTCTTACGGTGGGTGCCGGGATCCGCTATGGCGATTTTGCCATGGAACTTGACAAGAAAGGCTACGCATTGCATAACCTCGCTTCGCTACCACATATTTCCGTAGCCGGCGCTTGTGCTACCGGAACGCACGGATCAGGAATGCAGCTCGGTAACCTGGCCACGCCGGTTCGCTCCATCGAGCTGGTGACCCCTCAGGGTGATATCCTGAATCTCGATCGACAGCATCCGGATTTCCCCGCAGTAGTGGTTGGTTTGGGGGCATTTGGGATTATCACCAAAGTCACCCTGGATATTGAAGATACCTACCAGGTGCGCCAGGATGTCTTCCAGGAACTGCCATTGACCGCCCTGGCCGAACATTTTGATGCGATCATGGGAAGTGGCTATAGCGTCAGCTTATTCACCAATTGGCTGGATCAAAAGGTCAGTCAGGTATGGGTAAAGCGGCGTATGGATCGCCCGATTGATGACCTGGGCCACGACTTTTATGGGGCTATCGCCGCGACGCGCAACTTGCATCCGATTGTAGAAATGACGGCTGAAAACTGTACCGAGCAAATGGGCGTACCAGGCCCTTGGTATTTGCGTTTGCCGCATTTTAAAATGGGCTTCATGCCCAGCGGAGGGGAGGAGCTGCAATCCGAATATTATGTTCCACGTGTGCATGCTGTTGACGCGATCCTTGCCCTGGAGAAAATGAAAGATCAGATTTATCCGGAATTGCTCATCTCGGAAATTCGTACCATCGCTGCCGACGAAAACTGGATGAGCCCTTGCTACCAGCAAGATAGTGTTACCATTCATTTTACCTGGAAACAACACGATAAAGAAGTCCGCGCGCTCCTGCCAATGATCGAAGCAGAACTGGCCCCCTATGGCGTGCGACCCCATTGGGGTAAACTGTTTTCAGTTAACCCGGAGGACTTGCATAAGCGTTATCCCCGCTATCCCGATTTTGTTGCATTGGCAAAAAAATATGATCCGGAGGGAAAGTACCGCAATCCCTATCTTGACTTGAATATTTATGGATGATCCAAAGCAGGCAATGCAACTCGTGCCGAGATGTACTTTATTCCCTGAATTTTCAGGTGGTATTGTGGTTTCCTGAGGTTAAATAAGAGAAAAATGTTTGCTTTTATCGGAGTAGAAACGGTGATTTAACCCAATGGATGCAAGCCAGGAAGCATTTCACACATTGTCATACTATACGTTGTCGCATCCGGATAAAGGATATTTTATCCATCAGCATATCGTAGATGCGTATCAGGCTCAAATCGCCACAGAATTTTCCAAGCCAATCAGCATCTTATATGCGCTGGTAGGTTTGTATTTGTTTCTGGAAAAGGGCTATACGGGTAGGCAGGTTCAGCTTGCACATATGCAGTTGTCCAGGAATAAGCAGCCTGGTCCCCAATTACCCCTGCCTGTTCTTCGGGGAACGGTTTCCATAGAGGATGTCTTGTTACTTCCCGAAGGGAATATACGGGATAAAGGCATTCGGGATTGGTGTCAATCGGTTTGGGATGCTTATCTGCCGTGCCATAAAGCTGTTGCTGACTTTGTGACAAAGCAAAGTGTTTGAGCCGGGCATCCTGTATTTTTTCCGGATATTTGATCCAAACCGTAGCGGGAATTCATGGAGCTTGGCCGCCAAATAGCCACGTTGTTGATTGGAATTGTATCGGGTTCTGTCGGTACCATGGCCGGAGGTGCCGGATTGATCGGCATTCCTTTTTTAATTTTCCTGGGACTGCCACCACAGATAGCGGTGGCTACGCATAAATTCGGAGGGGTAGGACTCAGTATCGGAGGTTTGGTGCGTTTTTTTAGATCCAGGGAGATCGTCTGGCCGTATGTTTTGCGGTTGTCCATTCTGGCGTTCATTGGATCATTTGCCGGCGCCCAGTTATTGGTTACGATTGACGAAGGTTGGCTCAGGATCATCATCATTATCATACTGATCTTATTGTTGCCGGTGGTGTTATTGCAGCGGAATCTCGGGGTCGTACCTTCCCGGAAATCGAAAGCATTGCTCAATGCCGGCCATATTTTGTATGCCCTGGTTGCCATCTGGGCTGGTTTTATCGGAGCGGGATCAGGATCCATGATTTTCTACATTATGATGTTGTTTTTTGGATTTACCATCAATCAATCCAGCGCTACTCAGAAAATTCCGGCATTGGTTTCTACCAGTACGGCATTGATCATATTCATTGTCCATGGATTGGTCAACTGGCCCATAGGAATCATTTTTTTTGTGGGTATGATGGTGGGCGGATACCTGGGTGCTCATCTCGCTTTGAAGATCGGCAATGCCTGGGTTAAGCTGGTGTATACTGTGATGGTTGTCCTCCTGACTGTTAAAATGCTTTTCTCCTGATTGATCAATTCCTCAGTGAATCTTTCACCAATTTACTCAGCGATGTTTTGGTAGTGTGGCGAAAGGTGCTATCATTGAATCCCTGTTATCAAATAATTTTTAACTCCTGAGGTAATGAAAGCAAAAACCAGATTTTGGGTTGGATTGGGTTTGATGGTATTTTCCATCACCGTCCGGTCTCAGCAGCCGGTAGCAAAGTATAAGAATCCGAATATACCCATTGAGGATCGGATCGATGATTTGATTGGTCGTATGACGCTTGAAGACAAATTCTGGCAGCTCTATATGATTCCTGGTGATTTATCGGATGGTAAGGAAAAATATGCGCATGGTATTTTCGGATTTCAGGTCGCTACGAAGGGTAAATCGGCCAGCCGGGCCGAACAAATTCTGGAATACCGTCCGGGAGCTCCTGCCCGGGAGACGGCAGAATTGATCAATTCCATTCAGCATTATTTCGTGGAAGAAACACGTCTGGGGATACCGATCATTCCGTTTGATGAAGCGTTACACGGGCTGGTTCGCCAGGGAGCTACCATGTTTCCGGCTTCCATAGCGCTTGCCGCCAGTTGGGATACCTTATTGGTCCGACAGGTAGCCGGAGCCATCGCTATGGAGACAAAAACCCGCGGAGTGCGCCAGATCCTCTCTCCGGTTATTAATATTGCCCGTGATGTCCGCTGGGGACGCGTTGAAGAGACTTATGGGGAAGACCCGTACCTGACGAGCCGGATGGCGGTTGCTTTTATTAAGCCTTTTGAGCAAATGGGCGTCGTAACCACACCCAAACATTTTGTTGCCAATGTAGGAGCCGGGGGACGCGATAGCTATCCCATAGATTTTGACGAACGCCTCTTGCAGGAGATCTATTTTCCTGGGTTCAAGGCCAGTATCCGCGAAGCTGGCGCCACCTCTCTGATGACTTCGTACAATTCCCTGCACGGCAGACCCTGTGATGCTTACGACTGGCTACTGAACAAACAACTCAAGGAGGATTGGGGATTCGATGGGTTTGTGATCTCGGATGCCAATGCGGTAGGAGGTTCCAATGTGCTTCTTTTCACGGCCCAGGATTATACCGACGCCACCGAACAGTCGATTGAAAATGGCCTTGATGTAATCTTCCAGACCGCATACGACCAATACCCTTATTTCTACGATGCCTTTGAAAAAGGGCTGATCGATCACGGAGCTATCGATGCAGCGGTCCGCCGGGTTTTGCGTGCAAAGTTCAAAATGGGATTGTTTGAGAACCCTTATGTAGACCCTTCAGAAGCCGAAGCATGGAATGGCAATCCGGCTCATCGCGATCTGGCCTACCGGTCGGCACTTGCGAGTACGGTCCTTTTGAAAAATGAAGCCCAGGCATTGCCGTTAAGCCATAACCTCCGCTCCATCGCGGTGATCGGAGTGGATGCGGATGAAGCGAGATTAGGTGGTTATTCTGGTCCGGGAAACCGGAAAGTGAGTATCCTGGAAGGAATCAAAAATAAGGTAGGTACTACCTGCCAGGTGAATTACGCTCCAGGCTGTGGCCGGTTTGCCATAGAAGAAATAGCTATTCCTGCTTCCCGGTTTTTTCATGAAAAAGACGGTAAAAAAGTACCGGGCCTGATCGGTCAGTATTTTAATAACATTACCCTGGAAGGACATCCGGTCATGACCCGCATTGACCCAAATATTGAGTTTCGCTGGACGCTCTTCTCGCCCAATCCGGATAGCACCAACCCGGATTTTTATGCTGCCCGTTGGGAAGGAAACCTGATTGCACCGGAGACGGGTGATTTTAAAATAGGCTTTTACGGAGACGACGGATACCGTCTTTATCTGGATGGTCAGTTGATTCTGGATAACTGGAAAAAGCAAACAGTGCGTACGCGGATGACCGCAATCCATCTGGACAAAGACCGGACTTATGCCATCCGGGTGGAATGCTTTCAGACGACGGGCAATGCCTGGTTCCGATTGGTCTGGAATGTTGGGGTTGACAATAATTGGCAGGCGAAAAATGCCGCCGCGGTGGACCTTGCCCGTAATGCAGATGCGACGGTGATTGTCGCCGGTATTGAAGAAGGTGAGTTCCGGGACCGCTCTTATCTTTCACTGCCGGGTCACCAGGAAGCACTCATACGCGATGTAGCGACAACCGGCAAACCGGTCGTGGTGGTTCTGGTTGGAGGCAGCGCAGTTACCATGCGTAACTGGATCGATGAAGTGCCTGCCATCCTGGATGTCTGGTATCCCGGAGAAGCAGGAGGTGATGCAGTAGCGGACATCCTCTTTGGAGATTACAACCCGGGAGGGCATCTTCCTATTACCTTTCCGGAGTGGGAAGGTCAGCTACCACTGTATTATAATCACCGGCCAACCGGACGGGGTGATGACTACCTGGATGGTACCGGGAAGCCATTATTTCCTTTTGGATATGGCCTGAGCTATACCACATTTAATTATCATGATCTGGTTATGGGTGAAGGAGAAATTAAACCGGATCAATCTACCACCGTTCGATTTAAGGTGACCAACACAGGTGATTTTGATGGAGACGAAGTGGTCCAGTTATACATCCGTGATGAAGTTTCTTCTGTTTCACAGCCCGTTTTGGCCTTGAAAGGATTTATGCGGGAACATATCAAAAAAGGAGAGACCAGGGATCTTTCGTTCACAATAACTCCGGAGATGCTCCAGATGCTTGACGAGGAAATGAACTGGGTTGTGGAACCAGGTTCCTTTCGCATTTTGATTGGTTCATCATCGTATGATATCCGGTTGCGAGGTAAGTTGAATGTTGTGCATTGATGCTTTAGATCTGGTCCGGAAGCATGCGGTCGCCAAAATGGAATCCGCTCAATTCGGTGCTTGATTCCTGCTACAACCATTGGATGCAGCTAGTGGTTAATCTTTGCGATTATGAATTCTTGTGGACCAGTAGATCCGCCAGGGCGCAGTTTCGGAATATTCCTGCAATTCAATTATCTTACTAAAAGAAAGTAAAGCTCCATCACCAATGCCGAACCTCGTTTTTCTGGCCAGTTCATTGTTTATTTTACTGGGCGTTTATCTTATCTACCGCAGTTCAGCCGTACAATGGGGGAATGTCTTTTTGGGTTTGTTTTTTATTTGTATGGGGCTTTCCGTCATTGATGTAAATCTGAGCTACCAGCAGTTTTACCAGGATCATTTGCGCTATGCCAATTGGCTTTCAGGGTTGCCCTTGCTTTATGGCCCATTGCTTTACTTTTATACGCTTTCCTATGTGCACCACCTTCCTGAAAAAAAATGGAAGACCTGGATCCACTTCGTACCCTTTTTAGTGGTTTTTGTGATGATGTTGTTCCTCTCTCATTTCCGTTCTAATGCCTCTCCGGCCGAATTCATGGAAAGGGCGCTCAATAATTCAAATGGATTTTCTGCTATCGCCTCTGTCATCATCCTGTTCCTGATCCTGGGTTATCTGTTATCATCGATCCGCCTGGTAAACCGGCATAATCAATATTTAAAAAGCAAATACTCCAATCTGGAAAACCGGCAATACTTCTGGATCAAATACATTCTGTATGGCATATTGGCTATCATGTTACACAGCCTGGTGATGCAGGTTACCTTTTTGTTTTTTGACTCGGTTGGTATAAAGATCCTTTTGATCAGCCTGTTGTTTATGATGCTGGTATTTATCATCTATGGGGTCTTCCTGGGACTCAGCCACAACCAGGTGTTCGAGTCCATGGCGCAGATTCAACCCGATCCGCGAGAGGATGCCCGACTGAGTGAAGAAATGCTGGTTAAGCGGAAGGAGCTCGAACAGATCCTGGAGGCTGAAAAACTCTACCTCGAGTCTGATCTCAAATTGGATGACCTGGCCAGGAAATTGCATGTTAACGCCCGGACCTTGTCGGAAATAATCAATCAGGGTATGGGCAAGTCCTTCTTTGACCTCATTAATGATTACCGGATTGAGTATACCAAACATTTGATGAAGACCAATACCGATAAGCGAAAAACGATTCTGGAATTCATGTATGAAAGTGGCTTTAATTCCAAATCTTCCTTCAATACCGCATTCCGGAAATACACGGGTTCCACCCCAACGGAATGGATGAGAAAAAACACCGTTTGACTTAAATAATGCAGAAAGTCGAACCAATTTAATGGGTTTGACTTCATGTATTCAGACGACTTCGGAAGAACGATCGTGCATTTTTGATGAGTCAATTCAAAATTGCTCGATCATGCGTTCAAAAGAAATAATCAAATCCATTTTGGCTGCCTTCGTTGTCCTGTTAGCAACGGTATTCACTTCTCCCAAAGGCTTTACGGCTGTAGCACTATGGATCAGTCTCTCCGCCTCCATGCTCTTGATCCATCATAAAAGCTGGAAAAATTTTCTGCTGCTCTGGATTGCTACAGCGGTAGGAGGCATAATCGCCCAGAATGATGTTATGCCTATTCCATTTTCACTCATGGCATCCCTGATGGTCATTGGTTCACTAGCCGGATTATTGCCCTTTGCCCTGCATCGGTGGTTATTTCCCAGGTTTCCTGCACCGGTTGCCACCCTTATTTTTCCGGTCTTCTACACGCTGTTTAATTTTATGATTGATCATGGTCCGCAGGGCACCTGGAGTAATCTGGCCTATACCCAGTACCATTTTACATCTTTTGCACTGAGCGCATCCCTGTTTGGGCTGTACGGAATATTGTTTATGGTTTCCTGGTTTGCCAGTCTTGTCGCAGTGCTTTTCGAAGAACCAGTGCGGCGCAAAAAATGGCTGTGCCGGCAGCTTTTACCTTTCCATTTTTTGATGCTGAATGCCTATGGGATTATCCGTAAGAACCTTAGACCAGATGCAACGGAAGAAAAAGCCGGATTAGCCACAGTGGTTATAAATAACAACTTTGTGCTGGAGACCATTTATGAGGATGCGACCGGAAACAAGATAAATGTACCGCCGGACCTTTCGTTTTCTGACCCGATCCTGACAGAGATCCAAAAGGACAGTCGGCTTTTTTGAAAGCCCCGGCAGCTCCGCAATTCAGACACACCCGGGCTGCCTTGGATAGCATACTAAACCTTTATTTCCAAAGTCAGCTACGATGCGTCAGGAAGGGGCCCGGCTGATACTTTGGCCCGAGGGAGCAATCATGGCAATGAAAGAAGACGAACAGCGCTATCGTCAATTGGCTGCTGATTTTGCCCGGGAAAATAACATCACCTCTGTTTTTCTACAGCCGTATTCCACACCGATAAAGTTGATTCAGGAGGCCCATTTATCGAAAACAAGCTGCTCACATTTGGACCAGACGGCAGCCTGTTGAATGAATATTTTAAAATGTGCCGATCATGGGCGTCGAACCTTCTTTTCCCGGGGACGGCATCATTCCGGGTATCTCGACGCAGACAGGGGTTATTAGCCCGGCGATTTGTTACGATCTTGATTTTCCGGAGCTGGTATCCCAGGTGAGCAGGCATCACACCGACCTTTTGGTAGTACCTACCGGTGATTGGAAGAGCATATCACCATATCATACCTATATGGCGGCTTTCCGGGCCATCGAAAATGGTGTTTCCGTACTTAAGGCCGTAACCGGTGGACTCAGCGCCTACATCGATCACAATGGGAAAATCCTGGCGCAATCCGACTATTACGATCCGCACTCGCCCGGAATCGTGTATGTAAACCTGCCGGTCACCTCAATCAAGACTCCTTTTGTACTGGCATTTACCATCTTCTTCAATGTGTTGGTATTCGGAGCACTTTCTTTCCTGCTCATCCCCGCCACGAAAGGATTGCTTAAGCTGACCCGAAAGGTAAAACCGGTCCCGGACAAAGCATGACCATCCGTTCGACCTGGTAACAGGCAATCCGATCCAAACCAGCCCGCCTTGCCGGGCCCTGTGGGGAAAATGAAAATAGTACAAGTGACATGAAAACGAATAAGGCTTTTTGCTTCGCCATTCTATTTTGTTGGTCGGCAGACCACATTTCTGGCCAGGATACTTTATGGAACCGGAAATACGGATTCACGCTTGGTGCGGGCTTTACTTTTAGAAAGTAATGTACAAAGTGTCATAAATCCGGCCCGGGAAGCTTCAGAGTCCGTCCCCTTCTGCGATTAAAATAATTATGCTATTTTGGTGAATTGGAAATTCCACTTATGTTTCGAGCGACGTATTTAATGCTGCCTGTATTTTGCCTTTTTTCTCTGTTGATGCTTTCCTGCCATGGTGCCGGCAACGCTGAGGATACGCTGGCAGAGGAATCATCTGACCGGCATCCGCCCACCGGGGATTTTGTACAAACCATGCAAAAGCACCTGGATGCTGTGACCAATCGCGATCTGGTTGCTTTGAAAAGTACCATGGCCCCGACCGGAGAAATGCAATTGATACTCCCGGGCACGGAAATCATCAATACCGTCGATGGATTCATGGATTACCATAAAGTATGGTTTAGCGACAGTACGTGGACGTTTGAAACGAAGATTCTCAATACCCGCGTTGGACGTGATATGGGTATGGCGATCACCGAGATTATTTACCGGGAGCCAGATCGCGATGGTCAGCCCTATTGGAACCGGATGATCGTTAGCTATGATCTGCAGAACATCAGCGGAAAATGGTATATCGTAAAGATCACGCCAGTTCGATTGCCAAATCAACCGATGGCCAGTAATAAGCATTGACCCTATCTTTTAAGCAATTTAAAGGCTATTTCCGCCCCTGGCCCTGGAACATTGCCAGGTTGATCCAGAAAAAGCAAATTGCTCCAGAAGAGCAAACCGGTCATTTCCTCCGGTATCATAACACGAAGCAAATCCGGCATCCAGTGCAAGTTGACGGGCGACCGCCTTTGCCTTACTGCTGTCACCGCACATAAATGCATCAATTTTTGATCCGCGTAGGTGGTGTCCGCCATGTTGTTAAAACCGGTTGTATTGAAACATTTGACCAGGTCCCGGCTATTGGTATGATCCAGTAGCGCATCGGATGTATTCGTATATCCCGCGGGTCCTCGGCCCATAACGATGTTCATGCTGTCAATAAGCACTTTACCGGTTGTATCGCCCAGACTATGAGCGACCTCGATGGCAGCCATCGCAGGAGTCGCCAGGAGGATCACCTCAGCCTTGGAAACGGCATCTGCAACCTGATGAACGGATGTAGAAGGGTTATTTAGAAGGTTTTTGCCTTTAAAGTTTTGTTGGTCTTTGACTCCAGAAGGATGGTGTGTCCGGCATTTGACCACTTGGTGGCGAGGGCGCCGCCCACATTTCCAGTACCGATGATCGCAATTCTCATGACAAAGATTTAATGATAGGGAAAGACTTCCTGGAATAAGGGTTTCGCATGGAATTTACAAAATGAAAACAACGTGGCACAGCTATCTGTCCGTTCGGTTTGTATCATTAAATTTTCCCAATCGACCGGCTGCTGTCTGGATTTCTTAACAGGGACTTTGGATAAAATTCCATTATTTTAGATGCTCACCAACAAGAAAAACCATCACATGATGCATACCATCCTCGGCTCTGGAGGTGATATAGGCACTCCCCTGGCCGAAGCGTTGCTAAGATACCAGCACCCCATCCGGCTGGTAAGCCGTCATCCCAAGCGCGTTAATGCCGATGATGAACTGTTTCCGGCTGATCTTACCGACCCAGGTCAGGTAGACCGGGCAATTGCAGGAAGCCAGATAGTCTATGTCGTTGTGGGCTTTGAATATAAACTGAGCGTTTGGCAGCAGACATGGCCTCCTTTTATGGATGCCGTCATCCAATCGTGTATCAGGCATCAGGCCAAGCTGGTGTTTTTTGATAATGTTTACATGTACGCGCCGGAAGCAATACCGCATATGACGGAGCATTCCCCATTGGGACCAGTCAGTAAAAAAGGTATGGTTCGCGAGCTGATTCATCACAAGATCTTTGCAGCGGTCGAATCGGGTAAGCTGGAGGCGCTCATAGCCCGTTCGGCAGATTTTTACGGACCCGGATGTAAAAACAGCGCCCTGTCCATCATGGTGGTGGATAACTTACTGAAAGGTAAAAAAGCACAGGCCTTTGGAGATATTGACAAGATTCATACATATACCTACACGAAAGATGCGGCTCAGGCTACTGCACTGTTAGGGAACACCCCGGATGCATTCAATCAGGTCTGGCATGTTCCGACCACGAATCAACAATTAACCAACCGGCAATGGATTGAAATGATCGCAGGGGAGCTGAACGCTTCCGCCAAAGTGCAAAACGTCCCGCGCTGGATGATGCATGTGATAGGCGTATTTGTCCCCATCATGCGTGAATTTCCTGAAATGCTGTACCAATACGAACAGGATTATGTCTTTGACAGCAGTAAATTCACCGATCGGTTTGGCGTTGTGGCCACACCACCTGCCGAAGGGATCAAAGAATTGATTGAGCACGTAAAGCAACACAAATGATGCCGGTCAAAAGGATCCTCAGACTGTTGTTTTGGTTGGTTGCCGGGCTAATGACAGGAACTACTTGCTTGCCTGCTCAGGTCCAGGCCAATTACGAGGAAGAAAAAGTGCCGGCGTTTGCATTGCCGGACCCGTTACGGAATGGAGATGGGCTGATGATTAATGATTCCAACGAATGGGTGCATTCACGAAGGCCGGAATTATTGCAGCTATTTGAACGGGAGGTATATGGCAAATTGCCGGATGAAACCCTGACGCCGGATTATACCTTATTGGAAAATGGTATTGCTCTGGGTGGTAAGGCTGTACGCAAGCAAATCAGGTTGACTTTTGAAAACAATGGACGCCGCCTGGACCTGCTTTTGCTGGTCTATCTTCCAGCCGGTATGGATAAAGCTCCGGTATTTGTGGGCTTGAATTTTTACGGAAATCAAACCATAACCGCTGACCCCGCCGTATTACTCACCACTTCCTGGGTTCCCAATAACAAAACGTTTGGTATTGAAGCAAATCAGGCTACCGAGACGTCCCGAGGCGTACGGATTTCCCGCTGGCCGCTAGAAAAAATCATCGATGCCGGGTATGGTTTGGCTACCATGTATTACGGGGATATCGACCCGGACCGGGACGATTTTACAGATGGGGTACATCCGTTATTCTACCGGGATGGACAAACCAGGCCGGATGCGGACGAGTGGGGTGCCATAGGTGCCTGGGCCTGGGGACTCATGCGCATCATGGACTATCTGCAGCAGGATTCTGCCATTGATGCCGATCGTATTGTCTTGATGGGACATTCGAGGCTGGGCAAGGCTGCCCTTTGGGCAGGAGCACAGGATCGGCGGTATGCTATCGTCATTTCAAATGATTCGGGATGTGGCGGAGCAGCTCTGTCTAGACGCAAATTTGGTGAGACAGTCCAAATCATCAATACTGCCTTTCCCCACTGGTTTTGTTCCCATTTTAAAGACTACAATGATCGCGAAAACGATCTGCCGGTCGATCAGCATGAATTGATTGCCTTAGTGGCTCCCCGGCCGGTTTACATTACCAGTGCGCAGGAAGATCAATGGGCGGACCCTAAGGGCGAATACCTCTCTGGTTGGTATGCATCGCCGGTTTATGCCTTGTTTGGATTACAGGGACTCGAATCGGCAACTCCACCTGCGGTAAATGATCCGGTGATGCATGACATCGGATACCACATGCGCACCGGAGGGCACGATGTGAAAGATTACGACTGGGAGCAGTTTATCAATTTTGCCAATCATCATCTGAAATAAGACTGCCCGACAATCGATAAGGCCCTGGATCGCTAGTTTCTTGATCACTGGAAGTCTTTAGTAGCTCTGGGTAACCGAATTTGCTTCCGCAGTCCTGAACCTATTTGATTCTAAATGTTGCGGATCATAGTTATTTAGATTGTGATTAAATTCGGATGGGAAATGTTAATCTATGTTAAGACGCCTTGATTTATTAACTTCTTTGGTACTACTGATTATTTTTTCCGGACAGTTAACCGCGCAAACACAGGATACGATCAACCAGGAAGCGCAACCACCAAAAGGTGTGGAACATTTGGCAATTCATTATTTCGGAATTGAGTTTAGTAAGGAACAGCGCTCTCGTCTGGAAAATAAAGAGTTAGAACTGATCTTTTTCATCGATGCGCAGGGACAACCGGAATTGTCTGAGATTAATGGAATAACGGATGCGGATCTGATCGACAGTTTAAAGCAAAAAACTCTAAAGGTCGGATTGTTCAGTCCCCGAATTGAACAGGGGGTAGCCGTGCCATCCATTTTTTTTATGAAAATAGTTTATCCCAGGTACCGAATGCTGGAATACCAGGATATAGGAACCAGGTATTTTTCGACCAGGTTAGAAGACTTTGAGTCCATTGAAAAGTCCAGCCACCGGTTTGATATGACCGGTAGCATGGTGGCAAACCAGTGGCTAGGACCACCGGCATCGCATCTTCACTTAGGTGGTGGGATGAAAATCGACCTTTCAATCACAGGAGCCAAGCACTTCTTGTATGGATTGAATATGAGCTTCTATAGCAATAAAATGAAGTTACCGTATTCGATTCAAACGCCGCGGACTTTCCTAAAAGCACCACCTACGATACTAATTGGAGGTACCATAGGACGTTGGTTCGGGAAAAATAATGTCCAGCTCGAGTTTAATTATGCAGCCCAGAATGTCACGGATAAAATTGGAGATCCTGACCCTGATTGGGTGCAGCTGGAAGGATGGAGTCCAGGTTTGCTTTTTAATTTCCCGATTCAATTAGGCCAGGATAAGCCAATGTATTATTATGGCGCACCTACACTCTTCGCTAACCAACTGAACCTTCATGTAGGATTTAGGTATTTTCATTTATCCTTGCAGGAGGCATCGGGCATCATGATGGAGCTCGGAGTTGGCTATCGTTTGACCGTTCATGGGGTTCAGGAATACCGGTTGAAAGAAAACCGATCACCAAAATAGGAATCCGGTTTGGATGATCATTTTTTTGGTACTAATTTTAATTTTTATCAGCTTACAAGGAGGACGGCTGGTAGGGGCTAATCGATCTCCTGAATGGTTGTATTTTTTATGAATGGTTAGCGTTTTATGGAAATGACAAACAATAACTTTGGCTTATGGATGATTTGTTATGGAATCACCCTTTAAGCACATCCTAAAGCTATAGCTGATAAGGAATTTCTCCAATATAAATCTAATGGAACGCAGTACCATTGAAGACCGAGAATTTTTGGCCGTTCGATTTGCAGAAAGATCGATGCCCCAGGCCGAGTATCAAAATTGCGTTTTCAACGAATGTGATTTTTCTCAGGCCGATCTTTCGGGGTTCAAGTTCATTGATTGTGAATTTATTGCTTCCAATCTAAGTATGACCGGATTGCAGGGAGTGACCTTCCGGGACACGCATTTCCGCGACTGCAAAATGATGGGCATGCTGTTTGAACAATGCAATCCATACGGAGTGACTTTCCAGTTTCTACGCTGCATCCTGGATCATTCATCCTTTTTCCGGTTGAACTTGAAACGTATTCCTTTTGTAGAATGCTCATTGCGGGAAGTTGACTTCAGCGAATGCGATCTGTCCGGCGTAAATTTTCAAAACTGTGATCTTTCCGGGGCCCAGATAGAAGGAGCGACGTTGGTTGAGACGGATTTCCGTACCGCACAGAATTATACATTTGATCTGAGTAAGAATAAGGTAAAAAAAACCAAGTTTGCTTTGCTCGGTTTGCCTGGCCTGTTACAGGGATACGATGTGGAAATAGAATAAAAGAACCAATGGATCCATGGCAATGAAATCTGTTCCGGCTACTATAGAGGATTATTTGAACCCGTTGCCGGATTTGGTCAGAATGCGAATGCAGCAGGTTGCCCATACCATCCTGGAAGTTTGTCCTGAAGCTCAGCCAACCATTCAATACGGAATGCCGACTTTTATTTGGAAGGGGAAGGTTTTGATCCATTATGCGGCTTACAAAAAGCATTTGGGTATTTATCCGGTTCCCACTTCCGGTACGGATTTGGTGGATTTATTCAAGGGATATAAGACCTCCGGAAAGGGTACGATTCAATTTCCGCTTGCTGAAAATCTACCGGTAGAACTATTGCGTGAGATCATCAGATATCGCATGGATCTGATCCAATCGAAAAGCAACTCTTGACCAGTCGGGTCCGTTTTGCATCGCTCCTCCGACCGGGAAGGATTTATTTTAGACCCAGATCAAAGTGCCCTGGTACGCATTTCCTCGTATTTTTTGTTGTAATTTTCTGGATTATTGGTTGAATCGAAGTGATATCATTCGGATTGAGGGGACTGTAATCAGCGGATATGCAGCAGGAGCACTACTTGGAATTTATCCATCAATTTGAATCCGGGTCCTTGCCAAAAGCATCCTGGACCCATCAGGCACACCTGCAGGTTGCACTCTGGTACAGCCATCAATTGGACTTTGATGAGGCATGCGCTCTGGTAAGACAGCGGATCATCGCCTACAACGACCGCGTGGGTACGCCCAATACCGACGCTTCGGGTTATCACGAGACCCTTACCCGGTTTTGGATGATCATTGCCCGGCAAATGCTTTACAAATATGCCGGTCTCCCTCTGGAAATGGTGGCAGAAAAATGGTCTGCAGGTGAGGAAGGTGACAAAACATATCCACTCCGGTTCTATTGTCGTGAACGGTTGTTTTCATGGGTGGCCAGAAGATATTGGGTAGAACCCCGCGCCGGGCTGTGGGATGCAGAATGGGAACGCATGGCCTGGATGACGGACCGACCCGTTCACCATTTGCAAATGGCGGATGCACGTTTTGAACATGCATTACAAACCTGCACGATGCATCCGGATCTGTTCACACACGAGGCACATGTGCGTCTGGCCTGGATCCACATCCGCAATTACGGCATTGATCAGGCCGTGATTAACGTATGCCGTCAACTCCAGCAATTTGTTGCTGCGGTGGATGCCGAAAACAAATACCATGAAACATTGACGGTAGCAGCTGTCCGTACCGTATATCATTTCATGTTAAAATACCCGGTCGACCAATTTGAACTGTTTTTAGCCTCGGCACCCGTCCTGATCACGGACTTTCGCTCGCTGATACAATCCCATTACCTCGCTCAAACGCTTGCCTCCGATGCGGCACAGATTACCTTCGTTGAACCGGATCTCCTGCCCTTTGATTAATGGGGTCATTATAAATGAGTAGCGTTCTAATGGTGGCAAAAAGCTAAAAACAATGTATTATTGTAACAAAATGTTACAATAAATAATTATGAAAAGTTTTCCATTACTATTCGGAGCATTAATGGTCACTACCTTTTTACAGGCACAGCTGGTCACCGGTGATGACATTGCGGTTGCCAATACCGAAAACGGGCAAGTAAGAGGCTACATTCACAACACGATATTTACTTACAAAGGCATTCCCTATGCGGAAGCCAAACGTTTTGAAACACCGGGAAAACCGCAGCCCTGGACCGGAATTCGCAGCTCGATGACGTATGGCCCGGTAGCTCCTCTGGTGGACCCAACCACTACAGTGATGGATGAATCCGAGTTTGTATTTCACCATGATTGGGGTTATACCAGTGAAGACTGCATGCGCTTGAATATCTGGACTCCGGCACTGGATGGTAAGAAGAGACCGGTGCTTTTTTGGATGCACGGGGGCGGATTTACCGCCGGCTCTTCCCAGGAATTGCCTTCCTACGATGGTGAGAGCCTGGCCAAAAGCGGGGATGTCGTGGTGGTATCCATTAATCACCGTCTGAACATTTTGGGGTTTCTGGACCTCTCAGCCTACGGTGACCCGTTCAAAACGTCAGCCAATAACAGCATGCTCGATCTGGTGATGGCTTTACAGTGGGTCCGTGATAATATATCCAACTTTGGCGGCGACCCGGGAAATGTGACCATTTTCGGTCAATCGGGCGGTGGTGCCAAGGTGAATACACTGATGGCGATGCCTATGGCCAAAGGCCTGTTTCATAAGGCCATCAACCAAAGTGGTGCTATTCGTTCCGATATGTTTGAGAAGCCCGTAACTCAGGCCATTGGTGCTGCAGTGCTGGAAGAATTAGGCATAGCACCGGGAGAGGTCGCCAAAATCCAGGAGATTCCTTTTGATCTTTTGGCGGCTGCCGGGAAGAAAGCCTTAAAAAGGGTTGAAAACCAATTGAAAGCAGAAGGAAAGCCAATCTCGGTTTTTGGGCTAAACTGGGGCCCCAGTGTCGATGATGAAGTATTGCCTTATCAGTTGTTTTCCGACCAGGCTATGGATTTGTCCCGGGATATTCCGCTGCTCATCGGGACCGTGAAGAATGAATTTATGGCATCGCTGGGCTCCGGGATGACGCATGCTACCCTAGCAGAGGTAGAAGCATTGATCAAACAACAAAGGGGTGAAAAAGCCGAAGCTTTCCTGGCTGCGGTCAGGGAAGCATTTCCGAACCCTTCCATGCCTTCCGATCTGATGGATGTTGACGTCTTATTCCGGCCAGGTGCTGTTTTTCAAGCGGACACCAAATCAGCAATTAAGGGGGGAGCCCCGGTTTATATGTATCTCTTTGCCTGGCAGTCTCCGGTCATGGATGGAAAATATAAAGCGGTGCATTGCATGGAATTACCCTTTGTTTTCAATAATATTGCGAGGTGCGAGGAAATGACTGGTGGAAGGCCTGAGGCGTACACACTTGCAAACCGGATAAGTCAAGCCTGGATTCAATTTGCACGAACGGGTAATCCCAATCATGCCGGACTACCCGGTTGGGAATCGTATACTCAAGCAAACGGCACGACGATGTTTTTTGATAACGAATGTACGATTCGCCATCATCACGACCAGGCATTGCTGAAATTGATTCAGCCTTAACGCATACCTACCCCGAAAGAAGCACAAGTCCGGTTATCCGGAGTTATGCAGGTTGTTCCAAAGATGCTCTTGACTAGTCAAGAGCATCCTTTTTTCGATCATTTTGGTTCACCTGGTGACCTGACCGCCCGCCAATTCCTGTCGCATATTGCTTTTCAAATTCCAAAATGTTTCTATCTTACGGGAGCCTTTTTTAAGTCCAGCCAAAAATTTAAACACACTATTTTATTGGTTTTGGTCCATCCAATTCGTTTGGAGGGTCCAATAAACGAAGAGTCTATGTCAAGAATTTTCTACCGCCTCCTGGCGATAGCAGGGGCTTTGTGCTTATTTGCACCTTCCCTATTTTCACAGAGTGAAACACCCGTCGACACCGGGGCCACGGCCTGGATGTTGACCTCCACCGCACTGGTTTTAATGATGGTTCCCGGATTGGCGATGTTTTATGGCGGTTTGGTGCGAACAAAAAACGTACTGGGCACCATGATGCATAGTTTTGTAGCGATGGGCATCATGACCATCCTGTGGGTCGTAGCCGGCTATGCGATGTGTTTTGGACCAAATGTGCTGGGGGGCTGGTTTGGATGGGATAACGGATTCCTTTTCCTCAAGAAATTGGATGATTCCATTCTGGATGTCGGAGTGCCCGAATACGTATTCAGTATGTTTCAGGCCAAGTTTGCCATCATCACCCCGGCATTGATTGCGGGTGCTTTTGCCGAACGGGTTCGGTTTAAATCCTACGTGGTATTCATTGCTTTGTGGGGCCTGCTGGTCTATAATCCGTTATGCCATTGGGTTTGGGCTTCCGACGGCTTCCTGTTTAACCTGGGAGCAAATGGTGCCATTGACTTTGCAGGAGGTACGGTGGTTCATATTTCCGCAGGGGTAAGCGGGCTGGTAGCTGCTTTATTTCTGGGAGCGCGCCGGGGATTTCCAAAGACAGCCATGCCGCCGAGTAATTTGGTGATGACCATGATCGGTGGTGGCTTGTTGTGGGTTGGATGGTTTGGTTTTAATGCTGGGAGTTCCATTCAGAGCGGTCTGAGTACCGCCCAGGCGCTCACGGCCACTCAGGTTGCTGCCGCAGCTGGTGCGATTACCTGGATGATCATCGAAGGCTGGCATCAGGGCAAAGCAACCGCCCTGGGGTTGGTATCGGGAATATTAGCCGGATTAGTAGCTGTAACGCCTGCTGCTGGTGTTGTCCAGCCCATTGGTGCAATGGCCCTGGGCGTTCTGGCTTCATTCGGGTGTTATGGTGCCATCATGATTAAGAATAAACTGAAGTATGATGACAGCCTTGATGCTTTTGGCGTCCATGGAGTAGGAGGGATTATTGGTGCTATTTTCCTTGCCTTTTTTATTCGCCCGAGCTGGATGCAGGCGGCAGCTGAAGCAGCCGGCGGCAGTTGGTCGGTCTGGCAGCAGCTTGGTGTTCAGATCGTTGCGGTTGCGATTGCAGTGGTCTATGCGGGATTGATGACGTGGATCCTGATGCTTTTGATCAATAAGACCATGGGCTTCCGCTCCACTGCAGAAAAAGAAATGCAGGGCCTCGATAGCGCCTACCATGGCGAGCACGGTTATGGATTCCTGAACCCGAGTTAACACCAAAACGATCCATCGACGATCGGCTAAAACAGCTATTTTAAGCAATTCAAATTGCAGTTATTATGAAATTAATTACCGCCATCATACGTGAGACCAAACTGGACCAGGTCCGGGAAGCGCTCATCCAGAATGAAATAGAACGCATTACCGTCAGCCGGGTTTCCGGACATGGCCGACAACGCGGCGAAGAAATCTATCGTGGCCGGAAAGTAGTGCCCAACCTGATCCCTAAAATCAAACTGGAGATTGCCGTCAATGAGGCGTTCGTTGACATTACCGTCAATACCATCATCGAAGCCGCCAAATCCAACCCGGAAGAGGTCAAAGATCCTTCAGAGTTGATTGGTGATGGAAAGATCTGGATAACACACCTGGAAGAATGCATCCGTATCCGTACGGAAGAAAGGGGTAGTGATGCCATTTGATGGCTCAATTTACCAGACGTATGGGATAAATGCTTTCCGGTCATTCGGATAATCCGGGAAGTGTTCCCGGTACCACCGGTGATGGGCCACAGCTCGTGGAATGAGATTGGCGGCCGTCCAGATCAGGAAGGTCAGTGCCGGTAAACTCCAGGTCATCAAGGCAAAACCCGCCCATTCCAAGGTCTCGCCAAAATGATTAGGGCAGCTGATGCGATGAAACAGACTGCCACGGGGTATTTTGTAATTGGTTTCTCCCGGTTTCCGTAAATGGATCAGGATGTTATCCGCCTGCCAGTTGATCACCATACCTCCAGCAAACAGGATCAGCCCTCCGATAAACAGCCAATGGTATTTCCAGTCCGGCGGGTAATTGGCGAAGTGGGAAAAATAATATCCGAGAAAGAAACCATTGACCAGGTTAAATGTCATTGCCGACAACATGATAACTACCGGCATACGCTTCCCGGAGGTATGGATGCGGAATGGAAAGATCAAGCTCCGGTTGACGTAGTGCAGTAAAAAACAACCCGCAAAAAAGGTGGTGAATCCGTTTTCTGGCCAGCCGTTGGAAGCATAGAAGTACAGAAAAACAACAACCACAGTAAATTCCATGACGATCCACCCGATGCGGTTGTCTATGGTTGGTCCCCAACCTGGCCGGATATGCCGCCCATACGGTGCACTGAGAAAAAATAGGAAGATGAAAGTGCAGACGGCTATGCCCATCCACAAGTAGTTCAGCAAAGAGAAGGTTTCCCAGCTCATGACCAGCGATTTTACGGAAGATAACGATGTTCTTCGAACCAAAGGTAACTGTCCCGGAGCGTTTCCTCTAAGGGTCTCGGCGTATACTGAAAGTCTTGTTGCACGCGCAATCTGGAAATATTCCGTGCCCCCTCTTTTAAAGCCAGCAAAGCTTCCCTGGTGTACAACGGATCACTTTTGGATGCCACCGCATAGAGCCGCACAAACGGCAACCCCAAATGGACCAGCCAGTCTGGCGCGACGGTCCGGGTTACTTTAACTCCGGTTACAGCTTCTACCTTTTTTGCCAAATCACTAAGCGAAGCATAATGCCCGGAGACAAGATAGGCTGAGCCTGGCTTACCCCGGTCCAATGCGAGCAATGCGGTTTGAACGATATCACGGACATCTACCCAGTTGTAACCACCCCCAACCAATAAAGGTAGTTTCCCCTGATGCATCATGAGCAGCATCTGACCGGTATAGGATGGCTCATAATCGCCCGGCCCGATGACTGCCGTAGGGCAGAGGGCGATGATCTCCGGTCCGCGCACATTCAGGATAAATTGCAGCGCCTGTGCTTTACTGCGGTTGTAGGCAACGGAGCTGTCGATCGCCAGAGGTTGATTTTCATCGATCTCCAGTTCCGGATCACCGGTTTGATAGGCGTGGATGGACCCGAAGTAAATGATCCGCCGCAGCCCATGACGGATGGCACCGGAAACCAGCTGTCTGGTGCCTCCCACATTGATCTTTTCGACCAGGCCATGGTGTCCTCCGGAGATGGATACGAATGCAGCAAGATGATAAACTACTTCACAACCCTGAAGCAGGGTGTCGATTGATTTAGAGTCGTTAATGTCCCCATCGATCCGCTGAACCGGCACGCCTGCCAACGAAGTTCTTTTGCGACGCTCCAGGACGCGTACCTGATGTCCGGCATCCAAAAGTCGGCGCACCAATACATTGCCAATACGGCCTCCTGCTCCGGTAACAGCAATTTCCATGGAATGAATCTAATATCTTTCTTGCGAAATAGCTCAAGTGCGTTGGATTATTGGTCGCCCCGGTACTTGCCCCGTCAAATTTTTTTATCTTTTGGATGGAATAGTGGGAAAAACCAGATGAATTCCTGCCGGGCTTCGGTTTAATGCTGGAAGATATTCTGCCATAACCAAGAAACCCGATAAAAAACCAGTCATTGAATGGAAAAAAGAAATAAGCATTTCGGCCTGTCCATAATGATTGGTGTGCTGATTATGCTACCCTCCTGGACCACGGCACAAACCATCACCGGAAATTTTACTCAACTGACTGAAAAAGAAGGATTATCAAGTAATACCATTAACAGCATTTTGGTCGATGATCTTGGATATATCTGGATAGGCACCTATAACGGATTGGTGCGCTACGACGGGTATGAGTTCAAGCGGTTTTACTCCGACCCCAATGACTCTGATGCCATCCGGGGCATGGTAGCCGGTAATTTATACGAGGACAGTAGAAAGAACATCTGGTTAGGTACAAATCCCGCTTACATCATTAGGTATGATCCAGTTGCCAGAGCTTTCCGTTCGTACGATATAGATTCCTTACTCACTCCGCAATTAGGTCAAGCACCCATTAATGGCTATTACATGAATGATGTTTGCGAGGATGACCGGGGCAGAATGTACTTTGGAATCAGTGGGCCGGAACAACTGCAAAATGGATTGATTTACATTGATGAAGGTCAGGATCAAGTTCAATTATTTCCAAATTCAGACACCCGGCCTTTACAGAATGTATATTCAATCAATAAGGATGATAACGGAAATATTTGGCTGGCGACCAATAGTGGTTTTTTTCAAATTGACCAAGAAGGTAAATTAAAAGCAATCGACATTTCTTTGCTGGATTTTCCAAAGCCGGAGATTGGAGAATATTTTGTGCAAAGTGATTTTAATACGAAGAATCACATCTGGTTTCTGTTGAGTGACCTAAGCATCTACGATTACGACTGGGAAACCAATACTTCCAGGAGCTGGATATCACCGTTTCAAACCAGCTCGGAAAATCAAAGGCGCATTGCAAGGAATTTTACCATGGATAAGGAGGGTCATCTTTGGATAGGGACCAATTCCGGCATCCAGTTCTTTAATCCTGCTACCGGTCAATTTAAATTGATTGGTAGCGCTTCAAATGCACCAGAGAATACGGTGGATGTTCGAAGTTTAGTAGTAGATGATTTTGATAATTTATGGATTGGTACTGCCAACAATGGAATTTTTCGGTTCGAGCAAAAACCCCGGTTCAAATCCTATCTCAATGCTTCAGCTAGCGCATCTTCCAATGCTCTGGAGCGCTTTCAATACATCTCGGAAGGCTGGGTCGGCAACCTGACAGAAACACCCGATGGGCTGATTGCCATGAATTGTGCTTCAGGATTATCCATATTGGATCCGGAAACCAATCGCATTGAGAATTACAATTATGGCAGTCGGATCGGACCTCAATATTATTTCACATGCATGTGGGTGAACCGGGATACCATTTACCTCGGTGGTAGTGTCAATTTTGGCTTTTCACTGAAATCCAGGCAGTTTAAAAAAGTTACATTCCCGGGCATTCCCCGGACTGTGACCCTTACCAGCCACATCACCGATCGTCAGGGCACCGAGTGGATCAGCACCCGGTCCGGGCTTTACCAGCGGTCATCGGATCAGCGGATTTTTGCACGATGTACATTGACAGATGTCAGGTCTGCTGATTTTAGCAACCTGGATATAGCCGAAATATTTGAAGGCAATAACTACCGGTTGTGGTTGATATCCGATCAGGGAATTTATAAATACGCAGTCGAAAGCGGACTCATTGAAAGAATAGGTAATGATAAAAGCTCAGGTGACGTATTTATTTCCCAGGACATCAATTCATTTTACGAAGACCAGCATGGCATGGCCTGGACCGGAAGCTGGCAAGGTGGATTGGCCAGATACAATACGCAGACCGGTGAGATTAAGAACTATACCATAGACGACGGATTGCCCTCTATGAGTGTTCAGTCCATCATCGGTGACGAAAAACGCGAATCGATATGGATGAGTACATTTAACGGACTTTGCCGCTTTGATCCTACCACAGAAACCTTTTACAGCTTCACGCTGGAAGATGGCATCCAGGGATCCCTCTTTTCCGATGGTTCCTATCTGAAGACATCAGGTGGATTATTTGCTTTTGGAGGAAGTAATGGCGTCACCGTTTTTAATCCGGAAGATTTTAATATTAAATACGATCCGCCCAAGGTCTATATCGCCGATTTTAAATTGTTTAATAAATCGGTATTGCCCGGCGAAAAATCGGTTCTGCAGAAGCCCATTTTTGAAACCGATAAAGTTGTTCTATCGCATCGTCAAAATGACATTTCATTACAATTTGTTGCCCTCCATTATTCCAATCCGATTAAAAATAAATATGCCTACCGACTGGAGCCATTTGATGAAAGCTGGCGGATAACCACCAATCAAAAGGAGGCTTTTTATCCTAATTTACCTCCCGGTGAATACCATTTTCAGGTAAAAGCAGCCAGTGATAAAGGCGTCTGGAATGAGGAAGGAGCACATCTATTAATCGTCATTTTGCCGCCGTGGTGGCAAACCTGGTGGGCCTATCTGTTATACTTGCTGTTGTTCTTTCTGGGACTTTATTCGCTTATTCGCTGGCGAACCAAGTCCCTGGAGTTGGAAAAAATGGTATTGGAAGAAAAAGTAGCAGAGCGGACTTCTGCATTAAATCAATCACTCGAGAATCTAAAGTCAACGCAATCCCAACTCATCCATGCTGAAAAGATGGCCTCTCTGGGCGAATTAACAGCAGGAATTGCTCATGAAATTCAAAACCCCCTCAATTTCGTCAATAATTTTTCTGAAGTGAATACAGAACTTATTGATGAGCTTATTGGTGAACGGTCCAAAGAATCGGCTGAACGGGATGAAGGACTTGAAGAAGGATTATTATTGGATATTTTGGCTAATGAAAAAAAGATCAACCATCACGGAAGGCGTGCCCAGGGTATTGTAAAAAACATGCTAGAACATTCCAGGAAGGGTAGTGGAGATAAAGAACAAATTAACCTTAATGCGCTTTGTGACGAGTATTTGCGCCTGGCCTATCACGGTATACGAGCCCGGGATAAATCATTTAAAGCAGAATTGAAAACGCATTATACCCAGGACTTGCCCGAAATAAAAGTGATACCGCAAGAAATAGGAAGGGTTCTGCTTAATGTATATAATAATGCATTTCAAGCGGTGGAAAATATTGAAAAGCCGGTGGTATCCGTCACCACCCGTTGGAGAGAGAACTTGGTGGAAATTGAGACGACAGACAATGGCCCAGGTATACCGGACGAGATCATCGATAAGATCTTTCAGCCGTTCTTTACCACCAAGCCGACCGGCCAGGGTACCGGATTGGGATTAAGTCTGAGTTATGATATTGTGAAGGCCCATGGTGGAACGATTAAGGTCCATAATAGTCCTGAAGGAGGAGCCGTATTTTGCATCCGGTTGCCGACAGGCTGAATCCTAGGTTATAGGAAAGGGATCGCCAGCAGAAATAAATTGAAGAGCAACTCTGAGAGCAATGGGCCTGCATAGGACCCCTTGTCTGAGGCCAGCACCCCAATGAATGCCTCAGTATTCTGAGTATTCGAATTCGATAACTTGAACGGAAACAGGCAGTGATGGATTTATATTCTGTCCACCCAACTGATCCAGATAGCCCGAAAGCAAGTCCGGATAGTTGAAAGTTGTCCCCGGGATGCCTGATGGATGTGGATCAGATCCGTGCGTGGTTAACAACATATTTCCCGTCATCCTTGCCTTTGGTTCCAGACCAAAAGGTAAGTCATTCGGTTCAAAGACCAGGTAGCCTTTTCCGGTAAACGACATGCCCGGATTGCTATTCCCTGATGACCGGAATACTATTACATGCTCCTGACTACCCAATCCAACAGTATTAATTTTCTTGATCAGAAAATCCGTTGGAGTCATAAAGTTGAGACAGGAATCGAGCGGATAAGTTTGACTTGTTCCGGTCGTATGAAATGCAATACCCAGGATGAATAACAAAATGATCTTTTTCATGATAATTGAAATGAAATTAAGGTGTTATTACTAAACGGCGAATATGGATCAACTGATTCTTGTGATGCCAGGTCATCACATACATGCCAAAGGGCAATGAACCTTCGAGAGCTAGATTTGAATTACCCAGGATGGTCTTTTCCATTACTTGCTGACCGGTTAACGAGTAGAGACGGATTTGATAGGTGGCACCGGCTTCCAGATCCGGACAATCAAAGCTTTGGTTGAGTGGGTACGGATTTGGAATTTGACAAGGATTGGCCAATTGCAAAGCAGGAGCATTGCTTGTAATGGATGAATTCCAGAAATGCTCCAGTTTTGACGTATTACGGTTATTGACCCAAACTTGCTGTTCATCATTCCAGTCTTGCCATCCCTGACTGCGTAATGGAAGATCCATTTGGTCATATACAACCCGGAACCGTTGTGCAAGCCACCAACTTCCGGATGTATCTCTTTCAACATATCCTGTGACCATGGTATCTTCCTTTTGAATGGAACTCCTCAGATGGTTGACCCAGTTTTCACCATCCCAAAGTTGTTTTACCCGGCTATTCATCTGGCCGGAGTTTGGTT
>JACJYB010000014.1 GCA_020636355.1 Lewinellaceae bacterium | reverse complement strand
GAATGCCCACAAGTTTCAATCACGTGATCTTTGTAATCCGAATAGATCTGGCAATAGCCGGTGTTAGGCCACAGATAGGTGGTATCGCCGCCTTCAGCCAGGTAGATTGGGTCAACCAAACCGATACTTTCTCCCAGGTCATTGATCACTGGAATCGGAATGTACTTGCCATCTACATATTCGGCATACATGGAGTTTTTCAGACTGTCATTGCAGCAGTCGATGATGCGCAAACCAGGAACATATATTGAATCCAGATTTTCACGCTGGATGTACAATATCTGGTTACAGGTAAAGGAGTTACCCCATACGTCCAAAGCACGGATGGTACGTTCGATACGACCCAGTGTATCCGGATTCGCACAGTCGTAGTCAAACCATTGCTGGTGTAGGATTTCGGTCCGGGCTGGATAATCACAGTTATCCATCGGATCACTCAAGATGGCTGGAAAGTCCTGCGCGACAAAACAGCTCACCAGGGTATCAACACAATTGAACGTAGGAGGAAACTTATCCTCTACTTTCAATCGTCCCCAGGTTCTGTTGCCTGTAGCGGAGTCGATCACTTGCCAGGTAAGAACATACCCTATCAATCGCTTATCAACGCGATTTGGCCCCAGATCGGTAGCCAATTCCTGATAAGGGTACTCAATGATCAACCCCAGACTATCACACAAGGTGGTGTCGAGGTTGACCAGCACATCTGCCGGAGTTACCGTCCGTTCACATCGTGAATCCATATTGATGGTAACCAGGTCAGCTGCGTTGAGCAAACATTCCTGAGCATTTCCTATTTGAGAGAAACCCAGAAATGCCAGAATGTAAAGCCATGTAAATGTCAGCTTTTTCATAAGACATCGGTTTTGGTTATCAGAATTCATACAGTTTGTTTTGTGTTTTGAATCAAATTGGTTCCTGGATACAAGGGTCACGGTTGCGCAGGCCGCTTCCTGAACGATCCAATTACCTCCTTTCCTGACACCGCCGGCTTCCATCTTTTTGGGATAGATTTCCACCTGAACGATATCATTCCAGGACTTACCTAATAAATCCAAATCCTATGCCAAATTTTCTTAATACGTGAAGAATAGAAGATAGTCGTATTGCATTATCTATTGAAAATCCACTACTTACAATTGTAGCTTATCTTTATATTTCAATAAATATAATATGAGGTCACCTTTTAGATAACAACAATTGATCCAAAATCACCCGAAGTATAATCCCGTTCGGCGCTATTGATTTCAACCGAGCAGGCCCCAAAAAAAAAGCTGGAAGACGTCTCCATCTTCCAGCTTCTTTACTGCGTTGCTTTTTTATTTATTGATTCGGATCAACATCTTCCAGTTTGACCCGTTTTGGTTTTTGATCAATTTTCAGGCCTACCGTTATTTCGTGAGATCCGTTGTTGTATTGCTGGAAATCAATTAAACCTACGTCGTAAGAATAGGATAATCGCAAATTATTAATCCGTGTCCCGATCAGAAATCCAACCTTGCTGGTGGTACCGATCGAATAGACCAATCCACCGATTAACTGATCCTCCAGGAAAGCAAGTTTCAAATTCAGATCCGTTTGAAATGGTGCATCCCGCAAGCGGCGTACGAGTAAGGAAGGCTCCACTTTAAAGTTGTAATTCTCCACCATGAACCGGTATCCCAGTTGCAAGGCAAAATATTTCAAAGCAGTACTCTCGGTCTGGGTTGGAACAGTCGCCTGATCAATCCGCAGCCGGATCAGATTAGGCACCGTCAAACCAACAAAAAGCTTTTCCTGATATTCGGTATAAAAACCAAGTGCCGCATCAAAATATTGCAAACCATCCACGGCCTCCTCAAAGATAGGGTCTCCAGGGTCATAAAATGGATCAAGAATCGCTTTATTGCTTAACCGGGTCTGTAAGAACTCTGTGGTCAAGCCTACACTCAAATCAAAATCGCCTGCTTTAAATCCATAGGCATAGGCCAACTGAGCCCGGTAATTCTGCAGTGATCCGATCTGCTGGGAAACCAGCATGGCTCCCAGTCCTACCCGATCCAACACTTTACCATCATAACTGAAAGTCACATCCCGAGGTGGGTTCCCATTATCGAATCCTGCCCAGGAACTGCGGTAGTTAAACAGCAAATTGTGATCACCACTAAAACCGGTGTAAGCAGGATTGATCAGCACTGGGTACAGTTGATACTGAGCATAGCGTGACCGGTCCTGAGACCAGGATTTCACCGCTACGAGCATCAGGATCAATATCAAGTAGATCATTTTTTTCATAGAAATCTATTTTGCAATTCGGGAGTTGTGTGTTTTCAGATCAATTGAGTTTGCGTAAAATGGTTACCGATCCGGTATAGATACGGGTATCGTTAGGATCAAGGCGTACATCCAATACCCACATATAGACGCCATCATTCAAAGGTGTCCCCCCATTATCGGTACCCTCCCAGGTATTATCGTAATTATCCTGTTCGTAGACCAGCTGTCCATGGCTGGTAAATACACGCAATTTAGTTGGTGTATCCTCTACACATTCAATGATGAGGTTGTCATTGAGGCCGTCTGCATTGGGTGTAATCACTTTGCGGCCGTCGTAACATTCTATATCGTTGTTATCTCGAACATTCGCTGTAGCAATTTTGGAGCAGCCGTTTGCGTCGGTTACCACCACGGTATAGCGACCTTTTACCAGATTGGAAATGGTCTGGGTGGTCTGCCCGGAAGGCGACCAACTGTAGGTATATGGTGGTGTACCGCCCTGAGCGATAACGGTAGCCGATCCCTGAGATCCGCCATTAGCCGGTTCGGTATTGGTTTTCACGGATAATGAAGCGGGTTCGCTCAGCTCGCCACTGGTGGAAGCTGAGGCGCCGGTAGCGTCGGTGATGGTTACCGTATAGGTACCTGCACCCACACCGGAAATAGTTGCTGACGTGCCGCCATTATTCCATTTGTAGGTATACGGGGAAGCCCCATTGCTCACCATCGCTGTGGCTGATCCATTCGTCGAGCCAAAACATGACGGGGACTGCGTCACAATGGAGACCCGGAGCATAGCCGTCTGGACCGGGATGGTTTCAACGGTGGTACACTGATTCGCATCGGTAATGGTCACCGTATAGTTGTCCGGGGCCAGATTGGAAATATCCTCTGTGGTGGCCCCATTGCTCCAGGAATAGGTGTAAGGGCTGGCTCCTCCGGTTACTGTAAGATTTACAGCTCCATCGTTTTGATTGGCGACATCGGTAACCTGCGAAGTAACATTGATTGCAGAAGGCTCATTGACCGAATAGGGTCCTCCGGTTGTCGTATTTGAAGCACCATCGGTGACGGTAACCGAATAAGATCCCCCTGCCAGTCCGCTAATGTCTTCGGTAGTGGCTCCATTACTCCACTTGTAGGTGTACGTTCCGCCTCCGCCGCTGACAGTAATGTCAATGCTGCCATTGTTATCGCCATTGCATTTGATGCTGTTGACCGTAGCGTTGGCCACCTTTATACCCAAAGAAACAGCAAACGTAGCTGTAGCAGTACAGTTATTTGCGTCGGTAACCGTGACGCTGTAGGATCCCTCCGGAATGTTTACCAGATCTTTCCCGGTACTATTGTTACTCCACAAATATTCATAAGGCGCACTTCCTCCCGTAACGGTAAGTTCAATCCGTCCATCGGAAGAGGAAGAGGTCTGCGGGTCGACAATATTTGGTGTGAGTTGCATTCCATTATCATTAAGCGATACCGGGCTATCCAGGCTCACTTTTTGTCCCTGACCATTGGTTACGGTAACCTGATAACTGCCAGGAGCGAGGTTAGTCAGGTCTTCGGTGGTAGCCCCGTTACTCCAGGCAAATGTTGTATTAGCATCTTTGCCGAATACCGTGATATTTATGGACCCATTGGTTTGTCCGGGACACGGATTCAATACGGCTGCAGCAACCACTGAAAACTGGCAGGAACCAATGGTTACACTTCCGTTATCCGCATTGAGTGGAACATCACCGGCATCTGTTGATGCAACGATTTCAGCCGGGCTTCCGGTTATGCTCACAGGAATGGTTGTTTCGCAATCCCCTATCGCCGTAAAACATAATTCATAGATGACGGTGTTATCCGCAACATTATCCCCTGCGACCGGATCATTTGATATCCAAAGAAATACAATTTCACCTTTATCGACATTGGTCAGACCAAAAGTCAAGTTGAAGTTGGTATTCAGTGCAAAGTTTTTAATGTCTTTGAATTGCAGTTGCTGAGCATTCCAGTTAATACTGTGTTGTACACTGGTTAATCCCTGCCAGCCATTAACGGTCACCGGAATACAAATCTCTTCTCCCATGGATGTGCTTGCCTCCCCGATGTTGATCGTCAAACCATCGCCACCCGTAGACTGGCCGATATTAACTCTTCCACTGGTAAGATTCGGTGTGATGATCCCATTCAGATCGGATATTTCTATGGCCCGGGGAGAGTTCGAAAACTCAACCAGGCTGAACTTCCCATCCTGACCTATGGCCGTAAAACAAATCTCATACAGTACACTGTTGTCATTCAACGTCGTACCATTGGCGAAATCAGTGGTGTTCCACGAAAATGTCAGAATACCTTCGCTGGTGCGATTGGTCGCAAAGTTAAGGTCTCCACCGGAAGCTTGCGGGAGGTTAAAACTCCGGATTTCTTTAAACTGAAGTACAGCCGGATCCCATTTGTGCGACCATTGTGCTGTAACAATATTCTTAAAACCCTGAGCCGTAATTTTCACACAAACCTCTTGATTGGTACTCGTGGTCTCTACCGAGCCCGCAAGATTAAGGGCAAACAGATCGGGATTTTCTGCAATTATGCCCGTTGACAAGAACAGGGAAAAAACAGCAATGAATAGGGTGGTCAATGATAACTTCATATGCTTCTTATTATAAGAAAGAACTACTTGTTAAAATTCCTGCAAAGATACAAAGGGTAATTCATATTATTTACCCGCTGTTTATGTCGTACCGCCCCCCTCTGAAAAGCCAAATTCGGGCATATCGATCATTTACTTATTACGATTTTTTTTAATACTACCAAAATCGTTCCAATTTATACGGGGAAAATGTTCAAGAAGCAGTAGGGTAATAACGTATAGAGGCCTGCATGTGGTGCATACAGGCCTCTATTATTTTACAAAACAACAGTATTAATCGATAACCACCAGTTTCTTGGTAGCTACGTTTGCGCCATTTTCCAACCGGTAATACAATACGCCGGTCACCCCTACCTCTCCTTTCTTCAATTTAACCTCATGGTAACCTTTCGTATACGTCCCGCGGATCTGTTTCAACTGCTTCCCGGTCACATCCATGATCGTCAGCGTCGCGTCTCCTGATTCCGGCAGGCTGAATCCGATCACCGTTTCCGTCGTGAATGGGTTCGGCATGTTCTGGTACAATGCAAAGTTGTTCACATCTACTACCCTACCGTCTTGTTCAAACTGCAGGTTCAGCCCACTTACTTCTCCGCTGACATACGATTCACTGCGGGTGATCACATCACTCAGTTGCAACAACTGACTCAACTGTCCGTTCTCCCGAGCACGCATCCGTACCGTAAACAATACTTCGCCATCACTCAACGTCACTCCGCGGCTATCGTTCCAACTCGAGGTCATGATACCCTCTTTGCTCCGCTGTAGTCCTACATTCTGTTCCGTAACAGCCAATGCGCCGGCTTCAATACCCAGGACCTCCATCTGGTGGCCCAGCAACGTAAACTGATAACCGTCTACATCTTTGAAGTTCCGGGCCATGAAGGCTACCGATACTTCCTCTCCCGCTGACACCGTACGGTCCTCGATGCCAAACGCCAACCGTACATCCTCGCGGATCTCCGCACTTTGAAGCTGCTGGCTGTTCGCCTTGCTCGTATTGTTCACGTCTCCTACCTTGATACCCACGAAGTTCGCTTCTTCGTTCTGGGTCAGGTTTTGTATCTGGTAGGCTTCCTCAAAGCCCCAGGGGGACTGTACATCCGCAAAGGTCTGACCCGCTACTGCAAATCGCCAGCTTGTATTATTCGGCAATTCGTCGATAACGCCCAGTACCAGTTTGCGCAGTTCTACCAGATCCAGTACCGTAATCTTATTATCTCCATTTATATCCGCTGCGATCACATTATATGGTCCTTCCAGGCTCTCCAGGCCCAGGATGTGTTTCTGGATTTCAAAGATGTCCAGCGTACTCACCCCATTCGTCGGATCGTCATCCCGCAACGGCTTGATCTCATAAGCATTGTTTGCCATCAGGCTATTGAAGGCATAGCGGCCGTCCACGCCCGTCTGGTACGTGGGCAGGCTGCCTCCGTCCTGTTGCAACTTTACATCCACAAATTCTACCGTCACCGACTGACTCGTCGTGATCTGGCCATTCACCGAGCCCAGATTCGCTCCCGGACAGGCTTCCGTTCCTGGCTGTACCAGGATATACGTCTCGCAGAAGTCAAAATTGCCCGTCTCATCCCATACGTAGATCGTCACATTGTGCTGACCCAGGTCATCACAGGTCAACGTCTCCGATGAACTCCGCTGAGCTTCGTCGTAGTCCGGATCATCCTCCGGTGCCGTAGGTCCAAAGGTGAAACGCAGTTTATCCTGTGCCGTACAGTTGTCGTAACTTCCTGCATCCAGGTCGATCGCCCAGATGTCTACCGTACCCGAACTTGGCATGATCACCGTTGCTATCCCATTGTAGCAATAGGGTGTCGGTTTCTTACAGTCACGGATCGTAAAGGTCGTCGTACAAGTGTCTTCGTTACCACACAGATCCGATGCGATCAGGCATACATCATGGGTCCCTACCGGGAAGCTCCCTTCCAGTACATGGCCCTGACCATAAATGTATCCGGCCGGTGCATCACTCTGGTAGGGCTTCACATAATAACGGTAACGAATCTCTTCTACCGGTGTACAGCCATCTTCCGCGCTGCCCAGATCGTACGATACGCTCGTAGCCTCACAGTCCGCATCGTAGATGCATGTCTCCGGCAACTCATTGCACGTAACCACCGGTGCATTCTCATCGATCACCTTGATCACCTGCAGGTATTCCATATATCCGTCTCCATCATCCTTCAGGTTCCGCTTGATGCAGCAACGGTCACCGCTAGCAACCATCCGGTCGTCAACGATCACATCCGGATAACGCTCGTGGATGTCCGGTGAATAGACACACCAGTCAATCACTTTCCATCTCCGCAATATCTTATAGCACGCACCGTCCACGATGTCATAACGCTCATCGCTGTAGGTCACTCCGATCAACTCACAGTCGTCATCCGATATCACCGGATAGCCGGCGCCCTCAGCGGTAGCAGCCAGGTCCAGGTCTACTTCCGTGCATTCTGCCAGCACATCCGCCGGGAAAATCACTTCAAAATCCGATCTCGGCTTCACGTACAACGTCTGGTGATCGTACGCCGTGTTCCCACATTTATCGGTCGCCGTCATCGTCCGCGTGAATGTCCCTACACCGCACTCATTCAGCGAGCCTTCGATCACATCATCCACATCCGGATACCAGCAGTTATCGCTAACTACCCAGTCTTCCGTCGTCTCGTCAAAATAGCGCTGTGGGTCCGGATGACCTCCATCCGGATTATCGTATTTATCCAGCCATAGCCATACCCGGCAATATATCGGCGCCCAGTTTTCCGGGTACCACGAATACAGATCATAGCAATGATTGTAACCATATTCATCCCCGCAGGCGTCACCTCCGTAGTAGCCATAGTCTCCTCCATCCCACGGGATGCGGGTACACAATTCTTCGTGGCCCAGCGTAATATGGTCCGCGTTATTGTCATCCATGAAACAATTCCCGGTCACCAACTCATCCGAACCGTAACATACATCGTGAGCAAACATGGCCCCATGGAAATCATACGTGTCCGGTCCATAGGTGATCGAGCCCCAGTACGGTACGCCATCACAATAGACCGTGATGTCATCCGGGGCGATAACCACCGGCGGCTGCTTGTCGTCCTTCAGCACCTGGATCATACAGTCGTTGTACAGGTGCGGGAAAGCCCAACGCTTCTTGGTACTTAAACTCCAGGTTATGGAATATTCTGTCGGATAGGCGGT
Organism: Lewinellaceae bacterium; assembly: GCA_020636355.1. GTDB lineage: Bacteria > Bacteroidota > Bacteroidia > Chitinophagales > Saprospiraceae > JAGQXC01. The sequence goes on along the minus strand of JACJYB010000014.1, from coordinate 123,768 downwards.
AGCTACCCGGTTGTACCATTCATTGTAGACTGGCGTTGATCCAAAATAACCGCAAATCGGAGCGAAGAAAGTGCCATGGTCACCCGGCGTAAAACAGGGTGAAGGATAAAATTCCGGAGCCCAGGTTATAGGATTGGTAAACAAAAGTAGCTCACTGGTCATCTTGATGTCACCTTGTGTGGAACTCATGGCCGTGGTACCTGCCTGGTTCATCAAGGTCTGGAAATCACAGGAAAATTCTGGCCTTGGATCACCGTAATGGATGTACTCATCCAACTTGTACATATACCAGGCAGCAAATTTCTCGGATAAATTCCACCAATACCATTCATGCTCCCCTCCATAGAACGTATGGGGATCGTAGAGAGGTACGTCGCAGGCCTCATAGACCCGCAAAACCAATTGCTCATCACCACATTCTGTCACATCAATGTAGTCGTCAAAGACGAAAATGTTGATCCATTCTTCGATGGCTTCATCGATCGCATCACTGTAATGGTGATAATCGTATGGGTCGAGACATCCAGCAAAATAGTTATGCCAGTAATCCCTCCAGTAGGTGATGGAGTCCATACTGGCTACTGCAAAGTGCAGTTGGTCGCAGCAGTTGTCGTGGCTACCATCGTCCAGGTCTTTGGCATAGACACGGGCCCAGCATGAATCCGGGTCCAGGGTCACCTGGGTGATTTCATCACAAACCGGCGTCGGTGGGGTATTGTCTTCTACATTAACCATTATAGCATAAGTACATTGATTCCAACAACGATCTATAAAGGTATAATGGATACAATGCCAGCCAAATGGTAAGTAAATATGGCTTGTGCCTCCTTCATCTATGTTACCAGATTGCAATACTGTTTTCCCGGGATGGTCCGGATCATTGTATTCCACTTCGTAGTAAACGGTTATTTCATTATCACATTCCTTGGACAGGTAACTGCGGAAATCCGGAAGAGAAACACCCGCTTTACAATCGTGGGGGTCTACTTCAGTCAATAGATCAACATCAATGATCGGATAGCCAATATCATAGCCAAATAATGTTGCAGTTCCCGTTTGTACTATATACACCTTACCGTCATAAGTGGATATTCCTTCGCCTCCACCTGGTCCAGTAAAAGCCAGCATCACTTGACTGAAATCGGAATTGTACAATCGCGCTTGATTGGTACCGCTGTCGTATATCCAATAGCCATCTACCTTTTCATCGTAAGCGATCCCGTCCGGGCTGGATCCCTGGATGGGATACGAGGTAACAAACACCCCATCCATTGTAAATACATGAACTTGCGCGGAATGACCCGATTGCCCATCAACCACGTAAAGCAATTTGGTTTTCGGATTATACGCAATGCCTTCCGGAAAAGAAGTATAAGCTGCAACCGAGAAGGAATTGATAAGATTTCCTTGCTTATCAAAAATAAGTATTTGATCACCATTAGTCTCCGTCAGGTAGATCATATTGGCACCATCTGTGGTTACGGCGATGACATTCGATCCGGCAGGATAACCAAAAACCTGACGGATTACTTTACCGTGGACGTCAATTTCGTATAAGGCATCGTTACTAAGGTCTGAAATAAGAAAATATCCGTTACCCAGTGAATACAAGTCCACAGGGCTTAGTAAATTAATGCTATGTGATTGTACGCTCGCTTCAATCTCCGTCGCAGAATTAAATTTATAGTTGCGGATGTATTTGGGATCCACCAGCGGTCCCTTCGTATCCGTGATCTTGATCCACTGGATGCACTGCGTATCGCGCTTGGTACACCAGTCGTAGATGTCCCAAACCCGGCGGATCTTGTACGACTTGCCGCAGGTAGGCAAGATGTAGTCGGTGTATTCGTAGACGATCATACACTTGCCGCCTGTTCCAAATACCGGTCCATCATCAGACTTCTCCGGGATCATATACGCAGGATCCTGCAGCGGATCGACACTGATTAGGTAGGGTGCCGGGAAGTATCCATCACCATCCGTAGGCCAAGGATGTGCATAACCCTGTTCATCCAGATAGGTATCGCCTTTCACCCCTGTATTCCAGAGCAATTCAACATAATTGCCATTGCGAAGGACTTCCGTCGTACATTCGATCAGGGTGTCCGGTGGGCACACGACATTGTCAATGGATTCTTTCCAGATGAAGATGGTGTCTTCACATTCCCGGAAATTGCCCCAAATATCCGTAGCACGCACTTTGCGGGCCATGTATCCGATTAATTCGGGATCTTCATCGCAGTCGTAGCTGACGTATTTTTTACTTAATACTTCTATTTGCGGACCGCCATAGAGGGTGCAATTTTCTTGCGTAGTGACCGAATTTGCCGCCTCATCGGCGACGAGACAACTAACCGTAATGTTTCGACAATCGATCTGCGGTGGGTATTTGTCTTCTACCTTGATATGTCCCCAACAAGAATTTCTGGTATTCAGATCGATCACCTTGTAGATCAGATCTGCTCCTACCAGGCCTACATCCACCCGGTCACGGTTAGGATATAGGTCATTGTAGTAATCGTAAGGATATGCCAGCATGGCAATCAGATCCGTACAATCCTGGTCATTATCCGAAAGTACATCCGCTGGTGTGATCTGGCGATCGCAGGCTCCGTTCATCGAGATGGTAACCTGGTCGTGACAACTCAGATTACAGGTTCCATCCGGAGGACTGGCTCGGCGATTCAGCCCTGCCCTAAAGCGGATACGGCCATCGGACGCTGATACCAGATAGTAGACCACCGTCAACTCTCCATCGTCTGATGTGCTGGTAAATGTTCTGGGCCCGGTAACTGCGTAGGAGGATCCGTCACGGTAATTGTCAAACAGGGTATCCACCTGACTGGAACCAGCAGGGATATTCGCTGCCACGCCCTGACAAACCGATGGATATAAGCTTTCATCCACATGTCCGTTCAAGACGACAACCCGGCTCACGACGTGTACTCCTCCATCCAGAATGTATTCCGGAAGGATGTTGATCATAACCGACATTGCATTATCCCCAGGTGCCAGATAGGTCACCGACTTGCAGAATAACGATGGGTCAAATTTGGGCACCTTGGTATTATCGGTCGTAAATTCTTCCGAACAATCCAACTGACCGATGTTTCTGCGGACCGTGTCACCGGCATTTAAGGTGACCGTAGTGATCTCACAGGCACCGGCTAATAATTTTTGGGTGGCATGAACCTGAATGCCGGATACGATAGCCAAGATCAGGATCAGCAATCGGATAGGTGTAAAATTCGTCTTGTTCATGGACATGGTTTGATCAAGTTTGCGTGTGTGTTTCGGTTGAAGAACGGTTGACGGATAACCGATTTACTGGCTTTCGACACGTCTCCGAATCAAAATTAATCCAACGAAATTCCTAATCAGGATAGAGCCAATGGTATATTTCAGACTAAATAATTATATTATATATAGTATTAAGAACTAAAGCTCTTTACACATAGATAATGTTTTACATACTATAAAATTTATTAATGTGTACGCTTATAATTAACTATGAATCAACGGGAATTGCATATTTCTAAGAAGTTCCACCAATATTTGGAAACGAGTAAACGTAAAGCAGCACAAGCAATATAGAAGGTATCATACGCCTGGTGATGAAAACATCCGGCCGAAAAGCAAAAGAGGCCTGTATGTTGTGCATACAGGCCTCTTTTATTTTACAAAACAACTGTATTAATCGATAACCACCAGTTTCTTGGTAGCTACGTTTGCGCCATTTTCCAACCGGTAATACAATACGCCGGTCACCCCTACCTCTCCTTTCTTCAATTTAACCTCATGGTAACCTTTCGTATACGTCCCGCGGATCTGTTTCAACTGCTTCCCGGTCACATCCATGATCGTCAGCGTCGCGTCTCCTGATTCCGGCAGGCTGAATCCGATCACCGTTTCCGTCGTGAATGGGTTCGGCATGTTCTGGTACAATGCAAAGTTGTTCACATCTACTACCCTACCGTCTTGTTCAAACTGCAGGTTCAGCCCACTTACTTCTCCGCTGACATACGATTCACTGCGGGTGATCACATCACTCAGTTGCAACAACTGACTCAACTGTCCGTTCTCCCGAGCACGCATCCGTACCGTAAACAATACTTCGCCATCACTCAACGTCACTCCGCGGCTATCGTTCCAACTCGAGGTCATGATACCCTCTTTGCTCCGCTGTAGTCCTACATTCTGTTCCGTAACAGCCAATGCGCCGGCTTCAATACCCAGGACCTCCATCTGGTGGCCCAGCAACGTAAACTGATAACCGTCTACATCTTTGAAGTTCCGGGCCATGAAGGCTACCGATACTTCCTCTCCCGCTGACACCGTACGGTCCTCGATGCCAAACGCCAACCGTACATCCTCGCGGATCTCCGCACTTTGAAGCTGCTGGCTGTTCGCCTTGCTCGTATTGTTCACGTCTCCTACCTTGATACCCACGAAGTTCGCTTCTTCGTTCTGGGTCAGGTTTTGTATCTGGTAGGCTTCCTCAAAGCCCCATGGGGACTGTACATCCGCAAAGATCTGACCCGCTACTGCAAATCGCCAGCTTGTATTATTCGGCAATTCGTCGATAACGCCCAGTACCAGTTTGCGCAGTTCTACCAGATCCAGTACCGTAATCTTATTATCTCCATTTATATCCGCTGCGATCACATTATATGGTCCTTCCAAGCTCTCCAGGCCCAGGATGTGTTTCTGGATTTCAAAGATGTCCAGCGTACTCACCCCATTCGTCGGATCGTCATCCCGCAACGGCTTGATCTCATAAGCATTGTTTGCCATTAGGCTATTGAAGGCATAGCGGCCGTCCACGCCCGTCTGGTACGTGGGCAGGCTGCCTCCGTCCTGTTGCAACTTTACATCCACAAATTCTACCGTCACCGACTGACTCGTCGTGATCTGGCCATTCACCGAGCCCAGATTCGCTCCCGGACAGGCTTCCGTTCCTGGCTGTACCAGGATGTACGTCTCGCAGAAGTCAAAATTGCCCGTCTCATCCCATACGTAGATCGTCACATTGTGCTGACCCAGGTCATCACAGGTCAACGTCTCCGATGAACTTCGCTGAGCTTCGTCGTAGTCCGGATCATCTTCCGGTGCCGTAGGCCCAAAGGTGAAACGCAGTTTATCCTGTGCCGTACAGTTGTCGTAACTTCCTGCATCCAGGTCGATCGCCCAGATGTCTACCGTACCCGAACTTGGCATGATCACTGTCGCTATCCCATTGTAGCAATAGGGTGTCGGTTTCTTACAGTCACGGATCGTAAAGGTCGTCGTACAAGTGTCTTCGTTACCACACAGATCCGATGCGATCAGGCATACTTCATGGGTCCCTACCGGGAAGCTCCCTTCCAGTACATGGCCCTGACCATAAATGTATCCGGCCGGTGCATCACTCTGGTAGGGCTTCACATAATAACGGTAACGAATCTCTTCTACCGGTGTACAGCCATCTTCCGCGCTGCCCAGATCGTACGATACGCTCGTAGCCTCACAGTCCGCATCGTAGATGCATGTCTCCGGCAACTCATTGCACGTAACCACCGGTGCATTCTCATCGATCACCTTGATCACCTGCAGGTATTCCATATATCCGTCTCCATCATCCTTCAGGTTCCGCTTGATGCAGCAACGGTCACCGCTAGCAACCATCCGGTCGTCAACGATCACATCCGGATAACGCTCGTGGATGTCCGGTGAATAGACACACCAGTCAATCACTTTCCATCTCCGCAATATCTTATAGCACGCACCGTCCACGATGTCATAACGCTCATCGCTGTAGGTCACTCCGATCAACTCACAGTCGTCATCCGATATCACCGGATAGCCGGCGCCCTCAGCGGTAGCAGCCAGGTCCAGGTCTACTTCCGTGCATTCTGCCAGCACATCCGCCGGGAAAATCACTTCAAAATCCGATCTCGGCTTCACGTACAACGTCTGGTGATCGTACGCCGTGTTCCCACATTTATCGGTCGCCGTCATCGTCCGCGTGAATGTCCCTACACCGCACTCATTCAGCGAGCCTTCGATCACATCATCCACATCCGGATACCAGCAGTTATCGCTAACTACCCAGTCTTCCGTCGTCTCGTCAAAATAGCGCTGTGGGTCCGGATGACCTCCATCCGGATTATCGTATTTATCCAGCCATAGCCATACCCGGCAATATATCGGCGCCCAGTTTTCCGGGTACCACGAATACAGATCATAGCAATGATTGTAACCATATTCATCCCCGCAGGCGTCACCTCCGTAGTAGCCATAGTCTCCTCCATCCCACGGGATGCGGGTACACAATTCTTCGTGGCCCAGCGTAATATGGTCCGCGTTATTGTCATCCATGAAACAATTCCCGGTCACCAACTCATCCGAACCGTAACATACATCGTGAGCAAACATGGCCCCATGGAAATCATACGTGTCCGGTCCGTAGGTGATCGAGCCCCAGTACGGTACGCCATCACAATAGACCGTGATGTCGTCCGGAGCGATAACCACCGGCGGCTGCTTGTCATCTTTCAGCACCTGAATCATACAGTCGTTGTACAGGTGCGGGAAGTGCCACCGTTTCTCGGTACTTAGCCCAGTAACGGTAATCGTTGTTTCATTAGGATAGGGAACGCGCACCCGGTTACTCCATTCCGCTTCAGCTGAAGTTGGATCGAAATAATAATCACAGATGGGCGCATTATATGTTCCATGTTCGAAGAAAGAAGGATCTTCCATCGGAATCAACGTATTAAAGGCCTTGAAGCAAGCTATTGAATGCAATGGGAAATCCCATTTGAATCCTTCTTCGCTGATTAGTGGTACTAAATCACTTGTGTTTCCTGACACATCGGAAGGAGTCATAACTTGCAAGCCATATTCACAAGTTAACCCAGGTCTTGGGTCACCGTAGTGTATGTAGTCATTGAGCCTATAAAGATACCAGGCAGCAAACTTGTAGGACAAGTTCCACCAGTACCATTCGTGTTCGCCTCCATAGAAGAGATGCGGATCGTAGAGAGGCACATCGCAGGCTTCATAAACCCGCAAGACCAATTGCTCGTCACCACACTCCGTCACATCAATGTAGTCGTCAAAGACAAAAATATTGATCCAGTCTTCAATCTCCTGGTCGATGGCATCGCTGTAATGATGATAGTCATAAGGGTCCAGGCAACCGGCATAATATTCATGCCAGTATTCTCTCCAATAGGTAATGGAATCCATCGAGGCAACTGCAAAATGCAGTTGATCGCAACAGTTATCATGGCTGCCATCATCCAGGTCTTTGGCATAGACCCGGGCCCAGCAAGAATCCGGATCCAGGGTCACCTGGGTGATCTCATCACAAACCGGCGTCGGTGGGGTGTTATCAAAAATGGTAATGCCCTGTAACAATAACGTTTCATTCCAGCACCGGTCACGAATGTGATAAATCACATTGTGCCATCCGGCAGGCAAGTAGACATGAGCCGTACCACCTTCTTCAATGTTCCCCGATTCCAAAACCGTTTTTCCGGGATGAGAAGGATCCAAATATTCTATTTCATAATATACATCCAGTTGATCATCACAATCTTTCAAAACCCAGGCGCGAGGATCCGGCAGGGTAACTCCGGATTTGCAATCATGCGGGTCGGAATCTGCCTTTAGCACTTCGCAAGCCAACCAGGCACCGAGTTCACGCGATTTACCATAAACCGATTCTGGAATATAGTCGCATGCGCCTACGTTCGATTGTCCATCCAGAGAACTCAGGTACTTTGGATCGATTTCAGGTCCCTGAGTATCTGTAATCTTGATCCACTGGATGCACTGGGTATCACGTCTGGTACACCAGTCGTAGATATCCCAAACCCGACGGATTTTATACGACCTCCCACAGGTAGGCAACACGTAGTCGGTGTATTCGTAGACGATCATGCACTTGCCGCCGGTACCGAAAACCGGCCCGTCTTCCGAGCGTTCAGGAATCATATAAGCAGGGTCCTGGGTCGGATCCACACTGCTCAGATAGGGTGCCGGGAAGTATCCGTCACCATCCGTAGGCCAGGGATGGGCATAACCCTGCTCATCCAGATAGGTATCGCCTTTCACCCCGGTATTCCAGAGCAATTCAACATAATTGCCATTGCGGAGGACTTCCGTGGTACACTCGATCAGGGTATCCGGAGGACAAACTAAGCTGTCAATGGTCTCCTTCCAGATGAAGATGGTGTCTTCGCATTCCCGGAAATTACCCCAAATATCCGTAGCACGCACTTTGCGGGCCATATACCCGATTAATTCGGGATCTTCATCGCAATCGTAGCTGACGTATTTTTTACTTAATACTTCTATTTGCGGGCCACCATAGAGCGTACAATTTTCTGTCGTAGTGACCGAATTTGCTGCCTCATCGGCAACCAGACAACTAACTGTAATGTTACGGCAATCGATCTGCGGTGGGTATTTGTCTTCAACCTTGATATGTCCCCAACAAGTATTTCTGGTATTCAGATCGATCACCTTATAGATCAAATCTGCTCCTACCAGGCTTACATCCACCCGGTCACGGTTAGGATAAAGGTCATTGTAGTAATCGTAAGGATAAGCCAGCATGGCAATCAGGTCCGTACAATCCGCATCAATGTCCGATAAAACATCTGCAGGAGTCACCTGGCGATCGCACGTGCTATTCATGGAGATGGTCACCTGATCATGGCAACTCAAGTTACAGATGCCATCCGGAGGACTGGGACGGCGGTTCAGGCCGGCACGGAAGGGTATACGGCCATCGGAGGCTGAAACGATGTAATAGACAACCGTCAGTTCTCCATCATCCGTGGTACTGGTAAATGTCCGGGGTGTTGTCGGCGTAATGATCGAGCCGTTCCGGAAGTTATCAAACAACGTATCCACCAAAGGTGACCCCGAAGGAATGTTTTGAGCAGCCATATTCGCACATACTGAAGGCAGCAGGCCCTCGTCGACATGACCATTCAGAACCAAAAACCGGCTAATCACGTTGACTCCCCCGTCGATGACATAATCATCCAGCAGGTTAATCATCACAGACATCGTGGGATCGCCCGGAACGATGTGCGTTACCGATTTGCAATAAATGCTCGGGTTAAAACCATTCAGGATGTCAAAATCACTGTTTGGCACTTCAAATTCTGAAGCGCAATCTTTGAATTTAACATCACGGTAGATGGTATCACCGGCGTTAACCGTAACGCTCGCTTCCTCACAAGCTCCAGCCAATGGCTTATTAGTAGCTTGCAGAAGGGTGACAGAAATGAGGGTAATACCAAATAGGATAAACTTGATAAAAGTAAAATTCGTCCGACTCATGTGTAAGTTATTGAGTTCAATAAACTACTGTGTAAGTATAGTGCCTTTAGAAATACCGGAATTCATCAGAGCTCCCGATACAAATACAAAAATAAATTAATTCATAGCATGCCTTCTACCGTATTCCTAGTATGTTTTACATCATTTAAATAAAACATTTTTAAAAAATTGAATACAAGCATACTACATATTGTAATATGTGTAATTTTTGATAAATGCTCGGTTTGGGTTTTGAGATTTAACGGTTCATACCCTGTAAGCAGGACATGCTCGTCGACGGCACAACTATTCGTATAATTTCATTTCCAGCGCTTTCTTAACAAGGCTTGCCGTGTTATTGACCCCCATCTTCCTCATGATATTTTTACGGTGTACACCAACCGTCTGATCGCTGATGAACAACAAGTCGCCAATTTCCCGGTTGGTCTTGGCCTGGGTGATGTATTTCAGGATTTCCCGTTCGCGATTGGTTAGGGCATTGCGCATCAGGTAAGCATCTCCCTTGAGGGTGTATTCGGAAGGTTTTCCTTTGGGACCGGACAGGTTTGGTATAGGCTTTACCCCTTTACCCATATACGTCTCTCCGGAGAGTACTTCATCAATGCCTTGCTTAAGGTCCTCCAGTGTATTCCGCTTGAGTAAATATCCATCAGCCCCATTTAGAAAGGCCTTTTTTACAAATTCAGCATTATCATACATGGAGACGACCACAATGCGCAGATGTCCATAATGTTCCCGGAAATGGGAAACCAGATCGAGGCCGTCACCGTCCGAATAGTGCAGCCCAAGCATAATCAGGTCCAGATTATCAACATGGTTCCACTTCAATGCGTCCTCATAAGAATGCGCCCGGGCTACGACCCGCAATCGATTGGACGTACTTAAATTTTCCAGCAATAATGCAAATGCCTGAACGAACAATTCATGGTCATCGATGAGACCAATTCTAACAATTTTTTCCATAGTATACCAAATTCACTACTATTCCAAATAGTAGAGGGCAGCCACAGTTGTACTCTGTTCTTCGTCTTGCAGAGCATAGGTAAAACCTTTCTGTAAGCTGTAGGCACCCACTTCGCCGTTGCGACCAAGTGCCAAATAGCCGATTTGCATATCCTGGGGTCGTTTCTCCCGTTTGGCTATTCGTTCAACTGCCTCCATGCAAGCCTCTTGGGGGCTGCGTCCCTGCCGCATCAATTCTACGACGAGAAATGATCCAACTGTCCGCATAACCGCTTCACCCAGACCAGTAGCAGCCGCACCTCCAATCTCCGGATCAACATATAAACCTGCCCCGATAATGGGTGAATCGCCCACTCTTCCGTGCAGTTTATACGCCAATCCACTCGTGGTACATGCGCCTGCCAGTCCGCCCTGACTGTCTAAGGCCAACATGGCAATGGTATCGTGATTTTCTACGTTTATTATCGGTTTATATTCCGCTGATTTTTTCCACTTTTCCCAGGCGTTTTTAGCCTCCTTGGTCAAAATGTTTTCCTTCTTGAATCCTTGAGAAAGCGCAAAATCCAATGCGCCTTCACCAGCCAGCATGACATGCGGGGTCCGCTCCATCACCATGCGGGCGACAGCGATCGGGTGGCTGATGTGTTCAAGGAAACATACGCTGCCTGCATTCCCGTGTTCGTCCATAATGCAGGCATCCAGGGTGACTTTGCCGTCCCGGTCCGGTAATCCGCCAACACCTACGGTCATATTGCTGGTATCGGCTTCAATCACCATGACTCCTTGTTCTACCGCATCCAGGGCTCTGCCTTGTCGACCCAGTATTTCCCAGGCCCGGGCGTTTGCTTTTTGACCAAAATCCCAGGTAGACACAACCACAGGTTTACGAACTCCGGTCCCCAGATTTTGAGTCAGGGGATTGCTCAGTAACAATGAGCCGGTAGATGCAACGGTGGTATGTATAAAGTTTCTCCTGGTAAACATGTGTTGTTTGCTCTAATTGATAACCATACCTTAGCTGGTAAGATCAAAAACAATAATAGATAAATGCAACGAATTGCTTTCGGTATATCATGGAGTTTTATAAAAATCCTGGGGCTTATACCTGAATCGCTTATTTATAGGCAAGTAAGAATAATAGCTTGGTTTCTTCGGCGTTGCCTCAAATATAGAAAAAAAGTTCTTTATGGAAATTTAATTCGTGTATTTCCTGATTTGACGCCCGATGCTCTTGAAAAACTGGCAAAAGCCAATTACCGGATCCTTGCGACCACCCTCCTCGAATCCTTGCGCGGCTTTACCATGAGCAATGAAATGCTCCTCCAGCGATTCACCATAAAGAACGGCGAACTCCTGAATCGTTATGCCAGCGCAGGTAAAAGTACGGTGCTCTTATCAAGCCATATCGGAAATTGGGAATGGGCTGCCCTTGGAATGGCACAACAATTAGACCCGCCGGTTTATGGCATTTATAAACCTTTGACCAACAGCTACCTGGAAAGTTATGTCCTGAAAACCCGCGGAGCCTTTGGATTGCATCTGATTCCAGTAAAACAAACTGCACAGGCGGTCAAAGCCTGTCAGGAGAAGCCCGGATGTCTGGTTTTGGTCGCCGACCAGAGTCCCGGGAAAATAGCCAAGGCAATCTGGACGCCCTTTTTTGGTATTGAAACACCTTTTGTACATGGTCCTGAAGAGATTGCCCGGGGGAATAATTGGCCTGTTCTCTATGGAGACATCCGGTGTACCGGGCAAGGTCGCTACACCATGGAGATCGAATTACTGGTTGAAAATCCACAGCAAGTACCTGACGGAGCCATTACCCGGGCGTATGCGAAAAAGCTGGAAAACATCATCCGGAATAATCCTGCCGATTGGCTCTGGTCACACCGGCGTTGGAAGAAAGTCGAACAAATAACCCAGCAACCGGAGCATAGCAGTCCTATCCAGGAATGACCTGGACACCACTTTCGCGCCCGAAGTAGCTTGGTAGCAGCTTAAAGTTTAGAAATTTTGTAGACGTTGATCACGTCACCCATACGTAATTGAACCAGGTAAGTTCCCCGCACGATCTGATCTGAAACCGGTATGACAAAGTCATTTTCGCCCTCCAGCAAGTTCAGCTCGCGAAACAAGGATTCTTGTCCCAGCATATTGATCAAGCGCAACTGACAAGAGCTGGCATGAGATGCATATACCTTCATATGCATTTCGCTATTGACCGGATTCGGGTAAATGGCCATATCCAGGTTACGCTTGGCAACCACGACTCCGGAATGAGGTATTTGTTCGTGGGGCATTGCCTGGAACACATTGTCCTGCATCAGGCTGATTCCGGTATTTCTTTTGATAATGGCGGAAAACTTGGTGTTATCAATTTCAGCCACTTCTGCCGGTGAGAGGGCAGGATCGTTTTTATAAAAGAAACGGTCTCCATCTCTAAGCTCTGTGAATTGCCGGTGCATGATCTCTGTCACGGTAGGGCCAAAAATAGTGCCTTCCATAGGGTCCTCAGAAAGCATACCAACCCATGGGTCAATGTTATTTACATCGCCGTAAATCTGTGCGAGCAGGCGGCTCACATCGGTCTTGCTGGTTATTTCGGAAAATTTAGTGATCCTTTGCAACCCTACGGATGCGCGAATGGTATTGTAATCGGCGAGACCTCGTTCTCTTCCTCGCATGATATTAATAGCAGCCAGATCAAGACCTCCCTGTCCGGGAGCACCGAACAGGAAATTCCGGACGTCATTGACTACTTTGCAGTCAAATTCCTGTTGCACCTGGGTAGCCATTCCTTTAAAAAGGGGATCCAGGCCGCCACCGGTGATCATTTGGAGAGGCTGAAAGAATGCATCACGCAATGATAAATGCCCTTGAGGAATCTCTTCTCCCTTATTATCCACCCGTAAAATCTGACTGTTAATCAGGGTATGACCTAGGCGGAATGCCGCAGCAGAAAATTCATTGCTTATCCCGGCATCCACATTGCTCTGATAACCGGTGTACTCGGACATGGGAACGCCCATCGCCGGAAGCCATTCATTGTACGTAATGGATTCGATGAATCCACCTATCTTTCTTCGGGCATGCTGGAAGATCTGTTCATCATTCCAGTCCGGATGCTGTTTCTTAATCTGATCGCACTGGCGATTGTGTTCCCGGACAAACAAGGTATGAACTGCGAGCAGATAGAGATTTTCATTGGCTCTGACGTCTCCTGCAACAAAGGTAGGATTCGGATCGTTTGGCGTCAGTTTGGCCATAAACGGAGCCAATGGGTCAATGTTTGAATTGTATTCACCGGAGAGGGTGGACAATGGCAGTAAATCATCGGAAGAGGTGCGCAACTTCCCGTCCTGGAAGGTCCGCAGCCAATTAGCACGGAATGCATCTGACCCATAAATACCACTTCCATCAATGAAAGAGGTAATGGCATTGATGTGCTGGCGGGGAGAATTTATTCCGGTTGCCGGATCAAATACCGAGCGCTTGATCGGGATTACCGGCCCGATGAGGTCCCCGTCCGGAACACGGATCATCAGTGTTTCATTCTCTTCATCCGGAACGAGGGTAATGTCGTGGTCGATGAATTGACCAAAGACCCATACATAGGCACTTAGCCCTTTGGGGTCATTGGTGTTATCGGTCTGATCAAACATCAGGTTACTGATGATTCGCGGATTCATCCGGTCTACCGGAACTCCGATACCATCGGCGTAAAGTGCTGGGGCCAAGCGCTTCATGATCGTGTTAGCAGCCCCCATATTTGGTGCGTAAGGGTTGTTCAAGGTGCCGTCAACGGTCCTCGCTTCCTGAGCGAAAACCCATACTGAGCCCAATATCATTAAGCTAACAAGTACACATCTCTTCATAGGCTTAGCAATTGCGCTAACATCAATTAAGGATATACGTGCGTTCCAACAACACCTTAGAATCCAGGTTATTACCCTGGAGGGGAGAAGCAAAGATAAATGTTTTGGCGGTACCATGGTTGTCTGACTCATCCTTTATTTTGTTAAGATGGCGGAAGAGGCTTTTCCTAATATCTGTTTTGGGATGAATCCGGTTGGCCACGGGTTGTCATTCAAATATATAACGATATTTAATAACTTATAAATAATTGGATTATAATATTTTAACTTTAACTTTTGGCTTATTTGCTTTTCAATCCCGTATTCCGCAATATTGTATTTCAAAAATCAATCCATTTTGCCTAATCTGTTTTCCATCCAGCTCTGTGACCGGCACCGGGTTGAGATATGAAACATATAGATTATTTTTCGCGTTACATGCGTTACACCATTGACGACATTCTGATTCTTCGAAGAAATTTTTCGATCATGCCAAGACCGGTTTTATTGTTATTCGTAAGTCTGACATTCTCTTTTCCCTTAACCAGCATTGCACAGAATTTTTTCCGCCCGGTCCTGGATACCCGGGAGTTACCGGAACCGGCTAAACCCGACCGGCTCTATTTCGAGGCGGACCTGAAAGGTTTGTGGTCCTGGGTGGAAAATACCACCACTCCGGAAATCATTTTGCCCACCGAACATTCGACCACCCGCTTTCAGCTGTATCCCACCCAAATACTGGCCCCGGAACTGGCCGAGAAATACCCGAATATCCGTACCTACCAAAGCCATAGCGGGTCTATGGTACTCCACTGTATCATAACGCCCACTTTGTTTCATGCCTATTTGGATGATGGTCAAATGACCCAATTGTTTGAAGCCGATACATTGTCTGCCAGCTTGGGACGAATTTCCTCCTGGATGGACTCCGGCGAAGCATTTCCCTGCACGGTACTGGATGCAAACGGTAGATCAGCTACGAAAATGCAGGGTGCGGATAACCTGCTTGAAGTAAGGGACCCGCTGGCGGATCCGGTCTTACGAACCTACCGGCTGGCGGTTGCAACTACCGGAGAATTTTCCGCCAAATACGGCAATACCACGACATCGGTAATGGAGGAAGTCGTGTCCATTATCACCAAGGTTAACGCGGTTATGGAAAGAGATCTGTCCATCAACCTGCAACTGGTCGATGGCACCGACCAACTGTTTTTCCTGAATCCCTTGACCGATCCTTTTACCAATGGAAAGCCGGACTCGTTGTTGCTGCAAGCACCTTTTGCCATCAACGCGGTCATCAACACCAATGACTACGACATCGGGCATGTGTTCGGCACCAATGCCGGCGGCGTCGCATTCCTGGGTACCGTCTGCACGGCAGGCAAGGCCAATGCAACATCCAGCACTTTCGGAGCTTATAGCAATAGCTTGTTTTATCTCATCGTAGCCCATGAAATGGGCCATCAGCTAAACGCAACGCATTCATTTAATTTTTGTGACGGTGAAAATGAATCTTCAGAATCAGCCTATGAACCTGGTAGTGGCTCAACCATTATGTGTTATGCCGGTGCAAGCAACTGCGGAGCCAACTACGTCACCAATAAAAATGAAGATTATTACCACAATATTGCTCTGAATCAAATCATTACATTCACCCGGCAGGGTATCGGGTCTACCTGTGGAAGCACCAGCTCCATCAATAATTCGGCACCTCTGGTCAGCATTCTTGATATCGGTTTTACCCATATTCCCAAGTCGACACCCTTCCAACTGCGCGGTGAAGCCGTAGATGATGAAGACAGTGATCTGACCTATTGCTGGGAGGAATACGATCTGGGGCCACAGTCGCCGCTGGGAGAACCGAAAGGGGATGCACCTGCATTCCGTTCTTATCCACCCACCAGCAATCCGGTAAGAACGCTTCCCAATCTGAATGATTATTTACTTGGTCTTACTTCCAAGACCGAGGTCTTGCCCGACTATTCCAGGAATCTAAAATTCAGGCTTACGGTAAGAGACAACCACGCAGGTGGAGGGCTTGCTGCCTGGCAGGAGTTGAGCTTTAAGGTGGATGGAAACTCAGGCCCCTTCCGGGTAACCAGCCCGGGCAGCGGGGTCACCTGGGACAACAATCAATACCAGCTCGTGACCTGGGACGTCGCCAATACCGACAACAGCCCGGTGAATTGCCAGATGGTAAGGATTCTGCTGTCAACCGATGGAGGGCACAATCACCCGGTCATTCTGAAGGAATTTACAGAAAATGACGGATCGGAATACGTATTAATTCCGGATGGAATCAGCACTACCTCCGCCAACATCAAGGTCGAGGCCATAAACAACGTATTTTTTAATCTCTCGCCCGGAACATTTAAGATCCAAACAGGGACAACTGCCACCTGGTCCTTTGGCGTATCACCCAATTCATTGGATCTATGTATACCCGGATCTGCATCCATTGTGATTGATACCAAAGCAACCAATGGATATCAGGAGCCTGTTAACCTGACCTGGCCGGATGAACTGCCTGATGGCATAACCCTGAATTCTGACCGGGTTTCCGTTTCGCCGGACGAAACTTTTAATCTGGAACTGACCGCTGCCTATCAAACCATCTATCAGGATACCACAATCGTGCTGACCTTATCGAGCGGAGCCGATGAGGTCACCGTGCCGATCCATCTTCATCTCACACCCAGTGACTTTTCATCGTTGACGCTGATGTCACCCGCAGATGGAGCAACCGGTCAATCCGGACTTCCCCGGTTTACTTGGCAAGCCGTTCCGGACGCCGATTATTACTGGGTTGAAGTGAGTACAGACCCCGGATTCGGTACTAAAATCCTGCAAAAATTATCCTATACCAACTTTTACGATGTAACCACTCCCCTATCCAATAGCAGTGTCTATTATTGGAGAATTATACCGGCGAATGCCTGCCGGACCGGAGAGCCGTCTCCTCCATCCGCATTCCAAACGAAAACGCAAACCTGTCAGGAATACACCAATGTGACCCCGGTCATCGGAGGCAGGCAAGCTGAATCTATCTTACCAATTCCGATGGGTATCGTTCCGACTGATGTCAATGTTCTGGATCTGAAGGGTACCTGGCAGTTGGTAGGAAATCTGACTTTTTCATTAATAAATCCCCTGGACAGCACGGTGATCCTCGCGAAAGGAAAATGTTCCAACCTGAGTAATTTTGATTTTGGTTTTGACGATCAATCCTCGATAGCCCTAACTTGTCCGCTGACATCCAAGAAAATTTTCAGACCAGAGGCCCCACTCTCCAAGCTGAATGGTTTGCCCGCAGGCGGGGACTGGAAAATACGGATCACGGACAATGGAGGGAACAGCGGTGGAAGCATCGATCAATGGACATTGGCACTCTGTTTTGACGATGTATTGAATCCCCCGGTGTACCTGGGCAGCGATACGCTGCTGGTCATGCCTTCCGTGAGTAGCCCCCTAAATCCGGATTTACTTACCGTTACGGATGGAGACCAAAGCATCTCAGAATTGCAGGTTACCTTGCTGGAAGGGCCTCAAAAAGGCGAAATCCGATTAAACAACCAGGCTTTGAATGTTGGATCTCAGATAACGCTCTTGCAGTTACTTGACGGGTCCACCAATTATACGTTTACTTCAAAAGAGGCAGGCTTGGACTCTATTGTGGTATCTATCCAGGATGGACAAGGAGGCTGGATTCCACGGGCTACGATCTATTTCCGCTCGGATTCGGGAGTAGCCGTCAAAAGATTAGACGAATTGTCCTTTCAACTTTATCCCAACCCCGCCACAGACCGGATCCGGCTGGAATTCGAAGAAGTATTGGTCCACCCTGATATGGTGCTTACCGATGCCCTGGGCAGATCCGTCTGGAGTCATTCATTCAATGAATCCATTCGATCCTATACTTTTGAGTTACCACCAATCGCTCCGGGGATTTACTTTTTTCTTGTTCAGACCAAAGATAAGTCCGGAAATAAAAAAATAATGATCCAGGCCCGGTAGTCATTCCGCCACTATTACTAATTTAGACACGGCGGGGAGGTATTCCTGCTATCCTGAACTTATCTGATATCAATTCTTCCGCTTGAAAATGATCTATTTTCATAGTAAGAATTTCTTTACTATATTCCGAATCAAACCTTCTTAGCCATGAAGTTTCTATTCACCCTGTTTTTGTGTATTTCTGCAGCAGGAATCATCCATGCTCAAACCATTGCCCTGAATCCGGATAACGGAAATGCAGGTTCCGCCTTCACAGTAACCATTACCGGAACTGCTACCGCGTTCAGCGTTGCTTCGACGACAACCGCCCGTATTTCCAATGGCATCGAATCCTACGATATTTCCGGATCAGCGACCAGTGCAACCCGATTTTCCGGAACCCTTGATCTGCCACCCGATGCCACCTCCGGTTTGTACAATGCAACCCTCTGGCAACAAGGCACGGCCGGCACTTTCTGGTCTTGTGCGGATTGTTTCACCATCAATGCAGCCTGTCTATTAAATGCTACCGCCACGGTTACACCGGCAGCTTGCTCCGGAGACTCCAGTGGCGCTATCAGTTTAGATGTAATCGGGACCATGGGAGGAGAATCCTACCTCTGGAGTAACGGTGAGACATCCAAAAATATATCCGGACTGGCTGCCGGTTCTTATTCCGTAACCATTACCGAAGGGAATTGTATGGTTTCTGTGACAGCAGTAGTTACCGAGCCTGATCCTCTGATCCTGTCTTCGGAGGTCACTTCAGAATCGACAGCTGGAGCTGGAGACGGATCGATTGTTCTACAGGTCAGCGGGGGAACCATACCTTATACTTTTGATTGGTCGAATGGAGCCACTACAAAAGATATCAGTGGATTGTCGGCAGGCAGCTATCAGGTTACAGTTATGGATTCGAACGGGTGTGAAACGACGAGTACCGAGATCCAGGTCATGGGCGGTGATTGTGCTTTAATGGTTAACGTCAATTCGACGCCAATTTTCTGTAATGGGGACAATTCCGGAGCGATCATGCTACAGGTAACCGGAGCTGTAGGTAATACAAGTGTGCAGTGGTCCAATGGAGCGCCGGACACGACAATTATCAGTGGTCTTTTCACCGGTAATTATCAATACACAGTCACGGATGATGCAGCTTGTACCATAACCGGAGCGGTTTCTCTGGCCTCACCGGATCCAGTGGGTATCGTGGTGACCACCTCCAATGTAGCTTGCGCAGGGGATTCAACTGGCTCTGCCTCCGCCGTGGTGAACGGTGCACAGGGGGTGTATTCCATATCCTGGTCCAACGGAGATCTCGGGGACAGTACCGGAAACCTGAAAGCTGGGAATTATACAGTTTATGCCATGGACGAGCTGGGTTGTTTGACAAGCGACTCTTTTATGATCTTAGAAAATACACCCATCACGCTGACGGTAGACACCATCATTTCAATGGATGGAAACATCCAGGTTACTGTTCAGGGAGGGACGGAACCTTACGCTTATTTGTGGAGCGATGATACTTCCGCAGTGAGTACCGATGAAGACCTTACAGGTGCTAGCCCCGGACTGTACCGGTTGGAAGTAACGGATGCATTAGGCTGTCAGATCACTTCGGATACCCTGCGCATCGAATCAACTTCCGCCCGCTTTGACCAGCAATTGGTCAACCAGATCCGCGTCTATCCCAACCCGGTAGGGTCGCAGCTAACCCTCAGGCTTCCGCAAGCTTTGGTGGGCAGCCGGTTGACCCTCATCAATGCGCTTGGACAAAATATTTGGGAAGGGAATGCCTCCGGTCAACTGACCACGGTAACCAACCAGCGATGGGCATCCGGATGGCATAGTCTACGAATTCGCCAATATGACCGGGAAATAAGTATCCCGATCCTGGTGCACTAATTTGGTTGCATACTCAAGTATTCCGTTTCCCGGAAATACGCTGTACTAATGAATTTAAACGACTGAAATTGAACCAATTACTTTCATCCAGGTAAAATATCTAGCCGGCCTAAAAGGCTCAGATTTACGGATGAAAAAAGTTCGTGCCGATTTAAAATAAAGCATTACCTTTGCAAACTCTTTTGCTAGTTCTTTGTCATGGATGCAAAATCGATGTTTGACCTTCCTATCTCCGGGTTACGCAATGGTATTCACCATTTCCAGTTTGAACTGGGCGAACGATTTTTCGAAGGTTATGAGCAGTCTCCTGTGGGAAAAGGAAGATTCCATGCGGTGGTTACACTTGAAAAAAACAGTGATGCCATGGTTATGGACTGTGCTATTGAAGGGAAGATGGCTGCGACTTGTGACCGCTGTCTGGAGCCCATCCAATTGCCGGTTTCTTTTGAGCAAACTTATTTTTTCCGTTATAGCGAAGAAGCAAGGGATGACGGTGACGTCATTTATCTTCAGCCAAAAACACCGGTTCTCAATATTGCCGATATGCTTTACGAAGCCACTTGTTTGGGCATACCGATGACAAAAGTTTATGCCTGTGAAGAGGACCCGGAAGCAAAATGCAATATCGAAATCCTGAACATCCTACAAGCATCCAGGGAAGAACCAAAAGAGGAGCCGGACGAGACCGGTAATGATTCCGTTTGGGAAGTATTAAAAAAGTTAAATTACGATCAAAATAATTAATCATGGCACATCCTAAGTCGCGCGTATCGAAAGCCAGAAAACACAAGCGCCGCACCCATAAGAAACTTTCCACTCCCAATGTGGCAATTTGCCCGACAACCGGCGAACCCCACCTGTGGCACCGTGCTTACTGGCATGAAGGCAATATGTACTACAAAGGCCAGTTAGTGATTAAAGCGGAAGAAGCCCTCGAAGAATAATCGAATAATAGCATTTAGAATATTCAGCAAGAAAGCTGTCTGACGTCCTGCTGGTTCTGGAGTATGTCAGACAGCTTTTTTATTTAACTCATTGATCATGGCGAAGAAAATTATCAAAACCGAATCAGCCCCCGCCCCGGTAGGCCCTTACAATCAGGCAACCCAGTGGGGTGATCTCCTGTTTATCTCCGGTCAGATTGCCATCATCCCGGAAAATAACACCATTCTGGAAGGCACCATCGAAGAAGAAACCCATCAGGTATTAAAGAACATCGGTGCCATTTTGAATGCAGCAGGCATGGACTATCCGGATGTCCTCAAATGTTCTGTGTTTGTGAAAGACATGCACCTTTTTGGCCGGATAAACGCCGTTTACGCAGAATATTTTGGAGAAGACACTGCCCCGGCAAGAGAATTGGTCCAGGTAAGTGCTTTGCCAAAATTTGTCAACATTGAGATATCTGCCATAGCTGCAAAAAAAGCATCCTAACACACATGGAAGGCAAAGAACAAGTACTCTCCTGCATCCAACCTACGGGCAATGTCCATCTTGGCCGGTATTTCGGAGCCATTCAAAACTGGGTAGCTCTCCAGGAAAAATACGATTGCATCTATGGTGTGGTTAATTATCACGGCATGACCACGCCTTTTGACCCGCAGAAATTGCGTACGCTGACCTGGGATGTCGCGTTCCGGCTGATGGCGTGCGGACTGGATGTCAACAACATTTTCATCCATTCCCTGGTGCCCGAACACACCGAACTCGCCTGGATTCTGAGCTGCATGACTTCTTATGGTGAACTTACCCGTATGACTCAGTTTAAAGATAAAAGTCTGCAAATTTCAGAGTCCAATAAGGATGCCTTCATCTCCACCGGCCTGTTTACCTATCCGGTCCTGCAGGCGGCCGATATCATCATTTATCACGCCCGTTATGTTCCTGTTGGCAAAGACCAGGAACAACATCTGGAGCTGACCCGTAATATTGCCACCCGGTTCAATCATGTGGTAAAGAAAGAATATTTCCCGCTACCGGAACCGCTGTACACGGAGATTCCGAAAGTGATGTCCACAGCCGATCCAACGAGAAAAATGAGCGCGTCCTTAGGCGAAAAACACAACATCGATGTGTTTGCCGATCCGAACCGGATACGCAAACAGATAATGAGTGCGGTAACCGATTCGGGCGATGTCAGCTATCCGGATATGAGCCCTGGTGTTGAAAATCTGTTTTCCTTATTAAAAGCTTCCGGGTATACCGAAACGTACGCCAACCTGATGCATCTGTACCAGTCCGGCACACTGGGTTATGGCAAGCTTAAAGAGGAGGTGGCCAATGCCATCATCGAGATGACCGAACCGTTCCGTCAAAAGCTTTTGATTTTGAATGCAGACAAACGTGCTGTAAAGGAACAGATCAAGCAGTCGTCAGCAAAAATTCGTGAACGGGCTCAGAAAACCTTAAAAGAAGTTCGCGAGCTCTCCGGATTGATCTGATTGCGGTCACTTGCGCGACCAATAAGGCATTTTTTTACTGGCCTGGCGCATCAGATTGTCCACCAACTTAGCTGGGGTGCTCCCTACTGAACCGGAGATATTGTGGTGGTAGCTCCAAAACAGCTTCTTCGTTTGCCGATCGTGCAGTTCCAATGTCGCTACTGTTTGATTGGTATTCCCCCATACACCGACCAGTACCCCCAATGCAATCGCACCACCCTCAGACATCGGTTTGCTCAGGGAAAAATTTGAGGTTACGACCGCATCCACATCCAGCAAGGAACAAATTTGATCCGGCGTCAATGTTCCATCCAGGTATTCAGAGGATTTGTTCAGCCGCGCATTGGTGGTGGCTACATCCTGGATCTCCACATCAAATGTGTTTTGCATTTTCCGTCTTAAAAACCAATTATACATCTCTCTTTGAAAATTGACGGATTCGGTTTTCTGTTGTTCCCGCAATGCTTCGCCATCGACTTTTTTGGTCGCAGCGATGGACACCACCGGAGGTAAAATAGCAATGTTCTTATCCCGCCGGGCCAGGGTGTAGGCATCCTTGGAATAATAAATAGTTGCACATCCTGAAAGCACGGCGAAGGCCGCCAGGATAAATCCAACCTTAAGGTAATTTTTCATAACAATGGCAGTTTATGGTCTAAATTCTATTACTTCATCATACGACCATTTTCCAAAATAGTCAAGGCCCCTTCTTCAGAACCCGGATAATAACATGCTAATATAGACTCCATGGGCTGTCTTCCGGCAGATACATCCAGAAAATGTTCCCACCTGGTATCCCGGATAAGGTGACGGAGCGGCTGACTAACTTTACCAATGCGCTTGAACGCAGGCCATAGTTTGCGGTCCCATACTTTGTAATAGCGCTTGAGATCGTCCGGATAGACCGTCTTGCGTTTGGTACCCTCATCCAACGCCCGGAAGGGAGCACCGATATTGAGATAGCCATAGTCATCGGTCAATTCCTCACCCGGATAGATATCCCGTATGGCAATTTCGAAATCATAGGCCGTGGTCAGACAGTTTGAGTTGAAGCTATGATTGACATACCGGCCATGGTCCCAGCACAAAACATGATTGCCCGCGCTGTTGCGAAAAGAGTAGGTATCCAGGATCTGCTGGTAGATCGGTTCCATTTGCTGGATGTCCTCGGGAGAAAACTCCCGGTCCAACTCGTCAAGCACCCAGGTTACGGTCCCCTTTGGGATCATTTGCTTGGCTACCACACCGTAGCCTTTGAGGTCATTGATGTATCGAATCTCAGTATGCGGATGAATCATTTGATAACCGAATTAAAATGCATTACGAAAGACTGTAAATACGCCATGGGTTACAAAAAAAAATGACATTTCGTGAAGAAATGTCATTGTATCGAATGTTACTAACTAAAGTAAGGAATGTCGTCTGATCATGGCAGCTAATGAAAGGCTTCTTTCAGCGTATCCACCAGGTCCAATTTTTCCCAGGTAAATGTTTCTACCTTGGTTTTCTTTGCCTGCCCGTTTATCCCTAACATAACTTCCTTGGTACCAGGTTTGCGCCCCATATGGCCATATGCGGCTGTCTCAAAGAAAATTGGGTTTTGCAGGCCAAATCGTTTGATGATAGCTGCCGGACGCAAATCTACCAACTTCAGTAATTTTTGCGCTATCTCGCCATCAGATATTTTAATTTTACTTGTACCGTAGGTATCCACAAATAATCCTACCGGCTCGGCTACGCCGATGGCATAGGCCACTTGCACCAAACACTGATCAGCAAGGCCCGCTGCGACCATATTTTTTGCCAGGTGACGCATCGCATAAGCTGCAGAGCGGTCGACTTTGGTCGAATCTTTACCCGAGAAAGCGCCTCCCCCGTGAGCACCTTTGCCGCCATAGGTATCCACGATAATCTTACGTCCGGTCAGTCCGGTATCGCCATGGGGTCCTCCGATCACAAATTTACCAGTGGGATTCACGTGCAATTTATATTTGTAATCGAACAGACTCTTATTTTTTGCACCTAACTTCTTGATAACCCGTGGGATAAGGATTTCCTGCACGTCCTTCTTAATCGCTTTAAGCATCTTGGCTTCCGCAGCAAAGTCGTCATGCTGGGTGGAAACAACGATGGTATCTATATGCAACGGCTTATTCGTCCCTTCCTCATAAGCCAGGGTGACCTGTGCCTTGGAATCAGGACGCAGATACGTCATTTCCTTGCCGGCTTTGCGGATGGCCGCCAATTCCCGAAGCATCATATGGCTGAGCTCGAGGGGTAAAGGCATGTAATTAGAGGTTTCATTGGTGGCATAGCCAAACATCATACCCTGATCGCCAGCCCCAATATTCATAGCATCCTTACCGACGTCTACTCCCATTGCAATATCAGGAGATTGTTCGTGTATGGCCGAAACCACCCCACAAGCATCCGCATCAAATTTGTATTCGGATTTGGTGTAGCCAATCTTCTGAATGGTCTCACGGACCACACTCTGAATATCAACATAAGCCGATGATCGTACCTCGCCGGAAACCACGGCCAGCCCTGTGGTAACCAACGTCTCACAGGCAACTTTCGACTTGGGATCCTGGCTGAGAAAGGCATCCAATATGGCATCAGATATTTGATCTGCAACTTTATCCGGGTGCCCTTCAGATACCGATTCGGAGGTAAACAAATACATATTAAAATTTTACGATTTGATTAAAACGTTGCGCAAAAATAGAAATTACTTGATTAGTATTCAGATTTCAGATTAATTACGAAATACGCATCATTTTTGAAAGATCGGTAGGAAGTATCGGTAGGTGATCCCCAAAAATCAGCCCCGCTGATCCAGGCCCCTCCCTCAATTACTCATTTTACCTGAATCCGGAATAGTTCACTCCCTTCAACCCGGCCGGTAAGCTCGTCACCAACCACAACTTTTCCCACGCCCGCCGGCGTGCCGGTAAAAATAAAATCGCCTACCTGCAGCGTGAATCGCTGCGAAGCGTATACCAATAAGTCGGCGAAGGAAAAGATCATGTCCTTCGTTTCGCCCGTCTGCACGCGTTCTCCATTTTTGTCCAGCGAAAAATGAATGTTCTGTACATCCACATCCTCTTTCGTGATGAACTGCCCGATGACTGCCGAATGGTCAAAAGCCTTGGCAACTTCCCAGGGATGTCCCTTCGCTTTGCATCGATCCTGAATGTCCCGGGCTGTAAAATCAATTCCCAGCGTGATCTGGTCGTAGTACGATTCTGCAAATTCCGGCTGAATGTATTTGCCATTTTTGCAGATTCTCAAAACGATCTCCGCCTCATAATGGATGTTTTCACTCCATTCCGGATGGTAAAATGGCTTATTGTTATTGAGGATAGCGGTGGAAGGCTTCATGAACAACATAGGCTCCGAAGGAACCGGATTGTTCAGCTCTTTAGCGTGATCCACGTAATTACGCCCAACACAGATGATTTTCATAATAGCACGATTGGTCACAAATGTATGATTTCAGGGTCAATTTGAAAGATTGTCCTGCCGTTTTCAACTTGATTTAAATCATGAAAGGCACCAATGAACATTTTTCGAATGTGACCGGTTTAATCTGCTCAATTCGGTTAATTTTACATCTTATTTTTTTGACCTTTTTAGTCCCTTTGAAATATGATGCAAGCGCCTTTCCGTACCCGGCATATCGGTATTAACGATCGTGACCTGGCCACTATGTTGGAATTAATAGGAGTCCCTACCCTAGATCAACTAATGGATGAGACCATCCCTCAGGATATCCGCCTGGAACGTCCGCTTCAACTTCCGGCAGCACTATCGGAATACAATTATCTGCATCATTTGGAATCCATTGCGGCCAAAAACAACGTATTAAAATCACTGATTGGACAAGGATTTTATGGTACCGTGACTCCTTCTCCCATTCTGAGAAACATTTTCCAGAACCCCGGCTGGTATACCCAATACACCCCTTACCAGGCGGAGATATCCCAGGGCAGACTGGAAGCACTGCTGAATTTCCAGACTATGGTAACTGACCTGACCGGCATGTCATTAGCCAATGCATCCTTGCTGGACGAAGGGACTGCGGCGGCAGAGGCCATGCTGATGTTTCACGCTCATAAAAACCGGCGGGCCAAAGGTGAAACAGCGGACGTACTTTATGTAGCTGATGATGTTTTCGCAACCACTACCGAGGTCGTTAAGGGCCGCGCGTTACCACAGAACATAACGGTAAAAGTTGGTCCCTGGGAGGAAGCTACTCTGGACGAACAAACCTTTGCGGTTCTGATTCAGTACCCGGGGAGTCAGGGCCATATCCACGATTACCGGGATTTGGTTCAAGCCGCTCATGAGAAAGATATTTATGTCATTGTTGCCGCCGACTTATTGAGTTTAGCCGTATTGGTTCCGCCCGGAGAGTGGGGAGCCGATGCCGTGATCGGCAATACCCAGCGATTTGGCGTTCCCATGGGGGCGGGTGGACCTCATGCTGCCTATTTTGCAACCAGAGAGGATTTCAAACGGCAGATCCCAGGTCGTATCATCGGCGTCTCGATCGATGAAAAAGGGAAAACGGCCTTACGAATGGCCTTACAAACCAGGGAACAGCACATCAAAAGAGAGAAGGCTACCTCAAACATTTGTACCGCCCAGGCTTTACTGGCCATCATGGCCGGAATGTATGGCGTTTACCATGGCCCCGAAGGATTGCGCCAAATAGCTACAACCATTCACCAAATGACCTGGGCTCTTGCCGGTCAACTGTATGCCGCCGGACTCGAGGTTGTCAACAAATCCTGTTTTGATACCCTGACCATAAAAGTA
Source organism: Lewinellaceae bacterium (assembly GCA_020636355.1). GTDB lineage: Bacteria > Bacteroidota > Bacteroidia > Chitinophagales > Saprospiraceae > JAGQXC01. The sequence goes on along the minus strand of JACJYB010000014.1, from coordinate 96,449 downwards.
ACACCGGATCAGCGTCTGGCCATCCGTAATCGGGCTTTGGCAGCTGGCTACAACCTGTTCTACAGCGATGCGTTCATCAGCATAACACTTGATGAAACCTGTTCGGATGAGGATGTGGTTAAACTGACGGAAATCCTGACAGGCACCGAAATGCAAGAATTGGAACAAATACCGGATAACCTGTTCGCCTACCGGCGCACATCGGATTTTATGACCCATCCGGTATTTCACAATTATCGCTCTGAGTCTCAACTGATGCGCTACATCAAGCGGCTGGAAAACAAAGACCTGTCTCTGGTACACAGTATGATCCCGCTTGGCTCCTGTACGATGAAATTAAATGCTGCCACCGAGTTATTTCCAGTGAGTTGGCCGGCTTTCGCCGACATTCATCCACTTGCTCCAGCGGACCAATTGGATGGTTACCGGCAGCTGTTTACCGAACTGGAGACCTACCTCTGTGAGATTACCGGATTTACCGGATGCTCCCTCCAGCCAAATTCAGGAGCTCAGGGAGAATATACCGGCTTACTGGTCATCCGCGCCTATCATCAGGACCGGAATGAACCACATCGGAACATTGCTTTGATTCCGGAGTCTGCCCACGGTACCAATCCTGCCAGCGCCGTTATGGCCGGCATGGACGTTGTCGTTGTTGCTTGCGACGAAAAAGGGAATATTGACTTGGATGATCTCCAGAACAAGTGCAAAGAACATGCAGATCATCTCGGTGCGCTGATGGTCACCTACCCCTCTACCCATGGTGTATTTGAAAAAGATATTCGTCAGATCTGTAATCTGATTCATGAGCACGGCGGGCTGGTGTATATGGATGGGGCCAATATGAATGCCCAGGTTGGTTTAACCAATCCGGCCCGGATTGGTGCGGATGTATGCCACCTCAACCTGCACAAAACCTTTGCGATCCCGCATGGTGGCGGTGGACCAGGCATGGGCCCGATCTGCGTCAACGACAAGCTCAAACCTTATCTTCCGGGGCATCCATTCCAGCAGATCGGTGGAGCCAAGGCCATTGCAAGCGTTTCGTCTGCACCCTGGGGAAGCGCGTCCATCCTGGTTATTTCTTACGGATACATCCGGATGATGGGATTTCGGGGTCTGAAAGCAGCCAGCGAATATGCCATTCTTAATGCCAATTATCTCAAAGCGCGGCTGGAAGGAGTCTTCGACGTGGTCTATACCGGTGAGAAAGGCCGGGCAGCTCATGAATTGATCATCGATGCGCGTCCATTCAAAGCGTTGAATATAACTGCTGAAGATATTGCCAAGCGATTGATGGACTACAGCTTTCATGCACCAACCCTTTCGTTTCCGGTTGCCGGCACACTGATGATCGAACCGACCGAAAGTGAAGACAAGGAAGAGTTGGATCGCTTCTGTGAAGCCATGTTATCGATCAAAGAGGAAATCGATGCCATAGCCAGCGGAGGAGCTGACTCTACCGATCATGTGTTGCACAATGCTCCACATACGCTGGAGGAGATCACCTCGGACCATTGGTCGCATCCATATACCAGAGAACAGGCCGCCTATCCGGTGCCCTATCTGCGCAGTCATTTCAAATTCTGGCCAAGTGTCGCCCGGGTAAATAATGGTTACGGAGATCGAAATCTGGTGTGTGCCTGCCCTCCTATCGAGGATTACAAGGGGGTTTAAGGCGATTGGTCTGAGATTAAGCCATGAGGGCATAGACCAGCACATATCCTGGCTCGAACCATTCGTAGTGGATGTTGTATCTGGCTTCAAAGTCACCTTTGATCAGGAACCCTTCACAAGTGCCTATCTCCTGCACCCGCTCGTCCAGGTAGACATGGAGATGTTCACGAAAATCAAGCCCCCTTTTACCATAAGCTTTATAAATGCATTCTTTGGCACTCCACAGGATATGAAGAAAGTCCAGATCAGGTTTACCCGGATAAACATCGACTTCTTTATCCGTAACAAATTTGGAGGCAATGCGCTGCAATTTGGCAACCCGGTACTGAACATCTATACCGACCGGCACCGGGGCCAGGATCACCGAAGCAAGGTCATGGGAATGACTCATTGAAAGATGGATGGCGCGATCTTCCAGATAAGGTTTGCCATTGGTATCTTTCAGACAGGGTGTGCGGTCCTGATCGCCAAGTACTTCATGAAGTAACTGACGGGCTGCCAGCCATTCCAGCCTCCGCTGACTGTTCATCTCGCCAATCATGGCTTCCTCCACATCAAATAATTGCAGGTGAGCCCGAAACCAGGACTCCGCTTCGCGGATTTCCCAGATGGCCCAGTTCCCTTGGGGTTCAATGCTTTGATGATGAATGATTGGCACCAAACAAATCTAATTGTTCAGTGCCAGATTTGGGTCGACCGGGCCGCTAAAAACAAACCAGGATGATGAAAAACATCAAATTGGGTGCTCAATTGGCAAGGGCCTAATCGTTTTACCCTCCTCCGGGCGTTAAAGGGGAGTTAGCATCCGGATAATGCAGTCATTTTTGCCAGATTCCGGATGATAAAATAATTTCTGGTGAAATGGACCACGCCTTCTGCACGCAGTTCATTCAGCACAGTGGTAACTGTCTGTCTACCGGTTCCGGTCAGGAGGCCTATCTCCTGATGGGTGAGTACCGGCTGAACTACCCACTCTAAGCCGACCGGACGACCTTGTTTGAGTACGTATTGCATTAGAAAATGAATGATTCGCTCCGGAGCAGAGAGTACCATCAAATCATGGATCCGATCCTGGGATCGCTTGATCTGATTGAGTAGATGTTGGTGAACCAACTCATTAATCTTTTGCCTGGATTGTAAAGCCAGCTGTATATCACCGACAGGAACACGCTTCAAAATGGTTGATCCGGTCAAAGCAGTAGCCTGATAGGTTTCACTGGGATCCTGAAATAATCCGTCCAGATTGATCAGGTCTCCCTTCCCGGGAGCATCGAGAATCACATCGGTATTCTGGATGGAACGGATAGCCACCAACCCTTTTACAACCTGATAAACAAAAGGATGCTGCTGATTCCTGGAAAAAATTATCTGTCCTCGGCGATAACTTTGTTCAACTCCTCGGGAAAACAGTTCATTCCAATCATTTACAACCGGAGTGGTGATGGGGTAGATTTTTCTAACTGAAGTTTCTGCAGCAATCATGACCAGCTTTTATATGTTGGTCGTGGCCGGCTTTGCATCCTGACGGATGACCGGGGACTTTTAGATTTTCTTAACAATAAATTGAAACCTGAATGGGTGTTATTCCTGATTGTTCAGTCGGCTGATGATGCGTTCTTCCAGCGCATGGCTATCCGGATGTTGTTGAGATTTATTCAATTGACCTTTAAGAATTCCGTCAATTTTGGTGCTTTGACGCAGATAGGTACGGCAGGCAGCACAAATTGCCGTGTGCAGGGCTAATTGGACATGCCCGACCAGGGACAAATCCCCCTGCAGTTTTTTTTCCACCAGGATGGTGGCTTCACGACAAGATACCAACAATGGATTTTCCTTCATTACGAAACAAAGTTAACTTACACGCCTTAACAATTGGTCGAAAAGCTTTTGATTTCCTGACAATAAAATATCTTTCCTGTATAATGCAACCGAACATCGTACTTCTTTTTCTGCCGCCCCCTGCAGAACACGCCTTGTAGCAGCGCTGAATACTGTACCATGAGATTGTCCATTATCATACCCGTTTACAATGAATCCAAATGGATAGCGCGTACTGTGCACCACTTATTTCATTTCGGTGGCGACCTGGTGAAAGAGATCATTGTTGTGGATGGACAAAGTGAGGATAATACGGTCGAAATGGCACAGAAAGCTGGAGCCCAGGTGTTTATTTCCTGCCTGCGTGGTCGTGCCGCCCAGATGGACTGCGGTGCTAAACGGGCACTGGGCGACACATTGTATTTTGTACATGCTGACACCTTACCTCCCGAAACATTTGCAAAGGACATCGCCCAGGCACTGGAACGAGGCCATTTGCTGGGTAATTTCAGATACCATTTTGACGGTGGTCCGTGGTTATTAAAGATAAACGCGTTTTGTACCCGTTTCCATTGGTTTTTCACGCATGGCGGTGATCGAACTTTTTACATAAAAAGTGAGGTATATCGATCCATCGGAGGCTATGACCCGTTGGACTCCATCATGGAAGAATATATCCTATTGCGCAAAGCAAAAGCCCGGGGATATACCGTCCGTATTATTCCAAAGGACTGTGTCGTTTCTGCCCGGAAATACTACCGGAATTCGTGGCCAAGAGTTCAGCTGGCCAATTTGGTGGTATTTGTTTTCTGGACCACAGGATGGGCATCAGGTCCTACATTAAAACAATGGTATCGGCAGTGGTTGCATTAGCATTTCAGATCCTTGGCTACTGTTTTGCCTTGCTGTCATTCAGTGACCAGTCGTAATCCAGATATTCAATCTCCACCTCTCCGGGAATTGGATATTCCAGGTAACGGTTCAAAAATTTTCTGAGTGAGCCGGCGTCTCTTCGAAAATCTCCTCCAAACCACTTAAATATCGATGAAACTTGTACACTGGAAAGCACTATCCGATTCCGCAGCGGGTCATGGATAAAAGTGGTCATCGCATCCGTCAATTGATCGTCCAACCGTTCTGCGACATAAGCCTCCCTGGACAGACGGGGGCACGAGTAGGAGGCACAATTGATGACGGCGTGTATCCGGGCATCCTTGAATTGCTTGCGCAGGATGCCGTGTTCAATTTGATTCAGATCATAGGTTTCCGACTGTAGATGGATAAAGGGAATATCCCAGACGGTATTCACAAACGGAATGCCTCTTTTGATGTCTTTAATGCTATTAACCGGATAATGGCGGACAATCAACCTAACCGTAAAGGCATTGTATGCATTGATCCAATAAGCCATTTGCTCTTTTTCCGACCAGGTAGACTGAGGATGTGCTGACGCTAACAGATCAAGGTACCGGTTTAGCCTGAGACTGTCCTGGATGAAGCCCTGGTAACTTACCCATCCTTCCTCAGATACATACTGATGCAGTAAACTATCCCAGCTCGTATGAGAGACCGGCTGGCGGGATGGGTACACGTGGGGTAAACGCTGGCTACAGGATAGCAATGCCAGCAGGAAAAGACCACTCATAACCATCAGGGTGCCCCGGCATCGCATAAACGGAGGAGCTATTTTCAGGTTACGTCGCGTCATGATTAAACCAGTTTCTGTCCAGACAATTGCGCAAAGTCAGTTTCGCACGATGGATTAACTGCCAATAATTAGTCGCCGCAATACCCAGTTCCTGACAAATGGATTCGCCTTTGCGATCTTCGAGGAAGCGCATCCGGATGCAGTCGGACATCACCGGATTAAGCATCTCCAGGCATCTTTTAAGAACCCTTATGAAATCAGGCTGATCCAGCAAATCCATTTCCTCATCGGGCCACGGCGCCGGAGCAAATTCTGCTTTCCAGCCGCCGGTACTCTGGAAAAAGGCTTCCGAGTTGAGGGCTTCCTCTATCCGGTTTTGGTCCCGAAATGTTTTTCTGAAATGATCGGCAATTTTATTTCTCAGAATCCCGAACAGCCAGGTACGGGGCTGGCTCTCATTCCGAAACCGGTCCATTTGTTCTGCCGCTGCAAGAAAAGTGTCCTGGACCAAATCCTCCGCTAATGCAAGATCACTTGTTTTAACCACCGCCCAACTCAGCAGGTCGGAAGTATATTCCCTGACCCAGATGGTGAGTAAATCCGGATTTTGTTGCTGCATGGATGGTTATTTTAGACCGTTGAGCGACACAAATTAACAGTCTTATCCATTAAAATGTAAAATCGATTACCTTACTCCATGCACAAGAACGAAATTGCCCTGATCCTTTTTATAAAAAATGCCCGCCCCGGGCATGTTAAAAGCCGGTTGGCTGCAACCCTGGGTCCAGAAAAGGCGCTGGCAATCTACGAAGCCCTGGTGGAACATATCCGTCAGGTTATCCAGCCAATCAAAATCACCAAATACATCTATTACAGCGAAGTCATCGAGCCACAGGATGCCTGGGATCCTAACCAGTTTTCCAAACGTCTGCAACAGGGACCTGATCTGGGAACGCGGATGAAAAACGCCTTCACTGAAATTTTAGCCTGCCATAAAGGCGCAATCCTGATCGGCAGTGATATCCCCGGCATCACATCATCCATCCTGGACAGCGCTTCGGTGGCATTGACGGATCACGACCTGGCTATTGGCGGCACAGAGGACGGCGGCTATTACCTGATTGGACTTCGGGAGCCGGCACCCGGCCTCTTTGACGGGATGACCTGGAGTACAGAGACCGTATTTGAAGAAACCATCCGTCGTGCACAGGAGCTGGGCCTGACCTGGTATGAGCTGCCTCCACTGGTTGACATCGACTACGAGGAAGACTGGATAAAACACGGCTGGGACTTGGAATGACTCCACAGAAAGTCTTTCCGGACGGATAATATTCCACTTCTAAATTCAGGGATGCCAGGGTTGAAACGCATTTTGTACGTTAGCCAGTCCTGTGCGAATCAGTTCCGGATAGTGGCGTAATAAAACCGTCTTCATATCGGTCCGGTCAATCCATTCCAGACCTTCCGGCGTATAGTATTCGGCGGTATAACAATCGGTATAAAAACGGTCAGCCTGGAGTCTACGGGTTGCGTTTAACAAAAAAATCTGAAAAATGGTCTCACCAAAAGCAAAGTCTTTAGGCCGATGACTTTCCGCCAGGGATCCGATCATCAGGTCAAGCAATTCGATGTCTCCATCATAGGCAGCAGTTAATCTGTCCACCATTTCCTGATCATCCGTGATATCGGAAAATTTCTTCACGGGCTGCAAGCCTAATGCCCGACGGAAAGCATTGTATCTCGGCACTCCGCGTTCTCTGCTTCGCAAAATGTCCACCGTACCCAGATCGTAAATTGGATTTCCCGGGATACTCATCTCCTGCATGAACGCAGGGTAGTTATTTAAGACCAATTGACCCGGGTGCTGAAGGCCAAATGAGTGCCAAAGCTGAGCCATTTCAACACGATCGGTCAGTATCCCGGATCCTCGCTGCCTGGTTTCAATGAACCGCAGTATTTCCTCAATGTTCCCATGTTGATCGCGCAATACCAAGGTTTCCGGTAACATCGAATGCAGCCGGTAAACTTCTACGAATTCCTGGGTAAGTCCATAAGGTGAGCCATGTTTCTCAATTGGATTCCCAACCACTCCACCCATCTCAGGGTTTTTCACGTTGATATCCGCCACCGTTTTTCGTTCACCTTCCGGATGGAACAATGTCGTTAGCATGCCATACCAGTTGGATTGCAACCCCTTAGCCAGGGTTGCATTGGGGTTTATGACGGAATTCCATTCCAAACTGTGGATCTTGGCCATAACAGCGGCATTGATTAACCGGGCGACCTGAAACAGTCTCTCATCTTCCCAGCCGGGATAATGTAACAGGAGATTATCACAGATGGCATTATGTTCTTTTACGAACAATGTGTGCATCATTGCCAGTCCAACCCACCAATTGCGCGTAAATCCAGTGATCTCAATTCCTTTTTTATCTCTGGGAAGCAATCCATTGGAATTGATCAATAATTTACCAGACTCTCCTGATCTCACCCGGAGTTGGGTCTCCAGATCACTTCCATAAATTTGTGAACCATCCCACCAATGTGTGCATTCATTCAAATGAGTGATCGGAAGAGAATCTTCACTGCGTCGTGTGAAGTCATTTTGTGTCTTACCCACAAACATTTTCTGTTGGCGGTACTTTTTCCTTGCTGGGTCGTCTGCATCCAGTTGTATTTCAAAATAGTCGTTTAAATGAGGTTCTCCATGGCTGATCCAATCGTGATTCTGAAACTGTATCCAGGCTACCGCCAGCATATTTAGAAATGGCACTTCTTTCATGGCTTGACCTCGCGTGAGGAAAATCCGACTTAACATTCTCGGATTGGGGTACAGTATCCGATCCGCACTTTCCTGCTGAATGGCACCAGGTGGGATGTTGCGTAAAAACCTGGTACCTACCGCGCCTTCGAATGGATTTCTTAAATTGTTCCAACTGCCATCAGCAGTCCGGAAATGGGTCACTCCTTCCGGAGGTACCATCCCAGGATCTGCAAAACCAACCAATGCGTTACCAGGATAGGCTGAATAAAGATTGAACTTGTGCATTCTTTCCCGCATATAGGCTAATGTAAGGATGGCTAAAAAAGCCGGCCGGCGATACCAATTGGTCCAGATCCGATCACGGTAACCTGCTAAATGGCCCCAAATAATTGTTGCTCCATCAATAATAACAGACAAGATATGGCCAGAAAAATCACCGATCACCCGACGAGATAATCGCCATCTGCCGGGAATACGGTGTACTTTACCAGGCACAGGCAATGGCATGGATTTTCTAAGTTTTTCAACAACCTGCTCATTAAAATGGAAAACTTCCGGAACAAACTCTTTGATCTCTGTGGTTGCATTAATTTTCGATCTTTCGTACAATTCCCTTATCTCCGTGTCCTCCGGATGTGCTTCCTGGACAGCGCGAAAACATCGCGAAGCTTCCAGGTAGTTTTCACTGCAATAGTACGCCAGACCCAAACGGAATAAGATTGCAGACGATGGATCTTCTATCGCATTGACGAACCGGATAATTTCTTGAAAGTTCCGGTCCAAAAGCATCTGGTCAAGATGGGTAGCGTCCTTATCCTTGGGGATTGTCATAAATTAAGCATAAAATTTTCCAGTTATAAATCCGAGCGGTTTTTCAGCTAATGAAAAATTCGGTTTTCTATCAAATTAATTATCTTCCATGAAAGAACCATCATCTCCATGAAAAAACCGTTGATCCTTAAGAACCTGGGGGAGGTAATGGACTTTTTGGACCGCATTGAGAATCAATTGGACACACCAGTTTCAGGCGATTGGGATGCCTACCAGAACCTAAGTCACTGTGCCTTGGCCATGGAATTTACTCTGCAGGGATATCCATTATTACACTCCAAGCTATTTCAATTAACTATTGGCAAACTGGCGTTTCATTACTTCGACTGGCGCGGGTACATGCAACACAATACTTCGGAACCTACTAAAGGCACCAACGCCTTTCCACCAAATGGCACCCTGGAAGGTGTGCAGCGACTGCAAAAAGCTATTAAGACCTTTGACGAATGGCAAGGTAAATTATATCCTCATGAAGCATTCGGTGTGCTCACAAAAAAACAGTATGCGCATTTTCATAGCATGCACATTGCCAACCACTTGGAGCTGTTTAAATTTTAATGATTCGAAAAATAACCTTTGTGGGACAATTTTTGCGCCCATTTGAAGTTATTAGAACATAATCCTCCCGAACAATTCCCCCGTTATCTTTCGCTTCTAAGTAAGCTCGTTTTTCCAACCAATACGTGTACCGGACGCATCAACTATTGTGTAACTAAATAGAATATTGGTATGGGAAAGTGGATTACCACTATGATGCTTCTTGCATTATTTACATTAAATACGCTCGCACAAAAATGTAGTTCACCGACAAACCTTCAAGCCGGCAGTATTACTGACAACAGTGCGGTGTTAAGCTGGGATGGCTCTCCGGATAATTTAACCTTTTCGGTAGATGTGATGCACAGTGGTGGGACGACAGCATTTAAATGGTCTACCACTACGTCGGAAACATCGGTCATGGTTGATGGACTGGAAGCCGGCAGTGAGTACCGGTTTAAGGTTCAGGCCAACTGCGACAAAGGCAAAGGGAACACCAACTGGGTAACGTTCACTACCACCGGCGAAAAAGTAACCGGACCTGGCCCCTGTCCGAAAGCCACCAATCTGGCGGTACGAGATGTTACCGATTCTTCTGTGGTCCTCACCTGGCTGCCCAGCGCCCAACATGTTGACTTCCAGGTTGATGTCAAAAGTAAAAATCATACGACTTCGTTCAGTTTTTCGGAGGTAACCATCGACACCTTTATCCAGATCGACGGACTGGAACCGGGTGGTAATTATCATTTCCGCGTAAAAGCTTCTTGCGAAAAGAATTCTGCCGGCTCAAGTGATTGGATCGATTTTTCCACCACCGGCGGAGACAGCACCTTCAACCAGTGTCCCAAGCCTAAAAACCTTTCAGTTCTGGAGGTAACGGATTCAAGTGCATTGCTCAGCTGGATCATTCAAGACTCCGCAAAATCTTTTAAGGTCGATGTCAAGAGTGGTTCTCAGACTGCATACTACAGCAAAACCATCAACACCCCGGACACCTTTTACATCGCCCTGGGGCTCGAACCACTCGGCAACTATAAGTTCCGGGTTGTGGCCACTTGTATGGATGGCTCAACCAGCGGTTCCAGCGACTGGTCCAACTTCCGGACTTTGGGTTTACGCGACACCACCGTAGTTGACAGCACCGGTAACCCCGACTCCACCAGAGTCGTGGATTCTCTAACTGTACAATCCACACCAGTCACTGCACAAGTCATCAATAAACCCGACAAATCGCAACGCGGTAAAGAGAATCGAAAAAACAGTTCGGCAGAGTTGGTCCATATTACTTTTTATCCTAACCCAGCGGACAATCAATTAAGTGTGCAACTGCCTGAGAACCAGACCAAGCACATGGTTATCATCCAATTGTCCAATCTGGAAGGAAGGCCGGTTTTAATACGGCAAATTAAAGATCCGATTGGCGATGTGCTCTTGAATGTCAGCAATCTCAAAGAAGGTCTATACCAACTCACCGTCCGTTCGGGAGCTTACCTGGACAGTCAAAAAATATTCATATCACACCAGTGATACCATTGTCATTTCAGTCCTTTTAAAAACCTTCTTCTCTAGCTACCGGATCTTAGGATCCGGTTTTTTTTTGATTACCAGCGATCTCCTTTCCATGGATCCTTACGTAATGTTTTATCAAAACCACGTAATGGATGTCTGGCTGGATCCAATCGTTCACGCTCATCCCAGGGTTCGAAGGCATTCTTGATATTCGCCAGGCCGGTGTTAGCCAACTCCGGATAATGGCGCAGCAAGACAGATTTAAAATCGTTCTGGTCAATCCATTCCAGGCCTTCCCTGGTGTAATGGGCTTCATCGTAACAGTCGGTGTAGAACCGGTCCGCCTGCAGCCTTCTGGTGGCGTTTAATAAAAAGATCTGGAAGAGCGTTTCACCGAACCCGAAGCCAGTGGGACGGTGGGCTTCGCCAAGGGTTCCGATCATCAGGTCCAGCTTTTCGACATCGCCGGGTTCGCTGCCATAGCATGTTTCCAGTTTGCGTACGATTTCCGGATCATCGTTGAGGTCGGAAAATGTCCGGATAGGGTTGAGCCCTAACTGGCGGCGAAATTCATTGTATCGCGGCACCCCGCGTTCCCGAGCCCGGAGCAGGTCCACGGCACCCATATCGTAAACGGGGTTACCGGGAATACTGAGTTCACGCATAAAATGAGGGTAATTATTCAATACCAGCTGCCCGGGGTTTTGGGTAGCGAAGGAATGAATCAAAGTCTCTATTCCATAGAGATCCGTTAATTTACCTGAACCGGCCTGTCTCGCCTGGTAGAGGGGTACTTCCGTTATTTCATGATTTCCCGATCGCACATGGATGGTTTCAGGCAATAATGAATGCAGACGGTATACTTCAACGAACTCTTGTGTTAACCCATAGGGGCATCCATGTTTTTCCACCGGGTTTCCTACCACTCCTCCCATTTCGGGGTTACGCACATTGATGTCGGCGACGGTTTTCTTATCCTTTCCTTTATGCAGCAAATTGGTTAAAATACCATACCAATTGGCATTAAGCCCCTGTTCGGCGGCAGCATTTGGCAACACGGCCGGTGTCCACTCCACCGTGTGGATCTTGGCAATTAACGCTGCATTGATCATTCTGGCCACCTGAAACAACTGGTGGTCATCCCAATCCGGATTGTGTTCCTTCAGGTGATCGCAAATGGCATTGTGCTCCCGGATGAAAATCGTATGCATCAAAGCAAGGCCTACCCACCAATTACGGATATAGCCGGTCTCTTCTATCCCTTTTTTATCCCTGGGCAGGGTATCGTTGGAGTTCAATCGCATTTTGCCGTCGATTCCGCTGCGCAGCCATTGAACCGTCTCCAGATCACTTCCGTACAACTGGGAGCCATCCCACCAATGTGTACATTCATTGATAAAAGTCTTGGCATAAACATCTTTCTCACCGTGGGTCGGGTCCTGTTGCGTCTTACCGACAAACATTTTGGTTTGCCAAAAGCGTTTACGGGCCGGATCATCCTCATCCAGGGGAATAGTAAAAAAGTCGTTGCGCAATGGTTCCCCGTAGCTGATCCAGTCGTGATTTTGAAATTGTATCCAGGCAGCTGCCAATAAATTCAGAAAGGGTACTTCTTTCATCTGATCACCACGGTCCAGCAAAAGACGGCTTATGGTACGGGGATTGGGTGTCAATGGATCCATATCGAGGGCCTGCTTGACGGATTTCGGGTCCACATTACGTTGGAATCGTGTGCCGGCAGCTCCTTCCATTGGATTCTCCAGATTATTCCAGCTCCCATTTGGTGTCCTGAAGAATGCAGCCCCGGCAGGGGGAGTCTGTCCTGCGGCCTGAAAGCCTACCAATGCCCCGGCTGGATACGTGCTGAGCAGATTGTATTTATTCAACCGTTCACGCATATAGGCAAGGGTCATAACCCCAAAGAACATGGGCCTGCGATACCAATTCGTCCATACACGATCCCGGTACCCGAAAAGTTTTCCAAAAGACCAGGTCATCCCGGCCATCGCAGCAGACATAAAAGCACCAAAGGCATGACCAACACCGGTCCGGATCAGCCATCCGGGACCACGCTTGACCCGATACTGGAGTTCCGGAGGTAATGCTTCATCGGGGATACCGGGCTCTCCCAATAGTTTTTCCCGTTCAAAATGATACACCTCGGGAATGTCCTGGTGTATTTCGGCAAATGCATTGGCTTCGGATTTCCGGAGCATGTATTTCCACTCCTCCGATCCCGGATCCACTTGGCTGGCCTGCCGGTAAAATTCGGCAGCTTGCTCATAGTCCTGTTTCAGGAAATAGACCAGGCCGGTCATTCCCGCGATAGCTCCGTCTGCCGGTGTACCCTGATTCAGTAATCGAAGCGCTTCGTCGTATTTCTGTTCCTGTATCAATTGGCGGGCGGTAGAGATGACAACCTCTGTGGACTTCGTTTCCATAGTTGATTGGTTTGATGATGAGGTTTATAAGAAACGTTTGATTCCGTCGATTAAAGATTAAGAACGGACAATCAATCCTTTCTGACCCTCATCTAAATTACCAATTTTGGAATACATGCTACCACTTTTTCACAGCCCCTGCAAGTCCGCCCGTGATCTATTTCATCCTTGCCCGCCTCCTGCAAGGCCCGGGTTAATCCGCACTGGCCAGAAAATTGCAGAGGTCGATCTTGGTTTCACTCGTCTTGAACAAATATTCACCGAACAATTGCCGGCCCGCATTTTCACTGATAAACAAATACCGTTGTTTCCCAGGGATGTAAAGAACCATGGTCGTTCCGCCAATATTATCGCCCTCATGGCCATAAGTAGGAATGCTCGGGTCGCCAAAGGTAAAATACTCCAGTCCCAAGCCATAGTCCGGTTCCGTAGACGATTTGCCAGTGACCCAGGTCTTCATCTGGTTCAGCGATCCCTCAGAGATCAACCGTCCTTCCATGAGCGCTTCGTAGAAAAGGATAATATCCCGACCATTAGCGGCAATACCTCCATAACCCTTCAGGGACTTTCCGATGGCATTGTTCCAGGAAGTTACATTCTCTAATTGACCATCTGCATGTCTCTCAAAATAGTAATTGGGAAATCCCAGTGCCTGTATTTGCCGATCATCCGGATCGTAATACACTTCATTCAACTTCAATGGCTCTAGAATTTTTGTTCGAAGCAGCGTGCGATAATCGGTGCCGGTTACTTTTTCCAGGATAAGCTGTAACAACAGATAGTTGGTATTGGAATAATAAAAGTCAGAACCTGGTGCAAACATTTCCGGCTTGCCGTTTACATAGGTCAATTGTTCCATCAAATCCGGCTGCTTAAAAGGTTGATTGAACTGATCCAGCAGATAGGCCGGCAATACGGTAAAATTCGTCAGACCACTTGAGTGATTCAACAGTTGACGTACAGTAATGCGCTGGTAATTGGCGAGTTTCCCGATCAATTTCTCGGGCAGATAAGCTGCGAGCGTGCTATCCAGGTCAATCTGACCGGATTCGGCACTCATCAGCGTCAGCGTTGCGGTGAACACTTTGGTGATGCTGTATACCCAGGCAACCATGTTATCGCGGAAGGGCACCTGATGTTCTACCTGTGCAAATCCCTGGCTGGTCATGTACCAGCCGTCTGCATCCTTTACCACTAACTGGATGCCGGGCACACCATCCGCGATATGCCTGGCTACGATGACATCCAGGCTGTCTTTAAGCGGATGATTTCGATTATATTCTACGGTACCTTCCAATGGCTCTACGTCCAGCAGGTACATATCGCGCTGGCATTGATTGAAAGCCAGCATTAAAACCAACAACAGGATCTTTTTCATTTTATTCAGGTTTATTTGGTGCGTACTGGACGCCGATGAGAAAATTGGATACTGGTAAGGGGGTCAGATCCGGGCTGTATTTAAATTGACCATGGACCTGATAGGCAATAAAAGGTGTCCAGTCGGCCCGGGCACCTGAAGTGCGATAGCCTAATCGCAACTGCAACGGGACCTGCCATACTGCATGGGAGGATTTCCCTTTGGTCCATTCTTCTCCGTTCCATCGCAAAGAGGAACTGCTGAAAAAGGAACGTTGATATCCGGCACCTATAGCGATGCCGGCTTGTAAATGCTGGCCCAGCATGGGGTGGTAACCCAGGAAAGACTGGATGTATACCGCATCTCCCTGGTACCGGTTGCGACTATATCCCACCTGGAACGTGATGCCTAAGGAGCCGGAGGGGCGAAAAGGCATCAATCGCCCTACCTGGATCAACGGTTGCAACGATTGAATATGGAAACCTGGAGACGGTAAATAATAAGCATGAACGCCGGTAGATATTTCCCACCCCGGGCTTTGTGCCGCCATTCGCATCGTGAAAAGCAGGGGCACCAGGAGAAATACTGCCCGCATCCGGTGGATCTGCAGAAATCGAAAACTCATTTTTTATCGAGGTTTAAGATGAAGTAATCCTCAAAAGTGCCCTGGAACACCCTTCCAATACAACAGCTTATGCCATCAAAAGGCCTACTACCGCCCTGAAACCACCGAAAAGAATACCCAAACGAAATCGTCTTCTCGCAGCCGGCCGGATACGATTCATTCCTCGAAAAGGACGTTCTATACCTCAACTTTGCGTTCCGACGAATTCTGGCATCCGGTTTTCAGCGGGAAATAGTACTTTCCTTTCACCATATTCGGTTATGATTCAAGCACGGTGGATTCATATGACGGGGATTGGTGTTCTGGTGCTCTTGAACATCCTTGGAAATCCCATCCCGGAAGGAATATCCTGGACTTCCGGCCTATGGGTATACCTGATCCTTACGACCATTATTGCATTCCAGTGGCTTGGCGTCGTGTGGATTACAAAGAACTCCTGGAAATACCATCCGGATCCATCCATGGTCGTGAAAAGACTGATTCGCAGTTTGCTCTTAAGTATTTTGCTGGTAGCCCCGCTCATGCGGATTTCCGATCTGGCCATTCAATATTTTTATCAGACCGAACAGGCAGGCCTTGATAATCCGGCATCGTGGAGCATTTACATCTTTTATCTGTTCAATGCCCTGATTTTATGCATTACAGCAGTGGGAGTCACCGAAGCCATTCATTATTACCGTCAGTTGAGAACGATTGAAAAAGAAAAGGAGGCGTTGCACCGCATGCATTTGGAAGCCCAGTTTGCAGGGCTTAAACAGCAGGTCAATCCACATTTTTTATTCAACAGCCTTAATAGCTTAAGTTCTTTAATTCGTATTGATCCGGGTAAGGCTGAACACTTTGTGGAAGAAATGAGCCAGGTGTACCGATACTTGTTGCAAAGCAATCAGGATGAATTGATTACACTCGAAAAAGAAATGGATTTTATTCATTCTTACCTGCATTTGTTACAAACCCGCTTTGGGAATGGATTGGTAATGCACATCCAACTGCCTTCCGAATACTATAAAAGCTGGATCCCTCCACTTACGCTGCAGCTGCTCATTGAAAATGCGGTGAAACACAATGAAGTGTCCACCGGGAATCCGCTGCAAATTTGGTTATCCGTCTTTGAGGGTAGATCGATTGAGGTAAAGAACAACCTGCAGCGCAAACATTTATGGGTTCCCTCGGAAAAAGTTGGTCTGACAAATATTCTGACGAAATATCAATTATTAGGCGCTGGGGAAGTCATGATTCTGGACCAGGATGATTATTTCATCGTCCGGTTGCCTATCATCCAAAAAAAAACGCTAACGGCATAGAGCAATGCGCGCATATATCATTGAGGACGAACCGCTTGGATTAAACCGCCTGATCAAGTTACTGGAGGAAGTTGACCCCAAGCTTCAGGTTATCGGTCATGCCGAAACTGTAAAATCAGCAGTATGGTGGTTGCAAAACAATGCCCAACCTGATCTGATCTTTATGGACATTGAACTGGCGGACGGTCAGTGTTTTGATATATTCAAACAAGTCAAAATACAGGCTCCCGTTATTTTCACCACTTCATACGATGAGTATGCCCTGCATGCATTTAAAGTGAACAGCCTTGATTATTTGCTTAAACCAGTGCGAAAAGAGGATCTTATCCGGAGCCTGGAAAAATATGCCCACCTTCAGTCCCATTTCGGTCAGCAAACCCTGTCTGTTCAATTGGAGTCCCTGATGGCCGATCTGCAACAACGAGAACGACAACCTGCTCCGTATCGAAATCGCTTTCTGGTCAAGCAGGGACAGCGGCTGCTTTCGATCGAAACCCAGGACATTGCCTGGTTTACTGCCGATGGAAAAATTGTATTGCTGATGACCTGGAATGGACAGCGTTACCTGGTGGATTATACGCTGGATCAGCTGGAAAAGCTATTGGACCCTCATCTGTACTACCGGGCCAATCGCAGCTTCATCGTACACATAAAATCCATAAGCACCATTCATCCCTATTTCAATGGCAAATTAAAACTCTCCATACAGCCGGTCCCGGAAGAAGCAGAGGTGGTAGTCAGTAAAGAAAAATCTTCGCACTTTAAGTCCTGGCTGGGCAAATAGACCACTTGCGACACATGCCCCCATCGCCTAGTAATGGATTATATTCTGTTCTATCAGATTTACTCTCCGCCTATGCCCCGCCAAACTGATCGATGACTTTTAGTATTTGCTGCTTGGATTTCATACCAGCTTGCATCCATTTCAATTCACCATCCTTAAAAAGCGCGAGCGTAGGCACCCCACGAATCTTATACTTTCTGGACAAGGATGGATTCTTATCGACATCAATTTTGATGACTCTTAATTTATCTTTCATAGACTGCGCGATCTCCTTGATGATGGGTGACTGCATTTTGCAGGGGCCACACCATTCCGCATGAAAATCGATCAGAACAGGCACATCGCCATGGATCAGTTCACTAAAGTTTGCTTTCATTAATTCGAGTTCAATTAAAAGTCATTCGAGGCAGTACTGCACACGAGCCGGACTCGCTAGTCCAGGGCAAATTTAAAAACAACTTTTTTATACGATTTAAAGTCTTTGTCAAGATGATCCATTCTGGATTTCAGCCGACGGTGATTCACACGGTACTCCTCATCCGAAGCGCCCGGGACATTTTTTTCTACCATGGCAAGCATGCGTTCATGTTGGCGTACGTCTTCCTGCAACTGTCTGAAGAAGTCTACATGGATGCCTTCTACATGTTCGAGCATTTCCCGGATGGTCAACTTATGCTCATCACCTTCGGGTTGATTCTTCAAGAGCTTATCGAAGAATTTCATTTCATCCAACCAGAACTCAATCGTATCCAGCCACTCTTTACTTTCCTGATGCAATACATCGAGACTGGCTCCCAACAAAAAGTTGGTTTTGGGATTTGCAATTGTAGTATGCATAATATGTTTTTTTAAGTGTCTACTAATTGAAGTCTTATTGAACTTCCTGGAACGTAAAAACCATTACACATACACATCAATTTTGATAGACGGCCTCCTTATTCTGTAAGGCCTTCAATTGGCGAAACAACTCCTCTTCCTGGGCGCTCAAATGCCTTGGCAATTCTACGTCAAGCCTGACCATCAAATCCCCAAATTCATCCGTTTTTCCATAGACGGGCATCCCCTTCCCTTTTAATCGCAGGGTCTTGCCGGACTGTATCCCCTTAGGCACATTGACCTTCACTTTACCAGTCATGGTATTCACCTCAATGTTCCCACCCAATACCGCCGTATAGACATCCACCTTCGCGTTTACGATGAGATCATCACCTTCCCGGATAAACTGCCGATCAGGGGTTACATGGAGCGTTATATACAGATCACCGCGGGCTTGTCCCCGGGGTCCGGGATGCCCTTTCCCTTTAAGCCGCAGTTTCTGACCTTCGTATGAGCCGGGCTTGATAGCAATCCGGATCTTCTCACCCTGAAATTCAAACGTGCGACGACTGCCTTGATACGCCTCGCGCATGGTTATGGACATTGTGGCCTCAACGTCACTACCACGAGGCACCTGAGTGGTCCTTTCACCATAGCGGGCAAATGGATCGCCTTCCTGCGCGCCTTCTCCGAAGAAAAGGTCAAAAAAGCTCGAAAACCCACTCTGACCTCCGCGGCCGAAAACATCCTCCGGGTTGCCGGAATAATAATAGGTTCGCTTGCCTCCGCCCTGGCGTGGGCCCTGGTGTGCATATTTCTCCCAGTCATCCCCGGCTTGCTGATAATACTCCCAATTTGAGCCCAGGGTATCGTACTTTTTCCGTTTATCTGTATCGGAGAGCACTTCGTTCGCTTCGTTGATTTCCTTGAATTTTTCTTCAGCGCTCTTATCTCCAGGGTTTTTATCCGGGTGATATTTGGCAGCCAGTTTACGGAATGCCTTTTTGATCTCCTGCGGAGAAGCATTCTTGGCCACACCTAATATTTGATAATAATCTTTGTATTTCATAGCCGAACTTATCTTTGTATCGTACAGGTCCCATTTGCACCCGTACCATCACTCACAGCATTAACCTACTATGAAGTTGCGGCAAACAGAGGGCAAAATGGAACATTTATGGGTCCACACACCATGACTGAGATCATCTGTCAGGTTGATCGTGAACTTCAATTCCTATAACAGTCCAAAAGCATTCGAGGTTCCTTAAGCCGGCCACCAATAATCAGGTCTCACCTGGCTTCAGCGGATAGCCTCTATTTTAAACCGAAGAGAAAAGGATTTTAAAAAAACACTACTTTTTTTCGGTTCAATACAATTTTTTAAAATTGAGTCAGTTATATAGTTACAACCAGCCAATCGGAATCTCCCCCCCACAATTCCCCCCCTAATTTGGACAATTTTATTTTTCTGTTCTTTGTTCATTACTGTGCTAAAGCCAACCGTCTATACTCCTTCACAACGGTGCAGGACCAATCCAATTCTTATTATTAGTCGAAACTTACTAAAATCTAAAAACCGGCAGGCGAAGGCATACCGGTTTTTTGTTTTTATGGGATATGAATGTTATCAATCCCGCGGAAAGCATTATCCACAATCAGGGTAAATAAGCAGGCTATTTGACCTCCATCTTTTGTCCGGATAACATTTTCGCGATCATCGTATTAAAATCCTCCCGTTTGTTCTTATACGGAAATTCGAATTCCGGAACCGGTAACTCCAGAAAATCACAAAGCGGTTGCCAGCCCTCGGATATTTCGTACTTCAGCATTTTATCCGCCGGAATGATCGCATTGATTTCATCCAGATAAGCATTGACGAGAGACAATGTTTTTTCTTTATCCAAAAATGTTCCCTTAAAAAATTGACCAAATAAATAGCGATCCAACAGTTGAAATACGCCCTCTACCCTGCGCATGCTATCGGTAGGCGTGTCCTTCTGAAAAAAAGCAGTGACCGCCTGATAAACGGTATTTTTTATGCTTTCGTACCAAATATCGGGATCTCTGGTCGTCAGGATGAATTTGCTGTCCGGATATTGTTTGAGCAACGCTTTGTAGGCAAAAAATCCGGGAAAATCAGTACTCGCGGCAAACCCTTCAAATAAAGCATCGTAATCGGTACTTCCGGTATCAAATAACTCAACCCAATAGTGAACTTGTGATGGATTATTGAGCAGGTTATCCATATGATAGGTCTGTTGATAACCCAATAATTGCAAAGCCCCCTTAAGGGATGCTGTACCCGTTCGGGGCAGCCCCGTGCCGATAACTTTTAACGCCATATATTTTTACTTTATTGAAATAAATCAAAACGATGTCCACGGTATACCAGGTCAAATTGCGCCCATTCTGCTGCTTTGGTTCCCTTGGCATCCTTGAGATACAAATTAGCTTCGAAAACGACTTTTTTATCCGGGTAAGTGATCTCCAGCATCCTAGCATGCGGTGGTAATTCTCCCAGGCGGACATTCCCCGCTGTAATCAGTATATTATGCGTTTTATCCATTGGATAAACACTGCTGGTCACCGGAGTAAATAGATTCAGGCCTTCTTCCCGGCCAAACGACCATACCTGCTCTACCTGCTTATTGACAGCATCGACGCGATATTCTACCGCTCTGGAAAATCGCTCCTTCGTTTGGAAACCGGGACTTAACCCGTTGTCAAAGACCAGGATATCGCCATTATCCAGGAGGTGGACCGAGTGTTGTCCGGTAGGCCAGACAAAATCATCCAGCGCAGTACCTTCCTGTACGTTTTCCGGATACGCCCTACCATTGGCGTCAACCGCCTCCAAAAGGTATTTTTTGGTATCAAGACCGTTTCCGTCAAATCCTGCCTTGTCCCAGCCCTTATGCGGTGCCAGAATCCACTGCAAATTATTTTTCCGGTCTACCCGCAGGATTCCCTGATTCCGGCCGGAAACGATTAAGCCAGCATCCTGAGGGAGTGGCACAATCGAATTAACATGGAACCAATCCGCCGCAAAATCCTGGCCATAGTCAGGAGGAAATACCTGGCGGTCTACGTCCTGGAGATCCCGCATGTCCCATTCCCAGGTCACTTTATTGCTGTTGCGATCCCACTCAATGATGTGGTCAAACCGGCTGGAAACTTCCCGTCCCTGATTGTAGACCTTGGTATCCGACCGGGTTGCGCCGAGAATAAAAACATTCGGGCGCACTTCCACGATTTCATGATTCACTCCATAACCCGGTATGACTCCTTTATCTATTTCACGCCCTAAATCGTCCAGCTCCAGATATTGCTGCCAATGAACGAAAAACCAATTTCCGTTGTGTAGACGCAATGGGGAATAAACAATTTCCTGAAATTCACTCAGATCCAGATACCATCGGATGACTCCCTGATCATCAAAAAGGATATCATAGTAAGTAAACTTTCCGTTTACAGCTATCAATGTCTCCACCAGATGAAGTCCCGGCTCCATAGCGGCCCGGTCCAGTTGAACGACATCAACCTCCGGAAAAAAATCCGGAATGGGTCCGGTTTTGACCGGAATGACCTTCTCCAACGATTGGCCGGTTGCAGTAGTCGCACGAATGACTACCTGATTGACCACGTCCGGGTACAATCCGACTATCGGGATTTCATGACGGGTGTCCGCACGCGGGAACGTGCGTTGTAATGGCGTTTCTCCTGGAATGGTATAACTTATGGTAACCGGATCCTTGGTCAGGAATGACAGCATCGCACCCATCGGCACTCTTGGAGAAGGGCTTATCTGCAAGATTTCCGTAGAAACCAGGAGATCATCAAAACTTTTATACCCCGATTTACACGAAAAGGTGCTGAATATTATGACCAGAATTAGCCCGGTTAAAAAATTATAGGTGGCTCTCATTTCCAAATTTGAATAAACAATTAGATTGACTGGCCTCTCCGATCGTCCACTTTATCGTATATGAATCAAATTATCTTCCTCCTTCACAGATACCATGCGGGCTCCAAGTTTTGGAGGTTCAGATACTTCTGCTGCGGAGGCTACCGAGCAGACGAGACAAAGTAGGAAGCCTTCGCAGACAATTGATTTAAAGCGATGTTAATGGTTCGTTAAACCATCCGTTTGCGAAGGTAGATACTTAATACCATCTGCTAATCCAGGATCGAAAGAGTCCGAAAAAATGTAGACTATCAATACAAATCGGTAGATCATTCCAGCACCTCACCATGGCTGCCAGGTCAGAAAAGTGAGCTTTTTTACTGCATTGAGGAAAGCATTTCCATTAACTCCGGGATGGTTGAAACAGGAGGCAAACAACGTTCACCCCGGCATACGAATATAACCGTTTGTCCGTCTCGTGAGTTTTTATCGCGCAATAGCGGTTGATCGTAATCAGCATATTCAGCCGAAGCCATGACCAAATAGGGCAGTGGCATCTGAAGGATCTGCTGCCGGAGTTCAATATGGTCCGGACCGAGTACAGCTATTTCGGTAGCGCCCCCATACAGCATTTGACCCAGGCGGTACCATGAGGCATACGCAAGCGGATCCAGTTGAATCATGGTACTTACGGCGGATAACATTTTCCGCGCACGATCCCGCCAGCCCGATCGATCCAGATAGATGCCCAATAGATACAGGCATTGCCCCAATAACGCATTGGCATTGGGTAGTTCTTCATCACGAACATCAATCCTTCTTCCCAGTTCCTCCTCCTGGTCAGTACTACGGTTCATATACAGTGCCTGACCTTGATCGGAAAAATAGATATCTACCTGTTCCATCAGGCTGATGGCAAGATTCAACCACCGCTGATCCGGATCTGCCAGGTATAGATCCAGGAGTGCCTGTATCGTGCAGGCGTAATCCGATAAGAGCACCGGTGCCATTGACTGCGGTACGTGCATGAGCTTCTTTGACGACTCATCCAGCACCTGGTTCAGGATGCAATTCATTTGCTCCCGGGCATGTGCAATCCAGACTTTTTCCTGGAGGGCTACACCCGCTTTAACGTAAGCGGAAACCATCAGGGCATTCCAGTCGGTAATTAATTTTTCATCCCGGTGGGGTTTAATCCGGCTTTCCCGGGCTCGCAGTACCGTGGCTTTAAACCGGGAGATCTGTTCTTTCGCTGCTTCAATGTCCAGGTGATGTTCCTCGGCAAATGCATACAATTCGTGGGGTTGCCACAGGATATTCATTCCGTCCCAGTTCCCTGCTTCGCGCACATCAAAAAACTCCAGTAGCCAGGAGGATCCTGGCGCTACACACTGGCTTGCTTCGGCAAAGCTCCAGGTGTAATAGGCTCCCTCGTGGGCATCACTATCCGCATCCAATGCTGCAAACCAGCCTCCATCCGGACGAACCAAATCCCTTTCAACAAAATTCAAGGTCTCCCGGAGTGCCCGCTTATACATTCGTCTTGGCTTATGCCTTATGAGGTCTGCCAGCAGCTGTATCATCAAAGCCTGATCATAAAGCATCTTCTCAAAGTGGGGTACCTTCCACAGCCGGTCAACGGCGTAGCGAGCAAATCCTCCTCCGGCCTGATCGTATATGCCCCCTCTCAGCATAAACTGGACAGAACGCATGACGTGCCGCAGGGACTCCGGATGATTGACATTGGCCGTGCGCTCCAATAAAAAACTCAGTGCCAATGCATTAGGAAATTTAGGTGAAGATCCAAACCCGCCATAGGTCAGATCCGCTACGCGCATTAGGGACGCTTCGTATTCATCAATCCGGCTGGAGGTGAGCCAGGGTTGTGAAATTGTTCCGCTTTCGGGCGTAATTTCCAGGCCCTGATCCGCTTCTAATCCATCGAGAATCCGCTGTCCCTGCTTCTCTGCCGCCAGCCGGTTATTCCGGAAATTATGCACTACAAAGCGCATCGCCTGAAACCAGGACATCTGCCGGCCACCGGGTTCCGGAGGGAAATAATTCCCAGCAAAAAAAGGTTTGAGATCAGGTGTAAGAAATACCTGCAGCGGCCAGCCGCCACGGCCGGTGAGCTTTTGGCAAACATCCATGAAATAACCATCCAGATCTGGACGCTCTTCCCGGTCGATCTTGATATTGACAAAATGAAAATTCATATAATCGGCCACATCCTTATCGGTAAAGGATTCAGAGGACATGACATGACACCAATGACACGTGGAATAACCGATGCTCACCAGGATTGGCCGGTCATCTTTGCGGGCCAGTTCAAGTGCTTCTTTGCCCCAGGGATACCATTCGATCGGTTGATCCCGGTGTTGTTGCAGATAGGGGCTTAAGGAATGGCTGAGGAGATTCATCAATAACTCGTTTCATCAAGCTGAACCTTACCCCGGAACGTGCGATAGACAAAAAATGTATAGCTGGCAACCAATGGCGCGCCGATGGCTGCAATGAGCAACATAATGCCCAACGACTTCTCAGAGGAAGCCGCATTGTACACGGTGATGTTGTATGCCGCATCACTGGTGGAAGCCACCAATACCGGAAATAGGGCGAAAGCAACCATGATCATCAAGAGACTTACGGTAAGGGACGAAAACAAGAAAGCTTTCCAATAATGTTTCCGTCGTGCAAACCAGGGAATAAAACCAATGATCACAAAAGCGGATACCGGAATCAAAAGCAATGCCGGATATTGCTCAAAATGATCGGTCTGATGTGGAATCCAAAGCAAGGTGTATAGGGATGTGAGCAGGAAAAGAATGATAAAAGCGACGATGGAACGTCTGAGCAAAAGGGTGATTTTTACAAACAACCTGCCCTCTGTTTTCATGGTCAGGTATATTGCGCCGTGCATCATAAATAAAGCCAAGGTGGTCGCTCCGACCAAGACCGAGTAAGGATTAATGAAATCCAGCCAATGTCCAGTAAATTCCAGGTCGGGACCGATCGCCATCCCCTGCAATACATTGCCCAGAACGACACCCAATAAAACGGCAAGCAGAATACTTGAAATGCTGTAGCTGACATCCCACAACTTACGCCACCAGGCCATGTTTTCCTTGCTGCGAAATTCAATGGAAACAGCCCGGAAGATCAGGAATGCCAAAAACAACATAAACGGAATGTACATGGCTGAAAAGAGCGTGGCGTAGACTACCGGAAAGCCGGCAAACAATGCCCCGCCTCCGATGACCAGCCAAACTTCATTGCCATCCCAAACCGGACCGATCGCATTCAGTGCAATACGCCGGCTGGATTCTTTTTTAAAAAACAAATGCCAGGCTCCGGCTCCTAAGTCAAAACCATCCAAAATTGCATAACCAGTAAAAACACCGCCTACCAAGAGGAACCACCAGGTGGGATAGTCGATACCAAGAAATGATGCCATAATTTTGGTTTTGCTTCCTGTTAAACCATTGGATTTTAAACAATTGTTGCCATTTCCTTTTGTTTCGGTCGCTGATCAATCGGATCATCGTCCGAGGGCCCATGTTGTATCTTACGGTTTAACAGGTATAAGAACAAGATAAACAGCAATGCATAGATTAAGGTAAACAGGATGAGTGAAAACCAGACCTGGTTAGCAGTAACTACTTTGGATAACGCATCCGAAGTACGCAGCATGCCGTAAACAACCCAGGGCTGCCGTCCCATTTCAGCGACATACCACCCTACCTGGTTAGCAATCTGGGGTAGAAAAACAGCCCAGACAAACACCCACAACAGCCAGCGTTTGGCAAAAAGCTTCTTTCGCCACCACTGAATTAGGCCCGTGAGACTGATTACTATCAGCAGCATCCCAATAGCAACCATCAGGTGATAAAATTGAAAAATGGCGTTGATCGCCCCCGGGCGGTCGGCAGGCGGAACCGCATTAAGACCTGGCACCTTCGCGTTCACGTCACCGTTTGTCAGAAAACTCAGTCCACCGGGTATCCGGATCCCAGTCGTCCTTTGTTTATCCTTGTCTACCCAACCCAACAAATACATATCCGCCACGGACAATGAATCAAAGTGACCTTCCATCGCTGCCAACTTCATGGGTTGATTTTCTGCTACCCCGTCAGCCGAATGGTGGCCCGTAAATAATTGAGCCAAAGAAAATACGGCAGCAACCACCAGTGCAATCCGGATGGCTTGCTGCGAAATATGGACATGCCGGTCCCTTAACAGATAATAAGCATGAACACTCATCACCAGAAATGCGCCTGCTAAAAAGGCTCCGATCCAGACATGCACCATCCGGTCAACGCTGGAGGGATTAAAGACCATAGCCCAGAAGTCGGTAATTTCCGCCCGGGCAGTCAACCCTTCACCAACAATATGATAACCGGCAGGTGTTTGTTGCCAGCTATTCGCCACGACAATCCACACGGCTGAAAACATCGAACCAAACCAGACGCCCAGTGTGGCGATGAAATGTACCCGTGGGCTGACACGATTCCAGCCAAACAACAAGATACCTAGGAATCCACTCTCCAGTGCGAATGCAAAAATGCCTTCTGCAGCCAGTGCGCTTCCGAATACATCGCCGACATAACGGGAATATGTTGCCCAATTGGTACCAAATTCAAACTCCATGACGATACCGGTAGCAACACCCAAACCAAAGGTAAGTGCAAATATCTTGGTCCAGAACCGGGCCATTTGCTCATAAACTTGCTGACCGGTCCTTAAAAACAGTCCTTCCATGATAACCATCAATAATCCTAGACCTATACTCAGCGGAGGATAGATGTAATGGAAGGAAACGGTGAAAGCAAATTGAATACGGGATAAAATTTCCAGATCCATGCCTTTCAGTTTTTTAAATAGTTGCTGCCATCCGGAGCCCGGTAACACTCAGGGTATTCGCGGAAAATCCGGAACTAAAGTTACCTGATTTATCAACGCCAGGATGCCTGGAGGGTTTACGGGTATATGTGACAAAAAGCACGTTGCCGGACTAAGCGACAACGTGCTGAATGCTGTATTATGGTACTTAATGAAAATTAGACCACGGATGCAACTGCATCGTCTATGACTTCTTGTGGTATGGTCGTGGGGCAGGTGTAATCCGATACGGTAATCGGTGCAGCCTCGATAGACTCCCAGCCATTCTTGATATCCACAACCTGGTGGTAACCGCGGGCTTTCAGGATGGAGGCCATAACCATCGACCGG
Source organism: Lewinellaceae bacterium (assembly GCA_020636355.1). Lineage (GTDB taxonomy): Bacteria > Bacteroidota > Bacteroidia > Chitinophagales > Saprospiraceae > JAGQXC01. The sequence continues at coordinate 69,205 of JACJYB010000014.1, read as the reverse complement.
TAACCCGTACGGCAATGAATGTAATACGTCTCATCCCTTTGGATACGATCCATATTGCTGTTGATGTAATCAAGCGGGAAGTTGAGCGCATCCAGAATATGTTGGGTGATGTATTCCGTCGGTTTACGGGCATCCAATATGGTGGCATCGAAGTTGCCCTGCATGCGATCAGCCAATTCGGTTCCCGTGATGGACTCGACCGTATCTATTTCCCGGCCGGAATTTTTCCAGGCGGCGACGCCACCACCAAGGTAACCAAGGGTATTGTCGTATCCAACCCGCGCTAACCGGGTCACTACCTCTTCTTCACGTCCTTCCGGAGCGATTACCACGATCGGTTGTTTAATGTCAGTTATTAAAGCCCCAACCCATGGAGCAAAGCTTCCGTCGATACCAATAAAGATAGAATTGGGTACATGACCGGCGGCAAACTCCTGAGCCGAACGGGTATCCAGCATCAAGGCATCATGATCTTCAACCATTGCCTCGAATTGTTCCGGAGACAGTGAGGTGTTTCCAGTACCCAGGACTTCATCAAAAGAGGAATAACCGGATTTGTTAAGCATTGCGTTTTTAGCAAAGTACTGCGGAGGAGGGGTAAGTCCGGCGGTAACTTCAGCCACAAATTCTTTTCTGGTCATGTCCGCCCGCAGTGCATAATTGGTTTTTTTCTGCTCTCCCAGATAACCCCAGGTCTCTGTACTCAAATTCTTCCCGCATGCGGATCCGGCTCCGTGCGCCGGGTAGACGATCACTTCGTCTGCCAGGGGCATGATCTTCATCCTCAAGCTATCAAACAGGAAACCTGCCAGATCTTCCCGGGTTAATTCACCTTGTTTGATCGCCAGGTCAGGACGGCCTACATCACCCAGGAAAAGGGTGTCACCGGTAAATATCGCATGATCTTTCCCCGCTTCATCTCTTAACAGGTAGGTGGTACTTTCCATAGTATGTCCCGGGGTGTGCAGTACCTTAAAACTAATTTTACCGACTCGGATGATTTCACCGTCTTTTGCCTGGTGAATGGCATAACTGGTTTCGGCATTGGGTCCGTAAACGATAGTAGCCCCGGTTTTTTGCGCCAGGTCCACGTGTCCCGATACAAAGTCAGCATGAAAGTGAGTTTCGAAAATGTACTTAAGCTTCAAACCTTCTTGCTGGAGTTTTTCCAGGTATGGTTGTGTCTCCCGTAATGGATCTATGATCACTGCCTCTCCTTCACTCTGAATCAGGTAAGCCGCCTCTGCCAGACAGCCGGTATAAATTTGTTCTACTTTCATAATCATTAAATTTCCTACGATTTAGCTTTCATTAATTATTAACACGAAAATACCCGATAGGGATCATAGCAGTCTGTGACCAGAGTCACCTCCCCGGCAATCATCGTGTGACAACAAACACACCAAGCACATTTTCTGCCGCATTAATCATCTTATAGTTTTGATTACTAACTGATTATACATATATTTTTTGTCACCATTATTGATTCTTACAAACTTGATGAATCAAACTCTGTGTGATCCTAGCTACATAGGGATTTAAATTCATGAAAAACCATCCTGGGTAGTCAGTCGGAATAGGCCTTTTCGACTTTCTTATGCATGTACAGGTAATTCACGACACCAATGACCACCGTAATGGCCCCCAGGCCGGCCAGGATCCAGACCGTCCAGAAAAATTTGGATGTTTTGCTGAATTGATAAATACCCAGTGCCGTCACGATCAGGTACAGCCCTGTACGTATAAAGGATAACAACGTACGCTGATTAGCGAGTCGAGTACGGTCGATGGCCAGTGTATCGCGGAGGATAAGTTCTTCTTTCGGTGGCATGAAACTAAAAGTTTATTGGTATGAAATTGAAATTGGATTGCAATGCAACCATGGGTATTGCGTCAGGAATTGGTTTGCATGGTGTAGGACCGCAAGTCTTGATCTGATAATCGGCTGTTTTCGGTGCGGTGGTCGAAAGCATTGACCGCGTCATGTACAACCATAAAGAAATGATCTTCTCCAATCTTGCCCAGCAAATTTCCTTTGGCCATCGCGTCTCTGACTGGCCCCTTTACGCTCGAAAAATACAACTCGATGTTGCGGGCCTTCAAATCCGAAACAACCTCCTCCACAACATGGACTGCACTGGAATCCATATTGTTTATGCTCTCCGCATTGATGATAACCGCTTTAAGGGTCTCCCCTTTTGCTCCAATCAGGTCCTCCAGGCATTGGCGGAAATAATTGATGTTGGCAAAATACAATTGAGCATCAAAGCGGACGATCAGCAGATCATCACGTTTCTGTATTTCAGGAAAACGATCCACATTCCGGTAAACACTGGTTCCCGGCACACAACCCAATACAGCAATATGCGGTCGGGTAGTCCGGTAGATCATCATCACCAGACTGAGTATCACTCCGATGCCGATACCTTGAATGATGCCTAGCATTAGCGTCGCAATGAAAGTGACGATCAGCATCCAGAAATCGGTCCGGTTTGCACGCCAAAGATGGATCGGCTCTTTGCTATCAATCAGGCCAAATACGGCGACCATAATGACGGAGGCGAGGATTGCATTCGGCACATCGTGAAATAAGGGTGTTAAAAACAACAATGTAAGAACAATGAGGACTGCACTGATAATCGCTGCAAGTTGGGTGCGGGCGCCGGCCTGGTCATTAACGGCTGTCCGTGAAAAGCCCCCGCTGACCGGAAAGGATTGAAAAAAGGATCCGGCAATTTTTGAAATGCCAAGAGCAATCAATTCCTGGTTAGGGTCCACTTTATAGGTTTTATGTTTACTCTGGATAGCAGTGGCTACGGCGATTGATTCCATAAAACTTACCAGCGTAATGGCCAGCGTTGTGGGCAGTAATGCCTGGAAATTTGCCCATGAAAATTGAGGGAAAGCAAATTTGGGAAATCCTTGCGGAACCTCTCCCAACACCTTTACGCCGGCCTCTTCCAGATGAAAAAAGAGGACGCACAAAATCCCCGCAATAACCGCCAGCAATGACCCGGGTATCGATTTATGTATTTTCTTGACACCCATGATTAAGGCCATCCCACCGATCCCGATCAGGAAGGTGAGCCAATGGATGTTCTCTATTTGACGGAATGCATCGCCAAGGACCACATAGATCTTCTGACTGCTGCCCATCTTGATACCCAACAAGTGCTTGAGCTGACTCAAGCCGATGATCAGGGCAGCCGCAGATGTAAAGCCGCTGATAACCGGGTATGACAAAAAATTCACCAGGAATCCCAGCCGAAAGACGCCAACCAAAAATTGCATGAGCCCGGTGAATAAAGAGAGTGCGATTGCAAGTGTGATGAAATCCGTGGTTCCGGGCTGGGCCAGCAGTCCAACCCCTGAAGCGGTCAGTAGGGATACCATCGCTACCGGGCCGACCGCCAACTGGCGGGATGTTCCAAAAAGTGCATATACAATCAATGGTATTGTCGCCGCATACAATCCATAAATCGGAGGCAACCCTGCCAGCATGGCATAAGCCATACCCTGCGGGATCAACATGACTCCTACCGTCAAGCCCGCAGAAAAGTCCCCTTGCAGGTCACTCTTCTTGTAGTTCGGCACCCAACTGAGGATAGGAAGTATGGAGCTCCAATTCATTTTTATAAATCTATTTGCAAAATTAGGCGGTAAGACTGCCTGGCTTTGTGACGCCAATCACTTTTAAACTTGATCAAATTCCTGGCTAATACGAAAATACAACTCCCAATCCAAGATAATCTCCACGATGGATGGCTCCAACATCTCTCTGAAACAGATAATTGTTGAAAGTAGCCCCTGGACTTGCGTCACCATCTTCCCCATTCTGGATGGTATAATGCAATGAAAGCCTGATTTCAGGGACCGGATAATAGTTTACACCTAAATCCAGCGCCTGATCCTTTCCTGCAAAAGATTTTAACGCTAGCGCATCAGCCTGGCCCTGCAAGTCCATAGCACCCTTAAAATCCATGAGCATCACGACAGGTTCCAGAACTTTGTTCTCCTGCATGGTCAGGTTGTAAGAAATGCGAAAAAAACCCGTCTGGAAGGCTGCGATACGTTCACCGGCAGAACCTCCGGCACCAGATCCCCGGCGGGACAACCAAGCCCATTCTCCGTCCACATTAACCGGGCCCCAATTAAACAATACATCAACTGCACTGGCTTGATTCCGGTCAAACAAATCCGTTTTGCCCTGTACGGCATGACTAAGCCCCAGCGATATACCATGCCTTTTCCCAAAGGTGTTGACTTTATGACTCAAAGAATACGTATCCGACTCCGGATCACCCAGATGAAAGGTCAGTTTTCCGGTAACCAGGACGGAAGATTGCTTTCCGGTAGAATTCCCATTATAAGCTTCGTAAAGCGGGTTAAAAAGACCTGCATCATAGGTCAATGCGAATGGAGATTCCTGCTTTCGCAATAATCCCCCCAACTGTACCCCGGCAGCCCGGCCCGGTCCGGTGCCCATGAGGTGCCGGCGGATGTAATTTTGAGACCAGGACTTCTCCAGCGAACTCACTCGCAGAGCTCCGGTAATGTGTTCTCTGCTGAACTGAGGCGTAAGGTAGCCAGTGGCCAGATACAGAACCTCTTTTTTCGGTATTACCCTCCACTGCGCGATCGCATTCCAAAGTCCAAATGAAGGAGCCGCTCCATTATTGCTGGCACCCTGGGTGGCGCTGAGTAGATCGCGGCCTACCACATCCATGGATCCGATCACACTGATCTGCAGAACCTCCAAAGGCTGGATCTTGAAACCCAACCTGCTTCGGCGAAGCATAACATCAAAGCGATTTTCAACGGGTTGATATTCCGCCGCCGTCGCATCATACAGCTCTTCACCGGTCGTATATATTGACCACATTTGAATTCCTACGACAGGCTTAAAATGTATCTTTTCTGCCCAGCTGGCGCTGGTTGCAGGAGATTGGGCCAACATTGCCCCAGACCATACCCATCCGGATAAAAGGATCATCAGGGCAACGAAATAATTTCGACGAGTATTATAAGGCATCATAAGCAAAACCGAATACCTGCGGAAGCCAGCTCAGCGTACCGCTGTTTGTGTCGGGACAAAGGTCTCCGTATTTTCGAATACCTTATGAGACTTCGGTCACATAACTGTTCCAGGGAGTGTTTGCCTGAATAGTGGCCTGTTCAATGGGGCAGATAATCGCGAATGGCGCCATAGACGAATGCACCCACGACTGCACTGACGATCACGACTCCGAAAATCAAAAATCCGTGACCCAACATGGTGAACATTGGGCCTGGACAGGCACCAATCAATCCCCACCCCATGCCAAATATTGATCCTCCAATCAAAAATCGCTTGACCTGCATGGCCTTGACTTTATAGACCACCAGTTTCCCGTCAATGGTCTTGACCGGCAATTTTTTCATAATGAGCATCGTGATGATCCCAAAGACTACGGCAGATCCGATCACACCGTACATATGAAAACTCTCAAATCGAAACATCTCGTGAATCCGGAACCAGGAAATCACCTCCGATTTTGTCGCGACAATGCCAAATAATATACCAACCAGGAAAAAGGAAAGCAATCTCATATGCTTAAATTTTTAGACGCCAGAAAATGGATTAACCGATCAATATTGGAAGGAGTATCCAGGTCATGATCAAGCCACCGATGAAAAAACCGATCACTGCAATGAAGGATTGTACTTGCAGGTGGGATAGCCCGGTCATCGCATGACCGGAAGTACAACCATCGGCATACCTGGTACCAAATCCTACCAAAAACCCACCTAGTACTGCCAGAAGGATACCGTATGGGTTGGAAAAATTAAAGATCGACACCGGCAGAAAGCCATCACCTTCACGTGCATCTATATTCCATTCCTGGAGGTGAGCAACTGTCTTGGGTGATATGGCGACCGGCTCCGGACTAGCCAGATAATGGGCAGCGATGTAGCCACCTACGATTATCCCAAACACAAATAAGAGACGCCAACGTTCTTCTTTCAAGTTGACTTTAAAGTACGAGAAACGATCCCCCGCGCCTACCATAGCACAAATGTTTCGAAAGATCGAGGAGATTCCAAACATCCGTCCTAACCACGTCAGCAGAAAACTGACCAGGGCTAAAAAAACGCCGCCCACGGCCCAATGCCAGGGTTGACTGATAAATTCGATCATAAGGTTAACGATTAAATACGTAACTGAATAAACCCAACACGAAACCGTGTTGTCATCACCGAATAATTTATTCAGGGTCACAGATGACCGCTCCGTTGGAAGGAATGTGATGTGTTGATTACAATTTCTTTAATCTGCTCCTACATGCCTCCGAATGACAAACTAATCCATCTAATCTCCAGGACTATCCAGCGATGTATTGAATATAATGAATAAACCCTTCTGCTTATGTGATTTTTATCACATAGCATTACATTTCCCACAAAAGCTTGTCAAGAGCTTTAATTAGCCCAAATAGGCTGCAAACATCCAGACCAGTTTTTCTTGTTCGCGGATGTAATCACTCATCAATGCATTGGTTCCTTCATCTTCTGCTTCTGCAGCATCATTAAGCAATACCCGTTGTTTACTGATGATGATCTTAAAAGCGTCCAGAATTTGGGCCATGGCTTTGCGTCCTTCCGTAACGTTATGATGCACGGCAACTTCGGACTTCTCCAGGTAATCGGAAAAAGTATGATCCGGTGTCTCTCCCAGCGTCAACACCCGTTCTGCGATTTCATCAATCTTGACCAGAAGATCGGTATATAGCTCTTCAAACTTCAGGTGCAATTCAAAGAATTTTTCGCCCTTGATGTTCCAGTGGTAGCCTCTTGTGTTTAGATAGAACACCTGGTAATTTGCTAATAAATCATTCAATCCTCTTGCGAGCGCTTCCGCTTTTTCCTCTTCGAGACCGATTCGGTTTATCTGAATGGTTTTCATAATTTAACGATTAATTTATGCTGATTCAATTAAAAAGTCGCCTTTAAGAGGTAACAATACTAATCCCAAACCGTTCTTGAAGGAGTCTTAAAAAAATGCAAAACAGGCTTTGACTGGAGCGGAATTGATCAGGATGAAGGCAACTGATTTTCAACGGTGGTGACCGGAAGTTTAAGGTTTTTCCACTCGTTCCATCCTCCTTCCATATTAAACACCCGGCTGTTATCAAAGCCTCCATTGCGCATTAACGTGGCAGTTCGAATGCTTCTCCGGCCACTCCGGCAGTAGATAAAATACTCCGCATCAGGAGGTAAGGAACAGATATCTTCCCAAAATGATTCTCCGAAGTAATTGATATTGATCGCATCCGGCAGATGACCTGCCGCAAATTCCGCAGGGGTACGTACATCAATAATGACAGAAGATGGCGCACGAAGGATAGCCTGCCAGAAATCTTCCGGCAAAAGATTGTTTAATTGAGCTTTGAGGAAGCGCCAGCGAGACGTCTTACATGATTTATCCTCCATGCACTAGAAAGGGTTGAAAATTAAAGTTACAACATATCTCGCAACGTTGGGGTAATAAGTTCACTGGTCCTTGGTGGGATCACTCTTCCTGGCACGAACATTTGTCTGCAGTGCTTTGGCTTGCAGTCGTTCCGATCGTTCATCCATCCGGTTGTGGTAATCATCAATCGCTTGCTGGACATGCAGGAACAAATTGTCTTTCCCGATCAGCTCCCGCAGTCCTGCTTTATATAAAATATCACGGACCGGACCAATTACTCCGGCCAACATAAAGTCGACCTGATTCGCATGCATCTGATTAATGACAGACTCCAATGCTTCCAATCCGCTGGTGTCCAGATCACTGATGCTGCTTGCATCCAATACAAGCGCTTTGACCGGCTCTTTTTGCTGCAGGATGATTTGTCGAATCGTATCCTTAAAATAAGTAGAGTTCCCAAAATACAAGGGTGCATCAAAACGGATGATGACCACCCCGTTTTCCTGCAGGGCTTCCGGAAACCGGGTTACATTGCGATAATGGGTCGATTCCGGCAACCGGCCCAGGATCGCCATATGCGGCAGCGAGCTGCGGTAGATGACCATGGCAATGGAAAGCAATACGCCGGCCAATACCCCCTCTTCAATTCCAAATAACAAGGTTACCAGGAAAGTAAGGATCATCATGTAAAAATCATGCCGGTGGACATGCCATAACCGGATCGCTCCCTGATAATCAAAAAGGCTTTTGGTCGCCAGCATAATAATGGCTGCCAGGATCGCATTGGGTAAGTAATAAAAAAGCCCGGTCATGAAGATCAGGGTAAACACAATCACCAGCATGGTGATTACTGATGAGAGCTGCGTCTTTGCTCCGCTGTCGTTATTGACGGCCGAGCGGGTAAAACTTCCCGAGGTAACCAGTGACTGGAAGAACGCGCCGCCAATTTTGGAGACTCCCAGAGCCAGCAATTCCTGGTTAGGAACGACCACATAACTCCGGTGCTTGGATTCCAAACTCTTGGCAATACCGACTGACTCCACAATCCCGATGATGGAAACGGCCAGTACGGTTGGGAAGATCTGAACCAGGCGTTGCCAGGACATGTCCGGAATTTCAAAATGAGGCAAACCTCTGGGCACCACACCGACGGTATCGAGTCCATGCTGATCCAGCCGCCAGATCCATGTGATCAAAATACCCAGAATGACCGCTATCAGTGCGCCCGGAATATTCTTATTCAACTTTTTTAACAAGAGGATAAGTGCGATGCCGGCGATACTCATGACCAGCGTGATCCAGTGGGTTTCAGACAAGTGGGTCAACGCATAATAAAATGTCTGATAAACATGATTAAATCTCGGTATCCTGATGCCCAGCAAATATTTTAATTGACTGACAGCGATGATCACGGCTGCGGCTGAGGTAAACCCGGAAACTACCGGGTGCGACAAAAAATTGACCAGAAATCCTAGCCTGAGCAAACTAAGGATCAATTGCAAAACGCCGACAGCCAAACCGGTCAGAATAACGAGTGAAATGTATTCCGGCGATTGCGGCTCTGCTATAAGACTGAGTCCAGCCAGCACCAGAAATGCATCCACAGCGACCGGGCCAATCGAAATTTGTCTTGAGGTACCGAAAATTGCGTAGAGTAATAACGGTATCAAACTGGCATACAACCCATATATAGGGGGCATACCTGCCAGGAGGGCATAGGCCATGCCCTGAGGTACCAGCATCACACCTACGGTGAGGCCGGCAACCAGATCGTGCCTGAACCATCCTTTCTGGTATTGAGGCAACCACTCCAGAACCGGTAACCACTTTTTCAACGCCATGAATCGGAAAGATACCAAATCAATAGGGCATGCGGCGAGGCCGGGCCTGCTTTTTCAGCTTCTGAAGACAAGATCGCGCTATTCTTCCTTTTTATCGAGGTAATACAATTCTGTCTGAGGACGCAGCGGTCGGTTGAACCACAAGGGGCGACGCAAGCCATCCGGGCCAGGGGCCGGACGGGTCATATTCAGCCACTCGCGGTAATTCTCAAAGGACCGTTTGGTGTCCACAAATATATCACCATACTTATCGTTGGGTTGAGGCACCTCAATCCGGACACGCTGATGCCAGCAATGCATTCCGGAGATGGGGTCCGGATGAACCGCATGTGTGATGTTCTGATGTACCCCTCCGTCGCTCCAGAAGATGCGCTTGCTATCTTTATCGGTACTTTCAAAAGGTCGAATTCCGGAAAGAGTAGACATCTTCCAGCCACCCTTCCCGTCATTGCTAATCTGCACTGTATTGGTTGCCCAGCGATTGCCAACTTTATCCTGCGGACGCCGCCAACGCCCCAGGTGGTGCGAGCAAGCGACTACATCCGGTGCCATTCCTTCCGTGACCCATACTTTGTCTATAAAATAGCCGATGTCTGTATTCACTTTCACCAGGTCACCGGTTTTAAATCCAAAGCGATTGGCTATCTGCGGATGCATCCAGATCGGGTTACGATTGGAAATTTCCGTTAGCCATTTGGCATTACCGCTGCGGGAGTGGATCAGCGTAGGCAGGCGGAACGTAGGTACCAAAACATACTCTCCCTTCTCCTTTTGCAAACTTTCCGGATGGATATGGCTTTTCACATAGGCTGGAATCGCATACTCGGGCCATTTCCAGTCAACCATTGTTTGCGAATAAAATTCATTTTTACGGGAAGGAGTGGGGAAGCCGACATGAGCAACCCCCTGAATCATGACGCCTATATCCTTTCCATCCTTCCGGATGATCTGTGATTTTGGATCGACGGTGCTGTCCTTGAGGTCGGCGTCGCTCAGTAGTTTTTCATGTTTTTTATAGCCGTGTTTTTCAACTTCATAAGCTCCATACTTCCGCATGTATTCCAACGCGGTAAGACCTTCCTTGGCTGCAGCTTCCGGCAAGCCTTTGGTATGTTCAAAGATGAATTGGTAATACTCATCGATGTTTATCTTTTCCCCGGGGCGATATGGACTGATAAAATGTTTCCGGATTCCAAGCTCGCCATCCGGATCGATGCGCCAGCTTAACTCGATCCAGAATTCGTCTTCTTCCCAGACTTCTCCCGGATTCACCTCGTAGGTGAATGTAAACTCCTTACCCTGTTTGCGCGCGAATTCCCGTAAAACGGGTTGCCGGAAAGCGATCCAGGTTCCCGAATGTGTTGCATAGCTGTTGATATCGTGTCGCTCCGCCGAATGCCCCATAGGCAATACGTAATCTGCGAAGAAAGCGGTTTCATTCCAGGTAGGCGTCAACGCGCAATGCAACCCGACCATCGATTCATCCGACAAGGCTTCAATCCACGAAAATCCATCGGGATAAGTCCATACCGGATTAAATACCCTCGTAAAATACACCTCCATCCTGCCGCGTTTTTCCTTCAGGAAATGAGGCAATAAAAAGCTCATCTCAAAGAAAGCCAGCGGATATTCATCCGGGAAATGCAATTCATTCCAGAACTTTGGTCCGGGAGGGTTATCGAAAAATGTCGGTTTAAATTTATTCCAGCTGTTCGGTGAAGTCCCACCCTTCGCACCCACGGCTCCCATCAGGACAACCAGAAAGTGCAGACAGCGGGATACTGCCCAGCCGCCAAGATTACCACTCGCTGCACTCCGCCAGTTATGCGTAGCAAAACGCTCGCCGGCGGCGCCGATTTGCCGGGCTACTTCGACAATCATTTCAGGGTTTGCCCCACTTTCTTTGGCTGCATATTCCGGCGTGAATTCCGCATAAGCTTCACGCATCTTCAAGATGTAATTATCGAAGGTCACCGGTATGTCCGGATGCATATTTTCCAGAAACTCCTGCCAGTTCGTCCAATTCTCCAAAAACGGCCGGTTGTAAAGGCCTTCATCCAAAATGACTTTTGCCATTGCAAGAAGTACCGCTGCCTCAGACCCCGGGTAAGTAGGAAGCCAGTAATCGCTCATACTTGCCGTATTGGAAAGGCGGGGATCCATGGTTGCCAGTTTGGCCCCTTTCATTTTGCCTTCAATGATCCGTTGGGCATGGGGATTGAAATAGTGACCACTTTCCAGGTGGGCCGATATCAATAAGATAAATTTTGCTTCGGAGTGATCCGGGGAAGGACGATCGTAACCATACCAGATGTTGTAGCCAAAGCGTGCTCCGGAAGAACAGATATTCGTATGGCTATTATGTCCGTCTACCCCCCAGGATTTCAGAATACGGTCCATGTAACCTTCGTGCCCGGGGCGTCCCACATGATATACCACCTCATTATTGCGCTTTTCCTGGATTGCTTTGCGGATGCGTGCAGCAATATCATCCAATGCTGCATCCCAGGTCACCCGCTCCCATTTTCCTTCACCCCGGGCGCCGGTACGCTTCATCGGATAGAGGATACGGTCAGGGTCGGTGATCTGATTGATGGTTGCCGGACCTTTGGCACAATTGCGTCCGCGGCTGCCCGGATGGTACGGATTGCCTTCGAGCTTACGAATTTCTCCTTTTTCCTTATCTATATAAGCGGTTAATCCGCAGGCGCTTTCACAATTGAAGCAGGTGGTAGGCACTATGGAATAATGCTTTTTCTCCTTCTTAGGCCAGGCCGTTGCTTCGTACTCAACCCAATCGTCCCATTGCTCCGGCGGAGGAAACTTGGTCAGGTCGCCAGGTTCAGTAAGCCGGTTTAACGGTGCTTCTTCTTCCTGATGCAAATCTGGAATCAAGCCGATTTTTTCGGCGATGCGTTCGATCACGGATGCTTTATGATGACCCATAAGATTTCTTATTTCACAATTAACTTAAAGGAATACGTTGCGGGGCTTCCACCCAAATTTTCTCAGTCACGTAAATTCCAACCAGAACCAGTACGGCAGCTAAAGCCCACAGCAGTGGGTTATCCTGGGCAAAGATCAACAGGGTTACCGGTATCACATTTCCGATTAACACCGTTCCCACCCAGAATTGATTGCGATAACGTCCTTCCAGGATCATATGCACCACGCGCTTGGCGTCCACCGTCGGATGCGTCATGGTCATCTCCATGAGCATAGTGAACAAATTGATGCCAATACCGATCATCAAGACGCGCTGCAGCAATGCTGTCCAATCCCAGGATTGTGGAATCAGAAGATTCAGAATCAGAAAAGCTGCAGACCCGGCCATAAAACTGTGGACCAGCATATGCACAGCGAGCGTCGGGCTTTGCCAAAAGTCACGCCCTTTAGCCTGTGCAAACAAGAAGGCGGTGTATATGGCAACCATCACACCCACCAGAGCCGTTAACCACATCACCGGTGCTTCCAGCCCAAACCAGCCAAACCAGTTGATCAACCCTAATAGCACAATGAGACCGCCGTATGCCGTAATGGTATAACCACCACGGACCAGCCAGGATTTCCACTGTGGCCGGAAAAGGACATTCAGAAAACGATCCGGGCGATCGAGATCCTTGACCAATAACAATCCGGTCATGCCTAAAAACAGCAGGCCAAGCCCTAAAGCCCAGAAAAATGTCGGGGCGTCCGGACGAGCTAATCCAAATGCCCATCCCAGGAAGGGAATCAGGAAAGCACCGGCAGAAATGGCCTTGGTGAAAACATAGGCGGAAACTTCCCAGCCCCATAAAATACCTTTGTCCGGACTGTCGTAGATCCGCCGGGGTTTTCCCAACAGGACGTCGATGGATTTCGCGCCTTCAGGTTCAACCGTGGTACCCTGTACGCCGGAAGCCTGGATGACAGCCTGAACCACATCCGGATTCGTGAAGGCCATCTTTTCAGCCTGCTTGGCATAATGACCTACCCCACGTTCCTGAGAATTCCAGAAATAACTATTGGACTTTTCGGTCAGGGAAGGATTGAGTGATGCATCATCGGCGTCGATGTAAAAGAGGTTTGGGACGGTCCCCTTTTCCGGTTTCCGCACTTTCACCTGCTGACGGGATAATAATTGGGCGATCTCTGTATCCGGATCGTCCATGTCTCCGGAGATGATGGCATGTTCCGGACATACGTTGACACATGCCGGCTCAAGTCCTACATCTACCCGGTGTGCACAATAGTTGCATTTTGCAGCTGTGTGGGTGTCCGGATCGATGTACAAAGCATCATAAGGGCAAGCCTGCATACAGGACTTGCATCCGATGCAGCGATTCTTGTTAAAATCCACGATCCCATCTTCACGGAAAAACAGCGCTTCCACCGGGCAGATCTCCACACAGGGAGCATCGGTACAATGGTTACACCGCATGACGGAAAACAACCGCCGTGTATTGGGAAACGTACCTTTTTCGACCTGTTTGACCCAGGTGCGGTTCACGCCTACCGGAACCTGATGTTCACTTTTGCAGGCGGTGGTACAGGCATGACAACCGATGCATTTACGGTTATCGATGACGAATCCAAATCTCATGGTTAATGCTTAATATCGGTTAATAACAATTTGCAGCCTATCCTTCACTCTTAAGTGTAGACGGGCACACGTAGTCTGTCGTCGGAATTCCTGCGTCGATCATGTCCTCAAAGGTCCCGATGACATCGACGATCTTTTCAAATCCACGGGACTTAAGGATTGAAGCAGCAATGGTGCTGCGGTACCCCGAACGACAATGCAAATAATACGTATCATCGCGGTTGATCTCACTCATGTGATCGTTGATGAAATCAAGCGGGAAATGACTTGCTCCATCCACATGTTCCGCACTCCATTCGCCGGGTTTACGAACATCCAGGATGCGAAGTTTTTCACCAGACTGCACCATGCCGGCGAGGGCAGGTACGTCCACCGTATCAATGGTATCGAAATCTTTTCCGGCTGCCTTCCAGGCATTAAAACCTCCCTGCAGGTATCCAATGGCATGGTCATAGCCGACCCGAGCCAGGCGCAGGACCGTTTCTTCTTCTTTGCCTTCCGGCGCTACAATGAGGATGGGCTGCTGCAAGTCCGGTATCAGGGCACCGACCCAGGGAGCGAATGAACCATCCAATCCGATGAACACCGAATTCGGAACAAATCCTTTTACAAAATCTTCTTTGTCGCGGACATCCAGGATCAGTGCATCGTGCTCGTTGGCAGCAACTTCAAAAGCACGGGGAGACAACGGTATGGCGCCGCGTTTGATTACCACATCGATGCTTTCATATCCCGATTTATTGATTTTCGCATTCTTCGCAAAATATTGCGGAGGCGGTTGCAAACCATCGGTCACTTCTTTGATGAATTCTTCGCGGGTCATATCTGCCCGCAAGGCATAATTGGTTGCTTTCTGATGACCCAGGGTATCCCAGGTCTCGGAAGACATGTTTTTGCCGCAAGCCGAGCCGGCACCATGTGCGGGATAAACGATCACATCATCGGGCAGAGTCATGATCTTATGGCGGAGGCTATCGTAGAGCCATCCGGCGAGGTCTTCCTTGGTTAGAGATCCTTTCTTCTGAGCTAGGTCCGGGCGGCCCACATCTCCGATAAAGAGTGTATCGCCGGAAAAAATGGCATATTCTTTACCGTTCTCATCAAGCAGAAGAAAGGTGGTGCTTTCTGGTGTGTGGCCTGGTGTGTGCAAGACACGAATCCGGACTTTACCTAATGGAAACTCCTCTCCATCTTTCGCGGTATGCTTTTCATATGCTGTATCCGCTTGCGGGCCGTATACTATCTGAGCGCCGGTCTTTTTGGCAAGATCCAGATGGCCCGATACAAAATCAGCGTGAAAATGGGTCTCAAAGATGTACTTAATCGTCGCTCCATCAGCCTTGGCTTTCTGGATGTATGGTTCGGTTTCGCGCAGCGGATCCACGATGGCAGCTTCGCCGTCGCTTTCGATGTAATAAGCCCCCTGGGCAAGACATCCGGTATAAATTTGTTCTACTCTCATACCACGAATTTTTTAACAATTGACTAATTGGCCAATGTAATTTGGCTCAGCGATGAAGGTCCAATATAATCAATTGTGCTAAAAACATGAACATTTGTTCATATATTGTTATAATTCTCTTGGAGTAGTCCTTAGCTAGTAGTCCTGTATCTAGTAATTAGTATAATAGTATGACTGACTATTGTTGTCTGACTACTGACTACTGATGACTGACTACTGATGTCTGATGTCTGACTACTGATTACTCCTATTTGCATAAGCGGGCTTTCCTCGCTATCTTTGATTATCATGAGAGAAACCGAAGTCATTAACCGCGATTTGGCTGAGCGCCTGGAGCGCACAGCATTTATCCTCAAGACGGTGGCCCATCCACTGCGATTGGGGATCATCCACCTGCTGGAGCAGTATCCCAAGCTGGCCGTGACCGAAATCTGCGAAATGCTTGGTTGCGAACAGTCCCTACTGTCTCATCATCTCCAAAACATGCGCTTCAAAGGCATCCTTAGCGTCGAACGCGATGGCCGCAATATGTTTTATTCCCTCAAAGAGCGCGACGTGTCCCTGATCATCGAGTGTCTGGAAAATTGCAACTGCAATATGTAAACACTGGCGTGTAGAGACGGATGAAGCTTACAAGTTTCGCCGCACGAAAGTCAATACCCATTCCACTTATTGGATTCTTTTTTCTCCTTGTGGTGCATATACCGGCATCTGGCAAGTTTCAAATTAGGCTTTGAGATTCATTGTCAAAATCCGTATGTTTAGAACAGACCCAATTTATCGAATACATGAAATCAGGGCTTATTATATCGCTTATTTGTCTTCCTTACTTACTATTATCCCAGAGTGATTCCTTGGCATTAGTCGCCTTCTACCGGGATATGGATGGTGAACACTGGACTACCACCTGGGATCTGCACCAACCCCTATCCACCTGGTATGGTCTGGATATGGCGAACAACCGGGTCTATGGCATCTCCTTATTAAATAACAATCTCAAGGGAGAACTCTCCGATGCCATCCTTGACCTCACCGAAATGCGAAACTTTCAGATCGGCAACGACAGCATTACAGGTACGATTCCGGATAGCATCCAAAAAATGAAACAACTGCAGTTTTTTTACTGTACAAATTCACAGCTCTCCGGCAGCATCCCACCTTCCTTCGGTGACCTGGAAAATATCACCAGCATAAATCTGGCCCGCAATCAGCTATCAGATACCTTACCAGGAACTTTGGCCAAATGGAAAAACTTGTTGGATTTTGACGTAAGCAACAATCAACTGACCGGCTCCATCCCGGTTGGAATGGGCGAAAACTCCCTATTGCGTACCTTCAATATATCTGCCAATCACTTTACCGGAACGATTCCGGAGGACTTTAAGGATGCCAAAAACCTGGAAGAGTTCATCGTTTTTCGCAATGAACTGACTGGATTTCCCAATGATTTAATGGCTCATATGGAAAAGCTGAGACGCGCACAATTCAGCGAAAATGATTTCACCGGCCCGTTTCCTATATTACCCGCCAGCATCGAGTCATTCAGTTGTGTGGATAATCATTTTACTGGTGCTATTCCGGGTAGCATTAAAAGCTTAGCCCAGTTAAACCTCCTGGATATCCGGGACAACAACTTTAATGAAATTCCCGATTTCCATGGTCATCCGTCCCTCCAATCACTGGATATCGGTGGCAATGAATTTACTTTTGAGGATGTGTTGCCTAATATCGGCGCTGTTGAATTTTTCACCTATGCTGGCATGAAACCTGTCGGCAAAGACACCGTTATCGATGTCGCCTCCGGCACGGATTTCACCTATGTTTTTGCCATTGACACAAGCATCAGCAACAAAACCTTTCATTTCTACCGGGATCAGATTAACTGGATGTCATCTGCTGACGGGCTGCTAGCATTTCCAAACTTCAGCATCCTGGACACCGGCACCTATTACGTAGAAATAACGCATCCGGATGCACCGGAGCTGACCCTGATGTCGCATAAACTCAAACTCACAACTCAGGTTACTACAAACCGGCCTAATGGTCCAACTACCATATCCCCAACCATTTATCCAAACCCGGCGTGGGGCAGCTTGCATGTACTAGGTCTGAATCATTTGGAAAAAGTGGTTATAACTGATGTCCTGGGGCACCCGATACTGGAACAAACTACTGGACCAAACGGTGAATTGCTGATTTCGGAATTGGATCCCGGGTTATACCTGCTCCATATTTCGGGCAAGCCCGCCGTCCGGTTTATCAAACTTTGATTCGGAGCCGTTATCTCAAGGCAGGTCACCGGGCTTACGGCAGACCCTGCATACGAACCCACAACCGGCGCAATCCTTCCCGGATGTCCTGTTCACTGCCTTCTCTCCCACCGGCAACATGCCATGCGTCGGAAGCGTCGCGAACCAAATGAAATTTAAAGACTCCGTCGTCATCACTTTCAGCCGGAATACCTCCAAAACGCAAATCGGTAAAAGAATAACCAATACCTTCTTCTTCCCAGCGATAAAAACCTTTGGAGAACCAGGTCAGGATCCGCCAGGCCCGGCTGCCATTCAGGTCCGGAGGTGGATTCACCCAGTACGAATACCTGCCGGTAATCCGGAACTCCGGCCGGCTATCCGTAAAGGCATAGTCACCTACATATATACTATCTGCCGCCACCGCCACACCGTGCCAAACAATGTTATTCATTAAAGTCGGAGCTATAAAATGGCGATTCGCCGGTATCTGCATAGCAACTAAGGTCTTCTGCCAGATGGCTTCCACCTTGTCGCGACGCACTAGGGTATTGCCCCAATACAGGGCGCTGATCGACAGGCCACTGATCAAAAGGACTTTTCGCAGCATGGATCGCCTGGGTAGGGCCGCTGCAATCGGTACGCTGATGACCATTGGGAGAGAGAATAAAATGTCAACTACAGCCATATTACCCCAGGAAACACGCTGGTTGGAGAAAGGCAACCAGATCTGGGTTCCATAAGCGGTGGCGCAATCCAGCACGATGTGGGTCAGAATTCCCAGGCCAAAGAGCAAATACCAACTGCGGAAACTCACTTGCCCAGGCTCCTGTGCATGATCTTCAAAACCAATGATCTGGTTGAAATAAACATTGCGGAAAACCATCCAGCCTATTCCCAATCCCAGTGAAACGGGTATCAAAGCATACCATCCCGCCAGAAATCCGGTCACGCCTGAAACCAGGGCAACCAGCAGGACATACAACAACAGGAAAATCGCACCCCTTAGCCAGGGATAGCCTTTCGTCAAACGCCAGCCTCCGCGATACCACCGGCGCTCAAGCCAGGCTAAAAGAAGCGACCCGAAGAGCATAAAAAACCACGAATGGGTTATACCCCGGTGGACTTCCAAGCCACCCAAATCATCGGTAAAGAAATTGGCAAAGACATCGAAGTCCGGCACCGATCCGGCCAGCGCACCCCAGACCATCGCCCGGTTACCTATTTTCTTCCCCAGCATTAAATCACCAACTGCGGCTCCTACAACGATATGCGTTAATGAATCCATCTATTTGTACCCCCAGACCAAAGACCATAAATATACCGTTTTTGCTTTTGTTCGATGCTCCAAGCTCCTTTTGCTACCTGAGATCTCTCCACTCCCGTTGGTCGGTCGAGATGAAACTAGGTTAAGAATGACCTTTAAAACTCCATGACTGGGCTGACCGAAGCATCAATTCGCTCTGTGCTCCACGTTCCAGACTACAGCCGTGAGGCTATGGAAATATTATCTCCCCTGGCTAAAGCCGTGGGGCTATGAAGCGTTATGCTGACAAATTCTACCTACTGACGCTCGCTACCCTCGGTCAGCACTCGTCATCTACTTCTGCTACCTCTTTTACCTCTTTTACCTCTGCTACCTCTTTTACTTCTTTTACCTCTTTTTTCAATTCTTATTCAACCCCTTCGCCGTCCGGTCATCCGGTTTGGGCGCAGGAGTCATGCGGCCCGGATGTTCCTTAGCCAGCTTCAAAACTTCCGTAACCACTTTTTCAATCTGGGGATCACGACCCTGCATCAGCAATTCCGGATCATCCCAAACTTCATAATTGGGGGACACCCCTTCACCTTCCCAGAACCATTTGCCATCGTTGGCATACAACCGGGCTCCCGGCACCGTGATTCTACCACCATCGATCAACTGATGTCCCGTGGCCGGTCCAACCAGGATCCCCAGGGTACGCTCGCCCACGATAGGACCGGCTTTCAATTCTTTGAATGCCCATGGTAAGCCATCACCACCGGATCCGGCCCAGCCATTGATAAGCATCCCTTTAGGGCCCAGATTTAACCGAACCGGCCAGGTGTGATCCCGTCCGTGTCTCCAATGCAGATTATATACCACCGGCCGTTGCATCAGTTCCAAAAACCGGTCAGCGAGTGAGCCACCGCCATTAAATCGTTCATCGATGATGATACCTTCTTTGTCCTGCTGTCCATAAAACATACTTACCAGTTCGAGCTGACCCTGATTGGCGGTATTAGACATGTAGACATAACCCAATTTGCCGTCGGAAAGCTTATCAACCATTTTTCGGTTGTTCTCAATCCACTCCAGATACCGGAGTTGAACTTCATCTCCTTGACCCAGGCATTTCACCGCTACGGTATGACTGGTTGACATCATACCATCCTTACTAATCGCAAGAGCAACCGTCTTGCCATTAAGTCCTTCAAAGGGCGCATAGGGATCCATGCCGGGGTCCAGTGCAATTCCGTTCACGGAAAGGATGTAATCTCCTTCCTGTACGGCTACGCCGGGACGATCAAAAGGAGACCGCACCTCGGTGTTCCAGGATGCAGGTCGCACGATGCGTTTGATGCGGTATTTGCCATTAACCAATTCCCAATCAATACCTAAAAATCCGGTTTCTTTGCGATCTACCTGTTCGACATCGCCACCATTGGTATAGGTATGGCCGGCACTTAATTCTGCCTGCATGTTGGATTGGATAGTGGTCACATCCCAGCGGGTGCGCGCATCATTGATCAATGCACCATAGCGTTTACGCATGGCATTCCAATCCACTCCCTGCATGTTTGGGTCGTAAAAAAAGTCCCGGTAACGGCGCCAGGTGTCGTCAAAGATCTCCTGCCATTCTTCTTTGGGTATCAGGTCCATGACCAGGCCATCGGTGGGGACCGGGTCCTCGATCTTTTGTCCGGGAGCAGGCTTGATGACCCCATATTTACCCCGTGAGCTGACGAGAATGGATTTCCCATCAGCCGAAAGTGATACGTTGTTAATGCCTTCTATGATGGTTTTTTCTTCCCGGGAATCAAAGTCATAAAGCAATAGCTTGGCCTGGCGTTCTCCGGATCCGGTATTGGGACCTTTGGCATAGACCAGTTTGCCTTCAAACGCAGCCATCCCGCCGTAATTTCCCGCTGCTGCCGGCAACAACTCCAATCTCGATTCCAGATCGTTAAAATCGATGTTCACCACCAACTTGGAAGTATCTTTTGCAGGCTTCTTGGCATCCGGGTCGGGCAAGGAATCATTTTTCACCGCCAGAAGCGCATTTACATCCGGCCGCAATGCCAGGGCTGCAATTAAGGTTGCATTGGGATAGATCCAGGTTCCATCGCCCAGACTGGAATAGGAAGCGTCGAATGAACGATCTGTAAAGTAAAAGAGGTATTTCCCATCGACGCTGAATACTGGCTCGTAATCGCTGTAAAAGCCACTGGTGATCTGATGCTTCTGTCCATTTTGCGTATCATAAACAAAAACAGCTTCATTACTATTTTCCAATCCCTGCGTAAATGCTATCCAGCGGGAATCCGGTGACCAGGAAATCTCATAACCTGGTCGTCCTCCGTGTCCCACATTCCAATAGTGGTTTCCAGCAGTAGTGGTAGCACCACTATTCGCATCGATGATAAATATGGTATTCGTCTCGTCGATAAAGGCTATTTTTTTACTGTCCGGCGACCAGAACAAATGGTAGCCGTATCCTTTGCCTCGCTTACTCAGTTGCCGGTCCAGGGATTTCCCTTCCGGGTCCTGCAGCCAGATTTCAAATTCACCACTGCGATCACTCCAAAAAGCCAATTGTTTGCCATCCGGTGACCAGGATGGATCCCGGTCAAATGCTCCGGAAGACCGTGTGAGGTTCAGTGAATAGCCTTCTTTGACCGGCACATTGAACAACTCTCCCCGTGCTTCAAAAACGATGCGTTTGGATTCCGGAGAAAGTGCAGCATTCTCAATTCGGCTGCTGACATCCACCGACCGGGGCATCTCTACCGATAAGTCACTCACGACCTGCACACGCACCGGCTGGTATTTCCCGTCAGCCAGATTCATCCGGTATAAAGTCCCTCCTACCTCAAAGACCAGATCCTGCGGTCCGGCAGAAATGTAGGTGATATCAAAATCCTTAAAATCCGTTACTTGTTTCGATTGCCTGGTTTTCGTATCGTAGGCCCAGATATTGCGTCGCATATCCGAAGCCTGGTCCGAGATGAAATAGACTTGATCTCCTGCCCAGGCAGGCTTGCCGTCCGTGGCATTGTTCTTCGTGATGTTCTCCACTTGCTTGGTAGCGAAATCATAGATGAGAACATCGGATGCCAGCCCTCCCCGGTACCGCTTGAAAGGATAATTTTCGGTAATTTTGGTGATGTAGGCCAGTTGCTTCCCATCCGGTGAATAACTGGCTAACTCGCCATAAGGTATGGGCAATTTTTCCGGTAATCCCCCCGTCTTGCTCACCAGATAAAACTGATTGTATGACTGCCGGCCGCTTTCACGCCGTGAGGCAATCAGCAAATGCTGTCCATCAGGATGCCATTCCACCATGCGGTCAGCATGCGATTGATACGTAACCCTGGTTGGAACGCCGCCGGTAACTGGGATCACGTAAACATCATCGTTACCGTTATAGCTGGCTGTATAGGCAATAAAATGACCATCCGGTGAGAATTTTGGCCAGGACTCTTCACCGGGTGAGTGCGTAACCTGAGTTGCCGTGCCTCCGTCTTTAGGCATCAACCACAGGTCTCCTCCGTAGACAAATACAATCTGATCCGTAGATACATCCATATAACGGATCAACTTCGCATTGATTTGAGCATACCCATGAAGTACACCGATCAGGGTAATAAACAGAAAGGAAATTTTTTTCATTATACTTAGGTTTAGATCAACGTCAGGTTAAAACTACTACAGTCCGTCTGGTCTGATACACCTGCGAACTGAAATGATAAGATAACCATACACAAAGAAACAAGATTCAAGGATGGACGAAAAGTTTGAAACATTCGATCAACCTTCACGAGGTTGCTACAAAGTCCGCGATGCAGTTAACCGCTTTTTGAGAAATAACCGGTGAGACCATGCTGAAAAGGAGCTGGATATTACATTTGTAATTCTGAATGCATAAACCATGAAGTTGATAAACTATTTATTGCTGGCACTGCCTACCCTACTCTTTGCTTGTCAGAGCACTTCGCCTGACGGAAATCCCAAAGTAGCGGAATCTCCCGACATCCAAATCCATATTGACCAGGGTCCTATTGGGTGGGCTTATCTCGTTGGTATTTATGGCGACCAACGGTTCAAACTGGATTCAGCCCAGATGGATGAAAAAGGTGATCTGCATTTCCAGCGTGAAGAGCCTTATCCTCAAGGTGTCGTCTATGTATTGCTTGCCAACAGCGCTTCCTTCCCGTTGATCGTGGATGTAGATCAGACCATGAAAGTGAATACGGTGATCAACGAACTCATCGGCCAGATTAAAGTCGAAGGTAATCTGGAAAACGAATTGTTGTACGGAATTACCCACCAGGAGGATGTTTATAACCGGCAGATTGAACCTTTAAACAGTCAGGTTGAAGCGATGGATCCATCTGATCCTGCCTACCCTGCGCTGGCAGCCCGGCGAGATAGCCTGGTCCGGGCCCGTACCGAAGTCACCGATAATGTACTCGCGAAATACCCGGATGCTTTTGTAACCAAATTCAAGAATGCAGGAAAAAATCCGGATATCCCGGATGTGATGGGTCCCGATGGCCAGCCGGACCTCAATGTTAAATTAGTCCGGTACCGGAGAGCCTTCTGGGATGGTGTTGACTTTTCAGATGAAAGGCTGCTCCGCACACCGGTCATCTACAACAAACTCAACCGTTATATGACTGAATTGACCATTCAGGATGCAGACAGTATTATCCAATCCGCCGATGCGTTGATTAACCGGGTCAAAGAGGACAAGCCCTACTTTAAATTTTTTGTCAACTGGATTGGCTTGAAATACGAACCGGGCAAAGTCAACCTGATGGATGCCGAGGCGGTCTATGTCCATCTGGTCCAGAATTACATCACCCGGGACCTGGCCTTTTGGGCGGACTCGATGCAAATCTATGGCTTGCAGAAAAGGGCCAGCGAAATGGCCGCAAGTTGCGTCGGGTTAAAAGCGCCTGATGTCATCTCCACCGACCCTAGTGGCCAAAAAAGGTCTATCTACGACATGAAAGAACCGTACATAGTGGTCTATATGTTCAATCCGAATTGTGACCATTGTATCGCAGAAACGCCTCAGTTGCTCAATTTATTCAACCAATGGAAACGCGAAGGTAAAGGTTTCGGCGTATATGCGATTGCCCTGGACACCGACCCGGAAGAATGGCAGGGCTTCATTAAAAAATTCAATACCAGTGCATTTGTCAATGTATTTGATCCGACCAATGCTTCCATTTATGCCAAATATTATGTGGACAATACGCCTGAGATCTACGTGCTGAATCCGGATCGCATCATCATCGGGAAAAACCTGCATCCGGAACAAATCCCTATTATCATCGACAGGGACAAAAAAAGGCAAGGCTCGGGTAGTTAAATGCTATTTTATCAACCGTAAAGCGCTTCCATTGAGCAACCATCATACACTGATCATTGGCGCCGGGCCGGCCGGATTGGCAGTAGCAGGGCGAATGCGCCAGGCGGGTTTGCCGTTTACCATCATTGAGCGCTCAGATCGGATCGGTGTGATGTGGTCCAAACACTACGACCGGCTTTGTCTGCACACCGTCAAACAACTGTCAAATCTCCCACTCCTTGACTTTCCCACGGATTATCCGGTCTACGTTCCCAGAAAGTCCTTGCTTACTTATTTTGAGCAATATGCCAGGCATTTCAACATCAATCCGGAATTTAATCAATCGGTCTCGGGAATGCGTCGAACCGAGGATGGTTGGGAAATATCCACCAGCCAAAAGATATATCGGGCCAATTCCGTGGTGGTGTGTACGGGTATCAATCGAATCCCGGTCCTGCCCCATTGGGACGGCGAAAGTCAGTTCACCGGAACCATCACACATAGTGCGGATTATAAAAACCCGTCTCCCTACCGGAACAAGCAAGTTCTAATCATCGGCATGGGTAATACCGGTGCTGAAATTGCCTTGGACCTGGCCGAACACAACATTGACGTTACGCTGTCGGTCCGTTCTCCGATCACGATTGTCCCGAGGGATGTTGCCGGTAACCCGGTACAGGTAACGGCCAAAACGCTAGACCGTTTGCCGTGGGGAATCGGTGACTGGATAGGTACGCAAATCCGTAAAATAGTCATCGGAAACCTGGGCAAATATGGGGTTCCGCTGTCATCAACACACCCAGCCGTACAATTGCGTGAAACCGGAAAGACGCCGGTCATTGATCTGGGTACCGTGGCCATGATCAAGAAAGGAAAAATTAAAGTGGTGGGTGATGTGGCCGGTTTTGGAGATACGGAGATCCACTTCAAAGATGGTAGCTCCCGCCCCTTCGATGCAGTAATCCTGGCCACAGGATACCGGGCCATGCTGGAGGAATTTATCCCCGGTATCCGGGACTTTCTGGACCAGAATGGTTATCCCAAAGCACCGATTGGCTATGGGGCTTTTGAGGATCTCTATTTCGTAGGATTTGACAATTACAAACTGGGAGGGATCCTGGGCACGATCTATAACGATTCCCTGACCGTGGTGGAACACATCCAAACAAGGAGTTGACCCAAGAAGATGCTTCCCGGATCACCTTTTCATGACGCCAGGTATTTTACTTCACGAATTCAAGGATCAACGGTTCCATAGGAACGAGTTCCAGTTTTTGCTCCAAATGGATGATTTGATTGTGAAGCACATCTCTTGCTTCCTGACCCGGCTGCAATTGTTCTGCAAAACGTGACAGGTCCAACGGAACGACCTCGTTGTTCTTATTCAATACGACCATGACCACCCTGTCATCCGTGTACCGGAAATATACGTAAACTCCTTGCTCCGGAGCATAATGCATCAACTTGCCATAACGAACTGCATCATTGCTCTGACGCCATTGTAAAAGAGTGCGCACATAGGACTGCATGTCCTTTTGTTCCGGCGTTAGTCCCTGACCGGTAAATGCATTCACCCGGTCACCCTGCCATCCACCCGGAAAATCACTGCGGATAACCCCGTGACTATCGGTGCCCGGATTGGACATCAGGATCTCCGTTCCGTAGTAGATCTGCGGAATACCCCGGGTAGTCAGGATGAATGCCAGAGCCAGTTTATCTTTCGCCACATCCTCTCCGACCTGGGTCAGGATCCGGCTCATGTCGTGATTGTCAGGAAAAATGGTCAGGTTTCCCGGGTCAGAATACACAAAATCATTCGCCAGAACATCATAAACTCTGATCCATCCGGAGCCAAAATCCGAATCCTCATTTAAAGCCTGATGCAACGCCATTGTAAGGGGGAAATCCATTAAACTGGGCAGACAAGAGGTATATCCGTCTTGATTTATTTTTCCGCGCTGCCAGTACGATACGATGGATGGATTGCCAACCCACTCTTCTCCGACAATGTTAAAATTGGGGTATTCATTCAGAATCCGGCATGTCCAATTGGCCATAAAGTATTTATCCGGATAAGAATAAGTATCCTGTCTTATCCCGGAAAGGTTCGCGTACTCAACCCACCAGATCGAGTTTTGAATGATGTAGTTAGCCATGAAAACATTGCGCTGATTCAAGTCCGGCATTTGCGTAACAAACCAACCGGAAGAAAATTTTTCCCGGTCGGCGGAAGATGCATGAGGGTCCTGGTTCACGGTACGGCGGTGGGTGGTTATTTCCGGATGACCTTGATAATTGAGCCAGTCCTCAAAAGGAGGATCCTGCATCCACCAATGCCGGTCTCCACAGTGGTTGGCGATCATATCCATGATCACTTTGAGCCCTTGGCCTGCAGCCTGTTCACTTAATTCCTGAAAATCTTCATTCGTACCAAAGCGTGGATCTACCTGGTAAAAATCAGTGGTTGCGTAACCATGATAGGATTGTGCCAGCTGATTATTCTCGAGGACGGGATTTATCCATAGTGCCGTAAATCCCATACCCTTTACATAGTCCAAATGTTCTTTAATGCCCTGTAGATCGCCTCCGTGTCTGCCAAAAGGATCGGTCCGGTTGTACGGGTCCGGCATGCCGGGCATCTGATCATTGGCCGTTAGCCCATTTGCAAATCGGTCCGGTGTGATCAGGTAAATAACATCTTCCGGAGTAAATGACGCCCGGAAGGCGGAACCGGAACGACGCCGGTTTAAAGGATAATCAATCTGTAAATCGGGAGAACCGCTGCGCTGAAGCTTTAAGCCTACCGTGCCCGGCTGAACATCCCAGTGGAAAAGCAAGTCCACGAATACGTAATTTGGGCTGAAGGCATCATGTACCGCCACAACCTGCACCCCCGGGTAATCGGTCGAAACCTGGTAACCTTTCAGATCCTGGCCATAGACCATGATTTGCAGGGTTGGGTCATGCATGCCTGCCCACCAAGAAGGTGGTTCAATCCGCTCTATCCGACTTTGTGCCTGCGCATTAAGGGGCACTAGGATGGCGAAGAACAGCATTAGGTATTTCCAGGTTTTCATCCTTAATGTAATTTCATGTAAAATATAAAAAGCCCCCCAGAAGGTATTCCGGGGGGCTTGGGATAACATAGTATCACCTGTTAGTTTTTGGTTACGGTATAGGTATAGACCGGAACATTAAGTATCAGATCGATGGTATAGTTTCCTGCTTCACCGATCACAATGTTCGAACCATCGTACTCCAATTTTTTATTGGCATCGTTATCACCGAGGTTTATACCCCAGTCGTCATTGGCCCGGAACTTGATTTCACCAGCGACCAGATCCAGCGTGATGCTCCAAATACCGGTGACCGGATCGTAGGTCATGTTCTGATCAGCGTCCCATCCTGCCGGCGTAGCGGACCCGATCAATCCCCAATCGGTCTTTAAAATGCTATAAGTAAGTGCGTTCAGGTCTACTTTCAACCGGTATACGCCTGCGTCTACGGCTACAATGTTGGAACCGTCCCGATCAAGGGTCCCGTCGGCTCCATTGTCGCCATAGTTGACATCCCAACTTGGTCCATCGGTAAATTTAAACTCGGTATTTCCATCAGGGAAGTTGATGAATCCCTCGAATTTGCCATTGTTTTTCTGATCAAAGATTACCGTTGCTTCGTCACCAGGATTCCAGCCCTGGTAACTTCCCGGCACATGCAATACCGGATAAATAATCTCAGCTTCATACGGTGTTACATTAAAAGTCAATGGCTCGGAAACCACCGGAGCCACATCCGGATTGACCGTCGCAGTGACGCGAGCTGCCATAGCAGTTTGCGTACCTCCGCTGATGCCTTTAGCCAACAGGACACTGTTGATCTTGTCATTGATCACGTCCAGGGAGGTGGCATTAATAATCCCAAGGGATACCGGATCCGAAAATGAATTATTTGCCAGATCCACCTCCAGATTGTACGACACAGCTGCCTGGAATCCATATTCTACCGGTGTCCAGGTAAACGTTCCAAAGGCTAGCTGCGCTTTATCTTCCGTAATTACAAAGTTAGAGCCTGCTGCCGGACTGGTTATGGCCGGTGGGCTTCCGACCTGGATAACCGGGCCAAAAGCCTCATCCTGGCAAGCAGTAAACAGCGCAAAGAACAGGAAGGTTAGATAAATTATATTTTTGGTCATGGTATTACGATTTAAGGATTAATAACCAGGATTTTGAACCAGATTGGGGTTAGCCCCAATGTCAGAAGCAGGAATAGGATAAACATTGTATTTGCTATCCGTGGAGGTACCGTCTTTTACTCCACCTTTCCAGGGCCATACGTAATTGCCTGAACTGAATTTACCAAAGCGGATCAGGTCAGTACGCCGGGTACATTCCCAGAGGAATTCACGGGCACGCTCATCCAACAAGAAGTCCAGCGTCAGATCGGCCTGTGCGATATCTCCTGATGGGCCGTTGTAGGCGCGTTCACGAACCAGATTGACGTATTGTACGGCAGATGACATGCTACCACCTGCACCACCGCGTACCACTGCTTCCGCATACATCAGATATGCATCCGCAAGACGGAACAGCGGGAAGTCTGTATCGATAAAAGTAAGGTCAGAACCTGCCTGGCCGTTGGAGCGAAGGTTGGTAAATTTGGATACGGCATAGCCTTCCACGAATTGTGCGATGTCATCTATTTCAAGAGACTGTCCATCGGTATAGAACATAGCCCGGCTATCAAAGCTCGCCAGTGCAATGGAGTAGGTATACCCGGTCGGATTCATGAATAATTTTATGATGTAATTGCCGGCAGAGGGTATGACAATATTATCACCACCGTATTCCAGCAGCGCATCCGAACCATTGTCACCAAGGTTGATATCCCATCCGTCGTTGGCACGAAACTTGACCTCGCCCGCTACCAGATCCAATTGGATGGTCCAGGCTCCGGCATCAGCGTCGTACGTCATATTCTGATCTGAATCCCATCCGGATGGCGTTGCAGAACCGATCAATCCCCAGTCGATCTTCGTTATCGTATAAGTAAGGTTATTCATGTCAACGTTGATCTTATACATACCGGCATCGGCTGCCTTAATGTTATCACCTCCTGAATCCAGAGTTCCATCTGCTCCCGAATCCCCAAAGTTGACATCCCAGTTAGGACCGGTCGTGAACTTAAATTCAGTATTTGCATCCGGGAAGTACAGATAGCCTTCAAAGTTGTTGTCTCCATTTGCATCGGCCAGAACGGTTGAGGTATTGCTGGGATCCCATCCCTGGTATCCGCCGGGGACGTAAAGAGCGGTAAAGTTCGTACTGCCTGCATTCGGGCTGATCAGATCCGTACCGGAACCGATTGCCGGGAATTTGGATACAATAGCACTTGTGGTCCGTGTACCACCCCAGCCGCCATCGATCCCAAACTCAGCAGGCTTCATGCTACCACCGACAGCAGCATGGACGACAAAGGTCATCCCACCCCAGGTGCGCGTATTCACACCGTCAAACTCAATCGGGAAAATGATCTCATTGGAGGTGTTGTTATCGGCCATGAATAACTTGGCATAATTGGATTCCAGTGAAAAACCGGCGTCAATGACCTTTTGAGCATAAGTGATGCACTCGCTGTATTTGGGAGTCCCTATGTGGGTTTCGGCGTTCAAATACATTTTGGCCAGCAACATCCAGTCTGCAGCCTGATCAGCCCGGCCATATTCATTCGTACGGGGTGCCTTAAGTTCAGGCTCAATATCCAGTAACTCACTCTCGATAAAACTGTAAAGGTCCGGTGCCGTAATCTGTTCCGGGAAGAATGCCCCAACTTTATCGGCCTCGGTTACGAACGGGACATTGCGAAACATGTCCAGAGCGTGCCAGTAAGACAATGCGCGCAAGAACCGCGCTTCAGCCCGGAAAGTCTTTACATCGTCCAGCAACGTGCCGGAAATACCTCTTTCACTCAGCTTCTCATCCGTTGTTTCGCGTAAGTACTCATTACATAGGGAAATCTGGTAGAAGATTCGGTTGTACATGGCAGCGATGAACTCGTTGTTCGAGTCCCAATCCTGTTCATGAAAATCTTTGATGTTACCATCATTCCAGGCAATGACCGCTTCATCCGTGGACAATTCCTGAGCTTTCCAATACTGTCTTAGATAGGTTGAAAAACCTTCGTCGATCCCGCTGATGTCAGGTTGACCTGCCGGACCTTGCTGTCCGCTCACAGCCAGACCCGCATACAATTTAGCCAGAACCTGTTCATAGGCCTGGGGATTGTCGTAAACGGTGGCTGAAGTAATCTCGTCTGTATCCAGTGGTACGGTATTAAGGTCCTTAAAACAACCGGTACCAACCAGCGTCAGGGCAGATAGGACGAGGAAAGATTTTATATAAATGAATTTTCTCATCATTTGCTTTTTAATGGTTTAGAAGTTGACATTCAGACCCAACAAATAGTTTACCGGCCTCGGATAGAAATTATTATCGATACCGCCGGCAATCTCCGGATCAATTCCGGTATAGTCGGAGATGATCAACGGGTTCTGTACCGTAGCGTAAACCCGGATACCACGCAAGCCCAGCACATGATCAAACTGGTAGCCGGCCGTGATGTGGTCTACTTTCAGGAACGATGCATTTTCTATAAATCGGTCACTGAAGTAACGAGGATCCGTGAAGTCATAAGCTCCGTAATCGCTGAGGATGTTGGTCAGGTAGTTTGTCGAATGATAAACTTTGCTGTAGTTAACCAGATTGGAAGCAACGTTGTTGTAAACATAGTTACCTACATTAGCTCTGGCCGCCATCGAGATGTCGAAATTTTCGATCCGGTACGATGTCGTAAATCCAAAGAACAAGTCCGGTGCCGGTTTCTGATAGTGGTAGCGGTCATCAGGGGTAACCTGGCCATCACCGTTACGGTCTACGTACAAACCTTCGATCGGTATACCACTTTCATCATAAACCTGTTCGTAGACGTAAAATGAATTCGCCGGATAGCCTACGCTGTGGATCTGAATGGTGTTACCTACCCCACCCGAGATACCTCCGGTATAAACTCCAGGATAATTGGGATCGTCCGTTGCGGTTAACCGGGTGATCTTGTTTTTATTAGCCGTAATATTAAATCCAAGATCCCAGGACATGTTTTCCTTCTCCACCGGAACGGCGTTAATGGAAAACTCAACCCCGCGATTCTCCAGGTCACCAACGTTGGTGTTAATGAAGTTGGTGAGGTTTGTCCCGGCAGGCACCGGCACGAAGTTGATCAGGTCAGTCGTCTTCCGGTAATAATACTCTATCGAACCATACAGCCGGTCTTTGAGGAAGCCATAGTCAAGGGCTGCATTGTACGTTGCCGTTTCCTCCCATTTGATGTTGGCATCGTAGCCATTGGGCCGCAATGTGGTGATAAACTGATCACCAAACTGGTAACGTGCATTCTCCTGGCTGGAAAGGTAACGGGCCAGGTAGGGATAATAGTCCGACCCAATGTCCTGCTGGCCGGTTACGCCATAACCCAAACGAACTTTTAAATTGGACAGGGTAGATGCATCGCGATTTTCAATCACCTTGTACGCGGCGGCAAAGGCGGGGAACAATCCCCACCGGTTGTCCGGGGAAAAGCGTGAAGTACCGTCACGGCGCAGCGTACCTGTCAGTAGCAGGTTTTCCGCTATGGTAAGGTTAGCACGTCCAAACAAGGATACCAGGTAATATTCACGTGGGTCCGTGTTGGCTACGCTCAGGATTTCGGTACCGTCAACATTGGAAGCAAAATTATAATTGGATACATAAAAATGCTGCCAGGAGTAACCTCCCATGACATCCAGTTTAAGCGTGCTGGATAAATCTTTCACATAGTTGAGATAGAATTCCAGCGTACTATTCTTCTTGTTTTGAGAATAATCACCGCTATATCCACCATCTGAATAGGTAAAAGAAGCGAGTTTCGGAACAAAGTTCGTCCCGGAACCGTCAGAATAATCATAACCCAGGTTCAGGTTAGCACGCAGATCAGGCAGAAAATGCATCCGGTAATCTACGCTGGCATTGACCAGGTAACGATTGACATTGGAGTGATTATCCCGCAATTCCAGCAGTGCCAGTGGATTGGCAGGTGCCAGGGTATTGGGCCGGCCATCGACGCCCACCCAGGTGAAATAACCACCGTAATCATTTTCTGAATCATATACCGGTTGGGTCGGGTCGAAGTTAATGGCGGATCCGATCGCACCCCAGTCAGCAAATTGATTCTTGGCAAACATCCCTTTTAAACCGACATTGATCTGCAGGTAATTATCCAGCAATCCCGGTGACAGGTTAATAGCGGCTGTCGTCCGACTAAAGTTGTCGGTTTTCAAGAGTCCGTCCCGGTTGGTATAGCCCAGTGATACGCGGTAAGGGATCTCTCCTACGCCGCCGGATACGCTGACATTATGATCTTGACCTACTGCATTCTGGAAGATCACATCCTGCCAATCGGTATTGGCTGTTCCCAATAACCCCAAAGCAGCATGCCCGCTTGGATACCGGGATGTAACAAAACTGCGGAAATCGTCAGCACCAAGAACATCTATCGACTTGGCCCGTGTACTTACCGACACATTACCTGAATAGTCCACCCGGATCTTATTCTTCAGACTACCTTTTTTTGTCGTGATCAGAATAACACCGTTGGAAGCACGGGAACCGTAAATGGCGGTTGCCGATGCATCCTTCAGGATGGTAAAGGTCTCGATGTCATTGGGGTTGATAGCATTCAGGGGATTCCGCAAACCGGAAATGTTATCGGTAGCTACCGGTATACCATCAATAACTACCAATGGATCATTGGTGGCACTGAGCGAAGAACCACCCCGAATACGAATGGTCGAACCTCCTCCCGGGTCCCCGTTGGTGGTAACCTGGACACCTGCAATCTTGCCGGAGATCAACTCCTGGGGAGAGCTGATTGCCCCCATGTTAAAATCTTTGGCACTTACCGTCTGTACCGATCCGGTGGCATCTTCCCGCTTTACGGTACCATAACCGATAACCAGCACCTCATCCAGCGTGCTTCCCACCGACAGACGAATGGTGAGATTTAGTCCTTGGTCCAGGGATACGATTTGATTTTCATATCCGGTATAACTGATTTCCAGCTGGGTAACGTCATCCGCTACCGTAAGGCTGAAACTGCCGTCAATATCCGTGACCGTACCTATCGAAGTATTTGGCACACGGATATTCGCGCCAATCAAGCCTTCTCCTGTTTCGCCATCAAGCACCATACCCGTTACGGTTTTTTGCGCCATCAAACCAGCGAGGACGAAGAAGAAAATCAGAAACGTACTTAGACGTCTAATTGTAACGCTCATATCCACTAATTATTAGTTGAAGAATATATTGTCTTACCTGCCTGCAAATAAATCTTACCTCATTGGCAAGCCGGTCAAAATTATCTACAATCTGAAGCTATCCAGCTATTACTTATGTATTACATGTCAATCTACCGCCGATTGAGTTGATTTTGCTGCTGGTTTGGCGATGACGGTCATCATACATTGATGTGACTCAAGTCAAAAAGGGATAACTTCTTGATAATTAAAAAAATAGAATGCCATGCACCAAGTGTGGCAATTCAATCAACGGAGAGGTAAGTGTTCGTGAGCTTCGGATTATCAAACTTAAGTGTCTGGCGAACACCTATTACAATAATTCGAATCTATTGTGCAAATGTACATTGTCGGATTGGCGGGCAATATGATCTTCGTCACAATCCGGCCCAATGCGAGTTAACGGCGACCACCCGGTTCTGTCGGAGCAAAATACAGGTCACCCAGCCCGATAGCTGGTCGGTAATAGGAAGTGTGCGTTGGTGATCTGTACCATCCAACGAATGCATGGTGCCAGACTGAACGATTCGACCAAGGACATCAATCAACTGATAGGAATATCCCGCTCCAAAACGTTCCGCTTCGGATTTAAAGATGCATTCATGGGACAAGAAGGTAATTTGAAATCCTTCCTCCCTGACGGGCACCGGGGAGATCGCTGTCGTAAAGTCGTATTCGAGCCAACGGATTCCACCTTCGGCCAGTAAATTGTGGTCAAAGTCAAAAAAAGCAGCATTCTCATAATGTGATCCCTGCCCCCAATAAGTCCGGCAACCGGATGATACCCAGCCCGGCTCCCAATAGATAACCCCTGATCCTCCCTGCCGGAATACTTCTTTGGTCAGCTCGATCAGCCATTTCGCCTGATTTTGCGGATCCGGCGGTCCATAACCCGGTTCAATTTCATTCAGAACATTGACAGCCTGATCGCTGGAAGCAGTTGTCCAGATGCATCCAGTCTCCAGGACCATCACCTCTTTATCCGGATATCGCTGACGTAGCCGGCCAATGATCTTTCCCGTCTCTCCAATGGTCACTGGTTGATGGTAAGGCCAGTAATAGGACATACCAATGACATCAAAATCGGTTACCCCGTGTTCAATAAAACCATCCATATACCATTCTACGTTCTGAGGGCCGGCTATATGCAACGCGATCCGGATTGGTGATCCCGTTTCCGAAGACACTTGCCGCACCGCATCTATAGCTGTATTAAATAATGGGGCATTACGTGACCAGTTCAGCTCCCATGGCGCATCAACCCCGGGTGCCATGAGTATGTCCCGGTTGGTCTCATTGCCTATCTGCACCATTTCTGGGAGTAAACCGGCTGTATGAAGATCCAACAGGGTACGGCGAACGTATTCGTAAAGCGAATCTTCCAGGATGGCCTGATTGGCAATGACCGAGGACCAGGCCGAAGGAGCCCATTGCCGTGATGGATCCGCCCAAAAATCACTCAACTGAAAATCCAGGAGTACCTGCATGTGATGCTCCCGGGCCCGCTTGATGCTCCTCATCACATCCGGAAGATCTGAATATCGCTTTCCCTGATTCAATTGGTCATACCAGGAAGGCGTGTGCCAAAGCCGGAACCTGGCCAGCGCGCACCCATGGTCTTCCAGCAGGTCATAGAGATCTCTTGCCTCATGGTTTTCCAGGTAGGTGACACCACAATCCTCCATTTCATTGACATAGGAAAGATCAGCTCCCAGTAAACGACCCTGGGCTTGGACTTTAGCTGCCCCTGAGCAAAAAATACCTGCCCAGATAATAAATGCCGAAACCTTAATTCGAAACATATCAGCGCCGAAGTGCATGCCAAATGAATTGGTATCCGGCATGGTTGTAATGATCCTTTTCGACCAATACTTCGGTCTCCATAATGCAACGAACCGTTGTCACGATATTTGCAAATAACAAAGGTAAGAGTTGCTGCACGGCAATCTCGCGAACCAGTCCTTGTCGCATGGCTTGGTCAAACCAATGCACCAAATCAGAAAACAACGCATCGGTTTTCGCCTTTACCTCTTCGGTAAAGTGGCTGGAGTTAAAATATTGCTGGGCAAAGTCGAAGGCATTTTCATGGGCCAGCCAATATTGAGTGGATGCCAGGTACAGGCTTCTTAATGCTGCCTCTGAGTAATCGTTGGCGTGATCGGTTAAAACTTTTTTCAATACCCTCATATGATCGGCCTGAACCGATTGATAGGTGGCTTCGAGAAGATGCCAGTGGGTCGGGAAATACCCTTCCATTACCGAAGGTGTCACATTGGCTTCCTGTGCGATCTTGGCTGCAGATGCACCCTCCAGACCAAATTGACTGGTTAGGTGGATCGTAGCCTGAATGATCTCTTTTGTCTTGTCCATATGGCTTCTTTCACCAGGCTAAGTTAATCGGATCTACCTATCGATGCTAGAATTTAAACCCAATTTCTTTCTACTATGGATCGATGAGGGCTTGTTGCATATGGGCCAGGTGATGTCGGCAATGCCAGTCATAAAGAGCCAGTGCTACATCCAATCGATAGGCTTTATTGTATTCCGGGTGGATATAGGCTTTCGCCCAGTCCTCAGAAAATAAATTCTCCAGTAAGGCCACCCAGCGAATATGTATCCCTTCAAGAATTCCCAGAGACACGTCAACAGGCAAGGTATAATCCACTTGCTCTGCCCAACGATCCTCAAAATAAGGCTTGATGGTCGGCGTATCCTCCGTAAGGGTCAGTTTAAAGCGGATAAAACTATTGGTGTGACTGTCAGCGACATGATGCACCAGTTGCCGGACGGACCACCCACCCGGACGATAGGTACGGGCTAACTGGTCATTGTCCAATCCAACAACCAGACTGCTTACCTGCCCGGGGAAGGCAGTCAGCGTAGCAATATACCGGATACGGTCCTCCTCACTGACCATATCAGGCTGTTCAAAAGGGCCGATGGGATATCGAAGATCTTTTTCCATAGCAGTGATTAACACTAATTTGTTTGCGGATATTGGTCGGGATCCAGACCCGGAATAATCTTAAGCGCATTTTTATAATAAAGCTTTTCCAATACTTCATCCGGCAAATCAAGGCCATACATCCGCCAGAAGGCGTGATACCTTTTGTAATAGGGGAAATATTCATCCGCTGTCTCCAGCACCCGGAAATAGGTATGGTATTCCTCCGGATTGTACGAATCCTTGCCAAACAGGACCCGGTCCTGATATTTGGTCAGGAAAGCTTTGGCAGCACGGGGTTGGCGCCCCAATTCGGCGATCACAGCTCCTATTTCAGTGTACATATTAGGCATCGCATCCAGCAATTGCGCCAGCGTATCCAGATTATTAGCAAACCAACCCAGGTGCGCATTAATAAAGGTTGTATTGGGATGCTTCCTGAAAATATCGTGCTGTTCGGAAATAATTTGTTCCCAACTGGCTTCGAAATCGGCACGCCTGCGTCCCGAACGTACCTTTAACTCCAGCCACCGTTCGTTTTGTTCATCCCAGGGTTGCCAGAATGGAGCGGGATCAGCGGAGTGGATCAGTACGGGCATTCCCAATTCGCCACACTTTTCCCAGACGGGATCCAGTCTGGGATCATTAATAGCAATCCGGTTACCTTTTGAATCCTTATTATCCATGCCCTGGGACTTATAAATCTTCAGCCCGCGGGCTCCATTGCGGTGATCATTTTCCAACTGGGCGACTGTGCTCGCCGTAAATTCGGGATCGTCAATGCTCCGCAATTCAATATTGGCGAATACAATAAACCGGCCTGGAATGTACCGCTGCGCACTATCCACCATATTTTTCAGGGACAAGCCGGTTCCACCACTTAAATTGATCATCGCCTGCATATGCAATTCATCCATTTCCTTTGCCAATTTTTCGAAATAAGCACGATCCAAACCGCGCCAATGATGACTGTGCACATCTACAAATGGAAATTTTGCCCGCGTGGTGGGATGTTCCGGCACAACCAACGTGGAAGGCGGATCGTATTTCTCCCAATCCATCACGTCACCGTTGGATTGTTGGGCATTTAGTGTTAGACAAAAACCAAAAAGAAGGATAGCAATTGCGTGTAATTTCATAGCCAAATCGTATTGTTGTTCCAGACTAAGTTACTTTTTATCCGCTGATCAGCCATCGCTTTGCCGTTGTTTATCACACATTATCGGGTAAATGCAACTATTTGGCTTGTCCCGGCTGATCAAAAAGGGCGCGGAGATATTCTGGCATGTGTGCCTGCAACCGGGGCATCAATTCCCGGACGATTTCGGCAGACCCCACGGCCAGATTTTGGGACTCATCCGGATCTTGCTGATAATCAAATAACTCGGTATAAATTTTTCCATGATCCAGGTACTGGGTTAACCGGTATCTATTTGTCCGCATACTGATGCCTCTTTGCCAGAAACTGAATGCGGCCGCAGAAGGATCATCGGGTTCTCCCTTAAGATTCGCCAGGAGGGACTTACCTTCTGCAAAATCTGGCTTTCCCTGTCCTAACACTTCCAGGATGGTAGGAAAAACATCGATCGTTTCTACTGGCTGCGCCATGTGCCTGGCTCGTAGTGTGTCCCCGGGAAGATTCAAAATCAAGGCACTGCGTAAAGCATATTCCGACAACGTATGTTTTCCCCACACGCGCTGATCTCCCAGGTGCCATCCATGGTCTCCCCAGATGACGATCATCGTTTGATCAGTAAGATGCCGATCATCGAGTGCCTGCATCAATAACCCGATCTGTGCATCGATATAACTGACACATGCCGCGTAAGCCCGTCGAAGATCATTGGCATAAGCTGCAGAAGCAGGGTGTTGGAGATCCGGGTGCTCCTGAACTGCCCGGTATTGATTAAACTCTCCGCTCGCGTGCAGGCTGGACTGATCTGCGCCGGCAGGGACATCCTGAACCGGAATCGGTGGCAGCGAGTCCCCGGCATACAGGTCCCAGTATTTTTGTGGTACCGTCCAGGGCAGATGCGGCTTATAATAACCAACCGCCAGAAAAAAAGGATGGCCGGAATTTTGCAGCGTATCCAGCAGAGACAACGCTTCCCTGGTTATCATCCCATCCGGATAAATGGTATCCGGTCCCGGCGACATCTCATAGGGTGGCACCTCTTTATGCCTGCTCTGACGGTTGCTGCCATCGGCATAGCCAAAAAATGCATTCCACCCGGTACCCCACCGCCCATAGACCCGTGGTTGAAGATCCCAACTATGCGGTAATTCTTCCACCTCGGAGGGATCATCTTCATAACCATAAACCCGGCCATCCGGGGCGTGGGTAATCTTTCCTACCGCAGCGGTCCGGAAGCCCTTATTTCTGAGCAGATGAATGAAATTTTCGGGTAGCTCTCCTTCCGGCTTCCCGGCGGTTAACCGGGCAAATACATCGTTAGAAAGGTGATCCGGAGTGGCCGGTCTCCGCCCCGTGAGCAGGCTGTACCGGGATGCCCCACAGGTAGGCACCTGTACATAATGCCGGTCAAAAACAAATCCTCCGGCAGCCAACCGGTCCAAATTCGGCGTATGCATGTAGGGGAGGTTGTAACAGCCCAATTGAGGCCTGAGATCATCGATAGCAATGAATAGTACGTTTCGTGGATGCGGCTCTTCCGGCTGCGGTCGACAACCTGTCAGAATGACGATTCCAAAAATCAGAATCCGTTTCCATGGCTTCTCTATCATGATGTTGGGCTGAGGATTAGGACGAAAGCACTTCCGTCATGTAATCAAAGTAAGGCCGCATGGCAATATAAGTCTTCACCACTTCACCGGGAAACTGGGGCGACACAACTTCTGCATCGGTAAAGGGCCGCCGCACGATCCAGGATTTCATGCGAATGAGATCGATGGCCGGATCGTCATTGGTAAATCCCCGGGGAGCAGATTTTAATGCTTCTCCCTCTAACTGTCCAAAGAGCTTTACAAAGGCAGGGTCTGCCAAAATCTGCCGGATCCGACGATCGTCTTCGGAAAATGCGGTGCGGATCAACAAGGTGTCCGGGGCATTCGGACCAAAAAATCCACCACCAACAAATGAACCGCCGGGCTCCAGATGAAGATAATAGCCACCTCTTCGCTTTGCCGTAGCTCGCGACATGCTTAACCCAAAGTAGTTTTTGTATGGAGACTTATCTTTGGAAAACCGGGTATCCCGGTAGATACGAAAGAGTTTGATCCCATCCAGAACGTCGACCTGGTTCATGGCATGCCAAAGACTGTTCTTAAAGGCTTCAAGATTGCTTTTTGCTGCTTCGAACTGATCTTTGTTCTCCTGAAACCAATCTCTGTTGTTATTTACCGAAAGGTCCCGAAGAAAGGTCATCGTTGTGGCTTCTAT
The DNA here is from genome assembly GCA_020636355.1 of Lewinellaceae bacterium. Taxonomy (GTDB): domain Bacteria; phylum Bacteroidota; class Bacteroidia; order Chitinophagales; family Saprospiraceae; genus JAGQXC01. The sequence continues at coordinate 29,296 of JACJYB010000014.1, read as the reverse complement.
GGTGGTCATCCGTTTTATTTTCGAATTAAGATACAAATGACCTTGAAACCGGCACGGTTAATCTGTGTCTTCCAGCTCAAAAAGCTCCTCGACCTTCACTTTAAAATATCGAGCAAGTTTGAGGGCCAAAACCGTCGAGGGAACGTATTTGTTCCGTTCTATAAAATGGATGGTCTGCCGGGACACGCCAATGATTTGGGCCAAATCTTCCTGGGACAGATCGTGCATGGCTCGTTGGATTTTCACCTTATTCTTCATCTTCCTGCTGCCTCCTCCAGGATCGTTTCATCCATTCGTAACAAACGATATAGATGATGAGAAATGAAAACAAATTATAGATTAATACGGATAAAAAAGCATCGCAATAGACCGTCCAAACGACTGCAAAAAGCAAAATGGAATAAATCCAGCTGGCCCGGATCAACGCTTCCAGGCGAATGAACCGGGTCCCTTCGTCTTCAAATCGCTCTTTGCTAAATCCGATCGCAATAAGCGCGACCCAGACCAGCGAAAAGGCTAATTCGTCTGTCAGATCCTGCGTACCGCAAAAGATATCGGAACCTCCCAATTCGATCACCAATCCGGGGATCTTATAATCAAAATGAAGGACCATAACACCAAATACCAGTGCCGGCACCAGCAGGATCCAACCGGGCAGCCGAAAGCGATGAGGTAACAACCATTGTGATTTCATTGAATGTTGATTTTGTAAAGTTATTTTTACAAATGTAAAGTATAATTAACTTTATGTGCAATAGATTTAACATTCTATTTTTCAAGGTTTACAAAAATCACCCAAAAGGTTGATGGCTCACATTGGCCGTTGTACATATTTTTGCCTGAAAGTCAACGTTTTATGAAATTTATTTTTACCCTGATATTTGCCGTATCCTGTTTCTTTCTCCAAGCAAAAGTATATTATGTTAAATCCGATGCTTCCGGATCCAGCAATGGATCCAGCTGGATCAATGCCTACAAAGACTTACAAAAAGCCATCGACGCCGTCCCGGCAGGCTCAGAACTATGGATCGCAGAAGGCACCTATCATCCGGCGGCAAAATCCAAGCCTTACCTCATTAAAAAATCATTGCGTTTATATGGCGGATTTACCGGCAAAGAGTCAAAATTGGAAGATCGTGACTGGACCACTTATTATACACGACTTTCGGGAGACCTGACAGGTGATGATATTGAATCGTATACGGAGCACCGCTCCGATAACGCTTACCATGTGATGGAGATCTCGCTGTCAGGCGGAACGGTATATCTTGATGGAATTTATATCACCAATGGAACCGGTAACCCCAACGGTAACTCAACCAATTTATATGGGATTGGCGGAGGGATCCTCGTTTCCGGAGACCTCGAAATGTCACATTGTTATTTCCTTTACAATACAGCAAATTATGGTGGTGCAATTTTGTTGTTAAAGGGATCGATCCAGATGGAAGATTGCCAACTCCAATACAACCATTCCGCCTATGCCGGCGGAGCGGTCTATCAGCCCAACAATTCCACCTCTTTTAGTGCCACGAACTGTACATTCAAATACAATTCAAGCGATGATACCGGGGGAGCCTTTTCCACTAACCTGGCTAACATCAGCTACCTCACCAATTGCCTCTTTGAAGAGAATAAAGCGGCGCGTGGCGGAGTCATCGAAGTTACCTTTGGTGCCAAGGTGACCTGTACCAGCTCCAACTTCAACTCAAATTCAGCCAGCTATCTGGGAGGAGTCCTTTTTGTGAATGGTTCGAACTCGACACTGACTGCGGTAAAATGTGATTTTGAAAAAAATACCCAGTGCTGTAATGAAAATGGAGTCGGCGGCGGCGTGGGGGTAGTTGCCTACGAAGCGCTATTGAAATTTGACCGATGCAACTTTAAATACAACACTACGGAAAACCTGGGAGGGTGCTTTTTGATGGTGGATGCCGACATGGCTGCGGATCGGTCCGATTTTACGGATAACGAGGCTGGCTCCGGCGGGGCAATCTATCTTGCGAGGGAAGAAATAAACACCTCTTTGTATATGACTGATTGTGACCTGTTGCGAAATAAAGCATCGTTTTCAGGGGGCGGCATTTACAATCAAAGTGGCTATTTATCCGCCAAGGGGGGCTTTATCTCTAGCAATTCGAGCGATGAATACGGAGGTGGAATAGCCTCGTATGGGCCATACAATAAGGTAATTCTGGCCGACATCCGCTTCCAACAAAATAAATCAACCGTGATAGGGGGTGCAATAGACCTTGATGAAGACGCAGCATGCACCATTGAAGACTGCTCTTTTGAAAAAAACAACTCTGGCCAGGGAGGCGCCATTGCATCAACCAACGACGCCATGAAGAGCAACTATGGGGTTACGATCCGCCGCTCGCACTTTACTCAAAACACAGCCACAGAAGGGGGAGCCGCCGTATCCATGTTCAATCACAACCTTTGGATGGAAAACTGCCTGGTGGAAGAGCATGATATTCGTGGCTCTGTATACGATGGCATTATCTACCTTAACGACTACGATAATTATGACGACTCAACCTTTCTGATCAACAACACCTTTGCAAACAACACAACAAACAAGGGATTTATCATTGAATTCCAGGAAGGTGGGGATCAGAGCCGCTTAATATTACAAAATAATGTATTTGATAACAATGGCTCAGAGATAGGATTGGAAGCGGGCAAGTTGTCCGTAACTTCCAGGGGCGGCAATGTGTGTGCATCCGATAAAATGGATCAGTGGCTTACGCACTCCAAGGACAAAACCAATCGTGATCCCAAACTAGGAACGGAATATAATTTATTAGCTGGGAGTCCGGCAATTGATGCCGGAGTTGCCGATCGTGCGCCTCAGGATGACTTCAATGGCAACAGCCGCGAAGGTGCTATCGATGCAGGAGCCTTTGAAGCAATCGGGTTATCTGCCATCTTCATAACGGCGCCTTGGAAGGGTAACCTGGAATTGCTTGGCAATCCGGTCACTGATCACGCAAACCTCCGCATCACTACCCAATCCACCGAGCAGATCCGAATTGAGTTGATTGGTTCCTCCGGACGGATTGAATCTTCCTGGCATGAATTCAAATCTCGCGGCAATCAAACCTTCCTCCTTCCCTTGTCTACGGTCTCATCTGGCAACTATTGGTTGCGCGTTTGGATCGAAGACCAATATCGGTCTGTTCCTTAATTATTCATGGCCAATAGACGTTTCACCCAACGGGAATAAGGAGCCCAACGTGCGTTGGCTGCCTCTTCCATTTCCGAAATGTTGCTATTGGGCCTTATCCTTAAAGCTCACTTTCCATAGTCCCCGCACATCTCCAAGCTTGTAACCGGTCGCCTGATCATCCGGATAAAGCGTACGGATAGCGGCCAGGGTACTCTCGGTAATATCTACACCAGGCTGTCCGTGACACTGCAAACAAGCTGGCATGCTCAACAAGATCGGCTGGTAATAGATAACGTGATCATTCCGGACAAGTACCGTATCTCCCTGCACTTTTCCGTTGATATACGCTTCGATCAGCGCCAATTCTTCCGGTCCATCGGGCTTGTTGGCTACATTCCGGATTTTATTCGATGTCCTCCCGATGGTGCATGCATAAACCCGATCAAGGCTGTCGATCTTTGGGTTATCGATCGGATGCATAAATTGAAGGGCGTATTCTGTCCCTCCCTCTGCGAGGGCATCATTTACCTCCTGGAAAAAAGTTTGCTGAGTAAGTGATGCTACTTCCTTGCCTTTGGTGGTGTAAGCAGTAAGATCTTCGGAGGAACCCGGGCTTCCGGCTTGTGGCCCGCAGGCGAAGCATATGGATAGCACGGCGAATGACAAGATTATTTTTTTCATGGAACACAATTTTCCCAATTTATAGGAGGTTCCATCAGAAATAACATGATATAGATTGGCCCGCCAGATGGTATATGTCAATAAATTGCCGCATCCCGGGCCAAAAACGGGTTCATGACCAATCGAGGCCAAAAATCAGTAGCTCCGAAACTTTATTCGTAATCTTCCGGGAAGGTGACCTTCCACAGTCCGCGCACATCATGCATCTGGTATCCGGTTGCCTTGTCCTGCGGATAGAGCTCCCGCAGCTTACCCATTGTTGATTCTGCGATATCCGTACCCGGTTGCCCATGGCATTTCAGGCAAGTTTCGAGGCCAATGACGATAGGTCGATAGAAGACCGGAGCCCCGCTATTGCTGAGAACGGTATCGCCTACAACCTGGCGATTGACATAGGCCAGCATTAGCGCAGCTTCTTCCTCCGATTTCGGATGTTGGTCGGGATTGCGGTTTCGATCCGAAATACGCTCAATGGTGCATTTGAACACCTGCGACAAGCTGTCCATAATCGGACCGGCGTTGGTATGGCAAAAGGGTATGGTGTAATCCGGTCCGCCTGTTTCCAGCGCTGTTTTCACTTTTGTCAGCAATTGAGATTGAGCCGCTGTGGCCACAACATCACCTTGTGAATACCATTGATCAACCTGATCCTGGTTTTCTGATTGTTGTCCGGATGAACAAGCTGTCAATAATAGTGCAATCAGACCTCCCGATAGTAAGCGAAACATTGTTCTTTTTTATCCAAATATAGCCGGATTGGAATAATGAAAAAGTGACTGCTGTTACACGGTTCGATTCAGCGGAACAGGGAACGGAATACCATTCCCACGGAAAAACAAAAATTCTGTCCGCTGACCACATCGGTAAATGGCGAATAGTCAGGAACAATACTCCGCGGATCCGAGACACCCTGTTCCGTCAGAATATCTTCAGTGATCTGGCCCAATGTTTTTACGGATCTGGTCCAGAAATAATCTCCTTCAATATAAAAACCAAATCCATCGCTGATCATCAAAAGGGCTCCCGCACCCACCTTCCAGTAAAATAGACCGAAATTATGATCATAAGACAAATCACTTCCTCCATTGGAAAGCTCGTTGGTCAGGAAAGAATGCATGTATCCTACCGATGCCTGTCCGAATGGGCTCACCACATCGATTGGCAGTTTGACCCGGTAATGCCCCTGCAGTCCTCCGGCCAGCGAATAGGAATTAGTCAATGTTCGTATGTTTGAACTACCCTGAAGGTAATCAATGTCGAATTTTTTATAGTTAAACAGCATTTCAAAATTCAATGCAAATTGTTTGGCGACATCCCGCCCACCTGAATAATAGAAAGTTGGAATCATGGATTCTGAAATGGATGTCCTTTTAAATGCATTCAAGGGTTCGGGTTGATAAGTGATGATGCCGAGATAACTGGATTTGGTCTTCAATTCCGGAAGACGTACCCCCGGCTGAGTGGTATTTCGACCGGGAGAATTGTTCACCGTAGCAGGAGGGGAAGTTGTAACAGAAGGTTGAGTATTCCCCGCTGGAGAGGCTGTTGATGATTTCCGGGGGCCGCAACTCAGGGTCGCTGCGTTGTCGCGCAAATATTTTTCCGCCGCTGCCTGATTAGGGAATCGATCTTTCAACACCTTCTGGAAAATTTGCTCTCTTCCCGAAACGACCACCTCCAATTGGTTGTTTTGTTGATTACAAACTACTGAAAACTGCACCTGAGCCTGCAAAGGCAGCCAACCAAGAAATAGTATTATGCCTAGAAATCCAATTTTCATGGTATTAGTTATTTCATTTTATTGGGGGCAGGTGACGGTAAAATTCCACCTGGTCCCGGTTGAATTGCTGGGATCACATCCGGGATCGACAATGACCCGGATCTGGCTCCCATTCAGTTGAAAGGACTTACTCCCGCTGGTTCCAACACACCCGGTATCCAATACTTTCAGTCCCCCCGCATACACATGAATCCGGTCTTTAATGGTATAGGTATCATAGTTGATGGTTACCGTTCCGAAGGATATTCCCATATTGAATGTGTATTGTTCGGGTGCATTGGCTCCACTTCCGTATTTGGTATTGCATTGGCCCTGGTGCTGATTTTGTGGTTGTACAACAGGATTATCGGCTGTACCAGCCCCGTTGGTTAATCCACTTAATATGGTGTTGATGATGCCAATGGTCTGGGCAGGGTCCGCCTTTTTGACGCAGCCATCCCCTGAAGCATTCCATTTATATCCCTGAATACAATCACAGAGGTAATCATTTGTGGAAGGATCAAATATTAGTGTGGTATTGGGATAAGCACCGCAATCCACAACTGTAGGAGGTTCACATCCGGATCCATTCGGTTTCCACACGTAACCCTGAATGCAGTCACATTTGTAATCCTGATCGGCAGCATCCCATACCGGCGTGGTATTGGCATAAAAAACTGAACAATCCGGCGGTGCGGGGAGGCATTGCCCGGAATTCACATCGTAGGTAAATCCAGCCACGCATTGACATTCATAGTCGTTTATAGCCGGATTCCAAACCGCCTCCGAATGTTCCAGCACCGCATTGCAATCGGGCAAGTCCGGCTCACAATTTCCAGTGCTCGCATCAAAGTGAAAACCGATGAGACACTGACATTCATAGGCATTTACATTGGGATTCCATACGGCTTCAGAGTTGGCTAACTGTGCGGCACAGTCCGGTTTTTTAACCTCACATTGACCGGTATTCGGATCGTATTCATAGCCACTGATGCATTGGCATTCGTAAGCATTGACGTTAGGATTCCAGACAGCCTCGGAATTAGCCAGCTGGGTTGCACAATCGGGAACTTCCAACACGCAGGCCGTATGATTTCCGTTCCATTCGTAGCCGCTAAGACAATCGCACTCGTAGTGATCGATGCGAAATATGGATACGGCATTTGGGATATTGCAGGGTTCCTCCTTCACACATAACCGGTGATCCGGACTCCATCGGAAAGGAGACAAACAGTCACATTCATATTGTCCCGGGCTAGTCTCTCTGACCGTTACATTGGGCAGGGAAGCACAATCGGGCATCACCGGATCAGGATTGGTGAGGCAATCGTAGGCTTCAAAATACCTCCATACGGCCTGGAAACGTTCTAACATGGATTGCTCCGCCTTCAGTTTGTCCAGCAATACCTTCAGCCGGTATTTGGCATGAAACAATTCGCATACTTCATCCAGCATGGTCCGCGTCACCGTACGGATCGCATTCAGATTCTGTTGGCTTTTCCAAATCTCCGTCGCCGGAGGTAGCGGATAACCATTCATCCGGTATTGAGCATAATCGTAAATAGCCAGGCGGATGCGATTGAATGCATTATGGCCGGGTTGCCGCAATTCATTCAATCCGGCATATTGTACCAGAAAGTGATCGGCGTCAAAAAAATCAGGGTCATTGGGTGCCATATTGGCAAAGGTGTTGAGGTTGGAGATCAGGATCTCACGGTTAAGATATTCCGTAAACTTACCGAGATCATTTAGCACGGATACAACCGCTGCAGGCGTGCCATTTCCAGCCAGATAGGTAGCCATGCGACCCAGGACTTCCGGCACCAGGATATCTCTTAATTCAGTGACGCTGCCAAATAAGGCTGCCTCGATCGCTTTAATGGCAATTTGGATGTCCCCGATCCTGGATAAAACATTCTGAATATTCCCCCGGCGTGCAATATCGGTTGCTAGGCCCACCTCATTACCCAATATTCTCTCAGAAGCCCACTCCTGGTAAAAGCTGTTTATTCCGGACTCCACCAAGCTGGTAATTTGCTCACACGTTTTGGTGAGAATGAATTTCTCCACATCCTGCTGGAATCGGTTGGAACGATTCTCAATCAGGTCCCGGCTGACACCAAACCAATCGCTTGGGTAGGGGCAACCGGAAGGGTTGTTTCCCAGACCGATCAGGGTGAGTGTTTGCGTACAGCGTTCCTCGCGATTGCAGTCATCTGTTACCACATAAACGAAATCATAGGTCGAGCCTGGCTGCCCGGATATTCCTGTCCTGAGATCCGGCCCTTGTGTCCGCACCACGTAGTTCAACTGGCAATCGGTTTCCACCTGAAGATTTTGATCAAAGGCATCGTTTAATGAAGTGATGGTTTGATCTGGAGGACACGTCAACCTTGGCCCCTGATTTTGCAGCGTAATGCGCTGACGGCATACAAAAGGCGAATCGCAGGGCAGCTTATATTGATAGATGATTTCATAGACCGCACCGTCACAACCGGCCATGCCTTGAATCAGGTTGGGGCCATCCACCCTGCTTGGGATCTCCGCGGTTGAAAACCAGGGAATATGTTGTGGCTGTATTACAATATCATCTTCACAAGCAACAGTCACGTCATCCGGACAATCGATACTAACCGGTGGTGGATCAAACGTAAATCGCTGGGTACAGAGGTCGGTTCTGCCGCAGGAATCATGCACTTCATAATCGATGGCATATATGCTTCCCGGGCATTCAGGAGGCCCGGACTTAAGGTAGGGTCCATGCACAGCAATCCGGTACGGCCGGTTACAGTCGATATCAACCCGAGGACTTCCTGCAACCATCTCATTCAATGATTGTACGGTTAGATCGGGTGGGCAATTAATGCTAAGTACAGAATCAATGAGCGTGATGCGCTGAAAGCAGGAATCGGAACGTTCACAGTCATCCCAGGCCAGGTATTTGATGGAATATTCGGTTCCCGGGCAATCGGGAAGACCTGAAGTCAGTAATGGCTTTTCGTCGTCCATGTAAACAACAAATCTGCAGGGGTCCGAAACCGTTGCAATATCCGGTTTGATATCGTCCACACAAACCACTGTTTTGTCTGGTGGACAAGCTATCTGCAGAGGCGCGTCACGGATTGTGATGGTTTGCCGGCAAACAGTCTCGAAGCCACAGGAATCGCTAACGGTGAAAAAGATCCGGTAAACGGCTCCCGGACAGTTGTCAGTACCCTGAATGAGTTGGGGTTGGCCAGGAAAGATGCTTGGTTGTGTCGCACATACGCTATCTAACATCGGCAGAATGGCTGGATCGAAGACCCGCTCACCACAATTAATTATCCGATCCGGAGGACAAACTACCACCGGTTGGGGAGGATCCAGCGTAAAGATACGTCTGCAAGTGGCAGTGCGGTTGCAACGGTCTGTTACGGTATAAATCATGGCGTAGCGGGCCCCTTTGCAATTACTCGTACCCGAGATGAGTATTGGGCCCTGGTAGATTGCAGGGATCTTCTCTCCACAGGATGACACTGCAATCAAATGATCAATAACGATGTCCTCTTTACAATGTACAATAGTGTCCTTTTTGCAGGTCAGCGATAGCGGTAAATTCTTTATTGTAAATCGTTGAACGCAGGAAGCTTTTCGCTGGCAGTTGTCGACCACTTCAAACCGAACTTCATAGATGGCTCCCGGACAACTGTCGGTACCGGAAACCAAAACCGGACCGGTCCAGGACGTATCGAGCTTACCACAGGATGAATTGATGACCGGTATAACGATCTTGATATCCCGGTAACAGTCTACGGTCACGTCCGGCTGACAGCGGATGCTTGGCCCGGTATTCTTTATTGTAAACAATTGTTCACAGGTTGTCTCATTCCCGCATGAATCCACCAGATGATAACGCAGGATGTATTCTGCTTCAGGACAATCTGCTTCACCCCGATTGAGAACTGCGGTATCGGTATAAATTCGATAGGGTATATGACAGGCAATTTTGACCTGAGGTGTATCCGGATGAATATCTCGTGCACAGGTAACCGTTCGGTTAGGAGGACAGATTATCTCCGGTGGATCATGTTGAATACGAAACACCTGCACACACGTATCTCGACCACACGCAGAAAGGAATTCGGAAATGTATTCATACAGCGTTCCGGAACAGTTTTCTGTACCCGGATACGTTGGAAGTTTAGCTGTATTGAGATACGTGCGGATTTTTCCACCCATGTTGCAAGGATAGGCCGCCGAAGGTTCCTTGACTTTAATTTCATCAAAACAGGTCACCTCCACCGTGTCATTCGGGCAAAAAATATAGGGCCCTATCACCGTTTGCTTGGGTGCCAGCGGATTGATAAAATCGTCGTAATAGTAGCATTGCATGAATAGCGAGAAATCATCAAATTCGGTGGACCTCAAAATCTGGGCTTCATCCCGGTTTACCCGCCACCAGGCGCAGAAATCACTCCAGATTTTGGTGCCGGGGAGCAGACGGTTAATTTCTTCTGCGCACTGTTCTTTGCGGACCACATCATCGATCGGGACATGATTATAACGGTAAATGATCTTGGCAATATGAAAAATAAAATAGGGGTTTGTATGGGAAGCATGATACTTCACTCCGGCTGGAAATCGCTGCCGGTTTGCCAGACTGAAATCATACCGGGCACTAAATTCATCAGCCTGTAAATGGTGATAATAATTTGGGTTGAGGTAAACCTGTTTGTTCAGGTCATCAAACCATTTTGTCTCCTTGGCTGTTAACAACCGCGCGGAATCCGCAAGTGATAATTCTCCATAATATTTCCCCCACTCGATCAGTTCGCAATAATTAACGTATTCTGACTGTTCCGGCTGGGCGATAATCGAATTAATTAACCCTAAGTTCAAGAAGATGAACATAAGCAGCAAAGACACCACCGAAACATAAGCATGATTCGTTAGAGGTATTTGATCCTGCTTTTTCTTGAAATACATTTTGGTCACATTGCAGTCAACACTAAGCTAACCGCAAAATTTCCATGGCTCACTACCTACTTGTAGGTATTTACGTTCTGTTCAGGTTCTCCAGTGTATACTTGATCAGGCCTGCATTCGTTGCAATACGCAATTTCCGGTGAATGTTTTTCCGGTGTGTGTCCACCGTAAATTTACTAATGGATAAGGCGTTTGCTATTTCGTGGGACGTCCGGCCCATGGCCATCAGCTGCAGGATATCTATTTCCCTTCGGGTAAGCAACTTTACTGCGCCGCTACCCTCGTGGTATTTTGATAGAAGATTACCAGGCAAATCTTTACTGAAATACGATTTCTTTTGACTGACAATTCTTATGGCTTCGACCAGTTCTTTTTTCCCGGTATTTTTGATGATGTAGCCACTGGCACCCGCGTCCATCATTTCCAGCACATCTGCTTCCTGATCATACATGCTTAATGCCAAAACCTGAATTTTAGGATACTCTTTTTTCAGCATCCGCATCGTTGCAATGCCATCCATAACCGGCATACGGATGTCCATAAGGATCAGGTCAGGAATCATCCCGGACTCCAGTAATCGCATGCATTGTAATCCATGCTGTGCTTCAGCAATGATCTCAATATCGACTACTTCTTGCAATATGGATTTGACCCCGTCTATAAACAACTGATGATCATCGACGATGATAATTTTTGTATTCATAATGGTGTATTTATGATAACTGTTGTTCCATGACCCGGAGACGAATCGATTGAGAACTCCGCGCCAATATTGGCAAGCCGGTTTTCAATGTTCTTCAACCCCAATCCAAACTTGATTTCATCCGGATCAAAACCGCACCCATTATCTTCCACAATAATATTCAATTCGCTATCATGCTTGGTTAATTGAATGGTGGCCTCAGTTGCATTTGCATGTTTTATTACATTGGTGACCAATTCCTGAATCACCCTGAATAATTGAATTTCCAAAGTATTATCAATGCGATGGTCCAGATCGATGCCCAATACCTCAATCTGGATGTTATTGGTGTGGGAAATATAGTTGGCCATGTGTTGTAAGGCTACCAGAAGGCCATCCTTAACCTGTGCACCCGCATTGATGTTGTGGGAGATCTGTCGGACCTCCTGATAGGTATCATTCGTTAATTTTTTTAAAGGAATTAAGGAAAGTTCCTTTTTCATGTGTTCAGGAACCTCTTCCTGTAATTTATCAACATAGAGGTTAAGCGTTGCCAGTTTACTGCCCAGACTGTCATGCAGATCGGCTGCGATTCTGCTGCGTTCAGATTCTTGTATTTGTATGATATTATCAATGGTATCCAGTTCTTGCTGACGCAGTTGCTCAATCATTTTCTGTTGATTGATCTTGAAATTTTGCCGGTCAATCACCCTTTTCCGATGGATATTCTTATACGTGAGGTAACCCAAGAGCAATAAACCCAAACATAAGGCAGCAATACTCCAAAGGAAAATTTGGTTTCGGTTATGCCGGATTGCCAATTCCTGATTTTTGGATTTTAGTTGCAGGATTTCATTTTCTTTTTTTGCCGTTTCGTACTGGCTTACTGCTGCAGCTATTTCCTTCATATTTTTTTCGGCCTGCAGACTATCACCCAGCTTTTGTACCTCTTCGGCATAGCGGGTGGCCTCTTTCCAGTTACTCTCCGCTACCAATACCTCCTTAATTCGTTTCAGCAATTCCAGGCGGGATTCGCTGTCTGCATCAGTCATCGCCTTCAGGTAATATTTCCTTGCTTCCGGATATTTTTGTTCTTTAAAGGCAATCAGCCCCAGGTTATGGTACGCCTGGCTTATACCCTTGGCCTGGTTTAATTCCTGTTTTAACTGGATGGATTTGAGGGTATAATCCCGAGCCAACTCGAGGTGCTCAGATTCCAAATTGAGGTCTCCCAAGCTGGTATAAATCAATGCCAGAGATCTTTTGTTTCCGTATCTGGTGGCTAATGTTTCAGCCAGTTGAAAATAATGATTCGCTGAATCCAACTGGTCATTTTGCATGAATTGGGTAGCCAGATTGGGTAAGGTGATCATCGTAAATTGATCCATGCCCTGCTGCCGAAAAATGGTAAGCGCTTTCCGGCTGTATTCAATCGCTTTTTCAAAATTACTCATTTGGGCAAATGCGGTCGCAAGGTTACTGTAACACTTGGCCGCGTTAACCATATCTTGTCTGGGTTCAAAGTATTTCAGGTTTTCAATAAAAATCGATATAGCTTCGGTATAGTGTGATTGCTGCAAAAGCACGGAGCCAATGCTGATGTTCAAAGATGCAATCCGGAAGGTATCCTGAGCCAATGCGAGCAGATCACGGGCCTGCCGGAAATAATATAGCGCAGAGTCAAACTGTGTCTGATAAAAATAAAATCGACCCAATTGATCCAATGCATCAGCACGCAGCGGGTCTTGTGAATCAAGCCAGGACAATGCCTGCCTCGCGTAATTCCGGCTTTGCAACAGGTCTACCGATTGATAGGCTCTTGCCAACGCCAGGCTGATACGCCCTTTCTCAGTCGGCGAGGGAGCGTTTTCCAACACCTGGGTCAGGCTATCCACCCTGGCAAGATCAGGCTGGGCAAATAGCATTGCACTTAAACAAATCAATAAGCCTGAAATTGTTTGTTTCCAATAATCCATCAACTACGGATTGAAGCTATACACAAAGATACGTAAAGCCCATCCGGTGCACATACCTAGGTATAGGTACCTTGATCTGGTCAGGCAGACTTAAATCATTTAAGCCACTTTTCCAGTCGCCGGTCCCCGTTTAGCTCCATTGCTTACATTGAGAATAGGAAAGGACAATTTCCGTTAAAGACCTGGCTGATGATCCGATACCTTATCGTTGATATCTATTGCTTTAGATCCAAGCGGTGTTTCGTCCCCTGCTCATACCCATAGGCGATCTCGATCAGGGTTGGCTCATCAAACAACCTGCCCAGAAACTGAATTCCCGCAGGCAAGCCATCCGGATTGAATCCCATTGGAACGGTAATGGCCGGCTGGCCGGTATGTGGTGCAATTACCTGGCTATTATCCCCCCGGTATTCCTCTTCAAACCGGTTAATGTGCGCTGGAGGATAATTCCATGTCGGATAGATCAACGCATCAATAAGCTGATCATCCATGACCTGCTCGATCGCTTTACGAAAGGCCAGCCGCAATGGATCATCAAATGGGGATCCACAAGGAATATCCCCTTCCGGACGGTCCAGGTGGCTACGCTGGTATTCCAGCCGGCGGCGGGTATAGTCCGATTTGGTCCCGATCCGCAGTATGTCCTCAATAGTCTGTACACTATCGATCCGCACCCTTTCCGCCAGGTACGCTTCAACATCCGGCCGGAATTCTGCGCACCACTGATTTTGCCTCAGGATTTCAAAGTCCGGAATATCAATCGAATCCAGAACTTCTGCGCCGGATGCACGTAAGTCCCGGATGGCCTGTTCAAACAGTTCCTCAATGCCCGGATCAATAGCCTTCGTCATAAATCGCAACACCCCTATCCGCTTTCCCTGCAGACCATCCTTCCGTAAATAGGACAGATAATCCGCTTTGACATAACCTTCGCCGAAATACGTCAGCGGATCACCGGGATCCGACCCTGCGGTAGCTTGAATGACCCGGACTGCATCGGTCACTGTCCGGCACATCGGACCGCCTACATCATTTCGCAGGTATAATGGAACAATGCCTTGCCGGCTGATCAGGCCCAGGCTGGGGCGGATACCAACCAGTGCACAGTGTGAAGACGGTCCGCGGATGGAGTTACCGGTATCCGTGCCCAGTCCCAATACGCCCAGGTTGGCCGCAATAGCAGCTGCGGTCCCTCCACTGGACCCGGCGGGCACCCGGGTTGTATCGTATGGATTGTGCGTGATACCGAAGGTTGAACTCTCGGTATGCATGGGACTGAATGCCCATTCGGCCATATTGGATTTTGCCAGCACAATAGCACCTGCATCAATCAATGCCTGAACCATCCAGGCATTGGCCTGCGGAATAAAATTGACCAAAGCTTTGGACCCAGCCGTGGTAGGCAGGCCGGCTGTCTCATAATTATCTTTGACGATCATCGGAATTCCATGCAGCGGTCTTAATTTTCCCGTCTCTTTGAATTCCTGGTCAAGTGCCCGGGCTTGGGCCAGGGCCTCCGCATTGCGATAAGTGATGGCATTGATGGCCGGGTTTACGCTGTCCATCCGGTTCAAGTAAGCCAGGACCAGCTGTTCACAGGTATACGTGCCGGCACGGTAAGCCGCGTGAATGTCATCCACGGTGAGTTCCTTCAGGTCAATGCTGCGGGCAGGAGGGCTTTGATTACAGCTATTGACGATCAACATCAGGGAAATGATTAAGAAGACCGGAATCCGCATAGGACATTCTTTTCCTAAAGATACAGGTTTAGTTTTTACCCGGATCAGGGTCAACCGATCCCTCTTAGTGCCTGGTGAGATTTACTTTTATAGCTACCTGATTTTGGCCGGACTCCCCTTATGAATACAGGACAAGGGGCAAGCAATAATTTTTTTGCGGTGATCTTCAGGCGTCGTAATTTACTTTCCCCATTCTAGGGCTTATTCAATCAATGGCTTATGATCTTCTACCGGATACTCTTATTCTCCGCTATAGCGACTTTGTTGGTCATTCTCTATTTCTTTGTAGTGGGCCTGGGTGATGGCTCGGTCAGTTCACGCAATGGCTCCCTGTGGTTTGCATTATTGGCAGTGGCCAGTGCCTCAGTGGGTGGCGGGATCTGGCTGCATAACCTGGGACATGCCGGTTGGGCTAAGGTGGTTTTGTCTATTTTGGCTATTCCCGGATGGATCGCTCTCCTTTATATCCTGCTGGTTGTCACTTCGAAATCACGCTGGAATTAAGGCCCTCACGGTGCCTGTACGATTTCCACCCAGTGGGTGCAGGTAAACTCGGCTTTACCAGGAAGCGCGATGATACCGTCTTTCAGATGGAATGGCCCTTCGTAACCGGTTTCGTCGGCGACCCCATGCCAGGGTTCAATACAGACAAAGGGAGCATCTTTGGACTTGGACCAGATGCCGAGATAGGGAAATCCGCTAAAACCAAATTTCCAGATCTCCTGATCCCCGGGCCCTATCAGGCTTAATTCTTCCGATCGCAGGCTGGTGAAGATGAGGGCATCCTGATCAAAAAGATCATCGGTAATGGGCAGGAGTTGGGCATCCTCCAGGATCCGTTGCGACGATCCGGTACGCAATCCATCCACGATCAACAGCCGGTCGGTCGTTTCGGCAGTTTCAAAACGCAATCCATAGTCGCTTCGCCGGGTATCGGGTAGAACCGGCACATTAAAAGCTGGATGGGCGCCAAGTGAAAACCATAAAGGCTCTTCGCCCGGATTGGTTATTTCGTAGGTGATAAATAGCTTATTTTTCTCCAGCGCGTAAATCGCATCAAACTGGAAGGGAAAAGGATACGCCTTCAAGGTTTCCTCCGAATCTTTCAGTTGGAGCTTTAGGTTCTTCTCGTCCTGATGCACCAGTGTGAAGTTCATATCGCGCGCAAACCCATGCTGTGGAAGGTGATAAGCTTTCTCTTCCAGACGGTAAGCATCGTTGGCCAGTTTTCCCACAATCGGAAACAGGATGGAGGAATGTCTTTTCCAATACTGGGGATCCGCCTGCCAGACATACTCCTGCTTTTGCAAGGGGCTGTAAATACTGGCTAATTCTGCGCCCGTTTGTTTTATTGCTACGCGCAGTTGATCGTTTTGCAGTGTGAATGTTTGCATACATTAAAAGTACATGGAAGTATCGTTTCCTGCCTAATAGATCCGGAATAATTGATCAGGTAACTGCTCAGACAGTGCCTTTACTTTTATTTAACGCTAAACCATTTTACATTCTCCTTAAAAAAATCAGATCATTTCATTCCATGTAATATACAAATATCCCTGGGGGAGCTATCCAACTACCTTGTTCGACCATCCAACGGAGTCCCCCATTGAAGTTGCCGGGTGTTTATCATTGATTACTTACTTGTTCGATCAGTTGTTCCATTCCTATTGACGGTTCTGGCAAATTGGAATCAACGATAATTCCGTTCTTGTCAATGAGGATATATTTTGGTATAGCTTTTATCAAGTAATTGTCCCCAAACTCCGAATTCATACCGTCCGGTATATTAACCTCAATTCCATACTGATCTTCATTAGTCCGGTTTACGTATTTTTTCCATCGGTCCACTGAATTGTCAATGGAAACTAAAAGGAAAGCGACCATCTGATTGTCCTTATACTTTTTGGCTAATTCAAGCATGTTGGGTCGTTGGTCTATACATGGGCCGCACCAAGTCGCCCATGTGTCGATTACAACAACTTTCCCTTTAAAGTCAGAAAGCATTAGTTCTGCCCCATCTAATCCATATGCAGTAAAATCATAACCTTTAACGCCCTTCTGTGAAGCGTAGAATGAATTTGAGGCTTTATTGATCAGATAGGAATAGCTGTTTATTGATTCTCTCTTTAAAGCCACCTTAATCGAATTGGTGGTAAATAGATTTACATGACGTCTCCAATACGATGGTTGTTCGATAACACTTTTCAGATAGGATGCCTTTAAAAAGTCCTGCAAATCTTTATTTTTAGTTTTAGCCTCGATATAGTTTAAAAAAGCATCAATATTCTCAATCGAATCCTGTTCTCTCAAAAACTGTATTTCATATTTATAAAGTAAGTTATCGGGGAGTGATTTGGAATATACGTTTTCATTATCAATACTATCGATAAAGCTAAAGAAATCATTGTCGGGTAAATACTGTTTAATAATTCTTCCATAAAACATAAGGAAAGAGTAAGCTCTTGCCTCATTCTGATAATTTAATAGACCAAGCTCATCTGCAGTCAGTTTGGATTCACACCTTTTCAATTGAGCCTTTCGAACTTGTATAAGACTGTCAAATATTGACCTCACTTGCTCAGGATTATTTTGAGCAAAAATTACTCTATCATGAAGTGAAAACATTTGATTGGTAGATTTCCAAAGATAATTCACTAAGGAGTCTGCCGTTGATTGTCTGGTCTTAATGGATGCAGAATCAATCGTGACTGTTTTATGTACCCCAGGTCTGACAATTGTCAAATAAGTAGTTCCGGCGCCACCTACTGAAAGTTGTCCAAGTGTAGCTTCATTTATATTGAAGGCGTAACCCTTATCCAATTGACGCAATGGGACTTTAGCCAATGTTCTGCCTGTAATTAATTCCTTAATGAATAGCGTGTCGTAATTTGCTCTATTGGCTTCAATGCTAATTTGAAACTTGCTTTTCTTGTCACACGAAATCAGGATTGTCATCAGTCCTAAAACCAGAATGCCAAGTACTCGCAATTTCGTCAGGCCCATTTATTTCAATTTTAAAAATCGAGCTGCATTATCATAAAAAATACCTTCTTTTTCTTTTGCTGTAAGGAAATCCAGACTATTAAGAAAATTAATTGATTTTTCAATAGCATATGGCCATACCATTTGGTCTGACCCAAACATCACCCGGTCTAAATAACCCGCATGTTTTGCGTTCATCAGAAATTCTGTTACCGTTCGTTGAGTATTGGGCTCAACCCAAAGCATAACCGCGATATCCGTATACAATTGGGGATAATAGGCCATAAGTCGCAAAGCATGTTCGTGCCACTCTTCTCCACCGTTATGCATCAAATAAATCCTCAGCTTCGGATATTTCACCAATACATCTTCAATTAAATAGGGATCACCCTTGATCAGCCTTGCTTTCGGAGACCATGAATAAGTTCCTCCCGGATCGCCTCCCCCTGTATGAACTGCAACAGGAACATCATACCTTTCGCAAATACGTAAATAAGGCTGCCAGATTGGATCGCTTAGCGTAGTACCACTATAATATGCTCCAATTTCTCCAAATACTTCAATTTTTCCGTCCTTGACCATTTGCTCAAACTTAATGCTATCCAAGCCATAATCATCAGGTGAAAAAATCAATATCCCTCTGATTACCTGATTATCATCATCCTTTGCAGCCCATTCCTCGACACTTTGAGGGTTACCACTTACCATGGCTTTAACAATGTTCCATTTTTTAAAAGCTGCAAAAGTTTCAACCCGATGCACTTCTGCATTTGAAGCACCTTTCATTCCATAGTAATCGGTCGTTGGTTCTCGTTCACCAAAGTCAGCATCCGAATAGGAATGAATGTGCATATCTATAATTTTGGTCTGCGCACGTACAAGTGAGCATTGAAAGCAAAAAGCAAGTAAAACAAGGATCGTTTTAGGCATATAATGATGATTTGAATGTAAAAAGCCAGCTGCTTTACCCTTTCAGGGTACATCGTTGATACTTGGAATTGTTTCAACTTTAGGAATTGTTCTCTTCTTTCAGGTTGCTAAACATCAAAGTATCCTAAATGTACATTGAGATCATTGACATTCCAAATGGCACCATCCAGTTGTTCTATTTCCGGATAAGGGCAATACCCTCAGAGACTTTCAGCCCATCTGCTGACTGGCCAAGCCATGATACACATCGGCATAGAACCCAGGATGATTCAAATCATTCAAACGCAATAAAAAGATAGTTTACATTTGTAAGTGAACATTTACTAACATGTCATGTCCGGTAAAAACAACATAGCGGCAGGCCTCCTCTTTATGGCCTTATTCATGGCCTATGGCTTCTTACTGATCTACCTGCGGGACTTCGCGACGGATAAAGCCCAGTGGATCGCCCAATATGGCTCCGGCAAGCATTTTGAAGTGCGGCTGGCTCACGTCCATGGGAACCTGTTTGCGCTGCTGAACGTCCTCATCGGCTTCCTGCTGGTACATTTCCACGACCGGATTGCCCGGGCAGGCCTCGTGTCCTGGCTGGGGATAACCGGCATGCTCATGCCCCTGGGTATCCTGGCCGAGGTCTACCTGGATGCTCCACCGGTCTTTGTTCTGATCGGCGCAATAGCCATGACCATGGCGGTATTTCTCCTGGGTATCTCTTTTTATAACCTGAAAAAGCAGGCGTCGCAAACCCGTTAATGCCCCGAACCATGAAAGACCGGAAAGTCGAAATCCTGGAAGCCGCCGGAGCACTGCTGAACGAACAAGGCCTGGGCGGACTGACCATCAAAAATCTGGCTCGCGAAGTCCGTTTTACTGAAGCTGCAGTCTACCGGCACTTTGAAAGCAAAGAGGCCATCCTCGCCGGGCTCCTGGACACCCTGCACCAATCCCTGGCCAGCCACATCAAGCCCATCCTGCAAGACAACCAAGCAACGCCCCTGGATAAAATACAGCAGATCCTGAGCCGGCAACTCGATTATTTAATTGACCATCCGGAGTTTATCCCGGCTACCTTTTCGGAAAGCATCCTCAACTACAGTTCATCCGTTAACCAGCAGATGCTGACCATCATTGGCAAAATGCAAAACACATTAACCCAGCTCGTAGAGGCCGGACAATCCGCGGGACACATAACCCGCATTATCCCAGCCGAAGACATCATGTCCATGCTGCTGGGGTCTTTCCGGTTTTTGCTACAGCGCTGGCAGATGAATCGCCGCGCCTTTAACCTAAAAACAACCGGGCACCAGCATATCAACCATTTAATTCAACTCATCCAAAACGAATAAACCATGAAATTCAAAAATTTAGCTTTCATCCTGCTCCTACCCTTGCTGGCCTGTCAGAATCACAACCATGGCGATCATGAAGCAACCGCAAGCGTGGTATTAAATAATGGCCAGCGCTGGGAAGCCAATCCGGAAACCACTCAGGGCATCGAACAGATGCAAATGCTCCTGAACGCCTTCGATCCTGCCGACACCGACCCGGATCACTACCAACAGTTGCACGCCGGATTAACCGCGCGGTTTCAGGACATCTTTAAGCAGTGTACCATGACCGGGGAAGCCCACGAACAACTACATCATTACTTACTGCCGGTAAACACTTTACTGGGTAAAATGGATAACGCCACCATTGCTGAAAACCAGGAAACCATCCATGCCCTGATCGATCAGCTGAATCAGTACAAAACTTATTTCCAATGAACTTATTTGATCAAATCACGGCCCGGGATAAGTCCATTGCTATCAGTCCTATCCTCAAAGATGTAGCCACCGCCAGCATCATCCGCATCCAACGCAAGGGCGTCCTCAATAAACACCAGAGCAAGACGCATGCACTGCTGGTCCTGCTATCCGGCCAGGCCATTTACCGGGAAGACAACCGGGAAGTGATCCTGTCCAGACCAAATGACTACGTCCGGATCCCGGCACGAGTCACCCACGAATTGATCGCCCAGGAGGAAAGTGTCTTGTTGCTGATCCAATGAATGGTCCGGATGGTAAATCTTCGTCCATGTGCAGAGGTACCGCCCTGATGCGACCTCTAAATATCGGGCGGTTGAACATTTTATGTGCTGCGTAGTTTTTTCATTTGACCATTATAGATTATCCTATTGTGGAGTCTAATAGTTTAACCCATTTTTCAGATGAAATTAAAAAGGTTGCAAAATAATAATTCACAATGTTCAATGAAACACCTAATATGGTAGCGGTATGAATTTTATATAACCTACAATAATCATAAATTATCGGTACTGCCAATAAAATTAACAGCAAATAGAACGATATGGAGGGACTATAACCAAATATTCTAGCAATTCTTGCGAGCGCAGGAATCATCATAGAAATTCCTGCAAACAGGATAAATCTTTTGTGCTTATCAGGAATTTTACGATAATACAATGCCAACATATATAAAACGATGAAATTAATAAGTAAGAAAAGATTTATCGTAAAAAGTCGATGAACTTTAGTCATCTTGTAAAAATCAAGAGACATCCAAAATCCTGAAATAACAATCGCAATTGCAAGCAAAACACTCGTCTTTCCCAATGAAATATGCGTTTTGTAATTACCTTTTTTTATCAATCTTGATTGTAATATTACCAGAACATACCATGTGAACATGCTTATACCATGTGCTATTACCAATACGGAAGCAGGTACTAACTTCTCATAATTTAATAGTGCATTAACGCCGAAACCAATTAAGGCAACAAACAAAAGAGCTATGCTATAGTATAGAAAAAATGTACTGCTCTTTATTCTTCGTGATGTCATAATTTTATTCTTAACTACACATAACGGGAGTCTGTGCACCAACTCGTCATATAAAATCTCATTTGCGTTGTCCTGTACTGCGGCAGCTGAGGGTAAGTCAAAAAAGAAGTCGCAGGTGGCGTACCATCAAGACTATCAGCACTTGTACCGACCGACCTTAGTCGTATCAGTAGTATAGAATCAAATATAATCAATAAAGCATATTTAGGCGCTTTCGGAGTATTGAAAAACCTAAGTATGGACCAGCCATTGATCTGGCAGGCTCAATGCTCCTGAGAGTGCAGTTTGAGAATAGAAGTACAATCTCACTAAGTATTCGATCCTTCCCTTTAATGAGGACATATGTGAAATCCAATTGTCATTTAATAGTTCCAAATGCTGCCCGCCCGACAGAACGTCGGCAGCCCCTGTCGGAATGGACAGGTTCGGGCGGGCTCTTTGACCTGGTGACGTTGGTGAGTGTAGCCTGATCCGGTTTATGACGCCTGTTGTTGGGATCGATAGCAGCATGGAAGCAGCCTGAAGAACTGGCAGGGAATACGACTGATCCATCGAAGGCTTGCCTGTATGTGAATAGATCGTTTTTGTCTCCTTGTAAATGAAGTTAAAATCTATTTTGCTCTTCAGGACCTTGCAGAAATTTTCATCCACAATACCTGTCCGACCAGTGGCGGAAAATCAGGTAAGAAGAAGTTCGTGAAGAGCTTTGGCTTATATTTCTTTACTCCTTGCATATCATAATATACGAAAAAGTAGTCATTTATAGACAGTATTTAACTTAGGAGTTTGTCAACACCCAGCATTGTTGCGTGGTGTTTACTTCCATATTTTATATTTCTTTAAAATACTGGTCATCAAAAAAAATGGTTATATAAATATCTAATGGTCAAAACTAATTACTCGAGAAATCTTCCATTCATTATTTTTATAGACCCATATGTGAATAAATTTAAATGTCCCATCCAATTTCTCTTCCTTACCAGCCTCAGTGTAATAGAAACGGTGCTGGCCAATTTCAATTGCTCCGTAATTTTTGATTGGATACACCTCCAAGCTACCCGATACGAGTTCTCTTCGGACCTTAAAGGTGTTACTACACCTATATCTTATGGATTTTAAATTTTGTTCATAATTTGTCAGTCCTCCAACGTCATGATAAAATTCTAGGTCTTTGGTAAATAATGATTTTGATTTAATTGTGTCGCATGTATTGAATGCTTCAAAAAAAACACTATCCATCAAGTATATTGTATCATACAAATCGGTTTTAATAATAGAATCATTATTCGATTGAGCCATGGATATATTTGTCAGGAATAGGATACTCGTAATGGTGATTAATATTCTTAAATTAAATTTCTTTATCATATTTATCCTATTAAAGTTATTCTTGTTAAATGTATTAAGGCAGATGGTTTACACTTCTTCGGGTACATCCTTGACACTTAGATTTGATTTAATCTTTGATATTGTTCTCTTCTTTCAAATTTACTTTCATCAAAGTATCCTAAAAGTACATTACGATAATAGACATTCCAAATGGTTTCATCCACTTGTTCTGCCGCCAGGTATTTTCCAATTGCTCCTCTGCCGATGTATAACCAATGGTAGCCTCCCCAGCGGGCGGCTCCATTGAGCGTTACTTTTATCTTTTTATGCTTAAATGGATATTCGTAGTCTGTTTTCTTGGTTGGAAATTCCCTTAAGGATCTTTGATGGATACTATTTGGTGTTTGCATGTTAATGGATTCATGCGGTCTTACCTCGTTGTATTCTGCGGTAAATTGATCCATAACAGACTGCTGTTTGGATAGGTTGGTCATGATCCGTGACCGGCAATAAGCCTTTAAATCCTTATGCATTCTTTCATGTCTGCCATTTTGTTGGGGCGATGCCGGATCTGAGAATACCGGTATTACGCCCTTTTCAATCAACCAATAGCTAAGTCTGGTAAATCGCCTGGTGGATTGTGTATTTCAAAAGGGACTTCCATTATCGGTGTGCATAAAATAAGGCATTCCATGTTCCTTGAATAGCTCTGTAAATGCTTGTTTTACTGCGTTGTAGCTCATTTTATAATGGCAATAGATGCCTAATATTTTCCTGCTTTTAGAATCACAAACCGTCAACTGACAGCAATATCTTCCATTTCCCAATTTGAACTTTCCTTTATAATCAGCGCTCCATATTTCATTGCATTCATCAGGATCAAACTTGGGATATTGTTTCCCTACGGTAGCTGTTCGTCTTCTTCTGTCTTTAACAAGTTCATTCCTTTTGAATATGGCATTGATCGCCGTTTCTGATGGAATATTTTCTTTTTTAAATTATCGTTTTAACAGTACCCTGATCTTTCGTGCTCCCCATGTCTCATGCTTTTTCCTCAGTTCTACAAATTTGTTTTCAATGCGGATGGGCGTTTTGTGCGAAATACTTAGCGGTGCTTTTGACTCCTCTCTAAACGCTTCTTCTCCTATTTGGTCAAATTTTTCAATAAGGTTATACCCCGTCGTTCTTGAGATTCCAAACGCTTCGCACAAGCCTTTAACGGTATACTCATCCGTTAGCCATAGTTGAATAAATTGTCGTTTTTGTTCCATGACACTTTTTGATTGCCAGCTCATCTTTACCCTTTTTGAGCAAATTAGAGCTTTTAAAAAGTGTCAACTATTTGCCTTTATAAGTGTCAACCATGTGCCTTGTCTGTACCCTATTGTGAGTAACAATTGCGACACCTGCAGTGCTAACTTTAGGAGGTTTAACACGGTTGGCGCGAGTAATATGGCCTTTAGTTTTTTAACCTTTAACTACTTAAATCTTGTTGTATCCTCTATTATATTATCTCCTAGTTTATAAACATCTATTATCCCTCCAGTGCTATCTTCAATGGAATAAAGAAGTATTCGGCCTTGAGTAATTCCATTTGCATTTGGTGAAGGTGTTTCATCCGAATTGCCATAAATGTATTCCTTTATCTTTTGGATGATCTGTGTTTTTTCATGTCTTTCCGCAATTTTATTTTCAATAATTGGAATCAATAGTTTATCTAAGTTCAGAGAACTTGTCCTGAAATAATTCAAAACACCAAGACCGCCTACAACAATAATGGGGATTTCATTAATCTTAAATCTATTAGAATTTACATTTACAAAATATAGATTCACTGAATAAGCATATAGACCATTTGTTTTTGTTCTGAAATTCAAAATAATTCTCTCAGGTTTGTCATGATAAAATACTTCTGATATATTAAACAAAATGCTAGTATCAACTTGAGTTTCTATTAAAAAATCGTAATTTGATGTTACGTTTATACCTGAATTCTGGCGCCATTCAGGATACATAAATTTTAGTAAACCAATAGAGTCAATTGATCTATACTGCAAAAATTTTTCGAAGGCCTCAAAAAATATAATTTCTACATTTGCTTCAATGCTTGTAAATACTTGGGGTTTATCAACTTTATTGTAGACAATAACATCTGTGTTAAAAGCTTGACCCCAATTCTCTACCTTTGATGAGATCGTAATTGGATCTAATGCACTATTTGTTTTAGCTATAAAGTCCCAAATATCGTTCATATTAGTTACAACTGCCGCAATCAGTGCAATTAATCCGGCCATTGTAAGTTGTCTTCTTTTTTCAGGGCTTTTTAATAACTCAACAACAATTTTTTTATTTTCTTGGTGGTTTGAATCTTTCATTTTATCAAATTATTTCCTACTAGCAACTGAGTAGCTATTTTTCAGCACCATATTTTTAATTAATAAATACAAATTAACGCAATTATAAAGATGTGACATTATATGCTTAGAACAATCACTTCATTGTGATTTCAGTTCACTATTAATATCGAGTGTCATAACGGTTCCGTGATATAGAGAGGACGCAGCGATAGCAAGTCTGATCTCCTATCACTTGTTATTAGCTTGCTTTCTTCAGTTTAGTCCACATTACGTAAATATCAAATAGAAAGTAACTCAATCCAATAATAATCAATAAAACTACGGCAAGATTGAATCCTTCATATTTCCAAATAGCGAATCCAATTCCTAAGAATCCAAAACAAAAGATGTAAGCGATTAATCTCATTAATGTGTTTTTCAAGCTCCACTCAGGCTCATTTTCTATCTTTTCTTTTTCGTCTTTAAGATGCTGAATTACTTTTTCGTTCAAATTTTCAATTTTGTTTGAGTTGAAATAATATTGAAGGAATGTATTTCTATTTGTTCTATTAATCCCTAAGAAATCTGGAACAGAAATGAAATCTTGTTCAATCATACTGTTAATCAAAACTTTATTGTTTAGTCTTTCAATTTTAATAGTTTGGGCATCTCTGCTTTTCCATGGATTGTATCCTCTTGCTATTGCTTTATTTTTATCGAGATAATTGATTCTCCATTTGAGTTTGTTGGCTGCTGCTAATACTGCGTTTTCGAATTCTTTGTCAGTTCTTGGTTCTTCAAGTTCATAATAATTTAGTTCCCGAAATTTAAAGTATCCAATTATTAAGCTGGCTAATACTAAAATTAATTGAGTTGAAGTTGAAAAAGTATTAACAGTTGTTTTGCCGATTATTTTGTAGAATAATTCAATTCCTGGAATCAATAACGGTACAAGCATAAACGAATAATGACCTATTGTCTGCCAAAAACTTAGAACTACATGTTTTTTAGATTTTCTATATAGGTTGTTTTTTGTCATTGTGCTTGCTCATAACTAAAAAGGATTGTATCTGTAGTCCTCGCGGCTGGAACGGAAGTAAGGTGTTGCGTGGAGGGCAATACAACCTGAATAGTTAAGCTAAAGATAGATAAAAAGGACTATAGATACAATTGAGGTGAACGAAGCCGCGCTATGGGAAAAGGAAATGATGGTTTGGGTTGAAATGAATGTAGAATAAGAGAAGCATGGATGCTGGCGCATCGATAAAAGAAAGGTAATTGACAGGTGCATGAACTGGAGAATGGATGCAGGAGGAACAATAGGACTACTTCTGGTAGGTATTTGAAGGATGGATGCAAAAAGGATTTGATCAGCATGGTGTCTGTTTTGGATTAAAAATCAATAGGAATTGAAATATTGTTCAAAAGATGCCTGGAGATGATACATGACGGATCGCCACGCGCAGGTGGTAATTGAGCTATGGGCAGGAGTTTGCCTTTGTGACAGTGGGGACAAATGGAAAGATCAGTGTTGAAGATATTGATGAAATGTTCGATTAGGTCAAAGCGAATTTTAGCAGGTCTACGGCGCTCGAAGAAAGCAAGAATGGCTGGCATGTAGACTTCTTTGGCTTTATTGGATAAGAAGCCGTAATGACGGATTTTGGCAAACCCCTTAGGGAGTACATGCTGGAGGAAACGACGGGCGAATTCCCAGGGATTAAGCGACATGGTTTTGGAGCTGTTGTCGCGGTAATCGCGGTAGGAAAACTGAACGGACTCCTTGGAAACGTGGATCAATCGTTGATTGGTAATGGCCACGCGATGGGAATACCGACTGAGATATTCGAGGACTTTATGAGGACCGGTAAAAGGCAACTTAGCGAAGACATTAAAAGATTTACTTTGAGCCTTTTGCATTAAAGTATTCCAATCCGTAAGGGACCAAAGTATTTGCTTATTGGAGAAAGCCTGTTGAAGTAAATCAAGGAAGAATCGACGGTAGAGTGCACTGATAACGCGGACGGGAAAGAGCATTTTGCGATGGTAGGCATAAACCCAACGATTCAGCTGTGGGACGAAGCCTCCCTGCGGGATGATGCAATGGAGATGGGGATGAAAGGAGAGGTTTTGACCCCAAGTGTGCAGCAGGGCAATCATAGCGGAATGCGCTCCTAGCCATTTAGGATCCATGCTCAAAGTTTGAATGGTCATCCAAGCTGCATGGAAGAGCGCGTGATACACCACCCTGGGAAAGGCTTTAGCCACCGGATTGAGCAGGTGAGGCAACGTAAATACAACATGGAAGTAGCGAACGGGGAGGACATCGACACTGCGATCGAGCAACCATTGTTCGCGTTTGGAGTACTGGCATTTGGGGCAATGGCGATTACGACAAGAGTTATAGGAGATGACAGTGTATTTACAGTTAGGACACTCGAGCAGATGACCGCCA
Source organism: Lewinellaceae bacterium (assembly GCA_020636355.1). GTDB lineage: Bacteria > Bacteroidota > Bacteroidia > Chitinophagales > Saprospiraceae > JAGQXC01. Next base: position 1,447 of record JACJYB010000014.1, on the reverse strand, counting down.
AGGGCGCTAGTACGGCATTGGAGGATATCGGTGATGGTTTTTTTGACCACCTGGGGTAATGAAGGATCCTCCTTGAGTTGCTCAGCGACGAGATGCAGGACATCGGCCACTTCCCATTGGGGACGCATTAGAGGTTGAGGTCATCCAGCGGACTGGTCACGCCGGCATAACGATTGTTGGTGAGGTGGCAATACTTAAGAGTTGTTTTGATGGACTTATGACCGAGCGTGGCCTGGATGATGCGCAAGTCGATGCCTTTGTCGAGGAGATGAGTGGCATAGGAATGCCGCAAGGTATGGGTGGAAGCGTGTTTGTGGACTCCGGCGCGTGCCAAGGATTTTTTAAAGACATCCAGAGCGGCACGATAGGTAAGGGGTGTATTTGGTTTTTGACCCATGAAAAGGAATTCTGTGGGACGGTAGAACTTATAATAGGAGCGCAACTGGTCAAGGAGCTTTTGGGATAGGATCACTTCACGATCCTTATGTCCTTTGGCATTGCGAACGATGATGCGCATGCGTGCGGAGTCGATATCGGTGACTTTCAATCGACAAGCTTCACCGATGCGTAATCCGGCGGAATAGGTAGTCATAAACAGGGTACGATGTTTGAGGTTGCGAATACATCCCAGAAAGGAAGCTACCTCTTCTGTAGAAAGGACGGAAGGCAATTTAACCGGTGTCTTGGGCCGGTTGATGCGATCGAGAATAGGGGGCTCGCCCAGGGTCTCGGTGTACAGGAGGTTAACCGCAGAGATGATCACGTTAATGGTGGACCAACTTTTACCTTGCTTGACCTGAAAATCCAGATAGTCCTTCAACTCTGGTATGGAAACTTGGGAAGGGCATTTGCCGGTGTGCCTACCAATTTGCCGAAGCGCCAGGGTATAACTGCGAATGGTTCGAGGGCTGTAATTACGAATGTTAAGGTCCCGTTGGAACCGATCACTTAATTGACTCATTGTTAAAGATTTAATGATTAACCAATGAGTCTTTTTACACTATTTTGAGTTAAGATGCTACCGCGTAGCGGTTTAGTTCAACTTACTTATATCCACGTATTTCCTGTATCAACATTGCGCTTTTTAATCATCTACCATACGGATCTTGACGCTTCCCGTTATCATCAGCCTGTTTATGTCCGCAGCCTGATAGCGTTCGTGCAGGCGGTACGGAGGGCTCTGCCGCCAGGACAGATATGCCGGAATTGTCGCTTTAGGCTGAACGCAGCCAGCGGTCCGATAAAAAAAGGTCAATAGGCTGATACATCGTAGGGTCAAACCCATGGGTATGGTAGTTTATTGCAAACCAATTTAATGCTATTTTTTGAGAACTCCTATTCCTAATACATCGTGTTATCCACAGAATAGGGCGGGAAATAAATCCCTCCACCTCGCTCCGGGTGCTTCTCCATGTACCTCCTCCATATCTCTGGGATTCTCAATGTA
>JACJYB010000013.1 GCA_020636355.1 Lewinellaceae bacterium | reverse complement strand
ATCGGCACGCTGGAGATTATCAGGCTTCAAAAGGTTATGATTTCTTGGATCGATTTGATCGCAGGAGTTGGCTAATTTCAAATGCTGAGAATTCCACGCTTAACAAAGGTTAATCGCATTGGCCTTTGTTGTTGCAGATTTTTCCAGAATCAGGGTGCAGGCATCAAACCATATTATTGCTTAATTTACTCCTCATGAAACGCCTGTTTTATCTGTACGCTTTTGCACTTCTACTTACGAAGTCACTTCATGCCCAGAATGATCCTGATGCCTACATTATGGACAGCCTGCAGCTGATGCTCGAACATGCGCGCCCGGGTGCCGATAAAGTGGATGTACTGCTCGGGCTTGCACGACAATCCATGTTAAAAGGCAATAGCCCACGTGCCAGGGAATATGCGACACAGGCTCTGCTGATTGCCGAAGGGTTAGGTAAATTGGATTTACAATCCGAATGCCTCAATTTTATTTCGCAGATTGATTACAATCAGGGAGGTGATTATTACACCTCGGCCCGTAAGGCTATGGACCTGGCCATTCAATCGGGCTCCCGGGATGCTACCGCCTTCACCACCTACATTTGGGTTGAATTTGGTGACTACAGCCCGGAACGGGGTATTGATATGCTGGATGCCTTACTGCCGGATTCTGCTCAAATTTCACCCAAAAATCTGGGCAACATTTATAAAACGATCGCCTGGGAATACGAAAAAAACGGCCAGTTTGCAGAAGCGGAGGACTCCTACCGAAAGTCTATCCGGATTTTTGAGTCGTTTAAAAGCGCTCCACCCATAGATACCCGATTGGGTCGTGTAAGTGCACAATACGCAGATCTTGGCTTGGCTAATCTGTTGCAGAGCCATTTATATCTGGGGGCGTTGCTTATGAAAATGGGCAAATACCGGGAGGCCATTGCGGAAGGAGAAACAGGTCTACAGATTGCAGAACAAACAAATGCGTCGGATGTTGCCTATGCGCAAATGTATCTCGGAGATTTTAATGCCACCGCCGGAGATATCTCCGAGTCATTGGAACACTATGAACTTTCCAAAAAGCTTTATGAAGCATTGACAGATAAAAAGTGGATCGGACAGGTTATGATCAGGCTTGGTAATTTGTTTTATACCACCCTTGATTACGATCAGGCACTTCATTATTTTAATCAAGCCTATGAGATCATAAAAAGCTTTTCGGACGAAGCGGCAGACCTTACTTTGCGAATAGGCCGAGTTTATGAAATGAAGGAAAATACTGACCTCGCATTGAAGATGTATGTTCGGGCCGATTCGATTTATTTGTCCGTCGGCGACACGCTAAGCAGCTTTGAAAGTAAAATTCAATTGGCTAAACTCTACTCCAATACGGATGATAACCAATATGGCAAAAACATTATCCTCGGTTTATTGCCAAAGCTCCAACAAATACGGGATGCCCACTTATTACAATCGGCCTTCATCGGATTAGCCAATATTGAAGAAAATGAGGGGAACTACCAGGATGCTATTTACCATGCCAAACAAGCGCTGGAAGTCGCTGAACAATACGGCATAGCAAAATCCGGGCTCCAGTCAGCGCATTTGTTACTGAGTCATTTGTATGAGCTTAATGGTAATTATTCGGAAGCATTACAGCATCAAAAAACGTATCAGGCGTATAAGGACAGCGTCTTCACTGAGAATTCACAACAGCTCCTGAAGCAAGAACAGGTCAAGCAACAAGTGGATGAGCACAGAAAGGAAAAGGAACAGGCTGAAGCTTATGCTTCCCTGCTTAAACAGCAAAATATAGCTTATCTGATTGCATCAATAATTCTGGCCATATTATTGGCGTTAGGGACCTATTTGTTTATCCAGCTACGTAAAACGAGGTCGATGTTACAAGCTCAAAATGAAACGCTTCAAAACCTCAATCATACGAAAGATCGCTTCTTCAGTATCATTGCCCATGATTTGCGAAGTCCCATGGTAGCCCTCGAATCGGTAGACCAGCAAATGGCTTATTTTCTGGGTAAAGGCGATCATAAGAAAGTCGAGAAGATCGCTGGATTGGTGGGGAAAACAACGCATCAGTTGGCGGCATTGCTTGACAATTTATTGAATTGGGCCCGGCAGCAATTGGGTGTAATCCCTTATCATCCGGAACATATTCGTTTAGCGAAAGCTTTTGAAGAGGTGATTTCTATCTATGCATCCACTGCTATGCAGAAAGAGATTATCATCCGGTCCTGGGTGGATTCGGATTGTATGGTTTTTGCCGATAAGAATGCCTTGCATACCCTCTTGAGGAATTTGCTTTCCAATGCGCTGAAGTTCAGTTTCACGGGCCAGATTATTGAGTTGGAAGCCAAGTCAATGGGCGATAGCACTCAACTATCCATTGTCGATCAGGGGGAAGGAATGAATCAGGATCAATTAAATCAGCTGTTTGAGCTTTCCCATAAATCCACTTCAGGAACGTATGGCGAACGGGGGACAGGACTGGGACTGGTTCTCTGTAAAGACCTGGTGGAACAGAATAAGGGGACCATAGCTGTGGTGAGTGAAAAAGGGCATGGTACCCGGATTACCGTAATTTTACCGGCAAAGTCATAGTATATAATATTTTCTGCACTTGCTTGTTGGCCGGCGAAAACAAAAGGATGAATATGCTTCATTTGAGTAACCGGAATTGTTCCAGGACGTTTTCGCGTTCCCTTTTGCTGACCGGGATTCTGCAAGTCCTCAGTACAACTTGATCGTCTTCCAGGTCGATTTTTTCCACGTGTTTAAGATTGATGACATAGCTGCGGTGACATTGGATAAAATGAGATTCGGGGAGCAATTTCAACAAGTCTTTCAGCGGTTTACGAACCAGAAAAAGGCCAAGGTCACTGTGGACACGGCAATAACGGCCATCGGCTTCCAGGTATTCAATGGATTGTATGGGTACCCGGTGTACAGCCTGATTCTTCTGGATGAACAGATCGTCTTCTATAACCCTGGTTGCTTCCGGGTCGCTCTCAGCTTTAGTCTCCTGCTTCTCCTGGTCCAGGGCTAATTGGATGGAACGTTGTAGCTGTATTTCGGAACAAGGTTTCAGAATGAATCCAGCTGGCTTGGTACGCGCCGCCCGTTTAAAAGTCATTTCGTCCTCCTGAGAGGTAAGGAATATAATCGGGACGGGTTGAATTTTATGGACCTGCTCGGTCAACTCAACCCCATCATAATTCCCTTGAATATGGATATCCATAAGGATCAGGTCAACATTGTTCTCCCGGATCATATCTAATGCCGTTTCGCTATCGTCGGCGCTCCCAACCACCGTGTAGCCCATCAACTCCAGTTGCATTTCCAGCCTGGAAGCATATAGGAGCTCATCTTCTACGATCAGGATGTTTTTCTTGAGGGACATGAAATGAAGATAAGGAATGGTTGCGAAGTATCAAGGAACCAGCGGTGTGAGGGAGTTAAAGGTTTTGTGGTTTTGTGGTTTTCTGATTTCGTGGTTTTGTGGTTTTGTGGTTTTTTAGTATTGTGGTTTTCTGGTTTTGGGGTGAGTAAGTAGGATTTCAAAATCTCAAATCTCAAATCTCAAATCTCAAATCTTAAATCACATTCTCTTTACCCGTTCATGACATCTATTCTCCCGTTCATGACATCGAAGCCTTGCACTCATAACCACAGAGGCATGATGGGAGGTCTCACCGACTAATTTTAGTTACGAAAGAATCACTGTTGGTGATTTAATCGAACAAGAAAACCCGTCCAACATGAACTATTATTCAATCAAATGCACCAACCGCCTGAGGCGTCAATCGGTTCTCCTGATTGGTGCTATGCTCATGATCAGCGTATCTTCAGCATCAAGCCAAGTTGCTTTTTTTACCAATGCGGACTGTGGAGTCGATGTTTCTATCACTGCCAATTGTCCCACCATGACCTGGATCTCTGTTCCGGTGAGCGGTGTCGGGAATCTGGGGTCTGATAACTACGGGATCGACGGGGTAGGGGTAGTCCTTTCCCAATCCGCCGGATTTGCCTGCAACATTTATCTCCGCGCACCAAATGACAGCATCTATTTGCTGGCCTCCGGAGAAGAAGGTTTCAACAGCTTTCCTAATTATTCAAATGGACCACTGAACATCGAATTTAAAGGTTGCGCCAACCTACCGTACAGTTCGGCCAATGTAGCCCAACCTTCCGGCAAGTCCTTCCAGCCATTCGATGACTTTACCGAACTCAATGAACTGGGGATCAACCCCAACGGGGACTGGGAAATTGGATTTTGTGGGTTACCGGATGACATCACCGTTTCCTGTGTCAATCTGACTTTTAATCTCATCTGTCCCGAAGTGGTTGCGGTCAATGTAACGGATGCGAGTTGTTCCGGAATTGATGATGGAACGATTGAATTGATTACGGATGGTGGCTCCTGCTTTCCGACCTACTTTTCCCTGAATAATGGTCCTGTCGTCACGACAAGCCATTGGGAAGATTTATCGCCCGGTGCATATAACATTCACATTACTAATTATTTGTCGGCTGAACGCTCAAGTGCACTATCTATTTGCGAGCAAGATGTCCAGGTGAATATATCAGTCAATGACCTCACGCGACCCTCAATCACATGTCCTCCGAATCTGACGGTATATATTCCCGATAATGCGGCGAATGACACTTGTCAATGGGTTGCCCCACTCACTTTTGAGGTGCCGACTTTTTCTGACAATTGCGGCATTGTTTCAGCACAGTTTGATTATTACCTGGACGATATATTTTATGGAACACAGAACCGGAATCCGGGTGAGAGTGGTGCAAAATATGAGAATTACGTTTATCAGTATGGGATCAACCGCTTCGTGTACCGGGTTTCAGACGGCAATCAGACCAGTGAGTGTACTTACTTCATCACCGTTGTGGATACCATAGCTCCGATCTGGTGGCCGCCAACTGCTGATACCGTTCTTACCTTTGAATGCGATGGAACGAATTACAATATTCCGGATAGTCTTCAGTACTGGGCGTATGATCATCGGCTGTGTGGAAATGACTTTACAAAATTCACGTTGATCGATCATCAGACTATTTGTGGATTTGCCTACGAGGACTTGTATGAGGTGACGTTGTATGATCCATCCGGAAATGAGAATCCGAGAAAAGGCACGTTGTCGTTCGGTTACAGGATACGCATCCTCCGGTGTTATCCGGTGTGCCTTCCGGTTCCGCAATTGCTTATTGTGGTTCTGCGATTGAAGGATTACCTGAAATTGGAAATCAGATTACAGCCTACGATTCCTGTCTGGGGGACGTAACCGACCGGATCCAGGTAGCCATTTCTTCCACAGTATTTGGTTGTGAGCTTCCGGACACGATTGGTATCTACGAACAGATAACGTACACTTATTCGGTAGCAGATGACTGCGGTCATGAAACAGTCCAGTCCTTTGTGGTCAATGTTTTAGATACTACAGCGCCGGTATTTGCAGGTATGCTGCCTGATGTTACCATCACCTGTGATCAGGCCATGCCAGCTATGCCGGTAATTACTGCATTTGATTCCTGTTACGGAGATGTCAGTGACCGGATAACGATGGCATCCAGCATCCAGTCTGGGGATTGCACGACAGGAAGCCTAGCTCAGATCGTTCAATATTCCTGGATGTAACCGACCCATGTGGTAATGCAGCGCACTACGACTGGACCGTAACCGTCATGAATAATCTAAATGTGGATCTGGGTCCTGATAGGGTATTGTGTAAAGGGGATACAGCATATCTGAATGCCGGAAATGAGGGAAGCTCCTACCTCTGGTCGACCGGTGCGACAACCAGCAAATTGCTGTTAAGAATGCGGGACTTACATCGTAACCGTAACATCTACCAATGGCTGTTGTGCAATGGACACCATCGACGTTGTGGTAAATCCACTGCCGGTAGTTACGGCTTGGGCGGAACATTAAGTTGCAATCAGCCAACCGTTACGTTAAACGGTACTTCCAGCATAACCGGATCAACTTTCTTGTGGAATGGACCACAAGGTTTTACCAGTGCAAATTCTTCTGAAGCAGTAACAGTTCCTGGGATCTATCAGTTGACCGTTACATCACCATTGGGATGCGCGGTACAAACAACGATTGAGGTTGCTATAGACACCGTTTCTCCAGCCTTTGAATTGCACGATGACACGCTGACGTGCTCGAAAGACTCCCTGAGGCTGTTCGTAAGTCCGGTGGTCAGCGATTACACCTATGCATGGAGCGGCCCTGATAATTTCCATTCTGGAGAACTGAATCCGTGGACGAACACCCCGGGATTATACGCTTGTGGTGACCGCTCCCAACGGATGCTCAACGATGGCTTCGCTGACGATCGTGTCCGACCAGACACCACCCGCCTTCGAATTGCACGATGACACGTTGACCTGCTCGAAAGACTCCCTGCGGTTGTTTGTCAGTCCGGCGGTCAGCGATTATACCTATGCATGGAGCGGTCCCGGTAATTTCCACCCAGCGAACTGAATCCGTGGACGAAGACTCCGGGATTATACCCTGGTGGTGACAGCTCCCAACGGATGCAGTACGATGGCTTCATTGACAATCGTGTCCGATCAGACACCGCCCGCCTTCGAATTGCACGATGACACGCTGACCTGCTCGAAAGACTCCCTGCGGCTGTTTGTGAGCCCGGCGGTCAGCGATTATACCTATGCATGGAGCGGTCCGGTAATTTCCACTCCAGCGAACTGAATCCGTGGACGAAGACTCGGGGATTATACCCTGCTGGTGACAGCTCCCAACGGATGTTCAACGATCTTCGCTGACGATCGTATCCGACCAGACACCACCCGCCTTTGAATTGCACGATGATACGCTGATCTGCTCGAAAGACTCCTGCGGTTGTTTGTAAGTCCGGCGGTCAGCGATTATACCTATGCATGGAGCGGTCCCGGTAATTTCCTCCAGCGAACTGAATCCGTGGACGCAGACTCCGGGGATTATACCCTGGTGGTGACAGCTCCCAACGGATGCAGTACGATGGCTTCATGACAATCGTGTCCGACCAGACACCACCTGCCTTCAATTGCACGATGACACGCTGACCTGCTCGAAAGACTCCCTGCGGCTGTTCGTAAGTCCGGCGGTCAGTGATTATACCTATGCATGGAGCGGTCCCGGTAATTTCACTCCAGCGAACTGAATCCGTGGACGAAGACCCGGGGATTATACCCTGGTAGTGAAAGCACCGAATGGTTGTGCTACGATGGCTTCGCTCACGATCGTGTCCGACCAGACACCGCCCGCCTTCGAATTGCACGACGACACGCTGACCTGCTCGAAAGACTCCCTGCGGCTGTTTGTGAGCCCGGCGGTCAGCGATTATACCTATGCATGGAGCGGTCCGGGAATTTCCACTCTGGCGAACTGAATCCGTGGACGAAAACTCCCGGGGATTATACCCTGGTGGTGACAGCACCGAATGGATGCAAAACGATGGCTTCATTGACCATTGTCCAGGATAACGCTCTACCTGTAGTTCATGTGATGAGCGATACCTAACCTGCGATGTGGATTCGTTGCAACTGTCACTCCAAGTTGATCAGCAGCAGAATCAGATTGCTTGGACGGGACCAGCAGGATTTACTTCTGCGAAATGAATCCCTGGGTAAACGAAGCGGAATATATCAGGGTGCGGTCAAAGGGGCAAATGGTTGCGTTACAACTTTTGAGCTTGATGTCATTGCCGACCAATCGTTGCCCAATTTTACAGTCAAAAATGATACCCTGACATGCCTGAAGGATTCCGTTCAACTCACCGTCTTGTCCACACAACCAGACATAACCTACTTTTGGGCCTATGCTGATACCATTGTGTTTCCTGATTCAAATCCATGGGTAAAATCACCGGGTAAGTATTTTCGTATTCGTAACCAGGGCCAACGGATGCTCCAGGAAGAAAAGCATAACGGTGATCCGGGATACGGCATCTCCTCTCATAAATATCACAGCGGGTACCGTCAATTGTATGGACCATACCCAGCGATTGACAGCATTATCCAATGCCTTGCCCGAGTATTTACCTGGTCAGGTCCGGACAACTTCAGTGCCGATTCTGCCTGGATTGATATTCACCAGGAAGGCCTGTATAAGGTCACGTTCACTGGTCGTAATGGTTGTCCCAGAAGTGATGAATATCAGGCATTATTGTCGAGCCCATCAGTCACTATTTCAGGTGACAGTTTGCTAACCTGCTCAAATAATTCCGTCCTGTTGACCGGAATATCTGCAGATGCCATCCGGTATCAATGGACGGGTCCGGATGGTTTTCTGCGGAGGATATGATGATTCAGGTGTTTGATCCCGGTAATTATTCCTGGTTGTCTCCAATACACAAAACTGTATGGATAGTGCCCAGCTTACGGTTCAGAAAGACGTTTCGTTACCGGATCTGCAGGTCAGCGGTGGTATTATTCCATGCAATAACGGGACCCTTCAGATAAGTGCTACCTCCATGGTAGGAACATCCTTTTCCTGGTCAGGCCCGGATGGCTTCATGTCGGATCTGTCAGATCCGGTAGTGACGAAAGCCGGCCAGTACACATTGACCGTTAGTGATTCAGCTCGGATGTACGGTAAGTAAGTCGGTCATGGTTACGAATCCTCCACCCATCCAGGTGACCATCAATACGTCCATCCACCCCAATGGCGATTTGGGAGATGCATCTGTTTTCGTAACTTCAGGTACAGGCCCTTTCCAGGTGTTATGGGATAATGGTGATACGAGTTTTATGACGATTGATCTTTCACTGGACACCCATTGGGTCCAGGTGACCGACAAATACGGCTGTACGGAGGAGTTTTCTTTTGGTATCGATGCATCGACTGCGGTGCAGGATAGCCGTTATGTTGAACATCTGCAGGTATTTCCCAATCCGGGAGATGAATACGTGAACATTGACCTGGCGTTGCGGGATCAATATCAATCTACCCGGATGCTGTTGATCGACCTCACCGGCCGTATCAGGTGGGAAAAAGAATATTCCAGGGGTACGGTCCAGGACCGCATACCTGCTTATCAGTTGTCGGAGGGCTGGTATGTATTGAAGTCATTTCCGAAACGTGCTTACGTCCAGGCCGGTTATCATCGTGCACTAGTTGCCGGACTGCTTTGGTGCTCAAATCTGAATGCGATCAAAATAAACAGCATACCTATGCGTCCATCTTTTCGCACAACATCAGGTGTTTTGTGCCTCCTGCTCCTTGCCTGTGCGCAGTAGCTGCCCAGCGGTTGAGCAATTTGACCAGTCCACCCCGATTGCTTTGTCCGGAGCCTGTCGATCGGTACCTCTGTCTACCAGGCACAAGGTATTGCCAACCGCAGGAGTCCATTTGCCTATTACATCACTGCCGCTCCGGTGATCACCCTCTATGGATTTGACATTCCCTGAGTTTTACCTATCGCGACCAGCAGGGTAGCTTGTCCTCTCCTTTCAACCGGTTTCCATCAATCCTCCTACAAATGGATCTCATTACAGCTCGGAAATACGAGTGTTCAGTGGCATCCTTATGCATTGTCCGGGCAGATCATTAAAGGGGCAGCCCTGGAGCTTACACCCGGAGTGTTTCGCTTGGCGGCAACCTATGGAACCCTTGAAAATCCATTGACCCAGATAGATACCTTAGTGGAGGGAGCCGAGTTGTTGCCCAGTTATCGTCGGCAAGCCATGGCTGTAAAACTGGGTGTTGGCAAAGGCAATAATTTTATTGACCTGACTGCCTTCCGGGCCAAGGACGATTTAACTTCTGTAAGCCATTTATCCATTCGGACTGATCTGGTAAAACCGGAAGAAAATTTGGTCCTGGGGTTAAGTATGGGAATCAGCCGGTCAAACTCCTTACCATTCGTGGAAATGTAGCTGCCAGCGCATTGACCAGTAACCAGGAAGCGCTGGGGATTCTTGATGAGAATGCCGATCCTGCGCTGATCCGCCTCAATGAACTGTTCACCTTAAACATCTCGTCCAAGCTGCAATTTGCCGGCGATGTGTCAGCAGATCTGAATTTTAAGAATATTGGATTTGGTGGTCAATACAAAAGGGTAGACCCTGCCTATAAGAGCCTGGGCACCTATTATTTCCAGGAAGATTACGAGAACTATACCCTCAAACTAAGGCCAACCTATGGAAAAACCGTCTCACTTTCAATGGACAAGGCGGCATTCAACGAAACAACCTGAACGGCCTGCGCAAATACACCAACACCCGGAAAATAGCCAATCTGAATGTGAGTGTACGGCCTTTCACTTTCTTCACGGTCAACGGACGCTTTGCTAATTTTCAGGATGACCAAACGCCCGGATTGTTGAATATTGACGATACGATCCGGCTGGCCAGGGCGACGACTTCCTATGGTTTGGTACCAAGGTTTCAATTTGAAGCGCCAGTATGTTTTACACTTGCATTAAGTGCAAATTACCAGGAGCTCAACGATCTGAATGCGTTGGGTGAGGTTCGGCAGCAGATACTGAATTACAATGCGGCCATCAACTACAATCTGATGATCAAGCCGGCCGATCTTCAGGTAGCCTGGAGTATCCTGGGCACCCAAAATGAATTTGCCGACCGGCAGTCTACCCGTATCGGTGGATCGCTTTAGCCTGAAGAAGCGATTTTTGATCGTCAGTTATCGGTCCGCCCATCAGCAGGATATTTTGAAAATTTCCTTAACAGCAATCCGGACGGCAACGCTTACCACCAGGCTCAGTTTGGAATACCGGAAAAACAAGCGTTCACCATTGGCCTGGATGGGAATGTCGTCTTCGTAATGCCCCCGACCGGAAATACCAGGAATACAGAGGTACAGCGAAATTCAGCTACTATTTACCATCAAAAAATCCACCAAATGAAAAAAGCAGGAATCTTTCTGGTTGCCTGTATGGGGACTGATCATTCAGGCTCAAAGCTATCCCATAAGTGACCATATCCGTATTGCCACCTTATCCTGCCAATCTCGATGCCTATGTCGATTACCTGGAGCAAAAATCTGGTTCGAGATAACCAATTCGACCAATCAGGCGATGGATGTCTATTTGAAGCCAGTTTTCAGGAAACGTCCGGCCGGGTTTCTGTAAAATCAAATGGCCTGTTAGGCCCGGCAATCCGGGTCGAACCTGGAATCAACTTGCTGAGTCCCAGATATCCAGGACTTATTGCTGACATTGGAACTTCCGATTTTGATATCAATGGATTGTCGCGCGAGCAGATTGATGCCATTTTACTGAACCGACAGATCCCGGAAGGAGAATATCAGCTTGCCTGCGGGCATTTGATGAGATGGGGCAGCCGTTGTCTGACCCTTCACAGGGATGTACTCAATTCCGGTTACCTTTCCGGAGCGGCCACAGATCATGATGCCTTTGATGGACAGGTATTGGATACCCTGGACCCAACCATCCAGGTTGCCTGGACCCAGGTGTTAATGATCCGAAGCGCAAATGCGGACCCACTTTATTCTCAAGATCCTGGATCTGACAGAGCAAAATATTAGCAATGTGGAAATGCCATGCTCGATCCGGGTATTTCTCCCGAATACGAAGAAGACCTGGATGGTAACTTCAGCGTCACCCTGCAAAATGATATCGACTTGCCTTTGGTGACAGGCCATCGATATGCAATCCGGGTGACCGCATACGACCCGGATGGAATCATTGGCTATCAATTTGGTGGGCAAAGTGAGCTGGTGACATTTTATTATGGGCCGGATGCACAGGAGGAAATTCCTGAAAATGAACAGCTTGCGGCGCCAACGATTTTGGCACCGGCGTCAGGAGGCTATCTGGCTACTCAGGGTAGTATGCCTTATTCCTGGGATCATGAACTGGAAGATCCGGCACTGAGTGCGTCCCTGCAATATTCGTTAAAGGTCGTGGACATGGATACGCAAAGATTACATCGATCGAGCGTGTCAATTTCGAGAACAGGGATTATGATTATCTGTGGGAAATCCCGGTGCGGGCCAGGGACTCTGTACTGACGATGGACCCGGAACACCCCTTGGTGAAAAACCATCAATATGCCATGATCCTCCAGGTGGAGAGCCCGCATGATGACCGCATCCAGTTTGAAAATGAAGGCTTCAGTCCGATTGTACAATTCATTTATGGTGAAGAACCAAAGGTTGATTCAAGTGGCTGTGGAGGTGAATGTCTCACCAGTTTGCCCGTGGATCAGATCGAAGAGCCTATCAAAAGGCGGCAGTCTTATTTTATGGGTAAGCTCGCGCTGACCGTTAGTGAAGTTTCAAGGATAATGCCAATGGAGGGTATCAGGGTACGGATACGTTACCATCAATTTCATGGGAAATATTAAAGTACAGGTTGCCTTCACCGGGATGAAAGCTAATAAGGGCAAATTTGTTTTTGCCGGAGAGGCCCATGCGATCTACGACGAGTCGACAGCCCGGATTGATGGGTTGGCTACTACAGCGGGAAGCACCCTGCTCGATATGGACTTTGAACAGGCAAAGACACTTAGTACCGCGCTGCGTACTTCGGGAAACTGGTTTCAGCCCTGGCCGGGAAGGAGACCAAGCTTCCTCTGGGATTTGACCGAGACGTCGATGGCGACAAGATGATTGTGGGGATCACTGACATGATTTTTACGCCGCGACAAGCCACCATGACGGCGATGATAAGCTTGGAGAACCCTGATTGGGGACAGTATGTGCCTGCCCTGGGAGCTACGAATATTTGTTTCACCCAAACAGGATTCGGATCGGATGTAAAACTGTTTCTGGCCAGAGATTACGCCATTGAGACCGGCCAGGGTACCCTTACCCTGAAAGCAAGCGATACCCATAATTCAGGTAATGTTCAGGGATGTTATGTTACGGTGGACTGCAGTGGATTTAAAGAAGGCCAATTGACCGCTGAGCTGCCTGTACCCGCAGCATCCTGATCCCGGAGGACGAAACAGGGAATCTGATAGATGGCAATGTAAAAATGACCTTATCCGGTACCTCCAGAAAGCCAGCAATTATCTGTTGTCAGCTTCCATATCACCTTGTCAGATTCCCGGATTGGAAGGATTTAGTTTTGAACTAAAGAATGGCTATTATGATGCCTCCGACCTGTCCAATCCACCAGGGATCGCATTTCCGCAAGGGTATGCCAGACAGGCTACAGACAAAACCTGGAAAGGGATCTGGTTTGAGCAGGCTCTGATCAAAGCGCCCGTGGACTGGCTGGCATCACCTTCCGACGAACGGCTTACCGCCGGCATCAGGAATTTCATTAAAGATGATGTGGGATCTCTGTCGCAGGTGCTGCAGAGCATCTTCTCTCCATCGATAAAGGATCACTGGAAGGTTTTGCTGTATCCATTGATGCTTTGAACCTGGACATCATCCGTGGAGATTTCAAACAAGTCAGGATGACCGGCCGATTGGACACCTATTCTGCCCGAAGGCTCTTTCCTCAACTATGAAGGTGTATAGACCGGGCTAAATCCACTACCACAACAATTGCCCCAACCAATGCCATTAACCCTGCTGGACCAGGATCAACGGAACCATTGCAAATGGCTTTCATTGTCAAACCCGACCAGGAGGGTTACGATTTGGATTGGCTGAAGGCGCATATCGATTTTGATGAAACGTCCCAATTTATACTCAAAAACGATAAAACGGAAAAAGGCTTTTCTGCGCAGTTGGCAGGCAAGATATCGCTAAAAATGAACCTCATCGAAGGGCAAATGCCGCAAGAGATGCAGGAACTCCAGCCATTGAATTGCCAGGAATCCGATTTGAGGGTATGGAGCTGAGCCGTATGACCCGTAAAAGCAATACGACTCAAACTACGACTGCTGCTGCTTCTCAGGCCACACCCCAATCCACCCGGGTAAAGCCAGCCCATTGATCTTCAAACGACCGGTGTTAAGCCTGACGGGCATAAACCTCAAAGATCTGACTGGCAATACCAACCAGATACCAGGTCAAACACTGCAGATGCCGGTCCGGCATCACAAGCCACGGAGCCGGAAGCTCCGGAATCACCCGCCAGGATGAATGGCTTTTCCTAAATCTGGACAAAGTTGAATTTACATTTGGCGAATCCGGGCAAGAACAGGAGGAAGTGACTATGACGGATGGTCTGCTTGTCAACCTGGAAGTTCAACCTTCGGTAATCCTGGTAGGCGGGCAAAACAAAACGGCAACCGGTTCTCAATCAGCAGGTAAAAAACAAGAGGGATTTGCAATTACGGCCAAGGGAGCATTTACCATTTCTTCCAGGGTTAAGTCCTCTGGCAGTGGTTATTCCTTGGCTTATGATGCATTCCGGCTGGATTCCTTTCCATCGAAGGTGAGCTCAAAGCCATTGAGATTGCCGGTAAGCTGGGATTTTACAACAGTGATCCGGACTTTGGAAATGGCATGCTGGGTAACCTGGAAGTGAAATGCCTCTTGTCGATGTCCGATTGGATGCCCGGTTTGGTAATAAACCGGACTATACCTATTGGTACCTGTTTGGAGACCTGGAAAAAGGTGGCTCTTCCAATGGTCCGCCAACCCCGTTATTTGTGGTCGGTCAATATCTGCAGATCTACGGATTTAATGGCGGGGCATACTACCATATGAAGGAGAAACAACCATTCGGCACTCCGGAGCAACGTTATACTCCTGACAACCAAACCCTGCTGGGGCTGCGTGCAGGGTTAACCTTCTCCATCACCCAGCCTCAGGTCTTCTGGGCGAAAACAGCCCTGCAGGGTGAGTTTAACGGAGATGGAGGCATCAACAACATCTCGCTCGCCGGGGAGGCCTACATGCTTCAGCCGGAGATGAAAGAACAGGCTCCCGGAGAACTGGACGGTATCAAGATAGACCTGGCTGCTAAACTCAACATCAAAGGCGAGGAAACCACCTTTGACGCCAATCTGGATATTTATGCCAATGTGGCTCAGGGGTTGATTACCGGTGCCATGCCGGGAGGCAAACCCAATCAGGTAGTCACTTCAACCATGCATGTGGATGCTGACAAATGGTCCTTGTTGATGGGCCGGCCCAGCCTTCCCGGTCTCGTACGCCTGCAATTGCCCGGGATCAACTACGGTGTGGATGCCAAGGCTTATCTGATGATGGGCAATGGTGTCGTATTTGAAGAAGCACGCATAGATCCTTTCATTACCGGCCTGTTCAACCGGGGCACGGATGGTAATTTCCAGGCTGCCCGGGTTAGCGGAAAACAACAAACACGTGAAAGTGATGGCTTTGCTATCGGTATGAGTCTTGATTACAAACTGGATATTCAGGCTTCCATCCTGTATGCCAACTTTAGGGCCATGTTTGGTTTTGATCTCAGCCTGCTCAATCATCCCGGTGTGACCTGTCGGCAAAGTGGAGAAGCGATCGGTATGGCCGGGTATTATGCCAATGGCCAGGTATATGCCGGTCTGGAAGGCGACATAGGCCTGGATGTGGATCTGTGGTTTTATACGGGTAAATTCTCTCTGGCAAAGATCTATGCGGTCATGCTGATCCAGGGCGGGCTGCCCAACCCCATTTGGGTCAAAGGACAAGCCCGGATGGGCTATGAAGTATTAGGCGGTTTACTCAAAGGCAATACCAGTTTTTCGGTTGAAGTTGGAGAGAAATGCGAAGAAGTTGTTTCGGACCCATTTGCCGGAGTACATTTCATCGCCGACATGGACCCGGGCTCCGGAACCAAAGATGTTTCTGTCTTTGTAAACCCACGGGTGAGTTTTGAAAACCACATTGGCAAATACGATGTTCCGGTTTCACATAATGATGCCGGCGTGGCTACCTACCGCAACTTTGACGTAAGGATGGCCAGTTTTACACTGATTAATCTCAAGAGTAACCGGAGTATTCCTGCCAGCCTGGAGACCTCCGCAGATCTTCTTTCATCGACCCTGCGTATTCAGGAACGTTTGGAGCCCTACACCACCTATAAAACTGCAGTCACCTTACAGGTCTATGAGTGGGTTAATGGGACTTGGGCACTCTTTTATGATCCTAAAACCAATCAACCGTTAACGGAGTACAAAGAGGTGGTATTTCAGACCGGTGCGCTCCCGAATTACATTACCCTGGATAATGTCAAGTTGGTTTATCCATTTAAAGATGAGAGCTATTACCTCCAGGATGAAAACAAATACAAACAGGGTCTGATGGAGGTAGCACTCAGCACCGGGTATTTGTTCCAGGAACAGAAGCCAGCTGGAGAGCAATGGTTTACCAAAGTGATTGCCCGGATTACCGACCTGTCATCACAGCAAAATTTGAAACCGCCATTTCCACGTACAACGGTGGTACGGTTTACACGTTCGGCATGCCGGATCGATTGGCTAACAATACCCAATATCAGGTGGATTTTGTCCGGATACCTTACCAGAATACGAATTACAATCTCTCCGGCAACGAGATTGCAGACCGGCAAGGCCGGCAAGGGGACTACGTGTACATTACCAAAGGCCAGACGTATCAGAATTACATCAGCGAGGCACCTCCTGAGCATGTTATTTTCAGCTATAAGTTTAAGACCAGCAAATACAACTCACTTTATCAGAAAGTGAATTTTCCCACTACATTGGATGATCAGCGTAATAGCGACCTGGCTGTTCCCCGGGTAACTTATAGGTTTCAAAATCAGGAATATTTTAGCCATGAAGAACTGATATGGCGGTATCTCACCGACAATCAGGTCCCAAATTTCCTACCATACTCGTCAAAGAAGATTATGCGACCGGCATCGCCAAGAATGCTTACCGCAACCTTTTCGAATATTTCTATTACAGCATGAGGGTGGCGAATTACTACCGTCTGTACAGTCAGGAAAAGAATTATTATCCTGCATATACTACAGACTTGAAGTTCAACAACGATGATAATGTCTATCTGGGATTGAAAGACCAGTATTCAACGGCCTTTCAGGCCGGATGGGGTGCATTGCAAATGAACACGCAAAATCACGTGTTTAACTCGGATTTGAAAAAATGGACTGGATCATCCAATACCTGTCAAATTATCCAATACCCAGCGCAGACCAGGAGCGGTAAATGTATTTACAAAATTACCTGGCCGACGTTGTTTAACTCAAATTTATACCCTGCTAGTATTCCCAATTTGACGGATTCCGGATCACGGCTGCAGATCATTATACCCGATTAAGGCCAGCAAATAGTGAACCCTACCGGATAACCATGATCTACAATACGCCCTATTTTGAAGCAGGCAAGGTGATGAACCACCAATCCTACATCTTAAAAACATTTTATTAAAACCGAAAGAAATGACCCGTCCGAACATAGTTGCTAAGCTGAAAGATTGTCATTGGCTCTCTGACATTCCAGGATTACACAAAGCATGGTTTGTCCTTTGCTTTGGAATAATAATGACTCCTTTAGTGCATGCACAGGACAGTTTAATTCAGGTCAGAGAGGTGCCTTTTCAGACGCCGTTGCCGATCAGGCAGCACCAGCTTTACCGGACATCCAACTCATTGAAAAATCAACCCAGCAGGGTTTGCTTATCCGGTGGGCTCCTACCAATCCGGTGACCTGGCAGATGGGCATGCGATATGGTTATCGGCTGGAAAGACAAGTATTGAAGCAAGGGTACCTTCCGGGAAAACCCTTTTGTTCCGGTAACCGAGTCGCCCATCAAGCCATGGCCGCTGGATGAGTGGCAATCCATTGTCAATGATCAAACGCCGTACACAGCAGCTGCGGCTATGGCCATCTACGGGGAACGCAATGCCGGTGGCGGATTTGTTGATATAGCACGTGATGAAGAGAATCGCCTGGGCTACAATCTGCTGGCAGCGGACTTTGACAGGAAGGCAGCCGAAGCGTCCGGACTATTATTTCTGGAAAAAGATACCTCTGCCAATACGTATGGACTGTACCGGATCTTCATTTACGATGCGTCATCCGGGTACGCTTCAGACACAACTTATCAGGTGCTGGGTTTTGAAAAACCTTCCACTTCACCGGGACCTGTCTTGCTGGATCCGGTGGAAGAAGAATACACTATTCAGGTACGGTGGTATGGTAGCCGTCCCGGATTTTCAGGGTATTGGATCAGGCAGGGTAGGGACAGCATTCATTTTGAACGACTGAACGATCAGCCTTTCATTAATGCCGTGACCAACTTACGTCCGGATAATGATCTAATCATCTATACGGATACTGTTGCAGAAAATGGAATCTCTTATTATTACCGGGTGATCGGAATCGACGCTTTTGCCGAAGAATCGAACCCATCCCGGTTCGTGAGGGCTGCCGGAGTAGATAGAACGCCTCCCTCAGCTCCTGCCGAACTGGAGATCCGTGAGATGCAGGACCATGCGCTCGTACTTGACTGGCAGATTGAGGATCAAACGCCGGATCTGGCCGGGTTCAATGTTTATGCTGCTACTGACGCTGACGGAATTTTATCAGACAGAACGAAACCCTCCTACCTGTCGACGTACGAGAATTCGTCGATGTCGATCCGGATCAGCAAAGACCAACTATTATTACGTAGCCTCTAGTAGACCACAGTGGCAATGAAGCCTTGTCTCCGGTTCGTTTTGCCATCACGACCGATGAACTGGCTCCCCAACCACCGCAAAACTTACAGTATCAGATCGATTCTTCGGGTAGGCTTCTGGTAGAATGGGATGCTCCGGCAGACAAAGATATCCGGGTTATCTGATCCATTATGCGAATGATGCAAATGGAGAATTTGCCGTGGTACCCGGATCCTACCTGACGCATACTTATTTTGTCGATTCGCTTAATCTGCATTCCTCACGGAACGCATGTACTTTTATGTGATTGCCGTTGATTGGAGTTACAATGCCTCCGAAGCCTCAGAACTTCTGAAGTTAAAAAGCCGGATGTAATACCTCCATCGCCATCCATTTTTTCCGATTACAGGGTCAGCGAAGATACCATCAGACTTTATTGGCTCAGGAGTGTCAGTGCGGATGTTGAATCCGTACATCTGGAACGTCGTGCAGATGAGGGCCCATGGAGCCAGGTTACCGATTTTTCAGATACATCAACCGTATATATGGATACCGACCTGGTTGAAGGGGGCTATACGAATACCGGCTTGTAACGAAGGATGATGATGGCAATCAGGTTGTCACTCAAAAACTTTATTGCTCTCTCCGTTGCGTCCTTTTTATCTGCCGGATGTTGAAAGCTTTAAGGTTGAATTGGATAAAGTATCGGCAACATTGCAGTGGTCTTATTCGCAGGCAGATGAATATTCTTTTATTCTGTATCGGAGTATAGATACTCAGCCTTTACAAACCTACAAGCATCTATCCGGTGTTACGTCCTGGCAGGACACAGATATCAAACGACGGACAACCTATCATTATGGGATCAAGGTAAAAGGAAAAGATGGAAGAGAGTCACGGATAACGGAGATATTTACGGAATAAATGATTCATAATTACATGTAATACAAATAATAATGTCATAGCCATTCAACTATAACTTCATGAATTTGCCAAAGCCCGTTGTTTCTCCATTCCGGGATATGACTTTAATCCAATATACTCCGGAAGACAATTGTGTTAGGTCTATGGTGGCTGTCTTTGGATCATTGGTTTGCGATAAATAAATCAATGGCTTCCCCTGTACATCGCATACTACGAGGTGATGCCATTCCAATTTAGTCGTCAGGAGTAGTTGGTTGGCTACCAGGTTAGGGTAGAGCTTGAGCTGTGATTCACTTGCAATGATAGAGGAGTGAAGACTTGTTAAAGCAGAAAACTCATAACAACCCGGATCTACCTGAGCTCCTTGTGGCCGGATCGTGCCTTCTGCATCAAGACCATTGCCGTAATTAGCTGTACCCCGGTCAATCAGGGTACTGTGGGCAAGCAGGTGGAAATCATAATTTGTATAATCAACAAATTGCTCCCGGTATTGCTGGTATGTTCTTAGTTCAAAGTTTCCGGAGGTGTCGGCGTCGGCGATGATCCAGTTAGCGATGTTATTGGCAACGACACAATTGCTGCTCTTGCGTCCGTCCTTGTGGTCATCGATCCGGATCCAACTGGGACCAGGTTCCTCATCCGGTGTCGGATCAATGACTGTATTGTGGATGATACGGCAGTTATTGGCCCCAAGCAAGGTAATGCCGTGCCAGTGATTGACACAGATGAGATTGTTCTCGATGAGCCAGTCGTTGTAAAAGCCGTCAAAGCAACCTATCCCCTGTAACGGTCCCAGGAGGGGTTGATCCGGATCTTCGTAGTTCAGGATGACATTGTTGCGGATGATATTATGATCAACGATGTGGCCGTTCGTGGTGAATGACTGGATGCCATCATCATGGTTCTCGTCCACATCGTAGCAATTTTTTATTGTGTTGCCGTCAAACAGGATGTACGAGCCGAGAATCCGCATCCCATCGCCCGAGAAATTGATAATCTGGTTGCCAATGGCCTGAATGTAATCCCCGGAGGCTGTTAATCCAAAATGAACGTTTTCCAGTATATTTCCCTGGGCCAATACAGAATCAGCTTTGATAAACAAACCATCACTTGCCTTATTCACCCAGTCAGCAGCATTGGTCCAGGGACTTTTCGTACTGTATATATGGCAGTTCCGGATGGTGATGTTTTTTGTCGGCCCCTGCCATCCATGAGATTCAAGATAGATCAACTTATCGGACAGGTAATGCCCATAAGGCTCCGAACTGACAATCAGACCATCCAAAATCCAATTACTGCAGGCTTGCAAGTGTACTTGTTCCAGGACCGGTGATTCACCGGGAGCTGCCATCAAGGTTATGGGGAGTGCGTTATTGTAATTCTTCAGGAAAAGACTTCCGTGTAACCCGGAAAGAAGGATCAGCGTATCTCCTGGCTGGATTGGTGCATTTACATGAAAAGCTGTCAATTTACTGGATTGCGCATCGTATGGCAGTGGTTGATAAGCAGATGATCGGATGAAGCCATTTGCAACCACTTCTTCCAGGGTATGCCAGGGTGAGGAGATACTGCCATAATTAGACTGGGCGCCTTCCACCGGATCAACATAAAAAGAGGTGGCCAGCAGACTGGAGACTGACAACAAAATCGTGACTAGGGTGAAAGGAAGGGGGTACTTCATCGTTGAACGGAGTTTAAGAGCAAGGGGTTGTGTAAGATACGCAGCAATGCAGCAAATAGTATGGCATCAGCACGAAAACGGATGAACCCAACCATGCACATGACTAATATCATTTCCGGATTTGGAGATTACGCATTAAGTTTAGAAGGTATACAGAAAGGTGTTTGTCTATAGTGACGACCGAGCCGCTTATCGTATTGATTTCCGTTGCTTATAATGAAAGGCAAAGTAACATAAGTAGAAGCAGGTATGCTTTAATCACTGGGTTTTAAGTATTTGTAACGATTAATTTCAATAGATCATACTATAATTTTCTTTGATATGTTGTCAGTTTGTCACGAATTCCTTGAAGTGTTTGTAATTTTATAGCTATAAAATATTCCCCTGAAGACTGCTATACTCTATTTTTGCATTGTTGCATAAGAAAGATTGAGACATGAACCAAACTCCAAATGACACGGCCGGTGCTCAAGGCCAGATATTTCAGAATCCCGCGCTTGAGTTTTTTTCCAAATCGCCACCGCGGGTATCGGCAGCTATCTATGCATTGATCATCCTGGGCTTCTTAGCTCTATCCTGGAAATTGGGAAAGATGGTGCAGCCAGGTATTGCAGCATTGTGGTATTTGGGTGCATTCGTTTTCTGGACCTTCTTTGAATATTTTGCCCATCGTTACTTTTTCCATTTGGACCATTATTTTCCCAAGTCAAAATTGGCTGCCCGGATTAGTTATATCTTTCACGGTATTCATCATGACTATCCCCGCGATGTTAGCCGTATCATCATGCCGCCAGCTCCAGGGTTACTAATTATTGCAACACTTTACCTGATCGGCCTACTTATCCTGGGGGCGAATGTTTACCTGTTCCTGGCTGGATTTCTTACCGGGTATTTATTTTATACCTACATCCATTATAAGACGCATACTACGCCGGTTCCTGGCTATTTAAAAGCCCAGTACCGCCATCATGCCTTACACCATTATAAGTATCCGGAGAAAGCGTTTGGGGTGTCTTCCATGTTCTGGGACCGGGTATTTGGAACCATGCCACCTAAAAAAGCTGGTAAATAATAGGTTATCCGGGGAAAAACTTGTTGTCCAGATGCCGGCCTGCACCGCTACTTCCTAGGTCGGTTCTTTGCTGGGGGTTATCCAGTCACCATTGACCCGCATGTCAAAAAGATCGTTCAAATAGTTATCAAAAGATTGTATGTCAATACTGGTTTCTTGACGATCATCCCTAAATGTTCGGATGATGCGGTCTCCGGTTAGTGTAATACGCCCATTCGGTACCAGTTTTGTACATATGCGTCGCTGCGTAAATGGCGATGTCAGAGAGGTCTGATGGAAATAACACATCGGTTTGAAATAATTCAGTTCCACCGGAAGGTCCTGAAATCGATACATAGGTATCCATTTCACGCAATCGTCCGATTTCATTAGCTGGAAGGTTTGTTGATCCATTTCGAAGACCTGGAAGTAGCGGTGATTATGCCGTTCGGACTGATTGCCGGGAATGGTTACCGGGAATTGGATCCCATCACCAAAACCAACATCGACCAACCATCTTTTACCATTCAAAAGTACTACGATAGCGGCATGGCCTCCTTCGATGGTGAATGCCTGTTCAACTTCTGAAAAAACTGCACACGAGATTAGATAACAGGTGTATCCCAGAGCCTCAAGTAATTCCTGAAATAAAGAATTGACTTCAAAGCAAAAACCTCCCCGGTTTCCCAATACAATCTTATTGTAAATCCTGTCCCGGTCCAGAATGATCTCTCGTCCAAGATGGATATCCAGATTCTCAAAAGGAATACGATGTAGGTGCCGGTTCTGTAAGGCATTTAAATGCTGCACAGTTGGAGTGACCGGTTCATAATACCCTAATCGGTTCAGATATTCCAGCGTACGTTTATTCATCATCAATGGTGCTGCTAATTGCTACGGGGCTTCTTTCATCGGGCTTTACGGATGGAAGCCATGATCAGTGCTTCGCGATTCAGGTATTCATCGCCAGCTTTTAATGCGGCATGGCTGGTAACCATCACGAAGCCGATTTCATCACCAGGCTTTAATTGCCCGAGAAGATCAATATCTGCACCGATCACCTGACCCACACGAAAATATCCTCCGGTAGTTTGTGCATCGGCAAGTAATAAAATAGGTTGACCTGAGGAGGTGATTTGGATGGTGCCAGGAAGGATCGCGGATGACAGGATCTCACGGCTGGTCTCCGAAAACTGTATCCGGCTTTTCAAACGGTAGCCCATACGATTGGAATCCCGTGATACAATATGTGACTGACTGAGCAGAAGATCCAGAGAACGGTGGTCTACGGAGAAGAACTCTGGTCCGGGCATCAGCCGGATCGGAGGAAAGTGCGTATAATCCGGCCACCAGAATGAAGGAATGGACACTGGTTGAATGCTTTCACGCAATTCAATATTCAGTATGGACTTCGATTTTAGATAAGCGAAAGGTGTGTGTTCCTGTCGGGTTGAAGTTAACGCGCTTGAGCTACCAAGCCACTGATCCACCTTCCAAGCGCCACCTACTGCCAAATAGGTCCGACAGCCATTGATCACCTGGCCCAGTCGTAAGATTGTTCCTGCCGGTAGATTGATGGTTTGATAAAAAGGAACACTGTGACCGTCCGCGAGAACGGGGATACGGGCTCCCGTCAAAGCTATTTGGCAGTCGTTGTGAAATTTTAACTGAGGACCTATTACGGTTATTTCGAGAACAGGATGGCTTGTTGGATTACCGACCAGCGTATTGGCTATCCGGGCCGATAGACCATCGAGCGCACCACCGGGCGGTATACCCACATGTTGTTGGCCCGATCTGCCCTGATCCTGAATGGTGGTCATCAAACCAGGGTGGATGCATTCGATCCGTAACAGGTTATGCATATAATTCGGTTGTATTCCATGCTGAATGGGCTAGACGATCGGTCCATTCAGCATATGCCTCGGTGGTTATTGGATCAAAACAGACTTCATCTCCTGCTTGGAGGAGGAAGGTTTGATCGTCTCGGTTAAACATTGGGATCGGGGTACGACCAATGATTTGCCAGCCCCCCGGCGCTTCACTGGGGTATATGCCGGTTTGTCGCTGTGCAATCCCTACCGATCCCGCCGGGACGCGGAGTCGTGGGGACTTTCGCCGTGGCGTTATCAGAGCGTCAGGCAGTATTCCTAAATAAGGAAACCCAGGCAGGAATCCGATCATATAAACCCTGTATGTCTGACTGCTATGTTGTCTAACGATCTCATCTGATCCAAGTCCTGTGTACTCACCGACCAATTCCAGGTCTTGTGCAAAGGATCCATCATAGCACACCGGAATTTTCCATCGTCTGGTTCCTGGAAATGACTCGGTCTTCTCTGCCTTCCGATGATAATTTTCCACCAGGGTACTCAATGCCTCAAAACTGATTTTCTCAGGATTATAACCAATGGTAAGCGATCCATACGCCGGGATCAGGAATTTAATTCCCGGGAGGCTTTTTTGCTGCAGATGTTTCAGATGTGCAATGACCTGATGATGTGCCTCCGGATCAATCTCGGAAGAAAACTGCAGGATGATAGCCTGATCACCAAATGTCTGGATGGTCATAAGGCAGCAATGCTTTGTTTTTGGATTCCATGTACTTCCAGTTTCTTATCGATAGCCTGGAGTATATCTACCGCCATAGGATTATCTCCATGGATGCAAATGCTATGCGCCTTAATGGGGATCATCGACCCGTCAATGGCTTGAACTTCCTGATTCAGGATAATGGAAATAACTTGACTGGCAGCCGTGTTGGGATCAGAGATCACGGCATCCTCTTTCGCCCGGGATCGCAATTGTCCATCCGGTTCATAATGGCGGTCGGCAAAAGCCTCTGCGATGAATGGGTGTTGATATTGCTGGGCTAGTTCCTCCATCCTGCTGCCTGCCAATCCCATCAGTGGAAGCCGGTCGTCAATTTCAAGGATGGCCTGAATAATGGCCAAACATTCAGGCTCCTGGTCAGATGCAGTATTGTATAATGCCCCGTGGGGCTTAACATATGCCAACCGGCCACCTTCCGCCTCGGTCATGCCTTTGATCGCCGCGATCTGGTATTTGACTATGGCTTTGAGTTCTGCCGGAGCAATTGACATTTTACGACGTCCAAATCCGGCAAGGTCCGGGTAGGAAGGGTGCGCTCCGATGCTGACTTGTTCATGCAGCGCATGGATAATCGTTTTCTCTATATTTAACGGATCTCCCCCATGAAAGCCACAGGCTATGCTGCAGGAGGTGATGTAAGGGAAAATCTTTTCATCCTGACCAATGGTATAAATGCCGAAGCTTTCTCCCATATCGCAGTTAATATCTATGCTGTGCCGGCTACCCATAAATCGGTTAATTAACTTTTTAAATAGATTTCTTCACTTTAAATCAATGCATCAAGTGTCTGAACACACGTAGTAGGATCGAAATCAGGAGGCTGGCCAGGATCATGGTTGTGATCGGGATGTAGATGCGTACGTTCTCTTTTTCAATCCGGATGTCTCCGGGTAAATGACCGATCCAGGATAATTTATCGCCCCAAAAATACCAAACAAGACCGATTGCCAGGATAACGCCCCCTACAACAACTAACCCTTTAGCTACATTGGTGTGATCCATCAGCCAAATGTAGAGAATTAATCAGCAAAGCGAAAGGTGGGATTTGCATCACAAAACCGAAATTCAAATCTTAGTATCTTGTTCCCCGTAAAGGATCGCAATGAGTTTGAATAAATGGTATTGGACCGGGTTGCTGCTATTGTCGCTGGTTAGGACCGGATTAGGTCAGCCGGATTCCCTTAATGAAGCAAAACGGATGCAGTGGTTTCATGATGCCAAGTTGGGCATCTTTATCCACTGGGGCATTTACGCCGTTAAAGGCATCGATGAATCGTGGTCATTTTTTAATGAATACCTAAGTCATGAGGATTACCTTAAGCAGACCGAGGGATTTACTGCATCGAAATACGATCCTGCCGAATGGGCGCATCTAATCAAAACCAGTGGCGCCAAATATACCGTAATTACTACGCGTCACCACGACGGGTTTTCCCTCTGGAATTCCAGAGGCAGTGAACTTAATGCGGTAAACAGCGCCGCAAGAAGAGATGTGTTAACGCCCTATATCCAAGCGGCGAAGCAGCAGGGATTACGCATAGGGTTGTATTATTCTTTGCCGGACTGGTCCTTCACGGATTACCCGAATGAAACGAAGAATATCAAGCGATATGACGCCAACGCTGACACCCAGCGGTGGCAGCGTTTTCTTTCGTATTATCAGGGACAGCTGGATGAGCTGGAATCAGCCTACCATCCCGACTTGTGGTGGTTTGACGGTGATTGGGAATTTTCTGCCGAAAAATGGGAAGCAGCAAAAGTCAGAAAGCGCCTGTTATCCGCCAATAAGGATGTGATCATCAATTCACGATTAGCCGGTCACGGTGATTATGCTACCCCGGAACAAGGGTTGCCAGTTAATAAGCCGGTAGACCCCTATTGGGAATTATGCATGACGATGAATGACTCCTGGGGATATCAGCCAAACGATACGAATTACAAGACCTCCCGGCAAATCATTCAGATCTTTGCAAACGTCATCGGCCATGGCGGGAATTTATTATTGGATATTGGTCCAAAAGCCGATGGCACCATCCCGGCCGAACAATCCCAGGTGCTTCTGGATATGGGACGATGGACGCAAAAACACCAGGAAGCCATTTACGGATCACAAGCTGGATTGCCTCCCGGTTATTTTTATGGTCCCTCGACCTTGTCAGCCGATGGTCAGACCTTGTACTTATTCCTGCCTTACCATCCGCAGGGACAAATTGAGTTGCGTGGCGTTAAAAACCAGATCAACCGGATCCGGGTGGTTGGTGACGGTACTAAATTGGATCATCAGGTGATGATGAAGCCTTATTGGAGCACCCACGCTGGATTAATTTACATCGATGTTCCAGATTATGTTCTGGACCCGGATATGACGGTAATTGCCGTCCAATTAAAAGGAAAACTTGAATTAGAATGAGTAACCAGTCCTGTTCTCCGGTATCCTACCGGAATAATTCCTGTCTGTGGGCTTACGGTGGCGTATTCACCCTTTTTCTATCGGAATGGGTCCGCGTTGGATATCCCTGGCAATCATTGATCACTTTGGCTGGTATCGCATTGATCGCTTTTGCAGTCTTCCAGCAGATCCGCTCGAGGAACAAGGGGTGTTACAGGCCTTGATTGGTGTGTGCACTTCGTTTAGATTTGCATTATGAGATCGCTAAAATACCTACCCCTTCTAATGATTTTGTTCCTAAGCTGTGATCCGGAACTTCAGCCAGACCAGAAAGAGGTGAAACATGGTATTCAGTATTTTCCGCTAGCTGTTGGAAACAACTGGGTTTACAGTACCCACTCGACTTTTTTTGATGATCAGACCCTGGAATCCGAATTCATTGATCAGCTGGATACCTTGACTATCCTGAAAGACACCACGGTGAATTCCATAGATTACTTCTATTTCAATCGAGGATATTGGATGTTTGAGGAGGGCGGAGCCTTCTATGAGCAATCAGGGACACCGGGTTCAATAAATGCCTTTCCACGGTGTGTCCTGGACACGACGAGGCTTTCACATTGGAATACAGCCCGCGTGGTCCTTATCCCAGGGCCATGTTCCTCCGGGAATTATTCTTATTATTTGGAATACCATAACATTACATTGCTGCCGGTAGATCAGTTCGAGATAGCTGGTGGTCATCAGCAGATCCGTGACTCCATTGAATTGGATTTTATTGAATGTTCATCGGTCATTACAACTGATGGTGACGGGAGTGGAAGGCCTTCTGATTTGATCTATTATGCCCAGGGAATTGGCTGCATTCGGAGAGAAGCAGTGGATCTATTTAATTCGACCTTTTCTACTGAATTGATAGCGTATCAATTGAACTAAAACAAAACCGGGATACCTTACAGCATCCCGGTCGATCCGTTAGTCTTTGTTGGGTTGCGGAGTCATCCGCAGGTAGGGCTTAATTTTGGTATACCCCTTCGGGAATTTCGACGGGATGTCTTCATCCTTTACAGATGGGAGGATCACCACCTCTTCGCCATCCACCCAATCAGCCGGAGTGGCTACGCTATGGTATGCCGTCAATTGTAAGGAATCGATGACCCGCAGGATCTCCTGGAAATTCCGTCCTGTTGATGGGGGATAGGTCAAGGTCAATTTAACCTTCTTGTCCGGACCGATCACAAATACCGAGCGTACTGTTGATTTTTCGGCGGCTCCGGGATGAATCATATCGTATTGTTCAGCAATTTCTTTGCTTTCATCAGCAATGATAGGATAATTCATCGTCGTGTGCTGCGTCTCTTCAATGTCTCCGAGCCACGCCATGTGCGATTCGAGTGGATCCACACTCAGGGCAATCACCTTTACATTGCGTTTGTCGAATTCTGGCTTAAGTCTTGCCACGGTACCCAGTTCAGTGGTGCATACCGGCGTAAAATCCGCCGGATGCGAAAATAAGATGCCCCAGGATTCACCAAGATAATCGTAGAACTCAAGGTCTCCCTGCGTCGTCTTTGCTTTAAAATTAGGAGCTGCTTCTCCAAGCTTTACTGACATGTGTTAATTAATTTAGGTTATTGAATGAGGAATTAAATCTTAGTATTTGGGAAGAGAAGAGTCGATCTCATCTGCCCAGGCCAGAATGCCGCCTTCCAGGTTGTATAGGTTATCGTATCCATATTCGGATTCAAGCCATTGGATGATATCTCCACTGCGCTTGCCGCTCCGACAGTGCACGATCACCGGTTTGTCTTTCAGAATCTCATCGACGTAGTTGCCGATTTGGCTCATGGGCATCAGGGTAGCGCCGATGTTTACGATATCGTATTCATACGGTTCCCGGACATCAATGACCTGGATATCTTCTCCGGCATCCAGCATTAATTTGAGTTGTTTCACATTAACTGATTTCATAGGTTGATTGAGTTGTGAGGATTGTTTGCAAAAAGCATCGTAATCGATGAGTGGTGTTGCTTCCGGTTCATGGTGGTAGAGGGGATTTTCTTTCAGCATTTTGATCCGGATATGGCGGAAGTCCATCGAGGAGGCATCGATGGTCAATAAGGTGTTGATCAAGCTGCATTTTCCAGTCAGGAGATATTGCATCGCCTGAAAAGCCTGTATGTTTCCCACGATTGCGGGAAGGGGCCCGATAACGCCGCCATCAATACAATCCGGTATGGCGTTGGGAGGCGGTGGGGTAGGGAATACGTCCCGGTAGTTGGTGCTCCTGCTTCCATCTTCCTGCAATGCATTAAAAACGGCAACCTGCCCATCGTAACGATAGATAGAGCCATAAATGAAGGGAATTCGCAGGCGATAACAAGCATCATTGATGAGGTATCTTACCGGTATCTTATCGGTTCCATCGATGACGAGGTCATAACCAGTGAAAATTTCCAATATATTATCACGGTTCAGATAGGTCTCATAGGGAATTATCCGGATATGATGATTCAAGTCCAATAAATGCTGAACAGCGACTTGTACCTTCGGTTTATGAACATCTGCTTCCCGGTAAAGGACCTGACGGTGCAAATTACTGAGGCTAACTTTATCTCCGTCAACCAGCCCGATCGTTCCCACACCGGCTGCCGCCAGGTATTGCAGATTGGGAACTCCGAGTCCACCCGCTCCGATAATCAGTACCCTGGCATCTGCAAGCCTTTGTTGGCCGATTTCACCGATGTCCGGTAAATTCATCTGCCGGATATAGCGACTTGTATTTTCGAGATTAGTGTGAAACATACCTAAATAAACAAAATTGCCTTTCAAAGTTGCGATTGAAAGGCAAATAGAGGCTTATTTTTTGTAGGGATGAGGCAGCAGTACCTACTGACTCCGAGATGATGAATAAATTTCAACAGGTACAGCAGGAAGTAATCACCAATTCATATCTTCCTCTGCAGCATTGTTCTCATTCGTGTCATCCATGCTGTTTTCAGATTCTTCATCGTATTGATGGTCAAACTCATCATAGTCATAATCCGGCATCAGCGAAGTTTTTACATGCTGGATGGTGTCTTCGAGAGCAGCAAGAAAACGATTAAAATCCTCCTTGTAAAGGAAAATTTTATGCCGCTCATAACCGCCATCATTAAACTTTTTGGTACTCTCTGTAAGCGTTATGTAGAAATCCTCTCCTTTGGTTTTTCTGACGTCAAAAAAATACGTTCTCCTTCTGCCAGCTCTTACTTTTGTCGAGTATACGCTTTCAAATCTTCGTCCAGACCTTTCGTTATCCACGGTGCTCCATTTTGATTAGCAATCATTTGTTAACAAAATTAAAAATTCTGTGGATTTGTCCTAATTCACTGCAATTTAATTTGTTCTTCCTCCAGCCTTTGTTGTTCGACCATTTTGAAGTAATAGCCTTGTCTGGCATAGAGTGAGTCATGATTTCCATATTCGACCATTCTCCCTTTATCCAATACCAGAATATGGTCAAAATTGGTTATCCCGGTTACCCGGTGCGTGACCATGATGACTGTTTTTTTCGAAAGCCCGGATTGAAGATGGTCCAGGATCTGTCTTTCCGTCTTGGTATCCACCGCAGAAAGGCAATCATCCAGTACAACGATCTTTGGGTCCTTGATGAGTGCACGGGCAATGGAGATTCGTTGCTTCTGACCTCCGGATAAGGTAACCCCTCGTTCACCCACCATGGCATTGTAACGATTAGGTAGTGAATCTATCTCCTCCTGCACGGAAGCATATTCGGCATAACGATCCAGTACTTCCTCGGGAGGATTGGCATCCAGGCCAAAACTGATGTTGTCCGCAATGGTGTCTGAAAACAAAAACACATCCTGCGGGACATAGGCAATATTTTTGCGAATATCCTCCAGGCGAAGAGCTCTCAGGTCTGTCCCATCCAGTCTGATGTATCCGTCGCTGACATCATACATTCTTAACAATAGGTCACATATCGTGCTTTTTCCTGACCCGGTCCGGCCGAGTATAGCCAGTTTTTCACCAGCTTTAAGTTGGAAGGAAACTTTCTTTAAGGCATCAACCCCGGTATCCGGATAGATGAAAGAAACATTGTCAAACTGAACATTGCCACTTAATGGTTTCGCATCCTTATCCGGGTTTTTTATCGTGGATTCAGTGTCTAAAAACTCATTCAGGCGCTTTTGGGATGCTTCTGCCTGTTGAACGATAGAGGCAATCCATCCAATTGCGGTTACCGGCCAGGTAAGCATATTGATATAGATCACAAATTCCGCAATGTTACCCGCGGTAATCAACCCTTGATTTACCTTGATGCCCCCAATGTAGATGGACAGAACGGATGAAATGCCGATAAAAAAAATGATTATGGGAAAAAACAAAGCATCCGCAGTCACCATCTGCATGCTCTTTTCTTGGTAATCACGGCACTCTTCATCAAAGTATTTGACCAGAAACTTCTCTTGTACATACGATTTGACAACCCGGATGCCCGAGTATATTTCCTGAGCAATACTGTTTAACCTGGAAAGCTGTCGTTGGATTACCTCAGACTTTCGGTTGATAATATTACTTATGTAATAGATAGATATGGACAAAAGTGGAAGCGGTGCCAGCGTATAGATGGTTAATTCCAGATTAACTTTTACCATGCTTCCTACCACCAGGATGAATAGAGTAATCAGGTTCATGGCATAAAGGATACCTGGACCCAGATACATCCGAACTTTAGAAACGTCCTCGGTGATACGTGCCATCAGGTCTCCCGTCTTGTTTCTACGGAAAAATGCCTGATCCAGGGTCTGATAATGCAGATAAATGTCCTTGCGGATATCGTACTCGATCAGCCGGGACATTACAATAATCGTTTGCCGCATCCAGTACATGAAAAATCCCATCAGTAGGGCAAAGAGAATCACGAGTAGACCGAAGATCAACAAACCGGTACCTATGGATTTGTAGAGATCTGTCTGGTGGGCGAATCCCTGTTGCATTCGGTACAAGCTGATGTTTTGAACCACCAGGTCCAGCGCTTGGCGGACCATTTGCGGTTGGAGTACATTGAAATAATTGGACAATGCAACAAACAGAAACCCCATCAGAAATTTCCATTTGTACCTTAGAATGTAATGATTTAATGCAGCCAGGTTCTT
This sequence comes from Lewinellaceae bacterium, assembly GCA_020636355.1. Taxonomy (GTDB): domain Bacteria; phylum Bacteroidota; class Bacteroidia; order Chitinophagales; family Saprospiraceae; genus JAGQXC01. The sequence continues at coordinate 108,105 of JACJYB010000013.1, read as the reverse complement.
CACAACACGTGAATTGTCGATGCAATGATACATCAAATATCCTTTACTAACAGGAAATGCCGGTGGGTGTTGAGAACCCATCGGATTTCTGGGGAATATATTTTCATTGCAATGTTTACCCGGCGCCTCCGGAAGTAATGGGAGGATTGGTTGGTTCCACTTTAAAATAAGGAATTACGCGACTTAAATAAGTACTATCGAAAGCATGGATATTGAATAGATCTTCGATGAACAAATATCGCCCGTGTTGCTGCCGATAGCGGACGATAAGGTTCGCGTCTTTCCAGGTTAGGTATGGATGGCTCGCCAGTGATGGAATATCTACTTGATTTAAATCCATGGTTCTCAGGGTGGATGACTCAATCAGGAACGGAGCAATTTTTTGATAGGTAGAATCCGGTAGTTTCCAGGTTTCACGGACCTGTTCTTTTTTATAAAACCCACCGAGCTTATCCCGGTACGCCAGTATCTTTTTTGCATAATACGGCCCTATTCCTGGTAAACTCTCCCAGTCCAAGGCCTCTGACCGGTTGATATCAATCGGAATAATTTTGCGTTCCGGAGAATTCCTGGGATTAGTTCCTGACTTAGCCCGTTTAATAGCAGGTGCCGAATCAGAGGAGGGTGATTGTGGTGTCCAGGCGACTACATTGGTAGCCGGAGCAGAAGGTAAATCGAGAAATTCAGCTTCAGTTCGACTTTGCGTTGGTAAACTTTTTACCACATCAACTTCCGGATAGTTGTCCGTATGTATTTTTCGTTTCTCGGAGGCATGTATTGTTGAAATGGTCTCATCCGGATGCGGAATGGTTGCAGCATCTAGCGAATCGTAGTATTCAGCCGCCCGATCCATAATCGCGAGTAGTGTCTTTTCATTTAACGGACGCACTTGATGATAAAAATGATACCAGGCGATTGCCCCGATGGAAAAAGATATCAGGATAAGACCAGCAGTGCGATCCCGTTGATACCTGGTGAAGGTTGGTTTGATTGGTTTTACTCGATCCATTGAAACCCTTGTTTTTGAAGCGCTGTAGAACAATAGACCGGCTTTGAGCTATGGTCGTGCATACATTGTTTTTCATCGGCATAGGCGAAAATGGTTGCATTGGATAGTTGACTTTTCGACAACAATTGGATAGCTGATTCAGTGGTATACCAGTGGGAATTAAATTGAACCAAATCCCGGTACCTATAAAGGCCTTGACTGCTATAGTACTTGGGAAGGAGGACGCCTATCCGGTCGTATGCTAGGTGAAACGTTGAAGGAAGTTCTTCCGTTTGGCCGGATTCCGGATTGGATGGGAGTTTGCCTTGAATAATCCAATCGTAGCAAAAGGGTTTATCCATAAAATGAATAATGACTAATCCAGCCGTAGACTCGACAAGTACACTGGATGGGCGTTGCATTAAAAGGTAGGATGCTGTCCCGGCGAATAAGATCCCTCCAAATAGGGTTGCCGGAAAAGAAGGTCTAGCGGCAAAGGCATACAAACAAAGGACCATGAACAAAGTAAGCGGAATAAGGGCGAAGCCCGGAAAGTGAACCGGGCCCAAGTTGGAATAAGGCAAATCTTGAAATAAGTTTAGTCCCTCAAACAACCCTTTTGTAAGCAGGTCTATGCCTTTCCATCCCCAGTGTTGGATCCAGGGTACCCAGGCCCCAAATAGCAGTGTGGCAAAGGTTCCGGTCAAAATAAGGCCAGTTAGTGGTACTGCAAATAAGGAAGCAATGATAAAATAAGTAGGTAGGTAGTGAAACCGAAATAGCATGAGCGGCAATATAAAGGATTGGGCAGCGATGGATACGCTGATTAATCCCCATATATAGCGGATAACTTTGGATTTTCCATGGGCCATGCGAATCAAATGCGGGTAAAACAACAAAATCCCGCTTACAGCAAGGAATGAGAGTTCAAACCCGGTATTCCATAAGAGTAGGGGATCGTAAAGTAAAAAAACGACCGCTATGAAGGATAATAAAGTAATCGATGAGATCTCCCGGAAGAGAAGCCGCCCGGTCTGCAAGAGCGTTAATAGAATTGTTGTCCGCATTATGGGTGGTTGCATTCCAGTCAGGCAAGCATAGACCCACAGGCATGCTAGGGCAACCGCGATCGGTAAAAGACCACGGTAGCCAATTGCAAGCCCGGCAATGCGCAGAATCCAAAGAACAAATACATAGAGGATACCGGCATGTAAACCGGATATTGCCAGAACATGGGCAGTCCCGGATTCACGAAAGACCTTTTTGGTGCCGGGTTCCAGGGTAGATTTATTGCCTAATAACATGGCCTCAAGGATCTGATTTCCGGGAGAATTGATGGAATTGCGGATTTTTGAAGAGAGGATCTGATTATAATTGGCTAATTGATCCTCCCACCAGGATGATTGAATAACCTTTACCCTGCTCGTGTCCTGAATCCACATGATGTGATTTATGCTTTGCTCCTCACGAATTGCGAACCAGTTTACTTCCTGAAACGAAGTGCTGGGAGACTGTCTTCGTAGTTTGCCCTGGCATACGATCTGACTTCCTTTATACCTTCTTTTTTTTGACGGGAAATAAACCTGTAGTAAGTCAACGCATCGGACCGGTTTCAAACCTTCCAACCGTACAGACTGACTCCGTACCAGGAGAAATTGACCATTTTTTGTTTCGGTCTGTTGTTCAATCACTCCGGATATTTGCATCATCCGGGGTGGTTCAAACTGGTCTAACCCGGTAAGCTTTGAGGATTCAATCGATAACCAATTGCCGCTGAAAAAGGACATCAATGCCAGGTTAATCCAGAATATCCCGTTGAAGATCGGTTGATGCTTTGCCAAAACCGCAATAACTGCCAGGATTCCCAGATCAAACAAGATGAAGACGAGCGGTAGTGAATTGTTGAAAGGTGGCAATTTTGCGAGCACGGCCCCGGCCAGGAAGGGGAGCGTGAAGTACAGTATCGGGTATCTGGGTTTTGCCAACATCGGATATAGCATCTGGAGTTAGTCTTGTTACTCCAAAACTAGGGATCGCATGACCCTCGATCGTAGAAAAGAGGGCATCCAACACATATTGTTTTATTGCATATCAATAATTTTGTCGATCCATTCTCTTAATACCCCAAATTTTACTTAAATTTCTAAGGGACAGCTTGTTGATTTTAGACTGGATCAAGAAAATATAGTGTTGTTTTTAATATCTTAAAGGCACTAAAAATCAATTTCGAATGAGAACAGTATGGATTATTATCTTACTGATACTCTATTTCCTGTTGGGATATTACATGTGTTCCATGCAACAGGAATGTTGTCCCAGTGAGAATACGGCCACGCAGGGCACGGAAAAGATCATCAACGAAGCACCCGAAAAACCAGCTGTTACCACGCCGGCTTTTACTGCGGAAACAGGCCCAATATTATTCCGGTTTAGCAGTGATGACCCGATTTTAGGAGCTGGATATGAACAGTTGCGTGACTCTTTGCTTTCCAACCTGCAAGCAGATCAGAAACTTCGGGTCACCGGTCAGTATTTTGCCGGTGAGGCCAACAATACCAGTTATGAAAATCTTGGTGTCGCCAGGGCGCATGCCACCAAGATGAAGCTATGGCCTGGAGAAAATGACGATAAATTTCAGTTTGCTGGTGAATTGGTTCCTGACCGGGAGGGTATTAATGACAATCCGTTCCGGAGTGTGCGTTTCGACTATGCAATCTTTAAAGAAACCATCAAGGAAATTGATAACAAAGCCATCGTCTATTTCCCGTACAACTCCACCCGCCGGATAGACGACCCGGATATCGAAAAATACCTCGCCGATCTGGCTGAAAGATTATCGAAGACCGATGAGAAAGTGGTCATTACCGGTCATACGTGTGATTTGGGAACCGATGCAAGTAATTATCATCTTGGCATGTGGCGAGCCGAGGTCGTCCGTGATTACCTCACCAAATTAGGCGTAGATGCCAGTCGGATTTCGGTAGCCAGTAAAGGTGAAAAAGATCCGATGGTTCCAAATACCAGCTCTGCAAATCGCAAGAAGAATCGTCGTGCAGAAATTGAATTGATTAAATAAAACCTAAAATCAACGGACTATGTTTTTTCTGATTTCACTGTGTTCCGTCCCCTGGTGGTTGATGTGGTTGCTGCCTTTTTTGATTGGTCTCCTACTGGGATGGTTACTCTGGGGTAGATTCCAGGGATTGTTGAAACAAGCCGAAGAGGAATTGGCGGCATGTCGTAAAAAATCCAAGCAATTGGAAGAGGACCTGGCAGAGTGCCGGAAAGCATATACTGCTTTGGAAAATGAAAACGCAACCCTCCGGGGGCGTATCCGTGAAATGGAAGCAGCAGCTGCTTCAAAACCAAAAGCCGCCGCCCAAATGGCCTCTGCTACGGTGGGAGGAGCAGTAAGCGCCTTGGCAGGAGGAGAGGTGTTACGCGGATCTGCAAATATGTATGCAGCGCTGAAAGAAGACAATCTCCAGGTGGTAGAAGGGATCGGTCCCAAAATGGATGAAGTCCTGAAAACCAACGGTATCAAAACCTGGTCTTCACTTGCCTCGCAGACTCCGGAAGGGTTGCGAGCAATTTTGGACCAATCCGGAACCCGGTATCAAATTATTGACCCAACAACATGGCCAGACCAAGCGGCCCTGGCAAGTAAAGGGGAATGGCCCCAATTGATAGCGATGCAAAAAGCGCTTGATACGGGTAGAGATACCAATACTGGCCCCACGGATTCGAAAGTGGAGAAGCTCCTGATAAAAATGGGCTTGTTGCGCAAGTTTACCAAAGATGACTTGAAGCTGGTCGAAGGGATCGGGCCCAAAATCGAAGGCCTCCTGCATGATGCGGGAATCAAAACATGGGAAGCATTAGCCGCAACTTCCGTGGATCAGATTCAGAAGGTCCTCGATGCAGCTGGAGACCGGTATAAGCTGGCTGATCCTGGTACCTGGCCGAAACAAGCGCGACTCGCGCATGAAGGCAAATGGCAGGAATTGGATGATTACCAACATTTTCTCCAGGGCGGAAAAGAAACTTGATCCCGATTTTGCTCTAACCTAAATAAATTAAGCCATCGTTTCCGGTGGCTTTTTTTATTCCATACCTGGAATTTTATTGGCAAGCATCTATTTTTGCGGCGATACAGATAATGATAAAAAAAAACTGAATTATGCACCCTATTTCTGAAGTAATTCGTAAACGAAGGGCCGTTTTTGAAGGCGCGTTTACCGGCCAGGAAATCCCTCAGGAAGTATTGAATGAAATACTCGAAAATGCCAACTGGGCTCCGACACACAAGTTAACGGAACCCTGGCGATTTATACTATACAGTGGTGAAGCCCGTCAGGAGCTATCTGAAATTGTTGGTGGGGCATTTAAAAAATTTACACCCGCAGATGCGTTCTCCGAAATGAAGTGGAAGAAAATCTCCCAAAAACCCTTGCAGGCATCAGCCACGGTGGTCTTGTTGATGCAACGGGACCCCAAGGGTTCTCTTCCGGCTTGGGAAGAAGAAGCAGCGGTAGCCTGCGCTATTCAGAATATGTGGTTGACTTGTGCCGCTTATCATATAGGCGCTTACTGGTCTTCTCCTGGTTTTTTAGTGAATCATGGGCGGGAGTTGTTTGATCTACCGGAAGGTCAATCGTTGTTGGGCTTGCTGTATATGGGTGCCGTCGCAAACGATTACTGGCCAACCGGTGAAAGAGGTGATTGGCGCGATAAGGTGGTGTTTCGCAGGTAACAATCGGATTTGCTGAACTCATTTTTCTGGCTGGGGTTATACTAATAGGCTCGTTCCTACATGAGGAGCGAAGATTATTTATTACATAACGCTTTGCCAATGCACCATTACGATACTTTGGTTGCTGCTCTGGAAGATATTCGTAAGCGCGGTTTTACGGTTGACTTCAAGTTACACTATGAAGAAATTTTTTGCCACGGAACCCAGGGACTTTACGACCCCTCCCGCTTTGAAATCGTTGAAATTCATCGCTTTGAGGGAATGAGCAGTACCGATGATAATTCCATATTATATCTCATTGAGACCGATGACGGGATGAAAGGCGCTCTGGTGGATGCCTACGGAGTATATGGAGATGCACTATCACCTGAAATGCTGGATAAGATGCGGGTTAACTATCTATGAACGCTGTTCAGATCCTTGATGGGGCGGTAGGTACGTTGCTTGAGCAAATGGGCTACCCCAGTCATCCGATCCTTTGGACAGCAGAAGCGGCCAGGACGCATCCTGCCATGCTGGAGGCCATTCACCTTGCCTATCTGGAAGCCGGCGTGGACGTGATCACTGCACATACCTTTCGTACTACAGCTTACGCCTATCGAATGGCAGGCAGAACAGAACAGGAAGCCTATCAAGCGCTGGAAGCTGCGGTATCCCTGGCCAAAGGTTGTATCAGTCGTTTTGGTAAATGGACAGCATTGGCAGGTTCGGTTGCCCCTGTTGAAGACTGTTACCGGCCAGACTTGGTTCCCGGGCCGGAAGAACTGCGTCATTCTCATCGTCTTCAGATTGGCTGGTTAAAATCAGCAGGCGTAGATCTCATCCTGGCGGAGACCATAAATACGGTCATCGAAGCCGAAATTATTATAGAGTGCAGTAAGGAATTGGATATACCCGTTTGGATCAGCCTCCTGCCCGGTCCCGATTCTTCGTTGCATGATAAAGTTTCATTATCGGGTGCCATCAATAGACTCTGGGATTTGGGAGCTTCAAGGGTCATGTTGAATTGCAGGCCTGCCGCGGAAATGAACGATTGGGCTTCTGTATTTGCTCATTCGACCCATCCTTGGGGCATTTATGCCAATGGACCTGGCAGGCCAGATCCGGAATGCGGCTGGACTGGGGAAGATGACAACGGGATAGACGAATTCATCAAAACCGCTCAATCCTGGGTGAGCATGGGGGCTTCGGTCGTCGGTGGCTGCTGTGGATCCACACCGCAAATGATCCGGATACTCCGCAAGAAACTAGATCTTAGTAATACTCAAGGGGAATCTTGAAAGTAAAAGTGAGGTTTGCACCGTATTGAACTTTAGGTTGAACCACAAAATCCGGTGTGTAGAAAGTGGCATAACCTTGTAATCCCATTCTGAAATTTTGCGTAAGTAAAAATTCATATCCGGTCCCGATTTGGCCACCATAATACACCTGCCGGTTCACGGCGGCAAATAGATCCAGGCCAAGGATTTGTTGTTCGGTCGTTTTCTCTTTTAGTATCGAAATCTGAGGCGCTAAATAAAATCCTTTCGGCTCGGAGTTAAAATACCAGTGAATCCCTGTCTGGGCATGCAGAATGCTCCCGTGGAACCTGGTCATACTTCCTTTTTGATATCCGAACTCAATGTTCCAAAGGACATTTTCTTTTTTACGGGATATTGGTAATTGAAAGACTGGCGAAGCGCCATAATAGTCGAATCGGGTATCGATCAGTGCCGGATAACTCGAACCGCCGATTTTGCCTCCGGCATACACCTTGCGCTGGCCAAATGCCATAACGGTCACGAAAAGTAAAACGAAAGTAAAGAGGGCATTTATCCGGATAACCTGCTTCATAGTCTTACAATGTTCTCCAGCAAAGATAAGTGATTATTGGTTTAGATCTTTTGCAATGCCGGTCCGCTTTGTCATTTTAAAATTAGATAGTTGGACCGACCCAAGATCGACCAGTTGTGGCGTGATAACCCGGTAGCCGTTTTGTTCAAACAATGGTTTTGCTGTAATGCTAACATCGACCAGAATCTCTGCAACTCCTTGCTGGAAAATTTTATTTTCAGCAATGGATATCAACCGGTTTCCGATTCCCTGCCGCTGGTGATTTTTACCCACATACAATAGATCTATAGTTCCGCCGGACGTCCAGGTGATGATGCCTGCCAGGGAGCGCAGGTCGACGGCAACCCAGGCGGATTGATCCTGGAGGCGATTTTTCATCCGGCCAGGATTTGAAATCCGGTTGATCCATTCCCTGACTTGCTCTTGCTGGTAGTCACGGATGTTGATGTGCCTGATTGTTTCAACACATAGGTCAATAATGGCGGGCCATTCGGACTCCGTTGCAGGCCGGTAATCAATCATTGTTCTAATTATGCGTGTTTTGTAAGGAGATCAGCCGGTTTCGGTAACTTTCAAGCCAAGCCAGGTTTTTGTTAAGCATTTCATCGAACAGCTGGGTATTGGAGGCGCTAAGTTGGTGCAGCTTATCCAGCATAATCTGTTCTTTACCAGCCCATGCTGCTTGAAATCGATCTTTGGCTTGATCGTAGTCCGCCTGTAGGGCATCCCTGGCCTGGTATTTTTTTTCTTTGTAAAAGGATTGCTCTTCCTGCCCGCTGAGTGCTTCAAACTGGAGGAGAAAAGCATTCTCCAGGCTATCCAGGGCCGCAGATTTTTGCCTTAGAAACGCAGATTTCTGCAGCGCTTCCTGTTGGCTGATTTTATTGATTTCCAGTTCCAGTTGCTGTTCCAGTTGTTCAACGTAAGCATTGATCCCGTCATCCCATTTCTCCAGGTAAATCATTTGCTGATCCTCAGTTAATCCGAGCCACGCTTTGTGCGTAATGGTGTCCGGCAAAACGATGGGATTCTGCGCGAAACCGTCCAAAGAAGCAGTTACAGCGAGGACGAACACAAACGCCCTCTCAAGGACAATCAGGCGCATATTCACCGTTCGTGGTTCGAAAGTATCTCCTTCCATTTAAAAAGATTTTATCTCCATCATTGGACAGTTGATATTGTTGGATTTCACCGCTGTAAAAAGTAAGCAATAACAAAGGGGTTCCCGTTGGAGCTTCAACTTTCCAGGTTCCTGCACCCCGGTCGCTACCGCCGGAATATCCGCTCACTCCTGAACCGCCAACACCTACGGATGAATTACTGGCAAATTTAAAATATCCCTGGGCACAGAGATCTATCCTGGCATCGCTGCTGTATCCCCCGCCAATGCCCCCATCGTAGGAACTCCCGGATGTGTATGTCTCCATATAAGTAAGTCTGGTGCCTTGAAGTACATTTTTCCATTGGTCTACAATAGGTCCAGTTTTTGGCGGAGTAAAGACCAGGCTCTTTCGCAGTTGGCGCAAAGCATTTTCGAGTGCGGGTTGATAAACGGATTTAGTGGCTAGCGCCATAAGCAACACGCCAGCACCTTTGCTGTTTAATACCCCAATCGCGTAAGCTTTGGCGGGTTCCCACTGCAAGGTTCCTTCATAATGAGCTGCCAGTGCCTGCTTATCCAATAATTCAGGTGTTCCGGATAGCATCAGGTTGGTGCCTGCTCCGTCCTGAAGCCCGGATTGAGCTTCCGATTTTAATTCTTCTATACTCTTGTAGGTGTGGGTATTTAGTAATATGATTCCGGCGATGGATTGATGTCCCAGGATCATACCGTCATCCGTTTCTTGCCCGATCCAGCCATCCGGAATGGTGAAGGATATGCCTAACATCGGATACTCCTGCAGCCCGGTTTTTTGAGCAAGACCAGAGGACATGGTGGTCAAGGTGATGAGTACGGTAATTAGGAGGTGGAAAATTTGACGGACTGTCATAATTATGCTAAGATTTGATATTAAGTTAGCCCATTTAGGCCTTTGATTGCAAATTTTTTCACCGCAGGATGGCGAAGTCGCCTAAGGAAGGATCCGGTGTTTGTTGGGTCGATTCAATATACAAAACCTTTGCATGGGGCGGACCGGAGCGGCACCATGATTCAAAAGCGATCAATGCATCCTCAGGCCCCTGCACAAAAGCCTCAACCGCTCCTCCGGGTAAATTGCGTACATATCCGGTCAACCCAAGTTGATCGGCTTGCTGTTTGGCAGAGACCCGGTACCAAACACCCTGTACTTTACCACTGATAATAAGTCGCTTTGCCATCATACGATCACCGTTCTCCATTTTCCATTTCCTCTTCTTCTTCACTGCCCATCTCACGCCAGCCCAAGGCTCTGACCTGTTCCCTGAAAAAATCAGCAAGCTGGTCGCGTTGTTCCGGCGTCAATCGGGCTTCGGGATGCATCCATCTGTATGGCTTGAGGGGCATTTCTCCTTCCTCGACGACTTCAATGCAATCATCCAGAGTGTGATCCTTTCGCTTGTCCATATAGGTATTCCAAATGGAAAAATTCAGGTGCTCCCTGCCTTCTTTGATATGATGCCGCATCACAAAGGATACCGGAGCAATCCACGAGTACCATGGGTAAACCGTTTCATTGGAGTGGCAATCGTAGCAGGCCATCTTCACCAGCTGCTGCATCTCCTCCGGAACCATTCGGGAATAAAGCAAATCTTCTCCGGTATTTAATGGCGGGTTGGATCGCTCGATCGGGATGAGTTGCAGGCCTGCACAAGATACCAGCGCGACCATCCAAAACATTCGCCATTTCCTCGCTTGATTCATGGTTACAAATTTAGTAAAAACAAAGAAGCATACTTTGCCGCGGTAGGTGGTGAAATTCAGGACTCGTTTAGCGCAATATTTTTCTATGAACCTATTAAGTCGGGATTCGTTGCTATGCAAGTTGAATGAAAGGTACATCCGGTATCTAGCATTTTCATCATATTTGCAGAGGCAATGGAAAAATCAAAAAAATCGAAGGTTACCAGAGACCAGATCAAAGAGTTGATCTATTTTGCCAGGTTCATAAAACCCTATACCACCCAATTCGTGCTAGGCCTGGTTTTATTATTTTTCTCCTCGGTAATCGTTATGGCCTTCCCTTATCTTGCCGGAGAATTGGCTGACATCGCGACAGGAAAGTCCAAACTCCACCTAACCCTAAACCAGGTGGGCGGAATATTATTGTTGATTTTGATCCTGCAGGGGATTGTATCGTATGTGCGGGTTATACTTTTTACCATTTTCAGTGAAAAAAGTATGGCAGACGTTCGCGTCGCCTTGTATCAAAAGCTGATCACGCTCCCCGTGGTCTTTTACGATAAAAACCGGGTAGGAGAGCTGATCAGTCGCATCACCGCTGATGTGGACCAGCTTCAGCAGGTATTATCGGTGACCATGGCCGAATTCATTCGTCAGATACTCATTCTGATTGTTGGCGTGACCCTTTTATTGATCTCCTCTCCCAGGCTTTCATTGCTCATGTTGGCAACTTTTCCACTAATCGTTATCGCGGCTTTCTTTTTTGGCAGGTTTATTCGAAAATTATCCAAGGAGCGGCAGGAAAAGCTGGCAGCAACTAATACCGTTGTTGATGAGACCCTGCAGACCATCCACACCGTCAAATCATTTACCAATGAATGGTTTGAATTTGGACGTTACCGGGACAAGATCCAGGAGGTTGTACAAACAGCGCTCCATCTGGCCAAATACCGGGCTTCTTTTGGAAGTTTCGTTATTGTGGTGCTTTTTGGCGGGATATTTTTTCTGCTTTGGTTTGGTGCCCGAATGGTGCAGGATGGAACCATGACGGTTGGCCAGTTGGTAGCATTTATTGCCTACACCATGTTCATTGGTGGCGCCATCGGAAGCCTTGGCAACTTTTATACGACCATCGTTTCTGCTATTGGAGGGACCGAGCGGATCCGTGATATACTGAATCATGAGGTGGAGGTATCCACGGTTCGGCATACGGACAGGCCAGCTGTATCGGGAAATATTCGGTTTGATGCGGTGACTTTTAGTTATCCGACCCGGTCAGACGTCCCGGTACTTAAGGGTATCAATATGGAGATTGCAGCCGGAAATAAGATTGCTTTGGTTGGCACAAGTGGTGCCGGTAAATCTACCATCGCCCAACTTTTACTCCGGTTTTACGAACCCACCGGCGGGGCCATACTGCTGGATGACCGGAATATTTCTACCATGCCACTGGAGTCATATCGCTCGGTTTTGGGCCTGGTGCCGCAGGAGGTCATACTCTTTGGAGGGACCATCCGGGAAAATATTCTGTATGGTAATCCCGACGCTACGGATGAACAATTGATCGAAGCTGCCAAACAAGCGAATGCCTGGGATTTCATTGCTTCTTTTCCGGAAGGACTTGAGACCCGGGTAGGGGAGCGAGGGATCAAGCTTTCCGGAGGTCAGCGACAGCGGATTGCTATTGCCAGGGCTATTCTGCGTGACCCTAAAATCCTGATCCTGGACGAAGCCACCTCTTCACTTGATGCCGAATCAGAACGGGTTGTTCAGGAGGCATTGGATAATTTGATGCAAGGCAGAACCTCAGTTATTATTGCACATCGATTGGCTACAATCAAAGAAGTGGATTGCATTTACGTGATTGAACATGGCCAGGTTATCGAGCGGGGTACGCATGAAGAATTAGCTTCCATACCTGATGGCGCTTATTCCAGCTTTGCCAAATTACAATTTGATACGAGCGAATGATGTGGGAAACTGACAAGCCCCTACGTGGATATAACACTTTCGGCATTGCGGCAAAAGCTGCCTATTTTCTGCCTGTTGTAGACCTTGCCGGTCTTGAATATGCGATGCGTGAACAGCCTGCACCATTTTTTATTTTGGGAGGAGGAAGTAATGTCCTGTTTACGGGCGACCTTCCGGCGGCCGTTTTGGCCAATCGAATTCAGGGCATAGAGGTGCTCCATGAAAATGAGGATGAAGTCAAAATAGCTGTAGGTGCTGGAATGCGTTGGCATGATTTGGTAACATGGTCCGTTGAACGCGGGTATGGTGGGTTGGAGAATTTATCCCTGATACCGGGGCAGGTGGGGGCGGCGCCAATTCAAAACATCGGGGCCTATGGCGTTGAGGTTTCGTCGGCTATTGAAGCGGTAGACGCTTACGATCTGGATCAGGGAGAGGTATTGCGCTTCCCCGCATCAGTATGCGAATTTGGTTATCGGACCAGTATTTTTAAAACGACCTACCGCAATAAGCTTTTTATACTTCGGGTATATTTTCGCCTATTGCGCAGACCTGTTTTGCATATGGATTATGGCGCGATCCGTGAAGAATTAAACAAAATGGGGGTTGCAACTCCCGATGTTCGTGGGATTAGTCAGGCCGTCATCCGGATTCGGCAGAGCAAGCTGCCAGATCCATTACTAATAGGAAACGCCGGCAGTTTTTTTAAGAATCCTACGGTCAGCCAGGATGTTTACGATGCTTTTCTGCATCGACACCCGGGTATACCAGGCTTTCCTGCAGAAGATGGTCGCATGAAAATACCAGCAGCCTGGTTCATTGATCACCTGGGTTGGAAGGGCTATCGCATGGGTGATGCGGGGGTCCATGACAGACATGCACTCGTTCTCGTCAACTATGGTGATGCCACAGGACAGGATATACTCCAGTTAGCCACAGCGATTCAGGGTTCGGTGTATGAAGCATTTGGCATCCGGCTTGAACCTGAAGTAAATATAATAGGATAATCAGGCCTGGGCGGTTGGCGTATTGAAGTTCATCGGGGGTATCTGTGGTTCCGGCTCGTCAATCACACCAAACTGTGCCTCATATTTTTTGATGTTATCCTTTAAGGCTTTGAGCATTCGTTTGGCATGCTCTGGTGTAACTATAATACGGGCCTTCACCTTTGCTTTGGGAACATTAGGCATTAAACGGATGAAGTCAATGACAAATTCAGCGTGTGAATGTGAAATGATTGCAAGATTTGAATAGGTTCCTTCTGCAATTTCTTCAGGCAATTCGATGTTGACCTGGTTTTTATTTTCTGACATATTAGTATTCATTTGCAAGGCAAAGATAGCTCAAAGGCGATAAAAGGGCCCAATCTCGCTGATTATATCAAGTTTTTTGTTTCAATGCTTGGTTTTAATGGAATAATTGGTAAATTCACTGACCAATCTTTAGGTTCCTGAATCAGGAAGCCCATCTGTAGAAAGTATTACTTACTTATTCCAACCATTCAAGTCTATTCGATTTTATCCAATGGCAAGGATATATTTCGATAATTCATATTGGAAAAGAAATAATATATTACACTTATTTGTAATATATGTTTGAAATACTATATTTGTAAACCAATTAAAAAGTCCTATGGCAGTAACTCTACATCGAAAACCAGTTTCACCTCACCAAAACCAGTCGCCAAAGCGAGTCTCACTGGACAACACATTGTTGTACCTGGTAGGCGCTATTGGATTGATTGGTTCCATTTATTTGGTATCATCTTCAAGCCGGACGACAGCGTATACGCAACAAAAAATGCACTCGCAGTCTGGTATGATAGTTAGCCAGAAACAACTGGTAAAACCAGTAAAAGAAGAAGTGAAATTACCTGAAAGTGCAGCCGATACGGTCAAGTAATTTGCCCGTTGCACCTGTTAACACATCTCATGAGTGGTTTGTAAGTACTAACCTGCTAGCCCCCCACTTTTTGTGCTCCCACATATCTGTCTGATAATTCCGAACGTTTTTGTCTTAGCTTGCGGTGACTTGTATTTAAGTTGAGATCCTGGCGATGATATTTTTCAATGCACTGTTGAACTAAAACATCATTTTGCGTATTATTACTACATGTTCAATTCTGTAATATGATTAAAATCAAAGACCTTATTGAACGATCGGCCTTTGGGGTCTGTGCAGCAATTGGTGAACGTTTCGGGATAGCTACATCCAGGATCCGGATTTACTTTATCTACGCATCATTATTGACGCTGGGTAGTCCGTTGATCTTTTATCTGGTTGCCGCTTTCTGGATAAATGTAAAAAATTATATCCGCAGAAATTACAATCTACTGCTCGACTAAGCACTAAGCTTTTCCATTATTCGGGCTTCCCTGAAGGGAGAAATCATGCTTTATCACTCTGTTAAAGTTCTCCTACCAAAATGTTAATCCAAAAAAGTTGAGACAGGGAGCCAACTTTTTTGCCTTAATTTTCATCTATACAACAAGTAACTAAGGTGACCTATATCCTCTATAGGATGTTTACCTCCAACAAATTCATCCATGAAACTGAACAAGCTTCTATTACCCATCCTCCTCGTTGCAGCCGTTATTGCAGCCATTGTGTTGTTTTCGGGATCTAAAAAGGAGGAGCAGATCAAAGAAATTTATACCGAAGTAACCGAAGGACCCTTTACCGTCCAGGTTTTAGCCACCGGCGAGATCAAGGCAAAACGTTCAGAGGTTATTCGGGGACCTGCAGCAATGCAGCGGGTTGGCGTCTACCAGACCACCATTCAGAATATCATTCCGGAAGGCTCTGTCGTCAAAAAGGGCGAGTTTGTAGCTCAGTTGGATCGTACGCCGCTGGCATCACAGCTGAATGATGCACAGGCTGAAATCGACAAGATAAATACCCAACTGGAGCAGGCAATCATCGATACAACCATTGATCTCCGCAATATCCGGGACCAGATCAAAGATCTTGAATTCTCCATTCAGGAAAAGAAATTGCAGCTTGAATTGAATAAATACGAACCGGAGGCAATCCGCAGGCAAAATGAGATTGATATGGAAAAAGCTGAGCGGGACCTGAAAAAGACAAGCAACAATCTGAAACTTTCTAAAGAAAAAGCAGACGCCAAGATCCGTGAGATCCTGACCAATTTAAAACAGCAGCAATACAAACAAGATCAACTCAATCTGGTGGCCAAAGACTTTACCATCACGGCTCCAACCGAAGGCATGGTTATTTACATACGCAACTGGAATGGGTCAAAACAAGGACCCGGATCACAAATCAATGCCTGGAACCCGAGGATCGCCGAGCTGCCCGATTTATCCGAAATGATTGTCCAAGCCTATGTGAATGAAGTCGACATCAATAAGATAGGCCTCGGAATGGACACTAAAATCACCGTCGATGCCCTCGCCAAAAAAGAATTTTCCGGTCAGATCATTCAGGTGGCCAACATAGGGGAAAATTACCGGAACTACGATTCAAAAGTATTTGAGGTATCGGTGCTTATCAATGAATTTGACTCTTTGTTAAGGCCGGCCATGACCGCTGCCCTGGAGATTATTACCGATCAGTTTGACAAAGTAACTTTTGTGCCACTCGATGCCATTGTAAGGGACTCACTTTCGTACGTCTATGTCGATGACCGGTCAGGCGCGTACAAACAGGAAGTGGTTCTGGGTGATGCCAATGACAATGAAGTAATTGTCTGGTTCGGTCTGGCGACCGGTACAAAAATATTGATCAGCGTACCGGAGGATGCCAGCACTTATCCGGTCCATTATCTGGATCCCAATGAAAAAGGTCAGGCTTTAGCCCGCCTTACTCAGGACCGTATGGAGCGCCAAAAGGCCAAAGATGCCATGCGTTCCAAAGTTAAAAACGTAGAAATTTCATCGGATCAGTCCGGAGACGGAGGATTTATCATTTTCTAACACGCATCCATGGATCGTTTTTTATTTAATCTCGTGTTAGCCATCGATGGGGTGTTGATGAATAAGCTAAGAGCTTTTCTTACAGCATTAGGTATCATCTTTGGCGTTGCAGCGGTTATCGCCATGCTTGCCATAGGCGAAGGGGCCAAAGCCGCTATTCTTGATCAGCTAAAACTAATTGGTTCCAATTCGATTGTCGTTTCAGTCAAGAAAGAAAGCGTCTCACAGGATGAGGCGGATGAAGGCTCCGGCACCAGTTCGGATTCACAGAAGGAAGGCAAGACAAAATGGAGCCCTGGACTGCGTGAAGCGGATGTTGATGCCATAACGGCAGTGGTCCCTACTGTTGAAAAAATTTCACCGGAGGTTATTATGAACAAAAAATTGCTGGCCAACAACCGGCAGGGTGACGTGCGCTGTGTGGGTATAACCGGTGATTTTTTCGTGTTGAATAACATTCCGATGGGTGCGGGACACGACTTCGCCAGCTTCCATCATGAATCAGGAGCTCCGGTATGCATCATCGGCCGCAATATTCAAAAAAACTACTTTCAACAGCGAGACCCGATCGGTGAAACGATAAAAGTGGGAAATACCTGGTTACGGATAATCGGTGTGCTTGAACGTAGGATAACTCAAAAGGAAAACCTCGACCGCCTCGGTATCCGAGATTACAACTCAGACGTTTATGTCCCGCTTCATACCGCATTGCTTCGATTTGAAAACCGGGCAAAAATCACCAACCGGGATGTAGGAGAGCAGGGACAATATCAGGAGGTGGATAGTTATCACCAATTGGATCGACTGGTCGTCCGGGTCCACGATACCCATCAACTCCAGGCGACCGCCGATGTTATTTCACGCTTATTAAAAAGAAGACATCAGGATCAGGTTGATTTCGAAATGGAGATCCCTGAGTTGCTCCTCCAGCAGCAACAAAAGACTCAGGAGACATTTAATCTGGTTCTGGCAGTGATAGCCGGTATTTCCTTACTCGTAGGGGGGATTGGCATCATGAACATTATGCTAGCCTCCGTACTGGAGCGGATCAAAGAAATTGGCGTACGAAGATCGCTTGGAGCTCAACGGATTGATATCGTCCTGCAATTCTTATTGGAGGCCATTCTGATCAGTCTCATCGGAGGGATCATCGGAATTTTTCTGGGTATTGTATCTGCCAGCCTGATCGCTAATTCAGCAGATATTCCAACAGTTGTGTCCGGCTGGTCGGTCGCTGTATCCTTCGGGGTTGCTTTTATCATTGGCCTCGTTTTTGGGTTGATTCCGGCTCAGCGTGCCGCCCTGCAAGACCCGATTAAAGCATTAAGAACCGATTAATATTACCATATAATTTACCGTATATGCGATTCAATTTGACCGTGATTTTGGTAGGTCTGTTTCTAGTTGTACAAGCTCAGCAACCTGTGCGTTTGACCATGCAGCAGGTGATCGACCTGGCACAGTCCGATGCACCGGATGTATTGCTGGCTGAAACCAGGTATTCACAGGCTTATTGGTTGTTCAAGTCTTACCGTGCGGATCTGAAGCCCCAGCTGAACCTCCTCGGTACACTGCCTAATTTATCCAGAGCAATCGAGTTGGTGGTGCAACCAACTGGACCAGGTCAATTCATCCAACGTGCAAATTTTTCGGGGAACCTCGGACTCACCTTACAGCAGGCTATTCCCCAAACCGGTGGCCAGGTATTTGCTTTTACCAGCCTACAGCGATTTGATAATCTCCGGACGCCCACCATTGACCCTTCTACCCAATACCTTTCCAATCCCATCAGCATCCAGATTCAGCAGCCCATCTTTGGTTACAACGATTGGAAATGGCGGAAATTGATCGAACCGCTTCAGCTTAAGGAAGCGGAGAAATCCTATTCGGAAGATTTGGAGCAGATCGCTTATGCAGCGGTTCAGAATTATTTTGATCTCCTGGGTTCTCAGTTAGCCGTACGTGCCGCGGAACAGGAAAAAGCCGCTGCTGATACCTTATATCTGATCGGGCAGGGACGGTTTGAAGTGGGTAAAATTGCAGAAACTGAATTGCTCCAGCTGGAATTAAGGGTCATGAATGCCGATGCGGCGCTGAACCAGGCCCAATTGGATATTAAGACGAAGACGGAAGTACTCCGGAATTTCCTGGGTATCCAGGATGCAGTGGATTTTGACCTGGTTCCTCCGGATGCTATTCCGGAATTTATCATCAATCAGGATGAGGCCTTGCAATATGCCAATGCCAACCGGAGCAAGATCGATGAATTTGAACGTCGTTTATTACAAATGGAAAGTAATGTCGAAGAACAGACCAGGGCTGGTGGTGTAAACTTGAATATGAACGGTCGTTTTGGGTTAACTCAAAATGGACCAGTTATCGGTGATGTTTACACGGAATTGCTGGACCAGGAGATCTTTACACTGGGAATTACGGTGCCTATTGCGGACTGGGGAAAGCGTAAGTCCAGGGTCGAGATTGCCAAGGCCCGTCAAAGATTGGAGCAACAAAATGTTGCGCAGGAACGTGTCAATTTTGAACGGGATATCATCATCAAAGTACAGCAACTCACCTTATTAAGAGAAGGCGTAAAACGTGCTGAGAAAGCCCTGGAAGCAGCAAATAAGCGCTTTGATCTGACCAGTAAGCGATATGTTATCGGTAAAGTGGATGTCACCGAACTGAATCTGGCTAATAATGACAGGGAGAATAATCGACAGTCCTACGTCAATGCCGTCCAGGCATTTTGGACAGCTTATTATGAGATCCGCACCCTCACCTTATACGATTTTATACATAGCGAGCCGCTCTTGCGGGAGGTTAAGGAAAATTGATCTTTGCCTTTAAGAAGAGGATTATACACTAAGTTTTCGCCTGCCGGTAATAGATATGTCATAGCTGCCCATCGTGCTGCTCCCTGAATTTTGAGTATCTTAGCTTAGCTGTGTGCGCAAACAAAATACACATGATCTTCATGGTATTTTGCGCTTGTAAGCAAACATGAAAGGGTATGAGCAAGCGACCGGCGATATTCGAATTTCGGTTAGAATTAAAACGTATTTCGTGAGCAAAGATCTGACGCCGAAGGCGAAACCTACGCTATCATTTTGGGAGATATGGAATATGAGTTTTGGTTTTTTGGGGATTCAGTTTGGATTCGCACTTCAGAATGCCAACGTAAGCCGAATCTTCGAGACGCTTGGAGCAGATGTCGAAGATATTCCCATCCTGTGGGTCGCGGCTCCGCTAACCGGCTTGATCGTTCAGCCCATCATTGGATATTTTAGTGACAGAACCTGGAATCGTCTGGGAAGAAGGAGGCCGTATTTTCTGGCGGGGGCCATTCTCGCTTCCCTGGCCTTATTCATTATGCCAAATTCTCCGGCTCTATGGGCAGCTGCCGGTATGCTTTGGATCATGGATGCGTCAATCAATATCTCCATGGAGCCATTCAGAGCATTCGTCGGGGATAACCTGCCTTCTCATCAGCGTACTACCGGTTTTGCCATGCAAAGCTTTTTTATTGGGATCGGTGCCGTGGTGGCCTCTGCCATGCCCTATGTATTAACCAACTGGTTCGGCGTTTCGAATACGGCACCCGAAGGTATTGTTCCGGACTCCGTCAAACTTTCATTTTATCTCGGAGGTGCAATTTTTCTGATCGCGGTATTGTGGACTGTATTTCGGTCAAGGGAATATCCTCCGGAAGAGCTCGAAGCATTTGAGCTAGCTGAGAACAAAGAAGTCTTTCACAAGGATGCTCAATCCCCGGATTCGTTCTATAAAAACGGATCGAGGCAATTGCGAAATGGTGGGATCGTGTTGTTGATTGGCTCATTGCTATGGTGGCTTTTAAGCAAATTGCACGTCGAAAAAGAAGTATTTATCCTAGCCGGTGGTATGTTGGTATTAGGCATGTTACTGCTGACGTCCGGGCTGTTGCAACGATCCGGCAAGTACCAAAATGGGTTTGTAACGATTATCAACGACTTTCATGACATGCCGGCGACGATGAAACAGTTGGCGTGGGTCCAGTTCTTCTCCTGGTTTGCATTGTTCGCTATGTGGATTTATACCACTTCGGCGGTAACGAGCCATATATTTGGCGCTACAGATAAGGCGTCTGAACTCTATAATCAAGGCGCAAATTGGGTAGGAATCTGTTTCGCTGTGTACAATGGGATAGCGGCAGTCGTTGCTTTTTTGCTGCCGGTACTTGCCAAGCGAACCAGCCGTAAAATGGCCCATGCAATTTGTCTGGTTATTGGGGCTTTCGGGTTATTATCCATTCTAGTAATACAGGATTATCGATTGTTATTGGCCTCCATGGTTGGAATCGGGATTGCCTGGGCAAGCATTCTTTCCATGCCTTATGCCATTTTAACCGGAGCGTTACCTGCTGGGAAAATGGGCTATTATATGGGGGTATTCAATTTCTTTATTGTCATTCCTCAGATCATAGCTGCTTCAATTTTAGGTTTTCTACTGACTAAATATTTCCATGGTGAGGCGATCAATGCGATGCTGCTCGGGGGAATTTCATTTTTCATTGCCGCCCTACTTGTGCTTCGGGTGGATGACCGCAATTAAATTTTCGTATGGTGACTAGTAACCAGCCGTACTCGACAGAAAGTTGGTCCGGGATCTGGGGCTAGAGTAGGGTAGAGACCAGGAGCATAATTATTTTAATGCCCACCGAACAATTCGCCAATACGTCTTGTCCTAGAGGTGTTTCTTATACAATACAACACGATTGCTTAATTTATTATTGAAATGCTAAAAGACGCTATTATGAAAAAGATCATAGGATTAATGATGGTATTGACATTGGTTTTCGCATGCAATTCAGCACAAAAGGACGATGCGAAAGATGTTGGTGATGCCGTACAGGACCTTACGGAGCAGGTAGCCTCCGATATCAAGGAGCAATGGAATGATCTAAAGTCCTCCCTTGAGTCCTATCAGGATAAAATTGATGCCAAAATCAAAGACATTGATAATCAGTTGGCAGATGCCAGTGGAGATACAAAAACCACTCTGGAAAAAAAGAAGCAAGACCTGATCAACTGGAAAAACAAAGTTCAGGACAAATTGAAAACCCAACAAGATGATGCTGCAAAGCATTGGGATGCCTTTAAGAAAGAGACCAGGGAGTATTTCGCAGAGCTTGACAAAGCACTACGGGATGATTCCTGATCCGTCAGGTCGATGAAGGAGGTCCTTCCTTCAGTAACTGAAGCAAGTCAGCATTTAACGAAAGCAACTTTTGTGCGAGCCACAAGAGTTGCTTTGTTTCCTGATAACCCAGGTTTTGAGCTGAACCTTCTTCCTCATGCGCCAAATCGATCATTGCCTGGATTCCTTCCAATGCCAGTTTAGTACTTTCATGCGAGTCCTGTATGTCTTTTAATGCTAAAGTTTGCACAGCTGTTTTTTCTATTTTGTTGACGCGCAAATCGCCAAGGATCAATGCATCGAGTCCCAAGCCGAAATATTGAGCTAATTGCAATAGTCGAAGATGATTCGGCTCGGATAATCCGGATTCGTAAGCAGCTATCAGGCTTCTTTTCCAACCTAGAATTGCGGCAAGCCCTTCCTGGCTTTGGCCTGCTTTTTTCCTGAGAAACCGAAGATTAACCCTGAAAAAGGTTTCCGGTGTTTCTTTTTCCATAGGAACAATATACTGCAAATCCGCAATTACCCCTATGCGCTATTCATTTCGATGCGACGGCTAAAATAATGTTTAAAAAGTAAACGTATTTTTTCAAAAATGTTAAATTTGAGAACAATTTGGATGTGAAGCCGAACAAAAGAGTGACCCGGACGTGTCTAATAAGAGACGAACGGAGATCAGAATTGAGGTCATGGCAACAACTTTACTAGGCAAGAACTTAAAGACATTGCGCCGTTTAACCCACATGAACCAGGAGAAACTGGCTAATGCAGTAGGGGTTACCCGTACGCGTATTGCTTCCTATGAAACCCAAAACATAGAACCCAAATTGGCGCTACTTGCCAAATTTGCCTCGTTTTTCGATATTTCCATCGATACGTTGCTTGCCGTTGACATTACCAGTGAGAACTATGAATCCCTCAAGAAGAGCAATCAATCGGTTAAAAAACAGGGAGTTACGAGGCCGCTACAGACGATCATGTTACCGAAGCATACTTCGATTAACCTGGTTGAATCGTACATTAACCGGTATCGTCAGATTGAAAAGGCATTCGAAGGAGTTTTAGCGTTGCATGCGTTGCAGGATCGTAATAATAACGTGGATTTGACGACCAAACAATTGGTCTTTATCATCAGGCAACTGTTGAATCAAAATGCCTTTTTAATCAATGAATTGGAGCGTAAATATTCTACAAATAAGTTGAATAAATAAACATATATGTAGAAATATAAAACATTTTGGTTTTTGAATCCGTTATATATGCGGAACTTAAATCAAAATGAAATGGACAATTTGCAATTTGAAGACGCTTACAAAGCCCACTTTGATCGATTGCTGTTTCAAGCAAAACGTTACACGGGTGATATCGATGACGCAAAGGATCTTTTGCAATCTGCTGTGTTGCATGCTTTCGAGCAACGGTCCTCGCTCAATGATATCCAGCGCTTTTATCCATGGATGGCGCGGATTGTACACCATACATACCTGAATGCATATCAAAAGGCTGCTAGACGTCGTACCTTATTGATGCAAAATGGTAGCAGTGATGCTTTTTTCTACAATCAGGACAGGCGTCAAAATGAAGGGTACTGGAGTTTGGTGAAAGAAGATATTCAAAGACTGGCTCAGGAAATTGGAGAACGCAGTTATGAAGCATTTGCCTTATTTGTTGACGGATATTCCTATTTTGAAATTGCCGACATGCTTAATATTGCAATGGGTACGGTAAAAAGCAGGATTAATTTTTTAAGAAATAAATTCAAATTAAATAGTGGGTATAACCTCAGTCCTGCTATTTGATTTTGATAAAAAATTGCTCACCCACCGAACATTATACATAGCCCACATTGTCTTATAATTGATTTGTTTAACCTTTTAAAATTACCGTTATGTTACGCGCAGCTATTTGGTTATTTATTATTGCAATTATCGCTGGATTGTTTGGATTTACGGGTATAGCCGTTGCTTCGGCAGGAATTGCTAAAATTGTTTTTTATATATTCTTAGTGCTGGCAGTTATTTCAATTCTGGCACATCTCGTCACGGGACGAGCACCCAGGCTGTAATGAAATCAGGTATTATTTTGATAACCGCATAAATTATAATAATAATGGAATTGAATGCAATAAAATTGAAAATGGAAGGAAATTGGGATTTGTTAAAAGGAAAGCTTAAAGAGAAATACGGTGAGCTGACCGATGATGAATTAACAAAAGTGGACGGGAAAGCCGATCAGCTTATGGGACTTCTCGAGAAAAAATTAGGCAAATCAAAGGAAGCAGTAAGCCGTGAATTACAAGATCTGCTTAATTAAGTCGGCAGGAATCATTACGCTTACTATTTTAAGAAGCATCCGGTGAAAATCGGGTGCTTTTTTTTTATTCAAAAAGTTTGCCCTGGCCCTGCGTTGGCGGAACGACTTTTAAATGCTTGTAGGCCTTTTCAGTTGCTTCTCTTCCCCTGGGAGTCCTTTGTATAAAGCCTTCCATGATAAGAAAGGGTTCGTGAACTTCTTCAATGGTGCCCGGTTCTTCACCGACTGCTGTGGCAATGGTAGTCAACCCGACCGGTCCCCCTTTGAACTTATGGATGATGGCACTAAGTATGCGGTTGTCCATTTCATCCAGACCATGGATGTCAACATTCAATGCTTCCAATCCAAAAGAAGCTATGCCCTGGTCGATGTGGCCATCGCCTTTGATTTGCGCAAAATCGCGGATACGTCTGAGCAATGCATTGGCGATCCGGGGCGTGCCTCGGCTCCTTCGTGCAATTTCGTAGGCTCCTTTATCGTCGATGGGAACTTGCAGGATATTGGCAGATCGCTTGATAATACCGGCCAGTACATCACTGTTGTAATAATCCAAATGAAATGTAATGCCAAAGCGGGCTCGCATTGGCGGGGTGAGTAGCCCCACCCGGGTTGTTGCTCCTACCAGCGTAAAAGGCGCCAGACCAATCTGAACACTACGGGCATTGGGACCGCTGTCAATCAGAATATCGATCCGGTAATCCTCCATAGCCGAATACAAATATTCTTCAACGACATTATTCAGGCGGTGTATTTCGTCGATGAAAAGCACATCGCCTTCCTGGAGATTCGTTAATAGCCCGGCCAGATCACCTGGTTTTTCAATCACCGGACCTGAGGTCATTCTTAAATTTTTATCCAGTTCATTGGCGATGATATGGGCGAGGGTGGTCTTGCCCAGACCCGGTGGGCCGTGTAACAATACATGATCGAGCGCTTCTCCACGCTGACGGGCAGCCTGTATGAAAATCTTCAGATTCTCAACGATCTTAAGCTGTCCATGAAATTCCTGTAAATCCTTGGGCCTAAGCGCCTTTTCAATGATTTGGTCTTCCGGAGGACCGCCACTTCCTTGAGGGTTTAAATATGGATTATGCATACATCAAGCGTTGCCGGACAAAGATGGAAAAAAATGATAAGTTACCAGGATTCCATGCCGGGATGACCCCGTATTTTTATACCTTTGCCCCGATTTTTCTGGACAATTTACAAATTAATATAAAAGATAATATCAATGAGTGGATCTAAGGTTACAATTAAGGACGGAGCTCTTCAGGTTCCGAATAATCCGATTATTCCTTTTATTGAAGGTGATGGTACCGGACCGGATATCTGGTATGCTTCTCAGTTGGTCTTTGATGCAGCTGTAGAGAAAGCATATGGAGGTCAGCGGAAAATTCATTGGATTGAGGTACTGGCCGGAGAGAAGGCCTTCGAGAAAACCGGCAGCTGGCTGCCACAGGAGACTTTAGACACCATTGAAGAATATTTGATTGCAATCAAAGGGCCCTTGACCACCCCGGTAGGCGGTGGTATTCGTTCCCTGAACGTGGCACTTCGCCAAAAATTGGATTTATACGCCTGTGTGCGTCCGGTACGTTGGTTCGAAGGGGTTCCCAGCCCGGTTGTTTATCCGGAGAAAGTGAACATGACCATTTACCGGGAAAACACAGAGGATATCTATGCCGGTATTGAATATTTAAACGGAACTCCGGAATGTGAGAAAGTCAAGAGCTTCCTGATCGATGAAATGGGCGTTAAGCAAATCCGCTTTCCAAATTCCGTTTCACTTGGTATTAAGCCGGTATCCGTTGAAGGAACTGAGCGGTTGGTTCGGGCAGCGATAGATTACGCGTTGGCTCAGGGTAAAAAATCCGTCACGCTGGTTCACAAAGGGAACATCATGAAGTTCACCGAGGGCAAGTTCAAAGAATGGGGATATGAAGTTGCCGAGCGCGAATATGCAGATAAAGTATTCACCTGGGCACAGTACGACCGGATCGTAGAGAAAGAAGGAAGTGAAGCAGCCAATGCGGCTCAGGACGCAGCAATGAAAAGTGGAAAATTGCTCATCAAAGACGTAATTGCAGATGCTTTCCTCCAACAAATCCTCTTAAGGCCTGCAGAATACGACGTCATTGCAACGTTGAATTTGAATGGTGACTACATTTCCGACGCTTTGGCTGCCATGGTTGGGGGAATTGGAATTGCACCGGGAGCAAACATCAATTACATCAATGGCTCCGCCATATTTGAAGCAACACATGGTACCGCTCCAAAGTATGCAGGACTGGATAAAGTCAACCCTTCCTCAGTAATCCTCTCCGGAGTAATGATGTTCGAATACATGGGCTGGCAAGAAGCGGCTGATCTGATCACTTCAGGGATGGAGCGTGCAATTGGTAAAAAACATGTAACGTATGACTTCCACCGCTTGATGGAAGGCGCGACCTTGTTGAAGTGCAGTGAATTCGGAAAGGAGATCGTCAACAACATGTAGTAGAATCCGCCATTCAACACTCTCTTCTTTCCTGGTTTTTCAGGCAGTGCGCAGACTGAACCGGATTGGTTATTCAAGGTAACGGAATGATCAAGCTCATTAACTGTTGTGATCATTGCGCTCAGATAACCGGGCTGTGATTTTTTTATTTGTAAAAAAGCAAAGGTTATGAAAGAGTATA
Source organism: Lewinellaceae bacterium (assembly GCA_020636355.1). Classification (GTDB taxonomy): domain Bacteria; phylum Bacteroidota; class Bacteroidia; order Chitinophagales; family Saprospiraceae; genus JAGQXC01. Next base: position 81,638 of record JACJYB010000013.1, on the reverse strand, counting down.
CCGTCGACATGCAGGACCTGCATGCCGAGCACTTAAGCTGGAAAAATGATCTGGAGTTCTATCTTGATGATCTGGGGGTATTAACACACCGGCTGGAAGAAATTGCAACCGGGAACCCTGATTCCGAAGCAATGCGTTGGGTGGAACATTTCCAGAATCAGTTTATCCGGCAGCGTGAAGTGAATGACGAAATACGGCACCAGATCAACGTGCATGAAGATCTTTTGGTCCGGATAGCTAAAACTGAGCCGGGTGAGCATGGACCTATTGGCGATCACCGAAGCATGCGGTCAGCCATGGACACCTACAAACAGATGTTTAAAGAACTTAAAAGTGAATTTATGGCATTTGCGGTTCAAGCCCGTTAAATACAACAGTGCCAACGATTTAAAAGAAAAACCGGATGAATGTTCATTCACCCGGTCTTTTCTTCTTAGCCTTTGATATGTAAAAATGTTTTTACGCGGAAAAGGAAGTCCCACAACCGCAGGTGTCTTTTGCATTTGGATTATTAAACGAGAACCCCCGGTTATTCAAACCTTCGACCCAATCGATTTCCATGCCTAGCAAGTAAATCGCATGCGCCTTTTGCATAAATACGCGCATGCCATTGATCAGATAGATATCGTCATGTTCTTTCGGATGATCGAAGCCCAACTGGTAACTGAATCCGGAACAACCACCTCCTTTAACCCCAACACGAAGCCCATATTCATCCGTGATGTTCTGCTCCGACATGATTGCACGGAGTTGCTTAACTGCCCCGTCTGTCAGCTGAATAGGTTCTATTTGGGTATTCGCCTCAGCCATCTTATTTAGATTTTATACAAATATAAAGAAAACGCTAATTTTCCAATTTAACATAACCCTTAGTTCTTTAGTTCATTAACTTCGTTCCTTTAATCGCAGACCATGACCGATATACTCTCCGGAGGCATCCAACTTGTTTACTTTCTGATCAAATTGACTGCCCTGGCTTTAGCATTGTTTTGGCTCGGCAGGTATTTCTTCAGGCTTTATTTCGGTTTGAACCAATCCAGTAACCTGCGGTCAGCCAGGCAGCAACACAGTCCGCTTAAATTACAAGCCTATGAGCGCCTGGCATTATTCTGTGAAAGGATTTCTATTCCTCAATTGATATTCAGATTAAATAGTCCGGGGATTACGGCTCAGGATCTTGGTGCGGCGATCTTCATCAGTATCCAGAAAGAATTTGAACACAATATGAGCCAACAGATCTATGTGTCCCACAAGTTGTGGCAAATCATCCGGTTGGCAAAAGATGACGTTACCCATATAGTTAATCAGGCCATGCAATCGGTCGGAGAACAAGGTATTGGCGACCAATTGATCCAGAAGCTTTTTGAATTGGATCCTCTACCGGATAAAAACCCACTGTATAAAGCCTTGGCTGCAATCAATCAAGAAGTTCAACTTTATGTTTAAGCGTTATAAAGGTTTATCCCATACGGTCTTCTTCATTATTTTAGGTTTACTTGCCGGCTGCAAGCCTGTCTACCATTTGGCAAAGGTTGAAAAATCAAGTCAATCCGTTCAACCCGGAGCCATTGATACGAAGGTGGATCAAAGCATTGCACCTTACCGAAATCAGCTGACGGAAGCTATGGAAGCCGTTATTGGGCGTTGTACCAAAACAATGATTAAAGAGAGGCCGGAATCACCGCTCGGCAATTGGTTTGGTGATGCTTTGGTAGCTATGGCAAATACAGTCAGCAGTACTCCGGTCGACTTTGCCGTCCAGAATTTTGGAGGTATTCGAATAAGTAATTTAACTGCCGGTCCTGTTAAAGTTGGAACCATTTACGAGTTAATGCCTTTCGATAACTATTTGATAATTCTCACCTTAGATAGTACAGAGCTAATTCAGTTCATCAACCATATGGCTGCATCGGGCGGTTGGCCCATCAGCAAAGGCATTACTTATTCCATACGGGATGGCCATGCTGAAAACATTTTATTAAACGGAGAAGCCATTCGGGGCGATCGTGGTTACCGGGTTGCATTGCCTGATTACGTTGCAAATGGCGGGGATAATTGCGATTTTTTTAAGGATAACCCCCAGGAGACGACGGGGCTCCTGATTCGGGATGGCTTGATACAGTATGTTAAAGAGGAGACGGAGAAGGGACATACCATTGATGCGGTTAAAGATGGCCGGGTTAAACTCATCAACGAATGATCAGAAGACAGTTTCTAAGACAGTCCACGCTAGCCACTGGTAGTTTATTGTGGAGTAGTTCACTCCTGGCTGCTGTGGGTCAGCCTGAGGTGACTAAGCTTACCCTGCTGCATACCAATGACGTACATAGTCGAATTGATCCCTTTCCGATGGATGGTAGCCGTAACCAGGGGCAGGGGGGCGCTGCTCGTAGGGCTGCAATGATTGCGGCGGTCCGCAATGTTGAACCCAATGTGCTATTAGTCGATGCAGGGGATATCTTTCAGGGTACGCCTTATTTTAATTTTTTCAAGGGCGAACTCGAGATGCAATTAATGTCCGATATGGGGTATGATGCAGGGACTATCGGCAACCATGATTTTGATGCTGGCATAGAAGGCCTGGCCAGACAAATGCCCCATGCAAATTTTCCGTTGTTGATAGCGAACTACGATTTTCGCAATACACCCATGGAGGAGCTGGTAAGTGTCTATAAGGTATTTACCCGTGATGACATACGGATTGGTGTCTTTGGGCTGGGTATCGAATTAACAGGTCTGGTGCCGGATAAACTTTATGGCGAGACCAGGTATTTGGACCCGGTTCTGGAGGGAAACCGTATAGCAAAACACCTTGTGCATGAAGAAAAATGTAATTTGGTTATTTGCCTCTCTCATTTAGGATACCGCTATAAGGAGAACAAGGTTTCCGATCAGGTGTTGGCAGACCGTTCTGAAAATATCGACATCATCATCGGTGGACATACCCATACCTTTATGGACAGACCCGAGACCCGGAATAATCAAGTTGGTAAACCGGTGATTATCAATCAGGTTGGATGGGCTGGTTTGATCCTTGGACGACTGGATATTTACCTTGAAAAGAACAAACGCAATCATTGTGTGACCTGTAGTAATTTACAAGTTTCCTGAACGCTTCCCGCTTCATATTATTTTACTTACCTTGCAGCCCCAAACAAAAAAACCGGGTGAAAATGCTGGGCTGGCAATAATCAAAATGTTGATAACCAGCATATTATAAAATTAGGCAAATAATATTAAAGATTGCGTGATTTGATCTCGATATATCAAAAAAAATTGCAATCTTTGTTACACTCTGTCTAAAGCTGGACGCTGCTAGGGCAGGAGTAGAACCTGATAATTCGATGCTGCTCCCAGGATCGTGAAGAAGAACGAGTTAGTAAGAGGATCAATTTCTGAGAATGGTGACAAAGGACCGTACAACAGTCTGGGAAAATTGTCTGCAACAGATCCGCGAAAACGTTTCAATGCAGAGTTTCAAGACCTGGTTTGAGCCGATCAAGCCGGTACGTCTGGATAATGACATACTTACCATACAAGTCCCCAACCAATTTTTTTACGAATGGTTGGAAGAACACTATCTAGGACTTCTCAAGAAAACCATCAAATCTGAATTAGGAGATAAAGGTAGACTGGAATACCAGATACTTCTGGATCAACAAGCCAGCGAATCGCAGCGCGGCGGAAGTTGGATCAATGAAGATGTAGAGATGATCAACGCAAATCAGATTCAAAACCCATTTGTAATCCCGGGTATCAAAAAGATGCGCGTAGATCCTCAGTTAAATTCATGGTACACTTTTGATACGTTTGTTGAAGGAGATTGCAATCGCCTCGCTCGCAGTGCGGGAATCGCCGTTGCTGATCGCCCGGGAGCGACTGCTTTTAATCCTTTGGTGATCTTTGGAGATGTTGGATTAGGTAAAACCCATTTGGCACATGCCATTGGTAACGCCATTGTTCAAAATGGCTCGAATAAAACCGTCCTTTATGTTAGCATTGAAAAGTTTTCCAATCAGATCATCCAAGCCATTAAAAACAATTCCATCAACGATCTGATCAACTTTTACCAGTTGGTGGACGTATTGATAGTTGATGACATTCAGTTTCTGGCCAACCGAACCAAAACGCAGGAAATTTTCTTTCACATCTTCAACCAGCTGCATCAGAGTCAGAAGCAGATCGTACTCACTTCAGACCGGCCTCCCAAGGATTTGGATGGCCTGGAAGAACGGTTGATATCCAGATTTAAGTGGGGCCTCAATGCAGACTTGCAAATTCCGGATCTGGAAACACGCATCGCGATTCTTCATAAAAAAGCAGAAAAAGAAAGGACGAGTATCCCGGAAAAAGTATTGGAATACATTTGTTACCATGTCAATAGCAATGTCCGGGAATTGGAAGGCGTGTTGATCAGCCTGGTTGCTCAGGCTTCTCTTAATAATAAGAAGATTACGGTCGAACTGGCCAAGGAAGTGATTCAAAATTTTGTCCAGCGCCAGCATAAAGAGATCAATGTTGCCAACATCCAGAATATAGTCGCAGAGCACTTTGGTTTGCCGGTGGCCCGGATAAGTAGCAAAACCCGCAAACGAGAAGTCGTAATGGCCAGGCAAGTGGCTATGTATTTGTCTAAAAATCTTACCGATGAGCCCCTCAAAGCTATTGGAGAAGAGTTTGGTGGACGAGATCATAGTACGGTCATCTATGCCATTAAAGCTGTTCAGGATTTGCTGGATACCGATCAGGAGTTTCGCAGCTCGATGCAGTCTCTCGAGAAAAAAATTAAAATGACTTTGGCTTATTGATATTTTAGGCAATAAGTTATCTTTGCCAACCCACAATTCAGACAAACACCCGGTGGAGTGGGTGAGTGGCTGAAACCAACGGTTTGCTAAACCGTCGTACTTCGAAAGGGGTACCGCGGGTTCGAATCCCGCCTCCACCGCAATACCTTTTTGTCCCGCCAATGGCGGGACTTTTTTATTTCCGACAGCCGGGCCAAGCCATGCTTGAGACCGGAAGAAGGAAATAAAAAACCATTGCACTAAGCAATGGACAAAAAGGTATTGCAGGACCTCCCCTCACCGGGATCGACGAAGTCCATCCCGGCCGACAGCCGGGCCAAGCCATGCTTGAGACCGGAAGAAGGAAATAAAAAACCATTGCGCTAAGCCATGGACAAAAAGGTATTGCAGGACAACCCTTACCGGGATCAACGAAGTCCTTCCCAGACCAATCTCCGGATTCTATACCAGGAAATTTGTAATTATTCGAGGGTAATATGCAATAGGATAAGAAATTGATAATTAAAGTGTGGTTATCTATTCCCTTGAGGGCATTATCTGCAAAACCTCCTATAAATTTTTTGTGGGGCGATGCAAAAATTCACCTGGAATAAGTTATATTGTTTCAACTGCATCCTTCTAACACCCGAAGGACCAATATTCACCCCACTGATTTTTATCTCTATACCCATCAATTTTCATTTTTGGTTTGCAAAATAAAATCATCGGTGTCCTATGATTAAGAGAATTGTTTTCTTAGTAAACTTCCATATCCTCCTAATTAATGTCCTGGCAGCCCAGTCAAATGTAGTTGCCACAGGTGGAGATGCCCAGGCTAATTCCGGTGCAATCAGTTATTCGGTCGGTCAAATAGATTATACAAGCGTTACGATGCAGAGTGGCAGTGTAGCACAGGGCCTGCAACATCCTTTCCAGGCGACCATTGTCACAGATGTAAAATTGTTTGATGGATTATCTTTTGCCCGAATTTATCCCAACCCGTTTTCAACTTCTTTTTCAATGAACATTGAAAGTGAAATTGTCAACGGTTTAAAATACCAGGTGATGGATGTTTTTGGCAGGATATTACAATCCGAAGAAATTTTAACCAATAGCACCATTATCGATTTGCCACAATATGCAGATGGTATTTATTTGCTTACCATATATCAAAATGGCCGCCGTTTAAAAACATTTCAAGTGTTAAAACTGAATTAATCTTAATCTGAATAAAAGAACCAATTTATAACGCCAATAACCTCAGAACCAATGAAACGCATTCTTTCAACCATTGCAGTGCTATTAATTTTTGTTATTCAAGATTGGGCTCAATCTCCGGATAAAGTGAGTTTTCAGGCTGTAATCCGCAATGCCTCTAACGAATTAATTAACAATGCCTCCATCGGAATGCAGATCAGCATCCATCAAGGCGCACCTGATGGGCCAATTGTTTATCAGGAAAGACATACACCCATTTCCAATCAAAATGGATTGGTCTCGCTACAGATCGGGGATGGTACACCATTGGCTGGTTCGATCGGTGACATCCATTGGGAATCCGGTATCTTCTTTTTACAAACCGAGACGGATACGGAAGGAGGTACAGAATATACCATCAGCAGTACTTCGCAGTTATTGGCTGTACCTTATGCATTCTACGCCACAACATCAGGTAGCTCGCTTCCGGGACCTGCTGGCCCACAAGGACAACCTGGTGCAAAGGGCGAAAAGGGTGACCCTGGTCCGCAAGGACTCCAGGGTGAAGCCGGGCCACAGGGATTGCAAGGCGAAAAAGGAGATGCGGGACCTGCCGGGATGCAAGGTCTCCAGGGTGATACTGGACCTCAGGGAGCAAAAGGTGATAAAGGAGATATCGGCGCTGTTGGCCCTAAAGGCGATAAAGGCGATGCGGGTCCTGGCGGGGCGCAAGGATTACAGGGTGACACTGGGCCTCAGGGAGCAAAAGGTGATAAAGGAGATACCGGCGCTGTTGGTCCCAAAGGCGATAAAGGAGATGTGGGTCCTGGCGGGGCGCAAGGACTACAGGGTGACACTGGGCCTCAGGGAGCAAAAGGCGATAAAGGAGATACCGGCGCTGTTGGTCCGAAGGGCGATAAGGGAGATACGGGACCTGCCGGGGTGCAAGGACTGCAGGGTGACACCGGACCTCAGGGAGCAAAAGGCGATAAAGGAGATATGGGTCCTGCCGGGGCGCAAGGACTACAGGGTGACACTGGGCCTCAGGGAGTAAAAGGCGATAAAGGTGATACTGGCGCTGTTGGCCCCAAAGGAGATAAAGGAGACCAGGGGGACTCATTTTGGAAAACAAATGCAAAAGGCATTCATTATGACCAGGGAAACCTGGGCATAGGGACTGCTGTTCCCAACACACGCCTGCAAGTCGAATGGGGTGGGGAACAAGCCGATGTTTTGAGCTTTGTAGAAGGAGGACTTCAACGATTTGCCATCGAAGGTCATACTGCCTCAACCCCTGACCGGATGACGTTCAAAATCCGTGGGGTGCAGGCCTTGACGCTCTACGAAGGAGGTGCTGTGGGCATAGGAACCCTCATTCCTAATAGCAGTGCATTACTTGACCTCAGCTCCACCTCGAAAGGATTGTTATTGCCCAGGATGACCACGGCTCAACGTAACAATATTGTCAGTCCGGTCCAGGGACTGCTGGTTTTTGACAACAATACGGAAAGTTTGTGGTACAGGAATTCTGCTAGTTGGAAAGAGTTAGGAGGAAGCAGCGGCAGTGGAGGAAGCTTCATCCAGGATAGTGACGGGAATACCAAAGTGGAGACGGAAAGAAACCCTAATGAAGATAAAATTAGATTCTCTTTGGGAAGTAATGAAAGTTTAGTACTGACCAGGAGTAAAGATTCCAGTTGGACCAGGCTCTATTTTCCAAATAACGATGGGAATATTGCAATCGGAGAAAATACGCTTTTGAAACGTGGGACCAATGAAAATGTCCATAACGTTGCCATTGGAAATGATGTGTTGTCAGAGAATGAAAGCGGCAATATTAATTTGGGCGTTGGGAATAGTGTACTAAGACATAATATCTCCGGCATTCAAAATGTTGGATTAGGCAATGGGGCATTGGGTTCAAACATTGATGGGATTCAAAATATCGCCATCGGTTTTCTATCGTCTTATTTTAATGAACACGGTTCCCAGAATATTGCTATTGGAAATGAAGCGTTATTTTATAATACGACCGGCTACGGCAATACGGCGATCGGCTGGAGTTCAAGTCATTCCAATATAGATGGACATGGCAATACTTCTGTCGGATGGCAATCGTCACTATTTAATAAACAAGGTCATTTTAATACATCCCTGGGGTATAATTCTCTGTTTAGCTCCGTTTCTGGAAGCTTGAATACGGCCATCGGATATAATGCATTAGCCTTAAACACCAATTCCATAACAAGTACAGCACTTGGTGCCTATGCGGGAAGCTCAAGTACAGGGAATTACAACATATTGATTGGTTACGCTGCCGGAGAAGATAGCAAGGGTAGCAATAATATTTTAATAGGTAATTCTTCTGGATCAAATGTCACCGATAGCCACCGTTTATATATTGGCGAAGGAGATATACCCCTTATCTATGGAGAATTTGATAATCGGTATGCTAAAGTCCTTGGGGCAATGGCCATAGAACCTCCCGTTCCCATTGAGGGTGACGAAGGCCAGATTTCAAGTTACCCGTTGTTGGTCAAAGGTGGCAAGCAGGGCATTGCTATTCAGGTTAATGAAACCGAAGCGAACTCAGAAAATAATTTCATTTCATTTTGGGATAATACGGATATGCGTGGCAGAATAGAAGGGCAATCTGTTTCAGATGTAGTCCTTCCAGGATTAACAAGTGCTGTTTCACAATTATTTAACCCGCCGACGGGAAAGGATAATGGAAGCATCGACTTTATTGATGCTATTTCTTCTGCCTTGGGTAATAATACAGGAGCGGAAAATAAAACAGGGACCTCGGAAATGAATTCAGCAACTTTGGCAAGTAGCCAGAAGTATAATATGGTTTCAACAAATTTTGCACCTGGTCCGAATGTGGCGGTCAATTGGGAGTTTACGGTTCAAGTTATTTTACTTGGAATTGAAGTTGTTCGATCCGCGATTGAGGTTGCCTCATCTGTGGCCAGTATTTTAGATCCGGAGGATATATTTGTGGCCCTGTTAGGACTCGTTGTTGCATCTGCAAATCTGTCAATTTACGTAGGTTTTTCCTTCGCAAATCATGGAGTAGCCTTTCAATCCCAAGCCGGCGATTACGCAGAGTTTCTGCATAAACAGAATATTGAGGAAGTCATGAGTTATGGAGATATTGTTGGTGTAAGAGCTGGTGAAATTTCTAAAACATTTGATTTAGCTGAACATTATATGGTTATTTCCGCAGCCCCGGCAGTCGTTGGAAAAATGCCAAAACTTGAAAATGAAAATGAATATGAAAAAGTTGGTTTTATGGGGCAGGTGCCAGTAAAAGTTCGCGGAGTTGTACACAAAGGGGATTATATCTTGCCATCCGGAGACTTTGATGGGCTGGGCATAGCGGTAGCTTCCGACCAGATGAAAGTCAATGATTACAAACGAATCGTAGGAGTCGCCTGGGATGAATCCGATGGTAAGGAATGGATTAAAATGATCAATACCGCAGTAGGAATAAATCAAAATGACTTGGCTGATATGATGGAACAAATGCAAGTGGTAATGAATAAAATGCAACTTGCATTAAAACAAGTCAACCCGGAATACGAAATGAGTTTATATTCTATAGATCAAAATAAATATGCAGTTACAGATATTCCCCTGGATCACACGGTATCATCGACAAATAAAAGCATTGCTTCAAAGTATTTTGAAGGGAAAACCTATTCATCCCAAGAAGAAATGCTTTTGGACGTTAGAAATGCCTTGATTGAAGTGGGTAAAATTGATTTATCCCAATATCCAATGGTTGATAAAATGTTGACTATTCCAGGTTATGCGAGTCAGGTGGATGGATTTTATAATCGTGCATTATCCGACTTACTTAACTTAGTAGACTATGCAAAAGTACAACAGCATTAATCCTTTTACGGCTTAAGTATTTGATACCTTATAAAATGATCGTATATCTTTTGGTGTAGTCCTTTAATTGATAGGAAGTGGGTTACGAATATTTATTGATGACTCATTACAAACTGTTCCCATTCGGCAAAAGCAGCACCGCGCATCACACGTGGGAATTTGTATTGGCCACCTAACTGACCTTTTTGCCTTTGGAAATCTAGAAACATCCTGGGTGGTATGACGTTTATCTCTGGTTCGAGTAATACATGTTTACGCTCCGTTCGGTAATCATCATTAATAGCACACATTTTCTGATCGATTACCGATAATGCTTTTTCCGGATCTATCATCGGTTCCATACCAATGTACCACCGATGTGCGTGCCGGTTACCCGATTGAACAGCTCCGGCAGTAAATTCAGGAATGTACACGTTAAAATCCTCTTCCAATTGTTGGATAACCTGATTCATATTATCCACCGAAACGTGTTCACCGCAGACACTCAGAAAATGCTTGGTTCGCCCGGTTATGATGATCTCTGAACGGGCAACATCCGTAAAACGGACAGTATCGCCGATGAGATACCTCCATGCTCCACCTGAAGTGGATAATAACAAGGCATAATTTTCACCTTCTACCACCTGGTCGATCGAAAGGGCGTGCGGCTGACCGATCATGTTTCCTTCGGCATCAAAATTTTCGTCGGTGTAAGGGATAAACTCCAGAAATATGCCATTGTTCAGCAGGAGTTTCATCGCCTGAGTTTCCGGCCGGCTCTGAAAGGCAATAAACCCTTCAGAGGCAAGATAACTGTCCATATAGATCAATGGCCTGGCAAAGTATTTTTCCATGCTTTTGCGATAAGGTTCAAAAGCCACGCCGCCATGGACGCATACTTCCAGATTGGGCCAAACGTCATGAATCGTATCAACTCCATGATAATGAATAATGCGATCCATCATCAGTTGTAACCAGGAGGGGATGCCTACTAAAAACCCGATATCCCATTCTTTGGCATTTCTGGCTATACGATCCAGTCTTGAATCCCAATCTGCCAATTGGGCTATCTCTGCTCCAGGTTTATAATAAGCCCTCAACCAAAGGGGCAATTTATTTGCATTGATTCCACTCAGGTCCCCGGCGAAATAACCACTGCTATTCTGAAGGTCACTGCTTCCTCCCAGCATCATCATCGATTTGGTGAATAAGGCGGGGTCCACATTAAATTGGGATAGAGCAAAAAACATTCGGAGACCTCCCCGGCGCATGGACTTTTGCAGGTCCTCTGTAATGGGAATGTATTTGCTTGGAGCCCCTGAGGTTCCGCTGGATAGGGCAAAATATTTCACCTTCTCCGGCCAGGATACGTTATCGATTTGTTTCAGACTCATATGCCACCATCGGTTGTACATCTGATCATAGGTGTACAGTGGGACAGTCTGCTGATAACTTTTGATGATGTCCGGTGAGCGCATCAGGTCGCGGAATCCATAATATTTTCCGAACGTTGTGGATTGGGCCTTACGGAGTAACCGGTAAAGCGTTTTCTTCTGGAAATGGATTGGGGATACATCTATTTGTCTGGATTCAAAGGTTTCCCCCAGGGATAATCCACGTTTGATTAAATTTCCAAGGATTGGCGACATGTGCTAATTTATCCTGTTCGATTGACTCGTTTCGAAACATTTGGAGATCGAAATTTAGAAAAAAGAATGGATTAAGGAAATCCTGATTGGATATATGAACCAATCAACAGGATTAAAGCACCGGTTTGTTCTATAAAATTGTTCTCCCGGATCCTTTGCAGGCGGATCACCTGAACCCAAAGACTTTCAGGATTCCAGATGGTGTAGGACCCACATTTCATTAATCTAACGGGTGAAAATTGTATCTTCAGCGAAACACATTTATGCTTCGTATTCGTTACATGATTTTGGTTGTCGGGATGTTCCTTTGGGCAGCCTGTAGCTCCGTGCCTGATGAAAAAGTCACGCCTCCCGTAGATTACCTGCAAGAGTCTCAAGCTGATTTTGATGCTCGGATGGAATGGTGGCGTGATGCACGTTTTGGCATGTTCATCCATTGGGGATTATATGCTATTCCAGCCGGTGTTTTTGAAGGAGATACCACCCATTCAATAGGCGAATGGATCATGCAAACGCTGCATATTCCTGTGTCTGAATACGAGAAATTAGCCGGAGAATTTAACCCGGTCCAGTTTGATCCGGTTCTTTGGGCACAAACGGCCGCCGATGCAGGGATGAAATACCTGGTCATCACCTCAAAGCATCACGACGGATTTTGTCTGTGGGATTCAGAGGTGAGCCAATATGACATTATGGATGCTTCGCCCTATAAAAAAGATATTTTAGGAGCGTTGAAAAAAGCATGCGATGACGCTGGTGTAAAGCTTTGCTTCTATCATTCGATCATGGATTGGCATCACCCGCAGGCGCAATCCATCAATTATCCGGATTACAATACACAGGACAAAATGAACCCGGAATTTGCTCAATATCGCGATTACTACCTGCGGCCTCAACTGCATGAGTTGGTCACAAAGTACGATCCGGCGGTTCTCTGGTTTGACGGTGAATGGATTCCCGAATGGACGGAGGATCAAGGTAAAGCCCTGTACAATGAATTGAGGAATCTTAAACCTGAACTTATCATCAACAACCGGGTCGGGAAAGGAAGACAAGGGATGCAGGGTATGAATAAAGGCGATCAGGATTATGCCGGTGACTTTGGAACGCCTGAACAGGAGATCCTTTCCGGAACTTCAGAACATGATTGGGAGTCCTGCATGACCATGAATGATACCTGGGGATTCAAATCATTCGATCACAATTGGAAATCGACCCAGACCCTGATCAATAATCTGGTCGATTGTGCGGCTAAAGGAGGGAATTATTTACTCAATATCGGACCTACCGCCGAAGGATTGATTCCGGAAGCCAGTGTCGAACGACTCCATGAAGTCGGAAAATGGATGCACATTAATTCTGAAGCCATTTATGAAACGCGGCGGAATGGGAATCCTTATCAATTGGATGAAACTACAAAACTGACCTATAAAAAGGATGGTAAAACGGCTTATGTCATTGCCACATCCTGGCCGGGCACCGAATTAAACCTAGGCGCCCTCAAGCCAGCTGCAGGTAGCAAAATCAACTTATTGGGCGCTGACGAAGTATTGACATGGGAAGAACAGGCCGGGGAAGCAATAATTACCATTCCTGCGGCCCTCCAGGATGAGAAAAATCGACCATGCGATTACGCCTGGGTGTTCAAGGTGACCTTGTCAGACTAAGGAGTTACCTGGACATTCCATGAAAGTACAGGATGTTTTTCAGGGGCATAAACTGCATTCAGCACTTCAAAAGAAAGCATGAATTCAGAGAGCTGTTCCAGCGTTTTTACCTGTAGTGTAAGTCGTTCATGGGGTGCTATTGTGATGATGTCAGCATGAGCATGTAAGGAATAAGGACTTTTATTTCGCAGGATAAGCGGGGAGTCGCCTTGATTGGCAAGTGCTACGTTTACCACCGAAGAAGAACCCTGATAGGTGGCTTTACCAACCTCCAGACAAGACTTTAATAACAGTTCGAGCGGTTTTTGGTATCCAGCCAGGATATCATTGAAATAAGCTATCGTCATTTTATCCATTAATGCCTCGTGGATGCTTTCCGGAGACCGTTCTTTAGCCAATACCAATGTTATAGGCCGGTGTCCGCCTTCAGGAATTCCAAACTGCCAATCGACCAATCCGTGGATGTCTGAAGTACCCATCACGGTCAGGTTATTATCCAGGGCGATCTGCAAAGCCTCCTGAGAATACGTTACATCATTTACGACTTCAATTCCATCCAGTAGGTGATTGGCAATCAGTTGCCTGTGAAAATCGGTCAGGGTTGCCATGCCAGTTGGTACTTGCCGAATCCAGTTGGGGTGATTCCAGAAAATAAATGCACCCTGGCGTTTTGCTTCGCGAAATGCTTCTAACGGATCATCTACATTGATCTTGTTTACATCCTGTACGAAGATCGCATTGGAGTGCCCGGGAGGCATTTCCCGGGTGATTTCAGTGCCATGAATAATCATGAGATCATAGGCATTCGCTAAATCCTTAACAATTTCAAAGGAGCGGTTTCTATCCGGGTGGGGAATGTCTTCTTTATGCGGTTGGTATTCAATATGCTCGGTCAGTGAAATCGCATCAAGGCCGTCTTTTATCGCTTCTTCGATGCGGATCGTTGGCCATACACTCCCGTCGGAGAAAACCGTATGGATGTGAAAATCACATTTTAGGGTTTTATATCCTGGTACATCTGGAAATTCAATAACCCGGCCATGACTATGCTCGTGTTCTTGTCCGAAGGCAACGGCCATTGGGATAAGCGAGAGCAAAAAAGTGATAAGACGCATATTTATATGATTTTATCCCAAATAACCGGAATATCGTTGGATTGACCGGTTAAAGGGATGCGAAATTATTGCTAAGATTATGTAAACAAGTGCGTTCAAATCCTGGGTTACGATTAGCTACTTTTTTTTAACAAGCCTCTTGTGGCAAACACACTGGTCAGAAGCAATGCACTGACAATGATAAAGGCATAACGGAGTCCAATTGCCTTGGCGATTAAACCAATAATGGGTGGACCGATTAAAAATCCAAGGAAGCTAAAAGTAGCATAGGTTGCCAGGCCTGTTGCGGGAGGGATCGAAGGTATGCGCATGGACATAGCGTAGGTTATCGGAGCTCCCAGCGAAACGCCGATACCAAGAATCAGGAATGCGCCTAGGCCCATCCAGGGGGAAGACGCAAGGACCAGCATAATCATTGCTGAACCACCTACAATGCCTCCGGTTGCCAGCAGGCTGTGTGAGCCAAACCGCGCTATGAGCAGATCGCCCGTAAATCTGGACAACATCATCGCACAACTGAATAAGGTAAAAGCCAATGCTGCCGTCGAGGGCGTAGATAAAAGGGTTTCCTTCAGATAGACTGCTGACCAGTCAAAAGCGATGCCTTCTCCCACGTTAACGCTGAATCCTACAAAGATCAATAACAGAAGCCATAAGTTTGGTTTGGCTAATGCCTGGGAGGAGCCCTTAAATTCATCAGGCAATGAACTAAGGATGTACACAACACGCAAGATTACCATCAGGATCACAATGGCCAAGACCGCCATATGAAACCTGGGGTCAATGTGCAAAGCGATGGTCGCTGCCGTGACACCAGCGCCAACCATACCTCCAAAGCTCCACATGCCATGACAGACGGACATGATCTTAATCTTTTCCAGCCTTTCTATCTCGGCAGCGGTAGTATTCATTGCCACATTGAGGAGAGCATTAAACGCACCAGCAAAATACAAGGCCCCAAAAACGAAGTATGGGTTAGGCATCGAAACTACACTGCCTAGACACAGAGTCACCCCGGTTCCTCCTATCAGACAGGCGTTGCGTAATCCGATGCGTGCAATGATTTTGCCAGAGATGGGGTTCATGGTTAGTAATCCGGCCGGTAATCCAAACAATACAATGCCCAGCCCGGCTTCATCAAGTCCAAATCGTTCTTTTAGCCAGGGAATATGTGCCACCCAGCTGCCAAATAAAATGCTGTCGACGGCAAAAAGCAAGCCCGTATGAACGGCTAATTTGTGCCGGAAAAAGGCATACAAATGCCTCATAACCGTGATAAAGCCAATTTGAGTCGTTGTAACCGTCTCTGACATGAGCGCGAAGATAGCATCCTGACCTGCTTGATGAAATAAGCGGGCTCAAAAAGATCGATAAATCACCGGCACTAGGAAGCAGTCTTAACTGCTGCGGCTTTGACCAGGTTCTTTATGATATCCCGAGTGGTAATTATGCCTACCAGCTTGTCCCCATCCATGATGGGCAATGCATTGATCCTCTTTTCCAGGAACAAATTTAATGCATTTAACAGCGGCTCATCCTTCTGCAAGGTGATCACCTGGGAGCTCATTATTTCATTGACCTTATAATTCTTCAACCGAACCTGATTCCGGTATGCTTCAAATCCATCATTATCCATCCGGTTTAGCAAGTACAGCAAGTCACCGTAACTCAGGATCCCGCGCAATTGCTCATCTTCCGTTACTAGCAGATGATGTATTTGATGTTCCAGGAATAACTCCTGAGCCAGTTTCAAAGGATCTTCCGGTTGAACGGAGTAGGGAGGGTAGCTCATATAGTCGGAAACTGGTGCATTTACGTTCATAGCAATTAGGCTTTTTAAACTCTGTGTGTTGTATTAGCATTCATGCGTACCAAAATAAGCAAATCATCACATACCCATGATTACTCACTAATATAATTAGAATCCTTATCCGTTCGTGAGCCAAAAATCATACCGGTTCATGACCTTCATCAATACACCCGGGATCATCTGACTGTAGATTAATCGACCTCTGACAACCTGTAAATTTGACAACCTATGGAGAAATTTGTTCCCGTGGAAGCGATTATGTCGACGTTTCCTTTATCCATTATGCCTGACACGCAATTGGATAAAATAAATGCCATCTTTGAACATCACCTGTTCCATCATTTACCGGTCGTAAACGAGTTAAACATCCTGCAAGGCATCATCAGTAAGGAAGATTTATTGCGATTAACAGCTGTACGGCATCACTTTTCTGAGGAGGCATACAAATCCATCACCGCACACGATATCATGACAAGCAAAGTCTTTACGATTGGTCCCCGTGAAAGTATTGAACAAGCAGCAAACATATTTTTAGATCAATACTTTCATGCGTTGCCAGTTGTGGACCATGGCAGATTGGTTGGGATAGTGACTACGTATGATCTACTAAAATTTCAATTCAGGCCGAATGCCTATTCGACCAAAAATGGTTTGGGATTTTATGATCAATAATCCGCTGGCATTGTTAGTAAGCGAAGAATTAAAAATTCCAATCCACTCCGATTTCGAATGGGAAAGAAAAAAAAGAAGTGCTGTGAGAAATACAAGACCTCAAAGCGGTGCAAGGATTGCCCATTGAAAAAGAAAAAATCTTGACTCCGATCAGCCCAGTTTGTACTCCGGTTGCCACGATTTTATTTCGCCATCAACCATGGCATCAATGATGAGCCTGACAACAATGGCCGTTGTGCCCCCGGAAACTACGGTGGAGTAAGGTTTGGCCTGATCTACGATGGCTTCGTAGAAGTTCTGAAGGGCATAGGTTGTATTGGACCAGCCTTCCTGATGGGCAACCTTTACCGGAATACCTTCGCCACGCATAATCGCTTGAGCGGTTGCTCCGGTTACTCCATCCACGGTAGTTAATTGTTTTACTTCTTCCGACTCAGGATACACCCTTGCTTCGTCCATACCTAACACAATGGTACCCTTGCTCCCCCTGAACTCCATCAGGTAGTCATTCCTTGCATTAGCAGTTAGTGAAATGAGATTCACCTTCATCCCATTTGGATATTCCAGGATATTGTTCACATTGTCAAAGGTCTCTCGGCCATCTTTCCAGTAGTCGATGCTTCCCATACCCATAATCCGGACCGGATGACTATTGAAGACGTAATTGATAAAATCGATTTGATGACTATGTAACTCTGCAGTCAATCCACCGGAATATTCCCGGTACATACGCCAGTTAACCATCCGTTCGTATTGCGGATCTGGAACTGGTCTGCGCCAGTTCCCATTACGGTTCCACTGCACATAGATATTGGTTACCTGGCCAATATATCCTTCCTGGATCATCTCGGCGACCCGGTAATAGAGTGGGACGCTGCGGTATTGATGACCAACCAGGAAAGTTTTGTCAGAGTCCTTGACCTTGGCTGCCATATCCTGGACTTCCGGGATGTGAAAGGCCATCGTTTTTTCACAATACACATGTTTTCCTGCATCCAAAGCAGCAATGGCCATTTCATGATGCATGGACAGAGGGGTGGCTACCAAAATGGCATCAAGATCCGGGTTATCCAGCATTTTGCGATAATCGGTGTAATAGGATGCGTTCCTTTCGAACCGATTACGCGCATTATCTAGACGAAATGGAAGAACATCACAACATCCCTTGACATCAAACCAGTCACTTTCCTGCATGACACCGGCCACTCCCAGCCCCCGATCTCCCGTACCGATTACACCCACCCGGATGCGTTCTTTCTGATAGTTCTTGATAACGGTTGGAAATGCATATAAACCTGCGGTAATGGTTCCACTTTGCTTGATAAAATCTCTTCGCTTCATGCTTTTTCGGTATACAATTGTTGATGAATTAATCCGATGTAGGATTTTTTTGACGGCTTAAGTTCGTAAAATCTGAAAAAATGATGAATGATGTAACTCATGTCAAGGACTGTCGAAATCCTGTAATAGCTGCTTAGGGTTGTTTCAATGCGAGTGATCTCGGCGCTATTTAGTGTAATTGCACCTGAACGGTTTGCTTTCCGGGACGAAGCGTGAAAGATTGTTCCAGGTAATTTAATTGGCCAGGTGTCCCTTCCGGCAAATTGATCTCAAATTCGGCGACAGTCTTGCTCCGGCGGTACATAACCTGGATGATGCCATTTGGATGTGCAGCTGTTGCATCAAAATGATCAAGTTTCCCCGGGGAAGGATTGATTAAAACGCGGCGAAAGCCCGATGCGCCTGGTCGAATTCCGGCAACCGTCGCCAATAAATCATAATTGGGGCTGGCGCTCCAGGCGTGACAATCAGATCTCGTTGGATCTGGCTTCTCTGCAAAGGTGGTCAACCCAATATCGAGCATATCAAACCAGGGCTTCAATTCGTCCAGATACCGGTTGCCCAATCCGGTCTGATATAATGCCTGCATCAAATAAAAGCGAAAATAAAAGGTTGCCTGGATAAGTGACGTATCCTGGACAATCCGATCGACCATGGCGGATTCCTCATTTTGGGGTATCAGATGGGTCAGCACGGCCCAGATATTGCCATGCTGGCTGTAAGATGTCTTTTCAGGAGTATCGCTCACCAGCTTTCTGGCGGGATCCCAACAGTATTTCCAGACTGCCTGCTTTGCCTGCTCAATCTGCTGCTGGAACTTGGCTTTTTCATCCTGCTGGCCAAAAGCTGCCATCAGTTCCATAGCGTCCTGGAGTGCGTAAACCCATTGCAAGGTGAGAACAGAACTTCCCCCTCTAAGCGGGGGAACTCCTCCGAAGCGTTTTTCCCCATTACCCGGCCAGGCAGACCAATCCACGAAATTCCAATAATTGGTGTTGCCAATCAAACCGGTATGTACATCCATTTGTGCTTCATACCACTCCAGGATGGTCTTGACAGTCGATAATTGCCGTCGCACGAAAGCGCTATCAGGTCTGAGCATCCAATAATCATGGACCATATTGATCCAGAAAAGGGAATAGGTAGGAATTACCTGGCCTGCTAAATCGGGATATCGGCTCTTTGTCAATCCGTCGGAATAGCGCGAGTCGGCAAACTGTTGGATGGCATTGCGCATAAGCCGGTCATCACCTGTCATATAAAGCGATATTAAAGCCTGTATTCTTGTGTCACCTACATACTGCAATTGCTCGTAGTATGGGCAATCGTAGTAGGTATCTCCAGCGCATAGTCGGGCCGTACGCCAGCCAACTTCCCAAAGCTTTTCGAGATTTTCGACAGGCGCATTGAATTCCGCCAGAGATTTAAACGGATAGGTCCGTCTTATTCCATTAAACGAATGAATATCCAACGGCATATCCCCGGTTTCAATGGTTAGTTGCACATATCTCCAGGTGCGAAACCATAAGGTGGTGAACAAACGGTCTGGTTGACCATCGGGACTGAATTCATCATAATATCCTTTGATTTCTTTACCATCTATTTCGTTGCGATTCCCTTTCTTGCCATTGGCGTCGAATAAAGACTCGGCATATTCAATGCGGATAAGACTATTGGAACCACCGCTAACCAACAAATGTGGATAGGCATTGGTAAGGTGTTTCTGATCGAGTAATAAGGTACATTTAGAATGAGATGGAATATGGATTGGAAATAGGATGCCCGCTTTACCTTGATCGAGGCTGGACCTACGAATAACCGGTGCTTCTTCCGGCTCTAATTCCATCGCTGGTATCGGACGGGGGACTAGTTCCCAGTTAAATTCGGTGGTGCGCCCGGAAGGGTGGGCTTGTCCGATATTACGGGCTGAAATCCATGCATGATCATCGTAATCCAGTGTTTCCCAACCCCAGGGGTACAACCCGGCATCCAAATGTATGCGAGGGCCTGTGACCAGGTAGGTATGGAGTCTTCCGCCTTCTGCAGGTAACAAGGTATATGCTTTATTTTGAATGGTTTTCCATCCTTGCCCTGAGTTGAGGTAATCAAAACGGGCCTCGTTGGCCTGCATCAGAAAAGCTGTCCGAAAACTCATCTGGGCGACAGGTCGCCTGATCCCAAAATTCCATACAACTGCTGCAAGACAGTTTTTCCCAGGTCTTAAATAAGGGGCGATATCAATGGTTTCGTAATGATAGTGTAACAGATCTCCTTTGGCCGGACCTTCCGAGACCTGCTTTCCATTAACAAAAAGTTGATAACGGTTATCGGCAGAAACATTAATTACCAGCTGATCGGGCAAATCATTAAGCTCGAAATCTTTTCTGAAGTGATAAACACCAAAATCATAGGGTGATCCATCGGGATGGGCAATCCAACTTGACGTCCAGGAGGCGTCGGTTAATCGAGGATCAGGTATAACCTCTGGCGCAGATTGCGCAAAGGCGTTAATCGTCAGGATTAGTAGACAAGTAGTGCTAAAAAGCTTTTTCATGAATGGTGATTTATGACCAAGGTCCTGGTTTGGGTAACTAAAATAAGTTGTTTCTACTCCTAATCAATTACAAAATGCCATCCAATCATCCTGTTGTAATGTCTTTTTTGAGTTGGAGGAAGGTGCCGCTATTGCTGTTTTGTAGTGAGTTGGACAAGGTTAGAGGCAAAAGGGAAGCCCGGCAGATTCCATTTTGATCGATCAAAGCGTCAATGGGAATAAAAAAAATATGGCTGTCTTAAATGAAAAATCTTATTAACTGTAGTTGTTGATTTTTACAGGAAATACGTATTCGTTGTAATTTGATAGTAATATTTCTTACAATTTTAAAGAATTGAAAATCAGAACATTTGTAAGCCGAATCCGGCTGATATTATGAATAAAACAATTTGTTCGTTCCGGTTAGAATTAATTTGTTAATCGAATAATAATATTAACATATAAATATTAAGTTATAATAAATAATTTATTAAAGTTTAAATTGCTGCAAATGACTTCATTGGTGGAGAAAGTGGTTGGAATGAAATCGTAATTCTAGTTATTAATATTTTTCAAGTTTATAATTTGATTGCCGGTAGTTCCATGAAAGTTCCCTTTTGTCCAATCAGTCGGGATCAATAATTTTTATTGATTTAATTTTACTTTTGCGTTTGGAAGTTTATGTTTGTAATACTTTAGTCTTTATACGAGATTGTCATAGTGCATCATCAAGCTTAGAAGCTGATGCCAAACTGTGAGATGCGGTAATTTTTGTTGAATTTGCACGCCTTGATTTGAGGTGGGCTACGTATAAGACTATATTTAACGCCAAAGAGTATAGATCTTACGTAACATCTTGCTTCCGGTTTAGAGTCCCCCAGCTCATCCAGGCAAGATTCTCCATTTATGATTTTGTTCAATGCGTGTATGCATTCCGTCAGGAATGTCTGAGTCTGAATTCATCGCTGAAGCGCTTCACGTTTGTTGTCAGCTGTCAGCATCAAAACGATTATTTGTTTTGGTGTTTTGAAGCACTAGTAAACAGATGTTTTTTCATTTGTTAAGGATTTTGATTAGAAGATCTCATCCCCCCTGAAGTTTCTTCCAATACGTCATTATAAAGCAAATCGTGAATTCAGAACTAGGTTATGAATCTCAAACATGCTATAAATCAATTGGATGAAAATGAACCACGGTGGTTTGCATTGTACACCAGGTACAAGCAGGAAAAAGTGGTTTTAAAGAGGCTTAAAGACAAGGGAATCGAGTCATACGTCCCCCTTACACGCCGTGTCCGCAAATACGACAAAAGACTTCGTCATTTTGATATCCCCCTGATCAGTTGTTATGTTTTTACTAAAATTACCCGCAAGGAATATGTTTCAGTTCTTGAAACAGAAGGGGTAGTGAAATTTATAAAATTCTCTGAAAACCTTATTTCCATACCCGAAGAAGAGATTCTATGGTTACAGAAACTTCTCCTTGAAGATTTAAGTCTTGAATTAGACCAGGGAGGATTAATAGCCGGCCAACGGGTTGAAGTTGTACGTGGAAATTTAATTGGCTTAAAAGGCACATTAATGAACACCGCGAACAAAAAGAATTTTCTAGTGGAATTTTCTGGCATCGGACAGAGTTTTCGAATGTATGTAGATCCTGCTTGTCTGAAACTTTCGGCGAGCAGGGTTTCCGCGCTATAAAGCGCCCAATAAATTTTTCCCGGTCATCCGGGATTATTCTAATTCGACCAATGCCGTAGGTATTGGTGCCAATCGGCGACAGATCACCTGAAGTCGGTTATTCGATAATTCTAATTGCACGTAATGCAATTTTCGTAAAAAAAATCTTCGGGATTTTTTAACGGCGAAGCCATATCTGATTTTGAACTTATTTAATTATCGTGTTCCGTTTATTTCCAAGAAATAATAAACCAGCGCAGGATGTCCATTTCGTAAACATCGAAGTTGACATTCATGCACATTGGATTCCTGGTGTGGATGACGGATCACCAGCTATGGAATTAAGCCTTAAAATGATTCGTGGCCTTGCAGGGCTTGGATTTAAAAAGCTTATCGCTACGCCGCATATCATGCATGATCATTATGGAAATCATGCGGACAAACTTAAAAAGGCTTTTCAGTCGGTTGTGGATGCGGTTTCAAAGGCCGGAATAGAAATCGATCTGGGTCTTGGAGCCGAATACATGCTTGACGAAGGCTTTATGGATCATTTAAATTCAAGACAGATCCTAGCTATCGGTGATCGGTATGTTTTGATTGAATTTCCAATGAATAAACCTTTTCCTTTAGCACATCGCTTCATCGAGGCAATTCTTCAGGCGGGTTATACGCCGATATTGGCCCACCCGGAACGGTATACGTATTACCGGAAAGACCTGGAAACATTTCTGGAATTGCAGGAAATGGGCTGCCACATGCAATTGAATTTATTATCACCCACCGGATACTATGGGCGGGAAGTAGCTGTTTGGAGTCGTCAACTAATAGAACGGCAAATGTATCATTTCGCAGGAAGCGATATACACCATCCTTCTCAATTAAGTCAATACTCGTTTGATCCGTCTGGAATCCGGTTTCTCAATACGCAATTATTACAACCCGTCTGATTATGAAATATTTCCTCTTAATTGTCTTTATCGGTTTATTAATGAGCAGTTGCGGCAGTGTAAAGCATTCTGACATGCTGATGCTTACTGATGTTCAGGACGCCGTGGTCAATGTTGACTCTTTACCGATATTAAAAATTCAACCGGACGATATCCTAAATATTCAGGTTGTCGATGAGGACAATAATTCCATTGGGACCTTCCAGCGAACCCTTAATGCTACCGGTGAAGCAGGAGAGAAGGCTCTCGGTGTTTCAGAAGGTTACCGGGTTGATGAGCAGGGTTACATTTACCTGCCTTACATCGGTCAAGTCGAAGCTGCCGGTAAAACCATCATGGAAGTCCGTCAGGACATAAACACGAGACTCATCCAGTACCTGCCCAAAGCTAATGTGCAGGTTCGTTTTGTCAATTTCAAAGTGACTTTAATGGGGGAGGTTAACCGACCCAATACTTATGTAATACCCAATGAAAGACTCAATATTATTGAAGCGATTGGTATGGCTGGGGACTTTACGCCCTATGCAAAACGGAACTCCGTATTGATTATTAGGGAAAGGAACCAGGTTCGGGAATTTCACCGGATCAATATCAAAGACAAATCGGTTTTTACTTCCCCTTATTTCTATTTGAGCCCGAATGACATCGTCATTGTTGATCCGCTGAAAGCCAAGCAATATGCGACCACCGGTGACTTTTTTCAGCGTTATTCAGGAATCTTTTTCCCGGTGGTTTCGCTGGTCACATTTCTGTTAGGTGCTTCCTTAAATAAGTAATCCATTCTCCATGAACGAAGATAAAGTAAATCTTATCCATGTCTTCAAGAAGGCATTAAAGTATTGGTGGCTGTACTTAATACTGCTTCCGCTAACCGTTGGGGCAGCCTACTTTTATTTGCAGATCACCCCATTCCAATATGAAGCCCAAACGAGGATATTAATAAAAGGGGTAAAGAATGCCGGTCAGGTACCGGAGGAAGGTATCTTTTCAGATATACGGATGCACAAATCCGAAAACTCCATTGGCAATGAAGTCAATATTCTGACATCCAGCCCGCTCATGGAGCAGGTGGTCAATAAACTGGGGATTGAAAACCAATATGTTGATATCAGTGGTTGGAAACCGGTTGATCTTTTTGAAAATCACCCAATTGATGTCGTGAATTGGCAACCGGCTGATGAATTCCAGGTTCTCGAATGTGAATTTATGCCCGGGGAACACGGCCAGTACACGCTTAAAATTGAAAAGGAAGAATACCGTGGAGAATTTGGACAAGAACTGGTATTGCCCATCGGTAAAGTAACTTTTGCCCGCAATAATTTCTCAAATCTTGGTAAGAAATATCGCATTACAGCGATGACACCGAAACTAAAAGCATTGAATTTATGCGACGAACTGGAAGTAAGTATCATTGATGAAAATTCCAGTGTTGTATCCCTTTCAATCAGGGATCAGGTGCCTCAACGCGCCGAATCAATCCTTTCCGAACTTCTGGATGCTTATAATGAAGAATCTAAAAAAGATCGAACTGTTGCTTTTGAAAATAGCTTGAATCTGATCAATGAGCGGATTAATCTGGTTGTCACCGAACTATCTTCCATTGAACAACAGGCACAAAACTACCGGCAAAACCATAACATTACTGAGCTTTCCTCTGAAGGAAACCTGCTCCTGAACGAAGTGATGACCGTAAATAAAGACCTGGTCAAGAATAACACCGAACTGGAGATTTTATCCGGGATCGAAGACTTCCTGAATAAAAACAAAGATGACTTCGAATATGTGCCTACTAACTTAAGCATCAACAATCTGATGCTTGCTTCTCAAATTGATAAATTTAATGAGCAGCTTTCCCGGCGTAATACCAACACCTTTGGCCCTAAACATGAGACGACCATACAGATCAACCGGCAATTGGCCAATCTGCGTGAAAACATCATTGAAAACATCCATAGCATCAAAAAGGATTTGACCATTGAGCGTGATGCCAGTGCAGAAATCAAATCCAGTCTGACCGATCGGCTGCAAAGCTTACCGAAGCGTGAGCGGGATCTGCTGGACATCCAGCGGATGAAAAGCATCAAAGAAGATATCTACACGTATTTACTTCAGAAAAGGGAAGAGACGTTGATATCAATGGCTGTCACGACTGATAATGGAAAACTTATAGAGCCTGCCAATGCCTCAGATCCGATCAGCCCTAAACCTCCGCTTATTTTATTGGTAGGCGGCTTCCTGGGTCTTGCTTTTCCATCTGCTCTGGTCTTGTTATTCAACTCATTGAATGATAAGGTTTTGGAAGAGCGGGATATAACCAATAAAGTAAAAGTTCAGATCCTCGGTATTCTTCCACACGGCAGCCGCAGTCGCCAACTGGCAATTAAAGAAAACGGAACTTCCTTATCCACGGAAATGTTCCGGGCATTGCGCGCGAATGTATCTTTTGTGTCCCCGGGTGACAGCCTTAAAACCTGGCTGGTGACTTCATCGGTTTCCGGGGAAGGCAAGTCTTATGTTGCGCTTAACCTCGCGATGATTCAGGCCCTGGGCGATAAAAAAGTACTTTTAATTGAACTGGATTTACGGCAGCCCAAGCAGTTGGAATACCAAAAAATTAAAGAAAAACCGGAATTCGGTATTGCTGATTACCTCAGTAGCTCAAATCTTACCCGGCTTAAAATTACCAGCAAAGGGGAGCTTAATAAGAACCTTGATGTCATTTATTGCGGCACCAAACCAAACAATCCCAGTGAATTGCTCATGTCCAGCCGGCTGCGTCGTCTTATTGATGAAGCCAAGCGTCAATACGATATGATCATTCTGGATGCGCCTCCTATCGCACCTGTTGCAGATACGTTCCATCTTCACGACATAGCCGATGCCACCATTTTTGTGGTGCGCTCGGATTATACGCCGAAGACCATGCTGGACAAACTGAAAGATATTGTAGTCAATAAAAAATTCCCCAATCCGTATGTTGTTCTCAATGGCTTTAAGTTTAAAAATAGCCAGCAATACGGATATCATTATTGATCTTCCTCTGAATTAAGCATGTCCGATAATTTAAAAGACAAATCGGTAAAGGCATTTTTCTGGGTGGTTGTCGATAAATTGGGTAGTAGTACTTCCAATTTTCTGATCACCATCATACTTGCCAGATTACTTTCTCCGGCGGAGTTCGGTCTGCTGGCAATGGTGATGATCTTTTTCGAACTCGCTTCAACTTTTATTCAAAGCGGTTTTTCCTTCGCATTAATCAGGGAGGAGGAAATTTCGGAGGTTGATAAAAGCACCACGTTCATTTTCAATCTGGTGGTTGCTGTTGGATGCTATGGGCTATTATTTGCAGCTGCACCTGCGATTGCAAACTTTTTCAGTCAGCCGATGCTTTCCAGTATTGTTAGAGTAATGGGTTTGATGTTGATCATCAACGCTTTAGGCGCCATCCAACAAACGATACTGACGCATAAGATCGACTTTAAATCACAAACCAAAATCCGATTTATCGGAGTAGTTCTGTCAGGGACCATAGCCATTGTGATGGCTTATTACGGATGGGGCGTGTGGGCTTTAGTGGCCAAATTGTTATTAAATGAATTTTTCAGTACAGTATTACTCTGGGTTTATAATTCCTGGAAATTAAGCCTGGTTTTTAGCTGGACTTCTTTTAGGAAATTATTTGGATTTGGATCTAGACTATTAGCGGAAGCTTTAATTGATAAATTTTTCCGGCAAATCGTACAGGTCCTGATTGGAAAGTTTTTCTCCGTAGTAACATTGGGTTATTATGCTCAGGCAAATAGCTTTACCAACATGGCTGCGAATAATTTCCAGCAGGCCATTCAAAAAATTACTTACCCTATCTTATCAAAACTTAAAAGCGATTTAATCCGGTTGAAAGAAGGATACCGGCAGGTGATCAAAATGAGTTCTTTTTTTATCGTACCGGTTATGATCCTGATGGGTGTTTTGGCCGGTCCATTGCTGGTTGTCACCGTGGGGGAAAAATGGTTGCCGGCTACTCTTTTTCTGCAATTGCTATGTGCTGCTGGCGTTACCTATCATCTGAATTCCATTAACCTGGATCTGTTACTGGTATTAGGGCGGGTTGATTTATGCCTGCGCATAGAAATTGTCAAAAAAATAATAACCGGTATCCTTATCGTTATCGGAATTCAATTCGGGATAATTGGATTGGTAATCAGTCAGGTTATTTCCTATTACATCGCTATTCTCATTAACTCTTATTATACCAAGAAATTCTTGGATTATCCGATCGGAGAACAACTCCGGGATGTCACCTCCAGTCTGGTCTTTGCAGTCATTTCAGGATTGACGGTAGCTCTGGTTCAAATCACATTGGATCTGCCTTCGCTAGCCATGTTATTAACAGGCTCGATTGGAGGAGGAGGTATTTATCTACTGCTCCATTGGATTTTTAAATCCGATGAATTCAGACTGCTGCTTGAGGACCTTATGCCCCGGGCTTACAAAATGATCTTAAAATCTTAAAGAAATATCATGGCAGAAAAAGTGGCATTGATTACCGGGATCACCGGGCAGGATGGTTCGTATCTGGCAGAATATCTGCTTCAGAAGGGATATACGGTGTGGGGGATGAAGCGAAGAAGCTCCTCATTCAATACCTCACGCATCGATGCTCTCTTTGCTAACGACCGTCAGGAAGGGAATCCACGGTTCCATTATTTCTACGGGGACCTGACCGATGCCAGTAACATCATTCGGTACATACAGGAGATCCAGCCAGATGAAATTTACAACCTGGCCGCCATGTCTCACGTCAAGGTCAGTTTTGATACGCCGGAGTATACAGGGAATGCAGATGGTTTGGGGACACTCCGGATACTCGAAGCAGTACGTATGCTTGGTCTAACTGAAAAAACCAGAGTCTACCAGGCATCCACCTCAGAGCTATTCGGCCTGGTGCAACAGGTGCCTCAATCCGAGAAGACGCCTTTTTACCCGCGCAGCCCTTATGGCGTGGCCAAATTATATGCTTACTGGATTACGGTGAACTACCGTGAAGCCTACAATATGTTTGCTTGTAATGGGATTCTCTTTAATCATGAATCGCCGGTCCGGGGAGAAACTTTTGTGACCCGGAAAATTACCAGAGCGGTAGCCAATATATCTCTCGGCCTGCAGAACATTCTCTCACTGGGTAACCTGGATGCCAAGCGCGACTGGGGTCATGCGAAAGACTTTGTAGAGGCTATGTATCTGATGATGCAGCAAGATCACCCGGATGATTATGTAATAGCGACCGGAAGAACCACGACCATCAGGGATTTCGCGCGTCGGGCGTTCGGAGAAGTCGGCATCGACCTCGAATTCACCGGTACCGGTAAAGATGAAAAAGGGGTAGTTGCTGGGATTGACAAACACCGCTTCGGTGAGATGTTGGGCATGGCACCGGAAAACATAAACCATGGACAAACGGTCATTCAGATCGATCCCTTCTACTACCGGCCTACTGAAGTGAACCTATTGATCGGAGATGCAAGCAAAGCACGGGATACCCTTGGATGGGCTCCAAAATATACTCTGGAAGAAATGATCACCGAAATGATTGAAAATGACATAGACCTCCTCAAGCGCAATCATCATTTGATGAAAAACGGCTTTGTGGTACATAACGAACTGGAAGATATTATTTAACCGATTTATCACCTAATCCATTCACCCTCATGGCAAAATTTGATTTTAATCCCATTCGCAATAAACGAATTCTAATTACCGGCGCAACCGGATTTTTGGGCAAACGCTTATCCAGGTTGCTGGAAGCAGAAGGAATTTATGCGGAAAGAACCTCGCTAAGTTTAGGGGTTGATCTGCGAAATTACAATGAAACCTATGCATTCTTTCATCAGGTACAGCCTGATTTGGTTTTTAACTGTGCCTCATTCGTAGGTGGCATCCAATTCGGTTATAAATACCCGGCAGATTTGTTTGAAAACAACCTGCTGATGAATGTAAATCTGTTACGGGCGGCCCGTGAAACGGCAGTAGGCAGAATTGTAAATCCTATATCGAATTGTGTCTATCCGGCGAAGGCCATGCTGTTCAAGGAAGATGAAATTTGGGATGGCCCCATGCATGATTCAGTTATGGTCTACGGATTTGTCCGCAAGGCATTCTGGGTTGGATCCTGGGCTAATGCCAAACAATATGGGCTTGATGTTATCAACATTGTGTTATCCAATATGTATGGCCCTGAAGATCATTTTGAAGAGGAACGGTCGCATGCACTGGGCGCTTTGATCATGAAATTTGTGGAAGCAAAACGAACAGGAGCACCGTACGTCACTGTATGGGGCAGTGGGAAACCTGTCCGCGAATGGATGCACGTGGATGACGGGGCAGAGGCAATGATCCGGGCATCCATCCTGCCGGCTACCCAGGAATTTATCAATGTGGGTATTGGCGAAGGCATTTCAGTATGGGAAATGAGCCAGGTCATCAAAGAACTTACCGGCTATAATGGTGAAATAAGGTTGGATACCAGCAAGCCTGATGGGGCCGCTTATAAAACGGTCGATGGAAGCCGTGGTTTCAAAATGATGGGCTGGCAGCCATCCAAGCCTTTTTACCAGGGTGTTGCAGAAGCCATTCAATGGTACGAACGCAATCAGAACTCAATCCATAAAACCAATAAACACGCATTTGTATGATTCTTACGAAAGAAACGCTGGCCATTCAGGGAGGGAAAGCTGTTACCCGGGAACCCGTTCTCATTCATAAACCCTCGATCATAGAGGAAGACATTCAGGCTGTTACCGATGCGGTGAGAAGTACTTTTGTGAGTGGAGACGGTCCTGCATGCCGGAAATTTGAAGAAAATCTGAAACAGTATTTAGGCGTAAAACATGCCCTTTTTATGACTTCCTGTACGGTTGCCCTTGACCTGGCTTTCCGGGTGAAAGATTTTCCTGCCGGAGGTGAGGTGATCGTGCCAAACTTTACCTATACGAGTACGGCGTTAGGTCCACTTCTTAATGGATTAAAAATCGTTCTCGCTGACGTGAGACCGGATAATGGTAACATTGATGTCGATAAATTGGAGTCCTACATTACCGACCGCACCGTGGCCATTTGCCCGGTAGACTACGCGGGAAACCCGCCGGAAATGGATCGCATCCAGGCAATTGCTAAAAAACATGGTCTTTATATCGTGCAAGACACGGCACAGTCCATCGGCTCGAAATACCAGGGAAAATATACCGGTAATCAAGGCGATGTAAGTACCTTCTCATTTCATGGAACCAAAAATCTAACTACGGGTGAAGGCGGAGCACTGGTCACAAATGATGACCAGGTAGCCGAGCGCATTAAAATCTTACGCGAAAAAGGAACCAACAAGTACAGCTTCCTGACGGACCAACAGACTCGTGGTTATTACGAGTATGTCGATATCGGCAACAGTTATGTTCAGTCCAATATCAACGGAGCAATGGGCATTACCCAGCTTAGCCGTTTGGAAGCTATGAACGCACGACGCAAGGAAATTGCGGACTATTATCTGGCCAATCTTCAGGGAATTGGTGGTCTTGAATTCCTGCAGGTGGATGAAGATGTCACCTCCAACTGGCATTTATTTGGGATCCTGGTCCCTGCTGAGCGGAAATATTGGATCATGGATGCTTTACGTGCTGAAGGTGTGATGGCTAACGTACACTACACCCCATTACACCGGAACAAATATTACGAGCACCTGGGCAACGATGATGCATTTCCAGGATCGATGGCCTTTTTTAACCGGTTGTTGCGATTACCCATTTATCCGGTAATGACCGATCAGGAAAAGGAGCACGTTGTAGAGGCTGTTATAAAGGTGTTTGATCACCTTTCCTGATCATTGATCCTGCTTATCATGCAGGAACTGAAAGTCAAATAATTTATGGAATAATAATAATTGGTAACCGATGAAAGTATTATTGCTGGTACCTAAAAGATATGGTTTTCATCAATCTTTCAGGGAGACTTTTGAGGCGTTAGGAGGGGAGATCCATACGATTGACTATCAACACATCATGGTGGGCTGGAAACAGCGGATTAATACTCAAATGTTCCGTTTGCCCGATAAGTGGAGACAAAAGTGGGAGGGATATTATTATCAGGACATCAATAAATTATATCTGCAGGAATACGACCGTATTCAGCCTGATATCGTTTTCATCTACAACCATGAATTATTAGTGCCGGAGACATTGGCCTATTTTAAGAAAAAATCAAAAATTGCTTTTTTCCTGGGCGACTGTCCTTACTATACGCCCGGCAACAGGCACTTTTTACCCTTGTTGTATTACGCCGACGCTGTTTATACCTACGACACATTTTGGATCGAGCAGATGACCAAAATGGGCATTAAGAACATGCACTACCTGTACCCGAATACACCTACGGATTCCTTTTATGAGAAGGAGCTGAGTGATGCCGTTTATGAAGAATTAAAATCGGATGTTCTTTATGTAGGGATGGGGTATAAGACCAGCTGGGGGATGAAGAAGGCAAAATTCCTTAGCTGCTTTGCAGACTTTGACCTGCAGATTCACAGTGATGATTCTATGGAAAGATGGTTTGAGTACTTTCCAGAAATAGAGAAATGTTACCGTCCGCGCACAGGGCATATATCCGTAGAGCGACTTAACGACATGTACAATGCAACGAAAATTGCCCCCGTGGATGCAAATCCTGGTTTATTGAATGCACTGCATTGGCGGTGGGTTGAAGCTCTTGGTGCCGGTGCGCTTCCGGTTCTGGAATGGCAGCAAAATGTTGTCGAAATATTTGGAGATGCTGACGTCCCGGCGGTTAAGGTTTTTGACGAAGCCCGGGAGATGACGGCCTATTACCTGAGCCACGAAAAAGAAAGGAGGGCCATGGTGGTCTGGATGCAAAATCTGGTAAAGGAAAAACATTCGATTAAAAATAATGCCGCACTGCTCTCCGAAACAATGCACATCGGGTCAGCAGTTAAAAATCAGGAAGTCCTCGTTAACCGGTAAACGGATATGGGTAATCAGGAGTATAAACAGTCTGACCTGGTAAAGGTCTTGCGCTTTTTCGGATTGGCTGTCCTGGCCATCCTGGCTAATTATTATGCTCCCGCATGGGGAAAAGTGATATTTCACCTCGCAACACTGGTGTTGTATTTCAAGTGCAAACCAGAGGAGGAGCCTTTCTGGCTGGCATATTTTTTCATCCTTGCTGACGGATTCTTCGGTTTTTTCGGCCTATATGAAGTTACCCTGAGTCTGCTTCCCGGCCTGCCCGAAGTCGAAGTATCTCAGTTATACATTATCCTCAGTATCATTAAAGCCAGAAATACAGTTTCTACCTATCGCCCTTTTTACCAGACGCCGTTACTTGTTTTGTCCATTTACCTCATCTATCTGATCATCCAGGGGTATGTGGTGGGCGTGGATTTAGCAATGAATGTTCAATTCAGGATCTTCAAATGGATTGTGCCGCTCATGTTATTGTATTCGATTCCAAAGTTGTTTCAAAAACAGGAGCAGTATACGGAGCTGTTTGTGTACCTTTTTCCGGTTGCACTCGTAGCATTAGGCACACAGCTTTTTACCATATTGACCAGTTCTTCACCGGTGGCATTCTTTGGTGCCAAAAAAGAAATCTGGTGGGCCATTGAAATCACGAAGGACAAGACTTATCGCGGGCTTTACAATGAAAGTCTGATTATTGCCAGCAACCTGGGGGCATTATTTTATCTGGCCCAACGGAAAAGTCACTTTTCCAATATGTATTTGTTTACAGTGTTGATTGCAAATTTTGCTTCAATATTTCTATCCGCTACCCGGGGATGGACCATATACATGGTGTTTATTTTATTGAGTTCCATGTTTTTTATCGTGCAATTTGATCGACGCAGGGTGATGTCGGTTTCAACCATAATTTTGTTGGCTATTCTGGCCAGTCAGGCCATTCCAACCTTGCGGATCCAGACGAATAATGCCTTTAAGCGGTTATTGACTCTGGAGAAATTGGCACAAGGCGATGCCACTGCGGGCGGGACTTTAATCCGGATTACTGAACGAGGTCCGCGCGTAATGCGTAAATGGGAACTTTCGAAATTAACCGGCTGGGGTTTTTCCAGGGAATTTATGGATAACAATGACGTGCATGTGGGCAATCAAAACATATTGATGCAGTCAGGTATCATCGGCGCCGCATTGATGATCTTTTTCATTGGGTTTGTGTCGGTTAAATTGTGGTTGCGTTATCTGAATGTGGGCTTTGATTTTAAATATCGCAAAGCGCTTTTGCTGTTTCCCATTTATTTCATCGGATGGTTTATCATCCACTCCAGTTCCGAGCAAGAATTTGCCTATTATCAATTTCCTTCTACCGGAATCACCCAGGCAGTATTTTTTGGCATGATTGCATTGACGTATTTCTATGCCGTGCGGGAGGAAAATGCAGAGTCAGTAGTAGCCGTATGAAACAAGCAAATACAAAACCAATCCATTATGTCCTATGGGATCTCGGTCCGGGAGGAATGGAGTTAAATGTACTCCAATACATCGACCATTTTTATGGCCACAGTAAGATGGAGGTGTATGGACTACGTGCCACAGAGAATACCTTGTTTGATGAATCGAAAGTGAAGGTAATTTGCGCCAGAAATAATCCGGGAAATACCTATTGGAAATATTGGCAGTATTGTCGGTCAAACCGGAAAGACATTTTTCATTTAAATAATGGCGGGCCAGTGATTCTGCTTATCACGCTGCTTGCCGGAGTCCAAAACCCGATTTACCACATTCATGGGACCATCTACTGGAAATCCGCCATTCAGAAGGTGTATTTAAAGTTTGTATGGTTCTTCATCCGGATTTTATTGACCTTTCGTAAGGTCACATTTGTCGCCAATTCCCACTATAGTGAAAAGGTATTTCGGGATAATGTTTTAAAAGTTAAACCGCTGGTGATTTATAACGGAATAGATACCGGCCGCTTTTATGCACATTTTCATCCCAGGAAACGATTGAAAAAAATGGCTTATGTAGGCAGGCTCCATCCGGGAAAGAATGTTGAGTTGGTAATCCGGTTATTTGAAGAGATTGCAGCGGACCACCCTCAGCTCGAATTGCATATTGCCGGTTCAGGACCGCTTCAGGAGGCCATCCGAAAGCAATGCGATGCCAGTCCATTCCATCAGCGTATCATTTGCCACGGGTTTATATCCGACATCGAGAGATTTTATGGTGAAGTGGACTTGTTCCTCTTTCTCAGTGCCTTCGAATCATTTGGCAATGTCCTCGTTGAAGCATTGTTGACCGGTCTGCCGGTCCTGACCAGCGATATTCCGGCCTTCCGGGAGATTTATGGCGAACACCATATTTTTGAATTGGGCAAACCCGAAAACTACAATAACATTAAACAGAGATTTATTCAGGCTGTACGCACCTATCCCGTTCTTGCTTCTAAACCATTGACTATGATTGAAGAATTAAAGCATCGATTTTCACAGCAAAATCATGTAGATCAAATTAATGCCTTGTATGTCCAAATGTAGTCCTCCCGTTTTTTATTACCATTCAGTGGCGCCGGCAAAAAATGACAGCTGGGTGTTAAATGGTCTGACCTTCTCATTGCAAAAATTTGAAGATCAGTTGCAATACCTGGCTAAAAATGGCTTTCGATCCATTTTTCTGGATGAATACAGTGATATCCGGGAAGGCAAAAAGTCCAGCCAGGGCAATGAGATCTGTCTCACTTTTGACGATGGTTATCTGGACAACTGGGTTTACGTTTGGCCTCTGGCAAAAAAATATGGTATTCGATTTACCTTATTTGCATCCCCGGAGTGCCTGGATCCCCGGTCTATCGTGCGGCCAAATCTGGCAGATGTTTGGGCTGGGACCTGTACCATGAATGAGCTTGACGATCGGGGCTATCTAACCTGGGATGAATTGCGGGCTATGCAGGAATCGGGCATAGTCGATGTGCAGTCTCATACCATGTCTCATACCAAATACATCACTTCGGACGAGGTAACGGGATTTTATTATGGAGGGCCCCGAGGAGTATACCCGATTTGGAATCAGAATCCCGGCCTCAAACCAGTCTACATGGCGGACCCAGGTTTTGAGAACCGTTTGCCTTGGGGATATCCCTTGTTTATAGAACAATCGGCTGTAATTGCGCACAAGCTAACCATCAACCCGGAGATTTTTCTAGAGTTAAGCGCGCTAGGGGCAGGATATGATTTGTCGGAAGCAGCCCAGAGACCTGTCTATGAAGCAGACGCCTTGCAGGTACTGAAGAGTCACCGGGCTAATAATACGCTTATTACGGAGAGCGAATTACAAACGGACTACCTGCAGCGGTTGCATTACGAAGTGGTCAAATCAAAGGAAGTTCTTGAACAAAGACTTGAAAAACCAATCCATTTCCTCTGCTGGCCGCACGGAGATAATACGCAGGAGGCCCATGAGCTGGCACGTTCGTCAGGATACCGGGCAACCACTTCAGGCAAATTGACCGGGGAATCCGGTAAGGTCGATCGCATACCCAGATTAGGAGGAGATTTTGATAATGCGCCATGGTTAAGCCGACAAAAGTTCCATTTTAAAATTAACAGCCATTACCAACGGCAGCCTTACCGGGCTGTCCGAGAAATTTATGACTTAAAAAACAGGATTCTGCACCGAGTCTGATCCTGATAAAATTCAAATGTTCTTTTTTCTTAAACGAATATACCAATCTTCCAAAAGCCTGCAGGTAAAGCAGTGTGCGACAGCTCTGCCTGAAGTAGTCGAGGAAAATATATTGTATTTGGTTGCCGGCAAGCAGTCTTGTTCCAGTGTCGAAGTACCTGCCAAAGGTGTATTCTGGATTTTAGGTGACCCAATTGGAGCCCTATCCAGTCCGGAAAATTTAATCAAAGCCAATGGAGACATAGATCTGCATACGCTTTATACGGAGTTAGCCGGGCATTATAATTGGTTCTGGGTCGGTCGTGACCGGCTTGCAACTGGCTCTTCATTTGGCGGAATTCTGCCGGTTTATTATCATCATGAGATTAATTGTGTTTACATAAGCTCATCATCTGATTTTTTAGCGGATCGGATACATGCTCCGGCCAATGACCGTAGATACATCCTTGAACGCCTATTATTCCATTATCCACTTTTTGACGCTACCTGGTATCAGGAAATCAAATTATTGCCTGCCCACAGTCAGTTATCCATCACGGCCACGCATTTTAGTGTCCGAAAAAACCTTGACTTTTCTGCATACTCCGGGACTCCGTCCAAATCGCATAATAGAGACTTAAATCAATTGGCAGAGCAATTTGTTTCTGCTTGCAGCGACTTCATGCCTGTCAACCGTTTCGGAATATCGTTAACTGGTGGATTTGATGGCCGGACGCTGGTGGGTGTAGCGCTTAAAAACAATCGTTCATTTTTTACATATAGTTTTGGCGCTGCCTGTTCTTCCGACATCCAGGTGCCTGCCCGGCAAGCTAAAAAGCTGGGTTTATCGCATCACTCCATTATCCTGGATGAGAATTATCTGAGAAATGATGCAGATAGGTCGATCCAAGACTTCATGTCTTTGTCAGATTATCACGGAAATGTGGGGAGACCGCATTATTTATACAGTGCATCCATATTAAGCCAGGAAACCTCCTTTATAATAACCGGGAATTTCGGGAGTGAGTTGTTCCGAGCGCTCCATCTGCCGGGAATGATGATGACCAAACATTTGATTGATGTCTTTTCTTCTTCCGACCGGCAATGGAAAGACCGGCTATGGACTGAAGTTAAAAGTTGGGGGCAGAACGACTTCGATGCGGAATTAGAAGGGCTAATCGATGACATCAATAAATACCTGGATGAATCCGGCATGACCGGAAATGCCAGATTTTACCGGTTTGTCTATGAAGAACTATTTCGCAAATATTTTGGCCCGGAAATAATAATGCAAAACCATTTCTTAAACAACCGGACACCGTATTTAAACTATTCCTTTGTCCATTCATTAAATCAAACCATTTGGTCCGGTGTACACCGGCCTTTGTTTGAGGAGAATAAGTTTAAAAGAATGATCGGGCAACTTTTCTATGCCCAGGTCCTTCGGATGAGTGATCATCGGCTTTACAGGATGAAGACATCTAAGGGGTATGCACCGAATGACGTAGGTGAATCCTGGCGAAAACCTGTATTGTTTTATCGTTATATCCAGCAAAAATTTAATCAAAATGAAGCGCTTGACGATAACAATGTATTCTCAGTAATCGAACACTTTATGCAAGAATCCAAATTAAATGGCATTCCCGATTCAGGAATTACATTTAAAGGATTAAACCGGGACACACTAATAAACTGGCTTAGTATTGCCTATGGCATTACTAAGCGGAATGCCAACCATTATGCAAGCACAACTTATTAGTATTAACCCTCTAAAGAATAATTTTGTGTCTTTCAGCTTTGAAAGCAACCTGGAATCAGGTTTCTGGGACTCTTACGAAAACTTATGGTGGTCGAGTAAAAACCGTTCACCGTTTCAAGCCCCAGCATACCTGTCCTCATTAGCCAGTCAGTTTCCGGATGGCCTGGCTGCTTTTAAGATGATCAAGAGAAATCGGTTGCTTGGAGCTGTATTATTTCGAAAGCAAGAAGATGTATATCATCTGTTAAGCGATGTTCGTTCCGATCATAATTACTTCATCATTCATGAAACATGTTCGGATTGTGAGATCCGGGAATTTTATCAAAACCTATTCCGGCATCTCAGAAAATTACGTAGCCAGGTTTTTCTAAAGAACATTCCTTCCTGGACGCGAGATGTTGATATCCTGTTGCACGAAGTAAAGCATTCAAGAATGATTCGATACCTCTCAAAACAGAAGGTATGTATGGTATTGAATGTCAACGAGCCGGAAGAAGTCAGCAAATTTTTATTGGAGTCAGGCGATATTCGTGAACGCGAACGAAAGCTGATTCGGCACCAAAAACCCGTTTTCGAAATATTCACCGGGGAAGAGTATCTGGATGATTGGTTGGAAGGATATTATGCATTGCACCGGCAGCGCTGGAATTCAACAGATACACCTTCCAAATACAATGACAAGGAGCAGCGGGACATGATGCGTCGGGCTATTCTCTCCTGGATCGATGATGGCATTATCGTTCGCTTCTCAATCCGTATTGGTGCGCACCGGATTGCCTATGCAGTTTGTTTGCTTCATGGTAAAACACTGATTCACCATACCACAGCTTTTGATATTGCCTATAAAAAATACAGTCCGGGCCGGGTGCTATTACTGACTATGGCCAGGTGGATGAAAGAACATGGATTTGTAGTTCTTGATTTTGGAGAGGGTGGGGAGTCCTACAAAAAAAACCTGACCAATCAAATATTGCCGCTTTACAACATACTCCTTTCGCCGCCCGAAAAAGTTGGCTTTATTATTAAAGCCCGATTAATGAACGATATAAAAAATGTTATTCAGCACTTTGGCCTGGCCGGGTATACTAAAAAAGTGCTGACTTATATTAAGACATCCTCATGAAAAAAGTTGAAGCCTTTATAAGCTATTCAACGCCTCAGGAAACCTTTTGGAAACATTACAATACACTATGGCAAAATAGCGATCCCCAATCGGTGTTTTACATTCCGGCATTGGTTCGTTATTTTATGAACAAATACGTCGGAGATACTGCAACCTATCAATATTGGGTTGATGATGAATTGCTTGGTGTAGGATTTTTTAGAAAGGAAAATAAGGTGTTTCATTTTTTATCCGACGTGCGATCAGATTTAAACTTTTTTGTATTGTCCGCACCGTGCCATCACGGTGAAAGGATTGCATTTTTTGATAACTTTTTCCATCAGGCCAGGACCCAAAAGTGGAACCTCTTGCTAAACAAGATTCCATCATGGGTTGCTCCATTCGAGTCAATGTTGCAGGCCGCCCAATCGAACAGCAGTTTCGTCTCCCGCTTTACATACGGATTGTCCCCATATATTTCCGATTCTACGCCTGCGGCTCTTTTTGAACGGATGGTCATCAGTAAAAATGTGCAATACAAATCAAGGCGACTTTTCCGGAATTTTCCAGTCCGCTTTGAAGTACATACAGGGGTGGAAGATCTCCGCCAATGGGCCGATGACTTTATGACCATGCATATGGAACGCTGGGATCAGACGGATTCACCCTCTAAATATCACAACCAGGAGGAACGGATGCTCCTTCTGGAATGCTTGCAGATATGGGCCCGGGAAGGGATTTTGGTACGCACCTCACTAGTGGTGGAAAATCAGCGGATAGCAACCAACTTTGGCTTATTGCAGGGAGATGTTTTCATCGGTCAGGGGCAGGGTTATAAAATGAGTTTTTACAAGCATAGCCCGGGTAAGGTGCTTTTTTCATACCTGCTGGAATGGATGAGAGATCATGGGATCAAAGGGCTTGACTTTGGGGATGGAGATGATCCTTACAAATACGAATTTCCCGTCTCAGACCGTAAGCTGGAACGAATACAAATTGC
The DNA here is from genome assembly GCA_020636355.1 of Lewinellaceae bacterium. Taxonomy (GTDB): domain Bacteria; phylum Bacteroidota; class Bacteroidia; order Chitinophagales; family Saprospiraceae; genus JAGQXC01. Next base: position 41,821 of record JACJYB010000013.1, on the reverse strand, counting down.
AAATCGGCTAAGTTTCCGGTTTATTATCACAGCTTATTTGCAAAAAGAAATAAAAAGAAGACCTAAGCTAAAAAATGTATTTACGCATCAATTGAAACCAATATTATACCGGGCTACCCATCTATTCAATTGATCTTTTAGCTGAACACGTACTGTATTTACGATACAACATTTTTTTTTAGACCCATTCCCTGCCTGGCAGGAACCTTTAATCATTAACATAACCAGCCTTTCTATGCATAAGTATAATGTTGCAATTCTGCGAACGGAATTTGATGAAGATTACCGTTGGTGGGAGAAAGTCTGCCGACTACGCCAAAATAAGTTGAATTTTCAGATTGTCGATCTGAGTCGGTCCGATTGGTTCGAACAGATAGAAGCGGGACGCTTTGACGGGCTTTTGGCCATACCTCCGGGGTTGACCTCTGCTTTGAAAACGATGTACGATGAGCGCCTGGCCATCATTCATCGTACGTTTGATATTCCCATTTACCCTTCCATTGAGGAAGTACAAGTTTATGAAAACAAGAAGTATTTAGCCTATTGGCTAAAGGCTAACAAGATACCGCATCCTGCTACCCACGTATTTTATCACGACAAGGATGCCTATGAATTTCTTTCCCAATCGGAATTTCCTGTGGTAGGAAAGATGAGTGTCGGTGCTTCCGGCAAAGGAGTAGTGATACTTAGAAATGAAGAAGCAGCTAAACGCTATGTAGCAAATTTATTTGCCGGCAAAGGAGGTGGGCGTGTTACCGGTCCAAACTGGCGAAAAAAAGGATTGTTAACGAGAGCCGTTAAGAAACTGCTGAAACCGCGATTTATTATGGACCGCCTTCGGCATTATCGCTTGGAACGATCCGAGTTGCAGCGTGATTTTGTGATTTTCCAGGAGTTTATCCCGCATCAATTTGAATGGCGCTGCGTACGTATCGGGGAGTCCTTTTTTGCGCATAAAAAGATGGTAAAAGGAGAAAAAGCCAGTGGGGCCCTCCTTAAGAATTACGACAACCCGCCACTGGAACTCTTGGATTTTGTGAAAGATGTGACCGACCGTGTTGGGTTTCATTCACTGTCCGTTGATCTTTTTGTGGATACCCAGGGCAACTATCTGATTAATGAAATGCAATGCATATTCGGTCAGTCCGACCCGTATCAAATGCTGGTCAATGGAGAGCCCGGAAGATATCGCTATGCCGATGGTCGCTGGGTATTCGAAGCAGGTGATTACAATCAGTACCTGTCTTTTCTATTGCGAATTGATCATTTTATTCAAATCCTAAATCAAAATCATCACGAAAGTTTGCTGATATGAAGGTGCTATTTATTTGCAGTGGGAATGCTACTTTCAATACGCTATCACCTTTTATCAAAGTCCAGGCAGAGTCCCTGGAATCTGAAGGTGTCGAAGTGAATTTCTTCTATATCAAGGGAAAAGGAGTTCGGAATTACCTAAAAAATGTCCCGCTCCTGAAAAAGGAAATTAAAACCAATCATTACGACATCCTGCACGCACACTATGCCCTTTGCGGTTGGGTTGCAGTATTAACGTGGACCAAATTACCGATTGTATTATCGTTAATGGGCAGTGACGTTTTCGGGGACATTAATGAAAAGGGCAAACGTGCATTTAAAAGCAATTTATTTGTGCTTTTGACTCGCTTGGTACAGCCTTTTGTAGATGTAGTCATTGTGAAATCGTCAGGAATGCGCGCCAAAATAACCAAGAAGCGGCATGTTTATGAGATCCCTAATGGCATAGGAATGGATCAATTCAGGCCTTTGAATTACGATGCACGGTTAAAACTGGGGCTGGATCCAAACAAACAATATGTCCTTTTCCTCGCCAATCCGGATGATCCCAATAAGAACATTCAATTGGTGCAAAAGGCTGTGAAACATCTTCATCGTGAGGATCTGGAATTCATCAACATCTATAAAGTATCCCACGAAACCATTGTGGACTATCTGAACGCAGTAGATGTATTCACCTTATGCTCCTACAGTGAGGGTTCGCCCAATGTAGTTAAGGAAGCGATGAGCTGCAATTGTCCGATGGTGGTTACTCCGGCAGGTGATGCGCCCTGGGTTATCGGTAATACACCCGGCTGTTATGTTGGGTCCTACGATGCGAAAGGGTTCAGTGAAAAATTGAGCCAGGCGTTGAATTTTGCTTCAATCCACGGACGAACCAAAGGAAGAGCCCGTATTTATGAATTAGGACTTGACGGAAAGCATGTTGCTCAGCAATTGGAATCCATTTATCTGGATGTTACCACGCCCAAGAACAAGGAAGAAATGGCGCGCCAACAAGAACCTATTTCAATGTCATGATGACGAAATTATTGTATAAAATCCTTCGCTACTCCGGGCTGCCGATCATCTTCCGGGAATTTATCCAGCGCGACAAGGTGACTATTCTGATGTTGCATGACATCAATCTGCAAAGCGCACGTAGAAGCTTTGAATATCTAAGCAGGAAATACAATTTTATCTCTCTAAGAGCTTATGTCGATGCTTTAAAAAATGAAAGGACGGATGGGATTCCTCCCAAAGCATTAATAGTAACCTTCGATGATGGACACAAAGGCAATTATGAATTGTTGCCCTTGTTAAAGCAATATCAAATTCCAGCGACCATTTTCCTGTGTGCCGGGATTGTTGATACTAACAGACACTATTGGTTCAAGCATGATTATACCCGGAAGCTTCCGCCGGGGATTAAACTCCTGAAGAATAGCGAAAGGCTAAAACTGCTTGAAAAATATGGATACTCCAGTTTTCAGGAATATCCGGAACGGCATGCCATGAGGAAAGAAGAGATTAAATCCATGCAGGAAGTGGTCGATTTTCAGGCACATACTGTTTTCCATCCTTGTCTCCCCACTTGTTCGGAAGAAGAAGAACTAGCGGAAATTAAGGACAGCAAACACTTGCTAGAACAGAAATTTGATCTTGACGTTTACGCTATCGCCTATCCAAATGGCGACTATTCCGACCGGACCGTGGAGATGAGCCGTAATTCAGGCTTTCAGTGTGGAGTGACGGTAGACTATGGTTTTAATTCAATGACCTCTGACCCTTACCGCTTGAAGCGGTTGAGTATTAATGACACAGGGGATCTCAATGAGTTAATCGTAAAATCCTCAGGCTTATGGGGTTTTTTAAAAACAAGAAATGGAAAAAAGAATGGATATACACCAGTTGTCGAGCATTGAAGATTTAGAAAATCATCCGCTGAAAAATGCATTGTCTGCATTTATCGATGGGCACCCGGCGAGTAACTTTTTCCAGGGATTAATCCATTTTGAGTTTTCACAGGATATTCCGGAATCAAAGCCTATTTTAATTTTCGCCAATGAGGGTGACCGGGTGACCGGCTCGCTGCAAGGCACCATCCAATCGAACGGCAACGGCCTTAAGTCCTGGTTGTCCCGCAGGATTATTGTGTGGGGTGGGCCTCTGGTCGAAGAAGGGAGCTCGTCAGTGTTAAATGCACTGTTGGACGAACTCCATCGATTTGCCGCTGGTAAGGCATTGTTCATCGAATTCCGAAATGCTTTTGATGCATCGAGATGGCATGATGTTTTTGCTAATGCGGGTTATGAATACAGGCCACATCTGAATTATCTGGTGAAAACGGATACACAGGAATTGGTCAAGCAGCGAATGAGCAAAAGCCGGTGGCGGCAAATCCAGTCTTCCCTAAAAAATGGGGCGGAAATTGTTGAGCCGGAAAATGAGAACGATGTGATGGCATTTTACCAGATTCTGCTCAAACTTTATGAGGAGAAAGTGAAGAAGCCGCTCTATGCTCCGGATTTTTTCCTCAAATTCTGGAAATCCAAATCAGGCAAAATTTTCCTGGTTAAAAAAAACGGTGAAGTATTGGGCGGTATCGTCTGTCCTATCCACCAGAACCGCATTATTTACGAATGGTATGTCTGTGGGGAAGATGGTAAGGAAAAGGGCATCTCACCCAGCGTGTTAGCTACTTGGGCTCCCATCGAATATGCCTTGCAGAATGGACTGGACCACTTTGACTTTATGGGAGCAGGTCAGCCAGACCAGGCTTATTCGGTCCGGGACTTCAAAGAGCGATTTGGAGGGGATCAGGTCTGTTATGGCCGCTACCACCTCATCGTGAATAAGGCTTTGTATCAAGTTGGTAAACTTGGCCTTCGGGTCTATCAAAAAGTGATGTAACATGCGCGTATTATTTGACATAGGACATCCAGGTCATGTACACCTGTTTAAAAATCTAGCCTACAAACTCATTGAAGATGGTAGTAAGGTATTGTTCACCACCCGCGATAAAGAGTTTGAACTACTCTTGCTGAAAGCGGCAGGATTGCCCTATATTTCATTGGGACCTCACTATAAAACCATGACAGGTAAGATTTGGGGCCTGGTAAAATATGACCTCAAGTTGTGGTCTGTAGCCCGAAAATTCAAGCCAGACCTACTGGTAAGTCACGGGTCGATTTATGCGGCTCATGCTGCGTTTCTGTTGGGAAAAAAACATATGGCCATGGAAGATACCGGCAATATGGAGCAGATCCGCATCTATAAGCCTTTTACCGATGTCATCATTTCTCCAAATGTATTGCCCGCACAGCTCGGCCCCAAACAGATCCGTTACAATGGGTTTCATGAGCTGGCTTATTTGCGGCCGGAATATTTCACACCCGATCCATCAGTCTATCAGTGGTTAGGACTCGAAGAAGGCGAACCATTTGGTATCGTCCGGTTTGTCTCCTGGAATGCAACGCATGATATCGGCCAACGTGGGCTTACGGCAAAAGATAAATCAGAGCTCGTTGCCCGGCTTGGTAAACAAATGAAGGTGTTTATCTCATCCGAAGCGAAGCTTCCGAAGGAGTTGGAGAAATATAAATTCAGGATTGCTCCGGAACGGCTTCATCATGCACTTCATTATGCATCAATCGTGGTAAGTGAGGGATCTACCATTGCTTCCGAAGCTGGAGTTCTGGGTACGCCTGCTATTTATATTAATTCGAACCCCATGAGTTATTGCCAGGAACAGGAGCGCTATGGCATGGTGTTTAATACGACCGATTCGAAGAAGGTTTTTTCTTTGGTTGATAGTATCCTGGACCAGCCGAGAGACAATTTCCGCATCCGGAGAGAACGAATGTTAGCCGAAAAGACGGATGTAACCGCATACCTTTTCGATTACATACATAAACATTACGGTCGATCCGAAATTGTCAGGCAGCCCGCAAAAACGCCAGCGGCTGTAACCAAATAACCACCCCAAAAACCGATAACCGGATGCTTTTTAATTCCGTCGATTTTGCATTGTTTTTCCCAATAGTCTTTCTGGTCTTTTGGCTCCTGGCCAATAGGAATATATTTTTAAGAAATTCCTTTTTACTGGCGGCCAGTTACCTGTTTTACGGCTGGTGGGATTGGCGGTTTCTGTTACTAATCCTATTCAGTTCCATTGTAGACTATCTGGTGGGACTACAATTAGGTCAAGCCGATGCTCCAGCCAAGCGGAAACTACTGGTGGGCATCAGCATCGTTACCAATCTGGGATTGCTGGCATTTTTTAAATACTACAATTTTTTTGCAGAAAGTTTTGTCGATGCATTTTCATTTTTCGGACGAGCTATTCAGGTTAACACCTTAAATATCATTTTACCGGTAGGCATCAGTTTTTATACGTTTCAGACCATGAGCTATACGCTGGATATCTATCGAAGAAAATTAAAGCCGGTCCACGATCCGGTTGCTTTCCTGGCTTTTGTAAGCTTTTTCCCACAGCTGGTCGCCGGCCCCATCGAGAGGGCCTCGAATTTGTTGCCTCAGTTTCTGGAGATCCGGCATTTTGATGAAGCAAAAGCATCGGCAGGTTTCAAGCAAATCGTGATGGGCTTATTTATGAAAACGGCCATAGCGGATCGACTTGGATTGTATGTGGCCGCTGTTTATGGAAATGTGGATCACCATAATGGGATGACCTTTATGGTAGCTACCGTGTTTTTTGCCATTCAGATTTATTGTGATTTTGCCGGTTACTCGCTGATTGCAATCGGATGTGCAAAAACACTGGGGTTTGACTTGATGGACAATTTCAAGCGTCCCTATTTCGCTCATTCTTTCAAGGATTTCTGGAGTCGTTGGCACATTTCATTGTCCACCTGGTTCAGGGATTATGTTTACATCCCGCTGGGCGGAAGCCGTGGATCGGAGGGGCGTACTTATGCGAATCTTTTTACCACGTTTGTTATCAGTGGCCTCTGGCACGGTGCAAACTGGACGTTTATTATTTGGGGCGCGTTGCATGGGTTTTTTCAAACAGTTGAGAAGGCCCTGCAAAACGCGCAAAGGGTAAGATTACCCAGATCTGTATCGATAGTCTTAGTATTTACACTCACTTGCTTTGCCTGGATATTTTTCCGGTCAGCCAGCGTACCTGAAGCATTTCAAATCATTGAGCGAATAATACTTCATCCGGGACACAGGATATATACCGGTGACCTCGGCATCTTCAGTTTTGCGCTACTAGCCATTCTATTTTTACTGATTACTGAATGGATCGCTGAGTTCAGGCCAGACTGGACCTTGCTATATCATCGCTCCTATGCTGTGCGAGTATTCAGCACCAGTTTCTTAATCCTGTATATGGCTGGACTGGGCGTATTTGATAATAGTCAATTCATCTATTTCCAGTTTTGATGGAGTTTATACAGATAAAGGGTTTAGTTAGGAAGGTTTTCCTATACCTGATTATTCTGACAGGAATAGATCAGTGCGCTGGGGCTTTGTTGGACCTTGCACTCAATCACTCACCGGATGGCCGTTATTATAAAGCAAAATATTCGCTTGAAGATTGTGAAGAGGATATTGTTATCATCGGCGATTCCCGCGGAGAAATGGATTACCTGCCAACGGTCTTTGAAGATAGCCTGCACATGTCCTGTTGGAATGCCAGTCGGGGTGGTCAGGGATTGCCCTACTTCAGGATCATTCAGGAAGGCTTGTTAAAGCGCTATACACCAAAAATCATTTTGTTCAATGTAGAAGATAATATGCTGGAAATGCCCACGGACTACGAACGGGCGGGATTTCTGCGTCCATTTTACCAGGATCATCCGGAGATCAGACCATTTATTGATGAGATTTCGCCATTGGAAAAATGGCTGATCCGTTCTCGGTTATATGCCTTCAACTCCAGTTTTTATTACTTGTTCAGACCCTATATTTTTCATAACCTCGATGGAGATCTTAAAGATCATGGCTGGAAGCCACGTTATGGGTCCGTAGACCCGGAGGAGGAACGTGCATTCACCACGGAGTCTGAATTAGCCCCGCTCGATCCGATGGCTGTTCAGCTTTTTGAGACCTTTATGAACCGATTTAAAGAGGCTGGGGTGAAAGTTATGATCGTCACGCCACCCAATTATAATTTACAGGTAATTACTTCATCCACTGATCAATATGTAGCTAATTATTGCAAACAGAATCATATTCCTTTATTCCGGTATTCAGAAAATATCCCCTTGATCACCCATTCTTCCTGGTATGGAGATCGTGATCACCTGAATCCGGAAGGAGCAACTTATTTCACACAAAAAGTAGCTCACAAGATCAAAGATGCATTTGACCTGGTCGAAGACCCGGTTTCAGTTATTGAATTTGAGTGATTAGATAACATCCGACAAACCAACAATTCATGATGTACCGTTTTTTAAAGTATATGCGTAGAAGCTTTGCCACACGCCTGTACCAAAAATATCAGACCATTGATCCTAAAGCGCCTATAGCATCATTTACTTTTGATGATTCCTACGGGTGCACCTTTGAAAATGCCGGAGATGTATTGTGGGAAAAAGAAATGCGTGGCACATTCTATGTGTCGTTTAAGTTTCTTGGATTAAAGTCCCAGCCAGGATTTCAATTAGCCCAATTAAAAAGAGCAATCAATCAAGGACACGAAATTGGGTGCCATACCTATGGGCACATTGATTTAAGCCAGGTGGGCAGAAATAAAGCGATCCAGGATATCGAATACAATCAACACCGTTTCCAACAACTTTTTCCCGGGATGAAATTTCAAAATTTCTCCTTTCCCTTTGGCTCGGAAACCTATCCGATTAAAAAATATGTCGGTGAACGCTTCTGTTCAGCCCGGGGTAATCGGCATGGCATCAACTTCGGGAATGTAGACATGGCTAATTTAAAGTCCATAAAACTGTATGAATCCAAATACACGCTACGCGATATTGAACATAAGTTGGATCATGCCCTTGAGCACAATGCTTGGATAATCTTTCACACCCATGACGTTCAAAAAAATCATACGCAATATGGCTGCTCTCCTGAATTTTTAGAGCGAGTCACCGATGCATGCCAAAAACGGGCATTTGATGTACGCTCGATCGAAGAAGCGCAAAACTTGTTATTTAAGCCGATCCACAAGCTTCATTTTTCGAAGGTAGGATCTTGATACGATCGAAACATCCCGTTCCGAATTAAGCTAATGAATTTTAACCTAATAAGTAATCGTACGACCGGTACGCAGTCGTGATGAAGGATTTTACGACCAGCAGTTATCGAAAATTATTGGATGCACTTATCCATGAAGGGTATGCATTTCAGACAGTCCGGGACTTTGTGAGGAGCCCGGCAGGAAAGGTCATTTTACTACGACAGGATGTAGATGACCGAAAAATGCATTCGCTGCATTTTGCCCGTATACAGCATGAATACGGGATACAATCCACCTTTTATTTCCGTGTTGTGCCGGAAAGTTACGATCCGGAAGTTATCCGGGAAATAGCCTCTATGGGACATGAAATCGGGTATCATTACGAAGACATGGATTTTGCCCATGGGGACCCGGTCAAGGCGCTGGAATATTTCGAAAAGCATTTGAACAAGTTGCGGTTAATTGTCCCGATCGAGACCATTTGCATGCATGGCAGTCCCCGGAGTAAGCACGATAACCGGGATATCTGGAAATCCTATGATTATAAGAACTATAAGATCCTGGCAGAACCATACCTGGATCTTGACTTTCAAAAAATATTCTACCTAACCGACACCGGACGCCGCTGGGACGGATATAAGGTCAGCGTGCGAGACAAGGTAAAATCGAATTTTAATCTTTCTTTCCATAGAACGGATGAAATAATTGAATCAATAAAAAGCGGTGCATTTCCGGATCAGGTTATGTTCAACTTTCATCCTGAACGATGGACCGATAACAGCCAGCAATGGTGGAGGGATTATTTTATTCAAAAATTAAAAAACACGATAAAATATGTATTGATAAAACTGCGAAAAACCAACTAAGAAAACAACCAGACCAACCATACCAACCAACCACTCCCCACTGATCTTAAACCATTTTCGAAACCAGTTTATAAAAAGTATGCACCATGGCAACTCAACAGTTGACTCTGCCTGGGCTTGCGGGTTATTTGACCCCCAATGCTCTGGAAGATACTGCCACTAGCTCTCCTGTATTAACTATTACCACTACCAATCCTACTGTTTTAAGACGGGAAAGGACGTACCGGAAGGCGTTAAGGCAACGTGTTTCGGATAACGTGCTTCAATTCATCGAAGAGTATGCCGATCTCGATACTGCATGGGATATGATGCTGTTAGAGACCGGAACACCGATCAATCCGATGAATATTAATCCATGGTTTGCAGATTATGAGGCTGGAACCGGGTGTGTCGTCAATTTAATGCGTATTAATGACATGCGATACATCAATAAAGTGTTCGAATCAGTCAATCATATTTTGCGAAACAATGGCTATTTTATTGGTTGTGTGCAGACGGCAAGTCAACGTAAAAAACAATTTTTAGAGCGTATCCCCAAGCCGGTAAAAACACTGGTGTATTCTTTTGATTATTTGGTAAACCGGGTATGGCCCAAAATGCCGCAGCTGAAAAAATTGTACTTCCGTCTAACAAAAGGCAAAAACCGGGTTATATCCGAAATGGAGACTTACGGGCGCCTCATGTCCTGCGGTTATAAAATTGTGGATACAATTCAGGACAATGGACTATTGTATTTTGCTGCGTTAAAAACCGGGGAGCCGTCATTTAATATGCATGCCAGTTATGGCCCTCTTATCGCACTGAACCGTCTGGGTAAGAACGGAAAAGCCATCAAAGTGTACAAATTCCGGACGATGTATCCGTTTTCGGAATATTTGCAGAAATTCATTTACGAGGCATATGGTCTACAAGCAGGCGGTAAATTCAAAAGTGATCCTCGTATCAACACCGTAGGAAAATTTCTCCGTAAATATTGGCTCGACGAGATACCGATGCTGATCAATTTACTGAGGGGCGACATCAAATTAATTGGCGTTCGTCCGGTCAGCAGCCATTATTTAAGTTTATACCCGGAGGATGCCCGTGAATTCCGTAAACATTTTAAACCAGGATATATCCCTCCATTTTATGCTGACCTTCCAAAAACCTTCGACGAGATCGTTGCTTCAGAAGTAAAATATTTGAAGGCCTATGAGCGCCATCCGGTGCTTACCGACCTCAAAATTTTAATTCAATCGCTCTATAACATCATCATCAAAAGAGCACGAAGCAATTGATTTCTTAAACCAACCATCGAATTCCTTACACAGTCAGAGTGTACCCCCCTTCGGCTGTGTTCTACTTTACCCCCCATTTTTATTCTTCAAATCTTCCCGCACAGCCACAACCCGGACGTACTATCCTTCCTGCTGGGTTGTGATTCCCCAACGTGTGTCTTTTTTTATTATGATTAATTAGACCTGAATATCTCCAAATTATTGAACCCTGTTCCGGGGAACGAATCCTGGATCTGCTTGGACTGAAACCATTGCTCAAGGATGGTTTGATAGATATTCCGGATATCGATAGCCATCGGTAACCCTGCCTGATCAGGCACTACTTGATCGATCGCAGGATGTGATCCGATCACCGTCGCATGGACAGCTCCTCCAAAATAAAAGAGTGCTGAGGCATCCCCGTGGTCGGTGCCACCGCTTTCATTGGCCCGGATTTGTCGCCCAAATTCCGAATAGGTCAACCCAAAGACATCTTGATCGAGGCCTTGTCGTTTTAAATCCATCATAAAGGATTGGATGCTTCGGCCAAGATCATTCAGCAATTCCGGATGTTTACCCTGCTTCCCATCACTACCGGACATCACTTGTTCAGCATGCGTATCGAAACCGGATAAATTAGCAATGTATACCTGGGTTTCCAGTCCTCCGGAGATCAACTGTGCGATGGTTTTTAATTGTTGTCCCAGATCGCTGTCCGGGTATTCTGTACTATTTTTCCCCAGGCTGGCCGCCTTGTGGATGGTTTGACCAAAATTTCGAGTCTGTCTGATGGTATTCAGGATGTATTCGACCTCTTCCTGGTGTCGTTCATAGTGTTCTTTGGATTTTGCCAGCGCTTCAGGAAGTTGATTTAAACTCCATGGATCGACCAGGGACGTAGAAAAATTGGACACTTCTCCCTGGCAAGTGTTGCTGACCGCATACCCCATCGTGATGGCATACGGATGCTTAAGCTCCGGATATTCCTGCCAGTCCAGATTTCTTCCCAGCCACCCGGTTTGCCAGATTTCATCGGAAGGCGATCCGGAGGTCATAACATCCATCGACCGGAAATGGGATCGATTCGGCAAAGGATAGCCTACCGCTAGTGCGACTCCGAGCATACCCTCGCTGTACAAATTTTTTAATCCAACTAAGGCGGGATGTAATGATATGCCCTGCTCAAGCGGAATGAGTTTGGGTTCCGGTACCATGATGGTACTCCTTGCCTGGTACAACTGGTCGTATTGGGAGATTGGAATTACGGTATTTAATCCGTCGTTACCCCCATTTAGCTGAATCAGTACCATTTTACGTTGATTGGAACGGTAGAATAGCGATGTACTGGGGAATAGTTTCAGGCCATTCATATGTAGCGGAAGCATGATGAGACCTGATGATTTTATAAATTCCCTTCGATTTAACATGGTCATTCAGGTTAGCTGAAATTCTGGCAATGTGGTCAACTTCTTTACGATTATACCGATTCGTTCTTTTAGAATGACCAGAATACTTTCCTGATCATCGTGGTTAATCAGTTGTTTCCAGGTTAAACTGTCCCGGGAGCCGTCCAGTAGGCGACTTAATTCAAAAATGGATGTTGAGGACAGGGGTACGGGTAATAGAATTTTGGTAATATTTTCCGTGAATAGCACTGCTTCTTCTGACCAGTCGGACCGGTCCAAAAGCCGCTCAGGGCTCAATAGCATACGCGGCCCATTGCCTTCGAAGGCGGGGTAACCTTCCTCTAAAAAACGCTGAACAAGCTCCATTCTTGGCGAAAGTGTCGCCGCATTCAGCCAGTGCCTGTAATAAAGCGGTGCCCGGTAATACGCATCCCATCCCGCTACCTGAGGTAATTCGTACCAATCCATTTGCAATCTCCGGACAAGATCAAACAAGCGATACCAGGCGTCATATCGCTGGCTCAATGGTAATGGGATTGTAATACTAAGCGGACGGACCAGGGAAGTCAGGAGATCCAGCGGATTCTTAAGCATGGTACCCATGACGTTGATCTGATAAAAATGGGAGCTCTGAAAAAGTGCCTGGAGGGTTGGTGTCAATTCGTAATCGGAGTTCCGCAAGATATCAGCCAGTGGCTGAATAACTTCTTGTTGAGTTTGTTCATCAATATGCGCATCCACAAACCAACGGTAAAGACGGGAACACAGGTTAACCGCCGTTGCGGGATGATCCAGTAACATTTCAAGGACCTCTTGATACTCGTTCATACCTTGATCCAAAATAACCTGATGATTCAATCGGTGTGAAAGCTGTTTGGATTCCCGATCATGGCGATCCGGTATAAATTGAGCCTCCGGGTTTTGACCGACTTTGGTGGCCAGAAAACCGATGTCCTGCCATCCAGTCAGGCTCCTGGCCAGGGCTTTCACATCTTGCTCCGTATAGTTTGTGTAATCCCCTGGTCCTGCTAATTCTCCCTTTCCCAGGGTAAATAATTCCAGCAGCTCACGGGCATAATTTTCATTGGGTGCTTCTTGGTGGTTGCGGTTCCCATTCAGGAAGACCAACATGGAAGGGTCGATGGTCATGGAGCGGATCAGAGCCCGGAAGTTTCCTGTAGCATGCTGGCGGATGGTCGTTGTAAATCGGTACAGGTAGCGGGGATCTTCTATTGCCCGTATGGCGAAATGATTGTGCCAGAAAAGCACCATTTTCTCCCGGATGGAGATCGCATCATCCAGAATCAAACCCATATTCCACCCAAAGAGACTTCTACTTCGACAGGCCATTTGGGTCACATGGATGTTTTCCTGGTAGGGGGCTGAGATCCAGGTTTTACCAATGGAAACCTGAGGTTCATGGTCACCCTTATAATGGAGTGGGGGAGCAGGCATTTCACGGTTGGTCAGTAAGGTGTTTATCGTGGCTTTCATCCCATGTGAAACAGCCCAGGATATTTGGCGTTGATCCGGTCCAAACAAAGTACGACGCAATAAATGACCAGCCCGGAGCAGATCCCAGGTTCCCTGATAGGGAGTCAGTGCTGAGGTGTTATGAAATGGAAATGGAGCGGTCATTGTTCCGGGTAAATAACATCAAAAAAATGCGCTCAAGTTCATTCTTGCCGCGATTAATAGGTTTAACGATCCCGGAATGACAATTGCGTGGGTGGTACAAAAGATCCCTAAAGTTACGGGTTCTAAGGCAGGCAGTCAAGTTCAATAAAATGAAACCCGGACCAGAAATTCTTTCCTGATCCGGGTTATATAGACGGGGGGAATAAAGATCTGATTAATACAGATAAGCCAGGGCAACCTTATCGTATGGAGTAAAAGGTCTGCTGCTTCCATTGGTACAAGATAACATCCAGCTTCCATTGCCAGCTAAGTCCGCGGTTGCAGGTGTTCCTTGGATTTGGTTAGCTCCTATGCTACTAGCTCCTTCGTCAGTTGGGCTACCACCACAACTGATACTGCGATCATAATAATCGGTATGACGGAACCCAATGCAATGGCCTAATTCGTGCGCCATGATGGTGGCGATCCCAGCTTGCTGTATATTATAACGGGACTGGAGGATACCACTCATTTTGACTTCGCCATAAGGATCACCTGATGCCGTGGGGAACCCTGAGGAGCCTAAAATACCCTGACGTTCTTCTCCCTTGGATAGACGGGTGAACACGATATCCGCATTATTGGATTGCGAGGCTCTGGTGAATGAAATTGTCAGATTCTCCGCATTATACCGGGCTATGGCTTCATCCAGTGCGGCAACATAAGTAGCACTAAAGCCACTCGTGCCCTTGTTGCCTCTTCCTCCTCCGGATGTCTCTACCGGAATGTAGATGGAAATGGTACCGTAATTTGCGGCATTGACCAGATTGTTTGTGCTGTATTGTTCTGCGTCAGGTACCGTATGAATAGCTGGCGTACTGGAAAGGAATTCTGGAGTAATGATGATGTCCCGTTCGATCCGGTACCCTTCAGCAATAACTTCAATTCCATCCGGATTGAAGCCCAGTTTTTCCAGTTTGGAAATGACTTCGAGTGGAACCTCCTTGTTTTGATTGAGTTGGTCTTTTTGGCAAGACACGGCGCCTAGCATCAACAAGGTAAATGCCAAAGCGCCCAATGAGAATTTTTTCATAATGAGAGATTTTATGATAATTATTACATGAGAGACTTAATTGGAACAACCTGGTAGCTTGGTAAAGGATCTATCGAATTAACGAGGATTGCCAGCATAAATTATCTTGTGCGTCTAATATATCTAAAATTCGTATTGATTTAACCAATGTTAAGGGTATAATATTTTGACCAAAAGTTAATTTTATTTCAAGAGCAAACAGACCGGAACTTAAGTGGTTGATTCTTAAATAGTTAGCTTGGGTATTTTAAAATTGGCGAAAAATACTAAATTGTAAAATACAGATTGTCAGCTGGTTAGATAAAATACTAATCCAATTTGAGCTCAAATACTTGATATAGCTGGATCTGCAAGTCGTCTCTCGACAGATTTTCCTCCTGATTTGTTGTATTTCGCAGTAAGTCCAAAATTGACTTGCTGTTGCGGTGAATAAGACCAACAAGAAGTACCTGAAGGGAACAATCATCTGCGGAACAAACCGTTACCTTAGCAGCGATGGTAGTATTATTTCCCAATCGGTTTGGCAGTTTGATTTTGCTTGGTATACTGATGATGCTTTACACCAGCAAAGCGGTGATGGGACAAACCGTCAGTCAGGCACAACAACCTGGCCCAGCATCGTACTGGCTCATTGCCAAAGACTCCTGTCAGCAACAAAACTTAATGGAAATGCAGGTGATCCGTGCCTGGGATTCCAAACACTGGGTTGTACGCAATCATGGAGTAGACTTAAGCGCAAGCATGCCCACTGCTCACCGGTTAACCAATAACCGGTGGAAATGCCTTCAGCCAGGCATACTTCCCACCCATGCGGAAATAACCGTAGTCCAGGTCTCAAATTCAGTAATTTTTTTAGAATGGCTCAGGTCGAACCTCCCGGATAGGCATTTTATCCTGGGAGACAATGGTCGGTATACACTTTATGATTTAAGCCAGACTGCTATCGAGCAATTGCTAAATTGCCCCTGGGTCGAAGTGCTTGATTATCAAACGGTCATCCCTACTTTGGAAAATTCCCTGGAGGAATTTGACCTGAACGTTAACCGGGTGAATATCCTGAAAGCGCTAGATAGCAATTTGCAAGGCTCCGCGATGGTCTTAGCGGTTAAAGAAACCCGGATGGACACGACGGATATTGACTTGAGCGGCCGCTACCTTAAGTCGGGTTACGAAAGCGACTTTGTGGCCAACCATACCACCATCATGACCACCATTGCGGCCGGGGCAGGCAACAGCCAGCCAGCCAGTACCGGAGTAGCTCCTGATGCGCACTATTCTTCCTTTGATTTTACGAACCCGCTTCCTGATTTGACTGCCAATCTGATGCAGTTAAGTGTTTCTGCCGAAAACCATTCGTATGGATTTGGTATTGATAATCGCTATGGCATGGAAGCCCAGGCTTATGATCAGCAGATCTTTGATTGGCCGCAACTCGCACATGTAGCATCGGTGGGTAATGAAGGGTTGAGCAGCAGTAGTACAGGCTCATATGCCGGCATTCAGGGCTTTGCCACGGTCAGCTCGGGATTTAAGATGGCTAAAAATGTCATCACCGTAGGTGCGGTGGATTCGTTTGGAATTCCGTTGCCGCGAAATTCCCGGGGACCGGCTTACGACGGGCGGATCAAACCGGAGGTGATGGCTTTTGGAAACGACGGGAGCTCAGGTGCTGCTGCGCTTACTTCTGGAGTCGTCTTGCTTTTGCAGGAATGGTACTTGAAGCATTTTGGCCAGCTACCCGATAATGCCTTAGTACGAGCCATTTTACTGCAGAGCGCACAAGATATCGGTTCTCCAGGCCCGGACTACACGACAGGTTATGGGGTCCTCCATGCCGGAGATGCATTGCAGATTCTTTTGGACGAAGACTATGTAGAAGGTGTTTTGGAGCCAGGAGAAATTAAAACGATCAATATTCCGGTGGATACCGGAGCACGGCAACTGAAAGTGACCCTTGCCTGGGTAGACACACCCGGAATACTGCTTTCAGATACGGCGCTTGTGTCAGACCTGGACCTGGAAGTTATAGCCCCGGATGGCACGATATTTTTGCCTTGGGTTTTGTCTTCCTATCCATCCATCGATTCGTTGGAACTTCCTGCAAGAAGGGGCCGGGATCACCTCAACCCGCAGGAACAGATTTCAATCGATATTCCGCAACCAGGATCGTATCAGATCCGGATCTCTACCGCAAACCCTACCGGAGAAAACCCTTTTGCGCTAGCCTGGAGTAAAAAAACTCCGCCGGGTTTTGAGTGGACTTATCCTTATTCGGAGGCAGGCATCCCTGTCGGGCAGCCGGTCTTGCTTCGCTGGGATACCTGGCAGGTAGGCACCGGGAAATTATCGTACCGGTTATCCGGCGATAGTCTCTGGCAGGACATAGCCGTTGATGTTGACCTTAGTCAGAACGGTTATCGTTGGCCGACACCCGAAGCCACCGGTTGGATAGCGTGGCGCATGATCCTGGGCACTGACAGCTTCTCCACTGCCTGGATGCACCTGTACCAACCCCTGGATATCAAAACCGGTTTTTTATGTGCCGATACGGTTTTATTGCATTGGAGTCCGGACCCGACAGCGATGGATTATACCTTATACCGATGGTCTGGCTCCTTATTGGAGCCCTTTCAACGCACACCGGATACGTCCGTTGTTGTACCGATCACCGATGGTCGGTTTGCCGTGCAGGCAAACTTTGCCGATGCTCCGGGTGTTCGCTCACCGACAAGGAATAGCTATTCTCAGGGTGTGGGCTGTTACCTGAATAATTTTCTGGCGAATCTGTCCAATGGTACTGTCCGGCTACAGGCTATTTTAGGCAGCCTTTTTGAGGTGCGCACTCTAGAATTTCAAAAATGGGATGGCCAGCAGTTTGTCACCCTGTCCACTGTGGACCCAATTCTTCTGCTGGATAATATTGCCGATGATTCTGATTTGCAACAAGGGGAGAACACCTACCGGGTGTTCATTACGTTGGTCGGCGGAGCCACCATTACTTCAACGGAACTGACAATCTATTATCTACCCCCGTCCGCCTTTTTCATTTACCCTAACCCGGTAAGTGTTGACGGATACCTGTATATCGACCGTGGTGATGACTCAGTGCTCGAGTGCCAGATCTATGACATGCAGGGTAGGGTAGTCTACCGGGACATCCTCTACGACCAGTACGACAGCATCTGGATGGGCCGCTTTGCAGCGGGTGTCTATTATTACCAACTACTGGATGAGGAGGGCAGAGTGCAAGAAGGAAAGCTGGTGGTGTATTGAGAAGCTAAACTCCTGTGCGTTATTTCCTCGGTCTCCACAAGTTCAGGAAAGCTAGATGAAGCCATAGATGGCGGAAAAGGGTTAGAACATCCCGTAAATTCTTTATGGTTTAAATTTGGATAATGACGGAAGAAAATAATAGTTTTGCGTTCCTTTCGAAGGAACCATTTAATGGTTCAAACGTGAAGTACCCTTTTCAAGCAGTTGGAGGGTGAAAAGTTTAAAGTTCGGGGAGTCCGCCTATGCTAAGGCTAACGTCGGACAGGTAGCGCCCGCCTTCGCCAAAGGCTACGGACGGGCAGGCAGTCCGGTTAGCGTATCCCGACTTATGTCGGGAGGGTCGCAGGACCTCGGGAAGTTCAAATACTACCGCGCCTTCTCAAACAGTTGAGAGGTAAAGAATTTAAAGTTCGGGGTGTAGCGCAGTCCGGTTAGCGTACCTGCTTTGGGAGCAGGGGGTCGTAGGTTCGAATCCTACCACCCCGACTTAGTAGAAGCCTGATCTTTTGATCAGGCTTTTTATTTTAGATGCCCTAGTTTCATGTACAGCGTTTATATTTATTTACCCACCCGTTATTTATACCATCTCCATATTGTTTTCCGAATCCAAGATTTTTGGATTATTCCAGACTTAATTGCTCAAGGGAGAATGATTTTCATGGATTTGGGACTACCATCAGTAATTTCAATATATGGATAGATGTTGAATTCAAACAGCTGATAATCAATAACATATGCTAATTGTAGTATTCTGTCCACCCTTTGTCCACCCTTGAAACTTGATCGCTGTAGGATATTCCTATAAACTTGGAACAATTGTTAAAACCAAGTAGTATGAATTCCTTATTCTCCATTAAAACCATATTGATACTGACGCTGGTCACTGTATTCCTGGCTTGCACAAAAGATGATCCATTGGAAATTGTCAATCCCGATGCGATGGATATTGACGCGTATATCAAATCCCTGAATTACAATCCTCAGGATCTTCTCAATACCCAAAACATTAACGACCTGCCTTCAAAACGGACAGAAAGTATTACCGAGCAACCTGTGGAAATCTCCAGAGGAAAAGTGAACAAATGCACTAAAAAGGACTACAACCTACAATCTAATTTTAGTGAAATAGCCACCCTGCGACCAACTAACGGGGTCATTTATCCGGGAGCCCTGGTGTATGGCAATGGCAACATGCTGGATGGGTTACCCGACCCGATCTCCATCCGCCGGGGTCCCATGAAGTTGAGCGTTGACCTGCCGGGCATCGGCGAAAAAGGCGCCATGCTGATTGAATCCCCCAGTAATTCCAGTGTGCAGATTGCCCTGGATAATGCGCTCGAATACTGGAATGATCAGGTCTATGATGGCGGTTATACGATTGCTTCACAGTCCAGCTCGGTGAGTTCTACCTATTTTTCGTCGGAGCAAATGAGCATGGATTTAGGCATGAACATCAAATGGGCAGGCTCTTCGGTACAAAGTCAACTCAATATCGAAAGCAGCCATGTAAAGCAGGTGGCGACAAGAGTTTTTAAACAGGTATTTTATACGGTAACAATGGATGACATTTTGGCTCCTTCAGCGGTGTTTGGCGAGCAAGTAAAACTTATTGATGTGCAAAATACCATTGACGAAAAAAATCCTGCTGCCTATGTCAAGTCAGTATCATATGGCCGGATCATTATGATAAAAATTGAAAATGAAAATGCTGAACTATCCGCTGACCTGGAGGCCGTACTAAATTATGCTTCCAGCGAAGGGGATATTGATACAGAATACGATAAAATACTTCGCACGTCTACCGTCACGGTAGTCACACTTGGCGGCAACGCAGAAGCCACCTCACAACTACACAACATCACCAAAGATGAAAATGGCAATGGCTATCTGCGGAATGTCATTGAAGGAGAGAATGCGGTGTATAATCGTAATAATCCCGGGCTACCCATCGCTTATACCATTCGCTATTTGAAAGACAATACCCTGGCCAAAATGGGCTACACGACCGATTATGCATACACCGAGTGCAGTTCTCAGGATTTCGTCCATGCTGACATTAAGGTTATTAATAATTATCAATCATTCAATGCCTGGGTAAAACTGCACTACAAATACCGGGAAATTGATGACGAAAATGTTGATATCGTATCGTACGAATCACCGGATTGGATAAAAGTAAAAGATGAAAACAGTAAGACATTCAGCATTCCACCCGGTGCCTGGGATGTTGAAATTGAAATCGAAAGGTCGGAAGGCTTTGGCGGTGTCGGAAGAAAAAATATGCAAACCAAGTTCTTTGGCCACGTGCTGAAGCGATATTGTTTTACCTTATATAAGGATGGCCTTTCATTCAAAATAAAGGACGAAAATTGCTAATTAGTTCATGATTCTTAACAAAAGCTATGGCTGATCGGGAAAAATTGGATAGATTAATAGATCTTCTTAAAAGTGAACCCAACGAGGATGCTTTCTTGAAAAAAATAGCTGAGGCAATAAAAGAAAATGAAATTGAACTTACGGAAGAAATAAATCAGGAAATAGAGGCGATCCGATTAAAAATACGCAACGAGATGCAGTAAAACCAAGCATGGAGACCATGAAGATTTCAATTTTCCTAACCGTCTTTTTTCTGCTCATGATTGCGATTTCAGTTGACGCACAAATGAGCAGAAAGGACAGTTTACTGCTAAAAATTAACACGGAATTAACCGAAACAGAGCGTATCAAAACCCTGCACAGCCTCTTTGGTGTTTTTGTGAACAATAAGCAGGATAGTGCGCTATTATTTGCAAAAGAAGCCTTTGAAAAATCTGCAAATTTTGGTGATAATGCATTGCACGGACAGAGCATTATGAATCTGGTGCATGCCTATTATGCCAACAATTTCCTGGATTCCAGCAAGCAAGTTTTGTTAGAGTCCATCCCATTTTTCGAGCAAACGAACCAGTATTTTTTTCTTTCTGCTTCCTACAGAAATCTGGCCGTCATCGCCGAAACACTTCAACTTCCCGACAGCTCTTTAGCGTATTTGGATAAATGCCTTGAGGTCTTGAGAGAACATCCTGATTCAATCGTAATGGGAGATGTGTATTTGTCAAAAGGATTGGCGTACAACATAAAGGGTTATTATGAATTGTCGGCAGATGCATTGCTTCAGGCTTCCAGAATATTCGAAATCGTAGGCAACGACAACCACAAAGGCTACGCGCTGCTTAATCTCGGCATCACGTATGAAAAAATGAAGAAATTGGAGGAAGGCCTTGACGCCATGGAGAAAGCGATGGACTATTTCAATGCCATGAATAATTGGAGAGCAGCCACCCATACCATCAACAACATCGGAAATTTTAAACAGGAACTGGGACGCTATGCGGAAGCAGAAAAAGCTTTTAAAGAAGGGCTTCACCTAGCCAAATTGACCGAGCAGCCTTTTGTTGAAATGAACGCGAATTACAATTTGGGTAAGCTCTTTTACCGCGATCTACACCAACCGGATTCTTCTCTTTTCTATTTTAAACAAGCCATTCCAATCGCAGAAGCGCTGGATGATAAATTCGTCTTGGGAGAAGTAAATAACTACAGCGCATTTATCGCCATAGATGCAGGTGACAGCCATGCTGCCCGGAATTATGTCAACGCCGCCGAAGGCTTTGTTGACGATTACCCAAACCTCAACGATCAGGAAAGTATACTTTCCAACCTAGCTGAAATCCATGAAAAACTAGGGAACAAAGGCCGGGCTCTGGACTTCTGGAAAAAAGCAAAAACCTTACAGGACAGCCTGTACAATGAAAGGAGGGATAAGCAAGCAGAGGAACTCAATATCATTTACGAAACGGAAAAAAAAGATGCCGAAATTCTCCTGCTGAACAAAACCGTTGATTTGGAAAAAACCAAAAAGCGTGCATTCCGGGGAGGAATTTTGCTTTTGGCCCTGTTAGCAGGGGCAATCATTTTCGGGCTCAATCAACGAAGAAAAAAAGAGGCGAGTGAGAAAAAAATGGCTCAGGAAAAAAGGAAAATCGTCGAAGAAAAACTCGAAACAAAAAAGAAAGAACTGACCAATAAAGCGCTCCAACTAGCCAAGAAAAATGAATTCTTATTAAGTCTGGAAGGAGAACTTGAACAACTTAAATCCACGGTTGACAGCAAAGTAAACAATTCCTCAAAGCGAATTCAGCGAATGATACGGCGTGATAGCGACGATGACGAACTCTGGGAGCAATTTGGAAAAGAGTTTACGTCCGTGCATCAGGATTTCTTGGATCGATTGAAAGCAGAATTTGGTTCTTTCAGCAAGAGTGAAATGCGGCTGATTGCACTCCTGAAAATGAACTTATCCTCCAAAGATATTGCCCATACACTACGTGTTTCTGACGATGGTGTTAAAAAAGCCAGATACCGTTTGAGGAAAAAGATGAACCTGGATAGCGATATTGACATACAAAGTTATATTCTCAACTTCTGAGGAAAGGCACCCTGAATATGGCCTCAGGAACTTGCAATAGGAAATAAAAACTCCGCTATCTTGGCACCACTGGCAATAGCACCCGTGAAGGCCGTGTCTGGTCGTGATAGATGGTGTTTTTTGCGGAGATAAGTTCGGTTTCCGTCGCGATATCTCGGCCGGTATTGGGATTGGGATCGTAATGTGGTGCCATGCTGCTGGTGACGTAAATCCGTATCCGGTGTCCCGCCTGAAAGAGATTGGACGTATAAGCCTGGCCGATCGTAATCGAATAAACTTCGCCAGGCTCCATGAATTCCTGTTTATCCTGACCATTGCGGTAACGCATCCTTAGGTAGCCCGCATCGAGACCATGTAGGTTGATGGAGGTGCCATCCGGGTATACATCACAAAGGGTAAATGAAAAATCGGTGTCCGCGGCTGTGGAGCTGACAAAGAGCTCGACCTTGATCTCACCAGTTACTTCCATCGGTTGCTCGAGCACCTGCGAGGTGTAAACCATAACATCCTTGCGGGATTCGATGGCACGCTGGTCGTATGGATATGACTTTTCATAGGATTTATCCCAGACCGGATAGTTCGGATCAAACAGGTATTGATCAGGTTCTTCGTTCGGGGGCAGGGACCGGTCTAGTTTTCCATCGCTTTCTTTTCCGGAGCCTTGTAGGTAGAAGGAGGTTGTGACCGCCCGTTGCAGCGGCCATTCGTTTTCCGCCCGCCATTTGTTTTCTCCCATCACAAAGATACTGACTGGTGGCAGGTGACTTTTATCGGTTTTATCTCGCAGTATCTCATCGAACCAGTCAAGCAGCTCTTCGTCATAGTCCAGGCCGGCATTGGTAGCAAATTCAACCTCGCCAAAACGGGTTTTCCGGCTATTCAGCGATGTATGATTCCAGGGACCCAGGATCAGCCTGGTATCTTGCCGGGCTTCGATGGTGGCCGTCTCTTCCTTCATCTTATGAAAAGCCCTGGAGGCTCCTTCAGGGCCATAAGCTGCGTCGTACCAGCCACTCAACAGTAAGGCAGGGTTCCGGATTTTCTTAAAACCCTGCTCCACATTGAGAAAATCCCACCAGGCGCTTGAGTCCGGGTGCGTAAGCCACTGATAATATTCCGGAGCATATTGCTTCAATAAAGGCATTTCGGTCATCGGCCGGTAGTCGTACCAGGGCTGACGGTCAGAAGCCTCCCATGCTTCAGTTGCCCGGCTTGCATCCCAGATACCGGTAGGATCCTGGGCACGTTTCATTTTGTCCGGCAGGATGTAGGGCATAAACCAGTCAATCCATGCGTGTGAAAATGCCCCTCCATAATGCATAAAATGGTGGCTTCCAATAGGAGTCAACTCAGGTGCGGCAGCTTCGAGATGGGGAGGAGACTGGGACATGGCCAGCCATTGTACAATACCCGGATAGGATCCGCCATAGGTGCCCACGCGACCGTTGGACTGCGGATGCTGCGCCACCCATTCGATGACATCGTAGCCATCTAGCTTTTCATTTCGATATGCTTCAAACTCGCCTTCACTCCGGTATCTTCCCCGGACATCCACCATGAATACCAGGTAGCCCCGTCTGGCGGCCTTGATCGGAATCTGGGCATAGGTATCGTAATTGTCCACACCATATGGTGTCCGGTATACAATGGTGGGATATTTTCCGGGCTCTTCCGGCCGATAGACAATCGCGCCTAATTCAACACCATCCCGCAAAGGTATTTTAACTTCCTCCCGGATGATATTAAGGAGATGCTGCGCTGACAGCGGGAATGAAATGGTAAATCCGCTTAGCAGAAAGAGCATCCTGATCACCAAAATTCTCATGGTCGTGCGGTTATAACGCTTATTCAATTGTGGCATTGGTAAAACAATTTTCGTAGAATTTCCGGGCTTTATTCAGGTCTTTCAGGATCAGTTCTTTCTCCTCCATTGTCCGGAAAGCATCAAAGGATGAAACGATTTTTTCAATGCGACCAATCCACTCCAGCAAGAATACGGCAGAAGAGCGGGACATCAGTTTCTTGCCGGATGAAGTTATATAAATTGGGCTTGTCGTGGCATAAGGATAATAATCCGGGATATCGGGATTTGCTTCATCATTAAAGGCTCTAAGGACCATCCATCCGGGGCCATCCACTTCAATTTGTCCGGTAAAATCAGCGGTATTCCGGTCTTCTTTGAAGGCATATTCATGGATGACCCGTCCATTCCAGACAACCTCCAGGTGATCTACCGGGACCGCACTCCGAAGGAATGCCCGGAATTGCAGATTCGTTTTCTGACCGTTTATTTCGATGGTATCGCCCGGGTTTGATCCATTTACAGTCAACCCGAGCAAGGCACCGTTAGTAACAAAGCTTTTTCCGCGTTTGACCTGTTCGATCATATGATCGCTGGTGAATGTGCCATTTTGCTCGACGTAAACCCGGTTCAGACCTAAAGGACCACGCAGACTGGCATAATTGGCCATGGCATCCGTGCCGGCGCCCGCCGGGATACGCAGTCCGCAGTTCAGCAGCATGTACCACACAGCTGCCGATGCCTTGTGGTGAGCAAATCCGACCACCTCGTAATAATCCACATTGCCCAATGCTGCATCAACGGGAAGGGCATTGGTCAGTGTTTCTGATTGCTTGGGGAAGAGCTGAAAATCGTAAAAGGGATGCACATAACCAACAAGCCCGTTTTGACGGTGCACCTCATCGGCGATAAAACTGTTGTGCGGGAAGATGCTGGCTACCGCCGTGTATGGATAACCGACGTAATCCGGGACCAGGTAATGCTCAGTCAGATTGAGGAGCCCAAGGTGTCCCCAGAAACTGGTGTGGTATTCCTGGCCCTGGAGGATCATGATATCCTTTTCTATTTTGTTTCCTTCCGGTGGGGTATAATAATCAAGATCCGGGATGCGCTGTTCTTTGTTGACAATCAGGTTGTAGATGAAATCTACGTTTTCCGCTCGTGCTTGTTCACGGAGGATGGCCGTTGTGTTGCGGTAGTTTCCGGTGTAATTCATGTGTACATGCAGGTCTCCGGACCACCAACGGCCAAATGACGCCGGTATTTCCCACCGGCTGAGCGGAATCGTGATCGTATCCGGAAGTCCCTCATTTTCGGCAATTTGCCGTGTTGCTATTTGATAATCCGGTCCCTTTTGGGCCGTGATTTTGAGACGAATTCCGGCGGGAACGGATACATTGGCAATGCCCGTTGAATGAAAATAATGGGTCTCGAATTGCTGACTTTTCGGATACCGCGAATCGTCGCCATGAATCCATACATCACGGGGTGCATAAAATTTCCCCTGACCATCCAGAACACTTACCCTTGCCGGGATCGGCCTTCCCAAAGCATCCACCGTCTTGATAACAACATCTTTTCTTGGCCTGAGGTAGTGCAAGTCCTTGGTAACTACTGGCATTTCCTTACCTACGTAGCTATCGATGACCCACAGTGAGGTGTTTCCGGTACGATTAGAAATATAGGCGATTCGTTTACCGTCTGGTGACCACTTCGGAGAAGTATTGTCGTAGTCTCCATAAGTGATCTGGATCGGATAACCTCCCGTCGCGGGCAGAAGCCACAGTTGCTGCCAGTTGCGTCCCAGGTAAGAACTGTAGACCATCCTGCTGCCATCCGGCGATATATCCGGAGCTGTTTTCCAGGCGGTCTCTTCTGAGTGGATCGTGGTAGTCTCCCCAGGATTATCGAGGTCCATAGAAACGATGTTCCCCGTGCCATGGGCTACTTCCCGGTTGGATACAAAGATCAGCTTATTTCCATCCGGTGACCAGGCCGGATTGATGGCATGATCGTATTCGCTGTAGTAATACCGCTTGATGGCACTAACCCGGTCAGGCGTTCTGGTGACAAGGTCTTTCAATTTATCTTTATCGACATTAGCTGTGTGCAATAGAAAATGACCCGTTCCAAGCGTCGAAACAAAAGCGATGGAATGGCTGTCCGGAGACCACTTAGGTTCCAGGTTTACCGCGCCGTTAGCAGTCAATGGGGTTACCTGACCGGACGCAATATCTAAAAGCATCAGCTCCATGGACTGTCCGTTATAACGTACAAACAGGATCTCTTTCCCATCCGGGGACCAGTCCGGCTGGTAATCATAACCATCTCCTTCTGTCAATTGCTCCGCAGTCTGGCTTTGAATATCCTGCTTCCAGAGACTTCCGGCCATCGCATAGACCAGTTGGAGACCATCCGGCGACCAATCCGGCGATGAGGGACCACTCATCAATTGAGGGAGGTATAATTCACGGAAATAATAGTCGTGAGGAAGTTCTATCTGGGGTAAAACAGGAACTCGCTGACTATGCAAGGTCCAGCTGGCGATTAATAACAATGCCGTCATTACTTTTCCAGACCCGCTCATCGGTTAATCAATTTATGCCAGACATTCATATTTTCTATCCCTGAATAAATATTGCAATTATTGACAAGACAGCCACTGAAGTTGTATCCTAAATTGTAAAAAACCTTGTTCATCCCAAAAGACGGAGCACGGCATATCGTATAAAGGCAGGTTATCTTCTGCTGAATGAGTAGTTCTTCCAGACGTGTAAGCAGAGCAGGCATGTAGCCTTTCCCTTGCTCCTCGGGGAGGGTTGCGCAGTCGGTCAGTTCGGCATTGGCAAACTTCCGGTTGACCTCTGCGGAAGCAACACTCAGGACTTGACCATCCCGTTCAATATGAACATAAACCGTCCCGTGTTCCATCGTTTTTCGAATGTACGAGGGGTCACCCAACGGAGCAGGATAGATATCAAAAACAGTCTCATAAAGGATGGCCAGCTTTTCCGCGTCTTGAAGTGACGACTGCTGGATAACGTCTCCGTCTGTTTCGATGGGCTTTCTGTCCATGCCCAGGATTGTATTTGCAATGGATTCATCCAAATCCAGCCGGTCTGAATGTGCCCGCGGCTTTTGCGGATAAAACACCAGGAAATACAAGTCCTCCCCGTTGAAATAACCAGGGATCATAGCTTCCTGGCTCCACCCATGATCATTCAAATAGCCAATTTGTTCCCGGTGTGCTTTGATGATTATTTTTTCAGCCCAATCCGGTGATAGATCCAGAATTTGTGTTAGTCCCTGCTGTAGATCACCCTGAAACTCATCCACCCGTACTCTGCGATTGAATGGGTCGAGACAGAGAAGCAGGTCGAGGCCCGGTTGGCTAATCGATTGGAAGCTGGGAATCATGTTAAGTGGTTTCGCACCATTTGAGGATGGTTAACGCAAATAATTTGGCCACCTTCACTACTTTTAGCAGTTCCACGTATTCGTTGGGATAATGGGCTACACTCGTTTCTCCGGGACCGATCACAATGGCTGGGATCCCGCCGACGGTGCCCAGAATACCGGCATCCGTTCCCCAGGGAGATGCTTCCACAATGATGGAATCACCGAATAGTTGCCGGAAGTTTTC
Organism: Lewinellaceae bacterium; assembly: GCA_020636355.1. Taxonomy (GTDB): domain Bacteria; phylum Bacteroidota; class Bacteroidia; order Chitinophagales; family Saprospiraceae; genus JAGQXC01. The sequence goes on along the minus strand of JACJYB010000013.1, from coordinate 13,940 downwards.
TTCTACGATACCGGCAATCTGGGACTCTACCGGCACGCTGTTAGGAAGCCATTGGGCTCCAAAAAATTCCAGCTTAGCAGGATGATCGCTAAACCAGTCATCCGCAGCAGAAAGCTGGTTGATGCATTCATGCAATTCCTGCTTGACGGCATCAATGGTTTCATCAGGCCCCACGCCGATCCGCCCCTCGATGGTCACAAGGTCGGGAACTGAAGATGGCCAGGTTCCTCCATGGATTGTGCCAACGTTGATGGGAAGCGGAATCGGAAGTTTTTCATACATGGGGTCGGTGATGCGAGCATTCCTTTCTTTCTCCAGGTCAAGGATCTTCTGATGGGCGATCCATGCTTTTTCGATCGCTGAAACTCCTTCGTAACGGGTACCTCCATGCGCTATGACACCTTCGATCGATACTCTGAACCACAGTGAGCCTTGTTGCTTGATGAAGAGCTTGAGATTAGTCGGTTCAGGGATGATGGCGGCATCTGCATAATAACCGCGCAATACTGTAGCCAGTGTCCCTGCTCCTCCGGATTCTTCCTCGATGACCGATTGAAAAATTACGTCGCCCTTCAGTTGGATTCCTGTCCGTTTGATGGACTCGATGGCCAGTATCATGGCGACATTGCCACCTTTCATATCGGTCGTGCCCCGCCCGTACATTCTGCCATCTTCAATTTTTCCCGAATAAGGGTCGTCCTTCCACTTAGTCGTTTCTCCTTCAGGAACCACATCGATATGACCATTGAGAATCAGGGACCGTCCGCCGCCCTGACCCTTGAGTACCCCCACAACATTGGGACTGTTGGTAAAATCTTTTCGGGTAGAGACGAAATACGGATTTTTTTTCAAGGCTTCAATGTCCGGATCCCACACATCCACGTCCAGTTCTAGTTGTTTCAGTTTATCAATCACGACTTGCTGCGCGCCGGCTTCATGATACTGAACACTCGGTTGTCTAACCATCCTGGCCAGGAGATCAAACGTTTCCTGCTGTTGTTGATCAATGTAAGCTTCTACCTTTTGCTGGTCAGTCATGATGCTATTCGTTTAATTTGTCGGATAAGGCAAAATCAGCTTCCGTATGATTGCGAATGTCTGCTACGGTGAACCCAGGCATCAATTCGGCCAGGGTGAGTCCGTTTTCATCAATGTCGAACACTGCCATCTCCGTGATAATCCGCCGGACACAGCGGGTTGCTGTCAATGGGAGGGTACTCGTAGTTACTATTTTGGGCTGCCCATTCTTTTCGCAGTGTTGCATGAGTGCAATCAATCTTTTCGCGCCATAAGCGAGTTCCATGGCTCCACCTACACCCGGTACGCGTTTTCCCGGTACGATCCAGTTCGCCAGATCTCCATTGCAACTGACTTGTAGAGAACCTAATATTGCCAGATCGATGCGTCCACTACGGATCATGCCAAAAGAAGTGGTGCTGTCAAAATAACTTCCGCCCTTCACGATGCTAACCGGATAGCCTGCTGCATTGCTTAATGCCCAATCCGGATTGACCTTGGGAGCCGGCCCAAAACCGAGCAGGCCGTTTTCAGAATGAAAAAAGACCCTGGTCGACGGATCGAGGTAGTTGGGAATGAGTGAGGGTATGCCTATTCCAAGATTGACGGTCATACCTGTTTCAAGCTCCTGCGCTGCCCGGTTGGCAATTATTTGCCTTGCATCTCCCATATCCATTTCCAGTTGATGCCGCGCGTCGGCACGACATAGTTTATATACGCTCCGGGAACAATGATTTCCTCGGGATCCAGTTCGCCCATGTCAACAATTTCTTCCACTTCGGCAATAGTAGTTTTTGCAGCCATGGCTATGAGCGGATTATTGTTACGAGCTGTTTTGTCAAATACCAGGTTGCCAAAGGTGTCTGCCTTTTTAGCATAAACTATACCGAGGTCCCCGGTTAAGGGGGATTCGTACAGGTATTCTTTACCTTGTATGGTCACCAAGGGCTTATTTTCTGCCAATAGGGTTCCTTTGCCTATTTCGGTTAGAAATCCGTTAAGACCTACCCCTCCCGATCGGACCCTTTCGTTTAAAATACCTTGCGGTGAAAATTCCACCTTTAATGCACCGTCATGCATCAGTTCACCAGCGATGGGGTTAGAGCCGATGTGGGATGCGATCAAAGATACAGCCCGCTTCAGGCACACAAATTTACCGATGCCGATCCAAGGGAACCCGGCGTCGTTGCCAATCAGATGCACGTCTTTAACGCCAGATTCAATCAAGCAATCCACAAGGGTGGGCGGCGTGCCTACCCCTCCAAAGCCACCGAACAACAGGGTCATCCCGTCAAAAAATAACGGCTTGATAATCGCGTAATCAGCAACCTTATTAAATCGATCCATTTAACGTGTTTGAGCCACCTGACGAATTGAAGTGTCCAAGATATCCAATAATTGCTCGGTTTCAGCTTTTGAAATAACATAGGGTGGGGCGATCAGGATACCGTTTTCATCTTTCCCTTCCTTGCCGCCCACCGATGGATAGACCAGCAAACCGTTTTCGAAACATTGGTCGATTATCCTGCCCTGCATTCCAGGAATGGCGGGATCCAATTCTATCCCCAATAAAAGCCCCTTTCCCCTGACTGTCCTGATAAAGTCAACATGGACTTGACTGCTTTTTAGCCCCGCCATAAGCAAGTCACCCACCTCCCTGACATGCTCAATCAATTTATCCTGTTCGATGATCGTAAGAACCTGCAAGGCAACAGCACAGGATAGGGGATGGCCGCTGTAGGTGTGGCCACTCATGATCAGCCCACTTCCTTCGCGGATAGGGTCCAATATTTCGTCTGTCATTAAGGTTGCTGCAATGGGCGCATATCCGGCACCCAGACTTTTGCCGACAGTCACGATGTCTGCAAAGGTCTTCCAATGATCCAGGCCAAAATAACTTCCGGTTCTACCCAGGCCGGTCATTACTTCATCACCTATTAAAAGGATTTCGTGTTTTTTACAAATTTGCTTGATGGCCTGGTAGTATCCTTCAGGCGGAACCATTGCGGTTCCGGCAGCACCTATAACCGGCTCAAGAATTAGGCCGGCAATTTTTTGAGAGCCTGTATGGTGGATGATCGATTCCAATTCCGCCAGGTGTTCTTCCAATGGATCTTGCTCCAGATCCCGGGTTAGCTTTTCCGGTCCGAGCCAAAGGACGCCTTCAAACTGCTGGCGCCGTAGCTGATGCCCTGATACACCTAGTGCGCCCATCGTAATCCCATGATAACTCTTTTGACGGGATATAAACTGAACTTTGGAGGTTTTGCCTTTTTCCCTCCAATATTGGATGGCGATCTTCAGAGCGGTTTCGGTTGCCTCCGAACCGCTGTTCACAAAAAAGCTATGCGAATAATGTTTGCCGGGTGAAATATCGGCCAATTTTCCTGCCAGCTCCTCAGCCTCCTCGGAACCGAACTGTGACCGGTAGACATATTGGATCTTGCCAAATTGCCTGATAAAGGGTTCCAGCATAGCCGGGTGAGAATGACCCAGTGAGCAGGCCACAGGCCCGGAAGACCCGTCCAGGTAACGTTTGCCATTTTCATCATAAATGTAAACTCCGTGGGCAGTTACGGCCTTCAGGTAGTTTTTTCGTAGGAGCGGTTGAATGTTGTGATTTTTCATTGAAAACATTTGCCTGATCGCATAATATTAGGTTTAATAATGATCTCCTACAAGACTGCAAACAACTATTCTGTACTACCCGGTGTGCAGGGTAAACCTGGTAATTAGGATTAAAAATTTTACTTTTAAAATTCACCAATTTTACGATCAGCCGGATAGGACGTATGGAAATTCATTGGATAGACCTTACCATCTTCATTATCTACTTGTTTTCCATGTTGGGAATCGGATTCTTTTTTTACCGCAAGAATGAATCGAAAGAAGACTACTACGTAGGCAAGCGCGAAATGTCAGCGGGTCACATCGGATTATCCGTGGTGGCTACCGATGTCGGAGGTGGTTTTTCAATTGGATTAGGAGGGCTGGGATTTGTGATGGGGATATCCGGAAGCTGGATGCTCTTCACCGGTATTCTGGGCGCATGGCTTAGCATTGTGTTTCTGATACCCAAAGTCTATAGCCACGGTAAAAACTTTAATTTTTTGAGCTTCCCTCAACTACTCGAACACTATTACGATAAAAGGCCGGCCTTGATTGCAGGCGTCATTTCCTTCATTGGATATGTAGGCTTTACCAGTTCGCAGATACTTGCCGGAGCAAAGCTCGCATCGGCAACTTTTCAGGTCATCACGACGACTGAAGCAGTACTGATGATTGGCATCATCGCAATAGTGTATACCGTAGCAGGCGGGCTGAAAGCGGTCGTCTATACAGATACGGTGCAGTGGATCATTCTGATGTCCGGCTTAATCCTGATCGCCATCCCTTTTGGCTACTTTCATCTGGGAGGTTGGGCCGGAATATCCGGGTATTTGCCGCCAGGTTTTTTCAGCCTGACCAATATTTCCCTGGTGCAAATCATAAACTGGATGATCACTATTGTCCCCATCTGGTTTATTGGAATGACTTTGTATCAGCGGATCTATGCCTGCAAGGATGAGAAGACCGCAAAGAAGGCATGGCTCATAGCAGGCTTATTTGAATGGCCGGTGATGGCTTTTTTAGGCACCTTACTGGGACTCTTTGGTCGTGTGGCATTGGAGCAGGGATTGTTGGCCGGGATGGGCTACAGTACGGTCGCCGACATTGACAGTGAGATTGCCTTACCGGTGTTTCTCCGCCATATCCTGCCGATCGGGTTGATGGGCCTGGTCATGTCGGCTTATTTTTCAGCGATCATGTCTACCGCAGACAGTTGTCTGATGGCCGCTTCCGGTAATCTCATGACCGATATCATCCGCCCCTTTCACAACAGGCTGGGAGACAGCATCCGGGCTTCCCAATTGTTTACCTTAATCATCGGGATCCTGGCGATCATCATTGCCTTACAGATGCAGCAGGTGCTGGAAATCATGCTCTATTCCTACGCGTTCATGGTTTCCGGCATATTTGTGCCGGTATTGATGTTATTGATCAATAAAAAACATTCTGCATTGGCAGCGATATTATCGATGATCAGCGGCGGGGCCGTTACGTTAATGCTGATCCTGTTTGGGATAAATCTTCCCTATGGTTTGGATGCCATCGTTTTTGGCATTTTAACTTCGCTGCTGGTATTCCGGATCACGGCCTATTTTGATAGCAGGGTGAAAATCATAACGTGAAATTTTGCATTGGACATCTGTATCTGCAGAAACAATTTTTAAAAATGGATTACAAAACCATATGGATTGAAAAACAATTTCAATTCTGAAATAAATATTTGGTGATCATTTATGGCTTGACCCAGTTAAACGCACCAATTCTTCGTCCAGGATATCCAACCCACGCTTTAGATGATCATCCGAGATGGTGAGTGGACTCAGTATCCGGATGACATTGCCATAAACACCGGCGCTGATGAGGATCAGACCCCGATCCAGACAGGCGAGAACTAATTTCCGGGTTAGGTCTGCATCGGGCTCCTTATGCTGCTTGTTTTTGACCAGCGAAAAGGCCAGCATAGCACCTAGTCCCTGGATGCTACCTATGACCGGAATACGGGATTTCATGTTTTCAAACCGGGCACGAACGATTTCGGCAACATGTTCGGCCTTGGAGTTGATATCAATGGACTTCATGAACCGGATATTGGCCAATGCTGCGGCTGCACAAACCGGGTTGCCTAGATAAGTACCCCCGATCGTGCCGGGCATGGCGCTATCCATGATCTCTGCCTTTCCCATCACACAACCTATCGGCATGCCGGCGCCCATTGATTTGGCCCACACAGAAATATCAGGCGTTATTCCGTAATGTTGGTAAGCTCCCCATTTGCACGTACGGCCAAAACCGGTTTGTACTTCGTCGATGATCAATACAATTCCGTACTCATCACACACTTTTCGTAATTCTTGTATATAGGAAACCGGAGCCTCCACAAACCCGCCTTCGCCCTGAACCAATTCGATGATCACAGCTGCCACATTCTTCGGATCCACGCGGTTGATCAGGATTTCGCGTAACCGTCGGGTTTCTCTAGCCACAAAATCATCCGGACTGAGGCCATCGTTGTAGCGGTAATAATTCGGATACTGCAGGTGATAGACCTCAGGTGCAAAAGGGCCACAGCCTACCTTATATGAGACTTTCGAAGTTAGGGTCATGGCCATCATGCTGCGGCCATGAAAGCCATCGGTAAAGGCCACAATGGCACTCCTCCCGGTATATTGACGGGCAATTTTTACGGCATTTTCAACCGACTCAGCGCCGGTGGTCGTTAGCATCACTTTGGTGTGATCGCCGTGAGGGAATAAAGCAATGAGCTCTTCTGCCAGTTCCATGTACACATCATAGGTCGCTACATTAAAACAGGTGTGGATGAGTTTTTGAGCCTGATTTCTAATGGCCTCAACTACCGGTTCCGGACAATGGCCAGCATTTTGCACCCCAATCCCTCCGGCAAAATCAATCAGTTCTCTTCCATCCACATCTGTGACGATGGCATTTCTGGCCGAATCAGCCGTTGCGGGGTTAAAAACACCCACACCCCGGGGTACTACGGACTTTCTCCTTTCATGAATAATTGCATTCTTGTCCATTGCTGCTTGTATTGATGATACCCTGTAAGTTCCAATTTTTCTGGCAACCTGGACCTGTCCATTTCCAATAATTGTATCCGTACCCGGGCGTATGCTTTTAAAGCTCTGGCATGGATTGAAATATTTCCCGCGTAAGCTCTTAGGCTAGCCGGATAAAGATGTGGAAGTTATAGCTCCATGACTCTTCAATCATGGCCCACTCAACCATGGCAGCTTCATCCCGGTTCCGAGGCTTGTGATTCACCAATCATTTAAGCTGAAAATGTATCTTACGTCATCAAAGATATGGCAGGTCGGACGCGATGGAATGAAAATGAAACCTCCTCTGAGACTGCTGTATTTCTAGTAAACAACACAACCAAAAAGCCAAATTAGCCATGAGATCAATGTTTATTTCTTTAGTCACTACCTTGCTGCTGGCCTGTGCGCCTGATTCAGGGAAACAAGAAGCGGCCACGGGCCAATCCGGTCAGCATGGGACGGTTACTGAATATCTTTCTGTGCCGGGCCCGATTCGGTATCAGGATACAGACTTTGGTCTGAAGTGGTCGGAACACCCAAATGACAACTATTACATCCAGGAATATCTCCCTGCAGGCAATACTCTAGAACATTTCAATGAGATGCTTACCATCCATCTCTTCCTGACCGACCTTTCCGTCGCAGATGCTGCCGATCAAAAAATTGAAGAGCTGGAACAGCGCAAACAATCCGATTCTTATTGCAGTTATCAGGCAAAAGACAGCCCTGACGGGAAAGAAGTCATGCTGGAGTTTTTTGTCAGCCAGTCCGGGGATGAAGAGGTCGTGGAATTTAACCTGTTTCATTACCGGCAGATAGAACTTAGTCCAGGTCAGAAAGCATTGTGCATTTACGCCTATTCCAAGCGGAGTTATGGAGCCGATGACATAGCTGCATTTTCACAAACCTTTGACAACGACCGTTCAGGCTTTTTTAATGGAATGATTTCGCTTGAGAAGACGGAAATCCAACTGAAATAAGCATAGTAGTCTGGTTCCCATATCCAGGAAAATTGGCTTAGCAGCCTCGAAGGAAACAAGAAAGCTTAGTGCCATCCTGTTCGTTGATATTGCCGGGTATACCTCGATGATGCAAAATGATGAACCGATAGCATCACAGCTTTTGAAATCATTCAAGGCCGTACAGTATGCAGCAGATACATTGTTCCGGCTTTTTAGCAAGCCTATTGTAACATTTACGGTCTGGTTAATGCCGTAGTTTATTGCATTATTCGAAAACAAATGATAATTTGAATTAAATGTATATGCAAGTGACCGGTTCATGGACTAGTCCCTGATTTGTAATGATGTTATAACCCTGAAAACTTGCATCCGAAATGGTGGCAATCTTAAACCAATTAAAATTTCGTCTACCACTACTAATTTTTCTCAGTTTACTGGCAATTCACTGTTTTTCCCAATCTCCATCGATCGGGATCATCGGCTCTGCCACACCGGGAGGATGGAATACAGATACGGATTTGATCCCGGATCAGGATGATCCAAACAGGTGGTCCCTCATCCTGAAATTGACCCCTGGAGATTGCGCGTTCCGAATGAACCACAGCTGGGTTGCCAACTGGAGTTCAGGAAGTTTTCCCTCCGGCAAGGGTACCCAGGACGGTCCGAATATTCCGGTGAAGAAAGGTGGAAAATACCGCATCACCTTCAACTCTAACACTGGTGATTATTCATTTGTACCATACTCCGACATTGGTATTTATGGCTATGCCACTCCTGGTGGCTTTGATTACGACATGGATATGTACCAGGAAACGAGCGATACCAATCAATACAGTCTATCCATTCAACTGACCGATGGTGAAGTCATATTCCGGGCAAATGATGCCTGGGTATTAACCTGGGGCAATGTGGATTTTCCAACCGGAGTTGGTATTGCGAATGGGCCTTTTATTCCGGTTCCAAAAGGGAAGTACCTGGTTCATTTTAATAAATCGACTGGTGAATACTTCTTTGAGAAGGATAACTCATTTAATTCTATCGGCATCATTGGAGATGCTACTGCGGGAGTCTGGGATGTTGAAACCGATCTTAAACAGGATGAGGTAAACGCAGACTTGTGGACAGCCAGAGTAATGCTAGAGGTCGGCGAGCTAAAATTCAGAGGTAATCATGACTGGATTTTCAATTGGGGTGGGAATTCATTTCCAAACGGCATAGCTATCCGGGACGGCTATGACATTCAAGTCCTGTCTGCCGGTGAATATGAGGTCTCTTTCAACACTAAAACACTCGAATATAACTTTGAGAAAATCATTCATTACCGCGGTATCAGTATCTTATTTACTACGCCGTCAGGTGATTCCACTATGATAACAGCTATGACACGCGATCCGGACGATGCATCCATTTGGAGATTACGGATTGATTTATCCGATGGGTTTTTAGTATTTAATGCAGATACGAACCTGATTTTCTTTTGGGGTGGGGTAAGCTTTCCATCCGGTATTGCCACCCACGAATTAGATCCAATTCCTGTTCCTGCGGGTAGGTACAATATTACCTTCAATTCAACGACCGCGGAGTATAATTTAGATTTGGTGAAAGTTTTTGGTACAGTTGGAATCATTGGGACAGCAACCTCTATTGGTACCTGGGATGAGGATGTGAAAATGACCAGGGATTCTTTGGACAACTATTTCTGGTACATCAATTCGATACAGCTTAAAGATGGTGAAGTCAAGTTTCGGGCGGATGATGACTGGTCAAATTACTGGGGCAATGTTAGTTTCCCGACCGGAATTGGCAGCCGGAATGGCCGCAGTGTTCCGGTAACTGCGGGAAATTACAGAGTTACTTTAAATACTGAAACGGGTGAATACAAGTTTGAGTCGAACACAAGTGCAGTACATCAATTGAAGTTGGATCCGGAGGTGGTCCGTATTTCTCCAAACCCGGCCAGGGAAGGAATTAATATTTCGCTCACGTCCGATGAACTAAACGAAGATGTGCAGATCACTCTATTTAATCCATTGGGTGCCCGGGTGAAAACATTCAACCTGCATGTGGACGGCACAACCAGGCTCGATGTTTCCGATTTACCAGCCGGCAATTATCTGATGTATATTTCAAATGGAAAATATGCGATAAGTAAAAAGGTTATTCTGATCAGGTAAACGAGTGGATTAGCTCAAAGTTATTCAGTCAAATAACCTGTTCTGGCAATTAATTTGAATAAACGGTGAAAGATATCCGTTACATCGGGTTGGGAATAAATTATTAAATGAAATGACTGATTTTAAATAATTCAGTAGGGGAGTTAAGCGGTTGAATTATGATTTATCGGATGCCAGGAGGTACCACCCAATGAAGCCCAGGATGGGATCCAGGATGCCGAATGTAAGCAGAACATGGGGAAATACACAAGCCAAAGCAACCGGTATAAGCACCGCTGGAACCAGGATGATCCGATCGATCACTGTGGATACAACGAATGACCGTGATCCGGCTCTGCCACCAAAGAAATAGAACCAACCGACGATCGTCAGAAGCATACCGATTACCCGGAAAAGCATGGACTCATTCCCGACAAATGCTTCATCTCGAAACAAGGTTTGAACGACACCAGGCCAAGCTAAAATAAGTAGCCCATTTGCCATATAAAAGATGCCGCAAAATGTAGTATACCTGGATGGAGCTGTCGACTTCTGTGGTGCTGCCATCAAATCGGAAAGGAGAGACATAACAAACGGTTTTAATAACTTTGAATCTGAACACAATGAATATAATCAGTTTCGTGGCATGAAATGCTATTTATCGAACTTTTGGGTAATTGTATCGATTAAAAAAGTCAGGTATTCTGGGTTTTGCGAACTTACCAGACCAACTTAACTATTCCCAGACCATGAATAAACGTATGTTTAATTCAAATAAAAAATACAGCTACTCCGTACTCATCTTTATAGGTGCATTATTTAATCTGTTAGCTGTATTTAGAGAAGATAGCGGTGCCCTGGTAGCTGTAGGGTGCAGTTTGATTGTTCTGGGGATAGCTGCTCGCAAGAGGATCCAAGAATCATAAGGACTATTTTACCAATATTGACACTGATATCCTAGCATAAAAATTCATAGGAATCACTATAACCCATTTGTTTTCGCCATCATTCCGGTTACTGATAGGTTCAGTAAATTGTAGATCAATTGTGCCTTTAATTAGTGGCAACGCTATTTCGCCGCAGCTGTAGGATGCTGTTCGATACGTATCAGGTGAGAAAAAATACCTGACTTACACGATGGGGGAAATAGTTCTGATGGTCATCGGTATTTTGTTTATTTTATAAATCAACAACTGGAATGAAGACTGTAAGGGTCGCATCCCCGAGGCGTCTAATCTGGTTGAGCTCTTTAATTAATTTACACCCAAATCAAGCATTAGACCAAATTTACTATAGAAAGCCAGACGATTATAAAAATGATCATCAACCTGTTTTGAATGCTGCAATAAAAAAATTCTGGAAGATAGTAGCACACCTCACTGCTATAATGGTGAGACCATATATGATGGCACATAGACAACGGAATAGAATCCTTTCTATTTATTCTACTACGGCTCATTTCTGCTTCATTATCAAGCACTTTTCTTCGTTGCTATAGCTTGCACTATGCTTCTTCCGGGAAATACATGCTTCGCTTGCATAAATCGCCTCGTTTTGAATTCTAATGCATGATTTGGATTACAGAATCGGCAGTCCCGATGAGGGATATCATCGCCGTTACGTAAAAAAACACCTTATTCATACCGGAATTGTTCAAGTATTTCTCATATTCGTATTTCGCACTAAATCTTTTCCATTCGCTTCCGACTAAAACGCTATCTATGAGAAAAATAACATTATTATCTTGCCTGGGTATTGGGTTTTGCCTTTTTTTAAATTGCTCAAATCACCAAACGAACTACATCCATATCGAACCGGAAAAGGAGGAATCCAAACAATCTCTTGGCAGTGGGGTAGTCATGGCTATCCCAACGGATTATTTGCCTCGAAACAACGGCGATTTTCGTACTGAAAATAAATATTCATCAATTGCTTCCGTCGAAACATCTTATGATGATTTTCGTGCAAGTCGGGATGAATACGATCCCAAAGTGATGAAAAGAGTCAACTTGCAATTGATGGAGTTAAGTACGGTGATTTATGACGGTGATACAAGCGGTTATTTGTCGGTTGTAAAAGATAATATTACTTATTCCATTCGATATGTTCTGGCCATTGAACACAACGACGTACTCTACACCATCAAAGCCCGAACCAATGCTGCTGTGAAAGAATTATATGATCAGAAGATTCGGGATGCATTCTTGTCTGTTTACATCGGAAGTGCAGAAGATAATCCGCCCAAATTCATCCTGACGACACTGAATGAAGACGGTGGTATCATTTACACCAGAGACCAGTTGTTTCCCACCCAGTCGAAGGAGGGGTCCGTTATTTCAATCATGCATATGCCTAAGGTAAATGTGAATGAGGCAAACAGGATTATCCGGGGACAAGTTGACAAACTTGGCCTTAGCTCCTTATTACTGGACATTAAGAATGAAGGCCTTGGTAATGGCTATTATTACTATACGAAAATAGCCAATGCAGAAGTTAAGCTGTTTATCGCCCTGCTTATTGAAAAGAGCGGAGAAGGAATTTTGATATCATGTAACGGTAAAGGTGAATATGACCTGGATGATTTTAGCGAATTTGTCAATGATAATTTTTTTGAAGCCCAGGTGATCTTTTAAAAATTAGCACCTACTGATTTTTCTAAATAGTAATTGAATCATGCTGTTTGCGAAAATCATGAGTCCTTAAGTTTTCGGTAAAGGATACATTAAACCCGGAGTCCTAATCCCTCCGGGTCTTGTGAATTGGCGATTGTACATTCGTCGTAACTAGCTTACAACTCACTGGGCATCACGCCAAAAGCATCTTTAAAGCTTCTCGAAAAATAGGACAGGCTGCTATATCCAACACTCATGGCTACCTCGGTCACATTACCATGGCCTTGTTCCAAGAGATCTTTTGCGCGTGTAAGGCGGTATTCCCGGATGAGTTCATTTGGGCTTTTCCCAGTAATTGATTTCAGCTTGCGGTGTAATTGACTACGGCTAAAGAAGACGATTCCTGCGAGGTCCTCGACTGAAAAAAATTCATTGTCTATGTTATTCTCAATGGCTTTAGATACTTTCTCTAAGAAGCGCTGGTCGGCTGAAGTTACTGCAACCGAAGCAGGACCCATATGGATCATTCGTTGAAACTCACCCAGGGCTTCATATCGTTTCCGCAATCGCTGACGCTGATCCACCAGGTTACGGGCTTGGATGCGTAATTCAGCCTCATCAAATGGTTTCGTCATGTAGACATCAGCCCCAGTTTCAAGTCCAGCCATTTTGTGTTCTTGACCGGCTTTGGCTGTCAAAAGAATCACCGGAATATGGCTGGTCCGTTCGTTCTTTTTCAATGTCTCACAGAAAATAAATCCATCCATTTCAGGCATCATCACGTCGCTAAGAACAATATCGGGGGTAAGCTCTAAAGCCATATTAAGACCGGATCGGCCATTTTCTGCTGTTGCAATCGAAAAATCATTTTGCAATGTCTCTGCAATAAAACGACGTAAATCAGGATTGTCTTCTACAATCAACATGAGGGGCAATCCTTGATTTTTCGGGGATGCAGACAGCGTCGAATCGGTTTCGGTTTGTGTATTAGGATTAGCGTCACGAATGATCGCTGAGGAAAATGGCTGGGCTTGATCAATTTCTTCTTTCCGATAGAAATTTTGATCCACCGGAATACTTATTTTAAAGATCGTTCCTTTTCCTTGAGCGCTCTCGACACTAATCTGTCCATGATGTATCTGAACAAGTTCCTTTACCAAAGCTAATCCAATGCCAGTACCTTGATCCTCGGTACCCTCCACCTGGTAAAACCGTTCAAATATTTTTTCCAGTTCCTCCGGTGGAATACCGTTACCACTGTCCTCTATGGTTACTTTTAGCCGACCTTTTTCCAGTTGGGCACGAACGAAGACCTTTCCCAGGGTTGGCGTAAATTTGAATGCATTCGAAAGCAAATTGGTTACGATCTTTTCCAATTTGTCCCGGTCAAAATATTGAAGTGCACCACCCGCAGGAAATTCGGTTTGAAAGTGTATCTGGCGCATCTCTGCCAGGCTTTCAAAACTGTAAACGAGTGCCCGCAAGAAAGGAACCACATCACCTTTGGATAATTGGAGGGACATACTC
>JACJYB010000012.1 GCA_020636355.1 Lewinellaceae bacterium | reverse complement strand
CCTGTTCTATGGTGGCGAACACGAATGGTTCTGGTTCAACAACTCGGCCTGGTTTGCTTCCTGGTACATGTGGAAGTTGGACGAATATAAACATTATGGCGATCCGCGGGCTCCGCTGGTATGCTATTACAGCAGTACTGCATTGTTTGAGACCGAAGTGCCGATTGGCTGGGACTTCCCGGTTAACTGGTACTTTGAGACCTCATGGGTACCATCAGGTAGCTTGAGTGGCAGCGGATACCATAATTGTTTAGTTGATGGAAATGTTGCCGCCAATTCAGCTGGAGGACAGTCTGTATTTGAGCATTTCTATGGTACAAAACCAGGAGCACATGTTGAAACTCCCTGGTCATTGTGTGCATGGTATCCAAATACCAATGCAGCAGTATCCGACTGGACTAGCCGGGTATACAACCCGTACAGAACGGATGCTCAAATTACACAGGTATTGTTGACCAACAGACAATATTACATTCAGCCTCGTTACAACGACTGTATGATACAGTTGTTGAAAGACGATAAAGTACCACCGGTAGTAATAGCGCCGGATGACATTACGGTTTATTGTGATGGCGTTCCTTACTGGGGCACGATCACGTACGGACCGGATAAATACGATTTCCACGGAGCGATGTTTGCCCATGACGTATGTTATGGTAGCGACGAGTTGACAACTGGAAATTGTTTCATGGATAACACTACAGCAGATCACATCACCTTGGGCCATGAAGAACTTTGCACGAAGATTCCATGGGATGGTGGTGATTATGGCTACTATGGTGGTTATGCCTGCGGAGATGGCGGCTATAGCTACAGCCACTGCCAGGAATTGTACGAATGGTACGATCATGATTGGTCACCGATCTACTGCCGTGTATGGTTGTGGTTGGATGTATACGACAATCCAGATGGGGGACATCCGGATCCACAGCGTTACTTTGACGAGACGACGGAAGACTGGGAGATTAGCGACAACTGCTGGTACCCAGACGTAGATGATAAGATCGAAGGTTCGTTGAACGAGTGCGGTGTAGGCACCTACACCCGTACGATGACGGCGACGGATAAATGTGGAAACACCTCATACGATCATCAGACCTTGTATGTTAAGCCACGTTCAGACTTTGAAGTTATCTTCCCAGCAGACGTATTGGCAGAATGTACGGATGCCTCGAATCTGGATGCTACGGCAGAAGGAGCAGGCTATCCGATCATCAGTGATGATGACTGTGAGCTGATCGGCGTAACGTACAAAGACGAGCGTTTTGACATCGTAGACGAGGCCTGCTACAAGATCCTTCGTACGTGGAAGATTATCGACTGGTGTGTATACTCACCGGATATTCACAGCCGTTACCCGGATGTAATTGTAGACGACCGTTTGGTAGCAGGTGACAACCGTTGCTGCATCCACCGTAATCTGAAAGATGACGGAGATGGTTACATGGAATACCTGCAGGTGATCAAGGTTATTGACCTGAATGCACCGGTAGTAACCTGCAACGATCTGGATGAGACCTGTATCTACGATTCGAACTGCACAGCAGCCGAAGTAACGTATGATCTGGGATCTGCAACGGATGAATGTACCCCAGCAGATCAGATAGAATACCGTTGGATTGTATCCCAAGATGGCGTAGCAGAAGACTATGGCACGGGAACAATACTGGAAGGTAGCTATTCAGTAGGAACCCATGATGTATGGTTCATAGCCAAAGACAACTGCGGAAATGAAGATACATGTGAGACCTACTTCACGATCCGTGACTGCAAGAAGCCTACACCTTACTGCTACAATGGTATTGCTACGGTGATTATGCCATCAAGCGGCTCGGTGGATGTATGGGCAATTGATTTGGATGCAGGAAGTTATGACAACTGTACGGCATCGGATAAATTGTTGTTCACCTTCTCGGAGGTAGCACCAGCAGATGATCCTGATTTTGACGCAGCAGCACGTTCATCGAAGATGACGTTTACGTGTGACGATCTGGGTAACCAGCCGGTGACCATCTACGTATGGGATGAAGAAGGCAACTACGACTTCTGTGAGACCTACTTGTTGATCCAGCCAGGTACGGATGCATGTCCGGGTGCCAGCACCGCATCGATCAATGGACAGATCACGACAGAAGCGAGCACGACGGTAGAATATGTAAACGTAGACCTGAGCTCAGCGAATGGCAACCTGCCAGCGTTTAAGACAGGAGTAGACGGAAAATATGCATTTGGCAATGTATTGATGTCGCAGAACTATGTAGTTAAGCCAGCACGTAACGACGACTATACGAATGGTGTATCGACGTTAGACATTTTGGCGATCCAGAAGCACATACTGGGTATTGAGCAGATGGATTCACCGTACAAAGTGATAGCAGCAGACGTTAATGCAGACGATAAGATCACGGCAGTAGACCTGGTAGAACTACGTAAGTTGGTATTGGGTATCTACGATGAATTGCCAAACAATACAAGTTGGAGATTTGTACCGAAGACGTACACATTTGCAGATGCGATGAAACCATGGGGCTTCCCAGAGGAGGTATCGGTAGCAAATATGTCAGCCAATGAGGTCACTGCGAACTTCGTAGGGGTAAAAGTTGGAGACGTAAACGGCAGCTCGAAGGCCAACAGCCAGCAGTTGCAAGGTGCAGAGATCCGTACGAACACAGAGTTGGTCTTCCAGATCGAAGACGCGGACGTAGTAGCAGGTCAGGAAGTTACGGTAGCGTTTAACGCGAAGAACTTCACGAACGTAGCCGGGTACCAGTTTACCTTGAACGTAGAAGGCCTGGATGTAACAGGTGTCGCAGGAGCGAAACTGAACGTAGATGCGAACAACTTTGGCATGAACCGTAAGGGTGTAGTTACCACGAGCTGGAACGACACGAAAGGACTGAGCATCCTGGACGGCGAGTCATTGTTCACGATCACGGCAGTAGCAAAAGAAAGCGGCCGTTTGAGCAAGATGATGCAAGTGACGAGTGCGGTTACACACGCAGAAGCTTATGTAAATGGCGAATCAGCCAATGTAGGCTTGGAGTTTGTAAACAATGGTCAGGTAGTATCTACAGGAGACTACGCCTTGTATCAGAACAACCCGAACCCATTCACAACGGAGACGTTGATCGGTTTTGTATTGCCAAGCAAAGGCAATGCGACGATGAAAGTGATGGATGTAACGGGTAAAGTCTTGAAAGTAGTACGCGGCGAATATGCCAAGGGCTACAACGAGATCAAACTTGCTAAGAAAGACCTGAACGCAACTGGAGTTCTGTACTATCAGATCGAAAGTGGCGACTACGTAGCGACGAAGAAAATGGTCTTGATCGACTAAAACCTGATAAGAAAAGAGCTGTCCTGTGTCCCCACGGGACAGCCCTTCCATAAAATGGTTTTGGTTATTAGCTAGGGGTAAGGATTAAATGTACAGAAAGAGGTACTTGTATAAGTGCCTCTTTTTGTTTTTATCTTTGTCATCCATGAAGTACGCCGATTACGAATTGATTCGTGATACCATTCCCACTGATCCTGGTATTTATCAGTTTAAAGCCGAGGACAACACCATTTTATACGTTGGGAAAGCCAAAAACATTAAAAAAAGGGTCGCTTCCTACTTTACCAATCGCAAGGACCTGGCATACAAAACGCGTACATTGGTCAAAATGGCGCACCACCTTGAATTCATTATAGTGCATAATGAAAGTGATGCCCTACTCCTTGAAAATACCCTCATAAAACGACATCTCCCACGGTTCAATGTGATGTTGAAGGACGGTAAAAATTATACGTACCTCTGTATCAAAAATGAACCATTTCCCCGCGTATTCTTTACCAGACGGGTAATTCGTGACGGTTCAACCTATTTTGGACCCTACACCTCAAAGGCACGGACAAAAATCATTATGGACCTGATCCGTACTTTATTTCCCATTCGAACCTGTAATTATCCCCTTACGCCTGAAAATATTGCTAAAGGGAAGTACAAAATCTGCCTGGAATACCACATCAAACGATGCAACGGGCCTTGTGAAGGCCTGGAGGATGAGCGTACTTATTTGGACCGCATTCAACAAGTTTCCAATGTGCTGAAGGGTAATTTTGGCGAAGTGAAAAGGCACCTCAATAATCTTATGGACTTCCATGTCGAAAATCTGGAGTTTGAGAAAGCCCAGTCGGTAAAAGAAAAACTGGCAGTATTTGAAGATTATCAGGCTAAAAGCACGGTCGTAAGCACTTCCGTTTCCAACGTAGATGTATTCAGCCTGGTTTATGATGATCAGACTGCCTTTGTTAATTATCTGCGCATAGTGAACGGCGCCATGATCTATACCAATACCTTTGAATTTACCATCAACCTGGATGCAGAACCGGAGGATATCCTGACCTATGCCGTAGATCATATCATGGAGCGCTATAGCAGCAGCGCAACGGAAATTATTGTGCCAATACCGATTGAGGTGGCAGATAATACGTTAAAAGTAATTGTACCCAAAATAGGTGATAAAAAGAAACTGCTGGATTTATCCATGAAGAATGCTCAATTCTTCATGCAACAACTCAATCAGGAAAAGGCGACCCGCGCCAAACGTCAGACAAGAGCTGAGCGGGTGCTCACAACCCTGCAAAAGGACCTGCAGATGGATCAGGTGCCTTTCCATATCGAGTGTTTTGACAACTCCAACATCCAGGGATCCAACCCGGTAGCTTCTTGTGTTGTCTTTAAAAATGCAAAACCTTCCAAAAGCGATTACCGGAAATTTAATATTAAGTCCGTCGAAGGGCCGAACGATTTTGCCTCCATGAAGGAAGTTGTTTTTCGGCGGTACCGCCGGATGCTTGATGAAGAAACTCCATTGCCGGAATTAATTGTAATCGACGGGGGAAAAGGTCAACTCAATGCAGCTGTAGAGAGCTTGCAGGAATTAGGCATTCTGTCAAAAGTGACGGTTATCGGTATTGCCAAACGACTTGAGGAGATTTTTATGCCTGGGGACCCATATCCTTTATACATCAATAAAAAGTCCGAATCATTGATACTGATCCAGCAGATCCGGAACGAAGCACACCGTTTTGCGATTACTTTTCACAGGAATCAACGCTCCAAAAATTTCATTAAAACCGAACTCACCGAAATTCCCGGAATTGGCGGTAAAACATCCGAAAAGCTGCTAAAACACTTTCATTCGGTCCGGCAAATTAAGAAAGCAACGCTGGCGGAACTGGAACAAGTCATCGGTAAAAGACCTGCAGTACGGGTTAAACAATATTTCGGAGAGGACTCCGGTGAAGAAGAATAATGGTCATTGTATAGCCAGTATGTGCTGGTAATGCTGGTAGATCCGGAAAGTCATCGTTTCAAAGCTGAATTGCTGGACGAATTTTTTGGCATGGATTATACATTGGTCTCTTAGAGGTTGATCAGTTAACATCCTGACGACCTGCCCGGCTAGTTCTTGGGCATTCTTGATAGGGGCTGTTAGTCCTGTTTCTTCGTTTTTGACCAGTTCGGGTATTCCTCCTGCTGTGGTAGCTACCACGGGGATTCCACCTGAAAATGCATCCAATAGGGTCGTACATAGACCTTCTTCTTTGCTGGATACTAACAGTACCTCAATATCCTGCGCAAGGTCCGCAACATCCGGCCGGAATCCGGTGAATATCAAGTCATTGGTCAATCCATTGCGGGAGGCGTAGTCCTTCACCTCATCCATCTCACCACCATCTCCACCAATAGCGAAGTAGCTTGCCTGAACGCCTGATTGCTTCAACAATTGAATCACGTCAACAAATGTATAATAATCCTTGTGGGGGG
The DNA here is from genome assembly GCA_020636355.1 of Lewinellaceae bacterium. Classification (GTDB taxonomy): domain Bacteria; phylum Bacteroidota; class Bacteroidia; order Chitinophagales; family Saprospiraceae; genus JAGQXC01. The sequence goes on along the minus strand of JACJYB010000012.1, from coordinate 146,026 downwards.
CTAACGAGGCAATATTGGCAATGACTCTGTGCTCGTTGGGTACATGAAATACCGTTCTCAATCCTTTGGAAGGTTCCTTGATTGAACCGAACCGTTCAAGGTCTATTCCGCTGTAAACGGTGTGGACGATTGCTTTGTTTTTTATATCCGGCAACAATAACTGTCGTATAAATTCGGAGACGCACAGTATGGCCTTAATGCTGGTGTGGTTGTATTTCCAGCGGGAGAAAATGTTTGGTTTGATAGGGAAATCTACGCGACGGTGCAGTACGAGTGGAATTTTATGTGCCGAAAATGTATTTGCCAGGACGCCATAGGTGTGGGCATGTGAATCGTGTAAATGGATCAGGTCAGGTTTTATGTTTTTTGCCAGGCGAATGAGCCGGCGCACAACTCTGGGACTTAGGTTCAGCTTTGGATAGGTTTGATGGGGCCATTGATTGGCTTGACACCAGGATGCGAGTGGAGAGCCTTCGGGACAGAACAAAAATTGTTCGACCTGCAATTTATGCAATCCTTGCACGAGGTAAGCGATCTGTTGCTCACCACCGCGCCAGGTCAGCGCGGAAGAGATGTGGAGTACTTTCATGGTTTGTTCGAGCCTTCCAGAATCAGGCAAATACTCAGAACAAATACCATCGCCCCGATCTGGTAAATGATAAAGACGTCAAACAATAGTAGAAAAACAAAGAAGATCAGGACAGAAACGGCCAGGGTTCGGGTCCAGTCATCAGTGATGCCCAAAGCGCTCCTTCCTACGAAGTAAAGCAACCAGATAAAATAGCCAAAGGCCAGCAATCCGGCATTTGCCCAGATAAACAGAAATTGATTGTGCGCATTGGCATCCAGGTCAAGTCCGGTATCCCGGTCTTCATTATAAGCATCCTGCAAGTCTCGCCGGTAATCTCCTACGCCTACTCCCGACAATGGATGTCGTGCTATCAGCCGGTAATGGTTTTTTATGGATAACAACCGCCGCAATGTGGTAAAATGCCGGTAATCCCATTGTTTGTATTCGCCGTTTTGCAACAATTTCATCTCCCAAAAGAGTTGATCATAACGTGCTTTTACCGGTTCCAGCGTTTGAAATAATAAAGCTGGAGCTAAAACAAAATAGCCGATAAACAGGATGGTGCCCAGGCCCCATTTCTTTGTAATATTCCATTGATTGGGATTGGCATAGGTGCTTTCAACCCATTTCCAGATCCAGATAAACAGGATCAATAAAAGCCCGAGTTGTGCACCACGTCCGCCCAGGAATAGAAAAGTGGTGACGATGATAATTGCGCTGCCGGTAATCCATTCACTCCAGATCTTTTTTTGCCGCATCCACAATAATCCCAATAAAGCCAGCCCCAGCAAATAGCTAAAATGTAACCGGTCAATGAATGGACTGTACAACCCAAATTTGATCCGGCTCTCCAGGTATTCGTAGGGATTCAGACCGGGCACATGATTACTAATCCAGCTCGTCGTTGCTTCCGGCAATACAAACAGCAATAGGGTTACGACACTGGTGAAGCCGCAGGCATAAATAAATACCTTCAGAAATCCGGTCAGGTGGGGTAGCAGGCGTTCCCGATGGGCCACCCAGATCAGTGGTAGTGTCAGGAGGATGTTCTGTTGATAACAAAACTTCAATGCGGTGGTTAATTGATCGGAATACCCGACACTGATCAGGTAAAAAACCAATAAACCGCTAACGGCAAAAAAAGCACGGTATTTCTGCCAGATTGTCAAGCCGGATTGGATTAGGTCAGGTAACGCCAGGAAAAGTAAAATGGTGAGTGCTACCGAACTGAGGGCTTTGGAAAAAGGCAGCCCGGCAATCATTGCCGCAAACGTATAATAAACGAATTGATCCTTCGTCGGGCTAAAGCGCATAATGCATAAATTCATCGAGGCCTTCCAGCTTGCCGGCCGCCACAAAGTAACCATTTTTAAGCCCCTGACGAAGATACTGCTTGCGCTGTTTCGTTTCCCAATCCAACAATTGACCTCCGGCTTCTTCAAGTACCAGTTGGGGTGCAGCGGTGTCCCAGGCCATGGTAGGGCCAAAACGGGGATAAAAATCAGCCATCCCTTCTGCGATCCGGGTGAATTTCATCGATCCGCCTAATGGAGTCGGTACCGGTTCATTCAGTCCGGCAAGTATGCTTTTTGTAGTATCATCCAGGTGGGAGCGAGATACCACCACCCGTAAAGACTGGTCTTTAAGATTGGCCGGTTTGGCCTTTATTTGTTCTGTCTGACCGGAGTCCCAGTCCAGGCGAAAACTGCCTTTCCCGGTGGCCGCATAGTACGTACAGCGGTGAGCCGGTAATACGACTACGGTTATTACTGGATATCCATTTTCCACCAATGCAATATTTACCGAAAACTCGCCATTGCGTTTGATGAATTCTTTGGTGCCATCCAGCGGATCGATCACCCAGTATTTTTCATCAACCGGCCAGGACATAGAAGACCAATTGCTTTCATCTTCCTCACTGACCATGGGAATTTCAGGGGTTAATTGCGTCAAACCTGCTTTAATGATTTGATGTGCAGCCCGGTCAGCAGCCGTTAGCGGTGAATTATCCCCTTTGATCTCTACGAACAGATTTTCCTGCGCGTAGATATTCAGAATTTCATCTGCCGCACTTCGGCCTATTTCCAGCAAACCTGGTATATAAGGGTGAATCATAATGCAATTTTATTTTCCTTCATAGATAAGTGTCACGCATTGTTCCGGCACAAAGTATTTGTTGGCTATGGCTAATAATTCCGGGATAGAACAGCCCATAAATTGCCGGTGATAGTCCAGGTAGGCTTCGGGATAACCCAGCCAGGTGGACTCGGATAACAATGAAAGTTTTCTTGCCAGGTGAATCCCCTGAAATTCAAAGGCATTTTCCCGTTTGTGCTTGACTGCCTGGATGCCTCCCGGCTTAAACCGCCCATTTTTAACCTGATCCAGATGCCACCAGATGCGTTTTAGCACTTTATCCACGGAGCTATCCGGCAGTAAATGAGCCTCGATCATAAATTGGCCGTGCTCCATGCCACCGGTAAGATAAACGTCGATATCCAGCAACCATTGCCTTTTTTTGATCAGGTCCTGGTAAAGGGGACTTGAAATGTTTTGCGACATCCATTGACTCCAGAAATCCAGGCCTGCATAGTCCGTATCCCGGCGACCAGGCATCATGAATGCTATGAAAATCACGGTCTGCGAAACATCAACCGGTTTGATGATCTCTTGAAATCCCTTGGTATAATTGTAGGGTGCGAGTGCGGAGGACCCGACAGGATAACCAGCCAAGCTGCCAAAATAATGCAATACGGATTCCCGGGTTTCCGTCCATGATTGTGGGCCTGCGATAGCCAATATTGTTTGTCCTGGCTGGTAATATTGTTGATAGAAATAAGCTACATCATCGCGATTTATACGGCGGATGTCCTGATCGTCGTAGCCGATTACCGGCCACCGGTAGGGATGATCTTCGTAAATAGCCTCACACAGCACATGCAGCACATCCCCGAATGGCTCGTCGAGACAGGTCTCTTTCCATTCTTCAATAACCACTTTGCGCTGGGTGTCCAGGCCTCGTTGGCTAAGGCGCAAATTCGTCATCCGATCGCCTTCCAATTCGAGGTAGGATGAAAGATTTACCGCAGGAAATAATGCGTAATAATAAGCGATGTCCTGGTTGGTAAAAGCATTCCCATCGCCGCCAGCCAGCTGCAGAATTTTGTCGTAACTGCTGAAGCGCCGCGTGCCCGTATACATCAGGTGCTCAAACAGGTGTGCCATTCCGGTCCGCTGATGAGGGTCATATCGTGATCCTGCCTGATAAAGCAAACTGACCGCACTCTGTTTGGAGAATACATCCTGGTGGTGGATGACCCGCAATCCATTCGGTAATATTTCGTATGTGTAGGGTATCTGCATGAACCGGCAAAGTTATTATTAAAAGGTTTAAGGTTGACTGTTGAATGTTGAATTTTAGGTATCACGGTTAACCTGCTATTACCTTTACCTTGTCAACTAAATTCTAACGTCAATGGTCAAGTATTGAATGGCTGATGACTAATCTCTAAAATCTCACTAATTTTAGGCATGTCCAATCCCTGGAGAAATAAGTCCCTGAAGTTGGAGTATAGTGCTCGCAAGGACTCCAATCTGCCGGATCCGGGCCTCCCCGGACGTTCCCCGTTTACGCGCGGACCATATGCTTCCATGTATCTGGGCAGACCCTGGACGATCCGCCAATATGCTGGCTTCTCTACGGCAGAAGAAAGCAATGCATTTTACCGGCGCAATCTGGCTGCCGGCCAAAAAGGCTTATCGGTGGCCTTTGATTTGCCTACCCACCGGGGCTATGATTCGGACAATCCCCGCGTACAGGGTGATGTCGGAAAGGCTGGTGTAGCTATCGACAGCGTCGAGGATATGAAAATCCTTTTTAATGGCATTCCACTGCAGGACATGTCGGTGTCGATGACCATGAATGGTGCAGTCATCCCCATTATGGCTTTTTACCTGGTGGCCGCCGAAGAACAGGGTGTCGGGCCGCAACAATTAGCCGGCACCATCCAGAACGACATCCTGAAGGAATTCATGGTGCGCAATACCTACATCTATCCGCCGGAGCCATCCATGCGCATTGTTGCCGACATCTTTGCCTATACGTCACAGCACATGCCTCGCTTCAACTCCATCAGTGTGAGTGGGTATCACATGCATGAGGCCGGTGCCTCCGCAGCGCTGGAACTGGCTTATACCCTGGCGGACGGCTTAGAATATGTGCGCACGGGCATCAAAGCCGGACTGGATGTGGACGATTTTGCGCCGCGTATCTCCTTTTTCTGGGGCATTGGCATGGACTGGCTGACCGAGATCGCTAAGTTGCGTGCCGGACGATTTCTTTGGGACCGCCTGATGAGTGCCTTTGCACCTAAGAATCTCAAGAGCCGGATGCTGCGCACGCATTGCCAGACGTCAGGCTGGAGCCTCACCGAACAGGATCCGTTTAATAATGTGGCCCGCACTTGTATCGAAGCCATGGCTGCGGTATTGGGGGGCACCCAATCATTACATACCAATGCGCTGGATGAAGCACTGGCGCTCCCTACCGATTTCTCCGCCCGGATTGCCCGTGACACCCAGTTATACCTACAGCGGGAAACAGACATCTGCCAGACCATCGATGTCCTGGGCGGTTCGGAGGCATTGGAGAAAAGGACCCTGGAACTGATCCGGGAAGCAGAGGCCTACATTAAGGAAGTTGAAGAGTTGGGCGGGATGACCAAAGCCATCCAAACCGGACTGCCTAAACGGCGCATCGAAGCCATGGCTGCCGAGAAGCAAGCGCGTATCGATCGCGGCACCTATCCAATCGTAGGGGTTAATAGCTATGAAGTAGATGAGACGACGGAGGTGGAGTTGCTGGAGGTTTCGCTGGAAGACGTTTTAACCAATCAGTTGGCCCGTCTGGACCTAATACGCCGTACCCGCGATGAGCATGCTGTAGCCAACGCCTTGCAAGAACTCGCAGCAGTTGCCCGGGATGGGACCGGTAATCTTTTGGAGGTCGCGGTGACTGCTGCTCGAGTCCGGGCGACGCTGGGTGAAATAAGTATGGCCATGGAGGAAGCTTTCGGCCGTTATCAGCCACAGGTGGACACCATCCAGGGCGTATATGCAAAAACCATGGAACAAGATTCGGAATTCAAACAAGCTATTGCCAGGGCCGATGCCTTTGAAAGGCGTTACGGTCGCCGTCCGCGCATCCTGGTATGTAAGCTGGGCCAGGATGGCCATGATCGCGGTGCCCGTATCATCGCCTCCAGCTTTGCCGATATGGGCTTTGACGTCGATGTAGGACCACTCTTTCAGACACCGGAAGAGGCTGCCCGCCAGGCGGTGGATAACGACGTCCATTTCATCGGGATCTCATCGTTGGCCGGGGCACACAAAGCGCTGATCCCGCAGGTCATCGAAGCCCTGAAGCAGGCCGGCCGGGAAGACATCCTGGTCATCGCCGGTGGAGTGATTCCACCGCGGGATTATGAGGCATTGTTTGCTTCCGGCGTGGTGGCGGTATTTGGACCGGGCACCCACATTCCTGAGGCGGCGATTCAGCTGTTGGATCTGTTTTTAAAGTAGGGAGAAATTCATACCATAAATAACCGCGCTGCCACCCCATCCGCCTGGAGCTTTCCTATCCGGGTGAGAACTACCTGATCCTCAATCAGTTTGACCAATCCTTCCTGGATGAGTCGTTGTAATTCCTGGGAGAATAAAGTGAAATATTTATTATAATTTTCTTTAATGCGATTGATGGAAATACCCCACATCGTCCGCAGTCCGGTCATGATGTATTCGTTATAGCGGGTGGGGAGGTCCAGCGTTTCTTGTTCGTAAGGTATTTTATTCTCCTCGAGGATGGCTTTGATGTACTGGGGATTGTGAGCCACATTCCATTGACGGGTAGTACCATTATACGAATGCGCGGACGGACCGATGCCCAGGTAAGGGATTCCTTGCCAATAACTGGTATTATGCCTGGCATGGTGGCCGGGCTTGCCATAGTTGGAGATCTCGTAATGATCGTATCCGGAAGCGTCCATGCGATCCATCAGGAATAGAAATTGCTCAGTGGCAAGTTCATCGTCAGGTGCATCGCTTTTGCCTTTACGGATCATACCGGCGAGGGCAGTACGGGGCTCGACGGTGAGACAGTAAGCGGAAAGGTGGGGAATGTTGTACTGGAAGAAGACATCAAGATTTGCTTGCCACGCCTGCATGCTGGTCGTTGGGCTGCCATAGATCAGATCCATCGTAAGCTGCGGAATCCCGGATGCAGCGATCCACTCCAGGCATTGCCGGGCTTGGCGGGAATCATGCGCACGGTTCATCCATTGCAGGTCGATGTCGTGAAACGACTGGATGCCGACACTCAGCCGGTTGATCCCAATGGATTTCCAAAATTGCAGCGTATTCGGAGTGATGTCATCAGGATTGGCTTCCAGGGTAATCTCGGCGCCAGCATCCACCGAGTGCAGCCGGTGGATAGTTGCAAACAGGCGGTCCAGTTCTTCAGAGGTTAACAGGGATGGGGTGCCGCCGCCCAGATAGATACTTCCAACCTTCGCTCCTTCCAAGTAATCCTTTTGCAGTTCCAGCTCCCGGACCAATGCTTCCACCATTTGTGGTTGTAGTCGCCTGGAAGTACTGAAATGAAAGTTGCAATAATGGCACTTCTGCTTACAGAAGGGGATATGGATGTATATACCTGACATCACGATTTTTTAGATAACGGATTCCCCCTTTGAAGGGGGATAAAGGGGGATGTTTCCATACTCAACCTTCAACCTTCAAAACTTTAATCAGTAGCAGTCCGTCACGAATAGGCAATAGAAGGGACTCCACCCGGTGATCGTTCTTGACTTGTAGCGCGAATTCCCTCAAAATACGTGCATCCGGGTCACCCGGATCATCAATGACTTTGCCCGACCACAGCAGGTTATCGGCCAGGATGATCCCGCCGGGATTCATTTTTGGCAGTATGGCTTCGAAATACGCGGGATATTCCCTTTTGTTCGCATCAAGAAAAGCCAGATCGTAAGGACCCGGCAGATCGGCCAATAGGGTCAGGGCATCTCCCTGATGGCAGGTGATCCTGGATTCGAGTCCGGCTTCGCGAATGTATTTATCGGAGATGTGCCGGTACTCTGGATTGGCTTCCAGGGTATCCAGATGGCCATCTTCCGGCAACTGCAAACCGATGCAGATGGCCGAGTAACCTGTAAAGGTGCCAATCTCCAACGCACGTTGGGGCCGAACCCAGGCCGTGATCCATTGCAAGACCTGCCCCTGAAGATGGCCCGAGAGCATCTGCGGGTAGATGGTCTTCAGATACGTCTCCCGCTGCAGTGCTGCCAATAGGGGGTGTTGCTCACCGGATAGTGCACCGCAATAATCCTGTATGGCGCGGTAATCGTTCATCGTGCTTGCTTTTTCCGTAGTTGTTTCTTCAAAAAGGGGTGGCTGAAGATCGCCAGCAAAATGACGATTACCCCCAGATAAAAGGTCGAATTCAGTTCTTTATTGTCATGAAGGATCAGCCAGGCCAGGATGATGCCGTAGACCGGCTCCATATTTAATGCCAGGCTGGTGGTGAAGGCGCTCAGATGGTTGAGTGCATTGAGGGACATGGCATAGCCTAGCGTGGTGCATACCAGCGCCAGAATCAGCAAATAGACCCAATCCAGATCTCTCGGCCAGAATGCAAGAGGCACCGGCTCAACCAATTGCACAATGGGTAGCAGGATGCTGACCAGGATCCAGGCTCCGCTCATCTCCAGAAATGTGATGGTCAGGGCGTCGCTGTCCTTGATGTAGTTTTTATTTAGAACGGAAAAGGATACGGCCAGTAGGGAAGCTACCAGGCCTGCCGCTATGCCGGCCCACATGCTAAAATCAATACTGGATACCACCAGATACATGCCCGGGATTACCATTAATCCCAGCAGGACTTCCATCGGGGCCACCTTTTTTCGAAAAAACCAGGGTTCCAGCATGGAGGCAAAGAGGGCGCCGCTGGCAAGCGTTACCAGGGTGATGGATGCATTGGAGAGTTTTACCGACCCGAAAAAGGCTACCCAGTGCAATCCGGCGAGAAATCCGATCCCAATAAAACGGAGCATAGCGCGCCGGGAAAGCTTTTGCAATGTTTGCCGGGGGCGGATGATCAGGTACAAACTGATGGATGCCAGAAAAACGCGCCACCACACCAGGGTCAGCGAGGGCAGCGTGATCAGGTCACCCAGGATCGCTGTAAAACCGAACAATACGACCGCAATGTGCAGCTCCAGATATGCTCGCTTTTCTCCGGACTTCCAGTTCATCCGGTAAATATACTCGATCAGTCATTTGCTTGGGTGCGATGCTTGGCTTGTGACCCAATCCATTCTGGGTGGTAAGGGATTTTTTCTATTTTTGCCCGTCAAATTCATGCAAACATGGCACCATTGGTAGGAGAGGTCGCACCTCAGTTCACATTGTATTCCGATGAGAAAAAGCCGGTTAGCCTTAGCGACTTTAAAGGGCAACCGGTGGTCATCCTGTTTTTTCCGCTGGCATTTACGCGAACCTGTACCACCGAGTTATGTTCCATGCGTGATGAATTGGGTTGGTATCAGGCGTTGAATGTCCAGATATTTGCCATTTCAGTGGACTCACCGCAGACGTTGGCAGCCTTTAAGCAGGCGCAACAATACAACTTCCCATTGCTTTCCGATTTTAACAAGGAAGTAATACGCGCCTATGGAACGATCTACGAAGCGTTCGGATTAGGGATGCGGGGAGTAGCTAAACGCAGTGCTTTTGTAGTTGATAAAGAAGGAATTATTCGCTACGCGGAAGTGTTGGAAAATGCCGGAGAACTGCCTAACTTTAATGAAATCAAGAAGACGCTCCAAAACTTAGCTTAATATGTCCCAATCTTTGTGGCAGCAACTATTTGAGGAAGACGAGGAGGTACTCCTGGCGGATCTGGACACCGATCTGGGGAAGCAGGCTCAGTTGGTCGTCTACAATGATGACGTTAATACCTTTGACTGGGTGATCCAGTGCCTGATGGAAATCTGTCAGCATACCGCTGAACAGGCTGAACAATTAAGTATGCTGATCCATTTTAAGGGAAAAGCCACCGTAAAGACCGACCAGTTCGAGGTGTTAAAGCCGAAAAAAGATGCCCTGATCGATCGCGGTCTTTCTGCAGTCATTGAATACGAAACCAAACCTTCCTAACCGGGAGGAATTATGTCTCCGATTTACCTGATACCTCCTGATGAATTGGTCTTTCCTCATCCAAACGAAGCCAGTCCGGATGGCATTGTTGGCATAGGCGGGGATCTAAGTCCTGAACGCCTTTTGTTGGCTTACCGCTTTGGGATTTTTCCATGGTACGGCGAGGGTGATCCGATTATCTGGTGGAGCCCGGATCCCAGGTTAGTACTCTTTCCGGATAAACTGAAGATTGCCAAGAGCATGCGCTCCTATTTAAACCGGGACCGGTTCCGGTGGACCACGGATCAATGTTTTTCAGAAGTTATCCACCGGTGCAGTACTTCCGATCGCAAAGGCCAGGACGGGACCTGGATCTTGCCTGAGATGGAAGAAGCCTATATTAAATTGCACCTTATGGGTTACGCACATTCGGTTGAGGTGTGGCAGGAGGATCAATTGGTCGGCGGTTTATATGGGCTGCGGATAGGTGATGTCTTTTATGGAGAGTCCATGTTTACCGAAGTACCCAATGCCAGCAAATTTGGATTCATCAAGTGGGTGCAACACTTGCAGGGTGAAGGAATCGTATTGATTGATTGTCAACAGGACACCGCACATTTACGTCAGTTTGGTGCGGAGTTGATTTCCCGGGAATCATTTCTGGATTATCTGCGTAGCAATTGGATGAGGTCATCGTAGCTGACCGAATGAATCCAATAAATCCAACTTATAGAATTAAATATTTAAAAAATGCAGCGAAATGCCTTGATGGCAAGTGTCAAAGTCCCCTCCCTTTGTGTAATGCTGGGTTGAGGAATTAGCTGTGAGCATCTATTGGTCTCTTTATAGAATTGAATAATTACCAAAGACAGAATAAATCATTGATGGCATGCGTCAAAGTCCCCTCCCTGGAGGGGATTTAGGGGTGGGTCGTTGATTGCGATATTTTTTTGGATGGTATGAGATAAAGGGGCTCGCATTTCCTTCGCGTATGCTCAGGATGACAATCCCTCCGATGAGGGGATTGTGTAATGCTGGGGAGATATTGGGTGCTGATGAATGCTTCTTACACTAATTGAAAAACAAGTATGGTTAGGGTCAGAAATATTGGGTTGAAATTAACACGGCCCACCCCTTGTATTCCCCTCCCAGGAGGGGATTGTGTAATGCTAGGGGGTGGATTTCGCTGTGCACATCCATTGGATCTCTTTATAGAATTGAATAATTACCATGCGGAGTAAATCATTGACAGCATGCGCTAAAGTCCCCTCCCTGGAGGGGATTTAGGGGTGGGTTGGCATGGGAGATATTGGAAGTGGATGAATGCTTCCTACACTAATTGAAAAACAAGTATGGTTATCGTCAGAAATATTGGGTTGAAATTAACACGGCCCACCCCTTTTCCTTCGCTTTTGCTCAGGATGACAAAAACCCTCCCAGGAGGGGATTGTGTAATGCTGGGGTAAGGAATTAGTTGTGCACGTCTTTGGATCTCATTCTTTAGCTTAATAATTACCAAAGGTTGAATAAATCTTTGATGGTATGCGTCAAAGTCCCCTCCCTGGAGGGGATTTAGGGGTGGGTAGTTGAATATTTATTATATTCATTATTCATTAAATAATACAATTCCATTGCCACGAAGAATTATACCCTACGAGCCATACTTGGTGGATCTTGCCAAACAACTGCGAAAGAACATGACTTTATCAGAAGTCTTGTTGTGAAAACAACTTAAGAATAAACAACTGTTGGGTTTTGACTTTGACAGGCAAAAACCACTTGATCATTTTATCGTGGACTTTTACTGTAAAGATCTACAACTTGCAATTGAAATTGATGGTACTTCACACGACGGAGATGAGCAGTTTAAATTAGATAATGAGCGACAGAATACGCTGGAATTATTAGGTGTTCATTTTTTAAGATTTGATGACAAGGATGTAAAGAGAAACATGACTGGGGTTTTGTTTGTAATTGAAGAGTGGATAAAAAAGAATAGTGATTTTAATAAAGACCCACCCCTTTTATTCCCCTCCCAGGAGGGGATTGTGTAATGCTAGGGGGTGAGGAATTAGTTGTGCGCATCTTTTGGTTTTCATAATAGAGTTGAATAATTACCAAAGACAGAGTAAATCATTGATGGCATGCGTCAAAGTCCCCTCCCTGGAGGGGATTTAGGGGTGGGTCGTTGATTGCGATATTTTTTTGGATGGTATGGGATAAAGGGGATCCCTTTTCCTTCGGTTTTGCTCAGGATGACAATCCCTCCCTGGAGGGGATTGTGTAATGCTAGGTAGATATTGGGCGCGGATAATTGTTCTTATCTAATTGAAAAACATGTGAGGTTAGCGTCAGTAATAATGCGTTGAGATTAACCCACCCACCCTGGATAAAAAATAATAGGGATTTTGATAAAGACCCACCTAATTCCTTCGCTTTTGCTCAGGATGACAATCCCTACCAGGAGGGAATTATCTAATGCATGGGAGATATTGGAAGTGGATAAATGCTTCTTACACTAATTGAAAAACAAGTATGGTTAGGTTCAGAAATATTGGGTTGAAATTAACACGACCCACCCCTTGTATTCCCCTCCCAGGAGGGGATTGTGTAATGCTGGGGTTATGAATTAGTTGTGTGCATCTTTTGGTTTTCATTATAGAGTTGAATAATTACCAAAGGCGGAGTAAATCTTTGAAGGCATGCGTCAAATTCCCCTCCCTGGAGGGGATTCAGGGGAGGGTCGTTGATTGCGATGCATTTTTTCTGGATGCCATGATGGCATGCGCCAAAGTCCTCTCCCTGGAGGGGATTGTGTAATGCTAGGGAGATGAGATAGATAGGTGCATCAAATGGCCTTTTCATTGCGAACAATATATTGAATAAAGGCAATAAAATACCTTGCTGGCATGCGTCAAAGTCCCCTCCCTGGAGGGGATTTAGGGGTGGGTCGTGCTTTTTTTTTAATTAGTATCCTACCTTTCTTCCGAGCGCTTCCGGATCACCTGGTAATTTTCAAATCCTTTACGGACTGCCTTGACCTCCCAGAAAAAAGCATAATTTCCTTTTCCTTTATGTAATTCCTCGACCCAAAAACCCTCCGGAGATATCTCAGTAACAGCTAACCCTTTTGAATCGGCCGACCGGGGAGTAAGTTGGATGGTCATATCCTCCTCGGATTTTATCAACCGGAAATATTTATTAAAAGGGATGAATACCTTTCCTTTTTTTAACAATGCACTGCCACGGTCATAGGCCGCGGCTTCCGGACCTTCCAGACTGGCGTAGACGATGTCTTCCGACGGGTCTTCCGGATTGGGGGTACGGAAGTTTTTCACATCGGCGAAAACGACGCCCTGGCCATCATCATTGACAAACAATCCTGCCTGGCTTTGTCCCTGTTCATCGTAGACTGTTATAGCTCCATGGTTTCCATTGGTCTGGGTAGAGGTGATGGCACCATTGAGCATGCCATTAGGTCCCCGCGTCTCGAACCACCCCGCTCCGGCAGGATTAATGGACATCCTGGCCACATTGACACTGCTGGTGTTCCGCAGGTTGAGGTATGGGCTTCCATTTAATATATCGGCTTCCAGATAGGCAGAAAGGCCGGTGCCCGGATAAAGAGCCAGTTTCCCCTGACTTTGATTCAATCCCAGCTCCACCGCAGTCCAATCTCCGCTGTTGACAAAATTCAATTTGGTATTGGTCAACTGCATGCTGAAATTATTGGCCCGGGAAGGATCGATGTATTGAAGCCGGTCTTCCTGTAAGGCCATTCCGGTTCCCAGGGGATTGCTGAATGCAAATTTACTCGGGGTTATCTTGATTTGACCATTCACATCGCTACCGACGGTAATGGCCTCCGAGTAGGTATTTCCGGCGAAGATGGAAGACGTATTGATGGTATTGGTTCTTAAGGGAAAATTGCTGTTGATCTCCGTAATCACCGGAGGATTTCCCGCTGCCAGGGTTGGCGTCCACAGATCGAGATAGGGTAGCTCAACCGTCGTCGTATTGGACAGTGCAAGCTGGTATACGTCCAGGTTGGAAGGGCCGGCACCCTCGAGCACATTCAGAGTAAGATCCTGCAATTCATTGGATGGATCGTTATCCAGGTTCGCGGCACTGGTTAACTTGGAACCATCGGTGAAGATAATCCCGTTGGTCGTTGCACCATTAAATTTCAGGTTGCCGTTTACTTCCAGCATTTCGGTTGGATTGGACGTGCCAATCCCGGTATTACGGAGAAAGGTCCTTCCGCTTTGTGCATAAAAAGCATAACCTTTTGCGCCCGGAGCATCTGCGTAATACCCATAGCGGGTTCCGTTACCGGAATTTGGCAGGACGGCCTGATAGCCAAAGCCATTTGCCTCTGAGGAGTCCTGCAAGTTGATTTGACTGACAATGCCCTGCAAAATGCCATGGGTCGCCAGACTGCCGGTTAGTTGTGATTTATAGCCAATGGCAAGGCCCGGTCCGCTTTGAACCATCGTGTTCATGACGCCCGTTGTGCGGGATGTATCTGAAAGGGACCGGTTTGTATTAATTGTTAACCCTACCGACTTGGTCGAGTTCCACAAGTTGACAAGATTGCCTTGGGGGAATTCACTCCTTCCGATGGCCATCGCCTGGAAAGGATAATAGTATCCAATGGTCGATTTGCGCCAGGGCGAAACCGGAAATAGCAGGCTGCCGGACCCGGGTGTAAGACTTAATCGCTGGGATGTGGTATCGTAAACCAATGTTTGAATTTCATTCGTGGGGTCAGGATCGGCATCCAGAGAATCTCCGAAGGGCAACGTAACACTATTTCCGTTGCTGATGGACAATGTTGACCCGTTCAACGTCAGGTCTTGAATTTCATTTGCCGGGTCAGCATCTTCGTCTGCTCCGTAGGCTGCACGGTCCGCAAAATTGGCAAATGGAACACTCAGCAGCTGACTGGTACCCATATTTATAAAGCTGGTACCGCCCTCCGGGTCCATTTCAACGCGAATAAAGTAAGGGCCCCCGGCCCAGTCAATCGTACTAAATTCGCCCTCGTTCGGAGTTCCCTGTCCAACCTGCAAAGTGAAAAGACCCAGATCATTGGACATGACCTGATGCGTCTCGCGATAGGCCAGGGTGCCGGAAATGGATGTTTTGATGATGCTTATCCGGAAAGAAATATTAGCATTCCGGATCGGGGTATTGTCTGCATTGCGTGCTACAGCCTGATAGCTGAAACCCATGGGCGTTTGACCCATGGTCAGCGAAGTAAACCATAACGTAATAGCAAGAATGAAAATCGTTTTCATCAGTATCTTTTATCTGCTTAATATGAATTTTAGGGTACCCAATTGGTGGTTGTCTTTCCATACCTGAACCAGGTATAACCCGCCTTGAAAAGAATCAAGGCCGATTTCCCTCAGGCCTGGCCCGGGAGTCAATATTTTAAGAACTTGTCCTTGAAGAGAGGTTAACCGGTAGCTGAATGAACCATCCCCTGAGGGTAAAAGGTATATCCTTTCATTCGTAGGATTGGGGTAGAGAAAAATGGTTATCTCCTGGTTATCCCAACGAAATCGACCACTTGTCGCTTCGAGGTCGGGTTGATGGAATCCCTGGGTCAGCTTTAAACCTTCGTTGGCCAGGGTAGTCGTGAACGCTTCTCCCAACGTCCAGGAAAGTGAATAACCATCTCCTGATTGGCTCTGTCCTCCGGAAGAGGATACAACGGTTGGGACAAGAGACTGTCCCCTTGAGGTATCCAGAAGGGAAACAAAGACCATGAGCAATATCCATTTCAACGTTCTAAATTTCATGTTGAGACGATTCATAATACCGTTCGGCGAAGCTACGACTTTTAAATATAATGGTTTTATGTAATTTATACTACTCACTTAACGAATGAGAGAGAGAGAAAGTCTGTAGTAAATTCGAGAATTTGGCTTATTTTGAATTCCGGTTTGAGCAAGGAGTCCAGCCCAGAACTTTATCCTAGAACCGGCGACAATATGACGTACCTGATCCCTTCTTTTTACATCATCGGTGAACGTAAATGCGGGACTTCGTCATTATTCCGGTATCTGACCGACCATCCGCAGATAATGCCGGGAAAGCGCAAAGAGCCGAATTTCTTCATCCATGATTCCGAATACCTGGCCAGCCACTGGGAAGAATATTTAGCTAATTTTCCCCAGTGGTCGAATCGCTCTCCTGCCACCCTGATCTGGCCTGAACTTGATGCTCAGGGATTATTGTACGAAGAGCCGGTTGAATTTGATTGGCCGTCAACCGGAGTGGTATTGACTGGAGAAGCCAGCGCCAATACTTTTTTTGATGTGCCGCCTCAGGTAATCAAAGCACATTTGCCAGCAATCAAATTGATCCTCATGCTGCGTGATCCGGTGGAGAGGACCTTTTCACATTACCGCATGCTGCAGCGATTTACCGCTGAAGGCAGAGATATCGGATGGAAGCTGGAAACATTGGAGCGCGAGATTGACCGGGAGATGGAAGACTTTATAACAGGTCAATACGGTCAGCTCCTCGGCCCTTCGTGCTACATTTTAAAACTGCCGGCATGGATCGAGACCTTTGGCTGGGATCAGATAAGGATCTTGGATATAAAATCGATCAATGGCCAAAATAAATGGACCGCAACGATGCGTGAATTGTATGCTTGGCTAGGCGTTGAACCGTATCGACCGGCAACCGAAATCCGGTATAATCAAGCACCGCCCGAAGCAATACCAACGGAAATCCGGGAAACACTCCAGTCTTTTTTCCGGCCATTCAATGAACAATTATTTGATTTTTTAGGATATCGCTTACCATGGGATTCGAATTGAAACAAGAAATCGGGATGTTGCGCTCGCGCATGATTTATAATAATCCGGTAAAAAAGTTGCGCCTGCACCGGTTTTATCGAAGCTGGATACAGCCTGGCTACCTGTGTTTTGACATCGGAGCGCACATTGGAGCTCAAAGCGCTACCTGGCTGAAGCTGGGTGCTAACGTAATTGCTGTGGAACCAAATCCTCGCCTTTTCAGCTATTTGAAAAAAAGGTTCAGGAATAAACCCCAAATCCATCTGCATCAGGAAGCAATCGGAGAAAAACCGGGAAAATTGGCCTTACATATCAGTTCGATAGCGCCGACCGTAAGTACCATGGCGGATGCCGATTGGCGAACAACGATCCACGATCGATCTTCCTTTGATGTTCAATGGGACCGCCAACATATTGCGGAAGTCATTACGCTGCAGCAACTGATCGATCAGTATGGCGTTCCGGATTTCATAAAACTTGATGTCGAGGATTTTGAATACCCGGCATTGCTTGGGTTACAGACGGCTGTTCCATTCTTGTCCTTTGAGTATTTCAGTTACCTGAAGGAGCAATCTACGCGGTGCATTCATCGACTGGAGACTTTAGGCAGTTATCAGTACAATGTATCATTTCGTGAATATTTTGAGTTGAGTTTTGACCAATGGATGTCGGCGACAGAGATCTTGCAATGGGTTTCGGAGCGCGACCCGGATGCATTCTCAGGCGATATCTATGCTCGTTTAGCGGCGAAATGAACCCAATGAAGAACCCTCTGTGATCCTTTTTGTTTTTATTGTATTAATTTTGGGACTTCAATAGCGTAAAATGAGTTTAAAGGCGCAGGCTGCCAGCATTATTCCAATGGAACAAGGGGTCTTTAAGATGATCGCCTATTCCGATGATCCGGAGGATATGAGTCCCCATTTTGCTATTGTGGGTGAGCATTTTGACCCTTTTCAACCCGTACTGGTTCGCGTTCATTCCGAATGCATCACCGGAGATTTGTTCGGCTCCCATCGTTGTGATTGCGGCGAACAACTGGAAAAGTCCCTGGAGCTTATCAGTAAGGAAGGCGGCGTGCTGATCTACTTGCGTCAGGAAGGTCGGGGAATAGGTATTATCAATAAGCTTAAAGCATATAATATTCAGGATCAAGGAGTAAATACCGTTGATGCCAACACACATCTGGGCTTTGAAGCGGATGAAAGGACGTATGAAACGGCAATCGAAATCCTGCAGGACCTGGGCATTAAGAAAATACGGCTCCTGACCAATAACCCTTCCAAATTAACCGCTTTCGAACATTCGGATGTGGAAGTCATCGAGCGATTACCACTTGAGATCACTCCCAGAAAAGAGAATCGCTACTATCTGGAAACCAAAAAAAGCCTGATGGGTCACCTGTTGAAGTTAAGCTAAACCCCACCCTAGCTTTAACTCACCGGTTGATGATCAATGCCTACCCTACGCCAATTTGGAACTAGAATTGCCATTTCATCCACGCTGCGGAATTGTGGAAATTGGCTATTGCACTTCCGGGAGCAACTAATTTATCACAAGCTTCCCGCAATGGTTCGGGAAGATTCATTTCCATCACGGGTATCATTTGATGCAACTGTTCGATGGTCCTTGGCCCAATCAAAGGTGCAGTGATACCAGGCTGATCTTTAACCCAACAGACGGCCAGTTGGGCGGGATCCCATCCTTTTGCTTTGGCAAGAACCACGAAACTCAAACTTGCCTCAATGGCTTTGTCCGTCACCCGGTCGGCATAGATGCTTCCACGAATCACAGCCCGCGAGTCTGCCGGCCGTTTCTTAGGCTGGGGATAGCGCCCCGCCAGCAACCCCATCGCCAGAGGCGACCAGGTTATCAAAGCAATTTGGTGTGCCTGCGCCATGGGTATCAATTCATTTTCGATGCGGCGGTCCAGCAGATTGTAGGGCGATTGCTCCGAAACAAAACGTACCCAATGATTGCTTTCGGAGATCCCCAGGGATTCCATGATTTTCCATGCCGGATGCGTGGACGTGCCAATATAGCGGACTTTGCCCTGGCGAACTAGCGTATCCAGGGCATAAAGCGTCTCTTCCGGATGGGTGAGATCATCAGGCCGATGCAACTGGTAGAGATCAATGTAATCGGTATGCAATCGCTTCAGGGAATCTTCGCAAGCCTGGATAAGATGTCTGCGGTTGTTACCCTGGTCGTTGACATGCATGCCTACCGGGTAGTAGGCCTTGGTTGCCAGGATGACTTGCTGACGGCGATGATGCTGCTTTAGCGCATGACCAATGATCTTTTCGCTTTCCCCCTGCCCATAACTATTGCTGGTGTCGACCAGATTGATTCCTGCATCCAATGCTTCCAGGAGTAATTGGGTGGATTCTTCGGGTGACGTTGGGTTGGCAAAGTTGTCCGTTCCCAGCCCCAGAGGACTTATCCGGATTCCTGTACGACCTAGTAATCGGTATTCCATGTGTAATGGTCGTTATTTCGTTTCTTAAGAAGTATTCTTAAATTGTTAGGTTACAAACTTCGCAATAATTTTTCCAAATGGATAGACCCCGGATTTCTATTCCTCCTGACCTGGGCGATTATGTGGTGGAGGGGATATCCCTAATACTATTGCTCCTGGTAGTTTACCTCGCCGGACAGCACTGGCCACAATTGCCGCCCCGGATCCCGGTGCATTTGAATGGAGCCGGGGTTGTGGATCAATGGGAAAGTCGCAATACCATCTGGATAATTCCGGGTATAAGCCTATTGATCTATGGTGGGTTTTCGGTATTGCAGCGCTATCCGCATACCTATAATTACCTCAAACCAATTACCCGCGAAAATGCTTATGAATCTTATCGATTGGCCATTAAATTGATGCGGTTTTTAAAGATGGCATGCCTCCTCCTCTTTTTAATCATCCAATATTTAATCATCAAGCTGGCGATAGAGGTAAAACCATCGATCAGTCTGCTACCGGTGGGGTTGGGGCTACTGTTTCTTTTGGGAGGAATTGGATGGTATGCATGGAAATCATACCGGGTTTAAATAAAAATAGCCACCGAAATACCCGGTGGCCAAATGCTATATCCTAATTCCGGATCAGGCTTTGACCGGATTATAAATCTCGCTGCCGTAGACTCCGGAACGCAACTTCTCAGATACTGCTTCAAATGCATCCAGGGTGATTTGAATATCTTCATCGGTATGCGAAGCGGTTGGGATGAGTCGCAGTATGATCATTCCCTTGGGGATGACCGGATACACAACGATGGAACAGAATACGTGATAATTTTCTCTCAGGTCGTAAACGAGTTGTGTTGCTTCTTCAGGTGTGCCCTGGAGATAGACGGGCGTGACACAGGAGTTCGTAGCGCCAATATTAAACCCGCGGGACTTAAGACCATCCTGCAATTTGCGGACATTATGCCACAGCTTATCGCGAAGTTCGGGCTTGGTTTTTAACAATTCCAGCCGTTTAATAGCGCCGATCACCAGAGGCATGGGCAATGACTTGGCAAAGATCTGAGAGCGAATGTTGTATTTCAGGTATTCGATGATATTGGGCGTACCGGCAAAGAATGCACCGATACTGGCCATTGATTTGGCGAAAGTTGAAAAATAAACATCGATGGAATCCTGTATGTTCTGTTCCTCACCGGTACCGGCGCCGGTTTTGCCCAGCATTCCGAACCCATGAGCATCATCGACAAACAAGCGGAAATTGTATTTTTCCTTCAATGCCACAATTTCGCGTAGTTTTCCCTGGTCTCCGCGCATGCCGAAAACACCTTCAGAAATAACCAGGATTCCTCCGCCGGACTGTTCGGTCAGGCGGGTGGCGCGCTGTAAATGTTTTTCCAGGCTGGCAATATCGTTGTGATCAAATGCAAAACGCTTACCCATATGTAAACGTACGCCATCGACAATACAGGCATGGCTTTCCGCATCGTAGACGATTACATCATGACGGCTGACCAAAGCATCGATGGCTGAGAAGACTCCCTGGTATCCGAAATTAACCAGCAAGGCGGCTTCTTTACCAACAAATGCAGCCAATTGACGCTCCAGCTCATCGTGGTATTCGGTGGCTCCGGACATTAGCCGGGCGCCCATCGGATAAGCAAGGCCCCAATCTTTAGCTGCCTGGGCATCCGCTTCCCGTACTTCGGGATGATTGGCCAGTCCCAGGTAATTGTTAATGCTCCAGCAGATTACTTCTTTGCCCTGGAAGAACATGCGGTTACCCAATTCACCGGTGAGCTTGGGGAAAATGTAATAGCCCTCCGCATCTGCGGCATATTGGCCCAGCGGGCCTCTTTTTTGTTCGATACGATCGAAAATGTCCATAAGAAGAATTATTTATCGTCTAAGACGAATGATGTTTTTGCAAATACAAATATCGGAACCTATTTACGATTTCCGTTATCGCGTAGATATATTTTCACATTGGCCTGGGGCTATCCGGTAACTTGAGCCTGGATCAGGAGTAAAAGTCAATCACTTTACGCCATTGTTCCTTCAGATATATGACCCTTGAGCGGTTTAGATTGCGGAATGAGGTATGGAAGAAACCGACATGTTGCATCCAGGCATTGTTGTAGATTTTGCTCATGTACCGGCTTCCATGATCTGCCAAAAGGACGACGACCACATCATCCTCTTTGATGGTGCTCTTAATCTTTTTCAGAGCGGCAAGAGCTGCTCCGGAAGAATAACCGGCCAGGATACCTTCTTTTTTAGCTAATCGACGGGCAAGTAAAGCACTTTCCCGGTCGGTAACCTTAACGATTTCATCGATCAGCTTAAAATCGGTCGCCGAAGGGATAAAATTTTTCCCAACAGCTTCCAGCAGGTACGGATGGATATCTTCCTGACTGTACGTGCCGGTTTCATGATATTGCTGGAGGATAGAGCCATAAGCATCGACGCCGATGACCTTAACCTGAGGATTTTTTTCTTTCAGGTATTTGGCGGTTCCGGTGATGGTGCCGCCGGTACCCATACTGGCAAGCAGGTGGGTCACTTTTCCTTCGGTCTGATTCCAGACTTCTTTACCCGTCGTGTGGTAGTGTGCTTCGGTGTTGTTGGCGTTGAAATATTGATTGATGTAGATGGAGTTAGGCGTGGCAGCGGCAATAGCAGCGGCTTGGGAATAATGCGATTCAGGATCGTCATACGGCAAGCTCAGCGTTACTTTAACCTTTGCCCCCATGGCCTCCATCAATTGGATTTTTTCCTTGGAGATTTTATTGGGGACGCAAAGAATGCAGTTATAGCCTTTCACGGCAGCAACCATAGCCATGCTGAATCCGGTATTTCCGGAGGTGGCTTCAACAATGGTTCCTCCAGGCTTCAGCAATCCTTCGTTTTCAGCTTTTTCAATGATAAACTTCGCTATCCGGTCTTTTGCGGAATGGCCCGGGTTCATCCCCTCCACTTTTCCAAGTACCAGGCCAGGTACATTCGCAGGTATACTTCTCAGTTGGATAAGAGGGGTATCACCGATAGCATCCAGGATGGTTTTGTGGTAAAACATATTCGAATGATTTACATATTGGCTCGGTAAAGGTACCGAAATTCCAACAATTTAATGCATTCAAACGGTTCCGGCAAGCAGTACCCCAGGATGTTACGTAACATAAAAAAAGCGGTACATGTGTTGCATATACCGCTTTTTTAAGGAGGTGCATCATCGTTATTGCACCTTTGTTTTTTTGCTGCTGGACGTTTTCATTCCAGGTTTTATCTCGATGGATTGTGATGCTTTCATGGTTTGCGGTGCAGCCGAAGCTTCCGTCTTGCCGGCACAACAACCGAGCGGACATGGTTTGTCAGCACATGGTTTGTCGCACGGTTTATCGCAAGATTTTGTTGCTTGGGCAGTTTCAGAGGTGGAAGCTTCCATTGCGACGGGAGCCACATTGATGAATTGTTGTTTTTCCGGATCAAACTGCAGATCCACATAGGATACCGCTCCGGACATCGGGCAAACCTGCTTGCGAACGAATTGGGTTTGTCCATTGGCTTCATCTTTCCGTACCTCGATGGTCTCATCCAGAGAAGCTAGTTTCACCGCTGCCTTAAGATCTGTGTCCGTTAAGGAAGTTTGCACTGCTTTAGCCTGGCAACAGGCTTTCTGCTGGGCACAGGGTGATTGGGCATGGAGGGCAAATGCCATGACTCCGAGAAACAATAATACCAATGTTCTTTTCATAGTAACTCCTTTTATTTTGCGGTAAAATAGCGCAAAAACCAGCAAGGTCATCATATCGGACGGCGTTTAACAGACTTTTAAAGCAAAAATTATGCCTGATTAGACGTGTTTTGGTGCTTTCGTGTTTGCGTGTTGACGTTATAACCGACCAGTTTTCTCAGATGGTATTTTACGGATTGCATCGCTCGTCCCTCGCTCGCAATGACCAATTATAGGCCTTTCATCGTTAGGCTGATGCGTTTCCGGGCATGGTCGATGTCCAGGATTTTAACGGTGACCTGCTGCTGCAGAGACACTACCTCCTCGGGATGCTTGATGTAGCGGTCTGCCATTTGGCTCAGGTGAACCAATCCGCTTTCTTTGATGCCCAGGTCGATGAAAGCTCCGAACTGAGTAATGTTATTGACGACTCCCGGCAGGACCATGCCCGGCTGGAGGTCATCGATGCTCCGGATATGGGCGGCGAATTCGGGTGGAGCAGCTTCTCCCCTGGGGTCAAGGCCTGGCTTTTCCAGCTCGCGGACAATATCTTTCAGGGTTGGCAGTCCGACTTCTGCTGAAGTGTAATGCGCCAGCTCAATGGATTTCAATTTGCCACCATCGTGCAATAAGCCATGCAGATCGGTATGCTGGTCGGAAGCCATCTTGCGCACCAGTTCATAGCGTTCCGGATGGACCCCCGTATTGTCAAGGGGGTTGGCGGCATCCCGGATACGAAGAAAACCGGCGCATTGCTCGTAAGCTTTGGGGCCCAGTTTCGCGACTTTCAGTAAAGTTGCCTTGTCCCGAAAAGCGCCGTGTTCCATCCGGTATTGCACGATATTCTCGGCAATGACCGGTCCTAATCCGGAAACGTAAGTCAATAATTGCCGGCTGGCCGTATTGAGGTTGATGCCGACCTGGTTGACGCAGAATTCTACTTCACGATCCAGCTTGTCTTTGAGCGCTTTCTGATTCACATCGTGCTGGTATTGGCCTACACCGATTGATTTTGGGTCTATTTTGATCAATTCGGCCAGTGGATCTTTGAGTCGCCGCCCAATGCTGATGGCACCCCGGACGGTCAGGTCAAGGTCCGGGAATTCTTCGCGGGCCACTTCGGAGGCGGAATAAATGGAAGCACCGCTCTCTGATACCAGGTAAATACGTTCTCTCCACGATGAGTCGAGGCTTTGATGCAGCCATTCCAGCGTCTCCCGGCCGGCTGTCCCGTTCCCGATCGCGATAGCTTCCATGGAATAGCGGTCGATCCAGTGCCTTAGGGCCTGAAATGCTTCTCCGGAATTCGACTGGGGCGGATGCGGGTAGATGGTGCCATGGTGAAGGAATGTACCATCGCGGTCCAGCAAGGCCACTTTGCAACCCGTCCGGAACCCCGGGTCGATGGCCAGGACGCGTCGTTCTCCTAAAGGTGCGGCAAGCAGCAAAGCACGCAGGTTCTGAGCGAAGATCTGGATGGCTTCCGTATCGGCTTTATCTTTAGCTACATTTTTAAGTTCATTTTCCAGGCTGGGCTGGAGCAGACGCTTGTAGGCATCTTCCGCGGCTTTCCCGACCTGGGCGGCGCTTTCGCTGCGGTTTTTGCATACGCTGCGGTTCAGCTGATCCTGGGTCCTTTCCGCGTCAGGTTCGACGTGGATGCGCAGGAAGCCTTCCTGCTCACCGCGCAGGATGGCCAGTAACCGGTGCGAAGGGATGGATGCGAGCTTTTCGGAAAATTCAAAATAGTCCCGGTATTTCTGGGCGTCCTCTTCTTTGCTTTTAACCAGTTTACTGTGGATATGGGCATGTCGCTGAAAGGTATCCCGCAGCCATCCCCGGAGGGTGGCGTCTTCGGAAATGCGCTCTGCCAGGATGTCCCGGGCCCCTTGCAAGGCTACCTCGGCATCCGGTACCTCGTCCTTGATGTAAGGTTTGACCAGACGATCTACGTATTCATAGGTCTGTTTCCACAGTGCATCCGCCAGCGGCTCCAGTCCGAGTTCTTTGGCTTTGGTGGCGCGGGTTTTCCGTTTCACTTTAAAGGGCAGGTAGAGGTCTTCCAGGATGGCCGGGTCCATTGTCTGCAGGATGGTGCGTTCCAGTTCCGGCGTGAGTTTATCCTGGTTGCGGATGGTGTCCAGGATGAAGTCTTGCCGGTGGATGATTTCCTCGTAATGCTTTTTCAACTCGGCAACGCGACCGATTTCAGTTTCATCGAGGCTGCCGGTCATCTCTTTCCGGTAGCGGGCGATAAAGGGGATGGTGGCTCCACCGGTAAGGAGCTCAAGGACTTTATCGATGCGGTGGGTGGACAGCTGGGTTTGGGCGTTGATGTACGAAGTTATCGATGGACGCATGACTTGATGCTTTCAATGGGCGCACAAGTTAGGGATTGATGATTAAATGTGCAGGTGATTCTCACAACTTCCATCCCACATCTCACATCTATTGTTTATCTTTGCATCCCCATTGGGCCTCGTAGTATAATGGATAGTATACAGGTTTCCGGAACCTGCGGTCTAGGTTCGATCCCTAGCGAGGCTACTAAAACACCTAGAGCCCCGGAGAATCCGGGGTTTTTTAATTCCTGAATACTGCTTGTAAGCTAGGATGCACCTTTTCAACTCTTTCTTATAAGCAGCTGTGCAAACTGTCGATTAACTCATAATGCTATAAATCGAACAAAATTCAAATGGCATGTAACGTGTGTAAAATGTGGCGATGCCAAAATAAGTTATGTGAATAAAATGAATGGTGGCAATCGTGTATTTTATATTATTTCATTCCTTATTTTTACTTTTTTTGGGATTGTATTTCTTCGATCTTCTTATCAAAGTAAAAAGATTAGGGAAAATGGAACCTCTGCTAAAGCCGTCGTTTCAGAAACCCCTGATTGTGGCAGAAGTAGTAATACAATGGAAGTAAAGCTCAAGGAAAATATATACTCCATAAATATTGGGATGAATGATTGTATTAATGGTCGTTATCGGATTGGCGATAGTGTAGAAGTGTTATATAGTAGTACTTATAATAAAGCAGTTCTCCCTTCTCAAAGAACTAATCTGTTGTACTGGATGAGTTTATTGTTTTTTATTGTGCCTATTTATTGCTTGTATCAAATACTAAGGCAATCCAAGGTGTAGTAAGTAGTTGATAATTTTTGTTTTAAATCAGACATGGAATCTGACCAGATTTTCCTCACAAGCTTCACATATTCGTTGGGCTCATGGAGCAAGATATTTAGGTAAGCTGAGCATACCAGGATGGAGATTCAATTATCCAGTTACAGCTACCCTTACCTGGACTAAATCTTTAAGTTTATCAATTTATGGGCATATCAATAATATGAAATAATGAAATCACCAATAATGATATTCGCCATAAATGATGGTGGAATGGCCAGTATGGATGCTCTGGTAATCAGTAAATCTTTATTACTAATAAGGGGTAAATGGAATTCCGATATTCAAATTGTTGACAGTGATGGATTCCTTTACGATGTAAAAAGATTGCATTCAAGTAAAAAGATTAATGTAATGCAGAGCATCAAGTGTTTTAGCATCATGGTAGATTTTGTGCCTGAATTGAAAGGGGAACCTTTACAAATCACTCTGGAATATTTGAAAGATCGAGTGAAGAAACATGTGATTAAGCATAAGGCGTACTGGAGCCCCATGGATGATGGAAGAGGATTAGAAAAAATGATCAATGATACGGAGAGCATAAAAGAGTTGATTTTGATGTTTAGATAATGCAGCCTTCCCGGCATATCGACCAGTTTAAATCGATGTATATATCTTAACTTTATACAATTTTATTATGAAAGGAACAAGATTTACTGAGACACAATTGGTGGCTATATCAAAAAGAGAGAGAGTCCGGCTCGAAGGTTATGGCCATAGGGTAAGGTTTTCAATTTGACTATTCGATAATTTATGACAAACTCTATATGTGAAAAGGAATACCAAATACGGCTCATTATGGGGTAAATTGGCTGATTATTTATAATAGAGCGATTATTTGTAATTGTGAATTTGACTCGCTAAAATTCGAGCTGACGTATAAGCATTAAGTACGCATGAAAAAAATCTCCTTTTATCTTTGCTGGATTTTGATTGTGTCTATGTTTTCAACTTCTGGTTGCAGAAAGCATTCATGTCAAATATTTGGTCCAATTAAAAGTGAAATTTGTTTTGAAGGTGTCAACGAATTTTGTCGCGTTGCCCCGAGTTCATACGACTATAATAAATATGAAGATTACGTGATTGAAAAATATGTTTCAGATTCTATATTTATAATATTTGCATATAATTATAGGTTTGGACCTGTAAGGAAAGAGGGCCAACAATATATTCTTGATAGCATTGCCGAAAGCCTAAATCGTACAAAGCGGGCAAATATCATAAATCTGTACAGTGTCAAAACTTTTAAATCAGTCGCTTTTGAGTATACTATAATTGATAAAGTTGCCAATGGCTTCAATTACAATTTTGAAATTAGATCATTCCACAATGATTTACCTTTTCGTATTTCTATTTTTACTAATAAATATAATTCATTTATTCACGTAGTGGCTATGAATATGTGGGAAGCCGTTGTTAAACTGGAGTGAGAATGGAGGCTTTAAATTACGAATCGAATAAAAGACTTTTCTGGTTAAAATTCAACTCGTTTATTTCGATATTGTTTATACTTTTTTTAAGAGATTATAATGGCATATATCCGGTGTTTATGTCAGGTAAAGAAAAACAGCACGTTGATGAGCCAATTTGATCTATCACCTTGGGATAATGTACTGTTTATTCTGCTGATCATTGCTGCTTCAGCATGTGGTGGCGGCATTGATGTAAAGCCTATGAAATACACACGGGACGGTATCGTTTTCAGTTGTAATGCTTATTATCATAATGGCTCCTTGTTGAAGATCGTTTGTCTGGATGGTGGACGAGATACAAGCTTGATAGAATTATATAAGAATGATTTGCGCGATGGTCAATGCATTCTCTATTATCCTGGACATAAAGTGAAAGAAATTGGTCAATTCTCAAAAGGCAAAAAAATAGACATATGGAAAGAGTATTTTGAAAACGGAAGTTTAAGAGCCTATGAATTTTACAAAGTAATTAATGACACATCTTATTTGTATTACCAAAAAAGTTATAATATTAAGGGAGATTTAGTTAGCATGATTCTCCCAATTGACTATAGAACTAATTCTGATGGAATTTACAAAGTTGGTCAAACGTACCAATTGTATATTGACCTAGCATACTCACAATATGATAGTGTGAAAGTGTTGGGGTTCCTTGATTCGTCTCTATCAAGCAATTTAAAGGCAGATACTTCTTTATTTGAAGGGAAGAGCTTATATTTTGAATTTAAACCATTGGTCGTTGGTAAACATCGTATAACAGGAAAGTTATTTGAACTAGATGCAAAAGATACAATTTTAGATGATTATAAAATAGCTGAAAAACCATTTCGTTTTGATTATATAGCAATAGAATGAGTATTCATAGCGGTCTGAACTGTGTAGACATGGTGTTTTTGGAGTGTAAGTGTATTTGTTTGCCTAATTGATCAATTCCTTCCGGATCAACCCGGTCACTTCGTTTATCGATACCCGTATTTGTTTGATGTAATTATCGGTTGTGGAGAGTGTTCGAAAAAGATCTTTACAATTCCTGACCAACAAGAGATTGATTTCTTATGTGGAGGTTCCTAATCTTTGTTTGTATTGCGCTTCAATCTTGTGGCGATAGATGTCTTATCCAGGACTCACAGTTCTTGGATCATTATACATCATGGAATAATGATCTGTTTTCATCTGGATTAATAGATAAAGTATCAATTGAACAACTCGACACGCTCCATTGCAGAATCTTAAGAAACACACAGATCGAAAAAGGCAGGTTTGAAAGATATGTTCAATATGCATTTGAACGTCCTACCTATCTTGGGACACTCGTTGAATGTATGCAAGGTCGTGGAAATCTACAAGCTGCAACTTGGCTGCTTGAGCCTACGGGTGCAGTACCGGAGGGAGTAAGTGAATTAATGGTAGAGCAGCTTTTTGCAATAAAGTCCTTTAATATCGTTTACGGCGAACTTCTAGCTGAGCCGGTTGATAATAACAAACGGTAATTGTGGTTAGCCCGATGCTTTTTCTAAACCAGAATCTCCATGGGAGTTTTACATGAAATAAACTTGTGTAGAACTTTACAAGTTAATTTATAATGCCCATACTTCCGCTTAAGTCTTGGTTGCCTGCCCTATTTGCCAACCACGACATTTTACTGGCATTCAAATATCCGTTTTTCTTCAAACGGTTTACTGTAGGAGTCGACGTAGTTCTTGTCAAATGTATCTAAAGAATTTTATCCTTGGATTGATGGTTTGTCAGAATGAAGTACTGCGGTTTTGTGCTAATCAGTGGCCAACCCGATAGGGTGGCTGATGTGGTCCTTGCTAGTTCTCATCCGTTTTCTTGTAATTTCTTTGTTAAGCAGAATACTACACTATCGTCGACAGTAATTATCTCTCCATATTTTAAGGGTATCGAATTTTTCACCAATCCATTTCCGTCAGGTTTGTATCCCCTGTTTATATAAAGAATTTGTGCGGCACCATAGTCTTTATATATTCCGAATCCAATCCCTGCATATTCTGAAATCTTTTTTATTCTTTTTTCTGCTTCATCCATTAGGCTTGTCCCAATTCCGAGCCGCTGATATTTTTTCAGGACATTAAAATCGACAATTTCAGGAATGTTCTGTGTTCTAAAAGGGATATAATCAGATTTCCACTTTATGGTAAGGTAGCCTGCAAATTTTTGATTTAATTCTGCGATTATTATATCTCTTTCCCCTTTCTGTTGTAGCTCTATGTATTTTTCGTATTGTGAAATTGGTTTGTCCCATCCTTGTTCTTGAAAGGATTGGCTTATCTTTTTGCAATCTGTACTTCTGATTTTTCTTAATACAAGATTTCCTTTCATTTTTCTTACTGTATTATAATGCAGATGGTTTACACTTCTTCGGGTACATAGTTGACACTTAGATTTGATTTAATCTTTGATATTGTTCTCTTCTTTCAAATTTACTTTCATCAAAGTATCCTAAAAGTACATTACGATAATAGACATTCCAAATAGTTTTATCCACTTGTTTTACTGTCAGTTATTTACCAATGGCTTCTTTATAGATGTACAACCAATGGTAGCCACCCTAGCGGCCGGATCCATTGAGCGTTGCTTTTAACTTTTTATGCTTAAAATGGATATTCGTAGTCTGTTTTCATGGTTGGGAATTCTCTTAATGACATTATGTGGATGCTACTAGGTGTTTGCATGTTAATGGATTCTTGCGGTCTTATCTTGTTGTATTCTGAGGTAAATTGATCCAATATAAATTGCTGTTTGGATAGGGTGGTCATGATCCGTGACCGGCAATAAGCCTTTAAGTCTTGATGTATTCGCTCATGCCTGCTATTTTGACAGTGCGATGCCGGATCTGAAGCGTATGTATTAATATCCTGTGGCGATGCAGGTATTATGAATTATATTCAATAAGTTAAGTTAACCTTATTCGCCTGATGCATCTATAATGACTTTCCCTCGGATATAGGCGACCACAATACCAAAAATGCCAAATTGGATTATATGAAAGGCTGCATTGATCAACCACGCGTCAAGCGGTCGAGTGTCCCTCGTTGCATAGAAAATTAAGAACAGGGGCAAGTACATAAATGTCCCTAGAATAATTCCGTATTTAGCTCCTTCCCTGATTTTGTCTTCCCCATCAGATAACTTATCAAACAAATAGGAAAATAGAAATGAAGCGAGTAATAGTCCAAAAAGAATAAAAGGCAACAGTTGATTTTGTTCCGAAGCTGGCCGATCCGCTTTTCCTGCCATTTTATCTTCAAACAGACCATAGAAAGTGAGATCCATCAAGACATACATGATGAATATTACAACCGTGCTAATAATGAGTTTTTTTGTGTTCATAAGCTTTCTTTTTATGGAGGTAACGTATTGATCGGATCCGCCGTCCTGCCAGGTTATCACTCCTCTTAAGTTACGATGATTGTTGATTGTATTATGTTCATCTTTACTAGTAGCTCTATTTTAGGCGGGATGGTCGTTATGGCGCCATGTTGTCATCAGTATTCTTGAACAAGCACTTCTGTAGGGATTTTTAATTCTTTGTTTAATTTACGGATCATCTCTAATGTTAATTTGCGCTTTTTATTTAAAATTTCGCTTGCCCGACTCTTGTGACCTAGTATTTTAGCCAGATCTTGTTGTTTCATTCCCATTTGTTCCATCCTGAATTTTA
Source organism: Lewinellaceae bacterium (assembly GCA_020636355.1). GTDB lineage: Bacteria > Bacteroidota > Bacteroidia > Chitinophagales > Saprospiraceae > JAGQXC01. Next base: position 114,895 of record JACJYB010000012.1, on the reverse strand, counting down.
TGGCTTCGATAGGATGTGGTGGGCCAATTGGATAGTGCTTATCTTCATAGTCTTCAATTAACATTGCTAGTATTTCCAACTCATCTCCCTCCTTTGTTCCTGGTTCAGCTTCAAATATATCTTCTAATCTGGCCAAGGCTTTGTCATAGTCCTCTTCCGTTCTAATAGGCTTCAGTCTCATAGCTTATATTTTTATAGGATCAATTTTATCATATTCTTGATGAGTACCAATGTATCTTATCCAGATCATCCCGTATTTGTAGTTTACTTGAACAATTAGTCGATATCTATTTCCTCTAATATTGAAGATCACTCTGTTTCCCGGTATTAGCCTCGCATTAGGGAAGTCTTCCACGATCTTTTCAGGTGTGTCCCACTGACCTTTCTCCACTTCCTCAAACCATGCTTTCAATTGCTGTTCTGCATCACCATGCTTTGTCCAAAACTCGCGTAGTATCTTCTTTGATAATACTCTCAAGATCTTTTACAACTAAAGGTACATAATAGTTCCCAATTGGGTAACCCTTCTTACCATATCCAGAATGGGTCCGAAAGGGAAGTGCGAAGGCGGGCTGAAATATGGCTGGATAGACATATTAAGTATGGGTGTAGCGGGGCAAAATCAGTTCGGAACTAGCTATTTTTCTGCCAGCTCCTTCAGCTTTTGCAACGCTCTGGGCCAGGTGGAATTAAAATAATCGAGGTAGTCTCCGTCGACATCGGTTTCTACGGTTACCGTCGTCTGGCCGTCCTGCTCATGGAATGAATAATTTTCCAGCCCGCCGGCCCATTTTTCAACGTCGGGACCTTCCGTAATTTCATTATCACCGTCCAGGATTCCGTAATGGCGAATGGACACAAACCGGAATGGAATGATGTCGGCAATTTCCGATACCATTCCGCCCCGGTTGCCATTTTCGTCCGTTCCAATGAAGTAGATCTTCGACCCTTTTTCCCAGGTCCCTTCATAGGTTGAGGTGGGATTAAATTCCGCGGTCCACTGATTGTAGGAGTCTATAGCATTGATACCCAGCATCGTCTTGTAGACTTTATCCGCGGAGGCATTGATAACGATTTCGAATTGTATTTTTTTCATTTCGTAAAGTGATTGTAAATTTTGTTCTTGTCCCGGCGGACGGGTTCCTGCATACCATCACCTGCCGGACGAGGGCAATTCCTGCCGGATCATTTTGGTCAGCTCATTAATGGAAGACCTGATCTGGATCAGGTAATTGTCGGCCGTGGAGAGGGCTCCAAAGATATCTTTGCATTCTGCGACCAACTCTGGATAATATTCTTGTAATTTTTCCGGATCGGCATGTCTGACCAATTGAAATTCAGATGCTGAATTGTATTCTCCGATCTGACCAATCCTTGTCCGGATTAATGTCCCCAGCTGGTAGTGGTATTTGTGATCGATGATGGCGTCGATGTTCTCGTACCGTTTGTATTGAAAGTCGTACAAATTGATCAGTAATGATTTTATTTTTTCTGACTTCAGAATATCCATGCTGTTATTGGTCGTGATTAATTCATAAACCCCGGTTTTGGGGAAGAAGCTCATCACTGCCCCGCTGAGGGCTCTGACCATCTGATCGATTTCTTCCTGGGACCGGCCATCCAGATATTGGGGCGAATCGTTGGAGATGAATGCCTTTTGCGTTTGTAAACTCAGCGTGATTAAATCAATCGTCCGTTGCGCCTCCACCGAGTCCTGAATCAGGGAGGTGAGCAGGTTGGCGTAGATCTCCGTGGCTTTTTTCTGGTCTTTACGGTCTTCGTTCCAGTTGTTTATTTGGAGGGCAATCAGGATTCCTAGCACCACCAGAATGATTTCACCGGCCGCATACTTTAGATACCGGGTGGTTTTGTTTTCGGTTAAAAGGCTTTCCCGGATTTTACGGAAGAATTTCATTTTTGGTTCGTTATCGAAAGGCTCAAGATATGACCCATATCCTGGAATATCCAATGCTATGATAGGCTTTAGCTTTCCAAGGATGGACGGAAGCTTATTGTAAGGTACTTTTTCTGAGCCAATTATTTGCAGCGGGTGAATCCAGGAATGGCTCTACGACTTATGCACCAGATTCTGATAATCCAGGAAATAAATGCATTTCATGGAGAAGCTGTTGGATAGGGGATTGGTATACAGGTCCTGCAGATTTCTCCAGTAATTCACCTCCGGCACATCACCGCTTTCGTAGACCGATTGTTTCCAGACCAGGAATATATCGCTACCCGGGGCAAAACGCCAGCGGTAGACCATGTCGATGGTAAATGCATTGTAATTCGCGTCCTGACTGGCTGAATAATCCGCAGCAGCCAGGTGCCCGTCCGATAACAGTTTGCTGAAGTGGTCATACGCGACCTTCGACCAGTAATGCCGCAGGCGGAAGGAAAGGGTGGTGGTATTGGAAAATGCAAAATTGGAGCGGAACAGATTCTCTACGGTGGTCCGGTCGCGACGGCCAAATATGGTTCCTGCTGCTTCGCTGGCATCCACATAGCCGATATCGTTTTGGGCCACACTGGCCGTGGTATTCCAGTAGATGGACCACTGGTTGTTGATGCGGAAGCGGGGGCCGATACCCAGGTGGCTGAATTGGCGTCCGCTCTCTTCAAACCATCGCCAGCCGCCATTAAGGTCAAAGGCCAGCCGTTTGTTGTAGTTGGTCGAGAGGAAACTGCTCAAATACACATTGCGCGGGAACCGGTAAGCCAATGAATAGTCATCGGTGCGCGGTTCAAAATAATCAAAGGTCTCAACCGGCTCCCAGTTGATATTTAATCCCGTGCCCCAGAAATTTTTCGTGCGTGCAAAAGCACGTAAATAAACTCCAAAATCGGTAAATACATCGGGCTCATTCAAGCGCCGGTAATTGGTACTGACCCGCACATCGGCGCGATTGAAAGCCCAGAAGGGTTCGAATTCCGAATACGAAACGCGCGCAGACCAGGATTTCTCATTCGGGCTGTGGATGTACCCCATGTCGTTGATGTCGTAGTTGGGCGCTTCTTCATTGTAGCCGGCGCCCCATTGCCATTGACCGCTGATTTTCTCGGCATTAATGGAATAGGAATAACCCAAATCGGTCGAATCGGTAAAGTATTTTTGGTTGACGACCGCCCGGCCTCCGATGCCATAGGTCCGTTTTCTGGTATTGAACTGGAAAGCAGTCCCGGTCACATTCGCTTCGTAATCCTGGCCATTGCGCCAGACATTGGTATTGGTCAGATTGATGAAGGAGTTAAAAGGCAGTTGCTGGTCGACGGTGAGGATGGAATAGTTGGTCAGCGGGTTAGTCTGAACGGCAACCTCCTGGCCTTCCGCGGTTTGGATACGGGCCTCGGTTCCACCTACTATAGCATTAAAAACACCGATTCCGGTGCCCTTGGTCGTACGGCCCGATACTTTGGTGGCGTTGATCAGTGGCGTCTCCAGAGGATTGCTGACGATGATCTCCCCATCCTTCAGACTACCTTCGACATCGCCATAATGCAAGGGTGTTCCACCGATCCTGCGGGAATAGAAGAGGTTCATTTTATTAAACAACTCGGTGCCTTCAATAAAAAACTGACGGTTTTCATCAAAACGGACTTCAAACGGGGACAGGTTTAGGACCTGGTTGTCCGATTGGACCTGGCTGAAATCCGGTATGAGGGTCATATCCAGCGTGAATGCTTCGGAAATACCCATTTTTACATCCATGCCGCCGCTGATGTTTTTACCCCACGAGGAAGATGGAGTTGCGGTCTTGTCGTGGTAATTTTCAGCGTAAGCGGCCACGAAAGGATAAGCGCTCAGCCGCATGGGAGGCTTGATGTCCACGATGCCTTCCAATACGCCCGATTGGGCGAGAAATTGATCAAAGGCCGGGTTGATGGGGTTCCAATAGGACTGTTCGCGCACACGGCGGATCTCCCTCATAAAGTTGATGTGCCAGTTTTGTTCTTTTTGGCTGGGAAAGCGCAGGGCGGAATAAGGAATACGGATCTCGGCGATCCAGCCTTCTTCGGTGATGACAGCCTGGCTTTCCCAGACAGCGTCCCAGTTGCGGTCACGGCGGCCGTTGTCTTCGATCAGCGCATCGTACTGGATGCCGGCGGGAGTCAATCCAAAAGCATAGCCATTCAGGCCGCTGCGGTAGGTGTCGATGATGACGTTGAACCAGTCGGAATTGCCCACATGATCGCGCTCCGAAAGCTCCTGGTAAATACTATCCGGCACCGGGTCAAGCATTTTAGCCCCGATGTATATGGCGACATCGTCGTAGAGGATTTTTACTTCCGTGGGAAAAGATGGAGCGCCGCCAGGAACCGGTTGGTATTGAACGAACTCCCCGGCAGGGGCTACTTTCTGCCAGGCCGCCTCATCCAGTTTGCCATCCACTTTGATGGATTCATCTATCCGCATGGCTACCATTTCTTTCTGGACAATTTCATCACTGGAGGATTTCCGCCACCCGGAACAGTAATGCCATTTATTGCAAAAGGTGCAAAAGGTAACAACAACATAGCCAAAATCAGGCAGATCAATCGCGTCATATAGGCTTTATTCTTAATGTTTAATTTGTTTAAAACTAAATGTTATAACCCGGGAAGGTGAAAATAGATGCCTAAAAGCAACAAAAATTAAAATTAGGGCAATTGCATCAATCTGAACAGACAACAAAACGCATTATGATTTTGTTAACAGGTTGTTTGGGAGCCAGCATTCCAGAGGCATTTAGGGTCCTGGAAAAGCCGTTAGGAACCGTTCCTTTTTCTAATTTTGCCCAACCAAATAAAAGCTATGAGCATTATCGACGTTAAAGTACCGGCTATTGGCGAATCCATTACAGAAGTTACTCTGGCCAATTGGTTAAAAGCCAATGGATCAGTTGTCAAAATGGATGAGCCTATCTGTGAATTTGAATCGGACAAAGCGACCCTGGAACTGCCTGCCGAAGCATCCGGGAAGCTGGAATGGGTCGCACAGGAAGGTGATGACCTGGAGATAGGAGCTTTGGTCGCCCGAATCGATACCAGCGTAAGCGCTGAATCAAGCCCCAGTCCTGAAACAAAGGCACCCATGGAAGAGAAAATATCTGTAAACGAGCCTGCTCCCGCACCAGTGGCTCAGGACAACTATGCGGCAGGTCATCCATCACCCGCAGCTGCTAAAGTGTTGCGTGAAAAAGGTGTTGAACCTTCGACTGTAACCGGCACCGGGAAAGACGGCAGGATCACCAAAGAGGATGCCGTTAAGGCCAAACCGGAACCGGCTGCCTCTGCGCCAGCTGGGTCAACTCCGGCACCGGTACCAGCACCAGCGTCTGCTGCTTTCACCAGGAATGCGGAACGGAAAAAGATGTCCCGTATGCGCCGTACGATAGCCCGCCGATTGGTCGCTGCAAAGAACGAGACCGCCATGCTCACTACGTTTAATGAGATCGATATGACCGGGATCCTGGCACTGCGGAAAAAGTACCAGGATGGTTTTGTAGCCAAATATGGAATCAAACTGGGCTTCATGTCCTTATTTGCCAAAGCATGTGCCCAGGTGTTGCTGGAGATGCCGGAGGTAAATGCCATGATCGATGGGGATGATCTCATCTACCACGATTATGCGGATATTTCCATTGCCATTTCTACGCCCAGCGGCCTTGTCGTACCGCCTGTTCATAATGTGGAGTCCTTGCAATTGCACGAGATTGAATTTCGGATTAAGGAACTGGCTGATAAAGCTCGTGAAGGCAATCTGAGCCTGGAGGAAATGAAAGGAGGTACCTTCACCATCACCAATGGAGGTATCTTCGGATCGCTCATGTCCACCCCCATCATCAATGAGCCGCAGTCGGCCATTCTCGGTATGCATGCGATCAAGGAAAGGCCCATGGTGGTAGATGGACAGATCGTGGTCCGGCCCATGATGTATGTGGCGCTTTCCTACGACCACCGGGTGATTGACGGCAGTTCTTCCGTTACCTTCCTGGTCAAAGTGAAAGATCTCCTTGAAGATCCGGTTAAATTGCTGATGAAGATCTAGGGTAGACGGCTATTACCTGGCCCAGTTAGGGTCAAAACCGGAGTGCGGGGTAATTTTTCGAGTGGTAATTTCCGGATTTTTTACATTTATTTATCGTTCACGGGTCCTATCATCTGGTCCATTAATTGTTGTATGCGCATGACTTTACACGATTTTTTTCAAATCTGTTCGCATAACCCGGAGATCCCGTTATTCTATTTTATTGCGGTTCCGTTGACCGCCCTTTTGTCGGGGATTTTCTCGCGTGGCGAAGCCCACCTTTCCCCCTGGAAATATCTTTTCTCAGCAACGATCTACCTGGCATTTGTTCCGGGCTTGTTTGCATTGACGCTCAATCTGTATTTGTTCCTGTTTGAGCGTCAGTCGATCTGGGATGCCAATATTTACCTGCAGCTTTTGCCGGTATTGTCCATGTTGCTGACCTTTTGGATCATCAAGCGTTTTGTTTCACTCGATGCCATCCCGGGATTTGACCGGCTTGGTGGATTGATCCTCATGATCCTGGTCGTGTTGATTTTGCTTTGGATCGTTGACCGAACACGCATCTGGGTGGTCTCTTATTTGCCTTTCACCGGCTTTTTGATCTTGCTCATCGTCTTGTTGATAGCCGGGCGCCTGTTGTGGAAGCGGATTTTTAAATAAATTTCATGATGACGGGACTGCGCTATTCCTTATATAAGGAATAGGGCGTTCTCCAGTGTAGGGGATGAAACCGAACGACCATGCTACCGTTCTCTCTGGGATGTTATATCATGGTGTCAGTCTCTCATACTTCGTTCGGCATTCATAGCATAAGATGAAAGTTGACGAAAGTTAAATTGGTGTAAGCATATTGAGACAGAACGGAATCCCTCTCCACTACTAATGAAATGGCAATTTAACTAAGTGTAACATTAGTATTTATTGCATTAACCATTCAGGGTAGAGCAGAACCATAGCCCGAGGTACGGTCTATTGGGCTTTGTTGTAAGCCGCAACTGTTTGAACAGCAGAAACACCCCTTTATGACAGCCGTTGAAAAACGGAGGATTGCGGGTGGACGTCAAAAAGGGGGCAAGCGAAGAATAGATAAAACCGAACGTCGAATACATCGGCTGACCACAAAGGTGAGTTTTGCGGATTACGAGGTTTTTCTCTCTTTTTGCCGATACAAAAAGAGAAGTAAATTAAAAGTAATGATCGGAGCATAGATGGTAAATGACTAGAATGTAATGCGTAAAAGAAGAATCGGTTCAAATTATTGAAACAATGGGTAATATGCAATGATAGTTGGCCGGGTTTAACACTGGCATTTTACACGTAATTCGTAGCTTGTTAAGCAAAAGATAGCGGTGGCAAGATTCCTTTTGTGTTTTATCGTTTCCCTGATGCTGGTGCAGGGCCAGGCTCAGAACTGGAATGCTTCATCCATTATGCAATACAGTAAAGATGCATTTCCGGTCGCTTTTGATACGCTCGTTCATTTTCTCCGGATTCCCAATGACAGCCACGATTCACTGGCCATAGTGGCCAATGTGCACTGGTGTGAAAAGACGTATCGATCGCGTGGTTTCCAGGTTCAGACCATTTATGAATCAGGAGTTCCTTTCGTGCTGGCAGAATGGACCATCGATTCCAGGTTGCCCACCGTATTGTTTTATACCCAGATTGACGGCCAGCCTGTGGATCCAACCGCCTGGCACCAGCCTGATCCTTACCAGGCAGCACTCAAGGATGGAAACGGAGCGATCCTTGACCATGCATTGGCCCGGACAACATGGAATCCCGACTGGAAGCTTTATGCCCGTTCGGTATCGGACTCCAAGGGCCCGGCTATCTGCTTGTTAACCGCTATAGATATCCTCAAAAAATATGGCGTTCATCCTGCCTTTAATGTCAAGGTGATCATGGACTTTCAGGAGGAGCTAAGTTCTCCCAAATTGCCGGTTGCGGTTGCCGATCACCGCGAACTCTTTGCCGCCGATATGCTGGTGGTTATGGATGGCGCCCGCCATGTATCGAATATGCCTACGCTCACTTTTGGAGCGCGCGGAATTGCCACTGCAACCTTAACGGTTTTTGGACCTAAAGTGCCGCTGCATAGTGGTCAGTATGGTAATTTTGCTCCGAACCCGGTATTTGGACTGGCACGGCTGTTGGCGGCGATGAAAGATGAAGATGGCCGGGTGCTGATCCCCGGTTATTATGACGGGATCCATCTTACGGCAGAGGAGAAAAAACTTTTACGCGAGGTGCCGGAAAATGCCCAGGAACTCAGCCATCAGTTTGGATTTGCGGAACCAGAGAAAGTAGGCGACAATTATCAGGAGGCCTTACAATACCCTACCTTGAATGTCCGGGGACTGCGGGCAGCGTGGACCGGTGACGCGGTCCGAACCATCATTCCTGATGTAGCCCTGGCCGAAATGGATGTCCGGCTGGTTCCCGAGACAGATGGGGAGCGATTGATGCAATCCATTCGCCAATTTATCCTGGATCAGGGGTTTCACCTGGTCGATGGAGAGCCGACGGACGAGGAGCGCAATACCTTTCCCAAGCTGGCTGCATTTGATTACGAAGTGGGCTATGCGGCTTATCGTACTGATTTTGATACTCCGATCGGAACCTGGTTGAGCAGCGCGCTGACCCGTGCTTTGGGTGAAGCACCTTTGCTGATGCGTACCACGGGAGGATCCCAGCCGATTTCGCCATTCATCACTGCCCTGGGATTGCCAGCCGTTTCCGTCCGCATTCCGAACCCGGATAACAACATCCACAGTCCGAATGAGAACCTGCGCCTGGGCAATTTCCTGGAGGGCATCGCCTCCTGTGTCGGGGTATTGACCGAATCGATCAAACAATAACGAAATGAACGACAAACCCAAAACCAACACCCTGCGTATTCGCTCCATTGATGTGTTGCGCGCGGTGACCATGGTCCTGATGATCTGGGTTAATGATTTCTGGACCCTGGAAGGCATCCCCGGCTGGCTGGAACACATGCCGGCACAGGCGGATGGCATGGGCTTTTCCGACGTAATATTCCCGGCGTTTTTAGTTATCGTGGGACTTAGTATTCCTTTTGCCCTGGATAAGCGGATGGAATCACAATCATCCTGGGAAGTGGTGGCTCATATCCTGCTCCGCAGTCTGGCCTTGATCCTGATGGGTTTTTTCCACGTCAACCTGGAAAATATGTATGCCGATGCGATGATTATTCCCAAATACGTATGGCAGATTTTGTTGACGGTTGCCTTTTTCCTGATCTGGAACGACTACCGGCCCACCGGCTGGGCAAAGCGAAAGATTCTGATGGCCCAGGGTATAGGCCTTGCCCTTTTGCTCGGATTGGCCATTATTTACCGGGGTGGTGATGCAGAGCAGGTTATTGGATTAAGAACCTATTGGTGGGGCATTCTGGGCCTGATTGGCTGGGCGTATTTGTATGCTGCGTTGGTTTACTGGCTGTTTAACGGACGCCTGGTGGCAATGATAGTTGCGTGGGTGTTTTTTCTAGCTTTCCATCTTGCCAATTTTGCAGGTTACCTGGACTTTCTGGAGCCCATACATCTGGGTGTCTGGATGCCGGATCGCGGCACGGGAGTGGCTCTGGTATTGGGAGGTGTTGTCGCTTCGAGTGTGTACAAACGACTGGCACAGGAAGCATATGGTCAATTCATAGGGGTCCTTATAGTGATGAGTAGTCTCATGCTACTTTATGGCTGGCTGACCAGGCCGGCATTTGAGCTGTCCAAAATCCGGGCAACACCGGCCTGGATCGGGTATTGTACAGCCATCACTTTGTCAGCCTATGCGTTGATTTATTACCTGGTTGATATCCGGAAATGGGATGGCTGGTACCGCTGGATAAAACCGGCCGGACGCAGCACCCTGACTACTTATCTGGTACCTTACATTTATTATGCGGTTTGGAGCATTTGGGCTATCCACCTGCCATTAGCAGTGAGGACTGGCGCCGTGGGGCTGGTCAAGTCGTTGTTATTTGCGTTGCTGATTGTGGCCATCACCGGATTATTAAACCGGTGGAAGATCCGATTAAAGATTTAGTTAGATACACAGAGTAGCACAGAAGGTTGACGGAGATTCGCGGAGGATTTGGCTCACGAATCCATGAAGTGTGATTGGGCTGGATTTGATGAAGCCTGTTACAAAGATTACAACGTGGGAACCTGGAGGATCACAGGAGATTTGGGCGACGATTTCACAGACTATTCAGCATTCAACATCTAAAATGATAGTAACTGTTTGATCCTCAGGGTCTTCTCAGCGTTCCTTTGTGTAATATCATAATTTTCCATATTCCTTTATCACCGCTTTAAAGATGCCTTCGCGGATCGGATTCGGATTAAAATACGAGCCATTCGGCTGGAGTCCTACATTTTGCCGGTTGATGAGGATGATGATGTCGAGATCCAGTTCCGGTACGACGCAGATGCTGGTACCGGTGAAGCCGGTATGGCCAAAACTCCCGGCGGGAGCGCCTTTCATAAACGAATTGGTAGGGTCCATCATCCAGCCCAATCCATTGTGAAAGCGGTCCGGGGTGAAAAAGGTCTGGATGGTTTGTGGTTTTAAAAATGGTTTGCCGTCTACCATGCCATCGTGCATCAGCATATCCAGGAGGAGTTGTATGTCTTCCACGCGGGAGAAGATGCCTGCCGCACCGCAGACGCCGCGTCCGGCATACCAGGCATTTCCGTCATTGACCTGCCCCGTCAGGACGTATTGACGCCATCCATTCCACGAATCAGGATCCAGTCCCGGAACGATGAAACCCATAGAGCTGTCGCGAACCATGCGGTATTCATACGGATTGCCCAGAGACGTGGCGGCAATGGCCTGGGAGGTGTCGGGAAGGAAGCCGGTATGATCCATGTGGAGCGGCTTAAAGATGTGCTTCCGGACAAAATCTTCCAGCGGTTCGCCAGATACTTTTTCCGCAATCTCACCCAGCAGCCAGAAACCCAGATCGGAATAATGCCGGCCGGCGCCGACCGGAAATTTTAAGGGTAGCGACTCAATGAGCCGGTAGGTGTCCTCCCGGTTGTCACTGCGGTAGTACATGGGATACCATTCAATGAGGCCGGAGGTATGGGTGAGCAGATGACGCAGCGTAATGGACCGTTTTTCCGGGGTATCGAAGGCGGGGAGGTATTTGTATACCGGGTCTTCCACGGAGAGTTTGCCCTGGTCGTGAAGCAGCATTATGGCCGAGGTCGTCCCTACTACTTTGGTCAGTGAGGCCAGGTCGTAGATGGTGGTGGTGGTCGCCACCGGAGGATTTTCAATCCATTGATCGGCAAAGTTTTTCACCTGGGTGAACCCGTACCCTTTTTCATGAATCACTTGCCCTTTGTGCTTTACCAGCACGACCCCTCCGGGGATGAGCCGGGCATCGATGTAATGGGCCATGATGGAATCGATGGAGGAAGAGAGGGGGTTGTTGTTGGTACTGGTATGAGGTTGGGCACAGGAAGGAAAAACCCTAATTATGACGAAAACATAGCCTAGAAATAAATATCTGTTACGCATAAACTATTGTTGAATGGCTGGTAAACATATTGGAATTTAATCCTTCAGTTGTTGTTTTTAATTATTTCCATGCCATATTTATTCAGGAAATGCTCAATTCGGTCCGGTTCGGCATATATACTTGTAGTTGATGATTTTAGACGACTGAACCGTTTAATTGATCCTTCTTGCTTTAGTACGAAGTTTACTAGTGATTCTACTGATTCCACGTCAAAACTGCCACCTAATCTATTTGCATCAACAGCGTATGCTTTGGAACCATTGGTTAGCATAAGTTTGTATTGGATAGTGTCTTCAGCCACTTCTTCGTGGTCATATAGCGGAATGTAACCATGGAGTGCATCCTGGCAAACATTCAAATACTTTTGAAGTACTTGAAGGTATGGAATCCAACCACCAAACTCCGGAACATTGGATATAGAAATTCCGGTTTTTTCAAAGATGTTGTTCAGCAAGTATGGGAAATAGCCAGGAGAGTTCGATTTCCAGATTTCGAATTCCTGTAAAGGTGTTAACGGATTGTATTCAATACCTGACTTTTTTAACTCTGAAAAAAGAGCATCCAAATTTAGCGATTTATGGTAGGTAATAATGAGCTCTTTTTCACGTGGCCAGTATGTAGTGACTAAAGTATCTTCTTTTGAATTATTTGGAATTGAAAATTCAGTCAAAAATTGGTTTAAATTATTATCCGGGAATAATCGTTGGTATAATGATATTTTATTATCAAGAAGTCCCATATTATCATCAGTGATTTTGATCAATTTAGCAACGTTAAGTATTTCGGTTCTGTCAGCAGATGTCAATTCTGCATTATTTGCTAGATATGTCAATGCGAAAAGTACATACATGTCAGTGAACTCATTTATTGAAGTTGGAATATTGTCCGGCATAAAAGTATCTCCAGGATGTAATATTAAATGCTTAAAATAAAGCAAAGCCTTTTTTCCATAGCATTTTGCATAGATGTTTAAAGCGTTTAGTTGAAAATCTTTTATTAGTTTTTCCTTTTGCACAAGGTCTTCAGTGGATGCTATTTCACGTAATTTTGAATTCAATAGGTCCATTAGTGATTCAATATTGAATTGTTGTATAAGTTCTTCGTGAAAAAGTACTTCGATCAATGATGAGTTTTTTAAATATTTTAAAAGTAGTATTAGTGTTTCATCTTTAACATTGTCTTCTCCAAAATAATAAAGATAATCAAATAGGTCAGGGAAGTGATCGACATATCCGGAAAAGGGATTCTGATCTGAATGCCTATCTAAAGCAATATTTAATAGGTTCAATGACTTTTTATGATTATTGTATAATACATACCTTTGAAGTAAATCTTCTGGACCAAAATCCTCGCTTTTAAAATCATCATTCAAGATAGCATTTTCAATGTAGGAATCCATGCCAGGGTATTTTTGGGATAATTTAATGTAAAATCATAATTAAAATCGTCATATTCATGATCAATAAATTCATCAATATGGCTTGATAAAACATCTAAGTCACGCTTATTTTGGATGAAGGGTAAATTGTATTGGTAAAAATAGGAAAGAATTTCTTGAACACATTCATAATCCGTATTTTCAAGAATCTTATGGAGGTCGTTCAAATTTATTATTCCCTTCTCTAATGGATCGATGATTCGGTCTTTAAGATCCCAAGCATGGATGTCTTTTAGGTTTTTGAAATTTGCTCGGGATATCTCGTGTACAGCCAATAAGGAATCGATATTAGTGATCTCCTTTATCACTGGAATTGTATCAATTGAAATAGATCTAACATTGCAATTGAGCCTTTCGCCGTTTTTTAATATCCAATTTGGATTCAAAATTGATAATAATAAAAGAATAAATTGCAAGTACATTGGAGTAGAATTAAAATTGATAAATCAAATCAAAAACCCCAACCTTTTCCGCATCAGCACCTCCGTAAATCCTTCCTTGACAAAATCCGTCAGTTCGCCCACTTTCCCGAAGCCAAATTCTTCGTATAGTTTTTGCGCGCGCTCATTAAAGGTGGACACACAGATGAACAAGTTCACCGCACGACTGGGGGCGGTATTCTCGATGTGTTGCAGTAATAACGATCCCAATCCCAGGCTGCGGTATTCGTCGCGGACGAACAGAGTCTGAATGTACAACCGGAACGTGCCGATTGTCTGCACGATTGCAAATGCAATGATCTCGCCCTCGGAGCGGATCACATAAACTTCTTTGCCGGGTCCGCTAAATCCAGCCCGGCAGTCCTCCAGGGTATAATCCATGGTTTGCCAGGGTGGAGAGGTGACCATCAACCGGGCGGCGGTATCGAAGTCTTCCGGACGGGTAGTCAGTTCAATCGGATCGCTCATGCGTATTTATTTACGGATCAATCGTAGAAACAGCAATGTAAGCATCGCATTGACAGCAATGTTCATAAACCCGAAATCAAATCGGAAAAAATGTGCCGAGGCCATATTCAGTGCATAGGTGATCACCGCGGCAGCGAAACAAACCAAAGGAACCCATCGAGAGCGCAATTTGATGCGGGTGAACAGCCCGGCCAGAAATAAACCCAGAAGCGGTCCGTAGGTGTATCCGGCAATGCTGAAAATGGTATTGATGATCGCGCCCTGATTGTTCCAAAAGGCCATGATGATCAGGAACATAACGGCATTGACTGCCAGCAAAACCCCGCGTTTGATGCGCTTTTTTTCCTCATGGCTGCGCTGCTCGTAGCCAAAAAAATCGTACGAAATGGAGGTGGTCAATGCGGCTATGCACGAATCGATGCTGGCAAAGGTCGAAGCAATCACTCCAATGAAGAAGGCGACCACACCGATTTTTCCGAAATAATTCATGGTCAGGAAGGGATACAATTTGTCAGTATCCAGAAATTTTCCATCCTGGCTGGTAAGCGTAATCCCTTTTTGTTCTGCAAACAGATAGAGCAGGATACCCAGCAACAGAAACAAGGTTTGGGCAAAGGCGATGAAGAAGCTGAACGCCAGAACATTTTTCCGGGCCGAATGCTGGTCCCGGATGGTCAGTGTCTTTTGCATCATGCTCTGATCCAGGCCCACCAGGGCTACCGTGATCAGGAACCCGGAGATGAATTGTTTGAAGAAATTGGAACCAGCCCTGGGTGAAAAGTCGAACCATTCAAATAATGGCGATGCGGCGATCACATCACTCAGCTGGCTTAATGAAAAGCCCAGCGACTGGATGATCACCCTGATGGAGAGGATTAGCACCAGAAGTAACGATAGGGACTGCAGCGTGTCGGTCCATACGATAGTTTTTACCCCGGATCGGTGGGTATACAGCCAGATGAGAAATAGGATCAGGACAATACTTACCGGATAAGGCACACCCAATGGATCGAGGAATGCGTCCTGGAGGATCTTCACAGATAGCAATAAGCGCAGTGCGGCGCCAAACGATTGCGACACGATAAAAAACAACGACCCGGTCTTGTAGGTAACGGTGCCAAAGCGATCTCCGAGGTAGGAATAGAGCGAGACGACCCGGTGATGGTAAAAGGTAGGCACCAGCACCAGTGCGATGAAGAGGTAGCCCAGGATGGACCCCAGGATAAACTGAAAATAATACAAGTGATCGTTGCCCACATTGCCAGGAATGGATACCAGCGACACGGCGGAAATACCGGAGCCGATCATGCCAAATGCGACGAGGTACCAGGGTGACTTTTTATCGCCGTCAAAATAGGTTTGATCACCGCTTTGCTGCGAGGTCCAGCGGGAGATAAGCATCAGTACGGAAAAATAGCCGATGATGATCAGTAAGATCAGACCTGGTTGCATAGGCAATCCTTAACTTATGTTGCGTCAGGATGTAAATTAGGAAACGAATTTTGACCCTGGTTGAAGAAGTTATTTTTTATTCTGATTAAAGGAATAAATCGTGATCAATGGGGTCAAATGTTTTATGACAAGTGCCGGGGTTCAAAATTAGGGACCGTTTAAATATTGGTGCTGGTAAGCGGGACTAAAACGCTTAAAACATCTAATTTAATGGAGTGAAAAACCAAAGCGTGATGAAGCCAATCGTCCAAATATCCCTTGATCTAACGAATATAGAGGAGGCGGTGGAAACGGCTGCGATGGCTCTGCGGGCAGGGGTCGATTGGCTGGAAGCAGGTACCCCGTTGATCCTGGCCGAAGGATTGCACGGCGTCCGGAAGCTGCGAGAAGCTTTTCCTGAAATCCCAATCGTCGCGGATCTTAAGACCATGGATGGCGGCTATCTGGAGGCCGAAATGATGGCAAAAGCCGGGGCCACCCATGTCGTGGTTATGGCCCGGGCCCATGAAGAAACCATCAAATGTGTGGTGCAATCCGGCCGGGATTATGGAGTCAAGGTGATGGGGGACAATTTGGGTTGTCCCGATATGGTCGCTGCTGCGCGATGGCTGGAAGAACTGGGTTGCGATTATGTGGTGCATCATATCGGCTACGATGAGCGCCGGGGCATTGCCGCCCGGGGATTGCGGATGCCCAGCCCGCTGGATCAGCTTCGTGAGGTTGTTCAGGCGGTGCGGATTCCGGTCCAGGCGGTAGGGGGACTGTCGTTGGAACAGGCTATCCGCTGTCCGGAATACGGAGCTCCACTGGTCGTCCTGGGTGCTCCCCTCACCATTGATGCCGATGCATTTAGGACGGCTGACGGGAACCTGGAAGCATCATTAAGGCTGATCTGTGACAAAGTACATGCGTATGAGGTATGAGAAACAGAGGTAGAAGAGGTAGAAGAGGTAAAAGAAGTAGCAGAAGTAGAACAGTTTGCAGAGGTGGACTGGTCTAATAATCCGATATTAAATTAGTTGGATATCAATTGTATACACATGAATAATTTGTAGCATGAAATCAGCAGCGGTTGTCAATTATGCTCCTGAACCCGGGTCGGTGGAAATCCGTGAACTCCCGAAACCGGATATCGGAGAAGAGGATGTGTTGCTTGAAGTGGCGAATGTCGGGGTCTGTGGCAGTGACTTACACCAATGGACGGCAGATCACAGCTGGCCGGTGAATTATCCGGTCGTCCTGGGCCATGAATTTGGTGGCCATATCGTTGCTCTGGGTAAGCGGGTATCCGGATGGCAGGAAGGCGATCGGGTCGTAAGTGAAACGGCAGCCGTGATCGATCCGAATAACCCGATGTCGCGGCAGGGACTATATAACCTGGACCCGACACGGAAAGGCTTCGGTTACGGAGTTAATGGAGCGATGACCCGCTATGTTTCGGTCCCTGCCCGTTGTTTGCACCGTGTTCCGGAAGGATTGGCGTTTGAACAGGCCTGCCTGACCGAGCCTTGCAGTGTTGCCTACAATGCCATGGTAGGAAATACCCGATTGAAGCCGGGAGACCGGGTTATCGTGATTGGCCCGGGCACCATCGGTATCCTGTGTGCTGCGGTGGCCAGGTTGTGTGGGGCTGAAGTGGCCATCGTAGGCCTGGAAACAGATCGCAACCGATTGGACATTGCTCGGAAGTATGGTTGCGAACCGATCATCAGAGATGCAAAAGAATGGGCTATGGAGCGTGATGGCCTGGGAGCCGATGTTGTGGTGGATGCAGCGGGGGCCAGCGCAACGTTGCAATCGGCCATGCAATGGGTGCGACCGAATGGGCAGATCACCAAGGTAGGATGGGGCCCACAACCCTTGCAATTTTCACTGGATCCTATTGTGCAGAAAAATGTCACTCTGCAGGGCAGTTTCAGTCACAACTGGCCGGTTTGGGAAAGGGTGTTGGCTTTGTTGGCCGGAGGGCAGTTGGATGTAAAACCGATTATTGGTGGGGTGTGGCCGGTAACCGAATGGCAGGAAGCATTTGAAATGATGCATAAGGGTGAAGTGGTGAAAAGCGTGCTGAAGCCGGTATAAGGCTAAGCTTCAATTAAATCTGGTTTTGGATTTTCTTTTCGGATAAGGTCAGATTTATTTGTCCGACTCCATCTTTTCATTTGTTTTTCGTGATTGATGGCTTCTGAAATTGATCGATAACATTCCGTATAGAGTAAATAAAATCATTTATACTTCCACAAAATGAATTTGTGTGATTTTCAATTTCAATTTATGTTTTGACATGGAAAATGTAATTGGGTTATTTGGTGGATGCAAATTGAAGAAAAGCAGCTAGAACTTTATTTCGCTGTCACCACTATATTACTGGCAGGGCAGGTCAATCGACATTTCAACATTTTGTCAATCCGATCGACTTTTCTGCTTTCTATCACCTTGACTGACTTCCCTACTTTTTGTCATCTCGACCGGCCGGAGGGAGTGGAGAGATCTAAAGAAAGTATGGATGGATCTGGTCTAGATTTCTCGACTACGTCCTCGTACCTCGTCCTCCGCTCGAAATGACATTGAGTTATTACGTAGATGCACATAGATCAAGTTACCCGGATTCTGATCGATCGCTCCTACCAAATATCATAAATGCTTCTTTTCGTACTTTTAAATTGGAATGAAAGATTATTTAAAAGTAAGAACAATCCCATGCGACTAAAAGATAAAGTCATCCTTATCACCGGAAGTACGACCGGGATTGGCAAGGCCATCGCGAAGCGGTGTGTAGCCGAAGGTGCAAAGGTAATCGTTCATGGATTGGAGCAAGAACTGGGTGAGGCAACCGTACAGGAAATAGGTGCGGAACATGCCGTTTTATACATCGAAGATTTAACGGTAGCAGGATGTGCTGACCGGCTGGTCGCTCAGGCCATTTCCCTTTTTGGTCAGCTGGATGCGGTGGTGAATAATGCCGCTGCGGTGGCTTCCTCCAACCTGCAGACCACCGACCTGACGCTATTCCGGCAGGTGCTGGAGGTCAATACGTTAGCTCCTTTTGCCTTGATACAGGCAGCTTTGCCTTACCTGAGCCGGTCACACGGATGTGTTCTGAACATCGGATCCGTGAATGCCTATAGTGGAGAGCCTAACCTGTTAGCCTATAGTGTATCCAAAGGCGCATTGATGACCCTGACCCGCAATTTAGGGGATACGCTGCACCGGGAAAATCACGTGCGCGTCAACCAGATCAACCCGGGCTGGGTCCTGACCGAGCGGGAGATTATCCGCAAAAGAGCGCATGGTTTGGATGACAACTGGTACAAAGACCTGCCGCCAGTGTTCGCCCCCGCTGGCCGCATCCTTTTTCCAGAAGAGATAGCGGCTGCTGCCGTGTATTGGCTATCCGACGAAAGTGGCCCCATCAGCGGGCAGGTAGTAGACCTGGAACAGCATCCGTTTATCGGAAGGAATCCGCCTAAAGATGAAACGACCATCCCCGCCAATAAATAAGTTGTTATGCCCCGTTTAGCAGTTTTCCCCAAAGCATTTATGCAAGCCTTATGTAAAGACGGTACCCTGACCGTATCCGAATGGATTGAAATGGCGGTGCGGCTGGATATCGACGGATTGGAGTGGTACGCCGGTTTTCTGGAAATGCAGGATGAAAAGAACTGGCCCCGATTTCGCCGGCAGGTAGAGGATCATGGGAAAGTAGTCCCTATGATGTGTTGTTCTCCCGACTTTACCCACCCGGACCGGGAATTTCGTAAAAATGAGATCGGGAAACAAAAACGTTGGATCGATATGACACATACCCTGGGCGGTTCTTACTGCCGGGTGCTCTCCGGACAGCGGCGACCTGAACTGAGCATTGATCAAGGCGTCGGGCTGGCTGTGGAATGCATCGAGGCATGCCTGCCCTATGCGGCAGCAAATGGAATCACCCTGATCCTGGAGAATCATTACAAGGATGACTTTTGGGAGTATCCGGAATTTGCCCAGAAAATGGACGTTTTTTGCCGGTTGGTGGACTGCATTCAGCATCTTAATTTTGGGGTGAATTACGACCCAAGCAATACCTATTTAGCAGGTGAGGATCCCCTTGAATTGTTGTATCGTGTTGCTGACCGGGTGGTGACGATGCATGCCAGTGACCGGTATCTGAAATACGGAACGCTGGAAGATTTGCGGAATGAGGAAGGAGGTGCTACCGGTTATGCGAAAAGATTAAGTCATGGCGAGATTGGCAAAGGCTTGAATGATTACGATGCCATTTTCCGGGAATTAAAGCGGGTTGACTTTGATGGCTGGATCAGCATCGAAGACGGTGTGGATGGCATGGATCAACTGGAGCGCAGCGTAGCCTTTGTCCGGAAAAAGATGGGTGAATATTGGAATAAATTTTGCTGACACTCGTACCTCGGTCAGCATTCTCTTTGAAACAGAGTTTTAGGAATTGATCTATGGCCCGCCTTCCATCCTCCATCGGCCGGATCCTCAGGCGACGGCACGAGGGCCAGCAACCTATTTAAACTTAGTAACCAGAAAATGCAAACAGGTTCTTGCTTCAAACACCTCATCCTGCCGAACAGAACGAAGCTCTTAACCGCATAGTGTTCCCTCATAGAGTAAACTTCCCATTCAACTTTCAACCTTTAAAATTCAACATTAATATTTAGTGACCACCCAGTCACAAATTCTATTATCTTTGTGACCAGGTAGTCACATTATGCCAAAAGAAACGTTTATCAACCTCGATCCGCAGAAGCAGGCACGATTTCTCGAAGTCGCTCTGGAGGAATTTGCCAACAGTGATTTTCAGACCGCCAGCATCACCCGGATTGTCAAAGAATTGGGCATCGCGAAAGGCAGCGTCTATCAGTATTTCGAAGACAAACTCGATCTCTGGCTTCATCTGAAGAGCCATTGCGAGCAGGTGAAGCGGTCCTACATTGTGTCGGTTCGCCGGGAAGATTATCCGGATTTCTGGACGTACTATGAGGCTGTGTACGCCAATGGACTGCATTTTGATCTTGAAAACCCGCGGTGCAGCCAATTTCTGTACCGGGTAGGCTTTAAAGAATCCAGCCCACAGGTACAGCCATACCTGAATTCCTGGAAGGATCAGGGTACCGCGATGTTGTCCCGGTGGATTGCCGCGGAACAGGCCAATGGGACGATTCGTACCGATTTGCCGTTACCGATCCTCGCTCATTTTATGTTTACCATGGGCTTGAGTGTCGCATCCTTAATGCACGACATCTACGGCGTGGATTTTGACCGCAACCTTGCGGAAGGCAAACCCCTGTTCGGGCTCGAAAATGAAGCGCTCCAGGCGGCAGTCCGTGATTTGATTCAATTGTTAAAAGCCGCACTAAAACCTCAGGCATTATGATTCAGGTTTCCAGCCTTTCATTTACCTATGCCGGTCAGACCGGGCCCGCCATTCACGATTTGGAATTCGCCATTTCCCCCGGTGAAATCTTTGGTTTTCTGGGCCCAAGTGGAGCCGGAAAAACGACCACTCAGAAAATCCTCTTCAAGCTTTTGGCCGGGTATTCCGGATCTGCCCTGATCGATGGGAGAGAAGTACGGGATTGGGACATTGATTTATATCACCGGATCGGGGTGAGTTTTGAACTCCCGAATCATTATCTGAAACTAACCGCCCTGGAAAATCTCAATTTTTTTGGCGCATTTTATCAACAGCATTATCGGAATGCCGTGGATTTACTAGCCATGGTCGGTCTCGAAAATGCTGCGAATCAAAAAGTAGGGGCTTTCTCCAAAGGCATGAAAATGCGGCTCAATTTTATTCGGGCACTGCAACATAATCCGGAGATTCTTTTCCTCGACGAGCCTACTTCCGGGATGGATCCGGCCAACGCCCATCTCATTAAAGACCTCATCCGGCAGTTGCAGGGTGAAGGCAAGACCATATTTATCACCACCCACCAAATGCACGATGCCCAGGAGTTGTGTGACCGGGTTGCTTTTCTGGTTGATGGTCGCATAAGAGCTCTGGATACACCTAAGTCTTTACAACTTGCCTATAGTAGCAGGACCGTAGAGGTACAATTCCGCGATAGTGATGGGGTGAAAACCTACGCGCTGGATGGGCTGGGTACCAATCCGGAATTCCTGAATGACCTGCATGGCCGGGAAGTAGTAACCATCCATTCCAGGGAGGCCAGCCTGGATGCCGTCTTTATGGAAGTCACCGGAAAATCACTGGTATGAGAACATTCCTGCATTTGCTCCGCTGGGACTTTACCCTACTTAATCGGAATCAGGTTCTCTCGGTCTCCGTATTGGTCACCGCCATTTACCTGGGTTTGTTCTGGTGGTTGCAAAAATATATGGTCGTGGATCAATTGCTTGTCCTTGTCCTATTCAACGATCCTGCCTTACTGGGGTTTTTATTCATCGGGGTTATGGTCCTGTTTGAAAAGAATGAAGGGACCTTACAAGCCCTGGTGGTCACACCAGTACGGGAAGCCCAATACCTGTGGTCTAAGATTATCGTCCTGACCCTGATTTCAGTCCTGTGTTGTTACGGATTGGTGGGGATAGTGCACGGTGTACATTTTCAGTGGGCACATTTTGGGACAGCGGCTGCCGGCACAACCATTTTTTTTGGCCTTATCGGATTTATACTGGTTTCCGGTGTTGATACTTTTAATCAATACATTATGCGGTCGGTTGGATTATTGATCCTTTTATCATTGCCTTTTCTGGGATATTTTGGAGTAATGCCGATGAACTATTTCGTCTGGCTGCCTACCTGGCCGGCCCTGGTATTGTTTTCGGCAGCCTTTACCGGTATTGCAACCGGCCAGTTACTGCTGGCTTACGGACTTTTGATTGCCTGGAACCTGGCCGCTTATCAGCTGGCAATCCGGGCCTTTCGCAAGAACATCAAACGCTAAGCTCATGCAACGTTTCTACCATTTCGCCCGGCAGGAATTCCGGCATATCGCCAGGGACCAGATGTTGCTGGTGTTCTTATTTGCTCCGTTGCTCCTGTATGCATTTGTACGGTGGGCGGTACCGGCACTGGAACACGCCTTTCCGCCGATTGTCGAATATTATCCGTACATATCTATGTTTGGCGCCATGCAAACCTCGATCCTGATGGGATTTATCAGCGCATTTATCCTTCTGGAGGAAAAAGACGAACAAGTCATCCAGGCATTGCGCATTCTCCCTTTGCGCGCATCGACCTTCCTGTTGTATCGTTTGTCGGGGGCAACATTGCTGGCCACATGTGGCGCCTGGCTGATCATCCGCTGGGGTGGGCTGGTCATGGTTGGAGGGTGGCAGTCCCTGCTTCTTGCACTTCAGTTTGGATTATTGGCTCCATTGATCAGTCTGGTGGTATCAACGTTTGCCAGAAATAAAATTGAAGGTTTGGCTTATTTTAAAATCCTGGATCTGGTTATTCTGACGCCCATCCTTACCTTTTTCTTCCCCGGGTGGGTCAACTGGGTTTTGGCACTGGTACCGGTCTATTGGTCTTTTCACGCCTATGATGCGGCGATCCGGGGAGCCTATTTTATAAGTTGGTTTGGGGCCGGTTTAGTCGTTTATGCCATCGCAATGATCATGCTGGGCTATTGGTTTAAGAAAAAAGTTTGGAGAGGTGTTTGAATAATTCGTTACCAGAAAAGATTCCGTTCCATTTTTCCATTGTGTATGAATTATTAATGGTGATTAAGGATTTATCGATCGTGATTTTACCAATAGTCCATTTATTTTCCGGTCAACCACATTTTTTGTTGGCTGCTGGCCGCATCAGTTATAGCTGGAGCCTGGATCAACTCGGTCTGTAATTGTGGATTTTCCATCAATAGAACGGGTATACGCATCATTTTTCCAAACCGTTCGATTTGCATCTGAATGGTGTCTCCTGATTGATGATTCCGGATGATGGATTGAGCTTCGTTTACAGACGTAACAGTCTGATCATCAATGGTCCGAATTTTGTCGCCGGCTTCGAGATTAGCTATATAGGCTGGAGTGCCGAGTAAGGGATAGCGGGAAATGGTAACTTCCTGATCGTTTTGTTCCATGGAAGCGCCTAAGAATGCTTGTCCCGGGTGAGCCAGAGAGAGGCTGATGCCGACCGAATTCAACAACGCCTGATAATCCGGCATTTCACTGTGGTAGATGTAGTGATCAAAAAAAGTATGGGCAAATGCTTCTCCGGCGTATTCGGCCAATGTGGATTCGATGTCAGCCACCGAATAAGGAATTTCCGGTTTACCATAATGGTCCCACATGAGGGCCATAAAACCGTCAAGTGACCGATTTTGACCCTGATTTCGCAACGATAAATCTAACGCCAGGCCCAACACCTTACCATACGTGTAATACGAGATGAACGTATTGCCGAAATTGACCGGGTCAATGGACGTCGCCGCGTCGGAAAAGGGTGCAAACTGACTCATTTCTACCGGAGTGCGATAGCGACGCGCCGGACTGTTGATGACGGCATTTAGCCCTCCACTTATTCCGGACACATAATCGCTGGTTGAGATTATCCCCGCCCGGCAAAGGGTAAGGTCCGTATAATAGCTGGTGAATCCTTCGGCAAACCACAATTCGCCGGACATATTGGCTTGTTCAAAATCAAAGGGTTCCAGCGACCTGGGCCGGATACGCTCCACATTCCAACAATGAAAAAATTCATGGGCTACTGTTCCATAGGCTCGTTGAAGGCCACTGCTGTCCAGCACAAAATTACCGCTAATGAAGGTGGAATTACGGTGCTCCATACCGTCTCCACTGCCTTGAGGCATGTAACAACAGATGAAGGTATACGTTCCGTAATCGTAGCCGGGTAATTCCTGGTAGACTGCTTTTTCCTGAGCTACAATCTTCATGGCAGCTGCTTTGAAGGCGTCAATCACCTCCGACTCATTAGGCGCGTGAAGCACCAGCCGGAATTGATAGGTCTTGCCATTGGAAGTTTCGGTGAATGTGCGCATTTGAAAGTCACTGATCTCCGTGGGGCTGTCCATAAAGTATTGCAGATTTGGCGCTGTAAAGGTGGTGGCGGTTTCCGGTTTCAATTGAGTGGCTACTTTCCAATGCAGGTCTTCACGAAGATCAAACCTAATCCGGATCGGCCGGTCATCCATCCCTCGTGCGAAAGCAAAGGTTGCCGGCATGTTGAGGTGCGCATGGGTTTCGTCCACCTGGGAATAGGTTCCATCACCCCGGTTTCCAAACAGCGTATAAGAGAAAACAACGGTTCCCTGATGACCCAGCACATTCCATTGGTATGGATTGGTATGATCTATTTCCAGAGGGTGTCCCTCGCCATCAGAAGCTCTGAAGCCGTAACAATTTTTTGCGAACTCATGAACCGCATAGCGCCCTGGCGATGACCGGCTCATTCGTATTTCCAATGGACCAGCTGGCACATCACGATAGGTGACCTGAATTTCGGCTTCATGGTGAACTGCATTCGGGAAAGCGATGGCGTATTCGACCGGTGTCTGAGCGGATAGTTGCAGTGCCCATAGGAGCAGCAGACTAAATATCAAGTGTTTCATATACAGCAATTCTTAATCCAGGATAGCTTTTCAAGATCATAAAAGTAAGGATTATTACGGGTGGCAAAACCATTAATAAGCTTAACAAGCTGTCGATCAAGTTTCATGGAATGCTTTTTATAACTTATCCCATCCGATACCCATTCCTGTCCAAAATGAATAGCTGGAGGTTCGGATGATCCCAAAGGGTCTGCTAAAAATAGTCGTGTTCCCTGGGCCGTCACCCGCCATGGGGCTATTGTTAATGTACACATTCAGTCGGGGGTAGGTATGACCAAGCAGCTTATAGTCGGTGGCGAAAAGTCTGGCATCGGCTTCGTTGTAAGGATAGGTAGTTTTCCAGCCCTTCATTTTAACCTCGGCTTCCGTAAAATGCATTAATGCAAAATCGGACCTGAACAATAGATGACTGTGTGTATATTGTTCAGGATGGATGGATTGGATGAATAGAGAATCGTTGCGCACGATCCATAAATTAACATAAACGGAATCTTTTTGAATTCCATAATACCGGGTACTATCCATATTCCAGACAGGTGAACCGGGAGTTATTGATTCCGATATGTAATAACCTATACTATTGAATTCCAGAACTTTTAACTCCAGGGTGTCTCCGGTGTAGTAGAACTGCTGATCATTCGGATCCGGATAACCACTTCCGATGAGGAACAAGTAATGAAAGGTTTGACCGGTCTGCATTTGATCCAGGTCCATTTGATTAAAATCAGAAGGGAATACGGGTAGGGTGTTATCAAAAAGGCGGCATTGCAGTGCTGAGAAAATGCAAAGACTCAAAAATATACGCTGGTACAAGGTGAATAGGATTTATATCAAGAACGTTCTAATGGGTTATTTTGTCCTTTTAAGCTCTACCCAAAAAGGCAGGAGGTTTCCATCGCGGCATGCATAGAAGGGAATAAGGGATCCCTTGAAAGCAGGCATTTCCACGTTTTTTAGCTCCAAAACAAGGCTATGGCCATCACTTGCTTTTTGCCAGACGTCCGTTCCAGCTTCCAGCACCATCCTACCTGCAGGTAAGGTGTCCAAAAATCGGAATGAAATGTCGTAGTTGCCGGGGCGGATTTCCACATTCCATCTGCCGTACACTTGGGACTGGGCCCAGATGCCCCTTTCGCCATCGGCATCGTTGCGGTTCAGGTAGACCGGATTCTCGTGAGAGTCGCCAATAATGATCGGCGGCTGATGGACCAGATGATCGGATTGAATCAATTCCCGATAGGTACTGTCTAATGCCTTCTTCAGTTTTTCAGCTTCCGGTCGATTCGTTGAAATGATGTTTTTCAATTCATAGGGATCTGTCCGGATGTTAAACAGCTCAAAGGAGTCGATGGGTGCATCGTAATCCGCATGGCCTACCAGTTTGTAGACACCCTGTTCCAGGGCAATGTTGTTGTATTTTTCCGGATAGCGTCGGGTCCAATAAGAGAAATAAGGCCGGTCTTGCCAGGCTTCGGCGGTATTTTGCAAAAGGGGCCACAGGCTGCGGCCGTCGATGGGTCGGTCATCGGGAACGCTGGCACCAGTGATCGCTGCGAGGGTAGGCAGTACATCCAGATGGGCAGCAAGGGCATCGATGTCCCGGTTGCCGGCCACTTTGCCCGGATAGCGGAAGAAAAAGGGCACCCGTGTGCCTCCGCGGTAGACACTTCCCTTCAGCCCGCGCATTCCAGCCAGATAGCGCTGTTGTTGTGGGCCATTGTCGGTCATAAATACGACAATGGTGTTTTCTGTCAGGTTCAAAGCTTCCAGTTTTGCCAGCAGCCGTCCCACGTTATCGTCGATGCAGGTAACCATCGCGTACACCCGTCGTGCATCTTCTTTATCTTTCTCGCTCATCCTTGGGAAGGGTTGGTCTGCCGGGAACCCCGAGGCGGGATCGACATCCTGGTAAAGCTGATAATAGCGATCCGGGACCTGGAGCGGTGTGTGGGGTGCATTGTAAGCCAGATAACAAAGCCACGGACTTTGTTGCTTTTCTATAAACTCCAGCGCAGCATCGGTAAATACATCCGTACAGTAACCCTGATAATGTTGTTGTTGCCCATTGTGCCAGAGCACCGGGTTAAAGTAAGCGCTGTCTCCTTGAAACCAGGTGGTGAAGTCTCCGACCTGTGCCATCCCTCCGGACAGGTGGATGAGCGATTCGTCAAAACCCTGGTCTTGAGGCCGGCTGGGATAATTGTCACCCAGATGCCATTTGCCAAAGACACCGGTGGCATAACCACTTGCACCAAGCATTTCTGCGATGGTGATTTCCTCTGTGGACATGATGGCGCCGCCATTGTAGGTGTCCCGGATTCCAGTGCGCAGGGAATACCTGCCGGTCATCAGACTGGAGCGGGTAGGCGCACAGACCGGTGATACATGAAAATGAGTGAATCGGACACTTTCGTGTGCCAGGGCGTCCAGATGCGGCGTGTGAATCAACGGATTACCGCTACTGCCGAGGTCCCCATAGCCCTGGTCGTCCGCCATAATGAGGAGGATGTTGGGTTGCTGAACAGAGGGTGCATTTTGGCAACGCAGGAAAAAAAGACAACTAATAGCTATGCCTATAACGAAGCATTTCCACATACGATAGCAATTGGTTCTTATCATAAGGTAGCAAATTCCGGATGTAATTCCAATCAAGGGATTTTTCCCCTTTAACGGCTCGTCCCGAGCAGGCGCTTGATCGCAGCTGGAAAATTGTGTAACTTGAAAAAGGACATTACTACCGATGGTTCGACCCAGTCATCTATATCCGATTGTACTCAATATACACCACACCACATGGAAAAGATTCAAATAGTTTTTACCGGAAGGTCTATCCCTGCTGAAGATTTAATGGCGGGCAATGAAGAATTTGTCGTCGAATCATCATTTCAACTTTCCACGGATCGGGGTATTGCCGATCTGCAGAAGCTGGATATTGGAGACGACCGCCTTATCCAATTAACTTCCATGGATGGTGTGGAGTGGATCTGCTATGGGGATGATATTCCGGAATTGACAGCAACCAATTCTTTCTATTCCCGGTCCGGACAGCAGCGAATCATCGAGATCCCGGCCCAAATTATGGTCCAATCGGGTCGTGGTACTCGCGATGGGACCGGGTTTAGTTTTAATCGTTTGGACATTATTAAAAATGATCTCGTAAGTAAGGCCGCGCATGAGCTGGCGGAACTGATAGAGCGAAGAGCCATGCATAGCCCGGGATTGAAGCGGGTGACCAGAACTTTTCAGGTTGTGCCGGAAGATACCATCACAACACGCACGCATTACTTATTAATGCTGCACGGCACATTTGCTTCCACTCAGGGGTCCTTTAACAAGTTTCCGGAAGACCGCTGGCAAAGTATTCATGACCATTATCAGGGCCGGGTGTTGGGCTGGGATCATTATACGGTGAAGCATTCTCCGTACAAAAATGTTCTTGACTTGCTGAAGCTGTTTCCTGAGGAGATAAAGCTGACACTGGTCAGTGCATCCCGGGGAGGTTTATTAGCGGACGTGCTGGCGCGGTGTGATCATCGCAATCCCATCAGAGGATTTACGGATGACGAGATACGGATTATAGAAGAAGATGCCGTTTTGCAAGCCGAGGAAATGCGCCAAATCAACCTATTGGCAAATACCAAACGCATTGAAATCGATAAGGTAATTCGGGTTGCCAGCCCGGCTTCCGGAACCATATTGCTTGATCAAAGACTGGATCATTTTTTAAATGGTTTGATGAATGTCATCCGGATGGCATTGGGAGGGAAATTCAATCCGCTTTACGGCGTGGTTAAATCTTTCCTCTTGGCTATCGTCCGGGAGCGATATCATGCGCGCTCCTTTCCGGGTCTGTGGGCTATGGTGCCTGAGACATCATTCCAGCAAGTCAATAACAATAATTTTCAATTGAGCAGTGCGTTGTATGCGGTTGCCGGAGATGCCGAGGTGGGGCACGGGTTATGGAATTCGCTTAAGGTGATCCTGACGAATTTGTATTATCGGGAGGCAAATGATTTTGTGGTCAATACAAGGGCAATGACCCGTGGTTTACTCAACCGGGCCATTTGTAATTTTCTGCGCATCGAACAAGCCGGGATCAATCATTTTGCCTATTTCCACTTCAGAACTTCGAGTG
Source organism: Lewinellaceae bacterium (assembly GCA_020636355.1). Classification (GTDB taxonomy): domain Bacteria; phylum Bacteroidota; class Bacteroidia; order Chitinophagales; family Saprospiraceae; genus JAGQXC01. The sequence continues at coordinate 85,850 of JACJYB010000012.1, read as the reverse complement.
TGGCCATTACTCAGGCTTTGACTAGAGTGGACCAGGCAATCCAGGGATTTACCTCTCTGCACGAATTTACCCAGGGACGCGGAGTAGCATTAAGTCTGTTAAATCTGGGTGAATTGAAGTCGGAACAAGTGACCGGCCGCAAGCCGATTGTTGTTTTGCTGCCCGGTATCATGGGATCGAACCTTTACCGCGGGGATCATTGCATCTGGTTGGATTTCCCGTCAATAAACAGAGGGGAAATTAAAGATCACCTGAATATTAATGAGCCAGGCATTTTGGCCAAGTCGGTGGTCCATAAATATTACCATCGTTTCAAAGAATCTCTGGATGCCGATTACGATGTATTGATTATGCCTTTCGATTGGAGAAAATCCGTCGATGAAGTAGCCAAAGAGGTTGATACGAAGTTGACGCCGCTGTTTACCCACCAGCAACCGATTTATCTGGTGACGCATTCTATGGGTGGTATCGTGGCTCGTGCCTGGAAGCAACAGTTTGGTAATTCCTGGAAAAGATTCAAAGAATTGCCCAATGCGAAATGGATTATGCTGGGCACACCCTGGCTTGGTTCCTACCTCATTATGGAGGTCCTGACCGGTCATTCGCGCAGGGTAAGGCAACTAAGTTTGCTCGATTTCCGCTATTCCAAAAAAGCTTTATTGAATGTATTTAACCGATACCCCGGAATTTATGAGCTGTTGCCCGTCAACGAAAAGGAGATGGAAAAACCAGCGTTTTGGAAGACCGTCCTGAGCCACGTTAAAGAGCAACTGGATGCTCCGCCCAATAAATTGTTGAACCATTTTGGTAGTTACAAGGATGAGCTGTTAAAAAATGCGGCCATTGATGCACAGGACGAGCAAGTCATCTATTACATAGCCGGACTAAGTGAATCTACTACGGATGGCTATGAACTGGCTGAATCATTTTTCCAGGGAAAATATCTGAAATACACAACAACGCAGGAAGGAGACGGAAGTGTAACCTGGGCTATGGGTATTCCGCCTGGGCTCAAGCCGGGAAACCTGTACTATTCACGCATTGAACATGGTAACCTGGCTAATAGTCCGGAGGTGATAGGCGCCTTGAAAGATTTGTTCCGATCAGGGTATACCAATAAATTAAGTACATCAAAGCCTTCGGTCTGGAGCAGGGGACTGACCGAGCCGAACCCCGGACTTGCTGCCGCGGCATTAGCCTATCATGAACCGGACGTCATTACGGACAATCTGTTTGGCGTAACACCTGCCGCTTTATTGCCAAAAGTTGCTGAGGTGCCTCTCCAGGTGGAGGTGTTTAACGGGGATTTGAAATGGTCTCAATTTCCGGTGATGATCGGCCATTTTGCCAACGATGGCATCGTCAGCGCCGAACGTACTCTGGACGCCTATTTGGGTGGAAAGCTGTTTGAACACAAACAATTGGGATTTTATCCGGGAGAAATTGGTGAACAAGCACTGATATATGATGAACAGGGAACTCCCCTCGGCGCGATTGTCATCGGCTTGGGCAACAAGGATATGCTCACCGGATTTGAGCTGGCGTTATCGGTCGAAAAAGCGGTATTAAGGTATGCCTTGTTCTTCCGGGATACGCATCCGGATAAGGAAACCGAGGCTCGGGAGGGCATTTCAACGTTATTGGTAGGCAGCGCATATGGCCGTTTGCCTATGGTCGAGTCGGTCCGTAGTATAATCCTGGGTGTCCAGCGGGCAAATGCATTGATCCTGGGCCTGGATAATGGACTAAAGCCCATCAAAACCGTGGAATTTGTTGATTATTACCAGGACAACGCCTATGAGTGTTATAAAATTCTCAGCCAGCTCAGAGAGGAGAAAAATACCATCTTCATTGAGTTGAAGGAAGAGATTGAGCGCGGTTTTGGTAACCGGTCCCGTTTGTTGCGGGAAGAGTCTCGCAGTTGGTGGCAATCGATGACCACGACCGTGGAAAAAAATGACCCGAGTTATCCCAAACCATACCTGAAGTATAGTGCCTATGGAGGACTGGCTAATGTCCCAATGGATAAAGTGCTGGCAAATATGGAGCTGGCGGCTCATCTGGCCGATACCTTATCGGTCAATCAAAAATTGAGTCTTGAGGCCTCTAAAGCCATCTTCGAATTATTGATCCCCAATTCATTCAAGGATTTCATTCGCAATCATCGCAACATCGAATGGAAGATGGATATCGAAGCGGCAAGATTTCCCTGGGAAATGTTCCACGACAGCAATTACGGTCAAAAACCTACGTTTGTTGAGGCCGGATTGATCCGGCAGTTATATGCCGATGATGTGGTCGTAACGCCGGCTTTAGTGACCAACCGGAGCGCTCTGGTGATAGGGGACCCCAATTATCACGATGACCAATTCCCGCCATTGGACGGCGCATACCTTGAAGCTGAGAAAGTAGCTGAAATTCTGGATCAGAACGATATGAATGTGGAGCTATTGCGCCGGTGTGAAGCGGAAGCGATCATCCAGGCGCTCTATGCAAAGGAACATAAGCTATTACACGTGGCGGGCCATGGGATTTTTAAGCCGGAAGAGCATAAAGTAGGGATCGTCATTGGTAAAGATCTTTTTCTGGATCCGGGCACCATCCGGCAATTATCCGCAATCCCTGAGTTTGTTTTTATCAATTGCTGTTATTCCGGTCAAACGGATTCGCAGCGTGAGTTGTATATGCAACACCGGCATCGTTTGGCAGCAAATATTGGCACCGAATTCATCCGGATCGGTGTCAAGGCCGTCGTTGTAGCCGGCTGGGCTGTTAACGATGCGGCTGCGCTGCTTTTCGCCCAGAAACTCTATTCTTATTTGTATCTGGGGGCGTATTTCGGGGATGCAATCCGCAAGGCCAGGGAAGACTGTTACACCGAATTTCCTCAATACAATACCTGGGGAGCCTATCAATGTTACGGGGACCAGTTTTACCGGTTGAAAGAGGAGCAATACCATGTATCCGTGGATGATCGATTGACACTGGAATCTGAGATTTCAATGGAATTGGATAATATCCTCTCCGAGACCTATAGCGTAAATATTGTTTCCGGAACAAGTGCCCGGACGGTACGTGATATCCGGGAACGTACCCAACGATTGGTGGGTCGCGCCGGTTCTATTGGTAAATTCAGGGGGCACATTGTTGAGACGGAAGGAAAGATCTATGCGCAACTTGGACAATATCAGGCTGCAATAGAAAGTTTTCGACAATTGCTTTTGGAAGATGACTCCGATTTCGGCATTCAGGTGCTGGATCATTATTGCAATATCCGCGCTAAAAAATTGGCCAATGAAGTGCTGGGCCTGCAACCTGGTCAGTCAATTCTGCCTTTCAGAAAGGAGCTGGAAGGGATCCTGAATGACCTTAATAAACAAATGACGCTGGGGGAAACCTTCAACAGGATGACCTCTTTTGGTAGCACGTATAAACGAGCCGCTATCATAGAACCGACGCAAGCATTGAGCAGGGAATATTTGGAGAAAGCTGCTGGTTATTACAAGAAGGCATGGAATAAGGCGGTGAAGCCAATGGATAAAATTTATCCTGCTACCTCCTACTATACGCTGATGTATTTCCATTGTGATGGAGCTATCGACGCATTTAATTCCAAATTGGCAGAAGAACAAATTGAGCCTGCCGTTGATTTTCTGGCTTTCTGGTTGGATGAAGTCGATCACATCAAGTTCAGCCGATCCAATCTGTGGGGACAATTAGCAAAAATCCAGTTGAACATATGCAAACTGGTCATCGAAGATGTTCGTATTGGCCTTTTGGAAAAGATCCTGGATTTATACGACAAACAAGTGACCCGGTGTATCAACATTAAAGACTTGTTCGGAGAAATCGAACACATGCGTTTTCTCGCTTTGATGTTTAAACGCCTGGAGCGCCAGGACCATGTGGATGCGTTTAACAAAATCAGAGATAAACTGGAATCCTGGATGTAACGTACAATCTATTGCTTGATAAGGCTTAATGCAAATCCTCCTCCGGGCGCCATGTATACGGTGTAAACATCCTCAGAGGTGACTTCCTTTTTATCAATTTCGAGCGCCAACGGGTTTTTGTCCCAATCGGCATCCGGCCCGTCGTGGTACAGGGTTGCGGTGAAAGTTGTATTGGGGGGCAGGAAATCCAGGTCAAACAGAGCGTCCCGGAAATTTTCATCGGTAATCCCACCCACAAACCAGTTGCCGGTACCCCGTTCTTCGCGGGCGATGATCACATAATCGCCGACATCTCCTTTGATCACCCGGGTTTGCTCCCAATCGACACCTACGTCACGGATAAACTGAAATCCTGGTTGACCTTCGTAGTTTTCGGGCAGGTCGCAAGCCATCTGAATTGGACTGTAGATGACGACGTACAGGGCTAATTGCTGAGCCAGCGTGGTATTCACCTGATTATTTGGCTTATAAGGGTTCAACTTGATGTTAAAAACTCCCGGTGTGAAGTCGATCGGACCGGCCAGCATCCGGGTAAATGCTATGATGGAAAGATGCTGTGGCGGGTTGCCCCCATCGGTTGACCAGGCATTCCATTCTTGTCCCCGTAGTCCTTCACGGGAGATGATATTCGGATAGGTACGCCGGAGGCCGGTGCCTTTGATGGGCTCATGCGCATCTACTGCAATTTGGTATTTGGCGGCTGTTTCGATGACTTTGCGGTAATGGTTGACCATCCACTGGCCATGGTGGTATTCTCCTTTGGGAATGATTTTGCCCACATATCCGGTTTTGACTGAATGCAGCCCCAGGCTTTGCATCAGTTGGTAGGCGGTATCCAATTGGTGGTCATACGTACGGGGCGCTGCGCTAGTCTCATGGTGCATGATGATTTCGACGCCTTTGGATTTCGCATAGCGCACCACCTCCGGCAGATCATAATCCGGATAGGGCGTTACAAAATCAAAAACCCCCTCCCGGTCGTCAAATCCGATCCAATGTTCCCAGCCTACATTCCATCCTTCGACCAGAACACCTTTTAAATTATTGGCTGCGGCAAAATCGATGTAGCGTTTGGCATTGGCCGTGGTCGCGCCGTGTTTCCCGGTTGGCTTCATATTGCCGATCTGGTCAAAAGAGTTCATGTCCTGGGTGCCGGCATAATCCCAGGTGGAAATCCCTAAATGCATCTCCCACCAGATGCCATCGTATTTCATCGGTTTAAACCAGGAGACATCACCAATCTTGTTGGGTTCGCAAAGGTTTTCGATCAGACGTGAAGTGATCAGCCCTTCTGCGTTCGGGCTGATCTGGATGGTCCTCCAGGGCGTATGAAATGGCGTAGCCACCTTTGCTTTCCAGCCGAAACGATCCGAACCGACCAGCTCACTCATTAGCTCATGGGATGTGGTGTCCACCTTGAGGGTCATGCCGGCATAATTGGTGAGATCCGCTTCGTGAAATACCAGGTGCGTTCCATCCGATAACCGCATGGTGAAGGGTGTATTCACTGCATTTTCAGGAATATAGGTTTGCGCCAGATTGGGATGGTTCCGTTTTGCTATCGCATTGATCTTTGACAGCTTGGTTTCGTTGTACAGATGTTCGTAAATATCCCAGTCGCCTGGTATCCACCAGGTAAGCGGATCTTCGTTCAGTCTGAACTGGCTGTTTTCATCCATAATGATCAGCGTGTCCATTCCTTCCTGTTTAGGGATCTCGTACCGGAAGGCTATGCCATCATTGTAGGCCCGGAAATAAAGGTTGAGCATTCGTCCGGGCTCATTTTTTTCCTTGAGCTCCACCTTCAGTTCATTGCCATGGTTTTCCACCAGATGTTGTTCTCCCCAGGGCATTTCCCAGGTCTCATTAATCTCCCTTTCCGAGGTGCCAATGACCGTCATGCCATCGTGAAGTGCTGGATGATCCCGGAATTCCAGACCCAGCGTGGAAGGCAGGATCAAATCTTTCTGATGATATCTGACGCCGTATTGTGGTGCACCCGAAGGTTGCAGGTCAAAGGAAATGCTGATATTTCCATCGGGAGAGGAAATGGTTGTTTTCGGTGCGATCTCCGGCTGGCATTGAGTGAGCAGGAACGCAAGAAGGATAACCCCAAAGCGCATGATTACGATTTATTAATTTGGAATAGTGCCAAATTAAGGAGAATCCAGCGAAATGCCTTAAGCAGGCGGCGAAAAGCACCTTTTCTATTTCAGCCATTGATCCCACCAGTCAAATGCTTCATCCTGCATGGCAGCGCCGAACTGGTGACCTCCGGGATAAAAAGAGGTGCGGTAATGGTCGGCAACCCCTGCCTTGGTAAAAATTGCTTTTAATTGCTCATCCGCGCGTTTCATTTCCGGCAAGGTGTACAGCGGATCTTTTTCACAACTTTGAACCAAGGTCGGCTGCGGGACACGTAATCCCAGGATTTCCGGGAAATCCAGCTCCGTGGGCAATAGTGGTACATAGGTCATCCAGGTATGCGTATAGGATTTGTTCAGAATAAAATCCCTCCAGGTGCTCATAAAGCCTACGGTAACGGAGCACTTGATGCGATCATCCAGTCCGGCCATAAAATCCGTCCTCAATCCACCGCCGGAGAGTCCCCCGCATCCCAGCCGGTCCGGATCGACATCGGGACGTGCGGCGAGGATATCGAGTGCCACCCGGTCCTCGGCAAAAAATACCCCCGGCCAGGTCATCCCTGCACTAAAAAGGGATTTCGCCATAATGTGTTCGTGTTCCCCGGCCCATTGGTTGTAAGCAGCTATGTCAATGCTATTTTCCGGTTCGTCGTCCGTAAGCCCGTTGCGCAGGTGTTCCGGTACATCTTGCATCCATACCCTCCTGCTGGCAAAAGTAAAGGCATCTGATACCAGAACCACATAGCCTCGTTTAGCAAGCTCATTGGCCCAGGCACGCCCTTCGTAATATTCCTGCTGGTGTGCGCCCATGTCCGGATGTCGTCTGCCGGGAATGCGTGTTATCTTGCGTACGCCGAAATATTTATTGCCGCCATGATCGTGAAAGGCCAGGATCCCGGGAAGACGCCCTTGGGCATTGGCCGGTTTGAGAAGCAAGGCTTTCGTCGGGCGGCCATATGGAAGCTGCCAGGACAGCGCCTCTATATGCAGTCCATCGTAATCGTAGATTTGGTCAACATTCACTGCCGGTATTTCACCCAGAGCAGGTATTCCCAGACGACTGACCAACTGGGCATGAGCTTTCTTTTTCCAGTCAGCCAGATCATTCCATGTATTACTCCGAAAGGAGAAACTGGGCAAAGCCTGATCCTGGTGAGCAGCGGCCCATGGTCCATATGGGCCAATCAAATTTGGTTCATCTGCCATGATCGTAACAGGTTGTGATGCGTTAGAGGTACTGGATTTAGCGGTCGGGCCTGACATTTGATGCATTAGCGGCGGTATGAATGGAGCCAAAAGTAGGCCTTTGGAAGACAATTGGATAAATTCCCGGCGTTTTGGTGCCATAGCCTGTATTTTGAATCGATAGGAAGTTAACGCAAAAACGGGAATTCCAAGCGCCATTCGAAATATGCAGGCCAGGTATTACAAATTCTGGTGAACCACCGGAATGACGATGGGTTTTGCCTGGATTGCGTTGGGTTGTAGCCTCGGAGTCAGGGTTGAAGTTTTCGTGATATCCTTTAGCAAGGATGCCCAAACATTCTCCCAACGCTCCATGCCCCATGCTCCATGCCCCATGCTCCATGCTCCTTGCCCTAAACCACCTGTCCGCCACAACTTGACCCCAGGCCAGCCGTGCAGCCATAACAGTGTTGGTCAACTACGATGGAGCGGTTGGTCAGGGCATCCAGATCAAAATGATCGATATGTACCGGGGCGTCCTGAATTTTTATATCCAGCATCTGGTTGAAATCACAGTCGTAAAGGGTACCATCCCATCCGATGGATAAGGTATTCCTGCACATCACCCCCATTGCAGCACTGGGGTTGAAGGCATCAATCAGTTTCTGCATATAGGTCTCATAATTTCCTGATACGACCAAAAAATCCAGGAACCGGGATATCGGCATATTGGTAATCACATAGAGTTTATTGAAATAGACCCCGTGTTCGCTGAGGAGGTGGCGCTTGAAGTCCGCCTCCAGTTCCTGTTGTGGCCCTGGCAGGATAGCACCGGTCGGATTGTAAACCAGATTGAGTTCCAGGCCTGTCCCTTCTTGACCATAACCGGCTTCGTTCAACATCCGCATCGCCTGAATCGATTTTTCAAAAACCCCGTCGCCCCGTTGACGGTCGGTACGGACGGCCGTGTAGTGGGGTAGGGAGGAAACCACTTCTACGCGGTGTTTAGCAAGAAACTGCGGCAAGTCGTAGTATTTCGGATTTGCCAGCAGTATCGTCAGATTGCACCGGTCGATAATGTGCTTTCCGAGTCTGGCAGCTTCCTCGACAAACCAGCGAAAATGCGGATTCATCTCCGGAGCGCCGCCGGTGATGTCTATGGTCGGAATATCATGGGTAGCCAGGATATCCAGACAACGCTGCAAAGTCTCCCTGGTCATGATCTCTTTGCGATCCGGTCCTGCATCCACATGGCAGTGCTTGCAGGTCTGATTGCACATTTTGCCAACATTGATCTGGAAAATTTCGATACGTGTTGGCTTTAAAGGATGAAGTCCCGCATCTGCCATCCGGTCCGCAAATTGGTCCGACCGGTGTGCGTGCAAGTGCTCCAGCTGCAAGGTGCTGATTGAGAAGGGATGGCCTGAGGCTTTGAGTGATTTCATTACATCATCACTTTTTTCGTATGATTCATCATCTGGACACCGTGGACCAGTGATGCTCCTCCGCGGATGGCAGCAGCGACATGCACAGCTTCCATCAATTGTTCTTCGGTGCAGCCTTTTTCAAGGGTATCGGTCGTATAGGCATCAATGCAGTAAGGACATTGAACGGTATGGGATACGGCAAGAGCTATCAGTGATTTTTCCCGTGCGGTCAGCGCTCCTTCCTTAAAAACTTCGTTGTAATAACTAAAAAACTTATCGGCCAAGGCTTTGTCAAAGTCTCCAATCTTTCCAAATTTTGCCAAATCGGCCGGGTTATAATATGTCTCCATTTTCTTGAATTTTGTTTTAAAGAAACAACGATTTTGACATTTCGTTGCCTGCGCCTCCCTGCCATATCAAGAATTGTAGTGAATACGACGTTTCGGACTGCAGACTAGCAATTGAAATCAGTCTGCCTTTGGTTGCATCAAGCGGATTAATCCTTCCTGGGTTACCGAAGCAATTAGTTTACCTTCCCGGGTAAAAATGTTTCCACGCGTAAATCCGCGGCTGTTGCCGGCACTAGGGCTATCTACGGCATACAGGAGCCAGTCATCCATCCGAAAATCTTCATGAAACCACATGGCATGATCCAAACTGGCAAACATGACGCGATCGATGCGCGCTTGCAGTTGATGGGGCATATAAGCTGTACTCAGAAGATTGTAGTCTGACGCGTAAGCCAGGACTTGTTGGTGAATTCGGGGATCTTCGGGCATGGTATCCCGGACGCGCATCCAGATATGCCGGAAGGGCGGTTGCGACGAAGGGGCCAGGGGATTGTAGCGCTCTATCGGTCTGAATTCGATGGGTTGCGGAAACTGGTACCGGCGGTACAGGTCTGGCAACTTATCCTTGAGGGAAGCGTACCATTCCTGGTCGGAAAGGACATTTTCCGGTCCGGGAACATTGGGCATGGGAAGCTGATGCTCCAGACCCTTTTCACGGGTTTGAAATGAGCAGGCCATGATGAAGATGATCTCGCCTTTTTGTAAGGCTGCTACCCGGCGTGTGGTGAAACTTCTCCCATCGCGGGAACGGTCCACCTGGTATTCGATGGGGACATTTACATCTCCCGGCAAAATAAAATAGGCATGCAGGGAATGTGCAGTACGATCTTCCGGAACGGTCCTGGAAGCTGCATGTAATGCCTGGGCCAGTACCTGTCCTCCAAATACGCGGCCCCAGGGAGTAACAAAATTGGACCCTACAAATAAATTGGATGAATCCTGATCCAGATGAATGAGATCCAGCAGTTCTTGCAGTGTTCCCATGGTCAATTCCCTTTTAAGTTGGCACAAAGATAGCTTTATACGATAAGGACTCCATCAGTTGATTTGTCAATCCGCATACATGCCGGAGCTCACTTCCGCATAATCTATTGCAATCTACTGATGATCCGTGCAACACTGCCTATCTCGCCAATGCGAATAAAGAGGATGACAATGGAAAGTAGGTAGCCGGGAATCAGGATATTTTCTGCAATCTTGGCAACGGTCTGGTCGGTTCGGGTGACCCGGTCCTCGTACTCTTCGGGTGGAGACTCTGCAAAGTTCTTCGTTGTATTCCAGGCAAATCCACGCGAGACTTTTAGCCCCATTGTCGCAAGATAGACACCTCCTTTACCGACAAAAAGGTCCAATATTCGGAGAAAAGGCCAGATTTTTCCCAGGTCTTGTTTTACATCACGTATCATGGAGATCAGCAGGTCGTTGATGCGGTAAAAGTCGGCTTGGATAGATTCTATCGGTTGGCCGATCACGGTTTGTTGGGCTGAAATACCCAGGTCCAGGTTGATGTGCGCATTCATGCCCAGCATCAGGTGTTGCAACACGATAGGCATGCGTCGTTGGGCCACTATAAATGTGCGTTTCCAACTTTCTGTACATTCCTTTCCCTGCGCGTATTGTTCCAGTGCTTCCAGGTAGCGGTTGGCAAATTGAATGTCCAGGCGCTCCATTCTCGGCCCATCATCAAATTCGCCTTTTTCAATGCCTTCCTTAACGCGGATGGTGACCCGGCGGTAGAGCGCCGGGAAGTACCCTATCCGGTTGTTGTGCTTTTTTGCCCATAGCAGGATCCTGTCCAGTGAATGGATGACTCCGTCGATCGTCGAAGCCTGCAAATTGGTCAGTTCATTGGCATCTGGAAGCAAAATGTGTATTATTCCGTTTTTGAATAAGTTTCTGTTTTACGATCCCCTTGCGGAAATGTTCCAATTTCTTCGATCTTATATCCTTCCGGATAGGTCGGACGACGTCGCCGGGTGCCTAGTTTTGGCTTAGACCTTTCGGGTAAATAAGCTACAATCCTTTTGCGGACAGACATGATGACTTCCATCGTTTTTCGAATCCACCCCGGTGGGTTACGAAATCCCATATTGTCCACCAACGCCTCATCCAGTAAGGCCAACAGAAAGGGTCTTCCGACGGGAAAGAGCCATTTCGGTAGATAGAATCCCAAAACGAGGTCCAGCGTGGGCTTACCGATCCTGTAATTGTTCTCAGTAAAGCGGGCATTTTTCGCTGCATAGGCTTTGCTCCAGGCTTCAAATGCATCCATATCGTCCGGCAATTCCCGGATGCCCATTCTTCGGCCGACTTCCCGAAAAAAATAAAAGCCGGATTCTTTTTCATTTTGCCGGAGCGGCCGCCATCCGAACCGAGCATTCCACCAAATGGGTTCAAATATGAACGTGCTGAGGACATACAGCAGATCGTCGTTCGAAATGGCATAAGATCCATGCATTTTATTCATCCGGTTAAAGGCCCTTTTAGCCCGTTCGCTGTCGTATCCGTGCTCAAGAATTTCGAATAATATCAGCTCGGTATCGTCGTATCTTTTCCTTGGGCGATTAGCCAGTTCACCGGTAGATGCGGTTAATCTGGAAATAGAAGGAATGGCAAAAGTCCTGAATAAAGCCAATTCCAATGCTCGCTCGGTATCCCAGGGAAAGACGTGACAAACCAATAAATAGGCGATTTCCTGATGATCGCTTGTTGCGTTTAATGATTTGATGCGTTCGGAAAAAGGTTTATTTCGCTGCAAATTCACGATTTATTGATAAAGCTCTTATAAATGGCATCTTGAATGCGTGGCCGGACATTTAGGTTATAGATGCCGGTACTTAAACGGGTGGGATAAACCCGGTTGGAAAAGAAAATGTAAACAAGATGATAGGTCGGGTCCACCCAGAAAAAGGTACCGGTGTAGCCCGAATGTCCAAAACTTGCCGGGCTGGCCTCCGCGCTCACCGAACTGGTTTTTGGGTCGTACTCAATGAGCGGTTTGTCAAAACCCAGGCCTCTGCGGTTCCCCTCATTGCAATACTGACAGCGGGTAAATTCCCGGAATGTACTATCGGAAATAAAACGTTGACCCCCATACGTGCCAAACTGCAGGTACATTTCGGCTAATTTGGCAAGATCGTTGGCATTACCGAACAAGCCTGCATTGGAGGAGACCCCGCCCATCATGGCCGCATTCTCATCATGGACACTCCCGTGCACCTGTTCATGACGGAAGAAAGTATCATTTTCGGTAGGTACAATGCGATCCAGGGGAAAATATTCATAAGGCCGGTGTGTTAATGTGTAAGCTCCAAGCGGACGGTAAAAGGTCTTACGGACGTATTCATCAAAGGGCAGGCCCGTCATTCGCTGGACAAATTCAGGGATCATCAGAAAGAGCAATCCGGAATAAACGTAACCTGGCTTGGGATTGAAAGCCGACTTCTTAATGGCTTTGACGATTTTCTTCTGATAATTTTTATACAACCAGAGGGAGTCGGTAATCCAGATATTATAACGAGTGGAGGAGTCTTGTTTAAAGGTATGTGTCCGCCAATTGCCATTTTTCTTTTTCGCCGTTTGCCAAAATGTGATGTAAGGGATAAGACGGGCATTGTGAGCCAGAACTTCCCGAAGGGGGATATCTGCTTTATCACTGTGTTTCAGACTCGGCCAGAAATCCTGCAGTGGTGCATCCAGGGGCAATCGGCCCTGATCGTGAAACTGCATCAGGCAGGGCAGACCTGCTGTTACTTTCGTGACGGAGGCAAAGTCGTATATATCGCTTCTGTCAAGGGGCGTTGTCGCGGAATAAGTTTGATGACCGAAGGCTTCATGATAAACCACATACCCGTCTTTGGCCACCAGGACCTGCATGCCGGGAAAAGCATGGGCATCGATGCTCTGCCGGGCGATGGCCTGAATGCTGTCGGCTAATAAACTTCTGTCCATATGCACATAGGCTGGTGGCGCGTAACCGAGGCGGATAACCGGATCGCTTTTTAATCCTGCCCCGGCACGAAATTCATTATTCAGGTCAAAGTTGAGGGTGTTATTTACAGCCACGCCGCCGAAAACCAACTGAGCTGCAACGGCTTGTTGCTCCGGTAAATCACCCGGAACCCAAACAATTGCGGCAAGGGCTTCCGGCATTTGCTGATGCGTCCAGGATGAGGCTGATCCAAAAGCCAGCATTACCGTAGGGCCCTTCAAAGCTATTTGCCGGATTTGCTCCAACATTGATGCATTCAGAACATTCATATTGACTGCAATTATTTGTGCAGTCTGTGCCCACGTTTTGTCGAAGGTGGAGGTTGCCTTGACGGCCGGGAATGGAGTTGTTCCTTCCGGTCCGTCTTCGATCAGGGTATAGCGGGAAAGATAATCTTTGACCGTCCGATCATCCATGCCCAGAGAAAGGTATTTAATGCGGGTTGATTCCAGGTGTTGAATAGGAAGGAGATGGCCTTCGTTGCGCAGAAGGATGGTTTGATCTAAAGCTTCTTTCCACAGATTAGGGATAAGATCCACCTGGGAAATGGCAGGTAAGGGTGAAAGTAGCCCCCAAAGGAAAAGGCATGCCATTAGGTTGTTAGCCGGTACACGATTATTTTTAGTCATTAATCTGTAGACGATGCGCATAAGATATGGTTTTGGCCTGTGCCTGATGATGAGCCTGGTGATGCTGAGTTGTTCTTCACCGAATATCCTGGTAAAAGGTAAGCGGAAGGAACTGAAAAAACAAATTGAGCAGGATCCAATTTTTAATGCCCAATTTACGGGCTTTGCACTTTATGATCCGCTGGCCGATTCGCTTTTGGTAGCTATTCAGGCACATCATTATTTCACACCAGCGTCCAATACCAAGCTACTTACACTCTACACCAGTCTGCGGGTGATGGGTGACTCGATGCCGTTATTGCATTACACCATGTCTGGTGATACCATGATTATTAAAGGAACCGGATATCCCGGCACCGAGTATGCTCCCTTGCCGGAAAGTCATCAATTGCAGGAATTTTTATTGGCAAGCGATAAGACCATTGCCTACCAGGATGATTTTATGGATGATGCCTTTGGCCCTGGCTGGTCCTGGGCCGATTTTCAATGGTACTATCAGCCGGAGCGTAATGCCATGCCTTTATTCGGAAATGTGGTGGTAGCTCAGGGGGATTCACTTTCCCGGCAGGTCCGGATGTCCCCCCCGTATTTCACACAACTACTCTATCCGATGCCGGACACCACGCATCCGGAAGGTATGGTCTGGAGGGACCAGACGGAAAATATTTTTTATTACAATGGTCAGCCATTCGACCATCAGGGTTATGAACGTGAGATTCCCATCCACCTTAATGCGTCACTAACCAGAACGCTGCTCAAAGATCTCTCCGGTAAGCCGGTACTTGCCCGGCACCAGCCACTGGAGGATGCGAACTGGCAGACGCTCTACGCGGACATCCCGGCAGATTCTATTTATCACCATATGATGCAGGTGAGCGATAATTTTTTGGCAGAGCAATTATTACTGATGGCAGCCGGAGTAGTGACCGATACACTGCAAGCGGACAAGGCCATCGAGTATATGCTTAAAGGAGATCTGAGTGACTTGCCGGATCGGCCTCAATGGGTGGATGGGTCCGGACTGAGTCGCTATAATCTGAATACGCCGGCATCCATCGTCCAGGTCCTGCAATACATCTACCGTTTGAAAGGCTTGGACTGGATCAAAAGTATTTTTGCGGTCGGCGGGATATCCGGGACCATAAAGAACTGGTATGCGGGTCCGGAGGGAACACCTTATGTGTGGGCCAAGACCGGCAGTTTGCTAAACAATCATTGCCTCAGTGGTTTCGTTCAAGCCCGGTCCGGCAAGGTGTACGTTTTTAGTTTTATGAACAATCATTTTACCGGTTCAGCAAATCAACCAAGAAGGTCCATGCAACGTGTGCTGGAATGGATTTATTGGAACGGGTAAATAAGCTGGTAATTTGCTTTTGGGCTAATGTGGTATTAGGTTTATGATGATATAGATTACACACCGCCAAATCCATGGAATACCTCCATTACGGTTAATAGAGCATCATGTCAAACAGTTTACGGTATTGCTTCGTCAGGGGACTGGCATTTCCCAGGGCTTGAAAGAGGGCAACACCGACTTTGCGGGGCAACTCATCCATGAATGTTTTTTCGATACTCACGGCATCGATGACCAGTTTGATCACGGATTCGATATCACCGGCTTGGCAGGCTACCTGCGCTGCGGTCATTTTTTGTCCGGCAGGAGAGCCGTCGGTCAAATTAAGGGTCATAAAGTGCGCTAACTCCCGTACATACTGCGCAGTATCGTAGGATGGGTCCGCCATACGCACGGCCTCAACAAGTTCAAGTGCACGATCTGGATCATCAAATACCAGGTGTTTGGCAAGGGAAATTCTCCCTTCGGGATTCTCCGGATGTTCCAGGACATACAAAGCCATCCGGGATATATAGTCCGGGTCGGGCCAGCCATTGGCTGATGCGAGAAGCGAATTGAATTCGTCCCTCCCCTCATCTGGCAGGTTTTCCTGCAGCCAGGCCTGAATCTGACTTTTTGGTAAAGCGCCTACAAACTGGCCGATGACTTCGCCTTTCCAGAATAGTTTTACATCCGGGATCGAATAAATATTGTATTTGGTGGCGATATCCTGGTGATCTTCGGTATTCACTTTGATCAGCTCCCAAGTGCCTGCATTTTCCTGGGCTAATTGTTCGAGGACGGGTCCCAGTACGCGGCACGGACCACACCAGGGAGCCCAAAAATCAACCAATACAGGAACTTCCTGGCTACGTGTAAGAATATCATTAAGCAAACTCATCTTGAACTGTTGTAATCAGGTATAAAACAGGTTTTGAATGGAAAGGTTTGGATGGTTGAGTAACCGGCATCACCCTTCGACCAGTGCTCTGCCCGCTTGGGTGAACGCTTCCAGATCTGTCAGCAATTCTTTGGCCTGCCGGGCTATGTTTTCCAGTTCGTCGACATTTTGTTCGAGTTTCTGGCGGATGCTGGAGGCGACCAGTACCATATGAAAATCCTTACCGGACTCCAGGACTTGAGTTATTTTTGTGATGCTAACGGAGGCTTTTTGGTAAGTGACATCCCACTTCTTCTTCAATTCGGCATTTTTAGCCAATTCTTGTTTTCGCAGAGCCTCGTTGCTGATGTTATTGCTTAACGCATCAAGTTGTGCAAAATAGGCTTGCGAATTCGTTCCTGTCTGGTCAAAATCATCCTTCATCTTTTGATAGCGATCCTGGATGCGGTTCCATTCTACTTCCCAGTCTTTGGCTATTTTGGGCAGGTCCGGATCCTCTTTGGTTAATTTTTTCTGAGCATCTTCCAGACTGATAACCACCTTTTCAGATAGTTTTTGTCGGTTGTCTTCAAAATTTTCAATGGAGGATTTAAGCTGCTCCCCGGTCTTCATAGCGCCCTTGGTTACTTTCCAGCGGCACTGAAGTCCGGTCCATGTAGTTGCAGCGATCAGCATAATCATCAGGAAGGTTGGTCTTCCAATAACTGTTCTCATAGATCTGATTTTGATCCGCAAAATTAATCCATTTCCACTTTATAAAAAGTGAATTCAGGAGGGCCGGTGGTTGCAGTGGAAGTGCGGCCAGTGGATTCCATGTGTTTTTCCTGGGACTACTGTTTGATGAAATGCAGCAATGATCGCCTGCCTCGTTGGTTGGTGTATAACAAAACATATGACCCGCAAGGTAACCCATCCAGACGAATGGTTTTCGAACCTACATTTTCTATTCGTAGGAGCTGACCGAAGGTATTCCAAAGCTGGTATCCACGATTATCTGCATTGGTAATGTTGATCCAATCCAAGGCAGGATTTGGAAAAGCAATATCAGATTCTTCATGGCCATATGCTCTGGATGTGGTATTTAATTTGGAGTAGTAATAGGTGTTCTTATAGGCGCCTACCCAGGCATTATCCAGGTGGTTGAATTGAGTATATTCGATCAGGTTTTCATCTTCGTCGTAGGCATAGTCTCCGCGGCTATCTGGTTCCCACTCCTCCGTTTCCGAATTCCATGAAGAATAGATGAATTCCTTTGTTTCGCCATTTTGAAGGTACATTTCCTGGTAGATGTATGCCGGCAACCAGGTTGCCAGGGTGGCATCCCATTGGTATGCGGTTTCCGTTCCTTGTAGACCCTGGGCATCGTACGAATGATCGGTCTTGATGAAGGGTGTCCATCCGGATCCACTCCACAGCTCCTCAAGAGAACCTGTCTGACGATTTTGAGTGTCGTACGTTAAGATTTTGCGTCCGGTAAAACTCCAAATACCGTTTTGATTCCTGTGGCGCGACACCTCTTCTATGCGATTCCCGGAACCATCGTAGGAATACGAATAGCCGTTTAGGGTATCCCATCGCATCTCGGCTTGACTCCAGGAAAAATAATAAGAGTCGATCAATTGTGATTGGGCGTTGTAGCTGTTCAGAATCTGGTAGTTATTGATGTACTGTTGTGTTGATGGATTGTAATTTTGGGATATACATAAGGTAGTGTTCGTTGAAAATATATAGGTCGTATAGGATTTGAGTTCCCATTGTTGCCGGGCTCGGTTCCAGCTATTGGACGCCGTTTCGGCCTCCCGGTTTTGTGCGTCATGCAGATAAATATTGCGTTGGAAATAGAACCATTCCTGGAGAACATCGTCCCAGTAGGATATTATACTGGAGTCCCGGATGCTCTCACTCACACGGAATTGGGCTGAGGTACCCGACACTATTCCATTTTCCGGGGCAGTCAAAAAGTTTTGACCGATTAAGCATGGAACTGTAAATAAGAACTGAAGCGTGCATAAAGATTTTAGATTCCTGTCCATTTTCGTGGAATTTGATAGAAATTCGAACAACCTATTGCTTTGGCATGTTGCACCTAAATATGTGCGATACTAATTGTTGTGACAGCTGTCAATTAGTATTCATCCAATCCCGGTGAGTGAATGGAGTTAATCAGGTGGTTTCAGACCCTGGTTCGGGCCTGCGACCTATCGTGTAAGGATTTATTATTGGGGGATTAAAGATCGCATTAGGTTTTGGTGTGGTCGTGTTTGGGATTTTATATATATAAAAAACGGCTCATCCTGGGACAAGCCGTTGCGTTTGGGATTCCAAAGGTCGTCCCGGTGGACGAACCAGCAGAATAATAATTCTTGCGTGGCATCTAATAACCAAAACCATGATGCCAGAATCCCATGTATTTCTGAAAAAAAGGATGAATTCACGAGTGATCGGAAAGGCACTTCCGGACAAAAAAGCCTTATGAAGCAGATGGATCTTCTGGCCGGAATAAAAAAAGTCTGTAAACAGACTCCAATGGAGCGCCATCCACAGACTTTTCAGATACACCAGATTTCATACTGATGCATGTAAGCCAGTTAACGGATTAACCGGCTTCACCTGTCTTAAAAGAGGGTCAACTACTGCTTATGCTTTCTCAGGTCTCCCTGTTCCAGCATAATTTATTAATAGTCCCTCTGGGCGTTAAATAACTTATATCAAAGGGTTCCCTAAATGTAAAACCCCACGATTTAGTTCTCTCCTTGGCTTAAAAAAAGGGATGTCAGATCAGTATCTCGCTTGATCGGTCTTCGTGTGAAATCAAAGCTCCATACAATTACGTGATCGGATCATCCAAAACACATACTTAAAATTATGAAATGTCATTAAAAACGGGAAACTGATTTGATCAATGTGCCGGAAAATAGCATAAGCGGGCTAAACATTTGATTTTGTTGAATATTAATGCGGTTGGTTTTTTAATATTTGATTCTCAATACATTATTACAAGTTAATATTTGAAACGAGCAAGGGGTCGATAGAACAAAATCGGCCCGTCCAAATCTTGTTCGAACGGGCCGATGTAAAGTTATTTAAGGATTAAGTCGTCCTTAGTTTACTTTAAGCAATTTTGTATTGATACTTAATTCTCCGCTATTCATCTGGATGAAGTACATGCCTGGCTTCAGACGCTTCAGGTCGAGTACTTTTGTTTGGGTCCCGCGGATGCCTTCGAAGTCCGTTTGATAATACGACTTTCCATAAGCATCAAATACTTCCAGGTGTACTTCCCGTTTCTGATCCAAGTTTATTTGCAAAACGCTTGTTTCAGTCGCAGGATTCGGATAGGCTACCATGCTGCATGGTCCATGACGGCGGGTCATGGTTACAATATCGGCGCTCATAGGAACATCATACGTTCCGTAACGCATGATCTTCCGGCAATTATTGAATGTTTCATTGACCATGTGTAAAGCCCTGGTCAGGTCCTGATAAGTGATCTGGACCGTTTCACCAGCGAGCGCGCGGTTGCCGACCTCGAGGATTTCCTGCGCAGTGATCGGCCAATGATCCAGTTCATTGCTGATGGACTCAGGCAGGCAAAGCGTATCCAGCGTATTAGGCAGGACGGAGAAAGGATGATCCTGGCTACAGTCTGCGGCCTGTGATGTAATCACGCAATAGTCAAAGAATGCGACATGGGGCAATAAAGTATCCAGACGCATATTCATGGCCAGGGTGAGGGCTTCATTAGCCAATGCATTGGCACTTGATTTTACGTGCTGCAATTGAATGGTTGAAGCAAAACAGTCGCTGTTGAAGGTGCCATCTCCAGGGAGCAGTGGTTGTGGTTCTCCTTGCATGGACAACAATGCGTACAAGCAGTTGTAATGATCCCAATCCACCGTAAATGAACGCTCACCTTCTATGCCGATGGTGATCGGTCCTGGTTTGAAGATGTCTTCCAGTTTGTAATACATCGAGGACATATCACAGAACATACCGTTATACATAGAATACATTCTGCTGTCTACCGCACAGGCTTCCCAATTGGTACAGTTCGCATAATATTCACAATACGATCCACAACCGGTCGCATCGGTAACCATCAGCCCAATGCGGGCAGAACTCAAGTTGGACCGCAGGAATACTTCTTCAAGGTTATTATCGCCTACGATTTCCCAGCCATCGTTGTCGCGTACCATCCACATATAGGTAAATGGCCCGATTCCACCCATGATTTCAGCACGTAATGATCCGACACCGCCGCAATACAAGGTTTGTCCGGGACGGATGGTGCACATCGGTGGCATGTAATCGATGCAGACATCCTGTACGAAATTGGCTACGTTTCCGCACTGGTCAGCAGCTGTATAAGCCAGCTCAAATTTACTGTTGAAACAATCGTAGGTTACCACAGGTTCGGGTGATACAATGTTCTGACCGGTACATTCATCATAAAATGTGAGTGCCGGGAACTTCGTATCCAGAGCCTCGGTATAGGTCATCGATTGATCGCAAAGATTAACAGGAGCGCTTGCCAGGATTGGTGCCTTGTTATCCTGTATCGAAATGACCTGTGTGTGCTTGGCCGTATTCCCGCAAGCATCATAAGCCGTCCAGGTCCTGGTGATCCGGCTAATAATGGGACAACCATCCAATGGTTGCTCGGATTCATCCAACTGCGTAAATGGTTCGCTGCAATTATCGGTGGCATCGAGACGTGGAGCCACCGGTACTTCTCCGCAACTTACGGTGATATCTGCGGGCAGTGGGCCTACAAATACGGGTGCTTTGTTATCGAAAATGGTGACCATCTGATCGCAGCTATCCTGATTGCCACAAGCATCCGTCGCTATGTAGCGGAAAATAACCGTGCCCGTTCCCGAACAGCCGTCGAATTCACCGATTTGCTTCTGGGTTACGGTTGGATTTGCATCGCAGTTATCTGTTACAATTGGATCCGCAGGAACAAAAGACACTTCGCAACTAATACTGACATTGGCCGGGCAAATGAGTACGGGCGCTGTTTCATCATAGATTTCAATGGTTTGCAAGCAACTTGCACTTTGACCGGCACAATCCGCAACCGACCAGGTACGGAGAATCGTACCGGTACCACATTCACTTAAATCTTCATCGTCACTCATGGTTGGTGACAGATTGAGTGTACAATTATCCGAAACAGTGGGTTGGCCTGCATCCTGAATCGAACATTCAAATCGCACATCGGCCGGACAGGTGATCGACGGAGGGGTTATATCCTGGATCGTAATGACCTGCAGACAGCTTGATGCATTCATTGCGCAGTCCTTAGCAGTCCATGTTCTCATAATGGTACCCAGTCCACAGTAATCAAGATCTGAAACATCGTTGAAAGTTACCGTGGGAACTCCACAGTTGTCGGTTGCGACGGCCATACCGGAATTACCCTGCTGGCAACTAAAAATCACATTGGAAGGGCAGGTAATTTGTGGCCCATTATTGTCCCTGATGGTGATCGTTTGGACGCAGGAAGCAGCATTGAGTTTGCAATCTTTCGCCGTCCAGGTCCTGGTGACTGTCCCCAATCCACAAAGATCCAGGTTTGAAGCATCGCTGGAAGTGACAACAGGATTAACCGTACAATTATCCGTTGCAATTGCGGATCCCGCGTCACCCATGGTACATTGGAAGGTTACATCACTTGGGCACGTGATTTCCGGTGGTGTCACATCCTGAATAACGATTGTCTGTACACAGGTACTGGAAAGACCTGCACAGTCATAGGCATACCAGGTACGCAGGACCAAACCTAAACCACAGTTATCCAGTAAGGGGAAATCAAAGGAATTAAAATTGACAGGTGAACAATTATCCGTAGCTGTAGCTGTTCCGGCGTCACCAATTGCACAGTCAAAGGTTATATTACGCGGACAAATGATCGACGGAGGTGTCACATCCTGAATAACGATGGTCTGCCGGCAGGAAACTTGATTGCCCACACAATCCCGTGCCGTCCAGGTACGCAGAATGGTACCTAAACCACAGTTGTCCAGGGTTGATGCATCCGAAGAACTTAGCATTATGTCTTCGCGTGCCGTGCAGTTGTCAGTCGGGTTGGGTTCGCCTGCATCGCCGGCAAGACAATTAAAGGTGATGTTGGCGGGGCAAGAGAAGGTTGGTGCAGTAACGTCCTGAAGGGTGATGATCTGAATGCAGGAAGAACTATTGCCCTTACAATCCATAGCAGTCCATGTCCTGGCGATGGTGCCTAATCCACAGTTATCAAGGCTTGAGCTATCTGATGAGGTGACGGAAATATTAGCGACCTCAGTACAGTTGTCTGTAGCGGTGGCTACGCCGGCAACACCCAAGGCGCAATTGAACGTGATGTTGGCCGGACACGTGATGGTCGGGGCAGCATTATCCTGTAAGGTGATGGTCTGGATGCAGGTAGATGAATTATTGTTGCAGTCCACAGCTTTCCAGGTTCTCTGGATCGTGCCTAATCCACAATTGTCCAGGATGGTATTATCGGACGAGGTGATGGTGATCGCATTGCTGGCTGTACAATTGTCAGTAGCTGTAGCAGTTCCCGCATCACCGGTGGTACAGTCAAAAAATGCAGCCGGTGGACAAGTGATTACCGGATTGGTTTTGTCATTGATAATGATGGTCTGTGTTGCTATACTGCTGTTGCCACAGGCATCCGTTGCCTTAAAGGTCCGGATAACCGAACCTGCGCATTCCGTTCCGCTCAAAGAACCATCACTGCAAGTGACCACCGGTACGCCGCAATTATCACTGGCAGTAGCATTGTCCGGGCTGCACGCGGGAAGGTCGGAATAGCATTGTATCGTGATGTTTGCCGGTGGAATTATCGTCGGCAACGTATTATCCACAATTCGGATGGTCCGCTGGTGGAATAATGCATTTCCACACGCATCCGTTCCGGACCAGGTTTCAATAAAGGTGCCACAAGGTCCGGTTATTCCTGGTGCAATCGAGGAGGTGATTGCTCCGGAGATCAGACATGGCGCGCTTTGATTGTTCGAGTAGGATAAGCTAGACGTGCTTGGAGGAGCCAGAGAGCAGTCCAGTGAGATATCAACAGGAAGGCTGGAGAAGACAGGCGCCGGAGCCGGAGACACGGTTATTTTTCTGGAATAGACCACATTTGGTCTGCCGCACGGGTCAACCAGGGTCCAGGTTTCCGTATAGGACCCTCCGCATTGATCGTGGCTACCGGTGATGACACCAAGTGTACTACCATCGATGGAACAAGAACCGGTGGGACTATTATCATAGTTAATGCTTGTAGGTGATGGAGCGGATCCGCAACTTATGGTAATGTCCGGCGGCCTGCTCGTAAAGTCAGCTGGTGGTGCCGGCAGGATCGAAATGGTTTGGGTACAAATGTCGCTGTTGGATGACTCATCGGTTACTGTCCAGGTTCGGGTGATCGTCCGTGCACAGGGCGCTGCCCCGACAGTTTGGTCGCTATTAGTTAGGGTATTGGTGCCGCAGCCATTGGTAGCCGTTGCCGTACCGGTTGCTGTCGGGTTGGTGGATGCGCCACAACTGATGGTCACGTCCGCCGGACACGTGATGGTCGGAGGTTGGCAGCACAGGCTGAGGTCTACATCGTGGGAGGACATTGCCATTTGAGATCCATTGTCAGTAACAACCAGCTTGACGGTGTAAGTATTTACGGATGGAAAAGTATGAACCGGGTTTGGGACGGTCGAAGTTGTCCCATCTCCGAAATCCCAAGCATAGGTATAAGCCATGCTTCCACCAGTTACCTGGCTGGTAAAATTAATGGAATTGGTAGTGCTGCCACAATCAAAAGTAAAATCAGTTGATAATGGAGCTTCAATGCCGAAGGACATTTGTTGCCAGCACTGGCCTCCAGGATAATCCATGCAAGTTTGGTCAGAACTACAGGGATCTCCATGGGTAGTCCAAGCAACCTTGATGTCCCTTAATTCAATTTCCGGACCGCAGATCCATGAAATAGCTCCGACATTCAATACATGTGTTTGACCATTCATCAATGGACCGGAGTAACAATCTAAATAAGTTGCATAGAATACACCACCTATGTAAAGATCTGCTGCAAAGCGGATGGCAGAACGATCACCCATATTACCGGATGCAATTTCTACATATACACTTCCATTTATAGTTGTACCAGGTGTACATGTTGTGATTGGATTCGTTGGTGAGGTACCAATAAATATGTGTGAAACGGTCACATCACCGGCACCGCAAGGTGCGCTACAATTCCGGATATCTCCATCGGGAATGGGATCCATTGCAGCAGCCTGGGCAACTGGAGGTGAAACAGAATTTTGGGTAGATAAATCTAATTCAAATAGGGCTGTTGGGTTATTCACTACTCTCTCAGGCGTTATCAGGAGTCCTAGGCATAACACAACTACCGCAAGTGTGTACACTTTACGCATAATTGGTTGGTTTAAATTATGACTCTTATTTTGAAACGGGCGGATAGACCTTATGGGATCCCAAGCTTAAAAAGGAATCATACGTCTCGGACGTCAATCCAGCTCTGAATAACCTTAATAGAGAGGCGAAATGTAGGAAATTTTTTGATTCAATAGTATAGCTTATCGGACGAATGGAAGCAAATTTTACTTAATTGGATATGATATTAATTACTTATTATATTTGAAAGGTAGTTTTGAAAATAGTTGATTTACAGATATTTATAAAGTGTAAAATAAATTTTTATAGCATTTTGAACTGCTGTCGAATCCATGATTGTGCCAAAAACTGCCATTGTGTGCGCTCACAGGATGTCATGATAAATTTTTCTAGTTTGACCGTCACAAGCCAAGGGTTTCCCGGGCATATTTTTCCCAGGCCCATGCCGATCTGGTCATTTCGTCCAGGTCTCGTTGGGTGTGCCAGTGAAGAACCCTGGCAGCTTTGTCCACATTCGCATAAATGGCGGCAACATCTCCCGGGCGCCGATCGACTATACGATAGTTCAGATTGATTCCGGTGACCTTTTCGAACGATTGGATGACTTCCAGCACGGTACTCCCCAGCCCGGTGCCAAGATTAATTACATCGTATGATTCGGATTGTGATCCATTCAACTGGTATTGCAGCGCTCCGAGATGGGCTTCCGCCAGATCCATTACATGAATGTAATCACGCACGGCAGTTCCATCAATCGTATCGTAATCTCCCCCGAATACAGCTAATTCTTTCCGAATGCCGATAGCGGTCTGGGTGATAAAAGGCATCAGGTTATTCGGGATACCCAGTGGTAATTCGCCGATTATTGCCGTTGGATGGGCGCCGACGGGATTAAAATAGCGCAAAGAGATCGCACGCTTGAGTTCTCCTGCGAACACGGCGTCCCGGATCATAACCTCATTCATTTGTTTCGTTTGGCCATAAGGTGATGCCGCCGGTTGCAAGGGGGTTTGTTCGGTGACCGGAAGCACATCTGGTTGACCGTAAACGGTTGCCGAAGAGGAAAAGATCAGATTAGGTATGTTGTGCTGGTGCATGGCTTCCAAAACATGGAGCATGGAAACCAGATTATTTCTGTAATAACGGGTGGGTTGCGCCACCGATTCGCCAACTGCTTTTAAGGCTGCGAAATGGATGATCCCTACCGCATCGGAATGCTTGCTGAAACAATTTTTAGTGGCTTGTTCGTCGCATAAATCGACTAGCTCAAGGAGCGGCTCCTTTCCGGTGATGCGTCCGATACGATGGATAACATCTGCGGAGCTATTGACCAGGTTGTCCATCAGGACCACTTCGAATCCTGCTTCCTGAAGGGCCACTGCGGTGTGTGAACCGATGTATCCGGCTCCCCCGGTGGTGATTATTTTGGGTTTTGTCATGCGATATTTACCAGAATAAAGCGTACAGTACCACCAGAATGATCATAATAATGGTAGCGCTGATGTTAAAGGCCGGTGCGGTACGGAATAAATCTTTGGTCAACGGAATGCCTTTGGCATCGGCTTTACCCCGATTTTCCAGAAAACTCAGGAATAGGATAACTCCGATCGTAGCCAGACAGGTTATGAACATCTGGTGCATGAAGGGGATATTCACAAATATAGCCGCATCCGACCACCCGTTAGGGGCAAATTTGAAATACAGGGCGATAGGTATCGATAAAACGACCCCCCAGATGGCCGCATTATTGGTAGCGCTGCGCCAGAATAATCCGGTCAGGAAGACAGCCAGGATCCCCGGGCTAACCACTCCGGTGTATTCCTGGATGAACTGAAATGCCTGCGACAAATTACCTAACAATGGGGCGATGATCACAGCGATCACCAATGCGATGGCCGCAGAAATCCGTCCGGCATTTACAATTTGGCGGTTAGTGGCTTTTTTATTGATGTAGTCTACGTAGATGTCCATCGTAAAAATCGTTGCCGTTGAGTTCAGCATCGAAGCTAGGGATGACACAATGGCTGCTGCCAGAGCGGCCATGACCAATCCCTTCAATCCTACCGGGACGAAGGATTTGATCAGCCAGGGAGCTGCATTGTCATTGATGATCTGACCATTTAAGCCAAGAAAATGAGGATCAACGGATTCAGGAGTTACCGCGCCTGTTGCATCGGCATTCAGCACGTAAGCGATGATGCCCGGAATAACCACGATCAGCGGGATCAACAGTTTCAGGAATGCTGCAAATGCAATTCCTTTTTGAGATTCACGCAAATCTTTGGCCGCCAGGGTCCGCTGGATGATGTATTGATTGAAACCCCAGTAATAGAGGTTGGCAACCCACATACCGCCAATCAATACGGCCAGACCCGGCAGGTCCCACCAGGCATCCCTGCCATCCGGAGTTATGATCTCTCCCTTGTCGAGAATCATCGAAAATTTTTCAGGTACTTTCTCCAGCAAGTAACTGAACCCATGAAAGATGTTTCCGTCCGGCGTCAACTTACCAAGTGCGATAAAGGTTGTGATAAAACCACCGATCACTAACAAGACAACTTGAACCACGTCTGTCCAGGCGACGGCACTGAGCCCACCCCAGAGGGAATAAGCGGCCGCAAAACAAGCCAGTCCAATCACAAAAGGCATCATCATGCTCCCGTCGCCGGTGCCAACAATCGTGTCCAGCGCTTTCGCACCCAGATACAATACGGATGTCAGATTGACAAAAACAAACAAAGCGATCCAGAAAACCGCCAGAATCGTCTTGAGATTCTTCGAATACCGCTTCTCAACGAACTCTGGTATGGTGTATAATTTCTTCTCAATAAATATGGGTAAGAAAAATTTACCTACTACCAGCAAGGTTAATGCAGCCATCCACTCGTAGGATGCGATCGCCAGTCCGATGGCAAAACCGGAACCGGACATGCCAATGAATTGTTCTGCGGAAATATTTGCTGCGATCAATGAGGCACCGATGGCCCACCAGGGCAATGATTTTCCGGCTAGAAAATAGTCTTCGGCATTTCGCTCATGTCCTTTTTTGGTGCGGGACACAAAAAGTCCAATTCCCAGAATAGTGAGGCAGTAGATAGTAAATACAATAATGTCGGCCGTATGCATATTCCATTTGCTTAATAGTCCAAGGCTTGAAATTAATTTAATTTTTTAAACCTCTTGACTTAAGGTCTACCTTATTTATGGATGATCTGCAACAGCGTTGCCAACAAAAGAAAACCGGAAGGGACACTTCCGGCTTTCATTGCTTTTTTCTCCAGTAATTACAGGGTTTTACCATGTCGTGCCTGGCGGAATCCGCACCGAGCTGAGGTCCGAAATGGCAAGTTGCATTCCAGGATGCCCGAAAAGGAGGTCGTTCTCCTTTCTCCCTTTTCCTTTCTCCTTTCTCCCTGCTTATTGATTGCCCAGAATTAAAGGCAAACCTTTATCGCCACCACCGACAACGATGACTTTTGAGTTTGGCGAATTAGCCAGTTGGAGGGTTGCTTCAATACCCTTGTCCTGCAATATCTTATCGGAAAGTGAGGCGGCAAGAATGCGGTTTGCCTCAGCTTTTGCTTTTGCCTCAATGATTTTGCGTTCAGCTTCCTTGCGTTCTTTTTCAAGTCGGAATTCGTACTGGAGCGACTCCTGCTCGGTAGTCAGCTTGGCTTCTATGGAAGCCTGCAGGGTAGGGGGCAGTGCTACCTCCCGGATCAATACAGCATCCAGCGTAAGGAATTTAGCATTGATGGCATCACTGGTGACCTTGAAGATCTCATCCTGGATGGCTTCCCGCTTGGTCGAATACAATTCTTCCGGTAGGTATTTTCCGATGACTTCCCGGGTGGCTGAGCGGATTTCCGGTTTGATGATCCGGTCCAGATACTGAGGGCCAATCAGGTCGTGCAAGTAACCGATCATCTGAGGATCCGGAGCGAAGCGGTAACTCAGCTCTACCTTAATGGTCAGACCATTGCTGGACAGAACCTCCATCGTCTCAAAAGCTTCATTGATCCGGACATCGTAGATGTACATTTTATTCCACGGCATCACTACATGAAACCCTTGGGAATAAACATGTTCTTTGTCCAGTCCACCGCCAAACCGGCGAAATAACACTCCTTTGCTACCCGCATCAATGGTCAGAAAGGTAGTGTTAGTCAGTATTACAAAAAGTAAAATGAAGCCAACTCCAAAAAGGATGTATTTCATCGCTTTGGGGGTTTGGCCAAATAAATTGGGATCACGTCTGTTCGTCATTTTTGAAATTTTTCTAAAAATTAAGGAATACCACAGGCCGATACTGCAAAAATTCTATCAGCAGAAGCAAAAAAACGACTTTTGATTAAGAATTGCATGTTATTGCACCTCTTGCCAGGCCTGAACCACCTGATTGGCAGGAATTCCGTTCATACAATTGAAGTGGCCTTTCGGACAATCCCCTCTTCCAAACCTGGAACATGGCCGGCAAGGCAGATCCGTGACTTCCACGTTTCTATACCGAATGGATTCATCGCCGTAATAGGGCCAGAATCCATATTCGGCCAAGGTTCCTCCAAAGATGGCAACAACCGGCTTGCGCAAAGCGGCTGCAATGTGCATAAATCCGGTATCATGAGCTACGACCACCTTCGCTTGCCGGATCAGTGAGGCAGAGCCCATCAGGCTGAAGCTGCCGCAGGCAGCGATTACGCGATCGGGAAAAGCACCCTGCAAGACAATTCCGGCATCCTTTTCAGCAGGACCACCGATCAGGACCACCTTACCCGGAATTTTGCCGATTACTTCCAGTAGTTTCTCCTCCGGCATGCGTTTGGTGAAATGGGCAGCGCCGATGACAAAAGCCGTATAGGTGAACGGTTCGAGTCCCAGGGTACGGACATTGACCTGGTGTTCCTCCGGGATGAAAAAATCCAAACCCCGGCCATCCGGTTGAACCGCCAGCGCGCGGGCAGCACCCAGATACCGGTCGACGATATGATTTCCGGGCAGTCGGTCAATCTTTAAGTGCACCATGAGCCATTTTGCCCAGTTGGCTTTGAAGTAACCAGAAGCCGGCACCGTCCACAAAGCTAGCCGGATTCGGAGACTCCTGAGATTTTTATGCAAATCCAGAATGTGGTCAAATCTTTCAGCTTTCAGTGCCGGAATGACTTCCTTTAAACCATTCCGGATGGTCCATACTTGGTCCACATAAGGGTTTGGCTGGAGCAAAGGACGAAATGCATCTTTGGTTATGACATGGATTTCCATGCCGGCCTGGAGCTTAAGTACTCGTAGGACCGGTGTTATCAAAACCAGGTCACCCAATGCGCTGAAGCGGATGACCAGGACTTTTTTCACGTTATTTTTCTCCTTGCCAATGGACTGCATAGATGCACGCAAAGTAATCAAAATAGATACCTTTACGAAAGGACAGTATGCAATCGTATGGAGCTAATAAATACCCCGCCTGAAAAAATCAGAGCACTATTTCATGCACAAAGTGCCAACAGGCAGCGCCTGTCAGTGTCAGGATGGAGGGAGCGCAGCCGACGCCTGAAAGCATTGGCAAAAGCCATCCTCAAGTATCAGACAGCGATTCAGGAGGCTTTGTACAATGATTTTAGAAAGCCCATCGGCGAGACGGATATGATTGAAATCTATCCCATTCTCCATGAGATCCGCCACGCACGCAGAAATTTGCGGGACTGGACACGACGCAGAAAGGTACCTACCGCTTTGCCTTTCATCGGATCCAGGTCTTATATCTTACCCGAAGCAAAAGGCGTTGTGCTGATCATTTCTCCGTGGAATTTTCCGGTCAATCTGTCCATCATCCCTTTAGTCAGCGCCATAGCGGCCGGAAATACAGCCATTGTAAAGCCGTCTGAAAATGTACCCCATACGGCTTTGATGCTCGAAAAAATTATTTCCGAAGTCTTTCCACCGGAGGAGGTAGTCGTCGTTCAAGGAGGGGCAGACACTTCCGGTACCCTGATGGAATTACCGTTCCATCATGTCTTTTTCACCGGCTCTGAGCGAGTCGGTAAGGTCGTTATGAAAGCAGCTGCCGAGCATCTTACCTCCGTGACGCTGGAACTGGGCGGGAAGACACCAACCATTGTGGACGCATCCGCACATCTTCCCCAGGCGGCTCGTCGGATTGTAGCGGCGAAATTTTCCAACGCCGGCCAGATATGCATTTCACCCGATCATTTGTATGTCCACGAACAGGTTTTTGAGCCATTCATGCAGTGCTTACAGGATGTCATCGAGTCGATGTTTGGCAAAGAGCCGGCAGATAGCTCCAGTTATGCCCGCTTGGTGAATGGGTATCAGTTCCAGCGTTTGAAATCCGGAATGGAGGAAGCGGTGGGGAACGGTGCTCGCATTCGTTACGGCGGTCAAATGGATGAGGAAGAACGCTACATGCAGCCCACATTGCTTAGTGAAGTCTCATTGGATTCCAGTCTGATGAAAGGTGAAATTTTTGGCCCGATTTTGCCGGTGCACAAATACGGCGATATCGATGATGTCATCCGAAAAATCAATAGCGACCCGAAGCCACTCACCCTATATGTTTATACCAATTCACGCGTGATCGAAGAAAAAATCCTTCGCCAAACCAACAGCGGAAATGTTTGCATCAATAACAGCGCCCTGCACTTTTACAATAGTGATTTACCCTTCGGGGGAGTAAATACCAGTGGGATCGGAGCGAGTCATGGATACTTCGGTTTTCTGGAATTCACCAATCAAAAAGCAGTCTACGATCAGGTCTTCCGCTACAGTTTGATCGATTTGATATTTCCGCCGGCCCGGGCCTGGAAAACCTGGTTGGTTAATCTGGTAATTCGTTGGTTTTAGGCTCAGCGTCATGGCAGAAGGTATCCTGGCCTAGGGGCATCAGGCCGTGTTGATGCTGAATTTAGTCCGGCAATGGGAGGACTTATCGAGACTGAACCTGCGTTTCCTTTCAAGCGGGTCAAGCGGATGTTAATTTGATAGTACAATGTCGCTTAAAAAACAAAGGGAGAATCTTGATGGATTCCCCCTCCGCCGACGATCAGCAATTGCTCATCAACCTTTTATCCACTTAATGCTTGCTGCCGTCTTATGGTTAATGCACACCCAAGTGATGTAAATACCGGGATTAAGATCCTGCACGGGTAGCTCAAAGGATTGGGCTCCGGCATTTCCCGGGAATGTTTTATGTAAGAGTAGTTGGCCATCCAGGCCGTAGGTGTAAAAATCGACGGGACCGGATTCATTGGCGACCATTGTTATGGTCAATTGGTTGACCGCCGGACTCGGATAGGCCTGAAGGCTTTGTACGGTTTCCGGCCATTGCAGAATGGAAGATGTCACTTCGCGGGTCAGGAATACCGTACCTGTGAGCGACGAGCTGCTCAGGCTTCCATCATTCGCCTCAACTTTGTGAAAGTAGGGGATGGTTGTTCCGGGGGTGACACCGAGGATGTTCAGAAAAGTGTCCAATAGAATCGCAGGGATGGCAAAAGTTGGATGGGTACCGGTCGAAAAGGTGAGCAAGGGAAGGTCAAAATTGGGAATCAGGGAAGATTGGTAAGTATAAGAGATCGCATTCGCATCCGGGTCAATCGATTGCTCCCACGCAACTGCCAGGGTATCCTGCCAGGTCTGATAAAATACTGAGTCCTTGGCCACCATCACTGTATCATTGATCATAGGGACAAGAAAGCCAGGCACGGTGGCGGGAGCCTGATTCAGTATGGGTAACAGCTGACCGCGAATTTCCCCGGAAGGGAATTCAAGGCTGTGGATGTTCACATAGGAGTTTCCTGCTAATACATTTTCAAGGACATCGGCGGCTATTGAGGTGGTCTTGTTGCTATCGGAGGGAAAGACGCCACTTAGTGCGTCCGGAGCTAGGGTGGCCCGGAGTGGAATGGCAATCGGACCGTTTTGCGCAAGCGGCGCGTCATGAATGTGTGCTCCTCCGACGATATTGACGGCCAGGGGGCTTGTCAGATTGTTGAATGAACCGCTGACGGTTCCATTACTGCCGGTCAATTCCAAAATTACCTTTCCCGAGGCATTGCTTGGGTTCAGCTGAGAAGCATTCTTCGCAGACAGGTTGGTTTCCAAATAGGCTTGGGCTATGGGCAATAATTGGCCGCGAATTTCTCCGCTTCCGGCATAGGTGGTGTGGATATTCAGATAGATCATTCGTTTTGCCAGCGTATCGAAAGCTGAGCCTGAGATCGTGAAAACATTCTGTGCGGCGGGGAAAAGGCCTCCGGTGGAATCCGCAGCAAATGCCATGGAGAGTGGATAAACGATGGGACCGTTGCTTCCGGCCAGCGCTGCATGTAAATGAGCCCCGCCGGCAATGGCGGTATTCACTTTTCCTGACAATTGATTGAAAGAGCCATGAAGGATAAGTTTGTTGCCGGTGTATTCGCCCATCATCCGGCCGCGACCTGCCGTGGTGACCGGAATAGTTGCCGACCCACCACTGGGGAATGCCAGGAAGTAGGCTCTGGATTCCGGGACCATTTGAGCGCGTAGTTCTCCCCCGGCATGATTGGCGGTGTGAATATTGGCGTAGACCCAGCGCATCATCAGTGTATCGATCAGGCCCTGCCGGATGGTAACGGTATTCAGGTCGGCAGCAAAAATACCACCGGTGGAGTCGCTGTTCAGGGTTGGTACGATGGGTGTGGCGATCGGTCCATTGGCACCCAGCGCGGCAATGTGCAGGTGTGCGCCTCCAAATAAGGAGGTCATTACGGTGCTGGACAGGTTGTTGAAGCTACCGGAAAGAGTGGCAGTGGTACCCCTAATCTCCAGGGCCAGCTGCCCAGTGCCGGGTGAGTAGACCGGAGTCGTTTGTTGCATTCCGTTTAAGACGCCCTGGAAGAAGGCGTTGCTTTGCGGAAGAATCTGGCCGCGCAGCTCACCTCCCGGGAAATTGGCGGAATGGACATTGATATAAAAGCCTCTGGAAAACAAAGTCGCAATTTGCGCGGAATCCAGTTTAAAGGTGTTTGCCCCGGCGTTCAATGTTCCCGAGGTACTGGTTGCAGAATCGGTTTCTGCTGATAATGGGAAAACGATCCCTCCATTGGTTCCTGCCATGCCGCCGTGAATGTGTAAACCGCCGTTAAGGCTGGTTTGCAGCGCAGAGGTCAGATCGGAGAAAGATCCGGTCACCGTCAGGGTAGAGTCCTGATACACCAGGCTTAACATGCCTCCACCGCGGGTGAGTACCTGGGTTGGTTGGGAAGCTCCGGTGAGATAAGCCCGGAACAAGGTTGAGCCCAGCGGCAATAACTGTCCGCGTATCTCGCCGCTGGGAACCTGCGTGGTGTGGATGTTCACATAGTACCCCTGATCGAATAATCGCTGTTGTTGGCTGGCATCCAACGAAAAACGCTGACCCGGACGCAGGGATGCACTCCTTCCTGTTGAATCACTGAAATCAAAGGTTAGCGGGAAGGCAATACTTCCCGACTGACCGGCTAATCCATTGTGGATATGAGCGCCGCCGGCGATGGTCGTATCGATCCCTCCCATCAGATTGGCGACTGATCCGACGGCAGACAGCTGATCTCCCTGCAGAGAAAACAGCAAGACCCCGCCTCCGGTAGAGGCAACCGGCACCGGCACATTGGAACCGAACGGCCGGGCGATGAAATAATTGTCGGCAGCGGCCAATAGCTGGCCCCGTATTTCTCCGCCGGCATACCGCACGGTGTGGATATTAACGTACAATTGCTGGCCAGTGAGTTGCGCGCGTTGTGCAGAGTCTACAATAAATTGGTTGCTATCAGCCGGGAAAGCGCCGGATTTCTCATCGGTATTGAGCGTTGTCTTAAGTGGAAATATGATTCCTCCGTTATTGCCGGGAAGACCCAGATGGATGTGTGCTCCCCCGGCGACATTGGGATTAAAGGCGCTGGTGAGACCGGAAAATGTTCCACTCACTGTCAGCGTATCGCCGATCAGGGTGGCTTCTACCTGGCCGTTTCCGGTTGTTGGAACAGGTACGGATTGCTGGTACCCGCTCAGTATGGCCTGAAAGGCCAGGGTGTCCTGGGTGTGGCTCAAAGTGAGCGTCAAGGATAGTAAGCATAAAATTGGTAAGGCTTTTCTCATGGTTGATGGTGTTTGTTCGACCACTTCGAAATACCATCATTTCGTCGAAATAACACACAAAATCTGGCTGAACAGGAATAACCGCTGAATGAATGGGATTGGGAGGTAGCTTTAAAGCAGCTTGATTATGAAGCGATTAGCAGTTGAATCCTTGCCTGGCTGTACGTATTATGTGATGGGCCTTTCGCAGCTCGCCTTTCGCTATTCGCACGAAAACACGAAAATACATCAACACATTATCTGCCACGAATTACACAAATTACCACGAATTGATTTGGATGCAATATGCTATTGGAGCTAAGACTAACAAAGGAACGATTAAGTCCCCTCCTGGGAGGGGAATAAAAGGGGTGGGTATATTGAGGAATATCTTGAAAGCTTACCTTTAGCTACTCGCACGTCAACACGGAAACACGAAAACACGTCAACACATTAACTCAATTCTTAGTGCTCCTCAGTGCCCTATGTGCCTTAGTGGTAAAATGCTTTACGCTGTACGCTATTCGCCTTTCGCTATTCGCACGGAAGCACGTTATACATGTCCTGCCCATTCACCATTCAACCTTCAACATTCAACCTTTCTCAAGGTCTTCCCTTCGTCTTCACCAGGTGCCTTCTTTCCAGCTCCTGTTCGATCTCTTTGAGCCGTATTTCTTTGGCTTCGAGAAGGACCATGAAGTGATAGAGCAGGTCCGCAGCCTCGCCTACAAAAAGCCGGCGGTTGCTGTCCTTGGCTTCGATGACCAGCTCGACAGCTTCCTCACCCACTTTCTGGGCGATCTTGTTGATGCCCCGGTTGAGCAGTTTATTGGTATAACTGGTGGGATCTCCTTCTTCTTTGCGCTGACGGATGATCTTGCCCAGTTTATGGAGGAAAAATTTTCTTTCGTTGATGTCTCCAAAACAGGTGTCATCACCGGTATGGCATACCGGTCCGTCCGGCTTGACGCGCATGAGTAGGGTGTCGTTGTCACAATCTACCTGGACTGACTTCAGATGCAGGAAATTTCCGCTGGTTTCACCCTTGGTCCATAGCCGGTCCTTACTGCGGCTGTAAAAGGTAACCATCTTGGTGGCGATGGTCTGTTGGAGGGCTTCTTTGTCCATATAGCCAAGCATCAGGACGGCTTCGGATTGATTATCCTGGATGATCACCGGGATGAGTCCGTCGCCCTTGGCAAAGTCCAGTTTTTCGATTGTGGCTTGATTCAACATACGCATAAAGATAATTACTTATATGATTCGCATGGTAATGCCTTGACCCGCTAAATAATTTTTTAATGAAGGTATGGGTATTTCACCAAAGTGAAAGATGCTGGCTGCAAGTCCGGCATCGGCTTTTCCGGTGGTGAACACCTGCTTAAAATGTTCCATGGTTCCCGCGCCACCGGATGCAATGATGGGAATTGGCAACAGATCCGATAGCCGCGCCGTGGCTTCCAGGGCAAATCCCTGTTTGGTTCCATCGTGGTCCATGGAGGTGAACAGGATCTCACCTGCGCCACGTTCGGTGCCTTCCCGTGCCCAGGCAAACAACTCCAGTTCGGTTGGTATGCGTCCTCCATTCAGGTGCACATACCAACCCTGCTCCATCTGTTTGGCATCGATGGCAAGGACGATACACTGGCTACCGAATTCTTTACTCAGGTCGTTGATGAGGTCGGGATTGCGTACCGCTGCAGAATTGATGGAAACCTTGTCGGCCCCTGATTCCAGGAGTACGCCAACATCTGCAACCGAGCTGATGCCTCCGCCGATCGTAAATGGAATATTCAGCTCGGCAGCCACATGACGTGCAAGCTCTGCCAGGGTCTTCCGCTTCTCATGCGTAGCGGTAATGTCCAGGAAGACCAGCTCATCAGCGCCCTGACGACTGTAAGCTGCTCCCAGTTCTACCGGGTCGCCGGCATCACGCAGGTTGACAAAGTTGATGCCTTTGACGGTGCGCCCGTCTTTGACATCGAGGCAGGGAATGATGCGTTTTGCTAACATATCAGCTGGTTTGAAGTTGGACCAGAGCGGTCAGATCGATGGTCTTTTCGTAAATGGCCTTACCGATGATGGCTCCCCGGCAACCGGCATCGTGGACGGCCATGACATCGTCAAGGTTCCTTATACCGCCGCTGGCGATCAGGTTTTGGCCTGGGAATGTATGGCATACGGAGCGGTACAATCCGGTAGCCGGCCCGGTCATGGCACCATCTTTCGATATATCGGTCACGGTAAGCCAGGTGATTCCCCGCGACTCCATATCCGCTATGTAGTCGGACAATAAGGTTGATTCCGTGGCCTGCCATCCATGGGTGGCAATGTAATTGTCACGGACATCCGCAGAAAGAATGATGCGGTCCGCGCCGAAAACCTCGATCCAGGAGGTGAATAGCTCCGGTTCGCGGTAGGCCAGACTGCCGATATTGACTTTGTCCACCCCCAGCTCAAAAAGGCGTTCCACCTCTTCGCGGTTACGAATCCCTCCGCCAAAATCGACGATGAGCCGGGTATGCTTCAGGATTCCTTCCACCTGGTTCCAGTGGATTACTTTTTTTGCTTTTGCTCCTTCCAGATCCACCAGATGCAGGTGGGTAAATCCGGCATTCTCCAGGGTTTGCGCCATAGCTACCGGATCATTGGCATAAACGGTCTCCTGACTGTAATCGCCCTGAAACAGTCGTACACATTGACCGCCCAGCATATCAATGGCAGGAAATATCAGCATGGTTTATCCTTTTACAAATTGTTCCAGAATCCGGGCGCCTACCGGGCCTGACTTTTCCGGGTGAAATTGTGTAGCCACAAAGTTGTCTTTTTGCATCGCCGCTGAAAAGGGCTCAATATAATTGCAGGTGGCTGCCGTATAGGGGCCTTGCTCGGCATAGTAGCTGTGTACAAAATAGACGTATTCTCCCTCTACGGATTCCGGCAAAAAACTTCCCGGTTCGCGGTGGATGGCATTCCAACCCATATGAGGCACCTTATGTTCGGATTGATTTTTTGGCACGAAACGTTTCACCTTCTGCGGTATGATGCCCAGGCATTCGGTATCATTTTCTTCCGAGTGCGTGCAGAGCAACTGCATACCCAGACATACGCCCAGGACCGGTTGCGTCAGGCTACGTATAACCTCATCCAATCCGTGGCGGCGCAGGTATGCCATCGTCGAACTGGCTTCTCCCACACCCGGGAAAATGACTTTATCGGCTTGCCGGATACGGTCATGATCGCCGGTAAGGGTGGCATGTACTCCCATGCGTTCCAGTGCAAAAAGGACCGAACGCACATTGCCGGCATTGTACTGAATGATGACTATATCTTTCATAACGTACCTTTTGTGGTGGGTAACGAATCATCGGCGGGGTCACGACGTATAGCCATTCGGATGGCCCGGGCAAATGCTTTAAAGATGGATTCGATCTTATGGTGTTCGTTGTCACCGGTACAACGAATGTTGAGATTGCAGGCCGCCGTATCGGTAAAGGACTTGAAAAAATGAAAGAAGAGTTCGGTGGGTACATCACCGATCCGTTCACGGCGGAATTCAGCATCCCAAACGAGCCATGGTCTCCCTCCGAAATCTATGCCTACATGCGCCAGGCTGTCGTCCATGGGCAGGTAAAAACCATAGCGCTGCAAGCCTTTCTTGTCGCCCAACGTCTTACGGAAGGCTTCACCCAATGCCAATGCCGTGTCTTCGATCGTATGGTGTTCATCCACTTCCAGATCTCCGTCGACTTTAACAGTAAGATCTATGCCGGCGTGCCTGGCGATCTGGTCCAGCATGTGATCAAAGAAACCCAGCCCAGTGGCGATGACACTCTTGCCGGAGCCATCCAGGTTGAGCTGGATCAATACATCGGTTTCTTTGGTGGTGCGGCGTATTTCGACAGTACGTGTTCCAAGTTTTAGCAGCCGGTAGATGGCCTCCCAGGAGTCGGTGGTCAACGCGGTAATGGTCTCCAGTGTGATGTCTTTCAGTACAGGATCCAGCGGCCGGATGTGGATACCCTGACAACCCAGATTGCGAGCCAGCATTAGATCCGTCTCCCGGTCACCGATGACAAATGAATGGCTCAGATCGTAATCACCGGTGAGATAGCCAGTCAATAAAGCGGTGCCGGGTTTGCGGGTAGGTGCATTTTCCTCTGGCAGCGTGCGGTCGATAAATATCGCATCAAAATGAATGCCTTCGCCGGCTATTGCTTCAAGCATTTTTTGCTGTGCTGGCCAGAAATCTGATTCCGGGAATGACGGCGTGCCCAACCCGTCCTGATTGGTGATCATAACCAGCTCAAAGTCCAATTCACGGGCTATACGACCCAGCCAGGTAAATACCCCGGGAACAAAAACTAGTTTTTCCAGGCTATCCACCTGGTAATCAAAGGGCTCTTTAATCAGTGTCCCATCCCGGTCAATAAATAAAACTTTTTTTCCCATGATCAGGCATTTTTTAAAGCTTGTATCAATGCATCATTTTCCAGTGCTGTGCCTACGGTGATACGCAAACAGCCATCGCAAAGGTGCACGTTGGACCGGTTGCGGATGATGATGCCTTCCTGGCGCAGATGATCGTACCATTTTTTCGCATCATCTACCCGGACCAGAATAAAATTGGTGTCCGAAGGATAGACCCTTTCGACCATAGGTAGTTTTTCCAGTTCAACAGTCAGCCACTGACGCTGATCCAGGATCTTTTGGACCCACCAGTCCTTCTGGTTTTTATTGCGAATGGACTGCAGGGCTTGCTCCTGGGTATACGTACTTATATTATAGGGTGGTTTGACTTTATAAATAAGTTTGATGATTTCCGGTGAAGAAAATGCCATGCCGAGTCGTATTCCTGCCAATCCCCAGGCTTTGGAGAATGTTTGCATGATCACCAGATTGGGGTAGCGTTTGATCCAGGGAACAAAGGTTTTGTCGGGACAAAAGTCGATATAGGCCTCATCGATGACGACAATGCCGGGAAAAGCCTCCACAATGCGGTGAACAAGATTTTGATCCAGCGCATTGGCTGTCGGGTTATTGGGGTGACAAAGGAACAGCAGCTTGGTGTGAGGGGTAGTGGCCTTAGCGATAGCCTCCGGAACCGGTTGGTATTCCGTGTCAAGACTTACGGCTACAGTCTGCACGTCGCAGATATCCGCCGCCACCCGGTACATACCATAGGTTGGATCCAATGTCATGATTTGATCGATGCCCGGCTGGCAGAATATCCGGATCAGCAGATCGATGATCTCATCGCTTCCATTACCCAATGCAATGAATTCAGGGGGCACTCCCTTAATGGCTGCGATCTTTTCCCTTACCAGACCATGATGGGGATCCGGATACCGGTTCAGGCCGGTTTCATAAGGGTTCTCATTGGCATCGAGGTGGATGCCACCAGTACCTTCAAAATCGTGTCTTGCCGAGGAGTAAGGCGTAAGTCGCCAGATATTGGGACGTACCAGTTTTTCCAGATTCATGATGGCTGATCGTTGATATTTTGTAATCGGATGGATACGGCCCTGGCATGTGCTTCGAGTTGTTCCGCTTTTGCCATAGCCACAATTGCAGGTCCCAGGTTTTGTAGTCCTTCCGTAGTGATTTTCTGGAAGGTTATTTTTTTCAGATAAGCGTCGAGGTTCACGCCGCTGTATGAACGGGCATACCCATTGGTAGGCAAGGTGTGATTGGTTCCGGAGGCGTAGTCTCCAGCCGATTCCGGCGTAAAATCGCCGATAAATACCGATCCGGCGTTAACAACCTGGTTGGCTCTTTGGTCGGCATTTTCTCCGGTAATGATTAAATGTTCAGGAGCGTACGCATTAACAAAATCAATCATGTCTTGCTCTTCCCGGAGGATAATTGCTTTGCTGTTGGCCAATGCTCCAAGAGCCAGCTCCTTTCTGGGGAGCAATGCGCATTGGCGATCCACTTCCATCAGCGTGGCTGCTATCAGGGCTTGATCATCTGCAACCAATACCACCTGGGAATCAACACCATGTTCGGCCTGGGAAAGCAGGTCGGAAGCCAGAAAAGCAGGCATGCTCCCTTTTCCGGCCCAAACGAGGACTTCCGAAGGACCTGCTGGCAGGTCAATGGCAACCCCTTGTTGCTGTACCAGTTGTTTGGCAGCGGTAACATACTGGTTTCCGGGTCCGAATATTTTGAATACTCGCGGTATGGAGGAAGTACCATAGGCCATCGCGGCTATGGCTTGAGCGCCCCCGGCTTTAAAGATTCTGCTGACTCCTACTTCATGGGCGGCGACCAGCATTTCCGGAATCAGATTGCCGTTTTTGTCAGGGGGTGTGCATAGGATAATCTCCCTGCAACCGGCAATCCGGGCCGGAATGGCCAGCATCAGGATGGTTGAGAAGAGCGGCGCCGTGCCTCCTGGGATGTATAGACCCACTTTCTCAATGGGGACACTTTTTTGCCAGCAGGAGACCCCAGGTGATGTCTCCATTTTTCGTTCCGGATCCTTCTGCAGGCGGTGAAAACGCTCAATGTTTTTTGCTGCAGTCCGGATAGCCTCTAGCAGGGTTCCGTCGATCTGGGCGTAGGCAGCTTTTATTTCCTGCTCTGTGACAAAAAGCACATCCAGGTCCACGCCGTCGAATTGGGCGGTAAAGCGCCGAAGGGCGGCATCGCCTTCCTTTCGTACGGCATCCAGGATGGGTTGGACCTTACCGGTGATCTGCGACCAATCCATGACGGGTCTGGTGACCAGATCAGGCCAGCGATCCCGGGCTGGTTGATTGAATTGTTGCATCAGATGATCATTTTTTGAATGGGTACGACGAGGATTCCCTGGGCGCCCTTTGCCTTTAATTCGTGAATGATTTCCCAGAATTTGTCTTCCTGGATTACGGTATGTACGGAGCTCCAACCGGTCACTGCTAGTGGTAATACCGTTGGACTTTTCATGCCGGGCAGGATAGCGATGATCTCCTCAAGCCGTTCGTTAGGCGCATTGAGGAGGATGTATTTGTTGCTTTGTGCTTTTAACACCGATTCCATCCGGAAAACCAATTGTTCCAGAATGCTTCTCTTGGCATCACTCATCTGGGGTGTGGCGGCCAGCACTGCCTCTGAGCGCAGGATCACTTCTTTCTCCACCAGGTTGTTTTGG
This sequence comes from Lewinellaceae bacterium, assembly GCA_020636355.1. Classification (GTDB taxonomy): domain Bacteria; phylum Bacteroidota; class Bacteroidia; order Chitinophagales; family Saprospiraceae; genus JAGQXC01. The sequence goes on along the minus strand of JACJYB010000012.1, from coordinate 44,271 downwards.
AAGAGGGTATTTCCCGAACTGACCAGATCACAGATCCCCTCGGCCAGTCCGATGGCAGGAGCGATCTCTACGGATCCGGAAATGACGTGGATTTCCGCATCCACTTGATTCCTCTGCAGGTAGTTACGCAGGGTATTGGGATAAGAAGTGGCAATTTTTTTTCCCTGGAAATCTTGAATGCCTGTGTATGGCTGGCCCTTTGGGACCGCCAGAGAAAGCCGGCATTTGGCAAAACCGAGAGGAAGGACGGTATCCAGTTGGCATCCGGTCTCCACCAATAAATTCTCTCCGATAATACCGACGTCGGCAACACCGTCTTCGACATATTGCGGAATGTCCGAATTGCGCAGATAAAGTACATCCAGCGGGAAGTTCTTAGCCTGAGCGCGCAACTGGTCACGGCCATTGTCCACTTTGACCGAGCAGTCGTTGAGCAAACCCAGGGAATCTTCCAACAATCTTCCGGACTTCTGAATAGCAATCTTTAATCGTTCCATGGTATGGTGTTAAAATAAAAAAGGCTTACCAAGCAGTTGGCAAGCCTTTGATGTTTTTTCATAGATGACCTTACATCATACCGCTTCACCAGCTGCCCGCAGGAACAGCACGTGATGATGGTGATGATGTATCGGATAAATCATAAATCCAACAAATAATTTCAGGATTTGGTGGTACCTCCCAGGGTCGAACTGGGGACACCAGGATTTTCAGTCCTGTGCTCTACCAACTGAGCTAAGGTACCATTCTTCAAATATGCCCTTAAGGTGCTCCACCAAAAGGGAATGCAAATTTATACTCTTTTTTATTAACCCAAAATAAACCACTGCATTTTTTGTCCTTACCGGATCAGGGTGACGGTTCCTGCTTTGTTCTGCGGCAATCCTCCGTACAATTGGTATCCTACCTGATAGACATAAACACCGGGAGCCAGTTCTTTGCCGGAGGCGGTGCCGTTCCATTGGGGGGAGCTGCTTCCGGAAACCGGGGCATCGTAAATCAAATTACCCCACCGGTCGTAAATCCGGAAATAATCAAAAGTCTCCACGGATCCATCATGGATGATTTCAAAGAGGTCATTAACCGCGTCACCATTCGGTGAAAAGACATTGGGGATAAACACGCCTCCGCATTCGATCAACCGCACCTGGGTGACGTGGTCGGTAGAGACGCAGCCATCGGAGACAGTGACCGCGTAGGTTCCAGCGGCAACTATAGTCTGGATGGGGTTTAGGCTGTCCGCCGTATTCCATCGAAATGAATTCAGCCGGCCATCCTGAAGGTCTATGACCCAGGATTCACTGGCGCAGATGGTGGTATCCGATGCCAGATTAAGCTCAATCGGTTCCGGTAACCCGACTTCAATGGTGTCGGTGAACGTACATACCGTATCCAACCGATGCAGGGCAACCCGGTAGGTCCCGGTCTGCGTGATGGAATAAGATAAACTCGTATCCCGGTTATTCCAGACTGCGGTAGCTTCCGGGTAGGGCAGATTAATGGTCAGGCCCTGCTCACAAATGACTGTGTCTGGGCCAAGATCAAAAGGGATCTTCCGATCAAGTACTTCAACATGAACCTCATCCAGTGCAAACGTATCACAGGCATCTGGAAAATACAGGGTATAAGTGGTACTTTGGGTTGGCTGGGCAATCGGGTTCGGGCTGAAAGGATTGTTCAGACCTAGGGCCGGTTCCCAGTAGACATCCTGGATGATCCCTGATCTCAAGGGAATTGCCTCACCCGGACAGATGACCTGGTCCTGGATGTCATTGAGGAAAGTCGTGTAGCGCATGCAGATTTGTTGCACGTTGGACGAACCGCCGGTAGCGGAAGTAAAACCCCAGTAAACAAATGGGATACCACCAAATATATTGGTGACGATATCTCCCTGGTAGGATAATCGCAGAGAACAATCCAAATAGACTTCCAGGCGGTGGGTCTGGGCATCCCATACGACCCGTACATTATGATACTGGCAATCTTCAATGTTTGGGTCATTTTCCAAAGCTTGCACCGGACCGGCCAGCGTATTATTAGAGCCATGGTCTACGTCACCATTCCGGATTATTGCAATATGATCGTAGGCAGGATCGCTAAGATTAAAATTTTGCCAGGTATCAAATTCGATCCCAATGGATGGCCGAACGAATTGAAAGCCCAATCCTTCGCCGGCTTCTCCGATGGATGTGCTGACCGGCTGGAATCCAAATACGACTCCATCCGCACCATCGGCATCCGTACAGCCCAGGAATATATCCATGATGGCTTCGAAGGACTCATTCAGATTAATCTGATTGACATTCCAGATGGACCCTGCGACAAACATGACATCCTGAGTCAGCTCGTAGCATATGCTATCAAGCCGCCGGGCGGAACCATTGATTTGAAACTGGGCTGTTGCGGTAAATGGTAAAAGGACCAGGATCAGAAGCCCTGATTGAATCGCTTTCTTGAAGCTGAAGGACCGCAGGAGCAAGTGTTTTTTCAAATTAATATGGCCATTCAATGCGATGTATTTTTAAATCCATCCCAAAAGTTTAAACGACAAATACCCATCAGTTCCATATATAGCTCCTGGGAATTTACAACTTACTCTTTAAAATGCATCGAGTACCTGCATAACTTGTTCGTTTCCATGCAGGGCATTGGCGGGGAGAGGGTACTCCCTGGTGAATACGGCGAGCTCTTCCGGCGCATAAATATGGTTTGGTGTCTCATCGATGATGCCATTGGTCGATACACCTTCCAGGTCCAGCTGCAGGTGTTTGCCGAGAAATCGGTACGCTGCTTGCCTTTTAGTGGGACCATAGTCGTGTTTTTCATCGGCAAAATGAACATTTTCGATCTGATCCGTCGCCCCATAATAGGCATAAATATGCCGGATGAACGGGTATTCTAAATCCGGATTGTGGGCGGTCCAATCGTCACCATCCGAAATGAGCAGCAGAGGTCTGGGCGCAATGGTTGCGGCGATTTCTGCATTGGTTGTCTGCTGTCCGGGCCGTTTATGGACCGGCATTCCGCTTTCGCAAACACAACCTCCGAAAAAATAAGCGGAAACCATTACGACCGGCACGGCTACATCAATGCGGTCATCCACGGCCGCGAGCATAAATGTTTGGGTGCCGCCCCCGGATTCGCCAGTAACCGCCAGACGGCTTGTATCCACTCCGGGCAGAGAACTGATAAAGTCAAGCGCGCGGATGCTGTTGAGCAACTGGAGCTTAAAGGCCTTGTCGATTTTGTGGTCGCACTGGTGACTGTCTCCCATCCCAATCATATCGTAGGCGAATACAGTTGCCCCCATGCGGGCCAGGGTTGCACAGCGTTGCTGGGTGTATTCCTGCAGACGACCATCGTTACCATGTCCATGAGGGCATAGGATCCCGGGCATGGATGATGGTGGATGGAGAGGCCGGTACAGATTGCCGGTCACATAGAACCCGGGTATGGATTCAAAAAATACGTTTTCAACCGTATAGCCCGCCGCTGTTTTTTTGCTGTGGATGACGGGTTGAAGGGGTTTTGGGTCCCGCATTTTGGAGATCTCGGCGCCAGCCAGGATTCCGGCACGCAGCGATGCAGCCCTTGTTTCCCAGGTTTCCGAATCACCATATAATCTGGCTGCAGCGGCTAAAACATCCTGAGCTTCTTCAGGAGAATAAAACCTTCCCTGGCAAAGTTCCGGCTTTTCTGGGTTGAATTGAGCAAACAAGCCGGAGCACAGCAAGCCTAAAACAAGAGTTCCGATTGATTTCATGGATTTGTTCGCAGTTTAAAGTCTACCATCTAATATCCGGTATCTAATTTTTATTTTCACTATACTTGCATCATATTAAATGAATTCATGATATGTTTGCCCGGCGCCTGACGGTACCGCTTGCCTTGTGGATCATGATCGTACTCTACCTCGCCTTTGTGGAGGAGATGGACGGCGTGATGATCTGGATCATCCCTCCTGCATTGTTGCTGATGATCGTTTACATTTTTACGCCCCAACTGAATTATTGGTACGTGCAGCGCTATCGACCCACACTGGATGAGCCTCTTCGCAAGTTTTTACATCACCTGGCCCCCTGGATAACCCGCCTGGACCCGGACGCACAGAAAAAGCTGGAAGAACGGCTGGTGCTTCACATGGAAGGTTCGGACTTTAGTGGAATGAATATGGAAAGCATTCCGGAAGAAGCTAAGGTATTGGTTAGCTTAGCAGCAGTTGTGGTTTCATGGCAGCAAGAAAAAGCGTTGCTGTCTCCCTTTGAGCGGGTCGTTTTTTACAAGCACCCATTCCCCTCACCAAATCACCAATTTCTGCATGCTTGCGAGACCGATTTTATCGATCAGGTACAAATTTATTCGCTGGAACAGCTGATGGCATCCTGGATGCGGCCCGACCGGTTTTTGAACATAGCTTATTACGAGTGGGCAAAAATTTTTCAGTTCGTGTTTGATCAGAAGCAATATCCGTCCTCTTCGCCCCAGAGGTGGGAAGCCTTATCGCAAATTTCCGGCCAAGCAACCGACCAATGGCAAAAATTCACCGGATTTGAAGCGTTGGATTTCTGGGGTGTTGCGACCGCTTGTTATTTTACGTTTCCGAAAAAAATGCAGGAGTCGGAACCGGCACTCTTCCAGGCAATACGGGAAGTGTACGGCGATGCGGTTATGGTTTAATTGCTGCGCAATATTTTAGTTATCCCGGACGCTTCCACAATGCCTACCGGGCCCTGGTAAATCCCTCCGTCTTTTCCGATATCAGTGACCTTTACGGCAATTACATTATTTCCGGTCGTATTTAGTAATCCGGCAGGAATCGGATAAATGCGCAACGCAGAAAACGATTGACTTTCACCAAATGGGCGGCCATCATTGGTTTCTCCTATTTTTTGACCATTCAGGTAGGTAACATCAAAGTCGTCTATTTTACCGAGTACCAGGTAATAGCTTTGGGTTTTCAAAGGGGTAAAAGAAAGCCGGAATACCTTTCGATACCATGCCGTCCCATCATAAGAACGATAACCCTGATTGTCCCAGAAATTGGGCACCAATACCGATTCCCATTTTGTATCGATAAAATCTGGCCGGACGCAGTCCGGATTGTTGGATGTTGTGAATTTCCAGGGTCCGTAAAATCCCTGTTCGACCGCGTCGCTTTGCTCCTGGGCGTAAATCCCCGGATTTCCCCCGATAATACCACCGTCCAGGGTTTCATCGTATACACGTATTGCAATGACATTGTCTCCGTTGAAATTAATCAGTTCGTTGGGCATAAAATAACTGCGGTCGGAATTATACGCAGTCCTAAATCGGGGAGGGAATGCGCCACTTTTTCCGATCAGGGTGCCGTTCAAATAAGTCTCGTCAACGTCATCAATAAATCCGGGGGATAAAATATGCGCATCCCTTCGGTTTAATTCTCTCCCATCAAAATGGACACGGTACCAGGCATACCCGTCATACCCGTTAAATCCTTCATTTTCCCAGCGGGCAGGTACGCGGATGCGTTCCCATTTATTATCCACGTAAGCGGGTGAAGCCCAGTTCAGATTATCTCCGATGCTAAATTTCCAATCGGAATTAAGGTTGATTTTCCGGATCAGGTCACCATAAATATTTTGGCTCCCTTGATCGGATTTTTCTCCTAAGAGCCATTCCATAAACCAATTTCGAAACAAAAAATTATCCCATTGACTTCCGGTGTCATTGTTCTGAGCGCTGAGGGTAACAATGGGGAATCCATTCAGGACAATCAGGAATAGAATGATTATTTTATGATTATTTTTCATTGTTTGATTGTGAGCTCCTGTTTATTTATTTTCTGTATACTGGTTCGACCCTCTTTGGTTGTTTTTCTGATTGTACATAACCACCGAGTTATTACCAATATCAATGACGAAACCATAAGATTGCATCAGGGAAGTGCCAATAATCGCAGTTATTCTTTTACCTGTTCTGGTTTCAATGGACTCTGCCACATTCGTGAGGTCAAACGCATACATCGGGCCATATAGGGGTGTGTCGCCAAATTTTAATGTAACATTTTTTGCCCGGTATAAGCGGTTATTGCTTGAGCCCAGTCCCGGGACTGTTCGCCCGGCATTTGCCAGTGTGCTGAAACCCAGCTTTTTCTTAGACTTGATGTCCAGAATGGTAATATCCGAGCCGGTATCCAGTAATACCCAGGTCTTCGTATTATTTATGGTCATCTCCACAATGGGTTTGTGTTTGTAATTTGCCTGATGATAAACGTTGGGTTGTCCAAAGGAAACATTTCCAAAAAACAGGTATAAAAAAGTCAGGGTTAGGATGAATGGTGACTGCATAACGGTTGACATTTGAGTTATTGAATCTTTTCAATTCAAAATAAGCCTGGCAAATGTTGTGAGGTGTTATGCTGAAGTAAACAATTGTCATACGTTGTCACAAGGATTATTTTCAAACCATTTTATAGCCCATGCCATGGACGGTCAAAATTATTTTCGGATCGTTTGGATTGATTTCGACTTTTTGTCGAATGCGTAAAATGAAATTATCGATCGTACGTGTTGATGGAAATTCGTCGTACTGCCAGATATTTTTTAATAAATCGTCACGTCGTACAATCTGATGTTTGTTCTTCCATAAAAAATGAAGCACTTCAAATTCCCGGTGAGATAATTTAATCTCCTTACCGGATACAGTTGCCACATAATTGGTAAAATCAACATCAAGTAGTCCAATGGTCTCCAAAGAGCCACTGTGATTTTGAGCCGCATGGGTGCGCCGCAATATGGCTTTAACCCTGGCAAGCAATTCTCTTAGACTGAAGGGTTTGATGATGTAGTCATCTGCCCCCAACTCGAGTCCGAGAACACGGTCTATTTCTTCGCCTTTCGCGGTAAGCAGAATAACCGGAATATTATTTTTTTGCTGGCGTAATTTTCTGCAGACATCAAATCCGGATAACTCAGGCATCATGACATCCAGAATGAGCAAATCGTAAGGTGCTGCCGATATTTTGGCGAGGGCTTCCTGCCCATTTCCAGCAATATCCACCTGATATCCTTCGTATTCCAGGTTATCCGCTAAGCCCCGGCTCATCGAAGGCTCGTCATCTGTAACAAGTATTCTTGTCATTTTTGATTCGTTGTTAATGGAAACTTGAGCGTAAATGAACTGCCCTGGCCAGGTTTGGATTTAACAGTCACCTCACCATGGTGTTCCTCCATGATGTGTTTCACCAGACTTAGGCCTAAACCCGTTCCTTTGGTTTTCTGGGTGAGTGCATCCTCTACCCGGTAAAACTGTTCAAAGATTTTAGACTGATTTTCCGGACGGATGCCTATACCCTTATCCGTAACGGTACAGCATGCGAAGCCATCTTGCACATAGGTGGATAGATGGACGACCCCTTTTGCCGGATTGTATTTGATGGCGTTATCGATCAGGTTGGAAAGTGCTGCTTCAAAAGCCTGATCATCGGCCAGGATGGTAATCGATTCCTGATGAAGGGTAATCATACCGATCATTCCAGCTTCTTTTAAGGTATGTGCATAAGTGTCATACAGGTTCTGAGCAAGCTTGTTCAGGTCGACCTCTGTTTTATGATAGGTGGTCCGGTTCGCTTCAATGCGGGCAAAGTCCAGGATATTATTGACGAGGTAAGTCAGCCGGCCGGATTCCCGGTGGATGACCTCATAATAGTTTTGTTTTTTCTCTTCCGAATTTAATCGACCCAAAAGGAGCGTCTCCGCATACATACGAATCAGTGAGAGTGGCGTCCGGATCTCATGGGAAACATTGGATACGAAGTCGGATTTGAGTTGAGCTATTTTCAGGGCCTTGCGGGCGTTTCGGAATATTAAAAAAGCTCCGATCAAAACAGTTATCAGGGAGAAAAACAAAAAGGCAAGGTTGGTCCGGTTTCTTTTGCGAATTAATTCTGCATAACTGGTGCCTTTGGTCTGAATGGTAAGGTAGGTATTCGGCAAAATCCATAAGGAATGCGCTGCGTAGTCGCGGTCCGGGTCAAAATCTCCTGTGCTGAATAAGCTATTTATTCGGTCATCAGCAGGGTCCTTTTGGACCATGGACAAGAGATATTCGTTTTGGGATAACTCCTGCATTTTAGCGCCCAGGACGGAAGCAACCCAATAGTTCATATCGAAAATGAACAAGGCATTGTGCAATGTAGAGTCTTTGTCGTAAACCATGACTGTCATGGCCCCCTGGGCTGGATTCAGACCAGGTATGTGCGGTAGCCCGATAGCGGGCTGGATCTTTTGAAAGCCGGCTTTTAAATAATTGGTGAGCTTGTTTAGGGTAGAATCCTGTTGCTGGTACCAGCGGTCGATGAGTCCCATGGCATCGAGATCCCTGGATGCGTAATCGCTATAACATAAACTATCCTGCCGGCTGGACAGATGCCGGATAACCAACAATTGAATGGCTTCGTTTCCAAGAACCAGGTCGTTGGCATTCTGCGCAATGGGGTGGGCTTTATCCGCCAATTTATTAACCCATTGTTGCATCCGGTCATCGGCATACTGGTTCAAAGAGAAAAGAACCGTCTCCATTTGCTTTTCATAGATGGCTTTTGCCATTTTTTCGTCCTGACTCAGGGAGCGGATCTGGACTACGGCGTAGATCAGGAAGGGCACCAGGATGACCAGCAGAATGATTAATATGGTTCGTGCACTTTTGCTCACTATAGCTGCTTCTGCATGCAAAAGTAGGCCGAAATTGGCGATCCGGTGGCGGGGCATTGTAAACGTTTTTAATGAGATGTCACGAAATGTCACCGGATAAGGCTGGCGAGCATCTTAAAGCCCTTGATGGAAGCGTGGCCCGGAAGGTCACCACGATGCGTTTAAGATCAATTGGATCAAAAGGTGTCAAAAAGATACATATCCAAATAATTTGTATATTACCAAAGTAAATAGCTAACTGAGAATGGTTGTCTCGTATTACCAATCACCGATTGGTTGGTTGGAATTACATGCTACCGACAAGGGACTTACCCAGATTCATTTGAATTCATCATCCGATGTAGCAGATCCGGACGCCCCGGACCATCCCATCCTGGTTCAGGCATTTGGTGAATTGGACGAATACTTTGGCGGGAAAAGGACCCGGTTCAGCATTCCCCTGGACTTCGGAGAGGCACCCTGGTTTTACCAGGAAGTTTGGAAAACACTGATGATCATTCCCTACGGTCGGACCCGCTCCTATTTTGATATAGCCAAGCGTTTGGGTAACCCGAAAGCCGTTCGGGCGGTCGGACAAGCCAATCACCACAATCCTTTGCCCATCATCATCCCTTGCCACCGGGTCATCGGTAAGAATGGCGACTGGGGCGGTTATTCCGGGGGACTGCCCATCAAGAAGTGGTTGCTGCGCATGGAAAACCCCAATCGTTTCCGTAAGCAGGGTGACTTGTTCCAGGAAGGAGTGGCGGGGTGAAATTTTGAATGTTGAATATTGAATGTTGAATGGGCTGTCGGAATAGCTCTTCCATTTCCTGACGCACGGTCAGACCTCAGCCTTCCAGCCCGTCGGCACTTCGCCTGCCACCTCTTTTACTTCTGCGGCCTCTTTTACCTTTATCCCTTTCTTTTACCTCTTCTACCTTTGTTCTCAGATTTTTCGGACTTTTGCACCGCGAAGTAAAATCTTCGTTTAGGATTAAATAGCAATACCATGTACAGAACACATACCTGTGGCGAATTACGCATCGCTGATGTTGGAAAAGAAGTGACCCTGGCAGGCTGGGTGCAAGCCGGGCGGGATTTCGGAGGTCTAACCTTTGTGGATGTCCGCGACCGATATGGCATTACCCAGATTGTCTTCAATATGGAAGACAATGCAGTGCTGTGTGAGCAGGCCCGTAAGTTGGGTCGTGAATTTGTGATTCAGGTTTCCGGCAAGGTACGTGAACGGAGTGCTAAAAATCCCAACCGGGCGACCGGAGCTATTGAGATCGAAGCGACCGCATTACATCTGTTAAACCCCAGTAAGGTTCCACCTTTTACCATTGAGGACGATACCGATGGCGGTGATGACCTCCGGATGAAATACCGCTACTTGGATCTGCGTCGTACACCGGTTCAGCAGAACATCATCTTCCGTGCCCGCATGGGGCTGGAAACGCGCAAATATTTGTCAGATCACGGCTTCCTGGAGATCGAGACGCCTTTCCTCATCAAGAGTACGCCGGAAGGAGCACGTGACTTTGTGGTGCCCAGCCGGCTGAACCCCAATCAATTTTATGCGTTGCCCCAGTCACCGCAAACCTTTAAGCAGATCCTGATGGTGGCGGGCTTTGACCGCTATTTCCAGATTGTAAAATGTTTCCGGGATGAGGACCTTCGTGCGGACCGGCAGCCGGAATTTACCCAGATCGACTGCGAGATGGCTTTTGTCACCCGCGAGGATATTCTGAACACCTTCGAAGGCCTGACCAAACATCTGTATCGCGAGGTTCTTGGGATCGAATTGGACACTTTTCCGCGGATGTCGTATGACGATGCTATTGCAAAATACGGATCCGACAAGCCGGATACCCGGTTTGGCATGGAGTTCGTCGAGCTGAATGATGTGGCGCAAAACCAGGGATTCCCGGTATTCGACAGCGCTGAGCTGGTGGTGGGCATTTGTGCTCCGGGTATCGCTGACACCTATTCGAACAAAGACATCAATGCTCTGACCGACTGGGTTAAACGTCCCCAGATCGGCGCCAAAGGGCTGGTCTACATCAAATATCAAGGCGATGGCAGCATCAAATCAAGCATTGGAAAATTTTATACCGATGAACAATTGCAGGCCTGGGGCGAGCGCTTTGGAGCCAGGCCTGGTGACCTGGTACTGATCCTGGCCGGAGAGGCTGAAAAGACCCGCACACAGCTAGGCGCATTACGTCTGGAGCTGGGAGAACGACTGGGACTGCGGGACCCGAAAAAAGTAAACCCGCTCTGGGTAGTTGATTTTCCACTGCTCGAGTGGGATGAAGAAGCTCAGCGTTTCTTTGCCATGCACCATCCCTTCACCTCGCCTAAAAAGGACGACATCGAGCGGATGCAGAACGGCGACTTTGCAACCATGAAGTCCTTGCGAGCGGATGCCTATGACCTGGTTCTCAACGGGGTAGAGATCGGCGGCGGTTCGATCCGGATACACAACCGAAACCTGCAGAGCAAAAATTTTGATCTGCTGGGATTTACCAAAGAAGAAGCGGAAGCTCAATTTGGGTTCCTGCTGGGTGCTTTCGAATACGGGGCTCCTCCCCACGGCGGGATAGCATTTGGTTTTGACCGGTTGTGTGCTGTGATGAATGGCCAGTCTTCGATCCGTGATTTCATAGCCTTCCCAAAAAATAACATGGGGAGGGATATGATGATTGAAGCACCTTCTCCCATTGATCAGAAACAGCTGGATGAGTTAAGCCTTAGGTTGGTTAAATAGATCGACGCTTTCAAGTTCTGGAAAGACGCATGCATATTATATTAATATATAATATGTAAATGTTTTGATGGTTTTTGCCTATATTTAGTATCAACCAAATGAGCGCTGAAGGCGGAACCAACCAATGAAAAGACCAATCCATGCAATTTGGATAGCCCTTATTATGGCTTTCCAGGTTTCCCAGCAACAATTATCTGCACAATGCGCGCCACCCGGCGGTCTGACTATAGTTAGTTTAACCACCACGACGGCCACCTTACAATGGACCTCTGTAAACCTGCCCATTACTGACCACTGTTGGACTTTGGAAGTCTTCGCCGCCGGTGGTCTGTGTAGCATGGGCCAGGATGTCTTTTTAGCTGTTGTATGCACGAGTACTCCTGGCATTACCTGGAATCCTGCCACAGGAGTTGTTTCTTATACGGTCACCGGGTTAGCCCCAGGGACATCGTACCAATATTCACTGGTCGAGACTTGTGATGGCACGGCAGGAAACTCAGGGAGTTGCATGAATGCTATCAGTCCACCATTCAGGACATTTGATGATCCCTTTATAGTCACCAGTACAGGCTTTTCACCTGGATGTCCATTTATCACCCCTGGTTATGTGCCAGATGGCTCATTTGTTGTGTCAATTATCGATGGAACTTCCTGTCCAGGTACGACTTACGATGTTACAGCAGCACCAATCGCAGGATCTGGACCTTTAGGTTCTACCCCTCCTGCTCCCATTCCCAATTTTATTTTGGGGGCCACAGCTGCAGGAAGCCCTTATCTATTTATAAATGCAGGGGCTGGAAATTATCAAGTGACTGTGTTAGAAACTGGCCCATGTAATCCAGCCATCAATCCTGAGGTAATAATTGTATCGGTGCCGGATGGTACGGATAACGTGGATCCAATCTGGTCCATCATGGACACTCTGGGAACAACACTGACAGACAATAATCCTTTTACCATTCCGGGTATTACTTATGACCTGGGGACATTAACCATCGACACCGGGATGTGTGGTGTAACCACCTACCATGATGCATCAGGATTTGATCTTTGTGATGGCATCATAACCAATCCAAATGCTGTACAGGTTGTCTCTGTTGATCCAACAGATGGTGCAAATGTGACTATTATGCCAGATGGATTGGGTAATTACCGGATTACTATTGAATGGATGGCTGGAAATACCACCGTGCAACTTGCCATGCAGGATGCGGGGGGGAATGCACCGGTTTTGAGACTTTCTGCTCAGGGTGTCTACGCCAAAAATGAAATCACTGATCTGGTTTGTCACGACAAGATTTTAGTCTCGATGGCTTATGATTGTGAACGATTGATCCGAGGAAAAGACTTAGTTAATAATACAGCTTTTTGTGAAGATCAGGTCACGGTGCAATTATCCGAGCTTTCCGGTCAACTGCTAAACAACCCTGTAACGGTCGAAGACATCGGGAAAACTATTATCGGCAGCGTTCGGGACTTGGTTACCGGAACCTCCTGTTGGGGCTATATCCAGATTGAAGATAAGCGGCCACCTCAAATACTTTGTACGAATGATACAATTAGTTGCCTGCAGATGGGAGAGCGGGAAGACTTGGTAGTGATCACGGATTTTTGTCAGCCATACCCGACAACCACGGACATCCTGGAGAAGCAATGGACGGACCTGGGATGTGACGACCGGGAGTTCATCGGTTACCTTGCGCGCAGAGTGCGGGCGACGGATGCATGGGGTAACTACTCAGAGTGCCGGGATACGCTGTTTGTACGGAAAGAAACCATTGATAGCTTGGTCTGCGGCCCGGATACGCTGATCGAATGCACCACGGAAGTAATTCGTAATAATAAATCCGTGGAATTGTTGTGGAATGCAGGCAAAGACGGCGATACCTATCTGGATGCCGAGGGCTATGCACATCCCTGGCCTACAAAAGGTGATGGTTATTTCCCGGCGCCCTACTTAAAAAGCACTCAACCGGGACAAGATCCGGCTTATTTATTACCCTTGCATACCGATACCGGACCGGACTTTACCAATTCGGGCAAGTGCCAGATTGTGTTTGATTACGAAGATCATATAGTTCCTACCTGTGGGCGCTCTTATAAGATCCGCCGGACGTGGCATGTGTACGATTGGTGTGGCCAAAGCGATACGACCTGTGTGCAATGGTTTAAGATCACCGACCGGACTGCACCAGTAATTGCAGGTGCTCACCTAAGCCCTCTGGATGAGAATCCCAGTGGAACGGACTGTGATGAAGTTCCGGAAACAGTATTTAGGAAAGCCATTGATTTAGGAGCCTGGCTGGCTTGTGAGGTGCTGGAAGGAGAAGTGGATCCGCATGACTGTAAAGCCGGATTAACCCTTCCCGATCCGCGGGCCTGGGTAGAGAAAGACTGTGATGACGTGTTGGAAGTGTATTATGAAATTGAATACCTCGACCCTTCGCATGCGGGCAAAACGGTACTGGAGTCTGGAACAATTCCAGCGGGAGGAACTGCTCATGTTTATTTGCCATCCGGCTGGCACAATGTCGTATACCATCTGTTCGACCGTTGTTGGAATACGACTTTATTGTTGCAAGGAATCAACGTATACGACAATACACCACCTGTACCTGTGTGCGATGAAATTACGCAGGTGACCCTGGATCCGAATGAATGCTGGGCGCGGGTCTATGCGAAGGACCTGGACGATGGGAGTCACGATAACTGCTGTGATCGACTGCATTTTGCGGTAGCTAGCATGGACACGATCACTTACTGGCGGGACTACTGGCAGAGTTATTTTGCCGGATGCCTTGATCCGTATGATTATCATCACTATCAGGATGACATTGATGCAGCCATAGAGGAGTGGATCAACGTCTTTGTGTTTGACGATTATATCGATGTGACGGAATGTGGGAGCGAGCAATTGGTATTGCGGGTGTATGAAGCCTGTGATCTGCCATTATACGATCCGCATTCCTTCTATGGTGGAGAACATGAATGGTACTGGTGGAATTTGAGTTCGGAATTTGCAGCGTGGTATTATTGGCGGCTGAATGAATATGCCCATTATGGAGATCCCAGACCGGCACTGCTCTGTGAAGCCTGTAATAATGGTAGCAAAGGGCCGGGAATAGAATGGGAGACACCGGTATATCTTCGTTCATGTGTCGCCCAGGGAGTGACACAGAGTGACGAAGGGCATGGCGTATACCAAAATGGCTTCTGTGCGATAGAATTTTTCGCACAGGAAAATTGTGAAATATCGGCAGTAGCAGAAAACGACTGGAAAAGTCGAGTAAACGCAACGGATGCATCAGTCCTTCGTGAATTGATGAGAGATCGTAGATGGCATTTCCCGCACCTGTACAGCGACTGCATGATCGAAGTACGTAAGGACGACAAAACCCCTCCGGTGGTCGTAGCCCCTGAGGATGTCACAGTCTACTGCGATGGCGTACCTTACTGGTGGACGCTGACGAAGCCCTATGCCGGAGGTACGAAGGCCGTCACGGTTAAAGGGCATGGCGCACAGTTCACCCATGATGTGTGTGAAGGAGAAGATGCCCTGGCTACGTATTGCGCAGATCCTTACATTTACCCAATAGGAAGAAACACTTCAGATGCACCGGTTGAAGTGACGCAGGTATGCTGCGTGGAGATCCCCTGGGATGGCGGAGACTTCGGCTATTACGGTGGCTCGGTCTGCGGGGAATACAGCTATGCGGGCGGCTTGAGCTGCGATGAATACAATTATTGGTATGAGTCGCACAACTGGCAGCCGATCTACTGCCGGCTGTGGCTGATGCTGGATAAATACGATAACCCGGACGGTGGACACCCGAACCCGCAAAACTACTTCGACGAGACAGCGGAAGACTGGGTGATCACGGACAACTGCTGGGCTCCGGAAACGGAAGTGGAATACAGCGGCAGCCTGAACGAATGTGGGGTAGGGACGCTGACGAAGACGGTGACAGCTACCGACAAATGTGGTAACACCGCGTACGACACGCAGACGCTGTATGTGAAACCACGCTCCGACTTTGAAGTGATCTTCCCGGAAGATGTGGTGGTGAATTGTACCGACCCGGGCAGCCTGGCGGCAGACCGCACGGGCGCGGGTTATCCGGAGATCAGCGACGACGACTGTGAGCTGATCGGAGTGACGTACTCGGATGAGCGTTACGATGTGACGGAAGGCTGTTACAAGATCTTAAGGACGTGGAAATTGATCGACTGGTGTGTTTATTCACCGGATCTGCACAGCCGCTATCCGGATGTGATCGTCGACGACCGGTTGGTAGCGAGTGAGAGCAGATGCTGCATCCACCGGAACCTAAAGGATGACGGCGACGGGTACATGACGTACCTGCAGGTGATCAAGGTGGTGGATGATGAAGCGCCGGTTCTTGAATGTGCCGAGCTTGAAGATAAATGCATCACGGAAGGCTGTGGTGAGGCCACAGTAGTGTATAATTTGATCCAAAGCGTGTCAGATAACTGTACGTTGCCGGTCGATATGGCTTACCGTTATCGCGTGGAAGATGAATCAGGTGTAGAAGTATTGCTGGGAGAAGGCCAGGTGCTGGTCGCTTCATTGCCGGCTGGCTCATACGATGTCCGGTTGATCGCCACCGACCGCTGTGGCAATGAAGACAGCTGCTACACAACCTTCACAATCCGGGACTGCAAGAAGCCTACCCCATATTGTTTTGATGGGATAAGTACGGTGGTTATGAGCCCCTCCGGTGAAGTGGAGGTATGGGCTACGGACTTTGACGCGGGAAGTTACGATAACTGCACGACGGCCGACAAGTTGGTCCTGAGCTTTACGGAAGACGGCGAAAGCCCCAGCTGGACCTACACGTGTGCAGATATTCCGGATGGACGGTCACAGGAGATCGAAGTGATGATCTGGGTGATCGATGAAGCGGGTAATAAAGATTTCTGCACGACGACGCTACTACTACAGGATAACAGTGGCAATGCCTGCCAGGACAGCAGTCCATTGACGGAGCCTGAAACAGGATTGGCGTCGCCGGGGCAGAAGGAAAAAGGTGAAGGGTTAAGGACGCCGGAGCTGTACCAGAATACACCAAACCCATTCAGCGGGGAGACAAAGATCGGATTCTGGTTGCCGGAAAGCATGACCGCGACGCTGCGAGTGATGGATGTGACCGGTAAGGAGCTCTACCGGGTGAGTGGCAGTTATTCTGCCGGAGTACATCAGCTGGATCTATTGCCTCAAGATCTGCCTGCGGTCAAGGGAGTCCTTTTCTATCAGCTAGAGACCAATGAAATTGTATTAAATAAGCGAATGGTCAGGGTTAATTGACTTCATTCAATAGACTGTTTTTGTAATGTTTATAATATCATTCTATGAAAACTTTTAAATTATTGGCAGTTATTTTGAGCCTTTTGATCGCTCATTTTACAGGCTTTGGACAATGTTTGCCACCCGTTGGGTTAAGCACCACAGCAAGAACAACCACCTCGGCAACATTAAACTGGACTTCACAAAATTTGCCTATAGCCGATCATTGTTGGACCATTGAAATTTTCGCAAGTAATGGTTCCTGTAATAGTGGCCAATTTATCTTCAGGCAAACGGTATGTACAAGTACTGCCGGGGTCACCTGGAATGCATCAAACGGTCAGGTTAGCTATACGGCGACGAATCTGCAACCGGGTACGTCTTACATATTTTCTCTGGTTGAAACATGCAACAGAAATCAAGGAAATTCAGGTAGTTGTTCCAATGCCTTAAGTCCAATTTTTCAAACCTTTGATGCTCCATTTACTGTTACTTATACCGCTTCGCCTCCCACCTGCCAGGAGGGTCAGCCTTCATACACACCCAATGGCTCTATTTCAGTGACGATTACCGATGCTACTTCCTGCCCGGGAACCATATATGATATTGTCGTAACACCGAATTTGAACTCATCGCCACTTGGTGCCTCACCTCCTTTTACCATACCGAATGTAGTTTTCAACGCAACAGCAGCTGGAAGCCCCTATTTGTTTACCGGGGCAGGCGCCGGTATTTATACGATAACCGTCTTTGAAGTTGGACCATGTAATCCAAATCCAAATCCGGAGGTAGTTTTAGCAATTGTCCCAAATGGAACCGGGATTTGTCCGTGATGCGCTGATTATACTATTTTGATAATCATTGCGTTTAATATAGATTAGGTACCACCCTCAGGTGGAATAGTTGTCTTACATATATTGATTTCCCATAATATATTCCTTTCTTTGCTATTGTAGCGGCAAACATTATTTTTGCACCGCTTTTTAAACCACAATGCATATGAAGAAGTGGAAATGGGCCACTTGGGCATTAAGCTTTTTAGTTATTTCTTTATTGGTATTGGCATTCACGCCGGTACCACAGGCAGCACCGGACAACTGTTACGATGTGACCGGAGTTGTGGAGAAAGTTTACGTACCTTGTTGTGGTGACGTAGCCATAGCAATAAAAGGTGACGATCATCTGCACTACATCAACCGTGGCTTGGATCAAGGGATCGATTTAGCTCAGTGGGAACAATTGCTGCCGGGAAATGTCGTTACCCTTAAGGTGATTCGTCGTCACTGGACGCCACTGGATCCGACTTTTCATCAGCGTTCCATTGCGGCTGTTTCTTTGGATAACCAGACCATTTATAACCACATTCTGAGCAAATAAGTCAATAACTACTTCACCATTTTGATAACAGGATGCTCATAACTTCATTCATCTGGTCGGTTTTATTGCTGACAACACTCCCCGGAGACAATTCCTGTAAGAAAAATCTCGACACCTGGGTGCCGGAAATCGCAAATCGCCTCTCGAGGGATTCGATCTGGTACGATGCTCGCAAAGGCACGGACTGTTCGGGTATGATGCACCGATTGTTTGATAGCCTGGAGCAGAGGTGTTCGAATTTCGAGCTGCCTGATCGGTCCTGCCGGGACAGCAGGGCCCTGGCTGCCTATTATCATAAAATCGGAAATCTGGAATTGGTCAGCGATCCACACAAATCGGCTAAACAGGTCCGTCCCGGAATGCTCCTGTTTTTTAGTTATACGCCATTGGCGAAAGGACAGAAAATTCCTGAAGGCATCTGTCATGTTGGCATGGTTACGGGCATTCAGGAAGGGCCTGATCGAAACCAGGTAATTGGAATCGAATTATTCCATGGACACAGACCCGGCACGGTAGCAAGCATATCTACCTTAAGAGATATGGGTAAATCCACCAAGGCATACAGCAACGGGACTCAATATTGGGTGGCTTATGCCGCCATTGACTAGCATTCCCGGAGGACGTCTAATTGCGGTAACGGTCTTTATCAATCGGGACCTTGAGCAGATCTCCCAGATTATTTTCTCTTTTATCAAATACGTCAAGACCATAGACAATTTCATGGGTTGGGATAAATGCATACGTGCCGAATAAACGGTCCCAGATGGAGAATATATTTCCGTAGTTGGTATCCGTCAGGGGTTGTTTGTTGTGGTGATGAACGCGGTGCATGGCAGGGGTCACTATAATCAGTCTCAGCATGCGATCGATGGACTCCGGAATACGGATATTGGCGTGGTTGAATTGAGAGCTGAAAGCTGAAATACTTTGATAAAGCATTACCAGCCACATGGGGGCTCCCGTAGTGATGACGGCCAATACCGTAAAAGTGGCCCGAAAAACCGATTCGCCGGGATGATGGCGTAATGCAGTGGTCGTGTCCACTTTGGTATCTGAGTGGTGGATGACATGAAACTTCCACATCCAGGGAACCTGGTGTTCAATCCAATGGATCAAATAGGCGCTGATCAGATCCATGCTCAATAAAGCGATAACCACTCGTATGCCCAGGGGCCAATTTCCGACCCACTGGAATAAACCAAAGTGATGTTGCACCGACCAATCGCTTCCTTTCACAATCAGAAAAGCGAATCCCAGGTTGATGATCAGCGTCGTCAGCGTGAAAAAAAGATTCACCCCTGCATGTCGATATTTGTTGTAAAGAATTCGGCCGATCGGTATCACTCCCTCCAGAACCCAGAAAAACAATAGTCCGGAGACCAGGATCAAGGTACGGTGCGAGGAGGGTATGGTGCTGAAATAGTTGATGATCGATTCCATAGGCAATAACTCGTAATCAAGTTAGACAAATAATTCAATTTACACATGGCCTGGATATGCCGGTTACCAAATCCGTGGGGTTTCGTCCTAAATATGTTCGTTTTATTAATTCATTAGTTTTGTAATTTGACATCAAATTTTACCCCATGCGCTTATTAAAAAAATGGAGTTTGTATTCTTGTCTCCTGGGTTTGACCTTTTGTAAATCCGTACCATTTGCCCCGAACCAGTACGAAGGAAATATGCTTCGCTTTGGTAAAGGGGGTGGTATGACCGGAAGTGTTACTGAATTTATCATCAGTGATAAGAATGTCCTCTACCGGGGAGAAGGGATGTTGGACCGTAGTTTTAATAAGGTCAAGAGTCTGCCCGCGGGCATGTTTGATCAGATCGTCACAAACTACAAGCTTTTGGGCTTGGATGAATTGGATATCAACCAACCGGGTGATCTGTATTACTTCATAGAAGCCCACCAGGACGGTAAGATCCGGCGACTGGTGTGGGGCGATAACCGCTATTCTCCACCTAAGAATCTGGAATTATTTTATAAAATATTGGCTCAACAAACAAAAGAATGATGCACATGAATCACCTACGTTACGTCTTGATTTGCCTGTTAACAGGTGCCTGGATTGCAGGGATGGCCCAGGACAAGTTTCATCGGCCGCTCTATCATACGGGGCAGCCCACACCTGCTTTGCAACCGATCAAGAAATCCTGGAAGACACCGGACCAGATGAAGGCACTGCCTCAGTTTCGACCGGCAACTTTGTTCTGGCAAAACGATTACCAGATATTAAATGCCCGGTATGAAAATACGTCCCTTTTCATTGAAGCTAAAGATCAGCTTTCCGGCAAACGTAATCGTCCGGATGCAAAAGATGCCCTGCAATTGCTCCTTGCCGTTGGTTTACAGGTTCCATTTACCGAATCAACCAGTGAATCCGATGATTTAGGATGGAGACACACCCGCTTTCAGCAGAACTACGCCGGGTATCCGGTTTACGGTGGCGAGGTCATCGTCCATCAATCCAAACAAGGGCTCGTGCGCATCCTCGGACAGGTGATGAGGCCAGCTCCTGCAGCGGGAACTTCCAATTTTTTAGGGCCAAAATGGAGTGCTGAAGCAGCTATCCAGCAAGGATTTCAGGATGTCGCTCAGTATACGGAGGTTCTGGACCAATTGCCCGATATCCCTGGATTACCAAAAGTAGATCGCCAAAGTGCCACCCTGGTCGTCTGGATGAAAGAAGGACTGCCAAGGTTAGTCTGGCACCTCAAAATTGTTCCCAATTGGTATGGCGCTTGGGACTATTTCATTGACGCAAATAGCGGAGATGTGCTTGAAAGCTACACCAATCGCTGCACGCTTAATCATGAACTGAATCATAACATGGCATCTCTTCCCGATGAATCACCGGAAGTTGATCCACTCGATGGTGCGACCAAGGGATCTGGTAAAGATTTGGCTGGAGTTAACCGGGAAGTTAACGGATATCAGGAAAATGGAACCTTCTACATGGTAGATGCCAGTCGTAAGATGTTTACTACCATTGGTACTGATACCGAACAACCGGAAGGAGTGATCTGGACATTCAATGCCCAGAACTCTAATCCAAACAAAAACTTCAACGCGGTCACGGTTACTTCATCCAACAACACTTGGAACGATCCCAAAGCCGTGTCTGCACACTACAATGGAAGCGTAGCCTACGAATATTTCCGGCAGACATTTGGTCGCAACTCGATCAATGGTTTGGGTGGAAATATCGTTTCCTACATCAATGTGGTCGATGACGACAATTCACAAATGGACAATGCCTTCTGGAATAATACGGCCATGTTTTATGGTAATGGAAAAGACGCTTTCAAGCCGCTGGCTCAGGGGCTGGATGTAGCTGGCCATGAGATGAGCCATGGCGTGATCCAAAATTCAGCAGGACTCGATTACATCAACGAGTCCGGTGCGATGAATGAATCATTTGCGGATATATTCGGCGTCCTGATTGACCGCGATGATTGGACTATTGGTGAAGATGTGGTCCTGACTTCGGTCTTTAAGTCAGGTGCCTTGCGCAATATGCAGGACCCGCACAATGGTGGAAATAAACTGGGCGATAACGGATGGCAGCCAGCGCATTATTCAGAACGATATACCGGAACACAGGATAATGGAGGTGTACACATCAACAGTGGAATCACCAATTTCGCCTTCTTTAAGATAGCGTCCAAAATTGGAAAAGAGACTGCAGAGCAAATTTATTACCGAGCATTGACGAAATACTTGACCCGGAGTTCCAATTTCGTGGACTTACGTAATGCAGTCCTGGCTTCAGCAGCCGATATCCAGGGAGCAAACGGATCAGCCATTGCCATCATCAATACAGCTTTTGACGAAGTAGGAATCGGCTCGACAGGAGGTTCGGAAAAACCAACTGATGTGAGCGAAAATACAGGGGAAGAGTACGTCGTCGTTGTCAATAATGAAGATGGAAACTTGTATTTGGCAAACACTGCCGGTCAGATCATCTCCGACGCCCTTTCTGATAATCCTCCCTTGAGTCGTCCCAGTATGACCGACGACGGTACGGTACTGATCTATGTCTCTCAGGATAATATCATGCGGTACATCAGCTTTGACTGGCAACAAGGACAATACGGATCTGATGTACTGGATGATCAGGTGCCCTGGAGAAATGCGGTTATTTCCAAAGATGGAAACCGGATTGCGGCATTGACCAAGGATGAAGATAACTTTATCTATGTGTATGACTTCAATCTACAGCAATTTCCGGGGTTTGAGTTGACGAATCCGACCTACACGGAGGGAGTATCCACCGGCGACGTATTACGGGCTGATGCCATGGAATTTGATTTTACGGGAGAATATCTGGTTTACGATTGTGAGAGTCAGCTTAAAAATGCCAACGGAGTTGACGTCACCTATTGGGATATTGGCTTTCTGCATGTTTTTGATGTAGCCAGCAACCAGTTTGCAGAAGGCTCCATCCAGAAGCTTTTTGCTGGATTACCATCAAACACAAGTGTTGGAAACCCAACCTTCTCGAAAAACTCTCCTTACATTATTGCCTTTGAACTGATCGATGAGACCAATGCAGAGCCCACTATCTATCTGTTAGGGGGCAATCTCGAAACCGGTCAGGTGGATACCATACTACAAAACAATACGCTGAGTTATCCGAACTTCAGCACGGCGGATGATCGATTGCTGGTCAATACGGATGTGACAGAGCTTTTCATCTTTACCCGCACCGATCTGTATCAGGTACCACTGTCTTCCAATAAAATAAGCCTGGGCGGGAACCCTTCCGAATTCATGCAAAATGCCCAATGGGGTTATTGGTTTGCAACCGGAAGCCGGGTGTTAACTAAAATCGTCCGGGAGCTTGATCCATCCTACGCGCTCAAAGCTTTTCCAAACCCGGTTACCGAGCAATTACTGGTCAGTCTGGAACTGGAAAAATCCACAGAAGTCAGCTACCAGTTGTACAATCTGTATGGACAGCAGATAGCTGTCTGGCGTGAACAAGAGTCTCCGGGCAAAATTCAACGATCGTTACAACTACCTGAATTAGCCTCCGGCACCTATGTACTGCGGGTGCTTGTAAATGGTCAGCAAGGCATCGTCAAGCTGACGAAGTTCTGATGTAAATAACTTATACGAGCAATATACCCTGTCAAGAGTCCTTGGCAGGGTTTTTTTATTGGGTCCACAGGAATGAAGATGGATAAAGGTTTACTCCCGCTCTCGTTCACTAAGCGCATACAGCGCAAAGGTGCCTAACCAATGCTCGCCGGCATAGTCTCCATCGGTAATATTAGCCAGGCTGGTTGTTAAGTGTTCATCTGCCAGTCCACGTAATTCGGCGGCGCGGTCAGGAAGTTTTCTGGCCAGAATATACAGACACCATGCACGACTAAAATTAAGTCCGTCCAGGTGAACCAGCTTACCGTCTGTGCGATCACTGACCTTTGCCGGGGTCAGGCTGCTCAGATCTGGTAGGAATGCCGGAAACCAGGTCTGGAATGTTTTGTCCGGTAGGACCTCAGCCATCAGAGCGGCTTCTTCCAGGCAGGGTGAGAGAAAATCAAATCCGCCCGGTTCCCAGCTGACCGGACAGTTTTGGTCTTTCTCAAAAAAATATTTCGCCCGCTGTTCGATGGCATGTTGCAAGCTGGTATCTCCAACAGTCAGGGCATAGTCGAGTGCCATGGTCAGGCCGAATGCAGTATTCGGATGTTCACCTGTCCGCACGGGATAGAGCAATTTTGGCAGGAACTCCTTATATCTGCTTACCATCAGGTCAACCAGCGGCTGCAGGTGCCTCAACCATCGCTTGCCTTGCGGATCGTCCCAGGTTTTAAGCTCTTCGGCTAGCTTGAGTAGCCAGGCCCATCCATAGGTGCGCTCATAGCTCGAATTGTTTTTATCCTCAAAAAAGCGGACTTCAGCGTCAATATTGGCCTCGGATAGATTCCTATTTAACCGGTCGCGAATATTCTGAGCATCCGGTATATCTGGAAATTTCTTCAGCAATCGAACCAGCGACCAGTGTCCGTGAACAGCAGAATGCCAGTCAAAACAGCCATAGAAGGCGGGATGTTGTTCCCGTGGTCCCAGGACATAACTGGAGTCACCCATGGTGTTGCCAGGCTTGTTCGGATATTCTTGTCCAATACATTTTAGCGGTAGCTGACTCAGTCGTTCCGCTTGTTGCGAAGTAAGATTCAACATGGGATTAGGTGCTGGCAGTGGTTCGGGTTCTATCGCTTTGGGTGTCTCTGGTTGAACACAATCGGATAATCCGATGATCAGAAGTATCCCAATGCAGCAAATCTTTTTCATACCACCAATTTAAAAAAGAGGTTGGTATTATCCGTCCGGATTTTCCCGCTTGCTAGAAAGTTATGGGTTTAACCGTTTAAATGGGTGCCCAGACAACGCCTACATCGGAAAACGGAATACATCCCTGGTAGCTACCCGGAATCTGATCGATTTTGAATACTTCTTTACATGCAATCTCGGAAGTACAAAAGCTGAATACAATCATTTGGTAGACCAGCTGAAAATTGTTGGGAGTTCCGCCATCGGACTGTTTTGCAGCGTCAGCCAAGGCTTGAACTACTTTTTCACGATCCGTTGCTGAAAGTGAATTGAATTTTTTTCCAAACTGTTGGTTACTTTCAGCTTCGACCTGTGCCAGACCATCCAAAAACCGTTGTTTCTCCTCATCGGAAACGATCAGATTGAGCGTATCATCGATGGTTTGCGTGACCTGAGCATCCGTAGCTCCGGGTGTTTTGGTTTTAGGAACAATGGTTTCCGCCAACTCTGCCAGGAGGTTGGCCTGGTCAAGGTCCAGGGCGGAAGGTGTCCAGTCACCAAGTAATGAAGGGGTGGACTGGTTGCATCCCGATACCAGGGAGGCTATGCTGCCTGCCGATAGGACACCGGCCAGGATCCAGCCGGATTGTTGCAGTGCTTCTCTTCTTGACAGGCTCATAAGTTCATTTTTTTAAGTTCGGAAACAGCAAAGTCAGCAGCTCTTGCGGTTAACGCCATATAGGTGAGTGAGGGATTCTGGCATGCAGCAGATGCCATGGAAGCTCCGTCGGTCACAAAAACATTGGGGGCATCCCATACCTGGTTGTGCTTGTTGAGCACAGAGGTTTTAGGATCGCGACCCATCCGGGCTGTTCCCATTTCGTGGATGCCAAGACCAGGAGCACCCAATTGGTCGTAAGTATGCACATTTTTCGCACCGGCAGCTTCCAGCATTTCAGCGGCCTGTTGTTGCATATCTTTACGCATATTCAGTTCATTCTCCTTGAAGGAGCAATCGAAGACCAGCGTAGGCATTCCCCATTTATCCCGGACTTCCCGGTTCAGGGTTACCTTGTTTTCATGATAAGGCAGGCACTCGCCAAACCCGGTAAGGCCTATCCGCCACTTCCCGGGAGTCTGGAATGCTTCTTTCAAACCACGGCCTACCGCAAGTTCGGCGACCGAACCAGTCCAGTCCTCGCGGCTACCTCCGCCCTGGTAGCCATAACCACGGACGAAGTCTTTCATGGTGGTATCCTTGCTCAGGTTGCGGAAACGCGGGATGTAAATGCCATTAGCCCTGCGACCTTTGTAATATTGATCGCCCCATTCATCAAACTCTCCGGTAGCGCCGGCACGGAAGTGATGATCCATCAGGTTATGACCCAGTTCTCCACTGCTACTTCCGAGACCGTCGGACCAGATTTCATTGGCCGAATTCATTAGGATCAGTGTCGAATTTAGAGTTGAGGCACACAAGAAGATGATCTTTGCCGAGAACTCATGGACTTCCATTGTTTCTGCATCGATAACCCGTACTCCGGTGGCGCGTTTCTTTTTTGGATCGTAGATGATGCTTTCCACTACCGAGAATGGACGCAGGGTCACATTGCCGGTAGCATAAGCAGCCGGAAGGGTTGCAGCATTGCTGCTGAAGTAACCACCGTAAGGACATCCACGAATGCAGCGATTGCGGAATTGACAAGGTCCCCGGCCATTATGTGCAACGGTCAGGTTGGCGGTACGGCCAATGGTGAGAATCCGGTCTTTGTAATTTTTCGCGATGGATTCCCGTAAATGCTGTTCCGAGCAGTTGAAATCCATAGGAGGTAAAAACTGCCCGTCCGGCAATTGTGGAAGACCTTCTTTTCGTCCGGAAATTCCGGCAAAGGTCTCTACATAATCGTACCAGGGAGCCATCTCATCGTAGCGTACCGGCCAATCCGCTCCATGGCCATCTTCCAGATTTGCCGTGAAATCCTGCGGACCCCAACGGTAGCTTTGCCGGCCCCACATGATGGATCGACCGCCTACGTGATAACCACGCATCCAGTCAAAACGCTGGATTTCCTGATAGGGTTGTTCATGGTCTTTTACCCACCAGTGCTTGGTGGATTCACGAACCGTATATCCGGTGCGGTTTTGTTTTGGGAAATCCCGCTCAATTTCTTCCCGGGGTACGCGGTCCCGGTGTGGTAGTTGATAAACATTCAGCGTCGCTGTCGGATACTCCGGATGTTTTACATCCCGGCCCCGTTCGAGAATCAACGTTTTTAATCCCTTTTCACTGAGTTCTTTGGCAGCCCAGCCTCCACTGATACCTGAACCTACGACGATGGCATCAAACGTCGTTTCATCATTGCCTTGCAAATTAAAATACATGGTTGACTTATTTGAGGTGCGCAAATTAAGAAATTGTCAAACGGATAGCTAGCAAAATTAGATTTTAACGAGACCTTAAAATTAAAGGCTATTTAACTGAAAGGATCAGGTTGTGAACCCTCTTGTCGGAAGATAATAACGGCCTCCGTTCATCCGGTGCAACGTAATGGATGGTGGCAGGCGCCCAACTTGTTAATTCCGTGGTTATTGGTATATTGGACAAAAACCATGTCCGGTTCATTTACCCCTCAACAGACCAAATGGATTAAAGGCCTCGCCTATTTTTTTCTAGTCATCGGGCTCCTGGGCCTGCTGGGACTGGTTTCCGAAGATATTTTAGGGTATTCTTTAGGGATCAGCGGCTCACCTTCACCATTGATCATCATGGCCTTTTGCGGGGGAGCCCTGTTATGGATGGTCCACAGCAGAGAAAACAGGGAGTAGTACTAAACGGAAGGGGTCCGAAGCAAAAAGCGTTTTGAAAATGCTTGTAAGGCTCAAACCCCAACCTCTGTAAACATAGAATCATCACCGCATCAAACACGTTACGTTTGCTACGGGGATAAGTTTCATGAACCTGAACTTCTCGTCCAGTTTGGTGCGGATGGCGAAATTGAGAAGAATCCCGCTGCTAAGTCTGAAGTCACCGCCCCAGGTGAGCGTCCAGCGGGAGATCGCCTGCAAGCCTTCCTGGTACTGGTACCACCCATTATCGAGATCAGGAGCAAATTTGGACGCAAACAATTCTTCGGGGGAGAAACCATTGGTGGAATAGTTTTCCAAGGCTTCGTAGACCAATTCACCGAAAAAATTGAATTTGTGACTTCCAAAACGATAGCTGCCTCCGAGCATTACATCCCGGTTGTCACCGATTTGTTTTAATCGTGCTACACCACTCAGCAGTCCCCGATATCCCAAACGGTAGGCGCCATTAACCCAAATGCCAAAACCTGCTTTTTGAAAATTCAGGGTATCAAAATCATTATTATAAGTATAGACTCTGCCTACAGCCAGATCCAGCCCGCTGCTGTTCCAATGGTTGAATAGATAGGCCGCTTCCATCTCAATTAGCCTTTGTTTCTGCGCGTGGTGCATGTTCTTGACCTCTGACTTAAGATTGAATACCTGCTCTTTCAACTCGAGCTTCCATTGCCGATCGCTAAGGGTGTCGATCATGGATTGCAGGCTGTCTATCATCTGCCGGTAAGGCCATTCCATCTCTTTCAAAGTGCGGGCCATGGAATCCAATAGTACCGGGTCATCTACCGGATCGTGCTCACGAAACAGGCTGATTTTAGCCGCATAGGAAAGGTGATTTAATCCATCCATTTTTGCTGTGCCCAGAGAAAGGCTAAGTGTGGATAGGGTCTTCATGAACGGACTCGCTTCCCGATAAGCATCCAAACCTTTGCGGTCGTAATAGAATGCCCAGAATGGTTGTGCTTCAATGGCAAGATCGGGTGCCAGGACATAATTTTTTACCCGCCAGTCTACTTTAAAATCCTGTACTGATCCAGGTCGGCCGACTTGATCCGGTGTTACACCCATCAGGTAAAATGCCGGCGCTGAAGGAATGTAAAACTCCGCGTTTCTCCGTACATCTTCAGAAAGGTTAAATGCTTCTTCGGCGTAATTTGGCTCTTCGTAGTACTCCTGAGCCCATATTGTCGTGTGGACCAGGAAGAAGGTAAAGAGGACATAACTTAATTTGTAGGAGTGCATGATGATTCGTTTTTGTTTACAGATACAACCAAAAATAGGCTGTGCCTCAAGTGAATCACCTAGACCCAGGTATAGTAATGACGTGTTTTCGTGTAAATAGCGAACAGCGTAAAGCGAAAAGCATTTTACCACTAAGACACGGAGGGCACTGAGGTACACTAAGACTTGAGTTAAGGTTTTGACGTGTTCTCGTGTTTCGGTGTTTTCGTGCGTACAGCGAACAGCGTAAAGCGAAAAGCATTTTACCACTAAGACACGAGGGCACCAAGGTACACTAAGACTTGAGTTAAGGTTTTGACGTGTTTTCGTTACCTGGGTAGAGCCTGCATCAAACAACGAACAGCTTTTTCACCAATTGTCATCTCGACTAAGCCAACTGAAAGAGGCGCACGGAGAGATCACTGTTGACGTGTTTCCGTATTTAGGTGTTTTCTTGCGAACAGCGAACAGCGTAAAGCGTAAAGCATTTTTACCACTAAGACAGGGAGGGCACTGAGGTACACTAAGACTTGAGTTAATGTGTTGACTTGTTTAGGTGTTTTCGTACGAATAGCGAACAGCGTAAAGCGTAAAGCATTTTTACCACTAAGACAGGGAGGGCACTGAGGTACACTAAGACTTGAGTTAATGTGTTGACGTGTTTCCGTGTTTAGGTGTTTTCGTGCGAATAGCGAACAGCGTAAAGCGAAAAGCATTTTACCACTAAGACACGGAGGGCACTGAGGTACACTAAGACTTCGAAATGAATTCGTGTTAATCCGTGGCCCCCAATAGCCACCTCACCGGATTTCCACCTCACGGATTCTCCGGGGAAGCCATACCTGCATGTCTGAATTTCCGCGATTGGCCCAGCTGTAATAAGGTATGGCCGTCAGAGTTCTGGGTACAACGTCGACGCTGGCCCCGCGGTTTGCGGGAGATAGACCGCGAGCCTGGACCCTTATGGCCTGTACAGGCTCACCGGCTACGCTATAAGGGAAGACGCGGTATTGGGTGCCTTCAGGCGCCCAGAAACTCCAGGCTTTACCGGGATTATCGACCCCTTCGACGCAATAAATCAGTGGACCGCGTTGTAGTACGAACCGGTCACGATCTGCGGTCACTTCTGCCCGGCTTTCCAATTCGTTAACCTGCATGGGTAATTCTATTTGCACAGTATCTCCCGTATGCCAGGTGCGGGAAATGGTCGCATATCCCTTATCGATGGTATATGGAACTACCTCATCATTTACCTGAATGATAATCTGTTCATTCTGCTCCCTTGAATAATGATACAATCCTTCCGGAACCGGCGTGCCGGCTGCCCACCCGGGGACGCGGATTTTTAAAGAGTGCGTAAGCGGACTGGAAGGCTCTATGCTGATCCGGGAAATGCCATGCCAGGGATATTGCGTTTGTTGTTCGATTTTCACCTCAACGGTTCCTGTCTTTATTTGTGTTTCGGAGCCAATAAATAGCTGAATGTACCAGGAGTTGTCATCTGCTGCATAGATGTAATCACCCAGGGATGATACCAACCGGGCAATATTGGAAGGGCAACAGGCCGTGCCGAACCATTCCCGCCGGCTGTGCTGACCATGGGAGGCTAGTGGATTGCCATAGAAAAAATGATCTCCACTCAGACTAAGACCGTCGAGTGCACCATTGTACAGACTGCGTTCCAGTACATCCATGAAGCGGGCATCGCCGGTGAGCGCTGTCATACGCTGGTTCCAAAAGACCATGCCAACACTAGCGCATGTTTCGCAGTAAGCATCTTCATTCGGCAGATCGTAATCAACTCCGAATCCTTCATTGCGCCCGGAGGATCCGATCCCTCCGGTTACATAGAGGTTGCGCCCAACTACATCTTCCCACACGAGATTCATAGCTTTTTGATAACCTGTATCGCCGGTCATCGCACCGACATCCGCAGCCCCCGTATACAGATACATCGCACGAACCGCATGACCGGTTATCTCCTTCTGGTCTTTAACAGGTATGGCATCCTGCGCATAAGCCGGATCATTCCATTGGTCCCAAATCTTGCCTTTCCCATTTCCATGTCCGCGTTGATCCAGAAAATATTGGGCCAGTTGGATGTACCGCTGTTCTCCGGTGGTTTTGGCTAACTTTACCAAGGCGAGTTCGATTTCTTCATGTCCGGTGACCCAGGGCCGTTGGGCTTGACGAAAGGTCCGGTCAATGTGGTCCGCCAGTCTGATGGCTACATCGAGTAACTTCCGCTTGCCGGTAGCCTGATAATAGGCAACGGCAGCCTCCATCAAATGTCCGGCACAATACGCTTCATGTTTTTCCATATCGGTCCACCGTTGATCCAGACCGGTGAGCGAATAATAGGTATCCAGGTATCCGTCCGGTTCCTGGGCGGCGGCGATGATGTCAATCCATCGATCTGCAGTAGCCTCAAGCATGGCGTCATGGGTGTTGCTGATGGCATAGGACATGGCTTCAAGCGCTTTATAGACGTCACTGTCGTCATAATAGATTCCTTCGTGTTTTTCACCCTGATGACGTGCCACCTTTTCAAAATTTCGAATGCGGGGCGTGTTGATCTCTGTTTGATAAATGCAGGCTGCCATCGTGGCGGTAGCTACTTTTTGTTGCTTGGGGGTCCAGAAAGCATCATTAATCTTGACGCTGGAGAAGGGGATAAATCGCATATTGCCTGTTGGTTGCGAGAACACGTTCAACCCGAGCAGCAATAATCCGATTAGCATCCTGTATTTCATGATTTGAATTTGGAGTGAATTTAATCAGGACTATTGTAAATCGAAAGGTATACCAGCGATGATTGGATGATTCTGTCGATACCAAGGAGATTCTCTGCCATGGTCACCGAGTAAGAGGCCTTTTCAACGAGCGCTGACCTAAAAATCTGATTGGTACCAATATCCGTCCAAAATAATGCATGCTCCCTGGAATCCAGGGCCATAGCCTGGGGAGCCATTGGACTGAATCCAAATCCCACGATTGTGTCCCGGTTATTTCCCAGATAAAAGCCGCCTGGTGAGATTCTGTGAGCGATTAATAAAATGGTTTTACCGACGAAGGTTGTATGACTTTCATGGTACTGTCTGGATTGAAGAAGGTCAGAGTGGTAAGTTTCTAAAGTTTATTGGCGAATTTTGGCCAATAAACCCGTACGGGATCCTACTTCCAGTTTTTGGTAGATGTGGTTGAGGTGTGTTTTTACGGTATTGATGGAGATAAACAGGTGATCGGCAATGGCTTGATTGGCATAGCCGTCCCGAATTAATTTTACGATCTCGATTTCCCGTTCACTTAGTAAGGACTGCAATTCTTTTTCCCAGGTATTCAGAGCCGGGATTTCCTCATTGGGTGCATTGCGCTGATGGTTGGCAAAAGCAATTTCCAGGGCAGCGTAGATATCTTTCTCAGTGAATGGTTTGACCACGTATCCGGCCGGGGCGGTAGCTTTTGCTTTTTCCAGTGTGCCTCGATCGGCAAAGGCAGTTAAATAAATGAAAGGTAGGTTCAGGTGCTTGTGGATATGCCGGCCCAGTGAAATACCTTCCTGACCCTTCCCCAGATGTATATCCAGGAGAATGATTTCCGGCTGGCAGGTTTCGAATGCTTGCAGGGCTTCTTCCTCTTCATACGCGATGCCACACACGACATATCCGGATGATTTCAGATAGCGTTGGATAGTGGCCGCAATTAATGGGTCATCTTCTACAATAAGTACTCGTAAACTCATAGCAGATCCAGATTTGGCAATAACAATGTAAATAAAGTTCCTTCGTTCTGGTGGTAAGTTAAGCGGGCGCCTAAGCGTTTGCTGAACATTTTAACCAGTTCCAGTCCAAGACCTTCAGAAGTGGCTGGGTCAAAATGAGCTGGTATTCCCGCTCCATTGTCCTGCACCTCAAGCCTCCATCCCTGGTGATGGTTTTCCACGAGTCGGATGTCAATTCGGCCGGATCGTTCACCGGGGAATCCATGTTTGATGGCATTGCTGATCAACTCATTGATAATCAAGGCTAACGGGATCATGGTATCAATCTTCACGGTTTTGTCAGGCAGGTCTGTAGACCAACTTATCCGTTTCGGCTTGATCTGGTAAGAATCCATTAAACTGGAAATGAGTTTTTCAATGTACGTTTTAATATTGACGCCGGTCAGATGGCCGTCCTGATATAAGTTTTGGTGAATAAGTCCCATGGACTGTACCCGGTTCCTCCCCTCATTCAACGCCTGGATCGCCAGGGAATCCGAGGTGTGTTGGGACTGGAGGTAGAGTAAACTGGAAATGACCTGGAGGTTGTTTTTTACCCGGTGATGAATTTCTTTCAGCAAGAGTTCCCTTTCCTGGAGTGAATTAGCCAGTTCAGCATTGGTGGCGGCCAGCGTTGTGGCGGTTTGCCGACGGTACCGGTTTATGCCGTATAACAGAGTGATCAATAGGACAGCACTGACTAATCCAATACCCAAAATCCAGTCGTTTCGTTTTGCTTTGGCAATGGTGAGATCCTTAATTTGGTTTTGGGTCACCAGTTGGTAGATTTCTTGTTCTTTCTGAGCCGTCTGATAGCGGACCTGGAGTTCCTGAATTTGTGAGCGGTTCTGGACCTGAAGTATGCTGTCGTCCAGCTTTTTCCACTGCTCCAGATAATAAAGTGCCTGGGTTGGTTGCCCGGCTGCTTTATAGATTTCGTAAAGTTGTCCCAGAAAATCGGACTTTGTTTGGTAGAAGCTAGCCGTGAGGTCAAGGGCTTTTTTGGCTGATTTTGCTGCATGTGCATACTGATGGGTCTCCTGGTAGAGGTCAGCCAGATTTTCCAGCATAATCAGCATTGCTGGGTAGTTTTGCTTGCGCTCATAGTAGGGGAGGATTCGTTCGATGCGCTGGATGGTCTGGTAGGGAGAATCTCCATCAAACAGGTAGCCCATATGGAATGGTTTTACCCGTTCAAGTATTTCATCCGTACCAACGAATTCCAGGTATTCCTCGATCGCCTTCGCTTGCTGTTCCGGATTATTCGTGATGGTTGCGAGCTGAACCTTATGCCACAGGATAAAACCCACGTTCATCCGGTTATCGAAGAGGCTGGCTCTCCGCTGTGCTTCATTCAATTCTGTTTCCGCTTCGTCGTATTGTTGATGTACGCGGTAAATGTCTGCCCGGATCTTGGCATTTTCCCAGTTGTAGAATGGTGTATCCAGTTGCAGATAAAGGCTGTCGCTGCGAAGCGTAAGCTGAAAAGCTCTGGTATAATCCTGCAGGTAAAAGAGGTTCTTGGCTTCTTGTTTGGTATAGAGGGCTAATGTAGCGGTGTCCCGGAGGGTTTTGAGTAGATCTACTGCTGCGTAGAGAGCCTGCAATGCCTCCGTCGCTTGTCCCTGGCTAAGGTAGGTCCTGGATTTTTTGTAGTCCAATTGATGCATCAACACGGAGTCCGGGTGCTGAACCAGATAAGATTGGACCCTGTTGAGATAATACAATGCGGAGTCATCCTGATAGGAAATATTACGCTCGGCATAGGATAACCACTTGGCAACTTCCGCTTTGTCTTCCGCCTGCGTTATCTGGGCCTGCGAGGTCCAGGGTAAAAAGCACAACAGGAAAACCAGCGGCAAACAAATTGTAAGGTATAAGGGCTTTTGCAGCATAGTAATAAATCGTGTTGGTTCCCAGTGGAAAGGTTTTGACCGATCCAGGTACGGATTGTAATGATACTAGATGATTTTTAACTGGGCAATATTTTAGTCCGGTCCGGAATGCAAAACTTGTTAAGGGGTGAAGTGCGGCTTCGCGGATAGCGCAGTCTATTGATATTCAATTAAAAAACCTTTGTATAAACCATTGAAAAGGTCTATCTTTGCGGTCCATTTTGATTAAGTAAAATAAAATCTTTAATGAATCAGTACGAAGTTACCTTTATTGTCGATCCGGTACTGTCTGATACAGAGATCAAACAGACATCGGAAAACTACGTGGATCTTCTGAAAACAGAAGGTTGCCAAATCGTACACGTAGACGAGATGGGCTTGCGTCAGTTGGCCTATCCAATCAAAAAGCGTAATTCGGGTATTTATTACTGTATTGAATTCCAGTCCGATTCCGGAACCATTATTGGCCGTCTGGAACTGGCTTTGCGTCGGGATGAACGCATCATGCGATTCCTGACCACTGCGCTGGATAAATACGGTATCAAATACAACGAAGACAAACGGAATGGCCTCATCAAAAAACGCGATAAGGCTGAGAAGAAATCGGAGAAGTCATTTGGTCAGACAGCAGCACCTGTTGCCGCAAAGCCGGAAGAGCCAGTACAGCCTTCCAAAGCTCCTGAAAAGGCACCGGTTGCAGCTGTAGCTGAAGAAGAAGAATAACCAAATTAAGACCATCCAAAAATTAGCACAAAATGGCATCAAGAGACGATATTAAATTTCTTAGCAACCCCAAGATTGGGCAGAATAAGAAAAAATACTGCCGTTTCAAGAAATACGGCATCAAATACATTGATTACAAAGATCCGGACTTCCTGTTAGGCTTCATCAACGAACAAGGAAAGATCCTGCCGCGCCGCATTACCGGTAACTCCCTGAAGTACCAGCGGAAAGTAGCTACTGCGATCAAGCGCGCTCGTCATTTGGCAATGCTGCCCTATGTAGCGGATTTATTGAAGTAATCGGAAAAAAGCAACAGTCATGGAACTCATTTTATTAAAGGATGTAACCAATCTGGGCGATAAACACGAAGTGGTGACCGTAAAAGACGGCTATGGCCGGAATTACCTCATCCCTCAGGGGATAGCTATTGTAGCTAACTCAATGAATCGCCGGAAACTTGCTGAACTCAAGCGCAGAGAAGAAGCCATCGAAACCAAACGGTTGGATGAATATAAAGCCATCGTCGATAAAATCGGTGGCCAGGTATTGCGTATTGCCGCTAAAGCCGGTACCTCAGGTAAAATCTTTGGTAGCGTAACCAATGTACAATTGGGACAGGCATTAAAAGATCAACTCGACGTGGATGTGGATCGGCATAAGATTCACTTGACCGAAGACGTGAAGATGTTGGGATCCTACACAGCAGACCTTAAACTGCATAAAGAGGTTATTACCCAACTGGCATTCGAGGTGGTCCAGGATTAAGATTATTCTATTTTCACACGATGAAGGCTTTCTTTCGAACCGTCGAAGGGAAGCTTTTTTATTTTGTACACCCTGCAAGCAATTTTAGCAGTAGAACCGGGTATTTGAGCGATAATTGTATCATTG
This sequence comes from Lewinellaceae bacterium, assembly GCA_020636355.1. GTDB lineage: Bacteria > Bacteroidota > Bacteroidia > Chitinophagales > Saprospiraceae > JAGQXC01. The sequence goes on along the minus strand of JACJYB010000012.1, from coordinate 8,512 downwards.
CTGGGGTATGTTTTGTATTTTCTCGTTGTATTTTCTTTATTTCAAGAATAAACGGAAAAACTGAATTGCATCCATGCGTGTCCCCCTCACTCGCTACCAATGGCTTAGTTGGGTCAGATCTCCGGCATTAACCCAACAAATTGTTCAGACGGTGATCCTTGTCCTGTTTGGACTCTACCTTGCGGCAAACCTGGTCTTCCTTAGCTTGTTCGCCACGAAGATCATGAAGGAACTGTATCCTCAGGCAGATCCAGCTACCAAACTTGGCGGATTATTGATTTATGGTTTTTTTGCCGGTTTGTTGATGCGGATACTCTTTCAGAAGTTTTCTGGCCTCCAGATAAAGCCTTATCTGCTGCTGCCTGTCCCCAAAAACAAGCTGATACACTATCTTTTACGTTCTTCGCTGACCAGTTTTTTTAACTGGATGCCTCTTTTTATCCTGCTTCCGTATTTTATTCAGGATGTGCTTCCAAACCAGTCCACTACCTACGCCATCCACTTTCTAATGTTTTATGTTGGCTTTGTGCTTTGGAACAACTACCTGGCGTTCAGCGTCGATAAGTTGTTTAAGCTTAAGCCTACCATAGCTGCCCTTCCGGTCATTTTGCTGATCGCGGTATACATCGCGGACCACCGGGGATGGATCTCGGTCTCTCCTTTTCTCGAAAGATGGTTTACAGCCTGTATGCAGCATGGATGGCTGGCTGCCCTGCCCCTCCTGGGAGCAGTAGCTTTATACGTATATAATTTGAAGGCATTAGGCAGGATTTATTTTCTGGTCGATAAGAACTCTAATGAGCCGGTCACTGAAATGGTTATTCCATCTACTTTGCTTGGTCGCCTGGGGTATACCGGCGTATTGATAGGCAATGAAATCCGAATGATCTGGCGTCATAAGCGATCCCGTTCCCTGTTGTACATTGCGCTGTTGATGATCTTGTATCCATTAATTTTTATGGGAAATCCTGTAATGGATTACGCTGGATTTAAAGTTTTTCTGGCCCTGTTTATCACGGGAATTTTTGCGCTGAACTATGGACAGTTGATGTTAAGCTGGAATAGTCCGCACTTTGACTTTTTAGCCACGCGACAAGTACGGATAGAAGATATTTTTCGTGCGAAATATTACATTCTGGCTGGATCGTGCGTGGTTTTATTTCTGGTTACCTTGCCCTACGGATGGGTTTACCAGGAATACTTGCCGGCACATATAGCCTTATTCCTTTATAATATTGGTTTCTCCATTTATGTCTACATGTTTTTGGCTGCCTACAACAGCAAGCGGATTGATCCCTCCAAAGGCGCTATGATGAACTACGAAGGCATTTCAATCGCGCACTTTTTTATTCTGTTGCCATTGTGGGGAATACCCTATTTACTCTATATCGTTTTTCAATTTCTTGGTCCGAATGTGCCCTTTCTGATTATCGGAGGACTGGGAATGGCCGGTGCGTTATTCCATACATCCATAATCCATCAGGTGACCAAGCTGTTTGAAAACAGGAAATATCCAATTCTATCGGCATTTCGGAAAAAATCTTAAATGGTTCGGGTATGATCCAATTTCAAGAAATAATTAAAAAATACGGGAATCACGTCGTGTTGAATATTCCGGAACTGGAGATTCCAGCCGGACAATTGTTTGGGTTGGTTGGGAATAACGGGGCTGGAAAAACCACAGCGTTTAGCTTACTTCTCGATTTGATCCCGCCAGATCAGGGGCAGATATTGTCCAAAGGTGAACCAGTACAGCATCGGGAAAACTGGAAGCGCTATACGACTGCCTTTTTGGATGAGAGTTTTTTAATGGATTTCCTTACTCCTGAGGAATATTTTTATTTCATCGGAGATCTGTATGGCTGGGGTAAGCCTCAGGTTAAAGCCTTCCTGGAGCAATATCAGCCATTTTTTAACGACGAAGTGCTTGGCAAGAGAAAATACATCCGTGATTTTTCGAAAGGAAATCAGAAGAAGATCGGATTGATCGGAGCATTTATCGGTGATCCGGAAGTGATCATCCTGGATGAACCTTTTGCAAATTTGGATCCTACTACGCAAATCCGGTTCAAAAGGATTATTGAAGAGCTTGAATCGACCAGGACGGTTCTGATTTCCAGTCATGATCTGAGTCATATCACGGAGATTTGCCGGCGTATTGTTTTGCTTAACAAAGGTAAAATCGAGAAAGACATCCAGGTTTCCCCTTCCACATTAACGGAGTTGGAAGACTATTTTGCCGGTTAGGCCTGTCGTTCAAGGGAGAAAATAACCGAATAAAAAAAAGGGCGGCCATAGCAAAAGCAATAGCCGCCCAATTGTCAAATCGTAGACGAAAATGATCTATTCTACCCGGATAAACTGGCCGTACATGATGTAGGCATTGACCCGGACGATGACGTAGTATGGACCAGGAGTCCATCCTTCCGTATTTATTTGCAATTCTTTTGCACCCTTTTGCATGGGTGTTGTCTCTTTGTAAACAGGTATTCCCTGACCATTTACGATTTGTATGTTTCCTTCCTCGGTCGCAACAGGAATTTCAAATGCCAGTTTTACGAGGTTTACCGTCGGGTTCGGATAAGCAGTGATCTTGCCGACAGTGGTATTGATTTCCACCGATGTTGTATTAAGATCATCGCCATCTGGTTCCGTGATCGAATTTGTGACAGACCATGAGGTTACGATCCGACATTCATCAAATCCATCGTTGATAAACCCAAGTGCATCGGTAATATCTCCGAGTCCCACCCCTACATTTTCGCCTCCCAAAGCTCTGCTTGCCAGATCGAACAACTCACTGATAGTAAATCCTGTACCTAGTATCTGCAATACTGCTGTAGAGAAACAGAATGTTTGTTCGGTACCGGGAACTGGATAGGCATTGCCGTTAGCGCCACAGTTGCTGGATGAAGCGGTTGTCATGCAATTGCCCATTATTTGAGTGCTTCCAAGGTTACCATCCAGGCGCATATTTAGTGCCAGGGTAATGGCTTGGGATACCAGAGTATTCTTACTGGTAGCCACACCTTTGCTGGTTCTGGTACTAAAGTTGAAGGAACCGCAACTTCCATTGCCGCTATTCAACGCGACCGATGGTCCACCTCCGCCTAACAATCCGATGATACAAGCTACGTCATTAGAATTTAAGGTAAATGACCGACCTGGTTTGCCCAGAACAATTGGACCAGAAGCCATAAGATCAGTGATCAGTGGCGTGGTTTGGCGACCATCACAATAGCGGCCTCTGTCATTACCATAAAAGCCTTGCGTTAATGTACATCCACCACCTAAATCCGAGGTTGGGGCGTCGGCTTCAACGGTACAAGTTGAGCTACATCCATTTTGATCGGTTACTGTAAGCTCGAGTATCAGATGATCGCTTCCTGCATCCAGGTTTACAGTCGAACTGTTGCCCCCGGAAGTGATGTTCCAATTACCAGACAAAATGGTCCATTCGTATTGCATGGGATCCATACCACCGGTAACATCTGCCATAAAGGTATTGCTGGCTAGAGTGCTGATCTCGTTAGGTGCGATGATCGAACAGACCGGTGAGCTACCCTCGATGCACACATCTCGTGTAAAGGTGGTTTGGTTGCCACAGTTATCCGTAAATACATAGGTCAGGATGTATTTACCAGCTTCGCAATCCCAGTTAATTTCAGGGACATCTACCGTAATATCCGGACTGCAGTTATCGGTTGCTGTCAAACTCCAATTGTTATTGAAGAATGATTCAAAAGTCATCGGTGTAATGCACTCCACATTTGGTGGATTGACCACAACTGGTGGTTCGTGGTCGGCAGGTACAGAAATCTTTTGGGTTACTGATGCCTGATTGCCACACTTATCCGTTGCGGTCGTAGTCCGGTAAATGGTCACTCCACAACTTGAGGATTGCTCGGTACAACCCAGATTGAGATTGAAGTCAGAATTTACACCATTGCGATGATAAGTATTACCATTGTAAACAATGTCGCCATAGTATGTAAACCATCCTGACATGCCGTATGTATAGGTAAATACATTCGCATTCTCCCCGACCTGGAATCCGTAATAGTAGTTGGATGGATTATGTGTCAAAGACAGATGAGATCCAGCGTAGGCACGAATGCCCGTGAAAGTATTGGCCTTACTGTCGTCCATTTCATAATAGGTCCAATCCAGGTAATTGTTTCCGGCAATACCGGAATTTTATACCCGCGTCCCATAGCGCTCCACTCTTCCCAGTTGGAACCATTGCGCATCCAGATGTCGAACTCCCAGGCTAGCTGATCATTATTCACATTGGATACTGTTCCATAGAAATGAGCGGTACCATCGGCAAATTGGTCGAAACCACCTTGCTCTACGTGGAAGAGGAGACTGGAAGCTCCCGGCATATTCTGGAACCAGCCAATTCTGGGATCACTTTCATTGGACCAGTCCATATTCACCAGATCACAGTGGCTGCCACCTTCTGTTACCATGCTATCCTGGTAAGTTACTGTGACATTGCCATCACAGTTATCAACAACCGTAAGCGGAGTGAAATCTGGAATGGGCTGTCCACAGGAAAGTATAATATCACCAGTATTTCCAATGAAAATCGGAGCTTCATCGTCCAATACTGTAATGTTCTGGGTGACAATCTCAGATTGATTTCCACAGGCATCTATTGCATACCATGACTTACTCATCATATATCCACAGTCAATTTCCGATCTGACTTCTAATCCCTCGATAAGTTGTGGAGTACCACAGTTATCTTCTGCGACTGGAGCATCCCAAGACCAATCCTCATTGCAGGAATATGACTTATCCTGTAAAGCACTAATGGTTGGAGGTGTATTGTCAGGATCCCTCCTAATGGTCTGGGTCACCGTTGCCTGATTGCCACAATGGTCAGTAGCAATCGTAGTTCTGATGACTGTGGTCCCACAGGAATTATTGCTATTGGTACAACCCAGATTGAGATTGAAGTCAGAATTGACACCATTGCGATGATAAGTATTACCATTGTAAACAATGTCGCCATAGTATGTAAACCATCCTGACATGCCGTATGTATAGGTAAATACATTCGCATTCTCCCCGATCTGGAATCCATAATAGTAGTTGGATGGATTATGTGTTAAAGACAGATGAGATCCAGCGTAGGCACGGATGCCTGTGAAAGTATTGGCCTTACTGTCGTCCATTTCATAATAGGTCCAATCCAGGTAATTGTTGCCAGCAATACCGGAATTTTTATACCCGCGTCCCATAGCGCTCCACTCTTCCCAGTTGGAACCATTGCGCATCCAGATGTCGAACTCCCAGGCTAGCTGATCATTATTCACATTGGATACTGTTCCATAGAAATGAGCGGTACCATCGGCAAATTGGTCGAAACCACCTTGCTCTACGTGGAAGAGGAGACTGGAAGCTCCCGGCATATTCTGGAACCAGCCAATTCTGGGATCACTTTCATTGGACCAGTCCATATTGACTACATCACAGTGACTGCCTTGATTTACAGTGCTATCTTTATAAACAACGGTCACATTCCCGTCACAGTTGTCCACAGCGGCTAAAGGTGTGAAATCTGGCATTGTCTGGCCACAGGAAAGATGAATATCCTGCGGTGTAGTGATGAATACTGGAGGTTCATTGTCTTCAACTGTAATGGTCTGGGTGACAATCTCAGATTGATTGCCACAGGCATCTATTGCATACCAGGATTTTGATACCTGATAACCACATTCCGTATTGGTACGGGTTTCCACACCTTCGATCATATCCGGAGTTCCACATTCATCCTGTGCCACGGGCATATCCCAGGTCCAATCTTCATCACAACTGTAGAATTTATCTTCCAAAGGAGAAATGGAAGGCTTTGTGTGGTCTGAGATGGTTATGGACTGAGACATGGAGGTTGTATTGCCACATGCATCCGTAGCAGTCCATGTACGCAGGATCGTGGTGGTACAGCCAGTGCTGTTTTCAGTGCAACCTAGATTCAAGTTGAAATCAGAGTTGATGCTGTTACGCTGATACTCGTGGTTATTATATACGATGGTACCTGAATAGTTGAACCACCCGGACATACCGTAAGTATTGGTAAACACATTCGCATTCTGACCGACCTGGAATCCATAATAGTAGTTGGATGGATTATGAGTAAGATTAAGTACGGAACCATCGTATGCACGTAATCCGGTCAAAGTATTGGATTTGGAATCATCCATTTCATAGTAGGTCCAATCCAGGTAATTGTTACCGGCTATCCCTGCATCTTTGTAGCCTCGACCCAGTGCGTGCCAATCATCCCAATTATATCCCCCGCGCATCCAAATGTCAAATTCCCAGGCCAAATTACTGTTGTTGATGTTGGATACAACGCCGTAGAAGTGAGCGGTCCCATCACCATATTGCTCGAAATTCCCGCTTTCAACATTAAATAAGTTGGAGTTGGCTCCAGGCATGTTCTGAAACCATCCGATACGTGGTGCTTGCTCTTGAGGCCGATCCATATTTACAATGGTACAACCCTGATTCTGGCTAGATGATGTCTCCTCTTTCATAGTGACTTTCACCTCACTACAGTCATCTACTGCATGCACAGTTGGACTTGGTATGTCCTCGATACATGATAAAGTCAGATCTTCTGGAATATCAATAAATGTTGGAGCAGTTTCGTCAATAACCGTAATAGTCTGGGTTACTGGCCCTGATTCATTGCCACAATCATCTTTCGCAGTCCAGGTTTTAGTGATCTGATAGCCACACTCTAGCTGTTTGGTCTCTATTTTACCTTCAATCAGTGAAACTGAGCTGCAATCATCCGAGATTTCTGGTTTGTCCCACTGCCAGTTTTCATTGCAACTCACCGTTTTATCAGTTACGGGATTGATAACCGGTGCAGTTTCATCGATGTAATAAATGTGTTGAGTTACCGGTTCGGTCTGGCCTCCGCAATCACTTACTGCATACCACGATTTTGTTAATACATACCCGCAATCAAGGTCCTGTCGAATTACCTCCCCTTCGATGATTTCGTAATCTACCGGACAATCAACGGAAACCTCCGGTTTTCCAAATAAAGGTTTGTCCTCTATCGGAGGATTAACAGATTCGCAAGATGCTGGACCACAAATTTGAATGGTAGAAACTCTCCTTCCATATTTAATACTGGTGGAAATTTTACCAAGCTCAGGGCTTCCTTCCACACAGATCACATAGGTTTTGGATTTCCCTTTCTTAATGCCTTCATCCCATTTGCACCCATAAGCTTGTGTAGTTGGGTCAGCTTTTGAAATTCGGGCTTCTCCTCCTATACACGTGGCACAATCCATCATGTCCAGGTCCCCAATCATTGAATGACTGATTTCCGGATCTATATTACTGTGAATGGTATACGAATAACAGGTCTGATTGTTTTCCTTATCGTACTCGTATCCTTCAAATGTAATAGAATGACCACCTTCTGTATAGTAGACGGTTGTTTCCTCACAAACCGATGGCTCCGAACTACCCGGCAATTCATTTACATCAGTGCATGATAGATAAATATCTTGCGGAGGTGTCAAGGTAATGCTTGACGTATTGTCAACAGTAATAGTTTGTGAAACGACATTAGATTGGTTACCACATTCATCAACGGCATACCAGGTTTTGGTCAAGATATAACCGCACGATGATGCTTCTTCTTCCACTGGACCTTCAATCAATGATACTGAGCTGCAGTTATCACTTGCATAAGGTTTGTCCCAGGTAATTTCGTCATTGCAGGACAAGAACTTATCCTTTAGTTCAGTGATTTTTGGTGAAAGGTCGTCGATGACAGTAATCCTTTGCTCCATTATCATATCGTCACCACAGGGCATTTCTGCCGTATAAGTTCTAATCAGCATTTCACCGCAATCCATAGGTTGGATTTCTTCAACCATTCTGACTACCGATTGAGTACATCCAATTGTCCGTACCGTTGGAGCTGCTGGCATTGGATCATTACAACTGATTGTGATGTCAGCTAGTTTGGTGTCAAAAGTTGGAGTCCCACCATCTTCAACAGTAACATATTGAGTAACTTGAGGTGATTGATTTCCACAATTATCTATCGCATACCATGTTTTTGATAATTGATACCCACAAGCCAACCCAATTGAATCGACTTTACCTTCAATAAGTATAGCTTCACTACAATTATCTTCTATTTCTGGAGTACTCCAGGTCCATGTTTCGCAGGTTACCGTAATGTTATCCAATTTTGAAATACTCGGTGCTTCGGTATCGATGACGGTTACGGTCTGAGAAACGGGCTCGGACTGGTTACCACACTCATCGGTGGCGGTCCAGGTACGGGTGAGGGTATAGCCGCAGGCGAGGTCTTCGCGAACGGGCTCGGAACCTACCGGATTGAGGCCTTCTTCACAGTTATCGTCCACGGTAGGGATGTCCCATGTCCAGTTGTCGTCGCAGGTTACGGTTTTATCTTCCGGTTGTGAGAGTACCGGTGCTTCGGTATCGATGACGGTTACGGTCTGAG
>JACJYB010000011.1 GCA_020636355.1 Lewinellaceae bacterium | reverse complement strand
ATTACAGTGCGATAATAGACCTAGTAAGTCTGTGGGCTTTCCAAGACACGGACTGTTACGAGTTTTTTCATCGAGCCGGGCCGTTGTCTTGCTCCAAGCATATTATTATTTAATAACTCTTAAACTAGGATCTCATGAGGAAAACTAACTCTCTTAAGTATCGCACTGCTATTGGAGAGTTCGTCCCAATAGTTAGTAAACTAAGGGCACTCGCCACAGGAACACTGTTGCTGCTTCTGGCTTTTGCAGGCCAGGTACAAGCGCAAGAGTGTCCGATGGGCTGTACGAACATTAATTTGTCACTGGATACCATGAAGAATGGTACGGTGACCGTAACCCCAGCAATGATCATGGCAGACATGACAGCGAATGGTTGCGATGATCTTTCGGTTGTCTTATACGACCAATTCAACCGTAAGCTGGACCGTCCGGATGTCAACTGCAACTACATAGGCCAGTTGATGACCGCTGTTGTCATTGACGGGAATACCCAAAACAAATGTTGGTCTAACATCCGCGTTGAGGACAAAGCAGGTCCCAATTTAGGTTGTGTGGTAGATACGGTCTATTGCACCGAATTGCCATTGATCGAAGCCGGTTTGGATCGTTTCCCTTCGGGCATGGCTATGGATAACTGTGATCCGCTTACCGGCTATCCGGTAATTATTTCAATGGATTACACCGAATATCCATGTGATTCTGTCCGTTTTGCAGGGATAGCAATCCGTCGTATTGTTGCACGTGACCGCTGGGGAACAGTGGCAGATTGCAACGATACGTTTTACGTTGAACGTGTTCCGTTGGATAGCATTGTTTGTCCTGCTGACACGATGTACGAATGTTATGCTGCGGATACCCTGTATACCACCATCGATGGTAAGAAGGTAATCAATCCGGACTTCTCCGGGGTGCCCAGTGCTATTGTAGACGGGGACACCATTCCTTTGTATCCCAATGGTACCATTTGCAAACTGTATGGATCATTTAACGACCATGAATGGGAAATTTGTGGAAACGGTAAAAAAATCCGTCGCACCTGGGAAATCGTAGACTGGTGCCGTGATACGGTGATCACCTGCGTTCAGTGGATCAAGATCATGGATACACTGCCTCCGACCGCTGATGCTTATAATGATGTAGTAGCTACGGCTCTGCCACACGACTGCCAAGGGAAAGTGGTATTCCCGTATCCTACGAAAATCGAGGATTGTTCAGCCATTAAAAGTGTACGGGTTGAAGTTGAATACAGTGCTCCTGGTCACCAGGGAACTCCTTCCATCTTCTCCGAAGTATTTACTCCTGGTGTAGCTGTACAAACTTATCTGCCAGCAGGTTGGTTTGAAGGTACCATCTACATTACCGATGCATGCGAACAAACGCTGGAATTGCCTTTCCGCGTACACGTTCTGGATGAAACTCCTCCAATTCCGGTATGTGATGAAATCACTCAGACAACATTGGATCCCAACTCTTGCTGGGCACGTATCTATGCAACTACTTTCGACGATGGTAGCCACGACAATTGCTGCCCGACACTGCACTTCTCCGCAGCCCGGATGAGTGATGTAACGGAGGCACGTAATTACTGGGAAACCAATTTGAAGACCATCTTCGGATTGAACAACTACAATCGTTATTATACCGAAATTCAGAAATTCATCAATGTTTGGCTGGATTGCAACGTATTTGGAGACTATGTAGAGTTTTCAGGTTGTGCTGACGATGACCAGGTGGTAACACGTGTTTACTCCACCTGCCACATTGAGCGTGTTTATGATCCGCACCTGTATGGCTCTTCCGAGCAGAAGTTCTATTGCAACTTCACCTACAACGGATATGCAAAACTGGTCGATAGTCTGAAAACAGCTGACCAGGTTGGTTCAGCGATCATCGATGCCATCGAGCATATCGGTGATCCGGAATTCAGCTGGAACTACTACAGTGAGTGTATGACCCAGGTATTGGTTGACGACAAAGTTCCACCGGTTTGCTTGCCTCATGAAGACGTTACGGTTTATTGTGACGGAGTAACCTATGGTAATGGCAATAATCAATACGCTGAATGCAATTCACAAGCTTCTCCGGATTTTGCATTCCACCTTGGATCCAACAGCGCATTTGACAACTGCGATACTTGTAAGTATTGGTTGAAACTGGACGATGTAGATATTCTGGTTGATCCATATTCTTACTTCTCCAGACCGAATATCAAAGAAAACTGTAGCGACTATACGGTTGACAGTACGACGGTTGATTACGATGATAACTGCAACAGTTACTCGGAAAGAACATGGGTGATCACCGACAATTGCGGTAACTCAACGACTTGTTCACAGCGCGTTTATATCAAACACCGTTCTGACTTCGAGGTCATCTTCCCGAAGGACACGATCCTGACCTGTATTCAAAACATGCAGATCGACGCTAGTCCGGAAAGACTTGGCGAACCCATCATCAGTGATGATGATTGTGAGCAATTAGGTGTTCGTTACGTCGATGAAGAATACCAGATTGTAGCTGGTGCTTGTTTGAAGTTGTTGCGTACCTGGACGATTATCGACTGGTGTGCATACAATCCGGATGCTGATTATCACGGTTTGGACATCTGCGCTTCAGAAAATATGATAGCCTCCGCGAGTCGTCCCCAGATCAATCGCAATCTTAAAGATAATGGCGATGGATACATGACCTATACACAGGTCATCAAATTGATCAACACTACACCTCCTTCCTTTACGGATACCACCATCAATGTAGTTTGCGCTTCAGATGCAAATACCTGTGAAGGTTCGGCAACCATTTCAATGTCCGCTTCCGATGACTGTTCATTGGCAGGCGACCTGAAATGGACAGTACTTTTATCCTACGAAGGTGGTCCTGAAGCCCGTGTTCCGGGACAGGATGTACAGTTTGGTTCTACCGCTACCCTGACCGATGATTACGCTGTTGGTGCTTATGTAGCACACTTCATCGTATCCGATCGTTGCGGTAACCAGGCCGAAGCTTACATTCCATTCTACGTAGGTTTGTGTAAGAAACCGACTCCTTATTGCCACGACCTGATCATCACCCTGATGCCGGTTGATACCAATAAGGACAATGATCCGGATTTGGGTATGATCCGCGTATGGGCAAGTGACTTCGACGCTGGTAGCTATGGCTATTGCGGCCAGGATATCGTAGCGCTGTCGTTCAGCTCAGACACCACGGATACCTATCGCGATTTCGATTGCAGAAGCATCGGTCAGCAACAACTTGATATGTGGGTTACGGATGAATACGGAAATCAGGATTTCTGTACCGTTACGCTGGATGTTCAGGATAATATGGGCGCTTGCACCAGCCCGGATAATGCAAATGGAAACATTGCAGGCCGCGTGGTTACCGAGACTCAGGAAGGGGTTGCACAGGTTAACGTACAATTGAAAGGTGCCGGATCCAATCCGATCAACACCGGAGTAGAAGGTATGTTTAACTTTGGAACCATGCCGTTGGGTGGTAAGTACTCACTGGTACCTGGTAAGAACATTAACCCGGTTAATGGTATATCGACTCTTGACCTGGTATACATCCAGAAGCACATCCTGGGCTACGAGAAATTGAATTCTCCATACAAGATCATTGCTGCGGACATTGACCACAATGGAAGCATCACGGCCAGTGACCTGGTTCAGTTGCGCCGCCTGATCCTGGGTGTTGACGACAACTTTAAGTCCAACACTTCCTGGAGGTTCATTTCTTCCAACTACACCTTCCAGAATCCGGAAAATCCGCTGGGAGAGCAGTTCCCTGAATCGTACGACATCAGCTCATTGAGCAACAATATGGTTGTAAACTTCATCGGTATCAAAGTGGGTGATGTGAACGGATCCAACAGTCCTAACGAATTGCAGAAGACTGAAATCCGTACCAATGAGTCACTGACATTGACCATGCCACAGATGACCTATAAAGCAAATGATGTCATCGAAGTGCCGGTTACAGCCGAAAACTTCAATAACATTGACGGATATCAGTTTACCCTGGAATTCAATAATTCCGAACTGTCTTATGCCGGCGTTCAACCAGGTGTGTTGAATGTTACCGCTGCCAACATTGGTTTGAACCAGGTAGGCAAAGGAATCATCACCACCAGCTGGAATGAGGCTGAGTCAGTTTCCTATGGCAAAAATGATGTCCTCTTTACCATTGCATTCCGTGCACTTGGCAACGGTGATCTGGAAGAAGCCATTCAGGTTAACTCCAAGGTTACTGCAGCAGAAGCTTATAATACCTGGGCCGAAGTACAGGGCGTAGACCTGGCCTTCAAAGCCAATGGAGCTATTGCAAGCAACGGATTTGCTCTGTATCAAAACAATCCGAACCCATTCAATTCGAATACGGTGATCGGATTTAACCTGCCGGAAGCTTCCAGCGCAACCCTGAAGATCATGGATGTAACTGGAAAGCTGATCAAGCAAGTAGACGGAGAGTTTGTTAAAGGTTTGAATCAGATCACGATCAATAAGACGGATCTGCAGGCCTCTGGCATTCTGTACTATCAGCTTGAAACAGGCAAGTTTACTGCAACTCGCAAGATGATTATTGTTGAATAATTCTGTTTTGCTCTAAGAGTTTACTGTTTTTGGGATGGGACCCCTCTCCGAGAAAGTTCGGAGGGGGTCTTTTTTTTTAGTTAATTGGTGCATGAGCTAATAAGTTACCTGTCGGTAAGGTCAAAGGCTGAAGAGCGAGCAGCTGGTAGTAGATCGGCAGATGTCATTAGTCAGGCCTTAACGTAAACTATTGGCGCATTTTATATGTTAAAGCGAACGGATGAAAGGTAGAATTCTGTCCATAGATTACGGGATCAAGAAATGCGGATTAGCTACAACTGACCCGCTGCAAATTGTTGCCCAACCGTTGTGTACGCTTCCTACCAATGAAGTCATTGAATATTTGAAACGGTATATGGCGCAAGAACCGGTTGTGGCTGTCGTGGTCGGTGATCCATCCATGCATACCCCGGAAGGCCATCCGTTGTTGCAGGCTATTTCCGTATTTTTGACGGCTTTTAGTAAACAATTTCCGCAGATCGACGTGTACCGTCAAGATGAAACGTTGACTTCCCAGAAAGCCCGGGAAATTATCCTACGAAGCGGAATAGGTAAGAAGAAGCGGAGAGATAAAACATTGGTTGATAAGGTCAGTGCCGTTTTGATCCTCCAGGAATATTTGGGTCATCTGTAGGCCCTTTTGTACTTTTACACCATCAAATGATCTAAGAATTGAAATGATCTTACCGATAGTATTGTACGGGAATCCGGTATTAAGAAAAAAATGTAAGCCGATTGATGCGGATTATCCCGAATTGAATGTGTTGTTGGAGAATATGTGGCAAACCATGTACCAGGCGCATGGGGTAGGCCTCGCAGCACCACAGATTGGCCTTGATATCCGGGTTTTTATCGTTGATACCGTGCAGACTGCGAAGGAGGAAGGCGAGAAACAAGAGCGTATCAAGAAGGTTTTTATCAATGCAGTTATGCTTGGACAAGGCGACGAAGAAGTGGATTACGAAGAGGGCTGTTTAAGCATACCAAACATTCACGGTGATGTTACCAGACCGGATGAAATCACCATCCGCTATCAGGATGAAAACTTTGCCACGCATGAGGAGACTTTCAGCGGGACTAATGCCCGCGTAATTCAGCATGAATACGACCACATTGAAGGGATCTTATTTACAGAGAAGCTCAAACCGCTCAAGCGGGTGCGGCTGGCCAAAAAACTGGATAAGATTAAGAAAGGCATCGTCGATTGCGATTATAAGGTGAAGCGGTAGCCTGGTCCGGTTTAAAAAGCAAACTATATCGGAATCGCGAGAACCCACCGATACCATGCCCCCATACCCCCATAACACCAAATCACCAAATCACCACAATACCACAATACCACAATACCAAATCACCACAATACCAAATCACCATAACACCACTTCATTCACTTTCTTCCGAAGTCCGCAGGAATTTCTCCCCATTTTTCCGTTTCCCATTTGATGATTGGGTTTTTCCACTGGTTGTTTTTGATCCAGACTAACGCCCGGTCGACCAATTCATAGATGGCTTTGTTCTTAGCGGTTCTGTTGATGGTTGATTTGATGGCCCGGTTGCGAACCCAGGCAATTGCGGTAATGGAGTCGGTATAAATGACCATATTCGGTTTTCCTTGCTTTTGCAGATAAGCCAATGCATGGACGAGGGCCAGAAATTCGGCCAGGTTATTACTGCCACCGGCAAAAGGCCCCTGATGAAAGATCAATTGACCGGAGCCCACATGCACGCCACGGTACTCCGTAGCACCCGGATTACCGCTGCAAGCCCCGTCCACGGCCAGACTATCGGTGATTACCTCCGGCGGAAGCGCATCACGGGATACTTTTTTAATCGCTTCTGCTTTAGGACTCTCCCAACCGCTGTGAAATGCGGCCCGGGCTTCCTGTTCACTGGAATAAGCGCGGTATTTTGCGCCGGGATAACCCTTTATCTGTTCCTGACAATCGCTCCAGGATGAATAAATACCAGGCTCGACCCCTTCCCATACCACATAATACTTTTGTTTCTGAGCCATTGGCTAACTTTGACGCCAAGTTAAAGAAGATTATGTTTATTGACACGCATACCCACTTATACCTGGAGGATTTCGAAGAAGACCGGGATGCTATGGTCTCCCGGGCGGTTGATGCCGGAGTACAGAGGATGTATTTGCCGAATGTGGACGTGGAGACCATTTCTTCGTTAAAAGCTTTGTGGGAAAGTTATCCGGAACAGATGTATCCAATGATGGGTTTGCATCCCTGCTCCGTTACTGCGAATGCGGATGCCGACCTGGAGCGCATTATTTTCGAATTGGAAACCGGGACCTATTATGCAGTAGGTGAGATCGGTCTGGATTTTTATTGGGATAAGACCTGGATCCAGGAACAGGAGCGCGCCTTTAAGCGTCAAACTGAGTGGGCTATAGTCCATGATCTCCCCATTGTTATTCATTCGAGGGATGCAATGGACCGCTTATTAGAGATCCTGGAAGATTACCGGGGGAGTGGTGTTCGGGGAGTGTTTCATTGTTTTACAGGGACCTTGCCACAAGGAATGGCAGCTATAGATCTGGGCTTTAAATTGGGTATCGGGGGAGTCGTTACCTTCAAGAACAGTACTTTGCCCCAGGTATTGCCTGAATTGGGTCTTCAACACCTGGTTCTGGAGACCGATGCGCCTTATTTAGCGCCAGTTCCGTACCGGGGTAAGCGGAATGAAAGCAGTTATATCCCTGTTATCGCACACAAGCTCGCTGAGGTCCTTGGTTTGCCATTGGAAGAAATTGAGCGGGTCACCACGAAAAATGCGATGGAACTGTTTCATGTAGCGAATTAATTTTCAGTCGGATACACCGTTTTTAACTGGTATTTCATCTATTGTGTAACGGCCAAAAAAATTTTGAATTTTTTGTTTTATTTAGAAATTTTGTATTTCTTGGAGCGGGAAAGAGACGAATTAATTATTAGCTTTGGAGAGTTGGCCGAGTGGTTTAAGGCGCACGTCTGGAAAGCGTGTTTCCCAAAAGGATCAAGGGTTCGAATCCCTTACTCTCCGCTTGTCAAGGTGTGCAATACTCCTTATTTCATGTAACCAATTGTCAATCAAAACATTAGAAAACAGTAAATAATTACGATTATGCGAAAGTTTGTTGTTCTACTTTTGGTTTTCGCCGCACTCTCTGTTTTTGGTGCAGTAGAAACGATGGCTCAGGAAGTGGTAAAAGATGCCACTGGCTTCCAGATGTTGAAGGAGAAATTCATCGAAGGTAGCTGGGGCTTCATGAGCACGGTATTGATCTGTTTGATCTTAGGCTTGGCCTTCTGTATTGTAAGGATCATTACACTGAACATTGCCAGTACCAACACGGATAAATTGCTGGCCCGTATTGACGAGCGTCTTGCTGACGGCGATGTCGATGGTGCGATGGAAATCTGCAAATCGACGCCTGGTCCAACGGCAAGCGTATTGTATGAAGGTTTACGTCAGTCTTCGAAAGGCCCTGAAGCCGTTGAGAAGGCCATCGTAAGTTATGGTAGCGTTCAAATGGGCTTGCTGGAAAGAGGCCTGGTTTGGATTTCTTTGTTTATCGCCATTGCCCCGATGCTTGGGTTTATGGGTACGGTAATCGGTATGATCCAGGCGTTTGACCGGATTGAAGAAGTGGGTGACCTTTCTCCGTCAGTTGTTGCCGGGGGTATCAAAGTAGCCTTGTTGACCACCGTATTTGGTCTTATCGTAGCCATCGTGTTGCAGTTGTTCTACAACTACATCATTTCCAAGATCGATGGTATCGTTAACAAAATGGAAGATGCTTCCATCGGTTTGGTCGACCTCATGTCCAAAAACAACGTTTTTAAATAACTACGAAAAGGATACACCATGTATAAATTTTTAGCCAAGCATGGTCAGCTTGCCGCATTCGGATTGGGTGCAGTGATCATCCTGATCTTTTTTGGATCGGTGTTCAGTGGCCTGACCGACTTCAATGCGCTTCCTGAAGAGCGGCAAGGAGAAACCACCATATTCGACTTTGGTTTGTGGGCGTCTATCATATTGACGGTCCTCACGGTAGTAGTCGCTATTTTATTTGGATTGTATTACATGATCACACACCCCAAAGGTGCCCTGGTAGGGATCATTGGATTAGGAGTGATTGCGGTTATGTTTATCATCCTGTATTCTACGGCTGCACCGGACACCGGCACGCTAGCTGCAAAGATTGAGGAGTTTAAGATCGGTGATACAACCAGTAAATTAATTACCGGAGCTCTGGGAACCGGAGTCATTCTCACGATTGTTGCTTTTGCATCTTTCGTAATCACTGAAATCATTAACATCTTTAAATAAGCCGCTAGATGGGAAACGCTAGAAAGGTAAGCACGGAAATCAATGCCGGATCTATGGCGGATATCGCTTTCCTACTTCTGATTTTCTTCCTGGTAACAACGACCATCGTAGAAGATAAAGGAGTACTGGTAAAGTTGCCACCTTGGTCCGACGAACCGCCGGAAACAGCGAAACTGAAATCCCGTAATGTATTCTCCGTCCTGGTTAACGCGCAAAACCAGCTTCTGGTGCGCGGTGAGCCGGTTAAGATCGGAGACCTTCGGGAGAAAGCTGAGGAATTCATCATGAATCCGAAGAACCAGGAAGATCTTGCCGAATCTCCTAAAAATGCAATCATCTCCCTTAAAAACGACCGGGGTACCAAATACCGTACCTATCTGGAAGTATATAATGAGTTGATGGCGGCATACAACGAACTTCGGGAGACAGAAGCTCAGAAACGTTTCGGGAAGCATTATGATGATCTGGGTAACGCTCAGAAGAGGGAAATTAACAACGATATTCCTCTGGTCCTTTCAGAAGCTGAACCGACATCCTTCGGTGAAGAAAGTAAATAATCTCGAGCATCTAATTGCAACGCTATGTCAAAGTTTAAAAAGAAAAGAGGAGCGGCCTCACCGGCAATCTCGACAGCGTCCTTGCCAGATATCATCTTCATGCTATTGTTCTTCTTTATGGTGGTAACTGTATTGCGGGACTCTGAGTTGAAGTTGCAGGTGGTAACGCCTCAGGCAACCGAATTGACCAAACTGGAGAAGAAATCCCTGGTCCATTACATTTATATTGGACGTCCTCTGAAAAAATATCAGGAGGTCTATGGGACGGCGCCACAAATTCAGTTGGGTGATAAATTCGCGCAGACCTGGGAAATACCGGCCTTCGTTGAGGAACACCGCGCACGTGTTCGTGAATCGGAAATCCCGGCGATCATCACCTCCATGCGGGTTGATGGTGATATTACCATGGGTATCGTCACTGATGTGAAAACTCAATTGCGTAAAGCCAGACAATACAAAGTGAATTATTCGGCTAAGCAACGCCAGGGTCGGGCTCAATAATTCGAATCGGTAGCTATGCCAGGAGTTTTTCGGGCATACGAAAATAGCTTAAGCCACCACCATACGGTAGTGGCTTATTTTTTTTAGCCCGGCAATGCCCTGGATCGTGTTGACTTCGGTTATACACCATTTATCCGAATCAACTTTTCGTTATTTTTGCAAAAATTCTTGGTCATGATCCAGCGACTCCAAACGATATTTCTTTTTTTGCTCGCGATAAGTACAGCATTGCTCTTTATCTGGCCAATTGCCTCTTCTTCCCAGCAGGATGCTTATTTGTTTGCCGATGGTAAATATTCCGTGGAAGACAATGGCGTATTAATGGGCATAACGGCAATTGGAGCCCTACTTGCAGTCATTGCTATTTTCCTCTATCGCAACCGGCCAGTTCAACTGCGAATGACCTATCTGTCGACGGTTTGCAGCATACTTATTCCGTTAGTGGCTATATTAATCTATCTCAATGACACAAAAAATAGCGCAGTTCCGGCAGATACCATTGACGATCAGATCGGAGCCTATTTGCCGCTACTAGGGATAGTCTTTGGAATTCTGGCCGCACGGTACATTCGCAAAGATGATAAGCTGGTCAAATCAATGGACCGCTTACGGTAATACCTTGGTCATTGGAGCAATGATGCCAGGAGCGATGTTGCCCGGAAGGCGTCGTCGACGGGGTTTGATGGATTCGCCCTCACTGGAAGGCCATGACCACCTGAACACTTTATTATCTTTATAACATGCAGCGGACACCACAACAATGGAGTTATTGGGAGAAAGATCTTTTTCTTGATGGCATTGAAGTCACCGTCCTTGGTGCAGGAATAGTCGGGTTGACTACTGCCATTTTCCTAAAAAGACTGCGACCCGACTGGAAAATTCAGGTTCTGGATCAATGGACCATCGGCGGGGGAGCTACCACCAGGAATGCCGGTTTTGCCTGTTTCGGCTCGCCGACAGAATTAGTGAGTGATCTCACCACTCAGGACGAAGCGGCCACTTTTGCCCTGGTCAAAGCCCGGTGGGATGGATTGCAGCTCCTGAAAGAAACCGTCGACATGCAAAAGGCGGATTATGTGCCTTGTGGTGGATATGAGCTGTTTTTTTCCGAGGATGAACTGGCTTGGGCCGATACCGTTGATCAAATACCGCGATTCAACCAGCTGGCGCATGAGGCCACCGGCGTGAAGAATGCTTACCAAATAAAAACACCTGCAGAAAGCGGTTTGCCGTTTAGCGGTCTAAGGCAGGTCGTGTACATGCCCCATGAAGCCCGGATCCACCCTGGTAAAATGCATCAACTACTGGTTGCACAAGCCATCAATATGGGCGTCCCGGTTATCCGGGGGGTTGAGGTAGAACACATCCATACCGATGGGCAATATGCCCAAATGACCACTACCGATCATGGAATACTCCGGACCAGACAGATTGTGGTGGCAACCAATGGGTTTACCCGCAGGTTGTTACCCGAGCTGGATGTACAGCCGGCAAGAAATCAGGTTCTGGTCACCGAACCAGTGCCGGGGTTAACCTGGGATGGAACTTTTCATTATCAGGAAGGATATGTCTATTTCCGGCGTATTGGCGATCGTATTTTGTTAGGAGGCATGCGGCATATCGATAAGATGGCTGAGATGACCGATGATTTGTCCCAAACAACCGTTATCCAGGAAGCATTGGAGCATTTTTTATTCAAACGCATACTCTCCGGTAAGAAGGTAGCCATTACCGATCGCTGGAGTGGGATCCTGGGCGTCGGTGCGCAAAAGTGGCCGATCCTGAAGCGCCTCGACAACAATATAATTGTAGCTGTGCGAATGGGGGGCATGGGGGTCGCCCTGGGCACCGGGTTGGGACAGCAGGCAGCCGCATTAACCATTTCATAACGCTATTATGCTGCCACTGAAGCGTTTAGCATTGAATATGGCCAGACTTTGGACAACTTTGATCCTGCTTAACTTGTTGCCGCAGTTAATTTCAGCGCAGCAAGCGGCGGACACTTCAGTCATCTACCTCATACATGCCGACACTCAGGTTTGGGAATTAAGAGACAGGAGTACGGTACAGATATATACCGGCAATGTATTGCTCTATCAGGATTCGGTATTCATGTATGCAGATTCCGCTTACATCCAGGATAGTATTTACTTATCGGCTTACGGACATGTGTTGATCCAGCACGAAGATAGCGTTCAGGTCTTTGCAGATACGCTTATCTATCAGGGTGTTACACGTAATGCTACCTTGTATGGAGACATCGTACTGGTCAATGGCGGCCAGAAATTGTACACCAACTACCTGGAATACAATCTGGACGACCGGATTGCACATTATACCAAAGGGGCGACGCTGACAGATGACGAGACAACACTTACCTCAAAAAGCGGGCACTATGAAGTTGACCTGGATCTTGCCCATTTTAAGGATTCCGTGGAAGTAATTGGTCAAGATTTTTATATGCGCATGGATTCCATGGCTTATCAAACCAAGGATAAAATTGCTTATTTCTTAGGGCCAACATTATTGCAGCAGCAAGATAAACGGATCTATTGTGAGAGCGGTTATTACAATGTGCAGGAACAAGTCGCGGAGTTTTCAGATCATGCCCAGTACGAAGAAGGAGACCGGCGCGCAGAAGCAGATATCATCCGGTATGAAAAAGCCAATTATAAAGTGATTTTGGATGGAGAGGCCCGCATCAAAGAGGAAGGTCGGGAAGCTAAAGGGGACCATATAGAGTACCTGGAAGACAAGGAATGGTTTACCATCGATGGCCATGGGTACTATTCAGATTCATCCCGGACCGTAGCCGGGGAAACCATTTTTTACGATGTAAAACAGGATTCCTTTGCCTTGCCCGGGAGAAGTACCGTGGCTTCGGGAAGTCAGCATTTTACTGCAGATCGTATGCGGTATTCAAAGGCACAGGGTAATGGAGTCGCGGCAGGAGATGTTATCTGGATCGATACAACTCAACAATATGTGATCGAAAGTGACTCACTGAGTTATGGGGATAAACCCGCCCGGATTGAAGCCATTGGCCTGACGAGGCGCCCTTTGCTGATAGCCATTGTTGACGGAGACTCTCTGTTTATTAAGGCGGACTCATTGCGGTTCACCCAGGTTTCTGAAACCGATACTTCAAAAATCATGCGTGCATTCCATCGGGTGAAAATGTATAAATCCGACATGCAGGCGGTGTGTGATTCGTTGGTTTACCGTGAATCGGACTCTGTGTTTATCTTATACCGTCAGCCAATTCTGTGGGCAGATACATCCCAATTTACGGCGGACACCATCGAAATGCGGTTGCGTAACAAGAAACTTGATCTCATTTATCTGAAGCAAAATGCATTTATTGTCAATACCACCGATGAAGTCTTTTTTAAT
This sequence comes from Lewinellaceae bacterium, assembly GCA_020636355.1. GTDB lineage: Bacteria > Bacteroidota > Bacteroidia > Chitinophagales > Saprospiraceae > JAGQXC01. The sequence continues at coordinate 147,951 of JACJYB010000011.1, read as the reverse complement.
CAAATAAAAGGTCGAACGATACAAGCGCACCTCACCGACAATGAGCTGGACCGCATGGACATTGTCGGTAATGCAGAAACCATCTACTATGTGCAGGACGATGACAAGGCTTATATCGGAGTCAACAAAGCGGTTTGCAGCCGGATTCGTGTTTTTTTTGGTAATAATGCGGTAGACCGAATTCGAATGTACCAGGATCCTTCCGGGCAAATGACACCCATGGACTTATTTGATCATGAGGCCAATCAGTTGGAAGGATTTATTTGGAATGAGGATAAGCGTCCTAAAAACAAAAGTGAGTTATGACCCTGCAATCGATCAAACCAATTGGGTGGACTTTTGCCCTATGGCTGTTCTGGATCTTACCCGGATATGCTCTACAACCCGATCAGCTCCTCAAGGAGGCCGACGCTGCTTTCCAGGCCAAGGATTATCAATCAGCTATTGAAGCCTATCAGAAATTGATAGATGCGGGTTATCGGCAAGCGAAGATCTATTATAACCAGGGCAATAGTTATGCTGCTCTGGGTGATCGTGGACATGCGGTAATAAGCTATGAACGCGCTTTGCGGCTCAATCCACACGACAGGGACACCCGTCACAACCTGGCATTAATATCGAAGCCTGTTGAGGATGCCATCACGGTACTCCCGCCGTTTTTTCTTACCCGATGGCTTCAATCGGTGGCTACCATAGCATCGGCCTCGGCATGGGCATGGTGGTCTGTATTATTTGCCTGGATCTTACTGGGGGCCGTTGTCGCATACATTTGGTTGTATCACCGCATCACCCGCACGGTTACCGGGCCACTGGTAATCGTCTCTTTGGTCCTGTTGCTGGGTAGTTTTGCGTTTGGTTGGTACCGCAATGTCCTCTTGCACGACCATTCCCTTGCCGTGGTTATCCGGGAACAAACGGAATTCAAGTATGCACCGGAGGCTAACAGTGAAACTGTACATTCACTGCTTGCCGGAACCCGGTTGGAAGTAGTAGACACCATCAGTAACTGGTATAAAGTGATTCTAACCAACAAGGATGAGGGGTGGGTTGAAAAATTTAACGTTGAAAAATTGTGAATACTCCCTTGTTCTTCTCGTCGAGGGCTGCCTTTTTTAACTATTTGTCTACAATCAATGACAAAGATGATCTATGGGTAGGTTTTCATAAGGTTCATACAGGGATTCCCTCTCTGAGATATGGAGAGTTGGTGGATGTCTGCCTGTGTCTGGGGTGGATTGACGGGAAGCGGATGCGTATTGATGCGGATAAATGGATGATTCGAATAACCCCACGAAGGAAAGGTAGCATTTGGAGTCAGGTTAATCTAAGCAGATATCGAAAACTGGAATCTGCCGGGATGGTCCTGGATGTCGGAAGGGAGGCTTATGCTGTTAGAAAGGAGGAAGAACACACCAGGGAATCCATTCTAAATGGGGATATAAATCTTTCAGCGGTGTATCTCGACGAAATAAAGCGCAATAAAGTTGCCTGGGTATTTTATCAAAGTCTGACGGATTCTGTCCAAAAGACATATGTGCTTTGGATTATGAGTGCTAAGAAGGAAATCACCCAGCGTCGTCGACTGGCAAAGCTTATTGAATTTGCAGAACAGGGAAAACTAGTTCCGGCTCTTCAGCGATAGGTTTAGACTTATAGAGGGCCAATCAGGCTGATTGCGTTATCGCGATAGATTTTTTTGAGGACGTCATCACCGAGATTATAGCCGCTCAGAGGCCAGTGGTAAGTAAAATAATCGTGGTAGTAAAAATGTTCATCTTCCGTTTCCAGAATGCGGAAGGTCATTCGGTACATGGCCGGGTTATTTCCCATATCCGTGCCGTAGAGCAGGCGGTCGGCATATTGATTGAAAAATGCGTGCACGAACCGGGGTATAGCCGCAGTCTCCCCAAACCTGGCTCCTATATCGGCATATAAATTGGGATAACGGTCGAATAATCGTCCCAAGATGGTCAGGTCGTAACTGCAGTTGGCATAGTGGCAGGCTATAAAATTGGTTTCCGGATGTTTTTGGACAGCCTTTTCCAGGGTCTGGACCATCTCGGCATGATCCAGGATATCCCTTTGGTCATCCAATCGCCAGGAATAGGCATTCATTAGACCATCATTGGTCGAGTCCATGGGTTCATACATCCACATCGGTTCTGCCACATGGATGGAGATGGGTATATTAAGCTCACCACATCGTTTGATGAGCGGGTCCATTCTGGGGTCGTCAATATGCATACCCCAAGCGGGCGTCGGCTTTGAATAAAACAAACCCTTCCCTTTGTCACCTAGCTCGCCAACACCTTTGGCACCCAGGGCGACACACCGCTCCAACTCGGCGATTGCGGAGGGGCCAAAACCCAATTTATCGTATCCGGAGAAGTCAAATCCGCAAAAAAGAATGAAGCGGTTAGGGTATTTGTTATACAATTGAACGAGGGAGTCGAAAGCCGGTCCGGTCTGATAAGTCATGATCACAGCCTTGTCGAGTCCCACTTCATCCATCGTTTTGACCCACAGATCCACTTCCGCAGGAGTCTTGGCATAAGGGTGACTATGGAGGTCGATCACCGGATAACGAGCCTCAGTGATCTCCGTATGGGGAATATTGTAGATCGTAACCGGTCGGTAATGGTCCAGGAGCAATTTTTCCGGTAGAGGGAGCGAGTCTGCCGGTTCAGCTGTGGATAGTGCATTCGGGTTCGGCTGGATGCACCCGGCCATAACCAGAGCCAGAAACAGGGGAATTAACCACCTGGTCCGCCGTAGTCCCGTATCCCGTTTCATATCCAACAAGGTACTGCAATTTCAGGATAATACCTGGGATAAATGCTTTTCACGGCAAGCCTGTAAATAATCGGTTATCTTCCCCTGACCAGACCATCTGGTACGCATCATTGAGGATAACACATCAAGGTCCAGAATGACCAACATCAACTAGCCATAAGTATCTTATCACCTTTTTTAAAGGGGAATGGTGGTAGGTTTATCGTCCGAATTATGGAACTTAATGATCATTCATCGCAGTCAATAAACAACTTATGATTCCTCTTAAAGATTTAACCACCCCAATTGACTTGGGGGATCACGCTAAAGGTACAGGCCAAAGACGTACCCAACGTCCGGTATATACCGATTATTTACCTCCTTGCAATCAAGCTTGTCCAGCCGGAGAAAACATCCAGGCATGGCTGGCCCTGGCCCAGGATGGTCTCTACGAAGAAGCATGGCAGGAGCTAGTAACCAATAACCCGCTCCCTGCCATTCATGGCCGGGTTTGCTATCATCCTTGCGAAGATGGTTGCAACCGGAAACAAATGGACACGTCGGTTTCCATTCACTCGGTCGAGCGATTTTTAGGTGATCTGGCCATCGAAAAGAATTGGCAGGTTAAATATGCTCCCCTGCCCGGTGGTAAAAAAGTTTTGGTGATTGGGGCAGGACCTAGTGGACTTTCTGCCGCCTATCATTTGGCCCGCCTGGGGCATCAGGTAGAGATCTTTGAGGCCGGACCACTGGCCGGAGGGATGATGCATTTTGGCATTCCGGCATATCGGTTGCCGCGCAACATCATTTCTGCTGAAATCCAGCGGATTGAAAATATGGGCGTTAAGATCCACCTGAATCGTAAAGTTGAAGATGTGGTTCAAGCCAAGCAAGAAGGTAACTTCGATGCAGTATTTGTTGCTGTAGGAGCCCATATTGGCAAAAAGACCAATATCCCGGCCCGGGATGCCGGACAAATCCTGGACGCCGTTTCTTTCCTGAAAGATGTCGAGTTGGGTAATACCCCCAAACTGGGACGTCGGGTTGCTATTTATGGCGGTGGAAATACAGCCATGGATGCAGCGAGAATTGCAAAGCGGATCGGAGTGGATGAGGCGATGATCATCTACCGCCGGGACCGTGAACACATGCCCGCCCATGATTTTGAAGCCGACGAAGCGCTTTCCGAAGGCGTTAAAATTCACTGGTTGCGTACCATCAAGGACATCAATCAGTCCACCTTTACCGTAGAGGTAATGCGGGTTGAAAATGGCAGACCGGTACCCACCGGAGAATATGAGACCCTGGAAGCGGATGCGTTGATTTTGGCTCTGGGGCAGGATACCGATACCGACTTTCTGCGCCTGGTTCCGGGCATTGATTTCAAAGATGACGGTACGGTGATCGTTGGCCCCGATATGATGACGGGCGCCGAGGGGATTTTCGCGGGAGGCGATATGGTGCCCAGTGAACGGACAGTCACCATTGCCGTAGGTCATGGTAAAAAAGCAGCCCGGTTTATGGATGGTTACCTGCGCCGGAAGCCCTATGTGCCGGCACCTAAACATCCGGTAGTAGGTTTTGAAAATCTGCATGTGTGGTATCAAACCTTTGCACCCGCCCAGGAACAGCCTCATTTAGAGCCCGACCAGGCGATTGCAAGCTTTGATGAGGTGGTGACGGGCTTGACACCGGAAGAGGCCCGGTACGAAGCACAGCGCTGTTTATCCTGTGGTAATTGTTTTGAATGCGATGGCTGCTATGGGGCTTGTCCCGAAGATGCTATCATAAAACTCGGCCCTGGAAAGCGTTACCGCTACAATTATGATTTGTGTACAGGATGTGCCGTCTGTTTTGAACAGTGCCCCTGTCACGCCATCGAAATGGTTCCTGAACCGGATTCCTCAACCCTTTAAACTCCTTAGAGATCAATTATGAGTACAAAGTATAAAGTCACCACCATCGATGGAAATGAAGCGGCGGCCTATATCGCCTACCGCGTCAACGAAGTTTGTGCGATCTATCCCATTACACCATCCTCACCGATGGCCGAGTGGGCGGATGAATGGTCCGTAAAAGGGATTACCAATATATGGGGGAATATTCCTGAAGTTGTCGAGATGCAAAGTGAAGGCGGCGCGGCCGGGGCCGTACATGGCGCCTTGCAGGCCGGGGCTTTGACCACGACCTTTACGGCTTCACAGGGGCTTATGTTGATGCTTCCTAACATGTATAAGATCGCCGGTGAACTGACACCGACCGTGTTTAACGTTGCCGCCAGATCCCTGGCAGCTCAGGCGCTTTCAATTTTTGGTGATCATCAGGATGTCATGGCAGCCCGATCGACCGGATTTGCCATGCTGGCTTCAGCGAGCGTCCAGGAGGCCCATGATTTTGCTTTGATCGCTCAGGCTGCGACTTTGGCATCCAGAATTCCGTTTATTCATTTTTTTGACGGTTTTCGGACGTCGCACGAAGTAAACAAACTATCCCTGGTTGCGGATGAGCATATCCGGGCCTTGATCAGTGATGATCTGGTCATTGCCCACCGGGAGCGTGCCTTGAACCCGGATAAACCGATCATTCGCGGAACGGCTCAAAACCCGGATGTTTATTTCCAGGGTCGAGAAACGGTCAACCGGTTCTATCAGGCGACACCTCAAATCGTACAAGATCAGATGGATACCTTTGGAAAACTTACCGGAAGGCATTACCATCTTTTTGACTATACCGGAGCGCCAGATGCGGACCGGGTTATACTGATCATGGCGTCGGGAGGCGAAACGGCTGCGGAGACCGCCAAGGTATTGGCAGCTCAGGGTGAAAAAGTCGGCGTCCTTCAGATCCGGCTATATCGTCCATTCTCCAACGAACATCTCCTGCAAGCCTTACCTCCATCGGTCAAATCCATAGCAGTTCTGGACCGGACCAAAGAGCCAGGTGCGAATGGTGAGCCTATGTATCAGGACGTTGTCGCTGCTTTGACAGAAGCTTTTGCCGAAGGTATTTTGAATGATTTGCCGCGGATCATTGGGGGCCGTTATGGATTATCCTCCAAAGAGTTCACTCCGGCCATGGTTAAAGGCATCTTCGACCATCTGAGTGCGCCCAAGCTGAAAAATCATTTCACCATCGGGATCATCGATGATGTTACGTTCACCCACCTGGACTACGATCCGGAATTCACCCTGGATGAGTCCAACTGGCGTCAGGGTGTATTTTTTGGATTAGGAGCTGATGGTACGGTTGGCGCAAACAAAAACAGCATCAAGATTATCGGTGAAAATACCGATATGTATGCGCAGGGATATTTTGTTTACGACTCAAAAAAATCCGGAGCCAGAACAGTGTCACACCTTCGGTTTGGGCCGGAACCAATACGTGCTCCCTATCTGATCAAAGAAGCGGATTTTGTTGCCTGTCATCAATTCCAATTTATTGAAAAGGTAGACATGATGGCTTATGCCAAGCGAAACGCCACCTTCCTGCTTAATAGCCCTTATCCTCCCGAAGAGGTCTGGGATCAGTTGCCCCGTCCGATGCAACAGGCAATTCTTGATAAGAATATAACTTGTTATACCATTGATGCAACTTCCGTCGCTATGAAAACCGGAATGGGCGGACGGATTAATACCATCATGCAAACTTGCTATTTCGCTTTGGCCAACGTATTACCAAAAGAGGAGGCTATCGCGGCGATCAAAAAAGCTATTGAAAAGACTTACTTCAAAAAAGGCCGGGCGGTCATCGAGCAGAACTTTAAAGCGGTGGATGCAACACTGGCTAATCTGTATGAGGTAGTATTGCCCGGGAAGCTGACCAGCAAGCAGGAGTACCCGCCTATTGTACCCGACTATGCACCTGAATTTGTCAAAGGTATTACCGCCGAGATGATGGCAGGGATAGGGGATCAGATTCCCGTCAGTCGAATGCCGGTAGATGGTACCTATCCCACGGGAACCACCAAGTTTGAGAAGCGTAACATAGCGAACCTGGTACCTGTGTGGGAGCCGGATATCTGTATTCAGTGTGGTAACTGCAGTTTCGTATGTCCTCACAGCGTAATCCGGGCAAAATATTATCACCAGGAATATCTGAGCGATGCACCGGAAGGGTTCAAATCTTCACCGATCAATGCGCGTGGTTTCCCGGAAACCCATTTTACGCTGGAAATCTATTCAGAAGATTGCACGGGATGTACCCTTTGTGTGGAGGCTTGTCCGGCTACCAGTCTTACCGACCGGTCCACCAAAGCCATAAATATGAAGCCGAAGACGGACATCCTTGAAGAATCAAGAAGCAGTATTGAATTCTTTGAATCCATCCCACAAAATAACCGGAGCAAAGTCAACTTCTCCACGGTTCATGGCGTGCAGTTTCTGGAACCACTGTTCGAATTTTCGGGTGCCTGCGCAGGCTGCGGGGAGACTCCTTATGTGCGGTTGATGACGCAGTTATTCGGTGACCGGTTAATCATTGCGAATGCCACCGGATGTTCTTCCATCTATGGAGGTAACCTACCTACCACACCGTACACCACCAACGCCGAAGGCAAAGGACCTGCCTGGTCCAATTCATTGTTCGAAGACAATGCCGAGTTTGGATTGGGGATGCGGGTAACAGCAGATAAGCACCTGGCCACTGCCCGTCAGTTATTAAGAGAGATGCAATCCGAATTGGGTGAAGCGCAGGTCAAAGCTATCCTGGATGCACCACAGTTTGTTGAGTCACAGATCATGGCACAACGTCAGCGGGTGGAGGCGCTCCGGCGTCAGCTGGAGCAGTCCAAACATCCGCAAGCGAAGTTGATGTTATCATTGGCGGATCACCTGGTGCGCCGCAGCATATGGATCGTTGGCGGAGACGGATGGGCTTATGACATCGGGTCGGCCGGGGTGGACCATGTCCTGGCCAGTGGGCGTAATGTCAATGTTCTGGTTCTGGATACTGAAGTCTATTCCAATACCGGGGGGCAGATGTCCAAGGCAACGCCAACTGCTGCTACCGCCAAATTTGCCGCGGCGGGTAAACGGGTAGGTAAAAAGGACCTTGCCATGCAGGCCATCTCCTATGGCAATGTCTATGTGGCTCAGATTGCAATGGGAGCGAACCCGCAACAAACCTTGTTGGCCATGCGTGAAGCAGAAGCCTATGAAGGCCCATCTCTGATCCTTGCCTACTCTCATTGTATCGCGCACGGTATTGCGATGGAGAAAGGCTTGACACAGCAGAAATTAGCCGTAAGCAGTGGGTACTGGCCTTTATTAAGATACAATCCGGTTTTGCGGAAAAAAGGAGTCAATCCCTTTGTGCTTGACTCTCCCGAGCCCGTCATTACGCTAAAGGACTATGCTTACAATGAATTGCGTTATAAAATATTGACCCGTACGAATCCCGAAGAAGCCGAGCGTCTGATGCAATTGGCACAGGAGCTGGTCGACTTGAGATGGGAAACGTATGTAGACATGGCTGCTGCCGGGGCATCTTCCTTTGCACCTGTGGCTTGACAATGAATAAACCGATTACGTTGAATAATAAACACCAATCATGGATTTAACCTCTCAATATATGGGGTTGACCTTGCGGTCACCACTGGTCGTCTCTGCCTGTACGCTATCGGAAGATATCGCCAATATTAAGCAAATGGAGGATGCAGGTGCCGGAGCCGTTGTACTTTTCTCTCTCTTCGAAGAGCAAATCCTGAAAGAACAGAAGTTGTTCGATCAAACCATGCAGGTTACCACCAACATTTTTGCCGAAGCCTTGGACTTTTTTCCGGACATTGACGATTACCACATCGGTGCAAGTCAATATCTGGAACACATCCGGCGCGCAAAAGAAGAAGTGGACATTCCGATCATAGCCAGCTTAAATGCAATTTCCCATAGCGGTTGGATCGATTATGCCAAGCAGGTTGAGGAATCAGGGGCAGACGGATTGGAGATAAACGTGTATTACATACCTGCCGATATCCGGCTTACCGCGGAGATGGTGGAAGAGCGTTATTTGGAAATCGTCCGTCTGGTCAAGGCTAATGTAAAAATACCGGTAGCCATTAAATTGAATCCTTATTTCAGCTCCATTGGTCATATGGCCTCACAGCTTCAGAATGCCGGCGCTGATGCATTGGTGCTTTTTAATCGATTTTATCAACCGGACTTTGACATCAATCGCTTGCAGGTCCTCCCCAATCTCGAATTTAGTGTGGCCCATGAGATCCGGCTTCCATTATTATGGATTGCGATTCTATATGGACGGGTTCCGGTTTCACTGGCTGCAACCACCGGCGTTCAGAGCGCTGAAGAAGTGGTGAAATATCTTTTAGCGGGGGCTGATGTGGCGATGACCGCATCGGCATTGTACAAGCGGGGGATCAATTACCTCCGGTCGATGACCAAAGATCTACAGTTGTGGATGGACCGCATGGGATTTTCTTCCGTAACAAGTTTCCGCGGTGCGATGAGTCAGCAGCATATTTCCGATCCGACGGCTTATGAGCGGGCTAACTACATCCGCATCCTGGAAGGTGTGAAGTAAGAGACAGACACATCCTCGACTTCAAAGCTCTATGATGGCTTTGTCTTTTTTCTGAAGGTGGCTCTCCAGAGGTTTAAGGCTATTTTTTATGGATTGTTCCAGCACTTCCAGAACGCGTTTTTTCACATAGTGCCGATAGGTGACCAAGCTGATTTCCCGTACCGGCACGGGCGCTTTAAAGGATCGGAGGCATTCTTTTTGACGAGGAGGCAAATCAATAGCTGCCAGTTCTGGAATAATGGTGATTCCCTGGTTGATATCTACAATCTTGAGGAGACTTTCGATGCTGCCGGCCCCGAACTCCATGGCGTGTTTACCGGACTGTTGTTTTTGGAGTTCGCAGATATTCATGATTTGCGTCCGCAAGCAATGCCCTTCTTCTAGTAACCATAAGTGATCGAGATCGAGGTCCTCCGGAAGCAGGTATTTTTTCTTTAAAGCCTGCGATTCAGGGTTTGCAACGTAAACACTGAACGGCTCATAAAAAAGGGATAGCTCCTGAAAACCCTCTTTATGAAGTGGTGTCGCCAAAATGCCGACATCAAGCTGGTCCTTAGCCAGCTTCTCCGTGATTTGATCGGTCGTGAGCTCGGAAATAATGAGTTTGATATCCGGATAGCTGGCCAAAAATGGCGGAAGGAAATGAGGCAGCAGATAGGGGGCGAGCGTCGGGATTATGCCAATGCGAAGATCACCATGGAGGCCGTGGACCGACTGTTGAGCCATTTCTTTGAATCGCGCAATTTCCTTGAGGATGATCCGGGCCTGTTCAATCAATTGTGCGCCGGTATCCGTAGGCGTCACGGGTTGTTTGCTGCGGTCAAAGACGGTGAGATCCAGTTCATCCTCCAGCTTTTTAATCATCATGCTTAACGTAGCCTGGGTCACGAAACAAGATTGTGCGGCACGCGCAAAGTGCCGGTGTGTATCCACCGCAACCAAATATTCCAATTGCTGAATGTTCATGCCCTCCTGTATATGAATTATCTATATCACGCTATTAAATATAGGTAATGTCAATTAGGCCAATAGGGTTTAAAATTTTTGTGAACTAAGAATCGGGTAAAACGATGGAATAGGAGGGACCTTCGTAAGAAGTTCTAAACCATCCCGAGTGGATGCCATCCATATTCTATCATCGTCGCCTCAACGACTTCTCTACGCCTGGCTGCTTTAAATGCAGAAAACATGAAATACAGATAGAGTACTTTGGTAGGCAGGCTCCAGAGCCAGAAATTATGAAAGGGGTAGAAGTAAAATAAGGATTCAATCAGGATCAGGGTGACAATCAGAAAACCAAATCCCCAGCGGGCATTGGAGAATGTTACCGTCAAACCGCCTGAAATGTAGAAGAAAGTAGCGCACAACCAAATCAACAATTCTTGTTTTGTCCCTAGTAACAGAAAGCCCAGTATGGAAGTAATAATGAAATACAAAATCGCAGTGGTTTGACCTTTGCGAATCGTTAATGTTTCCTTTTGGAATTTCGTGCGTAGTACATCCATATTGTGCCCCTCGATTTTCTTCACCTCAACCAGCATATTCTTTATACAGTCTAGATCAAATAATTGGGGGCTCCATTTACCCAAATATCAAAAACAATACCAAAAGTGACTTTGAGTCAAGGATAATCATCCGGCCGATAAAATATCTGATTGCTTTTTCCGTTCAGGGTTGCTGTACTTCCCACTCGTGGATTCCGGTAGAAACACCAGGCTGAGCTATCAGGATTAATCGCAACGCTGTGGTGGATACAGGTTTGAATTGGACTTCATCCCACGCGTCTTTGCTTACCGGATAATTACCTTTTGGCTTGATATCCTTCCATTTGTCGCCTTTAAGGTATTGCAATCTCCAGCTGGCTGGTATCCGGCAACCACCATCCGGGCCATCATCAAACCAATAAACGCGCGAAGAAGAGATCTTGGATGGCTCGCTAAAGTCGTACTGAACCCACTCTTCTGTTCCGAAACGGGGCCAGAAATGCAGGTACGGGTTGGTGTGATCATTAGCATGTTCCGGGAGGTACTGGTCATGAATAGCATCCAGGTTTCTTATCGCTGCGGAACATTGGACCTTACTGGCGCTTGCAATACTGGGTGCAGGCATAGGTGTTGTATGCTCCATATCCTCTGACATCCAGATGGCCATAAAGTTTCGCTCCCGGTTCGCCCATGCATAATAAGGGATGGCCAGCAAGGGTATCCGGTTAATGGACAGGGACTGGTCCTTTTCCTGGCGTACGACCGCCCCTTCCAGCGATACGGTGACTACGCCATTTAATAAGGAGGGATTCCAATGACTTTCCAATGTGTTTTCCACCGGCACCATACAATTGATCACGTGTTCATCCGGTTGGTCCTGACCTTCGAGGCAGTAAACCAGGGGGCCGCGCTCGATGGACAATTTTCCCGCATCATCGAGCAGACTGGGATGTGCACGGACAAAACGAGGTTCCATAGGGAATTCGATTGAAATACGATCGCCGCTTTCCCAGCGCCGGGTGATGGTGGCATACCCATGATCCATCGTATAATCAACAGGATCACCGTTTACGGAGATTGGAATCCGGTCTTTGGTGTTGGTTGTAAATGTATAGAGGTCGCTTGGGATTACTTCACCACGGGCCCAGCCCGGGATGCGAATCTTCATCGTGAATCCGGCAGCGGAATGAGGGGTGACTTGAATATCCACTTGTCCATCCCAGGGATAGCGGGTTTTCTGCACCATTTCCAGTTCACCTACCGTGGTCCGGATGGTCGCTTTCCCACCTATAAACAGGTTTACGTATACCTGATCATTCTGGACCGCATATTGGTATCCAGGGATCGACGGGAAGAAGCGCGCCACATTGCTTGGACAACAAGCACAGGAGAACCAGGGGCTTCTCGCCTGGTTTTTTCTTGCCTCCAGCGGATTGGCATAAAAAAAGCGATCTCCTTCCAGGGACATGCCAGAATTAGCCGCGTTGTACAGCGTACGCTCCAGGACATCGATGTATTTGGAATCGCCATGGAGTAAGAAGAGCCGGTAATTCCAAAACACATTGGCTATGGAAGCGCAAGTCTCGCAATAAGCACTGAAATTCGGAAGGGCATAAGCCGGGCCAAAACCCTCCCAGGCTCCGGTGGCACCGATACCACCGGTAATGTATATTTTTTTGGAAACAACGTCTTCCCAGATTTTATCGATGGCAGTGATGTAATCCTGGTTGCCGGTAAGCGCGGCAATGTCTGCCATTCCGCTGTACATGTATGCCGCCCGCACAGCATGCCCAACGGCTTCAGTCTGGTCGATTACTTTCAAATGAGCCTGGCTGTACTCCCCTTGGTTGGGGCCGCGGACATCCAAAAAGAATTTGGCCAGATCCAGATACTGCTTTTCACCCGTAATACGGTAAAGTTTTGCCAACCCGGTCTCAATAACCTGATGACCCGGGCATTTTTCAATTTTTCCCCATCCAAACTCCCGGTCGATCAGGTCGGCAAATTTAACCGCGATATCCAGTAACGATCGACTGCCGGTCGCTTGATAATGGGCAGCGGCGGCTTCGAAAAGATGTCCGGCATTATATAATTCATGCGACAAATCTTCGGTCTTATCCCAGCGATGAGCTCCGGCCCAGGCATGGGGGTGGTCCGGATCAATGGTCCTGGTGGTGTACAGGTATCCGTCCGCTTCCTGTGCCGCGCCAATCAAGGCAATCCAGTCGTCAATTTTTTGCTCCAGGACCGGATCTGGATGTACCTGTAGCGAGTACGAAGCTCCTTCGATGATTTTATAGAGATCTGAATCGTCAAAGGGGTAGGCCGTACAGAAAGAGCCTTGTTCTTCACCCGCTGCTATGGCGAAATTTTTCACCCTGCCGGTAGATTGGCATTGTTCCATGGTGTACGGCAGGGTCCGCAAGCGATGTTGCTCGAGCCGCGGAGCCCAGAAAAGGTCATTAAAATGAACCTGGGTGAAGGGAACCGGATGAAATGGATAGTCGTGGGAATTATCCAGGGACTGACTGCTTACCAGCAAGGGAACCAGTACGAATAAGATGATCAGATGATACCGCATCACGAGCATGATGTAAATTTCGATGAATAAAAAATTAGGGTAAAGCGTACGCCACCCACGTATCTCCGGATTTGGTTCCCAGTTTGCCACCGCCGCAGGCAATGACCAGGAATTGCTTACCGTCTACCGAATAGGTTGCCGGGGTGGCATATCCGGCAGCGGGCAAATCAGCAGACCAGAGTTCGGCTCCGTTATCTTTATCGAATGCCCGGATCTTTTCGTCAGCGGTTGCCGCGATGAAAAGCAGACCTCCGGCGGTTACGACCGGGCCACCATAATTTTCTGTTCCTGTGGGTGGGAGCCCCTGATCGATCAGTTCCTGATGAATACCCAGAGGGACTTGCCAGCGGATAGTGCCCAGATTAAGGTCGATGGCGCTTAAGGTACCCCAGGGTGGACGTACGGCCGGATAACCATCTGCGCCGACAAATTTATTGTACCCCGTATGCTGATACCTGCGGTCTTCTTTGGATGGTGTATTGCTGGCTGCTGGCTTGTTGTCCGGAGTATCCAGATTGTATAGAAAGGCAACCAATGCATCTATCTCCTGGTCTCCCAACCAACGGAAATTAGGCATTTGCCCCTGTCCGGACTGCAAGATGTGTTTGGCTTCATCGATCTTGCGACGGGAAGGTAATTGGGTCAGTTCCGGAATGCCGCCCATGAAAGAACTACCCTGACGATCCAGTCCGTGACATCCGGTGCAATAATTCTTGTAGGTGTTAAAGCCACGGTCCCGAAGCAGGCCGTTGGGTTGCTTGGTTACCTCAAATAGTTTCAGGATCCAGGGCATTTCGTTGGCATTGACATATAACGTGCCTGATTCCTGATCCCATCCGGCGCCTCCCCATTCACCTCCCCCGTCGAATCCGGGGAATATGACCGTGCCTTGAAAGCTGGGAGGTACAAAGGGGCCACCGGTTCTTAATGTGGCCAGCATTTGTAAGGCATTTTCGCGCGAAGTATCACTGATCGTTGTTACCTCATCCGGTGTAAATCGTTGCCGGACAAAGGGTGGGGGAGCAGTAGGAATGGGTTGAGTGGGCCAGGCAGATTCACCCGGAATGTCACTGGGGAGCATGGCCACCTCTTCGATGGGGAAGAGCGGCGTGCCATCATCCCGGTTGAAAAGAAAAACAAATCCGGTTTTGGTGATCTGGGCGACAGCCTCGACCGGCTTTCCGTCGCGTTTTACGGTAACCAGGTTGGGTGTTGAAGGCAGGTCACGGTCCCAGATGTCGTGATGGACCGTTTGAAAATGCCAAATCCTTTTGCCATTATGCGCATCCAGGGCGATCAGGCAGTTGGCAAAAAGGTTTGCACCAATGCGGTTTCCGCCATAGAAATCTGCCGTGGCGGATCCGGTGGGAACGAATAGCAATCCTTTTTCTTCGTCCAGTGCCATTCCGGCCCAGGAATTAGCTCCTCCCTCATAGGTATAAGCTTCCGGAGGCCAGGTTTCATAACCCTCTTCTCCTGGCTGAGGGATGGTGTGAAAGATCCAGCGTTGTTCTCCGGTACGGACATCGTAAGCACGAATGTGACCGGGTCCGGCTCCATACCCCTCGTCGACTCTGCTCCCAACGATATAGAGATCTTCAAAAACTACTCCGGGTGAATTTGCTGTCAAAAAAAACGATTGTGGATCGCGACCCATTCCTACCCTCAAATCTACCCGGCCGTGTTTGCCAAATTCTGGGATCAATTTTCCGGAACCTGCATCAATACACAAGAGATATGGACCCGCAGTAACCAGTAAACGACGACCTTCAAGGCCATTCCAAACTGCCAGCCCTCGATTTACCCCTAATCCATTTAATTCGGACAGGTCTTCCAGAGGAGCGATTTTCCAGATTTGTTTGCCATTGGAAGCATCCAGGGCAAAAAAATCAAGGGTCGGTGTACTTCCGTACAGAACCCCATCCAAAATCAATGGATTGCACTGGATCTGCGTGTTGCGGGAAGTATCCAGATCATGGGATGAAAAACTCCATGCTACCTTCAATTGTGCTACATTATCGCGGTTGATTTGCCGGAGTGGACTGTAATGACTGCGATCGTTTCCTCCCAGATACCCTCCCCAGTCTTTATTCGCCGGATCGTTGTGGCAAGCCACTAAAAATAGTAGTGCAATGAAAAGCGAGACCCGCATTTGTAATGTATTTTACAGGAAGATAATTATTCCCTGAAGTTTGACCACTGTAAGGCGATGAGAAGATTTAATAACCGTTCAATATTGTAACCGAGAAACTAGATATGTGTAAAGAACGCCGGAAACAAATTAAGAGCAGGACGGTCCTGCACACATTCCTGGTCTTTTTCACCCTTTTACTGGCTAGGCTACTGGTTGCCCAGCCGGCATTAGTCATTAAGCATGTTAGGATCGTTGATGGAACTGGCAATCCGTCATTTATTGGAAATGTACGGATCATCGGTGACCATATCGACCGTATTGGGTCGTTCGAGCCAGGTGAAACTGATTCCATTTTTGATGGTAATGGCCTGGTCCTCAGCCCGGGGTTTATTGATTCTCATAGCCATCACGATGCAGATTATTTGGCAGATCACCATGTAATACCGGCCATAAGCCAGGGCATAACAACCATCGTGGTCGGTCAGGACGGTAGCAGCAATCTGCCGTTGAGTGGTTTTTTCAGCAACCTGGAAAAGCAGCCTGCGGCCGTTAATGTAGCGTCCTACGCAGGACACAATACCCTGCGCTGGGAGGTACTGGGTAATGAGGACTATCGGCGTGAAGCCACTACCGATGAAGTGGTCCGGATGGGCGAACTGCTGGATCAGGAAATGCAATCCGGGGCACTCGGGTTGTCGACCGGACTGGAATACGATCCGGGTATTTATTCGAGCCCTGATGAAGTTCTCCAGCTGGCCATGCGGCTGAAACCTTACCAGGGCCGGTATATCAGTCATCTGCGTAGTGAAGATGTCGCATTGGAAAAAGCAATCGGCGAGATCATTAACATTGGTAAGATCTGTCAGATACCGGTTCAGATCAGTCACTTCAAGATCGGTATGAAGGCCAAATGGGGAAGTGCCACGATGCTGATTGGACGACTCGATTCGGCCCGAAAAGAAGGTGTGGAAATTACAGCTGATGTATATCCTTACACCTATTGGATGTCGACCCTAAAAGTTCTGTTTCCAGAACGTGACTTTACCAACCGGGGCCAAGCAGAATACGCATTGAGCGAATTGACCACCGCCGACGGGATGTTGATCGCGACTTACGACGCCAATCCGGACTATGTAGGCAAAACGATCGCCGAGATTGCCCGCGCCGCTGGTGAGGATCCCGCGGATACCTATCTCCGTCTAATTCGGATGGCGGACGAGCAACATGCAGATGAATCAGTCATTGGCACCGGTATGGATGAAGCTGATATCCGTCAGTTTTACCGTTGGCCGGAATCCAATGTATGTTCGGATGGGCAGGGCGGCAGTCTGCATCCTCGTGGGTATGGCGCATTTCCGCGATTTATCCGGATGTATGTCCGTGACACAAAAGTGCTTTCGCTGGAGGAAGCAGTCCATAAAATGACCGGTCTGACGGCGTATCATTTGGGCATCCGCGACCGGGGCGTGATCGAAGCGGGAAAGTATGCGGATATGGTCCTATGGGACCCCGGGATAATTACAGACCATGCGACTACGGAAGATCCCCATGCGCTCAGTGCCGGCATTGCTTCGGTGTGGGTCAATGGTATCCAGGTATGGGATGGACAGGGTATTACCGGCGCGCTTCCTGGCAGAGTCATTCGCCGGGATTAAGCCTGGCAATGGTAGGATATATGCGGTGGTTTTCTCATCTTGCGCACGTTTTGGCGTCATTTTGACCGCCCGATCATAACCAAAAAAATCTCAGAAATCGATGATACTTAGTGACGTATCCATCCTGGAAGCCATCGAGAAAGGTGAAATTGTGATTGAGCCTTTTCGCAGGGAGAGTCTGGGGACCAATTCCTACGATGTCCGGTTGGGTAAGTTCCTGGCTGTTTACGTGGATGATGTACTGGATGCCCGCAAACATAATAAGATCCGGGAGATAGTTATTGGCCCCGAGGGATATGTCATTGAACCGGGAGTGCTCTACCTCGGCGTGACGGAAGAGTATACGGAAACCCACAATTCAGTACCCTTCCTGGAAGGCAAATCAAGCGTTGGAAGGCTGGGTATCGATATCCATGCTACGGCAGGAAAAGGAGATGTTGGATTTTGTAACACCTGGACGCTGGAAATTTCCTGTGTACAACCTGTGCGCATCTATGCGGGAATGCCCATCGGCCAATTGATTTATTTCCAGGTTGAAGGTCCGGTGGACCGGATGTACCATACCAAGAAAGATGCAAAGTACAATGCGCGGACGACCAAACCGGTCGAATCCATGATGTGGAAGAACAATTTCTGAGGTAAAATCTTTCCTGATTATGGCCGGCAAATTTCGTTGCCGTTAAAAATTTGCTAAATCTGATGCGCTCCCGTGTAAGCATGCTATTTTTGTAACTATGCAATTTGTGTTTCCATCTTTTCTCTGGGCTTTTGCGCTCCTCAGTATTCCGGTTATCATTCATTTATTTTATTTCCGCCGTTTCCGCAAGGTATATTTTACCAATGTGCGCTTTTTGCGTGAAGTAAAGGATGAAACCAGCAGCCGAAACAAGTTGAAGAATTTACTGGTATTGCTTGCCCGCATTCTGATGGCGTCCTTTCTGATACTCACCTTCGCGCAACCCTTTATCCCCCTGAATAATCGTGTTGACGAAGGGCGTAAAGCAGTAAGCATCTACGTCGATAACTCTTTCTCGATGAAAGCACAGAGTTCCGATGTACCCTTGCTGGACAAGGCTAAGAGCAGGGCGCGGGAAATCGTTAATGGCTATCAGGAAAGCGATCAGTTTCAGATAATTACCAACGATTTTGAAGGCCGCCACCAGCGCTTTTTTAATAAAGAGGACATTTTGCCCATCATTGACGAGATCACGTACAGTCCCCGGGTAAAGGACATGAAGCAGGTGATCGAGCGCCAGGAGCAGCTGTTCACCCAGGCCCGGCAGTCCCGGCCGGTATCGTATCTGATTTCGGACTTTCAGGATCAGATAACGAACCTCCCACCGAATCCGGATACGTCCTTCCATACCAATCTGATTCCGATCCAGAGTGTACAGGAAAAAAATGTAGCCATCGATAGTTGTTGGTTTGGAGCACCGGTCCATGTACTTGGTCAGAATAATCCATTGTACGTCCGGATCCGGAATTACGGGGATCAACCGGTTGAAGCGGTTCGGTTGTCGGTTATCCGAAATGAACAGGAGCAACCTATGGGATCCTCTTCCATCGCCGCCAATGCCAGCGTAGTGGACACCATCAACATTCAAACGCTGGAATCGGGATGGCATGAAATGGTGGTGAAAATCAGCGACTACCCGGTGACTTTCGATGATACCTACTTCCTGACTTTCGATGTCGCTCAGCAGGTCCGCATTTTATTGCTTTATGCCAATTTGCCGGATCGCTATCTGCAGGCTGCTTTGGCTGGATTACAGAATTTCCAGGTCACAGCCCAGTCTGCCCAGAACATAGCTTATTCGGAATTTGGCAATTATCAGCTGATCATCCTGCAGGACTTACCGGGGATCTCCTCCGGTCTGGGTTCAGCGCTCAGACAGTACCTGGAAAATACAGGAAATGTTTTGATATTTCCCGCTCACAACATCGATCTGCAGAGCTATAATGATTTCTTGCAGGCTGTACCTGCGGGCCAGTTATTCGCTCCGGATACTCTGCATCGGCAGGTCGCCCGGATCAATACGGAAGAATTTATTTACAACAACGTTTTTGAGCGCATCAGGCCTAATTTGCGTCTGCCCGAGACCAATTACAATTTCGGCATTTCCAGGGCAAGCAGAGCTGCGGAAGAGCCACTTTTGGCTTACCGGGACGGCAGCGCCTACCTGATGAAATACCGCGTAGGTGCCGGCCAGCTTTATCTTTCTGCGGCTCCCATCAACCCGGATGACAACAACCTTGTCAATCAGCCGGAAGTTTTTGTACCGTTGTTGTTCAAATCGGCGCTGGCCAATGCAGAAAGCAAGGAGATCGCCTATTGGATCGGAGGCAATCATACCATAACCATGGAGCGCCAATCAGGTAGTGATGCGGTTTTTGTCATACGTGGTGCACAGGAATGGATCCCAAAGCAGACAACCGTCGGAAATGTGGTTTATCTGGATACCGAAGAAGAACCCAGGGAAGCCGGATTTTATGAGGTATTGTGGGATAATACACCCCAGGCGAAATTAGCCTTCAACTTTGATCGAAAAGAATCGGACTTGTCCATCATACCGGTAAGTGAGCTAAAGGATCGTTATGGTTCTGCTTACACCTTTCTGGATGATGCTCAGATTGCCGATTTCTCAAAATACATTCGGGACCAGATTAGTGGCATCAGCTTGTGGAGGTATTGTTTGTGGCTGGTCTTGTTCTTTTTGGCCCTGGAGGTCCTTATTCTGCGGTTTTGGAAAACTTAATTTATGGATGTCCTGCTTAAAAAGTGTACGATAATTGACCCTTCCGGGCCCCATCATCGCAAAGAGGTGGATGTCCTGATTCATAATGGGGTCATTGAGAAGATCGGCAAGCGATTAACCGCTCCGAATGCAAAATGCAAACTGGTCGAAGCCAATAACCTGCACCTTAGCCCGGGATGGTTGGATATCATGCCCTGGCATGGTGAGCCCGGGTTTGAACAGGTGGAGACGCTTACTTCACTCTGTGCAGCAGCGGCAGCCGGTGGATATACGGCGGTGGCGCCTGCGCCCAATACCCAGCCTGTTGCCGATCAATTCAATAATGTACGGGCACTTGGCCATTTTCAGAATTCGTACGGCGTCAGGATCCATCCGCTCGGCGCGCTCTCGGTGGGAACGGAGGGCAAAGACCTTACCGAGATCTATGACCTCACCCAGGCCGGGGCCGTTGCTTTCACAGATGGATGGAAATCAGTGCAACACAGTGGCCTGCTGCTGCGGGCGTTGGAATATGTACGTCCTTTAAAACGCACGGTAATCAACCAGCCCCACGAACGCAACCTGGAAAATGAAGGCCTGATGCATGAAGGGGTAACCAGTACCCTGCTGGGCATGAAAGGAATACCAGCTTTGGCAGAGGAGATCATGGTTCACCGTGATCTGGAGTTAGCCAGGTATGCCGGTTCTGCCATCCATATTTTAAGCATTACCAGTAAAGGCTCTGTACGCCTGGTCAAAGAAGGTAAGAAGCAAGGCATTCCGGTCAGTGCGAGCGTGGCAATCATGAACCTGCTTGCCATCGACGAAGATGTCAGGGATTTTGATCCGGCCTATAAGATCTGGCCTCCCTTGCGTAGCGCAGAGGATCAGAAAGCATTGTTGGCCGGGGTGAAAAATCAAACCATTGATGTGATCACCTCCAATCATAGCCCATCGGATCAGGAACATAAAGATCTGGAATTTGCCTATGCAGCTTACGGCATCACGCAATTGCAGACTTGTTTTCCGGCTTTTAATTCGGCATTTCCGGAAGAATTGGATACGTTCGTTCTGGCAGTAAGTCAAAATCCGCGTAGCATTTTAGGCTTGAAAAAAGTGACCATCGAGGTTGGAGAGCCGGTGGAAATGACGCTGTTCAACCCCACGGAAACCTGGACGTTTACCCGGTCGAAAAATCGGTCTCAGGCGATCAATACGCCATTTTTTGATCATCCGTTTACCGGCAAAGTGGTTGGAACCATCATTGGCGATCAGCTTAATATCATTTGAAATGTGCTGGCGATTCAGTACATTTAAGAAAATATCAGACGATGGAACCAATCGATACCACTGAACAATTACCCGATCCCGGAGAAGTTAAATTTGGAGCCAATGCCATGCGCTATGGTGTTTATACAGGATTAGTGCTTGTTGCACTTTCCCTTGTCCTGTATCTGACGGGTATGTCTGAACCGGGGAAAAGCGGTCAGCAATGGATTGGCATCGGACTTACCATTATAATAATAGCCGGAGGTATGGTCATCGCCTGCCGCGCTCACCGGGATGAGGAGCTGGGAGGCGTCATGTCTTTTGGCAGAGGCTTTGGCGTAAGCATGTTGGTATCTATTGCTGCAACCCTGATCTCCTCGGTTTATACCTTCATTTTTCTGCAATTTATCGACACATCGATGATTCAGAAGCTGAAGGATGCTCAAATTCATGAGATGGAACGGCGAGGTATGAACGACGACCAAATTGAAGCAGCCCAGAAATTTTCCGAGATGATCTTCAATCCTGGCGCCTTAAGTTTGATAGGATTCATCCAGATCCTGATCTTCACCCTCATTGTAGCACTCATTGTATCTGCTATCATGCAGAAAAAGTCCCTGTAATACCCTGGTTGAAAAGCGCTCTCTTTCAGCCATTTGAAAATCGAATGGAAGGAGTCTGTCTAAAGGACAATGAATCCGGAATGCAGCACATTTATGGATCAAAACACCTTGATTTCCTTGCGCCCGGGCAAAGAAAAGGGGCACCGTTTTGATGCCCCTCAGATTGGTTGATTTGATTATTACTAATTCTTAATGAAGCGCTTGGTATATACTTCGCCGGTGGCATCGATCCATCGCACGAAGTAGGTTCCGGCTTGTAGTTGGACGATGGATTCCTGACTGGATCCCGCAGAACGGGTTTGTTGTACGATCACGTTACCGGCCAGGCTGATGATCGACAACTGACCTTCGCCGTTACCGGGCAGATCGAGGCGTATACTACTGCTGGCAGGGTTCGGGGCGATGCCGATATCCAGGAGATCGCGGTTGAGGACGGTCGTGCCAATTTGCGGATTATCCAGAGGAGGATTGACCACCAATGGGTCATAATGATCGTGAATATCAATGGTATAATCTTCCACCTCTCCATACCAATAGGTGCCGCAAGGATCCGGATAATCATCAAAACCCATGGCTACCCGCATTCTGGTTTTGCCGGTTTTCGCCCAGGCTGGTATGTAAACATACGACCAGACCCAGGATGAGGAATGATCAAAAGCCACTTTTTCATTGTAGTCGAATTTTCCATTGTGGTTGAAATCAATCCAGACACACCAATAAGCGCTTGGTTTGATCCAGCCGTAATGGGCGTCATGGACCCAGTTCAGGGAAGGCTTTAAGAACAACGTGCCGTGGTCTTTGCGATACATTACCGTAGACATATGGGTATAGTCGCCATAACCGTTATGGGAATAATTGGAGTAATTGTCCAGATCACCTAGCCAGACCTGGTAGATGTAGCCGTAGTTTGGATCCTGCCCCGATGATTCACAATACTTTGGTGCGGGAGGACCATTTTCAACCCAAACCGAATAATCTTCCACTTCTCCGTACCAGAAACCATCGCAGGGATCTGGTTTGTACTTGTCGTGATCTTTGAAATGCATCGCAACCCGCATTCTGGTTTTGCCAGGTTTTGCCCAGGAAGGCACATCAAAATGCATTTGGAGCGGATCGTAACAGGCCGAATCGCATACCATTTCTTCTTTATCGAATTTCTGATCCTGGTTGTAATCGATCCAGACCATCCAGTGGGGCTTTTCCATGTACCAGTCACCCCACCAATCATACTGTTTTCTTAGATAGGGTTTCAGGTACATGTCGTGACGCTTATTTTGGGTAATCTTGCACATCAGTTTGGTATAGTCGGCATATCCGGAGGGATCGCAACCGGAGACTTTGTTGATTTCACATACTTTCACCTGTTTGATGTAGCCGTATTTGGAATTTTTACCCCATCCTTTACAATAGTCGTACCCGTGCCCGTAATAGGGGTTTTTAACGTGGACGGCGTAATCTTCCACTTCGCCGTACCAGTAATAGCCACAGGGTACCGGATCGTAGATGAAGCGCATGCCTACCCGCATCCGGGTGTCTCCATCCTTGGCATCACTCGGTATCACAACCCAGGCGGTGATTTCACGGGAATAGGAATCTTTTACGACCACTTCGCTTTCTTCAAATTTACCGTCGTGATCGAAGTCGATCCATACAGTCCATCGGGCATCCTCATGGAATGCCGGCCATGTTCTGGGTGTCAGGGTAATCGGGTATTTCTTGCCGGCTTCAACCTCGATGGTTTGGTGCATGTAGTCGCCATACCCATTGTAGCTGAATCCGGAGTGGTTGTTTACATTGCACATGCGGACGCCGGCAATCCAGCCGTAATACTCACTTTTTCCATACGCTGAGCAGTAGTCAGGGTCACCGTTAGCTTGCAGAAAGGTAGTGGTGAGTAATAGGCATAATAGGGTGGTAAAGCTAGTCTTCATAGGATAATCATTTGGTTCATTCTATCTCTAAGATAAGAAGTAGGGTTCGATCATAAGCGACTTTAACATATAAGCGAAGGCATGATACGATTCGCCTTTCAAATACTTATGCGCGTTCAATTGGCCAGAAACCATTACCTTTTCAGAACCGTTGTACAACTTCAATTATTCGGAAATCTTAGGGTCATGGTCAGTACAAAAACAGCATTTATTTACCTATTGGGACTGGTGGTAGTCAGCACTTCCTGCCGGACGGTTGATACAGACACCGGGCACTGGTACAAAGGAAACTTACATACCCATTCTTATTGGAGCGATGGGGATGATTACCCGGAGATGATTATGGATTGGTATCAATCCCATGGCTATCAGTTTGTCGCACTGAGCGAGCATAATATCATTGCGGATCATGAAAAATGGGTCCGTATCGGCCAGGACTCACTAAAAAAGGTGGCGCTGAATAATTACCGGGGACGATTTGGAGACGACTGGGTGGTCGATCAGCTGGACGAAAATGGTTTGGCGATAAAACTTAAAACACTCGAGGAATACCGACCCATCTTTGAAGAACCCGGAAAGTTCCTGATAATCCAGTCGGAAGAAATCACCAACCAGATCGGAGATAAACCGCTGCACTTAAATGCTACGAATCTCCGTAACCTGATTGAGCCCCAGCAAGGTGAAAGCGTGGTGGAAATCTTGCAAAAAAGTATTGATGCGGTCCAGCAACAGCGCGAGGAGACCGACCAACCCATGATCATTCATTTGAATCATCCGAACTTCCATTATGCCGTGTCTCTCGAAGATATGATCGCCTTGCGGGGAGAGCAATTCTTTGAAGTGTTTAATGGTCATCCACAGGTCCACAATCAGGGCGATTCTGCACATATAGGCACCGAAGAAATGTGGGACCTGGTCAATATCGCCTATCTCAGGCAGGGAAAGCCCATGCTTTACGCACTGGGCACGGATGACAGTCATAATTACCACCGAATGGGGAGGCAATGGAGCAATTCCGGCCGGGGTTGGGTTATGGTTTATGCCAATGAATTAACTCCGGAAGCAATTATTGAAGCATTGGAGGCTGGATCGTTCTATGCGTCTACCGGCGTCACATTTTCTAAGTTGGAGACCGAGGAAGGTACCATCAGGATTGAAGTCGCTGCTGAACCCGGAGTCCACTATCACATCCAGTTTATCGGGTGTCGTCAGGGTGGCGACCACAGCGAGGTGTTTGAAGAGGTGGATGGAGTAAGTGGTACTTTTACGTTGCAGCCCGATCAGTTATTTGTCCGGGCTAAAGTCCTGTCTGACAAACAGCACCCCAACCCGATTGAACAGCTGGACATGGAGATGGCCTGGACGCAGCCTGTAACCCACTCCCATTAGCATTCCCGGCTACGCATTTAGACCGATAAATCGGATGACATGAGCTGGTCCTTTGTGGTATTCCCCTTCGGCCAGGACAAGATCGGTTTCCAGACAATAGATGGGTTGTAACACGGAAAGCTCGCGGGTTACAATTGCAGCAGTATACAAGAGCTCTTCAGAACGAGGTCCTCCGGACTGATAGGCCAATTGGGTATGGGTGAATCCTTCAATAAAAATTTCCCCTCCCGGTTTGAGTGAACGGATCAGTTTTTCATAGAAAGGGATCCTTATTGATTCCGGCAGATGAACGTAGGACAACCCGATGGCATCGTAATACCTTTCACGGGGCGTGTAATCCTGTACCTGATGAACCTGATAACGAATAGAAACTTTTTGCCGGTCCGCCTGCTCCAGCGCTCGTTGCCGGGCCACCGGACTAAAATCAAAAGCATCGACTTCCCAGCCCCGGGATGCTGCATAGATGGCATTTCTTCCCTGACCTTCAGCTGGGAATAATATCTTGCCGGGAATTCTGGCATCCAGGCAGACCTTCATCCAAATATTTGGGGCCTCTCCATAAACCAGTTCCGTTTCATTGTATCGTTCGTTCCAGAAATTTTGAGGGTTCAACGTGTTATTCGGTTTGGTGAAATGATCTTATCCTATGTACTCCGGACCAATTATTCGGTCGAACGATTTAAAAATCGATCAAATGGATACAGGGCTTTAAAAGCATTGGCGGCATGATCCAGAAAGTCTGCCGAAGTAACCAGTTTGTCAGGACAAGTATTGCTGGCGAGGAAACTCTTCATTCTCAAATATTCAATTTCCGGGTGGTCCGCAGGATACCCCTGGGGAGTAGTCTTCAGCTTCTCGCCATCGATCTCACCGAAATATTTTTTAAAATCTTTGTCCTCCAGGATGGATTTAAATTCTTCCCGGTTGTAATCAATTTCCTGCCGGATTGCTTTCAGCCATCCCGATTCCGGTAAATAGGCTCCACCGGCAAGCATACTGGCTCCCGGTTCCAGGTGGATGTAATACCCGGCCCGGCTGTGGATCTCCGATCGTTTGGCAGCTGACGAGACGTGGGCGCCCATGGCAATTTTATAAGGCGATTTATCCTTTGAAAAACGCACATCCCGGTAAATCCGGAAGACGCAATCCTTTGCTTTAAAGTGGGCTATGGAGGGATCAAATTGGGCAATCCTTAATATAAGGGCGTCAATGAATTGCTCGAACTCCCCGCGGGCAGCTTCATACCGGGGCTTGTTATCCTGGAACCAATCCCGGTTGTTATTGACTTTGAGATCTTTGAGGAATCGTAAAGTGGAAGCAGAGAGGCTAGGCATCATAGTTTCTTTTTAGAATGATGTAAATAAATTTCTTTCGGCTGCCGGTATAAGTTACAACCATTTCGTCCACAGATGACGCTCTTTCCCGGCAAACCCTGCATTCAGATATAGATTTTGCGCTGGCCGGTTGGCGTGATCCACCTCCAGATGAATTGCTTTAAGGCCCAACAAAGAACTTTGTTCGCTAATGATGTTGATCACCTCCTTCCCGTAACCATGACCCCGATATTCTTCCATTAGAAACAATTCATCGATGAATGCATCCTTACCCATGTATTCAAAACTGAAGCCAAAACACAGGGCGACATATCCTGCCGTTTTACCGTCCAGCTTGATGCTATATAACCTGCCCAGTGCTTCATTGTTGAGCATCTGCTGAATAAGAAGCTCGCGCATTTCTGCGTCAAAGTGTAAATGCTCCAATCCGCAAAAGGTTTTCATCATGTCCAGGAGCGAAGGAATCTCTTCTGCTAAGGCGGGAGAACATTGTATAGAGGTATGTGAATCCATTGACTTTTTAAATCGGTGATTGCAGTAATTCGTGAGAAATTGTTGGTCTCTGAAAAAGTAAACGTCAAATTTGCTAAAAGATCGACAAACATGTTTTTTTTCTTCCTTTTCCTGATCAACTTAACATCTTGTACTATGGAATCCAATTCTGAATCCTTTGACTGGCAGGGTCATCGCGGCTGCCGGGGGCATTTCCCGGAGAACTCCGTTCCTGCCTTTCTTCACGCGCTGGAAACCCCGGTAACCACGCTGGAGATGGACGCGGCCATCAGTAAAGATGGAGTGGTCATCCTTTCTCATGAGCCCTGGTTCAATCCGGTAATCTGTCGTGGACCGCAAGGGCAAGATGAAGGTTTGGAGAACATCGCTATACATGATTTGACCTATGAAGAAATCAAGCAATACGATTGCGGTTCATGGGGTAATCCAAGGTTCCCGGATCAACAAGCCATGTCCACCTACAAGCCTTCACTGGCCGACGTAGTAGCTGCGGTCAATGCCTATTGTGATTCAATCAACCGGTCTTATCCCGGATATAACATAGAAATCAAGAGTAGCCCGGAGTGGGATGGTAAATTTACTCCGGCAGTTGATGTCTTTGCATCGACCCTGGTACAAGCCTGCCAGGATTTAGGCATTCTGGATCAGACGACCATCCAGTCTTTCGACCTGCGTGCACTTCGTGAAGTCCACCGTCAGTATCCCGAGGTCAAGCTTTCCCTGCTTGTTGAACGGCCTTTTGATTTGACGGAATTGCTCGAGGAACTGGGATTTACACCCCAGGTATTAAGTCCTTATTTTCATTTGGTTACACCCGGGCTGGTGACGGAATGCCACAACCGCGGTATGCAGATCCTGCCCTGGACCGTTAATGAAGTAGCTGAGATGAATGCACAACGCGCGCTGGGTGTCGATGGCTTAATCACGGACTATGTGGACCGCATCGCGGAAGCAACTAGCCGTTGAAGTGAGGTGCTGCATCTTCTTTTAACCGGGCGTAAAACCAGGCATCCACATAGTTGCCCTCTTTTTTGACGGCATGCCTCATGAGCCCTTCAAGGGTGAAGCCGGATTTTTCGAGCACACGGGCTGATGCCGGATTATGCGTATAGACCATCGCTTCCAGCCGGGTCAGGCCAGTTTGGTCAAAAATCAGATCACAAAAGGTCAGTACGATTTCTGTCATCATACCTCTGGACCGGAAGGGAGCTCCCAGCCAATAGCCAAACCCGGATTTATGACTGGTTATCCCGTGCTCGTAAAGCAATCCAATGCCACCTATGACCTGGTCCTCATCATCAGTGATCATCCAGTTGAAATGGGTTTGGTGTGCGGCTTCCAGATCACGGTTTAACATCAAAAAATCGCGGGCATCACTTTCTGTGTACGGATAGGGAATAAACAATGTATTGGCATACAGTTCGGGGTCATTCAGGTATTGGACCAATTGGGGTTCGTCCCCAGATCTTAGTTCACGCAACGCCCAGTGTGTGGTTTGACAACGCAGGTATCTCATGATCAAATCACCGGAAGGTGTTTCATACGGATTTAGTCTTTAAATATTTTGATTTCCCGTGCTCCCGGCCTCGTGAATCCACGGTACATACCGGGGGAGTTAAAGACCATAGCAATATTGCCGTCCGGATCCACTGCAATAATTCCGCCTTCGCCCCCAGCTTTACCTTCCTTGTCGAAGATGACTTCCCGGGCAGCATCTTCCAGGGCTTTGTGCTGATACATTTTTAAAGCAGCAATATCATGAGCTACGGTGAACCGAATGAAATACTCCCCGTGTCCGGTACAGGATACGGCACAACTCTGGTTATTGGCATAAGTGCCTGCACCGATGACCGGAACATCACCAAACCGGTTGTAGCGTTTGTTCGTCATCCCACCGGTGGAGGTAGCTGCGGCAATATTTCCGAACTGGTCCAGTGCCACGGCGCCTACGGTTCCATGTTTCATCTCCGGGGTCATGGCTTCTGATTTTTCTTCAGCGGCAATCGCATCCTGGAGTGATTTCCATCGCCGCTCCGTATAAAAATAGGACGGGTCAACGAGCTCCAAGCCCTGATCCGCTGCGAATTGTTCTGCGCCTTTACCAGAGAGAAATACGTGTTCAGACTTTTCCATGACTGCGCGGGCAGCCGCGATTGGGCTTTTGACATTGGTCAGTCCGCCTACCGCTCCGGCATTGAGATCACGACCATCCATGATGGAAGCGTCCATTTCATTTTTGCCATCATGGGTAAATACGGCACCTTTGCCGGCATTGAATAAAGGATCGTCCTCCATCGACTGCACGGAAGCAACGACCGCGTCCAGCGCCAAACCCCCTTCTTGAAGCACTTTCTCGCCGGCGTCCAGGGCTTTGTTCAATGCCTCGCGAAAGGCCATTTCCATCGAATCGGACAGGTTTTCGCGCAGGATTACCCCGGCGCCTCCATGAATGACCAGGGTATATGCCGGCCGGTCGGACGATTCTTCATTGCGTTCCATCTGCGCATTTGACGATTTAGAGATGCAGGCAGTAAAACCAACGGCTGAGACTAAGACAATTAAAAAACCTATGCTTCTCTGCATACCATTCGTTTTGGCTAAATGTACAAAATTAGGTTGGGGTACTTGGCAGGATAAGTACTTGCCTAATTTCCAGAAAGGGCAGCTTCGTGCATTAACCGGGACAAATCGCATTGATTCTATGGATTGCCGTATCTTCACCGGTAATTCATTGAACTGGAAAATTAGAGGATAACGTACTATGAAAATTCTGATCGTAGGGGGAGGAAATATGGGATTAACCTATGCACGGGCCTTCCTCAGAAGTCATTTGTGCAGCGAGGAGGACCTTATGATCCTGGAGAAATCGGAGCGTAAAAGAACTGAATTGGCCTCCATGAAGGTGGGAAACATCCATCTTGAACCGGATACCTGCCTACCCTTTGCCGATCTGATCATCCTTGCAGTAAAACCCCAGGATACCGGTGAACTTTTTGCTCAATTAAAAGCGCATCTGGATTCCGAACAAGTGGTGTTAAGCATTATGGCAGGGATTCCTATCGCCAATATCGCCGAGGCATTGGGGGTTCACAAGATCATCCGTGCCATGCCCAATTTGCCGGCTCAAATCGGGATGGGTATGACGGTATTTACTTCTGCTCCTGCCATCACCCGCATTGAGCTGGTCACCGTACAGAATTTACTGAATACTACCGGTAAATCCATTTATGTGGAAAATGAATCGATGATCGACGCGGCAACTGCGATCTCCGGTTCCGGTCCGGCTTATGTATTTTATTTTATGCAGTCCATGATGGAAAGCGCCGCTTCCATGGGCTTTTCTGTTTCCGAATCGGAATTACTCGTCAGTCAGACGTTTCTGGGAGCCATCGAATTGTATATGAAAAGCGATTTCAGTTGCTTCGAATGGATCCAGAAAGTGGCATCTCGCGGGGGGACAACCGAGGCTGCGCTGGCTTCTTTTACCGGCCATACAGTCAATCAGCACATCGGCATTGGATTGGAGGAAGCGCGTCTGCGCGCTGAAGCATTAGGGAAGTCCTCCTGAAGGTTATCCTAACAGGGAAATCCGGAGTTTAACTGGTCGCTGCCTGCACCTGATGGATGGATGTCGACCGGTCATTCTTGATTATCCGGTACCCATAATAGATGCTTAATAAACCCAGTAATTCGGTGACATACAATACTTCCACATACCCCATGCGGGTGAATGAACCGCCAATGCCTGGCAGTAAAGCGCCGATGGCGATGAATACATTGCCCAGAAATCGCACGTCATTGCGCGCATCCCGGTAATATTTGATGGCGGAGTAAATAGCACCTCCGAATAAGAATATGAAGGAGTACAAATTGATAAAAGGAGAGAAATAACGAACCCACTGCCAGGTCAAGGCTTTGCCACTCAATCTTCCATCGGCTAACATGGAGGTATCCACCGGACTGAGGATGACGCAGATGCTGGCGAAAATGATCAGACTTACAAAAATAATAGTCAGAACCTGCGCTACACGCGGCTTAAACAAAAGATAGACAGTGCCTTGAGCAAGAGGGAAACCACCCAGCAGCGCGCCCACGATGTACCAATACGTCACGTTCCAGGACATCACACCAAAAACTGTATTAATCGATTCCGCTAAGGTCCCCATACCGTACGTTAAAACCCCTAGCATCCACCAAAGCAGATATTTCGCTGAGGATTTCGTCCGGTAATGGCGGTAAATCTCGAGAAAAAAATAGGCGGCCAGGATAGTCGTTCCGATTGGAATATAATGAACCCAGTGCATGGTCTCTTTTAGCTGACAAAACTATGGGCCCATGATCTAATCCTGCTAACTATTCATGTCAGGGTTTTGTCATATTCGATGGAGCCGGTGGATTTAATTGGGGTTCCGCCAGGGCAGAAAATCGGTCTAGACGCTTTTTCTCATTGCTTATGCGATCGCCGTCGATGGCCCAGACGTGGAATACACCCAGCATAGCGAGGATTAAAAAAATCGGAATAAACCACCAACCGAAGGCCCAAAAACCAAACGGAGCCAGAATGATCCAGAAGAGCAGGGATATAAAGGTTCCTGATCCCCATAACACCGGAGCATAGAACGGCCCAGGTTTTGCTTTGGAGCGGGTAATCCGGTATGCTACTGCCAGCGGGATTCGATGAATCATACTTCCGGGCCAGGTGATCCAAAACCAGATGGATCGCTTGGGTTTTTTCGGTGGATTGTTAAGATCACTGAGGACCTGATTCAGCTGAAGCTTGGTGTCTTCATCCAGATTATT
This sequence comes from Lewinellaceae bacterium, assembly GCA_020636355.1. GTDB lineage: Bacteria > Bacteroidota > Bacteroidia > Chitinophagales > Saprospiraceae > JAGQXC01. The sequence goes on along the minus strand of JACJYB010000011.1, from coordinate 116,194 downwards.
TACCCGGTTGGTCCATTGGCGTTCCTTTTGATAGATTTCATCATTGGTACTGACATTAGGTAACAAACGCCAAAATTCCTGCGGGCGGTCCAACTGACAGAGTTGGTTGAACAGGGGCTCGTCTTCATCTTTATTCACATGCAACACCAATGGCTGCATCGATTCCTCCACTGCCTGAGTTAGCTTACGAACTCCCCGTTTGTTCTCCGTGTCATTTTCTTCCAGGAAGGATCTCGCAGAAATAGCTTCACCTACTTCTATCATTACCTCGGACCGCCAGCGGCCAGCTTCCACGAAATTTACGCCAATAGGGACGATGGGGATATCTTCGATGTGTTCTACTTCCATAGCCCCGAACACCATCCGGGCCAGGCCCTTCTGGATGGGGCGCAATTTCTTCTCAAGTCTGGTCGTACCTTCCGCAAATACGGTTACCGCTTTTCCTTCACCGAGCCAGCGGTAGACCTGGGCAAAGGTTGCATGGTTGTTACGCAAGCTGCTGAATCCGTCTCTGAACCGGTAGATTGGAATCTGATGGGTAGAATTCAAGAGGAAATTGACAAGTGGATTCACAAAAACATCACCGCGTACCAGAAAATACAGAGATCTTGGCAGGAAGCATGCCAGTACGCAGGCTTCCATGAAAGAGCTGGGATGATTGACAGCCAGCATGACCGGTCCATCCGCCGGAATCGGCGCTTTCATATGTAAATAAATCTTTCTGAAATACAGACGGAAACCCAAGCGGGCGAAAGGTCTGAGAATAAAATACAACATAACCCTGCTCTGAACGGTAGGGCAAAGGTAGGGATTCCTTGCTATCTTGGACGCCTATTGTCCGGAATCTGTACTTTTGCTTTTGTGAATCATCGCTATCTGATCGTCATCGCCGGGTGCACAGCAGTGGGCAAGACCCACCTGGCCTTACAGGTGGCCAGGGAGTTTCGGACGGCTATCGTGTCTGCAGACAGCCGCCAGATTTACCGGGAAATGTCGATCGGCGTCGCCAGGCCATCTTCCGAAGAGTTGGCTACCGCCCCTCATTTTATGATAGGTTCCGTCTCCATCGGGCAGCCCTATGATGCTGCGCAATACGAATCGGAGGTGTTGGGAATCCTGACCCAACTATACGAGCAACACAAAGTGGTTGTTCTGACTGGTGGCACCGGGCTGTATCTGCGTGCAGTAATGGAAGGTTTGGATCCGCTACCTCCAAACGATCCGGCTATCATGGAGGCTTTGCAGGAGGCACTCCTGGAAAAAGGTCTTGGACCTTTGCAGGAAGAGTTGATGCGGAGAGATCCCGCAGCTGCCGGGTCTATGGATGTAAAGAATCCACGCCGTGTCTTGCGCGCACTCTCCGTAATGCGTCAAACCGGCCAGCCTATCTCGGTATTATGGAAAGGAGGACCGGCGGAAAGGCCTTTTGTCACAATTCCGGTCCGGTTGCATCTGGACCGCCAGGAGTTGCATGAACGCATCCATAAACGGGTGGATCGGATGATGGAGGAGGGATTGTTGAATGAAGTAACCCAATTACTACCGTTCAAGGGGCTACAGGCATTGGAGACGGTAGGCTATCAGGAACTATTTGATTACCTCGATGGGAATTGTACATTACCGGAAGCGGTCGAATGGATTAAGGTGCATACCCGCCAATATGCAAAAAGACAGGAGACCTGGTTTAAGAAATATTTTATAGCGCCAACATTTTCCCCGGATGCAATTCAGGAAATAATGGCTTATCTGACGCATACAATCCAAGCACATGAAAAAATACATTTGGAATCATGAATTAACCCTGGATGAACTCAACAGTTTTTTTAAAAACTCCATGGGTGAACAACTCGGTATGCAGTTCATTGAAATTGGTCCGGATTACCTGAAGGCAACCATGCCCGTTGACCACCGCACCATGCAACCTATGGGGTTCCTGCATGGAGGCGCGTCGGTTGCCCTGGCAGAATCATTGGGAAGCGTGGGTGCCTGGCTGGCCCATCCTCAGGGTTCTGAACGCCTGATTTTGGGGTTGGAAATTAACGCCAACCATCTGAAAGCGGTAACCAAAGGTTTGGTAACCGGTGTTGCATCGCCCATACGTCAGGGAAGCACCATTCAGGTATGGAAGATCGAGATTTTCGATGAGCTGGAAAACCTGATTTGTACCAGCCGAATTACAACCATGGCGCTTAAAAACCGGTAAACGTTAGCTGCTCATACATAAAATGCCAGGTTGAACCGTTATTAAATGACTGTATGCGTCTCAGATTAACTTTAAGCCTCCTTATTGGGTTGGGATGGATGTCCCTGAACTGCCTGTCCGCCCAGGCAAACTTTAATGTCAAGCTGATCGGACAGGTTCAATATCCTGGTTCCGAATTCAGTGATATTTGGGGCTTTGTCGGTCAGGACGGCCGGGAATACGCCATTATTGGCGCCACGGGAGGGACACTTATTTACGATCTCAGCGATCCGGCTAATCCGGAGGAATTACAATTCATTCCCGGAGCTAATTCCATTTGGAGGGATTTTAAAAGCTATGGCAGTTACGTGTATGGTATTGCGGACCAGGGCAAAGATGGCTTGTTGATCATCGATATGTCTGCGGCTCCCTCTTCCATCACCTGGACCTTTTGGAATGAAAACATTCAAATCAAGGATGACCAGGGACTGATCGTAAGAGAAGGTACGTTGGATCATTGTCATAATCTGTACATCGATGAATATGGGGTGCTCTACCTCGCTGATTGTGCGAATGTTTACCGGGGCAACCTCATTTTGGATATCGTTACGAATCCGGGAACGGCTGCTTTTGTTAATGTCTTCAATACCTCCATCTCGCATGACATCATAGTTCGGAAGGACACGGCCTACAGTTCGGACATCTTCTCCGGATTTTTTTCAGTGTGGGATCTTAAAGACAAAATGAATCCCCGGCTCATTGCAACCCAGCCAACCAGCTCCAAGTTTACACACAATGCCTGGCTCAGTGACGACGGGCATTATTTATTTACCACGGATGAGCGTGCTGAAGCTTATGTAGATGCCTACGATGTTACCGATGTCAATGACATTCGATTCCTAGACCAATACCGTCCGCCTGGAGCAAGAACCAAGCAGGTGATTCCCCACAATGTCCATTATAAAGACGGTTATCTTATCGTTTCCTTCTATACCGACGGACTGAAGATAATTGATGCTCATCGTCCTGATCTGCTGGTTGAGGTTGGCAGTTACGATACTTACCCAGGTGATGATGGCGGGTATCATGGCGATTGGGGCGCATACCCCTGGTTGCCTTCCGGCTTAATATTGGTATCGGATATTGAAACCGGATTGTACATTTTGAAACCCGACTATCACCAGGCCTATTACATCGAGGGCCATATTACGGATGCGGAGACCGGAGCCTTTCTCAATGGCGTCCAGATAACGGTTGAAGGCGATAGGCTGGATCCGCAACACTCGGATGCCTCCGGTAAATACCGATTGGGTTCCCCGGAGGGAGACACCCTCAGGGTGGAATATTACCTGCCGGGATATGAAGTTGAAGCGCGAAAGTTAATCGCAGATCCAGGCACAACCTTACTGGCTAATATACCCCTTATTCCGAAGCAACAGACGACTTCCAGGATTCAGGTCATTGATGCAAAAACAATGGAAGGTATTTCCGGGGCAGTGATTTCCTATCAGGACAGGGCACTGATTAAAACCATAGAGTCCGGTGAAGCGGGGTTGACGGAGGTGACGTTACCGGTAGGTCATTATGAAATTGCCGCCGGAAAGTGGGGTTTTGTCACCAAACACATTGAGCTTGAGCTTTCAACCGTAAATGAACCATGGGTAATCGTGTTGGACCAGGGTATTGCGGATGATTATTCACTGGATTTGGGCTGGGAGGTGACCTCCACAGCTTCGCGGGGTGGCTGGGTGCGGGAAGTACCTATTGGAACGCTTTATGGCGGAAAGGAACTTAATCCGTCATCCGATAGTGATGACCCGGGTCACACATGTTATGTCACGGGCAATGGGGTAGGCCCGGCAGGCGCTTTTGACCTGGATGAGGGCTCAACTTTGCTGCGCTCGCCGGCATTTGCGCTGGAAGCAGGGCGGTCACCCGCCATGTTTATGAGTCTTTGGTATCAGGTAGCTTCCGGGACTCCGGGTAATGATACCTTGAAGGTATATCTGGAGAATCAGGATGGTGAATTATTATCCCTGGCGGAGTATGTGGATCCATGGGAAGGATGGCGTTCATACCGGTACGATTTGGAAGACTTTCCAGCCGGAAATTATCGATGCGTTGTGATGGCAAGTGACCTGGCTGGTCAGGGGTTGGGTAATCTGGTTGAAGCAGGCGTTGATGACTTCATGGTCGATCAGGCCAGGGTGGCGACTTCCGTCCCGGAGACCTGGCTGGCAACGCTTGATTGGCAGGCTTATCCAAATCCGGTCCGTGATAAGGTGGTTATCCAATACCAGCTCAGGCATGCTGAGGGTCCGGTAGTCTTTCAGTTGATGAATATGCAAGGCCAGATCCTACTTGAGCGTCAGGTTTCTGATCACGACGAGGTATTCATTCCCACAACCGTTCCAGGAGGCGTTTATTTTGGGGTTTTACTTGGACCCGGATTTTCGTCGCAAGCCAGAAAGCTGCTGATCCAGCGTTGATGCAATACATTTTTTTAGGAGTCCTGTTTACTCTTTTGAGAAAACATTCTATATTTGCCTCCGCTTTCACCGGAAGGAGGTGGAAGATTTGCCTTGATAAGGCCCATTCGTCTATCGGTTAGGACGCCAGATTTTCATTCTGGAAAGAGGGGTTCGATTCCCCTATGGGCTACAATAGAAAAGGAGTTGCTGTGAAGTGACTCCTTTTTTATTTTGCGCTGAAAGCATGCAGGTAGCCCAGCGGGAGACTGCGTTAGCAGTCCCGACGCGTATGCGTTGGAGGATCGAAGTATACCCTGAGGAAAAGAAGGGATTCCCCTATGGGCTACAATAGAAAAGGAGTTGCTGTGAAGTGACTCCTTTTCTATTTTGTGCTGAAAGCAAGCAGGTAGCCCAGAGGGAGACTGCGGTAGCAGTCCCGACGCGTATGCGTTGGAGGATCGAAGTATACCCTGAGGAAAAGAAGGGATTCCCCTATGGGCTACAAGAGAAAAGGAGTTACTGTGAAGTGACTCCTTTTTTATTTTGCGCTGAAAGCAAGCAGGTAGCCCAGAGGGAGGCTGCGGTAGCAGTCCCGACGCGTATGCGTTGGAGGATCGAAGTAATCCTGAGGAAAAGAAGGGATTCCCCTATGGGCTACAAAAAGAAAGGAGTTGCTACGAAGTGACTCCTTTTTTGTTTTGCGCTGAAAGCAAGCAGGTAGCCCAGAGGGAGGCTGCGGTAGCAGTCCCGACGCGTATGCGTTGGAGGATCGAAGTATACCCTGAGGAAAAGAAGGGATTCCCCTATGGGCTACAAAAAGAAAGGAGTTGCTGCGAAGTGACTCCTTTTTGTTTTTGAAATTGAAGTAGAGAAAGGCCCGGGGAAGTTTTTCCCGCTTATGTATCCCTGGATAGATCGCTGTGGGATTGGGGGTTTTTTCCCCTTTTCAATTGGAAATATCCCCATTTTTCATCGTAAGTCTATTTTAAATTGTTGATATTCAGTGTTTTGTATTTTGAGTGCGTGGGCTGGGTACAATAGCTGAGTGATAAGCAGGCCATTCCTCTCCGGGGTTCCGTAACTTAAGCTTATATATTGTCGAACCAAAAAGAATCAAACCATGAGTAAGCCATTAAAAAGAGTCAGACCTATCCAGGAAGCGAAAGCCATGATCCTGGAATACATCAGGACCAGGCTGGGTAACGACCCGAAAAAGGATGCCATCACGGGTTGGTATCCCATTGAGGACCTTGCAGATTATTTCATTTATGTTAAAGAGAAATGCCGGGTATTAAATATTCCATTAAGCGGATTTAAATACTTTCATGCAGCACATCCTGGTAATAAACAAGCGGGGAGCTTGAAATTAGATGGTTACCAGACCTTGATCATATTACCAACCACACCGGTTGTTTCAACGGATCCGAATCATATCGGCCATCGCGCTTTTATTCCGGAATCTTCCTCTTTCGAAAAGCCGGATTTCTTTAATTTAACCGGCGGAGCCCGCGCGTTGACTGCGACTGCAGGCGATGGGGATGGGCAGGCTCTTGATAAATCCCAGATCTGTCCACCATTTAATTGTGATTAATTTCCGTGCATGGAAGAATTGTTAGCCAAACTACTGAACGGCGTACCCTACCTTGAATTGATAGCCGCTCTCTGTGCTACCCTCTATTTTTATAAATATAAAACCACGCCATTACGCTGGTTATTGCCCTATCTTTGGCTGGTATTCCTGATCGAGATACTTGCCAAAGTGAGCATTGCCCGCCAATGGCTGGTAGATAACCGGTGGATCTATAATATCCAGAGCATTATCGAATACATGCTGATCTTTTACATTTATCACCGGCTATTTATCGGCCGCTTTCATAAAAAACTCACCCGCTGGCTGCTTATCCTCTTTCCTCTATTTGCTTTGTTGACTTTTCTTTTTGTCCATCATTCCTTTATCGAGCTGAATACGACAGCTTTTAGTGTCGGTTCACTGATAGTCATTTATTTGGTTATCGCCTACTTTCAGGAGGTACTGAGTTCAGATCAGGTGCTTTCAATCAGTAAAAACCTCACCATTTGGGTAAGTATCGGTTGGTTGTTTTACCATGCAGGTTCGATCCCGATTAATCTGCTTATCAATGACGTTATTAAGCCTCAGGACCTGATGTCCATCCGACCTATCTTATTGGTGGCCAATGTAATTCTCTACATGAGTCTTATCTTAGGTTTTGTATGGAGCAACAAGATATCGACATAAGTCTTTTTATCCTGGTTTCCACGGTGACCATAATCATATTGGTCATTATGACGATTTCACTGTTTCTGTTCTTCCAGAAAAAGAAAGTTCAGTACTTGTTGGATAAGAAAAACCGTGAAGCACGCTTTGATGACGAGTTATCGAAGGCTCAACGGGAAATATCTGAACAAACACTTCAGAATATATCCTGGGAGTTGCATGATAATATTGGTCAGCTTTTATCGGTGGTACGATTGCGACTTAATATGGTTCAGCCATCGATAGATGCTTCACTGCAAGACCAAATAGGGGAGATTAATGGCGTGGTCAGTAATTGCCTTTACGAAGTCCGGCAATTATCCAAGTCACTTAATTATCAATATTTGAAGGGCATAGGATTGATTCAGTCGGTGAAAAGTGAGTTAGAGCGGTTTGATAAACTCAAGTTTCTCGAGACCCGTTTTTCGTTGTCCGGGAAGGAGGTCCCTTTACCCGACAAGGACGAGCTCATCCTTTTTCGTATCTTACAAGAGTTCTTTTCCAATGTAATCAAACATGCTAAAGCCAGTCACCTCGTGGTTACCTTCCACTATGACTCCGACTTGCTGACCATTACTGCGGAAGACGATGGAGTAGGTTTTAATCATGAAGAAGTGGTTTCCGGATCCGGTCTGATTAACATGAGAAGCCGGGCGGCATTAATTACCGCTGATCTGGATCTGACTTCAGGAATTAATGAAGGTGTTCGTTTGACCATAAAGTACCAGTTGCCTAAATCATAAGCTATGGTCCAAGTTGTTATTGTCGATGATCATCTCCTCTTTGCGAAGTCGTTGAAGCTGTTGATAGATGGTTTGCCAAACTTTCAGGTTATTTATCAGGTAAGTAATGGACGCCAGCTAATTGAACGGCTTGCGGAAACCGAAACGTTACCCGATCTGATCCTGCTTGATATCAACATGCCGGTAATGAGTGGCCTGGAAACCATGAAATGGCTTAACGCAAACCGGCCGCAGGCCAAGGCTTTGGCACTATCGATGGATGATCACGAGGAGACAGTCATTTCCATGCTGCGCTATGGAGCAAAAGGCTATCTGCTCAAAGACAGCGATCCGGCACAACTGCAAAGGGCGATGCTTGATGTCATGAATAAAGGTTTCCACTATTCCGAAAAGGTTAATCAGGCAATGTTGCACTCACTTCAGCCTGAAGATGAGCTTGCCGTCGAACTCAATGACCGTGAACTGGAATTTCTGGTGTGGGCCTGCTCCGAGCGGACCTACAAAGAAATTGCGGATGCGATGTACCTAAGTCCTAAAACCATTGACGGATACCGGGAAGCGCTGTTCAAAAAACTGCAGGTGAAGAGCAGAATCGGCTTGGTCCTTTTTGCCATCCGGCAGGGGATTTTTCAGGTTGATAAGCGGTAAAAAGGTCTGTTATTGCATCAGCGTCTTGTAGGCACAGTGATCGTTAGTAACAATAAATACAAGTTCCTGGGGGGTAGTCCTTCCATCTGCGTTGGTGGCCGGAACCCAGTTAGGCATTTCAGCAATGGTTTTCACCAGCAATGAATCCACCTCAGGAAGATGCGAACGTTCCAGCAAATGGGCTTGTTGAATCCTACCATCTGCTGCGATGGTAAACCGCACTTTCACCTGGGGCAGATTGGTTAATCCGGACAATTGATCCATGGCGTTTGCTTTGAGGTAGCGCTGCAATTGCTCACGGCCACCGGGAAATTCAGCATCATTATCCGGAACAATCCGGAGCGTAAACGCCATGTCTTTTACCTCTGCCGGCAAGTTGTTATCGGGATAGTAGGTGACGGATAGCGTTATATCATCGCCGGATTCACTTTGTTGTAAGAGTTGTTGCTGGGCGGGATTTAAGGCAAATCCGTTCCCTCTGACGCGCTTAACCTCATCCTTGTGAATCAATTTCAAATCTACGGCTACGTACTTTTTTACCCAGGCTGCGGGATAACCCGGATGAAGGTCCTGTATCGTGGATGCTTCCAGCGCAGCTGCCTTCTTGACCGATTGCGTCAAGGGAATAACGGCATACCCGTGGGTTTGTGATTTCACTTGGAGTGAGAGGATGAATAAGATGGAAAGCGGCAAAAAGTGTCTCATGGTTTCTACTTTAATATTCAAACCTCAAAGGTAGGTCGAAGGAAATGGGCAGGATTTAAAAGAATGTAAAAAGGTGTAAAACATCCTGGCCGGTGCCTAAAAGCGTGCTTATTATTTAGCCGTCTTGTCATGAAAAAGCTTTTCAATGGCATCGTAAGCCGCAAGATGCAGGACGTCGCCATGATTATTAGCTGGAAGATACTGGAAAAACAAATTCAAGCCCGGAGGTTTCCCAGCGATAGGGGATTATTTTATTGGACTCCTTGATTTTTGTTTTTTATACATCCATTCCAGCAGGAAGCATAAAAGTATTATCCCTAAAGAAACAATTATTCCGGTGACATTGGAATGCATTTGCTGGATGATCAAAATGATGAGCGCGATAAGACAAAGTACGGCGCCGGCAAGAGGTATTGATCTGATGGCGCTAATCGCTCCGGAACGTTTGTATGCCACCAGATTTACGATGCCAAAAATGAGGATAAATCCGATACTGCCGGCCGTCGAGATGCTTTCTAATGCCAGTAAATTCACCAAGACTAAAGTGGCAATGGATGTGATCAGTAAGCCGATCGGTTGACCCCATAAGGTGGCGAGGTAATGGTGGGGAAGTTCGCCATCTTCGGCGATTTCATAATTGACCTGACTGCCTCCGTACAGCGAGGCATTGATGGCGGAGAAGGTCGATATCAGGGCGGCGATGGTGATGATTGTAAAGCCGATTTGTCCCAACATAGGTTTGGCGGCTTCAGCCAATACATAATCCTGGGCCTTAGCGATTTGGTCGAAAGGCAGTGAGCCGACGGTGACTACGGCGATAACGATGTATAGGAGCAGTACAAATGATACCGCATAATAATAAGCCCGGGGTATATTTCGTGCCGGGTCGATGATATCCGGCGCTGCATTGGCTATCAGCTCAAATCCTTCGTAGGCGACAAAAATGACCATACCCCCGGCAAAAAGCTTAACGGGGTTTTCCCAATGATGGAAGGATAATTGTTCTATGTTGGAGTTGCCTATCAGCCCAAAAGCGCCCACAACCACAAAGCCGATTAAAATGATCAGCTTAATAATAACCGCATACGATTCAATTTTGCCTACAACAGCAATACTGTAATAATTGATCAGAGTAGCGAAAAGAATGATTGCGCTGGCATAAATGTGAAAATCGATGGTGGTATCGGCGGTTATCTTCCACAGATTAGGTGCGTAGGAACCAAACGCAGAAGCGTAGAGAGACAGCATGATGATGTAACTGATCCACAGCAGGTTATTGATGGCGCCACTGAAAATCGTTTCACCAAAACCCTCATTCAGAAATTTGACAGTCCCGCCGCGGTCCGGATATCCCAGTGAGAGTTTGACATAACTGTAAGCGGTAAGAAGGGCCAGTATCCCGGCAAATAAGAAAGCAACCGGGGTGCCTCCTTTGGCAATGGAAACAGCCAGTCCCAGTACCGCAAAGATCCCGCCGCCGACCATGCCGCCGATGCCGATAGAGATAGCCTCCTTGAGTCCAATCTTTTTTGTTGCCACCTGACTGGGTTTATGGTGAAAATTAAAATGATCAGAACGAATTAAATGATTTTCAAATCATTATGGCCTGATGGGGTGAATTCGTGTCTCCCTAATATAAGGATAAGATTAAATTGTATGGATCCTCAAATCCGACCATTGTTTAATTCCTGCTTATACGTCTGAATTTTTTGATAATTAAGGTCAACATCAAGCAGTTTGGATTTGATGGAATAATTACCCATAGCCTCCTTAATTGGAATCCCAAGCCGGTAGAGAAACTTTAGCACCGTTATAAGGTCAGTATGTTGATCCTCCGAGGCTATCAGAAACTGGACCGTTTGCGATCGGCCATTCAGTGGAAGCACGGTGAGTCTGGCAATGCCATTGTGCAAAATGTCCCGGCTTCCGTAACTTTTACCTCGAATATAATTGTGGTGGAGAAGGAGTTGCGAGATGTCAGCGTATGGAAGTTTATTTTGTTGATCCTCCGTTTCCCAGGTTATTTGGGTGTCCTCAAAATTCAATGTACCAACAATGTCCTTTTTCCTGACCCAATCAGGCAGACTTTTTCGTATAAATCGTGGAGCACCAATTCCCAGTGGTATTAATGCCAACAATTCGCGTAAGGTGAATACACCGACTATTTTGTAATAAACAATACCTAAAAACAGGACTGTAAATGTTATTAGAATAGGGAGCCACAAGCCGTCTTTTTCTTCCGGATTTTTATCCGGGCTTATTTGAGGAAAGGTAGCATTCATAAGTTATGACTTTAATTTAGAGTAATTACTTATTAACGCGTTGATTGGTTAAACCGTGATTAAATCATTTTGCGCAATCTATAGACTATCAGTAAATTATGTAGAATTTTGCCTATTAGAGCAGCCCTCCAATTCTGTAGTCAGCGATAATTTATTACTAAACTTCTTAGGCTTTTAAGGCCTTGGCCAAAGAATATTTCGAAGTTCTACTTATTGTCATCCTTTTGGGTTTACAATTTTGAGCCAAACTTTTAAAGTTACGGCTTTTTGCATTTCTTTTATTCGAAATGGTTGTTTTAAGATACAACCGTCTCTTTAGAGGGTTCACGCAACTGTTTGAACAATTCAAAAACAGCATTTTTGCTGCCGTCGAAAGACGGTGAGGCGTGCGCATGCCGCAAAAATGGTGACTCCGAAAAACTTAATATCCTGAACCTCATACAGTTGCACCGAACGCCAAGGTGAGTTTTGCGTGAATCGAGGTTTTTGGTTCGTTTTTGCCGGAACAAAAATGAACGAATACGCCAAGCAGCGACCCTTGCAACTAGAATTACATTTCGGAACAATAGAAGTTACATAAAAATTCTTTTCCTAACTCGTTAAACAGTAATTACAATAGTACCTAAGAACCAAATATGATTTGGAAAGTTAACCACTCAAGTCATTACTTATTATTTAAAACCTACTTTAGGAGCCATTGGGCAATCATCTTGCAGCCCAGGTATTTTTTATGAGCTCAAACCATTCCGTCGGTTCGCCATGATAATCAAAACTTTCCCGGTAGGTAAACCCCAATTTGGTAAGTACATTTTTTGAGCTGTAATGGAGGGGATCCACCATCGCCACAATAAAATCCATATTTATGTGCTCAAAGCCGTACTGAATGCATGCTTTTGAAGCTTCAGTAGCATAGCCTTGACCCCAGTGTTTTTGTTTGAAGCGATAGCCCAGGTCATAATAATGCCGTCGGTTGTTAGTTAGTTCTTCCACCAATCTTAAACCAGCCCAGCCCAGACACTCTAGCGTTATTTTATTGACGACCGCCCACCGGCCAATTCCATTTTTTGATATTGTGCTTGGATCATCCGGATCACCTGCTCCATTTCTTCCATGGATTTGACCGGGTTCTTTTCGATCAGTTTATGCACTTCCGGATCGGAATCCATTTCATACAGATCCTCTGCATCGGAATATTCGATCTCCTGTAAAATAAGCCGGGGCGTCTCCGCTTTGATTTTCATTTACTAATAATCTTTACCTTCTCAAACATAAACGGATTATCGCTTCGCCTCAATTCGAGTCCGCTGGCAGTGGTCACGTTTTCCAGAATAACGGCTTTGGTCAGGATATAGGGAAATGGTTCCCGGTACGAATCATTAGTGCGATTCGGATTAAAATTGGCGAAAATTGCCGGACCCTGATATTTTTCCGGATGACTGGTATCGTCGATGAAGAGATTCTGGATGGTAATCTTTTCCGGCATGTAGCAGGTGTAGCCGAAATCATGCTGTCCGGAGTAGGATCCATTGATTAATGCCGCCTGGACCGGTCGTCCTCCCGCAGGTATGAAAGTGCAATCGCGAATCACAAAACTACCCTGCCAGGTACTTCCATAATCGGAACGCAGGTTGATGATGCTGTTACCGCGAATCGTACTATTTTCTACGGTGAATGTGCCGCTACCGATGGCATTGATGCCCATGTGCCCAAGGGTTGAATTCCGGATGGTCGCATTCGCGACGCCCTTGTGCGCATCAAATCGGGAAAATATGCAACTGTCGTAAAGCAGGTTTTTGAATAATTCGAACCCATGATGCCCCAGTAGGTGCGGTCATCGATGTCGTTGGTTTGCCGGCAGTTGACAAAAGAAACATTCAGGGCACGATTGACGATGATGATGTCGTAAGTCCCCATGGAAACCGGTTTCCCAGCTGAGCCGATGGTTTGGTAGGTTTTATGTCCGGTTAAAATCGTATTACGCACCTGCACATTGGCGCATTCGCTGATATTGATAAAACCTCCGTAAGGTGCTCCGTGGTCTCCTTCTCCTTCGATCCGGTGTTCCAGCCCGATCAACTGGACGTTAGAACGACGAATCGCCAGGTTACGGCTGTAGTACGTGTATTTGGATTCGGCTTGATTGGCAATCGTGGTAAAGCGACCTCCCCGGATGATCAGGGGCTGCATATCGATGGGTTGCGCCGAGACATCCGTGATCTGATCAAAATCCCAGAGAATGGGGGCATTCTGATCGACATTGCCATCCGCATCCACCAAAAAATATCCGTTTGGGAGGCGCCGTTGTCCTGATTCAATCCGTAGCGGATGTAGTGTTTAACATGTTCATTGGTGACGGAAATCAGACAGGGCCCGGACAGTGCCAGGTCAAGGTGCTGTTGGTCTCTTTTTAACGTGGTCAACCCATCCGGATTGAACGAAGGCAGGCTGGATTCGACGAGAAAAACCGGTGCGTTATGATTTTCCACCCGGGTATCATCGATGATAAATGAAGCTGAGCCAAAATCCGTGTTGGTCCGTATGATGGCTATCCGGGCACTTCCTCCGATGTAATAAACAGCATTGTCTGATGCCTTAACGGGCAAGGTTAATTCGTTGGCCAATGCATGCGTTGCGGCGATTGCTGTAAGGTCGTCGGTCTTACCATCCCCTTTAGCGCCCAAATCGCCGTATTCGACCCATCCCCGTCTATTAATCTTCATCCGTTCTTTAAGTGAGATGTTCAGGATCATTAACCCGGCTTCGTCGGTTTTTACGGTCGTTTTACCTTTATTCCAGGTAATGATCACAGAATCTCCCGCGTGATATGCCTGCGCATGGATAGGTAGCGCGAACAATAGGGTAAAGAGGATGAATAAGCAGATTTTCATAACGACTTTAATTCCTGGAGAGGAAAATAAAGAAACTGCAAACGGAATTCAAAAAATGTAAGAATTCACTAATAACACCACGCGTTATTTTTAATTCACTGAGCCGGGTTTTATCTGGATTACTTTACCCTTTTGTTTGCCGAAATGGATTTGACAATGGTTTGTCCTACCATCAGCTGCCTGGAGTCCTTTACCTTGGATAGGGATAATGTATAGGCTTCATGAACCAGTTGCTCCGCAGCCCTTTTCGGAAAGGTGTCCAGGTCGGGCACCAAAATAGACCGGAATTGATTGCCCCCGCCACGAAGGACTTTATTCGGATCTTGTAATGAAGTGCCCCAGTAAAATCCAAAAAGAACATTCATGCTGGTTCTACCTATCGATAGCGTGCAGGCCGTGTGACTCTGCCGGTCCGTAGGACTCCATCCCAATGCAACGGCATTGTAATTATCGTAGATCAATTCATTGGCGGTCGGACAAAGATCCCAGGCGAAATCACGCAGCCATAAGACAAGGTCTCTTTTGCCGGAGTCGAATGGTTCCAGGAAGGGCAGGAGCAGGTGCACATCTTGTTTAGCCATGTTTGTGTATTAATTCAATGTTGTCACTGGATTAATTATAGGTGCGTTGTGTCTTATTCGTTCGTGCATTTCCAATTTTGCCGTTGCACGGTGTTAACCTCCATTAATGTGGGCGACATCGTATTACAATATCTTATCCAGAAGCACTCGGACTACTAGAATTGAATCCGGTGAAAGGTTAGGAGGATAGGTCGAGCGTCTGCTCAGTGCCGGAGGTATGATCATCAGCCGGATTTCTCCCTCCTTCATACCGCGCAGCCCTTCATCTTCACCTTTCGTGGCCTGGTTGCCTCCAATCAAAACGGAAATTGGCCGTTCACTATTTTCATTGGTATATAGTACGGTTCCATTACGGTAACTTGCAGTTTCATAAATAAGGACCGTATCTCCTGCCTGAGCGCTTCGGCCTTTGCCCGCCTGGATGCTCTGGTACTGTAATCCGGATGCTGTGGTTATGAGCTCACTTTCCTTACCATGCCGTGTGTCATGATCTGAATGGCATTCATGAATTAATAAAGGAATAGCTACCAGCCAGAAAACGTGCAATTTTTTCATTCGTACCCCGGATGAGGATGGTGTAAAGTCGTTCGAAGGGTTAACAATCGGATAGTTAATCGAGCGGCTCCCACAATTCGATTTTGTTTCCTTCCGGATCCAGGATATGGATGAATTTACCGTAATCGTAGGTTGCCAGATCATCCACGATGGTTACGCCTTCCTCCTTAAGTGCCGTAACGAGCTCTTCCAGATTTTCGACGCGGTAGTTGATCATGAAATCCTTTTCTGAGGGTGCAAAATAGCCGGTCTTTTCTGGGAATGGGCTCCACACCGTAGAACCTTTTTTGGAAGGGTCTTCCTCGTCGCGCCATTCAAACTGTACCCCATAAGGGTCGGTTTTAAATCCAAGATGGGTTTTATACCATTCTTTCATTTGGTCGGGATCCTTGCATTTAAAAAAGATGCCACCGATACCAGTTACTCTCTTCATTGATGTTGTATTTGTGGTTTGATTGTTCAAGGAGGACCGTAATGCAAATCCGAGTCCGAATGCAATCGCTGCGGAAATAAGCAGGGTTGTTCTTCGAGTCATTTATTAAGCGTTTCCAGCGGTTATGGGGCTTGCTATTAAAGATATCAAAAATGATTTCAGGTTTGTCGGAAGGAAAGTAAATTTTTATAGCGGACCCTGATGGTGTTGGGTGCCAAAAAAGTAGGAGACAAATACTGGAAGCAATAGCTGGATGCTATTCCCAGATTGTGCGCTGCAGGATGTCCTGGTAAGCCAGTTGGATGAGTTGTCTAACGGTCTGTTCGTCATATACCTGGTCAGGCCTGAGTTTGATATGCCGGCCCAGTTTTCCGGTGCCTTCCAGTATTCCGGATGGGTCAGGCAGGGTTGCCCCATAAAAGAAACCGACGTTTACATGTGCACTGTAGACATTGACATAGGCGAATGGAGCATAATCCACACAGCCCATCGGATAATTATCATGAAAGATACCCTGAACATCCGGTCCGCAGTGATGGATCACCTTAATCCATTTGCTGGCGATAGGTCGTAGTTCGGCAGGTTTCCGGTTCAGCCAGTCCTCCAACTCAATATTCTGAAGGTCCTTTTCGGTATATTTTAATAGCTTATTCATGGTTTGTGGATCATTTGGATGAATCTGGATATAGGAGTCACTACATGTTGAATCAAAATTCAGGATAACGGTGAGGTCGAATCTTCCCAAATTACGCTGGCAATCTTCCAGGTATTTTCATCATTGGTGAATTGAAATAATTTGGTTCCATTTTCCGAAAAATAGACCCCATTCAGATAGCCATCTTTGTGGTACCGCGAGATGCGTTGAGCCAGATTATTGCTGATCCTGGTCTCCTCCGAAACTTCATACTCCCTGAATTCGGTTAAGGTCCCATCGGTGAGGATTTTTTTTCTTGGGTTTAGAAATTCTTCCAGGTCATATATTTCTGTTCGGTCGATTTCCTTTTTGGCAATAATTGCTTTTTGCAGACAAATGGAATAAAGATCATCCAATGGCGGAGTTTGTTGATTGGTATTGGTAAACAGGTTAAAAAAGCGGCTGGTGAGCCGGTTAATTTTCAGGTAATCGGTCGGGACAGAATAGAGATGGAGGACTTGCTCTTTTTTCTTGATCTCCGTATCAAACCTTAAGCCCAATCGTTGGAGTAACCGGATTGACTTTTTATTTTCCGGAAGCAAAATAGCTGCAATCTTTTCATGGGACGGGTCAGAGAGGATCGTTTCCACGACAGCATTTACTGCTTCATAGGCGTAGCCAAGGTTGGTATATTGGGTCAGGAAAGCAAAGCCAATATCAAAATGCAATAGATAGGATCGCTTCATGAAGGTTATCAAACCGATGGGTATTTTGTCTTCTTTCAAGCTCACGATCCAGTATTGCGACGTTGTATCCAGCAGCGCATTCTGGATGTAATTTTGGGCATCCTCTGTGGAATGGACATTTCGATCGCCAATAAACCGGATCCATTCAGGCATATTGACTAATTCGAGAATAAATTCCGGGTCGGTATTATTCAGCAACCTTAAGGAAAGGCGTTCGGTGTTGATCATACCTGTTTTTTTCTGAATGTAATGGACCATTTTCATCCCGAATTTCGAAATCAATCCTTCAATTCGGACCTGCTGGTTCAAAATTAAAGATAAGCGATTGAAGTGGGTGGCAACCCAATGAACACGTCACAAAATCCCCCGGCCTGATACCAAATGACGGGATGCTGATCCCAGGTGTTTGCATACCAGTTTCCTGGAACTTAATCTTGAAGGATAAAACAGACTAAAAATGAAATTAAATAGGGTGTGGCTATGGTTCGTAAATATCCTGATGATTAATACAATGCACAGTCAGGTTATCAACCAGCCGGATCAATTAGCCCAAAAAATTGATGCGCTGGTCAAGCAATATCAGGATTTGGACATCTTTTCGGGAGTGGTTCTGGTGGCCGAAAAAGGTGAGCCGGTCTATCAAAAGGCATTTGGACAATCAAACCGGGAGCATGGAACTGCGAATACCATGAGTACGTATTTTGACATTGGATCCATTAATAAGCTGTTTACCAAAGTTCTGGTTATGCAGTTGATCGAAGAAGGAAAGATACAGCCGGATGATCTTTTGGGTAAATTCCTGAACGGGTTTCCCGAAGAAGCCGCCACGAAGGTGACCATCAAGGAGTTGATTGATCATACTTCAGGTTATGGAGATTACATGCAGGAGCCCGGCTTTTTTGATTTGCCCAAAAGCGAACAGACAATACCTGCACTGGTCGAAAGGATTCGTAAAATGCCGCTGGATTTTGAGCCGGGAACAGAATGGCAATACAGCAATGCAGGATACCTGTTGCTGGGTGGTATCATCGAGGAAGTGACTGGTAAGCCATTTTACCAGAACATCCTGGATCGGATTGTGATTCCTTTGGACATGACCCATACAGTGGTTGACGAAAAGAAGGAGGCAACGCCAAACCGGGCGATCGGGTACATGAAGACGATGTTCGGATCCTTGGAAAGCAATGAGAATCTGTTATTGATACCGACACCTGCCGGTGGGTTTATCATGACGGCTGAAGACTTGTTCAAATTTATTGAGGCTTATTTCTTTTCAGATCAACTGGTAAGTCCGGCAGGAAAGCAATACGACGATTTTTATCCTTTTATCCAGAAGTTGAAGAAAGATGGTGGTGCCATTCCGGTAGCCGGTGGATTCGAAGGAGCCAATGCTCTGGCGTTGGTGGACATTCAGCGCCACCTTGATGTCATCGTACTGGCTAATATGGACGAACCGGTGGCTGAAAATCTGGGAAAGGCAATCTACGATCTGATCAATGGAAAGCAGCCTGTCGCTCCTGACCTGCCGTTGATTCCTAGACTCTATGCAGTCTATCGTGATCAGGGCATCGGTTATTTGAAGGAACATTTTGCGGAGTTCATTGCGGGCACGGAAGATCGTGAGCCCGCGGATGTATGGTTGAATCAGATCGGCTACAATTTGCTGTATTCCGGTATGACTACCGAGGCCATACAGATTTTTAAACTGAATACTGAATTATTTCCGGACATAGCCAACTGCTGGGACAGCTACGGTGAGGCCTTGTTGAAAAGCGGTGACCGGAACGCCGCACTGAAAGCGTACAAACAGGCGCTCGCCATACGGCCTGACTTGCCCTCTGCTCTTGAGGCCGTAAAAAAATTGGAAAATTAATGGACATCCCGCCGGATTAGAATCGCAAATGGAACTTCGTTCCGTTATCTCTTTTCATGGGTAACCAGGTAGTCCGATGCTTCGGCGATCTCTGACCGCTCATTTGCTTCATCGCCGGCAAGAGATAGCAGCTTCTGATAAAAACTTTTAGCCGCTTCGGTATCATTCAATTTCAGAGCACATACTGCAGCACCATAAAGCCCATTTAAGCGGTTTGGATGCGTAGTCAGATCCATTTGATAGGCCATAAGTGCCTGTTCCGGTCGGTCAATTGCCAGCAGGAGATCGGCAAGAAGCTCCCGGGCGGGCAATACTTCACATGGGGTCACCGGATGTTTGGTGGTTTGGTCTTCACGGATTGCGGCATCTTGCATCAGGCTCAAGGCTTCTTGAAAATTGCCTTCAGCCCACTTGATCCAGCCTTTAGCGGCGAGTGACTGGATCATTACCTGATTGGCCTGATAGGTATTATTCGCTCTGGTTAATTTTGCCTGGAGGGTGTCAAGTTGCGCGAGCTCGGAGTAGGCTGCTTTGAGATCCCCGGTATGCGCAGCACCGAGCGCGCGGGTAAAATGCAGGATACCCACTTGCCAGGGAAACTGCTCCCAGGGGAAGTTTATTGGAGGCAGAGTCAGATTCGCTGCAGATTTCCAATCCTTATTTTCCAAAACCATTCTTGCGGGTATAGCCGCCATGGCATAAGCAACTTTGAAATTTACAGGATATACTTTTTCAAAAGTATTCAGGTAATCGTTTTGTGCAGCAGCTTGACCATTATTGCCGCGTTGCAGGTAGGCATATACTATGTAATCCATGCCATGTAATTCTTCATCCCAATGGGCATTGAATCCTGCCTGATCTGCATAACAGACTGCTGAAGCTATGGAGTTTAAACTGGACTCAATGGATTCATCCCATAGACCCAATCGGGTAAAAATATGAGAGGGCATATGTTGAGCATGGGCAGAAGCCGGAGCAATTTGCGCATACTTGCGGGCAGTGGCCAGGCCTTTGACGCCAATACCGGATTGTCATAATTGTGGATGATGTAATGAGCTATTCCAGGGTGATTCGGATGGTCTGAGAAAAGGGATTCGAGGATGCTGCCCGCTTTCCGCTGGTTGGTAAAATTTTGATCGGCAGGGTCTGCGGTGGTATTTAGTGCCAGTGCATAGAGGACGGCAGCCTCGTTATCGTCCGGGTATTTCAAATAGATGGCCTCCATTTTATCAGCCATTTTTGTGCCTGGTTTTCGGATCGGTGTTTTCCCAGTGGTGATAATATTCGCCCACGGCAGCAAGGTATTCTTCTTCTCTTTCTGTCTTAGGGATGGTGGCCGCAATCTGCAGGATCTTTTCACCCTTCTTCAGTTGTTCCGGCCCCGGCGGCTCCCATAGGGCATGGTAAATGCTCATAGCGACTCCCCAGTAGGCCATTGCACAATTCGGATCGGCGTCAATAACCTGTACAAATGCCTTCTCCGCCTCATCGTATTCAAACGAATGCAACAGTGATATGGCCAGCTCAAAAGTTTCCCGGACCGAATAGTCGCAGGACATGGCAAAATCTACATCTCCGAAGTCTTTCCCGCTGCATAGAATAATATCTCCGCGAAGCAGTTCGATTTGGTTCAGGGCAGGATTGGGGTAGACGTTCTTGCTGCGGCAACTGGCCATTATCAATATGGCCATAACGCCGGCTACCAGGATAAATGAATTAGAGCTTTTCATGTTCTATCTATTAGCCCTCGAATCTAATTCCTGCCGGAGAGGCAGGACCTCTTTCTAAGTTACGCCAATTTTCAGAGGAATGATGGAACTTGACCAAAAGCTCCAGAGAAACTCATTTAAGCCGGTTGGAGTCCAATACGCTAAATCCTTCAGCCATTGGTTCCTCCCAATACGTTGGGTATCCCCATTTCATAGGGTGGTATATGGACGGATTATCCATCTACTGATTCCGTTAACCCGATTCTTTTCCCGTTCAGCAGCCTTTAAGCCCACCGCGAAATTTTAGGTCTTAATTTCCTGAAGACGTAAACTGACAAATTCATGGGTGTCATGCGATGCCAAAATTGCCCGGGTAAGGTTTGGTCACGTACTGGTCTGAAAGCCATCGCTCCAATCCTGATACTTTCTATGGTTGGCCGTAGTTTACCATTAAATGGCCAAATGAGCTGGACGACTGATCTGCCGACTATTGGATCATTTTCATCTCCTCGGGTGACCGATCTCAATGCGGATGGCATCATGGACATCGTGATGGGAGCTGGCCGGGAAGAATTTAATTCCTGTGACTCTGCGGTGATTGCCCTGGACGGACGGGATGGTCATATGCTATGGCACGTGCGGGCAAAAGATCAGATTTTTGGTTCGGCGATATTTTTGGACATCAATGGAGATTTGGTAGACGATGTTGTCATTGGTGGGCGTTCAGCCGAATTGATAGCGATTGACGGAAAATCAGGTCAATTGCTGTGGCGTTTTATGGAAGTAAACGATAGCCCCGTATTTCTCACTCATCGCTGGTTTAATTTTTACAATCCCCAGTGGATACCCGATCAGGACCAAGATGGTTTGTCAGACTTATTGCTGGCAAATGGAGGGGATGTGTTGGTGGAGCCTTATGATCCAAACCGGGCACCGGGATATCTGGTCATCGTAAGCGCCAGAACCGGTAAATTGCTAAAGCTTGCTCCGATGCCCGATGGCAAAGAAATCTACATGTCTCCGGTATTGAGTAATGGGCCGGCAGGACAGGAAGTGGTGTTCGGAACCGGTGGCGAGACCATTGGCGGCAGTTTGTATGCGGACAGCCTCGTCCATGTCTGCACAGAAAGCCTGGACCGGGCAGTACGATTAAAGTCCGGTAAAAACTCCGGATTTATAGGTCCGGTATCTTGTGCCGACCTGAATCAGGATGGTATAAGCGACATCCTGGTCAATGCGGCGGAAGGCCGGTTGATTGCTATCGATGGGCTGACCAAAAAAAACATCTGGGAACTGGATATTCCCAATAGCACCTCATACACGTCGCCCTGCATCGGGTACTTTAATGCCGACGAAGTGCCGGATGTATTCATAACCTATGGGCAGGGAACCTGGCCCAAGCTGGATTGGAGCTTGCAACGGATGGTCGATGGAAATTCTGGACAAGTTTTGTTTTCCGATTCGTTGGGATATTATCAGATTGCTTCACCACTCGCGGTTGACCTGAATAATGACGGGATCGATGAAGTGATCATGAGCATCAACTACCAGGAAGTCGGGACACTTTTTCAAAAGTATTTTTACACGACCCTGATGATGATTGATTTCCGGTCAAATCAGATCCAGCAGATTGGGGAGTCCTATCAGGGCAGCAACTTTGCCTCGACACCCTGGGCCGGGGACCTGGATGGAGACGGATACCTCGATATTATTTTTTGCCACGGCACCAACCTGCGTCATACCTACACCTTTGATGGCATGCAGATACATCGGATTAGCACCCATTTCCCGATAAGTCAACCACCGCATTGGGGTTCCTATCAAGGCACCAATTACGACGGAAGGTTAAAGGGTAGACAGCCGGGACACTGAGTTGCTAGTGACTGTCGATCTTCCACCACGGATTATAAAGGTGTGCAGGGGCTGTCAGTATCGGGTGAGAGGAATGCAATCGAAAGTTCCAGTTTAACATACCTCCCAGTGGTGGGTAAATAGTTATAATTTCCCCAGTTCTGTCTCAATTGAAAAGATCAGACGCTTGCTCATTGTAATAAAATGATGCCAATGTCGAATCTGGTTTTTCTCCGATGAATATCGCTGATTTACAGCAGCGATAAATTCAATGTTGCCGGATAAACTTTCAATATCTAACTGCTTGAATGCAGAGGGATGTCCAATAAATTGATCAAAAAAATCTTTTGATGTGGATAAGGTTTTGAACATGATCGGAAAAACGACATCGAATTTTTGTTGTGTTGCATATTTGTCGTTTTCATTCAATTTGGAAATACGGTAATATTCGAAAATCTCTTGACGGAGTAAATCATTACGAATGTATTTTAAGGAACCGGAGGATAAACTTTCATCAAAAGTACCGCTGTTCACATTGAATTCATTACTGCTGGCCAATGTATAAGCCATTTGAAGAAATTTACCTGAAGTAAACTGGTGGGGATTACCGAGTGCAATGTAGACTGAATCAATTTGTGCTGTTCTGTCTTCCGCCGTTGTGATGTTATAGGTCAATTGTAAGGTGTCATTAATTAAATCTTTTTTTAGACTTAGTAATATTCTGTTTTCTTCCTGACGGTGTTGTCTCCTTGCATTCCATTCATTGATTTGCAGGGCAATAAGGATCCCGATCACCACCAGAATAATTTCTCCGATGGCATACGCGAGGTATTTGCTGAATCGATTTTCAGATAGCCATAACCGACGGAAATTTCTGAGAATATTGCTCATAGATGTTATTTTGTCTACTATGGGACGATTTCATTGGTTGGATGCCCTCCTGGACAAAGCAATACTTTACCGGCAGTCATGTTGGCTAAATAATCTTCGATTCCAGCATCAAATTCATCCAGGGTGATTTTTTTGTGGATGGTTATTTCTTCCCCGGACGAAATTAATTTTTGAGCATTTTTTAAAATCTTTAATAATTTCAGCAGCGGTTGCCTGGGTATCCATTCTGACAGCCAAAATCCGCTTACCTGCTTTCGTTCAAACAGAATATTGGTCACATCGGCGGAAAAGAAGTCTCCGGACAAACGGCCATAAATGCGGACTTCGCCACCTTTGGGCAGGGCGCTTAAAAGATCTTGCGTACTGGAGCCTCCAATGGCGTCAAAAGCAATCAAAGCGTTTTCCCGTTTGCATATTGTCTGTAATTGAGTAAGGTAGTCTGTATCACTGCTGTTTAAGATATTTTTGGCGCCGTGTTTTGCAAGCAACTCCACTTGCTCCTGCCGGTGAACCACATTGATGAGGGTTACTTTTGCATCCGAACAAGCTTTTATAAGCATTTTCCCCAATGCACTGGCGGCCGCCGTGTTGACCATCGCCTTATAATTATGTTTCTTACAGATATCAATAAAGGCCAGTGCCGTAGTAGGATTTACCATGAGCATGGAGCCCAGATCAACCGGTATGTCTTTCTTTAAGGGAGACACAAATGTAAAATCGGTGACCATGTATTCTGCCCAGGAGCCATTGCCGGTCAGAGGGGCAAAACAAGCTACATTTTTTCCACGCAGCCGCTTGGCAAGAAAATGATTGCCGGAATCTACCACCTGACCACTTGCTTCAAAGCCAGGAATAACCGGCAAGGATTTCTTGGTTGGATATTTTCCCTGCAGAAAAATGGCATCGGAAGGATTAATTGGCGACGCGGCAATTTTTATTAAGACTTCCCGTTTTCCCGGTTTGGGCACATCCACGACGCGTAGTTCAGGCTTTTTACCATATTCAGAGAGCCATAAGGCTTTCATTTTGACGGGGTATTGGTTTTCCATGGCTTGGCTTTTTAAATGATGGTGTTTTTTAAATTCTTCTGGGATTGTATTAATGATTGGTTTCAACGGACTCGATGTAATGGGCAAACTCCTTGGAGAAACCTGATTTATGACTTTCCCAGAATCGATAAAATGGGTTGATATCCAGCTGACTCTGGTAATAGCCATTCCATCCATGCCATATCTTTTCTTCCATGGCTCCATTCTGATAGGTAATGAATGCGAACTCCCAGGCATTAAACATATCCGCAATGAAGGTATTGAGCTGGATAACCTGGGCAGGCAGGAGAGAGTCCTGATTCGTCAAGGCTATTTCATAGATTTCGGCGAATCCCGGCAAGCGGAACCAGGCGTTTTTTTCCATATCCATCGACACCAGAGCCTGATGATTAGCGACTTGTACGGCTTTCGTGTTTTGCCTTATACTGATTCCTACATAGATGAGGGAAATGACTACCGCGACAGCTCCCACAATTTCCGAGATCTGGGCATATTTTTCGATTTTTGCATTCATCGATTGTTTGGTTTTTGGAGTTTATGCTAAGTGAGTTTAATTTCGGTTATCTCTGTTTAAAAACCCAGATTTGATCCTCAAATTTGGCACTGTCTTTAAATGAGCACAAGTTGCCATCCGGATCAAAAAATTTTGCTACTGTTCCCCATGTATGTTCCTGGTAATCCACGCTGATCCCTTTGGCGATTAGTTCGTCAGCTAATTTCCTCACGTTTGGCACATTCATCCGGAGACAAGACTTTATGCTTCCATTTTCAGTCCGGTTAGCGGCATATTCTCCACCTTCTTCTACCATTAAATAGGAAGATCCGAAAGAAAAACAAGTCAGATCAGGTGTCTCGAAAAGTTTATCTAAATCCAGGATATGTTCATAAAATTGCACACATGCCTGATAATTCAGCGTGTAAAGAATAAATCCGGTTCTGTCAAATTCCATGATCTGTGTGTTAGGTTTAACAATCGGCCCAATACCACCGGAATCAGCCTGACGCAGTTGTGTTCTTATCCGCTAACCGGCTTGTTCGTAGGCCATCCGGAGCCACTCCATGACCTCCGGGTCGATATCTTCAGGCTTCAAGAGGTTGATCTTGTGCGAGCACATGGCGTTTGCTGTGGAGATGGCGGTTAGCTTTCCCTGGGCTTCAAGACCTTTCAGGTTCAGACCGATTTCAAATCGCGTTTTTGTTGCCGGTTGCAACAGGGCAAATTGTTTCTTGCGTCGTAAGCTGACGTAAGCTCGCTTTGGGGCTACCTCGATGTCTGTACCGAATTGCGCGATGCCTTGGATCAGTTTGTCATAGATCGGACGCAAATGCTCCTTTCCCTGGTATTGCTCGTCAATCAGGACATTTTTATTCTCCACAGAACCGGCATCTGC
Source organism: Lewinellaceae bacterium (assembly GCA_020636355.1). Lineage (GTDB taxonomy): Bacteria > Bacteroidota > Bacteroidia > Chitinophagales > Saprospiraceae > JAGQXC01. The sequence goes on along the minus strand of JACJYB010000011.1, from coordinate 90,287 downwards.
TTCCCGGGCTTTCATAGCAACCAGGTTTGCAAACCCGTGCGTAAATCCGTGTTCTTCCTTCAAAAATTTGAGCATTTCGCCATGCTTGCCAAAATGCTCCCTGCGGATAATGGCTACCCATTCCTCCAAGGACTTCCCAGTGTTTTTGTGCAGGTTGTCGATCATGGTTTGTGTTGCTTTATCCATGGTGTTGTTATTTTTTAAGGTGATGAAATCCTAGTAAACTGTCCAATCAGAATGCCGGTTTGCCAGTGTTTTACGCATTCAATTTGGTGAATTTATTGATAATCTGGTCATGTTCAGGGTAAAGCCTGCTCCGGAGTTGCCCAGAACTTCTACCGTTAATTTTCCCTCCGAGATGTTGGTGTATATGATTTTGTTGGGAAAGTCATGTTCCGGGTTTTCAAACGAATAGCTGGTAAGACTTCCAGGTACAAGCTTAAATACAATGGTTTTACCGTCATTCTGATCCGGCACTGTAGCCGCATAATACAGGTTGTCATTTTGAACATAGATCTCCAGCGACTCGGTAATTATTTTTGTAGAATCCTTCATGACAAACGAATATCCTTTAAGGTGATTTCCGGATATTTTTTTCCACGTTTCAAAGGTGTTTTTTTCATCGACTTGCCAGGTCCCTTCCAGAAACAATGGAAATTTAGTCTGGCAATTTGCAGCGAGGTTCACCAAAAGGAAAACCGTCGGGATTATTATGCGTACAACCATATTCTTCGGGTTCCTTGAGAATGGTTATCGGGTATTTAGACCTTGACAGGCATTCATGACCATTGATAAAGATAACGCATATTGGTCATAACCAAGGTGCGAGGGCCACACAGACCTATTGATGCTTCCGGTCACCTAACCGGGGTCCACCATTCTTTAAACTGCTGATTTGGGTTATTTAGATCAACGGGCTCGCCGATCATTGGCGTAACCAGGGGTACTCCGTTTGATTTGCAGAGTTCGCTGATTCTTCTCAGCGGATCATCCCAGGCATGTGCGGCTAATGCAAATTTTGAAGAATGAACCGGAAACAACCGTTTAGCCTTTAAGTCCAAGGCAGCTTGCAAGGTGTCTTCGGGATGGTTGTGAATGTATTTCCAGGCTTTGTCGTATTGACCATTGTCCAATATGGCCAAATCGATCGGAGTATATTTACTTCCAATGGCCGCATAATGTGTATCGTAACCACTATCACCGCCCAAATAAATGGTAATTCCCGGCGTTTTAAGCAGATAAGAAACCCATAAGGTTTGGTTTCTGGTCAGTTTTCGACCGGAAAAATGCCTCGCCGGTTCAACAAATACCGTAAAGTCAGCACCTATCTCCAACTTTTCATACCAATCTTTTTCGATAATTGTTTCCGGTGAAAAACCCCAGTGGATGAAATGGGACCCGACCCCTAATCCACACAGGATGGTTTTAATTTTACTTTTTAGGGCTATCAGGGTTTCGTAATCGACATGGTCGTAATGATCGTGCGTAATGAACAGATAATCGATGTCCGGCAGGTCGGCTGCCGAATAGCGATCGGTGCCCAAAAATGACTTTACTGTTCCAGGCAGGGGAGAGGCGTTGCCGCTAAAAACAGGATCCACCAATAGCCGTTTTCCGTCGACCTGGAGGTAATACGATGAATGTCCGAACCAGACCAGCAAGTTGGAGTGTATAGGAAGGTTTTTTAGGTCGGTTTTTACGGCCGGGATTTCATCTTTCGGGTATTGACGCGGCTTCTTTTTAAAATAATTCTCATAAATAATGCTGAAATAATTGTGTCCTTCGGTGAGCGCAGGGGTTTCGGATAAATTTTGAAAAGCCCCTTTGCGAAAGTGTGGAGAATGAGCAATGCGGGCAAGATGCGGACCTCGCGGATCTCTACCGAACTTGGCCCGACGCAGATACCACCAGACAGCTATGATCAGGATTCCTGTTAAAATAAGTACGACGATCATGGTCCAATTTATCGTTTATGTGAAAACCCTTCATCAGGCATCACAGCATTGACAGCTTGAGGCAATACGAACAGCGATAAATTATAAGATTTTGTGCATGAAATTCTTTCCGGCTACTGCAAATCATTCTTGCATTAGTCTGAGGTGTTTCAAATGCATGTTTTGGGTTGAACCTGAAATAATTCGTTTCTTATCACATGTTTTTTTCCGGTTCAAATACGAGCATGGTCAAACTGCACACGGCTCCTTCACCAGTTGGTGTCGTAAAGGTTAGATACAAGTTGTGCATCCCTTGCGTTTTCTGGATGGCAACGGGTATCTGAAATAAAGTTCCGGGCATTCCTTCCATAGTTTCAATCGCTGTGCTTCCGATCACCGGCCCGTCAGCGGAATCCAGACGTAATTCCACCGAGCCCCCTGCCATATAGCTTGCCGGGGCGCTTCCAATCAACTTGACGGAGCCAATTCCGGTCAGATCCAAATCGTTATACGCCAGATAGCCCCCTGATGTTCCAAGAATGATCTCCATGTCTTGCGTGACACCAGGCGCCTGACCAGCTTTGATCTCAAATTTCTGAACCTTATTGATCTCATCGAAAGCAGCAGCCTGGATATTGGGACGCCGTAACACCAAAACATCCCGGGCTTCCAATGGGCCGACCTGACTTCCGCCCTTGTCAGTATAGGAGGCAATCAGAATGTACCGGTCATTAAGAAGCCCCGGTTTTTGCTTATCCAGTTTTATTGTTCCACTGGAAGCCATGCTGGTTGATTGAGGCTTTTCATCAGCCAGGGACAAAATGTATTGCACCATCAGTTCCGCCTCTTCTTTTTTCAGAGCAGGGTGTGCGGCCATTGCATTCTCTCCCCAAACACCACCGCCTCCATTGATGACTTTATCGGCCAGGTATGAAACGGCGTCGGTGGCATCATGGTATTTTTCGGCCACATCCTGATATTTGGGACCAATCGAGGCAATATCGATTTGATGACAGGTCATACAATCACTGCCATCCAGAAGCTCTTTTCCCCGGATAAGGCTGGATGCCATGACTTGTGAAGCATGATCGATGGCACTTTTATTGATATCGGAGCCGTCTTCAATGTAATCCATAGTCACAATGACGTGCGCAGGGTCCACACCTGATTCCAGGGTTCCATCTTCTTTATCTTTCACATCCACCTGATACTCCAGTTGTTCATTGTCCCAAAAGAAGGACTGGTTGCCATTGAGTTTCCAAGCAACGGTAGGAGGTTCATTACCTACCCGGATGGTCTGAGTGAGCGATGCGGTATTGCCTGCCGGATCAGATACCATCATTTTTACATCGTAGACGCCGGGATCAGCAAAATTGTGGGTCATGGTTGCTCCGTTTCCGGTTACCTGCTGATCTCCGATCATCCAGGTATACTGGAGATGATCACCATCATAGTCTTTCGAATTGGCGCCGGAGAAGTTCACCACCATGGGGGCTGCTCCGACATCCCGGGTGGCAGTCAGGTCAGGTACCGGTGGCCTGTTACCAGCGGTATAAGTAAGATGTACTAGCCGTGCATCCGGATTGAGATGAAACCAGACAGTCCCATATTCCAGCATGAACATATCACCCTGGGGAGACATAACTACGTCGATCATGTTATTCCAATGGATACCGGGCAGGAAGCGCTCCATGCTGACAAAGTTACCCACCGAATCCAGGGTTACTGACATGATCCAACCGCGGATCCAGTCGTAGGTAAATAATTTGCCATCGTAATAGGCAGGAAAACGCGCCGGATTATCCGGGTAATCATTTCGATAAAAAACCGGACCGGCCATGGCATTCCGTCCTCCGGTCCCAACTAATGGGAAATCAGGGGAAATGGCATAGGGATACCAGATAAAGGCCGGATGGGCCGGGGGCAATATTTTTGCTCCCGTGTTGTTCGGCGAATTATTTTCCGGGGCCATAGGATCACGGGGTTCACCCAGCTTACCGGTCGCAAAATCATAGCGATTGTAGGCATAGTTATTCCCGATAAAATAAGGCCAGCCGAAGTATCCGGCTTCACGGGCTTGATTCACTTCATCGTAACCTCTGGGACCACGGCCAATGCTGTCTTTATTGGCATCCGGACCGACATCACCCCAATACAGGTAACCGGTGTGTTTATCAATGGAAGTTCTGAATGGATTACGACACCCCATCACATAAATTTCCGGTCTTCCCTGGGAGCCGTCCTTGGGGAAAAGGTTGCCATCCGGAATGGTGTAGGTGCCGTCCGTCTCCGGATGAATACGAAGTATCTTTCCACGCAGGTCGTTGGTGTTGCCGGAGCTGCGTTGTGCATCCCATGCACTTCTGCCTGGTCGCTCGTCACTGGGATTATAACCTTCGGAGGCAAATGGATTGGTATTGTCACCGACGGAGAGAAAAAGCTGGCCGTCATTTCCAAATTCGACGCTACCTCCGGAATGACAGCATTCGTCCCGCTGGGTAGTGACTTCCAGGATAACCTTCTCCGAAGACATATCAATTGTCTGACCGTCAAAATTAAACCGTGACAAGCGATTGACCACTTTGCCTACCGGGGAGTAATAAAAATAAATCCAGTGGTTGCTGGCATAATTTGGATCGAGGGCCATACCCAGCAAGCCGTCTTCCAGTTCATGGTGCACGGTCATGTGGGTAATGGTGGAGATCTTTTGATCAGCGGGGTTATAAGCTTTGATATCCCCTTTGCGTTCGATCCAGATTAACCTTCCATCCGGCAGGTACTCCAGTTCCATAGGTTCATCCAGATGATCGGTCAGAACGACTTTGGTGAAGCGATTTTCTTCAGGAGCTACCGTGGGTTTGGCGTAATCGGGTAGCTGGCCGTTCCCGGTCACATATTGTACGGCATCCCATATCATCTGAATGTATTCAGGTTCGCTGTAAGTCTCATCGGTATGGCCCATACCCGTGTAAAATACTTTACCACCGCCATATTCCTGGACCCAGGTGATTGGGTGTTGTTCGCCGTTAGTCCCCCCTTCGTAGGAGGATTCATCCAGATTGATTAAGACGGTAATGTCTTTGCTGATGTCTTTATAATTGTACCACTCGTCGGTACGATCCCAGCGAGCGGGTAGATGGGAAGTGCAAATGTGATCATTAACCACAACATCCGCGGCCCCGGCCCTTACATTGGGATCGCTGGGGTGACCATTAAAATAGGCGCCTACCAACTTTCCATACCAGGGCCAGTCGTATTCGGTATCGGCAGCGGAATGGATACCGATAAATCCACCGCCCGCCGCAAGATATCGCTGCATCTCCTGTTCCTGTTCCGGGTTTAAGACATCGCCCGTAGTGTTCAGAAATACGACGGCATTGTAATTCTTTAGATTTTGTGCAGTAAACAAACGGGCATCTTCCGTTGTATCAACGGTAAAACCGTGATTTTTTGCCATTTGAAAAAACATCGACTGTCCTGCGGGAATCGACTCATGCCGGAATTGTGCTGTTTTTGAGAATACTAATAAGCGTAGAGCAGGTGTCTTGGAACATTGCCATTGAAGAATTGTGAGGAAGAGCAAGAGAAATAACAGCGACCTTTTCATTTTAATACCGTTGATTTTATTGACTCGATGAAAATGCAGTGAAGAGTGGCTCCAGTCCAATCACCACAAACCGGAACAATAATAGGAAATTCAATGCGATTCAACGGCTGCATTTCTCTCCGGATCGAGGTAATCCCTCACCATGTCGATGAATGACCTGATCCTGCAGACTTTAGCGATGGTTCTGGAAGGGTAATTTTAAAATATAAGGCTGAAATACCTGTCCCACGTAAAGGGTATCTCTGTATGGTAAGCAGGTTGAAGCTGCTGAAATGTTGCTCCCGTCATCTTTTCCGATCCACTCCCAGTCTGCCAGGTCCGGATGGATACGGAACAACCACGAAGGACTGATCTTGGTGCCATCCGCGGCATGTGCTTTAAATTTTAAAGGGAAAGGGTGGCAGGTGCCATAAAGCCAACCCTCGGGGCCGGGCATCAGATTGTCGGCAAATAGAAACATTTTCGGCGAGGTTACCGGAGCTGGCTGTGGATGCCCCGCCACATCAAGGTTAAATCGGAGGACTCGCTTCCTGGTACCTTCGGCGACATACAAGTGTTGCCTGGATACATAAACCCCATTTGGGTATCCATACCTCCCTGGTAATTTGTTCCATCCTTCGCCGGGCAGGTAATAAACTATGCTCCCGGTACGAAACCGGAATAAAGCAGACCAAAGAGTCTGGAAAGTTGAAATCCGCTTGAGGTAATTGCTCACATAGATACGACCATCATCCGTTACGAAGAGGTCGTTAGGTGCTTTAAGGAATGGTGACTCCCAGGTATGCTTCCAGATTAAATGGTCGTCCGTCACACGAAACTGCAAAATAAGGTGCCGGTTAAAGTCCGAAGGGTCTTTTACGGTAGCATTATGGGAGATGACAAACAAATACAGCGTGTCATCCCAGCGAGCCAGGTCTATACCGTGCGGGTAGATTGAATCCATATACCCGGTGATGCTAAAGGTGTAAACGGTGTCTCCCGGCACCGGAAGATATTGGATCCGGCCACCTGCCCGCGGTAATCCTTTTTGAGTTCGGCGAACCGCTGTGGAGAGAATTACCCGGTGTCTGTTTTCAAACGTGTCCAATGCCAGATCTTCAGGGCCGGGAGCACTGGAAATCTTCACGATGGGATTAGGGAGGCCCAAAGCATCCAAGGCAGAAATATGACAGCCCATCCACAGGGAAACCACCAGGAGAAGGAGGGATAAGCGGAGGAAAATCATCAAAGGCATTTTTGTGAAGATACGGAAATGTTCGTGGTGTCCATTATGGGAAGCCAGCATTTGGTAATTATGGATTTTCTGCATAAACCGTGTTGTGATAGTGTGAATTGTTCCTATTACACATTAATAAAGAATCAAATTTTAATAGCATCGATTCATATATAGGATTCATTTAAAGTGACAACATACTTAATGTATTTGATTGATTAATAAGCATTTTTAAAAATGATAATTCTATGTAATGTGAAAAATTTATTTATATAATGATATTATCATGTATATAATATACCCTTTACATATACCTTATATTTGTCATGCAAATTGAGCAGACGTTCCGGATAATGCGGGTCTGGACTTCCAGGAAGTTTTAACCGTAGAATTGTAAATGAATCGGTCCATCAGATCGGGATAGCAACACCTTATGAAGCCTTAAGGGATGCGGAAGAAATGGTTTCTTGGACGGGCAATCTGATTCCCGTGCTACCTTCCGGCGTAAGCCTATTTCGTGGCAATGAGCCTACAACCTGATCCTACACAATGATCTGTCGTATAGATTGAACGTGTTTCGTGAAGGATGGGGCTCTTCTTATCCTTAAGCAGGCTGCAATGCCCGGGACTTGGCAGATCAATCTAAACCAAAGGTTCCTGCTGGCTGAGGCAATGAAAGCTCCCTAAGCCCCAGATAATATCCCGGGAGTCAATGCCTACCACCGTACGTTCGGGGAAACAGTCCTGAATGATGCGTAACGCGATTTCATCTTTAGAGCTGTGAAAAACCGGTACGATGATGGCATGATTGGCAATGTAGAAATTGGCGTAAGACACCGGTAAGCGCTGACCTTGATAATACACCGGATCGGGCATAGGTAATTCAATGATGTTCAGTGGTTGCCCATCACGGAGCCGCATGGCCTTTAACTGCTTGAGATTGTGCTGCAGCAGGGAATGATTTTCGTCCTCAACATTCGTTTCAATCACCGTGACAACCGTGTCCCGATTGACAAAACGTACGGTATCATCGATGTGACCGTCTGTGTCATCGCCAATGATGCCTTCATCCACCCATAGGATCTGCTCTACGCCATAATAATCAGATAGTATGGCCTCGATCTGTCCCTGATTAAGCAGAGGATTGCGATTTGGATTGAGCAGGCAAGCGGTGGAGGTCAACAGAGTGCCATCACCATTAAATTCGACCGAACCGCCTTCCATGACAATACCCGGGTAAAAGACCGGTAGTCCAAGTTTATCCCCGATCAGAGTTGGGATAACATCATCCAGATCATAAGGAGGGTATTTGCCACCCCACGCATTATAACCCCAGTCGATGATTGCCTTCGGTTGAGGCGCATCCCGGTTGACTACAAAAGCCGGACCATGGTCCCGGCACCAGGCATCGTTAGTCGGATGGTGAAAATATCGAATCCGCTCTGCAGATACCCCTGCTTCCAGAAGCATTCTTCGGGCGTCTTGCTCCATGGTCGCATCCTTCACATTGATACGGACCTCTTCACTTTTCGATACCTCCTGTATAAATGCGCAATACGAAGTAAATATGGTTTCGATCTTGCCTGGCCAGGTATCCGGGTTATGCGGCCAACTCAACCACATGGCTTCATGTGGTTCGAACTCAGCAGGGAATCGGTATCCGAGTTGTCGGGGCGTCAGGGTAACGTTCTCCATGATTATGTTTCGTCAATAAACCTTTTCTGTAGGGGTTGATAAGAGTCGATGCGACGATCTCTCAGAAATGGCCAGTGCGTCCGGTAACGGTCCGATTGAGCCAGGTCGATGGTTTGAACATGAATAACCTCTTCCTCGTGGGAAGCCTGATACAGAATACGGCCGAAGGCGTTGGTAATAAATGAACCACCCCAAAACTTCATCGCACCATTCTGCTCGAGGCCAACCCTGTTAACCGATATGACGGGTAATCCGTTGGCGACGCTATGGCTGCGCTGAATGGTTTGCCAGGCTTGGTATTGCTCGCTATTGGTCTCCTGATCCTGGGAGGTAGCCCAGCCAATGGCTGTTGGATAAAATAGCATTTCCGCCCCCATAAGTGCGGTGATACGTGCAGCCTCCGGATACCACTGGTCCCAACAGATCAATACGCCGATCGTGCCAAACCGGGTCTTAAATGTCTTATAGCCCAAATCGCCAGGCGTAAAGTAAAACTTCTCGTAATAGGCCGGATCGTCCGGAATATGCATTTTACGATACTTGCCGAGGTAGGAGCCGTCTGCATCCAGAATGGCAACGGTATTGTGATACAGGCCAGCAGCCCGCTTTTCAAAAAGGGAGGCAATGATGACTACCTTTAATTCTTTCGCCAATTGGCCAAGGACTTCTGTCGACGGACCGGGTATAGCTTCTGCCAAAGAAAAATTGTCATAATGCTCCTCATCACAGAAATAGAGTGAAGTGAACAGCTCCTGCAGGCAGATGATTTGAGCTCCCTGCGCAGCCGCCGCTCTAATTTTAGTCTGGGCCTTTTCCAGATTTTGGGCTTTTTCAGCAACACAGCTCATCTGGATGATACCCACCTGTACGTTTGTCATGGTTTTTGCCTTTAGCGGTGCAAAATTAAAGATTTCCCGCTTTGGACGCAGCGATTCAAACAAGTAACGGCGAAAAGCAAAAAGACGGGACAAAACGGGAAGAGCCGGCTTAAATCACTGGAGCCCAAAACCTGTCTGGTTGCTCTGGGAACCAAGCAACATTTTATCTTCAAACTTTCCCTGTGATACCTGTCACGGACTGCACAAGATGAATGCTTCATCTTTGTGTTGCGGTTTTATCCGCTTCGCTTTTTATTAATCCTTAATCAATTGACTCGTGAAGACAAAAAAAGTATCCTTCAAAGACATCATCAGCAGCAACAAACCCGTATTGGTCGATTTCTCCGCAGAATGGTGCGGTCCGTGCAAAGCTATGGCGCCAGTCCTTCAGCAGGTAGCATCCAAGGTAGGCGATAAAGCACGCATCGTGAAGATTGATGTGGACCGCAATCCGACGCTGGCCAATAAATACAAAGTACAGGGTGTTCCCACTTTTATGATTTTCAAGAAAGGTAAAATGCTCTGGCGTCAATCAGGTATGCAGCCAATGCAATCACTGGTCAGTTTGCTGGAAAAAGAAGCAGCCTCCGTCTGACCGACAGCCACGGGTATTTGCTTACTGCCATTATTGAGTCCTTAGACGAACACCTAATTAGAATAATTAATATCTAATTAACTCCATCCTAATGAGTTTGGCTGTAAATGTCTTATTTTGCAGCCATGAGTAAGCCATTAATTTTAGTGACCAACGATGACGGCATCGTAGCACCAGGCATACGTGTTTTGGTTGATATAGTCCGTGCTTATGGAGATGTCGTTGTGGTAGCACCAGACTCGCCCCAGTCGGGTAAGGGGCACGCAGTGACCCTGGAAGAACCATTGCGTATAAATAAGGTGAATGTATTCCCCGGGCTGGAAGCGTACGAATGCAACGGCACACCGGTAGACTGTGTAAAATTAGCCAAGCACATCGTACTGAAGGATCGCAAAGTGGATTTGTGTGTTTCGGGGATTAACCATGGATCCAATGCATCCATCAATATCATTTACTCGGGAACCATGTCGGCCGCCATGGAAGCATCCCTGGAAGGTGTGAATTCCATCGGATTCTCACTCCTGAATTTCGCATTTGATGCAGATTTTAATCCTTGCCGACCTTATGTCGATAAAATAATTCGGGATGTAATGGAACGTGGCATTCCGCATAGTCGCTTGCTTAATGTCAACATTCCGTACCCCGAAAACGGTCGTATCCGGGGCATCAGAGTTTGTAAGCAAGCTGAGGGCAGGTGGCGTGAGGAATTCATGGAAGCTGTGGACCCAAGAGGACAAAAATATTACTGGCTGACCGGAGTTTTCCAGGTGGATGATCATTCGGAGGATACCGATATATGGGCGCTGCAAAACAATTACGTCTCGGTAGTGCCTTCCGGACATGACCTGACCACTTACGCCTCCATTCCTGGACTAAAATATTTGGAAGTATGACGTTTTTTAAACGCAATCATGTGGCATTGGGCTTGTTGCTCGGGGCTTGTGTACCTATAGCATTGTATGGGATTCTCCTCACGATCTACGATTTTATGGAAGACAACAATTTGTTAGCCAATGTCAGTTTCTCCCCAACCTTTCGAACCCGTACGCTGGCGCTGGTAGCCATTTGTTCCAATCTGTTGCTGATGCGTTTATTCAGCCGGAGCTATGCCCCGGACAATATGCGCGGAGTGGTGTTGGCTACCTTCTTCCTGGTGGTCGTCTGGATTGTTCGTTTTGCAAGCGTGTTGTTTGGATAGTGATTGCCACTCTTGTGACAGGTAGGAAATCATTGTTGCACAAGAAGGATTCCCTTACTTTTTGGAGTATTGCATCGTGATCCTGGTACCACTGAGGTTGACTGTTTGCGCAAACAGGCCGGAATAAAACCAGTCAACATAAACAAGAAATGCGGGCAGAAAGCTATCTTGAACTCCTTAACCAAATAAAAGTTCAATCCATGGATCATCAGCTCAAGAGCCGGCGTAAATTCATCAAGTCCTCTGCCATCGCTGCTACATTTTTGGGAATTGCACCTGATCAGGTCAGTCGTAACGCCATTGAGCGCAAGTTGGCTGATTTGTCCTCAATACCCCAAGCCCGGGGAAAATCCGTTATAGGTTTAAAGAAAGCACCTATGGAGCAGGTCAAAGTCGGCATGATTGGCTTGGGAAACCGGGGTAGCTTTCATGCAAAATTGGTCCATGCTCTCTACCCGAAAGCGAAGCTTACAGCAATTTGCGATATCCGGCCTGAATTCGCACAAAAAACGGCTGAATTCTTAAAAGAGAATGGCCAGAATCCGGCAGTATATACCGGCAAGGCCGATGCCTGGAAGGAAATGCTCAAACGGGATGACATTGACCTGGTTATTGTGGTCACTCCCTGGGAAAATCATGTTCCCATGTGTGTGGAAGCTATGCGACAGGGCAAACACGTAGCTACTGAAGTGCCGGCCGCAGTGACCCTCGCCGAGCACTGGGAAATGGTTGACACGGCCGAAGAGACTCAGCTCAATTGCATGATGCTGGAGAATGTGTGTTATGGCGATGAGGAATTGTGGTTGCTCAATATGGCGGAGCAAGGCGTGTTGGGAACCCTTACTTATGGTGAATGTGCCTACATCCATAACCTAAGAGATTCCATGCTCAGTAAGACGGGATATTACAACCAATGGCGGATACGGCATCATGTTACGACGGATGGCAATCTTTATCCCACCCATGGTCTGGGCCCGGTAGCGCAATATATGGGAATCGGACGAGGTGACCGGTTTGATCATCTGGTTTCAATGTCTTCACTCCAGGCAAGTTTATCAGAAGCCTCGCGATCGATCGAGCCAGATAATGAATTCTACAATCGTACCGACTATCAGCATGGAGACATGAATACCTCACTGATCAAAACCGATAAAGGCCGCTTGATTATGGTTCATCATGATGTGGTAACTCCCCGGCCTTATAACCGGATCAATGCCCTGGGAGGTACGAAAGGATACCACGAAGGGTATCCCAGCCGGCTCTCCATTCTGGGAAAGGAAGAGCACGAATGGCTTCCTGAAGAGGCCTATCAAAATTACCGGGAGCAATACAAACATCCGATCTGGAATAAGTTGAAGGCAGAAATTGAGAAGAATGGCGGACATGGTGGCATGGACTTCGTGATGATGTATCGACTGATCGATAACTTGCATCAGGGACTACCGTTAGATATGGATGTCTACGATGCGGCCACCTGGTCCGGGGTGACGCCGGTCTCAGCGATTTCTGTCCAACTGGGGTCATCTCCGGTGCAGTTTCCGGATTTTACCCGCGGTCACTGGAAGAGCGATCGGAAACTGGGTATTATGGAAAGTGTATGATCGTTTTTTTCAGTAGATGAAAATCTAAAGGGTACCTTTCCTCTTCCAGAATAAAGGAAGCGAAATGCGTTATTACGTCATTGCAGGTGAAGCATCCGGTGATTTGCACGGTAGCAATCTGATCCGGGCTATACATACACTGGATGAGCATGCGTCCATATTCGCCTGGGGCGGGGAGAAAATGGAGGCTGCCGGTGCCGAATTACGCAAGCACTACAAGGATCTTGCCTTCATGGGTTTTGTGGAGGTCGTCAGCCATTTGGGTGCCATCCTGCGTAATTTATCTTTTTGCCGGGAAGACATATTGGCATTCAAGCCGGATGCGCTCATTTTGATTGACTATCCGGGCTTTAATATGCGGATCGCGAAATGGGCTAAATCATTACAGATTCCGGTATATTATTACATATCTCCTCAGATTTGGGCCTGGAAGGAAAAACGAGGATTTGCGCTGAAAGCAAGTGTCCGTAAAATGCTTTGCATTTTGCCCTTTGAACCGGCATTTTACAAGAAATTCTCGATGGTAGCTGATTATGTAGGCCATCCATTGCTGGATGTTATTCCAAATTATCAACCCGGACCTTTGGACCTGCCGACAGAATTGCCGGTAATTGCTCTCTTGCCAGGGAGCCGTAAACAGGAAATCGAACGGTTGTTACCCGTACAGCTGGGAGCACTTAGACAATTGCAAGGGTATCAATTTGTCATAGCAGGGGTTCACCATCAACCCCGTACGCTGTATGCCGATTTAATCCGCAAAGCTGGGATAGCTGAAGAACAGGTTCCGGTCATCACGGGCCGTACCTACGATCTATTGGCAGCGGCAGCAGGAGCCATTGTTACTTCCGGGACAGCTACGCTGGAGACCGCTTTATTCGGGGTTCCTTTGGTTGTGGTGTATAAAGGAAGCTGGGTATCCTACCAGATCGCAAAAAGATTGATCCGGGTTAAGTACATCTCATTGGTTAATTTAATCCTGGACAAGCCACTGGTGCCCGAGTTGATCCAAGCTGGGTGCACCCCTGAAGCGATTGCTCAGGCGATGAAAGCCATGCTTGCTTCAGCCGGTGAAGGCAGATGGGTCAAAGAAGTGGATCACCTGAAAGTCATCCTCGGAGGGGCAGGGGCATCATTACGGGCAGCACAACTCATTTGCCAGGATATGCCTGGTGGGGAATAAAAAAAAGTCAACCGGTTATGGTCGACTTTTTCTTGAGAATGGTAACCCTTAAAGCGAAATATTGAAACAAATTTCTTTTTTCGAACTATGCTCTTTTGCATAGCCATCCATACGCTGCAAATGTATTTGCCTTGTGTTAACTAAGTATGAACGGCTCATTTACATATTGTTAATTAAACGATGGTCCGGGTTGTATTGTTGCCCGGGGGTAAAAAAATCGTCTTCAATTCCATGGACTGGATGCTTGCCCGGGATATGATGTGATACCTATTGTTAAATGACCCATCTCATCCTTTTCGTAAGCCATACCCCCTAATTTGTGAAATTCAGCAAAACCAACCTTAATACTTCATCCGGTTGAAAACCCGTATGAAGGGGTTGTTTTTTAGCCTAATCATCAAATTGAACAATTATGGATGCGAAATTATCCAATCCGGCACCGCTGGGCTTGATGGGGTTTGGCATGACGACAGTCCTGTTAAATATTCATAATGCCGGATTTTTTCCGGTGAGCGCAATGATCCTGTCCATGGGTATATTTTATGGGGGTATTGCACAAGTGATCGCAGGCATTTTGGAGTTCCGCAAGGGCAATACATTTGGCACCACCGCATTTACCTCCTACGGATTATTTTGGATTACTTTGGTAGCCTTGTGGGTATTTCCTGAATTTGGTTGGGCAAAAGGAGAGGCAACCGGGGCTGGTTATATGGGCTGGTATTTATTTCTATGGGGCGTTTTCACATTCTTTATGTGGATTGGAACATTTAATAAAAACAAAGTGCTTCAGTTTATTTTTCTGACGCTTTGGATCTTATTTCTGCTGTTGGCAATCCGGGATTGGACCGGTTCGGCAATGATCGGCACTATTGCAGGGTGGGAAGGCATGGTCTGTGGTGCATCGGCCATTTATCTGGCCATGGCAGAGGTGCTTAATGAAACAAGGGAAAAACAGATCCTACCCATCGGATAATATCAATCAGGGTTTTAAGGTGCGGACGCCATAGACCACTCCGGCCGTATTCCCTTCATGACCTTGAAAGCGAACCCGGACGGTTTGCCTGCCTTTACTCATTGAAGGGGGTATTGGATATTCTACATCAAAGAACACCCCGGGGAAATTTTCGTTGAGCTGCTGGGAACCGATGATTTTGCCATTGACCAGGATGTCAAAGGATCGTTTTCCCCGGTCGGATCCCCAGTAGGTCGCCATCAGGTGCATCGGAGCTTGTGGATCCACTTTCATGTCAAATTCAAAAAAACCACCGTTTCGGGCGTCCCGGCCTTTTCTTCCTGATTCGTCGTAGACATAGGAGGCTTCCACACTGGTGAGATGATGGTCCCGTTCCGGTTGCATTTCCCCTAAGCGCATAATATCCACCGTCCTCTTTTCGATTTCGGCTTCTTTTTTTTGTTTGGCCAGGAAATCCATTTTCCGTTGTTCCCATCCGGCATCGGTGAAATAATCCAGATAGGTGGTGTACCGGACTGTATCGGCGCGGTAAAAGGGCACAAAAGACAAGTCGTAGGGACGCCCACTGGCTTCAGAGTGAAACGCCAGTTGATTTCCATCCTGCTTGACCCATGAATCAGGAGAACGATCTTCTGTCACAATAACCGGTACTTCGAATAATGGATCCTCTACTTTTTCCGGAAGCTCTCCGGCCAACACATATGGGCCATAAATCAAGGCGATCCGGTCTGGGTTATCCGGCATGGATTCTTCCTCCAGCGTGGCTGGCATTTCAATACGTATTTCATCGCCATTGTGCCAGATTCTGCGGATCATGGCATAATCCGAGGTCTTATAATGGGTCAAAACCGGTGCCCCGTTCACCCAGATACGCATGCCCTGGGTAGCCCAGGCGGGATGCCGTAACTTCAGGGCGAATTCATGAGGGGCGTCGCTTGCTATTTGCATATTTACCGCTCCGGTCGATGGATCGCCGGTCTGCGTTAATTGAATTTCTTTCGCATGCCAGGTCAGGACACTTGGCAGATAAAGATTCACCATCAGGCTGCCATCCTTGCCGGTAAAATAGATGTGTTCGGCATACTTGCCATGATTCTCCATAGCTGTCCCTACACAGCACCAGAAGGAGTTAAATTTGTTACTGTAATGTCTTTTGGTCCCCTGCCGGAGTGGGATGAAATAACAATAGGCACCCGGACCGTCGATAGAGGCCAGGATGTGATTGTACAGTGCCCGTTCGTAAAAATCAGCATAAGCTGGATCTCCCGTCCAGGTAAAAAGATGCTGCGTAAGTTTTAGCATATTATAAACATTGCAGCTTTCACCGGTGGCATCACTCAGTTTGTCATTAAGCCGGTCCGGAGCACCGAAATATTCGGAAATACCATGGCTGCCCGTGACGTAGGAATGATGGTGTACGACGCGATCCCAGAAAAACCGGGCGATGGCAGAATCTTGCGATTCACCGGTCAATTCATAACGGCGGGCACAGCCGATTATCTTGGGGATTTGGGTGTTGCCGTGTTTGCCGGCGAGATTGTCCTCTCCTTTTACCAATGGATCAAGTACCGCATGGTCATGAAACTTGTACGACAGATCCAGATACTTCTTGTTTTTGGTGAGTGCATAAAGGTTCACCAGTGCATCATTCATGCCTCCATATTCACAAAGAAGCATTTCTTGCCATTGATCGTCAGATAAACCGGCAAACTTCGTGTCGATCCAATCAGCAAATTTTATGGCTATATTCAACGCCTTCTGATTCCCGGTGTATTGGTAGATATCCTGTAGACCGGCGAAAACTTTATGCAGATTATACCATGGTGACCACAATCCGTTGAGGTCAAATCCTCTGGAAACTATATGACCGGATGCAATAACCGTCCACGTAGAATCTTCTCCAGGGATGGCACCCAGGTAGCCGGTGCCACGGGCTATCTGACAGCGAGCCAGTTCATCCACCACATAATCGGTTCTCTTTTTATAAGCTTCATCTCCAGTTGCAGCATACATCTGGGCGCATCCGCTCAGATAGTGTCCGAGACTGTGGCCGGACAAGGTGCCCTCTTCCCACCCTCCATAGAGCTCACCTTTGACGGGCAACCCGGCAAATTCATGAAAACGGTGCAGAAGCCGGTCCGGATCCAATTCCAGAAGATAGGCCCCATTCATATCCATGGCCTCCTTAAAAGGAGAGTCCAGGAGACGTACATCGGCAAGCGAGAAACCACTGGCGGCCGGCTGGAAAGCAGGCTGGACTTTTTGGAGCACATCTAACTCAACCGTGGGTGCCATATTTTGAGCTGTCAGTGTGGAAAGGTAGAGTAAGAAAGAAAAGGAGAGAATGGTCCCGCTACGCATGATCCTGTTTTTCTATTGCAAGTTCGAAAATAGGTAAAAAAAATCCCCGCCCGAAGGCAGGGATCTCAACAGGTCAATCAAAATTGACAAAAAATATTTAGCTGCGATTATTCATCGGCATCCAAAAACTCTTGCTTCGAGCGAACCTTAATCGGGTCCTTTTTGGCTTTCGATAACAAGCCATTAATGGTATTGAGCTGCGTATGTATGCCATCCATCGACTTCAGGGCATCTTGCAACTTTCCAGCGAGTAGCGCCAGGTTTTGCATTTGGGCTTCAGTCGGACGCCCGTTGTAGCTCACGACCTCGCCATACAATGTGGAAATTTTTTCACGCAAAAGTGGTTCGGCGGTACCTACGTAGTTGTCACCGGTCATGACCACCAGTGGTTCTTTTAGCTTTTCAAGGCTCATGATAAACCCGGGCAATAGATTTGCAATTTTTTTATTGACAGGTTCCGCTTGGAGCTTCATTCCGGCCTCGTGTAAATTATCGATTTCGTCAACGAGATAGGCCAGGTCTTCATTCATATGGTAAAGCTTCATGGCGGTCTCGTGTTGCGCCACATGGTCCGCCTCTGAATGGATGGATTCCGGATCGTATTTGAGGGTTAGGTCTTCTTCATAGACATTTTTACCCTTGGTGATACGCACCTTATAAGTCCCTGCCGGAACTGTAGGCGAACTGAAGCCTCCAAATGCCAGGGTTTTCCCTTTGGCCACCTTAGGACGTTTATAACTGTAATTCCAGTCCACAATATTGATGCCTTTCGATTTGCCGGGAGTAAGGACTGAAATGACATTTCCATCTTTGTCCATAATTTCCATGACCATTTTGCCGAAGGTGTGGCGACTCTTCATGAAATAGGCGATCTGGGCGGCTGAGGATGGATTTTCTCCTACAAATTCACCTACACCTGAATAGCCGGCATAACCGCTGGCCTCATGGATAATGGCGGTCTTGTTTTTCAGGAAATGCAGCTCCTGGGTGGTGACATCAGATGTTATCTGACGTAACAGATTGATGTTGTCGATCACAATTAAACCGCGGCCATGAGTGGCGAGGACTATCGCATCATCCCGTTCCTGCTGAGCAATCCAGTGGACGGCTACTGCCGGCACATTGTTCGTAAACTGTGACCAGTTCTGTCCTCCATCAAGGGTGATGAACAATCCGAATTCAGTCCCCAGGAATAATAAATTTTTGTTTTCGTAATCTTCACGGATGTTCCGGCAGAATCCCTTAATATCCGGAGTAACCAGGGATTTCCAGGTTTTGCCGCCATCATCCGTTTTGTATACATAAGGATTCATGTCACTGGCCGTGTGGCCATCAAAAACCGCATAAGCCGATTGTTTGTCAAAATGACTCGGCTCAATAAAATAGGCCCAGGTGTTCTTAGGCAAGCCCGGGATATTGGCCGTGACATTGCTCCAAGATTTGCCACCGTCAAAGGTCACCTGGACATTGCCGTCGTCCGTGCCTATCCAAAGTACCTGCTCATCCACCGGAGACTCACCAATGGCAAAAATGGTGCAGTGGTTTTCAGCTCCGGAGTTATCGGTGCTAAGACCACCGGAATTGGCTTGTTGTTGTTTTGCCAGATCGTTGGTGGTCAGATCCGGGGAGACTTTGGTCCAGCTTTCACCGCGATCGTCTGATTTGTGGACGTATTGACTCCCAATGTACAGTCGGTCGGGGTTATGGTGGCTGGTTGTGATGGGCGTATTCCAGTTAAAGCGAAGTTTAGGGTCTCCTTCCTGGGCATATGGCTTGATGGTCTTTGACTGATTTTTCTTCAGGTCAAATCGCCAGACGCCTTCGGCTCCCTGCATTTCCGAATAGACGATATTGGGATCTCCCGGATTAGGAAATACGCGGAATCCGTCACCGAATCCCACACCAATCCAGTCCCGGTTTTCGATGCCTCCCGGTTTGGATGAAACTCCTACCCAGGAGCCGTTGTCTTGCAGACCCCCATATACTTTGTACGGATTCTGATTGTCGACGGCAACCTGGTAAAACTGTGATACCGGAAGCCCCTTAACCATTTCCCATGCATTTCCCCCGTCCCAGGACCGGTAAACACCGCCATCACATCCCAGGTAGATGGTAGATGGGTGGTTGGGGTCAAACCAGAAATCATGCAGGTCCGAATGAACGCCTCCGTTAATATCACGGAATGTCTTACCCCCATCCTTACTGATTGAACCATTCAAACCGGCTTTTACAATAATGTCCGGATTTGATGGGTCTATCACAATACGGGAGAAATAGAACGGACGTACGGTAAGACCGAAATCGGAATTCAGATGTTTCCAGGTTTGACCGGCATCATCCGACCGGTACAATCCCTTGTCTTCCGCCTTCTCCGCTTCTACGACCGCATACACAATATCCGGATTCGAAGGGGCGATACCGATTGCAAAGCGGCCCAATTGACCGGCAGGAAAGCCGTTGTGGATTTTGTTCCATGTCTGACCACCGTCTTCTGATTTATAGAGCGCACTGGAAGCGCCTCCCGAACTGAAGGACCAGGCCGTGCGACGGAATTCCCAAAAAGCTGCATACAATACCTTTGGATCCCGCGGATCCATGGCAAGATCCGAACATCCTGTAGTCTCGTTTACGTATAAAATTTTGGACCAGGTCTTTCCGCCATCGATCGTTTTATAAACGCCGCGTTCTTCACTGTCGCCCCAGAGCGCACCCATAACAGCGACGTAAACGATATCGTGGTTGGAAGGATCAACCTGGATGCTGGCGATGTGTTCGGATTTTTCCAAACCCATTTTATTCCAGGTCTGTCCTCCATTCGTTGACTTGTAAATGCCATCTCCGACAGAAACGCTGTTTCGGGTCCATGTTTCACCCGTGCCTACCCAGATCGTCTGGTCCGGATCAGTGGGATCGACGGCAATGGCGCCGATAGACTGGGCATATTTGTCAAAAATGGAAGAGAAAGTAACCCCGGCATCAACAGAACGCCAGACTCCTCCTCCCGCGGCACCAACATAAATGATCTTTGAATCTTTTGGGTGTCCGGTAACACGGGATATCCGTCCACTCATTAATGCCGGACCAATGTGGCGACCTCTCAGACCGCCATAGAGTTCTTCTCCCTTTATGGTAATGGGCTGTTGACTGAAACCTGGTAAAATCACCAGTAATGCAGCAATCAACGCATATAAATTTTTCATTATATCATCAAGTTTTATTAAGAATGGGGATGTTCTGGTGGTTCAATGGAAAGAGGAAGTCCGGGTAGAAAAACATGCACCACAGACTTCCTTTTGCGAATTATTTGCCAGGAAAAGCAAAGACTGAATCGTCCAAGTCAAGATTAACCTCAACATTATCCATAGTCAGACTTTGCATCACTTGTCCATCCAATTTGATTTGCAGGGTAAATGGCTGATACACGCCGGAGACCTCTTGATAATCACTCATGAATGTTTCCTGTGATTTTCCCTTCATGTCCCCTTTATGAATCATGCTGCGCACCATCAAGGGTACATTGGTTTCTTTATCAAAGAAATAGTAGGTAAAGTTTTCTTCCTCTTTGCCATCGATGGTAATCGGCTTTTTGGTCAATTTCAGTCGATAACAGTCGGTACCTTCAATGTTTTCCTCGCCTTCAATTTCAGCAGTATATCCTTTATCCTTGTAATTCAGGAAAACCTCAGGAAAGTCCATTTCGGATTTCATGATTTCGCTGTCTTCGGACTCCCATTTTTCAGGTTCCATGGTCATAAAATTGGTGCCCCAGCCCTCATTACCATCAAAGGCCATCTGGGTGATTTCCTGTCCTTGAAAATTAATCACCAATTTCTGTGAACCAGGAGCCTTTTGGTACATAATAAAAGGAATTTCCATCCCTTGAAAATTGACTTTTCCCTCAGACTTCATGGTTTTTATGGACGAGATGGCGTCACGTCCTCCTATCGTCTCCAGATAGGATTCGATGACTTCGTCTGCACTTTGAGCATAGGTGAAGTTTGTGACCAGCAGACCGGCCAGCAATGCAAATAAAATCGTTCTCATTAAGATTGTATTTCGTGAACTAATAAATCAAGTAATTGGTAAACTACCAGAACGTTCCGGCAGGGCGGAAAGATACGCGGATCATGGCTTACGGTCGAAGTATTTCGACGAACAGATCCCTAGCACTAGACATTTGGAGTAGTATTCAGAACTAAACTGTCTGGATTCAAAGGCGGATCAGTGCCTGCCAGTAAGAATAACCACATAACGATCACCCTCCAGCCGGTCTGCCTTGTGCATCTCCAGCAGTGCCGCCAGCCCTACCGTGGATGCCGGTAAGACATGCAGACCTTCTTTTTGTTTTAGTTGGCGGCTGTACTGCATCATCTTATGATCGCTGATATCGAAAGCTTCGCCCTGGGTTTGATTCAGGGCCCAGAGCGCTTCATTTCCATCAAAGCTGTGCCAGTTGATCAACGGTTCATTAATCCGGGATTCTTTGATTTTATCTTCTTCGATATTCACGCATGTTTCCAATCCTTTTTTGAAAGAATAGATGATTGGATTTTTCTTGTAGGAGGATGCTGCTACAAACCTCGGGATACGGGAAGTCTTGCCCCGTTTGTACAAGCTCGCGAATCCGCGGTAGATGCCGGCAAGCAAGGTCCCGTTGGATACAGGTACAGCCACAATCTTGGGTGCATCCCGGAGTACATCGTAGATTTCATTGGCTATTTCGGCATAGGCAATGATCTGGATGGCTGAATTACTTCCTCCGGGATTGGCATCATAATAACCTTCCGTTTCAGCCAGCTTCCGGGAATACCAGACGGCATCTTCGTATTTGCCGGGAGTGCGGATGATGTGTGCACCCTGGGCTTCCATTTCGCGTACCCGTTCGGTATGGTACGTCTCGGGAATGCAAACAAGGCATCGCAGTCCGGCAAGATTTGCGGCCAGACTAATTGCAGCGCCGTAATTGCCACAGGTCGCCAGGGTAATGGTATCGTATTCCCGGCGTAAGGCATCCAGACATTGAGCAAAGGCTATCCGGTCTTTCTGGGTACCGGAAGGATTATTTCCCTCAAATTTTAACCAGATCTGCTTGAGGTCAAATTCACGTTCAAAGTTCCGCGCCCGGATCAATGATGTATCGCCAATCTCAATATTGATTATATCGGTGTAGGCATCCAGCCGGTCGATTAAAGCATGTTGTGCATTGCGGACATACTGGCTGAGTTCAAGGGATTCGGATGAAATGGATTCATGCAGGGTACTAGCCCCATCCAATAACGGGTCAATCACGATTCCGGGAGTTTCCATATCTAGTTCAAACAGCACATGAAAGGAATGGTTTCATCATCGAACAATATAGACTAACTGCCAGGTAGAAGTCACCAGAATCGAAGAAAATTATCTGCTTATTGGAGTGATCATCCAGGGTTTGCGTTATAGACGCTCAGGCCATTAAAATTGAATCCTCATGCGCTAATATTTTTTGGTATGGAATTTTCATAGGTAGTCTGATGTCCTCCTTATTGTCAACGAAATGGATTCATGAGGCTATTCTTAACTTCCATGCTGATCGTTTCTACAACGGTCCTCTGGAGTGCAGACTACTATTGGATTGGGGGTAGCGGGAACTGGACTGACATCAGTCATTGGGCAACCACCTCCGGTGGCAAAACCCAGCAAGTTACTGTACCCAGTTTTCTCGATCGGGTCATCTTCGATGAGAACTCCTTCACTGCACCAGGCCAATCGGTCACCATCGTAGGCGAAGTTTTTTGCGCCGGCATGGAATGGGCCGGAGTGGTGGGTATTCCATCGTTGTCCGGCACGTCGAGTACGGTACTTAATGTATACGGTGACTTGTTGATCGCGGACATGCAGTGGAGCTTAGAGGGAAAAACCATCCTTTGGGAAGGTGGTCCCACTTCCCGGATCAATAGTGGCAGTGTCAGTTTGCATGGAGAACTGGAGGTCAATCTAGGTACGGGAAATACCCTGATCCAGCAAAGTAATTTAAACGTATTAAACGGGATTCGGGTTAGTTCCGGAAACTGGAACAGCGGAGGATACCGTATCCAATCCAGTTCCATTATAATCGAGCCGGTCAGCATTTCTACGCTGGATTGGCAAAACAGCACCATTCAATTTTCCGGTACCATCAATGAATTGGTCATTCAATCCGATTTGGTCCAACTAAATAGTCAGGCTTCAGCCATCCTGATGGGAGGGAATAATTGCAAACTGACCTTAATTGGTGACGCAAAGGTAGCCTTGGCTACCTTTTACACGACCGACGCGGCCGGATCACTCACCATAAATAACAAGTCATTCAACGGATCTATCCCGAATCTTTCCTTTACCAACCTCACCCTGGGTGGAAACGCAACATTTCGGGGGCCGATCCAAATGGACCGCTTTGAGTTGACCGGAGGGCACAGTTATACTTTTGCGGCAACCAACTGGTATTCCTTGAGTCAGCTGGTAGCAGTGGGAACCTGTGATTCACCCATTTTATTAAACTCCGACAAACCCGGAGTATCGGCTACACTCCATTCGGACCAAAGCCAATCCGTGGAGTTTGTGCGCATCCAGGATATAGAAGCGGAGGGAGGTCCGTTCACAGCTGGTAATAGCAGCGGTCTGGGTATTACGAAGGGGTGGTTGATAACCAATCCGTCAGGCTCAAAAATACTGTATTGGGTCAATGGCAAGGGCGATTGGAATGATTCCTACCACTGGTCACTGACTTCTGGAGGAAATGGGGGCGCCTGTACCCCTTCGGGATCTGACGATGTCATTTTCGACGCCCGGTCTTTCACCACGAACCAGGACAGTGTTATCATCCCGGCAGGTACCGTCGAATGCAACAATATGCTTTGGGATGGGGTGATCGGGAACCCTGTATTTTATGGCGCTAAGGAGGTAAGCATTAATCTGTATGGTGCCTTACAGTTTGACCCTGGAATGAAAAATGCATTTTTTGGAAGTATTGCTTTCCAGTCTTCCACACAGGATAATGCCATTGAACCAGCGGGATCTGAATTTTTTGGCCCGGTTAAATTTAATGGGACTGGTTCCTGGGAACTAAAAAGCAAAATGGTTTCAAAAGGCATCCTTACCCTCACTAAGGGAGAACTTGATCTGGCTGGTTGGCCGGTGGACGTTCAGGGAATCGAATCCACTTCCTATGAAATCAGGCGGTTGAAGCTTGGAAATAGCTCAATACGGCTTAATAGCTGGAGCCTCCAGTTTAGCGGCCTCACCCTGTACGGGGATCTGGCCGGGCTTACATTTTGGGGCGGAAATGCCATCTTTTTTAATGTTGGGATCAGCAACAGTCTGCACCTTCACAGCCTGACGTCGGAAGCGGAAGAAATCACCCTGAACCGGTTTGGAAACCTGGATATTCGTATAGACCAGGTGGCCATTAAGGGACGGGGGATATTTCTGGGCTCACACCACTTCGGAATTCTTCAATTGGGGTCCGGGCAACATTATTCTTTTGGTAATGGTGGCGCTTCCTTTTACCTGGATCAATTGCAGGTATCCGGCTCCTGCTCCGGCCGAACAATCCTGGAATCCAGCGAACCGGGTTCCACCGTTTATTTTAAAATCACCTCGAACCAGACCGTTTCAATGGTGTCGGTCCGGGATGTGGTTGTGGAGGGTGGAAATATCCAGGCATCTTCGTCGGTCGATGAGGGCAACACAGCCGGATGGTCGTTTGAAGAAGACCCTGCTAGGACCTTGTATTGGGTGGGTGGTGATGGTTTATGGGAAGATCCTTTGCATTGGTCGGTTGTCTCCGGCGGATCCCCCGGGGAATGCATTCCAACGGCTAAGGATAATGTCATTTTTGATAGTAATTCTTTTTCTGTTTCCGGACAATCTGTACGCACGGACCGCAAACTGCTGGCACAGTGTTTCGATTTTACCTGGAACAATCCGGTAGCAGGGGTCGTGTTTGACCTCCCCAAATTGGAGGTACACCATTCGATACATATGAATGGTTTTGCCGATTGGACCGTGGAGACATTGCGCATGATGGGAGACGCTCCGGATATGGTCATTGCGCTGGATACTTTTTATACGCAGACGGTCGAATTGCTTGGTCACGGAACCTGGACTCTGGGACATGATCTGTACATGCGTGCTCTCGAGGCTAAATTTGGCCATCTTGTTACAGCAGATTATGCAATAACAGGGAATACTTTCCGGATGTATAACCAGGTGAAAATCGAATTGGGCCAATCATCGATCCGGCTCGATGGTGCCGGATTGACTACACTGGGTACATTCCATGTCAACGCTGAGGAAGTCGATTTGGATGCCGGTCAGTCCCAATTGATCCTGACCCACGTAGGCGCACAGGTTAATCTGATTGGAAAGCACCAGCTGTATCATGTTTTGTTCAATAACCCGGCAGGCAATGCAACATTAAAGGGTGACCGGGGAGGAAATTACCAGCGCGTTGAATTTTACGGAAGTGGCCGAATTGAGGCCGAAAATACCTTTGACAGTTTGCTATTCAATGCTGGAAGAACTTATGTACTCGAGAGTGAAAAAGTCCAAACCATTAAAAATTATTGGCGAATCATCGGTACGCCCTGCACATTCATTATCCTCAGAGCCACGGAATCAGGGAAGCGATCAATCGTTTCCATGGCGCAAGGACAGGTAAGTGGTGATAACCTTATCCTCCGTGATCAGGAGACACGTGGAGGAGCGACATTTTTTGCGGGCCGGAACAGCATCGATGCCAGCAATAACCAGGGCTGGGAATTTGATCGGAATCATGGGGTGACCCTGGATGGTTTGTTGGGAGCTGATTTGACCTTGTGTTCCGGTCAAACTTTACAGATTAATACCGTCGATCTGATCGGTGCACAACGATACCTTTGGAATGACTCCATCACCACGCCATATCTGGAAGTGCACAATCCAGGCCAAGTAACCCTCTATGCCTACTTCGGACAAAATTGTGAATACCGCGATACGTTGGTTATCAAGGCACCCGAGGGGCTTCAGTTTGATTTGGGAGCGGACACCGCATCCATCTGTGAGGGAAGTACCTATTTATTGGATATTTCCGTTTCTGATCCTGATGCATCCTATGCCTGGGGTGATGGTTCAACGGATCCCATACGATCGGTATCGGCAGCCGGAACTTATCGCGCTACCGTTTCAGCAGGGGGGTGCACACAGCGCGACAGCATTTATTTGGAGCAGATTATTTTACCCCAAACAATCGTAGATACGTTGTTCACCGTATGCTCCAACGATAGTGTTGTTATCCAAATCGATGCGGTAACGGCCAGTTTTACCTGGAGCGACGGTTCAGTGGGACCCGAAGCTACCTTCCAATCTCCCGGGTGGTATTGGGTGGATGTTCAAAATAAGGGGTGTTTCAACCGCGACAGCTTCAGGATCCGGTATCCGGATTCCATGGAGATTCATCTGGGCAATGACACGTTAATTTGTGGTCACGATTTCACGCTTAATGCTCCGGATTTTCGGGATGCTGTTTATCTCTGGAACGATGGTCAAACAACTCCTACGATCCACATTACCACCAGTGGGGTGTATTCACTATCCATGACCAGGGATGGATGTATTACATCGGATACGATACAGGTCACCCTGTCTACCGGAATGCTTGAACTGCCGGACACTATATCCTATTGTGCAGGTGAAGCTAAGATCATTGATCTGGGCAATTTGTCTCCGACGGTCCGGTGGAGTGACGGCGGCGTCGGCCCGGTTCATGCCTTAAATACACCCGGCATGGTCTGGGTATCTATTGAAATGGACGGATGTATGGTCGCAGATACTTTTTTGGTTGTAGAAAAAGGCATTCCCATAGTCACCTTGCCGAAAGACACTTTAATGTGCCCGGGAGAAATTTGGAGTTTCGATGCCTCCGCTCTGCTGCCGGCAATATTACAATGGGAGAATGGAAGTTTGTCCGCATTCCATTCGCTTATTGCAACGAAAGATACCCAGATCGTCTTGTCTGCCGAACTGGAAGGCTGCAAAAGCATGGATTCGATCCTTGTTACGGTAAAACCGCTTCCGGAAATAGATCTGGGTCGGGATACAACCCTGTGCTATTCAATTCCCCTGGAATTAACAGTGCAAACCAGCGGAACCACCTTGTTATGGGATGATGGCAGTTCGGATGTTTTCCGTCAAGTGGATGCATCTGGTATTTATTGGGCAGAAGCAGATCTGAATGGTTGTAAGAACCGCGATTCGGTGCAGGTGCTTATTATGGGTAATGAATTGCCTTACCATATTCCGGATACGGTATTATGTAACGGTGCTGTATGGGAGCTTTCCGTGGCAGATGTTCCGGCTACAGATTACATGTGGAGCGATGGTACATCCGGGGCGTTCAAAGAAATCTCGGATGCCGGAAAGTTTGTGGTGCGGTATGTAATTGGTGCCTGCCTGCTTACAGATACATTCCTGGTGCGTACTGAAGTATGTGGTCGTTCCGAAGTTTACATCCCGAATCTCTTTTCTCCCGACGGAGATGGGATTAACGATTATTTTACGATTTATGCGGATCCCGGCATCGTCGTTCGGAGTTTCCGCATGCAGGTCCTTGACCGGTGGGGGTCAATGGTAGCGGATATACATTCCATGGAGCCGGGATGGGACGGTCAGACTCATGGCAGAACGGCTCCTCCCGGTACGTACATTTACCGAATTGTGGTCGACTATGAGGAAGAAGGGATCCTTCAGCACAAGGAGTTTACCGGCGATCTAACTTTGTTGCGTTGATTTGACGTTTTGAGTCACGTGATCCTGAATGAATGTTTTCAATTCAGGCTGAAGTTCAAGCCACTTCTTGACCAAAGCGAACTGATTTCGCGCACGGAAAAGATTATGCTTGTCTTTTTGGGTCTTGTAGTAAACGTCACCGGCCAGGTAGTCGGTCAAAAAGCGAATACCCATAATAAATGTCATGTACGGAGCGGCAAAAGGTAACCACTTGAGTTCATAATCATTGAGTTTGTCGTACTGGATGGTCAAATACCCTTCAATAAAAGCGCGGGTAATGGCCATGGATATTTCCAGGTTTTCTACATTTTCCGCGTCCTCTGGTAAATTGACCGGTAAAGTCCGAAGTGCATCTCCGATATCATACAAAATAGTGCCGGGCATCACCGTGTCGAGATCAATCAAACAGATCACTTCCTGCTTTTCATCAAAGAGGATGTTTTCCAGTTTGGTATCGTTGTGCACAACCTGAATGGGGATCCGATGCTGTAAAACCTCGGTGGGTAAAGCGGTCATCTCATCCTCCATCGATTCCACCCAGTCTACGAGCGGGAGGACACCCATGAGCCGGTTAGCAACATCTTCTGCACAGGCGTTGTAAAACTGCTCATAGCGCCAGAACATGTCATGAAAATCCGGGATCACCGGGTAAAAATTTGCCGGGTCCAACGGTTTTGTCTTTTGATGGAATACTGCAATGGCTTTGCCGGCTTCTCGAGCAATGTTCAAATCGGTGGTATTGGCCATACTTACTCCGGGGATGAAAGTGGTCATTCGCCAATAACTGTCGGTGGATTCATTGTAAACCATATTCTCCCCCGACCTGGTTCGTATCAGCTGAGGGTAATTGCTATCTGAAGACCGGTGCATCAATTCCAGCAATTGTTCCATATTCCTCATCAGCTCTTTGACGGGGCGGAAGACCAGGTGGTTGATGCGCTGGAGAAATACATTGCCCTTATCCGTTATAACCTGATAAGAATCGTTAATGTGGCCGGAGCCAACAATCTGAATGGATTGGGCAGGTGCCAGGTCAAACTGCGATACGATTTCCTCCAGGATCCATCCTTTATCCCAACGTGATTCACTCATCCCTCCAAAGTTGGTCAGGGTATGCCCCGCTGGTAATCAATTCGTTTAATCTTGCCTGAACCATTGGCTTGTCTTCAGGATAAGTTACCCCGAACCAGGTGGCTTCACTGTACAGGGATTGTACTTTAATTCCATCGGTCCGCATCATGGTAAATATTGCGGTCGGAATATAAAATTCTGACTTTTCCTCTTCGCCGTGTTGGCTTAAGAATTGTTTTAAAATGACTTCACTGAGATCAAAGTAGGAGGGATGAAAGCCCCAGAAATTCATGGAGACCAGGGTGTCTTCAGTAAGCAATCGGTCGGAACCTCCTGCCGGGTCCGGAAAACTGATGATCCCGTCGGATTGACGCCGGATTTTGATTATCTCCTCCACAGAGGTCAAAAATCCTTCCTGGTCGACATGACAAACACCACGGTTTACAGTGCCGTGTTCACTCAGTGTATTCACCAATGAATAAGCCACATAGCTGTACAGGTGGTCGGTGACATCCTCTGTAAGGAATTTTGCCATGGTATGGAAGGCTTCCTGACCGTAATAATCGTCAGCATTAATGACTGCGAACGGTTCGTGGATAACCTCTTTAGCCACCCAGACAGCGTGCGCGGTGCCCCATGGCTTGGTGCGGTCTTTGGGGGCTTCAAAGCCATCCGGGAGGATGTCCAATTCCTGGCAGACGTAAACCGTTTCAACCTGGTTATTTACTTTCGGTTCAAATAAAGCCTTAAACTCTTCGACAAAGGATTCCCTGACGATAAATACGATTTTTCCAAAACCAGCTTCGATGGCATCGTAAATGGAATAGTCGATAATGGTTTCTCCGTTTGGTCCAAAAGCATCCATTTGCTTTAGCCCTCCGTAACGGCTACCTTTTCCTGCCGCCAGGATCAACAAGGTAGGTTTAGTCATACAACTAGAATTATGTACAAAGGCGCAAGTTTAACCTAAAAATGGCAAAGGGAGGCGACATTTATTGATTTATTTGGCTTTAGCCGGAGTAAAGCCGAACTGTGCTGGCTTGCTCGATCAGAACCAGTTTACCGGATCCAGTGATGGTTCTGGGATTTTCATTCGGAGGACTAGGTGCGGGAAAAGAATATTGTTATTTTACCAACGGAATGACTTATTGTGTGCCCGCACAGTGGAATTGTAATCATCCTCAGGCACTCCAATCATCGCACGCTTAGAAGGTGATTGCTGCGTCTGGTAAAAGCATAAGGAATATGGCATTAAATGGAGCAGACTGGATTTTTATCATTGCCTTTTTTATCGTGTCACTGGTAATAGGTTTGGTCGTCGCAAAGCAATCAGGAAAAAACACTTCCGAATTTTTTCTATCCGGACGAAGCATGCCCTGGTGGCTGCTTGGCGTTTCCATGGTGGCCACAACCTTTTCTGCGGATACGCCCAATCTGGTGACTAGTATTGTCCGGCAGGATGGTGTCGCCGGCAACTGGGTCTGGTGGGCTTTCCTCATTACGGGAATGATGACGGTGTTCGTTTATGCCAAGTTATGGCGGAGGTCCGGCGTCTTGACAGACCTTGAATTTTATGAGCTTCGCTATTCCGGGAAGATGGCTGCTTTTCTGCGGGGATTCCGGGCGATCTACCTGGGATTCTTCTTCAATGTCATGATTCTGGCAACCGTGTCCCTTGCTGCGATTAAAATGGGAAGTATCATGTTGGGATTAAAACCCTGGGAAACCCTGCTGTATGCCTCAGTTATCACGGTAATCTACAGTGCTATGGGTGGCTTGCGGGGTGTTATCATCACAGATTTTTTCCAATTTGGTATAGCCATGGCCGGGTCAATTATTGCAGCTATTGTTATCATGCGTTTGCCGGAAGTTGGGGGTGTCAAACAGTTATTATCGCATCCTGAAGTCCAGGCAAAGCTGAATATATTGCCAGATCTTTCAGACACCGATCAGCTCTGGTCCCTATTGATATTACCTCTTGCGATACAATGGTGGAGTGTATGGTATCCGGGTGCAGAGCCAGGCGGCGGCGGTTACATTGCCCAACGAATGCTTGCGGCAAAAGATGAAAATCACGCCGTGGGTGCTACCATGCTTTTTAATGCAGCCCATTATGCCCTGCGTCCTTGGCCATGGATTCTGATCGCATTGGCATCGTTGGTCGTATTTCCACAACTGGAAAACATCCAGGCCGCCTTTCCGCAGATCCCGGCGGATAAGATCGGTCATGATTTGGGTTATCCGGCCATGCTTACTTTCTTACCCCATGGACTGCTGGGATTGGTGGTAGCCTCCCTGATCGCGGCATTCATGTCTACATTGTCCACCCAATTAAACTGGGGATCCAGTTATCTGGTTAATGATTTTTATCGCCGGTTTGTCAACCCTAATGCTTCTGAAAAACAACTGGTTTCTGCCGGTCGGATTTCCACAGTCGCATTGATGATTTTCGCTGCGGTTTTTGCCTTATTATTAACAGACGCCTTGCAGGGCTTTTCCATTTTACTGCAAATTGGTGCCGGAACCGGGCTGATCTTTATTTTGCGGTGGTTCTGGTGGAGGATCAATGCATACAGCGAGTTAGCCGCAATGGTGATTTCATTTGCCGTAGCGCTTTATTTTGAATTACTCCACACCAAATTGGGTTTTGATCCGGTATCCACCCACTGGAAGCTGATTATCGCGGTCGGAATAACTACCGTTGGATGGTTGTTAGTCACTTTCCTGACCCGGCCAACCGACCATAAGACACTGGTCAATTTTTACCGGGTAACCCAACCAGATGCTACCGGATGGCAGCCAGTGGTCAATAGTGCTGTTCAGGAAGGAGCTTTGCAAAAAGATCAGATTCAACTCGGGAAACTACCCTTGCAAATCGCTTGTATATTTATTGGTTGCTTTGCGGTTTACGGTTCTCTTTTCGCTGCCGGATTCTGGATCTATGGAAGAGTTGTTCCGGCCATCATCGGAACCATTATCGCGGGGCTTTCAATTACAGGATTGCTGATCCTCTGGAACCGGATTCGTAAATTGTAATCAGAGTTTAACCAATCGGAGCGTCCTTTGTCCCTGTGGTGATACCAAATACAGGTAATACGTGCCGGGACTCATGCGGTGTGTTTCCAAATTAATCGATTGCGGCCCTGGAGCAGGATTCCCCTGGTAAACAGTGGATATTACCGAACCCAGAACGTTCATGAGCTGGACCTTTATGGCGCCACCGGGATGGTCCCATACCAACTGACCAGACTGTCTTACCGGATTTGGAACAATGCGTGCAGTTGGAAAGGTTGAATAGACTGGGTTACTGCTGGTGGCTGCATTGCAGTTTTTTAGTAGGGGCAGGCTTTGATATTCCGGATAAAGCAACAGGTTCACTTTTTCCTTGGGAACTTCAAACCAGTGTTCAAAAATGGACCCATAGATATTGCGAAAGTCATGTTGCATGGCAACACCTTCCAGCGGGTCGACTTCATCCGGTATCTCCGGATTGTGCCCAAGAATTCCCGCTTCGACACAGGAGCCAAATATGAATAATGGGGCAGCAGAGCCATGATCGGTGCCCAGACTGTAATTGGATCGGATCCGCCGGCCAAACTCAGTGAATGTCATTCCCAGAACCTTTTCCTGTTTCCCTAGCGCGTTCAGGTCCGCCTGGAAGGCAGCTACGGCTGATGATAATTCTTCCAGGAGTGAAGCGTGTGCACCTTGCGTTGAATCTCCTTCCGCAATCTGGTTCGCATGGGTGTCAAATCCTCCCATCGAAACCACATAAATCCGCGTTTGCAGCCCTCCGGCGATCAGGAGCGCCACATTTCGCAGCTGATTTGCCAGGTTGTTGTTGTCCGGATATTCCACCAGGTTTTTACCCTTTTCTGCTGCTGCCTCAATGACGTCCGAATATTGATTGGTTTTGAGAATCGCATCCCTAAGAAAGGCGAGTTCATCGCCGTAGTAGGTGTCCGGAGCCTCGCCGGCCGTACTGATCGTCAGTGGTGCTAACGAGAAGGGATCGTTTACACTCATCGAAAAATTTCCACCGATTCCCTGACACGTTTCGCTGATCGTGCCCTGCATGGTGATGGCAAATGGATCCGGATCTTCCGGGTTGGGATAACCCTCGGGATAACCCGGATAGAGGTCATCCAGATACCTTCCCAGCCACCCGGTATTCAGATATTGGTCCGAAGCGGACCCTGATGTCCAGATATCCGTCGACCGGAAATGTGATCTGTTTTGCTCCGGATAGCCTACCCCCTGAATGATCTGCAATTGACCTTCCTTAAAAAGTTCGGCCAAAGGAGCCAGTGCCGGATGAAGAGCTACTTCATCGGTAAGCTTGAGGCCTTTATTCTCGGGGATGATCAAATTGGCCCTCGCCTTGGATAAGCCATCGTATTGATCCAGGGGCAGGACCATATTCAACCCGTCATATCCACCGGAACATTGTATCAGGACCAGGATTTTGTCGGTATGGTCGGTGAGGTACCGGAGCAATTTCCGGTAGGTTTGATTCAGACCGGGTAGAGCGATGGGAAGTGAGGCCAGTGAAGTATTGCGTAGAAAAGTTCGACGTTTCATCCGGAGAATTTTTTAAGCCAGATAATACTCCGGCATGCTTAATAGGGTATAAAGCAGATCAAGTAATTTTCGTCTCAGAGCTTCCTTGATTTCGGCATCCGTTGGATTGGATAGGTATTCGCCATATTCCAGTTTCCATTCGTAGTCGGGCAGGCCGGGGATAAGGGTATTCTTCAAGGTCTCGAATTGTCCATCGGTAATAGGCTGAGGAAGCAGCCACGAGATCCATTCGTTCAGCAGGGTATATATATCTGAAGGTTCGCTGCATCGTTCCAGCAAAGGAAAAGGGTCAATAATAATGGGTTCCAGATTATTGCCACCTTTTCTGCCTGTCACAATATTGATCCAGTCTTGGCGGTTACGAAGCGTTGTAGAGTTGATCCAGATTTGGTAGAAACTCGGCTCTTGGTAATAAGCTTTCCAACCTGCGACATCAGGAGCGTTAAACAGGCGCATATCCATTCCATCGACCGCCCGGCTAAGCAATAAGTGGAATATGTAAGTGGGGGCTAAGCCTTCCGGACTGGTTGTAGAAAAATTACGAACGGTGCTTCCCACAAAATCCATGGGATTCTTGATCATCGCGCCATAAAGCTCTGTGTCGTAAAAGTGACTGCTACCCAATAACCGCCGCAACACGGGTTTGACTTCAAAGTTGTTTTCAATCAGAATATCGGCTAAGGGCGATATAATGGTTTCTTCGACAAAATCATCGATCTGGTAGTAAACAAAGAACTGGTACAGATTCCTGCACAAAAAGCGGGCGGTTTCCTTTTTTGAAAATATGAGGTCAATCAGGGTTTTGTATTCGTCAGACCCTCCGTTTGCGATGGTTACCGAATCAAACCGCTGGCTTAATTGTTTGGTGCTTTTATCATGGCGGTTTGGTCGGAACACGGATTCCACCGGGAGATCCCGCTGAGCAAAAAAACCCAGATCTTGCCATCCGGTGAGCACTTTTGCTATTGCTACTACATCATCTTCGGTATAATTGGTATAATCACCGGGACCCACCTGGGGACCTTTTCCGATCGTGAATAACTCCAAAAGTTCCCGGGCATAGTTTTCATTGGGTGCTTCTACTGTGTTGTCGTTGCCATTCAAGAAACGTAACATGGCCGGGTCTATGGTAATCTCTTTGGTCAGTTCACGAAAGTTGCCGGTGGCATGTTTGCGCAATAGCTGGGCGTAGTTGTAATTGTATTTCGGGTCGTTGATATCACTGACAACGAAGTGATTGTGCCAGAAGAGCCACATTTTTTCCCGGATATTGCCATTGGGTTCCAATGCGAGTTGCATGGTCCAGGAAATGAGCGATTGTCGCCGGAATCGGACCTCCTCGTTATTTGTTTCCTGCGGGCCATAAGGTTTGTCTACCCAGGTCGTACCTATAGGCGTATATGTATCATTTTCATTACCGAAATTAACCGGAGGGTCTGGCATGGGTAAATCCGTTAATAGTCGATTCAAAGTTTCTTCCAATCCCAGGCTGACTGATTCGATGATTTGGTCCGGAGATGCACCGAATAAGGTCCGGCGCAATAGATGACCGGCTTCCTGCTCGGTCCATGCTCCTTCATAAGCACTCAGGTCCTGACGGGGTGGGGGAGGCATAAATTCAGCTCTGTTTATTGTTCTGTGTAGAAATGCTCGACGATGCATGGACTGGTTTTTATCATACACGTAAATCCAATGTCCCTGGTTGGACTTATGCAGACACAATAAGTTTAAACATGATGGTGAAAAGAAATTACCTGGATTGTATATTTAAACTTGTATATATATTTAATAGTTTAGTATTCAATTTTTTATATAAATAGCCTGCGTATAAATAAATTCTTGAAAATGGTAGGAATTTGATTGAAGGAAGTCTATCATTGAGCCCGGTTTGTCCGGATTTTTGATAACTTCCTCGCAAGAAATAAAATCTGCGGTCTGAAATTTGTTCCGGCTCGTTCAGGTATCCGGAAGTAGAGATTTGGGAAGGCATCATTGGGTATAACGATGAGAATATTACCAGAAGTGGATGGCCGGAATGCAGGGTGTACATCAGATGATGGTAAAACCTACCGTTCCATGCAAGATGGAGCCTTAGAAAAACAATATCTTGTCTGATTATGGGGTACAAAAAACATAGGATTCTAAAGCAAAGTTTGCTTGGGTTGGGTGTTTTCCTGGCCTTGGCAGGTTGTTTTAGAGGTGACGAGGAAGACCGGCAGCGGATTTCAGTTCCTCCCGGAGCAACCGAAGAGCAGCTCATTGATTTGGCTTTGGAAGTGCATCCTGCCCCGCGCCAGCTAAGTTGGCAGAAACTGGAGATGACTGCTTTTCTCCATTTCGGCATCAACACCTTCACCGATCAGGAATGGGGCGACGGATCCGACCTTCCTGAGCTTTTTAATCCGACGAAGCTGGATCCCCGCCAATGGATTAAAACACTTAAGGATTCCGGTTTTAAATTGGCCATGCTAACCGCCAAACACCACGACGGATTCTGTCTGTGGCCTTCCCAATTCACTGATTATTCCGTAAAGCGTTCTCCCTGGGAAGGCGGGAATGGTGATGTTATGCGCGAGTTTGTTGATGCCTGCCATGAATTCAGCATGAAGGTGGGCGTATACCTGTCACCCTGGGACCGCCATGAACAAACCTATGGCAGTGAAGCATATAATGATTACTTCGTACAACAATTGACAGAACTCCTGACCAACTATGGTCCGATTGATGAAGTGTGGTTCGATGGCGCTAATGGAGAGGGGCCAAATGGCGTCAAGCAGGAATATGACTGGAGCCGATATTTTAGTACGGTACGTTCCCTGCAGCCTGAGGCGGTGATTGCCATTATGGGGCCAGATGTCCGCTGGGTCGGGACCGAGACCGGTTTTGGCAGGGAGACTGAATGGAGTGTAATCCCGATTGCCTATGAGGCAGCCGATAGTACCGATTCTCCGGTCACCTCCAAAGGTATTTTCAGACCTCAGATCAATCCAATGGATTACGACCTGGGAAGTCGCGAAAAATTAATTGGAGCTCGCGAACTTTCCTGGTATCCGGCAGAGGTGGATGTGAGCATACGTCCGGGGTGGTTTTACCATGCTAATCAGGATAACCTGGTGAAATCAGCCGAGCAGCTGCTGGAAATTTATCTGACCTCCGTGGGGCGAAATGCGGTTTTGCTCTTGAACGTACCTCCAAATAAAGAAGGAAAGATCGCATCTGTGGACTCATTGCAATTAGTAAACTTTCACCAGTCATTGGAAGAAATTTTCCGGACGAATCAACTTACAGGAGGGATCATAACACCGTCGACCAGCAGAAAACGTCTGGAGACTGGATACTTGTCAGATGGTTCGCTGAATACCTTTTGGGAGCCGGAAGAGGATGATGCATCACCATCCATTTCTGTTGAATGGGATCAACCTCATTTATTCGGGATGATGTCTCTGCAGGAACCGATTCAAGAGGGCCAGCGCATTGAAAAATTTATTCTGGAAGCTTTTGTGGACGAGACCTGGCAGTCCATAGCTGAAGGTACTACCGTTGGGTATAAACGGATCATGCATTTTCCTACGGTCAAAGCTACCCGGGTAAGACTTATTTTTCCTGAATACCGTGGCCCGGCTCCCCGTATTGCGTCGTGGGGATTATACAAAGATCTGCCCCAGGTCTATTTTGAACCAAAGGGTATGGCATTTAGTGATAATTTGCGGATTACCCTCCATACGGATGACCCGGACGCGGTGGTTTATTATACGCTGGACGGCTCACTGCCTGACGTTCAGTCCGACCGATATACCGGGCCCATAGAATTGTATGGAACGACAGAAATCCGGACTTTCGCTGTATCACCCGCTGGCACGAAAGGATTTGTAAAATCTCAATTGTACAATAAAGCGCGGTATAAGATATTGCTGGAGCATGCACCGGACATCCGGTTTACCGCCGGAGGCAGCCTGATTCTAACGGATGGAATCCGGGGCGGAACACAGTTTGACAACAACAGGTGGCTTGGATTTCAAGGGACAGATCTGGAAGCAATTATCGATCTGGGCACGATGACCAGCATAGATGGGGTTACACTGCATTTTCTGGAGGATATCGGTCAGAATATCTATCCGCCTGACTATGTTGACATCTACGTAAGCCCCAGTTTAAAAAATTGGCGAAAAGTCGGGCATATTCTACCGGAATCCAGGGACGCCTCGCCTTTGCCCGTTGGACTGGACCTGAACCTGGATCGTCATCTGGATAATATCCGATTTATCAAAGTCGTAGGTAAAAACCACCCGATTCCCAAGGGAGAGGATAGCGAAGAAGCACCGGCATGGATTTTTATCGATGAAATCACCATCCAATAAGCATTGGGTTCCCGTGTACAGCCCTGTTAATAAAGATGTAATATAAAAGGAGACTACCCACAATCAACGGCAGAAATGTAATTTTGGGCCTTGTTCCACCAAATACATGCATTCGATATGTCCAAAAAACTGCTTTTGATAAGCTTCGCAACGATTCTTTTGTTCCAGTGTACTTCCACCCCGGACCGACCCTCGGCATCCGAAGCCACGGAGGCGGTAACAATGCCACAGTTTGACCAATCAACCTGGGGAGCTAGAAAATTCAGCATGTTTATCCACTGGGGGTTGTATTCTATTCCTGGCGGCGTATGGAAAGGGAAGCAAATTGAAAAAGGGTATAGCGAACAAATTCAGGCGCATGCTGCTATTCCGAAGGATGAGTACGCCGCACTGGCGAAACAGTTTAACCCTTCTAAATGGGATCCGGACCATATCGTGCAAATTGCCAAACAAGCCGGAATGCAGAGCATCGTATTTACGGCCAAGCATCACGATGGTTTTTGCCTTTTTGCGTCCAATGAAACGGATTTTGATGTGGTAGATGGGACACCCTTCGGCAGGGATGTTGTTAAAGAGCTTGCCGATGCTTGTGCCAGGGGCGGGCTTAAGTTTGGACTGTATTATTCGCTGATCGATTGGCATCATCCGGCCGGAAGTCCTATTTCAAACAGTAATTCCGATCCAATCAATCCGGATTTACATGCTTATAACCTGGCTCAGGTGCGTGAATTACTCACGAACTATGGACCTATCGACCAATTATGGTTTGATATGGGTGCGCCAACGCCAGAACAAAGTAATGATTATCGGGATCTGGTCAAGTCGCTGCAACCGGATTGTCAGATCAGCAGCAGAGTCTGGAATCAGGATGGTGATTTTTACGTGATGGGCGACAATCAGTATCCTGAAGTTTCTATCGATGCGCCCTGGCAGGTTCCTGCTTCCATGTTTGATGAGACCTGGGGATACCGTTCCTGGCAGAAACGGGGTGATCCACTGGCCAAAGCTGCGGAAAAAGTGCATTCGCTGGTACGTGTCGCCGGAAGTGGAGGCGTTTATTTGCTGAACATCGGGCCTGATGGAAACGGGTCAGTT
Organism: Lewinellaceae bacterium; assembly: GCA_020636355.1. Taxonomy (GTDB): domain Bacteria; phylum Bacteroidota; class Bacteroidia; order Chitinophagales; family Saprospiraceae; genus JAGQXC01. The sequence continues at coordinate 51,165 of JACJYB010000011.1, read as the reverse complement.
GTACCCTTTGAAGAAAAGGTTTTGCAGGAGATGGGACAATGGATCAGCTACAACGGTCAGGCCATCTTTGATACAAAGGCAACTACTTTCGGAGTACGGACCTGGGGAGCTGTGACTGCTGCAAATGAAAGCAGTAAACTCTATGTCACCATCCTTGAGCATCCCCAAGACGGTAAAGTAAGCTTGTACGGGCTGCAGAATCAGATTGCCCGGGCATACCCTCTTGCCGATCCTTCCATCGAATTACCCATCTCAAAGCAGGGTAAAAACGTAACTTTTGACATCACGCCGATGGTATTTGACTCCATGGGAACGACTGTGATGGTGGTAGAAATAGGCGGAACTGCGGACTTTTACCCTTTGCGTACCGTGATACCTAAAGCCGAGACATATACCATGGATTTGAAAAATGCAAAATCTTTCAAGGCCTATGTCGGTGATAAATACCAAAGCATCACCGAAGTAAATAATTGTCTGCAATGGTTTTTGCAAAGTACGAAGTCCGGTAATTATGCTATCCGGCTCTCATACACCAATGAAGAAGTTGGCCGGAATTTCACCCTAAAGGTTGGAGAAAATACCTTTCCGCTCACTTTGGAAAAATCAGAACCGGAGGAGATTCCGGCTCCATCGGGGATTGCTTTTGGCAACTTCTTATTGGCAGAGCCGATTTATGAAGATGCTTCATTCAGCACGATCCATGGTGTGCTTTACAATCTGGCTTATTCCAGGCCCTGGGGTTATGATGGTTCCCGGACATTTGTCGAAAACCCGGATTGGGAACAGGGTAAACCTTTCGATTTACATTTACCGGATGTGGGCTCCCAATACATTGGATTTAGTATGTTTTCTCCTACCGATCAGATCATGATGTCAACCATTACAGCGGATGATGGCGTCGCTCTTTGGGTAGGGGGAAGAAAACTACTGGAGTCATTTGCACCGGCCCCTGAGAGGACATATCTCGTTGAAATACCTCTCGAACAGGGAAATAATCAGATGATGTTTAAATTTTACAATTCGAAAGGCCCGAGTGAAGTCACCATACAGCATGATGTGGTAGCCGCACGTTATCATAAGACTGCTGGTAATGTAAATCTTCAGGAGGGAACAATCGTCCCGGTTGAGATTCGTGCTTCGTCTCCGTTTGCTGATCTCGGGTTCGTCAATTTCATGCTGGAAGTTGTACCCGTAGATAATCTGTAAAACCTTTGTTATGCGTGGATTGCCTGTGATTCTGTGGTTGAGCCTTAGTTTATCGACTCTGGTCGCCCAGCCATTCCAGTTTTTACCGGAACTCAAGTCGATTACCTATCAGGAAGGCGAGTTATTCCTTGCCAAACCAGATTTCGGGTATAGTTTTGAAGGGAAACCGTCCCCCAATAACCAGGTTGCATTAGCTCAATGTCACGTGGTTTTAGATGCTTTTAGGACCATTTCACCTGTTCCATCCGGCAAAGGCCAGGCTAAGCTTATAATTGCAAAAAGTGGGCAGAACAAACATCTGGATTCCGAATTTGCCGGGGAACTTGAGGAAATCGGAGACCAGGGCTATGTGATCAAGGTAGATATCAAGCACATTACTGTCCTGGCGAATACCGATCAGGGTATTTTTTATGCGATGGTCACCTTAAAGCAATTGCTGCAACAAAACAAAAGGCTGCTGATACCCTGTCTTACCATTGTAGACTATCCCACCATCAAAGTTAGGGTTTGGCAGGATGATATAAGCAGAGGGCCGATACCGAATATGGATTTCCTGAAAGAGGAGATCAAGCGATTGTCCCAGTATAAGCTGAATGCCCTGACTTTATATACGGAGAATGTCTATAAATACAAAAGTCACCCGGATATTGCTCCACCGGATGGATTGACCGAAACGGAACTTCGTGAGCTGGTTGCCTATGGCAAACAATATCATGTGGACATTATTGGTAATCAGCAATCATTCGGCCATATGGATAAAGTGCTTCGGGTGCCGGCCTATGCGGATTTAGCAGAAACCCCGGGCGTGTTGTCCCCCGCAGTGGAAGGAACGTATTCTTTACTTAAGGATTGGTATGCTGAAATCGTACCGGATTATCCGTCGCCTTACTTTCTGATTAATTGTGATGAAGTGAGTGGCTTGGGAACCGGACCGGCAAAAGCAATGCTCGCCACCCAATCAAAAGCGGAAATTTATACCAGTCACATCAATAAAGTTTATGAGTTGCTTAAACCCTATGATAAGCAAGTAATGATGTGGGGTGATGTGGCCTTGCACAGTCCGGAGATCCTGGATCAACTTCCCAAAGACATCATCATGGTTCCCTGGGACTATGCTGCATTGCCTTCCTATCGAGCTGAAATAGATCCGATAAAAGCTGCCGGCTTTCCATTTTTTGTCGCTCCGGGAGTGAGTAATTGGGGACGAATCTGGCCAAATATGGAAACGGCATTCGCGAATATCGGACAATTTGTTTGGGATGGTTATCAGACAGGGACAGAAGGGGTTATCCTGACAACGTGGGATGATGACGGTATGAGCCTGTTTGAAGATACCTGGATGCCTCTGGTTTGGGGAGCGGCTCAATGCTGGAGTCCCAGGGATCCGGCAGATACCGCCTCTAGGCGTGAGTTCATCCAATTATTTGACCGTGAGTTTTATCAATTGCCGGAGAAAAGTTTTGGCAAGCTGTTTTTTGATATTACGGATCTGGGTAAATTTCCGGTAATCGCTGGATTGTACAATGCCATAACCTGGGAAGACCTCATTCAACTCGACTTTCCATATTCTGCTGCAGACATCCAGGAAGCTACGCTACAGACCAATGCCTTGCAGAAAGAATTAAAGGACATCCAGGTCATAAACCACAATCAAATTAACAGTACGGTAGCCGCTGAGCTTGCTTTGGAATGGATCAACTGGATATTGCAGAAGCGCATGGTGCAGCGATATCTAGCCGATCACCTGCTTGATGGCACGGTCAATGCAGGACAAATGGATCGCTTGCTGACCAATTTAAGAGGCACTTTGCTGAAAATCCGGTCGAAATATCAATTGTTGTATAAAGCAGAAAACCGGTCCTATTACCTGGATAAAAATCTGGAAAAATTTGACAGGGAGCTTGCCGGAATCATCGAACTGCCCAAGCGCATTGTGTTTATTCCGGATAACAACCCATTTGGCACGATCAGAACAATAACCCTCGCTACGGTAATTCCCGGGGAGGAAATCGTCTTTACAACCGATGGTTCGGATCCAATAGCAACTTCGACCATCTATCAGGTTCCGGTTTTTATGGATCACTCCGGAACATTAAAAGCTCGGGTCATAGACGGGAATGAAGCAGGACCTGTTTTTGAAAAGCAGCTTTATGTCCACGACGGATTTGTCGAAAAAGTATCGTTCGAAGAATCCTATTCGCCTCAATACGCCGGATCAGGCCCGGTTACATTGGTTGACCACCAGTCGGGATCGGAGAACTTCCGTGATGGGCAATGGCTGGGATTTGTCGGTAAAGATCTGAATGCTACGCTTGAACTGGGCTCAATGACTTCATTAAAATCATTAAACATCTCCTTTCTTGAAAGCCAAACATCCTGGATCTTTTATCCTACGGAAGTGAAAGTAGAAGCATCGGAAGATGGCAAGCACTACACCACCATCGGAAAAGTAAACTGGCCACTGGAACAGGATGAAGCTGATGTACAGATTAAAACCGCTTCCTTTCAGTTTCCTGACATGCCGGTGAAATTCATTCGTGTTTTGGCCAAGAACGTTGGAAAGAATCCGGAGTGGCATGTGTCACCGGGTGCTCCGTGTTGGCTGTTTGTCGATGAGATCGGCATAGAGAAGGCACAAGAATAGGATCTGTCCTCTACAGTTAAATTTAAGCCGGACAGACCGTCAGGCGATTGCTTCCGGCAGGCTATTCCCAGCCTTTTTTGCGAAAGGACTGGACATGTTGGATAAATCCTTGTAATTTAAAAGGATGAACCGCATGCATCTCATCGCTTTTGGGTTCTTTTTCATTGGATTATTTCAACAAGTCGCACGAGGGCAGAATTCTGAAATACCTGGTGAAAATCAGCCCTACCTGATCCAATCGATCTATTTCGGGGGAGGCAGCTATTACATTGATGACGATCAGAAGTCCGCATTGTATTTGTTTCTGAGCGGTGTGATTCTGGAAAACTACGAGATCCATATTCACAGCCATACGGATAACATCGGAGGTATAGAGTACAACGAGTGGTTATCAAAAATGCGGAGTGAAGCGGTACGGGATGTATTGCTTGATCATCTTGTTCCTGAAAACATCATCTTCATCCGGGACCATGGTCTCTTCGATCCACAGTTTAATAATGAATCCTGGGAAGGGAGGCGGAGAAACCGCCGGGTTGATGTCGTACTTTGGCCTAAACCGGCCTGAAATTAAATCTGGTAGTCAAGGAATAAAAAAAGCCATCTCCTGATGAAGATGGCTTGGTGATCGTGCTGGGACTCGAACCCAGGGCCCACGGCTTAAAAGGCCGTTGCTCTACCGGCTGAGCTACACGATCGTGCAACTTTTCTTGCAAAGCGACTGCAAAGATACAAACCATTTCATTTTTGGCAAGTTGAACTTCTATTTTTTGCCTTTTGTTATGGAATACGTTTGTCCTTCTATACTCAGCAGGGTATTGGGGAAGATCGCTGTGGCTTCCTCGAGCAGTGGCGTAAGATCGCCAAACCGGCTGGAATAATGACCTAACAGTAATTGCTGGACCCCTGCCAAGGCAGCAATCCGGGCTGCTTCTGCGGCGGTGCTGTGTTTCGTCATGGCAGCTTTTTCGCGGAATTCTTCCGTAAAAGTAGACTCGTGGTAGAGGGTGTCTGCACCTTCGATGTAGGGTACCAGATCTTCATCGTAAAGGGTGTCGCTGCAATAAGCATATACATTAGAGGGTGGTGGGGGCGATGTTGCTTCCGCAACGCGTATCCAGCGTCCGTCAGCCAGCTGGATATCGTTTCCTGCTTTTAATGCTTTGATATCAGCAATCGTTAAGCCGTACGTATCGATGTAGGCCTTGATGACATTCGGTTTGCTGAAGACTTCTTTAAAAACAAAGCCCCAGGTGGGGATGCGATGCTGCACCGGAAATGACCAGACTTCGTAGTCTTCATGGCTCATCAATTGGTTGAACCCGGATTTCAATTCGTGAAAATGGAGTGCATATTGCAGGGGGACATCACCTGCTGCCAGGATTAGTTCAAGAATTGCTTTTAATCCTTTCGGGCCGTAAATGTGCAAGTCATCCTTACGTCCCATATGATTAAAGGAAGTGACTACACCGGGCAAACCGAAAAAGTGATCGCCATGCAGATGGGAAATAAAAATGTGTTTGATCCTGCTCCTTTTAATGGAATAATCGATCATCCGCATTTGTGTTCCCTCTCCACAATCCAGGAGGAAGGCGTGATGTTTGATTTTAATCACCTGGGAAGTGGGATGGCGGTGGTGGGCCGGAACAGCCGAGTTATTTCCCAGGATAGTAACTTCCATAGATTAATTGTCAGTGGCTTCTTCCTCTTCGGCCCCGATTTCGCGCTCCAGTTCTTCCATCATGGCATAATCTATTGCTTCCTGCAGCGTCGGTATGATTGTGAGAATGGACTCCAGCCTGGAGATCTCAATCAATTTTTTCACCGCGGGATGGACGATCCCAGTGAGGATGAAAGAGCCATAGTCTTTCCAGATCCGGTTGGCCGTAAGGATTGAGCTCAATCCTGAAGAGTCAACATAAGCAACTTTGGACAAATCGAAGATAAGATTGCGTACGCCTTCGTTGCGCATAAAAACAAACTCCGATTTCAGGTTCGGGGCTATCAGGGAATTCAAATTTTCTTCGTCTAAAGTCAAGACGGAGTACTTATCCTGTTTATCCAGAGAGAATTTCATATACTATTACTTTATCGCGTGCAAAAATAATGGAATTCTAATAATATGGACCACCCATCCTTACTTCAAATCCTCATCTTTTGTCTTCAGGCATTCAGAAAGCAGGATGAAGGATCCATTCCTTTCGGTCAAAACGTGCTGATTAGGGGTAAGAACGGGAAAGAACCGTTGTAAATGATAGCGATTATACATTTGATTTAATCTTAATATGTTATATTTCTATTAAACCTGGTTAAAGTGGGTGATTCTGGTGCCCTTACGATGTTAGAATATCAAGACAAATTGTCAGTTCGAACCAGTTTGGCATGTTTTTGTTGGGTTAACAGTGGGATTAATTCTCACTTTTTGTAAAATAATTGTGATCTTTGGTTTTGACGGAGTGCGAGCCAAATAAACAACAGGTAAACTATTTATGAACAGCAAGTTTTCATCAGAAGTGAAAAAGATTTTAGGTTTAAGCCGTGAGGAAGCCGTCCGTCTTGGGCACGACTACATCGGTACGGAACATCTGCTGCTGGGCATGCTCCACGATAAAGATATTTTGGCAGTCAAGGTCCTTGATTTTATGGACGTTGATTTTTCAGAATTGAAGTTTAAGATTGAGGAACAGATTCCGCCAAAAAGCAATCTCTCCGATTCCCGCATCAAGTTGGGCAGCATCGACTTAAACAAACAAGCTGAAAAAGTACTGAAGCTTACTTTTCTGGAAGCCAAAGTGCTCAAGAATGAAGAGATCAGTCCGGAACATCTCATGTTATCCATACTCAAGCATAAGGACAATCTCGCCTCCAGGATCCTGGAAGAATTTGATGTAGACTATGAATCCTATAAGTCCGAGCTCGAATACGTCAGCCAGGAACAGGAATTTTCAAAATCCGATTTCTACAGTCAGGCTTCTTCCGACTCAGACATTCCCATGGAGGAAGAAAGCTCAACCAAATACAAAAAAGCCAATCCGAAATCCAAGACGCCTGTCCTTGACAACTTCGGCCGTGACATAACCCGTCTGGCGGAAGAAGACAAACTCGATCCCATTATTGGACGCGAAGAGGAAATCGAGCGGGTCTCGCAAATCCTGAGCCGCCGGAAGAAGAACAATCCAATCCTGATCGGTGAGCCCGGAGTCGGAAAAACGGCTATCGTAGAAGGGCTTGCATTGCGGATTATGCAGCGCAAAGTGAGCAGGACGTTGTTCAATAAACGTATCGTGATGCTTGACCTGGCAGCCCTGGTTGCCGGTACCAAGTACCGTGGGCAGTTTGAAGAACGCATGAAGGCGATCATGAACGAACTGGAAAAGTCACGGGATGTGATTCTGTTCATTGATGAGATCCATACCATAGTTGGTGCCGGTGGAGCAACCGGTTCGCTGGATGCTTCCAACATCTTCAAGCCTGCTTTGGCGCGCGGCGAATTGCAATGCATCGGTGCCTCCACGCTGGACGAGTACCGTCAGCATATTGAAAAAGACGGAGCGCTGGATCGCCGTTTTCAGAAAGTTATCGTGGATCCGCCAAGTGCAGAGGAAGCCATTAGCATATTGACCAATATCAAAGCGAAATACGAGGAGTTTCATAACGTGACTTACTCTGAGGAGGCCATCAAAGCCTGCGTTATGTTAAGCGACCGGTACATTTCCGACCGATTTCTCCCGGACAAAGCGATCGACGTACTCGATGAGGTCGGCGCTCGGGTGCACCTGAAGAACATCCATGTTCCCAAGCACATCGAAGAACTGGAGAAAAAGATCGAAGAGGCTAAGGAAAACAAAAACATGGCGGTCAAGAACCAGCAGTACGAACAAGCTGCTGATCTGCGTGACTACGAATCCCGCCTACAACGGCAATTGGAGAAAGCAAAAGAGGAGTGGGAAGAAGAATCACGCGCTAAGCGTTATCCGGTCTCGGAAGAAGATATTGCTGAGGTGGTGAGTATGATGACCAGCATTCCGGTTAAGCGGGTTGCTCAGAGTGAAAGTAATCGGCTGGTCCATATGACCAAAGATCTGAAAGAGTTGATCATTGGTCAGGATGAAGCCATCACCAAAGTATCAAAAGCCATCCAGCGCAACCGGGTCGGTTTGAAAGACCCGAAAAAGCCGATTGGTTCATTTATTTTCCTGGGGCCAACAGGGGTCGGGAAGACGGAGTTGGCCAAAGCACTGGCCAGATATCTGTTTGATACCGAGGATGCCCTGATTCGCATCGATATGAGTGAATACATGGAGAAATTTTCCGTCTCACGATTAATCGGAGCGCCTCCCGGATATGTAGGTTACGAAGAAGGTGGACAGCTCACCGAAAAAGTACGCAGAAAGCCCTATTCAGTTATTTTGTTAGATGAGATCGAGAAAGCACATCCGGACGTTTACAACATCCTGTTGCAGGTTTTGGATGATGGTCAGTTAACCGATGGATTGGGTCGCAAAGTGGACTTCAAGAATACGCTGATTATTATGACCTCAAATATCGGTGTCAGGCAACTGAAAGATTTTGGTCAAGGGGTAGGATTTGCCACCAAAGCCAGAGTCGAGGCCGCAGAAGAGAATACGAGAAGTGTGATTCAAACGGCGCTGAAACGTACATTCTCTCCTGAATTCCTGAACCGTATTGACGACGTTGTGATTTTCAATGCGTTGGATAAAGAACAAATCCACCAGATCATAGACATCACCTTGAAGGATCTGTACAAGCGCTTGAGCTTGATGGGTTATACACTTACCCTTTCCGAGGAAGCTAAAGATTTTGTCGCCGATAAAGGATATGATCCTCAGTACGGTGCAAGACCATTACATCGTGCCATTCAGAAATACCTGGAAGACCCGCTGGCTGAATTCATTTTACAACAGAATCCGGAAGAAGGTGCCCAGCTGGAGGCGGTGCTTACCGCTGATAAGGAAGGTGTGCGTATCGTATTGGTTAATAAAGTAGAATCATCTGATATCCAGGAAAATTAGCAGATATACTATATGGCATCAGAATTGCTCATCCTGGTATAAGGATGTTAGCAAGATTTTTGCACTATTGTTGGAACTTACAGGTAAGCAATTCCCTTAATAAGTTGTATTTTTGTACACTTTTTAGTCATTAAATTATTAAACATTTGGCAAGAGAAACCAACTACAGGAAGCCGCCGCAACAGGATAATGCAGGTTACCGTGTAAATGATCAGATCCGCGTTCGGGAAATACGCCTCGTCGGGGATAATCTGGAGACAATCAGTGGAGAGATAGGAGCTAAAATAGAAACAGGCATTTACAACACCTACCAGGCCCTGAAATGGGCTGAACAGGTAGGCTTGGATTTAGTCGAGATTTCACCTAATGCAAATCCTCCTGTCTGTAGAATAATTGATTTTAAGAAATTCCTTTATCTCCGGAAAAAGAAAGAAAAGGAGATTAAAGCAAATACTGCCAAGACGGTCATCAAGGAAGTACGCTTTGGACCCAATACCGATGATCACGACTTTGAGTTCAAATTGCGCCATAGCAAAAAGTTCCTGGAAGAAGGGGCCAAGGTTAAAGCCTATGTCCATTTCAAAGGACGGACCATCGTCTATAAGGATCGTGGAGGTGACTTGCTTGAGCGATTTGTAAAAGAATTGGAGGAGTTTGGTACGCCGGACTCGCCGCCAAAAATGGAAGGACGACGCATGCATGTCATCATCTCCCCGAAAAAGGAATCCAAAAAGAAATAATCTTCAATCGGTAAAGGTAGTCGGACAAGCTTTACTTTGTAAGGTTTTACCTTTAGTATTCAAATACTTTTTATACCTTTGCACTCCATCTTAAAATTCGTGTGGTTATGCCAAAGATGAAAACACATTCCAGTGCCAAGAAGCGTTTTAAGCTAACAGGCTCGGGAAAATTAAAAAGGTTCCACGCAAACCATTCTCACTTGATGCGGAAGAAAACCAAAGTGAGAAAATTGCGTTTAGTCCAGTCTTCGCTGATCAGTCCTGCCGATGAAGCAAGAGTGAAGCGGATGCTGAATATCTGATTCTATTTTTTTAACGAGAATACAGGTCAAGTACCGGTCAGGTCCCTGTATTGAACTAAAAACAAAAGCACATGCCACGTTCAGTCAATGCGGTAGCTTCCCGCAAAAGAAGAAAAAAAATCTTAAAAGCAGCTCGCGGTTATTTTGGCGCACGGTCTAAGGTTTATACGGTCGCCAAGAACGCCCTGGAGAAAGGTATGCAATATGCCTACCGGGATCGTCGCAATAAAAAACGCGTTTTCCGCCGTCTGTGGATTGCTCGTATCAATGCAGCAGCCCGGATGAATGGGTTGAATTATTCACAGCTTATGCATAAACTGGCTGGATCCGATATTCAACTCAATCGGAAGGTACTTGCCGATTTGGCAACCAACCATCCGGAAGCGTTTAAAGCGGTTGTTGATCGGGTGAAATAAAGGAAGGAAATCCTTAAAGCGATATAAAGACCCTGGCCGGTTTCGGTTCAGGGTTTTTTTATGGACGGAAGACTAGGATCTGATAGCCTCCACCGGATCCAGGCGTGCCGCTTGCCATGCTGGAATGATACCACTAAGCACTCCGATAATCACACTCATGGAAACACCCAGGATGATGTTCTTTGCCGGCAGGTAAAAATGAAATCCGGACAGCTTGGTGGCCAGCTCGGTGATGCCGAAAACAATGATCAGGCCGAGGGCTCCTCCTACCAGGCACAGGATGATGGACTCAATCAGGAATTCGATCAGGATGACCGGCCTGGGAGCACCCAGTGCTTTTTTGACACCGATCTGATTGGTCCGTTCTTTCACCGAAACGAACATGATGTTCGCTACACTAAAGATGCCCACCAATATGGCAAAAAAACCAATTACCCATCCGACTAAACTCATAATCTTAAAAATCGGCGCCAGAAGATTTGTTAAGGTAGATAGTTCGTTGATGGAAAAGTCATCATCTTCGATGGGTTTTAGATGCCGGTGGACGCGTAATACACCAGTCAGCTCATCGCGGAGGTCATCCAGTGATACGCCTGGGTTTGCCTTCACATTAAGCATCGTTCCCCAGGTAGTTCTTGAACTGATGTTGATCATCTTCCGGGCCTGATTGTAGCTGATGATCACCGCCCGGTCAAAAGGAATGACATTTACCAGGCTATTGCCTTCTTTCTTCAGGACCCCGATAACCATTAATTTTCGCCCCCTTACGTTGATGTATTTACCTACAGGGTCGGTATTAGGGAAAAGACTCGTTGCAATTTCGTAGCCAAGGATAGCCCGGTCTGAGCCGGTTTCAAACTCAAAATTGGTGAAGTACCTTCCGGACTCAAATTCCAGTTTGAATATGTCTCCGAACTCAAAAGTGACACCGGCCATGTATGCTCCGCGGATGCTGTTGTTGCGGAATTTGATCACATTGGTAGGCATGAATACGGCCAGAGAGGCCATTTCGGCAGAATGGACTTTTGTCGTTATGGTCTTGTAGTCGTTGTAGTCCGGGTTGGGCCTTTTGGAATATTTCCAGAAGTTTTCTCCTGGATCCTCATTCCATGGGAAGCGATCCACATAGAGGACATCACGTCCCAGTTTTTCGAAGCTTTGTTCGATATTCGCCTGGAGAGAATCTACGGCAGACAAGATCAGGATGATGCAGAGAATGCCAATTAATATCCCCAGAAGGGAAAGGAATGAACGCATCTTATTCGAGGCAAGTTGTTGAAACGCCTGGGTGATGCTTCCGATGAGTATGTTGAAATATATTTTCATAGTACCGGTGGTACACCAAGGTAAGAACTTATCTAGTTGGGCTGCAAAATGTTCGATGAATGCATGGTATTTTCAGTTAAAAACCAGTGAGTTAACTGCCAATTTCAATTGGATTGTCTCTTTGAATGTTTATTTTTGCCGAAATTTTGCAAAAACCTAAGCGCATGAGGTCGAAACTATCCAATTTCAATTTTGAACTGCCAGCTGAATTGATTGCTCAATCACCGGCAAAAGAACGGGATGAGTCTCGACTAATGGTCATCCACCGGGAATCAGGTAAGATTGAGCATAAGATCTTTAAGGATCTGCTCAATTACTTTGAAGAGGATGATGCATTAATCTTCAATAATACCAAAGTATTCCCTGCCCGGATGTTTGGCCGTAAAGAAAAGACAGGTGCCAAGATCGAGGTATTCCTGTTACGCGAATTGAACAAGGATGCCCGTTTATGGGATGTCCTCGTTGATCCTGCCCGGAAGATTCGCGTAGGTAATAAGCTATATTTCCACGATAAAAATGGAAATGAAGTACTGGTTGCCGAAGTCGTCGATAACACCACATCAAGAGGACGGACAATTCGCTTCTTTTACGATGGTTCCGATGAAGATTTTCAGAATGAGCTGAAAGCGTTAGGTACGACGCCGCTGCCCAAATACATTAAGCGCCTGGCGGAGGACCTGGATGTTGACCGTTATCAAACGGTATATGCGAAAGTTGAAGGGGCGGTTGCCGCTCCGACTGCTGGCCTTCACTTCAGCAGAGAGTTGCTGAAAAGGTTGGAAATTAAAGGAGTAAATTTCGCTGAGATCACACTCCATGTTGGCCTTGGTACGTTTAGGACGATCGATGTGGAGGACCTGTCCAAACATAAAATGGATGCAGAATATTACCGGGTGGATGAAAAGGCCGTTCAGGTTGTCAATAAAGCAAAACAGGGAGGGAAGAAGGTATGCAGTGTAGGGACAACATCCATGCGCTCCATCGAATCTGCCGTTTCTGCGAATGGGCACCTAAAGCCTTCGGAGGGTTGGACTAATTTGTTTATTTATCCACCTTATGATTTTTCGATTGCCAATGCTATGATCACAAACTTCCATCTTCCAAAGTCGAGTTTGATGATCATGGTTGCTGCGTTTGGCGGTTATGATCTGATCATGGACGCCTACCAGGAGGCCATCAAGGAAAAATATCGCTTCTACTCTTATGGTGATGCCATGCTGATCCTTTGATCCGGGAGTCCAGGAAAGGTAAAGATTCCTATTTTTTTAGGGCTGGGATGTTGTTTCAGTCAATTTCTTTAATACATTTGCGCCAAAATGAATGGGGGAAACTATTTCACCAGATCCGTAGTTAACCTCATGAAATTTTTTGATTAACCTTTAATCTCGTTGACTATATGTATTGGACGCTTGAATTGGCTTACCATTTGGAGGAGGCTCCCTGGCCTGCTACCAGAGATGAGTTGATTGATTATGCAATTCGCTCCGGAGCACCTCTTGAGGTTATTGAGAATTTGCAGGAGATGGAGGACGAAGGTGAGATCTACGAGAGCATCGAAGATATTTGGCCAGACTATCCGCGCAAAGACGATTTCCTTTTTAATGAAGACGAATACTAGTTCTGCTGTCCCGACGGAAGTTTGACGTGTATTTAGAACATCGGGATAAAAACAAGTCCCTTGTATCTGGCTGCCTGCCTCTAAGGTTGTATTTTTAACCCATGACACCGGCTCAAGACATCATTGTTGCCATCGATGGATTTGCATCCTGCGGTAAATCCTCTTTAGCGAAATCCCTTGCACGGGCTTTAAATTACCGGCACATAGACACCGGAGCCATGTATCGTGCAGTCACCTGGTATTTCCTGGAAAACCACGTGGAGTGGCGTCACCAAGCTAAGCGGGAAGATGCATTGGATCGGATCTCTATTACCTTTCAGAATCACAACCAATTGAATCACACCTTGCTGAATGGTGTGGATGTTGAAACGGTCATTCGATCGGCGGCGGTCAATCAGGAGGTTAGTGAAATCAGTGTATTTGGAGATGTCCGTGAGAAAGTTGTAGCCCTTCAAAGAGTCATGGGTAAAGACAAGCGCATCGTCATGGAAGGCAGGGATATTGGTACGGTGGTTTTTCCGGATGCGGAACTTAAAATATTTCTGACGGCGTCGTTGGAAGTGCGTACGGACAGAAGATATCAGGAATTAATCCTTAAAGGTGTTCTGACTACGCGTGAGGAGGTTCAGGAAAACCTTCTAAAAAGAGATTACATCGATTCGCACCGGGAAATAAGTCCTTTACGGAAGGCGCAGGATGCCTGGGAGATCGATAACAGCGAGCTGACCATTTTAGATCAGCAGGCTTTGATTGTCAAGCGCATCCGGGAAGTTTGGGGCATGGCAGAACATGTATGACGATGTGTTAATTCTATGATAAGGTGCCGGTATTGAGATTACATTTTAGAACAATAAGCGTTAATCACCAAAAGGAGATATGAAAACCAATTATTACCTGTGTCTGTTCTTTTCCTTGCTAATTGTTGCAAGTAGTCAAGCACAAAGCCGAAGTTCCTCCAGCCGTCGCGCCCCTGTTAAAAAGACTGAGTGGACGGACAACCTTTGGTATGGAGGAGGTCTGTCCTTATCATTGAGTAATTCCAATTTTGGTATTGGATTGGCACCGCTGGCCGGATACAAGATCTTTGAAAGCCTTTCTGTCGGCCCACGGGTTGACTTTTTTTACAACAGTGGTCGCTATCAGGAATTTTTCGGTTCGCCCGTGATCCGGTACAATACAATATCCGTGGGAGGTGGTCTGTTTTCCAGGTTCAAGATCTTCCGTGGATTGTTTGCCCATGTTGAAGGCGATTATTACAGCCTGGAAAACCCGGTTAGTGTTGACCCGCTTTCCAACAAAATTATTACGGAACGTGCATCCGAACCCCGGCTGTATGTCGGAGCCGGTTACAGTACGGGAGGTTCGGGCCAGTTTGGCACCGAAATATCCATTGTTTACAACACCCTGGCGGACCCCAATAGCCCCATCATTCCCTGGGAATACCGCTTTGGTTTTAATTACAATTTTTAGTCTCCGTTACCAGGACAAGGTCAGGGTGGCCAATAGCTGCCTGGTAGCCTGGGGGTAAAGGCCGGCCAGATGATACCGGTTGCCGGATTCCAATTGAGCATAGGGATCATCCGGTCGGGGATCGTAGGCCGAAGAGCTAAATCGATAAACCCACCCATTGGTCGCATAGAAGGTGTTCCATAAATTTTGTACCTGGATATTCCAGCTGATTTGCGGTCCATCTTTTACTGGAATGGTCCCTAATAAGGCCAGATCGTTAACCCAATACCCGGGAATTGAAGCTGCTTTTTGCTGGGTATTATCCAGGTATTGCCGGCTGATGTGGTTCCATCCCCATTGAATCAGGGTGCTGCGATTTGAATTTGCGTTCCCTTGGAAGTAATAACGTATTTGCTGATTATTAACCCATTGTGGTGAGAACGAAAGCGTGGTATTCTGATATACGACCGGTATTTGTCCCCCTTGGTCCCAGTCATCCACATAGTCGGTAAACTGTTTTACCCGATTCTGGCTCCAGGTCAGATTGGTGATCAACGCCAACTTTTCCCAGGGATTCCACTGACTTTGAATTTCTATCCCCGCCCGGAAGCTTTTAGGGATATTGACCCGGGTGTAAGCGCCTACATCGTTGATTTGGCCGTTCAAGACCAGCTGGTTCACATAATACATGTGATAAACATTTGCGCCAATCATCCCTTTGGATCCAGTCCATTCCCATCCCAATTCAGTGTTATAGAGCGTTTCCGGCAATGGATGTTGATCGCTACGGCTTTCTGTGTAATCATCCCGGTTTGGTTCTTTGTGCCCAACAGCAAATGACAGGTAGAACCGCTGCCCCAATCGGG
Organism: Lewinellaceae bacterium; assembly: GCA_020636355.1. GTDB lineage: Bacteria > Bacteroidota > Bacteroidia > Chitinophagales > Saprospiraceae > JAGQXC01. The sequence goes on along the minus strand of JACJYB010000011.1, from coordinate 35,568 downwards.
GTGTCCAGGTCAATCCTGCTTTTGGATTGAAAAATGGCAGCAATACCGATTGCATCAAAGGCTGACCATCAGATCCGATCCCGAGAAAATCATAATAGACTTGCCTGAACTGCAGGTCCAGATAGCTTTGCAGATGCTTTGTAAACGGTATTTCCCATTTACTATAAGCACTCAGGTCCCGCTTGGTGGCATCGTTATCATAATACTTCAATCCTTGTTCAGCATTTCCCATGAAGCTGGCCCAGATAACTTCACCATAATGATTTCCCTGATAATTGTTTCCTGCAGCACCTATTGTCCAGGTCATGCCATTACCATGGTGAAGGACCCAGGAGGCGAGGACACCGTAAAAATCGTTATCCAGCCACCTGCGCCGAATCAGGTTGGACGTTAACTGCTGGCCGGTAGGGTCTGATATACCATAGTCGGCGAGCAGTTGATCGGCTTTGTATTGCTCGAAGTAGCCAGCCCCTTTGGTGTAGTGCAGTGTAACATTGAGATCCATGAAATCTGAAAGCCGCTGGTTCCAGATCGCTTGGTAATGACTTTGTTGATAGTCATCTATTTCATTAGGATGTGGGGAGCCGGGACGCTCCGTTCCAGCTGAATTGTAACGGCGTAACTCCGGGTCGTCTGCATAGGTGGCCGGAACGCCATCCCAGGCTTGATACGTATTCTCCTTGCCGGAAAAGTGGAGCAATCGAAGGGATGTATTGTGGTTTAGGTAAGCAGCGCTCAGGTAGTAGGATCTGAGGTCAGCGCGCGCCCGGTCTATGTAGCCATCGGAATGGATGGTGGAAAGGCGGCCATCCATTTGAAAATGATGATTAATCAGCCCGGTACTCACCTCTGCCGAGGCCCGCCGGGTGTTAAACGAGCCGATGGAACCGGTGATTGAAGCTTGCGGAGTTTGGGTATATGACTGTGTGTTGAGGTTTATGGATGCACCAAAAGCTCCCGCCCCATTGGTTGATGTGCCCACGCCGCGTTGGATCTGCATTTGTTTCGTACTCGAGGCAAAATCCGGCAAATCGACCCAAAAAACGTATTGGGATTCAGGATCATTGAGCGGTACACCATTTATCGTGACATTGATCCGGGTAGGATCGGAGCCTCGAATTCGCATGCTGGTGTAGCCGATACCATTACCTGCATCTGAATTGACCCAGAGTGATGGGGTATAGCGCAACAGGTAAGGCATATCTTGACCCGTATTTTGCTTTTGGATCTCTTCTGCTGGATAATTGGTGTATGTCATCGGTGTTTTACCTGAAGCCCAATGGTGAATAACCTCTACCGTTTCCAGGGTAATGGAGGTAGCTTGCAGGGTGATTTTTAGCAGACCGTCAGGAAGGGAGTCCAGCTGAAGGATTTTATCTTCAAAACTCAGATGTTGAAACCGGATATCAGTCGGAAAATGACTGACGGGCAAATGAAAGGTTCCATCTGCTGCAGAAAGGGTCTGCTCCTCATCGGTAAGATTTTCAACGTAAACTTGAGTGATCGGAAGGCCGGTATTATCTAAAATAATACCGGATACAATTTGGGTATGGCCATAAGCTGCTGTAAATAGTAGCCAAGCCACCAGGACGCGGATTTTCACGGTTAAAAAATTTTGAGCCAACTAATCCAGTAAGCTGGGGTAGCTCCTGGCTTTTCCCTTCCCAGCATTACCTGGGCAGGTTCATTGGGTTTGATCTCAGCCGGTTTAATGTACGGCACCCCACTTGAGTCTCAATTGTAAAGGTAATACATCTCGGAATCTATCCCTATTTTTTGATTCTTTTTCAGGGGATCAGCTGGTGCGTGGAATATTTTTTGCTGTAAATTAAGACACGATGGCAATTCCAGGTGTCTCCGGAGAGGGGCTGGACTTCGAACAATAAATTAACTATCTTCATAGCATTTCAAGGGGATAAAGAGCAAAAGTTATGTCAAAGAATTTGAGTGCGCTGTCGGGGAGAAAAGGTCTAGAGCAGGGATTGTTTGAGCAGTTGGGAAAGCTTGGAGAGACTGATGGCACACCGGATCCCGAACAACTTGAGCAACTCGCTCAATCCTTTTTAATTGGTACGGCCAATACCTACGGAGCCGCTACATTTTATGATTTTCTAAGGCCGGAGAATAAAGGAAAGCAAGTATACATTTGCAATGGATCTGCCTGTCTGAATGCGGGCACTCAATTCGATGTACGTGAACAATTAAGCCGGGTTTTTCCACCGGATTCCATTGGAGAAATGTGCTGTCTGGGACGATGTCACGAGAATAGTGCTTTCCACTATGCCGGGGCCAATTATTCGGGTGATGCGATCGAAAACATCGAATCGATTGTGCGTGGCGGATCTGAAGTTGCGGACCATTATCGGGTGACTTCCATTGGTCAAGCCATACTTACTCAGACTGATTTTCCTTTGGAAGCATGCACTACAGCTATACAGCAGGTACTTCAAAGCAATCCGGAAAATCTTCTTGCAGACATCCAGCGTTCAGGATTACGTGGTCGCGGTGGGGCAGGATTTCCAATTGGACAGAAATTAGCCTTTTGTCGGCAAGCGGAAGGCGATCCAAAATTTATTATTTGTAATGCAGATGAAGGGGACCCCGGGGCCTATTCGGATCGGTATTTACTTGAGCATCAACCGCACCGGCTGTTGTTGGGCATGCTGATTGCAGGATACGTGACCGGAGCGGAGTGGGGTGTACTCTACATCCGGGCGGAATACCCGGAGGCCATCCGGCGCGTCGATCAGGCCATAAAAGACTTCTATCATAGCGGACTGGCCGGGGATAAGATGTTGGAAAGCGGATTTGGGTTCCGGTTCAAAACAATCCACGCCAGAGGTGCATACATCTGCGGGGAAGAAACGGCATTGATTAATTCGATTGAAGGACAACGACCGGAGGTACGTGTCCGTCCACCATATCCTGCTCAATCGGGCCTCTTCGGGAAGCCAACCGTGGTTAATAATGTAGAAACGTTGGCTGCTTTGCCGACAATACTCCTCCAAGGGGGGAGCTATTATGCATCTATTGGAACTCCCGCATCTCCAGGGACCAAGTTGTTGAGTCTGGACGGGCATTTCCAAAAGCCTGGCATTTATGAAGTTGAAATGGGTACTCCTTTAGAGGCAGTGATTAATGATGCCGGAGGATTCAGGATACCAGTCAAAGCTTTGCATATCGGGGGCCCGCTTGGAGGACTGGTGCCAGCACAGAAATTCCGAACGCTGACCATTGATTTTGAATCATTCACGCAGGCTGGATTTTTATTGGGCCACGCTTCCATACTGGCGATCCCGCACACGATGCCCTTGATTAACTACCTGGCAGACCTCTTCCGGTTTGCGGCGCATGAAAGTTGCGGTAAGTGCTTTCCATGCCGCTTAGGAACCAAACGAGCCGAGGAGCTTTTTACCAGGGCAGCTACCGGTGAACAACAAATTGATCCCGTATTATTGGATGACTTGCTTTTCACGCTGGAGTCGGGTTCTCTTTGTGCACATGGTGGTGGAATTCCTTTGCCTGTGCGAAATGCCATCCAGTATTTCAGGCAAGAGCTCGAACCTTTTTTCAAATCCGAAACAAATTATTCAGATGTTAGTCACTCCTAAGGAAAATAAGCGACCGATTCCTGAACCTTTGAATGGAACAATGGCATACATTGATGGAAAACCCTATGCTTATGAGAAAGGGGAGACCATGTTGCAGTTTATCAGACGCCATCTCGGTTCACAATTGGTGCCAACTCTTTGTGATGCTCCGAATCTGGATCCTTTCGGTTCCTGCCGGGTCTGCAGCATAGAAGTTGCTACAAATGCCTCGGGACCACGTAAAGTGGTCGCTTCCTGCCATACTCCGCTGGCTCCCGGAATGCACTTGTTCCCCAGTTCACAAAAAGTACAACGACTACGGAAAAATATCCTGGAACTGGTTCTTACCGATCATCCGCTGGATTGTCTGACTTGTGAAGTAAATGGAAACTGCGAATTGCAGCATGTGGCGGCTCAGGTAGGAATCCGTGAAGTGCGCTATCCGGCAGGAGCACAACATACGGACCGTCCCAAAGATCTCAGCCATCCATACATGGTATCCGATCTATCGAAATGCATTAATTGTTACCGCTGTGTCCGGGCTTGCGATGAAGTTCAGGGACAATTTGTCCTGACCATGGCAGGACGTGGTTTTGACGCCCATATTGTAAAAGGAGCGGATAAACAATTTTTGGAATCAGATTGTGTCAGCTGTGGCGCCTGTGCCCAAGCCTGCCCAACATCGGCCATCAGCGATGTATTCCAATCAAAGGCGATCCTGGCAACCTCCAAAACCAGGACAGTATGTACTTATTGCGGTGTTGGCTGTAACCTGGAGGTCGCGACCCGGGGTGACCATGAGATCCTTTCCATTCGGGCGCCTTACGATGCAGAGGTCAATCACGGGCATACCTGCTTGAAAGGCCGGTATGCTTTCCAGTTTTACAATCATCCGGAACGCCTGCGGCATCCGTTGATCAAAAGAAACGGCCAGTTCGAGGAAGTGACTTGGGAGGAAGCTTATCATTTTATCACAGAACGCCTGCAGGCATATCTTTCAGATTATGGTGCAGATGCCATCGCCGGGATATCGTCTTCCAGATGTACCAACGAGGAAAATTACCTGATGCAGAAATTTATCCGTGCAGTGGTAGGTACCAACAACATCGACGGTTGTGCCAGGGTTTGCCATTCGCCGACAGCATTAGGCATGCAGCGCACATTTGGCACAGGCGCCGCAACCAACTCGGTGGAGGACCTTAATCATACCAATTGCATTCTGGTCATTGGGGCAAACCCGACGGATGCACATCCGGTTACCGGAGCCCGTATGAAGCAAAAAACCATGCAGGGCGTCACAACCATTGTGATTGACCCCCGTGAAACCGAATTGGCGAAATATGCGCACTACCATCTTCAATTGCGACCGGGAACCAATGTTGCCGTGCTAAATATGATGATGTATTTCATCGTCCAGGAGGGCCTGGTGGATCAGCAATTTATTGATCAGCGCACCGAGGGCTTTCAGTCCTTTGCGGACGCCCTGCTGAACCTTGATATGGATGCCATGGAAGCCGTGTCCGGCGTGCCCCGGGCTTTGGTTCGTGAAGCGGCGATTGCCTATGCTTCCGCGCCAAATGCCATGTCTTTTCATGGGTTGGGTGTCACGGAGCATTCCCAGGGAACTTTTACCGTTATGCAAATTGCCGAGCTGGCGATGCTGACCGGAAATATTGGACGCCCGGGCGTAGGGGTAAATCCGTTACGGGGCCAGAATAATGTGCAGGGTTCTGCAGACATGGGGGTTCAACCACACCAGGGCGCAGGATACCTCGATATTACCCGGGAGGATGTACGCAATCGTTATGAATCGTATTATGGTGTAGAATTGCCCCGGCACGTGGGCTACAAAATACCGGAGATGTTTGACGCCGCTTTGCAAGGCAAGCTAAAGGCGATTTGGATCATCGGCGAGGATGTGGTGCAGACGGACCCAAACACACAAAAGGTGATCCGGGCGCTTGAATCCATTGATCTGGTCGTCGTTCAGGAATTATTTATGACAGAAACCGCAAAATATGCCGATGTGGTCTTGCCGGCATCGTCCTTTTTGGAAAAGAGTGGAACTTTTACCAATGGAGAACGCCGTGTTCAGCGGGTAAATCAGGTAATAGATCCATTGCCGGGAACCAAGCCGGACGGCCAGATTATCGCAGAAGTCATGCAGCGTATGGGGTATCCTCAACCAGACTATTCGGCGCCGGCGGTTTTGGAAGAAATTGCTGGTATCGTTCCGTTTTTTGCCGGCATACGCTGGGAAGAGTTAGGTACCAATGGCAAACAGTGGCCCGTTTCCCCGGATGGTGTCGACTCCAAAATAATCCATGTGGAATCCTTCAAACGAGGCAAAGGGCGATTTGAGTTTCACGGATTTGAGGAATCGCGGGAAAGGTCCGAATTTGAGAAGGATTACCCTTACATCTTGACAACGAACCGGGAGCTGGAACATTACAACTGTGGTGCGATGACTCGCCGGACCAAAAATGTGGAAATATTAACGGAAGATTTTCTGTTGATTCATCCGGAAGATGCCGTAATCCATGGAATTGACACCGGAGATATGGTCTGTGTGGAATCACCCCGCGGCAAGGTTGATATTAAAGCGAAATTGACCCATGAGGTCAACCCGGGCGTACTGAGTACGACCTTTCATTTTCCTGAAATAATGGTGAACAACATCACATCCGACGTACACGATTCCGAAGCCAAATGCCCCGAATACAAGGTCGTGTCCGTCCGTATTCGAAAATCAAAAGGGAAATATCGGCAGACCGTGCCAGTCTGAAATAGCCTGAGGAAATTTCTGTAACTTCAGCCTGCAATAAAAACCTCAATCATGATAAGATGGAAGGGTCTTGTGGTTTTGATGGCATTTCTGGGTGCCTGTTCATCACCGGATGCTCCAAAAGAAGTGCCAGTAAGCCTTTATTCTACGACAGGTACCGTGGATCGGAAAGACTTACGGATCAATGAATACATAGCGCGTGAAGCGGTGATTGAGGTTCTGGATAGCGGATATACATGGACGGAGGGACCGGTTTGGCTTGCTGCAGAAGGCTACTATGTATTTTCGGACGTACCTGTTAACACCGTTTTTGCCTGGCAAGAAGGAAAGGGTGCCTGGGAGTGGCTAAAACCTAGTGGTTATACCGGCACAATACCCCGCCCAGGAGAAATGGGCTCGAATGGATTGACCTTGAGCCCGGAAGGAGACCTCGTACTTTGTCAGCATGGCGATCGCAGGGTGGCGAAGCTGGATGCCCCCTTGTCAAACCCATTGCCAACGTTTGCGACGCTTGCGGATCATTATCAGGGTAAGCGATTTAATAGCCCTAATGATGTGGTTTTTGATCATCGCGGCCACATGTTCTTCACGGATCCTCCTTATGGACTCATCAACAACATGCAAGATAGTTCCAAAGAAATTCCATTCCAGGGGATCTATCGCGTCGATGCCGCGGGAGATGTTGTCTTGCTGGATACGGTGAGTCGCCCAAATGGGATTGCTTTGTCGCCGGATGAGCACACATTGTACGTTGCTAATTCCGATCCTTTAGCAGCCATTTGGTACGCCTATACCCTGAGCGACAGCGGGACGATTTCAGACAAGAGAATTTTCCTGGATGTTACTGACCAGGTCAACAATCACAATCCCGGATTGCCGGATGGGTTAAGAGTTCATCCTACAGGAACACTATTTGCATCGGGTCCGGGGGGTATCTGGGTGATCAACGCGCAAGGGGAGCCACTTGGGGTCATCCGTACTGGACAGGCTACAGCCAATTGTAGTTTTAATAGTGACTTTTCAGAGTTGTTTATGACCGCCGATGACTACATCATGCGAATCAAACTGGAAACGAACCTGGTGAAGAAATTGACTCAATGATTTCAATCGCCAGGGCTTTGCGTTCCACATGCGGCCCTTTGAGAAGGGTAAAGGGAACGGATTGCGCTGAAAGAAGATCCAAATAGTCCTGAAATAGCTTTGTACGGCGGGTTTCATCTTCCCGCAGAGGGTCCGCTTCCCAGGGAATATCAGGATAACATAAAAAAACATGCTGATAGGTGTTTTTGCTTTTCTCCAACCAGGCACTGAGGAGGGGAGGTAACCGGTTGCCCACCTTATCCAGCCACCATATGGCGAATGTGTACGAATCGGTATCGGATAAAGTACAGGTTTCCTTGTAGCACTGGAGGGTCTCCAGGGATGACTGTGCCGATGCAATGCGCAGGATCATTTCCTGAATTGAGCTGACCGGTGGTCGACGAAGATAGTTTCGACTGTATTCGGGTATCCATAACCAATTGGTTGTCAAATGAATGCTGTGACAAAGGGTGGTTTTACCTGAACTTTCAGGCCCGGTAACAGAAAATATCATGCAACAGAAGTAGGGAAAAAAATTGAAATTGAAAAGCAGAATCTCTATCTTTACCCATGGAAAGGGTTTCAAATCTTCGGGTAGAAAATGCCCAGGAAGAGTACAATATCAGAAGAAGTCAAAACCGATTATTTCATTCATATTACAAGTTTTTGGCATAAAACTTGCTTGATTTAATCTGGTTCTAATCATTCATTCCAATATTGTACTACCCAGACAAATTGTAGTTTTCTTATTTTGAGACCTTAGTCTAGAGAGCCTGGATTAGCTAGTCTAATTCGGGCTTTTTTTCTTCTCCGTATCAAATATAAGAAGAAATTTAAATATAAAAAAGCTATATATATAGAAATTTCTAATTTTTTAGGAATTTCCGGCTGCCTGGTCGCGTAGCCGCTGCAAAAATGGAGAAGCAAAGACAAAATCCTCCATCTCAGGGTTATCGCTGTGCAACACCGATTCCTTGTTGCCAATCCAGGCGACACGCCCCTGATGAAGCAGAGCGATGTTCTCACCGATTTCCATAACAGAGTTCATGTCATGGGTGTTGATGATGGTGGTGATGTGGTTTTCTTCGGTTATACTATTGATCAACTCATCGATCAGGATACTGGTTTTAGGATCCAGACCTGAATTTGGTTCATCACAGAAGAGGTACTTTGGATTCAGGACGATGGCGCGGGCAATTCCTACGCGCTTTTGCATGCCGCCGCTTATCTCGGAAGGGAACTTGATGTTATTGCCGGCGAGATTCACCCTTTCCAGACACCAGTTCACCCGCATATCTTTTTCTTTTTTGGTCTGAGCCGTGAACATATCCAGTGGGAACCGTACGTTTTCTTCCACCGTCATGGAGTCAAAGAGGGCCGAACCCTGGAAGAGCATGCCAACCTGCATGCGGACAGTCTTTAATTGCCTTTTGTTTAATCTGGAGAATTCTACATCATCGTACCAGATAGTCCCTTCATCCGGTCGCATCAAACCCACCAGTATTTTGAGGAGGACGGTTTTGCCCGCACCACTCCGGCCAATGATGAGGTTGTTTTTTCCGGTATCAAAGGTGAGGCTGATGTCCTTCAGGACATTGTGTTCTCCAAAAGATTTGTAAATACGCTCTGCTCGAATCATAGATCAGGTCGTTAATACTACGGCAATTACATAATCGGCGAGAATGATCAGGATATCGCTTAATACGACGGCCTGGGTACTCGCACGTCCCAGCTCGATGCTTCCTCCGGTTACCGTATAGCCATGATACGTGGATACACAGGTCAAAATGATGGAAAAAACAAACGACTTGACCAGCATCAAGGTGACATTGAAGGGGACAAAAAAAGATCGAAGCCCCTGGATGTATTCCTCACTAGCCAGAAAATGAGTGGGTACCATAGTCAGATAACCTCCGGCGACGGCCAGGAAGGCCGCTACGATAACCAACATCGGTATTACGGTCATTGCTGCTATGAGACGAGGCATGATCAGGAAGCCGGCTGTATTGACCCCCATGATCTCCATCGCGTCAATGTGTTCTTTCTGCCGCATTCCTCCGAGTTCTGCCGCCATATTGGACCCTACCTTGCCAGCCAATACCAGGCAGGTGAAGGTCGGCGCCAGTTCAATGATCGCGATGTCTCGTACGATGTACCCGATGTAATACCTGGGTATGAGCGTTCCGTCCAACTGGTAAGAGAACTGTATGGCGGTAACCGCTCCTATGAAAACGGAGATCAAACCTACGATAACCAGCGACCCAATGCCGATGTCGTACATTTGCCGCACCGTTTCTTTCCAATACATGGACCATCGCTCCGGCTTTGCGAATGCATTGCCCATCATGATGATAAACCGTCCAAAATGCGACAGCAGTTTAAGCATGCTACTTATTTTTCAGATCGTAACTTTGCGGGACAAAATAAACCATTATTAACCGTATAAAACGAAGTGTGGACCATTTTCATGCCATTCCTTCGTCAAAGGTAACACATATCAAAGATCATGCGAGCTATCATTAGCGGAGGTACCAAAGGAATCGGGTTAGCTATTGCGGAACAACTGGCAGGGGAAGGTTATGATCTTGCCCTATGTTCCAGACAAATGCATGATTTATTAAAAACGCAGAAAAGATTGCAGCAAATTCGACCAGATGCGGAAATCCTCATCCATGAAACCAATGTGCGAAATAAGCAGGAAATCAAGGCTTTTGTCGATTTTGTTCGCAGCAAATGGGACCGGATTGATGTCCTGATCAACAATGCCGGGATTTTTATATCCGGCAAGATTACTGAGGAAGAAGAAGGAACCTTGGAAGAGATGATCGAAACCAATTTGTACGGTGTGTACTACATGACCCGCGCGGTCTTGCCTGCCATGTTGCCAGCCCGTCGCGGACACATCATTAATATGGCTTCCATAGCCAGCATCATGGCTTACCCGAATGGAGGTTCCTATTCCATCTCCAAGTTTGGGTTACTGGGCTTTTCCAAAGTTTTAAGAGAAGAATTAAAACCGACCGGAATCAAGGTAACAGCCCTCTTGCCCGGAGCTACCTGGTCCGATTCCTGGGCCGGATCAGACCTTCCCTATGAGCGATTGATCGAAACCCGGGATATTGCGAAAATTGTATCATCCATCCTTAGTCTTTCAGATTCGGCTGACATCGAGGAGTTGATCGTTAGACCGCAATTAGGCGATTTATAGAAGCAATATGTGTACAGTCACTTATCTGCCATGGAATGGAGGCTTTATCATAACCTCCAATCGTGATGAAGCTCCTGACCGTTCTCCTTTGAAATTAACCGAAATAAGGAGGAATGCCGAACTTATTGCATTCCCAAAAGATGTGAAAGCTGGAGGAACGTGGATTGCTTCCAGCGAATCAGGTAAAGTATTGTGTCTCCTGAATGGAGCTTTTGAAAAACACCACCATCGTCCGCCATACCGGTTGAGCCGTGGGCAAATGGCCTTGCAGTTTTTCGACTACCCCCGGATCATCGATTTTCTCCATACCTATGATTTCCGGGGTATAGAACCTTTTACCTTGGTGGTGTGGGATGGGGCAGAATTGGCTGAGATTAGATGGGATTCACGAGCTTGCCTCCATTTTAAAAAACTTGATCCTCAAAAACCTGCCATCTGGTCATCAAGTACACTCTATCCTTACGAAATAAGGCAAATGCGAATAACCCTTTTCAGGAAATGGTTGCAAACTAACGTTGAGTTTGCCCCTCTTAACATTCGCGATTTTCATTCATTCGGACGGGTAGGGGATCCAACCAATGACTTGGTCATGAACCGGAATGGGGTGGTACGAACGGTAAGCATAACCCAGGTGATCTTTGCCCAGGAAAAATCAATCATGCATTACGATGAATTGATCCGGAATACTCAGGATGAGATATCCATGATGGTAGCTGCTTCCACAAACAATTAATTCCGGATCAGATGTTTAAGCCGCCGCAGACACTTAGGACCTGACCGGTGAGGTATGAAGAATCATCGGATGCCAGGAATAAGGCCAGTTTAGCGACATCTTCTACCTTGCCAAGCCGGTTTAGCGGGATGTTTTGTAAGTATTGCTTCATGGTTTCTTCGGAAAGCTCTCCGGTCATTTCAGTTTCAATGAATCCGGGTGCGATCGCATTGCAGCGGATATTCCGGGAACCCAGTTCCTTGGCAATGGACTTGGTAAATCCTATAAGCCCAGCCTTTGATGCCGCATAGTTAGCCTGGCCGGCATTCCCAAAAACACCAACTACAGAGGACATATTTATGATCGACCCGCTGCGGGCTTTCATCATCGGACGGAGTACCTGCTTGGTGAGGTTAAACGCAGATTTAAGATTGGTATGGATGACATCGTCCCATTGTTCTTCACTCATACGCAGCATCAGGGTATCACGTGTAATTCCGGCATTGTTGATTAATACATCGATGGTGCCAAAGTCTTCCAGTACTTGCTTGACAAGGTTTTCCGCCTGGACATAATCGGCTGCATCCGAGGCATAACCTTTGATCTTAACCTCTGATGTTTTTAATGCGTCTACCAATTCGTCAGATGCCTGATGACTGGATCGGTAGGTAAATGCTACATGTGAGCCGGCAGATACAAAAGTTTCCACCAGACCTTTTCCAATGCCCCGGGTCCCGCCGGTAATGAGTGTGACTTTCCCATTCATAATTAAGAATTTTAGCGCTTACTCCCACAAAGTAATGGGTAATTAATCGTTCTACCAAGCCAGCCTGGATCAAGGTTGTGGTGCGCCGTTGATTTCAATGCAATCCAATCCTAAAACCGGAAAGAGTATGCTCAAGCAGTCCTGAATTCAGAATTTGCAACAAGAAATGCATCAAAAACGGATTGGTTATTTTACTTTATTTTTAGGATAAACTTGTAAAATGATAGCACCTCCGGCCTGGTCTGGTCCGATAACTCCCGGCATGCTTTCGATATTGCCCATTCTCTACGTTGCCTGGTCTGACACTGTGTTGAGCCCATCAGAAATGAACCTGATTCATGAACAGATAAATCAGATGCCGCACCTGACTCCCGGGGAGAAGAAAGCCCTTATAAACTGGGCTGATCCTACTGCTCCTCCGGGTGAAGATGTGTTTCGGGAATGGGTGAAAGCGATGCAGGAAGCTTCCGGCAAATTGACCGGAAAAAAGCGATTATCGCTGGCCAAACTGGGTTTGGAGATGGCGGAGGCGGCAGCCAGAAAAGGGATGGACCCGGTGCACCTGCACCAGGTTCTGGAATCGCTTCAGGAAATGGAAACGGCGTTAGGGGTGACGAATCCCGAGAGCTATCGCATTCTGGCCGCCCGTTTGACGAATCAGGGGGCACTGAGAGCAGAAGACCAGCCTTCCTTTAGCGTAAAAGCGATGACGGATGTCCTTGACGATGACTACGCATTGGAGCGGCAGCGGTTAAGAAGACTGCTCGAAGATCCGGCTTTTAAATACCGATATACCCGCGACAAGGATCGCCACCGTGATCAGGTGCTTGCCTGGTGCCGGATGCTGGCACAACAAGGATATGGCGCCATTTCCTACCCTGAAGCCTATGGTGGTCGAGACGACATGGGCAGATACGCCGCTATCTTCGAAACGCTGGCACACCACGATTTGAGTCTGGTGGTTAAATTCGGTGTCCAGTTCGGATTATTCGGTGGAGCCATACTACACCTGGGGACAAAGATGCACCACGATGCCTATTTGCATGATGCCGGTACACTTACGTTGCCTGGTTGTTTTGCGATGACTGAAACAGGTCATGGCTCCGATGTGCGCGGGATAAAGACAACGGCCGTTTATGACCCGGTCACCCGGGAGTTTGTGATCAATTCTTCCGGGCCGGAATCGAACAAAGAATACATTGGAAACGCTTTGCATAGTCGTATGGCCGTCGTATTTGCTCAATTGCATGCCTTGGGAATACAGCACGGTGTACATGCATTTCTGGTACCAATGCGTGACAAAGATGGCGATGAATTGCCTGGAATCCGGGTAGAGGATAATGGATATAAGATCGGGCTGAATGGTGTGGATAATGGTAAAATATGGTATACCAATGTCCGTATACCCCGGGAGAATTTGCTAAACCGGTTTGGATCGGTAGCGGCTGACGGGAGTTATACCAGTCCGATCGAAAACCCGGACAAGCGCTTCTTTACCATGCTTTCAACCCTGGTAGGGGGCCGTATTTGTGTGGGCAGGGCCGGCTTGTCCGCCGCAAAGTCCGGATTGACCATCGCCATACGCTATGCACTGCGGCGACGTCAGTTTAGTCCCGGCCCGGATCAGCCGGAGACCTTACTACTTGACTATCCGACCCACCAGTGGCGGTTATTGCCCCGCTTGGCAACAGCATATGCACTGGATTTTGCATTAACCGATCTTACACGTCAATATCAGGATGCTCAGGGCGGGGATCTGCGTAAAGTGGAGACAAAAGCCGCCGGATTGAAAGCTTACACGACATCGTTCGCGGTGGAAACGCTGCAGGTATGCCGGGAAGCTTGTGGTGGCAAGGGCTACCTGTACGAGAACCGGTTTGCCGATCTCAAAGGAGATACCGACATATTTACTACGTTCGAAGGGGATAATACCGTTTTGTGGCAATTGGTTGCGAAAGGTCTTTTAAGCGATTTTCGGCAACAACTGCATGACCAGGGAAATCTGGCACTGGTACGACTAATCATGGAGCGAGTAACAACTTCCATGACTGAAAAAAACCCAATTATTACCAGGAACACCGATGCCGGCCATTTGATGGATGCAGAATTTTTACTTTCCGCATTCAAGTACCGGGAGCGCAAGTTGGTACAGGGAGTGGCTGAACGTATGCGAAACTATCTTCGTAAACATATGGATGCCTACGATGCCTTTCTGCGGTGTCAAATGCATATGGTGCATGCGGCAAAAGCATTTGTCGAGCGGGAAGTTCTGGAACAATTCATCAAGGTGGTGGTGGATCAGAAAGACCCGGCTATTAAAGGGGCATTACAGCAAATGTGTCGACTGTATGGGTTGTACACGATCCTCGAGCATAAAGGATGGTACCTCGAAGCCGGTTATCTGGAGCCGGTCAAAACCAAAGCCATTCGTAGGATGGTACAAAAATTATGTGCTGGGATCAGGGTTGATGCGCTCGCACTGGTTGATGCTTTTGCAATTTCGGATGTCGTGCTCGGTGCACCAATCGCGATCGAATGATGGATGGATATTTACTGATGCGAATCGGTTGATTGAAGTTTAACTTTCCTTCCATCCTGGATCAGGATATGATTACCGGTAACCGCTTTGTAGGTAGCATGCGGGAAGATGGTTTTAAAAGTGCCTTCGTAAAATTGGCTCGTCTCCTGCCGGTCTGCCTCTGTATAGGCAAGACAGTTGTAAAAGATTAATCCGTCGTACCGAAGCAATCTTCGGCAATTTTCCAGAAATTCCATGGTTTGGCAAGCCACAGGGATCTGCGCATTGTCGAAAACATCGACACAGATGAGATCGTATTGCTGCTCGTTCTGCGCAACAAAGGTGGCCGCATCAGTCAGGTACCAGGTGATGGGAGAGGTTAACCGTGGAATGGTGTATTTGACCGCCAATTCCACAACCGCTTCATCCAGTTCAACAGCAGTTATTTCAGCTTTCTGATGGAAGACATTTTGTAAGATGAGCGGTATAGACCCCAGTCCGAAGCCCAGGACCAATACCCGTTCACAACGAAAGGTATCCCAGTCAATTGTCATGAAAGAAAGCCGGAAGTTATCGTAAGCTTCATCAAAGGAGTAGATGGCATTTTGGGTGCTTAGCTGAAATTTACCCCGGACCAGGCTTACATTGAGTTGTGGGTTCAGATCTGACGAGGTCCTTTCCAGCCGGACTTCCCAAAGGTAACTCAACCATCGTTTCCAGGCAGGTATATTCATTATGAAGTGTATGATGCACGGTTGGTCATGGATTTCTGGAAAACAGCCTCAGCAATCCGTCGATCCTGGTCGCTATAGGGCTGGTTTTTTGCAGCCTGGGCAGCTTCAGCTACCTCTTGAGCTTTGGGGAGTGAATAAGTCAGAAAGCCATGCGGTCCACCCCAGGTGAAAGGAGGAATGAATTTACGGAAATAGCCATCACCGTATAAGTTGCAAAATGGGCCAGCAACTGTGCCCGTAGTTAACATGGACTGAATTCCGGTACGGACGTGGTCTCCCATGATGGTTCCGCAATAGGGGCTGCCTGTAGATACAAATTTGTTCTCAGGGTAACTCCAGACCGATACGTCGTCAAGCGTATTCTTCAGGTTGCTAAAAGTGGTTCCAGCGCCCAGATTGCAATAAGACCCGATCACTGAATTACCCAGATATCCGTCATGGCCTTTGTTGGAATAGGATTGCATCACGGTGTGTTTGATCTCTCCTGCTCCGGTACAGCCCGGCCCAAGTGTTGTCGGACCATAGATTTTGGCGCCCATTTTTAATACGGCCTGTTCGCCCAGGCTAAAGGGCCCGCGAATCATGCATCCTTCCATAACTTGAGCACCCTTACAAATATAGATGGGACCTTGTTCGGCATTCAGAATGGAGTGCTTCACCTGGGCGCCTTTCTCAATAAAGATCTGATCGGCCTGAATCAATTGATTGCTGGCATCCGGAGTTTGGAATGTTTTGACTTTCCGCAACAGATCCACATCCCATTGCATGGCGATGGCATTGTACTGAAAAAAATGCCACGGACGGTTTAATTTAAAAAAGGGTGTATCACTTACCTGGAATCCATTCAGTTCCTTAATGGGTTCTTCATGGATCAGCAGATCAAACTGACTGCGGGGAAATCGTGCTGCGATGAGGTCTTCCCCCTCCATGATCGCTTCATTGATGTTTAATTGGTCAACCAGCTTGATCAACTCCCTGGATGGTAGATAGGCGGCATTAACCAGATAATTGTCGTCTTCAATCGTTAAAGGGTAAGCCTGAGCCAAGTGATCCTGTGTGATGTAAGAAGCGGTACCCTTCAGCAGCTGTTCCCACTTTTCCTTTAGCGTAAGAATACCTATCCGTAACTCGCCTACCGGCTTGGTGAAAGTCAGGGGAAGCAAATAGTCCCAACTATCATCATCAAACAATATGATGTTGCGGTTCATATTCCTTTCTTGGCTTTAAAACGCATCAAGTTGCGTGACATTGTATACTGGGTTTTGGATAAAATGAAGAAAGCTGCTTGACCCGTTGCCAAGCAGCTTTCTTCGATATCATTTTTGGATTGTATGATTAGTCTTCCTTCTTGGCAAATCGTGAATTTGCAAACTTCTTATTGAACTTGTCAATCCGACCAGCCGTATCCACAAATTTCATCTTACCGGTAAAGAACGGATGGGACATGCTTGATATTTCCATTTTGACCAGAGGGTACTCTTTGCCATCTTCCCAAACGATGGTATCACGGGTAGGTGCACAAGAACGGGTAATGAAAGCTTCGTCCACTGAAAAGTCCTTGAATACGACAAGGCGGTAATTTCCAGGATGCAAGTCTTTTTTCATTTCGATTTCAATTATTGGAGTGCAAAGGTAAAGTAAATTCCGTAATAAGGAAATACTCTGGCTTGAAAAAATATACGTTTGATCCGGTTATTCACTCCATCCCGGCCAGAAGGCATCCTGATAATGGTTGACCATAGGGGCCTGGTTGTTAGGAAGGTAGATGGCTATGATATCGAATCGTATTTCCCATTGATGATCGTGTTCAATCATATAGGCTTCCGCAGCCTGCCATAATTTGCGTTGTTTGGATGGAGTCACAAATGTTTCTGGCGTGCCATAATAGATCGAGCGGCGGGTTTTTACTTCAATAAACACCAGGATGTCCCCGTCCCGGGCCACCAAATCCAATTCGAGGTGACCGTGGCGCCAGTTTTTGGATAACACCGGCCACCCCAGCTTTCGGACCAGGTCCAGTGCCAGTTGCTCGCCAAACTCGCCGGTTTCCAGATGCTTTGCCAAGGATTGGGGTAAGTTGATGTAAAGTTTAGTACTGCCGTGTGACGGAAATGAAGATAACCTTTATTTTCGCACTTGAATTTATTTTGAATATGTTACCGAAAGTCAATCCACTGGCAACAAAAGCCTGGCAAGCCCTCGAATTGCGGGCTGATGCTATTGGCGATAAACAATTACGGACCTGGTTTGCTGAAGAACCTCTCCGGGGCGAATCGATGGTGGTGAGCCACGAGGAAATACGGTTGGATTATTCCAAAAACAGGTTAGATGAGGAAACCCTCCTGTTACTGGCTGAACTGGCATCCGCTTGTGGACTGGAGGAAGCCCGCGACGCATTTTTTGGTGGTGAACTGATTAACGAAACCGAGCATCGGGCGGTGATGCACCCGGCGCTGAGGGCTCCCAGAGATGCACATTATTTGGTTGAGGGCGTAGATGTCATTCCCGAGGTGTATCGGGTGCTCGACCAGATGGAATCTTTTTGTTCGACCATCCATCAGGGTGTAAAGAAAGGGTGTACCGGCAAAATATTTACCGATATCGTAAATATTGGCATTGGTGGCTCCGATTTGGGAGCAGTGATGGTTACCGAAGCTCTTCGGCCTTACTGGGTTGACGGCATTCAACCCCATTTCGTTTCGAATATCGATGGAAATCATCTTTATCAGGTCCTGCAAAAAGTAAATGCGGAAACCACGCTTTTTATCGTTTCCTCGAAGACTTTTACGACGCTGGAAACCATGACCAATGCAAAAAGTGCCCGGGCGTGGTTTGTACAGCAAATGGGAAGTGAAGCCGGCGTAAAAGATCATTTTGTTGCAGTATCTACAAATACGGAAGCAGTCAGCGCATTTGGTATCGATACCCGGAATATGTTTGAATTTTGGGACTGGGTAGGCGGGCGATATTCCCTGTCTTCGGCCATTGGCTTATCCATCGCATTGACAGTAGGATTTAAAAATTTTCGATCGCTGCTGGATGGAATGCATGCCATGGATGAACATTTTCGATATGCTCCATTGCTTGGAAACATGTCGGTGTTGATGGGTCTTATTGGAATTTGGAATATCAATTTTCTGAAGATGAGTACGCTGGCGGTATTGCCTTATGACCAATACCTTCATCGATTACCGGCTTACCTGCAGCAATTGGATATGGAAAGCAATGGCAAATCCGTAGATCGCAATGGAGCCCCGGTACATTATGCTACCGGACCCATCGTATGGGGGGAGGCTGGGACAAATGGTCAACACGCATTTTACCAGTTGATTCATCAGGGAACCATTGAAATACCAAGTGATTTTATAGGTGTGGTTAAGCCCTCTCACCCGCTTCCTGGGCATCACAACTGGCTATTAGCCAATCTAATCGCCCAATCCCGTGCTCTGATGCTGGGACGTACCAGGGAGGAGGTTTTGGAGAGCGGTGAAAAGGTATCGGAAAATGTGGTACCACACAAGGTATTTCCGGGAAACCGCCCAAGCAATACCTTGTTAATGAAGTCTTTGTCACCCTTTGCCCTTGGCCAGTTGATTGCCCTTTATGAACACAAGGTTTTTGTTCAGGGCATTATCTGGAACATTTATAGTTTCGATCAATTTGGCGTCGAGCTTGGTAAAAAATTGGCGGTCCAGATCCATCCTTTCCTGGAGGATGGACGGACAGACGGATCGCTTGACTCTTCTACGAACGGATTATTAGCTGCCATTTATGACTGGAAGTAAAACACCTCCCATCCCGATCCAACCGACCATACAGCATTATGCCTGGGGTGGTAAGTCCCTGATACCCTCGTTAGCTGGAATACAGAATGACCAGGGAGAACCATTCGCTGAGTGGTGGATAGGCGATCATCCAAAAGCCCCGTCCCTGGCTTTCTGGGAAGACAAATGGCAGCCATTGGACCGGCTGATCCGGGATGAACCTGGTTTATGGCTGGGAGAGCCTCTGCAAAGCCGGTTTGGAGACCACCTTCCGTTTCTGTTTAAGGTTCTGGATGTTCATGATATGTTATCCATTCAAATTCATCCGACCAAAGCAAATGCAGAAATCGGTTATGCCCGTGAAGAAAAATTACGCAGACCCCTGGATGCTTACGACCGGGTCTTCAAAGACTCCAATCATAAGCCTGAGTTAATGGTGGCCATTTCAGAGTTTTGGCTTCTGCACGGATTCCAGAATGAGAAGGCGCTTCAGCAGGTGCTGACCAGGATACCGGAATGGAAAGAATTTCCTGGAATCCTGCGCAAAAAACAGGTCAAGGGATTGTATGCCCATATCATGCAATTATCGGATGCCAAACTTTTCGATTACCTCAGTCCATTACGCGATCGGATATTACCCGCCTATCAGCGAGGAGAGCTGACCCGCTATCAACCGGAATATTGGGCAGCCAGGGCTTTCTTACAATATGGATTGGACCGGGGCATCTTTTCTATTTTCCTCCTGAATCTCGTTTGTTTGTTGCCAGGTGAAGGCATTTTTCAGGATGCCGGAATTCCGCACGCTTACCTGGAAGGCCAGAATGTGGAGATCATGGCTAACTCAGATAATGTTTTCCGGGGCGGACTGACTCCAAAGTATGTGGATGTAGACTTGCTGTTGCAACATGTGGATTCCCAGTCGGTTGAACCGGAGATTTTAAGAGCAGAAGTCACTCCGGAAGGGCGGATTTTCCCGGTTCCGGTACCTGACTTCAAATTATTTGAATACCGGTTAGAACCCGGTCAGAATTCCCGGATACCAACGGGAGCTCCCGGAGAGTTGATCATCATTTCCGGTCAGGGGAAGATTCAGCACGATAGCCGCAGTAGGGCTTTGCGTCCGGGTAGTGTGTTTTATTTATTGCCCGACACACAATGTCAGATCCAAGCTGACGAACCTTTATTGGCCTACCTGGGAACTTGTTGAAATTCCTGCAATAAAAAAAGCCAGTCTGTCAGGACCGGCTTTTTAAGTCTTCGGGGTATGGCACAAGATTACTTGTACATCGATTCTTTCTTGAATTCCTTTACCAACAGGTAATAAAAAATTGCGCGGTATTTATTCCGGTTGCTGGAACCAAATGTATCAACCACTTTCGCAATGGCTTTATCCAGTTCCGGTCCGTCTTTAAGACCAAGTTTTTTGATCAGAAAGTTCTTTTTAACCCGCTCAAGTTCCTGAGGATCTCCACTGGAAACTTTACTGGCATCATTACGGTAAATGGATGGACCACAACCTTTGGTAACGGATTTCAATAAAGCGCCATCGACAGTTTTTATGCCAAGCTTGTCTTTCATCTCCTTTTCATAAAGACTGACGCATTCATCAAATTTGCTCATAATTTGGATTTTTTAATGATTGATTGCAAATAGAGAACGCACGGATTGTCCTTGCGTGTATCAAATGTAAAGATTAATTAATACAATACCTATTTTTCCAGGTTTTGTGGGGAGTTTGGGTCGAATCGAGCCCACGTCATTTCAACTCGAGGACAATAGGACAATGGTCTGAACCCATCACATGAGGGAGCATGTACGAAGCATTGATCTTAGGTACCAGCCGGTTGCTGACGACAAAATAATCGATTCTCCAACCTACGTTTCGCTCCCGGGCTTTAAACATATAGTTCCAATAGGTGTAGGCGATGGTGTCCGGATGCAAATGGCGAAAACTATCCACCCAGCCCGCATCCAGCAAATTTTGGAATCCATCGATTTCAACCTGGGTATAGCCAGCACTTTTGTTGTAATTACTTTTGTCATTCGCCAGGTCAATGGGCCGGTGGGCTACATTCAGGTCTCCCGTCAGGATGACCGGTTTTTTTTTCTCAAGATTTTTCAGGAAAGAAAGGAAATCCGTATCCCAGGATTGACGGTAGTCGAGGCGCACCAGTCCCCGGCCACTGTTGGGAACATAGGTGTTTACCAGATA
The DNA here is from genome assembly GCA_020636355.1 of Lewinellaceae bacterium. Classification (GTDB taxonomy): domain Bacteria; phylum Bacteroidota; class Bacteroidia; order Chitinophagales; family Saprospiraceae; genus JAGQXC01. The sequence goes on along the minus strand of JACJYB010000011.1, from coordinate 14,199 downwards.
ATAGTCAGCAAATTCTGCAGTAATGACCCGCCCTTCCGAATCATGGTCCGTTACTCCCATATCATATGAAACACCGATAGGCTCTATCCTGGATAAGATGGCCGTCCCTGAATACCCTTTTTTGTCTGCGGAATTGATGTGGATGTGGAAATTATTCCATTCTCCCAGCTCAGCAAGAACTTCGTCGTCCTGCGCTTTGGTTTCCTGCAGACATAGGACGTCGGGTTCGGCCTGCTTCATGGAAGCATCAAAATCTTTTTTACGGGTTGCCCGAAGGCCATTGACATTCCAGGAGATGATCTTCATGATGAAATACGTTGATGGATACTCAAAAATATAAAAAGCAGTAGACACCTTCTGACTGTGGCTGAAAATCTTGTATTAATGCAAGGCTTGCGGGAAGCAATCTACTTTTTTCCTATCTTTTGCTTGAATAATCCAATACGACTTATGTCTTACATCTTAGCCCTTGACCAGGGGACAACGAGTTCCCGTGCCATCCTTTTTGACCAGAATGGCGCTATAGCCGGCGTCGCGCAGCAGGAATTCACTCAATACTTTCCTAAACCCGGTTGGGTGGAACATAATGCCGAAGAGATTTGGGATACCCAGTATCAGGTGGCTCAGGAAGTGATTCGCAAATGCAACGTGAAAGAAGGTCAAATTAAAGCAATCGGAATAACCAACCAGCGGGAAACAACGGTTATTTGGAATCGCAAAACCGGAAAGCCCATTCACCATGCCATCGTCTGGCAGGACCGCAGGACGGCAGGGATCTGTGATGAGCTTAAAGCTCAGGGGCTGGAGCAATATGTGCGCGAGAATACCGGCTTGGTCATCGATGCCTATTTTTCCGGGACCAAGATTAAGTGGCTCCTGGATCAGGTGCCGGGAGCAAGGGAGCTGGCGGATGAGGGCTCATTGTGTTTTGGTACGATCGATTCCTGGTTGGTTTGGAAATTGACGCAGGGACTACATCATGTGACCGATTACAGCAATGCTTCCCGGACAATGATCTTCAATATTGATCAATTGGAGTGGGATGATCAACTTTTGACCAAACTGGACATTCCCAGATCGATCTTGCCTGAAGTAAGGCCGAGTAGCCAGGTCTACGGAACCACGTATCCCGGGTTGTTTGGTTCCGAAGCAATTCCTATCGCGGGCATAGCAGGCGATCAGCAGGCGGCCCTGTTTGGTCAGGCATGCTTTAAGCCTGGCATGGCTAAAAATACCTATGGTACGGGGTGTTTCATGTTGATGAATACCGGGACACAACGGGTGAGCTCCCATTCCGGTTTGCTCACAACCATCGCCTGGGGGCTGAATGGTCAGGTATTCTATGCCCTGGAGGGATCTATTTTCATAGCAGGAGCAGCTATTCAATGGTTACGGGATAGTCTTAAACTCATTGATGAATCACCGGATAGTGAATATTATTCATTTAAAGTGACCGATACCGAAGGCGTCTATGTGGTCCCTGCTTTCGCCGGCCTGGGAGCACCTTATTGGGATATGTATGCCCGGGGTGCGATCTTTGGATTGACGCGGGGGTCAACCAAAGCCCATATCATTCGTGCAACCTTGGAGTCACTGGCTTATCAGACCAAGGATGTCTTGGATGCCATGCAAAAAGATGCATCCATTCAATTGCATACCCTCAAGGTCGATGGTGGTGCAAGTGCAAACAATCTTCTGATGCAATTTCAGGCTGACCTGCTCCAGGTTCCGGTGGAGCGACCCAAGATCATTGAAACTACTGCACTCGGCGCTGCCTATCTGGCCGGATTGGCGGTTAACTTTTGGAATGCAGACGGTATACGAAATCAATGGGCGCTGGATAAAAGATTTGAACCAGACATGGATGATGCCACGAGAAGTACACTTTACAAAGGATGGCAAAAAGCGGTTACCCGCACCATGGGATGGGCAAAAGATGCATAAAAAAACAAAACAAACAATTAACAATTTGTAGTAATCTTCATTTGTATCAAATTCACATTGTTTGGGATAAATATTAGCCCAAGTTCTCACATAAAGTTTCTTCAATTTAAGGCTAAAAATTAACTAAAAAGTGCTCACAATGAGCGACTTAAATAAGTTACTTCGCTAGATCCTTCAGTCTTAACTGGAGCTTATAATCCCGTGATGTACCGATGATATGGCCACTAATGTGGCACATTCTTTGGTACACATTTCGTGAATTTTACACTTGAATCATGAACTCATATTCTTTACGTCTGAGTTTACTTCTACCGCTATACCTCTTTATGGTGTCCGCACTCCCGGCCCAAAAGGTTGAATTAACCAGACTATGCCAGCCAGCGAAAACCATTTATGTTTCCAATGGAGATACCTTGGAGAAAGCCATCAAGACCGATCGGTGCGATATGGTCGTTGGTAATGTTTCCAACTTACAGAAAGGCTTTTATCATTGCATTTCGGTAACCAAGGTGTTTCCAAAGGATCCTAAAATGATGGTAGAACTGTCATTAACACCAAACTTTCTGATCGGCTACCCGAATGACAAGTTTATCACAGGTCGTCTTTTGATTTTCAGCGGTGATGTGGATGAAACGATATTTACCAATACGTATTGTAATTCACCCAACCCAACCCCGCCTACTGCCCTGGTAGATACCCTCTTTGACAGTCAGAAGAACGGGAGTAAATTCAGCACGCTGCATGGATTTGACCGGATCATGAGTAAAGCCGACAATGGCGCATTGACCGTGGTCATTTATCTCTTGTCTCTTGACCTGGGCAATTTTGAAATGCGAACAAACCTGGTGTCCCGGGGCCCTGCCGCAGAATGCATCCTGGCTTGTCACGATGACGTGACCATTTCACTTAATTCCACGTGTAACCGGATCGTCGAACCGGGCGATGTCCTGGCAGGTTACGATCCGATTAGCTGTCAGGATCTGATCCTGATGCTCGAATATCCCTATCCCCATTACAAAGATTTGTATCCGGCCCGGAACATTGTGGATGCTTCCCTGGTAGGCGAGACCATGATTTACAAGGTTATTGACCCTTATACGAATAATTATTGCTGGGGAAACATTAAGGTAGAAGATAAGTATCCGCCCCAAATGCTTTGTCAGAACGTCACCGTGAGCTGTTTGAACCTGGACGAACAAGTCCATGCGGTAACAACGAGCGACAATTGCCGACTTTATGGCGATCCACGGGTAGATATTTTATCTATGAAGTGGGTAGGTTACGACTGTGGCGTTGATTCCACATTTTTGGGCTATGTAGCTCGTCAGACTCGCGTCACAGATGTATGGGGCAATTATCGGCTCTGTTCCGATACCTTGTTTGTTTGGAAAGAGACCCTGGATTCGCTGGTTTGCCCTCCGGATACACTCATCGATTGTACGACGGAAGTAGTCCGCAATGGAAAGTATGTGGAATTGTTGTGGAATACCGGCAAAGATGGAGACACCTACCTGGATACGGAAGGATTTGCTCATCCCTGGCCGACCAAGGATGATGGCTACTTTCCTGCGCCAAAACTATCCAGTGTGGATATTACGCAGCCTGATGCTTATTTTCTGCCGGAGCGTACCGATGCGGGGCCGGTTTTTAATCAAAAATCAAAGTGTCAGTTCATCGCTGAATACGAAGATTTTGTCATTCCGACATGCGGAAAATCCTATAAAATCCGTCGGGTTTGGACCATTTACGATTGGTGCTCTTTGACCGATACACAATGTGTTCAATGGTTTAAAATGGTGGATACTTCCGGTCCGGCGCTGGACCTGGATTACATCTCTAATCTCGATGGAGGGAATTGCGGTAACCTCGACGTATTGCGCTATGCCACTCTGGTAAACAAAGCCATCTCGTCTCCGGCATACTTACTGTGTGAAGTGATTGAATCGGGCAGTGATGCGCACGACTGTAAATCCACCGTTACGTTGACTGACCCTCGTAAATATGTTGAAAAGGATTGCGATGATGTCCTCGAAGTTCTCTACGAGGTGGAATATCTGGATCCTTCTCACCCGGGAAAAACCATTTTGCAACAAGGAAAGATTAATCCTGGCGGCACTGCGCACATTTATTTACCGGACGGATGGCATTGTGTTACTTATACGATCCGGGATCGATGCTGGAATGAAACCCAGCTCCTGCAAGGAATCAGTGTATTTGACAATACACCTCCTACACCTGTCTGCGATGAGATTACCCAAACTACCCTGGATCCGGATTCCTGCTGGGCACGCATTTATGCAAAGGATCTGGATGACGGAAGTCACGATAATTGCTGTGACCAGCTGCATTTTGCAGTTGCAAGCATGGATTCCATAACATATTGGAGGGACCACTGGCACGATTACATCGTCAATTGTGTAGGGCACTATACCTACCTGGACAATCAGCAATATTACGATGACCTGATCGAAGAATGGATAAATGTATTTGTGTTCGATGACTACATTGATGTGACCGAATGTGGCAATGAAATGCTGGTCATGCGCGTCTACGAAGCTTGCGGACAACCTTTATACGACAACCATCTTTTCTACGGTGGTGAACACGAATGGTACTGGTGGAATTTATCATCTGATTTTGCTTCTTTCTACTTGTGGCGCTTAAACGATTACATTCATTATGGCGATCCACGTCCGGGATTGATCTGTGATGAAAAGTTTCAGGGTGGAATTGGCTGGGATAACCCGTTATATGGTCTGGGCTGTCCTTATCAGATCAATGAGCATGCTCCCTATCTGGAACCATTGTGTTCGATTGCATTTAACCCGACTTCGGCCCAAACCGAATGGGAGAGTCGTGTGGCACAACCTTATGGCTCTGAAACTCAGGTAACCTTAACGTTGATGTCCACAAGCCGGTGGCATTTTCCGCACCTGTACAACGACTGTATGATCGAAGTGCTAAAGGATGATAAACAACCTCCAGTGGTGCAGGCAGCGCCGGATATCACCGTTTATTGTGATGGTGTCCCTTATCAAGGGGTGATCACCGTTGGTGGAACGCGTGTACATTGGGACGGAGCTTCTTTCGCACACGACATTTGTTCCGAACCGGACGAATTACTGTCAAATTGTCCTTCCGTCTCGGATATATATGCTCCTGCCATTTATTGTGTCAAAGTCCCCTGGGATAGTGAATATGGCTATTACCATGGTGCGGCATGTGAAGACAATTATCAATATACCGGAAAGCCATCCTGTGATGATTATTCCGACTGGTACGATACCCATAGCTGGCAGCCAACTTATTGCAGGGTTTGGCTGATGCTGGATATTTATGACCGGGAAGAAGGAGCCAAGCCTAATGCCCGTAAATATTTTGACGCAACAGCAAATGACTGGGTGATCAGTGACAATTGCTGGTATCCGGATGTTGAAGAAACCGTTGAAGGCAGCTTGAATGAATGCGGTGTCGGTACATTGTATAAAACCATTACGGCAACCGACAAGTGCGGCAATCAATCTTCTGACCGTCAAACATTGCACGTGGTGTCGAGATCCGATTTTGAAGTCGTCTTTCCGTCCGATGTCCTGGCATACTGCGATGAAGATGGCTTGAATCTTGCAGCGACTCCGGAAGGTGCAGGCTATCCGGAAATCAGCGACGACGACTGTGAGTTGATCGGAGTGACTTTTTCGGATGAGAAATACGACATCGTGGAAGGTGCATGTTATAAAATTCTCCGCACCTGGAAGATCGTGGATTGGTGTGTTTACAGTCCGGACCTCCATCAGCATTATCCGGATATCATCGTCGATGACCGCTTGGTTGCAAGTGAGGACCGCTGCTGTGTCCACCGTAACCTGAAAGATGATGGAGATGGCTATATGACCTATCTGCAAGTTATTAAGGTGATCGATGACAATGCTCCGGTGGTAACCTGTAATGAATTACCCGAAGGCTGTATTTACGATGCAAACTGTGATGAAACTCCGGTCACTTATGATCTGGGCAGCGCCACCGACATCTGTACTCCTGCCAGTGATCTGCGTTACCGGTATTTCGTAAAGCCTTACGAGAAAAATGTCCCGGCCGCTTATGTTTACGGGGAAGGCCATGTACTGAGTGGTACGTATCCGGTGGGCACACATGGTGTTTGTCTGATCGCTTCAGACCTTTGCGGAAATGAAGATACCTGCTATACCACATTTACGATCAGAGACTGCAAAAAGCCAACACCTTATTGCTACAATGGAATAGCAACCGTAATCATGCCTTCTTCAGGATCTGTCGATATCTGGGCGATTGACCTTGATGCCGGTAGCTATGATAACTGCACGCCAAAGGATAAATTGCGTTTTACCTTTGAACCGGTAAATCCGGACGAAGATCCACTTTACGATCCGGAGATGAGGAGTTCCTATCGCACCCTGACCTGTGACAACATTGGTCAGATCAGTGTGACGATCTATGTCTGGGATGAAGAAGGTAACTACGAATTTTGCGAAACCTATGTGCTGGTCCAGCCGGGTTCGGATGCATGCCCTGATATCAGCCTGACTACGCTGGAAGGTCAGATTACCACCAGCCAGTCTGTCACTGTGGAATTCGTCAAAGTTGGCCTGGAAAATTCCAGCAATTCCTATCCGGAGTTCAGTACCCAGGTAAACGGCAAATATGTTTTCACCGGATTACAAGGGCAGAAGACTTACCGGATCGTGCCGGAACGCAATAACGATTTTACGAATGGCATCTCTACGTTGGATATTCTGGAGATTCAAAAACACCTACTTGGGGTTAAGCCACTGGTTGGACCTTACAGTCTGATTGCAGCGGACATCAACGGAGACCGCAAATTATCCGCCGTCGACCTGGTTCAACTCCGAAAAGTAGTCCTGGGTGTGGTGGAAACCCTACCGAATGATAAGAGCTGGCGGTTTTTGCCGGCCGGTGAGACCTTCGCCGATAATCAGAATCCCTGGGATTACCAGGAAACAACGGAAATTGCGATTGAGGATCAGGATCGGATAGAAGCTAATTTCATAGGAGTAAAAATCGGGGACGTAAACAATTCCAACAAAGCCAATAGCCAGCAACTCCAACAGGCCGAAGTTCGGGATAACCAGCCGTTGGTCCTGGAGATCGCAGACCAGACGGTGGAAGCCGGACAGGAAGTCGCCATCCAGATTTTGGCCAGGGAATTTAAGCATATCGAGGGATTTCAATTCACCCTGTTAGGACGTGATCTGGAGATTTTAGGGACTGAGCCCGGAGCATTGCAGGTGACACCCGATAACTTTGGGTTGAATCGCAGTAAAGCCGGTATTCTTACTGCAAGTTGGAATGAAGTTTCACCGGTAACTGTGACGGACGGAGCCACGTTGTTCACCATCATGGCAAGAGCGACAAAGGATGTTAAATTGAGCGAGGTATTGGCATTGAATAATAGCGTTACCGTCAGTGAGGGTTATCAGAATGATGCGATTATCAATCTGGAATTGAAAGCCAACGAAGCGCTTAACGGCATTGATATGCATCGTTTTGCTTTACTGCAAAATAATCCTAACCCGTTTAACGGTGAAACATCAATAGGATTTGTTCTGCCGAACGCTGGCACAGCGACCCTGCGCATTATCGATGTGAATGGAAAAGAAGTCTACCGTGAATCCGGGTCATATACCAAAGGATATCACCGGTTAACGATCAAGCGGAAGGACCTGCAGGCGAGTGGGGTCTATTATTACCAGCTGGAAAGCGGTTCCGATGTTGCGATAAAGAAGCTAGTGGTTATCGACTAATACAGTTTGTTTCTAATTTGTTTTGGGAAAAATAAAGGGGATCTCCGTAAGGGATTCCCTTTATTCATTGAAGAGCTTACGATACGCCAAATTGCGATATATGCTTCATGTCACCAAACATGACTAAAATGTCATCTTCCTCGAGAACAGTTTGAATATCTACCACACCCAATACACTCCTTTTGACCGATTCGCCCCCTAATGCTCCACGTATCTTCTTATAACGGATAATGGTCAGGACCAGCACCCGGTGATTATGCCTCACATCAATGTCGTGGAGTGTTTTGCCGATGTATTTGTCCGGAACCTTGATTTCAACAATATTGAACCGATCTGACAGATAAAAAGAGTCGATAACACCCTTTATGATCAACCGTCTTGCCAAGCGGTCGGCAGCTTCTTCTTCCGGATTGATAATCTCTTGTACGCCCATCGCATGCAAAATGGTTGAGTGTACCGGAGAAAGGGTTCTGGCGACAATCCGTTTGACTTGTAATTCTTTCATGATAGCTACCGTCAACAGGGAAGGGCCCTCCTCTTCTCCAATAGCTACAATGACTACATCGGCATCCCGCAGTGGTAACGACTCTGCTGCCGATTTGTCGGTCGTATCCATGGCCAGTGCCAGGGTGACGCGGTCTTTGATCGAATCAACCTTCTCCATCCGTTTATCCACGGCTACGACTTCATGGCCAAGCAACATTAACTTTTCGCATAGCGCCAGGCCAAAGTTTCCGATTCCTATGATAATGTATTTCATGATTGCTAAATCTTCTAATATACGACGAGTTCCTCAGCAGGTAGTTGGTAACGCATCGACACGGCTTTAGGGATCAGGCCAAGCATCAGGGAAAAAAGTCCGACCCTGCCGGTAAACATGGCAAAAATAATGATCACCTTTCCGATTGTCGTTAGATGTGGAGTGACATCAAGGGAAAGCCCTACCGTGCCAAAAGCTGAAAATACTTCAAAAATCAGCTGATTCAACGGGAACTGTTTTTCAGTAAGCGTTAATAAAAAGATGTAAATCCCGATGGCTAATATGGATAATCCGATCACTGCAAATGCTTTGCGTATGCTGCTTTCTGCAATGACACGACTTTCGATCTCAATGTTTTTTTTGCCCCGCGTCAAACTTACAATATTCAGGATCCCAATGGCAAATACCGTGGTTTTAATGCCTCCCCCGGTTGAGTTGGGAGATGCTCCGATATACATCAGCAGCAAGGTTATCATGACGCTCGCCAGGCTCAATGTATTCAGATTCATGGTGTTAAATCCGGCCGTCCGGGTAGTAACGGACAGAAACAATGCCTGGAGCCAGCGTTGACCTTCATCCAATTTTCCGAATAGATGGTGCCTTTCCAGGATGTAATACATCAAGGTGCCAAATAGCAGGAGGCTTCCGGTTGTTATCAGGGTAATCCGAGTATTTATGTGTACTTTTTTACGAAAAGGCGGCAACTGATCGCGCCGGGTCAGTTCCAGATATATCCGGTGCAAGCGGTTGATCACAGCGTCGTAAACGTCAAATACAATGTTGAATCCCAAACCGCCGAGGACGATAAGTGTCATTATGATCACCAATACGCCGCCGGCTTGCGCGATGTGCGGATCAGCCAGGCCATCCGTTATGGTCGAAAATCCAGCATTGCAAAATGCTGAAACCGCATGGAAAACAGCGTATGGAACGGTGCGGTAACCGGAGCTCTCCGGCATAAAATAATACAGAAAACAAGCACCGATGATCTCAGTTATTAGTGTGATAAACAGGATTTTCCGGATCACATTCATTACCCCGCCAATTACCTTTGCATTGACCATCTCTTTTAGAATAATCTGATTGCTTATTGAGGTTCCGCCTCGAAGAATATAAGCAACAAGACCAGTATAGGTCATAATACCGATCCCTCCGATCTGGATCAGAAATAGGATGATCCACTGACCAAGCTCTGAAAAATCCGTTGAAGTGTTCAAGACCGTAAGTCCGGTAACACAGACGGCACTGGTAGCGGTAAAGACCGCGTCGATGAAGTCAATGCCTTCTTCTGTCGCATTTGGTAACATCAGCAACAGCGATCCGATCAGGATTATCAAGGTAAAGCTGGATGTGAACAGCAGGTTTGGGTGAATTTTAAAGCGCTCCAGATAGAGGGAATGCTGAATGGATATGAGTCCGGCAAAGAATAGAATCCAGGCTAGGCTAAAACTACCAAGAGCATGCTGATGCCATAAGGTGATGCCTCTGAAAAACAGGTCGTAAGCAGTATAACATATGGTCAAAAAGCTGATAAAATGGATAATAAAGGAAAACGTTTTAAAATAGCTCCAGTGAAATGACCTCCATTTTTCCCGGTCACCATAAAAGGAGATGGGCGCAACGATAAATAAGTATAAAAAGTACACCCATTGGTAGGAATACAGGACGCCGTGCACATGCTCGAACCCAAAGTCCCAGATAAAAAAAGCGATTATGGCCATGCTCAGGAACATGGACAATCGATCAAACCATTTTGTAAGAGCGGACATCCGGAGATTTAAAGGCGGAAAGTTATAACCTTCTGACCTATATTTGGAAATTACCTTCGGAGGATATTTTATAGCGATTGATCCTGTTCGAATGACCTAGGCACCGGGAATTGAAAAATATACAGGACTTTACCGCCCTCCTGGAGCGATTCCAGGTAAATTTGAAACAGGTCTACTACGAGTCGTAAGGGCATGAAACGTGCACTACAAAATCAGTTATTCTGGCTCTTATGGGGAGCTGTCTTTTTTATTATTGGTACGGGCATTGTCGAGCCTTATCAATTGCCGAGAGCATTGTTCATGCTATCATTTGCCTTAGGTACCCTCTTATTATCCCGCAAGAATCTTTCCTCCCGTTGGGTTATTCCGAAGCCATTTCTCTGGATAGGCGTCGCCTTTATATGGTCAATGATTTCGATCGGATGGGCCTATAATCCAGTAGAGTCATTTTGGACCCTGTTCCTGTACCTGGTACCTGTCTTAAGCATTCTGGTTGTTGTTCAATACGGATATGGAACAGGGGAAACGAGTAAATGGGCTGCGTACCTGGCCTGGACCTATGTGATCTTGGTTGGTGTTATTCTGATGCTAAACGGTATCCGGTACGGATGGACGAATCAGGATTTGTACCGCATTCATTACCCGGCTGGACACAAGTCAATGATTGCAGCTGTTTTAATTGGCTGGTTTCCCTTCGTCCTGAAGACACCACTGTCGAGAAGGATTAAGCAGAGCTGGGTTTTAGTGGCTTTGGTCCTGATCCTTTTTCTGCAAAGCAGAGCGGCATTTTTAGCCTTGATAGCATCCGGCAGTATTTTATTATTTCACCAGCCGTTCAATTGGAAAACCTACCGAAAATTATGGGTCGTACCGGTTATGGCTCTATTGATTTGGTGGGTAAATCCCGGTCGGATCAGATTAAGGGTCCATCCCGCCTACATTTTGCAGTCTCCTACCGCGGTGGATCGAATGGTCATGTGGGAAAAGACTTATCACTTGATCCGGGAAAAACCCATTTTGGGTTATGGTTTGGGCCAATGGAAGCTACAATGGCCGGCATTAGGGATTCCTGCGAACCAGTATTATGCAGACAAAGATGAAGAGATAGTGTGGACGCACGCCCATAACGATTGGCTGGAAACAGGTAGTGAACTGGGAATACCTGGCATGGTATGGTTGTTTTTATTCCTTGCTTCCATATGGTATTACAGTGGGTTTCTAAGGCCAGCACAGAAAGCCACCACAAGAGCCATGGTTGGTGCGTACCTGATGTTTAGTCTTTTTGATTTTCCACGATTTCGGATCGATATCCAATGGATCTATCTCTCGTGGTGGGTTTGGTCTCTCCGATCTGCTCCAAAATCCAATTTCACCATACCCGTAAATAAGCTTGCCTGGACAGGAGTCGCCTGCATTTTGGTATTGATGGTCACATATGGACTCGCACGTTCTATTGCAGAAAGACAGGTTGAAGATCTTTGGCAGGCACGTTCTGCCAATCATCCTGACAAAATCCTTTCAATTGCCGGACATATTCCGAAAAGAATATTGAACCTCGATGATACTTCCATCCCGATAGACTGGTATGCAGGTATGGCATACTTGACCAAAGGAAAGCAAGCGGACGCCATGCATAATTTTAAACGAGCCATTAAAACTCACCTCAATCAGCACAATGCATGGAACAATATGGGGGTACTATATTTTGAGCAAAACCAACTCGATTCTGCAATCACCTGCTTTAGCCATGCCAAGAAAATTGCCCCTTACAGGTGGGCATATACTAAAAACCTGGCGAGTGCGTATGCTGCCACCGGGCAGTACCGGGAAGCGCTAAACCTATTGGACGATTGGCCGGATGACCAGGAAGAAAAAGAAAATTTGCGCCAGAAAATAATGGGATACCTGAATGGGGAAATTACCCACTGAGTGATTTACATGTTGTGTTTTTGGAACCACTGATACATTTTCCATAGGCCTAAGGCAGCAATTCCAAGGATAATCCAACCGGTCATGAAGGCTCGTAATTCAATAATTCAAAAGGGAATTCCCCTCCTTCAGATGAAGTCTTCTTATCTTTTGGCGCAATAGGAACAAAATCACTATGAAAAAAAGAGAGATAAGGATGCGACCGTCAGTAATAATCGGCTTATTGATGATGAGTGGTCTGGCTTCTGGACAATCATTGTTTGGCCCGGATGTGCAATTCAGGCAAGTTGGACCTAGTCGCGGGGGGCGAGTGACCACCGTTACTGGCGTTACTTCCCAACCTGGAGTATTTTATATGGGAGCAACAGGCGGAGGAGTCTGGCAAAGTAAAGATTACGGCCAATCCTGGAAAAATATTTCAGATGGATATTTTAATACAGGCTCCATTGGTTCTATCGCAGTGGATCCGCTCCATCCCAAACGAATCCTCGTAGGCACCGGTTCCGATGGAATACGTAGTAATGTCATCATTGGAGATGGCGTCTATTTCAGCTCCGATGAAGGGAAGTCCTGGAAAAATATTGGATTAAAGGAAGCAGGACAAATTGGCGCGGTATTAATCCATCCAAATGATACAAGCCGATTTTTCGTTGCAGCGATAGGCAATGCGTTCCGAAGCAATGCTATGCGAGGAGTATACCGCAGTAAAGACAGTGGAAATAGCTGGGAAAGAATTTTATTTCATTCAGACAGCATTGGGGCTGTTGACCTGGAGTTCGCCCCGGATAACCCGGATATTATTTATGCGGCGATGTGGCATGGATTGCGGAAGCCCTGGACCATCATCAGCGGCGGTATGGAAGGCGGGATCTATCGAAGCATGGACGGAGGAGATACCTGGAGTAAAATGAGTCAGGGACTGCCCCAGGGTCTCATCGGCAAAATTGATTTTACCGTGAGCCCGGCGATGCCACAGAGGGTGTGGGCGCTTATTGAGGCTCCGGTAGGAGAGGGAGGGGTCTACTTATCCGAGGATCATGGTTCTACCTGGACGCTGGTAAGCACCAATGAAGACATCCTGGACCGCCCATTTTATTACTGTAACATCAAAGTCAACCCACAAAATCCCAATAGCCTGTATGCGATGGCAACCTCTTTCTGGCATAGCTCTGACGGTGCTAAATCCTGGAAAAGAACCTCTGCCCCTCATGGTGACCATCACGATCTATGGATCAATCCATTAGATACCCTGGTTTGGATAGAATGCAACGACGGTGGAGCCAATGTGACACGAGATGGCGGAAAGACCTGGTCCACCCAGAACAATCAACCCACTGCTGAATTGTATCAGGTAGAAATTGACGATGATTTCCCTTATAATTTATACGCCGGGCAACAGGATAATTCAACCATTATGGTGCCCAGTATCCCTCCACACACACCAACTTTTGATGCAACCTCATTCTGGATCGCTACGGGTGGATGCGAAACCGGTCCTGCGGTACCTAAGCCAGGTGACCCAAATATCGTTTATGCCAATTGTAAAGGCAGATTTGGCGTTTATAATAAATTGACCGGCCAGGAGCAGCAATATTATGTAGGAGCTGCCAACATCTACGGACACAATCCAAAGGATCTGGCCTACCGGTTCCAGCGTGTTTCCCCTATCCACGTATCGCCCTTTGATCCCAACATCGTTTATCATGGATCCCAATATCTGCACCGGACTACGGATGGTGGTAAAACCTGGGAGACCATTTCACCGGATTTGACCGCCTTTACGCCGGAAACACAGGTGATCAGCGGTTCGCCCATAACCCGGGATGTGACCGGAGAAGAGTTTTATTCAACCCTGTATGCGGTCCGTGAATCACCCCTTGAGCGAGGTGTTATTTGGACAGGATCCAACGATGGTCCTTTCTATGTGACCCGGGACGACGGCCAGACTTGGCAGAATGTAACACCAGCGGATCTGCCTCCGGGAGGCAGGGTTCAGAAT
>JACJYB010000010.1 GCA_020636355.1 Lewinellaceae bacterium | reverse complement strand
CCCTCATCCCTTTTGTACATTTCCAGTCTAAACCGTCAGGAAGACCATGGAACTGATCGAATTAAACGAGCTGACCCCATCACAAAAAGAAGAGGTCATCGAATTATGGAACCGGGAATATCCGGCAAAAATCAGCCTGACCGGCCTGACGGAATTCGATCTGTATCTGAATTCGCTGCTAGAGCCCAAACACCTGGTGCTGCTCGACGCCAAGCAAGCGATCAAGGGCTGGCTGACCTATTTCTTCCGGGAAGGCGGACAGTGGTTTGCCATATTGCTGGATTCATCTTTACAGGGACAGGGCTGGGGCACCCGCATTCTGGACCTGGCCAAGGAGAAAACCAATGAACTACACGGGTGGGTCATTCCGGACGACGGGGAGCTAAAACTGAATGGCGAAGTCTATACATCACCACTGGGATTTTATGTAAAAAATCAATTTGTCATCCATCCGGACATCCAGAGTATCAAAAAGGACACCTTGAGTATTAAGATATCCTGGCAGAAACATAGGTAATAGCACACCAATACTTTATTGGAGTTCATCTATTCATAGGGAGCCTATGAAGTGCTAAAAATTGATCTCTAAGATGCTTTGTATCAAACCACCATCATGCATCAGCCCTTATAAATTAAACATTATACTGCCATGCATCATCCTACTATTCGGATGTAAAAATCCTACATCAGAATCATTTATTTCGATGGACACCCCAAAATCTTATGTTAATTTATTCGTCAATTCAAATATAATCGTAGATAGTTGTTCTATAATTGAAGAAAGATACAATCACCCTCTTTTAAACATTGTAAAAAAAGGTAGTAAATTCGGGCTAACAAATAACACCAAACTTTTGGTGTTACCATTTGATTATGACACAATCATTTATTCACATAATACAAATCATTTTATTATTGCCAAACACAATTTATTTGGCGTTATATCACCTAGAGGTTTCTTAACTATCCCCATTGCTTATGAGCAGATTGAGTTTGAATGGCGCAATATTTCTTCATTTGAAGATATTAGTTTCATCGTACAGAAACACCACAAATTAGGCACAATTAACCTGAATAACAATACAATAATTCCCATCGAGTTCGATGGGATATCTAATTGGGTTGAATACGGACCAAAAGCTCACTATGTGAAGAAAGGAAATCATTACGGATTGATAGATTACAAAACTGGCCAATTGATAGTTCCTGTTTTGTATGATGGAATTGAAGATCACAAAGGAATAATTGAAATAAAAAAGAACGGCAAATATGGTGTTCTGTCCTGGAAAAATAACGTTATGATCCCATGTGTTTATGACAGATTATTTGTAGACCTTGACTTTTTTGGTCTTAAAATGAATCATCAGGACAAAATATTTGCTCAAAAAGACAATCGCTGGTATGAGTTTCTATTAAATGGTACAATGTCAGGATCAAATATCCGTACATCTGAAATAGATTCCAATTATCTCAATATGAAACAGGATAGCTATGAATACAGATATCATCTAAAGGACTGCATGGTTTTTCCAACTAGATGAATTGATCCTGCAAAATTTTACTCGCCAACTGCCACCCTTTGCCCTTTTTTGCATCTTTATAGAAACAAACGGCGCGTTGAAGGATAAAGCATCCAAATTCTGGGAAGACTTGTACCGGAAGAACATCGGCACCCTCATCGGGATTGGCTACCGCTATACGTTGAACCGGGCGTTGGCAGAAGATCTGGCCCATGAAGCCTTTCTGAAGGCCATGGATCATATCGATTCCTACCGGGGCAAGGGCAGCCCTGACGCCTGGCTTCGACGCATTACCATCAATCATATACTACAACACCTGCGGGATCAGCGAAGAACCAATCATACCGAAATCACACTTCCTGATCCATACCTTGCCGAAGACTCCGGATATGGAACCACAACCGGAGGGATCGCCAACCTCTCCGAAGCGGATCTGCTGGCCACAATCAACGAATTGCCTGAGCATCACCGGCTGGTTTTTAACCTTTATGTAGTGGATAACTGCACCCATCAACGAATAGCCCAACTGTTAGGCATTAGTCCCGGCACCTCTAAATCCCATCTTGCCCGTGCGCGTAAAAAACTCAAAGACCTTATCCTGCAAAAAGCAGCAGACAAGCAAGATAAATCGCGCAAAGGACTGTTGGGCCTGCTCTTATCCTACCGGCTGGAATCATTGTATCGCCACCAGTGGAAACATTATCAACTACCGGTCAGCAATGTGTTGCAACACACTTTGAACGGCCCGCTACCCGGCGCCATGATCTGGTCCTCAGCGAGCAGCATTGGAACCATAGCCGCGATCTGCTTGACCGGCGTACTGGTGGTTTCCGTACTTCGCCCTATACCCTCCGATAATTCCAGCCTCTTGCAGCCTTTACCCAATGTGCAGGAAGTGTCTGTTACCGAGTCACCATCCAAAAGCAATTCCCAAACCGCTGAAATGACCGACGCAAATGGTTCCGTAGCATCTCCAGCCATCAAAAATAATCGTACGCAAACTGCCACCTTTCAGCTTGATCCCGTCATGATCAATGAAAATCTAAAACAATTGCGTATGAAAAATCTGAAATCATTATCCACTATGTTCCTGGCAACTTCCAGCCTGTTGCTCAGTCCGGTAGCGCCCGCAAAAGCCCAGCAGGCCCGTCCGGAAGTGCGTATGGTCGATCACCAACAAGCGAATCGCATTCCAACCGGGCATGCTACCGAGGAAGCTGCTCCCAGTACCACCGAGCCGGCCACCCGTGCGGAAGCCGGAACATTTTACGCATCGAAATTATTCTGGTCGAACGAAGACCAGGAATTGTATTTCAGGGGTAAAGTCAAAGTGGACATTGAAAAAAATCATTTCTCAGGAGAAGGGGACTTTAAGTTCCTGGGCCCCATCCACCTTCTGATCTTCAATGGCAAAAAAGTCGATCCAGGTACTTACCTGACCCTGGTGGATCATGCTTACAAAGTGTATCGTCTGACAGCGGTCGAAGCGAAAGCAAAATACGGGGATGCCGGTGACCAGGGTGCCATCGAAATCCAAATTTCCGAATAGAAGACAGGCCTTCCCTTGAAACAATCAGCCTTCCGATTTACAGTTAATGTAGTTGCTATTGCTTATAAAAAAGCATGTTACCAACCATCTACGTTAAACAGCCTGATTAACGACTCTTATCCTGGTTTTGATCCAATCGGTTACCAGGGAAACAACAAGGGCACCATGTAAAAGCGCATGGGGCCTTTTTTGCATACAACTACCAACGCAACCCTTCATCTCCTCTTGTCCACGGAGTCGACTTGCATTTAATCTCAATTCAGGACTCATGATCGGTCAAAATTATTACCGATTCAAAACAAAGGGCTTGATCCGTAGATTCATTTGTTTTACCTTAGGCACTTTACATCTGAAAAGGGCTGGCCTGTACCAATTATCTTTTTATTTATTCCACCAAACAGGTTCACCCGGAAAAGCAAATTCAGCGATTCTATAAGAAATGCCCAAAGCTGTCAATTTGTGATGGTTCTTAATTCATAATGGATCTGAATTGAGCAGGTAAGCTATTAATTACGCTTATGAAGGGATTTGCCTTTCGTAGGATACGTTTATATCGATGCCAATAAACCAAATTAACCATCGTCCATGCAGCTCTCAAAAAAAACCAGAAAAGAAATAAGTCAAAACCGCATTACCTACCGGAATTTAATTCATTGGAATGCCTACACAGGATTGATGGCTTCACGCAAGCGGTTCAGTTTTTTCACTTCGGCAACGGATCAGAAAAAATTAATGAAAATCAACACGGAATCCGATTTTAAGGCCTGGGCCGGATTTTCAAATCGCACCGAAGGAACTGTAGCAGACGTGTTAAACTGGAAAATAAATCCCCATTTTATCCTTTGGACAATATTAAGAGTAGAGTTGCTTCCGCCCGGCTTTATTCATGAATTAGCTATCTATTTTTGCCACAATTTCCACACTCGTTTAGCTGAAGAAGGGGTCTACATCGATTTCCGGTATCCATCCCTATTAAAAATCAAAGCAGATTGGTCGAAAGGAAAATTAAGCCTGGGTAATTTAAAACATCATCAACGTTACTGTAGCCATTTTCTGGTCGAAATGCATGGCTCGGGAAATGAGAAAATGATAGCCGCTGCAGCAGCCACGCACGCCGTTTTAAATGAGAACCCCCGGGAGGCGATACTCAATTTATTCCGCATAATCAATTCCGTCTATCCATTAAAAAAAGAAAATGATTTTCGCCTCCAATTTTTGAAAGAGCAAATTCTATAACCCCAATAAATTACGATACCTTATGGATCCCAAATTTGTTCCGGTCGGCACTGTGATTGCCTACTCCGGCGAAGTTGCCGAACAATACGAAGCCCTGGAAAAATCAGGTTGGCTTCTGTGTGACGGTCGTGAATTCGACGAATCGGAAAATGCCGAATTATTTGCTGAAATCAAAACTTCCTTCGGATCCCAGGCTAAAGGGGTTTATAACATCCCTGATCTGCGGGGCTTATTTATCCGCGGCGTAAACGGCAGTAGCGGTGCTGACCCTGACGCGGATTCCAGAAAAGCCTTAATGGCCGGCGGAAATACCGGCAATACCATCGGCTCTTACCAGGAATACGCCACCGGTGTACCGCGGAATCCTTTTCAGGCTACCATTTCCAACAATGACATTGTGTCGATGAAACTAGACGCTGCAACCGATGCCGGCCGCAGTGGCTATGCAGGTGAAGACGACACCGGTGCCTGGACCGACGGCAGCGGGGGCGATCTGGAAACCAGGCCTAAAAACAAATACGTCCATTACCTGATCAAAAAAAGCCGGCTGGATCAATACAATGACCCGGTAATGCTCCCGATCGGATCCATTATTCCCTTTGCCGGAATGGCCAACACGATCATCGAACAGCAGTACATCAAATGCATGGGACAAGCACTTCCGATAGTCGGTCAATTTCAATATTTATTCAATGCCATCCGATATGTTCACGGCAAGCCCAAAGAAGGATATTTCAATCTTCCGGATTATCAGGGCCAGTTCCTGCGCGGGGTAGACAGCCAGGCACCTGAATTCCGACGGGATCCGGACGCTGACAAACGCACACCTCCATTTCCGGATCGTCCTGAAGGAGACCGGGGAAACGCCGGAGATAAAGTCGGATCGGTACAAATGGATGCCACAGGCTATCCCCTATCTGCCGGTTTTTTTACCAAAATACCGCGCCTACCCTACTCAGAAGGAAAAATGGCTATGGACGGCCTGGTCAAAACGACACTGGACTGGAATGCCGGAGGGGTTGATGTGAATGTCACCGAATCCGGGGGTGACGCAGAAACGAGACCCGTCAATTATGCAGTGGATTGGTACATCAAATTCATTTAACCTTAAAACACCATCGTCATGTTCCGAGCAAAAACAGATCAATATCCGGTCGGCGGAATTCTATTTAGTGCGGTCGATCTTCCGGAAAACGACGGCTGGCTGCTGTGCGACGGCCGGCAACTTGACCAGTCGAACTATCCGGAACTATACGAAGCCATCCAGGACATTTATTCAAAAAATGCGCAGCCCGGCCAGTTCAACCTTCCAAATTATGCCGGTCAGTTTTTGCGCGGATCCCTCAATGAACAGGTGGGGGCACAGGAGGAATACACAACCAAAAAACCCGGAGACAAACCATTCCGCGCTACTGTCGGTCATCTCCCAATAAAATCACATGTCACCCACGGTGAAACTGTTTCCGGACACACCGGACCTGGCAATAATAATCCTTACAAACAAAATACCTGCACGAGCGGCGGTGATAAAGAAACACGACCCAAAAACATCTACCTGAAAATGTATATAAAATGCCGGAGCTAATCCGGACTGCCCACATCCATTGATCTTAATTCATTGATAAAAACATAACCCAAACCATGATCGCTAAATTCAGCAACCCGGTTTCCCTGAACCACAAGGGAAAGGTCATTTATTTCGTCAGCCAAAAAGGTTCAGACCAGGAAGGAGACCAACTGTTTTATAATGTCCTGAGCATGCAAATCGAAAATACCGGCAACGATGAAAATTGGGACGGATACAGTGCCGTAACTTTTCCGGATGAGGTAAGCCTGGCCGGGTGGAATATGCTCAGGGTAAAACGCAAAGTCGTCAGTACCGGCTTTTTCCAGGTAGTGACCGATCAGCAATATATCTACATCATCCGCTCCGGCTCACAATCGCTCTACATCAATCGGTATATTCTGGTTGAAATACCCAATGAAAAAGTAAATGCAGCCACGCGAACGGAATTGCAGCCGGCGTGGGAAGTGCGATTTAAAAATTCCGGTAAACCCGATACCCCGGGAAGCGAAAAAGACACCCAATCATTTATCAATCAGGATGGCAAACCATTTATCGAGCCCATTTACGAATTACCATTTGGTCATGCAAATAAACTGGACCTGACCAACGGATATTTTACGGTGAATTTTCTACCCACGGATCAATCCGAAGTATTGCATTGGCAGTTTTTTATCGCAGACCTCGTATCGCATCAATTTTTATCCTACAACATTGCCCGCACCGATAGCGGATGGTTTCAATTTTTACCGGGGCAAATCGATCCGGTGACCCACTGGATCAAGCCCGATCGCGCATTAGACTTTTTACTTGCTGAAAAACCGGTCCGGTTGATCGGTCCTCCCAGCGCTACGGTGTATACAAAACAAGAACCGGTCGAAACCAGTGATTCCACCGTTTTGAAATTGCAACAGACATTTCGTCTGCTCCTCGTCGTCCAACTGCAGGATGAGCATCAAAAGAATTTCGTCGCCACCCTGGATAGTGCCATCTCCCGGTTCGGCACACTGTCATTTCCGGAAAAAACAGGTGGTGTTCCGATCAATACCATTCCTCTGGGCCCAGTGAACCACGCGCCTTTTTCACTGGAATTTAACGGCAACGGATGGGCCGATCTTGCCGGAGACCCCATTGTCCTGGGAAAGTCGTTTACCCAACAAGCCTGGATCTACCCGACGTCCAAAGATCCTTCCGAAAAGGTTGTTTTGGGTACTGCTAACGATAAAATCAAGCTGGAAACACGACCACCGTCCATCTGGGTGGTCGACAAATACAAAGTGGCTGTTGGCTTTGGGACCGGAACGAAATTTTTACAACTGACGTCCAAAAGCAATGCTTTCAACACCAATTCCTGGAATAATGTCCTGGTTATATTTGATCAGGGCGCCTACAAAGTGCTGATCAACGGCAGTGTAATAGAAATGACCGGGGATGATTTTTCCGGTGCTGTCCCGGTAGCCACTCCACTGGATTGTATCGGAGGAAAAACTTTTGGCAGCTTTTCCGGTGAATTAAACGAAGTCCGTATCTGGTCATCCAACCAGGAAGAAGCGGCAATAAAATACATGTATACCCGGATTCCGGAAGCGGTAGCCAAAAGTATGGACACCCTGGTAGCTTATTACCCGCTGGATGAAGGCATAGGAACTGACATCCGGAGCATCACAAAAAATCAATCGCGTCAGGGCCACTTATCCGGATCCAACTGGGTGTCCGGCTCTTCCCCATTGATCCCGGTTTCAGCGCCCACCTCCTACGTGAACGAACAGGGCTTGACTTTTTATGCCGGAGCCATCGTGCCTGAGTCCACAGGGCGGTTTTCCAATTTTGGCGGGATCAAAGAAGCGTCCCGTCCATTTCTGCTCACCAGTGCGGACGGGTACATCCACCTTTATTATCAGGGTATAAACGATCAATTTCTGGTCGCGCAGTACGACACCTCTAATTCCAGAGCCCATTATGGGATCGATTGGGAAGCCAAAGGAGCCGGTGATGTTAAAAATCAAACGGGACTTGTGGTCTTGTCTTCCCGCCAGACCGGGACTGCATTCAATCATTCCAAAATCAAATTTTCACTGGATCCGGCATCTCAATTATTTTCCATATTTCTGGATGACAACCAGGGGGCAAGTGAAAATTGGCTGGGCATGCCCGGGCATCTGAATTACATACTGGAGGTCCTGAACGGCAACTCCCTCAATGAAACTACGGATCCGCGCCTGCTTACCGGTGAACGGGTATTTTTCGATTACCATGGAAAACGGAATCAGCATTTCGAGGCGGTCGGGGTAGAGAACCAGAAAGGATTGCTCCAGCTGGTAAGCCGCAATGTCGAGGAATATATTTTTGACTCCATTGATGTTGCAGCAGGAAATTCACCAAATACCTGTGACGTCAATTTGACGGTGCGATACCGGGATGCGTCGAGCTCCGGCACATTTAGCAAAAAGCTAAAAAATGTATCCACCGAAGTCGAAGAATTTGTAAAAACCATCAACGGGTCTTCTTCGGTCTATTCGTATGAAAACCCCGATAACACGGAAAAGAATGGCGCTCAATTTTATAACATTCCGGCTGGCAAGCAGTCAATACTCGTCATTTTAGATGAGGATAAAATATCCGGCCTAACGATCAAAATTGAAGATGCAGAAAAACCCAATCCGGCCAAGCCCGCCTGTAATGCTACATTCACTTTAGCCATAAAAGGATCCGGGGATATTTTAGCAACCTGGAAAAACATTCCCAGAAAATCGGATGAATTCATTAAAGCCATTCTTAAAGGCGGCAACAATGAACAGAAAGAGGTGGCTAAATATTTGAATTTTTACGAAAAAACCAATTCCCTGGAAATTCAAAATAATGAAATTACGAAGCCTGCCAGTTTGTATGCAATTACCTCTTTTTTGGATGTATTCAAACTGAATGCTACCGGCACCATCCGGCCATTTAAAGCAACCGGTAAAAAGATTCAAAAAGTGGATTCCGGGGGTGAGGTAGCCCAATTAAAAAACGGTTCACTGTTATTTGGGGTCTATCCGAATGGAGCACCGGATAATGGTTTTCCGGCTACGATCCAAAAAACTCAATCCGGTATACTTTTGCAACCCGGCCGTGATGGTGGTTGGATAGCTGAAAGCCCGCATTACAGCGTTGCCATCGACCAACCCCGGTCCGGAATTAAAATCACGGAAAATAAAATATCAAATAAAGCACTGGAAATTCCCGGTAGCCTGAGCATCGAAAGCTGGGTAAACCTCCATGCCATCGAGGGAAGTATGGCCTTGTCCGATATTTCTTTTCCCCGAATCGTACATGCCAATCATAAAAACGAAACAGACACTGCCCAATACATGCTGGGTACTACTTACAGTACCTGTCTGAAGTTTTTGCAAAGCCAGCCAAACGGCCCGGGGTCGATCGTCGTTACCAATAAAGATGTCACTGATTTGGATAAGACCATTTTCGGATACGATCAATATTCTTTTAGCTTTTACGTCAAACCAGATCGCGCAACTGCGGGTGAAACAGGAGGTGCCATATACACAATCATCCCGGCCGACGCAAACTACTCGACCCAGAGACTGACCGTCAAGTCGGATGGGACCCTGCTGTTTGAGCTGTTGAAAAACAATACCGTGCACTTCCAGAAACCGTTTAACAAACAATTGGCTGATAAAGTCTGGACTCAGATCGCATTGACGCGCACCGGTAAAACAATAACCCTATACCATGATGGGAATCTGGACAACACTTTTGAATACCCCGAGGACACCCCGGTGCCTTTTAAATGCGATTTGATCATCGGGAATAACGAAACGATTCCATTTCAAATGGAAATGAATCAAATCGCTATCTGGAACCGATTACTGATGCCTGCGGATGTGGCAGACCGGTATAATCTTTCGCTGCTACCGGACGATGAAGGGTTGATCCTGTTGTATCGTCTCGACTCCGACACCAAAGGGATCAAAAACGATGCGGTCATCACCAGCAATTATTACAATGTAGGAATAACCGGACACGCCATCTGGTCTTTTCCGGGTGTCTTTTGCCCGGCATATTTTGCCGTCCGGAATAAGGCCGTGATGACCAGCCAAGCCTTGCTTTCCACTGCAGCCTGGAATCATATTTCTGGCATATACAGCGAGCACTATGGCATTGAGCTGACCAATCAGGCCTTCGGGGATTGCGGCAATGAAGACAGTCTGAATGTAGACACCGGCCTGACCATCGAAGCCTGGATTATTCCTGCCCAGAGAACATACGGAGCCAATCAGGTTATCTTCAGCAAGTACGGAAATGATCTCAGCGAGCAATCTTACGAATTTGGGTTAAACGGCATTGGAAGGCCTTATCTGACGGTCAAAATATCGGGTCGCACCTTAAATGAGAATACCAAGGATCCGGCCCCCGTCAATGAATTGTACTTTACGATCACCGGTGCAGACGAGATAAAACTGAATACGGCCTATTATCTGGCAGCCACGATTGACATCCAATCGAAAGTCCTGAAAATAAACGAAGAAAAATCCGTCAATGAATTTACCCTCTACGGGCAAATCTATGTTAATGGCCGGCCTTCCGGACTTGGCTACGAAAGCCCTAAAATGTATGGGGACATTTCCATCAATCAGACTTCAATCAATGCCAATATTGGCCGCACCAAACCCGATGGATTGGCGCCGAACCAACAATATTATTCCGGCAAATTATCTGATTTACGTCTATGGAAAACACCCTTGAGCGCGGTAGCTATCAAGAGCAATTATGAAATGGTCACTCCCGTCCTCAATGGTGATGGATTGATCTCCGCCTGGTATTTCAGCGAACAGCAGGGCCGGACCGCATTTGATAACGAATCCGACAACAATGCCTTACTCAGCAACCGGGATCTCTGGTTCTTGTACCTTGAAAATTCCAAGCTGCAGATTACGATCAATGGCCGCATCGTGCCGATTGAGCCAGTAGCGCTCAATTTGCTTGATGGTTATGGTAAATCCCAGATCACCATTGGCAACATGCTCAATGACAATGGCGGATACAACAATCTGCTCAATGGCCGGATTGATGAATTAAGGATCTGGTCGGAGGTCCGCACACTGGAGCAGATCAAGGATAATAAGGAGCGTATTCTGACAGGAAGAGAAAATAATCTTGCCGGTTATTGGCGCTTTCAGGATGGATCCGGTAAAATCGCCTATGATAATACCGGTAAGGGAAATGACGGAGAATTCTTTAAACTGAATCCTGCCGACAAGCTGCCTACCTGGGACAATTCCGATGCGCCCATTAATAATGAAGCAGGCATTGTCACGAATGCTTTAGGAGGCAAAAAGACCAATTTCTCAAAATCCATCCAGCAGGGCGTTACAGTCATCGAATATGCCGATTCTCAATACAATTACAAAAAAGAGCTCTTCAGCATTTACAAGCGGTGTTACATTTACATTGACCAGGATCAAATCGTCCAGCGGGAAAATAATTTCAAGATCGGAGACCTCAATCAGGTTTACCTCGGTCAGGTTCAAACCAAACCATCCTTGATCGGATTCATCGAAGGCGCTCCCCCAATACCCAGTGAAAATCTGACACTGCCCTATTACAATAGTGCCACCGGCTATTTGCGCTATAGCAACATTTCCACAGTTAGTCTTACGGAAGCTGAGGATACTACGATCTCATTTTCTTCCAGCCGAAAAGATGGCAATAGTCTCTCTTTTGGTATCAAAGGCGGGTTTGCGCTCAATGATGAACGGAAAGTGCCCATCTTATCCTGGGATCTTTCTAAAATAGAATTTAAAATCGGGGTTGCAGCTACCACGGACTGGGCCACAGCCCAAACCAACCAATCAGGGTCCAGCTACGGACTCTCAAAACTTGCGACCAATAAGATGGCAAACTCCGGCGCCTGGGAAGCCAAAGACAGCGATTGGGAAAAATTTACCAAAGAGCGGAGATTTATTCCGGACAATACCGGTTATGCCCTGGTGATCTCCCGTACGGCTGATATGTATGCCTTATACCTGGATTCAACCGGTGCGATGGTAGGATTTACCGTCATCCCAAACCTGGACATACCTCCGGATAAAAACATCATACATTTTCCAATCAATCCCAAATACATTAAAAATGGCACCCTGGATGGAAAAGTGGGCTTGCTGACCGATAAGGACTACCCTAATGCGGATGTTCAGCGCGACTCCTACTTTAAGCCTGTAGAAGCTTATTCCTTAAGACGCAGGATCGAGAAAAAGGAAATGGACTTATTGGCTTATTATCAGCAGTTCAATGCAGTAGATCGAGGGCAGAGTCAGCAGGATGACCTGAGTGCGTTGGAAGCCAACAATCCTATTTTCAATTTTGAGGAGGGGAGGCCACGAACCGACCTGATCAATAATTATGTATGGACTGCCGCCGGCGGATTGTATTCCGAAAAAGAGTCGGCGATGAGCGTTCGACAGGAAAGCCATAATGGGTCCTATTCGATAAAATGGTCCCTGGGATTGACATCGGAAGGCAAGTTTATGTTTGGATTCGGTGCGGTTATCGGCGCCTATTACAGTCTGAGTTTGATGGGAGGAACGGATTTCACCATTAATGTTCAAAAATCCAAATCTACCACCAATAAGTTTGCATTGGATGTGGCTGCGAGCCCGGAAGGCTTTCTCAAGGCGTTTATCAATCAAAAGGAACTGTTGTACTCCGAAGAAGACATGCCGGGCAAGGTAAATGCCTACCGGTTCATGAGTTTCTATTTATCTCCGAATACCCAAAATTTTGACGACTTTTTTGACGAGTCCAAATCAATTGTTGACCCCAGCTGGTTAAACCTGTCGGATGACCCCATGGCTGCCGCATTAAAGGAGGCCAAGGCCAATCCAAATCCTGCCTGGCGTATTCTGCACCGGGTCACCTATGTGTCCAGGGTCCCGCCTGAGTTCAATCCATTTCCGCTGGACACCAATGCTCCTCCGGAAAAAGAACCGGCAAATTTGACAGCAAACGATTTGATGATCCAGTGGGTCGCCGAACGATTGAAGGATGAAGTGTCCATTGAAAATAGCGTCATTGGCACAGCTGTCCGCAAGGTAATCAACGAAGACCTGGCAACCATTATTCCCTGGTGGTCTGACTTCTTAAAAGCGGCAGAAGTTGACAATAGCGTCGAACAAAAAACACTCATTGCATTCACTTTTGACAGTATTGAATACATGACACTGTATTATGCAACGATGTATGTCCGGGAAAAAAAGAAGTAGCCCTCCACAACGAAAGGTATTTCCTGCCGGATTCATGCATCCAATGATCTATTCCGGCACAATTGGTTATACTTTGTGGCGTACAATCTATACCAAGAATTAAATTCAAATTGATCGAATATCCATTTTCAAGCTATATTTTCCAGTTGAAATAATCCGGGACCATCAAGACATATAACTTGAAAACAAGATTGCCGATTAAAGCTGAGTTGCAACGCAAGGCCATCCACTTGCTGATGGCCCTTTTGCTGTTAGTCCTGTACCAATCTTTTTCCAGACCGGTCATTTTTGGATTTTTCATAGCCCTCTCCGTCCTGGCCGGTCTGTTTGAATGGCTACGGATCCACTCCAATCCTCTCGCTCTGGCTCTTCAAAAAAAGTTTTCATTTCTGATGAGACAGGAAGAATTAGCAAGTACTGGCAATCGCATCCATTTCGTGGGAGCAACCTGGGTACAGTGGTCATTGGCGCTTTTGATCATCCTGTTCCCGAAAAATATCATGATCGCCTGCTACATCATGTTTCTTATTGGTGATGCCATGGCTGCTGTTATCGGCAAATGGACGGAGAGGCAATTGGCATAGGAAATACCAGTGGATAATTTTAATTTTAGAAGTGTATCCAAAACCATGAAACGTTTATCCTTGAAATGGTAACTTTCTTCAAGAACATTAGCAGCAATTTGATGGATAAAAACCGATGTTGCGTAGGCCTTCCTAAATCGCTGGTGAAATACAGCAGGAAGTTGTCATATACTTTCATTGCCTTTCAATATAATAATTGAAGCTTGATAAAAATTTTCGGAAATACGAGACGTCGATACCTGGTTGACAACAAGTTTGTCAAATACCTGAAATATGCCATCGGAGAAATTATTCTGGTGGTAATCGGCATTCTGATTGCTTTACAGGTCAATAACTGGAATACCGATCGAATCGAGCGAAACGAAGAAAGAAAATTGCTGGAACAGGTCAATAATGAATTTCAGCTTAACGACAAGCAGCTGTTGGAAAAAATAACTCGAAGAAATAATGAACTTATTTCGATATTGAATATCATTCAGTTAATTGATGCAAAACAACTCACGCAGAATGAGACCAAACTGGATAGTCTACTTGGGACCGCTATCTCTGTCTTTACCTTTGATCCGGTCAACGGCATCATGAGCCAACTGATCCAGGCGGGCAAACTTTCTTTGATCCAAAATGACTCTTTAAACAATATGCTTTCCAATTGGGAAGGCATCATAACGGATTATAAAGAAACTGAAAACAATTACAGGGATTTTAATTACAATGAATTAAGACCTTTTCTTTATGAACACTTTAATTACCGAAATATTATCAATAACCGTATCCTGCTTAGCGATATAAGTTATCCTTTGATCGATGAAAAATATCGTTATAACAATGAAATCGGAAATTCATCTATAAATATGCAACAACCTGATGTACAAGTGATCAAAAAGTTGGAAAATCATATGGCGGCCGCCATCAGTCATCTTGCTTACCTCAATGCACAGTCCAATGGCATCCATGATATCATGAATAACATCATGGAATTGATAAATCTTGAATTAAATTAAAATTGACCGATTATCCATTTCAAGCCGTATTTTCCGGGTGAATTTATCCGGTACCATCAAGCCATATAACTTGAAAACAAGATTGCCGATTAAAGCTGAGTTGCAACGCAAGGCCATCCACTTGCTGATGGCCCTTTTGCTGTTGGTCCTGTACCAATCCTTTTCCAGACCGGTCATTATTGGATTTTTCATAGCCCTCTCCGTCCTGGCCGGTCTGTTTGAATGGCTACGGATCCACTCCAATCCTCTCGCTCTGGCTCTTCAAAAAAAGTTTTCATTTCTGATGAGACAGGAAGAATTAGCAAGTACTGGCAATCGCATCCATTTCGTGGGAGCAACCTGGGTACTGTGGTCATTGGCGCTGTTGATCATCCTGTTCCCGAAAAATATCGTGATCGCCTGCTACATCATGTTTCTTATTGGTGATGCCATGGCTGCTGTTATCGGCAAATGGATTGGCAGGCACTTTTGGCCCGGAAGTCAAAAGACCGTAGAAGGGTCACTGGCATTTTTTGTTGCGGGCATGATGACCATGCTACTTTTCCCGGACACGAACTTCGGGATTGCCAGCCTGACGGTATTTTTTGCGGCAGCCGCTGAAATTATGGACAAGCCTTTTAACGACAATTTCAGGGTGCCCCTGTTAGCCACCACCGTTTATTATATCGCCGGACTATTATTACTCTAAGAAGTAAATGAAGTGATAGAATGATGCGTTCGCATGGCCATACCATCTGGGCCCTGCGTGCAAGCAACGGCTTTGAGATCATGCTGAGGTATTGCTGTTAATTCAATAGCTTTATGGCTTACTGGTTGCATTTAAGCCATGTATTTAAACTCATGACTTTTATCCGAAACATCATAATCCTTTGCCTCGCGTTCTGTACGGTCTCCACTTTATCAGCGCAACCCTTTAAAACCGTCGGTTACCTGTTGACAGATCATTTTGAAACAATAGAGTCCATCCGGCTGGACCATCTTACGCACCTGAATATTGCTTTCGCCAATCCGGATATGGAAGGAAACCTGATGACCGATGGAGTCTCCATAGATGAGGTCATCAAGAAAGCCCATACCGAAAACGTTGAAGTTTTTATCTCACTGGCCGGCGCCTCGGCACAACTTGCCGACTGGCAAGACCGGATTACTCCGGACGGCCGCCCGGCATTCATCCACGGCATCATCCGTTATGTTTATCAGCACCAGCTCCAGGGCGTCGATGTGGACCTGGAATGGGATAACGTCAACGATGATTACAGTGGGTTCGTGGTGGCGTTAAAAGATTCCCTTGCGCACCACGGTTTCAAGCTGACAGCCGCCTTGCCCGGTGGATATCGCTATCCGCAGATCACCTCCGAAGCCCTTGCCGCATTTGACTGGATCAATCTGATGGTGTATGATCTCACCGGTCCATGGACACCCAATGATCCGGGCCCCCATTCACCCTATTCGTATGCCGTCAGCTCCATCGACTACTGGGCCCAGCAAGGTTTAACCAAAGACAGGATGACCCTGGGAGTACCCTTTTATGGTTACGATTTTACAAACTCGGATCACATCGTTTCGGTCACCTATGGCGATATGGTAACCCGGGACAGCGCTTATGCTCAGACCGACCAGGTCGGAGCCATCTATTACAACGGTCTACCTACCATTACCGATAAAACCAAGCTGGCACTTCACGAGACCGGCGGGGTTATGATCTGGGAAATCGGACAAGACCAGGCCGGATCCCTATCCCTGCTCCGGCGTATCGCTGAAACGATCTCTGCTTTTAATCTTACCTCTAACTACACTGCGACTGATGTCTCGAAGATCACGCTCTATCCCAACCCGGCTAATGATGTTTTGCAGATTAAAATGGAAGATCCGAAGAACCTGAAAATCACCTTATATTCCCAATCATTACGCTTCCTTAGGACATCCCATTACATGCAGCAATCAGAATTATCCGTGGATTTAAGCCTCTATCCGAAAGGTACTTATTTCGTCATCGTGGAGAGCGGTTCACTGAAGCGCACATTTACCATACTTAAACTTTGAAGTCGAATTCAGGTGTCGTCTTCCTTCAAAGGATGTATGCCCCTACAAATCGAACGTCTAAAAAAGAGGGTAAATCACTATTTTGGACTCCATTCCACAACCATAGATTGTTCCATCGCCATGAGACCATTTGTTGTTTCCATTCTTACAGCCCTCTTTTTTTCCTCCTGCTCCGATATGGGTCAACCCGAAACTCCTGCAGTAAGCCCAACGGAAGATTATACGCAATTCGTTAACCCGCGTATCGGTACCAGCAAAATGGGCCATGTTTTTCCAGGAGCGACTGCCCCGTTCGGGATGGTACAATTAAGTCCGCAAACCAATTTTCAACCCATGTACCTGGAGGATGGGAGTTACAACAAAGAAACCTACGAATATTGTGCAGGCTATCAGTACCAGGATTCCACCATCATTGGATTCGCACATACTAATTTCAGCGGGACAGGTCACTCGGACCTGGGCGACTTTCTGGTGATGCCTACCACCGGACCTTTGGTTTTGGACCCCATGGAAACATCGGATGGAGGCAAGGGATTTTATTCGGTGTTTGCCCACGATCAGGAAGAAGCATCGCCGGGCTATTATGCGGTAGATCTGAAAAGCTACGGCATCCATGCCGAAATTACGGCCAGCGACCGGGTCGGGTATCACCGGTATACGTTCCCCGAGAGCCGTGATGCCCACATAATTCTGGATATGGTTTACGATGTGTATTATCACGACAATAAAAATGTATGGACCTTTATCCGGGTGGAGAATGATTCACTGGTAACCGGCTACCGGCAGACCAAGGGATGGGCTCGAACACGAATGGAATATTTTGCCATGCAATTCTCGAAACCATTCAAGCACTACGGGCATAAAAAATACGACAAGGTCATCTACGACGGCTTTTACCGGCAATTTGATCAAACTGAAAACTTTCCGGAAATGGCCGGCCATAACCTGCGGGCTTATTTTGACTTTGATATGGCTGCCGGTGAAGTGCTTGAAATTAAAATGGCTTTATCACCGGTCAGTACGGAAGGAGCCCAAAAGAACCTGCAAGCCGAGGTACCACACTGGAATTTCAGCCAGATCCGCGAAGAAACCCGGCAGAAATGGAACCATGAACTGGCTAAGATCGAAGCGACCACTTTGACGGAGGGCGACAAAATCAATTTTTATACCGCCTTGTACCATGCCAGTTTGTCTCCGGTACTCTATGAAGATGTGGATGGCCAATACCGTGGACTGGATCAGAATATCCACACCTCCGACGGATTTACAAACTACACCATTTTTTCACTTTGGGACACCTACCGTGCCCTCCACCCTTTGTTTAATCTCATACAACCGCAACGAAATAACGACATGATCAAAAGCATGCTGGCGCATCAGGAGCAAAGTGTCCATCATATGCTTCCGGTCTGGAGCCACTATGCCAATGAAAACTGGTGTATGACCGGATATCATGCCGTTTCGGTTATTGCTGATGCCGCGGTGAAGCAAGTAGGAGATTTTGATTTGAACAGGGCGTTGAAAGCTTCCGTAAGTACAGCTGGAGTCCGGTATTTTGCAGGGTTGGGCGATTATCTGGACTACCATTATGTACCCGAAGATAAAAGCCCATATTCGGTCACCAAAACACTCGAATACGCCTATGACGACTGGTGTATCGCCCAATTGGCTAAGCGCGCGGGCGATCCGGCGACTGAAAAGGCTTTCAACGAACGGTCCGAATATTTCCGGAATGTATTTAATCCGACGACAGGATTCATGAGTCCCAAATTAACTGACGGAACTTTTAGAAAGGATTTTGACCCTATGGATACGCATGGGCAGGGATTTATCGAGGGCAATGCCTGGAATTATGGTTTGTACGTCCCGCAGGACCTCGATGCAATGATTGAAATGATGGGCGGCAAAGAGCGGTTTGCTTTACATCTCGACTCGCTGTTTACGATGGATATCGCCGACGAGTACATTGAAAAAAATGAAGACATCACCCGCGATGGGATCATCGGCAACTACGTACACGGTAATGAACCCGGCCACCATATCGCATATCTGTACAATTGGACCGGACATCCTGAAAAAACCCAGGAAAGGGTACGTATGATCCTCAATGCGATGTATGCCCCAAATGTTAATGGTCTATGCGGCAATGATGACGCCGGCCAGATGAGCGCCTGGTATCTATTCAGCAGCCTGGGATTTTATCCGGTGACACCTGGCTCAGACGTTTATGCGCTGGGCAGCCCGCTGATCAAAGAAGCCATTGTACATCTTGATCATCAAAAGACGCTCCGGATAATTGCTGAAAATCAAGCCCCGGAAAACATTTATGTCCGGAAGGTAACGATGAATGGAAAGGAGCTAATCAACAACCAGATTCACCACAGTGCACTGATGGAAGGAGGAGACCTAATTTTTACGATGGGTGCTGCACCGAAGTAGGCTTCGACTCCGCTCAGCCTGACATTCGACTCCGCATAGTCTGACATTCGACTCCGCATAGTTTGACATTCGGCCCCGCTCAGCCTGACATTCGACTCCGCTCAGACTGACATTCGACTCTGTCTGACGTTTTATATTTCGACTTCTGCTATACAGGGTCATCGGATTTGCCATGACTCTGCAAAAAAACCGATACACATCATTTACCGGAATGACTTCCGTATCCGGATAAAACAAGACAGTCGTTAATTTTGACCTGCCATGCATCCTCGTTGAAAGGCCCTAACCTGGTCATTCAATCAGGTATGCACCTCACCCAAGTCTTTGCATACCAAGTCCTTATTGTACCTCTAAAACGGGAACTATGAAATCCATAAGGCTATTGATCCTCCTGCTCTTCTCGACCACTTTGCTCTTCACACAAAATTTAAAACCCTATATACTGGCTATTGAAAGCAGTGAGCCTATTTCGGCCTTAAAAGGCGCCATCCAAACCAATCTTGAGGCACAGGGTATTTCTGTTGCCGGTCAATATCAACCGGCCGGTGACAACAACCGGTGGATTCTGGTCGTCACCTCCCCGGAATTGCAGCATGCCGTACGGGAAGTCGGTGGATTGACCGGTTTTGCGGCTGCGCTGCGGATTGCGATTACCCGGGAAAATGGCGTTTCCAAGGTCACCTATACGAATCCGGCTTACTGGGGTAATGCCTATTTCAGAGGGGATTACGGGAAGGTAGCCGCTGATTATACGGCTTTTGACGGCAAACTGAAAACCGCCCTGTCAGCAACCGGCACTTATGTTGGTTCAGCGTTTGGCTCCAAAAAAGGGCTGTCCCCAGCCCAGCTCCAGAAATACCATTACATGATGGGAATGCCTTATTTCGATGATACGGAAATACTGAAATCTTTTGGCAGCTACCAGGAGGCCATCAATAAAATTGAAACATCCATCAAACAAGGTGTCCCCGATGTCAAACTGGTTTACAAGGTCACCATTTCCGGTAAAAATCTGACCTTATATGGATTTGCGCTTTCCGGTGATGATGGAGAAGCAACCTTTTTACCAGTGATCGACATTGGCACGCCAAAACATACGGCTTTTCTTCCCTATGAACTGCTGGTCACGAATAATGAGGTACATATGCTGCATGGCCGGTACCGGATAGCCCTTTCATTCCCTGATCTGACCATGGGAACCTTTACCAAGATCATGTCGACTCCGGGTAATATTGAAGATTTATTAAAACAATTGGTTCAGTAAGCGAAGCCTAAGCAGCCGACTTCTTGCGTCGATAAATAACGACACGTATATTTGTCGATAAATGACGACAAGATGAAGTTGCGCCGAGATATCTTCCAGGCTCTGGCCGACCCCAACCGGCGTGCTATCCTGTTGCTGCTGGCCTCCCACACCATGTCAGCAGGTGCAATTGCCGACCAATTTGACGCTGCCCGATCAACCATTTCCAAGCACATCCAAATCCTTACCGAATGCGATCTGGTCGAAGCGAGCGTCCAGGGCAGGGAGATTTTTTACCAGATCAAAATGGATCGAATGGAAGAAATCGATCACTGGGTCAACGAGCTCCGAAAGATTTGGAATCAACGATTTGACCGTTTGGAACAATACCTGGCATCCATGCAAAAAAAACAATCGTAGAAACCATACAGACACGAAATGACACATTAATCCTCAATCATGGAAAACACGAATAACCGTCAACTGGAAATAACCCGCCTTTTACACGCTCCCATAGAATTGGTCTGGGAAGCATGGACCAATCCGTAACACCTGGTCCACTGGTGGGGTCCCAATGGATTTTCCAATACCATCCAAACCCTGGATTTCAGGGAAGGAGGTGAATGGAAGATGACCATGCACGGACCCGATGGCACCAACTATCCAAACCGGAGCATCTTTAAGGAAATTATTCTCCATCAGAAGATCGTATGCGAGCATTTTAATCCCCATTTCATCACAACCGTCCTGTTTGAATCCCGCGGAAAGGACACCTTCATGTCCTGGAATAATCTCTTCGATACGGCAGAAATGTTTGAAATCGTTGTCAAGGCCCATCGGGCTGATGAAGGCATGAAACAAAATGTCGAAAAGCTGGAGCAATTCCTGGAGCAACTGAAGTGAGGAGGATCACCCTGTCCAGGTAATCAGAGCAGCCCGGATAATTGCGTTCGCGTCAGCAATACTTCATAACTTACAGCTATGAAGTCATCGATATACCTTTTCATCATGCTGACAGCCCTGGTCGTAGCCTGCGACCAGCCAGCCAAACCGCCTTTTGCTTACGTCAAAGGCAAAGAAATTTTTGCAGCTAACGGTGAAGTACTTCACCTCAAGGGGGTCAATCTTGGTAATTGGCTCTTGCCCGAAGGTTATATGTTCAAATTAAGCAAATGCAGTGCGCCCAGGAAAATTGACCAGGCTGTCCGCGAGTTGATTGGCAACACGGCTACAACGGCATTCTGGGATAACTACCTCGACCATTACATCACGGAACCAGACATCAGGTGGCTTGCCGATGCAGGAGCTAATGTGGTGCGCTTGCCCTTTGACTACCGGTTGCTTACGCACGATGACTTCCTGGGACGTGACATCCAGGGCTATACCTATCTGGATCGCGCGATCGAATGGTGTGGCAAATACGGCATCTACGTTTTGCTGGACATGCATGCTGCACCCGGCGGACAAACCGGCGATAACATTGACGATAGCGACGGATTTCCTTGGTTGATGATCGATACCGGCATGCAGCGTGAAGTCTGTGACCTTTGGCAAGACATTGCCCGGAGGTTTGCAGCCAATGCAAGCGTCATCGGATACAACCTGCTGAATGAACCGATCCCACACTACTTTGCAAAAGACAGTCTGAAGCCCTATCTGGAACCCCTTTACAAACGGATTACAGCCGCCATCCGTGAAGTGGATCCTGACCACATCATCTTTCTGGGAGGTGCTGTATGGGAAACGGATTTTTCTGTCTTTTCTGAACCATTTGACAGCAATCTGGCTTACACCTTCCATAAATACTGGATGCCTCCCGAGCAAAAACAAATTCAGGAATACATCGATTTTCGGGATAAATACCAGGTGCCTATCCTGATGGGCGAGAGCGGTGAAAATGATGACGAATGGGTAAAGTCCTTCCGGGAATTATTGGATGCAAATGAAATTCACTGGACTTTCTGGCCTTATAAAAAAATGAATAATACGCGGGGGCCGATGAATTTTAACCAACCGGAAGGGTACGAACATTTTATCGGGTATGCAGAAAGTGATCGGCAGACATACGGTCAGATCCGGATGTTGAAGGATAGTCTTCCCGGCATTCAACCCGAAGCCATCAAAGCCGTACTCGACCAGTTTGTTGCGAACAGCAAATTTGAAAACTGTTTCCCCAACCCGGGTTACTGCGAAGCGCTGGGATTTAAATAAGGATCGGACGAAGAACAGGCAGTATCGAATAAAAACAAGAAACCCGGACAAACAGATGCCGGGTTTCCTGATTTCTTGATTTGTTTTAGACGGGTTTCCTGATCGAGATTAAGCGGGCTCCAAAAGGGATATGCTGATTGACCGAATCGGTTCCTAACAGTTGCTGAACTTCCTGCCGAATCTTAGTCCGGATCGCCGGGTCCGCGACTTTTAAAGCAGATACTACCGGCGGAACGACATCGTTCATAAAATTCCAATACTCATCGACCGAGCTACAGGCCATCTTGCCAGCAAGTTCGATTTCCCGTATTTCAGATCCACCTAAAGTGGCAAATAAATCGGTGAGGATTCCCGGTTGAGCACAGCGAAATATTCCCGGTGCTCCTGGAGCGGCAGCCGGCACCTCCAAATATTTCTTGATGGCACGCATGGCAATGGTCACCCATGGATTGTCAACGGGACCTTGCCAAACCGTAGTTACAATTTTCCCTCCTGGCTTAAGGACCCGAAGCATTTCCCTGGCGGCAAGCTCCATATCCGGAAAAAACATGAACCCCAGCCGGCAGGTTATGGCATCAAAAGCACCATCTTCAAAGGGTAATTCACAGGCATCGGCTTCAATGGCACGGAAATTATTAAGCCCCTGGGTCTTTGCCTTTTCCCTGGCAATAGCCAGCATACCTTCCGACAGATCCACAGCGGTAACCGTACCTTTGTTTGCAATCGAGGCGATGGTCAAGCCAGGTTCACCGGTACCCGTGGCGATGTCCAGGACATCATCGTCTATGCGAAGATCTAATTGTGAAATAATCTGTTCGGCTTGTGTTGCCAGAAAGTGCATGGTGAAATTATCCCATTTGGCCCATCCGGGAGAAAATGCATTCCAGGAGGCATGTTGCTTATCGCGTATTTCTAATTGTTGCGTATTCATGATTTGATGTTTTTGAAAAGAATGATTAATTAATTCTGAATGAAGCCAGGCCCTATGCATTAATGCACTTCCACCTGCACATCGATAGGGTTTATGAGCGTATTGAAAATTGGAGATTGTTGTGCCAGTGCAATCAATTTTTGCTTTTCTTCCTCGGAGGCACCCTGAATCTCAAAACTTACCCGGATTTGTTTGAATCCTTTGCCGGCATTTGGATTTAATCCTAAGAAGCCCTGGATATCCACATCCCCTTCTACACGGGAAGTCACTCCCTCGATTTCAATGCCCTGGGCAGCTGCCAGCAGCGTCATTGACGTCGTCATACAACCCAGTAATCCATGTAACACCACTTCTGCCGGATTGGCTCCTTTGTTTTCACCAAGCAGAATGGGTGGTTCGTCGTTGTCGTATACAAAAGGAACTTCCCTTGTCGTATCTTCCTGGCATCCTCCATAAAAACCCTGGATGAAGCTGCGGTTGTGTCCGCCGGTAATCCAGGTATTGGTCGCCCGTAATTCAAAAGCTGCGATTTTGGGGTTATCCACAATGGCTGCTACTGTTTTTCCAATGGCTTCTGCATTGAATCCATTAATTGTTTTTGTCTGCGTTTCCATGATGTTTGTTTTAGTTTGTGATCAATTATGACACAAATCTATAGGCAGACAAAGCCTAACGGATAGGCGAATTGGTTCACTAAATCTGCAAATCAGTTCAAGTGTAACTGAACTGGCTCAACCCCGTAAAAAAATGATGGTTTATGGATTCAAGCGGGTGAATTCCGGTATTGCAAAGGCGTACAAGAATACTTTTGTTTAAAGGCTCGGATAAAGCTGGAAGTATC
This sequence comes from Lewinellaceae bacterium, assembly GCA_020636355.1. Taxonomy (GTDB): domain Bacteria; phylum Bacteroidota; class Bacteroidia; order Chitinophagales; family Saprospiraceae; genus JAGQXC01. The sequence continues at coordinate 144,286 of JACJYB010000010.1, read as the reverse complement.
TTCAAAACCACTGTCAAAAGCTACCTGATTGATGCTTCTATCTGAAGCGTTAAGCAAGTGGGAAGCAAAGTCAAGCCGCTTTTCGGAAAGCCATTTACCCGGCGAGGTATTGTAAATGCTGCTAAAGGTTCTTTTGAACGAACTGAGGCTCATATTGCATAACTGCGCAAATTGGTCCAGCTTAAGCCGGTAACTGAAGTTTTCTTCCATGATTTGTTCAACCTGTGCACTCTGGCTGCTATTCAGGGAGTTAAGATACCCCGCTACGTCCCGATGCAGTGGCCTGGTGAAGATATTGAGTAACAACTCCTCAAACTTGTGGACCAGAAGATTCTTGTTAGGTACGGCATCTGTTCCAAAAAATGATGCCATAGAATGCACATAGCCAGCCAGAAATTCGTCCATCAGGATACGGATCACCGAGTCTGTACGATTTAAACCATCCGCTTTTCTCTGCATCAGGTTGGTAAAGCGGGTCATGAATTTGCAGATAAAGTCGTCTGAAATGAAAACCATTAACGCACAATAATCTTCATCAAAATATTGATGAACAAGGTTCGCACCTTTTTTGACGAACAATGAATCTCCCGTCTGAACAACATAGTCCTTGTGGATGCTCTTCCACATCTTCTTACCACTGGTCACGAAAACAAAATAATTGACTTCAGACCAGATTCCGGCTTTCGTTTCCTCCACCAGGCATTTGTATTCCACAAAAAGTAAATCATCAATAATCAACTTTTTGTAAAACTTTGCATCACGTATGAAGGAATGAAGATTAATCATGGAATATTTGGAGCTGTTGTTGTAAATATAGACCAAAATACCCAATTAATCTTTGGGTCACCGGCTGAACTGCTACATCGGTGTCCTCCCCTTTAGCCTCTGAGTCTCGTCAGAATCTACCGTCTGGACTACCGCAATAATTCACGAATGCATTTAAAAGTACATTAACTTTAATGATTTAAATGATTATGCGATTCCATGTCTTTGTCTCGAGTAAGAAGGCAATTTGTGCGTCGCATCTATAATCCATCCTATCGAACAATGCGTTTATTTGCCATTCCGATTTTAATCTTTCTAGTGGCTTGTAATGAAAATCCGGACAGTTCCGGTCCCGTTCGGCATCTGTTTTATCTTCATGGCCGCATCATAGAACTCCAGGGAACCGACGCTGTGAGCCCTGAATTTGGGCCCTATTTGTTTAACGCCATCATTGATTCCTTAAAAGTTACCGGAAACGTGTTGCATTTTGAGGTCCGTAATGCCCAAACCGATTTTGACGAGTTTTGCAGGAAAACATCCGCAGAAATTGACCAATTAATCTCCGAAGGCATCGCGCCCGGTGAGATCACCGTAATCGGAGCTTCCAAGGGTGCTGTGATGGCTATGGCCATATCGGATCTAAATCAAAATCCCGTCAATTATGTATTGCTTGGTGCCAACAACGACTACCTTGAAAAAACCTATTCCTGGAATCTGCACGGGAGGATTCTCGGCATTTATGAGCGTTCGGATTCTATAGCCGGCAAAGACTACTCCTTTTGGATCCATGCCTCATCAAATGCCAAAGAATTCCAGGAGCTGGAAATCAACACAGGATTAGGTCATGGCTTCTTATACCGGCCAATAAAAGCTTGGCTTGAGCCTGCAAGAAATTGGATGCTGATCCGATGAAGCGTATCCTGCAGTTGGTATAAAAGCAATGCTGTAGGTGAACGAACGTACGTGATCACCAGAGGCAGGTAAACCAGGCGTTCCAAGCCCTGTTCCAATTCAGTTATAACCAATTTTGAAACATGTACGTCACATCGCATTCGACGATAAGGTTTATTTGTGATTATGCAATTAAATTCGCCTTCATGGTCTATTAACCCGGATTATGGAATTCCGAATTCACCATCTAAAGCCCACGGGTTCTAAAAGAGGATTACGGTTTATTGCCGGTATTACGTGGTTAGGTGTCGGCATCATGTTGATTTCGATGGCTTTGTATTGGAAGTTTAAAGTGGACACACGAGGCTGGGTACTGATGTTGCCCGCCATTCTTGCTGGGTGGATGATCTATCAGAAAGCATTCCAAAACATGGCGCAAAAAAATAAAAAACGGATAGCCTCCCTACCGGCGTATCCTTGTGTTTTTGCATTCATTACCTGGAAAAGCTATCTGATCATCATCACCATGATTGCCATGGGTATAACATTGCGTCATTCATCTCTGCCCAAACAATATTTATCGCCGGTCTACCTCACCATGGGCTTAGCGCTTTTTCTATCCAGTTTTAGATATTTCACAAAATAGGGTCTGATTCCAGGTAATTTCACCCTATAAGTGCGGACATTCAATGGACTTTGGAATCATTCCATGGAAGAAGTTATATTTGGGTTGTCCTCACTGATCCAGAGTGGTTTAACCCTCCTTTTAACTGCTGATTGACCATACGGTAAAATTTTGTTCATGGCTTCTGTTGCCATTTCACAGCCCTATAAATACCTCGAATGATGACCAATCGTATTTATTTCCTGGATCATCTGCGAACCTTTATGATATTCCTGGTCGTACTCACCCATGCAGGCATGACGTACGAATCAGGATTCGATAATTTTTGGATCGTCAGTGACCCAGCCAAGCTCAATGGAATTGCTCTGGTACGATTATACCTGGATTTATTTGTTATGTATACCATCTTTTTTATTTCAGGTTATTTCGCACCGCCTTCTCTATCCGGAAAAACAACCAGTGAATTTATTTCTTCCAAATTTCACCGTATTTTAATCCCGTGGGTTGTTGCGGTTTTCACCCTGATACCAGCCTATAAATTTATTTACCTGCATGCTCGTGGTTTGCCGCAAGAGCCCTGGTTCACTTATTTTCATGTATTCCGATTGCAGGATGGTGATCCTTATTATTTCCCACACAACCCCACTCAAAGCTGGTTGTGGTTTCTGCCCGTCTTGTTCTTATTCCAGGTGCTCTATGTCTTCATTGCGCGCACCGGAATATTAAAAATAAAATTTTCATTCGTGGCTGCCCTGGCGCTAACCTTTTTCATAGGTGTGATTTCCAGCGTCATCATAGCCCAATTTGGATGGAGCGGTTGGACACATACGGCTATTTTCGACTTTCAGCGAGAACGATTGCTAACATATTTCCTGGTATTTTTATTAGGGACTCTATCTTCCTCAAAAAATGTATTTTCAGAAGGGGAAGGGCGACTTACTTTCATGATTATTTCCAATATTGCACTGGGCATTGGACTTGCAGCATATACCTTGTTTGCACTAAATCTGTTTAATAATATGCTTCATCCGGCTCAGTCGCATTTCTACCTATCCGCCCTGGGTGATCGCATTGTTTTTTATGCCTCTGCACTGATTTCGATGTTTGGTTTTCTTTATCTGATTCTCTTTAGTTTCCAACGATCCTTCAACAAGTTTTATTCAATTCTTGATCGTATCAACCCGAATTCTTATTACGTCTACCTCATTCACATGATCTTACTCGGTATTATTGCCATGCTATTGGTTCCTTTACACCTTCCGGTGTGGGTAAAATATATTCTGCTTGCTGCATTGACTTTTATCGCATCACACAGCCTGGTTCTGGTAACCAGAAATTATTTCCCCAGGCTGGTGCCACGACGTATGGACTGGGTGATCCTGGTTATGGCTTTGCTTCTTTCGGGTTATGTGTTCACGAAAAATAGGGATCCGGATATTAAACTATCGGCAGCTATCGGTCCTTCCCCTCCAAATCTCCATGATGCAGCCATAAGGAATGACCTTGCGACCGTAGCGTATTCGATATCCACCGGTCAACCCTTGGACACCCCTGATCCTGGCAGTGGCTCAAATCCACTCACAACGGCCATCGTCTTTGGCCGCAATGAGATAGCCAGAGCGCTAATCAATGCAGGTGCGGATGTCAATTTTCAAGACCGAGGTGGCTCCACCCCGCTACATGCAGCCGCATATTTTTGCCGAACCGAATTGGTTCAGGTGTTATTGGAAAATGGTGCCGATCCGTCGATTCGAAATTTCGATGGGCTTACGCCCTTGGAGGTGGTATCAGATTCCTTCGAAAATGCCAGATCCGGATACGATTATTTCCAGGAAACATTGGGGCCATTGGGTTTGAAGCTGGATTATGCATATCTGGAACGGACCCGCCCTGAAATAATCAAGCTTTTAATGCGTAACTGATCGTTTGTTTCGACGGCTATTTTTATTCCGTACCTACGGCACGGGCATGTTGCATGCATACAATTTGGTACACAGATTAGGTCCCCATGGGACCGGGTGTGGGCGTGTTATTTAATGCTATTCCGTACCTACGGCACGGGTATGTCCTATGAATGCAATTTGCTACGCAGATTAGGTCCCTATTGGACCGGTATGGGTGCAAGATTTAATGTTATTCCGTACCTACGGCACGAACATGTTGAATGCATATAATTTGCTACGCAGGTTTGGTCCCGATGGGACCGGGTGTGGGCGTGTTATTTAATGTTATTCCGTACCTACAGCACGGTATGTTCTATGAATGCAATTTGCTACGCAGATTAGGTCCCCATGGGACCGTGGTGTGGGCATGTTATTTAATGCTATTCCGTACCTACGGCACGGGTATGTCCTATGAATGCAATTTGCTACGCAGGTTTGGTCCCCATGGGACCGTGGTGTGGGCGTGTTATTTAATGTTATTCCGAACATATAACACGATATCCTTCATGCATGCAATTTGCTAGGCAGGTTTGGTCCCGATGGGACCGGGTGTGGGTGCAAGATTTAATGTTATTCCGTACCTACGGCACGGTATCCCTCATGCATACAATTTCCCATAGGACCGTGACGGTTACAAATTTGCTACGCATGGTGGGTCCCGATGGGACTAGGATTTGAGCGGTGTATGCCAACACGCTTATTGTCAAACTAGACCTGGGTATAGTTTCTCATTTACCACATTTATCTATCTTATACGCATAGACCAACTGATCGAGTCATGGCAAGGAATATTTCCCTTCTCTTATTTTTACTGACTACCTTAAATTATTGCACTGAGCCCTCTTATTTTCCTTCTGCTCCATTTGATTCCGACCTCGATGAATCGGCTGGAACAAATGGCTATGCCCAATACGAATGGGAACTTACCCACGACCCAAGCACCGGAGATATACCTTTCAACCGGTTGGCTGAAGCAAATCAAATCCTGTCGTCGCGAGAAAAAGGCAAACTGTCCGCCCGATCCGGATTTTGGAAACCTCTGGGACCCCGAGATATCGGAGGGCGCACCCGGGCCTTGTTGATTGATGCCAGCGACCCTACTGGAAATACCATTTTTGCCGGAAGCACCTCAGGTGGCCTTTATAAAAACAGGGCGTTCAAATCTCCATCCAATGCTTGGGAAGCAGTCACCGGGATCGATGCAAACCTTTCCATTTCAGCGATCGCACAAGATCCAACTAATCCGGCTTTGATTTATGCCGGCACTGGGGAAGGATGGGGAAGCGCCAACGATATTCGTGGAGCAGGAGTGTGGAGGTCTGCGGATGGCGGAAGAAACTGGGTACAGCTGGATAAGGGGCTCGATCCCTCATTTTGGCACATTCTGGATATCGATGTCGACCTGAATGGCAACTTGTATGTTGCTACACGCTATAGCGGCGTCCAGAAAAGCATCGATCAGGGAGATCATTGGATACCAGTATTGGGTGATTTTTTAGGAAATGGAAACACGAATACCGGAGGCGACCTGGAAGTCGGTCCAGATGGCAGTGTTTATGCCACGCTTAATCTTTATGGACCCGGAAAAATATTTAAGTCGGCCTATTCCGGAAACCAACTAAATACGGGAGACCCGGACACCTGGGAAGAAATATCCCCTGCCGGTAATTACTGGCGGATTGAATTGGCGGTGGCACCTTCCGACCCGAACCGGATTTATGCACTGTGTGCAGGCTCGGATCTTCAGGTAAATGCCATGTGGCGCAGTGAAAATGGTGGTCAATCGTGGGAATCCATGACCATTCCCTCCCTCACAGCCCTGATAACTCTACCTTTCACCGCAACAGCAGCATGGTTTGCCATGATCGCACAAGTAGACCCGAATGACGCGAACACTTTATACATTGGTGGCATCGATCTGGTGCGCACCGACGATGGAGGCAATACCTGGACACATCTTTCCAGTGAATACCCCTATCCGCCTTTTTATGTAGGCAATCGAGTTGTACATACTGACCAACACGAAATTCTATTTTTCCCCGGCGGCTCCGGTGAGGCGATCTTTGCCAATGACGGTGGCATCTATTATTCCCAGGATCTGAACAATGAGGCCCCTACCTTTCAGATGATGAATCATCGGTACAACACCACGCAATTTTATAGTTGTGCCCTGTTTTTCGATACGGATCTCTATTTAGGCGGGGCCCAGGACAATGGTAATTGGGCTATAGCCGGTGAAGACCTGAACACCGCCATGAACTACTTTTTAGGCGCGGGTGACGGTGGAATAACCCTGGTGAGCCAGCAAAACAGCGGAATATTTTCTCTTTCCGCAACAGGCATTGACATAGCGATCACCACCGATGGAGCAAAATCATTTACTTCCTATGATTTACCGGGAAGAGGTGACTTTATCCACCCTTATGCCCTCGATGATGAAACAAACCTCTTTTACGGTGCCCTGGGATCCAATAAATATTTCATCATCCGCGACCTGAATACGAGAGATGCCTTTGATTCGGTCGAGGTGTCCCAATTTCAAGGAGCAAAAATCAGCGCATTGACCCCTGATCCCCATGTTTCCAACCGGCTGTGGGTTGCTGTTCGGCCCAATCAAAGTTTGGGAAGCACCAGGGTTTTCCGCATCGATCAGGCCAATACGCACAACCCGGTAGTTACCGATTTTTCTGATCCATCCTGGAATAAGGAACTGGCTGCACGCAATATTTTCATTGACGCCAATGATCCCAATTACCTGCTTTTGACATTTTCCAATTACGGAAGTCCCAATGTTTGGATTTCCAAAGATGGTGGCCTGCACTGGACCAATGTCGATGGTGACCTGCCGGATATGCCCGTTCGCTGGGGCATTATCAATCCTTTGAACCGGGACGAATTGTTTTTGGCAACGGAGTTGGGCGTATTGCATTCAGCACAACTTGACGGCAACAACACGCAATGGGAATCCTTTCAGACCGGCCTGGCAAAAATGCGTGTCAATATGCTGGCTCACAGCGCAATAGGTGAACGCTTGGTTGCAGCGACCTGGGGCCAGGGATTGTATCTAACCAATTACGATGCCGGCTCTGTATCGGTAAAGCCTGATGAGTTAGAAAGATTCCGGGCCTATCCAAATCCATTTACGGATCAGCTCAACCTCTCTGGAATGGAAGACCAGTCAGGGATGAATTACCAGGTATTTGACAGCCAGGGTCACCTGATCGTAAAAGGAGAGTACCCGGATGTTAACATCCAAACCAATTCTTGGCAACCCGGGCAGTATTTTGTTGTCCTGCGTGATAAAAGCAGGCAGCACCATTCCGTACTCAAGGTGATAAAAACAGGATCCTACCATTAAAAAAGAGTTCCCTTTTGAAGTTAGCCTAAATGAAGCACCAATAATTCTTTGGTACGTATTAAATTGGTACCTGAAGATTTATCCCAGTAATTTCAACCGCCAAGGATTATGGAAGAGAAAGGGGTGCTTATCGTAGATGATGAGTTGCAAAGCCGGGCTTTGATCCGAAAGCTGATTACGATCTATTTTCCACATTGTTCCATACAGGAAGCCAGTGATCTGGAAACGGCAGAAGTTTTAATCCACTCTTTTAATCCCGATTTGGTCTTCCTTGACATACAGTTTAAGGGTGAAACCGGATTTGACTTACTGGATCGCTTATCCGACATTTCATTCTCGTTAATTTTCACCACAGCACATAGTGAATTTGCCATCAAGGCATTTAAATACAGTGCATTGGATTATTTGTTAAAGCCCATTGATATTGATGAATTTCAGGCAGCCGTTTCTAAAGCGCTCAGTAAACCGAATCCTACACCAATTCAAGCAGATCAAATTCATTTCATCAGGCAATTTAAATCCGGCCCTGATCTACCCGATAAATTGACTATTCCTACGGTTGATGGCTTTTTATTCGTTACAATTTCAGATATCATTTATTGTCACTCCTTGGGTAATTATACCGAAATCTATTTATCCAAAAATCAAAAAATATTATCCAGTCGCACTCTTGGGAGCTTTCAGGAATTGCTGCAGCAACATTCTTTTTATCGGGTACACCGTTCTTTCCTGGTTAACCTTGCCCATGTTACGATGTACAAAAAGAAAGATGGTGGACTCCTCGTCATGGATAGCGGAGATGAGATTGAAATTTCCCGTGCAAACAGGGACCATTTTCTAAAAATTATGACGGGTTAATGCTCCACCATTTAAAATGGATCCTTCGATGGATGTTATTTTTGGTGGGAATTACTGCTTACAACAGCATTGAGGCCCAGTCCTATTCAACACAGCTATACACCACGCTCGAAGGTCTAAGTGACAATTACATTTTCAGTGTTTTCCAGGACAGCTATGGATACATTTGGATTGGCACCAATAATGGTCTCAACCGGTTTGACGGGAAACAATTTAAGGTTTATGGCATTCAACAAGGCTTGCCATCCATGCAGATTGACCAGATTTATGAGGACCGAAAACACCGGCTTTGGATTGGCACGCGGGCTGGCATGGCGGAAATGCAGGGAGATCATTTCCAGGTTTACCCGATCAGTGATGGTCTTTCCATCCGGTTTGTGAGTGGTTTTTATGAACCGGATACCTCCCGTCTCTGGGCAATGACCAATATTGGATTGTATGAACTGCACGATCAGCATTGGGAAAAAATAACATTAATTCCCGGCTACGAAAACACAGCAATAAGTAAAATCATTCAACTAGGCCAATACCGGTATGTGAACTTTGGTAACCGGGAATTAATCCGCATCAACAAGCAGGGTGATACCACCACCGTATTTTCATCTGAAGTTAGAAACACGATCATCAATAGCCTTGTGGTTGCTCAGGACACGCTTTTCGCAAGCACTTATGCCGGATTGCTAAAGTTTACAGAACATCAATGGGTACCGGTACTCAAGGATAGTCTTGAAAAACGCATTGTTTATATCTCTTATCAGGACACCAAAGGACGTTGGTGGTTTGGAACCGATTCTGATGGGGTCTTATTAGCAATACCCGGTGATGCCGGATATACCTTCAAGCGTTTTCCTCTTTCATTTAATCTGGTCTCCCGTTTTCTGGAAGACCAGGACGGCAACCTGTGGGTGGCGGGTGTTCAGGGCCTATTAAAAATTCAGGAACAGCCTTATCATATCCTCCAATCGCCGGAATTATCGGCAATACCATTTATTCGCAAATGCCTGGTCCTGCCTTCTGAAGAAATATTGGTCTCCGGAGATAACGGAAAACTTTACTTTTTTGCTATGACTCCAACGCTTCAGCTTATGCTTAAAGCGATTATACCGCTAAAGGAGTCCTGGGATTTTATTGATTTCTGGACCATGGATAACCGTAATCAGCTCTGGTTCACTACCCGCGCTAGCAGATTGTACTGCCTGAAAGAGCATGAATTACATGACCGTACCCATCTGATCGATTCCAGAAATCGAATTTTACACGATTTGGCCTTCGACCGAAATAGCGGCCACCTCTACGTTTGCGGAGATTCTGTGCTGTATTATGGTACCGAATCGGGTCTTGATACCTTTTATTCTGCCGGGATCAAAATCTCCATTCCAAATCCCCGTACAATACGTATGAAGGAGGATGACCATGCAGCGTTGGTCCAAACATTGAATGATGGGACCTTTATGATCAATCATTCCGGAGAGACCTTTCCACTCGGTCACAAATACAATTTCAAGTTTTCCTATTGGCCCGGCTCAAACCAGGAAAAGCATACGTCCAAGATATGGGTCAATGAAGCCGGTCGAGGCTTATTTCAGTTTAACTGGCCAGGGGATCAGCCGCCTTATCCAGTAGATTCAATCAATCAAGATGATGGGCTGACAGACTTACAACTGGAGGATGTAACGGAGGATAAAACAGGTAAACTATGGCTTGCAACTGAAAATGGGGTAACGCTTTTGCAATTGAATAATCACAAACAATGGGAGCATCGGTCCTACAACATTATTCAGAATAACAACCAGACACCATTATCTTTTTCCAGGTTTTTTCTGGACACTTCGGGACAATTATGGATGAACCTAAAAAATAAATTATTGACTTTTAATACCCGGTTCGTCACACTTCCTCCGGTATCTACGCAAACGGTGATTGAGGAAGTAATGCTTTTTAATCAACCCACTGAGTGGAAAACGTATACGGATACATTTGAGGGTTTCCGGCATATTCCCTTTCACCCGCAGTTAAGACATAATGAAAACAGCTTAAGTATAGGCTTCAACGGCCTCCAGTTTACAATTCCTTCCAGGTTGGAATACGTCTACCGCCTGGAACCTAATGATACCGCTTGGAGTTCCCCTGCCAATGGCAATGTGGTTACCTTTTATAAATTGGATCCGGGAGATTATTTTTTTGAAGTAAAATCCAGAGTTCCCGGTTTTAAATGGAGTGCCCCTGCCCATTTTTCATTTTCTATTGAAAATCCATATTGGGAAACCTGGTGGTTTAGATTATTGGTACTTCTTGGTGCATTCTTTATTATAACGCTTGTATTCCGGTTACGAATGCATCAACTGCGGAAGCAAGCCTATTTACAAAATCAATTAAGGGAACTGGAGTTAAGAGCTCTGAAATTGCAGATGAACCCCCATTTCATCCATAACGCATTAAATTCAATTCAGTCTCTGATCATTAATCAAAAAAATACCGACGCCAGCCGATACATCAGCAAATTTGCTCGGCTACTGAGACAGGTTCTGGAAAATGCAGAAAACAACAGCATATTACTCGATAAGGAAATTTCCACGCTGCAACTGTATGTCGACCTGGAACAATTGCGGATGGACATGAATATCAAGTACGAAGTAATCCTGGATGAAGCCATAGATCCGGCATCAATCCGTATACCCCCATTTATCCTGCAGCCCTTTGTTGAAAATGCATTGTGGCATGGATTAAGCCGGAAAATAGGCCCCAAACACCTTCAACTCCGTATTTCCCGGCATTCGGACTGGATGATGTTTGAAATCACCGACGATGGTATTGGTCGACACAGAGCCGGCGAAGGTTACTTAACGTTTCCGGAAGGCCACCTCTCCAAAGCTATTCCGATGGTCCGAAAGCGGCTTACTGAGTTCAATCGGACCAATATCCCGGATCCCGTCCAGTATCTGGACCATGTCGAAAACGGGACAGCTAAAGGAACTACTGCAATTGTTCGGGTATTCTTATCCCAGGATAATAAATAGCTGCGACGGAAATCCGATTTCAACCCGATTAAGGCTGTATTATCAACAGCGCCCAGGTAATGCTGCTGTCAATGTTAAAATCTTGATAGTGATGTGCTGAACAGGCAACGGGTAATCAGGATACCTGTTGCCGTCCCCTGAATTAGTGTGATCCGTCAGTTCTTATTATCTTGGTAGGGCTTAAAGGTGCATCATGGCCAAACCAAAACCAACTACTGTTGAAGCGTACATCAACGCTTTACCTGAGGAAGCCAGACAAAAAATACAGGAGATCCGTTCTCTATTGAGAGAGGTTGCTCCGGCAGCAGAAGAGCAACTGAAGTGGGGGGTACCGGTCATGATCGAGAAGCGAATATTATTCTCTTATGCAGCTTATAAAAAACACCTGAATTTTATGCCTACCGGCCCATGCCTGGAGCCATTTCGGGAAGAACTGCAGGAATACACCCTGGGCCAGGACACTATCCAATTCCCTTACGATCAACCGTTGCCCCGGGAACTTATTCTCAAAATAGCCTATTTCCGGTACCGGCAGGTATTGGATGAGGATGCAAAATGGAGGTATTAAATGGATCTAATGCCCATTGATAACTTGAATTTTTATCGCCAATAGCATAAATATTTATCCACTAAAATAATGACATGACACTTGACCATAGCATTTCACCCAACGCATTTACGCGCGAATTTGCGGAACTGCTTGATTTAAATCAGGATCAAATTTCCCGAATCAATCAATTGGAGCTGGAATTATTCCGTGACTATTATTTTTATTAAAAAATAATCAAGCCCTCCGGTAACTGGCATTTTCCTATTTATCGCAGACTCCTTCCTCTTTTAACCAAATCGCAAATACTGCGTTTTAAGGGCATTTCTTTGGCAAAACGAAAAAATAAAATTGACAGTGATAAAGTAAAAACAGCATCAAGTCGACACCATCTTGCCAAACGGTTCAATTCCCTCGATATATCCACAACCCAATTTGATCAGATGGTTCTTATTTTGAAGAAAATGGATTTGCTCAGAAGGGAAAAAAGTGATGCTAAATTTGACCCTGAATCGTTGCATCGGGGAATAAAAGATCTAACCATTCTTACTGTTTGATCCGGAGTTCAATGTGGGCACAGCAGGAATTACCCAATCGGCAGAGGAAGAATCATGAGCTTCGTCAGCAACTGATTCACATCTCCGACCTGTCTACAGTTTTCCGACTTTTAAAAATTTATATTTGTATGTACAAACAATTTTTATTTACCTTTGAACCATGGAGCGCGAGGATTCACCGTATTGCCAATGTTTGTATTATGCCAGTAATGCGCTGGCACGCATCATGACGCGTATGGCAGATGATGCCTTTGCGTCTGTGGGGTTGAGTTCTTCCTATGCCTTTCTCCTGATGACGGTCAACAATAAACCCGGCATCCAGCCTAAGGAGATTAGCCAGAAAATGCAGTTAACGCCCTCTACCGTTACCCGGTTGATTGAGAAAATGGAAGTACGCGGAATGCTGGAACGTCAGTCCAGTGGTCGGGCCACAACAGTATTCCCTACGCCGCAAAGTTTGGAACTGCAACCGAAAATCCTGCTAGCTTGGCGTCAGCTGTATGAAAAATACTCCGGCATCCTGGGCGAACAGGAAGGCATTGTGCTGACTGCATCGATCCATGAGGCTACTAAAAAGTTGGAATAATTTTTTTGGATTAATTATTTGTATGTACATACAATTTTGTCGAATTAGCTGAAAGACGACGTAAACCACGAGTAAGCATCACCACGAAATAAATTAAAAATGAAAATTGGAATCTTTGGAACAGGAATAGTCGGGCAGACTATAGCAGAAAAAGTAGCTGACCTTGGTCATGAAGTGATGATCGGTACGCGCAATGTAGAAGCATTGCTGGCAAAAAGTAATCCGGATTCGTATGGCCGTCCCCCTTTTAAGGAGTGGCTAAATGCACGGTCCGGAATTCAGGTAGCAACACTCGATGAAACTGCTGCATCCTGCACCTTACTCATCAACGCCATGCACGGGATGGGTACCATCCAAGCCTTGGGATCCATCGATCCCAGTCACCTATCCGGAAAAATATTATTGGATATTGCCAATCCACTGGACTTTTCCCAGGGTTTTCCACCTACGCTTGCCATCTGCAATACAGACTCACTGGGCGAACAAATACAGCGAACCTTCCCGGAGCTTAAAGTGGTAAAATCATTGAACACTATGAACGCTAACCTGATGGTTCATCCCAGAGCGATCGATGGAGACCAGACGGTATTCCTCAGCGGCAATGACTCAGCAGCTAAAGAAACCGTCAAATCACTGCTGAATTCGTTTGGTTGGAAAGAGCGCGAAATGATCGACCTGGGAGATATATCTACTGCCAGAGGTACGGAGCAATTGCTCCCGATCTGGGTTAGAATCTACGCTGGAAAAGGCACTTCACTGTTTAATTTCAGAATTGTATTCGGATAAAGGTAAATCTGATTCCGGGCCAGGTTAAATCCAATACTACCCATTTATTTCTACCTAATAAACAAAGTACATGCGCCTGTTCTCTCAAAGCGGTTCCGCCAGTGGCTAAATTATTCATTGAGTCACTACCGACTCAATGAAGCTTAAAGGCTGCCAAAATATTGAAACCTACCCGCAATTTCACTTCTCCCAATCATTGAAACCCACCATTCATACCCTTTTGATTGCCATTCAGTAATTGCCATTACTTGCCCTATTGGATAAACGTATATTAAATTGAAATTTCATCCCGGCGCAATGAAAAATCACAGTACTTGATCTTTTGACAAGATTTGCGCAGGTACTGGAAAACCATCGATTGTATACATGAAGGAATTATTTTGCTAACAATTTTGGGCTCATTCAATCAACTGTCATTTTAAAAGCGCAACAACTTATTACAATTTCTATATGTATCAGTTAGTTGATACAATTTGCACTTTTTAACAATGTACAGAATTTTGTTAATCCAACTTAACTCCAACAAATTGAAGAAAATGAGCCCTTTTGTCACTGCCGAAGTTCATTTTAATAGTCAATTGTAAATGACATGCTAATTAACTAAGAACAATGAAACCAGATCAAACCCCAAGGCATAAAAAATTGATCAGCACAATCGATCTGGTACAGAATATACTACTCGTCATTATTTGCCTTTTAACAACCACATCACTACAAAGTAAACCGGTTCCAGGAAGCTTAATAAGAGTTTATTGCCGAACAAATTTCAAAGATCCTGATCAGAAATTAACTATAATTCTCGCTAACCTTGAACACAAAGAAACCCGACTTGCTTTACAGAGTAAAAATGGGAGAATTAAATATTCAGAGACCATCAAGGATGAGACTTCTTTTGCCAAAATATTCGACTTTCAACAATTACCAAGCGGATCCTATATTCTATTTGTAGAAAATGATGTAAAAAAAATAGTTGATGTCATCCTTTTCGAATCAGGCAAATTCGAAGTCTATCATGGCGATAATGCAAAGAATTCATCAAAGTTTCTGGAATGCAACAGGACTGAACAAAATGTAAATTTATCCTGCCAATTAAGTAGAATAGGTAGAAAGAAAATCAAACTAAGCACTACCAATAAAATAGATCACCCGATAAAAATAACTTTGGAGAGCTGGGAAGAAGGAACGCTCTTGAAACGGGTCCTGCTCAACCCTCACAATCACATTATGGTCCTTAATCTATCCAAGCTCAAAACCGCATTCAGCTATCTGGCTATTTCAACCGAGCAATTAACCATATTATTTTTCTTTAGCGAAACCTCAAAAAATGTACATCTGATCTCGAACTTATACATCCCCAGAAATGAGGTAGACCTGGACGGCTTCCAAACAAGCGCTTCTAATGTGAACAATTAATCCGGTAACTACCCAATCTCCGTTCCTGATTCAAATCGGTCGTAATGGAATGTAAGATCCGACTGATTGGCCCTTATTTTGCAGAGATCTTATCCGGAAATTAAACCCTGGATAGAAATGTACATCCAAGCATAAAACAGCGATGAGAACTGCTTTACTAATCATTTGGTTTGCTAGCCTTTCTTTTGCGCATGGACGGGCCCAAACCCTGCAAACCCAATACGGGCCAGTAACCGGAACCCAAGAAGGCACGGTCTACATCTTCCGCGGCATTCCATTTGCGGCTCCACCAACCGGAGATTTACGATGGCGCCCGACGCAAGCACCGCAGCCATGGACAGCTCCTCGGGCGACCATGGAGTTTCCGCCAGTTTGCCCGCAGAAGCATTACGAACAAGGCGATACCTCCTATACACTGGTAGGCGATGAAGACTGCCTCTACCTCAATGTATGGAGTCCAAATCTGACCGGCAACTATCCCGTGATGGTTTACATCCATGGCGGAGGCAATCAGCAAGGTAGTTCCAGTGAAACGGTAGGTGGCATCACCCTGTATGATGGTAAAAATCTGGCAGACCGGGGCAACGTGGTCGTTGTGACCATCCAGTACCGATTGGGCATCCTCGGTTACCTCGTCCATCCAGGCCTTGAGGCAGAAAATTCGGACCACACCGCTGGCAATTACGCCGTCATGGATCAGATCTTTGCCCTGCAATGGGTGAAAAACAATATTTCCCATTTTGGCGGGGACCCTTCCAATGTGACTATTTTCGGAGAAAGCGCCGGTGGTGTCAACGTGGGCAATCTGTTAACCTGTTCCGCAGCAACTGGCCTCTTCCATAAAGCCATCATCGAAAGCGCCGTTCCTCTTCTCAATGCCTATGCTACTGCAGAGTCAGAAGGAATTGACCTGGTCAATGGATTTATATCCCAGGGAAGCAACCAGGACAAAATGAAATACATGCGCACCATCCCCGCCGAGGAATTAAGCCGGACATTAAGCAATCCGGTCCAGGGTGGTATCGTTCAGCAAGCCTGGCAGCCGGTGGTGGATCACCATCTTTTCTCCAGCTTTCCCAATACTGCCTTCCAATCAGGCGCCTTTAACCAGGTACCCTTAATCATTGGATCCAATGCCGACGAAATGCGTCCCGGAGTGCCTGCGGTAGTCACGCCTACCCAGGTACGAGCGCTCATCAATAGTGCAGTTCCCGCCGCATACCGCAATACCGCGCTTGCCCTGTATCCCCCCGGCAATACCAACGCAGAAGCAAAGGACTCTTATGCCGGAATACTGACGGACGGGCAATTCACTTCCACCACACGGCGAACCGCACAATGCGTAAGTCTAAACCAGCAGGCACCGGTATGGCGCTATTTTTTTACACATACCAATGATTTCCCTGCCATAAAAGATTGGGGTGCATTCCATGGCCTGGAGCTCTTTTATGTATTCAATAACCTGGAGCAATCCCTTTTTGCCCTTGGTCCCTGGTATACCAGCCAAGACAAAGAGATTGCCCAAGCCATGCTTTCCTACTGGACCCAATTTGCTTACACCGGTAATCCGAATTCAAGCAATTTGCCCGTATGGCCTGCATACAATGCCGGTACCGATTGTTATTTAAACATTGGAGCCATAGCATCTGAAGACGCTTGTGGTCTGCGTCCGGCCAAATGTGACCTGTGGGATCAGGTAACCGGTTTTAACGGTTGCGTCAGCAGTTTATCGGGTATTGATATTCACGCCGAACCAGCAACCGGACCAACCGTCTATCCAAATCCTACTTCCGGAATTATCCACATCCAATCCGGCGACCCCCACCTGAAAATACAGGTTTTTGACCTATTAGGTCATATTTGGGGAACCTACCAGGAAACATCCGTGCTGGATTTAAGCGGTTTAAATCCCGGAACCTACCTTCTTGTATGGAACAATGGCCATGAACTATTTTACCGAAAAATTTCCGTTGTCCGGTAAATAGAGGAAATTGTAAATTAGTGAATGGATGATCCGGCACACCTTCCTTTTTTTGCTCCGCACCTCTATATCCCGGCAGGAGTGAAATCCATTGACTTTTACCTCCAGGCCTTTTCCGCCATCGAACTGCGTCGATTTTTAAATGATGACGGAAGTTATCATGTATCAGAATTGACTATAGGTGGCCGGTTATTTCATTTGCATGAAATCAATGTGACTAAAGGGCAATTGGACCCTATGTCTGCCGGCGGCACAACGGTTGCCATCGGGCTGTTTGTCGAGGATGTAGATAGGGTGGTCTCAGCGGCCATCCAGGCCGGAGCAGATCTATTATCTCCAGCCCGTGATTATGATTACGGGTATCGGCAGGCCATGATCAGGGATCCCTTCGGCCATCAATGGTTGCTTGAAATGCAAATTTAAGGTTCAGACAAGTCCGGTTACTCGTGGCTATCCAAGCCGATTATCAGGGAAAATCACTACCTTTTAGTAGCTAAACCTGTAAAGATGAAAGCAGCTGATTCGTGTTACTTCCGGTTTCTTCCGGTTATCGTTTATTCCCTGATTTGCCTCCTGGTCACCTCCTGTACGCTGCCGCATCCGGTAGACATTTCACAGGAAATCCAGGCCATAGAAAATGGATTATTGCCTCCTATTCAGGTGAGCGGGGATACGCTAACCCATTATTCCATGGAAGATCGTATGGAATATTATCATGTACCGGGCGTAAGCATCGCAATCGTCAAGGACGGCAAGATCCATTGGGCGAAAGGATACGGGATTGCTAATGCCCAATCCGCGACACCTGTTGACACAGCAACACTATTTCAGGCGGGATCCATAAGCAAACCGCTGGCTGCGTTGGGGGCTTTGAAGTTGGTAGAAGAGGACAGGTTGGATCTGGATACCGATGTGAATCGATATCTAAAATCCTGGAAGGTACCTGAAAATAAATTTACGGATCAGTCAAAAGTAACCTTAAGACTGCTCCTCACGCACAGCGCCGGTATGACGGTACACGGTTTTCCCGGGTATGCCCAGTCGGATACCATGCCATCCTTGATCGAGGTCCTGAATGGCCAGGGCAATACACCCCCGGTTGTTGTGGACACGGTGCCCGGGAGTCGTTGGCGCTATTCCGGTGGTGGCTACTCGGTTATGCAGCAAATGGTCGAAGATGTCGCAGGACTACCGTTTACTCAATTTTTGGACGATTCTATCTTACGCCCGCTGGGCATGCACAACAGCACCTATGCGCAGCCATTGATAGCTTCTTTACACCCGCAGGCAAGTTCAGCTTATGATCGCAATGGTGAATTGATTGAAGGGCTCTGGCACAATTATCCTGAAAAAGCGGCTGCCGGATTATGGACTACCCCGGCCGACCTGTCCCGTTATTGTCTGGCCGTACAACGCATTGCTGGTGGGGCAACAGGAGAAGTACTCAAACCTGAGACCATTCGCACGATGCTGACCAAGCACCTCAACGATTGGGGGCTGGGACCTGCCCTGCGTTGGGATGGCGATTCTCTGTTGTTCGGCCATGGTGGCAAGAATGCCGGATTTTCCAATAATATGCTGGCGTCCGTCCATCAGGGTTATGGTGTAATTGTAATGACCAATGCCGACCAGGGTGTCGACCTTATGAATGAAATCATGCGGTCTGTTTCTGCCTACTATCAATGGGGTATCAGCAATCCAAGGATCGTGGAAATCACCCAACTAACCGAAGCGCAGCTGAACCGTCTGGCAGGTTCGTACCAAATGGATCGCCAGGTGCCTGGTATTGGCGATTACGTGGTCGAGCTTTCCATAAAAGATGGAAAGGTGCTTGTATACGACCCGAATAATAAGGAAACCAATACACTTTCACCTCTCGGTGAATGGAAATTTATCGATGTAAACACCGGAGATGAAGTGGTTTTTGCTCCTTCAGGGAAATCGCCAGGACTTTTCCAACTTAACTGGAACAATCAATTTGTATTTTACCAGACTGCCCGAGGGGGAAATCTCGATGAATGAATAAAATGCTGATGTTGATGCGAAATAAATGGTGGCTGGGTGTACTCTGTCTGACTTTAGGATGTGATTTCACCAGCCTCACCTATCCGGATGCACTTTGCCTGCAGCATATTGCCGTGGTCAATCCTCAAACCGGAATTCAGGACGATCAAACGGTCATTATCCAGGCCGGCAAGATCTTGCGGGTTGCAGACAGCAAATTATTGCCTTTATCTCCGAAAAATACCATCATCGATTGCTCTGGAAAATACCTGATCCCCGGGTTATGGGATGCCCATGTTCATTTTGCATTTATTGAAGGCCTGGCTCCATTCATGTTCGATTTATTCCTGGCATATGGAGTCACCAGTGTCCGCGATACCGGGGGTAAATTAAGTTTTGTCCAGCATTGGAAGAAACTTTCCCGGGCCAAACCCACTCAAGCTCCAAGAGTTATGATTGCAGGTCCGCTGATCGATGGAATCCCCAATGTTTATGATGGCAGTGATCCCGATCACCCGCCGCTTTCCGTAGGCATACATTCCGTCGAGGAGGTGCATGAAGAAGTTCAGCAACTCATCGACGCGGAGGTGGATTTCCTGAAAGCCTATGAAATGCTTACACCGGAACAATTTTATGAAATCATCCGGATGGCACAAGCGCATCATTTAAAAGTCACCGGTCATGTGCCATTGAGTATGGACGTAATCGCGGCTAGTAATGCGGGCCTCAATAGCATGGAGCATCTTAGAAACCTGGAATTGTCCTGTGCCTCCAATTCCGATTCGTTATTAAATGCCCGGCGGGGCATGCTCACGGAAGGGATGCATGATCCAGGAGGTGCCTTGCGTTCCCGAATCCACAATGCGGAGCGCGAAAACGCGATCCTTCATTATGATGAGCACCGGGCGGATTCCATCTTAAACATCCTTTATAAAAACCAAACCTGGCAAATCCCTACCTTGAACCTGGCGAGTGGTAACATCTTGCAGCCTTTTATGCTTCCGGATTACCAGGAGGCATTTGCCTATTTGCCTGATACCATCGCAACAGAATGGATGACAGAAATCGAACATTTTAAAAATTACCAACCCACGGAATTCCAAAAACAATATACGCAGTGGTTTATGGACATGGTCGGGAAGATTAACAAAGAAGAAATTCCTATCATGGCCGGAACCGATTGCCCCATTTTTTATCAACCACCCGGACGCAGCCTGCATCAGGAACTGGTAGTCCTGGTGCAGTCGGGACTGACTCCCCTGGAAGCCCTCCGGACCGCTACCATCAATCCGGCTAGGTATTTTGGTCTGCAAAATGAATTAGGATCCGTTGATGAAAATAAATGGGCGGATCTTGTAATCCTGGACGCCAATCCACTCGATGATATCAACAATACGCGAAAAATCCAGGCGGTGATCAAACAAGGGAAATACTATTCCCGGGAAGATCTGGATCAAATCCTGTCCGGATTAAAACAGCAATAATTCCTTCCCAAAAATTTATCCCAATTCTTATTATCTGCTGAACCGGTAGGACGCTTTGACCAGAAAGATGTTGCGCGCATCGGTAGTAAACAAGCTATGCAGATCCTGCCCAAAATTAAATTGCCCCATTGATACGGCATCATTGCGGTTTTGCGACCATACAAAATACAATACCGATCCAGGCTTATATTCCCAGCGAATGACGAGATTGGATAAAAACTCTTTAAAATTAAAATCAGGAATTCCAATGGAATAAGATGGTCCGGCACCCGATTCGTGTAAATCGATGTAGTCAGATCCTTCCTCAATTTCTGCCGGCTGATAAATGTGAAATCGTTGGTTATAGTCTTTGGCCTGCGGATTAGTGATGTACTTCAGTTGGTCGTATTGGCCGGCAGCCACAAAGGGCTGACCCCAATACTGGATGGTCAGATCCGGTGTGATGGTATAGTTCAGTCTCAGAGACATGCCCAATACATTCTGGTCAATGGTTCCGAATACGTAGCGTGTATCTTCACCGAGGGCCACCTGATCGATGTATTGCAGTTCGCTGATGTTTTTCTGGAAATAGGCATTGATGCTTGTCTGTAAGGACTTGGTGGGTCGATAGCTGAATCCCAGGCTCTCGTAATAGCCATTGCGATAGGTTCCTGCACTCCAGTTCTGGTTCCACTCCAATTCCAGTTGCCACGGCTTTTGGTCGTTCGTACTGACATAACCCCACCAATTATAGCGAGTCGGGGTGAGTAAAGCAGGTCCCCCCCGCAGGGCTGCGGTATACAACGATTGACCGTTGATATTCATCCCGGTACTCAAATGCCAGTAATTGGTAAATTGGGTATGCATGTTGACATTGCCCCCCAAACCCAGATTTTCCAATCCAAAATCGGAAGCTTGCCACTGATTGAAGTTGAGAGAGAAATTGCGAAAGATCTTGTAAGGTTTGTATACGCGGTAGCCCACCCAAATAACTTCAAAAAGGTTGTCCGCTTCCGGCATGTACCCGGCGTCGTTAAGCTCCAGGCCGGGAGATTTCCAGGCCACTGCGGCGAGAAAACGCAATTTCCCGCTAAACTTCCCCAAAAGGGCCTTCCCTCCGAATCCGGTTAACTCTTCCTTATTGGGATTGAGGATCTTATAATCCTGATCCGGGCGCTGAAAATTGTGCACAAAGGAGGTTTGCACGGTTTCAATGGCCTCAGGGTCACCTTTTAGGCGACTGAAGTAATTGCTCACCGAGAATTCCCAGGTCCGGTTTTTCCATTTATGGGTGAAATCCAATCCACCGGTCATGGCACTCTCCGGAAGAAATTGCAGGTTGACCTGAC
Source organism: Lewinellaceae bacterium (assembly GCA_020636355.1). Classification (GTDB taxonomy): domain Bacteria; phylum Bacteroidota; class Bacteroidia; order Chitinophagales; family Saprospiraceae; genus JAGQXC01. The sequence continues at coordinate 122,143 of JACJYB010000010.1, read as the reverse complement.
TGATTTGCCGGTTGACAGAGGTAAGCATCCCACCCAGAATGGTGTTCCCGGAGTTGAAATCTTTCTGTACCCGGCCAACCAGATAATTGGTCAGTGGTTCTACGGTTTCCTTGCGTTCGTCTCCTTCACTGTTGGTGATGGAAGCGTGCTCTTCGGCGGTGAGGCTTTCCAGAATCCCGATAGAAAGTCCTTTTTCGGTTTTGCCGGTTAATTTTGCTGCGCCCAGTATGGTGGTGAATTCTGGGGATTTCAGGTATTCTCCATCCAGGATACTGGGGTCATAATGAGGTCTTCTGCCAATCCGGCGGGAATAAAATAAATTTTCCGAACCGAGATCTCCGTCGCCAAACAAGAGGGGGAAATTGAAGATGTTTTTCCCTTCAATAAACAGGAGCCGCTTCTCTTCAAAAAACAACTCCTGCGTGGTCAGGTTGACGCGGGATGGATCCGCTTCTACCTGACCAAAATCGGGATTGATGGAAAAATCCAGCGTAAAGTTGTTTGTTATGCCAACTTTCCCATCCAGTCCGGCATTGAGGGTATTGCTGACGCCATGCTGGCGGTAAGGATCTCCGGGAACGGCCTTATAACGATCTGACTGAGCTACGACATAAGGTGCGATCTCCAGAGGCAGCTTGGGTTCCAGATTGGTCAATCCTTCCAGATTTGCAAATTGAGACACCCATCCCGCTTGTTCACGGGCAGCAGGTTGCCAAACATCGGTTTCGTCTTTGCGGAATAATTTACGGGCTACCTGAATGCCCCAGGTCTGATTATCTGCCTTTTTGAATCGCAACTGGGTTAAAGGGATTTTCATTTCACAATACCAGCCCGCCTGGTCCCGGGAGGTCTTGACATACCAGGTGGGGTCCCACGAATTGTCTTCATTTTCGCCATCGTTACTCACAATGAAGTCCAATTTGACGCCGGCAGCCGTTGCAACAAAAGTAAATGCCGTCCTCCGGTCATAATAAGAATCAAACTGAACCCCCACAAAATCGCCGTCAATGTCATCCCGGCGGGTCAGGCGATGGTAAATGCTATCCGGAGCACTGTCGTAGGACTTAAACCCTACATAAATGAAATTATCATCGTAAGCTAGGGCAAATGCGGTGCGCTGGGATGGCGATGCTTTCTCGACCGGTTCGTACTGGACAAAGTCATCATGCCAATCCAGCGTCTCCCAAAAGGGCTCATTAAACTGACCATCCATAGTCAGTTCTGTAATTGCAATTCGTTGAGCCTGAAGCGATTTGGTGGGATAAGGAGTACTGGCATACAAAGGCAGTATTATGCTCCATAACAGAAGCCCTAGAGCATTTTTCATCGGATTCATTTAGTCTGGTTTCAGGGATAAGACGGACCTTAACTTAAAGAAGTTGCAAAAAAAATGGTTTATTTTTTTGCTTTCGACCGGACTCTTCCCTTATCGAAGAAAGGGTTTATACCCGTATAACCGTTTCAATCCGGGAATGCTTTCCGGGTTTCTTGTACCCAATTATTGATCAATCCTTCCAGTTCCAGACGCCTGACCTGCTGGATATCTTGGCGATTGGCTACATGATTCCGATGTGCTTCATCGATCCCTTTTTTTCGCAATGTGCGGGTCATGTATTGGTTCAACAAGTGATGATCGTGCCAGGTCCCTATTTCCTGCGCCATCGATTTAGCTGCCTCCCAGCGCGCCGTCATGGCTTCAACCATGCCAACTTCTATCCGGATCTTTTGCAACTCCACCAACCGTTTTAGCGCGGTACGAATGGCATGCAGGTTCTCATCTTCCGGTATCCCATGCCGGATGTGGATTCTGCCAAGGTACTTTAGCTGTAAATACCACATGGCATTTTCCAGGGCATCCTGATCCAGGGTCAGTAAATAATTACCAAGGGATTTCCTAAAATTGAATGTTGAAGATTTGATTTCCTTCTGATGCATTCTGAAGCGCTTCTCTGCTTTACGTACATTTTTATCTGCCTCCGGCAAAAGAAAATGGAGCGAATGTTCTTCTTCAAGTAAGCCTCTGCGGACCTGGGCATCGCGTAAAATACCGGCAACCTCAAACAGTTTATTGACCGATTTCTGTAGGGTGATGACCTGTTTAAGCCCATCCCTGGTCTGCTCCAAAACGGCCAGTAAAACGCGTAGTCTTTTAAGCGCCAGTCTTAACTGGTGGACCGTCTTCATAGGTAATTCATCGTGCAAATCCCGGAGATAGAACTGGATCTCCTGTAGCGTGGATTGCACTAATACTGACCACCGTTCGGCCACTGTTTTTGCGGATCTATCCTCCATTTTTCGACTTTATAGGCCAACAAATCAGGTGTTCAACCAGGTTTTGGAGTCAGGATTCAAGGAACACATGACGGACCGGATACAAGATAAGCGGTCGACATCTTTATCCGGTATTTGGTCGAAGTTTATGCATCATTTGACTAATAATACCTGGATTTCTGTCGTTTATCTTTAGTTTGGAACCATTCATATAGACCTGATGATTGCACTGCGTGATATACGCAAGGCCTACTCTACGGAATTTACCCGATTGGAGGTCTTGAAAGGAATTGAATTAACTATAGAGGATGGCGAGTACGTTTCCATAATGGGCTCGTCAGGATCCGGAAAGTCCACCCTGCTCAATATTTTAGGCATCCTGGATGATTATGACAGTGGTACTTACCATCTGGACAATACCCTCATATCCAAAGACCTTTCTCAAAAAGAAGCGGCTTATTACCGTAACCGGTTTATCGGATTTGTATTCCAGTCTTTCAACTTATTAAATTTCAAGACAGCACAAGAAAATGTTGCTTTGCCACTGTATTACCAGAAAATAAGCCGAAAAGAGCGCAGCGACCTGGCGATGCATCATCTGGAACAGGTCGGATTAGCCGAGTGGGCCACCCATTTCCCCAATCAATTATCCGGCGGTCAACAACAGCGGGTGGCGATTGCCCGCGCCCTGGCAACCAATCCAAAGGTCATTCTGGCCGATGAACCTACCGGTGCCCTCGACAGCAAAACATCCCATGAGGTCATGGAGATCTTTGACCGGGTCAACGCGGAAGGCAAGACCCTGATCCTGGTTACGCACGAAATGGACATCGCACATCGCACCAAACGCATCATTCATATCAAAGATGGATTAATCTTAAAAGATGGGGTATGATCGATCTTGATAAGTGGAGTGAAATATTCGAAAGCATAAAGCGCCATAAGTTGCGGACAGCCCTGACCGCTTTGGGCGTATTCTGGGGCATTTTTATGCTCGTCATCCTGCTCGGTGCCGGTCAGGGGCTGCAAAACGGCATCGAATTCCAGTTTGAAGGGGATGCGACCAACAGCATCCGGATTAACGGCGGATGGACATCAAAAGCCTATAAAGGCTTACCCAAAGGAAGACGCATTTATTTAAACAACGAAGACATTGCCATCCTGCAGCGTGATTTTCCGGAAGTCGAAGACATATCCGGAAGAGTCTTTCTTCAGGGCAATCAACAGGTGCGCTTTAAAGACAAGGTATTTGCCTATTCTGTCCGCGGAGTCTCCCCGGCTATCGCTTATCTGGAGCAATTTATGATGGTTCAGGGAAGATTTCTTAATGACGGGGACGATCATTTGTTGCAGAAAAATGCAGTTATCGGGACTTTGGTCAAAGAAGAATTATTCGGTAAGGACGGGGACGCAGTCGGAAAAGAAATAAACATCGGTGGTATCGTCTATCAGGTGGTCGGCGTCTATTACGACAAAGAAGGCGAACGATCCTTACGGGACATTTATATCCCGATCACGCTGGCACAACGCGTATACCAGGGCACCGACTACGTCAATAACATTTGGTTTTCAACGGCCCAGGTTGAACTGGAGCAAGCCAAGTCGCTGGAAAACCGCATCCGTCGCATGATGTCGGCAAAGTACCTCTTTGATCCGGAAGATATGCGTGCCATGTGGATCTCCAATGCGCTGGAAGAGTACCAGAACTTTCAAAACCTGTTCGCCGGCATCAAAGCATTTTTGTGGTTTGTCGGTTTAGGTAGCTTACTTGCGGGTGTGATCGGAGTAAGTAATATCATGCTGATCATCGTCAAAGACCGTACCCGGGAAATAGGAGTCCGCAAGGCTCTGGGAGCCACGCCGGGTTCTATCGTTAATATGATTTTGTCCGAGTCGATTTTCATCACCCTGATGGCCGGATATTTTGGGATGATCCTTGGCCTGATGGTCCTTTATTTTGCCAGCAGTATCCAGTCGGAATTTTTCCGGCAACCGGAGATCCATTTGAGTGTCGGGTTGCTGGCTATTGTAATTCTGACCATTGCCGGGGCATTGGCAGGATGGGTACCGGCAAGACAAGCATCCCGCATTAATCCTGTAATCGCAATGAAAGCTAGATAATCATGTTCAACCGAGACACCTGGCAGGAAATCTGGATGACCATCAAGCAGCACAAGTTGCGGACATTTCTGACCGTACTTGGCGTATTCTGGGGTGTCTTTATGCTGATATTCATGCTAGGTATGGGCTCGGGACTGGAGAATGCCGTATTCCGGGATTTTGGCAACCGGGCCACCAACATCATGTACGTATGGAGCAGTTCAACCTCCCTGCCCTATCAAGGCTATCAACCGGGACGGTTTCCAAGGCTCAACTTCGACGATTTGGAAGCTATCAAGCAGCAAGTCAAAGGAGTTGGATTTATTGCCCCAAGGACACGGCTGGATGCCAAGGTTGTGCATGGTGAGACCGCTGAGACCTACGAGATCCGCGGTGAGTTAAGTCAAATGATCAAAGTAGAAGCCCTTAAGGTTTATCATGGCCGCTACATCAGTGACCTGGACAACGATGAAAGCCGAAAGGTTGCTGTGCTCGGAACACGCACGGCCGAAGTCCTGTTCGGAAGGAATGTCGGTGAAGCCATCGGTCAGTACGTCACCATCAATGGCGCAGAATTTCTGGTGGTAGGTATTTTTGGTCCGCGAGTGATCAAGCCCTGGACAGAGGATGACCAGGAAGCAGTGGTCATACCCCTGACGACCATGCACCGCACCTTTGGCATGGATGGAAGGGTGCACTATTTTGCGGTCAGCGCTCAGGAGGGCTATCGCATTGCACAGATCGAACCACAGGTCCGGAGCCTGCTGAAAGCCAGACATCATGTTGCCCCCAACGACCCCCGCGGCATCGGCGGATTTAATCTCGAAGCAGAATTCCAGCAGGTCCGGGGCTTGTTTGACGGCATTTCGGCATTTCTTTGGATCGTAGGGATAGGGACCTTATTAGCAGGCATCGTAGGCGTAAGTAACATCATGCTGATCGTGGTGAAGGAACGCACCAAAGAAATTGGGATTCGCAAAGCAATCGGCGCAACACCGGCATCGATCATCAGCAGCATATTGACGGAGTCCATTTTTATTACCGCCGTATCCGGTTACCTGGGCTTACTGGCAGGTGTTCTGGTCATCGGTGGAATTAATTTATTAATGGAACAAGCCAGTGTAGATTCCCAGATGTTCTATAATCCTGAGGTCAATCTGGGTATTGCAATCGGAGCGATGGTACTGCTGACCATTGCAGGCACGGTCGCCGGGCTGATCCCGGCTATGATGGCAGCCCGGGTTAATCCGGTCGTTGCTTTGAAAGACGAATGACACGGAGATTTCAAGTTTCAGATTTGAGATTTCAGATTTTGGATTTCAGATTTTGGATTTGAGATTATTCCTATAAAAACTGATTACTGATTACAACCAAACAACAATAAACGAATGAATCGCGGGTGTTTTATAAGTACCATTGTCGCCGTAGGAATCCTGACGGTAGGTCTTGTTTTTTATTTTATCCAGCAACGGAAAAAATCTCCGGATAACTTGCGGTTTGAGAAACCGGTCTATGAAGACGTCATCAAAAAGACGGTAGCTACCGGTACCATCAAACCACGCCTGGAAATCAACATCAAACCCCAGGTATCCGGAGTGATTGAAGAACTGTACATCGACGAAGGTCAGGTGATTGAAAAAGGTCAGAAAGTGGCCAAGATCCAGTTGATACCCAGCCAGATCTCCATCAACCAGGCACAAACCAATGTCGAACTGTCCCAGCTGCAAGTAAAAGAGGCAGCGCGGGAACTGGAGCGGCAAAAAAAGATCGCCTCCCAAAGCCTGGATGTAGAGAGTGCGCGTTTGAATTATGAAAACGCCAAACAGGAAGAAGAAAGGCAACGCAGGCTACGCGATGAAGGTATCATCTCCGAACAGGATTACAACCGCATCCTGCTGGATCTGGAATTGCGGAAAACCACCTATGAGAACACCATAATCTCGTCAGAAAATACCCTGAAACAGTTCGAGACCACCCTTGATATTCGCCGGCAGGAATTAAGCTCAGCCGTTGATAACCTTCAGCTATTAAAAGAAGGTGCTGCGAAAAATTCCAAACAGGTATCCAATATCGTTACCGCACCGGTTTCCGGTATGGTGCTGGACATTCCGGTTGAAGAAGGATCGTCCGTGATCGAGCGAAACAATTTCAATGAGGGTACCACGGTAGCCATCATCGCCGACATGAATGCATTGATCTTTGAAGGCAAAGTCGATGAATCGGATGTAGGCAGGTTGAAGGAAGGCATGCCTTTGGTCCTTAAAATCGGAGCGATTGACAGCTCTGCGATCGATGCATTCCTGGAATTCATCGCCCCCCGGGGAGAAAAAGAAGAAGGCACCGTAAAGTTTGAAGTACGCGCTGCCGTCAAGCCGACCACCAATGTTTTTTTACGCGCCGGTTATAGTGCTAACGGCGATGTCATTATGGAAAAAAGGATCAATGTCCTCACCGTCAAAGAGCGAGACATTCTCTATGAGGATAAAAAGGCATTCGTGGAAGTTAAGAAGGGGGATAAAGTGGTCGAAAAAATTCCCATCACCACCGGTATATCCGATGGACTGATCACAGAAATCACCAGTGGTCTGGACACAACCATGCGGGTCAAAGTGCAACAGGAAGTAGCGCAACCGGCGGCAGCGTCCAACTAGTTTTAATGGCGCACGTTCAGATCGCCGCAGCCAATGCACTGATGAAGCGATCGATGTCCTCTTTCAGGATAAAGTGATGGCAGGATATCCGGTTGCCATTGATACCAGGCAGCACCTTGATGATGATATCCTGTTCTTTCAGCTTCTGGGCGACTTCATTATTTTTAGCCTGGTCCAGGGTGAAACTGACGATGGCACAGCTCAAAGCATCATCTGCAGGACTGATGAGCTTAATACCCGGTAACGCTTCCAGTTGCTGCCGGCAATAATTTCGCATCTCCAGGCAACGTCGCTGAATGCGTTCTTCGCCGATCTCCCGGTTCCAGCGGATGGCTTCCCCGAGTCCGATAATGGTCGCCACATTCCGGGTTCCTGAGGAAGCGGAATACCCGGCGAATCCTGAATGCGTGAATGCGCTATGGATTTGTGGCTGTAACGTCGGACTTACGTATAAAAATCCGGTCTCCTTCGGCCCCAGCAACCACTTATGTCCACTGGTTGCATACGCGTCTACGTTCATAGCTTTTACATCAATTTTAAGTTGTCCGGGAGCCTGGGCACCATCAGCTACCAGAAGGATACCCCTGGGTTGGGTGATTGCGGCGATTTCCGAAAATGGCATAACCAGCCCGGTAATGGTATTCACATGACTCAATAGCACCATTTTGGTGTTCTCCGTCAGATTAGCTTGTAGGGTTTCCAGAATTTGTCCGGTACTCAGGGTTGGCATAGGCAAGGTCATTTTCCGGATGGTAGCTCCCTGGTTGGCAGCTGTGTATTCCAATCCGACCAGAGCTCCGCCGTGTTCCTGATCCGTGGTCAGGATCTCATCACCAGGCTCCAACCGAATCGATTGGGCTACCAGGCTGAGACCTTCGGTCGTATTCCGGGTAAGCAGGATATTATCTTTTTCCGCCCGGATGTAATCGGCAATGATCTGCCGGACTCCTTCCATTTTCTGGCCTAACGGACCCCAGTTCTCGGCAGCAGGACTCATTTCTAATTCCCGCACGGCTCCATAAACGGTGTCGATCACTTGCAGGGTGCTAGGCCCCAAACTTCCCGTATTTAAATAGATGCGTCCATCCGGAACCAAAAGCTGTCTCCGGACCAGTGCAAATAAGGCGTCATCTTCCAGCGATGTCCATGCGGCCAAGTCCGGGTTCCGGAGATTTGCATTCCGACTGAACGCTCCCGTAAGCGCCGGACTTAAACTCAACCACCCCGCCTGCCGGATAAAATTTCTTCTGGATGCCATGAACCCCGATTTTGGCATTAAGATACAAATGTTTTATTCGGAGAAAATTCAATGCGGGAAGTCCTAAAAATTAGTTCGCTTCCAGGTACCGGTGAAGAGAATATAAGGTAAATTTACACGGAACGGCATGCACACATCAATCGTTTACACCAATGCAATTAACCTTTCAATTGACGAAAAGCCCACAGGAAGTCTTTCCATTTTTGGCAGATATGCACCGTTTTGCTCAAATTCATCCGGTCATCACCCGGATCGAAGACCGGGGTGACAACAACTACCTCGTTTATGAAAAAATGAATCTGGGGCCAATACCTTATACCACAAAATATCCTATTAAAGTCCAATCCGATGAAGAGAAGCTATGGGTCCATTATCACGCAGTCATTTCAGGGATAGCACATATTTACATTGATATTACGCTCACCGGAGACGCCAATCACTGCGAAGTTAAAGAGACCATTCATACCCGGTCTCTGGTCCCGGTATCCTTTATTGTCAATCCAATTTTTAAAAAACAGCACGCCATATTATTTCAAAATATAGGCAATGCATCATAAATTTTTCCATATACCTTTATCCCATCAATGAATTTCTAGCTGGCGGTATAGTTCCAGGTATTGCTGATTGTCAGGATACATTTTTATTAGTAAGGTCACCATCTCTTTGACCTCGTTGGACTTATTTCCTCTTTTCAGCAATTTATCAAACGATTTTATCAGATCTGTCCTTGGCAATTTTGCATTTACTGAAAAGGCTACAATACTTATATCTCCATGCAATAACTCCTCACTTTCAAATTTAAATACAAACGAGCAATCAAAATGAAAACCATCACCGCAGTTAATCCAGCGCTTATGGGTTAATTTGAGGATTCGCAATACTTCCTCTTCAATGCCATCACCAATAGGAACCGGATTCAGGAATTTCAAACTGTCCAGACCTCCCTTTGCATTGATGTAAAGTGAAACCAAAAGGGTGGCCATCGTACCTCTCTGTCGAGCCTCCGGCGGATACTGAATATTATGATAGACTAAATCCAAAAATGCGCTGTCTCCACCGGGAAAATGTTGATCCATTTTGGGGATGAAATCAGGATGAGAATAATCGTATTGTGCGGTCACAGGTAGTGCCGAAAGGATTGTGACCAGGAGAACTAACAATTTTAACACAGGCAGCTATTTATACTGAAAGTTAGTCAAGTTTAAATTATAGTTAGTGCTTACCTATTTATTTTTTTTGCTTTGCTCTTTAAAATATTTACGGAAAAAAATGTTGCGCTTCAGGGCTTCCATGTCTTCACTAAATCGCTTCGTCCCTTCATTTAAATTAGACATCGTCTGCTTTAAATCCTGGCGCAACAAGTCGTCATGCAATAATGCGCCTACCGCTCCTTCACCGCGGTCTATATGCTGGATCAGTGTATCCAGATGGGCGGAAGCATCATCCAGTTTTTTACTGGTTGAAAGCAGGTTTACCAGAATAGGATCTGTCTTATCAACAAGCTGATTTAATCCGATCAAAGCAGTATCCAGCCGCTCTGAGGACCGGACCAGGGTCGGAACAAACTGGGAATCTTTAAGGATCTGTCCGGCCATACCCTCTCCTTTATTGATGGCGATGAACAATTCATTGACCTGTTGTGTTGCGGACTCCAGCACACGAACGGTTTGATGCAGGTGGCGCAAGGTGCCGGCCAGGTCGTCACTCATCGATTCATTCTCTAATAAATTGGCGATAATACCCTGGCCTGAGTTCATTTTTGCCGTGATATCCAATAAGTTTTTAGAGATGATTGCAATATTTTCATTGGTGTTGCCAAGGGCATCCAACAGGTCTTCGGTGTCCACCCGGCTGTAGGAACGAATGACGTCACCATCTTCAACAGGCGGAGCTATTCCACCCGGTGAAATATTTACCAGCATATTTCCTACCAATCCTTCCGAACCAATGCTTGCCGTCGCATCTTTTTTGATAAATGGTTTAACTTTTTTCTCAATGCGCATGATTACTTGCAACGTTGAGTCATTTAAAAAATCAATTTCAGAAATGGAACCGACATCGATGCCATTGAAACGAACTACATTTCCCTTCTTCAATCCATTTACGCTATGAAATGTAGTAGAAATCAAAAATGTCTTTCCAAACATATTTTGATTATTACCAATCAGGTAAAATCCGACCATAAATAATAGCACGGAAAGAATTACGAACAAGCCAACCCGGGCAGCGTTTTTGTTTTCTTTTTTCATGATGTCTCTAAAAATGCTTGAATAATCGGATCATTCCTTTTTTTTAAATCACCATAACTTCCGGTTGCATAGTTTTTTCCTTCATGCAGAATGACCATCCTGTCCGAAGCCAGCCGGACACATTGCATATCATGGGTTATAATCAATGATGCGGTACCGTATTGTTTTTGTATGTCGAGAATAAGCTCGATAATTTCCCGGGAAGTGATCGGATCCAAACCCGTCGTCGGTTCATCGTAAAGAATTATCTGTGGTCTTAGAATTAAGGTCCTGGCCAACGCAATGCGACGTTGCATGCCGCCGGACAGCTCTTCCGGCCACAAATCGATGGTGTGTTCAAGACCTACGCTGGCAAGCGTCTCACGGATTAGTTCTTCTTCAACCTGGTTTTGCATTTTATCCATATGCCGGCGCAGCGGAAACTGAAGATTTTCCCGCACCGTCATGGAGTCATACAAAGCACTACCCTGAAATAAAAAGCCAATCTCGGTTCTTAGCCGATCCAGTTGCCTCTGGTCGAGCTGGGAGACATCCTGCCCCAATACCCGGATAATACCGCTATCGTAAGGAAGCAAGCCAATAATGCATTTTAATAAAACCGACTTGCCGGAACCGGATTTTCCTACGATGGCAACATTTTCTCCGGAAAAGAGCTTCATTGAAAATCCATCCAATACTTTTAGGCTACCGAAAGCCTTGTACACCTCAATAACTTCCAATAATGCCGAACCCGGACCATTCTGGAGTACGGTCGTTGTATCCGGTATATTGGCTAAAGCATTCATCACAATTCATAAAATAAATCCGCTATCAATACGGCAATAAAGTCCAGAACAAATACCAGGACTGAGGCGACCACCACGGCAGAATTGGAAGCCTTTCCTACCCCGGCGGTTCCTTTTTTGGAGGTATATCCCTTGTAACACCCTACCAGTCCGATGGCGGCTCCAAAGAAAAAAGTCTTGATGGTGGAGGGTACGATATCTCCCATCTCCAGTCCTTCAAACACCTGATTGAAGTATAAATGGAAGGACACATTTCCTTTCAGATTTTCCACCAAAAAGGATCCGCCCAATGAACACGCATCTCCCAGGATGACCAGAAGTGGCAACATAAAAGTCGCTGCCATCACCCGCGTCACCACCAGAAACTTGAATGGGTTTGTTCCGGAGACTTCCATGGCATCAATTTGCTCCGTAACGCGCATGGAGCCTAATTCCGCACCAATACTGGAACCGATCTTCCCGGCACAAATCAACGCCGTAACCATGGGTCCCATCTCCCGGACAATGGTAATTCCCACCATAGAAGGCATCCACGATACGGCGCCGAATTCCATCATGGTAGGTCGCGACTGCAAGTCCAAAACCAAACCCATAATGAATCCGGTCAGGGAAACCAAAAAAATGGATTTGTTACCCAGGTTATAGGATTGATTGATAAATTCGCGCCATTCAAAAGGAGGCTGCCAAAAGGTGCGGAAAAACCTGCCTGAGAACAAAGCCATTTCGCCCACCTCCTGAAAGAATTGTACTACTTTGGAATAGGCGAAATGCCAACCTTGCCCTTCCTGATATTTTGATCCGGGTGCCACGAAATGACTTTCCTTTCGCTAATAGTAGGTTTTTAGATCATGGCTGTCGATGATGTAGATCGTATTGGCATATGATCACAGCCTGACCAGCTGTATCATTGCGTATCCCGGAAATTCAGAGGGTATTGATGTCAATACTCTCCAGCACCGGCTGTTTGTATCCGGATAATGTAACGCGGATCATTGCTTTACCGATCTGGTCAGTGCTGGTAACCCATTTGGGTAAATGTTTCAATAGTGGATAAAATGGCTTAAAAATGGTATACAGGGCGTTGTAAACCGGTGTTCTGGACCGTATACCCTTCATCGGCTGGATATAACCGGGACGAAACAAATAGACTGCCTGGAAGGGCATCGCCAGGAGTGCATTTTCGGTTCTGCCTTTTACCCGCGCCCACATCGAACGCCCCTTTTCCGTGCTGTCGGTACCAGCGCCGGATACGTAACAAAAGACCATGTTAGGATTTGCCTTCAGACAGACATCGGCACAATGGATGGTATAATCAAAAGTGATGCGTGTATATGCTTCCTCTTTCATTCCTGCAGAGGAAACACCCAGACAGTAAAAACAGGCATCCCATCCAAGTAATTTGGGTATGAAAGCATCCAGATTTCCCAGGTCGGAATGGATTAATTCTTCCAGCTTGGGGTGTGTAATTCCCAACGGTCTTCGATTAATCACCAGCACGCGCTCAATGTCCGGACTTTCCAGGCATTCGAGCAATACTGCCTGACCAACCATCCCTGTACTCCCCGTTATGAATACGCGTAAAGCCATAATTACAATTGAATTTTGTTCAATAATCCGTTAAGTTAAGCGATAATAAATTATTGCATTTAGACTTATTCTTAATTGTATGCTTGATGGGTCATATGCATTTACTTTACTGACGAATTTTAGTAATTTAACTGTTCGCACCTGGTAATATTTATGCAGATGAAAGAAGATTCAAACAAATCCGATACCAATGGCTTTACCCGTCGGAAGTTTCTCCGGGGGGCAGGCATTACGACCGCTGGTTCCGTATTATTGAACACGGGATTATTAGCTGCTGACTTCCATTCGGCTCCCGAAACCGGTATTTATATGGGCCCCGATGCCGTCACAGTCCAGATGCAGATCAATGGACAGATGGAACACCTGACCATAGAGCCCCGTACAACATTGGCAACCGCCCTCAGAGATCATGCCGGGCTTACCGGCACCAAAGTCGTATGTGATCGCGGCTCCTGCTCCGCCTGTACCGTATGGATTGATGGCAAACCGGTCAATTCTTGCATGACCCTCGCCATCGACGTCGGCGGCCGGGAGGTGACTACCATCGAAGGACTGGCACCTGGTGGGAATCTGCATCCGGTCCAGGAAGCATTTATTGAGCATGATGCGAGTCAATGTGGATATTGCACACCCGGGATGATCATGACTTGTGCCCACTTATTGAAAGAAAACCCAAACCCAACGCTCGAGGACGTCAAAATAGCCACCCGTGGCAATCTATGTCGCTGTGGCACCTATCCTCATGTTTTTAAAGCCACGCTGGCAGCAGCGGATAAAATGAAATGATATGGACACCAGAAAAGAAAAATTCCCTTACGGTATCCCGGATCATAACCTCACTGAAATCGAACGTGAGATTCCTGCTGATGAGCCACCAGCATGGCCGGTCAATGACCAGCTTCAAGAGGTCGGCAAGCGCAGGATCCGGGTAGACGCCCGGGCCAAGGTGACCGGGGAAGCAAAATATACTTCCGATATCCGGTTGCCGGGTATGCTTTACGCTAAAATTCTGACTGCCAAGGTTCCGCACGCCTCCATCCGCAACATCAATACCCAGGAGGCGGAAAAATTGCCTGGAGTTCATGCGGTTCACATCCTCCGGAACGAAGACAATTCGTATCCGGATGTTAAATATGTGGGTCAGCCTGTCGCAGCTGTTGCCGCGGATTCTCTGGATATCGCTCGGCAGGCGACCAGAATGATTCAGGTGGATTATCTGGAAAAACCATTCGTCATCGACGTGGAGCAAGCTATGAAGCCAGAGGCTCCGCTGGTCTTTGATGCCCCCATCGCGCGTCAGGCTGACGGAGGCGATGTCGGTGTTGTCCATGACGGGAGCAAAGGACAAGGCAACCTGAGAGGTCCTTCCACATCCAGCTTTTTTGGCGGGCCGCGCGGAGATCTGGAAGCCGGATTTTCGCAGGCAGATGTCATTGTAGAACAAACCTACCGCACACAAGTACAGACCCACGTACCCCTGGAAACCCATGGGGTGGTCATCGACTGGAAACCGGAAGGTATGACGGTCTATGCGTCTACTCAAAGCACCAAAGACGTACGCGATGAATTAGCCGATTATTTTGACCTGCCTAAAAGCCGGGTCCGGGTGATCTGTGAGTTTATGGGTGGTGGCTTCGGAGCAAAACACAGTACCAGTCCCTATGGACCTGTTGCTGCTATCCTGTCCCAGAAAACGGGCAGACCAGTTTGGCTCATGCTGGAGCGCAAGGAAGAACACCTGATGGCTGGCAATCGGCCTAACTCCATCCACTACTTGAAAATAGGCGCAAAAAAAGATGGCATGCTCACCGCCATTCAACAACGTTCCCATGGCACAGCGGGTGTAGCACTGGGGGCCGGCGTTGGACGGGTAGCCCAGATCTTATACGAATGTCCAAATTTCGCCACCGAACAATACGATGTTCTCACTTTTGCAGGACCGGGAGCAGCATGGCGGGCACCAGGCAATGTTCAGGGTGCCTTTGGTGTCGAACAGGCCATCGATGAGCTCGCTGAAAAATTGAACCTGAATCCGTTGGCTTACAGAGACAAGATTGATCAAAGCGAAGTACGAAAGGTGTTGCGACAACGTGGCGCCAAACAGTTTGACTGGTCGCGCTGGAAACCCGCCGGATCTTCAACCGGGACCATCCGCAAGGGATTGGGAGTAGCTCAGTCCACCTGGCCACGATTTGTTGATCTTGATTCAACGGTAGAGGTAAAAATCTATCGCGATGGAGCGGTGGAAGTTCGGTCCGGTGTTCAGGATATCGGCACTGGGACCAAGACCATTATGGCTCAAATCGTTGCCGAAGAGTTTGGCCTCAAAACGGCCGATGTCATCGTTCGCATCGGTGATACCATTTTCCCGGACGCTCCCGGGTCAGGTGGGAGTAAGGTTACCGGTTCCATAACGCCCCCTACCCGCAATGCGGCGTACAAGGCAAAAATGGAATTGTTTAAACAAATCGCTCAGCAATGGCAAACCGATGCAACCAAACTGGTTGCCAGCAATGGGATGATCCTGCACAAAGACGATGCATCCAAAAAAGTATCGCTCAAAGAAGCCTTGCAACGAATGCGTACCGGCCAAATTACAGCCAGCGCCAGTCGTTCGGATGATTACGGCGGTTTTGCTCAGCCCTGGGGGTTGGCTCACGGTCATTTGGGATCCGTTCAGTTTGCCGAAGTTACCGTGAACACCGATACCGGGATGGTCAAAGTTGATCGCATTGTAGCGGCACACAGTTGCGGCCGACCGATAAATCTAACCCAAATCGAAAGCCAGATCAATGGCGGTGTCATCCAGGGTGTTTCGTATGCCCTGTACGAGGACCGGGTTATGGACGAAGCGACCGGACATATGATGAATCCTGACGTAGATCGCTACCAAATCGCCTATTCCATGGAGATCCCTGCCATTGAACCGATCATCGTAGAGGAATATCCTGCCCTATCCTCGACCGATGCCTATGGCATTGGAGAACCAGCAAACATTGCCACTGCAGCTGCCGTTGCCAATGCAGTGTACAATGCGATCGGAATGCGGATGTATGAGATACCGATTACGCCGGCCAGAATCTTAAAAGCATTGAACCACCTAGACCAATAAACCGTCAACTATGAACAACTTCAGTTGGTATAACGCTAAGTCCATCGAAGATGCCCTAACCCAGGTCAATTCCACGGCATCCAACGAGATCTATCGACAGACTGAAAAAGCCGCAATTCTAAAAGCCGGGGGAACCGATCTGCTGGATCTGATGAAGGAAGGGTTGCTGCAACCCAAGACCATCGTCAATATCCGTGAATTACCCGGACTGGATAAAATTGAGTTCTCCAATAATGATGGCTTGCGGGTAGGTGCGAATAGTACCCTGGCGGAGATCGCCGCTCATGAGGATATCCGCAAGCATTACATTGCCTTCGCTCAGGCCGCCGGAGATGCGGCTACACCACAATTACGTAACATGGCAACCATCGGTGGAAATATAGCCCAGCGTACCCGCTGCTGGTATTTCCGCTCCTACGATCATCCTTGTTTCCGGAAAGGCGGTGACCGCTGTTTTGCAAAAAATGGTGAAAATGAAAATCATGCGATCTTGAATAATGGCTCCTGTGTTAGCGTTCATGCCTCATCCGTCTCTACCGCTTTGATGGCATACGATGCCAGGGTGGTGATCGTCAATAGTAAAAATGAAACCAAAGAAATTCCGATTGCAGACTTTTTCGTAGCGCCCGGAGAGGATCCGCTGCGTGAAACCATCCTCGAAGCAGACGAAATAATCACCCACATCCGTCTGGCAAAACCGGCTTCCGGTACGAAGGCCGCCTACATCAAACAGGGAGCCCGTGAATCCCATGACTGGTCTATTGCGGATGTTGCGGTTGTATTAGAAATGAATGGCAAGACCTGTAAGCGCGCAGCCATTGCCCTCGGTGCAGCATCACCGGTGCCTTTGCGATCAATGCGAGCCGAAGGAGCCCTCGCCGGCAACCAGATCACCCATGAGATTGCGCTTGAAGCCGCCACTCTGGCGATGGAACGCGCCCGCCCATTGGCTAAAAACGGATACAAGGTACCCCTGTTTATCAACCTCATCCAGGAAGCTATTTTGAATGCAAGTTGATGGATCCTGAGCAAAAGGTATACTGCAGACATTTAAGAGCCAAAAACCCCTATGGCATGATGGAAGGAGGTGAGCATCCCTGGTATTTACTGGATGACTCCAATACCATCTTTTGGTGCGTAAAAGGCCATGGCGGTATAGGCCCTGACAATGATTTGATCGCCCCTCCGAAATGTTTACCAGGCCGTTCTTGTTATCAACCTCCCCGAATGTCTGTTGAAGATAAAATGGAACAATAAAAAAAGAGGTGATGGGTCAATGCCATCACCTCTTCGATTTATTAACAATGGAAAGAGGAATAATTTATTCAATCCGGATAAACCGTTTATACCAAATTTGACGGCCATCACTCACGACCACGGTATAGCTACCTGAGGTTAAATTGCTGACATCTACTTCTTCCTGAATTGCTGTGACTTCGGAATATTGTTGACGCCAATGGATCTGCCCATAATCATCGTAAATCCTTAATTCCAGATCTTCCCGGGTCTCCAGTCCATCAAGCTTCACATTTAAAACCTTGGCAGCAGGATTCGGGTGAATACTCAGTACTCCAATGACTGCTAATAGCTTCTGGTCAGATCCAGCATCTAATTTTTCCGGAATCGGGATAAACGGTTCAATCTGTTCCGTTGATTCCGGCAACTCCATCGGTCTCTGGTCTGGTTCCGGAAGCGTAGCAACCTGACAACTTATGCGGATAACCTGGAAATGGGATTCCGGGGCCTGACGACAGCATTGACGCACCCACAACCGGTAAATGATACAATTCCCGCTGCTGCAATTGCCCACCGTCGTGGTCCATACCAGTTCCATTCGACATGGACCGCAGCTTTCGTTATCGAAAACCGGGGGATCCGGGATCGTACAATCCGAAATCGATGTATCAGCGGGAAATTCGTAGATGGGAAGGTCCGGATTAACCTGTGTCCAGCGAACAAAACCTTCGCAAGTCGCTGTTTGTCCACAAGCATCCATTGCCGTTATCTTGAGATAAAGACTTACCGCACATCCATCGTTGACGCGATCACTGATGGTCACGCCGACGGCCACTGAATCACATCCATCCTTAACCGTTTGAATGATGGAATCGATGAAAACTTTTAATTCTTCCTCACCCCGAGTTGTACAACCGAAGTCAATTCCATTGGCCAGAGCATGGCAATAATCGGTGTGGAATTCAGGAGGCAGACTATCCACGGTCCAGGCGAACTTTTCCAGACAATCGCTGCGGTTGCCACAGGAATCAAAAAAGATGTAAAGATATCCAACCTGATAGTGGCACCCATCGGGTATGAAATCAACGTAGGCTAACAAGCTATCCTGGATGCCGCAATTGTCTTCAACCTTAACTCTGCCAAAATCAGGTCCGGGTATCACTTCGGGATTACACCCCAGATAGGTGGAATCAGGACAATGTAGAATCACCGGAGCTATCGTATCTGTCGAGTACCGGATTTCACGGCTGCACGTGGATTTATTTCCACAGGCGTCAACGGCAACAAGTGATTGCGTGATCAGGGTCTTGCAGCCTTCCTGGCGGATGCTGGATGCCACACTTTCAAGGAAAACGGAATCGCCGCAGTTATCAAACACCTCAATGCTGCTTATATCAGGAATCGAATCCGGATTGCATCCCAGATCAAGATCGTGGCACAATATCGTCGGCACCACCGTGTCCACGACATAGGTGATGCTACGGGAACAATGCGTACTATTGCCACAAGCATCGGCAATGGTAAATGCCTGACTGATGTAGTAATGGCAACCTTCAAAAGCAATGGATGAAATTGCATTCACCAGCTCTACATCGCCACAATTGTCTTCCCATTGGATCTCCTCCAGGGAAATTGCCGGTATACTGTCCGGATTGCAGCCCAGGTTCAGATCTTCACAAACTACCTTGGGTGCTACCGTATCAAAAGTGAAGAAGAATATTTCTTCACAGCGGCTCACATTCTGGCATAAATCAGTTGCCGAGTAAGTATAGACCAATTTGCCTGAACATCCATCGAGATCCAAATGCCGATCTTCAATCGTAAGTTTTACCTCTCCGCAAAAATCTGCTGCTTTAACCCGATTGGTATCAGCAGGTGGCAATTCTTCCAGGGAATGTATACAGCCCAGATCTTTGGGTTCAGGGCATTTTATCTCGGGCGGTATACTGTCATGGGTCCAGGAGAAGGACTCAAAACAAGTTGTCTTATTTCCACAGAAATCCACAAACTCATACACCCAGGTTAATTTGAAGGTACAATTAACCAATACGATATCAACCGGAGGAATGTTTACAGAGGCGATGCCACAATTATCCTTATAGTCCAATCGGCTGGTATCAGCTTCCGGTGGAGAAAAGTCTGCTCCCACACATCCGAAGTCGACCAGGTCCGGGCAAATAACGATAGGCGGTTCTGTGTCCTGAATGTAATGGAAAACTTCCCGGCAGGTATCAGCATTCCCACAATGATCTATGGCTGCATAGATGTAAAATATGGTTCCGCCGCAATCATTGAGTTGGCGAATTGCTTCCACAAAAACGATTTCCACGTCACCGCAGCCGTGATCCACCTTCACCCTGTCCGGATCTGGCGTGGGCAGTTGGGAAGGCGTTAGAATACATCCAAGGTCTACCGGGTCAGGACAGATCAATTTTAGATCCTGATTGATACAAAAGCGCCATTGTACGGAGCAAAAACTCTGGTTTCCGCACGCATCTGTCACCCCATAGCGTCGGGTGAGTATGCCGCAACAATTGTCCAGCTCAATTATTTCCGCCAGTAATGAAACATCGATGCCACCGCAATCATCGGTGATGATCAATGGCGCCGGAAAAGCCGGGGGCAACTCCGAAGTATCTTTGATGCAATCCAAATCAATGAGAATCCCGCCTTCCTGACAATTCACGATTAGCGGGGGTTCATCATCGAGTGTCCAGGCAAATTTTTCTTCACATTGGCTGATGTTCCCGCAAGCGTCAATGAATGAATACAGGTAGCCTAATTGATAATGGCAACCATCGGGTTGGTAATCCACATAAGCAAATGCACTATCCACGATACGGCAATTGTCGGAAACTTTAATCCGCCCAAAATCAGGTTGGAGGATGGTATCCGGATTGCAGCCCAGATAAGTGGAATCGGGGCATACAATAACAGGTGGAATCGTGTCGGTACAAAAATGCCATTGGACCGAACAGTAGCTTTGATTGCCACATCCATCCTTCACTCCGTAGCGACGGGTGAGTACTCCGCAACAGTCCCCCATTTCATACACCTCAGCGAGTACATCGACGGTGATTTCTCCACAGTTATCTGTGATAATGAATGGGGCTGGCAATCCTGGCGGCAACTCCGCAGTGTCTTTGATGCAACCCAGGTCGATGGTGATCCCTCCATCAATACAATTTTCTATGACAGGCGGCTGGTCATCAACTACCCACGTAAAACTTTCAAAACATTTTGTTGTATTGCCACAGTCATCGGTGAAGAGGTACGTATATGTGAGCGAATAACGGCAATCCACCACGACGATATCCCCTGGGAACGCTTCGGCGTGTACAGAACCACATTCGTCCGTCGGATGCAATCGATCCGGATCCGGTTCCGGGATAATATCCGGGTTACATCCAAGGTCAACCAATGAGTCACATCCGGCTATAACCGGTGGCGTGGTATCCTGCACCCAGGACAGGGTCTGCTGACAAACGGTCCGGTTGTTGCATTCATCGTACACTGCATACCGGTAAATCCGCCGATAATGGCACCCGCTATTCCGGTCTATTGCATTCAGAAGCCTGAAACGGACAGGTCCCGGACAATCGTCACTTACTTTAACCAATGTTGAGTCAAAGTCAGGTATTGATTCGGGATTGCACCCTAATTCTATAATTGCCTCGCAATTTTCGACAAGCGGTGGCATAGAATCCACTTTCCAGTAGAAGATCTCGCTGCAGGTCAAAGAGTTTCCACATCGATCGGAAAAAATATAACTATAAACCCGTTTACGGTAACAGCCATCCGCAGCAGAATCTATGCCTGCAATCTCCGAATTGACCGGCCCGCAATCATCGCTAGGACGCAGCCGCCGGGGATTTGGTTCTGGTATCCGCCGTGGATTACATCCCAGGTCAATTTCACGCTGACATTCTTCCACCACGGGAGGGGTCTCATCCACTACCCAGCTGAAGCGGATCCGACAATTTGTACTATTACGGCATGCATCACGCACCCGGTACCGGATGATCTTCACATGACGGCAACCATTCACGTTCTCCCGTTCGTTAAGAATGTCAATGGTAACCGGTCCACAGTTATCGGAAGCTCCAATTAATTCTGGTGTTATTTCCGGAAATTCAACTCCATTGCAACCCAATTCTATCAATGTATCGCAATGCTGAACAATCGGTGGCATAAGGTCCTGTATAAATGTCAGGAAAGTCACGCACCGTCCTAAATTTCCACACGCATCCAGAGCCTCAAAGGTGCGGGCATAGACCTGTTTGCAACCTTCGGTGGTAAACAGCGAATCGCCGATAAACCTGACGTATTCCAGCGGACAGGTGGACTCTACAACTATTTGCGATAGATCCGGCAATGGCAAATTATCTGGATCCGTATTGCAAGGAAGCTCCATTTCGACAGGGCATTGAAATGAAATACTATCGTCTGAGGGTGTGGGTTGGGACTTATCCGTAGAGAAGGTAGCGTATGCAATCAGGGCATAGGTAATACAGCCCCAAAGTGATTGTAACCAAGGGTTCATAGTTAGGTTTTTAGTAAGGAAATAATAAGCAGGTGTAAATACAGTCGGTATTTACGGCTCTAACTTAATCCACAACTTATTTCCGGTAAATCTCTTGTGGGAGGAAAGCACATGAGAAAATGCTCGCAGCGATTATACCAAATATATAATTTAACTGCCACAAAGTAAATAGCTAAAGTGTTAATTATCTATAAGATAGCATTGAATCCGGACTAATCTTTAATGAATTAATTCCATAAAAAGGAAAACCGAATAATGATTTGGCTGAAATAATTAAATCCGGAAGTTTTTATTTTCTCATTTTACTTCAAAAATCAGTCTCAATTTTTAGGAACCAGGATATTATTAAAATAGCCGCCAATTAGAAAATATCCGCTGCTGAACCAGTGCAATATTGGCAGATCTCATAATCCGTTCACGAATCCTGATGGTTCACGAACTCAATGGGCGAAGAAAGGACACTTAATTCAAGACCTTAATTTAATTCAAGGTAGAGACTGAATTAATTGATCACTTCAATAACGAGGTTGATACGGTTGTGTAACTTACACTTCTAAATCAATTCTTGCAGAATGAATACATCAGCAAACCACTCCTCTTCGCTTCGAGCAAAGGGGAAGCGTTATATACACCCTACCGGCCTGATCATCCTGTTACTGGCTATCAATACCCTGGCTGGTTTTGCTCAAGCAGTACCTGAGACCGCTTACCAGGATCTCAAATACCGTTTAATCGGACCCTTCCGTGCAGGAAGAACGGTGGGTGCGGTAGGCGTAGAGACACAACCCAACGTATTTTTTATCGGTGTCAATAACGGAGGCGTATGGAAAACGGACGATTATGGCCGCACCTGGCAGCCGATTTTTGACCAGGCAGCAACCGGTTCCGTAGGCGACCTTGCGGTTTATTCTAAAAATCCAGATGTAATATATGTGGGCACAGGCGAAGGATTACACCGTCCGGACCTGAGTGTCGGAGATGGCATTTTTAAAACGACCAACGGAGGAAAATCCTGGCAGCACATCGGCCTTGGTGACATCCAGCAGGTAGGCCGGATCATTGTTAACCCTACCAATCCCGATATGGTTTTTGTGGCGGGGTTGGGTCATCCTTACGGCCCTAATGAGGAACGAGGGATCTTCCGGACCCGAGATGGAGGCAAGACCTGGGAAAAAGTTTTGTACATCAACCCAAACACCGGAGCTATCCAGGTTGAATTTGATCCGAAAAACCCGAAGCGCCTTTATGCATCCATGTGGGAGCATCGCGAAGGTCCCTGGGAAAATGCCGGCTTTTCCGGAACTGCAAGCGGCCTGTATCGCTCTACGGATGGTGGAAGTACCTGGAAGCCCATAGGTATAGGATTACCCGGTGCCGCCGAAGGATTGGGGCGCATCGGAGTTGCCATCAGTCATAGCAATCCTAAAATCATGTATGCAACCGTGGACTCCCGTGAAAAAGGAGGTGTTTACAAAAGTATGGATGGAGGCGACAACTGGGAATTTGTAACCAATGATCGTCGCTTATGGGGCAGGGGAAGTGACTTTGCTGAAATTAAGATTCATCCGCAGCAACCGAATACCCTCTACATAGCCAATGTGGCTTCCTACCGGTCCACCGACGGTGGTAAAACCTGGTCTTCTTTTAAAGGTGCCCCGGGAGGGGACGATTATCATCGGATCTGGATCAACCCGCTTAATCCGGAAATCATGCTTTTTGCCGCTGATCAGGGTGCCACCATTACCGTAAATGGTGGTCGAACATGGAGTTCCTGGTACAATCAACCGACTTCACAATTGTATCACGTTGCGACCGACAACCAGTTTCCTTACTGGGTCTATGGCGGACAACAGGAAAGTGGCGCAATCGGGATAGCCAGCAGAGGTAATGGCGGGCAAATATCCTTCCGCGATTTTATGGGCGTTGGATCAGACGAGTATGCTTATGTGGCCCCGGATCCGCTCCACCCGGAACTCATCTATGGAGGCCGGGTCATTAAGTTCAATAGACAGACCGGTCAATCGCAGTGGGTTGGACCAGAAGCGTTGCGGTCCGGGAAATACCGTACTTTAAGAACCATGCCCCTGTTATTTCATCCGGCAGATCCCCGGATGCTGCTGTTTGCAACCAACGTCCTGTGGAAAACTACGACGGGAGGGGATAACTGGGAAATCATCAGCCCGGACCTGACCCGGGAGAAGCCGGAGGTCCCGGAAAGCATAGGTGATTTCAGGACGCCGGAACTACAGGATATGCGCCGCCGTGGTGTAATTTATGCGGTTGGACCTTCTCCGGTCGAAGTAGCGACCATCTGGGCCGGAACGGACGATGGCCTGGTACATGTCACGCGTGACGGAGGCGCACACTGGCAGGATGTAACCCCACCGGCGTTATCTTCATGGGATAAGATCGCTCAAATTGATGCCAGCCATTTTGATGCAAATACAGCCTATATAGCAGTGAATGCCATCCGGAAAGATGATATGAAACCCCATATTTACCGGACGCACGATGGTGGAAAGACCTGGAAGGAAATCACCACTGGTATGCCAGTCATAGGACCGGTAAATGTTGTCCGGGAAGATCCTGTTCAGCCTGGTTTGCTTTATGCCGGAAGCGAACGCACCGTTTATTTCTCCATCGATGATGGGGATAACTGGCAATCCTTGCAGCAAAATATGCCCTCAAGTTCTATCCGGGACCTGGTCGTACAGGATCATGACCTGGTTATCGGTACACACGGGCGTTCCATTTGGATTCTGGATGATGTCAGCCCGCTGCGTCAGTTGACCAAACATACGAGCAGTACAACCTATTTGTACAAGCCAGCACCTGCATTGCGCGTCAGAAATAATGTTTTTTCGGATACGCCATTACCCCCTGAAGAACCGGCAGGCCAAAATCCTCCCGATGGAGCTATCATTGACTACTATTTGAGCAGTGACGCAAATTTGGTAACACTGGATGTCCTGGATCAGCATGGAAATATTGTAAGGTCCTATTCAAGTCGGGATGTACCAGAACTATTGGATTCAACCAGGCTGCCATTTCCGACCTACTGGATCCGGCCATCTCAATCGCTGGGGACCACGGCGGGAGAGCACCGCTTTGTTTGGGATATCCACCATACCCCACCGCCCGGCGTAGAAAGGGGATATACCATATCCGCTGTTTACCGCAATACGCCAAGTAGCCCGCCGGGACCTTGGGCAGCTCCGGGATCCTACACGATTCGGCTTACAGTAGATGGCAAAGAAATGGAGCAAATGATCTCCGTGCTGCTAGACCCAAGGGTTGAGGTTCCCGAGGCAGACATCAGGTATCAGACTGATTATTCCTTGCGATGTTATCACTATCAGAAAGAAGCTCATGCCATGGCACAAGAGCTCGATGACTGGCTGACTAAAAATCCTTCCTCCGGGCAGCTGGATGCGGCAAAGCAATTACGCGGCAGAGGAGAGCCGGATGATCAGGATTTTGTTTACGGGGGCGCATTTGCAGGAGATCCAAACCAGGAGAACCTGGTAGGTTTCCAAAATAAATGCATGTATCTCCTGGCTGTGATGCAATCCATCGATGCCCGCCCAAGTCAGTCGGTGTTAATGGGTGTAGATCAGCTTCAGCAAACTCTGGAGGTACTGAAATCACGCCTCAGCCAAATAAAAGGTTGAGAAGGACACCTCTGTGAGAGGTGAACACTTATTCAGGGATGCCAATTAGAATGCATCATCCTTTAGCAACCGGATAGCGTGATTGGCTGCCCGGGCGGTTAATGCCATAAAGGTGAGGGATGGGTTTTGAGTGGATACGGAGGTCATGCATGCACCATCCGTGACAAACACATTGGGACATTTATGTATTTGGTTCCATTCGTTTAATATGGATGTTTCCGGGTCATGACCCATACGCGCGCCTCCCATCTCATGGATATCCAGACCGGGCGCCTGCTGAGTGTCCCTGGTTACCATGGAGTTAAATCCCGCTTTATCAAACATTTCCGTGAATTGCTCAAAGAAGTCGGCAATCATTTTTTCGTCATTGTCATCATGCGTGATGTCAATTCTAAGTTGTGGAATACCCCATGAGTCTGTCAGGTCCTTATCCAGGGTTACTTTATTGGTTTCTTTTGGAATGGTCTCCCCCATCATACCGGCGGAGACATACCAGGGGCCATAGCCTGAAGGACGTGTCAGATTATCCCGCAATTGCTGACCGAATCCATCGTATTCAATATCCCGGCTTCTACCCGAATAAAAAGACGTTGCATAACCACGCAAAAAATCCGTTTCCTGGCGGTACACATTACGGAACCGGGGAATATATCCGGATGTTGGCCTTCCTCCATCCGTACGAAATTCCTGATGCCCCTCATAAATACCCCGTATACTAGCCCGGTAGTTGTGGAAGGCTACGTATTTGCCTAATACCCCACTATCATTACCAAGGCCATTCGGAAAGCGGTCAGAACGTGAATTCAGCAATATCAAATTTGTGTTTAATGTGGCGGCTGTGACAAAGATGACTCGTGCAAAATATTCCGTCGTTTCCTTGGTCTCACTGTCCACTACCCGGACGCCGACTGCTTTACCTGACGCGTCATCATACATGATAGAATGAACCACGGAATGCGGCCGCAACGTCAAATTCCCGGTACGCTGTGCCCAGGGTATTAAGGTAGAATTAGCATTAAAATATCCTCCGTAGGGGCATCCACGCTGACAAAGATTGCGGCCCTGGCACAGGGTTCTTCCCTGCTCCCGAAATACGTCCCGCATCTCGGTGATGTGCGCACAACGGGCGTAAATAAGATGCCTGTCACTGTAATGGTTTGCAATCACATCCTGAAAATGGGTTTCCACACAGGACATCTCAAAAGGTGGTAAAAAATCACCGTCCGGCAAAACATCCAGACCATCCTTATTCCCGGAGACACCAATAAACCGCTCTACATGCGTGTACCAGGGTTCAACATCCTGGTAGCGGATGGGCCAATCGACAGCAAAGCCATCACGGGCTGGACCTTCAAAATCAAAATTACTCCATCGCTGAACCTGCCTCGCCCACATGATGGATTTGCCTCCCACCTGATAACCACGGATCCAGTCAAACGGTTTGTCCTGGACATAAGGATGTTCGGTGTCTTTAACAAAAAAATGGGCGGCATCTTCACGGAATGCATAGCACCTGCTGACAACCGGGTTTTCCTTTTTGACTTCATAGGAAATAGCTCCCCGGTGAGGAAATTCCCAAGGCTGCATATTCGTCGTAGGGTAATCTTTAATATGCTCGACCTGACGACCTCTTTCCAGTAACAAGGTTTTTATTCCCTGATCACAAAACTCTTTGGCTGCCCAACCTCCCGTCATCCCTGCACCGATGACAATTGCATCAAAATGATGATCCGTATTATCCGCCATGTTAGATCAATATAATTTTTGCCAAACAATTACCTTTAAATCGCCACACATCCATAAAAATGCCCGGGAACAAATTGAAAATCCGTATAGGTATTTAAGAAATAGGATGATGTCGTAAAATGCTGGATACTCCAGGCTCTGGATCTGGAATAGAAGGTCTTCAGATTTTCTGAAATTCCTTCCTCTTCATGCAAATGAATAAATGCTGTTTCCTGATCCGTTTGACTTAAATTTCCAAAGGGTTTTTGAAAATTATTCCGGATGTATTCCTGAAATTCTTTCACCCCATTTTCAAATTGACGGCGCTCATCTGGACTGGTACAATCACGCAACATCGTTACGACAAAGTCCAACCGGGATTCCGGCGTCTCAATCGGAAGTCCATCTGCCGGTAAGATGGCGGTGACAAACTGATCCAATAAATCAATTTGATCCGTACTTAGATCCAGTCCGTCAAAGCTTTTAGTTTCTGCTACTTTACAGGCCGGCCATAACGTCACACCTGCTGCCCCTACCACCATATACTGTAAAACCTTACGTCGCTTCATCTTCCAGGATTTTCCCGAATATACAGACAATAATGATTTTATTGTTGCGGCTAGCGGCGGGGTGGCCGATTGTAACCACGGGGTGCGAATGGCTGCAAGGATTCTAGATAAAGGTTCTCGAGCGCAGTCAGGTCCCGGCTGTAATCCCGGTCTTCGTCTTGTTGCACCTCTTCCAATACTTCAAACAGGAAATGATCTTCACCAAATTGATCCCAATCCTCCTGCAGGGACTTATTGGTGTGGGTTCCGGATTTCAATTGCATGCGAAGGCGATTCCACATGGCAGGTAAGTTAAGGGAACTGCCAATAAACAGCATGCCATTGGTCAAATTCTTAACCTGATAGACCCCGATCGGATGTTTCATCTGGGCATAGGCCTGTTTGAGCTCTTTGCGTGATTTCATCTTGCAATGTAATGAATTATTTTACCCGGGCCGTTTCATCAATCCTCTACGCGACGGTTCTGCGACTACTCATGCTTGTTCAAACCGGACACTCCTCCGGAAACCACAAATTTCATTACCTCACTGGCTGGCAAGTCGAGAACCTTAATCTGGGTACGCGGAACAATAAAGAGTTCTCCCGAAAAATTGTAAGAGTGCGGAAAATACACGGCAACCTTATCCTTAAGCTCCAGCATGCCCAGGTCCTGCTCGGTCAGGAATCCTAATTTTTCCAATTGCGTGACCGGGTTTACCAGGACCAACACCGGAATGTTAAATTTTCTGTCCTTGCCCACAAATGCCATGATGAAATCTTTCAATGCAGAATAGATATCCCGTAACACCGGCGTTCTGGCTATGAAATTCTGCACAAGATTGATCAAAGGCCGGGCTACAATGGTCTGCCCTAAAAAGCCAATCAGGACCAAAAATAAAATCATGGTCAGGACACCTGCCCCGGGAATGTGCACGTCAAAAAACCGGCTGATTAAATCGCGGGAAAATTGATCCGTAACATCAAATACCAGGTAAATAATATATCCTGTTATGGCCAGTGGGGCAATAAAGACCAGGCCTTGCAAAAAATAATTAACCAGTTTTTTCATTTCTGACAGCATTTATGATCCGACCCAGCAAGGCGTAATAAAATACGAACAAACCCTGCTGCTCTCAATCTTTATTCTATTTAAAAAGTTGAAATATGTCGATTCCAATTTTATTGATGACGCGAATAGAATCTGCGTTTAATAGTTTTCCATCACGATATATGATTAAAAAGAAACCGATACCTTCCACATGCCAACCGTCTTTTAAGGTAAAATAATGAAGCACGTCATCCTTAAAAAGCTCCCGGACAAGCTCTTCCATCTCCCCCGATAAATAATATTTCTTTGAAAAATCGGGATAATGAACAAAATCAATGTCTTCCCAACCCAGGTATTGTTTAAATCGATCAATCCAGGTTTCCGGCCTTAAATAAAATATAGGTAATTCAAGCTGTTTGGATTGTATAAAGCAAACGGTTTGCCGTTTGGTAACCGGTGTGTTACCAGCCTGTATGGTATACTGATAATCAAAGATTTGCGCCTTGCTCTCCAGTTGTTCATCGGAACGTTGAAATTGATTGGTTATCTTTTTCGAGTGCCCATGCTTAAAGAGCTTGAACGCACTGAGTAATTTGATGTCCGGAAAAGATGGCTTGGGATCGAAATCCATACCCAGTTCATACGCCATTCCGGATAATTCGGCCCTTCGCGAAACTTTCATGGCTGGTCTTGGTAAAGGTTTAGATTCAAATATAACCCAACTCTCGGATGTCCCTGACGACTACGTCAAGGTTTTGCGACGAATAAAAAGCCCACCGCTACCTTACACAGGTGCCGGTGGGCTTGTTTTCAGTTAAATATTTCGCTTCTTAAGCGACCGTTTCTTCGATTTCTTCGTTTTGAAATGCGTAGGATGCCAATGAAGATTCCTGGTCGACTGTCTCAATCCGGAATCCCCGGCGGCGAAACATATGCAGCATGATGGTATTTGCATTCAACACATTGGCATAAACTTCCCGGATACCACGCTGCTTGGCGATGTTCATGATTCGGTCTGCCAGTTCATTACCGAGACCTAAACCTTGCCAGGGGTCACCAACCACAATGGCAAATTCTGCGCGATCGTTATTGGCATCGGATACGAGCCGGACCACCCCGCCGATCTTTTGATCTTTGCCATCTTCTCCCATTACGGCAACCAATGCGATTTCCCGGTCATAGTCGATTTGCGTAAAACGGGTCAGCAAGTCATGACTTACATCCGGGATGTACCCGAAGAAACGATAGTACTGACTCTGTTTGGACATGTTCTTAAACAGTTCTCGTTCCATCAGTTCATCCTCGGGGACGATTGGGCGGATGTTAAACACCTGCCCATCACGGGTTTTGTATTCGTAAACCAGTTCTTTGGGATATGGAGATATCACCAGGTGTGCGTATGGGTTTTTCGGATCTACCTTATAATCCTGATCCAGCACAATTTTGGCATCCAAAACCACCCCGCCGTGTTCGTCAACGGCAAAGGGATTTATGTCCACTTCTTTAATTTCCGGGAAGTCAATCAGCATGTAGGCAAACTTGTACAATACAAACCCTATGGCGTTGATATCCACAGCCGGCATACCACGGAACCCTTTAAGCAACTCGTAGATTTTGGTGTCTTCAATCAAACGTTGCGCCAAGGCCATATTTAGTGGAGGCAAACCCACATTGATGTCTTTAAACACTTCTACGGCGACTCCGCCCATCCCAAAGACCACGACCGGCCCGAAAAGTGGGTCTTTCTTGGAGCCAATGATCAACTCATAACGCTTGTGTATCATTTGTTCGACCAAAACTCCTTCAATATTGGCCGTTGGAAATGCCCGGTTGGCTCCTTCCAGGATCTCATGATAGGCGCGCTGAACATCTTGCTTATTCTTGATGTTCAGTTGAACCCCACCGATGTTCGTTTTATGTAATATATCCGGCGACATAATCTTCATGACCACCGGAAAGCCTAAGGACTCGGCAATTTTAATAGCTTCCGCTTCACTCTTCGCCACTTGCGACCTGGTGATGGGAATCTGATAACGCTCCAGAAATGTCTTGGCTTCCCGCTCGGTCAATGCATTGCGGCCTGACTTGAGCACCTCTTTGACCAATTTCTTATTAGATGCCGTGTCCGGTGTAAACCGGTCGGGAATGGATTTCGGTGTCTCGTACAACTCCTCGATGTTTCGGGTATAGCTGTACATATTCATGAAGGTATTAACTGCGTCCTCCGGAATTCTGAAGTTCGGGATAAGGCCGGCTTCAAGAATTTCTCTTCCTGCCGCTACATCTTTTTCACCCATCCAGGATGCGAGCACGGTTTTTTTCGTCTTTTTAGCTACATCCACGATGCGGGCTGCAATTTCATCCGCCTTGGTCATAGCCTGAGGGGTAAGAATGACCAGCGCACCATCCACCTCCTTATCCTGGAGACAAACTTCAAGGGCTCTGCCATATTGTTCTGCTCCGGCATCCCCTAAGACGTCTACCGGGTTGCGATGACTCCAGGCAGCAGGAAGAACTTGATTTAACTGGTCGATAGACTGATCAGAAAGTTCTGCAAGCTGACCACCGAGCTGAATCAAATGGTCTGTCGCAAGTACGCCAGGTCCGCCGGCATTGGTAACAATCGCCAGTTTTTTACCCCCGGGGCGCGGCTGCATGGAAAGGGTCTGGGCTGCATTAAACAGCTCCTGGATGGTATTTACCGAAATAATACCCGCCCGTTTAAAGGCTGCAGCAAACGATTGGTCGTTACCGGCCAGGGTTCCTGTATGACTCAGTGCCACCTTAGCTCCAGCAGAGCTCTTACCAGCCTTCAGGACGATAATCGGTTTGGTCCTGGCAAAGGCTCTGGCAGCACTCATAAATTTCCGTGCATGCGTCAGGGATTCCATGTAGATGACGATGCTATTGGTGTGCGGATCACGCCCAAAATAATCGATGAGATCGTGAAAGCCGACATCGACCATCGAACCAATCGATACGAAATGGCTGAATCCCACATTTTGCTCAACCGACCAGTCCAGGATGGCGGTACATAGGGCGCCGCTCTGGCTGATGAATGCAATCTTCCCCGGCAAAGCCATCTTGTTCGCGAAACTTGCATTCAGGTGCAGCGAAGGCTTAATAAAGCCCAGGCAGTTCGGTCCAATAATGCGCATGTTGTATTTGCGCGCCGTGACCAGGATATCATCAACCATCTTTTTGCCAGCTTGGCCTACTTCGAGAAATCCGGCAGATATGATGACGATTCCTTTCACCCCGGCCTGGCCGCATTCTTCTACTAGCCCGGGCACACTGGACGCCGGGGTTGCAATAACAGCCAAATCAATTTGATCGCGTGTTTCTTTGATACTGGCATAACTTCGCACGCCATATATCGACTTATGTTTGAAATTGATGGGGTAAACGGTGCCCATATACCCCGATCCGATTAAATTTTTTATCAGGGCGTGACCTACACTTCCGGGCGTATTAGATGCACCAATGACCGCAATGGCCTTGGGATTGAAGATTCCTTCCATTTTGAGTAATGCAGTTTGATTTCGGCGCAAAAGTACGGCACGCTAAGCTCAAGATCAAGTAATTTAAGTCATGAGATGGCCTGATCCAGGCCTTCTTGCCTTTGGTTTCCTTGTTTGGAGGTAGTCTAACCTCCATCAGCTGCCCCTATCGAGAGACACAGACCAATTAAACAGATATCGAAACATTACCCTCTTGAATGCAAAGATTGCCGCCAGTGCGCAGAGCACCTAACGGCAACCTTTGGGCTTCATAATTTACCCAGCTGACAGGCCGTACACAAAAATTATATACAATGGTAAGGGCTTGGAATCCGGAACAACTGGCATCACAATTTTATGCCTACATAGTCTGTATAAGGATTTTCGACATAGGTCTTTTCACCGAATCCATTAAACTTTTCCATCACCGCCTGCACCTTTGAAAATTCTGTGCTGAAAGCATCGGTTCCATTGGATCCTTCCGATGGGAAAAATGAATTGCGAAGCTCTACCGACTTAAAGGACATTAAGACGATATAACTGTCCTTGCCC
This sequence comes from Lewinellaceae bacterium, assembly GCA_020636355.1. GTDB lineage: Bacteria > Bacteroidota > Bacteroidia > Chitinophagales > Saprospiraceae > JAGQXC01. The sequence continues at coordinate 89,307 of JACJYB010000010.1, read as the reverse complement.
TGACCTCTGTCACCTTTATACACAAATAAATGTACCCCGTCAATATTTTTATCGTATGCCGGATACAATTCACTGGCTACAAATTTTTCAAATGCTTCTTCGGAACCTTTTTTTACCGGGAATGGCCTTACTCCAACCAACCCGCCTATTTTAGGGTTAATGAGCGCATCATAGCCGACACAGACGTAATCCGTATATCCACCGTCCTCTTCAAATAGCTCCGAATTGGTGGAATAACCTGCCTGATTCATTTCTGCAATCAATGCCGTAATTTGTGGGTAGGCATTTTCACCTTGTGCATCAGCAGTAGGAAAATAATAATCCCGGTTCTCTTTTAATTCAAAGGCAAAACCGTAGGCAAATTTGCCTTTCCGGTCACCACGGTCGCCATAGGAAGCCCACATTCCGATCCCTTTGCCAAAATGTTGCATTCCTTCATTTAGTTGCCCCATGAAGTTGGCAAATTCAGTACTACTGTGATCTTCTTTGAGGTTAATATTGATGGCGGAAAATACCTCCGGCAAGTTTTGCGCATTGGAATAGGTAAATACCAATGCCAAAAGCAATGTAAACATCGTTTTCATAATACTGGTTTTTTGTTGAAATGAAATTTATTATAGTGCGTATTGAAGCAGTAAGGAAGTATTAAAATTCAATACGTGTACGGGTATCTTCACAAAGAATTGCTTTGCTCCTGGACGTTTTTCGGTGCAACCCATTTTGAAGATAAACATTATTATCCAGCTAACCAAATAAAATTGCAGGATAATTCTATGGATTAAAGCCATATAGATGCTGATACCAGGTAATACCGTTTAGCTCACCCCTGATATATGCAACGTGTTTCAATTAATTAGAATTGGAAAGCTATCCTATTTTAGCTTATTTCGTATACTTACCTGATCCGAAACGCCTTATTCCAACACCTGATAGATAACGACCATCTCACCTTTATTCTTCAATTTGGCTTCCCCGATACGTTCACAGTGAAAGGACTCTTTGATCTTTTCATACGATTGTTCACTGATAATAATCTGACCCTGATTGGCTGCGGATTGCAGCCGTTGTGCCGTATTGACCGCATCGCCGATCACGGTATAATCCAATCGCCGCAGGCTAGCAGAACCTATGTTACCGGATACCATTTCGCCGGAGTTAACTCCTATACTCACGTGGGGTTTAAAATTCATTTCAGTCACCTCAATAGGCAATTTTTCAATTTTATCCCGAACGGAAATGGAAGCATCTATTGCCCGATCCAGATGATAAGCATCTTTAAAAACTGCCATTACAGCATCTCCGATAAATTTATCAATAAGCCCGCCTTGTGCCAGTATTTCCTTTACGATGATATCAAAATAATTATTTAATAATTTAACCACACGGTCAGGTGACTCATGTTCGCTAATTGAAGTAAAACTACAGATATCAATAAAAACCACAGTAGCCTCTACAATTTCATTTGCCAACAATGATTTCTCATATTCCTTGGTGCCCATAAAATTGAGTACCGTCTCGTCCACATACATTTTAAGGATGTTGTTTTCCTTGATGGCACGCATGGTTTCTTTCAATTGTTCGACATGCCGGATCGTCTTTTCAATGGTCACCTCCAGGTCCTGAAAATTAACGGGTTTCGTAACAAAATCAAAAGCTCCCAAATTCATGGCGGTACGTATGTTTTCCATGTCACCGTACGCGGATACAATAACCGATTTTAATAAACTGTGTTTTTCTGCCAGTTTGGATAGCAAAGTCAGGCCGTCCATTTCCGGCATGTTAATATCACTTAAAACCAGATCTATGTCATCGTGTTCTTCCAATTGGGCAAGTGCCTGAAGACCATTCATGGCAAACACGAAATCATAGGCATTTTCTCGTATTTTTTTGCGGAATTTCTGTTTGATCAAAACCTCCAGATCCGCTTCATCATCGACCACTAATATCTTAACCATATTCAGATCTCCTTTAGTTTTTCTTTTAGAATACTAAAATCCAATGGCTTGGTCAGAAAATCATCCGCGCCCAGGCGCATAGCTGATTGGTAATTTTCATCATCTCCATAAGCGGTAATCATCATAACCACCGGCGGAGGTGCCATAAATTGCTGTTTGATACGTCGCAATAATTCAAGACCGCTGATACCCGGCATATTGATATCGGATAAAATCAATACAGCTTCATGACCATGTTCGCTTAAATATTCCAGAGCCTCCTCCCCGGAAAATGCAAATGCAAAACTAATTTCGTCGTTCCTGATTTCTTTTCGAAATCTTTGTTCAAATAAAACCTGTACATCACGTTCATCGTCTACAACCAGGACTTTCATGATTGATTATTTTTGATTTTTGGGAATTATGAATGTAAATGTCGTACCCAGCCCATCCTGGCTTTTTACTTCGATCGTTCCGCCATGAGCTTTAATAATATCATGACTTATGGAAAGACCGAGACCGGTGCCCTGACCAGCTGGCTTTGTCGTGTAAAAAGGTTGAAAGATTTTATCAATTATTTGGTCGCTCATTCCGGATCCATTATCGGTCACCTCAACTTTTACCTGGTCCCCCTGATCCTTGGTTCTAACTTCAACTTGAGGTTCATAATGATCCTTGTTAAATTGACCCCGCTCAGCGATCGCATGAAAAGCATTGGTAATCAGATTTAAGACAACCCGGCCAATATCCTGTTTCACTGCCTTTATGGGCGTTAATGATCCGTCCAGGTGCATCAGCATCTTAACCTGGAATGATTTGTCTTTGGCACGCATCCCATGATAAGCAAGACGGAAATATTCGTCAATCAATTGATTCAGATCAAAAACTTCCGCTACTCCGGTACTTTTACGGGAGTGTTGCAACATGGATTTGACAATATTTTCAGCCCGTTTACCATGGTGCTTGATTTTATCTTCATTCTCGGCAATATCTTTAACCACTATTTTAACTTCCTCCCATTCCTGCTGATCCAATAACTCCAAAAGTTCGGATACCAATTCCTGGTTGATCTCGGAAAAGTTATTGACAAAATTCAAAGGATTCTGAATTTCATGGGCTATTCCTGCTGTCAGCTCGCCAAGTGCAGCCATTTTTTCGGATTGGATGAGCTGGTTTTGGGTGTTCTTTAATTCTTCCAATGAATGTAGAAGCTTTTTATTTGTTTCTTCGACAGCTCTACTTTTTTGTTGTAATTCTTCAATAGTCTCTTCAAGCAAAATCGCCGTGGTTTGTTTTACTTTTTCAGTTCGATCGAGCTTAAATTCCAGGATTTCCACATCTTTTTGTAGTTTTTTACCCAGATCCAGAATTTCTGCTTTCGCTTTTGGATCCACTCCTTCCAGGTCATTCAGCTGGTTTAATAACGATTTCAGATTTAAATTCATCGAAGTTTCAGTGCCTTTTGAATGGGATTTCGGGGCTACGGACCTCCGGACAAAAAGTCAGGATGGTGGTGATCAGCCTCATAGAATTCATTCGGACAAGTTTCTGAGATAGGCTATGCTCAGCGGCACTTGTTCCAGTACAGCACTGCTTTCATCTTCAATAAAATAATGTGCTATTCCGATGCGTTTGGCCTCTTTCATAATACCTGGCATATCCAATTCTCCTGTGCCCAACACAACGTTATTTTCTTCGGAAGTTCCTCCGGTTAAATCTTTGACCGTACCTTTCTTCATATCTTTCAGATGAAGCAGCTTCCATCGGTCTCCATATTTCTGCATCAGTGCAACCGGGTCACCGCCGCCAAACTGAACCCAAAAAATATCCATTTCAAATGAAACATTTTGCGGGTCGGTGTTCTGAATGATGTAATCGAGCAACGTGCCATTTTCAAACGGCTGAAATTCGTAACCATGGGCATGATAGCACAGGGTCAGCCCATTGTCGTGCAAAACCTTACCGGAGGCATTAAATACCTTAACCGCATGCTCCGCATCTGCCAGCGTAAAATCACCATTATGGGGCACCCAGGCACACATGACAAACTTGGACCCCAATGCCTGAGCTTTTTGAACGACCGCCATCGGATTGTTCTCCAGCTCGCCAAAATCAGCTCCTGTTGCCGGAATACGAATACCCCGCTCATCACACATTTTCTTAAATTCTTCGGGTGCAATACTACCGCCATCTCCTTCGACTTCGGTAAGTCCCAATTCCTTGATCCGGTCTAGGGTTCCCGCCATGTCCGTCGGATAATAATTTCGGTAGGAATACATCTGAATGCCAAGCGGAGCTGTAAAAAGTGGCTCAACAGTCGCCGCTGTTTCAGCGGTTTCCTCCGATCCGGAAGGGCTGCCACAAGCCATCCAACCTATACATGCAATTATCAGTAAGCGGATTGGTTTCATTCCGGTAATAGCGTTGATCATCATAATTGGCTTATTTCAAGTGCTTTCAATAAAAGTCATCCGTTCGAAAACTCCACCCAAAGCTAAACAAACCAACCCATAGCCTTCTCATTTTCATGATGATAGTACCAGGGGGCTGCCTGCCGGTGAATTTTACATCAAAATACAATATTCGCTCCTAATAACCCAGTAGGCCTGAGTCCATCAGACACCTTTCAAATGGAGCCAGTCAATGCTCTCTTAATCCCTGGATCACTACATTTCCTGTTCCGTTCGGGTCACAGGGGTACAGCAGATCCTTCTCTAATTTCTGAGGATTTTGCAGGGTTTCATAAAACTCATCCAGGAATCGGATAGTTGTTTTCTGATATTTCTCATCAATCAGCGGATTATTCTGATAGATCGCATAAATAGCAGGCTTTAGTTCCTGGAAACGAGCTATTGTCTCTGCGTAAACGTCCATAGCCTGGATGCAATATCCGCGATATCTGCGTTGCTTGATGGAGTTCATCTTAAGCTCCGGAGCAGGATGCGCGTAAGGCGCATTGACAATACCGGAATGATCAAAATCGTATGGAACGGCTATGGGTGCAGCATTCGTATCTTTGGCAATCAACTTGATATTTTGCAAATATTGAATGGACCAATCGGTGTTTCCAATCAGGTATTCAAATAATGCCATCTCAAGAAATGGTTGACGCTGGACCTCCTGTGGTCGAAGATCCCTTTCAACCGGGATCATTCCATTGCGCCGGGCCATTTGTTTTTCCTCTTCAAGCAAAACACCATAAAAAGAATCCTTAGACTTTTTGCCGTTATCTTCCAATTGGACCTTTACCAGACGGGCACGAAAGCTATTCGGAGTGACCAGGTTATAGATTTGATAGGCCAGCCATTCGTTAATAACATATTGATCCTGCTTGCAGGGCATCACCAGCTTCAACTTATTTTGCTCCGAAAATAGCGTATGTTCCTGCGGACCATTCTTTTTGAAATTAATTAAAAGCGGCGGATAAAAACAATTCTCACGCAACCGGCGAAAATGGCCTCTGGTACGCACTTCTACGGGAATGGTAGTTTCCGGATTATTCTGAAAAGTATAGGCGAGTTCGAGTGGATAATAAACCGGATCGCCTGACCTGTCTTTCATTAATGCTTTCATTTCACCCCGTAGGGTAATCTGAAAGACTTCATCGGATTCAAAGAGAGCGGCCCGGGAATTAACCGGTTGTGAAAAGCCGTTGGAGGAAGCCAGGAAAATGCCTATAAACAATACATAGATCGGTAATAAAAGCGGGTTATGTCCATTGTTTCTTTTTCTAAAATAAAGAGGGGTTTTGCTGTCTGGAAAAAAAGTCAACAGTTGGAACCATGTCCTGTGCCGGAAAGAAAAGCATCTCCAGGCCAGCGCTTTGGATGCACATAAAAGGACTTTGATCAATCGAAATTGATCCTTAAACCCCGGAGTTAGAAAATTGCTTTCGGCCAATAATTTAAATTGTTTAATCATTATTTTTTTCATTGGTCAGCTTTTTAACCAGGATGTTCACAAGCCCCCTCAATGAAACTCCGCCAGTAACCATAGGCAATTCATCGCTAAATCCGGTCACCTGCGACTAAAATTCGCAACAGGCATTTTAATCTTTCTTATCTGCCCGCAATGCGCCCACGCCAGCTTCCCATAATTTACGGTTAAACGCCGGAATTTCCTTATCCAGAAGTTCATTGCCTTGTTTTCTCAACGCCATCCATTGCAGATCCAATTCATGCATGCGATCCCGGTCAGGCTGGGTGACGACTGGAATATCACTTTCCGTATGATTCAGTACAAAAAGATAATTGGCAGTAAATTTATTTTCATAGTTATCCACATCATCGTACGCCTTCGATTTGCGCTGGACCATGGCTTCGTCCCAGTCTTTTATTTTTTGTATCAGGTCCTCACCCTCTTTTTTCAACGCACCTTGATCGGCACGTTCCGGGATATCCTTGATAGCACCCGAAAGCTGGTTCTGCAGATTGTTTAAGGTATTTATCATGTTATGCATTTCCGTGACCTGGCCTTCCATATAGGTCATCACGCTGTCATAAGTCATGTACATGGCATTATCTGTCGGGTATTTGGGATTTTTCAGGATGGTAAACCCGGATTTGTATGCTGTTCCATTGACCGTTAACTCCACTTCATAGGATCCAGGGATGGCCTTATGGCCGGCATAGCTTGATTCCACATAAACATCCTGCACCCCGGGCATGGTAGGGTACCGCATATTCCACACAAACCGGTTCAATCCTTTATTAGTGGTAGGAGTTGGATCCGGGCGGGGACCTCCATCCCATGGCCTGAATCCTTTATAACCCGAAGTATAAGCATGAATCGTTTTCCCGTTTTTATCTTTAAAAGTGAGGGATATATCCAGCGAGTCTTCCGGCAACTGGTAATAGACAACCACACCGTTGGCTGGGTTGATCCCTTCCAATTGGTCCAGACCGGTAAAGTCTTCAGAAGTCTGATTTAACGGGCTGTAACCATTGGTTAGGTAAGCATCCGCGGGGTGATAGATTAACGTTTGATCCGCATGATCTTCGTATTGTTGGAAAAGAGACATGTCATCAAGGATCCAGAATGAGCGTCCCATGGTAGCAGCGATCAGGTTGCCATGACTGAATTTGAGATCGGTAATCGGCGTTACCGGCAAATTTAACTGCATTGGTTTCCAATCTTTCCCACCATTCCATGAAATGTAAATTCCTGTTTCCGTACCGGCATACAACAAATCTTTCCGTACCGGATCTTCGCGCACCACCCGGGTATAAGCGCCATAAGGAATTCCACTGCTGATATTGGTCCAGGTTTTACCGTAATTCGTTGTTTTGTAAATACCCGGTGTGTGATCATTAAGTTTATAGCGCGTGGTAGCAATATAAGCGGTGGCAGGATCATGGGGAGAAACCTCTATGGCATTGATCAGACATTCCTTGAGTCCCTGGGGCGTTACATTTTGCCAATGAGCACACCCATCCCGGGTCAGGTAGACCATGCCATCATCACTGCCGGTATAGATGACACCTGCTTCCTGGGGAGATTCCATGATGTAACTTAGCGTACCGTAATTCTCGGCACCTACCGCCTCATTGGTATAAGGAGCTCCGCCCTTACCTTGTTTTTCTTTTTCATTCCGGGTCAGATCGGGTGATGCCTCATCCCAGGTCTTGCCGAAGTCTCTGGTTCGCAATACCATCTGTGCCCCGTGATAAAAAGTATTTGGTTCATGCTGGGACCAGATGATCGGCGCGTTCCAGTTGAAGCGGTATTTCATATCGCGGGTCTCTCGGCCCAGATACTGGATTGGTGCCGCCATGATATTGGTGCCGGCATTGGCGTCTGGATAGATTACTTCAATACTTCCCAGGTAGCTGCCACCCATGACGGCTTTGGGGTCATCGGGATCAAACGCCAAAAACGCTGATTCACCGCCTGCCGAATAACTCCAGACCCGCTGATTGATACCATCCCAACCAAAATTCCGGCTGGCTATTTTGACACTGGTATTGTCTTGTTGTCCCCCATAGATGTTGTAAGGGAACAGATTGTCCGTGTTGATGCGATAAAATTGCGCGGTGGGCATATTGTCCTGGGTTGACCAGGAGGCTCCGCGATTGAAGGAGATGGCAGCTCCTCCATCGTTGGAGATGACCATGTTTTTGGGATTATCCGGGTTGATCCACAGGTCGTGGAAATCACCGTGTGTTCCTCCGAGCGTTTCCCAGGTCTTTCCTCCATCGATGGATCGCAACGCCGGAGCACTCATCACATAAACCGTATATTCATCCTGTGGGTCAGGAAATACTTCAATGTAATACCAGGCTCGTTGGGTCAACCGGTGATCATCACTAACCCGGGACCAGCTTTTGCCGGCGTTGGTTGATACAAATAGTCCCCCATTTTTGTCATCCCCGGTATCGCTTTCGATCACAGCATATACCCGGTTTGAGTTAGCAGGACTTACCGCCACAGCCATTTTACCCAATGCTTTAGGCAGCCCTTCCTGGATTTTATCCCAATGGGCGCCTCCATCCGTTGATTTATACAAGCCATCGCCGGGGCCACCGGAAACCACTTGCCAGGGCAATCGCTCATGCTCCCACATGGCTGCATACAGAACTTCCGGGTTGTGCGCATCCATGGATAATTCAACGCAGCCGGTTTGATCGTTTACAAATAAAACATTGGTCCAGGTTTTGCCTCCATCGGTTGATTTGAAAACCCCGCGATCCTTATTGCTGCCATGCAGCTGGCCCTGGGCAGCCACATATACGATGTCCGGATTGGTAGGATGGATTCGCACCCGGGCAATGTGCTCGGTTTTCTCCAGTCCCATATGCTGCCAGGTCTTACCGGCATCGATGGATTTATATACGCCATCCCCATACGAAGTCATCACTCCCCGGACTGCATGTTCACCCATACCGACATAGACGATATTCGGATTACTGGCTGCTACAGCTACGGCACCAACCGATGCGGTTTTAAAATACCCATCGCTGACATTTTGCCATAACTGGCCGGCATCTTCGGTTTTCCAGAGACCTCCGCCGGTCGTTCCCATGTAGTACGTCAAAGGATCGCCCGGAACTCCGGTGGAACCATTCGAGCGACCTCCGCGGAATGGTCCGATGCAACGCCATTTGACCGTTTTGAAATACAAATCCAAATCGGATTTGCCTTCTTTTACATCCATCGTCTGGGCACTGCCAAATGCAGCAACCCCCGCCAGCAGGCAAGCTGTCAAAATATTTTTCATAGGAAAGTTATGTTTCACTTGATCTAAGAAAAGGTAAAATACGGTTTCTGGTGATCCCATGCATGAAGGTGATCAACATCAATGGAGAAATCCTCGGTCAGCGATGCAATTATGTCACGATCCCCTGGATCTCCATCCATCAGGGATCACCTGCTACCCCCGAACGGGGCACCTGAATGTCTCATAGGTACGCCACTGGGAGCCTGGCATCAATCCTGCATCCACGCAGATAATTCATTAAGTACTGTCAGCCCAGGCCCGGCTAAACATTTTTCTGGCGGGTCGACTGAGCCAATATTAGGGAAGTCTGAAAGCCAGCGGCTCGACCCATCTGGTTGCCAGGGATTTTAATCCCTGGAGGCATCCATATTTACCATCGAGTGCGGTAGGCACGGTACATTTTGATCTCTATTGAAATTCACCAGATTAACACTGATGTCTCGATCCTATGGATCTCCATCCATCAGGGATCACCTGCTTCACCCGTCCAGGGTAACTGAATGTTTATTCGTTACACCACTGGGAGCCCGGCATCAATCCTGCATCCACGCAGATAATTCATTAAGTACTGTCAGCCCAGGCCCGGCTGTACATCGTTCAGGCGGGTCGACTGAGCCAACATTAGGGAAGCCTGAGAGCCAGCGGCTCGACCCATCCGGTTGCCAGGGATTTTAATCCCTGGTTGTCTTCATGATTACCATCGAGTGCGGTAGGCACGGTACATTTTGATCTCTATTGAAACTCACCAGATTAACACTGATGTCTCGACCCTATGGATCTCCATCCATCAGGGATCACCTGCTACACCCTTCCAGGGTAACTGAATGTTTAGTCGTTACATCACTGGGAGCCCGGCATCAATCCTGCATCCACGCAGATAATTCATTAAGTACTGTCAGCCCAGGCCCGGCTGTACATTGTTCAGGCGGTTCGACTGAGCCAACATTAAGAAAGCCTGAGAGCCAGCGGCTCGACCCATCCGGTTGCCAGGGATTTTAATCCCTGGTTGTCTTCATGATTACCATCGAGTGCTGTAGGCACGGTTCATTTTATTCTGACCTACTTCAGCTTCTCCTTAAAGAATGCGATGGTCCTTTCCCAGGCAAGTTTGGCAGCTGCTTCATCGTAGCGCGGGGTGGTGTCGTTGTGAAAGCCGTGATTGGTATCCGGATAAATATACACCTGGTATTCCTTGCCATTCGCCTTAAGGGCTGCCTCATAGGCTGGCCACCCGGCATTAACCCGCTCATCCAGGCCTGCATACTGCAACAGCAACGGAGCTTGGATGGCTGGGACATCTTCTGCAGCAGGTTGTCCGCCATAAAATGGTACAGCCGCTTTTAGTTCAGGGATCCGTACGGCCATCATGTTGACGATCCATCCTCCGAAACAAAAGCCAACCGCTCCAACATTGCCATCACATTCCGGATGGTCATGGAGATAGTTAAAAGCCGCAATGAAATCTTCCAGCATCTCATTGCGATCGCGTTTTTGCTGAAGGGTTCTGCCTTCATCATCTGTACCCGGATAACCACCCAACGGATACAATGCATCAGGTGCTAGCGAAATAAATCCGGCACTTGCAGCACGGCGACCCACATCGGCTATATGCGGATTCAATCCACGGTTTTCATGGACCACAATGATGCCAGGCAACGGATTCTCATGGTCCGCCGGACGGGAAAGCTGACCATTCATTTCACCTGCACCATTCGGAGAACTGTATACGACCGTTTCTGTCTTAAGTCCCGGATCATCCGGGGGAACCTGAACTTTTTCCAGGTAATTAGGCATGATGTAATCCAGGAGCATGGGCAAGGTCAATCCCCCTACCGCATAGACGGAGAGTTTATCAACAAATTCTCTTCTCCCGATAAGATTATGCGCATATTGATCATACAGGTCAAAAACCTCCTGGCTGATGTCTTCTTTCTTAATTTCCTTCATAGCAAATACTGATTGAGTACAACCAAATTAAACCATTTCACCTAAAAAAGCCAATTCCATAGGGCTCCCTACCCTTTGGCCAGGATGCCTCCATCGATCACATAACAGGATCCGGTGATCCAGGACGCATCGTCCGAAGTAAGGAAAAGTGCCAGTTTGGCTACATCTTCCGGTGTGCCGAGACGTTGCATCAAGGTATTTTCACCCGCTGCAGTCACTGCTTTTGCCGGGTCTGGAAATGCCACAGCCGATGCATGGATCAGCGGAGTATCCACTGGTCCCGGACAGATACTGTTTACCCGTACCCCCGGGCCATAATCCACGGCTGCCTGACGTGCCAGAGCAACCAGGGCGGCTTTCGATGCGCAGTAGGCCGGGTGATTGGGAAATGACTTAAAGGCTGCAATTGACGCATTGATCACAACGCTGGCCCTTTCTCGTTTTAATAATTCCGGGAGAGCAGCTTTCAACAGATAAAATACGGCATCCACATTGGTCCGGAAGATCCTGTGCCAGGTATCAATGTCAAGATCCGTGATGGAACCTAATCCCAGTTCACCGGCATGACAGACCAATCCATCCAACTGCCCATATGAACTGATTGAATTTGCGACCAACCTCCGGTTGACATCTATTTCCCCGACATCACCAGGTATAAAATGGACCTCCTCAGCCATCTCCTGAATTTCATGAACCAGGGATTCCCCTCTGTCGATATCCCGGCCACTAAGGATGAGATTTGCCCCTTCCCGGGCAAACAGCAGCGCAGTCGCTTTTCCCATACCACTGGTGGCGCCGGTAATGATGAACGTTTTATTTTTAAGCTTCAATAAATGCTTATTGGTTTTTTTCCTTTAAGGCCACCCAACTGCAGGTCGTAGAATGCATTTTGTTTTTACCGGAATTGTCTTTTCCATATTCACCATAGGTGAAGAATCCAGCCATTGGTGCCTGCCAGATCTCATGAAGTCCGTCATTTTCCTGCGCGGCCATCGGACCCAGGGCGCTGAGTCTTCCCATACAGGAAAATACCAGTAAGGCATCAGCCTGGACTCCGACAGCTTCCTGCATGTTTTGTGCTTGATTAATAACCGATTCAACGATATCAAAATCCGGTGGCAAGGTAAATTGAAAGGTTCCACCCTCGGGGATGGGATAATCCATGGAGATGGCATTTTTTTCCCGATCTACAAACATAGGTGTCCTTAATACCGGATCAACGTCGTCAAGACACAGAAATGGATGGAATAAAGAGATATTTTCCACGAATACATTAGTCGCTTCATCCTTCTGATCCAGCGATTCACCCAGATAACGCAAGTACATGTCCAGGGCCGGCTGGTCATCAATGGTATAGAGCCATCCATCTTCGCATTTGGTCACCGTTCGTATCCTGCCCAACGGTTTCCATCCGGAGATGGCCACTCCATACAGATCAATTTTGCTTTTATCAAGAACCAGTAATGCAAAACCTTCATCAGTCGATTGTTCCCCGGTAAACACCAAGGAAGGAATAAGCTCACCATCCGCTCCGGCCATACCTCCGAAAATGTCCGTTTCTCCTTCATGACAATCTTCCAGCGTATGCACAAACCGGGCACCATCAAACAGTTCTCCCCTGGCATTCAGGCAGGTCGTAACCGCAATATAAGCCGGATCTTTAAACCTGGACAACGCAACAATTGCTGCTTGTTGGACCACCTCAGTGAGTTCTTTCCCTGCCGTTTCGCGGAATAAAATGGTATAATCTTCCCTGGGAATGTCCACAAGCATGATTACCACCTCCCCCTCACTCTGATGACCTTCAATAAATTCACCGGAAGAAGTAGCCCCGACGACATCCATACCTTTTTCCTTCAGCAGCTGGATAATTGCATCCCGGTCCTGTTTAATGGAGATAAATATGATGGCGAGCGAAGGCGCGAATCCGTCCGACAGGGTTTGACTTAGTGCTTCCCTGATTTCTGTTTCGGAATTTCCCCGAATGGTTTTTGCGGTCATGGATTAAATCTGGTTTCGGTGTAAAGTTATTGTTGTCCCTGCATTAATCAATTGGTTGGACATTTTCCTGTCTCAAAGGCTTAGTTCTCTTTTAAAGCCACCCAACTCACGGTTGTCCCGTGAAACGTAGGTAATCCATTTTTCGCCCGGCCATATTCCCCAAATGTGAAAAAACCAATCGACGGTATTTCCCAAACATCGGTCAGGCCTTTGATTTCGTCATTGATGAATGGACCAAGGGTATTCAGCCTGCCAATACAGGAAAAAATGATCAGGGCGTCCGCTTCGTTCAGACTCTGCTCTTTAAGTTGACGGGCAGTATTTACTACCGCATCCACAACGTCAAGGTCTGGTGGCAAAGAAAATTTGACTTTTGCTCCTTTTTGGACTGGTCCGGCGGCCAGCATAAAAGAACCTTCCTCTTCATTAAAAAACAAAGGAGGTATGATGCGTGCGGTCCCATCATCGCCCTGGATTTGAACCGGATAGATGGAACCGATCTTATTGTAAAGATCAATTTCATCCGTGAAGTCTATTTCCACACCCATGTACTTAAGTAACATACCTAGAGCTGGTTTGTGGTCAAGCGTTTTAATCCAGTTGCCTTCGCATGCAGTGATGGTTTTTTCAGTACCCATCGGCTTCCAGCCGGAAATAGCCTCTCCTTCCATGCGAATCTTATCCTGATCCAGGATTAACGCCAATATGCCTTTGTCACTGCGCCTGGTATTATTGAATAGGAATCCTCCCTGCATACTATCCGAAGAGGAGTTTCCTCCTACGATGTTCACTTCAATCCCACAGGCATCAACCAGGCCATGGATGATCTCTTCTGCCCGGATCGAGGTAGAGGATCCGGAGATGATAAATCCGGGATTCGTAAATGTAGCTAATCCGGATTCACCAATTTCGCGAGCCACCTCTACCGTATTCGTATCCTCCACATCTTCCATTTCCAGCTTAAAATAAGCGGGAGGCATATCCAGCAAGAGCATGGTTGTAGAACCGATTTCATACTGTTCGCCAATAAATTCGCCGTTCGAGCTGGTGCCAAACAGGGCAATTTTTTTTTCATTCAGTAATTCCCGAATTAATTCCCAATCATCTTTTAATGAGGTAAAAACGATAGCCAGTGTCGGACGAAATCCATCCAGCATGCTTTCATTGAATAATCTCTTCGTCTCCTGAAATGATCGACCTTGGATGGATTTTGCCTTCATATGCGCTACGAATCGAATTAGATTAATTTTTCTGCTGACGAAACAGCCATTCCAGCATCATCGGATCGCGATAGGCTTCAATCCAGGAGAAGTGACCTACTTCGGGGTACTGGGTATAGCCTGGTCTGGCGCCGGCATCGGTTAAGGCTTTCAGCATCGCTTGGGACAAGCCCACATTTACAGACGGATCATCCGCCCCATGGAAGATCCAGATCGGAACCTGTGCGAAGGATGCAGCTTTGGATGTATCGCCGCCACCGCATACCGGTACCGCAGCGGCAAATAGATCGGCGCGACGGGCCAGCGCATCAAAAGTGCCAAATCCACCCATGGAAAGTCCGGTAATGTAAATCCGGTTGGTGTCTACCGGCATGGTCTCGATCATCTTCTGGATCAGACCCAGAAGCAATCGCATGGGTTGTGAGGGTTCCGGATTAAGCTGCATGGTGGTGCGGTCAAAATTGGACCAGGTCAACCCTTTAGGACATTGTGGCGCGATAACGACCGCTGGATGAAGCATCATGTTATCATCCGTAGCAAACTGCATCACACCCCACTGGAGTTGCGCTTCGTTGTCATTGCCACGTTCTCCGGAGCCATGTAAAAATATGACCAGGGGATATTTCCGGTGCGGGTTCGCATCCGGATACAAAAGACGGTATGGGAGGGTATCCCCCTGATCGACAAAAATTTGTTTACTAAAGCGTTGGGTGGTTTGGGATCTTACCTGGGGCAGGATAAAAAAGATGAACAGGCCTGCGATAAGCAACCGAAAGACTTTGCTTTTCATTTTCAATTGGTTTAAGCTTGAAGATACGAAATCCGTTTCGGGTGACCCTTATTGACCATTCAAATGATACAACTCAATCTGCCGTTCATCAGGCAGGACCGGGTGTTCGGTCAATTGTGTAAACAAAACCACTGGATTGCCTACAAAGCGGGCACCCCCATCGGCAGAACAGGACCAGAGCAACGTACCATCGGATGAAAATCCGGCTGCAAGAACCTCACCCTGAAAAGCATCCTGATTCATTCGTAAATTCCCTGCCAGATCCCACAGCTTTGCCGTATGATCCGCCGATGCCGTCAGAATAAATTGGCTGTCAGGCGAAAAAGCAATGTCATTGATCGTTCCCAGGTGCTGATTCAAGATGGCTTTTAAGGTCCCTTCCGCGGTCCAGATTTTTACCGTATGGTCCCCGGAACCGGTAAACCAATAATTACCATCCGGCGAGAAGGCCGCCCGGGTAATCACTTGTTCATGAGCCGATTTCGTTGCCTTGAGATTCCCATCCTGGTCCCAGAGCATTACCTTGCCGTCGAGCGATGCGGTGAGTAATACGTGGTTGATGGATAGGGCAGCGCAAACCACCGGTGCATCGTGGCCTGTGAGTTTTTTAATCAGTTGACCGTTGCCATCATACAGGTAGGCTAAGTTGTCGGATGAGGCCAGTAAAATCCGGCTGCCATCCGGTGAAAAAGCGGCCTGATAAATGAATCCTGCCGGGTCCTGAAGGGCCGAAATCAAAGTCCCGTCCGATCGACGCCACAAGCGTGCGGTCTTATCTGCTGATACGGTGAGTATTTTGGAGTCATCGGGTGAAAATTGGATCGCATTTACCGGAGCCTGGTGTCCGTTCAGGGGTGCGATCAAATGACCCTGCAGATCAAAAAGGCTGGCCTGGCCATTCCGCGATCCAGCTGCAAAAGACGATCCGTCATGGGATATCGCCAAAGTGGCAATCTCTTCGTTTTGCATAGGTGTGGAGGCCACCAGCTGACCATCCATGGAATAGATGGAGACCTTTTTGTCTTCATTCACAGCCAGGAAACGATTGTTGGAGGGAGCTAATACTACCTTGGAACAATACGAGCTGATACCGGACAACGTGTGCTGCATTGCGCCTTCCGGGTTCCAGATCTTAACCGTACCATCGGCCGAGCTGGTAATGATATCTTGATGGTCGGGTGCGATGTTCATAGACAGAACGTCCTGGTTATGTCCGACTAAGGTCTTGCCATAGGAGGCATCGATGGCATTGCCAAAAGCCAGGAGGATGGATGGCGTCGGATGCTCCCGGGTCAGATCCATGGCCCGGTAAGCCAACACCAGCGCGTCGTTTCCATTTCCTTTTTCAACTTCCTGACTGGCAATGAACGCCAACCGGTTCGCCTCCGAGATCTGGGCCTGAAGCTGGGCCTCATCCCTGGCCTTCTGGGCTTCATCCAACGCATTCAGGGCCCGGTCCCGGGCATCTTCCGCATCCTTACGGGCTTTCGTCATAAAGTCCGCATAGCCTTTGTTGGCTTTATCAATCCAGTCATTCATCTGGCGCACCTGATTCGCCGTCAGTTGATCGCAACCGGAGATGGCCCTGAAATTGGCAAAGGCGCCCTGAAAATCTTCCCGGTTATAGGCCTGGATTCCCAGATCCAAAAATTCTTTAAAACACTGGGATTGAGCAATGCCCAAGGTCGGAAGAGCCCAAAAAAGGATGCCTACGAATTGGCGGAACGGTTTCATAATTCCTGTTTAAAAATGATAAGTTAGACTGAATCCCGTTTCTGTACCTGTCAGTGATTCGGGTCGGCCAATATAGGGTTGGAAACCAACCTTGGCCGGTGCACAGTATTCGTCGTATTCTTTTCCTGCCCGTTTGTTGCGAACTGCACGGACCACAAACCAGGTCACATTGGCTGCCAGAATCGCGCCGCCTCCGTATTGCAGGATCCAATAGATCTTGTGGTCAGACTGGGCGTCCTTATAAAACAGGTCAAAAGCCTCCCGGGTGCCATCCTCCGGATGGTCTCTTTGATAATGCTCATACTTCGAATAGGTCTGATTGCTGGAAGCCTTGAAGATCTGGGCTACGCCGATCATGCCGGCACTGGCTCCCGCTACCAGGTAATAGGGCAACTTTTGTTTCGGAGTAAATTCAGGTCGTGGACCATCACAGGTCACACCGTAACGTAAGATCCGGGTACCGGAAAATTTCGCATTGATGGTCAGCATTAAATCGCCCTTCAGATCCAGGAAATTTTCGAGCAGGTGCGTCAGGATAACCGTCTTGTGCGCCGGGTCTTCCCGCTGCTGGGTTCCGGTGTTGCCAAGTAAGTCATAGTTTTTGATGGGTAATGGTTTCCGGTCGAGCGACACGTCGATGGCCACATCGCAATAGTCTTCATTGCTGGCAAAATCCAGTTCGTATTGCAGGACCAGCTCTCCGTTGATCAACTGAAGATTTACCTCCTTGACCTTTTGGTTGGGACCCGTTTCCGCCTGAACCGAAGTCAACTGATCTGCCGCCAAATCGATCCTGGCGGTTACCGTGGTCCGGTAAGAGGACAGTTGGTCGGCTTGTCCAAACACAGAAAAAGAAGCATTGAGGACCATCCAGGCCAACAGGCACCCGTTGCGAAAATTTTTGTTAACTATGGTCATCGAATTTAGTTTATATTATATTTATTTATAATACCTATTTGCCTGGTGTATATTCCCACCAATCCGCTAAAGGACCGAATTCCCCAAATCCAAGATATCCTTTACTCTGCAAGGCAAAACCGGATGAAAACCGCCGGGGGGCTCCGGGAAATTCCGCTTTGCGGCTCCAGGTATCCTGTGCCGGATCGTATTCCCAAAAGTGCGTGGAAACGGAAATCCCGTAGACAATTCCTGTCCCTACATAACCTTTGCCATTGATGGCAAAACCCACGCCCAATTCGGCCGCCGTAGGAAAATCATTTTTCCGGGTCCAGTGTCCGGTCGTTTGATCATACGCCCAGACTACGTTGGTGACACTGCCACCGACCACATAAGCCCTGCTTCCGATCACAAAAGACATGGCATCTCTTTTCTCTATATCCGGATACTTTTCTATGGCTTGCCAGTCATTGGTAACCGGGTCGTATTCGAAAAAATCATTGTAATTGACTTCACCCTGCGGTGAAAACCAGGTACCCAAACCTATGTATCCCTTGTCACCGATTGCAAATCCGGCAGAACGCTCCCGACCGTGACCGGGAAAATCGGTCTTTCGAACCCAAATACCTATCGGATTACCATTGACATCTGCACCCTGGGATGCATCGTCGGGATCATATTCCCAAAAATCGTTAACGCCCCCGGAGCCTGTACCGATGTATGCTTTTCCTCCTATGGTAAAAGCCACTAAGGAATACCCGGCCTGGCCCGGATAATCTGATTTTTGGACCCAGGGCACAGGAGCCTGTGGGTCATACGCCCACAATTCCCATTCGTGAAGTACATATCCAACATCTCCAATGGTGAATGTCGTGGCACCACTAATACCACCTTTAGGAAGATCCTCCTTTCGCTCCCAGATGTCATACAAATCCGTGGAGAATTCTACCACTTCGCCATAAATCGTATCGTTTCCCAGATTGGCCAGCATATAGGCACGGATAAAATAAGTGGTGTGATTGGCCAGACTGTCAATGATGCTTGCATACTGGCGGTCGGAGGTAGGCCGGCCTAATCGGCTGTAGGTACTGGTGGTCAGATTCGGCACAGCCGTCGTGGTCGACCAGCAATGACCATAATCAATCACCGGATTACTGGGATCAAGTCCCGTCAGCGATCCGTGTAGTGTAGCACTTCGTCCTCCAGTGTATTTTACCGGAAGGGTACTCAGGCTTAACTCAGTGGTCTTGAATTCCAGCATACTTTTGCTGTATATAACAACATCTTCGAGCTCTACAAATGCCCGCACCACATACCGGGTATCGGAACGTAGGGCTGAAACCGCAGTGGAAAAATCACCTTCACCTCGGACACCAAGCCGCTTGATTCCATCATTGATCAGGACGGTTGGAGCCTCTTCCGTGGCAGACCACACAAATCCATGATCCGTGATACCTCCCTGACCGGTGATAAGACCCGCGAAGGTAGCCGATACCAGCGACACATTGCTTACCCCGGTCAACTGGATCTCCACAAATCCGAGCTTATCCAATCGTAACTTTTCGCAGCTGGTTAGGCATACCCCAACGATGAAAACTAACAGATGGATCCACAGTTTGCGCCTAACCATGACTATTCATTAAATTCCGGTAAGTATTGCCACGCATCAATGCTGGATGAATTTGACCCTGCTATATTGTCTCCAAACAACATGTAGCCTCTCCCAATGACTGAGAAACCGATGGCATTTGCTTTGGCGCCACCCGGATAGTCAGCACGCCGCATCCATTGGTCTTTGACAAGATCGTATTCCCAAAAGTTATTATCCACATCGGGTGAAATGAAATAGCCTTTCTGCCCAATGGTAAAGTAATTGAAATCATAAAAAGGATTAAGGATAACCGGAAGATCTTTGGTCCTGCTCCAGGCTTGTTTAGCCGGTTCGTAACAATAACAATCTACCAATGGATCAAACCAGGCAGGGCCAACACAACCCCGGTCGGCAAATTGAAATTTTACCGGCCGGTATCTCCGCAATCCCGGATAATCCGCTATCCGGACCCATTCATCCTGCTCCGGATGATACTCCCAAAAGTCATTCAAGAGGTTACCATCCGGTGATTCTCCCAACCCCACATAGCCGTAAGGTCCGACACTGAAATGACTGGTCTGCTTTCGCAAGGTGCCCGGAAATGGCCTCAGTTGACGCCAGGTATCGGTGATCCGGTCGTATTCCCAAAATTCATTGGAAATGGCTTCCACTTCATTTGATTTCCAGAATCCATTGCCGTAATACCCTTTGTTGCCAATCACAAAGTAGGAGCCATTACTTGGTACAAACCCTGGATAATCCGGATCCGGAATAGGAGATCTTTCTTTGAAGGTATTCTCAATGGGGTCGAACTTATAAAATCCGTTGTTAAAATAGAGGTATACTTCGTCATCAAATGCAAAATAAAACTGGGCATAATCATGAAAAGAATAGTACAAGGGTACCCATGCATCGCCTTTGGTATAAATAAGATTCTGGGGTGAGTAAAAGGCTTTCGATCCCGAAGTCAGGAAAGACCGGACTTGATAGGTAAATCCGGGTACTGGATTTTCAATTGTGGTGTGAATGAATGCCCCTACATTATTCAGCCTTCCAAGGCTGTTGATATGATCAACCTCAATCTCGGGCAATCTGGGTTGCGGGTCATCTGAAAAAGAATACCAAACATGACCATACGAACTGATGGAGACCTCCGGGTCAAGTCCGGTGATGGAACCATACAGATCAATCTTATTGGTTGAATTCTTGATGGAATCCATGGTGATGGAAAAGTCAAGATGCTCCGGTTGAAAAGTCAGAACTTCGGTACTGTACCGGATATCACCTCCAATTTCCACAAAAGACCGGATAAAATATGCCGTATTGATAGCAAGACCGGTGATCTCGGTGGAGAAAGATCCTGATTCCTGCCGGCTGCCAAGGGATTTGATCTCATCATCAACTGTTGGATTTTGATTGTTGATTGACCAGACAAATCCATGCTGGGAGATTTTATCACTGGCTTGCACACCAAGGACCTGGCCTTTCAGTTGGACTGTCGTGAAGGTAGAACTCATAACGCTGGGGCGGGTCAACTCAATGTAACTTACTTCGGGCAATTTGTAGGGATCACAACCGTACAGAAGTGCCAGAAAACACAATAAAAGCAAGAAACGTTTCGCCATGGCTTTGCGTCGTTTGTTAACCGGTCTCGGAGCCTGTCAACGAATCCAAGATACAAAATGTATACAACCGGTCGGTCCTCCAGGAGGATCCGGACAGCCATCCGTCATTTTTAATTTTGTCCCAATGCCTTTTCACATTCGGCAATTTTTTGCCGTAACTCAGGTGTGGATCGAAACCGGTTTGCCCGTTCGTAATTGCGGAGCGCATTTGAATATCCTGATCGATTATGTGTGATCATAAAGTTGTCTCCGTTGCTGATCCATTTTGAATAGAGGGTTTCCAGTTTCCCCTCCACGGTTCCGATTTTCCCCTGAGCCACCGGATTGTTGTAGTCGAGATTGAGTGCCTCCTTGTATTGATTCCAGGCATCCACATAATACGATTCACCCAATGCATACAGGGAGTCACCCTGGGTTATGTTCCGTTCAAATTCCGCTTTGTTCCGGAGTTTTATTTCGGCTTCGGAAATCTTGTTCAGTGCCAGAGAGTCATCCGTTTTGTGTTCCAATGCAATCAGAAATTCCTCCTTGGCTCGTTCATAATTACTTGACGCCATCGCCTGTTCACCTTGTGCCATGCGGGCGGCATACTTGGCCTCGGCATTGCGCTTCTGCTCTTCCTTAAAGGCCGTCAAATTTCGTTGTGCGGTTACAAAAAGGAATCCGGATGCCAAAACCAACACGGACAATACGGCAATGACTCCCGTGACGATCATCCGGCGTCTCTTCCGGATCCGTTTATCTTCCTGATCGCTTTTTTTAATGTATTTCCATTCGGCTTCGCTCAACTTATTTTCTTCCTCCAGACGTTTCCGGTAGTTACCGATCAATGCCAATTCACTGTGATTCAGGTAAGTATTGGTACTTTTAAATATCCGGAACCGGTCCTGGATCAGTTTATTTACTTCCAGGAAAGCGATGTCTTCGGCACTTCGCTGATCGGCAATTTGCTTGGCCAGTGCATCGTGAGCTAGTTCATAGCGATCTTCTGCATACCGTATGATTCGACCCTTTTCCAGCCGTTCCAGGCAGAAATCAGTTTGTTCAGCGGTCAACTGGGGAATCCGGATCTGCCTTCGGGTAAGGGACTGTTTGGTTCCTTCCAACGTCACGAATGCATTCAGAACGAAATTGAGTCCACGATGTGGTACCGGTGGCAGTGCCCTTTCCAGATCTGTCTGGATTTCCAGCGACTGATCCCGGAGAAATTCCGCCAGTACATCCTCGATATTACCCAGCCGGTTGACCAATGGCTCGCTGAAGTGAACTTCTTCCGATCCGTTTTCGGTGGCCAGTTGGTAGAGACGGTCCATAAAAACCTGCAGATAGGTCAGTTCTACGCGGCCTTTTCCTCCGGAGATCGCTTCTATAATCGATTCGGGTACGTTGAGACCATCCAGTTTGATGCCAAATTTACGGCAGGTTTGCTTCACCACTTCCATCGTCCGGGTCCGGCCCATGGGTTCAACCCGCAGACGCTTGTCAAACAATGTGGGAACCACCTTTTCAAAGTCATAGAGCTGGGCAATGGCCTCCTCCCGCAAGACGAAGATCATCCGGCAATACCCTTCCGATTGCAATACATCGGCCACCGTATGGTAAAAGATTTCTTGTTCTTCTTGCGAACCCAGGATAAACAGCTCTTCAAACTGATCGAAAATCAGGTAAATGGGTTTCAGGTAATGCTTATGCAAGGAACGCAACGCTTTGATTACCGGACTCAACCCTTTCGTTTCCTCTATTCCAGTGGTCGCGCGCACCTCCTTTCGGTGTTTTTGCAGCCGTTCCAACAGCGTACCCTGAGAGGTTTTTTTACCCGAATCCAGTTTCTTCAGACCCTGCAACAACGATTGATTGATCTCGTCATTGCGCCGGATATAGACGTCAAACCAATCGGAACTCTGAAAGCGGTTGGCCAGACCGCATTGAATCAGGCTGGTCTTACCGGTGCCTGATTGACCATATACCAGGGTCAGATTGGTTTGGTGGGCCATCTCATACAATTTTTCAATCTCCTCCACCCTGCCAAAAAAGATAGCATGATCCGCTTTGTTGTAGGCATCCAGAAATTTAAAGGGAGAAGTACTGCTCATAATGGATCCACTGCTTTTATTTGCGCTTCATAAACCTTGAAGCCGGCCGCTCTATGGTTTTGGTTGTTTTGGGCTGGTAGTCCACACCCAGCAGGGTGGCTTTAAACTTGATAAATTCTTCCCTGATGTAATCGTATTGATCACTGTCTACCAATAGTTTTTTATCCAGCCGGTTATTCAAAAATTCAAAATAATAGGCATCACCATGCTCATAGGCGTAGAGGTACAATTTTGAACTGTAATCTTTATTCAGCGCATTCTGATCGATGATAAAAGGAGACAAACTCAGGTAATCTTTTATTTCATTGTTTTCTGTTTTTAGAAAAAGGACCGATTTATTGTCGGTAAAATTGGTAAATACCACCCCAATTTCTGAAATCCCGGTACTTGCCACCGTAAGCGCTTTATTGAGCAATATTTGACTATGACGGTAGGTCGCATCCTCATGCCGTCTTTTTATTATTTCAATATTTTTAATGGTGCTTAATTTATATTTTACCAGAAAGGCAAATGACTTTAAAATAATGCCGAGATGCTCTTCCGCCTCCAGACAAAGTCCTTCGATATCTTCAGTCTGAATATTGTGATCCAGAATATCCTGATGGAGGCTATCCATAAATACGTATGAAGGAAATAATTCGGTGTTTTGATCCTCTTCAATACGCACCTTCTTTAATTCATCAATAAAATACTTGATGTCCCATTCGTCAAATAGATCCGTAAGCATACGGATAAGCTTCACGTAATCAAAGGATTCATAATTATTATCCCTTAGCGCGAAAAAACTATTAAATTCCACGATGTAGTCATCACTGATGTTTAGTTCAGGATGGCGGTATTTCTCATCCCACAATTGAGACAACAGGATGAAACTGACAAATTGCATGGATGTCCGATAGGTAAGCACGATCTGCTCCAGTCGCGCCAAACTGAAAATTTCCATTTCATCAGGCTCGGAGATGTCGTTGCTTCGGGTAAACAGTTTTCGCAGTTGTTCTCCTATTGGTGTGGGAAAACAATCGATGATCTCCCGCTTAATGGAAGGAATGTCCAGTTCTTCCTTGCTGAGTTCATGGTCCAAATCCGGGTTGAATTCCGCGATCTGTTCGCAAATCACGTCAATTAATATGTCGTTAACGTCAACTTGTGTTTCATACTCCACCCTGCTACCCATGGCACCGCGCCGGCTGCTTTTTGGAAGAGACCAGTTCAGGATATGGTCATTACCGGCATGTACGTACAGCCCCCAGGCCAATTCGGTCGGCAGGTTCATGGCGGATGCATCACGGTGGATCTTTATTTCGCCCATGTCCTCGTATTTGGCCGCAAGAAAGGAAGAGGCGATCTCGAAGGCTTTCTGAATATTGGTATAGCTGGCCAGTGCATGATAAAATTGTTCGGCAAATTCGGTAGTTCTCTTATCGGCAGTATCCGTGGACGTTGCCAGCACTGCTTTCACTCCATGGTTAAACAGCTTTTCAACCAACTTCCGGTCGGCGTTACCACTCAAAAAAACCAATTGGAGCGATTTGACCGAACCCAGGAGAGCATAAAGTTCGTCCGCCTCGCTGGATTGCCCTGATGCCCCACCTCGATGCCCGCTATGATGGAACAAGGTCAAATGATCCTGATAATTCCGGATCATCTCCATCATATCAGGCAGACCCGGATCCGATTCGGAGATCAAACGGACTAGATTTTTATCATCATGCCTTCTCAGGGTACGCATGATGTTCTTACGTTCCCGATTGATCAGAGGCAGATAAGCATCACGATCATTGGCAAAAGTCAATAAAATAACTGGAGATTCCATCGAACTGGTTTTCCGGACAGCTATACACGCCAATATACCAATTAGGTTGCAACAAACAGCGCTTGCATGGTCATGTTTACCACTTCCTTGCCCGAGCTTATCCGGTAGACAACCAGTTCGTCATCCTTTAACGACTGGAAAAATAGCTTGCCACAAGCCCTCTTTTCCGGGCAACTTATTTCAATTATTCCCGTCATTTGCATCTTTCTTCTCTTCACGACGAGCCTTACGAAGGTCAGAGCGGGACATAACGGTAAATCGCTTGCGGCCAATTTCCCGGCCTTTACTGTTAAAAACCCGGCTGATGTATGGGCCCGGTTCATTAAATGTTTTCTTGAGAACCAGCTCCTGGGTAGGATTGATATCCGTCACCTGAATATTATCCGCAATCAGGGACCGCTCATTCTCCTGGTTGTACCATTTTATCTGCAGATTTTCTGTTTGCGGAGTTTTCACCCGCAGGATCATAAAAAGGGTTTCGTTTAGCGGGGCCAGGCTGTCTGCTACTTCGATCAGCGATTTATCTTCATTCTGAATCATCAGTCGTATCGGTTCATTTAAGCTTGCATACCTAACCATCTGTGCCAGCGCGGGCTTGGGTGCAGGTTCGGAAAGTTGATGGAATGCTTGTTGCACCTTTTGCAATTCGACGCCGGACATTCTTCCGGATTGGACCTTTTCGACCAAACCGGCGGTAATTTCATCGATTGAATTCAGGATATCCCGGATTGAATCCCGGGCATCCGATGCCTGCAATCCTTGTTCTTCGGCAATCAGCCGCAGTGAATCCGCCTCCAGTTGCCGGGCCTTGGCAATAATCCCGGCTTGTTCGGCTTTTCGCTGATTGGTTATTGCGAGAATGGTGGCGGCAAGGGCGCCCAGGATTAAGACAGCCATCACTCCGATCAGTTTCCGCTGTTTCCGGGTGGTCACTTTTTCCTGCTCCAGCGCCTGTTCTTTGGCCATCCGTTCTTTTTCGACCCGGGCTACTTCCAGGTTGTGGAATCTGCTGGCCTCGATGAATGAAGCCATTGCGGGATCCAACGACAAACTGTCGGCAACCTGCAGAATGGATTCCAGTTGTTTTTCATTAAGGTGCTGTCCTGATTTTTGATATTCGATAAAACTGTTATGCAAACGGCTGATGACTTCGCGCTTGAGCCGCAGATCGGCAGATCTCCTTTTGTCAATTTCCTCAGCCAGGCTGTCATGGGCGAGTTCGATGCTTTCGTTCTCAATGCGAATGATGCGATTGCGTTCCAGGCCCTCCAGAATACGAGTCAGTGTTTCTGGTGACAACGTGGGAAAAAAGAAGTCCGCTTCCGTGGCAAGAATCATCAGGTCATGTTCACGCCGATACTGGACGGGACGTTTGGTCTTTTCATCAGTGACAAAACCATCCATTACGGCATTGATGGTTTCCTTCTCCAATTCGAGTTCACCAGCCAGGTGGGCTTCAACCTCGGTCAGAAATCGACCCAGAACATCATCGATCGGTCCCAAAGCGTCAATGTCCTTGCTGGTGATTGACACGGGTGGATAACCAGATCCCGAATTACCTGTCTCCGTCTCCGGATTGACAGAACGGTAAAGCATGTCCAGGTAAACCTGTAAATAAGGCAGCGCAATCCCCGATTTGCGATGACTGATGTTATCCAGCAATAAGCCGGTTAATTGATCCTTCTGCCGGTCCGGTTTCAGGTGAATATTAAATGCCCCAAAGGAATTGTTGATGACTTGTTTTACCTTGTCCGTACTCATCGGTTCCACCCGCAATCTTTTTTTAAACAGGATGGGTACGACTTTTTCAAAATCATACAGTTGTGCGATGGCTTCTTCCCGCATAATGATGATGAACCGGCAAAATGGTGCCTTTTCAAGAATCTCCTCCACCGTATGGTAAAAGGTCGTTCTTTCCTGGTCATCACCGAGAATATAGAGTTCTTCAAATTGGTCAAATATCAGATACACTGGCTTAAGAAACTGCGTATGCAGTGCTTGTAATCCATGGATAACCGGATTGTCCGGCTTTTCCCTCTGGATCGCAACGGGCTGCGCGACCGGATTGATGGTCTTTCTTTTCAGTCGCTCTTTGAGGATTTCCAACGGGCTTTCGACAACCACATTGGCCCTCTCGATGGTTTCCTGTAATGTTCGGTTAATGTCATCTCCCCGACGCAGATACAGGTGGAACCAGTCCGATGGCATAAATCGATTGACCAGTCCGCAGCGCACCAAACTGGTCTTGCCGGTACCGGATTGCCCATAGAGCAGGGTCAACCTGGATTGATTGACCAGATCGTACAGACGTTCTATTTCTTCTTCCCGGCCGAAAAAAACCGAGCGGTCATTTTCCTGAAAGGCGTCCAGAAATTTGAAGGGGGATGATTTTTCCATTTTTTCTTACCTCTGGCGTTTTTTCATAAATCGGGAAGCTCCCGAGCGCAGATTGGCGACGGTATCAACCTTCTCCTTTCCCAGTATGACCGCTCTGAATGTTTCAAATTCATCCCAGATCTGGTGATAATGGTTGGCATCAATGAGTAGCAATTTATCTCCAGGATTATTCAAATACTGATAGTGCAGGACGCCCTCATCCTGGTAAGCGAAGAAATATATTTTCGAGCTCAATTCCCCATCAAGTACATTCTGATCGATGATGAAGGGAGACATACTTAAATAATCGGTTATTTCGTCATTTTCCGTTTTTAGAAAAAGGACTGATTTACTATCGGAGTAATTATTGAAAACCGTTCCCACTTCCGAAATTCCCGCATGGGAAGTCGTCAAAGCTTTGCTCAACATGATCTGGTGATGCTTGAATTTTGCAGCCTGATTCCTGCGCTTAATGATCTCGATATTGGTAATGGTTGATAATTTATATTTAACCAGAAATGCAAATGCCTTTAATATGGTTGCCAGATGTAGCTCACCATCCATGCAATATTCCTCTATTTTACCTTCTTCCAGGTCATTGTTCAGGATCTGTTGATGTACCGTATTCATAAAATGGTGAGCGGCATAGAGTTCGGGATCATTTTCCGCAGCTATGCGCACCCCGGTCAATTCTTCCATATAACCTTCAATCCGGTATTCATCAAAAATCTCCATCACATTCAAGATCAGTTTTACGTGATTGAATGATTGCCAATTTTCTTTATTCAGGTTAAAAAAAGCATTAAACTCAACAATGTGATCTTCTGAGATTTTTATGGCGGGATTTTTATTCATCTCATCCCACAATTGGGATAACACTATAAAACTTACAAATTCAAGGGTTTTCCGATAACAGGCAATCAACTGCTTCAACCGGGTCAGCGAAAGCTTCTCCATTTCATCGCGCTGTCCCGGGTCGATGTTTCGGGTAAAAAGTTTGCGAACCTGCTCACCAATGGGAATGGGAAAGCTGTCGATGATCTCCCTCTTAATGCTTGGAATATCCAGTGGGTCCTTATTCAGCTCAAAGTCCAGGGGTGGATGAAACCTAGCCAGTGGCTCACACAAAATTTCAATGAGAGCCAGGTTGACTTCCACGACATTCTGGTAATCATACCGGTTCCGCACAACGGTATTTGCCGGCGTATTATGCGCAATACTCCACTGCAGCGCTTCTTCAGCACCAGGACGGATGTACAATCCCCAGGGAATATCTGCCTCAACCGATTCGCCCCATACCGCCAACCCAAAATCCAGCGAAAAACCAGTCTGGGACTGATCAAGGACATAGGACCGGGCAATCTCAAAGGAGCGCTTTATGTTGCTGTGGCTACTTAATGCGAGGTAAAACTGTTCGGCAAATTCGGTGGCCATACGATCGTCAATTTTGACCGATGTCGCGATGACGGCTTTAACTCCGTATTCAAACAGCTGGGACACCTGGTCTTTTGTGGCGCAACCATTCAAAAAGACCAATTGCAGGTTTTCCTGGGCGCCAAGTAACTGGGCCAATCCCCGGGACCGGGCTTTTTCAGAGCCCAATTCATCGGTTTCAAGCAGCAGGTGGGTGCCTGCGGCATGTCCTCCATAATGAAAAATGACAACCTGATCCCGGTAGTGATTGAAATGATCAAAGAGGTCTTCCAGGGTGGTGCTGGGTTCCGCCACGACCCGGATTACCTGGCGGTCATGATGGCGGCGCAGTGTACGGATGATGTTTTTCCGTTCCCGCTGGATCATCAGCAAGTACTGATCCTGATCGTTGGCGAAGGCGAGAAATAAGACCGGTGGCAACTTCATTTTACTGCTTTCATTGACCTAAATGAATTCAAAATACCTGGTTTGAGCCAAGATACTTCATATTTATCATTGAAAATGGGGGTGCTAAATCCAAAACAACGGTACAACAGGGTGCTGCCCTCCATGGACCATAACCGGAAATCCGGGCTGCTATTGCTTGTCCAATGCAAGAATCGTTTGCAACAGCACATTGGCGCCATTGGCCATGTCCTCCGGTTTGGTGTACTCATCCGGAGAGTGGCTGATGCCTTTGACACTAGGCACAAAGATCATCCCTACCGGTGCGATGGTAGCTATTTCCTGCGAATCATGCCCGGCGCCACTGGGCATGACCTGATACGTAAGATTTAATTTTTGGGCAGATGCAATGATCTTATCCTGAATGCCTTTATCTGTCAATGCCGGAGTAGTTCCGATGACTTTTTTGAAGGTGATGGTCACACCGGATGATTTTGCAATTTCCGCCGCCCGGCCTTCGATTTCATGAAACAGCATCATAATCTTATCCGAGTTCAGATCCCGGATTTCCAGGCTGGTGATGACCTTTCCCGGAATGACATTATAGGCTCCCGGCTGGACTGAAATCTTGCCCACAGTGCCTACCTGAGTACCTTCGTGACTGGTTATTACATCATTTACAGCTTGGATGTATTTAGCCGCCGCCAGCAAAGCATCATGGCGCAAATTCATGGGTGTCGTGCCGGCATGATTGGCCATGCCGGTAATGGTGACGTCCCACTGCAGTATGCCTACTATACCGCTGACCACCCCAATCTGGATCTGATCCCGCTCCAGAAAAGCACCCTGCTCGATGTGCAGTTCCAGAAAGGCAGCCAGATCTCCTTTCTGGCGTACGGCATCCTGAATGTGGTCAGGATCTCCACCGATGGCCTTGATGCCATCGTAAAGGGTAAGTCCGCTTTGACTCACCGTCTCCAGAACTTCCTTTCCCAGGTGGCCGGCCATGAAGCTACTGCCGTAGGTCGCTCCTTCCTCGTTTGAAAAGATCAGGATCTCCAGCGGATGGTCTGTCTGTATATTATTCTCTTTCAATACATCCATGACTTCCAGTGCTGCGATGGAACCGACACAACCATCGTAATTACCACCGTCCGGCACCATATCGATATGGGAACCAAAAGCAATAGGTTTCAAACCCGGGTTAGCACCTGGTCGTTTTCCGATGAGGTTACCGGCAGCATCGATCGATACTTCCAGTCCCGTCTGGCGCATCTGGTCCATATACCAGGCCCGGCCGGCTACATCTGCGGGTGTATAAGCCACCCGGTAGCCGTGACCGGTTGAGTCCCGGCCAAATTGAGCCAGTTCCTGAATTCGCTCTTCGATGCGGTCCTGATCCACCCGTCGTGAAGGCATACCGGCCTGAGCCTGAATCTCATTTCGTCCTGAGACCAAAACAAAAATGACTACCATGAATAAATACCCTGACCTAAGCATAAATTCAGTTTTTTGAGGACCTTAAGATAACCGATTTAGAAACTTCCCCTGCCGTATTTGAAGGATAATCCATTTGGGGTGAATTATACGTTTCGATCCCATTTCACTTAATAAAATGAGCGTAAATAAACCAATGCGACCGGATTTTTAAGAACGAGGTATTCCACTATTAAATCATTAAATACATTCCCGGTGTCACAATACTACATCCCTGAATAATTTCCACACCCCATCTTCTTTTTTCCAGACCACCAGATATTTACCGGAATATTTTAAAACCCCAGCATCACTACGACCCTCTATGATACCGGTTTCAATCAGCATTTCACCGTCTGCATTTAAAGTAACCGTCTTAAAAAGCACATGTCGTGAATCATTTTTGATACCGCTGCGGATCCAGCTTCCTGCCGCTGCCAGGATCTCCGGCCCCGTCTCGCACCCGATGGAACCATCGCTGGTGTACAATGTTTGCTATGGCAACCGAATCGCCCTGCAGTTGGTATTGGGAATACAAGGCATCCCTGCTTTCGATGGCTGTTCTTTCCTCTTCGGGATCAAGAGTTTTTTGCGCGAAAATGCTTGAAAAACCGGTTAGCAGACCAAGGCTTATCAAAATAGTTTTCGCGGTATGGTTTGATTTTCTCATTGGTTATCGGATGAATTTACCAGTTTATCCGTCGGACCAAAATAATGATCCAGCCAGTTAAGTGTTGCTTTCATGACCTCAATGCGGGGTGTCAGGTGCCCCGAATCGTAAATGTTGATCTTCTTATCCCTGGCCGGAGTACCGAGCAAATCAAACATAGGTAATTGGGCGGACTCCACCGGGAAATACATATCGTGTTTACCATTAACCATCAACACGGGCTGGGTAATCCGGGGCAGAAAATTGATCTGATCTACTTCAGGAAATGTTTTGGTCATGGCCATTCCGCCTACATTCAGCATCACCACTTTGATCCTCTTCTCCACCGCTGGTAAAATGCCCCCCATAAATCCCCCCCAGCTGATGCCATAAAAAGCCAGCTTATCCGTATCGATATCCGGCCTGGTTTCGAGGTAATCGATGGCCCGGCCCAAATCTTTCCGCCACATGATCACATGGTCTTTGTACTGGACGGTCTCCTGAGGTAAACGGGAATTCAGCTTATCGCGCCGGTTGTAGGTGCTTTTAAAGATCGGCTCCACGTATGCCCGACCACTTTTAAGAAAAAAATCATACCATCCGATGTAACTGTCCACATTGTATTCGGAAGTGTACAGGGCATTGGAACCGGGAAATAACAGAATGGTCTGATAGGGAGGCTTAAAGTTTTTGGGTAAATAAACGTACGCCTCCATTCGCTCATCACCATATCCGGCATCAAAAGAAACCTTTTCAATGGTCCAGAATTCCCGGTCATAGCTGGCTTCAACCCGGGCATTCAACGGATCTTTATCGTAGGCAAACTGGGTCAGGTAGATAGAAAAGGTGGCATTGTCCACTGGTTTTTCTTTGCGGTAATCCCGATAATCGCCATGTATGGACTGGTTCAACCCAAAGCGGTCCGGGTCATCCTGCAATTCTTTCACACAACGGAACCCGTTGGATACGCTCCGGTCCAGCGCATTCTGGGTGTAGCTGTCGTTGAAGGCGTAGGAAGGATCATTCCACCCGCCTCCCAGGACAAAGCGTTGATCATTGCTACCGGTGGCATTGGAGCACCATTCCCGGGCATTGCCGGCCATGTCGTACAATCCAAAGGTACTGTAGCCAGGAAGCGATCCCACTTCGACCGTCGATACGCCATTGAAATTGCTCAGCGGCACCATGAACTCCGTTCGGGCAGTAGCAGCCGTCCGGGACCACTCATAGATGGTGGGCAATTTTTTATGGACATACACGGCATAGGCAGCCGCTTCATACCAGGACACTCCAGTGACCGGATGATTCTCCAGTCCTTCCGGATAGGTCCCGCCTTCCCACCCAGCAGGTCCCGGTCTACCGGTGCGATCCACAAATAGTTTCACGGCTTCTTCCAGCGAAATCTCCTTTCCATCCATCAGAATGGGTTCAGCCCAGTAGGCAGGATTGGTATAACCCCCGGCGTCCACGAAGGCTTTATATTGGCTGTTGGTCACTTCATATTTATCCATTAAAAACTCCGGGACGACTTTCCCTTGGACATTCTGCAGACTGGGCAAATCAAAGTAAACGGTCCATTCGGGAATCCGCGCCATTTGCTCAGGAATGCTCCCCGTTGCATCCAGTTTAAGGTGGGTCAGATCCGGCTTTAGGTTGCTTAAAAAACCAGGACCGGCATATTCCAGCGTTTGATACCCCTGCTTTCTGAATTCCATGCGCAGATAAGCCCTTGGCAATTGTACATCAACGAGAGGTGTGATCCCCGCTGAACGCCATTCGGCGTCCGGTGACGTATAATCCTTCCAGAACAACTCTGCTCCGGGAGGATCTGTTTCGATGGTAATGGTCGTGGCAATAGTCTGCCATAAGTCAGTCAATAGGGAATCATCCGGGATGATCTGTTTGGCCTCACGGGCCAGGTCAAAGGCTTTTACCGAAGGAATGTAATTCAAGCTTAATTCATCCTGGATGGCGGGTATTAGCTCATACCGGGCATCCTGCTTTTTAAGCCGCGGGGTAACGATCAGCCACGCTGCCAGGGCAATGATGACCAGAGGAATTCCTATTTTACTTGCGGTCAAAATGCGTTTCCCGCCCGGTTTTTGCTCCTTGTACTTTTCAGCTTTGCCTTGCAGCTCCTTACCCACCGGGACTTCCAGCCCCGGATTGCTGATGGCAAAGATCTCCATGGGCTCCCGTACATTCTTCAGCGAATAGAGGCCTAAGGAGACCGCCTGAATGTCCTTTTGATTCTTGATGTCATCCACGACCTTGGACGAGATCAGGATGCTTCCGGGTACGGCCAGCGATTCCAGCCGTGAGGCAATATTAACTCCATCACCATGCACATCGGCTTCCTCAAAGACCACGTCAGCCTGGTGGATACCGATGCGCACCGGCACTTTAGGCTCCTGTAGCATGACCCGCTGGACAGCAATCGCCGCCCGCACCGCTTCACTGGCACTGGTAAAACTGCACAGCGCACCGTCTCCCATGAATTTTACAATCCGGCCATTGTGTTCCCGGGCTTCCGCTTCAAGCTTTCCTTTCAATTTTTCGCGGAGTGACAATGCTAATTCCTCATCGTCCCCCATCAGGGCGGTAAATCCCATAATATCGGCGAAAAGTATTGCGGCCAGTTGACGTATTGGTGCCATGCGCTAATCCTGACTAATCAATTTTTCATTAAGATATTTATTAACCGCTGATAATCGCTTTATCCGACTCTTCCGGGTCCTTCATTCATCTGTTTTTCAAAAAAGAATTTGGAGTGCCCGCCAAGTCAACCAGATAAAATTCAATCAGCAGGCAATCGAATAATAAATTCGGTTCCTCTTCCGGCCTCGCTCTCCACTCTAATTCTCCCTCCATGTGCCTTTACGATATCATACGCCAGACTCAATCCCAGCCCCGTCCCTTGACCCGTCGGTTTGGTGGTGAAGAAGGGCTGGAAGATCTTGTCTTTGATATTATCTGGAATTCCAGGTCCATTGTCTGCAATCCTAATTTCGATCTGACCATCCGACCTTTTCGTTGAAATTGAAAGTGATGGATTTTCTACATCATGTATAGCACTTCGATTTCGCTCAGTACAGGCCTGAAAGGCGTTATTGATGATGTTCAAAACGACTCTTCCAATATCTTGCGGAACCACCTTTATTTTCGGCAAACTGGAATCAAAATTTGTTTTAAGCGCGGCATTAAAAGATTTGTGTTTAGCACGAATACCGTGATAAGCCAAGCGCAAATATTCGTCACAAAGTGCATTAATATCCGTCAGTTCCTTTTCGCCTGAGCTGTTCCTGGAGTGCAGCAGCATGGATTTTACAATAGAATCTGCCCTTTTCCCATGGTGAATTATTTTTTGTTCATTCGCGGCAATTTCATCAGCAAGTGATTTGACGTGCTCCAAATGACCCTTCTCAAGTGCTTCTATTTGTTCTTCAATCAACTCCGAGTTGATTTCCGAAAAATTATTCACGAAATTCAAAGGATTCTGAATTTCATGGGCAATTCCGGCAGTTAGCTCACCCAGCGAGGCCATTTTCTCAGAATGGACTAGCTGTGATTGGGTTGATTTCAAATTTTCGATGGTCTCACGTAATGTTTTGGTCCTTTCAGCGATCGTCTTTTCCAGCTGTTTATTTTTTTCTTTTAATATCCTCGAACGGTAATTTACTATTAGTGTAATCAACCCGGATAACAGGATGCCATATAAAATATATGCCCACCACGTTAGCCACCAGGGGAAGAATCTCGAAAGTGAATTCTGCTGGTTTACTCCAGGAACCATTGAATTCATTTACACTCACTTTAAACGTGTAGTCGCCGGGGCTCAAATTATAATAGTTGAGCGTTTTGGGATTGCTCTTCGCGTAAATCCAGTCCTTATCGCTCCCTGTTAACTGATATCTGTAGTTTATTTTGTCCTGGTTAAATAGATCATTGGTAGCATAACTAAAGCTAATGGAGTTATGGTCACTGGGCAGTTGCAAGCCAATGGGAATATTGTATGGATATTTTAACGCTGTCCAATTGATCCTGGAATCGTATCCGGAGGAAGCTGACAACGAATCACTAAAATTAAAGGCCTTATCCAATATGGAGACTCCAGTAATATGAACCTCATCACCTGATCCAGGCACCGGATCCTGGTCATTAAAAACAACTACTTTAGGATTTGGACCGGCTACCATCCATACCTCACCACTTTTAGTCCTTGTGCCTGCTTTTTGATGGTAATCCGGGCGTAAAAACCCTGAGATGGCCCAAGATAATAAATGGAATAATCTCCATTTTCCAGAGGCTCTTTACGCATGACCATAAGACCATTCGTCGAACCTACATACATCTGATCTTTTCCTTCTACCAAGTCCCAAAGCTCCGAAGAATGAAGGCTTTCATCACCGTAATTTGTTATAAGTTGATCCTTGATATTAATGATTGACAATCCCTTTGTTGTCGCTACCCACAGGATATCATTCTCAACTAAAATGATGTCCATAATATCGTTTCAATCAAGCCTTCTTTTTTTTGTGAGATGTTTTATAGTATTCCTGGTCGGATCGATGACGACCAGGCCTTCCGAAGTAGCCAACCAATACTGCGAAAATGCATCCACAATTACATTTTCAACCTCATTACCAGGTATTTGACCTCCTTTTCATTAATTATCTTCAGTGTTCCATGATTCAGGTCAAATTGGTAAAGACCTTTATTGAGGGCTAACCAATAGACGCCCTGGTCATCAATCATCAGGTCATTAACACCAGAGTCGATTTGTTGCTCATTTGAATAGCGAGTAAGTTTTTTTTGACGAGTATTAATCAAATCAAATCCAACTCCCGCCCCAACACAATAAATACCATCGTTAAGTTCTTTGAAAAATTGAATGTCATCGTTATTTGAGGCCCGTAACATGCTACGGGTAATCGTCTTAATTTGGCTTTTATCTTTTGAGATAATATCTATACCAATATAACCTCCCAGCCAGGTCTCACCTGATGAACTCTCCATGATTTCCCATGTTTCGAGATTCATTAAACCATTCGATTTATCCAGGTATTGGATATCCAGGTCATTCAGATCTTTCAATAAAATGCCTCTGCCGTCGGTGCCGATCCAAAGTACATTTCGGTCATCGATGTAGAGCGGACATATTTGCCAGGTACTAATCACAACTGAATTTATTGGTA
Organism: Lewinellaceae bacterium; assembly: GCA_020636355.1. Taxonomy (GTDB): domain Bacteria; phylum Bacteroidota; class Bacteroidia; order Chitinophagales; family Saprospiraceae; genus JAGQXC01. Next base: position 52,932 of record JACJYB010000010.1, on the reverse strand, counting down.
CCTTTTTGATCATTGTCTCCTCTGGATTGAGGATGCTTAACAAATTATTTCGAGAGATATAAATATTTTGCGAGTTGTCTTCAATAAATTGACCGGATAGATCGGTACCACCTGTGAATTCCCTTAAGTAGTAGACAGAGTCTTTAGCTATATTTATTTTGGCTATGTTACCTCCACCCCAATTTGTGGCCCAAATGTTTGCATTTTTATCTTCGTACAGACCGGTTATCCAGTTGATATTGAAATCATCCCATTCCAGTGTTTTATAATAGGATCTGCTTTGGTCAATTACCACTATTTTATCTTGGGTGCCAATCCAAATATTGTTTTCCTTATCCGTAAGTCCGGTGACACATTGCTTTATACTTAGCGGATACTGTTTGATTGTAGATGCGTTATAATCAATTTGAAAAATACCAGAATTGCTGGAGGAAACCACCCAATACAGGCCTTCATGATCCATAAATATTTCCATATAGTTTTCTTCGGAAGCGTAGTGATAGGCCCTATTGTTGGCAATATCCAGGATATTTATGCCTTGTTTATCACTGACTGTCCAGATTCGGCCCTCTTCATCCAACAGCAGGGACTCGATCGCCGTATATGGATAAATGTGCAAGCGTTCACCATCAAAATGACACAGAGAATTTGTGGTAGCAAGCCATTGCCCGTTAGCCCCATCAGAGATAATATCCAGGACGGTTACATCCGGTAGACCTTCAGATACAGAAAAATTAATGAAACCTGACTTCAGATCTTCTTGTGGATTAAATGGATCGATTTCTTTGATGACTGGTTCTGGGATCTCAGTTACATTTAATATAAATGGCTGTATACTGGCGGAGTCAAATACAATGGCTTGATTGGGAATATTGTCCCAATCGAGAAGATGAGCTTCAAAGGCTTTCGCAAGGGTTGGAATTGGGGCATGGAAAACGGCCGTACCGGAAGTTTGTCCAAATCAAGCGGATAGGATTGGGGTGGTTGAATGGTCTTGGGATCCACTTCTTCCCACACGATCTCCTTTTCTTCTGAAAAAGTGAATGGTTTGGTGCGCTGGTTTACTTCTATTTTAACCGAAGCATCGGGTAGATCAGATATTCTATTACAGGACAGCAATACAATCAAAGAAAGGAATAAAAAGAAATGGTGTTTATAACTGGTCATAATTACCCGGTTCAATTCGTGTTGAAATAGTATCTAAGTTTAGGTAAATGGATGATAAAGGCTTTTCCCTGAGGAATCCATCCCAACCACCTGTGATGCAAGCTGCCATATTTCAGGTCCTGAGCAATGACTGGAAGCCAGGGAATGCCGGTTAAACGATAACTATCAATTGGAATGTATCGGGCATTAAGCCATTGCATCTGATTGGTTTTTTGTGGCAGGGTGTTTTGATTGGCATTCCGACCTATCCTTGCTGAAGATAAAATTTATTAGCTAGATATACCAGTAAGCTGCAAACCCAGAGTCTATGATTGATCCGTTACACCGATGAATGCATTGAATTTACTGAAAAGCCAATCCGAGCAAAGCAAGGTTCAGGTTGTCGGACACCTCAGCTTTATGCCTTACTTCAATGGAATGGTTTCGTTTTGATTTCCATTCAAAAGCTGATTGACGTCCGTCCTATCTCCTGTCATTTCCCAGGCTCCTAACCATATCGGTATATTACCTATGGCATTCAGCCGGTCAAAAAGTCTTTTAACTGGAAGGGCTCACCGGTAACCTCCTGCTTACGGGCAAATTGTGCCAGAGTGTTTTCCAATAAATATTTACCGGTGATGTAGCTGGTGCCATAACCCGGCTGACGGAGATACAAATGTTGCTCAAAAATGCGCAACTCCTTCTCGGTCTTCATCCAGCCCCTTGGTGTATATTCGGAATGGATGCCGCCGGCTTCTTCCATGGTCATTTCGTTGGCCTGTGCATAGAGGGAGCCAAGGCCCCTGGCAGCGCGCTGGGCGATCATAATATATACAATCTCGCGGGTGCGGGGTGAATCATCGTAAAGTCCGGCCTGCATGAATAGTTCTTCGACCGCAGTGGCCGTACCTTCATTACGGGAATCGAAAATATTGTAAAGCAAGGTCCGCGACGAATCACGCTTGGATGGGGTTCAGTATCCATGCGGGCGAGCTCAAACCAGTGGTAAAAATGAGAAAAGAGCGGACGGGGATCATGGTGGGCAGTGATCAAAAGAAATTGCGTTCCTCCGCCGGCACAAACGAGCCCAAATGCTCCCGTATAGCTGGTTCAAAATAATCCTTAACTGTAACAATATCCTCTTTCTCCAGAAAATCCATCAGGCTGCGGACACCTTGTTCAGCCAGGGAGTCATAAGCTTCGGGGAATTTACAGCTTGTAACTGGGGCAAATCCCGGTTGCGGTGTTCTTCCAGCTTCAAGGCTGACCATGCCCGGGCAAGTTCCAGCTTTAACAGGATCACTTCGTCGTTCCAGGTGAGCGGAACCAGGTGGACATTTTGCTGGTACCAGGTATAATTTTCTTTACCGATGCCTGAGGGACCGTTTTTCATAGGAGCCTCGCCCTCCAGCCAGCTCACCAATTCCAGGGTGGAGGTGTTCGCATTTTGAATCGCCGTTACCAATTCATCATCCCCTGCCACACCGGGGAGACCCAGGATGGTCTGGAGGTCGGCGGCCTGGGTACGAATATCGCGGATACCGGTGACCCACAGGTCTCTGGCATTACCGGAGAGGTTTTGCATGGCCTGTTTATTGAGGGGGGATAACTTGCAGGTCATGAATCAAGCGTTCTTTTTCTTCGGTAGTAAGGGGAAATACGTACGTCCACAGTTCCGTGATCGCGTGATGCGTGGGGCCTTCGTGGGCAGGTACATCGCTGCGTTCCATCCAGACCGATTTATAAAAAGCAGGATCACGAACCCACGGTTGAAGAATGCGGTCATTAAAGTCATAACCGTTCATTTCGGCCCGGACGATGTTCCAATCCACTTGCTGGGCAACCGGCCAGGATGTGTCATTCATCACCATGAGCCGCTGCCGCAATTGTTCAAATGCAGGGCGCCGCCGAGCAAAAGTTGCAGCTGAATAATCCGGCGCTCCTTCCAATAATGGCGGTTTTTCAAAGCTTCTCCATTCCTGAAAGAGGTTAACCAGGTCTTCGTATTTGGTAGATTCTGATCCTGAAGTTTGATCCTGACTCGCGGGTTGACAGCCGAACATCAGGAACAACAGCACAGGTAAGAGAAGACGGTAATTCATCGTTGTTTTCGTTTTTTCTGAAGTTATGCATTTGGCCACAAACCGGTAGGAACTTTACCACACCGGCAGCGACACTGTGAAAGTTGCTCCCTCTCCAGTAATCGATGTAACCTTAAGTTCTCCTCCATGTGCTTTCACAATATCATAACTCAGACTCAATCCCAGCCCCGTCCCCTGCCCGGTCGGTTTGGTCGTAAAGAAAGGCTGGAAAATTTTGTCTTTGATGGAGTCAGGGATACCGGGGCCATTGTCGGATACTTTGATTTCAATTTTATCCAGCAGCTTTTGGGTAGAGACAACAACTTCAGGTTTTTCAACATCAGTCACAGCCTGAAAAGCATTGTTGATCAGGTTTAAAAGGACCCGTCCTATGTCCTGAGGAACTACTTTTAATAAAGGCAGGTTTTCGTCCAGTTCCAGTTTATACCCTGCATTGAAACTCTTGTCTTTAGCCCGCATTCCGTGATAAGCTAACCGCAAGTATTCGTCACACAATGCATTGATATCCGTAGGCTCCATATCCCCTGAACTGATGCGGGAATGCTGCAGCATACTTTTGACAATGGCATCGGCACGTTTCCCGTGATGATTGATCTTTTCCAGATTACTTTTTAAATCAGAAGTAATCGCAGCAACTTCTTCCAGATCACCCTCTTTGAACTCTTCCTGCAATTCATCCAAAAGCTCCTGACTGACCTCTGAAAAATTATTGACAAAATTCAGTGGGTTTTGGATCTCATGTGCGATTCCGGCGGTCAGCTCGCCCAGCGAAGCCATTTTTTCTGATTGGATGAGTTGGGCCTGGGTGGCTTTCAGATTTTCATGCGTTTGCTCCAGTTCGGTATAGGCTTTTTCAATCTGTCTGGCCTGTTCCAACTCGCGGGCTTGGGTTTTTTCCCGCTCCAGCCTTATGGTTTTGGCCTGCTGTGCCAAATGAACACGTCTACCAAGCAATAACAATAGCACAGCGTAAATTCCATTAGCCAACCATGTCCGCCACCAGGGAGGCGCAATAGTGATCTTGATAGCCCTGGCATCTTCCTCATTCATCCAGACACCATCAGCATTGGCTGCCTTCACCCTAAAAAATATAGGTGCCGGGTGAAAGATTGGTTAAGGTTGCTTTCCTTAATGTTGATGGTTCCGACCAGGTGTCATTGTAGTTTTCCAGTATCCAGGAATACAGATTATCTTCTGACCGCAAATAATGCAAATAGACATATTCAAAGGTGATATCCTTTTGCCAATGCTTGAGCCTGATGGCATCGGTATAGGACACGGCTTTGTTAAAAATAGCACCGTCAGGCTGGGCATACGATGAGTCATTGATGGTCATTTTTGTAAGGACCACATCTCCCGTTGTAGCGTCGCGGCCAAATAAGTTGTCCGGCACGATGCGATTCAGTCCAAAATTCCCTCCTATCCAAATCTCTCCATTTTTTCTTTTGATTTCGTAGTAGCCTAAGCTATATGGCTGAAAACCATCCTTTTCATAATAGGAGTAAAATGTTTTGGTTTCAGGATCAAAAATGGATAATCCTCTCTGGGTAGGAATATAGAATTTTCCGGAGTGGTCTGTCGCCAGACCCAGATTGGGTCCCACGGAAACGATATCATTGTGCAGGAGCCCTTTTTCGTCCCCATAATAAACAAACTCCCCTGTTGCATCGTCAAAATTGGTCAATCCCACACCGGAGTAGGTGCCTAACCATAACGAACCTTTCTGGTCGTAGGCATAAGTCTGTATAGAGCCTATTCGAACTTCAGAAGACATTTTAATGAATCGATTTTCGTCAGGTAAAAATTGATTCAAACCACCTATATTGATTCCAACCCAGAGGCGACCTTTTTTATCCTCCGTGATTATTCGAATCATATTAGAACCGAGGGAGTTGGAATCTCCAGGTACATTTTTATACGGTATGAATCCGTTTTCTTCTTCATTGAGGCAAAAGAGTCCGTCCCACCGGGTACCCACCCATAGTTTTTGCCTGGAATCCTGGAAAATAGCGGCAACTAAATCCCGTGTACCCCTTCGTGGATTCCATACCGGAGACAGCTTTTTATCAGCTTACCTGTGCCAGGGGCTAATTCCATCAGGCCCTCCTTATTCATCGCCACCCAAAGCCGGCCTGATGGGTCGGTGTAAATTACTGGCAAGGATTCCTGCCATCTTTTTCGACGAAAAACCGATCAAACCGATGACTTTTTTCCTGCCATAGATTTAACCCGTTATCCGTACCAATCCACACACCACCCTGGGAATCTTCATGTATCGTTGTGATCAAATCATTACTCAGCGTGCCGGGATCAGTAGCCTTGTGCTGAATACGCAGGAAATTTAGTTTTTCTGGCCGGTAGATAGCCGCTCCCTTTGCTGTACCTATCCATAACCTGTTATTGCTGTCTTCAAATACCGCTTTGATATCGTCATCCGGCAGGCTATTTGGGTCCTCGTAATCAAATCGAAACAGGTCCATCTGATGGTTTTTAGGAGCCTGTTTAAACAACCCGGGCTTTGCCCCTATCCACCAAAGACCCGTCCGGTCCTTGAGGTTAGGGTAAAATACATTACCAGGTAAAGGAGGATTTTCCCGGTTATTGAATTTGCTATCGTAATAACGAAATGCATTTGTCGCCAAGTCGTAATAAAGAAAAATGTCCTGGTCCTGTTTGGGGTAACACATTGAAACCAGCTACCTGTAGAATCATCAAACATAGGCAGAAAATAATTGATCTCAGGAGGCCCCTGATCATACGTCAGCATTCCGTCGCCATAGCGATAGGTAGTCACCTGATCCGATGCGCCATCCACCTTTGACAGAATTCCTCCCCAATGGGAGACCCAGTAGTTACCAAGATAGTCCTGAATGGCAAACACGGGCCATTCGGCAAACAACCGGCTCTTTGATTTTTCACTGTTTAGGTATGCTTTGCTTATACTTCTTTGTTGCATATCAAAGACATAAAATCCAAGATCACCGGTAAGGAGCAAGGAAGCGCCAAGTCCTCTGGTGATAAAATGAATGGTATCCGTAAGGCCTGCAGCTGTCAGTGCTTCACCTACCAGAAGAATGACTTCAAACTGGTCAGTCACCGTATCCAGAAAACATAAATTTTTTCTTTTATCAAGCATCCATAAACCATAATCGGCCACCGCATGGTCTTCCCCATAACTGTAGGAACCATAACGGGAATAATTTCCATCGGCCAGGTCCGGATAGAAACTGAATTTACCCGATTCAGGATGTAAACAACCAAAATGAAAGTTATCCGAATTGGGTTCATAGGCCTTAAACCAGATATTGCCCCGGGGATCATCAAAGAGAATAGAAGCGTACCCCCTTTTTATCTAATGGATAATAGTTGGAAAACTTCTCCATGACCGGATCGTAAGAGGTGATTACGCCATCTTCGGTACCGATCCAAATTTTACCGTCCCGGCTTTTGATAACTCCACCATTACAACCGGAAAGATAGGCCCCTGAGGTATCTGATTGATCCAGCTTGCCTTTGAATACCTGAAATTCATAACCGTCGTATTTCACCAGACCGGCCTGAGTACCAAACCAGACAAATCCCTGATCATCCAGGAGGATATCCTGGATATTTCCTTCAGGCATTCCATTAGGCACACCGTATTTCTTAAAGAAGAGATTACTTTCCTGTGCAGAACTTACTATCGAATTAAATAAAAATAATAAAGGCAACAGGATGTCATACCTGTAACTTGTCTGTTGGAAGATAAACTGTAGAACCGTTGGCAACCTTTTTAATTGCTTTTGCATTTAGATCACTCATCTGCTGATACAATATCGTAAATAGTCCTGATAACCATCACTTACCATCTGCTGTCCTGTCATCCACTCTGAACCGGCAGAAGGTATGATTCAGGAAACAGGTAAATGAATGGTAAATATGCTACCCTTGCCTTCGTGACTTTCCACCCCGATCGATCCTCCATGCGCCTTCACAATATCATAACTCAGACTCAACCCCAGTCCCGTCCCCTGCCCAGTCGGCTTGGTCGTAAAAAACGGCTGGAAGATCTTGTCTTTGATGGCATCAGGGATTCCTGGACCATTGTCGGTAATTGTGATTTCAATACGACCGTCCAGCAGTTTGGTTGAGACCAACACTTCTGGATTTTTCACCGCTCCAACGGCAGAGAACGCATTATTTAAAATATTCTGCAACACCCGGCCGATATCCTGAGGAACGATGTTCATTGGTGGTAATTCCGGATCGAACTCCGTTTTGAGTTTTGCTTCAAAACCATTATTCCGCGCTTTGAAACCGAAAAAAGCCAACCGCAAATACTCATTGCACAAGGCATTGATATCGGTTAGTTCCTTTTCACCCTTACTGGTGCGCGAATGCTGCAACATACTCTTTACAATCGCATCGGCACGCTTACCATGCAGGTTGATCTTGAGCTCATTCTCCCGGATATCCTGGAGTAATTCACTTTCCACCGTTTCGTCCCTTTCACCTTTTTCCTTTGTCCTTTCTCCCAGGAGCTCTTCAAGGAGTTCCGTATTCACTTCCGAGAAATTATTGACGAAATTCAACGGGTTCTGGATCTCATGCGCGATGCCCGCAGTAAGCTCACCAAGGGAAGCCATTTTTTCAGATTGGATAAGCTGAGATTGGGTAGCTTTTAAATCAGACAAAGTTTTTTCGATAATTTGCTTGGCCTGCTTTTCCTTCTTGCCGTTTCTATACAATATTGTTGTGATGAGAAGAAGTGTTAATAACCCAATTAAAAATAAAATTTGCCTTCTCCGGTTCCCCTTTAAGGTTTCTTCTTCAATTTGCTTCTGCCGTTCCATTTGCTCGTTCAGTAAAGTTCGCTCCCGCTGCAGTTCTTTAATTTGAGCGGCACCATAGAGTGAGTCCGTCACTTCCGAAGTAAGCTTCAGGTACCGGTAAGCCTGATTTAAATCCCTGTTTAGATAATATTTTTCCAAAAGTTTTCCGGCATTGATTATACCTACTTTGTAGTTACTTTTCTGGGCAGCATGAAGGCCTATATCGGCATAAAAGAGCAATGAATCTGGCCGGTCAGTTTTTTCATAAAATCGCGCCAGAAATACGCTGGCATCCGCTAACCCGATGTAATCATCAAATTGATTAAAATTAGCGTAACTCTGTTTTAGCAACCCGAGTGCGGAAGCGTTTTCTCCCTTTTTGCCTAATAGTTCCGAATAAAACATTGAGATGGTAGGCACCAGGTTAAATTTATCAATGAATTCAGGTGACTGGACTCCCTCATACGCCAGACTTAAAAAATAACTGGCTGAATCCAATTGGTTGAGATCGGAAAAATTGCTTCCCAGCCAGAGGTAGAGGTACCATTTCCAATACAGGTCATCCGTCGCAGGGCTAAGCGAGTCTTCAATAACTTTAGCCCGGCGAAGGTATTCCTGGGATTTAGTCAAATCGTTAAGAAAGAAATACCCGGCACCAATATTCATAAGACAGATTTCCTGCTCTTGCCTTAAATCGAATGCTTCGGCTTTTCTCAGCGCATCAAATAAGATCTGTAGCGCTTTGGATGCATCTCCTTTAAAATTAAGTGAGATAGACTGTGAAACCAGAAGCCGTATTTCACCTCTAGGAAAATTTAATTTATGAGCCAATTTCAGTCCTAAATCGCTGTACCATCGAAGGGAATCTTCGTTGTACCACTGATAGGCCATACATAAGTCTACGTACAGAAATACCTTGTTGGTGTCTTCTTCAGCTGTTTTTAGTCCGGTTTTTGCCCTCTCTATATGCTTTACTCCTTCCAGATTCTGCCCGAAAGAAAGGTGCAGCAAAAAAAGAAATCCAATCGTCAAATGTATATTGCTCCTCATCGTGTCTTTCAAGCCGGTAATAAAATTTTAAATTGGGTTCCCTCCACTGGCAAGCTGGAAAAACTAATCTCCCCTCCATGCGCCTTCACAATATCATAGCTCAGACTCAACCCCAGCCCCGTACCCTGACCGGTTGGCTTGGTGGTGAAGAATGGTTGAAAAATTTTGTCCCTGATGTTGTCCGGGATGCCAGAGCCATTATCAATCACCCGGATCTCAATCCCATCTTCAAGTCGCTTGGTTGACACCAGGACTTGCGGATCTTTAACATCACTGACCGCCTGAAATGCATTGTTAATCAGGTTGAGCAGGACCCGGCCAATATCCTGGCTGATCACCTTTATTTTCGGGAGGCCGGGATCTAATTCCGTTCTGAAATCGGCATTAAATGATTTATCCTTGGCTCTAAGCCCATGATAAGCCAGGCGCAAATATTCATCACACAGTGCATTAATATCGGTAAGCTCTTTTTCTCCGGTACTTGCCCGGGAATGCTGCAGCATGCTTTTGACAATGGCATCGGCGCGCTTGCCGTGTTGATTTACTTTACCTTCATTATCCGTCAAGTCCTTCAGAATAATTTGTATTTCTTCCGAATCATTTTTTGAAACGGCTTCCTTCAACTCTTCAATTAATTCTTTATTGACCTCCGAAAAATTATTCACAAAATTCAGCGGATTCTGGATCTCATGGGCAATGCCAGCAGTGAGCTCACCCAAGGAGGCCATTTTTTCGGACTGAATAAGTTGCGATTGGGTCGATTTCAGGCTTTCATGCGCAACTTCCAGCTTATGGTAGGCTTGTTCGATTTCTCTGGCCTGCGCCAGTTCCCGTTCCTGCGCCTTTTCCCGTTCTACGCGGAGGGTTCTTTTTCTCTGGTAAAGGTGAACCTGCCAAATTCCCAACAGGAAAAGAAAGACATAGACCAGGTATGCCAGCCGGCTGCGGTACCACGGCGGTAGGACCGTGAATGAGTACATGACCGGATCGGTCCACGAATTCGCATCATCAACCCCCGGACCTGTATACCGCGCTTTTACATGAAAGGTGTACGTTCCTTCCCTGATGTTCCCATAGGTCGCACTACTCTTTTTCAGGACCGGACTCCAATCCTGATCGTATCCATCCAGTTTATACTGGTATTCCACCAGTTGAGGCCGGTTCAGTTCGTTGGTTCCATATTCAATGGTGATGCGGTTGTATTTAAAAGGCAGAACAAGGTGTTCCGGTACATGAAAAAATGGGTGGATGCCATTGAATTTAACCGCTTCAAACTTTTGGCGTAAATGTTGCCGGTCGGATTCATCCAGGGATTTGCCATAGATGATGAATTCATCCGGAATTTCGGAGGAAGACACCGAATCCGATTGTACCATGCTGTGATCATGCTTATTCTCCAGGGTCTGCCAGGAAATGGCTTCTTCATTGATTTTTATTTGCTGAATGCTTACCGATGGCTTTTTATCGTTCCGGTGAAGAGCATTGTAATCGAACCGGACCAGTGGCGTTTTTGTACTGTTGGTGGCCATCCAGAGAATCCCATCCTGGTCAACAAACATGCTGTTATTGCTCGTGGTTTCTAAATTGCGGACCGGATAACCCGATTGAACATTGAATATTTCCAAATCCTGGAGTTCCATCAAATTTTGACCGGTATCCTGCGGGATCGTAAACAGGACCAACCCTTGATTGCAGCCAAATGCAATCTTACCCTGACCAAGTTCAACCATGTTGGTGATGTTATTATCAGGCAGGCCATCGTCGGTCGTAAAGGTTTGTAATATATTTGTTAACGGTTCGAACTGAATGGATGACCGGTTGATTTCGGTATTGATCTTTTCAAGATTTCCGGCACGGATAAAATTCAGTCCCTTTTGTGTTGCGACCCAGAGGTTTTGCTGATTGTCTATTATTATTTTATTGACCAGGCTACTTGCCAGCCCCTGCTTAACCGCATAGAACAGGAATACACCTCCATTGGCAGGAGAGTAACAAATTATCCCCCACCCCGGTACCAAACCACATATTACCCTGGTCATCTTCGACCATGGCCTTAACCATGCTGTATCCACCCATGCCTGTAACGTGTAATTCGTGAAGGTTTTCCCATCGTAACGTATGACACCATGTTGCCAGGTACTAAACCATACCTGACCGAGGTGGTCGGTGACACAATAGGGGATCAAAGCGTTGGGCAATCCTTGATCGTGGTGGTGTAAGTCGTAAAACTTTCGCCAAGTCCATTGGTGACCGGATCATAACACGTAATCCAATTTTATTCCACCAACCACCGAACCAGATCTTCCCGGAGGATTCCCGGGTGATTAAAGAAACGATCGACCCCGGAATTCCTTGTTCCGGTGTGTATTCCCTCATCGAAGCACCGTCGAATCGCACAATCGTTGACGATCCGAACCAATAGTCTCCCTTTGCATCCTGGTTAATACTAGCAACCCTATCCATCGGCAATAATCCCTGCGCTTTCGAATAGGTTATGAAACTGCCACTCCTTGCCGAAACCGGTGGATCAAAACAGAAGACTCCTGAATTACCGGTTCCTATCCATAATTTACCCTGATCATCGATGGTCAGTACCCGGCCAAATTCAGGAAAATCAAATTGGGCGTTTTTTTTCAATGGCGCCATTGACCAGAGAACATTGAACGGCCCCGATATCGGTTCCAAACCACAGGTTTCCCTTGTCATCTTCCTGTATCGTTTGTACATTCTGATCTCCTGCGGGATATTGGGAAGTATAATGGGCCATCTTTTCATGATCTGATAGTAGATAACAATTGATCCCATGTTCGGTAGCTATCCAGATATTCCCCTGTATGTCTTCATAAAGTTCGTTGATGTGATTATCCACCAGCCCATTGGCTACAGTGAGGCCCTTTATTTTCCGGTTCGTCAAGGGATCAACACATACCACCCCCTCGGTTGTGCCAATCCAGAGTTGTCCGGTTTTGTCTTCCTGCAGGCATGTTATGGTAGAATTTTGCAATCCATAGACCTGCTTATCAAGTAGCCTGACCTGATTTTGCTCAGGGTCAAGCATGGCCATACTAGCCCGGGTCAGGACCCACAATTTTCCGGATCTTCCTTCTTTTATATCCACTACAGAATTGGATAATCCCTTGTCAATATCAATCGTGGTAAATTCCAACCCATCGTAACGGCATACGCCTCTGCCATCTGTACCGATCCAGATCCGGCCGGCACGATCTTCCAGGATGGAAGAGATCAGGTTTGCAGGCAATCCGTTTGCTACAGAAAAATTGGTAAAATGCCTTCCATCAAAGCGGCTGACGCCCTGGCCCCAGGTTCCTATCCACAAATGGCCCCTTTGATCGGTTGTCGCACACCTGATTTGGTTCATAGCAAGACCATCATCAGTGGTATAGTTAAAATAAAAAGGTTGTCCACCTTTTCCACTATCAAATGATTTCTCTTCTTTTAATTGGTCAATTTCTTCCTTCCGGTTTGCGAAGGCCGGAAGCAATTTTTTGACCGGTGGCTTCAGCTCAATGATGTGACCATCGGGGGTGGTATATGATTTGGCAGGATCACCTTGACGTGGAATCAGTATTTGCTGGGGCTTCGGCTTTTTCGAAAGATCGGTGATTACCGGTTTTAGGGAATCGGGCAGTTCGGCAATGCGGGTAATGAGCGGAGGAGCAAAAGAACTCACTGGATTTTGGCTAATGGGAGGGGTCCTGTTTCCGGTATCGCAGGATACGAGTGCCAGAAGAACATATAAATAGATTAGAGAATATCTTTTCATCTTGATCATGTTATTGGACGTTCAAACGGATCGTGAATTCAGTACCTTTTCCTTCTTCCGATTCCATCAGCATTTCCCTCCATGCGCCTTTATAATATCATAGGCTAAACTCAATCCCAATCCGGTGCCTTGCCCGGTTGGTTTGGTGGTGAAGAAAGGCTGGAAGATCTTGTCTTTAATGGAGTCGGGGATGCCGGGGCCGTTGTCGGTGATTCGGATCTCAATTTGCTCATCCCTTCTTTTTGTGGAAATACTTATCACGGGATTATTGACACCTTGCATCGCCTGAAATGCATTATTGATAATATTCAATAATACCCGGCCGATATCCTGGGAAACAACTTCCACCCCGGGCAATTGGGGATCAAAATCGGTCTTAAGCGCTGCATTAAATGATTTGTCCCTGGCGCGCATCCCATGATAAGCCAGCCGTAAATATTCGTCACACAATGCATTGATGTCCGTCAGTTCCTTCTCTCCGCTGCTGGAGCGCGAATGTTGCAACATGGATTTGACAATGGCATCGGCACGCTTGCCATGATGGATTATTTTTTGCTCGTTCCCTGCAATTTCATTGGCAATTGATTTGGCGTTGTCCACATTTCCTTTCCCAAGCTCCTCGATTTGTTCTTCAATCAATTCTGCATTGACCTCCGAAAAATTATTGACAAAATTCAGCGGATTCTGGATCTCGTGCGCAATGCCGGCCGTGAGTTCTCCCAGAGAAGCCATTTTCTCGGAATGAATGAGTTGGGATTGGGTAGATTTCAGGTTCTGGTGAGCCGATTCGAGTTCGGTGTACGCCTGCTGGATTTCCCGGGCGTGCTCGAGTTCCTTCTCTTTTGCGATCTGCTCTTGATTACGGAGCAGACGCTTTTTCTGGGTCTGAACTAATGCGGCCAAACTTAAAATCAATGCCAGTCCATACAGGCTATAAGCCCACCAAGTATGCCACCAGGGACGAATGATAGTAAATGAATAAACATCACCCTCCTCATTCCACACGCCGTCATTGTTTGCCGCAATCACCTGGAACGTGTATTTCCCAAAAGGCAGGTTGGTATAGATGGCTCGCCGATCGCCGGAAGCTTCAATCCAATCTTCATCGTATCCGATCAACCGGAAACGGAATTTCACTTTTTCCGGTGCCTTAAAGCTGAGTCCGCTATAACCAAATAAGAACCGGTGATTTCCCGGTTCCAAAACCGCTGATTTGGCTAAATCAATGATCTGGTCGTCCCAGAGAAACTGATGAATCACTACCGGAGGTGGCTGTTGGTTGGTGATCATGCGGTCCGGATCTATTTCCACCAGCCCGTCCAGGGTAGGTACCAGAATCGTTCCATCCGGCATGATGGCGCTGTGCCTGGCTCCGGTGCACGAACGGGTTCGCATTCCGTCGCCCTCATCAAAATGCGCCAATTGATTCGTACGTCCTTACCATCCAGCAAATCATCCAGCTCCTTTTTCGAGGCCCGGATGATCCCGAAATTGCTGGGCAACCATACGTATCCATTCTTATCCGGGAGAAAATCAAACACGGAAGTAGCCGGCAATCCACTTTCCGGACCCAGGCGTCTGACTACACCATCCCTGAGCCGGAACAGACCGGATTGGGTAGAAATCCATAAAGTTCCGCCTTTTTTCCTCATACGAGGAGAAAGTACCCGTGGAGGACAATCCTTTGTCATCCTGCAGCTTAACCAATTGCCCTGTGGAATCGATCAGCTTCAAACCCTGGTTAAAGGAGGTGACCACCCAGCCTCCATCATCCATGCGGCGCACAGAGCTCACCGTACTTGATGCGAAGCTAATGGAATCGAATTGCAAAAATCCAAATCACCCCGGGCATTCAGATATCCAATGCCGTGATTATAAACACCAAACCAAAGTTGACCATGGTTGTCTTCAAATCCGTAGCGGACCGGCATATTGCGGGCATACCACTCCTCATGATCTTTGGTAATTCTGAATATCCCGGTTCTGCCGCAGGCCCAGATCGCGCCATTTGAATCCTCAAACAGTTGGTAATAATTGGAACCTATATCATTCCAGGCGGCTTCTTTAAATTTAAAGGGTCTGATCTTGCCGTTATCATTCCATACCAGCCCGCCATTTAGGGTACTGATCATATATTTTTGACTATCAACTGGTACTACCCTCCACTTGGGGTGTTGGCAGACCTTGTGCCCTGGAAAACGTTTTAAATAAATTTGGGCTTAACCGGGCCACCCCGTTATTGAAGAAAACCAGATATTACCTTCGCGATCCTCCAGCAAGCTGGTTACAGGTAATGAGCGCAGTGGATGTCCTTCGGGAGGAAAGACAAAGTGATCGCTTCCGGGAGGCAGGTAGGCAATGTTGGAAAACAAAACCACCCAAATCCCGCCCAGATGATCTTCCAGTATCCATTTTTGACCATAAAAAGCACTTACCGGAAGCGATTTAACCGACTCCATGCCGGGATAGGCCTCGATGGATTGTCCATTCCAGGTGAATACGCCCCGGTTTGAAGTAAACCAGATCCGGTCCCTGCTGTCTACTATCATATCAAAAAGTACAAATCCTTGTATTCCCTGTTAATTCTTAGGGCCTCCAGGTGACCGTTTTTGCCCGATATGCCTGTCCTCTCCATAGCCACCACTCGTAACCTTGTTGATCGGTAGTACCAAAATTTTGCAAGGAACCATTGATCTTTAACGCTCCGATGGTTGAGTCAGCGATCGCCGCGGGAATATCTATTCGCTCATGGGTTTTCGGGTTATACCGGATTAAGCTAATTTGATCACCTATGTTTGAGAACAGCAATTCCTGCGAATCCGTGATCCAATCCAGGTTGTATCCCGGATTGCAATCACCGAGTACATGTTCGACCTTTCCGTTCTTATACCTCCATAAACCATCGAAAGGGCTTGTTACCCAGAGGGTGCTATCCGGACCTTCAAGAATACCCGAGATGTTATCGCTGGTTAAGAAAGGGACATTTCTGGAATCAAAGATCTTGAACGACATCCCGTCAAATCGAATGAGGCCATTGTAGGTGCGCAACCAGATAAATCCTTCTTTGGATTGGTAGAGTGATAGAACAAGGTCAACAGGCATTCCATTATCGGTGTCCCATTGATGCAAATAATATTGGTCAAATACGGAGGGTTGAGCAGCAAGCATGCTGATGAAGCCAAAATAAATGCTTAGCAAGACATTCATTCTGAAAGCTTTCAGGATTTTAAATTCAACGTTTGCCACGTATTTTCTTTGTTTTAAAAATTCACACCTGCGGAATAATCAAAGTTTAATAATAAATGTACTCCCCTGACCTTCCCTGGACTCATAACCGGATCACCCTTCAGAGGAAGACCGTGATCACCAATGGAGGTTCCATCTGGCCTTGTCATCCAGGCATGCTGAACATGGTTTTCTTCATCTACTTCAATATAACCGCAGCTTGTAAAATCACTGAAATCGACTAAAGTCTTCAATTCTGCATAAAGCAATTCAGACACTTCGTGTAGCTCATTACTTCGGTGCATCGCCATGGTTCTCGAACGCACGCGTTCCAGGGCAGTCTCGATATCCAGCGCCCGTTGCATCGATTGAATCTCCCGGATGGCGGAGGACAGATCCCGGGGATTGCGGTTTGCTGGCTGGTCATTTTCAGGTGCAGTTCCCTGATCCATTGGCTGGCATTAATTGGGGTTATCAACGTTTCCGGTAAAATGCACACGGACAAGCTGTAACTGTTACCGTGTGTAGGTATTAAGATAAAATGAATTATGGGAACACGAAAACTAATTACCATATATCATGGATGATGGAGCCTGTAGCTCAACCATCATTGACCGGCAAATTGTCAATATCTTAGGTTTATACGGATTTAATGATTGCACGGATTTTGTATTGCAAACAAGAATCCTTTCAGTGCCATACTTTATTTACAGGATTGTCTTTTCTCTTTCTGCGAATCAGACAACCGGCAATTGAATGACAAATTCAGTGCCTTCCCCCTCCTTGCTATTGACATGGATAGTCCCGCCATGCGCCTTCACAATATCATAAGCAAGACTTAATCCCAGTCCGGTTCCCTGTCCGGTCGGCTTTGTCGTGAAAAACGGCTGAAAGATCTTGTCTTTGATGGAATCGGGAATACCGGGTCCGTTGTCGGTAATGCGAATTTCAATCTGTTCATTAAGCTGTTTCGTAAATACAGATATGATTGGGTTCTTCTCATTCTGAACTGCCTGAAATGCATTATTGATGATGTTTAACAAAACCCTGCCAATGTCCTGAGGAACGATCCTTAATTTGAGCAAGGACTCATCCGGCTCCAGCCTATACGAAGCATTAAAACTTTTATCCTTTGCCCTAAACCCATGATAGGCCAATCGCAAATATTCGTCACACAACGCATTGATATCTGTGAGCTCTCTTTCTCCACTGCTGGTGCGGGAATGTTGCAGCATGCTTTTAACGATGGCTTCTGCACGTTTGCCATGCTGACTGATCTTCTCTGAATTTTCTTTAATATCCTTCGATAAGGAAATGGCATCATCCATTTTACCTACCTTTAACTCTTCCTCGAGCTCCTGGGATAATTCCTGATTGATCTCAGAAAATTATTGACAAAATTGAGCGGGTTCTGGATCTCATGGGCGATACCGGCGGTTAATTCACCCAACGATGCCATTTTTTCGGAGTGGATGAGTTGAGTTTGTGTTGCTCTTAAATTTGAAAGTGCAGTTGCTAAGACTTTATTTGATTTTTGTTTTTGCCTGTTGTTACGATATAGGATCGCAAAGACACAAAAAGTAGAATTCCCAGACCAACGATCAATACATATTGTCTTAAATTGTTTTGATATCTGATTCTTGAAGCTTCAATTTCTTTCTGATGTTCTTCTTGCTGATTAATCAATGCCTGGATGGCCTGCAGATTTCCTGCACCAAACAAACTGTCTTTGTAAGCATCGGCTATTTTCAGATATCGCAGTGACTCTTTCGTATCATTTTGTTGTGCGGAATCAATTTGCGAATTTTCCTATCATATAATTCTGACAATAGTGCAGCTGCTTCCTGGAGCGTTTTCTTTTGGGAAATCAATTGTGATTCCTCAAGACCTTTTCTTGCATAATAAATACCAGAATCTGGTTGATTTATTTTTTTATAAAATGTTGCGATTTTGTTATACGCCTCGGCTGAAGCTCTTCGTTCATTATTATTAATTGCAATTTTAAGTCCGCTTTGATAAAAATTCAATGCCTCAGCATTGTTACCCGATTTCATTTTTATGTTTCCGAGGGTTTGATAGGTTTGCGGCTCTTCCCGACCCGTTTTTTGAAAATCATCGATAGCCAATTGCACATAATACCATGCCGAATCTAGTTGATCCATTTCTTCAAAAACTACTGCGATGTCTTTCTTGGCATAGGCCAATGCTTCTATATTGCCATTGGACTCACAAATTGACTTTTGCTCATTCAAATACCGTAATGCTTTAGGGTAGTCCTTTAATAAAATGTAAGTTTCGCCGATGGCATTCAGCAGCTTCACATTCCAAATTATTTGCATTTTTTGCAATCTGTAATGCGATTTTAAATGCCATTTCAAGCGCCTTAGATAAGTTTCCTATTTGTTCCATAGTAATACTCATATACCCTAAGGCCAATATTTCTCCTTCCGGATAATTAATTTGCTGAGCGGATTTCAAAGCCTGCTGTCCATAATAAATTGAAGAGTCCGTATTTCCCAAACGATACAATAAGCATAAAAATGCCTGGGCTTTAATCCGGCTTGTATCGTCTTTGGCAATGGCCATTTGTTGATGCAGGCTATCAATCGCCTCCCTGGTTTGAGTGAATCCGACACACCCTATCAAAGAAAGAAATACGATTGTTATGAATTTCTCTACCATTATTCTGATTAAACTGGCAATTGTATAATAAACTCACTCCCTTCACCTTCTTTTGTGTCCATTTTCAACTTACCACCATGCGCTTTCACGATGTCATAAGCCAGGCTGAGTCCTAATCCCGTCCCTTGCCCGGTCGGCTTGGTGGTGAAGAACGGCTGGAAGATCTTGTCTTTGATGGAGTCAGGGATACCGGGTCCGTTGTCGGTAATGCGAATTTCAATATGTTCATTTAGCTGTTTGGTTGACACAGATATGATTGGATTCTTCTCATTCTGAACGGCCTGAAATGCATTATTAATGATATTCAGAATAACCCGGCCGATGTCCTGAGGAACGACATTTAATTTGGGCAAGGACTCATCCAGTTCCAGCTTATACGATGCATTAAAACTTTTATCCTTTGCCCGCAATCCGTGATAAGCCAATCGCAAATATTCATCACACAACGCATTGATATCCGTAAGCTCTTTTTCTCCACTGCTGGTACGAGAATGCTGCAGCATACTTTTCACAATGGCTTCCGCACGCTTGCCATGCTGACTGATCTTCTCTGAATTTTCTTTAATATCCTTCGATAAGGAAATGGCATCATCGATTTTGCCCGCCTTTAATTCTTCTTCCAATTCCTCGGATAATTCCTGATTGACTTCAGAAAAATTATTCACAAAATTCAGTGGGTTCTGAATCTCGTGCGCGATGCCGGCCGTGAGTTCTCCCAGGCTGGCCATTTTTTCAGAATGGATGAGCTGGGATTGGGTGGCTTTTAATTC
The DNA here is from genome assembly GCA_020636355.1 of Lewinellaceae bacterium. GTDB lineage: Bacteria > Bacteroidota > Bacteroidia > Chitinophagales > Saprospiraceae > JAGQXC01. Next base: position 33,362 of record JACJYB010000010.1, on the reverse strand, counting down.
GGTATAAGCCTTTTCAATTTCACGGGCTTGGGCCAGTTCACGATCTTTATTGCGTTCCCGCTCCATCCGCAGCACACGTTCCCTTTGATATCGATGGATGAAGAATAAGACGATCAGGAATAAAATTGCATAGAGCGCGTAAGCCCACCAGGTTTTCCACCACGGAGGTCGTATAATCAAGGGAAACTGTTTCTCGGTCCAGATACCATAGGCGTTGGCGGCCTTTACTTTAAAAAGGTAATTATTCGGAGGCAAACTATAGTAAATGGCTTGCTGTTCTTTACCGGCATTCCTCCAGTGTGCATCGTATCCCTCCAGGAAATAAAATTGCTGGTTTTCTTGCGGATTGCAATAATCAACGGATAAGAAATCGATGGAAAAAGTGCTCTGGTTAAAATCCAGTTGAACGGGTTTGCCCTGATTCATGAATTCCCTGTCCTGCTTTTCCGTCCGGGAATCTCCGGAGTCCAGAATGTGAAATCCCGAAAAAGTGATTTGAGGCGGTAACGTTTGAATTTTAAAGTCGGAGGAATAAAAAGCATAATAACCATAGCGCTCTCCGAAGTACAATTTATTATCATGACCAATGTACGCCGCATGAGAATTTAACTTACTGCCGTCTACACCATAATTTTTTCCAAAATCTTGAACTCCGTTCGACTGGAATCCATTCGTACGATCCCTTCCCCGGTACCCAGCCATAGATAATGATCCTGATCTTCTACCATTGAATTTACTTCTGAAACAATCGAATTCCCTCCGCGATCTGCATACCTGAAATAAGAATCCGATTGGGGTCGTATTGATAAAGTCCATCGGTGGATCCGACCCAGAGTGTTCCTTTGGAATCTTCAAAATCACTATTACCCGGAAGACATCCAGGTATTTTTTAAAAGTCCCTTGACCGGATCAAACAAATAAAGTCCTCCTCCTCCGGCGGTACCCACCCAATATCGGTTGTCCCTGTCTTTTAGCAAGGCATTGATGAAATTGATGCCAAAAAAGGAATTCAAATCCATCGGGTTTATATAGTACCTGGTAATCTTACCGCTCTCCGGATTAAATAGATTGAGTCCGTTAAACGTACCCAGCCAGATTTGCTGTGCAGACTCAATAAAAACCTGATAAATAAAAGGATTGGTCAGCGAGTCCCGCTCCGGTCCTCTGCCAAAATAGTGGGTATATGCATCCGTTTGGGTATTTAACCGGATCAGGCCGCTGCTTCCAACCACCCATAATTCCTTCTGATAAGGTTGAATTTGTGAAACATACCGATACGGTTCCTGGATTTGAGTTAATTCTGCTTTGATCCGATTTATCAATTCTTTGCGAGGATCATTTTGGACAAATAGTTCATCGGATGCAATCCATAATGCACCGTTTGGCCAATCGTAAAATCCGTGTACCCATTCCACACCGGAAGTCTTAAAATGTGGGATCATCTTCTGGTGAGGGTCAACCCGGAATAGTTCACCGCTCAAAGAGCTGATCCATAGTACACCTTCTCGAGAGGTATACGCTTTCCAGGTAGTTCTGGCAGAATAGCCATTTTCACGTGTTTCGGATTCCAGATGATGGACCTGCATTTCTGCGGGATCGTAATAGTTCAGCCCGGATTCGGAGGTTCCAATCCAAAATCCTCCTTCCGTATCTTCCCGGATAAATGTGATAAAGTCAGTGCTTTCAAACTTTTTGTTGAGCGGTGGACGGCTCAAATTTTCCGGATGATCCGGATCGATGAGATGTCGGGTTATCACCCCGGTCGACCGGACCAGGGAATGCAGGCCATCACCTGCCGTGCCAATCCAGAAGATACCCTTATGGTCCTCAAATAATGCGGTGACTTTGTTGTTGATCAGAGCATGTTCATCCTGAATATTAGCTTTGTAACGGGTAAAAGTCCCGGTTGTCTTATCCAAGCGGTTCAGTCCTCCCAAAGAAAAATCCGGCTCACCGTACACGGTGCCGGTTCCTGCCCAGAGGGTGCCCTGCGAATCTTCGAAGAGTGTCCCGACTACATTATAACTGAGACTGGTCGAATCTCCCGCGATGGTATGAAAGTGGGTAAATGTCAGACTGGCCGGGTCCAGCCGGTCCAATCCGTTGTTAGTGCCTAACCAGAGTATTCCATCCCGGTCTCCCAAAATCGTAAGGATGTGATCGGATGCCGGGCTGTTCACCTCATTGGTATCGGAGTGAAAATGGGAGAAAATTCCGGTTTCCGGATCCAGACAGTCCAATCCGCTCCCAATGGTCCCGATCCAGATCCGGCCATCAGGGCCGGCATAAACGGCATCAAGCTGATCGCTGGACATGGAGTTCGGTTCAAAAGGGCTGTAACGGTACGATTTCATTTCGTGTCCATCGTAACTAAAAAGACCTGCTTTGGTCGAAAACCACATTTTACCATCCGGAGCCTGCGAAATTCCCGTCACGTGCTGAAAGGCCCTACCCTGCGGTGGTACGACCTCTTCAAATTGATTGCCCTGCGCCGGAAGAATTTGGGTAAAGATCATCAGGATCAGAGACAGACGCCAGCCTATTGTTTTTTCCATTCGATTCATAGTCACCTTATGTATTCCGGATAGGTTCATCATTGCTTTGATCATTAAAACTGATCAACCGATTGGTAAACAGATAATAAACTCGGTTTCACCCTCGCTACGCTTAAGTTTGATTTCACCTCCATGTGCCTTCACGAAATCATAGGCCAGACTCAAACCCAATCCCGTTCCCTGCCCAGTGGGCTTGGTCGTGAAGAATGGCTGGAAGATCTTGTCCCTGATACTGTCCGGGATTCCGGGACCATTGTCTGTGATACGTATTTCCAGTTGGTTTTTCAACTGTTTGGTTGATAAGGTCAAGACCGGGTTTTCCATACCATGCATTGCCTGAAATCCATTATTGATTACATTCAGAATAACACGTCCAATATCTTGCGGAACCACTTTAATTTTTGGCAAACCGGAATCAAAATCAGTTTTAAGTAGGGCATTGAAGGACTTATCCCTGGCACGCATCCCATGATAGGCCAGTCGTAAATATTCATCGCAAAGTACATTGATATCCGTAAGCTCCTTTTCTCCACTGCTGGTACGGGAATGCTGCAGCATGCTTTTTACAATAGCATCCGCCCGCTTGCCATGCTCGTTGATCTTTTTCGAATTTTCTTTTAAATCCTTCGACAACAAAATCGCATCATTGATTTTACCTGCTATTAATTCTTCCTCCAATTCCCCGGATAATTCCTGATTGATTTCGGAAAAATTATTCACAAAATTTAAAGGATTCTGAATTTCGTGGGCGATACCGGCAGTGAGTTCGCCCAACGAGGCCATTTTTTCGGACTGGATGAGCTGGGCCTGAGTGGATCTTAAATGGTCCAGCGTTTGTTCAAGATGAATATTCGTCCTTTTACGCTGCGTATTATTCCGGTAGAGAAAAACGGATAATCCAATCAATGCCAGCAGACCCGTCACCAAATAATTAAGCCGTTGTCGATTTTTAGATGCAATTATTGCAGCTTCTGACTTTCGAGCCTTTTCCTGAGCGTTCACCAGGGTTTCCTGCAGTGCTTTAATTTTGTTGGGACCGTACAATACTTCGTTAATTTCATCGAAAATTTTCCGGTAATAAAGCGCCTTTTCCAGATTAATAGGGTCATATACCATTGCCAGTAATTCACTTGACTCCCTTATTAATTTTCCATAGTTTGACCGTTGAGCATGTTGAAGAGCACGTTGTCCATAAATGATGCAAGAATCGGGTTTTTGACTATCATAATAATGGGTGGCCAAAAATTGATAGTTCTGGCAAAGCGAATAGGAATCGCTACCATTTTCAAAAAAGTGAGCGCTTTCACGCAGAAAATCCAATCCCTTATCGATTTGACCCATTCGTATCATTAACTCACCATAAAACATCCTGACCGGCGCATACAGTCGGTGGTTCAATTTTGTCTCATCAAAGCTTTTTTGGAGAAACATGAAAGCAGAGTCGTTTTGATTATTGAACATATAAGCCGAACCCAGGTTAAATTGAGTCAGGATCCGCTCGTCGTCTGGGTTAAAACCTACATTCTCAGACCAAAATAATTTTTCTTTTTTCTGGCTTTCGGTCAAATCGTTGAGTTGAATTTTCTGATGGTAAGGAATAGCCCGCTTGTAATAATCTATTGCCCTTTGAAAATCGCCCATTTCCCAAAAGGTATTTCCTAATCCGGTCAGGACGATAGGTACTTCCAGAATCAAATGGTTCTCCTGTGCTATTTCCAATGCTGCAAACCCAATCCGAAGGGCGTCTGCCAAATCACCCTGCGTATGTAAATAAGAGGCCTGGACAGCCATCAATCTTACCTCTCCAGCAGTAAAGGTGATTTTATGAGCCAGCATCCTTGCGCTATCAATCTCTGCGCGTGGATCAGAATCCAGTTGGTAAGCATACCGAATTAAAAGCGCAATTTTCTTTTTAACATCGCTGACCTGCTCAAGTTTGACATGAAGACTATCAATTGACATCAAAGCATTTTGTGCGGTTACCATCCCGCTCAAAATTCCAAAACAAATGGCAATTAGCTGCTTCATACGAATCATAGCTGGATTGGTAATTGTATTATGAAATTACTCCCTTGATTCAATTGTGATTGGACGATAATTTGGCCACCATATCCGTTGATTAAATCATAACTTAGGGACAAGCCCAGGCCTGTTCCCTGACCGGTCGGCTTGGTGGTGAAGAAAGGCTGGAAGATCTTGTCTTTGATGGAGTCAGGGATACCGGGTCCGTTGTCGGAAATTCGAATTTCTATATGTTCATTTAGCTGTTTGGTTGAAACAGATATGATTGGATTCTTCTCATTCTGAACTGCCTGAAATGCATTATTGATGATATTCAGAATAACCCGGCCGATGTTCTGAGGAACGACCTCCACCCCGGGCAATTGGAGATCAAAGTCGGTCTTAAGCTCTGCATTAAACGAATTATCCCTGGCGCGCATCCCATGATAGGCCAGCCGTAAATATTCATCGCATAATGCATTAATATCGGTCAATTCTTTCTCCCCGCTACTGGTTCGGGAATGCTGCAACATGCTTTTTACAATAGCATCCGCCCGCTTGCCATGCTCGTTGATCTTTTCTCCATTTGCCCGAATATCCAGCAATAATTCTTTTTCGAGTACTTCGTCCCTTTCTCCCCTACCCTTTGACCATTCATCCATAATCTCATCAATCAGCTCCCTGTTTACCTCCGAGAAATTATTGACAAAATTCAGTGGATTCTGGATCTCATGGGCGATGCCCGCTGTAAGCTCACCCAGTGAAGCCATTTTTTCAGACTGGATTAATTGGGATTGAGTGGCTTTTAGATTGGATAGCGTATTTTCAAGTATTTTGTTTGATCTTCTTTTTTGCCGGTTATTTCTGATCAGCAATAAACCAATGATGAGAAATATTGCCAATCCGGCCAGCAAGGAATAGGTCCTTACTCTTCCCTGACTTTCTATTTTTTCTTTTTCCAGTTCACGCAGCCGAAGTTGCTCATTCATGGTAAGCTGCTGGAAATCGGACAAATTATCGATTTTCTTATCGTAAGCGGAATCCCGGGTGGTAAATGCCAGGCTAAGGTATTTATTAGAGCTGTCTGGCAGCCCTTTAAGAACATACGCTTCGAATAAATTTTCGTACGCCCGGGTCAAATAATTGACCTCATCTGAAATCTTGGAATTTAATGTCAGTTTTGCAAAATAAAGACTTGAGTCCGCATTTTTTTCAGCAGAATAAAGGTGGAAAAGCCGGTTGGACGATGCCCAAAGAGACCCCTCATTCCCTTTTTCTCTGGAAAGCTCAAAGGCCTGATAATAATATTTCTTAGCCCGGTCATAATCTTTCCTTTTAAAATACACATTTCCGATATTGCAAAGGTTCCATCCGCTGTAGTACAATTCCCCCGAGGATCGGGCCATTGAATCAGACTTGAATCCATAGTAAAGTGCAGAATCCGGCTTACCCAGCCTGCTGTAGGTATTTCCCAGGTTCAGGTAAGCGCCTTGTGTGCTGCTGGAGTCAACTTGCTCAGCGATACGGATTTCTTCCTTATAGTGAAATAATTCCTGGTCAATATTGCCAATGTTGCCCTGGAGCAAAGCATACGTATGGTGTGCAAATGCAAGCAATCTCAATCGGTATTCCCTGGCATTCATTCCATAAAATAGCCATCCGCTTTTTTCGGAGGCAGCATTTTCAGTTATATCCAACGCTTCCAGAATGTACTTCAGTGCTTTCCCATATTTGCCATCCTGAGTCAATGAAAAAGCACATGCAATGGACGCACCGGCAATGTTCAATTGCTTATTATTTTCCCGGGCTAAGGCCAAAGCATGCTCGCCATAATAAACGACTGAATCCAGCTGTTTCTCACTGTAATACTCGCTTAATAGTCTATTCAACAAGCATCTGGCTGAATCGGTGGATACCAGGTTCAATTCATTTCGCAAGCTATCGGGAAAGCTTACCTGTGCTTTGGCAAAAAAAGCAATTATCAGAAACGCTGGTATCGCTAAATACTTTTTCATATTCAATAATTACACCGGCAGCCGGACAATAAATTTTGTTCCCTTCCCGCTCTCACTGTCCACTTCAATATCACCTCCATGCGCCTTTACAATATCATAGCTCAAACTCAATCCCAGGCCAGTCCCCTGTCCGGTCGGTTTGGTCGTAAAGAAGGGTTGGAAGATCTTGTCTTTGATGGAGTCCGGGATTCCGGATCCATTGTCCGAAACGCGGATTTCGATGGCGTCGTCAAGCCTTTTTGTGGAAACAGTCACCAGTGGTTTGAACAAAGGGTCTGCCTTCGCCTCCCTGTCCGTACCTTCACTTCGGTCTTGCTCTGCACAGGCCTGAAAAGCATTGTTGATCAGATTAAGCAGTACCCGGCCAATATCCTGAGCCACGACCTCTAATCGAGGCAATTGCCTATCAAAATCGGTATCCAGTTGTGCATTGAAGGACTTATCCTTAGCGCGGAAACCGTGATAAGCCAGACGCAAATACTCGTCGCAAAGTGCATTGATATCCGTATCTACCTTTTGGCCGCTACTGGTCCGACTGTGCTGTAACATACTCCGGACGATGCCTTCGGCACGTTTACCGTGTTGGTTAACTTTTGCTTCATTGTCCAGCAGATCCTGTACGAGATGTTCTATTTCTTCCTGATCATTCCGTTGAATAGCTTCTTTGAGCTCGCTAATCAACTCCTGGTTCACTTCCGAAAAATTGTTGACAAAATTCAGGGGGTTCTGGATCTCATGGGCGATACCCGCGGTAAGCTCTCCCAGTGAAGCCATTTTCTCTGACTGGATCAGTTGCTGCTGCGTCTGCTTCAGATCAACCAAGGTTTTATCAACCTGGTTTTTCGCCACCTCCAGCCGGTTGAAATCTTCGTAGCGTGCATAAGCCGTAGAGAAAGCCTTTGCCAGCAATTGCAGCAAATCGATCTGCTCTCCGGATAACAGAGCCGTATTTCCCACATACAACATGCCCTGACTGAAGGGTAAGAAATGCAAATAGAACCCACCGGAAGGCAACGTATGGAGGTACTCTTCCGTTGACGTATAAATACCCTGATCAACCAAAACATTAGCAAAATCCAGCATAGCCTGATTGTCCCAGTGATCAATCAGCTTTTGCTTTTTCTGCCAATGCAGCAGAATATTGGCCATAGATCCTGGCGTGGAAAAAGGCAAATGAAAAGTTGCAATGGCATTACCATCCGGCGTGGAAAGGTAATTATGAATGATTTCATTTTCATCATCCATAATGAAGACCCCACAACGGATGAACGGTACACCTAGCGCCATCAATTCTTTCCAGATCAAGGGGGTAATACGCTCCAGGTCGTCAGCCGTACGCATAGAAGCAATTTCACCCCGTATCCTGTCTAGAGAGGTTTGCCTGATGGCCTCCCAGGTTTGTGCTTCAGCTTTACGTAAATCCTGAAAGCGGGTGTACGTTTGCTCAAAAACACGAGCCATCTTTTCGAAGATGTCGTATGCATAGGCCACCGGCTCGTAAGAAATAAACATGAGGTAACCCTGGGAGAAAAACGCACAATGAATGATCTGAAAGGTGGGGACCGACTGGCCGGAAACGGCCATCTTATCTACAATTTCTTTAAAGACCGGAATCGAATACATGTACTCGTAATGGGCATCCAATACCGCGCCGCGCTGCTCTTCCACAAACAATGATTCCCCGCTGGCAGCAGCTTGAGCAATACGCAGAAATACATCTTCTGAGCTGTTCGTTTTGAAGGGCGGCTGTATGCGGTCTTTACCGCCCATCCAGGCTGTAGCGGCTTTGTGGTCTTCATCCCAGATGTTGAATCCACAGCCGAATACCGGAACGCCCAATCCTTCAACCTGCTGGAAAAGCATAAAGGCAGCATCCTGCAGTTCTTCACTTCGCTGCATGCCTATCGTGCGAGATCGCACTCTTTCCAGTGCCGCTTCAATCTGGGCTTCACGGGCCTGGTCTTCCGCTTTCTGCAAGTCCAAATACCGTTGATATGCCATATGAAAGGTGCGGGCAAACCGGCGAATGACTCCCGTTGTTTCCGCCTCAATGGGTGACTCGGAAAATGCATAAAGGCCCCCGGCAGGAAAGAATGTTGCGAAATAATACTGTTGCGAATCTTCCGTGGCTTGCTCCGGCAAATGGAATTCAGCATCCTTGACCGCCTGATGGTATTTTATCAGATCCGGGATGGTAAAGGTATAGTAGAAATCCTCTTTCTTTTGCCAGGCTTCATAGGCGCCCTGCAAAACGGGATGAATCTCCATGGATTCGTTACCGGATATATTGACTTCATAGCCAGCTTCCGTCCTGGTTGTCGTCCAAACTTCTGCTATTTTTTCTTTTTCACTCAGAATGCCAATACCACAACGGAGTACATTTAATTGCAACCGGTCCAACTCTCTGAACATGACCGCGACGACTTCTTCGAGGCCCGTACTTTTATGCATGGCCATGGATTCTGCCCGAACACGTTCCAGTGCAGCTTCTATCTGGGCTTCCTTCGCCTGGTTTTCCGCCTTTTGCAGGTCCAGAAAGCGGGTGTAAGTCTGTTCGAAGACTTTTCCAAAGCGGAGGAAGATGTCTTTAAATTCTGGCCTTGGTTCAAGCGTAATGAACAATAAATAACCCTGTGAAAAAGGGACTATATTATGCACCTGACGATCAGGTAATTTTATCCCGGCAGTTTCAGCTTGCTTAAAGGATTCATCAAGCACCGGGAATGACCGGAGAAACCGATAGTGGTTTACCATTGCTTTCCCTTTAATATCGTCCACTAAAAATGCTTCCTTATTTTTCCACGCCTTATGTATTTTTTTGTGTTGGTCGTACGTATTTATTGGCAATACAAATGGAGGTTGGATGGAACCAGTCGCATTGCTCATCCATGCTGTTAGATTTTCGTGTGTATGATCCCAGATGTTAAATCCACTGGCAAATGTTTCTATGCCCAATTGTTTGATTTGATCAAAAAGCACGATGGCAGCTTCACTTAATTCATTACTATGGTGCATGGCCATGGTTCGACTGCGTACACGTTCCAATGCCGCTTCTATCTGCGCTTCCTGAGCCTGTGCCTCCGCTTTTTGCAAGTCGAGGAAACGGGTGTACGTCTGTTCGAAGACTTTGGCTAATCGCTGCAGCGTATCCGCTTGTTGTTCGGTCAGCATTTTATCGCCAATCATCACGGACTCGAACATACCGTACTTCATGAATGCCGTACAATTGGTGGCTGATTCTATGGATGTTATGGCTTCTTTGGCGGAGGCAGGAAGATCTTTATACCCACCCAATTCAAAAATCAAATCATCATAACTTTTTTTAAGCTCTCCTTCAAATTTAAACACCTGGTAGGCCTGACCTTCAGCCCATGCTCCATATTGTGCATTGTAGAGGGGATGGTCAAAATAAGGCACAAAATAGCTTTCAGGATAAGCATCGGTCTCAAATCCTGCCAGCCAAAGTTCCATGGACTTGTCTTCCTTATTGAATAAGGTTAATCCGCAGGCAGTTGCATCAAAACCAAGTGCTTTTAATTGCTCAAATATGGTATGGATGACAGACCTCAATTCGTCGCTTTGGTGCATCGCCATCGTGCGAGCCCGGACTCTTTCCAAGGCCAGTTGGATTTCTGCCTCCCGTGTCTGGGCTTCGGCATTCTTCAAATCAAGGAAACGGGTATAAGATTGTTGAAATACCGCCGCAAAACGCTGTAGGACCGATATGCTTTCTTCCGAAAGCGTTTTGCTCGATACCGCCTGAATTTGTCCGCAGAGCATATTGAAATGGACCAGATAGGCTTCGGGGTTTTCCCTCACATAGGCCTTGAACTCATCGGGCATGTCTTGATAACAGGTCTCCAGGATGAGGTTTTTGTAGGATTCATGACTGGCTCCCGTAGAATAAATCAAGAAAGGAGCATCCTGGTTTTCCCAGGAAGACCACATTTGGGTTAGGTAAGGATGATCAACCTGAATGAAGTAACTTTTTGGTATGGGTTCCTGGTCTGTTCCGGCGAGCCAGGTTTCTATGATCCGGTTTTCCGGATGAAAAAGATTGATGTTACATCCGAGATCAGCAATGTTTAACCCATTGACTTGTTGAAACAAAACAAAGACGACATCCCGTAGATCCAAACTGTGGTGCATGGCCATGGTCCGGGCGCGCACCCTTTCCAGAGCCAGTTGGATTTCTGATTCTCTTGCCTGGGCTTCGGCTTTTTGCAAGTCAAGAAATCGTGTATAGGTTTGTTTAAATACGACACCAAATCGCTTGAAGATATCATAAGCCGAAGGAATCTCTACAGATGCAATAAATAATAAAAATCCCTGATTGAAACGGACCAGATGGTTGATTTGACAAGCAGGAAGCTCAATGCCGGAGCGCTCAAACTCTTTAAACCCCGGCAGGGATTGCATATACCGGTAATGCGCTTCCAAATCCTCCCCTTCCATCCGATAGACTAAAAAATCATCCTTATTCAAAATAGCGTTGCGCCAGGGCAAAAAACTTTCATGCTCGGTCAACGGTATTTCTAAAGGTTCCTGCAATCCTCCCTCAGCGCTCATGATCGAGGTGCAGGACAACTGGTCTGCAGACAGGATATTGTAACCACAACTCCATGCCGGAATTCCCAATGCCTGTACCTCCCGGAATAACAAACTGGCTGCTTCGGCTAATTCATCACTATGTCGCATACCTATCGTACGGCTCCGGACTTTCTCCAGGGCCGCTTCGATTTGTGCCTCCCGCGCCTGTGCTTCCGCTTTTTGCAGGTCCAGAAATCGGGTGTACGTTTGTTCAAAAACCTTGGAAAAACGAATCAATATTTTTGCGCTGTCTTCCGGGGGAACGGATAAATCGACGGATTCAAAATAACCATACTTAAAATAGGTAAATGTGAAGCAAACCGTGTCATGCGATTTTATCTCCTGCTTAAGTTCTGCCGGTAATTTTGAAAATTCCGTTTCTCCTAAAATCCAGTCATCGTAATCACTTTTTTCGCTTCCTTCAAGATAAATGTTGTTTTGGAGCAGATGAAGTTTCCAGTCCTTCCAAACTTGCTGAAATACAGGGTGTCCCGGACCGGGCACCTTGTAGCTCCGGAGTAAATTGGAATTCAGGTTGTCGGCAAACCAATATTCGGCGGAATGATCTTCTTCCTGGAAAATAGCTATCGATATGCCAAATGTTGATATTCCAAATGCTTCCGTTTCTTTATACAATAATTTTACAACTTCACTTAAATCTTTGCTCTTGTGCATGGCCATCGATCTGGACCGGACCCTTTCCAGCGCAGCTTCAATATGCGCCTCCCTGGCTTGTGCTTCTGCCTTCTGGAGGTCCTGAAAACGTGTGTAGGTCTGTTCGAAGACTTTAGCAAAACGGGGCAATAATTCATTGAGCTCTCCGGAGATCGGCACATGGCTGATGGCTTCCAATAAGCCAAATCGCATCGAGGAATAAGAAAACATCACATATTTTTCAGCACGGATCGCCTGTTGCATTTCAGGTGGCAATTTGCCCATTTCCGTTGTACTGAAAAGGTGATCCTCCCAGCTTTTCTTTTCATCTTCCTTTAACTCAATCCTAAATTGATCCGTACCTTTTTGATATTCCTCCCAGCATTTATTGATTACCTGATTATCCAGGTGATGGATAAAAACACTGACAGGCAATAGCGGATTCGTTGGCACCGAAAACCACAAGTGAAATCCTTCCCGCACTGTGTCCGCAAGCAAGATCGCGCACCCCCACTGGGCCGAGGGATCCAGCGGTCTGATCTGACGGAATAGTTCCTGCACCACTTCGGCCAGTTCATCACTTTTCTGCATGGCCATGGTGCGGGCCCTCACCCGTTCCAGCGCAAGTTGGATCTCTTTTTCGCGGGCTTGTTCTTCGACCTTTTTTAAATCCAGAAAACGGGTAAAGGCCTGTTCAAATTCCACAGCAAACCGACGAAAGATGTCGTACGCCTGGGGAACCGGGTCATAGGTGATAAATAATAAATATCCGTGCTGGAAAAAAACCACATGATCGATCTGATGCGTGGGCAATGGTGTCCCCGAATCCCGCAATGCGCCCAGGGCATCACCGACCACCGGGAGTGACAGAAGGTACTCGTAATGAGCTTTGCAGGCCTCGCCGCTAAATGGTTGTATGTAAATAGTCTCACCGCTTTCACGCATTTCATAATAGCGCAGAAAGAATTTTTCCCGGGGAGTTTTGTAGAAAGGGAGATGCCCCTCCTCGCTACTGAACCATTCATAATCCCCCTCATCATCATCCGCATAAATGTGAAAGGCACATCCCCATGCGGCAATGCCCAGATCACGGATCTGCTGTGCCATAAGCATCGCGGTATCACTCAATTCGTCACTTTGCTTCATCGCCAGAGAACTAGCCCGCACGCGTTCAAGGCTGAGTTGTATTTGTGCTTCCCGTGCTTGTTCTTCTACCCGGATCAGGTCCTTATACCGGCGATAGGTTTGGCCAAAAACCGTGGCAAAACGTCTACAAATACGTACCATCTCTTCCGATAACGGATCCCGGGTAAACGCGTAGAGCATGCCATTTGGAAAGACAAATTCATTAAATATTAATTTGCCCGGTAAATTGTTCAGGTCGATATGATAGGTGTAATCCGGTTCATCATTGATGATCGAAAAATACCGGATCAGGTCTACACCCTCCAGGACATAAATAAAATCTGAGTGGTCGTTTTTCCAAGCTTCACGTCCCGCGGTCAGCAAGGGATGTTTGGTCATGTCAATTCGTCCAATATTTAGCCTGACCTGGCCCTCCTGCAGCAAAGAGGCCGTCCATAACTCCATAAATTTTGACTCGTCCAGAATCCCGATCCCGCACCGTGCTTGTTTTTCTAACCCCAGCCTGGTTAATTCATCAAATAACAGGACAATGGTTTCTCCGACCTCCTCACTGTTGTGCATGGCCATGGTCTTTGCCCGCACCCGTTCCAGGGCCGCTTCGATCTGCGCTTCTCTGGCCTGGATCTCCGCTTTTTGAAGATCCAGAAATCGGGTATAAGTTTGCTCGAAGACCTTGGAAAAACGCACAAGTAAATTTCCCGCTTCAACGGACAAAGGCTCAAAACTGGTGATCCCAATGGTACCAAAACGATGGCTGGCTTCCGTAAGGACAAACCGCTCCGGAGGATGATCGAGCATTTCCCGAAAACCATCATCCCGGGTCACATGGGGCAATGTCCGAAGGAAACGATGGTAATCTTCCAGTCTTTTGCCACTCAGATCCCTTATGAGCAATGGCACCTTGTCCTTCCATAATTGATAAATTTGTGCCAGCTCCTTTTCGTTCAGCATGGGAATGCGATGACTTCCCGGGCGAAAATGACCATCCTTGCTGGTCATCCAAACTTCTGCCGAATCGGATTGTGTGTCTATCAGACTGAAAAAGACCCTGATATTTTCAGGCATTAAATTCAGACTTCGCAGCTGGTTGAAAAGGATCACCGCCGTAGCTGACAATTCACTGCTTTGATGCATGGCCATCGTATGGGCCCGCACCCGCTCCAAGGCCGTTTCAATTTGCGCCTCCCGGGCCTGTGCTTCGGCCTTCTTCAAATCGAGGAATCGGGTGTAGGTTTGTTCAAATACCTTGGCAAATCGGATGAGTATGTTCCGCTCTTCAGTGGTTATCCCCGTCGATTTAATGATGGCGATCATACCATAACTAAATCGAGCATAACCGTATACCCTTCTTTTGGGCTGGTTTTGGCTATAGGGTGTTGTCGTATTGGCTTGAATCCAATGGATGAATTCATCCAGGCGAGTGCCAACCAAATCCTGTTCGATGAACGCCTCTTCCCTTAACCAGGCCTCGTAAACTTCATTCAGGACCGGATGTCCAAGCCAGGATACCTGGATGCCGTCCTTCACACCAGCGCCGTCCTCGGTCGTCATCCAGGCATTAGCCGAATGTGTCCTGGTGTCTACGATGGGTATCATGGCGCGGTCCAGGCCTTTGCCCAATTGTTGCATTTGAAGAAATAAAATCTGGGCTACCTTTCCAAGGTCTTCGCTGCGAAACATAGACATGGTAGCAGCCCGGACGCGCTCCAGTGCGAGTTGGATCTGTGCTTCACGGGTCTGGGTCTCTGCCTTTTGCAGGTCCAGAAAGCGGGTATAGGCTTGCTCGAATACAATGGAAAATCGTTGGAGAATCCGTTGATCTTCTTCGGTAAATGCATCACCGGCATATTTAGACAGCTGGATTCCGGTATGAGCGCTCAATGCAAAGGCAACCAGAAAAAATTCACTATTCAGCAGATAAGCTTTGCGCTGGTCCGGGATACGTTGATATTCCGTATGGGTAAAGGCATAATCGAACCATTGATCCTTGATCTTCTTCGGGTACTTAATCGTGTAAAAGGCTTTATGGGCTTTTCTGGCTTTATCCAAATCCCTGAATATGGGATGATCGTAATAAGGAATTGAAAAACAGGTCGAATAAGAGGTATCTGCTGACGCAACCCATTGTTCCCAATCTTTGGACCCTTCTTTAAAAATAAAGATGCTTGCGACGTTCATTTCCAGTCCCAAACCACCCAATTGCTCGAATACGGTGTTGATGACCTGCTGAATTTCAGTACTCTGACTCATGGCCAGTGACTTTGAGCGCACTCTTTCCACAGAAGCCTCAATCTCCTGTTCCCGGTTTTTTACCTCCAGCTCGATCGTGCGCCGCTTGATGGCTTCCTGCAGCCGGACATTTTCGGCTTTGAGGTCGTCCGTATTAAGTTGTTCGCCTTCACCAGCTCTGGCATCGGGAACAGATCCATGCTGTAAAACGATAAACCATTGACCCTCCTTGTGGCTAAGATGTGTGGTGACCCGGAAAGGGCTGTACAGGGACCATTCGCCATCCATCTGAACGCAGAGGTCGGTTTGTTCGACGATGAGAGCCGTTAACCCTTGAACCTGCACCCTCAGGTTCCGGTTTCTTAATTCAACGATACCCGCAACCTGGTTAGCCGTAGACTTGTAATATTCAGTGACTTCTGCTTTATTATTAAATATTTCGCCACCCGCTGAACCAATGATCACCACATCTTCCGCAAAGTCGGTGACCATGCGTTCAATATCTCCGCTCAGATATGCATTTATATAGGCGTGGTAAACTTCCAGGACTTCCTGTTCCGCACTTTTTGTCTTCTCGCTTCCCATTTCACATAGGTTTGACTATCTGTCATTTATGTATTAAACAAATCATCAGATGATAGTAAGGCTGACTTGGAAAATGGAGAGGGACCTTGGCGAAATATCGTTGAGGATCTGACACATTCGATATGGTTTTTTGGGTTTATTCACTGCTTGGCTATGAAATGGAATTACCCGTAATAATTTGGGGGTCTTTCCATGTTCAGGGATAATTTAGGGATATTCCTCGGCATTCCCTAATGGTATGTAATTGCGGGACTGGTTGATTTGAAGGTGATTGTTTGGAGGGCGATTTAAGCCGGTAATTTTGGGGCTCTTCTAACTTTATGCATTAAACCTTTGCATCGATGGGTCGTCCAACCCTACAATACTCAGAATACTGAGGCATTCATTGGGGTGCTGGCCTCAGACAAGGGGTCCTATGCAGGCCCATTGCTCTCAGAGTTGCTCTTCAATTTATTTCTGCTGGCGATCCCTTTCCTATAACCTAGGATTCAGCCTGTCGGCAACCGGATGCAAAATACGGCTCCTCCTTCAGGACTATTATGGACCTTTATCGTTCCACCATGGACCTTCACAATATCATAACTCAGGCTTAGTCCCAATCCCGTTCCCTGACCGGTAGGCTTGGTGGTAAAGAACGGTTGAAAGATCTTATCCTGATTTCTTCCGGGATTCCGGGACCATTGTCTGCAATTTCGATTTCCACCCCTCAGCTATTTTACGGGTAGACACCGAAACTACCGGATTTTCAATATTTTCAACCGCCTGAAATGCATTGTTGAATAAGTTCAACAGCACTCTGCCTATATCCTGGGGAATCACTTTTAATTCAGGCAGGTCATTTTCATAGTGTGTTTTTAATTCCGCATTAAATGATTTATCGCGGGCACGCATACCGTGATAGGCCAGCCGCAGATACTCGTCAACCAGCTCATGGATCCGGACAGGTTCTTTTCTCCGGACGTGGACCGGGAGTGAAGCAGCATATTTCTGACGATGCTCTCGGCACGACGTCCATGATGGGTAATTTTCTCCTCATTTTCCAGCAGATCACTGGTCAGCTTCTTCCGTCCAGGGCAGCCCGATCGGATTTATCAACTGCTTCCCTGATCTCCAGGATCAATTCGCGGTTGACCTCTGAGAAAAATTATTGACAAAATTGAGCGGGTTTTGAATTTCATGGGCTATGCCCGCCGTGAGCTCACCCAGGGACGCCATTTTTTCAGCCTGGATGAGTTGGGATTGCGTTGACTTTAGATTCTCGAGCGATTGATTTAATGCTGAAGTCCGCTCAGCTACTTTTTCTTCCAAAACCATTTTTTCCGACTCCAGGGATTTGGTTCGCCAGCGAATAAGTGAATAAAGTCCCAGAAAGAACAACACCACGTATAGCAGATAGGCCCACCAGGTTTGCCACCACGGCGGCAAAATGACGATTAATAGATGTGCTCCTTCCTCATTCCAGACGCCTTTATCACTGGCTGCTTTTACCTGAAAATGGTATTCACCGGGAGGCAAATTGGGATAGAATGCTTCTTTTTGATTGGTGGTTACCCGCCAGGTTTCATCAAATGGCTCGAGTTTGTAGGAATATTTATTTTTGATCGGATTGGAATAATGCAATGCAACAAATTGCAGAGAGATGTCATTTTGATGATGCGATAGAACAACCTTGTCGGTCTCATAAATGGGCTTCTGCAGAACCGAATTTTCGCCGGGTAATACAGATTTATTAAACAATTTAAAATCGGTGATGTACACCTTGGGCGGATCATATTTTATATTAAAATCTTCCGGATTAAATACGGTGATGCCATTACTTCCTCCAAAAACAAATAATCCACCTGATGTCTTCAGATAGGAACCATCGGAAAAGAGGGATCCCTGGATGCCATCTTCCAGCGTGAAGCTGTAAAAGGTCTCGGTAGCAGGATCAAAGCGGCAAAGTCCGTTAAACGTACTCATCCATACCGATTCGTTTTTATCGTCACCGATGATGGACTGAACACTCATGGAGGGCAATCCGTCGTCTATGGGTAAGTTTTTAATTTCACCGGTCTCTGTATTATATCTGGCCAATCCACCTTGCCATCCTCCGGTCCAGGCCATACCATGCCGGTCTTCGTAAAATGAATTGATGTCCTGGGAAATAAATACGTTACCTGAGTTTTTATTATTACCTATTCTTTCAATAAGTCCGCTTTCCATTTCGTATTTATAAATTCCCATGTCGGAAATAAACCACAGAAGCTGGCTGGTGCCCTCAAATATTTCGGCTATATCCAGGTTGCTTAAATCAGCAGACCTGGCATCTGTCAATGTACATCGTGCAAAAATCCGCTGATCCGGTGATCGCTGGTAAAGCCCGGAGCGGGTGCTGATCCATTCGGTGCCCTGACGATCGGTGATGTGACTGGTAATGGTCACGTTCCGGGGAATACCCGGGAATGTAACTTTTTAAACTGCCTGGATTTCAGTGAAAAGCCAAAATTAATATTACCACCGAGGTAAATGCTGTCCCGGTTCACCCACATGCATGTGAAATAATATTGATTTCCAATCCAACTGCCATAATTGTAATTCTCAATGCGATTGGTTTCCGGATCCAATAAGGATAATCCTGAACTACAGTTCATGGCAATCAAACCTTCTGGAGTTTCCACCAGGTTACTGACCCAACCCCTTCGATGAACTGCTTGCTTGCCGGGGCATTGGAAGAAGCGCTTGCTGTCGCGTTAAGGTAGGACCTGAACCGGGGTTTTTGTTCGAACCGAAAAACCCCGTTGTTGGCAGTACCTATCCACAAATTATCAAAATCATCCAGTGTTAAACCGAACATCCACCGCATTCCATGGTGAGTTGAACGCACTTTCAATCAATTTAAACTGCCCGGTAACCGGATCAAAATACTGGATGCCGGCATTGGTTCCTATCCAAAAATGGCCATCCTTATCCATGGTGAAATTCCGCGCAATGCGCCTTTGATTTTCAGAGATGTTTTGGAACGGAGATTTCCAGTTTTGGTAAGAATTGGGTTCCAGTCGTAATCGTATATGCTTAGGTCACTCAACAGAAACCAGATGTGATTGTTCGTAATAAAATCACTTTGTACGTAATATTCTCCAATCTCCGGCTGCGGAAAATTCAGCGTTGAACGGTCCATTTCTTTTAATTTTTCCTTCACGGTCAATTTGAAAAAAACCACTATTGGTCGCCAGCCAAATATTACCGTTATCATCCTTTTTGATTGAATATACATTCTGTAAAGGCCGGGTGTCTGAATTTGGAAATAATTGAACTTGATCCTGACCTTCATCAATGTAAATCAATCCATTTTGCAGTTGTTCCGGCCCACTGATTCCAAAGTACATTCTGCCCCGGTCATCCTCGCAAACATCATTCATGTAATAGCCATTAATGGGTGCTTGACCTAATTGCGGAGTGAGTAAGGAATCTATATCGTACGAACGGAAAGCTCTGGCAACTGGATCATACCTAATGATGAAAGCGGGGCCGGTACCTAACCAGATGTTCTTTCTACTGTCCTCGTATAAATTACCGGTTACCATGCCCCGGATGGCATCAGGGTCGTTGGGGTCGGAGTAAAATCGCTTAAATTCATATCCGTCGTAACGTACCAAACCATTGTAGGTGCCGATCCAGATAAAACCCAGATCATCAACTAAAATACTATTTACGGTATTGCTGGATAGGCCATCCTTCTCAGTTAATTGCGTGAAAGTACCGGTGATGGTTTGTGCATAGAGCCCGGAAGACAGCACGATCATTATCCCAATCATGATGGACAGGACGAAATGCGCACTTCTCTTTACCATGTAATGATTGGTTTTTTGACCGGGTTACCATTTTATAATTCGTGTAAAGACCAGAATTACCTTTAAACCCGCTGGCAGGAATTTTTCTGGTTCCTATTTACTATTCCATCCAAAAGATATAAAAATTTGGCTGGGTCAAGTACCGGGGCGACCAATAATCCAACGCACTTGAGCTATTTCGCGAGAAAGATCTTAGATTCAATACATGGAAATTGCAGTTACCGGAGCAGGAGGCCGTATTGGCAATGTATTGGTGCGCCAACTTTTAGAGGCAGGGCACCAGGTACGCGTCCTGGAGCGGCGCAAAAGAACTTCGTTGGCAGGTTTGCCGGTTCAGCGGATCGAAGGGAACATCAACGACCCTAAATCAATCGACACCCTGCTTCAGGGTTGTGAAGTAGTTTATCATCTTGCTGCCTTCGTATCCATCTCCGGAGGACACCATGGGATGGTCGAAAAGGTCAATGTGGAAGGCACCAGACAGCTGGTTTCCGGTGCCATCAATCATGGACTTCGCCGGATCATTTACTTCGGATCCATCCACGCCTTTCAAACCGGTGATCCGGAACTGGAGATCGATGAAAATCAACCTCTGGCCATCGACAGTTCCGTTGCCTACAACCGCAGTAAAGCACAGGCGCTGAAATTTATCCTGAATGTGCGCGGACCGGAGATCATCGCCCTCTGCCCCACGGCAGTCATTGGGCCCGGCGATTATGAGCCTTCGTATACCGGCCAGATGCTGCTCATGATGCACCAGGGAAAACTTCCTTTATTGGTTCAGGGTGGTTACAACTGGGTGGATGTCCGTGACATTGTTCAGGCGCGCTGCTGGCGCTAGACCAGGGCCAGCCAGGTACCGCTTATCTGGTTTCCGGCCATTACGCCTCGCTGACCGATCTGGCAAAAAAAATGGTCCAGGCGATAACCGGGGTGAACGTCACCCAAACTCTTGCCCCAGACTGGCTGGTCCATTTAGGATTACCATTTGTCCGGCTTTATGCGGTGGCAGTAACCAAAAGTGATCCTTTGTACACCCGGGAGGCTCTGCTCGCCCTGAAGGAAGGATCCCGTCACATCTCCCTACTTAAGGTCCGGAAAGCATTTGAGTATCATCCCCGCCCGCTGGAGGAAACAATCCGCGACAGTTACCGCTGGTTTAAAGAACATCGTTATCTTCCATAAAATCGCTGGTCATGAGCTGGGAAACCTTCTGCCTTTTTAACTACATCTGGATGGGGGTAGCCGTTTGTACCTTCATCTTCCTGTTCTTTCTCAGCGCGCCCTATGGTCGACACGTCCGGCCTGGTTGGGGCCCCACCGTCAACAACCGGACCGGATGGGTGGTTATGGAGTTCACGGTTATCGTGTTTTCTTTCTGTACGCTGCCAACGGCTGGCCAAAAACGGAATCACCACCTTTTTTGCAGGTTGTTTTTACTGCACTACATCAACCGGAGCTTGATCTTTCCATTCCGCATCCATACTTCCGGGAAGCGCATGCCGGTAGTCATTATGTTGTCGGCCATGATTTTTAATACCGTCAATGGATTTTTTTCTCGGATATTACTTTTCCCATTTCGCCGATTACCCCCCGGACTGGAGAAACCATTGGCCCTTTATCGGAGGGCTGATCCTGTTTGCCTGGGGAATGGTCATCAACTGGCAGGCAGATAACATCCTGATCCATTTACGGAAACCGGGTGAAACCAACTACAAAGATACCCCGTGGCAGTCTGTTCAATCGCATCAGCTGCCCCAATCATTTCGGAGAAACCCTGGAATGGGCCGGATTTGCCCTAATGACCTGGAGTTTGCCGGCACTGACCTTCCTGATCTGGACGGCTGCCAACCTGATTCCACGGGCCGTGGCCCATCACCACTGGTACCGCGAGCACTTCCCGGATTATCCGAAAGAGCGCAAAGCATTTATTCCTTATATCTGGTAAGTTTAGCCATCAAATGGCGTCACTACCCTTTTCTTCCGTACGGATACGGATGCATTCTTCCAGATGGGTGATCCAGATCTTGCCATCGCCAATCAGCTCGAAGGATCTTTAACTTCTTCAGGGTTGGACTTGGCGGCTTCGATGATGGTATTGACCGTAATGTCTACAAATGCCTCATTGACGGCGATTCCAATTTGATCTTTGGGAATCAGGTTGGGGACCACTTTGCGGCCCCGGTAGATTTCCTCTCCGCGTTGCCGTCCATGGCCGGATACCCGGCTGACGGTGATGCGTTCTATTTCATTCTGGATGAGCGCTTCCCGGACCTGGTCCAGTTTGGTCTCACGTATGATGGCGGTGATTAATTTCATAATAACTGGAATTTGAACTGCTTAAAATACCTGTTTTGTCCGATCGTCGGTGTGATCTAATGCGGTGTTAGCTGGGATTCAGGAATCCATATCCGTGTTCTCCATGGTAGGCACTGTCGAGGCCTTGCATTTTTTCTCAGCACTGGAACGGAATCCCATGATCTTATTGATCACGATCATCAGGATCCAGGTCATCAAGCCGGCATATACGACGGCTATGGCCACCGCGACAAATTGTACACCAAACTGCTGCCAGACGGACCAGCTGCCACCAGCGGCTTCAGCTGCGGACTGCATCCAGCTGGGGCGGATAAAAAAGGCAAGAAAAGGGCACCGATGATTCCACCTACACCGTGAACACCAAAGGCATCCAGACTATCATCGTATTTCCAGCTTGTTCTTGATCATGATAGCACCATAACAACCGAAGGACGCCAAAACACCCAGAGCCATGGCACCAACCGGCTGTACAACCCCTGCTGCGGGTGTCACTGCCACCAATCCGGCCAGAATCCGGATACCAATCCCAGCGCGGTGGCTTTGCCCTGATGCCACCCTTCGATGATCATCCAGGTGATCGCACCTGCTGCTGCAGCAACCTGGGTAGCCGTAAGCGCCTGGGCGGTACTCAATCCACTCTGAATGGAACTACCGGCATTAAATCCAAACCAGCCTACCCACAGCAGACCGCCACCAATCATGGTCATCACCAGATTACTCGGCGGCATGGCCGTTTTGGGGAAACCCGACGAGCACCCAGGAATAATGCGGCAACCAGTCCGCTGACCCCTGCTGAGATATGTACCACCGTGCCACCGGCAAAGTCGATCGCTCCGTTGGCTCCCAGGTTAAATAAAAATCCGTCGGAAGCCCAAACCCAATGACACAAAGGATTGTAGACCAGCAAGCCCCACAAGGATATAAAAACGACGTACGATTTAAACCGGACGCGCTCAGCAAACGCACCAGCGATCAGTGCCGGGGTGATGATGGCAAATTTAGCCTGGAACATGCTGAAGACGTATTCGGGGACACCAACATCCAGGATGGAGTTGTCCATTTTTTCAGGAAAACGAATCCGCTGTCCCATCCGAACCAGCCCCCCAGCACATTGGGTCCCGAAACACATCGCATAACCGGCCACCACCCAGAGGATGGTCATGATACCCATGGCTACAAAACTATGCATCATGGTGCCGAGTACGTTTTTAGTCCGCACCAAACCACCATAAAACATCGCCAGTCCGGGGACCATCATCAGGACCAGTGCGGTGGATGTCAGCATCCATGCGGTGGCGCCGGTATCAACCGGAGTTTCTGTTTGTGAAAAAGGGAAGGTGCAAATAAGCACATAGCTCCTGCCAACGCCAGGAGGCGGTAGGAAATTCTTGACATAGACTCTTCGTTTATCAGCCCACCAATGGATGGACCAAAATCAAAAAAATAGTGTGTTTAAATTTTGGCAGGACTTAAAAAAGGCGTGTGTAAGATATAAACATTTTGCTATTTGAGAAGCAATGTATCTCAAGAATCGAGTGGATGGTTTGGTCAGGTCGGTCCGGTGGCTTGATAAAAAGGATGCTCTTGACTAGTCAAGAGCATCTTTTGAACAACCTGCATAACTCCGGAAAACCGGACTTGTGCTTCTTTCGGGGTAGAAGTATCCCGTCGTTAAGGCTGAATCAATTTCAGCAATGCCTCGTCGTGATGATGACGAATCGTGCATTCGTTATCAAAAACATCGTCGTGCCGTTAGCCTGGGTGTAGGCTTCCCAATTTGGCAGTCCGGCATGATTGGGATTACCGGTTCGTGCGAACTGGATCCAGGCCTGGCTGACCTGGTTTGCAAGTACATATGCCTCAGGTCCTCCACCAGTCATTTCTTCGCACCGCGCAATATTATTGAAAACAAAGGGTAATTCCATGCAATGGAGCGCTTTATATTTTCCATCCATGACCGGCGACTGCCAGGTGAACAGATACATATAAACCGGCGCTCCCCGGTGATTGCTGATTTGGTGTCCGCCTCAAATACCGAACCTGGACGGAATAAGACATCCACATCCATCAGATCGGATGGCATGGCAGGATGGGGAAATGCTTCCCTGACAGCCGCCAGATAAGCATCAGCTTTATCTCCCCGTTGTTTTTGATTAATGCTTCCACTTCATCCATGGTAGCAGCATGGCGTCATCCCGGAACCCAGTGAAGCCATAAATTCATTCTTCACCGTACCAATGAGCAGCGGGATATCTTTGGATAACTCCATGGCCTGGTCGGAAAACAGCTGATAAGGCAAGACTCATCGTCGATGCTGGGGCCCCAGTTCAACCCCAAAGGCTGAGAGTGGCTTACCCTCGGCTTTCAATTGATCGCCCACCTTCTTCAGTGCTTTTTTCCCGGCGGCAGCCAGTTGGTCAAAAGGAATCTCCTGAATTGGCAATGTCCCCGGCCCGATATTCAATTCTTCCAGCACCGCAGCACCGATGGCCTGAGTTACGGGCTTTCAAACATTTCGGAACGGATAGCACCACTTTGGTTGATGGCTTTATGAAACAGGCCCTGGCCATGGGCATCGCCATCAGTGTATTGACTTTGGCACCACCGCCCGATTGCCCGAAAATGGTCACATTACCCGGATCGCCGCCAAAGTTGGATATATTATCACGGACCCACTGCAAAGCCATCACCAGATCGAGTATGCTGTTATTGGCTGACGTTTTGAACTGGTCACCGTAGGCTGACAGGTCCAGAAACCCCAGAATGTTCAGTCGGTGATTGATGGATACCACCACGACATCCCCGCTTTTTGCCAGGCTCTCGCCATCGTAGGAAGGCAGTTCCTGTGAAGAGCCGGCGGTAAATCCGCCCCCGTGCATCCAAAAAGCACCGGTCGCTTTTTGCCATCCAGTGCCGGTGTCCAGATATTCAGACGCATACAGTCTTCACTGGTATAACCCCAATCATGATGAAATACAAATTCGGATTCATCCATCACTGCTGTGGTTGGGTCCACCAAAGGAGCTACCGGTCCATACGTCATCGAGCTGCGAATGCCGGTCCAGGGCTGCGGTTTTAACCGGTGTTTCAAATCGTTTAGCTACCGCATAGGGAATGCCTTTGTAGGTAAATATCGTGTTGTGAAGGTAGCCTCTTACCTGCCCGTTTTCGGTGTTGGCAACCGCAATGTCATCACCGGTGACCAGCTGTGCCTGTAGAAAGGTAGTGACCATTAATGCTCCGAATAGAAATGGAAAACTTTTCATAATTATTTATTGTAACATTTTGTTACAATAATACATTGTTTTTAGCTTTTTGCCACAATCAGCAGGCTACTCATTTAAAATGATCTGCCATTAATCAAAGGGCAGGAGTCCGGTTCAACGAAGGTAAATCTGTGCCGTGTCGGAGGCAAGCGTTTGAGCGAGGTAATGGGATTGTATCAGTGAGCGAAAGTCCGTGATCAGGATGGGTGCCGAGGCTAAAAAAAGTTCAAATTGGTCGACCGGGTATTTAAGCATAAAATGATAGACGGTACGGACAGCTGCCACCGTCAATGTTTCATGGTATTTGTTTTCGGCATCCACCGCAGCAACAAATTGCTGGAGTTGACGGCATACGTTAATCACGGCCTGATCAATGCCGTAATTGCGGATGTGGATCCAGGCCAGACGCACATGTGCCTCGTGGGTGAACAGATCCGGATGCATGTGCAGGTTTGTAATGCATGTTCAAAACGGGCATCCGCCATTTGCAAATGATGAACCGGTCGGTCCGTCATCCAGGCCATGCGTTCCCATTCCGCATCCCACAGGCCGGCGCGGGGTTCTACCCAATATTTTCTGGCCACCCATGAAAACAACCGTTCACGACAATAGAACCGGAGTGGATATGTTTTATTCACCTTCCTCACCTGCAGACCATTTGACAACCACCACTCTTCCAGTGGCCGGCCGGCATATTGGTAAAGCATTTGCCGGGCAATGATCATCCAAAACCGGGTCAGGGTCTCGTGATAGCCCGAAGCGTCGGTATTGAGGGTACCTACCCGGTCGTTGTAGGCGATGATCCGTTGTCTTACCAGAGCGCAGGCCTGATCAAAGTCCAATTGATGGCTGTACCAGAGTGCAACCTGCAGGTGTGCCTGATGGGTCCAGGATGCTTTTGGCAGAGACCCGGATTCAAATTGATGGATAAATTCCAATAATGCTCCTCCTGCTGCATATCCGCTGATTACAGCCCCTCAATCCGAATGATAGAAATTGCGATTCAACCAATAATCCAGAAAATTACAATAAAAAATACGAGGAAATGCGTACCCCATGGGCACTTTGATCTGGGTCAAAATAAATCCTTCCCGGTCGGAGGAGCGATGCAAAACGGACCCGACTGGTCAGGAATTGACTTTTGATTGATCAGATCCATGCGATATCTGATGATCTCACGCAATAGTTCTACCGGTAGATTTTCAGCAAGCGGAAATTGAATCGTACCCTTTCCGGAGGTCTTATATCCCTTGAATAAATCCATCAAATCCGTACCGGAAGTGGGAACCGGATAAATACCCAAATGCTTTTTGTAAGCCGCATAATGGATAAAAACCTTCCCTTCTCCAAATAAAAGTCGGCATTCCGTATTGAATGGTTGGCTGAGCTTCAGGACAAACTTGGTGGATGGTATGGGCAACCTGCTGCATTCGCATTCTGACCAAATCCGGCAACGGTTCAAATAATCCTCTATAGTAGCCGGAACAGATTTCATTGCCATGGATCCATTGGTTCTTTTATTCTATTTCCACATCGTATCCCTGTAACAGGCCAGGCAAACCGAGCAAAGCAAACTTGGTTTTTTTTACCTTATTCTTACTCAGATCAAATGTATAATTCTGTGCGGTACGGAAATCCGTCTCAACCAACGTCGCTCCTTCTATCTGGGCCCCGGAAAGATCACAGTTTTGAAAATTTACGCCGGACAGATCGCATTCGCTGAAGTCAACTTCCCGCAATGAGCATTCTACAAAAGGAATACGTTTCAAGTTCAACCGGAAAAAGGATGAATGATCCAGATTGCAGCGAAGGAACCGGAACGTCACTCCGTATGGATTGCATTGTTCAAACAGCATGCCCATCATTTTGCAGTCGCGGAAATGCGTGTCCCGGAAGGTCACTCCCTGCAATCCGGTCATACTTAGATTGGAAGCAATAAATTCACAATCAATGAACTTGAACCCCGAAAGATCGGCCTGAGAAAAATCACATTCGTTGAAAACGCAATTTTGATACTCGGCCTGGGGCATCGATCTTTCTGCAAATCGAACGGCCAAAAATTCTCGGTCTTCAATGGTACTGCGTTCCATTAGATTTATATTGGAGAAATTCCTTATCAGCTATAGCTTAGGATGTGCTTAAAGGGTGATTCCATAACAAATCATCCATAAGCCAAAGTTATTGTTTGTCATTTCCATAAAACGCTAACCATTCATAAAAATACAACCATTCAGGAGATCGATTAGCCCCTACCAGCCGTCCTCCTTGTAAGCTGATAAAATTAAAATTAGTACCGAAAAAATGATCATCCAAACCGGATTCCTATTTTGGTGATCGGTTTTCTTTCAACCGGTATTCCTGAACCCCATGAACGGTCAAACGATAGCCAACTCCGAGCTCCATCATGATGCCCGATGCCTCCTGCAAGGATAAATGAAAATACCTAAATCCTACATGAAGGTTCAGTTGGCGAGCGAAGAGTGTAGGTGCGCCATAATAATACATTGGCTTATCCTGGCCTAATTGAATCGGGAAATTAAAAAGCAAACCTGGACTCCATCCTTCCAGCTGCACCCAATCAGGGTCAGGATCTCCAATTTTATCCGTGACATTCTGGGCTGCATAATTAAACTCGAGCTGGACATTATTTTTCCCGAACCAACGTCCTATGGTACCTCCAATTAGTATCGTAGGTGGTGCTTTTAGGAAAGTCCGCGGCGTTTGAATCGAATACGGTAACTTCATTTTATTGCTATAGAAGCTCATATTCAATCCATACAAGAAGTGCTTGGCTCCTGTGATTGAAAGGTCGATTTTCATCCCACCACCTAAGTGAAGATGCGATGCCGGTGGTCCTAGCCACTGGTTTGCCACCATGCTACCGGTCATATCAAACCGGTGGCTGGACGCTTTCAATGGACTCAAAGTCTTCTAACCTGGTCGAAAAATACCTGGTTCCTATATCCTGGTATTCCAGCATTCGGTACCTGGGATAAACTATTTTCATAAAAAAATGGATGGCACGGCTACCCCCTGTTCAATTCGGGGACTGAACAATCCGACCTTTAGAGTTTTTTGCTTTAAACTGTCGATCAGATCCGCATCCGTTATTCCATTAATCTCAGACAATTCCGGTTGTCCCTGCGCATCGATGAAAAAGATCAGTTCTAACTCTTTATTTTCCAGACGAGAGCGCTGTTCCTTACTAAACTCAATTCCGAAATAATGAATTGCCAAATGTTCCACACCTTTCGGTGGTTGCGCTTCCTGGTTGATCGTATCCTGTGTTTGCGCGGTTAACTGTCCGGAAAAAATAATCAGTAGTACCAAAGAAGTTAATAAATCAAGGCGTCTTAACATAGATTAACATTTCCCATCCGAATTTAATCACAATCGAAATAACTAAGATCCGCAACATTTAGAATCAAATAGGTTCAGGACTGCGGAAGCAAATTCGGTTACCCAGAGCTGCTAAAGACTTCCAGTGATCAAGAAACTAGCGATCCAGGGCCTTATCGATTATCGGGCAGTCCTATTTCAGATGATGATTGGCAAAATTGATAAACTGCTCCCAGTCGTAATCTTTCACATCGTGCCCTCCGGTGCGCATGTGGTATCCGATGTCATGCATCACCGGATCATTTACCGCAGGTGGAGTTGCCGATTCGAGTCCCTG
This sequence comes from Lewinellaceae bacterium, assembly GCA_020636355.1. GTDB lineage: Bacteria > Bacteroidota > Bacteroidia > Chitinophagales > Saprospiraceae > JAGQXC01. Next base: position 4,493 of record JACJYB010000010.1, on the reverse strand, counting down.
TAATCCAAACAGGCGATAAACCGGCGATGCATACCAACCAGAGAGGTATTCGCCTTTAGGATCAGCCCATTGATCTTCCTGCGCACTGGCAATGTAAACCGGCCGGGGAGCCATCAAGGCAATCAATTCATGCTGATCGACCGGCAGATCGTTTTCGTGATCGTTGTAGTCTTTAAAATGGGAACAAAACCAGTGGGGAAAGGCAGTATTGATGATTTGGACTGTCTCACCAAATTTACGTCTGGACAGAGCTGCTCCGCCACATCCCGAATCATTCGAAATGACGATGGCATACCGCCGATCCTGAGCTCCTGCCCAAAGGGCAGCCTTGCCCAGCCTCGAATGTCCCATCAAGACAACCCGACCGGCATCAATGGCAGAATCCTGCTGCAGATAGTCCATGATGCACATGAGTCCCCAGGCCCAGGCACCTATGGCACCCCACTCGTCCGCATCCGGCCTGGTTTGTCCATCCCGGTAGAATAACGGATGTACCCCATCTGTAAAATCGTCCCGGTCCGGGTCGATATCCCCGTAATACATGGTAGCCAAACCATACCCGGCATCGATGATTTTTTCTAGCGGCCAGCGGGAAATCCGTACGCCTCGGGACGTCTCGGTAGCCTGATTTGCTTCAATACCAAACGTTTTGTTATTGGGAACCCAGGAAGTGGTGAGTAATACGGCGGGATCAGCGGTTATGGTTTGATTTCCGTAAAAATTCAAGCCCACAAATACCGGAGCTTTATCCATACCGGCTGGAAGATAGACCAGCAAAAGCAGGTCCAGGCGGCGTCCATTGTTTTCAAAAGTCAACCTGATTTGCTTGCGTACAGCCTTACCACCCAGAGCAATACCATTTTCCAATAAGGTATAATCCGGCGTCAGGGTTTCATCCGGCAATTTGCCATATACCTCCCGTTCAAAGAGCTGCAATAATTCCGGCCTGCGTGAATGCAACCATTCGTCGGAATCATTAATCATCAGCCCATCTCCATTCCGTAATGGGTCCGGCAATGCAAACGCCGGCACTTTTGCTTCCTCGTAATTGGCCTGGACCTGCGCAGGCAAGCAAGTAGTTCCTGTCATTAGCCCGGCAACCAACCAAAACAACAGTCTGGGTATCTTTTTGACCGGCATCATTTGTGTTGCTTTACGTGCTCAATCAAGTCTTTGATCCCTTCGGCAGGTGGTGTGGCTACAACGCCAAACCGATCGGTGAATTTACTGCTGTCAAAGACATAATCCTGTTCGTATTGGTACAGCATTTCAGGAAATTCACGCATGATGGGGACAAATACGCCTATCACATGCATCATCCAGCGCGGGACGTTTTGCACTTTGGCGGAAGCGTTCAGCTCCCCTGCGATCATTTCAATCCATTGCCGGTTGGTTAATTGTTGATTCGTGGTCGGAACATGCCAGACCTGATTGAATGCATCCGGGGTGTTCCCTAACAGTGCAGTAGCCTGAGCCGCATCTTTCGTGTAGGTATATGTATGAATCTTGTCAATATCTCCAAAGGCCTGTGCTTTTTACCTTTCAGTAAGTTATCCACCACCATGATGGACAGGGCGCTGTTTTTACATCCGGGTCCGTAAAAATCTGCCGAACGGGCTATCAGCGCCTCCAGCTTACCCGATTCGACCGCTGCAAAGATCTTGTGATGAATCAGCTCGCGAACCATACCTTTTTTACTGACTGGTCCCAATGGGGAATGCTCCGTCATATGCGGTATTGCTTCCGGCGCGTACATGTAAACATTATCAAAAACACCAGCTTGGCCTGATGCCTGATACACGATTGGATGACGGCATCCATAAAAGGAGGCCATGTCTGCTGCCAAACGCTCAGTTTATATTCAAAGCCCACCACGACATAGACTATCTGGCTTCCTGCAATTGCCCGGTCTACCTGACCTGGGTCGGTAAGATCAGCCGGAAACAGTTCATCATCGGCATTAACGCGCTTGGGATGACGGCTTACCAGCCGGATGGGGTGCTGGTATTTTAGCAACGCTTCGGCCAGAGGAGTGCCTATATCACCTCCAGAGCCGAGGATGGTATGCATCATGTGATGGTTTTTCTTGTTGGTGAGCATCTAAAATAATGGAATTTTATCCAAAGTCCCTGTTAAGAAATCCAGACAGCAGCCGGTCGATTGGGGAAAATTTAATGATACAAACCGAACGGACAGATAGCTGTGCCACGTTATCATTCATTTTGTAAATTCCATGCGAAACCCTTATTCCAGGGAAGTCTTTCCCTATCATTAAATCTTTGTCATGAGAATTGCGATCATCGGTACCGGAAATGTGGGCGGCGCCCTCGCCACCAAGTGGTCAAATGCCGGACACACCATCCTTCTGGGAGTCAAAGACCAACAAAACTTTAAAGGCAAAAACCTTCTAAATAACCCTTCTACATCCGTTCATCAGGTTGCAGATGCCGTTTCCAAGGCTGAGGTGATCCTCCTGGCGACTCCTGCGATGGCTGCCATCGAGGTCGCTCATAGTCTGGGCGATACAACCGGTAAAGTGCTTATTGACAGCATGAACATCGTTATGGGCCGAGGACCGGCGGGATATACGAATACATCCGATGCGCTACTGGATCATACCAATAGCCGGGACCTGGTCAAATGTTTCAATACAACCGGTTTTAACAACATGGCGGACACCACCTACGCGGATCAAAAAATTGATGCATTTATGTGCGGTGACAGCAGTAAGGCAAAGGCGGTCGCCCGTCAACTTGCACTGGATGCCGGATTTGCTTCGTGTTATGATACCGGAGGAAATGACCGGTTTGCTCTTCTGGAGCAATTTGCTTTTTTCTGGATCAACCTGGCAATGTTCCAGGGCCAGGGGCGGGAAATAGCCTTTAAATTGCTTAAAAGATAGGGTCAATGCTTATTACTGGCCATCGGTTGATTTGGCAATCGAACTGGCGTGATCTTTTACGATATACCATTTTCCGCTGATGTTCTGCAGATCATAGCTAACGATCATCCGGTTCCAATAGGGCTGACCATCGCGATCTGGCTCCCGGTAAATAATCTCGGTGATCGCCATACCCATATCACGTCCAACGCGGGTATTGAGAATCTTCGTTTCAAACGTCCACGTACTGTCGCTAAACCATGCTTTGTGGTAATCCATGAATCCATCGACGGTATTGATGATTTCCGTGCCCGGGAGTATCAATTGCATTTCTCCGGTCGGGGCCATGGTACTTTTCAAAGCAACCAGATCGCGATTGGTCACAGCATCCAGGTGCTTTTGCATGGTTTGTACAAAATCCCCGGTGGGCGGATGCCTGTCAGATGATTCCTCTGCCAGCGTATCCTCAGCGTTGCCGGCACCATGGCAGGAAAGCATCAACAGAGAAAAAAGGCAAAATACAGGCAGCATTAAATACGTCGCTCGAAACATAAGTGGAATTTCCAATTCACCAAAATAGCATAATTATTTTAATCGCAGAAGGTGACGGACTCTGAAGCTTCCCGGGCCGGATTTATGACACTTTGTACATTACTTTCTAAAAGTAAAGCCCGCGCCAAGCGTGAATCCGTATTTCCGGTTCCATAAAGTATCCTGGCCAGAAATGTGGTCTGCCGACCAACAAAATAGAAGGGCGAAGCAAAAGCCTTATTCGTTTTCATGTCACTTGTACTATTTTCATTTTCCCCACAGGGCCCGGCAAGGCGGGTTGCCTGTTACCAGGTCGAACGGATGGTCACGCTTTGTCCGGGACCGGTTTTACCTTTCGGGTCAGCTTAAGCAATCCTTTCGTGGCGGGGATGAGCAGGAAAGAAAGTGCTCCGAATACCAACACATTGAAGAAGATGGTAAATGACAGTACAAAAGGAGTCTTGATTGAGGTGACCGGCAGGTTTACATACACGATTCCGGTCGAGTGCGGATTGTAATAGTCGGATTGCGCCAGGATTTTCCCATTGTGATCGATGTAGGCGCTGAGTCCACCGGTTACGGCCTTAAGTACGGAAACACCATTTTCGATGGCCCGGAAAGCCGCCATATAGGTATGATATGGTGATATGCTCTTCCAATCACCGGTAGGTACTACCAAAAGGTCGGTGTGATGCCTGCTCACCTGGGATACCAGCTCCGGAAAATCAAGATCGTAACAAATCGCCGGGCTAATAACCCCTGTCTGCGTCGAGATACCCGGAATGATGCCGTCCCCGGGAAAAGAAGGTTCGACGCCCATGATCGGCACATTTTTAAAATATTCATTCAACAGGCTGCCGTCTGGTCCAAATGTGAGCAGCTTGTTTTCGATAAATGGGCCTCCCGAGTCAACTTTATCGGTGTGGAATACGGCAGTAGAAAAACATAGGGTGATGTTATTATCCCGGGCAAAATCAGCAGCCAATTGACGATAGCGCTGTTCGTCTTCTTTCATTGCCATGATTGCTCCCTCGGGCCAAAGTATCAGCCGGGCCCCGTCCTGACGCATCGTAGCTGACTT
>JACJYB010000001.1 GCA_020636355.1 Lewinellaceae bacterium | reverse complement strand
CCATTCCCACCATCGTCGGCCAGTCGTCGCCCATCAAATACGTCTTTTACATCATCAAGGAGAACCGGACCTACGATCAGGTCCTGGGTGACGTAGCTGAGGGTAACGGGGATCCGGATTTGGTCCTGTTCGGAGAAAAATATACCCCCAATCAGCATAAGCTGGTTAACGAATTTGTGTTACTCGACATCTTCTACGTCGATGGGGAAGTGAGCGCGGACGGTCACAGCTGGACGATGTCCGCCCAGGCTAACGACTACCTGGAAAAAACCTGGGTGTCCAGCTACGGTGGGCGCGGTGGCACCTATGACTCGGAAGGAAAGAGAGCCATTGCCAGTCCGGACGATGGATTTTTTTGGGACTATTGCCAGCGGGCCGGCGTCTCGTACCGGTCGTATGGTGAATTTGTCGATGACAAAAAAGCAAATATTCCTACTCTGGAAGGACATTTTTGCCCCGATTATCCCGGTTTCGATATGGGCATCCGGGACACTGTACGCTTCAACTTGTGGAAGAAAGAGTTTGATTCGCTGGTAGCCATCAACCAGGTTCCCCGATTCAATAGCATCCGCTTTGGCAACGACCACACCGAAGGAGCACGCGTCGGGAAGCCTACGGTGTTTGCGCATGTGGCGGACAATGACCTGGCTGTGGGCCTTTTTGTGGAGCACCTGTCCCAATCCAAAATATGGAATGAAAGTGCGGTATTTATTGTGGAAGATGACGCCCAGAATGGCAGCGATCATGTCGATGCACACCGGACGACCGCTTATCTGGCCGGACCATTTGTCAAGCGAGGTTATGCGGATCACACCATGTACTCCACTTCATCGATGCTGCGGACGATGGAGCTCATCCTGGGCCTGCCGCCAATGAGTCAGTACGACGCTGCCGCAGAACCCATGTGGCGATGTTTTACCGACCAGGCCGATCTTACGCCGTTTACATCCGTACCCAACCAGGTCAACCTGAATGAGGTCAATGTTAAAATGTCCTGGGCGGCTAAGCAGAGTGAAAAAATCGATTTAACCAAAGAGGACCGGGTTCCCGATCTATTGTTCAGTCAAATCATCTGGAAGGCTGTCAAAGGGGAAGACAGTGATATGCCCGCACCGGTGAGAAGTGCGTTTTTAAATGCAAAAATTGAGGATTAGGTACATCCTGGAAAATCTCTTTAGGAAAAAAAGAATTTGTTGTTACACAGAGATCACACAGAGAGCCACGGAGTTTTTTATTCTTAAAATAATACAACAATCGATGATGGTCAACAAATTAGGAAAGCAGAAGGCGCTATGTTGAAATTATTGAAACAAATCAGGCGAAAACTGTTGGATGAAGGAAATCTGAAAAGATACCTGATCTATGCTTCAGGAGAAATATTGCTCGTGATGATCGGGATTCTTTTGGCATTGCAGGTCAATAATTGGAATGAAGGAAGGAAAGACGGTCTTAAGGAAATAGAATACCTTAAAGAACTGGAAACGAATTTGGATAAGAACATTGAATCCCTTCAAAAGAGCATCAATTTTCAAAATTTTACCATTCATGGCATCGATCAGATCATTAGTCATTTACAAAATCCATCTATTAATTCCTCTTCAACTGATTCACTGTTAAGTTTTTACAAATATTCAACCTGGTATGAGCAAATTTCAATCTCATCATCTGCTTATGAGTCTTTGAAAAATAATGGATTTGAAATCATAAGAGACAAGGATATAAAAAACAAAATCATTGAACTGTTTGAAGTCATCTATTCAACCCAGGTAAATGCCAGCAATGCTGTTTCGCCGGTCTTCGGTCAAGTCTCGGCACAGCTCGCTGTAGAGAAAGGACATATTATCACCAGTATACTTTCAGACAATTCGTTTAAGCAAGACGACACTTATTTCAAATTACTAAACTTCATGATCAGGAAAAAAATCTGGAAAATTGACTTTTTGAACGGCCAGCAAGAACTCTTGGATGAAACCATCAAGTTAAAAGCTGAAATTGCGAATTACCTGAATAAGTAAATAACCAATTTATAATGCACCCGACTGCCCAGCACCCACCAATTCAAGCTGTTAAACAACTGCCACCTTATCCCAAGGAAAACATACTAAACCCCTGTCTAGTAACTACTGAAACCATACCGCCTCCAACTCATCTATCGTCTTCGGCTTAGGCTTTCCCAACAACCGGGCACCGTCAGCAGTCATAACAAAATCCTCCTCATTGCGTATGCCGCCGAAGTTCCGGAAGCTATCGAGCTTATCCCAATTGATGAACTCGTTGAATTTATTTTCCGATCGCCATAGATCCATCAGTTCCGGGATGAAATAGATGCCTGGCTCGATGGTTACCACGTGGCCCGGTTGTAATGGCTTGGACAACCGCAGGGACTTCAACCCGAATTGGGTGCTTTTAGGCTGGCCATCGTAGCCTACCCAGACTTCTCCCAGATCCTCCATATCGTGCACATCCAGCCCCATCATATGGCCGGTGCCACAGGGAAAGAACAGGGCATGGGCGCCGGCGGTAACCGCATCATCCGTATTTCCTTTGGTGATGCCCATAGCCTTCAATCCGTCAAAGATGGTGGAGCAGGCCGCCAGATGTGCATTAAGAAACGGTATGCCAACACCAAGTGCCTGAATGGCTGCCTCGTGTGCCTCCAGGGTGAGCTGATAAATTTCTTTTTGCGCACTGTTAAATTGCCGGCTTACCGGAAAGGTACTCGAAAGGTCACCGGCATAACCCATTTTATCCTCAAAGCCGGCATCGATCAACAACAGATCTCCTTGCTTGAGCGTATTGCCATGGTAATGATTGTGCAGGGTCTGACCATTGATGGTGGCGATGATTGGGAAAGAAAGATTACCACCCGCCGCAATGGCCACTTTGTGGATCTCGGCAGTCACCTCTGCTTCGGTCATGCCCGGCCGGGCACAGCGCATGGCGGCCACATGCATATCTACCGTCACGTCGACCGCCCGGCTGATCTGCTCTATTTCTTCCTCCGTCTTGAATTCCCGCTGCTGGATCACGGCACGCACCAGATCAATGGAACATTTAGCAGCAATTTCATCCGGCGCTATTCCGGTTAGAGCATGTAATTTGATTTTATTCTCCGGCCGGTATAGCGGCAAAAAATGGATGGTTTGCTTGCTATTTTTAGCCCTGGTGAAGTATGGACTCAGTTCATTTAATGGCTGCACCTGACCTACATCACAGTTTTCAGCCAGATACTTCACAGTGGGTTGCGGGCCCATCCAAACCCAATCTTCAACCGTGTAATCATCGCCAAAAAGAATCTCCCGATCATTGTCAATATCCAGAAGAGCGATCAGGCCGGGCCGTTGAATGCCAAAATAATAAAGGAATGTACTGTCTTGCCGGAAATGATAGGTGTTATCGGCATAATTCATCGGCGAGTCTTCGTTACCAAAAAATAATATCAGACCGGTAGACACCTTTTCTTTTAATGCTTTGCGCCGTTCCCGGTAAGTCTTTGCTGAAAACATTTTTGTTATTTTAATTGACCGTAAATCGGAAGAAAAAACCGTTGATTTTGCCTTTGTATTGCATTTCCAGTGCTGGTAAATCTTAGTTAACCGGTAGCACCCGCTTCCAATAGCTGATCATGGTTTCCCTTAAATGCAATGAGGTATTTTCCCGCTCAGAAATACTATGTGTACGCATCGGATAGGACATCATATCAAATAGTTTATTGTACTTGATCAACTCATTCGCCATCCTTTCAAAATTCTGATAATGCACATTATCGTCACCGGTACCGTGAATGATCATAAGGTTCCCCTCCAGGTCTTTGGCGTGGCTGATCGGTGACCCGGCAATATAATTTTCTTCATTTTCCTCTAGTAGCCCCATATAGCGCTCCTGATAGATGTTGTCATACAATCGCTGATCCGCTACAAAGGACACAGCCAAACCCGCCTTATAAATCTTGGGATACCGGAACAGGCAATTCATGGTCATCTGGCCACCACCACTCCATCCCCAGATCCCTACCCTGCTCGTATCGATGTAGGGGAACATTTGAAATAATTTTGAGGCAGCGGCTGCCTGGTCATGTGCTGCCAGGATTCCAATTTGTCCATAAATCGATTTCCTCCATACCTGACCGCGCGGCGTATTTGTCCCTCGATTGTCAATACTGGCTACCACATAGCCCTGCTGGGCCAGAAATTGGTGCCATAAATCTCCTCCCTGCCAGGCATCCTGTACCGTGGAACCAGCAGGTTCGCCATAGACATAAAATATAATCGGATATTTTTTCGAGGGATCAAATTTCGGAGGTGTCAGGATCCAGGCATCCAGGACTACCGCACCAATATCCAGCTTCACAAATTCTTTACGGCCCAATCTCAAAGCATTTATCCTGGCAGCCAGCATGGAATTATCTTCCAGTACGCGGATCGTCTTGTGATCCTGTAAATTGATTAAATCGATTTTATTGGGCGTCGTGGTATTTTGGAAAGTGTGGATCGCATATTTTGCATTGCTTGAAATTTGATAAGCATGCTGTCCCGGCTGGTCGGCCGGACTCATACGCTCGGGCGCTGAATTTCCATCCATTTTACTCCGGTACAGATAGCGTTGCGTATAATTTTCCGGCGAAGCAATGTAATAAACATATCCCCCTTCCGGATCAATGCAATTAATGCTTACCACATCAAAATCTCCTTGGGTAATGGTGCTCATTTTTTTCCCATCTCTGGAAACTTTATACAAATGCAGCCAGCCATCCTTCTCACTGGTCCAGGTAAAATATTGGTCATGATCGAGCCACCTGATGTTGTCGTGAATATCCAAAAAGGCTTTATCCTCATCCGTAAACAGGGACGTTAGTGCCATCGTATGGGTGTTACCGGTCCAGACGGTATTCTTATTTTGTTTTCGGTTCAATTGCTGGATCATCACTTCTGACGAGTTCGGAATAAAGTCCATCCTCGCCAAATAATTGTTGCGGGGATCGCCGGGCACATCAAACCACTGGGTCTGGCCTCCTGAACTGGAAACCACACCCACTTTGACTGCGGAATTGCTGGTCCCGACTTTGGGATAGGGAAAAGGAATCGGTTGTGAATAATTGGAATCCAGATTATTAATTAAATAAAAGGTGCCGGTCCCTTCCGTATTGGATTGCCAGTAGGCAATTTGAGTCCCATCCGGACTCCAGCGAAATCCATCCCGGCACGAGAGCTCTTCTTCATAAACCCAATCGAAGGTTCCGTTGATTATGCTGGCACTCCCATCAGTAGTCAATGGGGTAATGGCGCCCGATTCCAGGCTTTCCACGTAAATATTGTTTTCACTCACATAGCCAACGCGGGTTGCATCGGGTGAGAATTTGGCAAACATCATGGTCGTTGCCTTAACCGCGCTCCCCAGTTGGGTCAGGTCACCGGACATGAGGTCTAGCACCCAATAATCACCGCGGGTGTGGTAGCGCCAAACTTTACGGGTGTTGGTGAAAATCAATAATTTTGAATTATCCATTGACCACTCGTAATTGGCAATGGTCAACGGCTGACTTGCACCATCCGGTATCAATTTTTCGGAGGATACCAGGACCGACCGGGCTCCGGAAGTGGCCTCGTATCGCACAATATCATAACCACCAAAAGTACCATTCCTCTCTAGCGTCGAATAGCCCTCGTTGTCCTTCATCCATCGCACCGGGCCAAACCCTTTTTGACGGTACGTGTCATTCTTATAAATATCAACCAACGCAAGAGTTCCTTGCGACCAGGATGCAAAGGAAAAGCACAACAGCAACAACAAAATGATATTTTTCATAATCGACTCTTTATTTGAATGGGCTCTTTAAACATGAAATTAATACCCTTGTATTCGTATCCATTAATTTTCTAACGATCAATGATCCGGAGAAATAGCTAATAAATACCGGCCCGCAGTCAGTTTAACACGACCCGTTTCCATGCCTTCCATCCGGTCAAGGTCCTTATTTCCCATTAAATCCCTGATGCGGGTAATTTTTGCATGGCCCTTGGGCAGGATAACCTGAGCGCTGCTTCCTTCCGGGATAGAGACCTCATAGCGGTAATGATCACCCTCCTCTCTTTGCCATTTGGATGTAATGGGCCCATGAGGTGCGTGGTAGGTACAGGAAACGGAATCCAGCCCTTCCGGCATGTAGGGCGCCAACACAAACGTCTTGAAACCCGGATGCCCTGGATCCGCCTGAATGCCTCCCAGCCACCGGTAAAACCACTCGGTCACCGATCCAAACATTGGATGGCAGTTGGAAAAGGTGTTATCGCTCTCCTTCCAGGTCTCCCAAACGGTGGTTGCCCCTTGGTCGATCATGTAACCCCAGCCCGGATAGGCGGTACTGTTGACGATATCGTAGACTTCCTGGGGAGAACCATAGCGCGAAAGCGCTTCCAGGACATATTTAGTACCGAAAATACCGGTAATGAAATGTCCGGACGGCGCTTCCGCCACTGCCTGACGCAGGGAGTCGACAGCCGCTGTCACCTGGTCTGCAGGAATCACTTCATGGTAAAGTAACGTTGCAAAAAGGGTTTGACGGTTGATTTCACCTGCCACGGGCTTATCCCAATATTCTTCCCGGATCATCCCCTGAAGCCGGGCGGCGAGGTTTTCGAATTCCTCCTTGTTTTTTTCATAACCCATGAGCTCTGCAAACGATATCATAATCCGGGCACACTGCAGGTAATGGCAGGTCCCGGTCAGCTTGACCGGCACCGGGGCCAGGGATTCATGGTCGCTCAACCCTTCATCCACCCACCCTTCCGGATGGATCCGTGCGACTTTTTGCATCCACTGAATATCTGCTGCATACAGTTCCTTAACCAGATCCAGGTCACCGTAATAGAGATAGAGATAATACTGGGTGATGAGAAAGGCCGATTCCCAACTGAGGCCACAGTAGTTGATTCCCACAAAGGGTGCGGTGTCCACAAAAAGGGTGTCATTCATGGCGTCCATCCAGTCGTAGAGGGTTTTCCGGTAGAAAGCCTGCATGTCAAAATTATAAATGAAGGCTTCACTGGTGGCATTCAGATCGCCGCCATAACCAAATTTCTCCCGGGCCGGGCAATCGGATTGCACACCGACCAGGTTGGCCAGAAAAGTTCTTTCCGTGATCTCCTGGATCGAGTTCAGCAAAGGAGATGCGGTGGAAAAGTGGTTGTCGCTCTTCACATTGGAATGGATAAAAAGCCCCCGGATATCTTCCTGGAGCGGCTGCGAAGCAAGTCCTCTGATCTCCATATACCGGTATGTATGATAGGTGAACTCCGGCGTGAACCAGGCCTCTCCGGGTTTGCCGATGATGTAGTGGTCCTCTTGCCAGGCGATGTCTGGAGCGCCCGAACCGCCCATGCCTTTTCGCTTGATTTGTCCGGCAACGGCGGTCATCGGATTGAGGGTGCCGTCCTCATAGATCCGCTCTCCAAATCGCATGGAGATGGTGTCCCCTGTCTGACCGTTTATTTTGATCCGGTAGGTGCCGGTAAAATTGATTCCCATATCGACCATCCAAATTCCGGGCGCCGGACTGTAAATAGTTTTAGGGTTGATTTCCTGGGTGACCTGAATCGGAGGGAAAAATGCTTTTTGTAACTGTCCGCCAGGGTCCCCGCCCTGCAGTGAATGGTCCCATGAGCTGGCGTCAAAATCAGGCATCTGCCAGCCTTTTATTTCATTGCCCGCATCATAGGTCACACCGATGTACACATCATTTTTCAGTAATGGCCCGTAGGTAAACCTCCACGAAGTATCGGTGACTATTTCCTGGGAAGAGCCATTTTCAAAATTCAGGATCAGTTTAGCAATAAATGCCGGCTTCCCTACTTTATCAAGGTCAGTCCGCAGATTTCGCTGGCCCCATTTACGCAGCGGGAGCGGATTGTAAAATCCATTTCCCAGCGTGACCCCTAAACAATTATTCCCTGCATTAAGGAGCGAAGTCACATCGTATTCGGTGTAATAAATCCGTTTGCTGTAATCGGTCCAGACCGGATCCAGTACATTTTTTCCAACCACATTGCCGTTAATCCAGGCCTGGTAATATCCAGCAGCGGTGATCAGTAGCATCGCTTCCTTGATTTTCTCCGTGGAATTAAATTCCTTTCTGAATAGCGGGGCTGGCTGGTCCAGGTAGAAAAGAGAATCCTGATCCGGAAGTGGGCGACTGTCCTGAATCCAGATCGCCCCAGCCTCAAGGCTTACCACGGATTCCTGGCTATCCCCCAGCTTGCCGTTACAGCCATAAGCCACCACAGCAAGTAGCCAGCCATATTTTATCCAATCCATAATTGGTTCATGCGTTAACCGGATGAAAATACCTGCTTACATCTATTATTTCCGCACCACTTCCATAAATTTTAAAGATTTTGAATCGCTCCCAAACAAAATAATCGATTAAAAAATCCTAAAATTAACCCATATCAAAGCTTATTGATCATGCCAGGCTGCGGACATGCAATTGATTCCATCCAGAACCGGAAAATCATCCAGGCGGGAAACCCGGGAAAGCTCAAGTTCTCTTTGGTGATTGCTTTATCGATGCTGTATCTGCCCCTGATCAGTCAATCCGGATGGAGCGTGGTGGCCAATTCCGTTTGGAAAATTACCGTTGGAAAAAAACAACCCATCACCTTACTTTCTGCAGCGAATAGTGCTCCAAAATACGATGCTCTTGAATCCTTGGAGCGGGTACCTTTTCCTCTGGATTCGACGAAGATCCATTTTGAAGTCATCGATGGAAAAACCTATTTGCGTTTTCCTCTGCAAAGGGCGGAAGAAATCTACGGTTTTGGTCTCAACTTTCAAACGCAAAATCAACGGGGGCGCATCCTGAACTTACATGTCGACCATTACGGCGGCCAGGACAACGGACGCACCCACGCACCGGTACCCTTTTACCTATCTACGGAGGGTTATGGCGTATTGATCGACGCCGCACAATACCTGACCGTTTATGCCGGAACCGCAGTACGTGTGGAGGCGGATGATCCCCCGCAACTCATGGACCGCAATACCAACCCGGCCTGGCAAGCCCAGCCTTATTCGGATGCGGTGGAGGTCCTGGTTCCGGCGGATGGCGTCGAAGTCTATGTTTTTGGCGGGCCATCGATGCTGCGGGTTGTTCAGCGGTACAATTTATACTGTGGTGGCGGGTACCTTCCTCCCAAATGGGGTCTGGGATTCACCCAGCGTGTACCTACCCTGTACAATGCGGAAGCCATTCTGCAGGAAGCAGACGAATTTGCCGCGCATGATTTTCCGCTGGATTTTATCGGGCTGGAGCCAGGGTGGCAAAGTATGGCCTATCCCTGTACTTTTAAATGGGATGACAGCCGGTACCCTGATCCTCAGGGGCTACTTTCTCAATTATCTGTTAAGGGAATCCGGACCAATTTGTGGCTCAACCCCTATGTCTCGCCCATCGCTTCCCTCTACGATTCCATCCGCCCTTACAGCGGGAGCCATACGGTTTGGAATGGCCTGGTGGCCGATTTCACCCTTGCACAACCACGGGAAATGTTTCGTCAACACTTCATGAAAAACCTGTTAAATATTGGGGTAAGCGGTTTTAAAATTGACGAGGTCGATGGCTTTGACAGCTGGTTGTGGCCCGATGTAGCGCGTTTCCCTTCCGGAACCCCGGCGGAAGTGATGCGGCAAACTTATGGGTTGACGCTCCAACGCATGACGGCGGAATGGTTCCATGAAAAAAATCAGCGGACTTATGGCCTGGTCCGCGGCTCCAACGCAGGAGCTAGTGCATTGCCCTATGTGCTGTACAACGATTACTACAGTCATAAGGATTTCATCACTGCCCTCATCAACAGCAGCTTTATCGGAGTGTTATGGACTCCGGAAGTACGGGCATCGGATTCGGCGGAAGAGTGGCTGCGCCGAATGCAATCGGTATGCTTTTCGCCGATGGCCATGCTGAATGCCTGGTCCAGCGGGACCAAACCCTGGTCCTTTCCGGAGGTGGAAGAGGAAGTTCGTGCAGTTGCCCGTTTACGGATGCAACTCCTGCCTTATCTCTATACCGCCTTTGCCCGCTATCAAAAAGAAGGCATCCCTCCTTTCCGGGCCATGCAACTGGAGGATGGTTATGACGCTTTGTCCAAGCTCGATGCCACATTAGCCATCCGGTATCAATACATGATGGGCGAATCCCTGTTGGTTGCTCCAATGTTTGCCGGCGACAGCACCCGACAGGTCGCGCTACCTCCCGGGAAATGGTTTGACTTCTACACCGGCGCTTATGTTGGTGATGGCGAATGGATTACGGTAAAGCCGGGGTTGGAACATATTCCCTTATTTGTAAAGGATGGGGCTATTATTCCGATGACCGCTCCCCGGAACCAGGCTCCCCTTCCCGGTGAAAAACTCTCCCTGGTAGTGCGTAAATATGGTCAACAAGAAGGACGCTATATGCTTTATGATGATGATGGCGTTAGTTTTGATTATGAAAAAGGTGCTTTTTCCTGGTCGGAATTAACGGCAAAGTTCGAAAATGGTGCGTGGAAGCCCGAGCTAAAAATAGGAAATACCGCAGCATTTAATTATAGCCAGAATATAACCTGGATCTTTATGGGTCAATGAATCCCAAGCCAGGTAAAATAACCTGAGTTAAATAATCCACAGGGTGTTCATGAATAAATCGGAAACTGGTTCGCGGAATCAAAATTGTACTGATGGCTGGATAAAAACAACAAGGACTAAACATGCATCCACTCAAGGACTTGCATTTTTTTACGCCTGGAAACTGGTATTTGCTGTCCATTCTTCAATAAAACAATTTCATGGCCAACCGATTCCACATGTACTTTATTGATAATGAAAGATCTATGGCACCTGAAAAATTGATGCTCATCCAGAGCATCTTCAAAATAAGCTAAATTCTTGGATGAAAGCACTTTACCACCATTTAGCAGGTGAATAAAACTATAATTGCGCTCCCCTTCCAGGTGGGTTATTTGCTGAAATGAAAAACGTAAGGTGCCTGTTTGCGTAGGTAATATCAACTTACCATTACTGCTAAAATTACGGTCGATATTGGAAATGGCAGCGTTAAATTTATCCGGATTATAGGACGATACCAGGCATCGCTGGATAGCTTCCGAAAGATCGTGCCTTTTAATGGGCTTCACCAAATAATGTAAAGCGTTAATCTGAAAAGCCTCAATGGCATAATGGCTGTAAGCCGTTGTAAAAACCGTCTTAAAACGAATATCCGGTAAGCGTCTAAGCAGCTCAAACCCGGTCATATCCTGGAGTTCGACATCCAAAAAAACCACATCGGGTTTAACCTCGCGAATTATTTCAATAGCAGTTTCACCGGAGTTTGCCGAACCTGCAAGTCTAACCGACTGACTGAATTGTCCCAGCAAATCCTCCAAAGCCATAGCCATGAAACCATTATCTTCGACGATTATTGCCTTTAATTTATTCATTGTCAAAGGAAAGATACATATTTATCAACAACCGCTTGATAAGTAGAACTACCACTTGATCATTAAGTCAAAGCATCCAGGCGACATAACATGTATCTTCAGTCTATCACTTGAAAACCAGATGAAATCCAAATTTAATCTACTTTTTCTGGCTCTGCTCTTAGGAATACCTTTTCGGGCCCTATCCCTGGAAATAAACAAAGATTCATTATTTCAGGTATGGAATAATCAAGCAAATCCGCCAAAAGATCGGGTCATCGCATTTTATCAACGATTTTACCCAATCACCGGCCAGGAAGTACTCGATACCGAAGTCATGCGTTGGGTTCCAAGTATTTCAATAGTCCAGGAGCTTGCTCTGCAATCCGGACAGGTTAATTTATTACCTTTTTTCAAAACTTTGGAAGCCGGTGGACTTATGTTAATGGAGAACATAGAAGCGGGTTGCGAAGCATCTAAAGAAGCCTTTCATCTTGCACTTGATCAGAATGATCGGGAAAGCCTAACATGGGCATATCGCTTCCTTACCACCTTCTGCTATCAGACTTACAGTATTATTACCAAAAATGACCTCAATGAACTAGACCAATTGATTTTTAATAAAATACAGAAGACTGACGATGTTAATGAAAAAGTGCCTTTGTTAAACATCATTGCACTTCATTTTTATTACGATAACAAATACCCGGAGGCACTATCCTTATACCAAAAAAATATCGAATATGCAGAAGCCAATAATATTGCTGATTCCGACTACGCAGAGGAATTATTAACTGTAGGAGGAATCCACAAACATCTACAAAATTTCCAGGAAGCCAAATCGTATTACCACAAGTCTAAAAAGGTGGCGTTGGAGATCAATAATCCACAACTGGAAATGAACGTTGACATGAATTTGGCAGAACTATTTACACTAATAAATGAAATTGATAGCGCACAACTTTACATAAATAATGTTTTCAAGGAGTATTCAAACATTCCGGAATGCCAACCCTGTATGGGCCGAGCCAAAACAATCAATGCTCAAATTCAGAACCTGAAGGGAAATTACTCCCAGGCTTTGACCAATCTGTTGCAATTAGAGTACCTATTTAATGAAAACAAACAGGACCCTTACGATATCGGTTATTATTATGCCGCTTTGGCCACCGCATATTTGGGGATGAAGCAGCCCAATAAGGCTCTTGAGGCAGCACGTAAAGGAATAGCACTTGTAGGTAAAAACAATGGCATTGCGCTGTTGAACAACACGAAAGTCCTACTAAGGGCTCAAGAAGCACTAGGCCAATACCAAACTGCTTTAACTGGTTACAAAAAATATTATCAACTCCTGGATTCCATATCCCAGATCCGAAACAGTCAGGAAGTTCTGCGCAAGGAATTAGCCTTCCAATTCGTAAAGCAACGACTGGATGATAGTTTACAATATGAACAGATAAGACATCAGAAGGAATTACTTTTTCAGTCCGAATTAAACAAGCAACGGCTAACTAAAAATATCCTCATTGGATTAGGCATTTTGTCTGCAATAATTGCGATAGGCCTCTACTACCGACTACGGTTTATACGAAGGACTCAAAAGGAATTAAAATTAAAAAACGAAATCATCGAGGCTGAAAAACAAAAAGCACAAACCAGTGAGCGAGCCAAACATCAATTTCTGGCCAATATGAGTCATGAGATTCGAACGCCAATGAATGCGATCAAAGGAATGACCGACATATTAATCCGTCGTACCCCGCGTAAGGATCAAAATGAGTATCTGCAAGTCATCAAACAATCTTCTGATTCACTTCTGGTGATCATTAATGACATTCTGGATATATCCAAAATAGAAGCCGGTAAGATCGAACTAAGCAAAGAACCTTTTTCTATTCAGGAGACCATCAATAACGTCCTGACAATCATGCAATTCAAAGCAGAGGAAAAAGGCTTGCAATTAAAAAAGAAATTACCTGAGGAAGCGCTTTTTGTAATGGGCGATGAAACAAAACTGAAGCAAATACTAATTAATCTGATCGGCAATGCCATCAAATTCACAAACACCGGACTGATTACAACCTCGGTTACCGCTCAATCAGAAGATGATACCGTAAAACTACACTTTACCGTATCGGATACCGGAATTGGCATAGAAGAGGACCGGTTGGATAAAATCTTCAAGACGTTTGAACAAGCATACAGCGACACATCCCGCAAATTCGGTGGTACCGGCTTAGGCTTAAGTATCTCCAAGAAATTAGCTGAACTACACCATGGTTCAATGTGGGTGGAGAGTGAAAAAGACAAGGGAAGTGCATTTCATTTTATCATTCCTTATGAAATTGCGAAAGATCAAGCTTCTGCCAGTCAATCCGATTTCATTGGATCGGAGTCTTATGTCCGGGAGGCATTAAGGGACATCCGTTTGCTACTGGTGGAAGACAATCAGTTTAATGCCATGGTCGCTAAAGAAGAGCTGGAAGATGCCATCGAGAACATTAAAATTGAAGTGGCAGAAAACGGCGCCATTGCCATTGAAAAATTCAAATTAACCGACTATGATATCATTTTAATGGATGTACAGATGCCAAAATTAAATGGCTATGAAGCGACTTCCAAAATCCGTGCATTCAGCAATGGCAAGTCAGCAATACCAATCATTGCAATGACCGCTAATGTGCTTAAGGAAGAAGTAGAACGATGTTACCAGGCCGGGATGGACGATTTCATCGGCAAACCTTTCAACACGGATGAACTCATTCAAAAAATATTTAAACTAACCTATTCCAAAAATCATGAAAAATTATAATCCAACGATATTTATTGTTGATGACGAACCCTTGCTTACCGAATTACTGGCAGATTATATCAAGGATCAAAACCAGGACTTTCACGTATTAACCTTTCCAACAGGAGAAGCATGCCTGACTCAGCTCGACCTAAACCCAAATCTGGTCATACTGGATTATTATCTAAACTCCAAAGAAAAAAATGCCGCCAATGGGATCGATATTTTACGAGAGATAAAACGTCGAAATAAAAATTTACCCGTAATCATGCTTTCCAGTCAAAAAAATACGGAACCGCTTCCCAGACCATCATGTACGGCGCCGTTCATTACGTGATAAAAGGGCAAGATGCCTTTCAAGAGATCTTTCAACTCATAAAAGCAAATACATGACCATTGATTTAACATTTCTGAAAGACTTCACTAAAGGCGAGCCGGTTAAGATGAAACGATACATCTCTCTGTATTTAACTGCCGCCCCGAATACTTTCGTGGAAATGCAAAAATGCATTCATGAACAAGACTGGGATCAACTACGCATCTATGCACACTCCTTAAAACCCCAAGCTGACTTCATGGGTATTAAAACATTAAAAACTGAATTAACTGCTATCGAAGAAGCCGTAAAGGAAGGAGACACCTCCGGAATTTTAGAACATTACAATCTGGCTGAACGTATCCACGTACTCTCGACGGATACCCTGAACGAAATATTAATTGAACTTTGATCCGGTGATGCAAAGAAATATTCAAGGACACATCCAGGCAATATCTACAGTTCTTGCATCTTTGCTTAGGTTTAAAGACCTTCAGCACCATGATCAGACCCTATGCAGCAAAGGACAAGCCTGAAACCATTGCCCTCCTTAGGCAGAACACCCCGGCTTATTTTGACCCGTCCGAAGAAGCGGACTTTAATCACTACCTGGACGTTGAACGGGAGGATTATTTTGTCTATGAGGAGGAAGGCCGGATCGTCGGAGCCGGAGGAATCAATTATTTCCCGAAAGAAAAGACCGCGCGAATATCCTGGGATATGGTCGACCCGGCAATGCAGGGTAAAGGCATTGGGAAAAAGTTAACGCAATTTCGGATAGACCACATCCTCAAAGACCCCAGGATCGCGTTTATTGTCGTGAGAACTTCACAACTGGCCTATGCATTCTATGAAAAAATGGGCTTTGAGGTGATAAGCATTGAGCAGGACTATTGGGCTAAAAATTATCACCTGTACCTGATGCAAATGCCCATAATCCAATCAAAATAAAAGCATGGAATTCAGTCCCAGCAACCCCATTGTCAAAATTTGCCTGCAAGGCATGGTCCAGGAAGAACAGGGCAACCCGGCAGAAGCGAGCCGTATTTTTCATGTTGCCTGGAATGAAGCAACCAATGATTTTGAACGCTTCCTGGCGGCATATTACATAGCCCGTCTTCAGGATGACACATTACAACAATTACATTGGCTCGAGACTGCAGTTCACCATGCCCTTGAAACCAACAATTTAAGTGCAAATAGTGCATTGCCCAATTTATACCTGAAACTGGCTGCTTGCTGCGAACATCTGGGCAATCTTGACCAAGCAAAAAATTATTCGGCAATGGCTACGGCGGTAACCGGCAATTTGTCCGATCCCGGGCCTTTCTATCACGGAACCCGCGCCGACATGCAAATTGGTGATTTACTCACTGCCGGATACCGGTCTAACTACCGGAGCGATATCATCATGAATCACATCTATTTTACCGCCCTGATCAATGGGGCCGGTCTGGCTGCCGCGCTGGCCACCGGTGATGGCCAGGAAAGGGTTTACATCATCGAACCTACCGGAAAATTCGAAAACGATCCGAATGTGACCGATAAAAAATTTCCTGGTAACCCTACCCGCTCCTACCGCACCACTGAACCGCTGAAAATAATCGGTGAAGCCACCGATTGGGCGCGGCTTACACCGGAGCAACTGAAAGAATGGAAAGACAAACTGGCGAAAAACAAGGGCAATATCATTAATTGACTAACTTGGTCAGGATTCCTTTTTATTGTGAGTAAGCTTTATACGCTTAAAGAGAACAAGTGACGAGATTCTCAAATTATATTACCAAAGGATCCTATATTTAAAATCAATTGAGCAACTACCTATTTTGGATTTTGGGTGAAAATGTCCTCCTTTTAATCGGCATATCAATCGCCTTTCCGATATACCATCGGAATGAAAAATAAAAATAGAGTAAGCAGCACTAGGCACTTTGAAAAGTAGCTGAAAATTCTGTATTCTGTAACGCCGCAAACCATTTAATCGCAAAAATAAAGTAGGCAATGAGCAACGGGTGGTTCAACATTCCCTGGTTTTTATACGGTATCGGATGTATGGTTGTTGCAGTAATTTACATGTTAGTCCCAGTCTCCCCCTATCAAGGATTCAACTGGAGCATCCGATCCTGGTCGAATTTGATTCTGAGATGGTTGCACCCGATCGTTTGGATCATTTTACTCAGCGCTTGCACCTGGCTTCAAATAACCGGAGACGCAGGCATGGCCAATGCAAAAAAAATAGCCCTCGGCGGATTGGGTTGTTATATCATTTATCTGGCAGTATTTATCTGGCAAAAGGGCAAAGGCAATTCCTGAAAATTTATTCATCCGCACTTTCGGACGAAATCGATATAGATTGCGTACGAATCACACCGGAAGAACTGGCACCATACCGTGAAAAACAGGCCAATAACAAAGGCAAAATCATCAATTGAATTCATGTAATTACTGCTCAATAAAACGAAGAGCTTGAGCTTCATCACCAATCCATTCCTGCAAAGCTTTTTGAGTACAAATTAAGATCGACAGACTTTTTCTTGTATCCATGACCATTCAAATGAAGGAATCATTTACGAGCCGGATACGGGTTTGGCGATTATTGAATTTGCTTGCAACCTGCACTTTATTTACCCTTGAAAGCATTGCACAGCCGGAACCCTGTGATGTAAAAAATCCACAGATGACACCGACCTGCATGGAAGCTTGTATCATTTGCAACATTGACGGATTTACCGGAAGGCACGAGAGTTCTGTGCCCGGAACACTACCAGCCGATTTCTGCACGCACATCGTTCACAATGCGCAGTGGATTGCCTTTCAGGCAGCATCGACCAGCCTGAAGATTAAATTGACCGTAGGCAATTGCGTCACAGGAGATGGCCTGGAAATGGGAATTTATAAAAGTCTTGACTGTCAGTCTTTTAAGCTCATCTCCAACTGCGAAGGAGAGGTTCGTGGTGGTCAGTCCGCCATCTTCACCATGACCGAACCGCTGGTAATCGGACAGTATTACTACCTGGCCATGGATGGTAACAATGGAGACAACTGCAACTGGACTTTTGAGGTGCTGGAAGGATCCACAGCGGTTGATCCTTTGTCCGTTACGGCGCCCATCCAGGGAGTCGATCGTACCTGCCCGGATATCGATCAGGTGTTCACCACAGAACCAGAAACGGGCGCGGTGTTGTTCGATTGGACACTTAACGGCCAACCGGTGGGAGACCCTACCCTGCCATCGATCACCCTCAATTTTCCACAGGAAGGGCTGTATACCCTGTGCGTAACAGCCCGGAATGCTTGCGATGAAGCAACGACTACTTGTAAAGAAATCCAGGTCAGGATTCCCACTCCCGAACCCTTACCCATCATGTTGTGTAACGATGATTGTTTTGCGATTGGAGACACCCTTTTTTGCGATGACGGATTTCACACCTATTCCTTTCCCACGGAGGATGGATGCGATAGCATAGTCATCGTAAACATTAGCCGCCTGGAGCCAGCAGTAAACGACCTGACGCTCACCATCTGTGAAGGGGACACGGTTTATTTGGGAAATACCCCTTATTACCAGGCCGGCTATTACCAGCAAATGCTACAGAGTAGTGCTATGTGTGACAGCCTGATCAATCTGGATCTGGAAGTCATCCGATGCAACATCCTGGTGGAATATTCTACTGAAGACGTCAGTTGTTTCGGCGAGCGGGATGGTGAAATCCGGTTTACATTGACCAATGGCAACGTTCCATTCACCTACATCTGGCAGCATTTACGAGAAGGCCTGACCGGACAGGGATCTATTACCGACTTAAACAAGGAAGAAATAATCCGGGGTCTTCCCCGGGGAACGGTCGCCATCAAGATCACAGATGCTTCGGGAAACAATCAGGTATTACTTATTGATATCAACACGCCAGATCCGCTACTTCTGTTTCCCACATTCTCAAATTACGACGGGACCATGATCTCTTGCTATGGATCGTCCGATGGTTCCATTGCGGTTTTCGCAACGGGCGGATCTGCACCTTACCAGTATCTTTGGGATACGGGAGATGACTCGCCCATAGCAGCAAACCTCTCAGCCGGGAACTGTTCCCTCACCGTAACCGACATAAAGGGATGTGCTGTGAGCGAAGTGTTTGAAGTCACCAGCCCACCACCGATTACGGCTGAATTATACTATTCGGATGCGACCTGTGACGGATTGAATACCGGTAGCATCGCGGTCCTGACCGTGGATGGTGGTGCGGAGCCTTATCTGTTTTCATTGAATGGGTCAGAATTTGCCTCAAAGAGCCGGTTTGATTCACTTATCGCCGGTAATTATTTGATAACCATCCGGGACAACCAGGGTTGTACAACTCAGACAACAGCAGAGATTCGGGCGCCCATCCTGCCTCAGCTGACCGGTGTAACCAACTATGAAGTGCATTTAGGCGATGAGGTGCAATTGGAAATCCAGGCAAATGCATCCGAGTTGAGTATGATCCGGTGGGAAGCCATCGATGCGCTAAGTTGCAATTCCTGCCTGGAACCCGTAGTCAAACCGCTAACTTCGGGTGTCTACCGGATTTGGGTCAGTTCTCAGGATCTTTGCTGGGATAGTCTTACACTTTACATTCAGGTGATAAAAAACAGAAATGTATATGCACCGAATGTATTTTCACCCAATTTCGACACCAGCAATGATTTCTTTACCCTATATGGCAATAAAGAACTCGATTATTTCAATTTATCGATTTATGACCGGTGGGGAGGTTTGATATTTGGAAAAAATAATTTGGTGGATAGCGATGGACAAGATGGTTGGGATGGCACCATTCATGGTATGCCGGTAGAAGCAGGCGTTTATGTTTGGGTGGCGGAGTTGCATTTTATTGATGGTGAAACTGAAATACGACGGGGTGATGTAGCCGTCGTGAAATAAAACCTGCGATCGTTATTAATCAGAGCAACTAACTGTCAGAGCGAGGAGCCTGGCAAAGCGACGAAGCTGTCTACCCGGGACTCTGAATGACGGATTGCAGCGCACGTTCCTCGCTCGTTAGGACAATTCCCTGGTTGTCTTAACGAGGCATCTCAGTGCCGTAGCCGTCCGTGTGTGTTTTGCTTTACGGATTACAGCACTCTCAGTCTTTGCTCGTCAGGACAATTCCCTGGTTGTCACAGCGAGAAGCTTGGCAAAGCGACGAAGCTGTCTGCCCGGGACTGTACATGACGGATTTCAGCGCTCGTTCCTCGCTCGTTAGGACAATTCCAATACTAGCAGCGAGTCCTCTTGCTTTTTATTGATATATCAATTATATTTGCATCAAACAACTACATGCCAGTAGCCAATCCAAGTCAAACTGTATTTTATGCCATTGAAAAGGCCATCAAGGTTTACCGGCAATTTGCCCAGCGACGGATTACCTCCCGGGGCATTGACATCACTGTTGATCAGCTCCTTATCCTGCGTGCCATCCAGGATCACGAGGAGATCACGCAGAAGCAGATCGCCGATATGGTCTTTAAGGATTATGCTTCCATCACCAGGATTATAGACCTGCTTGTGAAGAAAGAATACCTGCAACGAAAAATGCACCCCGTGGATCGCCGGCGTTTTGATCTGACCATCACCACCGACGGAAACCAGGTATTGGCTCAACTGGATGAGACGGTAGCAAATTACCGCAAAGATGCCCTGCGAGGAATCTCAAAAAGTGAAGTAGACTCATTACAAAAATTATTACAAAAGATCACCGATAACTGCCAGTTCTAAAAACATTCATACCAAACCTTCCATTCAACCATTCATGCTAAACCTTTTTCCAAACCTCTAAAATGAAAACGATGATAAAACGATTGATTTTCTTTGGATTCATCATCTGCCTGTCCTTCATACCCAAAGCCTTTTCCCAGGAGGGACTTACGGCAATGGACGCAACTAAAAAGAAAGCTGTAGTGGATTCGATCGGCATTCTATTATTGGATAACTATGTTTTTCCGGAGAAAGCCAAAGAAATGCAAACTTTAATTTCAGCAAACCAGGAAGCAGGGAAATACGATGCAATCCTGGACCCGAATGAATTTGCCATGAAAATCACTGAGGATCTTCAATCGGTGAGCCATGACTTGCATCTACGCGTGCGTTATAATCCCCGCATGATCGCGGAAATAAACATGACGCAAACACCGGAAGATTCGGTAAAATTTGTTCAACTTATGGAACAGCGAGCCGCTGAAGACAATTACGGATTTGAAGAAGTAAAAATGTTATCCCATGGCGTCGGCTACCTTAAATTTAATGGGTTTTCAGGGTCTCCGAAAGCTGGCGAAGCCGCAGAAGCAGCCATGAACTTTTTAGGGAATGCCCAGGCACTTATCATTGACCTCAGACAAAATGGAGGTGGCAGCCCGGATATGATCCAGATCCTGAGCAGCTATCTTTACAATGGAGACCGGGTCCATCTGAATGACTTTTATTATCGCCCGGAAAACACCACCGAGCAACGATGGACCCTGCCTTACGTCCCTGGCAAACGCCTCGGGGATGCCGATGTGTACGTATTGACCAGCAACCGGACATTTTCTGCTGCTGAAGAATTTACCTATAACCTAAAAAATCTGAAGCGCGCAACCATCGTCGGAGAAACAACCGGCGGAGGTGCTCATCCGGGCGGTGTGATTCCCGCCAGTGCAGAATTCGGGGTATTTGTTCCTTCCGGACGGGCCATTAACCCGATTACCCAAACCAACTGGGAAGGTACCGGTGTCGAACCGGATATCAAAGTCGCCTCCGGTGATGCACTTAAGGAAGCTCATTACCGGGCTGTAAATGCACTGGCTGAGAAGCATCAGGATGACCCGGAAAACCCATATGCCTGGACACGTGACGAATTAAACGCGCTCGCCCATCCGGTGTCCATGCGGATGGAAGACCAGGGAACATACACAGGCTCTTATGGCCCTCGCACCATAAGCCTGGAGGATGGCCAATTGTTTTATCGACGCGACCAGGGTACAAATTATCCATTGGTTTATATGGGAAATGACCGGTTTCTGATCGAAGAGATTCCCTATTTCAGGATTCACTTTATCCGGGAAAATGATGTGATTGTAGCCATCGAAGGAGAATACGATGACGGACACACCGATCGAAACGAGAAAAACATCCGGCCATAATCGAATATTTTTTTGATTAACCTGTTTTGGGGCCTGTGTCAGACGCAGGTCCCCGTTTCATTGGCCCCAAAAAGAGACAGCCGGTCCTTCTTTTCAGCATTTTGTCATTGAGATGTTTAAATTAGGTCCATCTTCGCATAAATGTTGGAAAATGAAACTAGTAATTATCATACTCATGGCTATTTCGTCTATTTCCCTTTATGGTCAAGACAGGCCCTATTACTATGAAATCCCTGCGGCTCCGGAGACTTATACGGCTACAACTGCCATTGCCCGCCTGGTTGATGGGTTGGGGTTTCGCTATTTCTGGGCAACAGAGGGATTGCGTGATGAGGACTTGCTATTTAAACCCTCCGAGGAGGCACGGACTTCTTTCGAGACCATTCAGCATATCTATGGTTTAACCTATGTTTTGATCAATACGGTTCAGGGTAAGCCCACCGGACCAAGCAATGCCAATCTGACCACTTTTAGCGATTACCGCAACGCCACCCTGGAAAACATCCGGCAGGCCAGTGAAATACTGAAGCAACCGGAGACCGACCTCGAAGAGTTACCCATGGCCTTTCAGCGATCCGGAGGAAATAAAGAATATCCATTCTGGAATCTGATCAACGGGCCGATTTCCGATGCATTATGGCATGTCGGTCAGGTTGTGACCTTCCGCAGATCTTCCGGCAATCCATTGCCACCCGGAGTGAATGTTCTGGAAGGAACCAAGAAATAAATAGTTGACCGCTTTTCGCCGTAGGTTGTTAATTGTTCGTTGTTTGTTGTTTGCTGTTTGCTGGGGCGATTACACGGAAATACGTCAACACGTAATCAGAGATCTCCCCATGCGCTACTTTCAGCTGGCTTAGTCGAGATGACAGGTGGTAAGAAAGCTATTTGTTTTCTTGAATTTTGGAATTCAGGAATGCGTTCTCCATTCCAAAGGAACGATGATATTCCCCTCCTCGGAGGGAAAGGAAAAGGGTGGGTTTTTAAGCATGCGATACTTTGTGCTTCTACGTGTCCAAAGTGCCTTAGTGGTAAATTCGCTGTTCGTTGTTCGTTGTTTGTTGTTTGCTGGCGGCGAATACACGGAAACACGTCAACACGTAATCAGAGATCTCTCCATGCGCCACTTTCAGCTGGCTTAGTCGAGATGACAGGTGGGATGAAAGCTATTTGTTTTTTAAATTTTGGAATTCAGGAATGCGTTCTCCATTCCAAAGGAACGATGATATTCCCCTCTTCGGAGGGGAAGGAAAGGGGTGGGTTTTTAAGCATGCGATACTTAGTGCTTCTATGTGTCCTAAGTGCCTAAGTGGTAAATTTACTGCTCGTTGTTCTTTGTTCGTTGTTTGCTGGCGTTGAAAACACTTAAACACGTCAACACGTTTCTTATCTTCCGGTAAATAATCCGGTATGATGGCACGTCGTTCATTTATGTTTTTTTTAATAGTCATGCTGGCCAGTACGGCAAGCAAGGCCCAGGATACCCTCTCGCTTTATGACAATGTTCCTATGGACCATGGTCCGGCCCCACATCTGATCACCAGACTGGCGCCACCGGCAACAGCCACCGGTAGTGCCGTAATGATCTGTCCTGGAGGTGGTTATGCCCACCTGGCGATGGACCACGAAGGCAAACAGATAGCACAATGGTTTAACTCGCTGGGGATCCATGCCTTCATTCTGCAATACCGTCTCGGCACAGCGGACGGATCCGGCTATAAGCACCCGGATATGCTCAATGACGCTCAGCGTGGAATGCGGATGATCCGTGCTAACGCCGCGGCCTGGGGCGTTGACCCGAACCGGATAGCCGTGATGGGCTTCTCAGCCGGGGGGCACCTGGCGTCCAGCCTGGGCACCCATTTTGATGCAGGTGATAAAAATGCTTCTGATCCGGTTGAAAAAATGTCCTGCCGGCCGGATTTAATGATATTGTGCTACCCGGTTATCAGCTTGAATCAACCCTGGACCCATACAGGCTCAAAAAATCACCTCCTGGGACCCAATCCGGACCCTGCTCTGGTGGCATCGTTATCCAATGAAACGCAAGTCACGGCAGAAACACCTCCGACATTTCTTTTTCACACGGATGAAGACACCGGGGTGCCGGCAGAAAACAGTGTGTATTTCTATCTGGCATTACGCCAGGCCGGGGTGCCTGCTGAAATGCACATCTATCAGCCAGGCCGGCATGGGGTGGGCTTCGCACCACAGGACGCGGTACTCAGCACCTGGAAAGAAAGATTACGGGATTGGCTGATGGAGAATGGATGGATGAAGTGACATGCTTAATGGTAAATTTTGAGTATTGAATGTCAACATCTCTCTGACTCCCTTCAAAGAGGAATTCATAGGTCCTTTTGATAAATGCGGTAGCGTTTGTACACCGTTCCACCCAACTTTTCATTTTCAGCGCGCATTTTGGTATTTGTCTCCAGTTCCAGGTGGCTATCGATCAACTCCATACCTGCTTTTTGACATGCACGCATTATTTCAATACCAAGAATGGTGTTCAACCCGGTGTTTCGATAATCCTGCCGGATAGCTCCTAACAACAAATCAAGCTGTTTCGTTTTTTTCTGAGCACGAAGGATCTGGAAAATTCCAAATGGCAACACGTACCCCTTGCACTTCCGAATACCATCGCTGATATCCGGCATCGCAAGAATAAATCCGACCACTTCCTTTTTTTCTTTTTCAATCACTTTTACAAAGCGTGGATCCAAAACCGGCAAGTAACGACCGGCCAATTCATTCATTTCTTCATCCGTGAGGGGCGTAAATGCATAGATATCCTGAAACGTTTCATTGACTAATTGGAAGACCGGCTTGATGTACGGCTTCAGTTGTAGTTTATTCCTGAATTTTACTACGCGCAGATGGCTGTTGTTTCGCCGGGCGCGATCATAAATTTTAGTATAAAACTCGGGGACTTCTTTTGGCACTTCCAATTTATAAACGACCAAATCAACTTTTTTATTAAAGCCGGCCTTCTCCACATAATCCACTAAATATTCGAAGTTAAAATTCGTTGCAATTACCGGAGAATATTGAAATCCCTCCACCATCAGTCCCTGTGGGTCTTTATCCGAGAAGCCCAACGGCCCAACGTATTTGGTCATACCTTTTTTCTTGCCCCATTCTTCAACTGCTTTAATCAGCTTGTCTGCTATCTCAAAATTCTCAAAAGTCTCCAGACAAAAGAAACGCAACTCTTTAAGATTTTCGGCTTCATTGTACTGGTGATTAATGATGCCCATAATGCGACCAACCACTTCTTCACCCTGATGCGCCAAAAAGAGTATGGTATCGGAATGGGAGAATGCTTTATTTTTCTTGGGGTTAAAAAACACCCATTCATCCATGTAAATGGGTGGAACCCAATTTTTATGATTCCGGTGGATACTTGCCGGAAGGTGTATAAATGTCCGCAGTTCTTTTTTGGTCCGCACCTCAGTTATTCGCATATCCATCATTACAAAATTTTTAATTGGCACCTTGAAAGTGTGTTGTATAGCATGTCAGAAATCCAGTACATCAGTGGTGTAACCAGAATGCCCCCGATCACATCAACCGCATAATGCGCCCCAATGTAAATGGTAGATAAGATCAGTAACACAGCGGTTGGCACTACCAGATAAATCCACTTACCTGCATATTTAATACCTCCCCAGACCAGCATCAGGCAGATACTTACATGGGAACTGGGAAATGCACCCGTAGGCCGCTCAGCCAATCCCTGGATGATTCGGATCAGTGGCTCAAATAAATAGCCTGCCGGAACCTGAATTTCGCCCGGAGGAAAATAATACTGAGGACCGGCAACCGGAAAAACAGAGAAAAGCAAGTAATAAATCAGCAAGGAATTTATAATAATAAAAGCAAACCGCTCACCTGCCGATTTGCCAGCTCGCACATAGATGTAGACCGGCATTGCTATAATTAAAACATAGTAGGAAAAGTAACCAAAAAACATCATCTCGGAAAAAAAGGAATAATTGAACGCTCGAGAAAATGCAATTGCAGGCTGAAATCCAAAGACGGCCTGATCCAGATCTACAAAAAAGTGATCCAATAAATCCGGAAATAAAAGTTGATGGAACAATGCTGTCTCGGAATAAAAAAAGGACAAAAAAACAAATGGAGTGAATGTCCTAAGAAATGCAGTAATCCTGCCTTGCCGGGCAAATAAAAACCCGGTTGTAAGGATCAATGCGACCATTCGCATGGCAACCTGCCCGGTCCAAAATTCAAGTCTGGAATGAAATAACAGGATGACAAGCAATGTAGTAAGCAGATAAGTAAAAAAAACAACTTCTACCGGCTTGAGCGATCCCGTATTCCTAGCCATTTTCTCCATTGACTGAGATAAGAACCGAACAAGTTAAGTAAAAAGCATCATTCACCAATCATCGGGAAAGCCTAACAAACCATTGTCCTTAACCCATGAATCATGAAAGCATTGGGCGTGTCCGAGGATACAACCTGGTAACTCAGCAGATACATTTCAATCCGCACGAAATGGATTCTTAAGTTCTGTCAGGGAATAGCCTCCAGAGCATTAAATTCTTCTTCCTTTGCTTGATACCATTTTTTAAAAGCATCTGGTGTTTGCATCATTTCCTGCATGGCCTGCATAGCTTGCAGATGCGCTGTGTCCTGCTGCTGGAACATTTCCTTTCCATGCGCCTGACTAAGGCTAGCCATTTCTTTAAAGGTATCGGCAAAAAATTCCTGGTCACAAGCGCCGCCCAATTGCCGGCAAGTCATTCGCTTCATTTCTGATGATTTTAATTGACCTGATTTGTTTTATCGCGATTGGATTTTTTCACTGGTATTTGAGAGACAGTCCAATACTCCGGAATTCTCAATGCACAGCAGGTGTTCTGCAACTGCCCTGGAGAGTCCGTTTATTTTGCGCAGGTCTCTGCCCCACCATCTATCTTTTGCCAGGATTTGCTCTACCAAAAGATGGACGTCTTCGGCGCAATCGTCACAATCTTCCCAAACCAATTGCATAAATTTCAAGACCTCCTCTTCATCAACAAGGGGAATGGCATTCCCTTGCCAACTTCCCCGGTAAAACCGCAACAAACACGCGAATGAAAATACAAGGCGGTGTGGCAGCCTCCCGATGTTCTGATAATAATCCAAAAGGGAAGGCAGAACGCGGACCCTGAATTTTGAAACGGAATTCAGCGATATGCTTAACAATCGATGGTTAATGGAAGGATTTCGAAAGCGGTCCAAAATAACTTCGGCATAGCGTTCTAATGGCCCTGCCGGACCACCCATAGCCGGAATGATTTCTTCTCGGAGTGCCTGCTCTACAAAAGGCCCCAGGACCGGATGTTCAATGGTTTCCCGCACCGTCTCCACCCCTGCTAAAAAGGCAACGGGAACCATGGTCGTATGGGCCCCATTGAGAATACGAACCTTTTGCGTCCGGTAAGGTTTGAGATCATCGGTATAAACTACATTGAGCCCTGTTTGATCCAGTGGCAATTCCTGTCTCACCGACTCCGGGGCCTCAATAGCCCATAAATGATAGGGTTCACCCTCTGTTGCCATGGCATCCTTGTATCCCAATTCTTGCCACACCGAGGGCAACTGATCTTTCTGAATCCCTGGTACGATACGATCCACCAGGGTATTGCAAAAAATATTGCATTCTTTGATCCACCGCATAAAATTCCGGTCCAGGCGCCAGGCATCGGCTTGATCCAGTATGGCATGAAGCAAAGCATCGCCATTAGCCTCTAATAATTCACAGGGTAAAAATACACATCCGGCAGACGGGGCTCCATTAAAGTGCACATAACGGTGATAGAGCCAGC
Source organism: Lewinellaceae bacterium (assembly GCA_020636355.1). GTDB lineage: Bacteria > Bacteroidota > Bacteroidia > Chitinophagales > Saprospiraceae > JAGQXC01. The sequence continues at coordinate 811,251 of JACJYB010000001.1, read as the reverse complement.
GCGTCAACTTAGCCGGAAATTCCTGGGGAGGATGGTCGTCAAAACGATCCTCGTTATTTAACCGAATCCCGCTCTCGGTGGTGTTGGAGACGACGTACCGAATAGCTGGTAATTGTGCGGTAGCAAGAAATTCATCCCAGGCCTGATGTACATGGATGATCCTCGACACACAATCGATGCGTTCTGTATGGTCCACAACAGATCCATTTTCAAATCCTCTGATGCGGACATGGTATAGCCCGTCCTGTTTCTGCCAATCCCGGTAATCGCCACGATCCGTTGTTTTCACAACTACAATACCCATGGGTTTTGCAGCCTGACGGTTGTATTGTTGAATGATCCAGCCGACAAAACAACGCACAAAATTACCGCCTCCGAACTGCAGAATCCGCTCCGGCGGTGATGGAGCCTGAATGGTGGTTCTATTCAATTGTTGCAATAGCGCACTCACAGAATATGGTGTTTTAGTCTTTGGTATTTCCGATCCCGGTCGTAACCGGTTAATTGCTTATACGGGTTACCCCGATCAATTTTCGGAAAGTTTGGCGAACCATGTGCGTCTCCAAGAATAATCAATTATTTGGACTCTCAAAAGCTATTTTCTCTATAAGGAGACCCCGCGCTTCCAGGGGATAAAATCATCTTGTGCCAACCGTTCGGCGTGTGGGGTGGCTTCCCCGCTTGCCACTTTGATGATGTATTCAAGCAATTCCCTGCCTTTGGATTCGATGGTGTCTTCGCCGGAAATGATGGTTCCTGCATTAACATCTATAATATCCGCCATCCGGCTGGCAAGCACTGAATTACTGGCCATTTTGATGGTTGGTGCAATAGGATTTCCTGTCGGCGTTCCCAGACCGGTAGTAAATACAATTATCGTGGAACCAGATCCTACCATAGCCGTTGTCGATTCTACATCATTGCCAGGCGTGCACAATAAATTTAGACCGGGTTTACTAATCTGTTCGGTATAATCCAAAACATCGGTAACCGGTGATGTACCACCTTTTTTAGCAGCTCCGGCCGACTTCATAGCATCGGTAATCAACCCATCGCGAATATTTCCCGGAGATGGGTTCATGTCAAATCCCGAACCTACTGCCTTTGCCCGACTGGAATAGGCCTTCATGATATCGGCAAATTTATGGGCGGTGCGGTCATCGACACAGCGATTGATTAATTCCTGCTCTACGCCATTTAATTCAGGAAATTCCGATAAAACGGTGGTGGCACCCAGGGCGACCAGGAGGTCTGAGGCGTAACCTAGCGCCGGGTTTGCTGAAATGCCGGAAAATCCATCTGAACCGCCGCATTCCAGACCAAGTATCAATTTGGACAACGGTGCAGGTTGGCGTTGGCATTTGTTTGCCTCCATCAATCCAACGAACGTGTGCTTCACAGCCTCCGCAATAAAATCCCGTTCCGAACGGCTCTTCTGCTGCTCCAGCATATAAACGGGTTTTCCCAAATCGGGGGCAAATTCCTGCAGCGCTTGTTCCATCAGTTGGTATTGGGCATTTTGACATCCCAGGCTTAATACCGTAGCCCCCGCCACATTGGCATTAGCTACATAGCCAGCCAACAAGCGGGTCAATGCTTCCGCATCCTGACGGGTTCCTCCGCAACCACCTTCATGAATGAGAAATTTTATCCCGTCCACCTGAGGAAACAGGCGTTGCTTCGCCATATCTTCTGCTTCCCGGATGACAGGTGTCTGCAAAATCGCATCAGGGGCTGCGCCGTCACGATACAGCCGGATCAACGAATTGATGTCCACAGAAAAAGCTTGCCCGCTCACATATCCCAATTGACTCAACATGGCATCCTGAATAACCTTGACATTACGGTTTTCACAGAACACCAGCGGAAGTACTAACCAGTAATTCCGCGTGCCCACCTTGCCGTCCTTGCGGTGATATCCTTGAAATGTCCGGCCCGAGAAATCAGCGATATCAGGTGCTGTCCAGTCCAATTGACGGTTCCCCACCTGGTATGCCTCGGAGTCATGCGAAACATTTTGGCGGCTTATCCGGGACCCAACAGGAATCGGGGTTATTGCCTTACCGACCAATACACCATACATGATGATTGCATCACCTACCTCAAAATCGTGCTGGGCAAACTTGTGCTTGGCCGGGATGTCTTCAACCACCTGAAAGGTAAGCCCATCCAGAGCAACCTGATCACCTGCTTTTAAGTCACGTAACGCCACCAGGACATTATCCTTCGGGTGAACTTTTAATATCGGATTATGCACGTCGTAAGATTTCGTACGAAAATGGATTAATTCCGCAATTCCCGGATGAGCTGAAGCGCTTCCCGCACCTGTTGCTCCAAGCCGACAAAATCACGATCTTTAATGACTTGTTTGGAGATCAATTGGGATCCCATTCCCACGCAGGTTACTCCGGCATCAAACCAGGACTTTAGGCTTTCCCGGGTGGGGGAAACACCGCCGGTAGGCATGATGCTTGTCCATGGCTGCGGGCCGAGGATGGCTTTGACAAATTCAGGACCATAGGTGCCTCCGGGGAATAATTTCACAATTTCGCAGCCCAGCTCTTCGGCACGGCAAATCTCGGTCAGGGAACCGCAACCAGGGGACCATAATACCTTTTTACGGTTGCACACGATGGCGATATCCTCGCGCAGTACCGGGGTGACAACAAAATTGGCTCCTAGTTGAAGATACAATGAAGCGGTACCCCCATCGGTCACAGATCCAACGCCCAAAATCATTTCAGGCAATTCCTTAGCACAATATTTATTGAGCTCCCCGAATACCTCATGTGCGTAATCTCCACGGTTGGTAAACTCCAGTAACCGGGCCCCTCCCAGGTAGCAAGCTTTCAGGATTTCTTTTCCTAACGCCACATCCGAGTGGTAATAGAGTGGCACCATACCATTTGAAGCCATGGTCTGTGCAACTTGTAATCGTGTAAAACGAGCCATGTATTGAATTACGATTTAAGATTTGGAATACATTCAAAATTCAACATTCAACATTCAACATTTATCGGGATACTCGCCCGCTGGCATCCCCTTTCATGAGCTGCTGTACCTCACCGACAGTGACCAGGTTGGCATCACCATAAATGGAATGTTTGAGACACGACGCGGCTACTGCAAAATTAAGCGCTTGCTGATCGTCCGGGTAGGTCAACAGGCCGTAGATCAGTCCACCCATAAAACTATCACCTCCGCCGACCCGGTCCACCATGTGGGTGATGTTGTAACTGGGTGCGACCAATAGCTCTTTTCCATTGTACAAGACGCCGGTCCAGGTATTATGTGAAGCCGAAATACTTCCCCTCAGCGTAATGATGGCTTTTTTACACCTGGGAAAACGAGTCATCAGCTGCTGGCAAACCGACTGATAGGCCATAGCATCCATGGAATCTTCCCGGGTCACGTCAACCCCTTCCGGATGGATGCCAAAATGTTTCTCAGCATCTTCCTCATTACCAAGGATCACGTCACAACCGGCCACGAGTTCCGGCATAACTTCGGATGACTTCTTCCCATATTTCCAGAGGTTCTTCCGGTAATTCAGGTCCGTAGAAACGGTTATCCCGAGCCGGTTAGCGGCGTGGATGGCTTCCAGTGTTGCTTCAGCAGCCCCCTGGGATATTGCTGGCGTTATACCCGTCCAATGAAACCATTGGGCATCTCGGAATACTTCATCCCAGTCCACCATCCCTTTGGTCATGGAGGCCATACCACTATGAGCCCGATCATAGACGACCTTGCTTCCTCGCGCCATAGCACCCATTTCGAGGAAATAAATCCCCAACCGTTCGCCACCGCGCAGGATATGTTGTGTGCCCACGGAACGTTTTTTCATTTCCATAATGGCACATTCTCCTATCTCGTTGGCAGGGATCCGACTTACAAAGTCAACGGGTAGCCCATAATTTGCCAGGGAAACGGCAACGTTGGATTCCCCTCCGCCATAGACTACATCAAAGGAAGGCGCCTGGGAAAATCGTAGAAATCCGGGTGGCGTAAGCCGTAGCATAATTTCACCGAAGGTGACAATTTTCTTCATAGATCATTCGAGTTATTCAAAGTCAAAATAATGCCTGGCGTTGTTATAACAAATATCCTGGACCAGGCTACCCAGCCATTTGGTATCATCCGGCAGCTCACCATTATGGACGTCCCTGCCTATCAAATTACATAAGATGCGGCGGAAATATTCATGACGGGGAAATGAAAGGAAACTCCGACTGTCCGTGAGCATCCCGATGAAGCAACTCAACAAACCAATGTTTGAAAGGGCATTGATTTGCCGCTCCATACCATCTTTCTGATCAAGAAACCACCAGCCTGATCCAAATTGCATCTTTCCCCGCACACTTCCATCGTTAAAATTACCTATCATGCTGGCTATGATTTCATTGTCGGCCGGGTTGAGGTTATACAATACGGTTTTGGCAAGTTTATTTTCATTGTCGAGCCGGTTCAGGAAATAAGCCAGTGATTGGGCTTGTGGATAATCTCCAATACTATCAAAGCCCGTATCCGGGCCCAATTCACGCAGCATACGGGTATTGGCATTACGTAACGCACCCAGGTGAAACTGTTGCACCCATCCCTCGGACGCGTACATCTTACCCAATTCAAAAAGGACATGGGACTGGAATTTCAAAGCTTCCTCACGAGTAATAAAGGAGCCGCTACGTTTCTTCTGGAAGATATCATTAACCTCTTTCTCCGTATAATCCGATGCAAAGATGTAATCCAGTCCATGGTCAGCCAGTTTACATCCATTTTCACTAAAATATTTAACGCGACTTTGCAAAACCTCCAGCAGATCGTCGACCGTGTCGATAGACCGGTTAGAAACTTCTGCGAGGTTGGAGATGTATTCCATATAGCCATCCCGCTCAATCAGTATGGCTTTGTCCGGCCGAAAGGCCGGGAGCATTCGGGTAGTGAATCCTTCACGGTACACCTGTTGGTGGTATCGCAGGTCATCAGCAGGATCATCCGTGGTACAGACCACTTCGACCTTCATTTTCCGCAATAGGGACCTGGTCGAAAATTCCGGGGTCGTCAACAAGTCCGATGCATGTTTGTAAATTCCCGGACCAGAAGATGCATTCAATATTTCAGAGACTCCAAAATACCGCTTGAGTTCCAGGTGCGTCCAATGAAACAGCGGATTACGGGCCGTAAAAGGCACCACCTCAGCCCATTTTTGAAATTTTTCGGCATCGGTGGCTGCACCGGTTATGAAGTGCTCCCGAATGCCAAGGGTTCGCATCGCCCTCCATTTGTAATGATCTCCATGGAGCCAGATCGCAGTAATGTTTGGGAAATTCTTATCATCGGCGATTTCCTGGGGTGGCAAATGATTGTGGTAATCAATGATGGCCATTTCTTTTGCATAATCATGGTACAGCGTTTTTGCTGTTTGGTTTTCCAGCAGGAAATCCTCATCTAGAAATGGTTTCATTGGTTCCTTTAATCTTGAAAATAACGTCGAATGGATAATATCAATCGATTGCGCAATACATTCGCAAAGGTAATTGAAGTGCTCGAATACTTTCAATGACCAGCATAGCAAATTGTCTTGCCCCTTCGGGATTTAAATGGGTATCGTCTTGTTTTCCATCCGGTAAAGCGGCATACTTTCCCGGGGGTACCCACAAATAGAGCATTTTGGAATCCTCAGGTCCCATTTTAGCTACCATTCGCTCGGTCAACCATTGCATATCAATGAATGGCACATCCATCTCGTCAGCTACTTGGCGGCACACCATGGGATAGGCACCGTGGGTATCCGTCAGGGTGCCCTGATCGTTGAAATGCCTGCGAACAATCGGAGAAAGCAAAACCGGATTCGCGCCTTTCATGCGGGTATCTTTGACAAATTTGACCAGGTTGAATCGATAGCCGGTATAAGGATTGGTATACCGCGCCGGATCCTGCTCCTTTTCGTCATTATGTCCGAATTGAATAAAAACATAATCACCTGGTCGCAAATCCCGAACAATGTCATCCCAGCGTCCTTCATCCAGGAAGCTTTTTGAACTCCTGCCATTAACGGCATGATTTTCAACCTGGACCCGGTTATCGAAAAATGTCTTAAAGAGCTGGCCCCAGCCCCTTTCCGGGTTTTCTTCCGGAGTCCCTGGCTTATCTGCCATGGTGGAGTCTCCGATCAGGTAAACCGTCAAGACCGGATCCATTTCCACGAATCCACCCAGCGTGGTTAAGCTGATTAAAAGAAAAAGAATCATCGAAAAACGATTCATGATCATCCAGGTTTAATGATTAGGACCTGATACGGATTAAATATTGCACTAAACCATTCCGGCCAGGCGATAAATTTACTTAATTGCACCAATTGTATTTCTCTGATGAATAGACGTACTAATGAAATCTGATATAAAGCTTCGTCGGTTGAACTTTTCACTGGGAATTTTCCAACTGCCCATGCACGAACCGGTGCCGGAGTGGGTATACCAGAGTCCATTCTTTCAGCTGGTCCGGACCACTGAGGAATGCTCCCTTGTTTGTGCAATGGACTATATCCCAAAAGACCGGAAGGTGGAGCCAATTTGGAAGGGTATTTACGTGGAAGGTCCCCTGGACTTTTCCCTTACGGGCATTCTACAACAGATTATTGCCCCACTCGCTGAGGCCGCGATTCCGATTTTCGCGATTTCAACATATCTAACGGATTACATCCTGGTTACAGAACCAAATTGGGAGGTAGCTATCAATACCCTGCAGGGTGCAGGGCTAGCATTTGTCGATTGACACTTTCACAGATGAATCAATAAATGCACTAGTTTTAGGATAATGGGAGCAATAGAAAATAACAATGCATTAAAAAAATCCATGCGCCGGTATTTCCGGCAATTAAGAGACGCCATGGCTCCCGAAGAGAAAACCCGGGCGGAAGCAGCAATCTGTCTTCAACTCAAAGAAACGCTGCTCACCTGGAAAGCCCGCCGGATCCATACCTTTCTTCCCATGGATGAAGAAGTTAACATTTGGCCGGTGATTCGATGGGCGCTGGGAGCAGGCATCGAATTATCCGTTCCTAAAACCCTGGCTGACAGAAAGTTGGAACACCTGGTTTTGAAGGACCCGGATGATCTTGCCTCAGGAGTTTTCGGCACCAGTCATCCACGGGTCGAAATAATCGATTCCGGGCCATATGACGTTATTCTGGTTCCCGGACTGGCTTTTGACCCCCAAGGAAATCGCCTGGGATACGGCGCCGGATATTACGATCATTTCCTGGTTGATCACCCTTCTGCGATAAAGGTAGGCATCTGTTTTGCGGAACAAATTGCGGATTTTGTGCCACACGACGCACACGACATTCCTGTGGATACAGTGATTTCCGAACTTGGGTTGTATTCCGATCAAATTCATTAATCCTTTAATTCCTTCTGGCACCTTCCAGTTGATGTATATTGCTGCATCCATCTTCATCGTTTAATAGGTAAAATCCATCCACAATGCGGAATCAGGCCATCTTGTTGCTTTTTCTTATCCTTCCATTTTATGCAAATTCCCGCTCCATCACCATCGGTCAAAAAGGAGATTTCTACCGGCTTGAAGAAGTCAATAACCTGGTTTCACCCGGAGACACCCTCTTACTCCTGGATGAGGTGTATCAGGATGGCACTCAATTTCTCGAAAACTGGCACGGAAGTGCTGAGGATCCCATTGTCATAAAACCGGCCTCCGGCACATCCGTGATCTTTCGCGGCGGCACTGAAGCGCTCCACCTCGTGAGCTGTTCGTATTTGACCCTGGAAAATCTGATCGTTGAACAACAAACCGGGAACGGGATTAATATAGACGACGGGGGCAATTACGATGCTTCTACACACCATATTACGGTGCGAAATTGTGTATTCCGGGATATGGCTGCAGATGGAAACAACGACCTGCTGAAGTTATCCGGACTAGAAAATTTCCTGGTTGAAAATTGTTCATTTACAGATGGAGGAGAAGGCGGTAGCGGCATCGATATGGTAGGATGTCATCAGGGAGTCATCCAGGACAATTATTTCGATCGTGCTGGTGTAACCGGCATACAAGCAAAAGGTGGAACTCAATCCATCAGGATCCAGCGCAATATCATTAAAGATTTAGGACAACGGGCCGTCAACCTGGGAGGCAGTACGGGACTGGAATATTTTCGGCCTCCGCTGGCCAATCCCATTCAGGATGCTTTCGAAGCTGCAGATCTGGACGTATTTTCCAACCTGTTCATAGGGTCCTGGTCGCCGGTAGCTTATGTTGGAAGTATTCGTGTCAAAGTCATCAATAACACCATTTATCATCCGGCCAACTGGGTTTTCCGGATCTTACAAGAGACAACGGAATCCGGATTCCTGGCTTGTTCCGATAATGTCTTCCAAAACAACCTGATCATTCTGGAACACGATCTAACGGAGGTCAATGTTGGACCGGATACCGACCCGCAGTCCTTTATCATTCAAAATAATTTTTGGTACAATGAGTCCTCTGCCAACTGGAGTCCTATTTTGCCGGTCAATGATCCGGGCCAACTGACGGGTGACCCGCTGCTGTCCGATCCGGAGAATGGCAATTTTCAACCGGCATTAAACAGCCCGGTCATCGGCCAAGGAATTGGACAGGATGGGCCGGTGACTGATTTTTTTGGCAACGCTTTCTTGGATCCACCTTCTATCGGCGCTATTGAAGGACGTGATGCAACCACGGGCCGGGAGCCATCCCAGGATCAGGCAGCTTTACGGATATCCCCTTCGATTGGTCAGGATTATGTTCAAATTCTTCTTCCATTACCACAAGGAACGCTTCAGGTGGTAACGATCAATGGTCAAATAATAGAAACCCGGACCGTTCACAGTAAGGATATCCGGCTCGACATTAGTTCCTACCCAGGAGGAATCTATTTCGTCCACTGGATAGCCCCCCATCAAAGTCCTTCCACCGTCAAATTCATCAAGATGTAGCAGGAGGCAATCATTTTATTCAAAAACTCACCGGACGTTCCAAAATCAGGTCATCCATAGTCCCACTCACGGACTAAGTAATCCTGCTTACGACTCTTCCATTTCGTAGTGGTTTCGAATTGCTGATTTTTGATGTGGAATCAAAAAAGTCAATCCGGTCCTCGTTATGAATATCCAGATCGCTACGACAATTATCGTCTTTTTTGGAAGCACGATTTCCTTATCGGCCGCCGGCTCCCCTATCCACCTGGTCCAGTCATCCGGGAATATAACGATTGATGGGAAGCTGGATGACCCTGCCTGGCAAGAGGCGATGGTATTCCAGGATTTTAAAACCATCCAGCCTGATTTCGGACTACCACCTTCAGAAGCTACCACTGCATATCTGACCTATGATCAATCCTATATTTATTTTGCCGCATATTGCCATGATTCCCAGCCGGGCAGAATAAAAGCCAGTTTGTCGGCCAGGGACCAGGTCGATGGAGACGACTGGATTGCTTTTTGCCTTGATGCTGATAATGATGAACTATCTGCTTATTTTTTTCTGTCCAATCCATTAGGCATCCAGGCCGATGGTACACTTGATGCGTCGGCGTCCCCAAATGCATTGCTGGATATGGTTTGGCAAAGTGCCAGCCGTGACACTTCCGACGGTTACATTGTAGAAATGGCTATCCCGGTAAATAATTTACGCTTTGCCAACCGCGATACCCTAACCATGGGCTTTAAAATCGCCCGTTTTATCAGTAGGAAGTCGGAAGAAGATGATTACCCTGAATTCAGACCTGAGTGGGGAGCGGCCCTAACCCAATTTCAGAAAATAAGCCTAGCGGGGCTTCGGAGTAAAAATGTCCTGGAAATATTACCGGCAATAACATTAGGCCGGCATGATCAGGCAATGGCTGGAAAATTGCAGCCGGGGCCCTGGAAAACAGATTTGGGGGTTACTGCAAAAATAGGCATCACTTCCAACCTCACGCTGGATGCAACCTACAATCCGGATTTTTCACAGGTAGAATCCGATGCCAGCCAAATTGACGTCAACCTCCGTTCCGCCCTGTTTTATCCCGAAAAACGACCCTTTTTCCAGGAAGGCCAGGATCTTTTCGGATTCAGTGCCAGCCTGGATGGTACCTATCTCCAGCAATTGGTCAATACAAGATCTATCGTTGATCCCCAAATTGGCCTTAAGCTTACCGGCCGGATAAATCAAAAGAATGTCCTGGCGGCGCTCTACGCACTTGACCAGTATCCGGGCACATTAGGGAGTACGCCGACACATGAGGATGCCCACTTTTCCGTGTTGCGTTATGGCCGTTTGCTGCAAGCTGACAGTTACATCGGTGGCTTTTTTACCGGCTGGAATTACGATGGACAAGCAAATTATGTCACCGGGATGGACGGGCGTCTTCGGACCGGCAATCAAAGCCGGTTTGAGTTTCATGGATTTGAATCCTTTAGCCGGGATGCGAGGCAACTGCATGGTCATTCTGCGGGCACAGTCTGGCGTTACGATGCACGGAACTGGAATTTCCATACCGGAATTTTCGACGTATCCCAAAATTTTGATACCCGGCTCGGTTATGTGACTCGAACAGGCATTACGACCATCCCTGTGGTATTGGTCCGGAATTTCTATTACGAGAAGAAAGCCTTACAACGGCTGTCTCCCTATTATTGGTCCCGGCAAGGGTTTGACCACGCTGCAAAACTGTGGGAAACCCTCAACATCTTTGGCATCGAATTGGGTTTGCCCAGACAAAGTGAAATAACCGTCTCGGCCTGGCTAGCCAATGAAATATTCGCCGGTCAGCGATTTAGCAGAAACGCTGTTCGATTGGAGGCGGGCAGCCAACCGTTTAACTGGTTAGGCCTTGGATTGGATTGGCGTTACGGTCAGGCGATTTATTACAACTACGATGAACCGCTGGGAGGTTACGAGCAACAGTTGAGGGCAAGTATCCGGCTGCAGCCCATCGCCAAATTATCGACCCAATTGAATGTAAGCTTTGGTAATTTTCACCCCAAAGCATCTGCTGAAACCCTTTATTCTGTAACCATCTGGCGTAATAGTACCGTGTGGCAATTCAATAAATATTTATTCTTTCGGGCCATTTCGGAATACAATGCCTACGTGCATAAATTCCGGGAGGATTTGTTACTTTCTTTTACCTGGATTCCTGGCACAGTCATTTATTTGGGTTATGGATCGCAATTTGACAAACAGGAATGGAATGGAATGGATTATATTGCCGGTAACGAATTCAACCAAAGTCAGGGCACATGGTTTTTTAAAGCGTCTTTCCGCTGGCAGCGGAAATAGCTTTGACCAGCATAAACCGATGAAGCAACGAATCCATTCAAAAATGAACAAATTGCAACTTTAACCGTGGATTTGATTAAGCACAAATGGCTCTGGATATTCATTTTCCTTAACCTGTTAGGGCTATTAAGTGTCGGTGTCCTGGTCACCGACGACATGGCGGATGGCAATCCGGTACAATGGCTCCGTTATTTTGTCAATGAATTATCCGGCGTATGGCTTTTATTGCCATTGATAGCTGCACTATTCTGGTTTTTCCAAAGGTATCCCATTACCAAAAACAATTTCCGGAGCAGGCTTCCGCTTCACCTGCTGGTAACCATCATCTTTGGTGCGTCCCATACTTTTTTGATGTACTCGGTGCGTACTCCATTATACCATTGGTTTGGAATTGGTGCCTACAATACCTTTTATGGGATCCTTGGGTACCGTTTTATTATGGAGTATCTGAAGCAATTTATCTTTTATTGGGTGGTCTACGGGTTGTTCACTTTATTTAAACAATTCAGAGAACAACAACTACAACAAATACGTACCGTACAGCTTGAAGAACAGCTTTCGAAAGCACGATTAGAAATGTTGCAGATGCAGCTTAATCCGCATTTTCTATTCAATACACTCAATGCAATATCGGGGATCATGTATGAAAACCTGGATGCAGCAGATCGTATGATGGCCAATCTGAGTGACATGCTCCGGTCCACGTTCCAAATAAAACAATCAGAACATACGCTTGACGAAGAAATCCGGTTGATCCGGCATTACCTGAAAATCATGGAAATCCGGTTTAAAGACAAGTTGTACATCCAGATTTCCCGGGAAGAGCTGGCAGGTCAGGCTTTATTGCCTGTATTTATACTTCAACCATTATTGGAAAATGCCATTAAATATGGCGTGGAAAGCAAGGGAAAAATACACATTTGTCTGAATGCGAAAATCATTCAAGATAATTTGCAAATCACGATAACCGATGACGGCCCGGGCATTCAACCTAGTAAAGGATCAGGGATCGGACTTAAAAACACGCTGGAGAGACTGGAAAACCACTACCGGGATCATTTTAAATTTGAATTGCAAAACAGGGATGATGGCGGACTTTCCATCCGTATTGAAATTCCTTTACCGCGTGCCGCATGAATGCCTGGATGAAAATTCTGGTGGTCGATGACGAATCGCCTGCCCGCAGGAAATTACTGTCGCTTTTAAGTGACGAACCTTTGGTGGAAAAGATATATGTAGCGGAAGACGGAGACCTTGCGGTCGAAAAAATAAATCAATTAAAGCCGGATCTGGTCTTATTGGATATTCAAATGCCCGGAAAGTCCGGATTTGAAGTGATTGCTGAAGTTGGCGTCGAATTCATGCCGCCGGTCATTTTTATAACCGCGTTTGACCATTATGCGGTAAAAGCATTTGAAGTCCATGCCGTTGACTATTTATTAAAGCCATTTGACCGGGAGCGTTTTCAAATTGCATTCCATAAAGCGGTCGAGCAAATTCAATCGAAGAAAAATCAATCGGAGCTTTTCCAGCAATTATTGGCAAGTATTAAAAAACCGCAGCAATTCCTGGACCGGATTATGGTGTCCACCGGGTCGCGCATTATTCCGAATGCCATGGAGGACGTCCTTTATTTTGCGTCCGACGATAAATATGTAGAAATCCACACGGCCGAACAAAAATATTTACTGCGTGATTCCTTGTCCCGGCTGGAATCGCAATTAGACCCTAATCAGTTTGTTCGTATTCACCGGTCACATCTGGTCCGAATTAAAGCGATCCGGCAATTGACGCCCCGCTCCCACGGGGATTATTGGATAGAACTGCTTAACGGTAAAAGACTGATCCTCAGTCGACGGTTCAGGGATCACCTATTCCGCTGATGGAAGCTAACTCTTGCGCTCATTATGTAAAAGCATATCCACCGCATGTTCAAACGAGCCGGCCCGGACCATTTCGCCTGCATTGACAAAAAAGATTTCGTCGGCATTCTGGATGGTATTGAGCCGGTGGGCGATAATCACCCGGGTTGTATAATCCGGCAGATGATTAAGAATATCCTCCAATACTTGTTCGGTGATGGTATCGATGTTGGCAGTAGCCTCGTCCAGGATGAGGATTTCCGGCTTGCGCAGAACAGCCCGCATGAATGCAATGAGCTGTCGCTGGCCCAAACTTATACTCTCCCCTCCGGTTCCAATCTCCGTGTCCAGTCCCTTATCAAAGGTACTCAGGATACGCTGCAGACCTGCTTCCCGGATGGTTTTTTCCAGCTCGCCGCCCTCCTGTTCGTACAGGCTATTCCCATAAATAATGTTTTCCCGGACGGTTCCTGAGAAAAGGACCGGTTCCTGAAGGATAAAACCAATTTTCCGGGTTCGTTCTTCGGGAGAAAAACTGCGAATATCCCTGCCATCCAGCAGAACTTCTCCTTTCGTGGGATCATAGAGCCTGGCAATGAGTGATGCCGTCGTGGTTTTACCACCTCCGGTAGGACCAACGAGTGCATACGTCTTACCGCGCTCCAATTTGAAATTAATATGATGCAATATTTCGGTTTCAGGAATGTAGCCAAAGGAGACTCCTTTAAATTCAATGACGGTGTCGGTCGGAGCGACAGGGTCCGGAGAATCCAATTGCTGCATGTTATTTTCCATGTTCAACATGAAAGAAATACGGTCCCAACTTGCCATTGCAGCCTGAAAGTTTGCCCATAGTGCAGCCAATTGCCGCAAAGGGTTGTAAAAATTAACCGCATAAGCCAGATAACTAACCAGCAAACCGATGGTAAAAGCCTGAATGCTGATCAGATGAATGCCTACGACCAGAACGATGAGTTGTGCCAATGCCGCAAACAAACCGTAAACCGGAATAAAGATATTATTGGCAATGCCGGCTTTCAACGCAGCGGTATAATTGTGTTCATTAGCCACTTCAAACCGATCCCGGAAATAATCTCTCCGGTTAAATGCCACAATGACTTTAAAGTTCTGCAGGCTTTCCTGGATCTCTGCACTTAAGCCACCCGTACGCTGCATGCTGATGGCATTTTTATTTTTCACCCAGGAAGAACTGAATTTTGTAAATAAAAAAATCAGTACTGCCGGTAATAAGGTAGCAACACCCAGTTCAATATTAATAGCAAGTAGAAAAATACCGGCACCGGTCATGGTCACAATGGTTCCTATAAACTGCATCAGCGACTGGGAGAAAAATTGATTGATCTTGTCTGAGTCATTATTCACCCTTGAAATAAGGTCCCCAGCTTTATTGACGCTAAAAAAGGCAACCGGTAATTCCTGCAATTTATTGAAGATGGTATTTCTTAATTTAAAGAGCATCCGCTGACCAACACCGCCCATCATAACTGTTTGCAGATAATTGGCGACAAATGCGATAAGATACATCACCAGCAGGATCCCGCCCCAGCGCAAAACGCCCTGGAAATCCTTATTGACCACGTAAGTATCGATAACATGGCCTATAATAAACGGTGCCAACAGATTTAATCCCGAATTGGTTACAATTGCTAACAAAGCAAGCAACATGGTTTTACGCTCTTCGCGGATCAGGCGCAGCAATTTTTGCAAAGCCCGCAGGCTGGATGTCTTCTGCTGTTGTTTGGCAACCTCATTGAGATTGTAACTCATAATTGCTGGTACTTTGTTGTGAATTATAAATCTGTACGTACTCCAGACTTTCCTTGAGCAAGTCCTGATGTACACCCCGGGCAACGATTTCACCTTCCATCAGCACGATGATCTGGTCAAATAGTTCTGCGGTCGCAATTTTCTGAGTGACAGAGATCAGCGTGATTCCCGGGTAATTCTGCCTCAAATTTTTCAAGATCCGGGTCTCCGTACTGGTATCAACCCGTGCCGTAAAGTCATCCAGCAACAAAATCCTGGGATTAATGGCGAGTGCTCGAGCCAGCATTAAACGCTGTTTTTGGCCACCGGATAAGGAGGTTCCCCGCTCTGATACGATCGTATCCAATTTATCCGGAAGTGAATTGATGAATTCTCTTAATTCGGCGGTGACAATTGCTTTCTCCAACAATTCATCCGTGACTTCATTACTGAATGCAATATTTTCACGAATGCTCATATTGAATAAAATACTGTCCTGAAAAACGAATCCTACCTGACGATAAAACTCTTCCTTAACATAGGACTCCAACTCATGGCCATCAAAATAGATTTTTCCGGAAGTCGGCGGAAGCAGTCCGGTCAATAGGTATAACAATTGAGTCTTACCTGCTGCAGTAGGGCCAATTACAGCCAGCGTAGTGCCTGGTAAGACCTGGAATGAGATGTCCTGCAGCGCAATTTTATCGCCATAATTTAGCGAGACATGGCTCAGCTCGATCTTCCCTTCCAATGGAGCGGCCACGGTGGCATGGTCTACCGGATCCGGTGCGTGCAGAACGCCATCAATGCGATGATAACTCGCTGTAGCCTGTGCGATCACATTGCTCATGAATCCGATGACTAAAATGGGAAAAATCAACATGGAGAGATAGCTGTTGAAAGCAGCAAAGTCACCGATGGTCATACTCTCCTGGATAACAAAATGCCCCCCAAGAACCAGTATGGACAAGGATGCAAAATTCGCCGTAAGTACGATAATGGGTATCAGGGTCGCAAATAGTTTGAGGATACTCATCCCGTAATCCTTGGCTTTGGTATTTGCATCTAAAAACTTTACATATTCCGGTTGTTGCGAATTGATCACCCGGATCAACGCGGCACCAAGGATGCTTTCGTTGATAATTTTATTTAACCGGTCGACCACTGCCCGGCTCTGGATAAATATCGCACGCACTTTTTTTAATACAATGGCAAAAGCGCCTCCGATGATTGGAATGATCGCTACAATGGCCAAAGCCAGTTTCCAGTCAATTGAAAATAAAAGGATACTGGCGCCAATGATAATGATGAGGGATGAAACGATGGAAACAATCGCCTGTGACACAAAGGTCTTAATGGAGTCGACATCTGCAGTTAGGTTTGTCAGCAATTTTGACGGATTGGATTTCTCGATGAATGCACTGCTTTGCCTGGAAATTTTCTTGGACAGCGAGGTGCGCAAATCACGGGCAACTTTCTCGGATGCATAGACCTGCACAATTCCCTGCAACCAGGTGAAAACAAATACGGCGAGTGCTGCCCCGATATACCGAGTCAGGATGGATTGGAGTCGGTAGTTATCCGGATAGGAATCGATGGCCGAAGCAATGATCTTCGGTAAGATCAGGTTGATGGAATTGCCCAAGAGAGCAAACACCAACAATAAGACGATAAGCCCCTGATAAGGCTTTAAGAGGCTAAAAATACCAGGGGACTTTGCTTTGGTTTTACCTTGCGACCGGGTGTTCGACATGGCGTCTGAATTAAAAAGAATCGAAAATTAGACATTTTCCTTTCAAAAGAAAGGTCTTTATTTCCTTCCCATTCTCCACCTGGCTAACTGCCCGGATGACCTGGTCACTCAATTTATCGGCAACTCAGATCACAATCATCTGGAAGTCAATTACTTAATTGGACTTAAAGAAAAAACCACCAAGTGGTACGGGAAGCATGCAAATTCGAAGTGCGCTATAGAAAGGTCGCATCACTCCAAATGAACCATTAATTTTTCTGGAGGATTGTTGCCCAGGAAGGAGTGGCTGAAGGTAACTTCGGCGTCGTCCCCTGCAAAGGATAACGTAATAAACTCCGTATGAGGACTATCAATGTACCGGAGCAACAACTTTAAGGTATGCTCGTCCTCCCAATAATAACTGCTCGCTGTTTGAAATGGCGGAAGGCCTTCCATATTATTAGCAGCCCGGGCTACCAGGTAAGGACCCTTTCGGATGGTATTGTCCAGCGCCCATGTTCCATTTCCGATCCGGATCCGGTAATTCTGTTCTTCTTGCTGAAATTGAACAAACGAATGATCTTTTGCAAAAACCAGCCGCATGGATTCATAGCCTATCCCATTTTCTGCAAATTTCAAAGTCCTTCCCGACAGTTTCTGCTCCATTGCCGGATTTACTATCCCCGACAAAGGTTCATAACCCAGTTGAGCTAGCCGATCGGCCAAGGCGACGCATGCTTTCGATTCGGGCAAAACGTTCTGGTCTGATATTGCATTATAGAGGTATTTCCAGATCAGGTTGAATTCTTTTTGCATGTCATTGACTTCTGCCGTAGTAATGATGACTGCGTCTTTCTCGGGCAGGATGATGATGAATTGCCCCATGGCCCCGTCACCCCGGTAACTGTCATGACGCCCTCTCCACATTTGATAACAATAACCCTGCAACCAGTCGCTGGAGTCTTTCTGTGCCTGGGTAGCATCCGGATTTTGCCAGATCTTACGACTACTGGCTTCCTCAACCCAACCCATAGGCAATATTTGTTGCCCTCCCCATTTGCCACGTTGCAAAAAGAGCTGACCGAATTTTGCCATATCCTCGGTGCGCTGGCGCAATCCCCAGCCTCCCGTGTTGATACCCGCAGGACTGGTCTCCCAGTCCAGGCCATGGATCCCTAAGGGGTCAAATAAGCGGGGCTGTAAATATTCAAGGGCGGTCTGACCGGTTACTTTCGTGACAATAGCAGACAGTACATAGGTGCCCATGGAATTGTAGAGAAAATGGGTCCCGGGCTCTAATGGAACCGGAGCAGCCAAGAAATTCTTCACCCAGTCGTCTCCCGTCACGATCTGGTTTGGCTCTTTTTCATATCCCCCACTCATGCTCAGCAGGTCTTTCACTTTCATGGCGGCCAGATGCGGACTGATGGTATCCGGCAACAGATCCGGGAAAAAAGAAATAACCGGGTCATTTACCGTCATCCTGCCCTCAGCCACAGCAAATCCAATCGCAGTAGCCGTATAACTTTTACTCACCGAATACATGGTATGTTTCAGGTCCGATCGATAGGGGGACCACCAACCTTCAGCGACTACTTTGCCATGCCGTAATAGCATCATGCTATGGAACTGGATGCCTTTCGAAGACACAGACTCCGCCGCATCCAAAAACTGCAGGATACCTTCCGAATGCACCCCTTCTTTTTCAGGAGTACTGCGCGGCAAGCGGACATCCTGAGCTAACAAACATGGGCCTAGAAAGAGGAGCAGAATTAATTTTCTCATACCGGAATGATTTGCAACAAGGTAAGCAAGTTAATTGGGAAATGGATAAGGGTGGTAGTCCACCGGGCGGAATTGTACATACTCAGGTCTGGAGGGCACTCATTGAATGAAGTAATATGCTTCGTACGAAAAGCGTAAAGGGTATTGCATTTTAACCACAAAGGCACGAAGGTCACAAAGTATTGTATTCCTATTTTGCAATTCGAAAAACCCACCCCTTTCCTTCCCCTCCGAGGAGGGGAATATCATCGTTCCTTTGGAATGGAGAACTCTTTCCTTAATTCCAAAAACTCGAAAAACCGGCGCAATTAGCGAATAGCTTTCTTACCACCTGTCATCTCGACTAAGCTAACTGAAAGTGGCGCACGGAGAGATCTCTGATTACGTGTTGACGTGTTGCCGTATTTCCGTGTTTTCGCCGCCAGCAAACAACAAACGACAAACAATGAACAGTAAATTTACCACTAAGGCACCTAGGACACATCGGAGCACTAAGTATCGCATGCTACTTTGAAGTTCGAAAAACCCACCCCTTTCCTTCCCCTCCGAGGAGGGGAATATCATCGTTCCTTTGGAATGGAGAACTCTTTCCTGAATTCCAAAAACTCGAAAAACCGGCGCAATTAGCGAATAGCTTTCTTACCACCTGTCATCTCGACTAAGCCAACTGAAAGTGGCGCACGGAGAGATCTCTGATTACGTGTTTACGTATTTACGTGTTTACGTTGCCGGTGATCAACAAACAAAAAACGACAAACAATGAACAGTAAATTCACCACTAAGGCACTTAGGACACATCGGAGCACTAAGTTTCGCATGCTTACTTTGAAGTTAGAAATACCCACCCCTTTCCTTCCCCTCCCGGGAGTGGAATATCATCGTTCCTTTGGAATGGAGAACTCTTTCCTGAATTCCAAAAACACGAAAAACCGGCGCAATTAGCGAATAGCTTTCTTACCACCTGTCATCTCGACTAAGCCAACTGAAAATGGCGCATGGAGAGATCTCTGATTACGTGTTGACATAGTTACGTGTTTACGTGTTTATGTTGCCGGTGATCAGCAAACAACGAACGACGAACAACGAACAGCGAATTTATCAGTTAGAAAAGGCCAGGCTTTCCCCTCCAGGGAGAGGAATATCATCCTTCCTTTGGAATGGAGAACTCTTTCCTGAATTCCAAAATTCAAAAAACCGGCGCAATTAGCGAATAGCTTTCATCCCACCTGTCATCTCGACTAAGCCAACTGAAAGTGGTGCACGGAGAGATCTCTGATTACGTGTTTACGTATTTACGTGTTTACGTTGCCGGTGATCAACGAACAGCGAACAACGAACAGCGAATTTACCACTAAGGCACTTAGGACACATCGGAGCACTAAGTTTCGCATGCTTACTTTGCAGGTTCGAAAAACCCACCCCTTTCCTTCCCCTCCCGGGAAGGGAATATCATCGTTCCTTTGGAATGGAGAACTCTTTCCTGAATTCCAAAATTCAAAAAACCGGTGTAATTAGCGAATAGCTTTCTTACCACCAGTCATCTCGACTAAGCCAACTGAAAGTGGCGCACGGAGAGATCTCTGATTACGTGTATACGTATGTACGTGTTTACGTTGCGGGTGATCAGCAAACAACGAACGACGAACAACGAACAGCGAATTTACCAGTTAGTAAAGACCCGTCCTTCCCCTCCCGGGAAGGTAGTATCATTGTTCCTTTGGGTTACCCCTGATGCTTCTTTTACCCCTCAATCTTCTTCTTATACTTCACCACAATGCCCGGATTTAACATATACCTGCCAAATTCATTTCCATAGATGGCCAGACCTGCCTCACCCGGAGCTTCCAGACGCACATTGAGATAGCCGGTCTTCTGAGCACGCCGCAATGCGGACTTCTCGATTGGGATCCGCAGGTAATATCCGTAGGAACCGGCTTCCCGCAACTTGCGGTCGCGCAGCTGATGGTGCCAGGAAAGTACGCCTCGATGGTCAGCAGGGTCATCAGGCAATTTCATACTGCCGGCAGCAACCCCGTTTATTTTTACGCGCACTTCTCCGGGAAAGGTCATCTCATCGGTCATGGGATATGCATTCGAATTTTTGCTGTTTTCCACCCGGGCTCCCAGCATGTAGTCCATATCCTTGACCAAGGCTTCATCACGATCTTTGGCAAATAATTCTTTAGCGCCCACTTCTGCCTGAAAATAGATATCCGTCGATCCGTTCAAGGAGAGATCCGCTGGGATCAGGATCCGGTATTCGAAGTAACCATGACCGGCTCCATTTTCTTTTTTGCCGTCAAGGACATCCCATTGTTTTACCGACCAATCCGATGCTGAAAAATCTTTTGCCGGGATGTCTATGACCCGGGCAACCTTTTCTTTACCGTATACGATAAAATTTAAAAAATTGCGGTGTAGTGAAGCGTCATCTCCGGCTTTGAGCACCCAGGCCAGCGTATATACACCGGGTTCATCCGGCATGGTCACTTTAAGCGGCCCAACGGATTGCTGCATCCAGGGTTTTGAAGGAATGCGCAACGTGCCAGTGGGTCCGCTAACCGGATCGCCGATCGTATTAGTGCCCGTGACATTCCATTCCAGGATTAAGCCTTCCGGTACATCCCCTGTCATAAAGCTGGCAAATAAAGGGATGTCCACATTCCCTCCGGCCATGACTTCACGGCATATGTCAATACCTGCACTTAGGTAGTATTTGTCATGCCAATCATTCAGGGTCATCCCCGGTACCATCTCCTCGACCCCGGTAAATTTTTGGGTACGGTCGAATCGCCAGTAACCATTCCATTCGTTGATCACATCATGATGTTCCGTATACAACCATCCGGAGTTCTTAGGAAACATCCGGAATGCATTTATCATTTTATGATAGTCCCAGCTCCAGTCAACATCTCCCGTACTGCCATCGTATCCCCAAACATTGCCACATTCCGAATTGAACAGCGGTTGCGTTCCCTGAGTAAATCCATCTTCAAAGAAGTATCCGCTACCCGAATAAGTGCTATCGGTAATTTCCTTGAGCGTTGATTCCCACTCCCAGCCGGGCAGGTACATATGCCAGGAATTGAGGTCGGTCTCCGTATGTCCGCGGCCGCAACAGATGGAATTGTCTTCCACGAGCCTGGTCTGATCCAGTGATTTAGCCAAATAATACATGGAGGCAACCCAGTCCTGAGTCTCTTTGAGGTAACGGCGAACCAGCTTACCATTCTCTTCCACTTCACTAAACAATCCCCATGTTTCATTAAAGACGATCCAGGAGA
This sequence comes from Lewinellaceae bacterium, assembly GCA_020636355.1. Taxonomy (GTDB): domain Bacteria; phylum Bacteroidota; class Bacteroidia; order Chitinophagales; family Saprospiraceae; genus JAGQXC01. The sequence continues at coordinate 789,523 of JACJYB010000001.1, read as the reverse complement.
ATATCGCCGGATGGTTAAAGTCCCGCTTGATCATCTCGTGCAGGGTGTGGGTGGACTCTGCTTTGGCTTCTGCAGTTGGTTCGCCCCAGAAGTTTGGTAAATCGGACATAACCAACAGTCCCAACTTATCCGCCCAATACAATTTGCGGGGAATATCCACCTTGATATGGGTACGGATGCCATTCAGACCGATGGATTTGGAGCGTTCGATTTCTTCACGCATAAATTGATCGGAAGGGAAAGTATAAAAGCCTTCCGGATGGTAAGACTGGTCCAGCGTAAGCTGCAGATAAATGGGTTGGTTATTCAACGCTACGTACCGGTAATTGGTCCCCGGCATATTCATCACCGAAATCTTGCGCATACCGAAATAACTGGTTACCACATCTTCCCCGAAACTGAGCGATACGTTGTACAAATTCGGGTTTTCCAGGTCCCAGCGTTTAGCCCCGGGCATATCGATGGTAGTGATCAATTTACTTTTGCCTTCCGGCCAGTCCACTTGCTTACTAAAGTTTTGATCCATCCCGGAAATCTTAATGACCAGCGGCATGGCATGTTGTGGCGGTGTGGTTGTAAATGCTACAACCTGCACCTTCTGGTGATCGATATCAGGATGGAACTGGACCGCATCCAGAAACATTTGTCCCCTTGCTTCGAGATATACCGTCTGCCATAATCCCCGGGCATTTCCATAGCCTTGTTTTCCGTAAAGCGTAAAATCGCGCCGTACATCATCCACCCGGATCACCAGTTTTTGCGGCTCGCCATAATGCACGTAGGGCGTCAAATCAAATTCAAACGGGGTATATCCGCCCTGGTGCGTACCCAACAGGTTCCCATCGAGCCACACGGTGGTCTCCCAATCGCTGGCACCTATGATCAGAAATGTTTTTTTATCCTCCCAGCCCGGATCAACCTGGATGGTACGTTGATACCAGGCTATATCGGAAGAGTCCGGCACGCCTGAAAGGGCAGATCCCCAGGGGAAAGGTACATTAATCGACAATCCATGTCCGGGCAATCCTTTATCCCATTGCTGAAATATTCCGGTATTGGCAGGATCAAAAGCAAAATCCCAGGATCCGTTTAAATTAACCCAGGACGGGCGCTCCCAGTCCGGGCGCGGGTGTTCAGGCAGCGGGATCTGCTGTCCGGAGGACACCGCAACCACTCCCAGGACCAATCCATATTGCAGGGTCAATGTACGCAGCCATTGTCGAAAATTCCGGTCGGAAATCATATGTTTTCTTTGTTTTTTATTTCTCGATTTACGGCATTTCGCCGATCAAATAGTTCCTCGATAAAATGCATGAGGATGTTGATCAGCACAATGAGCAGGGCGCTGATTAAAGGCGGCCAAATCCAACCAAACCCAACCATGCAGCCAATGGAGGCCGTAACCCACACCGTTGCCGCCGTATTTAGTCCATGGACGGATCCGCCGGCACGCAATATTACCCCGGCGCCAAGAAATCCGACGCCCACCACCACCTGACCCAGGACGCGAGTGACGTCATCATGTCCTTCACGTATCAGCGCCTGACCTAACATAACATAAATGGCTGAACCAACTGCTACCAGCGTATTGGTCTTCAGTCCGGCTGCTTTATTGCGCCACTCCCGCTCCAGGCCGATGACCACTCCGCAAGCGATTGCGAGCAACAAACGATGCAAATATGTTGTTAAATCCATAGCATGAGTTTGCGGGCAGAAGATACTCAAATCAAGCAAATGTCCATCGAATTACGGTGGATAAAGGAAGTGATCGCCGGAGTCGTTTGGATATTCCTGATCGGCTGGCCATATTTCACCCCGGGACACAGTCAATCCAACTGGAGCAAGCTTGACCGGCAAGTAAAAGCCATTCGCTATGCGGGACAGTCCCTGACCGAACTCACCAATCAGATCACCCAGGGGGCCAAATCGGAAAAGGACAAGGCCAGGGCACTTTTCATCTGGACCGCAACCCACCTGTATTACGATCAGTTGAATGACGGACCGGAAGCAAACTGGGAAAACCGGCAGGCCATTGCCATTATCTCCCGTGGAAAAGGAGTCTGCTGGGATTATGCAACCGTCTATCAGGCATTATGCCAACGAGCTGGCATTCCCTGCTTGCGGATAACCGGATACGGACCTGTTCGCTGGCCTGAGACGCAATTGCCCGAACAACCCAATCATGCCTGGAATGTATTTCGCATTGACAGCACGTGGTACCTGGCGGATGCCACCTGGCAATCCGGTGCTCCGCAAGGCAACGACGCCTTTCAAATTCAGACTGGCAAGGATTATTTCGGCACGCCACCCGAACTTTTTGTCCGTAATCATTTACCGGAACATCCGATGTTTCAATTGCTGGATTGCCCGGTGTCACCCGAGGAATTTGCAATGACGGTACGGATAAATCCTCAAGCATTACGGACACCCTGCCCGGCGCCCTATGTTTACATCGATACGCTCAACCAATACCTGGACATGGAAGAGGGAGACAGGGGCTTATGGTACCAACAGGGAGTCTATCGTTTCAGACCAACTACAGCCAACCAGCGGTACCTGGATCAGGCCATAACAGACCATGGTATAGCTTACCAGGGGCTGGGAGACGAGTGGTACAGTCAGGGCAGCTATGCAAGGGCTGATTCATGCTACACGCAGGCTATTGCTCAATTCGACCAGATAAAAGATGCCTCATCGCTGTTCGACTGGCAATTGAAGGCAATCGGACTGACCTGGTTCAACCGGGGAATGACCTGCCTCAAGCTTTCTGGGGGTACCTGCCCTACTTATTTTCAAAAAGCCCGGGAAGTCCTGGAGCCCTACCAGGAAGATGTCTTACTTACCCCGGTGATTAAATATTTGAAGCAACAAAAGCATTAATTCTCCTGACTGAACAATAGTCCAGAAATATTCAACAATAGTGCTACTCTTTTTTTAAGCATACGTCTAGCTTGAACCCATTAAAGTCACCATTAATTCTTTTATTATGAGAAGCGTAATATTCTTACTCTCAACCATTTTATTATTGATTATTTCTTGTAAAGACGATCCGAAAATTCCCGGATGTACTGATCTTGATTCTACCAGTTATAACCCGGCAGCCAACGAAAATGACGGAAGTTGCGCTTATCCCAGGGATGTTTTTATTGGTACCTGGTCGGGGCCCGTGGATTGTAGTAAAGACTTTGATGACGATCCGAACTTTTTCATCCAGATATCTATTGTTGATGAAGCTACAGATGAAGTGAACGTTGATTTCCTCTGTTGTCCTAAATTGATATTTACCGCAAAAGTAGTGGATGAAAATACTTTAATGATCAATTACAAAAGACCTGTTCAGGACTACCCAAATCGTTGCAATACTCCTACCACAATACTAAGGCAAGGATTTTTCCAATGGCAAACAACCCTGGTGAGATCAGGGAATACACTAAAAAGCCAATTGTCTACTGAATCATTACTGGATGGCGACGGCAAGGTAATTTGTAGTGAGAATTGCCGCTATGAGTTTACCAAAATCTAATTAGGTGAAGGCCATTGGAACCATTTGGAGGCTATTATTTACCATACATAGGATCCTTGCTTAACCTGCTCAATCAAGATTACTTCCGCCGATGTTCTACCTCATTGGTCGTCCAGCATGCAAATGCTAGATTCGGGCCAATTCAATTGGCGATTGATAAAACAATTTATATCGCTTTTGCTTTACTATGCATATGGTTATTCCAATCATCAAAAAGCATTGTTATGAAATTTACAAACTTCCTTTTTAGCGCACTGTTGGCAGGTATTGCCCTGGTATTTTCAACCGCAGCATGTGCTCAAGATTCGCGCCCCAGTCCGGCAGCTACGGCTAATGGCATGATCGGAGATGCAAAAATCAGCATCAACTACAGCAGCCCGGGCGTGAAAGGCCGTACACTCTGGGGAGCACTGGTGCCCTACGACAAAGTATGGCGAGCAGGAGCTAATGAGGCTACGGTATTTGAAACCGATAAAGATGTCATGGTAGAAGGCAAAACTCTGAAAGCCGGACGCTATTCATTCTTTACCATTCCTACCGCCACTACCTGGACCATAATCTTTAATAGCGAGCCGGATCAGTGGGGAGCATTTAAATACGATGAATCAAAAGATGCCCTTCGTGTCGTCGTTACGCCAAAGGCGTCGGCTGAAATGAATGAGCGCCTGAAATATGAAGTTACTCCCACCGGCATCTCTCTTTTCTGGGAAAATCTGGAGATCCCGGTCATGATCAAATAAAAATCAAATCAGAAGTTTAGTAGTTTAGGGGTCGAGGATTACCAACCATCAACATCTTAAACTACTAAACTTTGTTTTCGGTATACATCTCCAAAAACTTCCCGCCCATCGGTTCCCGGTTGCTTCAGGAAGCCGGTATTCAGGTCGAACAATGGCCTCACGACCGGCCTATGACCCAGGATGAGCTCATCCGTGCTGTCCAAAATCACCAGGGACTATTTTGCGCCGGTACCGATCTGATCAACGATTTTTTCCTGAAATCCTGTTCGCACTTAAAAATTATTGCCCAATTCGCCGTAGGTTATGACAACATCGACGTTGCCACCGCTCGTGATTTAGGAATTGTTATCACCAATACACCTGATGCCATGAGCGATGCGACGGCGGATATTGCCTTCGCATTGATGCTGGCCGTTTCCCGTAAACTGTTTTACCTGCATAAATCCATCGGACGCGGTGATTGGACCTATTTCCGGCCTCAAGCGCATCTGGGAATGGAATTAAAGGGCAAAACGCTGGGTATCTTTGGATTGGGCACTATTGGCCTCGAAATGGCCAAACGATGTCATGCCGCCTACCACATGCCGGTCCTCTATACCAACCGGAACCCCAACCCTCTTGCGGAAGCTACAGTTGGAGCGCATCACGTGTCTTTTGATGAATTATTGACAAGGAGCGACGTGCTTTCGGTCCATTGCGCGCTGACGCCGGAAACGGCCGGTCTTTTTAACCATGCTGTTTTCTCCAAAATGAAGTCGACAGCCCTTTTTATCAATACGTCCCGGGGTGGCGTTCACCATGAAGGGGACCTGCTGGATGCCCTGCAGAAAGGTACCATCTGGGGCGCCGGGCTGGACGTGACTAATCCGGAGCCGATGACTGCCGATCATCCATTACTGGAAATGGAAAATGTGGCCGTTCTACCTCATATCGGATCGGCTACCATTGAAGCCAGAAATCGAATGGCTGGGATGGCAGCCAGGAATATCATTGCTTTTGTCCGTGGAGAACCCGTTCCTAATCCGGTCATTGGATAAGCTTCCATTGCACAGAATCGAATAAACTCGTTATTGTACAAGACGCTGTGCAGTAACCTCCTCCGGGGATACCGCTGACTCCTCGTTTCCAAAATGCTGACGGATGTATGTCAGAATGTGAGCAATGTCTTCATCAGGGATCATATCCAGTTTCGGCATGACATTGTTATACGACTTTCCTTTGACCTGGATTTCACCACGCATGCCGTTCAATATGATTTGGATGAGTGGTGCTTTTTCTCCGTTCACCCATTCCGAACCGTCCAGCGGGGGGAATCGGTCGTTGCCCCGTCCATTTCGCTGGTGACAAACCGAGCAATAAGTATTGAATAATTTACCACCTTCAGACAGATGCGCTTCATCAATTGCCTCCATACCCGGCAACCGGACCCGGTCTTTGGTTTCATCAGGTGTTTTGATATTGGTTGCTGTTAGCTTTCTTTGCTGCATGGGGGCCAGGTCTTTGTCACCAAAGGCAGCTTTATCGCCCTTATATTCAACCTTCCAGATTTTACCTTTCTCGGAATCGGATATATACAGCGACCCGTCCGGCCCCATTGCTAATCCCATCGGCCGGTAGGCGGCGTCGCTGGTGTTTATGATGGTATCTATTCCGGCAAATCCATCGGCAAACACTTCCCAGGGCCCTGCTGGCTGACCATTTTTCATTGGCACAAAGCCTATGAAATAACCGGACTGAGGATAAGGGGAACTGCTGGTGGAGCCGTGAAATGCTATAAAAGCACCGTTGTGGTAATGCGCCGGGAACTGGTCGCCTGTATAAAATAATAGGTCATTGGGTGCAAAGTGCCCGGGGAAGCCAAGGACTGGTGGGGTCAAATGCGTGGTATCGCCTTGTTTATTCCCATCGCCTCCATATTCCGGATTCAGAAAATATTTGTTTTTGATCTGATCGAAGTAATGATAAGGCCACCCCGCATCACTATCCTTATCCAGGCGGATAAATACCTCTGAAGGTAATACCGCACCTTCCCAGACTGTAAATGCATTTGGCCAGGTATTGTGCAGATAATCCCGGCCGTGCGCCACCGCATACAATCCATTTGTTTCATTGTTCCATTCCATCCCTACCACGCTGCGCAAGCCGGTGGCAAACTTTTCACCATCCTCCTGAAACTGATTTGATTTATTCAGATCAAAGCGCCAGATGCCTCCGCGGGATTCCAATAAAGGGCATGGGAACAGGCCCGGTGAAAGGGGTGACCGGTCATTTTCCTGGCAGGCGTCAGAAGGTGCGCCAAACACCGTATAAAAATGTCCTTCCTGGTCAAATGCCAATGGTTTGGTGTCGTGTTGCCGTGGCCGCTGACGGTCGGTAAGTAGTAATTCCATTTCGGAAGTAGGGACCAGATCGCCTGTTAATTTTTGACGGTAGATCCTGGTTACGGAGCTGAAATACAAATAACCGTCATGAATTCGCATCTCCGTTCCATAACTGCTCCGGTCCTGATAATCGTCAAATGTTTTGATAATGTCCGCACGCCCATCGCCGCTGGTATCCCTCAAAGCGGCATTTCCGCCCAGTGAATCCGGAAAACGGAGCTTAACATATAGATCACCGTTATCGTTGACCGTTAAATGCCTTGCCCGACCTTTCAAGCTATCCACAACGACCAGAGCAGAAAATCCTCCGGGCAGGACCAATCCTCCATTTTGTGGCTGATTAGATGCTGGTGCCTTATTAGAATCACAGCCACTTGCTACCAGGTGAATTACGATTATAAGAACCCCCAAAAAGCCAATGGAGTTACCTCCGGGATGCCTTGCCATGTTCAGAAATTAATCTTACCAATAATTCAAAATAGGTTATCTCTTACAGCCATAAGGCACGCCTCCCTGGGCAAAGCTTGGAAGTGAGCCCTAAGAACGATCGTATTAATACTTGGTAAAGAAGGTCTATGATTCTGCTTTTACCAGAATGGACTTAATCCGTTTGGCTACATAATCCACTTGTTCCGGCCGCAATAATACTACGCCCACACTTAATTGAGACTGCCCCCCCTCCATTCGCCGAACATTGGTGACGATGCTGGGGTTTTCTGCCTTTAATGCATCATAGACTTCTCGCGGGGTGATTTTGACCTTTTCCTGATCCCAGGAAACCAGCAAACTTGGAAATGCATTCGCCGGGCCGGGGCTAATATGAGTTTCACCCTGGACGCCGGCTATGGTTTCGAGCTGTGTCCTGATCCGGTCAGCCCGGTCCAGCCATTCTTGCCATTCCGCATCATGATCCAGTTCCAGATAAGCCTTCAAGGCCGCGTACATACCAAAAAGTTCTTCCTTATTTACTTTCATCGGCCGGCCGATAGGCGCTTCATAGGGGCTGTGGTTGAGCTTTGCCGCCTCAATAAGATCTTTGCGACCATATAATAAGCCGGCACTCTGAGGCCCGCGGATCATTTTTCCACCCGAAAAGGTGATCAGGTCGAAACCTATCTTTTGATATTTAAACAAATTCTCCACGGGAGGTACATCCGCGGCGGCATCAATGAAGGAAGGCACCTGGTGCCGTTTGGCTATTTCAACAAATTGTTCGTGGGAGATACTTGATCTACCGGCGGCATTAAAGAAGAGGGCCATCACGGTATTTTCCGTAAATGCCTTTTCCATTTCCTCAGGCCCTTCCACTTCCACGATGCGTGCTCCGGTGGTGGTTATCGCCTGGTCGAATACATACCGGTGACTTTTCTGCATGATCACTTCCGGTCGCGGTCCGGGCAAATTCGGTATTAACAACCGCTTCTCTTCATCCGTACCGGTGATCGTTGCTGCGGTTCCTAACACCATGGCGCAGGCCGCGCCGGATGTAACCATAGCAGCTTCTACTTTCAGCATTTCGGCGATCTTCTCCCCGACCCTGTCCTGCAGTTCATGCATATTGGCAAAATCATGGGAAGTGGAATTTATGGCTTCCATCACCTCAGGCCGCATCAGCGACCCGGAAAGAAATGTCATGGTCACTCCGGCATTAATAACCGGTGTAACACCAAGTTCTTCAAAGAGGTCTCTCGTCTTGGCCTTTTCCACTGACCGGCCAAAAACCGAAGATGACCAAATGCCGGTTCCAAAAAGGCTACCGATCACCGGAGTGGCTGATAGATGGCGCAGCAGTTTTCTTCTCGTGATCATATCTTGCTATTTATTGAGATTTTGCTGAATATAAACCATTTTCAGTCAGAGGTCAGGTAACAAATGGAAAAAAAAGCATTTTACCAATGAAATGATTGGACGAAACCGGCATGGTTCTACCACTATGCATTTACTAGAAGGCCATCTCTGTACCCGTGCCGGATTAGTTACTTGTTTTCACTTATTCCCGGCGACCAGGATTGGTATTCACGGGATATGTCCTCCGGTCCAATAAAGGGCTTGTATAGAAGCCTGGACTTAAGGGTATAAACCCTGTTGGCCTGCGGGTCGGGAATAATCCATTGGAAATCCCAGGCAGGATTAGTCAGCTGGCCCGGCACCGGTTTTAAGGTAAAATTCAACGATCCGCCCGTCGGGGATTGAGAAAACCGTATTTGCTGGTCCGGTTGAAAGAGGAAAGCCAACACCATCTGGTGAAAAAGGCCAAAATAATAGGGATCGCTGAAATGGTAATTGGAATAATGGTTGGCTAACGTGGCATTAAAATTTGGTGCAAAATAAAGTTCCAGGTCATCAGAAAGCGAACGGTGTGTGCTTTCGATGCCATGTTCTCCCGACCAGGCACCAATCCAATGAGGTTCCGGACGGCTGGTTTCGGTTCCCATAAAGTAAATCTTTGGATCCTGCGGTGCGTTGATGTAACTGGCCCAAAACAAGCCAGCATAACCGTGCTTAAAAAATCCGGGATTATGTAATAAGCAATTAACCTCGATATCAATGTAATTGGCCCCGGTTAAGGTAAAAGTTGTCAGAACCTCGACACCCGAGACAGGCGTGGTGCTCTGGTACAATTGCACCTGGTTGTCCGCAGAACGAAATAATTGCATAAGGTGATCACGTGGTTCAAATAAAGGTACCAGGCTATCTCCTCCGAAGATATGCTCCAGGTTGAATCCGGCATACTGGGGAACAAACACCGTGGAGTCCTGACCCTGATGCGTTAGCAAGGCGATACCGTTGAAACGGGCAAGATGGACATCTCCGTATGCCCGGTTATCGGTAAAAACTACCCGCAGAGCTTCACTCTCCAACTGGATTGATCCCTCAACCGGGATGCCCTCAGGCAGAAGGCTCTGTACCGTTTTCCCGGCACAAGACCACAATTGAAATAAAGCGGCAGCCAGGACAATAAATGCTCCATGAAATCTCATAAAGACAACTTAAAGTATTTTACCGTCAATTTGCATTTTTCCTATTCATGAATCACCTCCGGGAATAAATAATCACCGCAAATACCCGAAAATGAATATTTTCACCACCGTCCGGACTTCGTTAATTCCCCTTTGAACGTTGAAGTAATTTATGATAACCCGAAAACAGTTCATCACCAATTCGCTCACCGCCCTGACGGGAGCAGGTATTTTAGGCCAGTATGCATTTCGTACCCCGGCTGTGAAAAGAATTTCCTTTGACCTGCATGCCCATCCGGGTCAGCTTTATAAGTCCGAGGATGCATCGGAAGAAGCCAACCCCAATGCGATGAACACCATTGCCGGCATGGAGCCCGGCCAATTAAGCGGTTTCTTCCTGTCACTGGTTGCTGATTCCAAATTGCTGGTTCTCGGTGACAATGGCGTATCCGTTACCGGAGGATTTAAAGAGGGGGAAGGCTGGGCAGATTATCAGCGACAATTAAAAATCGTCAAGGATTTCCTGCAGCATTCTACGGTGCGATTTGGAACTACCGCCGCGGATATGACCTCCGATGCAGTGACCGCTTTCCTGGCTGTAGAGGGGGGACATTTCCTGGAAGGGGATGCTGGGAGACTGGAAGAAGCATATGTCGAAGGTGTCCGTTCCGTACAACTGGTTCATTATGCTCCCAATGAATTAGGGGATTTACAGACCTGGGAAGTGCAATACCAAGGTCTGTCAGCTGCCGGCAAGGAGGTGGTCAAACGGATGAATCGCCTGGGCATGTTAATCGATGTGGCCCACGCATCTTATGACACAACCAAACAGGTTGCCATGATGACCAAAAGCCCCATCATGCTATCCCACAGTGTGTTGAAAATGGAACCGGGCCGCCCAATTGAAAAACGGGCGATCACTAAGGAACATGCCAAAATCGTGGCGGATACCGGCGGTGTTATCGGCATGTGGCCTTCGGGATTTAACCACGACTTCCAGGAATATGTGGAAAATACTTTGCGTATGGTCGATGTGGTGGGTATCGATCATGTAGGAATCGGAACCGATATGGATGCCAACTATAAGCCAGTATTATCCAGCTATTCCCAATATCCGGATCTTTCACTGGCATTGACTGACAAAGGATTGTCCAAAATGGATGTGGATAAAATCATGGGAGACAACGCCGTAAGAGTAATCCGGGAGGTGATCGGTTGATCCCTCAAGTCAGGTTCCCGCCTGGTTATCTCTTCAGTTGATGATGTATGCGTCGGCGTACGTTACAGCATTTGATCAGCAGAAAATTTCCATTTTCCCTTGTTGTTTATGCCATTAGACCGGAAAAGATTAATCCGGGTCCGCGCGTATTTGTCACAAATCAAAAAATCGGAAAAGGGCCCTGAAACTCCGTCGATTGAAATGCACGGAAACCGAATTTTTTACCTCCGTCCGTAAAAAACAGCTCACCGGCTGCTTTACCGCCTATATAATAGATACTGGCCGCATCGATCTCTTCCAAGGGCAAATACGCTGTCTCGGAAATTTTGTAGAACTGGTCCTTCCTGTCTGCAAACTCGCAGGAATTAAGCGGATATTTATTCACGGTAATAGACTGCGCATTGCAGCGTTGTCTATCCGTGTCAAAATAGACATATTCATTACCTTCTGTACTGACCATCCGGATGGCATTTTTGGAATATTCTGAACAATCCGAAATGGCATCGTATTTCCAGGCCGCCCCAATAGCCGCAAACGGGCACTGAATTTCTCTACCCCATTGATCTACCGGATAGCTATTAGACTGGAAAGTAAAAAATGCAGGATTTGTCCATTGCCCTGCGATTTTTTTGGAATTAAAATTTGCCTGGATTAATTGTCCTCCTGAAAGGTCGAACAGATAAATGCTTTGAGCGGATATGCTTACTCCAGCACCAATTTGCTCAAATTCCAACCCTGCAAACAATCCATCGGGATCACTGATGTCCCGTACATCCAGAACGGAATCCTTCTCTACCCATGCGTAACGATCTCCGGATTCATTAAAGAGGATCATAACATCAGGGTTTAGGGCAACCACCGCTCCGACTCCATTACTACCAAATATACCTGCCAGGTATTTGAATGGAGCAGGTATCCGATTCCGGACCACATCTAAATTCTCCTTTGAACACGAACCAAAACATAATAAAATCAGTGGTACCACAAACATTAAGAGGCGTTTGAACCGGTAAACAATACGAAATAAATGGGTTGGTATATAACCTGATTTAGAATACCGCTTCATAACAACAATGCTTTTTTGAGGTTTTTTCAATCTATTACTTTCAAACTTATACCATCGGGAATAAAATGTCAATTCAGGAAGGTAGACAAAGGGTAGACACCAAGGAATATTGAATGTTGTATGTTGAATGTTGAATGGAATTGGGATATTTTAAAACATTCAATTCACATGACTTCAACAGCTCAACTAATTATCTATGAGAACAATCCTTTTCATCAACTGCATCTTAATACTTTGCTCGTCTCTCCGTGCACAGCATACGGTCACCTATCATGCTTCCACAGAAATATTCCGCAATCCGGAACGGGGATTTTACACCCAATTTACCGGATACTCGAAAAATTCGCAGGGCTTCCCAGAGATGGAACCCGTGGATGGCAATCTGCTCGATTTGTTTGCGGAAGATCATCAATCATTAATACTCCGGTTGTATTATCTGCCGGAATTTGTGGATAAGCCCATCAGCTTCGAATTTCTGGATTACATTCAGTCCGATCTGCAGGTTATCCGTGACCATGGTTTCAAATGCATCCTGCGTTTTGCCTATTCGGTACTGGACTCTGTCCATGCAGACACCGTCGATGCACCATTGGCCATGGTCCGGAACCATATCGGTCAGTTAACTCCCATCCTCCAAAAAAATGCGGATGTTATTGCAGTCATGCAGGCCGGGTTCGTGGGAGCCTATGGCGAATGGGCTAACTATAACAATGTGATCCCGGATTTTCAGAATAACCAGGGCATCCTGAATCTCAGTGGACGAAAAGCCGTATTGGATGCCTTGCTGGAAGCATTGCCTCCGGAAAGGATGATCCAGGTCCGCACCCCTTACTTTAAATATGCGTTCTACGATTGGGATGGGTGGTCAAATGATCACGATGTCTATGCGGATGCCGCATCCATCTGCCCGTTGACCAATCCATCCGGGCTAGATATTACGCAGGCCTATGATGGTAGTGATGCGTACCGCATCGGCCAGCATAACGACTGTTTTCTGGCCAGCGCCACCGACTACGGCACCTATTGCGACGAATCAATCGCCGAGGCCGGCTTCCTGAGCCGGGAAACCCAATTTACCGTTATGGGTGGGGAGACCTGCGACCTTAACCCTCCCCGATCCAACTGTTCGGATGAAGGCGGCGCTGCGGATGATGAACTGGACCGCTTCCATTGGTCCTTTCTCAACTCCGGTTATCATCCGGATGTTTTAGCCGGCTTCAAAGCTCAGGGATGTTACGATGACTTTACCCGCCTACTGGGGTATCGCTTTGGGCTGGAACAAGGGACCTATCCCGATACGGTGGCACAGGGAAGTGGTTTTGCACTGGCGTTGTCCCTAAAAAATCTGGGTTATGCGGCACCGTTCAATCCACGAAGGGTAGAATTCATTCTACGCAATATCCTAAGCGGTGAAACCTGGGTGGCCGGATCCAGGCAGGATCCCCGCTTTTGGTTTAAAGAGGAAGAAGCCGGCACGATCGCCTTTCAGGAAGACCTGGGGATTCCGGTAACCATGCCTGCCGGTAACTACGAACTGCTGATGCATCTGCCTGACCCGAAATCTACCCTCTACGGCAATCCTGACTTTTCCATCCGTCTGGCCAATGAGGGCGTTTGGGAAGATTCCACCGGGTTCAATCGACTCCTCCACAACCTCACCATCGACGACAAGGTGGCAGGCACTCCCTATTCAGGCAATCAGTGGTTTATCGCTTACGGATGTAATCCAGGGACGGTCAATGTGGAAGTGATCGACTATTGCTGTGCCGACACCGTGCACCTGGAAGTTGAAAACGCATCTCTGCTGGGGGACCATACCATAGCCTGGGCCGTCTCTGATGAACCGATCGAACAATACACCGATCTTGCCAACGCGGATATCATGCAGACGTATGGTAGCGCTATTGATTATCCTGTGGAGTGCACGGAACATCCGGATGCTTTCTACATCACCCCTTTTCTGGCGGTAGCGGATCAATCGTACATCTATTCTTATCCCAGTGATCTGTTTCAGGAATACTGGGCCAGTTTTCAAATTAAAACGTATGATTTCAGGTCCGAACACATACCCTATGATCAGGCAGTCGGTGCTAAAATAAAGATCGAGCTGTTTAACCAGGACGATTATTTTTCGAATAACCATGGGCTTTCAGACATCTACATCGAGTACGCGGCAACGCAGGAATTTCCATTTACCAATGTGGCAACCAAGCCGGCCGGTGAAGCCACTCTGTTGTTTGAAACCGATGTGGATCCCAATGCCATCTGGCGAATCCGGATTGTAGACCGGACCGATGGTGTCGGTGGTGTTTTCCTCGTGCGGTTTACATTCTTCATCCCCTTCCCTTCCGTAGACCCAAATTGCAGTGCCTGGGGAAACTCCGTATTGCTCCAGGCAGCCGGATATCCTCCGGTAACCACACCTCAAAACAAAATGGTGATTTGCCACAATGATAATCCGCTAATCCTGGAAGCCACTCCGGAAGGGGGTACTTTTAATGGAGAAGGGGTAACGGAAGGGACCTTTGATCCGGCCAGGGTGGACCCTGGAAGCCATTATCTAACCTATACGGTATACAATTCGTGTGGCATAGCCGTAAGCCGCGCATTTGAAATCATCGTAGCCAATGCAGAAGACACGCTCTGTGCCACCTCTGCAAGAGATCACATAGATATTACTGCTCTGGAATTGTATCCCAATCCGGCTCGCAATGTGCTCAATCTGAAACACGTACCGGACGGCAGCCGGCTGGAAATCAGACAGCTGGATGGCAAACTGATCCTCGTCCGGTCTGTCCGAAACAGGGAGGTAATACCTATTGATGAGCTTCCTTCCGGCCTATATATCGTCAATGTAGTAAACCAGGATAAGCAGATGCAGGGAAAATTGGCGGTGATCAAATGAGTCAGCGCTACAAGGAGTGATGAATACTTCTAATACAAGTCAAAGGGACCGAGGACTTCGCCGGTTTCAAATTGGTTGTATCCAAATTGTTTCCCGTCTGAAATAAAAAAGACTTCACCAACAGGAAGGCTTCCTGTGCCGTAATAGGTCATCACTGCACGAATTGAGCTGAATGGGATTTGACCCATAGCGGTCTGATGTTTATCCCCGTCTTCACCATCACAAGTATAAATCTCATATTGGTTGACTGCATTGACAACGCCCCCGAAACGTTCCTTGGAAAATGCATACTGCGTAAATAAATTGCCATCCCCATTGGTCATATAGACCGCATAGTAATCCGGAGCGTAATAGGAACAAAACCGGTTAACCTGATATTCCCAAATAGCGCCAATGGTCGTAAAGGGACATTCATCCCTGCCTCCCCAATCGCGTGGACCATAACTCTTATTGCTAAAACTAAAAAGATTAGGATCATCCCATTTGCCGGCAACATCCTTGAAATCATAGGTTGCCGTCGTGTACCTGCTCCCCGACCGGTCAAAGAAATAGGCCGTTTTCGGAATAGAAAGAAAGGATGGGCCAATACTGCCGAGGATTGTCTTTCTGAACGGGCTGAGTGAATCATCTATCCGGCGTATCACTTTGATTTCGCCATTTTCCACCCAGGCATATTGATCTCCCGCTGGATTGAATAATACCGTTGCTCCTCGCAAATCCAACACCGCTCCAACGCCTTCGCCATCAAAGATTCCAGCCAGGTATTGAAACGCTCCGGGAATCTTATCCCGTACCGCATCCAAGGGGTCTTTGGAGCAAGACAACGATATAAGACTGGTCATGATCAGGCCAAGGCCTATCTGAATAAACACCCTATATGTTTTCATCTTTCTGAAATTAATTTTATGATAGGAAAGCCCTCTAAGTAGAGGTAATTTCAATACAGATCGTATGGCCCCATAAACACAGCTGTGCCAAATGCCTGGTAGCCAAATTGCCTGCCGTCCATTAGGAAAAATATTTCGCCCTGCAATGCTTGATCGGGTCCAAAATAATCGACCACCGCATCGATACTTGCCAATGGCAATAAATGCTTAAGGATCCCATTACTTTCAGCATTCCGGTCTCCACATTCAAATAGCTCGTAGTGATTGATCGATTTTACCTCACTAAACGTGGCTGTAGCAATCTGGTAGTTGACCATTAAATTTCCGGTGCCGTTGCTCATTATAAAGGTTCCGTAATCGGTGAGATAGGGTCCGCAGATCCGGTCCGTCTTATCGTACCAGATCGACCCTATCGTCGAAAAAGGGCATGAGTCATTCTTTCCCCAGTCGTGTGTGGTAAACGTATAGGCATTAAACCGGAAAAAATTGGTATTAGCCCATTGAGCATGGGCGATCCGCGCATCCAGTTCTACCACCGTATACTGACTTCCGGTCCGGTCAAATAAATACAATTGTTTGGGAAAATTGATAATTGCCGCTCCAACGCTACCCAGTACATCCTTTTTAAACAGACTCAGACTGTCATTTAAGCCCCGTTCAGACAGGATGACCCCATCTTCAATCCAGGCATATTTGTCACCAGTCTGGTTAAATAAGACGGTTACCGGTCCCATCGTGAAGCCAGCCCCTACCCCGTCGCCATCAAAAATTCCGGCGAGGTATTGAAACTCGGCAGGGATCTTTTTCCGTACGGTATCCAATGGATCTTTGGTGCAATGGACCTGGAGTAGCGTCATGACCAGGAAAGGAATCATGATACGGATCAAATAAAAATTGTTTTTCATAGCCATTCATTGATTTTTAGCGAATACTCAAAACTATTGTAACTCATCATACCGGTCAAAAATGTCAGGTAGACAAAAAGTAGACGCATAAAAAGTGTTCCTATCGTCCGGTAGCAGGGAATCACTTTTCTGGGCCTTTTTCGTTGTACCCGGCAATAAATCCCACAGGGTTCCGGGTTAAAATGATTACATTCGATACCTGTGGAGAATACCCGGATACGTTGGCTATGGATGGTTGTTTTGACTCAGCTCTGCATCGGTTATCAGGCCGGGGCCCAGCTGCCCAATCCATTAACCCTGAACACCGCTGCAAACGGGACCGGAGGCAGGTTTCAATTGGGAGCCAATGATGCATTCTGGTATGCTGCCGAAGGAGACACCATGCATTCCACCACTGCTTTTGTGCCTGCCCGGGTTGTGGGTCGTTGCGATCCGGCCTGGCATACCAGCCCTTTTCCCAACAACGATTGGATCGCTTACGATTTTGGCAATGGATGCTATCATGCCGCAGAAGGTTGTGTGGATATCTTTTACCAGCGGATCATTGTCCTTCCGGAGACCAACGCCTGTGGCCTGCCTATCGCTGATCATTATGCCATTGCGATGGATTTTTTCGCCGATAATTGTATTTATGAGGTCCGGGTAAACGGAGCCACCAATTACCTGTATACCGGCAATATCGACCCTTACAAATTTCATGGACATGACACGGCAATCACCGTTGTTTTAAACAAAGGCTGGCATTCGGGCAATAACTATCTGATCGTACAAATTAAAAGCTGTCCTACTGCAGAAGGTTTTTTGGCCCAGGCCAATCTCACCGCGGTGGAACCCGAATATTTCCCGGTAACTGTTAAGAAAAACATTTGCACCGGAGAACAATATGCCGGCTACACTGCTTCCGGCATGTATCTGGACACCATCGCCTCCTCTCAGGGGTGCGACTCCGTCCGTATGCTTGAATTACAGGTTAATGATAGCTATCAGACCCTGGAATCCAGGACCATCTGCAAAGGTGAAGTTTATGACTTTTATGGCCTTCAGTTATCGAAGACCGGCAGTTATTCCCATACCATGCTTACCCGATTTGGCTGTGACAGTACCATCAACCTAAACCTGCAGGTGACCGGCGACCAGGCACTGGGCAGGGATACCCTCATATGCAGGGGTGACGAATACCTTCTCCGGAGTTCCTATCCACACACTCAATGGTACGACGGAGATTTCTCCCCATCCAAGCGGGTTTCTCGAAGCGGCTCTTACTGGGCCATCATGACCGACTCCGTCGGATGCACCTTCGCAGACACTGTAGCAGTAACGTTTGGCAGCACAGCCAGCGTCCCCAACATTTTCAGTCCCAATGACGATGGAATTAATGATTGTCTACAGCCCTTCTTGGCTGTTCCAAATGAATCTGCATACCGGTTTAACGTGTACGACCGGTTGGGCGGCCTGGTTTTCGGAACAACTAATCCATTGGATTGCTGGGATGGCTCAATCAACGGCACGAAAGCCATTCCTGGAGTGTATTTATATACCCTGGAGCGCTCTACGGAATATTGTGGTAAAACTATTCAAAGCGGTGATCTGACCCTCATCCGGTAAGTCCTCTCCCTGATGACCTTTTGGCCCATTTCGCAAAAATTTATATATTGAATTTGTTTCGATGCAATACGCCACACCATCGTTGACGATTGATTAAATTAAATGGAATTCTTTACCGTACCGGACCAGTTTCTAGTCGAACCAATGAGTGATGTGAATATTTTATTCTACATCCGGGAACGAGGCCCAGACCAGGTCAATCTTAAATTACATTATTCGCAGAACATGCTCTGTTTTATGATCCACGGGGTCAAAAACATCATCGATGAGTCCCAAAAATATTCAATGAATAATGAGCAGATCGGCTTGGTCACCGCTGGTAATATGCTCATGACAGAAAGAGTCACGCTGCGGCAAGAGTTTGAAAGTCTACTCCTTTTTTTCTCCAACGAATTTTTGACCAAATTTATTCAGAAGTACGACATCAGGCTTGATGAGAAAAGCAGCGACTCAACACCGCCGGTCATTACTTTCCCGAAGGACGAATATCTCCAGACATTTCAGAAATCAATGAAATTACTGGAAATGGACTTTAAAAATGCATATTTCCGGTTGGCCAAAATTGAAGAGATTCTGCTTTATCTGCTGAACAAATATCCTGGCGAAATGGCCTGTTTTATCAATAACGCCATAACCAAATCACAAAACAATGCCATTACCCATGTGGTCCAAAACCACAAATTCAGCAACCTCAAGTCAGAAGAATTGGCTTTCCTGTGTAACATGAGCCTCTCGACTTTTAAGCGAAAATTCTTCGAAGTCTACCAGACCTCTCCTAAAAAATACATGATTGTCGAGAAGATGAAAAAAGCCAGGATGCTCCTCTTGCATAACCAAAGGCCTTCTGACATCTATTATGAGCTGGGCTATGAAAACCTGTCTTCTTTTAGCCTGGAGTTCAAAAAACACTATGGCGTCGCTCCTTCGCTCTATCCGGCTCAAGCTTGAGCTTTTAGCCTAACGTTCTGAACGTTCAGCCTAAACGGGACGCAGGCTCCTCGCCTTTACTTTGTGATGTTGATTCATTTTAGAAACTCAAAACGTACAATCATGAACTCAAGATCACTTTTCTATGCATCCATTACCCTATTTTTTATCAGCATATTTGTGCTGGCATGTGGTGGGCAGGATAAGGCTACCTACGAAATTGCATCCGCCGAATACACTCAAATTGCCGAGCAGTATTTGCAGCATCTCGCTCATCAGGAATTTACAGATTCCTATGCTTTTCTGGCAGATAATGTCGAATTCAAACTTCCTGACGGCGACAGCGATACGCGTACCATTTACAAAGGGCTGGATAATGTGATGAAATTTTGGGACAATTATGTCGTAGAATCAGGCAACAACCAGGAAGAATTTACCGACTTTGTTCACATTCCGGTCCAGGTTAATCAACACGTGGAGTTTGTCAATACCCAGGGTGTATTTGATGTATGTTACTTCTCAGCCACGCTGCACTATGGTTCGGAAATTGCCTGGGTCAGGATGCATTGGGCGTTCCACTTTAATCCGGAAAAAAAGATTGACGGCATCTTTACGTACTACGACCGGACCCCGATCATTGCTGCTGCAAAAAAGAATTTCCTCGCTTCCAATTCGAAACTAAAAACCAATAACGATATGCTTATTCAAACCATCAAAATCAAGTCCAGTCTGTCAGAAGATGTACTGATGAAAACTGCGCATGAACGTGCAGAAAAGTTTCGCCAGGTACCTGGTTTACTGCAGAAATATTATACAAAAACAGACCAACCTGGTGAATACATAGGGGTGTATGTTTGGGACTCACAAGAATCCATGCAGTCTTTTAGAACTACCGAGCTGGCCAAAACAATACCTCAGGCCTACCAGGTGGTCGAGGCACCAAAAATCGAAACAACGGATGTATTGTTCCAATTAAGGGATTAATTAATTGTCCGCAAAATACAGAGCCACTGCCGGCCACATCCCGGCAGTGGCTTTTTTAACGGACGCTCCCGGATTATTACCTATATTTCAAAAAATCCGTTTCATGTCTTTTCGCCATCTACTACTGATAGCCTGCATACTTTTTAGTCTGAATGCCTATGCCCAGGAGCCCATTCTGAATTTGAATAAACCAGACCGGGAAGCCTGGTTCACGAATCTTGGCTTTGGCATGTTTATTCATTGGAGCTT
The DNA here is from genome assembly GCA_020636355.1 of Lewinellaceae bacterium. Lineage (GTDB taxonomy): Bacteria > Bacteroidota > Bacteroidia > Chitinophagales > Saprospiraceae > JAGQXC01. The sequence continues at coordinate 769,172 of JACJYB010000001.1, read as the reverse complement.
TGATGTTCAGCTCGGTATGGTCATCAGTCATTCCATGGTCGGCGCTTCGGATGAATACCTGGACCGATACATCCACCAACTGCCAAAATCTTTCAATCCGGTCAAATTTGACGCCGATGAATGGGTCCGGGCCGCCAAATTAGCGGGTATGAAGTATCTGGTGTTTACAACCAAACATCACAACGGATTCTGCATGTTCGATACGAAAACAACCGATTTCAGCATCCTGCATACCCCCTATGCCCAGGACCCTACTGCCCAGCTTATAGCGGCTTGCCACCGGGAAGGCTTGGCCGTGGGCATCTATTATTCCCCGGATGACTTTTACTTTCTGTTTGAGCATAAAATCCCCATCTCCCGGGCACGTCCGGAAGCTATGGCCAGCCACAATGCTGCGCTTAACGAATATGCCAAGTCGCAAATGCGGGAGTTGATGACAAATTATGGGCCGATCGATGTGGTATTCCTGGATGGCCTGGAACAATTTGGCAAGACCGAGCTGGCAAAACTATGCTGGGAAATCAATCCCGATGTGGTCGTCACACGGGGTGCCCTCGAAACACCGGAACAAAACACTCCGGACGCTCCCCTGCCCGCCCCCTGGGAAGCATGCTATACGCTCGGCGAACAATGGCAATTCCGGCCTACCAACGAGTTCTATAAATCTGCCCGGGAAGTCATCCTGAAACTGATCGAAATTCGCTGCAAAGGCGGCAACTTTCTATTGAACTTCGGACCGGATGAACTGGGGCAATTTCCTTCTGAACAACGGGCCATATTAAATGAGATTTCTCTGTGGATGTTCATCAACCAGGAGGCTTTCGCTGAAACCGAACCACTCGATGTAATTCATGAGGGCCCCAATTGGTTCTTGAAAGCCAGGGACGGTTCAGCTGTTTATGCATTTCTGACCGAACCGGATTGGGGCTACGGAGAGCGGCGGGAATTTGAACTGGCCACGCTGACCGGTTCCGGTGAATCAAAGATATCGGTGCTGGGCCATGCCGGAAAAGTGCTCGAATACCATCCGGAAACAGATCCCGCTCCTGTCATTCGGCCGACCAGCCAGGGACTACATTTATCGGTCATGCGGGCCCAGCGTATCTATAACGACCGGAAATGGCCTAATCCGGTTGTCGTAAAATTGGAAAACGTACACGAAGTAAACAATACAAACAAATGACCGGAACAATAGCAGAAAAATAAACCGGGTCTCTTATCTGTTGTATTCCTGAACCCAAAGAAATTCAATCAAATATTTTACAATGAGTCACATCATTCACGCCATCGTACTCAAAGGTCCATATAATCATCAAGAAGCTGATAAATATGAACTGACAGGCGTCGACCTGAATTTCGATCTAACCCTGTTTTTTATTGACAACGATTTTATTGATTACTGGGAAAAGAAGTTGGCATATTCCGGGTATCTGGAATCGAATTGCCATCTTGTCAATAAACGGGTTATCTATGATTTGATGAAACGAATAAGTTTATCCGACCCAATAGAGTATGCCGTCATAGTCACGGCATATGTCGGAGGAATGGGCGACCAATTTGCAAACATTTACCGGAATGACCAAAACGCAGACCTCTCAGTAAAGACGATCAACGAGGCACTTAACTACCTGGGGGCTGATCAGGGAAATCATCTGGATGAATTTGATGCAGTAGGTCTGGGCAGATTTCGTTCCAATCCGGCTTATCTGGATAAATACCAGAAATTACTGGGTGAACTGGAATAGCAGAAAATTATTGAACTGATTTTTAATAATAATCTGGAAATCTATGTACCTCCGCCAAGTTATTTTTCTTACGGCAGCCTACTTATTGGTCTGCTGTAAACAACAAAACGAAACCCGCAATACAGTAGAGTCCCCATTACGTTTTCACCAGGCTACCGACTTGCTGCTGGTACAATACGACTGCAAGACCGATGTAGATGATCTGCACTCGGTGGCAGCATTTCGAACTTTAGTTGCCGATCCTGATTATTCCAATATAAAATACCACGCGGTTGCCGGGACATATGGTGTCCAGGAAGGTCTGTATGTTCCGCCAAATGCATTATTTGAACAAGCCTTTGGCGACAACTGGACAGATGCAAACATAGATCGGGCCGCCGCCCTAGAGAAAGTAAAAAATCTGGTCATGCCGTTCTTAGCGGCAGATGGCGACATCTGGATTGCTGAAGCAGGCCAATCTGACTTTACGGCTTCGCTCATCAAAGCCCTCCAAAGCGAATTGCCTGCCCTGGATATACATGAACGAATACACGTTGTTCAGCACAGCGACTGGAATGAAGAAGTCACTGCGGATGAAGATCTGTCCCTTGTAAAACAAGCGTCGGATTATCATAAAATATCCGACGGCAATGTAGTCGGAAATGGCACTCCGGGTTTTCGTACTTCCGAATATAAAATCGAACAATTGTCCGTAAGGAATCCTGAATTGAAACTGGTCTGGCAAACAGCTATCGGCTTGTGCAACCGTTACAATGGTCAGGAGGGCAGATACAACAATGAAGCGATCGCCTCCGGCGGGTTTGACTTTTCTGATCTATCCGAAGTCTGCTGGATCCTGAACCTCGAAAGCATAAAAGATGCAGAACAGTTTTTCCGTCGCTTTAATCATGAATAAAGGGTGGACACCCGCTTTGAATTATTTCGCAATTACATTAAATCCTGAGAGCTTAATGACCGGTTTTTCTCCCCGCGTATCCTCATTTCTTACACGGACCAACACTTCTTTCTGTTCGCCCGGCATCAGCGAAAAATAGTTATCCTCGTAAAGCACAGGAAGAACCTGCTCACCGGTTTGTTCCCCTACGACATTGAGCCGGATCATCAATGCCGGCCGGTCTCCGGTATTTTTGACTGTTAGTGTAAATCCGGTTTCGTCTGCATTGGTTTGCCGGCCGTTTTCAGTCATCGTTACCGGGACCTTGGGCAAATTCCTCAGCGCCGAATAATCATTATCGTGTGCATTTCGGAGTAAAAAATTATCTCCAAGGGCTTCCTCCGTACCCGGCCCTCGCCAATAAAAATTTTCCGAAAGGACTTCGTCTCCCTGCATCAATTTCAGTCGCAGGAAATAGACCCTGGTCAGGTCCTCCGGTTTTTCCTCCGGGAAACAATTTTGGCGGCTGTCAATTCGACTGTCCACATTCATGCGGTGACTCCATTTTAATGCTCCATTCAGATCAAACAGTTCAGCCTGGGCGATCAGCCCCTTGACATCCGGGTGACTGTAATTCACCACTTCAATGGAGTCGGTGGAAGCATTCCACTGAATATGCAATGGTTCGCATGCTTTTTTTACGCCAAAATAAGCGGCGGTGGGTTCGAAATAATAATCATAGGTCTGCCATACGAAAGAGGGCCAGGCCGAATGACTCATCCAGATAAGCAGCCCCATCCGGTTACGGCTCTGGGCTTCGTACATAGCCCGGTATCCTTCGTAGTTGCGGAATTGTGCCAGACTTAACCAGTCTTCCAGTTGGTCTATCGGACCGAAGTTGATTTCCATTAATTTCTTATACGCTGCACCATTTTGAGCGCCTCCATCACAAAAGTCATGGATGCCCCACATTCTGCCGATCGGCCATTGGGCGTCGGCCGGCATCATCCGGTCAAGGCTTTCCTTGCTGACAATATTGGCCATCCCCAACTCACTGTGAGGCTTTTCAGTAGCCCGGTACTTAAAATAAAAGGAAGCCGGCATTGCCCCATAAGGACCATAACCACTGACCGGGCCCTCAGCCGAATGCGGGAAATAGATCATGCCCGGGTGATCGGAATCAACCAGGTTTGCCAGACTTTGATTCAGTGAAGGAGGTGGGTTGCCTTCATTGCGCCCACAATACAGACCAATGGATGGGTGATTGCGTATCCGGTGAACAAAGTCCCGCGCATTGGCCATAAACATCGAGTCGTCATCCGGATCCGGACCGTCCCACGGGTTGGCCAGCCAGAAATCCTGCCAGACCATGATTCCGTAGCGATCGCAAGCATCAAAAAATGCATCACTTCCGGTCATTCCGACCCAGTTTCGAATCATGGTGTAGTTCATATCCCGGTGGTAGCGCACTGCGATGTCAAATTCCCTTGATCGGTACCGCAACATCGACTCCGCAAAGCCCCAGTTGCCTCCCTTAGGAACAAAACGCACGCCATTCACATAAATGCGCAACGCTTTATCTTCACCGGAATAAGTCATTTGACGCAAACCGGTCTGGAAATGCTGCTCATCGGAAACCGAACCATTTGAAAGAACATATTTTAGGTTGACGTCCGTCAGATTGGGTTCACCGTAACCATTTGGCCACCACAAATCCGGATGACTCAGGTGTAAACCCTTTACTTCCACCGGGGTGAAGCGAACCAGACGGGATTCATTGGGCTGCAAGGTATACGCTTGTTGAAAGGCTACTTCGCCCAGGCGGCCTTCCAGGATGCCTTCCTGCTCCAGATTGGTATGATTCACCAGATTCACGGCTACCATAACATCGGCTGCATCCGTGCTCGGCAAAGGCAACCTGGTATCGACAAATGGATCTTCGAGGGTGACCGGCCCCGTAGAAGTCAGCAAGACATCATCCCAGATGCCTGCATCTCGCCCCCGGATAGTCGGTATCCAGTCCCAGCCGATGGTGGCATGAAATGCAGGGTTATCGGCACCGAGGACCCCACCATTGAGATCCGGGCTGGCTGCAGTCTGTTCTTTGACGCCGCCCGGATTGGCATTCACCATGATCTTGACGGCAATGGCATTGGAACCCGGATGTATGAAATCCGTCACATCAAACACAGACCGGGTAAAAGCGCCCGCGATGGTGCCGACGACCCTTCCATTACAATAGACTTCCGCTTTCCAGTTGATCCCTTTGAATTGAAGAAATACCCGATCGCGGATAAATGGTTGTGGCACTTCAAATTCATTGCGATACCAAAAATCACCATTGAAGTAGGATTCGGAAACCATCAGCTGATTGTCCCCATAGTTGGGATCAGGAATGGCTTCAACGTTGAGAAAACTGGACAATACCGTCCCGGGTACCGTAGCCGTCACCCAATCCCGATCATTGTACCCCGGTCGTCCCAGGTTTAAACCTTCCTCTTGTACCTCTGATGCACGCTGTAGTTTCCATGACCCACCGGACAGAAGCATTTTATGGTCCTGCATTTCTGCCGCAGGTTTCGGTTGCCATAACTTTCCTCCCGTTCCCATGACCTGGAGTTCACTGAGGAGTGCAGGTATTGCCTTGGTGTGCTTGATCAACACCCGGAGGTACCGCATTTCGACAGGCGCACTGACGATCAGCAGATCCCGCGTGCCGTCCGATGACTCAGGCATCGCGATCCAATCCGTCCATTGCTGTCCATCCATGGAGTGTTGTAACTGGCATCCGTCGCCCCTGCGGATCCAATCCAGGACCACTTCATGAACCTGGGAGGGTGCACCCAGATCAACGGAGACCCACTCCTGCGGATTTCCGGTATCCATCCAGGCGCTGGTAAAGGTAGACGATGTCAGAAAAGTCACTTTGTCCCCCTGCAGGAATGTTTCCAACCCACCAATGTTCCACCAGGATACTGCAGGTGCGTTAAAGGAAATCCGCAGATGGTGCAATCCTTCGCCAGGACTGCAATTCATCGGAATCACCCGGTGATTGCCGGGCAGGAAATATTTAAAAGCCGGTGAGATGGTATCACCAGGGATGCCTGCCCCTGTTGCAGTACGGATTGAAGTCCACGTTGTCCCGTCTACGGAACCGCTTAGTTCCACGCTCCAGGCAGCCTGGGATGCGTTGTCACCCTGAACATCGAATCCGAATATCAACGAATCAAAAACAGGCAGGGCAAGCGGTCCGGACCAACTTATTTGAATCCAGCCTTCTGATCCCTGGATAGGCAAGCGGGTTACCGGATTATGGTCCACCAGGTATAGGCACTGATTTTTAGGTAATTCACCATCCTGACTGGTAAATCCGGAATAGGTGACCGGCATATCGGTGCCGATAATACCATCGGTTATCAGTTGCCCGGTGAGGTTGTAATCATAACTGGAGGAGTGGATTACCGTTCGGTACAATGCCAGGTTACGTACCTGATCACTGGCAGGGGCCGGAAGCGGATTGAAATTTTCAGCGTCATCCCCGGGATATTGGCCGATACCTCGGGTGTATCTGGTAGCCTGGGCAAAAACGTCTGCAGTCAGCAGCAGGAATAATATCGCGATGCATAAGGTGGCATAAGGATAAATAAGCTTCTTCATCGAATTGCCTTTTTATTGAGTGCTCCGGTACTGGGCATCCAGGATGGTGTTTTCACCCCGGACAATAAAGGTCTTTGCCAAGCCCGGAGAATGGTAAATCGTTTAAAAGCTAAATGTAGGAATGCTATCGTCAAGGATTGTTGATCAACATCATCTTTTTAAATATTACGAACATTGATTATGCCCGCTCCCAAACCTATATTTCAATGTTTGGTTATTATTTAAGGTATGTGGAAGTTCAAAGAGTTCAATATTGCCGACTGGTTTTCGTTTTACCGGATCGGAGCCTCACCGGTATTGGGCTTATTGCTTTTGCTTGGATACCGTGATTGGTTTACATGGATGTTATTTATCAGTTATTCTACGGACGCAATCGATGGCTTTGTGGCCCGCCGGTTGAAGATTTGCAGTTCACGTGGATCGGAGTTGGATTCACTGGGGGATCAGATAACATTTACCTTAGGACTTTTAGGCGTTCTTCGTTTTGAATCGCAGTTCATTCTGGACCACTGGATTTGGATTGTCATCGCCTTTGCGCCGTATTTAATTCAAATGGGCCTGGCCTTTTACAAATACGGAAAGACCACAGCATTCCACACCTACCTGGCGAAAAGCTCAGCCATTGCTCAGTCGGCATTTATTTTAGGCATCCTTTTTTTTGGTCCGGTTATGTGGTTATTTTGGCTCATGATCGGGCTCGGAATCATCGAAACGTTGGAAGAGATAACGCTTATCTTCCTCTATGATAAATGGGTCGCCGGAGTTAAGGGCATTTACTGGGCGTTGAAAGATCCGCGCAGGTTCGCCGATGATCAGGAATTGAATTCATAAATCATGCGCCGATTTTCCTTTCGTATGATTCTTTTGTTATGCATCTTCCTGGTGGTGATCGATGCGTTTGCGTTTCGTGCTTTGCAATCCATCACGAATACGGCTTTTGCCTACAATCCTGTATTAAGGATCGGGATCAATATCCTCTTCTGGACATTTACTATTGGTCTGGTCTCCGCCATTCTGGCCCTGAAGATCCGATTTGATAAAATGCATCCGCGTCGCCGTCAATTATGGATATCCTCTCTATATGGATTAACCGTTTCCTCTTTTGCTCCGAAACTTTTGTTCGCAGTTATTCTGACTATTCTACAACACGCCAAATTTATTTTCCCGCCGGCTCAATCCTTTTTGATCATCAGTTTAATTGGATTATTTGCGGGATTTTTACCATTTTTTGTCATCATCTACGGCATTTTCCGGACCGTGTACCGGTTCAAAATATACCGGATTCAAATACCATTAAAAACCTTGCCTGCCGCTTTTGAAGGACTCCGTATCGTTCAAATCTCGGATCTGCATCTGGGTAGCTTTAATTACCGGTATTCGATACTGGAGCGCGCGGTGCACTTAATCAATCATTTACAACCCGACTATGTGTTTTTTACCGGTGATCTGGTCAACAATTATGCCTGGGAATTAAAAGGCTGGAATTCCACGCTAAAGAAAATTAAAGCGCACCACGGTAAAATCGCTGTTTTGGGCAATCACGATTACGGTGATTACAGCACCTGGGATAGTGACGATATGAAACGTGAAAATTTCCGGCAAATCACTGATTTCTTTTCGGAAATAAGTTTCACATTGCTGCGTAATGATTCCGTCATCCTCTCCCGAGCCGGCGATAAAATAGCGGTAATCGGAGTCGAGAACTGGGGCAAGCCCCCGTTTAAACAATATGGAGACCTCTCGCTTGCCATGAAGGAGGTGGCCGGCATTCCTTGTAAAATCCTTCTGTCCCATGATCCTTCTCACTGGTCCGGCGAGGTCTTAAAACATACCGATATAGCCCTTACGCTTTCAGGACATACCCATGGTATGCAAGCCGGGATCAAAACAAAAAATAAAGAATGGAGTCTTATCCAATACAAGTACAAGCACTGGGCGGGGTTGTATGAAGACGCCGGTCAGTTTCTCCACGTGAACCGGGGCTTAGGCTGGCTGGGTTTTCCCGGGCGCCTGGGGATGGCACCGGAAATTACATTAATCACGCTGAAGAGAGAGGAATGAGCTCTTTGAATATCCCCATGAAAGAGATATGCTCGTTGAAAACATAGACTTAACGCGTTGAGTGGTTAGCTTTCCAAATCATATTTGGTTCTTAGGTAATATTGTAATTACTCTTTAACGAGTTAGGGAAGAATTTTTATGTAACTTCTATTGTTCCGAAATGTAATTCTGGTTGCAATGGTCGTTGCTTGGCGTATTCGTTCATTTTTGTTCCGGCAAAAACGAACCAAAAACCTCGATTCACGCAAAACTCACCTTGGGGTTCGATGCAACCGCATGAGGTTCAGGATATTAAGTTCTTCGGAGTCACCATTTTTGCGGCATACGCACGCCTCACCGTCTTTCGACGGCAGCAAAAAATGTTGTTTTCAATTGTTCGAACAGTTGCGTGAACCCTCTAAAGAAACGGCTGTATCTTAAAACAACCACTTCGAATAAAAGAAATGCAAAAGACCGTAGCTTTAAAAGTTTGGCTCAAAATTGTAAACCCAAATGGATGACAATTAGTAGAACTTCGAAATATACTTTGGCCTAGGCCTTGAAAGCATAAGTAGTTTAGTAATAAATTAGCGCTGGCTACAGGATTGAAGAGCTGCTCTAATAGGCAGGATTCTACATAATTCACAGATAGTCTGTAGATTGTGTGAAATGATTTAATCACGTTTTAACCACTCAACGCGTTAGACTTAATTATTCTGCCAACACTTATCCGGCAATGCACTTGCTGATTTTCTGGGTTACAGCATTTATGAAAACATTTTTAGTGGTTATTTTTTGATGCAGAAATTACCATTTAAGCTGAATATCCGATAGAGGCATCTGATTTTTTTTGCCAATTTACGTCTGACTTTTTTGTCTTACCGGAATTATCCTGGCTTACATCCAAATATATCCGGCTTCACTGTGAAGGGTTTTCCTCCTAGGAAAATGGTATTACCGGGGTATTTCTGGCCATTGCAATTGCATTCAGGTGCTCATCTGACGGGGTTAAAGCCATCTGCGTACTTTGACCTTGTAATTCAGGTATTCATCTGAAAAAGCCCGGGTCAGGTATTTTTCTTCCCGTAAAATAACATACTCCCGGATGATCAGCGTAACCAAAGGCAGAATAAGAACAGCCCAATAATTTTGATTTATAAATGCAATGCCTGCATATAACAGTAATAACCCAAGATACATGGGATTTCTGGACCAGGCATAAATCCCATTGGTTTGCAGGGATGAAGCGGGCTTGATGGTTATTAAGGTATTCCGCGTTCTGAAGAATTTCCATAAGCTTGGCAGCAAAAATATCAGGCACAGACCTATCAACAAAATTCCAAATAGTTTACTTTCACCATGCCAGCCGGATAATTTGACCGGAAGTAATTTATTCAACTTAAGCCCGCCAAAATAAAATAAGACATAAATAATCGGAGGCGGAATAAGTACTCCGGGGCTATCTTTTATCGTCTTCTTAATTGCAACTGTATTTTCCATAACTTTCTTTTTCACACCAGCAAAAGATTTGGTGATGTGCTTCAAAGCTATGGATGAAAGCATTGATGGATTTAGGAAAAAATCGACATTTTTATCCCGAGGGGAAATCACCATGACCACTCGTCTGGAATTTTGTATGGCTGCCGGGAGGAAAATGCGCAAATTGCCGGAATTCACGCAATAAATGCGATGAGTCGTTGTAATCACATTCAAAAGCTACCTGAGACCAGCTTAGTGAAGGATTGGATTCTTTGATCCGCATGGCTCGCTCAAACCGGACGATCCGGGTATATAGCTTGGGGGAAATACCTACCCTCTGCCGGAATGATCGTTCAAATTGCCGGAGACTTAGACATGCTTTCGCAGCCCAATCTTCCAGGCTGTATTTGAGCGTCGGGTCCAGCATCTGTCTGGCTACGTTGTCGATCGGCTCTTCCGGTAAAACACGTTTACTAATTTTGTCCGATAGGTATTGATTTATGCATTCCACCATCATCTCATACGTCGCCTCCTTTTGCAATAGCCGGTAAAGGGGTTCGAGGTCATCAAGATATTCCCGGGCATCCATTCCAATATTGATCAGAGGTTGCATCGGTTTGCCCAGCAACCGATACAGGCCAGTGGGATAAAACTGCACCTTGATCATCAGGTAATCCCTGCCAAATTTCAACTTCACCGGCTTGACCTTCGGACCGGTCACAATTGAAAATGGTACGCTTTCCGGTGCGGACGTCGCTGTTTGAAAAGCCACAATTGGTTCATGCGGATAGAAATATAAGTTTTGTTCTGTATTGGCCAAACAGGTTATTTCCGGGGGAGGCATGGCCTCGCCTTCCTCCCAGACCATATGCAAAACCTCAATTCCTCTGACAATTTCCTGTAGTTCAGGAGCAGGTGAAAACTTTCGAAAGGTGACCATAAAAAATGAAGCATATTACGAATTCGCAAGCCCCTTCTTCCATGCTTCCTCTTTCTGGCATGTATGAAAGTTATCGGCATTATGAATATACTGGATTATTGCAGTTCAATAACAAATTCGTTGGCCCGGACGAATGAAAAACCTTCAAACAGATTGTAAAAATTGTATATTGTGTCTTATTGACACAATGACATATAATTCCGGTTATGATTCTTAGCAACCGCACCTTACCTACCCTGCTTGTAAGCAGTCTGGCGATCTTTATTACGGCCTGTGCTCCCCAGTGGACGGAAACGGACCATGGAACCTATAAAGTGATCACCAACAACGGTGGGGCTACCCTGGGCTATGCACCTCAATCCGGAATAACTATCCTGACTGTCAGCCGGCATGCTTTTAAAGATCTTAACCGCAATGGCTCCCTGGACCCGTACGAGGACTGGCGGTTATCTGCGGATCTGCGTGCTGCTGACCTGGCTAAAAAAATGACCGTCGAACAAATCGCCGGGTTGATGTTGTACAGCGCCCATCAACGCATTCCAGGCGGCGGATTCCGTGGTGACGGTACTTACCAGGGCAAACCTTATGATCAGAGCGGCGCTAAAGCTTCGGATCTTTCCGATCAGCAAATTGAATTCCTTAAGGACGATAACCTCCGGCATGTACTGGTAACAACCGTCGAATCACCTGCTGTTGCCGCCGAGTGGAATAACAACGTACAAGCGCTGGTGGAAGGATTGGGGCTAGGGATCCCGGCTAATAACTCCTCGGACCCGCGCCACGGCACTGTGGCCAATGCCGAATACAATCTGGGCTCCGGAGGAGCTATTTCCATGTGGCCCGGATCATTGGGCCTGGCAGCTACCTTTGATCCGGATGTTGTGCAACAATTCGGAACCATTGCTTCTAAGGAATACCGCGCTCTGGGAATCGCCACGGCTTTATCACCCCAGATAGACCTGGCAACCGAACCACGCTGGAACCGGGTAAACGGCACCTTCGGCGAACATCCCGGGCTGGCCACCGATATGGCCCGTGCCTATGTGGATGGATTTCAGACTTCAGACAACGGCGGATGGGGATTCCAGAGTGTAAATGCCATGGTTAAGCATTGGCCCAGCGGCGGACCGGAAGAAGGTGGTCGTGACGGCCACTTCGGATATGGAAAATTTGCCGTCTATCCGGGAAACAATTTGAAAGATCAACTCAAACCATTTGTCGACGGTGCTTTTCATCTAAATGGAGGAACCGGAATGGCTTCGGCAGTAATGCCTTACTATACCATTTCCTATCAGCAGGACACCGTTTACGGTGAAAATGTAGGCAACAGTTATAGCAAATACATCATCCAGGATCTTCTCCGTGGCACTTATGGATACGATGGCGTCGTTTGCACCGATTGGATGATTACCGCAGATCCAGGCACACCCGATCAATTTTTAGGCAAATGCTGGGGAATGGAAACGGCTTCCGTCGCTGAGCGTCACTTTAAAGTACTGGAAGCGGGCGTCGATCAGTTTGGAGGAAACAATGACGCAGAACCCGTAATGGCCGCCTATCAGATGCTGGTCGACCAATACGGCGAACAGCCTGCCCGTGACCGATTTGAAACTTCTGCAATCCGGCTTCTGAAAAATATCTTTCGGACCGGCCTTTTTGAAAACCCTTACCTCGATCCTGAAGAATCCACAAAAACGGTAGGCCAACCTGATTATATGCTGGCCGGATACGAAGCGCAGCTGAAATCCATCGTCATGGTAAAAAATACCAATCAGGTACTGCCGGTTGCAAAAAAGAAGACCGTCTTTGTCCCCAAACGACTTTTTCCCGCCACCGTGGGCTGGTTCGGTAATGTTACCCCGGAGCGTACGGATTACCCCGTGAATATGGACATGATCCGCAAATACTATGAGGTCACCGATGATCCGCAAAAAGCCGATGTAGCCCTGGTCTTTATCAAGAGTCCTGCCTCAGGAACCGGTTACGACAAAACCGATCTTTCCAATGGAGGAAATGGTTATGTACCCATCAGCCTCCAGTATAGCCCCTACACCGCCGGGCTGGCCCGTGATCCAAGTATGGCCGGCGGCGATCCCAGCGAATCATTTACCAACCGTACCTACCAAGGAAAATCGATAAAAACCAGCAACCAGGCCGACCTGAAATTGGTCGCGGACACCAAAAAAGCCATGGGCGACAAACCGGTTATTGTCTGTCTGGATGCCTCAAACCCGACCGTTATGGAGTTCGAACCGTATGCCGATGCTGTTTTGGTCAGTTTCAGTGTCCAGGACCAGGCTTTGTTAGACCTGATCAGTGGCGATCACGAACCCGGCGGACTGCTTCCGATGCAAATGCCCGCTAACATGCAGACGGTAGAGACCCAAAAGGAGGATGTACCACTGGATATGGAGCCCTATAAGGATTCCGCAGGGCACGTTTACAATTTTGGCTATGGGCTTAATTGGCAGGGCGTAATATCCGACCAGCGGACTGCGAAGTACGTCGGCGCCAACCAGTAAATTGGCCAACTGATTTCTGATTGGCGATTAGTGATTTTAGATTTGGTCGCTTATTTGAACCAGATCCTTTGGCCTGTAGCTATTAATGACATCCCCCTGGCCCCCTTCAAAGGGGGAGTATATTCTATTTCGGATTTCAGATTATTCGATTTAAGATTTAGGAGCATTATGATGGCTTGATACCGTTTAGAATTCTCAAACCGTATATTAAATTTAGTGTTGGAACAACGGAATCAACAACGATGAAAGCATTAATACTATCAGTTCTGTCCCTCTTTATTGCGCTCGTCATGGTAGCTCAGCCGACACAAACCATCCGTGGTAAAGTAGTGGACAGTGAGTCTCAATTTCCGCTCATCGGGGTCCATGTCATTGCACATGATGAAGCTAATAATTCTCATTCGACTGCAACCGATGAGGCGGGCGATTTCCGCCTTGAGCAAGTGCCCGTAGGCCGGATTTCGATCTCCTTTTCCTACCTCGGTTATAAAGATTACAGCCTATCTGATGTGATTGTAACCTCCGGAAAAGAAGTGATCTTGAACATCTCATTGCAGGAATCAATAACCGATTTGGCAGAAATCGTCGTGGTAGCCCGGAAATCCGGAGAGCCCGCCAACGAGATGGCCACGGTAAGCACCCGCGAATTCTCGGTCCAGGAAACAAACAGATACGCCGGGTCACGGGGTGAACCCGCCCGCATGGCCAGCAATTTTGCCGGCGTCCAGGGAGCTGACGACAGCAGGAATGACATCATCATCCGCGGCAACAGCCCACAAGGGGTGCTCTGGCGACTGGAAGGCATCAACATTCCCAATCCGAACCATTTTTCCATACCAGGAACCGGTGGCGGCCCCGTCACCATTCTCAATAACAAATTCCTGGCAAACAGTGATTTTTTTACCGGCGCCTTTCCAGCTGAATATGGCAATGGACTGGCCGGAGTTTTTGATCTGAAAATGCGTAACGGCAACAATGAGAAATTGGAATTCAGTGGACAACTGGGATTTTTGGGCACAGAATTGATGGCAGAAGGCCCCATTTCCAAAAAAAGCGGTTCTTCCTTCCTGGCGACTTACCGGTACTCTACGCTCCAATTGTTCCAGTTTCTGGGAATAAATGTGGGTACTGACGCGATCCCCCAATATCAGGATGGCGCATTCCGGTTAAATTTTCCCTTTAAGTCCGGCGCTAACATCGCGTTATTTGGCATCGGAGGTGCCTCAACCATCGATATCATCTTGAGCAAGGATACCATTCCCGACAACGAAACCCTGATATACGGATCGAACGACCGTGATCAATACTTTTCATCACGAATGGGTGTCGCAGGGGCCTCGTACACCCATCCGATCAATGAAAAAACATTCGTAAAAACAACGATCTCCGCATCCAATAGCTGGATCAAAGCGCATCATGATTTTCTGCCACGCTATGTCGAACAAGGTGCGTATGCATACGTAGCACCCTTTAACAAAGACAATTTGCCGAGCATTCTCGATTATGTTTTCAGAGAAAATAAATATTCAGCATACTTTTTCATCAACCGGAAATTCAATAGAAAATCAAGTATGAAGGCAGGTATAAACGCCGACCTTTTTGATCTTTATTACCAGGATAGTGCCCGTGTAATGAGTTTCGACATCAACAACGAGTTGACCGTGAAGGACTGGAAAACAAGGTGGAACTCCACGGCAACGCCGCTTTTATTGCAACCCTATGTGCAAATGAAATTTAAATTCAGTGATGATTTCATCGGTACGGCAGGAATTACCTCCGTATATTATTCCTTAAACCGTAACAGTTTCTCACCTTTCGAACCAAGACTCGGCCTGAGTTACCGTCTGGCAAACAATCAGAAACTATCTCTCGGACTGGGGTACCATAGTCAAACGCAATCCAATTACCTCTATTTTTACAACCCGGCAAATACGACATCCGACCCTTATAATCTCCAAGTTGGATTAAGCAAAAGCAGCCAGATCGTGCTTGGTTATGACCTATCGTTAAAAGGCAATATCCGGATTAAAACCGAAACCTATTTCCAATACCTTACCCGGATACCGGTCGAAAAGATTTCCAGTTATTTTTCCCTAATTAATGCCGGAAGCGGATTCTCCAGATTTTTTCCCCAGGAATTAAAAAATACCGGAACCGGCCGAAATTATGGTCTGGAACTAACCATCGAAAAGTATTTCAGCAATCAGTACTATTTCCTGATCACCGGATCACTTTATGATAGTAAATATAAGGGAAGTAATGGTGTAGCAGCCAATACCACCTTTAATGGAAATTATGCGTTAAATGGTTTGTTTGCCAAGGAATGGAAGTTTGTACGGTCTTCCCTGAATGCCGGAGGCAAGATCACCTTTGCCGGCGGGCGACGGTATGGCGATGTAGACGTAACCGCCTCCCGGGAAGAAGGAGAAATTATTTACCTGAATAACAGCAACTACAACCTTTATGCTTTCAGACCCTACTTTCGTGTTGACGGGAAAATCAATTACCGGTTCAACCGGAACCGGGTGGCGCACGAGATCGCGGTCGACCTGGTCAATCTATTTAACATTAAAAACATCCTGACGCTGACTTATGATCCGGACAGCCCGGACACCAATTACACGCGGGAAGAATACCAACTCGGGTTTTTGCCACTGTTTTATTACCGGGTTGATTTTTAGGATATGCGGATTGCTGACTACAGATTAGTGATCCGTATCTTCCATGAATGAAGAAATTTGCAAAGGTCCTCGTCATTGTCCTTGCTGTTCTGGCATTGGCGGTAGGTATTGTCTGGTACGTCTATCTTCGTCCCGTACCACCTCCCATATCGGATGCCGACCGGGCTCGGCTGGAGATGATGCCCCTACCGGCTAACCTAAAGTTTACATCCGGAGAATTTGTTATCCCCCGGCAATGGTCTGTCCAATACGAAGCCGTCCGGACGTCGCGGTTGAATGATGCTTTGGACCGTTTTTTTATGCGCATGACCCGGAGAACACAAACGAATTTTTCGACAAATAGCGGCCCTGTTTTAGTCATCCACTGTGACCAGGAAAGTAGTCCCTATCCTACCCTCCCAGAGGATGAATCGTATTCCTTTTCGGTCACTAACAACCAGATCCGGTTGCAAGCTGCCAATGAGCGTGGGGTTCTTCATGGCCTGATCACGCTGGAACAACTGGTACGCCAACGCGGCACTTCCTGGGTTATTCCGGCGGTAGAACTGGAAGACCACCCACGCTATCCCTGGCGCGGACTCATGATCGATGTTTGCCGGCACTGGATCCCGAAAGAGGTTATTTTGCGCAATTTGGACGCCATGGCAAGAGTCAAATTAAATGTCCTGCATCTCCATCTAAGTGATTATCAGGGATTCCGGGTTGAGTCAAAACAATTCCCAAAATTGCATGCATTGGGATCATCAGGCAATTACTATACGCAGGAAGATATCCGGGAGATGATCAACTACGCCGCTGATCGTGGTATCCGAATCGTTCCCGAATTTGACCTGCCCGGCCATTGCTCTTCCTGGTTGGTGGGTTATCCTGAAATGGCAAGCGCTCCGGGCCCCTATTCCACAGATAGCCTGATTGGCATCTTAAATCCGGTTTTCGACCCCACTCGCGAGGAGGTCTATCAGTTCCTGGATGGGTTTATCTCCGAGATGAGCGGATTATTTCCTGATTCCATCCTGCACATTGGCGGAGATGAAGTAAATCCTCATGATTGGAATGAGAATCCATCCATACAGCAATTTATTGCGAAGCATCAGTTGAAAGACAGCCATGGACTCCAGGCCTATTTTAATCAGCGCATGCAGGTGATTTTAGCTTCACACGGTAAACGGATGATGGGCTGGGACGAAATTCTCCATCCGGATCTTCCGGCGTCGGGAATCATCATTCAGCCCTGGCGCGATCCAAAAGCACTCTGGGCCGCCGCCCGGCAAGGCTACGATGGGGTCCTTTCCAACGGCTACTACCTGGACTATAAACAACCGGCCGGAAAACATTATCAGGTGGACCCGGAAGTGATCCCCGGCGCGGTGACCATCGAAATTGACTCCAATAACTGGAAAAGATGGAAAATGGCGATTACATTCCAGGACAACGTCATGGATGGAGCGCTGTATTTGTTCGGCCAAGATCAAAACTTGCGGGGCATTATACAATCCATGGGCAATACCACTTCTTTCACAGATCCAGTGTGGGAAAACAACGTGCTCACTTTCAGTAGTGAATCATCTTTTGGCAAGATAAAATATGAGTTGACTGCCCGTGATGATTCCTTAACCGGCTCCATGCGAATAGCACTCTTTTCTCTGCCCGTTCAATGTGAAAGAGATGCAGGATCCGATCGAACCGATAGTGATCCGCTCCCTTTGTTTGAAAAAATTGAGCCTTTGACCGGTGATGAGGTCCATCATATCCTGGGTGGAGAAGCCTGTATGTGGACAGAAATGGTCAGTGCGCAAACCCTGGAAGGACGCATTTGGCCCAGGATGGCCGCTATTGCTGAAAAATGGTGGTCTCCGCAATCCCTTACATCCGATGTCGGGGATATGTATCGACGACTCTGGTTAACGGAAGATGATATGATTCGGCAAGGGCTGCAGAGTCACAGTAATCAATATGACCTGATTGCCGGTATTGCCGGAAAGTGGACGCAATCTTTACAGAACCTGGTTGATGTACTGCAGGAAGACCTTTTCTTCAACCGGATGGCCATTTATCCCCAACCATACCACGTAAACATGCCACTGAACCGTTTTGTGGATGCTGCGATGCCTGAAAGCAAAGTAGCTTATCGGTTCAATCAATTGGCCCGTGATTATCTATCAGAACCGACGGATAGCTTGCGCCAGCAAATTTACAGCTGGCTGGAACAATGGATGGATGTGGAGACCAGGCTGGAAACGGAAGCTATCGACGATCCAAAGCTGACTGAAATCACCCCTCATGTACATCATCTGGCACAGCTTTCCCGATGGGCAAAAGCTAAATTAAATCAGGAACCGCTGGAAGCCGATCCTGGTCAGGTTTCCGATCTGCTTCTGGAAGCATCACAGCCCTATGGAGGCACGCTATTAGCGGTCAGCGAAGGACTTTCCATACTGATTCAAGGACCGAATGGGTCCGGTCATGAATGAAGGGTTGCATTTTGTTGTCGTGTATATTATATTTGCGACAACAAATATTAAACGATGACAAATACAACAGCAAGACCCCGGAAATACTGGATGATTGTCGCATCCAAAGACCACGTAAAGCAAGGCATCAAACAAGGTATCGCCCAGGCTTGTCACGGTAAGACAAGCCCCCTGAAAAGAATGCGTCCCGGCGATGGCGTCATTTATTATTCGGGCAAACTCAAACTCGGAGAACCAGCCAGCTGCCAGGAATTCACTGCCATAGGCACAGTGAAGGACGGGGATGTTTATGCATTCCAGATGTCGGAAGACTTTTGCCCTTCCCGGCGGGACATCGCCTTTTTGCCGGCCGTGGATGTCTCCATCCTGCCACTAATAGAAGATCTTACCTTTATCAGGAATAAAAAAAGCTGGGGCTATCCTTTCCGGTTTGGTTTCTTTGAAATACCCGGTGCAGATTTTGATCTCATTGCATCCAAAATGCTGATTAACCATCATGAAGAAGCTCGTTAACTTTCAATTTCAACGTCCCGAAGACAGTCCCGGCTACGTCCTCTGGCAATTGACTATGGCCTGGCAACGGTTGATCAAGCAACAACTCGATCCGTTGGACCTGACTCATACCCAATTTGTTCTGTTAGCGGCATTAGCCTGGTTATCAAGATTACAGGAATCGGTCACCCAAATTGACATCGCGAATCATAGTCATACCGACCGGATGATGGTATCCAAAGTCCTGCGAACCCTTGAATCCAAGGGACTGATCTTACGTCAGGAACATGCCACAGATACCCGGGCTAAAGTGGTAACCTTGACTCAAGCCGGGGAGCAACTTATCCAAAAAGCTGTGCAAGTGGTAGAAGCGGCCGACGGTATTTTCTTTTCTAAATTGGGCAACCAATTAAACCCCTTCCTGATGCAAATGCTGCATCTGCTTCCCCATTGAGTTAAACCAAAACAATGTGCATCGCTCAAGAATTCTATTGCGTATTTCGGGTTGATCTAACCTGATACCTGAATTTATCGGTATTTTGAAAGATGAACCGGCTACATTTTTATGCGGGATGGACACTCGTTGTAATTTTCCTGACCAGTCTCTTTCTGACCTGTCGAACGACGGAACCGTCCGGGTACTTCTTTGCTTATTTCAAAGGGAATGGCGAAGATGGTCTTCATCTGGCTTATAGTCCCGATGGTTTTCAATGGAAAGCACTTCATGGCGATTCATCTTTCCTGACTCCGACGGCAGGTACGGACAAATTGATGCGTGACCCTTGCATCATCCTGGGAGGTGACGGTCAATACCATATGGTCTGGACCGTAAGCTGGAATGAACGGGGTATTGGTTATGCCAGCAGCCCGGATCTGATTCACTGGTCGCCGCAGCGCTATTTACCCGTTATGGAACACGAAACTACCGCCCGGAATTGTTGGGCGCCGGAACTCTTTTACGATGCCGCCAGCGATGATTACCTGATCTATTGGGCGACTACCATACCGGGGCGGTTTCCGGAGACCGACTCGCTGGGTGATTCTGGATACAACCACCGAATGTATTGTACGACTACCAAAGATTTTGTGTATTTAACCCCTACACGGCTATTCTACGACCCCGGATTCAATGTTATCGATGCGACGATCCAATACCAGGATAACCAGTATGTCCTGTTTTTTAAAAATGAAACCTTGTTGCCCGTGGCCGAAAAGAATCTCCGGATGGCAACCAGCAACCATTTGCTGGGTCCATATACGAAGGCTTCCGCTCCCATTTCCGGCAATTGGGTTGAGGGGCCCACGGCCACCCACTCGGATTCCGGCTGGATCGTTTATTTTGACCGTTACCGGGAACACCAAATGGGAGCTATCATTTCCAGTGATTTAATCCATTGGACGGATGTTAGCAACCGGTTGCATTTCCCGGAAGGGGCGCGCCATGGAACGGTATTTCCTGTTCCCTCAAAAACCATTTTACAATTTATTAATCAATAGATTATTATGACGATCAGAAGCCTGACTCCCATGCTATGGACAGAATCTTTCCAGGAGACCATAGACTTCTATACCAGAACTTTAGGATTCGTATGCGGTGATCGCAACGATGAATGGGGATGGGCGGGTTTACATCATGGCCACATTGATCTGATGATCGCAAGACCGAATGCCCACACCCAATTTGATCGGCCAGTTTTTACCGGCTCATTTTACTTTAAAGTCGATGACATAGATAATTTGTGGAATTCGGTCAAAGACATGGTTGATGTCGTTTATGCACCGGAAGTATTTGCCTGGAATATGTATGAATTTGCCATCAGGGATAATAATGGTTACATCCTGCAATTTGGGAAAGATCTCTTAGAATAAAAAACCACCATGCCTAATTAGACGATTAGATACAGGAATTTTTGCATTTCTGACCCTGATCTTTTATTTTCAAGAGTACCCAAATCAAACTCTCCATGCGAATTTTAATTTATCCCTTCATTCTTATAATTCTTGTTTATTGTAGCTGTCAGAAAACCGCAGATGCTTGTATGGAATTATCCTTCGATGAAAGACAATGTGGCTCAGATGCATTTCTAACGGCTGGGGACCCTCAAACTAAGGCCATGGAGGCCGAAGATTATTTGAGAAAAAATGGTATTGAAGTGATCGCTGCTGATTACGATCCCAATTTTAATGAAATTGTTTGCCAGGCTTGTGACATTTGCCCGACCGGACTACGATTTTTCATCAAAGTAGGCGATATCTCCGAAGACAAACTATTGACCTTGAACCTGCTCAATCCGGAATTGAACCCTTGTCCCTGAGTGCTCTTCATCCACGCTTTATACATTGACAACAATCATAGTCCAACCTGCCTATTGTCTCTTTCGGGGCAAGAATCTCTTCACCTGATTCACTACCTTCGCAGCAAAAGCAAACATTGTGAAAAAGAAATTCTCCAAGCCCTTGATCACCACTATAGGAATTGCACTGTTAGCAATTGGATTTGTTGCTTGTTATGCTCCACAAGAGGAACCGACCGACCTGGCTGCCACGGCATTCATCCCAAAGCCCATGTCCGTCACTGCAACCGCCAAGTCATTTCATTTGAATGACAAGACTGGTATAGAAGTTCAAAACGCAGAACTCGAAAAGTTGGGCAACGACCTGGCTGGCAAAATCAAAGCCGCCACCGGCTTGGATCCTGTCGTGCAGGTCAAGGAAGAGTCACCCAGCTACCGGACCATTTATCTGTCCCTGCAACCGGAGGCTGAGTTGGGAGAGGAAGGCTATCAATTAACCATAGAGCCCGAGCGAATTGTATTGTCAGCAAACCGTCCTGTAGGCATTTACTATGGTATCCAGACCTTGCTGCAAACCTTGCCTGCTCCGGGCGGACCAGCCCATCCCGGACCTTTTATTGTGCCCACAGGTACCATTCGGGATATGCCGCGATTTGCCTACCGGGGTGTCATGCTTGATGTCGCCCGGCATTTTTTCTCGGTGGATGAGGTAAAACAATACATCGACTATCTCGCCGAACAAAAAATCAATTACCTCCACCTCCACCTGACCGATGATCAGGGCTGGCGCATCGAAATCAAGTCGTGGCCGGATTTAACGAAAATCGGAGGTAGTCTGGAGGTCGGCGGCGGCCCGGGCGGATTCTATACCCAGGAGGAGTTTAAAGATTTGATTCGCTATGCCGGCGATCGCTTTATTACCATAGTTCCCGAAATCGATATGCCTGGTCATACCAATGCGGCACTCGCCTCTTACGCAGATCTGAACTGCGACGGCAAGGCACGGGAGCTGTATACCGGCACCGAAGTGGGATTCAGTTCGCTATGCGTACCGAAGGAGATCACCTATCAATTTGTTGACGATGTTGTCCGCGAAATTGCTGACCTGAAACCAGGCCCTTACTTTCATCTGGGCGGCGACGAAAGCCATTCGACCGGATTGCCAGACTTCATCAAATTTGTCGAGCGGGTCAGGGGTATTGTACGCAGCCATGGTTTTATCGACATTGGCTGGGATGAAACGGCTCAGACAGCACTCGATGACCAATCCATTATCCAATTGTGGGCGAGTGCAGATTTTGCACGCAAAGCGGTCGAACACGGAACCAAGCTGATCATGTCTCCGGCTACCAAAACCTACCTGGATATGCAGTACGATAGTCTGACCCCGTTGGGACTGCATTGGGCGGCATACATTGAAGTAGACCAGGCTTACGAGTGGGACCCTACTACTTTGTTCCCTGGCATCGGAGCTGAAAATATTTTAGGCCTGGAATTCCCATTGTGGACGGAAACGGTAACTGACCTGAAGGATTTGGAATTTATGGTATATCCTCGTTTACTGGGCTTATCTGAAATATCCTGGTCCCCTAAAGAAGGAAGAAGCTGGGCGGAATACAAAGACCGGTTGGCCAGTTACATTCCAAGACTGGATGCACAGGGGATTAATTATTATAAAAGTCCAAAGGTGGATTGGCCGGAGTAGGCTTCGACTTCGCTTGCATCGTCTCCGCTCAGCAGGACATTGCTTCTGTTTCGCTTGCCTCTGCTTTGCTCAGCAGCTTAGTTGATGTTGCTAAATAGTAGCTTAATAGTTGTTATCTTAATAACTTATTGACCGATTAACTTATCAACTTTAGAAGGACATGCATCGACGCGCTGCCATTCAATCATTGGGCCTGATCACGACCAGCACACTATTTTCCGGGGTATTAGCTGGATTCCTCTCTGGTTGCGCAAGACCTGGCAGTCCAGAGGTTCAAGCAGAATTCTTCACTCCTGATGCGCTTGATGTGGTCCGGCAAATGGTGGATGTCATACTCCCGGCAACCAAAACTGCATCGGCATCCATGGTCAATACCCATCTGTTTATCGATCAGGTCTGTGCACAGGTGATGACACCGGACCAACAACAGGTTTTCCGTGAAGGAATTGAAGGCGCCCGGGAAGCTTTCGACCAAGCCGGGGACAAGACTGCTTATCTGACGATACTGGACAAGAAAGCCTTTGACGGGGATGAGAACGCAGCATGGTTCAGGACCCTGAAGCAACTGGCACTGATCGGGTTTTTCACCTCTCAGGAAGGTACCACCAAGGCGAGTAACTATGTCAAAATTCCCGAAGAATATATAGGAGAAATTCCCTCGGATGATCAGACATTGAACTACGGCAAGACCAGTTTGCATTTTAACGTTTAACGAGATACAAAATGGCAGATTTTAATATTCTCGGTAAAGGAACCACCGGTAACACTTACGACGCCATCGTCATTGGCTCCGGAATGTGTGGGGGCATTGCAGCCAAAGAACTGACTGAGGCCGGACTCAAAGTTTTGGTTCTGGAAAGAGGGCGCATGGTAGAGCACAACAAAGACTATCCTACGGCACTTACTGATCCCTGGGACTTGCCACTTCGAAATATGGTCCCCCTGCAGGAGCAGGAAGATTATGCCATTCAGAAGAACTTGTATTTATTCGGTCAGGACTGCAAACATTTTCTGGTCAAGGACTCCATGCATCCCTACATCCAAAAGCGGCCTTTTATGTGGTACCGGGGTTATCAGATGGGAGGAAGATCCCTGCTGTGGGCCAAACATACCTGGCGTCTCAGCGACCTGGATTTCAGCGCCAATGGTAAAGAAGGGATCGGGATCGACTGGCCCCTAAGGTATGCGGATATCGCTCCCTGGTACAGCCACATTGAACGATACATTGGGGTTAGCGGTAACCGGGATGGCATCCCGAACCTACCCGATGGCGATTTTCTTCCCCCCTTTGAAATGAACGCTTTTGAGAAGTCCATACGTCATCGTTTGGCTGATGCTTACTCAGACCGGCAGCTGATCATTGGCCGGATGGCCATCCTCACCCAGGATCACAATGGTCGTCAAAAATGCCACTCCCGCAACTTGTGTCACCGGGGCTGCATCTTCGGAGCCTATTATTCCAGCAATTCAGTTTCGCTACCTGATGCTGCAAAAACGGGCAATTTGACCATGCGTCCTTTTTCAGTTGTAGAAAGCCTTGTTTATAACAAGGATAGCAACCGGATCAAAGGAGTCCGCGTCATCGATACGGAAACCAAAGAAACCGTTGAGTTTTATTCCAAAATTGTTTTCCTGAACGCATCTACGTTAGGTAGTACCCAGATCCTGTTGCAGTCCACCTCGGACACATTTCCCGATGGTCTGGCCAATAGTTCCGGCACATTGGGCCATTACCTGATGGACCACCATGCACTGATTGGCGCCATGGGAGGCATTTCCGGAATGAAGGATACCTTTTATTACGGCCAGCGACCAGCCAGCGTATACATTCCCCGCTTTCGCAATGTTCAAAACAACGACCAGGATTACCTGCGCGGATTCAGCTTCGAAAATTATACCGGGCGGAGCGACTGGGACCGGGGAGCGAGTCAACCGGGTCTGGGAGCGGAGTGGAAAGAGTCGCTTACCAAACCAGGTGAATGGTGGGCCTATTTTGAAGCCTATGGTGAAACCTTGCCCGAGTATACCAACCAGGTAACACTCAGTACAAGTGAAAAAGATCAATGGGGTTTGCCGGTCCTGGAAATAGATATGGCTTACGGCGAAAATGAAATGAAAATGCGCACGGACATGCAAGCCTCAGCAGTAGAAATGTTAAACAATGCCGGCATGGAGTGGGTAATGCCCTTTGACTACGGGGCCATACCCGGCACGGTCATTCATGAAATGGGCACTGCACGCATGGGCAATGACCCGAAAACTTCTGTGTTGAACAAATGGAATCAGGCGCATGATGTCCCGAATTTATTTATCACCGACGGATCGTGCATGGCCTCTTCACCCTGCCAAAACCCTTCGCTGACCTATATGGCCCTGACCGCCCGGGCCTGTGATTATGCCGTGAAACAATTGAAAGCAGGGGAAATTTGAATTTTTCCTCTATCCCTTGAATGCCAATTCGTATTTTCAGTCCGGTGGTAAACCACAAGGCTGTGAAGTGGACTAAATCAATTCTGGAAGTACTATCCTTAACTCTGGCATTCGTATTCTTGGCTTGCCAGTCCGTGCATAAGCAGCCGGGAGAAACATCTGCTGCTCCCCTTTCCGGGCATCCTAACATAGTGATGATCGTAGTGGATGATCAGCGCTGGGACGAACTTTCCATTGCAGGTCACCCTTTCCTCAAGACGCCGAATATGGATCGATTAGCCCGTGAAGGCATTTTGTTCAGAAATGCGTATCAGGTGGTACCTCTTTGCTCTCCCAACCGTGCCAGCATCCTTACCGGTCAATATCCGTCCCGCCATGGTATCGTAGATAATGTTGCACGGGATCGCGCCAGTCATCGACTACAGCTTTTCGCGCCGTTATTGCAGCAGGCAGGCTACACCACCGCACACATTGGAAAATGGCACATGGGGAATGACCCTACCCCGCGTCCGGGTTACGATTACTGGACTTGCCTTCCCGGGCAGGGCCGGACGATAGATCCCATTCTTTATGAGGAAGGCCGGCTGGACACCATCAGTGGTTATGTTACGGACATCCTAACGGATAAAATGATCGATTTTATCCGGAATAATGCCAACAAACCGTTTTTTGCTTATCTGGGTCATAAAGCAGTACATCCGGATGCGAAACAACTCAATAATGGAGCTATTGACCTTAAAGCAGGGCATCGCTTCATCCCCGCTCCCCGCCACGAAGGCATGTATCACGATGCCTTCTTCCAGAGACGTCCAAATGCACTCACTTTCTATGACCAGGTGGACTCCGCTTCTGTCATCGGACAAGCTCTGATTACAAAAAACCACCCTTCTATCCGTAGTGAATTTGGAGACGATTTACTGGATCATTTCACAACCGATAAAACCATCCGTGAACGTTCGGAAATGCTCCTTGCCGTGGACGAAAGCCTGGGGAAGATAATGGCCGAACTCGAAGCTTTAAATATTCTCGATAACACCTGCATCATCTTTACCAGCGACAACGGTTATTTCTACGGCGAACACGGTTTGAGCCTGGAAAGAAGACTCCCTTACGAGGAATCGGTGAGGACCCCATTGATAATCCGTTATCCGGGAGTAATTAGTCAGCCCGGACAGGATGACCACTTCACCCTCTCCATCGACTATGCACCGACGATCCTGGACCTGGCCGGTATCGCTATTCCCGCGTGGATGCAGGGTCGTTCTCTGGTCCCCTTAATGCAGGGACCGGTCAAGGATTGGCGGCAATCCTTTTTAATGGAATACTACAGCTATGAGAATCCCATGCCCTGGCTGATCGATACCGATTACAAGGCTTTCCGAAAAGGTAATTACAAATACATCCGGTGGTATAAATACCAGGACCTCGATGAACTTTACGATCTGGAGTCCGACCCCTATGAAATGCATAATCTGGTGCTTGATCCCAATATGAAATCTCTGGCCAATGAAATGAAAACCGAACTGGCTCAGGCTGCAGTTCAGGCCATGGGTTTAAATTGATAAGATGAACATAAAAATATGATCCAACACATCACCTCACCTTCCCTGATCGCTGCCGCCGGCAATAAGCCCAAAAAAATCGAAGAATTTTTTGGGCGGGTTAACAGCCAAACCATAGAAGTCAGTATAGCACGGATGACTTCGCCGGATGGCTGGGTAGAGCCGGTCCAAACACCTGAGTTCAATGAATACACCGTCGTATTGGAGGGCTGTCTTCAGGTCAGGACCGCAGAAGGAATTCTGGATGTCCGGGCCGGTGAAGCCATTCTGATCCCCGGAGGGACCTGGGTGCAATACAGCACACCGCACGAGGGAGGTGCAAAATACATGGCCGTATGCTTACCGGCATTTTCCATGGAAACGGTACACCGGGAATAATTATGAAGGTTGAAGGTTGAAGGTTGAATGAACTTAAGCCATACGTGCTGTATTTCTAATTTCCTTTCTTATTAACTTCCATACTTATTAACACATCAACATACCGTGCAATCCATCATCATTTCCCAATACCGGGCAGCCCTGAAAATGCTGGAATCAACGATCCGGAAATGTCCGCTGGCTCAATGGGATGATGGTACCGACGATTCACCCTTCTGGCGTGTGTCCTACCATACTTTGTTTTATACGGATCTCTATTTATCCCCGAGTGAATCTACATTTCAAGCAGATCCCATGCATTTGCCTAATTACCAATACCTGGGAAAGACCTCCTTCGACGGACAACAGGTGAACATCAGCAAACGATTTACTTCTGAAGAAATACTCCACTATCTGGATTCGATCCGTGACCGTTTACCACAGGCCATTGCAGGAAAAGATCTGGAAAGCCCAGGTGGATTCAGTTGGCTGCCGATGACCACCGCTGAGCTGCATCTGTACAGCATTCGTCACATCCAGCATCATATTGGCCAATTGATCGAGCGTTTGCATCAGGCGGGGATTCAGGGATTTCCATGGGTCGGAATGATTGAAAGCATATAAAAGGTTGGGGCACACCCTGCCATTTTGAACCTAAATTTGAGCTATTATGTTAATTTTAATGAATAATCTGAACGCATGCAAACAGGAAAGCCAACCAATCACGTCGTGCCTTCTGCAGAAGGATGGGCAGTCGTTAAATCCGGAGCCTCACTTGTATCAGGCAAGTTCCCCCGAAAAGAGGATGCGATTCGTTATGGACGTGAGTTAAGCAGGAAAGAACAAACCGAATTATATATCCACAAGAAAGACGGCACAATCCAAAACCGCAACTCCTATGGAAATGATCCCTTCCCACCGGCTGATCGCGTGAAATAATGCCGTTACATCCCCACTTTGAAAGAAATGTTTTTATCAATTGCCCATTTGATGATGATTATTTTTTACTCCTTAAGCCATTACTTTTCACAATCATCTATTTTGAATTTGAACCCAGAATTGCATTGGAATCTTCAGATTCAGGGAATGCCCGATTGGCTAAAATCATTCAATTAATCAGAGAATCTCAATTCTCAATTCACGATCTATCTCGCCTGAGGGCAAAGAAAATTGATGATTTTTATCGTCTAAACATGCCGTTTGAATTAGGAATCGATTTCGGTGCACGCAATTTTGATCCCAAATATCATTCGAAAAGGGCGTTGGTTTTAGAAGCAGGTGCTTTTGACTATATGAAAGCAATATCGGATATCAATGGATATGACATCAAAAGTCATCATAATAATCCTGAAGTCCTTATCGCTTGTTTGAGGTCTTGGTTTGCCGAGACCGTAGGAAAAAGGGGACTCAATGCTTCCAGTAAAATTTACGATGACTTTATCGTATTTAACAGAGACATGTTCGACCATAAGACATTAAAATACAAATCAAATCATACCGCGACGGAGGCAGAACATTTTGCCCGTTTGGAAATTGACGAATTAACGATTCCCGAGTATATTGATGAGGTAAAGGATTGGTTGCAAAAGACCAATAATCGCCCTGGTAAATGAGCTCATAAAGCTTCAATTCCTGTTGCAATCCACCTTTACAATTGACGGGATCAACCGAGCGTATCTTTTAATTGCGCATTAGCTTTGTGGTATTCTTCATAATCAAATTCAAATAGATGACTTCTAAAACTCAAATCTCCATCGATACAAGCGTACTTGTGCCAGTTGCCAAAGCCTGGGAATGTTACACAGTGGTCGACCATGTCCTGCAATGGAATCACGCCTCTGATGACTGGCATTCACCCAGCGGGGAAAACGACCTCCGCCCGGGAGGTAAATTCAACTACCGTATGGAAGCGAAAGATGGTAGCTTTGGATTTGACTTTTGGGGAATTTATGACGAGGTCGTCCCGGAGGAGAAAATAGCCTACACCCTGGGTGATGGCCGCAAAGCTATTGTCTCATTCACTCCGGCTGGCGACCATACGGACATTTCGGTGTTGTTCGAGGCGGAAGACACCAATCCGGTCGAAATGCAACGCGGAGGCTGGCAAATGATCCTTAACAACTACAAGAAATATACAGAATCCTGCAAATAACCCGGATTAAAATGTTCAAATCAACCCATTTAACACCTGAAGTTCGGCCCGGGAGAGCTGATCTCAGATGGAATACCATCCATAATTGGTATTCTGGATACTTTCCGTTCTGAAATTTGAGCGAACGGTAGAATTGACTTAATTTACTGGATATCTAGAACACACCTGCGTACATCCATAAGCATGAAACTTTGCTATGTACATTGTTCAATCGTATCCGGTAGCAGTGGTCCTATGTGTGATCACCATGTTGTGTTGGGGTTCCTGGGCTAATACTCAGAAACTGGCCACTAAGAATTGGGCTTTTCCCCTTTTCTATTGGGACTACACCTTGGGGTTGTTATTGTTCTCCTTGTTATTTGGGTTGACCCTAGGCAGTTCAGGAGACGCGGGTCAAGGCTTTCTTGCCAATCTCTCCGGTGCCGAACTTTCAGCATTGGGTTCCGCATTCCTGGGAGGAGTGGTCTTTAACATTGCCAATTTGTTACTGGTCGCGGCAATCGATCTGGCCGGCATGGCCATCGCATTCCCGATTGGGATCGGCTTGGCCCTGGTGCTGGGCGTCCTGGTCAACTACTTGGCAACACCGGTTGGCAACGCGGTATTTCTGTTTACGGGTGTGGCACTGGTTTCAGTTGCCATCATCCTGGATGCGATCGCGTATAAAAAAATAAGCAAAGGATCGGCAACTTCAAGAGGCATCCTGATCTCCTTACTGGCAGGCATACTGATGGGTTTCTTTTTTCGCTTTGTGGCTGCATCCATGTCGCCGGATAACCAAATCATCACTCCGGGCATGCTCACGCCGTACGCTGCCCTATTCATTTTCGCCATCGGAGTTTTCTTGTCCAGTTTCCTGTTCAACAGTTATTTCATGTATCGTCCCATGCATGGACCGGCAGTGACCTTTCGGGACTATTTCTCCATGGGTGATCTCCGGCTGCATACCATCGGCATCCTGGGCGGAATTATTTGGTGTATCGGAATGAGTCTTAGTCTGATTGCAAGTGAAAAAGCAGGATACGCTATCTCCTACGGGCTTGGACAAGGGGCAACCCTGATCGCCGCAATCTGGGGTGTATTTATCTGGAAAGAATTTAAACAGGCTCCACCGGGTACCAACCGTTTACTCGCATTGATGTTTGCATGTTTTGTAATCGGCTTGGCTTGCATTATTTATTCACGATACGCATAATCCTGCCCTATGGGAAAAGTGATCGTCATTGGCAGCAGTAATACAGACATGGTATTTCGTACACCAAGGTTTCCCGGACCAGGCGAAACCATCATCGGCAGTGATTTTTCTGTTATTCCGGGTGGTAAAGGAGCGAACCAGGCCGTTGCTGCTGCGCGGGCAGGTGCCCAGGTGGTGTTTGTGGCAAAAGTAGGCAATGATGATCTGGGACGGCAGGCACTCACCGGTTATGCACAAGATAACATCGAGACCCGTTTTATCCTGACGGACGACGGTCGACCTTCCGGGGTGGCTATGATCCTAGTGGATGAAACCAGCGGTATGAACTCCATCGTGGTAGCACCGGGAGCAAACGCAAACCTGCTACCTGAGGATCTTGAAGCAATAGCCTTTGAAATTCAATCTGCCGACGTCTTATTGGTCCAATTGGAAATTCCGCTCGAAACCGTCCTGCGCG
This sequence comes from Lewinellaceae bacterium, assembly GCA_020636355.1. Lineage (GTDB taxonomy): Bacteria > Bacteroidota > Bacteroidia > Chitinophagales > Saprospiraceae > JAGQXC01. Next base: position 738,119 of record JACJYB010000001.1, on the reverse strand, counting down.
CCTTGGAGCTCGCTGCTGTCACCGGAGTTACGACCATTCTAAACCCGGCTCCTGCCCGGGCGTTGCCTGCTCATCTTTTGAGCCTGGTCGACATCATTACGCCGAATGAAACCGAAGCTTGGCAATTGACTGGAATAGCTCCCGAAGATGCCGATTCCATGTTAGCATCCGGGAAGGAGTTACTCCGCCAGGTCAGACAGGCAGCGATCATCACATTGGGGGAACAGGGTGCCTATTTCATTCACCAATCAGGAGCAAATCACAGCATTCCGACCGTACGGGTTAATGCGGTTGACAGTACGGCGGCAGGAGATGTATTTAATGGTTACCTGGCCGCAGCTATCGCAGATAAAATGCCATTCGAAAAGGCCATTAGAAGAGCCAATCTCGCCGCATCCCTTTCCGTCACCAGACCAGGAGCTCAACCTTCGATACCCGGTCATTCTGAAATAATCGATTAAATGGATAAATACTTGTTCCAGATGAAATACCACCTAATCGGCGTAGTCGTTCTAATGGCTTCCTGTCAGATTAATGTCAATAAAAGTTCGCAGGATCCTAATCTGAAGTATCTGCCTTATTCAACGAAATCGTCGGACCGTCAAATTTCAAGGGATGATTACCAGGAACATTTGGAAGGATTCTGGCTGGGTGAATGCATAGCCAACTGGACCGGATTGATCACCGAGATGGATAAGATTGGCGGGACCGGACTGGATGGCCGGGGAGCCGGCTTTTACACCCGTGCAGACTGGGGAGGACCGGACGGGCCCAGTATCTGGCAAGACGAAGCGCCACAACGGAAGATTGACTACTACCTGGATCCACCGGACAGCATTTGGGGAGCGGACGACGATACCGACATCGAATACATCTATCAATCCTTATTATACCAAAATCAGACTTCGGTATTATCCGGTGAACAGATCCGGGATGGCTGGCTGGCTCACATTAAGCCGGAAGAAGAGAACTTTCTTTGGGTATCCAATCAACGTGCTTTCGACTTGATGAAATCAGGCATGGTGCCTCCTGCTACCAGTGACCCGGAAAACAACCCGGATTATGATATGATTGATGCCCAACTGACCACGGAGATCTTTGGTCTTTTCGCACCGGGCAGGCCTGACATTGCGCTGAAAATGGCGTATCTGCCCATCCGGACGACTGCTTCCGGTCAAGCGGACGATATTGCAGAATTTTATGTCATCATGCACTCGCTGGCTTCTGTCACGGACCCGGATTGGACCATGGATGAAAAAATCAACTGGTTAGCCAGAGAGGCCAGAAAACATTTGGACAACAGTTCCTATCCCGCCAGGATGTACGATTTTGTTGAGTCATTGCATCAGGAAGGAATACCCTGGGAAGCAGCTCGTGATTCCCTGTATGAAAAATACCAGGTAAGACAAGCCGATGGTTATCAATGGGCCACCAAAGAGCCCGTCTGCCACGGATGTTTTGCCGCCGGAATTAACTTCGGTGCCAGCATCATCAGCCTGCTTTATGGAGAAGGCGACTTGAAAGAAACCATCAAAATTGGTGCCTTGTCCGGATGGGATTCCGACAACCCCACCTCTACATGGGGCGGGCTTCTCGGGTTTATGATAGGCCGGGATGGTGTCGAAAAAGCATTTGGAAGACCTCTTGCCAGCCAGTTTAATATCCACAGAACCCGGATCGGATTTCCTCAGAACGGACTGGACAATTTTCAGGCCATGGCTCAAAAAGGAATATTTATCACAGACCGGGTCATTCAGGAAGAGATGCATGGAGGTGTTGATTTGCTTAAGGGCATCTGGTATATCCCGGAATAAGCCGCTTCTGTTACCTCTGGACCTCGTTGTCCGCTGACCAGGAATCGCTTTCAGGTCCTTTCGCCTGGCTGTGCAGGCATCCAAGAACTAATAATCCGCAATCCCGGGTTATTCTTTCACGGTAATCCGGCTATGGGGTAAGGCATATTCATCGACGACCGTCAGCAGCACGATCTGGTCACCAACCCGGCACTTGCCCAAAACATCCCGGATCGGGATTTCTTTGTACGTTTTATCTGAATACGACCAGATGGTACCCGTTTCTCCATCCTGAATTGCCAGTCGGAATTTCAGTTTGCCGGTTGGCATGCTCTCCTCCGGAGATAAATCAGCGGTCTGGACCGTCAGTATACCAGTAGCCTGGCTGGACACTTCACAGATGCCATTGTTTGTATATTCGGTAACGATTATCTGGTCATCCAGGAATGCCGCAGCACAACTGCGAAAGCGCTCCTGAGGGTTCAGAGCGGTAAAAGCATGGTAGGTAAGCATCAGACTAATGAAAAGGAGTTTTACATTCATAACCTTATATTTTTAATGAATCATACCGTGCAAATGTATTTGCCTTCATCATATTGCGCCGTAAAGGCACGTAAAACAATGTAAATGAATGCAAATTGTAAGCAGTGACCGGATCCATCGCTTATTTTTGCATCATGATGAACACACGCTTGGCTACTTATTTGTGCATTTTGATCCTTGGAATCAGCGGGATTGGACCTGGGACTGCGCAGGAATTGCCTGCCGATCAATCCACCACCGCTGACCAGGTGAATCTGGCTCTCCGGGCTGCCGGCGACCGGTTATTGGATCTTTCCGGAGATTCGACTTCTACCATTCCACCGGTGGAGGTTCTGGGCAATCAACGCTACCTGTTAAATTTAAACAACTATATCCTTTACGATAGCCTGGCTGTAATTCTGGAACAGACGTTTCAGCAACACCAGATTTCCGGACCTTACCAGGTAGCCCTGCTTGATTGCATCACGGACGAAGTGTTACTAGGCTACTCATCACGCGACCTCAAAGAAGGATTCGCGGCCTGTATGGGCAGAGAACAGCAGGATACCTGCTACCGGATGATGGTCACTTTCTTACCTACTCGCCCCGCTACCTTCGGAAAGAATTTGATGGCCGGAGTCCTGGCGCTCATTGCTGCCGGATTATTCATTCCAATCCTCATCGTTCGCAGGAAATCCATTGCTGGAAATCAAATAATGGATCAGTTGCAAGAAGAAGATGATGACTGTATTCGTTTCGGCACATCAATGCTTGATGTCGAAAGACAGACATTGCACTATTCGGGTAAAGCACACAAATTGACCTACCGGGAAACAAAGCTGCTTTCTGTCCTGGCAAACCAACCAAACAAAGTTCTATCCCGCGAGCATTTGATGGCTTCGGTCTGGGAGGATGAGGGGATTGTCGTGGGCAGAAGCCTGGATGTATTTATCAGCCGATTGCGCAAAAAGTTAAAAGATGATCCGTCCATCCAGATCTCCAATGCACATGGCGTTGGCTATAAATTGGAAGTGAGTGCCTGATTCAGAAAAGCAAAAGGCGCCGCATGATGCGACGCCCTTTCCCGAGTATGTTGGAAGTAAAAATGAACCAAAAGCCTGAGGTTTCGCCCCGGGCTTTATAATTCATTTTCTCAGAAACTCACATTGGTCAATTTACCGGTTATCGTAAAGGTCTTTTTTAGACTTCCGCCTGAATAGGATCCTCCCGTATATAATCCATGCCATTCGGTCCCGGTAGATGACCCACCCGTATAGAGGGATAAACTGCCCCCGTTTTGAATTGACGAGGCAGAAAAAATCATCGAGTAATAGGCTCGTTCCGGTTTGAACGTAAAAAGCTCAATGCCATTCGAATCCTCGACATGAAATAAGGTCCCTGCAGAAATCCGGCTATTCGTGGTAGCCTTAACCGAATACTGCGCCGAGGTGGCACCAGGAGCCTCCGTCATATTGGAATTTGTGCCCGATACGACCAAAAGGCCACCAGAAATGCTGAAATTACCGTTGAAGTCCAGACCCACTTCCGGCGAAGACTGCGGCCCGTGAATAACCACGGTTCCGCCGGACATTTGGATGTTGCCATTGCTATCAAACCCGTCACCATTGGAAGCACTCACTGCAATCTGGCCTCCATTAATCAACAACAGACTGCCGTCATTGGCTTCACCACCATTACCCATCGTTGCATTAAAGCCATCGTCGGATGAATTTACCAGGATCTCACCATCATTGACCGTAATGAATGGAGCCTCAATGCCCTCCACGGACTTGCTAATATCCAGGAATCCGCCATTGATGGTGATGGATGATTTTGCTTTGATGCCATCGTCGTTGGAAGACAAGGAAATGTTCCCATTATTGATCACTACATCCCGGTCCGCTTTGATGGTTTTTGCTTCCGCATATTCCGCGTTTTGCCCGGTTCCCGACTCCAGTATTTTGCTGCCGGTGGTCGTAACCTGAAGCACGACATCCGCCAAGCCATCACCTATTACCAGGTCTTCATCGGAAGAGATTCCTTTTCCTGCCGAACCAGAATTGGAGATCTGGATGTCGCCTCCATAGAGATAGATTGATCCATCGGTCGTAATTCCTGTACTGCTATAAGTGTCCGTAACGTTGTTCTCATTTTTATACGTGGCGCCATTCCCTGAGAGGGAAACGGTCAAAGCTCCGGATAACATTTGTACATCCACATCGGAGGATAAACCCTTATTGGCTATGCCATTACCTAGAATCGTGATAGTCGCTCCATCCAACAGGATCCCTTCATCCCCTTTTATTCCCGTGCAATAGGAAGGATCATAACCTGATCCGGATTCTTCCAGAACCACATCACCGGTAAGCGTAATATGTATCGTCCCACCTGTCAGTTGGATTTGATCCTTAGACTTGATGGCCTTTGACTGGTTTCCCGCGACGACAACAAAGACTTCACCCCCGCTGATCGTTAATGACTCATCACTGGCTATGCCTTTAACATCATCTTCGGTACTATTGATGGTTATTATCCCGCCGGTGATTGTAACGGACCCATTATCACCATCGATGCCATCACCGGCTGCTGAAACTTCAATGGTTCCTCCGGAGATAGCAACCCCATCACTGCCGTGTATCCCGTCCTTGGCAGCACTGGAAACCAAAATGTTCCCTTGCTCGATGATGAGCTGCGAGTCCGTCGCAAGACCATGTTTTTTCGACCCGGATCCAATAATTTCCAGATAACCGTCTCCGGAAAAAGTTAATGATCCTTCACTGAAAAATGCAGCATCCTGATCTTCTTCTTCGCCATCGGCGCCCAGTGGCGGATCGGCATACGAGGCACCATCGGCCAGGATATTATTTGTTCCACCCATGACGACCACCGAGCCCGTTTGCTTCGCCTGAATATTAATGGCAGGTCCATCAGGATTAACCAGGGATACACCGTTCAGTTGCAGCGTATAGGCACTTTCACTATAAAGCTTAAACGAGCCCGCAGTGGTTTGGCCTTGTAGTTGATAAACGACTTCAGGATCCAACGAGGTGGCGACAACCGTGACATCCGCTCCGTCCATTTCGACATCCACTCCCTCAAACGCTAATGGATTGATAACCTGAACGCTGTTTCCCTGATAGGTGATCTGGACAATTTTGCTTTGGGCTCCAAAAGAAATACTGTCCAAATCCAACAAAGCATAACTTGCTTCCTGATCCCCAACACGGATATAAAGTGTACTACCGTTTGCATCAAAATAAATGCTGTCCGTGGCAGATACCCAGGCCCCCAATGAAAGTCCGTTTTTCTTATGGATGTACAACTTGTCTTGTCCGGTTAGCGATGTCGTGAGCCATAAAAGCCCGAAAGTGTAAAGTAACGTTCTCATAGTTTGACGATTTTGAAGGCCTGATCTTGAACTTTTAACAGGTAAAGTCCGCTTGTTAAAAGGGTGAGATCCAATTGGGTATTAATACCATTCACCGTTCTGGTCTGGACAAGAGATCCATCCATGCGATAGATGGAAATTTGGGTCTCGTGATCCGGCAGATTTGAAATATTAACTGCATCCAGCACCGGATTCGGATAACACACAATGGAAGTGTGGGTTTCCACGACACCTACCCGGGTTGATGCATCTTCGAAATAGATCTTTCGCACGTCATTCAGCGGAACCGATTGTCGCGAACCATCGTAAAATGCCAGCTGGACTTCCGATTCCGGCAATGTAAGGTTGCGAACAGTGCCGATAGGATAGTTTAACTCCGTACCGTCCCAGTTTTGAATGATCACCTGTTGTGCGTCGAGGTGATTCCAAGTGCCTGTAAAAAAAGCTAAAAAACCATAGCAGGTAATGCTCATGTAATTCTTGAGTTGCATAACCGTCATTTTATGTTATCTATGAATTTCATCCGGAGCATGTATCCATACTCCTGTCAATTTTCCTAGCGTCTCATCATCTGTATAATACCGAAAGGGTCAGTTTGTACTGCCTTAAACGCAAAAAAAGGATGGCGAAACCAGAATACCTGTTCATTTCCGGCCATGCTTTAACCGGATCGGAGAAAAAGCTTTTTATCTTTTAAGAAAATTTGCGTCATGAGATATTTGGGTACATGCATTTTGGTGATCCTGATGATTGCTTGTCAGAATAATTACCCGCACGCACCCTTTATGTACCAGCCGGACGCTCAGCCCAGGTGGAGTAGTTTCGAAAACCTGAATGGTGTGAAAGGGGCAGGAGGCCAGGAAAATCATGGAGCCAAAGGACATGCTTACGATCATCTGCCTTCCGGTGAGCGTATAAATGTGCTGGATGTGGAAGGTCCGGGTATTATCAACCGGATGTGGTTTACCTTATCCGATCGCTCGCCCCGGGATCTCCGTGGTTTAAGCATCCGGATAACCTGGGACCAGGAGGCAACACCAGCGGTAGATGTCCCATTCGGGGATTTTTTCGCTCTTGGATTAAGCAGTGGTCTTTCTTTCGAAAATGCATTGTTTGCCAGCCCGGAAGGCCGCTCCTTCACGTCCTACCTCTCGATGCCGTTTAAGAAGCACGCACATATTGAATTGGTTAATGAATTGGACAAGGCCATAGACCTGGTCTTTTTTGATATTGATTATCAATTGATTTCAGTCTGGGATGAAAATATGATGTACCTCCATGCGTATTGGCACCGGGATACAGCGACCACGCTCGGTCAGGATTTTGAACTTTTACCCGCAATTCAGGGGGCCGGTCGATATCTTGGCACTTCAGTGACCGTTTTCCTGAATCCCCGCTATGCCAACGGTTGGTTTGGAGAAGGTGAAGTGAAAGTATATCTGGATGGCGATGATCAGACGCCAACCCTGGTAGGCACCGGAACCGAAGACTACATTGGGACAGGATGGGGACAGGGGCCTTTTGTAGGCCAATATCAGGGCTGTACGGTGGCAGACAAGGAAATGAAGCTGTATTCCTTTTATCGCTTTCATCTGCCGGACCCGATCTATTTTCATCAGGGTTGCCGGGTTACCATCCAACAGATGGGTGGCGATAACAAAGCCAATCTTCAGGAAGTACAAGCTTCAGGGGCCCCTCTGATTCCGGTAGAGATCATTGCTGAACATGGTGTATTCCATCCCATCTACGAACCGGGCAAAGTCGTCGACCTGAGCCAACCGGACCTGCCGGGCACACCTGATTCCTGGGTGAATTATTACCGGTCCGATGACGTCGCCGCTATCAGCTATTTCTACCTGATGGCGCCCGCCCACAATCTGCCTGCGCTCCAGGGTAGTCCTCTGCGCACAGCGAAGACGGAAATGGAGTGATCACTGTCTGGGTATTACCTCCTGCCACTTTTTCTGCCGGATTACCGTTCCTCCTTCTTCCAGCCGGCGGGTATACTCGTAATAATACGAATTCAGGTCGCTGCTAAAATGGAGCTCCCCGGACCAGGTTCTCTGATGTCCATTTGCTTCGATGGTGATCGTATAAATACTGATCACACTGGCTTTCTCCGGGTGCAGGTCACTAACCTCATGCGTGATGGATTCCGTATATCCAATTGTTCCAAATGGGTATTCGTCCCGACCGGAATTTGTTGCCAGCACCGTAGTGGTTTGTGTGCGTTCATTGCGGGTGATGGTATTAATTTCAGCGAATCCCGATAACGTTTCCGACTCAATCGAATGGTATCCGGACAACCCTGGATCTTTTGCCGGTTGCTTAAAAGGTACAGCCAGTGATGTCGTTTCAGAGGGCGCCAGCGGCAGTGAAATGCCTGAAAGATGGTGCGGCCCACCGAGGAGCCGTGTCTGCATCGGAAAGGGAGAAGGCCAGAACATTGGCCATTGCCCATTGCTAATTGCCACCCGTATCTGGTGACCAGGTCGAAATATCCAGGATGTCACATGCAGCTCAATAGTTAGCTGGTAAATGCTATCCGGTTCAAGCGGACTCGGCGTAACATCCGAATAGCGGTGGCTTCCGTTCAAGCCTGCGCCGGTCACCTGCGTGATGCTTCCGTCCGGGCTGATGTCCGACAGCCGAACCACCCAATTAGCCTGGGGTGCATCCGCTCCAACCCAAATGGTTAAGGTGGGAAACCCAATGACTGAAACCGCCTCTGTCAACACCGGCGAGTCATAGACCAGGCTATAAGCGTCCGCCGGACGCTGGTCCGGAGCCCAATCACCCCACCACATCACCGATCCGCTGGCTTCAATACCAACCGAAGCTTTATACGTCAAATGATGGGTGAACGTATCCGGCATCAACCCGCCAAGCTGATGTTCCGGCGTCAAATACAATGTCGTATCCCTGGTAGCTGGCCACTGGTCATCCTGCATCCACTGACCTGGTATTTCGGACAACTCAAAGCCGGGACCATGGTGATCACGCTGGTAATAAATAAATGCCGGCTCATCCATAATCCCATTTTCAATCCCCTGCAGCCAGTGATCAAACCATCGCACGGCAACATCCCGCCACTCGATAGCAGGCTCTGGCTCTGCCGTGTGGGGCCAGGTATGATTCCAGGGGCCCAGAATGGCCTTAAAGGGCACATCCGCGTGTTTCAGGAACCGGGGTATAAAATCTCGATAACCATCGTACCACCCGCCAATCACAAAGGTCGGTATGTCAATACGCGAGTAATCTTCATTCAAAGATGCCCGGTCCCAAAAAGGCCCATCCGTTTGCTCCCGTTTGTATTTCAAGAGCCAGGGTTCCGTATCAAAACGATTGGCATACCAGGAGCTGTCTGTCGTAAAATCCGGTGGTCCGGGTACCGCATTCCCTACATCCATGCCTAATTCATAAGCGTCCAGGTGCATGATGCCATCCATAAAATGGACGTCATCCTGGTAGATGTCGTCGGTTGACATCAGGGAGATGATGGTCTTCAGGGCAGGAGGATGCCGCATAGCCATATGGAGACCATTAAATCCTCCCCAGGATATACCCAACATCCCAATGTTGCCATTGCTATAGGGCTGGCTAGCTAACCAATCAATAACGACCTCCCCATCCTGCTGTTCTTGCTCGGAATATTCTCCATCAACCAGATGGCCTTCACTCCTTCCAGTACCTCGAATGTCAACCCGTGCGAAAATATAACCTCGCTCTACAAAATAACTGTAGAATGGATATCTCCTGCCTCTGCTTTCGTCTTTTCGGTAAGGCAAATATTCCAAAATCACCGGGTAGTGATGGTTTGCCGAAAACCTGGGCGGCAGATAAAGGTCAGCCGCAAGTTTTACCCCATCCGGCATCCTAATAAATACTTCCCGGATGGTGATGGAGTCTGGTGTGAGGGCAGGTGGTTGAGGCGTTTGAGTATGCAGCGGAGTGGACAGAAAAGCCAAATAGAAGATCAGGTAATAAATGTTTTCCGTTCCAGAAAAATACTTCTTCATTTGAATAATCTTGGCCACACAAGATATCCAATCAAATGGTACCCATTACCTTCCTGTCGCGGATATAATCATGCAAGGAGATCAGAACATTTATATCTCCTCTCCTACTCCTGGCGGATCGACCTGATCGGATTAGCCCGGTTGGCGTTGTAAATAAGAACACCTACCAGAATCAGGCAAATACCCATAAGAATTATTCCGGCGAGGACAAAACTGGTCCATGATATGGGTATTTGATAAGCAAAATCCGTCAGCCATTTTCTTACTGCAGACCAGGTAAAAGGCACCGCGATCAATAATCCAATCAGAAATAAAACCAGGTATTGACGGTTGATCAAAAACAGAATGGAACCCAGTGAAGCTCCCAGGACTTTACGGATCCCTATCTCTTTTCTCCGCTGGTCCAGCGTAAATGACACCAGGCCTATCAAACCCAGCGCTGCAATAAAAATGGAGAGCATACAGAGCAGGGAAACCAGTGAGCTCAACTGATGTTCCCTGTTGTATATTCCGGCCAATTCATCATTCAGAATGGCATAATTAAATGGAGAATCCGCATTAAACCGATCCCACATCCGGTGCGCCTGTGCGATGACTTCACTTTCCTGATCCTGCAGGTATTTGATCGCAATCACACGTCCATCGCCCCAGATGGGTGCATCGTTACGGAAAAATATAATGGGTGCGATGTCTTCATAAAGTGATTGGAAATTAAAGTCCTGAGAGACTCCGATTACTTCCGGATGAATTTCCAAGCCAGGATAAATAATGTGTTGATGCAAGGCTTCCTCCGGGGTCCATCCAAATAATCGCGCAGTCGTTTCACTGATGATCACATGACTTTGATCGCCCAGGTTACTCGGTTCGAAATTGCGCCCAACCAATAATTTTAATCCTAGCGTGGGAAAATAATACGGGTCAATTTTTAATTGATTGACGGAAAGCTTGATATCCGAGCCTTCCCTGGAAAAAATATCCTGATAATATATTTGCCCAGGGACATTCATCGCTACCGAAGCGTCCAGGATGCCGGTTGTTTTTATCAGCTCGTCCCTGAATGCATCCACATGATTCGTTAATTTCTCAGCATTTCGAATCACCAGCACATTCTCCCGATCGAATCCTAAATTCTTTTGACTCAAATAATTAAGTTGTTTGGAGATCAGCAGGCTTCCACTCAACAATGCCAGCGATATTGCAAACTGGACGGTAACCAATACATTCCTCATCCCTGTAGATCCGGATTTTGTTTTATTGGCTCCCAAAACCGTGATTGGTCTTAACGAAGAAAGATATATGGAGGGATAAATCCCGGCGAGAAAACCAATCCCCAGCAAGATCAAGGCAGCCAGGAGCATGGCGGCCAATCCGAAATAACCAAAAGAAATTACAATACCAATGCTGCGCTCGATCAATGCTGATAAGAGATAGACGACAGGAATAGCCAATATTCCCGCCAAAAAGGTCATAAATACCGATTCAGTCTGAAATTGCTGGGCAAGATTAATAGTCGTTGCACCAATCGATTTTTTAACGCCGATTTCTTTACTGCGCATGTTGGCTCGGGCCGTGCTAAGGTTAACAAAGTTGATCAGGGCTAAAACCAGAACTAAAAGCGCCAGGATCTGCAGAATACGGATAACTTTTATATCTCCCAGGACACCCAGCCGGTTCCCTATTCCGGTCGAATGGAGGTGAATGGAGCGAACAGGTTGCAATTCGAATTGCCAGTTGCCTTTACCCTGCATAAAATCATCGTAGTCCATGCCTATCCGGTCGAGCGTAGCACGTACCTTAGGATTAAATAACCGGGTCATCTGGTCATTAACGGTCGAAATAGAAGTACCGGGTTTAACTTTCACATAGGTGACTACCTGTGACCAGATCCAACTCCAATTAAATTGCTTAACCAAGGGATTGCTCGGCATAGAAAGCAGGAGATTAAATTTAAAATGCATGTTGACTGGCAAGTCCGCTGTAACGGCCGAAACCTGAATGGGAACCCGATCATCTCCAAGCAGTAATATTTTCCCGATCGCCGGTTCATTGCCAAAATATTTTCTTGCAGTTTCTTCGGTGATAACCGCCTTGTTCTTGCCTACCAGTGCACTGTGGGGGTCCCCGGCGACGACCGGAATGGTAAAAAAGTCAAAGAAATTTGAATCCGCTGCGAGCACATCGTTTTCCTGAAACACCAGCGCTTTTTGGCCATCCGGATGATACCTTACTTCAAAACTGCCCGGTGTATTGATTCGCAATGCGGCTTCAATGCCAGGAATTTCTTGCAAGGCCTGTTCCGCCAACGGAGGCGCCGTGCTTGCAAACCATCCGCCGTCCTGCGTCCAGATATTGGTTTGGTTGACCCGGTACATTTTTTCGATATCCCGGTGGAAGTCATCGTAACTCAATTCCTGTCGGGTATAACTGAATAGAATAAAACAAACGGCCAAGCCAACCGACAGTCCCGTAAGGTTAATGAGTGAATACCCAAGATGGCGGCGGTAATTGCGTACAGCAAGCTTGAGGTGGTTGCCAATTAATGAATGATTAAAAAAATACATGGTCGGATGATTTCGGGAAATAATTCCCCATCTAAAAAATCGGATTACCTGATACAGGAAAATCATGTTTGCCTTCCAGCGACGATGTTGCTTCAGGTGTCTTTCATAAGCTTCGATCAGATCGCCCTCGACACTTTCAACCAATGAAGGCGGACAGAACCGGCGAAGTATTCGGAAGCCCAGGCGCGGAGGTCCCTGACTCATGGCTAGTGTGAGAATTTAAGCTGCGGCAACCATTGCCATAATTGTTCCCTGGATGTTTTAAGCGCTTGCAGGGTTGCCATACCGGCATTGGTAATGGTAAAAATCCGCTTGCGTCGCCCACCACGTACACTGGTGGAACCACCCATTTGGGATTTTACCAGCCCCTTATCTTCCAGGCGGTAAAGCGTAACATGAACCGAGCTCAGGTTTACAGATTTTTCTAACCGCGTTTTGAACTCTTCAACGATGGCATTACCATAGGCTTCTTCTCCGAGGATGGCTACCAGGGTCAGCACCTGTTCTTCAAAATGGCCAATTTGGTCCGGAACCATATCTATAAGATTTGTCAAACAAATATATTATTTCTCTAAGATTTGTCAAACAAATATGGACTAACGACCATCAACATGGAGAAAAAAGGCTGAATCAGTCGACTAAAAGCCGCCACTCTGGCCGGGCAAGGTTCTGTACTGGGGGCTTGAGGCTACTGTACGTTTACCACCAGCCGGGCATAACGGGTCATCGGATGGCTGGAGCCGTCCTTTACTTCGGCCAGGATATGGATGGTACCCCGATCGGCTGTATCGGGAATCTTAAAATGCACCTTATTACCCTGACTGGTCAGATGAATTTCCTGAGGATAGGTGCCAGCTTCGCGGTATTGCCAAAACCGGATTTGCAATACATCACCATCGGGGTCTTTTGTTTTGATCCTTGCCTGGATCTTGTCTCCCGGCGAAGCAGTTCGTGAAGCATGTCCTTTCAATCGAACGAGGGGAGCATGGTTTGCTTCTTTGTAAGGTTTTATACACCATTCGGCACGGGCAGCAAAATCCTCTTGGATAGCAGGAATCCACCGCGTTTGCGGAAAAGACTTGTCTTCCTGCTGGGTGTAAGGATTCCAGTCGGCCACGGAATCACCATCTTCCCAACGCCTGGGATGTTCCGGAGAAGTGGCCAGGCGACCTCCCCACCCTCCATATTCAGGATGCTCCAGATTATCCAACCCGACATCGATCAGATGCAAATAGGATGGAGAGTCTCCTTCAGAAATAAAATCATATTTCTCAAAGCTTCCCCACTGACCATCTTTCAGGTGGGCGGGATCACCATGAATGTGTTCCGGATCCCCGGCCTGCTTTTGTCCATCACCATAACTGTAATAATGAGCCAGTAACGGACCATGGCCCTTAATGATGGATTCACCCATAAATCGCCCTTCCAGGTAATGATGCAGGGATGGTGGCACCGTCCTTTTCCAGAAATAAGCAAAGGTCCAGAATTGATTTGTGTTGTAAAGAACGCGGATATCCGGCCAATTTGGAGCGATGTATTTATTGTAGGCCGCATCCTGATCCAGGATCATGTAAAGTATCGTCTTATCACAAACCTTCCGGTACACCGTTTCCCATTGGTCGGTATGACCGAACTGCTCCTGAATGGACTTGAGCGCCCGGGCAATGGTATTGGTACCTCCCCAGACCTGCAAGTAAATGGGTTCCGGATTATCATTCATCAACCGCTCCTGGATAAACCGGGATCCGGGTGTTTCTTTTTCCATTTCTCCCTCAAAATCTATGTTTCCAACACGGATGAGGCTGCGCAGGTGATCGGCGGTAGGATACCCGGAAGCATTTTGAGAGAGCATGGGATATACCTGCTCATAGGCATCAAGCATTGTGTCCATCCATTGCGTACCGGGCCAGCGCAATTCGGTTCGGGAACCATAGATGTTTTTTGTCATCTCCAGCTCGGACACAAACGACGTTCCTGCACCATCACCTTTGTAATGCCATTGGGAACTGCTGTAAATCAGCCCTTCAAGGTGAAATTCGTTGGCATATAACAACATGCGGATAAAGGAATCGACATCATCAATTTCTCCGTCCGTAGTGACTATGGTATTGGGTTTCATCGCCGGTTGTGCCTGTGTGATTGGCGTAAAGCAAAGGCTACCAAGCACGACCAAAGAAATGGAAACTGAATTTGCGTTTAGGAACATATTGAAAGGTATTTAAAAAATGCAAGCAGGGCTCTCCGGTCAGGATTCCATCACCTTTTCCAGGGCGCCGGGTATGTAGATAAGATCAAATGGCTCATTGTAAACCAGGTACATCATCTCCCATTGAGGATCAAATTTCTCCTTAAAAAAGCGCAGACTCTTATAGTGGGAGAACTGGCGGATACGCTCATAGGCAAGCTTGATGATGCGTTCCTGAAAATTTTCCGGATCATCAATTCCGCTCATTGGGACCATCCCCAGATTACACTCGGTGAATCCTTTCTCCCGTAAAGCTTCAAACATCCGCACAAATAGATAATCCATGACCCCGTTCGGTGCATCATGGGTCCTTCGCATCAAGTCAAAATTGGCCATCCCCGGAGAGGTGCAAGGAATGATATTAACAAATCCGACCACCTTACCCTGATTGTTTTCGATCGTAAATACCGTCTGCTGACGTATTTCATCCACACTAAATGATCCCTGCGAAAAAACCAGTTCGTTACGGCCGGTCTCTTTCAGCCAATCACCACTGACCGCCTGCAATTGTTGCAGGAGCCGGTCGGATTGTGGTGGCTCATAGCTGTGAAAGGTATAGCCTTCTTTCTCCAGTCGATTCAATACATTTCTCAATGCTTTCTTTGAAGCGCCCTGCAAATTGAATTGAGTTAGGTCAACCGTAGCGTCTTCTCCGACGGGTAAAAACTTTTTCCCCAGTTGTTCATAGCTGGACAAACTATGTTGCGGGATGCGATACCAGGCGGTACGCAAGCCGTTATCCCGACACCATTTTTCAAAATCAAGGATGACTTGCGCCATTGCAGTTTCATGCTTGCAGACCGGATTCTCCAGGACAATAGCATATGTCCGGCTTGTTTTATAGGCCACCATACCTTCTTGATTGGCGGAAAACCAAAAGGATTTATCCTCATAGGATTTAAAATAATCCAGGGGAGATTTGCCATACCGTCTGATCAGTTCCCGGGCCCGCTCCTGGTCCTCTGAATGGCTGGTACTGCGTATAACCAAAGGGCGCAGGGACAGAAATGCCAGATATGCCAAAGATGCCCCGCCCAGAAAATGCATGCCGTAGAGAAATTCTTTGGCAAACCGGGTTACCGGAACCAAATCCACATTGAGCAATAACAAAGAGGTAGCCGATTCCTTTAACGAATCCAGCAGGGTAAAATCCGCATTGAAATGACGGATGTTGATAAAATAAAAACCAATGGTGCCGAAGGCGAGAACGCCAAACAGTGCGACCAAACCCGGGAATAAACTCAACCGAGCCAAGGCCAGGTCATTGCGGATAAAATAATGCCTGCGTTCTACCAGCAGACTGATTAATACAACCAATGCCAGGGTTGCTTCTTCGTAGTCGATCCCTTTGGTCAGATGGGTCAGGAGTGACAAGGCACTCAAAACGACCGCCATCCACCAGGCATTGCGCAGCCCTCTGAGCAGGTAGGCTCCTACCCCAAGCATCAAGACGCCTGAAAACAAGACAAAATAGGTAGACGCATTGATGGCAGCCAGCGGCAGGTAATCCGCCAGGATATGCATTCGTGATGGTACCGCCGGGGTTATGGCGCTAAAAATATTGACTAAACCCAGCGCAAAAAGCAGCATCGCAGGGAAAACCCGCACCAGGAGGGAGCCGCGTTGAAATAGCAATAATAGTATTCCAAGGATCAACAATGCCCAGAATTCAAAAAAGCGAAATAACATGGCCACGGAGATAGCCTCAATCGTGGTCAAGCCGAAGAGGGTCAAGGCGTAGGTTAAAGCAACTTCGATAACTCCCACCCCACGTAAGAAAGGCGAACTCATCAAAAGGACCAATACAATGGCATATCCGATGATCGCCGCACTCCAGGATGCAGGCAAATCCAGCGCTTCCATGGAAATGTACAAATGACTGATTCCGATGAACTCAATCACACAGGACAACAGCAGAACCATCCAGAAAGCACGGTGGTCAAAGGCATTTTGCCTTAAATTATTCAGGATTTCGGACAAGGATGGCATCTTGCGATCCAGGTAATGATACCAGGGACCTCCTCTTCGAATATCCCGAATTGCATAGATCACCGTGCCCATAAAAAGAACGATCAGCAGAACTCCCGAAATCATTCCGCCACTCAGCTTACTATTAACAAGTAACCAGATCAACGCCGGGACGCCAATAATAACCGATGACAAAATGGAATTGATGCTGAAGATGGAAGACGCGAAATACGTATCGGTCTTGGACACCCCTTCTTTCCTTTCAAGCTCAGCGGTAAAAAAAAACATATTGGTCAATAGACCAGCCGGAAGAAAAACACTGATCAAATTCCTTTTAAGAAATAGGGCCATAGCAGTAACAAGGCCGATTTTCCGGTCAATGGCTTTGAAACTGTACACGTACATCAAACCCTGAACGGCAATGAAGCCCAGCAACAACACGCCTCCGGCGAGCATCCAGGGTACCTTTGCTACCTTCAATGCCTCGATCACCTTAGGAATTTCCGCCTCTTCATGACGGAAGAAATAGACGCCCAAGCCCACAAAAAGCAAACTAAGGGCTACCTGTAGCAGGATTTTTTGCTTACCTCTAAGAAAATGTAGGGCTTTATGCATGGAAGGCAATTTAGAAAAAATGATGTAAACAGTAAATGACATGTGACCCTCAACCGCCATCCTGTCTTTATGATTGAAATAAGATGGTTACTATTGACCCTTAGCTCAACTGGATAGAGAACCCGGCACTTTACCGGGGAGATGGAGGTTCGACTCCTTCAGGGTCAACCAAAAAATTGCTGAAAACGAAATAAATCCAAAACATTACTGCAAAAAAGCTGAGCAAAAAATCACCGCCTACCCTACCGTCTTTCAGCCAAAATGAAAGATTGCTATAATTAAGTATTTTCGTCAAAATCCTTAGCTATGAAATACGCTGGCTTTTGCAGTGTGATAATGATTTTCTGTTGCATTATTGTTGCCCAGGGTCAAACCATTTTAGGTACTGTACGTCCCAATACCAATCCGGCATTACCTGAGTCTTATCAATTCTCAGAATATGTGTTCCCCGAACCGGATGATCAGGGTACCTGTTTGGGCATAGAAAACACATCCGCATCATTGAAAGGCATTTTTTTTGCCCAAACGCAACGGTTATCTCTTGACCATCCGTTTTATTTTTTAATCGGACATCGGCCTGCTTTATTCCAGGTGGCTGTTACCGGTGCTGGGCAGGCACCGGATGTTCAGGTAGAAGGATTTATGAAAGGGAATTCACTGGGTGTAAAATGTCTGAAAGGACCTGCGGAATTACCATCTTCCATTGACCTGAGCGTACCAAATTTTGATGATTATTTTTCTGTGACACTACCTAAAGATTGGATCCAGTCAGGATTAAGTCTGAAACTGCATATTGACGGGCAAACCAGAATAATTACCCCAGATGAACTTAAAATTGGGCCCTATACGGAGCTCAACCTGGTTCTCTTCGAAATGGACCTGCTGGATTACAATACGGAGCCGCCGCACTTTGCACAAATCCCGAACCTACTTGCTGAAATGGCCTCAGTATTTCCAGCCAGTGTCGTGCGCTTTGGTAAATTTCCACAGCGCCTGGTTATGCCCGAAGTAATTGCCAACAATGACTCCGAGCAACTGGTCCGGTTAAAGACCCGGGGCGAAATGCAAGCCAATAACATCAACAGCGACGGGTCCATCAATTCCATTGCCACCCTGTTTATGCAGAACCTGCACCGCAGCACGCAGGATTATCTGTCAACTTTCTATTTCGGAAACACACTCAACCTTTCCCCGGGCGGATGGGGAGGTGGCAAGTCCTTTGTAGGTTTTGATTATGACGATGTATTTGTTCATGAATTGGGACATGCTTTCAGTCTACAGCATTGGGGAGATTACTACCACAAAGAAAATCCGTCCGAATGGGAATACGTCTATCCCTACGGGGGTGACACGGGTAATGGTGGGGGCCGGGGCGAATCCTGGAGCTTTCTGCAGCATTTGTATGAATTCATTGACCCCATCTGCCAATATGATGCGCGCGGTCAGGCAGGTCTTGAGGCATCGGATGCCATGCAACGAAATAACCATTGCCTGCAAGCCCGGAGCTATGGCCCGGGACCATGGGAAGGGTTTGGTGATTTTTCAGAACTTGCCATGCAGCGTTATATGGTCGGAAGTGCAGAACTATATACCGGGGAAGTAAGCTACCGGGGAAGTGCCGAGCCTTTCCAGTTTTACAGGCAGCAGGGATTTCCGTTGGCAAAAATCGAAAATGGACAGCGGGTCTATCAGCGGGAAGCAACGCAGCCTCAGGACCCAACTTACGAAGAACAGATGCAGGTGCTTGGACAAGAAAATTTGAATACTTCTGTTTATCTGGTTTATGGTACCGCCCACGAGACGCAGCCTCAAGCAAACATCATTTATAAGCCAATCAAATTCACCGGAACCTTGCCGCCGATCATCGATCCTACCGATCCAGCAACTTTTAGCCGGATGCAGTCGGAATGGAGGCCATTTTTCGAACAGTCAAAAGACATTACTTTGAAAATGACGTATGCGGACGGAAGCACTTTAATAATGGTTGATCCTTACCAGTCCTACATCAGGACTGCCGATTATAATTGGGGGTATCACATCTGGCGTAATGATCTATGCAACTTTGGATTGGTGGTGCCAGGAGACAAAGAACTGGTCAAAGTTGAACTTTACAACCGCCCATTGGTATCCAGGGATCAAAGTGACCATACCACCGGCAATATCAACGACCCCAGCCAAAACATCACCGCTCAGCATTTTATGGAAGGCGCAACGCTTCAGGCAGTCTATCCGGGCGTACGTCCTATTGCAGCCAATGCGATTGGAAACCGGGTTTGGAATGACCTCAATCGCAATGGAGTGGATGATTTTGGGGAGCCAGGGATTCCGGGAGTCAGCTTACTGCTTTGGGCGGACTCGGATGGCGATGATATTCCAGACTCCAATGGGTTCAGAGGAGTCGTAAAAACGGATTCCAGCGGCTTTTATCGCTTCAGTGGTCTAGAGCCGGGTAAATACATTGTTTTCGTTTGGTTTCTAGATAATTGGGAAGAAGGTCAACCGCTTCATGGTATGGTCAACACCAGCATTGAATTGGACCCAAACACAGATATAGATAAAGACAACAATGGCCGTCCGGGCAATCAGTTTGCAGGATTGGGAGAGATGGATTTTGCCTCCGGTATTATTGATTTGTCAAAAGACGGCGAACCCCTGGACGATGATGATCTACCTGCGGATTGGTTTGACTACAATCCTTCCGGAAATATGTCTGTTGACTTTGGATTTTATGTTCCGGGGGGCTGTCCTGTTATCAATGCCACATTATTGGGCCCTGATACATTATGTGCTGATGATAAGGGTACCCTACAGGTCGAACCGGCAAGTGGCACAGCTCCTTTCAGCTACAAATGGGATGACGGATCTACCAGTCTTCAACGGACAAATATTGGCTCCGGCACGTTTCAGGTAACCCTGACTGACGCCAATGGTTGCACAGGAGTAATCCATAAAGTTGTAGAAACAAAGTCAGCGGCAAACTGCCTGACTACATCTGTTGAAACACAACTTTCGCAAACGGTCAAAATTTTTCCCAATCCAATTCTGGATCAGGTCCAGATCTTATCAGAAGCTAATCAACAATCCCTGGTGAGTGTCTATTCGATTTATGGCATTAAGGTTCATACTACATGGGTCTACGGGCCGCATACTTCCGTGGACCTGAGTGCACTTCCGGCCGGGATATATTTAATTCTGGTAAAAGATAACCTGGGCGAAGTGTTGGCCAGGCAGCGGATAATCAAAATGTAGCACCTTTTGAAGGCGTAAACTCGTTGATGAATTTCTTATGGTGCACATTTTCGACTAAATAACACTTTACACTCATCATTAAGACAAACAGTGTATCAAAAAATTCGGTTCGTCATGTTAATGCTTCGAAACAAATGGGTTCGGCTGACTATTTTTTTGTGGCCAGGAATTATTCTTTCTTGCGCGCTGACGGCTCAGGAATTGCAATTACACATTACCCCTGCATCCGAAGACCAGGATGCACCATTGGTGTTTTTCTTATCAGGAGACGGCGGATGGGTGCACTTTTGTCAACCTTTTTCTGATAAAATGGCGCAGCTGAATATGCCGGTTATCGGAATCGATTCGCGAAAATACTTTTGGAATGAGGTCCCGCCGGAAAAAGCAGCCCGTGAATTGGCTCCCGTTATCCGGGAATATTTAAAAAAATGGAATAGAAAATCCATCCTGTTCTCAGGCTTCTCATTTGGAGCAGATGTGGCACCCTTCATCTATGCTTATTTGCCGGAGGATCTGAAAGAAAAAATAAAGTTGGTCGTATTGATGTCGCCGGCTAAAACCACGGATTTTCAGGTACACTACATCGACATGATGGGAATGGGTACGGATTCTTATTCCAACGATGTGATGAAAGCAATGGATGCCATCAACCGGGTTCCGGTATTATGTATTTACGGGGATGAGGAAAAACCTATCTTTCCACAAGGTTTTAACCACCCTAATATTAAAGTTGAAACGGTAAACGGATCGCACCATTTTAAAGACGGGGATGGTGTTTCCAAATTGATCACGGAGGCTATTCGCTAGTCGAGTGTTGATATGCTGTCTCCATTAGACAGCGGGCCTACTGTACTTATTAATTGCGATAGACACCTGTGTACCAGGGTCGCCGGTGATGGATAACGTGCCTTTTAATTGCCTGGTAAAAATTTTGATCAGCCGGTAACCGAAGGACTGTCCGAGACTCTCCTCCCTTTCGGGGGGCATTCCGATTCCGTCATCCTTGATGGATAGATAGAGCTGTTGGCCCTTTTCCACCAGGTCGACCCAAATGGTTCCCTTCCGGTTATCCGGAAAGGCATATTTCAGGCTATTGCTCACCAACTCATTCACGATCAATCCGATCGGCACAACCGTGTCGACATCCAGATTGAGTGGGTCAATGTTCATTTCCAACCGGATCTGATCTTTGCGGATATTGTACGAATCAAACAGATTGCGGATCAATTTTGTAAAGTATTCATTGATTGACACACCGGTCAGGTTGTGATCCTGATACAGATTTTGGTGGATAAGTGCCATGGACTGCACACGATCCTGTCCCTCCTGCAAAGCGCTCAGGGCGACATTATCATCCACGTGTTCCGATTGCAATGCCAGGAGTGAAGAGATCACCTGCAAATTATTTTTTACGCGGTGGTGGATCTCGCGGAGAAGTACTTCCTTTTCATGTAATGCCTTTGAGATCTGCTTGTTTTGCCATTTTGTCTTCTGAAAAAGACGGTAGACAACTGTCAGTAGTCCTCCTACCAAAATAAATCCGACTAATAATCCAACATTCCTATTTTTTGCTGCTTGTAAATGTGCAGCTACCAGTTCATTATCCGCATTTAATAACGCAATTTCATTTTCCTTTTTCTCCGTTTCGTATTTGGTATTGATTTCCAATAATTGTTTACTGACTTCGGAACGCTGAAGACTATCGTGTAATTTTAAATGCAATTGAATGGCATCATTCGCCTCTTTTAAACGGTTTTGCTCCAGATAAATGTGAAACAATTGATATTGAATTCTTTCCTGAACCTGGATCAAGCCATCCGCATTTTCGCACATTTTTTGCGCATCCTGCAACCGGCTGGCAGATTCATTCAGGCGGCCCAATTCCCGTAAGCTATTACTGATCCCAATCAACATTGTTGCCTGCTCCTCCGGACCTGTCTTCCCTTTCATCAATTCATACGCCCTTTGGGTATAGTTAAGTGCTTGAGCATGGTCATTTTGCTGGGTATAACAATTTCCCAAATTCCCATAAATGAACGCTAATAAATTATCGGGATTCGAAACATTTTCGGAAAACTCCAGGGCCTTTTGAAATTGATCGATGGCTTCCGGATATTTTTTTTGACGGCTATAGACGTTGGCAATATTGAGCATGCACGTTGCCATGTTTTCATAGTGATTCGACTTGGCATAGGTATCATATGCCTGCTGGTAATAGGTGATAGCCTGGTCATAGAGTCCAATATTTTTATAGATCACTCCCAATGCAATCTGGGTACCAGCCACTGAGTTTTCATCACTTCTGGCCTCATCCAACTGCAGAGATTTCTGGAAAAATTCAATGGCGTTATCCTGGTTACCTTCCAGGCGGGCCATATTGCCCAGTTTAAAATAAGTTGCGGAAACAATCTGGGTATCCGTAATTGTGACCGATTGTGCATCCAATACATTTTGAAAATAAATCCGTGCGGAATCAAAATTTCGCAACCGCTCGAAATAGAATCCTCGCAAAAACTGAATGTGGTTGGACCATTTAGAATCCGAGGCAAAAGCTGGAATGGTGGCAGCCTGATCAAGATATTCTAAAAATTTAGGCAAGTCATTTATATGAAGCCGTGTCAGTTGCAATAGTATATCGCCTCTGTTTACAGGATCTGTTTCGGATTCCAAAACAACCAACAAGGAATCAATAGTAGGTGTTTGCGCATATGTGGAGATGCCAAAGAACAACAATAAATAATAAATGATCAAAGGCCTTCCGGTTCGCTTTGTTCGTTTTAGCATACAGTATCATGTTGGTTCTATCCTTTAATGATACGATTTATTCCTATTTTAACGAGTATAGGAGGAATTAAGAATTCATCAATATATTCTTTTAAAAATGATCCGATCATGCACTACCGGATAAGAATACTGCATCACGCCATACCCCTGCTGACAGGACTATACGCTTGCTTGTTTTTTCTTCCTAAGGGTAGCGGCCAACAGACCAGGCTTTCTGATTTACCGGAAGATTTAGATTCTCTTCAGCTTGTCTGGTCGGATGAATTTGACGGCACCGGTCTACCCGACACCAATTTCTGGAATTTCGAACATGGATTTGTGCGCAATGAAGAAGATCAATGGTACCAGGAAGCGAATGCCTGGATGGAAGACGGGCTGCTGATCCTAGAAGCCCGGAGAGAAGATAAAGTCAACCCTTTCTTCCAGGCTTCAGGCAAAGACTGGCGTCAAACCCGGCCCCGCATCGCCTATACTTCTTCCAGTATCAACACCAGAGGGAAACAGGAATGGCGCTACGGGCGATTTGAAATGCGCGCCCGGATCGATATTCGTTCAGGGTTCTGGCCGGCCTGGTGGACGCTGGGAAGCCATGGACGCTGGCCGGCTAATGGAGAAATAGATATCATGGAATTTTACCGTGGTCTCCTGCTAGCCAATGTGGCTTGTCAGGGCGCGAATGGTAAAACGGAGTGGCACGACACCCGGCACAACATAGATGATTTCGGAGGAGCGGCGTGGGCTGCACAATTCCATACCTGGACCATGGACTGGAGCGCGACGTTTATCCGGCTGTATGTGGATGATCAGCTTTTAAATGAGGTTCTTCTGGATGACGTAAACAACAAGGACGGCTCGGGCAATCCTTTCCGGCAACCACATTTCATGCTGTTGGATTTTGCCCTGGGCGGGACAAATGGGGGAACGATCAATGATGCTTTCTTCCCGGCCAGATTTGAGGTAGATTACGTGCGGGTCTATCAGCAACGCAAAAACTAATCTAAATTTTGCTTAATGGGTCAGGCATTATTCATCCTCCCGGTTAGCGACGCGGGATGCGTATTCCTGAACGGTAGCGGCTAATTGCTCCATCGTTTTTACCGGTCCCATCGTTATACCCAAATTGATGATCCAGGCCGGAATACTTCCTCCCGGATCTGTACGGACGCGGTAATCGATGGCTACCCGGCCATTGCCCGAAGGAGTGACGGTCCAAAACGACTCGAAATTTTGCACCCGAACCATTCCTTCCCTATTTGGGAGATATTCCGGCACCGCCAGGGAATGGGCGCGGTAAATGCCACTAGCCGGATCGATCTGATGACGGGATCGAATAATCAGGTCACGGTCGGATGCGGGAAATGGCATATCGGTCTGCACATAATAGTAAAATTCACGGCTGGATACGGTGGTTAACCGCTCCGGCTCTTCGCATTTGTACACCCAATTGCTGTAACCTTCCACATCGTCCAATACCTGCATGACACTGGCAACCGTACCAGTCATATTAAAGTCTATTCGTAATTCCTTGATTGAGGATGAAGCAACGATGCGCGTATATACCTTCATATCGGAACTCGACGACACCATGTTCCATCCCTCTTCCGATAATAAGTCCTGCGAAAAACCTCGTGACAAATTAATGCACACCAGGCTAATCAGGATCAGAAGGAACTTGGATAGATTTCGATCAAAGGAAAAATTCAAAGCGAGATCGTTTAAAAAGAAATCAAACGGATGAGAAATCAAAATTCGTGCAAAACACTATAAACCAGCTTTCTCAAACGACCCTATTAGAACTTGAATTGGGCTTTAGTGTTGCGACAAAGCTGTTAAATTTTCTAATGCGAAATATAGCAACAACACTTATAATCAAATTTGATCATATATAGTTTCCTCATGATAAACCACTACGTCATGTATTTGACCTGCGCAAGGTATATGTTAATTCTTCGTAAGCCAGGATTTTGCTTACCGGAATACTCCAAAAGCCGTTAATTGAACGACTTTGGCTGTTGATAAGGAAAGATTGCCCTACTCCGAAATGGAGCATTGAACGAACTCACCTAAGTGATGCTATTAATACGGATGCTAAGGTCGCATCAATGCAAAGTGACTTTTCTGGTCAGCCGAATATCGCCGGAAGAAGCGCCAACCAGCAATTCAATATTACACAAGTCGTCCTTCCAGGCATGACTCGTTTCATCCCAATACCGCAGACCTTTTACCGGCACATTTAATTGGACCGTCTGCTTCTCTCCAGCTTGTAACGATACTCTGGCGAAAGCTTTTAGTTCCTTTTCCGGCCAGGCCACGGAACCGTCGATGCGATGTACATAAACCTGAACCACCTCGTCGGCCGGCCGTCCGCCGGTATTCTGAACTTCCACAGAAAGAGAAATGACCTCATCACTGGCATAGGTATCTTGTTCGATTTTAAGTCCGGAATAGGCAAATTGGGTATATGTAAGTCCATAACCAAAAGGATACATCACCGGTATCTTTTTGGTGTCAAACCAGCGATATCCTACCAGGGATTCTTCAGAATAATAGGCAGCATTCGGATCACTTTCCGATTGTTTTGCTTTCCCGCTGGATGCGGATTCCGACACCAGATTCGCAAATACGTCCCCTCCTTTATCTCCTTGCGGATAATTTCCCAGTGCATAGGCGGGAGAGTCCTTGAGATTTACCGGCAAAGAGAACGGCAAACGTCCTCCGGGAGCGATGTTCCCCAATAAAACATCCGCCAGGGCATGACCACCTTCAGAACCATTGAACCAGGAAATCAGCAGCGCTTTCGAGATGGGTTGAACCACTTTAAGGTCATTGGGTGCACCGCTGACCAGCACGGTCACGATGTTGTTATTGACTTCCGCGATTTGACGGATAAGGTCGTCTTGTCCGGAGGGCAGTTCGATGGTTTCACGGTCCCGGCCTTCGGTCTCCACGGCCCGGTTATCTCCCCCGACAAATAGGACCAAATCGGCCTGTGATGCGATCTCAATGGCTTCCTTAGCGAGTTGTTTTGATTTGATGTCGTTTTCCTGTTGCTCTTTTTCGATTTGTTCCGGAGTTCTCCTGCCCCAACGATAAACGACGGGGACATACCCTTGTGCATAACGCAGCTCGGCTTTATCGCCAATCCGATCTTGCAATCCAGCCAGTGGAGTTACTTCGTACAGCGTTTTGACGCCTGCACCTAATCCTCCGGTAGCCATGATTTGGGTTGCATTTGCCCCGATGACGGCGATCACGGGTTTCCGGCTAAGATCCAGGGGAAGCACGCCCTCATTCTTCAGCAGTACGATGGACTTGCTAGCCACGTCATAGGCAATCTTTTGCTGGGCAGGTTGAGAAGTCATGATCTGATTGGCTTCTTCTGCCGGAATAGGTTTTATAGCCATGCGCACCCGCAGGATCTCCTTCACCCGTTCATTAATGACTGCTTCGGATACAATGCCTGCTTTGACGGAATCCAATAAGGCGGCGCCGAGAAATTGTTTGGTTGGCATTTCCACATTCAGCCCATGATTGATTGCATCCACCGTACTATGGGTGCCGCTCCAGTCGGAAATGACCATACCTGCAAAACCCCATTCCTTACGCAGGATTTGATTGAGCAACAAGTCGTTTTCCGCACACCACCAACCATTGACCTTGTTGTAGGCGGCCATCACGCCGTAGGCATCCGCTTCTACTACTGCAGCTTCAAAAGGGGGCAGGTAAATCTCCCGCATGGCCCGCTCACCGATGATCACATTTACGGTGCCCCGGTTATTTTCCTGATTATTTAGTGCGAAATGCTTCAAACAAACTGCAACACCGTTGTCCTGAACCCCTTGGGTATACGCTACTGAGAGCCTAGAACTCAGGAATGGGTCCTCGCTTAAATACTCGTAGGTACGCCCGCCGGTCGGAATGCGTTGAATGTTAATGGCCGGACCGAGTAACATATCCTTTCCTCTTCGCCTGGCTTCGGCAGCCATCCCTGTTCCGTAAGCGTAGGCCAGCTCCGGGCTCCAGGTAGCAGCTAATGCAGATCCGGTTGGAAAAAAAGTCGCTTTATCCTTTTCCCAGCCAAGACCAGCCCAGCCGTCCGGTTGCATTTCTTCCCGTATCCCAAACGGGCCATCGGCATAGATCATATCCGCAATCCCCAACCGGGGCACACCGGCTGAGGTGAACATGTGTTTGGCGTGCAACATTTCAATTTTCTCTTCCAGCGTCATCTGCCTGATGATGTCATCGATCTGCTTGTCGTATTGAAGCAAAACGGATTGATGCAGGGACTGGCTTTTAAGGAATGTAAGCCCAAGCAGTAACAAGCCTAAGGTTGTAGCATATTTTTTCATAGTACATTCAAAAACAAAGGATTAATAAAAAACAAGTTCGGGAAGGTGAAGATACCAAGATAGAATTGATTAATCCTGCAGGATCTGCTATTGCGCTATACAAATTACTCCAAACTCCTGCCATAATCACGTGGTGTCTGTCCAGACATCTTCAGGAACACCCGGTTGAAGGATGCCTTGGAGTTAAAGCCACACTCCAGGGCAATAGAGAGAAGGGTCTTCTCACTGTGTGCCTTATTCCGGATCCGTAGCTTTACTGCTTCAACCCGATAATTGTTGATGAAATCGAAAATGTTCTTTCCACCCTGCCGGTTAATGAGCTGGGAGAGGACATGAGATGGGAGGCCGGATGCACTGGCCAAATCATTGAGTGTCAGGTCTCCTATCTATCGTCTAAGATCTGCTAGGCGTGGATTGCCTGCGGCGATCCTTGGTGGGGGCGTCACAACCTTTTACAGGATCTGCACCTTAAGGTGCCGTTTTTTTGTTTCTCCCCTCTTCGCTTGAATGTATCCATTCAGCTGGAACAATTCTAATGTCTCCTATCTTATCGTCTAAGATCTGCTAGGCGTGGATTGCCTGCGGCGATCCTTGGTGGGGGCTTTACATCCTTTTACAGGGGCTGCACCTTAGGGTGCAGTTTTTTTGTTTCTCCCCTCTTCGCTTGAATGTATCCATTCAGCTCGAGAGGATGAAACAAAAAAGGTCACCAGCTGCGCTGATGACCCTGTAAAAGGTTGTCGGGGTGAGTGGATTCGAACCACCGGCCACACGCCCCCCAGACGTGTACTCTAACCTGGCTGAGCTACACCCCGTACTATTTTAGATTTGAGATTCTAGATGTGAGATCCGAGAAAGTCTCCCATCTCATAGCTCACATCCCACATCTAAAACCCGGGTGGGTGATACTGGATTCGAACCAGTGACCTCCGCCCTGTCAAGGCGGCGCTCTAAACCAACTGAGCTAATCACCCAAAATGAAAGAACGTTTCTTAAGAGCCGACAAAAATACAAAAAAATGCAACCGCCATCCAATATCCTCCCAGAATAAAAATCATACCGGCTGGATGCAGTGGTTTTCGGTCCTTCCTTATTATTTTCCTAAATTGACTTCAAATCAAGGACCATGACACCGACATTCTCCGCTGCGACCTACATCGCACGCCGCAATACCCTGATTGAACGCGTTCCCGAAGGACTAATCCTTATCCTTGGAAACGAGGACAGTCCGATGAACTATACCGATAATACCTATCCCTTCCGTCAGGATAGCTCCTTCCTGTATTATTGCGGGATTGACCGGCAAAATCTGGTATTGGCTTTGGACGCAGACTCCAGCGAAGTCACCCTGTTCGGAAACGACTTCACCATTGACGATATCGTCTGGATGGGCCAGCAACCCCAAATCGCGGATCAGGCCGCTTCCGTAGGTATTCATAAGACCGGTTCACTCAGCGACTTACAGTCCTTGATCCAACAAGCTGTCAGTCAACACCGTATCGTGCATTATCTGCCGCCTTACCGCCAGTTGAATACCCTGAAATTGGCTCAGTGGCTAGGCCGGACACCCGCGGAAATAACTGCGCACCCTTCCCGGAAACTGATCGAGACCGTGATCAGTCAGCGGGCGATCAAATCGGAAGAAGAATTGGAAGAGATTACGGTCGCCGTCAATCTGACCCGGGACATGCACATCAAGATGATGGAAATGGCCCAACCGGGAGTCCATGAACAAGCCATTAATGCCGCAGTGACAGCCATTGCCCTGGCAGCAGGCTCAATGCCTGCTTATCCCAATATCATCTCCATCCACGGGGAAACACTGCACAATCATGCCCATGGCAATGTCCTGAAGGCAGGCCAATTCCTTGTTGGGGACTTCGGAGCAGAATCACCCATGCATTATGCCGGCGACATCACCCGTACCTGTCCGGTAGGCGGAGCAATGAATGACATACAACACGCTATATACAACCTGGTCCTTAAAGCAGAAATGGATTCCATTGACCAGGTAGCTCCCGGAGTCCCGTACCGCGACATTCACCTGAATGCAGCCAAAATCATCGCTTCAGGGTTGAAGGACCTCGGGCTAATGAAAGGAGATGTGGATGAAGCCGTCGCCGCCGGTGCCCATGCCCTGTTTTTCCCGCACGGATTAGGTCATATGCTGGGGCTGGATGTTCACGACATGGAAGATCTGGACGAAAACCTGGTCGGCTATTTACCAGGCATGGACCGCAGTAAACAGTTTGGATTAAAATCGTTACGCCTCGCAAGACCATTGTTACCAGGATTTGTTTTTACCGTGGAACCCGGCATTTATTTTATTCCCACCCTAATCGATCTATGGAAAGCGGAAAATAAATTCGCACAATTTTTGAATTATGCAGAAATTGAAAAATTAAAAGATTTCGGCGGCATACGTATTGAAGACAATGTAGTCGTCACAGATACCGGGGTAAACATATTAGGCCACCCGATCCCCAAGTCTGCTGATGCTGTCTGCGAGATCATCCGGAATGGTTAATTGCCACAACTATTAACCACCTAAATTACACCGGTTATTATCAGGTCTGATCCTGCAAATGGATTTTTATATTAATGCTGACAAAACCTATCGTACATTTTTAATTCAAAAAATACCGGGATAGCATAACGACTATTCACATGCTTCCTTTTTGCTATGGCGGGTTCCCAATTTGGCATTTGCTCGATCAAACACATCACCTCATTTTCATACCTGCAGTCGTTTAAAGCATGAATATTCCTAAAGACAATTTTTTCAAGATGAGGTTTTCCTGTTTTGTCAATATTTAATTGGGCAACGACTACCGGGATGGCATGGTCAATGGAAGACAATAATTCGGAATTCAGATGGCAATAAATATTTCTGTAAATCCGATTCATCCATTCCAAATTTAGCATCCTATCCTATTCCTTCTTCATAAAGACGATTTTGTGTCCAGGATTTGCCCGAAGACCTGGTCGCCATGTCGTTCCTTTACGTGCTTCTCCATTATTTCATTGTAACAATGACCTTCATCCGATTCTACACATCCGCCAAGGAATATTTTCAACTGCAACTTGCTGACAATTATGCTCTGCCAGGTATAAAATTCCGGCTTAAGTCCATAAAATTCAGCCCCAGGTTACCTTTTTAATATCCGAAATGCCTGAGCCTGTCCCTTTCGCAGTTATCTGATCTTCAACCAAAGGAATTTCATCAAAATCCTTATGAAGTCCATTAAATGCATACTTCTGTCCCAGACAAACGGACCAGTTAAATACCAAATGGCACAGGGTAACTAGTCCAAATACAAATCCTTTTCCGAAATAAGAAACCATATTTTTCCAGGATGAATTTTTGTTGAACAGGGCTGCATTTTTCCCACATTTTATGATAAATATGCATCGCCCAACGGTCCTCCACCGATTCCTTATCCGGTAAAGGATATCATATACCCAACATAGGCGGCATAAGTAGATTGACGATTTGCCTGCAGTGCAATTAAAGCCTCTTGTCCTGCATGCCATTGGTAAAGCAGATAATCCGAAATTATGGTATCGATCATTTCTGATCTTGCCAATTGTCCTCACCATTATTTGATCATCCGCATTTAAAAGCACTTGCAAAGCTTTTCGATTTCCACTCGCCACTGGCGGCGTATCATTGTACGGTGGCAGCTGCACTAAAAGACCCTGGTCGGATTCAATTTTAGTAGCGATCATAAAAAAGATCAAAAGTAAAAAGGCAATATCTGCCATTGCTCCGGCAGCTATTTCATGAGACATCCGGTGACGCATAATTAATTAATTGAACGATTAATAAATGCTACCGGTAACAGGCCTGTCCCAGAATATAAACTAGATGATTAATATTAATAATTTGGTGGGTAAAGAAAAACCTTGGATATGTTGGCGTATTTTAATGCAACTCCATTTGCATGATTATCCTTCTTTTTTCCATTTCACCATAAAAAAGCCATCCCGGTCACCGGAAGCGGGCGAAACAAATTGTTGATCGATGCGGCTTAATTGGATTGATTGGTTTTCAAACCAGTCCATTTGTTCTTCATTCTCCGCCGGAAAAATGCTGCATGTCGCATAGACCAGGATTCCACCGGGCTTCACCATACGCTGGTAGCTGACCAGAAGTTCACGTTGTGTCTGTATCAATTGGTCCAGGTCCTCCTCCTCGATCCGGTATTTTGCATCAGGGTTGCGACGCCAGACGCCACTTCCCGAACAAGGTGCATCCACCAGTACGATATCTGCCCAGTCCCGTAGTTTCTTTATTACCTTGGTTGAGTCGATCACCCGGGTCTCGATGTTGTGAATTCCTGCCCGTCGTGCCCGTTTGGCCAATGCTTCCAATTTGACGCCATCGGTATCCAGGGCCAGAATTTTACCTTTATTATTCATGGCAGCAGCCAACTGCAATGTCTTGCCGCCACTGCCGGCACAGGCATCGATTACCCGCATGCCTGGTTGGACATGACAAAATGCGCCTACCTGCTGAGAACCCGCGTCCTGTACTTCAAAGTTTCCTTGCTTAAAAGCCGGAAGATCCCACAGGGGAGTCCATTGCCGGACATGCAACGCGGTTTCCACCTGGGCATCCCGGTGGGCAGGAATCTCCAACTTTTTCAATTGCTGAAATATCGTCTCCCGCGTAGTTGTTAACGTATTGATGCGTAAGACCTGGTGAGGAATTTGTTGTAAGGACGCCAGGATCGATTCCCAAGCATCGCCCCAATTCCGGTATCCATAGGCATCAACCCAGTCCGGAATACTAAACCGGTATGCCCGGATTTCAAGCAGTTTTTTCCGCTCCTGTTCCAAAAAATGCCAGTCCGGCCTGGACCTCCAGTGATACCGCTGATCGTAGTCACCGTACCATTTCAAGTAAGCCTGCAGCAATGTATCCTGTTCTTTGTCGTCGGGAATTTCACCCTCGACCCCTATGGTCGCCAATAAAAGTCGTTGATGCCTCAGGATGCCATAAACCGATTGAGCCACAATTTCCCTGGCCATCCGAGCCGTCCGCGGATAATCTTTTAGCATGCGCTGCAATACTTTGTCGGCCAGATACCCATCCCGATAAACAGCCATCCAGCCGTCCAGGACATCCTGATATATTTGATCGGTCAGCACAAATCACAGATTTACCAGTGAAGATAAAGAAGTTCAACGGCAACCGTTATCCTGATCTACGGTATTTGCCGCAATCCGGCAACGGGTCCGTCCGGGAAAGACCGGGTTAGATAGCACAATTTGGAGGAATCAATTGCATCCTCCAGCATTACCGCATTTGCATCATTTTATTATTTTTAGATCGTACGCATAAAAACCAACTTATGAAGAGAATGAGCATTTTCGTGTGTTTGCTGGCCTTTGCCTGGATCGCAAACGCACAGCCTGCCGATACCGAAGCCCAGATTGCAGCCATGAAGGCGGATGTCGTCGCTAAAGTGGAAGCTAAAACAAAAATGGCGCAGGTGATGACGGACAAGGTTTTCTCCTTCGCCGAACTGGGATTCCAGGAAGTAGAGACCTCAAAATACCTGACGGAAATACTGAAAGAACATGGCTTTACCATCGAATACGGCATTTCGGGAGTCCCTACCGCCTGGGTAGCTAAATGGGGCAACGGGAAGCCTGTCATTGCCATCGGCAGTGACCTGGATTGCATCCCCAAAGCCAGTCAAAAACCAGGAGTTGCCTATCACGACCCAATCATAGACGGAGCTCCGGGACATGGCGAAGGTCACAATTCGGGAAATCCATTAAACATTGTTGCCGCCTTATCGGTCAAGGAGGTTATGGAGGAAAATAATCTTTCCGGAACGCTGATGCTCTGGCCCGGCGTCGCTGAGGAACTGGTTGGGACCAAAGCCTATTTTACCAGGGATGGTTATTTTGACGATGCCGACCTGTGCATCTTTACCCACGTAGGCAACAATATGGGTGTTTCTTATGGACAGGCACCAGGGACCGGTCTGATCTCGGTGGAATATACCTTTGAAGGAGAAGCTGCTCATGCGGCAGGCGCTCCCTGGCGTGGACGCAGCGCAGCAGACGCCGTAGAACTGATGAGCATTGGATGGCAATACCAACGCGAACATCTGGATCCGCTGCAACGCTCTCATTCGGTGATAAAAAACGGTGGTGACCAGCCCAACGTAGTGCCTTCCAAAGCGACCATCTGGTATTATTTCCGGCATGTGACATACCCGAAAATCATGGAGCTTTATGAAAATGCAAATCGCATTGCAGATGGAGCCGCTATGATGACCAAGACAACCGTATCCCGAAAAATCCTGGGATCTGCCTGGCCCCGCCATTTCAATCAACCGATCGCCGAGGCGATGTACGAAAACATCAAAGTGATCGGCCTTCCGGAATGGAGCGATGCCGACCAGACCCTCGCCCGGGCTCTGCAACGTGATGTAAATTCCAACGATACCAGCGGACTCGCCATGGACCTCGATACACTGGACCGTCCTAATGGCCGTTTCATCAGCGGTGGGTCAGACGACATCGGTGATATCAGCTGGAAATTACCCACCGTTACGCTGCGATTTCCATCCAATATTCCCGGATTACAGGGCCATCACTGGTCTAACGCCGTGGCCATGGCTACACCTATTGCCCATAAAGGAGTGGTTGCCGGCGCCAAAGTGGAAGCCATGACTCTTATTGACCTGATCACCAGGCCAGAACTGGTCGAAAATGCATGGAAATATTTCCGTGAAGAGCAAGGAATGAAGCAAGAGTACATTCCCATGGTAGGACCGGATGATGCCCCTGCCATCTATCTGAATCAGGACATCATGGAAGAATATCGTCCCCAGCTCGAGAAATTTTATTTCGATGAGACCAGGTATGATAATTACCTGCAGCAACTGGGTATTACTTACCCTACGGTAAAAGGCGACAAAAAGTAGCATTAAGAACACACTGCCAACCGGTACCCGCTAAGCAACCCAGGAGAATACAACGCATAAGGCGGCCTGATCCTCATCATAAGGATCAGGCCGCATTTTTCATAGTTTTGAAAATAAGGACATGCGAATGGGAATCATTGATTCCCTTTTATCATGGGGACCGAACGCCCTGGAGCAGGTCATGGATGTTAAAACGAAAATTCTGCCGCTCCAAGAGCAATTTCAGCCCCCATTTTTCTCAACCCATTTAAGGAATCATTTCAACTTTGGTGCGTGGATAAGCCACCGGTATACCGGCAGCACCCAGTTCTTTCTTTATATTTCTATACGCGTTAAAATAGACATCCCAATAGTTTTCCGGGGTCGCATAGGGACGGACAGCTAAAAGTACATTGTGTTCATCAAATTTTTGAATCTCAATGGTCGGTTCATCCGACAATATATTTAGGGTATTCTTCAGCGCATTTTGAATAATGCCTTTCACCTTGTCAAAGTCTTCTTCATAAGGCATGGCCACATTCAGATCAACCCGCAGTTTTCCATTGGCCGACAGATTAGTCATGATGCCGCTGGTAGCAATTCCATTCGGAATGATCACTTTTTTATTCTCCAGACTATCGATGACGGTATTAAAGACCTGAATTTCAGACACATGCCCCACAACACCCTGAAGATCAACGAGATCACCCACCCGGTAGGGTTTGAAGATCAACACCATCACTCCAGCAGCAAAATGTGCCAGCGTCCCTTGTAAAGCCATTCCGATGGCTAGTCCCGCCGCCGCAATCAGCGCAGCAAAGGCAGTAACCTCCACCCCTACGACGCCAGCGGCAGAGATGACAACCAGAACTTTGAGCACAACGCCAATCAAAGATTTGAGAAAGGGCAGTACATCCTTCTCAAGCCCGGCCCGGCTCATCCAATTTCCAGCCAGCCGGACGATACGGTTGACAATCCAAAATCCAATGGTAATGATCAGCAAAGCCGAAACCAATTTCGGCGCCCAGGCAATCATGGTATCGGACCATGTGCCAAGTAGTACATTTAGATTCTGGTTCATGTCTAATTTTAATTCAGTTGATGCTTTTGTGACGATGAATGGATCTAAAAGTCACATCTGAATTCAATGAACCAATCGATAAAGTGCTCCGATTGGTGGAACGCAGATACCAATTAATCTGAAAAGGGCGTTAATCAGTTGCAAATCTGTGCGCTACCATCTATTTTTAAGATGCATTAAATTGATAATTTGCAACACATGTACGATGAAGATCTCCATCGGATAGCTTATAAACGAGTCCGTACCAAAGCAAGATTCCGCAAGCATTTGGGCTCTTACATCGTGATCGGGACCTTCTTTTTTATATTGAACATGCTAACCGACCCGCATGACTTGTGGTTCTACTGGCCTATGTTGGGCTGGGGCCTCGGACTAGCCATGCATTATCTGCGGGCCTATGGCTTCCCCGGCTCCGATCCGGATGAATGGGAAGAAAAAGAAATGCGGAAAGAAATGGATCGTCTGGAACGTCGTCGCATGCCCAGGCCAACGGTCGCTAAAAAACAGCCGGACCCGACCCTGGAACTTCGTGACCTGGAAAGAGCATACGAAGCCCAGAAACCTTATCGCGATGATGAACTGGTATGATGTTAAGGTTGGGTTAACCTGGATTATCGCGCTGGGATCTAGCTATCAGTAACTTAACTTTCCACTGACCAAATCGGAAATGTATGCCGAGAGGCTTCTTGATTCTAGTCTGCTTTTCTTTTATACAGGCCATTCATTCGCAAAGCATTGAGGTTAAGCTCAGTCCGGTGATGGGTATGTTCAACCTACTGGAAACCCTGCAGGGTGCCACGGGCACTTCGCCTACCCTCCGTAAACAAGCCGAGGATCAACTACCGGGCGAAGTCTGGCAACAAGCCTTACAGGACTACCAAAATTTACGGACGGAATATCAATTTATACGTGATGGATATCCTCCTTCACGCAAAGTCATCCTATCCACGAGAAAACTACTGATGCTGGCCGCCGCACACGCATCCGATTTGCAGGATTTCCAAACCCGGATAACAGGCATCTTACCGAATCAGGACATGATCAAGCTGATCAGGATCCTCAAAACGATTGAACCCTATTATCTTAAAATATTCTGGGATCCTTACAGGACTGTTTTGGAAAACATGCAAAATGAGATGACGTCCAGGGTACCACGGATCTTGCCTTTATTTAAGCAGGCAAAAGCATTTTACCAAACTGCGTGGCCGGAGTCTTTGCCATTTATTGTAAATCTGTATCCGATCCCGGCCCTGGAAGGCAATACGGCAGCCACTCCCTACGGGAATGTCTTGGTGTGTGGCTTTCTAACCCGGCATCCGGGAGCTGCCGGGCATCTGGAAAGTATCATTGTCCATGAGATGTGCCATCTGCTGTATGAAGAACAAAGTCAGCAGGTGCAAAACAACATCGACACCTGGTTCGCTTCTGAAAGCTCACCCTATCACTCCTTTGCTTACAGTTATTTGGATGAAGGGCTGGCCACCGCAATAGGCAATGGTTGGGCAGAAAAAGAATTACACGGTCAGTTGGATACCGCTCAATGGTACAATGATCCCACGATCAACGGATTTGCCAAAGCCCTCTATCCCATGATTGAAAATTATTTCTCGCAAAATCGCGTTCTGGACCAACCATTTGTCCATCAGGCGGTTGCTGCATTTGCCCAATCATTCCCAAAGTCATTGTTTTCCTTTAAAAACCTGCTGAATGAAGTGAATATATATGTGGATGATGAAGACCCGGTAGCCATTCAGCAAGTCATGTCCACCATCCGGGCTCATTTTATCATCCGCAATGCCTGGGCTGTGAGTCCAATCACGGCCGGATCGAGTTTGGACCGGCTAAAAAATGGCCTTGGAACCCATCTGATCATCGTCGACCGGAATCAACCTGCCGTATTGACCAAGATCAATCAGGAAATACCGGCTTTGAGGTCAATGTTAAACGGATTAAAGATTACCGGTGAAACCATTTTAACGCACCTCGATGAGGCAAGCGGCACGACTTATATCATTTGTATCCTGCAGCAACCGGACCACCTGGACCGGGCCATGGCACAACTGGCAGAACACCAATACCTGGATGTGGAAAAACCTGCTATCCCAATCCATTAACCCGGATTTACAACCCGTGAATTAGTTTTTTTGACTGGTCACCACCGAGTGGCACCACCATTCCACCGATTGCCCTAAACCCGAAACTAAAACTGGAGTGACCAATAAAAAAAGCAGCCATCCTCCTCTGAGGTGACTGCCTCTACCAATCCGGCGTTATCCGGTCATCGTTCTGGTATATAACTTTCAATTGGCGTTTTCGGGAAATGGAGCTCCCGAAAACGGATTATGTCTTCACCTGTGGTCATCGAAGGATTCTTTTAGGGTTAAAATCTGATCGGAAGGAATATCCCGCCATACATCGATGATCCCGGAGGGCCAATGAACCACAATCGAATCGACACGAACTGCATCACCCAAGCCGATATGCTGTCTTAATGCATTATGCCCATTAAACGTATTGCAGGCGGATACGTCACGTCGTTGACTTACAGGCATCCCGTGAATACGCGAATAGGTAAATACCCTGGCACCGATCGCGGCGCGGTTTGAACGGGTTCCGATCAGATCCATTTGAATCCAATGGTTACCGTTTTGAGAACCATTCAAATAAAAAGCCTTCCCAAAGCTCCGCGAGTGCAGGTACAAATCGAGATCCCCATCGCGATCAATATCTCCGGCCGTTCCGCCTACTGCCAGGGTCGCTAATAAGGGGTGACAACCATCGTAACGCAAGAAGGTTCCGGTGCCATCGTTCAAGTACAGTTCTGTGAGACCAACCTGCTGCACCAGAATCAAATCCAGGTCGCCATCGTTATCAAAATCACCCCAGACCGGTGAAAGAAAGGTACCCTTTTGGGTCAGGACAGATGTTTCTTCCACATAATGCCCACCTATATTCCTATACAACCGGTTCGGGACCGATTGCCAATTAGTCAGAAATAGATCCAGATCCCGGTCGTTATCCAGGTCCACAAAGGAATAGACCTGGCCGTTCTGCAACGAATCGCTGAAAGGGTAACCAGAAAGGTGACTGAACAACTGTTTACCACCGGTTTCCTGCCTGTGGTTGATGTAAATGGAATCGTAACCGGAGGGACCTCCGGGTCCCGTTCCGAAGAACAAATCGGAATCTCCATCCTCGTCAAAGTCAATGATGGTCCCTACCGTATAAGGAGCCGGTCCGGAGGTAAAAGTATAATTACAGTCTTCCCGGAAAACCCCATGATCGTTCATCAACAATCGATTGCCTTCGATCGGCGCACCCTGAACAAAATTCGCTGGATATACAGTTACCAGGTCTACCCAGGCATCGCCATTGATATCACCGAAAACGGCACCCCAGGCCGGAATGGAATCCTCAGCAAACAATACTTGCTCCACCCGTTTAAATTGTCCTCCGCCCAGGCCCCGGTATAACTGGGTCGGATATCCGGCAATACAAACATCCAGAAAACCGTCATTATCAAAGTCCGCCCAGGTAACCCCGCAATTGGTATTATCCGGATTGCTTGCTCCCGGGAAGGCATTCGGAAAATATTGAAAATGACCACTCCTGTCATTGATCAACAGGTAACCCGGTGCTGCTGAAAGGTCCAGATAACCATCTTGATTGACGTCAACGAATGCAGCCCCGGAATAGGCAGCCGTTCGACCTAATTGAATGGAATCCGTCGCACAAGGTTGCCGTCCGGAAATTCTGATAAATTCCTGGCTATTGAGGGGCCAGGAAACCACTAGAATTAGCACTATAATTAGATGCAGTCGCATGGATTATTTGCTTAATTGAGGAATCGGATATCAAAGCAAAGAAGCACAAACAACCGTGACCCGGAGTTCAATGCTATCAAAATTGACTCCTATCCTTCTCGTGCCTTTTGTGCTAATCCGTTAGAATTCGGCCTGCGGGGATGGGCCGGAAGTTGATGAGTCGTCGGTACGGTTCTGATTGTCAGCAGGATTTGCAGGAAGTGCCTTGAATTCCGTCGGAGTCATCCCGGTTAACCGTTTGAAGTGCGTATAAAATGAGGTTTTATTGGCATATCCCACTTCAAAATATACTTCTTTGATCGAAAGATCCGGGTGTTCATTCAAAAGACGGATGGATTCGTCGATACGAAGTTTATTGATGTATTCGGTGAATGTAATGCCCTTGCCCTGATTGATCACCTGAGATAACTGATGTTTATTCACTCCTAATCGTTTGGCCAAGGCATCCAGGCTGATGTTGTCTTTATACCAGAACTTCTGCTGCATTTCCTGATCCAGCTTCCGCAGGATTGAAGTCATGGCCCGATCGGTTATGGTAGAGGATTCATACTGCCCGCCGATCAGTTTTTTCTTTTGATTCCTTTCATCCAACAGATGTGGGTAACGATAAGCCATATAGCCGATGCCGTACATACCGATGCCCATTAATAAACCTATGCCATAATCCCAATATGCCGTAAAAAAAGAGGTACGGACCAGCAGATAATAGCCGTAGTAAGCGAGAACATAGAGTCCAAAGAAAAAGGTAATCTGCTTGAACCAACGACGCTTGAACCGGGAGCCGGAATGAACGCGATAGGACGCTCTGGCCATCAAAAAAACATAGAAACCCAGTGAAATCAAGCCAAGAAAAAAGAAAAATAAAACCACATACCTTCTTGGATTGGCATTTACACCCAAGGCTGCAGGGTCCACTGGAAATAATACCCTCGAGTATAGGTAATAGATCATCCCAAGAAGCCCTGTACCAAGATGAATCATGACCTCCCCCACTGCCAGATGCCGGTCGTTCTTCAAGGACTTGATGTACATCCACAGGAGCGGTCCAAATAATAATTGTAAATAGATACCCAAAGAGGAAAGTTGGGGAAATTCCGAATGCAATCTTCCTTCCCAAAACAAAATATAAAGTGCCAGTTGAGCGGAAAATGCCAAAAGGGCAATTCCCAGGTATAGATTTGCCGGCCTTGACCTTGCCGTCAATAGAAACAGAACCGACAT
The DNA here is from genome assembly GCA_020636355.1 of Lewinellaceae bacterium. Classification (GTDB taxonomy): domain Bacteria; phylum Bacteroidota; class Bacteroidia; order Chitinophagales; family Saprospiraceae; genus JAGQXC01. The sequence continues at coordinate 697,571 of JACJYB010000001.1, read as the reverse complement.
AAAGCTTCCCTGAAAGACGATTGCCAGGAAAAGCATGTACCAGAATCCGGGCATAGTTTACAATTAAAAAAAGCGCATCAACTGAAAAATAACGAATGTGACGCATTAAATATCCTCTTCTCGCCACTAAGCACCGGTCAATACCGATCAATTCTGACGGGAAAGTCCCTGGAACCGGTGGTTGGGCCATCAATGTCAAGGTTATTTTGAGGTGCTTTTCGATGGGTTATTCACAGGAATGATATTTTTGCCAGACAATTATCAATCATGATAGATTACATCGTATTTGACCTGGGAGGTGTACTGATCGATTGGGATCCTCGCTATTTATACCGAAAGCTCTTTGAAGATCCCAATGAAATCGATTACTTCCTCACAGAAGTCTGTCATGGAAAATGGAATGAACAGATGGACGGCGGCTATCCATTCGAACAGGCTTGCAACGACCGGATAGCTGAATATCCTCAGTACGAGGAGGCTATATTAGCTTATTGGAAGCGCTGGCCGGAAATGCTCAATGGCGCCCATCCGGGAACTGTGGAGTTACTGGAACAGATGCGTTCCAATCAAACGCATCGTTTATTCAGCATAACCAACTGGTCTGCCGAAACATTTCCTACGGCAAGGAGGCTTTTCCCTTTCCTGGGTTACTTCGAGGATATTGTTGTTTCCGGTGAAGAAAAATTGATTAAACCGAATGCAGGAATTTATCAGGTGCTGTTTGAACGCAATCAACTGAATGCGCGTGCCGGATTGTTCATTGACGATAATGCCAATAATGTAGAAGCTGCCCGGGCCTGTGGTATGGAAGCAATTCACTTCAAGCATCCCGAACAATTGAAATCCGATCTGCAAACATTCGGTATTATTCGTTAAACAAAATCTTATGCGATTCCTAACCTTAATCTTCTTCTTTTGCACGTATTTACTGGCATTAGCTCAACAACCGGTAATAAGCCTGAGCGGCAATACGCTCACACCTCCCCATGAATCTGAGGAAGTGACGAGGGAAAAACAAGAACAACTTGCAGAAGCAGAACAGACTTTCTCCAATAATCCCGCTGACGTTGATCACATCATCTGGTTTGGACGACGGTTAGCCTATGCCTGGGAATTCGACAAAGCCATCCAGATGTTTACCTATGGCATCAATTTATACCCAGACAATCCGCGTCTATACCGGCATCGCGGACATCGATTCATTACGACAAGACAATTTGACCGTGCTATTTCGGACCTGGAAACTGCCGCCCGTCTGGCTCAAAACATCCCTCTCGAAATTGAACCGGATGGGCAGCCGAACAGCAAGAACATACCTTTGTCAAACCTTCACTTCAACATCTATTATCACCTGGGACTTGCTTATTATCTCACCGCCAATTACGAACAGGCTGCAAAAGCCTATCGCAAATGCCTTGATTATTCAAACAATGACGATTTATTATGTGCCACGACCGACTGGCTGTACATGACACTCTGTCGGCTTGGCCGGATGTCAGAAGCCAGTCAACTTTTGGATCCCATCAAAGAAAACATGACGATTATCGAAAATGAATCGTATCACCAGCGATTATTGATGTACAAAGGTCTGCGCAAGCCTGAGGATCTATTTCCCGGAAAATCCGGAGATACCAATGAAGCGTTAAACCTGATTACACAAGGGTATGGGGTTGCTAACCATTATTTTTGCACAGGTAACAAGGACCAAGCTCTGGACATACTGGGAAAAATTCTCCGTTTGGATAATTGGGCCGCTTTCGGATATATTGCCGCAGAAGCCGATCTGGCTAACAAATATTAAATTAATTCTTTCCGGAAACCGGCGTGGCAGCATCAAATTTTGAAGCATCTGCCCCGGATGAAGTGTCGGCGTCCATCCAGATCAGCCATTTCCCCTGATCACGAACCAATACCACATGGAACAAACCGTAAAAATTCCGGTTAACGCCTGAGTTATTGGTGATAGTTACCTTATAATACCCTACTTCGAAAGCCCGGTCTCCCTGCAGTGTCCGCTCTGTAAAGTGCAGATCCAGCTTCCTGGTTAATTGCTGCGAAGCGTCTCGCTCTTTAGCAGCCTCAAGAGATGACCGGTATTCGTCATAGCGTAAAATATCTCCCTGGTCCTGTAAAACCCGCATGACATCCGGATGATGCAAGGCCAAAAACCCATCCGTATCGTATGCATCGTAGGTTTGCATGAAAGGTATCCACACCTGAAGATCAATGGAATCGGTTCTATTGCCCTGCCCCATTACTGCGGCAGGCAATAGCAGAAGAACTAACATCGGTTTTATCCCGAGCCAAATATTTTTCATGTTCTCCCCGGTTTCTTTCAGAGTCGGACCAATCGTCCGGAGACTTTCGGTTCTGGACCAAAGAGAATGATGGAATATAATCCGCAAGGTACTGCCTGCAGATCAAGAACGACTGCATGACTCCCCTTGCTCAAGTTCATTTGGCGCATGACCCAAACTTTACCATCGAGTCCGATCAGTTGCAGGCTTACGGCCCCAGACTTCGGAGCAATAAGATTTACAGATACTTCTTCTCCAGCCGGATTAGGTGACAGCGTAAGTTTCCAGGAATCAGTCTCTTGACTCAGGCCATGCGTCCCCTGAGCATCACTATGAACAGCTTTGCCTGGAGGTACCGGATCATTATAAACCATCAATGCACGGTTCATAGTCGTCTTGGAAATTGGAGCTCCGGAGGATGGTGAACAGTAGGCCTCAAAGTCCAGTACTTTAACCTGTGTCGTACAGGAATCCAGGATTTCTCCGGATAAACCGATGTACCACGTAAGGGCGAGAACGCCTTGCCTTAAATTAGCCGAATCCGCACAGGTTATCACCCGGTAAGGCATGAGTGTATCGCGACGGAATGAACGGTATACCTCTCCCCCGCAATCATCAAAGCTACCGGAATCCACATCATCCAGCAGGACCATTGCCTGCTTGTTATCAGTCATGGACCGGATTATTGTATCCTGACATAAAACCACCAGACCGGAGCAAGTAGTACAGCAATCTTCTATAATCAAATCCGAACGGCACATGGTCTGGTTGCCTGCGCCATCCTCAACCATCAGCTCAATGGTATAAACACCGGCCAACAGCGGTAAGTCGAATAAGTGGCCTTCCCGCTCAACGAGGGTATCACCATGCTGTAATACGCGATAATGAAAATGCAGATTTTCAGCCACAGTGGTTTCATCCATACCCAACCCGAGAAGGAAAGAGGTATCTGAAAGACAAACCTCTGGATTGGTACAAATCCTGAACTCCTGCGAAGCACAGATCAACATGGGCGGAATCGAATCCGGACATGGTGTCAATGGCCCGCAAGGTTGACAGATTTCTCCTTTATTAAGAATAGAAACCCATACCAATGCCGTATCGGTTACAAATCCATCGACCTGCGTATAAACTGCTATCGCCTGGTCCGCAGGGTCTCCACAAGTAAAATCCAACCGGAGGATCGTTGTGTCCGGAGAAAAAGATACACCTGACCCAACTTCGCAAGACGCAGAGCTGCCGGTTACCAGGGAGTCCACCAAAAGCGTGGCCAAACCAGCACTGTCCAGGCGCAGTGAAACAGAATCTTTTATGGAGAAGGTAGCCGGAGCACAATTCGAAACCATAAGTACCGATTCACAGGAAGCACTGTTGCCGCCTCCATCCGTTGCTGTGAAGACTACCCGATAGACGCCCGCCAGTAAAGGCAAATTCATCTGGTCTCCTGATTGCCGGGAAACCATGATCGAATCAGACCATATTTCATAGGTGTATTGTAAAGCAGCCGGCTGATCATCGCTGGCTGACCCGAGGACCAAAGCACTGTCCGTGAGGCAGATTTCCGGATTCACACAAAGTTTAAAAGTATCTGCATTACAAGTTATTACCGGTGCAAGGGTGTCCGGGCTGCGCAATTCTATCCACTGAAGGTACTCCATGATCCCGTCCCCATTGTCTTTCAGGTTACGCGGGACCATACGTGCAGCGCTGGCGACAACGCGATCATCAACAATAATGTCCGGTCCTGACGCCACCACACTGGAAAATCGAGTGTCAAGGATGGTCCATTTGCGAACGATATACCTTGTTCCATTGTCAGAGATAAGCTCATCCATATGATCTATCGACAGTGTCTCCTCTTCATCGTCTGCAATTGGTACATCGACAGAAAGGTCATCCATGGATTCTACCACCGTATCTGCAGGGAAGACAGCCTCAAAATCACTTCTTGGCTGCAGGGTCACCTGCTGAGATGCGGTACGGGTGTGGCTGCACCCATCCTTTGCTGTCCAGGTCCTGGTGTAGATCGTTTTGCCTCCTTCCTTACTATTTGTTGTTTTGGCGGTTAGTTGAATTGAACTGCAACCATTCGTGATCTGCGGATCAACAAAAAGACTGCTCGGCTGGACAGAACGTCCATTGTAATAATCCAATGCCAACCAGGAAGGGCAATATACCGGGGCTGGAATCGATGTAGGATACCCAGGGATCCCCCAACCATCGACCGTCCTAAATTGATTGTAGCCGTAGTCGGTATCGAAAACAGATGAGGTGCCTTCGCTGCAATCCATTGCATCTGCAAGGCCTTCTCCTGACAACTCGATGCGTAATCCTGCCGTCTCCAAAATGCCTTTGTTTGGCGTACCATCAGAGAAGATGAATGCATCCGGCGCACTCTCCAAACTCCAGTTAGCCTGGGATGTAAAGTTCCATGTGGAAGTACATGACCCGTAACCCGCTGAGTAGGGTTCCTGGGCACTCACCCATTGCCAGCTTTTCATTTTATCAATAGTCTTGGAGTCTACCCCATCCTTGCTCAACCGGCTATAAATGGAGCTCATGGTCGAGCTACAAAAATCAATATAAGCTTTGGTGAGCGCGGATTTATTACATACGATAGCCGGACGATCATGTCCTTCATCCAGGTAGTGATCGGCATAATGACAGAAATAGTCCGGATATGCGGTAATGCAAAACCAACTGTGATCCGAACCCGGATATCCCGCTTGTGCTTTAGTCGTCATACCACACGCAGGGAATGCGCGAAGCTCCAGTTTAATATTTCCGCAGGAAGTAATGTCCACGTAATCATTAAATACGAAAAGATTGATCCAGTCTTCCACCAAGGCCTCGTAGGTTGCCTGCTTCTGATTGTACAAGCTGCTTCCGAGGCAGGATTTCAGGTAGTTGGTCCAATAATCCCGGTAATAGGTGACACTGTCCGACTGGGCAATGGCAACATGGATCACATTACAACAGTTATCGCTGCTGCCGGCGTTCAGGTCTTTAGCCCAAATGCGGCTGGAGCAACCGTCCAGGGATTTTTGTTGGCTGGGTTTGCATTTTGCTACCGGAGGGGTAAGATCATAAACGTCGAGCAGGAATGAAGTTTTCGAGACACGCTTGCATTTGTCTTCAAGAACGTACCAAACTTCATAGTGCCCGGGTTCAACCCAGGCTTGAGCTCCCGCCGGTGTCAGATCCCCCTGCAACAGCTTAGTTGTTGTGTGGTAGTGATCATCATTGATGCGAAGAATTTCATAATAGGCCTTTGCAAATGCTGCCGAACCCCCACCACATGCTGATTTTAATTCAGGCCAGGCAAGAGCCACATTTGCCTTACAATCCGACGAGCCGGTAGCTACGGTGAGGTCTTTGGGCTTGGTCAGTTGAGGTCCGTAATTGTCTTTGATGTAGATCCACTGCGTACAATGCCTTTCTTCGTGGGTACACCAATCGTAAACGGTCCATTCCCGCCGGATTTTATATCCATATCCGCAATCGGCTATGACCTCGTCGTTAAAATCTACCGCCAAATGGCACGCTCCATCGGTATCCCACAAATAGGATAGTTGTCCCATAGAATTGCGGATAGCAGGTGGGTCGACCAGGCCGGTACTTTGTTTGGTTTCTTTATTTACTATCGGTTTGGGATGAGCATACCCATCTTTATCAAAAGTAACATAGGCTGGATCTTGCAATACGTACTTGTTACCCACTTTCAAATCACAGGCAAGGGTTTTGTCGGAAGGACATACCAGGGAGGAAAAATCGGGCCGGGTCAGGTAAACCATCTGGGTGTCGTCGCGGAAATTACCCCAGGGATCGGAAATCCTTAAATACCGCGAATACAATCCTTCATACGTGCTCCCGCAAGGGAAATATTCCAAGTCGTATCCCCGTTGGGTAACCGCAAGATTAAAACCACACGCGTCTTGGAGATTGGATAAATTGGGATAGGGATCAAAACAGGTGATGGTTACATCGGGTACCCGGGTGGTAGGAGGATACTTGTCTTCAACCTTTACCTTACCGGTGCACCGGTTATTGGACGAGGTATCGATTACTGCGAAGTCAAGCGTCTTACCAATATATTCTTTGGTGACCATGTTGCCAAGGTTTTTGGACCCGTAAGTCAGCTCCACGGCATAGAGATAATAACAGGAGGGATCTCCGGTCAGAAAATCCGCGGGAACGACGGTACGCTGGCAGGCAGAGTCGAGCGATATATTTACCAGATTATGACAGGACAGGGTGCATCCCTGAGCGTGGACGCGGGACATGCCCATCAGGCCTGACAATAGGAATGCAATGTAGATACGTATCATGGTTATCATTCTATAAGGACTCAGACGAAGATAGAGGAAAATATGCCAGCTAAACGAAAGACCAGCGGGAGATAACATATACAACAATAATCTAATCTGTACTTAACTCTACCTAAAATCTCTATACAATTAAAAAAAATCAATAGAAAACCACTCAATTTATCGTTACGCGGAGCCGTTATTTATTTGGCAGGCCATAACTCGAAGTTTCTTGGGTTTCGGTTGAGCAGCAAATTGGGCAATAATATTTTGCCAAGGAGGTTCAAAACCATTTGACTCGACCCTAAGGCATTGGAAAACAAATAGTTACGTCTTGCTTCGTGCACAAATAAAATGTACCTTTGCGCGCGAAACGTGAAATCAAATTATTGACCGCTTTAAAATTTAGAAAACTATGTTGAAGAAGCAATATCAAAAAACAAAAAAAGTAGCGAAAGTAACTTTTACGCTACCTAAGGAAGCTGCTGCTGAAGCCAAGGAAGTACGGGTAGTTGGCGAATTCAGTGACTGGAAATGGGAAAATAGCCCATTGATGAAAGTTGCCGGAAAGGAGTACCAGACCGTCATTGAATTGGCACTGGGCCGCAAGTACGAATTCCGTTACATGCTGGACAATCAGAAATGGGAAAACGACTGGGCTGCGGATGATTATGTTCCGTCACCTTATGCCGGCGTGTACAACTCCGTGGTTAACCTTGAAGTAGCTGTAGAAGCTGCTCCGGCTAAAGCCGCTAAGAAACCAGCTGGTAAAGGAAAAGCAACAACGGCATCAAAAACCGAAGAAGTAAAGCCAAATGCGGCTCCGGCTAAAGCCAAAGCTGCTCCTAAAAAGGCTGCTGCTCCCAAGGCTGCTAAAACTGCAGCGGTAAAAGAAGACCTTACGAAAATCGAAGGTGTAGGTCCTAAAATCGCTGAGTTATTAAATGCTGCAGGCATTAGTTCGTTTGCTGCTTTGGCGAAAGCTGATGCTAAAGTGTTGAAGAGTGTACTGGACAAAGCCGGATCTCGCTACAAAATGCATGATCCTACCACCTGGCCAAAACAAGCCAGCCTGGCAGCTGCCGGTAAATGGGATGAACTGAAAAAACTACAGGATAGCCTGAAAGGCGGCAAGAAAGCCTAAGGCACTGTCCTCCAAGAACATATCCTAAACAAAAAAGGAGTAGACCCGTTGGTTTACTCCTTTTTTTGTTTACTTGTTTCTTGGGATGACCTATCTCTTAAGCAGCTGATAAATCCTGTGATCTATACTGTTGTTGGGATAAGGCGATCCACATATCTCAGCTAAAATGCCGCAGGTGGGAGTCGAACCCACACATCCTTGCGAATACACGCCCCTGAAACGTGCGCGTCTACCAATTCCGCCACTGCGGCCTAAGATTGGAAAAAAAGAACGATTCGTCTCTGAGACTGATTTATACAAGTGAGAGCAAAAATATCAAATTATTCAATCTCCACTACTGGATGTATAGATTTTTTTCTCAATTGTATGGGTAAAACCCTTTGGCTTACCGTAGGTTATAACATTTGTGTTAAACCACTGATGTTTTATCATTTGGACCTTAATGTTTTCCATAAAGGGTCACCGTAGCTCTTCTGCCTGCCGGGTTGGTTGTCTTGTAATAAAAAACAACTCTTCGAATCACCCGATTTGTCCCTCTCAGGTCCAAAACCCTGGTTTCACCACCAGCCGGGATATTTTCCCGCACATTCAATTCTTCCGGACGACCTTTGCGATAATGAACGATGATATGGTCAACTTCGATCGGACCGTCTTCAACCATTAGTTTAAGTGCCCGGAAGGTGCCTTCCCGGGCAGTAATCATAATTTCGTCGTAATCCTGTTTGAAAGTAACCTTACGCGAACCCAGTTTATCCCAACTTCCCGGCTGAGCATGGGCGACAGTAGACATCGTCAATACAGATACTGCACTTAGGATCAAAGCCAACATTTTCATGGTAATCTTTTTTGAATTAAACTATTTACACTCCGAATCCGCTTCAACGGAATGCTTAATACATCCAAATAGATACCAAAAATAGAGGAAGGTTTAATTAGAAGCTAAAGATTGTGTTTGGATCCAGGTTTAGAGAAGTTTGACTTCATTGAGTTTGGTCAGGTATTGCTGGAGGTATTCGGGTAGTCGTTCCAGGACCGTATCAATATACCAACTGTGAATGGACCCTCCCTGACTAAGCCGAAGGTAATACCCACCCTGATCGTGCGCATCTGGGATACCGATTTGCTCTGGCTCGCTCAACAACTGTTCTGGAAATAGCTCCCAGATATTCATCGCTTTCTGAAAGGAGGAATCAGGCAACGGACTGGAAGAGAAAACCAGGTTCTCAGGATCCAACCGATTCATCTCATCCAGATACAATTTGTCATTTTCCAGTTTAAAAAGGGTCACGCATTCGTTAGCACAAAACCCGTGGTATACCCCGAAAACAAAAGAATCCCCTTTACCCAGTGCTATTTCATCTTTGGAACAAGCCAGGGTAAAAGCAAACATCAGGAGACAAATGGTGCGCTGCATCGTCTTACACTTAAATGACTAAATCAATGTACTTTCTTTAAAACGGGGTTTGCCTGCAAAAAGGTTGGTACCAGGCATTGAATTCTGAAAAGCCCATCGAACAAATGATGTACTTACTGTTGCAAATTCAGAAAAAAACCTAAATTTGTCGTCCCTAAACGGGCACCACCACTTGCCGAAGTGGCGGAACTGGTAGACGCGCTGGACTCAAAATCCAGTGATAGCAATATCGTGTGGGTTCGAGTCCCACCTTCGGTACTCTTAGGTCCTTACAAGCAATCTGTTTGTAGGGACTTTTTCATTTAAGAAACTAACAACGGTGGGACGAGCAATTTATCCTGAGCCCAGCGAAGGAAGTCCCACCTTCGGTACTCCTAGGTCCTTACAAGCAATCTGTTTGTAGGGACTTTTTCATTTAAGAAACTAACAACGGTGGGACGAGCAATTTATCCTGAGCCTAGCGAAGGAAGTCCCACCTTCGGTACTCCTAGGTCCTTACAAGCAATCTGTTTGTAGGGACTTTTTCATTTAAGAAACTAACAACGGCGGGACGAGCAATTTACCCTGATCCCAGCGAAGGAAGTCCCACCTTCGGTACTTTAAAGTCCTTACAAGCAATCTGTTTGTAGGGACTTTTTCATTTAAAACAGATTCCATTTGGTAGAGCCCCGGGTGAGGCAAAGCAAGCCGGTCCCCGGACGCTCATAAATCCTTCCTGAAAGTACACAGTTTGAAACAGCACCTCTTGCGCCAGAGATTAAGGGCACAGCAAGCATCACCCGACAGGAAGGCACATTTCCAAATTCATGTTGGATCCTCTCCACCACTACCCAGGTGAACTATTTAGCTTGTCATGCATCTTATATGGATACAACCGAAGTAGCAGTAAAAGGTATCTTGTGGCACGCAGTATCTATGGTCGACGCATTAATAAAGCAGTGAAAACCTGACCTACTGAATCTCTTTGTGATAATAAGTTATTTTAAGTGCATTTGGTCCTTGCCCCTTTACCATCCACATTTTGCGGGATAAATAATGATGCGCAATTTCATCCAGAGTATTTTTTTTTCAAAACTGGATATCAGTTGATCCTGCCTAAAATAATTAATTTCCCATTCAGCAATGAATCGATGAATTCCGGTCAGGGATTTTTCAATGCTTAATCCACTACTGAGACTACTAACAGCTATTAATGCAATTGGACCTGTCGTATTTGCACTGACATTAGCAATTGACAAAATATATTCAGCTTCCATGAATTTTACCGATCATTTCACGAGCGAGTTATTGGGCTTATTAATCATGGTCTTTTCAAGCCATGAAGCCATAAAAATGAGAACCGGCATTCGGTCACAAAATGGGCATTGCCAATTCGCAGTGAATGGCTTGACCGGATGAAAGATATTATCCAGCTTATCCATGAAATCATGGTAGTTCCTGCATTGCTTAATAAATGCCTCTTCAGCAGTAGCTGCTGTACTATACATAAACCGATCGTAATGACCGATGTGCTTTTTCAGTTTCTTATTTAAATCCTGATCCGCACGACCTACATAACAAACCTCAAAATAAAATTTATCATTCTTCTGATACCTGCTTCCAAGAACATAATTTCCCGGGGTCACAAAACTGATTTGACGATCAATATCTTTGGAGGTAAGTTCAAATGAACCACACATATCTACAGGCATGATTCAAAATTTTCAAATGATCAAAAGGGTTAACAAAATTCAGGACTTATGGTGTTTAAAAGAACTTCAATGTACGCCATCACCATTTAAATAAAATCAACTTGTTGGTTCACAATAATTCAGCAATAGTCCTATGCACGATCCACTAATTGAATATCCTGCAATCAGTTTGTTGTTTATTCGGGGATGACTATTAATTAATATTCAAAATTTCAGCTACATACTGACAAACAATTCATTTCAATTCTACACAAAGATTTCAAAGCTACAAACAAAAAACATTCATTTAATTGCAAAATACCCCTATCAAGGTAGATTAAATCCCCAAAAATCACGACTAATGTCCGATACCATATCCTTTAGGAACAACTATATGTTCTGCTCTATTTTGTCCTAATTTCTTGCATCTTTTAAAAAATACTACGTTCAAGGTACTTCCTTTTACACCATAATGACCATGGACCACCAGGATTCAAGTGCTGATCAAATGGAAAATAATTCACCTCTTTTTTCACAAAAGCATGCGGTTTAAACCTGGTAGCCGATCCTTGCACAATTATCTACCAATAATCAATCCGGTGCGAATACTTAAACTACAGGATGAAATGAATAAATTGGGGGATCAAATCAAGATCTGGTATGAAAATGGATCTTCACCAATTTCGCCGGTTGCTTCACGCAGACCAACCTCCCCAAAGAACCAGTTCCCATCTTTTGGTGCTATGGTATGCCGGAAAGCAGGACTGGGGTCAAGCACACGACATTGTCCAAAATCTGGAGGACAAGGCGGGCTCCTGGATACATGCCTATTTACACCGATGGGAAGGCGATGAATGGAATGCAGGGTACTGGTACCGGATGGCAGGCAAGCCCTACCCTAGCCTGACATTGGATCAGGAATGGGAAGAACTGGTCATAGAATTGTTGAATGTTGAAGCTTGAAGCCTCTCCCAAAATATTAACCTACTGACCGCACATGCTGGAAGTTGCACTTTGCCCGAGCGGACTCCAGGTTATTGGTTGAAAGTTGCCCCGCATCTGACCGGCAGATGACTCTACCGGATGCCTCGCCAAGTTTATTTATGGAACAGTCGCAACAGATCCAATCCATTGGCATACAGAACCAATCCGATGATCAGTACAAAACCGGCGATGGTGGCGTATTCCATAAATTTGTCACTGGGCTTACGGCCGGAGATGACCTCATACAATAAGAAAAGTACGTGACCGCCATCCAGGGCAGGAATCGGCAACAAGTTCATAAAGCCGAGGATCAGTGATAAGATTGCCGTAACCCTCCAAAATGACTCCCAATGCCACTCGGTCGGGAATAAACTTGCTATGGTACCAAATCCGCCCAGGCTTTCCGATGCTTTGATCTTTCCGCGAAACATTTGTCCGAATGCCTTAAGCTGATCGGACAAAAATCCAACGCCTGCCGTCACCCCTTTCGGTAGTGCTTCGGCCAGTGAGTAATGAATGGTTTCCAGCGTAAACAATTCGCTTGGAGGTACCGGATACACTCCGATTTTACCATCCTTATTGGTTTCCAGGGTAACTTGTCGGGGTTGTCCATCCCGCTCCAGGCCAATGGTAAGTGTTTGATTTGGGCCTATCTGCCTGATCTTGCCGTAGAAGATATCAAAATAAGGCGTTGGTTCTCCATTGAGTGTCAGGATTTTATCTTGCAGTTTAAGATCTGCTTGCTCTGCAGGATACCCTTTTTCGAAGCTTCCGATCAGGTAAGGAATCCGTGGCTCGTAAAGGACAGCCCCTTTATTTTTATTGCTGGATAATATGGAGACGAACCGGGGATCTATGTCGATGGTTACATCTTGTCCTTCCCGGTTGACGACTAGCTGCCGGGCATTATCGATCACAATTGCACGGATCAGATCCCGGTCTGAAAATCGGTCTACCGGCTCTCCACTGATAGAGACCAGCTTGTCCCCATTGCGCAAGCCCATATCGTAGGCTAGTGAGTCAACGTGGATCCCGTACTGAACCTCACTGTTGGGAAGGTACTTCTCTCCCCAGACCCAAAAGATCATTCCGAAGATCAGAAACCCAAGGATAAAATTAACAGTTACACCGCCCAGCATGATAATCAGGCGCTGCCAGGCCGGTTTGGAGCGAAATTCCCAGGGTTGCGGTGGCTGCTTCATCTGTTCGGTATCCATGCTCTCATCGATCATGCCGGAGATCTTCACATAGCCACCTAACGGCAACCATCCGATACCGTATTCGGTTTCTCCCTTCTTTGTCTTCCAAAGTGAGAACCAGGGGTCAAAAAACAGATAAAACTTCTCAACACGAGTCTTAAACCATTTCGCGGGGAAAAAATGCCCCATTTCATGTAAGATGACTAGTATACTAAGACTGAGAATTAGTTGGAGGACAATGATCAATACGCCCATTCGAGTCGTTGTTCTTTTTTAACACTTGGAATAAACGAAGGAAGTAGAACCAAAGTTTTACTTTTAGTCCGCAAAGGTACATTTATTAGGCAAATATATGCCTGCCATCTACAAACGGTCCAATTCGGCGGCAATCATGCAACTCTATCATTATCCTGATTTATCGCTGACTACTTTTTTTTGGGAAGGCCCCGAGTTTCACCATGCGGTACATGTTATGCGTCTTGGGACTGGGGCGACCGTTCATCTGACCGATGGAAAAGGCCATTTGGCAGAAGCAGTCGTCCAGCATATAGAAAAGAAAAAGTGCAGGTTGGAAGTGATCTCGATGACCACCAGACCTCCCGTTCAGCCGGCGGTACATTTATTCGTCGCCCCGACAAAGCAGATCGATCGAATGGAATGGCTGATCGAGAAAGCAACAGAAATTGGCGTGCAAGCCTTTCACCCATTTACCAGCTTTCACAGCGAGCGCCGGTCGATAAGACAAGACCGTTTGCAACACATCGCGCTATCCGCGATGAAACAATCCCATCGCACCTACCTTCCTGAAGTGCATGCGCTAACAGATTGGAAGTCCGCAATGGCAACGGCTGCAACCTTGCCTGTCAAATTTATAGCCCATGCCAGCGGGTCTTCCGCGTTAAAGACCTTCCCCATTGCCCCTGAACCGGCAGCCCTGCTGATAGGGCCGGAAGGCGACTTTTCGGACCAGGAGCTGCAGGATGCCATCATCGCAGGATTCACCAAGGTGCATTTGGGTACCTATCGATTACGAACAGAAACTGCTGCCCTAATGGCGGCAGCCGCACTTTTATCCTAAATAATCACCCGGGTGCCCACGGGGATCTAAGCATGGATCGATATCAATGTTTGTAAATCCAATTTGGTAGATTTGTACGAATCTTCAAACTTAACCCTGACCATCGTCGTTTTATAAGCTATGAAGCAGTTAACATCATTACTAGCTATTTTTCTCCTTGGCTTTATCACCATGCATTTTACCCCAGGTCCTACTTTACAAATGGGACTTCTGAAATATAACGGAGGTGGTGACTGGTATGCAAACCCTACTTCACTACCTAACCTGGCCCGGTTTTGCAATCAACAATTAGGGACACACTTCGCAACCGATTACGCTACGGTCGAAGTGGGCAGTCCCGATATATACAACTATCCTTTTATCCACATGACCGGCCACGGCAATGTGGTCTTTTCCGATGACGAAGCCGCAAATCTGCGCAACTATCTGATCGCCGGGGGCTTCCTGCACATTGACGATAATTATGGCATCGATCCATACGTACGCGTAGCCATGAAAAAGGTATTTCCGGAACTGGAATTTGTTGAACTACCCTTTGAACATCCTATTTATCATCAAAAATTTAACTTCCCAGGCGGGTTGCCAAAAATCCATGAGCACGATGGCAAACCAGCCCAGGGCTTTGGACTGCTTTGGGAAGGCAGGCTGGTCTGCTTTTACAGCTATGAATGTGACCTGGGGGACGGATGGGAAGATCCTGAAGTGCACAAAGATCCGGCTGAGAAAAGGCAAAAAGCCCTTGAAATGGGCGCCAACATCATTTCATACGTGTTCAAGCTGACTTAATCACCACCTGGTTTTGTCCTGATCGATTCAGAACACCTTGGTACTGATCTGGGTCATCCCTTTTCATACCAGGTCTTCGTACCTTTTGGGGCAAACTTAATTCCCGATGTTTTCCGACGATTCGACCATCCTTATCAATGAGCTGGAAAAAATAAACCATGCCATGGGTGAGGCAGAACAGAACTTTCAAACGCTTTTACTGCGCGTTCACCCGGCACAGCGGCTAAGTGCCAAAAATCTTCTGGATTATCTGGTCCTGCGCAATCGGGACATCCGGGACCTACAGGATACACTACATGCGCACGGACTTTCTTCACTGGCCAGCTCGGAAAGTCATATACGGAGCCAGGTTCTGGCCATTTTAGGCTTGCTGGGCGCTCCGGTTGATGCGCCGGACGAGCTCTGTACCTATGAGACGGGAATAAAACAAATCAAAGAAAAGACTACCGCTTTATTCGGGACCCGGTTGCTGGAAGGAATCCCCCATATCATGGTTACGTTTGACAGTTCGTTCGGGTGCAACTATGCGACCGTAAAAAGTTTACTGCAAAGTGGCATGACCGTCGCACGCATCAACTGTGCGCACGATGATGAATCGATGTGGTTGCAAATGATTCGCAATATTCGGAAAGCCCAGGAGAAAACCGGATTGCCATGCCGGATTTATATGGACCTGGCAGGGCCCAAAATACGGACTCGCACGCCGCACCATAAAAAAATGAAAATTAAAGTCGGCGGGACCATTCTGTTGTGCGAGGATGAGCCGGCAGATGAGAAATGCCTGGGCATAACTTTGCCTGGAATTGTCAACCAATTGAAACCGGGAGAAAGGGCATTATTTGACGATGGTGTGATCGAGACTCTGGTGGATCAGGTCAGTGAAGGCGTTGCCAAATTGGTGGTGACTCGGATCTCCAGCAAAAAACCGGTCATCAAACCAGGGAAGGGTATAAACTTCCCCGATTCGATCCTGACCATTTCTTCATTGACTGATTTTGACCGGGCGAGTTTGCCTTTTATCAAGAAGTACGGAGATCTGGTAGGCTATTCCTATTTGCGTAATGCCAAGGATGTCATTGAGTTGCAGGAAGCTATTCATGACCAACCTGAGCTTTCCGTCATCCTCAAGATCGAGACGCCGGATGCCGTGAAAAACCTCCCGGAGATCTTATTCCAGGGTATGCAAGATGAGCAATTTGGTGTGATGATCGCACGGGGAGATCTGGCCGTAGAGGTAGGCTTCGAACGCATGAGCGAAGTTCAGGAAGAAATCCTCTGGATATGCGAAGCAGGACATGTACCGGTTATTTATGCCACACAAGTGCTTGAAAACCTGAACAAAGCCGGATTAGCGACGCGTTCGGAAGTTATCGATGCCGCTCATGCTGCGATGGCCGAGTGTGTTATGATCAACAAAGGAACACATACCATCGAGGTGATCGAAACGCTGCGGGACATCTTGCTACGCAGTGGCGGGCACCACCTTAAGAAAAGATTCACCTTCCGGCCTCTCCAAATTGCCAGCCGGTTTGTAGGCGGTTAGCCTCGAACCAATCATCCTGCTCCTGGACCAAACCTTATCCGGCAAAAACTGGCAATGTTTCATCAGAACTCTTAACTTCAGAGATAGGAATTAAGCATGGATAAGAAAAACTTGAGGAATATCCATAACATCAGATTTATGCTTGAAATTATACGTGCCAATGTAACGGTGATGGTTTCCGATCTGGATCGAGCCATTGAATTTTACACCGAACGACTAGGCTTAAAATTAGTCCGCCGCTATAACAATCATTGGGCCGATATCGAAGGACCGGGTATAACCATAGGATTACATCCTACCCGTAAAATCATCAATCCTGGCGATAACATGCAAATTGGGATTCGGGTCGCAGATGTACAGCATGCCCAATCGCTGTTGCAAAATTCCGGCATCAAGTTTAATGCGACTGCTGACCAGGTGCGCATGGTCCATTTCAATGATCCGGATGGAAATACCCTATATTTGATCCAAACCTGAATACGATAACAAAACATGCATAATCATGGGTTCTGATAAAACATTAATGCAAAAAATTGTAGACAATCTCGCAGATGAAATAACGCTTACCTATAAATCCATGTTTGGCGAATTTGGTATTTATTTTGAAAACAAATTTGTTGCTGTGTTGAGTGACGATCAATTCTATATTAAACCTACCGAAGCCGGTCGAAAATTTATTAAATCTCCAACAGAAGCGCCGCCTTATCCAGGCGCAAAAAATTATTTTTTTATTGATAATTCAGCTCTGGAAGACTCACAATGGATCGCAGAACTGATACAACTCACTGCTGAAGAGCTACCATTACCCAAGCCAAAGAAGAAAAAATAATACCTACAATCCCAACGGAGCCGGAAAACTGCAATTTATCGTAATCCATACAATCAACTGCTTTTGAAATCCAAAAGAACCATTAACTGGTGGGGACCACCTCGAAAAATATCCGCTCAGCGGGAAGAGCGGAAAGTTAGCTGGCTGGAACTATTTTACGACCTGGTATACGTTATCGCCGTAGCCAATGCCTGCCACCATCTCGCGGAGCATCAGAATTGGGAAGGTTTTTTGGATTATGTGTATATGTTTGCAATGATCTATTGGGGTTGGTTAAACGGCAGTCTATACCATGACCTGCACGGCACTCCTGGAGTACGCACCAGTTTAATGACATTGTGGCAAATGGTCATCGTTACCGGTCTGGTGGTAACCTTGAATAGTTCTGGTGAGCAATTAGTCTACAATGCAACAATTGCCGTAATGATCATGCAATTGTACATCACCTATCTCTGGTGGAGTGTCGGCATTTACGACAAAGTGCATCGGGTATTAAATCGGCCATATACCTGGATTTACTTAATTTCGTTTGCCACCCTTTTTATCACCTTATTCACCGGAGAACCCTATACTCGAATTTTATTTTTTATTTCCCTGCTATTAAATTTTTTACCTCCGGTCGCTACCATGATGATTCGCTGGAAGCAATCCCAGGAATTTAGTTTATCGCCCAGCATGACGGAGCGTATGGGATTGTTTACCATTATTGTTTTTGGAGAAGTTATTTTAGGCGTTGTTAATGGAGTTAGCCATTTACAGGCGATCAATCTGAGCATGTGGATTCCTTTCAGCTTATCGATTGCCATTGTTTTTGCATTGTGGTGGGTATTTTTTGGTTTGATCTCCGACCGATCCTGCAAGAAAGGAATGCTATTTAGTTTTCTAACCGAATTAACCTATATTCCTACCCTCATGGGCCTGGGTATGACCGCTGTTGCTTTTGATGGATTATTTGGTTATTTCCATCATCACGATCCCGACCAGACTATTTCGTTTCCAGCAGGATTTAATGCAGCGATAAGCTTATTTTTAACCGGAATATTTATTATGCTTTTCTTCCTGGAATACCCTCCCCGCTTTAAGCAACTAAAATCCAAAATTCAACTTTTGGTTGCGGTAGCCGCCTCGCTCTTATTAACTTGTATTCTATTTCTTTCACATTGGTCCCTGGTGACGCTTCTGACCGTAGATCTGTTGATTTTATTGGTACTGATCCTTTCTGTAGCACTCAGTACTCTTTTTATTTCAAACGAAGATGAAGAAGCTGGCTCTCACGAATAAAAATTAGGGACAGGCGCACAGTCTTAATCAGGAAATCGTATTTTACTGTGCCAGAATAGGCCTGATTTTGGGACTATCAATTCATTTTTCAAAGAGCGCATAACCGCCACTCCTGATACTTATTCAGGCGTAAAGGTTGATTAATTGATCGTATACTGTTAATGAGGTATTCTTAAATGCCTTAAAAGATATGGAGCCAATCGAAATCCGTCCCCGGTTTAAAAGAGAATCCACCCTGCCGCCAGCAGCCATACTTACTCAGTTTAAGGAACGTCTCCGGGAAGATTCCGGAGAAATACGTGGGTTTGTAGCCAACAATCACGTTTACATGCGCATACCCTCAGAAGAACAACATTTCTGGTCTCCGCAACTCAATCTGGAAGTCATGGGCGACGAGCAGGGGAGCACCATTTACGGCGTGTTTGGCCCACGCGAGTCGGTGTGGCTGATGTATATCTTTTTTTACACCCTGCTGGGGTTTGCCTCCCTGGTAATCATGATCGTCGGCTTTTCTCAGATGCAGCTTGGACTTTCCGGCCGGATCCTGTGGACACTGCCGATACTGGCTTTAATAACGCTCTTTGCCCTGATGACCGCCCGTACCGGCCAGAAACTCGGCAAAGA
Organism: Lewinellaceae bacterium; assembly: GCA_020636355.1. Classification (GTDB taxonomy): domain Bacteria; phylum Bacteroidota; class Bacteroidia; order Chitinophagales; family Saprospiraceae; genus JAGQXC01. The sequence goes on along the minus strand of JACJYB010000001.1, from coordinate 678,415 downwards.
CCAGATGAACCGGCTATACCATTACTATAAGGAGGTCTCCCCGGCCGGATAAACCAACGATGGTACGACTAAAATATGGTCTAAATCCCACCCTCCTCACTTCTTCAGCAGGTCCGTCAGAAATAGCTTGTGAATGCGTTTGTATTCGTTTGTCCAACTGCTCGCCTCAATAAACCCGTGATTTTCCTTGGGGAACACGGCCAGTTCCCAGTTATCCTTATTCAATTCGATTAAACGCTGGCTGAGCCGAACGATGTCCTGAAAGTGAACATTGGAATCCACCATCCCATGCAACATCAGCAAGTGGCCCTGCAAGCCCTCCGCATGATAGATGGGCGAACTGCGGTAGTAGGCAATGCTGTCGGTATACGGCAAATTCAATATATTGGAAGTATAGGGATGGTTGTAATGCGCCCAATCCGTCACGGACCGCAGTCCCGCCCCAGACTTAAACACGCCCGGCGTGGTGAACATCGCCATCAGGGTGATGAATCCGCCGTAGGATCCGCCGTAGATGCCGATGCGCTGGGGATCGACCCCGTACTTCTGGGCCAGGAAATGTGCACCATCCACCTGATCGGTCAGGTCCTTACCGCCCATAAAGCGGTAAATGGCGGTACGCCAGTCACGGCCATAGCCGGCGCTGCCGCGATAGTCGATATCCAGAACGGTAAATCCCTCGTCGGCGAGCATATTATGAAACATGTATTCCCGGTAATAACTGCTCCACCACTTATGCACATTCTGCAGGTATCCGGCACCATGTACAAAAATGACCGCTGCTCCGTTGCGCTTTTTGCGGGCTGGTGTATAGATGCGTGCCTTCACGGCCGCCCCGTCCCGGGCGGTGAAGGTGACGATCTCCGGGTCTCTCCAGGGATAGGCTTCAAATGCCTTGGTCGTCGAATGCGTCAGTTGCATAGCGGCAGCTTCCGGATTGTTGTCTTTGACGTAAAGTTCCCAGGGCTTATGGGCGTAGGAATAGAGGTATGCCAGCTTGGTCTCGTCCGGCGACAGGAAAGGCTGATAGCCGCCGACGGCGCCAGTCAATTTCATCATGTCACCGCCATTGACAGGCAGCCTGTAATAGTGCTGTTGCTCAGGTCCTTCCTTATTGGAAAGCACGTAGAAATAACCTTTATCCAGCGAGAGGTCCACACTGAGGATCTCATAGGATCCCTGGGTCAGCGTGGTGGTTTTTTTCGTTGGGAAATGGTAGGTATACAAGTGAGAATAGCCAGTGGCTTCGGACTGAAAATAGAGCGTCTCACCATCTTTCAGAAAGCCCAGGGTTCCCGGCCCACCCCATCCGGAGACACCAGGTCCGCCTATCCAGGCTTCGTCATGCTGATGATCGATCACTTCATAAGATCCGGTCACCGGATTCAGGGCAACGATCCAGCGGTCCTTGTGGTCTGAAGTTCGGACGACCACGACGGCATGGGTTCCCGACTCATTGTACAAAGCCTCCGAATAAGCCACCTCCCGGGGTGCAGAAAAGGTGTCAACATAAGGAGCATCGCCCGTAGAATAGTCTTTCAGATACTCCGGTTTCGTATAGATACCCGGTAGCGCCTTGGTGGATAGGGCATAGACTGTATCCCGCTGGCGGTCCAGGATCATAAACCGGTAGGTCGGTTCCGGACTACCTACTTTGGGGCGCGCATTGTCTTCCTCGACATAGCCGTCTTCGGTCACATAATCGGGCACCTTGGTCCATTTCGGATCTTTCGGCATATCGGTCAGCGTAAAGGTCACAAACCGGTTGTCCGGGCTGGCCACCAGATCTCCGATCCTACTGTCTCCATAATAGTAGGGTTTTGGTCCATCCTCGCGCAGGTCTTTGCGGATGGAATCCTGAAATTCACGGCGCTCTTTGCGGTCCCGCAATACTTCGAAATATTCTAGCTGATCGCGCTTGAGCCACTCGGCCTGTTCATCCTCCTTACTTCGGTCTTTGCGCTCATTGCCGGATTTGAGATTGGTGAGCTGGATGAGGGTTTCGTCAGACCAGTTCCAGCGAAACAGGTTGTTATCGGCTTCGAACACGATGCCTTTGCCATCCGCAGCCCAGGTCGCATTGGACTCGCGCTGGCTGGTTTGCATCACCGGATGTGAGGCATGGGTCTGATGATCGTAAAGGTAGATGTCTCCGGATGCCAGATAGAGGTCTTTGCTGTGGTCAGCATTGGGCAAGCTCCGCTGCCACAATCCGCGTTGTTCTTCGGCGCTAACCTTTTGGGGTGTCCGGTCCCCGATGAGATCCACTTTATACAGGGCATCTCCCGGCAGTTGATCCGGATTCCAGTAAAAGTAAATGGTATGACTGTCCGGTCCCCAGAATACCCGCGAAGGCGAGGTACCGACGAAAGCGTCACCCTGCATGATGGTTTCAATAGAAAGGGACTGGGCATGAAGTGAACATAAAGATCCAGTCACCAGGACAAGAAGCATCAACCGTTTCATGAAGCATCTAATTTGTGAACAAAATAGGGTTTTATGTTAAAGTTTGGTGGTGATTGTAACACTAGGTGATCTCTTTGATCCTGAATATAAGCCAATGGGAGATTTATTGAAACAGCCCATCAACTTAGTTTCCAGAGAATCGCAACGATGATGCTGACTATACATACCCACCCCTAAATCCCCTCCAGGGAGGGGACTTCCTAAAAACAGAATAATGCATTTAGAAGCCTTTAAAACACCGACATCTCGTGCCTGAAAGTCTTGACAACCCACCCCTAACTCCCCTCCAGGGATTGGACTTCCCAAAACGGGTTAATGCATTTAGAAGCCTGTAAAACACCGACACCTCGTGCCTGAAAGTCTTGACAACCCACCCCTAAATCCCCTCCAGAGAGGGGACTTCCATAAAACAGAATAATACATTTAGAAGCCTGTAAAACACTGACACCTCATGACTGGAGCCTTGCCAAACCCACCCCTATATCCCCTACAGGAGGACTAAAACGAATAGTGCATTTGAATCTGTAACACTGTCCTCGTGCTGAAAGTTCACACCTAAATCCTCAGGAGGGACTTCCTAAAACAGAATAATGCATTTAGAAGCCTTTAAAATATTACATCATGTGCCAGGAGGCTTTGCCAAACCCACCCCTATATCCCTCCTGGGAGGGACTTCCTAAAAACAGAATTATGCATTTAGAAGCCTGTAAAACACTGACACCTCGTGCCTGAAAGTCTTGACAACCCACCCCTAAATCCCCTCCAGGGAGGGGACTTCCTAAAAACAGAATAATGCATTTAGAAGCCTGTAAAACACTGACACCTCGTGCCTGAAAGTCTTGACAACCCACCCCTAAATCCCCTCCAGGGAGGGGACTTTCCAAAAAAAGGAATAATGCATTTAGAAGCCTCGTAGTCCGGACACCCTGCTCACACTGGCAATATCAGCAAAGGAATTTGGGTGATCTTGGCCTGGGCTTTAGTAAAGCTGGAATTAAAGATCCGGGACCAAAACTCGCGGCGATGGTGCAGCATCACCAGCAGGTCTGCCTCATGGGTATGCACAAAGCGGTCCAGAGCCTGGTGCGTATCCTCATCGGTTTCCGCAATGTGGAAATCAAAGGAGACATCGTTCCAGGTAAAGTGCTTACGGATATCCACACTGGTGCCTTTCTCCGGACGATGGTAAAATAAATCGATCTTACAGTTAAAGATCCTTGCAAATTCCATGACCGGACCAAAAAGCACCGGGTCCTCAACATGATACCCATCCGTCGCGATGATTACCGTCTGTAACCCATTAAATGATACGCCATTTGGCACCGCAAGTACCGGGATCTTACTGGACCTCAATAATCCCGTCGCCACACTACCCAGGAAAAGTTTCTCCAGAGCGGATTTACCCTGCATACCGATAACCACCAGATCAAAACCCTGCTTCGCCTCCCGGTTAATGACATCGACCGGATAACCCTCCATGTATTTATAAGTCACCTTTAAGTCGACTCCATACCGGGCATGCAGCGATTGAACCAGGTAAGCATATTCATGCTCCAGGTCCTTCTCAATAATGTCATTAACCGAAACGAACATCTCTGCGGTTTTTACCACCTGGTAAGCATGAAATAATTCAATCTCAGCACCTATCGCAGCGGCCAATCCTCCGGCAAATTCAACGGCATTGCGGGAAGTATCGGAAAAGTCTGTCGGGACCAATATCTTTTTCATCTCATATTTTTTTATTAGGCTCTAATTGCCTGACATCCGGAAAAAATAAAAGAGCTGACCTCCGCTTACGGCTGCCAGCTCTTTATCTATTTAATATACCTGATTTCTACCAGGCGTTAATCATTCATTCACGCGGCTTCTGAAGTCTCGTTCGGTAATGGCTTGCGGAAGACCAACTGATCGTCAAAGGCATCCAGTACCAATTGGCTTTTTGCTTCTACTTTGCCCATCAGTAGCTGTTTGGACAACTCGTTCAATACTTTCTTCTGGATCACCCGCTTCAGCGGACGAGCGCCAAACTGCGGATCAAAGCCCATCTTCGCGATCAAGTCGAGCGCATCCCCGGTGGCTGTCAGAGTTATTTCCTGCTGTGCCAATACCGCCTCCAACTGCTGCAATTGCAGGTCAACGATGGCCCGGATGTCCTTTAATCCCAGCGGTTGGAACAGGATCACCTCATCAATCCGGTTCAGAAATTCCGGTCGTAACGATTGCTTCAGCAATTCCATCACCATACCATGGGTCTTCTCGATCACCTCTTCCCGGTTATCATCGTTGAGGTGGGCAAATTCGGACCGGATGATATCCGATCCCAGGTTGCTGGTCATGATGATGATGGTATTCTTGAAGTTGGCGACCCGGCCTTTGTTATCGGTCAGGCGGCCGTCATCCAGGACCTGGAGCAGGATGTTAAATACATCCGGGTGGGCCTTTTCGATCTCGTCCAGCAAGACCACAGAATACGGTTTACGGCGTACTGCTTCGGTCAGTTGTCCTCCTTCGTCGTAACCGACGTATCCGGGAGGCGCACCGACGAGACAGGATACACTGTGCCGCTCCTGGTATTCACTCATATCGATTCGGGTCATCATGTTCTCATCGTCGAAGAGGAACTCCGCCAATGCCTTGGCCAGCTCGGTCTTACCGACGCCGGTAGGTCCGAGGAACAGAAACGAGCCGATGGGCTTTCTGGCATCTGCCAGGCCGGTACGACTGCGACGGATCGCGTCGGATACCGCCTCGATGGCTTCTTCCTGACCGATCACCCGCTTGTGCAGTTCGTCTTCCAGGAAGATCAGTTTTTCTTTCCGATTGCATCATTTTGGTCACCGGCACACCGGTCCATTTGGACACGATCTCGGCGATGTCTTCGGCATCGACTTCTTCTTTTACGAGCTGACTACCTTTGGATTGGATGGCTGCCAGGTCTTCCTGGTATTTGGCCAGTTTTGCTGAACCTGCGGGATGCGGCCATACTGGATCTCAGCGACATCGGAGAAACGGCCTTCGCGCTCCAGCTGTTTGGCCTGTAATTTTAGCTGTTCGATTTCTTCCTTAGCCTGCTGGATGCCCAGGACCACTTCACGTTCATTTTCCCACTGCGCTTTCAGCCCGTTGCGCTTCTCTTCGAGATTCGACAGTTCTTCGCCGATCCGGTTTAGTTTCGCAGCATCATTTTCGCGCTTGATGGCTTCCCGCTCGATCTCCAGTTGGCGGATCTTGCGTTCCACTTCATCGAGTTCGTCCGGCATGGAGTTCATCTCCAGCCGGAGCCGGGCAGCTGCTTCGTCCATCAGGTCAATGGCCTTATCAGGCAACTGCCGGTCAGCGATGTAGCGGTTGGACAAAGTCACCGCCGCGACGATCGCTTCGTCTTTGATGTTGATCTTGTGGTGCGTCTCATAGCGTTCTTTCAGGCCCCGCAGGATCGAGATGGCATCTTCCTCACTGGGTTCCTGTACCATGACGATCTGAAAACGACGCTCCAGCGCCTTGTCGGACTCGAAATATTTCTGGTATTCATTGAGCGTGGTTGCCCCGATGGCACGGAGGTCTCCCCGGGCCAGTGCAGGTTTGAGGATGTTTGCGGCATCCATAGCGCCTTGTCCACCGCCCGCTCCTACCAACGTATGGATCTCATCGATAAACAAGATGATCTCTCCTTCGGCAGACGTTACTTCCTTAACTACGGCTTTCAACCGTTCTTCAAATTCACCTTTGTATTTGGCTCCGGCGATCAGTGCACCCATATCCAGGGCATACACCTGCTTGTCCAGCAGATCATCCGGCACATCTCCGTTGATGATCCGGTGAGCCAGCCCTTCGACGATGGCGGTTTTACCCACGCCCGGTTCACCGATCAGGATTGGGTTATTTTTAGTTCTTCTGGCCAGAATATGCAGGACCCGGCGGATCTCTTCTTCACGGCCGATGACCGGGTCCAGCTTGCCCTGGCGAGCCCGTTCGTTGAGATTAACCGCGTATTTATTCAGCGCATTGTAGGACTCTTCGGCGCTGTGTGAGGTGACTTTGGAACCCTTACGCAATTCCGCGATGGCTTTCTGCAGGTCTTTTTCATTGATACCCTGGTCACGCAGCAATTGCGATACCGGATCTTTGACCTGGAGGATGCCCAGTAACAGGTGCTCCAGAGCCATGAATTCATCGCCCATCGACTTCATCTGGGCGGTTGCTTTGGCAAATACCTCATTGGCAGTGCGGCTCAGGTAGGGCTGTCCGCCAGATACTTTGGGGTAACCATCGACGATGGCATCGACGGCTTGTCGGATGACCTGATCGTTGATGCCCATTTTCTTAAACAGGAAGGGTAATACATTTTCATCCACCTCAAACAAAGCAGCCATAAGGTGACCGGCTTCGATGGCTTGATTTTCATGTTCCAGGGCGATTTGCTGGGCACGCTGGATCGTCTCCTGGACCTTTATGGTTAATTTATTCATATCCATGTTTCGGCGTTTTTAGTGTTGTGTTATTCACCTAAACATCAATTGTTGTTCCAACCGGCAAAAGGAGACAAATGGACACGACGTTCCGAAAGTGCCTGACAATGCGTCAGTAAGATCTTGCGCTCCCTGTCATAATGTCTTTTTCAATTGATCTTTTCGACGTCTCATCTGCCGGCGTAATTTGTCCAGGGCGTCTTTGGCAGCTACTTCGTAATGACTTTTGTGGGAGGATACAAACAGGTCCTGACCAGGTATATTCAATTTTATTTCCACTTGTTTATTTTCAGGAACAGAACCGGCCAATTCACGGCAAAATACTTCAGCACTGATGACCTGCGGGTTCCAGTTTTCAAATTTTTTCAATCCATTTTCCAAAAGAGGATAAACGGTTTCATGGGCTGCATTTCCTTCATGAATGATGATTTGCATAGTATTCGATTTATCGTTTATAAAGGTTCAATAGGATAAGTTTCTAATAGGTAAGACAACAAGAGATTTAAAAGGTTTTGGTGGAATCACTGTGGTCCTGCAGGAACCGTGTTTAATCCATCTTCAACTTCGTACTATTTGCCGGTTTGCTCCATGACCCTACTCAGCAAGCTTTTTGATCTGTATCAAATACTAACAAGAACTCTGCATGATTTAATCAATTAGCCCAATAGGTGTTTTAAGTTTGTACCGAGAAGAAAAAGTAAATCAACTGGAATGAAATTTATATTTCACCATAAATTCCTGCAACATGACACGGGAATGCATCCCGAAAATGCACGCAGGCTAGCTGCATTCCGCGACCTTTCCGATAAAAATCTGGTTATGGACCTGGAGCCCATATTGGCGGTCCATGATGCGGGTTATGTGGAAAAGGTCCAACGTTATGCGGCTTTGGGGCATCCTCTTGACGGGGATACCCACCTGTGTCCTGCCAGTTTTGATGCTGCCGTACTAGCGGCAAATGCAACCATTGCGGCAGCCGAATCCGGGGATTTTGCACTCGTCCGGCCACCTGGACATCACGCATATGCCGACTATGGCAGTGGATTTTGTCTGTTTAATAACATGGCCATCGCCGCCCATGACTTGGTTAAAAAGGGATATCGCGTAGCCATTCTGGACTTTGACGGGCATTTCGGTGATGGCACCGACGCCCTTTGTGCAGATGAACCACAGATCATGTATTGCTCCGTGCATCAACATCCGGCATTCCCGCATAAAGGCAGTTACCGGGATATCGGCAAAGGAGCAGCCGCCGGAACGGAGATCAAAATGGGTTTGCCTCCCGGCACCGGGGATGACGTCCTCTTTGTGGCAATGGATTTTATCTACGACGTCATTGATGCTTTTAATCCGGATATTGTGGGTATTTCGGCCGGATTTGATGGCCACATCTACGATCCTCTTTTAGATCTGCGGTTTTCCAGTAAAAGCTTTTACGATATGGGCATACAACTTCGGGAGCGCTATCCCCGTTCCTTCGCCGTATTGGAGGGCGGGTATAATCTTGAAATTCTGCCCCAATGCATCACAAACTTTATGGCCGGCATGAATGGAGAGCCATGTCCTTTTCCCAGCGAAAGCACCCACAGCACCATCCAAACGCGCGAAATAGTCGATTTCGAAATGTACGATCTACGGAGGTTACTCTTACCTTATTGGAGTCTTTGATCTTTAGCCGATGAAGCACATCCTCGATAAACTGTTTCAACCCAGATCCATCGCTTTGGTAGGAGCTTCGGACCGTGAACACACCGTAGGATATGCTTTGATGCGGAATTTAATCAAACCCAATTACCAGGGCGTCATCTACCCGGTCAATGTCAAACACAAGACCATTGCAGGACGAACGGCTTACAAGCGTGTAGATATTATTCCCGGCGAGGTCGATCTGGCAATTATCGCCACCCCAGCGATCACTGTCCCGGAGGTTATGGAGGATTGTGGCAAAAAAGGGATTGAAGCGGTCGTCATCATCTCAGCCGGATTCAAAGAAATCGGAGCAGAAGGCAAAAAGCTCCTGCAGCGCATCGAGCAGATCAGAAACCGCTTTGGAATTCGTATCATCGGGCCTAACTGTTTTGGGTTTATCAACACCAACATTGGTTTGAATGCAACTTTCGGGACACAAGATCCATTACCCGGAAACATCGCATTCATCTCCCAGTCCGGCGCCCTTGGGGCAACCATTCTGGATTGGTCCGAACAACAACAATTCGGATTTAATCATTTCGTCTCGGTCGGATCCATGATCGATATCGGGTTCCATGACCTGATTGACTACTTCGGCACCCGGGATAACATTCGTTGCATCCTGATCTACATGGAAACCCTGGAAAATCCCAAGGCTTTCATGAGCGCTGCGCGCGCTTATTCGAGATCAAAACCGATCATTGTCTTAAAATCAGGTACCAGTCCGGAAGGCGCCAGCGCTGCCTTGTCTCATACCGGTTCCCTTGCCGGGGATGATGCCGTTTTTGATGCTGCATTTGCCCGGGTAGGAATTTTACGGGTTGAGACGGTTGCCCAGTTGTTTTACCTGGCCAAGGCATTAGCCATGCAGCCGATACCTGAAAACAACCGGTTAGCCGTGGTCACGAATGCCGGAGGGCCGGCCATTATGGCAACCGATTACCTCATCAGGCACGGGGGGCACATGGCCCCATTGCCCAAAAAAATCATCGGGCACCTGAACGAAATACTGCCTTCTTCGTGGAGTCGCAAAAATCCAGTTGATGTATTGGGAGATGCTTCCGCCCTCCAGTACCGGCAGGCATTGGAAGCATGTCTGGAACAACCACAGGTCGATGGCGTTTTAGCGATTCTTTGTCCCCAGGCTATCACAGATGCCCTGGATGTGGCAAAGGTGGTGACGGAGCTGAGTGCCATCCATCAGAAGCCACTCTTCGCCTCCTGGATGGGCTTGACGGATGTGAAGGAAGCCATTCAGCATCTGGAGGCTCACCAGGTACCTAATTATGCGTTTCCGGAGGATGCGGTGGATGTATTTCTCAGGATGGCCGAATATGCCCGTCACATCCGGCTCCTGTATGAGACTCCGCCGGATGTACCAGCTGATTTTACGCCGCAGCGAAAAACCGTAAAAAATATCCTGAATCAAGCGTTTGCAGAAGGCCGCACCAGCCTGACAGAAACAGAAGCCAAATTATTGTTATCCGCTTATGATATACCCAGCGAACCAGGCATGCTGATTCACTCTGAGGAGGAGTTGCATATTGCTTTAGAGGAGGTGCCCCGACCCTGGGCATTGAAGATCGCATCTCCCGACATCCTTCACAAGACCGAGGCAAATGGCGTACGTCTGAACATTAATACGAAGAAGGCGGCCTTGCATCAATACCATGATTTACTGGAGTCAATCCAAAAAAAACGACCGGATGCAAGGATAGAAGGGGTGCGGATCGAATCCATGGTCATCAAACGCTATGAATTGTTAATCGGCGGAAAAAAGGATAAGCTGTTTGGTCCGGTCATTGTTTTTGGCGCCGGAGGGATAGCTGTAGAGATTTTCAGAGATGCACACATCGCATTGCCGCCTCTCAATATGGCGCTGGCCCAAAACCTCATCGAGCAGACCAGGATTTACCAAATGCTAAAAGGGTACCGCAATCAACCCCCGGCGGATCTGGAGGCATTAAAGTTTTTACTATGCCGGTTTGCTTACCTGTTAATGGATTTCCCTCAAATTCAGCAAATCGATCTGAATCCTTTAGCCATTGATGAAACCGGTCAGGCCGTTTTGGATGCCCGGGTGATTCTGGAGCCGAATGCACCAGTAGCCCCTCCTTATCAGCATCTGGTGATCACTCCTTATCCGGTACATCTCACCAAAAAGATAACGGTTAAAGATCTAAAAGTCACTTTGCGGCCTATCCGCCCTGAAGACGAGCCGCTGGAAAGGGAGCTTTTTGAATACTTGTCCCGCGAGACCATTTATTTCCGCTTTTTTGGCTTCATGGGTCAAGTCAGCCATGAGCAGCTCTCCCGGTTTACACATATTGACTATGACCGGGAAATGGCCATCGTCGCAGAAATCAAAGTCAAAGGCCGCAGCCAGCTGATTGGAGTAGTCCGACTTGTAGGAGATCCCTGGGGAATTCAGGCCGAATATGCCATTGTGGTTGCTGACCCCTGGCAAGGACGGGGTCTGGGATCCGTCTTGACAGATTATATAATTGAATATGCATTAAACAAAGGTTATCAGCGCATTTTCTGTTATATTTTAAAACGAAATGAAGGCATGATACACATCCTTGAGAAAAGAGGTTTTATCTTTACCTCCCAGGATCAGGACACCTTTTATGCAGTCATCAAACTTAATCAACACCCATCCGCCTAAGCAATTCTTTGCCTGGAAAATAATCGGCACGAGTTTATGCATCACCTGGATGGTGCTCGGATGCCAGTTTTCCGATTCCCTGAACCAGGAAAATGAGGAGGAGGTTTATGCCCCGCAGGATTGGTTTTTCAAACAACGTGCTTTCCCTTTCCAAAATTGGGATATGCGCGCTTACCAGCTTGCGGTGGACAGGCATCGGGAACAAATGAAACAACTGGAAACCCGAAATAATGAATACTTCTGGCAGTTTGCGGGCCCAACCAATATCGGCGGACGAATCACGGATATCGAATTGGCCAGCGATGGCGCAGTCTATGCTGGCGCTGCCTCCGGAGGATTATTTCGCACCTATGATGAAGGAATTCACTGGGAATCACTGCTCGACGAGGAAGGATCGCCCGCCGTCGGCGATTTTGCCGTACGGGGTGACACGCTGTATGTGGGGACCGGTGAAGCTAATGCCGGGGGAGGTTCGCTTACCTACGATGGTCTGGGCATCCTTAAGTCAACCGATGGTGGCACGACATGGCTCAATACAGGGCTTGGTGAATCCGGTAGCATAGGTAAAGTTGAAATCCACCCACGTGACCCTCAGACGGTGTTTGTAGCCGCAATGGGGCAGTTATTTAATAACAATGCCCAGCGGGGGATATTCCGAACCAAGGACGGAGGCAAGCACTGGGAGCAGGTCTTATCCCGTTCCGACTCCACCGGGGGCATCGATGTAGTAATTCACCCAACCCATCCGGACACGATATTTGCAGCACTTTGGGAAAGGAAACGCACCGTTGATAACCGTCAGTACGGCGGAGCAACCACTGGTCTCTTCCGGTCCATGGATGGCGGGGATACCTGGGAAGAACTTACAGCCGGCCTTCCTACCCTACCGGCGGATAAAGGCAGAATCGGATTGGCTATTGCACATTCAGCGCCGGACACCTTGTACGCCATGTATTGCGATCAGGTGGGTTATCTGCAAGGGTTATATCGCAGTTACGACGCAGGCAATCATTGGTCGTCCGTGCGTACAGTAGGCATCAACAGTCCTTCCTACATGTATTGGTATGGAAAAGTAGCTGTTAGTCCGGCCAATCCCATGCATATTTTCGTGACCGGCCTCCCTATGTTTGCTTCCGTTAATGGAGGCGATACATGGAATACCATTTTCCGTAATGCTCATGTTGATCAGCACGATCTGGAGATTGATCCCAATGACCCACAACACCTGATTTTAGGCAACGACGGGGGGGTGTATTCCAGCCGAGACGGAGGAAGCACCTCACGCCATTGGCCCAATCTACCGGTCACCCAGTTTTACACGATTGAGATCAATCCCCATAATCCTTCCCAACTTTACGGGGGCACGCAGGACAATGCGAGCATCCGGACACTCACCGGAGCTCCGGATGACTGGGAGTCCATTTATGTGGGGGACGGATTTTATACCCTGATCGATCCGGTCGATCCCTTAATCATGTATACGGAATATCAATATGGAGCTTTTGCCAAATCCATCGATGGTGGCAACCGCTTTACGATTGCCCGCAATGGAATCAATACCCAGGACCGGACCAACTGGAATACACCAGCCATCATTGATCCCGCAGATCATCAGATCCTGTATCTGGGCACCTACCGGTTGTATAAATCCATCGATCAGGCAAATACCTGGTTTCCAATCAGCGAAGACCTTACCAACGGACCAGGACCAGGGGAAGTCACCTATGGCACCATAACCACCATAGATCTTCCTTATTCCGACCATAATGTCATCTGGGTAGGTACGGATGATGGTTTCGTTTGGATCACGAAAGATCAGGGAGAAACCTGGAAAAATGTGACAAACAATCTGCCTAAAAGATGGGTAACCCGCGTCGTAGCACATCCCTCATTACCCGGAGTTGCTTACGTTACACTGTCCGGTTTCCGGTATGGCTCCGCTTCCAGCCATATCTATAGGACCACCGACTACGGTGAAACCTGGACAGGCATCGATGGCGATCTCCCGGACATTCCGGTTAACGATTTAGTGGTAGATCCGAATACCCAGGATTTATACATTGCCACGGACATTGGCGTGTATTGGAGTCCCAATATTGGCGGGCATTGGGAGCCTTTAGGTAGCGGTATGCCTACCGCGATCATAACAGATTTGGATTTTGATAGCTTCAGCCAGACCCTGGCAGCAGCAACTTATGGACGATCTGCCTATTATCTTAAGCTGGACGCGACGACTTCCCGGGCAACGAAGGAGGCGGGATCCCGTTTTCAAGCCTATTATCAGCCAAGCCAGGGAAGCATTGCCGTTGAATCCAAAGAAAGCTTAACCGGGATTTGGCAATGCATTGATTTGCAGGGCCATATCCTGCATCAATGGAACATTCGTGATGAGATCCATTCCTTTACACAGTACTTGCCCATTACAACACCGGGAATCTATTTTATCCGTCAGATAACTTCCAGTGGAAAACTTGGATCCACAAAAAAGCTTTGGATACAGCCATAGAATTTCGCATTTAGATCCAAGAAGCACCTGTATTAATTCTCCGTAAAGTTGTATATTTGCGATCCGATTTAAGGAGCCTTAGCCTAACTTTGCCTTCCCTTAGAAGCTATTTTATTTCATCTAAATAATTGGAATTATGCCAAAAAGAATTGCAATCAACGGTTTCGGTCGGATTGGCCGGTTAACCTTTCGCAACCTGTTAGACAATCCGGAAGTTGAAGTTGTTGCCATCAATGACCTGACGGATAATGAGACACTGGCACATCTCTTAAAATACGACACGGCTCATGGCCCTTTCAAAGGTACTGTTTCGGCGACAGACGAGCATTTGATCGTAAATGGCAAGAAGATCCTGGCTTCGGCCATCAAGGATCCGGCTACCCTACCCTGGAAAGAAAACAACGTCGATGTGGTCCTGGAATGTACCGGCATCTTCACCTCCGCAGACAAAGCGGCCAAGCATCTGGAAGCAGGAGCTAAGAAAGTTGTGATTTCGGCTCCCGGTAAAGGCGCAGGCATCAAGACCATCGTATTGGGTGTTAATGGCGAAGAAATTGCAGATGATATCACCATCTACTCCAATGCTTCCTGTACGACCAACTGTCTGACGCCGGTCGTCAAAGTGGTCATGGACAATTGGGGCCTTCAGTTCGGTTCCATGTCAACGATCCATGCTTATACCGGTGATCAAAACATTCAGGACGCCCCGCACCGCGATCTTCGTCGTGCCCGTGCAGCTGCACAAAATATTGTTCCCACTTCCACCGGAGCGGCCAATGCCGTGTCGGAAGTCATTCCAGCTGTTAAAGGCAAGTTTTTTGCCATCGCATTACGGGTACCCGTGATTACGGGATCCATGATCGAATGCAACTTTATGCTGGAAAAAAATGTAACGGTAGAAGAAGTAAATGCCGCATTTAAAAAAGCCGCTACTGAAGGACCTTTAAAAGGCATTTTGGAGTACACCGAAGATCCGATCGTTTCCAGTGACATCATTGGCAACAAACACTCTTCCATTTTTGATTCCGGGTTGACGGATGTTAAAAATGGCAATTTTGTCAAATTGGTAAGCTGGTATGACAATGAAGCCGGCTATTCGGCACGTTTGGCTGACTTGACTGCTAAGGTTTAATCCTTTCAGTCTGTAATGATAAACTTCTTACCCGTCATGCCGGCCAGTTCCGCATGACGGGTTTTTTCTTGCTAAAAAATAAGACCATCATGATCAAAATCGATGTAAAAGATAAAGATGTCCTGGTACGTGTTGACTTCAATGTACCCATTAAAGAGGGTAAAGTCTCCGACGATACCCGCATCAAGGCTGCCATTCCTACCATCAACACCCTGCTGGATCAAGGTGCACGTAAGATCATCCTTCTTTCGCATCTCGGACGCCCTCTGAAAGCGTTGAACGAGGACGGCAGTCTTAACGTGGCTAAATTTTCATTGGCTCCGGTAGCACCGCACCTGGCAGCGCTCATCGGGAAGCCGGTCCTCTTTGTTCCCTATGTGAGTGGTCCCGAAGCGGAAAAAGCTGTTGCTGAAGCCCCATCAGGTTCTATCCTTTTATTGGAAAATACCCGGTTTGAAGCAGGTGAAGAGAAAGGTAAACAAGAACTCGCCGAGAAATGGGCCAAACTGGGTCAGGTATTCATCAACGATGCCTTTGGCACTGCACACCGGGCGCATGCTTCAAACGCGATATTGGCCGGGTTCTTTGATGCCGCCCATAAATCCTTCGGACTGCTGATGCAAAAGGAAGTCGAGAGTGCCCAAAAGGTATTAAATCAACCGGAACGTCCTTTTACCGCGATCCTGGGGGGAGCAAAAGTATCTGACAAAATTTTATTAATTGAAAACCTGCTGGATAAAGCCGATAACATCATCATTGGTGGCGGTATGGCCTACACCTTCATGAAGGCGCAAGGCGGAAAGATTGGCTCTTCTCTCTGTGAAGAAGAGAAGCTTGATCTTGCTAACGAACTGGTTACCAAAGCAAAGGCTAAAGGAGTCAATTTGTTGCTGCCGGTCGACAGCATTGCCGCGGATGCATTTGCGGCAGACGCAAAAACCCAGCTGGTAATGAGCAACCAGATTCCTGACGGTTGGTTGGGATTGGATATCGGGCCGGAAGCAGTGGTCACGTTCAGTGATGCCATCAAAGCTTCGAAAACCATCTGCTGGAATGGTCCAATGGGTGTTTTTGAAATGCCTGCTTTCGCCAATGGCACCAAGAAGATTGCGGAGGCGGTAGCTGCAGCAACCAAACTAGGCGCATTCAGTTTGGTGGGTGGCGGTGACTCGGTAGCAGCGGTTAATCAGATGGGCCTTGACGATGAAGTCAGTTACGTTTCTACCGGTGGAGGCGCTATGCTGACCATGCTCGAAGGGGGTGACATGCCTGGTATTAGCTCGATCGGGTAATCATGTGTTTTCGTGGGAGGTGAAAGGCCAAAGGCTAAAGGCGTGAAGCATTTTACCACTAAGGGCACTAAGGAACACTAAGCATTCAGTTCTTTTTTTTTAAAAAATCCGTGATCTCAAGTGAATGCTTCTTACCGTATTTACATTCCTGGGTGTTTCCGTGGGAGGTGAAAGGCCAATGGTGAAAGGCTAAAGGCGTACAGCATTTTACCACTAAGACACTAAGGGCACTAAGGAACACTAAGTTTTCAGTTCTTTTTTTTTAAGAATCCGTGATCTCAAGTGAATGCTTCTTACCGTATTTACATTCATGGGTGTTGACGTGTTGACGTGGGAGGTGAAAGGCCAATGGTGAAAGGCTAAATGCGTACAGCATTTTACCACTAAGACACTAAGGGCACTAAGGAACACTAAGCATTCAGTTCTTTTTTTTTAAGAATCCGTGATCTCAAGTGAATACTTGTTGCCGTATTTACATACATGGGTGTTGACGTGTTGACGTGGGAGGTGAAAGGCCAATGGTGAAAGGCTAAAGGCGAAAGGCGTACAGCGAATAGCGACCACCCGACCTAGACTTCCAACTCTTTTTTCAGGTTAGCCATATTCTGATTCATATCCCGAAGGAGCATGTTTTTCATCAGAACAGACATGAGATTCATCGGAAAAGCTGAATGCGCTGTAAACACATTCGTCACTCTTGTCTGATCATTACCCAAGGCCTCCGTCGTCGTGTACGCCTGGTTGGTCGCTTTAAATGGTTTTTCAAAACGCAATTCAACGTCATAGCGCTGACCATCCACGATATTGGTAATTTCCTGGGCACCAACGCCAACATTCTTGTTCTCACTAGACCATGCTGAAATGAAACCGACCGTCCCATCCTCTCCTGTATAAGAAAGTTTGACATCCGGATCAGCCATGACCCAAACACTGTAGTATTTTTGATTTTTAAGGTGCTTGACATACTCAAACACATCTCGTACCGGACGGTCAATCACCGTACTCACCGTAAGCGTTGAGGTTTTTGGAAGGATAGCAGCAGTAAGCAATAACAAGGCAATCAATGCCAATACAAGGTACAGGATAATCATAAGCTTTAATTAAATTACCGGTAAGTTAATAGAATTTGAGATAATGGTTTAAGCCGTGTTGACGTGTTTTCGTATTGACATGTTTTCGTGGGAAGGGCGTACAGCAGAAAGCGAATAGCGAACACCGAACTACCACGAAATGATTACCTTTGTTTCACTTAATGAATCGTATGCTTCGACATTTGCGCTTCCTGATGATCGCCGGTTTGGCACTGACATTGGCCCTCCAATTCCAGGGCTGTTCCAAAGATCCGATCGAGAGCCTGGTCGGAACCTGGAATTTTCAAAGCATCAAATTTACCTCGGTACTTTTAGGAGAGGTTAAGCTGGATGGAAGCGGCACTTTCACCTTCAATGCGGACGGCACCGGCAATGTGGATTACCAGGTCATTGACAATGGCAATGTACAGGAGGTAGAAGGTGATATTATGTGGACGGCCACCAAGGACCAGGTCACCATCGCCGAAGAAAATAAAGTCGTCATTTATCAACGTCTTGTCAATCGCTCCAAAAAACAAGTCATCAGTTATTACGAGGGGGCCTCAACCGCAGAAATAACGCTCACCCGCTGACCCTGGCCATCCCCTACTCCAATTAGGTAAATAACAATGAATTAACCCCAAAGGTTAAAGGCTTGTCAATGGTCTTTAACGGTAAAACATTACCCCCTGCAACCTGCGTTCTCCCCTCGTTATCAAGCGTGTACATCTGGCAATGAATTCGACACGCTTTCGTATGAACCAAATTATTTACAACCAAAAAACTGTAGTATGAAACGACTTGCTTTTCTTCTGGCTTCCGCACTAATGCTTACCATGTTCTCATGCCAAAAAGATTCCGTCGACAATCTGATCGGCTTTTGGAGGGTGGCCGAGGTCAATCTGAATACAGGTGTCATCGGTACACTCAATTTACCAGTAAGCGGAAATATGACCTTTAAAGAAGATGGCACCGGGAATGCCGATTATGTGATCACCGCTGAATCCAACAAGGTCTCTCATCAGGGGGATTTGACCTGGACAAGAACAGCTAACACCATTACGGTGTCCGAAGGCAACCACACTACCGTATATACCCGCACGCTCAACGAGAAAAACCGGCAAGTACTGACTTACCAGGAAGGCAGCGAATTACTTAATGTACAAGCCGAGATTGTTTTGGAGCGATAGCTCAGTAAGTCTAAGGTTTCTATCTGCTTGGAAAACTACAATAAAGGGTCGGGGCATTCACCTGATCCTTTTTTTATTTACCCTCCATAATGCCGCTCATAATAGGCCTGATAGGCGCCGCTGGTCACCCGCTCCAGCCAATCCTGGTTGTCCAGATACCAAGCGGCTGTCCGACGCAGTCCTTCCTTCGGGTGCACCCTGGGTTTCCAGCCTAATTCCGTCATTAATTTCAGGGGATCGATGGCATAACGGGCATCATGGCCGGGACGATCTTTCACATACGTAATCAATTTAGCCGAAGTACCCGGCTCGCGGTCCAGCAACTCGTCCATAATCAGACAGAGCATGCGGACCAGATCAATGTTGCGCATCTCATGGTGGCCGCCAATGTTATACGTCTCACCTATCCGGCCCCGGTGGAAGATCTCATCGATGGCTTCAATATGGTCGCCGACCCACAGCCAGTCCCGTACATTGGTCCCGTCGCCATATACCGGCAAGGGTCTTTCCAATTGGATGTTGCGAATCATCAGTGGTATCAGCTTTTCAGGAAACTGGTACGGACCATAGTTATTTGAACAGTTCGAAACCATCACCGGCAATCCGTAGGTGTGGTGAAAGGCCCGGACAAAATGATCTGAACTGGCTTTGGATGCAGAATAAGGGGACCGGGGATCATAGGGTGTTGTTTCGGTAAAAAAGCCTTCTTCCCCAAGACTTCCAAACACTTCATCGGTCGAAATGTGGTAAAAACAATGGTCCTCCGGGCTTTTCCAGGATTCCCTGGCGACTTGTAGCAGCGTGACCGTGCCCAGGACATTGGTCGTAATGAACTGCAAAGGGTCGTGAATCGACCGGTCCACATGAGACTCAGCAGCCAGATGAATTACATGCGTTATGTCATGCTCCTTAAAAACCTGCTGGAGGAGCTCCCGGTCCAGAACATCGCCTTTCACAAATCGATAATTGGGTGCAGACTCGACTTCCGACAGATTCTCCAGGTTTCCGGCATAAGTCAACGCATCGTAATTAATGATCTGGTACTGGGGATATGCGCGGACAAAATGATGGACCAAATGGCTTCCGATAAAACCCGCCCCACCGGTGATTAAAACGTTTTTATGCATGGTGTTAATTCTTGGTTAGGTATGTAACCGCAAAGGTAGGCTTGAAGATCAGCCCGGTCAAGCTTCCTTCAATTTCTCCCGGAAATAGGCATAGGTTTTTTGCAGTCCCTCAGCTCTGGATATCTTAGGTGTCCAGGAGAGTATTTCTTTCGCTTTGCTGATATCCGGTTGTCTTACCTTGGGATCATCTTCCGGTAACGGTTTGAAGACCAGATAAGCATCGGGGTTTTGGACCAGAGCCATGATCTCCTCTGCCAGCTGCATAATGGTGATCTCCTCCGGATTACCAATATTGACCGGTTGCGGATAGTCACTCATCAACAGTCGGAAGATGCCTTCCACCATATCGTCGATGTAACAAAATGAACGGGTTTGGTTTCCACTTCCAAATACCGATATGCCTTCTCCCCGGATGGCCTGGGAGAAAAAGGCTGGTAGTGCCCGGCCGTCTTCCACCCGCATGCGTGGTCCGTAGGTATTGAATATCCGGACGATGCGGGTATCCAGATGATGGTAGTTGTGGTAGGCCATGGTAATGGCTTCCTGGAAGCGCTTGGCTTCATCGTATACGCCACGCGGGCCAATCGGATTGACATTACCCCAGTAAGATTCCGGTTGCGGATGCACCAATGGATCGCCATAAACCTCAGAAGTAGAGGCGATCAGAATCCGGGACTTCTTTTCTTTCGCCAAGCCCAATAAATTATGGGTCCCCAGTGATCCGACCTTGAGCGTTTGAATGGGCATTTTCAGATAATCGATGGGCGAAGCCGGGGATGCAAAATGCAGGATATAGTCCAACGGCCCCGGCACATGGACAAACTTGGTGATGTCATGGAAATAAAATTCAAAATCCGGTCCCGGGAACAAATGTTCAATATTTTTCAAATCGCCGGTGAGCAGATTGTCCATTCCAATGACGTGGAATCCCTCCTTGAGCATGCGATCGCATAAATGGGATCCTATGAAACCTGCCGCTCCGGTGATCAATACCCTTTTCTTCGTCATAACATGTTGGATGTTTCCTGTTTTGAATTCTTCCGATCAAAGATGATAAATTGATGGCAGTGTTTAATACCAAGTAGTCAGTAAATAGTCTTCAGCTCAAAAAGCAACTTTGCAGTCTGACTACGGATTACTGGTTACTGCTTACTGAATACACCATTGTCTTTATCTTTGCCTCATGCGTACGTTAGCGATCCTATTAATTTGCTTATTCTGGTCATCTGCTTTATCGGGTCAGCGACTGGATACGCTGGCTAATCGCGTTACGACGATCGGGCTTGAATATGGCATTCAGTGGCCCGGCGGTGATCTGTCTGACCGTTTCGGACAGCATTTTACACTGGGGACCAGTCTCCAATGGACCTCATTGCGCCAGCCTTATTTTCTGGGGGCATTCGGATACTTCCAATTCGGGACGCAGGTTAGAGAAGATGTACTAGAGCCATTTCGAACAACTGACGGAGGTATTATCAATCCGGCCCAGGAATTTGTTCAGGTATATCTGCGCCAAAGAGGCTTGCAGACCGGAATCGAAGGCGGCATCAATCTCCGAAAAAGTGCTGGCCGTGGTCTATGGATCCTGGAACCGGGATTGCAAGCGGGATGGCTTTCTCACCACATCCGGATCCAGGATGAATCCGTAAGCCTGCCCTATCTGCAAAAACCCTACCGTGCAGCTTATGACCGGTTAAGCAGCGGACCGGCTCTGGGAGGGATCATCCATGTCCTTTACCTGCAGCACCAAAAGCTGGTCAATGTGCGCATGGATCTGTATGTCACCCGTGCATTCACGCGGTTAAGGCGTACAATACAAAACGATGCTCCCGGAATTACGGAAATTCGGCGCGATTGGATATACGGCGTCCGGCTGGCCTGGATGATACCTGTATATGGCGGCATTGCCGTTGAAGACATTTATTATTGATGGGCAAGCTCTACACACTTATCGTTCGACTGGCTGGATGTTTGATCTGGCCCGGGGCATTATTTTCCTCCAAGCTCAAAGCGTGGCGGGATGGAAGGAAACAGTTTCCAACGCCTGTCCCGGGATTGAACCAGCCTGTTTGGATCCATTGCGCTTCCCTGGGGGAATTTGAACAGGCCAGGCCACTGCTGGAAGCCATCCGCAGTGAATTGCACTGGCCGGTATTATTATCCTTTTTCAGTCCCTCCGGATACCTGGTTCGAAAGGATTACCCGGGAGCGGAGCAAGTCATCTACTTGCCCCTGGACACCCCGGAGAACGCCCGTCAATTTTTTGATTTGTTTCAACCGAGAATGGCCATCATGGTGAAATACGACCTTTGGTTCAATCACCTGAGGGCATGCCAGACCCGGAATATACCGCTGCTCTTGATCTCGGCCCATTTCTCCCCAGATTACTGGATATTTAAACGCTGGGCCACCTGGTTCCGTACCATACTTTTTCGGTTTGACGCCATTTTTGTTCAGGAGCGTGCTTCCCAGAAGGTGCTAAAAGACAAGGGTTATTTCAACGCCTTTCTGGCAGGAGACACCCGTGTTGACCGGGTTCTTCATTTACCGGAAGAAAGCCGCCAATTACCTGTTTTGGAAGAGTTTGCCGGGGCGCACCCGATTCTGATAGCAGGAAGCACCTGGCCAAAAGATGAAATCCTGTTAGCCCGGATCGTGCCCGGATTGATTCGCGAAGGCTGGAAGATCGTTCTCGTTCCTCACGATGTTGGAGCGCAACACATTTCATCAATCCTGCAGCTTTTGAAGGCGAACAATCCAACCCTCATCAGTCAATTTCAACACGGACATTCTACCGACATCCTGGTGGTGGATCAGATTGGAATGCTCGCTTACCTCTACCGTTATGCTTCAGTCGTCTACATCGGTGGCGGCTTCGGAGCCGGCATTCACAATACCCTGGAGCCTATGGCTTACGGCAAACCTGTCCTCTTTGGTCCCCGCTACCGGCGATTTCCCGAAGCTGTTTTCCTGGTCGAGTCCGGAGCGGGAGCAGCAGTTCAGGATATGGAATCCTTGCTAGGAAGCATTCAATCCTTATCAATAGCACGTACCCGTCAGGAAGTAGCAGGGAAAATTGAGGGATACTTAAAAAAACATCAGGGGGCGACCGCCACCATCATTGAGTATATTCGCAGCGCATGGAAAACAACGAACTCGTCCAGCTAAAGGAAAAATTTCACAGGAAATCCATTCTGATCGTTGGTGATGTAATGCTTGACCGGTACATCCAGGGGCGGGTCAATCGCATTTCCCCCGAGGCACCGGTACCTATTCTGGAATGGCGCACCAGCGAAGACCGGTTAGGCGGCGCAGCCAATGTTGCAGTCAATTGCCTGGCCATGGGTGCACAGGTAAACCTTGTCAGCATCGCCGGTGCCGACGACGAGGGAAAGCGCCTGCAGGAGGGACTCCGCAACGCAGGTATCCGGGACTACTACATCCATTTCAGTACCGAACGCCGTACGACCACGAAGACACGGGTGATGGCAGCTCAGCAACATCTGCTGCGCATGGATGCGGAAGATACCCGTTATCTTTCTCCATCTGAAGCCAGCACTGTTCTGGGATTATGGCAAGATGCCTGGGACAAGAATCATCCGGACCTGGTCATTATCCAGGATTATGATAAGGGTTTACTTGACAAAGGCTTTATTGACCGCATCATCCAACAATGCAAGCATGCCCATGTACCGGTCATTGTTGATCCCAAGCGGAGACAGTTCTGGGATTACCAGGAGGTAACTTTGTTTAAACCAAATCTTAAGGAACTTTCGGAAGCCATCGGATATCCGGTTCAGCCGCGGCCAGAAGCGGTGGCAGAGGCCATAAGCTTGCTGCGGTCCCGACTTCGCCCGGCCAATGTGCTGGTTACCCTGGGGGCTCACGGCATGTATCTGGAGGGTGAGGTAGCCCAGTTGATCGCCCCTGTTCCTGTCGAGCTGACCGATGTCTGCGGTGCGGGAGATACGGTGATCAGTGTACTGGCAGTGGCCATGGCTGCAGGACTCCCGGTAGCCGAAGCCGCCGAACTGGCTAACCGTGGAGCAGCCTGGGTCTGTACACAACCCGGTGTCGTTCCCGTTCAATGGGAAGCATGGAGGTGATTTGAAAGATTTCAGATTTCAGATTTCAGATAGGATATTTAGGAAATTCAGATATGGATTATGGGATTTGCTGAATATTAACAGCTATACAAATACACACATTCACGGATATATTGATATATTTGAGTTCTGCTCTTGAAGATCAACGGCCACTTACACACCAAGCCCTCTCACGGTTTTTTTATAAAATGATTAGCGACCCTAATATTTTGTAATTTGTGCCGTTTTTTAAGAAAGATGTATTACTAATTGATTAAAAACGTACTATGAAGAAGTCATTACTCCTGACCTTTGGTATGGTTTGTCTCCTGATGACAGGTTATAGCCAAACCTTTAATTTGATCTGGGGCGGTCCTGGGGACGCCAACAGTGAATTTGACGGTGGCTTAAACGATTGGACAGCCGTAGCCGGAACCTCTTCTGTCTATAATGTACCACCAGATTGCGCAAGTAACCGCACCCCTACCTCTACAGAGGCAGATCCTGATGCCGTATGGGTATGGGATGCAAATGGAACGGCAGCTTCAGGTGCCTTCTGGGGCACACGTGGCCCGATAGCTTCTACCTCGGTAGCGAATGGAACGGCGGTATTTAATTCCAGTTTCCTGGACAATGGGGGATCCGACTCCAATTGCGGTGGTGGATCAGCTCCGTCTCCGCACTCAGGATCGCTCGTGTCTCCTTCCTTCAGCTGTGAAGGACACAGCTCCGTATTCATACGTTTCCACCAGTATTACCGCAACTTCGTCGCGACCACTTCGGTTGACGTGAGCATCGATGGCGGAACGACCTGGATCCAGGACACCATCAATGAACAGTTGTCTTTTAATGATGAGACAGACGCCGATGATGTTCAACTGATAAATATCTCCGATATAGCTGCTAACCAGCCGAATGTAATGATTCGTTTCACCTTCTCCGGTGAATATTATTTCTGGATCATTGATGATGTTTATGTCATAGAACAAGCAGAACAAGATCTCGCTCTGGGTGACTTCTTCATGCCTTTTAACTACGCCACACCTGCATCCCAGATTACAACGGATACTTCGGTATTTCTGGTTGACGTAATCAACAAAGGAAAATCAACTATTGATAACTACCGCGTTCATGTCCGGTTGTACAATCAGGAAACGAATGAAGTGGTCTACCAGGATAGCGTTATGGGACCTGCTTCCATCGCTGCAGGTGACACGTTAACCGTTGACCTGCCCGGAACTTACGTTCCCGGGGATGTTCCTGCTGGAACTGTTTATACCATGGAATACAAGGTGGACGTTCTGGATGTCATCGGTCTGAATCCGGGTGGAAACCTGGAAGTACGTGGCACCCTGGACGACGCCAACCCGGCTGACAACATCAAAACGCAGGATTACGTCGTTAGCTCCTTTACCTATTCCAAAGAGCCCGGACCACTTTTCGCTACCAGACCAGGTCTTGACGGAGACTACTCCATGGGTAATGTCTACCGGACAGCTTCCTTCTGGCCCGACAACACCAGCTTTATGGCTACTGACGCTGTAGTGAGTGTTGCCCGGCCAAGCCTGCAACCATTGCAAGGCTTTACCATTAGCGCATTCCTGCTGGAAGTGTCGGACTCCATTGCTGCAGATTTTTCACAACTCAATACCTTGCCTGATATTGGCCAGGACAACCAGGATCTGAAGATCATTGCAACGGCGAATCACTCGTTCACCAGTGAAGACAACTTTGATGAAGTAGACATCCAGTTACTGGACTTTGAAACATTTGATCCGGGTGTAAAAATCAATCCGGCAAAAACGTACATCGTACTGGTACGGTATTTTGATGCTGCCAATGAATTGCTGCAAGCGTTCAATGATCAGATCCAGTATTTCTACACTTCAACGGTCATCTATCAAGACCGATGGTACTCAGGAGGATTTACTCCGAAACATGCAGCAGTTATCCGCTTGCGTATAGATATGACAACTTCCACCGACGAGATTGCATTACCGGAATACGCCGTTAAGGTTTATCCAAACCCGACCGCCGATCAAATTCAGGTGGATATGGCGCTGGATGCGGTCAATGACGGTATCGTCGTGCTGGCTGATATGACCGGTCGGGTGATAGACATCCGTAGCTTCCAACAGGCGCAAAACCGGAATTTCACGTTCAATGCTGCTAAGCTGGCGAATGGAACTTATATCGTTCGGCTGGCTACGCGTGAAGGCACCAAGACAACCAAAGTAATCGTACAGCACTAAATACGATTCACCTTAAAATAAAAAAACGGCGGTCGGCTCTCCCGGCTGCCGTTTTTTATTGATCTCCGCTAGCAGGTGGAATGGATATCAAGGTGATGCCCATTTGAAGGAAACGCTAGAATTCTCTCCCCGGAGGGGATTCTACTGGATCTCATCTGTTCATGCAGCTCAGTATTACCTATCAACATGTGTTCTGGTGGCTACATGGAATGCTGACGTATTTACGTGTTTACGTATTTACGTGTTTTGGTATTTTGGTATTTTGGTGTTTTGGTGTTTTGGTGTTTTGGTATTTTGGTGTTTTGGTGTTTTGGTCAAATAAGCGAACAGCGTACAGCAAACAGCGTACAGCAAACAGCGTACAGCAAACAGCGTACAGCGTGGAGCGTACAGCAAACGGCGTACAGCATACAGCAAACAGCGTCCAATCACCTCCGCAACTCCAGCTTGTG
This sequence comes from Lewinellaceae bacterium, assembly GCA_020636355.1. Lineage (GTDB taxonomy): Bacteria > Bacteroidota > Bacteroidia > Chitinophagales > Saprospiraceae > JAGQXC01. The sequence continues at coordinate 652,017 of JACJYB010000001.1, read as the reverse complement.
GTCATACTCCGCATGGATCACGCGGTCGTCATGACGGATTTGCTGAAGAAAAGTTTCAGGATCTACCGAGTCGGGGGTAAACGCAAAAAGGTGAAGATTATCCAACGCATTGATGGCTTTGACCACATGCAACCCCTGGGCAGCGTACGTTGCTGTAAATGCAGAAACATCCACCGATGGCTGTAAATGAATGATCAGGTGATCGCTAATCTCCCGGGATGTTGTATCAGGCTGCACCGGTGTCCAACCCTCGGGATTCATGGCCAGATTCTGCAGCATTGCGATGAGCTGGGATAATTCTATGGGGTAATCGTAACGCGCTTTTACGGTTTTTTCCTTGACAAAAGGCGGGCGAAAGGTAATGTACGTGGCCGGCAGATCTGAGACCGGGGCGTCGTAAACCGCTTTCATGTGTGCAAAATCCAGCCGGTCAAATTCATCGAGGATAAATTGGTATTGCCGCTCACTCAGCCGCTTTTTAAAGTCACCGATCCGATCTACATTGTACTCCCCACCGAATACCATATTCCGGTCGCCGAAGATTTGCAAATGATACACCGGGCACTTGCCAAAACAGGACGTTGTACGCATTTCAACGATGGGTTGCTCACTCGAGTCCATCCCTTTCGGCACTGAGCACCTTACCATTCCAATCAGTATCATTCCAAAATAGATTACTCTCATAGACGCAGAATTTATCCAGCAGATTGTTATCATTAATAAATCAACACTTTTTGAGTGGTTTGATTCCCGGCGGAAATGATTTGTACAAAATATAAGCCATTAACCCACGAGGTGACGGGAACGATCCAGGGGGTAAACCCGTAACCCTTCTGATGAACCAGCAATCGGCCGGCTACATCCCATATCCGGATATCGTATACCGATTCCCCCGGACGCCTCCAAACCACCTCCAACTGCCTTCTGGCTGCAGCATATGAAACAAATACCAGCTGATCAGTGGGTGACCAGCCCGGATGCTCCGAACAGCCCGCAGATTCCAGCAGGCCCTTCCGGTATCCGGTTAAGGTGGCCAACATCAGCTGCACCTGATCATGCGTAAACAACAAAAGGCAGTCATCGTCAGTAAAATCCATATAATCATTAAAAAGATCCGATGTCCCGCAGGAATACTGAGGATATTCCGGGCATCCCAGATAGGGTCCTGCCTGAACCGGTGTATCTGCCAATCCATCATCTTCCGTACAATCTCCTGCATTCATTCCCCATAAATGGGGCAATCCAAGGTAATGACCGGCCTCATGAACAGCTGTTTTCCCCTGATGAAAAGGGTATGCAACGGTCCCGGTCGTACCAAAGACTTCCGGGGCTATCACGATTCCATCCTCTTCGAATAATAAATTAGTCCCCGGCATGGTTGCCCGGCCTAACAAGCCACCCAACTCGCCGACCCAAATATTGAAATAGTGATCCGGGTCCCATGCATCGGCTCCGCCAAGTATTGCATAATGGATGCTCCTGCGCTGCCCATCCCCAAAAAGTAAGCCGATGTTTTCAAAATTCGTTTTGGTCCTCGTGATGCCATTGGTCATTTGACCATCAGGATCCATACTCGCCAGGCAAAAATGAACTCCCGGCACTGACTGCAGTTCTGCGAATTCCTTCGGCACACCGGATCGTGTATCAGCCGGATTCGCATAAGCGCGATTCAGGGCATCAATCTGGGACTGAATCTGCCGGTCCGATAGGTTTTCATCTCCTGTCCTGTAGACTATATGGACAACAACCGGGATCGTCATCGTGGTTCGAAGGTCAATGTTTTTGTAGGCATCTATGGATGCGCGCCATTCTGAATAGGCCGCTCTTCCCGGGGCATCGAGACCTAGATCGCATCGAGTCTGCGTCTTCCCCGCTCTAGTCAGTCCCAACCAGAAGATGCAAATAAGGGCAAAATACTTTTTTGAATGTTTATTCACTGCCACTCAGCTGCGTCAAAAGATCTTCCCGAGGATGCAGCACGAATGCTACCCTCCGGTTTTTAAATCCGTCAGAAGACTCTTCCTGGTATGCCGGATCGTAATAACTTTTTCCGCAAGCCGTGAGTCTTCCTGGATCGATGCCGGACCGGATCAGTTCTTTAACCACTTCTTCCGCCCATGCTACGGAGAGATCCCAATTAAAATCAGCATTCCCCTCTTTTGAGGTGTGCCCGACCACATCAATGTTCCAGTCCGGGTAAGCTCCGGATACCGCGCCTAGCGATCGCAAGATGTCTTTTCCGGATTCGCTTATTGAACCGCTTTCCTGATTAAACAGCGACGGTTGAGGTATTGATATTTTCACCGAGGTATTGGAAGTCCGGACCATGACCGTGGAATCTAGCGGGGCCAGGACATGCTGTAATTGCCCCTGCAAAGAATCCGCAACAATACGCACTGCATCCCATGATGCCAGCAAGTTCTTTGCCTGTAACTCCCTGGGATCCATCGCTTCAGACAAGTGAGCTAGCCGGGTATCCCGATTCTCGAGCTCCATCTCTTTATCCCAGATTTCCCGCTGCTTTTCCTCAATTTGACGGTCTTTATCCTGTATGATGGATTGAAGCCGGTTCATCTCTTCAGAGCTGTTTTGGATCACTTGTTGCTTTTCATCAATAAGCTGATCGTATTGGTCAAGCAGACCGTTATAAGTCTCATTGAGCCGGTCGTATTTCGCAACCAATTCACGGAGTGCCTTTCCATTGTCCTCATAACTTTGGTTGATCCGCTGAAAGTCTTTTTGCAATATTTCATAGGCTTGCTCAAAACGCTGCAGGCGGCTGATTTCGGACTCCGAAGCTTGTTGGACTGCCTGCAATGCCTGGTATTTTTTTGCCGGAACACAAGCCGTCCCAATTGCGCAAAGAACGGTGGCCCATACGATATAATTTGGCGATCGATTCATATCTGGAACTTATACATAACGACAAAAATACGATAATCTGATCCATCACATCAGCCATGTAATCATGAAATGCTGCCGGCTTTAAGGCCGTGCGCCACCTTGTCCTTGGGTTAGTGATCCCGGGATAATCCGGAAGACGGCACTTCACCGTGGCCTTTTCAACGGTACTCCACAGAAAGCATTAAATTTATAGCAAGTTTACCTTCAAATGATAACACAATACCGACTGCATGGATGTTTGGCGTTTGGCCTTTGCTTAATCGCTTTGATGGGCCAATCCTGTACAAAAACGTCTTCCAATGCACTGCCTAAACAGATCGATATAACCTGGCCGGACACCTTGGCCATACCACCCCTTACGACCATTGTCCAGCCGGCAGGTGAGCTGCCTTACTATCAACTCAGTGAGGAGGAAACAAAATTGGTGCTGGATAGCGCAGCTGCTGCCCGTTTTGATTACTTGCCCTGCCCTGGTAATGTGGGCATCCTTCAGCCGGGAGCTAAACCCCTTTCCAATATTCAATGCGTCATCCTGGCAACCCGGTTACCCGCCGGCACGCAGCTCCAGATTCAGATACTTGGACTATGTATCCTGTCCCTGGACTACGGGGAAAAAACCTATGTCATTGGTGCGCCCATTGAACCTGCATGGCGGGTCATCCAGGCTGAAAACTATCAGGACTTAAGTACCCGATACGATCCCGTACGCACGCTTTTACAGGCCTACCTTGTTCAGAAAGAAGGCTTAGGAAAAGTTAGCCGGGTTGTATGGCAAAGTGAACAATTCGCCAGAAAATTTCTTTCTGATATGTATTTAGAACAATGACTATGCTGGCACATTGTGTCCGACCGACAACTAAAGGACTGCATATCCGGGTCGCAAACAGCATTGCTGAAGTCTCGGAAGAATGGATGTCACTTAGTCCTAATTCGCCCCTGATGCATGTCCGTTACTACCGCGCTTTGGAAGAGGCACTACCTGAGCACATGAAGGTGGTCTATGGACTTATCTATTCGAAAGGACAATTGGTGATGGTTATTCCTGCCCAGATCCTTCCTTTCAATGCTAAAAAAAGTTTGGCAAACTCGCTTGCCAATCCGGAAAAGGGCACATTCTGGGATCGCCTGAAGACTTTTGTGGCTGGCAGAATCCACTTCTATACGCTGGTTGTGGGAAATGCTATGCTCACCGGAGAATATGCCTATCAATCGAATCTGGATGCCACCTACCATGGCAACTTGCTGGACTGGGGTATAGAAGAAATAGCGGCTTACCTGGATGGTACCGGGCTGAACACCAGCGTCATCCTGATCAAGGATTTCACTCCGGAACATGCCCAGCGGCTCAGTTGCATGGAAGATCGTTACTTCAAATTCCGCGTACAACCCAATATGGGCATCCAGCTAAGACCCGATTGGCATGAATTTGACAACTACCTGGATTCAATGACTTCCAAATACCGGATTCGCACGAAAAAAGTATTGGAGCGTGGAGCTCAAATCGTCCGTAAAAGTCTGACGCTGGATGAGCTAAGGCAGTCCGGTGCCGATTTATTCCGACTGTATATGGAAGTTGCGGAACAGGCTGACTTCAACTTATTTTTATTACAGCCTAATTATTTTGCCGCACTGAAGGAACACTTTAAAGAGGACTTCCAGGTCGTATCCTATACGTATAAAGGAGAAACCGTCGGTTTCTTTTCTTACTTCGTTTTCCTGGATCGCATTGAGGCTCACTTTTTGGGTTATTCTCTCCGGCACAACAAAGAATTAGCGTTATACCACAACATGCTTTTGGATTTATTCCGTACTTGCTTCGCTACAAAATGTGGCACCTTGTCGCTCGGGCGTACGGCATTGGAAATCAAGAGCAGCCTGGGCGCCGAACCACAGGATTTATTTTGCCTGTTACGCCACCGCAAACGGATACACCAGCATTTTGTGCCTTACCTATTTGAATACCTGCGGACCGATCTGGACTGGGAACCGAGACACCCATTCCGCGAAGCCAATAGTTCCGGAGTACCGGCGAATCAGAAAGTCTGGCAATAACGAAATGCCGTAGCGCCTGATTGGCCATTTAGCCTTGCTTGTTTAATTGCATGGGAATCTCATCAAATGTTCCGGATCCCTCATTATAATGCATCACCGTAAGTTTATTTCCACCGGCATATTGGATAAGCAGTAAGGTATCCGGATTATTTTGCAGGATGTAATAAGTGGACTGATCCGGAAGTTTGAGAAATTGCCACGATTTGGCATTCTCTTTACCTTCCCATTGAAATACGCCGACAGGATTGAAAGTAATGGACCTCCAGGGCACTTTCACGGCATCCTCCAATCGGGACAGGATCCAGGTTCCCTGTAATGGTGCCACCCAGGATTCCTGTATGTCAGGCAGATGATCCATGGCACTGGCAAAACGCAGGTGCCGGTCAATGTCCCGAGCTGCGGAAAGCTGAACGTGCTCCGCATAATCGGGGGCGCTGTGCTGATACCGTTGCGGGTCAGGGTATTTCGCCTGGGGGACCGGCGATTGATTAACCAGAACTTCTCCATCCACATTCAGAGAAGGTTGATTGACCCACCATCGCAAAGCCAGAGCCAGCCCAATAAACAACATCACCAAAGCCGCCATATTGACAAACCGAAAGGAACGGATCCTCGGCCGCTGCCGGTGATCCAGACGCTCCCTGATCCGGTTCCATGCGGAGGAGCGTGGATTAAGTTGCATATCTTCTGCCTGTTGCCTGAATTCCGACCAGGAATTAAGATCTTTCATTGTTGAATTTATTTAAGCTTATCCCCAACCTGCCCGATGCCATACCCGGCTTCAATTCGAGCTGTTTAATGGGGTGACCAAATACAATTTATTTTCTATCAGTTGTTTCATGCGTTGTTTCGCCAATATCAGCTGGGATTTGGACGTATTGATGCTGATACCCAGCAATTCCGCGATCTCCCGGTGTTTGTACCCTTCGATGACGTATAAATTAAATACGGTTCGGTAGCCGTCGGGTAAAAAATCTAGCAGTTGCAGAATTTGCCTGGCCTCCAGCATGGGAATAATGGTAGCAGGTTCTGCAACCTGGACATTATCCAGTTCTTCCCAGTGCTTGTACCGTTGGTTTTTCCGCAGATACATCAGCGCCTCATTAACCACAATTCGCTTCATCCAGCCTTCAAACGAACCATTACCGCTGTATTGATTCAGATTGCCATATATTTTAACAAAAGCTTCCACCAGGACATCTTCCGCCTCCATCTCATCCTTTACGTACCGGCGAATCATAGCCAGAAATAAAGGCGCATAGTGTTTGTACAAAGACTCCTGGGCTTTGCGATCATCCTTTTTACAACCTGCTATGACCTTGTCCAGATCCACCGGTTCGGTTTTTTATTGGCTAATCGTTCTCAATGTATTAGATGCTAAGATAACAGCGTTTTGGTGGGTAAAGTGCTCAGGAGTAAACCAAAGAAGCTCGTCACCTGCTAAACCGTCTTCAGAAATTGGTTATTTTTATCCCGTATCAATAAGCACCGGAAACAACATACATGAGTTGGATCAAAAGTATAGACTATCTGCAAGCCGATGGCCGTCTGAAACAATTGTATGACCGTGTTAGGCATCCGGAATATGGTATTGATAATATCCTGAAGGTTCACAGTCTAAGGCCACATACGCTGCTTGGACACATGACCTTGTATAAAAATGTGTTGCACCATCGTGAAAATGTACTGCCCAAATGGTACCTGGAAGCCGTAGGTGTTTATGTAAGCATCCTGAATGGATGTGAATATTGCATCGAACATCATAGTCATGGCTTACAACGGTTATTGGCAGACGATCCTGCCTACCTGCGCATCCGACAGGCCTTAACGCAGGAGCAATTCTCCACCGTTTTCACCCCCGCCTTTGTCACTGGCCTGGTCTATGCCAAGAGATTGACGATCGCACCTGCTGAGGATCTCTCCGCCCTGATCCAGACCCTGCGAACCCAGGGGTTTGATGATGGGATGATCCTGGAATTAAATCAGGTTGTAGCCTATTTTAATTATGCCAACCGCACCGCCAATGGGCTAGGGGTAACTACTGTAGGCGATGAATTAGGCCTTTCGCCGGGAGACGATGAAGACCCTGATAACTGGAATCACCAGTGATCCGAATAAAAAACAATAATTAAGTGATGCTACCAAAGAAACAAAAAGAAAACGGATCGTCGTTATTTCTTTCAGCCAGAATCATGGAATAGAATCGGTTGCGATTTTTTGATTTTAACCCAGGTTAATAATTCGTTAATTATATCCGCTTGGATTTAATTTAATTCACTTGCCGGAGGAGCGAGGCGTTATTAAAGCAGGAAATATTGCACGAATTAAAATCACCTATTTCCTGTTTATTTAACCACTTTCAAATCGCTACCAATGAAAAACACGATCATCGGATTTATTTTTTTCCTGTCATTATTTTCCGTCTCGTCAAACGCACAGGTTGCCCGGGGGAATTACCTGCTCGGAGGCAATCTGAATTTGCATTATCATTCCCGGCTATCATCGGGGACCATGCTTTTCCAATTTAATCCCAACATCGGCTATTTTGTGGGCAATAAGCTGGCTTTGGGAATAAATGGATCGGTAAATGGCTCGATAAATAAAAATTTCAAAAGCAGCAATTACATGCTATCGCCTTATGCCCGATATTACTTTGCCATTAAAGAAAATGCTGCCCTTTTCACCCAACTGAATGCAGGCGTACAGTTTAGTAAAAGCATTTATTCGGATTCAAACCATCACACATTGGATCCTTACATCGGCCTGGGCGTGGGACACACCTATTTCATCAATAAACACATCGGTCTGGAAACTCAACTGTACGCCGATAATGCATTTGGAGAATTTAATTTAGGTTTTGGTGTTGGCCTGCAATTTTATCTGGGCAAAAAGAAATGACACCAACCTAAAACGTGCATCTGCATGTTTAGCATATACCGATTAAGTCAGGTGGCAACCTAAAAATGTTATTTATTCCCGGTTTAATAATTTACCGGACCTTATCAGGAATAAGCCGCATAATAAGCAGCACCCCAAAGCGCCGTTTTATCATTAAGGATCACGTAAACGGGTACTTTTTCCAGCAAGGTTTTCAGCCGTCCGCTATGTAAAAAATGGCTCAGGAAAACTCTTTGGTCGAGCATCGGCAGAATTTTCGGAACAATACCTCCACCGATAAATAACCCGCCCGTGGACTTAATCTTCAGTGCAAGATTAGCCGATTCTTCTGCCAGGTAGCGCAAAAAGAGTTGATACGTTTCCAGGGCAATATGCTCTTCCTTCATGGCACCTTCACTGATCACCTGGGCTGGATCTTCCTGTGCCATTTTCCTGGACATCCATAAAGGTTCATCCAGATTGCGGATGTCACGCAAAAACTTATAAATGGTAAATATGCCTGCCCCGGACAACAGCCGTTCCCAACTGATGTGCTCATAGGTACTACGCAGGTAGAGAAATAACTCCACATCGATTTCAGTGCGCGGATAAAAATCACAGTGACCACCTTCCGTAGCAAAAGGATGGAGACCTTTGCCATCCCAGAACAATCCTGCCTCACCCAGGCCGGTGCCCGGAGAGATGATGGCTGCATTGCCTTTGAGATCTTTATCCCCTTCATTGATGACCAGGACCTCATGCTCCTGCAACGCCGCCAATCCGTAGGCATTTGCTTCCAGGTCATTGATGATGGATACTTTCTTGATGCCCAGTTCCTGGGTAACCTTGGTGGAACTGATCCCCCAGGCCAAATTCGTCCCCTCCGCTTCACCCCGGATCACCGGGCCGGCAAATCCGACACAGATCCGGTCTGGTAAAGCGACACCAGCATGAAAGATCTTGACGATATCGACAAATGAAGGATATTGAGATGACCGGTAGGATCCTTCCCGGATAAAACGCATCGCACCATCTTCGACGGTAAAAAGAGACAGATTGGTTTTTGTACCGCCAACATCTGCCGCCAAAATGGTCTGGTCTTTTGCTGCCATTTTTGCCTTGGGAAACGCAATTGGAATCATCCTATCCGGAATTTTTTTGTCTGGCGCCAATGTTAAGGAATGTAGTGAGATTATGCAAATTATTATCTCTCCGGTGATCAACCTTTTAGTGTAGTAGAGGTCATCCTGTTAGGATGCGCCGCTATTATTGAGTACCTTAACGTTCCGGCACTACGCACACCGCCGGATGTCCATGCTTATGGTATGTCCCACTTCTATTCCAGCTTGGTACTGGAGTGCTATTTTTTTTACAGTGAAAAATAATTGAAACATGCTGCATCAGCCGCCAAAGTACAAGGCCATTACCTTGGCTAATTTTAAGAAAAACGAACTGATTGAAAGAAACCTTACTCCAGCACAGAAACACCATGTCGAGGTCGTGGGACAAGTACTGCCTTTCAAAGTGAACAATTATGTGCTGGATGAATTGATCGATTGGTCGGACCTGCCTCATGACCCCATCTTTCAATTGACTTTCCCCCAAAAGGGTATGCTGGCCCCCCAGGACTTTCAATCCGTAGCACAGGCCTTGAAGTCAGGGGCATCCAAAACCGAACTAAATCATTTGGTGAATGCTATCCGCCATAATCTCAATCCCCACCCTGCCGGACAATTAGAACATAATGTGCCGGTATTCAAAAACACACGCTTGAAAGGAATACAGCACAAATACCGGGAAACTGTACTTTTTTTCCCTAATCAGAGCCAAACCTGCCATGCGTATTGTACATTTTGTTTCCGCTGGCCACAGTTTGTAGGTATGGATGGTCTTAAGTTTGCAATGCAAGAATCGCGAACGCTGGCGGACTACATTAGGGCCAATTCGAAGGTCTCCGATGTCCTTTTCACCGGAGGCGATCCGATGATCATGCGTGCAAGCAGAATGGAAGCCTACCTGGAGCCACTTTTAACTCAAAAGATACCCAACCTAAGAAGCATACGAATAGGGTCGAAAGTATTAGGGTATTGGCCCTACAAATTCCTTACCGATCCTGATGCGGACGAGATGCTACGCCTCTTTGAGCGCGTTGTAAAACAAGGGTACCACCTCTCGTTCATGGCCCACTTTAACCATGTACGTGAGTTGGAGACACCTGCCGTAGAAAAAGCAATCCGAAGGATCCGTAATACGGGAGCCGTCATTCGCACTCAATCACCGATTATGAGACACATCAACGACCATCCACACGCATGGCGGGACATGTGGCGTAAGCAGGTAAGTCTTGGATGCATTCCCTATTATATGTTCATCGCCCGAGATACTGGCGCCCAGTCTTATTTCGCAGTTCCACTCGAACGCTGCCACCGGATTTACCGGGAAGCCTACCAACAAGTAAGCGGGTTAGCCCGGACCGTTCGGGGGCCAAGTATGTCTGCGGGACCTGGCAAGATACAGATCCTTGGAACCGTACAAATAGGAAATGAGAACTATTTAAACCTGCGTTTTATCCAAAGTAGAAATCCTGAATGGGTTGGCAAGCCATTTTTTGCTTCCTATGACGCAGAAGCCTTCTGGTTGGATGACCTCACTCCGGCATTTAACCAGGAACACTTTTTTTTCGAAGAATCAAATCACGTGTTGGGCATGAACTGACGTTCAGTCGATGAATGAACCCGACTCCAGAGCTACCGAATGCTCTGCTTCATGATCATGTTCAGCGCGTTCACCGGTGACTTCCCATTCCTGAGTATGTAGGATAAGCACCGGCACCCGGGCATGGATGATCATCTCTTTGCTGACACTATGATGGAAAAGATTCAACAAAAATCCCCGTTCCTGACCAATCAACACCAGCAAATTAGCCTTTTGCGCCTCGATGAACTCTTCAAGGCCATCTTCTGCACTGACGTGTTGAAGCGTGGTAAAATGCAACCGCTTGGAATTGACAAAATGTTCGACCCGTTGCACGACCACATCATCCACTACGTCATCCAGCTCCCTGGGAGTTATCACGCGGACAACCTCTAATTCGGGATTCCAGGCTTCTACCATCTGCCGGACCGGATTTAGAATATGCATTTGATCCGCAGTCAGATGATTGGCTCCGATCACCACTTTATCGGGCAGATCCAAAGTAGCGCCGGAAGGTACAATCAACATCCTGCAATGAGCTTTCTTAAGCACCTCCAGCGTAGTAGACCCCATGATCATCCGGGTCAGTCCGGTAAATCCCTTGGTTCCCATGACCACCAGATCCGGATGTTCCTGCCGGACCATGGAACAGATTGAATCAACCGCTTTTCCAATGATCAGCATTTCACGAAACCGGAAATGCGGATACTTGCTGCTGAAATGTGCACATACCGCATGCAATTGTTCGGTTTCCTCTTTGAGTAAATCCTCGGTAGAGACCAAAGAGGTCAAAAAGGGATAGGTAGGGATAGCAGGTACTCCTGGCGCTACATGAACGAGTATGAAATCCAAAGGACCCTGGGTGTATTTGGAATCGAACCATTGCATCGCATATTCGATGGCATGATCTGCGTTCCAGGAAAAGTCCGTTAACAATATGATCTTTTTCATAATCTGTAGTTTATAAGGCCCTTAATCTCAGTCTCCTTTAATTTGAATCATTTATTGTTAAAACTCAATGATCTGGATCAATCGTCAAAAGAAATCATAACGGGTATACCTATTAATGAATGATCCGCAAGGCCCGCTTCAATAGTTGGATTAAACCAACAGGTAAGAGACTGAACACAAGGACATAGACCCATCCGATCGCTGGCAAAAAACGAAGGCCAAGAACTTCGCGAACCGGATTCCAGAGAAGCGCGCCTCCGACCAATAATCCGCATAAGGCCAGGGCAGCCCAGATGTAAGGATTAAGGATAATGGGATTGCTCCAAAAAGAGGACTGACGCCCGGGCAAATTGAAAACGTTCCATAACTGGGCAAAGATCAATGTGTAAAAAGTATAATTAACAACCATTCCGGGCGGTGCGGCAAGGATCTGCAAACTAAAAACCTCAATACCGATCACCCCGAAGGTGATGGCAAGGGCATAAATGGTGATCGAGTGCCAGTCTTGAGTGGTTATGATTGGTTCCAGTCTGGTCCGTGGAGGTACCCGCATGACATGCTGTTGTCCTTTGTTCATGCCAAGGGCAAGTGCCGGAAATACGTCGGTTACTACATTAAGAAACAAGATCTGCAAAGGCAGCAAGGGCAAAGGCATCCCTGCTACTATTGCAACACCAATAACCAGCAATTCGCTTAAGTTGCAGGATAATAAATAGAGGATAAACTGACGAATGTTATCAAAGATGACCCGTCCGCTGCGGATGGCTAAAACGATGGAGGCAAAGGCGTCGTCTTTGAGGATAATATCCGCTGCTTCCTTAGCGGCCCCAGTGCCCCGGATACCCATAGCAATACCGACATCAGCTTTTTTTAATGCTAAAGCATCGTTGACTCCGTCTCCGGTCATACCTACCACATAGCCGTTGTCCTGAAAGATCTTGACCAATTCTAGTTTCTGCGCCGGATTAATCCGGGCGAAGACCTGTGTATTTTGCCAGGCTTGCCGGTCCGACTCTTTATCCCGGCTAGCATCGAAACTCTTGCCGGTCATTTTAAGGCAGACCTCGTCCGGCGCGACCAGGTGAACCTGTTTGGCAATATGTCCGGCCGTATCCGGATGATCGCCGGTAACCATTACAACCCGGATCCCCGCTTCCCGGCATGCTTCAATGGCCTGCCGGATGTCTTTCCGTGCAGGGTCCTGAAAGGCTGCTATTCCCAGAAAGACCAGGTCATCGAGAATCGAGTCTGCTACCGGTAGTTCCTGCTTCCGGGCGTAAGCCAGCGCAATCAGTCGGTAACCCTGGGCAGCCAAATCGTTATGCTTTTGCATCCAGGCATCGTACTGAACAAAAGGGGCAATGATATCCCGGCCGCTTCCCCATCGTCGGCATTCGGGCAGCAAAACATCCGCTGCACCCTTGACACAGACCAAAAAATCTCCCTGGATCTGATGTACGGTTGCCATCCATTTCAACTCGGGATCAAAAGGAATTTCCTGCACACGGGGAAATTCAGCAGATAATCCAACAGGATCCAGTCCGTGCGCTATCGCGGCTGAGATCAACGCGACATCCAATGGGTCTCCACTCCACTTCCCATTTTCAATTTTAGAATCATTTACCAAAAAACCGACCGACAACAGCCAGTGTACCTGCAGATCATCCGTCTGTTTCTGGGGGTTGAATTGAACGATCCGGCTGTGTTTCTCAGGCAAAACCAACTTGGCCAATTGCATTTGGTTTTCGGTCAACGTTCCTGTTTTATCGGTCAGGATGATGCTGGTCTCGCCCAAAGTCTGGACCGCTTCCAGAGACTTGACGATGACTTGCTTTTGCGCCATGAGCATCATCCCTCTGGCCAGGGTTATGGTGGCGATTACCGGTAATCCTTCGGGGATAGCAGCAATGGCAAGAGCAATGCCGGTTTCCAACATCGTAATCCATTCGTTACCCCGAATCATACCGACAACTATGACCAGAGCGGCAATACACAGCGTGATCCAAATCAATTGTCTGGTCAGGTTATTAAGTCGTTTTTCAAGTGGCGTGATGCCTTTTTGGGTCACCTGGGCAAGATGGGTAATGCTACCGAGGACCGTGCGGTTCCCCGTTGCGAAAACAACCGCTTTGCCATGCCCCCGGACGACAGTCGTGCCGGCAAATGCAATGTTCTTCTGGTCCTCCGGCTTTAGATATTCCTTGCCGGACTCGAAACTCTTGTAGACCGGGAAAGATTCTCCGGTTAACATGGCTTCATCGATCTGAAGGCGTGCAACCTGAACAATACGGGCGTCTGCTGTGACAATATCTCCGGCTTCCAAATACAAGACATCTCCGGGAACCAATTCCCGCGAATCTATCGTCCGGAACAGGCCATCCCGAAGAACACTCGCTGAAGAACGGCTTAATTTCCGAAGCGCATCCATGGAGCGAACGGCTTGCCATTCCATAAAAAAGCCTATTGCCGAATTGATAATGATCAGGGCGGTAATAGCTATCCCTTCGGCCCATTCACTAAAGGCAAAAGAAGCAGCGGCCGCCACGATCAGAATCCATACGATCGGACTGAGAAATTGTTCGATAAGAATGGCGAAAGCAGACTTAGAGTCCTCCTTCTTAAGGATATTATATCCATAATGGCGTCTTCTTTTCCTGACTTCAGCCTCGCTAAGTCCCTTAATAACATCCGTTTCCAACCGCAATACCGCCTCCTCAACCGGCATTGAAGCGAAACCGGTGGCATTCAGTACTTCCCCCAATCCATTTGGAAATGATTTCATAACAGGATCACCTCTCCCGAAAGAGGAGGTTCTAAGAATGCCTGTAAATGATGCAAATCATAGCTCAATTTGACAGAAATTGATATCAAAAGTGTAAAAGATATTCCATACTGAAACAGGTCAGGAAACTAACCGATGCAAAAGAAACTTGATTCGAGGGATCCGAAATCACACCTGAAAAAACCAGGTGGGGTTTATGTGATTTATATCCTGCTCACGCTCCTGCTGTTTCTTTTTGTCTGGTACAGGAATGATTCGATACCCCAAGAAATTACATGGAACTATTTTGTTGAAAACATGCTCGTGCCACGTGATGTGGACAAACTGGTCGTAATCAACGGCCAAAAGGTGAACGTTTACATCAAGCCAGTAAAATTATCCGATCCGAAATATGCGGAACAGGCTAAATCAAGGCCTAAAAACATGGTGATACCGCTTTACAATTTCTCCATCGGATCGGTCGAGGTATTTTATGACCAGCTCCGGGAGGCAGAACAAAATGTGCCGATTGCAGACCGCGTACCGGTGACCTATGTTACCGAGCGTAATTGGGGATGGAACGTTATTCTGTGGGTACTTCCTTTTCTGTTGATTGTTTTCATCTGGTCCAGATTGCTGCGCAGTACGTCTTCAGGGATGCAAAGCCTGAATTCAAATCTGTTTAAGTTTGGACAATCACCGGCCAGAGTGACTGAAATCGGAACCCAGAGTAAGACGACTTTTGATCAGGTAGCCGGCATGGAGGAAGCGAAGGAAGAGATTTACGAAATCGTCAAGTTCCTGAAAAACCCTTCTTTTTATACCCGGCTGGGGGCCAAGATCCCCAAGGGAATTTTGCTGGTAGGCCCACCGGGCACCGGTAAAACGCTGCTGGCAAAAGCGGTCGCCGGAGAGGCTGGTGTGCCTTTCTTTTCCCTTTCCGGTTCAGAATTCATCGAAATGTTTGTAGGGGTTGGGGCGGCGCGGATGAGAGACTTATTCGCCAAGGCCAAAGCCAAAGCGCCCTCCATTGTATTTATTGACGAAATTGATACCATTGGCCGGATGCGGGGTAAAGCTTACTCTCTGCAATCAAACGACGAAAGAGATAGTACCCTGAATCAATTGCTGGCGGAACTGGATGGATTTGATACCAGCTCCGGCGTCATCGTTTTGGCTGCAACCAACCGGGGGGATATCCTGGATAGCGCATTATTGAGACCCGGACGGTTTGATCGGCACATCCACCTGGAATTACCAAACATCAACGAACGCAAGGCGATTTTCCTGGTTCATCTTAAACCCCTGACCATCGGCACGGATGTAAATGTTGATCAATTGGCCTATCAAACTCCAGGTTTTTCCGGGGCCGATATTGCCAATATTTGTAATGAAGCTGCGCTGATTGCCGCAAGGTCTGAGAAAGAAGCCGTCGAACAGGAAGACTTTTTTAATGCCATCGACCGCGTGGTAGGTGGCCTGGAGAAAAAAAGCAAAGTCATCACTCCTGCAGAAAAACGCCGCATTGCTTTTCATGAATCCGGCCACGTCATTACAGGCTGGTTTCTGCCCCATGCCACACCAGCGCTCAAGGTATCCATCATCCCTCGGGGCAAATCCCTGGGAGCAGCCTGGTACATTCCGGAAGAACATCAAATCGTCACCCGGGAAGAATTTCTGGACACCATCTGCATGGCATTGGGAGGAAGAGCTGCCGAGGAACTGGTCTTCGGAGACCTATCCTCCAATGCGCTGGACGATTTGGAGAAGGCCACGAAGCAGGCATACGGGATGGTCGTCTATTATGGCCTCAGCAATGCCCTGGGACCTATAAGCTTTTACGACTCGACAGGCCATGGTGATCAAAACCTGGTCAAGCCTTACAGTGAAAAAACAGCGGAAATCATTGATCACGAAGTTCGCTCGCTGATCGATGATGCCTATGTCAAAGCGAAGGAGATTCTCAACAACCACCGGCATCAGCTCAATGAACTGGCGGAGCTGCTCATTAAGAAAGAAGTCGTCCATCAGGATGAGATCCGAAAAGTAGCCAACCATTTACCAGCCAATCTAAAAACGGATTATGTATCTCAATGTCGTAGCATTTGACCTGGATGGCACCATCGCCCAAAACGATCAGGTGAGTGCCCAAACCTGGGTAAAACTGGCAGAAGCAAAAGAAAAAGGCTTCAAGCTCATGCTGGTAACCGGGCGTTGTTTCGAAGACTTGAAAAACATTGGACCTTTCGAGGAGTATTGCAAAGCAATCGTTGCGGAAAACGGAGCCCTGGTCTATTTCCCGGATAATGAGACGCTGGTCATGCCGTTCGGACAACTAGCATCTGTCGTCAAAGAACAGTTGATTGAAAGCGGTATACCACTGGAAATAGGCAAAGCGATTGTCGCTACGAGAGTGCCCCATGACAAAAAGGTCCTGGAGGTGCTGGGGAAAACGAATTTTGCTGCAATTGCCGAGTACAATAAGGGCGCCATTATGGTCCTGCCTCATGGAGCCACCAAAGGGAGTGGACTCCTTTTCGCCCTCAACGAATTGGGATTATCGGCGCACAATATGGTTTCCATTGGCGACGCAGAAAATGACCGGAGCTTATTCGAACAAGCTGAATTAGCTATTGCTGTTCAGAATGCAACCGAAGACATCAAAAAAATCGCTGACATCACCCTGGATGCGCCTAATGGGACCGGTGTAAATGCCTTTATTTCCCAATTGCTTAACCACGAAATACCAGTCTTCACCCCCCGCCGCAAACAACGCATCCAGATCGGACACCGGCTGGATCAGGAAGAACTTTTTATGAGCCCCCTCCGATTGTTGAACGGCAACCTGTGCATCACCGGGGATAGCCGCAGCGGTAAGTCCTGGATTGCCGGCCTGATCATCGAAAAACTCTTGGAGCAGGAATATCAAATCTGTGTCATTGACCCTGAAGGCGATTATTATGGGATCAATGCATTTCCGCACGCTATTGTCATGGGGCGCAATGACCCGAAATTACCGGAAGTCCCGGATTTGCTCACCCTGTTTGAATATTCCAATACCAGCATCGTTCTGGATATGTCATCCAAACCTCTGAGTTTCCAGATGGAATATGTAGAAGCGCTCTTGCATGGATTGTTCAGCTTAAAAGAAAGCCGGGGGAAGCCGCAATTAATCATCATGGATGAAGCTCACTATTTCTGTGGACCGGAAAACGGTGCGGTTAAAGATCTCATCGTAAAACATATGGAGCACGGGGGCATTGCCCTGATCACCTTCAATCCCAATCTCGTGGATAACAAGGTTCTTGAACAGATCGACCATTGGCTGCTTACCAAATTACAGGGAGACTTGCAATACCATGCAGTCAGCGCCTACCTGCCTGCCCTCGCTCAAGAAGACATGCGCAAAAACCTGGCTCATTTGCCGATTGGAAAAACCTACTTGTACTGCAAGCATACGGATGACACGTTGCACCATCAATCAGAAATGATCGATTTTACACATACCCGTCGTATCGTACGCCATATCCGGCACCTGAATAAATACCTGCGGGCACCAGTCCATGCCACCAAACAGTTTTACTTCCACGTTCCAAATGGTTACGATGGAAATATTACGGCTGCCAATTTGTGGGAATTAAGTCGGCGGCTCCGTGAAGTTCCTCTGGACACTCTTTTATTTCATATCGACCGGATGGATTTCCGTCGCTGGGTTTCCGATGTACTCCATGATCATGAATTAGCAAACCGGATCCAAAAAATTTCGCGTCGGCAATTGACCGGCGAAGATCTTCGCCATGAGTTGGTCGCCACCGTCGATCTCCGGTTCGAGGAATTACAAAAAATGGTCTGAACCCACACTCAATACAATGCGCTCTCAGAATCTGAGCATCGCCTCCGGTACGTGGTTAAGGAAATTAATACCCGTAGAACTCCAATGACCTAAGTCAGATGTACCCGGGTAAAAAACATGATAATGATTCAGCGCACTACCAATAAATGTCATTCCTAAATAGACCGCCAATCAGGTTATTGCCAACGTATCTACTTAAAAGCACCTAACTAAAATATCATGCAAACAGCAGTTAAAGCAATTATTGAAGACGTGTACGCCCGCAATCCTCATGAACCTGAATTCCTGCAAGCGGTTCAGGAAGTCGCTGAGATTATCATTCCTTATATGAATGAACATCCGGAATACTTAAAAGCCAACTTGTTTGAGCGATTGGTGGAACCAGAGCGTATGATCGTCTTCCGCGTTCCCTGGGTAGACGACGCTGGTAATTTCAGAATTAATCGTGGGTACCGGGTCCAAATGAATAGCGCCATCGGGCCTTATAAGGGCGGCTTACGATTCCACCCTTCGGTAAATCCCAGCATTCTTAAGTTTCTGGCATTTGAGCAAGTATTGAAAAATTCCCTGACCATGCTTCCCATGGGCGGAGGAAAAGGCGGTTCGGACTTTGATCCAAAAGGTAAGAGTGACCAGGAAGTGATGCGCTTCTGTCAAAGTTTTATGACCGAGTTGCACCGCCACATCGGAGCGGAAACGGATGTACCTGCCGGCGATATCGGAGTCGGATCTCGTGAGGTGGGCTTTCTTTTCGGGCAATACAAACGACTGGCTAATGAGTTTAGCGGCGTGATTACCGGGAAGGGTTTCGCTTACGGCGGAAGTCTTATCCGCCCTGAAGCTACCGGATATGGATTATTGTTTTTTGTGGAGGAAATGCTCAAAGAAAAAGGTGATTCTTTAATGGGTAAAGTGATCACAGTATCCGGTTCCGGCAATGTTGCCCAGCATGCCATAGAAAAAGCCATTCAAATGGGAGGGAAGCCAGTGACTGCCTCTGATTCTAGTGGCATGATCTATGACCCGAATGGGATCGACCTGGAAAAACTTGCGTACATCAAGGAATTAAAAAACACCCGTCGCGGACGTATTTCCGAGTACGCAGAAAAATATCAGGTAGAATACCATCCCGGGAAAAAACCATGGCATATCCCCTGCGATATTGCATTGCCTTGTGCCACACAGAATGAACTGGATGAAGAGGACGCACGTGTACTCATCGAAAACGGATGCATGCTGGTCGCCGAAGGCGCCAATATGCCGACCACGCCGGAAGCGGTACGCCGGTTCCAAAATTTGCATATCACGTATGCACCGGGAAAAGCATCCAATGCCGGTGGCGTAGCAACATCCGGACTGGAAATGACCCAGAATGCGCTTCACGCTTCATGGACGGCCGAAAAAGTCGAGTCAGAACTGAAGCAGATCATGCAGTCGATACATTCACAATGCAAACAATACGGACAAAACTATAACTACATCGACTACGTGAAAGGAGCCAACCTGGCCGGATTTATCCGCGTAGCCGAAGCCATGCTGGCAGAAGGTCATGTATGACCCTCCCTTTGCCCGCGGCTTGATTTAGTTGACAAGAGGCAGTAAAGTCCCGGCGTACTACTTCGATGCATGGTGATCCGCCGGTGTTCCGGAAATAAATTCGCAAGAACACATTCATCATAGTATCTTGATAAAAATTTATCCGGATCATGAAAAATGGACTTTACTGCCTCTTCTGCCTGTTTTTAATTTCCCACCTATCGGCTCAGACGGGTGTTGGCGTACCGCCTCCGGTAGGGGCAGATCACCTCTTCGACGGATCCCGGGCCTCACTGGATCAAAATTGGACCTACTGGGACGGACCGCGGCTGGCTGAAAAGTTGCCTATCAAATGGCAAATAGTTGAAGATCCGGTAGATGCGGGCATGGTGATGAGTAGTAATGATCCGGCCGCCGCAGGAGGCAAATACGGAGCTGCCGATATCGTAACGAAAAAGGAATACCGGGATTTTAGGCTCCACGTGGAATTCCTGATTAATAACCCGGGAGGCAACAGTGGCGTTTACCTTCAAAACCGCTATGAGATCCAGATTCTGGATGGCGATTCCACTACCCACGGGATGGCTGCCGTGATCAATGAAGAAGCTTCATCCTACCGTCCTTATCAAGGCATCGGAAAATGGAATTCCTACGACATCCAATTTCGGGCGGCACGGTTTCAGGACGGTCACCGCAGTGAACCGGCCCGCGTTACCATGTATTTCAATGGTGTTAAAGTACACGAGAATACCCCGATCCAGCAGGTTTGGGGCGGACCGAATTCCGGCATGGATGGAGGTAACGACGGAGGCAAAGGCATCACTGACCGGCCTGGAGGCATCAAGCTACAAGCCGAAGGACATGATGTTCGCTATCGCAATGTCTGGATCGTACCCCTCGACCTGGAAAATCAGGGCACTAATTTTTAATGACTTGGTTTAGCTTCGCCCAGCGGTAATATCGTTCTGCCGTACACTTCATTTAACCAGATCCCGAACCCGGTATAACAGGCCAGTCCTCCGGAAATCATGCCTAAATACCCTGCTATCGAAATCAAGCCAATGGATTCTGTCCAGTTTCCAATGGCCAACAGGATAAACAACAAGGTCAGTGAACCAAAAACCACCATATAGCCTCGGTGTAATTTCAAAGCTCCGACAAACATAAAAATGGAAAAAATACTCCACCCAAACAGATAATACCCCAGCTCGGAATATTCGGGTATCCCGGCGATATTGACTTTCAGAAAGATCAGCAAACCTGCCAGAGTGGTCCAGAACAACGAATAGGCAATAAATGCTGTAAACCCAAACACGTTACCCCGGATCCAGGACAGCAGCCCTGCTATAAACTGGGCATAAGCCCCTAAAATGAGCCCCATGGCAATGATCATAGAGTCGAGTGAGAAAAGCCTGGTATTATTCAGGTTCAGCAAGATGGTCGTTATCCCCAATCCCAATAGTCCCAAGGGAGCCGGATTGGCCAATGACTTCTGCAGTTGACGGAATTGAATTGCATCCATTGTTGCGCGATTTTAATTGATGAAGAAAGGAGAACACCTGGGAGGGATGTTGGAGGATTCTTCCTCCCGGCAATCCGGCAAAACCAGGTAGACCCGGTATCGAATGTACACGTTTCCGGCTCAAACTTTTGATGACCCTGTTCTCCATTTTATCCCTGCCGGGATGATTTTCATCAGTATTTAATAATGTAGGGCGCCTAAAAAGGATTTTGTAATTTGGAGATATACTGATTCAGGCCATAAAAGAACCTATCGCATGATTGAATGTACCAATTCCATTGAGATCCGCCGACCCATTTCCACGGTGGCATTTTACACGGCGAATCCGGACCGTGCCACCTCCTGGTATAAAAACATCCAAAGGGTCACCTGGCTTACACCCCGTCCAGTTCAGGTGGGGACTAAAGTGGAGTTTGAAGCCCAGTTTATGCGGCGAAAGATGCGCTATACCTACGTAATCACGCACTATGTCCCAAAAAAAGAACTAATCATGGAGGCTACGGATGGCCCTTTCCCTATGCGAACGACCTACCAGTGGCAGGCCATTTCACCGGAAATTACCCGTATGACATTGACCAATACCGGTGGCAATTTTAAGTATTTCAAACGATGGATGACTGCTGCAATGAACCGTGCGAATCAAAAGGATCTAAAAAAACTCAAGCAAATCCTGGAAGCCCACCTGTAATTATTAAGCGTCAAGATCTTAGACAGGCCGCTTTATGATCGTAATCGTTAATTCCAATGATGCGTATTCTAGCACTACGCATCCATATTGCGTTTATTAGGCTCAAGATTTGCCCGATGTCAAAAATCCATCAGCCCAGCCACCGAACCGGGATTATCATCGTCCATACCAGTGACGAGAACCAGTTGTTTCACCTGGGACTGCAATACCTGGGTGAAATGCTAGAGGAAGACCAATCCGGGAAAGATCACGGGATGATCGGAAAGCCGTTTCGTATTAAGTCAAAAGATAAACCGACCCTCCTGCTTGATTTCCTGTCTTTTGCGCTGCGTGAATCCATCACGGAAAACGTAGTCTTTAATAAACTGGTCATTGAATTCCTGAGCACGCAATACCTGGATGGTACCCTGTATGGGAAACCTAGTGAAAAACCACTGACCGCTATCGAATCTATTAATTACCCGGAGTCAAGCATCCATCAGAATCCTGACCTTTCCTGGGATCTGACCATTCGGGTCAACTGATGGATCAGTATATTTTTTCAAAGCCTTGCTTTAAAGAAAAAGTCCCGATAGCGTACCGCACCTGACAACAATGTTTATCTTTTCTCAAAATTTCTGATGCAGCAAAACCGAATGGAAGCTTTCAGTGATGGTGTTTTGGCAATCATCATCACCATCATGGTCCTGGAAATGAAGATCCCTCATGGCCCGGAGTTTGCCGATTTAAAACCATTAATCCCGGTTGTTATCAGCTACGTACTGAGCTTTGTTTTTCTCGGTATCTACTGGAACAATCACCACCATTTAATCCATTTAATTCGCCATGTTGATGGCACACTCCTCTGGGCTAATCTACACCTGCTATTCTGGCTTTCTTTGGTTCCTTTCGTGACCGGATGGATGGGCGAAAATGATTTTGCGGCTACCCCGGTAGCTTTGTATGGGTTTGTTCTCCTAATGTCTGCCATAGCCTGGACCATTTTATTGCGCGTTGCACTGCGAAGAGAAGGGCCGGATTCTAAACTG
Source organism: Lewinellaceae bacterium (assembly GCA_020636355.1). Lineage (GTDB taxonomy): Bacteria > Bacteroidota > Bacteroidia > Chitinophagales > Saprospiraceae > JAGQXC01. The sequence continues at coordinate 629,151 of JACJYB010000001.1, read as the reverse complement.
GCCCAGGCGACCGGCAACTACCAGAAAGGGTACTGGTCGATGGCTTTGTATTTGATAGGCATCCCGGCTACTTTTATCAGTCCCTGGCTTGCCGGTGCATGCTATGTCGCAGTGGCCGTCTTATGGATTGTTCCCGATCGACGGATCGAACGCATTGTAAAGGAGGGAAAATAGTGCCAATCCAGACAGGTTATTCTTTGCCCTCCAACAATGGATCTGCCCGGATCACCAGCGTCTGTTTATAGGCCACCTCTCCGACCTTCAAGGTTACCACATACGAACCCACACCGGCCGTTGAAATCGCATATCGGTTATCAATCTGCATTGGAGAAAAGGAGTTTTGCAGATTATGTAGTAGATGCCTCCGCTGATCATCATCTTTGGCTTGAAGAAAACGTTGGTATTGGCGTTGGCTGGCATCCGTCGGATATTCTTTGAGATAAGACATCCAAATCGATTCAACTTCCTCCCTTTCGTCTTCGGTGTAGGGACTTGTGTCAAATTCCCGGTTCCAACGGTATCGGTGGATGCCCGGGGTCTGATCAACCGGTATCCGGTGGATATGTCCGGATTGATCGTTAATGGTTATGGTAACTGAATCTCCGGACAGGGCATTTCCTACATAATAATTGATACCAGCATAAGTGGTAAATTCCGCCCGGGGCAAACTGGAAGTATTTTCTATTTCAGGCGGATTGGCTCCGGCAAATAAAAAGTGTCCGCGCTGGCCTCCCCTACTGGTATTTTCCCACAAAGTAGTCACTGGCTGACGGAACAGATAAGCCGATGCCGTCTGCACCTCCGCCGTCATTTGTTCCAATGGTGAAATATCATCTGCAATCCACAGGCTGCGGCCATGGGTTGCGGCAATCAGATCGCGGTCCCTTTTATGGATGGCCAGGTCATAGACCGACACGGTTGGAAAATTTTCCATAAACCTTGTCCATTTCTCCCCCCGGTCCTGTGAATACCAAATGCCGGTTTCTGTTCCGATGAATAAAAGATCCGGATTGCTCAAATCTTCGCGCACGACTCGAATCACCTCATCATCCGGGAGCCCATTCATTAATGGCTTCCAGGTGCTACCATAATCTTCCGTGATAAATATCCAGGGCTTAAATACATCGCTGCGGTGGCCATCAAAGGTAAGGTAGGCCCGGCCGCTATTAAAATGCGAAGCTTCCAGTCTGCTCACCCAAAGGTGCTGGGGAACTCCAGGAACACGATTGCTTACATTAACCCAATGTTGTCCGCCATCCCGGGTTATCTGAACGTTGCCATCGTCCGTTCCAGCCCATATCACCGCTTCATTGACGGGAGAAATGCTAATGGTACTGATGGAGCAATGGGTCTCCGCACCGGTATTGTCCGGAGTCACCCCACCACTTGCATTTTCCCTGGTCTTCTCCGGATCATTGGTGGACAGATCCGGACTGATGATAAGCCAGGTAGCGCCCTGATCCGTTGACTTCAGCAAATGATTGGAACCGGCGTACAGTGCTTTGTCAGGGTGCGGGCTCATGACCAGCGGAGCTGACCAATTGAAACGCAGCTGATCGGTATTACCGGCAATGCCAAATGCTTCCGCATTGATGATATTACGGTCATTCGGTTTGATGTAAGTCTGTTGGTGAGTCGGCACGTCGTACCTGCTATAGCCACCATTTTCAGCCGATGTAAACGCCGTATGCCAGTCATCCGGGTCCACCATGGCATACTGCCCGTCTCCCCAGTGTAATTTCCAGTTGGCATCGCTCAGGATACCGCGGGCATCCCGGGTAAAACTCGCCGTACCATAAAATCCATTGTCCTGGAGCCCTCCGTAGATGTAGTATGGATCACGCATATCATAACCTATCCGGTAAAACTGGGCAATAGGAAGGTTATCAAATAACTGAAAATGGTCGCCACCGTCGTGGGTCAGCGAGGCGCCTTTATCTGCACCTACATAATATCTTAAGCCATCTCGTGGATCTAGCCACATGGCATGAAAGTCTCCATGAATCTCCTGGTCTTCGCTTCCATTTTCCAGGGTTTTGCCGCCATCATCGGATACCATAAGCCGTGTGGTCAGTAGATACACCTTTTCCGGGTCGACTGGGTTGATACGAACCTGGGAATAGTAGAAAGGCCTGTTATTGTAGTTGTTTACATATTGCCATGTTTTACCGGCATCCTCACTGCGGTACAAACCCGATCCGGGTTGGGAAAGGTCTTTACTAGCCGGGGCTTCCACCAAAGCCATGAGCACTTTAGGATTGCTGCGGGATATCGCCAGTCCAATCCGGCCGGTTTCTCCCACCGGTAGTCCATCGGTTAATCTGGACCAGGACTTGCCGTTATCCGTCGATTTATAAATGCCTCCGCTTTCCCCTCCACTATAAAAGGTCCACGGCTGTCTGAGCCGGTGATACATCGCTGCATAAAGAATTTTTGGATTAGCCGGATCGCGGACCAGATCTGTACAGCCAGTCTTTCCATCATCGGGCAATCCCTGGGACGCCTTGTTCCAGGTCTTGCCTCCATCCTTGCTGATAAACAACCCGCGATCACCCGAGTAGCCCCACAGATGCCCGGTGGCACAGGCACAGATCTCCTGTGGATTAGCCGGATTCAACACGACCCGAGCAATATGGCCAGTGTTTTCCAGGCCACTTTCCTGAAAGTTTTTCCCACCATCCCGTGAAACGTAAATACCATGACCCCAGGAGGTAGAATTACGGTTGTTTGCTTCACCGGTGCCAACCCAGATCTCCTGGGGATTGGCCTGGTTGATGGCAATATCTCCTATCGAAGCAGTAGCATAATGATCAAATATGGATTCCCAGGTTGTCCCAGCATTGGAAGAATACCATACTCCTCCGGAAGCCGTTGCGATCCAAACTTTGGTGAAGTCCGACTCTAGGGCTTCTATATCCACAATACGTCCTCCGGGATTCGCCGGACCAATGTTCCTCCAGGGAAAAGCGCCCAAAGAGTCCGGGGACTGGGCAATCGCCTCAGCAGTAACAAGACACCCAACCAGGGCAAAAAGCTTAAACCATTTCATGAATTCATCATTAAGATCATGAAACTAATGATTTGGAAAGAAATCAGATACGAAAGCACTGCAATGCAGGGGGCTGTCTCTGAGTAAGAAGATCCGTTGACCAGCAGCCGATGCCTGATCTTAGCGAAGAAAGGATCCTCCGGGCGATGCTGCTTTCTGATCGTCCGGTATGGACAAAACCCGAGCACATCGATGTTGCCGGCTCGTATCCATTCTGAATTACATGTTTCGGAACAACTATTTAGAAAGAATCAGGTAACGGCTAAGGTAATTTCTGATCTGAATCGTCTTCCATCCAGGAGGTGGCCTCTGCAGGACATTTCCGATTTGGTAACCTTAAATGAATTAGCTTAGTCCTCCAGGACATGATGACCACCGAACGAAGAAATATCACCTCCGTAGTTAAAGAATACAGCACCCGGCTTTACCGGTTCATCCGGGGGCGGGTTACTTCGGATGAAGATGCCGAGGATGTGCTTCAGGATGTGTGGTTTCAACTCAGCAATTTGGGCAATCTGGACGAGCTGGAAAGCGCCAGTGCCTGGTTGTATCGCGTTGCCCGCAACCGGGTCACTGACCTCTACCGCAAACGCAAGACGGACTCACTGGATGGCCTGGCTTTAACGGATGATCCGGAAATAGCCCCGATCGCTGACTTGCTCCTGATGGATGACCACGATCCCGAAATACAGTTCTTCCAGGAATTGTTTTGGGAAGAATTATTCCTGGCGCTGGAAGAATTACCTCAAAATCAACGAGAAGTTTTTATCCTGAATGAGCTGGAAGGGAAAACCCTGCAGGAAATCGCTGATATGCGGGGAGAAAAATTAAAAACAATCATCAGCCGGAAGGGATATGCCATTAATCATTTACGAAAAAAGCTATTTAATCTCTATCAGGAGTTAAATTTATAAATCCATAGACATGAAACCTTCGTATCAATCCTACTGGAAACCGAGGCACCGCATGATCCTGGTGCCGATCATCGCCATTATCCTGATGGCCAGCGCACTTGTTCAGTGGCTATGGAACTTATTGTTACCGCACCTTTTAAATGTCCCTCGTATACGTTATTGGGAAGCTTTAGGCTTGTTAGCCCTCTCTCGAATCCTTTTCGGAGGCTTCCATTTCCGCAAGCCCAGTAGTTCTTCATACCGGGCTGGATTTCGTGAAAAATTCATGCATATGAGCGAGGAAGAAAGGCAACAATTTCGCGAACAATGGAAAAATCGTTGCCGTCCCAGGGATGAGGATGACCGGTAAGGTCCCGTAAATAAAACCGCAGGCCCAATTCTTTTAACCCTATCGATGCTTAAGCAGGCACGGACGCAAGGGAATGCTTATGAAAGCCATAACGTGCGCTGTCATCCCGGTACTTTAATGAAAAAGGCCACTATGGTGATGGGAGTCCAATAGCCGAATAATCTATCACATCCGCCTAGTAGATCAAAAACAATAGGCAGCATTAAGGCACCTGCAAGCTTGCATTAAAATCTCACGGCTATTTTTCAGATCTACATTATGATCATTTATTGCATTGGCAATCAATGAAAGAAATAAACAAAAAACTGACCGATCGCATGGCTTGGCTAAAGATAATTCTCCCTGGTTTATGGATAACTTTAGGATTTTTTGAGCCTGTAACTCCGGTGATTAACAGAAAAGACTTTCTTTCAAAAAAAATTCATTTTTCTTAAAGTAAATCGTTCTGATGTCCGTCTACCTAAATGAAGACACATTGAATCCATAGTATTCAACGGATGTCAAAAAAATTATTAACTAATTAAAACCTGGATAAAATGAGACCCTTCTCTTTTCGCTTATTTCCCGGCTTGATCTTAATGGGATTTGTACTTTTCTTCCTCCCGTTTTTGCTTTTAAAATTGGCCTTCTTCCTTTTTCTTGGAAGCTTTGCGCTTCGTTTGATTTTTAGACGGCCGAGGTATTACCGTGCCTATTATGCGCACCAAAGCCGGCCTGATACCATATATGCCATTCCGGAAGAAGAGTACGACATGCCATTCCGGGGCGATAGGAATTACTCCGGGTATTATGGATCAAGATCAAAGGCATTTCAACCAAATGAACGGATTTACCGTGACCGTGATTTTGTTTCGCCTTTAATTAAAATTTAACCGGATAACCTATCCGGTCGGTGGGTAAAACCACGCAGTACAGTTCATTATTTCTCATCCAAAAATTCTATTAAAAATGCATCGACACGCACATCACTGGCATGGCCAGTGCGGACCATCCTCTGGATTCCACAAACACGCATGGCATAGCCGGCAACAACGGAGACCCAAATACAACGTCCCTCTGAACATAATCGAAACCGATGAAACGTTTGAGGTAAATGTATTTGCTCCGGGATTTGACAAATCACAAATCACACTCAGTGTAGCAGATGATGTTCTTTACATCCTCGGCAGCAAACCGTTGGCTGAAGGCGAGGAACCGGATTTTATCCTTCAGGAATTTCCAATCAAATCATTCGAACGTCGTCTGGCGCTCAATGGGAAAGTAGACACCACCGGAATTTCTGCGAAACAGGAAAATCAGGTATTGATTATCAGCCTGCCAAAATCTGCTGAAGCGAAACGCGAGGAAATTAAGATCGACGTTATTTAGTGGTTGTATTTCGTTATATGGGGGCTATAAAGCCCCCTATTTATTTCCCGGTCATTTAATACCTAAAAAATGATAATCTCATTATTTGTACTTTATCGAATCGTCCAGTTTATCATCAAGCGGTCGATTGCCTCACTTAAAATAGCTGCATAAATCCAAAACATGCATTCAATTGCATGGTGACGGTCAATTCCTTCGACATCTTACCTGATAATTAATTGGTTCAATCATGCGCATGACATGCGCTTTTACAATTCCCTGCATCCACTAAATACTTCCCCGATACCCTGCATTTTTCCCGATCGTATCATCAGGCCCAAAACGGGCCAGACGATCCGGGAGTACAAATCCTTCATGGTCCGGCATTTCGCGAATGGGCGCCAAATAGTATCTTTGCCGCCACTTAGGTCGTATTGATATGGAGACCAACAAACCGCAAAACGCATCGCTTTCGCCGGAAGTAATTCAGGAATGCATCCGCACCCTCCAGCACCTTGCCGGACACTACGATGAAGTGGATGCACTTCCGGAGGGCCAACGGATCGATTTGTTAAAAGCAGCAGGAACGTTATCACGCCCCAATCGGGACGAATACCGACTGCGCGACAAACAAGTCAAGAAATCCCGCAAACATAGCATGCGTCAAAATGAACGGCAAAAAAGCGCTCAGACTGGCATACGTCAGGCGCGCACCTCCGATGTTTTTGTCGCTCCTGCATTAATATCCGGACCATCCGAATCATCGGCTATTTATGAAAATCCCCGCGATTGCTACATCTGCCGGGCCAAATACACCGAAGTCCACCATTTTTACGATGCCCTTTGCCCGGCTTGTGCCACGTTAAACTACGCCAAGCGGCACCAGACTTGTGACCTGACCGGACAAGTGGCGGTGATCACCGGGGCAAGGGTTAAGATCGGCTATCAGGCGGCGTTGATCCTCCTGCGTGCCGGAGCTACCGTAGTAGTCACGACGCGATTTCCGGTAGACGCTACGGCTCGCTATGCTGCCGAACCGGATTTCAACGCCTGGTCCCGGAGGCTGCACATCTATGGTCTAGACTTGCGCCACACGCCAAGCGTGGATCTTTTTGCGGCATACCTGACCGAGCAATTATCCCGGTTGGATATCCTGATCAATAACGCGGCGCAGACGGTCCGTCGTCCTCCCGGGTTTTATGCCCATCTGATGGAGGCAGAAGCAACGAACTGGGAAGATCTAAGCCCTGCTCGTCAGCGATTACTCGGACAATACCACCAGTTAGTCAGCACGATTGCTCCCTCAACGGACACGCAAACACCTGCGGCCGTGTCCTGGGGCTCGACCGCTCCGGTTGGCATTGGCATCCATGCTTCGGCCAGGCTCTCTCAAATGCCCTATCGCTTCGACCGGTCGCTGGATACCCAGGATGTATTCCCTTCCGGAGAACTGGATGCTGACCTGCAACAAGTGGATTTACGTAAAACCAATAGCTGGAGACTCAAACTTGGCGAGATCGAGCCTCTGGAAATGCTGGAAGTTCAATTGATTAACGCGGTAGCACCATTTGTTCTCAACAACCGGCTAGTCCCTTTAATGAAAAAAGACTTTACCGGTCAGAAACACATTGTCAATGTTACCGCTATGGAGGGCAAATTTTATCGCTTTACCAAAGAAGAGCGTCATCCGCATACCAATATGGCCAAGGCCGCACTGAATATGCTGACCCATACCTCCGCCGGAGATCTTGCCAAGCAAGGCATTTACATGAATGCCGTCGATACCGGTTGGGTAACGGATGAAGACCCCGTGGAACTGGCTCAAAAAAAGATCAAAGAACACGACTTTCAACCTCCTCTGGATATCGTGGATGGCGCTGCACGCATTTGCGATCCGTTTATAGATGGAATCAACACGGGCCAGCATTGGTCAGGGAAATTTCTGAAAGATTATTTCCCGATAGATTGGTAGTGCGGCGGGAGTAAGCCCCATTGCCCCCATACACCTCGTGCATATATCCGCAAAGAAATCTATATTGGGATAAACCATGACCTCTGGCCGGTACGAGAACAGGAACACCATGCGAAGATTTCTGGCACTATTGATCGTTTTTACCTTTTCCAATGGTCTATGCGGCAGCAATGTACTGGATAGCCTTTGGGATGAATTGAAGATGGCCAGGGATGACACTTCTAGGATCCTGCTCACCCAACAAATTGCCCGGAAAACTGCTGCTTTTGATCTGGACTCTGCTTTCCATATGGCCCACCGCGCCAAAGCTTGGAGTGAGCGAATCAACTATCCGCGTGGACAAGCAGAAGCTTATTACCAACTGGCCCGATTGAACAATATGGCCAATCAACTGGATACGGCCATCTCTTATTTTAACCGGTCCATTCCAATCTGTGAGCAGCGGAGGTTTACCCATCTCCTTGCGGATAATTACTGGTTTTTAGGGAACACCATTTCAAACCAGGATGATTACCGGACTTCTGCAACCTATTATCAGAAAGCCATTGTGCTATTCGATTCACTCCGCGACGAGAATTCTCTGATGTCGATCTACATCAACTATGCCTGGGTGACCTCCGAAACCGGCAAATATCCTGAAGCCAGTGAATACCTCTACAAAGCCATTCGGCTTGCAGAAAAAAACAACCAGGAGGCTACGGTCTTTAACGCAAACCACGAACTGGCTTATATCCTGGTCTCCATGGAAAACTTCTCAGAGGCGATCAAGGTTTGCAAAGCCAATGAAGCACGGGCTGCAGCGCTTGATGATCGCGAGAAAATCTCCATAGCCGCTGGTGATCTCGCTAATTACTACGGCCATTTGGGGAAGATTGACAGCTCTCTTTATTACAATCTTAAAGACCTGAGCATACAGCAACAGTATACAAACAGCAAGGACCTTGCCCTGGTCCTTAACAACGTCGGTAGCGATTATCTGGCCATGCAGGATTATCATAAAGCGATCGAATACTTTCAAGCTTCACTCGCCTCCTCCGGTCAGCATCGCAATACCTACAACCAGATTCTGAGTATGACTCAGATCGGAGAAGCCTACCAGGGGCTGGGTTCTTTTTTACGGGCCGCATCGATCCAACGGGAAGCGCTCCGTTTATCCCGTACGATTGGTAACGCCGAGCTTACGGAAGATATCCTGCGAAACCTGGATAGCCTGTACCGTCAGACCAGACAATACGAATTAGCCTACACCACGCTGCGATCACTGAATGCATTACTGGACAGCACCGAATCGGTGGAGAAAAATAACCAGATGGCTGCCCTCCAGGCCCAGTACGAATCGGAAAAACAAGCCAAAGAAATTGCGGTTCAAAAGTCAGCGATTCTTGCCTTGGAGGCTCAAAATGACCGGGAGCGCAATCGCAAGGTGGTTGCTTTCCTCGGGCTGCTCGCCCTGGGTATTTTATCCCTCTGGATCATCAACCGGCAGCGACTAAAAATTCGTAAGGACGCAGAAATCCGGCAGCAAGAACAACGCGCACTGAATGCCGAAAAGGCCGCAGCAGCTCTGGAGAAAGAACAATTAGCTGCAGAATTGCTCTTCAAGCAAAAAGAGCTCACCTCCCACGCCTTACACCTTATTCAGAAAAATGAACTCCTGGAAGAGTTAAAGGGGCGTCTCGATTCCATGAAAAAGCATGCTACCTCACCGAACGTAAAGGAAATTGCCAGGATGGATCACCTCATCGATTTCGATCGCTATCAGGACGAAGATTGGCAAAACTTCAAATCGTATTTTAATCAGGTACACCCAAATTTTGAAACAAAACTCAAAGCTGATCATCCGGATATGACGGTTAATGACATCAAACTTGCCGCACTGATCCGGATGAATCTCACCACGAAGCAAATCGCGACCATCAATAATGTCTCCATCCTCGCTGTTAAAAAAGCCCGTTACCGGTTACGGAAAAAATTAAATATCTCAGAAGATGAAAGCCTGGAGGATCTTCTAATTACTGCCTACTGAGTCCACTCCGGAAAAGCGAAAAACCCTATGTCATCCCCGCCTGAACGGACGGGCAGGTCGACCGAGAAGCCTTAATGCGTCGAGCGGAGAGGCTTCGACTTCGCTCAGCCTGACAATAAAGACAGTTGTCACCCGAAACGAAGTCGAAGGGACTTCGTTTCGGCCCATTCTTCGCCTACAGTCGAACTGCCCGACTGACGTCGTCCGCCCGTGCCGGTACGGACGGGTTCGGGCGGGAATGACATTAGATTTATTGAAATTGGCTTTTCCGAAGCAGGCTCAATACGGATCACTCAATACTTATAAATCTCAACCGGTACGTCATTTTCTTCTTTTAACCCCGGGGTACTGCGGCCGGTACTCACGTATTGATTCAACAATCCCTGCAATTGGGTCACAATGTTCGTGTACTCCAGTGCCAGGTTGTTTTTCTCGCTGGGGTCTTTAACCAGATCGAACAATTGAACGCGGGGCAGACTATCAGCCAGAACCTCAGCGGTAGTCGGGTGACTCCAACCTCCTGACCCGCCACAGAATACGGCCTTCCAGCGTCCTTGCCGCACTGCAAAACAACCCTCGATGGAGTGATGAACGGTTGCTCCCCGCTGATACGCGGCAGAGTCCTCCCTGAAGAGAGGCATCAGGCTATAACTGTCTTCCCCGGCCGTTGAAGGCAAGGAATCCTGTACAATTTCTGCACATGTAGCCAGCAAATCGGTGAGGCAGGTGGTCGACCGGGCGATGCTCCCGGCAGGTATGTGCCCAGGCCATCTTGCTATAAATGGGATGCGATGGCCTCCCTCGTAGATGTCTGCCTTAGCACCCCGGTAAATGTAACTTGGGTGGTGTCCCAGCGAATCCAACTCCGGGAAATCGGCCATCGGCGAACAACCATTATCACTGGTAAACAGGATCAAAGTCCGGTCCAGCAATCCTTGTGCTTCTAAAGCCTGCCTAATCTGGCCCACCATGTTATCCACCATCAAGACAAAATCACCATAAGCATTCGTCCGGGATTGACCCTGAAAGTCCGGTCCGGGAAGGATTGGCGTATGCGGCGCCGTCATGGGGAAATACAGGAAGAAAGGTACTGAATCATGCCCGTGCTGCTCAATAAATCCGACCGCCTTGCGGGTAAGATTTGGCAACACCTCCTCCGGCACAAAGTCCGCTCCTCTTGGCCCTTTCCGGATAAATGCCTTACCGCCATGTGCCTCCTGGGTGTCTATCTGCATGGAAGTGGATCGGTTGTTTTCAATGTAGATGTAAGGAGGGATGTCGAGTGAAGCACTAATGCCATAGAAATAATCAAAACCCAGTTGATTAGGTCCTCCGGTAATCGGAGCGGTCAGCACTTCATGACCTTCACTATCCTTGGACCATCCTAATCCCAAATGCCATTTTCCTACACAACCGGTCCGGTATCCTTTCGATTTAAGGAAAGAAGCAACAGTCAGCCTGGATTCCGGAATCAAAGGAGGATCATAACTCCAGGTTACTCCTTGTTGCAGGGAGCTTCTCCAGGCATACCTCCCGGTTAATATTCCGTACCGGGTAGGCGAACAAACCGCGGAGCCACTGTGAGCATCGGTAAATCGCATCCCTTCCCGGGCAAGTTGGTCGATATTTGGAGTTGCAATTTTACCCTGAGGATTGTAGGCTGTCACATCACCATACCCCAAATCATCAGCCAGGATGTATACAATATTGGGCAAGGGTTCTTTTGCCGGCTCCTGGGCCACCCGCTGGCAAGCACTTAATCCCATCAGTGTCCCCAGGACCATAAACATTGACTTTGTATTCCCGATCATGCCTTTCTTTCTCTTAAAAGTTAAAAATAGTGGATTAAGCCGCTATTTTTAGGAACCGGAAGATCAATCTCCGGTATTTTATCCAGGAATAATTATACCATGAAATCCATTAGCGCCCTTGTTATCCTCCTTTTGGCCAACGTGATGACCTTGTCCGGTCAAAGTTACCCGGTCAAAATTGAAGCTACGGTAGATCCTTCCGTGCGCGCAAATTTTGATCCCGATGCACGCCTTTTTTTATTTTTCAGCAAATACGAATTCAGCCCTCCGTATACACAGATCTGGCCAAACGGAGGAAATGCGGTTTTTGGCAAAAATCTGCACTGGGCGGTCGACCAGCATCTGATGGTTTCTGATCTTTCCGGTTGGAGCAAAACCCCGGCATGGAATCTGGAAGCCGTACCGGCCGGCACCTATTACGTACAGATCCTCTGGGACCAGGATCAGACTGAATCCCGCATCGATGCACCCGGAAATCTGATCAGCGCCGTTAAAAAAGTTGAAATCAACCAAAATAGCACCCTGCAATTTAACTTGAACGAAGTCATCCCCGAACGAACAATAATCGAAAATCCTCTGGTCAAGTATTTTGAAATGACCAGCGATACCTTGAGCGCCTGGTGGGGAAAGCCGGTGCTGGTCAAAGCTTCCGTATTGTTGCCTAGTGGTTTTTACGATCACCCGGACGCATCTTACCCAGTGCGCTATCATGTAGCCGGGTATGGTGGTCGGTATACACGGATCAACCGGGTTATGGATCCGGAAAATCCATTCTCCAGCTGGTGGACTTCCGGTGATGCACCACAGATCATCACGATTTATCTCGACGGAGAAGGCCCATTCGGCGATAGCTATCAATTGGATTCTGACAACAGTGGCCCCTATGGGTATGCATTAACCCATGAGCTCGGTCCGAAAATTGAAGCCCTGTACCGCGGCGCCGGAACTCCGGAACTGCGTTTTGTAGACGGTTGTTCGACCGGCGGATGGGTTTCTCTGGCTCTCCAACTTTATTATCCGGATTTTTTCAACGGATGCTGGTCCTATAGCCCGGACGCCATAGAATTTAACAATTACCAACTGATCAACATTTACAAAGACAAAAATGCATTCACCAATGAATACGGACTGGAACGACCAGTCATGCGAGAAACCAGTGGTGAACCGATGATGCTTATGCGCGAATTCATTAATTATGAGAATGTGCAGGGCAAGACCGATACCTATGTAACTTCCGGCGGGCAGTTTAGCGCTCATACGGCATTGTATAGTCCGAAAGGCACCGATGGACTGCCGGTACCGTTATTTGATCCATTCACCGGAGACATCGATCCGAATGTCGCCGAACATTGGAAAAAGTACGACCTCACCTTGTATTCACAGGAAAACTGGACATCTCTGGGCCCAAAAGTGCAAGGCAAGCTGAACATCTGGATGGGTGACATGGATAACTTTTACCTCAACCTCGGAACCAGGGCTTTTGACGAATTTATCCAGTCAACGGATAATCCACACTCCGATGCAGTAATCCGGTTTACTCCGATGAAAGGCCACTGCGAAGAATACGACCAGCGGACCATACTGGAAGCAATGGCTATGAAGGTCAAATCCATTACGAGAGATTAGATCCCAGTACAATATGTCCTGGAGGTAACCTGGATCATTCCCATTGAAGACCGGGATGTACGATCTTAGGGGTAATCTTTTTGAAGCGGGATGTTTGATAGATCGATCGTCCGTTATTTGGTTGTCGCCTTTGGATTTACCTGGGTCGTTGCATTCGGGATTATTATACTGCATCGCTACGGACATATAGATTCCAATACACGGGATCTATTGCATGCTATTCCGGCATTTGGCCCTGCCATAGGAGCCTTTGCGGTCATCCCGGACCGGCATTACTGGGCTAGGCGGCTCACCTGGAGCAACACAACAAGGTGGAATTGGATGATCGTCACATCTCCACTTTTATTCATGGTGAGCGGGCTCCTGATCTATGGAATTGTCAGACATCGCAATTATGACCTGGATCAATTTGCCGTTGCTAACTTTTCATCACTTGCACGAATCGCCATTTTCTGGTTGCCGCTGTTTACCTATGGATTTTTTGAAGAGATCGGGTGGCGCGGTTTTTTATTGCCCCGGCTGCAAAAGCGGTTTACCGCATGGAAATCCACCATTCTGCTCACCCTGATCTGGGGGGTCTGGCATTTTCCCTTTTTCTTCTACCGATTCTCATTCTCCCCGTTCATTGCAATCGGATTTTTCTTCGGGTTATGGATCGGAGCAATAATCCTCACGCATCTGCTTAATCAAAATCGCGGGATTTTATGGTTTGGCATCCTGTTTCATTTCCTGAATAACCTTGCTTCCTCAGTTGAAAAAGAGATCACAGTTATCGTGTTAAGCATTGGTTTTATGCTGCTGGCATGGATGATCTACCGGCGTTTTGGCCCAAGTAATTTATCATCCACCCTCCGTTATATGGAAGGTTGAAGGGGTGTCCAATCCAAATTATTCCACGTATCTTCCAGTCAAAATAAAAGCTATGATTCGATTGATTGTTCTTTCAATGCTTATCCTGGCTGGGATGGGTTGCCAACCGGTGCAAACCGAGACGAAAGATCAAGGCACTCAATATTTCCTGGTCCGGCATGCAGAGAAAGGTCAGGACGACCCCAAAGACCCATCGCTTACCGAAACCGGTCAGGCCAGAGCCCGTTTGTTGGCGGACGAACTAAGCCAAGCGGGTATCCGTGCAATCTATTCCACCGACTACAAACGTACCCGGCAAACTGCTCAGCCATTAGCCGATCGCCTTGGCTTGACCGTCCAGACCTATGATGCTAAGCGCGATTTGGCCGATTTTCTGAAAGAAGTTGAATCGAATCACAGCGGTGAAAAGGTGTTGATCGTAGGGCACAGCAATACGGTACCCAATATGGCCAATATCCTGAGCGGCACCGAATCATACCAGCAATTTGATGATGCGGATTACAATCACCTGATCATCGTAACAGGCCCACAGGGTAAAGGCATCGTTACAGACTTATCGATAGCTCCATGCCCGGTAGATACGATGCAATAAGTTGCATTTCAGAAAAGCCAAAGTCGCAATACCTCCAGTATTGGGTTGCTTTGGGCGTGGGATGACTGGCGTAATTGAATTTCCGGAGTAGTCTCAAACTTCAGCATTCAACATTCAGCATTCAACATTCTTAATACTACCTTTGCTGGTTCATTGTAAAATTGACCTATGGAGACCCGGTATAGTCCTCAATCCGTTGAGGAGAAATGGTATCAGCATTGGGAAAAATCCGGCTATTTTCATTCCACTCCGGATGAGCGCCCTTCATTCACTATTGTCATCCCACCACCGAATGTCACCGGAGTGCTTCATATGGGACACATTCTGAACAACACCATTCAGGATGTCCTGACTCGTCATGCCCGCATGACCGGCTTCAATGCTTGTTGGGTACCAGGCACGGACCATGCGTCCATTGCCACGGAGGCAAAGGTGGTACGTTGGTTGCGGGAAGATATGGGACTGACCAAAGGGGAAGTTGGCCGGGACAAATTCATTGAATATGCCTGGCAGTGGACCGAAAAATACGGAGGGATCATCCTCACCCAATTGCGGAAATTAGGTTGTTCCTGCGACTGGGAACGTACGGCATTTACCATGGACGACACACGCTATCCCATGGTCATCGACACCTTCATCGACCTCTATCAAAAAGGCAAACTGTACCGTGGAAAGCGCATGGTAAACTGGGACCCGGAAGCGAAGACGGTGTTGTCCAATGAAGAAGTGATCTATGGGCAGGAACAATCCAAACTCCATTATGTCCGGTATGCGGTAGAAGGTGCTCCAGACGAATACCTGACTATTGCCACCACCCGGCCGGAGACCATTTTGGGTGATACCGCTCTGGCTGTCCATCCGGAGGACGAGCGCTATAAAAAATTACATGGCAAAAGGGTGCTGGTACCGCTCATCGGACGTTCCGTCCCCATTATTACGGATGCCTATGTAGACCGTGAATTTGGTACCGGGGCTCTGAAGATCACGCCCGCTCATGATCCTAACGACTACGACATCGGATTAAGGCATAAGCTGGAAATCGTCGATGTATTGAACGATGACGGCACAATGAGCGATGCGGCACAACTGTATATCGGTATGGACCGGTTTGCAGCGCGGAAAGCCATTGTCCTTGCGCTGGAAGAAGCAGGTCACCTCGTAAAGATCGAAGACTACACCAACAATGTAGGTCGCTCAGAACGCACCAATGCCATCATTGAGCCCAAGTTATCCCAGCAATGGTATGTGGATATGCCCGCCATTGCCAAACCGGCTCTTGATGCCGTTATGAGTGACACGATCCGGTTTTTTCCCGAAAACATGAAAAACACCTATCGCCACTGGATGGAAAACATCCGCGATTGGTGCATCTCCCGCCAGTTGTGGTGGGGTCACCGGATACCGGCCTACTACCTGATTAGCCCTAAAGCCGGAGAGGAAGATCTGGTATTTGTCGCCGACTCCATCGAATCGGCACTGGACCAGGCGCAAGCCGCTACCGGCCGTACTTTAACTCCGGCGGACCTCCGCCAGGATGAAGATGTGCTGGATACCTGGTTCTCAAGCTGGCTGTGGCCGTTCAGTGTGTTCGGTGGGCCCGAAATGGAGAAAGAGCTGGCTTATTATTACCCGACCAGCGTTCTGGTAACCGGTTGGGATATTATCTTTCTGTGGGTGGCCCGGATGATCATGGCGGGTTACGAATACCGGGGTGCTTATCCCTTTAAGGATGTGTATTTCACCGGCATGGTACGCGACAAGCAGCGCCGTAAAATGAGCAAATCGCTTGGCAATTCACCGGATGCGTTGAAGCTGATCGAGGACTTCGGAGCCGACGGGGTCCGGTTTGGGATCTTGGCCTCCTCCCCTGCGGGCGGTGACTTGCTTTTTGACGATAAGTTGTGTGAACAAGGCCGTAACTTCTGCAATAAGATCTGGAATGCCTGCCGCCTGGTCAACGGATGGGAAGCCGATGATCATGCGGCAACACCATTGGCCAATCACTTTGCCATGGAATGGTTCGAGTCCCGCACCCGGGAGGTGGTCCGGGATGTAACGGCAAATATTAAACAGTATCGTCTTTCGGAGGCATTGATGTCTCTGTATACTTACGTCTGGAATGACTTCTGTTCCTGGTACCTGGAAATGATCAAACCGACGGGTGGACAAGGCCTGGATGCACAGACCTATGCAACCACTATCCGTAATTTTGAGACCATCCTCACGTTGCTGCATCCATTTATGCCCTTCATCACCGAAGAATTGTGGCATCAGCTCGGTGACCGTGCACCGGGTGGTGAATGCATGATGCAGGATTATCCTGAACCGCAGGAGTTTGACACGGTGCTCTTGAAACAAGGTGTTTTCCTGACAGATTTGGTCGGGAAGATCCGCGATGAACGCAACAAGGCATCCATCAAAATGAAGGAGGTGCTTCCGCTACAGGTAGACAGCAAAGAAGGCGTTGCCGCCCACTGGCATCGCACGGGATTTATGGAGTTGTTAAGCAAAATGGCCAATCTTTCCGGCGTACAGCAGGTGTCTGAAGCTCCGGGGCAAGGGCTGCAATTCATCCATGGTACCGAGACCTTTTACATCCCCGTGGAAGTCCAGAAAGATACGGCTGAAGAGCGGGCTCAGATCGAGAAAGATCTCGCCCATGCGCGCAACTTTGTCAAGGGAATTGAAGCGAAATTGAGCAATGAACGCTTTATGGCCAATGCGCCGGAAGCCGTGGTAGCCAATGAGCAGAAGAAACTGGCTGATGGCAAGGCACGATTGCAGATGCTGGAAGAAGCGTTAAGGAAGTTGTGATCCGTCAAGTTGCGACAGTGACTTTTTAAATGGTTGATTCATCCGGAGGGGCTCACTAATGATTGGAAAATCGTCCATTCTCATCATGAATAGAAGATTGATGAACCGAAATTTCAGTCTTACTGTTGACATGTACGTACAATTATTCTATTTTTATACGTACAACTGATCCGTTATGAATACTAAACTTACGCTGAGTCTCGATCAGGAGATTATTCAAAAGGCAAAAGAATATGCCCAAAAGAAGAATGTAAGCTTATCGTTCATTGTAGAAAACTACTTGTTAAAAATTACATCTGACTATGATGACCTCATTGCTGAAAGCAGCATTGTAAACGAACTCAGTGGTATTATCAATTTAGATGAAGACTTTGATTACAGGCAGGCTCATGCGGAATACCTCACCGAAAAATATCGGTAGGGATGGACAAGGTCTTTGTAGATACCAATATTATTTTGGATTGGTTGGGTAAACGAGAACCATTTTACCAATACGCAAAAGCACTTTTCTCACTGGCTGAAGAGCGCAAAGCTGAAGTACTCATCAGTACTATGAGTTTCATAACCACAGAATACATTTTAAGGAAGCAACTTGGGAAAGAAAGGGCTAAACGGGCTATTGCAGGATTGCGAACAATTAGTAGTGTTTGCGATTGCGGATCGAGTGAGATAGATTTATCTCTAGTCTCGGAGATGGATGATTTCGAAGATGCATTTCAATATTATAATGCTATTAACAACGGAGAAACCGTGTTGATAACCAGAAATCTGAAAGATTTTGTTCAATCGAGAATTCCAATTATGGATCCGGAGGCCTACATCAAAAATTATGGACACGAACAAAACGTCGGTTAAGCCTAAAATAGTAACTCTTATTCATTCGATCGATTATCTGACTGTATAATCGGTCCTTATATTCATTTCTGTAAATCCTGAATAACCTTCTCAATCCTTCGCATTCTTGTATCTTCCGACTTTGCATCAGCAATAGTCATCACAATGGCTTTTTTCTTACTGGGAGCTAATTTTTCAAATGCCGAATTCAGCGCGTAGTTTTGGTCCAACCGGGCTTTTAAATCGACAGGAATTTCAACCTCGCGCTTTTCCGTATCCAGTAAAATAGTGAGTTCCAGCTCTTCACCACCCTTCACTCCGGCATTCTTACGATTTTCCGCACTCAATGAAATGAGATAAAGGTCCTTCATTTTACCTACGGCGCCACGATAGGTGTGTCCATTGATGGTTACTGATACCAGTGGGCGTTTCCCTCCTCCTAATTTCGTCAGCATTTCTTCTGTGACCAGGATCCCGGTATTATTACCAAACTGAAGAATCTTTGTTTTCACCAGCATCACTAAAATTAGAATTATTATTTGGAGTTATAGTGACACCCCGAGCATTCAAAAATAGAGCAATACCGGATGAAATTAATGGTGTTATTGCGTCGAAACGAGTGGTTATTCCAGCTATCCTGAGGGCTTCCCGGAATAAATAGAGCGGTGTCTCCAGCTAATGGGTTGGAAACCATTGTAATAGCAAGTGTTAAAGCAATTCCATTATCCAATATCACCCGTTCAACCCCGTTAAACATCCAAAGACTTCTCCATGGGTATCCGGTGCATTCAACTTGTTCTGCTGGCTTTAGTCAGTTTCAACCTGTCATCACAAGACCCCAGCTCTCAGAAAATTCTCAAGGTATTCTTTCCCTTCCAATACAACGACCGGGTTTATCAACAGGACCAGATCAATTACAGTTTAGGCGGTTTTCAGGTTGTGTTACCTACCTTGAATTTAGCCTGGAGTAAAAAAGGTATCACGCAGGAAACCGGTTTGCATCTGCTTAAATTAGACCACCGAACCTTTTACAACAATCCACCCAGAGAGATGCCGGATTTATTGAGTGAAACCCGGGAAATACAAATCGGTCTGCAAGGCTATTATTCTTTCAA
The DNA here is from genome assembly GCA_020636355.1 of Lewinellaceae bacterium. Classification (GTDB taxonomy): domain Bacteria; phylum Bacteroidota; class Bacteroidia; order Chitinophagales; family Saprospiraceae; genus JAGQXC01. Next base: position 609,832 of record JACJYB010000001.1, on the reverse strand, counting down.
CCTGATGCTCTGGCCGGACCCGCATCTTCAGCCGATGATCGGCATAGGCATCAACCCGTATTTTCACCGGCAGTGGCGTGAACCGCTCAGCACATTTGGGCTTCACGAAGAACAATCAGTCTACGGAAATTCTGTATGGTTACTTCCGCGCCTGGAATTAAACTGGGGCAAACAAGTATATCTTGAATTCAGTGTACCACTTGCGCTGCTGGATACCTATTGGATAGAATACACGAATCTTGCCAGTGGCCAGCAATCACCTGCAACTTTCTATTCCCTGGTCAAGCCGCCTTTGTGGCGCATTCAACTGGCGGTGGGATATCATTTATGGCCGGAAGGGTGAAGGGGGCATGGAGCTTGGAGCATGGGGTATGGAGCATGGAGCAAGGAGTGTGGAGGATGGAGCATGGGGCATGGAGCGTGGAGCATGGAGCGTGGGGCATGGGGCATGGAGCATGGGGCATGGAGCATGAAGCGTGGAGCATGGAGCATGGAGCATGGGGCATGGAGCGTGGAGCGTGGAGCGTGGGGCATGGGGCATGGAGCATGGGGAGTGGAGCATGGAGCATGGAGCATGGAGTGTGGGATACTAGCCAACAACGTATTATCAGGATCTTCTCTATCTAAATCACTGAATAATTAAACCTTACGTAACACAAAAGAAAAATTTATTCCAATTTTTCAAAAAACGAATACTACAGCCAATTCCCTAACCGTTATAAATGCATCCTACCAAGATGCACACCCCCCGTAAAGGTGCGGAGTGTGTTTCCATTTTGATTTACGATTTGACTAGAGTTATTAAGGCAAGTGTGCTGTTTGATGCTTCTTGCTGAATGTCCATATGCTTATTTCCGGCCAAATGGAGGGCCATTGCCGGTCATTGATATCGGGAGGATGTTAGATCAGTGACCTGGTATTTGGCCCACCTTCGACTTTCCTATTCTTTACCATATAAATGTCTTACTTTTAAGAGATAGTGTATCATCACTATCTCTTAACTTTTTATTATAACCAGTAAGACTTTCTTGGAATGAATAAACGCAGATTTTTCCTCCGTCAGGTCGCCCACACTTCAGCCGGAGTACTGCTGGGAAGCTCTTTTCTCAGTGCAGCAACCCGAAATGCCCTAACCGGAATGGCCACCTTCCCCGATGCAGGCGCCGATGACGACACCTTCTGGGAGCAGGTCAAGCAAGCCTATACCGTGAATGCCAACATGATCAATCTGAACAATGGAGGGGTCTCTCCACAGCCCCGGGCGGTGCAGGAAGCGGTCGAACATTATAACCGGCTGAGCAACGAAACACCATCCTATTACATGTGGCGAATCCTGGATCAGGGTCGTGAGCCCGTGCGGGACAAACTGGCCGCTTTGGCCGGGTGTTCCCCTGAAGAAATTGCCATCAACCGCAACTCGTCGGAAGCACTGGAAACAGTCATTTTTGGTTTGCCCCTTAAAGCTGGTGATGAGGTGGTCCTAACCAAGCAGGACTATCCCAATATGATCAACGCCTGGAAACAACGCGAGCACCGCGATGGAATCGTCCTTAAATGGATTAATCTCGAATTACCGATCGAAGATGAAAAAACCATTGTCGATGCCTTTGCTTCGGCCATTACTCCGCGGACCAGGATCCTCCATGTGACTCACATGATCAACTGGACCGGGCAAATCCTTCCGGCAAAAGCGCTGAGTCAATTAGCCGCGCAACATGGTATTGAGGTCCTGCTGGATGCCGCCCATACCTTTGCACATTTTCCTTACGATATCAAAGACCTGGGGGTCACCTACATGGGTACGTCCCTGCACAAGTGGCTTTGCGCCCCGTTTGGTAGTGGCATGCTTTACATTCAGAAAGATAAAATCGGAAAAATCTATCCACTGCTGGCTGCCCCCGACCCAACGAGCGAGGATATTCGCAAATTTGAAAACCTCGGCACCCGTTCGTTTGCCATCGAACAGGGCATTGGTCACGCAGTTGAATTCCATCACATGATAGGTACCGAGCGCAAAGGGAAGCGACTGCATTACCTGAAAAACTATTGGGTTGAACAAGCCCAGTCCATACCTGGCTTTCAATTGCATACATCGCTCAAGCCTGAGTGGGGATGTGCATTAAGTAACTTCTCCCTGGAAGGACGGGATATCGGAGACCTTTCCAGTTTCCTATACAACAAGTACAAAGTCCATACGGTGCCCATCAACTGGGAGAACATCCATGGTATCCGGGTTACCCCGAATGTCTACACGGCGACCAGGGACCTGGACCGGTTTGTCGAGGGGATCTGGGCATACACAAAAACGTGATTGGATTGATACACCGTGAGCGGTAACTAGTAGTTACCTGGTTCAGGCATACTACTAATATGATTTATTTGCCTTCCACAATTAACTAATAAAAGTATATCATCATGTTTGGGAAAATAGAATGGTTGGACCTGACCGTACCTGATGCGGAGAAGGTCCTGGATTTTTACCAACAAGTGATCGGCTGGGACAAATCCGTGGTCAACATGGGTGACTACGATGACTTTTGCGTGATGCCTCATGGTGAAGACATACCGGCCGCCGGCATCTGTCATGCCCGGGGAGGTAATGCCGACATTCCACCATTATGGATCCCCTATTTCAACGTTGAAAACCTGGATAAAAGCGTTCAATCGACCACCGCATTGGGCGGAACACTGCTTACCCCCATCAAGGCGATGGGAGCACATTCCCGTTATGTTTTTATACGTGATCCGGCGGGTGCCGTCTGTGCACTCTTCGAGAAAGGTTCCTGAGGCAATAACCTAATGCATTCGTACATAAATCAGGTAGAATAAGAACAATAAGCCTACCCCCGCAGATAGCAGCAAACTGATGATGAGTGTACTGCGGGCCTTGGATTGCTTAAACCGGGTTATGACATCCTGGGTGTCAACTCCATCCATGAGTTCAGTCAGGGCATTTTGTAACTGCCCTATCTGATGATCACCCTGTGTGATCTGTGCAAAAGCGCTTACCCCAAAAGCCAATAAAGCTCCCACGGACAAAACCACAACATCATCTAAGGCAAAATCGGGCAGCCCCTGGTATTTCCATCGATAGTAATAAAAGGAACCGCTTAAATAGACAATAGCGCTTGAAAGTGCGGATACCAGTATAGATCGGTGAAAATACCGGTGGTAATAGCGCATTTGGCTTTCCAGCCAATCCAGCGCTGTGCCCTCGATACCAGGTTCGTTAGTAATTAATTCATACGAGCGGTATTGACTATACATTCCATAGGCGAGTATGGCGAATAGGATCAGGCACCACCCGTTAACCAGGCTGGAGTCAAACCAAAAAATCAAAGGAACCAACGAAATAAAAAGCAGGGCTTTAAGAGCCATATCGAAGAGCAATGCACGACGATACCCTTGTTCCATTCCTTGGGACTGGGCATGCATAAAATGTCTGACTTGCGGTTCCGCAAATGTTTGCCTTTCGAATGCTTCTTCGTTCTTCCAGGCAAGGCGGTATTTTTCAAATTCGTTCATGGTTATAATTTTAAAAGTCCTTAATCCAGCTAGCTAGCTTGGATTTGATTCGGACCAGTTTTACCCCAACATTTTTTTCTGATATTCCCATTGTCGCGGCTATTTCCTGGTAAGTCTTTTCCTCCAGCCAGAGTAAAATAATAGCCTTTTCAATCTTATTTAGCCGGGCAATGGCCCGGTATAAAGTTTGGATGTCCTCCGAATAATCCATCGATGGCCCGGGGTCAACCAACTGATCGTCAACCCTTGCTAAGGAAATCGTCCTGTTTTTTTTCCGGAAAGTCAATGCCGTATTCAAGGCTACCCGATACATCCAGGTCGAGAAAGAAGAGCCCCCCTGAAAATTGGGATAGGACTTCCATAATTGCAGGATTATCTCTTGCTTCAGGTCATCTCTTTCCATATTGTAATCCATATAAACAAAGCAGATCTTATTTAAGATGCCCTGATGTCGCATGATGCGTTCAATGAATTCCTTTTCGAGTTTAATTTTGTCTTTCACGGTAAGTGAAATGGAATAATTAATTCAATTAAGGTCGCTAATAATGGGTTAGTGATTGATATTGCCTGCTCAAATAAAATTGAAGGCTCAACCAGACCGGATATGATCAGGAGCCCGATCGCCAAGCGCTTCAATTTAATTTTACTCGCTGTGGTCATGGTTTTAATGATTGTCGTTTGACTGGTTAGTCGGTGGAATTATCGATTTACTACACATTTCCTGGACTTTTTTTCATTCCCCCAAGGCCTGGGGCTTCTTCTGGCTGGAAGGCGTCATGCGATCAATGATCCGGGAGCCTGCCCAGCGAGGCTGGATGTCACTGATCCCAAACCTGAATTCACATGGCTGCATAATTCATCTTTTTTTCTATCTTTCTCACCAAGTACCAAAAGTGTATCAGGATATGACATCAGCGATGGAAAAGCAATGGTTTGGGCATCCACGGGGATTAGCCACCTTATTCTTTACGGAAATGTGGGAGCGATTCAGCTATTATGGGGGCCGGGCCATGTTGATCCTTTATATGACCGCTGCTGTTACTGCGGACAATCCTGGCCTGGGTCTGAGTGTGGTTGAGGCGGGTGCGCTCTATGCCCTCTACACCTCGGTCGTCTACATGACCAACCTGCCTGGTGGGTGGATCGCTGACAAATTCCTGGGAGCGCGAAGTGCTGTTTTTTGGGGAGGAGTGCTCATCGCTGCCGGCAACCTCTGTCTGGCTCTTCCATTTGGGACCGGTTCGTTTTTCGCCGGTCTGGGCATCGTAGCCATAGGGACTGGTTTACTCAAACCGAATGTAAGTACGATGGTTGGCGCATTGTATGGCAAAGAAGACAAACGCCGGGATGCCGGTTTTTCCATCTTTTATATGGGTATAAACCTCGGTGCATTTCTTGCGCCGATCATTGCTTCATCCCTGATCGGTCAGCCAATCAACTGGCGTCTAGGTTTCCTTGCCGTTGCCATTGGAATGGTCCTGGGTCTTATCCAATACCGGATGGGAGCGAAATATCTGGGTGATATCGGTCTCCATCAACGCAGCGGCACGAATGATGAACATGCCAAACAACAAGCCCTCCTAAAAAAGGCGATGATGTATCTCGGCATCGCTGTAGTTCTGATTCTAATCGGCCATTTCACCGGGATTGCTACGCTTACCATCACAAGAACTTCCAATGCGATCGGCGTTATCCTATTGCTGATTCCGATTGTCTATTTTGGCTTTTTATTTACCCAGGGCGGGTTCGCCAGTGATGAAAAAAAGCGCATTATTGCCATCATCATCTTCTTTCTGGCAGCAGCCCTATTCTGGTCTGCGTTTGAACAAGCCGGCTCAACACTAACGCTATTTGCTGATCGCTTCACGAATAACCAGGTCTTTGGCTTAAGCTTTCCTTCCACCTTGTGGCAATCGGTTAATTCCGTCTGGATAATCCTGCTTTCCCCGGTGTTTGCCTTGATCTGGATGTCCTTAAACCGAATGAATAAAGAACCATCTACACCGTTAAAATTCGCACTCGGACTTATTTTTGTCGGATTGGGCTATCTGGTCCTTGTCCCGGCAGCCATGAAACTGGATGCCGGCACCGAGAAAGTTGGTGTTATGTGGTTGTTATCTGTCTATTTCCTTCATACTGTAGGAGAACTATGCTTATCTCCGGTTGGATTAAGCGCCATGACCAAACTTGCCCCGGAACGGATTGTGGGACAGATGATGGGTATATGGTTCCTCGGTGCTTCCCTGGGAAATTTCATTGGTGGTCGCGTAGGCGGGTTATTTGAGTCTTTTGACTTAAAATTCATCTTCCTGGCCGTCTGTGGCACTAGTGTATTTGCAGGATTGGTCATGCTGGCACTCGTTCCCTGGATGAAACGGATGATGGGTAGCGTGAAATAAAATTTCATTGTCCTATCAGCTTATTTGGTCAGCGGATTTACCCGGCCATTTTCGAAACGTTCCGTAATTTAAGGCTGCATTTATGATTGCCTGTTTACTGCATGCAGAAGCGGGCCTCAAGAATTCTTTCTCATGAAAACGTTTATCAGCCTTTTCTCCGCTATGCTCGCATTTCAAAATTTTCTTCCGGCCCAGGCCTTAGGGATCTTTGACAATCATCTTGATGTGGGTGCTGTCAACCATGCAGGCAGCGTCGTTTTTGATCCCCATGATGAGACCTATCTGATTTCGGGTTCCGGTACCAATATGTGGTTTGGAGAAGATCAGTTTCAATACGTTTGGAAATCCATCCAGGGGATTTTATCCTGCGGGCCGAGGTCCATTTTATTGGTGAAGGTGTCGATCCACACCGGAAAGTCGGCTGGATGGTACGAAACAATTTTGGAACCGGCTCTCCACATGTCAACGGAACGGTCCACGGTGATGGCTTAACCAGCCTGCAGTACCGGAGGACATCAGGTGGTGACACCGAAGAAATCCGGTCTGATGCACAAGCACCGGATGTGCTGCAATTGGAAAGAAGAGGCAGTACATTCCTTTTTCTACGGCAAAATTTGGTCAACCTTTTTCCACGATCGAAGTGCACGATATCAATCTGAGAAATGAGGTCTTTGCCGGAATTTATGTCTGTTCGCACAACGCGGATGTGACAGAACGGGCCATCTATCGAAACGTCCGCATCACCAAGCCCGCCTACGAAGGACTCGTCCCATACCGCAATTATCTGGGCAGCAGGGTGGAACTATTGGATGTGTCAACCGGAGCACGACGGGTGCTTTTCACGTCCACACACTCACTGCAGGCGCCTAACTGGACACCTGACGGCAAGCGTTTGATTTTTAATTCAAATGGATTGCTCTACACCTATGAGTTTTCCTCCGGGGAGATTCATCCTCTGAATACCGGCATGGTCACCAACAACAACAACGATCATGTGCTTTCTTTTGACGGTGAAATGCTGGGTATCAGCAGCCAGAACTCCCAGGATGAAAATAGTTCAACCGTGTATATTTTACCCTCCGGCGGTTCGGACCACCCGAACAAATTACCGGACCCGGCGTCGGCCACTCCTATTTACACGGCTGGTCACCCGATAAAAAGAAATTAATCTATACAGCCCAACGTAATGGGCATTACAACATCTATCAAATTGATATTGCTACCAAACAAGAAATCCCGCTCACCAATACCCCTACCCTCGATGACGGCTCCGAATACAGTCCGGATGGACAATACATTTACTTCAACTCCAATCGTACCGGCACCATGCAGATCTGGCGCATGCGCCCGGATGGGACTGAGCAAACCCAACTCACTTTCGACGAATTGAATGACTGGTTCCCCACCCGACTCCTGATGGCAAGTCCATGATATTTGTAAGTTTTCTTCCGGATGTGGATTCCGGCGATCATCCATTCTACAAACAGGTTTATTTACGGACCATGCCCATCGACGGAGGGGCACCCCAAGTGGTAGCATACCTTTACGGAGGCCAGGGTACTATTAATACGCCAAGCTGGTCACCGGACGGGAGATATGTAGCGTTTGTGAGTAATTCGAATTAGAGGTGAAAGAAGTAAAGAGAGATGTAGAAGAGGTAGAAGAGGTGAACCAGGTAAAAGGAGAAAGGAGTGAAGCCGTTTATGCTGCAGCAGTGCGGTGCAGGGGTGTTCGTGTATGGGGTGTATGTGGTACAGGATATGTGGTACGGTGTATGTTTTTAATGAAATAGAAATGCAAGATGTATTCAATCCTTTATTCCATTATTTTGACATTGTACCCGGGCAACATGAAAAGTTATGAAGTACGCTATGCGACCCAGCCACTATCCATAACCGGGACAGGTGATGACCAGCGATGGTCACAAGCACCCGTCATGACAGATTTTTCCGCACCCTGGAACGAAGGTCCGGTACCTCACACGCAATTTCAGGCACTGTGGGATGAGGACAACTTCTATTTCCTGTTTCAAGCTGCAGATGAAAACATCATCGCCCCCGGTGATCCGGATGATAAACGTGGTGTTCTGCCTTCAGACCGGGTAGAGATCTTTTTCAAGTCCAATTCCGCCATGGACCCGTACTATTGCCTGGAAATGGACCCGCGTGGAAGAGTCCTGGATTACATCGCCCGCTATTACCGGAACGTTGATTTTGACTGGGAATGGCCCGATCAGGATTTGATCGTGATGGCCTCCCAATCCGAAGACCGGTATGTGGTAGAAGGCCGCATCACTTTGAAGTCCCTCCGCGAAATGGGTATTTTAAAGGATAACCGGATAGAAGCCGGTCTATTTCGGGGAGATTACTACCCGGTGGAGGGTAAGGAAAATGAGGTGAATTGGATTTCCTGGGTCAGGCCGGACTCCGAAATACCCGATTTTCACATCCCCAGTGCTTTTGGGGAAATGGTACTGACGCGGTAACAAAGGCTCGAATTTGGTCCACAGTCATTAAATCTTCTTTTTCATTACTTCCCAATTCCAGACAGCCTATCGACCTAATAGGTTGAATTTGTGCATCTTATGCACCCATCCATAAATCCGCTTACAGGTTTACCCTGAGTCCAATTTCAAGGAATACCCGGTTCACAATCCACGATTTCACCGATTTAATCCGGCGTGATGCAGGTCGATCTTTGTATCGAACAATTCATTAAAAATCACCTTCATCATGAAAGCACAAAATAAAATCATTATCAAACACCTGAGCGGAAGCAAGGTGAATCAGATCGAAGAATTCAATTTCGATCAAATCGACCAATTGTCTATTGGCCGCGAGAGTTCAAACGCCATCCAATTCAACCCGGAAAGCGATACCATGGTCAGTCGCAAACACGCCCTGATCACCTGGACAGATTTTGAACATTACCAGATCGAAGACCTCGGCTCAACCAATGGCACCTACGTAAATGACGAAAAAATCACCGGTCCGGTAACATTGCATGCCGGTGACACCATCCGGATGGGTTCCAATGGACCATCCTTCGAATTTGAATTAACCCCTCGCCCGGCAAGTCATTTAGCAGCTACCAGGATGGTTTCCGTCAGTGGCAGCAAATCAACTGAAGAACTTATCCCACTGGAATTGCAAGCCGGAATAGCCACTCCGGTCAAAGAGTCCATCGGAAAACAGACCTTTGAGCGCGCAATCAAAGTTGAACGCTCCCGCTCTTCCAGGACGCTGGTAGCCTCGATCCTTGGTCTGGTGATCATCTTCGCCGCCGGAGGATTTGCCTTCAAGGATAAATTGTTTAAAGAAACCGTCGTCGTCGATAAAACCACAGAAGTTGTCAAGGACTTCTTCAACCCGGCAGAAATCGCTGCCAACAATGTGAATAAGGTCGTCTTCATCGAGTTTGGATACAAGTTGATCCATACCGAAACGGGCGACGATGTTTACCATCAATACATGGAACAGGAGGATAAAAAGACCAAGAAAAAATTCCAGGTTCCGCTCTATATCGAATACAATGGAAAAATCGAGCCCTTACTGGGTTTAAAGAAAAACACGCCCATAGGCCGGCCAATTGCCGTATCCCAAGCGACTGGTTCCGGCTTTGTCGTGGACAAAAACGGATTTATACTAACCAATCGCCACGTAGCCGCTAACTGGAATACCACCTACCACTTCCCACCGGATGCACAAAGGGGATCCTCCTGCGCTTCGGAGCCAAAGGCGTTGAAATGGCGGGACAGGTAGACGCCCCTTCCGACTGGGTGCCAGCTGAATCCACATTGTTTGGCCAGAAGCCCATCTCAGGCAAAATACTGGAAGGCCAGGTTACCTACATGGACGTCACATTTGCCAAAAATGACCTGCGGACACCGGCTAAAATTGTACGGGTAAGCAACACCCATGATGTTGCCATGATTAAGATTGATCTTCCCGGAGAACTGGAGCCGGTCAAACTACGGGAAAAGGATGATGACATCCAGGCCGGCCAGAAAGTAGTGGTTATGGGCTATCCGGCCATATCCCCGGAAGCGGTGGTCGTAAAATCCAGTGAGGATGTCTTCAACCGAAGCACTCAGGTGATCCAGGTTCCCGATCCTACCGTTACCGATTGCAGCATAGGCAAAGTGATCAAAGGTCAGACTCAATTATCCGGTCAGAATACGCAGGGTTACTACAGCACTTTCGGAGATGTCTACCAGCTGACGACCAGTGAAACCGGTTCCGGCAACAGTGGAGGACCAGTATTCGACAAGGACGGCAACGTAATCGCCATCTTTTCCGCCGGTCGCTGGGACGGATCAACAGCCATCACCTTTGCGGTACCCATCCGTTACGGAATCGAATTGATGAAAACCCAGCGCGTTATCCAATAAAGGAATTTTTTTCGATCTCAATTTGCCATCCATTCCTAGATACAAAACGATGAACGCACCTAAGCATAAATTTCGGGATCTACTGATTATTGAGAGACTTGGATCCGGTGCCATGGGAGATGTATACCAATGCATTGATCAAGGCACCGGAAAACCAATCGCAGTCAAGTGGCTTCACCGGTCCGGGATGAATAAGCGCTTCATCGAAGAAGCACGCATCCTGGCCTCCATCCAACATCCCGGAATAGCTCAGTTCATCAAATTTGAACAACACGACAAAGATGCTTACCTGGTCATGGAATATGTAGAAGGCCTTACGCTGGAAAAATTGATCCATCACCATGGCAAATTACCGGAAACATTTGCCTTAAAAATTGCCCTTCAAATAGCTACAGCCCTAAACTACCTGCACGATAGACAAATTATCCACCGCGATCTGAAAGCATCCAATATTAAAATCACCAAAACGGGGCAAGTAAAATTACTGGACTTCGGAATCGCCAAAGCCCAATTTTCCGAAAAACTAACAGCTGATGGCTTCGTAATCGGTTCAACGCCTTACCTCGCTCCCGAACAATTCAAACAGGATTATTCTCCTAAAATTGATTTATGGGCATTAGGGATCCTAATCTATCAGATGCTGACCGGTCACCTTCCTTTTTCCGCTTCATCGGAAATAGAATTGCGGGCTAAAATTCAAAAAGGAGATTACTTGTCACCAAAAATATTCGCCCCGAAATAAATAAATCAACCCATAAAATCATCCGGAAGCTATTAGCCGTACGACCTGAAAAGCGATGGAGCGCCGATGAATTAATTCAGCATTTACAAGACAAAGAATTGGGTTCCTTTTGGAATAATTGGGTCGCAAAATTGAAATCAAATCTATAACGAGAAAATCAAAATTCAATATATGTTCTGGCGTAAAAACAAAAAGTCCTCCAATCCCAGATCGAATGAATCCATCGATTATCGCGCAATCGCACTGACTGACCAGGGCAACATCCGCACAAATAATGAGGATCAGGTGCTCTTCTTCCGGCCAACCGATCCTGCGCAGCGTCAATCAAAAGGATACCTGGCTATAGTCGCCGATGGCATGGGAGGTCATGCGGCAGGCGAGGTTGCTTCTGCCCTGGCCGTAAAGTTGATCAAACAACATTATTACAGCGCAGCTATGCCTCCCCTGGAAGCTTTGTCCTATGCCATGACCCAGGCTAATCAGTCCATCTTTCAAGAAGCAGAGCGCACCGAAAAACGCCAGGGGATGGGGACTACCTGTACCGCCGTTGCAATTCTGGATCAATCGCTTTATCTGGCACACATCGGAGACAGCAGAGCTTACCTGCTTCACGACAATCACCTTTATCAACTCACGACGGATCACACCTACATTCAGGATCTGCTGGATGCCGGCAAAATCGACCCTATGGAGGCCATCCATCACCCACAAAGGAATGTCCTGACTAAAGCTCTGGGAACCCAGGCCGAGCGCAAGGCTGATGTATTTCGCGCTGAACTACCCATCCACCCGGGCGACCAACTACTGCTCTGCACCGATGGTCTGTACGAATATTTCACAAGTGAAGAAATGCAACAGATCCTGACAACCAACCGATTGCATGAAGCAGCCGAAAAATTGATCCAGGAGGCAAAAGATCGTGGTGGCCACGATAATGTCACCGTTTTGCTGGTCGCTACCCAGGAAGAAAAGGTGATCACAGAATATCCTACTCAATTTCTAAATGAACAGTCATGATAGGTCAACGTATCGGAAACTTGCAAATAATTGAACTGATCGGTGAAGGTGGTATGGGTACCGTCTACCGTGCCAAAGACATCATCCTCGAACGTGAGGTGGCTGTAAAGGTACTCCATGAGCATCTGAGCCGAGATGAGGTTCTCCTGTCCCGCTTTAAAAATGAAGCCTTATTATCGGCCAGAATCAATCACCCTAACGTGGCCACCCTTTACCAGTTCGTGGCAGTTGATCATCGCGACTACCTGGTGATGGAATTTGTCCACGGAAATAACCTGGAAAAATACTCAAACAACAGGGAAACTCCCCGTAAAGATTATCGCCCAGATCCTGCTCCAGTTGGCTGAAGGCCTCCAGCACGCCCACGCCAAAGGGATCATCCACCGGGATATCAAACCAGGTAATATAATGATCAATCATGAGGGTTATGTCAAGCTGATGGATTTTGGTATTGCACGGCTGGAGGCAAGTGCCCGGTTGACAAAAATGCATCATGTAATAGGGACAACCCACTATCTGGCGCCTGAACTGTTGCAAGGGAAGGGCCCTCTGTGGCATCAGACTTATATGCAGTAGGGATGGTTGGTTATGAAATGCTCTACGGTCAGTTGCCCTTTAATGCCCGTTCCGATGCTACATTAGTCACGGAGATTCTCCATAAAACGCCTTCATTTAACTCGAAATATAGCTCATCGGAGGCTTCAAAATTAATGCGCATCATCAAAAACCTGCTTCAGAAAAACCCGGCAAAGCGGTTCGCGTCCACCGGTACACTGATCGTCGAATTGGAACAAATAGCACGTTATGGTCGCATCCAGTGGAAGGATTCATCCAACCACTTCGGGACCAGAGGAACCGAAACATCGAATTCTAAGGAATGGCTGCAAAAAACATAAAGGGACCTGCTACAAGCCTTTTGCACCAATTACGATGGAGATCACTGGAAGGCAAAATCATTCTCGCTTCTCTTGCTTGCGCACTTATCTTATTATTTGTTAGCCTGGTGCGCCCTAAGACCACAAAAAGAACCGGAAGGCGAGCTTTCCAGTCAGATACGTCAGCCGGCATCGGAGGAACAAATATCTCAGGCATTAAACTCGTGGTCACCGGCAACAAACACGGATCAAGAGGAAATGACCCCGGTTGAAGCTTCACAAGAGGACAAAAAACCTGAAAATCCAACCGGTAAAGAGCCTGAAAAACCTGCAAAAAAACCACCCCTGAATGCCAATGAAAATAATCCACCTAAAAACTCTGCAAAGGATACAAAAAAACCAGTGGACCCGAACATCAATCAGGAGGAGAATCCGGTAGCAACCGATGACCATCAACAACCCGAAAAAGAATTTCCGGCACCGGAAGAAAGAGAGGCCGAACAGCCGGTAAAAGAAATTGCGGAATCCCAACCACCCGTCAAAAATATCGATCCATTACGGTACAAATTCCATCTATGGAAATATCCGGAACATTCGCGAAATCGATCTCGTCAGATAACAGTCAGAAAAATCAGTCATTTTATCTAATCAATCAAACTCCGGTGTATGCCGATGGTCTTCTGATAATCGCCCCAGGAGCGCGCATCCAGGGATAATCAAAGATGCGAAATCTTCCCGCGACCGGGCCAAAGCATTCCTGGCGGTCCAATTCAACCAGGTGGAAACCGTTGACGGACAATGGATTCCTATCCAATATCCGACCTACAGTAACAATGGTTACGAAGAAATTATCTTCCACGAAGGTACCGTGGTTCAGAAATTAAAAATAAAGAGCAGGACTGCCCAATTAAAAATTGCCGAATAAATAATAACCCACATTTATTAAACAACACAATAAAAGCTTAAACGATGAAAATAAGGAATTACCTAGTGATCCTGTCACTCCTACTGCCTGCATTAACGCGCATATACGGACAGGAATTAAAATCCAGCACTTACGGGTTTTCTATTGGTATTCTTGGAAAACACACGCAGTGGTCCACCGGAAGCAGTTTTTTCCAGGGCCTCAATGAAGCGGCACCCAGCGCCTGGGGCTTCGGTGCCAGAATTGGCTATGGTTTTACGGAAAAACTGGAAGTTTCACTGGCCTATTCAAAAGCAAACCATTTGAACAGTGATCTCAAAAATGATTGGTCCGCCTATTCGAGCCAGATGGTCCTCCTCAACCTGCGCATCAACTTCGGAGCCACCTTAAAGCCCGTCCGGTTATACCTCGAAGGGGGTGCCGGGCAATCCATGCTAAAAATGGATCCGGTCTACTTACCGGATGATTTCTACACCCAACAATATCTGCTCAAATTATCCGGACTTGCCGTCAATGCAGGTGCAGGGCTCCTTTATTATCCCATGCGGAACCTGGCGATTGACCTGGGGTTCTTCGGCCGTTTCGGCCAATACAACAACATTACCGCAAGCGGCATCGAATACGACCCGGGAGAGAAAACCGACTTTCAATTCTTAACGACCCAACTGGGGATAACCTACTACCTGCAATAATTAACCAATAAAAAAGATCGACATGCAACCAGGAATGAAAATATTCAGCGCTCTTCCCGCTGACGAACGCATTGAATTAAGTCAAGGCACGAAACTCGTAACAAGTCTCAATGGTCAGCCGGCAGCTGAACACACCTATGTTCCTACGCAGCCCTGGCGAAAGATGACCCGCGGTGAAGCTGAAATGCTGCTAGCTAAACCTGATGAAATCCTCCCCTATCAAAGTATTGGGCTCTGGAAAATGCCTGCGGCTTTGATCGATGCCTGGAAAGCCACCGGGGTGCACCAGGCAACCACCGAAGCGGATATTCTCCAGGTGATGAATCATCCGGCCTATGCTCCAGCTGTTGCCGGAACCGAAACCTGGGCACTGACCTTTCAAAGGACTCCGGAGCCATTGATCACCCACCGGATTGCCTGCATCCCCAGGAACCTGGAAACTGTAACGTATAATCCGAGGGAAAAACGCTACCTCGGCCTCCACCTGGACAGTTGGGAAAAACAACCCTTGCAGGAACTGGCAACAACGCGTAACCGACTATGTATCAATTTGGGACAAAGCCCCCGTTATTTTCTTTTTGTGAATCAGGAGATCCATCGATTGCAACAAATCTGCGACCTCCCTCAAGAGTCCCGGCCACGAACCTTAATCCAGGCTTTCCTGGAGCGCTTCCCCGACTATCCCGTGATCCGCGTCTGTCTGCAACCATTTGAAGCGTATATCGCTCCTACTGAAAACATCATCCATGATGGCAGTTCGATGGGGCAGCTCTATCAGGATGTCCAAATAACGATACGGTCCTATTTTAATGTTAAACCTGCCCAGCGGCCTTCATTTTTACAACGTATAAAAAAGCTAATAACCCCGAATTAAACCCACAGAGGTTTATCCCTACAGGTATACCCTTACGACAGAATCTACATATCCTCCAAACCATATATGTGGAAGCCCGGATTTAAGCGGAAGGATTAACCCGGATCTTTGATTCAACAAATTATTCACCTTTAAAAAACAACATATCATGTCAACCTTGAAAAAAATCTTCGTCGTCGTTTTGGGATTAGTTCCATTCGGTTTGTTTTCAAAACCGGTCCACAACACTCCGGAAACATTCAATGACCGCGTGCTGCGTATCCGCCAGTCCATCCAGGCCGCTGACCGTACTGATCTTGACAAATCCGTTAAAAATTTGGTGTACGCCAGCCAGCAGCCCGGCGATTCCGCCTCTTCCTGGGATAACTGGGACAACTGGGGCAACTGGGACAATTGGGGTAACTGGGACAACTGGGCGAATTGGGACAACTGGGGCAACTGGGATAACTGGGGTAACTATTGATCCAATTCGCATCGCTTAACCAAAACTAACGCAAACCATTCGTCATGAAGAGCAATCACACCATCGGACCGGTTGAATTATTGATCCTGCAGGGATCTCCCTTTTGCAACATCAATTGTAAGTATTGCTACTTGCCGGACCGG
Source organism: Lewinellaceae bacterium (assembly GCA_020636355.1). GTDB lineage: Bacteria > Bacteroidota > Bacteroidia > Chitinophagales > Saprospiraceae > JAGQXC01. The sequence goes on along the minus strand of JACJYB010000001.1, from coordinate 593,787 downwards.
ATGAATAAGCGCCGGATGGCCCGGGAGACGGTTGAGAAGACCATTGACCAATTGATTGCGGATCAATTATTTGGCACCGATGTCAGTATCGTCTGGCACGCCGGAGAGCCCCTGGCTGTTCCGCTCGCCTACTATCAGGAATTGATTCCTTTGATACGTGAACGAGTTCCGGCGGCAGTCCGGGTAAGGCACCACCTTCAAACCAATGCCATGCTAATCAATGACGAATGGTGCGCATTTATCAAAGAAAACCAGATACAAGTGGGGATCAGCGTGGATGGTCCCCAATTTCTGAATGACATTAACCGGCTCACCCGATCCGGCAAAAGCACATTCGGAAAAGTGATGCAAGGCATCGCCTATTTGAATGAACACGATATCAACTACCACGCCATCGCTGTGATCACCAGGAGGCCATGCATCATCCGGACGAGATCTATTCTTTTTTCAAAGATTTGGGTGTTACTAAATTGGGCTTGAACATTGAAGAAATTGAAGGCATCCATACCCAATCTTCACTCTCTATGGACGATTCCGCTTTGGAGCTTGTTGCTTCGTTTTATACGCAATTGTATGAGCGTCAACTGGCTGACGACAAGCCGTTGCACATCCGGGAACTGGATGACGCCAAGCGTAAACTATTGGCCATTCCACTGGACTATTTTTCCCTGCATGGCACTACGCAGCAAAACAATCCCTATCAAATTATCTCGGTGGATATTGATGGAAATTTCTCAACCTTTTCACCGGAACTGTTGGGTCAGAATGATGAGGCTTACGAAAAATTCATATTGGGCAATGTCCATCAGACCGGCTTCCGATCAGCAATAGATGGAGCCCTTTTCAAGAAATGGTATGGCGAGATCCAACTGGGTATTCATAATTGTGAAGAAAAATGCCCCTATTTTTCATTCTGTGGAGGAGGCGTACCTGCCAATAAATATTATGAAAATGCTTCCTTTGAGAGCACACAGACCATTCAATGCAAATACAGCATTCAAACCCCGCTGGAAATTATCATGAGCCGGCTCGAAGAGGCATTTCAGTAACGCTGACGCGTCTGTTGTAAAGAGCCTATTGCCTTTTCGTCTTCAGAATAGGTGCTTTCGTCTCCTATCTCACTCCAATACTTTCAGGGCTAAAAAAAGCAGTGTACTTTGGCCATTGATCGCTCAGGATCTCAAGACCACTGAAGCACTAAGATCAATCCGGAACAACCTAAGCCTACAGGTATACCTATAGGCTCACTGAAAAAAAAAAATGTGGGTATTCTCTTATTGGCTTGAATACCCGTCAGCCCCAATTTTGCCCTGAAAAGGAAGCAAAATTTTGTCTAGAAGCGAGAAAAACCGGAGAAATCCATGAAAAACAATACCATCCGTATTGCCCTGGTCGATGATCACCAGATCATTTTAGACAGTTTGAGCTTACTGTTCAATATGATTGAAGGTGTTGAGGTAGTTGCGACATTTAATGATCCACGACAGGTGGTCGAAAGTCTGAAGAAGGAACTACCGGACATCCTGATCACCGACTTTTCCATGCCGTATATGAATGGTGTTCAACTCACCTTACAGCTGAAAGAAGCGTACCCGGATCTCAAAATTATTATGCTCACAGTCGCCGACCAGGGTGAGGCTGTTCAGGATGCCTACCGGGCCGGTGTCTCCGGTTATGTTATGAAAAAGGCGGACCGTAAGGAGCTCGAACTAGCCGTGAAGATGGTAGCCGGTGGACAGATGTACTTTAATCAGGAAGTCATGAAGTCCCTGCTCACCCAGCCTGCTACCCATCACCAGGATCTGCATGCAGAAGAAAAGCTGAGTCAACTGACAAAACGGGAACTGGAGATCATACAATTGATCGCCCAGGAAATGTCCAGTGTTGAGATCGCTGAGAAACTATTCATCTCCGTAGGAACCGTTGAGACACACCGGCATAACATCATGCGAAAACTGGATGTCAAAAACGTCATAGGCGTCATCAAATTTGCGATCAAATATGGCCTCGTTTAGCCAGCTGGTCAACCGGATCGCCCTGGGGCTATTGGTGATCACTTTTACCCCGACTTATGCCACCAGTCAGGGTGCCTACCTGGATTCTCTTGCCAAATTGTGTGATACCCAAGCAGAACAATTGGGCAATGGGCTGAATACCTCCTACATCTGGAATCTGAACCGGACCGTGGAACAGATGGCCTACAGCCGGACAAGCGGATGGATGCCTACGGTCAACGGCTGGCCGAATACGCCAAACTCCACCCTTCCCCGCTCTCTACAGGTTTGTATTTACGGGCCCGAGCTCGCATGGAGGATCGCTCGGGGCAGTTTAATGCTGCGCTTGACGATTATACCACTGCGATTGACAGTTTAAAAAAGGCGCATATCGACCCTGGAGAATTAGCCATGACCTACGTCCATATGGCATTCCTGATCAGTAATTCGGGCTCACCCGATCAATGCATCAAAATCCTGGAGCAGGCCAGACCATATGCGGAAGCATCCGACTATGCCCTACCCTTGTACTATATCCTCGATTATTTAGGAGACTATAATTATTACAGTGCTTTTCAGGTTGAAGACTATCCGAAAGCATTGGGCTATTACGAACAAGCCAAAAAGCTGATCGAAAAAGATCGTTTGGAAGGAAAACGTGCGGATAATTATGCCGGCCTGGCCAACGTGTATTACCGACTGAAAAACAATAAACTTGCCGACCACTACTGGCATCTGGCTGATTCGCTGGCCCAGGCGGAAGGCAATGTCAATTACCGGTATGGACTCTATATTGACAAATCAGAAATTCTGCTGGACCAGGGAAAGGATGATGATGCGATTAATCTGGCACAAAACGCTTATGTATTTGCGAAGGAGACAGGTTGGCCGGAATTAATTGCACGATCAGAAAATCAACTTTATTGGACTTATCGTTCGACAGGAAATTTTGAGAAAGCGCTGGATTATTTCGAAAAATATTCCAACACCAGGATAGCATGAATAAACAGGAATTATTGAACCGCTATTCGGAACTGGAGGCAAAATACAATAATGAAAAAAATGCGCAGCTGATCACGGAACTCAACAATAAGAACCTTAAACAAACCCGTAATTTTCTGGTAGGCATTCTTATTCTCAGTTTTATCCTGGTGAGTATTGCATACTGGGCCAATGTCCGGCTACGGGAGAAAAAAACAAGTTATTATTAGCCAAAAACAAAGAGATCCTGGAGGCCCAGATTAAAGGTCAGACGATGGAAAGACAACGGGTAGCTTCGGAACTTCATGACAACCTGAATACCAAGGTGGCAGCCATCCGGTGGCAATTGCAGGCCTTAGAAGATTCTTCAGATGAAAAAAATCAAAAAATCATCACCAATTCTCTGAAGCTGATCAATGATGTTTACAGCGATATCCGATTTATTTCCCATAATCTGATGCCGGATGAAATCGAGTCCATTGGCATCATCCCTGCCCTATCCAATCTGATCAACCAGCTCAATACCAGTAACCGGGTAGCATTTAATCTGATCGCCGATATTGATGAATTTAAGTTGCCTCAGGGTTATACTTATCCGGTCTACAACATCACCTTTGAGCTGATCAATAATGTGCTGAAACATGCAAACGCCGACCATGCCTGGATCAGCCTGTCGAAAACGGATAAGGAGGTGGTCATTACGGTAAAGGATGACGGTAAAGGATTTCAGATGAACGAAGCGAACGGCGGAGTAGGCTTGAAGAATGTACGATCGCGGGTAGAGCATCTTAATGGTACCATCAACATAACCAGTTCTCCAGGTCAAGGCACCAAATCTACGATCAAAATCCCTACGACTTAAACCCGGCATTGTCTGTGTGAGGGATTGGCGTTGAGAATTAATGCAATGGATGCTTATTTTTACTAAAAGGTCATTTACAGCTATTTTTTCTTACCAATGGCCTCCCCGGATTTTAATGCATGATACAACAGATTTGCACCAAAATCGGGTATCTCGCCGGCTTTAATAGCATTTTTCCATTTCCTGATTTTTCCCAGTCTGAAAACCTTTCCCCAAAAAGATTTACAGCGTTCCAGATAGTCGAGTACGATCGCGGATTCCCCTTGTTCCAAAAGTGCTTTTGCCAGCAGCATATTGGGGCCAAATGTTTTTAATTGCGGGAGGATGGCACCTTGCCTGAGCGAATTAGATAATCCTTTGCTTTGTCGATTTCACGTGTATTCATGGCGATCAGCCCCAGATATAAATTAGCCTGATGCAATGCATTTCCGTAATTCCATGAATCATTCCAATCTGTTGCCAGGGTTAGGTACTCATTAGCCAACTGATTAACCACAAAAGGTCGTCCTTTTGATAAGCATCGACCATCAAATCGCTGATAAGAAAAAAATCGATCCATGTTAATAAATCTATTTTATCCAATCCAATGAAATAAATAACCTCTCCTGGAAAGACAAAATAATTAGACGCACCTTGCTAAATCAAGGATTAAAAACAACCCTTAAATGCCAAGAGCAAAGGTTGATGGTCCGCATTTACTGTGTCCACCGCTTCAGCTGCGGCAGTGTGCTTTGAGCCAATTGTTCTGCAGAATTCCGATCCATACCCATCTTGACGGCTATCGCAATGTTTTTGGCTATTTTCTCCCCGAGGGTAATGCCTGCGTCGGTAAATGCTCCATGCTGGTAACAATAACGGCAGTAATCTGCACTGGCCGCACCATCAGCTTCCGTACCGCGATCTTCTGATCGCTGCAAGGGCATACCGCAGGACTGACAAATGCTAGCTGAATCTGTTTTCATAGATAACGTGGTTCTCTTTTATAGAACAATTTCTTTTCGGAATAAGTTGGCCTGCATTTTTTTTCTCTGTTTACAAATGCGGATAAATATTCCGTCCGTTGCGCTTATCGACCGGCATTGGCGCGCCAACCTGGAGCAAATATTCGTGCAGTGTTTTCATCAGCTGGGTGGTAATCTCCGCCGATGCCATCATGAGGTCATTGGTCTCGCCTACGTCATTCTGCAGGTCAAATACCATGGCCCGCTGACGATCGTAATCATAAATCAATTTGTACCGGTGGTAACGGATGGCGCTGAATGGGCCAATGATCCCCGGATACTGATCCCGGATGCTTTTCGATGCCCAGTAATGCGGAAAATGCCAGATCAGAGCCCGGTCTTTTATATTTCCGGTCCGGAAAAAGAGGGGTGTCAGGTCTACCCCATCGATCAGAGGCGGTGTCTGGTCTGCCAATCCGGCAACCGAGAGAAACGTAGGCATAAAGTCGTCCGCGATCACCGGTACATCGCATTTCGTTTTTGGCTTGATCCGACCTGGCCAGGCAGCCAGCATAGGCACACGAATGCCCCCTTCACGGTTGGTTCCTTTACCATAAGCCAACGGATAATTTGTGGTCGGCGGGCCGGCATGCGTCGCCAGTCCTCCGTTATCACTCATAAATACGATCAGGGTATTATCGAGCTGCCCATCCCGCTCCAGCGCGTCCAGGATCCTACCCAGGCTGGCATCCATGCTTTCGACCATAGTCGCATAAGCTTGCTGCGCCCGGTTGTGAATCGTATCTACATAAGGAGCAAGCCGCGTAGTATCCCCCTGGATCGGCGTATGCAGTGCATAATGGGCCATATTCATAAAAAGGGTTTGCCGGTAGCGCTGACCGAATCGATCAATTGAACCGCATGCACGGTCAATGCATCGTTCAGGTACAGCTTCTCAGCAGCTTCTTTCGAAAGGCCCGGCACATGGTGATCGTTATCCGGAGCACCGTAGGGAGGGTAATAACTGGCCGGGTGTCCCGCGTCAGTACCTCCAACGTTGATGTCAAATCCCAGGTTGCGCGGATCTTCCCCCGGTGTGCCTGCGCGGCCAAAGTGTGCCTTACCGATGTGGATATTCACATATCCGGCTTGTTTTAACAGTTTTGGCAGGGTCACATCATTGGGACCGAGGCCGTCAATTTTCCATTCAGGTGGTAAACCCCAGCGGGTATGTTCCGTCGAGTCATTATTTTCCCCTGGTATCCAGTTGGTAATGTGGGAGCGGGCCGGATTCATGCCCGTCAGAATGCTGGTCCGCGTTGGAGAGCAAACCGGGCTGGAGCTGTATGCCTGGGTAAACTGCATGCCCATGTCGCGCAGGCGCTGCATATTGGGGGTATGAAAATACCGGTTGTTATCAGTGACCAGATCAGCGAAGGGAACACTCGTGTCTGTCCAGCCCATGTCATCAACCAAAAACAATAAGATGTTCGGCTTGCGGATACCTTCCGGATCAGGATTGCAGTTAAAGGTTAGGAGGGCTATTAAGAGTATTGGCCAGGAGCTGCGCAGCATGCTTCACGATTTGATTCAGGCAGTTAATATAACCCAATTCCGATAAAGCGATCCGTTGCTCCGGCAATTCAAGCATTCTGGGGGATTTGGATACCTGGATTGTAGTAAGGTGGCTACCGGTAAAACAGGAAATCGAATCATTATGAAAATATTATATGTTAACAATAAAATACTTTACTTTGCATCCGTCCTAAGGCGCTAACAACGAATAAAATTCTTCATTAAAGTCGTATTAAACAATGAAGCCTACCAATATCCAGGACCCGGAATATTTCCACAAAGTGGTAGACTGTCAATATGCCTGTCCGGCCCACACACCGGTACCGGAATACATTCGGCTTATTGCTGCCGAACGTTATTCGGACGCCTATATGATCAACTGGGAATCCAATGTATTTCCTGGTATTCTGGGCCGCACCTGCGACCGACCCTGCGAACCGGCCTGCCGCCGGGGCCGGGTGGAAGACGAGCCGGTTGCTATTTGCCGCCTGAAACGGGTGGCTGCTGATAACAAAGGCGAAGTTAAATCCCGAATGCCGATAGCCCCGGCCATCAAAAACGGGAAAAAAAATTGCTCTGATCGGCGGTGGACCGGCCTCACTCACCGTGGCCCGCGATCTGGCCCCTCTGGGTTATGAGATTCACCTCTACGACGAATGGAATAAGGGTGGCGGTATGATGCGCACACAGATCCCGTCATTCCGACTTCCGGAAGAAGTGCTGGATGAAGAAGTAAATTACATCCTGGATATGGGCATCCATACCCATTTCAATACGTATGTACAATCCATGCGCTCGATTGTAGAGCAGGATTACGACGCCATTTTCGTTGGCACCGGCGCTCCCAAAGGCCGTGACCTTCAATTACCAGGACGTGAAGAAGCCGGTAAGCGGGTGCATATCGGCATCGAGTGGTTGGCCAGCGTTGCGTTTGAACATACCAAATCCATTGGTAAAAAAGTAATCATCCTCGGCGGAGGAAATACAGCCATGGACTGTTGCCGAACTTCCCGTCGTCTGGGAGGTGAAGAGGTCACCGTCGTGGTGCGCAGCCCTTTCAACACGATGAAAGCCTCACCCTGGGAGATCGAAGATGCCCAAAGAGAAGACATCCCGATTTACAATAATATGCCCCCCAAAGAGTTTGTCATCGAGCATGGCCAACTGAAAGGAGTCATCTTTGAAAAAGTGGAGGCGGTATTCGATGCCAAGGGAAAACGTTCACTGGTACCTACGGGAGAGCCCGATGTATTCATCGAAGCCGATGATGTAATAATCGCTATCGGACAAGACAATGCCTTCCCCTGGATCGAAAGGGACCTGGGCATCGAATTCGGAAAATGGGATATTCCCGTATTGAATAAAACGACTTTCCAGTCCACCTTGCCAAAGGTATTCTTTGGTGGAGATGCGGCCTTTGGCCCGGAAAACGTCATTACAGCGGTAGCACATGGCCACCAGGCTGCGATATCCATTGACTTATTTTGCCATGGCAAAGACTTGTGGGAACGGCCATCACCGATGACCAACCTGATCAGTCAAAAGATGGGAATCCACGAATGGATGTATGACAGCGCGGTCGTATCCGATGAACGCTATGCTGTACCCCACGCCGATAAAAAGAAAACACTTAGCAACCGCAAGGTGGAAGTTGAACTTGGTTTTGACCAGGTTCTCGGTTTCAAAGAAGCCCAGCGCTGTCTGAACTGCGATGTGCAGACGGTTTTCAATACTTCACGCTGTATCGAATGCGATGCCTGTATGGACATCTGCCCCACCTCGTGCATCACCTTTACTGCCAACGGGAAAGAGGAAGATCTGCGTGGCCGGCTGCTTGCACCAGCCGACAATGAATCACAGGATCTGTACATCTCCGATATCCTGAAAACCGGACGTATCATGGTCAAGGACGAAAATGTCTGTCTGCATTGTGGTCTTTGCGCCGAAAGATGTCCGACTGCCGCATGGGATATGCAAAAATTCTTCTATAACGTAACAAAAGCAAGCTCAGAATGTCTGACGCCAGTTCTCGCGTAAATGATTTTGTCATTCGCTTTGCCAACGTAAACGGGACAGGATCAGCCAGCGCTAATGGTCTATTTGCCAAAGCCATTTACCGTATGGGGATCCCGGTAACACCCAAGAATATCTTCCCGTCCAATATCCAGGGGTTACCTACCTGGTATGAAGTCCGAGTCAGCGAAAAAGGTTACCTCGGGCGGAGTGGAATCGTCGATTTTGTTGTTGCAGTCAATCCGCAAAGCCTGGAAGAAGACATTGCCTCGGTCCGGCCGGGCGGATACTTCCTGTACGATAGTTCAAAGCCATTGCACCGGGTGATGATGCGGGATGATATCCATTTCCTGGGTATCCCGATGATGACCCTGGCAATGAAAAATTTCACCCAGCCCCGCGAACAGCAGTTACTTAAAAACATCATCTACGTCGGCGCTCTGGCTGCCTTACTGGACATGGACATGGATGTGCTGAGGGGCATTGTCGCACAAACGTTCAAGTCCAAGGAAAAATTGATCGGGCCTAATAACCTTGCCCTGTCCATCGGATACAATTACTCGAAAGAGAATTTTAAATGCCCCTTGGATATCCGGGTCGAAACCCGGGACCTCATCGGTGACCGCATTCTGATGGAAGGCAATCTGGCTTCCGCTTTGGGTGCCATCTACGGAGGAGCATCGGTCATGGCCTGGTACCCCATCACGCCCTCTACTTCCGTCGCCAGCGCATTTGAAAAATATTGCAAACGCCTGCGCAAGGATCCGGACACCAATCAAAATCGCTACGCCGTGATCCAGGCAGAGGATGAGCTGGCCGCAATCGGCATGGTGATCGGAGCTTCCTGGAATGGAGCCCGGGCATTTACGGCAACCAGCGGCCCTGGTGTTTCTCTGATGAGTGAATTTATCGGACTGGCCTATTTCGCGGAATTACCTGCAGTCATCGTCAATGTACAACGGGGAGGACCATCCACCGGTATGCCTACCCGCACTCAGCAAGCAGACCTGATCAGTTCCGCATATGCATCCCATGGTGACACCAAACACATTATGCTGATTCCGAGCACCCCAACCGAATGTTTTGAAATGACCGCTGAAGCGCTGGATCTCGCTGACCGTTTCCAGACCGTCGTATTTGTCATGTCGGACTTGGATCTGGGGATGAACGACCACCTGACTCCTGCTTTAAAGTGGGATGATGCTCGCAGCTACGACCGGGGAAAAGTCTACACCTCCGAGGACCTGGAAAATATGGAAAAATTTGGCCGCTATCTGGACGTCGATGGAGATGGGATCCCCTACCGGACCTTGCCAGGCACGCATCCGACCAAGGGGTCCTATTTTACCCGGGGTACCTCCCGCGATGAATATGCCCGCTACACGGAGAAAGGTGATGCCTATGTGCGCAACGTAGACCGGCTGGTCAAAAAATGGCAGACAGCCAAGTCCTGGATGCCTAAGCCGGAACACCTGGGCAATGAAAATCAAAACAATCTGGGCATTATCTTTTTCGGTACAACTTATTATGCCGCGCTGGAAGCCATGGAAATGCTCCAGGATGAAGGCATTAGCATTGATGCGCTGCGCCTGAAGTCCTTCCCCTTCCCGGAAGAAGTACAATCCTTCATTGACAATCACGATGAGGTATTCGTCATCGAACAAAACCGGGATGCACAAATGAGAACTTTACTGATCAATGAACTTAATGTGTCACCGTCAAAGCTGATACCTATCCTCCATTACGACGGCATGCCCATACCGGCTACCGACATCTGTACAAAAATCGTCGCCCACTTATCGGTTAATGCCCTTAGAAATGATTCGCTATGAGCTATGTAAAACCTGTATTCAGCCATCCTGAGCTTCCTGCTAACAAAGTTGGTTACCGCAAGCGGGACTATGAAGGAGCCATTTCCACCCTGTGTGCCGGATGTGGGCACGACTCCATCAGCGGAGCTATTGTCCAGGCTTGCTACGAACTGTCGATCGAGCCCCATCGCCTGGCGAAACTGTCGGGGATTGGCTGTTCTTCAAAAACGCCAACGTATTTTCTCAGTAACTCGCATGGCTTTAACACGGTGCATGGTCGAATGCCCTCCGTAGCCACCGGTGCCACCATGGCAAACAAAGATTTGCTGTACATGGGCGTATCCGGTGACGGCGATTCTGCATCGATAGGCATGGGTCAATTTGTACATGTTATCCGCCGTAACCTTAACATGGTTTACATTGTCATGAACAATGGATGTTACGGCCTCACAAAAGGTCAGGATTCGGCAACGGCAGACTTCGGATCGATCAGCAAAGGAGGGTCGCAAAATCACTTCCACCCCATCGACCTGGTGGGCATGGCCCTGGAGCTGCGTGCAAGCTTTGTAGCCAGAAGCTTTTCCGGTGACAAAAAGCAATTGGTACCTCTCATCAAACTGGCACTAAGCCACCCTGGATTTGCATTTATTGATGTGCTTTCCCCTTGCGTCACATTCAACAACAATGTGGGATCGACCAAGTCGTACGAATACATCCGGGACCACATGGAATACCCTGCTCCTCCGGATTATGTTCCGAAAGCTAAAGAAATCACCGTAGACTACGAGGCAGGTAGCGGAACAACCGTCACCCTGCATGACGGCAGCACCCTACGCCTGGATAAACTGGCAGGAGATCACGATCCGACAGACCACCTGGCTGCTTTGCGCCGGCACCATGAAGCCGTTGCCAACGGCGAAATCCTGACCGGGTTATTTTACATGAACCAGGAGTCACAGACATTGCATCAGTTATTCAATACGATCGAGACACCATTAAATGCATTAACCGAACGCGAACTGATGCCTGGCCAGACCGCTCTCGAGAAGATCAATCAGTCGTTCCGCTAAACAACATTGCTGGTTTTTCATTGTTTTTGCTCTTCAACCTTGCCGGTTGGAAAAATTTATTTGGAATCCCGAGATTGATTAATTTCATAAGGTGATCACATAGTACACTAACTTAATCCTCGCTTTATGAAAAAACTCATTCTCTTTTGCTGCATGGCGCTTGTGCAATTGGCACAGGCCCAGGAGCATACTTTTTACACCGACCTTGCCGGTTTAGTCGGACGCAATCAACAACAATTGGTTGGTCTGGCTCAGGCTTTCTCGGAAGAACAAATGAACTGGCGACCTGCCGAAGGCGTCCGTTCTACCGGTGAAGCACTGCTGCATGTAGCTGCTTCCAATTACTTTTTCCTGATGACCATGGGCGCAAAAATTCCCGAAGACGTCGATGTCGTAAACATGGAGAAGATTACAGGCAAAGCGAATATCGTCGATGCCGTTGAAAAATCATTTGCATTTCTGAACGATCAGGTTACCATGGGTAAGGAAGCAGACCTGGACGAGGTGATCAAACTGCAGTTTGGCGATTTTACCCGCAGAGCCTTATTAATGCTTATCCTGGAGCATAGCGGCGAGCACAAGGGCCAACTCATCGCTTATGCCCGTTCGAATGGTGTGACACCACCCTGGAGTGAATAAGCAATAACGCCGATTGCGTTTTGTTAAGCCCGTAGCCGGAACCCTGCTACGGGCTTTTTAGTAGCTCCTTATTTACCACCCATATTACTCCGGTAATGAGAGCGCTTGTGACCTTGCCGGAAACACTCATATTGGTTTTTTTTGCTTATATTAAGGTGTGTTCAGCCAAGGGATAATATCGAAACTGAATGCTTACGATTGATTGCACTACCAGTAATTCCTTGGGAATTAATTTGACTAATCGAATTTTACCTGCCATGAGATGGTTTTTACTTTTTCTTTTCATTAGCGTATTCCAGGCTTCATGGGCTCAGCAACTTTCTCCCATGGTTATCTCATCGACCGGAACCACGCTGACCGGAGCCTTTGGTTCACTGGAATTTACCCTGGGAGAACTTGCGGTTCAACCGCTCCAACAGGGAAATCTGCTTACTCAAGGCTTCCATCAGCCCCAGCTGGCCACCAGTACCAGGGTTCAAAACAGTGCCATGGAAGTGACTATCTATCCCAATCCATTTCAATCCACACTGCAAATAGAGCTCGAGAATCCGGAACACCTTTCCTGCAAATTGTATAATTCCCTTGGCGTGCTCGTACGTCAGCAGTCTTTGCCTGGCTCCTCTGCCACGCTGGATGGTTCTGATTTGCCCCCCGGCATGTATTATTTGGAACTCGCTACCTTAAATGGCGAGACCTCAACCATAAAACTCGTTAAGCAATGAAAATAATATCGATTACCACCAGTTCACCCAAGCGATGGTTGCCCATGGTCTTCCTGTTGATCACCGGTGCATTCGCCTTCGGTCAGACACCAATGGCCTTTAACTACCAGGCCGTCGCTCGTAATGCCTCACAGGAGCCATTAACGGATACGGAACTCGGATTGAGGATCTCCATCGTAGAGGCTACCAATCATGCCACCATCCTCTACACAGAAACGCATCACGTCACTACCTCTCCGATAGGCCTGTTTAACATTGCTATTGGGAATGGAGCACCCGTTTCCGGAGACTTTCAGGCCATAGACTGGGGTGCTTCTGTCTTAGAAATGCATGTCGAACTGGACGCTGCCGGAGGAACCTCCTATTCGTCATTAGGGTTCGTGCCCTTGCTATCTGTACCTTATGCCCTTTATGCTGAACGTACTGCGAATACCGATGATGCGGATGCTGACCCAACCAACGAGCTGCAGTCCTTAGCCATTGAGGGAATGTACTCTCCCTTTCAAACGGCAACGCAATCAATTTACCTATTCCGGACTCCGTAGGCGCCGTTGATGCGGATGCCGATCCTAACAATGAAATACAGAACCTTACGGTCACTCAAAATGAAACCACCATAAATTTGGGTCTGACGAAAGGAGGCACCGGGGTAACCTTCTCGGTAGCAGACCAGGACAACTCTTCGGATAATGAAATTCAACAATTGAGCCTGGTTGGCCGCGGTTTGTCCCTATCCAAAATGGAGGGGCAATTGACCTTCCTGTTGATGACGATGCGGACCCGGGTAATGAAATTCAGCACCTGACGCTGGATGGAAATAATTTACACCTGGATAACGGAGGAGGGACGGTAGTTCTGCCTGCCGCTGCTCCCCAGACATTGAATTTGAGTGGCACCAACCTTTCCATCTCCGACGGCAATCAGGTGGACTTGTCCAGCATTCAGGACGGCGTAGACGATGCCGATAATGACCCTCAAAATGAAATTCAACAACTGACATTGACCACCCTTTTGGATGCCGGCATCGACAATTCAACGTTGTATCAATTGAACTTAACCGGTAATGCAGATCCGGTCACTTTGCCCATCCCCACCTATTGGAATGCTACTTACTTTCTGACGGAGCCTCCTTCCATCGCGAACATATACACCAGCTATCCCGTAGATGTGCAGAATGTGATTACTTCGAATGGCCTTGAAACCCAAAATATTGTGGCGAACGATTTGGTTTTGGGTGATCCCGCCATCCAGGCATTGCATCTCTTCGGTTCTGAAATGCATTTTGATCGCCCCGATGGTAATGATCTGGGTTTCAAATTCACTCCGGATCAAATCACCTATACCGATGCCTTCCCCGAGACCAGAGTCACTCTAAACAAGGAATCACTCCAGTTCGTTAACGGTGCAGGATGGGCGTCCACCAAACTGGGAGGTACTACTACCGGAAAACTGGAGCTATTTCCCGGTGGAGGACTCGGCAGTTATTTAGCAACCAATTATACCTCACAAGGCGGCGGAGAATTGCAGGTCAGTGGCCCTTCCGGCAGAAATGTTTTACTCTCACATCTAACGGATCATGCCGATAATGGATACGTAGCGGTATACAACGGTAGTAACCAAATAAAAGCCGGAATCTACATCAATGCAGCTGGTCAGGGTGTCATTTTTGGGGATATGAAAAACTTCGTGACCGATGATCCTACCGAACCGGATAAGGTCATCAGCTATGTTTCGCTGGAAGGACCGGAAGCGGCGGCATATTGCCGGGGGACCATCAAACTTGAGAATGGCCGTGGAGAAGTAACATTTCCAGATCATTTCCAAAAAATCATCAATGATCAAACCATGACGGTAGTGCTCACTCCATTATCTGCCGACTCAAAAGGTCTGGCGGTCATCAAGAAGGATGCCACGGGTATAGTGGTCCAGGAATTATGGCAGGGAACGGGTAATTACGAACTGGATTGGGAAGTAAAAGCCGTGCGTAAAGGTTTTGAAAATCACCAGCCAGTTATTCCCCGGGCGTCGATTTTACCTGCAAAACAAAATTAGTAGCAGGTTTCCTCAGGCTTGATTGCCAGGATTGGACAAAATTTGAGCAACGAGTTGTTATCTTCCGTTATGCGGTACATCGTCTTTTTACTTTTTCTGCTGATTGGTGGCAGCATCCAGGCCCAACTCGTCAATATCGAAGCCCGGCGGATCCAATCCGACTCGAATAAGGTGGTCTTTAATCTTGGCCTCAACGGCAATTATTCGAACAACGACGGCACCAAGCTATTATTGATGTCGACCAACCTGCTTTCCTCATTAAAGACCAAAAATCTGAAGGGGATTTTCCTGTTACTGGGCAACTTTGAACTCTCTAAATCCGGTGAACAGGAATTTGCCAATAGCTGGTTTGGACATTTTCGTTACAACCACGAGTTTACACCGGTTGTGCGTGGTGAAATGTTTGTCCAATTATTGAATAACTCGCTCCTATTTATAGACTTGCGAAATCTGGTCGGCATGGGACCCCGCTTCAAATTAATCCATTCAAAACCCTTCAATCTGTACCTGGGTACATTGTACATGCATGAGTGGGAACGGTCGTCCCGTTACGACAGCCGCACGCAAGCCAACCGGTTGAGTTCCTATCTTTCCTTTACACTGAAACCGGGCGAAGGTGCTTTACAGGTGACGAACACTTCCTATTATCAGCCTAACCTGGCATACATTGCTGACTACCGTTTTCTGGACGAATTGCAGTTTGGACTTGACGTCACCAAACATGTGCGCCTGCTCTATACCATGCGGTATTATTTTGACAGCGCAGCACCGGATGGTGGCTACCAGCGAACTTTAAACCTCACGTTCGGCATCAACTTCAAATGGTAGCCACCTGTTACCAGGCAAAGTGGTTCAACCGGCGATCAATCCCTGGGCAGTGAGATTGGTCCAACGCCCCATTCCTGCAGTTTTTGCAGGAACGGATCGAGTTGGTTCGACTTAAATTGTTCAAAATCCGCCTTCGCCTTCTCTGTCTTGTCATGCAATATCGTAGCTACCTGTTTATGCTGATCGGTCGGAGGATAATCTACGGAGGATACCCCGGAGATAAGATAATCCAACTGTTCTGCCAATTCTGCAGGCCAACGGACGATATCCTGTCCGGTTCCCGTTATCTTCAATTGGATCCAGGTTCCTTCCAGATCGGTGGCCAGACTATCCACTTCATGAATGGCAGCCTCAATGGCCTTTTTATCAGCATGCATCCCTGCATATTTCTTCAGGTCATTCAACTGTACCCGAACCAATTCCATTGCGTTAACCAGTCCAACTACGTCATTCAGGTCGGCACGGATGGCCGTCAAAAGCTGATGCTGAGCCATAATATCCGCATTCGTCCCTTCGGAATCCGGATCCTTCATCACTTTCAAACTGGAATGGTAGGTATCGTCTCCTACCATCATAGCCACCTGATAGTCACCCGGTGGAACCAATAACGCTGCCGGGCCCAGGTGTACCGGTCTGGTACCTGCTTTACCCATGGGCACCCAGTCGGCAAACAATGGAGGTGTACGCATCATCAGCTTCTTTCCCGAATCATCCAGTAAATTCCACCACAATCGGTTTAGTCCCGGCTTTGGTGCTGCATGCAGGGTGCGCACGGTATCGCCTGCCGCATTGATGATCTTAAAATGGACCGAATCTTTGACTTCCTGATTCAACCAGTAATTCAGACTAACCCCGTACGGAGGATCCTGACCTTCCGAAGGATCATCAAAGTCCGGCATGATGGCTGTTTTTGGTTGAAAACGGTACGTATCATGAATGTCAAACAAATAGGATTTTCCTTTCTGGATGGCCGGGGTCAGTTCCTGGAGCGCTGAGATATCATCGAGGATCCAGATGCCGCGACCATAAGTGCCAACGACCATATCGTTAAATTCTTCCTGGATATCTATCCAGTACATCGGGGTATGGGGCATATTGGTCATTAATGATTGCCAATGCGCACCATCATCAAACGAAACAAAAAGCATGGATTCGGTGCCCAGATAAAGCAATCCCTGCCGCACCGGGTCTTCGCGGACACACCGCGTATAATTCAGATTATTCTGCTCGATGCCGTCCGTGATCAGCATCCATTTTTTCCCGAAATCCTCGGTCTTATAGACATAGGTTTTGAAATCACCAACCTGATGGGCTTCAATGGTCAGGTAGGCTTTTCCCGCGCTCCATTTGGATGCATCGATGTTACGCACCACACCATCCTTTGGAATACCGGGTAGGTTCTTCGTTACATCGGTCCAGTGCGCCCCTCCGTCCTGGCTCACCTGAACCAGACCATCATTTGTCCCGGCCCAGAGGACACCTGCCTGTGCGGGCGACTCATCAAAGGCATAAATGACGTTCCCATATTCCACATTGATGTTATCCCCGGTCAGTCCTCCGGAGAACTTTTGTTTTGCCGGTTCATTTTTAGTTAAATCCGGACTGATCACAGTCCAGCTTTGCCCACCATTGGTCGTTTTATGCACCACCTGGCTGGTCACATAGATGGTGTTGTGATCGTGTGGCGAAATCAAAAGCGGGAAGGTCCACTGAAATCGATACTTCACGTCACTGGCCGGATGACCAGTGGTCATTTCAGGCCAAACCTCGACATCACGGTATTGCCTGATTTTTTCGTTATAGCGGACGACGATACCCCCCAGCGGACCACGGCCGGAAGCGCTGGACCAGATGATGTCCGGATCTACAGGGTCCGGTGTTGCAAAGCCACTCTCGCCCCCTCCGATGTCGTGCCACATGCCACGGGGGATGGAACTGGGGCCCAACATGCCTTGCGCCTTCGAACGGCTGGGACCGCGCATGGCTGGTCCATCCTGCCGATTGGTGTATACATTATAAGGGACATGGGTATCCGTGGTTACGTGATAAACCTGGGCGACAGCCAATTGTTTTTTTAGCCAGGATTCTCCCCGGTTCTGCGAAACGGATATGCCGCCATCGCCGGCGACAATCATGCGGTTGCCATCCATTGGATCAATCCACATATCGTGGTGGTCCCAGTTGGGTTGGTCCTGCGGTGTCATGAGCGTACGCCCATCGTCAATGCTTTTAGTCCAATTGGCTGCAATGAAATAAACTTCGTGGGGGTTATCCGGAGAAGCGGCACAGCGGGTGTAATAAGCTTGGCGGCCTCCGATATCGCGGTTGGGATTGACCATTTTCCAGCTCTTTCCTTTGTCATCAGAAATCCACAACTCCCCGGTATCGGTTGGTTTGCCATCCAAAGGCACGCCATCTCCAGTCTCAATTTGTGCATATACACGGTCCGGGTTAGCCGGTGTCATGGCTAAAGCAATCTTTCCTACCGGTCCTTTGGGTAAACCATGGCCTTCGAGTCGCTGCCAGGTTGAACCGCCATCCACCGACTTAAAAACGCCACTACCCGGGCCACCGCTATTACGCACCCAGGTCCGCAATTCAAATTCCCACATCCCTGCAAACAAAATCCGGGGATTGGATGGATCCATGACCAGATCCGAGGTCCCGGTGTTGTCATTGACGTGTAAAACCAATTCCCAGTTTTTGCCCCCAT
This sequence comes from Lewinellaceae bacterium, assembly GCA_020636355.1. Taxonomy (GTDB): domain Bacteria; phylum Bacteroidota; class Bacteroidia; order Chitinophagales; family Saprospiraceae; genus JAGQXC01. The sequence continues at coordinate 575,586 of JACJYB010000001.1, read as the reverse complement.
CCGTGGTGCGGTATATGCCTCTTTCTTTCTGAGGGGCATAGCCATGGCCCAAAGCGCCTACATAGACGATATCGGGATTCGTGGGGTGGATAATGATCCGGCTAACCCTGCCAGGAAAATCAAGTCCTGCGTGCTCCCAGGTATCTCCGCCATCCATTGATTTCCAAACACCATCTCCGACGGACACATTGGAACGGATAAAAGGCTCACCAGTTCCTGCCCAGATGATCTGGTGGTCCGAGGGAGCAACCGCCAATGCACCGATCGCATGCACTGGTTTATCATCAAAGACCGGCTTCCAGTGGATCCCGCCATCCACTGTTTTCCAGATACCACCGGTGGCGGCACCTGCAAAATAGGTCAATGGGTCGCCAGGCACTCCAACTGTACAGGAAATCCGGTTGCCGAATGGTCCGATATGCCGAAACATCAGGGACTTCAATTCGGTTGAATCAATGGTTTGGGCATTTGCTGTCCAGGCTAAAAAGCTGAAAAGCATAAATTTTAAGACTTGAGATACTTTTTTCATCTGATTTACACTCCGTTTTAAGCTCCGTTTCCGGATTTGGTTAACTCCGTGAAAAATACGGTTTTTAGATAGCAATTCATTCGCATTATGCAATAACCTACATCATTGAACCGGGTCTGACAAATCAATCCGATTGCAACAATCTTTATAGATATTCGTTGTTTTGTGGATAAATGCAACCAGGTGTTGCGAAGTGTAAATTTTTATAATCGCTAAAAAGCAAAATGGCATGAAGTATTTGTTTGGATTAGTCGGCCTCATCGGATTAATGATGATGCCAAATCAGATGCAAGGACAGAGTATTTTTGAGCAATGGCCCGCACTGGATGAGTTTCATGGAGTAATGTCCCAGACTTTCCATCCCGCTGAAGAGGGGAACCTGGAGCCGATCAAAACACGTTCTTCAGAAATGATCATGAAGGCGAAAGCCCTGGCGAAATCAACCGTTCCTGCAGCTTTTGCAAGTCCGGCCATTACGATGGCGACGAAGAAACTGGTTAAAGGAAGTAAATCGCTGGACAAACTGGTTAAGAAGGGAAATGATGAAGCCATAACGGCTTCCCTGGTGGGCTTGCATGATGTTTTTCATGAAATTGTAGGTCTTTGCAAGGGTGACGACCACTAGGATATGCAGCAATAATTCTAACCTGCTCCAAACTCCAATTGAAAGCAAAAAAGTAGTCCTCGGACTACTTTTTTTGCTTTCAGGCCATGGTTATTGCGTTAATCCAGGCCAGTCTCTTGTTCACTGTTGATGATCGCCAGATACCGTTCCTCGGAAAGGAGTTGGGGTTGATAGGTCACCCCCTCCATATCCAGATTCCGCACAAAAGCCAGTAAGTGATTGCGAGAGCCTTTCTGGAGATTTTCATAAACCAATAAGATATCCTGATTGTCAGCAAGTTCTATCTGTACGTCCAGATCCAGAATATCCAGTTCTTCGATCCAGGCCCCGGTCTCCAGCGCGGCAATTACGGATTGGCTACTGGCAATCTTCAGGCTGTCGAATAGCGATTGAAGGACCTGATCTGCAAATAAACCGGTTTCATCTGTCGTAATGGGGTCCGGCAAATCGTATTTCTCCAGCAGGTAGCCGATGCCATCCATGTGGGACTGTTCGCTGCTGGTGATGTGTGCGAATACCTGACGATTCCAGTAGCCGTTGGAGATAGCATATACATCACGGGCTAACTTTTCTTCTTCACGCATCCAGTTCAAACCCTGAATTTCTGCAGGTGAAAGGGGTTCCTCGGGCAATTGGTAAACCAGATTCTCCAGAAGGCCGCGGTTTTGGTTGATTTGATTCTGTGGCTCCGTCGTCTCCTTTTGACATCCTATTGCAAAGAACAGAAAGGTCAGTAGCGGTAAGATCATTTTAAAGGTTGGTGTTTTCATGACATTGTTGTTTTAGATTCAAAGGGTAATACGCAAGATGATCCCGGAACTTCGTAACCAATGTCACAGAGTGGAAATAACTTGTAAACGTGTTCTCATGAGCATCCAGGTGGGGGATTGGAAGGCTATAACGGGATGCAATTCACAGGTGAATTCATGGACTCGAGAAAGTCCTCGTTATTAGGTAACTTTTTCGTAGGAAAGAGCCCATTCCCCTCCAGGGAGGGGAAGAAAAGGGGTGGGTAAAATTTAGCTATTGGCTGTTCGCTTTACGCCTTTCGCATTTCGCATTTCGCTTGCCTCGTAAACACGTAAGCACGTAAATACGTAAATACATTACTGCTATTGGCTGTTCGCTTTACGCCTTTCGCTTTTCGCTTACATCGTAAACACGTAAATACGTTCCCTGCCTTAGTCCTGATGCAGATCATCAATGACCTGTTGCTGGATGTCTTCACCGCCGTTGTAACTGTGCAGTTTAGCCTGGCATTTCTGGCAGGTGCCCAGGTGGATGAGCGCGCGACGGTAAGCCTCTTCGTTTTTACGCAGTTTGCCATGCAGCAGCGACCGGATGGTTTCATCAGAGAGGTGTTCTCGTTGAGCGAGCACCTCGACCACGATGCGGTAGATCGTGTAGAGCAGAAAAGCGGCAAGGACAAGAAAGAGAAGATTCATGCGATGAAGTTACGAAGAAAAAAGAGGAAGGAAGAGGTGTAGAACAAGTCGTATTAAGAAAACCTATGAGGAGCTGTCACTTTATGCAAAATCCAATTGAGAAATGAATGGGTTACCTTCTTGTAAGAGTTTCATAATTAAAAAAAATCTTATGAAACTCACATCTTTTTTGAAAACATTGGTCATTTCCATTCTGGCATGCACAAATATATTAGGACAGACATTTATAATTCCAAGACCTGTTAAATATCATACCCTTAAAGTCCGTGATATTGTCCAAGACCCCAAAATATCAAGTCTGATTCCTGCTGTTTATTCAATTTATGATTCCATAAAAAACGACGATGAGGAAATAAAACCAGATGACTACTTAAAAATAGGAGATAGTAGTTATTCGGCTAGAAATAAGGCATTCGATGTAGAAGGAAATATAATTCCAATCACGGTACCAGACAATCAATTAAAGGTTTCAATATATTCTTCCGGGGACCTTAAGGATGCTATTTCATCCAAATCCGATGGCGCCGCCACAGGATCCCTTGGCTTACGTTTAGAAAAAGCAATGGGGGAAAAATTCGCCTACCAGTTAAACGGAGAAATTAGCATTGCTTCGATAGGTGATACATTGCTCGCCGGTTTTGGATCCAGTTTTATCACACCAAAGACAGGGGCATTTTCTAGCCTCGTTCAATTTACTCCATCTTTAACATTTAATAATGGCACTGGAGCCTACTTTGCCAACTTTTATACCTTTATCAACACCACCGATTGGAAATATGGTGAAACCGCTTTGAATGGATCATTATATGGTATTGGACTGTGCCCTGGATTCTATTTGTTTCGCAAAAATCCGGCAACAAACAATCAAAAGTACGATTTCGCATCTATTGAAATTCATGCAGGCTTCACCTATCGGGGAGTCCTCGGCAATTTTAAACAGAATGCCGACTTCCTCAAAAATGTCTATGGATCTGACAAAACCGACTTCTTTGGACTTCAATCCGGATTAGGGATATTTTATCATGGTTTTACTGTGGGAATTGATTTGTATTTTATAAAAAACAAGAAGGTCATAGAAGGTCTTACGGGCGGACAAATTGCCGGAGGCATATCCATCCTTGCAGATCTGGTGAATTATGACTAATTAGACGAATTATTTATTCATATTTATTACTTCATACCTCATAATATGTTGCAACTTATAACCATACTATCCTCCGTGATTTTGAACATCAGTATTGCAATTAATCTACAAGATCCTCCTGACAATTGTTGGGCCGAGGAAACCATTCAAATAATCAGTTTGAATAGCTCAGGTGATCAAGACCTAAGACGAGATGTCAACCAAAGGATCGATATCTATATCCGGAATAAACACTTCTATTACAATGGCATAGCATTCGATGGTCGATCCGATGTAGCTTATAGTGACTTGGTCAAGCGGATTGCAGAGATGAGCGGTTACTACTTGTACATCATCATCAGCCAAGATGAACCATTTGGCCGCTTTAACAATCTGGGCTGTTTGCTGGGTGAGAACCTAAAAGAAGCAAAAGAGATTTACGTCGTTTTTTAAATAGATATGCCAACGCATGTAATTTTAATAACCTTGGTTTCACAACGGCATCCACCCACAGAAGACCTCAAATTGAACTATTATCTTTCATAAGTTCACTCCCATTTCGCAAACCACAGATTCCTGACACCGCCACCAGTTATCCGAAAGCCGTTTAATTTCCCTTGCTTGTCCCTTTCGAATGCAACCGTCCACCCATCTGAATCAAACGTATCATCGCTTTCCGGCTTCATGGTATAGGATCCGCGACGGAAATGCCATAGGATCAGCTTATCCCCTTCGACATGGACTTCATAATTTGTCTGTAACTCCGGACTGAAATAATTACCTGCATAAGTTTCCATGGCAGCACCGGGCATAAAGGGTGGCTTTGATTCCGGCTGCCAGGCAGGAATCGGATCCAGATGCAATTGACCCGCTTCTTCGGCCACCACTTCGATGATGTCCCGGATAGGAATGCCAGGGATATTTGTTTTGACCATCACGCCCAAATCCTTTTCAGGAAAAAACAACAACTGGGCCCGGTAGCCGGCACTGCTGCCGGTATGCCCAAAGGCATGTTGTCCCCGATAGTCGCCTACATCCAATGCCAGTGCATAATTCAGCGTATCTCCATCATTGAGTATGCCAGGAATTTTCATCCTGGCAATAATCTGATCATCGCCAACGACCGGTTTGCGGTAATTAGCCAGCCATTTCATCATATCGTCCAGGGTGGTGTACATGCCTCCGGCGCCCTGAACGGTGCTGTTGTCAAAGACCTGTACATAGGAGCCATCCTCCCCGCCATAGGAAGTGGCAGTACCCGGAAATCGCTCACCCCGGCGATCCATAATGAACGTATGGTCCATCCCGAGCGGCTTGAAAATGTGGGTTTGCATGTAATCTTCAAAAGTCATCCCACTAACCCGACGGATAATCTCCGCCAGAAGCATAAAGGCGGTGTTGCAGTAACTGTATGCATCTCCCGGCTTAAAATTTAATTCCGTGGAGTGCGTAACCAGGGTCAATGCATCTTCTTGCAGGATGCCATCTCCCGGTCGGTAACCGGCCAGTTCTTCTGTTCCATAGATCTCCCGGATTCCACTGGTATGATGCAATAAATCGAAGACGTGAATAGGATGACCGAAATCGGGCACCTCCGGGAGATAAATCCGGATATCAGAATCCAAATGAAGCTTGCCGTCCCGTTCGAGCAAGAGCATGGCCATTGCTGTAAATTGCTTGGCTACGGATCCGATATCGGATACCGTCTGGGGTGTAAATGCTATGTGATAATCGAGGTTTGCCAACCCATAGCCCTTCGAAAAGAGAACCTTGCCTTCCTGGAGGACACCAATCGCGCACCCGGGCCGTTCATTGTCCGTATACCGGGCCATGAGGGTATCCAGGCGATAATCGAGTCTCGATTGCCCAAAGGCAAATTGTGTAAAAAGCAGGATCGCAAAACACTTCAAATACATAGCTGATCATTTATTCCCGCTGAAAATAGCATTTTCAAACACGAATCGACAAACTTTGACCGAATGCATTTGTTGATCGGAAAACGTGTGTGCGTTGGAAGCAGAACAAGCCTTAATATTATTGCATGGAACGTGGTTTCCGGCCCACCCTTCCAATTGGATGGACCTGGGTTGTGGCGATGGTTTCTTTACCAGGGCATTAGCCGCCTGGTTGGCATCCGGCAGCGTCATTCACGCCTGGGACAAAGATGCCCGGTCTCTGGAGTCTATACCGGAGAACCTTGACGGGATCGTCATCAAAAAGCAGGTGTGTAACTTTATCACCACAACGCTTCCCGAACAGGGAATTGATGGGATTCTGATGGCCAATTCACTGCATTATGTACCTGATCAGTTCAGTTTCCTGCAAAGACTTCGCTCATTTATCCAGCCAGGTGGACGGTTAATCATTATCGAATACGACCGGAATCAGGCCAATCCCTGGGTACCCTACCCCATCACCTATTCCAAATTAGAGATGATTGCCGGTCAGACCGGATGGACTTCCGTACAAAAGAATGGTGAAGTCAATTCCCGGTATGGGGCGAAGATGTATGCGGCAATCCTGCAATGACCAGGATCAGGAATGTTTGGTCAATGGGTATTGCAGGAACCTTACCATGGTGTATCCGGCTAGACGACACAATCTACTTTCATAGGCCGTGCCTACAGCACTCACTGATTCTTGCTGGCTATTCAGCGGATTAAAATCCGCCGCTATAAAATTGCCCGAGCCCACGGCTCTGTTCTGGTCTAAACTCAATGGATCCTTGACAATTTCCAGCATCAACGATTGTATTAACTATCCGGTACCTGCAGCCGAAATTGGACCAAACTAAAACACGGGGATGGATCTGATGGCATTTATTCCAGGTAGGACACCTCGCCCTAAAATGATCATTTTAAGCCGTGCCTACAGCTCGCAATGATTCTTGTTGGCTATTCAGCGGATTAAAATCCGCCGCTATAAAATGGCCTGAGCCCTCGGCTCTGTTCTGTTGAAACCGCAACCTGACTTAAGTTTCCTATAAGCAATTCGGTGCAGTATGCTGGTCCACCCGGCGGTTACCAATCGAACCAATTTTCAACATTTTTCATTGAGCTATTGACTTTACTAAACACTGTTCATTATATTTGCAGTGTTAACTAGTTGTGCTATGGGTATCAGTGAACGCAGAGAACGAGAAAAACAAGAACTCCGGGAGAAGATCCTGGAAAAGGCCAAAGAGATTCTGATCAAAGAAGGCCAGGACAATCTGTCCATCCGCAACATTGCCACGGCCATCGAGTACAGCCCGGCAACCATATATCTTTATTTTCAGGATAAAGACGAAATCGTCTACGAACTGATGGAGATGGGTTTCGAGCGGATGACCTCAGAACTGCAGGGAGCTTTTGAAATGACCGATCCGGTTGAGCGGATTCGTCACATTGGTCAGGGCTACATTGCATTTGGGTTAAAAAATCCCGAATGGTACGACATCATGTTTAATGCACCCCAGCCCATCCAACACCTGACAAAATGCCAGGAAGAATGGGGATTTGGCATTCAGTTGTTCGACTTTCTGGTAAACACCTGTGAAGAAGCCATGAGCCAGGACCGAACACGCAAACAGGATCCACGACTGGTAGCGCTTCATCTATGGAGTACCGTACACGGGCTGGTCAATCTTTCCCGTTCGCAGCGATTGGAAATGGTGGAACAAAACAACAACGATAGTCTGATCCAACGCACCATGGAATCCATGTTGCAATGCATCTTCCGATAAATTTTTTTAGATCAAACTGAACACTGTACATTAAATGAACATACGTAATTTACTCCCGATTATCCTGGTTTTCCTGCTAGACGGCACCCAACTTCCCGGTCAGGATTTCAAAGATCTGGTTGCGATGTGCTGGGCCAACAATCAGCAACTAAAAAGCCAGGATTTTCAGCTTAAGCAGGCTGAGGCCGCACTTCAGGAAGCAAGGGGCCTGTATTTGCCCAATCTATCCTTCGGCACCCAATATACCTTGGCGGCCGGCGGACGAGCGATCGACTTCCCCGTCGGTGATTTGTTAAACCCGGTATACAGCACCCTCAATCAGATTACCGGAAGTCAGCAATTTCCATCGCTGGAGAATCAGTCCATCCAGTTTCTTCCCAACAACTTTTATGACGCCCGCTTTCGAGTCCAGCAAGTATTATTTAATCCAGATCTGGCCATCAACCGCGAATTAAAATCTGCACAGATCGACCTTAAACAACTGGAGATCAAGGCCTATAAACGCGAATTGAGCAAGGAAGTCATGAATGCCTATTTTCAGTGGCAACAAGCCGAACAAGCGATATCCATCTTTCAAGAGGCGGACACGCTTTTGGTTGAAGCAGCCCGCACTACGCAGAGTATGCTGCGCAATGGGATTGCCCTACCCTCTGCCCTCTCACGCATTGAGTCCGAACAAGCCAGTCTGAAAGCCCAGCAGATTGATGCCGCGACCAATGCAGAGAACGCCTGGATCTATTTAAACTACCTGTTGGGCCCTCATGAAGCAACCAGGAATGCAATAGTCCTGGATTTACCGGAATTACCGGACTCAACTTCCACAGCATCCGGATCGAGAGAAGAGCTTGCCCAACTGGATCAAGCCATTTCCATGCAACAGCTTGCTTTTGATAAAGAAGACCGGTTCTATCAACCCCGTTTGGGCGCCCAGCTTGATCTGGGATCGCAAGCCTTCGATTTTAACTGGGCTCCTTATGCCCTGCTTGGCATAAGCCTGACCTGGAACATTTACGATGGCAAACAACATAAATATAGGCAGGAGCAAGCCCGGGCAGCTATTGATGCACGGGTCCAGCAAAAAGCATTTGCCACCGACCAGATTGACCTTCAGAAAAAAGTGGCAGGAAACAATCTTCGTTCATCCATCCTGCAAGCCAAAACATTTCAGCCCAGGATCCGCGCCACCGAAAAAGCCTACCGGGAGGTTTACCGCAAGTACCAGGAAGGCTCTGCTAATTATCTGGAGCTTCTGGATGCCCGCACTCAGATCACCCAGGCCCGAATCGCCAACTCATTGGCCCGGTTCCAAGCCTGGTCCAAATGGGCCGATTACATCTACGCATCTGCCTCCTTTCCTATTGATTAATGATTAATCCTATCGCCAACTCAAACCAATGCAAAAGCATCATCCTATGAAAACAAACGTACTATTCCTGTTTGCATCCCTGGCTTTGGCCATTTCATGCACAACCAAACCGGAAGAAACACCCGACACAACGCGGACAGAAAAACCTGCAGAAACAGGTATTTATGTGAAGACCGAACCGGTTTCCCTGGTGGAAGAGATCCCAACCGTATCGGTTATTGGAATCATTATTAGTAAGACCGATGCCAAACCTGCTTTCAAGACCGGTGGTGTCATTGATAAAACAATGGTTAAGGAGGGTGATGCCGTCAAACCCGGACAACTCTTAGCCACCCTGATCATGACGGAAATAGATGCTCAGGTCAGGCAGGCAGAAGAGGGTCTGGCTAAAGCTCAACGGGACTTTGACCGTGTTTCCAATTTGTTTGCCGACAGTGTGGCAACCCTTGAGCAAAAACAAAATGCAGGCAGTGCCCTGACTCTGGCCACAGAAACACTAGCCATTGCAAAATTTAATCAAAATCACAGTGAAGTACGCTCACCCATCGCCGGCCGGGTTATCAAACAGGTATTGCACCAGGGTGAAATCGCCGGACCCGGTATGCCGGTCTACGCCATCATGGGTATCGCCGATCAGGACTGGCGCATACAGGCGGGACTTACCGACCGGGATTGGGCCCGGGTAAAAACCGGCGACAAGGCTAACGTAAGCATGGACGCCTATCCGGGAGAGTCTTTCGCCGCCCGGATTAGTGATAAAGCCAGATTAACACAGGATGCCAGCGGCACATTGAATATCGAATTATCCTTTGCCGACCAGCCGGCATCTCTCGCCGCCGGCATGACCTGCAAGGTGCTGCTTTCCCCGGCAATTCAAAGCATCCAAACAACCATTCCGGTCGACGCCTTGGTGGATGCTAACGGCAGTCAGGCGACCGTGTATTCGATCGAGGGAGGCAAAGCGGTAAAACACCAGGTCACCATCTCGCGACTGTTGGGTGATCGGGTAGTCATCGCCGGAGGACTGGAAGGGGTGGATGCCGTGGTAACCATCGGTTCCATCTACCTGGAAAATGGAGATGCAGTTATTCTGGCCAATCAGTAACACCCACAAAACGAACACCAATGAATTTCAATAAATTTTTTGTTCAGAACTATCAGTTTACACTGATCCTGTTTCTAGCAGTTTTACTGCTGGGGATAAACTCTTTGTTCAATATGCCCCGCAGTGAAGATCCGCCATTCAATGCACCGATGTTTTCCATCATCAGCATTTATCCCGGCACTTCACCGGCCGATATGGAAGAGCTTGTAGCAGACCCCATCGAAGAAGAGCTCTATAAACTGGAGGACATCAAGAAAATCACCTCGACGATCAATGACGGATTGTTGGTCATGCTGGTTGAATTCAACTACGGGGTTAATGTGGATACAAAAAACAACGATGTCATCCGGGAAATCAACAAATTGCGTGACGACCTGCCCGACGGCATCATCCGCCTGGATGTAAACCGCGCCGCCAGCAGTGATGTTGCCATTCTGCAGACTGCCCTGATGTCCGAGACGGCTAGCATGGAAACTTTGAACAACCATGCCGAGCAACTTGAAAAAGATCTTGAACGCATCAAGGACATTAAATATGTCAAAATACAGGGAGTTCCGGACCGGACCGTAAAAATTGAACTGGATCTGGAACGAATGGCTTCCCTGGGATTGGGCCTAAACCAGGTCATCGGCTTGATCCAGGCCAACAACATCAACATCCCGGGCGGAGACATCGATCTCGGTGACCGTAAATACAATATCAAAACAACGGCAGAGATCAAGGATCTTGAAGTCCTTAAAAACACGGTTGTTCGCACGACGCCTACCGGCGCCATCACCCATTTATCGGATCTTGCTAACGTCTACCTCACCGATGAAGAAAACGATCACATCGCCCGACTGAATGGTCATCGTGCCATTTGGATCGTAACCGCAATGAAAGACGAACGAAACATTGTTTCAACGCGGGCCCAGATCCAAACGGTCCTGGACCAGTTCTCACAATCCTTACCCGACGATATCCGGATGGAGCAAGCTTTTGACCAGGAAGCCGGCGTGCGCAAGCGGTTGGATGGGCTGGGCCGGGATTTTGCCATTGCTATTTTTCTGGTGTTGCTTACTCTTTTGCCCCTCGGGACACGCGCTTCCCTGGTGGTCATGATTTCCATCCCATTGTCACTCAGTATAGGCTTGTTCCTGCTGGACTTGTTGGGATATACACTCAATCAGCTTAGCATCGTAGGCATGGTAATCGCTCTGGGGCTTTTGGTCGACGACAGTATCGTGGTGGTTGAGAACATTGAGCGGTATATGCGCGGAGGAATCTCGGCTAAAGAAGCAGCAGTTTCTGCCACCAATCACATTCTTGTAGCCATACTGGGATGTACCGCTACGCTACTGCTGGCATTCCTTCCCCTTGCCAATCTTCCGGAGGGTTCCGGAGACTTTATCCGCTCACTGCCTATGGCGGTAATGCTTACTGTCCTTGCCTCTCTTTTTGTTTCACTCACCATCATACCTTTCCTTTCCAGCGTCTTTCTGAAAGCGCACGAACAAACGAGCCATCAACAGGGAAATATTTTCTTCAGGGCTTTCAAGCAATATGTCAACAACCCTTACCAGCGGCTTCTTGGGTGGTGCGTTAAACATCCAGTGATCGCCCTGTTGGGAGCAGCAGCTATATTTGGTTCTTCCTTCCTGATCATTCCACGGCTCGGATTTAGCTTGTTCCCTGCATCCGAAAAACCCATTATAATCGTAGATGTGGAGACCGAGCCCGGAAGTAATCTGATGCACACCGACCGGGTGGTTCGGAAAATTGAGCAGAAGTTGCTGCAGCAGCCTGAAGTAGCCCGGCTGGCCTCAAATACCGGAATGGGCAACCCCCGGATCTATTACAACGAATTCCAGAAACAGTCATCCGATAATACGGGTCAACTGATCGTCTTCATGGATGACCATACCGAGGTTCCTGAAATTGAGCATTTCGCGGATGTATTACGGGAAGAATTGACCGGTTATGCCGGCGCAAAAGTTGAAGTGCGCCGTTTCCAGCAAGGCCAGCCCATCTCCGCACCGATTGAGATGCGCATCATTGGCGACAATCTGGATACCCTGGAAGCACTTAGTGCCCGGGTAGAACAACTGATGCGCCATATGAAGGGTAGCCTCTATGTGAAAAACGATCTCAAGTACCAAAAAACAGAACTAAAAATTAACATCGACCGAGACAAGGCAGGCCTGTATGGACTGACCAGTGCTGAAATCGCCAAGACCATCCGTCTGGCCATCGCCGGCTTGGACATCGGAGAAATCCGGACAGCAGAAAGTGATGAGTACACCCTGAATGCATCCATCCGTCAAAACAGCGAGAATGCCCTGGAAAATTTTGACCGTATCTACGTCACCTCATTGGGAGGTAGTCTGGTGCCCTTAAAGTCGATCGCCCAAATCACCATGTCCCCCTCCCCGCCGGTAATCCGGCATTTTAACAAAGAGCGTTACAGTCTGGTCAGCAGCTTTGTACAAACCGGATACAACACCGATCAAATGACCGATGCCATCATCGACCGGATTCAGACCGAAGTGCCTTTCCCGGAAAGTTACCGCTTGGTCGCAGCCGGTGAACGGGAGTCCCGGGAAGAATCGTTTGGTGGCATTGAAACCATCATCATCTTGACGGTCTTTGGGTTACTGGCGATATTGGTTTTGGAGTTCCGGACCTTCAAGTCCACGTTAATCGTCCTGAGTGTAATTCCAATGGGATTTATCGGAGCCATTGTAGCCCTGTGGGTGACCGGGGAAACGCTTTCTTTTGTAGCAACCGTGGGCATCATCGCGCTGGCAGGGATCGAGATCAAGAACTCGATCCTGATGGTGGATTATACCAATTCATTAAGGGAAAAAGGCATGAAATTATACGATGCCGTCATGGATGGAGCTGAGACCAGGTTTCTCCCTATTCTGTTAACCTCGATGACGGCAATCGGCGGTATGACCCCATTGGTTCTGGAGCGCAGTCCATTAATCAGTCCGCTGGCCATCGTTCTGATTGGCGGGTTGATCAGTTCGACCCTGCTGAGCCGCCTGGTTACGCCAGTATTGTATTACCTCGTACCCCCGAAAGTAGATGTTCAAAATCAGGATGTTCAAGAAAAAGAGTAAGCCATAGCTAAGAAGGAATTCCCGGGCGAACCGGAATTTGCTGAATCAGTTGCATCAATCAATTAGGCATGTACAACCGTTCACTGGCAAAAATCCACGACGAATCATATGCTCATCTGGCCGAAGGGGCAGCCAATTTTCTGCGTAAAATAAACCCGCCTATCCGCGGTCCTCTGGTTGACCTGGGTTGTGGTGCAGGGAATCTGCTGGCTGCTCTTTCGGACCAGATCGAAGTCGCATACGGCTTTGATCTTTCACCGGATATGATTCTACGAGCCAAGGCAAAAAACCCCGGATTCAACTTTGGAGTTGCCAATCTCTTCGACGTGCGGATCCCACCGGCACAAGTGGTGACCATGATCGGAGAAATACTGTCCTATGCCTGTCATGGTGAAACAAATCCTTCCAAATCAGTTGTCCCGTTTCTAAACCGGATCAGAACTCAATTGCAGGATGGCGGTATTCTATTATTTGATGTGTTGACTGATATACGGGATTACAATTACCATCATTCGGGAGAAGAAGCTACGTGGACCTTGCTGATGAATAGTACCCAAGCCGGCGATGAAGTGACCAGGAAATTGACCATTTTTCAGAAAAAACCCGAATCCGGGCTGTACGCCAAAACAACGGAATACCATCACCTTAAAGTCTTCCAAAACGAACAGATGACGCAATGGTTGACCGAAACAGGATTTGAAGTGGTTACGATGCAAGCTTACGCCGAATCGGCTTTGCCTGCCGGCCGAATCGCATATTATTGCCGAAAAGCCTAACGCTCAACCTGAACGCGGAGGATGGTCACGGACTGTCCGTCCAATGCCAGGGTAAAATCAACGCCGGAAATTGGAATCATTGTTTCTTCCGGTACAATAAGATCGGGGTCCATCAATGAATTGGCCCCCAATAAGTCGGCGTGCCGGAGATCTATTCTGGTTCCCTGACTGGATACTGATCGCGCATTTTCAATATGGACCGGCAACTCCTGCATACCCTCAGCGGTGTTCACCAGGGTAAAAATTAATTCGCCGGTCTTTTCGTCCCAGGTGGCAGCCCCATAGAGCCCATTCTGCCCGGTCATTGGTTTCCGGTCCAGATTCATCTCCAGAACATGGCTCCCGCGGTTGTTGGCATATAGTTTTTGCACATAATAATTGGGTGTACCGTAGGATTGGAGGTTGTCAAACCAGATTAAATCCGGAGTCCATTGCCACCCGTCGACATGAGCAAACAAAGGCGCATAAGAGCACATTTGGACCAGATCAGCATTACGAAGTAAACCCGTCATAAAGGCCGCTTCCGAAAGCGCACTGCGCCAGTCATTCTTTTTCAGAGGATCGGTGGCCAGCGGATCATGGGCGGCGTATTCCCCGGCAAAAATCCTCGGACCCTGTCGGTCGTAGCTATCATATCTGACGGCGTGATCCAGAAACCATTGCGGTGGTTTGTAATAATGCTCATCGACAAAGTCTGCTTTGGATTGACGCAGCGCTTCCCAACCGTACTCGAACATTTCACCTTCAGCGAAAGGGCCACTACCCGACACAATTCGAATGTCCGGATATTTGGATTTGATGGCAGCTTCAAAAACCTGGTAACGGTCAAAATAATCGGTTCCCCATTGCTCATTGCCTACTCCGATCATTTTAAGATGAAAAGGCTCGGGATGTCCCATTCCCGCCCGAACTTTACCCCAAATTGAGGTAGCCGGACCATTCGCAAATTCAATGAGATCCAAAGCATCCTGGACATAGGGATCCAACTCATCCATGGGCACCAGCTCCCCCGTATTGAATTGACAAGCCATCCCACAACTTAGTATCGGCAGCGGTTCAGCATCCAGATCTTCAGCGAGCTGGAAGTACTCAAAAAAGCCGAGACCAAAACTCTGGAAATAATCGGGCGTGCTCCGATGGCTGAATTCCGTATTCCAACGGTTGATTAATGTGGTACGGTCCTCCACGGGCCCCACCGTCTTTTTCCACTGATAACGTTGTTCCAATGTCCGCCCTTCCACAATACATCCACCAGGGAAGCGAACGAAGCCGGGATGAAGGTCCGCAAGCAATTGAACCAGGTCATTGCGTAACCCATTCTTGCGTCCTCTCCAGGTATCGGACGGAAACATAGAGATCATGTCAAGGTCCACCACGGAAATCCCGTGAAAACGGATGCGAAAGATACCCTTAGCATCTGTTCCGGATGCTTGAATACTGATTTGATAGTTGCGCCATTCCTTTCCGGTAAGCATCAACTCCTGAGCTCCTAGGACGGTGCTATCCGAGCCTAAAAGTTCCAGGGTTATCCGGGGATTTCCCTCCTCCACCTTTGCCTCCAGACTGATCTGGTACTTCATGCCCTCCTTAAAGCCAATACCCCGAAAACCTTCATTCATCAACACATAATTTTCATCCGATCGTACCTTTACTTGTAAAAAATGGCCGTTAGGGTTGTCCGCTCCCCGATTAATGGCGGAAGCAAATCCGGATGACTGATTATTGGACCACCGGTTAGAAGCGGGTTGAGACCATCCCATCAAAGGATCATCAAATTCGAATGAACGATTCTTTATTAACTCAGCATAGATCCCGCCATCAGCCGCTAAATTGATGTCTTCGAAAAAGATTCCAAACATGGTTGGCGAAATAGCAGCCGTCCGGTGAGCTACATCAACAACGACCTGATTGGCAAACCGCTGAGGCGATTTTGCCAGGTGTGAATTCCTGACTTCTCCGGTATGGAAACCCAGAAAGCTAAGCACAACCAGGATGTACTTACTGCTTGAAATAAATCGATTCATTGTTTTCTTGATGCATTTACAAATCAATAAAATGGGGTATTCAACCAGACCAACCGGTTATTCTTCACCACTTCCAGAGCCTTGGCTCCTAATTGGATGGAAAATATAATAAAGTTAGACGTGCTTTAACCCGATTGACGCTTGGTAAATAGTTTGCCTTATTAATCCGGGCACTTCATGAAAGCCCGGTTGGCGATACTTGCTTTTGCAGAAATCTGGGTATTTTTGCCCACAACCCTGGGGACCTGTTTAAAACTGGCTGCAGCAAGCCTGAAAAGAGTCCTGACACAGAAGAGGTACATTTACATGCGGCGCATCAGCAGAAACATAGGCAGCGTTCTTATTGGCAAGTTTATAACCGCATTATCTATCTTATTGATTATTGGCTGTAATCAAAAGGAGTCCGCCCCATCCCACGCGACCACTCCGGCAACCCTGAATATCCACGGTCACGAAATCCAGCCAGGACTTTTTCCCGAACCGGAATCGATCGAGATCACCCAAACCATCTCGATTCCAGCCGGCAAGCCATTAAAAATCCCGGCTAAAAAACTCCATCAGGATATTCAACGAAAGATCATCCGGAATGGCTATACCATTGCAGACACCTCAACCCATGTCCCGGGGAAAGATAATGACGCATTACCTGTCGTAAAAACCGCTCTAATTGATACGGTACTGGCCCGGTTGCCCAAAACGGTTCGAATCGAAGGCATGACATCTAACGATATCAATCCGGCCTGTATCACCCGCTTTGGCAAATTGCAGAGACTGGACGCTTATAACGTTATGTCCGCTCTCCAGGATAGTAGGGGCAATATCTGGTTAGCTATCTGGAATGGCGGTGTTACCAGATATGATGGTCATTATTTTTATACCTATACCAAAACCGAAGGATTAAAAGATGACAAAGTGCTTGCCCTCCATGAAGACGGCCAGGGAAATATCTGGATCGGCTATTTTGATCAGGGTATCAGCAAATTTGATGGATCCTTTTTCACCCATTATTCGGCTGGATCCGGGATCGCAGAAAATTCGGTCAAATGCATTGCCGAAGATGCTGCCGGTAACCTTTGGCTTGGCTCCTATGAAGGGGGAATTACGCTCTTTGACGGGCACCAGTTTAAGCATTTTAATCACCTGCAGGGATTCACCGATTACTCCGTCACATCCATCGTGCCTGATCAGGGGGATCTCTGGATTGGAACCAAAGGCGATGGACTATTCAGGTATCGCGACCATGGTTTCACTCCCGTAAGCAGTCCCTTTCTCAATGACACCATCAATGCCCTTCAGTATCACAATGACCATCTCTGGGTAGGGACGGAACATGGCATTTTAAAGCTATCCGGCCATGATGTAGAAATATTCCCTGGCTCTATCGTTTCCAGGACCTCCATCCAGTCTATCGCTGAAGACGACCGCGGAAACGTCTGGGCAGGATCATTCCAGGATGGTGTTTTCCGTTTATCCGGGAATCAATTGTATCAATACACCGAAGAGGACGGATTGGGAAACCGTGCAGTTCACGCCTTGTTAAATGACCAATCGGGCAATGTATGGTTCGGAACAACCGCAGGATTTGAGCTTTTTAATGGAGAACTATTCTCGAACTGGACCACCCACGAAGGCCTTTTGCAGAATAATGTCCTGGCCATCGTTCAAGGTAAAACGATGCGATGGTTCGGTTCAGAAGACGGCTTCACCGGATACGATGGGCAATACTTCTACCAATACAGCTCGGCAACCGGACTGCCCAATTCCATTATTTTCACCATGCTGGAAGACCACAACGGTGCAATCTGGCTGGGGACCAACATTGGCCTGGTCTTGTTTACCGGGACCGAATACATCCGATTTCCTCAATTAGGAGAAGCTCCGGTTCTGAATCTTTTTGAGGATCATACAGGGGATATTTGGCTGTCGGGATATGGTGCCGTACGCGTGCGTTTCGGAAACAACCAGCAAAAAAATGAATTCACCTTCTTCGGTGAAGAACAGGGCTTATCCAACAACGCAGTAAAATGTGTCGCTGAAGACTCTTTCGGTAATTATTGGATTGGAACCGACCATGGATTGAATCGCCTGGTCATCGGAAAGGACGATCATCCACACTTTTTCCAATACCTGTATGAACAAGGGATTACCAACGCATACATCACCTCCCTTTTTGTCGATCATGCAAACAGGTTGTGGATTGGCACATTTGGCGGCGGGTTGCTTCGATATGCGTCAGACCCCAAAACGAATCAAGAAACCATCATCAGTTTCAGGGAGAAGGACGGACTCATCAGCGATTGGGTAAGTTCTATCATGGCTGATGAGCAGAATAATCTCTGGGTAGGCGGCCGACATGGTATCTGCAAAATCAGTTTTACTCCGGCCGAAGAAACATCGTCAGAAAATATCCACTTCAGAAATTACCAATACAGCAATGGCTTTCTGGGAGGTAGTAGTAATATGCGTGCCATCTGCAAAGACACCGATGGGACCCTTTGGGTTGGCACCAAAACCATGGCCATTACCATCAATACGACCAGTGAAAAAATTGAAGCGCAATCACCGGTTATCGAAATTTCCAATGTGCAATTATTTGGTGAGAATATTCATTGGAGGCAATTGTTCACCCGGACCGACCAGAATATAGTCCTTGAAAACGGGATTCGCCTGGATAAGGATTATGTCTCCGGCGTCAGCAAATGGCGCAATGTGCCGGAACAACTTAGCCTGAAACACGACCATAATGACCTGACCATCGGGTTTACCAATGTCACCACACTGCAGAATGATCAAATTCTCTACCAACATAAACTAACGGGACTGGATCCGCACTGGAGCTCATGGTCACCCACTCAGGAGGTCCACTTCGGTCCTATTCCTCCCGGCCACTACACTTTTCAACTGCGAGCAGTAAACGCAGAAGGCTTACTAAGTCCGGAGATCCAATTTCCTTTCATCATTCGACCACCCTGGTGGAGGACCTGGTGGGCCTATCTGATTTATTTCATTTGCACATTGAGCATAGCTAATTCCTTCAGGAGGTATGAGCTGAAAAGACAACAGCTACAACACTCCCTGCAATTGGAAGCGATAAAGAACCAGAATCTGGAAGAACTGGATTTATTAAAGACCAAGTTATATACGAATATCACGCATGAGTTTCGGACCCCATTGACCGTAATCCTGGGCATCTCAGACCAGATTCGCAACCAACTCGAAACAAGTCTCCGGGATAAATTGGAATTGATCCACCGCAATGGCTGGCAACTGCTAAACCTGGTCAATCAAATGCTGGATTTGGCTAAAATAGAATCAAACCAAATGGGATTGCAGTTAATTCAAGGCAACATCATGAGTTATCTGAAATACCTCCTGAAATCGTTTGAATCCCTGGCCGGATCAAAAGGAATCGAATTGTCGTTTACGGGCGAATCCGAAGAGGTCATGATGGATTATGATCCGGGAAGAATGCTCCAGGTCATTTCCAATTTGATTATCAATGCAGTTAAATTCACCCCTCAGGGAGGCAGGATAAACCTTTCTGTCAGCAAAATTGAGCCCAGTGGCAACAGGCACATGAATCCGGAACTAAAGATTGAGGTATCGGATTCCGGCATTGGGATACCAGCTGATCAATTGCCATTCATATTTAACCGGTTTTACCAATCAGACAATGCCAAAACGATCAAAGGCGAAGGCACCGGCATTGGGCTCACCTTAACCAGGGAATTAATCCACCTGATGCAGGGAAATATTTCGGTGACCAGTGCTCAGGGTGCCGGAACCAAATTTCTAATCCATCTTCCGATAACCCATTCAGCCCCACTTGCGCCGGAAGCTGATACCAAAAGCAATCAAACCGACCCACGGCTCGCTTATTCATCTGAATACGAAACCGATCGGCCAAGGGTTCCGGATACGGCCTCGGACAAACCATTGCTGCTCATTGTCGAAGACAACGAAGATATCCGAACCTATTTGATAAGCTGTTTGGCTCCACTCTTTGACATTGAAATCGCGACGGATGGAGCAGCGGGCATTGAAACGGCAATGCGAATTATCCCCGATATCGTGATAACCGACGTCATGATGCCCGTCAAAGATGGTTTTGAGGTCACCGAAACACTAAAAACAACCATGGCCACAAGCCATATTCCCATCGTCATCCTTACCGCCAAAGCTACCGCAGAAGACAGGATTGCAGGACTTAAACGAGGCGCAGACGTCTATCTCGCAAAACCATTCTATCAGGAAGAACTCCAGCTTCATGTTCAAAACCTGATCAAATTGCGCGAAAAATTACAAGCCAGGTATTTGAGTCTGCAGGCACCGCTCACCCGGCAAACTACCGATGCTCAATTGGAGGATGCATTTATCCTGAAGTTGCGGAATCTGGTCGAAGAGAATCTGGAGAACTCGGAATTCTCCATCGAAGACTTGTGTAAGCAGATGGCCATGAGCCGGATGCAAATGCATCGCAAGATCAAAGCGCTCACCAATCTCTCCACTTCCATTTACATCCGCAACATCCGGTTAAGCAAAGCCAGGGAGTTACTTGAAACAACCAATTGGAATGTGTCTGAAGTAGCATACGCCGTTGGTTTTGAAGACCCCAGATATTTCTCACGAGTCTTTAACGAATATTACGGCCATCCGCCCAGCGATCTCAAATAACCCAACCAATCAATTGATAATCAGCTATTTAAAATTGCTGTTACAATAATCCACGAATTGGTTACAATAGTCCACACATTCTTTGCGGGTGTGTAGCACCTTTGAAAATCATTGGTATGAAGAAGTAGATGAAACAACGTTGAGCCAAAGGGCCATGAACTACTTTCTGTGAGGTCCAATGAAAATACACCGGAAATTAGGAAGTGACACTTTAACCGGAGTCGTGACTGGCAAAGGCAATTAATTTCAAACAGCAGGCACCAAAGAAGTTTTATTCTCCTGCATAACCCCAGGAAACACAATTGGTGCAACGCAAAGAAATGCTCCTGAGATTTGTCACTATTTGTTGACCGTAATAAGCGCCTTGTCTGTTGTATCGCAGACAAGGCGTTATCTTGTACCCAACACGAGTATCCATTCTCCGCGGATTATTTTGGAGCTTTTATCGCATGGATTTTACGATCTGGTGCCAAAACATCATGGACAGCCTTAACTTTCAATTCTTTGTCAACCACAAACGTCCGGGACAGAGCAATGGCGTCGCTTGAATTTCCAACTTTTACTTCGTACTTACCCGACTCCGCCACCCATGCCGACTGGGAGGCATCAAAGGAAGTTAAATCCCTGGCGTTCAGCTTGATTTGGATTATTTCCTGCTGACCCGGCTTCAGCAAACTTGTCTTCGCAAAACCTTTCAATTCTTTTGCCGGTTTGTCCATGCTTTTCCCCGGAGCACTGAGGTAACACTGTACCACCTCTTTACCCGGCAGATTACCGGTGTTGGTGACCGTAACGGACACGGTCATGCTATCGTTCCATTTGGGGGAACTTAGCTCAAGCTGTGAAAATTCAAAGCTGGTGTAAGAGAGCCCAAATCCGAAAGGATAGGCAACGGATTGGTGAAATGTCTCATAATACCGATAACCTACATAGATCCCTTCTTCGTAAACGACTTCCGAAGGCTTACCACCCAGAATTCCGCCAATTACAGTTTGACCATCGCCGGGAAGCTCCGTTCCCGGGAAATTAGCAGCACTGGGAACATCATTGTAGCGTAGAGGGAAAGTGGTGGGCAATTTACCGGAGGGATTGACCTTACCCAGAAGCACATCGGCAACTACATTGCCACCCTCCTGGCCACCTTGCCAGGCCAGAACGATTCCATCCACCTGATCACGCCAGCTAGCAGTCTCAATAACATTACCGATGTTCAGCACGACGACCACTTTCTTATCGGCCTGATGGAATGCTTCCGAAACCTGTTTAATCATATCCAGCTCCGCCGCGGTGAGATAAAAGTCGCCATCCGTCTGGCGATCCTGACCTTCGCCGGAGTTCCTGCCGATTGTAATCAGAGCCAGGTCAGTGGATCGGGCCATCCTTTTGGCAATACCGGCATCCAGAGGCATCTCGGGCAAAGGTGGCAGCATCTCAAAAAAGAATTTTTTCTTCGGTTGCTTGGCTTTTTCAGCATCGATGTAATATTCGTACATACCCTGCAAGGAGGCGACTACCGGCTTTCCTGCCTGCTTCATCCCTTCTACCAGCGACACGGTATAAGCCTCATTCACATCTCCGCTTCCGGTACCTCCGGCTATAAAGTCATAAGAGCCTATGCCAAACGCCGCTATCTTGTTTTGATCTTCTAGCAGCGGCAGTGCCTGGCTATTCTTTAAAAGCACTACCCCCTCTCCTCCGGCGCGGCGGGTAATTTCGGCATGCGTCGATAAATCCGGATGATCCGAATGGGGATCAACACGGAATGAGGGTGACCGCAGGATGAGATACAAGATCCGCTTGACATTGGCATCCAGAACACCTTCGCTAAGTTCACCTTCCTGAATGGCTTTAAGTATTGCATCTCTTTGCTGGGGACGGCCTGGCATCAATAAATCATTGCTGGCTTTCATTTGCGCCACCGGATCATTCCCACCAAACCAATCGGTCATAACCAATCCCTGGAAGCCCCACTCATCGCGTAATATGGTCTGAAGTAATTCCGGGTTTTGTGACGCATAGACGCCATTTATCTTATTGTAGGAACTCATTACTGTCCAGGGTTGCGCTTCACGCACAGCAATCTCAAAGCCCCTCAGATAGATCTCCCGCAGCGCCCTTTGGCTCAGAATGGTGTTAATGGTCATCCGGTTGGTCTCCTGATTGTTGGCCACAAAATGCTTGACAGAGGTTCCGACGCCTTGTGACTGAACGCCATTAACCATCGCTGCTGCCATTTTTCCTGAGAGGACAGGATCTTCGGAATAATATTCAAAATTCCGGCCGTTCAAGGGGTTGCGATGGATGTTCATAGCAGGAGCTAACAAGACATCAACGCCATAATCTTTCATTTCTTCACCAAACGCCTTACCAACCTCCTGAACCAGATCGGTATTCCACGTGGATGACAACATGGTTTCAATTGGAAACGCCGTGCAATAATATCGTTGCGAGCTCGTCGAATCCCGAACCGGTAGAATACGCAGCCCGGCTGGCCCATCCGACAAAACAACAGATTCGATGCCCAATGGGTCTATGGCATAGGTGTTACCTGCCGCTCCGGGCACTTTCTCCTTAATATCCAGGTCGAACATACCCGGAATGCGCATCCCAATTCCGACCACAAGACTTGCTTTTTGTTCTATGGTCAACCTCGACAATAAATCGTTGATGCGTTCCGTCATTGGAGTCGATGGATCTTCGTAAACATCCATCCTTCCGTTTTGATTGGCATCCCGGTAGGCGGCTTGACCAAATAGTCCGTAAGAGCCGGCCACCAGGATCATCAGGATCAGGCTTTTCTTCATATTTAATTTCTTTGTGTCAATATGACACAATAATAAGATTTTTTGTTCATATTTAGGACTACTTACAAACGAACTCTATGGAATTACCATTCCAGCCTTCGCAGTGTCAACCGGGATTATCGGTAGATTGTGTCATCTTCGGGTTTCATGAAAATGAGCTTAAAGTTTTGTTGCTCAAGCTATTACACAATCGGGAATGGGCACTGCCAGGAGGATTTGTAATGCTCGACGAAGATCTGGACCGGGCTGCGGTACGGGTCTTACGAGAAAGAACCGGACTGAAACGGATCTTCCTCCGGCAATTCCATGCATTTGGCGAGGTATCCCGGAATTTGCCCGGGCATGCAGATAAACTGGTAAGGACCCAGGCCATCCACCCCTCGTTGCAGGCTTGGTTTGAGCAGCGTTTCATTACGATCGGCTTCTACGCACTGGTGGAGTATTCACAGGTTGAAGAACCGCATCCGGATTATTTCTCGGAATTTTGCCGTTGGTACTCCATCCGGGAGCTGCCTCCCTTAATGCTGGACCATCAACGCATTGTATCGAAAGCTTTGGAGACCTTGCGCTTGCAGCTCAAATACCAACCCATCGGTCTCAATCTGCTGCCCGAGCGATTCACCATGCCTGAATTACAAGCGTTGTATGAAACGTTATTGGAGAAAAAGCTGGACAGGCGAAATTTTCAGCGCAAAATGCTCAGCTACGACATCCTCGTAAAAACCGATGAATTTCGTCAGGGAGGCGCTCATAAAGCACCAGTCCTGTATGCCTTTGACCCCGACAGGTATCAGCAAGCACTTCAGCATGGATTGAATTCGATTTGGTAACCGGAGAAGTCGAAAGGAGTGCAGAACTAGTTCAGTAACTCACCCAATTTATCACGCAAATCCTGACCCCTTAGCCCTTTGGCGACGATCTTACCCTCTTTGTCCAGGAGGAAGTTCATTGGAATTCCGCGCACCCCATACAGTTTAGCCACATCCGAACCCCATCCTCTCAATTCTGACACCTGATTCCAGTTCAGCTGATCTTTTTCGATTGCACTCATCCAAGCTTCACGCCCTTCCTGATCATCCAATGAAACGCCTAATATGTTGAATCCCTTGTCTTTGTAAGCGTCAAAGGTCTTGACCAGATTCGGATTTTCTACACGGCAAGGCCCGCACCAGCTGGCCCAAAAATCGACCAACAGGTATTTGCCCCGCAAGGAGGATAGTGAAACCGGATTACCCTGAACATCAGCAGCAGTAAAATCTGGTGCTACTTCACCGATGGCAGTACGTTTGGCCGATTCCAGCAATTCGCTAAGTTGTTTTCCCAGCGAGCTATTAATGATACTGGTGTCCAGTACATCGTAAGCAGCTTGAAATTCCTTGACATCCGGATTGTACATAAAGGCATTCAGGACCTCTGTTCCCGCAACAAAAGATGCCGGTTTTTTAGCAGCAAAATCCGCTATGATTTGACGACGACTTGCTTCTATGCCTTCATAAACTTTCAAAAGGCTATCCTGAGCCCTGGTATCCTCCGGGGATAAATTCTGATAAGCGGCGATCAGTGCATTGACCTCATCGTTAACGCCGGTCATCAGACCTTGTAATTCTTTGTTGTCATCATTTGCTTTGGAGCCGGATACGGTAGCTTCATGGAGATCTCCATAAGCACCCATCACTTTAATCGTTGCATTCTCGAGATACAACTGAAGGACATCCGCATACATCATATCGTTCATCAACCGGAGCGTTGCCTGCGAGGGCACATCCACCTTTCCCGTAAATACATAATGTCCGTCACCCGATTCAAGAGTGTCCATTTTTACACTTAACCCTTCCGGATAAGAAAGAATTAATGAATTCGGATCGTCTCCAGTGATGGTGACTTCCAGCCGGTAGCCGTCTTGACTACTAGTCTGATTTCCATCCGAGGAGCAGGCAGAAAAGAATAATGGCAGGGCTGGTAGTACATACAAAAGATGCTTCATGATTGTTATTTATACGATATCTGGTAGCTACAACGAAGAATGCGATCAAATCGTGCGCCTACCCTTAAAGTTTTGAGCGCACAAAGGTACAACAATTCCAGGATAGCCAGGAATGCAATGTTCAGACCCCGAATTAATACCAGCTATACCTTTTTATAATTTTAAATAGAAGCACGAACGATATGTATTTCAAAATATTATTCACATTTAACACCATACTACCAAATATTAAACTAATTTCATTTGCATTTCTAAAAATCAAAACACATGGGAAATTTATTACCGTTGATTATTCAACTGATAAGTGGTGCGTTAGGTGGTAACCTGGCGGGATCCTTATTGAAAAAACAAACACTGGGTACCCTTGGAAATTCCATCGCTGGTATCCTTGGCGGTGGATTGGGCGGCCAACTACTTGGTTTACTGGGCATGTCCACCGGAAGTGGCGGCCTGGACATTGGCAGCATAATTGGCAGTATTGCCAGCGGGGGTGTAGGTGGTGGTGTCCTTATGGCCATTATTGGCATCATTCGAAACGCCATGTCCAAGAAGGCTTAATCCGGAATCAGAGAGCTATTTTGGGGGTGGAAATTCCACCCCCTTTTTTTTGAATTGAAGCCGCATAAGAGCCCGATCTTAAGCGCTCCCTCGGTTTTTTTAAGCACCGGATGCCACCCCATTAAGGGTCAGGCCGAAATCAGAATTACAGGTCCATTGTCGGTCTATAGAGCGCGTTGATCGCTGGATCAATGTTCCCACAACCACTTCATTACCATCCGGTCCTCTGGTGTGATAATTTCTAGGATGTAAATCCCGTTTGTCAAGCCCGCATCCGGCTGGTACTGGAATTCGTTAATTCCCGCTGGCAGCAATTGAAATTCCTGCTGATGGATTCGCTGACCGGTTAGGTTTGTTATGCGAATCACCACCGGCTGGGATTCTTCCATTTCCCACCGGATGTTAGCCACTTGCCGCACCGGATTAGGGTAAATACAATAGCGCATCGGAGCATTTTGCAATTCCACGGTTGTAGTCGTTGATTCGTCCTTAACCAACAAGTAATAGGCAAAAACCACATTGGTCTCGAACTCCAGACTATTGGTAGAAGGATCATACTGGACTCCTTCCAGTTCTACCCACCGACTGGCGACTTCATCCCAGCCATTAAGCCGGAGACGGTCCTGTTTTTGAATGCCGGCCCGGACCAATTGACCGTCGGTATAATGCAATCGGATGCGCACAAGATTATTCAAATGCATCCGGTGTTGATTTTGCTTCATCAGGTTCAGCCGGTTTTGATTAAACCACCCGACATTATAGGCGGCCAGTCCTTTTGAATTGGACGGCCCCCATGCCGGCAATCCGTGCAGGTTAGTTTGTAATAATTGACAATACATCGAACCCGGCAGGCCCTGATGATGCCACCCCGGCCTGAACTGTATTTTGTTGCCTGTATCGAAAGGAGAATAAACTACCTCTGAGCCATCCGATTGGCCATTCATCCAGCGTCCCTGCCCGTAGTTCATGAATCCATTCAAGTCTCTCCAGACGGTGCCATCCAATGCAATGACGACGATGACCGGATAGACGCTGACATGAACAATAATCCCGGAAATCTCCACAAAATCTCCATCCTCCGGGTAAGAGACATTGCCGGACGGGACATACCAGGGTGGGCCAAAGTTTAATTTGTAATCGGGCAATCCATCGGAATCGGTGTCCAGGTAATACCGGATATCATGAAATGAGCTATCTGCCAGCACAAAACCTGCAATCAATTCCTGATCCAGGGAGTCCAATATACAAATACCTGATCCTTCCGGATAGACCAGACTGACTGCGGTGTAATCTTCATTCAATTGATTCCAGTATGATTCATACGGATCTCTCCAAAATTCACCGTTTATTTCATAAACAAATAGCGACGGTAAATTACCAAGGGCATCGGTATTCAGTCCGCCAGCTATGATCACTTCATCACCATCCTGCGGGCGCACGGCATCTCCCTCGGCTGGCTGATACCATAAAGGACCAAAATGGACCCGGTAGTCCATGAATCCATCGGATCCTTCATCCAGTAAATAGCGGATGGAGCTTCCAGACGTGTCTACATAAATCGTCCCAGAAACAGTCACATCCTCCAATGAATCCGGATTGATTAAATACTGTGTTATCCCTGACAAAGTGGTACACAGCATAATCATTAAGACTAAGAACCAATCCGAAAGCTGAATCCTTTTTGACGTTTTCATCGTGTTTAATTTAATAAGCCGTAAGGCCGGCACATCCTACCTTGAGGTGCGGAAAGCGAGTAATCCGGATGAGCATTCGGATGAAGTCAATATATTGTCCTGATTAGATGATAAACCGTGAGGCTACTCATTCCAATTTATGATTTAAATCATCTCCTGATCTTAATCATTTGTGGTTGATGCATTGGGAGTTAAGTTGTGTCAATATGGCGACTTATGCGTCACAGTATACTTTTTATATACCAAAATAAGCTGATTTTTGAAGCACTTTCCCTGCTTCTGGCAGACTCATTAAATTACCACATAAAAGGCCTTCGATTCCGGCAAAACACCAACTTTTGGTCGCTTCCGGTCATGCGGCAATACGACGTAATCGTAGCTGAATTCACAGTTCTTAATGAAGATATATTTCAAGCAATAAAAAATGGTTTAATTGCTATTTACGAACAACAACTCCTGATAATCACAAGCCATCTGGAAAATAAAATAAGTGAGCATTTAATTGCTTCCGGTGTCGACGGCATTTTATTAACCGATTGTTCCAGTGAAGACTTCTTGCATGCCATCGAAAAACTTTGTTCCAAGGATCAATATTTTTGCGGACGTATCATGCAGGACCTGGTTAAGAACGGGCTACATCAATCCGAAGCGAGTATGGATGGTTCACTGACCAGCCGCGAGCTGGAAGTACTGGACCGAATTATCAAAGGCCAGCCAAACAAGCGGATAGCCAGTGAATTTCACATCAGCGAATCTACCATAAAAACGCACCGAAAAAACATCATGTCCAAATTAAAAGCTGAAAATTCTATCACTTTACTTTATCAGGCATTCGAAGCAAATTTTATTTCCGAAAGTGAAATACCACTGTGTAAAATTTGCCGGAACCGCAGTTCTTTAAAACCATCAAAAAATTAATACATCTACCTAAAAAGTTGACCGGCTACCCCAAAAGCGCACATCAATTCAACTTTTATCCTATTGTCAAAATATTGCATACGTTGCTTCTTGAAGAACGGAAATCCTGTTAATACGGATGAGTTTTTTGGGGATTTTTTGACTGCTTTAGATTAACTCTTAAATCATATGTTATGAAACGATTTTCATACACCATAGGAATATTTTTCCTGATGGCGATGGCTATAGTTTTTTGGCAATGCGAAAAAGATAGCCTTTACAGCGACCAGAATACTACACTTGAAACAAGGGGTAAGGGCGGCAGCAAAGGCGGCCGGACAGAACTTGCGGGAAATAACCTTTCCTATCCCGTATTATGGACTGACGGATATGCAAAACTAATGAGAGGGAGTGAAGGGGTTGTCCTTCAGGACGGTGAATGGTGGTACGTTTGGGGCGAAGATCCCATAGATCCGAATTACCCCATTTTCAGTTGCCAGCCCAATCCGGCTAATCCGGAATTATGCCTGTCCGGGGAAATACCTGGTGACGGAATCAGTCCTGTCTTCAAAGCCTTCATCCAGAAAGACGCACTCAACGAATGGCAGGCTGAGAATATCGTGCCCGTCGGTGAGACTTATGTAGATCTTATTGACTGGGGAGATAATCTTGAATCAGTTGACTGGTATACAAAATCACAGGTAAGAACGGAAGTAGTGCTTTATAAAAATGTAGTTGATCCTATGCTGCAATACGAGATGCGGCACGTATCAGGTTGGGGTACCAATGAAGTGCACGGAATGAAAGCGGAAGTTTCTTCCGATGATCCCTATGTCATCCCGTGTTATCAACCGACCGTCTATTCCCACTGTGCCCGTTTACTGATTCAGAAATTAAATGTACCCCGGGAAGCAGTTCCATCTGGAGCATTGGTATGGATTGAAGGAGAAGGATGGACGGAAGCAGATGGTATAACCGAAAATCTGATCAACCCACCCATTTTTAACGGAACCGTCTATGAAGGGGGCGATGGCCCAGGCTATTATGCCGCTGAGGTCAATGTTAAAGGCAAGATTGTCTACGGCTACACCTGGAACGTGAAAACGTTGAATGAAGGGGCCGGCGACTACCGGATCACCTTTAGTCTTGACAACCTGGGCCCGGTTGCGCTTAACACCCATTTTGGTCCGGGTACGGGTATATTGATGCCGGTTGAGGAAGTGTTTGTTGCTGCATCCGAAGGCACCGGAGGGGGCGCACAGGCTTTCGTCGATGCAGTCAATGATCTGACTTATATGGATGTCCGAATCCTTAACAGGACGGGAGGGGGTAATAAGCCAAGTAAGAAATTACCGACTTTCAGTTGGGGATTTTAACAACCAAAAAGCAGCGATCATGAAAATCACCATCATTGGATGTGCAGCGACATTACTTTTCCTGCTGACGGGATGCCAAACGGACTATTTTCCGCCTGAACGGCCGTCGAATGTTTTCCTTGACCTGAGGGACAATCTGAAACCCTTAAAAACAACGGGCAGCATCGAAGTCCTCCTACCCGGAGGGTCGGCAGGTATGTCTACGAATACCACGGGGTCGTTCGGTCGCTTTGGGAAGAGGCCTGCAGCGAAACCCGTAACCTCAACAAAGCGGGTATTCGCTTCTTTTGAAGCTTTCGAGGCTACCGAACAAGCGGCTGCTAAAGGCAGTTTCACCTATACCGTGATGAAAAACGGGATCCTGGAACGCCAAATTAAAGCGGACATCTTTGGTGTCTACATCGATCCGGTTGAATATCGAGCCTGGTTCTTAGGGCTGGTCGTCCAGGACACCAAACCTTGTGTTGAACCTGGTGAGCATGATGAAAATTGCGACGGTGATCATCCTGAAGGAACTTCATGTGATGGGGAAGATGACGTGGGCCACGATGAAAGCTGTTCCGGAGAAGATCATGAAGGCGGGCCTGGCGGCAGCACACAAATATCCGGAAAGAACTGTCGCATGGGTCAGATAATTGCAGTCAGGCTACAAGATGGAGGCACCCCGGGCACGAATGGTGATGACATTGCCTGGAAGTGGTTTTCGGCACTGGATGCCTCCGTACCAAATATCCAATCACCAGATACCTGGCCCCACCTATGTACCAAAGAAATTCTGTCCGGAAATCTGGCAGTTCATGTGAAGTAGCTGAAGGATGTCCCAAACATCCCTAAGGAAAGGGAGGCAATTGAATTGCCTCCCTTTTTAATTTTTTATTCCAGCCTGCAAACCGGAAATTCTGTTATCCGCAACGTCGTACAGCCATAAGGAATTAAGGTAATTTCTTCCGGTTGAAGGTCAGGTCCCCGGTACCTACCCCATACGGCCGGCAGGGAGGGTATTCCATCCGACAATTGCCATTCGGGCAGACGTACAGCGGAAATTTTCAGAGCGATTGGAGCATTTTCCAGATTCCAGGGATATCGCCCATCCCATTCGTGTTCAACAACTTTTATGGATTGATCCAGATCGGTCAGTTTATTTTCAATAAGGGCAAAATTCCAGGGGGAAGCCGCATGAACCTGGGTAAATGACCGAAAACGATCACTGACAAATCCCGTCTCTTGCCGGCTTTCGATTTTCAAGGCATATACGAGCGGACCGCGTTCTATGGCCTTTGCAAACTGGTACCAACTGGTTGCTTTTACCGACATGGGCAGCGTCAGTACTACCTGGTCACCATCCTTCCAGGTCCGGTCGATCATCAGGACACCCTGACGATCCGGCTCCTCCCATGGTTGACCGTTTACCTTCACGACCGGGTCCGAGCACCATTCAGGCACCCGCAAATGGAAGGGAAACCGGTCTTCACGCTCCGGGTGTAAGGTAAACTGGATCAACTCCCTGAACGGGTATCCCGTCTCTTCGACAATTTTTAGCCGTGTGCTATCGCCCACGATCAGTTCCACTTCTGAAGGGGCATAAAGCAAGGCGGCAACGCCCCGATCCGGTGTGGCGAAGTAGAGGCTTTGAACCATTTTGGGCCAGGATTGGTGCATGTTGCAGGTGCAACACGGATACCCAGTGAGCACACCATAAACGAAGTCGGTACCCATATGATTTTGCCGCTCGAAGGTATGATCCGCCGCAGGGTTCAGCGCTACCTGATTGGCAGCCTGAAAATATTGGCGGGTCCGGAAATCGTCATCAGCCTGCGTTGGCAATGCATTGTAAGCGATGCGCTCGATCTGGTCGGCAAAGGCTATGTCACCCGTAATGGTTAGATTGGTTTCCAGGGAAAACATTTCTTCAGCTATGGAACAGAACTCAATGCCCTGAACCGGGTTATTCCCATGCAGGGGTTCGTCGCCGCCGTACATCCCCTGAGGCTGGCCATGATATTTCTTTACGTCTCGTAAAGCTTTATGGACTGCTTCCACTTCACGGATGTCATGGCTTTTCTGGTAATGCACAATGGGTTGCTTAAGCGATTGGGCAAAATTAACCGTATGCATTCCGGCTAATTTTGAGACTGTCAATGCATTGATCTCACTGGTATCAAACGGATAGCGCTTGATCTGGCTGTAATACCAGGGCTGTCCCGGATCACGATCGTTTTCCGGATTGGTGAATACCTGTGCCCAGGGGTACGTCTGTTCCTGGATCAAATCACCAAGGTCAAGTAGAAATGCATCTCCCGTGATGTTGTACAGCCAATACACGATCATCAGATTATCCCCGCCCCTCCGGTTGGCCCATAAGGTAAGGAAATCCAGCGGCCGTTGAGGGAGCTCCTGCAATTGGTAGCGGAAGTACTTTGTAAGGCAATCGATAACCCGAGCATCACCCGTTGCCGTATAATATTGTTGCAAGACTTTTAGCATGACCATTTTAGGCCACCAGTCTTCGCGCATCCCCCGCTGCAAACCCGGCTCCGGCTCAGGCTCTTCCAAAAATGGTACCGGCCCGATGTAGCCATCTTCCCGTTGATGGGTCAATGTCCATTCCACCCAATGTTGGGCTTTGCGCTTAAGACCTTCGTCATCGAGTATATATGCCAAAGGCAGTAGTCCATCGATCCAGTAGGGTCCGCGTTCCCACCCATCCCCGTCGCCACCAAGCCAGCCATTTCTTGGACCGACCACCTCCGGATAGATGCTGTCCAGGTTTCCGGTAAGGCCAGAAGCCATACGGAGCAACTGATCCTTTAACCAGCCGGAAGGCTGAATGCTTCCGAGTGGCAACTCCAGGTAAGGCTTTGTGATCAGCGGCTTGCGGTTTTGCAGATACCAGGCCGTCGGGGCTTTTGCCGTTTCATGGACCTCTTGGCCACATTGAGCAAAGGTCAGCGCGAATACAACCAGGAAAGCATATTTCATTATGGAACAATTGTCTTCTGCAAAATAGAAAACACAACCCGAACTTGATTTCTTATTGCGGCTATCTTTCTGTCTTTATCCGGATTTCAGAGATCGGCGAATCGTCATCTTTTCATTACCTTTCGATGTCGTAATCGGGGGACGATGAAAAAAACAGCTTTGATCCTGCTGACGGTATTTATTATGATCGGCATCGTCTATTTAAAGCCGGTCCATCATGCCACTTTCAGGGACTATTATCCGAATCCGGATGCGGTGGAAGCCAGTCTGGAAAAATTTCGCACAATTCCGCTCCACTCCCTACAAATTTCCGGTACAACCTGGCATTATCTGGTCACCGGCCAAGGCTCCCGACAACTCCTATTACTGCACGGCATGGGAGGCGCATACGATATCTGGTGGCAACAAATCGAAGACCTGCAGCAAGACTTTCGCATCATAAGTCTTACCCTTCCCGATGTTCATCATTTGAATGATGCCATGCAGGGCATTCTTGCCATCCTGGATGCGGAAGGATTCTCCAAAACTTCGGTACTGGGCACTTCCATGGGCGGGTACCTTGCACAATATCTGCTTTCCAGGCACCCCGAACGAATCGACCGTCTGATCCTTGGAAATACTTTTGCACCAAATGATTTCTACCAAAAACAATATGGCGGTTTGCGGAAGTGGTTACCCTTCGTACCAGCCTGGCTCATTATGGATAAATTCCGTAAAAACTTGCATGAAGGCGTATTACCGGCCGCCCATAACGATCCGGTCGTAGGGGCGTATCTGAAGGAACAATATTCCGGGCTGATGTCAAAAAAGCAATTCATTGGCCGGGTAGATCTGGTCCTTGAGCACTTTGAGCCCGTCTCAACCGAAGTTCAGCGTTCGGTGCCCAAACTGATTATCGAAGCTGATAATGATCCCCTGGTCAATCCACAACTCCAGGAGG
The DNA here is from genome assembly GCA_020636355.1 of Lewinellaceae bacterium. GTDB lineage: Bacteria > Bacteroidota > Bacteroidia > Chitinophagales > Saprospiraceae > JAGQXC01. The sequence continues at coordinate 541,859 of JACJYB010000001.1, read as the reverse complement.
GGCTGCGTGAACGCTACCCGGAAGCAAGTGTTGTGCGGCTGCACGATGTCGGGCACTTCCCCTATTTAAACGAACCGAGGCCCTATACCCGAATCATCCGTCAGTACCTGGAGCGATAAACCGTTTTAGAATTTTTCATTTAGATTTATGCGCTTTCCAAAACCTACCATATGCACCGTTCCAGCTATCCAGCTAATGATTTTTGGTTAATACAAATACTGCTACCTTTTGCCTGCTACAACAGTTTTAACCTCACTTCCTTTAGTTTATCATCGTACACATATTCATTTTTTACATAACTTTTTGTTCATCAGGCTTTCCGAGTTCACCAGAACATGCGATCTTTGCCTCTTAAGGCAATTACCATGATCCAATTTTTTGGAAGCCCCACGACCTCCCTTTACGCTGTAGAGGTTGATCACGCATTGAACCCAACGGATATCCCTAAACTGTCCTGGCTATTTGGCGATCAGCCACATCTTGATGCGCTGCAAATCCAGGGGCTCTTTATCGGCCCCAGGGCAGCGATGATCACTCCCTGGAGTACCAATGCGGTAGAAATCACCCAAAACATGGGGATCCTTGGGATCCGGCGTATTGAACGCTTTATTCCCGATGTATCGGGAAAGACGTTTTTTGATCCGATGCTGGCTCAAAAATATACCCAACTGAATCAGGAGCTCTATACCATTGACATCGAACCGGCACCCATCGAGGAGGTAAGAGACATTGCAGCATACAATGAATCCGAAGGTCTCGCTCTGAGTGCGGAAGAAATCACCTATCTGGAGAGCCTTGAAGAACGCCTGGGTCGCCCCCTTACCGACTCGGAAGTGTTTGGGTTTTCACAGGTCAACAGCGAGCACTGCCGGCACAAAATCTTTAACGGCACCTTCATCATTGATGGGGAAGAACTGCCGGCATCGTTATTTTCACTCATTAAGCAGACTTCAAAAATTCATCCGAACTCCATCGTTTCCGCCTACAAGGACAATGTAGCCTTTCTGAAAGGTCCGCGTCTGAATCAGTTTGCGCCAAAATCGGCGGATCATCCCGATTACTACGAAAAAAAACCCTTCGACTCGGTCGTCTCCCTAAAGGCGGAAACGCATAACTTTCCCACCACCGTAGAGCCCTTTAATGGTGCTGCGACCGGCTCCGGCGGAGAGATCCGGGACCGGATGGCCGGAGGTCAGGGCTCCCTTCCCCTGGCCGGAACCGCCATCTACATGACCGCCTACTCCCGGCTGGATGAAAATCGACCCTGGGAAAAAGCAATGCCTGAAAGACCCTGGTTGTATCAAACACCCATGGATATCCTGATCAAGGCATCCAATGGTGCCTCCGACTTTGGTAACAAATTCGGACAGCCGCTTATTGCCGGGTCGCTTTTCACTTTTGAGCACGAAGAACAGGATCGCAAACTGGGTTATGACAAAGTGATCATGCTGGCTGGTGGCGTGGGTATGGGTAAAGCCGATCAGGCCCAAAAACATACGCCCAAACCCGGAGATAAAATCGTTTTATTGGGGGGTGACAATTACCGGATCGGCATGGGCGGCGCCGCCGTATCTTCTGCCGATACCGGCGAGTACCATTCCGGCATTGAACTGAATGCGGTACAGCGTTCCAACCCGGAAATGCAGAAACGGGTTGCTAATGCCGTCCGCAGCCTGGTAGAAAGCGAGGAGAATCCCATCGTTGCCATCCATGACCATGGTGCAGGAGGTCATCTGAACTGCTTTTCGGAGCTGGTAGAAGCTACGGGCGGTATCATTGACCTCGACCAGTTACCCGTCGGGGACCCTACCCTCTCGATGAAAGAACTCATCGGTAACGAGTCCCAGGAGCGCATGGGGTTGGTCGTGCCGAATAAAAGCATTCCTGCGTTACAGCGAATCGCTGAACGCGAACGGGCGCCGATGTATGTCGTCGGCGAAGTGACCGGTGACGGCCGGTTTGTTTTTACTTCGTCCTCCACCGGAGCCAAACCAATGGATCTGGCCTTACTTGATATTTTCGGAAGCTCACCCCGGACGATCCTTTCGGATGTCTCGCTCACTTACAATTATCACCCGGTAGACTATGAGGTCACTGAATTACATCATTACCTGGAACAAGTATTGCGCCTGGAAGCGGTTGCGTGTAAGGACTGGCTGACGAATAAAGTTGACCGTTGTGTAGGCGGCTTGGTAGCCAAACAACAATGTGCCGGTCCATTGCAATTGCCCCTGAATGACTGTGGAGTGATGGCTCTGGGTTATGATACCGATTATGGGGTTGCCACCGCCATCGGTCATGCTCCGGCCAGCGCTCTGATCAATTCGGCGGCAGGTTCCCGGATCGCGATCACTGAAGCCTTGGCCAATATAATCTGGGCGCCTCTCGAAGAAGGTTTAAAGTCAGTCTCTCTTTCCGCCAACTGGATGTGGGCTTGCCGCAATGCCGGTGAAGATGCCGCCTTATATCAGGCAGTTAAAGCCGCCTCCGACTTCTGCATCGATTTAGGCATCAACATACCTACGGGCAAGGACTCCTTGTCGATGAAGCAAAAATATGCCACTCAGGAGGTCATTGCACCGGGTACTGTGATCATCTCAGCTGCCGGAGTGTGCAGGAACATCCGGGGAATTATTGAACCCGTCTTCCAACATGACGGAGGCTCGATCTATTACGTGAATTTATCGGGTGATGCTTACCATCTGGGTGGTTCCTCCTTCGCCCAGGTTCGAAATAAAATCGGGACACTGACACCAGATGTCCTGGATGCTGCCGGACTGGCGAAGACCTTTGAAGTGATTCAGGAGCTCATCCGGGAAGGAAAACTTTTAGCGGGACATGATGTATCAGCGGGTGGTCTGATCACGACCTTACTGGAAATGTGTTTCGCCAACAATGGTCTGGGCACCCAGATAGACCTCACCGCACTGGGTGAAACCGACGTGGTAAAGCTACTATTTGCAGAAAACAGCGGGCTGGTCTTCCAGCTGAAAGACGATGCCGATGCTACGCTGCTCGAAGAAATTCCATTACCCTGGCACCGGATTGGAAAGGTGGTAATGGCAAATGATCTTTCGGTCACCATCCAAGCATCCACCTACAAATTTACAGTAGATCACTTCCGGGATGTGTGGTACGAGACTTCACGACTCCTCGATCGGAAGCAAACGGCAGGCAACCTGGCCGATGAACGCTTCAACAATTATAAGTACCAACCGCTGGCCTATCAGTTTCCTTCGGATTATGATGGCCGCATACAAGCCTCGGGAAGCACCAAACCCAAAGCAGCTGTATTGCGCGAGAAAGGAAGCAATTCAGAACGTGAGCTGGCCCATGCCTTGTATATGGCTGGATTTGACGTAAGGGATGTGCACATGACCGATTTAATGGCCGGCCGGGAAACCCTGGAGGATATTCAGTTTCTTGGAGCGGTAGGAGGTTTCTCTAATTCTGACGTACTGGGCTCGGCTAAAGGATGGGCCGGTGCCTTTAAATACAATGATAAAGCCCGTTTGGCCCTGGAGGGCTTCTTCCAGCGGGAAGATGTCCTTTCGATTGGTATCTGTAACGGTTGTCAATTGTTCATCGAGCTGGAACTGATCAATCCGGATCATGACTTAAAACCCAAAATGGGCTTTAACGATTCACACAAACACGAGTCAGCTTTCACTTCTGTTGTTATTCCGGAAAACAATTCGGTGATGTTATCCAGCCTGGCCGGAACCACGCTTGGCGTTTGGATCTCACACGGGGAAGGAAAATTCATTTTTCCGAAAGCAGAAGAAGCCTACAATATCATCGCTAAATACGGATATGAAGCCTATCCATCCAACCCGAACGGCAGCGATTACAACACCGCGATGCTGGCGACGAAGGATGGTCGTCACCTGGTGACCATGCCGCACATCGAGCGGTCCATGTTTCCATGGAACTGGGCACATTATCCCAAAGACCGCAATGATGAAGTTTCACCCTGGCATCTGGCGTTTGTCAATGCGAGGAAGTGGTTGGAAGCGCAAAAGTGACGGAAAGCAATTAACCCCTCCTCCGCTCCAGCAGGATCAGCATCATCAAACCCAGCATCACTCGGTCATCGTCATCACCATCGAGGGAATCGAGTTGCTCAAGGATAAATTTCCGGCCGAAAAAGGAAGGTAATTTCCGTAAACGCACGACCGGACGACCATCCACGGATCTGACCAGGTAACTCGGATTGAAAACATAACCGGTAAACAGACCAAGGATAGGGATTTCTCCAAACAGTCCATCCATCACCTTCACCCAACCATTCTCCTCACGGATGTTGTATTGTAGCATCTGAAACTGATCGATGATTTCGTATTCGGCTTTCCAGATGGATCGCCATCCTTTGCGGACGATTTTTCCAATGTCTTGTCCGGACTCATCGTAAAAGGTATAGGCGGCGGAAAAATCCAGCCAGCGATCTGCCCGGATACGGTAGTTAACCCGGATCTTGTCTTTACTATCGTAAATGACAATATCTTCTTTCAGCTTGAACATTTTTTGACGGACATATGCAATCGTGCGGCCAGTCGCGTCAAAAGCAGTAAAGTCATTGGAAAGCGTGGATACGTGAAACAAAAAGTGAACGGGGTACTGTATATCTTGCATGGTTCTGAGTTTGAGCCCGGGGAAATCCTGATCCCAAGATACAGTCAAAAAGGAAAACGATTTCTCCGTGGACGATCTCCAATGAATTTTTTACTGATAAAATTCAACGGTATACGTTTCTCCCGGCCTGGTTGCAAATTCAACAGTATCGTCTGTCAAGCGCGTAATTACAACGTTGGCGCCCCCGTGAAGCACTTGTTTGATCCCTGTCGATTTGAGCCGGCAGGGCATACCAGCTTTAGATAATATTTTCAAATCCGTCATCCTATGGTCGTGCCACCGGATATCCAAATCAAATCCTCCCCGGGCACATACTCCCCTAAAATCGCCGTCCTGCCATTCTCCGGGCAAAGCTGGTAAAAGTGCGATCTCTCCTTCATGGGATTGCAACAGCATCTCTGTAATTCCCGCCGAAACACCAAAGGATCCATCAACCTGAAGCGGAGTAAAACATTTGGCAAAAAGCGAAGGATAACATTGCTCTTCAATATACCCTTTGAAAATCGAGTTTGCACGGTCGCCATCATGCAGCCGGGCCCACAATGCCATTTTCCAGCCCCGTGAAAATCCAGTCCCTCCGTCTCCGCGCTGCTCGAGCACTTTCTTAACGGACTCGATGAGCTCCGGCGTATTTTGCAGCGAAATCACATTCCCCGGGTACAAACCGTACAGGTGAGAAAAATGCCGGTGTTTTTCCTCGAGTTGCCCGTAATCTTCCGTCCACTCCTGCAACATCCCGTCCTTACCTATTTGGGAGGGAACGAGCCTGCCCCGCGCCTCAGCAACCAGCGCCGAAAACTCCCGATCCAACTGCAGGACATCCGACGCAGCCTGAAAATCGAGGAATAGGTCTTTCAGGATTTGCATGTCGATGGTCGACCCCGCTACAATGGTCGTAAAGTAGTACATACCGGTCACCTCATCGTAGAAGTATTTATAGCCCGGACCTTTAGGTGGATTCTCGGGAGAATTGGATGGGTTCGTGACCAGCCATTGGCCATTCGGGTGTTCCACCAGGAAATCCATGAAGAATTCCACCGAACCTTTCATCACCGGGTAAATAGCTTTCAGATAGGCGGTATCCCTGGCAAATAAGAAATGCTCCCATAGGTGGGTAACCAACCAGGCGCCACCTACCGTAAATGTTCCCCACGTGGGACCATCCATGGGGGCTGCCACCCGCCAGATGTCGGTATTTTGATGAAACACCCAACCCCGTGCGCCGTAGTGTTCCCTAGCGACCTGAGATCCCTGGTCGGTCAATTCCTTAATCATGGTGATCAGCGGTTCCGCCAACTCAGTCAGATTGCCTGTCTCCACCGGCCAGTAATTCATTTCCGTGTTGATGTTGGTCGTGTATTTGGAGTCCCAGGGTGGATTCATGTTGTTGTTCCAAATCCCCTGGAGGTTAGCAGGTTGCGTCCCAGGACGTGAGGATGCGATCAGAAGGTACCGGCCAAAATGATAACACAGGGCTGCCAGCGCCGGGTCCGGATTGCTTCCAATGGTCTGCATGCGCTCATCAGTCGGCAAGCTGGAAGTAGCCGTTACAGGTAATGAAAGCTGCACACGGCTGAAATAGGATTGGTAATCCGCAATGGCCGAGGATTTAACCAGGCCGAATGACCGGCCCTGCAACTTTTCCTGATAGTCCAGGACCCTTCTATGCTGGTCTGCCGACACATCATGGTAATTGACAAAGTTGGTTGCAGCCACAAAATACAACGTCACCGCATCCGCATCACGAATCTCAATCCTTGTCCCATCGACGGAAAGCGTACCCCCTTCCGGTATGACCTTCACCCGGGCTTCATACCGGAGCTTGCCCTCAATCCCCAAGTAGTCGGCGGATTTGCCAGTCAGAAGGAGCTGGTCGTTGGCTACATCCATCCGGAAATAATCGGTACCGTAATTGGAATGCGCCGGATTACGGATGCCCCTCAGTTGGGCGGCCAGGGTCAGGCTCCCGGGATGATCCGCAGTGAGCCGGATCGCAATGGTCTGATCAGGAGCGGATGCCAGGATCTCCCGACGGTATTGTATTCCTGCCTGCTCGTAAGTTATTGAAACGATTCCAGTGGACAAGTCCAATGACCGGTGGTAATCTACAACCGAATCCTGACCCTCAAAAAAAAGATACAGGTTTGCAAGCGCCTGATATTTCTGTTGCTCAACGGGATATCCCATCAGATAGCGTCCAAAAAGCTTGTGCGCTTTGAGCGGATCACCGGCAAAAAGTGCTTGCTGTATTTCTGGCAATACTTTTGCCCCTCCGCTTACCACTGTTGAATAAGGACCGCCGGACCAATAGGTCTCTTCATTCAGAGAAATTATTTCTTCTGAGGTCCGGCCGTAAACCATTGCACCAAGACGGCCATTGCCAACTGGAAGTGCTTCCTCCCACTGGGCAGCCGGTTGCCGGTACCACAACCTGGTAGCCGGATCAATCAATGAATCCCGGGACGTATTCTGTGCATAGGAGAAATTCGGGCTAAGCACTGCGCATACCAACCAAGGCATAATGAGCACCCAGCCAAAAGTCGAGGTGGCGGGAGTATGAAGTGTGGTAAAGAAACACTTATGAAAATGTCTGATCATCAGCCCGAACCTATTGTATATTTTAAATTACAAAATTTAACAATTTCTCGAACCCTATTCGCCTTTATGTTTAAAGTCTGTCCGGGTCAGTCTATGAATCCAGGATGGGCTTTTACTCCACTATGCACCCAGGCCCGGAGCGCATCAAAAGCGGTCGCAGTTTGAGCAGGCGTGAAGTTACAATGCCCCTGGCCATTGGTGTATTTTACGACCAGGAAGGCATCTTTCCCCTGCTCATGAACCATATTCTCATAATTCACTACTCCATATGATGGCGGGATCAGCTGGTCGTAGAGGGTGTGCATGATAACCACTGGTTTGGCGAGGTTACCCTTGCGATCGTATTTGGAAAACAGGATCCCGGGATCAACGGTGGCCATCATCCGTTCCGCTTTTTGGTTTACCTCCAGGTCATCGGCAAAACCAGAATACAAGGTGTTGGTATTGTCAAAAGGATTTCCTCCAAATCGTTTGGCCAGGTCCCTCAGAACTTTTTCATCAAAAAACAGGATAAAGGGCAAATCTGGCGTTTTAAGGCTGAACTTGCGGGCGAATGCATTCACTTCAGTGGAGTCCTCTGCTTGAAGTTGTTCCTGAATGGTCCTGGCCCGCTCAGCCATGTTGGAATTCACTTCATCCAGGGAATCCGACTGGAGATCAAAGATCTGATCAAGAGATGCTACAATACCAGGGAAGAGTCCATTGAAGGTAGCATACAGGTCAAACTCTTTCCGGGTTTGAACATAAATCGGACTGGATAGCGGGCACAGTGGCAGGCCTCCATCGTAAGCATCTCCAAAATTTTCAATCAATGACAGGGTAACGCCGCCCCCCATGGAATGTCCCACAATAAAAGTGGTGTCCGGCCGGCCATATTGGTCAATGAAATAATGCCTTAATTTCTCTGTGTCGTCCACACCCTGCGCTAGTGCAAGGCCTTGATTCGCATAGTCTGATGCCGCAACAGCAAATCCACGTTCCACGAACAGTGACATGCTCTGGGTCCAGTAGGGGTTTTGGCTTTGGCGTATGGGGGTACCCTCGGCTTCATAGCCATGGGCATACATCACCAATTTGTTCTGCCACTTTTCCGGGAAAACGATGCGATACCCTACCCCATCAATGGCCCCGGAATCGACCTTTCCAAGAATCTGTCCCTGAAGCAGGCTGTTACCTACCAACCATGCCATGGCCATGCCCAAGAATCGAGCTTTCATGGTCTTCCTATTTTAGAAAAAGCAGGATCAACGTAAGGACAATGCCTCCCAGGGTGAAGTACATACCTTTTTTGAATACAGGTGTGGAAGGCATAAACATCCAAAATGCGGAGATAACGAAGAAAAGCAGGGAAATGCCAAAAAACAGGTTCAGAAAGAAAAGCGGATCGGCAGAGCGCGCTTTGTGCAACTGAGTCATTTTGTTTAATACCTCAGGCAACTCCTTAATGGTAATTTGGGCTTCTCCTGTTGACCGGTTGTAGGTTCCATTTCTAAAGTAAACCAGATCTCCTTCCGTTTTTTCGACATTGAGCTGGCGCATACCCAGCAATTGACCCAGTTCCTGATCGGATGCCCACGGCTTGATCTGTTTGGTGATATGCTCTTCTTCCTTCAGAAAGTCGGTATCGCGAAAGATCATGATGATACCGCTGGTCGCATAGACGGCCATGATACCAACCAGAAAAAATCCCAGGTATCGGTGAATTACCCGAAACGCATTACTCGTTTGTCTTTGTTTTGCGGTGTTTGCCATAGTTGCAGTTTGTTTTGCTTTGCTCTATTTGAAAAGGGACAAATGATGTTGCAACGTCCGGTATTTCTGCATCAGGTACCGTCGTGTTGCTGGTCAAACGCCAAAAATAATTGAAATCCATTTTATTCCGCTCCCAAAATAACAGTTGCTTCAACTATGTACATTTACCTGTAGTCCACAGTTCCGGGTATCATCTTGTGCGTTCTTTCAGAGTTCCCTTTCATTCTCGGCTCGCCCGCATTACGCTGTTTATTGTTTTCCGGATCCAGTTAGGATTACAACGCATACCCGATTTCCCAATGCAAACCAAAAGGATCAATGAGCCGCCCCAGCCGCCAGCCATATTCCTCACGTACTGGGTAGACAGCAGTTCCCCCGGCTCCCAGTGCCTGAGCAAACACCCGATCCGGATCCGGGACTATGAGGATCATCCGGACATTACCACCGCCTAAGGGACCCGGCGCTGGATCATTGCTTACCCAAAAGCCTGCAGATCCTGACTCCAGGCGAACCACCAGGCCGCCGCCAGGGTCCTCCATCCGATAAGTCTCGTGTAATTCGAATGCCTGCCGGTAAAATGCAATTGCTTTTTCTGCTTCCGCTATGGACAGCCAGGGTTGCAGATGGTTTCCTTCTGTATTTTTCATCGGTGTTAGGTCATCCCGGCATGCTGCCGGTAGCTTAGGATACGCCCTCAGGGCTGACGCGGTGAGGCCTTGGTAAAAACCATGTCACCTCTATTTCCATTCCTATATCCCTCTAAAATCCGATCCAATAACTCCACTTCACCGTAAAAGCATTTTTTCCTGCCGCATCCCCTAAACCACGGAATTGTTCCACTACATGCGGCCGGTATAAATCCTCGTAATGCGATCGACCGTGCGTCCAGACAAAATAGGCAGTCGATCCAGCTTTGTATTCCCACCGAACGACGAAATTGGAGCGAAATTCCTGGAAATTAAAGTCCGGATGATTGATCTTCCACAGGGTTACATTTCCATTATTTGTTTCGGCATAATACTGGTAATCCGGGTCATCGGTAAAATAGGTAAGCTCTTTATAACGCACCTCGGGATCGGAAGCGTGTGCATCTTTGACAAGATAAATTTTGTCAAAATATCCTATGGATGAATAGGGACTTCCATAATATTGAATGGATAATTCCGGAGTGACAAAGTATTCCGCCCGTAATGTGGTGTAGACGGTTTGGTATTTGATGTTACCGGCAATATTCCGGGTAGGCGACGGAACAAACTGGTTGTTTTCCGTCACTTTTTCGAAGAAGGTGTTTGACGTAATTATGAACCGGCCGTTAAATTTCAATTGGAAATTGAACAAAGCATCGTATGCATGGCTTAATCCGTTATCCGACCAGGTACGATCCATTCCTATTCCCAGCGAATAATTTTTGGCTGTGTTTGTTGACCATAGAAATCCGGCCATCGAGTGAGGATCTTTTCGCAATGCCGGCCCTCCTCTTAACTGCCTGATATCCAACACATAAAAGGCGTGTGTCAGATTAGCCTGGAGGGTCCATAAATTGGTAAAGGTTGACTGCCCCTCTAATTGCAAAAGATCCAGGGTATTTTCTCCTCCAAAATTCCAATCGTGCTGCTGAGCCAAAGTCACCTGGTATTTACGCAAAATGCCAACCGGTTTGTTCACATTATAGGTGATCGCCGCCTTTTGAGAAAGGACATCCGCTTCCCGTAAATAACCTACATCATTCAGGTCCAGACCGGGAGTTCGCCAGCTCAACCCGGCAGTAGCCCTGAGTTTGCCACTCTGTTTACCCCCCTCAATATCTCCGCCCCATCCATTCAGTTGCTCAAGTTGAGGGTCTAAATTAAGATGGGGAGCATCAATGCGCTGATACAAATGGATCGGTGATTGCTCCAACAGGCTGATTGACGAAGGGGTCCCTCTCAGACTGGAAAAGAACGTCTTGGCATCAATGAAATACTTTCGGTTCTGCCAGGTATGCAGCAAATCCAATCCTCCGGTAAAAGCTTGTCCCGGAAGCAATGATTTTAAATTCGGATCCTGCAGGGAACGAAGCACCGAGGTAAACATGCCTCCGAAGGTGGTATTTCCCTGATTGAAATCCTGTTTGGCACGGGCTACAAAATAATTGGTGAAGGGTTCTACGGCATATTTGGTCTTATTACTTCCATCGCGTACTTCGGCGAATTCTTGCTGGGCAATGGAATTGACAACACCTACCGACAATCCGTTTTTACTTTTCCCGGTCACCTTCAGGGCATTGATGATGTTGGTTGCCGAAGGAGTGATCAACTGTTCATTCCCAAAAACCGGTGGTTGATAGGTAGGAGCATGACCGATCCGCCGGCTATAAAACAACAGGTCGCTGCCAATGTCGTATTTCAGGATCGCGTTACCTTCAAGAAAGAAGGGTCTTTTCTCTTGGTAAAAAATTTCATACGAAGTAAGATTCAGTACCGAAGGATCAGCCTCCACCTGTCCGAAGTCCGGAAAAAGGGTATAATCCAGAATAAAATTTGAGGAAAGGGCCGCCTTGCCATCCAGCCCCAGACCAATACGATTCTTACCTCCATCATCGGTCTGGTAACGCAGTGCCCCATAAGGCAGCAATTCAAAATGCCGCTTTTGGGGGATATCCTTGATCCCGTTCAATTCTCCAAAAATATAGACCATTGCGGGAGCGTCGATCGGGATCAATTTCCATTGATCCTCTTCACCGGTCCGGGCTATCCATCGCCAGATATGCATTCCCCACACCTGCTCGGATTCATGACTAAACCGGATCTGGGAAAAGGGGACTTCCATCTCTGCGGTCCACATAGAATCCTGAACCTGGGATTTGCCTTCCCACACCGCATTCCAGTCCGTGTCCCATTTAAATGCCCCCAGGTGCATCAAATCCACCTTTTGGCCCGCAGCCGTGACATTAAATTCAAATGCGGTGCTGTGATCGTGATAGGTGTCCAGAGCCACTCCGGTGATGTCCCCATTGGAAAAATCATCGCGCCGACCAAGGAGTGCGGTGATGCCGTTTGGGGTTTTGTCATAACATTTGATGGCGATGTAGAGGTTGTTGTCGTCGTAAAGAATTTTGATTTCGGTCTTTTCCGAAGGAATGTGAGCCTGGTTGGGAGCTTGCTGTACAAAGTCACCGGACCACTCGCCTTCTTGTTGCCAGCAGGCATCATCCAAAAAACCGTCAATGCGCGGGCGATGTTGTGTTCGGACCGTGGTATAACTGCGGCGATAACTGGCGAAAACATTAACCATGGAATCGGAAGAAAGCTTGTATTCCAGCGGATGAAGTGGCTCATGGTGGCTCCCAGGAATGGCCGGGCGATCAATGACTTCCTGTGCTTGCAACACAGGCAGGGACAGGTAGAAGCCCAATACTGCCAAGACTAAATTTCTTCCAACGCTCCTTTTCATTCCGTAAATGAATCTATGATTGCTTAAATGTACAGATTGCCTTCAAATTAGGCGGATTTACGTCCGGGGATTTAATTCCCGCTGTCAGGGTTGACTGACCAGGGTTCCCGCAGATTTTGGAGGTAACAAAAAGGTAGTTGGGCGAGCGCCCCCCACGACTTTGACCGAGACAGCATCTTCGTTTTCGTTCAATACCAATAAAACGATTTCACCATCCGGACGTCGAAATGCGACCTGGCTAATCCCCATGCCTCCGCTGCTGCCGATCCTGACTGAACCGGGAGGAATGAAACGGGTAGCCTGGCCGATGATGTAATAACTGACATTGCGCGTAATCCGGTCACCATCTAGCGTTAATGCGCCTTTACATTCGGTACACCCGCCCGGTGTGTGCGGCTCAAAATCCGGATCTGATGCCAAATTCCATTCCAGGACAACACTGCTCCAGTTCTGCAACGCTCCAATCAGTACATTTTTAATATGCCATAACAAGTCACCGCCAAAATCACCCCTGGCTCCTGTCCATTGTTCCGTGAAATAAATTGCTTTTTCAGGAAATGCTTGGTGTACCCGGTCTAATGCAGTCACCTCCCCGGCATAAAGATGAAATGCCGTACCGTCAACAAAGAGGCTGGCTTCCGGATCATTCAATATCTCCAATGGGTATTCGGGGTGATCGCAGTTATGATCCCAGATAAGGATCTTCGTGTTGATTCCTTCCGCCCTGAAAGCGGGTCCCAGGTCTTGCTTGATGAAATCCGCTTGCTCAGCGGCAGTCATGACCATGCTCGGATTATTCCCGCCATGTTCCGGTTCATTCTGGATGGTTATTGCATCGACAGATAGGCCATGAAGAGCCATATCGGTGACATAGCGGACAAAATATTGTGCGTAGGAAGGGTAATATTCCGGTTTGAGGCTCCCTCCTACACTCTGACCATTGGTCTTCATCCAGGTGGGTGCGCTCCACGGCGAGGCCATTATTTTCAGATCTGGCCGGATAGCCATGATTTCCAATAACAAAGGGATGAGATTCACCGTATCACGCCCCAGCGAAAAATAAGCCATGTCAGGATCGGTGGCTCCTTTAGGTAGGTCATCGTAACTGAAAACCTCTGCGTCCAAATCCGAGGCTCCCATCGAGATCCGCAGGTAGCTGATACCCAGTTCATCCGGAGAAAACAACTCAGTTAAAAGAGCAAGCCGGTGTTGCTGATCCATTCTACGGATCAATTCCGCACTACCGCCGGTCAGCGAGAAGCCAAAACCCTGGACAGCCTGCATGGTGGTCCCGGTATCGATCCGAATCACCACCTGAGGACTTAGCGTGTCGCTATCCCGGCCAATGACCTGGTGGTTTAGCAATAGCGATTGATCCGCGGAAGTGATCCAGACCTGATCTGTTCCCGCTGTAAGCGATTTTTCCCGCGCATTTTCCTGGATGGAACAACCTGTCAAAATCAGAAAAATTCCTATCCAGCTGGTAGCGACCCAATTAATCCCCGATGGTTGATTTCCGTTTTGTGTCATCATGTTTCGAAAAAAAGTGTTCATGTGTCTTTAAATGAATCCAAATTTCTTCACAGCATATGGAACGTAGGTAACAATTTCACGCCGTCCACTATTTTCTTTTCGTGTACGCACACAGGACATTCAATTAGTTCTATATTTAAATGAAGCTTAGCTTCGGAAAACACTCCGGGTAAAAGTAAGCTTCTGTTAAAAATGACCAAAGCTATACATTGGGAGACCGATCAGGAATTGTTTTCTTTAATACGCAGATACTTATTTACTGCTGTAGTGGGCGATATCATGGATACCCACGGCCTGCAGCACCAATTCCTGCCTGCCAGCATACAGGCATTAGCCCCCAATATGGTCGTATTGGGCAGGGCAATGCCCGTACTGGAAGCTGATACAAAGACGCTGCCAGACAACCATCCCCTATTGCATAAACCTTTTGGTTTGATGCTGGAAGCACTGGACAATCTTACTCCGAATGAAGTTTATATCTGCACCGGCTCCTCTCCGACTTATGCGCTGTGGGGGGAACTGATGAGCACGCGGGCGAGGCATTTAGGAGCAGCAGGCGCAGTGGTTGATGGCTTTGTTCGTGATACAAATGGGATACTACGTCTGGAATTCCCTACCTTTTGTTCCGGGAGTTATGCCCAGGATCAGGGTCCTCGGGGTAAAGTTGTAGACTTCAGGATTCCGATTCAAATGGGTCAGGTGGATATTGTTCCGGGAGATATTGTCTTTGGGGATATTGATGGAGTGCTGATCATTCCGCACCAGCATGAAGCATCCATCATCCGCATGGCTCTGGAAAAGGCGCTGGGAGAACAAACTGTGCGCCGGGCCATCGAATCAGGTATGAGCTCGGTGGATGCTTTCAGAACCTATGGTATCATGTAACATGGAGGATTTTACAGGAAAAAATATCATAATAACCGGTGGCGCAGGAATAGGCGTGGGAGGAGGCGTCTGTGAAGCGCTCCACGCTCTGGGCGCTCAGCTCCTTTTGGTTGATAACAACGAACAGGCACTCCAGCGGGCAAAAAAAAGTTACGCACGCGTTCGGACTTACCATGCTGACATCAGTACCAAGGACGGCGTTGATGCCTTATTTGATCAACTATTCAACGATTTTAATCAGGTGGACGGTTTGGTCAACAATGCCGGGATCGGCCTGAGCAAAGAAGCGCATACCGTAGAAGAATCGGAATACGACCGGCTGATGGACGTGGATCTGAAGGCCGTGTGGATGTGTTCAAGCCGGTACGCCCAACAGCTCATAGCTCGCCGGCAGCCTGGTAATATTGTGAACATCGCCTCCGTGCATACGCATTCCACCATGGCCAAATACGCCCTTTACAGCGCTGCAAAAAACGGCATCAAAGGCCTCACCATGGGCATGGCAGTTGAATTGGGCAAACACCAGATACGGGTCAATGCCGTAGGGCCTGGTTATGTCCACGCAGAACAAAATCTAGCACTGATCCGTACGTGGACGGATGATCCGGAAGGATGGGTGGAAGGATATCGCAAAAATCACCAAGCGATCGAACGGATCATTGATCCGGTAGACGTCGGTCACGTGGTAGCATTCCTGTTATCGGACCAGGCCCGAGCAGTCACCGGACAGTTGATCTATGTGGATAATGGGACGACCAGTTTATTGTTTAACCGCGATTTTTCCGAGTAATTATGCAGATAAGTCGTATCACCTGTTACGAGGTTTTGGTGCCTGCACAACCGGGGGTGATTGCCAGTGAATCCATCCATAAGCCACTCCACAAATTGCCTGTCGGAGCAAAATCAGGATGGACCGTTCAGTTTGATGAACTACCAAAACTTATCATCCGCCTGGAGTTACAGGATGGTCAGACCGGTTGGGGAGAACTATACCGCAACCACGACTGGAATATGGTACAGTCTATTTCAGAGGCATTGCTTGGGAAAGACATTGACCACCTTCATCTGCAAAAATTGCCATTCACCTATTGTCGTGAATACGATGGTTTCGAGTGCGCCGTTTACGATGCCTACTGCCGCCGCCATGAAATCCCTCTCGTCAATCTGCTAGGAGGATCCATCAATCCAAAAGTGAGAATCGGAGCATGGTCCAGCCATCGGACCTCCGATGAGATAGGAGCATGGTCCGCTCAATACCACCGTCAAGGTTATGATTGCATTAAATTCAAAACCGACCTCGAGGACGATGTCGTCCGGTGGGCACGGGAAATAGAGGAGCATGCACCCGGCATGCAGATTATCCTGGACCCAAACGAACGCTGGGAATATGGCTTTGAAACCCGCAAACGCATTGATTCACTGAAGGAGGTAGGAAATGTATTGTGCCTGGAGGACCCAATTCCGCGATGGCAGTTGTCTGAATATGCGAAGTTGCGTCAGTATGGTCCGATTCCTGTCGTTTTGCATGTATCGCTTCCTTATATCCTGCATGGTCAACGGGTACAGGATGCCATTAGAGCCATTCAGATGGATGCCGTCGATGGATTTAATTTTAATGGAGGAATAGCTCATTTCATGCAATTGGCTCATATCGCGGAGGCGGCTCAAAAACCATTTTGGCATGGCTCAGAGGTTGATCTGGGAATCCTGGAAGCGATGTACCTTCACTGCTCGGCAGCCAGTGCACTTTGCATCTGGCCCGGAGATATTTTTGGTCGAATGATACGCGAACACGATTTACTCAAAAAGCCGCTGCACTTTGCTCCACCCTACGCCTATCTTCCGGAAGGTAACGGCCTTGGAATTGAAGTAGATGAGGAGGCTATACAGCATTACCAGACCGGAAAAAAAGTATACCACCTGTGAAGTATAACAATCCATTTCCAAACGATGCAGATCGCCGGTCAATCTGGGAAATGCTGGTTTCGAGAGACATCTCTGCATTTATCCAGGCTGACTGGTCTCTGGTTGCTGACGATTTTATCCACGATGGTTTTATAGGTATTGATGCCGGACAGCATTCGAACCCTGACTTTTGGAATTTAAAATTTCCAACACTGGACGATTATCGTAATGAATGGATGCGTCAGGCGCAGGAATTCAAAGCAACAAGCTGGAAAGAGGACCCGGAGGAAGCCATCTATCGGGCTACCCGTCTGAACACTATTGAAGTGTTTGGTGACACGGCTTTAGCCCATAAAAAATTTGACGGCACCATCCTCTCTTCATCCGGAGACCGGATGGTACTTCGATGGCAGACCCTATACAATTGCCGCAAAGTAGATGGTGCCTGGAAAATTGCCGGTTTTACCGGTTACATGCCTTATGGCACGGAGGCGATCCACACACCCGCTCCACTTATCCAGATCCCGGCCGGGGCTGCCCAACATGTTACGGCAGGACCTTATTCGCCCGTCCTGGAAATTCAGGCGGCAAAACTGGTGGTTATCAGTGGCCAGGCGGCCATTGACCCGCAGGGAAATATTGTCGGCGATACCATCGAAGAACAAGCGCATTTTACCTTAAAAAATTGTCAGCAACAATTAAGCACTGCAGGTGTGTCCCTCGACCAGGTCTTCAAAGTAAATGTCTATCTCTCCGATCTGGAACTGTGGCCCCGGTTTAATGCAGTGTATCAGGAATATTTTCAAGACCCCAAACCCGTACGTGCGGCAGTGGGTTCTAAATTATTAATGACCTTACTGGTCGAAATTGAAATGTGGGCAGTAAAATCATGAAATGGGAAACACGTACATCAACTGAACTGGCTGCTCTGGACCACAATATTCCAGTCATCCTGCCTATTGCCGCCATTGAACAACATGGCCCGCATCTGCCATTGGCTACGGATAGCATGATAGCCGATCATTTTATGGATCAGATCAATAAGGCCATTCCAGATAGTGTTCTGACCTTACCCACAATCCGGGTTGCCTGTTCAGAGCATCACATGCAATTTGCTGGCACCCTCACCAGCCGGCATGAATCCTTTCTGCATTATTCTCTGGATATTCTGACTTCTGTGCTACAGCATGGTTTCAAAAACCTGATTGTATTCAATTGTCATGGTGGAAATCTGGGCATCGGTCAAGTCCTCCTCGAGTCAATAGGTTATCGATACCCGCAATGTTCATTTGTCCTGATCACCTGGTGGAAACTAATTGCTACGGAACTCGCCCAACTCCAGGAAAGTGAGGCCGGAGGGGTTGGTCACGCTTGTGAATTTGAAACTTCTTTGCTATTGAATTTTGCTCCTGAGCATGTTCGTGAAGATCAGATTCCAACCATGCAGACCAATGTCCCTACTTATGACTGGGCTGAAGGTGACATGTTACAAGGTAGTCAAGCAAGCTTTTACCGACGCATGGATGAAATGACCCCTAATGGTGTATATGGAGCACCCTTCCTGGCTACAGCGGACAAAGGATTGGCCATCTCCCGCCTGGTCACGCATGCACTTAAGAACATTGTGGCGGATCTTAGCACCAAGTAGCCATTAAATGGGGGAAGCAAGCAGGATAAAAAATAGAGGCTGACATTTCCCAATGCCAGCCTCCACTATTGCTACAAAAAAGTTGGTGACCTTATAGTGTATTCCTGGAATTAATTTTTCTTGCGTTTGGTTTTGACCGTCTTGGTCTTTTTGGTGGCTTTCACTGAATTACCGCTTTTCTGTACGCCAGTCTTCGTTGTTTTTCTGCCCGTTGTGACTGTATTTCCTTCCTTTTTAACTCCGGCAGCATTGGTTCTTTTTTTAACCGTGGTTTGATCACCATTTTTATTGGTAACGGTCGTGGATCTCTTTACACCGGCTGCTTTGGTGCCATCAGAGGAGCGTTTGGTGCCCACGGTGGTCGAGCGGGTAACGGTGGTATTCCCCACTTGCCGACTGCGATTAACGGTAATATTTCGTTTGACGGTGACAGAGGAAGTACGGTGTGGCGTATACACCCGGTGCGCATGGACGACACGGTGGGTGGATACGATGTGATAATGGGGACGGTACACGATAACTCTGCGGTGGTAGATGGACCAGGGTGCCGGATGCCAAGGTCTCCACCATCCCGGATAATAGCCCCAGTACCAGGGAGAAACCCAGGGACGATACAGCGGTGCATAGATAAATCGTACCGGTGACCACACCCAAACGTTAACGACAACCCGCACAATGGCGTCATCATAAGCAGGGCCTCCTTTACCGCCATAACCATCTTCTTCAAAGGGTTCGGCATATACATCAGGACCATAAAGGTCTTCATCACCCACAATTTGGAGGATTGCTTCTTCTTTTCCGGTCTTTTCGATCTCTACAACTGCCACATCCTGGGATTCGTCTTTCGAAATAACGGCCTGCAGTACAATGGCATGCACATCGCCATCCATATTGTCGATCACCCGGATGTAATCCGTCTCTCCGTCTTCATTGAGGTCCAGGTTATTGATACCGGAATCCTCCATGTTCAGTTTCTTTTCAAAATCTTCCAGGTCTTTGGAGTTTTTAAAGAGATCCAGAGCACCTTCCAGTGAAAAATTATCACCTGGAAGTCCGGTTGAGTCTTGCATCGCCTCCTGGGCTTGCATTCCCCATGCCAGTAGGAGCAGAGCGAGGGCTACGATTGATTTTTTCATGGTATTAAGCGTTTTCATTTTTTGTTTATTTCACCCTTTGATGGCGTAATAAAGATAAGGTTTAATCCTAAGGCAATTTTTTTTCTTCCGGTAAGGACGCTTATCCGGATTGTTCGTCGCAATAACCGGTATCATTTGCTGGTCATCAGATAGCTTTTGGGGTTTTCCCGTGCAATTAGATCAAACAAATGCGGTCCGAGGGCAGCTTGCAACTCGATGAGAATATTTTTCTCCGATTTGTGATTCCGGACCACATAAAAATCGGTTCCGAACAGGACGCGGTTCCGCCACTTTGGGTGATGCTCCTGAATGGTTTCTATCAGTAAAGGCTGGATGAGCGGATTGTGTACGATGTATGAAATATCGGCATAGACATTTGGAAATTGAAGCATCATGCTGCAGATGAGCGTGTACCAATCACAGTGCTGCCAGAGCTGTTCGATTTTCCCGGGCCGCTCTTCTTCGTTGTCGTGATTGTCGAGGAATAAGACTCCCTGATCCGGATAGTTGACCAGTTGCTGGGCGTAGCTATACCGGTCCGACTCCAGGAAACGGTTCCATTCGTCGTCTCCCCCGAAATGTCCAAAGCAAATTTTCAGATTTTTCAGGTTGGTTTCCAGCGGCGTATCCAGATCCCGGTACCCGAATAATTGCCGGATGCAGTCATCCTGAGCCTGGGCCACCACTTTACGTAATAGCCGCTCCTCCAACAGACACAGGTAATTCAGCGGATGGGTAAAGTTGACGCTAAAATCTATATTCTTCTGTTCGAATAAAGCCAGCTTTTCGTAATTCCCTTCGCCCATGGATTGCTCAAATACCGGATGGTAATCCCAGGCTTTATCTTTTTTCCCGCGATAATAAATGGTACCGCGAATACAATGGGTCATAATCGGGATCTGGTGGTCAGCGGCATATTTCCAGATGGGCAATAGACGTTCATCAAATGGATAGTAACCCAAGGCAGGATAAATCTTGATTCCCGTAAATTGCCAATTCTCAAAATACGTTTTGACTTTGCAATCGTTTAATTTGACGCGATGGCGGTTAATCTGATACTGTAAAAAATCCGGTTCATCGGTAATCCTGCGTGGGTCAATAAATACAAATGGCAATACCTGATTGCCGAAGATTGCACTCTGCTTAAGTTTCAACAATTTTGCCAGCTGATCGTGGTAATCTTCCTTCGTCTGGCCAGCCTGCATATAAGCCATATCCATGGGTAGCACGACAAATTGACTTCCCGGAGGATATTGCTTACTCATCTTATCAAAAATTTTCGATTGATCCTGGTAGAACGCAAAACGGCCAAGGAGGATATAGCGCTCAACCATCGCCTTGGTTTCCTTTCCGGGTAGGGTACGCAGAAAATTCCAGATAAAGCCTGATACGCTGAATACCAGATTCCGAACGGATTTGAAGAAACCGAGAACAACCACAATCCAGAGGATTCGGAACATGTTTTTTTGTGGGAACCAGACGAATTGATGGTCATCCAGCCAGATCCTGGCCTGGTTCAAGGCATCCGGGACATATCCCGAAGGTTCCCACCAGGTAGAGAACCAATCTTTCAGCAGGTAGATCGTCATCAATCCCACCCACCCGGTGGTGATCCAATAAAGAATTGTTGACAACCTCGTCTCATGAATGATCCTCCATAGCCGGTTTTTGAATCCCAGCCAACGCTTGTACCAGGGCAGAAATTGTAGTCGATAGGGACTCCATTCCCGGGAATAGTACATCCGGAAAAGCCAAATGATCATACGTGTAGATACCAGATAGTACACCGGCCAGGGCAAATAGGTCTTGGCCAGCCAGGGTGGTATATGGTCACCGGTAAAGATGTGCGTATGGCAATTGATGATGGGGCTTTGGCGAGTATCCAGGGGCATGTAGCTGGGTTTGTTATGAATATACGCAAAAAGCAGCTTATCCGCCATCTAAAATGGACCAGACCGCAGTGTGGAGCGGACTGCGTTCGCCATCGCCTATCTTAATGGAGTAATTCTTGGGTAAATCAATTATTTGTAAAAAATAAATGGCCCGCCTTCGCTAAGCTTCGGCGGGCTGAGGCGGAGAAGGAGGGATTCGAACCCCCGGTACCGTTGCCAGTACACCGCATTTCGAGTGCGGCCCGATCGACCACTCTGGCACTTCTCCTTTCGAATTACAGAAGCAAAAATAAAAGGATAACGCTACATTTCAACCCTTTTTTCGAAACGGTTATTTCGTGGCATTCGATAAATAAATGGTCTGGATGAATCACCTCATCAAATTTGTATCTTGCCGGTTATGAATTCAGCGGAGATTTCTATTGACAGACTGAGGGCAGACACCCCAGGCACCAACCACGTCCTTCATTTTAACAATGCAGGCTGTGCCCTGCCGACCCGGCAAACATTGGAAGCGATCAGTAATTATCAGGAGCAGGAAGCGCTCCATGGTGGCTACGAGGTCATGGCTGCATATGCTGACCAGTTCAAGCAGCTCCACCAGGAACTGGCCAGTCTGATCCGGTCCAATCCGGAAGATGTCGCCTTGACCGAAAATGCTTCTTCCAGTTTCAACCGGGTCTTATACGCCTTTGATTGGAAACCCGGTGATGTAATCCTTACTTCGGACATCGAATACGGCAACAATTACCTCAATTACCTGTGGCTAAAAACCAAGTGGGATATCGAAATCCAGGTAGTTGCTTCGGATGAAAATGGCAGGGTTGACCCTAACGATTTTGCAAGGCAAATTCAAGCCAATACAAGATTAATTGCCGTTACCCATATGCCCACCAACAGCGGGATCATTTACGATGTGGCCGGTGTAGGTCAGGTGGCTCAACAATATGGAATACCCTACCTGGTCGACGCCTGTCAGACGGCCGGTCAACTGCCTCTCGATGTTCAGGAGATCGGTTGTGACTTTTTATGCGCCACCAGCAGGAAATATTTGCGGGGACCGCGGGGCTTCGGTTTTCTTTATGTAAAGCCGTCCATCCTCTCAAAGATAAATCCACCCTGGCTCGACATGCACTCTTCGACCTGGTCCGGAATCGACTCCTTTGAAATGGAACATACCGCAAAAATGTTTGAACAATGGGAGGTTTCCTACAGCAATATGATGGGTCTTTATGCTGCGATGACTTATGCCAACAAGCTTGGACCGGAATTTATCTGGCAAAGGATTCATTACCTTTCAAAGTATCTGCGCCAGGCGCTGAATGAGATTCCCGGTGTTACCCTGCATGATCGCGGAGCCTACCTGGGAGGGATTATCAGCTTCACGGTTGCGGACCATCATCCGAAAGAGATTAAGGAAGCATTAGGCCGGCAGCACATCAACACCTCTTTAAGTCCCGCCGCCAGCAGTTACCTCGATATGCACCGAAAAGGTCTTTCCATGGTCAACCGGGCATCCGTACACTATTATAATACGGAGGAAGAAATATCCATGTTGGCCGATGCTCTGGGTCAGTTAGCCGTTTGAGCCGGAAGCTGATCGGCAATAACGATTGAGCTATCCGGTTTGCCCGGCCGGCAAATTCAAATTGTGCCAAGTCAATCGTTTTTTTATATTTAAGGGTGATGAATCGCTGTTATACGCTGGCGTAAGTCACTTAATGCACAAAAACAACAAACCATGAAAAGAAATTTCGCTTTCGCTGTGGTCGCAATCCTCAGCAGCTTTTTGGTTTTCGCATTCACTTTTGATCATGGCACCTCCTCGGCCGAAATGGCTATGGGCAAATTCAAGATCCCTAAAAAGGTAAATGCCGTCATCCAGGACAAGTGTTACGGTTGCCATAACCCAAATGCCCGCGGTGACAAATCAAAAGCCAAATTGGACTGGGATGGATTGGCTGGATTGTCCATGGCTGATCAGGCTATGAAAATGAAAGATATCGCCAAAGTACTTGAGGAAGGATCGATGCCTCCCAAGATGTTCCTGGACCGCAGTCCGGACAAAAAACTAACCGATTCGGAAACAGCGCTTCTATCGAAATGGGCGAATAAAATGGCCGGTAAGCTGAGTAAATAACCAGATTCAAACCATACATTTTAAAAGATAAAAGGTGATCGGATTCCGGTCACCTTTTTTTGTTCGCATTGGCCTGGTTCGCTTGATTGACCATAATTTGTAGATTTGCGGAACAATTGTTTACACCGTTCGTATGAAAAAATTTTTACTCGTCTGTTCGCTATCCATCACAATACTCGGCACCGCACTTCATGGTCAGGATATTGCTTCGGCCATCGGACTGCAACAGTATCAATCAAATTCCTTTAACGGCTATACTTTATTTGCTCCTTTCTTTTCCAAAACCGTTTATCTGATTGACAATTGCGGAAGCAGCGTCCATCAATGGACCGGAAATTATTTTCCGGCTGCCTCGGTGGATTTGTTGGCCAACGGGCACCTGATGCGGACCTCCAATACAGCTATAAACGCCAACCCTAATTTCGTCTTTGCTGGCGGGGGTGAATTAGTCCAGGAATTGGACTGGGATAGCAACGTGGTCTGGGAATTCCGTTATTCGGACAGTCTGCATCGCATGCACCACGATTTTAAGGTATTGCCCAATGGCCATGTCATTTTCCCTGCATGGGAATTAAAAACCAGGGAAGAAGCAATTGCTGCCGGCCGCGACACGACCAAGCTACCCGACGGAGTCCTTTGGTCAGAAACCATTGTTGAAGTAGATCCTGAGATGGATAGCATTGTCTGGCAGTGGCACCTCTGGGACCATCTGATCCAGGACTTCGACTCGACGAAAATGAATTACGGTGTTATTGCAGAGCATCCTGAACTCCTGGACATCAACCTGAGTGGCGGACAGACAGCCACCGGAGGAGCCAACTGGCTGCATGTAAATACCATCGATTACAACCCGATGATGAATCAGATCCTGTTCAGCTCTCCTTTCATCAATGAATTGTTTGTTATCGATCACAGTACTTCTACCGCACAAGCGTCCGGGCATGCCGGCGGGAACAGTCTCCACGGAGGTGACTTCCTTTACCGCTGGGGCAACCCCCAGAATTACGATCACGGCACTGCTGCGGACCAGAAGATGTTCGGCTCGCACTCGGTAAAGTGGATCCCTCAGGGACTAAATGATGCCGGCAAAATCCTGTTTTTTAACAACGGACCGCATCTCGATGGCGTATATTCCTCGGTAGACATCATCAATCCACCGATTGATAATTATTCGCTGGGGCAATATGTCTACATCCCGGGGATAGCTTACGGACCTGCTGCCGCGGAATGGTCCTATCGCGCTGAGCCTCCGACTTCTCTTTTCTCACCCATTCTCTCTAATGGTCAACGTCTCCCCAACGGAAATACACTGATTGTCTCCGGGATTAATGGACGAATCCTGGAGATCGACCCGGAAGGACAAACGGTTTGGGAATACATCAATCCAATCATTCATACCGGCGCGATGGCACAGAGTGACACCATACCGGTTGTCAGCGGATTAAATGCCAATCTGATCTTTCGGGCAACCCGGTATGCTACCGATTTTGCCGGGTTCGCTGGTCAGGATCTGACCCCTCAGGGCCCACTGGAAATCCAGGACATCTTCACGACCGATTGCAGCATAACCCGGCGCCAGGAAATCCTGAAAGAATGGAGCGCTTTGTATCCAAACCCGGCTTCCAACGCCATCCATATCGAGTTGCCAAAAGCGGAGAGGAATGCTGTCCGCATTTACGACGCGCTTGGTCGTGAAGTGATGCATTACCGTATGGAAAACCAATCGCTGGATCTGGATGTATCCCGTCTGGAAAACGGATGGTATATCATCCAAATTCCGGGGTATATTCCGCAAAGCGTATTGATCAGCCGGTAAGAAAATCAATTGGAACGATGGAATAACTGCCGTACATCAATCGCAGATTACGACACATCCAACTGAAAGAAAAGATCCCTTCTTCTTCTGGATAACGGAATCAAGGAGCCGTCATTCATTTCTATGGCATTTTCCCTTCTTAAATACCGCCGTATACGTTTCGTGTTAATCAGATGGGATTGGTGCGTACGGAAAAACTGAAATTCATTTAGCAGCCCTTCATACGTCTTTAATGTTTTACTGGAAACAATTCGTTTTCCATCCATAACATGCAAGATCGTATAAGAAGAGTGCGCTTCCAATCTTACGATATCCGAAACTTTCAAATATTCGATGGTTTCTTCTGTGGGGATGGTAATGGTAGGGTTGTTGTGATTAAATGTGCGCAATCGCTCGATAATCGGCGAAATAGTCGCCTTGGAATATTGCCTTCTTTGATGTACAGCGCGTCTCACAGCATTTTCCAATTCTTCAAAATCGATTGGCTTTAATAGGTAATCGATCGCGCTGAATTTAAAAGCACGAATGGCATATTCGTTATACGCTGTCGTAAAAATCACTTGAAAACTGGCACTACGTTGACGTTCAAGCAAATCAAAGCCAGTCCCGTCCCTGAGCTGAATATCAAGAAAAACCAGATCCGGTTCCAGTGCCTGAATGGCCTCATGGCCGCTTTCCACGCCATCCGCCATCCCGGTTATTTCAATTCCCTCGCAATATTTTTCAACCAAATTTGCCAGGGATTTACGACTAGCCATTTCGTCATCAATAATAACTGCATGCAATATCGGCGGTGAAGAGCTGTGCATCATTTACTTGGCTTTAAGCGGGATTTTTATTTCAACACGGGTTCCAGCCGGATAACCAAAAGCATCTTTTAAATCATGGAAAAAGATGCATTCATCATTTTTTTTCCGCTGGATGATTCGTAACCGTTCTTTCGTCAGTTCAATACCACGAGAGTGATGATTCTTCCTCATTCTTCGGTTTATCAATCTGGATTCATCGCGACCTACCCCATCGTCCTCAATAGTCGCCAAAACATATTCCTCCTTATCCAAAAGTTCAATTTTCAATTTTCCACTTCCAGACTTATGAGCAAGCCCGTGGTAAATGGCATTTTCAACAAATGGTTGCAGAATGAGTGAAGGAATTTGAATGTCTTCATTAATAAGAGACGGACTGGCATCAATGGAATAAGTAAACTTACCGTCAAGTCTCAAACATTCCAGTTCCACATAATGCTCCAGCAAAAGAATTTCGTCGGATACGAGGATGGTCGACTCGCTAGAAGTTTCCAGCACCTTTCGCAATAATTTTCCAAACTTGTTCAGATAGGACAATGCTGCCTTCTCTTGGCCATCCGAGATGAGATATTGAATGGAATTCATGGCATTAAATACAAAATGCGGGTTCATTTGCGCTTGAAGAGCCTGTTTCTCCAACAAATTGAGTTTCTCCTGGGTTGCTGATTTAGATTTTATGGATGCGATGCGACGCTGATAGGCAAATGCAAACATGCCAACCAAAAATAATGCTGAGCTGCCCACAAACCAATCCTGCGCATAAACAGGGCTGGCAATATTGATTTCAATGATCGGAGCAGGGCTCCATTTTCCAAGATTATTTTGCGCCTCAAGCCTGAAGATGTACTGCCCACCTCTTAAATAGGCATAAGTTAGATTTCGCACATCCGGGTCAGCGATCGTCCAACCCTCGGAGGCTCCATCCAACCGGTATCTAAAGTTAATGGTCTCAGGATGGGTAAATTCGAGGGCTGAAAAATGGAAGGCTATGGTATTTTGTTTAGGCCGCAACCCTATGACCCGGTCTTGCAGGGCACTTGAATCCGCCGGAAGCTCCACGCCATTTACAATTACTTTGGACACGTATGGCTTCGGCAACGCTTCATTTATCTTTAATTTATCCGGTTTAAAAATTGAAAATTTCTTCCGCCCCCCTACGATCAACCAATCTCCGTTAATGCAGTCAATGGCCTCATAGCCAAAGCGACCCGGGTCAACCAAACCATCGTTTTTAGTGAATTTCCTAATAGCATTATTCTGAAAATCAAGATGGATTAAAGTTCCTCCGGTTGAAACCCAGCAACTTGAATTATCCAACGCCTCCACGTCATAAATAAATTCGGGTACGTAAGGTCTAACCGTATCGGCGAAAGGAGCATTCAGATTGACCCGAAACAATCCGCGCGAAGCCCCCAATAACATGAAACTATCCGTCTCGAACATGGTATTGATCTCTAAAATCTTGTCCGTTTCAAAAAGGCCTGTAATGTCCTTAAATGCCAACTTTTCCGGGTCGCCATATAATAGCTGATCCGAATTGGAAATCCACACCCGGCCAAATTTATCTTTTTTTAATAGCCTGCCAAATCTGGTTTTAATTTTGACATATTTTTGATTTATTTCATCATGGGGCTCAATGATTTTTTCTTTAATTTTTACGATAAAAATCCCTAAACGCTGGGTCAGTAGCCAAAACGTGTTGCCATCCAATCGTACGAATGAATTAAATCGATAATCGATGGAATCATAATTTAACGGATAAATATGCAGCTGATCTGTCCCTACGACATGATAATTCAAGAAGCCAAATACATCCAGCATCCAAATGGTATCTTTTGCATAGAGGAAGTCGATCGCATCGAATCGAGGATTTTCGGAGGGAAGAAATTGCCATGAATCCTGTGTCTGATCATAGATGTACAACCCTTTACTAAACCTGGTACAGAAATACAATTTATTATCGAGCTGAATCACCTTCCGGGGAATGTACCAATCATCGTAATCCATAAGAGGACATTCCAATTGAGAAATTTCAGCCTGAATATGATCTACTAATTTTAATCCTTGCTGATACCCGCCCCAGTATCTTCCATTTGAGTCAATACATCTGGGCCCAATTTCAAAACCTTCTGCCTGATGGTTCGAGCTAACATGATATAAAACAGAATCTTTGTATGGGTCATAGAGCATGGCTCCAACCGTCGAACTGAACCATAAATTATTTTCCTTATTTGTAATGATGGAATAAATATGATCGTGTGAATCCCGGTAATCGTCTTCTTTTTTGTTTAGCACATAAAGCTGCCTTTGTTTATGAGTCGATTTATCAAATATCATTACTCCACCATACCAGGTACCACAATAAATATTGCCATCTGCATGCGGATAAACTTCCGTGATTGAATTAATGGATGTAGCATTCCGGAAATAAGGACTCTCAAAGATGTATTGCTCTTGCTGCCTGGTTCGCAGATTAATCTTAAACAGTCCAGCGCTGGTACCCGCCCAAAACAAATCCTCATCTTCAAGGTCCCGCGCAATTGTCCTCACACCAAAGTTTCTTTTCTGCTTGTTTTGCAATTGGATGAATTCGTAGGTCTCCAACTGAAAATTGTACCGGATAATGCCTTGTTGGAGCGCGATCAGAAGACTTGAGTCGGTGTCGAAAATTGAAGTTTCAAATGTCCGGTCATGAAACCCAAATACGGTATCGGGTATATTGATGTATTGATTGGTAGCATAGTGGTACAAATAAATCCCTCTTCTATGGGTAAATGCCATGTACCCCGCTGAAGTATTGATTTCGATATCACTGAAATCCCCGTCCAATTCTTTTTTTAGCTCACTACCATCAAAGCGATACAATTGGCCAAAAGTTGCAATCCAAATGAACCCATAAGGTCCTTCGACAATATCACTGATTGTTTCATTCTTTAATGACTCGGCAGCTTCCAGATCGAGGTAGTTCAGCAAGTTCGGCTGAGCTACGGAAAAATCTCCTATCCAGGCAAAAACAACAATTAATAAGAACTTTAACTTCATCAACGATCTCGTCTATTTCTTAAACTGCGTGTAACCGTCACTGGATGGCAGAATTCAACGGCCTGAACGACGGTTGAATAAGTTAGTATTTTATTCCTTAACCACTGTAATCTGTATCGGTTGACTGAATTCGGATAGACGCCCATCCTCGTCTATCACCAGATAGCGATAGGTATAATTTCCAGCCTCCAGCAGATCCGGATTATCCAGAAAATGAGCACTTGTGGTTGTACCTATCCGTCGTAAAGTGAAATCACCAACCTGTCTGTAAACCCGATAAAGGTAATGTTCTGAAGGCGCCTTGCTCCAGGATATCGAAATACCTAGATCGGTTTGTTCAACTTGCCAGGGAACAAGTTGAATAAGCTTCCTGCCGGACAAAGTTTTCAAAACCAGGGTATCAGGATCCTGTGAATAATTACCATCGTCATCGACCGCCCGGATTACATATTCATACGCCGTCCCTGCTTTCAAATTATTGTCTACCAGAGAGGTAAACTCCATATTGGAAAATTCCAAAACAACTGCAAATTCCTTTGACGCTTCATCACGCCGATATAAGAGATGCCTGGACACATCCTTACTGTGGCTTAATGCCCAGTGCAGGGTAATCTCATTTTCTCCAACATCATAATCCTTGAATATGGGTGCATCCGGGGGGATCCGGTCCGGCTTTTTTACGTGTAATATCTCGGAGAACTGGGAATGATTGTAGCTCTGATCCAATGCAACCAATTTAAAATATACATCTTCGGATAAATTTTTCAGATCCATCGGAAAACGGATAATGGTATCAAAATAGGGTACGTCCGTAATGACCGTAAACACATGATCTGGCTGATAAGCATAATAAAGCTTGTACCCCTTCAGATCTTCTTCACTGCCTGGATGCCAGTGCAGGGTGGTTATTCCATTGGAGTCAATGGTCCCCGAAGACCACGCCGGTGCGCTGGGAGGGATGGAGTCAACCGTAAATACATATTGTGACAACGAGGATGCCTGATTGCCGGAAGTATCAAATGCAGTAATCCGGTAATGCCGGAAAACCGGGTCGTAAGTTCTGTCAATGTATTGATTCCTGCTCGATGAATAAATGGTATCCACGATCAGGTAACCACGATCCGGGGCGGAGCTTTTCTCAATCTGGAAGCCACCGAAATCCGTAGGTACCGGATTCAGACTCCAAACCAGCAGAGGTCCCTCATCGGTAAAGGTCAATGGAGTCAAGAGCGGTCGAGGCGGAGGAGACAGATCGCGCGCCATAGCAGTTACTCCAGGGCTGGGAGCACTTAGTTGTGCAAATGGCGTGATCCCGATCAACCGATAAACGAAACGGTGATAATTTTCCTGAACGGAGTCGATGTAGATGTAATCAATTTCCTCATTCTCCTCAGCCGGGGAGCTCAGATAAGGCCGGCTGGTAATCTTTTGAAAATGCACCCCACCATCACCTGATCGCTCAAGATAAAACGCGGAGAAATGCGATTGATGGTAAATCCGGTCCCAGGACAAGGTGATGGTATGATCCCCTTCCGAAGCAAGGTCAAGTAATGGGACTGGCGGTTCATCCGCTGAAATCTTCGGATCAACCAGCACATAACTGGTATCATTGACCGTATTTTCACCGTCGCCAAGAAGGATCAACCGGAAAAGAACGCGTACGGCCGTGTCTATTGGGTATTCTACCCGCATACCGGCACTTATGGCCGCTTCGCGGGACAGATCTGCAGCCAGCATGGCCATCGAGTACCTCGTCATCAACTCATCCGATTGGGTAAGTGCTGCAGGTACGTCCTGACCCATACGGACAGACCCATACGCGCTGTGTAAAAGCTGTCCAAGTACCGATGTATATTCATCAACGGTATCTACCACCGATTCTGCCCGAAACCGGTCTGCCGTCCAGGGCAAATGCCTGGCTTCAATAAGCTCAAAATCCGGCCACCCGCCTGTATCCGACGAGGGATTTATTTGAATTGCAGCAATTTCAACACCGTTCTCATTCATTTGCAGCCAGCTTCCTGGGCTTCCGGGAGCCCAGCGAAGGAATACCTTATCGCCTTCCACCTGGTGGATGATGTGTAAGGCTGAATCCTGTTGTGCCCATCCCTTTATGCTAATAAGCGTCAGGATGCTCATGCAAGCCCATACGATAAATCCTTTCATTTTTAATCGATTATGGCAGTCACCGGAACCTCAAACCACCCTTTAATCCAATTTGTTCTCCAACTCAATCCCCGGGCGATTACGGGATGACTGTATCCTATACCAAATTCATATTTTCGATTATTGAGCAGATAAAAATCAGGTACGCCAAACAAGGTTTGGGAAAGCATCTTTTGGTATAAGACCGGATCTTTCAGCTCCATCCAGTACCCGTAATTTTGATTCAAAAACCTTTTGGAAAGCACTTCAATGGCTTTTTGTTGCACCATTCTACTCAACGAATAATAATAGTCCGTAGGATAATATGAAAACATCAGCGTTATTCCGGCAGGGGACGATCCACTGGTGGTAGCTACCGCCGCAGTGCCCGGGTTTAGCGCCAGGTTTTGATATTTATAGTTTAAGCCGGAGGTACCGACACCTCCCAATTCATTTTCTTTTACGGTGGATGCTACCGATGACCGATTAAAAATAGTGCGTCGGTGAAAATCATTCGAATTGGGTCCGGTTGGGAACCCAGAAAAATACCGGGGTAACTGAAAATCGAGCAACCAAGTTGAAAGATTGTTCTGAATGCTATACTTTTTGGCATAATTCTGATAATAACTTATTCTGGAATACAACTTGGGAAAAGCGATAGACCGTGTTACCGGCTCTGGTGTCGCAACCACAGGCCGGCTTGATGTGGTACTTTGTAAGTTAAACCAGAAAGTTATTGGTTTGGTCCGGCTGTTGTTGTAATAAATTCCATATTTATCAACGTAGTCAATTTTCTCCGGGATAATTTGATAGACGAGTTCACTGGTTTTATAATTCGTCCCACTCCATTGTCCATCAGGAACTTTATCTTCAAACCGATCGTAGGCACTAACTCCAAAAATATAGGTAAAAATGGTTTTGTCCTTACGTGGATCCACCCCGCGCTGATCCGGGTTTACAATTGTTTTATTCCTGATTTCGGCTTCATAATCGTATTGTATATTGTCGTGTTCAAAACTTCCTTGCTGCTTCGTGCTATTTGTTGCCACTGCATACTGTGAAGTCCAACTATTTAAGCTTACCGCCCTGAAGCGGTCGTCCGGATTGAGTCTGCGAATAAGCTCGAGGCGATACAGACGGTTATTCTCCAATTGGGATACCGGAAAATAAAGTGCATGGTTTGACCCAAAGCTTGCCGGATCATAAGGAATCTCAATCGGTTCTCCATTTTTATTATCCGAAAACCGCATAAAGTAATTGTATCGCAATTTATTTTCCGGATGAACCTGGTAGAGGTAGGAACTGGAAATATCGTTTTTAAACCAAATGAACCCCAAACCATTTTCTGTCTCCTCTTTTAGAAAATACCGTTGACCTCGATAGGGATAAGACAATTTGACCATCTGATCGTATTCCATCGTTTCCGGCAAGTCTCCGGTTTTGAAAAGAACCGTTACCGTCTCATGCCATATTTGTCCGTTGACGAGAACCTGTTCATCCCCCGACTTACCACGATGGGTGGCTGTAACTTTTACCGTAAATGAATAATTGGTTTGAGGCTGCAAAGGCTCGGATAAGACCAGTGTGACCTGATCCATGGTGCCGTTGTAAGATGTAGACTCCACGGCGAGCAGCTTATTCGTTTGTTTGTTCAATATGGTGTAAACTGGATTAAAGCGATAGATGGCCGTTCCCAGCGGTTTGCCATCATCATCAAATTCAGGGATTTCGATGTTCCTACGCACTGGTAGATTATAAGTTACCGCAAAGTCAGCGACCGGCGATACTCCGGAATTATTACTCGCGTTGGGATAGGTGTCGCCGATTACACTTACACCGGCCAATGCGCCTCCCGATGCAGGGATACAAGGGTCTCCTATAGTAAAAGCAAAGGAAGAAGATCCTTTGATCAAACCATCCAGCACATTATATCGCACCCGGGCATTTCCCGCGAAAAAAGTGGGTGAAGGCGTACCTCCATAAATCCGGAGTGCCGCTGCAAAATCCAGAAATGACACCCGTTTGTCCCAACCGAACAGGTCCACGTGAATGCCCATACTACCTTTAAGACCAGCGTACAACTGGCCTTGCCCATACCATCCGTTAGCTCCCCGCTCACCTCCCAGGTTAGAGCAGTGGATCGGCTCCGAAGATTTTGATACCGTGAAATCAAAACCTAGCCAGGCTTCCATTTTAACAAACAGGATCAAAAATTCAAATGGATCGGGGTTTACATGTAGTCCGGCCCCAAAAGCGAAACCATTTGCATTGGAGTAGATGGAGAGATTGGATCTGCTTTGGGTGCTATAGGTTGTGGAACCCATAATTTCTCCATGATCTCCCTGGGTATTTGCCCCTCCATTGAGAATATCCATCAATTCTTTTGGTGGCTCGGGAATCACGGAAGGAACTCTGTCACCTACCATCAGATAACTGTTTAGATCAACTTTGCCCAGGCCCCCTCCAAATTCAGCTTTCAGCAACCCCCTTTCCTCCGCCGTTCCAATGTTAAGGAACCAAATATCTTCAGGACCACCGGCATAGAGTTTGGCGTTGACCACTTTATCGTTTGCAAATCCACCGTATATTTTTGCTCCACTCTCCTCTATCCGCGCAAAAATATCCAGGTTACAATCCAGCACACGGTTTGGGAAATCGTATTGGGCCACCAGATTTCCATGAATCTTAGCTTTTTCCCGTTTTTTTAACGGCGTCATCACGTAGGCATCACCCAGCAAGGCGATGTTGTTAATTCCAAATGACGCATTGAATTCCAATTGCAGGGCTACATCCATATTGAGCGCCTCAGGATTACCACTGGTACCCATAATGGTCGCTAATTTGATCCCATAAGATCCGTGATCGGGTGCATACTTGGCGCCGGAAGGTTGAGCTTGTGCGTTACCGCTGTCTTTATAGGTTGGCAATCCTGAAAAAGACATATTATAATAAGCCCCGCCTCCAATTCCATAAAGGCTGAAACCAGGGAAAATACCAATTCCCGGATCGGGCAATGGCAGCATACCATCCACAAACCAATATCCAAAATATTGATCCGACCCGAAATTGGCAGTTGCTTTATTGGCTGAACCGAAGGTCCCGAATTCTGCATTTAGTTTGACCGGAGCTGACAGCAGCGGAAAGAGTACTTCCAGTGCATTAGCACGAAATCCTTCGGCATTGTTTTCATTGTAAAACTCCAGTTCTCCTTTAAGCCCAACGCCACTCCAGGTAGCATCAATGCCTATCGCAGCAAGTTTTACATCCTTTACTTTAATGTGTTGACGGACTAGTCCTTCCAGTTCTCCGGTAACAACCAATTTCGTTTTCGCTTTGAACCCATCAACGCCACTGACCAGATTCAATTGAGGAACGATAATGAATGCCGGATTGAGCCCTTCGGTGGTTAGACCTACGGAGTCCAGTGTGACTGGAAATCCACCCATATATTTTTGGGGACTGGCCAGAGATACGTCAAAATCCGTTTTGTGTGCACTCCCCCAGTTCTTAAAATAGGAGAAGCGAACTTCATCAAAGTTCATTGATGGGATTGAATTACCTGCATCTTCCAGAAAGCTATTTGCTGTTTCGTTGATGATCTTCATTGAACCGTGGATGGAGGCCTGGAAAGGATGTACTTCTTTTGAGACATACTGGATACGCGAATTATCATCCACTGTAATCTCTGCGAGTGAAATGGGTATGCTAAGCGGTCCATCT
Organism: Lewinellaceae bacterium; assembly: GCA_020636355.1. GTDB lineage: Bacteria > Bacteroidota > Bacteroidia > Chitinophagales > Saprospiraceae > JAGQXC01. Next base: position 506,777 of record JACJYB010000001.1, on the reverse strand, counting down.
GCAAATATGGCCACTGAAAAACCCTTTGAGCTTTCCCCAATATCAGCAATGGCACGGTATTTAAAATTGTCTTTTTCGTCAAGGATAGGCATTCCCAGCTTCCCCATGACCTTTAGGCCTTTAAAGTCACCATTCATCCAGGAGGCTCTTAAAGTATCCATAGAGATACCCCAGCCATCCTTGCCCGCTCCGTTTTCCCAGGGCAACAGATTTCGTGCATCAAGATCGACCGAAATTCCACCGTAGTCAGCGATGAAGTTGCTCAGGGCTATCTCCGTCTCTCCTGGCAGATCAAAGAGCGAGTCCAGATGAACAACAATGTCCTTAAAGTAAAATCCACGCCAGGCTGCCGCAGTAGACGGAGATGCCAGAGCAGGATGCTGATATCCCTGTGGAAATCTGATTTCAGGGGGGTTCTCCGCATCAGATACATCCCATAATACTTCTTTCGCTTCAAAACTAAGGTCCGTCCTGGACGGATGGGCGAAGCGGGAATCCATATGCATGCGGGCAATAAATCCATGGCTTTTAATCCATGAAGCCCGAAAGACCCCTTTGACTTTGTTATCGCTACCAGGGATCACTTGACCATCGCTGCCAATCGGAACCAGCTTATTGCGGGGAATAACGACTTCACCGGCAATGCTTGCCTTTCGGAAACCATCACAATCCCAATCCACGTAAGTAATTCCACTCGTATCCAGCTGACCGATGCTTTCCTTCCCGGTGGCGCCTTTTATCGTAATATCATAACCCCCTTCGCCCGTTAACTCCAGATCACCGACTCTGAATAGAACAAAATCGTACTCATAGCCATTAGGGCCAAAACAAATCTGGGACCCGAAGGACAATATCTGATCAAAAAATTCGCCGTCAAATGGCAAATCAAGACTCATCACCGCTTGAAGATTCGCTTTGCCGGGCTTAAACTCCATATCCATCAAACCCACTAGGTACTCCTCACCATCTATTTTCTGGTCGAGCGCCACTGGTAGAGTAATCTCATCCCCATTGATTAAATCCGAAACACGCTTGCTTGCTGTGATGGCATTGCGCAACCGCTGGCTGGGTATATCTTTGAAATCAAGAGCAAAGCCTCCGACAGTGGTTTTTAAGTTAAGATCATCTTCCAGCACTGCACGGGCTACTCCAGCAAATACCTGCTTTTTGGAATTAGCCTCGACACCCTCAAAACGGACCTTCACTTTAATATGGTTGATCCAGGGCACTTCAATATTTCCTTCGCCATTTTTACCCACCTTTTGAGTCACCTTCATCGAGAATAAACCAATCCGAAGGGTATCTCCAATTGCGAAAGGCACTTCGGTCTTGTCCTCTGGTAAATCAATTTCACAAATGTCAGAACAGCGCGATTTTTCACCCGGAGAGGGAGTGGTTTTTTCCGAAGGGTCCCTGATGTAAAATTTGAACGTATCGCTGATCTGATAAAACACGAAGGACGCCCCTTCTTCATGATCGACCCATCCAACATTCCAGCTATACGAACCGGGTTTAGTGATGGAATCTGCAAATAATTTTTCTGCTGGATATAACTCATTTTTAAGGACTTCCATGCGATCGGTGAGCGGGTTTCCCTGATCATCGAAAAAATAATTTAAATGGTAATTTGAATTAATACCATCCGCATCTCCTACCGTCCACGCTTTTTGGAAAATCAATTCTCCAGTGTCGTCACTCCGAATTTGCAACACTCCTTTCTGGTAAAGACTTCCATTGTATTCATCACATTCGCCCTGACCGTCAGCCCGGAAAATATAATAATCAGGAAATAGTTTGGATGGAACATGTTCGGAAGGCTTAAATTTAAATTCAATTTTACCTGCCTCCAGTGTGTCGTTATCAAATGGAGCATTTAATACCGGCTTATCCATGCCGATGTAATAATCATAATCCAAAGTCTCCGCTAAAACGGGGTTTAAATCATCCTGATCGTTTTTAATTTCCGCGTGATAGGTAACATCATAACGCGCTCCATTGACAAAATAACTATGGCCATAATTTTGTTGCATTTCTTCCTTCGGTGGATTATAGGCCAGAATAGAGGCTCGGTTTTCTTCAAATGGATCTATTTTTATTCCGCAGCTCTTTGAAATGATATTTTGTTGCGCTTTCGCCGGCCCCTTTGCCCATCGGTTGTCATCATTATTGATGGCAGGCGTTCCGGATGCCTGGAATGATCCCGAGGTTAAATTGTATTGATTTTCGGTAAGACTAAATTCAAATTCATGATACCTATAGTTGTCAGAATAAGGTTGAAATTGAATGGCAACAGGAAAGAAATTAAAAGGTATGTATTCGCCGGAGAGTGGATAATGAGGAATAAAGTCTCCAGCTTCCTGGATATCATCCCCAGCGCCAGCAAGGGTTTGAAAAGTACAAACCTCGCTTTTGCCTTCGTTTCTGAAACGCACTTGTTCCTGCAGGTCAATCGCCCGAATCTGGATAGCATATTTTTTCCCGGGCTTCAGGTCAAGTTGATCCGGTATGTTTAAAAGGATAAACTTATCGTTAGTGGTTTCCTGGAAAAAAAAAGGGCTTGACATTGGAAATTGCATCAAATCTTCAGGCAGAAAGCCGTCGATTACCTCTATAATTGTTACTTCATATCCATCGATTAATTCCTGAATATCATGCTGCCAGTTAATAATTAACGCCGGGTTTTCTTCGAGACTAATCTCTTTATTGCACACATCGATCAACGTAGGCGCGTCCGCATATTTCACTTCAAACAGCGAGCATCCAAGCATGGATTCCGACAAAGGGGTAATCCGGTCCTGACACGATATCGCAGTGATGCAGAATTCGTACATCCCTTCAGGAAAATCCTGCTTATTGATTGGTAGCGTATATGCTTTCTGACCATCAATACTGGCCTCCTTGAAATTGAAATATTCGTCAAGGTCATTTCCCGATAGGTCCAGACGTTCACCGGGGCTAATATTCTTGCATATCCCGAAGTTTATGTCATCCGTTTGAGCAAGCAGACCCGTATTTAAATTTTTTATCCGCAAAGAGAGCATAAAATCCTGGGGTTGCATGGTCGTATTCTCAATAACCACGGCAATCTGACTCACGATTTCAGGATTCTCAGTGATGTCCGAGTACCGAACCGGGTAAGGCGGCTGAATGGAAGTAGTAATTTGAATAACCTGTCCCGAACCAATGGAATACACCAGAAGATGTATGATGATGGCCATCCATAATTTAATGCTATTCAAATACTTAAAATGAAATCCCATAACCAAAGTTTAAACGAACATCCGATGTGGATGTCCGATTTGCCTGCTGTCGATTAATGTAAGCAATGACTATATTCAACTGTTGCCGGTGTTTTAATTTATAAGTGGACTGGCATTGTACCGAGGAATACCAAAAATGAAAATCATCCGACCGGTTGGTATAGCCCACTGTGGCAAATCCGCGTACGATCCACACGTCAGAAAAAGACTTTTGGGCTCCGCCTCTAAAGCTCACCCTCGAGGAATTCAGCAATTCATTATTAGTCAATGAATAATTCAGCCCGGCATTCCATCCAAGTTTATTTTGAGGATTGCGCTGATTGTATTGCATACTCAGTCCTGACTGTCTGTTTTTTTGAACACCAATCCGTACGATTTCACTTTCTGAAACATACGATTGATGAAAAATGGAAAAACCAATGTTTTGACCTATTGGTTGATTCCTTAATTTGAATTGGGTATTGATCCTGTATTGCTCCGATACTTGATAAATATCAAATGAATCGCTTAAGAACTCTTCTTGAACGGTAAGGATATCCGAACGAAAATTCGAGTAGGCCAGGGACGTTGTAAGCTTTTCATTAATTATCAGCGAACTGTTAATGTTTCCAATAAATCGGCGGGATTGCTGTAGCCTTACCCGATTGAGGTTATTTTTCTGAACCCCCACACTCCCGTTAATGCGTATTTTACCCCGGTATACCGAACAATAAGGATTGAAGGTGATGTCTTCAATATCGTTGTAGAAAGTATATGCGCCCATGGAGCGAAAATCAGGCTCAATGTATTTGTAGCCCAGCGAAACTCCAGCCGTTTTCCAGGCTACTCCCAGCGAAGCTTCACCAGCAAAACGCAGGTCGGTATTGTTTCGCACTCGAAAGATCCTATCCGCAATATTCCTGCCCCAAAATTCATCCTGGATCTGCTCACTGTTGCTATTCTCATTGTATCCGCTGGCCGCAATTTCAACGTCAAATGTTATAAAATCATAAAACCGGTGATGTGTTTGCAGCTCAATCACAGCATTTTCTGCCGGAGTTACGGTAGCAGTATCCAGCTTATTCCCGGTAGCATCGTCTTTTGCACTCATCAGAGACAGATCCAGATAATGATCTTCTGAACCGACTCCAATTTTCATTGCCATACCCTGACGATCGTATTGAGGACCAATAAAATTCTCAAGTCCCTGAACATTCCTGATGGCTTTGTTAAACCGGCCTTTGATAAAACCAAACCGGAACAATCCCGGTGTGAGTTCGACGCCGGCACCCAGAAAAGTGTGCCCTGCCAGGCTGAATTTTCCAAAATGTACATTACGATAGCCCAGGTGAACCTTGATCCATTTATAGGTAGGGCTGACGCCAATGCGGTTAAATGGTTGTGAGAACTGGCGGTTATTATCCGAATAAATCAATGAAAATGGCATGGAAATACCATAAATACTGGCTGTCAGGTTTGCGGAGAGCGCATAACCAAAAGGCGCATAATAAGACAGTTGCTGACTGGTCCTGTAAATACTCAATCGCGCATCAAATCCTCCGTGAAGACTAAATGGTGACTGTTGCCCTATTGCAGCCAGATCCTGGGCCTGAAGAGACCAGACCGTAAGGACAAGGACACTGGCCAGAATGCAGAATCGATGGTATAAAAATCCAAGCATGAACGGAGGCACTTAGTTTTCCTTTTTTTGCCGGATCACTTCATAATCTTCAAAGCCTTTCCTTATGCTTTTCGCCTCCCAGTCGACGGTATAATTTCCTGTGCCATGGAACAATTCCCTGATGACAAAGCCATTTGCAGTTCGATCGACAGCGGCCAACCCTTTAGAGTCTGCCGAATTAGGTGTCAGGGTAATGGTCAACCCTTTCAATGTCGCAACTTTTAGAAAATGATCGGGAAAAGTCACGGCTGCCTCTCCGTCTACCAATTCAATTTGTCCTCGCACATAGGTGCCTGCTTCAGGACCTTCAAGGGATGCGTACCAGATTTGTTGATCTTCATGCTCCGGGTCATCCATAAAGAAGTTTTTGATGTCGGCCGCAAGCACTCCTTTGCCGGCGGAATTAATTTCCATGGAAGCCTGGATACTGCCATTGCTGTCGTAAATGCTTATTTTTCCATTATTCCGGTTGTTAGGATCCCCTTTGATTACAGCATTTTCTCTTCCGTTGGGACCATACCAGATACTGGTACCGGCGTCCCCTGAAATGTAGTGCCGGATGCGATTTTGTGAACTGGTGGTTTTTAGATAATAATTGGCGCCCAATAGCGTCACATCGTCTGTGCTGCGAATACCGCTGCTAGTCAGGAGGGGCCCTCCTTCCACCTGTAAGGAAGGAACCTGGGCACGATAGTCTGCATCGATGATATCCGGTATGCCTTCGATACTATTTCCTTTCTCAAATTGCCAATACAGTGGCAATTGCACCCCTTTACCACCAGAGATCGATAAATTGGCTCCATTGATTGACAGGTCCTGGAGTTCATTGGCTGGATCGCTGTCTCCATCCGAAACCTTTTTAAGGTCAACGGAATTGCCCTGGGAGATTGATAAGGTATTTCCAGACAAACTCAAGCGTTGGATTTCATTTTGCGGATCGGCGTCGGCATCATTTACAGCATCTGTTACTTCTCCACCGTTACCACTCAGGCGTATTTTGCTGCCATTTTTTGTCAGTTTCTGAAGTTCATTTTGTGGATCCGCGTCAGCGTCTTCCACGGCATCGGTAACCTCTCCCCCATTACCGCTAAGCAGAATTTTATTGCCATTCTTGCTAAGTTTTTGAAGCTCATTTTCAGGATCCGCGTCAGCGTCTTCCACGGCATCGGTCACTTCACCACCGTCACGACTCAACATGATTGTATTCCCAATTTTTGATAATTGTTGAATTTCATTGGTAGCATCAGAATCCAGGCCGGTTGTATCCAGTACTTCCCGGATTATCGGACCCAGTTTTATAATTGTATTGGTATTATCATTGGTAAGAGAAATTTCATCGCCGGCTACCTCGAGGCTTTGCAATTCATTGGTCGGATCCGTATCCTGATCCATCGTCTGAATAATATTTTCCACCAAATCACCCAGATCAATAACTGTAAGCGTGGTATCTCCGGATAAGGTGATTTGATCCCCGTTTGCCTGTAGCGTTTGCAATTCATTGGTCGGGTCGGTGTCCTGATCATCCATGGATTTACCAGCTCGCTCTGCATACATCGCGTAGGGCACTCCCAGAATAGCACTGGAACCCACTAACTCCAGGCTATTGCCATTCTCCACATCCAGATACACATCCAAATTGAAAGTATTTTCCGTCCACGGAATTTCAGCCAGACTGCCTTGTACACTTGATCCCTGCCCTACATTTAAAGAAAAAATACCCAGATCTGATGTTGATGTATTTTGAGTTTCCGAATAATAGACGAGACCGTTCGCATCGGTTATTTCCAATTTTACGGTGATGGGCTGGTTCAGAAGTAGACTTCCGTCAGAATTTCTTGCAACCGCCTGATACTTAAAGCCACTGGTAGTTTGCGCATTAAAGGTGGCAATAGGAATTACAATGAATAAAATGAATTGAATAAAACGCTTCATGGCATTCAATTATGTTGATCAATAGTTTCCGGACTTTATTAATTTAATTAGCTGTTGTCGCCCAATGGAATTGATAATATCCACCCAATAAAAGCCATTGCTTAAGTCCGACACATCAATTTGTTGGACCGGCTGGACCAGGTCAAATACCCGAACAGCCTGCCCCATGGCATTAATAATGGTTACATGACTGAGTGGATACTCCGATTTATTTTCAATTTGAAAAAAACCACCGGTAGGGTTAGGAAAAAGCCTGATATAGGCTTCTTCCCATTCCCTGGTAACGGTTGATATGAGGTTCTGAAATAATCCTTGTTGAAAACCCTGATTTATGAAAATATTTTCTGAGGCGATAAGCCCGGCAACCGGTTCTCCCGCAGTGAAGTCCAACCTGTATTTGGCATTGGAAACCTCTCCACCACTTATGGCCTGTACATCCATCGGAATTACCCGAATCTGACTATGTAACTCCATGGACAGCGCTATAATCAATCCCACCAGAAATACTGAATAATTTCGCATTTCGATTTTTTTACAGCCAATAAAGTAGGAGATGCTTTCAGAAACCGTCTGCCACAAACAGCAAGTGGTAGCCGAGGAACAGTATTTGGCCACTCAAGAAAGAATTCGGAAAACAAGGTAACCTGTTGCGAAGCGCGCATGGAAAGAACCCAAAACATACTATTTTTGGGCATGCATTTTCTTTTACTCTGCGGGCCTCCGGCTGTCGGTAAAATGACAATCGGACGTGAAATCGCATCACGGACCGGATTTAAGTTATTTCACAATCACCTCTCCATCGAATTCGCGCTTAACTATTTCGATTTCGGGGATCCGGAATTCGCGGAATTGAATGAAGGGCTTCGCCAACTGGTCTTCTCGACAGTTGCAAAAAGTCAGCAATTATCCGGATTCATTTTTACGCTGGTTTGGGCTTTCAATGAACAAGAGGACTGGGATTACGTACGGGACCTGGTTAATCGTTTTACGAATAACGGATGGACTTTTTCTGTCGTGGAATTATATGCCCCTCTGAAGATCAGGCATGAACGGAATAAAACGCCGTTGCGATTAGCTGAAAAGCCCAGTAAAAGGAATATTGAGCTTTCCGCCGACAACCTGGACAAAATGGATTCCAAGTACACCATGAACAACGGGAATGTGCAAATACCCGGTGTTGATTATTTCTATCTCGACGTTGCTGAATGCACGCCACAGTCCGCCGCAGATCAAATAATCCGGCATTTTATGTGGCCAACCATCGATTGAAAGAAACCAAAATAAATCATTGCTTTCCATTTTCCGGTATGGGGGGAGGTCCCACCGGCAGCATGGCTTCATACGTCTGATCACCCTTTCGCTCCAGGAACTCGGCTTTCATCTCTTTTAAGGTCTCCGGCTGCATAAACAGGTCCATCATGGTCAAGCCCAGTGCTTTTGCAGCATACAGCATCCCTTTATGGCCAATGGACATGCCTCCGCAGGCTACCACCGGCCACGCATGCCAGGGGGTAGCGACAGGAGCCGTCGTCACCACCAGACTGATCTCCGGCACGATCCAACTGACATCTCCGACATCCGTGGATCCGCCCGGGGGATCCGGGGCAGTGGGCTCTAATGGCGTGATGGAAGCATCCAACCCCTTCTCCTCAATTCCCGTGGATTTCTGTAATTCCTTGGCGAATGCTATTTCTTCTTCGGTGTATTCAATAGCCCCAAGCATTTCGAGATTGGATTGCAATACGGCAGCTCCCCGACGATTTGGTATTTCATCGTAGATGCCGTTCTGGAGAACAACTTCAGACTCCACACCGGCTATGAGCGCTGCACCTTTGGCGATTTCTTTCATGCGTTCGGAAACGGCCAGTACTCCGGGCATTTTCGAATCCCGGATCCAGATCCAGACCTGGGCTTCTTCCGGAACCACATTGGGTACTTGGCCTCCCTTGGTGATCACATAATGAATGCGTACGGATGGATGAACGTGTTCGCGCAACAAATTGATTCCATCGACAAATGATTCCACACCATCCAGGGCGCTGCGGCCGTTCCAGGGATCAAAGGCCGCATGCGCTGCCTTACCATGAAAGTTGACCAGGTAGTCGATCACAGCCTGTGAACTCTGAGTGGACGCCTTGGTCTGGTAATCGGGGTGCCAGTCCAAGCAAGCATCCAGGTCATCAAAGAGGCCGGCACGTGCCATATAAACCTTGCCTCCCACCGATTCTTCTGCCGGGGTGCCATAAAAACGTACCGTTCCTGTGGCACCTGTTTTCTCCATCCATTCCTTCACCGCAATGGCCGCTCCCAAACTGGCAGCGCCAAACAGGTTATGCCCGCATCCATGGCCGGGGGCACCTTCTACCAGGGGCTGCTTATCCGGTGATGCCTGTTGGGAGAGCCCGGGCAATGCGTCGTATTCACCCAGCACACCGATGATCGGACGTCCTGTCCCGAAGGAGGCGACAAAGGCGGTAGGCATACCTGCAACGCCCCGTTCGACCTTAAATCCCTGTTCTTCTGCATAATCGGCCAAAACCTTGGAGGACTGGTACTCTTTCAGGGCAGTCTCGGCAAAAGCCCAGATTTGATCGCTGAGGTGGATAAGATCCGCCTGGTGGTCATCGACCGCCTGGATGACTTTGGCTTTGTCTTGCGTAGATTGAGCAATCAATCCGGAACTACACAGGCTGCAGAAGCCCATAACGATCAATAATCTCATTGGCATGCATCTTTTATGCAATCAAAGTACAAAATTCCCCACGGACATCATTCTGCATGGCTCAAATACCCCTTGAGACGTCTCAAAAGATACAATGCACTGCTCTCTGACACCCGGATAGCCAACTTTAAGGCATGCTGTTCTCAGACAACGCTAAAATCCTTAAGTAACATACACCTTCCCGAATCATTTGAGGGTATGGTGATCCCTGGATATATTACCCATTGACTGGTTCATAAATTCGTTGTAACTTTCATTGGACTTAGTTCCCCAATATGGGATTTAATTGGCTCATCGCCTGGCTTAAGACGGTATTACCCATAACACGCTCCAGCATGCTCTGGGCCTTGCTTGTTATTGCCGGGAATGGGATTGCCCAACAAACCTCCGGAGTAAGTAAGATCCAGGGCCGGGTGATTGAAAAGATCGGCCCGAAAGTTCAGGGCGTCTCAGATGCCCAGGTCTTGATTGCAGGTCAAGGCCTGGTCTCTGTTGGTCCCGACGGATATTTTACCGCCACAGTGCCTAATAAGACCAAGCTAAAAATAGAAGTACTGCCTACCACCTACCAAATCCTCCGTCCCCAGGACGGACAGATCCCACCGGAAAGACTTTCTTATACCATCGAAATTTATGTCCTTTCCGGCACAGTAGATTCTAACCTGCAGGTTAATCTCCGCAAGCTGGATGAGGAGATCAACCGGATTACCAGGGAGAAAAAACTCTCGGACCGGCAGATCGTTCGACTGGAGAAATCCCTTCTGGACACGGTCTTGTATTATCAGGAACAGCGTAAAATATGGGATGCGAGGCTGGCACAGACGGAACAAATGCTTGAAGCTTCCAACCAGGCCAATCGCCGGCTGTCCGACTCTCTGCAAGCCTTCTCCAGACAGATTAATATCCTTCAGGATACCGTAAGCTCATTAATGAATCGCCTGGCAGAAGCACTCGAAGCCAAATATGTCCGTCAAAAAGAACTCTACGAAGGCCTGACCCGCGAAATACTGGACTACGAATCCAGGCTGAAAGATCTGCAAAACTGGCTGCCGAAAGTTCAGTCCTGCTACAAAAACAACCAGGCATTAGTGGCTTTCAATAAAGTGTGTCTGGACTACAGCAAAGCGCGCGATGCCTTATACAATGATCAGCAGAAATATCTATTGGGCCTGCAGCATTATTGGGACGATCCGGCTGCGGTTTCCGCCCTGGAGGCTTATTACCAACACGTCTTTTCCGAGATCCATGATCCGGTCATTCTGGATCAGGTAAATCAGAAAGTCATCCGGAATCTACAGGATTACAGCACCAAAGGAATCCGCAAGGTTTCCGACACCAAGCGCGCTGCTGACGAAGCACACGAAGCATTGCAGCATCAAATGCCTCCATTGGAGAGCGCACAAAATCATCTCTTCGAAATTCTGAAACAAGAAATCTAATTGCTATGAAACACCGAATCTTTTTCCGCATCCTGGGAATGGCACTGGGAATGTCCCTTTTGGTCCTGTTGAGCAGTTGCAACCCTCAATGTGACTCCCCGTTTACAGTTGTGGTCAAGAGTCCGGTCAATGCCATGGGCAGTGAGATTTTGTTGCAAGCCAGCAACCCGATTTTCACCGATCAGTTAAGATCACGTGCTGTCTACGTAAACAATCAACCCTTATCGTCCGAAAACATTCACTTTGTCGAGGGCCTGGGTCTGATCGTCCGGATGCCCAGCGACCTGGAGGGCAATGTCAACCTGGAAGTAGAAGATTACGATTGTGGACCGTTAGGTATTCAGGTAGCCATGGAAGACCCCAGTTTTTTCATCAACAATCCAAACTACATCCTTCCGTCGCCTCCGGATATTGTCATTCCGGTTGCCCCTCCGTCATTCCCACCGGATATTACCAATGCCTGGATCAGTCCTCAGAATCCGGATTATTGCCTTTGGTTTGGCCCATATAAAGAATATCCTTTGATTAAAAACGGGACCCTGATCCTGACTGATACGACCCGCATTGTAGCCTCCGGAAGCTTTGAATTAAGCACCTGCGGGAATACCGACGCTTATTATTTCAACAATCCGTTTTTTGGCATTGTCGACACGATAAACAATTACATTGAACTGACCATAGACCGGTCCGCCAAGGAGGAATTAACCACGCTCAAAGTAGAACATTTTACCGGGCAGTTCATTGATATTGATCAGTCTGGCTACGCGATGCAGCCAACACCAACCACTGCTTGCAGCTCAAATCCGAAATTGGAGAAAAAACATGACATGATGTGGTTGTTGTCCAGGGAGACCGGAAGGCTGACGATTATTTTTAAGCTGGCCCTATAAATGATTTCCTCAGAACTACCATCAATCCGGGAGCCGGGCGCCGGCAATGATCAGCCACAACAACCAAAGCACTTCACCCAGCGTGAGGGTTTCCGCTATTGTACTTAACCATTCGATTTGCAGGCCGAGCACATCCAGGAAAAATCCCAGGACATAACCAACGCCCCCTGCAATGGCAAACCAGCCGATGATCCGGGGAAAATAACCGGATCGCATGATCAGGTATCCCAATGGGAACAACCACAGTCCCCAGAACAGCATTACGATTTGTAGCCCGCTTCGGTGGAGGTCACGTAATAACTGGAGTTGGCTCAAGTTGTCTGTTGATTGGAGCATCGACAGAGAGAACAATTCATTCAGCATGGCCATCGGTACACTCACCAAAGCCAGAATCAACATAAGCTGGGCAGCCTGCTGATGCGTCTCCCGGAAGAATCGGAACAAATACCAGGCGGTCAGGATGAAAATCAACTGTGTTACCAAACTTCCCAGAATCCCGAGACGGAACAGGCCTTCCATAGACTGGATGCGCGCTGCTGTCTCTGCAATATCCCCCTGGTCAAATACCTGGGAAGGAACATAGATAAGGCTGAACATACCGACCATAGCCCAGATGGGGTAGAGGATACGCAACGTGGTTGTCAATGGTCGTAAAGCTTCTATTTGCATAATGATTAGCCGATTAACTGGAATAGTTGTTGGTTTTATAAATATCTATCCGGAGTTGCTGACAGGATAGCACCTACACCAAGTACCTGATCATCAATTCCCGAAGGTATTTTCTCTTCCCCGGAGAACCAAATTCAGTTGCCGGAAAGGTATTTTCCCTAGACCAGGCAAAAACTTTCCTCGACATAATTCTCGAATGGAGGCCACCGGAATGCCAGGGAGATCTCGTCACAAATGAATTCACTGACCGTGAAAATTAATTAAATTGAGTGATCAAGACTTTTGAATGAAAAGAATATTCGGAAGGATACGATTATCCCTGTTCAATCAAAGTAAGATCGGCAAATATCTTGGCTACGCCTTTGGTGAAATCATCCTTGTCGTTATCGGGATTTTAATCGCACTACAAATCAATAATTGGAATGAAAACCGCAAGTCGAAACAAGAGCTGGATCGCATTTATCTTTCGATCATCGACGAGATCGATAACGATGTTCAGATCCTGAACGAATATTTGCCCATCTTTGAGTGGAAGGTCAATACCCTGACCCGGATTTTAAATGGAGCCTATTCGGCCGAGGACTGGATAAACAATGATTCTTTGTACCGGTCCTTTTCTTCCTATCCGGATTTTGCCATCAGCCAGGAAAAATCCAATCTCCTAAAGACCAAAGTTGCTATGGATCAGAAAAGCAGAGACCTCAACAACCTAATCGCTGATTTTTACAACAAATACACCGTAGATATTGACATAAAGAGCAGGGAAGCGTTTACCAGCTTTCATCGCAATTATGCTTACTGGGAGGAACATGAAGCATGGTTTTTTCAGGCATTCTGGCAGGAAAAATTTGATAAATTGAGCCTCTATGCCACCCGGAGTCCGATATTTAAAAACAAAATAGCATTTTTCAATGCTTTGCTGCGTCGCCTTTTCCTGGCACTGGACAGCTACCGGAAAGATGCCATAATTCTGCAAAAAGAGATTGAATCGTACTTAATAATCCACCGGGATATGGCTCCCACCTCGAAATAGTTGACCGCGTTTCAGAAATACCAGGATGGCAATCACTATTGATGTGCCGGAATATTGAATTGTTTCCATAAGCGATCACTGATCGACCCGAGATTCCCGGTCCGGGCGGTATCCCGAGTGCAGGACACTCCGTTACTTTTCTTCACACATCCGAAAAGGCCTACCTGTAAAACATCGAAAGAAAAATCGGGTTTGCTGACACCATTAGGCGCACCGTTTTAATTCTCCGGCCACGAAAAAGAACTACATTGAGTTGTCAAAATTCCAGGGCAACGATCAGAAGCAGGATTATTCCATAACAACACAACAACCATTGCAAAAATCCAGTACAGGAAAACCGATTTATCTGCTTTTAGCCTACCTGATCTTGTTGGCGGTTGTTTTTTTTCTTCCGGATTACAGTGCACCGGGATATTCCATAATCCATAATACCACCAGTGAATTAGGTGCGCAACAAACCCCTAATGCCTGGATCATGAACCTAACTTTCATCCTGCTTGGTTTAGGAAGCCTGATTAGCGGATGGGCGGCGTTAGGCAAACTTTGGTTCCACCGGATCGCTCTGATCGTTTTCAGCCTGAGTCTGATCCTGGTAGGCATCTTTCACCATATGCCTATTGATCCGGAGTTAACCTACAGTGTCCGGGAAGATGACCTGCATTCGATATTTGCATCGCTAACCGGATTTTCCTTCATTGCATTGGCATTTTCAACCGGCCTTGTCCTTTCCAAACCCGGAGCACGCTGGTGGGCTTTCTCCATCGCCATGATGGCCGGCCTTTTATCAGCGCTGATCTTTTACAAACCGGAGTATATGGGCATCTGGCAGCGGATTCTTTTTATCATTTCTTTTGGTTGGATGGTTGTAGCTTATTGGAAAAGAATTGCTTAACCCGAATGGGCATTGAAAATAGGAACATGAAAAATAAATGGTTTTTGGGTGCTGTGCTCCTTTTAACTTTCCTCCCGCTAATTGGTGGAAATATCCTGATCCAGGATCAAATCGAAACCAAATCAATCACCTTTGGGAATTCAACAATGCGTCTCACGCTTGAATATGGACAAAAATGTGTCATTTCAACATTGAACCTGAATGGTCAGCAAGTCCTCTCCGGCCATGCAGGCATTTATTCAGAAGTACGCACCGCCTCGGGCACGTATTCCACCCAACAACTGGAACACGACCCTGTCGTAAAATCGAGTGAAAATGAAATCATTATTCGCAACATAAACTACGGGAGCGGGAAAGAATGGATCCGGGAAACCTGGCATTTCACTTTATCCGATACAGCGATTCAATTTGAAATTGACCGGAACATTCCGCGGACCATGCAAGCTGAAGAGGCGGCCTTTCCGGCGTTTCATTTTGATCGCATCGATACCTGGGACGGCGCATTCCTCAGCTATGGCGGAATCGCCTGGTTCTACCTGTTCAATCAGAAAAAATGCACCTACGGCGTGCACTCCAACAGTTCCATTTTCTGGAACAGCAAAACCGGCAACGGACTACAGGTTCAGGTGGCTGATCCAGGTAAACAAGTTGCCATGAAATACAGCCGCTCGGAAACCGATGAACTCGTTTATCACATCACCGTATCCGATGAGGAGATGACACCCCGCTACGAAAAAGAAAAAAGAAGTCGATTTATCCGGGGCAAGACCGATGTCTGGGATAATTTTCAGTTGTCCAAAGGGAAATCCAAGGAAACCATCACCCTCTCCTACCTGAACTATCATGAAGCATACGATCGCGGCAACCTGGCAGGGCTGGATGGTCAGCAGGTTGGGAATTTGCTAAATACGGTAGCCCGGATCGGAGTCATCGACAGGAAGTTATTTGGCGGGAACAGTTGGCATACCCCCTATGGCCCCATCTGTCTGCACGAACAATACATCGCAGAGTTTGCAATCGGCATCAACGATGAATCCTACATAAAAGGCTACCAGGAATGCCTGGATAACTATCGGGATCACGCCATTCAACCGGATGGCAGAGTGATTGCCCGGTGGGCCTACCTGGATGAAGATGCCATCCCCGGCAGCGTTAATCCCTGGGGATTTTACGAAGCACAGTGGGGCTATCTGATGGACTCTAACGCCGATTTTGTTGCCAATGTAGCCCAGGTCTTCGACCTGACCGGTGATCTGGCCTGGGTCATGCAACATAAATTTACCTGTGAAAAAGCCCTGGACTACCTCCTCATGCGGGATAACAATGGAAATCATTTGGTAGAAATGATGACAGATTCTCAGAGCGAGCGGCGAGGAAGTGACTGGATCGATATCATTTGGGCGTCCTATGAAAATGCCTTTGTCAATGCCAAGCTGTATTACGCCCTTACCTTATGGAGCCAGATCGAGGAACAGTTGCAGGACCATACCAAGGCAATGGAATATGGCCGTTATGCTGCTGCGATGAAAAAGAGTTTCAACCTGAGCACCGAAGAAGGCGGATTCTGGGATGCTCACAACCGCTGGTATATTCATTGGCGGGAGCCGGATAACAGCATCCACGGTGATAATCTGGTCGTTCCCGTCAATCTGATGGCGGTTGCTTATGGCCTTTGTGATGACACGCTACGCAGTCATGCTATCCTGGATAAGATCGAAGAGCAGACCGCGCACGAAAATTTATTTTTCTGGCCGATATGCATCTTTCCTTATGCCTTTGGCGAAGGCAATGACTGGCAGTTTCCATTTCCCAATTACGAAAATGGTGATCTCTTTTTATCCTGGGGCAGTGTAGGTGTGCAAGCTTACGCCGGGTATCAGCCGGACCTGGCCCTGAAATATGTACAAAACGTACTGGATCGTTACGACCAGGATGGACTGGCCTACCAGCGGTACGGACGCGTACATCAGGATGGATTGGGTGATGATATTCTGGCCGGAAACAGCCTGGCTTTGGTCGGATTGTACAAATCCTTGTATGGCGTCAACCCACGGTACAATCGGCTCTACCTGAACCCGCACCTTCCGGATAAATTGTCCGGGACAACGTTGCGTTACCACTTTCGCGGAGAGCCTCTGGAAATACATTTAAACACAGGCCGGTATTCCGTTTCCAATGGGCAATTCAAGGTAACTGCTAGCCGGGATTTCGGATTCTATGCCGATAAGAATGCATTGAGTTTTTTTGCTGGAAACGAAGACCAGCCTTCCATAAGGGTCCTGACCAGTGTGGATCTTGGCCTTGAAATTCAGCAATGGGATGCGGAAGCGTATCGTTGGGAGCAATCATCGGATGGAGACAGTCCACTTGCCTATTCGATTACGGTGGAAAAACCTAATGGCACTTATTCCATCCTGGCCAGCGGACAAGAGCAAATAGTAATCAGCGACGATAAGGGGCAAATCAACTTCAAACTGCCTTCCGGAGGAAAAAATCTTCCCATTCAGGTGAAACCGCAGAAATAGTGTTCTGAAGCATAGTGGGACACAGGGTTGAAAAACTTCCGGATCCTTAGTGGTTCAGCAACGCGCGAACTCCCAGGTTTATACTTGCATAGCTGTTCGGTACCACCTCAACAAATGGGCTGCCGATATCGTAGCGGAAAGGATACAGGTATACCAGGGAAAAACTATACGCAAAACGAGGTTGCCACTGCAGGCCTACGCCACCGAAAATAATCTGACTGATGTTGGAATAGTTACCCCGTTTCTGGCTCTGGTTACTCCACACATAGCTAAGACCTGGAAAAAGATACCAGGAGCCGCCTAATCGCTGGACCAGATAAAAGGACCCGGCCCCTTGATAATTCACCCGTTCCGTCGAATATTGATAAAGCCCCTGGGCTTGCACGAAATAGTACGAACCGTCGCCGATCTTGCGGAAAAATGTAGATAACAAGTCAGCCGTACTCAGGTCACTGCTGAGCAGGCGCTTGACAGAAGGGGCAAGATTGCCGACCGGAAAGGAATAGCCTGCCTGGATGGTCCACTCAGGCAATGAAGCGACCGGCGTTGCTCGAAACCGAAACCCCAACGAAGCAAGCCCTCGATAGGAATAGCCGGTCTCGGGATGGCCATCACTAAACACCCTTAAAGGTGAGCTGCGCGCATCGTCGTCATCGCGGTAATGATTGTACGATGCCTCCACACCGAGATCCCACCGCTGGGAAGCGGAGAAGCCATAGATCGCTCTTAATTTCTGCTGGAAAAAAGTGGTGCGGCGCCGGTTGGCGATGCGGCTGTAGTTATCCTGCGTAAATTCATTATACGCTAGCCAGTAGGAGGTCAGGCCATTGGTAAACTGAACTTCCAATTGATCCTTGGGCAGGATGTAGGTGGAAGCTCCGCCAATAAATAGCTGAGCCGTGGTATCCAGGAATCCGAGCGACTGCCCGCTGGAAGAAGTACCAATAAATCCGAACACCAAAATGGGTAAGAGAGCACGAATAAGACGTAATCGCTTGATCATAGACAGCTGATGTAACCGTAATTTACGTATTTATCGCTTCCCGTTCCAGTAGAATTTTTGCGGGTTATCACCAACGGTATAATAACCTTCAAATTGATCCCCTTCCAGTTGCCAGGAGAAGGTGCCTTCCTGCGGGCTTAGCAATTCAATGGTCTTCCATTTCCCCTCCAGACGCCTGCCATTATTGGAGACGGTCAGATCAAACAATTCATTGGAGGAGGTGGAATGGTCCGCATACAAATTGGACACCATGCCGGTAAGCCGGTTTTTATCCATGGACAATAAGACATCGCCCCGGATGGGATCGCCTTCGCTCTGCACTTCCTGGTGCCAGGTACCCAGCCAGGCATCAAAATTAGGAGCGTTTGAGCTGACGATCTTCGTTGGTCGAAACAACCACATCCCTGCTAGGAGCATCAAAATAATAACCGGTGCCGCATAGACCCACCATTTGACCTTTCCGGACTTCTTATCGCGCCACTCCAGTTGGGTTGCTTTTTCCGGCAAGGGTATTCGCTTTAAAGCCTCCTGAATCTGTTTGACCAGGCTTTCAAAGTTTTCTTCGGTATGCAGTCGGATATTAAGGGTATTGATATCGCGGAGAATGTAGGTTAGTTTGGCGATATTCTTCCGGATGTCCCCATACAAATTGAGGTCATCGGTAATACCCTCAATATAGGAAAGCGAACGCAACTCCCTGATCTTTTCTTCCAACTCGAACGATTGGTTTTCCCAGTATTTAACCAACTCAATCCGTTCGGTCGACTTGGCAATGTTCACTTCATCCAGCACCACCGGGAAGATGCGGTCCATAAACCGCTCATTGTTGTAGATCTGCAGCAACTCAAACATGCAATATTCCGAATGCAGGTATTTGTTGCTGAGGATGATGATCACAGCCTTGGACTTACCCAATTCATCCATAAAGGCACGGATGCTACCTCGGTATTGCAGGTCTTTGTGGTCGTAGACCAGGTTGATCTTTTCATGCTGGAGCCGGTCGACGATCTTTTTGAGGACAACGTCACTCTCCCCTCCCCAGGCATGCGATATATATACTTCGGGTGAAGCCATAAGCCAGGCGATCAATTGATTAGGAAAAGGTACGAAAAAGCAGGATAACATGTTCACGAACGTGTTTAGGTGTTTCCGTGTTTTCGTCTCCATGGGAAGTTTAGGAATGCCAAGCATGCAATCCACATCCTACGGGATAATCTGCGTAATTCTGGCCGGGAACTGAAAAAGATTTGACCTGAAAATTGCGAATTGCGTATAGCGACCAGGCTTAGGATTATTCATTCGAAAATCACCTGCAATCGTTTACGATTTTAAAAAAGGGCTCTACAATGCCCAAGCCTTCTCCCCTTTTACATAGGGAATGCAACCCTCATACCTGCCTGGAACCGAAACATATCGCAAGCCCTGGGTAGCTCCTATTTCAGTGGTAAAATAGCTAAACAAGACCAGCTGTTTGATCATGGTGAAGTAATGAAATCCGCCTTCGGCCAGTGCCTTTTTAGCCTCCTGATCCTGAGCAATTAGGAATGTTTCCCGATCCGCCGGTTGAGCAGCTAAAAAGGATTTTCCGGTAGACTTCAAGCACTG
Source organism: Lewinellaceae bacterium (assembly GCA_020636355.1). Taxonomy (GTDB): domain Bacteria; phylum Bacteroidota; class Bacteroidia; order Chitinophagales; family Saprospiraceae; genus JAGQXC01. Next base: position 487,147 of record JACJYB010000001.1, on the reverse strand, counting down.
CGCTTCAAGGCTCGTCAACCCTTCGGTAAAGGCATTTTGCTGATCCGGATTGTAACAATCCTCCACCATTAACGCCATAAACGAACCAACCCCGGCTGCTTTAGCTCCGGGAATATCCGTAGCCGGCAGGATCGTTTCTGCTATTTCATCCATCAAGGAAACATCCTGAGTTGAAAACAATCCAGTTTTCGCTTGGGGGCTTTTACATCCGCTGAGTAACCATTCACCACCGACTACAGTTGCACCGGTAATAATGGCTATCGAGCGTAATAGAGTTCTTCGATCCATGGTTGATTTTTGTATTTTTTATCTCACATCTCGTCTCTCACATCTCACATCTTAAATTTCACATCTTAAATCTTAAATCTTAAATCTAATAGCTCCTCTACAGCTCCCCCTTCCTCAACTGTTCTACAGCATAATTGGCCGCCCTGGCCGTTAGGGCCATAAACGTCAGTGAAGGATTCTGGCAACCGGTGGTAGGCATACAGGCTCCGTCAGTGACAAATACATTGGGACAGTTGTGAAACTGGTTCCATGCATTGAGTAATGAAGTTTTTGGATCCTTACCCATCCGCACGCCTCCCATTTCGTGAATATCCAGTCCAGGTGCCTGTTGAGAGTTCCAGGAAGAAATATTCCGGCAGCCTCCCTCCTCCAGCATTTCAGATGCCTGGGTGATAAAATCTTCCGTCATCATCCGGTCGTTGTCATCGTAATCAACATTGGTAATTAACAGCGGCATGTCCCAGTCGTCCTTCCGGTCACCGCTTATGCGGACTTCATTGGTGATCTTGGGTATGGTTTCTCCCTGGATCATCATCGATACAAACCAAGGTCCAGGCTCCGCGATGGCCGCTTTAAATCCGGCGCCGATTCCGGATGTGTCACTCCCATCGGCCTGGCCTCTGCCAGCGCCGTAAAAGGACATGTACCCACGTTGGAAGTCCATCTCCTGCTTATACACATTCCTGAAATTCGGCAGCATGGGCTGGGTAGGCCGGCGGCCAAAATAATATTTGTCCTCTGGCCCATCGTAATCCCCGTTGACCAGTCCCCGGTAGTTGTGAAACAAGATGTATTTACCCAGTAGGCCATGATCATTACCCAGGCCCTGAGGAAACCTTTTTGAGGTTGAATTCAGTAGCAGGAGGTTGGTGTTTAGCGTCGCCGCATTCACAAACAGGATGCGGGCATAGAAATCGGTGAGCTCATGGGTATGGGCATCCACAACGCGAACCCCGGTTGCTTTACCCAGATTGTCATCGTAAATAATCGAATGGACGACACTGTCCGGACGGAGTGTCAAGTTACCGGTTCGTTTTGCCCAGGGTATGGTGGTCGAATTGGAGCTAAAATAAGCACCAAAAGGGCAGCCTCTTTCACAGAGGGAACGCGCATTGCACTTCGTGCGCCCCTGCTGCACATGGATTTCCTTCGGTTCGGTGAGATGAGCACACCGGCCCTGGATGACATGACGATCCGCATATTTGTTCATGATGCGACCCCGGATCTCCGTCTCCACACAATTCATTTCCCAGGGAGGAAGGAATTCGCCATCGGGCAGGGTTTCCAAACCGTCGTAATTACCGCTTATCCCGGCAAATCGCTCTACATGACTGTACCAGGGAGCCAGATCATCGTAACCGATCGGCCATTCGTAAATGCCGTCGCGTGCCGGGCCTTCAAATTCAAAACGACTCCATCGCTGCGTCTGCCGGGCCCACAACAGGCTTTTGCCACCGACCTGATACCCACGGATCCAGTCAAAAGGTTTTTCCTGGATGTAGGGATGCTCTTTGTCTTTGACAAAAAAATGTTGCGTCGCGTCGTTGAAAGCATAACACCGGCCAACGACCGGGTTATCATCCAGCACTTGCCGGGGCAACCGCAGGTGATGTTTAAACTCCCACGGTCCCTTCATCGCAGTGGGATAATCTTTGAGGTGTTCTACATTCCTACCCCGTTCTAAGACCAGGGTTTTCAGCCCCTGATCACATAATTCCTTCGCAGCCCATCCACCACTGATCCCTGACCCGATGACAATAGCATCATAGGTATTGGTTGCTGTTCCGGTAGAATTTACGTTGACGGGAGATTGTGCCATATCAGACGGTTTGATATCCCCACAAGTTAAAAAATTATCCTTCCCGGTATTTCCTCGTTAAGCGACGATTTATGAGCAATCGCCTGCTTCAGAAGCCTACCTGCGGTAAGATCATTTCAGGAATGAGCGCTCATAATGTATATTAAAGAATCAAAAGAAATGAAAATGAAAAGGTGGCTCTTAGGTACTTATCTGACATTGGTGGTAGCAAGCTATGGCTTGGCTCAGTATCCGGCTGGCACCGTGCAGCTGGATTCCCTTCATTCGAAATCACTGGAAAACAACATGGGGGAACATACCACCCGGGCAGTAGCGGTCTATTTGCCACCAGGTTATAAAAATTCCGGTATACGCTATCCGGTGATCTATTTCCTACATGGATTTTTCGGAGACGCCAATATGCTCAAACCCATAGCCGGAATCCTTGATTTTGCCATCGCCACCCAACGAATCAGGCCCTTCATCCTGGTCATTCCCGATGAAAAAACCTCTTATGAGGGTAGTTTTTACAGTAATTCAAGTCTTTATGGTCAATGGGAAGATTTTACGGCCATTGACCTTGTTGCATACATAGACCAGCATTTTCGTACACTCCCTGACCGGGACAGCCGGGGCATTACCGGTCATAGTATGGGCGGATATGGCGCGCTGAAGATCGCCATGGACCATCCGGAAACCTTTAGCAGTGTTTATGCACTAAGCCCCGGCGCCCTCACCATCGTCCGTGAATATGGTCCTAATAGTGAAACGTACCGTGAGTTGTCCGCTGCGCGCACCCTGGAGGATGTAAAAAAGACCTATTTTGGACAGGTCATCCTGGCCTTCGCGAAGTCCTGGTCGCCGAATCCGCAAAGGCCTCCATTTTATTGCGACATACCCTTTGAGTATGCAGGGGACAGCCTGATTGTCCATCCTGAGGTACTGCATAAATGGTATGCGAATATGCCGGTTCACATGATTGACAGTCATCTGCAAAATCTGCAAAAATTAAAGGCAATCAAGCTGGATTGGGGACGCAATTCCGGTGAACGATTTACCCAACAGTGCAGGATGTTCAGTGAACGACTGGAAAATGTGGGAATCACACATTTCGCTGAAGAATACATTGGAACCCACACCAGTGGTATTTACACCAAGGATGGACGCATTCCTCAGCAAATGCTTCCTTTTTTTGATTATTACCTGAAATTCGAGTGAAGGATACGATAAGCTTTCAGTCACTTTCCGGAGCCAACTGAAGTTGGAGTCCGTCCATGGCTTCGTTAATCATCAGTTGGCAACCTAACCGGCTGCGGGCGTCTACAAAAAAAGCCTGGTCCAGCATTTCTTCTTCCTCCGCACCCATTTCTGGCAAAGGGGTGTCTGAGAGCACGTATACATGGCAGGTCGAGCACATGGCCATCCCCCCACAAGTCCCTTTAACCGGAAATTCATAGGCCTTGCACAGCTCCATGATATTCATATGCATATCCGTGGGAGCTTCCAGGGTATGCTCGACTCCCTCACGATCTACAATGTTTATTTGAATCATAGCGACTGCGCTTTTTGCAATAGTCCCTGCTCACCCATTACCGTCGTGTATTTAAAACTCAGCTTTTTGTCCGGGTGAATGTATTGAAAAGCTCTTTGCACCATCAGAGTCGCTTCGTGGAAGCCGCACAGGATCAGCTTCAGCTTCCCTTCATAAGTATTACTGTCACCTACTGCAAATATGCCCGGCACATTGGTTTCATAATAAGGCAGACTAACCCGAATCCCTTCTTTGGTTGTTTCCAAACCCCAATTCTCTATCGGCCCAAGTTTGGGTGTCAGGCCAAATAATGGAATAAAATAGTCGATGTCCTGACCAAATTCGCCGAACTCCTCGCTGGAGATGATCACTTGTTTTAGTCCGTCATCGTCCCCCAGGACATCGGTTACCTGCGCATTTCTCCTTAAGTTAACCCGCCCGGCTTCAGCCAGCTTCAACATTTTCTCGATGCTGTCCGGTGCTCCGCGAAATTCGGTTCTGCGATGTACAAGGGTAACCGACCGGGCGATATCCACCAGGTCCAGAGTCCAATCCAGCGCCGAATCACCACCACCTGCAATGAGAATGTCTTTGTCACGGTATTTTTCAGGATCTTTCACAAAATAGTCTACGCCTTTACCTTCAAACCGGGGGAGACCGGGGATAGGTGGCTTTCGGGGCTCGAAGGAACCGAGTCCGGCTGCTAAAACAACCACTTTGCCCCGTACAACCGTTCCTTCATTGGTTGTTATTTGCCATTCTCCCTCATCTGTTTTTTCTAGGGTTTCGGCTCGCTCGCCCAGACTAAAGCCCGGATCGAATGGTTGAATTTGTTCCAATAAATTGGTTGTTAAATCTTTTGCCAGGATAGAAGGCAATCCCGGTATATCGTAAATTGGTTTCTTGGGATAAATCTCATTCAATTGTCCACCGGGTTGTGGGAGGATATCAATCAGATGACAACGAAGTTTAAGTAACCCTGCTTCAAAAACAGTAAATAGACCTACCGGGCCGGCGCCTATGATAATAAGGTCAGTCTGGATCATGTAATGCAGTCTTTCAAATTTCAGCCGGTAAAATTATTTACCATTGGTCGATTACCGGATGATTTAAATCATTTTGTAATTTGAGTGCCGTCAAACTTCGATAGACATCTTCAAGAGATTTTTGCAGCCATGAAAGAATCGCCTGTTGAAATCAGCGTTTCAGAGCGAAAACCAACTTGTGTGCACTGTGGGGAGGCATGCGACACGACGCATATTGTGCATAATGATCTGGACTTCTGTTGCGAAGGCTGCCAGTGGGTCTATCAAATCCTCCACGACAATAATCTACAGGAATATTACAAGATTCAGCAGTCTCCAGGCATCAATCAGCGGGTGCGGGAAGCTACGGATTATGCCTTTCTGGACGAACCGGAAATTCAGCAAAAGATCATTGACTATGCCAGCAGTCACCTGATCAAAGTTACTTTTCATTTGCCTGCCATCCATTGCGCATCTTGTATCTGGCTGTTAGAGCATCTCTATAAATTAGTTCCCGGAGTAAGCCGTTCGCAGGTCGATTTCTTACGTAAGAAAGTGACGATCCATTATGACCCTACCCAGGTCACGCTGCGCAGGATTGCCGAAATGCTGGAACACATAGGCTATGCGCCCTCGTTGAACATGGGCCAACTGGAAGAAAAAAAGTTACCGGTCGTTCCCCGGAAATTATATTACCAACTTGGCGTAGCTGGTTTTTGTTTTGGCAACATTATGTTGCTCAGTTTCCCGGAATACCTGGGCATCGAAGGCGACCAGGCCAGCCGCTGGTTCAATTACCTGAATTGGGGACTTGGGCTACCCGTTCTGTTATTCGGTGCACAGGACTATCTTAAATCCGCTTGGCACGGGGTTAAGAATGGCGGGCTGAACATGGATGTACCCATCACCCTTGGTATCATCGCCTTGTTTGTGCGCAGCACCATCGATATTTTTGGAAATTATGGCAGCGGTTATATGGATAGCCTGGCCGGGCTGGTTTTTTTCCTTCTGATCGGCAAATGGTTTCAACAGAAGACCTTTCACCACTTATCCTTTGACCGCGATTACAAGTCCTATTTTCCCATTGCCATTTCGGTATGGCAAGAAGACCGCTGGACTACCATCCCGCTTTCAAAAGTGGAGCCAGGACAGCGCATTCAGATCAAGAACAATCAGCTGATCCCGGCAGATGGCATCCTCCTTACGCCAGCCACGCAAATCGATTACAGTTTTGTTACCGGAGAATCCGATCCGGTCTTTAAACGGGCCGGGGACACCTTATATGCGGGAGGGAAACAAATCGGCAGCCCCATTGAAATTCAGGTTACGAAGGCCGTCGGACAGAGCTACTTACTACAACTTTGGGAAGACCGTGCCTTTACCCAAAAGAAAGAAACGCGCGACCATCGGCTAGCGGATCAGATCGGCACCTATTTTACGGTTGCCATCCTGACCATCGCCGGCATTACCTTCCTGTATTGGTCAGGCAAGGATTTAAACATGGCGCTGGTCACCGTCACATCGGTGCTGATCATCGCCTGTCCTTGTGCACTAGCACTGGCAATCCCTTTTACCTATGGTAATGTCATGCGCTTACTGGCGGATAAAAACATGTATCTGCGCAGCACGCGGATCATTGAAGAGATCCAGCGCTTAACGCATATCGTTTTCGACAAAACCGGGACGCTGACCGCTGTAAATGATTATCACATCCTGTTCCATGGCACACCACTGAGCGAAGCAGAGTCTGTTCTGGTACGTTCGGTAGCCCATGCCTCCACCCATCCACTCAGCCACCAGCTGGACCTTTACCTCAATAAGTACCAGCTGGGCAGCACCGAAGATTTTCGGGAGGAGCCCGGGCAGGGTGTAACCGCCAGGGTAGCCGGTCAGGTGGTGCGAATCGGATCGGCAAACTGGACAGGAGCTCCAAATCCTGGCTCAAATGGCAAGCAAAGCGTTCACATTTCCATAGACGGCACTTACCGGGGCAATTACCTGTACGAATCGAGGTACCGCGCTTCCTGGAGGAAAACCATCAAGGTGCTGGCCCGGGATTATCAGCTTTCCCTGCTTTCCGGCGACGGAGACCGGGAGTTAAGGAGGATCCGTTCGGTCTTTCCGGCCGCAAGCACGATCCTGTTTAACCAGAAGCCAAAAGATAAATTGGAATACATCCGTGCCCTGCAGGACGCAGAACAACGGGTGATGATGATCGGCGATGGCATTAATGACGCCGGCGCTTTACAAGCCAGTGAGGTAGGTCTGGTGATCACGGAGGACATTAATAATTTTACACCAGCCTCCGATGCTATTATCCACAATGGTCTTTTTCCTTACCTTCCGCAATTAATCCAGTACACCCGTTTAAGTCGGCGGGTCGTTTTTGGTGCTTATTTTCTGGCTTTGTTATATAATGTGGTCGGACTAAGTTTTGCAGTGCAGGGAATGTTATCTCCGCTGGTTGCCGCCGTTCTGATGCCGATAAGCAGCGTGACTATGGTCTTATATGGCCTTTCTGCCAGCACATTATTGTTCAGGATAATGAAATTAAATGAACTGCCACAAGCGGATTGGGTCCAAACGAAAGTGGATGATTTATATCAATTTTCAACGTGAGTAATGTCACATTTAATAAATATATGCACTCTATCTTGCATTTAAATTCAGCTGTATGGGGGTGATATTTTTGCTTATAGGCATTAGTCTTATAGTTGCAGGCGGCTTTCTTGCTGCATTTTTCTGGGCCGTACGCAGCGGTCAATACGACGACGAATACACCCCAAGCGTCCGCATCCTCTGGGACGATAAAAAACCCGAAAATTCTACATCAATCGATAACAATTCTACAACCGTTAACAAACCTTAAGGAATGGGAAAGATCGAACAATTCAACTACGACAACGGGATCGTGCGTAATTTCGCCGTTGCAACCGCCATCTGGGGATTGGTGGGGATGCTGGTGGGCGTGCTCATTGCATTCCAGATTTTCACCCCGGGACTAAACATGGGGCCTGAGCTGACCTTCGGCCGGTTGCGTCCCCTGCACACCAATGCTGCTATTTTTGCATTTGTCGGCAACGGTATTTTCATGGGTGTGTATTACAGCTTGCAGCGCTTGCTGAAAACCAGGATGTTTAGTGACATGCTGTCAAAAATCCACTTCTGGGGATGGCAGCTGATCATCGTATCCGCCGCATTAACCCTACCTTTTGGGATTACCTCAGCCAAAGAATATGCCGAGTTGGAATGGCCGATAGACATCGCCATAGCCCTGGTATGGATCGTCTTCGGCTTGAATATGTTTGGCACCATCCTGAAACGGAGAGAGAATCACCTCTACGTGGCTATCTGGTTTTACATTGCCACTTGGATTACAGTGACTGTCTTGCACGTAGTCAATAACCTGGAGTATCCCTGGAGCTGGATCAAGTCCTACCCGGTCTTTGCGGGTGTACAGGATGCCCTTGTGCAGTGGTGGTACGGGCACAACGCAGTCGCCTTCTTCCTGACAACACCTTACCTCGGGCTGATGTATTATTTCATGCCAAAGGCTGCAAATCGCCCGGTTTACTCCTATAAACTATCGATCGTCCACTTTTGGGCATTGATTTTCATCTACATCTGGGCGGGCCCACACCATTTGTTGTATACCTCGTTGCCTGACTGGGCCCAGTCCCTGGGTACCGTGTTCTCGATCATGCTGATTGCTCCGTCCTGGGGTGGTATGCTCAATGGACTATTGACACTGCGTGGCGCGTGGGATCGTGTACGCGATGACCCAATTCTGAAAATGATGGTGGTGGCCGTTGCCGCCTACGGTATGTCCACATTCGAAGGCCCAATGCTTTCCATTAAATCCATCAACGCCATTAGCCACTACACCGACTGGACCATTGGTCACGTACATATTGGAACGCTGGGATGGAATGGTCTGCTGACCTTTGGAATCTTATACTGGTTAATACCAAGATTGTACAATACCAAACTGCACTCTGTCAAAATGGCGAATGCTCACTTCTGGATTTCGACGTTGGGTATTGTCTTTTATGCATTGCCACTTTACTGGGCCGGATGGACCCAAAGTTTGATGTGGAAACAGTTTACCCCGGAAGGCTTTCTGCAGTATGGAAGTTTCCTGGAGACCGTAACTCAGATCATACCGATGTACATGATCCGTGCATTTGGCGGAACCCTGTATTTCAGTGGTGTCATCCTGATGCTGATTAACCTCTGGAAGACGGCAAAATCCGGTCACCTGATCGCCAACGAGGCTGCCGAGGCTCCTGCCCGGGAAGAGTACGTCGCCCATGCTGGTGAATATTGGCATAAATGGATCGAACGCAAGCCCATCCAGATGCTTATCGCCAGCGCCATACTGATCCTGATCGGCGGTATGGTCGAAATCATCCCGATGTTGACCATTGGCAGCAATATTCCGAAAATTGCCTCCGTCAAGCCCTATACCCCGCTTGAACTGCAGGGCCGCGATATTTACATCCGGGAAGGGTGTCTAGGTTGTCATTCACAGATGATCCGTCCTTTCAGATCGGAAACCGAGCGTTATGGTGAATATTCCAAATCGGGTGAATTCGTCTACGATCATCCATTTCTGTGGGGTTCCAAGCGTACCGGACCGGATCTGCAACGGGAGGGAGGAAAATATCCAGACAGCTGGCACTATTATCACATGATGGACCCTGAAAGCATGAGCGCTGGTTCCATTATGCCTCCATACCCCTGGCTGGCACGTCGGGACCTGGATCTTACCTATACAGCAGCCAAGATTAAGACGCTTCAGAGCCTTGGCGTACCGTATCCGAAAGGATATGCCGAGAAGGCAAACGACGATTTGATCAAACAGGCACAGGATATTGCCGCATCCCTGAAGAAAGACGGCATTGAAACAGAGAATCTTGCGACCAAGGAAATAGTTGCATTAATCGCTTATTTGCAACGGTTGGGAACGGACATCAAGCCTTCCACCGGAGCCGTACCAACATCCAATTAAATCACTTTTCAAAAGCTTTAATTATGTTCAAACACATCATCAATAGCTCCGGAAATGTGAATTGGATGGCCATACTGGCTCTCCTCACGTTCATGTTCATTTTTGTGATGAGCATAGTCCTCATTTTCCGGAAGGATAAAAAATATCTTGATCATATGGCACATCTGCCGTTGGATGATGATGAAGATTCCTATTCCTCAACCACCTTAAAGCAATAACAAAATGAAAAATCAACATACCTCCAAATACATTTTGCCGGCAATTCTGCTCCTGGCACCGGGAATAAACTGGGCGCAGGACGCTGCCACAACATCCATGGGTACGGGCAAGTCCGGAAGCGATCTCCTCTCTTTGATTTATGACAACCTGTTCCTGATTCTGGGTGTCGTGGTGGTGGGAATCGCAATTTGGGTTCTTTACCGAACCAATGAAACGCTGACCAGATTGTATACCTACAATTTATTGCAGCAACAAGGCATCAGTCCTACTGCACCTGAAGCGGTTCAGACCTTGCAGGAATCAAGCTGGCGACGTCTGATGAAACGCCTGACCAACCGCGTGCCCCAGTCGAAAGAAAAAGATATTCTCTTTGATCACGATTACGACGGGATTTATGAGTTGGACAATGTTCTGCCTCCCTGGTGGTTGTGGATGTTTTATTTTACCATTGGGTTTGCGGTTATATACCTGGGTTATTACCATTTTTCCGGCAGCGGCTGGAGTTCCAAACAGGAATACGAAATGGCGATGAAAGAAGCAAAACAACAGGTAGCCGAATATGTAGCCGCCCAGGGGAACCTGGTTGATGAAACCAATGTCACTGCCAGAACAGACGACGCTGCATTAGCACAAGGAAAGGATATTTGGATAGCAAATTGTGTGGCATGTCACGGAGCCAACGGAGAAGGTGGCGTGGGACCAAATATGACGGACAAGTATTGGATCCACGGTGGAGATATTAAAAATATATTTAATACGATAAAATACGGTGTACCCGAAAAAGGGATGATATCCTGGCAGACACAGTTATCACCATCTGCTATGGCGGATGTTGCCAGCTATATCTTAACTTTGCAGGGTACCAATCCTCCCAATGCAAAAGCTCCTCAGGGTGATTTATACAATCCTGAAGGTGCTGGTGAAACCACCCCTGCATCGGAGGTCATTCAAAATTAATTCAAATAGAGGATGTCAGAGAACACACCGCTGCCAATTGTAGAAGAGGATGATTGGTATAGAGATCACCTGGCTACGGTTGATGAACATGGCAAACGGGTATGGATTTACCCCAAAAAGCCCAAAGGGAAATTTACCAATTACCGCACCGTAGTATCGGTCATTTTATTGGTTATTCTTTTCGGTATGCCCTGGATCAGGGTTCATGGCAATCCTCTCTTCATGTTTAATATCCTGGAGCGGAAATTCATCCTGTTTGGATCTTATTTTCCGCCCCAGGATTTCCATTTGTTTGTCCTGGCAATGATCATCATGGTGATATTCATTGCCCTTTTTACGGTGATTTACGGTAGGATTTTCTGCGGATGGATATGTCCACAAACCATCTTCATGGAAAGTGTCTACAGGAAAATTGAGTATTGGATCGAAGGAGATTCCAATGCCCAGCGCCGGTTGAATAATGCTCCGTGGACGGCATCCAAATTCATTAAGAAGTTTAGCAAACAAGTTATCTTCTTTTCCATCGCCGTTTTAGTTGCCAATACCTTCCTGTCCTACATCATCGGTACTGACCAGGTTCTGGCCATCGTCAAAGATCCGATCTCCAAACACACGCAAGGCTTCCTGGCGATGATCGCCTTTTCTTTTGCTTTCTACGGCGTCTTTGCTTTCCTGCGTGAACAGGTTTGTACCACTATCTGCCCATACGGCCGGCTCCAGGGTGTACTGCTGGATAAAAATTCCGTAGTCATCACCTACGACTACCTGCGCGGTGAGCCCCGGGGCAAAATCCATAAAGCCGTTAAAGGCAAAGAGGAAGAAGCCGCCAAGATGAATGCCCTTCTCGGCGATTGCATCGATTGTAAAATGTGCATTCAGGTCTGTCCTACCGGTATCGACATCCGTAATGGCACTCAACTGGAATGCGTCAACTGTACCGCCTGTATTGACGCCTGTGACGAGGTTATGACCAAAGTCAATCGTCCGACCGGCCTGATCCGTTACGATAGCGAAGAAGGAATCCGCACTGGCGCTAAAAAAATCATGACACCTCGCGCCATCGCCTATACCAGTGTGCTTGGTGTATTGGTTCTGTTGGAAATCATACTGTTTGCCACCAGGACCCAGGTGGAGGGTTTACTTTTACGGACACCGGGTATGTTGTACCAAAAGACCGATGATGGCTACATCAGTAATCTTTACAATTATCAGTTTGTCAACAAGACCTCCGACACCCTGGCTCTGGAAATGGAACTGATCGGAATCGATGGACGCATCAAGTGGGTGGGTCACGCTCCGATTGCCATTCCTAATGATGTGACCGAAGGCGCTGTTTTTGTAGAATTACCACCTTCCGAATTGCAGACTGGAAAGAACAAGATCACTTTGAGGGTACGCTCAGGCGACCGGACAGTGGATCAGGTGAAGACCTCATTCTTGGCACCTTAATCGTAAATTCCATGAAATTTCACTGGGGCACAGGCATCGCCATCTTTCTCATACTGTTCGTGTTATCACTGGTTGGTGTGCTGATCAAATCCTTCCAATACGACAACAGTCTGGTTATCGATGATTATTATAAAGAAGATCTGGCTTACCAGCAGCATTACGACAAAATGGCAAATGAGCAACTAAGCCCGCTATCGGTAGCCATTGACCGCAACGCCCATCAGGTGACCATCGATTTTCCGGAGAAGGATACAAACATCATCGGTACACTGCAGTTTTACAAACCAGACAATAAAGCATTGGACTTTACCTTGCCGGTAAAGATCGATGAACAAAATCGGATGACGGTTTCTACCCAGGAGTTGCTAAGAGGCCTGTGGCGCATCAAAGTGGACTACTCAGCAAATAACGAAGCATTCTATTACGAACAGAAAATCGTGCTCTGATGATTCTGTGGTCAGCCCTGATATTGGGATTGGCCGGCAGTCTGCACTGTGTGGGCATGTGTGGTCCCTTAACGCTGGCACTTCCATTTGCCCAGGGGGAAAGGCCGGCGTGGTTGCAGGGTATCGTCTATCATAGCGGTCGTATTTTTATGTATGTTCTGCTCGGCGCGTTGTTCGGATTGATCGGACAAGCCATTACGCTTGCTGGCTTTCAAAAATATTTTGCCATCATCGGAGGAAGTCTGATCCTGCTCGGAGTCTTTACCTCAATCCGCTATCCGGCATCCTGGCTGGATCGGATAACCGGTCCTGCCCAGCGCAAAATTTCAACCGGCATCGGCCAATTAATTCGTCGTGGCGGGTTGCCGTCTTATTTTGGGATCGGCATGCTTAATGGAGTTATCCCCTGTGGTATGGTCTATGCGGCCATCGCACTGGCGATCTCGAGTGAGCACATAACCTGGGGTATGGGCGTCATGGCCCTGTTCGGTTTAGGTACATTCCCGCTCCTCTTCGCTTTGGTTGCTTTTCAGTCACGCATGAAGCCATCCTGGCGCCATGCTCTGCGTAAGATATCACCCTGGACCATGGGGTTATTCGGGGCTTTACTCCTTTATCGAGGATTGTCGCTCGTGCTTCCCCATGAAATCATCCTTTGGGATTCATTTGTCAATGAGGTTTTTTGCCATTAGCCCTGTTCTGTACCGTATTGATTTCAGGATAACGATCGCAAAAGACTAGCTTCGCAGTCACAACCAAAAGGTATGAAAACCATTTTAGCAGCCATCCTGCTCGTCCTGACCGCCATCGCTTGTCAGCAAGCAGAACCCAACCAGGCATCATCCCGGCAATTTTATCAGCTACAGATTTATACTTTTGAACGAGCGGAACAAATCACCCAAACCGACCAATATCTGCAAAATGCACTTATCCCAGCATTAGAAAGGCAAGAGGTCGGACCGGTTGGTGTATTCAAAAACCGTTTGAGCGGGGAAGATACGGTTGCACACACTTATGTGCTCATCCCATTGGAATCGCTGGATCAGGTGCAACACATCCCCCTAAGCCTGGAGCAGGACAGTAGTTATTTGTCTGATGGTTCGGATTATTTCAAGGCAGCTTATAATGCCCCACCCTACCTGCGCTTTGAATCCATACTACTGCATGCTTTCTCGGAATGGCCAAGGCTGAAGGAGCCCGATTTAACGGGCCCACGCATGGAACGGATTTATGAATTACGCAGCTACGAATCGCCTACCGAAACCTATGCAGCCAATAAAATTGAAATGTTCAATGCAGGTGGTGAGGTTAAGTTATTTGACCGCCTTGGTTGCAATGCGGTATTTTACGGCCAGGTCTTTTCCGGCTCCCGGATGCCGAACCTGATGTATATGACTGCTTATTCCGATTCTACCAGTCGCAAAGAACACTGGGATGCTTTCTTCGGCTCTCCGGAATGGAAGGAGTTGATTGCCAATCCGCACTACGAGCACAATGTCAACCATGCGGATATCTGGCTCTTATACCCGACAGCTTATTCGGGATATTGACCTGAGCTTTTTAACTGGCGTTATATTTTACTCAATACCCCTCTGCGTGATCATCCCCCCGGGTGTCCGCAGCTCCCACCAGGGTGCCGTCAGGCTGGCGCAGGATCGCATCGACCCGCCCGATATTGCCCCGGATGTTCAGCTCATAACCCATGGCCCTCAGACCCTGCATCGTAGCAGCTGGCAGCGAGTCTGGCTCGAGAAAAATAAAATCGGGCTTCCATTGGTGATGGAACCGCGACGACTGGACCGAAGCGTCCATAGTCATCCCAAAGTCTATCACATCCACGATCATCTGGAAGACAGACGTAATGATGGTTGAACCTCCGGGTGAGCCGACTACCATAAATAGTTTTCCATCTTTTGCAACGATGGAAGGGGTCATTGAACTCAGCATGCGCTTGCCTGGCTGAATGGCATTTGCTTCACCGCCTACCAGGCCGAACATATTCGGAACACCCGGTTTTGAAGAAAAGTCATCCATTTCGTTATTAAGCAAAAAACCGGCTCCGCTGACCACAGTCTTGCATCCGTAACCGCCGTTGATGGTTGTCGTAACCGAAACAGCATTTCCATCTTTGTCCACGACCGAGAAATGGGTGGTCTGCTCACTTTCTTTAGCGGCCGGTGTCCCGGCAGATATCGCATCACTGGGCGTAGCATGCGCCGGGTCGAAGTCTTTCATCCTGGCCTGATTGTAGGCGGGGTCGATCATCCCTTCGATGGGAACCGGATAAAAATCCATATCTCCCAAATGTTCTGCACGATCCGCATAAACGCGTCTTTCTGCTTCCGCCATGACATGCACAGCCTCCGTCGAATGGAATCCATAATCAGCCAGGGGAAAGGTCTCCACCGATTCCAAAAGCTGCAACAATGCAACCCCGCCGCTGGATGAAGGAGGCATCGTAATCACCTGGTAGCCCCGATAATCGCCCACCAGAGCATCACGCCATTGTGCGTGATAGTCCTGAAGATCCTGATGCGTGATGATGCCATGACCGGCCTGCATCTCCGCCACGATCAAGTCGGCTGTTTTTCCGGCATAAAAGCCGTCACGACCCTGGTCGCGAATCCGGATCAGGGTCTGCGCCAGATCTGGCTGGATCAACAGGTCCCCCTCTTTCCAGGCCGAATCGCGCACAAAAACCGGTTTTTTCGTGTTGTATTTGATAAACGATTCCTGCGCGGAATTTAAGTTTTTCGCCTGCCTTTCCGTCAAATGAAATCCTTGCTCCGCAAGGTCTATGGCTGGCTGGATCAGCTTATTAAAATCTTTAAGCTGTGAGTATCGGGCAAAGGCTTCTAACATCCCATCCACACTTCCAGGTACACCCGAAGCTAGATGTCCATTCAAGCTCAGACCGGGGATTACTGCTCCCGTACTATCCAGATACATGTCCCGGCCGGCTGCTGCCGGAGCTTTCTCCCGGTAATCCAGTGCATCCGTATGCCCATCCGCTTGCCTGATGACCATAAAGCCACCGCCACCAATATTGCCCGCTACCGGATAAACCACTGCCAGGGCAAACTGCACCGCAATCGCAGCATCCACTGCATTACCCCCTGCCTTAAGGACGTCAGTACCAACCTGAGAAGCTGCCGGATGGGCACAAACCACCATTCCCTGTTTTTCTTCGGCAACCTTGTTAATGGAATAGCCCTCCCAAGCCGGTGCAGGCGATTGCTTACATCCGATGCTTGCCATGAATAGTGTGGTACCAATTAATAATAGAATTCGCTTCATCCCAGCCTGTTTTCTTTGCTTCTCAAGATACATAAATCGCTGAATTAGCCTTTGGAATAAAGGCATCCGGCATTTTTACATTTGATACACAATACTTATTCGGAAAGATTGGTTTCTCAACCAGGTAGTCGTTCTTTTTGCATTAGCTGAAACCAGTTAGCCTCCTTTAGCCGTGGAAGGATTTTGAAGGCCTAAGGCTAAAAAACGCTACTTTTAATCTGTAAATCAATCGTATGAAATACTCGGTGCACCTCCTGCTGATCGGCATCCTTCTTATCCTGTTCTCCTGCCAGAAACAAAACAATCCGTCCGGAGGAGAAAGTATGCACCCATTAATTGTTCAATACACGGCCGGGCCCATAAACCCAGACCAGTCAATCCGGATTCGTTTCCTGAAAGCATTGCAATCTGACCAAATCACTTCTGCCATCCATACAACCGGAAACACCAGCTTTAATGCCATGATCCTGGATAGCATGGAGATTCAGGTAAGTCCGGATCCGTCCTGGCCAAAAGGAGGCACCGTATCCCTGCAAATTAATATGAAGGAACTATTTGGCAATACCCTTTCCGGACCAGACCGCGCCCTGTTGGACTTTAATGTTAAAGAACAGCATGTCTCGGTCATCTCCAATGGGCTTTCGATCCCGGAGGTCCAGGTTCCGGACCAGATGGCCGTGTCCGGTAGCATTCAATTAGCCATACCTGAATCGGGCACCGCCGTGGAAGGATTGATATCTGCAAAACAGGGAACATCGCCTCTCTCCATAAACTGGCAGCATCAGGGTCAATATCATGCATTTCTGATTGAAGGCATCAAGCGCGAAACTGCTGCGAGTGAAGTCTCGATAGTCTGGGATGGTGCGAAGATCCAGTCTCCGGATCAGGGGCAACTCACCATCGACGTGCCGGCAGAAGGCGACTTTCTCGTCCTGGGAGCCAAGGTAGAGCCCGGCAATCCTCCCGCTGTCAAGATCACCTTTTCCGATCCTTTAAATACCACCCAGGAGCTTACCGGGTTAGTTTATTTGCAGGGACAAGATCTGAATTACCGCTACCAGGTCGACGGCAATCAACTTTGGATTTATCCTGATAAGAACGTCAGGGAAGTTCAGTATCTGGTCATCGATGCAGCCGTAGAGAATGCGAGCAATGTCCGCTTAGGATCTACTCAAAAGCTTCCGGTCAGATTTGATGCCCAGGCGCCGGCAATCCATCTGCTGAGCAAAGGAGCTATCATTCCACAAACTAATCAGGCCCTCTTCCAGTTTGAAGCAGTTGCCCTGAACAAGATCGATATCGAGATCTACCGGATCCACGAATCCAATATTCTTCAGTTCCTGCAAGTAAATGCATTATCCGGGGACAATGAGCTTACCCGTGTCGCCGACCGGATGCAGACGGTTACCATCGATCTTGGCAAGCAATCCAATACCCAGGATCTGGATACTTGGACTACTTACCAGGTAGACCTTTCACCCTATTTCGCTGAACAACCGCATGCCTTTTATCAGGTACGATTAAGCTTCCGGCCAGAATATGCCCGGACCGCCTGTACGCTGGACTGGATTTCAGAAATGGATCCATCCCTCAATAGCGCCTGGGATTTCGGCTATTTTGGCGCTTTGGGATATTACCCTAATTACTGGGATGAGCGCGAGGATCCTTGTCGCCCGGCTTTCTACAACGATGAACATTTTGTTCAGCAAACACTATTATCAACCCAGATCGGCTTATTGGCCAAACGGAGTGATGATGGGCAACTATTCATCGTTAGCACCGATTTGCCTACCGGAAAGCCGCTACCTAATGTCGATCTTAAGCTCTATACTTTCGCACAACAAGAATTAGGCAGCATACACACCGATGCAGATGGTTTTGCCCGCTTCTCATCCGACGCCGATCACCTGCCCGTATTTATTACGGCAAAACTCAACCAGGATCAGGCTTACCTGAATCTTTTACCCGGACAATCCATTTCCCTTAGCCAGTTTGATGTAAGCGGAGTCACCCGGGCGGAAGGACTGCAATGCTTTATCTATGGTGACCGGGGCGTATGGCGGCCGGGTGACACCCTGTTTCTGCATGCAATTGTCGAAAACGCCTCCACAAGCTTGCCTGCTAACTATCCAATCCGGGTTAGCCTGACAGATCCCCAGGGAAAGTTGGTACAGGAAAAGACGCAACTTGACCACACCGGACCAATCTATCCCATCCGGCTTGTGACCCCTCCGGATGCACCGACCGGAAACTGGGAAGTGACTGTACGTGCGGGAGGTGCATTTTTTACCAAAACGCTTAAGATAGAAACCATCAAACCTAACCGGATCAAGATGGAACTGGCCGGCTTGCCTGAAGAAATCCTGACGGCCAATACAAGCGTAACCCTTAAAGCATCATGGCTTTTTGGATCTCCGGCCCGAAATCTGGATGCAAAAGTTGAATTATCGACCCGGCCCATGCAAACGCTTATTCCGGGATTTAGTCAGTACAATTTTGACGATCCAGGCAGAAAGACCAATGCCATTTCGGATGAAACCGTTTTGTTTGACGGGAAATTATCCGGGGAAGGTCAGGCTTCGTTTGGTATCAAAACCAACTTTAATCAGGCGGTAGGCGGTATGGTCAAAGCAGAATTGATCACCCGCGTTTTTGAGCAAAGCGGTGATTTCAGCACGCGCTACCTCACCCGGATCATCAGTCCGTATTCCAGTTATGCAGGCATTCTGATCCCAACCGACGAATATGGTTCCAAACGATTTGACCAGGGCCAGGAAGCTAACATATCGGTCATAAATGCCGATGCAGAAGGAAAGGCGCTGGCTGGCAGGAAACTGGATGTAGCCATCTATCAGGTGGGTTGGTCCTGGTGGTACGAAAGTGATGACGATCGATTTTACCGCTATTCCAATGGAAACGAGGAGACTGCTGTATTTTCGACGCAGGTCACTACCGATCGCAATGGGCAAGCGACCATCAGCTGGACTCCAGATCAAATGCAGGGATACTTTATCCGGGTTTGTGATGAGGCCAGCGGACATTGCTCGGGCGACGTGTTTTACGTTGGATATCCCTGGGATGATGATGAACACAACGGGACATCTTATCTGACCTTACAAACCAATGAAAAGCGCTATGAGGTGGATGATCCGATTGAAGTTGAAGTCCCGGTAAGCCATCCCGGCAAGATTCTGATTACAGTAGAGCGTCAGGATAAGGTACTCAGTGCAGCCTGGTTTGATGCTACCCCCGGCAACCAGAAAATACAGATTCCAGCCTTAGCCAGTTATGCCCCTTATTCGTATCTGTCCGTGGTCTTAATCCAGGGAACGATCAGAGATAATGACTTGCCTATCCGTAGTTTTGGCGTAATTCCGGTTGAGGTGTATTACCCGGAGCGACGACTGGATCCGGTGGTTGATGCCCCGGCTTCAGTACGCCCTGAAGTTCCTTTTTCTGTCAAGGTAGGCGAACAATCCAAACGGGAAATGCACTACACGGTAGCCATCGTAGATGAGGGCTTGTTGGATCTGACTTCTTTTAAAACGCCTGACCCATATGCTTTCTTTAACCGGAAGGAAGCCCTGGGAGTACAAACCTGGGATGTTTACGATCAGGTCATCGCATCGTTCTTTCAGGGTGGACGACTGCTGGCAATTGGTGGGGATGGTACGGCCACTGTCAATCCGGGAAACCAGGAAATACGGTTCAAGCCGGTTGTCCGGGTGCTTGGGCCCTTTACCTGCTCACCTGGTAAAACCAACACCCATGAAGTAACCATCCACAATTACATCGGATCGGTGCGTGTCATGGTCGTTGCGGCCAATGCGTCTCAGGCATATGGACATGCGGAACAACCGGTCAAAGTGGAACAACCGCTGATGGTCCTTGCCACCGCACCCCGAAAGCTCAGTCCCGGAGAAGAAGCCTATTTGCCGGTGAATCTATTCGCCAGTGACAAAGCACTTGGAACTACCCGGGTAAGCGTCCGTTCTTCTTCGCCGCTCATCCATTTTGACCAGCCAACCGCTACGGTATCCATTGCGCAGCCGGGCGATGCCGCGACCGATTTCTCCTTTGCCGTATCCGATGAGATTGGGCAAAGCACGCTGACCATCGAGGCAACACACGGTTCTGAGAAAGCTGTCCAAACCATTTCGCTGCCAGTTAAGAATCCAAATCCGCTCCTGTCCAACCTCTCCGAAGCTGTCATTCAGGAAGGTGCCGCCCAGACCATGCAGACCGAACTACCCGGGATGAATGGTACCAACACGGCTACGCTGGAATTGTCCACCATGCCGGCCCTCAATTTACAGCGACGCCTTCAATACCTCATCCACTACCCTTATGGCTGTGCGGAGCAAACCACTTCAAGCGCATTCCCTCAACTGTTTTTACCGGAACTGATCGATCTTACGCCCTCCCAAAAAGCAACCATTACAACCAACATCCTGGCCACCATTGACCGTCTTAAACAATTCCAACATGCGGATGGAGGCTTTACCTTCTGGCCCGGCGCTACGTACATGGATGAATACATCACATCCTATGTCGGTCATTTTTTGCTTCTTGCAAAAAGTCAGGGATATCCTGTACCGGCCAATATGCTGGATCGCTGGAAGAAAATTCAACGCCGGTGGAGCAATACATGGACCCCTTCCGAGGAAAAAACAACCGGTGGGTATGCCCATGGCGGTTCCATACAAATCTATCGCCTCTATACCCTGGCCCTCGTAGGTGACCCAGATATTGGATCGATGAACCGGCTCAGAGAATCAACTAAAGTGACGCCCCAGGATTTTTACCGCCTGGCAGCAAGCTACGCACTGGCTGGCCGGGTCCGTGAAGCCACAAAAATGCTCTCCGGCAAAAAACCGGTTGTATTGGCCAACCCGGATTGGTCAACTACCTTCGGTGACGAATTGCGGGATCAAGCGCTCCTCCTCGATGCACTCCGCATCATCGGCCTTGAAAATGATGCCGCCGTGATGGCTAAATCGATTGCCGAAGCATTGAACAGTTCCAGTTGGTATTCTACGCAGACACTGGCTTACGCTTTGTATGCGGTGACCAATTATTATTTGAATGGACCGTCAGCCGGCGAAGGAATCCAGGCATCAATTCAGTATGCGGACAAACCAGCACAAATCATCCAGTCCGAACGACCTGTATTTATGTATGAGCTAAATCCCTCTCAACTGGCCAGTAACCAAATCGCCATTGAAAACAAGGGACAAAAAACACTCTTTGCCAAATGGATCATTGCAGGAAGACCACTGGACGAACCACAAAAACAAATGGCGCAGAAAGTAAACCTGAAAGTAGATTATGTGACGATGGATGGAGAAATGCTTGACCCGGCCGGCATCAAACAAGGGACGGATTTTAAGATCATTGCGAAGGTTACACACCAAACCGGTCTACAATCGATGATCCGGGACTTGGCATTGACCATCGGCGTTCCATCCGGATGGGAAATATTACCGGTGCGGTTAAGTTCGATTGATGCTGTCTCGGAACTTAATTATGACTTCCAGGACATACGGGATGACCGGGTTGATACCTTTTTTGATCTGGACCCCGGGCAAACGAAGACATTTACCATACTGGTTCATGCAGCCTATGCCGGACGATACCGATTACCAACCCAGCTGGTTGAAGCCATGTACGATCATTCGGTCCAGGCCACTGTTCCTGGCGGATGGGTCGAGGTAACCCGTAAGGAATAAATGCAATTACTTCTTGGCTTCCTTGACGATATTCATCACTTGTTCGAGCGTGAGGGTTTTTGCCTTATCAGCATCAACTTTTTCGCCGTCAATCTTTGGTATTTTAATGATGGCACGTCCCTGACGGATAAAGGGACCCCAGCGACCATTCTCGATGCTTAGCTTTTCTTCTGGCCATTGCTGGATATACCGGTTATTTTCCTTTTCCACTTTGGCTTTAATCAGCTCTATAGCTTCTTTTTCAGTGATGGTATCCAAGGAATATTTCCGGGGTACATTGACGTACAGATCTTCCCATTTAACAAATGGCCCGAATCGGCCTTTCCCTTTTGTAATTGGTTTTCCCTGATACGTACCAAAAGGAGCATCCTGGTTGATCCGCTCGATAATAATGCGTTCCGCTTCTTCCTGATCGACCTTAAGCGGATCTGTTCCCCGCGGCAGGGAGATGAAAGTCTCGCCCCACTTAACATAAGGCCCAAAGCGCCCGACACCGACACTGACTTCCTGATCGCGAAAATTACCCAGGCTTTTAGGCAATTTAAAGAGGTCCAATGCTTCCTCCAGCGTTACCGTTTCAATAGACATTCCGGTTCTCAAATTGGCAAATTGCGGCTTACCCTCTTCACCCACTTCCTCCCGGGAGCCGATCTGAATGACCGGCCCAAAGCGCGTAACCCGTGCCGATACAGTCAGTCCGGTAGCAGGATCCGTTCCCAGAATGCGTTCTCCGGTAGCGCGATTGGCATTTTCCAATGTTTGTTCAACCAGCTCATGAAACGGATCGTAGAAGTGCTCCAGCATGGATCGCCATTCACGTGATCCGGAGGCGATCTGGTCAAATTCTTTTTCTATGTCCGCCGTAAAACCATAATCCATGATTTTCTCAAAATGCTCGGAGAGAAAATCACTGACGACCATGCCCATGTCCGTGGGATACAGGCGGTCTTTGGTCGCTCCGGTTATTTCGGATTTTTTTTCACTTTTTATCGTGCCATTAGCCAGCGTAAGCACGGCATAGTGACGCTCTACCCCGGGTCTGCTGTCTTTCACCACATATCCGCGGCCTTCCTCCATGATTTTACTGATGGTCGGGGCATAGGTAGAAGGACGGCCGATCCCCAGTTCTTCCAGTTTTTTCACCAGTCCCGCCTCCGTGTATCGCGCGGGAGGTTTGGTGTATCGTTCGGTCGCATCAATGTAATTGCAACTGAGAACCTGACCGACTTTGAGGGGGGGCAACATGCTTCCATGTTCGTCCTCCTCTTCGTCATCCTTGGATTCAAGGTATACTTTTAGGAAACCGTCAAACTTTAGGACTTCTCCTTCAGCCTCGAAAAATTGACCGGGAAGGTTTGATATGGCAATGTCAACCACTGTCTTCTCCAGGCGAGCATCGGCCATCTGGGATGCCATGGCCCGCTTGCGGATCAAATCATAAAGTCTTACCTGGTCGCGGTCGCCGGATACGTTTTCATTTTCGACGTAGGTAGGCCGTATGGCTTCGTGCGCCTCCTGAGCCAATTCCTGTTTGCTGCGGAACTGACGGGTTTTGACGTATTCTTTCCCGTAATTGTTTTCGACCAGGCTGGCTATCTGGCTTAGCGCCAGGTTACTCAGCGTAGTCGAATCCGTTCGCATATAGGTGATGTGGCCTGCTTCGTACAGGCGTTGTGCGGCGATCATGGTGCGGCTGACTACAAAGCCCAGCTTCCGGCTCGCCTCCTGTTGTAAGGTAGAGGTTGTAAAGGGAGGCGCAGGCTTGCGATAGGCCGGTTTAACCTCGATGGAATGAATCGAGAACTGGCTCGCCTTCAATTGCTCAAGGAATGCTCTGGCTTCCTGTTCAGCCTTGAAATTGTCCGGATAGGTCGCTACCAGTTCGACATCTTTTCCCTGACCGTTCTTCACCGTAAAATGCGCCTTTACCTTAAAAAAGGCAGAACTGTTAAACTGGTTGATTTCCCGTTCCCGTTCGACAATTAATTTGACAGCTACGGACTGTACCCTCCCTGCGGACAGCTTATTTTTCACCTTTCTCCACAGGAGTTCTGAAAGTTCGAAGCCGACTAACCGGTCCAGAATCCTTCTTGCTTGCTGAGCATTAACAAGATTGACGTCCACGTGACGCGGCGCCTCGATCGCCTGTTGGATAGCAGGTTTGGTGATTTCACGGAAAACTATTCGCTTGGTCTTCCTTTCATCGAGATCCAGGACACGGCACAGGTGCCAGGAGATGGCTTCCCCCTCGCGGTCCTCGTCCGTCGCCAGCCAGACTTCATCGACTTTTTTCACTAAGTCCTTCAGTTCTTTGACTACCTTTTTCTTTTCCGGTGAAACGGTATAAGTTGGCTCAAATTTCTTCTCAATGTTGACGCCTTTGTCCCCTTTAGCCAGATCACGGATATGGCCGTAGCTGGACTTTACGGTGAAATCTTTACCGAGAAATTTTTCAATGGTTTTAGCCTTTGCTGGAGACTCGACAATCAATAAGTTTTTCGTCATGGCGCTTTTTTAGAACGTCTTGCGGTGCAAATGTAATATTTATCAGAAAATGCGCAGGTCCGGGATTGTGCAGCGACAAATGTACTACCTTCAACCCAGAAAGCAGCAAACCATTGAATGCATCACAACGATTGATCCTGCTCGAGGTTGGCATTGCCGAAGCAATTCTGCTTATTGCCTTGTGGTTTTTGAATGAATATGCTGCTTCATTGCTGTCCTGGATCATTCCTGCTTTATGTACCGGTATCCTGGTGATTTCACTTATCGTGGAATGGGTTGAACGCTCATCGGTACCGCGCTGGTATTATTGGTTGATGGTCGTTACCGGGATGATACCATTGCTGGTATTCGTCTTCTTTTTCATTCTGCAAAAAGGCCACCTGGAATGGATGCAGCGTCCGTTTTAATTGGAGCCGTCTTCAGCGGCGATTTTGCGCATCACAAATCGGAATGGAATGGTCTGGATATTCGTCTCCAGGATCATCGTATCCGGCGCCATCTTTTCTACCTTAAAATCGATTTGACTCTGGTCGGGTCGCACTTGCTTAATCATGGCATCGGCGACGGAGAATAGTGAAGTCTCATCCTCTCCAAGATAATTGGAGGTCATGGTACCATTATCACCAAACTCAAAATAGGCTCCATTCAAGGTTTCCGTGGCTTTCCCGTTTCGTTCGGCGCCTATCACCTCCCAGGCTCCCACTACCATGTCAGAAGACACTTTGGGTTCCCTTTTACACGATCCTAATACCAGAAAACAAAAGATGAAGCATACAATTCTCATAGGAAGTCAATAGCTTTAAAATTGGCCTGGCGTCCAGCCTCCTGCTCAAACGGCTTGTAATTCCAGGCAGGTGATTTCCGGCAAGATACCTACTCTGCCGGGATATGCCAAAAATCCAAATCCACGGTTTACATACAAATACTGTTCCCCATCCTGATACAAACCAGCCCACTCTTTGTAAATGTATTCAATAGGGCTCCATTTAAAACCCGGAATCTCAATCCCAAATTGTGCACCATGGGTATGGCCTGAAAGTGTCAGATGAATATTTTGATAATCTTTGGTCACTTCATAGTGCCAATGGCTGGGATCATGAGATAATAAAAGTTTGAAATCGACTTCAGGACATCCCTGATCCGCCACTTTTAGATCACCGTACCGTGCAAATCGCAGTTGCGCCGAATAATTTTCAACCCCCACAATGCCAATGCGTGCACCATTCACTTCCACCACCCGGTGCTCATTTCGTAACAGGTCCCATCCCAGATCGTGGTGGTGGCTGCATAACCTGGCAAAATTGGCCTTTTTATCTTCCTGGCTGGGCCACCGCACATAATCGCCATAGTCGTGGTTTCCCAGAATCGAATACACACCGTACTTTGCTTTGATCTGGCCAAATATTTCCAAATACGGCTCGATTTCTGTAGCCTCGTTGTTCACCAGGTCTCCCGTAAAACAAACCAGGTCCGGCTCCAGATCATTGATCATGCTGATCGCTTTCTCAATAGGTGTTTCACGATAAAAACTTCCGGAATGAATATCACTTATCTGTACGATCCGCAAACCATCCAACGATTGGGGAAGACCATGAACAGGCACTTTCTGACGAAATAAGGTGTAGCGGTAGGCGTTCCTGGCAGCACCATAGAGCAAGGACACAAACGGTATCCCTGCTATAACCAAGGCCAGATTGGACATAAACGCCGATCTGGAAGGCATATGCCAGGCTTGTTTGGTCACCAGAGATCCAATGCCGGTAAAAAGCCTGCGAAGATCATCCAGGAACATAAAGACCCCTAATAGCAACCCGCCAAGAATGTTAGCCATAACCAGCGTTCGGATTATCATTTCCACCATTTTGGGCAGGGTGTGGGATCCTACCAGATTCAGCCAGGAAAAATAAAATACCGTCAAGCCAGCCAGGAACCAAAACAGGATATTCAGAGCCAACCGGCCCCATGAAACCTGATACAAGCCTGTATGCCGAATGGCTTGCCACGCATACCATTCGATCAGACCCAAAAAAACAATGAAAATCAAAATCCGCATAACCAATCAGGAACAGGATGTGAACGTTAAATGTTTAGATGTACAGTAAACGCCCAACATGCATTTAAGTTGCATGGTTAGGAGCCGGGACATATTAATATTGGTGTCATGCAAAGGAAGAATTTAGTCAGTACTTTAAATATTAGGATTTTATTGCATGATTTTTGTTGTAGCTACTTTTGCATGCATATTTACTTTGTCAACACCTCAAGCGTATGAAGCTAGCCGTACGATCTATAGGAAGTATACTACTGATCACCTTATCTCTTTTGGGAATGCACTCGGATTTGAGTGCGCAGCGCTGTTACCAAAGCGATATAATGGTCAAGGGAGGTGGACAATTTGCCCGTTTATGTCCAAAAGACGGCAATTCAGATATTGTCCAGCTGACCTCCACCGACTCCTCCGGCTTATTCTATTCCTACATATTGGTTAATCTGCAGGATGAGATCATTTTTGCCCGCCGTGACTCCAGCTTCGAGCTGGATTACCTGGACAATGGCACCTATCGCTTTTGGGGGGTCTCCCACAGCGACACACTGATCTGGGAGGCAGGCATGGATGTCATTAGCGTCCGGGCCAAGAATAATGGCTGCGCCAATTTATCGAACTCGGTCGTCACCTTATACAAGGATGAACCAGCCGCCGGCACCGTTACGCTCTTATCCGGGCTGAAGGACACAGTTTACTGCAGCTCATTGTCAACCAACGATACCATCCGCGTAAAAAAAGCCCAGGCGTCCAACCTCTTTTACACCTATTTTCTAGTCAACGGAGCCGGGGTCCTGGTTGCCATGAATGACGAGGGCTTGTTTGATCTCCGGGGACAGCCCGATGGTTTTTTTCAGATCATCGGCGTCTCCTATTCCGGCATCATCAATGTTATTCCCGGTGACATAATCAATGAAAATTCAATCATCGGATGCTTCGAATACAGCATCCCGGTCAATGTAACCAAGTCGACTCCAACGGCAGGACTGATTCGTTTTACCTCTCTGGATACGACCGCAACAGTCTGTCCCGGTGACGGAAATACCGATTGGCTGGTCATGAGAAAATCTGCCTTCAGCAGTGCATTCAGTTATGGCTACCTCATCACGGATGCAAATGGTGTGCTGATCCGGTATTCCAGTAAGGATTCCGTTAATTTTGAGCAATCACAATTAGGGGTTAACCGCATTTATGGATTGAGTTACAGCGGCACAGTCACGATACAGCCGGGAGATACCATCTGGACCGCAGACAGTCTGACCACCGGTTGTTGGAATTTAACCGCCCGGTATCTCACCGTTTATCTGGTGGAACCAAAGGCCGGGAAAATCCGGGCATTGAACCAGGACTCCATCCTGTATGCCTGCCCGGGCGATAATCTCCCGGACCGATTTTTCTTTGACACAGTCGGTGCCACACCAAATGCAGTTCGCTATGTCGTAACGGATGAGAATAACATAATAACCCGTGTACTTTCTACCAATTTCACAGACTTTGAAGCGACCGGAGTAGGTACCGCCCGCGTTTATGCGATCTCGTACATTGGCGAATACCAAGCGATGGTTGGCGATACACTTTTCGTAAGTAACCTGGTGAAAGGGTGTTATGACATTTCCGATAATTATCTACCGGTGATTAAAAACATCCCTGTCGGCGGGCAGGTCTCTATGCTGGAGGGTGACACCGTACTTTATCTGTGTAATAACACCTCCGGGAATGTCGTATATCGCTTTAAAAACAATAGCCCCCAACCCTTGCGGTACGATTACGTGCTGACCAACGAGGCCAACCAGATTCTTGACATCGCCTCCGGAGACTCCTACGTTTTTTCAGACATCCCCCGCGGGGAAATCCGGATCTGGGGGGTGGCCTATTCGGGAAACCGGCTGCTGAATATTGGCGATCACCTGGTCGTCTCCTCCTATTCCGATGCCTGTTTTGAAGTATCGACCAATTACATCCACGTTATCAAAGATGTTCCTTTCGCCGGCCAGATCGCGCTGACGGATGGAACGTTGGGAAAATTCTTCTGCCTGAATAATGCAGGGCCGGCAATGGTCACCTATACGAATACCGGTTCCGCCAAGTCCAAATACATCTTTGTGATCACCGATGAAACCGATAAAATTGTACGCATTTCTACCAGTAAATCCTTTGATCTCAAGTCCATGCCAGCAGGCGGTTACCGGATTTATGGGGTATCCTACACCGGAGACATACTGGTCAAGAATGGTGATCTTTTTCAGAGCAAGGTATTCTCCAACGATTGCTTCGACGTCAGCGATCAGTACATTCATGTGATCCGTGACAATCCTTACGCAGGCAGGATCCAGGCACTTGGTGGTTCCGCCCGGGTTTTCACCTGTCCGCTTAATGATAACCTGGACTATGTACATTTTCAACACCCGGAAGCCGTAGCGATCCAATATGCTTACGTCGTTACGGATACGTTCGATAACATCACTCAATTCACCTTCCTGGACAGCATCGACTTTGGGTTTTCCCAACCGGGCAAGTGCCGGGTATATGGTGTTGGTTTTGTAGGCACCTTCAAGGCACGTGTCGGCAACAACATCCGCTCCATTGCTTTTTCTGACGAATGCTACGACCTGACGAATAATTATGTGGAAATCATCAAAAGAGATCCTCCAAACATCAACATCAGCTCGCCGGCCGGTGATTCAATCACCATTTGTGTAAATGACGACCAGGAGGACCTGATCACATTCACCACGGATGATCAGACCGGTATACCGGTAGGCTATGTGATTACGGATCTAAACAGCCGCATCATTGGCCAAAGCCTGGCTAACCCAGTCCCGTTTAATGACCTGCCTCCCGGCCAATCCAGGGTTTACGGTGTCACCTTTACCGGTCAGTGGGTGCCCCGCACCGGATTCTTCCTGCTGGATCGCCCGCTATCCGATGACTGTTATACGATTTCCAATAATTTCATCAAGGTTAATAAAATGAACTCCGGCAACCGGTGTGTGACGGTCTCCGTACATGAACCCGAAGCGGCGAAAAATTACTTTGTTGTACAACCCAACCCTAACCAGGGACGGATTGAAGTAAATCTGATCGATGCTTCTCTCCGGTACGATCTTACCCATATTGAGGTTTTGGACATCCTCGGCCGGTCGCTCCATCAATGGAACTGGCAAAGCGGTGCGATAAGACAAACATTGGATCTGAACGAATTAGCCAATGGGACCTACTGGTTACGTTTCCGCACCGACCGGAATGCATGGGTGACCAAGATCCAGGTGGTGAAGTAGGTAATACGCATCAATGCATAAAAAAAGGCCCTATCGAATGATAGCGCCTTGCTTTATCTTTTGGTGATCTCCTGATGGTAAGATCAAGCCTCTGTCTTCTTGATGAATTTCTTTTCTTTAATCCGGCTTTTCTTACCGGAAAGGTTGCGGAGGTAAAACAACCGGGCACGGCGAACTTTACCGAATTTAACAACTTCAATTTCAGTAATGTTAGGAGAAGCATAAGGGAAGATACGTTCAACCCCTACTCCATTGGATACTTTACGTACCGTAAAGGTCTTGGTTCCTCCTTCGCCACTAATCTGAATCACATCGCCTCTGAATTTCTGGATACGCTCTTTGTCTCCTTCAATAATCTTATAGCTGACGATGATGTTATCTCCTGATTTAAACGCAGGATAGTCCTTCGTCGGGTTCAACTGCTCGTGCACAAATTGTACGTAATCCATGATTCATTCTTTTAAAGAGCGGCAAAGATACAAATACTTCTACTATATATGCATGTAATATCTAAATATTTTTAGCGGACAACGGTAGCAAATCCCTTGACTTCGTGGGCATTACCCCTTGGGTCAGTATAGCGGACCAGGCAAACATAAACACCATTAGGTGCATCTTCACCGACATTATTCATCCTACCATTCCACCCTTCATAGGGATCGCTGGTCTCAAAAATGCGCTGTCCCCAGCGATTCCAGATACTAAATGAATAATCGAACATCCATTCGGTATTGCCCTGTCCTATATAGATCTCATTGGTACCGTCTCCATTGGGCGTGAATGCATTGGGTAAAAAATAACGTACAATCGGCTTTACATCAATTTCGGCCGTTGCGGTATCGGTACATCCGGAGGAGTGGATGACGATCTGCCTGACGAGATAGGTCCCGGTGTCCTGAAAATTATATTGCGGATTGGGAAGCGTGGAAGTACCCTCCGCGCCAAATTGCCAGAACCAACGGGCTGCGCGCTGAGATTCATCCGTAAAATTCACCACCGGTTCCAGGTTAGAGGGCTCATCGGGGTTGTATTTAAATCCGGCCTGAGGTGACTCCTTAACCACGATCCAATCTTTCCACATCGCCTGCGTCTTACATCCAATCGGAGAAACCAGCTGCAGGCTGACATCAAAGGTACCCGGTGATTCATAGATATGGCTTGGGCTGATGTCATGACCCACGGTACCGTCTCCAAAGTCCCAGTTGATCTCATACGTAGAGTCAATAGGAACCGAGAGGTTATTAAAGAATATATTTCCGGGCACACACCCCAGGTAGGAACTTGGTTCGATAACCAGGTATCGGGGCACCGGGTAATACGGCAAATCTTTCGTAAGTGATTCCTTGCACTGATTAGCGTCCACAACCGTCAGGGTAACCGGATGGGTTCCCGGAACCGGATAGGTATACCTGGGATTTTTGGTCGTACTGGTCCCTCCCTCCCCAAACTGCCAGGACCATCGCTGCAAACCTCCGGCTGCCCCTGTTTTGGACAGGTCGGTAAAGGCCGTCTCTCCGGCAATGCAGGTGTCATAAGCAAATTGAAAATCAACGCTCAGGTCCGGATAAACATTCACCGTAAGGTCCAGTGAATCAGCACACTGGGAGCCCCGATTCAGAACCATTTTACCGATGAAATTTCCCAAACCCGGGAAGGTAAAGGAGGCATCCCGACTGGTATTGCGCACTTTTTGACCGCCAATATCAAACTCCCAATCGTAACTTTTAATATAATCTGCCTGGTAAGACTGGTTGAGAAAGTCAACGGTGAAGCTTCCGCAGGAATTGATCACATAATTTTTTTGGATAATGGTATCCGCCTCCACCTGCGCCCGAACCAGATTTTGGCATTGGGTCACATTAAACTGAAAATCCCGCTGTACCGCTCCGATGCGCACTCCGTTGCGGTATTCCGT
Source organism: Lewinellaceae bacterium (assembly GCA_020636355.1). Lineage (GTDB taxonomy): Bacteria > Bacteroidota > Bacteroidia > Chitinophagales > Saprospiraceae > JAGQXC01. The sequence goes on along the minus strand of JACJYB010000001.1, from coordinate 455,655 downwards.
GACACATACACCCACCACAAATTGACCAAATATGTCCGGCCTGCCGGTAATCAGTCCCGTGTTTGGATTGATGGATACCACCGGATCGCCAGACATGGGTGAAGAAACATTATACTGGGGATTGTAAATCACGTTAGGGTACGGGGGCGGACAGTTAACCGGGCTAGGCTTGACACCATCACAATCGGTTTCCATACCAGGAAATCCATTGGAACCGGCCCTGCCTCCTCCCGCGATCGGAGCACAGAATTCATAGACCAACTGATCTCCGTCACGATCCGCCGCCGAATGATCAAAGTCGATATCATCATTAACGCAAATAACGATGGGAGGAAAATTCTTAAAAGCCGGGCTATTGTTGCAAAATTGCTGGGCGGGCGCTGTTATTTCCACCATATAAGTCGCACCATAAGCTCCCGGGTTTACGATGTTCGCAATGGTCTCGTTTCGGCAACAACGTTGATGTGTGATGAAATAACTACCATTAATTACAGGCAGTGAAATCTGAAACGTATAACTGGTCCCTTCCACACAAACATTGGGAGGAATGACCACACAGGCATCGTCTACCGGCTGAATCGAACGGATAGAACCTCTGTGTTGGGAGACCTTGTCGACAAAATAATAGCGGGTACTGTCCCACCGGAAAATGCCAAAGTCCGCATCGTCATCGAAGGGAGCGCCATTCACGGCCCCACAATCCCGGTATAGATTCATGGTCACTTCGTACTGGCGGGAATTTCCGTTTTCTCCGATGCACCGGTAAGTCATTTCTCCCCCGATAATGTGCCGTGCCATCCCGGTGGCAAGGCCGAGGCATATTAATAACAGGCTCAGAATAAGCCGGTTAGCGAATTTATGATTTAGATTATTGTGAATACTCCGCATGATCTTTATCTATGACAAACTAAATGCCGTTTCCAGCACGTTAAGATACCTTGATATAACGAAGAATGCCGATCGATACGTTGGTATGATCCTTGAAAGTTATCCTAAAATATGCTTGATTCTACACATCTTAACGATATCATAACGATTTTAGAGCAGGATGGGTTGCTATTGCTCCCATCGGATACGACCTGGGCGGTAGTTGGCGATGCCTTATCCGGCATTGCACAAGTACGGCTATCCCGTCTGAAAGAACGAGAGATCAAACGTCCGTTCAGCCTGTTAGTGGACTCCATAGACCTGCTTAAACGATACGTGCCCCACATTCATCCCCGCGTGGAGACGCTGCTGTTCTATCATGAACGGCCCTTGACCGTCATCTACGATCGTCCGGCAAATTTGCCGCCTCAATGCATTTCTCCTGAGCGAACCGTTGCCATCCGGATCACCATGGATCCTTTGCTGAAGCAAATCATCCACTCCCTGGACAGGCCACTGCTTACTTCCTCTGCAAACCAAACCGGGAAACCGTATCCTGTTTCCTTTGAAGATATTTCACCCGTGATTGTAGAAGGAGTTGACGAAATCATCCGTCCACGCCACAATCAGCAGCCCGCCGAACCATCGGTACTGGTCCGCTATTCCAACCGTGGAGAATTGATTTTTCTAAGGGAGTAATAAAAAATATTATTTACTGAGGGCACTCAGCGCTTTCTCCACACATTCGTCGTGATTTACACTGAACGTGTTGGCCATTTCAGGCCCCTGGAAATAATAGAGCATGCGATCGAGCATCAAACGTTCCACCGTGCGGTCCATGTTCGATGGCCATCGCACCGATTTTCCCAATGCATTTTGCAATTCACGTTTCCAGTTGTGCGACCTCACCCAATTTACATATTGGTCTGCCTCCTGATAACCCGATAACTCCGGATAATCGCGTGCCAGCTGATACATCCAGGAATACATTCTGGCTTCTATGGACTGGTACTCAGGACTCAGCACAAAGCTATCCAACGGAACAAAAACATCCGGATAGATCCCACCACGGGCATAGAGAATCTTTCCTTTCGGCGTCTTGTAAGGGGTGCTATCAAGAACGGGTATCTGGGCAGCATCGGTCAATTCACCATGCTGAGAGCGATCGTATAAATCCTGCCGGTATGCTTCCCGATCCTGATAAGATTTCTGAATGAGCCGACCCAGAGGGGTATAATAACGTTCAATGGTCAGCAACAGGGCAGATCCATCACCGAGCGGAAATTCTTTCTGAACCAGACCCTTCCCAAAAGTCCGGCGGCCAACCAGTATGCCTCGGTCCCAATCCTGTACTGCACCGGCCAGAATTTCACTGGCCGAAGCAGAGCCCTCATCCACCAGAATAGCTATCTTATTCACCGGAAAGAATGCTTGTCCGGTAGAGCGGTATTCGCGTTTTTGCCCATTTCGGGTCACGGTGTAAACCAGTAATTTATCCTTCTCGATAAAGAGCTGGCTCAGTATCTGTACGACCTGCTGCAGGTATCCTCCTGGGTTTCCCCGCAGATCAATAACCAGATCCTTGGCCTTTTGCTGTTGGACAAGGTTTTCAACGGCCACCATAAACTGGCGGTACGTCTCCATGCTGAACTGCCGCACCCGGATGTACCCTACCTGGTCGGAAAGCATTTGAAAGTGATCGACGGAATTGGTAGGAACCAGGTCCCTGGTTACCAGGATGGTATCGATGGTGGTAGCATTGCTGCGTCGAACGGCGATTCGCAAATCCGGCTGACTGGGCTCACGGATCAGGTCGCTTAATTTATCAAATTCACTGGCGAAGTCCAGCGTGTTGGTCCCGTTAATTGCCAGGATGGCATCACCGCGGTTCAGTCCTGCTCTTTCGGCCGGCGATGCTTCAACGGTGCGGAGGATGATGGGTGTATCCTGTACAAAAAAGAATTCCGCGCCAATTCCCGAGTAATGACCTTCGTGGTTTTCAGCCTCCAGGGCAACTTCTTTGGCCGTGAGGTAGTTGGAGTGCGGATCCAGCTGATCAATGATGGCCCGGATCGTTTCATCCACCAGTTCACCGCGATGCACGGTATCGATGTATTTCGCATCGATGTACTTCAGGACTTCCTCGATCTTGTCATCCTGATCCAAAACCATCACCGTGTCCAGCGTCGGATGGTATTGGTTTCCCAGTTTGGGCACCATTTTCACTCCCGCCATCATCCCGAGGGCTACGGTCACTCCCAATAAAGCAGGCTGCCAGATACGATACGAAGAAGGAATTTGCATGGAGTCAAAGTTATGGAATCCATTGATTTGAATATCCGATTAACGCGAATATTCCTGAATCAGTTGCAATGGACGCACCCAATTAGACGAAAAAATTTATAATTATTAAAAAACGTCCTATATTTTCAGCAAAATATTAAAAATCATCCCAATTCCTAATGAGCGAAATAGATACCCTGGACCGCAAGATTCTTTCCATCCTCATGAAAGATGCAAATGTCCCCTATACTGAAATAGCTAAAAAGCTGTTTGTGTCCGGTGGAACGGTCCATGTCCGGATGAAAAAAATGGAACAGATGGGCATCGTGAAAGGTTCTCATCTCGATGTGGATTATGCCATGCTGGGCTACGACATCACTGCATTTCTGGGGGTTTATCTTGAAAAAAGCTCGTTATACGATGACGTTGCAAAGCATTTGCTAAAAATCCCTGAAGTTGTGGATGCGCACTACACCACAGGCATTTACAGTGTTTTTGTGAAGATTATCTGTCGCGATACCGACCACTTGCGGGAAATACTCCACGATAAAATCCAGCAGATCGGAGGAATTCAGCGCACGGAAACCTTTATCTCCCTGCAGGAAAGCATATCCCGCCCACTCATTATGGAGCCTGAAGACTAGCCCCATTCATTGTATAAATGTTGAAGGTTGAATGTTGAATGTTGAATGGGGAGTCCGTTCCGGAAATTCAAATAAGACCGATATCCCTAGTCCGACTGTACTGACGCTCCTGTGTCGGTCACCACAAGAGCAGAACGGCTTTGACTAAGCCCAACAGCGAGCTCATCCGAATCTGTATCATATCAAAATCTCCCAGTGGGTGGTAAGCCAAAAAAAATCTCGTACCCGGCTGACCGGATACGAGACTTTCTCTATGAATCATTTATAGCTACGCGCCCAGGTAATGCTTCAGCAATTTACTTCTGGAGGCGCTGCGCAGTTTGTTGATGGCTTTGTCTTTAATCTGACGGACGCGCTCGCGGGTCAGTCCGAATTTTTCGCCGATGTCTTCCAGGGACATTGGGTGTTCGACACCAATGCCAAAATAAAGTTTGATCACATCACACTGACGATCGGTTAATGTAGAAAGAGACCGCTCGATCTCCTGCCGGAGTGATTCGTCGTATTCAAGATGTTGGTCGGTACCAGGTGTATTGTCATTTTCCAGTACGTCCAGCAAGGAGTTATCTTCGCCGTCTACAAATGGTGCATCCATGGAAACGTGCCGAGCGGCAACGCCCAGGGTAGTTTCAACTTCTTCGGTAGGAATCTCAAGCATGTTAGCCAGTTCTTCTACCGAAGGCTCACGCTCAAATTCTTGTTCCAGTTCCGAAAAGGCCCGGTTAATCTTATTCAGTGAGCCTACTTTATTCAGAGGCAAACGGACAATCCGTGATTGTTCTGCCAATGCCTGCAGGATGGACTGACGAATCCACCACACCGCATAGGAGATAAATTTAAATCCCCGGGTCTCATCAAAACGCTGGGCTGCCTTGATCAGGCCAAGATTGCCTTCATTGATCAGGTCAGAGAGGGAAAGTCCTTGATTCTGATATTGTTTTGCTACAGAAACCACAAATCGAAGGTTGGCCTTAGTCAGGCGCTCCAGAGCCAGTTGATCGCCCTGTTTGATGCGCTTGGCCAGATCAACTTCCTCTTCCGGCGTCAATAGGTCTACTTTACCAATCTCCTGCAAGTATTTTTCTAATGACTGACTCTCGCGATTGGTAATAGACTTTGTAATCTTTAATTGTCTCATGCAATGCCTGTTTTAAGGATTTATGTACGATCTCAATGTTCGTCCTATTCAAAGAAGATAGGGTGATCTTTGGTAACGGTCTTGTTTAAAAAAAAGTTCTGATTGGAATTCAACGCACAAAGGTAAGACTTTTAACGATACGTAACAAGCTATATAGACGTGTGAAAACCTACCCAAGTCACACAAAATCAAGTGTAATAATTCGTTTTTAACTAAAAAAGTTCAAATGCCTTTCAAAAAATCAAATCACGCATTTTCCTTGTGATTAGGCAAAAATATTTATATTCCGCGCCAATACCGTGCATATCCGGTTAGATTGAATGAAACGAATCAAATACGAACTCGAGTTTATTTTTCGCGCCTCGCCGGCCATTGTCTATAAATTTCTGACGGCACCTTCCTGTCTGATCCGGTGGTTTTGCGATGGTGTAGATATCAATGGAGAGGTCTATAGCTTTGAGTGGCAAGGCTTTGGAGAGGATGCGTACATGATCGATGACATCGAAGAAGAACGGATACGCTTCCAATGGATGGATAGCGACTATCCGGACGAATACTTTGAATTCCGCATGTATAAATCCCCTATCACCGAAGAGACCATCCTGGAGATTACCGACTTTTGCGATGAATCCGAACTGGAAGATCAAAAAGCACTCTGGGCCAGTCAGGTCACCAAGCTCCGCAAAGAGACCGGAGGATAAGGCTGAATTGGATTTTAGATTTTGGATTTTAGATACTAGATTTTAGATATTAGATAAAGTTATGTCCATGGACAGGCATCTAACATCTGTTATCGATCATCTATCCTCTACCAGATATGATCTAATGTCTACAGTCTATTAGCTATTAGCTAAAAACCGGTTACGCCAACCACCGTAGTATACTTAAATGATGGCTTCTTGTCCGGATAGACATGATTGAAGGCAAACTGGCACATGATAGCCGCTTCATGGAATCCGCATAAGATCAGCTTCAACTTACCGGGATAGGTATTGATATCACCCACAGCATAGATCCCAGGTACATTAGTACTGTAGTCCATGGTATTGACTTCTATCGCATTCCGGCTGATATTCAGCCCCCAATCGGCAATCGGACCAAGTTCCGGCGAAAGCCCAAACAATGGAATGAAGTAATCCACCTTTAATTGTTCTTCACCTGCTTCGGAAACCAGGGTGACCTCACTCAAATGGTCCTCTCCCTGCAGTGTGGTAATCTGTGCTTGTTTGACAAGCCGTATTTTCCCTGCGGCAGCGAGTTGATGGACCTTATCAACCGACTCCAATGCGCCCCGAAATTCTGTCCGCCGGTGAACCAAAGTCACTTCCTTTGCAACATTAGCCAGATAAATGGACCAATCCAGCGCAGAGTCTCCTCCCCCGGCAATGACAACCCGCTTGTCGCGGAATTTTTCCGGGTCCTTAATGATATAGTCTACCCCGCGATCTTCGTAGGATTCCAGCCCGGGCAGATTCGGTTTTCTTGGTTCAAAACAACCCAATCCACCTGCAATCACCACGACCTTCGCATGGATGACGGTGCCCCGGTTAGTGGTTAATACAAAACCTGCATCGGTCTTTTCCAATTTTTCAGCCCGCTCACCAAACGTAAAGCCTGGCTGGAAGGGCTCAATTTGCTTCATCAGATTATCCACCAGGTCCTGGGCAAGGATTTCCGGGTAACCTGGAATGTCATAGATGGGTTTCTTGGGGTATATTTCAGACAATTGTCCTCCGGGTGCTCCCAGCGCATCAACCAGATGGCAATGCATTTTTAACAATCCGGCTTCAAATACGGTAAATAAACCACAGGGACCAGCACCGACAATGACAATGTCGGTATGTATCGTCCCATCTTCAGCGATTTTGTTTTGCAAATTGTCCATCTGTTTCGTTTTTATGGTTGCTCACAGGCGTCACCCGCAAGGTAACCAATCGACTTTTTAGTTTATGAGAACAGGATCACCGTTCGTTTACTCCCACCAAAAAATAAACTGCAGTTGTTAAAAAATTACGCACCCAGGGTATCCTGGTGATCAGGGGCAGCTGGGTCCTGGGTTTCATATTGAATTTTGATTCGTAAACCGGATTGATGAGCCAATGTTTCTCTGCGAGAATGCTCATGCCATTATTTTTCACAATTCGCTTGAAGCGTTCGATGCTGATCCCGGTATCCCAGATCTCCTGTTGACCGGTAATTTTAGCTTCCCGCTCACCACCCCAGGTCAACACTTTACGGTATAAGGGCCAGGGCAACAAATGCATGTAAGGGGTTTTGCTCAGCCACTTGTTTTCCAGCATCTGCTGATGTCCTCCGAAAGGCATTTGCCAGGGAGGAAATCCAAAAAAGATCACCCCATCTGGCTTCAGGAACTGCTTGAGCCAGGGAATGAATTTTTCCTGATCCGGAATGTGCTCAATGACATCCTTCATAACGATCACATCAAACAGTTCTTCGAAATCCGTCGCGGGATTGATGTCGTAAATATTTTTACTCCAAAAATCCAGCCTTCTTTCCCGGATCAGATCGGCATGAAACTCTTTTGCCAAGGCGACCCGGCTGGGACTGAGCTCTATGCCTAGTCCAATGTGACCCTGTTCTACGAATGCCTGAATGACACCTCCCTCACCGCTACCTATTTCCAGAATATGAAGTGGCGCAGGTAACGCCCTTACCCTTTTAATAAAGGGAATGACATACCGGTCGGTAACCTGGTGGGTTAACGCTACATAACGCTTTTTATCTTTATGATAATCGTACACTAGACCTGGTGTTACGAAGCAACGACGACAATGATCAAATAGGCGATAGCCGGATTATTCATGTACGTGTCCATGATCCAGTTCCGACTCCGTCGCTTCCCGCACTTCACGCACATTTACGGTAAAGAAAAGATCCTGACCAGCCATGGGATGGTTGAAGTCGACTTGCACTTTATCCAGACCTACTTTTTTAATGACTCCGCGATGTACACCACCCTGCATATCCTGCATGGTGATCATCTGTCCAAGCTTCAGGTTGTCGTAATCCACTTTTCCATCAACCTGAAAGTTTTCTATCGCTATATCAATCAGGGCTTCATCTTCGTATTCGCCGTAGGCGTCTTCACTATGAACCTGAAAGGCAACTTCATCACCGGACTTTTTCCCTTCCAGTTCGGATTCAAATCCGGGAATCATCATGCCAATCCCGAATATAAATTTTAAGGGCTCGCCACCGGTAGTTTCCTCGACCAATTCACCTTGTGCATTATCCTTCTGGAGTTTATAGTCCACCACCACGACTTTGTTCTTTTCTATGATCATGTTTTCGATTGATGGTCGTGCTTCCTTTCCTAAAAGGGCCATTGGAAGCACGATAAATTCTTAAAAAGCACAAAGGTAGGCAAAGGTGATGAGGTCTGCATCCATTTCATCCAGAATAAGTGGCTGCCTTTATCCCGTGGTATCGCCCTATTTACCGGTGAAACTAGGAGGCCGTTTAGCAAGAAATGCATTTACTCCTTCGGCAAAATCCGCGGTCTCGAAGAGCCAGCCAAACCGGTCGCTTTCCAGCGCAAACCCGTCTATTTCCGGATCATGGTAGGCGCGGGCGCAGTTGAATATTTCCTTTATGGCCAGCGGGCCTTTCGATGCGATTTTAGCTAATAATTTTTGGGCTTCCGGAAGGAGATCTTGCTGGGAATAAACACCTGTAACCAACCCGGCCTGTAATGCAGTACCGGCATCGATCATATCTCCGGTCAGCAACCAGTGCATTGCCCTGCCATGACCGACCAGCCGGATCAGTCGCTGGGTCCCGCCATAACCAGGTATGGTCCCCAGATTCACTTCCGGCTGCCCAAAACGGGCATTATCACTGGCTAGCCGGATGTGACAAGCCATGGCCAGCTCCAGTCCGCCACCCAGTGCAAATCCGTTGATGGCTGCAATGACCGGCACCGGGTAATTTTCTATGGCATTGAAGATATCCTGACCATAGGCCGAAAGTGCCGCTGCGTCCTGAGCAGGCATACCCACAAACTCTTTGATGTCCGCACCAGCAATAAATGCTTTGGTACCTGCACCGGTTATGATAACCCCTTGTACAGATTCGTCAACCGGGTTATCGACAAAAAGGGCATGAAGTTCTGTCATTGTCCTCCGGTTCAAGGCATTCAATGCATCCGGACGTGCTATCGTTACGATTAATAAATTTCCCTCCCGTTCAATCAGCACATTTTTTTGGTCCATGGTACAGGTTTTTCCCAAAGGTAAATCGATTGAAAAAAATATTGGCCATTCCCGGTTTGTTCTCCTTTCCATTTGAGTAATTTTCCGACGGGTAACCTAGCGTAAACCATGACAAAACAAAACGATCTCCTAAACTTCTTCCAGCAGCATAAGGAGAATAAAATTCTCAAGTGGCGGCATTATTTTGATATCTATGACCGCTATTTCAGCAAATACCGGGGGAAGCCTGTGCGGATTTTGGAAATAGGGGTGTTTGACGGTGGATCGTTGCACATGTGGCGCAACTACTTTGGCCCACAGGCCCTAATCTACGGGATAGACATCATTCCGGAATGCAAAAAACTCGAAGATGATGGCTTCAAAATCTCCATCGGTTCGCAAACCGACCGTCAATTTCTTCGAACATTCAGAGCTGAAACAGAACCCTTTGATATTATTCTTGATGACGGAGGCCATACCATGCGTCAGCAAATCACTACCATCCAGGAACTTTATCAACATGTCAAACCGGAAGGACTTTATCTCTGCGAGGACATGCATACTTCCTACTGGCTGCGCTATGGCGGAGGCGTCCGCCGGCCCGGTACCTTTATGGAGTACAGTAAGAAGATGGTGGATCAATTAAATGCCTGGCATAGCGAGCAACGGCGACTTCAGCCGGATTCCATCACAAAATCTACCTATTCCATTCATTACTACGACTCCATCGTTGTATTTGAAAAAAAGCCAATGAGCCCGCCTGAAAAAATGGAGACCGGCGATTACCGGATCGTAGACCATGCCAAAATGACCACGCAGTCCCTCAGTAAGCGGGTACGTGGCCGTCTGTATAATCTGACCAGTGGCATCCTTCGGTTCTTACATTTACGCGGATGATCGTATGTCTCGCAGACATAATTCCCAAATCACCAGAAAAGCATGAAGATATCGGTCATCCTTACCTTATACAATTCGGAAAAAATTGTTCTCAGGACCATTCAATCCATTCTGGCCCAGGAAGGCATCGGCAAGCTTTTTGATCTCGAATTGATTGTCATTGACGACTGTTCTACGGACGGGACAAGAAGCATTCTGGATCAGGCTCACATCGCATACCTAAGCACTCCCGTCAATTCCGGAGGTCCCAACCGGGGAAGGAATATTGGACTTAGGGCCGCCACCGGCGATTACATTACCATTGTGGACCACGATGACGAATGGAAACCCTGGCGCATCAAAGCCATCCTACCCTACCTGGATCAATCCTCTATCCTCACATCGGGCTACCTGACGAAATACCTCAACAATGGGAAAGAATACGAAGTGGTTGCTGCGAGGAATACCGAACTCCTGCGATTTCCAAAAAATGCCACATTCCTCCAGAAGCTCACCAAGACGAATCAAGGTCAAAATACTTATCTGGGATGCATCGTCTATCCGCAGCATCTGAAGGATATTTTTTTCGAAGAACACTTTGGAATGGTCGATTATGACTGGGTCCTGCGCTTGTTTCACCAGCAAGAATCCCTGGAAGTTTGCCAAGCCCTCTACACCCGGTATGTAGACCAGGCAAACCTCTCCAGAAATGAAAATTACCGGAGGAAAGATTTCTTCTACTCGCTGTATACCCTGGATGGATACAAACTGCAATACCCTAAAGCCCACCGCATAGGATACCGGCGATTGCACGGGAGCAGGGCCAGGTATTTTTACGTCAATAACCAAATGCAGGAAGCACGTTTTTATTTGGTGCGTTCCGAATTAACCTGGAAGTCCATCGGCTATTTCCTAACCTCATTCCTTGGTTCCTCTTGGATTACCAAAAAATATCGGGTTTTTGAGTAAACCGCTTTTGGCTTGCTGCCTCTTCGCCGGCCTCATACACTTTTGATTGGAAGGCCTCCATCCGGGCTTCTATGCGCTCTGATGCAAGGAAGGCGGACCGCGCTGGCATGTCCAAAACTCCTTCAAGGACACCTTAAGAGGACAAGTTATCCCGGCGCTTCCAATTGACTTATTTGGTTATCTTTACCCCCCGTTTTAAAAATTGGAACTGGCAAAACCGCGGCAAGCTGCCAACCCTGCACACAGACCGTCCAATGCCTTTCAAAGCATCCTCGCAAGCACTGAAAGCTTGTGAAGTTAAAGGACCTGAAACGCGCATCAATGAATGATTTTCAGCGAATATTAGTACTCGGACCACATACTGACGATGGGGAATTGGGTTGTGGCGGTACCATAGCCCGATTTATCGAAGAAGGGCGTGAAGTATATTATGCCACCTTCTCCGCCTGTGAAGAAAGTGTTCCGGAGGGATTCCATCCGGAAGTCCTTCTGGATGAGTGGAAAGCCGCATCCAAAGCATTGGGGATTCTTGAGGAGAATTTATTTTCTTTTCGCTTCCAGGTACGCTATTTCCCTCGTGACCGGCAGCTGATCCTTGAAGATATGGTTAAGCTGAATAAGCTCTTGAACCCGGACCTGGTCCTATTACCCCGGGCTCAGGATGTTCACCAGGACCATGGAGTGATCCACAAAGAAGGTATTCGCGCGTTCAAAAACTCTACCTTAATGGGTTATGAACTCCCATGGAATAGCTTATTATTTCATTCCAATTTTCATGTAAAATTGATGCGTGAACATGTAGAGACCAAAATAAAGGCCATCTCCTGTTACGAATCCCAGGCTTTCAGATCGTACATCGACCGTGAATTTATTGTTGGACTGGCACGCACGCGTGGTATCCAGATCAATGAAGAATTCGCCGAGGCTTTTACCCTGATCCGGGGCATCATGCGATGAGGGATAATACCTCCATTTGTTTCTTGTTCACAGAACCCGATACCAGATCCTGGACGGCATAATCCGGATTGAACGGAATTACAGATTTGTATTGCCGGTCAAAATCCAGTACAATAAAGCTGGTTCGATTTGAATCGATCACGATGCAATATTTGCCGATAAAAATGGCGTTCTGCAACCACTCCAGTGAAGCCATTGCCTGAGGCTTACCCGGTAGTTCATGAAATGCATATCCGGTATCATCGATTAGGACCGTCCCACCGGCCGTATTAACAACAAATTGGTGTGCAGCGGTTATTCTGCCCCCGTGGGGTGATTTGAGACCACTAAATAACAAATCGGTTCCGGATTCCCTGATGCGGATAACCTCACCCCGATGAAACAAGGTAGCTATGTAACTCCCGGCTGAGTTAGGATCGTAATAAACCGAGTTGATAAACGCTGCTCGTTGTGAGGTTGGCAGGTGATCTGTTGCAGGGTCGGCTATGAAATTAACTTTTTTACCTTCTGCTTCCCAGGCCAGCCGTTGCGCCTCAATACGTGTAATGTAAACCGGGTTGCCCTCCTGGTCACAACCCCGGGCAAAACCGTGCTCCCAGGCAAACCATTGTTGGATCTCTTGCTGAGCAGGATAGTCGTATTCGAAAAAACAGTCGAACCCGGAGGAAGATATCAGTATGCGGTCCCGGATAAACGGTGAGAATTCGACCGTATGTACATAACTAAACCACTCATTATTCAGCTTGTACAGGGTGCCATCCGGATGAATCACCAATATTTGATTTTCAGATGCAAAAGCCAGCCGGTCATCCCGGTAAGCGATGCCCCGCGGTTCCTTAACCCGCACCAGCACTTCCTCGTTAACAATGGCACCCCGATGCAGGCTCATGGACACCAAACCGCCCAGGGACGGCTCACGCCGCTCGACACTACCCACCCGGGCGTTCTTTTTACTTTCCAGGTATCGCTTGCGGATTGCTTTTAATTCAAAGCTTTTGACCGTGATGACGATATCCAATGAACCGTAAAATTCATCGTTGTTCGTAAACGTCGACAGATCGATTATCTTCATTTTGCACCACTTGTCAGCTGGTCAAGCAAATCCGCCAATACTTTGGTTTGGCTGCGCCGGTTATACTTTTCGGGGCGTACGCCCATTTTGACCGGTTGCCGGTTATTGTCTTTCCACCGGTTAAATTGGGCCAGCAGCGTTTTCTTCATACCTTCCAGATCCTGGTATGCAAGCATGGGATCATGGCCAAATTCTTTCAGTAAAACCGCAGCTTCTCCATCCACCGGTCCAAGACTGAAAATTTGATTCTGCACCGCCATGTATTCGTATAGTTTCCCGGTAATTATTTTTTTATTATCATCCACTTCGGGAATGATAAATAATTGGCTCTGCAAACCAGCCATATAGGAAATGGCTTCGTTATGGCCTACATAACCGACCATTTGAACATATTTTTCCAAACCAAATTCGCTGAGGGTACGGGTAAGTCCTTCACCGGCCTTACCTACAAATACGAGTGCGAAGGACTTGGCAAAATCTTCATTTTCCCGGATTAATGCTGCAATGGCCTTCCATAGATTATGGTTATTCTGACTGGGCTTGAAGCTTCCTACATAACCCAGGTGGAAGGTATCTTTCGCCATCTCTTTGGGCACTACATGGTCAAAATCAGCCGAGTGGTAACCATTGTAAATCAGGGTTATGTCTTTTGCCCGATCTGAAAATTCCTCGATCAACCCCGTGCTTACCACGGTAATACGGTCTGCTGTGGCCAGCACCTGATTTTCGTAGCGCTGGTCTTTCCGTTTGCTTTTTGCGGTCCTCAGCAGATAGCGGTTGTAAAATATATTTACCCAAGGATCCCGTAAATCAGCCACCCAGGGCAACTTAAACTTTTTCTTTAGTTTCAAGCCAATCAGGTGCGTACTCTGGGGCGGTCCGGTTGTAATGACCGCGTCCACCTCCCCGCTTCGGATGACCCGGGCTGCTTCGGCTACCGCAAATCGATTCCACCCAATGCGCGGATCAGGAACAAAAAAATTGGCCCGTATGTAATTTGATAATTTCTGAAAAAAACTGGCGCTGTCGATGACATCGGACATACCCACCGGAGATTCTTTCGTCGCTTTTCCGGTTTTGAGCAGATTGTATAATGCAAATACTTCCAGGGTCTGCGTCGTATGAATCTTAAGCGATGGGTTGATCTGCTTTACCAGGGATTCATCCTTAACCGGATAGGTCCCGTTCCTGGGAGTTATGACGATGGGCTGCCATCCAAATTCCGGCAGGTAATTGCAAAAATTCAGAATTCGCTGCACACCCGGTCCGCCGGAAGGAGGCCAATAATAGGTCAACACCAAAACTTTCTTCATAAAGGAAAACTAATCGCCAAAAGTAGCAAACTTTGACCTTTCGTCAAGCTCGTGATCCATTCCTTAGTAGATGTTACAACACGATCCTGCCGGCTGCAAATCAACCCAATAAGCGCTTTAGTCCATCTGGCATTTGGGGTCCCCTCCAGCAATTGTTCCGTGAAGCTCACCTCTTCTACCATTCAGATTTTCTTTTTTGAACGCATAACGGAAATTTTTAATATATTTGTTTCGACAATGTGAATGAACGAAACACATGAATGATAACATCTTAGTCAGGATCTACAACCGTCTGGATGGTTTTCTGAAATTTCCCAATCTAAGAAAAGGAGGAATTGGAATTCAAGTCGGCTTTGATCTGGGCTCAAACAACTTAACCCCGGATGTCATCAAAATGTATACCCGCACCGGACACAATCGACTGATCATAGCCATTGATCCGGACCTATTAAATCATGAGAAACTAAATCAATGGATCCGTGCTAAAAATCTCTCTATCCGAACTGTTCAAAAAGGAACCAATTCGCATCAGACCACCGAAAAACTAATCCAGGGCACCCGGTCTTCCTACAACAAACTGGAAATCATACCTGGTGACCCAAGCCCCAGCTATACAAATACGTATCTGGAGGTAACCCTAGGCACCCTGGATAACATCGTTAACGAATTAACCATTGATTATTCCCGGATAAAGCACATCAACATATCCAATAACGGTGCGGAATACAATACCCTGCTGGGCATGGAAGAGCTGTTTAAAAAATGTCCGGATTTGAATTTAACAGTCATTTCGGGGAGGCCCTTTCAATTAGGTCAAATCAACCATCAAGGTGACTATGAAGTGATTATTGACCATTTGAGCCGCAAAGGATTTTCCTTTAAATACATGAACATACGGGATTCCATCTGGTGGGGAATTTTCAATAAACTGCTGATCAAAAGAACCTGGATAGTCAATAAACCTACGTTTGGTGTTATAATGGGGTCGCGTGGAGATCGTAAATTAAAGTTTTACCAGAGTTATTCTTAAGCACTTAATGTTTTCCAAAAAATATTAAAACATCCTGAATTCAATAGATAAATTATATAAAACTGAAAATAGATAACATTCTATAATAGTTAAACAGTAAGTATTCTGACTTAAACATTTTTTAATGAAATAATTAATTATGTTTTCTACTACAACTAATTCCACAAATGGCCGGATCGCTTTTGTCCTGGACAATAGCTTTCCTCCTGATGCCCGCGTACAAAATGAGGCCCTTTCACTCATCCGCTCGAATTATGAAATCCATCTATTTTGCCTGGACTATTCAGGTAAGATGAAAACAAGGGAAGACTATATGGGTATTCAGGTACACCGTTATCCTGTCTCCGCCTACTACCACAACATTGCCGGATTAGCCTATACATTCTCGATCTACCACCGGTTAATGCAACCGCTACTCAGCCAGTTTTTCAGGGAGGTAAACCCTGCCGTCATCCATGTCCATGACATGCAAATTGCCAAGGCCGTATTTGAAGTCAATGAAAATAACCTTCCTGTGGTGCTTGATCTTCATGAAAACCGTCCCGAAATCATGAAATACTACGACCATGTCCGGAAATCTCCCGGAAAATGGCTCATTAATCCACAAAAATGGAAAAAATACGAAACGACCTTCATCCGACGCTCCAAGAAAATCATCGTAGTCACCCCTGAGGCCAAAAAATATTATGCAAAAACCCTTAACCACAACCCGGATAAAATAACCGTGGTACCCAATACAGTTTCCAGATCTTTTTTCGAAAATCCCCGAATTCACCAACCTATTATCGATCGGTTTAAAGACAATTTCGTAATTCTTTATTTGGGCCGAACCGGGTTAAGGCGCGGGTTAGCGGAGGTGATCCAATCTTTACCCTATTTGAAAAAAGAAATACCGCATGTAAAATTAGTCATTGTCGGTAACAGCAAATCCGATGGCTACCTCAGGCAACTGGCCGACTCCTTGAAAATAAATGATCTGGTCAGTTTTGAGGGATATCAGAATGTCGGCCTATTTCCTACGTACATCCAGGCCAGTCACATCGGCATCAGTCCCTTGCACCGAAACATCCATCACGATACCACCTATGCCAATAAATTATTCCAATATCTTTCTCTGGCCAAGCCGGCTATCGTGAGTGACTGTACCTCACAAAAAAGAATCGTGGAAGAAAATAGTTGTGGGCTGGTATTCAAAAGCCAGGACAGCCAGGATTTTGCCAAAAAGGTGCTAACCTTGTACCACAATCCTTCGCTGCGTGAAATATTCGGCCAGAACGGAAGAAGATTTATCCAGGATAAATTCAATTGGCGCACGATCGCCAAGCCGCTCATCGAATTGTACGATCATATCCTGCAGCCTGCTTATTAGCACGCAGGCTGGTCGGCGCCGTTCATCCCCGTTTGTGAAAAATATAATCATGTCATCATGAATAATTACGCCAAAGCACACCGCATACGATTTGAAAAGACGCTTGCGTTCTTGCAAAAACATCTGACTGCGCCTGCCCGGGTTTTAGATCTTGGGATTACCAATCCATTTTCCTCCCTGATGGAAGGGGCGGGTTATTCTGTTCAGAACACGGGGGGGGAAGACCTGGATCTTCATTTCGAGGTAGTCAGGACTCCCGGTGTTGATGCGGTTACGGCTTTCGAAATAGTGGAACACCTGGTAAACCCCTTCACGGTCCTGACAGAAATCGCTGCTCCCCGGCTATTTGTGACGGTTCCCTTAAGGCTGTGGTTTGCAAAGGCTTACTGGAATGAAATGGATCCATTTGACCGCCATTTCCACGAATTTGAACCCCGGCAATTGTTCATGCTTCTGGACAAAGCAGGCTGGAATGTTGTGGATTCCGAACAGTGGACCCCTCCCTTTAAATTAAAGCTAAGCTTCCGGTCCTTCCTGCGCTCGGTGACCCCACGTCATATCGCCGTCTACTGCGAACGCAAATAGTTCTGCGACCAGCCAATCCAATTGATCCTCAGGCTTTTGATTTCCCAAGGGAGATCAGACCCAGCGTATGCAGGATCCATCCCAAAGCAAGCAAAAGCAACAATCCGGATGAAACCAACGAAATGAGCTTTCCGATGCGTACTGAATCCGGATCAAATTGCATCACAATGGTGTGCTTTCCGGCCGGAACCCGCATGGCACGAAGGGCGTAATTGGCCCGGAGCAATTTTGACGGCTGATCGTCGATATAGACTTTCCACCCTTTGTCCGGTCCATACCAGATCTCCGAGAAAACAGCCAATTGTTCCGAGGGCGCATCGGACTCGTAAACCAATTTGTTTGGCGCGTACGACTTCATTTCGATGGATCCACCCTTTGTAGGCGTAAACCCTTCCAGATCACTGGCAAAGTCCTTATGGATGATGGCTCTTGATGCCGGGTCCAGGCCGTTCAAACCGTTAAATTCCTGATCGGCTGACTCGACGATCATATAACTATCCACAAACCAGACATTCCCCAAGGCGCGGGTATTCGGTTGAGCGGTTGGCTTGCCCTGATCATCGTTTACGATGTAATACTTGGTATTGAGCATGTTGAGCACCGGCTGATGATTCTTGGAAATGTATCGATCAATCAGGTCCATATAACGCTGCAACTTGGCCGGATGATAGCCGCCGATGGATTTATGGAAGTAGGATACGAAAGAGGAATTAAATGGATCATTGGTAATGTCAAATACCCTGAAATCAGGATCCTTGTCTTTCATGATCAGCTGATCCACCGGTCGCGGGGTGTAATAATCATCCAGTTGCTTTTTATTCTCAAAGGAGGAAGCGTTCAGGAACTGCCTGCCCTCTCCCCATAGATCGACCAACATCAGGAATCCGAGTCCGAAGACCACGTAGGTCAAATTCCATTTTTGCTTCAGTGAAAACCAGAGCACGGCCCAGGCTACACCGGCAAATAAGATCGACCTTCCGATGGATTTCCAAAACAGGCTGGTGCGCTCATCAATGACTGCATTGAGTAAACCAGCTTGCTCAAATTGACCGTCCTGAGTCCCCTTAAAATCAAAAAATAAGACTCCGGAAATCAAGATGAGCAATAAAAGAGCCCCCATTGTAATTCCGGCCCTCTTGAGGATGCGTAGTTTCTCATCCATCTTTTTCTTGGTAAATAAAAGCGCATTGAGCCCCAATGCACCTCCTACCGCGGCTAAAAAGATGGCTACAGTAACGGCAGAACTCGGCGCCCTGAATTTGTTGTATAGCGGCAACGTATTAAAAAACATTTCATTGATCGGACCGCCGTATTTGCCCAGTGAAATCAGCAATATCAAGGCCATGGAGGCGATCAACCCCCAGCGTAATGGCCCCCGCAAGGCCCATACGCCCACAAAAAAGAGCAGCCATAAAATGACACCAAAGTAGGCAGGCCCTCCGGTCGAATACAAGCCCCCCCAATACAGATTTATTTTGGAGCCATTGTATCCTCTACGCCTTAATTCACTGGCCAGGGTACCGGAACTATTGAATTCTACGGTCCCACCACCGACCACATTAGGCACCATGGTAGAGAAGAGATCGCCCACATTATTGCTCCAGTTCATGGCATAGGTATAATCCAGGCCTGCGGTCTCACTACTGCTGTTTGCATCCGCTCCCAGGGTACCTTTGGATAGGATGGGGTTTCCACGCATGGTATCTTTCTGGTATTCATAGGTCGGCAAAAGCCGCGACGCCCCGGCCAGGACGGCGAGTATAGCGGCAACAGCTGCATAGAGCGCAACTTTGCCCAAATGATTCCACTCACTTTCTTTTATCCATTTCACCAGATAGGCGATCAGGAAAGGAACCAATGCAAGCACCAGGTAATACGTCATTTGAATGTGATTCGCTGCCAGTTCCAGCCCCGAGCCAATGGCCAGCACCAGACCGCCCCACAGGTATTGCTTTTTCTCCAGCAACAAATAGATTCCGGCCAGAATCAGTCCGAAATAGCTTATGGCGTTCAGTTTGGTATTATGACCAGCTTCGACCAGCAACAGGAAGTATATGGAAAATCCGAAGGCCGGCGCCAGGACCAGTGCCACTCTCCGGTCTATGCCGAATGCAAGTAATGAGAGGTAAAGGATCACCATCAATCCCAGGAAAATACCAATCGGGTAACGGATCCAGGCCTTGACCAATTTGTCTACTCCATTCAGCAGGTTCTGAGATTTGGGGTACCACAATTGGTAGGTGGGCATCCCGCCAAACATAGCATCCGTCCAGTAAGAAATTTCACCGGTCTCTTCGTAATACTGTTTAACCTCATGGGACATACCTTGTCCGGAGACGATATCGCTCTGGTGGAGCACCTTACCTTGCAGCTGAGGGTAGAAGTAAAATACGGTAAGCGCCAGGAACACAGCAAATGCGCCCAGATGAGGCAACAATTTCTTAAAATCAAAGCTTTTTGACATGTGGTATTGAATTAAGATCGGGCAAATATAGTGTATACGTGTTGAAGTGTAGCGAGGAAAGCGAGGATTCCCCGGAATGCCGGTGCGAGGACGTCCCGATCGCAAACCTTAAAGGATCCGGTACCTGCACTCATCACCCCTCCAGTCAAAAATTACTTAAAAAACTTGCACAGTCTTTGCTAATGTCTATATATTTGGTCCCGTCAAGAAAAATTAACATGACCGTACAACATACCTATTGGTGGTGGCACAGATCTTACTCCTTCCGGGTGTGAGCTGAGCCGTCCATAGGTATCAAGAAGATATACAACGCGGTTTGTCGGATCCACCCGGCAAGCCGCGTTTTCGTTTTAATACCTTGTGAATGAACGACATATGAAGAAAATCCAAATCAACGCACGCGTCACTAAAGGGCTTGCCGACTTCATCACTCCGGTGACGTCGTACCTGAAACTGCGCGACCACTACACCCATCCGGTGCTACTGGAGAGTAATGACTTTTCAAACAAGGAAGAATCGTTCTCCTTCATCGGGCTGGAGACCATCGCCAGTTTCCAGGTGAAGAATAACCAGATCCGGATGACCGGGCCGGATAAATCCGTGGAGCGGCTTGCCGTAAACGGCATCGCCGATGTACCGGCCGCTCTCAATGATTGTATCCACAGCTTCGAAATAGCCTACGATGCCCCCTACCCGCTCGTCAATGGGTTTTTCGGGCACACAAACTTCGAAGGTGTGCGGTACTTCGACACCCTGGAATTCGATGATGAGAAACGGAAACAGGACATACCTGAGATGCATTACGAACTCCATCGCTTCATCCTGGCCTTCAACCACTACAAGGATGAATATTACCTGATCGAAAACCTGGTGGAAGGCTGGTCCAGCCAACTCGAAGACTTGCGCAGGATCCTTTTCTCCCGGAACTTCACCACCTATCCCTTTCATCTGGCCGGTGGTGAAACCAGCAATCTGACGGACCAGGAGTTTATGGATCTGGTAACCAAAGGCAAACACCACTGCCAGATCGGTGACGTCTTCCAAATCGTACTGAGCCGACAGTTCCAGCAGGGATTTACCGGCGATGAATTCAATGTTTATCGCATCCTGCGATCCATCAATCCCTCCCCATACCTCTTCTACTTTGATCTGGGGTCCTACAAGATCTTCGGCTCATCTCCAGAAGCACAGATGGTTATCAAGAATGGGGTGGCCCGGGTGAATCCCATTGCCGGCACTTACCGCCGGACCGGTGATGCCGAGGAAGACCTGCGTAAAGCAGAAGCCCTTACCAAGGACCCGAAAGAAAATGCAGAGCACATCATGCTGGTGGACCTGGCCCGTAACGACCTGGGCAAACACACCCAAAATGTGCAGGTCAAGGACCTGAAGTCCATCCATTTTTATTCGCACGTCATGCACCTGGTCAGTACCGTTGAAGGCGAGTTGTATCCGGAAAGCAATCCGGTACAGATCTTTGCCGATACCTTCCCGGCAGGTACCCTCTCCGGAGCACCTAAATACAAGGCCATCGAGCTGATCCATGGCTACGAAAATGTCCAGCGCAGTTATTACGGCGGTGCCATCGGCTACATCCAGCTGAACGGAGATATGAATCAGGCGATCCTGATACGCTCCTTTCTGAGCAAGGATCACAAACTGACCTATCAGGCCGGTGCGGGCGTGGTGGTTTCCAGTGTGGAAGCCAGTGAACTTCAGGAAGTGAATAATAAATTAGGAGCACTGAAACGCGCTCTGGAACTCGCAGAAAAAATCGAATCATGAGAATACTGGTCCTCGATAACTACGACTCGTTTACCTATAATCTGGTGCAATATTTAAGGACGATAAGCTCCAACCCGGTAGAAGTGCGACGCAACGATGCCATCTCCATCGAAGAGGTTGCTGCCTACGATCTCATTGTGCTCAGTCCGGGTCCGGGTGTCCCCTCAGAGGCCGGCAATATGCCTGCCATCATCCAGGCCTATAAAGCGGAAAAACCTATCCTGGGGATTTGTCTGGGGCATCAGGCCATCGGTGAGGCTTTTGGCGGCATTCTGGAAAACCTATCCGATGTCTATCACGGTGTCTCAACACCGATGTATCAGGTGGAAGGAACCGATGACCCGATCTTTAACGGCGTCGACGCCACCTTTGAAGCAGGAAGGTATCATTCGTGGGTGATCCGGAAAGACACTTTACCGGAAGAGTTAACCTGTCTGGCCCGGGATGCCAACGGTGAAATCATGGCCATTCGACATAAAAAATATCCGATCTGGGGTTTGCAGTTCCACCCGGAATCCGTCCTAACTCCCGTTGGCAAAACCCTGCTAACCAATTTCCTGGCCACCTGCGACGCCATGGTCGCTGAAAAAGCCAACGTATAAACCGTACACTATGAAAGAAGCATTGGATCATCTATTCGCTTTTCAATCGTTCAGCCGCAGCGAGGCGAAAGAATTGCTAACCGCCATGTCTCAGGGCCAGTTTAATGAAGCACAAATGACGGCCTTCATCACTACTTTCCGGATGCGCGATATCCAGGTGGAAGAGCTGAAGGGGTTTGTGGATGCCCTCCTGGAATTGCGGGTACCCATCGACTTCTCCGCCTACGATACCATCGATGTATGTGGCACAGGGGGCGACAAAAAAAATACGTTCAACATCTCCACGCTGACCGCTTTTGTACTGGCCGGTGCAGGGCATAAAGTGGCCAAGCACGGCAACTATGGTGTAAGCAGCGCCTGTGGATCATCCAATGTACTGGAACACCTGGGCTACCAGTTCACCAACGATCTCGGCAAGCTGGAGAATCAAATCGAAGCGGCGCATATTTGCTTTTTCCATGCTCCCCTTTTCCATCCGGCGATGAAGGCGGTAGGACCAATCCGGCGTCAGCTTGGCATGGTAACATTCTTTAACATGTTAGGGCCCCTGGTCAATCCGGCTCAACCCCATTATCAACTCACCGGCGTATTTAACCGGAACCTGGCGCGGTTGTACCATTACCAGTTTCAGAAAACCGACAAACAATATATAATCGTCCACAGTCTGGACGGATACGATGAAGTGTCCCTTACCGGCCCATTTATTGCAAAATCACCCTGGTACGAACGGGAGATTTACCCCGAAGACCTCGGATTGCCGGTATTGCTCCCGGAAGCCCTGTACGGAGGCGAAACCGTAGAGGAGGCCGGCAAGATCTTTACCAATGTATTGCAAAACCAGGGCACCGAAGCCCAAAAGCAGGCAGTCCTCGCCAATTCGGCCCTGGGAATCCAGTGTTTTTATCCCTCCTGGTCCCTGACCGATTGTGTAGCTGCAGCCCGCGAATCACTCGATAGTGGACGGGCTTACCAATCTTTTACCAAACTGATTCAACTGAGCCAATCATGAGCGATATCCTCGAAAAAATTGTAGCCCAAAAGCGGAAAGAAGTCGAACAAAATAAAGCCCTCTATCCGGTCGCCCTTCTGGAGAAGACCATTTATTATGAAACGCCCACCGTATCGCTTTCCAAATACCTGCTGCGGCCGGACAAATCCGGGATTATTGCCGAATTCAAGCGCAAGTCTCCCTCCAAGGGATTTATCAATCCCTATGCGCAGGTCGAGGAGGTCTCCATCGGTTACATGCAATCCGGGGCTTCCGCTCTTTCCGTATTGACGGACCATGAATTTTTCGGTGGGAGCAATGCGGACCTGACCACAGCGCGCAATTTCAATTTCTGTCCCATATTGCGTAAAGATTTCACGGTGGATCCTTATCAGATCGTGGAGGCAAAATCGATCGGCGCTGATGCCATACTTTTAATCGCCGAAGCACTAACAGCTACTGAGGTTAAAGCTCTGGCCGGCACAGCTAAAAGTCTGGGATTGGAAGTATTGCTCGAACTCCACGGGGAAGAACAGCTCGATAAGATTTGCGACGAAATTCATGTCGTGGGCATCAACAATCGCAACCTGAAGACTTTTGTCACCAGTATTGAAAGTTCAGAACGTCTATTTCCCCACTTACCGTCGGAGAAAGTCAAAATTTCAGAAAGCGGCATCTCCGACCCGGATACGGTGGTCCATCTCCGTAAAGTAGGTTACCAGGGATTTCTGATCGGTGAACAATTTATGAAGCATCCCGAACCGGCGAAAGCGTGTGCCCGCTTCATTCAGCAAATTGCCAAACCCACACTCGCATGAGCAGACCATTATCGATCAAAGTCTGTGGAATGCGGGACACCGGAAATGTTCAGGCTCTTGCTGCCCTGGATGTGCGATACATTGGGTTTATCTTTTATCCAAATTCAAAACGCTACACTGAAAATCCCCCCCCGCGTGAAATCACAGGCCCACTCAAGCGGGTTGGTGTTTTTGTCGATGCCAATATCCGGGAGATCATCCGTAACATTGCCACTCATGACCTGGATGTGCTGCAAATCCACGGCCAGGAAAATCCAAAATATTGTTTTGAACTGAAACAGCGGGCGCATGCAAGCATCTGGAAAGCGTTCCGGGTAGACGAGACTTTTGACTTTAGTCAGCTGGAAGCTTTTGAAGATGTGGTGGATGCATTCCTTTTTGATGCAAAAGGCGCTCAACCGGGAGGCAATGGCATTCGTTTCGATTGGAGCCTGCTGGATCAGTACCAGGGGACAACCCCTTTTCTGCTCAGTGGTGGGATCGAGCCTGCTTCTGTTGCTTCCATTCGTGAACTGACCCATCCCCGGTTGATCGGGGTCGATCTGAACAGCCGGTTTGAGTTAGAACCGGGATTAAAGGACATCCAAAAACTGCAAAACTTTATCGATGAGTTATACCGTTGACACCCAAGGCTATTATGGTCCATTCGGGGGCGCATACATACCCGAAATGTTGTACCACAACATCGAGACCCTGCGACGCAACTACCTGGACATTATGCAGGAGCCTGCATTCCAGGAACAGTTTCGGAGTTTGCTCAAAGACTATGTGGGCAGGCCTTCTCCTCTTTACCTCGCAGAACGGCTTTCTGCGGCGTATGGATGCCAGATCTATCTGAAACGCGAAGACCTTAACCACACCGGAGCCCATAAGATCAACAACACTGTCGGGCAGATCTTGCTGGCCCAACGGCTGGGCAAAACGAGGATCATAGCCGAGACCGGGGCCGGACAACATGGCGTGGCCACAGCTACGGTCTGTGCGTTGATGGGTATCCAATGCATCGTATACATGGGGGAAGTAGACATCAAGCGGCAAGCGCCGAATGTAGCACGAATGAAAATGCTGGGCGCCGAGGTCAGACCGGCTACGAGCGGAAGTAAAACGCTGAAGGATGCGACTAATGAAGCGATACGTGACTGGATCAATAACCCGGAAGACACGCACTACATTATCGGCTCGGTGGTGGGACCACATCCATATCCGGACATGGTAGCCCGCTTCCAGTCGGTTATCTCCGAGGAAGTACAGTGGCAATTGAAAGAGAAAACCGGTCGCGACCATCCGGATATCATCATTGCTTGTGTTGGCGGAGGATCCAATGCTGCGGGCATCTATTATCATTACCTGGATCGACCGGATGTTCGCCTGGTAGCCGTTGAGGCTGCCGGGTTGGGCATCCACTCGGGAGAGTCCGCCGCTACCAGTGTTTTGGGTTCAGCAGGAATAATCCACGGCAGCAAAACACTTCTGATGCAGACCGAGGATGGACAGATTATTGAGCCGTATTCCATCTCTGCAGGCCTTGATTATCCAGGTATTGGCCCCATGCACGCCCATCTCATCAAAAGCGGCCGTGCAGAAGCCATCAGCATCACCGACGAAGAAGCGTTAAAAGCCGCCTATCATCTGACCCGGATCGAAGGCATCATACCCGCATTGGAGTCTGCCCATGCCTTTGCAGCGTTGGATCAACTGGCCTACCGTGAAGGTGATGTTATCGTGATCAACCTGTCCGGACGCGGCGACAAAGATTTGGAAACCTACATCAAACACTTACCCGATCATGAATAGACTGGATCGATTATTTCAGGAGAAGAAACAAGAAATCCTGAACATCTATTTTACTGCCGGATATCCCGGGTTAGGCGATACGGTGAAGATCATCCGGCACCTGGCAGATGCGGGTGTAGACCTGGTTGAAATCGGGATACCCTATTCCGACCCTTTAGCCGACGGCCCTACCATACAGGCGAGCAGTGAAAAGGCCCTTGCCAATGGTATGACTCTGGACCTGTTATTCCAACAGGTGAAGGAAGCCCGCCAACACACCGATATCCCATTCATCCTGATGGGTTATTTTAATCCGGTACTGCAATATGGTGAAGACCGCTTTTTCCGTGCCTGTGTGCATGCCGGAGTGGATGGATTGATCATACCGGACATGCCACTGCATGAATACGAGCAGGTTTACCGGGAAAAGCTAAAACATCATGGGCTGAAGATCAGCTTTCTGATCACCCCTCAGACACCGGAAGATCGTATTCGCAAAATCGATGACTTATCGAATGGATTCATTTATATGGTTTCCAGCAGCTCCATCACCGGCGCTAAAACGGCTATCCAGGCGAGTCAACTGGAATATTTTCGCCGGGTACAGGCTATGCACCTGAAACATCCCCGTTTGATCGGATTCGGCATTTCCAATTACGAGACCTTTAATACCGCATGCCACTATGCAGCCGGAGCAATCGTTGGCAGTGCTTTCATCAAACAGCTGGGTCAAGGGGCAAATGTTCCGATGGAGCAGCAGATCCACCAGTTTGTCCAGCACATCAAAAATCCTGTAGAAGCATGATCATTCACCTTGAACCAAACATCCAACCGGGCCAGCTGGCGGAAGTTCAGCAAAAATTAACAGCTCATGGCTTTACCAGCACCGAGGTAAGAACCCAATCACATCATTATCTGGTAGGTGTAGGTAAAAAACCGATCGACATCCGTGTCATCGGAACCCTGCCAGGGATCCAGGACATTCACCGCGTCAGCGACGGATACAAACTGGTGTCCAAAAAATGGCGGGTACAGGATACGAAAATAGACCTTGGAGACGGTGTGGGCATCGGTAGAGGACATTTTCAGATCATGGCGGGACCTTGTTCCATTGAGTCGGAAGAACAAGTGGAAGCGGTCGTAAAACATCTGGTGGCCAATGATGTAAAGATCATGCGTGGTGGCGTTTACAAACCACGCAGTTCCCCCTATTCATTCCGCGGATTGGGACAGGAAGGTTTGCAAATGTTTCACCAGATCTGCCGGGAACACGGCATCCGCATCATTACCGAGGTCATGATGGTAGAACAGATCGCCGAAATGCATGATTTTATTGACATCTATCAAGTTGGAGCCCGGAATGCGCAAAACTTCAATTTACTTGATGCATTGGGCGAAGTAGACAAGCCGGTATTGTTAAAACGAGGCATGTCCGGAACCATCGAAGAATTATTACAGGGCGCAGAATACATCTTCTCGCATGGAAACGAGAAAATCATGCTCTGTGAACGAGGTATACGCACTTATGAGAATGCCTACCGAAATACGATGGACATTAATGCGATTGCAATGCTCAAAAAGATGACGCATCTGCCGGTCATTGCGGATCCCAGCCATGGCATCGGTATCCGGGCATTTGTGGAGCCCATCGCTCTGGCCAGTGTGATGGCCGGTGCCGACGGGATCATCATGGAAGTCCATCAGACGCCTGAAAAGGCTGCCAGTGACGGGCAACAGACGTTAAATTTTGTGGAGGCGACCGAAGCCTACCGGAGGTTACGGGCTACACGGAAGTTATGGGAAGAATTTTAGCAGAGGCGGAAGACATCGCCTTCGAAATTAATGAATGACCTCCGTACGTCTCTAGGCCAAGCAGCCTCCTCATTCCACATGACTTGCATCATTTGTTATCCCTTGATTAATTGGCTACTTGCTTCCTGAAGTTAACGGAGCTTCCTTCGGTTGGCCAAGAAGGTAAATGATCCTATCGGATTTGGAAGAGATTATTTTTTATCCAAATCTAAATCATTCAACATGGCTTATTCCAAAACTCAACTGACTGCACTGGTAGCCTTGCGCATGTTGATCGGCTGGCATTTTCTCTACGAAGGAATGCTCAAACTGTTGACACCGGAATGGACTTCCATCGGTTATCTGCGCGGAGCTCAAACTTTTAAAGGCCTGTTTGGCTGGCTTTCATCCGAAAGCATGATCAATATCGTGGACTGGCTTACGATTGCGGTGCTAATTGCCGTGGGCATCTCCTTATTGCTGGGGATTTTTACACGCGGAGGTGTGATTCTCGGCCTATTGATCATGGCATTATTTTATCTCGCCCAGCCTGCCTGGCCAGGAATGGAAGCGGTAGGTCAAGCTGAAGGCAATTACCTGATTGTGACGAAAAACCTGATCGAATTTGGGGCATTGTGGGTTGTATTTCTGTTTCCCACGAGTGCCTTTGTAGGCCTGGACATGTACCTGACCAAGCGAAATACCGCAATGGCCTAATTCCTTTCCTAATCATCAAAAGCGTTTGAAAATGAATGACGATCAAAATAATCAAGATAATGGCCGCCGGAATGCCTTAAAAGGACTCCTGGGAATTCCATTTGCCGCCGGTGCCGTATGGGGCGCCATCAAGCATACCCAAAAACAGCAGCTGGAAAAAAAGAATATTCTCAATGTACTGAACATTGATGCGAAACGCCCGGACAATACGGCGAACCTGGCCGGTGATCCGGTCCGGATAGGCATCATTGGTTTTGGTATCCGGGGTCCGCAACTCTTGCAGGCACTGGGAAAAGCGACTACCAGCTGGATAGACAATATGAAAAAAAATAATCCGGATCGTTTACAGGCCTTTTTGGACCAGGAAGATCTGAACGTGAAAATTACCGGCGTATGCGATCTCTTTGATGTCCGGGCTGATGAAGCGGTGGAATCATTTAAAGATGACGGTTGCAAGCGCTATCGCCATCATGAAGAGATGCTGGCGAGTCCGGACATTGACGCTGTGATCATTGCCACCCCCGACCACTGGCACGCCCCGATAGCTATTAAAGCATTGCAGGCCGGCAAACACGTCTATGTGGAGAAACCCATGACCCACAACATTGCCGAAACCTATGCTTTAAGGGATGCTGTCCGCAATGCCAAAAACCTGGTCCTGCAGGTCGGTCACCAACACCGGCAGACCCAGAGCTTTATCACGGCACAGGATATCATCGACAAGCGCATCCTGGGACACGTTTCTTTGGTCACCACAAATACCAACCGGAATAGTGACAATGGAGCATGGCAATATGAGATTCACGAAAAAGCAAATCCACAGACCGTCGATTGGCAGCAATTTTTAGGATCCGCGCCCAAGATCCCCTATAATGCCGAGCATTTCTTCCGTTGGCGGAAATGGTGGGCCTATGGCTCGGGCCTGTCAGGCGACCTGATGAGTCACGATTTTGACCGGATCAACTGCGTATTAAAGATGGGAATGCCCAAATCTGTGGTTGCATCCGGCGGTATCTATACCCATCACGATGGCCGCGAAGTACCGGATAATTTCCAGGTATCTATGGAATATCCTGACTTTTCGACCGGCTCCAGCCGGGAAGCCGGACTGGAAAAAGGTATGACCTTTGTCTACAGCGCTACCCTGGGTAATCAGTTCAGCCGCCAGACCCTCTTAATGGGTCATGATGGAACAATGGACCTGGGTAATACCCTGTCGGTGTGGGCTGACCCTAACAGTACGCGATTCAAAGAGCAAATCAAAAATGGCATCATTGACCCAAATGTACCGATGTATGCCTATAATCCTGCAGCGGACGAACTCGATGCGGTGACTTCCGCAACTTCGAAATATTTTGCAGATAAAGGTTTGCTGTGGACTTATGTGAACGGCCGGCGGGTTGACTCCACCAACCTGCACTTGAAAGAATGGTTAAATGCCATTCGCAATGGTACTCCCGTAAGCTGTGGAATTGATCAGGGTTTTGAAGAAGCCATGTCTTCACACATGGGCGGTATTTCCTGGAAAGCCGGCAGACGTGTAGAATGGGACCATGCGACCGAATCGATCGTCGCGCTCCCGGGTGAAAACCTTGATGAAGTTCTTTTAAGAACCAATGTCGGGATGTACGACAAAGTTATTGGTTAGACCATTTTTAATACCTGAGGATTTAGGTTTGGAGCGGGTAGAAGTCGCAAGATTTTTATCCGCTTTTATTATGCACGCCTTACAACCAATTTACCGCACCAGCAAAACATCCCCGCCCTGTTGATAAGTACCCGGGCCATTGTCATCACTGTACTGGATGGAAATTCGCGCTATGTAAACGTCTGTAGGAAGGAGCCGGCCATTTTTCGTGCCATTCCAGCCTGTATTGGGGTCGGACGTTTCAAATAAAACATCACCCCACCGGTTATAAATCTGCAGTGTGAAGCTGATGATGTTGATATCGTCCGGGAGAAATACTTTATACTCATCGTTGCGTCCATCTCCATCGGGTGAAAAGGTATTGGGCATAAAAGCATCAAAGTAAACACAATGACGCTCCTGGATGGTGATGCTATCGCGGTAAAGACATTGCCCGTCATCAACAAGGACAATGTAAATACCCGCATCACCGGTATTCAGTATCGGATCGGTCGACCCGGTATTCCAGAGATAAGTTGCACCCGGAGTGGTGGCATCCAGATCAATGGCAATGTCATCGCAGATGGTCGTATCTGCACCCAGGCCGGAAAATGCTGACTGGACGGAGGAGAGTGTTGTGCTTTCACTTCGTGAACACCCGGCCAAGGCCACCGTGGCCGTATAGGTCCCAGGTAGGGAAATAACAATATTTTGAGTGGTATCGCCGGTATTCCATAACACAGAAGTAGCATCCGTAAGCGCTACGATCTGTACGTTTGCTCCCGGGCAAATCGCCTGATCGGGCGGCAGCTCCAATTCGGGTCGGGGTTGAACCCGGATAAACACCGAGTCCTCTGAAGAGCAGGATCCAAAACTTACCTGGACTCCAATCGAGGACGAAGAAGACGGGCTTGCCGTCAAAATGGCCGATGTCTCCCCCGTCGTCCATAAATAAGTCGCCGCCGGCACCGTGGCATCCAGTGTTACCATTTCCCCTTCGCATAGTCGGGCTGTATCCGGCAAGTTGATTACCGGTGGTGCAATAAATGCAACGGCAAACGTGTCAGCGGCCTCACACCCATCCTTGGTCAGCTGCACCCAATACGTGCCATCCTGTGTTATATTGAATTGTGGTTGAGTCGATAGGTCGGACCACAAGTAAGTAGCTCAGGTAAGGTCACATCCAGGTGAAGGGTATCCCCTTCACACTGCTGGCTCTGAGCGCCGACCATCAGATCGGGCAAGGCAATTACCTCAATAGCTATGGTATCCCGGGAAACGCATCCGGTCAGGGTAGCTGCCAATATGTACTGCCCGGAAGTATCCGTGGTCAGCATGGGATCGGTCGAACCATTTTCCCATGAATAAATCACCCCATTCAAAGGTACCGTGCCGTCAAGCGTAATCGATTCACCGGCGCAGATGGTCTGATCGCTACCCAGGTCTACCTGAAATTGCTGGGCGGCTAATACGGCTATGGTGTCGTACAATATGCAGTTGTTGTCGTAGGTAGCCTGTACAAAATATTGCCCCGGTGTCGTCACCTCATAGAAATAGTCCGTACCGGAGTTATTCCAGAGGTAAGCATTGGCGCCGATAAGATTGTCTTCGTTTAAAGTCAAGGATGCATTGTTGCACAATACCACATCTTCACCCAATAACCCATAGTCCACGAAGCCGGGTTTATCATCAAACTGCCAACCCGTATTGGAGTTGCCGACGTCGTTACTGTTAGCACCTGCAAAAACTGGGCTCCTCCCTGAGCCTTCTGATCCCGCATTTGGATAAATGCCCCATCGACGATACCGGAGGTCTTTACATTGATGGACTGCTGCCCCGGAATGGTAGACTCCAGACGAATCCGGGCACAGTTATTTCCCCGAATCTGCCAGTAATCGTTGATTTTATGTTGAAGGGTGCTTTCCAGCACATAGCCATGGCCCGGTGTGAATAATAGCGAGTCGGTAGCCGAAGGACCGTAGATGATTCCATCGCCGGCAAGGATAACCGGTGAAAAGACCATTCTTTCTTAACCTGATTCCCATTATTATAGTAGGTATTGGCAATCGTTCCTATCCCGTCCGAATTGGTGAATGAAACATTGTGGAAGGATAGCTGGGATAATGAACCGACGATCCCTGCATTAGGATTTGTCATTTCGATGGTGCTGTTACCTGCCTGCAGATCGAACTGCTGGGTCGCGATATTGAATGACCCGTAATAGGTCAAATATTCTCCGTTGACAACCAAATAACAAGACCCTCCCTGAAGCACGGAGGTCTGACTCGTATTGGCTGAATAACCGTAATACGTTCCTATTTCCCCATGGGTACCTTCTCCCAGATTCAGCGTTCCATTCTGGTGTCCAATGTAGTTGAAATTGAAATCTGAAAGCATCGTCCATTGGCCGGTGCCCTCAACATTCAAATTCCATATGAAATGATTGCGCAGGTCCAGGACATTATTTTGCAGGTCTCCCTTCAAAAATAACTCGGTCAAATACAGGGTAAAGTCCGTCCGCAATTCAAAAGAGCCGTAGGCGTGCATGTCGTCCATGGTCATGATGGTACTGGCGGGAGGGCCGGACCACAATAAATTTTTAAAATTGACGACGAAATTCTGTGCCGCATAATTCACTTCCTGATTGGGCCCCGAAAACGATTTGTCATCAAAAAAGACATTGTCGAAAGGTGTTGGTATGCATTCTCCGCCTGGCCCCCCTGAGGTAAGCGACCAATGCGCCGGATCATGCCAGATTCCGGTGCCACCCACCCAATACAAGTCCCTGCCTTTTGTCAATTCCTGGATCGTCCATCCGGGGGTAGCCCCTACCCCAATGGAGTTTTCCGCGATATGATCCAGTGGATTACCCTGAAACTGGATATTCTGGATGATGGCGTATTGAATTCGTTGCATGTTGGGACTGGAGAATTGAACAGGCCTTCCTTCGACATTTGATTCGATGCGTACCATCGCATCACAACGACCATTAGCAAGCAAAGTATCCATATGAAAGACCTGACCGGATTCACCAAATTTATAAATGTATCCGGCACCCAGCTGCAGCGTCCCAAATCGATGATTGCGATAGACGTTTCCATTTCCTCCAAGATAGCAGGATTGAATGGACACTTCACTGTCGCCTTGATAACCTGGATATACATCCATGCTGGAGTACACACCGTTATTTACTCTTATTCTATAGTAATTAAGGACTTTTGTCTGTTCGAAATAGTGATAGATGTAGGAATAGGCATTTTGAAAAAACAAGGTTGAGGTTCCGGCATCCAGGGTAAAGCGTCACCATCAATGCTCCACTCCAGGGACTGGTATTGACTATAGTTGGTTTTTAAAGTTACCAGACTTGATCCCAGGTACAAAGCACGGGCAGGGGTATAACGCGCATTCATTCCATTCATGTACCATTCATAATTGTTCGTCCGCCAGGTACCGGCAATGAAATGAAATGTTTTAGCCAGCGAGAACGAGTCCTGCATGGTATATTCTCCTCCCGTCGTCTTATACACATCTTTTAGAAATCGTTTGCCAGCAGAGGTGACCGTCAATCCATTTGCTTTGCCTTCCAGGTACAAATCACCGGCAAAAGTCCAGACCATATTCGGGTGCAGGGTCAGGCTACCAAATACATGGAGCCTGTTTGACGACGAACCTTCCAGTTGCGGCGTTCGAGTGATATTGCGCCAGATCATTTCTCCACAAATGGCGTCTTCCAAATCCAGGGTAACCGAATTGTTATTGCTCGTAAAGGAGTTCTCATCAAATACCACCACATCGCCAGCAGAAGGAATGCAGGAACCGCCAGCCCCGCCGCTGGTTGCAGACCAATGCATGGGATCCGACCAGTTACCGGTACCTCCTACCCAAAAAGCGTGGTTGCAGCCAGGTTGGTGAATTGCCAGCCGCTGTTGCTGCCCAGATCGGAGCTCATATCTGCGGTAATCGTCCCACCGTTGACCTCAATGCCCTGCACGTTAAGATAAGATAAGGCCACGTTGCCACCAATAGTCCACCGGGCCGGGTTATTCGGCGTAGTACTCTGGATGGTAACCGGTTGGGCGCATGAGGCCATGACTTCCAAGGTGCCGATGTCGGTCGTCGTACCCGCTTCAAAACGGTATGCCTTACCGGCATTCAGTCGCAAAGTACCAATCGTGTTTCCATTGAAGCCGACCGTACCGTTATTGTTAAAGCGCAGGACATTCAAATCAAAGGGGCCAAAGCCATCGGAATAGCCATCCCGGATGAAACTCAGATAACCAGATCCGGTTGACGAAGAGAAATACACTTCGTTCAGGTATACTTTCGAAGCGGAGGTTGCGATCAGATCGGTCCGGTCACCAGAAAGCTCAACGATCGAGGTTCCCGGTTGAATGGTCAGAAAATCGCCCATAATTTGGGCTGGATAGCGATAATAATAGTTTTGCAGCAGTCGCCCATTTTGTGTGACGACCAGATGAGACCCGCCAAGAGACCAGGTGGACTGAATCAAGGGCATTAACTCGAGATATCCTGCCTCCATATCAAAATCCGCTGTGGTCAAACTCCCTCCGGTACAGAGTAAGGTGCTGTCAGCGGCAATACTTGATGCGAGCGTCCACGCGCTGCTGCTCCCCCTTTGAAATTTAAATTCCGCCGGATCCGGAAGCCTGCCATATCAATGATTAACCCGCCTTCATTACCCTCAAAGGTTACATCGCCCAGATGGTTGTATTGCATGGCTGGGATGAGGGTCATCGAGCCCGAAATATTAATGGCCTGAAGCGCCGTGCCTGATAATCGAGGGTTACCGGTTGCCCCGGTCCAGTTCATATCCCGGCAATAAATGTTGGGTGCGTCAATGGTGACCGTCTGATTGGCTCCGGTAAAACTGTTTGCGTCAAAGAATACATTATCCGCCCGGAAGGAACGGTGTTATGCTGCGTGGTACCTCCTGATGCAGTCCTCCAGTGGGTTATGTCCGACCAGTTACCATTTCCTCCCACCCAATAGTAATCCGCAGCTGAAAGAGCAGGTAATTGTAATGCACTCAGCACAAATAAAATCAGTAACCTCAGGGTATTACGCATTGTGTTCAGATTTATTCCATCAGCCAGGCGTAGCAAATATAACCCGAAACACCCTGATCGTCAAATTGTTAACAGGCACGCCCCCCCCTGCATGGATGAAGAATACTCGGGCGCCAACCATAGAAAATAAGAATTGGATATGTAATTTGGTGTTTGAACCACGCCGGCTCGTGAACGCCTATTCGATTTTGTAACATTTATTTCTGCAGAAATTTTCAATGAATTATGAAGAAGGTGATTTTGTCCATCCTGGGCGTTGTATTACTCTTTGCCCTTTTTATTCTGGTAAAAACGATCACTTTTAAGGCCGATAACCCCGACAGCACTCCGGTAACTCCGATAGAGGTCACGGACGATGCTTTGCTCCGGCTGCAAAAAGCCATCCAATTCAAAACCATTTCCTATGGCTATCCGGGGCAGCCGGATTCGGTGGAGTTTACCGGTTTTCACCAGTTTCTTGCAGCGGCTTTCCCGCTGTGCGACTCCCTGCTGGAAAAGAAAACCATCCAATACAGTTTGCTCTACAAATGGCCAGGTAGTAATCCATCGCTCAAACCCATCGTTTTGATGTCCCATATGGATGTAGTGCCCGTAGATGAAGGCACCCTGGATAACTGGGAAGCTCCACCTTTTTCCGGTGAAATTAAAAATGGCATGATCTACGGCCGGGGCAGCATGGATGACAAAGTAAGCCTGATGGCTATCATGGAATCGGTCGAAATGTTACTTCAATCCGGATTTCAACCCGATCGCACCATCTACCTGGCATTTGGTCACGATGAAGAAATCGGTGGAGAACAAGGCGCCGGATCCATAGCTAAGTATCTGGAAAGTCAGGGAGTTCAGTTGGAATTTGTCCTTGACGAGGGAGGATTGGTGATGGAGGGACTGATCACCGGATCGGACCGGCCCGTGGCGATGATCAACGTAGCAGAAAAAGGTTACGTATCCTTTGAATTATCGATAACCACCCCGGGAGGTCACTCTTCGATGCCGACCCCCGATAATACCATCGGGTCCCTGGCCAGAGCTATCACCAAGCTGGAAGATCATCAATTCCCGTACAAGAGCATCCCTTTGCTAAAAGCACAAATGGCGAAAATGGGCCCTTATTATCCCTTTACCCAAAAAATGGCTTTTGCGAATAGCTGGCTATTTGGCAAGAAAATACTCGAAGTGCTCAATGCACATACGACCACAGCGCCAACTATATTTAAAGGGGGAGTTAAAGACAACATCATTCCGACAAGTGCGAGCGCTGTCGTGAATTTCCGGGTGATGACCGGTGAAACCACGGAAGAGGTGTTGCAACACATCATCTCGACCATTGATGATGATCGCATCACCGTTAAGTCCGTGACCAATCGAAACGAACCGTCACCGGTTTCAGATTTCGAAGCATCAAGTTATAAGACAATTGAAAAAACCGTCCAACAATTGTGGCCGGATATGGTGGTTACACCCGGATTAATCAGTGGCGGTACGGATACCAAACATTATCAGCCCATCTCTGAAAATGCCTACCGGTTCTTTCCCATTCGTGTATCTATGGCTGGCATTACAGGCTTTCATGGGATTAACGAGCATCTTGCCACGGATAATTATAAGGAGATTGTACAGTTCTACCATTTATTTATTCGGAACCAGAACGAATAGCAAAGTGGTATCGTGGATGGTACTATTAAGTGCTCAAGGGGACGCTGGCCAATCCCTCCTTTTATTCAGGCAATGAATCGGCCAACGACCTCCTTGCAGCCGGTCAGGGTTCATCTGGACTTTCCAACCATGACCGACAGGACAAGCCAGATAATCAGAGCGATCAGGTAAATGATGACTCCATAAATGGTTGTAATCATTGAAACCTTCAATCCACCCATTACCAGTGCAGGAGACACATCGCCGGCGCCTTCGATAGCGCTAAAAGCCTGATAAAGGCCAATCAACTGACCCAAAATACCCATGATCATTGCAAATAATCCAAGTGATTTTCCATGGCTGAGTTTTGCCAATGCTGCTTTGGGTTCGCTTCCGTTGCGGTATGCCAGGAAGGTAACCACATACCAGGCAATCATAGCCAGTAATAAAATGGTCAAAATGCCCATTAGGAGCGGGCCGCCCATGTTAAAGAGATCTTTCATAATTGATCATTTCGTTGATGTTAAATTGCAAGGCTAAATTACCCTGCGGATGTCTGAACCTGCAAGGTCGTATCCGGTCGAAAACAGGTCGTTTACCGACCAGGACATGCCGGCTGTCAATAATTACCGACATTGCAGTCAAATCGGCGTCAGAAATGCGCAATAAATCACCAGAATCGATTTACCACATCATCTATTGGGCTTTCGTCCTGTTATTCCTTACGGTCCTCTTCGGACGATCCTGGAATAATAATCTGGCAGCTTTTATTTCATTGCCATGCTGTTACCCATCGTACTGGGGACTTCCTACTTTTTAATTATTACCTGGTCCCCAGATTCCTTTTAAAAAGAATACTTCCGGTTTGGACTGTATACTTTTTACGCCCTGGTGGTATCCTTTATCTGGAGACTATCGTCCTGATGTTCTCATTTATTTACCTGGGCAACTTTAGTTTTCACAACCTCAACCCCAATGCGTCCGACACGTTGATCCTGGCTGTCGTTCTCTATTTTTTAGTCTTCCTTGGGTCATTCCTTTTACTGCTTCAACAAGTGGGCGACCACAAAAAAAGATCAATGAGCTGCTTCTTGAAAAATCAAAACAGGAGGAACCCTATCTGGAAGTCTTATCCAACCGCAAAATGGCCAAAATTCTGTACCGGGACATCGAATATATTGAAAGCCATTCCGACTATGTTTCTATCCATACCTCAGCAGAATCCATTCTCACCAAAGAAAAGATCAGTCATCTGGCGGAGTCCCTGCCTTCCAAATTCCTTCGAATCCACCGTTCATTTATTGTAAACAAGGACAAGATCACCAGCTATTCCACCCAGGAGATCTCCGTAGGGGAAACACAACTGAATATTGGCCGGAGTTATAAAAGGAGGTCCAGGAAGCCCTCAAAGGCTAAAAATTGACTTATGCAACTACGGCCTCAATATCGATGACTAACTGAAAAGGGGTAAATCCGGTTACGTATAGGCAGTTCGCATCCAGTTTTGGCAAAGCACCTCTCAACTGAGTCCAACGATGCTGAAGCTGCCCTCCGGTGATGCGGATGGCATCCTTCCCGCTTTCGTAAATGACCTCCCGATCCTGCCACAAGAATGATTCCGGATCATTCGGAATCATCCCGGCCCCGGTGAGGTGACCTCCCTTGCGAAAGCCCAGTTCAAGGGCCACCGGCACACCATCCGTTCCTGTCAGGTCAATCTTCAGCCGGATGCCATGGTTGATTTCAAATACACTGCAGGCATAGTGTATGGTTTGGATTTCGCTCTGGGGCCGCTCCTCCCTGGGCATGGCCTCCCAAGAACCATCCCGGTCGATAAATTCCTTGGCAATGGGTTGATAGTAAGGTCCGGATAAGCTTTGTTTTAACTGTATTTCATCATCCGTAACGGCCATTTCCGAAGCGACAAACTGTCCTTTACCAAAAAGGAAGTGGCTAGCCGTACCGCCTGGAGTACACACTCGCCATGCTGAAAGGTCAGCAAGGCGGCATTATCCCGCAGGATCGTAGCATCCCAATTCCCACGCCGCAATCGCACCATTGCGGAATTCGGAAAATAAGTCCGGTACTGGTTGGGTAATGGCGACAAACCATAATGCCTATACAGGTCCGGCTTCTCCATCAGATATGGGAGGTAACCGGAAAGCTCTTTCGGCCCGTACAGATCTTCCAACTGACGAACCATGGCACCGAAGGTTTTATCATTATCCTGATTGGCAAGGTATAAATAAGGATAATAATAAGGGACCGGTGTCCTGGCCAGATACTGGTCTTGTCTTCTGGAAGACTCGGTGACAATTTCACCATTGGGATGCAGGAGCTCCAGCGTCATCGTCAGGTTCCTGCGTACCGGAATTAGCAATTCAGGGCGATCCAGGATCCGGGCGATGGTGATCAGGCAGCGATCGGTGAGCGGTGAATAGACAGCTGTACTCCGTTCCGTAAACTGTCCGTCCGGATCAATCCTCCAATCAATGCGCTCTACATACTTTACATCCGGCATCAGTTCATACAGTCTTGCCAGGGCCATGCTGACCACCCAACGATGGTTTGGTGTATGAATACCACCTACGGTAAGGATATTCCCTGCCTTGCCGAGGAACTGTTTGAGTAGCAGGCCAAGCTTTTGTTCTTCCTCCCCCTGCTGGCGGAGTAAACCCAGGCTGATGGCTAACGGTTCTACGACAAAGGCGGTATCTGGTGGCGAGTGAAAATTAGTGGTTATCAGGTCAATGGAACCATCCTCATGCTGGATACGAAGCAGAAACGCTGCCGCCAGTGACATGCGCTCCACCAACATTGCACTTTTGTAATAATCAGATTCCGGAGAAACGTAGGAAGCTACCAGCCACTGGATGAATCCGGCAGCGGATCCGGCATGATACAAGTCGAATGCATCTGGTATCCCTCCATAATTGATCGACGAAGCGTCCAATCCCTGGCGTTCCAGAACGGCGTCTACCTGACGGTCATTGTCCTTTATCAGCGCTTTCACCCAGGCTTCCCTCTGAACTTCGTTCCGATTAAAACCTGATAGGTGCCATACTGGCAGGCCAATTCCAACGAGCGCTGCCTGGTTCAGGAAGGTCCTGCGTTCCATTTGTTTTTTCGATGTTGTTGATTTGGAAGGTAATGGAAAATAGGGATTATCCTTGCCTATAATTTCAGTACTCTCAAGCAACATTCGACTTTCACTCCAGAAAACCTACTTACCCGGGTGTTTCATTAATTGCTCGCCAAGGCGCAATAAGTTTTCATTAGGCATAAATGCACCTGAACCTTTGATAGCCCTTTTCCTTTGACCTGCTTTTAGATCATGTCTTCCGGGCGGACCCAGGCATCAAAATCTTTCTCAGTGACATAACCCAGAGCTATGGCTGCTTCCTTCAGCGTGGAACCTTCCTTATGCGCTTTTTTCGCAATTTCAGCGGCTTTGTCGTAGCCGATTTTGGTATTTAAAGCGGTTACCAGCATCAGGGAATTATTGAGGTTATATTTGATCCGGTCATAATTGGGCTCGATACCGACTGCGCAGTGGTCGTTAAAGCTATGACAGGCATCGGCAATCAAACGCGCCGAGAAAAGGAAGTTGAAAATGATGACTGGTTTAAAGACGTTTAGTTCAAAATGGCCGTTCATTCCACCAATGTTGATGGCTACGTCATTGCCCAATACCTGAGCCATGGCCATTGTCATCGCTTCCGACTGGGTTGGATTTACTTTACCTGGCATGATGGAAGAACCGGGTTCATTCGAGGGGATGATGATCTCTCCGATCCCGCAACGCGGTCCGGATGCCAATAACCTGATGTCATTGGCAATTTTGAATAACGAAACGGCGACAGTTTTCAGGGCACCGTGGGCTTCCACCACCGCATCGTGTGCGGCCAGTGATTCAAATTTATTGGGCGCTGTTTTAAAGGGCAAACCCGTTAAATTGGCTATTTTCTCTGCAACCAGTTTGGCATATCCTTTTGGCGTGTTCAGTCCAGTACCGACTGCGGTGCCTCCTAAAGCCAGTTCTGCCAAATGCTTGTAACTGTTCTTAATCGCAGCGATTCCATGGCTTAGCTGTGCGGCATACCCGGAGAGTTCCTGGCCAAGGGTCAACGGCGTGGCATCCATCAGGTGTGTACGGCCAATCTTAACGACCTTCTTAAACGCTTTGGCCTTCTCATCCAGCGTTTTTTGCAAAACTTCCAGCGCTGGCACGGTGTGCTCGACCAGATATTGATAGGCCGCGATATTCATTGCCGTGGGGAAAGTATCGTTGGAGGATTGCGATTTATTCACATCATCGTTGGGATGGAGTACTTTGGCAGAATCATCCAAAGCCCCGCCCTGCATTACGTGGGCCCGATTGGCAATAACCTCATTGACGTTCATGTTGGATTGGGTCCCTGACCCGGTCTGCCAGACCACCAGGGGAAACTGATCGTCCAATTTGCCGGCCAGGATTTCATCACAAACCTGCTGGATCATTTTTGCTTTTTTCTTGGGAAGCACGCCCAGTTCTTCATTGGTTTGGGCAGCAGCTTTTTTCAGGATTGCAAATGCGTTAATGACTTCTTTTGGAATGTGCTGTCCTCCGATACGGAAGTTTTCACTGGAGCGTTGCGTTTGAGCTGCCCAATATTTATCGGCCGGTACCTGTACGTATCCGAGACTGTCCTTTTCCTTACGATATTTCATGTGCTGGTGGCTTTTTTATTGTTCCCGGCAAAGGTACTAAAAGCTCCTGCCACCAGGAAAGATGATCATCATCAAAGGCCTGCACTATCCAGCTCATCGAAGGCCGTTGACAACGATCCTGTGATCGCCTACGGGTTTTCAGGGACTTGTCATTTTTCAAGCATTCCGTTTCGATGCATTGCGTCCTTCTTTCTAATCCCGCCCGGCCTTATTGGAAAAATTTTAAGGCAGGTCTTGCACAATAGATTTGTTTAATCGTATATTTACGATATACAATAAAGCAAAATGGCTTTTTCTAAAAACGAAGCATTTACCGACACCGACCAGCAACTGGCCTTGTGGGCTAAAGCGCTCTCTCATCCGGCGCGTATCGCCATCCTGCGGGAGCTTGCCCAGCGTAATGCCTGCATCTGCGGAGAACTGGTCGCTAACCTGCCATTGAGTCAGGCAACGGTCAGCCAGCATTTGAAAGTACTCAAGGAAGCTGGACTTATCGACGGAGAAATTGATGGTCCCCGCATCTGTTATTGCATTGACTGGCCCGCGTTGAAGGAAATGGAAAATGCACTAATCCTATTATTTAATCAAATTAAACCCTGTTGTTAATGGAAAATGAAGCAATCACGCAAATGGTCAAAGAGAAATACGCAGCCATTGCCAAATCAAAGAGTTCCTGTTGTGACGATACCTGCTGTGGCGCTGATGATGTAAGTAATCTGATGGGTGATGACTATGACCAGGTCAAAGGCTACGAAAAAGAAGCGGATCTTGGGCTTGGCTGCGGGCTGCCGACCGAAACGGCCTTTATCCGTCCGGGAGACACCGTCGTCGACCTGGGTAGTGGGGCTGGCAACGATGTATTCATTGCCGCCCGTCTGACCGGTCCATCGGGA
Source organism: Lewinellaceae bacterium (assembly GCA_020636355.1). Classification (GTDB taxonomy): domain Bacteria; phylum Bacteroidota; class Bacteroidia; order Chitinophagales; family Saprospiraceae; genus JAGQXC01. The sequence continues at coordinate 413,451 of JACJYB010000001.1, read as the reverse complement.
CGAGTGATCGGTGTGGACATGACTGAAGAGATGATCGCATTGGCCAGAGAGAATGCCGCCAAACTTGGCTACTCCAACACATCATTTGAATTGGGCTACCTGGAAAACAACCCATTACAAAGCAATGTGGCAGATATCGTGGTGAGCAACTGTGTCTTTAACCTGGTGCCCGACAAGGCCGGTGCATTCCGGGAAACCTACCGGATCCTGCGCCCCGGAGGCCATTTCTCCATCTCAGACATCGTGATGGAAGGTTCCATGCCGGAGAATCTATTGGCCCATGCCCTCCTCTATTCCGGTTGTGTATCCGGAGCTGTCCCCAAATACAATTATCTGGCAAAGATCCAGGACGCCGGTTTTGAACATGTTCAGATCCTGCGGGAAAAACCCATCGATATCCCTGACCAATGGCTTCAGGAACATCTGACGGCAGAAGAATATCAGCAATACCGGGATGCCGATTTTTCACTGTTTTCCGTTACGGTATTCGGGAAGAAACCACACTGAGTAAAATACCCTACCTGACAAACCTGGGCGTCTGAACGGAATAACTACGGGAATAGGCGCCCTTTTTAATTTCAAGCTGCCTGCTGATCCATTTTCTGCTGAATCGATTCATGGAATAATACCAAGTGCTAAACACTTCCACAATCCGTATGTTATCACTTCATACCGAATTTGTTCATCCTATTAAACAAAAAGAAATGTCATTCAAATTACCAGATCTACCCTACGCATTTGACGCACTGGAACCTCATATTGACGCGCGCACGATGGAAATTCACCACGATAAGCACCATGCAGGCTATACCAATAACTTGAATAACGCCATTGCAGGTGGACCATTGGAAGGAAAATCCATCGAGGAAATCCTGGCTGATGTTTCCAATCACTCAGCAGCCGTTCGCAATAATGGAGGTGGTTATTATAACCATAGCCTCTTCTGGACCATTCTATCTCCTAATGGAGGCGGAGAACCAACCGGCGCCCTGGCTGAAGCCATCAACAAGTACATTGGAACCTTTGCGGAATTTAAAGATGAATTTTCGCGCGCTGCAGCCACTCAGTTTGGCTCAGGGTGGGCCTGGTTACTGGTCGACAAAGCCGGACATCTTGCGGTAACGAATACACCAAATCAGGATAATCCGCTCATGGATGTCACGAATGTCAAAGGGACTCCAATCCTGGGTCTGGATGTATGGGAACATGCGTATTACCTGAATTATCAAAACCGGCGCCCTGATTACATTACCGCTTTCTTCAATGTGATCAACTGGAAGGAAGTTGCCCGTCGTTATGATGCCGCGATGAAATAATAATCATTCGATCATAATTCATCTTTCATGATAAGGTGGTTTCTCCGGGGATCACCTTTTTTTATTTCTGCAGGGTTGCTATCTTAAGCCGTTATAAGAAAGAACTTAAACTATGCGATTAACAAGGAAATCCACCCGCCCTGCCCTGCTTTCCATTTTACTCACCTCCTGCCTGGCGCTTGCTTCCCTTTCGGCGCAGACCGAAAAGAAAGCCATGGACTGGACTGTATGGGGAAGCTGGAATAAAATAGACCAGGTAACCATCGGCTCAAATGGGGAATGGATGATCTACAAACTGGTACCCGGACAGGGCAATTCCACCTTAATTGCGTACAATACCAAAGATCAATCCGAGTTTCGCTACCCCAGAGTGAAGAAGGTAGCCCTGAGCTACGACGGCAAGACCGCCGCTTTCATCCAAACGCAGGACTGGGAAGCACGCAAGATGATGGAACGTAAAAAAGTCAAAGAAGATGCATTTCCTGCAGACACGCTGGTCATCCTTTCACTAAATGCTCAGATCGAAAAGCGGATCCCTAATGTCAAGAGCTTTGATGCACCTGACAAATGGGGAGGTTTTATTGCCTATCAATGCGTTGACCCTAAAGACCGCAAGCGGAAAGATCTCACGTTATACCTATATGATACCAAAGATGATTTAACCGACAGTATTGCCCATGTAACCCAATATACCCTGGCTGATGAGACGCCATTTCTGGCTGCCATCGTCGATGCACCGGATAGCATGAACCAGGATGGCATCGTGCATTACGACACAGAGCTGCATCAACAACGAACCATCTTCCTCGGCAAAGGAAAATATTCGCAGCTGGTCCTGCACCGGCTCGGCCGACAGGGAGCGGTCATCCTCGATGCTGATTCCACCAAAGCAGCCATCCGTCCCTACGAATTGGTTTATTGGTCAGGGACGTTGGCCAATCCGACAGTCGTCCATTCAGGAACAGATGTTCCGGAATCAAATGACCTGCCACTGGTCTCGGCAGATTATAAACCCCGTTTTTCCGATGACGGAACCAAACTCTTCTTTGGCACGCGTCAGGAACCAATTCTGCAGGATACCGCCATATTGGATGATGAGGTGGTTAATGTGGAGGTTTGGAGTTATAATGAAGGTAAATTATATACCCAGCAAGAGGTGGACCTCGACGACGAGAAAAAGCGCTCTTACCTGGCAATGGTCGATTTGTTAACCGGCAAGGTCGTACAGGTCGCCGACCTCGAAACGCCGGAAGCACGACTGAATGCAACTGCAAATGCCCGGTACGCCGTGTTGATGGATGCAAATCCCTATGCGAACTCGTTTCCTGGGAAGGTGAGGAGTACAAAGACAGCTACCTAAGAGACCTTACAACCGGGCTACTCCAGCCTGTCGCCAAGAAGGTCGCCGGATATCCTCAGTTATCGCCGGGCGGCCAATTCATCACCTGGTACAACGGTCCGGATTCAGCCTGGTTCTCTTATCACATCACGGCACAAAAGCTGACAGCCATTACGAATCACGACTCCGTCCTGTTTTACCAGGAAATCCATGATGAGCCCAGCTATCCGGGGTCCTACGGTTTGGCGGGATGGGCAAAAGACGATGAAGCGCTGTTTGTCTACGATCGGTACGATCTCTGGCAAATAGATCCGCGCGGACGTGACAAACCGATCCGATTGACGCATGGCAGGGAAAAAGAAATGCGTTATCGCTATGTGCGTATGGATCCTGAAGAGAAATTCCTTCCTACCCTCGGGCCCTGGTGGTTTGAAACCTTCGATGAAGCCACCAAGCATGGCGGCTACGCAAGATTAGACACCTGGCAACCCCTGTCTCCCATGCGCTCCATCATCCAGGACTCTTTTGCCTTTGACGGTTTGCGGGTGGCAGAAAAAGCACCGGTCTATTTCTTCACCAAAGAAAACTTTAAGACTTTTCCGGATATCTGGATGACCACCGACTGGACCCATTATCAGCGCATAAGCAATGCCAATCCACAACAGTCCATGTACCGCTGGGGAGATATATCGCTCTATCACTGGTACTCTGACGACGGCGAGCTGCTTGAAGGGATGCTGGTCAAACCGGAAGGATTTGATCCGACCAAAAAGTACCCGATGATCGTAAACTTTTACGAAAAAAGTTCGGATGGTCTGATGCAATACCGGACGGTCGACCCAAACCGTTCCCAAATCGTCTATCCTTATTATGCCAGCAACGGTTATGTCATCTTTAACCCGAACATCCCCTACAAGATCGGCTACCCCGGCGAATCCGCTTTTAATGCGGTGATGTCCGGTGTGACGGCACTGCTCAATAGCGGATTCATTGATCCGGATCGCGTAGGCGTTCAGGGACATAGCTGGGGTGGCTACCAGATCGCCCAGTTGATTACCCGTACGAAACTATTCCGGTGTGCAGAGGCGGGCGCTCCTGTGGTCAACATGTTTAGCGCTTACGGAGGGATCCGCTGGGGCAGCGGTATGAGCCGTGAATTTCAGTACGAGCATACGCAGAGCCGGATAGGTGGTACTATATGGGAATATCCGTTGCGTTATTTTGAAAACTCGCCGCTGTTTTTCCTCGACAAGATAGAGACTCCGGTGCTGATCATGCATAATGACAATGACAGTGCAGTACCCTGGTATCAGGGGATCGAATTTTTTACCGGGTTACGACGTTTAAATAAACCAGCCTGGATGTTGAACTACAACGGAGAACCACACTGGCCGACCAAGTGGCAAAACCGGGTAGATTTTCAGCACCGCATGGCACAGTTTTTTGATCATTATCTTCAGGATGGACCGCTGCCTCTATGGATGCAGCAAGGAGTTCCTGCCATTGAAAAAGGAATCAATCAGGGATTCGAGATCTCAGCCGGTGGCGATCAACATTAAGAAGAAGCTCTTACACGATGGCAAATACCAGACGGACATTCATCAAGCAAGCTGCCCAGTTGGCAGTAGGTTTTGCTGGACTTGAAACGCTGCTAAACCAATGGATGGACGGCTGTGTCCAGTTGGAACAATTGCCAAATTTCATTTATCCTTATGGCCCTCTGCGAACCGATCAGCGCGGTGTCCTCAGCCTTCCCGTGGGATTTCGTTATGCCATCATCTCACGTGCCGGCCAGCGTATGTCCGACGGTTTTTTTACACCGGACAAACCGGATGGCATGGCTACTTTCGCCGGACCGGATGATACGGTGATTGTCATTCGCAATCATGAACTCATGCCCAAAGACCAGGGTCCATTTGGCTCTGGCGACCGCCAATACGGGCGTTTGAATCCATCGCAGGTTTACGATAGCGGCGCAAATGGCACGGTTTGTCAAGGCGGAACAACCACGCTGATTTATGATGAAAACAAGGAAAAAGTCGTTGATAGTTATCTCAGCCTGGCAGGCACCCTCCGCAATTGTGCCGGAGGACCCACTCCCTGGAATAGCTGGATCACCTGTGAAGAAGTCGTTGTCAATGCAAATGATAATTTGCTCCGAGACCATGGCTATAACTTTGAAGTACCTGCCTCACGTGAGCCGCAGCTGGCAGAACCTTATGCCCTCAAAGCAATGGGACGGTTCAATCACGAAGCCATTTGCGTTGCTCCCAATACGGGTATCATTTACGAAACGGAAGACCGCCATGACGGACTGATCTACCGGTTCATTCCTGCAGAACCCGGGAATCTTCGTGCCGGTGGCCAGTTGCAAGCCTTAAAATTCATCGGCCTGCCATCGTTCGACATCCGGAACTGGGAGGGCGAGCCGACACCGGTGGGGACTTCTTTTGGCGTCGAATGGATCGATATGGACCAGGTAGAGGCTCCCGAAGATGATCTTCGGTCCCGTGGATATCTGCAGGGTGCCGTAAAATTTGCCCGGGGCGAAGGCATGTGGTTTGGCGCTGATGGCATGGTTTACTGGGCGTGTACCAACGGTGGCAAGGAACAGCTGGGTCAGTTGTTTCGCTACCGCCCCAGCCCTTATGAAGGTACTTCAAGGGAATCGGAAGAACCGGGTCAACTGGTATTGATGCTGGAGCCCAATGATGCCCGGATCCTGAAGAATGCAGACAACCTCACCATGGCTCCATGGGGAGATCTGATCATTTGTGAGGACAATGAAGCGCCCCGCATTGTCGGAGTGACTCCGGAAGGCAAGGTATACCACCTGGCAGAAAACATCGGATACGCCTCCGAATTTGCCGGCTGTACATTCTCGCCCAGTGGCAAGACACTGTTTGTCAACATTCAGCATGCAGGCCTAACCTTCGCCATCACGGGCCCATGGGAAAAAACCCACCAGGAACTAAAACCGGATCAGTTGGGGCAGACCGGTTGAGCGTAGCTCATAACCACTTCACGCATCGCTGCATACTACCAGCGTGATGCTGGCGATGCCCGGTAAAAATCCATTTGATCCTCATCACCGTCTATAAACTAGGCAGTAGCGATCCAACCCATTACGACTCGTCCGCCTGACTCATCAACCTTCGGATCACCCGCTGCGGGATGTTCGTTTGCATGCGTTTTTCCATTTCCTGATAATCAGGTTCAAAGACGTCCTCTACGGGTTGGTTTTGTTCCAGGTAGTCAAAATCCAGGTCGTCGTAGCGGTACAGATGCCAGTCTCCACCATAATATTCCAGGGCGGTGAGGTTTTCCAGCCAGTCGCCGGAATTCAGGTAGTTGATCTTTCGGCCTCTAACCTCGACTTCACGCATGGATGGTTGGTGGATGTGTCCGCAGATGACAGTATCTACGCCACGATCCGCACCGTAATTGATGGCCAGCATCTCAAAGTCCTGGATGTATTTGACAGCCTTCTTGACCCGTGCCTTCACCTGGTGGGCGAAGGACAGATTCGCCAATCCAAAACGTTGCCGGATCCGGTTGATGACCCGGTTGATCCGGATCAGAAAGTCATAGCCTTTCCCACCCAATTTGGCCAGCCAGGGCGAATACATGACGGAAGCGTCAAAAACATCCCCATGGAAAAACAGGTGTTTCTTGCCGTTCAGGTGTAGTTCCAATTGATTACGGAGGCTTATGGAACCGGTTGTAAAATCAGCAAAACGGCGCAGTACATCATCGTGGTTTCCAGTCAGGTAGTAGATTTTAGTACCGTTAAGGGCTTTTTTTAACAAGGTGTTGATCACCAGCATGTGTGACTTGGGGAAGTACTTTTTATTGAACTGCCAGATATCAATAATGTCCCCATTAAGAATGAGGATACCCGGATCGATGCTCTTCAGGTAGCGGATCAATTCCGGAGCATGGCTGCCGTAAGTGCCCAGATGCACGTCCGAAATAACCGCGATTTCAAGCTTTCTTTTCATGTAGAGATTAATCAAAAATTCGGGTATAAAATTGCACGATGTATATTAACTCTGTGTTAATTCTGCATTACCAAAAAATGAAAGTTAATTAGCTGATAAAAAATAGCTTACGAATTAAGATAAAATTAAATATAAATATTTGCGGTGCGTTGATCCTTTGATAATCAGTCACTTCCATGCCTTCTATTCAGTTCGCCAACTGTCCTCAACTCCATTATGAAGCAAATTTCCGGGTCTATTCAGTCGGACGCTGCACAGGATGAGGATCAATCGGGATTATCCTTGTCCGGCAGATGAGATAAAGGGACAATTGCCAATTCAAGCACCGTCTGTTAATCTTCGTAACATTTAGAAATTTTTAATACAAAACGACCTGATTTAAAGTATATTTGACGCCATGTGTCGCTAAAAAGGATACCGAAGTGAGAATCGTTAGGAAACACAAATATTTCATTCATGCGTTTGTTTTTCTTCTTTTCCTGCCTTTCTCCTGGCTCAGCAGTCGGCAGCGAAAAGTAAGGCTCCTGAACTGCTACTGGCCCTGGGTACCGGCCAATCTTCCGGTCACATCGCCACCCTCTATATTAAAAACGAAGCACCGGAGTCCGTCAGACTGCAACCTGCAACCTATTACATTCCTGCCCTACGGGGCTTCCAGAGTTATGTAGGATTTCTGGACGATGTCACCACCATCGGCCCGGACACGGTCAATCCATTCCGCTCTTTGGCTATTGTACAGATGTTCATCGTGCCCCAGCGCCCGGAGGCATAGCTATGTCCATCGCAGATTGGATCCTGGTTTCAGCCGCCTCGGATAGCGCACTTACCACTTTACAACCAGGTCCCCGGGTAAAACCATTCAGTGGAGTGGATCGGGAAGCACTGTCCTTTTCGGGCACCCCAAAAACAATACCGAAGCTCCCGCCATCTGCTGGCCGGATAACCATCAGCAGATAGGCGTCATGATCAACCCTGACGCCGATGCGAAGTCATCTGCTGCATTGATTGTAATGATGGTCCAACAGATTGAAGCCCAGGTACCAATCATGCAGTCCAATTCCAGTCTGGTTACTCCGTACCATGGCATGCCGGAGGCGGAACGACTGGGTGTCACCCAACATGCAATCTGGCTATCCATAGGAGCTCTCACCGGGAAAGCTTATACCCTGGAAGATTTTACCAAAAGCATGAACAAACTGTGGCGCGAGCAAGCCGGAGACCTACCGGCCGATGAGAAAATGGCAGGAGATCAAGCCCTGGAAAAGACCCTGCCTGTCATCTGGCAACAATTTGTAACGGTTGCACAAGCAGCAGGAGTAATAATGCCGGATCCTGCGGCTGTCAACCCCTCCCTGGATGTCAAAACCACGGTTGTTAGCCCATGGAATCACCTGGATCTAACCAGTTCCTCCATGAAGCCGCATAAGCTGGAACCCTGGATCATCTGGGGTCCCGCAGGGCTGCCGTATTGGGCGGTGCTACTGCAGCGATCCTGCTGAGCAGGGACTCCTCAACGACCCCAAAGCCAACCCCAAAGCTGGTCGTTCGCAATGATGCGGTAACCATGGCATGTGACGGTGAGGCTAATGTCAGTCCATTGGTAAACGACGAGGAGAAGGCCTTTTCATAAAATCAGTAACACCGGTAAATTTTGCCACCATACAGCTCGACGCAACGGGAGTTCGCTTCAGATCAGCAATCTCGGACAAGCTGCCGATTTCACAATTTCAATTCTGATTGAAGACAAATATGGCCAACAAGCCACCGGAACCATTGCCGTTACCGTTCAGAAACCGGACATCCAGGCGGTCAATGACACCTACAGCACTCCTTTCGGCACCCCTGTCAATGGTCAGGTATTGGACAACGACCAAGGAGAAAATTTAAGTGTGCTTTCCTATGAGCAGCCGGCCGGCGGAGTACTGACCATCCAGCCTAACGGGAGCATGAATTTTGTCCCCTCTCCGGGATTTTCAGGCACTACCTCAGCAAATTATACCATCCTTGGCGCCTGTGGCATCCAGGACGAAGGTAAAGTCAGTTTTGAAGTCGATGAACCCACCTGCGACACTAAAGCTGAATTTGAACTGTCAGGCGCCTCCTGCGGCGGATTTGATGGATCAGCAAAAGTCGACATCACTCCGGAAGGAGATTACACGTATCAATGGTCCAATGGAAGTACCGGATCCAGCGTAGACGAGGTTAAGGCAGGAAGCTATACAGTAACCGTAACCGACGATAACGGTTGTGCGCAGGCTTTCTCGGTGTCTATCCCTGAAAACGAAGCAGCATATATCCGGGAATACGATGTCAATCCGGCGAACTGCCTGGGAAGTGGTGGAGACATTTTCTTATACATCGATGGTCCGGACAGTTCTCCACTTGCCATCGTCGCTACCGGTCCTGATGGTGAACACGGCATTGTACGCCAGCCAGGCCCCATTCATTTGGGTGATCAGTTCAATATACTTCCAGGCAACTGGCATATCCGGGTTAATGGATTGGAGCATGCTGCGCACTGTGTTGTTGAACTTGAATTGGAGGTTGAAGATACCTCCTCCCCCATAGCTACCGTCCGGGATGTGATAACCGTCTTTACCGGCAGTACCTACCAGGGCAATGTACTTCGGAATGACCAGGGCCTTGCCCTGAAGGTCGTAGACTTTTCCCAGCCGGAGGCAGGTGTATTGTTGCTGCAGACAGATGGCAGTTTTAGTTACAGCGCTCCGGCGGACCGCACCGGTGAGTTTCTGTTCACCTACCAGGTCATCGATGCCTGTGGGCAAGCGTCTCAACAGGAAAGTGTGATCCAAGTCATCTCGGACCCCTGTGATTTTGAAGTTGAATTTGATGTTCAGGCCACCATTTGTGGCATGGCCCTGGGAGCCATCCAAACATCCGTCTATCCGGAAGGTGACTATTCCTTTACTGGTCCAATGGGTCAACCGCCACCGCACTCTCCGAATTGCCACGCGGCAAATATGAACTGGTCGTCAACCCTCTCGGCAAGGATTGCCCCGATCCTTCATGGTGGTTGTCCCCGATTCAAGCTTCACTTTTATCACCGATACCATTACCTTTCCAGGTACCTGTCAGGATGGTGGAAATATCCGGTTTACCCTGGAGTCACCTTCAGACGCCCCGGTATTGTTGCAAATCTCCGGCCCCATGGGTGCTTCCCTCATCTCTTTAAATCCGGCACTTACAATCTGGATGCAATCTTTCCGGTACCATCCGGAATTTACACCTTTACGGCATATCAGTCGGCATCCCCAACGGATTGCGCCCAAACACTTGAAATACGCGTACCCGATGCTACGCCGGTCATGCAATTGACTCCGGATACGCTTGCTACTCCATTCAGGACTCCCGTCTCAGGCAATGTTTTGGATAACGATACCGGATCCGGGTTAAAGGTCATTTCCGCTTTTAACATTGAGGGTGGCACGCTACGCATCGAGATGAGTGGAGGATTTACCTACAATCCCCATGGTAACTTTTCCGGTCAGGGCCAATTTATGTACATCGTGCAGGATGCCTGCGGCAGAAAAGATACCGGTCTGGTAACCATACAAGTCTACTCCGGGACTTGCAGCCTGACTCCCGAATTTGAGATCCTACCCGCCACCTGCGGAAGTGCAAATGGTTCCATTCATATTGTTATTGCCAACGAAGGGAGTTATACTTTCGCCTGGAGCAATGGGGACACCTCGAATACCGCCAGTAATCTGACGGCAGGAAATTATCAGGTAGCCATAACCAGTAATGTGTTGGGTTGTATGCAAAGTTTCGAGCGATCGGTTCCCAGCGCCCCGGCTCATTTCATTGACGATATGGATGTTGTACAACCGGATTGTCCGGAAACAGGAGATATTCTCCTGGCGCTCACGTCCACCGATACCCAGTTATTAAGACTGGATGTCAAGCTAGGCAATACCATTAATTCATTTTTAGTACCGGTTGATACGGTCCGTTTATCCGATTACATGACTGTATTGCCTGGAAAATACACGCTGCGGGTCCGGTATGCTGAAGGCGATTCGTCGTGTGTCGATACCACCACGGCTGAATTAATCCCCAGCGTAGGACTAGCCATAGCTACCACTGCGATTATCCCTGCCAGCGGACCTATGTCTTCCGACGGCAGCATGACCATCGCCGTGACCAGCAAGGGAGTACTCCCTTACCAAATCTTCATCAACGATAGCTACTACGGTTCCATTCCATTCGAAATGTTTTCCATTTTTAATCTGGGTGCCGGTAAATACCGGGTTCGTATCCGGGATGCAACCGGGTGTATTTCGAATTTGCTGGAGGTAGAAATTCCGGTTGCCCTTTTGCGCTGGAAGGAACTTTTGGGCTGTCCGTATCGGAGGTGTCCGCGGCTGGCAAGGAGCAAAATAACGTGCCTCTTCCTGTATTCACCGCCATTTCTGGCATTTGGAACCAAAACTTCGCCGGTACGTCGGCGCAATTGATAGCTCAAATCCAGCCATTCGCATCCCACCGAGCAAACTTCTGGACCAGTGTAGGCGGTGTTCTGTCATTGAGTCAATCCTTACGGCTTGCTCACAGCCATTGGGGGCCTGTCAGTAGTCAGCTATCGATCGGGGCAGGATCAAGCATGGTCTTGGATAATGAGACGAACCCGTGGGCATCCATACAGCCTTACCTGCACCTTCAGGCACAAAGTCAATATCAGCTAAAAGGCAGACTGATCTTCCGACTGCAAGCCCAGGTACTGGCCTGGCCGGGCTATTGGCATCCGGTGATCCAGGGCGGGGTCGTAATACCCATTCGCCTGAAGTCCATCTATAACCGATTTAAATAGCCTTCACAACGATTCCTTTCAACCGAATTCTTCTAGGAAAGCAGTAAGGAAGAGGGACCCGGAATCTTCCTGCACTGGCAGCCTAAGGCAGCTTGTTTAAAATATGCCTTTTCTCCTCGTATAACTTTTGCTTCTGATGCGATTTAATCGCTATGCTTTTACTTTAATGGCTATTCACCATACGCTGGGAAACAAAAAAGGAGATGCAAGCTAACTCACATCTCCTTTTATTGCTTGGAATAGATTTCCGCTTAACGATTTTGCGTAGCCCCTTCTATCATCGGAGCCCCAGCTGCCATCAATTGTTTTTCCAGCGCGGCTTCCTGACTGATTACATCTTTCAGTTTAGCCTGGAATGCTGTCAATTCCTCCCGCGCGATGCGCATGCTTTGCAGATGGGTTTCGGTAGGACCATAAGTGGTCATTCCACCGCGGAATGCGACGAACATACGTTCACGGATGGTCGGATCCATTTTCTCGCCGATCTCTTCCTGAGGACCGTTGGCATTGAACTTGGTGTCCATGTCCAGGATTTGTTGCTTCAGATCAAAAATGGATTTGTAGATACCCGGGACCTCTTTTTCTGTCCTTCCGGCGGCAGTTTCCATGGCCATTATCCGGTTTTTAGCTTGGTCAAGATCGTTGCCCGTGTTCGTAACATCAGCCATTAACTGTGCAATATCTTCCGCAAATTTCTTAATCTCGGCGTCTGATTTACGTGGCAATGCACCATCCCAGAGTGCCTTAACTTCGAAGGATTCCGGGCCGGCCAGGGTCTTTATTTCACCATCCTTCTCTATGGACATGGTGACGGAGTAAGTTCCTGGAGTGGCCATCATGCCTCCTCCTCTTCGGAAGAAACCTCCCCCACCGGCTGCGCCGCGGCGTTGTGCCAGGGGTATCGGGTTTTTCGATAACATACTCAGGTCCCAATTAACCCGGCTGATGCCTTTTTTTGGGCGTTCGGAAAAGCGTTGGACGATGTTGCCCTGAGCATCTTTAATGGTAAACCACAACTGGGCGCCTTCTTCCCTTTTCTCTGCGGTAATCTTATCCCATCCCGGAAACTCAACGTCCTTTCCTGCCTTGGCTAAATCTTTCTCTGCTTTCTGGCGATCGCCTTTCATGGTTGAAGGAACATCTTTCAGGTAATAGGTGAATACCGCTCCAAAATCAGGATTTGGTGCTTCATACCGGGTAGCTCCCTGATCATTCACAACCGACCGCTGACGATACCACAGGGCAGGTCTGCCTGTATACAATGCAGCATCCTGATCCATGGTAGCAGGAGTCAGATCGCGCAGAAAGCTATAGTCATCCAAGATGAAAAATCCACGGCCGAATGAGGCTGCCACCAGGTCATTTTCTTCAGGCTGGATCACCAGGTCCCGGAAAGATATGGTGGGCAAACCACCCTTCAGACTGACCCATTCCATACCCCCGTTCAGAGAACAATAAATCCCGAATTCGGTAGCCAGGAACAGCAATTCTTTTTTAACCGGATCCTGGACCAATCTCCAGGTAAGTGTGCGTTCAGGCAGATTATTTACCAGGGAAGTCCAGGTTTTGCCCATATCCGTACTTTTGGCGACGTAGGGATGATAATCACCGTATTTATGATTATCAAGGCAAACATATACGGTGTTGGCATCGAATAAGTCCGCTTTGATGTCATTGACAAAGGCCGTTGCCGGTACGCCGGGTAGTGATCCAACTTCGATGCGTGTCCAGGTTTTGCCCCCGTCCTGGGTGGCCTGGATGATACCATCATCGGTCCCTGCATACAGAATGTTACCATCTACGGCAGATTCGGCAATGGATGCGATGGTGTTGTAATTTGACATGGCTAACACATCCCAGGGGGCATCCCAGCTCTGTTTTTTACCCATGATCTCCAGCTCCATACGGTTTTCATTTTTCGTCAGGTCTCCGGATATCGGTGTCCAGCTGTCGCCGCGGTCGTTCGAACGCCACATGCGCTGTGAAGCGAAATACAAACGGGCGGGATCGTGACTGCTGACCACAATGGGGGCATCCCAGTTAAAACGTTCGTAAGGTTCACCAGCAGCCGGCTGGGGTTGTATGTAAACTTGCTCTCCGGTGATCCGGTCAATGCGGTGCATCCCACCCTCCTGCGTTTCGGCATAACCGATGTTTGGATTTCCCGGTTCTGTGGCTGACTGATAGCCATCGGCACCAAGTGTGATGTACCAGTCCGCATTACGGATTCCCTGTCTGGTATCTGTGCGGGAAGGGCCGCCATGGCTACCGTTATCCTGGGTACCTCCGAATACGTGATAGAAAGGCTTTTTGTTATCAACCGCTACTTTATAATATTGGGTAATGGGCAAATTCCCAAAGAATCTCCAGTTACTCGCAAGATCAAAGCTCTCCCACAAACCTCCGTCGCATCCAACCAGCAAATAGTTCGGATCATCGGCGCGGAATGCCATGGCATGATTGTCGGAGTGTTTGTCACTCTCGTTCAACGTACGGAAAGTCTTCCCGCCGTCGTCGGAAACCTGGATGCGAACATCCATCAGGTAAACCCGGTCAAAAGCATGTGGGCTGGCATAGAGTTCCTGGTAATAATGCGGTCCGGTACCTCCCGAAACGGCATCAGACATTTTCTTCCAGGAAGCGCCACGGTCATCGGACCTCCAGAAACCACCCGTCCGACGATCGAGCTCGATGTCGGTATAGATGACATCCGGATTTTGAGGAGAAATCGCCAGACAAATCTTACCCATGTTCCCTTTCGGCAATCCGTTGGTTAACTTGGTCCAGGTCTTCCCACCATCCGTACTTAAGTGGATAGCAGACTCAGGTCCCCCGCTCATAAAGGAGGCGATGGTACGCTGGTGCTGCCAGGTGGCCGCATACAACCGGTCCGGATCACGTGGATCCATGACCAGATCCGTTACACCGGTAAAGGCATCGTCGCCCAGCGTCTTGGTCCAGGTTGCACCGCCGTCTTCAGACATATATAGTCCCCGTTCGCCACCAGAGCTCCATAACGGCCCCTGTGAAGCGACCCAGATCTTATTGGAATTATTTGGATGAACGATGATCTTGGCGATGTGTTCGGACGCTTTAAGTCCCATGTTTTTCCAGGTATTCCCACCGTCCGTACTGCGGTAAACGCCATCGCCGAAACCAATATGACGCCCACCATCATTCTCGCCGGTTCCGACCCATATTACGTCCGGGTTATTTGGGTCGATGGTGATGCAACCGATCGAGTAGGATGCTTCATGGTCAAAGATAGGTGTAAACGTGACGCCGGCATTCTCGGTTTTCCACACGCCGCCGGAAGCAACCGCCACATACCAGACATTATCGTTATTCGGATGGATAGCCAGGTCGACAATACGACCGGAAGTAAAAGCAGGGCCAATGTTGCGCCATTTTAGACCTGACAAGGTCTGGTCGTTGATCGCTGATTGTGCCTTTTTTTCCGGCATCGGAGCCGAGGCAGCATCACGCGAACGAGGCCGTTGTGCCCAGGTACTGGCAAATACCAGCGCTACCAGGGGCAGCAAAATCCATAGTTTTTTCATTGTGAAGCGTTTTAAATAATCGAATTGGCTAATGACATTAAAAGTACAACAAATAGAATCTTTAGATCACTTCACCGCTGATCTACAGTCTTATAGAAATGTTAATACTTTTCCAGTCCCGGATGGAGGTGTTGTTCAAATAAAGCCTTGTTGCAACTCGTTGATTATTGCCCCGGAGGCGGGGTTCTCCTGCGCATCACCAGACTGTCGGGCGGATATTGCGCCTTCAGCTGGTCCATCTGTGCATGTGCCCAATCTATCAGCGTTTGTCGTTGCGCATCCGACAATTTAGCATCTGGATGCAAGCCCAGATAAGTGTACGAAGCCAGAGGCATTTCCTTTTTCTCCAGCATTTCAGCCGTTTCTTCGAGTTTATGATTTTGATAGGCAACGGGACGATTGGTAAAGCTGGAAAAATTCAGGTGCCGCTTTCCGTTGTTAACATGGTTGGCCAGCCACCAGGCTACCGGCTGAACATTGGCATACCAGGGATACTTCGTGTAATTGCTGTGACAATCATTACATGCCCCTTTAAGCAGGCTTTTTACTTCGGCAGGTACCGTGTATTTTGTTTCCAGCCCGTAGGTTTCATCACCGGACAGGTTGCGCTCCGGACGGAAAAATTGGATAATAACCAATATCGCAAGTAGTCCGATCAATACTTTTTTTGCCATAAGTCTCTAATTAGCAAGTTATCCGGCAAGTAATTTACGGATTATTCCTTTGGCGATGCATTTCTATTCGCTTTCACCCAGTGGAATTAGTTCCGGCGGCCATCCATATCGGTAACAATGTGCTGTGCTGGCATCCGGATTCGTCAACCAGGCTTCCTCTATTTTTTGCCCTCCCATCCGCTCATAAAATCGAATTGCCTTTTCATTAGCAGCAAGTACCCACAGGTAATACGGCACTCCGGGGGTGTTTTTGCCAGCCACGTACGTCCGAGTTCCATCAACTGCCTCCCCACCCCGGAATGTTGATACTCGGGAGCTACATGGAGATTATCGATCAGGCTGCCATAGCGGATGATCGCCGGCATACAAGCACAATAAACCGATGACCTGATCAGCTACCTCAGCAACCAGACAATATTGATTACCTGGAGGGTCGATCATTCTTTTAGTCCAAACTCGCTGCCGGTCTTTCAGCACAGGTCCATCCAGGTATGCGTCACTAAAACTTCCCCGGTAATGAAGCTGCCAGCTTCTCGCATGCAAGTCCGCTATTGCCAAAGCATCCTTTTCAACTGCTTGTCGGAATACCATCCGTTTTATATTGCTTTTGGTAAAAGACCGGAAGTTTGATCAAATCCGGGGCTGGATGAGATCCCACTTATTCCCATAAATATCACTAAAAACAACCACCAAGCCATAGACTTCTTCACGGGGAGTTTCTTCAAATTTAACGCCCCGTGATTGCCAACGGCGATAAACTTGCATCAGGTCGCTGGTATGCAGGAATAAGAAAACTCTGCCTCCCGTTTGATTACCGATTGCATGCTCTTCCCGCGCGTTTTTAGCCCTGGCCAACAACAACCTGGTAGCGCTTCCCTGGGGGCAACCACCACCCACCGCTTTCCATCGCCCAGATCAGTATCTTCAACCAATTCGAAATCTAACTTTTGCGTATAATAGGATATGGCTTCATCGTAATCCGGCACCACCAGTGAGACCATCGTCAATTGTTGCATAGCAAAGGTTTAAAATTGTAGTTTACCCAAGAAAGACAACGCATTGGTACTTTCATGGTAACCGGCGAAGTCAAAGTGTCCCTGGTCGCCTTTCCATCGCATGCTGAGGTGCTCGCCAGCCAGGGTCTCCCGCAGATAATTGATCGAAATGTGTCGTGGATAGTGCTCCAGCCAATAGTCCAGGGCAATGCATTGCACATAAAATCCAGGTATCGCGTCGCAGTAACGTGCTTATTCAGGTCATAGTCTGAATAGCCGGTGGAGAGTTCTTTGACCAGCAGCGGCTCCTGGGGGCGCCGAGTTTTTCCGGTGGTTGGATTAGGGCCGATTTATTACGCAGTCTGGTAAAATAATCCTCTGAGCGTCCGGAAACCGTCGTGGGTCTTTTCCGTTCCAAATCAATAGCCAGCCAGGCTGAGGTCGCCAGGGCAAATGGCTGACCCCGTTCATCCCTTGCCACAAAATCCCTCAGATAGAGCAATCCCTGCACGTCTTTGGGCCAGGTCTCAATGGTAAGGACGGCAGGCCACCGGGGATAAGCCATGATTTCAATCGTAATCCGGCTGAGGACCCAAAACAGCTTTTGCTCCCGTAGTCCGGTGAATCCAAATCCTAACCGATCGGCAGAGCGGATTGCGGACTGAATGAAAAGGTTTTCCAGGGCTCCCGGCCTTAGCCGGCCTATTAGATCCGCATCCGCCGAGGTGACCTCTGCATCCATCACGAGGACCAATTGCTCTTCCGGCAAGTTCTCATTTTTATCCTTCATCGGGTCCGAAGGTAGTGAAAGCTAATGTTAGCAACCATTACCTAACCCTTTATCATCGGCTGGCGAATGATGGTTTTAATTTATCCGGTGCACTCCTTCGCGGATCGCCGAGATAAATCTCCCGGTGTCTGCCATGCAACTGGTACCCTTGTTCAAAAATGAACGCGTGCAAGGCCTGTATGGTGGGTCCTTCATCCGCGTAAGGACCAATGTATAAGGTCTGGGCCGCCATACCATCTTCGATGTGCCCCAGGTGCAACTTGGACAATGCTGGAAGATTTTCTTCTGCCCGGCCGCCAACTTGGCTTCCTCTGCCATCTCCGGAGTAATAAAATCAGGCTGCAGGATCATCATTGCCCACTTCCAGTGATCTTTATTTGCGACGGAAAATTCATTCATGTCATCCATCCACCACTGGCCTTCCAGGGCATGACCCCATAATCTGTGGCCATCGGACCCTTCTTTATTGAAAATTTCAAGGTATATGCAACTGAATATAGGGCTTCAATGGCCTGGATGTATTCCAGCGACGTATTGGGATTACCCTGGCCATAAACGATCAGGTAGGGTAACAATGGGACGTCAATGATTTCAAACTTTCCTTTTTGGCTGAATAGATCGAGGCAAATTTTTTTTCAGATCTACTTTTTCCATGGGTTTCCATTTAAGTTGCGGCAATTATTTTGTGAAGTTAACCACCACCTTCGGGACTTTTCAAGCATGGAGGTCATGCAATCATGTGACTCAAAATCGAATTAAATTAATATTCATTTACGGACAGAACGAATTTTCCAAAACCTTTTGGATAGGGAGAAGATATTGGCTCCACCATCTGGCGGTTTCTAAAAAGCAGGGAGCAAGCCTCCCGCCTAATCGGGCGGTTAAGATTAGCACCTTGATCGCTCAATAGTCTGAACAGTTAATCAAGACGACTTGACCTCATTTTATCGATTGTTAGCAACAACTAATCGAACATCCGGGCAGGAACCAAGCGGACAGCCAATAAGAATCGTATTTTAGTGGAAAATCAAAACCACAGATCATGGGAATACTAATTGTCCTCATTCTTGTAGCCGTAGTCATCGTTTTTTACGCCGTAGGCTTGTACAATAAATTCGTGCGCAAACGCAGCATGATGGAAGAAGGCTGGAGTGGTATCGATGTTCAATTGAAAAAAAGACACGATCTGATCCCGAACCTGGTAGAAACGGTAAAAGGATATGCCAAACACGAACAAGGTACCCTGGAAAAGGTGATCCAGGCACGTAACAGCGCCCTGAAAGCGGATGGCGTCAAAGCGCAAACCCAGGCGGAAAATCAACTGAATTCTGCATTGGCCAATGTATTTGCGCTGAGTGAATCGTATCCGGATCTGAAAGCGAATACCACCTTTATCCAGCTGCAGCAGGAGCTATCTAATGTCGAGAACGACCTGGAAAAAGCGCGACGATATTACAATGCGACTGTACGGGAAAACAACATCATGGTTGAATCCTTTCCCAGCAACCTGATCGCCAACACCTTTAATTTCCGGCAGGGCGAGTTTTTTGAAATTGAAGAGCCCACCGAAAGAGCGACACCACAAGTGAAGTTTTGAGGTGCCATTTCTTTCGATTGATTGCATTTAGCTATTGAGGCTTCATATCCTCATTTGAAAACAACAGCAATGGAAGGCTTTCCAATGAATCGTATGCTATATCCCGTCCGGTGGCTCCGAATGATCGCCCCATTCTTATTGATCATTTCAGGCGCAACAGCCGGTTTTAGTCAAACGGAAAAGATTTTCAGCTACGATGTTCAGATTGACATACATCCCGATCGGTCGATCCTCGTGACGGAATACATCGACGTTTACGTCAACGGAGATCTCATAAAACGGGGTATAACCCGAAGTTTACCGCCAAGACGTAATCTCAACGGGCATTCCATGCGGATGCACTACAAAATCCTGAAAGTCGAAAGGGACCATAAGCCGGAACCTTACCATACGGAATCGGGTGAAAACGGATTGACGCTTTACCTCGGACAGCAAGATGTATTTCTTGATCCGGGCCGCTACCTCTATATGATCCAATATGAAGTCAATGACCAGATCGGCTTCTTTGAGGATTACGACGAACTGTACTGGAATGCCATTGGAAACGATGTTCAGTTTCCGGTGGAACAAGCATCCTGCCGGATCTATTTACCGCGGGGCGCGCAGCTTATCCAGCAATCCGCCTATACCGGTGGATATGGCCTGCAACAACAGGACTACACCTTCAGCGATGACGGGACTGCCCTGGATTTTCGTTTGACCCGTGCCCTAAACCCAACCGAATCGTTTACCGTTGCCGTCGGGTTTAGCAAAGGAGTCGTCGACCAGCCTGGCCTTTTGAACCGGATTGGCACCTTGCTTTTAATCATCCTGGGTTCGGTATTCCTTTTGCCTTATTATGTATACACCTGGTGGAAATACGGACAAGATCCGCCCAAGCCGGCTTCTTATCCGCAGTGGGAATCCCCCGATAAATTGTCTGCTGCATCCGTCGGATACATCAGTAAGGAACGACATGACAGTAAGAGTTTTACGGCTTCCATCATCCATCTGGCGGTAAAAGGTTATTTGCGGATTGAAGAAGTGGAGGAATCCGGATTTTTCTCCAAATCAAAACATTTTGACCTGGTTCGAATTCATAATGATGATGGTAAAATGCCCGGCGAAGAAGCGACCATCCTGCGCAATTTATTTGCAGGAGGCGATCGCATAAGCATCCGGCGCAAATACAATCCGATTGTCGAAGATACTTTCTTAAGTCACAAGGGGTCGATTGATGCCCAGCACCGGGCGTTTATCCGGGAAGGCAACAACCTGAAATTTCTGGCCATCCCGATCCTGTCTACGATTCTTATTTTCGGATTGGGGTTAGTCCTGCTGATCAGCAGCGCCTATGCGACCATAGCCAATATTATTGCATTGGTCGCTTTTACGGTAATTTCATTCATTGTACTCTTTATCTACGGGTATCTGATAAAAAAGCCGACTCCGCAGAAGCTGGAGCTTCAGTCTCGCATCGATGGATTTAAAATGTATCTGGAATTAGCTGAAAAAGACCGCTTACGTTTGCTAAATCCTCCCGACATGACACCCGACCATTTTGAGGCATGCCTGCCTTATGCTTTTGCACTTGGCGTGGAGCACTCCTGGTCAGAGAAGTTTAAAACCATCCTCGAACAGGCCAATTATCATCCGCAATGGAATAACAGCCCAAACACCATCTATTTTGCCAATCACTTCGGACAGGATTTTTCGCAAAGCGTAGCCAGTGCGGCAACCAAGCCTTCCGATTCAGGCAGCGGTAGTGGGGGCGGTGGTTTTTCCGGCGGTGGCGGCGGCGGTGGCGGCGTCGGTGGATGGTAAGCCTTTCTGAATTCGAATTCGCAATACCTGGTAAAATGAAGTACGTTAAACAAACTCTGATCTTTCTGGTATTTGGCAGCATGATGTATTCCTGTTCCGGAGGAAAATCCATGGTCTACCAACTGACTAAAAATTACCTTCCGGATGATCCGGCGCTTTATGACACCATCGTCAAACTAGATCAGGAATTCTTCGGTGCGTACAACACTTGTGCACAAAACCTGGACAAATATGCGTCCTTCTATGCTGAGGATCTGGAGTTCTATCATGATCAGGGCGGCCTTTCCACTTCAAAGACGGAAGTGGTGGAGGGACCAAGAGAAATATCTGTGGAAAGGTAACCCGGGAGTTGGTTCCGGGAGTATCGAAGTTTATCCCATACCGGGTTATGGAGCCATCGAATATGGATTCCACAAATTCCATAATAACCAGAACCCACCCGGAACAGAATCTCATGCAGGTCGTTTTACGGTCATTTGGAAACATAATTCTGATGGATGGAAAATCACCCGGGTGATCAGCCTACATTGAATGGATTTCGCCATGTTCCGGTTTGAAGCTACCCTGGAGATCATCGGGATCAACCCCTTTGTCTTCGTTCCTTCCGAGATTCTCGAGGAAATCTTCCGCCTTGCCGGTAAAGATCGCAGCCCGATTCCGGTTCGGGGACCGTCAATGGAAATCCCTACCTCCAGACCCTCGTAAAATACGGCGGTGCCTGGCGCCTCTATATTAATACGTCCATGCTCGCTAAGTCTCCTCAGCGAATCGGAGAAACTCTCTTACTTACAGTGACTTATGACCCATCCGACCGTTCCATTCCCATTCCAGTCGCGTTGAAGGAAGCCTTAGAAGCAAATCCGGCAGCGGCAGCGGTTTTAATGCAATCATTCCGTCCAGACGACTCGAGATCGTACGTTACATTGCCCATCTAAAATCGGAAGAGAGCATCCGGAAAAATGTGCGGAAGGCCGTGGAGTTTTACTGGGAAATGGTCGCTTTGCGGGAAGGGATAAACCTTAAGCCGGTACCGTTGTAAACTTTGGCATTACTTCTGCAGAGCGTGCAAGACTCCAGGTGCTGATAAAAATAAATCGCACACTTTAATCCTTTTACCTTTATGACCGTCTAAAGGCCATTGCAATAAACTAAATTCTGGCTATGAAGCTTTCTTCTTTTTGGCAAAATGCATCACGCTTAATCTTGTTTTTAGGGCTCAGCCTCCTGATTGGTATAACCGGATGTCAACGAAATGTGGTAAATCCTCCAGAAATACAATATGGTAAAAACCGATTCACCACGAATGTGGATGGGTATTCCAGGGAGTATTATGTACATGTACCTGCCGGTTATGATGGTAAAAAGTCACTCCCGGTCGTCTTCATGCTGCATGGGACAAGCGGAGATGGCGAAAAATTTTATAATATATCGGGCTGGAAAGAAGTCGGAGAGCGGGAAAACATCCTGACGGTATTTCCCTCCTCCTGGCACCACTGCATCGTCGAAGATGGCGAGGTACTGAATACAACGAAATGGAATATTTATCCCGGAGCGTTCACCTATTGTCCCGGAGAGCAACCCCTGGATGACATTAAATTTCTGCGTCAGGTGATCTCCGAAATGGAAGACCGCTATGCCGTCGATGAAAAACGCATTTACCTGGCCGGTTTCTCCAACGGGGGACAGATGGCTTTTCGCTGTGCCGTAGAGATGAGTGACGTATTGGCGGCGGTGGTGCATTGTTCGGCCGGAATACCACGAGACACCGTCTTCGAACCAAAGCGCAATCTCCCGATATCCTTTCAGCTCGGTAATGAAGATGACCGTTTTTTTACCCAACCGGTGCCATTGAGCGGATTTGCGACCGGATTGGAGCAAATACCCATTTTCCGGGATATCAAGGCCACCGAAATTGCCACTTTTGATTACGCCGATCATTATACGCTGTCCGGTGATACGACGAAGGTCGAGGTCGCCACGTTCCCAAGCATAGAGGCTGGTGGCAACCGGGAATTCAATATGGCGCTCATTGCCGGACTGGGCCACAATTATCCAAACGGCATCAATCATTGGCTACATGGCGCAGAAGTACACTGGCAATGGCTCAAGCAGTACACCCTACCCTGACGGAGAATACCGGATCACATATGCGATTTATTGATATCAAAATAGCTAATGATAACGATCATTGCCAAATCGGGGATTTAATGCCAATATAGCAAGGGCATATTCTGCGGACAGCCTTTTGAGGAGCCAATAATAAATTGAAACGTGATGCAAGGTCAGCACCGGTTGGCGGCGATTATGTTTACCGATATCGTTGGATACACGGCTACCATGCAGCGTGATGAACCCTTAGCACTTACCCGGGTAGCCAGACATAAAAAGGTATTGGAGACGATGGTACCAAGGCATGGTGGCGAGGTGCTGAATTATTATGGGGATGGCAGTCTGAGCATTTTCCCTAGTGCTATCGAAGCCGTGCAGTGCGGCATGGACATCCAGACCAGTTTGCACACTTTAGACGACCTTCCCTTACGTATCGGAATCCATCTGGGTGAAATTATTTTTGAAAACGGACAATATCTTGGTGACGGGATCAACATCGCCTCCCGGATTCAGTCGGAAGGCAAAGCAGGTTCGATCTGCTTTTCAGAAACCATCCGGGACCTGGTAAAAATAATTTTGGCCCACGCATCAACTTCATGGGTGTCCGGCAACTGAAAATGTTGAGAATGCAATGCCACTCTATTGCATAGATCCATTCCAAAAAGTGCTGTACCTCAAACGGCCTCACCGACAGGATGGTCAAAATTAAAACTTGCCTACCTGGGCATATTAGTACTGGTCATCGCTGCTTTCGCGATTCAGCCCTGGAAGTTTCTTACTCAAAAGACATGATTACTGAGCGGCCGTCCATTATGATACTACCTTTTAAAAACTTGAATCCGGAAAACAATGAGGATTACCTGGGTGAAGGAATAGCTGACGAGGTCCGGTCCCAATTGTCTTTTATTCAGGGCTTAGAGGTAAAATCCCGGGCAACGTCCCAACACTTTGGAGAGCAACATTTACCCGCATCGGATATTGCCGGTCAGTTGGACATCCAATATTTACTGGAGGGAAGTATCCGGCGATCCGGCGGCCGGTTTAAATTGGATTTATCGCTGAGTGATGTACGTAACGACAAGGTAATCACCCCTATAAAATATGAAAACCGGGATGAAAAAGATTTAACCAAGCTGCAAAATGAAATAGCCCAAATTGTTGTCGCAAAATCAAACCTTCCCTGAGTCCGCAGGAGGATCAACGGTTAAATACCCTGCCTACCACTAGTTTCGCTGCCTACCAAAATTATCTCATGGGTAAATACTTTACCATCAAAAGCAGTTCCAGAGAAGATCTGGATCAGGCAATGGACTATTTCCGCAATGCGCTTAAAGAGGACCCGAACTATGCCCAGGCATACGCCGGCTTGTCCGAAGTCATCTGCATGTATGCCGGCTGGGCCCTGATGCCTGTTCAGCAGATCATCGATGAAGCCGATGAACTTGCCCAAACGGCAATCACTCTTGATCCCTATCTGGCAGAAGCTCAGCTGGCCAAAGGAATCGTACAAGCTTATAAAAAGAATTTTCCGCAGCAGAATCCTCCATGCTAAAGGCGGTAGAATACAACCCCTATCTCGATTTGGCGCACTTTAATTTGGCGCATGTCGAACTCATGCTTGGTAAATACGATCTGGCTATAGAAAGCTCGGACAAAGCCAAGCAACTAAATCCCTTCTCGCCGCTGCTTTTTATGTCCAAAGCACGCGTTTTGCGTGACGCCAACCATTATAGCGAGGCTCTCAGTGAGTTTGAGGCTTCGTTAAAAGATATCCGGGAGACAATACCATACTTTGGCAATATGCCGTCTATTATGTGGTCCTGGGTGATTACCAAAAAGCGATCAGCGTGTTGGAAGAACGCACCGTGGGCAAGACTAACTGGATCTATGGTTATTGCTATGGTCAATTAGGCCAGGAAGCTAAAGCCCGTGAGATCCTTGACATCCACTTAAAACTTGCTCAAAAACAATACATTTCCCCAGCTTTTATTGCCAGCATTTATTGGTCGCTCGGTGAAAAACCAAGGCTGCCGAATGGATTAAGAAGGAAGAAATGTACTACTTCAGTTTGTTCCCATTTATCCGGGAAATTGAAGCGTTTGCCAAGTCGGATACCTGACCGAAAATCCGGGTACAATCCCTCCAATTTATTGGTTAGTCCACTTGTCCTTTTCGGGTAGTTCCAGCGAGAGCAGGAACGAGGACAATGTCTTGCCGTGGGCATCCAGGGCTAATGAGCGGGTTACGCCCCCACCGAGCGCATCGTACAGCACAAAATTAAAGCACCCAATTCGGGAAGTTCATACCGAATGACCTCACCGCGTACCATGCCCGAAAAATGTTGCCTGACGCACTCGACCGTCAAGACAGATTTTAACCAGGCATAATCTTCCCTTTTATAAACGATGACAGAAATATTGGAGGTATTGCCTTTATCCCCCGTTCGGCTGTGGGCAATCTCATGTAATTTCATATCAGATTTTTTCCAGGTGAATTTGAGGTTTAACCAATTCCGCAGGTATCAAAACGGACTGTATTGCCACGATTTCACGGACCTGGGCGATGGCGCCACCACCTCCGGCAGGACCATTTGTATACAACGCTTCTACCTCCCTGCCAACTTGTGCGGCAATGGATGGGGACATGGATCGCACCGTAACTCTTAGGCGAACTTCTGCCGGCGCAACGGATTCCGTGCCTTTCCCATAAAGTGCATTCAACCCAATTAAATCGAAGCGCAGGTCCTCAGCAGGAATCTGCCATCGGGCAAATCTCTTTGCAGGATCTCCGATGCAAGTTGGCCGCGTGCAACGGCATTGACTCCTCCATAACTGATCTGGCCCTCACCCTGGTATCCGTCCCGGTAACCGATGGATACTTTTAGTTGGCCGGACGGTGGATGACCTTTTCCGCCCCGGACTGTAACACAATCTCTCCCTCCTCTGTCAAGCTTACCCCGCTAAAATCGGCAATCACATCCGGAGTAGGATAGCGGGCAGGATCATGAATCTCATACAGCAGCTGCTCCGTACAGGTCGCCTGGTCAATCCGTCCTCCCGAGCCATCAACTTTACGGACCGAGAAAGTTCCTTCCCGTAGCACTTCGGCGAAAGGAAATCCCAGGTGATCCAATCCGGAAACATCTTTATAACCGGGATCGGCAAAATAACCACCCGAGACCTGACCGGCGCATTCGAGCAAATGTCCCATCACAATTCCCTGACCCATCAAGCGATAATTTTGCCGGTCCCACCGAAAGCATGGACCGCAGGAGCCAGGAACAATGCCGGGTCAGCAACCCTCCCTGTTAGGACGATATGTGCTCCCTGATCCAAAGCCTCAACGATCGGTTCCATCCCCAGATAAGCATTCGCTGAGATGATCCTGTCCCGGATAGAATCCAGCGGGGCGCCGGTTTCCAGCAAGGTGTATTCTCCTCCCGCCAATAATGCAGAAACTTCATCACCGGTAATCGCCGCCAGTGACAGGTTTTTGATACCAAGTGTTTGGGCTATCGCTTTGTTTTAGCCAATGCTGCCTGCGGATTGGCCGCTCCCATATTGGAGATAATCCGGATGCCTTGTGAAGCACAACCCGGTAAGCATGCCTGCATACGTTCTTCAAGCAGTGGGTCAAATCCGGATTGGGGATCCCTGCTCCGTCTCAGCTGAGCCAGTGCAATCGTCCGTTCAGCCAGGCACTCAAATACCAGGAAATCGAGGTTGCCTTTTTCTACCAGTTCGATAGCAGGATCGATCCGGTCGCCTGAATAGCCAGCTCCCGAGCCGATGCGGATTACATCAGGTATATCGCTCATCCATAATCTGTTACAATGCAAATAATCCGGTCAAAACAGCGATTGCAGTCATGACCAATGTCGTATAGAATGCATACTTCATCCCAAACCGTTGGTGATCAGCCAATTCAATTTGAGTAAGCCCGATCAATAAAAGGTCGTTGGCGTCAGCGGACTGAACGGAAAGCCGGTTGTCATTTGCCCGAGGATGGCTGCTTGTCCAATGGAGACCGGCTCCACGCCCATGGTTTCGCCCATACCGGCCACCACCGGTAATATTCCGAAGTAGTAGGAATCCGGATCGAATAACAAACTCATGGGCATGCTGGTCAATGCAATGGTTACGGGAAGGTGCCTTCCAAAGGAGGCCGGCAATAAGCGGACGGCAGCCTGAGCCATGGCCTCGATCATCCCGGACTCTTTCATTATTCCCGTAAAAACGCCAGCAGCTATCAAAATACCAGCCATTAATATCGCGGCTTTGGCATGCGCGTCGATACGAGCTTTCTGATCCTGGACCGATGGATAATTAACCAGCATGGCCAGGGTGGCAGCAAGAATAAATATCAGGGCTGGAGGAATCCTCCCGCTTATCAACAAACCGATGGTAATTAAGGTCAATAAGACATTTATCCAGAACCGGTTTGGCCGCCGAAGACCTTGTTGTTCCCCGGTCAGGTGTCTGGCCTGATGGGATCCTGAAAAGTCAAATCCCCTGCTGTTAAACGAAGGCGTTCACGCCTCCCCAACCGGTAAGCTACCCAGAGCACAAAAGCTAACCCGGCCAATTGTGGCAGAATTACTGGATTATACAGGGCCGTAATGTCCATATGTAATGCCGTTGCTGCCCGGATGGTCGGACCACCCCAGGGAACCATATTCATTGTCCCGGCACCAAGTGCAACGGTGGCAGCAAGTACACGCCGATCCATGTGCAAGGCATCGTATAAGGGCAACATTGCCGGAACGGCTATCAGAAAGGTCACCGCCCCGGAGCCGTCCAAATGTACAACCATGGCTAACATAGCGGAACCGACAGCGATGCGCGTCGGATCTCTTCCAACCTGCCTTAATATGAAATCAATGACCGGATCAAACATGCCGGCATCGGTCAGGATGCCAAAAACAGGATGGCAAATACGAACATGGCCGTAACCGGTGCAATGTTTTAATCCCCGAAATCGCAAAATCAAAGGTTTGAATTCCAAATCCGGCTATCAATGCACCGATAACGGGCACTAACACCAACGCCGACAACGCGGAAAGTCGTCTGGTCAAGATTAAAACCAACAATAACAGGAGGATTCCTAATCCTGCTCCGACCAACATCATTCTAAAAAATTGGAACTATTTCATCTGAAAGATAATAAAGGAGGGATACAACGAATACTATGATCCGGTCAAACATAGGTATGTGGATTTAAATTTAACCGGTTGACTTGCTATCTTTCATTCATGAAGCAGCTTGTTTTTCTGATTTTCACTTGGTCACTCCTTACCCCGTCCTTGGTAGCAGGCAATGTCAACTACTGGTCCTGGCTTTTTATACCGCACAAAATGATCAGGCACACATCAGTTTTGTGAAAGAAGCAAAGAAGTGGTTTGGATTACAAGCTCACAAACACAATTTTCTTTTCCGGTATACGGATGACTGGAATCACCTGAACCCAGATACCCTGAAGCGATATCAGGTCATTCTATTTTTAGATACCAGGCCTGAAAAACCCGAACAACGCGCAGCCTTTGAAGAGTACATGAGAAACGGGGGCGCCTGGATGGGATTTCACTTTGCAGCTTTTGCACTTACACCATCGGATTTTCCTCAGGATTGGAATTGGTACCACGAATCTTTTCTAGGCTGCGGTCAATACAAAAGCAATACCTGGAGGCCAACTTCCGCGATCCTGAAGATTGAAAATCACCACCACCCGGCCACCCAACATTTACCAGAGACCATAGTTGCTGCACCCAATGAATGGTATCGGTGGGAAAACAACCTGCGGGATAACCCGGAGATTGAGGTGCTGGCATCGATTGATCCGAGCAGTTTCCCACTGGGCACCGGACCAAAACCGCATGAAATCTGGCATGAAGGCGACTATCCGGTGGTATGGACAAACCGGGCCTACCACATGATCTATTTCAACATGGGTCATAATGATATCGACTACGAAGGACATACGAACGCAACCTTGTCATCAACATTCAGTAGTAAGAGGCAAGACCGGATGATTCTGGATGCCCTTGACTGGCTCGGGCACTCCGTAGATGACTAAATCCTGCTTCCATGCTTAGAATCCGCGAGTTTCACCAAATTCCGAGATCAACCGGATGTAATTTGGGCTCCCGGGCTTACCTTCAGTAAAATCGTTGTCTATGACCTTTATGATCATCGAACATTTCCATGCCGGCCAGGTGAAAGCATTGTATGAGCGGCTGGATCGGGAAGGTCGTTTACTTCCGCCTGACATCATCTATGTGAATAGCTGGTTGGACGAGTCGGTATCGACCTGTTATCAGGTCATGGAAGCTCCTTCCCTCGAGCGGTTATTAGCCTGGACCGAACAGTGGGAGGCCTATGCCGATTTTGAAATAATTCCGGTAATCGATTCCAAAACGGCCAAATCACGCGTTTTAGGCAAATCTTCCTGACTATTTCGCTGAAATACATGCTTTTTGTAAACTATTTTGACTTATCTAAATTTATTTTTAGATTTGTCTAATAATTGCTGGTATTGAAGAGGATCCTCATCGTACGGTGATTCTGACGCTGGCAAAAGAAATGTATCTTTTAGCTTGAAAACTGGAATGGTTGAAATCACTTACATCGGATGGATCACCGGGCCTGCTTTGAGCCTGTTGCTTGGCTTCGGGGTCTTGATGGTCCTTGCCGGAATCTTCTGGCCCAAATATGGGTTAATCGCCTTATCTCGAAAATCAAATTTGAATAAACAACGAGTTTGGCTCGAAGATGCCCTTAAATTTCTGTTTGACTGCGAATACAAAAAAACCGCCTGCAATCTGAACAGTATTGCGGGTAATCTGCATATCTCCACCGACAAAACAGCCCGCTTGCTGAACCGCCTGCGCACGATGGGGCTGATCACGATGGAGGATGAGGCTAACCTGCAACTCACTGACGCCGGCAGATCCTACGCACTGCGCATCATCCGTGTACACCGCATATGGGAACGCTACCTGGCCGATGAAACAGGCATCGACCAAATGGACTGGCACGGAGAGGCTGACTTGCAGGAACATCAACTTTCTCCTTCTGCAGCCAATCAACTGGCGGCGCGGATGGGCAATCCGGTATTCGATCCCCACGGCGATCCGATCCCGACGATTGAAGGAGCAATGCCCGTCCACCGCGGGCAACCCCTGAGTAGCCTGGAGGAAGGCACCGTGGCCCAAATCGTCCATTTGGAGGATGAACCATATACCATTTACGAGCAGCTCGTGGCCTTAGGTTTGTATCCCGGCATGCAGGTTTATGTAATGGATAAAACCGATGGGAAAATCACCTTTGCTGCCGATGGGGAAGAATGCATCCTCACCACCCTTTTCGCAGCCAGCATTACCGTAGAAACCATTCAATCCAAGGAAAAAATCCGGGAAAAACTCGACCTGCTCTCCTCGTTGGCTATCGGAGAATCCGCAGAGATTGCCGGTTTATCTCCCAATATGAGAGGTCAGCAACGGAGAAGATTAATGGACCTCGGTTTTGTTCCGGGTACGGCCATACGAGCAGAATTGTACAGCGCCAGCGGCGACCCGGTGGGCTACCGGATTCTGGGAACCACGGTCGGTATCCGTAAACAACAAGCTGATCTGATCTTTATCAAACGCATTAAGAACGAAGCATCATGAACAATACTCAGGGATGTGAAAATTGTCCGGTGCACCATAAGGAACATCTGATCCGCATGGGCATCGCCATGGATCGGGTCGATTATGTGATTGCCCTGGCCGGAAATCCCAATACCGGCAAAAGCACTGTGTTTAACAACCTGACCGGCTTACGCCAACATACGGGAAACTGGCCAGGGAAAACCGTATCACGGGCTGAAGGCGGCTATTCCTATGCGGAAAAGCGCTATAAAGTGGTAGACTTGCCCGGCACCTATTCCTTGTTATCAACCAGTACGGATGAAGATGTAGCCCGTAATTTCATATTGTTTGGCCGTCCGGATGTCACCGTCATTGTTGCCGATGCAACGCGTCTTGAACGCAACCTGAACCTGACCCTGCAAATCCTGGAAATTACCGATCGAGCAGTATTATGCCTAAATCTGATGGATGAAGCCAAGCGGAATCACATCGAAATTGACCTGCGAAACCTGTCCAAAGAATTGGGTATCCCGGTCATCCCTGCCGCCGCAAGGCAAAAAGAAGGAATGCCCGAATTAATCCAGGCCATCGAGGAAGTGGCCTCCGGAAAATACGTTTGTAAACCACACCGGGCCAAAAGCAAGTCGCCCAAGCTGAATCATGCCATTGCAACGCTTGTGAAAAAGCTTGAGGAACAATTCCCAGGCATTCCTAACCTTAACTGGGTGGCGCTTCGACTGCTGGAAGGTGACGAGAGCATCATCGATGCCATACGCACCGGCGAATTGGGTACTTTAAGTCCCACTACTTTTCCAACCCTGGCATCCTGAACTATGGAAACCTCTAATTTGACCAATAAAGACAACGAAATCCTTTCACTGGCGAATAATTTACGCTGGGATTTGGGCGTCAATTTTCACGACACGGTGATCGAGTCGATCTATGAAGATGCTTCGCGGATCGCACAACGCACGGTGGCCCAGGAAGGAGATCCGGCCAAACATTTCGACCTGAAAATAGACCGTATTGTCACCAGTCGCTGGCTGGGTTTCCCGATTATGTTTTTATTGCTGGCTCTGGTATTCTGGCTGACTGTTTCCGGGGCGAACTACCCCTCCGGATTACTGGCGGATTTGTTTATCGGCAAACTGTATCCTCTGCTCAAACAATTTGCAGCGAATATAGGTACGCCGGCCTGGCTGTCCGGAGTCCTGATAGATGGTGCCTACCTGGCTGTAGCATGGGTGGTTTCGGTCATGCTGCCACCAATGGCCATCTTCTTTCCGCTGTTCACGTTATTGGAGGATTTTGGTTATCTGCCCAGGGTTGCCTTTAATATGGATAGCTTATTCCGCAAGGCAGGCGCACATGGCAAACAAGCCCTGACTTTATCCATGGGATTCGGTTGCAATGCAGCAGGCGTAATTGCTACGCGGGTTATCGACAGTCCCCGGGAGCGTCTCATTGCGATCATCACCAATAATTTTTCCCTTTGCAACGGCCGCTGGCCCACTCAAATCCTAATCGCTACCATCTTCATCGGAGGAGCTGTTCCCTCTTACCTGGCAGGAATCGTCTCCGCCGGCGCTGTGGTTGGGATAGCCGTGTTGGGTATTGGGTTCAGCCTGGCGGTATCCTGGGGACTTAGCAAATCCATTTTACGGGGTGAAGCGTCTGCATTCAGCCTGGAGCTTCCTCCCTACCGGCCGCCGAGGATTTGGCAAACGTTATATACGTCCCTGATCGACCGAACCATCTTTGTGTTATGGCGAGCCATCGTATTTGCACTGCCGGCCGGAATCCTCATCTGGGTTGTCGCCAATGTGCACATTCACGGAATAAGCATTGCCGAACATTTCATCGATTGGTCGAATCCGTTTGCGGTCATTTTCGGGTTAAATGGAGTGATCCTGCTGGCTTACATCATTGCCATTCCTGCCAATGAAATCGTCATACCAACCGTCCTGATGCTCACTGTCTTGCAAACAGGCATGTCAGGGGTAGGCGCCGGAGCAGGAGTCATGTTTGATACTGCTTCCATTCAGGGTACAGAAGAAATTTTGAGAGCCGGTGGGTGGACGCTATTGACGGGTATTAACCTCATGCTTTTCAGCTTATTACACAATCCATGCTCAACCACCATTTACACCATTTTCAAGGAAACCCATAGCTGGAAATGGACGCTGGTATCTACCTTTTTGCCTATTGTTCTGGGATTGATCGTTTGCTTCTTCACAACACAGATCTGGCTGCTAATCACCAGCTAACTACTCAGACCATCCGCCGGGAATAAAAGCGATGTGAAAAATAGGCGATAGGAATACCAATGCAAATCACCAGAATGCCAGCACCGATCAGGACGTTGTTTAAATGAAAAGGACGGTGGCCGATACGGGTTAAGGGAACCAGCAGCACATTCATTACAATCCACACCAACAAGCCGTATACGATGCCATTAACCCACCATTTTTTACCCAAACAAGCCATGCGGGGATAAACCCAATAATAAAATGCGGTAAACGTCATCGCAATGCAATAATGCATCACCAATCCGATAATCGGCATAACCGGCTGATTATTAACCACCTCTGCACCAAATAATGCCCCGGCAATGTAGCGTAAGATCACTTCAGGGCCTTTC
This sequence comes from Lewinellaceae bacterium, assembly GCA_020636355.1. GTDB lineage: Bacteria > Bacteroidota > Bacteroidia > Chitinophagales > Saprospiraceae > JAGQXC01. The sequence continues at coordinate 380,168 of JACJYB010000001.1, read as the reverse complement.
CCGGTAACCAGATAAAATTGAATCGTCGCGGCGGTAATATCCAATGTCCCGGCCAGCAACCCGGTTAGAATTATGGCCCTTGTCAATGTATTTTTCGAAGCCATCACAGGATTTAATGCCCTGAATTTCTTCTTTTTAGCAATAACGTGCAATACCGCTCCAATAAATTATCCCGGAAGAGCAAAGAGCAAAAAAAATCCCGGCACCAAAATGGCACCGGGAATTATACGAATTACTTGATCTGTCGGTTTTTAGGCAGCAACACGTTGCTGATATTCCCTCCAGCCGCCACCATTGTATACATCTTTCCAGCCCTGGTTTTGCAGGAAGGCTACAGCTTGTCCGCTCCGGTTGCCGGAAGCACAGATGAAGACCAAAGGTTTTTTCATTTGCTTCAGCTCGTCCAGTCTGCCGGTCAGACTTCCCAGGGGAATGTTGATCGATCCTTTGACGTGTCCGAAGAAAAACTCAAATGGTTCTCTGACATCGATTACGGTTGCATGTGATAATTGTTCCTGTTTCATAGATTTTAGCAATGATTGTTATTTAGAACAAAGATAGATCATCCATCCGTTGCCAGTCCGTGATCGATATCACCCAAGCCGAGTTGCAGGGTAAAACAATGTGCCAGTAGTGCGGAATAGACCTCATTTTCCTGCAAAATTTCAGGATTACCAATCAGGACTATTTGCTGTCGCGCCCTGGTCAAGGCAACATTCAGCTTCCGGTCGACGCCTTCTTCTGACATGGACACCAGGGACTCCAACTGCCTTAAGTGATTGGTACACAGGGAAATCAAAACAATATCACGTGCTCCTCCCTGGTAGCGCTCCACCGTATCTATGGTGATTAAAGGCTTGTGCATTTCCGCCTGGTCCAATTCCTGGCGGATTACCGCAATCTGGGCCCGGTATGGAGTGATCACCCCCAATACATTTTCATCTTCCCAGGGTAAAAAATTGTGCTTAAACAACCTTGTGTAAGCCTGGACACACAAGCGGACGGCTTTCGCTTCGTACCGATTAGTCTTTTGGTGGTCTTCCAGGTCCACCGGGGCAGGTATATAGATCATGCGATGGGTCGATAGTGCATCGATCAACGGATCGGCTAACGCCGGCGCCTTCCATGGAATGGGTCCGGTGAGTCTTTTGGTGAGCTCAGGGTTTATGTCCAGCAATTCCAGCGTGTTCTGGTAAAAATAGGCGCTTGGAAAAGCCATGATCTCCCGGTGCATCCGGCCTTGTTGTCGCAATTGAGCATAAGCCCAGTCCCATCCGGATCGGGTTGCTCTCCGATAAAGCCGCTCAAACAGGGAATCTCTGAGATTGCGTACTTCCAGGCTTTCCAGATCGTGATCCAAGACCTGACTGTCTTTTGCCGGCTGGACAACTACCGCCGGGAGCTGTTGATGGTCGCCAATCAAAATCCATTTGGGCACTTTAGTCGCCATTCCCAGCAGATAGGGGTCAAGGATTTGACTTGCCTCGTCCACGATGGCGACCTGGAAATCCAGTAAACTAAAAAGTTCGCGTTTACTTTGCAGGGAAGCGACGGTGCCTACAATGATGCGTTGTTGACGCAACCAGTGAACCAGCTCCTGCCGGGTTTCCATCTTTTCTATTTTGTGATCCAGCAACCAAGACCGGTAAGCTGGATGCGTTGAATAGCGAGAACCTATCCTGAAGTATTGATGCGCATTGGCTCCTGACAAAGTCTCCAAAGCTGCACACATTTCATCTACCGCCCGGTTGGTATAAGCCAGTAACAAGATCCGATGATTATCCTTCTGCAGGTATGCTTCACAAACTGCTCGCAATAAGGTGCTGGTCTTCCCGGTACCCGGCGGCCCCCAAACCAGAAAATATTCGCTCGCATCGAGCGCCTGTTGAACCAGGTTTTGTTGTTGTCGGGTCAGACCGGGAGAAGGACTATGTTGAAAGTGAACCGGTTGCTCCGGAGGGCGACGACCCAGCCACAGCTGCCGAAGCTTGGGTGGTGCTACGCCCCACTCATACAATCCCTGATACTGTGCATTGAAACTGCCATCGATCAGATCCCGCTCCATATTCCAGAAAGCAAAGGAAGTGAATAACTCGAATTCGGTCATTTGATTGCGAAGCCGTACATGAACCTCTTCCTGGGTAATACGTACGATGGTGGATTTAAAAACCTGGTGGTGCAGGACACTGGGTTGCTGATCACTCTCCGGATAGAGTACACAAATATCTCCCTGACGAAAGTTGGCCAATGGGTTAGTGCCTTCCGTACGATGGAAAATAAGGATAGGTGTTTCATCGGTCTGGCGATGCGCCCGGTGAAAGGTCAGTTTGCCCAGGATAGCATACTGATCTTCCTTCTCTTCAACAGCATTCAGCCAAAGGGAGGCGAGACCATTCACCTCCTGGTTTCCCTGTAATCCGGTCTTGGCCAGGTGATGTTCCGTAGCAATGAAACGTATGAAATGCAATAGGTATCGCTTTTCCAGAGCGTCCAGATTTGCATAGAAATCCTGTAAGGAGGCAAGATTGGTACGTGCAAATCCGGACATGGTTTGCAGGTCACGGCTAATATATCCTCCAAAACTCCGGTCCTCGCCCGCAGGATCCAGGTGCATCCAGCGCTTTTCCAGGACGACCAATTCATTGCGAACATTCATCGCCTCAAGCTGCAGGGATTTTACGACCGGCGCATACTTCAACGGTTTATCATCTACTTTGGAATATAAAATGTAGTTGTTGGCTTGTTTAATGGAAAAAACAGACTTGACCAATAAGTCGTACAACAAAGTCTGTGCATAGTGATTTGAGCTTAGCCCATAAGCATTGGCTCGAAAAGGAGCTCCGCTTTTTAATTCAATGATTTCTGTTTTCTGACCTTCCCGAAAAAACAGATCGAGTCGTCCCTGGATGCCATACCGTTCGGAAAAGAATGTTGGCTCCAACAATACCTTTCGAATTGGTATTCCAATAGACGGAAGCAGCTCATTAACGACCGTCTTAAGACGAAAGAAATGCTGTTTGGCGTCGCGCATCAGGCTACGCAAGGTGTCGTTATCCATGGCAGCAAAGGCCAGCGGGTTCAGGTGGAAGACCCTTTTAAACAGTTCATCAAATTTCCCGTGCTGGAAGGTGATCAGTTCGTCCAGGAAAAAATTGGCGATATTTCCAAGCATGAGGGCTGGCGAGCTATCCATGGGAATAAATTTCTTCAGCAGGTAGGCCATAGCATCCGCTCCCTGTGGCTGAAAGGTTTCAGATATGGACGTAATATCCACGAGGTAGTCCGGCTCAAAAATAAATTGGGCAGGGTGCAGGGTGCCATCGCGGTCTACCTCTACTTCCAAAAGATTCATGGTTATGGGCCATAACTGAAAAGCTTCCATAGACCCGATTGGTCCAGAAAACAATTCATTGCGACCCGACTCCTGATACCGAATGATCCGCTTTTGTTCCGGCTGCCCATCGGTGTACCCGGTCAAAGTGTCCGGATCCGGCCCTAACCCGGTGACCAATACCCGGATGGAAGCCTTAAAGTCTATCGCTTCGTAGGTGGACTGGTCTTCCCACCACGCTGGATCGGCTTCTACACGATGTTCAAATGGCAATGATATTTTGAGGACTTCGGTGAGTACGACGCCCAATGCATACAGCCCCATGACATAGATGTCGTCCAATGCCCTATCTACTGATTCTCCGCGAATTACGGCCTGAGCGTAATGGCGGAAACGGTGCAATAAATACTGTTCTTTCTTACCAACCTGCTGCTTCGTCAATACATAGGCCATACGGGCGAAAAGCGTGGAAAAGTACAACCGTTCTTGTTGGGTGGTATGAAAAAAAACGTAGGTAAAGACCTGATAGGTAATTCGTATGCGTTCGGTGACAGGCATGTCAGGCCGGGAACGTATTTGACCCAACTCCTTGATGATCAGTTGATGAATGGGAAGTGCCATCGGTTTGATTTAGGATAAACAGGTTAAGATAGGAATTATTGAAGCTTATTAGTTAATAGGTTAATGGGTTTATGACAAACTCCTTGTCGATGAGCTATGCCCTGCCATCTCATCGTATCACACCCCGCACCATCACCTCACACCCCTCACCTCACACCCCGTACCTCATACCCAATTCCATATTAACTATTTTTAGCATTTGTTTTGCCTTATTCGGGTGAATTGACGGATATTACAGGAACAACAATTAAAAAGATTTCTATTTTTGTCGCGCGTTCAGAAGCCATCCCTGTCAATAGATTGTTTTCACCCTTTACAAAATCGAAATTGTAATCCAAAGATGATGCAGCGTTTGTTGGTAACAGTTGTTATGATTCTAGTGGTATTGGTTGGTTGTTACCGGGAGGATAAAGCGCATCTTCCGCGACAGTCCGGAGCAGCAAGATCGCTGGACTGGTGGTCCCAATCGCGCAGCTATCCATACACCAAATTCTACGCCCGAACCTACATGGAAGCCTTCCAGGCCAGGAAACGTCAACTTGAGGTCCGTGGCCCCCAGGAAGTGCATATTGCCGGCTGGGAACCGATGGGTCCTAAAAACATCGGCGGACGTACCCTCACCATTGCGGTAGACCCGCACAATTCTTCGGTCATCTATGCCGGATCTGCCGGCGGGGGGTTATGGAAGTCGACGACCGCCGGTAAGTCATCGCTAAAAAGCAATGGCCAGTTTGAATTTGGCTGGCAACAAGTGCCGCTGGGATTTCCGGTAGTATCAGTATCAAGCATTGCCATCAATCCGCAAAATTCGGATGAAATCTACATCGGCACCGGTGAAGTTTACAATCAGGAACTGACCATGCCAAGTATTTACGATCGTTTCACCCGTGGCACCTACGGCATCGGCATCCTGAAGTCGACCGATGGAGGTAAAAGCTGGCAAAAGAGCCTGGACTGGAGTCAAAAAGAAATGCGCGGCGTGCAGGATATCGTCATTAACCCGATGAATCCGCGCTCCGTATGGGCTACCACGACCGAGGGCGTCTATGTTAGCCACAATGCAGGAAAAAACTGGAAACAGATCCGGCAAATATCTATGGCCGTTGACCTGATTATCAATCCGGCAGATACCAATATCATATTGGTTTCCCACGGCTCCTACCTGAATGCAAATGTCAGTGGTATTTACCGTTCGGTGGATGGAGGATTAAATTTTGCCCACCTCACATCCGGTTTACCGAAAGATTATACCGGCCGGGCTGCACTGGCATTGGCTCCCTCCGATCCGACATTAATCTATGCCTACATTTCCAATGCCGAACAAGGTATCGGTTTATTCCTGTCCGAAAATACCGGTGACACCTGGAAGAAGGTTTCCGACCGGGATATTCCGCAGTGGCAGGGCTGGTACTCGTGTGATCTGGTGGTGGACCCACGTGACCCCGCCGTCTGCTATATTACAGGAATTGATGTTTATAAGTCTGCCAACAAAGGCACCAATGTCTCTCATCTATCCAGTTGGGAAGCTTATCGCAGTGGAAAAGTAGGGATCCTGGAAGAGGAAGGTTCGGTACCGGTATATGTACATGCCGATATTCACAAGGCTGTGATCGACCCCTCCAATCCGGACCGTGTTTATTTTGCTACGGATGGAGGAATCTTTGTAACTGACGATGGAGGAACAACATTTTCAGGCCGCAATGGCGGGTACCAGACTGCTCAATTTTATGCCAATTTCAGCAGCTCATCTTCTGATCCTTACTTTGCGATTGGGGGTCTCCAGGACAACGGTAGCGCCATTTACGACGGAACCTTCGAATGGATAAAAATCCTCGGTGGAGACGGAATGAGTACGGCCATCCATCCCCTCAACGACAACATCGTATACGGCTCGATCTATTACCTGTACCTCTACCGCTCCAAAGACCGGGGCATGACTTTTAATACCATCCTGCCACCTACCGCACTTGGTGAAGAAACTGCTTTTAACGGTCCTTTTGAACTCGCGCCATCAGATCCTAACATCATTTACGCTGCCCGGCAAGGACTTTATGTCAGCGAAAACGGAGGTGAAAACTGGCAAACCCTTTCCAAAAATATTGATGGCAAGAATGTAGTCATCAATATCGCCATTGGCCCTTCGGACCCTTCGCTGCTATATGTCTGTACTGCACCCAAGGATGGCGAACCGGCAAAGGTATTACGGACCTCCAATGGAACCACCTGGCAAATCATGGAAGACCTGCCCAACCGGATAGCTATGGATGTGGCTATTCATCCGTTGGATTCCCGGGTAGCCTATGTGGTATTCGCCGGATACAATACCAAGCATGTCTTCAAGACAGCTGATGACGGCCAGCACTGGACCTCCATCGATGGCGATTTGCCGGACATTCCGGTGAATACCGTATTGATTGATCCGGAACAGCCCGATCACATTTATATCGGCACCGATATCGGCGTTTATTATTCCCTGGACCAGGGTCAAAGCTGGGTGCCCTTTAACCAGGGCATGCCGGAAACAGCTATGGCGATGGATTTGAGCATATCACCTTCCAATCGCAAATTGCGTGTGGCCACGCATGGCAATGGGGTTTATCAGACGGACCTGATCTACCAGACATCAAGTACCAAGCCTCAATGGGTTACCGATGCGACGTTGAAGCTATTCCCGAACCCTGTCCAGAACGAACTTAATCTGGACCTGAACCTCGGAGAGCGGGTCTACGGACATGTGGTCATCTACAACCTGGCCGGGCAGCCGGCGATTGCTCCGGTTAGCCAGGAATTGATTGCCGGACAGCAACAGGTGCATGTCCCGGTAGCTTCATTGCCTGCCGGCATGTACACCTGTGTACTGGAAGGCAAAACAACAGCAGGTTTGGCGGTTCATCTCACCAGGAAATTTCTCAAGCAATAATCGATGCGTTCCCCTGTTTGGCAAATTTCACCTTTAACCAGACAGGACATACCCTTGTTGGAGGCATTACAACCGCCAGACTGGAATGATATCCGACTGGTCTTCAGTCGTCATCTTGGTTACGAATATTTCTTCGCCTACGTCATTAAACGAGAAGACGGACTGCCTGTCGGTGTCGGGGAAGTGATCCGTTTTGGCACTACGGCGTGGCTGGGCAATATCATCGTCCATCCGGATTACCAACGTCAAGGCTTGGGCCAGACACTCACTAAATACGGGATCAACCATGCGAATAGCCTGGGTATAACCCAGATTTGGCTATTAGCCACTGAACAGGGAGCGCCTGTCTATCGACGACTGGGGTTTCTAGATCAGGGCAGGTATTTATTTTTTAAAACCGGAATACCACTGGAGCAGGCAGGATCGAATAAGTTAAGGCGTATCAAAAAGCAAGATCACCCTCAGGTTTTCAACCTGGATCAACTTGCAAGTGGCGAGGACCGCAGCCAGATGCTCTCCCCTTTCCTATCCGATGGGATGGTAACCACATCGACAGAAAACAAATCCATCACGGGATTTTATCTGCCCAGGTTAGGGGACGGATTAACTATCGCCACCAATACCGAAGACGGGCTGGCTCTGCTTACACGCCGCCAGTCATCGGGCAAGTCTTACCTGGTCATTCCGAGGCCAATGTATGGTTGTGTCACTACCTGTCCCATCGTCAGTACACCGTTTTCCGAACGGCACAACTGATGGTTTTGGGAGCAGAAAAAAAACCATGGAGGCCGGAGATGATCTTCAACCGCATTGGGGGATACGCTGGGTGAAATGCTGAAGGGTGAATGTTGAAGGGTGAATTGATAAACACTACGTAATAGAGGACACCTCGAGCACTAAGGGTCATGATCCAATATAATATTGGCATCTTATTGTCTTTGCATGAAATCAAAGCAATACCAGGGAAGGAGTTCTCCGGGATAATTTCGGGATCAACCGGTCAGGTATTTGCTCCAACGCGATGTTTAAACCTGATTCCAACCCCAATGATCACCAACGTCGCCAGCATCAGCCCCAGCGCTAACGGTCGGTCAAAAAAGCTGGTAATATCCCATCTGGATTTGATCGCGCTGACCATGAAATTCTGTTCCAGCAATGGTCCCAGGACCATGCCCAATACGATCTGCGCCAGAGGAAATCCACCACGCTTGAGCGCATAGGCCAATACGCCCATTCCAGCCATCACCCATATATCCCGGATCTCGTGGTTGATGGCATAAGCGCCTACAATGCACAGACCGGTGATCACCGAGAGCAATAATGGTTTGGAGACATGCAGTAATTTCCTGGCCAGAAGAGCCGCCAGATAACCATAGAGCGGCAACAACAGCAGATTACAAACGATGAAGGTGCCATACAGGCTTTGGATCAAGTGCGGCTGCTGGTCAAACAACAGAGGCCCCGGGCTGATGCCTTTCATCATGAAGATGCCCAATACGATCGCGGTGATGGTGTCCCCGGGTAATCCCAGCGACAAAGCAGGAATCCAGGCACTGGCCACCGCGGCATTGTTGGACGTGGTTCCCGCCAGCAGAATGGTGTCATCGCGCTCCTCCTTGCCGCTTCGTATCTGCCGGATCCGCTCCAGGCTACAGGACACCCACGAGCCAATATCGGCCCCGGCGCCGGGCAGAAAGCCAACCAGTACGCCCAATAAGGAAGACCGAAACACCAATGCTTTTTCCCGTAGAATCAGCCCCCATGGCCGGCCGAAGAATGCCCTGGCTGTCTGCCGCGCCATTTTAACTTCATCCTGTTCTTTATCCGGCTCCCATAGCTGCGTAAGCACTTCTGAAAAACCAAACAGACCGATCATGACCACGATGTAGTTCAACCCTCCAAGCAACTGGGCATTGCCAAAACTAAACCGTGCATAACCCAGGGTAGGATCTACGCCCACCAGTGCGAAGAACAGTCCGACCAGCAAGGAAGCCATGGCTTTGAGGGTAGACCCGCCGGAGGCAAAAAGTCCCGCTGTCAGTCCCAGAACAGCTATCCAGAAGTACTCGAAAGAACTGAATTGCCTGGCAACTTTAATGATTACGGAGGCAGTAAGAATCAGCAGTAACGAGCCAATAAGTCCCCCGACCGCCGAACCGATTGCACTGATGCCTAAGCTGTACAGAGGGCCTTCCCGCCTTGACAAGCGGAACAACGATTCAAAATAAGCAGCACTGGCAGGGGTCCCGGGGATCTTGGCTACGGTGGAGCTTACATCACCCGCAAAGATGGCCACGGTAGATATGGCAATTATCGCTGGTAAAGCGACCGCAGGATCCAGAAAAAAAGCAACTGGAATGAATAAGGCCACTGCCAAGGTTGCCGTCAACCCCGGTATGGCCCCAAATAGCGCCCCGTAAAGCCCGCCCAACAACAAAGCCAGAATACCTTCCCAACTGAACAGTCCACTCATAAGGGCACTCGTAATAAATTGGTGAACAGATAAAATATGACCACTCCGGTTAAGCTACCGGCGATCAATGCCTTCCACCAGCTTAATCCCGCCAGCCAGGCGACCACGGCAACGACTATTGCCAGTGGAATCATAAATCCGGCCATGAAAGCGACCCACGGCAATAGTAAACATAAGCCCAGGGCGATCAGCCCCCGGTGCCATTCGAGGGTGATAGGTTTCCAGGCAGCATCCTGAGGCTTGAGGAGGACCAATAAAATACCAGTGATCACAAAGCCAGAGCCCACCACCGCAGGAAATAACGCAGGTCCTGGGTGATGATCCGCCAGGCGAGGAAACTGTCTGGCAACCAAAAGGATGGCAACACCCCACAGGGTCAGTGCTGCACCCCAAATACGCTGAATGGATACAGCGCTCATTGTTTTGCTTTTAATCCGGCTTTAGCCATTGTCTCACCATGTTGCAAATCGGCGGTAGTTATAAATTGAACCAGAGCATCTCCCTGCAGCATCCGGACATTAGAACCGGCAGCTGCCAAAGCCTGGGTAAATTCTGCATCGGTCAGAGAGGCCTTGATGGCGGCATCCAGCTTTTCTTTGATCGCCGTTGGCAAATGAGCTGGAGCGCTAACTGTAACCCATCCGCTGGATACCCAGTTGATGCCATTTTCTTTAAGCGTAGGAACATCCGGAAAAGAAGGCAACCTCTCATCGGACATAACAACCAAAGGCCTTACTTCACCAGCTCTGCGCAATCCATCCACTTCGGAGAGAGAAGCTACCACCACCTCAATTCCACCGGCAATGAGTTCCTGCAAGGCAGGTGCTGCTCCCTGGCTGGGCACCCAGGGCATGGCGGACTCATCCATTCCGGCCTCCTGAAGAAAACCGATGCGGGCGAGGTCCCAGATGCCACCACGTGCTGTCCCGGAAGCCTGCAAGTCGCCCGGATGTTCACGCAAGGCCTCCAACAGGTCTGCAAAGGTCTGATAGGAGCATCAGCCTTGACCGTCAAGGCAGCCGCGTTGTCAATGACCAGGGATAAAGGCGTAAAATTGTTGGCGGTCAAGTCAGTCATTCCAAGATAATGCATCATGGTGATCTCCACCGTCATAGCACCGATGGTATAGCCATCAGGCGCTGCCTGGCTCAAGGCCAGATGTCCTACCACACCACCTCCCCCGGTACGGTTTACGACATTGACCGCAACGCCCAGGTGCTTTTGCAAAACAGCTGCCAATGCACGCGAACTGATATCGGTCATACCGCCGGGAGACCAGGGTACGATATAGGTGATGGGCCGGCCAGGGAAGGTGGTGGCATCATCGGCAGGCATGTTACACTGCCAACCAACCAACAATACAACAAATAGATGGAATGTCCTTCTGGGCCACCACGCGCTTTTCATATCCGTAATCATGGAGAAAAGATAAGGAATTGATTTAAGATTGAGGCTTTGAGATTCAGGATTTGGGAAATTGTTTCCAGCTCCGTGATGTCTAAAACGGGCACAGTCGAGCATCTCTACATTTTCCTTAAACGAGCGCATCCCTTCACCCTTATTCAACAGAAAGCATTCAACATTCAACATTTTTAATCCATACCCTCCGTGCTTCCCGGTGTATCAATTTTTCCCAACCTAATTACTAACTTGTTCCCATGGAAGACAGCAATCCATTTTACATCGGCTGGCAAGAAAGTAAACCCGGCCGATTTCTTAAAAACGCTGTTTGGGTGTTTAGCCTGGCCGGTGCCCTGGTTGCTATGGGATGGGTGTTGGGTCAGCAACCTTTGCCAACGGCGTCTTTTATTATGGCCAATTGAGGACCTTCGAAGGCGTGCTGGTGATGAAACCAGCCCCTATGCTTAAAGTACCCAATGGTACGGGCTGGAATTCCATTTTATTGGTAGGCGCCGGCAAACATGGAGCAGAATCGACCATCGAATCCCTGTGGATATCCTTGAACAACCGCTAAACGGGCGTTGGGTAGCCCTGGAGGGTACGCTGATAGAGGACGATGGCAAACAGGTATTGAGTTGACCAATGGTGTTGCAGCCTTCCAGGGTGGCTGGGCCACGATACAACCTATGTGGCTGAATTCCGGAACCTTGGATGGCAAAAGCTGGCCGGTGAAATTTTAGACCCTAAATGTGCTTTCGGGGTCATGAAGCCCGGTTGTGGTAAAACCCATCGCTCGTGCGCCATCCGATGCATTTCAGGCGGCATCCCAGCCGTATTGAGAATGCAGGATGCCCGCGGAAATCTTAATTATGCGTTGATTGTGGACCAAAACGGAGAATCGCTGCAAGATCGCATAACGCCATATCTGGCTGATCAACTGTACATCTGCGGAGAACTCAAACAAGTGGATGACTGGCTGGTCTTGTTTACCGGCCTTGGCGATGATGTACACCGCGTCGAACCCTGGTGGAAAGACCAGATGGTAATGTGTCATTGAAAGGCAGGAAAACCATCCATCAGACGGTTCTCAATAGGTATGGGCTCACGAGTAGATCCATCCGACCAGCAGATACAAAATCGACGGACAAAGCAGACAACCAAGCCCGGTATAAAACGTTGCTGTCAAAGCTCCGTAGGGAACCAGCTTCGGGTCCGTAGCCGCCAACCCGGCAGCAACACCGCTGGTGGTACCGATCAGTCCGCCATAGATCATAGCCGTCTTCGAATTATTCAACCCGATGTATTGTGCTACCATGGGTGTGGCGATGGTTACCAGGATAGACTTGACCAACCCTGCTGCGATGCTGATGGTGATGACCTCGGAGGAAGCACCCAGCGCTCCACCGGTGACCGGTCCGATGATGAAGGTGCAGGCGCCGCCGCCAATCGTGGTTATACTGACTGCATCCCGGTAGCCCATGGCGATCGCAACACCGGCGCCAAAGATGAAGGCGACCAAAATGCCCAGCAACAACGCTATGGCTCCAGCCAAACCAGCCTGCCTGATCTTGACCAGGCTCGCCCCCATTGCAGTAGCCACAATGGTAAAGTCGCGAAACATAGCGCCTCCCATCAGGCTGAAACCTGAAAGCCCGGGAATGTCAGCAATCCCCTTCTTTCCTCCGGTAATGCGCCCGCCCAGGTAGGCCAGCACGAGACCAAAGAAGATGGCTATGGCTGAACCCGGATCCGTCCACCGGTAAAGCGCTTGCCCAGCCAATGGGTTAACAGCATCAGGACCCCTGTAGCCAAAAAAGCAACCACCAATCCGTTCTTCACCAATAAATCCTGAATCCAGCTCATGGTGTCGTGGTTTCAGGATGGGCGTGAAATAATTTGGCCAGCAAAGGAATCATCAGGAATGCCGCCGCTGTAGGAATGACCCCGGCCAGAATGGCCACCAATCCGCCGCTAAGGGCTCCCTGTACATTTTGAATAGCCGACATAGCCACGATCACGGGAATGTACATTTTGCTCCAGAAAAGGGCTCCCTGTTCCATGTCGGTAGTAAATAATTTCCGCTCCTGCATCCAGTGAGAGATCAGGATCAGGAAAAGCATGGCAAAGCCTACCCCACCAACATTGGCATCGATATGCAGCAACCTGCCCAATATTTCTCCGGTCAATTGCCCCAGGAGGTAACATCCCGCCAGCACCGCTACACCATAAATCAGCATTCCAAGAATTCTTTATAGGTTATCACCAAAATAGACAATTTGGGCTAAACATGCTGTGTTATATAACCACTAAGGCACTAAGAACACTCAGGAGCACTTAGGCGATGGTACGAATAATGTTTCCGTTACAATCCTAGGACAACATTAGTTGCTTTAACGTTGCAGCTAATATCCCAATTCGTGTTATTCGTGTAATTCGTGTAATTCGTGGCAAAAATTATATCCTTAAATAAAACAGCTCTTTTAAAACAACTTCCTCACCTCTTTCTTTGTCACCTTACCCATGGCATTACGGGGCAGGTCTTCCACCACCAGGTATCTGCGGGGTATACGGTAGGCCGGTAAACGCTCCCGAATCCACGGATCCAGCAAATCGGTGTCCAATACTTCCGCACCAGCCGGTATGAGAGCAGCCACCACCAGCTCGCCCCATTCGTCGTCAGGGATCCCCACCACAGCACAATCCCTGATCTGCGGATGCGTACGCAGGACTTCCTCAATCTCCAGTGCCGAGATCTTATACCCGCCGGACTTGATGATGTCTACTGAGCTACGCCCCAGGATCCGGTAATACCCATCATCAAGAATCGCAATGTCTCCGGTCTTGAACCAGCCGTCTTCCGTAAATGTCTCCCGGGTTGCATTAGGTTTCTTCCAATATTCGTGGAATACATTAGCGCCTTTACCTGGATCTCACCGGCATCACCATCCGGGACCACCAGGTTGTTTTCATCCACCAACCGGACGGTCACCCCAGGCAGTGCCTGCCCGATATGGCCCGGCCGACGTTCACCGTGGTAAGGATTGGAAATAGCCATACCCATCTCGGTCATCCCATACCGTTCCAGCAGACGGTGTCCACTCAGGACTTGCCACCGCTCCATGACGGAAACCGGCAATGCAGCTGATCCGGATACCATCAACCGGAAGGCCTGCATGGAGGAAGTCAGCGATTCCTGTTCTTCCGGAGATAATTGGTCAAAGTAGGCGATAAGCTTGTAATAAATGGTAGGCACCGCCATAAACAAGGTCAAGCTGTCCTCCCGGAAGGACCGAAATACAGATTGTGGGTCAAATTTAGGTTGAAAAACTACACTGGCTCCGCACCACAAGGCGCATCCGATCACATTGACAATGCCGTGTACATGATGCAAAGGTAATATGCACAGGATACGGTCATCGGCGGACCATTCCCAGGCATCAACCAACATGGCGATCTGTGCCTCCAGGTTTCCATGTGTGCTGACAACACCCTTGGGCAAATTAGTGGTACCACTGGTATACAGGATCATGGCCCGGCGTCCGGAAGTGATGTCAGGTAATGGCTTCTTCGCAACCGGCAGCAAATCTTCGAGGATCAGGAACCGCAACTCGTTTTCACGGGCATAATCCTGCAGTAGATCCGCGTACAGTCTGGCGACTATTATCGTCCTGGCTCCGGTATCTTGTAACACATACGCCAGCGAAGGCAACGGATACGTCAGGCACAAAGGAACGGCAATGCCTCCTGCCCGCCAGATGGCCCATTGCACACGCACATAATCGTATCCCGGGGGGACCATGAAGGCTATCCGCTCTTCATCAAGGTCTGAAGAATCCCCGAGAAGCAAACAGGCCAATTGACCTGATTCATCCAATAATTTCCCGTAGGTATGGGTTTGGCCGTGAGCAAGGATTGCAATCCGGTCTGCGTATTGGTTGGCCCGTGAAATGAGTTTCATACGATCGTTCCTTTAGTGCAATTAACAAAAAATGAAGGAGGAGCGGAAATGAAGCAAAAGGTGATTTCTTGATATTTGTTTAACTTCCCGGCAAGACTTTAAGCCATGAAAAAAATCAACTTCCGGATACTTTCTTTTTTATTCCTGATCGGATCGATTGATCTTAGCCAGGCACAGTCCATCCAGCCTTATGGACAGCTCCCTACTGCCGACCAGCTCAACTGGCAGGAGCTGGAATATTACATGTTCATCCATTTTGGACCCAACACGTTTACCGATAAAGAATGGGGCCTCGGTAATGAAGACCCTAAAGTCTTCAATCCCACCCGGTTGGATGCCAATCAGTGGGCCGCTACGGCTAAAAAGGCCGGGATGAAGGGCATCATCATTACGGCCAAGCATCACGACGGATTTTGCCTGTGGCCCAGCAAATATTCAACACATACCGTTCGCGAAAGCGCCTGGAAAAATGGCAAAGGCGATGTCCTGCGGGAGTTGTCCAAAGCCTGCAAGAAATACGGGCTGCTCTTTGGGGTGTACCTGTCACCCTGGGACCGCAATCATCCGGCCTATGGAACTCCGGAATACAACCAGATCTACGCCAATACCCTGCGGGAAGTCCATGAAAATTATGGGAATGTTTTCGAACAATGGTTCGATGGAGCTAATGGAGAAGGGCCTAATGGCAAAAAGCAAACCTACGATTGGCCGCTGTTTCATAAAACGGTAACCGACGTCCATCCCCATTGCATTATGTTTAGCGATGTTGGTCCAGGTTGCCGCTGGGTAGGCAATGAGCGGGGCTATGCCGGGGTCACCAATTGGAGTACCCTTAACATCGACGGATTTACGCCGGGTGCAGGCTCGCCGCCTACCAGCGTGCTTAACAGAGGCGATGAAGACGGTGAAAAATGGGTTCCGGCCGAATGCGATGTATCCATCCGTCCTGGTTGGTTTTACAGTCCATCCACCGACGATCAGGTTAAGTCACTGAAGGAACTGACAGACATTTATTTCGCTTCCGTGGGCCGCAATGGCAACTTCCTGCTCAATGTACCGGTCGACCGTGAAGGACTGATCCATCCCAATGACTCAACCCGGCTGATGGAATTCCGCCAAATGCTTGATAAGGCTTTTGCACAGAACCTGATCCTGAAGGCCATGGTCCAGGCATCAACGAATCATGCCGATCCCGGTTCACAACCCGACCACCTGACCGATGGCAAGCCGGATACTTATTGGGCTGCCTCGGGCAAAACGGCAGAACTGATCATTCCGGTCAATCCGGCGGACACGTTTAATGTCCTGTCTTTGGAGGAATATTTACCACTCGGCCAGCGTGTAAAATCCTTTGCCGTAGACATCTGGAAAGACGGTCAATTTCAATTGATTGCCAAACAGACGACGATCGGTCACAAACGGCTACTGCGATTTCCCCCGTTAACCACAGAGAAGATTCGGATCCGGATCCTGGACAGCAAGGATGTTCCGGTGTTGCGGGAGGTGTCTTTGTATTATGGCAGGAATTTGCCCTGATCGGTCCTTATTCTGACTTCCAGGCCGACAGTGTACTTGATTGTACAAAATATTGTACGTAATTTCGTACAAATTATTGGAATGAAAGCCATTACTGTATCCAATTTCCGGTCTAATCTTAAGCACTATCTTGATCTGGTCACGGATTCACTGGAGGTGCTTATCATTCCCCGGAATAATGATGAAGAAGATTCCATTGTCATCATGTCTGCCAAGGAATACAATTCACTGGTAGAAACAAATTACTTATTGCAATCGGAGGCAAACCGGGAACGATTGAGACAATCCATCAAGCAAGTCGAAGCAGGAAATCTCATACCATTTGATATAGACGGGAACTTAGATTCGAAATGAACACTCAGTTTTCGGCCAACGCATGGTCTGAATTTCAATACTGGTTGAATCAGGATCAGGAAATAGCCAAAAAGATACTGGCCCTTACCCGGGATATTCACCGGACGCCGTTTAGAGGTATTGGGAAGCCAGAACTGCTTAAAGGCGAATTACAAGGATATTGGTCCCGGCGAATCACCAGTGAACATCGTCTTGTCTACCAAATTAAGGGGAACCCGGAGGAAGTACAGGTATGCATCATAATCCAGTGTAAATACCATTATTGATCTATGATGAAGGATCCGAAATCAGCGAATGGATCCTTCATACCGCCTGGATTCCAGCACAATCAGCCCAATCAGCAGAGTCACTGAAACCAGCGAAGCCAACAACGTACTAAACTGTAATCCTCCCCTGGCAACGGGTTTGGTCAAAAAATCACCGAAAGTTGCACCGAATGGCCTGGTGAAGATGAATGCAAGCCAAAATAGAAATACTTCATTAAAGGCAGTCCAATAGTGCAATGCCACTACAACAGCAATGACCGTAGCCGTGATCAGTGCCCCCTGTAAATACGAGAAGCCTGCCACATCGCTGAGGAGATCTCCAAAAGCGGTCCCCAAACTATTGGAAAGCAGGATTGCGAGCCAATAATACGCTTCCTTATTTTTCTCGTAAATCGGATAAACCCGAATGGTTTTAAAGCGACGATACCAGAAAACCAGGATCAATATCAGCCCTGTAAACAGAGTCAAGCTACCCAGGATATAGCCAAAGTGTAAGGTACGATCCAAATAATCACTGATCTCCGTTCCCAATGTCGTGGTAGCGATAATCACCAGCCAGTATCGGTATGGCACATAGGTATCGACATTCAGCTGAATCCACATAACAACCAGAAAAAAAAGGATGGTAATACCAATACCACTCAGGTAGCCCAAATTCATAGTCATTGACAAAAAATCACCAAATGTTTCTCCTAGTGTGGTTGCAACGATTTTCATCAACCAAAAAAGGAGGGTTATTTCCGCGACTTTATTTCTGAAATCCGGATGACTCATAATCCATCAAATTCTGTTAAAACAATTGACTAACCTACGTCTTGATACGCAGCGCTAAATTGACCACCCGGCCTTCCACCGGCATCCATAGCGAGGTATAGACCGGCATGCCGCCTGTGTTGGTCACGAGGGGTCCAAAGTTGGATTGCCGGGCGTCGAATACATTTTCACAATTCAGGACCAGACTGCCAAAATTGAATTTACGTTCTACCATAGCGGCCCAAAACCAGAAGTTGGGAACCCGTTCATTGTTCTCGATGTATTGCCTTCCGCTAAAACTGGATTCGATACCCATACGCCAGGTATCCCCCAACTCATAGGCGATGACATCGGAAATTTTAATCTTGGGATTAAAAGCCAGGTTTACTTTTTCGCCGTTATCATCCCGGAATGCATCGGTGTAGTTAAAGCCAAAGTACAATTCCAACCCATGGTAATCCATCTGAATGTAGGTGTCCGTACCGTAACTCTTTACTGCCCCTTCACTGTTAACTATGTGGATGGCCTCGTCAATGGGATTGGTGACCAGTAAATTAGCATTCCGGATATTGGTCAGGTATAAGGCCTGATTCAGGGTAATTCCCAGCGCATCGCCTATCAATGTTGACCAATTAGCATCAGCGTTAAATCCACCGGAGCGCTCGGGAAGCAATGCCCCCGGGACGGGAAGCAAGTTTGGTGAAGGTTCGGCGACGTCAAACAGGGAAGGCGCTTTATATCCCGTGCCATATGCCAACCGGATGGAAATATCCTGGACCGGACGGTAATAAAATGCCAATCGTGGCAGCACAAAATTGCCATATACATTGTGATGATCCCAGCGCAAGCCGGTCTCCAGGGACAATTTTGGAGTGAATTGCCAGTCATCCTGCGCAAAAAAACCAGGTACCACAAAATGATAGTCATCAAATTGCACCTCATCGGATTTACCCAGTTGAAACGACTCCGTGGTCAGGTTACCGCCCAGAACCAGAGAATGCCCCGACCAGGTAATCAGGTCATTGACCTCCGTAAACGAATTGAGCTGTTTTCCCTGAAAATGAAAATCCGGTTGGGTAACGGTGCGATCAAATCGCGTACCGGCGGTCTTGACGGTCCATTGCTGATTGTTATGGGTGTGATGGAATTGCAAGTCAACCAATGTCCGCAGCGCTTCCTCGGTCTGTAAAAATGGATGCCGCAAGGTAGGTTGAAATTGGATGGCCTGCAGGTCGCCCCCCTTCCGGCGATTGTACGTGCCAGTGAATCCAATATTGAGGTCTGTCTGCTTGCCCAGGTTGACAAAAAAGCGGGGATGCATCGTAAAGCTCGCGTCATAGGGCACCTCAACAAATCCATCCCCGTTTACATCACGCGCGGGTTTGAGGTTGCCACCGGTAAAGAAGGTATATCCCAGTTTATTTTTCGTTGCACTGGTGAAAAGATTGACATTTCCTTCCCCTAGTGTAGTTCCGTTAAGCACCATGGTGGTGGTCGGCTCTTTACCCGGGGTTTTGGATATAAAATTGATTAATCCGCCTATTGCACCGCCTCCATATAAAGTAGACGCCGATCCTTTGATGATCTCTACTTGTTTGAGATCCAGCGGGGGTATGGACAAAACCCCCAGGCTTCCCGAGAATCCTCCGTACAGAGGCAATCCATCCCGCAGGATCTGCGTGTAGCGTGCGTCCAGGCCCTGCATACGGATTACATCGTTGCCATTGACCGCATTGACCCGTTGAACGGTGATGATGGATAAGTCTCCCAGAATGCTTCCGATGCCACCGGGAACCAGCGTTGATTCTTCATCCATTTCTTCCTGGCCCAATACCTCCACCTTGACCGGCAATTCTTCAATCCTTGCATTGGTCCTGGAACTGGATACGACCACTTCATCCAGCGCTTCCGATTCAGCAGCCATCAGGATGCTGTGAGCTTTTGTCGGATCGGATTGAGGAAAAGTGAACGGCATTTCAATGGTCTTAAATCCCAGGTAGCTCAACCGGATGGTAAAGCTGCCATCCGGAATATTTGTCAGTACGGCGTGTCCATCAAGATCGGTAGCTGTTCCTTTGTTGAGTTCAGTGATGTACACATTGACACCAATCAAACCCTCACCGGTGAGGCTATCCTGAACTACACAGTTAAAGGTATTTTGAGCTCTAATAATTTGTGTCAGGAACAATACCAATAGGATGCATCTGTATTTCACGATTTCCAATTTTCCCAAAATGATAAATCAATTCTTTTCTTTTCCACTACTTTCTTTCGACGTCGAAAGGACTGTTCCCTTTTCATCAAGTAACACTTCAAAAACCTCTTTTCCATTTTTCAACTCCACTTCATATGCCTTCTGAAGTTCCGGGCGCCGAACTATGGCGCTTTCTCTGATCTTGAATTCCTCATATTGAGCATGCAAAGTTGACCGAACAGTCTGAGGTAGTTCGTCGACTTCAACTTCAGTTTCTGTTTCTTGCCATTGACCTTCTGAAGAGTAAGTTGCCGACATCTCCTGACCATTTTGCAGAAACTCCGCTTCCCAGTCTTTGCCATCCTCTAGTTGCCATTTGACCTTTGAGGCACCTTCAAACTGATCCGTAAAGGCGTGCATCACTGCCTGTGGGACATTTTTGGTTGATTGAGCACACGATACATTTAATCCTCCAACCAGGAAAAACAATAAAATTGGATAATGGACTTTCATGACTTTTACTTTTTAGTTTAATTAATTCAAAATTGTGGCTGAAATCTGAATTAATTCTGAATTCCTCCAGGCTGAAAGACAATCTTAAATGCATGAAATCCTTGATTGAACTGATAGTACAAATCCCAGCCATGCAAAATGGAGATCTTTTTCGCTATCGCCAAGCCCAAGCCACTGGAATGTTTATTGGCAGGTAATTCCCGATAAAATCGGTTAAATAGTTTCTCCGGATTATCCAGAGGTTGATCTCCATTATTCTTAATTTCCAAAATCAAAGAATTAAGTAAGACCTGGATGGTTCCGTTTGGAGTGGAATATCGAATTGCATTTTCCAACAAGTTTTTCAATAGCAGATCAACCAAAACGCTATTCACCTCATTTTTGATGACGGGTTTTATATTCACTTCCCAAAGTATGTTATCCCCCACTTCCATTTCCTGAATCCTGCTTATTTGATTTTCCAGTAGCCCATCCAGATGAACCGTCATGTCCCTTTTATACTCCCTGCCTTCAATCCGCGCAAGAAGAAGTAACTCCTGAATCATTTTACTCATTTGGGTCGTCTCCTCGTACATTTCAAAAAGTAATCTCTTCTGAGCTACCGGGTTCCCGTTTATTAATTGTTCCAATTTAGCGCGCATAACACTCAGCGGCGTCTGCAGCTCATGACTTACGTCTCCGGTAAATTCATTCAACGTGCTATACTCCAATCTCACTTTTTCCATTAGTGTGGCCAACTCAAAATTCAGATCATTGAACTCATCGATCTGCGTGTCAGGTAACTGGATGGGCTGATCCTGATTGGCATTAAATGATCTTAATTTTGCCAAAACCTGGTAGAATGGACTCCATAGCTTCCTGGTGGCTCTTCGATTCAGCCAATAACTGCTACCTAGTAAAAAAAGTAATAAGAGCGCAGATAGGGCCGTTATTGTCCCAATCAATTCTTTGGCATCAAGAATGGGACTCCGGTTAATGATTTCATAGGTGTGACCCTGGATTGTTTTACGGGAATAAAGTTGACGAAATAAATCGTTCTCCATTTCCAATGGGTCAAAAATGGTGGTGTCCGTAAAGTTTGTAACATTAGGCATTACCGGCAATAAATCCTGGACTTCCATCAGGGGAGGGATGGAAACAGGTAATTCCCCTTTTTCCAGGATTTGCACAATACGTTTTTCATTATTGAGTAATTTTTCATCTGCCTCCTCCCGTACAATAGCTTGTACCACCACATAAAAGATGACTCCCGAAGCAACCAGGATCAAAAGTAGAAAAGGGAAAAAGCGCCGATTATTGCTTACCAGTAATTTCATTCCGGTTTCCATTGATAACCCAAACCATAGATCGTTTGGATAGGGTCCTGACCTCCTTGATCCATGATTTTTTTTCGCAAATTTTTAATATGACTGTATACCAAATCGAAATTATCGGCCAGGTCCATGTAATCTCCCCATAAATGCTCAGCGATGGCAGACTTCGTGACGACCCGATTTTTATTGAGCACTAAATACATCAACAAATCGTATTCTTTCCGGGTCACTTCGACCGGATTTGCGCCGATACGGATTTGTCTGGCCGACGTATCAATTTCAAGATCCCCGTGAATTTCAATAGTCGTTGATGGATAAACCCTTCGGCGTAATAATGCTTTGATCCGGGCATTTAATTCAGAAAAATGGAATGGCTTCGTCAGGTAGTCGTCAGCACCTGAATTCAAACCATTAACCTTGTCATCAACAGCCTGTCGAGCCGATAAAATGAGAACCGCCATTGGCTTGGCCATTGATTTAATCTGTTTCAATAAATCAAACCCAAGTCCATCAGGTAGCATTAAATCCAAAATTACCAGGTCATATTCGTACAGATCCAGCTTTAGGTCTGCTTCTTGCATCGTTCCTGCGACTTCACAGACGTATTGTTCTTGGTGCAGGTATTCGCAGATACTTTCACGCAATTTCAATTCGTCTTCAACAACCAATATTTTCATATTAGACTAGATGCCCGTAAATGGTAGTTGCAAAGGTACACTCGAAATCTGGAGAAATTCTGGATGTCAGGGCATGCGCTCCAGCCCTTCCCATTGGATGGTCCATTTTCCGTTTTTCGGAAAACCGGGTGCGTGGCCCTGCGCCCCATCCCATCCGGCTGCCATCATGGCAACCGCCGTCAGCAAGCCACCATTGCCGGGAAGGTACAGTTTCAGGCGCTGGTCCTGGTAATTGTGTCCATTATTCAGGTAGGTGTTTTTAGGAGCATCCATCAGGAGCCAGTCGATGGCATCTTCCGGATGACCCAACCGGGCCGCAGCCATAGCCAGCATGGGGAAATCCCATCCCCAGGTAGTCTCCCACTGCCAATTAAGTTTAACTTCCTGATACGTGTTTTCGGCCAGGGTAGGATCCACTTTTGCCGTTTGGGGCAATACGCCCAGAATGCCCGTTACGATCGGATGGTCACGACGTTTATCCGGATTGAGGTAATCATCGTGACTGGCTGCAGAAGGCAAATATTTACCCTCTGCCTGAGGCAAAGGTGCCAGTTGCCCGAGCACTTCAGCCCACTGATGATCCGGCTCTAAATTCAACCGTTGTCTCCAGGTTTGTGCCATTTGCAATCCCCAATACCAATAGGCCAGCTCAAAGCCCGGATCACGGGTCTCCTCTGCAGGAAAGATTTCCTGGGCCGGGATCAATGGAGGGCATAAATGGTAAAGTCCGTCAGCCGTGTCTCGTCGCGCAAACGATGCCATGAATTCTGCCGTCTGAAAGACCAGATCCTGATAGCGTTCCAGGGTCGGGCGGTCCGGATGCCAGCGATACATCTGCTCCGCAAAATAGATAGGATGAGGCTGCTGCCAAATCAGGAACTCCCCGACACTTGAAGGGCTGGAAATCCCCTCCGGTCCCACCATCTTCGGCCAGCGCAAGCCGTCATAACCTTGCCGGTTGGCGATAGAGTGAGCCTGACCGAGAATATGCTCATACCAGGAAAGACTCTTCTCCAGGTATTCAGGCCTTCCCCATAATGCAAAATGGACCCCATGCCACCAGTGCATTTCGAGATGTGCTTTGCCATACCAACTATTAGAAGTTAATCCGGTTTCCTGCGGAGGCATTGTCCCGGCACACTGGATCCGGGTGAGGTATTGAGAGAGGATCACCCTCCGTTCGAGTTCAACCGCTCTCGGATCGGAGCATTTGGAAAAGTCAACGGCTCCGCCCGACTGCCAGAATGCATGCCAGGCCGATTCCGTCTTAGCTTTAGAGGCTTCGAAAGTAAATGGATCCGCTTCCGCTATTTCCCGCCCAAAAAGCACTGTTGCCTCCAAAAAATCATTTCCCAAGTTTGGCAACAAGGTATATTCATGTAATCCTTTGCGCTCACAGCTGGCGCCGGTGAAATCGACGTTTGTGAAATATTCGGTGGCGTCAAGCACCCGTTTAATTTTTACCGAGTGACTGGTTGAATCCGCCAGGATGGAGGCATGTAGCTCCGGATGTTCCCAATCGTAACCCGGACAAACAGCACATGATTTTGCGTAAGGAAATGCAATCTGTACCTGTAATCTACCCTCCTGAATCAGCGCTGAGGTTACCCGGAAAGCCACCGCGTCATTGTCCGGCAAAACCAATGTTTGAACCTCGGTTTGTACGCCATCAAATTCAAAGGAACTGGTGATCACGCCGTTCCATAAATCGAGTTTCTGGTGGATATTTTGCAAGTCCTCGATCTGTCCTTGTGATCCGTCTTTGCGCAGCAATTTTAAACCGATTCTACCCAATTGTAATCGATGTGGGTTGCTGCGAAACCATTGGACGGCTTCACCACGCCGACCCTGACCGGATTGGGTGGAATAGGACACTCCGTGGTCATCACAAGTAAAGAAGGTGTCCAGTGTTTCTTCGTAGCGATAGTTACCGACATTAGGCATGGTGTGCCATCCCCATTCCGCCTGTGTTCCCAATGGAATGCCGTTATTATAGGCATCCGGAAAACTCTGTAATCCGGTAACATCCACGGTCATGGCAAACGCCCCATTACCTAACGTCAAAGCACCTAAGGTATCCACGTGATCCAACACCACATTATGCCGGTTGACCAGGGCTTGGCGATCGATCGGTCGGGATTGCAGGCAGTGCAGGAAGCCGACCGGAAGCGATACAACCAGGACCACAGCCAGCAGGTATGAGCTCCAGGTTCCTTTCATCGGGTGACCGCTATGATTTGACCGGTTTTTGAAATGGTTTTTATCCGTATGCATATTTGCATCTCTGGTTCTGAGTCAGCTATTCCGGGCTCATCACATACAATGGGATTAGCCGGACTGGCCCAAGTAATCCGGAAGGCAATGGCTCCCAGTTTCCTGCCGTGAATAACCCATCTGACCCACGGTCTTCTGCCCGTTTTGCCGGAAAATTCACATTGTAAAACCTTTTCCAGAATGTCTGTTTTTTATCCATGGCTATAATCCGGTTAGCCATCCGGTTGGTAACCAGCACTTCCAGTTTATTTTCGGGCTTGAAATGCTCCCGGGAAATATCGATTGTAAAGTTTGGTCCGATCAGGGTTCCGATTTTTTCGCCGTTCAGGATGACGACTCCTGAGTTGGCAACTTGGCCAAGATCAATACGCCAGGCATCGGGTATTACCTCTGGCAGGTCAAAGTTAATGGTATAGCGTGCCGTTCCAGAGAAGGCGGCATAGCCTGCACCCGTCAAATCAGCCCAGGAGACGAGCGTGGACAGCTCCTGACTTGCCGGGCTCTCCGGGCCACCTCGCTCAAAGGTCAGGAGCCAAGGACCCGCCAAAGCTTGCTGACCCTCCGCAGGAGCATACACTTTCAGTGAAGGTCCGTGTTGTTCGCGGGGATCTACCAACAGGATTCTTGTGGCTCCCTGAGGTATACCTAGCCAGACGTCCAAACCCTGCCCTGAGGTTGATCGTATGCGGGCCTGCGCCTGCTGGTCCGTCCAGGGATCCAGCACCTTTACGGTCTTTCCTGCTATTGAGATTGGCAACCAGCCATTAAAGTCCCGTCCCGACCAATTAGTAATCAGATAATAGGTCTGATCTCCCACATGCCTTCTTATCGCCCTTAACCCGGCGTCAAACAAGGACTCCCGCGGAACTTGCAGTTGATTCAAGGTTTCGGTCACCAGGTTCGTTACCTGTATTGCTTCCAATTGGCCCGACGCCTGAATTAAATTTCTGAAAGTCGCCTGCCGGGAAGACAGATTGCTCCATCCGGGCGCATCCAGGGGCAGTGCTTGATCAAATACCACAGGAATACCCTGGCGGGCTAGGGATAGCAGTTGCTCGAAAGAACCCTCCGGCATGTAGGTGGTTTTAGGCACCACAATGACTCGATAAACCTGTTCACCCGACCGGAGTTCATGATTACGTACCTCCAGGTCACTGATCTGAGCATCTGAGATCACATCAAAAGCGTATCCTAATTGATACAGTGAATCGGCGAGTTCGCGGAAGGCATGCATTGAGCCTGCCTGAGCACCTCCGTCAAAGTGTGCCAGGCCTCCCCCTTCCCCATCCGCCAGGCGGTCGAAATAGGGATAATAAAGCAGCACATCATTATCCGGGGAACCGGTCTGCAGGGTCTCCTGACAACGTTGAACATAAGCATTCAGCGCTACCAGGTCCTGCCACCAGGGATTCCGGTCATTAGCATGAATGGCCGCATAAAACAACCTTCCCGGCCACGGATCCTCAGCAGGAGAATAACATGTGCCGTGATAACAGACATGATTGATACCCGCCTGGAAATACCGGTCCAGATTTTCTTTGAGCAAGTCCAGCGTCGTGAGAAAATGTTCGTCCAGCCAGGTTGCCGCTTCCGCAGACGCTAACTTTTTACCCGTGATGTGGGCCGCCGAAGAAGCCATTTTTGCACGAATCACATCGGTGCCTTCGGTCTCCGGAATATCGCTGGCTGCATACAAATCAAGAATATTGGCAGGAGATCCATGAGCCTGATTCCGTATTATCTTATGTTGCCGGTGCGCCCAGTTTTTCCAGTCACCTGTAAAAGTCCCAAGTAATAATTCTCCGATGGTCTGACGATAATCCGAACGTATTCGTGCATTTGTTTCCGCATCATCCAGCCCAAGAAATGCCGGCAGATGTTCCTCGAGCCGGTAACCTCTTGCAGCGGCAAAGTCATTCAAAAAGTCAGCCGTCCAGTCGGCCTGCCCGCGGGCATCATCCACCTCATAGCTGTCGTTAAAATAACCGCGCAGACCATTCAGGTTTTTTCCGGTGAATGCCTTATCAAAATGCTGCAAATAATCCTCGATCGCTTGTTTTGAAAAATGATCGATCACATTTCCTTCTCCTCCCGGGGCTGCCCGTTCGACCATTTTGCCATGCCAACCCTGGAATAACGCATAAAGCGTCCATTCGCCCTCCGGGGCAACCCAATCCAATTGACCGGTCGAATCAACCGCGGACGTAAGGTCAAGAATTGCTCCACCTTCCGAATAAGCCATCAAACAGGATAATGGGAGTTGCTTCTTAAAGCGCACCTGATCCAGTGCCAATCCCTGCAAATTTGCGTTCGAAGCTACCGGATCACGGATATCGCTGATTTTCAAAGCTTTCTGATCCTGTATTAATTCCGGCTGGCTCATTGATCCTGTGGTCACTTCTCCTTTTTCCGCCAGCAATCCATACAATTGATATACCTGATTGGTTACTGCCCGAAGTATCGGCTCCTGTTCGTAAGCAACCTTTTGTTTCAGACGCTGGCCTGCCTTCAACTTATAGATCTGATGGGCAATGTATTTACAGGCTATCGTGTCACTTACCCAGGGGCCACCAAAAGGCCAGCCGGTGCCCGTAGCTAGATCTACCCCTAATCCCAGCCGTGTTGCCTCACGCAGGGTATATTCGAGTCGTTGAACCCAGGTAGGCGATAAATAGGAAATGAAGTTCGGTTCATCGCCGATGACCCCATAGATCGGGGTAATCTCTACACCGCCGAAGCCAGCTTTTTGCAAAACCTCCAATTCATGTGTAATGCCTGCTTCGGTCACACTGCTACCCTGCCACCACCAGCGGGTCCAAGGCTTCGTCACCGGGTCGACCGCATGGAAATCAGCTTCCTGAACCACCTCATTGGTGCATTGCAGACTAAAAAAGATCAATCCGATAAAAATGTGGCAGATCCGTGGCATGCTTCTGAATTAGCGATTATAAGGTAATGTAATTTCGGGCATTAATCTTAAGGCTGGTAAAGTAGCGCATGATTTTGGTCTTTCGGCGGCTGGATTAAACCCAAAACTTACTTAAGAATTCGTCACCGGTTGTTGAATATCTATTTGGCGACCATCATCGATGCCGAAGCTATTGGCTCCAAAGATGTTTTCTAAGACCTGATTTATGTTAAAGGGAATTTCGGACCACCAGGGAAAATGGATTGATCACATGTTCTTTTTTCCCATTCAGGATCAAATGGGCGGCAGTCGCTCCAAGCTGATGAAAATCGGTCGACATCACCGTGATGCCATCGAGAAGAATTTCTTTGATTGGTGTCTCATTATACGAAAGAATTCCGATGTCTTCCCCAACTTTCCAACCCAGCGATTTTAATCGTTTGATCAACTGCACCAGATCATCTTCCATTAAGGTAATGTAGGCATCCTTATGCTCCAGGACTTCATCGGAAATGCATGAAATCACCTCCGTTTCAAACTGAAATTTATGGCAAAAGGATTCAAACCCGTTTAATATTTCCCTGGGGTGATAGCCATCCGGTGGAAAAATGATTTTTAATTTCCGGTATTTCCTGAGCAGTTGGAGGGCCTGCGTTAATGCATCATAAATATCGTTACGAAAATCCTGGTACACGGCAGCATAATCCCCGGAAATTCCTGGTATTAGTTTATCCAAAACGATCAACTGATCACGGGGGATTTCCTCCAGCACTTCCAGCAAGTCATCACCGCCATCCAGGAAATGGGCAATGATGACAAAATGGGTATAAGATCTGCCGAGATGCTCACGGATCAATTGTTTAAACAGACGATAATTGTTGTTGTAGATAAAAAAATCAATGGCAGCTTGTTCGCCCAGGGTTTCCGAAAAGGCATCGTAAATGATTTTTTTATGGGCGCTTAATTTATTGAATAACAGGAAAACATTTTGCCGGCGATCAACCTGAATGCTTTTGATGTAATACCCCTTACCCGGGACTGCATCAATGATGTCCTTCTCTTTCAGATAATCGTACGCTTTCACCACCGTATCGCGCGAAATATCATAGGTAACCAACAGCTGATTGACCGAGGGCAGCCGGTCGTTGCGTCGCAACAATCCGTTTTCGATGCTTCGCATGACCGAATGGACGATTTGCCGGTACTTGGGAGTTTTGGAGTATTCATTGATCTCCAGGAACGATGCCGGTTGTATTTTACGCATGATCTCGTGCTCCCGGTTCACCGGGTTATTACTCCTTTAAAATGCAAAATTAACCGTAAACCAGAATGGTACGGAACACTATTCTGAGCGGATCCTGGTAAATTTGGGAAAATGTCACCTGATCCAAAATCAAAACCATGGAAGTGAAAGCCTTTAAACACGTATCCTATTTGTGGGATGAAGCGAAAGCCAGCCAGCTAGCGGGAAATGAAGTAGGATTGTTTCTGTACCGGTCAAATGTACTGGGTGCAGACCTGCGAATTACAAATTATGGTGGAGGAAACACCTCCTGCAAAACGATTGAAAAAGACCCCCTCACCGGCGAAGCGGTTGAAGTCATGTGGATCAAGGGATCCGGCGGCGATATAGGCACGCTGACCCGCAAGGGCATCGCCGGATTGTATACCGGGAGACTACGTGACCTGAAGAAAGTGTACCGCGGCCTCGAATATGAAGATGAAATGGTCGCCTTGTTCCAGCATTGCCTCTTTGACCTGAATAGTGCTGCTCCCTCCATCGATACGCCGCTTCATGGTATGTTACCATTCACGCACATTGACCATTTACACCCGGATGCACTGATTGCAATTGCCGCCGCCGAGAATGGCGAGGCAATCACAAAAGAAATTTGGGGAGGCACCATGGGCTGGGTACCCTGGCAGCGCCCCGGGTTTGACCTGGGATTGCAATTGGAACGCTGTCTGGCAGAAAACCCTGGAATCCGGGGCATTGTCCTGGGTAGTCATGGCCTCTTCACCTGGGGTGACACGTCCTACGAATGTTATCTCAATAGTCTCGAAGTAATTGAACAAGCTTCCGCATTCATCGAGGCCAGAGCAGGCAAAACACGGCCGGTCTTTGGCGGAATGGTGGTAGAGAGCCTGGCTAAGGAAGCACGTACCCAACAAGCTTCCTCTCTGGCACCGATCCTGCGCGGGCTATGCTCCAGCGAACAACGGATGATTGGACACTTCACAGATGACAGCCGGGTACTCGACTTCGTGAATTCGCAAGACCTCGGCAAACTGGCACCGCTGGGCACCAGCTGCCCGGACCACTTTCTCCGTACCAAAATCAAACCGTTGGTCCTGAACCTCCAACCGAATGCAGACCTGAAGGATCCGGCGTCCGTAAAGCAAGAATTGGAACCGGCATTCAGGCAATACCGGGAAGATTATGCCGCTTATTACGATCAGTGCAAACATCCGGACAGCCCAGCCATGCGCGACCCGAATCCCGTGGTAATACTATATCCCGGAGTAGGCATGTTCACTTTCGCCAAGAACAAACAAACAGCCCGAGTCGCCGCCGAATTTTACATCAACGCCATCAATGTCATGCGCGGCGCCGAGGCCATTTCATCATACACTGCCCTTCCCCGGCAAGAGGCTTTCAACATCGAGTATTGGCTTCTTGAAGAAGCAAAATTGCAGCGTATGCCAAAAGAAAAGCCGCTATCCCGCAAGATTGCCCTGGTTTCCGGCGGCGGAGGAGGGATTGGCAAAGCCATAGCCGATAAATTGGCTGCCGAAGGGGCCTGCGTTGTCCTAACCGATATTGTCGAAGAGCGACTGGTGGAAGCCATGACTACCTTTCCCAGGGATGTGGCCACCTATGCGGTCTGCGATGTGACTAAATCTGCATCGGTTGAGTCCGCCATGGAGAAAGCCTGTCTTGAATTTGGCGGCATCGATGTGGTCGTCCACTCAGCCGGACTAGCCATTTCCAAATCACTGGAAGACACCAGCGAAGCGGATTGGAATATTTTGCAGGAAGTGCTGGTCAAAGGACAGTTCCTGCTGGCCAAGACGGGGGCCTCTGTTATGCGGATGCAGGGACTGGGAGGCGATTTTATTTCCATTGCCAGCAAAAACGGACTGGTAGCCGGTCCCAATAATGTGGGCTATGGCACCGCAAAGGCAGCACAGCAACATATGACCCGCTTATTGGCCGCAGAATTAGCCAGTGACCATATCCGCGTGAATACGGTGAATCCCGATGGCGTTATCATTGGAAGCAAGATCTGGGAAGGCGCATGGGCGGAAGGACGTGCAAAAGCATATGGCATCAGTGTAGAAGAATTGCCAGCATATTATGCGAAACGCAACCTCCTTCATGCCATCATCCGGCCGGAAGACATTGCAAATGGGGTTTTCGCATTCGTCGCACTGCTCGACAAGAGTACTGGCAACACCCTGAATGTAGATGGCGGCGTAGCTCAGGCATTTGTCCGATAATCGGCATAAAGCCGGCGAAGATTTTTATTTTTAGATTCAATCAACCAGGATATGAGAGTCCAGCAGGAAACGATCCACCATTTTAATGAGAAATACCGGCGTTCGCATGCCGACACTTTTGCTTTTCTAAAGCTGCAACTGGAAGACCAGGGCATCTCTACGGATGATGTACTCGCCCGGCTAATGGAATTGCAGGTGGCAATACCTTCCTGGGCACTGGGTGCCGGAGGAACTCGTTTTGGACGATTTTCTACCGGTGGGGAGCCTGGAAATCTGGATCAGAAGATTGAAGACGTTGGTTTGCTGCATGCATTAACCCGTTCCGCCGGAGCCATCTCATTGCATATTCCCTGGGACATCCCGCAGGACACTGCCGCTACAAAAGAACTGGCGACTTCTTACGACCTGATCTTTGACGCCGTCAATTCCAACACTTTCCAGGATCAAAACGGACAGCCCTACAGCTATAAATTCGGATCTTTATGCCACGCAGGTAAGGAAGAGCGGCAACTAGCCATTGACCACAACATCGAAGTGATCCAATATGGCAGGGAACTGGGAAGTAAAAGCATCACCGTTTGGCTGGCCGACGGATCCTCTTTTCCCGGTCAATTGAATTTCAGGCATGCGCTGGAACGCACCCAGGAAAGCCTGCAATCCATTTACAAACATCTGCCGGAAGACTGGAAGATGTACATTGAATACAAGCCCTACGAACCCAACTTTTACAGTACGGTTATCCAGGACTGGGGGACATCTTTCCTTCTTGCCAATGCCTGTGGACCGAAGGCCTTTACCCTGGTGGATCTTGGGCACCACCTCCCAAACACCAACATCGAGCAAATTGTCTCCACATTAATGTGGCAGGGAAAACTAGGGGGATTTCATTTTAACGACAGCAAATACGGGGATGATGACCTGACGGTAGGAAGCATCAAACCTTATCAACTCTTTCTGATCTTTAATGAATTGGTGTATGGCATGGAAAACAACCCGTCTAACAATCCGGAGTTGGCCTGGATGATTGATGCCAGCCATAATCTGAAAGACCCGCTGGAGGACCTCCTTCAAAGTCTGGAAGCAATCCGACTGGCCTATGCTCAAGCGCTGATTATTGACCGGGAAGCCCTGGAGGCAGCACGCCAGCACAACGATGTGACTATGGCGCAGGAGATGCTCCAGCAAGCTTTTCGTACCGATGTACGTCCGCTACTGCGGGAAGCAAGATTGCGCAGTGGAGCCGCTTTGGATCCGCTTCAGCTCTTCCGGGAACTGGGAGTTCGAAAACAATTGATCCGGGATCGTGGAGCCATCACCGTAGCTACCGGCTTGTAATATGAAAGGATCGGTTGTCTTTGATATCGGTAAAACCAATAAAAAATGCTTTGTCTTTGATGAAGATTATCAGATAGTGCACCAGGAGATCCTGGATATTGCCGAGATCCGGGATGAGGATGGAGATCCTGCGGATAATCTGGCTGCGTTGGTAGACTGGATAAGGGATACCCTGGACCAATTGAGCGACAAGCTAAAATTTGGTATCGGGGCAGTCAATTTTTCCACCTATGGAGCAAGCTTTGTTCATCTGGATCAGCAAGGCAAGCCTGTTGCCCCACTCTACAATTACCTCAAACCTTATCCTCAGGCAGTAAGACAATCTTTTTACGAACAATATGGACCTGCTCAGAAGCTTGCAAAGGAGACTGCCTCGCCCGCTCTGGACATGCTGAATTCCGGCCTGCAACTTTATTGGTTAAAACAAACCAAACCGGAAATTTTTGCACAAATCAGATGGTCACTGCATTTGCCTCAATACCTGAGTTATTGCCTGACCGGCATCCCGGTCAGTGAGTTTACCAGTGTAGGCTGTCATACCGCTTTATGGAACTACGCCGCACATAATTACCACGACTGGGTTTACGAGGAAGGACTGGAATGGCAGCTCCCTCCCCTCGTACCCACCAGTCTGTCCGTCCGCCTTGCCGGGAAACCTTTTGTTATTGGGCCAGGCATTCATGACAGTTCAGCGGCCCTGATTCCATATTTGCGCGCCGAAAAAAAACCATTCGTCCTGCTTTCCACCGGCACCTGGAACATCTGCATGAATCCTTTCGCTGAGCAGGCACTAACCCAGCGCGATCTGAATCAGGACTGCCTCCATTTTATGCAGCCCTCCGGACAACCGGTACGTGCTTCCCGCTTATTCCTGGGACATGAGTTTGCCAGGCAAGTTCAATTACTGGAACAGCATTTTGACACGGATGGCAAACAGTTCAGGAAGCAACGGTTTGCACCGGATATCTATCACCGCCTTCTACAGGAGAATAAGGTTTACTTCAACCTGGAAAACCTACCGTGGAGACGAAAGCAACCAACCGAAAATCAAATCCACGCGTTCAGCGATTATCCCACCGCTTACCATCAATTGATGCTGGAGCTCACAGAAGTGCAGGAGCGCTCCTTACGTCTGGCCATCGGAAGATCGGAAATATCAAAGGTTTATCTGGATGGCGGATTCGCAGAAAATGACGTATTTGTAACCATGCTTGCTTTACAGCTTCCGGAATACAAAGTACGTACGACCCGAGCCCCGGTTGGGTCTGCGCTGGGTGCAGCCATGGTCCTATCGGATCAACCTCTGACCAAGAAATTTTTAAAAAAGCGGTATTCCATGCAGAAATATCGCCTGCGTGATATCTCCATTCAAAACGAATAACCGAAGCATGTTAGCAAAATGGACCAAGCGCCTGGAGGACGTCCAGGAATTCGAAAAGGAACCGGTACCCTCCTCCAAATGGAAATCCTGGGGAAGCTTTTTAGGCATGTATGCCGGTGAGCATACGGCTGGTACTGAGTTTGTTATCGGACCACTCTTTGTAGCTCACGGTGTCGGGGCATTAGAGCTGGTACTCGGGTTGTTTTTCGGCAATTTACTGGCTGTATTGAGCTGGGCATTCCTGACCGCACCCATCGCCACGCGCGAAAGGATCACCCTGTATTACAAACTGGAAAAGATCTGCGGTAGCAACCTGACCACTTTATACAATCTGGTCAACGCCCTGATGTTTTGTTTCCTGGCCGGCTCCATGATAGCCGTTTCGGCGACTGCGGTAGGCATCCCCTTCAACTTGCCCATGGCCGAACTGAGCGATTGGCTGCCAAACAGCGTTTCCTGGATCGTCATCGTCCTGATCGTCGGGGCAGTAACCACGGTTGTTGCCATGCTGGGTTACGATCAGGTTTCACGATTTGCCAATCTCGCAGCCCCCTGGCTGCCCCTGGTCTTCATTGCCGCCGCCATTGCCGTATTGCCGGAGTTAGGCGTCCATTCGGTTGGCGAATTCTGGTCGGTAGCCAAAGCCAAGATCTGGACCGGTGTTCCACTGGAAAACCAATCCCAGTTCACCTTCTGGCATGTCCTGTTCTTCGCCTGGTTCTGCAACATGGCCATGCACATTGGCATGGCGGATCTTTCGGTACTGCGCTATGCGAAAAGGTGGACAGCCGGCTTTGCTTCGGCCGGTGGCATGTATGTCGGCCATTACTTCGCCTGGCTGGCATCCGGTATCCTTTATGCGGTCTTCCTGCAAGTATCGAACAATAGCCTGGAATTTGCCCCGGGCCCAATCGCCTATTATGCAGCCGGGTTAGCCGGCGCTGTGTGTGTGATCATTGCCGGATGGACGACCGCCAACCCAACCATCTATCGGGCTGGCCTGGCCGTGCAGGCTGTCTTACCTAAATCACGAACCTGGAAAGTAACCCTGATTGTCGGAGCGGTCACAACCTTGGCTGCCTGCTTTCCGGCATTAGTTATGCGCTTGCTTGATTTCGTGGCTTTATATGGATTGCTGCTCATGCCCATGGGGGCCATCATATTCATCGACTACTGGATCTTTCCAAAAATCGGGCTTCAGTCCAATCTGGCCTCCATAAGAAAATTGGGATGGAATTGGGCTGCTGCATTAACCTGGTTCCTTACCCTGGGCACCTGTTTTGCCATCAATCAGTTTATGGGTATTGAGATCTTCTTCCTGGGCTTACCCGGATGGTTTATTGCCGTATTCCTGTACATCGTGCTGAGCTTTATTGTCCAACGCAACCGTCCTGCGGTCGCCTAAACGCGTCGATTATGAAAAACATCTATGGTTTGATCGCTATCACCGGCCTGGCCCTGACCCTGATCCCGAGCATCCTGGTATTTACCGGTGCCATGACCAATGCCACCCACAAATGGCTGATGACCCTGGGTATGATCCTGTGGTTTGGGGGTGCCCTGGGCTACCGCAAGACCCTGCGAAGCACCTGATTGCCCGAACGAGAAGTTTGAAAGACGACGAAGCAACCCAATTGCCCTGGCGAGGACCTTTTAAAGCGACCACAACCCACCTGTCATTGCGAGGAGCCTGAAAGGCGACGAAGCAATCCTCCTGCTATGGCGAGAACTCCGAAAGGCAACGAAGCAATCCACCTGCTATGGCGAGAACCCTGAAAGCGACCACAACCCACCTGTCCTAGCGAGGAGCCTGAATGGCGACGAAGCAATCCACCTGCTATGCCGAGAACTCCGAAAGGCGACGAAGCAATCCGTCTCCCACTCCTTGACTCTCCTCACGACCTCCGTGGCACTCTTAACGACCTCCATAGCACTCCGTGTAACTTCCAGACCAAATCACCCGAAAGGTTGATGCGCCACCGTGACTATTGCCCTTAATTTCACAGCAAGAAAAACCGCAATATGGAACAGCGCTTGCGATTCAGCCAATTCATACCACTTTTGATTTTCTCGTTCATCCTTCTGGCTCAAAGCTGTAAAAAAGCAGATCCCTGCGAAGGAATTACCTGCCAGAATGACGGCGTATGTGTGGATGGTTCCTGCCAGTGTCCTACCGGATGGGAAGGTGAATTTTGCCAAACCAAAAGCCTGCCTGCTGCAATCAAAATCACTTCATTAAGCATTACCAAATTCCCGGAATCCATGGCTAATGGTGCAGCTTGGGATGATGATGGTAGTGGGCCGGATTTATTGCCCTATGTGCTGACCCTGGAAGCAGACAATAAAACACCCAAAGATGTCTATTGGGGCAGTAAAATTAATACGACCAACTCGTCAGCCGGAAAAACCATCAAATTCCCGTTAATCAGCCCTCCGCTAACCATCGACCCGGTAGATCAGTACTATGCTTTCTTCCTTTACGACTACGATGACGGTGGCCTGGATGGCATGGGGGGCATTATCGTTAATTTCGCCGAACACATCGACGATCTCCCGGAAACCTTCTCCATCTCCTGCAGCACCTGCATCGTGGGATTTGAAGTAAATCTTGAATACATTTTTTGATCCGGCACTTCGCTTGAAATTCATTCTTCCGGAACACAAAAGAACCAGATTGTGTACCTTCAACCGTCATGAAGGTATTTCATTGGATTGAAATAATAACTCTGATTTATCTCGTCGGTGGATTCCTTTTCTCCCTGCGGTTCCTGTTTACACTTGTCAACCGTATGGATGAACGGATGCAGGATGCTTCATTTCCGATGCGGTTGTTGTTGCTGCCTGGTACCATCATACTCTGGCCCTGGTTATGGGATCGTTTTCGGAAATCCAAATCAACCAACCCATGAAACAGGATTTGCAACGATACCACCGGCGGATCTGGATAGCACTGGCTTTAATTGTGCCGGTACTGATAGGACTGGCGGTGATGGTGATCCCACCACCTGTCATTCAGGACAAACTATTCCAGCCGCCGGCCAAAGACCATGTGCTACCTGACCAAAATTCTGAAACACCTCCAAAAATCCAGAATGGCTAGCCATTACCTGCCGGTACAATGGAATGCCCAAAAGAGGCGCTACGATGTTGCACTCGGACTATTTGTGGTTGGCTATTTGGCAATTTTCGTAGGCGCGCAAAGGTATTTTTTTCCGGAAGGGACCATTGAAACCTTAATTATCCGGGCATCCGGCACCCTGGCATTTCTGTTGCTTACCATCGTACTTACCATAGGTCCGTTATGTCGCATCAACGACCGCTTTTTACCCCTCCTGTACAATCGTCGCCATCTGGGCGTTACGACTTTTCTGATCGGCCTGGTCCATGGCGTATTCAATCTGATCCAATTCCATAGCCTGGGTAATGCGGGCATCTTTGAGTCCCTTTTTACCTCCAACCTTGCTTATGGGTCTTTGGCGGACTTCCCTTTCCAGGTCCTGGGATTTATCGCCCTGCTTATTCTGCTGGTGATGGCTATTACCAGCCACGATTTTTGGCTGGCGAATTTAGGCCCCGCATTCTGGAAGCGTATACACATGGCTGTCTACTTTGCCTATGGGTTGTTGATCATGCATGTGGCGCTTGGTTTGATCCAAAATCACCGTAGCTGGATCTGGATTGCCGTATTATCCGCATCAGCCGCGTCGGTTATCATTTTACATTTAGTGGCTGCCCAAAAGAACTACCGGGCTATGCGTTTGAATGACCGGAAAATGAAGGAATGGATATTGGTTGGACCGCTAGAATCCATCCCGGATCTGCGAGCCCGCATCATCCATTGCCAGGGAGAATCCATTGCTGTCTTCCGGGACAATAACAAGATCGCAGCGGTCAGTAATGTTTGCCGGCATCAGCACGGACCGCTTGGGGAAGGAAAGATTATCGATGGGTGCATTACCTGTCCATGGCATGGTTATCAATATTACCCGCACAATGGGCAATCTCCTCCTCCCTACACCGAGAAAATTGAAACCTATCGGGTAAAAATCGAGGAAGGGTTGGTCTATGTGAATCCTGATGCTTTGCCTCCCGGGACATTGTGTGATCCGGTTTCCTTTTAATTGTTTCGGAATAAATCACTCCGGATAGATCGTTCGCCCTATCGGGGTCAGCAAATTCAAGGCGAAGGTCGGATTGACAGTAACAATTATTAGCTACTTCAATAGTTCGGCCGGTAACCGTTCGATCGGACGAATACGTATCTTCCTGAAGTAAATCTCCGCACCTTCGGATTGAAGCTGGATTTTACCCGCAGTCAACGGCGAAATGGTTCCTGTATCGTCCTGCCGGGAATGATAGAGCACCATATTAACCACATCATTTACAACGTGAACCGCTGTGTCTCCCTGACAATACAGATCCAGGACATTCCAGGCTCCAATAGGGTTCTCCGCATCGGTACTTTTGATGCAATGCCTACCGATTGAAGTACCATTCTGAAAGGTCAGACGTTGAGCAGAAGGATCCCAGATGTAACTGGAACTATCCAATTGCCTGGCCGGGATATCCATCAAAGCCCCGGCACACCCCCAATAATCACCCACGTCTCCTTCCTGGATCTGAAACTCCTGAGCCCGCATCCAGAATCCATAATCGGCACCCTGCTCACCAACTGCATGATAAAGTAAGCCACTGTCTCGTTTATCATTTTCTTTGGGAGGCCATTTTTGGCGGCCCCATTTGAATTGCAATTGCAAGTGGTAATTGCTAAAGGATTCCTGACTGGTGAGTGCTCCCCAATCCTGACCGGAAATGCGGATTACCGGTTCGCGATTTTCACTAACCACCGCGAATACCCGGTCAGGGTCATTGTTAAGACCAATTGGCACTTTGTTTGACGCACTGGATGAGTTACCCAGACGATGCCCCAGATACGTATCCCAGCCAGACAAATCCCTTCCATTGAAGAGCTCTTGCCAACCTGTATCACTGTCTTTCGGATGACAGGAAGCCAGTAGCAGGAAGATAGCAGTCAGGTAATACATCACCTTTACAGATGGAGCAAATGCGAGTATTTGTGAACCAATTTTTTGTTGCTCTGAAATCACGATTCTAATAATGTTGGTCATTTACAATCGGTACGCTATGCGCTTCTTGAACGCATTTCTACCTTCAAAATAAGACATTAACCATTCCGCCGTTTAGAGCTTGCGGAAGGCTTCCTCAATCATTTTCAATCGTGCTTCGGAAAAAAGATCCGGAGCATATTTACCCAAATCACCCAGTGAAAGGTCCATCATTTGACCAATCTGTAAATCCGTAGCGTCATTCAACTCTGGAATATTTTTCAGAATTACGGCTTTGGCAGCATCATCCTTCCAAATATCTCGGACTTTCGATTGCAAATCGAATTTTCCGGCCTTCGTGCCAGCCCATCCGACCCGGTAATGGTAGGTTCCTGATCCAAGATCCAGGGTTTCATGCATCCCCTCTCCTTTGGGGATAAACAATGTAGCCGTTGTGTTTGCAGGAATCGTCACCTCCAGTTCCAGCGTATCGTCCATGATTTGCCAGGACGAAGCCAGTTTGCCGAAAAGAGTCAACAATTCGGCCTGGGCATAAGAAAGTACATCATTCGGCTGTGGCTTGAGAATAATGTGCTTATACCCCGGATTGGCCGGATCTTCATTGATGCCCGTGATATTCCGGTACATCCAGTCTCCGATCGCTCCATAGGCATAGTGATTGTATGAGTTCATGGATGGAACCTGGAAGGTGCCATCCGGCTTGATCCCGTCCCAGCGTTCCCAAATGGTGGTTGCCCCCATGGTCACCGGATACAACCAGGAAGGATAGGTCTGCTGCATCAGTAACGCATAAGCTACATCGCTATGTCCGAAACGCGACAGCACATGACATAGATAAGGTGTCCCGAGAAATCCGGTGGTCAGGTGCGTACTGTAACTTTGGATGTTCTCGACCAACCGGTCTACGGCTTGCTGACGCATATTTTCCGGCAACATATCAAATTGCAGGGCCAGCACATACGCGGTCTGCGTACCCGAGACCAATCTCCCGGAACCGGTCACGTATTCCTTCATGAAGGCCGCTTTGATCCGCTTCAATAGATTCTGGTAGTAAGGTATGTCTTCCGTTTTGCCTAAAACTTGTGCTGCATTGAGCAGAAGTTGGGTAGAATGTGCATAAAAACATTGAGCGATCAGGTATTTATCCGTCACAGCTGACCGTCCGTCGTTGTCATCAAAAGGCCGGTAAAACAACCAATCCCCAAAGTGAAACCCTTTGTTCCACAGGTCATCGGTACTGGCTTTCTCCATATATCCAACCCAGGCTTTCATACTGCTATACTGATTCTCCAGAATCCGCGTATCGCGGTAGGCCAGATACATATTCCAGGGGATAATGGTCGCTACATCCGCCCATCCTGCCGATCCTCCGGCATTCTCTCCCAACACATTAGGGACGACAAAAGGGACGCTACCACTGGAACTCTGATCGGCAGCCACATCCTGCAGCCATTTGTAAAAGAAATTATGAACATCCCGGTTGAAGGCAGCGGTCGCAGAAAATGCCTGCGCATCACCGGTCCAGCCCAGGCGTTCATCGCGCTGGGGACAGTCGGTGGGCACATCCAGGAAATTACCCTGCTGGCCCCACTGGATGTTGTGTTGCAACTGGTTGATAAGCGGGTCATTGGTCACGAACGTGCCGGTCTTTTCCATAGCCGAATACATAGCGATAGCGGTGAAGTTATCCCGTTTAAGCTCACCGGGATAGCCTTCTACTTTGATGTAACGGAAACCCTGGAAAGTGAAATGGGGTTCCAGGATTTCTTCACCACCTCCTTTCAGGATGAACTCGTTCGTTTGCTTGGCAGCCCGTAGGTTAGCCGTATAAAAATTACCTTCTTTATCGAGCACTTCCGCGTGATAAATGCGAATGGTGTCACCGGCATTTCCGTTAACCTTCAAACGTACCCATCCAACCAGGTTCTGCCCAAAATCGATAACATGATCGCCTTCCGGTGTCATCATCACATTAATCGGTTGCATTTCTTCGTGCTTCCGCACCGGCTCATTGTAGGTGGAAATCAGATGGTCGTAACTCAGATCTTGCACCACGGCAGACTTCCATTGTGAAGCATCATAGCCAACCATATTCCAGCCAATAGGCTCTTTCCCGGCATCATAAGTTTCTCCATTGTAAATCTCGGCATAAACAATGCCTCCGGTATGACTCGTCCAGGATCCATCCGAAACGATCGTTGCCCTACTTCCATCGCTGTAGGTGACCTCAAGCTGGAAGAGCAGAGCTAATTCCTTCCCGTAAAATCCGTCCTGTGAAGCCCAACCGATGATGCCACGATACCATCCATTACCCAGGCGTACTCCGATGGCATTGCCACCTTTCATCAGTAAGTCAGTCACATCATAGGCCTGGTATTGCAGGCGCTTGTTGTAGCTTGTCCAGCCGGGCGTGAGGTAGGCATCGCCCACCCGGTGTCCGTTGATGAAAGCCTCGTAAAGGCCATGGGAAGTTACGTAGGCTGTGGCCGAAGTTATGGATTTAGTTGCACTAAATTCCTTGCGGAAATAAGGACTCGGACGCTCGCCTTCTCCTTCCGGAAATCCCTGTCCGATCCATTTTGCCTGCCAGTCCGATGGCTTTAACTGGCCCATTTGCCAGCTATTTACAGGGCTCCATTCGGAGGTATTTCCCTGGTTATCCCACACTCTGACCTGCCAGAGGTAACGCTGGCCGGTCATCAGCTCCGGACCTCCATACGGAACGAAAACCGATTGGTCTGAAGCCACTTTCCCGCTGGTCCAAAGCAATTTTTTACCGCGCATCAACTGCTTTTCGTCTGTAGCGACTCGAATTTCATAGGCGGTTTGCATCACCCCCTGAGCTCCGGACTGAATTTGCCAACTAAATCGGGGGTGTAATTCTCCCATACCGATCGGGTTGATTTTGTCTTCTGTCTTAAGCTGAACGACGGAAACTTGTGAATGACCATAAACGGGCAGTAGAAAAAGCCCCAAAACGAGGAGTTTCAGATATCGCATAACCGGAATTATTTAGCCTGGTAAGTTAAGGAAATGGCCCGTGAATTAGTGGCTCCTCGACCGGTAATCTGTCAAGAAGTACAATTTTAATGGTCTTGCCCGCTGGCATTGAAAAAAGTCTCCTTTCACCAATGACCTTCCATCTTGTCAGGCAAAATGAGTCCATGAATTAAAGAAGATTTTGCACTTACGAAATGGATTAATGTACGAATAGTCATCTCAGCACAACCTGGACCATGAAGCCTAAGAACCAGGCTGCCTGCCCCTTTTCTAGCATAATCAAATGTGTAGGCGCAAGCATCAAAGCCTCTGACCGGGCTTATCATACAATTTGTTGCTGCAGTCGCGCCATTTGTATTGATTACACCTTCAAAAACCAGCCTTTTCGATAAAGTACATATAAAAAGCACCACACCAGTCCCAGCGCCCCGAGTGATTGCCATACTTCATGCCACGGCTCGGCGCTGAATTTGTACAATCCTTCAAAGAGCAAC
Source organism: Lewinellaceae bacterium (assembly GCA_020636355.1). GTDB lineage: Bacteria > Bacteroidota > Bacteroidia > Chitinophagales > Saprospiraceae > JAGQXC01. The sequence continues at coordinate 337,878 of JACJYB010000001.1, read as the reverse complement.
CGGGAGGTATAACCAAAATCAATAAAGCGGTAAGCCAGGTAAATGGTCAGCGAATTGAGTCCGATGACCCGGAAGAAAAGGGACCATTTCTGGTTATTCCACACATCGATCACCAGATAAAAGAGAGCCAGGGCCAGGAAGCCCATTCCCCCGGTCAGCAAGATGAAAGAACTGGACCATAAATGCTTATTAATCGGAAAATGCAGACTCCACAACAAGCCGGCAACAACCAATCCAATTCCTGTCAAGGACAATCGTCCCATTTTAAAGCCCTGGGTATGATCCGACCGCAGCACATCACCCGCAAAAGCCCCGAGCATGGTCAGGCAAAGCGCTGGAAATTGAGTGAGAATACCCAACTCATCATAGGTCCCCTGTAGCAACCGGCCAGGCAGGAAGGTACGATCGAACCATCCAACCAGATTACCTTCAAAACTAAGATCACCGGCCCCGTATCCGGGTACAGGGATCAGATATAAAGCGGCATAGTAAATCAAGAGAATACCGGCAATCCACAGGATCCTTCCCCGCTTGCTGAAATTGAGGTACAAAACCGTGGTGACGAACCCGGCAAATCCTATCCTCCCCAGCACACTTACAAACCGGATCTGAGAGGGCTCCAGGAAAGGTACCGGCGCATTTTTATACAGAATACCCAGCCCGATCAGGATAACCATGCGAATGGCTGCCTTGCGGTACAATTTGGGTCGGCTTAATGCCCTGGCGGCGGAGCTATTCAACGAAAAGGAGAGAGAAACGCCGGCGACGAAAAGAAACAGCGGGAAGATGAAATCGTAAAAAGTAAATCCATTCCATGCCGGATGTTCAAACTGGGCTGCCAGTCCGTTTAACCATCCGATTTCTGTTTTGCCTCCCAGCCGTTCGATAAAACTCCCGGCTCCGGCGATCATCAGCATGTCAAATCCCCGCAGGGCATCGATGGAAGCCAGGCGGTTGGAGGAAGGGGTATTTATGTCCATTGGCATCTATTAACGATTTTTCATTTCGCCGGCATCAAATCAACAACATTCAACCTTCAACATTGAGTGCACTCCAGAAAGTCAATTTCAATAAACCAAATGTCATTTCGACTGTAGGCGAAGAATGAGCCGAAACGGAGAAATCTAAATGATTTTGATTATTAGAAATTTATATATTTCATATTTTCAAATAGATCTCTCCGCTCGACGCTTTAAGGCGTCTCGGTCGAGATGACATCAGTTTTTTGGCTTTTCCGGGGTGTACTCAACATTCAACCTTCAACATTCAACATTCAACATTCAACATTTTAAAATCACCTCCCCATCCAGCCACCATCCACAGTCACGATGGCACCACTCATGTAATCTGAGGCCGCAGAAGCAAGGAAAACCACCGGACCTTTAAAGTCTTCCGGGGTTCCCCACCGCCCGGCAGGTATCCGGGCCAGAATGGAAGCATTGCGCGCTTCGTCGCGGACGATAGGATCGGTCAGCTCGGTAGCGACATACCCGGGAGCAATCGCATTGACCTGCACCCCATAGCCGGCCCACTCATTGGATAATGCCATGGTCAACTGGCCAATGGCACCTTTTGATGCTGCATATCCCGGCACCAGGATTCCACCCTGAAAGGTCAGCAGGGATGCCGTAAAGATGATCTTGCCATAACCCCGCTGGATCATTTCTTTCCCAAATTCACGGCTGAGGATGAACTGCGCATTGAGATTGACTTCAATGACCGTATCCCAGTACGAATCCGGATGTTCTGCGGCCGGTTTGCGCTGCGTGGTTCCCGCATTATTCACCAATACATCCGGTATCCCATGGTCTGTTTTCACCTGATGGATCAAGGCATACAGGGCCTTTCGGTCGCTGATATCGCAAGCATAGGCAAAGAAATTTCTGCCGAGGGCACGAACCGCCTCCTCTATTCTTGATCCCTGCCGTTCCAGGGTTGCTGAAACACCAATGATGTCAGCTCCGGCTTCCGCCAGCGCCTCTGCCATGGCAAAGCCTATCCCCCGCTTGCATCCGGTCACCAGCGCAGTTTTGCCAACGAGTTTAAATTGATCCAATACCATTTTTACCAGGTGATGTTGTGTCGCATAATTTACGAGATCTCATATGAAATACCGGTTAGTCTTTCACTAATTTCCCACAATCGTTTGGAAGCTTGTTCATCGTAAGCCGACTTCGCAGCTTTTGTTTCTACCGGATATCCTTTCTTATCCTGATCAGGACCATAATAGCCACCGGATTGCACATTTGGGTCCGTCAGGGCATACAATGGTGATAAGGCACCGATCGACGCCGGCTGACCCAACATTCGCCCAATGAATTTCATGATACCTTCCATGTTCCTGTCCGCCCATCCCGTTTTGCATACCCCCGGATGTGCGGCCAGCGAAATGGCAGAGCTACCGGCTTTATCAAAACGGCGACTCAGCTCAAAGGCAAATAGCAGATTAGCCAGTTTGCTTTGTTTATACGCCGCCCATCGATCGTATTTATGCTGACTCATCAGGTCATCCCAGTTGATCTTTCCGGAAGTATGCATCCGGCTCCCCATGGTCACGACCCGACTATCTGGCGTATTAACCAATACATCCAATAGTCGTCCGGTCAATGCAAAATGCCCCAGGTGATTGATGCCAAACTGAGCTTCAAATCCATCGCTGGTCTCACTGCGTTTAGCCGCAATAAGTCCGCCATTGTTTAACAAGCCATCCAATCTTTGGTGGTTCTTTTTAAATTCGGAAGCAAAGGAGGAAATCGAATTCAGGTCTCCCAAATCCAGGGTGATGCTTTCTACAGATGCATTCGGTGCGGATTGAAGTATCAAATTGCGGGCCTGCTGAGCACGGCCGGCATCCCGGCATGCCAAAACGACCAACGCGCCGTTTTCAGCTAAAGCCAGGGCTGATTCATAGCCGATTCCACTGTTTGCTCCAGTAATCATAAAAGTTTTACCCGATAAATCAGGCATGGATGTTTTAGTCCAGTTTTCCAAACGTAAAGTTTTTTAGGGTTAAAAATAATTTCCATATTCCTCGATGCAGGTAACAATGGAAAATCCGGACTGTCTATCGCCTTTCCGCAAATCACCGACCAACTTCCAATGCCTACCACGCACCCCATCACTCTGCAACATCAAAGCGACAAACTAAAGGTAGAAAACTCAACCACTTTTCCCCATTCTGAACCAAAATGTGTCCCGCATATGATGGAGAACATTGACAGTAGCCCTGCCAGCAGGTAATATTGACGGTCCATAAAATACGTGAAGCCATGAAATGGAAATACAACCTCCTTGGCCTGTTGCAACTGGTGGTGGCGCTGGGAGCTATCCCTGCGGGGCTGGCGCTGATCATCTACCCGGACGGCTCAGCGGTAGGTATGTCAACGACCTTATTGAGTCAGGCGCCTTTTAAGGATTTCCTCATCCCAGGTTTATTCCTGTTAATCGGTAATGGCCTGTCCAATGGCTTCGGAGGCATGCTGGCTTTTCTCCACCGGCCGGTAGCCGGAACCCTGGGCTTGCTGCTGGGCGTCTTCTTAATGGCATGGGTTCTCATTCAGGTTTATTTTATTGGCTACCTGTCCTTCTTGCAGCCCTTGATGTTTGGACTGGGTGTAATCATCAGTGGATTGGGATGGTTAATCGTGCGCAGTAAAGAAGGACAAAAAGCAGCCTCCCATTTGCCAATATAATTCCAAGCTAAAGGATTTCAGGAACCGGATCGGTTAGGATTTCATTGCAATTCAGCTATCTTAATTTCAATAAAAAACGAATTGAAATGAAAATCCTGATCCCATTCCTATGTGGTGTGCTGCTAACTACACCCATCTTTGGTCAAACTACCCCGGAAGATTTGATCAAAAAATTCTTTACGGAATACGAATCATCCGGAGCCAAACCCGCACTGGATCATTTATACGGAACCAATAAATGGATCGCCCTGAATCAGGATGCTATTGAAAATGTAAAAACCCAATTGGCGGGTATCCATGATATCGTAGGTGACTATTACGGTCATGAATTCATCACGAAACAATCCGCCGGTGAAAGCTTTCATCTTTTTTCCTATCTCGTGAAATACGACCGCCAGCCGGTGCGCTTTACCTTCGAATTTTACAAACCGAAAGATCAGTGGACCCTGTTTAGTTTTTCTTTTGATGAAAGCGTCAATGAAGAACTGGAAGAAGCCGCTAAATTGCAGAATTTACCCAGACAATAACCCGCAATGACACCACGAAACAATACGGCATGATTGTTAAATTCTTCCGGAACATCCGGGAATCTCTGAGAATGACCGAAATAGGCCATGAGCGTTACCTCATTTCGCTCCTTGATCCAGAAACTCCTGATCGATCGACTCCCGGACAGCGAGACGTGAATTTCCGAAACTTGAAATGGTAAAAAGATTAATTTCAGGGATTCGAAACCTCAAAACCAAATCCATGTCGCGATTAGGAATCTTTTTGCTGGTCATGATTTTACGTTCTGGTCTTAGCGGTCAAATCACCGTAACCCAGGACATTTTTCCACAGGTTGGCGACACACTGCATTATGCAGTAGATGACCAGCCAGTGAATATCATCATGACACCTCCGGATTTTGCACCGCAAAACTGGGACTTCAGCGGTTTAAAGCAGGCATCTTCCTTTGATATCATCATGGAAGATGCTCAAACAAGACCGGAGTTTCCAACATTTCCTGGTGCACAATTGGTTTATACCCTGGGGGCAGACCGTACCTACCTGGAAGTTAATGGCCAAAATGTTACCGAATTAGGTTTTGTTGGAGATCCGGCCGGTCTGGGCGTCCGGCTGAATTCTGTCTACTACCCGGCTATATTCAGATGCGTGCGCCGGTTCAATTCTTCGATTTAGCTGCAACCAGCACGGGTTTCTTAACAGCTTTTCCGACTGGGAATTTACCGGGTGCCAGTCAATTACCTTTTATTGCCGACTCTTTACGCATCCGCATGTCAACATCCCGCCTGGATGCTATCGATGCTTTTGGTAATCTGACCATTCCCGGCGGCACGTTTGAGGTATTACGGGAAAAAGAACACGCTATCGAGAGCAACGTATCGACGGCAAAATAGCTCCCTGGGGTGGCTTGATGTAACTGACCTGACGCTCACGTATTACCCTACAGCATACCTGGGCGTTGACACCCTCGTCACCTATTATTTCTGGAGCAATCAGAGCAAAGAACCCATTGCGATCTGTTTCACCGACAATTCCCAGTTGCGGGTGGTCAAGGTGCAATACAAGAACATCCAGGCCTCGACTACGGCCCTGAAAAAGGAAGAATTGGCGATACCGGTATCCGTTTATCCCAATCCTGCCGGAGAGGTACTGCACCTCCGCACCGGTGACCTTGCCCTGGACAATTACCGGTTATCGGTGTACGACCTGCTTGGTCGCGAAATCGGGCATAAGGAATATGATCAGCTCTCCGGTCATGCAGATCTGACCGTCCGGATGGATGCATGGACATCGGGTACTTATTTCTGTACCCTGTCCAATACGCACGGACTCATCGGACAAGTCCGGTTCATGAAGGAGTGATTTAGTTCATTGCCTGAGAGATCCATAGACCATAATTCCAATCTTTACTGGTTTTCCTATGTTTACCCTCTAATAATTCCATTTTCGGATTAAGTAAATCGTTTTATTGATGTCTTTAAAGAGCACCTATCGGCAAATCATTTATTTGCTGTTCTCTATCCGGCCGGAGTATTCGCCCAGACAGACCTGATTGAAATTTCAGGGACCACCAAAACAAATCGACAAATGCACCTCTTCCTTACGTTTACGTGGTTCTAAAACAGTTGCCGGATTCCACCTTCCTGACCGGGACGGTTTCCGATGAAGATGGCTTCTTTGAGTTAGCTTCCGTAAAACCCGGGGAATATATGCTGAAACATCATTCCTGGGATTCAGAACCGTTCAATCCTACCTTTTTGTCGGTAATAATTCCCCTATCTGGACCTGGGAGTGCTTTTCCTGGAAGAAACAGCCCAGCAATTGGGTGAAGTGGTCGTAACGGCGCAACAGCGAGCCATTGCTTCCACAATGGATAAAAACCTACACCCTCGGGGATAATGTCAGTCAAAGCGGCGGCAGCGTATTGCAGTCACTTAGCAATTTACCGGGCATCACCTCACAGGATGGCCAGGTACAATTACGCGGCAGCAACCAGGTCGTATTGTTGATCGATGGAAAACAATCGGCAATCACCGGTTTTGGCAATCAAAAAGGGTTGGAAAACATTCCGGCCTCTGCCGTTGAAAAAATTGAAATCATCAATAACCCTTCCGCCAAATACGATGCAAACGGCAATGCAGGTATCATTAATATCATCTTAAAGAAAGAGGAGCAATTCGGCTGGAATGGCAACGTGGGTCTTAGCACCGGCCTGGGCGCCCTCTGGATCCGTAAAGAAAATCTTCCGGGTATTCGCCCTCAATACCACGCAACGCCAAAAGTTAATCCCAGCATTTCTCTGAACTACCGGAAAAACAAAATCAACTTATTCCTGCAGGCCGATAATTTATACACGCACACCCTGAACAAAAATGAATTTGTCACCCGTACCTATGATGACGGAACCGTCATCAACCAGCAATTAAAACGCAACCGCAATACCAATTTTTTCACTTCGAAAATTGGTTTCGATTGGTTTGCCGATGAACGTAACCGGTTGACCGTTGCCGGACTATTCAGCCAGGAGTCCATCATGGATCGTGGAGATCAGCCATTTTTCAATGCTGCCGGAGAACGCCTCCGATTGTGGCAATTTCTGGAAGATGAAGTGCTGACAGCGGCAGTCGCTTCCTTTTCTTATGAACACCAATTCAACCATCCCGGGCAGAAGCTGAATCTTGGTTTCAACTACACCTTTGACCGGGAAGACGAAAAGTATTTTTTCGATAACACCTTACTCGATGCCATTTATAAAGAGTCTTTTTTCCTGATAGCCGATCAGCAGGTAGCCGATTTCAATCTGGATTTTACCAAACCCCTTCGGCACGGATTACTGGAAACAGGCTTTAAATTTCGGCGCAGGACCATACCCACCAACATGCAGTTTAATCCAAGTGTAAATTCCCCACTCGATCCGGACGCCGATGGTAAAGCGACCTATAAGGAGACCATTCCCGCTATTTATGGTAATTACACTTATCAGGTAAAAAAATTGGAGGCAGAGGTAGGGTTACGCATTGAATACGTTGACCTGTATTATGAAGTGGATCCAAATCACAATACCTACCGGAGCGATGGATACGATTATTTCCAACCATTTCCCAATATCCGCCTGACATATAATTTAAGTGAACGGGATAAACTGTCTGCATTCTATAACCGCCGTGTGGATCGTCCGGATGAAGTGGACATCCGCATTTTTCCCAAGTACGATGACGCAGAGATCATTAAAGTTGGCAACCCAGGCCTGAAGCCACAATTCACCAACAGCCTGGAACTTGGTTATAAAAACATCTGGAATGCCGGCTCCATATACGGAGCTGTTTATCACCGCATGGCTGATGGTACCATTACCCGCATCGCCACCACAGCAGACAATGGCACCCTGATTTACGCCATCACGCAAAATGCCGGTAAAAGTCACCAGACTGGTATCGAATTGGTGCTGACCCGGGAGTTTTCTGACCAGTTGACGATCAATCTGAATGCCAATGGTTACCGGAATCAAATCGATGCATTTACCGTGACCAATGAATATCCGGTACCCAATACCTTCAGCGCCAGCGAACAGAAAATCATTTCCGGCAATCTGAAAATGAATGCGGCACTTCAATTCGTGAATCAGACCGATCTTCAGATTACTGCGGTCTATCTGGCCCCGGACATTATTCCCCAGGGGAGGATAGCCGCACGTTTCTCACTGGATCTGGGGTTGAAACGTGGTATTCAAAATGGGAAAGGAGCGTTGTTCATCAATGCCACCGACCTATTAAATACTATGCTCATTTCTAAGGAAATTGAAGGAAATACTTTCAGCATTATCAGCTCGGATTATTACGAAACCCAGACGATCCGTGCCGGATACCAATATAAATTCTGAGCACTTTAGCTACTACTAAATTTGCACACGAATTACCGCCATGAAGGCACAGCATTTTTTCAATCCAACATTCAACCTTCAACATTCAACATTCAACATTAAAATTCATTTCCCCTTCTCCCCTTCTGCAGGCATCTGACTGAATGCCTTCTGCAATTCCGCCGGGGTCAGCTTCCAGTATTCGATAGCCGGATTCTGCTGGACTTTTATATTGTATTCGTCGATGTAGTGCTGATTGAGAGAATCACTATCCTGGTACTGTGTACGCAACGCCTCAAGTTGCTGATGAAGCTCTTTTTTTATCGCATCGTAAGCCGGATCATTATACACATTATGCATTTCGTCCGGATCTTTCTCCAGGTCGTACAACTCCCATTCGTCAATGTCGTAGTACATATGAATCAGCTTATATTTATCCGTGGTGATGCCGTAGTGGCGCATCACATTATGCTCGGAAGGATGCTCGTAATAATGATAATAATGCCCGGTACGCCAGTCTGCTGGCATCTCGCCTTTTAACACCGGCACCAGGCTCCGGCCCTGCATATCTGAAGGAATGGCAGCTCCCGCTATATCCAGAAAGGTCTCTCCGAAGTCCAGGTTACTTACCATAGCATCACTGACCGAGCCTGCTTTCGTAACACCTGGCCAACTGAACAACAGCGGAGTGCGTAACGATTCCTTATACATCCAGCGCTTGTCAAACCAGCCGTGTTCACCCAGGTAAAAACCCTGGTCGGAAGAGTAAACGACAATGGTATTCTTATCCAGGCCGGTCTCTTTGAGGTAATCCAGCACCCGACCCACACTCTTATCGACGGCAGCAATACAAGCCAGATAATCACGCATATAGCGTTGATATTTATAGCGAACCAGGTCTTCACCTTTCAAATTCGATTCTTTATAGGCGTCGTAGATCGGCTTGTAGACCTTATCCCATGCTGCCCGCTGCGCATCGGTCAATCCGGGCCAGGGCTGGTCAGTCAGCTTGAGATCCTGCTCCATCCGCATGGTCTTGTCGATGGTCATGTTGTTCAGCGAAGCGGCATGCCTTTCTCCGGAATAATCATCAAATAGTGTAGCTGGCTCCGGGAAGGTAACCCCTTCGTATTTGCCCAGTTCATCCGGGCCGGGCTGCCAGTTGCGATGCGGCGCTTTATGCCACATCATCACCATAAAGGGTTCCGTGGAATCTTTGACACTACTCAGCCAGTCGATGGTTTTATCGGTAATGATGTCCGTGGTATAACCTTCCATTTCATACTGGCCCTCCTTATTGATGAACTGCGGGTTGTAATAACGTCCCTGGCCGGGCAAAATATCGTAATAGTCAAATCCGGTCGGGGTGCCCCCCAGGTGGAGCTTGCCGATCACAGCTGTCTTGTAACCCGCTTTCTGCAATTCCTTCGCATACGTATTCTGCGAAAAATCAAAACGGGATCCGAAGGTGTTATCCACAAATCCATTCTTATGGCTGTATTTTCCGGAGAGGATGGTGGCGCGCGAGGGCCCGCACAAGGAGTTCGTTACCATGCACCGTTTAAACAACATTCCCTGCTGGGCAATCCGGTCTATATTCGGTGTAGGAGCAAGGTCAGCCAATGCTCCTCCGTAAGCGCTAATAGCTTGATAGGCATGGTCGTCAGCCATGATAAACAGGATGTTGGGGCGCTGGGGCGTTTGTTCTGCAGTCGGGGAACTGCAGCTAATAATCAATGAGGTCAGGATGAATAAAATTCCACCTGAGAGAAAGTTCCGACGGATCATAGAATAAAAGTTAATTCGCGTAATGATAAGATTGCAGTCTTCATAACCAGTGCTGGAAATTACAAATAATTGGATTGTTTTCTGAAAAAGTGGTTCATATGGGTTCTGTATGGACTATTCAATCCTCCCCGGAAAGGCCGGGTTACCGAATTTTTCCTGGAGTTGATCACGTGTTTGATAAGCGTTAATATTGGTTCCTGGGTTATTTGGTTAATTTAGTCACCCAAGGATTGTGAATTCATGAAAAAGAAATTACTGATTTTTCTTACTGCCCTGATCCCAGGCATCAGTTCGCTTCAGGCTCAGATCAACCATTGGACACACTTTACCATCGATTGCCCTTTGCCGGGCGCCGGATGGGGAACCTCTGGCCCTGGATTAGGAGATTTTGACCAGGATGGAGATCTGGATGTAGCCATAACCCGCCGCACCGTCAATGCGGTCTACTGGTACGAATACTTCAACGATTCCACCTGGATTCCGCATATCCTGTCCCTGGTTACGGAAGATGTGGTGACCGCGCTGGGCTGCGCTGTCCTGGATGTGGACCATGATGGGGACCCGGATTTTGTCAACAACAAAGTATGGTTCGAAAACCCGGGAGACCTCCGAGAAAACCCGGATCATTTGTGGCCGTACCATCCGTATGGTGGAGGAGGTCATGATATCGTAGCTGCTGACATCAACGGAGACGGATGGAGCGATATTGTTGCAGACAATGGTAAATCCTGGTATGATACATCCGACAGCCTGCGACCGCATAAGATCTACGATGATCTGGATTTTCACGGCGCCATTGCCCCGCACGGCTTTGGTGACATCGACGGTGACCAGGATCTGGATCTGGTTGTCCCTGGCTACTGGCTGGAAAATCCAGGGAGTGAAAATGGCGTTTGGCTCCGCCATCCCTGGCCGCACCTGGGCGTCGAAAATGCATCTTATGGGACCAGTATGCGGGTATGGGTGATTGACCTGGACCGGGATGGAGATCCGGACATCGTCTACAGCGACTGCGATACCGGATGGTCACATGTCTATTGGGTTGAGAATAAAGGCCAGGGTAAAAATTGGTTGCGACATGCCCTACCGGATCCGCCGGTGGCTGCGGGCGATGTGCCCGGTACCGGTTCATTCCACTCTCTTGGCGTCGCAGACTTCGATCAGGATGGCGACTGGGACATCTTCGCCGGGGAACAGGAGGATGCGGACGTTTACATGGTGAAGGACGGCAAAGTTGCCATGAAACCTGAAGGGCTTAAAGAGCGAGGCGTGATCTGGGAAAACCAGGGAAGTACCGATACACTGGATTTTGAACCCATAGTGATCCATATCGGTAATCCTGGCTGGCATGATGTCATGCTGGGGGATGTGGACGGAGACGGCGACATCGATTTGGTTAGTAAGGTGTGGCATGCCGACACACCCGTTTATCATGCCGATTTTTGGCGTAATGATCACAAATAACAGCGTACCCGGATTTATGCACTCCATAGAACGGGACCGGTGATGGCTAAAATCTATGCAGGTTATTTAAATGATACCATGGAATGAAAAAAAACATCTCCGTCCTATTATTTCTGTTTTGCATCAGCTGTAATCCTACGCCCAAGAATGATGGCGCCCTGGACCGGCAAACCGGAAGCGAAATCGACAACTTATTTGCGCCATTTAATAAGATGGACAGTCCGGGTTACGCCATCGGGATATTAAAGGATACCTCGATCCTGTACGAAAAAGGTTATGGTTCGGCTAATCTGGATTATCACCTTCCAGTAAATATTCGTACGGCCTTCGATATAGCATCGGTATCCAAACAATTTACCGCTGCCGGCATTGCATTGCTGATCATGCACGATTCTTTGAACCTGAATGACCCTGTAGAAAACTACCTGCCGGAGCTCGCCAAATATCCGGATACCATCCGCATCAAACATTTGATTTATAACACCAGCGGGATCATCGATTATTTCAGGCTTCCCCGTGCGCACGATAAATCATGGCTGGACTTTTATTACTTTGACAATGACGAAGCTATCCGCACTTCACTTAAACCGGATACCCTTGCCTTCCATCCCGGAGATCAGTGGGATTATTCAAATGTAAATTACATGCTGCTTACAAAGATTATTGAGCGGGTCACCGGAGAGCCGTTTCCAGCTTTCATGGAACGCCGGCTTTTCAGACCATTAAAAATGGACCATACGCTGGTCAATGATGACATTTCTACGGTAATTCCGAATCGCGCTACACCTTACAATCCAAGAAATTCCGAATACGTCCGTGCTTATCGACAGGAAGGGATATCCGTCCGTGATACAGGCACCTGGATGCAACATCACCGAAATGCTCCTCATTTCGGAGGCAGCGGTATCGTGTCTACCATTGTGGACCTGCTGAAGTGGGAAAGGAATTTTTTTACTAAGGACTTTGGCGGTGAAAATTTCTACACCCTGATGCACCGAACGGAAAAATTTAACCATGACCGGGACAATCAGGCATTCGGATTGTATTTTGGCACCTTCCGCGACAAAACATTTGTAGCCTGGGAAGGAGGAACTTCCGGGATCAGTTCACAGATAATTCGCTTTCCGGATGATAAAATTGCCATCATCGTGTTATCCAACATGGGATCCGGGGAGGCCAGTCAAAAAGCCAATGAGCTAGCAGCTATTCTAATGGATCATTCGTGCTTCTAATCTCGGATTATGCAACCAATCCATCCGGTGTATTCACCGCTCCACCTGATGACCGGAATGGTAGAAATTATACTTCTTCTTTCAGCCGGTCGGAATAGGCATCCCTAAGCTTTTTAATCTTGGGGTCGATGACCACCCGGCAGTAGCCTGCGTAGGAATTGTTGTTGTAATAGTTCTGATGGTATTTTTCAGCCGGATAAAACTGGTCAAGAGGAACAACCTCTGTAACAATCGGCTGCGGAAATACATTTTTCAAGTCTTCAAGAATACGCTCTACCGTCATTTTTTGCGCCGCATCGTGGTATAAAATGATCGACCGGTACTGGGTCCCATGATCCGCTCCCTGTCGATTCAAAGTTGTCGGATCGTGGCTGGTCATAAAAATGGTAATCAGGTCTTCATAAGGGAGTACCTCGGCATCAAAGGTAACCTGAATGACTTCAGCGTGACCGGTTGTGCCTGAACTCACCGATCGATAATCCGGATTAATCATGGAGCCTCCGGCATAGCCGGATACCACTGACTTACGCCCTTCAACCGCTGGATGACAGCTTCGACGCACCAAAAACATCCACCTCCAAAGGTGGCTACCTGCATATTACTCATGATTTATTATTTGTCTTATAATGAACGACCATGCTGTTATTACGCTGCAATAAACGAAATGGAGCGCTTTCCATGTTGACATCTCCCTAGATCATCATCATGCTTCGACAACTACTTGGATTCCGCCCGACGCTGCGGTCAGCATAAAAGTGTAAAAAGCAATCGTCACCCTGAGCGGATTCGAGGGGTCTCATTCCGGCCTGCCTGACCACCAAAAATCATCCATAACCTTCAGCTCCTGGATGCCCACCAAGGAACGAGCGTCCTTCATGACATCGGTTTTTGGCTTTTCCGGATAAACGCAACCTTCTTCACATTCAACCCATTCAACATTCAACATTCAACATTCCTTTGGGTGTTTAGCTTTGAGTAACTGTGGAATTTCTCCTTAAATCGCTCAAAGCCTAGCACCGACACCCCCCGCACATAAGGCTGGTTCGGATGCAATTTCTCGTAGTTCTGGTGATATTCTTCTGCCACCCAGAATTTTTCAAATGGCTTCACTTCTGCGGCAACTTTTTGGGGTGCCAGCTCTTTATTGAGCGCGGCAATTTTATCCCCGATGATTTGCTTTTCTACGGGGTTCTGGTAAAAAATGATGGACCGGTATTGCGAGCCGTGGTCGGGTCCCTGCCCATTGGCCTGGGTCACATTTTGCGATCCGAAATACACATCAACGAGTGTTGGGAAGTCAACCACCGTCGAGTCGTAATAGATCATCACCGACTCAGTATCTTAAAGGTTGTCCCGGTGTTGGAATCTTCGTAAGTCGGATATTCTTTATGTCCTCCTGCATAACCGGAAACCGATTCTTCTACGCCTTTGACGCTTTCATAAACCGCCTCAACACACCAGAAGCAGCCGGAAGCAAAATAAGCGGTTTTCAGCCCGGGCTTGGTAGGCTCGTAGTGATAACTGCTGACAAAGTGCTTTCCTTGTTCCTGTTTTCCCTGCTGACTGAAGCAACCGGTAAAGGGGATGAGGAGGGCTAGTGACAGGATAAAAGAGGATCTAGGCATACTTAAACATTTAGAACGGTTATAACAATGATTATACAACAATACGTCGAAATAACAAACGAACGCTCAAATTGGTCGACAGGGTCAGGAAATAACTTCAAATTTGTCGTCTGCCAAACCAAAATTTACTAAGCCCGGACAACCAGAACAACCTGATAACCGGGCATCAGATGATCGCAATGGAGGTCACCAAATTGCAAAGAAGGGACCCTAAATTCGTCCGCCAACACAGCAGCAGGAGTCCCTTTTATTTGGTTTTTGGAACCAAATGATACTTTTCGCAGTCTTATTGTAAAATTCGTAGTATTCGGAGATGTCACGAAATATTACCTTAAAATTCATGGATAAAATAAACTAACTTGGAACATTCAACTCCATCGGATAACCGGATCCTTTTATCTCGTCCCGGTACCCATTAAAGGAGCTGGACAAATAAAATCATCCATCATGGAACTATATGGGCAATATAAAAGCAGTATCCCGCAAAAAATAACCATCCATATTCTGGAGGTCTTGCTCCTTTGGCTATCCTTCTGGATCCTTTTCCAAAATGGCGGATCCTGGATTGAAAATGCACTGCACATTCACAATTCAACACAGCACAACGAACGGCGAATAATCCTGTTTGCCTTTAGCGTAATTACTTTTTTTCGGTTTGCATACATGATGATCAAATTATTAAAACGAGCCATTCCATGGGAAGAAAGCTTCAGTGTTCCATTCGCATTTGCTTTATACTTTGTTGGATTTTCACTCTTTATCCTGCCAACCTCGATGCCTGTTGATTTTATGGATGGCTTTGGTGTAATCCTATTTATTTTTGGAAGTTTCCTGAACACTGGAGGTGAAATTTTACGTAACAAATGGAAAAAAATCCCGGAGAACAAAGGAAAAATTTATACGAAAGGTTTTTTCAGATACTCCCGGCACATCAATTATTTCGGTGATTTGCTTTGGGTAAGTGCGTATGCTATTATTACCCGGAATTGGTACTCAGTCAGCATTCCCATTTTACTCTTTTGCCTGTTCGCCTTTTATAATGCACCAATGCTTGACAGGTATCTTAAAGAAAAATACGGAAAGGACTATGACGCTTACGCAGCTAAAACAAAAATGCTAATACCATTTATTTATTGACAAGGCAGAACCTAAATCGTTGAAAACCGAAAGCGGGGATAAGTTAATCAACCAACAGTATAAAGGACCGACAAAAGAAGGGGGACTGGTAACATTTCACAGGACTTTTCTACCAGAGAATTAACGAAAAATAGAGATGACGAGAATTGTGGGTTCAGTGGTGCTGCTTATTTTTTTATTGGGGTGTACAAATACCCCCTCAGTCCATGTAGCAGACACCGGCAAGGCAACCCCAGAAAAAGAATTAATAATTGGTACCGTCATTACATTACATTCCACTTTATTGCGGGAAGAACGGCCTATCATCATTGCCTTACCCGATGGTTACGACACCTCCCGGGCCACTTACCCGGTCCTGTACCTGACCGACGGGTTGCAAAATATCTGGCATGTCATGGGCACCATCGAAGTCCTGGCACGTACAGGCAGTATCCCTCCCCTGATCGTGGTGGGCATTCAGAGTACTAACCGTATCAGGGACTTTACAATGACCGGCAGTCCGGATCATCCGGGAAGCGGAGGGGGTCATCAATTCCTGGCATTTATCGAATCGGAATTAATACCATATGTCGATTCCAGCTACCGGACCAATCCATTCCGAATACTGGAAGGTCATTCTCTCGGAGGATTATTTGCCGCTTCTGTATTTATTGAAAACCCCGCGCTTTTTAACGGTATAATCATCATGAGCCCGTCCATGTGGTGGAATCACGAGGAACTGACCGGTAGAGTCGGGCAATTTTAAATGATCATCCGCATTTAGACAATGTCCTCTTCTTTGGAATCGGCATGGGCGAGTCCGGTTCCGAATTCGGAATGCGCAAAGAGCTTAAAAATTTTGTTGATGTGATAGCTCTGAAGAAACCCGCCGGTTTGCGCTATGAACGAAAAGAAATGGAGGACGAAGGCCATATGTCCTCTACCCTGTTGTCCAATTACTACGGCTTAAAATTTGTTTTCTACGACATGGCATTCCCCGACTCCCTGCTTCTAAATTATTCGGACGAATCTTTTCTAATTCATGAAAACCGCATCATGTCCAAATATGGTGTTGGAGCGAAGCAATCGGCAGAGTCCTATGTCAGCCTGGCCGTACAACTGAGCGGTCAGGAACGTTACTCGGAAGCGAGTACCGTCCTAAAGCGCAGCATTGGGGCCTATCCCTACGATGTTGGCCTGATGAACTTACTGGCAAATACCTACGAGATGGATGGCAGGATTGATAATGCCATCACCACCTACCAACAAGCTCTCAGCGTATCCAGGAAATACAACTATCTCCGTGAAGAGGAATTTCAGCAACAAATTGATCGACTGAAAAACAAATAAAGATCCATTGAGCTCATTAAATGCTATTTTTCACCGCCAAATCCTGAAACATGATATTGGCGATGCATGATCGGTTCATGATGCAATAGGTATGAGGAATAAAGAACTAACTTCACAGGTGACCACAGCCTTGCTGATAATTTATTTGTTGATCACCTTCTGGATCATCGTGCTGAAAATGAATGTACCCATGACTTACAAGGCGGATGCTAAGATCATCAACCTGATACCCTATCAGGCATCGACCATCCTGAATGGATCCGTCTCCTATGTCGAGATCCTGTTAAACGTAGTGATCTTTATCCCCTTCGGCCTTTATGCGAATCCCTTATTCCGGTCATCGTCATTTTTACAAAAGGTCGGTCTGTTCTTTTTCTTCAGTCTCCTTTTCGAACTAACCCAATATTTTCTCGGGATCGGCGCTCTGGACTCCACGGACATCCTCAACAATACCCTTGGTGGGGTCATCGGATTATGGATCTATCGTGGAATAGAAAAAATCTTTTCCGACCGCTTAAAAACCCAAAAGCTGGTCAACATCGTAGGGTCGATTGGTACGGCTTTCATGCTCGCATTTTTACTTTACCTGAAAATAAATCATCTCTGGATTTTCCGGATGTAGCAGTTCTTCCAGCCACCATCCACGATGCCCAAGGATTATTAGATCCAATTACTGAAGCCGACGCATTCGGTTTGGCACCACTTTGTGCTTTCAAAAAGAGGCCACTGCATTTGAGCACTTTTTGTATCTTATCCAGCATCGAATACCTGAACCGATTTGCTCCGTTCATCCCCAAAACCGAAATGCATCAATGGCTTACAACAGGCACAAGATCTACGACTTCAACCATAAACCCGGAATGCTATTGCCGAAAGCATGGACCTGAACATCTCGTCATACCAAAAAAATGGAATTTATGCGATTCATAAAATACCTATCAATTTTCCTTACTGCAACTTTTACGTTGTTCAATAACTCCAAGGCGCATGCCCAGATTTTAGATTCCATAAAATACGAATATGGATTGCTCTATTTTCACCAATATGGTCCGAGCAGCCTCCCACCGGTAATCATTTTAACGGGTGGACCGGGAAATTCATATACCCAACTCGAAGAGATGGCAAAGTCAATGAGCACCAAATTCCGGTGTATTTTGGTTGAGCAACGAGGCACAGGCCGCTCCATTCCGGATCCTTTTAATTCAAAAACAGTCAATGTAAATTCCGTAACCAGCGACATCAAGCTTTTAATGGAAAACCTCCATCTTGACCAGGCGATTATTGTTGGACATTCCTGGGGAGGAATGCTGGCCATGAATTTCGCGGCTACATTTCCAGATCAGGTGGAACACCTGGTTTTGTTAGCTCCCGGACCGCATAAAGATGCCAGAAATGGCTTTTTCTGTATTGTTTACGAACCGCACGCATACCCGAAGTGCTGAGGAAGAACAGCGTTTGAGCGATCTGAATAAACGCATCGCTAAAAACAAGGCCGATGATTCAGAAATTTTAGAATCGAAAAAGTTAGCCCGGCGTGCTTATGTTTATGAGAACCCTGTTCCTGACGACCTGTTCAAATTGATCAATTCGGAAAGAAATAGCAAAACAGAGCAGCTATTAATTAAAGACATCTACGATAATTTTGATGTATCGGAATCATTAAAAAATTACAAAGGCCCGATTGATATCATTTCTGGCAGGCAGGATGTCGTCGGATTTTTTTCCTATGAAGTAAAAATTGACTTTCCCAATGCGAATTTGCACTGGATCAACCGATGCGGGCATTTTCCCATGTACGAGCAGGCATCAGAATTTTATACTATTTTATATGAAATTTTAGCCGTTAAGTGACCCCCAAGGATACGGGTGCAAAACCTTCAATTGGTGGATGCCTTATCCACTCCACATTTCTTTACTTACATTACAGACTCTGATTTCTAACAACGGTTTCACATGATAAAATTCTTCCGGAAAATCAGGCAAAACTCTCTTCACCCCGGACAAGGCATTTGGCTATCTGAAATATGGCATTGGAGAAATAATCCTGGTCGTGATCGGCATCCTGATCGCCATCCAACTCAATGAATGGAATCAGCACCGGCTTGAGCGAAAACAGTACACAGTTGTACTCCGCAACCTCCAGGAAGAATTTAATCGAACCAAAGCACTACTTGCCGAAATCACCGCGAGATATGTGAACAGTATCCAGGCGAATAATCTGCTGATGCAAATGATCGCCTCAGAGGATGAATCGTTATCGGAATTACGAATAGACACATTAATTGCGAAATGCACAATGCAGCCTCCATTTTTCCCGCTGCAGCCCACGCTGGCAGAACTTATGAATTCCGGAAACATAAAATCATTGCCTAACGACCAATTAAAAAGAAAACTGTACGATTGGGAATCCACCATTAAATGGTTTCATTTCGACTACGACTTGTATATCAATTTCAACAATTTCCAGTTTCAGCCCTATCTTAATACACGTTGGTCGTGGAAAAACATTGACATCGCAGATGGAAGCAAGCATGTACAGACCAGAAGCAAACTAACCAGTGCCCCCTTGAAAATGATTCATGACCTGGAATTTGAAAATCTGGTAGATCAGAATTTATTTCACGCAAACCGGCTCCACCACCGACTAGAAGGTGTTGACATCATGATCGCTAAACTCTTGGACGAGTTGGACGCCGAATTGCATTAATTCAATCCACAAACGATGAGATCCATCCTTTCAATCCTCTTATTCACGTGCCTAACCCTGACATCCTTTGCCCAGATCCCCATCCCGATCGACAGCATCTGTCGCATCATCAAGCAAAACAGCATCCATGCAAAAGAAGCTAATTGGATGACCATTCAGGATGGTTTGGCTGAGAAGTTAACAGCAGCGCGGACGGATGTGGACAGCATCCAATCGCTGGTTTATGTATTTGAACAATTGCAGGATTATCATAGCTCCATCATCTACAATGGAAGGCAGTTTTCCCATTATCCGGAATTCGACGATTCAACCCGCAACTATTTATTGCCATTGGTGCAGTTATCCAGACAACGGACTGGAATATTTATGGCAAAAATCCTGGAAAACAACTACTTATATCTGCAAGTGCCGGGCATCCAGGCCTACGGTGACACCGTTTCAGAATATGCGCAAAGATTATCGGATACACTCAGTGCTTATTATACACCAACCATACGTGGGGTCATCCTGGACTTACGATTAAACGATGGCGGGCAATTCAGTTCAATGGCAGCCGGTCTGGCTATCTTGCTGGGCGATGGGAATATTGCCGGTGGCGTTAACTCCGAACAACAGGTTACCCATCAATTTTCACTGCGAGAGGGCAATTTATACCTGAACAATTACCCTATGACGGCCATCAGGCACCAGGAGAATGGCGATCTATCCCAATTGCCGATAGCATTGCTCATCGGACCAAATACCCGTAGTTCGGGCAGCATCCTGGCGATATCGTTCAAAGGCAGACTAAACACTTTTATCATCGGGGAAAACACTGCATCCGGTTATACGACGGGCAATGATTTCTTTCCCTTAGGTAACAACTTATTCCTGAACCTATCCACCTCCTACAGCGTGGACCGGAATAATCAAATCTATAAGCTTGCGGTCCCTCCGGATCGGATCCTTAAAGGGCCGGATCATTTCGATTTGCCGGCAGAGGACATCAAGGTTAGAGAAGCATTGAAGTGGCTGAAGAGCCTCCGTCGGTGACCTCTCTGTACACAGCAATAACCGGTTGTCCTCCACAGGCTCTACCAGAACAGTAAAGCAAGCTGGATTTACAACCCATTGTACACAAAAGGAGCCTTTTGTAGATACGTCCGGTCTTGCAACGGACCCATTTAAAAATCCCACTATCCTGCATCCCAAACATAACATCAAAGCCACTTAACAATGGTAATTCTGCCACGAATTACACGAATGGCACGAATTGGACAACCGGTTGAGTACTGCTGCAATTCTCAGCGTCCCTCTGTATCTTAACAGTGCCCCTCCGCGTAATAGATCCAGTCATTTTTTCTTTTCGCGCAAAGGCGCAAAGTCGCTAAGTATAGTCTTTCCTTTATGTCCTACGTGTCCTTTGTGCCTTAGTGGTTACCATAAATATAATAAACACAGAGACCTTCTGTCCCAGATACCATGCTGACCGAGGAACGTGCCTGCCCGTCCGTTCGAGTGTCCGTAGAGCGTCCGCACTCAGAGCACATCCGTATAACAGCACCTAAACTGACCCAAATCATCAATTTACTCATACAATACCTACCGAAAAGCGTATCTTTCATACGGCGGAACACTATGCCCACCAGGCACCACTATCCTCCAAGACTGGATACATTGGAATTGATATAAACCGAACAAAAGTTGCGGGTAACATGCCAAAATAGCATGCTAAACGAACAAAATACGCGTATATAAACGAGTTATCTCCAAGCAATGAAGCCACCAACAATCATATGGGTTGCTGTATATTTAATAGCAAGTATCTCATGCGTTGATAAACACGCTGAAGATAGGTTTGTTGTCGTAGAAAAATACAATGAAAAATACATTGAGGACTCTATCAACAATATTCCATACGATTACTATGTAGGCGATAATGTGATACTTCCAGAGAATTCAGACTATATCTATTACCACGACACCAAACGGATTTGTGGCACAGGATGGAAAGTATCAACAAAACCAATATCACTAGATTTTGAAACAAAGCCTCTTTTCAAATTCAAAAGTACAGGTTAGTTCCTAACATTTATGAATAATTACACACCGACTCCTAGGATGATCATGTTTGTAAGCAATTCCGACACAATAAGAAATAAAATTTATTTTAATATTCTTGATAGTGTACTCCATCTTCCAGGCACCTATGTTATTGCAAGGAGGAAGCTAACTCCTGATGAATCCAATGCAATTGATAACTCTAGATTCTTGGATATTAATATGAACCCAGAATGTAACCTACAGGTTTTAATTAAGATAATATCAGAACTGAATGCTGCGAATGACAATACTAACACAATTGATGAATTCTTTAATCTAACGGACAAACAGTGCCAATACAACAGTCATTATGAAATGCTATTTGAGCAGCTATTATATGACCTAATCGTTAAATACACGTATGAATTCATGATCGCATGCGAAAGTTTAGAGGTAAACAAAAAAAGAAACATATCCATTGCTCTAAGCATTGCATCCATGGTTAAAGATTCAACCATCAACAATGCTATAAGACTCGTCGAAGCCTCTAAAATGGAAGCTAAAAATTGGATTTTAACTAGTATTGAAAAAAGGAAAAATTTACAATACAGTAACTTGCCTGGAGATAACATGGCGCGATAACGACCATCCCGCCTTATAGAGACTGGAACAAATGAAGAACATGAATCAATCAAAAACATCGTAACTTAGAAGAAATCAATCAAGACGGGACGGCGTATGCGCCCAAAACGTTGGCGGTAATTTGAAAAACAAACAATATGAAGAAATATTTTTACTCTGATGGAAAAGAAAAGCATGGACCTCTAAGTCTTGAGGAGCTAAAACATGAGGGCATTTCAAAGGAGACTTTGATTTGGTTCGAAGGTCTTGACGATTGGAAACGAGCAGGAGACCTTGATGAAATGAAACCCATATTAGAACTCCAACCACCTCCGATTTTTACAAATGAAAAGAATGAATCAAATGAACCGGAGGAATGGGCGGTAGAAGTTTCTGACATGAAAGAAGGTCAAGGTAGACCAACCAAGAAAGGTATGTTCTCCAGTCCATTTTCGTTTGACGGCCGAATAAGACGAACAGAATATGGGATAAGCCTCATTATTTACGTCATAGTTGCAACTTTTTTAAATGCCATAGTAGAATCGGGTGAAGCACCAATTATTGGACTCGCATATATTCCTATGCTTTGGTTTTTATGGGCTCAAGGAGCAAAAAGATGTCATGATGTTGGAAACAATGGATGGTGGCAGATTATCCCATTTTATGTCTTTTGGTTGTTATTCCAAGACGGTCAACCAGGGTTAAACGAATACGGTTATAATCCTAAAGGTTAAACTATGAGAATTTTTGTTTTCATATTACTATCATTCTTTTCAATTACGCTATTCGGACAAACATTTTCTGAATCAGACATAAAAAAACTTGCCAATCAAGTAAACGAGCAATTAAGGGGAATGGATATTGGCAATGGAATTACAGCTAGAGGATGTCTGTCAATCGGTAGAACGCTAATTTATCAATATGATGTTCCTTCATATTGGGAGCCGCCAGTTAATATTAAGGAAGAAGTAATTGGAAACTTAAAAACAGCCGGTGCTGCAAAAACCTACTTTCTATATGACATAAATGTAGACTTCTACTACTATAAAGGAAATTCATTGGTCAAAAAAGTAAGTGTTAAATCCAATGAATTTTCAACATATAATTTTGAACTTGGCGAGTACATAAGTATAAAAGACCATGTAAAATCAAAAGATGTCAATTTAAAACTAAAAGTCCCACAAGGTTGGGAAGTCAAAGAGGGGGACAGACCGAACATTGTCAAGAAGTTTACTAAAGATGGAAACACATATTTAATCCTCATAAAAGACAACATGACCTTCTTTTCACGAAGTGAGAGTAAAGAATTTTTGAGTGATGAAAGTTTTGTAAATGAATTCGTTGAAGAATCAAGTTCTTTTATGAAAAATTTAGAAGTCATTGACAAATCAGTCGTGACGATTGACACCTATCCTTCTGTAACCTTTAAAGTAAGAGGTAAGGTGGAAAGGTCAGGTATTACAATTCCAATGATAATGAGATGTTGGGTTGTGTTTTACGAAGACAAAATAGTTTTTCTTCAGTCAATGGGGATTGACAATCCCGAGTTCCGAGCCCTTGAACAACTATATTTTCTCATTACTAATTCAGTGATTTTTCCTGACCAATACAACTAGATATGGGTAAATACTTTTACACAGATGGCAAAGAAAAGTATGGGCCTTACTCAATTGAAGAGTTAAGGATTCAGCCAATTTCTCGAACCACTAAAGTATGGTGTTACGGAATGGATAAATGGACAGAATTATCTCAAGTGGCTGAACTGAGTAATGTCCTCAATTCGATTCCTCCAGAAATCAATACAACCCCTTCTATTGGAAAAGAATCAAGTGCAGTTGAGCCTAAAACTGAAGCTGAACCAATCCATAAAGTAGAACCCAAAACACAACCTTCAAAAGAGATAAAGAAATCCTCGACTTTCTCAAAATGGGTGATAGCAATTATCGTTGTAATCATTATTTCATTATTTGGTTACGCGGTTATTCAAAACCAATCAGAAGTAAATCAATACAATGAAATTGTGGCAAACTCTTATGATTCTGACGAAGACTTTGACATATATGTACAAAAGTTTTATCGGGACTTAGAGTTCTATGGAATCTTTCCCAAGAAACCTAAAGTACAAATCATTAAATTTTCAAAGCTTGACCAACTCGACAATACAACACATATTCATGGACTTTCCTTTGGAAGTGGTGATGACGACAGAATTGAAATTTATATCAATCCCTCAACTTGGAAACAGTTCAACAAACCAATGAGATACTTTTTAATGTATCATGAACTTGCACATGATGTTTTGAATTTGGACGACTTAGAACCTAAATCTTGGAATGAAGGCAAACTAATGTACCCAGCAATTTCAAGCTATGAAAACAAGAATATGGATGACTTTATTGAAAGTGCCCATGCTTTATTTGAAGAACAATCAGAGTAAAAAAAATAAAAAAACTACCGCCAACATTGCTGAGTGTTGATAAACTCTAGGTCAACATCCACCCATATATGACTACTTTTTCGTATATTATGATATACAAGGCATAAAGAAATATAAGCCAAAGCGCTGATCGAACTTCTTCTTACCGGATTTTCCGCTGGTGGTCGGACAGGTATCCCGGATGACCATTTGGAATGTCTATTATCGTAATGTACTTTTAGGATACTTTGCTGAAGGTAAAATTGAAAGAAGAGTATAATATCAACATTTAAATCAAATCTAAGTGTCAACTTTGTACCCGAAGTAGTGTAAACCATCTGCCTTGTAATACATGAAAAAAACAAAATGGATAAACTAAGTGCTAAGCAAATTGAGGAATTCATTGAATTAGGCTATGTAAAAATCCCAAATGCCTTTTCTCAAGAAATTGCAGAATCTTGTCGTGCCATTCTATGGGAAGCCGTCCAACTTTCTCCTGACAAACCAGAAACTTGGACACAACCTGTCATCAGGATTGGCGAATTAGGTTCAGAACCGTTTAAACAAGCAGCAAACACCCCCATTTTACTCAATGCATTTAATCAATTAGCCTTTGACAATTGGTTGCCACGCTTGACAATAGGTACTTTCCCCATTAGATTTCCAAGCAAAGAAATTCCTAATGACACCGGATGGCATGTGGATGCCAGCTTCCCTGGGGACTACCCAAATGATTATCTTGAATGGAAAATTAATAGTAATAGTAAAGGCCGGACTTTGCTCATGTTGTTTTTGTTTTCCGATACTACAGAATTAGACGCCCCTACCAGAATAAAGGTCGGTTCCCACCTGGATGTTGCTAAACTGCTTATGCAGAAGGGAGAAGAAGGTTTAACTTTTATGCAGCTGGCGGATGAACTAAAAAACATGCCTCATAGACAAGAAACCACAGCAACCGGAGATGCAGGAACAGTTTATTTATGTCATCCTTTTTTAGTCCATGCTGCACAACAACATAAAGGTATTATGCCAAAATTTATGGCACAACCAGCTCTGTTATCTAAAAGAGATTTCAATATAAATCAACCATTGAAGGCATGTTGCCCCATAGAAAGAGCAATCATAAAAGGGATTGAAAATTGAATTCTAACAACAGGCTCAAAGCTCAAACAGTCATGCCGGCCAAATGCTGCCATTCCGCATAAGCAAATTTTTGATAGCAATTCCGTATTGTTGTGGAAGGTAAAAATGAAAAAAGAGTATAATTTCGACCCTCCCTGACAGCAAAGGCAGGGTTTAAATCAAATCCAGGCGTCAAGGATATACCTGAAGAAATGTAAGCTATCTGCCTTATAACACATGTGGTGACAACAAACTAATAGAACGATTAATAAGGATGAATCAAGACTTATCGACATATTATAACGACAGAGCACGAGAATATGACAAGGTATATGAAATACCGGATGAGCAGGAAGATTTGATAAAATCAGCAGTACTCTTTCAAAATATATTCGCTGATAAATCGGTACTTGAAATTGCATGTGGGACGGGTTATTGGACGGAAAAAATTTCTAAAACAGCAAATTCAATTTTTGCGACAGACATAAATGAAATTGTAATTGATATTGCACGTACAAGAAAGTTCAATAGTAATGTTGTGTTTCAAGTAGCAGATATGAATTGTTTATCAATAGACAAAAAATTTGACGGTCTATTTGGAGGATTTATTTGGAGCCATATTTTACTTCAAGACTTAGACAATTTTTTGCTGAGACTTAAAGACTTATTGAATGAAAATGCTAAAATAGCATTTATTGACAGCAAACAAGTGGAGGGCACTAATCACGACAGAAAGAGAATAACAAGAATTGACCAATATGGAAATACTTTTCAAACAAGGACGCTTGAAAATGGAACAACACACGAAGTATTAAAAAACTTCCCCAGCAAACAATTTTTAACCGACAAACTGCTCCAAATTTCTACAGAAGTAGAAATTATTGAATTAGAACACTATTGGATAGCTACTTCTAAAACGAATGGGGAAAAAATACGCAAGTAATAACCCTGCTGCTAACAATTTATTGGCAATAGTGGGTCAACCAGAATCAAAGCCACTAGTTATGTGTAGTTCTGCCACGAATTACACAAATGGGTACAAATTGAGCAATCAGTAAAGCAATGTTGATTGCCTCTCATACTTAAAATCGTAATTTCCTATCGAATGACCGGGCTCAAAAAGAACATAGTGATCATGCAATCCACACATGACATGATATCCTCCATTGAAAAAGTGAGTCATTCCGAAAGCTTATAGAACAAGTGAAAAGCCAACATACCCTTCGCTCACCACATAATGCTGCACACGCCTTTCACCACTCCAGCCGGAACAACTCACTTGCTGCCAGCAGGAACATCCCGGATGCATATTCACGCGAGTCGTCCTGTTCGACCTTAAAAGGGGCGCCGGCAGCCGGTTGGCACCACTGTACCTTACCGTCTGGGCTGATCACCGAGACGACGGCAGCCCACGACTTTTCGATGACAGGCAGGAAGTCTTCCCTCGGCAGGATACCATTATTAATACCCCAGGTGATGCCATAAGTGAAAAAACTGGTTCCACTGCTCTCGGTATAGCCATAGTCGTCCGGGTCGGCCAGATTGGGGCGCCAGAATCCATCGGACTGCTGGCGTGTTTTCAGCTCGTATGCCATGCGAACGAAGAGGGCCTTATACCGCTCGTAATTGCCGTGATCCGGCGGCAGATATTTCAATATCCGGGTTAGACCGCCAAATGCCCACCCATTACCCCGGGACCAGAGCACCTTCTTGCCGTGTTCGGTCTGCTGATAGATGTACGTAGTCCGCGCCGCTTCACGTGGTATGGAGTCGGGGCGGATGTAGTGTGACTCGATGTGCTCCTGCGTCCCGATCCGGTAGCGGGCATCCCGGTAAAACAAGCCCTCATCCTTGTCATAAAGGACGCCGTAGGTATCCCAAAAACTGGCATCCATCCAATCGAGGTATTTCTCATCCTGCGTGACCTGGTAAAGCATCGCCAGGGCCGGCGGCGACGTGTAAAGTCCATCGACAAAACGCAAACCGCTATTCTCATAATGCCAGGTGAGTGGCTCGGTCACCGGGTTGCAGCGCGCCGGATCTTCCAGGTGGTCGATGGTGGGGCGCAGCATGTAATCCTCCTGCTGGTCCAGGTAGCATTCGATCCAGGTCTGCCCGCAGACCAAAGAGTAAAAGCCGCTGCCGTACACATTGGTTTCTTTCTTCGGGATCTGCCAGTGGGTCTTTTCTCCCCACGCTATGCATTGATCCAGGTAACGCTTATCCCCGGTCGCCTGGTACATAGCCATGACGCCGGTGTAATAAGTTCCGCGGATCCAGTTGTCATTGGAATAGGGCGAAGGATGGGTGTACTGGTAGGTATTGACCTTATCCGCGATAGCTCCGATGAAGTCTCTGGCAAATACTCCGGTCTGGGCTGTTCCCGGCACCACGCCACACCCTATCATCAGGCCCACTGAAAGTAGCCCTACCATCCATTGTCTGTTCCTGCTCATGATCATCCGTTGTAGAAGGGTTAAGATAGCAGATTACCAATGATCGATGAAGAAGGCCTGTCAAATAGATAGGTATGTAACGATCTAAATCATCCTGGTGTCGTGGACAGCCTAAAAGACTTAACCCATTGAATTTAACATGGTGTTACACTTTTTTACGAATAGCTGACCAGGCTGGAAACATTAGAATCGTAGTTTTAAGTAACTTTTCATCCATAACCGCTCCCAGCAAAAATTGGTCATGCTCAGAAACTATTTCACCCTTGCCATCCGCAACATTCGAAAGCGTAGGTTTTTTGCCGGGATAAACATCCTGGGTATGACGGCCGGCATCGCGGCATGTTTGCTCATTGCCTTGTACGTAATGGATGAACTGAGTTATGATCGTTTCCACATCAATGCCGACCGGATCTACCAGGTAGGCCTGCACAACAAGTATGGAGACCGGGACCTGCGCAGTGTCTCCGTCTGCCCACCCCTGGCTGATGCGATGCGGGCAGAAATCCCGGAGGTGGAAGCTACCCTCCGGATGAATAGCGCAGGCAAACCCGTCTTTCGTTATGGAGATAAAGTCTTTACCGAGGACCATGTATACAACACCGAAAGCAACTTTTTTGACGTCTTTTCCTTCAGATTGAATGAAGGGGATGCAAAACCGCTCTGCAAGATCCCAACACCGTCGTGCTTACCGAAACGACCGCGAGCAAATTATTCGGCGATGAAAATCCACTGGGTAAATTGATCACCATCGATGGAGGATTGGACAAAGTAACCTATAAAGTAACCGGAGTGGCCGCGGATTGTCCATCCAACTCCCATTTCAAATTTAATGCATTGCTTTCCGCATACGGGCCGGATAATTACTTCGACGTGGATGCCTGGCTCAATAGTGGCGTATACACCTATTATTTATTGAGGGAAAACGCATCCGTTGCAGATGTGGAGAAAAAGCTGGCAGGTTTGGCAACCAAGTACGTAGCCCCTGAGCTGTTGAAATTCCTGGGCAACGATCTGGATCAGTTTCGCCAGGCGGGAGGCGTTTATGAATATTACTCCACAAAAATCACCGACATTCATTTAAAATCAACTTCCCAGGATGATATAGAACCGGGTGGAAGTCTGTTGTACCTGCTTGTTTTTGGAGGCATCGGCCTGTTTATTTTGGCGATCGCCTGCATCAATTTTATGAATATGTCGACTGCGCAATCCGCCAGCCGGGCCAAGGAAGTCGGTTTGCGCAAAACGCTGGGCTCGCTTCGCCACCAGATGATACTGCAATTTCTGTCCGAATCGATGCTTTACAGTTTGGTAGCGGTTGCATTGGCCGTAGTACTTTGCTACTTTTTATTGCCCACGTTCAATTTGCTTTCGGGGAAAATGTTGACTGCGGCCAATTTGCTGGATGCCCGGTTCTTTTTAGGCATTGCACTGATTTTTTTGATCGTTGGTTTATTGGCCGGAAGCTATCCGGCATTTTACCTCACTTCATTTAGCCCGGTAGAAGTTTTAAAAGGCAAAGTAAGTGCAGGTGTTAAGAGCAAAGGGATCCGCAGCACACTGGTGGTCTTCCAGTTTGCTATTTCCATCTTCCTGATCATCTTCACCTCCGTGGTTTACAAGCAAATCCATTTCATGCTGCAAAAGCCACTGGGCATTGACAAGAACAATGTGCTGGTGATTCAGGATGTACACCGTCTTGGAAAAAGCAGTGAATCTTTTCGGAATGCCCTGGCCCAGCAAACCGGCGTTTCAAAGGTGAGTTTTACGGCCGTAAAATTTCCAGGAACCTATATGTCTACCGTGATGCGTGGCGTGGGCTCTGAGGGAGAATCTGTAGTTGCCAGCTATTATTCCGATTTTGAATCCCAGGATGTCTTGAAATTTGAGATGAAGGACGGCCGTTATTTTTCCAAAGAATTTCCCAGCGACTCCAATGCCGTGGTCATCAACGAAGCAGCCGCCAAAGTGTTTGGGTTTGACCAGGCTGAAGGGCACGAGATTTTATACAGCCCCAATGCGTACGTATTCATCCGGCATCATGTCATCGGCATCATGAAAGATTTTAATTTCGATGGCTTTCATGATCACGTGCGTCCGCTGGCCGTTTTTTTAGACCGGGGTCCCTCGGGCATCTTGCTGGTGCGTTACGAAGGAAATGCCAAAACTTTGGTCGATAACACGGCAAAACTTTGGAAGCAGTATGCTGCCTCCGAGCCTTTCACCTATACATTTATGGATGAAAATTTCGACAAGCTGTACCATTCTGAGGAAAAAATTGGTCAATTGTTTAGCCTGTTCTCTGGTTTAGCCATTTTCATTGCATGCCTGGGTCTTTTTGCATTGGCTACTTTCACGGCCGAGCAGCGCACCAAAGAAATCGGCATACGAAAAATATTAGGCGCTTCGGTAAGCTCCGTTTCCATGGCATTGACGAAAGAATTTATTGTGCTGGTCTTCATCGCCTTCGTCCCGGCTGCTGCGATAAGCTGGTGGGCATCCTCCCGGTGGCTGAGTGGATTTGCCTACCGGGTAGACTTTGATCCATTTATTCTGGTGGGTGCCGGATTGTCCGCGATGGTTATCGCCTGGTTAACGGTCGGCTTTCAATCGGTCAAAGCAGCACGCGCCAATCCGGTGGATTCATTACGGCACGAGTAACCTGGGCACAAATTTTGCCGGTTCGATCAATGTCCTTTTAGTCTAACACCATAATCCTACCACAATTTATATGCTTACGCATATAAATAATGCAATATTTTAGTTTTTATATCCAAAAGCATATAATTTAGTATGTTTGTGCGTTATTATATCTAAAAGCATATAATGAAATCATTGGCTGAGTTTGTGAAAGAGCGCAGAAAAGAAGTGCAGCTGACCCAGGAGGAGTTTGCTGACCGGGCAGGTGTGGCTCTCACCGTCGTCAGAAAGATTGAGCAAGGCAAAACCAACCTTAATATGGAAAAGGTTAATCTGGTGCTCCATATGTTCGGACACAAGCTAGCTCCCGTTAAAATCAAAGATCCGGAACAATGAGACAAGGCAAAGTATATTACAAGGACTTACTGGCCGGGATAATTACTGAAACCGATGAAGGAGAATATGTCTTTCAATACAATGACCAATACTTGCAGAATCACCCGAATCAGTTCATCACCTTCACCATGCCGGTGACGCACCAATCCTATTATGACCGACGGCTATTTCCCTTTTTTGATGGTCTGATCCCGGAAGGCTGGCTACTGGATATTGCCTCCGAAAATTGGAAAATTAATAAGAATGACCGCATGGGATTATTACTGGCTTGCTGTCAGAATTGTATTGGTGCAGTAAGTGTAAAGGCCACAACCTTTGAAAATGGTGAATAAGTGTTTGTATTGTTATCAATCTGTCGAGGAAGAAGGTAACTTCCATGGAAAATGCTCCATGCATTTTTTTGGCGCCCGCACTCCACCGGACATCGATTATTCAATGGACCAGATGAATGAACTGGCTAAACAAGTCGTCGAACGAAGCATAGCAGTTCCGGGAGTACAGCCAAAACTATCTATGTCTCTGGTGAATAAAGTAACAAAACAAGCTGGGAAAAGACTGATCGTAGTAGGTGCATTAGGAGGTCAATATATTTTCAAACCACCTTCCGAACACTTTCCGGGAATGCCTCAAAATGAACACGTGACCATGCGGATTGCGGAAAGTTTTGACATCCGGGTAGTACCTTCAACCTTGATCCGCTTGGCTTCCGGAGAGCTTTCCTACCTCACGAAACGAATTGACCGGACAGATGCTGGCGAAAAGATCCATATGATAGACCTGTTTCAAGTCACCGAAGCCTATGATAAATATAAAAGCTCCTACGAAAAAATCGGTAAGGCAATAAGCACTTACTCTGCCAACACCTTACTGGATAAGATATTCTATTTTGAACTGGTCCTGTTCTCGTTTCTCACTGGGAATAACGACATGCATTTGAAAAATTTTTCCATGATTGAAAGCCCTTCCGGGTGGGTACTCGCTCCTGCCTATGACCTGCTGAATGTGGCCATTGTATTACCGGATGATAAAGAAGAGCTTGCCCTTACCTTAACAGGAAAAAAGAAGAATTTGAACCGATTAAATTTTGAACAATTTGGCAGCGGTCTTGGACTTACGGGTAAGCAAATTACCAGAGTATTTAGTCGGATGATTCGCAACAAACCCAGAGCAATGGAATGGATTGACCGGTCCTTTCTTTCTGAAAAAATGAAAAAGGCTTACAAGGAAATTCTGGAGGCAAAGTATATTCAATTAGATTTGATTTGATTGAATTTTCCATGAAAAACCAAGACATCCTTGCCGCCACCGCACACCGTCCCCCTGGCCTCTGCCCTCCGGTCCATGGCGTTATTACCAGGAATGGAACCGGGCCTTGTTTCTCCACTGGCCGGTAGATTATGGTTTATTAAGGACACTCGTGCCTGCCATGCTGGACATCGACTTACAGGAAGGCCAGCCCTGGGTTTCCCTGGTAGCTTTCGACATGGAGAACATCCGGCCGCGCATATTGCCGGCTTTTCCACCGATATCGGACTTTCACGAGATCAACATCCGTACTTACGTACGGCACCAGGATAAATCGGGTGTCTATTTTTTAAGCATTGAAGGAGGCAAGCGAATTTCCTGTGGCATCGCCAAAAGCCTTTCCGGTCTGCCTTACCGCTATTCGCAGATGAGCCGGCAGGAAAACACCTACCGCTCGACCAATGCATCTTATGGGGATCGCTTTCAGGCGGAATACACCATCGGTGCACCAATAGTCCAAAAGAACGCCCTGGATCGCTTCCTCACCGAACGGTATGCCTTATTTCAGGACCACGGACAGACCCTGGATTGTTTTGAAATTCACCACATCGAATGGCCGGCATTCCAACTGGATTTAAAATCGCTAACCGTGCAGTATCCGCGCTTCAGTCACTTGATTCAGGGCTCCCCGGCACAGGTGCACTACTCCAGTGGCGTACAGGTTTTGGCCTGGGGAAGAAAGCGTTATTGATGAATTAATCACAGGGTTTTGTAGAGGGCTGACGTAAGTTCCTGGTCAGCATTGTATCCGGCACGGAGCTGCTTGAGTTTTCGTACAATTTTTAGTACTCGTATAAGAATGAATGGTGAAGTATTCCACGAATTGTACACGAGTTGTGTACACTGGCACGCAATTCGCCAGCGTATTGATAAAAACATTTTAATCTGCTATGAATCCATTTCTTAAATCCGGAGACGAGCATTTTTTTTTGAATAAAAAAGCCGCAGGATTCCAGCTGAAAGATTTCTGGGCCTGGTCCCAATCTGACCTATTGAATAATACGTTGCGTGGCCAAATTGCCGAATTTCTCGTGAAACAAGCCCTGGAAATCCCCTCGAATAAACCAAGGGTAGAATGGGATGCTTATGACCTTGTAACTGATGAAGGAATCAAAATAGAAGTAAAATCCGCAGCATATGTACAGAGCTGGACTCAAATCAAAGATTCCTATATAAAATTCGATATCTGCCCAAAAAAAGGTTGGAATGCTGAGACAAACAAAACCCCACTAAAAGCCATAAGAGTGGCTGATTTTTACATCTTTTGCTTATTACACCACAAAGAAAAAGCTACAATCGATCCTTTGGATCTTGATCAATGGACATTTTATATCCTGCAAAAATCAATCATGGATACCCACTTGGGGACCCAAAAATCAATCAGTTTATCAACTTTACACTCATTAAATCCTGTGGAATGCCGTTTTGATGAGATTAAATCTGGATTATCGGAACTCAAAATGGACTTGTCAATACCTAAAAAGAAGACAAAACATCCATCATCTTTTTCATCTTTCAAAAAAATCAAACTCATTTCCCAAATACTATGTAACTTTAATTGGTTGGCTATTAAGGTCTGTTTGTAAAAATGGAAGCACCGCCTTTCCGGACCATTGCTATTGGCCCGATATTTATTTCGACACTTCCCCTTGTTTATAGAGTCTGCCCAATACACCTATTTCTTTTGCCATTTTGCTTCTTTTTCCTGGTGACCGGGAGCCCCGAATCCCCTTAAATATTCCTAACTACTCCCTATTGCACCTGGCTCCAAATTATCATCCATAAATTATCTTTTATGAAAATCCTGTTTGCCACAGTACCTGCTGATGGGCACTTTAATCCTCTGACCGGAATTGCTATGCATTTTAAACACCTGGGCCATGATGTGCGGTGGTATACCAGTAAAACGTACGAAAAGAAACTTTCCGGGATGGATATCCCCTTGTTTCCTTTTGTTCAGGCGAAGGAAGTGAATTCGGAGAACCTGAATCTCATTTACCCGGAAGTTGCCGATATGAAAGGCGTGAAAGCCATAAAATTTGCCTGGGAAAAAGTATTTCTGGATAATATTGGAAATCATTTTCAGGATATAAATGCCATCTATCAGACCGACTTCCGGTTTGACATTTTTGTATGCGATGCAGCACTTTATGTCATGCAATTTGTCGCAGAAAAACTCAAAACACCGATCTATGTCATCGGTCCATCACCACTTACAGCCACTTCCAAAGATACGCCGCCGAATTTCGTCGGACTAACTCCGGCTAAATCAGCTATCGGTAAAAAGTTGTATGTGTTCATGCGTCACCTCATGGACAAAATGGTATTCACCGAAGGCATGAAAAAATTTAATGCGATGCGTACGGCCATTGGACTGCCTCCCTTTACCGGATCATTCTGGAATATACCTTTTGATTATTCCACCTTGTATTTCCAGAGTGGGATACCGGAATTCGAATATAAACGGAGCGATCTCAGTCCCAACGTACGCTTTGTCGGTGGCTTGCAACCCTATCTGGGTAAAGCGCAAAAGAATTACAAATCCATTGTAAAAATGGATGGTTATGAAAAAGTGATCCTGGTATCCCAGGGCACCATTGATAATAAAGACCAGAATAAACTGATCATCCCGGTTCTCAATGCCTTGAAAGATGAGCCTTTCCAGCTTATTGTGGCCACCGGAGGCGTAAATACGGAACTGCTCCGAGAGAAATACCGGCGACCCAATATCATCATTGAAGATTACATCGACTTCCGGAGTGTATTGCCTTTTACGAACCTTTACATTACCAATGGAGGTTATGGAGGCGTTATCTTAAGCCTGAGCTTTGGCGTGCCTATGTTGTGCGCTGGAATCACGGCCGGCAAAAACGACGTGAATGCCCATGTCCGTTATTTCAAAGTGGGCATCGACCTGCGTACCGACCATCCATCCGAAGCCAAGATTGCCAAAGGGGTTCAGCAGGCCTTAAGTGTTGAAATAGCTCAAAATGCCCGGAACCTGCAACGCATCCTGAGCACCTACCACCCCAATGAATTGATCGAACAACACGTCTTCCATTCGGAATGAATGAATCGTCCCTGCATTACCTTCGGGGACCAGCATGGTTCCTTCACCCGGAAACTTGGTCGTGATCCACTGATCGGAACTTTTGAAAGTTACCTTTTACCAGGATTATGGCATTCTCAGGCATTCATCGGAAATTAAAGTTTTGCTTCTTGGATAAGGAACTTACCTTCGGATTCGTTTGATTTTATTCAGAAATAGCATCAATAGGTGATTCATACCATGAACAGCATTACAATTTATCAATTTGAAAGTCCGGAGATCAAAATATCAATGCAGTTGTATTTCAATGCGAAGAACCAATTAATATTTGAGGGCACTGATATAGGCAAAAAAGTTGCTAAACTCACCGGGGATTCGGACTATGAATATTTCTATACCATCGAACCAACTGAAGTGCAAAAATTGACTGAATTACTGCAAATCAATCCTGGCGACCGGTCGGCTTTACTGCTTGCACTTAAAGAAAAATTTCATGGTAATGATGCCTACTCCAAATTTGGTGAATTTATGAAAAGCCATCAGGTGTTATACAGCCCCTATTCCTGGTAATTGCAGACAATTTCGTTATCCTTTAATTGATGACAAAGGTCATAATTGATCTTCCCGGCAGGGTAATTTTTTAATTGCTGTCCATTCCTCCCAGGTATCGAAATAAATACACTTGCATGAAGGAGTAGGCACTGCTAGGGTTATCCGAAACAAATCGGGTTCTGCAACGGATAGAAAACGAATTCGGGGAATAGCGATGAGGAATGGCTGGCACTTTCGAAAAATTCCAATTGAAACATCCTATTCTTTCCAGATCATCACCTGAGCCGGCTGCAACGGATTTTCTCCCAGGATGATTTTTCCTTGTTCTGGGATGGGCAAAACGACGGGATCGCCCGAATAATTGACACCAACGTACAAACCGTCACGCCATTCTACAAACACCCCGGCAGGAAGGTCCCCGATCGGCACACCGGCTTGGTTGTATACCTTCCGGACCATCTCCCGTTCCATTTGACCATCTATCGTATTCACCCCGATGAAGGTGACACTTCCCTCCCCAATGCGCCGATGAACCACTGCGGATTTTCCCCGGTAAAACTGATCGTCATAGGTCGCCCAGGTTTCAGTGCCCGCGTAGGGTGTCAGGATTTCCGCCCAACACTTCCAAGGGTATGCTCCGTTTTCTGTTTTCACCAGGCCTTCCAGATCCGCTAAGAGCATGTCCTGGAATTCATGGTCGGCGCCGATTAGCGCGCTGATGGGAGCAGCCATCTCGGCTTCGAAGAAATGTCCGTCCTTATCTTTTTGACCGGTCCGGCAGGTCAAGATGAGATGCCCTCCATTTTCCACATAATCCGTCCATTTTTCCACCAGTTTCTCATCAATCAGTTGGTAGGCCGGGGCAATTAAAAAGGATATTCAGAAAAGTCAGCCCTTCTCCAATGAAGTCCATAGGGGCTCCGGTAGACTTAACGATCGAAGAATAGCGATTCCGGTTGTCCCAGGTATCCCACAAATCGGTCTGCGGCTGGATATCCAGATCCCATTGGACATCATGACTCCACAAGAATGCCGTTCTTCTCCCCGACAATTTATCCGGCATGGGAGCACCGACATCAGCAACCTTTCTCAGTGTTTTGATCTCCTCGATGGCCTGGACAAACTCCTCTCCGCCCTGACTGAGGGTCATCCCATCCAATCCTACAATGCCATCGTGATACATCTCACTGTGCTTGATGGGCGACCGGTAGCGGTACGTGCACACAAATGAACTGCCACCTGCGAAGGCCTGCAGGATCCACATATGGATGGCGCCAGGTTGGATCATCGGACTGACCGATGCCCAATTCACCTGACCAGGCTGCAATTCCATGACACCGGTCACACCGCTGATCGGACGGAAATAATCGTTGGCTTCGTACAGTTTATAGGGATTGCCAATGCGGAAATTTAATCCACCCAGGTGATTGTGTCCGCTGACCAGGTACATGGTGAAACAGGGAAAATCCAATTGACGGGTGCGGCGCGGATCGGAATTGGCCGTTGCGTTGGTATAATTGGTCGTGATCCACTGATCCGCCCGTTTGTAAGGACGGATGATGGCAGCCTGCTCATCCAGGAAGTCCGCGGTGGCGTCAGCAGTAAATCGTTTAAAGTCAAGGAGGGCATGCGGACTGAGTTTATCTTCATTATTCAAGCCCTGATTGGGAATCAATATCTGCTCAAAATTAAAGTATTTGGTACTCCAGAAACTGCCCACCCAGGCTTCGTTCAGTTGGTCGATGGAACTGTATTTTTCCTTTAGCCACCGCTGAAAGCTACTCGGGCCGAGGACTGTAATCGGGCATGGCCAAGGGCTCGTTGTCCAGTTGCCAACCCATGATGCGCGGGTCACCACCATAGTGACGAGCAAGCTCCTCCGTGATCCGGCGGACAAATTTCCGGTAAACGGGATTGGTGATTGAGGCATAGGCACGGATGCCATGTTCTTTACGCCTGCCATCCTCTCCTACCAGGTAAATCTCCGGGTATTTCTCACCCATCCAGGCCGGCGGACATTCCGATGGGGTGCACATGATCACCTTCAAGCCTGCTTTGTCCGCAAGATCTACCGCATGATCCAGCCAGGAAAAATCAAATTTTCCTTCCTCTGGCTCCAGAAATGCCCAGGCAAACTCGGCAAAATGGGTGAAGTCGAAGCCCAACTTTCCCATGTTATCCAGGTCGCGTTCCCACTGGGAGGAGTCCCATTGTTCCGGATAATAAAAGGCACCAAATAGCATCAGGTCAGCGGGATTGAAAAATTTTTCGGCAGCGCTATTCTCCGGTAGACGTGCCGGCTGCTGAGCGGATAGCTGGATTGAAGACCATACAGCTACGATTAAAAAGGGAAGAAATCTCATTTTCAAAGCATTAATGCCCTCAAGTTATAAAATGAACCGAGGTGTAGCGTGTGGCTACCGATGCTGGCAGCAACCAAATTCTGTTATCTTGCATAGATTGGGTTAATCAACAATAGCTGCCGGTTCGGCTCCAATGCTTGCAGGAAAAGCAGCAAACTACGAACATGAATTACAAAGGACTATTAAAGTGTTTGGCTCTCTTCTGCTCACTCCTGCCTGGTTTAGCCAGCGCCCAGCAACAACCTCAGCGTATTACCGGCACGGTAACCGATGCCAATAATGCTCCGCTGCCCAATGTCAACATTCAGATTAAGCATACGGATCATGGAACAAAAAGCGATGAATCCGGCCATTACAACCTGCCGGTAAATCCAGATGATACCCTGGTATTTAGCTATCTGGGAATGCAAACTTTTACCGTATCAGTGTCCGCGATCCAATCCCCTTACCATGTCCGGCTTGAGCCTGCTGATCTGGACCTGGACATCGTGGAAGTCAAGGTTAAAAGAGCACCTAAGAGCCAAAATCAGTTGTTAAAAGAATACGCAACCAATAAGAATTTGATCAAAACTTCCTGGGGCATCCTGGATAAAGATGGCTTTTCCGGCACCTTGACTATCATCGACGGAAATCAGCTCATCAATGCAGGGCCTGACTTTCTAACCTCCCTGCAGGCTTTGGTACCCAATATGCGGGTGGTCCGGGAAGCAGAAGGCATATTTGTTTTTCTCCAGCGATTTGTTAATAATTTCTCCTCTGAAGATGGCGTGCAAATATCCAATCCACCGGCATTATTTGACACCGACGGAACGATTTCCGAGAACCCTCCTACCTATTTGGTGGGCTCTGACATTGAAAGGGTTGCCATACTTGATCGCAACTCGGGAATAGCGAAATATGGTCCCCGGGGTGCCGGAGGAGTGATCATCCTCAATACTAAAGGCCAGGCAAGCCTGGATGAAATGGACGTCGATCGCAGCTTTGACAAAAAAATGCTACTGGATAGTTTGATCGCTTCCGCCGCGAGGCCAGAAAACTATCTGCCTTTTCAGTCAACTTACCTGCAAGGCCTGATACCTGTGCGAAATCGCAAGAAAGCTTGGGCTATCCATGAACAGCAAAAAAAGAATCACGCCAACCATCCATATTATTATCTGGATGTCTGCGATTACTTTTTAACCCGTTGGAACAATACTGCAGAAACCGATCTACTTAAGGAGGAAATTGTTCAACGGTTTTCCGATCGACCTGAGGTAATCAAAGCCCTGGCATATATCCAGGAAAAACACGGCAATTACGATCTTGCTGTGCCGTTATTTGAATCCATCCTGGCTAATAATACCATGCCGGCACAAGCCTATCGGGACTTGGCCAATGCATATGCAGAAGCTGCTGATTATAAAAACGCCATGACTTTTTACACCCATTTTGGAAATGCTTCCGAAGCGTTAACCGGTCAGGCATATGATTCCAGCGGGGAGGATAATCTTATAACCACCGAATTATTGAATCTGCTTCACTTACATGGCAGTGAGTTGCCGGAGGAAGCGCAACTGGAAGGGAATACCTTAGAAGAAGGGACCCGCCTGGTTCTTGAATGGAACGAGCCGGCCGTTGAGTTTGCATTGGATTTCATTAATCCGTATGGAAGTTACGATACCTGGGAAAACGCACCCAGCAAGGACACTGATGTACCCGCCAGGTATTCCAGCGTACAACTATTCCTGGACAATGACTTGCAAGGGAAATGGGTTGTAAATTTAAATGAACTCCATGCAGGTAATGACCATCCCACCTATTTGAAAATCACCATTTTCTACAATTATGGTCAGTCCAAGCAATCCATGGAAATAAAAGTATTTCGATTGGAAAACACAGATCGGTCTCTGGAGTTATTTGAATTTATGCAGCGATAATTTTTAAAACAGAATTAATGAAACCTTGCAGGTTCTGGAAGTGTGTCAATTATACTTCATAAAGGAGTACCTCATCCAAAACATTCGATAATAACGTTCTTAACAAAATTGCCCTGGTGGAGACAAAACTTAAGCAGGTGGAATTATTGGAATACGCTATTAACCTCCGCAATCTTATTTTTTTTAGATAACACAACTACAATATCTTGAACAAAGACCCGGGATTCCCCATCAGGAATAATGATTTGGTTATTCCGTTTGATCAGAATGATGCGGGTTTCTGGGGGTAGTTTCTTTGCTTTATTGATTTCTTTGATCAGTTTATTGGCGACCATGGAATGCTGTTGAACGACCATCTCCAAAACCTCAAATCCATGTCCCAGATCCAGGAATTCACGAACATTTGGCCCCTGGATGGCCCGATATAAATACCTTCCATTCAACCGGTACGGGCTTTCTACCGTATCAATCCCCAATTGTTCAAAAACCGGCAGATAATCTTCATTGTTCACTGTACTTACCAGGCGCTTTACTCCTAATTGTTTGGAGAGAAGGATAATCAGTGAATTTGCAGCATCATCATGGGTCGTAACCACGATGGCATCCGCTTTTTCAATTTTTGCTTCCTTCAATGACTCGATCAATTTAGCATCCGCATTGATCACTACACAATCAAATTCAAGTGCAGTACTTTCTGCCAGCCTGGTATCTTTCTCAATAACAAAGACGTCGTGATTATCCTTAACGGCTGATTTAATGACATGGTACCCTGTTCGACCTGCACCAACAATTACTATATGCATATAATAAGATATTTTAAGTGATCTGTTATTTTACGCCCGCAATGAACACCCTAATTAATACCAGCATTGGAATGATTTCAATTCTTCCCACCCACATTAAAAGGATGTATAGGCTCTCAAGCCACGGAGACATGCTAGGATTGGTTATCCCGACCGACAAGCCCACTGTTCCCTGGGCTGAAGCGGTTTCGAAAAAAGCATCCGAAATCCGATACTCAGGCCCCATTAAATTATAGGCAATCAATGTGGATAGAACAAGAATAATAAGATAGATAAATGTAAATATTCCAGCCTGGGATACCTCGTGATTCATTTCATCAGGCAACCATTTTTTACCATTAAATTCCACAACTTTAATGGTATGGTCAGATTGAAATATCTTACCGATTTGCCATCGCAGTCCCCGGAATAAAAGCAGGACCCTGCTTAATTTTATTCCGCCCACCGTGCCGCCGGCAGATCCACCTACAATCATGGCAAATACAACAATAAAGAGGATGGAAGTATTATCCCAACGGTTAATAGCAGATGTTTGCCAACCAGTCGTAGTCATTGCAGAACTAAATTGAAACATCCCTTCACGAATATAATTTGGGACAACTGCTGACTTGTACAACATCAATGAAAGGACAACGCCTCCGATTATTGCTACGAGGATCATTGTCCGAGTCTGTATATCCTCCCATAATTGGCTTAATTGCCGTAGAAAAATAAACCGGTAAAGGAATGGCAGCGATAACCCGCCAATGATCATGGGAAAAATATACAGTAATTCCATTGCGGAGGAGTGATAGGTCGCTATGCTGTCATCCAAAGTGCTAAATCCACCGGTGGATTGACCGGCCATGGCATGATTCACGGCATCAAAAAATGCATTGTTGACAGGATAATCCGGGAGGATAATTAATGTCCCCAGGAAAAGGTAAATAAATACCAGGAAGGTTATAAATAAATAGACTTTCCATATAGCTCTGGCTGTTTCAATCACATTAGTCCGTAATTTTACGCCACTTGCTTCCGATCCATACAGGTTCATGTCTCCTTTTCCCGGCGAGCGCTTGAATACAGCCAGTGCCATGACAATGAACCCAGCCCCTCCAACGTATTGTGAAAAATGCCGGTAGAATAGAACACCCTTCCCGACAGATGGCTCATGTTCCGCCATAGTCAAGCCGGTTGTTGTAAATGCACTGGCACTTTCAAATAAGCAATGCAGGGGGTTTCTGAAATTGAGCAAACTTGAAGGATATGAAAATCCATCCGGTACCCATTTCATATATTCATCTCCAGGCGTTATCACTGCAATAATAAAATACGGCACAGCGCCTAAACTGATGATCATGAGCCACCCTAGAGCTACAATAACCAATGCGTGTTTATATTGAGGCTCATCAGTATTTTTTAAAACCCGATAACCTAGGTACCCTATCAGCGTAATGAGCAATCCAGAAAATAAAAAACCAGTACAGGAATACCATTCGCCGTAGAGGCCGGATACTATCGAAGGCACGAGAATGACCATGCCAAGAATGATCTGCAAACTGGCAATTTGCTTGTAGATGGTTTTATACATAAATATATTAATCTGAATTTGACACCATACCGGAAGGACATTTCGGCTTATTCCCTGGCGTAGCTTTATCCCAGATAATCGTACACTCGAATGGAAAGGCCATCTGCAAATTCAAGCCATTTCAAACAGCGCCCTGATTGCTTCATTTAAGTAATT
This sequence comes from Lewinellaceae bacterium, assembly GCA_020636355.1. Lineage (GTDB taxonomy): Bacteria > Bacteroidota > Bacteroidia > Chitinophagales > Saprospiraceae > JAGQXC01. The sequence continues at coordinate 295,151 of JACJYB010000001.1, read as the reverse complement.
TGCTCAGTTCCTTAAATGCGACCATGATCACCACAAGCAACACAATAATCCCAAAAACTATTGCCACAACCTGAATAATATCCAATGAATTTAAATGCATCCGCTAATTTCCTACTAGTGTTTGGAATTATCCTCAATTTTGCATGATCTCATTTCCGCCTTTAATTCAAGCTCATAGCCACAACAATCGAATACGTCATTTATTGTCTAAATAGAATTACCTCCTGCGTTTAAAACCTATTACCATCTTCACGATCTGATTTTTTTGTATCGTAAATAGTACCAATGAGAAGATACAGGATAAGTCCGCAAAGCAGCATAAATCCCAATGCCGGTAATAATTGGCTTGGAATGATCACGCTTCCAGGTATATGTTCATAAGTAAATTTTACCTTACAAAGGTCGGGCAATTGTTATAAGGTAAAAATCAAGATTTAGCTTACGATATAAAGAAAATATAAAGCTTATTGGAATCGATAACCGACACCGCTCTCCGTAATAATATACTGAGGATTATTGGGATTTTCTTCAAGCTTTTTCCTCAATTGGCCTACAAAAACGCGTAAATACTGGGTTTCGGTTTGATAACCAATTCCCCAAATTTCTCTCAGTATGTATTGATGTGTTAACACCTTCCCTTCATTCCTTGCGAATAAGGCAATTAAATTATATTCAGTGCCCGTAAGTTTGATGAACTGCCCGTGCATCTTCACCGTTCGGGCAATTAGGTTTATTTCAAACGCTCTGCATACGATGTTGGTCTCGGAATTGTCATTTATACTTCTTCGGATCGCCGATCTGATTCTGGCTAATAGCTCACCGGTCCGGAAAGGCTTGGTCAGATAGTCTGAAGCTCCATGATCCAGCGCGGCGACTATATCCTGTTCATCATCAACCACCGAAAGAATGATGATAGGTCTTGAATACCATTCGCGGAATTCCTTCAGAACGTCATGCCCACTTTTATCCGGAAGGCCTAAATCAAGTAAGATCAAATCAGGCGGATGCAATGCTGCAAAACTTAGACCTTCACGGGCGTTTACAGCCTGGACTACTCTATAATCGTTGCTTTCCAGACTGATCTGCAATAGTTTGCGGATTTGTGGTTCATCATCAATTACTAGAATCTCCGCTTTATTCATCTTTATATTCGGTTAAATAAGAAGATTCAACGGGCAGGGATATGGTAAACTTTGCTCCGCCATTTTTCCTGTTCTCCAGCATAATGGTACCATTAAGATACTCTGTAAACCCTTTGGCAATGGAAAGTCCTAGGCCTGTACCTCCAGCTGCACTATTCGGCAATCGGTAAAACTTTTCAAATACATGATAAATCGTATCCTGAGGAAAACCGGTCCCATTATCCTTGATGATTATCGTGCAAAATTCAAGGGCACATGAAATATGAATTTCAATAAGCGTATTACCAGGAGTATGTTCAATAGCGTTGTGTAATAAATTGCCAATAATTTGTTCTAATAAGACTTTGTCAATTTTTATCAGCGGTAATTCCAGTGTCGGATTAAACTGGATTCGATGATCTCTTGCATCCAATTGATTAATAATCTTAAACACCAACTCGTTCAGGTCGGTCCAATCCAGTCTGGGTTTTAATATCCCGGCTTCCAATTTACTCATGTTCAATAAATTCTCGACCTGCCGGTTCAGCCGGAATGCGGCTATGCTGATTTCCTGGGTCAATTGGTTTTTATTGGTCGCGGTAATTTTCGATTCATTTTCCAATAAAACATCCGTAGCGCCAATTATGGTGGAAATCGGGGTTCTTAATTCATGAGAAAGCGAATTAAATAGTGTATCGTACAATTTAATTGTATTGGCATGTTCGGCATTCTTAAGCATGGTTTTTTCAGCGCGCCGGATTTTGTTGGAAAGGAAAGCATTGATTAGCGCCACCACGAAATACATCAGAAACATCAGTGTAGCCTCCGGACCATCAATCCTGAAGGTAAAAATGGGTTGAATGAAGACAAAATTGAGCACCACGGCACTAAAAACTGCCGCAATCAGCACGGGAATGATGTCAAATAGTATAGCCAGGATAGAAACAGCCAAAAGTAATACCAGGGCAACGATCTGATAACTCAGAACATGGCGAAATGCATAAGAGACTCCTGAGACCACAAGAATCAGGAGGATACTGGTTATTAATTGCCTGACACTACTGTATTTTACTCTCAATGGAAGCATAGCGCAATGCAAATGTAAAGGGTGTACCATAAAGATTCTGTAAAGAAATACAGGCATGAGCCGGCAGACGCTACCAAGTTGCAGTTCCACTTCTCTGTCGTAGCTGCTTGGACTTCAGATGCCCCGGACTACCCTATGGTTTTGTTTTCCTGGAAGGATCCGTTCCTCTTTTTATCCGTTCAGTGCCCCTAAAACCCAGGCGAAGTCGGAATCTGGATGCTTCGGTAGCAAAGCAAAGAATTACTTTCGGCTGCCTCGTGCATAGCTGCTTAATACGGTCCGAAAGCCCTGTCCAAAGGAAAAACGCTTGGGAGACGATACGGCCCGCTCTCTGGCCAAAGGTTCTAAATAAGTTTTTAGTCAAAAGTATTGTGTAATTAGCGTGGAGGTTATACATTTGCATCCTGCTTGGAACAAAGCGTTTCAAGTTATACCATTAAGGTCCGGTAGTTCAGTTGGTTAGAATATCCAGCTGTAGAGCGGGAGGGTCAAGGGTTCAAGTCCCGAGATCTGGATTCTGTCTCTGAATGCTGGAATTTAACTACGGTCCGGTAGTTCAGTTGGTTAGAATACGTGCCTGTCACGCACGGGGTCGCGGGTTCGAGTCCCGTCCGGACCGCAAAAAGCTTCAGGGTTTGTCCTTGGAGCTTTTGTGTTTTATGCATTTTGATATTCGATGCACGATCAATCTGTCCTCACAAATTTCAGGTTTTTCACCCGGCCGGAATCGAGTTCAAAACCGGTAATCTTGCCTTCACCACGCCGAAACCGCGCCAGACCAAGATACATGCTGATGGCATCGGGACCGGATATACTGCAAGCCGCAGTAGCTTTTTTATCGATTTGCACCACCAGGATGTCGTCTTCCAACCGGAAATGATACGTTACATCCAATTCCTGACTGTAATAATCGCCCGCATAATCCGCGAGATTTACCTGGGACGGATCCATGGTTGGCTTACGGTATAAATGCATTTTGTTACCACTTTGAAGCACTTCCAGTTGCTGACTAAATCCGTCTTCCACCTTGGAAAAAGTGAATAGGATGCCGTCATTATGCGGAATAACAAATGTATTGCCGTCTGTCCGGACGATTTGATAGACGACCTTATCCCAGCTTTGTTCCACGACCAGCGTGTCATTTTCCAGAGTCACATTCAAAACCATTCCGGCTTGGAGCTCATAATTTCCAGCAAGCTGTTTCAGGTTCAATTTTTCAGGTTGCCGGGCAGGGACCGCTCCATCATCCTTCTTTATTTTTTCCTGAGCGGGAAATACATCTTTCAAGATAATATCCGCCACCTGATTGGCGAGACTGGACGGCCGGGCGTCGCCCCGGTTGGCCAGTATGGCAATCGTGACGTGCTGTTCCGGAAAGCGCAACATTTCTGCTCGAAATCCTACAAACGCGCCCCCATGGCGGATGGTTTTTAACCCTTTGTAATCTGCAATAAATAATCCGCTGGCATAATCAATCTGTTCACCATTGTTCAGGATCCCCTGTTGAGTCATCATTTCCCAGAATGAATGACTTAACACCGATGATTGGTAATAGGCATCATCCCATTTTTTGAGGTCCTTGATGGTCGTGAAAATGCCTCCATCCCCTATCATATCGAGCGTGGTCATACTGATCTTGTATCCATCACGAGGGTCCGGAACATACCTGGAAGCTCTGTACTTAACGATCCGGTTGTGATCGTTGTGGAAATGGGTATGCTCCATGCCCAATGGCTGAAAAAGTTCCCGGGCGGCAAATTCAGCCAGATTCATACCGGCAACTTCAAGGACGATTTGTCCTAGCAGCCAATACCCGGAATTGCTGTACAAAAATTCAGCTCCCGGCTCAAAATTAAGATCGCTTTGATTAACCAACCAGGCCATGACATCGTCATCTGTGTAAAAATCATCGTCTCCCAAACCCTTTAAAAAAGACAATTGCAGGTAATCGCGGATACCACTGGTGTGATTGAGCAGATGCCGGATAGTAATTTTTTTGGCGTAGTCCGGGAAGTCCGGGAATATTTCCTGCAATGTTTCATCGAGGGTTAACCGCCCTTGCTCAACCAGAAGGATGATGCAGGCAGCCGTAAATTGTTTGGAAGTAGACCCAATCCGGAAAACCGTTGAATCGGAATTGGGTATGGTGTACTCCAGATTAGCCATCCCATATCCTTTAGAATAGATCAACTGACCATTCCTCATAATGCCTAAAGCACAGCCAGGGGATTGAGTGGTGTTCCATTCAGCGAATAAGCTGTCGATGGCATTGCTTTCTATAGCCTGCCCGAAACCGCTAAACCCCAACAGATAAAGTAAAAAGGCGATTATCTTTTTTTTCATTTGAGTTTCATTAATCAACCCTAAGGTAGTTTACCAAAATTAAGTCATTTGTCAGGAGGTTTTGGATTCATTTCCTGCTCCAATCGGCCGCAATGATTATTATTAATCCAGGCACCGTGTCTATTAAGAAACAGGCCTTGGAACCATCTTCTTCCAGACCAATTGATGTATCCTTGAATTGATGGGATCCGCGCTTAAAGTCAAAAGATAACCATTAAATGAATAATTCCTGGCCTGATTTTGTCCAGACCAGTTGGGAAACGAACTGATCTTAATATGGTGGATGATGACATTTCGATCCTCCCGGACCTCTTAGCTGCCACAGTAAGCAATAAATCCGCTCCAGGCAGATAGCACTTCATCCGGGCGCCCTTCCAGCGGATCCGGGCTCTGAAATGGAAGCCGGCCGTTTTTCATAATCAATATGGATATCAGGCCATTGATTTCGTAGGTAATCTGACCGGAAACGTCCTCACCAAAAGGGGCTATCACTTTTCCATCACTGGTTTCTATCGTCCAGGACACCAAATCCCATGTACCAAGAAATTTATCTGCTATTGTTTCCTTCATCCACTATTTTCGATTAAGGTCCTGCCATGAAATTACATGGAGAAAAGGAATAGGCCAATCACCCAGGTATCCGGTACCCAGCCATTGACTTGAATGTATCGACTCTGGATTAAAGTTATCATTTCTCTGCTAACCACAACAGGTTAGAAGTAACCACCGGAATATCCTTGTCTTACAGGATGCGTTGACCTAACTGATCTACAATGGTCTGGTTTATGGACTCCAGATTCCGGTTCAAATCCAATAAATCTGCAAGTATTGTCAACTTCAGCGCAACAATATTCCGGAAACGGCGTGTTTTCATCACTTCCAGGATTTTAGTTGTTTCCAAAGATCCAGGCAATGGAAATTCCTTAATGATCAACGGCCTGACAGCCTGGAAGTCGAGATATTCAATGATAAAAGGCTGGAAGGATTGTACCAACTCCGATTCATGCGTTTGCTGTACGAGATTTAAAATATACAGCGATTTATAATAGTTAGCCAGATTCGTTTTAAGGCTTTCATCGTTAATTATTTTTAACTCGCCGGAGCCCACTAAATTATTATAAGTTCTGTCGGTGCTGCTATAAGTTGGCATATTGCTGACCTTTGCAAAGGCATTATTTAATGAATCGACCGGAATAGTTGATTTTTCAAGAGCCGACTGCTCCAGCAATCCGATCAACTGGGGAATATCATCTTCAATTCTTTCAATGATCTCTTTTGATTTCGTAAGGTTAGTTTCAAAATCCTCCAGCAATGCGATCAAATACTTGTGCTCCGTGCTGACATTCTTACGGTTTTCATTCCAGTTATTTACCCCTAGCGCAATCAGTATTCCAATGGCAACAAGCACGATTTCTCCGAAAGCATATTTCAGGTATTTCACGGTTTTATTCTCACTCATATGGTCATAACGTATTTTCCGAAAGAATTTGATCATTGGCCCTAATGCGATTATATGTTCCGTGTCAGTTGTCCATGCCAGATATCATGACTGGTCATGAAAATTTGTATGAACCCGTTGCGTGAACCTAAGTTAGCAATTGTATGATGGTTTTGGAGGCGCCTTAAGAAATCGTACTGCCTACATTACGTTCATTTGTACGGATAAGTTACTGCTGTTGCTGTTGGACGACAGGATGGTCGAAAGATCATTTCACTTCCGGCTTCATGGATGCCATGGATTGATTTAGTCCATTTTTTACCACCTAGCTTTCATAATTATCAAAAGCTTAGCAGCTCCGTTAATATTGTTCCTCTCTGGTGTTCATTTTCCATTCCATCGAAAACCCGTAACAAACATTTAATATTTTCTTAATGTGAAAATGAATAAGGATTAAGAAGCTGTGTCTAATATTGTCACGCATGACGACGAAATATAATGTATAACATGAGCAAATTAAGCAAAAGAAACCTGGATTTACTCGTTCTCTCAGACGTTCACTTAGGCACCAGAGGGTGTCGGGCCGACGAGCTCTTGCTGTACCTTAAAAGCATAAAGCCAAAGCAAGTGGTATTGAATGGTGACATCCTGGACATGTGGCAATTCAATAAAAATTATTGGCCTAAAAACCATATGAAGATCATTAGCCTGCTATTCAAGTGGCTGGTGAAGGGTATTAAGATCACCTACATTACGGGCAATCACGATGAAGTACTGAGGAAGTTTGAAGGCTTGAAACTGGGTAATTTTGAAATCCAGAACAAGATGGTTTTGGAGATTGATCAGAAGAAGGCCTGGATATTCCACGGTGACATTTTTGACGTAACCATGCAACATTCACGATGGCTGGTCAAATTAGGAGGCATCGGCTACGATCTTCTGATACAGCTTAATCGATTGGTTAATGCGATCAGTAAGCTGGTGGGTAAGGGCCGGATTTCATTATCAAAAAAAATAAAAAACAGTGTTAAATCTGCTGTAAAGTATATTAATCATTTTGAAGAAACCGCCACGGAAATTGCGGCCAGGAATAAATTTGACTTTGTGGTATGTGGTCATATCCATCAGCCGCAAATCAGCAAATACCATTTTCATGGCCGGGAGGTGCTCTATTTAAATTCGGGGGACTGGATCGAGAATCTGACTTCCCTAGAATACCACCATGGACAATGGCGTGTCTATCAATATAATGAAACAGAATTATTGCAATACCATGTTGAAGAAGAATTGGAAAGTGTTGATCTGGAATTTTTAGCCGGACAATCCTCCAAACAAATATTCAAGAACATGCTTGTGGAAATGTTACAATTAAATTTATGAAAATCCTTTATGCCATCCAGGGCACCGGAAATGGTCATATGAGCCGGGCCATGGAATTTCTTCCTGAACTTTCCAGGCACGTGGATACCGATGTGCTCATCAGTGGTACACAATCCGAAATTAAGTTGAATTATCCGGTAAAATACCGGTTACACGGTGCGAGTTTTATTTTTGGCACCAATGGGGGGATCAATTATCAAGCGACCTGGCGTACCAATAGCGTGCGTCGAATTCTCAGTGAGATCATGGCTTGCCCGGTCAATCAATACGATTTCATCTTAAATGACTTCGAACCGATCACCGCATGGGCGGCCAAATGGAGAGGTATCCCCTGCTATTCTTTGTCACACCAATCGGCCTTGCTCTCGGACGCCGTGCCTAAGCCTGCGCGAAAAGATTGGATCGGGCATCTGGTCCTGAGCGGTTATGCCCCTTGTACCAAGCATTTTGGTTTTCATTTTTATTCCTATGAAAAGGATATTTTTCTGCCCATAATACGCAAGGAAATCCGTAACGCCTCGATCTCCGACCAAGGACATTATACGGTCTATCTTCCTTTCTATTCGGATGAGAAAATCATTCATGTGCTTACGCAAATGCCTTCCTATCAATGGGTTATTTTCTCCAAGCATGCATCCACTTCGTACACGAAGGGCAATTGTACGATCCAGCCAATCAACTCGGAAGATTTTATCCATAGCATTTCCACCGCTGCGGGAGTTCTATGTGGTGCAGGCTTTGAAACACCCGCTGAAGCTTTGTTCCTGCAAAAAAAATTATTGGTCATTCCGATGAAAGGCCAATACGAACAGGGTATTAATGCGATGAGTTTAAAGCAAATGGGAATCCCCGTAGTGTCTAAACTTGATCCAGATAATCTTCCTGTTATTAAGGATTGGGCACAAAAGGATCAAAGGCTATCCGTCAACTATCCGGATCAATCCAACTTAATCATTCATCGTATCCTGGAATATCACTACAGCCAACAAATGGCAAGCCGTTTAGCTCATTTGGAAGAATTGGCTTCATGATGGTAGAAGTTTTCTGCCCTGCCATGTGGCCGTGGAACATAGGAATTTGCGCCTTTGCGTCTTTGAGTCTCTGCGTCTCTGCACCTTTGCGAGAAACAATGAGTAGTAATTATATTTCACGCCAAGCCGCGAAGTCGCAAAGAAGAAAAGTATTGATGTTATTATGCATGTCATAACGACACCCTTTGCGTCTCTGAGCATTTGCGAGAAACCCAGAATATCATTCCACCCCTGTACGGCAGCAACACCTGGTTTCCCTTCTTCACGAACGGGAGCACGGCAATGTTGGTTTTATCGGCTATGTTGGAAGTTTCAATCAATAAAGTCGCCTTAGTTGGTGTCTTTTATTTCAAAATGAATTAGGCTAAAATGTGTATGAGACCTTATTTCTCCTATAATACTTTCTTCTCAATGCAAATCCAATATTTTCACCATTCTTGATAGATGGTGATGTCCACAAAGCAAAGGGATCCGGATGAGTGAAGTTAATGACCAATGGGAAGATTCACAAATTGATTAGGCAAATAGTTAATGGATATTAGTCCTCAGGTATTGATGAGATCACTACGCATGCATTGCAAATGGAACTTAGAGGAATAAGATTGATAAATATAGCCGTGATAATTACATTCACTCTTAAATACCATAATTTCATAATTTAGGCTTCTTCAAGCCTTCATGAATCATTGGTGAAATTTATTCACAAGTTCAATTTGGACACCGCAAGATCTGAGTGCGTCCAATTCGACCAACAGTTTGTGAAGTTCCTGTTTAGATTGCAATTCAAATTGATATTCTACAATTTTTGTGAATGTCGATAATAGAAATTGATTATTAATACCGTGAGATGCAAAGTTCCTTACGTCATTAATGACTACCTTTATGTGCTTAATTGATTCTATGGGGATGATTTGCTTTTTTATCATTATAGCCTCCCGTGAAAGATAGATATGATTAAGCAATTTCCCTTTCAATGGTTCTTTTATTCTAAGCCTATGGGCACAGATGCGTGCAATTAGCATAAACGGAATCAAAATCATTGCAGCTGTCATAAAGATGGCCCGGGTTAACCTAGATTGTGAAATTTGAATATCATTATACAATTCAGTAATTATGATTAATACTAGCACCAAAATTATTGCAATGAAATAACTTAACTTACATATCGGAAAAGGCTTGTCTTGATCATCTTTGTAGTATACATTTAATTCAATCATGTCGTTAGTAATGCAACAATAAAAGGTATATTACCTTTCCCAGTCAAACAGTTTAAAGTTAAGGTTTCCTTCTAGTTTACAATGGCCGATTCCCGGGGAATGCTATAAATTAAGTAAAGACTAAACATCCTTTGGGTCCCTGCGCCTTGCGAGCTATACCAAATTGGTAATTTAAATTCACTTAAGGGCCAGGTTGCGACGTTAATTGTACTCATTACAGTGCATAGGCTCGCATCAGATCCTTTGCGTCTCCGCGCTATTGCGAGCAACAGAGCGATTATTTTCTCACTCCCGAAACAATACAAATCCCTTGTCTAATAATTCTTTGACAAATAAATCATAGTCTTGATCCCCTTTGCTGGAGTTAAATGTCATAATATTGGAACCAAGCCTAAATTCAGGGTTACTTTGCGCAAATTTTGTTTTAAACCTAACGGTTTCCAACCTATTCAAATAGAACTTTTTTCTGTTTTTATTGGCTATTTTTTCCCTGTCGCAACAACAAGTATAGACGTTATCCCGCACTCTGATGAAAATAGAATTGATCAAATACTGATCACATCCGAGATTATACCGGTTAATGTGCTGAAAATTTTTTGAATGGAAATAAAATGCTTTCCTGGGCATTCTGCCACTGAACACTTCATTTTCCAGAATCCCGGCAAAATATTTCGGATCATTCTTAACCTGATGGATAAGCAAGTCATCCAACTTCGAATCACCAGTAATTCTCCCGTCATTATTCACTTGTGAGCCAAGCTGGTTTCTAAAATAGCCATATTTATTGATCAGGCGTTCTAATTTCACCCGATTCAAACTATCGATTCTTTTTATTAATGGATAGTAACCTTCATAATCGTATCGATATTGCTGATCCATCAGATACATGGAATCCACAATAGCGATCAATGCGCTGTCAACAACCGATTTGACCTCCTGTTCGAAATCGTAATCCAAATGATCATAGTTGTCCATAAAATATGACTCAGGCACGCCCCTTGATAAGAGTAACCTGATAAAGGGGGATTCAGCATGGGAGGCACTGCTTTTCACATAACATTGAATGGCATTTAAACAGTCGGTATTTGAAAAAATTGCAGGATTCAGTTTTATGGCGGCCTTATACTTCAGAATCGCTTTTTTGTATTCTTTTTTAATAACGAATTCCTCCGCCTTGTCTAGATTCCGGTAATATTGCCCCAGTTGATTACGATCAGGGCCATAGCTGGATAGCAAAATCAAGCAGATTGTTGTGAGTATTGGTTTCATTTATTAATTTTTAATTCTTAAGAAATCCTTTCAATTACTGCCCAGGCGAAACACCCTAATTAATAACTATATTTTAACTGACAAGATTATATATCCATAATGAGGTGATAAATCCATGGCAGCAGGGGCATCTACTGCTCCTAGAAGACAACGAGATCGCATAGATCCCAATTATTCATAACTTTAAAATATGACTTTCCTAGCCGATGTGGACAAACATCCTTTCCATTCTCCATAAATACAAGCAATGTTTATGTGACGAACATCATGGCTAACCCAGTTATATTGGCCTGCATGTATAGGAGGCTTTCCGTTATAACTCAATTCGTAACCTTAAAATTATTCGGGGAAGCCAATAAAGGCCATGGACCGGATAATTTGAATCAAGTTGGTGTCAAGCGATAAGAATGGACTTGGAGACCTGGGTGGGGGTCAATTATCTGTATATTGTTGTTTTATGGTTAATCGGATTTTCAATACGTCCGAATAAGATTGCATATGCAGTTTTCCATAATTACTCCTTATCAAGATGTCCTTCGCTCACATTTATCCCTATTACTACATGCCCCACAACATCCACCCTCGTGATCGATGTGGTTCTTCACCTCATTCCGTTTCGCCCATAACTGCATGCCCATCCATCCGGCGGACACGATGCCGAGGGCGAGAATAGGGACCAGGTATTGCAGGAGTGTTTCCATAGCAACTCTATTAATGACTGCCAAATAATCCGGCAAAGCCCATAAAGGCCAGAGACAAAATGCCGGCGATGATCAGATTCAAGGCGGTGCCCTTGACGACATTGGGGATGTTCAGGATGCGGGTCTCCTCCCGGATAGAGGCCAACAACACCAGGGCGATGGTGACACCACCCCCTGCACCCAACGCATAGATGAGGCCTTCCAGGAAGCCATAGCCCTTATTGGTGCTAAATAAAGCCAGGCCCAGGATGGCACAATTGGTGGTGATCAGAGGCAGGAAGATGCCCAGCGCCTTGAAGAGCACCGGACTTAGCTTTTTGATCGCGATCTCCACAAATTGGACCACGCTGGCGATGACAATGATGAAGCTGATCAAGCGCAGGTAAGGCGCATAGATAAGTACCCAGGTATTCAATATGTAAGCGGCAATGGCCGTGATGACCATGACAAAGATGTTGGCCAGTCCCAGCCGGAAGGCGGTCTCCATCCGTTGGGTGACCCCCAGGAAAGGACACAAGCCGAGGAAGAGCGACAACGTGAAGTTGTTGATCAACAGGGCCGAGATGAAGATCCAGATCAGTTCGTTCATGCCGTTTGCATTTTACGTTGTTTGCGGCGTTGTGCCGACCAATTGAACAGCAGCAATAATAATCCCAGCACAAAGAAGCCACCAGGTGGCAGGATCATCACGATCCAGGGCTCGAAAGCCTTGCCAAACAAGGATACCCCAAAGAGGGATCCATTCCCTAAGACCTCACGGATTGCCCCCAGCGTAAACAGGGCAAAGGTGAAGCCCAGTCCCATACCCGACGCATCCAGGAAGGAACGCCATTGGCCATTTTTACTGGCAAATGACTCTTGGCGCGCCAGGATCAGACAGTTGACCACAATCAGGGAGATGAAGGCGCCCAGCGCTTTGTGGATGTCCGGGAAATAGGCTTGCAGGGTGAAGTCCACGACGGTCACGAAGGTGGCGATGATGACAATATAGGTGGTGATCCGCACCTGCTTGGGGATGACCTTGCGCAACAACGACACCAGGATGCTGGATCCGATGAGGACAAACGTCGTCGCCAACCCCATGGCCAGCCCGTTGATGGCGCTGTTGGTGACCGCTAATGATGGACACATGCCGAGTACGGCCACAAAGACAGGATTTTCCTTCCACAAGCCTTTGAGGAATTCCTGCATATTTTGCGATCCATTAACTTCATTACTCATGGCCGGTCGTTTTTTCCAGTTCGGGATGAGCTTGCAGGTAGGCATCGATGGGACCTTTCCATTTGGTCATGGCATTATTGAGCAGATTGACCACCGTACGGGAGGAGATGGTCGCTCCGGTGATGCCGTCGACCTCATTGGGCTGTTTTTTGGTGCCATTCTTCACCAGGGCGATTTCCGGGTCAACCACCAGGTGGCTGAAATTGGCCAGGAAACCTTCGTTGCGAATGATCTTGTCGCCCAGGCCCGGTGTTTCTTTGCAATCCAATACCTGGTATCCAATGATGGCCTGATCGGCCGGATGATAACCCACGATCACGGTGACGATGTCTGAAAATCCCGGTTCTTCCCCGGTGATGGCAAATCCGGTGAAGCCAGCGTTGGTATCACGTCCCAGAAAGACCCTATCCTCCGCAGGCCCGGTGGCTGTCTGTAGCTGACCGTCCTGTAAAGTGAAGGTCTCGAAATCTGCCGTGCCGGGCAAAACCCGGAAAATGGCATGCCGTTGTTCCTCCGCTTTATTGGCATCGATGGTAGGCTTGGTCCACAGGTAGCTGGATACCAACACCAGACCGGAGAGGAAGCCGGCAACCCCCAAGGTGGCGATGAGCCGGAATGAACTGGGTTCCGGTTCCTGGTCAAACGTCATTTGTTCCTCGGTGCTCATGAGTGTCCGTACGGTTTGATCTTGGTAAAACGATTGATCAGCGGGGTGCAGGCATTCATCAGCAGGATGGCATACATCACCCCTTCCGGCAGACCACCCCAGGTGCGGATCAGGACCACCAGGAAGCCGATGCCCAACCCATAGATCCACAATCCTCTCGGAGTAATCGGAGAGGTGACCAGGTCGGTAGCCATGTAGACGGTGCCTAAAAGCAGTCCTCCGGATAACAGCATAAAGAGTGGAGAAGGATAACGCGATCCATCCATCAGCCAGAAAATGCCTGAGAACGCGACCACCATTGCAACAATGGATACCACGATGCGCCAGTTGATGATCTTGCGGAACAACAAGTAAAGCCCGGCCAGGATAAACAGGATGGCACTGGTCTCACCGAGGGAGCCGCTGGTATTGCCCCACAGCAATTGCATGAGGGGAGCAGCCACATGATCAAATTTCATCGTTGCCAGGGGGGTAGCGGAACTGATTGCATCGACGGCATGACCCTGAAAGAAAGGCAATGCCAGGTTGGTACCCCGCAGGCTCAGGTAATGGCCGTCTGGTGCGGACCAGGTGGTAATCGCTGTAGGGAAGGCAGCTTGCAAGAAAGCTCTGCCGACGAGGGCGGGGTTGAATACATTGTTACCCAGTCCTCCCCAGATCATCTTGCCCATGCCAATTGCTACAAAGCCACCGACAAAGCTCATCCACAACGGGAATCCCGGCGGCAGGCAAAGCGCCAGCAGGAGTCCGGTAAGGGTAGCACTGCCATCACGCAGTGCGGATTTACGTTTGGTAGCCGGCAAAAACAAATATTCCGCCGCCAGACACCCGGCAATGGTAGCGCCAATCAGCAGGAGTGCAGCCAGTCCGAAAAAATAATAGGCTGCGGCGACCACCGGCAACAGGGTCAGCGTCACTTCCCACATGATGCGCGGCGTAGTATCTACCCCATGAAGGAAGGGTGAAGTCGAAATGGTAATCTTTCCGGCAGCAATACTCATACGGCAGTGGCTTTAGCTTTTTCCCGGGCCTGTTGTTCCCGCAATAGTCCTTTGGCAACCCGGAAGCTCTGTACCAATGGGATGCCGGAAGGGCATACGAAGGAACAACTGCCGCATTCAAAACAATCGAAGACATAGTTGTCCTGCATCTCCTCCCACAGTCCATTTTTGGCGAGCAGTCCCAGGAGGGAAGGATTGAGGTGCATGGGGCAAGCGTCGACGCATTTGCCACAGCGAATGCATTCGTATTCCTCGAGATCCTTGACCTCGCGGCTGGTGAGTGCCAGGATGCCTGAGGTGCCCTTGAGGACCGGGCTGTTCAGGGATTTTTGCACCATGCCCATCATCGGGCCACCCAACAGGATGCGACTCACCTCGTTGGTGAGACCACCGCAGTAATTCACCACCTCCTGCATCGAAGTGCCGATAGGCACCAGCAGGTTGGAGGGTCGGTGGATGGCGGTACCGGTGACGGTGACCACCCGCTCGATTAACGGGATACCCTGGCGGAACCAGTAGCTCATGGCAGCAATGGAACTGATGTTGGACACCAGCGTTTCCACGTCCAATGGCAGTTTTCCGGAAGGTACCTCCCGTTGGATGATGGAAGTGATCAGCATTTTCTCGGCCCCCTGGGGGTATTTTACCTTCAGCGGTACCACTTCCGCAGGTAGTCCGGAACGGTTAAATTTTTCGGTCAGGATAGCAATGGCATCGGGCTTGTTTTCCTCGATGCCGATGAAGATCTTCTCTGCCCGGATGAAATGCTGCAGGATGGCGGTACCATCTACAATCGCATCGGGATGTTCGACCATGGTACGATGGTCGGAGGTAAGAAAGGGTTCGCACTCAGCGCCATTGAGCATCAGGTAGCGGCAGGTCTTGCCTTCAGGTATGGAAAATTTAACGTGGGCTGGAAAGGCTGCACCGCCTAAACCCACCAGACCTGAAGATTGGATGGAAATGAGAAATGTTTTAAGATCCATCTCCTCCGGCGGTGTGGGAGGGGTGAGGTTCAACTGTTGGGTAGAATAGGGATCCGTGCGCAGCAGAATGGCGGGTCCCATCTTTCCATTGGGCATTTCGACCAGCTCAATGCCGGTTACCGTGCCATCAACAGGAGCATGCAGTGCCACCGAGACAAATCCTCCTGGCTCGGCAATCATTTGACCACGGCGGACTTCCTGGCCTTTACGTACCAGGGCTTTGGACGGGGCGCCAGTGTGCTGGCCCAGGGGCAATACATACGTTTCGGCAAAAGGCATCTGCTCGATGGGCTTGGCATCCGTCAGGTGCTTGAAGTACTCCGGGTGTACTCCGTGGCTAAAACTTAATGTCGCGCTTGTTGTCATTTTATAAACTAATTAATACCCACCCCTAAATCCCCTCCGGGGAGGGGACTCCGTTCCAGTGTTGTGTTCTGCTGTCAACTTCTTAAAACATCCCCCTAAATCCCCCTTCAAAGGGGGAATCCCGGGAAAACGGGCTTTGGATTTAAAAGTCTGGCCGATCTTTGCATTCAACATTCAGCACTCAACATTCAACATTTCTACCCATTCCATCCGGCCATCTGCATCAATTTGGACTTGATCTGAGCCCGCATTTTTTCCAGGTGAACTGCTTCCAGTTCCCGGATCTGTTGCTCGTTTTGTTCGATCATGTTGGCTTTTTCCTTTTCGTATTGTTCCTTCATTTCGCTGGCTACCTTTTTTTGTAGTTTTTCCGGGAATTCGGTCAGCTCTCCACCAATCTCCCGCAGCAGTTGCCAGGATCTGCCGGCAGCAGCGGCAGCCTTCACGATGACGGCTGGTACCGAATATTTTACCAGCTCTCCCTGATCATTGACCCGAAAGATCACGGGCACCATCGACCGACGATCCTGAGGGTCCTGGCGCAGATAGGTCGCCACGGGAACGGCTTGGTCTGCATTATCCATCCAGGGACTGTATCCACTCCGGTATTCAGGTTGTACGTAAAACCAGTCGGCAGGGGTCATTTCGTAATCCACTTCCTGCGGTTCGTCTTCAGTGCCGTAATGAATGATCCGATGTACCCATTCGTTGTCCGGGTCCGGGTTTTCCTGCAAGTGCAAGCGCGACATAATCAACTGACCTGGACGATCGGGCTGATAGTCCAGGAGAACCCAAGTCCTGGTTTCGCTGGCCAATTGATGCAATAGCTGCGGATTGCCGTGAGGTACATCCGGTGCCAGTAATCGCAGGAGGGCCGCACCGGGTTTTCCCATTGCATGGAACAACCCATTGAAAAGATGATCCGGATTCGCCAAAGAAAATTGTCCTGCTTGCACGGACTGCAATCCCAGGTAAGGCGCCAGGGATAATGGTCCGAAAGCCAGATGGGTTGCAGCCGGGTCAAATCCGGGCTTCACCTCATCAAGCACAAATACTTTGACAGGCAATCCCTGATCAAGCAATCCCGCCAGAGAACTGGAGGACTGCCGATCCAGGAACGATTGCCGGGTGATGAGCAGTAGTGGCGGAACCATGGCTTTCTCCGCTTCCGTCAGATCTTCCCAGGTCAACCCGGCGATCTGGGCATCGTGAATGATGGGATTGTACTGGTTGTTTTGTTCCAGTCCGGCCCGACGAATGATCTTGATGTTGTCCAATAGGTGACGGATGTGCGCCCGGACCAGCCCCAGAGCCATGCCCGGCGTATTGCCATTGAAGGTCATGACCGGCACCGTGAATGAGTTGACCGGGAAGGTTGCCACCTCATGCAATGAATGGTCGAGTGCTACGGTATACCGTGCCCGGCCCTCACCGGAAATTCCGGAGGTGATCAATTCACCCAAATCTTCCAACTGGCGGAGCAGGCCCAGCTTGCGTTGCAATACCGCTTTGTCCAATAAGTGACCTGATTTCTTGTTGCTACCGCGTGCCAAAAGCTCGTCGAGTGTCAGGTGTGCTGTTTGGATTTGATCCAGCGAACCGGAAAGGGTGGCCACATCCACTTCCGGAAGGGCGCTGCTCAATTCGGAGTTCAATTGACTTTTAATGGCCTCAGACAAACTGTCCAACTGTTTCAGAAGTGTCCGGGAAGCCTGCTGGCCACTGACCTCAGCAACGGAGGTGATCAGATGGATGATCGTCTTCACTCCGGCATGTGCCGGATCGCTCGCTCCGGTCAGCGATTCGTAATAATTACGGCTGAGCATAAGCGCGGCAAGGGACGGATAGCTGGTATCATCCATCAATTGTTGGATGGTATCTCCGGAAGTATCGGGGACTTTCTCCCATAATGCAAATTGACGTTGTATCCGGGTGTGCAGGGCCGGTGTTTCTTCTTCCATACGGAAGGCATCTTCCGGACAAACCGCAGCGCAAATGCTACAGCCGGTACAGGCATGGGGAGCGATGTTGAGGCTAAATAGTTCCTTAGTGGAATCGTTGAAAAAGCGTGCGGTGATGACGGCCGGAAGAGGGCCAATGACATCTAAAACTGCATTAAATTCCTGTCGCAGGCTGTTTTCCCGTTCTTCCGTATGTTTTCCCCGGATCAGGAAATCTTCAAAAGCAGGAGTAAGCAGGTGGGCTATGGTCAGTTCCTGATGTTTACTGTTTAATGCTTGCTGGTGGGCCGATGCATATGAGTTGGCAACCTTGGCCAGATTCTTTATCTGGGGAAACAATTGGGTGATGACATGGCCTCGCGATTGGGCTTGCTGGATGCCGGACTGCAATAGGGTCTCGAAGTTGGTGACCAGAGAAGGCAGGGCGCTGTGGGGGCAATGGATCAGACATTCGCCGCAACCGGTACAACGGGAAGTGTCGAGTACCGGAAGTTTGGTCCGCTGCATGGCTTCACGTCCGAGCGCTGCAGTGGCAGGTGGCATGACGGGCATGGCCTGGAATGGGTCTGCTGTCCATTCGTTGCTACCTTCATAAAAAAAGGCCGTGGTGTCATAGAAATGAGTGGTCCTGGCATAAGCCGGGCCGAGATCTTTGCTTTTGCGTAGTACCATGGGGATGCGATCGGGCAAACGGGTGGTGCCTTCCTTAGCTGTGGAATGGGCAGGTTTCAGGTTCGGATAGGCACGCTGCACATCCTGCATGAGTACCTGCTTTTTGGGATAGTTGGAGTGATCCAGGTAATACGGCACATCCAACCAGACCAGGGATTCTGTGATTTTCCGTTCTTCGGCTTTTTGCAAGAAATCTTGCAGAGCCATGGCTTCCGGCGAATGGACATAGCTAGCCGCATAAACGGGAGCGGAATGATAAGCCAGACCGGCCTGCAGCAACCGGGCTAGTACCGGAATGCTGCTGTGGGATGCCTCCACCGACACGACGGTGGTGGCTTTTTCGGCTACTTTTTTCAGGGCTAAAGGCACCGGTTGTAGTTGGTGCAATTCCAGCTGCATAAAACGCGATTTTGTCTTCAGTTCTTCGGTAGCCGTCCAGATTTCCGGAGCATCGCTCACCAATAACAGTCCTCCCCGCTCGGTGTTTTTACCTTTTAAGGCTTGGTACTGGGTGCCAAACAATGTTGCAAATTCTGTCCGGGCTGTCTCAAGGAAGTCGTCGAGGGTGGCACCGAAATAAGCTTGCCGGGCGGCGGATTCGTAGGCCAGTCCGGCGGGAGATTTGGCCACCCCGCTCATAACCGGAATATCCGGGTGAAATTGCCGAGGTATGCGGCGGCGGGTTTTGCCAAATAACATTTGTTGGGCTTCGGTCGGAACCGCGATGCGATCATCGGCATCACCCAGATATTGGTGGATCAGGCGTTGATCCGGCAGGCTAGCTGAGTCAAGTGGATCACCGGCATAGATGAGGACTCCGGGAACCAACGCCCGCTCGGCTACGTAGTGGGCAATAAGTGTCAGGTCAATCAGTTCCCGGGCATTCGTCGCGCGCAGGACGAAAGCGCCGGAATCCATCACCAGGTGAGATTGCCCGGGTTCGATTACGACTACGATCGGCAACAATTGCCGAGTGGCCTGTTGTAATGCAGGAAGGGATTGATTCTGGTCGTTTAGCCAGGCTGCGGTGCGCAGACCGCCGGCGCTGATACCCAGGATGAATGCGAGCTCCCCGGTAGAATCCATGTGTACTTGCCTGCCTGAGGGGTGATGTCCGGTGATCGCAGGTGCATCCGGCAGGCTAACACCTTCACTGATGGTCGCTTCCAATTGAAGCCAGATCTGTCGTGCCGTATTGTTCGCTTTCATCACTGATAATAAATGTCTTCATCAAATTCACCGGTGTCCACCTGTCCCACTGCCAGACCGGAGGTGACCTGATCTTCAAATTGTTTCTCGTGTTCCAGCCAGACGATGGCTCCGGTTGGACACCTTACGGTAGCCACCGGGGAAGTCAGTTCGTTCATCTCGTAATGGATGACCGGCAGGTTATTGGACATCTCAATCAGACCAGGGATGGAATCGGCAGCACAGCGACCGCAAGCATTGCATGCAACCGAGCAGCGGGCCAGGGCTTCCTCACCGGCTAATAAAGACTTGCATTGGACGATCAATTTTTGCGTCGTAGGCATGAGGGTGAAGAGTCCTTTGGGACATATTTCCACACAATCGTTGCAAGCGACGCATTTGTCGATGTCAACCACCGGCAAACCATTGGCATTCATGTGAATGGCGTCAAAGTCGCAGGCGTCGGCACAGTCACCCCAGCCCAGACAACCCCAGTTGCAATCTTTGGTGCCTCCGGCGATGGCAGCCTCTCCACGGCAGGTATTCAGATGTCCGGAGTAGGCAACTTGCCTGGATGATTCTTTGGTTCCTCCGGCGCAGAGTAAGCGGGCCACAACCTTTTCACCACCACCTGCATCAATCCCCAGGAAGGTGGCAATCTTTTCCACACTGGAAGGAGAGCTAACGGTGCATTTCACGAGATTCATCTCCATGCCGACCAGTTTCTCAGCGAAAGCACGGCACCCAGGCATGCCACAAGCCCCGCAATTGGCCCCTGGCAGCATGCTTTCTACCCGGTCGATGCGAGGGTCCTCATACACTTTCATCTTCTTATAGGCAATGGCCAGGATGGTGGCAAATAGGAGCCCCAATCCGGTAAGCAAGAGTATGGATATGGTCACTTCACCAAACATGCTCAATTGAATTTTTCAGCGCGTTTGATCAGTGCTTCCAGGTTAGGCTCAGCCGGATTTTGAGGTAGCCCCGGATGGATGCAGCGAGCCGGGCACTTCTCGGCGGCAGCTACTATCAGGGCAAAAGTGCCCCCCTGAGGATTGTGGACATAGGCTTGTTTGTCACCATTGTATTTGAATACACCCGGTACTGCATTGATGCAATCGTTGCAGGTCGTACAGCGAAACGTTTCAATCCAGGCTTCCGCACTGACTTCCGCTTCCTCTTCCTGCGGAGGTGACTCCTTTTGAACCAACGTAGGTTCCTCCCCTTGCTCAACAGGTGACTGGGCTTTTGGCTGCGTAATGGAAGACGACGGAGCCGGCACAACCTGGTCCAGATCGAGCAGAACATTGACCAACCGGTCCATCGCTTTACCTCCTTCTTCCTGGCGTACACGTGCAATTTCAGATTCCATCTCCGACTTCAGCGCTTCCATCTCTTTCATTTTGGCTGTTTCCCAATCGTTACGAGCCTTTTCGATGGCGCGGTTAACATGATAACTGTTCACTCCGGCTAATTCCTGGATAAATTGCCAGTTATCCAATCGTTCCTTGCAGGGAGCCAACCAGGAAAACGGGATAACGGCTTTATGCAATTCATCCTTTTCATCGAGCACCCAAATGAATGGCAGCTGACTTTCTACAACCCCGGACGGCATGGTCAGATAGTCCTCCAGGGGCAACAGATTATCCGGATAAAGTGAAGGTGGAATGATCTCCAGTTCGCCGGACCGGGCCGGATCCATGGCATAAAAATCGGCCATGGTCAGGGTAAACTCCTTGTTTTCGGATTGTCCGGCTGATAACACTTCCAGACTGGTGCTGGCAAAATGCCGATCTGCCTGAGGGTTGGCCTGGATGGAGAAACGGCTGCCGAATTGTTCTCCGGCTCGAATGTCATAGACCAGACGAGGAAAAACACGGCTTTCACAGGCTGTATTCAGCGTTACATAGTCGTACATGGGGTCTTTTGAAGCCTTGTCGGCAAACAATACATTCCACAAAACCGGTAGTGGGGAATTCAGGCCGGCTTGGAGCGCTTGATTCAGTTGACCGGGCAAGTCACTGCTGCCCTGGAAGATGTATGCATTGCGGTGCGACAACGCCAATGACGCCAGTTCTTGCCGAAATAAAGACAAATCTCCGTCCTCTTCAGGAAGTCTCAATTCCCCTACCCGATTGATTGCCAATACTTTTATGGGGGCATTATCGGTTACCAAAGCAAGAAAGTCTTCCGGCTCCTGCAATAACTGCCGGCTTTCTGCAATCACCAGCAGACCTGGTAATAGCTGGACATCTTCTTCTCTGAGGTTTACAAATCCAAACCGTTCAAAATAGCGATTGTGGAGATCTTCATCGTATTCATTGGAGAGCTCGAGCTCTGCCATCCGCATGGCTGCGATAATCCCGACAAGATCATTCATTTCACTGCGGAAATAAGCTTCCGCTTTTGCACAGGGATGGCCGGTCGTGATATCCAGCGTAGCTTCCTGTAAAATCCCATCCAATGAAAATTCACGGGCTAATTCAGCCGTTACAAAGACCATACTCCGATGGTCCTTAAAAAACTCCGCAGCATGTTCCAGGGTAGCCAGTGCATCACTTATACGTTGGATCCTTTCCGGTGACCATCCGGTAGTCGCATCAGCAGGCATCATTTTCTCCACCGTTTCAAAAGAAACCAAGCCGGAAATCAGGTCATGCTGGCCGGTATCAATTGTTTCCTTGTCAGCCGGCACATTGTGATGGAGCCGGAGCAATTCTGTCAGTCCGGAAGTCAGTTTGCGAATCCGCTCTGTCAACTCACGGGTTGCATTCAGACGGTGGCGGAGTTCAAGGTTGAGCAGTCGGAATGGAATGGCAGAGGCGTATTCGATTAATACACCTTCACTTTTTAGCATGGCTTCTTCCAGTTGTCCGCAATCTTTCAGGAACTGCTTTCCTTCCTCTCCATGTACCTCCAGGTCTTTCAACTTTGTAAAGGCTTCCTGAACGACATTTTTATAATCCCCGGGATTTTTTCCGGTCAGAATCTGTCGCATGTAACCTTCCAGGCGTAACAGGTTGGGTTTCAAAATTTTTTCTTCCCCTTCAGAAAACAGGTCCTGGTATTTATCCTGCAGCAAGGTGCGCAACGGATGGAGGCTGTGGGCTTCAGGATGGTAGAAAACCGGATAATCGCTATCCGGATGTTGGCCCCGGATAAATGGCGCCAGAAGCACTGGCGCGACCGGTCTGGTGAGTCCTAGCGTTGTTTTGACTCCATCGGCAAAGAAGTGACGCAAGGCTTTTAGGTAGGTCCGCAATTCCGCCTCATCTGCGCGGGGTCCGTTTGGAAGTACCGGCTTATGTTCAGATGGCTCTTCTTTCTGTACGGTTTCAACCATCGAAGCGTCGCTTGAGGCAAACGGATCAACGCTGAAATAATCGCCGAAGGGAATTTGACTTTCTTTTTCCATGGCTTTGGGCTTCAAATGGCATAGCGATCCAGGAGTGCATCCAAGGCTTTGCTTTTGTCATCAATGGACATGCCCAGATTATGCGCTCCATAATCATCATACCGCATGTTTTCCGTGTTTTGGTAGAGTAATCCTACCGGAATGCCATCGTGGATCTCAGCTACTTCCCTGGCCGCCCCGAGGTCAGAAGGATCGTGATCCAGGTTCCGTTTGAAAGATTTCGCAATGGCGGGGTCTAAATCGATGCCCTTTTCATGATTCAATAAAATCAATGAATTAGGGTCGGCGGACATATCACCATACAGGTCTTTCATAAACATGGGGCAGCGCTGTACGATACGCACGAAAGCCAGGCCCGGATGATCAGCAGCCTTCCGAATGGTCGCCTGCAGATGAGCGGGGTGCCAGTCTGTGGTCTGTGCCACAAACGAAACATTAGAAAATCCAAGTGTCGTCTGCAAAGGATTGATTGGTGGTACCACGGAACCGTGGGGGTGTGTATTGGAATGCGTACCCAATGCACTGGTAGGGGATGTTTGCTTTTTTGTTAAGCCATAGATCCCGTTATCGAACAGCAGGACGACCATTTTCATATTGTACCGGATGGCATGAACCCAGTGGCCAGCACCGATGGAACAACAATCGCCATCACCGGTAATTACAAATAAGTGGAGGTCCGGCCGGCGAAATTTCACTCCACAGGCCACCGGAAATGCCCGACCATGCAGGCCATGGAATCCATAGGTCCCCATGTAGTGGGGAAATCTGCTGCTACAGCCGATACCGGAAACACAGACTGTCTTTTCCGGAGGATATTGTTTGTCTTTACACACTTTGTGAACAGCCGCTAAAATGGAATGGCCGCCACATCCGGGGCACCACCGCGCCGTACTTTTTGCGTAATCATCGAGCCCGTAATAGACTTCAGGCATCGGTATGCTACAGGCATCTGCTTTCAAGCCAAACATGATCTGATATTTTCTGAAGAATTATGAAGATTAATCGTTCTCAAGCCAATTGCTTTTTAATGATCTCAAGGACCTGGCCAGGCCCCAACGGCTGACCGTAGACGTTACCTGCACACTCGATGTCCACCAGCGTGCGTGCGCGCAATTGCCAGGCCAGTTGGGAATACCGTCGATTCTCAGGGGTGATCATCGGGTCACCCAGGGTATCGCTGTAATTGATCTCTATGGTCATTACCTTTTTAAACCGTGCAAATAGGTCAGCCAGGCCCGGTTCAAAGGGGAATAAGAACCGCAGGTGGATGGAGCTAACCTTTAATCCCTGATCGCGGGCCATTTCAACGCCTTCATCAATGGCTCCCAGAGTCGACCCCCACCCTACGATCAGCAGATCACCTTCCGGGTCGCCATGGATCGTTGGTGGTTTCAGCGTTTTTTGGAAGGCAGCAAATTTCCGGCTGCGGGCTTCGGATGACCGCTGATTGATTTCCGGATCGTAAGCTACTTTACTGTTTTCATCATGAGCCAGTCCGGTCAGCGTATACATTCCTCCGCGTTGACCCGGGATAGGTCGCTTGCTGATACCGGTTTCCGGGCTCCAGTCAAAGGCACGGATTCCTTCTTTCCAGGCACTCTGGTCGATGGGCAGAGAAAACCAGTCGCGGTTGATCTGTGGTCTTTTAAAGGGTTGCACGCCGGTGGCCAGATTGGCATCGCTTAAAAGAAATACCGGAGTCCGGAAAGCCTCCGCCAGCTTGCGGGCGAGGATGACGAAATGAAAGCATTCTTCTATGGTTGCCGCAGCAATGACAATTTTGGGAACATCTCCGGTTTGCCCCATTATAGCAGCAGTCAAATCACTCTGTTCTACCTTCGTTGGCAGCCCGGTAGAAGGTCCCCCACGCTGCACATCAATGATAACCAACGGAACTTCAGCCATCACCGCCAAACCGATAAATTCGGTTTTCAGGGCAATTCCCGGACCTGAAGTGATGGTGACCGCCGTCTTACCTGCGTAGGAAGCCCCAACCGCAAACCCAATGGCTGCAATTTCATCTTCGGCCTGGTGCACGACACCGCCTACCTTTTCAAAGTGCTCCGCGAGATGATGGGAGGCTGACGTTGCTGGGGTAATGGGATACATGGAACACAACTCGATCCCGGCAGCCATGATTCCGAGGCTAAGGGCTTCGTTGCCATTCATCACCTCCTGGTCGTCAGTAACTTTCATGGGTGGAATCTCGTAATGAACATCCAGGTGATCCTCAGCCCATTGATACCCGGCACGCAGCAAATTAATATTGACATCAATCACCTGCTGGGATTTCTTGCGAAAAGTGAGGTGGATTTGTTTCTCCGCTAATTCCATATCCCGGTCATAGATGTAACACAGCAAGCCTAAGACCCACATATTTTTCCCTTTGCGGGCATCCATGACCAGCTTAAGACATTCCGTCTCCATCGGTATTTCCCGGACGTCAAATCCTTCTGACCTGAATTCGGTCAATGCCTCGGCGTATTGCCTCCGTATCTCCGGATTCTCATCCGTAGCCCACTTATTCTCAATCAGAAGGACGGTTCCTTCTTTATAGGCATTTTGACGCAATCGACCATACAACACCTGTTCGTTTAGTGCAACCACCAATCCGGCATGATCTCCCATATTGGTGATTTTCTTAGCTCCGAATCGAACCCTGATCCCGGAAGCACCTTCGCGTGATCGGGCAGGTGGCTGGATCTCCGCAGGAATAATCTCTACTGTCCAGACGCCGTTACCCATTTTGGCGGAAATCTGACCCAGGCTTTGCCCACATTTTTGCGCGCCTTCGCCCGAATCGCTGACGATCTCTACGATGGCCTGATCAATCTTATTCCGTTGTTTGGTACCATGGCCGTTGGAGGAATCCAGGACATCGAGTGTATGCTTATCCATCGACTTTTACTTTTCACCGAAATTACACCAACACCACGCTAAAGAGAAGACGAAAAAGATGACGGATATCACCTTGTCTGAGAAAGTTTATACTTGCAAAAGAAATTCTTTTTAATACAGAAATTTCAAAAGTCCGTTTGTTTAAAGCCAGGAGGACAGCAAAGGAATTCGGCCGATAGCTAAACCGACAAAATTAATCGCGAACGCAATTAATGCGTTTTTTATCCGGCACTTTAAATGATCCGGCAAGTAGGTAAATCATTGGATAAGGTGCGCTGCGTCGTGTGATCAACGTTTCACCCCATGATGATTTTAATTGCCAAATTCCTTTACAGGCACCAATAATGGGCAAATATCTCCATTGGCAAGGGCATATCCGATTTGTTTTGAACCGCTACCCTTTGGTTTTATCAGCCAGAAAATTATTAACCTCTAACCAATGGATAAATGCATCAAACCATCGATTACTGGTTCGATTGGGATTACCCAGGCCAAATCCATGACCCCCATTCTGATAGAGATGAAATTCGACCGGACGTCCTGCTTTGTACCAGGAATCAATCACTCCAAACTGTCCACGAAAAAGAAAATCATCGGATGCAATCACATTAAACATCGGCGGTGCATTTTCGGGCACGACAACGGAACCCATACCTCCATAGATCGGACCGATAAAGGCCAGCTTCATGGTTTTTGAGTTCAGGGTTGCATGCATCGTCAAGCCTGCCCCGGCGGAGAATCCAATCATACCTATGCGGTCTGGATCCACACCCCATTCTTCCGCACGACGCAAGATCATTGCATAAGCTGCCTCGGCATCTTCCAATTGGTTGCTCAGGTCCATCTGCGGCGGACGCGATGGGGTTTCTCCCGCTGTTCCGGAATTATTCGCAGGTGCAGGTCGAGGATTATTCATCCAGGCGGCAAAGTCATCGAGTGATTCCACTGTAGGAAAGAGGCGATATTTGAGTACAAATGCTGCAATCCCCTCCTTCGCCAGGGCCTCGGCAACCTCCCAGCCTTCATTACCCATCGAAAGCCAGCGGAATCCTCCGCCCGGAGCTACGATGACTGCAGCGCCATTAGCCTTGCCGGGCGCCGGCAAAAACGGCGTCAATGTTGCTGTAGTTATATTGCGTGCCATTGGGTCTCCCCACTGGCGAAACCAGGACTCACTGGCAGGCTGATTTTCGACGCCGCCGGTACCCAGTATAATGGCATTTGGTTCCGAGGGAGCTTCAAGGGGATAAATGGTTCCATCCTGTGCATTGACCGTCAAGGAAAAGAAAATCATAAACATCAGGATGATAGTACGCGCGTCAGGTATTGTTCGAAGATTCATTGATTTACCATTTTTAAGCATGCCCATCTAAAATATTGTTTTTTCAAGCCTTTTGTCAATTCTGCGCTGCTTATTACATTCATTATCTGAACCGATTCAAACAAACCAATAGCATTTTAATTATGAAACACATCTCCCTTTTTCAACTGGCAAGTAAACAACTAGCTTTTAAGCTTGTCCCATTTATACTTGTTATTCTGACCTCTTGTAGCCCGGCACAAGAATACGACCTGATCTTCCGCAATGGAACTATTGTAGATGGCACAGGTAAAGCTGCCTATATCGGGGATGTAGCCCTTAATGGAGATACCATTATGGCGGTCGGAAAATTAACCAGGGCCGTGGGGGCGGAAGAAGTGGACATCACCGGGCTGGTGATTGCACCGGGGTTCATCAACATTCACAGTCATGCTGAAACGGATGCCCTTCCTACCGCGGTCAACATGCTCAGCCAGGGTGTGACGACGGAGATCATGAACGCCGACGGTCGTAGTCCTCTGGATCTAACCCTGCAAATGCACCAGTTGGATTCCGGCGGGCTGGCCCTGAATGTCGGAGGTTGTATCGGTTTTAACAGTGTCTGGCAAGCTTCCGTTGGGTTAAACGACCTACGGCCTACAGAAGCTCAGATCCAAGAGATGCAGGAGATGATCCGCCAAGGGCTCGAAGCTGGAGCATGGGGTGTATCTGCCGGACT
Source organism: Lewinellaceae bacterium (assembly GCA_020636355.1). Taxonomy (GTDB): domain Bacteria; phylum Bacteroidota; class Bacteroidia; order Chitinophagales; family Saprospiraceae; genus JAGQXC01. The sequence goes on along the minus strand of JACJYB010000001.1, from coordinate 267,150 downwards.
GGATTATGTACCCGGCCGTTATGCAAAAACCGCGGAGGTTATTGAAGTCCTAAACCCGTTTGCTGACTGGAAGGTCGTCTTTGCCAATCATGACCGGCTCACACCCGAGAGTCATTACAGTTCGATAGCCGGCATGACCGAGACCATTGATATAGGTACCGCCAGCGGTCTGATTCCGCTGATTACCCACATGAAAGTCCAGGGCTGGGAACAAGGCAAGGTGGATACCATCCTGCAACGTATGACCGCTGCCAAAACCGATTTTGAAGGGGGCGCCGTCGCTGACGTATACCCCTATCTCGCTGGGATGACCAGCCTGGCCAGCCTTATCATCCCCAGCTGGGCCCAGGAAGGTGGGTACGAAACGATGGTTGCACGGTTTAAAGATCCGGCATTGCGTGCCAGGATCATTCTGGAAGCCGAGGAAGCCATGACACTTCGCTTCGGAGGCTATGAAGGTATTTTTTTACTGGATTCTCAACGGGAACTGAGTGATGCCATGGAAGCATATGGTATAGAATCACCAGGCGAAGCCGTTATCCGGCTGCTGGAAGAAAAGAACCAGGCCATTATTGCGCGTTTCGGCATCGAGTCCGATCTGATCGCCATCATGCAGCATCCTACCGCTTCCATCGCGTGCGACTGCGGAGCGTCCTTACGCGACCGCCTGCACCCACGGAGTTGGGGTAGCTTCCCCAAGGTGCTGGGCGAATATGTACGTGAAAAAAAGGCTCTTACATTGGAAAATGCAATCTATAAAATGTCCGGTCTCCCGGCTAAGACGATCGGCATGACGGACCGGGGGACTCTGGCACCAGGCATGGTTGCAGACATGGTGGTTTTCGATCCAAACACGGTCATTGACAAGGCGACCTATGAAAAACCTACCCTGATGTCGGAAGGTATTATCCACACCCTGGTCAATGGCGTATTCGCCTGGCGGGATGGAACCGCTACGGGAGAGAAGGCAGGGAAGACGCTGGTTCGGCCCATTCCGGCAAAGTAATTTGCAGCTACTGCCTCGTTAACGCGCATCTACCACACAACCATGGTAAGTTCTCCAATGGACTACTTAAACAACATCGGAGCAAACTCCGACAAATAGATCCTCCAGTTGGTCCAGGTGTGTCCACCAGTGCTTTCCCGATAGGTATAGGGGAATCCGGCTTCATCGAGTGCTTTACGCATGGTCACGACGCTTTCATATAGAAAGTCATCCTTGCCGATGGCAATCCAATAAACTTTCGGATGGGCTGTTTTTAACGCTGCAATTTGTTCAGCCCGTTGGCTATCGTCGGTCTTAATGCCAAACCGGCTGAGATCTGCAAAACCCATGCTCATAACGCCAATGTAATCGAATAATTCCGGATGCATGAAGGTGGTGTTTTGCGTCTGCAAGCCTCCCATACTCAATCCGGTCAGCGCACGATTTGTTTTGCCTGTTTTGACCCGGTAGTGGGATTCAATGTACGGAATCACATCTTTGACCAGACTTTGTTCGAATTTCATATTGGCCATCCCGACGCCTCCCTGGGATGGATTGGGCAATACCGGGCTATCGGTAAAAGCAGCGGCCTGGTCGGGGTTACCATTGGTCATCACCACGATCATCGGCTTGGCTTTGCCGGCATTGATCAGGTTATCCATAATGGTTGGGGCTACACCCAGCGTGGTCCAGGCATCTTCGTCCCCTCCCCCGCCGTGCAGCAGGTAGAGTACCGGATAACTTTCTTTTGAATCTTCGTAGCCAGGTGGGGTGTATACATACATCCGACGGGTCAGGTCCAGCGTTGGTGAGGCATACCAAACCTTATGGAGGGTACCTTTCGGTCCGGTCATTGGCTCATAGAGCTCCGCCCCGGCACCACGCACAAAGAGTATGGATTCCACCCGGAAGGCTCCGTCGCGCCATATGCTTTTATTGGAAGGATCGAGGGTATTGACGCCGTCGACGAGAAAGCTGTATCCGTACAGTTCGGGTGCCAACGGACCAATGGTCACCGTCCAGAGTCCGGTATCCCCTTTCATCATGGGCTCGGACTGCATAAACGGCATCCAGTTGCCGGTAAGGCGGACTTCATCAGCCTTGGGAGCCAGGATACGGAAGGTTACTTTATTGTCCTGGTCGATCTCCGGCGAGATGATGGGATTACGCTGGAACTGCGCGAAGGCAAAACCTACAGTTAACGTGAAGGCCAAAAGCAGCGTCACCCGCAAGGCTGGAGTGTTTCGAACGAGTTTCATTTTTACTTTTTTTTGATTATTCAATGGAAAATAGTCGATGCGATCTGGCTTTCCAACTAGCTGACAAGTCGGTGTGTTACAATAAGCCTGGCTTCGCCAGTTAAATGTATTCAAATTATTGTAACAATTAGAGACAATAGGTTAAGAAATGCTCACTTTAAGAAAAGAAACGCTGGAAAATGGCTCAACTGATGCCCGGGATTTTATGCCAACCAGAAAGCCATTTCAATCTTTGTGCAATTACTGCGGTTCCAAGCATTTTCTTTTGCCGGCTGTAAAATGAATTGCAACCATACGATCAGCTAGCCCTGCATGCGGTAATTTGCAGAACGCCCGGCCGACTGATCAGGGTATTCTCCTGCATTTCAAAAACATCCAATTCCTGCAGGAGTGCCTGGATTTCAGCCAGGTTGGCATGTCCTGCCTGTACAATTCCCTGCCGGAAGATGTCGAGGAGCAGTGAACCCAGGCGATTGCAGCTGTGCGGTATAAATAATGGAGCCACATAGACCTTCTCCGAAATAAAGTACCCCAGCCGGGTTATCAATTCCGTTAAAACCTCTTCACTGCGGCGTGGGTCCGTCTCTAATAGACCAATCAAATTCATGGCCCTTGCGAAAGCATGATTGTAGGGATAGGCCCGGAAACCGGAATCCTGGACGAGTTCGACCAGGAGCAGTCCATGCGGTTTCAGGTACATGGTCAGGTTTCTGAATCCTTGCAAAGGCATCGAAATTGTTGAACCTATCCTTACAATGCAAAAATCATATAATGATGCCAAACGCCAATTTTCCAGTTCATTGCTGGAAATTTTTACCCGATGCGGCCATCGTAAGTCCATGCGGGACTGCATAATGTTTTTAACCTTTGCATCCTTCTTTTTACTGTCAGGAGAAACCAATCGTCCGTCCGAAAAGGTATCCAGTATAAAAGAATCAGCTTCCCTCAGAGAGGTTACCAACAACCCTGTCTGAATATCCCCCGGGTACTTTTCCAGCCAGGATCGTGTCACAGGCTCCAGTACCGCCATCATTAATGGATATACACCGTGGTCCTGGGAACCAGTCATTCCAAAAGACCCCCGCGTGATCCCGGAGTAAGCATGCCATTTCATGGAAGGGGTGTCCATAAAAATGAATTATTAAATGATACTTGATGAAATTGTTCGTTCCCGTCAGCCCTGCTCTTATCGTTGGAGTATGATCTTCTGACTGATCGTGCCCTGTTCACCAACCAGCCTGGCCAGGTAAATACCGGCCGGTACCGCTTTACCTGCCCGGTCATCACCGGCCCATTGCCACTGATGGCGCCCGACCGAGAGATAACCATTAAAAAGGGTCGATACCAGCTGGCCCTGCAGATTGTACAACTGTAAATTGGCGGCACCAGCCTCAGGCATGTTGATCTCAATGGTCAGTGACGACTGAAAAGGGTTCGGAAATGCATTCATGCGCTCCTCGGACAAACCCAACGGTTTATCAATCATTCTGGCTCCCGAACCGGTTTCGGATGCAATCAATAAATGGTTACCAGCCTGACCGTATACTTCTACCTTGCCACCAGCAAGTTTTTGCAATTCCGGGACAGCATCCATTCGATTACTCGCAAACCAAAGCGCGCCGGAACTGTCTATTATGCTGAGAAATAATTTATCCTGCATCCCGGGATTATTGTTGTCCTCCATTTGAACATCAAAACTGAATCGACCAGGAAGTTGCATCGTGTCCTCCGGATTGGTGACATCGGTCAGGTGCCCCTGGCCCGTAAATTCTGCCAGGTTATCCAGAACCACGAGTGATTCCATCTGATGTCCTCTCAATTCGTAAAGGTGCCATACACCATCCGTCTTTTCGTGACGAATTAAAGCCCTGATTTTCCCGACTGGATTGGTATCCTGACGGATCAATTTGACATCAAACCCAAAATTCAGCATGCTTCCCGGCCAACCATAATGGGTCCCCTCCGAACAACACAGATCGAGGTATCCTCCTCCGGTGACATATTCCGAATGGATGGGACTGGTCACATTTATAATAAAATCCTCATCCGTGTGCTGATACCGGTAGAAATTACCCACTTCAATGCCAATAGTGAACTGCCGGGCATCCTGATCACCGATATCAACCATCCACTCAAACGATACTTCGCCCAATGTATAGTTAATGGGAGTGACTAGCAGTGGGGATGGGTTGATCACACCACCGTCACGATCCACAAAGTTAACGGTAGCATTGGCAATCTTCCCCGGATAATGATCCGAAAAATCTTCAATCCTGGCAGTCAATAAAATAGTCGCTTTTCGAGTGTTATTGTCTGTGGTCACATGGGTGGGTCCCGTATAGACAACCAGGGCGTCCTCTGGCGTAATGGTAAATCCGGCAGCCTGTTCAGCTGATATGTACAACCCATTACCTGCGAAAGTCACCTTGACCGAATAGTTACCCGGACTCTGATAAAGTTTCAAAAATGCATTCGCTGTCCCATGGCTATTGGTGGTGGCCTGAACCGATTGATTACCAATGGTGAACTGAAGTTTTTTCCCCACCAGAGGTGCTCCGCTCAGCCCATCCAACAAGGTTGCTTTCAGCATCGCCTTATCCGAATATTGAACCTGAAGATCACCATCGTAACTAATCATCGCAGGCCGCCGGCGGACGGTAACCTGTGCATTGCAACTGGCAAAATTCCCGGATGGATCGGTCACTTTTAAAGCAGTGGTATTTAAACCCTGGTCTTTCAGATCAAAATGATCTTTGCTTAGTGTCCTCGAGAAAAGACTACAATTATCGTAGGATTCGTCGTCTATGTCACTGGTGGTAATGGAAGCCCGGCCGGTTTCATCCAGCATGACCTCAACATTCCGGCAGCGCGCGACAGGGTCCGTGTGGTCCTCAACGGTGACTTTGGCTGAGCAGGATGCGGAATTGCCATAAATGTCCGAGGCGGTTAATTCGACCTGATGGGTTCCAAGATCGTCACATCCAAAATAAGCTTTGTCCAACCCCATTTCGTCAATCCCTCCGCAGCGGTCAAAAGTGCCATCATCGACTGTGGACGGAGAGATCAGAATGCTTCCGGTAGGACCAAGTTGAACCGTTATATCCCGGCACTGCATCTCCGGAGGTGTGATCTCCTCAACGGTAATATGTGTTGTGCATCTACCAATGTTACCATTGACATCGTATTCACTCACCGTGCCTGTATAGACTCCTACATTGGTACAATTAAGTTCGAAAGTAAGTGTATTGCGTTCCAATGAACAATTATCGGACACAGAGACCACGGCCTGGGACTGGTTAATACTTATATCCCCAGTTCCTTTTGGACTTAGTTGTACCGTCAAATCCCGGCAAACCACCACCGGAGGCGTGGTATCTATGATCGTAACCTGGGCTATACAGGAACCCAGGGATCCGCTTGCATCCGAGACATTTAGTTTGATCAAATTGGTGCCAACCTGGTTACAATCAAAGATGCTTTGAGGTAAAATGAGATCGGTTACACCGCAGTTATCCGTGCTCCCATTATTCACCTGATCGGCATTTATAGATACCTGTCCATTGGCGTCAAGATATGCTGTGACGTCTTTACAATGTGCCTGCGGCGCCTGGTTGTCAACAACCGTTACCACCGACATACAACTTGCTGAATTACCAGCATCATCCAGAACCAGAAGCTCAAGTTGGTTGGCTCCCTGTTGGCTGCAGGAATACACAGCTAAATCTGGACCAGGGAAAATGGTGATCGGACCACCCGTATTCGGATCAATAATTATTGGAGGAACCGGAATAAATCCTTTGCCCGGATCAGGAACTCCCACCGGTGTTGAATTGACCGGTTGCGTGAAGACACCCGGGGGGCCAACAATAACAACAGTGATTTCTTGCCTCAAGCTGTATTGTGCTACGCCGCAATTGTCGGTGCTTCCATCATTGATATCTATTGCTTTTACGACAGCACTTCCATCATCACCCAAATTAACCGTAATGTCTTTGCAAATGGCAACCGGAGGGATCTTATCCACCACCGTAACGGTGCCGGTGCAGGCACTGGAATTACCGGAAAAATCGCTGACTACGAAGGTAGCTTCGAAAGAACCCCTATTGGCGCAGGTCAGCTTGGTAACCTTAAATCTTTGTATTAACCCGCAATTATCGTAGCTGCCGGCGTCAATGATATTATCGATATAGATTGCAATACCTGAAGTATCCAGTTCTATGGTGACATCTTTACATAAAGCCACCGGAGCCGCATGATCCTCAACGGTTATGCCGCTTTCGCAACGGGCAGAATTCCCGGAGGCGTCGGCAACGATCAGCGTTTGGTAGGAAGAATGTCTCAGATAGCTGCAGTCCAGGGTTACGGAGTTGCCACTTGCCATAGTTAATGCAAGTGGTCCTGAACAATTGTCGACAGACCCGCCATCCAGATCCGCTGCATCAATGCTTGCCTGACCGTTCTCATCCAAATTAACGGTGAGGTCCCGGCATACTGCTGTCGGAGCTATTTGGTCAACAACGGTAACCATTGCCGAGCAGGAACTGGAATTTCCCGAAGCATCCATAGGATGAAAGGAAAATTCAAAAGATCCGATATTCGCACAATTCAGGAATACATTATTTACATTCTGACTCACCTGGCCACAATTGTCGGTGCTGCCATCATTGATGATATCATCCGCAAATTGCGCCAACCCTGAATCATTTAAAGTTATGGTGACATCTTTGCAGCGGGCAACCGGCGACACCGTATCCAGTACCACGACCTGGCTAAAACAGGTACTCTGATTACCGGATGGGTCCGTGACTTGCAATACATCAAAAGAAGTTGTATTAACATCGCTACAGTCAAGCATCATGGTTGTCGAGCCGTCACCAAACGTGAAGTTCACAATCCCGCCGCAATCATCATAAGAGCCATCATTTAGTTCGGAAGCTGCGAGGGTGGCATGGCCTGATTCATCCAAATACACCTTTAGCGGCCCTGACTTACAACTCGCAACAGGTGGTACCTCGTCCTTCCCTGCTGCAACTCCAATGACAATGCTTCCTTCGTTCTGACATCCTCCAAATCCATCATCGCTTACCGTTCCCTGGTAGATGCCGGGTGGCAAATTCGTAAATATTCCGGTCTGATTTGATCTGACTACCGGACCAACAAGGAAATAGGTTAAGGTAGCACCCCGATTTGAAATCGCGGTGATGGTCGCTGTAGCGTCACCGGCTCCCGGACAGCTCTCAGGAGTAGAATTTAATCCGGTGACCAGGACCTTGCACTGATCAAATACGGTTACCCTGGCTAGACATTTTGCCGGGTTCCGATTATCATCAATGACCAACATAATGACCAGATCCGTGCCAATATCATTGCTGGTAAAACTGGTTTTACTAAGACTGCGGGAAGCGATGCCGCAATTATCGGTACTGCCTCCATCAATTTGACCGGGAGTAATGGAAGCATTGCCGGTGGCATCCAGTTGGATACTGATGTCTTTGCAAACGGCAACCGGAGGCTCTAAGTCCTGTACTAAAATTCCAGTTAAACATTGATTGGTATTTCCGGCCGCGTCTGTAACAGTGAAGACAATATCGTTCAGACCAAGGGGAAATGAGCTACCACTACTTAAGCCGGATGTGCTTATTATTTGTGCCCCGGAACAATTATCTGACACCGCCGCAGGATTGTAAATGACCGTAGCAGAACACTGACCTGGATCGGTATTTACAACAATGAGTTCGCCAAAACATCTCGGTGGCGTATTATCAACAACCCGGAAATTATAGGAGCACTGATCCGAATTTCCGGCTGCATCGGAAATGGTAAATTGCATGGTATACATTCCAGCTCCAAGCAAGGTTCCTGGCGCAGGCACTTGAGTAACTATATCCTGGTCAATACAATTATCATCAAATAAAACAATCGGGGTGTAATCAGGAACCATTGCCTCGCAAGACCCATCCAAAACCAAATCAAAAGGATCAGGACATCTCCCGATCGTTGGCGGTGTTGCATCTCTAATGGTCACAATGGACGTACACGTTCGGGAATTGCCTGCCAGATCCCTGACGGTAAGAGTTACGGTATTGGATCCCAGATCATTGCAGTAAAAAAAGGGATTATCCAGGCTTTTGGAGCTACAGAGTAAGGTACTGCCATTATCGATCTGTTCTTCAGTGATGCTGATTTTGTCATCGTTAGCCGGCAGTTCAACCGTAATATCCCGGCAACTGGCGATTAACGGTACAGCCATCACCGTGACCTTAGCCAAGCAACTTGATTGGTTGAGGGTACCTGAATCACTACGGAAAACTTCGACATCAACGGTTTTACCGGCATCCGCACAGGTAAGGACATTGGGTATAACGATCCCGCCGCCTAAACCACAATTATCGCTCGCACTTGCTTCCAGCATATAATTATACAGTATAATTTTCCCATCAGCATCCAGCTTCACCGTTATGTCCCGGCAGGTGATCACGGGAGGAATCAGATCTTCAACGGTCACCGTAGCCGTGCAGGTGGTGGATCCATAGATATCATCAACCGTCAACGTGACCACGTTGTCACCTACGTCTTGACAAGTAAAAACGGAACGGTCTAAATACATGGATAGGATACTCGATGGATCACCGGTAAAAACATCGAACGGAGATATGGTAGCCGTATTAGTATTATCCAATTCAACAGTAATATCCCGGCAGGTTGCAGGAACCGGAGAAGGCTTATCTTCTGCCCCGGCAGCCCAATTCCCCAAGAGCATTGGCAAAATGACCACTATATAAAGGCTTATGGGTCGAAACCGTGATACCAGTGCGCCCTTTTTATCAAATCCGGCGCCGAGAAATTTCTTCGCGGTAGTAATTAATGCTTTAAGGAAGTCCCTGTGATTGCTCATCATCATTGTTTAATGGTATTTGAATCCGGGACAAAAATGAAGCGCGGGGTCTGGAGTCAATTTACCTCCTGTTCATAACACTTTACCCATGGTTCAGGTGGCTGGAAAAAACGTTACCTATTGTTCGGAACAATCTATATCTCAAGACTTAATAAATTGATTATCTGATTTTTATGTGTTCAGTGTATTCGAATAAAAATTATCCGGAATTTCGGTATTAAATCACCTTATTGACGGGTTTCCCGGGGGGCTTCTCCAAATTCATCGGAGTAGATCCGGGAAAAATAGGCGGGATTGCCGATTCCTACCGCATAACTAACCTCCGAGACATTAAGATCTGACGTTTGTAATAACATTCTGGCCTGATGGAGGCGGATGGAACGGACAAGAGCTGTCGTTGAATGACCTGTCAGCGCTTTGATCTTGTTATGCAACTGGGTTCTTCCCAGGCCCATATGCCGACAAAGTTGTGGTACACCAAAGTCTTCCTCAGTCAGGTGATCCAGGATCAGCATCCGGAATTTATTCAGGAAAGCATCCTCATGAGGCATATCTTCCGATGAATTTGCCTGAACCAGGGTAGCATTCGCAAAGAGGCTACGATATCTTTCCCTGATTTTTTCTCTCAACTGGAGCAGCCGTTCCAACTGTACCATCAGTTCCTCTTCCTCAAAAGGTTTTGCGAGATAAACATCTGCTCCTTTGCGCAAGCCTGCTATCCGGGATTCATAGTCGGCCCTGGCAGTTAATAACACAATGGGAATATGACTGGTGCGTTCGTCATTTTTAAGAGTGTCGCAAAGGATGAATCCATCCTTCACCGGCATCATGACATCACTGACTATGATGTCCGGCACCTGTTCAATTGCTTTGTTTATCCCTTCATTCCCGTCAGATGCCATAAGCAATTGATAAGTTCCGCCGAGACAAGCTTGCAAATACTGTCGAACGTCAGGATTGTCTTCCACAATAAGCAAAACAGGTAACCCGGTGGGATCGAAGCTATCTGGTTCGTTATCGTCTTCTTTCCGGACCGGTGGAGTCCTTTCCTGGGAAATTATTTGTGAAGCAGCAGCAGGGGGAAATTTGCTTTCCTGTAACCTCGCTGTATGGAAAATCGGAAAGGTGAGGGTGAATTCTGTGCCAATCCCCGGTTCGCTGGCGATTTCGATCGATCCCTTCATCATATGCACCAATTCCCTGGTCAAAGCAAGCCCAACACCGGAGCCCGATCCTTCCCACCCTCCTAAAAAGGAACCGGTTCGCTGTTTATTCTGGGGCGCTGCCTGGTAATAATATTCAAATATGTGGCTCACGTCTTCGGCCGCAATTCCAGGGCCTGTATCTTTAATTTTGATGCGAATTTGGTCGTGTCCGGTGTCTTTCTGCCGGTCGATCTGGAGGTAAATGTCACCGGGCCCCGGCGTGTATTTGATGGCATTGGAAATTAAATTGGACAGGATCTGCAGCATCTTATCGGGGTCATAATCCATCTCCACTTCCGATACGGACGATAGAAAGTGGATTCTAAGTTGCTTCGACAGTGCCAGGGGTTGGAAAGAATCAGCGATATAGTTGAAATACGGAATAATATTTCCCCGGATCAAATGGATCTGGATGGCTCCGGATTCAAGCTTCCTCAGGTCCAGAATCTGGTTGATTAGAGAAAGCAGATGCTGGCTGTTCCGCTGAATGAGCTCCATGCCACGATCCAGCCATTGTTCAGGCTGTTGCTTAATCTGACTGACCATACCTGAGATAACAGTAAGCGGGGTGCGGAACTCATGGGAAATATTGGTAAAAAACCGTGATTTAAGTTCGTCCATTTCTTTCAGCTGCTGGGCCTCTTGCTCTACAAGCCGCTTATTGAGCAGATAGCGATAAATGAACAGAATGCCGGCAAGCAACAGGATCAGATATAGGATTTTGGCCATAGTAGTCCACCACCAGGGGGGCAGAATGATAATGGTAAATAGACTTTCTTTTGAGGTATGTATGCCATGATGGTTGGTACCACGCAGATGGAGCATGTGTTTTCCAATTTTCAAATCGGTCAGCGTAATTTTGTGGTCGCTGCCCAGAGAAATCCAATTGGGCTGGATACCTTCCAATAAATATTCGTATTTGTTCTTTTGGGTTTGCTGGTAATTAAGCAATGAGACATCAAACAGAAGAATATTATCCTGGTAGGAAAGGCGAAAAATATTTTTGCCTGCCGGAAAGTAATCGATTATGGGTTGCCCGTTGTTTTCCTTCCTGTTGAATCTGGTAAGAGACGAAATAACCACCGGAGGAGCAAACGTATCAATCCGGAAATTTGCCGGTCTGAAACAATTGTATCCATTGACTCCACCGAAATACAGGTCCCCGTTCCGGGAATCTTTATAATAAGCGTTGGGTGTGAAGGACAAAGCCTGTAGGCCATCTTCAACACCAAAGTTCAGAAATGATTTGTTGACGGGATCAAAACAAGAGAGGCCTTTCAAGGTGCTTAGCCACAGTCGACCGGATTCATCGGACAGGATTCCATAAACGGTATTGTTAACCAAACCATCTTCTTCCAGATAACGCTCGAATCGGAAGGTATCTTTTTCAGGGATCAGCTTATTCAGCCCATTTTGGGTGCCAATCCAAAGATTGCTTTGTCCATCTTCAAATATGGACCAGACTACATCACCGGAGAGGGATCCTGGGTCTAATGGGCGGGAACGGTAATTGGTGAAAGTCTGGCTCGAAGGTTGGAAAAGGTTTAGTCCGCCGCCAAATGTTCCTACCCAGATCCTGCCACCACTATCCTGAAATAAGGTCAAGACTTCATTCCTCGACAAGGAATTGCTGTTTTTGGGATCAAAACGGAAATATTGAAGGTGGCTCCGACTGGAATCCAGGCGAAAAATCCCATTGGACATGGATCCAATCCAGAGGTTTCCCAAATCGTCTTCAAGAAGCGACCAAAGCACTTTATCGCTATTCTCGCCATTCGAAGATTGATTTAGGGGAATCCGGTCCACCACGCCGGTTTGATGATCAATCCGGTTAAGACCAAAGGTGGTAGCCACCCAGATGTCTCCGCGCCGGTCTTCCAACAAGGCCCGGATTTGATCCCCGGAAAGGGAATGAACCTCCTTTATTTCATGATGATAATGCATATCCGGATTCCCTCCGCGGCTACCGGAAGGAAAGCGGAAAAGTCCGTCATACGTTCCGACCCACAAATGACCTTCCCGGTCCCGAAGAAAACAACGGATCATCTTTTGCTCATCGGGAATAACCTCTTCATGCGAAATTTGCCGGTGAGCAAATGAAGCAACACTTCCTGAGCGATTGACTGGATCCAAATATTGGAAAGGTAAAAAATCAAGGCCAATACCTCCCCCGATCCAAAGACTACCCTGGAGGTCTGTAAACAACCAGGATCCCACTCCTTTGGCCAGGGAATTCGGATCTTTGGGATCGTGCATCACATCCATGATCGCACCACTGGAAGGATCTATCCGCTTTAGCCCATTTCCGGAAGTCACCCAAATCCTTTGGTAGGCATCTTCAATGATGTCAATGTTATCCGCATTATTGAGATTGGTTATGCTCCCTCTCGCTACCGTATCGAGCCGGTTATCATCCAGATCCAAATGCAGAATATCCCTTCGGCCGGCGACCCATAAATTATCCTTAGAATCCATCCGGTAACCACGTATGGCATCAAACGGTCGTACTTGTTCCGGAACAACGGATAGTCCCAGATACCGGATCAGATCCGATCCTTTTTCTTTCCGGTAAAGACCTGTGGTGGTTCCAATCAACAGTCTTCCCTGGTTATCCTCCTTCAGGAAGGTGATTTTGTATTCTTCGACCAACGGGTTATCCGGTAGTATTAATTTTTCTATTCCACCGTTGGGACTTTTTAACCGAAACAATTGGGTGCCCCCAAACCAATATACATCTTCCGAATCCTGATAAATCGCATAGACATCATCCATCCGGACCGTAGCGGAGTCGATGTGAAAATCATTGTATTCTTTGAATTTTCCGGTATCCGGATCAAGGCGGTTCGCCCCTATTTTAGTACCCAGCCATAAATGATTATGATGGTCTTCGTAGATGGTAAAAACCCAATTGGAACTGATGCTTCCCTGCACCTCCGGGTGATGCCGGAATGTAACCATTTCATAGCCATTGAACCGGTTCAATCCATCCTCGGTACCGATCCAAATGAAACCTTCGTGATCCTGGGTGATGCAATAAATCGCGTCTGAAGACAAATTAAATTGCTCAGATACATGTTGAAATCGAAAATCAGTCTGGGCCTCAAGCGTGGCGACATTGGTGCGTATCAAGGACAGGCAGGTTATCAGAAGAATATAATAAAAAGGATATGTGTTCATAAAGCACACCTGACAATTCTTCCAGTAGGACTTGTTACTTTTCGAGCGTATTAAAATGATCCTATGCTGTTCACCCAGGTACTTCATTCAGTTTTTTGCTTCCTCTCTGGTATCCTACGAAATTCCAAAAAATGTACCAAGCCGGAAACTTATCGGATCAGGAATTTAAGTCCTGGACCTGAACTTCCGGTTGATTAGTTGATAATACGGAAGTTAAACGATTTACACCGACCAAAAAGATCAAATCAACCAACTTCCAAAACCCCGGGGAAATGCCCGTTTGACGGCTGGTCCAACGGAATCAGTATGCAAAGAAATTCAAAAATGACTCAAATTTATATTGACGCCACGGCAAATTCTTACCTTTGCCCGGACAACCAATTTGGAGAATGGTATTTCTAGATTTTGAAAAGCCCCTGGAAAGCCTCTATGAGCAACTTGACAAGATCAAGCAGGTCGCCGAGCAGGGTGATGTGGATGTATCTGCAACCATCCAGGAGATAGAGAACAAGATCAAGGCAAAGAAAAAAGAAATCTACACCAATCTGACCGGTTGGCAACGGGTACAGTTATCCCGGCATCCGGAACGGCCCTATACCCTCTATTACATCAGTCAGATCTGCAAAAAATTCATTGAGCTCCACGGGGACCGCAACATTGGTGATGACAAAGCCATCGTAGGCGGATTGGCCAAGATCAATGGCGATACCCTGATGATCATCGGCCATCAAAAGGGCATCAACACCAAGATGCGCCAGTATCGCAATTTCGGAATGGCCAACCCGGAAGGGTACCGCAAGGCGTTGCGATTGATGAAAATGGCTGAAAAATTTGGGTTCCCTATCGTTTGCTTTATCGACACGCCCGGAGCATATCCCGGGATTGAAGCCGAAGAACGCGGACAGGCTGAAGCGATCGCGCGCAATCTATTCGAGATGGTGAAGCTGCGCGTACCCGTGATCTGCTACATCATCGGCGAAGGCGCTTCCGGAGGAGCATTAGGCATTGGCGTCGGAGACCGGGTGTTTATGCTGGAGAACTCCTGGTATTCGGTCATTTCGCCTGAGAACTGTTCAACCATCCTCTGGCGGACCTGGGATTACAAAGAGCAAGCAGCCGAAGCCCTAAAGCTCACTGCCGATCATATGCTGGAATTTGGCCTGATTGATGAAATCGTCAAGGAACCATTGGGCGGCGCTCATACGGACCCTGAGACCATGGCCAAAGCCCTAAAAAAACACATCAAGAAAGAACTGACGGCCTTGATTGAGATGACTCCGGAAGAGCGGATCTCCGCCCGAATCGAAAAATATTCAAATATGGGCCATTTTACCGCACGTCCTCCGGAAACGGAAATTGAGCCTACGGTTCAAGAAGAGTCCTGATATGATGCAATGGGTCCAGCACCTGCGGGAAAAGATCTTCCTCAAGATCTTGAAAAATGTGCATCGAAGGCCTGAAGATACCGCTTCCATGGACCCGAACATGCGGGTCACCAGCATCGGGATCCTTTTTGATGGCACCTTCCCGGAAGATCGTCAGGTCCTTGATCAGCTGGTCCAGCAATTGCGCCAATCCAACAATCAGGTTCTGGTACTGGGTTACATTGATAATTACTCGATTGCTTCCACCTACCCCTTCAAACATTTTTACAAAAAACACGTGAATTGGCTGTATGTCCCAAAACATCCGGATATCAATCAATTCACCCGCATCCACTACGACATTCTGCTTAACTTGGGAAGGCCGGATCTTTTTCCCCTGCATTACATTGCCCAACAAGCAAGGGCCTCCTTCAAGGTAGGACCACACTATGCAGGGATTGAAATATATGATGTGATGGTGCATGCACCTAACGAACATAACCTGGATGGCTTTATCGCCAATGTAAAACGATTGCTTAAAAACATACAATACCGGAATGACTAGTCAACCGACTTTCTGGGGCACGGGAGTTGCCCTCATCACACCGCTGCATCTGGATGGCACCATTGACTGGGAACAATTAGCCCGGGTGATCGATCATACCATCGCGGGTGGTGTGGACTACATCGTTTCCCTGGGGACGACCGGTGAAGCGGTAACCCTGACGACTCAGGAGTGCAAGCAAATCGTGCGATTTACCATTGGCGAGGTGAAAGGAAGGGTTCCCGTGGTGGTCGGTCTCTTTGGCAGTAACTGGACAGCGAAACTGGTTCAGTATGTCCGGGATTTCGACTTCTCCGGTATTGACGGGATCCTATCCAGCAGTCCGGCTTATACAAAACCTTCCCAGGAGGGACTTTTTCAGCATTACGCCGCCCTGGCCAAGGAGAGCCCAGTGCCCATTATCCTGTATAATGTGCCCGGCCGTACCGGTATGAACATCGCTCCCGAGACCATGTTCCGTCTGGCGAAAGCACATGAAAATATCGTGGCAGTCAAGGAAGCTTCCGCCAATCTGGATCAGATGCAGAAATTAACCAAACATGCCCCGGAAAACTTTACCATTTTATCCGGCGACGATCCGTCCGTCCTTTCCCATATGGTTCACGGGGTGAAAGGAGCCATCTCGGTGATTGCCAATGCCTTTCCCAAGACATTTTCCCAAATGATCCGGCTTGGACTTCAGGGCAAATTTGCCGAAGCCGATGTACTGCACAAACAAATGCAGGACATTCATCCCTGGCTGTATGTGGAAGGCAATCCGGTGGGTATTAAAGCGGCTATGCAACACCTGGGTTTTGGCTCACGACAAGTTCGCCTGCCTCTGGTACCAATGTCCGAAAGCAACCGCCAAAAGCTGATCGAAGCCATTCAGTCAAGCGGATTATAACATCATTGCACGGTATTGCCAGCAAATACTATACCCAGGTACAGCCTGGAATGAATCACCGGGCCAGATCTTGCCCCGTTACTTTTAAAAGTGCATTGCATGCTCGGTTGCAGTGAAATAATCAGGACAACGTGAAACGATTCCTCTTCCATTGCCGGCTGAATATTAAATCCAAACCGCTCTTTTATTCGCTGGTGAGCATCCTTTTTTTGCTTTTCACCAGTCATCTGCCGGTGCGGAGTCAGGATATGTCCAGAGATTCACTGATCTGGTATGCGAACGACTTTTTCAATAAGAGTTTCAATCAGGCTCGTCGTAATGCAGCATTAGCCCAGATCTACGCAGATTCTTCAAAGCTCCTTTATGCAGCTGCCAGGGAACCGTACGGTGTAGCCCGATACGATTATTTGATCGGTGTGATAGAACGCCACAAGGGCAATTTTCCAATAGCGAAAGAACACTTAAATCGCTTCCTATCGGCTGCGACGACAGAAAAAGACACTTTAAAAATGGCTGATACCCATTTCCAACTGGGCACCATTTTGCAAAATCAGGGGCTGTTGGATGAAGCCATTGAACACGAATATGCATCCATTAGGCTTTATGAAGCAGCCGGCTTTCCCCAATATACCGCCGATAGCTACACCAACCTGGGAATTATTTACCGCAAATTAAAGCAGTACGAAGATTCGGAACGACAATACCGCCGCGCGCTGGAAATAGACGAAAAACTTGACGATCTGGATGGCCAGGCCAGTAATCATGCAAACCTGGGGAATCTTTACGCCGAACAAGGCCGGTATGAGGACGCCATCGTCTGCTACCAAAGAGCTATGCACTTCGACTCGCTGAATCAATCGGCATGGGGCCTGGCCTACGATCATGAAGACATTGGCAATATGCTTAACCATCAGGGGAATTACCGTGATGGATTAAATCAGCATTTTCTGGCTCTCGGGATCCGTCGCCAATTGCCCCATCAAAAGGAAATAGCTTTCAGCTATCAAAATATTGGCAACGCCTATTTTGCGTTGAATCAACCAGATCCTGCATTAATTTATTTGGATTCGGCAGCTACCATCGGTCAGGCGATCGAAGCGAAAGAATTATTAAGTGAAATAGCAGGAACCAGATCAAAAATCTATGCCCGGGCCGGTAATTACCGACTGGCCTATGCCTATAGTGTGGAATACAACAACCGGCATGATTCTTTATTAAATCAGGGTATTACCGATAAAATAAACACCCTGAATGCGCAATTTGAAACTGAAATTAAAGAGAACCAGATTGCTTTGCTAAACAGTGAAAATGCATTAAAATCCTCACAATTATCCGCAAAAAAACGCCAGCTTACGGGTCTTCTCATCGCACTGATTTTATTTGCCGTACTATCCATGCTTGTTTACCGGTTGTATAGACGCACCGAAAGCCAAAAAGTACTTATATCCAAAAACCTGGATGAGAAAGAGATCCTGCTCCGGGAGATCCACCACCGGGTAAAGAACAACCTGCAATTCATATCGTCTCTACTCAATTTGCAAACCGAACACGTAGACGATGAAAAAGCATTAAGTGCTTTGCAGGAAGGCCAGGACCGGGTACAGTCCATGGCACTCATCCATCAGAATCTTTACCAGGAGGACAACCTGACCGGTGTCAAAGTAAAAGACTATTTCATCAAACTCATCCGCAACCTTTTTGATTCGTACAACATTCGCAAGAATCAAATTGAATTAGAATTGGAGGTAGAAGACCTGAATCTTGACGTAGACACTGTCATTCCTATCGGGTTAATCATCAATGAACTGGTTAGCAATAGTCTGAAATATGCATTCCCGGGAAAACGCCAGGGCATCATCCTGATTAAGCTACAGGAAATGGACGAGCAACTGGAATTGACCGTTCGTGACAATGGCAAGGGCATCAGTTCCCAGGAAATGGAGCAACTGGGCAGTTCATTTGGCTATCGCCTGATCAAAGTATTCCAAAATCAATTAAATGCCGAACTGGCTGTTAAAGACCAGAAAGGGTTGCTGGTCGAAATGAAAATCAGGAAATACCGGAAAACCAATTAACCTTGAAGCCACCCTACCCCGAATACTATACCTAAGTCTAGCACCCGACCTTCTGACTCCAATTAACTTGCAGTCATTCGAGAAACTTAATCGAAAAAGGATGTCGAAAAAATTAATTCTCCGGCAGGGGTACGCCCTACTTTTCATTGGCATGGTATTCATTTCCAACGGATTTTCCCCCTATGGATCGCCCACCTCACCAATGGTTTCAAAGGTCACCTTTCACGTGTTCTCGCAAAAAGTATATTATCAGTCCAACGCCAAGTTCGTGCTAAAACTCGCGGCCAATATAAAGACCAGTGGCACCGATGGCACCAGTACAACGGAAAGTGTAGAGGCTGTTCCCAATCCGGATATTCCACAGCCAACCGAAAGCAAAATCAATGAAGAGACCAAAAAAAATTTCTTCCAAAAATTAGTCGCCCTGTTCAAAAAAAAGGACAAAGGCGTCATGGCCGACCCGAATGGCAATGGGGATTACAACGCAGGTGGAGTATTTCCTATCACCATTATACTTACCCCCGGCGATCAGGGGCTCCCTCCAAGAAGTTTAAAAACCAGGACATACAACTATGAAAATGTCCAGGAATTTGACAATCGATTTTTACTGGAAGTGGAGGCTTATTTAAAAACTACTTATCCAATAGAATAGTTTCTCCCAACTGCTTCAGCTTACTGCTATTATTACCTGGAAACACACATCATACCGGAGTGGTAAATTCCGGACAAAGCACAAAACAAAAAGCATATTATCAATAATCAGTAAAAAATAATTAATAATGAAAAGCACCTACAAATTTATCACCGGAATTATTCTGGTTTTGATGACGGTAACTTTCACATTTGCTCAGCAGCAAATTTATGCCGTTAAATTCAGTGCCTCAGATCTTCCTTATTTTAAAATTAAAAATTGTACCGCCTATCGTATTTCTAACGATGGTGTTATGGTCGCAAATGAAGGCTATCAAATTGAGGCTGAAGAAGACGGAACATTTACTGTTCGTGTTGCTGGAAAGAAAAAAGATCGCGAGAAGGAGGAAAAAATGCCTAAAATAGAAAAAGAGCCCACCACAACGGTAGAATGCATCGGTAATTGTCCGACTTGTGGAAAAATTGAATCGGATGGGGTCGGAGGTGAAATACTGGTTACTTGTGGAGGAGATTGTTCACCACATATGACATGCGGAATGCTGGCACGGATTCTCCCCGGTAATCCTACCTACATCAAACAATCCTCAAACGATGACTGGAGACGTAATCCGAATGATATTTAATACGAAGCATCAATAATGCGTATAAGCGACTTTAACCCTGCATATTATTACATTTACTTCATCAAACTGGAATTCACCAATGACCGATGTATCCATCCTGATCATCGAAGATGAAGGAATCGTTGCCGAAGACATCGCAAGCCGGTTACGGAAATTAGGGTATGAAGTGGCCGGAATCAAGAACAGCAGTGAGCAGGCATTAAATTTTCTGGCCATTCATAGTCCGGACCTCATCTTGTGTGACATCATGATCGATGGGTCTATGGATGGCATCCAGGTAGCTGAGCAAATTCATAAAACGAAAAAGATCCCATTAATCTTTGTGACTGCCCTGGCGGACCGGGTTACCCTGGAGCGTGCCAAAAAAGTCTTGCCTTACGGATACATTGTAAAACCGATTGACAATCACGACTTACTCACCGCCATTGAGCTGGCGCTCTACAAACACAGCATGGAGCTGGAAAAACTGGCCATAACTGCTGATAAGATCAATAGGATCACCAACGCACCAGTGACTGACAGGGAGTTTGAAATGCTGACTGATATTATGAAGGGCCTGACCAATGTCCAAATCAGCGAAGCAAGGTTCATCTCCGTCAGCACGGTGAAATTTCACATTGGAAAATTGCTGGAGAAGATGGAAGTCACTAACCGGGCTGATGCCCTGCACAAGATCATCTCATTAATAACGGATAACCATTAGAATTCAGCCGTTAACATGGAGGAAGAAGAAAATCAAGATAATATAAGGATCAATCAGGCACATCACCTGGCTGCCTACTATTCCAAATTCTTCCTGGAATTGCTGGACAAGGAACTTGACCAATATCATCAGCAGCCGCAAGAATCTCCTCCAGACCCGACCGAACAAAACGAGCATTAAGATTGTCCTATTAGAAAGCTAAGGGATCATTCCCTGATTGCATTCTAAAATTTCACGATCATGAAAGATAAATCAAACCCCGGCAAAGCGGGCTATCCCCGCTATCCGGACAAAGAAGACATTTACCGTAATGCGGACAAGGTCTCCCTGGAAGAATCCAAAAACCTATCACAAAGGACAAGCAACCAAAAAATACAAGGCGCTTCCCGACCGGAAAACCAGCTGGGTGAATCCGAGGCGGAAAAAAAAGAAAACAAGCGCATATTCACCGATCGTCAGGATGATGACTGGAATGAGGCAAATTTTGACCAAAATCACACCGGTGATGATCTGGATGTACCGGGAAGTGAAGCGGATGATGCTCAGGAAGCTATCGGCGAAGAGGATGAAGAAAACAACTACTACAGCCTGGGCGGCGACCGGCATGATGCATAATCGGGGGCTTCCAAGTATAAAATTCATATAATTTTTTTTGAGGAAAGTAATTATCTTGCTGGCTATGCAGACCATGATTTAAAGTAGGATTGGTACGCATTATAGAAAAACCTCAAAAAAACCAAAAAATGAAACTTTTACATGTCAACGCCTCTCCAAGAGGTGCGCAGTCGCGTACGTTGGAGATTAGTAAAGAATTTACCTCTACCCTAAAAGCCCGTTATCCGGATTTAGAAATCAAAGAACTGGATCTCAACAAGATCGAACTGCCCAAAGTAGTAGGTGGCGCTGTCGATGCCAAATACGCCATCATGCAAGGGGGTGCTCCCAGTGAAGATGCCAGATCTACCTGGGAGGAAATCGTGGCATTAGCCAGCGATTTTGTTAATCACGACATGTACCTGATCTCCTGTCCGATGTGGAACTTCTCCATACCCTACCGGTTGAAGCAATACATAGACATTATCATGCAGGCAGGTATCCTGTTTAACTTCACTGAAAATGGCGTGGAAGGACTCGCCAAGGGTAAAAAAATGTATTGCATTACCACACGGGGAAGCAATTATGCCAAGGGAAGTCCCATGGAGCAATTCGACTTCATTGAGCCTTACCTCCGGTCAATATTTGGTTTTGCGGGCATCTATGATATCACATTCGTAAACGCACAACCACTGGATTATGCACCCGGCATCACCCAATCCAGTATGCAACTGGCAAAACACGAAGCCCAGCAAATGGCCGCTGCCATTTAGCCAATTTAAGATACCTTGCCGGTGGAGTCCTGCCAATCAGGCTCTACCGGCCTATTTTACAAAAGTTCTGGTCAGGTAAACAACAGGATCAGTAACTGCGCGACAAAGATCCTGAATATGGTCACCAATGGGTAGACTTGCGCATAGGAGGCAATCGGTACATCCGAGTTTAAATAAGCCGTACTAAAAGAAAGCGCAGCCGGATCGGTGTACCCCCCACTCATCAATCCAACTAACTGGAGAAAATTTAATTTCATGAAATAGCCACCTACCAGCACCATCAAAAAAAGCGGCACGAAGGTGATCACCGACCCATATACCAACCACATCCAGCCATTGTACTGGATAAAATATTCGTAAAAATGTTCGCCGGCATGTACGCCTACCGCAGCGAAGAATAAGCTGATACCCAGGTCCTTCATAAAATGAATGGCTCCCGTATTGATGTAGGAATGAATAAAACTGATGCCTCCGTAACGGCTGACAAATAATGCCATGATCAACGGTCCCGCCGCAAATCCAAGCCGGATAGGCACCGGCAAGCTGGGTATCAGGATCGGGATTGACCCTAATAAAATACCCAATAGTAGTCCACCGAATAGCGAAAGAAAATCAGGCTCCAACAATTTCTTTTCCGAATTACCAATGATCTTCTCTGCTTCCTCGATCGCTTCCGGGCTCCCCACGACCCGCAACTTGTCTCCAAAGAATAATACCAGCGAAGGCCGCGCCAACAATTCCCGGCCTGCCCGGTAGATCCTGGTCACTTTAAGATCATAGGTATTGTACAGATCCAGCTCCGTCAATTTTTTGTGCATGGCTGATTTCCGGGTGACGAAAAGGTTCCTGGTGATCAGGCCGGTGCTGGTCTCGATGAAGGAGTCATTGGACTCTCTTCCGACTGAAGCAATGAATTCATCCACATCTTTTTCCAGTCCTACTACCATCATCACATCACCTTTCTGCAGATGCGTGTCCATGGTTGGGGAGAAAACATCCTTAAAACCACTGTGTTTCATGCGGGAAATAACCACCTCCTTATCCAGGTTCTTAAGCACCTGGTGCAAGGTCTGGCCTTCGATATCCGGATTGGTGATCCGGCATTTTTTATGGATAAGCGGCTCTTCCCGATTGATGCGCATCATCCGGAACTTCTTCAACTCCTTATCGGGGTCGACCCGGAGTAATGTTTTTGAAGCAATGATCGAGAATATAATTCCGAAGACCCCCAGGGGATAAGTGATCGCATAACCGATGGCCGGATCGCTCAATACCCGCTCCGGGTATTGTTGCCCGATTTCCACCAATACACTCTTTGCAGCTCCCAGTCCGGGCGTATTGGTGACCGCTCCGGACATAATTCCTACTACATTTTCCATTGGTAGACCGGTAAACCGGTAAACCCCGTAAGCCATCAAGCCCCCCAACAAGACCATTCCTACCGCCAGGATATTGAAGCGCAAACCTTCTGCACGAAAGGATGAAAAAAACGAAGGACCTACCTGTAATCCGATCCCATACACAAAAAAGATCAGGCCGAGATCCCGGATAAAATTCAGGATATCCGTCTCAATCCGATATCCAAAATGACCCAGCAGCAGTCCGGTAAACATAATGGCTGCTACCCCCAGTGAGATTTTGCGCACCCGGATACGGCCGACAAATACGCCGGTTCCGATGGCCAGCATAATAACCACCAGAGACTGGATAACACCTGGATTTTCAGTCGGATAGAGCAGGTCATGGATCCAGTCAAACATACGATTCGTGTTTAATTCACTTCCGGACCGGCAACTTTATCTGCGATGGATAGGTGTAGGAGTGATGTATTGCATTTTTTGCGATTACCCCTTCCGATTCATCAAAATTGTTACCTCCCGTGTTCAAATTGCGCACAAACCTAGGAAAATTACTGCTGGATATTTCAATGCGGATGCGATGACCTTGGTCAAAATAGTTGCTGGTGGCCATGGGAGACAGTTCCAATTTATATACCTGACCATCACGCATAAATACTTCCTTATCGTATCCTTCCCGATAACGCGCGCGCTGAATGGTTTCATCCAGGTTATACGCCGTCCCATCCGGATAGACATCGATCAGCTTAATGGTAAAGTCGGTATCCTTGGCATCTGATGATACATAAAGAATGGTCTCGATGTTACCGGTCACTTCAACCCCTTCGGTCAGCGGATCCGAGGTATAGACCAGTACATCCTGACGTGCCTCCACTTCGCGTTGATCCCTTGCCCCTCCCTGGATCGCATTGCCTGTACAGCAAACATTTCCTCCGTGGGAAGGCACAGGATTCATAGGATCGTACACGTAATGGTCTGCCTGGTCCTGAGACGGCATCTGCAAAGTGAGTTTTCCATCGCCATACATCGTATTGGCCATACCGCTACTGCTGAGGTAATAGGTTTGTAGCTTGACATCCTGGGGAGGCCATGTCTCCGCGGATTGCCATTTGTTGTTGCCCATGGTATAATAGCGGACATGAGGCATTGACTTCAGCTGACCCTCATCATCGCCCTTCAGCCAATAATCAAACCATCCGTAAATCATTCCGGAGTAATCCAGCCGGGCATCACCTACGGAGCGCTCGCCCACGATGGTGTTTTCGGTAGCACGGGTATAACTGCAATGCAACGTAGGAGCGATCACCATATATTGATTTTCCCGGACCTGAGGATCCGGTGCCGTCGCGCGGACATGGTTAAACAATGCGAGGTTAGGACCAACCGACACGTCGTACCAGCTGGCAAACCAAAAGGAGGGTACGCCAATATCCATATTGTCGTGGACCAGCCCACCTTTGTACCAATCCGGATCATTGGGTTTACGACGGATCATTTTGTCATAGATCTCCCTTTTACCATGGATATTCTGCAGGATATCGGTGACGGGCAGATGAGCCAGGGCCGTGTCCATTCCTACCGGAGGGTTTTCCGGGGCCAGATCGTAAAAACGGCTGATGCGAATCAAATCTTCCTGGCTTGCGCCGGCTGGGATACGCGGTTTGAATTTATCGTGCTCTACGCCGTAAAGCCAGGCAAAAAATAACATTTGTTCCGCGCCACCCCGGTACCAGTTGCCTTGCTCATAAAATTGACCGACCCTGCCTACTCCGGCTCCGTAGGACTGCGGAACCATCGCAGCATGTGCTGGATGGTCCAGGGCAGCCACTGCCATCTGCCACTCGGCTGTCGAAGAACATCCCAGTGTTCCGATCTTACCGTTACACCAGGATTGCTTCTGCAACCAGTCAAAGGCATCGTATCCATCGGTAAGGGGTACCCCCAGAATATCCCACTCCCCTTCAGAAAAATATCGACCCCGCTCATTCTGGATCACATAAGCATAGCCATGTTCAACGGCTTCTTTGGCATTTTGCAGGGTCCGGGTATGCATCTCACCATCACCCCACAGATTAAAATTATACGGCGTACGCACAAAAATAACTGGTACGGGCTGATCTGTCTTTGGCCGGTATATGTCGGTACACAACCGTATCCCATCGCGCATGGGCATCATCACTTTTTGGTCGATGACGGCTATTTCGGCTAATTGATCATACGTTTTATCCTGGGCCATGACCGGCACAACTTGCAGGATGGCAACCAGTAAGAAGAAATAATAAAGTTTTGACATCGCAATTTTCTATTTATCGATGAGAAAGAATTTTTGCTCCCGGGTACTTAAGGATGTCGATCAAACCAGGCCAGGATATGGGACACCTTGCTGACCAGATAACTCGGTCTGCCGGCAATTCCATGTCCTGATTCCGGGATACGAACCATAACCGACTCTATCCCCTGCAATTGAAGCGCCCCGTAGAATTGCTCTGTTTCTGCAATAGGCGTCCGATAATCCACTTCTCCGGTGATTAGCATGGTAGGTGTTTTCACATGGCCCACCAGCGAAATGGGTGACCGGGCCATAAATTGCTCCTGGTTTTCCCACGGATATCCGGGAAACCAATATTTGTAGTAGTTGGCATAATTATCGGCGTAGAGTGAAAAGCTGTACCAATTGATCACCGGCTTGGCCACCACTGCAGCGCGGAATCGATCCGTTTTCCCAATGCTCCAGGCGGTTAGTACACCTCCTCCGCTGCCTCCGGTGATGTACAGCCGGTCAGAATTAATAAATCCTTTGGCAAGCATAACATCAACGCCGGACATCAGATCGTCGTAATCCTGTCCGGGATAATTGTGGTGAATCTTGTTGGCAAATGCATCGCCGTAACTCGTCGAGCCTCTGGGATTTGTGTAAAGCACAACATAACCGGCATTGGCATAACTTTGAATCTCCAATGAAAATTGAGGTCCATAGGAAGAAAATGGGCCCCCATGGATTTCCAGGATCAATGGATACTTTTTAGCAGGGTCAAAAGCGGGAGGATAAACGATCCAGCCCTGAATCTCCAGCTGGTCAGCCGATGATGGATAACGGATCATTTCTACTTTACCCAATGTCCGGTAGCTAAACAAATCTTCGTTAACCCAGGTCAGTCGATTGGATGGCTGCCCTGGCTTTTTTACAGCAAGGTCGGCAGGGAATTCTGTCGAGGCCAGCGTATAAGCGACGGTACCATTGTCGGACACGCTATAGGCGCCTCCGGAATAGGGACGACCGATGGATAATCCACCGATGCCGCTGGCCAGTTCGGACCGCTTTCCATCCTGGTCTATGCGGGCCACATAGGTCTCTCCTTCCGAGGTGTAGGAAAGGACCAAACCGGAATTTGTCCAGGTAATAGCTTCCACATCGCGGTCAAAATCGCAAGTCAGGCATTTGGTCGCTCCACTGCCGATGGTCCGTAAATAGATGCGGGAGTTCGCATAACCTTTGAGCTCGTCATCGTAGCCAAGATAAGCCAGATATTTGCCATCAGGTGATGGTGTAGGGTCGGTATCGGGGCCGGCCCGGTCGGTCAACCTAGTCATTGCACCACTGGCCGCGTCAACCTGGTACAGTTCCGGATCACGCGGATGGTTCCTGACATCCCCATGCCGGTTCGAGCTGCAATAAATGGTCCTCGAATCCGGCGACCAGGTTAATGGTCCCTGAATCTGGAAATCACCGGTGGTCAATTGGCGGGGTGTACCTCCATCGATCGGCAAAATGAAGAGCTGCCGATATTCATCCTTTAAAAAACCGGCCCCATCGGCACGATACATCTGCCGGTCAATAATCTTTGCTGGCTCAGCCCATTTAGCCCCTTCCGGCTTTCGCGGTAATTGGACATAGCTGCGTGGGGTATCCGGGACAGCGATCGTCATGGCAATCCAATGACCATCCGGAGAAATGCTAATGCTGCCCGGGCTCTTCTGCAGGTTGGTCAGCATGGCTTCGCGATCGTTGCTCAGCCAATGAACAAACAACTGGGCACCCCGCTCCTGATTGGAAACAAAAAGGATGCGCTCTCCGTCCGGATGCCACAACGGTTGACTCACCCGCTTTAAGCCGGAAGTGATCGGCTGCAGGTTCTGTCCATTGACATCAGTGATCCAAAGATTGGCAATACCACCGTCGGTCATGATATCATTCCCGTTCCTGACAAACAGGATACGCTGACCCGTGGGGTCAATCGTGGGGCTGGAAACGTGTTCCAACTGGAATATATCCATAGCCTCCAGGGGCGTCTTGGTCTGACTCCAGCCAGTCCATGAAGCCAACATACAAGCCACCAGGAGAATGATTTTACGGTCGATACACATGTTATTCTGTTTTTGGGA
The DNA here is from genome assembly GCA_020636355.1 of Lewinellaceae bacterium. Classification (GTDB taxonomy): domain Bacteria; phylum Bacteroidota; class Bacteroidia; order Chitinophagales; family Saprospiraceae; genus JAGQXC01. Next base: position 239,654 of record JACJYB010000001.1, on the reverse strand, counting down.
AGGCTGAATTCGCGTTATAAATCCTTCCTTTCAAAGTTAACAGATCAAGCGGTCTTTACAACTTCCCATGAAATATTCCATGAAATGATCCTTCAGCGTACAATTGTGTTCTATTGAAGTGATGCATGTAGAATGGATACGTCAATACCTCGGTCACCAGGCTGCCGTTTATGCCATCTTGCCTGACCACTCGACCGGTGAGGAATTTCTTTCGGCAGGAGGAGAGGGTTGGATCGCCAGATGGCAAAAGGGCAGCGAAGATGGCCGGTTGGTTGGAAAAGCGGATACCTCCCTTTTCACGTTAGCTCGATTGGAACACCAACTGGTGGTCGGCGGGTTGGATGCCAGGCTATATCTGATTGATGAAGTCAATAATCAGGTGCGAGCCATCGAGAACCACCGGAAGGGGATCTACCGCCTGGTTACCAAGGGCAACCGGCTTATCAGCCTCGGAGCAGACGGCAAACTAACCCAGTGGGACGCTCAGTCCTGGCTTCCGGAATTCTCACTACAAATAACGCATCAGCCTTTGCGAAGTTATGCCTGGCTAGACGAGGAACGGATGTGGGTTGGCTCAAGTGATGGAAATCTGTACCTCACAGATCTCCATCAAGGAAAAATTTTACACCAAATTGCGGCCCACGAACCGAGCGTTTTCAGCCTGGTATTTGATCCGGTTAATAACCGTTTGATTAGCGGTGGTCGCGATGCCCAGATCAAGCAGTGGGACGCCCGCTCCGGTCAACCGATTAAAATCGTTCCTGCGCATTGGTACACGGTCAATGATCTGATTTTACATCCGTCTCATCCTATCCTGGCCTCTGCCAGCCGCGACCGGACGATTAAATTATGGGACCCAGATACGCTCGAACTCATCAAGGTGATCGAAACCCCAAAGTTCCCCGGTCACATCCGGTCGGTGAATGCGCTTGCCTGGCTGGACGAGCAGACGCTTTTAAGTGGCGGCGATGACCGGAGTATTATGGAGTGGCGGATCCTATTATGACCTCTTATTTCACAAACTTTTGCATCTGCATCCGTACTTCCTTTCTACGGGCCAGGGCAATGGGTAATTTAATCTGACCGTGAATAATCAGTGACGGATCGTGGCTATTTAATTCGGTTACATGATGGACATTTACAAGATAAGACTGATGAATTCTAATAAATCCATTTTGAGCTAACAAGTTTTCATATTCTTTTAAGGTATTTGCAACTAAAACAGGCTGTCGATTAACAAAATAAAACTTGGTGTAATTGTTAAAAGCCTGACAATAAATAATATCCTGTATTTCCTGATAAATAGTACCTTCTTTTTCCGGCAGAGCAATCTTACTATCCCGATCCGCGTTTTGCCATTGATAAAGGAAATAGTTTATTCTTTGCATTTTTTCCAGTTTGCCAATGGAATAGTACCGATGAAAAGACTGCCGCAATTCTCGCAAATCGATTGGTTTTAACAAATAATCCAAGGCTGCAAGCTTTATTGCGCGAAGTGCATATTCACTGTAAGCCGTAACGAAAACCACTTCAAAATTCCTAGGTTCAATTTGTTGTAATAGATCAAATCCACTAATTTTTGGCATTTGTATATCCAGAAACAAGAGATCGATGGGATCTTTGGTTAAACGGCCCGAAACCATGGTAGAATCAGTCTCCAGCCAGCGAATATTGGTATTAGGAATGTATTTCTTGATCAACAATTCCAGGTTAATCACGTTAGGCCGCTCATCATCAACGATTCCTATTTTAATCATGCAGATAAAATGTTTTTAAACCGAATTTCGGTTAACAGCCCTTGCGCTCCCGGCATGATATTTTGCACCAAATGTTCGGAATATTTAATGCGCTTTCTTTTTTGTCGTCTGAGAATCTTTAGCCGGTCTTTCAAGATGTATAATCCTTGCCCGATTTGGGACCACTCTTTACCGGGGCCATTATCCCGGACTTTGATCACTAAATCCTTATGATCTGCCGCATACTCTACAAATAGCTCTGGGTCGGCTACTTTAGACAAACCATGTTTAATGCTGTTCTCAACCAAAGGCTGTACCAGGCCTGGTGGCAATTTAACATTAGAGTTCCTGACAGATTCATCGACCAGCAATTGATAGGTAAAATCAAAACGTATGGATTCCAGCCTGCAATAGGTCTCTAACCATTTTATGTCCTCCTCAATGGGAATTGTAACGGCATCACCCAAATCAACATAATTGCGCAATAGGTGCGAAAAATCAGCTAAATACAAGTTTACCTTTTCATTTTCTCCCTGATTGATCAGGCTTTGAATTGAAGCAAGGGCATTAAATATAAAATGCGGGTCAAAACGAGACTTAAACAATTGCCATTTTAATTTACGGTTTGCCTGACTTTGAATAATCGACCTGACTCCGAAATAGAGAACAAGGCCAGTCATCAGGAAAAGTCCTATTCCAACCAATACAATACGCAATGACGTAAAGCTTGCGATCACATAGTGATTGAAATACGATGTATAATCGATTAATAGAAAACTCCCCCATATACCTCTGCGCACATTGATTCTACGAATTTCATCGTATTTCCTAATGTAGATCGTACGATCAAAATAATTATTGTACAAATCGGGACCATGTTTGGCAATGGATATAATGTTCCATTGTCCTTCCCAGGATAAATTTATCGTTGACGAATCAATATTTATAAAGGAAGGCCGATGGCGTAAATCATTTTGACCAAATCGATTAAAGGCAACGTACTTCCCGCGAAGACCCGATCCTGCCAACAGAATTGGCCAGTTTTGGGACTGCAGTCCAGCTGATGTCACCGGGTGCCCCTCATCCAGAGGATCGTATTTTTCAAGTGTTTGAAACTTTCCATTTTTAGACAAAACCAGGTAATTCACTAATCCATCATGAATACCTTTTATTTTGAGCAAAATCATATTGAAATCCCCTTGAATCGATTCAATAGACCACAACATGTTTTTGTAGTCCATAAAAGACTTGCCCAAATAAAAACGACCGTGCCAAGCAAATTGATATTCCCCAATCCACCACCTCAATATATACGTAAAATCCTCCGTTCCAGGGTAATGACTCGGGGCTATCTTCAAAGTATGAAAGGAATTATTTCCCTTCATCATATCATCCAATCTACTCAGAAGATATCCACTGTCCTTCCCTTCCCTAACCAACAATTTCTCTTTGGAACCGGTGTACACGTGTAGCGTATCATCTGTCAGGGTGAGTTCTACAGACAATTGCTTGCGACCGCCTTTAAGTTGAATTAGATAAGCCGATTTTGGATGTTGTATAGAGACATACGTCCACAGATCGTATAATTTTCCCTGGTTATCATCGTATTTAAGATATTCCGGGGCAATTTTTAATATGGCTCTATCCTTACCGGGCTCGTACCAATACCCCAGCATTCCCGCTGGTATCCTAATTGCATAGGTTGGAAGACTTAAGAACAGGCAGATAACAAAACATGTGATTGATTTCATGGTAGAAGTATCTAGTAGTATACAAGATCGAAGCTATTCCTCAGTTAAGCAAGTGAACTTAGCATTCACCGGATATTGGTGAGAATTCACCCTGTCTGTGATTTAAATGCCCTGGTTTAAGTGAACCAACTCGCATCTTTTCTCTTATTGAATGAGGGAAAAATATCTTTACAAATTTAACCTCTGGTATGACTACTAACCTTGCCAAGGCCATCTTTCTGGTCAGTTTATTGAGTTTAATCGTGGGTGGTTACCTTTATCTGGAAGATGTTCCCGGGAGCCCTACCCTGTTGACGATTGGGGTCCTGAGTCAATTGGTTTTTACGGTATGGGCCGTTTATGAGATTTGGTCAAAATCCAATCTGGTCCGACTGGATAAAATGGTATGGACCGCAGCTTTTATCGTGCTCAACGGAATAGCAGGTATCTTTTATTATTTCGTGTACCGGGACAAGATGGTTCTTTAGATTTGAGATTTTAGATTTCTGATTTTAGATTTCTGATTCAAGATTTGAGATTTCAGATGAATGGGATCGATCGCGTGTCGTTTGGACAAGATAATGATAGCAAGTCGTCAAATTTCCATGCAACAGAACGGCAACATGCCAATCCAAAAACGCCACTGCTGCTACTTCTGAAGCCTCTGCTTACTTTTGTCACTTTTCATTACATTTGCCGATAATATGTAATCATGGACCATCCAGCGATTTCCTTAGTGATTCCTCTCCTGAATGAAGCCGAGTCCTTACCGGAACTCGAGGCCTGGATCCGCAAGGTTGCCGAATCTCACGAATTAACCTATGAAATCATCTTCGTTGACGATGGAAGCACCGACGGCTCCTGGGAAGTAATCCAGGGACTCGCCCGGAACAACCCTGCTGTGAAAGCCATCCGCTTCCGCCGGAACTATGGAAAATCCGCTGCATTAAATACGGCTTTTCAAGCAACGAAAGGAGATGTGGTCATTACGATGGATGCCGATCTGCAGGATAGTCCCGATGAAATTCCCGAATTGTACCGGATGATTACCCAGGACGGATGGGACCTCGTCTCCGGCTGGAAAAAAAAGCGGTATGATCCCCTGTCCAAAACCATACCGACCAAATTGTATAATGCCGTAGTCCGCAGAATGAGCGGGTTAAAACTGCACGATTTTAATTGCGGGCTAAAAGCCTACCGCAATGAAGTCGTAAAAAGTATAGAGGTATACGGCGAAATGCACCGTTACATCCCGGTGATGGCCAAATGGGCCGGATTCAAAAAAATTGGCGAGAAAGTCGTTCAACATCAGGCCCGGAAATACGGAACCAGCAAGTTCGGATTGTCGCGATTCATCAATGGTCCTTTGGATCTGATCTCCATCATTTTCGTCAGCCGTTTTGGAAAGCGCCCGATGCATTTATTTGGCATGCTCGGGTTCTTGTTTTTCATCATCGGCTTCTGCATCCTGCTTTATCTCAGTATTTCTAAAATTTTCTGGGACACTACACACATCGCCGACCGGCCCCTCTTTTACCTGGGTATCCTGGTATTGATCGTTGGCTCCCAGTTGTTTTTAACCGGATTTCTGGCAGAACTGGTCACGCGCAATGCGCCCCAACGCAATGTTTATCTGGTCGCCGAAAAACTCAGGATATCGAACGAAATGGAGTCCTGACGATAAATCGATAACTTGCGGTCGGCCAAGTTTAATGTATGCATCTGAAGTCAATTCTCCCGGATCATCTGATATTGTGGTTGGAGCCCGGTGACAGGACCATGCTGCCGACGTCTATCGTAAGTCAGTTAAAAACCGGTCTCCTGGCCGGACCAGGTGCTCAAAAATATTGGCGTTCCCTGCAATTACAGTATCCATCTATCCACTGGCAATTGCTCTCCGGGGAATCCCTTGAACAGCAAATGATTTCATGCAACACCGACCGGCTCTGGTGGTACCGCCCGCATGCTGTCACCTATCACTGGGATCCATACATCTTTTACCAATTGACCGCCGGATTGGATGCCATACTGACTTTAGCCATTGAAGAAGCAAGCAATGACTCTCCGGGCATCGCCCTCAATCCGTTTAATCGATTGGGTACGAGAACGTCGCCATTCAATGTCTGGCGTCCACTCGGTTTGGGTTTGATTTCGAAAGAATGGATACGGAAAATTACGGTCGATCAAATATCCCAGGACTTTTCGGCAACCTTTCCGGCCGAATGGGATGTTGCCGGGATCCCCCAACGCAGCCTCAACCCCATCCCTGGCAAGCGTGCACTCTTTCTCGACCGGGATGGTGTATTAAATAAAAGGCTCCCGGCCGATTATGTCAAGCATCCCGGGGAATTTGAATGGTTACCAAACACCTGGAAAGCCGTTCGGCGTTTAAGTACACGTTTTGATTATGTTTTCATTGTAACCAATCAGCAAGGTATAGGTAAAGGGTTGATGTCCAGTGACGACCTGGATGTAATCCACATGCAAATGCTGGATGCCCTGCGGAATTCCAAGGCAAGGGTTGATGGAATCTATCATTGTGCAGGACTAAGTTTTGAGAATCCTCCTTGTCGCAAACCCAATACCGGGATGGCCTGGGAGGCGAAAACCGCATTCCCGGATTTCAGCTGGTCACGGTCCTGGATGGCCGGTGATGCGATTTCCGATCTGATCTTTGGGCTACGACTTGGAATGCAGACAGCAGCCATCATGGAGTATGCGAACCAGGAGGTAGCCATGCTCTCTGACCGGATAAGTCCGGACCTTTATGCCTTTGCCCGTTCGTTTAAAGACCTCATATAGAGTCCGCCCGTATTTCGCGTTTCCGCCGGAATCATCTCCCCTCCACTCTATCAACCGGCATGAGGCATACAAATGCTCGGGGACTAATTGTAAATTTGACCTGGCAATCGTTCAGATGACTTATTCGATTAAGGAGATTTATTATACCCTCCAGGGGGAAGGAGCCCAAACCGGCAGGCCGGCAGTTTTTTGTCGTTTTGCCGGATGTAACCTGTGGAGCGGACGCGAAGAAGACCGGGAGAAAGCCATTTGCCGGTTTTGCGATACCGATTTTTGGGGCACCGATGGTGTGCTGGGCGGTAAATATGATGCTCAAAAACTAGCGGCAGTCATTGCAGGACTTTGGCCGGACAGCCAACCCAACCGGTACGTCGTCTGTACGGGTGGCGAACCGTTGTTGCAATTGGATGCCGCATTGATCGATGCATTGCATGCTGAACAATTTGAGGTAGCAATTGAAACCAATGGGACCATCCCGATTCCCGCAGGCGTAGACTGGATCTGCGTCAGCCCCAAAGCGGGGAGTGAACTGGTCGTCATGCAAGGTAACGAACTCAAACTGGTCTATCCGCAAACCGGCGCGGAGCCGGAGCGGTACGCCCAGCTTAACTTCAATTCCTTCTATCTTCAGCCCATGGACAGCGCCCGGCGCGATGCCAACACGCAAGCCGCCATTCGGTATTGCAGTGATCACCCTCAGTGGCGGTTAAGCATCCAGACGCATAAGTATTTAGGCATAGACTAAAATATTCCTTTATTTTAGGATGGATTGAATGGTACCCATTAACTTCAACACATTAAATAAGAGCACAATATGTCCAGAGTCTTTACTTTCCTGTCCTTTGCAATCTTGGTCGTCATCGGTCCAAAAAATGTTCAAGGTCAAAACCTGATCCAGGCCGTACAATTGCAGCATTCCAGCGCTGCAGAGATCAACATTCTGATCCAGCTCACCGGGGATACCACCAAAGCCCTCTTCGGGGTTACCTCGTATGCGATACGGTATGCGACCACGAATACGCAGGGCATGCCTGATACAGCCAGTGGATTTGTGGCCTTTCCGGATGCCGGAGACATCCCGCTGCCGGTGCTGTTTTATCAACATGGCACTGCTTCCAGCCGACAGGATGTGCCCTCCCGCAATAGTAGTGAAGCACTGTTGGCGACCATTGCATCCTCCTTGGGTTATATTACCGTTGCCGCAGACTATCAGGGACTGGGCGATTCAAAAGGATTGCATCCCTATCTCCATGCCCGTTCTGAAGCCAAATACGCTACCGACTTATTCTTGTCCATCCTGCCATTCATGGAGCAACAATCTGTGGTAGCCAACCGGCAGGTTTTCATTACCGGCTACTCGCAGGGCGGACATGCAGCGATGGCTCTGCACCGAGCCCTGCAGGAAGATCCATTGCCCGAATCCTATGAGGTGGTCGCCGCCGCTCCCATGTCCGGGCCGTACTCGGTGTCCGGAGAGATGCTGCGCCGGGTGATGAGTCGCGAACCGTACAATTATCCCGGCTACGCCATTTATACGCTGCTCAGCTACAATTCGGTATACCATCTTTACGACAGCCTGCCTCAGGTACTTAAGGCGCCATACGTTCCGGCTGCGGAAGCATTCGCCCAGGAACAAATCACCATGACCAATCTGCACCAGGATTTGCTCGCTAGCTTATTAAAAGAAACCGGCTCTACGGTGGCAGCCGATCTGTTTCAGGATTCCATCATTGATAATCTGCACAACCCCAACAACCGGTTTCTACTTGCCTTACAGGAAAACGACACCTACGATTGGGCTCCTGAAGTGCCTACGCGATTGGTTTACTGCATGAACGACGATCAGGTAGTTTATACCAATGCATTGCTGGCTGACTCCGTCATGCAGTCCAATGGGGCGGTCGATGTGGCTGCGGTCGATGTTTATCCGGCAGGGGATCACGGTGCTTGCGTGTTGCCGGCAGTTAAATTCACCATAGACTTCTTCAATCAATACCGCGAGACGACATCCCGGGCGGAAACATTCTGGGCGGAAGGGACCATCTACCCAAATCCGGCGCAAAGAACTGTCACCCTGACCGGATTGCCGGTGGGAAGTGTTTTGATCTTGCACAATGGGTTGGGTCAGGAGATCCTGCGCAAACATGTACCAGGTGATCAAATGCTGCTGCAATTGCCGGAATTATCCAATGGGGTTTACTGGATAACCATGGCCGGCCACCAAGGTCAGGCCACTAAAAAACTCCTCATCCTGCAAAATCCATAAATACGGGGTACTCCAATTTAGGCGAAGAGGATCTGTAGATTCCATATGCTCCATTAATTCCAGTGAATGATATGGCCGCCAGGCTTTTTAAAATTCCTGTTATCTTACTAGCGCCAATCAACCGTTATTCGTTCATACATGAATCTTCGACCAACTCTTGCCTTCCCACTATTCTGTTTAGTGACTTTGTCCTATTTGCTCATCAGTAGTTGTCAAAAACCGGACAAAAAGAAACCGAATGTACTTTTCATTTCCATCGATGACTTAAGACCGGATATAGGCGTTTACGACAACCCATTAATTCATACACCCAATCTGGATGCCCTGGCAGCCGATGGCATGGTTTTTCGGCAGGCGTATTGTCAGGCAGCGGTCTGTGCCCCTTCACGAGCCAGCCTGATGACCGGTCTACGCCCCGATTCGACGCGGGTGTGGCATCTGGGGGATAAATTCCGGGAAATCCACCCGGATATCGTCACCATGCCGCAATATTTCCACCAATTCGGTTACCATACGGTAAATATTGGTAAGATCTTTCACAACTACATGCCGGATTCTATTTCCTGGGATGAGCCGGATCTGCGTCCCGCTCAATTTGCCCGGCCGGAGTGGCTGAAACGCGATGGGGAAACGTTTTATGTAAACGCAGAAACACAACGTAAACAAAAAATCAAACGGGATTCCCTCGTCCAGGTCAGATCGAATTATTACGCAGATGGGTACAACAACGGCCCTGCCTGGGAAGCCGAGGATGTGGAAGACACCCTCTATTACGATGGTGCCCAGGCCGCATTGGCAATGCGTACCCTGGACCGGCTGGCGCAACAAGACCAGCCTTTTTATCTGGGTATGGGATTCTTCCGGCCGCACCTCCCTTTTGCAGCGCCAAAAAAATACTGGGATTTGTACGATCGCAATGCCATTCCCCTGGCAACCAATCCATTCATCCCCGAGGATGCACCGGTGATGTCGATGAATTCGATGTACGAGCTGCGGGTATATGACGGCTTCTCTTACCTCAAACATCCCTCGGTATCCAATATTTCAGAAGACACTTCCCGCATCCTGAAGCACGGGTACTATGCCAGTGTCAGCTATGTGGATGCCCAGGTAGGTAAACTGATCCAGAAGTTAAAAGACCTGGGCATCTACGACAATACCATCATCATCGTGTGGGGTGATCACGGATGGAAACTCGGTGAGCATCATTCCTGGTGCAAGCAGACCAATTATGCCGTGGATCTCCAGGTTCCGCTCATCCTGGCGAGCCCGGATCAGCCTAACCGGGGCAAGCAAACCTATGCACTCACGGAGCTCGTGGACCTATTTCCATCGCTTTGCGACCTGGCCGGCATACCCAAACCCGGCTACCTGGAAGGAACCAGTTTCGTTCCTTTATTGGAGAATCCCGATCAGCCCGGTAAGGACGCCGTTTTCAGCCAGTTCCACCGCCGGCCACGCATATCACCGGACGGAGGGCGCTACATGGGTTATTCCATCAAAACCAAAGACCACCACTACATCGAGTGGTACCGATGGAATGCGGAGACCGGCATGCGCGGTGATTCGGTCACCTGTGAATTGTACGATAGCCTTGAGGATCCGAACGAAAACGTAAACATAGCAGTCAAACAACCAGCACTTGCATACCGGTTATCCAGGGATTTAAAAGCCGGGTGGCATGGCTGGAAAGAACAGACCAATTAATCGTGAGTATGCAGTGTTATCTTCCTGCCTGTACGTTGACTTTCTTCATCTTGATTGGATGCCTCAATCCGGTTATTGGGCAAACTCATTCTGATGGTAAACGCTATACGGATATCAATTATGGTGGCGATACCAACGTCTATCATCGTATGGATGTTCATGTACCTGACGATGGCAAAGAGCTCCATCCAGTCATCATCGTGGTATACGGCAGTGCCTTTTTTGGCAACAACCTGAAAGCCACAGGCTTTGAGACGCTGGGCCAATCATTGTTGAATGCCGGCTATGCCGTGGTTGCCGTTAACCACCGGTCCAGTCGCGATGGTTTATTTCCAGCTCAAATTCACGACCTGAAGGGTGCTATCCGCTATTTGCGGGCGAATGCAAATAAGTATCATCTTGATCCCACTTTCATAGGTATTACCGGCTATTCTTCAGGGGGACACCTTTCATCCATGGCCGGCACGACTGGCAACCAGGAATCTTATGTACTGGATGGCCTGACCATCGATCTGGAAGGTTCGATCGGTGGAAATACCGGCTATTCCAGCACGGTCGATGCCGTAGTGGATTGGTTCGGGCCTACTGACTTTCTGGTCATGGATTCCTGCGGAAGCGAGATGGTACATGATGCCCCCGACTCACCGGAGTCACAGCTGGTCGGCGGGGCTATCCAGGACAACCGCTCACGCTGTCAGATGGCAAACCCGGCCACGTATGTTGATAAAACAGATCCTCCTTTTCTGATCCTGCATGGTGACAAGGACCCCTTGGTTCCGTGGTGTGAAAGTGAGATTCTCTATCAGGCTTTGCTGAAGGAAAACGTACCGGCAGAATTTATAAAAATTAAGGGTGGAGGTCATGGGCCCGGCGTAATTATCCCGGAGCATTTACAGCGGATGGTTGAGTTCTTCGATGCACAACTTCAGAAACAATAATGCCAACCAAAAGGAATAGTTACAAGAATTGTGATCAGTGGGAGATAAGTAATCAAATTCCAAATGGTCCTCCTCCTATTGCTGGGTACTAACTACCGCCTACTTAATTATATCGGATCGTGTCCACATAAAAAGGCTTGATGCTGTCCAGCTCATACAGCGTGACCAGACACTGAGGGTCGGCAGCCTGCCAGTCCAATTGCAGCGTAGCCATGTTCTTTTGCCCCAGGACCGGACCTTCCCGGTACTGATTCGGCTCATTGACTTCGGTGTACGAGTGGGTTAGCCCTGAAGCCGTCACTTCATATAGTGGCCAGGACTGGTGGGGCAAATCTTTACGGGCAATCTCAGCGATGTGCCGGTCACCTGATAACAGGATTACCGGATGCGAGGCCAGGCTGTCAATGAGGCTCAGCAGCCGCTGATGCGCCCGGGGGAAATTAGCCCACTTCTCAAAATATTGTTCTTCCTGCAGAAATTGGTAGCCCCCTCCGATCAATGCCAGCTCCCAGGTGGTATCCTGCAATTGCTGTGCCAGCCATTGCCATTGTTCTTCTCCCAGGATATCACCTTCTTCATTGACTTCATAGCGCTGGGGACCTGTCCCGGAAGGCTCGAGTGCATCCCGGAAATAGCGGGTATCCAGCAACAGGATACGTACCGGATGACCGTCACTGTTTATGGTATAATCCTGGTAGATACCTGCATGATGCCGTGCCGGAGCGTCAGACGGCACATCGAGAAAATCCAGCAACAATTCTTTACTGGCGTCTTTAAATGCAAACTCCTTACCACCATCATTGATGCCAAAATCGTGGTCGTCCCAGATACCGATGATGGGTACTTGCTGCCGGAATACAGCATAATGGGGATTGCTCTTCTGCTGGTTATACATGGCAGCCATCGCAGCACGATCATCGGTATCGGCATAAATATTATCCCCCAACCAGATCCACAGATCCGGATGCAGCGACGCGATCCGGTCCCAATAATCCTGGGCCAGATTCTGCCGGTTACAGGACCCGAACGCAATGAGGTGGACGTTGTCTTTCATCCCTTGTCCAACGGATGCAACGGCTTGAACAGCGGGTTTGCGACATGCATTACCAATCCATATAACAGTAGACAATACCAGGAAAGCAGCACGATAACCGACGGTCATAAACTGAATTTGCCGACAAAATACGAGGCACATCCATTTTGAACGAAAACAGACCCGGGAAATAGTTCAAATAAATACCAGCTTGCTCTATGCGCTTTACAGATTTCTCATAGCTTCCATCAAGCTGCTATAAATGTAGCTAGGATCCCGATGATGCCATCCCAGGTCAGAGGCATTGGAAGGCTCTTCAGAACCGTCCATTTTTTCATAGATCCACCATAAATTTCCCCAGGGGTCTTTTATTCGGGCCATTTTCAGCTTGTTGTAAAATGGGCTTACGTCCGTAATCAGCGTGGCACCATGATTCAGGGCCCTATTTAACGTCCCCTGAGCATCTTCCACGTACACCTGTAAAAACGCGGGAGTAAATGGCCAATCATTCTTGGAATCGGCAATTAAAAGCATCGCATCTCCAACCTGAATTTCTGCATGGATAATACTGCCATCCCGGTCTGGAGTCCGAACGCCTTTATTTTCTATTCCATCAAATACAAAGACTACAAAATCAATGAACGCCAAGGCTCCTCCTTTTATCAGGAGGAATGGATTGATGGTATTGTAATGCGGTGAATTAGCCTGATCTTGGGACATAGGAGACCATTTAAGCCGGAAATAAAAGCGGTTTTGAACTGGGCTTTTAGAGCACATTATTCAAAACCGCTACTTGGTTTTATGCTTGATCAATTGCAATTAAGAAGCGGCCGCAGCAGCTCTGGCGCGAACTTCATCACCACTTGGTCCGTAGCTGCCCGGGATGGGTACATCGAGGAGACGAAGGAATACGCCCATCTGAGCACGGTGATGTACTATCTGGCAGAACGTATGCCGGATGAACTCCAGTTTGTTGCTACGCTGGAGGATCATCTCACCCTGACGCAGCGTCCATTCGTCCTCCAGTTGGTCTTCCGAAGCATTTCTTAATGCATTCAAAGCCAGTTGTAATTTGTCTTCAAAAAATTCCAGCAGGTCATCGGTATTATCATAAGCGGTGGGCTGGTATGGATTATTGGCAAAATCCAGTTCTTCCGTATTCAGGATCATATTCACCCAACCAGGCAACTCCGCGATATGATTCGCCAGGCGCACAATGGTCATACTCCTTTCATGGGGCTGCCAGTCGAATTTATCATTGGGTATCCGTTCCAGCATTTTGCGGGTGGTGATGGCTTCCTGCTGCATTTCATTTACAAGGACTTCTAATAGTTTCATTTCTTTTTATTTTAAGTTCACTTGCAAAGAAAGGCGGATGAATGACAGCCCTATGTCAGGAGCTTTTTACTTTTTTTTGCCGGACAATCATTTTTTCCGCCATATCCACCATATGATCGATCAGTTCCGGCGGTTCCATAACCGTAGCAAACGGTGCCATTTGCATCAACCAATGCGCAATGCGGTATATGCCGCTGACCATAAATGTCATCTCAACCAGCTCCCCGGACACGTGTTCCAGGATCAGTCCCTGTTTGTATTTCTCTTCCCGGAAATAATGAACAATGGACTTGTCAATCTGGACGACCACCCGGACGAGGCGTTCTTTACGTTGCAACTGTTCGAGGTAGGTCTTTAGCGTGGGGTGGTGGTGCAAATACTTCTTACCGGTTTCCCGAATGATCAGGATGCGATCGAGCCGGAAGGTGCGGTATGCCTGTCGCAACTGACAATAGGCGATCAGATACCAATACTCGTGGGAAAAATAAATCCCGACCGGTTCAATGTCACGTTCGCTGTATTCCTGCTTTTGTATGGTGCTGTATTGAATGTGGATGACCTCTTCGGAGGCTATGCTTCCAAGGATCTTCTGGAGAATGTTTTCCGGCTGGTCTTCGATGCTGCCGGACTGGCGAAAACTGCGGATGGCTATATTATCGTCAATGTTTTCCAGGGTATTCTTTTCAGGGATGCGCAGGACTGAACGGATTTTGATCATCGCCGACTGAATCTGCTCGCTATTGTGCTGATCGGTGGCTGTTTGGGCCATTTTCTCGGCGACCAGCAGGGCCATAGCCTCTTCCTGGGTAAACATTACCGGGGGCAGCCGGTAACCATCCATGATGGAATAACCTACTCCTGCCTCGCCATTGATGGGTACTCCAGCTTCATTCAGTGCCCGGATATCCCGGTATACCGTTCTTAATGAAATATCGAAACGTCGTGCGATGTCTTCCGCCTTAACCAGTCGCCTGGACTGCAGATGAGTGAGGATAGCTGTAAGTCGGTCGATGCGATTCATGTGGTCCTGGTGTGGGTATAAAATTAGGGAATCATTGCTACCTGTCAAGGAAACCGAGCCGGTAGAATCAAAGCCGATCCGATCCGGACTATTGGTGCCCTTTCCCCCGTGGGCCAGCTGAAGGACTCCCCGGACCACCCCACGGCCTGATCTCATCCGCATGAAAAATACCGGTTGATTTTTGAACACCAATCAATTTTATGTTTTCACCGGGATCCAAGGCGAGGATGGGTGCGATGAAAGCATCTTTAATGTCTACGGTCCACTTATTTCCGCCGAAATCGGACAGGGTCAGTTCATCATCGTTTACTGCTTCAATTTTTCCGGACAGCATCCCTTCCTCAGGATGAGACCAGATCATTTGTTTTCGCTCCTGGATGCTGGTATAATCAAAACCTGTCCGGTTGAATGCTGCCTCCAGTCGGGTTGCACCACCTCCAATAAAAACCACGATGCCGAGCAGCACACTTATTGCCAGGTTAGCTGAGATGAGCCGCAGAGGAGATATCTTATAGCCCCGCCAGGTATTTTTCAGGCTGATTAAAGCCAGAACAAGACCGACGATCATCATGGCTATCCAGATGAACGGCAGAATAGCCAGCAATAGCTCCAGATTGGAGTGGGAAATGTGTTTCACCAGATTAAAATCCGCCTGCTGGATGGCATACAATATGACTGAAAAAGCCATTGCACCGAAAACGATAGAAATGGCAAATAAGCTCCAAATGACCCATTCCCTCAACCGGTAGTACCACCGGGAGGTTGGTCTCAGTTGTTGTTTTTTGATCGATTGGATCATTTTATCTGCGGGGTCCATTTTACCTTATTTTGGTCGACGATTTTTTACAATATTTTGCCATCATTTGACGGGCGCGATTTAGCCGCGTTGCCACGGTACCTTCGGGAATCTTGAGGATATCCGAGATCTCCTCATAGTTCATATCTTCAAAATATTTAAGCAGCACTACCTCCTTGTATTTGTCCGGCAAGTCACCTATCGCTTGTTGTAACCGCTCCATCTGCTCTTCTCCGCTATCATCATACTGGAGGTCTTCGGTCAGCGTATCCGGAAATTGGTCCCGATCGTTCAGGGCAAACGAAATTTGCTGACCATGTTCTTTTCGCCACGATGAAATGACCTGATTGTGGACGATCCGGTACAGCCAGCTGGACAGTTTGAGCGAAGGCTGATAGGCATTTAGGTTTTTCCAGATTTTGATGAATGCATCCTGGAGCAGGTCTTCGGCTGCTTCCTCGGAATAGGAGGAAATACGCCGGATGTATTGGAGTAACCGTGGTCCATATCGCTGGTAAAGACAAGAGAAGTAATCCACTTGTTCCAGCGACTTGCGGATGATTTCCGCATCGGATAATTCAGCACATTGGGTTCCGGAAAGGATCATGATCGTGCACTTAGCCCTTAAATAATCCGCTTTTAAAAAAGAAGAAGGTAATTTGATTGCTCAAAGTTACCTTCTTCATACAATATCTAAAGATCGAACATCAACCGTTTCTACCGTTTCGCTGACCGGAATTTCCGTTCTGGCCTTGTTTTCCGTTATTCCCTTGATTGTTATTTTGTCCGGTACCATCGCAGGTGCCGTTGCCGCCATTGCCTTTGCGATTTCCGTTGTACTGTCCGGTTCCGTCGCAAAGTCCGTCGCAGAGCGATCCACCGCGTTCGGTACTACTTGCCAGGATGGACTGGTAGGTTTCCTCATCCAGATATTGAACGGTATAGGTGGCGTCATTCCATCCTAAATTCCGAACGAATGCCCTCAGGTGATTGCGGGATCCTCGCATTAATTCATTAAATACGGCCTGCACATCTTCATTATCAAGTGTGGGTTTCTCGAGCCAGCCTGCCAGATCTTTAATATCAAGATCTTCGATTGTTGCTCCTACGGTAAGGGCACTGACCAAACCTCCGGCACCTTGTTCTACTAAATCAACATATAGTTTAGCTAGTCCTTCATCGGCAAATTGCCCAGCTTCCATTCCAGCTACCGGATCAGGTAACTCATATTTGGATAACAAGCAACCGACGGCATCCATATGTTGCTGCTCGGAGCGGATGATATTGGTAAATATCATTTGATTGTACTGTTCATTCAGTGCCATGTATACATCTCGTGCAAGTTTTTCCTCCTGACGCATAAAGTTGAGGGCGGTAATTTCATCTGCGCTTAACGGGTCATTCGCATAGTTTTCGGTAAGACAGGTACATACTGCTGCAGGGTCCGCTCCCCCGCGGGCTTCCAGAGCAACCTGGTTGCTGACCGGATCTGCCAATACTTGCTTTTCACATTGGGTAAATACAATGCCTGTCGCAACAAGCAAGAGCAAGCGTATGGATTTGGATTTGATATTTGTTTTCATAACCTGGTGTTTTATCTATGTTCCTAATGTTATCACCAGGTACTACGCAACCCGTGAAATTTCCTTTCACTTTTTAAAAAAATTTTTCTGCAAGTATTGCAAAAGGGAGTTTATTCTCCTGCCGAGGTGCCGGAAGGCTCCCGTCCGGAAAGGTCAAACCCTTTCTGGATATAGGCATACAAAAGTACGAATGAAAAACCGGCAAGTAAGGCTGCAATGGTCGGCTGTAGGCCTGCAAGCCAGTCGTAAAGGCCATGCAGGATAGCGGCTACGAGGAGACCCGCTACAAAAAAAGCGCCCCTCCGGTCTTTGTTGATCCCGGAAAGTCCAATGAAATAGGTGAATATTCCCGCCCAAACGGCATGGCAAAAGACCAGGGACACCGATCGCAGCATGGTAATAACCATGGCTGACTGGACGCCGGACACCAGGCCACCCACTCCATAGTCGCGCGTGAGGGAATAGGTCGAACTGATCGCATTGGTTCCGTAATTCAGGTTCTCAAAGGCAGCAAAACCGAGTCCGGAAAATAGTCCGATGACCAGCAGGGAACGATGATCGATGGTGGGATTCACGTATTTTAAGACTAGAATCACCGGTAAAGCTTTGCACAGTTCCTCCCAGATGCCGACCTGGAACACGTAGCCGATCAGTGAAATGACGGGATTCGATGCGTCCGCTAAATCCAGATAAAAATCAGGGACAATATAGCGGTACAGAAACAGCAGCAGCCAAATGCCAAAAATGCCGGTAAAAAACAGGGAACCAATCGCCCAGATCCATGATCCTTCATCTTGGACAACAAATTTTTTAAAGATCACTCCCCAGACCAGGGCAAAAAAAAGAGCAAACAGGGTAAGCTGTGCTTCGGACTGGTCTATGGTGACAATCAGCAAAGGAATCATCCCTAGCAGGGTTATGCCCCAGAAAGTGAAGCTGCGGGAGAACCGCATAAAATTAGCCTGATCCAGGGGCATAATTTCCTCCCGGAAGGAGATGGAATGGAGATCCCTGGCTACTTTTTTACCGTGCTTCAATACCTGATCACTAAAAGAGGGTTTGGAGCCCGGCATTCCAGGGATCGTAAACGACTGCTGGCACTCAGAACAAACGACGGTTTTGCTTTCCGGGCTGGCCGAATAAGACTGAGTGGTTTTACAATGTGGGCACTGGATGTTAAGCATTTACCAGGGATTTACTACTAATTTAATCAGAATCAGCCGGATAAAAGTCTGGCTAGTTTGTTTTTAATGCCGATTTAGCCGGGAATTAAGCCGAAAGCTTCACCTGGACAGCATAGGTCCATCATTGCATTTTAAATTATATCTTGTCTGAACAAACCGTACCAGGATGATCGATGTGGATTCGATCCGGATCAACTTTAGTCAGGATCAGCTGACCTTCATGAATATCTGTCTGGGGTTCCTCATGTTCGGGGTTGCCCTGGATATGACCATTGATGATTTCAAGCGCGTGGTCAAATTTCCTAAGAGCACGGTGGTAGGTTTAACCTCCCAATTGATTTTGCTACCCATCTTAACCATACTGATCATCAAGGTCTGGGGACCCGCTCCGAGCATTGCGTTGGGTATGCTCCTGGTCGGCGTATGTCCGGGAGGGAATATTTCCAATTTCGCGACGCATCTGGCGAAGGGTAATGCTGCGTTGTCGGTGACCATGACCTCCATAGTCACGCTGGCCGCCATCTTTGTCACGCCTTTCAGTTTTGAAGGCTGGGCTTATTTCCTTCCGGATACACAACCGTTGCTCCACCAGATCAAAGTAAATGCCTGGGATATGGTTAAAATCATTTTCCAGTTGATCCTGGTTCCCCTGATTATCGGCATGACCATGCATTATTACCTGCCCGGACTCACCGCTCGCATCAGGGCCTGGGTCAAAAGACTTTCACTGCTTATCTTCTTCGGATTTATTGTATTTGCCCTCCTGGGAAATATTGCCGCCATAAAAAACTATCTGTACATCGTCCTCGGCCTGGTCTTTTTCCACAATTCGTTGGCTATGGTTCAGGGCTATTATTTCGCTAAGTTAAACCGGCTCCCGGAAGCGGATGCACGCGCAATTTCGCTGGAAACGGGGGTGCAAAACAGCGGATTGGGGTTGGTGTTAATTTTTAATTTCTTTCCCGAGTTGGGAGGGATGATCCTGGTCGCAGCCTGGTGGGGTGTCTACGATCTCATTTCCAGTTTTTTGGTGGCTAATTACTGGTCACGAAAAAAAAGCCCCGAACTGGCGATTAAGACCTAAACCATGAATCCTTGCCCATTGCTCAGCCTTAAATTCATGCATTAGGCTTCGGTTTTCAGAATCTTCTCGTCAGGGAATGCATCCCGACACACCAAATCCGTAACTTCCAGACCAAATCCCTGAAGGCATGAAATTTTATTGGTTTACGATCTTTTACCTTGGCCTGGTAGCCTCGACGATGGCACAAACGCATAGTTCTTTTGCCATTCGCACCATCACTGCTGGAGTTACCCTCCAGCGCGCGGATGACACGGCAACCCTCCGGGAAGCCATCCAATTTCTGAAAAAGGCCCGCGAACAATACCAGTCAGCAGGTTATACGGTCCAGACCATTCGCATTACCACCCAGCATTTATTTCTCCTGCGAAAAAATGAAACCGATGCGGAATTCCTGCAAAAACTGATGACCCTGGATCACTTGGCACAGCAGGAAAACATAGTCCTAGGAATGGGGTGGCTGCTCCCCGCCGATACCTACGAAGTTTCAGCAATAAAATTGGCTACCGAAATCATCGCCCAAACCCAGTCAATCAGTTTTACACTACCGATCTCACAGCGCGGAGTTGGAATTTATCCTGCATCCATACGCTGCTCGGCAGAAATAATTCAGGCGATTGCCAGGACTTCCGATGGAGGTGAAGGCAACTTCCGTTTTGCTGCGCTAGCTAATTGTCCGGGCGGGATTCCATTCTTCCCGGCTGGTTTTCATCAGGGAGAACGCAGCTTCGCCATCGGATGCGAAACACCGAACATTATCCGGGACATCTTTTCCAGTTGCAGCTGGGAGGATGCCGTCCCCTTGCTCACCAAAGCCATGGAATCAAAACTCCAGCCAGTAGAGCACATTGCCCTGGCCGTCAGCCGAGAATATGGCTGGCCTTATGATGGCATCGACACCTCTCCGGCACCCGGACTGAATGCCAGTATTGGCGAGGGCATAGAAGCACTGACTAAAGAGCCATTCGGCGCTGCCTCCACCATGAGTGCCTGCAGTCTGATCACAACGACCATCAAAAACCTGGATTTGCGGCGCGTCGGCTATTGCGGATTGATGCTTCCTGTGATTGAAGATCCTGTCCTTGCCCGGCGTGCCAGTGAAAACCGCTATACCGTCCAGGATCTGTTGCTGTTCTCGGCGGTGAGTGGCACGGGTCTCGACGTGGTTCCCTTAGCCGGTGAAACAACTGTCGATGAATTAGGTCGTCTATTACAGGATGTCGCCTCCCTTTCCTTAAAATACGAAAATAAGGCGCTGTCAGCCCGTCTTTTCCCCATACCCGGCAAGGCGGCCGGTGAGCAGGTTTCGTTCACCAATCCGTACCTAACCAGCGTCCGGATCATGCCATTGCATTAAAAGCGACTATTTCAACCGGCATTCGCATGGCGGGTAAACCATACAAATAAAGGCAAACCCAGCAGTAACAAGACGCCACCAAACAGAGCCTGGATGGGTTTTTCAAAGAGCATATTACCCACGAACCAGGTGGAAATACCAATAAAAACAAGAGGGGTAACCGGAAACCAGGTGGTCCGGTAAGGTCTTGGGGTATCAGGCATAGTCCGGCGGAAAATGAAGATGCTTAACGCGCCCAGAATCATAAAGATCCAATCCATAAAGACGACTTAAGCGATCAGGTTTTCAAAAGTCTGCCAAAACAGCACCAGAACGATCGCCCAGGAAGACTGTAATAGAATAGCACGCACGGGCGTACGGTATTTGGGGTGTATGTAGGCCAATCCCGGAAAAAACACCTTGCTTTTGGCCATCGCAAAATAGACGCGCGGCGCACTTAATGTATAGATAGAAATGGTTCCAAATATGGAAAGTACGATGATCAATGCAACCAGAAAGCCTCCAATTTTTAAAACCGACTCTACGGCATCGGCGGCGATAGCGGCGGAGCCTGCCATACGGCTGACCGGCAATAGGTAAAGGTATGCCAGGTTAGTAAGTACATACATGGCCGTGACAATCAACGCTCCGAATACCATGGCCCTTGGCACATTGCGCTGCGGATTTTTAGCTTCGCCGGCCAGGAAGGATGCATGGTACCAACCGCCGTAGGACCACAGCACGCCGATGAGTGCACCTCCAAACGCCGTAAAGCTGAATGGTTCGAAAGCAGCCGTCACGGAGGTCCCAGCGAATGGATGCTCGGTGCCCATCGCCAGCGCTATGGCCACAATGACCAGCATACCGATTAATTTCAGACTGGTAAATATGTTGGATACCCACTCGCCCATTTTAACCCCCAGGATATTGACGACAGTCAGCAGGGCCAGGACGATGACCGCTATCCAGGGGCGAAATGCGTTCGGAAATGGCCAAACAAACTGAAGGAAACGGGCGAAAGCCACACTTAATGCGGCCAGGGCGCCGGAGGTAACCACCGTTAAAATGACCCATCCGTAGAGGAAGGCAACGAGCCGACCATAGGCAGCCTTCAGGTAGATGAACACGCCCCCGGCATCCTGGAATAAGCCTCCTAGTTCTGCAAACGTGAGGGCTCCGGTTAGTGAGATAACCCCACCAATCAGCCAAACCAACAGGATCTGATGACTATTGCCCAGGTATTGCGCTATTTCAGCCGGTGTGATGAAGATTCCGGACCCTATACAGGATCCAACCGCGACCATGGTCAAACTAAAAAGGGTCAATTCTTTTTTTAAATCCGCCATGAATCTCAATCAATAAGCCAGCAAAAACGTTATCTTTTATAGAAAACCAGATTAGGACCACCGGTAACCCTGATCCGCTGTATGACTGCAAACTTAATAAAGCGCCTGGTCTTTTTATTTTATGGCTTGTTGAGCGCCACTGCAGGGTATGTGCAGAACATCAACTTTGACTTATTGCAAGGCCAGTCGTCGGTTAAGATCCCATTTGAACTCAAGCACAATTTTATTATCATTAACGTCCGTTTAAACGGTATTCTGCCGCTCCATTTCATATTTGATACCGGCGCCCAGTATACGCTGTTATTTAAAAAGGAGTATTCGGACATCCTGCGGATCCCTTACCTGCGCCGGATCCCCATCCTGGGCGCAGACCTCAGCCAGGAGCTGTATGCGCTGGTAGCCCAGAACATCACCGTTGATATTCCCGGACGCATTAAAGTCCGGAAAGACATCCTCATCTTTGAAGAAGATTATTTCCAGTTGGATGAATTGACCGGTATCTTCATCGACGGTATCCTGGGAGGAGACGCTTTTAAGCACTACGTGACCCAAATCGATTACCGCAAGCAGATTTTAACATTGACCAAAAAGGAGCATTTCCAGGAACCAGGGTCACATTATCACCGCATCCCCCTACGCCTCAAGGAAGCAAAACCGCTGCTTAATGCTACTGTGACGCTGGAAAACAACGCACGCGTCCCCGTTTCACTGCTTATGGACACCGGATCCGGCATTCCTCTCCTGCTGTATGCCAATACGCATCCCAACCTGAGCATACCGGAGAAAACCATCCTGGGTCAACTGGGCAAAGGGCTGGGAGGATACCTTCTGGGCTACATGGGTCGGATTAAACAGCTGGACTTACCCAGCAACCTGGAATTCACCAATGTATTGGCCAGCTTTCAGCGGCTGGATTCCGCCAGTCAGATTTTCACGCAAAACAACGAACGGAATGGGATCCTGGGCAATCAGGTATTGCGCCGTTTTGATGTGATCATAGATTATCCGGACTCAGTTTTGTACCTGAAGCCAACGCGTAGTTACAAACAGAAATTCAACTACGACCGCAGCGGTATGCTGATCTATGCCATTGGCCACAACCTGAAAGATTTTTATGTAAATACCATCATTCCGGGCAGTCCGGCCGAGGAAGCCGATATCCGGGAAGGCGATTTGATCCTGAAAATACGGGGACTCCCAGCCTCTCTTTTTGACCTGACCTCCATCAATCGGATGTTGATGAAACGACCGGGCAAAAAAATAAAAGTAACCATAGAACGCAATGGAGAACGGATGGAGAAGACCTTCCGGTTAAGAGATTTGATCTAAAGGAAACTACACGCTAATGTTAATTTTTTATTTGCTAATCCATGAAAAGGTGCTATCTTTGCCCTCCGTTTAACTGGATTGTAAAAACCATCAAATTATGTACGCTATTGTGAACATTGCCGGCCAGCAATTCAAAGTTCAGGAAGGGCAGGAAATTTTTGTGCACCACCTGGGCGGAGAAGCCGGTAGTAAAGTACAATTTGACGAGGTCCTGTTAGTAGACCGCGGTGAAAAAGTGGAGGTGGGTGCACCTTTTCTGAATGCCAAGGTAGAAGCTACTGTCATTGACCACGCAAAAGGAGACAAAGTCATTGTCTTTAAAAAGAAACGCCGGAAAGGCTATCGGGTAAAAAATGGTCACCGCCAGCAGTTTACCAAAATTAAGATCAATTCCATCAACGCATAAAAGCAAACAAGCATGGCTCATAAAAAAGGAGTTGGTAGTACGGACAACGGGCGCGATAGTAAAAGCAAACGCCTGGGTGTAAAATTATTCGGAGGCCAGTTGGCACTTGCCGGAAACATCATCGTACGTCAACGCGGAACCAAATTTCATCCGGGTATCAACGTCGGAATCGGAAGAGATCATACCTTGTTTGCTCTCACCGATGGTACCGTTGAATTTATAACCCGTCGCCTCGACAGGACGTTTGTAAACATCGTTCCTTTCGAGGAAGTGGCTGAAACCGTAGCACCTGCAGCCGCCGTAGAAAAAGCACCGAAGGCGGAACCAAAAGCCCCGGTTGCCAAAGAAGAACCGGTGGTTACCCAGGAGGCTGCGACCGCTGAAGAAGAAGCATTTGATACCGAAGCAGGTAAAGCATCCCTTCTTAGTGCCGTAGGGACTGCCAGTGCGGACGAAAAAGACGATCTGAAAAAGATCAAGGGCGTAGGACCGAAACTGGAGGAAATGTTGAATTCCATCGGTATCTATACCTTTGCACAGGTCAGTAAGATGTCCAAAGCAGAATATGATCTGGTAGATAACCTGATCACCGCTTTCAAAGGTCGTGCAGAACGCGACGAATGGGCAGCACAAGCCAAAGAATTAATGGGCTGATCGAACAGCCAGCAAAGCATACAAAAGCCGTTATCCTTCAGATAGCGGCTTTTTTTATTGGACCCGGCGATCTTTCCATTGGTATTGCTTACCTGCAATGCTATACCCGGCACTAATCAATAGTAATAGGGCATGCATGGGTTGAAGCCATAGACTTTCCACCCATGAGATGGGTCGGTCCGTAATTTTTCCCAGCATACGGAGCAACCAGGTATCCCAAAACCATTTTATCCCCAGGAGGAGGCATCCAGCAAGTGCCAGCACCGGCTTCCAGGCTATTCCCGCAACCATGAGCAGCCAGGGCATCCAGGCGACAACTAACAGAAATGCGCCTAACACCCATATCCCCCATCCTGGCAAAGCACGTAATTTCGTAGCCCATCGCTTCCGTTGTACCAGCAATGCAGACCAGGATTTCATCGCAGGAGTCCTGACGAACGCGCTGCGATCAGCTACAAATCCTCCGGCATATCCCTGTTCATGCAATCGCCGGACGAGAAACAAATCATCCCCGCTGGCCAGCGATTCCTGACGCCAACCTCCGGCCCTTATTGCTGCTTCCCGCGTCAGGAGGAGAGATGCTCCGTTAGCCAACAGCCACCATCCCCGCTCCCACCCCAACCAGGTGATGGCCATCATCGCCACCATATCCCAGTGTTGTAGTCGCTGGACCATAGCATTTCCCGTTAGCACCACACCTCCCGTAGCAAATTGCCAATTCTTTAACACGGCCCAGCAGACCATCTGCCGGATCCATCCCGGGCCTGGAAGGGTATCTGCATCGGTACAAAGGAGCCATTCGGCGGACGATTCCTGTAAGCCGGCCTGTAGGGCTGCCTTCTTTCCAACCCTAGACTCCGGCAAATCGATTAAACGGTGGTCTTTCGGGCTGATCTGTTCCCTCAGGAAAGCGTCGCCCCCATCCGTCGAGTGGTCATTGATCCAGAAGTAATTGACCTGCCAGCCGGCCGGTATTTCCTGCCGGGCCAGGGCATCCAGCAAGCCAGGAAGCCGGGCAATTTCATTTCGGAAAGGAATGAGCACCGTAAGACTCGTCCTCTCCGTAGTCGGCTGCGTTTCTTGCCGGCGTAAGGCTGGCACCACACGCATCAGCTTGCCGACAAACCAAAGGTATACGACGAGTAAAATCAGACAGAGAAAAAAGAGAAAAGTCAAGCTGGGTCAGGATTCATTCTCAAAATAACGGTCGTAGGGCGAGGATTTTTGCTTTTTATCCATCTGCGGTAATTCAAATGAATCGGGCTTATCGTCATCCAGGATTTCGTAATCCGCCAACTTCCCTTCCACAGCTTCACGCTCAGCACGCGACATTTGATCCACTTTGCGATCCAGCATAGCCTTGGCGAAAAGTACGAAGGCGACGATTGGGAAACCAACCACCGTTAGGATGATGGCAACAATGCCCATGATAGGATTTTGCTTCAACAAGTCCCAGAGCATCTTAAGGTACCCGACCACCACTTTATACCGCAGGATCAGGGTCAGAATAAAAAGAATGGGGGCCACCCAGGTCAGGATAG
Organism: Lewinellaceae bacterium; assembly: GCA_020636355.1. Classification (GTDB taxonomy): domain Bacteria; phylum Bacteroidota; class Bacteroidia; order Chitinophagales; family Saprospiraceae; genus JAGQXC01. The sequence continues at coordinate 213,827 of JACJYB010000001.1, read as the reverse complement.
TAAATATCCCCCGGGCAATAAAGAACAGGCCGATTACCATCAGAACCATGACGATCATACCGACCCAGAAATTGGAATTGAACCTCATTGTGATCTTTCGTTAAGAAGTGATTCTATTTAGGAGAACCTAAATTGCTGTGCCACAATTCACGATCAAGACCCTAAATTAATGGATTAATCACGTACTTCTAAGCAAAAGCCGACTTCATTCCCTGGTTTCTCAGGAGCGCACCCCAGGACTCATACCATATAAGTCCGCAACCCGACCAATTCCCTGGTTTCCGCGTCTCCCTGACAATACGAAGCCAGGATCGCAGTTCTTCTAATATTCTTCAAATCAATTTAAACCAATGAAAATGAAAAAGTTAATCTTTTCATCATGGTCATTATTCACCATGTTAATCTTTTTATTTACTGCTTGTCAGAAAGACGAACTCGTACCGAATAGTGCCACGGATGCATCGCTGGAAACCCGCAGCGGCTACGCTTCAATTGGTACCGGACAGGTATATACCATGTCCAATGATGCTTCGGGGAATGAAGTCATTGTCTTCAGCCGCGATTCCCGCGGATTCCTGCAGCCCTACCGCTCCTATCCAACCGGAGGTAGTGGGAATTCAGGTGGTCTGGGGTCGCAGGGAGCCATCATCGTTCATGGTCACTTTCTATTCGCGGTTAATGCCGGATCCAACACCATTACTTCATTCATCATTAACGGCTCCAAATTGCAATTGATTGGAAGTGCGGATTCCAAAGGGACCATGCCTATCAGCGTGACCGCCTATAAGGATATCCTCTATGTTGTGAATGCCGGGGGTGACGGAAATATTGCCGGATTTGATATTAGTCCGCAAGGTGAATTGTCCTACATCGAAGGATCGATGCAGCCCCTGAGCTCCAGCGGAGTAGCGCCGGGTCAGATCTCGTTTAACCCCTGGGGAACCTACCTTGTCGTTTCGGAAAAAGCATCCAATATGCTCACCGTCTACAAGGTTAACAAGGAAGGGATAGCCTCCGCGCCTTCCTCTTATCCGTCTGCCGGGATGACGCCATTTGGATTTGGCTTTACGCAACAGAACCGGATCATCGTCTCCGAAGCATTTGGCGGAGCACCCAACGGGAGTGCCATGTCTTCTTATCAACTGGGTATTTCCGGCAGTGTATCGACGATCAACGGCCCGGTTTACACCCATCAGACTGCTGCTTGCTGGGTGGCGGTTACTGACAACGGCAAGTATGCGTACACCACCAATTTTGGCTCCAACAACGTCAGCGGCTACCGGGTGGGTTCCGATGGCGCCATCGAGTTGTTGAATGCGTCCGGAATCACCGGAATGACCGGTGCCGGTCCGCTGGATATGGCCATGAGCCGCAATTCCCAATACTTGTACATTTTGAATGCCAACGACGACAACCTGACCATGTTCAAGGTTAATCATGACGGTAGCCTGACGAACCTGGGCAATATCGGGCATCTCCCGGCGTCAGCAGTTGGTCTCGCGGCGCGTTAAAAAAACACACACCACCTTCTTTCCAATCCAATCAATTGGTTTGAGACAGGTCAGCATCCGAATTGGGGCTGGCCTGTCTTAATTTTAAGTAGTAAGTAGCCAGTAGCCAGACATTCGGACTTAAAGAATTTGTAACCTACAGCTTGACGACTATTAATTACAGAGCTTTGAACATACTCCGGAAAATCAAAAACCCGAGTTCATCCCTTCCTAAGCTGGCAAACAGAACAGACCTTCGGTAGACGGGCCCATTCACCGGTACAGTCGAAATGTTTATAGGTTAATTGCAATTATTAAATTATTATTTGTATCATTGAAATGACTTTTGAAGTCATTATTGAGATATGAAAAGTAAGAACATATTAAGTCAATCAGCCAACGTATTGAACCATTTTAACTCGAAGAATCAACAGTGTTTTGAGCATATTGAAGTCTTCCAACTTCTCAATTCAAAAGATGAAAATAGTGTGTTAAAGTTATTAAGCAACATGGTAAAAAGAGGTCTTCTGATGAGACTGAAGCAGGGCTTGTACTACATCATACCTTATGAGCAAGAAGCCAGTTCTTTTATGCCTGATTGGCATTTGTTAGCTGAGCACTTAACCAAAGGGACAGATCACTACATCGGATACTACTCCGCAATGCAAATACATAACCTGATTACTCAGCCTTCTTTGAAAGAGCAAATTGTTGTAGCTAAACAACTCAAACCATCAATATTGAAAATCAGAAACGTAAGCTTTCAATTCATTTACCATAATGCCGATCACTTCTTTGGAGCTAAGAAAACCTGGATTAACAGCTTCAACAAAGTCCTATGCTCTGACCTTGAAAAAACGATTATCGACTGTTTATTTAAACCAGACTATGCAGGTGGCATCGTTGAAATAGCTCGGGCAATACATATTTCAAAAGACAAAATCAAATACGACCAACTGCTTGAATATGTTCAAAGATTCAGATCACAAGCTGTCATTAAGCGATTAGGATTCCTGCTTGAAACACTCGAAATAAACTCAGGCATTATAAAACAGCTTCAAAAAACCAAGACGGCATCTTACGTTCTTCTAGATACAGAACTTCCGAAATCTGGTAAAATGATTAGCCGCTGGAGCATCCAGCAAAATCTGGAAACTGAAACCATTAAATCTGCTATCTACACATGATTAAACCAGGCGAAATACAGAACAAGGCTCGTGTAGTTGGTGTAAGAGATCAGCAAATTGAGAAAGACTACATCCTTTCGTGGATTTTGCAGGGCATTGCTCAACACGAGCATTTATCCAAAACCATAGTCTTTAAAGGTGGAACCGTTCTCAAGAAGGTCTATTTTGAAGACTACCGCATTTCGGAAGACCTTGACTTCACTTTGTTAAACAACGAGATTTCCAATGATAAAATATTCAAATGGTTTGCAGAAGTCTTTGAATACGTTCTTGAAGAAGCCAACATCTCGCTTGAAATCATTGACAACAACGAACATGAAGATGGAGGCATCAACTTTTACATCAGTTATATAGGTCCACTTGGCGGGTCAGGTGCTAATAAGAAAGTCAAAGCGGATATCTCACGAAGTGAAACATTGGTTTTTGAACCCATCAAGCATAAAGTCTTTCTTGAATACACAGATCAGGAAGACCATGAACTGCTTTGCTACCCGCTGGAAGAGGTGCTTGTAGAAAAAATGAGGTCTGTGATGCAACGCATGCAGGCGCGTGATTTTTACGATATCTGGTACCTTTTGGAAATTCATGGAATGGATGTCGAATTCTGTGTAGCAGAATTCAGAACCAAATGTGAAAGCAAGGGAATTGACCCAGCTGAATTTCACAACAAATTGGAACAACGACTACCTCAATACAAAGGTCGTTGGCAATCTTCCATGGCGGATCAAATTAAGGATTTGCCGGATTTTGGTACGGTGGAAAGACAGGTGATGCGACACTTTAATAAAATTGAATTGAAATGAACATCACCCAAATTAAAAGTGAACCATTTCAACAAAAAAATCAATCATTTGTGATCTTGGTTTGGCACTTGGGATACCAAAACCTTCCTACTCGATGCTCTTGAGGGCAATTTGAGTTTTCTAGCCTTTCTCCTCCCTCAACTCTGCACCCGTCCCTGCGCCACCGTCTGCACCAAAAAGATACCCAGGCCCGTCATGATCGACACATCAGCCAGGTTAAAGATGCCGGTTTGAAACAAGCCGAAGTCAATGTGCAGGAAGTCCGTTACCGATCCAAAACGGATGCGGTCATACAGGTTTCCGATGCCTCCGCCGAGAATGAAGCCGGTAGCCAACACGGCTAGAAATGGCAGGTCACGGCGACTGACCAGCCAGCCGAGCCCACCCAATAGCACCAGCGTAGGAAACAGGGTCAACAAAATGAAACGGTATGGATTGCCCAGCTGGTCACCCATGCTAAGAAAAGCCCCAGAGTTCTCCACCTTGGTCAGCGTTACGTGATTTTGAAGCAATGGAATGTATTCCTGGTACGCCACATGATCCCGGACCAGATGTTTCGAAACCTGATCACAACCTATATTAATCAGGATGATCATCAGAATGATCAGAATATGGAAGCGGCGTTCTCGTAACATAGGTCCTTATTTTTCACATCAACAATCTACCTACCAACAGAATTTCGTGCTTGTCAATAAAAAAGGAGGCCGGTGTCAGGACCTCCCTGGGATGTTCACATACACATCTGGCACAACGAAAATAGACTAATTCAAAACCTTATCATGGTTTCCTGTAAGCTAACGCTTCTCGGTGAAATTGTGGTATGGCCCGACTTGATATTATGATTTTATTAGGATTAACCCACTCCTGCCCCCTGCCCATCATGCGACCGAAAGAGATGGAGGTCACAGATAAAAGTAACTTCTGGTAGCGATCTAATTGCATATTCAACTTTTTGTTACATTTAGGCCATGAAGAGAGTCCTGGCTCTATTACTGGCTTTTATATTGCTTGCTCTAAGCTGCAAGGACCTGATCATTTACACCATTTACCAGCTGGACCAGTCCTTTATCGTTGAGAATTACTGCATCAATAAAGACCGTCCGGAGCTTCTCTGCTCGGGCAGATGTTTTATTGAGCAACAGATCACCCTGGACAAAAACCAAAAAGAAGACTCGGCAGGAATTCAGACCCTCTTAAAGTCTTCTCCATCCGAATATTATCAGCATCTGATTCCATTCAGTCTGATACCTGTTCGGAGTCACTTGAATCAGCTGGTTTCTAATAACCCGGAGCTTCCGATGTCCCTGTACCAGGAAGATGTATTCCATCCACCCATTGCCTGACCACGGATAGTTCTACCCCACCCTTTCAAAAACAAAATCTTTAGTGGTCATGACCAGAAAAATTCTTCTGGTTGTGTTCTTCTCCATGCAGGCCATATCCAGTTATGGTTGCGAAAGTTGCGGATGTAGTTTCAGTGGTCTAGGTCTGGGTATGCTTACCGGGTTTAACCGTACCTATGCAGGACTCAGCTACCAATCTTCCGGATTCGCCAGCGCAGAAGGGCACAACCCTACTATACACGATCAAATGCAGCTGCTCGAGCTGTCCTTCCGCTACCGGATTAACAGCCGTTGGCAGGTTCAGGCAGTTTTGCCCTACCGGCATAACCGGCGTACCGAGCCCGGCTTCACCGGACTTAAACAAGGCATCAGTGATGTATCCATGATGGGTTTTTACCGGTTTATTAATCAAAAACAACTTGGCAAAAGCACCATCCTGTCTCTGGATGGGGGCGCCGGCTTCCAGGCCCCGACCGGACAGTATGAATACGACCTGGTCCACCGGCAAGGATTACCGGATAATTTTTCATTGGGCTATGGGGCGTGGGCACCCGTCATACAGTTGAATGCAGTATTGACCAGAGGCGATAACGGATTAATCACCACCGGTCAACACATTCACTACCTGTCCAATCCTCAACACATAACTTTTGGAGCCCAGACATTTATCCGTTCGGTTGCATTCCATAACATGATCCTATCCAATGGATGGGTATTGACACCTTTTGCAGGTTTCCAGGCTGAAATGCAAGGCTGGAACTACAATGAAGAAGGACTGAAAATGACCGATACCAAAGGCTACGCGTGGTCTTTACCGCTTGGAATCAGCATCGATCTCCAACCACTGGTCATCAATGCTTCCACCACCATTCCGCTGGAACAACAATATGCCAACGGAACCCTGGAAGCCAAATCAAAAATCCAATTACAACTCTTATTTGCTTTTTAAAATCATGAGCTATGAATCGTATAAAAATCATCAACAGCCTTTTATTCCTCCCGCTAATTCTGCTTACCGGATGTAAGAAGGAAGAAGTGGTAGACACCAAACAACCGGGAACGGTCGAAATCGAATTTGACAACATTGCACTGATCAATAATGTGCCAATTCAACTTCAGCTAGCCAGTCCGGGTTCTACGGAATACCCGTACGAAAATGCCATGGGTCAGCAATTCAACATCAATCTGCTCCGGTACTTCATCAGCAAGATTGAATTAACCGGACCCAACGGAGAATCATTTACAGATCCGGTCAGTGCTGCTGCGGCTGGCACCAAAGGGTACTACCTCATCGATGAATCGGATGTCAATTCTCAATTTGTTCAACTCAAAGACGTACCGGCAGGGACCTACACCAAGCTAACCTTTACACTGGGTGTTGATGTCGACGGCGTCCAGGAAGGTGCCGTAGGAGGCATCCTGGATCCGGCCACCAACCATATGTTCTGGAACTGGAATTCCGGATACATTGCTGTAAAAATGGAAGGCCAGTCTGACGCATCCAATGGTGGAGTAAGTGGAACGGAGACTCTGGAGGGCGGATCTGATCATGGCATCGCTTATCACGTGGGCGGATGGAAGGACATTCCCAATTCTGCTTTTGTCTACAACAACAAACGCATGTCTTTTGACTTTGACGTGGATCTGAAAGTAGAGCGGCTCGAGCAACCCCACGTCCATATGTATTTCGATGTTTTAAAACTCTTTTCAGGTGTTAACAGCGTCGATTTTACCGGCAATCACAACATTCACAAGCCCATCGACGGCGTGCCGGTAGCGGAAAATATGGAACACGCCTTCCAATATGATCACATCCATCAATAAGTTATTCTTTCCATTCCGATGAGGGCTGGCCTCCGGTAATACAGGAATATCCGGGGGCCGGCATTTTAGCCTGCGGTAATAACCGATGATCATGAAAAAAAATACAATTCTTGGATTTGGTGTCCTCCTCCTCTTACAGAGTTGCGTCAAAAACCCACTCTCCGGGCCGGATGACACATATGCTTTTAGGATGCCGGACTATTTTCCGGAACCTACCTATACTTTCGCCAACAACCCAATTACCCGGGAAGGATTTACGCTGGGTAAAAAATTATTTAATGATCCCCTCTTATCCAGTGATAATTCCATAGCCTGTTCGAATTGCCATGTTAAATCGGTTGCATTCACGGATCCGCAGCATCGGCTCAGTTTAGGTGTCGATGAGCGTGCAGGCATCCGCAACGCCCCCTCCATCGTCAACATGGCCTTCATGCCTGAATTTTTCTGGGACGGCGGCGTCAATCACCTGGATTTTGTGGCCATCAATGCCATCGAAAACCCTCTGGAAATGAATGAAAAATTAGGTCATGTAATTGCCAAATTAAACGATGACCCAGATTATCCGGCATTATTCAGGCAAACGTTCGGGATCCAGGATACCATTACCAGTCCCTATTTTTTACATGCCCTTTCCCAGTATATGCTGTTACTGGTATCGGACCGGTCCAAATACGATATGGTTCAGCAAAACAAGGCAACATTTACCGCTGCTGAATTTGCAGGTCAATCTGTCTTTGAGAATAAGTGCAGTTCCTGCCACCCGGCTCCGCTCTTTACCACCTATGACTACACCAACAATGGCCTCGATACGGCTTTTGAAGACCTCGGTCGAGGAAGGATAACCGAGGCAACCATGGATCAGGGGAAATTTAAGATCCCTACTTTGCGGAATGTAGCATTGACGTCACCTTACATGCACGATGGTCGTTTCAAAACCCTGGATGCGGTACTCGAGCATTACGATCAGCACATGGTCCTTTCTCCATCGCTGGACCCACTATTCCTGCAGTCCGACCCGCCGGGTATCCGGCTTACGGCCGATGAGAAAGAGCAACTTAAAGCCTTTCTACAGACCCTGACGGATTATGAGCTATTGAAAGATCCAATATTCTGATTGCCCTCCAATCCCATATCTCAAATCTGAAATCTCAAATCCGAAATCTCAAATCTCAAATCTAACTCAACGTGTACTCCAGACCCATCTTATCCAGGTCTGAGATGAGTTCATTGCTGACATTGATTTTGGTGTCCTTGGATACGAGATCCATAGACTGTTGATTTTGATAATCCAGGATTTTCATTTTCAGCTGATGTTTGCCCTTGTGGCGCTGGCAGATGGCATCCAGTTGTGCAATAAATGCCTCATCTACCAACTGGAGTGGCAACTTGAGGACAATCGAATGCGCCAGTGAGTTGCCCAGGGTATCCAGATGTTTCACCTGGGTGATCTTCATACGAAACTCTTCGGTATCCCGCACACGGAGGTAATCTCCCTGCACGTAAACCGCCTGGCCTGGTTCCAGCCGGGCTTTATAGTCCAGGTAATCATTGCCCATCAACATGATTTCCAACAATCCATTGTAATCCTGTATGGTAAAGATCCCCCATCCGGTGCCGCGCTTACTAATGCGGTGGTCGGCACTGGTCACGAAAGCCGCCAGTTTGACCGTCTGACCTTTAAAATACTCTAGTTTATCCAGTGTACAGGTCGTAAAATTATCGACGACCAGCCGGTAATCATCCAGAGGGTGTCCACTGATAAATATCCCGGTCACCTCCTTTTCTTTGTTCAGTTTTTCCAGCAAACTCCACTCATTAGCCTTGGGAGGCTCGGGGTCCGGCATGCTAAAAACTTCATCATGGCTGAAAAGAGAAGCCTGTGTCATTTCCTGTCCCTGTTGGAAATTGGACCCGAAGCGCAGGATATGCTCCAGGAATGAATCGTATTTATCGCTGGGTGCAAAATATTGTGCCCGGTGTATTCCGGGAAACGAATCAAAGGCACCGCCCAAAACCAAACTTTCAAATGCCTTTTTATTGACAGCCCGCAGATTCAGCCGTTTAACCAGATCGATTACATCCTGGAAAGGACCATTGGCCTTGCGCTCTTCCAGAATTGCTTCTACGGGGCCTTCACCGATGCCCTTGAGGGCGGAAAGACCAAAGCGGATATCTCCTGCTTTGTTGACGATAAAATTGATATCGGATTCGTTGATATCCGGGCTCAATACCTGGATCCCCATGCGTTTGCATTCCCGCAGGAAGAAATTGATCTTGGTGATATCATTTTTGTTATGCGTCAGGACCGATGCCATAAATTCCGCCGGAAAATGCGTCTTAAGCCATGCCGTTTGGTAGGCCAGCACTGAATACGCAGCGGCATGCGAACGATTGAATCCATAGGAGGCAAATTTGGCCATGACCTGGAAGATCTCTCTGGCTTGCTCCTCCGGTACGCCCTTAGCTACTGCTCCTTCGGTAAAAATTTGCTCGTGCATCGCCATTTCCTTGGCCTTCTTCTTACCCATTGCACGTCGCAGCATGTCCGCTTTTCCAAGGCTGTAATCGGCCATGATCTGCGCGGTCTGCATGATCTGCTCCTGGTAAACCATGATGCCATAGGTAGGCTTGAGGATCTCAGCAAGCCATTCGTGGGGATATTCCACCTTCTCACGACCGTGCTTCCGGGAAATGAACGTTGGGATGTAATCCATCGGACCCGGCCGGTAAAGCGCATTCATCGCGATCAGATCCTCGATGGTGGTCGGCTTGAGTTCCTTGAGGTATTTCTGCATGCCGTCCGATTCAAACTGGAAGATGCCGATCATCTCACCCTTTTGAAACAATTCATACGTCTTCGGATCATCCAACGGAATGTCATCCGGGTTGATGCGGGCTTCTTCACCAAACCGGTTGACGATGTTTTCAATCGCATCCTTGATAATAGAAAGCGTCTTTAACCCCAGGAAATCCATCTTGAGCATCCCCGCCGACTCGACGATGCTACCGTCAAACTGGGTTACCAGCAAATCCGATTCCTTCGACGTACAGACCGGAATGTATTTTTTGATGTCATCCGGAGCAATGATGATCCCGGCGGCGTGGATACCGGTATTGCGCACTGATCCTTCCAGCTTCTGTGCCAAACGGATGGTATCGCCTACCAGGCCTTCCTCTGTCTTGAGTTCATTCAGCTTTTTGATGTTGTTGTATTCCACCGCCTGCCAGTCTGACTCCTGCTCTTTAAGCGTTTTCATCAGAATGGTCTTCAGTTTGGTATTTGGTCGCCCGGGAACCAATTTTGCAATAGAGTCCGTCTCTGGCAAGGGCAAAGCCAATACCCTGCCTACATCCCGGATCGAGGACCTGGCAGCCATGGTACCAAAGGTGACGATCTGCGCCACCTGATCCCGGCCGTATTTATTCACCACCCAATCGATGACCTGCTGTCGTCCTTCATCATCAAAGTCTATATCGATATCCGGCATGGATATCCGTTCAGGGTTGAGAAAGCGCTCAAAGAGCAGATTGTATTTTATGGGGTCGATGTTCGTAATGGTGAGGCAGAAAGCAACCGCCGATCCAGCTGCCGAGCCCCTGCCCGGGCCTACGGATACCCCCATTTTACGTGCCGCGCGGATAAAGTCCTGCACGATGAGGAAGTATCCGTCAAAACCCATGTTCTTGATGATGTTCAATTCCAGATCCAGGCGTTCCCGCACAAGTTCACTGATCTCTCCGTAACGCACTTTTGCACCTTCATAGACCAGGTGACGCAGGTAGCTGGGCTGATCGGAAAATCCTGGCGGCAATGGGAAGTTCGGTAGAAGGATATCCCGTTCGAGCTGCGGCGCTTCGATTTTGTCAAAGATCTCCAGGGTATGATCCAACGCCTGAGGCACATCTTTAAACAAGCGGGCCATTTCTTCCCGGGATTTGAAATAGAAGTCGCTGGAGGGAAATTTAAACCGGGCTTCCTCATCCACCTTGGCGTTGGTATTGACACACAGAAGGATATCGTGCGCCTTCCAATCGTCTTCCTCAAGGTAATGTGCATCGTTGGTTGCGATGACTTTGAGGTTGTACTTCTTGGCAAATCCAAGCAACACCTGATTGACGTCTTCCTGACTAATCCCGGTTCCGTCAATGTCTTCCATCCCGCGATGGCGCTGCAATTCAATGTAGAAATCTTCCCCAAGCAAGTCAACCCACCACCGCAGCAATTCCTCCGCCTTATCCACCTTCCCCTGCAGGATGGCTTGCGGGATCTCGGCACCGATACAACAGCTCGTGGCAATCAGTCCTTCGTGGTGCTTTACGATTAGCTCTTTATCGATCCGGGGGTATTTGCTGTACATCCCCTCGATAAAGCCCAGGGAGCACAACTTGGATAAATTCTCGTAGCCGGTCTTGTTTTTAGCCAGCATAAGCTGATGGTAGCGTTCGTCTTTTTCACCTTTGGATTTTAAGAAGGATTGCTGATGGCGGTCCGGGACCAGATAAAATTCGCACCCCACGATCGGCTTGATATGGCGTTTGTTGGCCTCGGCGACAAATTTGAAGGCCCCGAACATGTTACCGTGGTCGGTCAGGGCTACCCCTTTCTGCCCGTCAGCATGTGCTTTATCCATCATGGCACCAATCTCCGTGGCACCATCGAGCAGTGAAAACTGGGTATGATTATGCAGGTGTACAAAATCTGGCATGATCCGTGTCGGTTTTTGGAGGCCTTAGGCCGGTCCTCAAGCTATAAAAACGGGATGGATAAAGGGGAAGGTTCCTCTGTCTTTTTCCGCGTGGAAAGATAAGAAAAAAGTAAATATGAATGGAAGAGACAGTGGCGGATGAGGCGCCTATAACTGGTGAACGCCAGCTTTCTCAACCATGAGTTGATGGCAGGAAAATTAAATATCTAACCGATGGCCCGATGTTAATGCATTCGACATCTGCTTACAACAGTCCTCTCTCTTCCAATGATCGCTTGATCCGGTCATGATTTTGCCAGAACCGGTCTTTGATCTTTTGCATGACTATAGGAAATTCAGGATGCGCTTTCAGTGGTTTAAAAATTGGTTCGTCTTCAATCAGCAAAAACCAGTATTGGAAATTATCGGATTCAGAAAATATATTCAGCTGTGCAATGGCAGAGTCAATCTTACCCTCATAGGCATATTTAACAGCCATATTCACACTGTGGTAAATCGATTGATCTCTATCACAATAGGTCGAAAAGTCGTGGAACAATTCCGCAGCTTCGTTTGTCAAACCCATTTTTGCATAAACCAGTGCTATTTTAGCATTTTCCTCCACATAAATGGCCAATCCATTCCTTTTCCTGGTATCCACGAATCGCCGAAAGTATACATAGGAGCTATCGTAATTATACTCCAGATAATACATTTTGGCGATGTCCTGTAAGATATCGAGCCGGGTAGTATCCTGTTCCCACTCCCGAAACAATAGATTCCTGGTCCTTCTTATGGCTCCATCCCTTGCAAACAAAATGAAAGCTTTCAGGTGTGGACTATAATAATTATTTGCATTGTAGTCCAGCGATAAGTTGATGTATTTGTAGGCTTCATCAATAAATCCCAGGTTCAATAGTGCATTGCTCAACTGAAGATAGATATAGCTCTTGGTAACGGAATCGCTAGGGGCTACATTAAGCCGGACACCCTCCAGGGCATACTCCAGATACTTATTGGCATTCGGTACTAACCTGAAATAAAAATCCGCCAGCATTTGTACGGCCAACGAAGAGTTTGGATTGTATTCCAGAGCCTTTTCCAGGTGTGGTAAAGCGAGCCGGTATTCCTTGATCTGGATGTAATAAAAAGCCTTGGCAGTGAGACTCTCAGCCGATTTGGGATCGTAAAGTAATGCCTTGTCCGCATACGCATTGATCTGGTCGGTATACTTCTTGTCAGCCTGGAACATTTCGAGCAGGTAGTAGGCCATAGCAACGTGGGCATAGGCCAGGGCGAACTCCGGATCGGCATCAATTGCTTTGTCGAATAACTCGATGGAATTCAGCAGCCCTTCATTCGTCCTGGAGTAAAATGGATCCAGGGCTTGCAGATAAAAATCATAGGCCACCAGATTATCCGTTGGCTTTTTCTTGATTTGTTCCAATTCGGCAGGAGTCACAATAGCTTCAATAGCATGGGCAATTTTTGTGGCTACTTCATTCTGGAGTGCAAAAATATCCACCAATTTCCGGTTATATTGTTCTGCCCAGATTTGCCTGTCGCCTTTAGCGTCAATCAACTGGATATTGAGCAAAACCTGATCGCCAACCTTCTGTCCACTACCCTCGATAAAATAACTGACCTGTAATTCTTCAGCGATCTCCCGAATGGTCTTATCCGAGTTTCGGTATATTTCTACTGAGGAGCGGCTGATTACTCGCAAGTCTTTTATTTTTTGAAGGTTGTTTAGGGTCGATTCCATCAGGCCATTGACAAAATACAGGTTGGAAGAATCACTGCTCTCATTTTTAAAGGGCAAAACGGCAATGGACTTCTCCACAAGAACTTCGGGATTACCTGGGGTTGACCAATATCTGCCGTAACGAAAAAGAGCCACCATAATCATCAATAACAGCGTTGCCACCAGGGCCATCCGAATGGAGAATTTTCCGGAAGTATTCCGGCCGGTATGCACTTCCTTGTCAACTTCACGTTTACCAACCTCTCCGGGCGGATAACCGTACTGTTCCCTGAAACATTTTATAAAATAGGATACACTGCCGAATCCGACTTTGAAGGAAATTTCCGAAACCGTACCGGAAGTTTCTTTAAGCAGCTCCATGGCAATCTCAAGCCGGATCTGGCGGATAAACTGACTTGCGGACTGGTTGGTAGTACTCTTAATTTTCCTCAACAGGGTCGACCGGCTCATATTCAGGGCTCCAGCCATCTCCGAAACACCAAACTGGTCATTGGAAGCATTTTCCACTACGACGGAAGTAGCCTGACTTAGAAAATCCTCCTTGTTTGTTGCATCGTCCGACATCGTACAAATCCTCTGAATGAAGCCTGAGGTTTATGTGTCACTCAGTTTTATGAAATCGTTCCGTTACCCGCCACTCCGCTTCGTTGTGCGTCATAGTTTACAGGTCTGCGCCATAAGTTTTATGCCAGAATCAAATCTTATGCTTTACGCTGCATGGATTATTGGTACTGCCTTGCTTCCTGCCAGACCTTTGTCAGGAACAAGTTTAAAAATCAAATCGCTAAAATCAAAGATGATGAAAACACTTCAAAACAACGTCCTTAAAGTACTTATGATCCTCATTTCGATAGCCTTTATGTTACCCGCCTGCAGTCCAAAGGACGACAGTAATTCCAAAACGGGTATCACCGCGCCTGACATGGATCTCAATACCGCAGTATTGTATGACAATCTGGAAGTAGTCAGAAAGCACATCGAAGCAGGTACCGACATCAATGCCAAAGAGCCCTTCAGTGGTTCCACTCCTTTAATCACAGCTGCCACGTTCGGGAAAACAGCGATCGCAAAAATGTTGATCGATGCTGGTGCGGATTTGGGCATTACGAATAATGATGGGTCTACCCCACTGCACGCCGCCGCATTCTTTTGCCGGACAGAAATTGTACAGATGCTGATGGATGCCCATGCGGACAAGACGCTCAAAAATAATTTTGGAGCTACGCCCAGGGAAACCGTATCCGGGTCATTCTCAGAAATCAAACCGGTTTATGAATTGATGCAGCAACAGTTATCCCCCATGGGCTTGAACCTGGACATGGAACAACTCGAGAAGACGCGTCCTGTCGTCGCTATGATGCTACAATAGTAAAGGTTAAAAAACAAAACAAGCAATGGCAACTGAAAGAAGACATGATATCGACTGGTTGCGGGTGATCGCGATCGGATTACTACTGATTTATCACATCGCCATCGTATTCCAGCCGTGGGCGGTGTTCATTGGATTTATCAGGAGTAGTGAATCCTTGAACGGGTTGTGGAAACCCATGTCCATGCTTAATGTCTGGCGTATCCCGCTTCTCTTTTTCGTCTCCGGTATGGGCGTTTATTTTGCCATGAGGAAGCGGAACTGGAAAGAACTGGTCGTGGAACGAAGCCGCCGGATTTTAATCCCTTTCCTTTTTGGAATGGTTGCCATTGTACCTTTGCATTTCCTGATTTTTCAGTCATACTATCATCTTCCTTCGAGTTATTACGCACATCCGGCGCATTTATGGTTCCTGGGAAATATTGCCGCCTATGTTCTGATCCTTTTGCCTCTCTTCTACTACCTGAAGAAAATCGAGGGAGGCAGCTTTAAGCATAAAATAGCCAGTTATATGGGCAATCCGTTCGGGCCATTGTCCATTTCGGTTTTCTTCATTCTTGAAATCCTGTTGGTTAAGCCAAAGACCTTTGAGTTGTATGCTCAAACGTGGCATGGGTTCTTCCTGGGAATCCTGGCTTTCTTCTTCGGTTTCCTATTCGTATACAGCGGCAAATCATTTTGGCTTACCATGCTGAAATGGAGGTGGCTTTATCTTGGATTGGCCACGGCCTTGTATATCGTCCGTTTGATGGTATTTGAACTAAAATCACCTGGATATCTGATGGCCATTGAATCCAATTGCTGGATCTTTGCGGCTTTTGGCTTCGGATACAAATACCTGAACAGGCCCAGTGTTGCTTTGAGGTATCTGAGTCAAGCTGCCTATCCTGTCTACATTATCCACATGCTTGCATTGTATGCCGCAGCCATGTTCATCCTGCCTTTGGAATTACCGGTCATGATGAAATTCATTTTAATCATCCTGATCACCTTCGCCGTTTGCTTTATTATTTATGAATTCATCATTCGGAGGATTGACATTATCAGGCCTTTTTTTGGATTAAAAAGGAAATAACGAAAAGATAGTTTGCACGAAACCCGGAATGGGTGATTTAAGATCAATTATATTTAACGCGTTGAGTGGTTAGCTTTCCAAATCATATTTGGTTCTTAGGTAATATTGTAATTACTCTTTAACGAGTTAGGGAAGAATTTTTATGTAACTTCTATTGTTCCGAAATGTAATTCTGGTTGCAATGGTCGTTGCTTGGCGTATTCGTTCATTCTTGTTCCGGCAAAAACGAACCAAAAACCTCGATTCACGCAAAACTCACCTTGGGGTTCGATGCAACCGCATGAGGTTCAGGATATTAAGTTCTTCGGAGTCACCATTTTTGCGGCATACGCACGCCTCACCGTCTTTCGACGGCAGCAAAAAATGTTGTTTTCAATTGTTCGAACAGTTGCGTGAACCCTCTAAAGAAACGGCTGTATCTTAAAACAACCACTTCGAATAAAAGAAATGCAAAAGACCGTAGCTTTAAAAGTTTGGCTCAAAATTGTAAACCCAAATGGATGACAATTAGTAGAACTTCGAAATATACTTTGGCCTAGGCCTTGAAAGCATAAGTAGTTTAGTAATAAATTAGCGCTGGCTACAGGATTGAAGAGCTGCTCTAATAGGCAGGATTCCACATAATTCACAGATAGTCTGTAGATTGTGTGAAATGATTTAATCACGTTTTAACCACTCAACGCGTTATATTTAATCATCTAGCCGGTAGGATAATGCGCATGTTGCATAAAACAGGATCATCTTCAAACAGCAATTGTTAATGGATGAGCGTTTAATTAATGCTTGTTTACCTACCTGTTAGGTCGATAATCCCCTGAAATAATTCACGCACGATTATTAAATATTCCGACAACAGAAAATGCCCCTGTTAAAAAAAATAAAGCTTATCGCTACTTTTTACAGCAACATCTCTTACGTGACCCTGATTATAACCATTGCCTGCATTTGGATCTTCCTCAAGATTGGCATCGCTTCGTTTGCTGCTTTGTTCTGGTTTAAATTAAGTTCCCTGGCGTTGATCTATTTATATGTCAACCATTACAAATCCAGGGAGATTTATTATTATCAAAATCTAGGTGCTTCGAAAGTCCTACTCTGGACATCAACTCTGGTTTTTGATTTCACACTATTTATTGTTTCCTTGATCATTAGCCACTACATCCGATGAACCATATACTGGAGGCAGACGGAATTCTACTGGAATTCAATGCACGACGCATTTTGTCCAACATCTATTTAAAATGTAAAACCGGGGAAATAACAGGGATATTAGGCCGAAACGGGGAAGGAAAGACCTGTTTGATGAATATCATTTACGGGAACTTAAATCCGTTGAGCAAGTCGATTCGGTTTGATTCCATTTCCGTACCACAGGCTTTCAAGCGTCCGGATTTCCTCACCTACCTGCCGCAATTTAATTTCATTCCCGGCCACTTAACCATCAAAAAAATATTTTCGGATTTCGAATTGGACTTCAAGTTTTTTGAAACATTATTTCCCGAATACGGCTCCAGGTATGCAAGCAGGTTAGATACCCTGTCCGGTGGTCAGCGAAGGCTGATCGAAGTGTATTCAATTATCTGCATGGATTCAAAATTCTCCATGCTGGATGAGCCTTTTTCACATCTCATGCCCATTCAAATAGAAAAAATAAATGAATTAATACAAGAGAATAGGAAGACCAAAGGGTTCCTGATTACGGATCACCTGTATCGGAATGTTATTAAGCTTTGTGATCAATTGTATGTACTCAAAGATGGCACGCTTCATCGCACCAGCAATGTTAGCGACATCGAGCGATTAGGGTATGCAAGACTGGATTAATGGTCTGTTTACTTATTTTTCTCCCGGTGGTGCTAGATGCATTTCAAGCTATTGCGGTTCGTCCAATTTCTTCCGTTTTAGCATGGACGGCATACGCAATATCCCTATCATTGTAGCATGGGAGACCGGAAACGATTGTATCCGACGGACCGGGCCGTAAGATTCCTGGTGTATGTGGTATTTACTGTATTTGTGCGGTATTACCGGATCCGGAAAGTTATGCCTTTGGAGGTCAGGAATTTAAAGTCTCCATATTTGTTGTTAAGCAATCATGTAGGTCACTGGGATCCTTTTATCATCGGCCATTTATTGCCGCGGTTTACACATTTTGTATCCTCGGATGCTGCTTTTAAAACCCCGGTAACCGGATTTTTCCTACCCAGATTGGGGACCATACCCATTCAAAAAAATGTGCGCGACACCCGGGCTGTGCGGGCTATTGCCGGTGTTATCCGTCAGGGAGAAAACGTGGGCTTGTTCCCCGAAGCCGTACGTACCTGGGCTGGCACCACCCTACCCATTGATCCATCCATTGGTAAACTGGTCAAGTTTCTGAATGTGCCGGTGATCGTTTCCGTCAGCCGTGGCATGAACCTGTTTAATCCCCGTTGGTCCAAAAAAGTGCGCCGCACTTCCCTTGAAATCGAATACCGGCTTCTCCTGGAACCGGCTCAAATAAAAACCATGGAACCTGCAGCCATCCATCAGGCCATCGCAGACGCGCTTCAGCACGATGAAGTCGGTTACCAGCGTGCACATCGCCATACCATTCACTCGCAGCATCGCGCCGAACACCTCAACCATACCCTGTTTGTGTGCCCCTCTTGCCACCGCATCGATACCTTTATCTGCAAAAGGAATGATTTCTGGTGTACCGCTTGTGCCTATTCCCTGCACATCGATGAACATGGATTTTTTAAACATAAAGAAGGCGGGCAACTTTATTTTGACAACATCCGGGACTGGTATGACTGGCAGATCAGTCAGTTGGCAGCTTATGTCCGCCGGCATCTGACAAGTCAAAATGAAAATCCACTTTTTGAAGACAAACAGTCTTACATCTATTCCGATGCAACCGGAAAAAGCCTTCAAAAGGTCGGCCGGGGAGACATCCGGTTGTACCTGGACCGCATCGAAATGCATTTGACCGGTCGTGATCAGCCCATCATCTTAAGACTAGAAGAAATTTTAACCATTAATCCCCAGGTCCACGAAAAACTGGAAATCGGTTATACGGGCATCAACTACCGATGCATCGGTGGAAGGCCGGGTGTCTCCGGGCTTAAATGGGAAGTCGCCGTCAATGTCTTGTGGAAGGAGACGGGTCAATGGCAAAAGTTGTCACCGTATCTGGATATAAAATAGCGATAGAAAAAGTAGTACAGGGGACAAAGGCAAAAGAGGGGCATTGGCAAAAGAAGCTAAAGACGGAACTCCTTGGTGCTCTTCGTACTCTCTTTTAGTTTAATGGAAACCTCAGTATAGCGAACCTCTGGTTTGTTTAGGTGTTTATGCGTTAGGTGTTTATTTGTAAGGATGTTCACGTTGAAGATTACTTAGTGCTCTCCCTTGCTTATTCTTGACCTCCATGTACCAGCCCTTGGATCGTATGACTGTATGTTTGGATAGTTGTTTCACCTTGAAGATGCTATAGTGCTCTTCGTGCTCTCGTTTTCTTGGTGTTAATCCCTGTATATCAAACTTCTAGGTGTTCTTGGTGCCTTTGTGGTTAATTCCCATGTAAATCAAATTTCACCTCTACCACCTAAAATCTAAACCATAATGTATACTCATTTGTATAAATAAACGATATTTGTTGTTTAGAATTAGTCTAAGTACATAAAACTCGAGAATGAGCGACTCCATGCAAACGCTGGAACAACACACCCAAAGCGACTATAAGTATGGGTTTACCAGTGAAATAGATACCGAAACCTTGCCCAAAGGGCTCAATGAGGAGGTGGTACGCCAGATCTCCGCTAAAAAGAATGAACCGGCATTTCTCACCGAGTGGCGCCTGGAAGCTTTCCGCAAATGGCAACAGATGACCGAACCCCATTGGCCTAAAGTTACTTATCCTGCGATCGACTACCAGGACATCATTTACTATGCCGCACCAAAGAAAAAGCCAGTGCTCAACAGTCTGGATGAAGCTGATCCGGAGCTGGTACGCACCTTCGAGCGCCTGGGGATCCCCCTGGAAGAACAGAAGATCCTGGCCGGTGTCGCGGTTGATGCCGTCCTCGATTCGGTATCGGTTAAAACAACTTACAAAGAAAAGCTGGCCGAGCTCGGTATTATATTCAGCTCATTCAGTGAAGCCGTGCATGACCACCCTGAACTAATCAAGAAATATCTCGGGAGCGTGGTATCCAATCAGGACAATTACTTCGCCGCACTCAACGCCGCCGTCTTCAGTGACGGATCTTTTGTATTCGTTCCCAAGGGGGTGCGTTGTCCGATGGAACTTTCCACCTATTTCCGGATCAATACCGCCAATACCGGACAATTTGAGCGGACTCTGATCGTCGCGGAGGAAGGCAGTTATGTCAGCTACCTGGAAGGCTGTACCGCGCCCATGCGCGATGAAAATCAGCTACACGCCGCAGTGGTCGAATTGATCGCCCTGGACAATGCCGAGATCAAGTATTCGACCGTACAGAACTGGTATCCCGGTGATAAAGAAGGGAAAGGCGGCATCTATAATTTTGTTACCAAACGCGGTCTGTGTGCCGGGGTCCGTTCGAAAATCTCCTGGACCCAGGTCGAGACCGGATCCTCCATCACCTGGAAGTATCCCAGTTGCATCCTGCGGGGAGACAACTCCATCGGGGAATTTTATTCGGTGGCGGTGACGAATAATTACCAGCAGGCCGATACAGGAACTAAAATGATCCACATTGGAAAAAATACCCGTTCCACCATCATATCCAAGGGTATATCCGCAGGACGAAGCAACAATTCGTACCGGGGACTAGTTAAGGTGGGTCGCAATGCCGACAATGCACATAATTTTTCCCAGTGCGACTCCCTGCTGATGGGCGACCGCTGCGGAGCGCATACCTTCCCTTACCTGGAGATCGAAAACAACTCGGCCCGGGTAGAACATGAAGCAACCACTTCAAAAATTGGCGAAGATCAACTCTTCTATCTGCAACAACGCGGACTTAGCGAAGAGGATGCCATTAACATGATTGTCAACGGCTACTGCAAGGAAGTATTCAACGAATTACCTATGGAGTTTGCCGTGGAAGCTCAAAAATTATTGGCGATCAGCCTGGAAGGGAGCGTAGGATAAGATTTTAATAAAAGCATAAGTATCAAAAAACAACATTCAGACATGCTACATATCAAAGAATTAAAGGTATCCATAGAAGATAAAGCGATCCTGAAAGGAATCAACCTGGATATCAAGCCCGGAGAGGTGCACGCCATTATGGGCCCCAACGGCAGCGGTAAAAGCACGCTGGCCAATGTCCTGGCCGGACGTGAAGAATATGAAGTCACGGGAGGCTCTGTCGAATTTGAAAGACAGGACCTGCTCGACATGGAAGTAGACGAACGTGCCCATGCCGGCATATTCCTTGCCTTCCAATATCCGGTTGAGATCCCCGGGGTCAGCACGATGACCTTCCTGAAGAGCGCCATCAATGCACAGCGGACCGCACGGGGAGAAGCAGAACTCAGCCCTATGGATATGCTGAAATTTCTGCGCGAAAAAACCAAGTTACTGGGCATGGACGAGTCATTCCTCAAACGGTCTCTCAATGAGGGCTTTTCGGGCGGGGAAAAGAAACGCAACGAAATGCTGCAGATGGCATTGCTCGAGCCAAAACTGGCCATCCTTGACGAGACCGACAGCGGACTGGATATCGATGCCTTGAAAATTGTTTCCGATGCAGTCAACCAACTGCGGTCACCGGACCGTTCGTTTATTATTGTCACCCACTATCAGCGATTGTTGAATTACATCGTTCCGGATTTTGTCCATGTGCTCTATCAGGGCCGTATCGTAAAATCCGGTACTAAAGAGCTGGCCCTGCAGCTGGAAGACCAGGGGTATGACTGGATCAAGGCCGAAGCAGAAGCAGCATTGGCTCAATAAACATAATTCGAAAATTGCATCGCAACATGTCGACTGTACTGCAAGAAAAACAAACATCAACGAGAGCGTGGCTGGAAGAACGATTCCAAGAATCGGCATCTGATAAACCGGCTGATCATGCCTATAGGCAATTCCGCAGGGATGCTTATAAACAACTGCAAGCGATGGAATTCCCTACCCGTCGCGATGAAGACTGGAAATACACCAGTGTCAACCGCATCCTCATCACTCCTTTTCAATACGGCCGTCTAACTCCGGTTTCAGCAGCAGAACTGGCCGGCACACAAATTCCGGGACTGGACACGATTCGTCTGGTCTTTGTCAATGGCAACTGGGATCCTTCTCTTTCCGATATGGATCACCTTCCGGAATCCTGTACGCTGCTACCGGTGGAACAAGCTATGGAGGATACCGCAATCCGAAACTGGATCCAGGCTCAATCCGAATATACCGGCGGAACCGGGCAGAATGCATTCCTCCCTATGAACCTGGCCCTTGGGAATCATGGCATTTATTTACACATACCCAAGAATGAGACCGTTAATCGGCCGATCCATTTTATTTATTTCAATACGCCGGGCGATCAGCCTCATTTCAGTCATCCGCAAATATTCCTGCACGCGGAACAAAGTAGCACTGTAACTATCATCGAGGACCATCGTGCGCTAGCCGGTGCCGGCACCTGTTTCACGAATGCAGGCGTATGGGTTGACCTGGAAGCCAATGCACAGGTGCATCATTACCGGCTCCAGCAACAAAATGCAGAATCTTATCAGATCCACAATACACAAGTACATCAGGATCGCGACAGCGTTTACAATTCCTATGTCGTAGACCTGGGAGGGCGCATTATTCGCAACAACCTGAGTACCGAGCTGGATGACAGCAACACCGAAACCCATTATTACGGGGTCTATCTCGCCGATGGTGAGCAGCAAATGGACAATCAAACCTTCATCGACCATGCAATGCCACATTGCCAGTCCAATGAACTGTACAAAGGCATCCTTTCCGATCGCGCCCGTGGAGTATTCAATGGCAAAGTCCTGGTAAGACAGGATGCCCAGAAAACCAATGCTTTCCAGCAAAACAGCAGCCTGGTACTCTCCAATGGTGCCGTCATGGACGCCAAACCGCAATTGGAAATTTATGCCGATGATGTCCGTTGTAGTCACGGCGCCACGATCGGCCACCTGGATGAAAGTTCGGTATTTTATCTCCGTAGCAGGGGCATTCCGGAACCTCAGGCCCGCCTGTTGCTACAGCAGGCATTCGTGGGTGAGGTCATTCACAATATGCACCTCGAGCCAATGATCGAGTATGTCGATGCGCTCATCGCCACAAAGCTCAACGCATTGACTTCGGTGGAACAATCATAATCAACCTCGTATGGAAACCACCTCCAAGCCAATTCAATTTGATGTTAGCAGTATCCGGAGACAGTTTCCGCTGCTTGCAGAGACCATGAATGGAAAACCGCTGGTCTTTCTGGACAGCGCTGCTTCCAGTCAAAAACCGCAAGTGGTCCTGGAGAAGATCGATTATTACTACCGGCACCTGCATGCCAATGTTCACCGGGGTGTGTACCGGTTGAGCCAGGAAGCCACCGATGCCTACGAACACGGCAGGAAAGTGGCCCGACGATTTCTCAATGCCGCTAAGGAGGAAGAGATCATCTTCGTACGCGGGACCACCGAAGCCATTAACCTGGTGGCGGATACCTATGGACGGAAATACCTGAATCCGGGAGATGAAGTGATCGTTTCGGGCTTGGAACACCATTCGAACATTGTGCCCTGGCAATTAGCCTGTTCCCACTACTCCGCCAAACTCCGGGTTATCCCGGTACTGGACAACGGTACCCTGGACCTGGATGCATTTCGTAAATTGTTGAACGACCGCACTAAAATGGTTGCCGTCGCTCACGTATCCAATACGCTGGGTACCATCAATCCAATTAAAGAAATTATCACACTTGCACACGATAAGGACATCCCAGTGATGGTTGATGGCGCTCAGGCAGCGCCCCATGCCACCATAGATGTTCAGGCTCTGGATGTTGATTTTTATGCCTTTTCCGGCCACAAGGTATATGGTCCGACGGGCATTGGCATTTTATATGGCAAACAAAAATGGTTGTCAGAACTGCCTCCGTACCAGGGAGGAGGAGAAATGATTGCCCAGGTGACCTTTGATCACACCACTTTTGCGGAATTGCCACACAAGTTTGAAGCAGGCACTCCGAATATAGCCGGTGCAGTAGGCTTGGGTGCAGCCCTGGAATTTGTGATGGAAACCGGGAGGGAAACCATCGCCAGCCATGAAGCCGGATTATTATCCTATGCAACCGAACAACTGCTGGCCATACCCGGGTTGCGTATTTATGGCACAGCGCCGGATAAAGCGAGTGTCATCTCATTCCTGCTGAACAACGTGCATCCGTACGACACCGGAACGATCCTGGACCAGCTGGGTATCGCGGTCCGAACAGGTCACCATTGTACCCAACCACTGATGGACCGATTTGGCATTCCGGGAACAGTACGAGCCTCCTTTGGAGTTTACAACACCACGGAAGACATTGATCAACTGGTGGCAGGGGTACGGAAAGCAGCATCGATGTTGCAATAAATGACAAGTCATGAGCATTGATCAAATTCAAGACGGGATCATCGCCGATTTTGCTTTTTTCTCCGACTGGATGGAGAAATACGAATACATCATCGAACTGGGTAAAAATCTACCTGTCATCGATGATCGCTATAAAGATGAAGATCACCTGATCAAAGGTTGTCAATCCCGGGTTTGGCTGCATGCCGACCTGGACGGTGATCTGGTTCGTTTCACCGCAGACAGCGATGCGATCATTACCCGTGGTATCATTGCCCTGCTTATCCAGGTCTTGTCGAACCAGACACCGGAAGCAATTGCCAGCGCGGATCTGTACTTTATCGAGAAGATCGGGTTGAAGGAGCATCTGTCACCAACCCGGGCAAACGGTCTG
The DNA here is from genome assembly GCA_020636355.1 of Lewinellaceae bacterium. Taxonomy (GTDB): domain Bacteria; phylum Bacteroidota; class Bacteroidia; order Chitinophagales; family Saprospiraceae; genus JAGQXC01. Next base: position 189,353 of record JACJYB010000001.1, on the reverse strand, counting down.
TTGAGCATGGTGAAACAAATGAAATTATACGGGCTGGCCCTGGCAACCAAGGTAAATGAATGATGGATAAGGAACTGATGCACGAGCAAATCATAGCCGCCCTCAAAACGGTGCACGATCCGGAGATCCCCGTCGACATTTACGAATTGGGGCTTATCTACAAAGTCGATATTGATGATAACGGAAAAGTTATCCTGGAGATGACCCTTACAACACCCATGTGCCCGGTGGCTGAGTCATTACCCCTTCAGGTACAAGAAAAAGTAATGGAAGTTACCGGTGTTTCGGAGGTAGACCTCAGAGTCGTCTTTGATCCGCCCTGGGACAAAAGCCGGATGAGCGAAGAAGCTCGCCTGGTCCTGGACATGATCTAAAACCCGAACATGAGAATCAACAAACAGGACGAATATGGATTGCGCATTCTGCTTCGCATCGCCCGCGCCGATGAGGTGCAGGGTTTGACCATCGTCCAACTAAGCGCACTCGAGCAAATGTCGAAACCCTATGCTGGTAAAATCACCCGGATTTTACGAATTGCGGGCTACATACGCAGTACCAGAGGCCAAAAGGGTGGCTATGTGCTGGCCCGGCCTGCAGAAACCATGTTCATCAAGGATGTCCTCATCGCTATGGGTAGCGACCTTTATGCTCCGGAATATTGTGAAGAGCATCGCCGTGGCGACATCAAACTTTGTACCCGGTCTGTAGACTGTTCGATGCGCTCGCTATGGAAGATATTGCAAATATCGCTGGATGATGTGCTTGACCGGATCACGCTAGCCGACCTGATCGGATCGGAAGAAGAAGGAGAAAGTCCCCTCAACCAGATTTTTGCCCACCTGGTTGCTTAGGGACCAAAATTAATGTTTTATCGAGTCCTTCATGAAAGCCGGATCATCCGCCGGCATCTCGTAGATCTTCTGTTTTTTACCAAACACAGATACGTTGACATACCGCTTCGGATTCAGGCGGAAATCCTGCAATAAAAGGTCCAGATTGCGCAGGGTCCGCTGCATCTCGACATACACCTGATCATCTTTGGCTAGGAGCCCCAGACTGCCTTCCCCTTGATTAACGCCCTGTAACAAGCCGTTGGCGGAGGCCATGGTAGCCTGAGTGGTCGCAATCATCAGACGCAGGGAATCCAGTGTCTGCCCTAGATTTCCGGACAAATTTTCAAAGCTGGAACCCAGATCAGCAGACTGGATCTGTTCGGATATCGTGTCCAATCGTCCCAGCAAAGCACTAATATGGGCATTGTTATCCTTGATATTGCCGGTAATCGAAGCCAGATTGGCAAAGGATGCCTGCAGCGATTTTGACGAGTTGGCGAGAATGACATTCAGGGAGTTGGTGATTTGATGCAGGTTTTCCATGGAGGCAGTAATGTCTTTCATGGTCTTGGCCAGCGGGTCATTCCCTCCTTCCAGCGTAGAATTTTTTAAGGTATCGACGATCGCACCAATTCCTATTTTCAACCGTTGCATGTATTCGGTTAGATCGTCCGGGCTCAGCAGGGACTTGACCATTCCGAAGGTCTCACCTTTCAGATAATCACCACTTTCGGCACAGCACTCGCCACCAAATTCCAGGACAATCACTCGAGTACCCAACGGGCTGGGCGCCATAAGCCGTGCAATGGTCCCTTTGGGAACGGGGATATCCTTACGCATATCGATGGTCACGATTACGGTATCCAGATTATTGGGATCAATGTCGAGGGCTTGCACCGTCCCGACTTGAAAACCATTTACCTGAACCGGATTTGACTCGCGGAGTCCGTCCACGTAGTGGTATTTGATGTAAAACACATTGGAACGCTGGAGCACATTCTTTCCCAGAAGGAATTTATACCCCCATATACTGAGTGCAATAGCTATAATGGCCAAGGTCCCAATTCGTATCTCTTTCGAAAATTTCATGCGTATGATTAAGCTCTAACGACCATGTACGGATCGGAAAGGCGAAGTTATGAAATAAATTATGTAAAAATCTCTATGTGTCCCGCCATACCGACCAAGTCGCCATTCCGATAGACCATCTGCAACAATTATTCCTTTTTTACCAGCCGCACCATTCCCGAATCATGAATTTTAAGCGCTGTCATTCTTTTCCGGGGAAACGGATTTACCATCCGGCCAAACATTTTACCGGATGTTGCTCTGGTACATTTGACAAATGAGTATAAAGCCTTATTGGGTAAGCCCCCTCTATCCGGTGAATTTATCGTCCAAATGGTTTCGAAAAAGAGAAATGCAACAAGGTGTATGGCATTACCGGACGGGTACAAAAACCGGCTTTCGAGGTTCTAATGCTGAATATCCGAAGCAACTTCGCATCTTTGCATGCACATAAAATCCAATGAGATGTTTCCATTGACAGCATGTTTAAGGTTTAACATCTTGTTAGTATTAAATAAGCGGTCCCTAAGCGTTGGACAATAAATCGGCTCATTGCGGTGAAAAGATGGTACTGGATCGGTTGCATGGTAACGTGGCTGTTTGTTCTGCCTGTAGCAGGGCAGCGTCCAACCCGTGATCTGACGCCTACCGTTCCTTCGGATACGCTTCAGGTGGACAGTCTTGCCGGTGACAGCAGCCGGCTTTCTTTTGCACGTTCAAAGGATGCCATAGAAGACGAGGTCATCTACAAATCCGCCGATTCGTCCGAGATCGATAATCAAAATAAACTGGCCTATCTGTTTGGCGATGCGGAGGTGAAATTTCAGGATATGACGCTGACCGCAGGCCTGATCATTTTTGATATGACCACTAATATCGCCCGGGCTATGGGACAGGTGGATTCCGCGGGGACGATTATCGGCAAACCTCATTTTGAACAGGGAGGCGAAGCTTTTGACGCCGATTCCATCCGGTTTAATTTCAAGACCAAGAAAGGGATCATCTATGCGGTCAGCACGGTATACAACGACATGTACCTCAAAGGCTATCGAACCAAAATCATTGATGCTACCGGAACCATACCCGGCGACACCTCCGATTATAAGATCATCTACAATGAGAATGCAATTATCACCAGTTGTGATGCGCCAGAGCCCCATTTTGGTATCCGGTCCCAGAAACAAAAACTGGTTCCCAACAAGCAGGTAATCGTGGGACCTTCCACCCTGGAGATAGAAGGGGTGCCCGTATTCTGGCTGCCTTTCGGCTTTTTTCCGATCAAAGAAACGCAGAAGGCCGGTCTGATCTTCCCCCGGGACTACGAATTTAGTCCGCAATGGGGTTTTGGCTTGCGCAATGTGGGTTATTACACGCCGCTGGGAGAACATTTTGACCTGAAGCTGACCGGTGACATCTATACGCGGGGAAGCTGGGGGCTGGCGGCAGCAACGAATTATGTTAAACGCTACAAATATTCCGGCAATGCCAACGTAGCTTTTTCCAACCGCGAATCGGAGCAAAATGACGGCACCTATGCTTCGACGAAATCCTTTGCCATCACCTGGAGCCACACCCAGGACAGCCGGGCTAATCCCTATCAGCGACTGAGTGGCAATGTCAACATCCAAACCGGAAGTTATCAGCAGCTGAATTACAACGACGCACAAAGCAAGTTGCAAAACAGTCTGAGTTCAAACATCAGCTATTTCAAATCTTTCCCTGGCAAACCCTTTACGATGAGTGTCAATGCCGGGCACTCGCAAAATTCAAATACCAAGCAAATCAGTGTAACCCTGCCTACCCTGAACTTCCAGATGAACCGGATCTACCCGTTCAAGCGACAAAAAGTAGGCGGAAAGGAACGATTTTATGAGCGCATCTCCTTTAAGTACGATGCCAATATGCAAAACCGCGTCGATGCAAGTGATTCAACCCTCTTCGAGCGATCTACGTGGCAGGATGCGAGACGGGGAATTCGACATTCAGTGTCCTCCGACCTGAATTTTAAGCTCCTTAAATACTTCACCTTCAACACCGGGTTCAACTACCGGGAAAACTGGAATTTTAGTTATTACGATTACAATTACGATGCAACGGCTGATAAAGTGCTAAGAGACACAATCAATCAGTTCCGGGCCGTGCGGCTATACGATTACAACATGACCATGAATACGATCCTCTACGGGACCATCGGAACCCGGTGGAAAGGCAAGATCCGCGGGATCCGTCACGTCATGAAACCAAGTATTTCCTTCAATGCCAGCCCGGACTACATCAAACCGGAGCTCGACTATTTTGAATACATCAACGGGACGTATTACAACCGTTTTGAAAATTCCGTCTACGACCGGCCCTCTTCTTCGGGACCAAGTGCCGGGATGGCCATTTCGGTCGCTAACTCATTTGAAGCAAAAGTGTGGTCGGACCGGGACTCTACCATTCGCAAGGTCAAACTGTTGGAGCAGCTGAATGTAAGTACTTTTTACAATTTCATAGCCGACTCACTCAAGTGGAGTCCGGTAATGGCATCGAGTGGTGCACGGATTGGTAAAATTTCCTCCCTGACCTTTAGCGCCCGCTTTGATCCCTACAAGAAGATCAATGGCCGCCGGGTAAATGAGTACGCCGATCGGGTCCTGGGCGTAATCCCTTTGCGTATCGAGGACATGCGGTTTAGCTTTACCACTTCAATCCGGGGCAAGCAGATCAAAGATTTCTTTTCCAAGGAAAAGGATACCAAACAATCCAACAACAGTACAACATCTGCGGAAGATGACTTTTTTGAGCTATTTAATGACTTTGCCATCCGGCATAACTTCACCTATGCGATCGGTCCTGATAACAATCAGAACATCGTCGGTAAAGTGGTTGCTAACTCCCTCTACATGACCGGTAGCCTGCAGATCGCACCATTATGGTCCATACGCATCGGCAACATTGGCTACGACTTCAACAACAAACGCATCACTTACCCTGACTTTGGCTTTAACCGCGACCTGCACTGCTGGATGATGAGCTTTAACTGGCAGCCTCAATACGGAACCTACAGCTTTGTGATCCGGGTCAAGGATGACAAACTGGGCTTCATCAAAATCCCGTACAATAAAAACAACTACGACGTATTCGGACGGTAATGTTTGACGATGTGGTGTACTGACGCTTTGGTCAGCATAGGCATGGGGTACTCACGCTTCGGTCAGCATAGCTGTTTCATTATACAATGCTGTGGTTTCGGCCCGTAGTACCTGGGCAATCATCGGTTATAGGCTTAAGACCACCCGATACAGAATTTCATATTAAAACTGTTAAAAATACGTTAGCTGTGAGGTAAGGTATTGACAAGCGGGGCAGGATGGATTAATTTGAACTGAAATTTATAATCCTATGATCATCGCCGCATTCCTAGCAGTGATCCTGTTGGTATTTGGACACCAAATGATGCAGGGTCTTTTACATCCTTCCGATCAGAAAGTTCCGCACGGACCCTTTCATCACTCTTAACCGGAGATTTACTGGACCGCTTCGTACATTCTCCGAACTTGATGTTCATTAAACAGCCCGGTTAATCCTGTCTGAAAGTCAAATTCCTTATCACCCTGGATCTTAAAATATTTGAAGCCGTACACCGTATGTGCTGAATCCAGTTTCATCTCATAGATGTAACCCTGATCTTCGTCCAGAATCAACTTACTGAAGTAGGGATTGGACTTGGTCACTTCGAGATTCTCGGCTTTTACTTTAGCCGCTTTATTGGTGGCCGCATCAGACATAAAGATCTGAACATAATAGTCCTCTCCTTTCTTGACCGTAAGGTCTTTCTGAACAACCAGGTCCATGGTCTTTATTTCCGGGCTATCGGGAGCCATTATTGTAATTGGAAACCCATACTCGAGGAGGTTAAGGGGTTCCAGCTTGGTATCATGGGCGCAAGCGATGGTCATCAGCAAAAGCACGGCTACCCAGCCGTAGGATCGAAGAATTCTCATAGATAAATGCTATCTTTTCGGCCGCAAGATACATAACCCCCAGACCATTTTCAACAGCGCAATTATGAAGCTCACACTGGAAATATGCACGCCCTCCATCCGTTCTGCATTTGCTGCCTCTCAGGGTGGCGCCGACCGCATCGAACTCTGCAGCGGTCTGGAAATGGGCGGATTGACACCCGGAGCGGCAACCGTGGAAATGGCCATCAATCGTTTATCCATTCCGGTGGCAGTCCTGATCCGTCCCCGGGGTGGTGACTTCATATACAACCAGGTAGAGAAGGACCTAATCCTCAAGGAAATTGAGTTTGCACGGCTGGCCGGAGCAGCTGGAGTAGTCGTCGGTGCCTTACTGCCGGATGGGGCCCTGGATCTTGGATTCACCCAGGCGATGAAACAAGCTGCCGGAACCATGGAAATTTGCTTCCACCGCGCTTTCGACCAGTGCCGCAATCCGGAACAGGCCCTGGACGAACTGATCGCTCTTCAATATACCCGAATCCTCACATCCGGTCAGCACGCAACGGCATGGGAAGGACGCACGCTGATTAAAAATCTGGTTTCACAGGCAAGAGGAAAAATTATCATCATGGCCGGCAGTGGGCTTCACCCGGACCTATTTGGTCCGCTGGTTAACGAAACCGGTGTCGACCAAATCCATTACTCCGCGAAACAAACCATGCTGCCACCTTCCGGTTTCCGTTCGAGATTGTCCTTTTCTGCCCCGGAAATGCCTCCCAACAGTTATTGGGAAACCGATCCTGCCCTGGTCAGGAAAGCACGGAAAGCCGTTGATCAAATCAACGCCCTGTAAAATCACCCAAGTTCTTCTTGATGCTGTCCCGGACCCATTGGGGTTACGTGCGGTACTTGATGCTGCAACCGATGGATTTCGTAATCGCCGGATCCGGCATGGTGCCTTGTTTCAGGTGATTCACTGCATCTTCAATAAAATGCTGACTCGCATTGGCTGCATTATATGGACTATCATCGATGGCTCCCATGTACCGGACCCGCTGTTCTTTGTCCAGCAGAAATGCCTGAGGGGTATGTCCTGCTCCAAATGATTTGCCCACTTCCTGGGTCATATCCTGCAGGTAATCAAACGGGTAAGATTTGTCGCTGGCCCGGGCTTGCATGGCTGCAAAATCATCACCGGAAGACTTTTCCGGGTCATTGGTATTGATAGCTACGACCGGAAACCCTAAAATGGAGGTTTTCTGGTGCAAGGCAATGATACGGTCTTCATTGCGTTGCGACACCGGACAGATATTGCAGGTAAAAATGACAATTACACCTTCAGCGCCTTGACGGTAATAATCCGAAAGCGAATGAGACGCTCCATCTACCCCCGAGAGTTTAAAATCAACTACCTGATCTCCTAGTTGATATCCCTCTGTTGAATCTCCGGCTTTGTTTTCACTGTGTCGAGACTGAATAAAAATCCCAAGCCCGGTAAGCATAACAATTGCAAAACTAAGTACTTGTTTCATTTCGATGGCGGTTAGATGTATGGTTGAATAAAAGACTTCAGTTCTTCCAAATTGGCAAATGAGCCTTCCTTAAATGCCCGCTTTCCCGCTTTCCAAACCCATGTCGCCGGTATAGACCCCGACCATTCCGATTCAACGGTATTAACCCAACTATTCGGGTTGGGATCATCCAGAAACCAGACTTGATTTTGCAAACGGTGTTCTTGGATAAAAGCAGGTAATTTTTCAGCGGCCTGTTCGGGAAAATCGAGGCTAATGAGTACAATTTTTATCGGGGTGTCCTGAAACTGCGGGTAAAGTGCTTCGAAATAGGGTAATTCCTCTATGCAGGGGTGGCACCAGGTTGCCCAAAAATTTAAGATAAAGGTTGTATCCTTCCCGACACCTAATCTTTTTTGCAGCCCGGTAAAATCGGATTTAGGGATATCCTCCAGGGTAAGGGCCTGTTCGTAAAAAGGTTTTGCGGGCTGACGCGAAGACACCGGCTGACATGCCTGCATCAGAATAACGACTACAGCCGTTAGCGCATACGACAACCTTTTCAAGAACATCCCAGATGGTTTTCAATAAACAAAACGGATCCTACCGGGGATTATTCTTATCTCCAACAAAAATTCTGCAGATTTAACCCTTCACTGCAGATACCTTTTGGATTGTTTATCGGACGGATAATACAATTACGGAAAAAGGCGGCATGGTCAGTGTAATCTGATCGCCGTCCAATTTAGCGCCGTTATAGCTCGCAGGATGCACTCCTTCCGGTTGATCGAACGTATTGTGCGCCTGCAGTTTGGCTGCCTGTAAAATTTGGCCCTGAACACCCTGGGCATGCATTCCCCTGAGGTCGATCGAAACCGGTTGGGCCGATCTGGAATCCACATTGACCAGACTGATGGTTAATGTCCCATTTTCTTTTTTTGATGCAGAAACGGATACGGCCGGTATGGATTTGCCTTCCAGGGTATAATCGACGGTATGGATTTTAGCAGGTATCAGGGTCGCATCATGATGCGCTTTGTACATATCCATTACATAGTAGGTCGGTGTCAAGAGCATTTTCTCTCCATCCGTTAACACGACTGCCTGTAACACATTGACGGTCTGCGCGAGATTGGCCATACGAACCCGGTCCGCATGATTGTTAAAGATATTCAGCGTCATTCCGGCTATCATCGCATCCCTCATGGTATTTTGCTGAAAGAGAAATCCTGGATTGGTGCCAGGCTCTACATCATACCATCCTCCCCACTCATCGACGACCAGTGCCACCCGTCTGTCCGCGTCATACTGGTCCATTACGGCGCTGTGTCCCCGGATAATCCGTTCCATATCATAAGCTTTTTGCATGGTGACGGCATATTCTTCCTCCGAAAATTCAGTGGCGGAGCTTTTCTTATTCCAGTTGATGACCGAATAATGATGCATTCCAATCCCTTGCATCAGCTGGTGAGGGATGTCGCGCATAAGGACTTCTGTCCAATGGTAATTATCGTCCGAAGGGCCGGAAGCAATACGGAATATCCGCTCATCTCCCCAGCGCGCATTCATAAAGGTTGCATACTTGCGGTATACGTCGACGTAATGCTCTACCCGCATGTTACCACCGCATCCCCAGGCTTCATTGCCGACGCCCCAATATTTAACTTTCCAGGGCTCTTCTCTTCCATTTGTCTTGCGGAGCTCAGCCATGGGGCTTTCGCCATTGAAGTTGATGTACTGGACCCAATCCGATAATTCCTGAACGGTTCCGGATCCTACATTCCCACTGATGAATGGCTCGGTGCCCAATTGTTCACACAGATCCAGAAATTCGTGCGTTCCGAAACTGTTGTCTTCTGTCACCCCACCCCACCAGGTATTCACGATTTTCGGACGGTCTGACTTGGGACCAATTCCGTCTTTCCAGTGATAGGTATCGGCAAAACATCCACCTGGCCAGCGCAAATTAGGAATCTCCAGCTCCTTCAGCGCATTGACCACATCGGTGCGGATGCCCCGTTGATTGGGAATCATCTTATTGTCTTCGCCGACATAAAATCCACCATAGATGCAATGCCCCAGGTGTTCCGAAAAATGTCCGTATATGTGACGGCTGATCGTGTATTCTCCTTCGTCGGCATGCAGCGTGATGGTTGTCTGCGCAATACCCTGCGACGCCAATAGGCAAATAAACAATAACAAGGAGGTTAGGTACTTCATAATTTTGGATTTAAGCCTGATAACTAAAGCCAAGTAATATACATAAAGCGTTAGAAATACACTTATAAAATACCGGATCATCTTCCACAGGATTAACTGCAAAATTCATCCATACCGAGCCTTTCCAGAGCCTGGAAATCCGAGGCCAGTCAGGTAATATCCCCTCTTTCATGCGGGGATAAATACCCGTTAATTACCGGAATTTATTATGCCCTTCAGAATGCGCAATAATTAATATTTGTAAGCGATCCACCCCGCACCATGCTACAACATGTAAACAGCACGATTTCATTATGATGCATTAGATCACCATAAAATAATTTTACCATGCTCAATCACTCCAATCATTTTCAGGGTGTCCTGCAGTCCGGAGAAATTTTATTTGAAACGGATTTCGGGTACATATTCAATTACTTATCCTGCCATAAGAGTCATCGGCTTCCCGCCCAGAATAGTACAATCAGAGGACTGATGGCCCTGGGTGAAGCCATGGCCGATCCCGGCGAGTTAAATAATGAACAACCTGGATTTAATTCCCAAATTCCCGCTATTTACACTTACTTGGGTCAATTTATTGATCACGATATTACTGCCCGGACAGATCGGGAAACCTCCATCAGTGAAATTGGTGGTTACGATGGAAATCCTTGTTCATTAAGCCCACTTAATCCTAACGAAGTGATCGAAGGATTGACCAACGGCCGGAGACCCCAATTGGATCTCGATAGTGTTTTTGGTGACGGGCCAGCATTTGCTTCCGAATTTGACAATGAACACTACAATTATGAAACCAAGGCAGATGCATTATACAACAAAGTCAGCCTGGATCTCAAATTAAACACCGCTGCCAATCATTTCGACCTCAACCGGACAGCAGATGGAAGGGCCCTGATTGCCGATGCCCGGAACGATGAAAATCTGATGATTAGTCAACTACATGCATCCTTTATTGCAGCCTACAATAAAATCATGCACTATTTACGCCAGCATCCCGACGGCTCTGAGCGGGAAGCACGATACAGCAAAGCGCGCCGACTATTACGATGGTCTTATCAATACGTAGTGATCCATGATTATTTGAATCACGTGTGTGACCCGGCCATTGTCTACGACACGATGGAAAATGGACCGTTTTATTTCCTGACGGATAAAAAGATATTCATGCCGCTTGAATTTTCAGTGGCTGCATTCCGCTTCGGTCATTCCATGATCCGCCCCTTTTATTTGATTAATCAAACGATCGGCAATAAGAAGATCATGGACTTATTGGGAGAAACATTTCACAACAATTTCTTTACCAACCAAATGCTGGATCCGGCCAATATCATCGACTGGAACAACTTCGTCGGCGCCACGGCACAACACGCACGAAAAATCGATTGGCGGCTGGCAAAAGGCTTATTTGATCTAAGTGCTATTGATTCAGCCATTCCGGCCAAAACCATGCTGGCTCATCTGGCACAACGGAATCTGATTCGCGGGTACAAATTGAGTCTTCCCACCGGGCAAGCCGTAGCACAGGCTATGGGCATTAACCCGTTGACGGAAGAGCAATTGTTGGACGGAATCAGTCAACCCCACAAAAACATCATCAAATCTACCGGTCTTGGTTGCACATCACCTTTGTGGTTTTATGTGCTCAAAGAAGCCAGCATCCATAATTTGGGTGAACGGTTGGGAGCAGTAGGCAGCCGACTGGTGGCGGAGACATTAATCGGCCTGATAAAAACCGACAAAAATAGTTTCTTAAATAATCAACATGCTCCAGAAGTAAAAAACAACGGCATTGAAATCGTACCGGGAACCCTTATTTCCAATATCCAGGATTTGTTAAAATTCGCAGGAAGGATTAATTAATCCCATTTCAGTGGGCCATTTTTTTGCAATGGAAATGGCCCTTTTGCTTTTCCCGGACCTCATACCGCAAATGCTACCTTACAGGATTATTTAAACTCCAGGCGGCCAAAATAATAAGGCAGGTGAAAATTAGGTCTTGGAAAATCCACGTAAGACCAGGTAAGGTAGTGCGGGTTCGAGTTCTTGTTGGCTGTCTTATAAAAATTGGCATTCCAGACCACACCGGGTGCTGGCCGGACGATCGAAGTATACTTTTCCAACAACGCAAAAGGGATGCTGTATTCGATATTCCAGGTAACCGGATCGGCAATTTCCGGTTCGACGACTGCCGGCATGGTGTGAGCCAACGGTATGGTGCGGATGACACTGCTGTCAAGTTCAATCTTACTTTTCCAGGGATAGGTCACACAAAAAAGCAACGGGGTGCCTCCGGCATTCACCTCCATATTAAAGTAGGTGTCCGGTTTTGAAGTATCCGGGCAAAAGAAAAATTCCACACAGGCATCGCCGGATACCGGGCCATTGACCTGCTGGACCACACTGCGTACATAGCGTTCTTCAACCTGAAACTGGACGTAAATGTTCATGCTGTCGTACAAGACGCGGGCTAACGCGTGGGGAACAAATGGGGGCTCCTGACCCATCGGAAAGGAGATGACCAGGGGCGCGATGTGCAGCCAGGCCGGATCATTCCAGTCAGCCCGGATTTGCGGCGTTTGCGAAGCTGGATAAACCGGATATACGGCTTTGGTGAATACCGGAGTTAAGGGGGGTGTCTGGGAAATGCCCACGGGTCCCGTGAGCAAACACCGTACGATCAAAATCACCGGGATTAAAAGCTTCGTGAATGACATGATTTGACTCCCTTTATTGATTGGTTTCTGAGGCGTTCTTTTCTTTGGCCGCCTCTGCGGCACGGTCCTCCCTGCGGATACGATTGCGATATCCGCGGGCATCATAAGCCTGCAGGCTATTTGCCCCATTTCCAAATTCTCTTCGGATGTACGTGACTATAAGTGCCAGTTCATCGTCCGTAAGAAAATCATTCGCCGGCATTGCTCCATTAAATCCTTGTCCATTAACCGTCATTGGTCCTTCCATCCCTTTCAGGATGATACGCACCAATTCCTTCATGTCACCGGAAACGTATTCCGAATTCAAGAGTGGTGGAAACCGTGTTCCGTCCCCTTTGCCATCAGCCTGATGACAGGCCCCGCAATAGGTGGTATATAATCCCTGTCCAATGCTTGCCCGGAAACGATCCAGGTTATCCTCGACCGGATCCGGGTTCTTGATGTTAGGGCGTTCTTTGTGCGCTTCAATGGAAGCCAATTGTTCCGGACCAAAATGTTCGCGATCCCCCTGGAAGACAACCCGCCAGATGCGTCCTTCTTCACTCTCACTAATGTACAGGGAGCCATCCGGGCCTTCAGCCAATCCCATAGGGCGGAATCCCGCATCGCTGGTATTGATGATCGTATCTACTTTAGAGAAGTCATCGGCAAAAACTTCCCATGGGCCAGAAGGCTGTCCGTCCTTAAAAGGCACAAAAGCAACAAAATAACCTGCCTGCGGATAAGGAGACCGGATCGTGGATCCATGCCAGGCGATGAACGCTCCTTGTTTGTAATGCTCAGGAAACTGATCACCCTGGTAGAATAACAAATCGTTGGGCGCCCAGTGGCCTGGAAAACCGATCAGCGGTTGAGGATATTTGGCTCCGTCTCCTTCCAATTTGCCATCTCCGCCATATTCAGGATTCAACAGTTTTTTCCCCGTCATCCAATCGTAATAATAATAGGGCCAGCCATGATCACTGCCTTCATCTACCCGGATAAATTCTTCCGAAGGCTGCACGGCGCTTTGCCAGGTCGAGAACAATTCCGGCCAGGAACGGTAGAGGTCATCGCGGCCATGCTGAACGCCATAGAGTTTGTGGTCCTGCGGGTTCCAGGCCATCGCGACGAAGCTGCGAATCCCGGTGGCATAACGATAGCCATCGGCTTGCACCTGATTTGTCTTGTTTTCATCAAATCGCCAGACGCCTCCATGTGTTTCGAGCTGTGGACAAGGTTCCTGGCCTAAAGTACCTGGTTTTCGGTTTTCCAGCTGACAGATGTCTCCCGGAGCTCCAAAAGGAACAAAAACATGCCCTTCTTCATCAAAGGCAATGGGTTTGGCAATATGCTCGAACCCCTGAAAGGCATTTTTGTAGTCATCAACCATAATGGTTTCAACCGGCGTTTCGGGTACTAATTGACCAGGTGTTAATTTTTGGCGATAGAGCTCGCCAGCGGTAGTAAAATAAATGTATCCATTGTGTATGCGCATGGCAGTCCCGTAGTTGCCCGTATCTTCATAATCGCCAAATACAACCATTGAATCCGCTCTGCCATCATGATCCACATCGCGTAAAGCAACAATACCTTTAGGGTTAGGGACTCTCAGCTTGATGTAAATATCACCATTCCCGGTGACCGCCAGATGCCGCGCCCTTCCTACGCCAGGATGCACAACCAGGGCCCGGAAACCATCCGGCAGTGCCAGTCCTCCATCATCCGGATCAGGTTTTAGTTGTTGCTCGCCCTGACTACAATGCCAGAAAGCCCCAGCCACCACCAGCATGGCAAAAACAAATAATATCCGGTATTTCCCTGGATGACGGATAGATTGATTGCCCCCAGGCGCATTCAACTCCTGATATTGTCTTCTCATCGTTCAGTCTATGCAATTTATTACTGCCTGAGCAATATACAAATTACCTTACTGTTTGCGCACACGAAATCTACTGCCGGCGAGAACCCGGACCAGTATTCCGAAATTGACCCGGGCAGGTATTCGACTCATTCGCTGCAACGCCTTATGCAAGCATGACCGAATCTCCCCTTCCGGAAACACTGCCTGAGCAGATAATCCTTGTATCTTTACCCCAACAAAGAAAGGATGGCAGCAACCTATCAATCGATCATGAAAGACCTGCATGCTGGGAAATATGCTCCGGTCTATGTCCTGCATGGGGAGGAATCATTTTTTATCGATCAGATTGTCCAGTACATTCAACAAAATGCGCTTGAAGAACATGAGAAAGCCTTTAACGAGACCATCCTGTACGGCAAAGATACCGAAGCTCGTGGCGTCCTGGATAGTGTAAGCCGGGTACCGATGATGGCCCAGCGGCAAGTTGTTATTGTAAAGGAGGCACAGCAAATGAAGTCCCTGGCGGATTTAACAACCTACCTCCAAAAGCCATTCACATCCAGCATCCTGGTGATTGCCCACAAACACAAAAAGCTCGACGGACGCTCCGCATTTACCAAAACCGCTGAAAAACACGCTGTCCTGTTTGAATCCAAACGGCTGTATGACAATCAGATCCCTGCCTGGACCGAAGAATGGATACAAAGCCGGGGATACCGGATAGCACCGGACGCCTTACAGGTATTAGTGGATCATCTGGGCAATGACCTTGGCAAAATCAGTAATGAGCTCGAAAAATTATTTATTGACCTGCAACCGGGAACCCAAATAACGACCACCGTCATCGAGGACAATATCGGTATCAGTAAGGAATACAATGTGTTCGAACTTCAGCGCACGGTGGGTGATCGCAATTTTCAGGGAACTATGGACATCATCCATTTTTTCACCCAAAACAGTCGGGAATACCCTCTCGTCATGGTGGTTGCAATTCTGGCAGCCTGGTACACCAAGCTGTACCTCTTCGCGGAGAATCAACGTTTACCGGAAAAAGAAGTAATGGCTTTACTGGGCATCAGATCTCCTTTTTTCCTTAAGGACTACCGCGCCGCAGCCCGCAATTATACCCTGCGGGAAATCGGACTGGCTATCCAGATCCTGGAACAATACGACATGCGGGCCAAGGGCGTAGACAACTTTCACACCCCTCCGGAAGAGCTTATGAAGGAAATGGCCTATTTTCTTTTGAACCCTTCCATATGGAAAGCATCCCGGCAGGAGGTGTAGGGAAAGATTGGTATTGAGATGCGGAGTTTATGCTGAAAGAAGTTACCGCAAGTACTAATGAAAGCAGCAACTAAAAAAGAAAGCTCCTGCATCAAACGACACAGGAGCCCCTGGTATCACAAGCACGCTATACTATTGCGGGATGGGTGTATCCAGCTTAGCCAGCGATGCATGGATTTCTTCTTCTGTAATCTCATGTTTTGTGAGGTTACCTGCCAGGTAATCTTCATAAGCTTTCAAATCAAAATAGCCATGGCCGCACAAATGAATCAGGATGTTTTCTGATTTTCCTTCTTCTTTACAACGCTTGGCTTCCTGCACCGCGGTCGCGATGGCATGGGTGGTCTCAGGAGCAGGCACAATGCCTTCCGTCCGCGCAAACAGCAACCCAGCTTCAAAACACTCCAATTGGTCATGGGCACGCGCTTCAATGAGTTTATCTTTAAGCAGTTGGGAGACAATAACTCCGGCACCGTGATAGCGAAGTCCTCCGGCATGAATAGGAGCCGGCACAAAATTATGTCCCAGCGTATACATGGGAAGCAGCGGCGTCATCCCTACCGTGTCGCCGAAGTCGTAACGAAATACCCCGCGCGTAAGCTTTGGGCATGATGAAGGCTCGGCAGCTATACAGCGGATCTTTTTGCCTTCTTCAAGGTTCAAGCGCAAGAAAGGAAAACTGATTCCTGCAAAATTGGAACCGCCTCCAAATGGAGCAATCACGATATCTGGAAGATCTCCGGCCATCTCCATTTGCTTAACCGCTTCCTGGCCGACAACCGTTTGGTGCATCAAAACATGATTCAATACACTTCCGAGGGCATATTTAGTGTCCGGGTCGGTGGCGGCGCGTTCGACAGCTTCCGAAATGGCTATACCCAGCGAACCGGGAGAATCCGGATCTTCCGCCAGAATTTGTCGACCTGCATTAGTGAGATTGGTTGGCGAAGCATATACGTTAGCGCCCCAGGTATTCATCAGCATCTTACGATAAGGCTTCTGCTCGTAACTGATTTTCACCATGTAGACTTCGCATTCTATCCCAAACAACTGGCAGGCAAAACTCAATGCACTTCCCCACTGCCCGGCTCCTGTCTCGGTAGTGATTCGCTTGACCCCTTCCATCTTATTGTAATAAGCCTGGGCAACAGCCGTATTGGGCTTATGGGACCCCGAGGGGCTCACCCCTTCATATTTATAATAGATCTTGGCAGGAGTGTCCAGTGCCTTTTCAAAGTCATAAGCCCTGTACAACGGGGTTGGCCTCCATTTGGCATACACATTCCGCACTTCATCAGGAATTTCCACCCATTTCTCCTGGCTTACCTCCTGCTTGATAAGCTCCATGGGAAATAAAGGTGCCAGCGCTTCCGGGCCAATGGGCTCCCGGGTCGCTGGATGCAACGGTGGTAAAGGCTTGTTGGGCATATCCGCGACAATATTGTACCAATGCGTTGGAATCTCTTTCTCGGTAAGTAAAAATTTCGTTTCTCTCATGTTCCAGATTTTTTATTCAAAATGGGCTAATAAGATAAGGATTCTGCACCATTTGCATCCCTCAATCCCTGCATCCTGTTCTTCGCGGACATGAGATTTTATACGGACTCTCATTTTGTCAGATGCTGATTTCTGGCAAAGTAACGTTCGCAAAACCAGATTATACCCTCTTGCCGCCCCCCTCCAATACACCCAAAAATTAAAAAAACGAACCAATATATGTACAATTATTCATGGATTAAATTCAATAAAATCGAGGTATACGTATTATTCATTCAATATTTTACTCATATTTTTAATTATTTAAAATATTTAAGTTGTGACGTTGCCAATTTCGTAATCCGGATATATCTTTGATCCATCATGAGAAAACAAATCAATTACACGCTTAATCATTGTCATACCAGCGGTATGTGTTGTTGCTGTAGCAAGCAGTATCGACTGCATTCGGTGAGGAACTGATGACAAGAATTAACACGTGTAAACGATAAACCAAAAAGTCCTTCCGAATGAATCTGAAGGACTTTTTGATTTTAGACCAAGTATGAACATATGAAAACAGATCCATATTTCAGTTTCTGCAACATATACCTACCCGTGCAACGAATGGGTCAGCCTTTGAGCCTGATTATGAGCACACCTCCTCTATTTCCTCATTCCAGCCGGATGCTGGCTGAAGTTGGCATCCGGCTCCTTTAACCTAATAAACCTGAACACCGTGAACACTTCTGCAAATCATTCAACCTTACAAGCTGATCTTACCGATGCCATCGAGCTGGAGGAACGGATCAAGGCCTATCGAAGAGGATCCATCGAAGAAGAGCGATTCAAGCATTTCAGACTGACCCGGGGAGTCTATGGCCAGCGGCAGCTTGGTGTACATATGTTTCGTACGAAATTACCTTTGGGGCGCATTACCTCGGCTCAATTGGCCATGATGGCCACTTTATCCGATCGCTATGCAACCGGCAACCTCCACCTTACCACCCGCCAGAACATTCAGTTTCACTACGTCAAACTGGAAAGCACACCGGCCATCTGGGAAGCGCTGGCATCCGTGGGTGTAAATGCCCGGGAAGCTTGCGGCAATACCGTACGCAACATTACAGCCTCACCCTTTGCCGGCATAGATCCGGAGGAGCCATTTGATGTCAGTCCCTACGCCCTGGCCATTTATAACCACTTCCTGCGCAACCCGGTTTGCCAGGAGATGGGCAGGAAAGTTAAAATGGCATTTTCATCCAGCGTGCGCGATACCGCCTACGGGTATTTCCATGATTTTGGGTTTATCCCTCTGATTCAAGACGGTATTCACGGCTTCAAGGTGGTTATCGGCGGAGGGCTGGGTGCGCAGGCCATTGTTGCGGAAACGGCATTTGATTACCTGCCTGCGGATCAAATCATCTCTTTCACCGAAGCTGCCGTCCGGGTTTTTGACCGGCTGGGAGAACGGGAAAAACGCTATAAAGCCCGTATGAAATACCTGGTACAGAAGCTAGGCAAAGATGCGTTCCTGGAATTAATTCAACAGGAAATGATAGCAGTCAGCCCAGTGATCCAGCCAATCGACACTCAGAGCTGGAAGCCTGCCGGAGGACCGGAATGGACCGGGACGTCGACTTCCGGTTTCCCCTCTGATCCCGCATATGAAACCTGGTTGCAGACCAATGTATACCAGCAGAAAAACAATAATCGCAAAGCAGTGGGGATCAAGATACGTCTTGGTGATCTTTCCTCTGAAAAAGCCTTGCTGCTTGCGCAGCTGATACCTGCATATGCTGCCGACGACGTGCGTATTACCGTAACACAGGATCTTCTGTTGCGTGAAGTTCATGCGGATGCGCTTCCTAGTCTCTTTCATGATCTCCGATCCATCGGCCTTGCTGACCCTGGATTTAACACCATCCTGGACGTGACGGCATGCCCGGGAACCGATACCTGCAACCTGGGGGTAACCAACAGTACGGCGATCAGTCATGAAATCGAAGCTCATCTGGCTCGTCGATTTCCCCTTCTTGTCACCAACAGAGACATCCAAATCAAGATAAGTGGATGCATGAACTCCTGTGGTCAGCATATGGCAGCACAAATTGGACTGCACGGCAGTTCCATCAAAGTCGGCGAACGAATTGTCCCTGCCATGCAATTGGTTCTGGGGGGAGGATTGGATCCCAGCGGAGTAAATTATATCGGTGAAAAGGTGATTAAACTCCCAACGAAGCGAATTCTTCGGGCATTTGACCTCATCCTGGACGACTATCTGAACCACCGGGAAGCCGTCGAATCCTTTAACCAATATTATTATCGCACCGGGAAAAAGCATTTTTATTACCTGCTCCGGGAACTAGCAGAAATGGATTCCTTGACCGAAGAAGAGTTTCGCGACTGGGGTCAACCCGCCGAATACGTCCAAGCTATTGGTGTGGGTGAATGTGCCGGCGCGGCCCTGGATGTAATTGGTTCCATATTCGGAGATGCTGAACAGCGCCTCACTAAAGCTGTCGAAGCGCTTGAAGAAGGTTACTGGGCTGGCGCCATCTATTACAGCTACAATGCTTTAGTCATTACCGCGAAAGCTATGCTTCTGGCGAAAGATCAGCATTGCAATACCCATGCCGGCATTATTGAAGACTTTCAGGAGCATTACGGTCTTACGGTCCCTTTTGTTCACTACGGGGATTTCACCGTGCTGGCCGGTGCAATATCCAACGAGGAACCTACCGAATCTTTCGCATTACGGCATTACGAAACTGCACGAGCTTTCCTGCATGACGCACACGCCCTTCGTCAGCAACAATTGCAGGGCCACAAAGACCAACTGGTTATCACCGAATATTACAAAGCATGACCTTATCCCGATTAACACTTGTCGGAGCCGGCCCGGGTGACCCCGGACTGATCACTCTAAAAGGCTACCAGGCCATTGCCGAGGCAGACGTCATCCTTTATGACGCCCTGGTGGATCCGGAGGTGCTGAAACACGCCCGCCCCCACGCTATTCTGGAATGTGTCGGAAAACGTGCAGGCGGACCTTCCTGGGAACAGGAAGCCATCCACAACCGGATTGCGGAATTAGCTCCCCACCACGAGCACATTGTGCGGTTGAAAGGGGGAGATCCGTTTGTCTTTGGGCGAGGCTTTGAAGAAGTCGAATTCGCACGGACCCTGGGA
This sequence comes from Lewinellaceae bacterium, assembly GCA_020636355.1. GTDB lineage: Bacteria > Bacteroidota > Bacteroidia > Chitinophagales > Saprospiraceae > JAGQXC01. The sequence continues at coordinate 169,265 of JACJYB010000001.1, read as the reverse complement.
ATAACCGTCATGGTAATTCCAGGCGTAACCAGTGCTACAAGCGTACCTGCACTGGCTGGCATTCCGGTTACCCACCGGGAAGTAAGCCGCAGCTTTCAGGTCATCACCGCATCAACCAATAACGGATTATTGAGTGAGGATCTCCTGAAATCGACCGCACTTCCCGGCACCAAGATCATCCTGATGGGATTGAGCAAACTGAAAGAAATCGTCGACCTCTATCTGAAGCACTTTTCGGGATCATTAGGAATTGCCATCCTTGAAAAAGGCTCTAGCAGTGAGCAACGCACCATATCAGGAACACTGGAGAATATCGTTCACCGCGCTCAACTGGCCCAGGTAAAAGCTCCGGCGATCATCATTGTCGGAGAGGTCGTACATCTGTTAAAAAACCAGACGGTCTATGGAAGCTAATACATTATTCCCAGTCTTTCTTAAAGCGGAAGAGCTGCAGATCCTGATCGTAGGCGGAGGGAAAGTCGGCACCGAAAAATTGTATTTTCTGCTGAAAAGCAGCCCTCAGGCCTTGGTTACGATCCTTAGTGAATCATTTTCCGGTGAGATGGACGACCTCATCCGGGAAGCCGGCGCCCTATACGTCCGGAAAATCCGGAAAACCTTTGAGCCAACGGATGTCCTAGGGTTTCACCTGGTCATCGCAGCTACAGGCGAAGAAACCGTCAATGAGGATATCATGGAAGCATGCCACGCCCACCAGGTACTGATCAATGTGGCAGATGATCCCGGAAAATGCGATTTCTACCTGGGGTCAATCGTCACGCGGGGTAATCTGAAAATTGGAATATCGACCAATGGCAAATCACCTACCCTCGCCAAACGAATGCGGGAATTCCTGGAAGACTTGCTTCCCGAAGAAATTGACGAACTCGCCTTACACCTGCATCATTATCGAAACTCCCTGGTCTGTGACTTTCATGATAAAGTTCACAACCTCAATCAATTAACCAAAGCATTACTGAGATGAAGTCAACGGCACAAAGCATGAACGGGCCATCCCCTCTGCATGTGGATGGATTGAATCAAACATTTGACGGATTGGAGCCGGTATTTGGACTGCAACGTCTGTTTAATACCTATGCAGCAGAGGACATCCTGATCACCACTTCATTTGGCACCAAATCAATCTACCTGCTTTATTTACTGAACCAGGTAGCCCCGGGACATCCTGTTTACTTCATCGATACCGGGTTCCATTTTGCCGAGACCCTATCCTACCGGGACAGCTTGATCCGGAGGCTGGGATTAAATATCATAACCATCGATCCGCATCCGGAAGAGCATGCGCTTACTAAAGAAGAATCATGGTGGATTGAACATCCTAAGATGTGTTGCGCCATTAACAAGATTGCCCCCTTACAGCCATACATAGACCGGCACAAGGTGTGGGTCAGCAGCCTGATGGCCTACCAAAATGAATACCGAGCCAATCTCCGGTTGTTTGAACAGCAGGGCGACATCCTTAAATACCATCCCCTGCTCCAGGTATCGGAAGAATCATTTAACACAATACTGGATGAGCTCGATCTGCCCATCCATCCCCTCTTCTATCTTGGATATGAATCCATCGGTTGCATGCATTGCACGCAACCGGGGAAAGGCCGGGAAGGCCGTTGGGCAGGAAAAACAAAGACCGAATGCGGACTGCATTTGAAATATTTCACCAAACACGAACACGCATGATAGAGACCGACATCCTGATCATCGGTGCCGGGCCTTGTGGATTATTTACCGTCTTTGAAGCTGGATTGCTTAAACTGAGGTGCCATCTCGTTGATGTATTGCCGGTTCCCGGCGGCCAGTGCACAGAAATCTATCCCAAGAAGCCGATCTACGACATACCGGGTTATCCCAGTATTCTGGCCGGCGAGCTCATTGACAACCTCATGGAGCAGATTGCACCGTTCAAACCCGGCTTTACGCTGGGTGAACGCGCTGAAAAACTGGAAGACATTGAAGGGCACTTTATCCTGACCACGAACAAGGGTACCAAAATCAAAGCCCCTGTAGTGGCAATTGCCGGAGGGCTTGGCAGTTTTGAGCCGCGAAAACCACCCCTGGAAAAGCTGGAGCATTTCGAGGACCATGGCGTCGACTACATCATCCGCGATCCGGAAAAATTTCGGGATAAGCGGGTCATTTTAGCAGGAGGGGGTGACTCGGCCCTGGACTGGACCATATATCTGTCCGCTATAGCCCGTGAAGTAACGCTGGTCCACCGCAGAAGTGCTTTCCGTGGTGCCCCGGACAGTGTTGAAAAAATCCACGATCTGGCCGCACAAGGCCTGGTGACCCTGATTACCAACGCCGAGGTGACCGGATTATCCGGGAATGGAAAACTACAAGGAGTCCTGATTGATAAAGATGGTGTCGCACCTCAACTGCATGCCACAGATTATTTCCTTCCACTATTTGGATTATCTCCAAAACTCGGCCCGATTGCGGACTGGGGTCTACAGATCGATAAGAATGCCATCGAAGTAAATACGCTCGATTATTCCACCAACATCCCGGGAATTTATGCCATCGGCGACATCAACACCTATCCCGGCAAACTTAAATTGATCCTATGTGGCTTCCACGAGGCCACACTCATGGTTCAATCCGCCTTCAAACGCATTCATCCGGATCGGAAACTTCAATTTAAATACACCACCGTCAACGGTATAGAAGCCTTATAAACACCGAATACATGAACACCGCAATACGTATCACGATCATTGACCGGGAGGAGCGCTCCCACATCCTGGAAGCCCCTACCGATATGGGCATGAACCTTATGGAACTGTGTAAGGCTTTCGAACTACCGGTAGCCGGAACCTGTGGCGGCATGGCTTTATGCGCCAGTTGTCACGGATATATATTGTCAGATCACGACCTGGGCTATCCGGGTGAAGCCGAGGAAGATATGCTGGATCAGGCATTTCTTGTGCAGTCCAACAGCCGACTTTGCTGTCAACTGGCAATCCGGGAAAATATGGATGGTTTAATTTTCAAACTTGCAGAAAACGGCGCATGAGTTTAATTGAGGACTACCGGATGATTGGTTTTAACCATCATCAATCCGATTTTCAAATGAGGGGTGCCGTAAGCCTCCATGGCAAGCGAGGCTCCGGTTTTTTGAATCACGCCAGGCCACTTGGATTTACCGGTTTTGTGCTCAGCACTTGCAACCGTACCGAGATCTATTTCAGAGGTATCACGGAGTTGGAGGTACTGCAAAGCTGGCGAACACAGTGTCCTCAAGCCATCTTTTCGAAAGACTACCTGATTCAATTATCCGGAATGGATATGCTCAATCACCTCTATGCGGTGGCCTGCGGACTCGATGCGAAGGTACCCGGAGATAATGAGATCCTTGGCCAGTTAAAAATTGCCATAAATGAAGCCCGAGAAGCAAAATTATTGCCTGGGATCTGGCAAAAAATAACCAACAGTGCCATTGCCTGTAGTAGAAAGGTCCGGGATGCCACAAATTTTAACCGGGGCGCTACGTCCATCCCTTATACCATCAGCAAGCAAATCCGTAGCAGGTTCGGATTATCGCCCAATATCCTGATCCTGGGGACAGGCGAAATGGCTTCCCTATGCATCAAATACATCAACAAACATTTACCGGAAAGAAGGTTGGCCATTGCATCCAGATGTCCTGAAAAAGCTCGGCGAGCGGCGACCGAAGGAGGTGGGTATGCCGTATTGTTGCCCGAGCCAAATGCGGGTTTTTCCGGCTACGATGTGGTCATAGCTGCCCTGCAACTGGATCATCACCAATTTGAAATCCCGCAGCAACACACGCTTGTTTTTGATCTGGGAATCCCCGCCAATTTTCACCCTGGAACCTCTTCGGGCCGCTATTTTCATCTGGACCGGCTGGCCACCGGAGTTAAAATCACCCTTGGATGCCGTTCCCGTGAAGTGGAAAAAGTCAACCGCATCATTCGTGAACAGCTTGATGGCTGGTCCGCGTGGGAAGCGGGACGAAAGCGCAACACCGAGTATTTAAATTTGACGGCATGCAGCCCATCCGCTTAGGTACTCGCGGAAGTCAACTGGCATTATGGCAAGCGGAACAGGTTCAAACCGCTTTGCAGCATTGTGGCCTTGCGTCGCTCCCTATGGTCATCCGTACCCAGGGTGACAAGGATCAGAAAACTCCATTGGACCGCTTTCCGGAACGGGGCGTTTTCACCAAAGCCATCGATCAGGCGGTGTTGGACGGACAAGTGGATCTTGCCGTTCACTCCCTGAAAGACCTTCCGGTTACCCTGCCCGATGGCATTCATTTAGTAGCCGTATTACCCCGTGACCATTGGAAAGATGTCCTGATTACCAAACACCCTTTAGATATAAACCGTCCACATGTTATTGCGACCAGTAGTTCACGACGTAAAGCGCAGTGGAAAGCCCGCTTTCCATTAAGCCAGTTTGTAGACATTCGGGGCAATATGGAAGTCCGACTGCATAAATTCACTAACAATACCTGGGATGGGCTGATCCTTTCAAAAGCTGGCCTGGACCGGATCGGTCTCTTGCCTGAGGGTGCACAGGATCTCGACTGGATGATCCCGGCACCGGGCCAGGGAGTCATTGGAATCTGTTGCCGCACGGAGGAATCGGACACCTATCGAAATATAAAAGGCCTCAACCACGCGGAGACCTGGGAATGCATCCACCTGGAGCGACAATTTATGCGGCAGATGGAAATGGCTTGTCAGGCGCCCGTAGGGGCCATTGCCCGGATTGAAGCAACCAGGATGACATTCACGGGATGTATCCATACGCCGGATGGGAAAGCGATCTGGCATCGGAACGCTTCCTGTCCCCTTTCAGAAATGGACAAACTGCTCCCTGATTTGTGCAAAGAGGCCAGGCACCATATCCTAAATAATGGTTTATGAGCGCTTTATTGCTAAAAGAAGCCAGTCAACGGGATTTGGAATTGATCAACCGACACCGTATTCCAGCAATCTTTGCACCGGTATTTGACTATTTCACCTGTGTCAAACATGATCGGATTACCAGTCGTTTATCGGTGGAAAGCAGTGGCTGGATCTTCACCAGTAAACGAGCTTTAAGTGCCTTAAATCCTTACCTCAGGGAATTCCATAAAAATCAAGCTGTGCTTACGGTCGGACAGGGATGCGCAGATTGGCTGAGCGCGAAGGGCATTCCTGTCACCGCCTGTTTTCCCAACGCCTTTGAATTAGCCGCAGCCATGCAATCCTTTCAAGCGGATTCCTGGAACTATTTCTGCGGCGCTATTCGGCGCCCGGAGGTCCGCAACTATTGTACCAGTCACGGCCTGGTTCTTTTTGAAGAGGTAGTTTACGATTGTCGACCTCTAACACTGGACCTTTCCCGTTGCCATTTTTCCAGCATCTGGGCATTCAGCAGTGAAACCATCAAAGCTTTTACCAGTCAAACGAAATCCCGGTATCTGGATGTCCCCCTTTATTGCATCGGACCTACTACGGCAGCTACTGGCCAGGCACTTGACTTTAAACATATCATCACCAGCACCTCCCCGGATTTGTCCGGTATGATCCTCCTTTATCAACAACTCAATGCCAATTTATGACAACCTCTCTCCAGATACGCCACCGTCGTCTGCGCAAGAATGCCCGTGTAAGGGATTTGGTTGCTGAAACGACTGTGCACCGCCAGGATCTGGTGGTACCACTTTTCGTTAGCGGACAAGGTGAAAACCAACAGGACATCTTGTCGATGCCCGGTTATTTCCGTTATACACCCGATGCGCTGCTGAATCGTATTGAAGGCTATATGGATCAGGGACTTACCCGGTTCATACTTTTTGCCAAAGTAGAAGAATCACAAAAAGATAATACCGGTGCGGGCGCACTCGATCCACATGGACTCTTTCCCCAGACAATTGCCCGCATCAAGTCCGCCTTTCCGGATTGTGTATTATTTACCGATGTGGCTCTCGATCCTTATTCCAGCTTTGGCCATGATGGCCTGGTTCTGGGGCAGGAGATTGTCAATGATGCCACCGTGGACGTGTTGGCTAAGATGGCGGTGATCCATGCGCAAGCGGGCGCTGATTTTGTTGCGCCTTCCGATATGATGGACGGCAGGGTTTATGGAATCCGTTGTGCGCTGGATGAAGCAGGCTACCTGAATACGGGAATATTGGCCTATTCCGCAAAATACGCATCATCATTTTACGGCCCATTCCGCGACGCTCTGGATTCTGCTCCGGGATTTGGAGATAAATCCACTTATCAGATGGATTATCGCAACGCGCGCGAGGCTGTCAAAGAAACGCTGACAGACATGGAAGAGGGCGCTGATATGGTAATGATCAAACCAGCACTGGCATATCTTGATATCATTCATCGTATCCGGGAAGTGACTTCACTGCCGGTTGCCGCCTATCAGGTCTCGGGCGAATACAGTATGATCAAAGCTGCAGCACAAAAGGGTTGGATCGATGAAGAACAAGCAATCCGGGAAACGCTGACCGCCATCAAACGGGCAGGTGCGGACATCATTATTTCTTATTTCGCTGAGCAAGCATTGCCATGGCTGAGCTGATGCAATCCAACCGTTCCCGGTATTTCCGGGAAGCAGGTCGCTATATTCCGGGGGGAGTAAACTCACCCGTGCGCGCTTTCCATGGCGTAGGAGGCGATCCAGTTATCATCCGTCGTGCGGAAGGTGCCTGGCTATATGGCACGGACGACAAACGCTACCTGGACATGATCAACTCCTGGGGACCGATGATCCTTGGGCATGCCTTTCCGGAAGTGGTTGAGGCGGTCCGGGAACAGGCAGGCCGTTCTTTCAGCTTCGGTACGCCAACGGAACTGGAGCTGGAAATGGCCAGACTGATTGTTGATGGAATCCCATGGATTGAACGGATCCGTATGGTCAATTCGGGCACCGAGGCCTGCATGACGGCCATCCGGCTGGCACGCGCTTACACGGGGCGGAGTTATTTCATCAAGTGCCGGGGCTGTTATCATGGTCACGCAGATCCTTTTCTGGTAGAAGCCGGCAGTGGAGCATTAACTCATGGCCATCCATCAAGTCCGGGAATTCCAGACGCTTCCACCAGATATACGCTGATTGCGGATTTTAATGCTATTGAAGGCATCCGGCAACTATTTGATGAATATCCGGAATCCATCGCCGGCGTGATCCTGGAACCGGTAGCCGGCAATATGGGTTGCATTCCTCCCGAGCCGGATTACCTGCAAAACGTCCAGCGCATTTGCCGGGAAAATGGAGCGTTGTTTATCGTCGATGAAGTTATGACCGGATTCCGGTTAGGCTGGAACGGAGCCTGTGGCCTGTATCAATTGGATCCGGATTTGATATGTTATGGTAAGATCATTGGTGGTGGTCTTCCGGTGGGCGCCTGCGCCGGCAAGGCGCACATCATGGATTTATTGGCTCCGTCAGGTCCGGTTTATCAGGCCGGCACGCTTTCCGGAAATCCCCTTGCGATGACCGCAGGCCTCACCACCCTGCTTCATCTGAAAAGCCACCCCTTGCTATATAGCCGGCTGGAAGAACTGGGAAACCAGCTCGAGCATGGCCTGGTCAGTCTTTTCAACGAACTTTCCATTCCGGCTCAGGTCAACCGGGCAGGGTCGATGATCAGCTTATTTTTTACAGATCAAAAAGTAACCGACCTAACCAGTGCATTATCCGGTGATCTCGCTTTATTTCGCCGGTTTTTTCATCATCTGTTGCAGTCCGGCATCCATTTGCCTCCCAGCGCTTATGAGTCCTGGTTCATCAGCCAGGCCTTCCAGGAGGAGCACATCAGCTTCTTACTAAAAGCTTGTGATGCGTCCATGCGTTAAATGTTCCGTCGCAACCGGATTACTGGACCCGGACCATCCGTTTATTGATAATACCTAATTCCGTTTCAAGTTGATAATACAAGACGCCATTGATTGCCGGCAAATCCTGTTCTTCAATAATGAGCTCATTCAACCCTTTGGCAAACATTCGGGATACCTTGTAAACCTCCTTACCTGCTACATCCAATATCCGGATGGTCGCATCCATGGCACCAGGTAAAATGAATGCAATACGGGTTGTACTGGAGAATGGATTGGGATTGTTTTGCAACAAGACAGGATTCCCTTCTGATAACTGTCTCTCATTATCTTTAAGATATTGACGAGGAAGCGTTTCATTGGAAGTTCGCTCAAAGGGAATTTGCGAGCTGTTTTGGTGGTCCATCGGTGCGACAAGCGGTACATTATCCGGGCAATAATCGCCAACGCCATCTTCCAGATGTAAAACCGGAGTACACTGGCTCACATTACCGGACTTGTCCAGCACAAAGACTGGCAGCATGGTATCCCGCGACATGCCATCGGGAATATCCGCACAGTTGAAGGTCTTACTAGGCGTCTGGCCATCCGGCGTAAAACTGAACAAGAGCGCTTCGGGCGGCGTGCAATTGTCAAAACTATTGGCATCGAAGATTGAAGCATCCACATTCAGTGTCCCATCCGGCCCCATCAATACTGTGATTGCATCATTGCAAAATACCGTAGGTGCCTTGCAATCCCGCACGGTAATCGTTGTTCCACAGGTATCCCGGTTTTCACAAACATCCTCTGCAATCAGGTAAAAGCGATAAGGTACATCCAGTAACAGTTCACCTTCAAATTCATTCCCTGTACCTCTCAAAAGCACATCTGCAGATCCGATGGTATCGGCATAATATTGATACCGGATTTTATTCGGATCGGTGCAATTGTCCGTTGCGCTACCAAGCAATATCCGGATTTGTGCCATCACACACTGGTCGTCTTCGATACAAACGACAGAAGGACTGATACAGGCCAAAACCGGAGCTGTGGAATCCAGAACATGAATGATCTGGATGTATTCCATGATTCCATCCCCGTTGTCTTTCAAGTACCGGGGCACACAATTCCTATCCGGACCAGCTACTCTCCGGTCGTCGATGATAATTTCCGGATTCCGATCCAGCGGATTAATGTTCTGATCGTAAGTACACCAATCGATCACTTTCCAATGCCGGATGATGCTGAAGCAGCCCTGTGTGGAATCGCCCAAAACTTCATCGAAGCTGGTCAAACCCAGCAATTCACAATCATCGTCATCCAGTACCGGGTTGCCACTTACGGCAGGGTCAAGGTCTGCGTGATCAAACGCGCCACAGAAATAGGTGGTATCTTTTGGGAATAAAACTTCAAAATCACTCCGGGCCAATACCGTTAGCGATTGGGTACACTGGGTGGAATTGCCACACCGGTCCGTTATTGTCCAGGTGCGGGATACAGAGCCTGTACCACAGGCATCCAGTCTTCCCTCATCGCGGGAGGATACGGTCAGTTCTTCGGCAGGCGTACAGTTATCGCGTACTTCAGGTGTCGCCGCCAGCAGGTCATAAGGTTTGCTGGTCGTATCGTATCGATCCAGCCATAGCCACATCTGACAATACACCGGAGTTTTCGGAGACCCTCCGGCACAGTCGCCAGAATTGAGCGCTCCCTGGTAATAACCAAAGGAATCACCGTCCCATGGATAGGAAACCGGTGAAGCGCAGGTTATGGCCTGGGTATTTTCGGGCATTGAAAAAATACGTAAAGCACCATCCTGCTGGAAGGATCCGGATACTGGTGTCAGGTCACAATACACTGTAATATTCTGCGGTGGAATGCAGACAGGAGCTTGTTTGTCGTCCTTAAACACATTGACCATACAGACATTCGCAGATACCGGAATTCTTACCCGTTCCTCAAAGTCACGCTGTAAGCCCGTAAATTGATTGTCAATTGCCTCCCACTGTTTTTCTTCTTCTGGAGTATAGGTACACATACCATGGTGGTTTTCCTGGCCCCAGGTTGCGCATAAATCCGGTTGTGGCCGATCTCCATTGAAGAAACCAGAGTAATTGAGTTTATAGAAACAGGCATAATCGTCATATACATTCCAACAATACCACTGGTGACGATCCCCGGCAAAAGAATGCGGATCGTAATTAGGCAGCCCGCATGCCTGGTAGGTTTTCATGACAACCATCTCTTCTCCGCAATCGGTTAGATCCACATATTCGGCATAAACGTAACAATCCAACCATTGATCAATCGCAGCTTGAATGGACTGGTATTGAGAATTATACGCATTGGTGCCTAAACAGGATTTTAGCTGACTGTTCCAATAGCCCGTCCAATAATTCAAATCCTCCATGCGCGCAACGGCGAAATGTAAGGTCCCGCAACAATTGTCGAAACTTCCGTCATCAAGCGATGCGGCATTTAATCGATGCCAGCAGGAATTCGCATCCATCGTTATCCGGACATTCCGTCCACAAACTGGCACCGGACCGGTCTCGTCCACTACCTCCAGCGATTGATTCACATCGGTCTTATTATTACACGCGTCACGCAAATGATAGGTTATGGTATAGATTCCGGTTGGGAGGGACCTGATGGCTACTTCATCCGGTGCTAACTGACCATACGCTACCAACCCTCCTTCCTGGTTGATTTCAAAATACACCTTGATCTGTGCATCGATCTGCGTTTGGCCGGCAAAACCGGGAAATCCGCACTCCTTCAGCACAACCGGTCGGCGAATAGGCACATCACCGGAGCAGGTATGGGGATTAGAAATAATGGTCAGAGGTGCGAAGGAAGCCGGATCGACCTGAGGGCCGAGGGTATCGATTATCTCAATCCACTGGACCACGGTAGTATCTCTTCCTGAGCACCAGTCGGCGACAAGCCATTCCCTGCGGATCTTAAAGCTTTTTCCACAGGTCGGAATGATGCGGTCTGAATAGTCGGTGAATACCCGGCAAACACCACCGGACTCTTTGGTGAGGTAGATGGTATCGGCTCCATCGATGGCATAGGGCGGCATGACCACGCCGGTCAATTGGCCGTGCTCATCAATGGTTGGCAATGGATGCGGATAGCCTTGCCCGTCGATTTTGCTGTACCGGGAATCCCAAACCGAAGATATGGCCTGATGGGTAACCGGGTCAGGTCGCTCGGAGCAACATTCGATCATGGTATCGGGTGGAAATAGAATCGCCGACAACCCCACTTTGCGCAGATTGATTTGTTGGATCCGCACGGCAGTGCGTCCCCAGGCATCTTCAATCCGTATCCGGCGCGAGATGAAACCGATCAATTCGGGATCTTCGTCGCAATCATAGGCGGTATATTCTTCTGATAGTATGGTGACCTGCGGCTGAACATTGCAGTTGAGTCCGATCTCCGGTAAGGCTGGCAAAGGAGCGGTGCAACTGATTGTTGTATCCGGAAACAGATATTCCGGCAAATTTGGATTCAACTCTACCCGCAGCTCGCCCCAGCACCGATTATTCGTTAACACATTGGTTACCTGATAATATAGCTTTTGATTGATCATCTCTTCCGTGAGCGTATTCCCCAGATTCTGATGCCATTGATTAAAAACCTCTCCCAACAAAACCTGACGGCATTCCGGATCATATCCACGCGCGAACAATTCAATCGGAAAAGTTGTCTCACATTCCGGACCGATGCCTACGGTAACTTTCTCCAAACAAACCAGTGGACGATAGGGGTTGCAGGGACAATTCAGACGAAGAACAGTGGTGCAGGTATCCCGAAATCCTGCCTGGTCCACCACAATCAGATCAACCTGGTCATACACCGTTGAGTCAAAAACATTCTGACAATCGAAATTATACCTGCTCAGGTACATGGTGTCGATCCCGCAGTCGTCATAACTTCCATTATCGATCGCATCAGTGGTAAGCACCACCGGACCAAACAATGGTACCTCAAATGTAAGTGTATCGTGGCAAACAGCTACCGGCGGTTCTGTTTGGAGGCGAAGCCCCAACAGTACGCATGAGTCCGTCAATCCACAATAATCACTGATGTAATAAGTCTGAATGACATCATTATTATCAAATTCAAGCCGTCCATGAAAACTCATCGAGTCAATCCCGCAATTATCACTGAACGTCCCACCGGCCCGGAGGAATGAATCCAGGTCCATCAGATCAGCTTCAATCATTTCACAGGCCGTGAAAGTCAGGTCAGGACATTGGATGACCGGAGCTAGGGTGTCGATTCGGGTAATGACCTGGACGGCGCTATCCGCATTGAGACATCGGTCCATGGCCCTCCACCATCGGTATATCGTATCGATGGCCGGACAAACTCCGGGTACTAGTACATCGCGGTATGACAATTGAATTCCCGGGGTACATTGATCCGCCGTATCCGTTACCATACCGGTTCTGGAAGGCAAAGAGTCCTGGTCGCAAAGGATAACCGTATCCTTGGGTACTGTGAAGGTGGGAGCGATGCTGTCGACGACGCTTATTACCAGCGTGCAGGTGTCGGTTGTCACTCCGTCATCGAATATGAAGTGCCGCTGAATCACCAAAGGATCACCCGCACATCCTGAGCCGCCATTGTCCACCTCAACAACCACTGTGTCAATCACTCCGCATGCCTCAACGGTGATTCCGGTGTAGGAGGTATCCGGAACATCGCCCAGACAATCCACCGAAACGGGCATCAAATCACAGGTCACCTGCATTTCAAAATAGGCGCTATCACTTGCCGTCGCTAGCACACAGGGATCGACTACATGCTTAAATTGAGATCGAACCACCGTAACCGAATAAACACTTTGATCCGCCAATACCCGGATGCTCCCGGTCGTATCCCCATTAGACCATAAGTAGCTGTAATCACAGCCGACGGCCAGACTATTCACTATGGCATTTAACTGAACCGTGTCGCTATTAATGCAATTTTTTGAGATGCTGACATCGTAGACCGGAAGAACTACTACGTATGCCGTATCGTAAATGATGGTATCCGGATCCAGGCATACCATATCAAGCGGAGATGCAGCAGCTATGTACCTAAAGGTGTCGCCTGCACAAGCAGTTACATTGCCAAAAATGCCGGCATTATAGAGAAATGAACAGGTAAGGCTGTCAACCGAACAATTCCACAGATTGTCGAGGTTTGGGTCATCCGGGCTGCTCCAGCTCACCCTATCCGCGCCACTGACCACCAACTGAGAATCACAAGGCTCGGCCAGTATAAGATTATGCGCATTCACGCTGGGGATATCCATCAGGCTGATGGAGGTCGCATTTTGTCCTTGTTTGCAAGACAACATATACACGACCGGATTATTATAGGTACAAACCACCGAATTATTCATCCCGCCCGGGTTGCTTTCCCGGAGGGAGTCACAGGTATTTTCATCAAAGTTGAATGCCCAATACAACTCCCCGGCCGTCGCCCCGGGGCCTACATCTTCTACCTGGACCCCGATGTTATCCATACCTACCTCTATCTTGAACTCAAAACAGCGTTTATTGGAGGTATTCCCCATCCCACCGGTACAATTACCACATCCCAGACCTCGTTCCCTGGCAATAATGAGGCAGCTGTCGATATGACCATTGGTAAATATGATATGATAATAAGGTACTGCCGTACTATCCGGATTTTCGCATCCGGTAAATCGTTGTCCTTCGCAGGTATAGGTACCAAAATCCACCTCAATGGTATCGCACATATTGCTGGTTTCAATCACTACGATGTCGTAGATACTTCCATTTTCAAATGGACCGAAGTACCAGTACTCATTGGGTTCGCTCAGTGTAAGCTGGACGGGGGCGATGGAATAATCGGCCGGCTCCGTTTCTGAGGATATGTCACTGACGCGGATGCCCTGATTGTTCGGCACATTGCCGTACCGGTCTATTACATTGTATGTCCCCGGGTCTCCTTTGATGTGGAATCCCACAAAGAAGGAGTCAGGATTTTCCGGCCGGCAATAGTATAAAATACCATCCACTTCCGTCTCGCACTGGGCCAGCAACGGGGTGCCACTCCAAAGGAAGGCAGCGTAAACGGTGATCAATGAAAGAATGTTTAGAACCTTGGCAGATTTCATAATGGTTACATTTGGATGTTATCCGGAATGGTACCGGAGGGTAAACCGTTACTGTGAATGGGATATCTACTGACTAGCTAGAAGCTGATGTACAGCAAATAATACGAAAGACAAATCTCTGGACAGAGATTCGGAAGGTTCTAAAATATCCTCAGTGAATAGCATAACCAAAAGGCTATCAGCGCAAAACTAATTATCAAAATATGTAATATGTAATATTGCGGACGGTAAAATTTACATATTGTTTTATATTATAATAATATTTAATACATAATGTATTGAAATTTTAGCATGCCTGCTGCCTGAGAAACGCTCGCCATCAGATGGTTAAGCTTATGACTTTCTAGACATGATTTTGTACAAATCGCTGAGAGCAGACAGAATACATATCCAAAAGAGATCTATGAATAAAAATCCGATTACTAAAGACTCGTGGACAGTAATTGGACAAATTGCCATACATCCTGATACGAATTATAGAGTGGGACTGGAGCAACGCGCAATACATCCGGCTTACGAAAATCCAGGATCACGCCGGAATCCAACAATTTACGGTAAACACCTGCTGCCATTCCGGGCATATATAGTGAAAGTTGACAGCCTCGTTCTTCCGGTTGAGATGGGGTAAGGATCTCCAGACCCGGAGCATTTATTTGTCGTAACAAATAGTCCAGATACTCGGTCAGTTGTCGTGATTTTTTCTGCAGCCGTTGCATTCCTGCCTCATGAAACAAGGCTAGCGAAGCAGAAAGCGGTGCCATTGACAAAATGGGCTGATTGCTGATCTGCCAACCTTCTGCTCCTGATTCAGGTGTAAATGGTGTGCGCATATCAAAGCGGGTCGACCGGTCTTGTCCCCACCAGCCTGCCAATCGCGGAAAACCATGATTGCGCGTATGGACGTAAAAGCCGGCAATGCTACCAGGGCCTCCATTCAGATATTTGTAGGTGCACCAGGTCGCAAAGTCGACGTCCTCATCATGCAAGTTCATTGGAACATTTCCGGCAGCATGCGCTAAGTCAAACCCGGCCAAGGCTCCCACTTCATGCGCCCAGGAAGCAATGGAACCCATCGGCAAATATTGCCCGGTATAATAATTCACATTGCCTAGCCAAACCAGCGCCAATTGCTCTCCCGTCTGGTATATGGCCTGCCGTATTTGGTCCGGTGCCAGGTATCCACGGTCATCGGCGTGAAGCTGGATAAGGTCCCGGTCAGGATCCAGGCCATGAAGCTTGATCCAGGACTCGACAGCATACCGGTCCGAAGGAAATGCATCTGCTTCTATCAAGATCTTAGTACGGACTCCGGATGGCCGGTAAAAACTACCCAAAGCCATGTGGATGTTCGTGGTCAGCGTATTCATGATGGTCACCTCGGGTTCCAATGCGCCTACGATCGGAGCCATCATATTGACCAGTCTGCGATGATAGTCCATCCAGGGCCGATCGCCCGTGAAATGGCCATCCACCGCAAGATGATGCCAGGCATCCAGCACCTGCACGACTGCCTCCTTCGCCGCAGTGGGCTGCAACCCTAATGAGTTACCGCAAAAATAGATTTTAGATGATCCGTCTTCATTTGCAGGAAATAGAAAATAGGAACGGAAATGACGCAAATCGTCGCTTTCATCCATCCTTATCGCAAATGATCGGTCCGGTTGGAAGGTTGTGACCTCGTGACTCATGATTACCCTGGTTATAGTGCCGGCTGAAGGTCGGCAAACTGCATGTCATACAGTTTTTTATACAAACCTTTCTCAATGCGCAAAAGCTCTTCGTGAGTACCCAATTCTTTAATCTCGCCTTTATCCATGACCATGATCTGGTCGGCATGGCGAATCGTGGATAACCGGTGGGCGATGATGATCGATGTCCGTTTGGCGATCAAGGTTTCTATCGCGTATTGAATTACTGCTTCCGTTTCTGTATCGATGGAGGAGGTCGCTTCATCTAGAATGAGAATATTAGGATTAAAGACCAGGGCACGAACAAATGAAATAAGCTGTCTCTGACCCATCGACAGGTTATTCCCCCGCTCCATCACCACAAAGTCGTAACCCCCGGGAAGTTTTTCAATAAAGTCATGGGCACCAATCAACTGGGCAGACTCCATAACTTCCTCGCGGGTAATGTTTTCATTACGTAGGGTGATGTTATCAAAAACGGATCCGGTAAACAAGAATACGTCCTGCAGAACAAGCGCCATACGTTGGCGCAGGCTGTGCATGTCGTATTCTTCCAGTGGGACTTCATCCACACGGATTTCACCTCTTCTCAGCGGATAAAATCTATTGAGCAAATTAATCAATGTTGATTTTCCCGAGCCCGTGTGTCCCACCACGGCCAGGGTCTGGCCAGGCTGTACCTCAAAGGAAATATCTTTAAGCACATCCACTTCGCCATCGTAACTAAAGGTCACATGATCGAATTCGATCAGTCCATTCACGTGATCGACCACCAGATTGCCATTGTCCTTGAGGCCATGTTCTTTATCCAGAATATTGAATACCCGTTCTGCGGCAACCAAGCCCATCTGGAGGGTATTGAACCGGTCCGCCAACATCCGGACCGGCCGGAGCAACATGGTCAGATAGATTGGAAAGGCGATCAGCTCCCCGATGGTCACTTGTCCGGTCAGCGCGCCGCGAGCGCCCCACCAGACCATCAGCGCCAGGGTAAAAGCTGCAATCAACTCAACAACGGGAAAAAATACCGCATAATAAAAATTAGTATCCAGGTTCGCCTGCGTGTAATCCCGGTTGATGTGTCGGAACTTACGCGCTTCCTGAGTCTCCGCATTAAATATCTGCACAATACGCATCCCGGTTATGCGCTCGTTTAAGAAAGCATTCATATGGGCGATCTTGGACCGGACGATCTGAAATGATGCTTTGGCTTTTTCTTTGAAGATGTACCCTGCCCAGATCAGGAACGGCAAGGCAATCAGGCAAATCAGGGTTAATTTTACCGATGTAATAAACATAATAACCAAAACGGCGACCATCCCGAGCAGATCCGCAATAATGGTGACGGTGCCCTGGGTAAAGATGCTGTTGATGGTCTCAATATCGTTGATGGTTCGGGTCGTCGACTGCCCCACTGCGGTTTTATCAAAATACGGTAATCCAAGGTGAATGATATGATTAAATACATTCACACGTAAATCCCTAATAACCAATTGTCCAAGCCAGTTACTCAGGTAATTAAACGCATACCTGGCCAATGCCGTAATGACCAGTAAAATGACCAGAATGATCGACATGCGAATAAGTCCCTGGATATTACCCACGGAGATGTACTTATCGACCATAACATTAATCAGGTAGGGCCGGGCTGTACCCAGTGGTGCGAGGATGATGGCTAAAAATCCCGTCCAGAAAAATACGGTACGATAGGGTTTGGTCAATTGCATGACCCTCCCCAAAAGATTAAAATCAATATTATTTCTACCTGCCATAGATGAAGACAATGCAATAATAACAAAATGATGCCAGAACAGTTATGTTAAGATTCAAGCAATCCTTCGTCTGCAAAGCTGAAGTAACCAAGGCCGGTAACGATAAGATGGTCTCTAACGGGAATGGATAAAACCTTTCCTGCTTCTACCAGCTGGCGGGTGATACGCCGGTCCTCCTGGCTGGGTTGGGTGTTACCTGACGGGTGGTTGTGCGCAATAATCATCGATGTGGCCCGGTGATCCAAAGCTTTTTTAAATACAATGCGAACATCAACGATCGTACTCGCCAGACCACCAATAAAAACGGTCTCTACCATGATGACCTGGCCAGCACTGTTCAGATAGATTGCCATCAGCCGCTCGTGATCGAGATCCTGAAAATGTGGAAGGATAAATTGGTAGGCATCCTGGCTACAACGAATCACAGCCCGCTGAACCGGTTCCTCCTGTTGCCGCCTCCTGCCCAATTCCAGGGCTGCGGCAATAGTAATGGCTTTCGCCTCCCCAATTCCCTTGTAAGCCATCAGTTCCTGAAGTGAAGCTTTTCCCAGTAATTCCAAACGATTTTGATGGTCAATCAATAATTGCTTGGCCAGATCCACGGCGTTCATTCCTTGCAGTCCCGAGCCAAGTAATATGGCGATCAGCTCTGCATTCGAAAGGGATGAGGTGCCCTTGCGGATCATTTTCTCTCGCGGGCGGTCATCTATTGACCAGGATTTAATATTGTGGATGGGTTTCAAGGCAGTAATTGATACGTTTCAAATCAATATAAATATAGCAAGAAATGCCTGAAAATGACTGGCTGGACGGTCTTCATCCATGAAAATCAAATCCAGGAATGGTACTTGGTTCCGAATTCAGTACTTTTAGTCGATAACCCGGCGGATATGAAACACGTGATTTTTGTTACTCCATTTTTCACTGAAAATGCCAGACAGTTTATAACTGGTCTGGTCAATTTTGATTCAAACATCCGTCTCTCCGTAGTCAGTCAGGATATCGAAGAAAATTTACCGGAACCCACGCATGCACAGGTGACCCGCTTCTGGAAGGTAGAGGATATTTTTAATTACCAGGAGATGCTGGAAGCCTGCCGGAATATGCGGGATGAAGGAGGCCCAATTAATCGGTGCCTCGTCGTCAATGAGCAGGTCCAGGAATTGATCGCCTCCATCCGCGAGGCCTTGGATATTCCTGGGATGCGGCCGGCTACCGCAAAAAATTACCGCATCAAACAGCGTATGAAGGAGGTATTGGAAAAAGCCCGGATCCCGGTAGCTCAATACCTGAAGGTTGATGGTGAAGAAGAAGCGCAGAAGGCGTTAAAAAAGCTGGGCCTTCCTATGGTAGCCAAACCACCGGCCGGAGCCGCCGCCCAGCAAACTTTCCGGATAAATACCGAAAGTGAATGGGACAAATTCATTACAGAAAAAGTCCGGGGCCAGGATGCCACCTGGCTGCTAGAACAATTACTTACAGGCCAGGAAGGTAGTTGCGATACGTTCTGCCTGCGTGGTAAAACGGTATTTCGAACGTATACCCAGTACATGCCCTCCCCTCTTGAAGTCATGGAAAATGACTGGATTCAATGGCAGGTCCTACTCCCCAATCCAGCCGCAGGCCCTGCGTACGAAGACATCCGGAAACTTGCCGATAAAACGTTACAAGCCCTCGGCCCTGAAGATGGATGGAGTCATATGGAATGGTTCAGGCTGGATGACGGAAGCATCCGCATCTCGGAAGTAGCGATGCGGCCTCCCGGCGCTCAGTTTACGACATTGATTTCCCGCGCAGCCGATTTTGACAGCATACAGGCCTGGGCAAAACTGATGATTGACGGAGAGTTTCAGGCCCCAAAACAGAAATTTGCGGTAGGAGCCGCTTATCTGAGAGGTATGGGGGAAGGTAAGGTCAGCGCCATCAACGGTTGGGAAGCTATCCAACAACAATATTCGGGTTTGATCTGTGACTTCCGCATTCCTCCCATTGGCACTCCAAAAGGACAAACCTATGAAGGTGAAGGCTTTGTGATTGTCCGCCATCCCGATACCGAGGTGGTTCGTTCCGTCCTATTGGATATCGTTTCCACCGTAAGGGTATTCCTGTCCAACTAACCGATTCTACCCGATCGAATCCCCAGCTTAGCAATTCATTCTATCCGGGCATTGCAGCTCGCAGGTTCAGCCCTGGGTGGGATTTGAAATCAGCCCACCGTATGTGCTTGTGTAAAATAAAATTGACCGGTAACTCAATTTTGCCTTATCTTTGACTTTTTATCTGAAATAGTCAAATGGTCAACAACGAAAAGACTGAAATCGTCGAATCGATCCTGCAGGCAGCAAAAGCCCGTTTGGTCGCCTATGGTCTTGACAAAACAACAATGAATGAAATAGCCGATGACATAGGTATGTCCAAAGCGTCCCTGTACTATTATTTCACCAACAAAGAGGACCTATTCAGAGCGGTCATCCAGCATGAACACAAGCACTTTCTGGAAGAGCAGAATACTTACCTGAACTCCGGATTGAGCGCCTACCAGCTTCTACAGAATTACGCGGATGAACGGTTGAAATTTTTTCAGGATCTGCTGAATATCAACAAACTGAATTTACACCTGATCCATAAATCCAAGCCCGCATTCGCGCCGTTGTTTGAAGTATTTCGACAGAAAGAAATATTATTGGTCCATCAAATGCTGGAACACGGGATTCAAAACAAGGAGTTTCATTTCTTTGATGTGCGGCAATATGCTGAGCTTTTTATCGATCTGATTCAGGGCCTGCGGCGAAATTTCACCTTAAAAAAAGATTTCATCAACATCTCCCAGGAGGACTACCAAATGCTGGGCCGGCAATATCACCTGCTGGTACAAATCTTCTGTACGGGAATAAAATGTCCATCATGAAAGGAAGAAAAATTATTCTGTATCTCCTTTTGATCATCGCATTAGGATTCGGAGGCTATAAGGGCTATCGGGTTTATCAGCACCACCAGGCCTATGAGATTACGGACGATGCAGCCATTGACGGCCACATTGTACCGGTGACCTCCCGCATTGGTGGCTATGTTAAGGTTGTCCAGGTATCGGAGAATCAGGAAGCCCATTCCGGAGACCTGCTGATTGCAATAGACAGTTTGGATCTGGTTACCCGGGCCCACCAGGCGGAGGCGGCTCTGGTCGGCGCGCAGGCTCAGCTAGCGGTCACCAAAGCAAACCTGAATGCAGCCTTACAGGCCCGAAAAGGTGCTGAGGTGGCATTGGAGTTGCCCCGGACCAATATCTGGAAAGCAGAAAGTGATTTCAATCGATACAACGAGCTCTATGCCCAAAACCTGGCCACTCCCCAGCAGATAGATCAATACAAAGCCACCCTTGAAACCGCAAAGTCCCAGCTATCCATAGCACAGCAAGCTGTCGCTGCAGCCAACGAGCAGGTGCAGACCGCCCAGGCTCAGATCAAAGTTGCAGAAGCCAATATTTTGCTGCGGGAAAAAGATATCGAAAGTGCCAACCTGCAGCTGACCTATACCCGGGTATATGCACCGGTTGACGGGATTGTATCCAAGGACAATATTCAACCAGGACAATTCATCCAACCCGGGCAACCGCTCATGTCTCTGGTTGAACACCAAAATGTTTGGGTAACAGCCAATTTCAAAGAGACCCAATTGACAGGCATTCAACTAGGGAATCCGGTAAATATAGAGGTGGATGCTTTTCCAGGCCTCCAGGTCACCGGTGAAGTGGAGTCTATTGGTGCAGCTACCGGGTCCAAATTTTCATTGATTCCACCGGATAATGCGACTGGCAATTTTGTCAAAATGGTCCAAAGGATCCCGGTCCGCATAGCCATTCACCATAATGAAGAAACCCTGCAGAAGCTGAAGCCAGGCATGAGTGTCAATGTCGAAGTGAAAAAATAATTGATATGCAGGAAAAGACACCCAATAAATGGATCGTGGTGGTAACCGTCATATCGGCAGCGTTGCTCCAATTGATTGACTCCTCGATCGTTAATGTCACCTTGCCACAAATGATGGGGAACCTGGGAGCTACACTGGGAGATATCTCCTGGGTGGTTACCGCATACACCGGAGCCAACGTCATTATGATCACCCTATCGGGTTGGATGAGTTCTAAACTTGGCCGGAAGACTTATTTCACAGCATCCATTATCGTATTCACTATCGCTTCGGTGTTTTGCGGCAACGCCACCACAGTCGCTCAACTGATCGTTTTCCGGATCATCCAGGGCATTGGAGGTGGAGGTTTGCTGGCAACTGCTCAGGCCATCCTGGTCGATACCTTCCCCCGGGAGGAGCTAGGTAAAGCCAATGCAATTTTTGGAATGGGGGTAATTATCGGCCCTTCCATCGGCCCTACACTGGGTGGTTACATCACGGACCAACTGTCGTGGAACTGGGTGTTCTACATCAACATTCCGGTAGGTATTATAGCGGCCATTCTGTCATACCTCTACATCCGTGAATCGGAACACCGTCTGCAAACCGGGCGGATGGATTGGCTGGCCATCGCATTGCTGGTAGTCACCATCGGCTCGTTGCAAGTGGTCCTTGAAAAAGGAGAATCCGAAGATTGGTTCGAGACCCGGTACATTGCCTATCTGTCCATTGCTGCCATAGTAGCGGGGGTCGTATTTATCTGGCGCCAGCTGACTGTTAAGGATCCCATCCTGAATCTGCGATTGATGAAAAACCGTCAATATGCCATTGGTTGTATTTTTTCACTGGTACAAGGCGTGGGGCTTTATGCCTCTGTGTTTGTCATACCGGTATTCCTGCAGACCATGCTGGGGTATTCTGCGGTAGAAACCGGATTGATCCTGCTACCAGGTAGTTTAGCTGCAGGGCTAATGATGCCGGTCGTTGCTACCGTTATGCGTAAAAATTGGTTGTCACCAGTAGTTCTGGCCGGTATTGGATTCAGCTTGTTCGTCTATTTCGTATGGCGGCTTTCCAGCATGAATCTCAACACCGGTGCATCCGACTTCTTCTGGCCATTGATCTTACGGGGGATCGGACTGGGGATGTTATTCATCCCTTTGCTGACGCTCACCATTTTTCCACTCCACAACCGTGACGTTCCTCAGGGTACCGCATTGATGACAACCCTAAGGCAGCTGGGAGGTGCTTTCGGCATTGCAGGGGCTACTACTTTTATCGGAACCCGTAGTCTGGTGCATTTCAATCGATTAAGTGAACATCTTTCCATTTACGACCAGACAACCTATGATCGCTTGCGGGCTATGATCGGGTTATTTGTTTCCAAGGGTTCGGATGTATCCACGGCTCAGGCTCAATCCTTACTGGCACTAAAAGGAAGTCTGTTTCAGCAAGCCATGATCCTCACCTACAATGATGTCTTTTTAATCGTGGGTGTATTTTTTGCGTTGTGCATTCCTCTCCTGGTGCTGTTTAAGACTAAAAAATCTAACGAATCTTCAAATGCTAAAGGCCCGGAACTGGAATTAGCGCTTGAGTAAAAAATCAATTATGAAAAAGTTCGTTTTATTTCTCATAATTCTGCTACCCTTCGTCACTGGCGCTCAAAATGGGACATACGATTTACAGTCCTGCATTCATCTGGCTTTGAATAATAGTCCGATGTTAAAAAATGCGCAACTGGACCTGGCCATTCATGAAAACGAACGCGCCACCCTGCGCACGAAACTATTACCCCAAATTGACGGAGAAATTGATTTTATCCATAATTACAATATCCAGCGAATTATTCTGGAAAACGGAGCGATTCCTGCATTTACTAACCCTTCCCAACCTGATGGAGAAGTTATTGCATTTCAGTTGCAATTACGTAATACCCTTTCGCCCAGCATCCACTTAAATCAATTGCTTTTCGATAAATCTCTTTTTGAAACCCTGAAATCCGATACGATCCAAAATACGTTGCTCAAACAAAAAACGGAGAAAAGCAAAACAGATATCGCGGTAGCGGTAACCAAGGCTTATTATTCCATTTTAATCAGTCAGGAGCAACTGGATTTTCTCCAAAATAATTTAGAGCGGGTGCAAACCATGCGGGCGAATACGGAATCCCGTGTTAAGTCCGGAACCGCCCGACCCATTGATGTTCAGCGCATTCAGGTTGCCGTAAATAATATGCAAGCGGAAATAGAACGGTCACAACAAAGTGTCGCATTAAGCAAATCCATACTGGCTCAACTCATGCATTTAAGTCCGGATACAAATATCAACCTTGCCGGCCAACTGGACGAGTCACAGCTGGTCGAAATATTGCCCCAGAGTGATGCTATTCAATACGGGAAGCGGACAGAATATTCAATGCTGCAAACACAGAAACGCCTGGTAGAAAGTGGATTGACCATTGAAAAAGCAGGATATTATCCACGTATTTATGGCTATGCCGTGACCGGATACAATCCGTCGGCAACAGATTTTTACAATTTATTTCAAGCATCAAGGTTTTACAATTATACCATGATCGGCATTCACATGAGCGTACCCATCTACCATGGAGATGAAAAAAGGTATAAACTGAATAAATATGCACTGCAGGAGCAAAAAATAGAAAATAGTCTGACTGAAATAAAAGAGATGATCGATTATCAAACCGAACAAGCCCGGATAAAATACGATCACAGTTTGGAGGCGATTAAGATTCAAAAAGAAAATCTAACGCTCGCCGAAGAAAATACTTCTGCCATAAAAATTGAAAATGACAAAGGAATTTCCGGGACCATCGATGTCTTAAATTCAGAGACGGATCTTCGGTTAGCCCAAACCAATTATTACAATGCTTTATTTCAGGCCATCATGGCAAAAGTAGATTACGACCAGGCGGTAGGAAATATCAACTACTGACGAATGCTAACGCATTGTCAGCATCCCTTTTAATCCACCTTTACCATCCTACTGACGCTCCCTTCGGTCGGTCAGCACCGGTCAGCATTGGTTAATTCACTTTGACCATCCTACTGACGAACACTATCGTGTTGTCAGCATAACCTTGCGCTTTCTTCCCTTCTACTGACGAATGCTGGCGCATTGTCCGCATCCCTTTTTAATTCACCTTTACCATGCGTTTATTAAATACACCTTGCTCGGTTTCCAGTTGGTAAAAGAGAATCCCTTTCACTTCCGGGATGCTGCCCGATTCCAGCGTAATCAAATGATTACCACCTGAATAACTGCCTGTCACCCGGTACAATTCCTTACCCGTCACGTCCAACACCTTGAGGGTGGCGGTCATACTTTCCGGCAGCCAGAATCCGATCTTGGTCTCTCCACTGAACGGGTTTGGTGTATTCTGGTACAGCTCAGGTGTCCTTATCCCTTCACCCTTTACCTTTTGTTCTGGAGATGCTATTCCGGATCCTGAGTCCGTCAATGGACTGCTGTCCTGGCAGGCATTGCCCGTATTGTCCTGCAGCAACAACGTCGTCGTGCAGAAGTCCTTGTTGCCCGACTCGTCGATCACCCAGATCTCTACCTCGATCTCTTGAGATCTGCCATCCGGGATGTCCGCACAAGTGAACGTGATACTTGGCGTTTCGCCGTCTTCCGTAAAGCTCAGGATCAGGTTATCGGCTGTCGTACAGTTGTCGTAGCTTCCGGCATCAAAGTCCGTAGCCCAGACCTCCACTTCGCCCGATGGACTCATCACCACCGTAGCGATGCCATGGTAACAATACGGGGTCGGGTTCTTGCAGTCTCTTATCGTGAAGGTTGTGTAGCAACTGTCCTCATTCCCACAACGGTCTTTACCTACCAGCCAGACACCATAGGAACCTACGCCAGTTCTGCTGTTAATTCATGCCTGTCCGTAAGCTACCGGGTGGTCTCCTCCGCCAATACCGTGTAGCGGTACTGATCTCATCTTCTGTTGCACATTGTCCGTGCCTGAAGCCAGCAACTCGTACCGTACTGTGGCTGCATCACAGTTGTTGTCGTAGATGCACGTCTCTTCCAGCTCATGCATACAATCACCGGCGCTTCGTCATCCACCACTTTGATCACCTGCAGATAGGTCATGTAGCCATCTCCGTCATCCTTCAGGTTCCGGTGGATGCAACATCTGCTCTCACTCGCTACCAACCGGTCGTCCACGATCACATCCGGATAGCGGCTGTGCAGATCCGGTGAATAAACACACCAATCAATCAGCTTCCAGGTCCTTAAGATCTTGTAACAGCCTTCGGTCACATCGTAACGCTCATCCGAGTACGTCACCCCGATCAGCTCACAGTCGTCGTCGCTGATCTCCGGATAACCTGCTCCCGTACGGTCTGCCGCCAGGCTGCCCGGATCGGTACAATTCACCACCACATCTTCCGGGAAGATCACCTCAAAGTCGGAGCGTGGTTTCACATACAGCGTCTGGGTGTCGTACGCGGTGTTGCCACATTTGTCGGTAGCTGTCACTGTCTTGGTCAGTGTCCCTACCCCACATTCGTTCAGGCTGCCGCTGTATTCCACTTCCGTTTCCGGCGCCCAGCAGTTGTCCGTGATCACCCAATCTTCCGCCGTCTCGTCAAAGTAGCTTTGCGGGTTCGGGTGTCCACCATCCGGGTTGTCGTATTTATCCAGCATCAGCCACAGCCGGCAGTAGATGGGCTGCCAGTTATGCGACTCATACCAATAATTGTATTCATCGCAGTTCACCCCACCGGCATAATTGTACTCACCGCAGACCGAGCCTCCGTAATAGCCAAAGTCTCCGCCATCCCAGGGGATCTCCACACAACAGGCTGTGGTATTGTTGTCAACTTCTGCACTTGGCAACGCAGGTTTAGGATCGGAAACAAAGGGGTCGGTACAATAGCTGGTGAGCACATCTTCATTCCAGCACACGTCATGAGTAAATTGTGCCCCATAACCCTGAATCGTATTGGTTTTGGTGCCTCCAGCATACGATTTAATAAGCTCCCAATAATATGGAACACCATCACAATAAACGGTTACATCCTCAGGCGCTACGACCACCGGCGGAGTCTTGTCGTCCTTGCGCACTTCAATCATGCAGTCGCTGTATTTCACGGGTGTGTAATAGAGCGATTTTAAATTCAGATTCTTGGTAATCTCCGCTTCCGTCCGGTAAGGTTCAAATACCCTTTTCTTCCAATCATTGATGGCTTCACTGGTCGTTAGCACCCAATCGCAAAGGTTCCAGGGTGCGGGAACAAGTATTTTAGCTAAAAATGGAGCTATGTATTCAAATCGTGATCCACTTGATGACGTAAATGAATTACAAGCGGAATAACCTCCCTCAGTAAGTTCAGGATTGCTGTCGATGTGTTCAAAGATATGGGTCCTCGGATTAACCGGAATATCAAATCCGAAATTTCCATCATCGCAAACAAATCGATATCGAGGGTTGCCATAATGGATGTATTCATCCAATTTCCACAAATAGTTAATCAGAAATAATGGGGAATGATTGAACCAATACCATTGATGTTCCCCTCCGAAAAAGGTATGCGGGTCATAGGCAGGAAGGCCACAAGCTTCATACACCCGCAGGACCAACTGCTCACTGCCACATTCTGTCACATCAATGTAATCGTCGAAAACGTAAGAATTGATCCAATCTTCAATGAAGGCATCATATCCCTCTTTGTTGGCATTATATTCGCTTTCACCAAAACAATTAAGGAAGTATTCGTGCCAGTAGTTGTCCCAGTAGGTCACGCTGTCCATATTGGCCACCGCAAAATGCAATTGATCACAACAGTTGTCGTGGCTGCCATCGTCCAGGTCTTTTGCATAAACCCGGGCCCAGCATTGTTGTGGGTCCAGTGTCACTTGTGTAATCTCATCGCATACCGGAACCGGCGGTGTATTGTCGTATACATAGACCATTTGCCAGATTTTAAACTCATTCCAACACCGGTCACGAATGGTCCACAATACCGGATGTAATCCAGCAGGAAGGTATAAATGTCCTCCGTCAATATCGTAATTACCCTGTATAAACAACTCTTTTCCCGGGTGTCCGGGATCACTGTAGCTCACTTCGTAGTACAGCTCCAGCTCGTCATCGCATTCGTAATACGTGTATTGCCCTGCGCTCCGCTCCACGAATTCTCGCACGTCAGGAAGTTGCACTCCTGCCTTACAGTCATGGGGATCTGCATTAACATTGATATTTTTAGCTTCCGGAAATACGAAAGGGCTGCTGTTGAGTTTATTAAAGTCGATAATGTCCGGATAATACCGCCTGGCATCATCCAGCATGGATGTCATCACCCGGGGTGGAAAATGGTCCTCGACGATAAACCACTGCACGCAGGTCGTATCGCTGCCTCCGCACCAGTCATATACATGCCAGGTCCTACGGATTTTATACGCTTTTCCACAGGTGGGTATCAGGTGGTCATCGTAGTCAAAGACGATCTGACATTTCCCATTGTTGGTAAAGTCAGGTCCGGCATCCGACCGCCCGGGTATTAAATAACCCGGATCCTGCCCCGGTTGTATACTCTTCAGATAAGGGGCCGGAAAAACTCCAGCACCATCGGTGGGCCAGGGGTGGGCATAGCCCTGAGCATCCAGATACGTGTCCCCTTTCGCGCCGCTGTTCCATAGCAGATCAACCCAGGTCCCGTTTGGAAGTTGGCGCACCAGATTGCACTCGATCACGGTGTCCGGGCCGCAGACCAGGCTGTCGATGGTCTCTTTGCGTACAAACAGTGTATCCCGGCATTCCATGTAGTTACCCCACACGTCAGTCGCACGTACCTTCCGTGCCAGGTATCCAATGAACTCCCGGTCATCACAGCCAAGGTCTGTCCACTGCTTTTCCAGGACCTCTTCTTTTGAGGGATAGTCTGTGCAGGGATTGGAAATGACAACCAGATCTTCACGTTCACCCATCTGCAAACAGCTAATGGTATCATTCACACACAATAGCTGCGGAGGTAATTTATTCTCTACATGGATAACCCCCCAGCATTTATTTCCAGTCTCAATCTCCTGGACAACATAAGTCAACTCACGACCGGCATGATCCAGACTTAATAAATTGCCTGAAATGGTTTCCCCGGTTCGTGGGTCAGTAAGAAAGCAGTTATAGCGGTCAATGCAGCCTGCTCCCGATGCGATTAAAACATCGCGGGCGGTTACCAGCCGCGAACATTCCTGACCCAGACTAATGGTGACCTGATCATGGCAGGCAAGGCCTGCAGCCGCCCGTTTGGCCGTATTCTGAATTGGGTTTACAGAGCCGTTCTCTATGACCGTTATCGTAAAGCGGCAGGTATCACTAAACCCAAACGGATCGGTCAGTATGACTTCATTGGCGGTTGTTCCGATAGGAAATGGGGTACCTGGTAACTGTCCGCTGATCAGGTCGAGAAAGGACAAGCAGGAGTCTTCAATGGCATAGGCCGGTAACATCACTTCGCAACCAAATGGATCGAGGTTGATAATCGTATCATTTGGACAGGTCAAATTGCAAACATAGGGAGAACAAAGCGCTCTCGTATCAATAAAGGCGGACTGAGTCAGACTACGCATACAGCCATCCATATCGGTGATGGTCAGTGTAACATCGAAGCTATCAAGGCTTGTATAGGTATGGGAAGGATTTTGCATGGTTGATGAACTTCCGTCACCGAAATCCCACAGCCAATCGGTGATTAGAGCGTTAGACATCGTTAAGTCTGTAAATTGCACCATCAATGAACCACAGGACTGGGTGGTATCTGCACTAAAAGCTACATCAGGCCCAATGACTTGAACATAATTGCTTTTGGAAACGAAATTGGTGCACCCAATCTCATCCGTTACATTAAGGGTCACCGTATACGTTCCCGGAGCCTGGTACGTGTGGGAAGGATTAGACAGGTTGGAATTATTTCCATCGCCAAAATCCCAATCCCAAGCAACAATGGGAAAAGGTGTTTGAGTAACAATAGTTTGAAAATCAACCGCCAATGGATTGCAACCAAATAGCGGAGATCCTGAAAAATCCGAGATGATGGATCCGGATACCTTCACCGTATCGGAATAGGTCGATTGGCACCCGAGAACGGTGTCGGTCACGGTCAAGGTAACCACAAAAGTTCCTTCACTGGTGTAGGAGTGGATGGGATTCTGAGCCGTAGACTGATTGTTATCTCCAAAATCCCAAAACCAGGTATCCGGCA
Source organism: Lewinellaceae bacterium (assembly GCA_020636355.1). Classification (GTDB taxonomy): domain Bacteria; phylum Bacteroidota; class Bacteroidia; order Chitinophagales; family Saprospiraceae; genus JAGQXC01. The sequence goes on along the minus strand of JACJYB010000001.1, from coordinate 139,700 downwards.
GGATCGATTGATCGGTAAAAAATACGGTATGGGGAATGGAACATCCAATCGGTGGGTTCAGCGAAAACCGGGCAATTGGCGGTGTTACATAAATAAAGTCGGTTTCAGCCACCATTTCGAAACATGACCCGTCGGAAACTGTCAGGGTTACCGTAAAACGGCCGGTATCCTGATAGGTGTGGGTGGGGTTTTGATCAGTCGATGTTTGGCCATCTCCGAAGTCCCAGAGGTAACTGGTCACACCGGAGGCTATAGCCGAAAAATGGATTGGACCACCATTGCATTGATTGGTCATATCAACCATAATATCCGGATCAAATCCGCAGTCAAATGCCTGAATGCTGAAGGTGGAATCGACGGCACAAGGCCGCGTTGCATTGGCATCCGTTATCCGGATCGTGTAATCTCCCGGCGGCAAATTGTTGAAAGTACCGGTACCATTCACGGCATTAACTGGACCCGTTAATGTATAGGTAATGGGAGGATATGAACTTACGGTAGTCACTGTTAGAGTTCCATCATTAGCAGCGGCAGCGGATTCATCGGTGATCACCAGCGGATCCACCCGCAGATCACACGCCGGAATGATTACGGTCGCACAAGAGGAATCGGTCCCGCATTCATTGGTTACCGTCGAACAAACCGTGTAAATGCCATTGGCGGCATAGGTGTGCGATGGGTTTTGTTGGGTAGACGTGTTCCCATCGCCTAAATCCCACAGCCAAGAGGAAGGAGTTTCGGTAGAAAGGTCGACAAAATTAATCATGGTACCGCTCCCGGAAAAACTGAAAATGGATTCAGGGTTCGGGCAGGCAACAATGACGGTATGGCAAACTGAATCCACTGTGGAAGCGTCAAGTACTGTCAAACAAACCTTATAGGTCCCTGGGTTTGCATAATTGTAAGAAGGATTTTGTTGGGTGGAGGTATTCCCATCACCAAAATCCCATAACCAACTGGTAGGAGGTCCGGCGGATGTGTCGGTAAATGTTACGGATAAATGAGACGTAGTAAAATAATATCCAGCATCTACTGCTGGTTGAATGTCAGGAATGGCATTGACGATGGTGGACCCATTTGTATTTAAACCTGCAGCATTATCGGATTCCGATAAGCGATTGGGATTCGAAAATTGGGTAAATAAAATGAAGGAAATCAATCCCAGCACATAAAAATGTTTCATGGTTGTCGGTATTATCATACCGCGATTTAGCCACCTGATCAAGTATGGCAAACGAGCGGTTGGTTAATACTGGTGAAGATAAAAAGAATATTATATAAGACAAATTCACATATAATTCATTCTAATGTATAACTGCCTGATGAATTGGTCTGGGATAGAATATTCATCGCATGAGCCATATCAACCGCTATGTAAAAATAAGTGTATATCGTTGTTGGTTACATCAGCATCCTGTAACCTTCCCATCACGGACTGGCGCACATTATTCGGATCACCACTCATTTCGGTGGTATTTATGTAAAAGGGCACCTAGTTGACTATGTGCCCTTTTGTTTATTAGGAGGTCGAAGGTTAATGTGTTTTCAGCATTTACACATCAAAGCTAAAGCTTTGTCAGCATTCTACTGTCGCTCCCTTCGGTCGGTCAGCATCGGTTAATCCACCTTGACCATTCGTTTATTCAATACGCCTCTTTCCGTTTCTACTGACGCTCCCTTCGGTCGGTCAGCATTGGTTAATTCACTTTGACCATCCGTTTATTGAGAACACCTGAAATTGTCTCCAACTGGTAAAAGAGTACCCCTTTCACTTCAGGGATGCTGCCAGCTTCGAGCGTAATCAAATGATTACCACCCGAATAGGTTCCGCTTACCCGGTAGAGCTCTTTTCCCGTCACGTCCATCACCTTCAGCGTGGCTGTCATGCTTTCGGGCAACCAGAAGCCAATCTTTGTCTCACCACTGAATGGGTTCGGCATGTTCTGGTATAGCTCTGGCGTCTTGATTCCTTCACCTTTCACCTTCTGACCCAACGACGCTAAACCAGACCCTGATTCCGTCAACGGGCTGCTGTCCTGGCAGGCATTGCCGGTGTTGTCCTGCAGCAGCAACGTAGTGGTGCAGAAGTCCTTGTTACCAGCCTCATCGATCACCCAGATCTCCACTTCAATCTCCTGGGAACGTCCATCCGGGATATCGGCACAGGTATAGGTCCAGCTCGGTGTCTCACCATCTTCCGTGAAACTGAAGGTTAGCTTGTCTACTGTCGAACAGTTGTCATAACTACCTGCATCAAAATCCGTAGCCCATACTTCCACCTCGCCCGATGGACTCATCACCACCGTAGCGATGCCATGGTAACAATACGGGGTCGGGTTCTTGCAGTCTCTTATCGTAAATGTTGTATAACAGCTGTCCTCGTTTCCGCAGCGGTCCTTACCCACTAGCCAGACACCATAGGTGCCGACCGCCAGTTCTGCTGTTAATTCATGACCTTGTCCATAAGCTACTGGAGTGGTCTCTTCAGCCAATACCGTGTAGCGGTACTGGATCTCATCTTCTGTTGCACAGTTGTCCGTGCCTGAAGCCAGCAACTCATAGCGTACTGTGGCTGCATCACAGTTGTTGTCGTAGATGCACGTCTCTTCCAGCTCATTGCATACAATCACCGGCGCTTCATCATCCACCACCTTGATCACCTGCAGGTACGTCATGTAACCATCTCCGTCATCCTTTAGATTCCGGTGGATGCAGCATCTGCTCTCACTCGCTACCAACCGGTCGTCGACGATCACATCCGGATAGCGGCTGTGCAGATCCGGTGAATAAACACACCAGTCGATCAGCTTCCACGTCCTTAAGATCTTGTAACAGCCTTCCGTCACATCGTAACGCTCATCCGAGTACGTCACCCCGATCAGCTCACAGTCGTCGTCGCTGATCTCCGGATAACCTGCTCCCGTGCGGTCTGCCGCCAGGCTGCCCGGGTCGGTACAATTCACCACTACATCTTCCGGGAAGATCACTTCAAAGTCGGAGCGTGGTTTCACATACAGCGTCTGCGTGTCGTACGCGGTGTTACCACATTTGTCGGTAGCTGTCACCGTCTTGGTCAGCGTCCCTACCCCACATTCGTTCAGGCTGCCGCTGTATTCCACTTCCGTTTCCGGTGCCCAGCAGTTGTCCGTGATCACCCAGTCTTCCGCCGTCTCGTCAAAGTAACTTTGCGGGTTCGGGTGTCCACCGTCCGGGTTGTCGTATTTATCCAGCATCAGCCACAGCCGGCAGTAGATCGGCTGCCAGTTGTGCGACTCATACCAATAATTGTATTCATCGCAGTTCACGCCGCCTGCATAGCTGTATTCCCCGCAGACCGAGCCTCCGTAGTAGCCGAAGTCTCCGCCATCCCAGGGAATCTCCACGCAGCATACCGTCGATAATTCCACCGGAGCACCAGACGTGTTCCATCCTACTGGGTTGGTGTAAGGATCTGCGCAATAGGTAGACAGTGCATCTTCTCCCTCGCACACATCATGGGTAAATTGTGCACCATGCCCTTTCACCGTCGCGGTCTTCGTACCTCCGGCATAGGGCTTCGTCAGTGTCCACCAGTAGGGAACACCGTCACAGTAAACCGTCACATCTTCAGGGGCGACGACTACCGGTGGTGTCTTGTCGTCTTTTCGTACTTCGATCATACAGTCGTTGTACAGGTGCGGGAAGTGCCATCGTTTGTTGTCTCCCAGGGAAATGGTAGCATTCACCTCATTCATGTATGGAGTATACACCCGGTTGATCCATTCCGGTTCCGCGGTGGTAGGATTGAATTCGTAATCACATATCGGAGCCGGATAGGTCCCATGTTCATCAAACAGGTCAAATATCGGCCGCATGCCTCTGGTATTTCCGAGTGGAAAACATATTTCAGCATGTAGCGGGAAGTTCCACAAAAACTCTTCTGGTATTTCAAGTCCAATTAATGAACTGGTGGAGGCAGGAGTGGTACTGATGATCGTTGAGGATAATCCACAGGTTAGCCCAGCTCTCGGATCACCATAATGAATGTAATCATTCAACCGGTACAGATACCAGGCAGCAAATTTATACGACAAATTGTACCAATACCATTCGTGTTCCCCTCCGTAAAATGTATGCGGATCGTACAACGGCAGATCGCATGCCTCATACACCCGTAAGACCAATTGTTCGCTACCACATTCCGTCACATCAACGTAATCGTCAAACACAAAGATGTTGATCCATTCTTCTATGGTCTGATGGATCAGGTCGTAATAGTGATGATAATCGTAGGGATCCAGGCATTCCTCATAATACGACCACCAATAATTCCGCCAATATCCGATGCTATCCATATTAGCAACCGCAAAATGCAACCGGTCGCAGCAGTTGTCGTGGCTGCCATCGTCCAGGTCCTTCGCATAGATCCGTGCCCAGCAGGAATCCGGATCCAGGGTCACCTGCGTGATCTCATCGCAAACCGGTGTAGGCGGCGTATTGTCGAACACGCTGATCCCCTGCAACAACAAGGTTTCGTTCCAGCACCGGTCGCGGATATGGTAAACCACATTGTGCCAACCCGCAGGAAGGTAAACATGGGCCGTACTTCCTTCGGCGATGTTTCCTGATTCCAGCAACACTTTGCCCGGATGGGCCGGATCAATATATTCGATCTCGTAATAGACATCCAACTGATCATCACAATCTTTGAGAACCCAGTCCCGTGGATCAGGCAGGATAACCGTTGCTTTGCAGTCGTGGGGATCTACCTCGGCTTCAAGGATAGCACATGCCGTCAAAGCTTCCAGGTTTGCTGCTTTATCAAGAAGTTCTCTCGGCACATCAGGACACGCGTTGCCTATTGCGTACAGATATTTACTCTCAATAACCGGAGCTGTGGTGTCCGTGATCTTGAACCATTGCACACAAGTCGTATCGCTGTGACCGCACCAGTCGTAAACATGCCAGGTCCGGCGGATTTTATAGGATTTGCCACAGGTAGGAACAATGTGATCTTCATAGTCAAAGACAATCTGGCATTTGCCGGTATTCGTGAAATCCGGACCACTATCGGTATGAAGAGGCAATAAATATCCGGGATCTTGTCCTGGTTGCGTACTCTTCAGATAGGGAGCCGGGAAATAACCATCTCCTTTCGTCGGCCACGGATGCGCATACCCTTGAGCATCCAGGTAGGTATCGCCATCTTTACCAGCATTCCATAATAACTCTACTGTCTTGCCATTGCGGACCACCTCCGTGGTGCATTCGATCAGGGTATCCGGACCACAGACCAGACTATCGATGGTCTCTTTACGGACGAAGAGCGTATCCCGGCATTCGGCGTAGTTGCCCCAAACATCCGTTGCACGTACTTTCCGTGCCAGGAAACCGATGAACTCGCGGTCATCGCAACCCAGGTCCGTCCATTGCTTCTCCAGAATATTCGTCGTTGTCGGGAACGGCTGGCAGAGATCCGTGATCACTACCAGGTCTTCACGCTCGCCCATCTGCAAGCAGCTGATCGTATCATTCTGACAATAAATTTGCGGGCCCAGTTTGTCTTCCAGTTTCAATGTACCCCAGCATTTGCCACCCGATTGAATGTCTTCGACCACATAGGTCAAGGTCTGACCGACGTTCTCGTATGTCAGGGTAGCTCCAGGAATCGGGGTTAATCCATTCGGCAAAAATACATTGCAATTGTAGCGATCGATGCAGCCAGCGCTACCGCTTACCAGCACATCCCTTGCGGTAATCGTCCGCAGGCAGTCACTGTTCCGGCTGATGTTGACATGATCGTGACAGGCCAATCCTGCTGCAGCTCGTTTACCCGTGGATTGGAGGGGCTGGCCCTGACCGTTCTCCAAAACGGTGATCGTAAAGGAGCAAGTATCGTTATTTGCAGGCGGATTGCTGGCCACAAACGTCACACCAGAAGTTCCAAGATCCAGAAGGCTTCCTGAAGCCGGTCCTGCTATGCGGGTTATTGTTGGTACACAATCACTTTCCACTGTTGGGTCAGCATAACTCACTGGCACCTCACAGGCAAACGGATTGGCCATAATCGTAATATTTGATGGGCACGTAATGCTAGGTGTGTCGCAATCCACAATGACCCAACAAATAACCACTTTTCCATTACCGCTTTGAACACCTGCAATATTCACCTGGTTTGTTCCGGCATTAAAAGAGCCACCGCCGCCACCGCCGCTATAGGGTTGAGAACCACTGGTACCACCACCGGAATATCCTCCGCCGCCGCCGCCATTCCCACCGGTAAACCATCCGGCACCACCACCACCAAATCCGCCAAAATCGTTGTTATTCCCAGTACCGCCAATGCCACCATGTAAGAATGATTTTCCATTATTGTTTGCAAGCCCTGTTCCGGCTGTTCCATCGGTAAAAAATCCGCCACCACCGCCGCCAGATCCTGAACTTGCACCACCACCATTTCCACCTGTTCCTCCGGCCACCAGTCCATTCGCACTGGCCGTTCCGCTTGTAGTGATGGATGCATCGATACCATTGAGATTGGAACCGCAATTCCTAATATTATTGGTGGCTCCACCACCACCGCCCGCAACGATCAAAGGTGTATTGCCGGAGCCCACTACAAATGAACCACCACCGCCACCGGCATCGGAGCGGTTTGAAAGTCCTTGCTGACCAACCAAAACCATCAGAGATTCACCTGGAGTAACTGCAAAATCCCCGATCATTTCAGCTCCAAGGCCACCAGTAGCACTACAAGAAGTCGAAACAGATCCTCCCTGAGCCCCTCTAACTTTTATCGTTAAACTTGTGACCCCATCTGGAACAACGAAATTATCTATCGTTCCAGAGTAATTGAAAACCTGCGAATCAACAGTTATTAAGGGTGGCGCGTCAAATGCTGCTCGGGAAGTATTGTTGAGATTTTCTTCACTGTTCTTGTTAAATGCAGTTATTAATATAAAAATTGCACTTAACAACAACCCAATTTGGGAATTCTTGTACAGATGGTTCATCGATGTAGTTTTGGCTTTGTGTAACTGTTACCAGTAATCGAAATTACACAAAATGTTGCTAATCACTTATTTGATGCCCAAAATAACTTTCTACATATAAAATTTATATATATGAGTAGATTTAGAATAGGGTATGAAAGTCCATCCTTTTGTAGCTAGTAACCTTAAAAGTTCCGGTACCACACCCCAATATCTTGCTACACGCTTCCATCAAATCATAGTCACATCACTGTAAGTCACCCTGATCGCCTCGCGGTCGTTGTTACTGGTCTCCGGATATCCCAGTCCCGGATGACCTGCTGCCTGGTTTGCAGTTGTTCACCGCCCCACCGGTGCAAAAGATCATTTCAAAATCACTCCTAGGTATCGCTTAAAAACAAAGCAGCCATCCCAAATTGAGATGACTGCCTTGTCTTATATCCTGGTTGACATTTACGCCTACTGACGCGTTGTCAGCATCGTTTAATTCACCTTCACCATCCTACTGACCAATGCTAGTGCACCGGTCAGCATCCCTATTAATTCACCTTTACCAGGCGTCTGTTCAGTACGCCTTTTGGGGTTTAAATACAGTCCATTTAATGCCCAGTACTCCTTCCTCCATAAAGTCATCATTATCATCTAAAGACTAACCAATGGAATTCCAGTCCATCATTGCAATTCGTTCGCTAACTTTCATATAGAGTGGAAATAGCTTTCTCTAATATTTTCGAATTGTTTCATTCTAGCCTCTAACCTGGCAGGAACACAAAAAAGAGAAACGGTTCCGTTCATCTCTTTGCTTTGTAATCAAAAATAATCACAACAAGATTGCATCTAAAGTCATAGTTAATCCACCTTCACCATCCGAACCTAACTGAAAAACGATCTCTCGGGATCTGAGCTGATCACTGGCTTTTTGACCTGCAAACAGTGACGGATTATTCCCTGCCAAACCGGATCACCTATTCAATTTCGACAAAAAAAAAGCAGCCAACCCGTTACGGGATGGCTGCTTTGCTATATCTTTTTAAAAATCGGTTTCTCGGGCCAATTAATTCAAAGAATCAGCTAATGCTTTACCTGCTTTGAAGCGAACATTCTTCTTAGCAGCAATTTTGATCACTTTACCAGTTTGCGGATTTCTACCTTCACGGGCACCACGTTCGGAAACAGAAAATGTTCCGAAGCCAACCAAAGAAACCTTTCCACCAGCTTTCAGTGTGGATTCAACACCACCAATAACTGCATTCAAAGCATCAGATGCTTGAGCTTTGGTAATTCCTGCAGCTTCTGCAATGTGATCGATCAAATCTCCTTTGTTCATGATCTTAGGATTTTAATGATTAAATGTTAAAACGGCCGCAAAGTTAATCGGCTATTCAAATTTTCACAACTATCATCTTGCAAAAAAGCGTTAAAAAACCAGCAAAATCAAGGGTTTCAGCGCTTTGTTCATCAATTTAACGATCTTCAATCATCGATTATTTCACGAGTTGTATTGTGCTAACCACCGATCCCCCAACACATTACACACGTATACTACAATAAAGAGAGCAATGCCGGGGAAGACCGTCAACCACCAGGCCGGAAAATAATTTCTTCCCGCATTCATCAGCGTTCCCCACGTCACCTGGTCCAATCCAAGCCCTAATCCCAGAAAAGATAACGCACTTTCCACCGCTACCGCCGCTCCGACCCCAAACGCTGCATTGACTATGACGGGTGGCCATACATTTGGCAAAGCGTGTTTGATCAATATCCTGCGATCGGAAAGTCCCAGCAATCGTACCGATTCCATAAACGGCAAATGCCGGATACGAAGCATCTCCGCCCGCACATACTGGCCAATTAATGGCCATCGAAAAAGCCCGATTAAAAGGGCTAAAGACCAGATGCCGGTATGTTTGAAAAGGGGCAGCAGCGCCATAACAACGACCAGGCCAGGTAATGACTTAAACCAGCCGATTACGGCCAGAAACATGCGGTCGATGGGTACTCCAATTCTTTTTTTTAAGGAAGGCACCCGATGAAAACCAAACAATAACAGTAGAAAAAGTCCAACCAGTAGCCCCCATTTCAAGAGAACCTCGAGGGTTTGGGTAGACTGGTGCGACCACCCAATGTCCTCAGATAAAACCACCAGTAAAACTACGCAGCCAGCCAATACCGATCCACGGGAGATGAAAGCCCGGTCATTGCCGTAATACCCTGAAATCAACCCGAAAAATAACCCGACGATAATCGACAGCGCCGTAGCCAGCATACCAACCCACCAGGCCGTACGGGCTCCGTACACCAAACCGGCCAGAGTATCCCGACCGAGCTGATCCGTACCCAGCCAATGCCGGTAATACCAGGACGAAATTTCCTGATGCCCCAAAGGAGATCGGTAATTGCTGTTGGAGGCATCCAGGGTTTCCGCGCGATACGGGATCAGTGGACCAATCAGGGTCTGATAGTCCTGCGGATGTTCATGCAATCGGAATCGCAGGTAATCCTGGTGTGGGACGATCCCTGCATCGACACCCCACTGATGAAAGACAGGGAAATGGATCTCCTCCCGGTAGCGGATCACCAACCCCCGCTCATTAGCGACGAAAGGGGCTAATATGGCCAGGGCGAACCATCCGATCAATACCCACCGGATCCATCCCGGATAGGCTCTGTACCACCGGTCCTTACCCCTGCGCATCAGGCAAATCCATTTTGGCGGATCCGCGGATCCACAAGCGCATAAATCATATCTGCCAATAGGATGCCTAAAAGCGTGACCATACCGATCAGTAGAGTGACATAGAACATAACCGGCCAATCTTTTGTAAGGATGCTATCCAGTAATAGCCTTCCCATGCCGGGAATGTTGCAGATAAATTCCAGGGTTACAGAACCTGCAATGGCGACGGGAAGCAAGGTGCCGATCAGTGTAATGATGGGAAACAACGCATTAGGCAATACGTATTTCCAGATACGTTTTCCTCTGGGCATTCCCCAAACCTGAGCAGTAACCAGATAAGGCGCTGCGAGCTGTTGTTCAACCGATTTCTCCATCTGCCGGGTCAGATAAGCCAGCGAGGTCAAGACCAACGTGAATACCGGAATGACCAATTGCCCAAGACTATGGATAAACCGGTCTGCAAATGAAGCCGATGCATACCCGTACTGAACGCCAATCGAGGGCAACCAATCCATGCCGTAGGTGTCGGATGTAAATAAAACAACCAGCAAGGTTGCCAGCCAATAGACGGGCATGGCATAACCTGCATAGAGCAGGAATCGAATGACACGGGCAACACGCTTGCTCGCAAAAGCCGCCAGGAAAACACCTAACGGAACAGCAATAAGCAAAGCCAGAACGATAGCCAATCCATTGATGGATACCGTCCAACGCAATGCCTCGGTGATTTTACGGGTTACAGGTCGTCCATCGTGCATAGAACGTCCAAAGTCACCCGTCCACAGACCCCGTACCCAATGGTGAAACTGGTTGTCAGGACCATGCCAGTAAAAGGCAATTCCCAGCCAACGGCCTGATTGCTGAAGGGCATTTTGAATGCGCACCATTTGTTCTGCCATGGAAGGCGGAATTTCTGCTGCGGAAGGAAGGCTTTCAAAAGCGCGCAGGGCAAGGTCCAGATCCCTTTCCCGGAGCGCCGTACGGGCTGCGGAGATCAATCCGGGATCCGCTCCGGATTGTGCCAGTCCTTCTAGGCGTTCCCACCAGGATTGAACCAAGTCCGCATCACCTAACTGCCGGTACCAGGATTTCCAAAGTGCTCTTTTGCGATGATCCGGGATACTTAAAAATGATAATGGCAAACCTTTCGGAGTAACCGAAAAGTAAAAATACGGTTGGTCCATACCATACCGATTGGCCAAACTGGCATAACGTTCTGCGTACAGTCTGGGATTAAAGCCGCTTTCCTGGTCCCGACGGGCCCCTCCCGCCAATTCATCAATAGGGTCGCCGGGCAAATATTGGTACAAAGCAAATAAAGCGCACGCTAAAACCAATAAGGTGGTCAGCATACCCAACAACCGGATGACCATGAACCGGATCATCCCAGCAATTTATTGTTGTTGCGGAATAATCGCCGGCTCCCAGATGCCAGGCTTCACGACGGATGGGCGAACTTCATAATCTTTGCGATGAATGAAAAGCACTTCAGGGATAACCAGGAAGATCACCGGCTGCTCTTTGTAGAGTTCGGCCTGAAATTGCCGATATTCATCTATCAGTTGCTGTGGATCTTCTTCATGACGTAGCGAGTCGATGATTGCATCCGACTCCGGATCTACAAATCCTATTACATTACCGGTATTGTCTTTGAAACTTTGTGAATGCCAGGACTGGTAAGGATCATAAATACCCACTGACGGGCTATTTGACATGGTCGCCATCACAAAATCACCCGTACCGAGCCGCTGCCTTAAGGTTGCATTATCTGCGATAGGGTCCAGTTCGATGCGTATTCCAATTTTTGCTGCATTTTCCTGCAGGATCAGCGCCACATTCTGTCCTAAAGATGAATTTGCACTAACCATGACCGGCAAGACACATTCGATGCGCCGCCCGTCAATCATTTTGTCTACTGTTCCGTCGCGATTGCTGTCGGTCCAGCCTGCTGCATTCAAATGTTTTAAGGCTTCCTCGATATTTAGTGGAATGGGCTTCAGATCGTTATTGTAATTGGGGCTTCCCGGCATAAACGGCCCCACAGTACGCTGGGCCAGGCCATTCATCAAGGTAGAAATCACCCGGTCCACATCCATGGAGTAGGCTAAAGCTGTACGAACCTCCGCATCCCGCAGAATGGGATGTTGATTGTTCATCCCGATGTACATGTAAATACTGTTTGAAGCATGGCCGAAAGTGAATTTATCGGTTGCTCCCGGCTCTTGCTGGGTGGCGATGTAGTTATCCGGCCTGGCGATCATAGCCACATCCACACTCCCGTCCTTCAAAGCCGTCAAAGCCACTTGTTCATCCGAAATGATCTGATAGACGATCTCTTCCGGATAAGCTTCAAACAAAGGTTTACGGATTTTTAATTGATCACCCCACCAGTCATCGACCCGCTTCAGTGCCAGGTACTGCTTACTCTGCCAGTCTCCCAGCGTGTACGGACCACTTCCTACGATGTTATCTGGGGTCATATCCATCAGTTGGAAATACTGATCCAATGCCTGATAAGCTGTATCCTGACCAAGGTCAACACCGGTAGATTGCGGATCTTTTAACTGGGCCAGACTATATTTTGCCAATACATCTTCCGGATCATAATTATGCCGTGGGATCAGGTTGAAATTGGAAACCAACTCTTTAGCAAGCATATAACCAGGAGATACCCAGACCGTGATTTGTTTTGGATCAGCGGGATTTATCCGGATATCTTGCAAGTTGGAGAAAAAACTGGCGAATCCACTGACGGCACAGGCAGGTAAGAAGGCAGCTTTAACCGAAAATGCGTAGTCTGCCGCGGTAATTGGCTCGCCATCGGACCAGCTTGCTTCTTCACGCAACCTGAGGTCGAACCGCTGAGATCCTTTCCAGGGCCCTTCCGTTTCCGTCACGGATTCGGGCAAATCCGTCAACAGTAAAGGCCGGTAAGTCAGATCAAAAGGATCGTATTCTGCGGCAGGCCAATAAATGTGGCGGATGATCTGAGAGCCAACGATCGTCGATGACATCATGGGGATCAGGCTCAGTGGTTCATCCTGTACACGGATAGTCACGCGGAAAGATTCCGGTACGGAAGCATTTTCTGATTTGCCACAAGAAAAGAGCACAAAGAATAAGCAGAGTAGCGAACAAATCAGTAAAGAATGCCTTTTATTCATCGGATCAAGTTTATCAAGCGTCAACCTTACCAAAGGTAACGCGTATCCAGCGGCTTTATTCACGAATCCATATTAATTTATATGCAAAAAAAAGTTTTACTGGCAGGAGGAACCGGGATGATTGGACGCCAAACCCAGACTATTCTGAAGTCAAAAGGTTATTTACCGGCTATCCTTACCCGAGGTGACAGCCTTCCGGAAAAAAACATCTACCACTGGGATCCAGTAAAAAAAACAATCGATTCGAAAGCACTTGATCAGTGTTTTGGCGTCATCAATCTGGCGGGGACAAACATTGGCCAATGGCCGTGGACTAAGGCCAGGAAACAGGAAATCGCTTCCAGCCGTATTGAATCCACTACCTTTTTGATGGAACAAATCCGGACCGCACCTCACCCGCCGGAAGTATATATCAACGCTTCGGCGACCGGCTTTTACCCCGATGAAGATCAAGACTGGCTGCTGGAAGATCATGCACCGGATAATGATTTTTTAGGCACTACGTGCCACCGGTGGGAATCTGCCGTCCACCAAAACGCCCCCGGAAATTGCCGGGTGTGTATTGTCCGGATTGGATTGGTTATGAGTACCCGTGGAGGTATATATCCCAAATTTCGGTTGGGGACCTATTTCAAAATGGGTGTGAAACTTGGATCAGGGAATATGTATTATTCCTGGATTCACCTGGAGGATCTGGCCAGGATGTTTGTCTTTTTACTTGAAAATAAGACTTGTCAGGGCGTTTATAATGGGGTATCCCCACATCCGTTAACGATGAAGTCATGGATGGAGGTATTGGCTGAATTTCATAAAACCTGGCTTACCCTACCCTTACCAGCCTGGCTATTAAAACTTTTGTTGGGTGACTTCGCTCAATTGCTCCTTAAAGGTGGACAGGTATCTGCACAAAAAATTCAGGCAGCCGGATTTACATTTAACTGGCCGGAATGGAAGCAGGCATTAGATGACCTGTATAAGCGGTCAACTTAACGCCATTAGCACGCTAAATCAGTCCCATGCTGAACAACACGGCAGGCTGAATCTGCATCGCCAGTTTGCAAAGTTATTACGGGTCTACCGGGGATTAATCGTGGTCAAAAACTTCAATTTCCGCCACCTTGGTCACGAGGTCGGTAAATTTACCTTTGAATCGTGTGGCGCGAACGATGTGATTGTCGATCCAGTGATAGTTACCCCCGCGCGGCTTATTCATCAAAAGGTGGTGGTATTTGAATCCATATTCCTGCAGCCAATCCTGGGTGATGGCCCGGTGTTCTTCGGTCCTCGAAGTAAAAAATGTAATGATGTGGCCTTCATCAAACCAGCGATTGATAACCTCCAGGGCGTCTGGGTATGGAGGTACCGTTCTCATGCGTTCCGGTTCTTCGTTTGGCACATCATCACAGATGGTCCCGTCGATATCAATTAAGAAATTCTTTATTTCCGGGGGCAAGATGGGGCTTAAAGCTTCTCCTTTTTCGTTGTAAATCGGTTTTAGACTCTTGCTCTCTTGATTCATGTTTCAATTTTGAGGGTGTAAAGATACAGATTTAGACGTTAGATGCTAGATTTTAGATGCTAGACTGATCTTTGCGCAATAATAACGTCTTACGAAGATTAAAAGTTAATGGGGGAGGTAGGGTGTTTGGTGTAACGGTGTCGGGGAGTCATGATGTTTGATGTTAGGTGTTTGGTGTTTGGTGTAAAGGTGTTCGGGTGGTATGGTTTTATGGTGTCATGGTATCTGGGTATCAATAGGTATTCACTCCATAATTCTGAAATCTGAAATCCAAAAATCTGAAATCTGAAAGTCCCCTACTCGGAGGGGATCCAGGGGTGGGTAATACGCGGTATCGGTGTTTGATGTTAGGTGTTTGATGTTGGGTGTTGGGTGTTTGGTGTTTGGTGTTGGGTGTTTGGTGTTTGGTGTTTGGTGTTCGGGTGGTATGGTTTTATGGTGGCATGGTATCTGGGTATCAATAGGTATTAGCTCCATAAATCTGAAATCTGAAATCAAATAATCTGAAATCTAAAGTCTTCCCCTAAGCATGATCTAAAAGTCCCCTCTTGGAGGGGATCCAGGGGTGGGTAATGCTGGGTATCAATGGATCATAGTTGCACAGTTGCACGGTTTCGGGGAGTCATGTTAGGTGTTAGGCTGGTCTGATTTTATGGTGTCATGGTATCTGGGTATCAATAGGTATTAGCTCCATAAATCTGAAATCAAATAATCTGAAATCTAAAGTCTTCTCCTAAGCATGATCTGAAAGTCCCCTCCATGGAGGGGATCCAGGGGTGGGTAATACGCGGTATCGATGTTTGATGGTTACGGTGTTTGATGTTAGGTGTTAGGTGTTTGGTGTTTGGTGTAAAGGTGTTCGGGTGGTATGGTTTTATGGTGTCATGGTATCTGGGTATCAATAGGTATTAGCTCCATAATTCTGAAATCAAATAATCTGAAATCTAAAGTCTTCTCCTAAGCATGATCTGAAAGTCCCCTCCTCGGAGGGGATCCAGGGGTGGGTAATACGCGGTATCGATGTTTGATGTTAGGTGTTTGGGTGTTTGGTGTTTGGGTGTTGGGTGTACAGGTGTTCGGGTGGTATGGTTTTATGGTGTCATGGTATCTGGATATCAATAGGTATTAGCTCCATAAATCTGAAATCTGAAATCCAAAAATCTGAAATGTAAAAGTCCCTCCCCGGAGGAGAGTCATGGTTTCTTAGTGTTGGGATGTTACAGTGAACGGCGTAAAGCGTTTACCGATAAGCAGGCTTTAACTATTTGTGGTAAAGAAAATAATACGCTTCCACATTGTCCAGGTAGGCCCCGTCAAAGCCGGCAGCAATGATCCGATCCAGGTACGCATTTCCATCGCCAAACAGGATATCCTTCCATTCCTGATTCCAATACACTACATAGATTTCATCCGGATAGCCAGGATAATTTTTCTTTAACCATTCCGGATTGCCACGTTTCCAATCGGACAGCCAATAGTACCGGTAATTTTCCGCTGCTCCGATATTCACGTACGCGATGACCAACCGCTTTCCTCCGTTTGCTTTTCGCCGGATCCCGGCCAAATCGCTGGCAGTCAGTTGCTCTTCTTCAAAGAACAAGTCAATCAGCAATACATCGTAATTGGTTTGGGAGACAGCATCCAGCAAAGCATCTTTGGTAGCAAACGCATCCGTACTGATGATGTACAGATAATTTTGGGCATCATCCAACTGCTCAATATCGCGGGTGTTCTCCCCTTCGATTTGGGAGGGGATCTTTAAATAATCATGATTATCTGCAGTTCGGATGAAAGACAAAAAACCATTTTGTTGATTGATTTGTACAGCAGCGCTGTAGGTCGCAGGATCATTGATTAACTCAGCAACCAGCACTGGCTTGAATTGCCCCAGTTGCTGAGCGGCGGTTATTCTTTCAGGATCCGGATTCAGTTTACCATCGTAATGCAATTCTTCCACGCCAAACCCATCGACCGCCAGGACATAGCTTAAGTCTAGTGCACTGTGTGGGTCCAGATCTGCAAATGCCAATTCCAAACCATTCTGCGGAATGATTAGAAAACCTGGCTTTTGTGTTTTCGTATAAGCACTGATTTCCCGGACCAGAGTTTGCATTTGAATTGCGGCCTCCGCCTCTTGTTTTTCCTTAGAGCAATGGACCAGAGGAAGCAGACAGAGGAATAAATACCACTTGAATTTACAAGTCATCGACAGATCTCATTGAATTTAAGAGACTTGCTCCCAGGTAAAACCGTTCCTGTAAACATATCCCCTCCCATAGCTAACTTACCGCTTCTGACGTTAAGTGTCTTGGGTCTAAAGTCTATTGTCTGGTTTTTCTAGTGTCTAGTGTCCTGTATTCCAACGCACGCCATGGACATTCATCTTTAAGGTGTACAGAGACTTCATAGCAGTGATAAAAAGCGTTTTTTCCTTTTTCCCACCAAAAGTGACATTAGCCGTCCATTGTTCCGGCACGCTGATGTGCAGGATCTGTTCGCCGGCCGGATTAAATACGGTCACGCCGTCACCCGTAAGATATATGTTGCCCTGATCGTCTATGGTCATTCCATCGGAGCGCATCGGAACAAATAATCGCCGGTTCATCAGAGCACCGTCTTCCCCAATATCATAGACATAGGTCTTGCCACCATTTGCATCGGTTACATAAAGTTTTTTTCCATCCGGTGTACCAATCAGTCCGTTAGGACGCTCGTATCCGGCATCCATGATCAATGGAGCTTTTGCACCTGGCGGAAGATAATAAAGCCGCTCTTGTTCGATCTCTTTTTCACTATGGTCCCAATAGTCCCGTTTGTAAAAGGGATCGGTAAAGTATATACCTCCCCGGGGATCAATCCAGAGGTCATTCGGACCATTGAGCAATTTCCCCTCAAATCGTTCGATCAATACCGTCACCTGTTTTTGGGGATCAATTTTCCAGAGTTGGTTGTGCGCATCGGCACAAGCCAGAAGATTGCCCTGATCGTCAAAATAAAGGCCATTGGCCCTTCCTGAGGGCTGCATCCACACTTCCAGTCCGCGCTTCTTGCTCCATTTCAGGATACGGTCATTAGGTTGATCGGTAAAATAAACATCACCTTTTCGGTCCACCGCCGGACCTTCCGTGAAGGTATACTCCTGGGATACAGGTGTAAGCACTGCCGCATGGGCAACCAGGTTGGTAGCCGTTCCCGTTATTTCCTGGGCAAACGTCAGCGAAGCCGTTAGAAGACCCAAAATCAGACACAATATCCTTAAATTCATTTATTTATACATTATATTTTTTTCAATTCATCATTTTAACCCCCACATTCAACATTCAACATTCAACATTTAACATTTAAAACGCGGGTCTCTCCCACCCTTCCCTATATTTCCTGGCCAGTCGCTCCGTCGCTTCGGCATCGCCGGGGATGGTTTTGGCCACAGGATCGTATGCCAGGGTGCGTCCGCCCAGATCCATGGATACATTAGCCAGGATGCAGCTGGCGGAAGAGATGTGCCCTTCTTCAATGTCTGCAACCGGCCGGCTTCCATCCGCAATAGCGCCCAGGAAGTTGATCATCTGTCCCCGGGTTGCCGGTGCGGCATGCAGTTCGATGTCCTTTTCGGTCAAGTCTTCCGGAAATTGCTCTCGTTCGTAAAGCACATCCTGACGCACAGGTTTCTGATCACGCCCTACCGGAACAAAATCGTATTTAATCGTATCTCCCATCAACGTTCCCTTTTCGCCGTAGATCTTGAAGGCCCAGGGATAATCTGGATCGGCCGGAGTGCCCCAGGTACGGTGCGTCCATACACAGGTTAGCTCCGGATACTCAAACCAGGCCGTCTGGGTATCGGAGATGGTCGACTTCCCTCCTTTCTGAACGTAGATACCTCCGGTAGATCGTACGCGGTCCGGCCAGCCCAGACCCAGCAACCAGCGGGTGGCATCAAACATATGGACACACATGTCGCCGACGATGCCATTGCCGTATTCTATGTAGGTGCGCCAACCACGATGGGGCAACCCCAGGAAAGGTCGCATCGGAGCCGGACCGGTCCAGGTTTCGTAATCAAAAAAGTCAGGCACCGGCTGCACCGGAGGATTGTCGTTTGAACGCATATGGTAGTAACAGCACAGTTCGACGTGCGAAATCTTGCCCAACATGCCGGCATCAACAATTTTTGCTTTGGCATCTACCAGGTGAGGGGTACTACGCCGTTGTAACCCTACCTGCACCGTCCGTTTGTATTTGCGGGCCGCAGCGACCATGGCTTCACCTTCCAGGACGTCGACACTGATTGGTTTTTGTACGTACACATGTGCTCCGGCTTTCATCGCGGCAATGGCAGTCAGGGCATGCCAGTGGTCTGGCGTACCGATCAGGACAATATCCAATTCCTGTTCAGCCAGCATTTTGCGATAATCGCGGTAACCCACCGGCTTTTTATGTGAAATTTGTCGCTGACTGATCAATTCAATGGCTCCGTCCAGCATGTGCTGGTCGGCATCGCAGATGGCTACCACTTCGACCGGTGATACCTGGATCAGGCGACACAGATCGCTTTTCCCATACCAGCCCGCACCGATCAATCCCACCCGGTAATTCTTCTCCGGAAAAAGGGCATCCAGTCCGGAAAGGCCCAGCATGGATACGGCCAACGAAGCGGATGAAGTCTTAAGGAAGGCGCGGCGGTTGATGTAGAACGGATTCATGGTAAAATCTGTATTTTTAGAAACTATGGCATTGCAATAAAAATAAAAGAAATCATGGCAACCTTCAACATCCAACTTTTGAAAGTCCATCAGCTTGCCATTCCCCCTGGATTTAACCTGACATTCAACCTTCAACCTTCAAAATCCAAAATTAATTAGCTATTTTCCCGGCACCGCTTCCATCAGCAAGGCTAATGCTTTATTCAGATCTTCTCCTCCTTCCGGGGCACCTTTGTAATGTCCGAGACGTACGACCACCAGGTCGTGTGAAGGGATGATGATGGTGTACTGGCCGCCGGCGCCAGCCATAAAATAAGCATCCTTAGGTATCGGAAACCCTCCGTCGCCATTGATCCAGAAGAATCCTCCGTAGATGGGGCGTCGATCGGCTTTCCAGGCGGGAGCCAGGGTGCTGACAAAGGCCGTATAGCCTTCTGGCAGGATGCGTTCTCCATTCCAGACGCCGTCCTGGAGATAAAGATTACCCAGACGGGCCCAATCGCGGCCACTGGCAAATTCATAGCCCTGCAAGAGGAAATTGCCGGTTGGATCCGTCTCCATGATCATATCACGCACGCCAACTTTGTCAAACAATGCCCGCTGGGGATAACTCAGGTAGTCCTCATGCAGGTTGTTCTCCACACCCAGCCGTACCAGGTAATTGATCAAAACCGGATCGGAGTTCCGGTAACGGCCGATGGTGTTTGGTGGCCACTCCTGCGGGCGGGTTGCTGCCCAATGAAAGGAGTTACCGGCATCGGTATAGACATACAGATGGTCCGGATAGCCCAATGACTCATCGTAATCCGGGTCCTGAGGAGCCCGAAAGCGCAACCCGGAAGACATATGCAAAATATCTTTAATGCGAATTTCCTGACGAGGATCTCCGGCTCCTGCCATTCCGGTATGGGTGCCGGCTGATCCAGGGTATAGACCCTTTCTGCATGAGCGTCCCCAGCAAGGTGGCCGTCAGACTCTTACCCATCGACCAGCTCTCCAACGGCGTATGCATGGTGATGCCATCGCGGTACCGCTCACCTAACAGGCGGCCCTTCCAGGTCACTACAAATGCCGCAGTCATGCCCTTCGGGTTTGCAAAGGCGGCGTCCAGAGCGGCTTCTACTTTTTCCAATTTCACTTCCGTTGGCCAGGGGCATCGGGAACCAGGTCTCCCATCGGCCAAGGGGTGGTCGCGGCATCGGGCAAATTCTTCTGGATAGCGACCGGCCGGAAATACACGGAATCCACGCCTTCCGGCAAAGTCACACAACCCTGATCCCCATAATACCGGGCAACACGTACGGTACCGTCGGGAGCGTAAGCCGCACTTCTTTCTTTTCTTCGTCGATAACCCGCTTGATGACCTCTTTCCGGTATTTGTAAGGCGCACTGAAGTATCCGATGTTTTCTGCGGCAAAGTCGGCATCCAAGCCGGTAATGAAGACGGCTGAACACAGGATTTTGGCAAAGCCGGAGATGTGGTGGGACAGTGCATTTCCGGTACCGGTTCATAAGGCGTATTCATCTCAAAGGAATCGGCGCGCGCGATCAGTTCTTCTTCGGTTGCCATATCCGAAGCACTACCCAACGTGGAGTCCTGATGGCCACAAGCCACCGCTATTAACCCGAGGGCAACAAATCCCAAGGGTATCAACACATTCTTTCGCATAATCATTGGTTATGGTTAAAGCTACAAATAATGCGGTTTTTCAGCGGTAAAGACTTATTCCAGGTTTACAAGCTGGACTATTCTTTCTCCGGATCCCTATCCAGCTCTTTTCTGAATTCCGGATAGGATAGCATCCTGAATGTCGAAAGGTCGGGCATCCTGAAGCCCGCCTGCGGGATCCTTTCAATGGAATCTACCTCCCGAAAACCATCTTTTCACTTCCTATATACCGGTATACTTCCAGAACAAACGGAAAATCCAAATAATCCGGATCAAGGAATTCATGCGGATTAAGATGCCTGATTAAAAAGAAATAGATGTGCGGGTTGTAATTATAGATGTAATCCGGCACCTTGCCTAAAACATAATACGTAATGGATGTGTCCAATCCACCTCCAAAGGCTTGAACAGAAATTTCTTTTTTTGATAGATTACTCCGGGAGTTCCTAAAGATGTAGTCACTTCGTCACCGGTGCATTCCCAAACTTCATCAACCAGATCTCCAACGACCCATTTTCCACCCGAGTCGCTCAATGGTATTTGCGTTCCGATTTGTTTCTCTTTGTTAAAAAGGAAATTTTGACCAAAACGATAATCTTCCACTGAATATCCATATTTGGTCTCCTGAAATGCCGTATCATTAAACAAATAAAATTTCGTCGTATCTTGATTAGCAGAAAGTCCAAAAGTTATTAATAATAAAACGAGTGAATCCACCATAATCGACTAATTATCAACAGATTAAACCCTGTGCTATCTATGACATTTTATATTTACTTCCCTTCCAATTTAAATGCAGTCTAGGGATATTTCCATCTGGCGTGAAACAAATACTCACCCCACAACCCAATTTTAATGGGTTTATTTTTGACTTCCGAAACAACTGCAGGCGTGCATCATTCACTTTTACATTATAAGCCGAATAATTCACTTCCTTCATTTGGATTCCTTTTCCTTTACACGTCATCCCGAAGAATTCAAATTGACCATCCGAAGCAATGAACGCATAGGGGCGGCATAAGCCTGCTATTTGCCAGGAAACCAACGGTAATTGCAGGATCAGGACGACAACAAATACAATCGATGGTATGTAAATAAGTGGATGCATTAATAATAGTGCTCCATTAAATGTAGCAATTAATCCATAAAATGGGCTGCAATAATAAGGTTGTAACAGGCTGAATTTTACCCGGAAGTAGCATTAAGTAGAAAACTCCAAAGGCTAGCCAGTTCTCCGAATTCATCTCGAGCGCCCTCCAACTACACCGTCTTTCGATAACGCCATACCGCCAGTGCATTAAAAAAGATCCCGAATGCACCGATGATGCCTACGAAAGGAAGGATATCCATAAATCCGGCTCCTTTGATCATCACGCCGCGGACCACCTGGATCATATAGGTCACCGGATTGGCATAGGCAATCACTTTTGCCCAGTCCGGCATGCTTTCCACCGGAGTGTATAACCCGCTCATCAGGATGAAGATCATCACAAAGAAAAAAGATACAAAAGTGGCTTGCTGCTGATTGTCCGCGAAGGTGGAGATCAACAAACCTATCCCCAGGATGGCCGCCAGGTAGAAGGCCGAGAACGCATAGATTACCCACAGCGGGCCGACCGAGACGATGCCATAAACCACATAGGCGATGACCAATCCTAACGTGAGCGAAAACATCCCCATCACCCAAAAAGGGATCATCTTACCCAACAAAAACTGGTATTTTTTTATCGGCGTCACATTGATCTGCTCAATGGTACCTGCTTCCTTTTCCTGGACAATATTCATAGAGGCCAGAAAACTACCCACCATGGTGATCAGCACCGCCAGGATTCCGGGAACCATAAACAGATGGTAGTTGATATGTGGATTAAACCAAAGCTGCGGCTCGATCTTCACCATCTCCACCGGACTGTAGCGTGGCCATTGGACCCATTCGGAACGAATCTGATTGTTGAAACGCCGGATGATCTGGCCGGCATAGAGTTGACTTAGACCGCCCTTAACCTGATTGATGGCATTGGCGTGCAGCGCCAACGTAGCCCCGTCCTCCCGGACCAGATCCCGTTCAAAATGGGCAGGAATTTCAAGGATCAAATCGGCCTCATTGCGCTCAACAGCTCCCATGGCTTCATTGAAATTCGAAGAATAATTGGCTAGTTGGAAGTATCCTGAAGCGGTCATTTGCCCGATGAGTTCCCGGCTGTAGCTGGAATGGTCCTGATCCACCACAGCCAGATTCAGTTGTTTGATTTCATAGTCCGCGGCGAATGGCAAAACGATCAACTGAATGATCGGTACGGCCAGCATCATCCGCACAATGGTCGGATTGCGCCGGATCTGCTGAAATTCCTTCTGGAGAACATATTTGAACGTACTCATAATTCAACATCAATTTAAGCGCAGCCGGAAACGACGGATGCTGATAACCAGGAAAAATAAGGCCATACCCAACAGAATAAGCATCTCCTTCCATAAGGTAAAGATCGAGACGCCTTTGAGGAGTATACTTTGGGCTATCGTATAAAACCAGCGGGCCGGCACGACATGGGAAATGGCTCGCAAAACCCACGGCATATTTTCAATCGGAAACATAAAACCACTCAGGATGATGGTTGGCATCATTAACCCGATCAGGGACATAAACATGGCTACCTGCTGCGAACCGGCTACCGTTGAAATCAATAATCCTAATGCCAGCGAGGTGAGGATAAAAACCAGACAGGCAAAAAGAAATAAGATCAAACTTCCATGGACCGGCAGACTCAATAATGTATAGCTGAGCAAGAGGATGATCAGGACATTGACAAAAGAAAGCAGAAAATAAGGTACTGC
The DNA here is from genome assembly GCA_020636355.1 of Lewinellaceae bacterium. Classification (GTDB taxonomy): domain Bacteria; phylum Bacteroidota; class Bacteroidia; order Chitinophagales; family Saprospiraceae; genus JAGQXC01. The sequence goes on along the minus strand of JACJYB010000001.1, from coordinate 116,165 downwards.
TTTGGCAATGACGATCCACATGGGTTTTAACGGGCTCACCAACAATACTTCCATATTCCCGTTTTCCCGCTCGCGGACAATAGCAACCGACGTCATCATCGCCGACAGGATCATGATGATCATCGCCATCAGACCAGGCACAAAGTTATAGGCACTGCGGAGCTGGGGATTGTAAAGCATATGGGTCTCTGCATGAATGGTGTAAGGCAATGTTTGCTGGTCCAGTAGCCAGTCCTGAAAACTGCCCAGAATGGCACTGGCATAACTCACCATGGTATTGGCTGTATTGGTGTCCGTAGCATCAGCAATAAGTTGAACGGTAGCCTGATGTTGATGGGAAAGCAGATCGGCAAATCCGGCAGGAAAGACCACCACCATTTTTACCTTGTTTTTGTGAAACAGCCCTTCGATTTCTTTTTCGTCCTGGATACTGGTTGTAATCGTAAAATAATCACTGGCATTCAGTTGCTGGATGATGCGTTGCGTGTACGGATCGTGGGAAGCATCCAATATGGCAATCTTGCTGTTCTTCAGCTCATTGGAGAGCGCAAAGCCAAAGAGGACGATTTGCATGACGGGCATGCCAAAGAGAATGATCAGTGACCGGCGGTCCCTTAGGATATGCCAGAACTCTTTGCGTATAAATGCCAAAAACGTTTTCATGTAAGCTTATTCCTGTCTTTGGGCCGCACGGGCCAGTTGATAAAAAACTTCATGCATGGTCTCTTTTCCCATTTTGTGGCGCAGATTTTCCGGACGGTCAAGCGCCGCGACACTTCCGTCCACCATGATGCAAACCCGGTCACAATATTCCGCCTCATCCATGTAATGCGTGGTTACAAATACAGTAATGCCTCGTTCAGCGGCTTCGTAGATCAGCTCCCAGAATTGACGGCGTGTGATGGGATCCACGCCTCCCGTGGGTTCATCCAAAAAAACAACTTTGGGATCATGCTGAATAGCTACTAAAAAGGCCAGTTTCTGCTTCCAGCCCAGGGGTAAGGAACTTACCTGATGATCAATCTTGTCTTCCAGACCTAACTTCTCGGCAAGCTCAGCAATCTTTAATTTCAGTTGATCTTTCCCCATACCGTAGATGCCTCCATAAAAAGTCACATTCTCTCTTACAGTCAGCCCGTCGTAGAGCGAAAACTTCTGACTCATATACCCGATCTGTCGCTTGACGGCATCTGTCTGGGTGGCTATGTTCAGGCCCAACACATCGACCTTCCCTGAGGTAGGCGTCAGCAGACCGCAAATCATTCGCATTGCTGTCGTTTTGCCGGCTCCATTGGCGCCCAGAAAGCCAAAAATCTCACCTTGGTGTACATCAAAAGAGATGTGATCAACGGCGGTAAAATGGCCGAATTTTTTGGTTAATTCTCGTACCTGAATGACTGGTGTCTCCATGATCAGGATGCTAGTTGGTCCATAAAGCAATCTTCTACCGTTGGCTGTATCTGTGCAATATCCACGTGGTGATGTCCCTGCATCTGCAGGTAACCACGGAGATCATCCACCTGGATGGACTTTTTAAAAGTCACATGATGAGCTTCTCCGAATGCAAAGCAGGTATCTGTAACCGGATACTTACGTAAATCCTGCAATAAGGCAAACATCCTGTCGCTTTGGATGGCATAGAGCGGCTTCCCAAATCCATCGATCAAGGCTTCCGGTGTAGATATATCGAGCAGTTCGCCACGATTCATCATTGCAATCCGGTCACAGCGCCGGGCTTCATCCATATACGGGGTACTGACAATCATAGTCATCCCATCCGCTTTCAGCTTGTCGAGAATATCCCAGAATTCCTGCCGGCTGACCGGGTCTACACCGGTGGTCGGTTCGTCCAGCAGCAAAATGGAAGGTTTATGGACCAGGGTACAGCACAAGGCCAGTTTTTGTTTCATCCCACCACTCAACTGGCTAGCCCGACGGTGCTTAAATGGCTCCAATTGAACATAAATATCCCGGATGATGTCGTAATTGGCTTCGATGGAGGTATTGAAGACCGTTGCAAAAAAGCTCAGGTTTTCCAGAACGGTCAGGTCCTGATACAAGGCGAAGCGACCCGGCATGTATCCCGTGATGAGGCGCAGGGATTGAAAGTCTTTCACCACATCATAGCCCAATACCTCGACCTGTCCTCCGTCAGGCAGAATCAAGGTTGCCAGGATACGAAACAGGGAAGTCTTTCCCGCTCCATCCGGGCCGATCAATGCCAGTAACTCACCGCTGCCCACCGTCAGGTCCAAACCTTTGATGGCCAAGACGGTATCGTTTTCGTAAGTCTTACGCAGTTGCTGGATCTTAACTGCCGGCGCTCTGGAAATCAACTTCTCCATACATCCCAATTTTAATTTGTCCGTCATTTTGAACACGGACTTTCATAGCATAGACCTGGCTGCTCCGTTCATTTTTCGTCTGAATGGTTTTGGGCGTGAACTCAGCCTCTTCCGCAATCCATTCGATGGTGCCGGGATAAGACTTAAACCCGCCATTGCCATCATCGATGCGCACGTTAATGCCATCACCCACTTTGACTTGCTGCAATTGGTCGGCAGTGACATAGGCGCGCAGGATCATTTGCTTCAGATTTCCCAGCCGGTATAATGGCTTACCCGGATTGACCATTTCATCCTGCTCGACATACTGGGTCAGGACCACCCCATCCAGGGGGTTAACGATATTGCATCGATCGATCTGGTCCTGGATCTGTGCCACCCGCTTGACCAGAGGTTCGCCTTCACTTAAAATGGATTCGTTTTGCTCATGTGTAACCGACTGCTGTGCGGCAATTTGTTGTTTTAAGACCTGGATTTGCTGGGTCGCCAGATTTACCTGTTGCTGCAATACGTCCAGTTGACCGGTTATATCATCCAGTTGTTTGGCCGGAATCGATTTGCTGGCCACCAGGGGCTCTACCCGGTTTTTCTCTTTGATCCAGACGGCCCGCTGTGCCTCCAGGACTGAAACCTGCTTTTCCTGAGCTTGGATCTGCTGCTGTAAAACAGCCACCTGAGGCTGGGCACTCATGGTCTTGATCTGCAATGCGTTGATGCTGGCCTCCAGTTGTTCTTTCTGTAGCGCTAGACCGGCACAGTCTACCTGACCTAGGGTATCGCCCGCAGCGAGATGCATTCCTTCTTCCAGACGCAGCGTCTTTACCAGACCTGCCACCTGTGCTGCTACAATGACCTCATCGGTTTCAAATACGCCACTGGCATCGTATCCCAACTTTTGGGAAGAACAGGCCGACCACATCCAAAAGCCAGCCAACATACCAAATATTATTCCTTTTTTCATGCGTAAAATGCTTGATTTTAAACTATTAAGACAAAATCAATCTTATCGATCAAAAATTTCTTTAACCAATTTGATGATCACAACTCGCCTTTCAACCAGGCAATTCGTGCCTCTTGCCACTGAGCTCTGACTCTGGCCTGCGTGACCATTTGCTCGGCGGTCTGCTCTTCGGTGATCCGGTCAAGTAATTCACTGTATGCGACCAACCCTGCGTCATATCGTCCCTCGTAATCCTTGCGATTGGCCTGCGCCAGCGCCAGCCTACGATCCCAGGAGTCCCGCGAACGTTCTGCCGAAGCCAGCGCGTTTTCTTCCCGCTGCATCTGTACATCCTGACCTTTTTGCCAGGCATCCTGTTGATCCTGGATTTGCTCCCGTTGTAGGCGCTGCACCGCTAATGCGTGTTTTTGGGTACCGTTGTAGAACTTTGAAAGATCCCAGGTAAGCCGGGCGCCAACGATGGCATAGGTATCAAATTCATTACTTAACATATTTAATCCGGGTCGACCATATCCTGCAGTAGCGAAAGCACCGATTTGCGGCCGGTTCTGTCGCAGGATGATGGTCTCCTGGGCCTTGGTTGCTTCGGTCTGACGCGCATAAAGTGCGATCATTGGATGCTGCGTCTCATCAGCAGTTGCCATGGTATAATCTTCAAATACAGCGGTCGTGTCATAATGCTGTCCGGTCAGGGTCTCCAGCGCATCTAAAGCGACCTGCTTCTGTGCTCGTGCATCCAGAATATTCAGGGCTAATTCTTCCGCCTTCATCTCCAACTGGCGTTCATCCGAAATGCTGGTGATCTGCGCATTGACCAGATCGTGAATTTGCTTTAACCGGCCCTGAATCGATTGTTGCTGTGTTTGCAACAAATTCAACTGGTCCTGAGCAAGCCTTATGTTGAAATAGGTTTGGATGACTTGTTCTTTAATGGCATACAATTGTGTCTCCAGGGACTGCTGCTGGACAGCGGTCTGTGCTTTCAATAGCTGCTCTTGCGCCTGAATCATCCCACCGTCCCAGATCGTCTGCTGCACGTCAGCTGTCACCCGGTACTGATCTTTCGTAGGCGTCGGGATATTAATCCCCGGAAATTCAATGGGGACGGAGGTCACCTGGGATTGCCAGGTGGCCTGGCCGCCTAATTTGAGCGATGGAAGCCACATAGCGGTAACTTGCTTGGCTTGTGCCTCCTCTATGACCGGCAGCCGTTCCTGCATCCGGTACAACGGATTGGTGGCCACGGCTTGATTCAGACAGGATTCCAGAGTGATGTTCTGGCTCCATCCGGTCAGGGGCAGTGCCACGATGCAAGTGAGTTGGATCCAAAAATTTCTCATACGATCGATTTCGTTTTATGATGGATTAAGAGCACTGCGGACAAAAGAAATGATTTGTTCTTCGCGCTCATTGAGAAATGTTTCATACTGCGTTTCATTGATGCCCAGCATCTGGACCATCATTGGTTTTGCGATGAATGTAAAGATGCTCATGCCCAATACATTCATGATCAGATGCAAAGGCTTGAAAGGCGCAATTTTGCCTTCCTCGATTTCTTTTTGAGCCTGTACAAAGAGTTGCCGCAAATCAACCTGGTTATGCTGGGGAATTAGTTGTTTCGGGAAACTATCGGGATTCTTATTGATTTCATTGATGATAAACAGCGGCAGGTACGGGTTCTGTCGCATGTTGGAGATATAAATATGAATGAAGGCCTCCAGTTTTTCCCGGATTCCCACCGGGGAGACGATGATCTCTTTAAATGAAGCCAACATGGTTTGAAATGCCTGAATAAAAATAGTTTGGAAGAGCTTGTCTTTACTGCGGAAGTAATAATGAAGCAGCGCCTTATTAACTCCGGCCTGGTTGGCAATGTCCTGCATCCGGGCGCCGGCCATGCCCTGTTTGAAAAAAACCAAACGCGCCGCCTCCAGTATGCGCGCCTCCGTATCGACCCGGTCTTGACTATTTGGTTTATCCATTAAGTTTAACCGTTTGGTTAATTTTATGCAATGATACGGCACTTAGCGCATATTCGTTTTGGGTATTTTTTACATAATTTATATTTATAATGATTAAATAATTAATATTATGCCTATTAATAACTGACATCGTCATTAATCGCCAATAGAAAATGGTCAATTAGCTGTTTTTGCCATCATTTCATTGGCAATTATTTGTATGATATAGATCATAAACTTGCCTTATCCAGGTTCTGTGACACCCTGGCGGTCCACGCTACTTTCGCCCCCGAATCAATTGCTCAATGAATCATGATTCGGCCTGAAAATACCCTTCCCGCCCCCCGAATAGATCTTCTTGTCCTACTGCTGTCCGGCATGACATTATGGGCTGTGCCGCTGCATGGTCAAATCAACCGGTATGGTGCCAGCCTGCCCGGAGCCATTGTCACGCTTCCTGTGGATAACCATTGGTTCGTAACTGGTATGACCTTTGGCGCTTCACGCCACCTGACCATTCCGGAAGATTTGGAGAACCTGCATGCCTACACCGACATTCTGCTTTGGGAAGGGCACCTGGAAGGAGGTCGGAGCGTAAATCATTGGTTAAAGGCTGGAATTGGTGCGACTTTGCGCACTTACAATCCCTTCGAATTGACTGCCCGGCATGAATGGCGCACTTATCTTTTCGCTGTTGCAAGCCAGCCCGTGTGGAAATGGACTTTGACCCATCGAATGTGGTGGGAAGAACGGTGGATACAAAATGGATACCGGGAAAATTATGATTACTCTTACCGACCGCGCTACCGCATCAATCCAGCCTTTCCCTTGTCGATAGGTAAGGAAGTAAAACCACTTTACATCAATACCTATATCGAAGGACTGTGGTCCATCGCACCGAAATTCGACCGGTTTTACGGACAGGAATACCGCTACTATGCCGGTTTAGGCTATAAGTTCAAGTCCCGGTTCAAAGCAGAAATCGCCGGTGAATTCCGCGATATTTACTGGAAAGGGGACCATACGCAATATGGGATCGGAAGATTAACCCTGATCTACACCTTCCCGGCACTAAAAAAAATGAGTGGGTCCTAGTGACCTGATTGCTAACCCACGGTCCTTTGTTCAGATATCGGGTCGAATGGATGGATCATTAACCCATTCGTCCTCTTCCTAAGAACATCGTGAATACAGTCTATTTGGGCCTGGGTGGAGATTCTGCCCGGGCTCTTTTAATCCGATCCATCCCGGAAAACAATCATCCGAACGAAAAAGTCTACCCATTCCGGTGACCTCCATTTATCCCAAAGTCTATTTGACAGGACAGGATGTGAATCCAGCCGGCACTGCCGACTGGTTTGGAAGCAACTGTCCGGTTTGCGTTTTAACTTGAAAGGTCACCTCTGATCCCCTACCTGGAACGGCGAATGGGATTTCCAGAACGTTTCTCATTCGGTGTTCATGACTGAAAATCCGTCCTGGCCAGGCGCGTATCCAGAGGTGGCCAATCTTTTCTTCCCCCGGACGCTCCCATGGAAATATCGTATCTTGTTTTCATGAAGTCAATTGACAGATCAAAGGCTTACCTGGCAGGCATACAGGTGCGCACAATTAATCGGAATGGTCAATCCATGATTGATCTTGGCGAGCTCTGGAAATCATTTTACGAACAACAGATTCAGCAACAGGTACCGCAGCGACTCAATGATGAAATCTGGGTGGTTTATTACGATTATGCCTCCAACTTCCAGGATCATTACACAGCCTTTATCGGTTGTCCCGTAGGTGACTTTCAAGGCATCCCTGATGGCTTACACCGTCTGGAAGTACCCGAAGGACGATACCTTCCCCGCGCAGTACAAGGTCATATGCCGCAAGCGCTGATGGCCGAATGGGAAGTCATCTGGAAAGACGACCAACACTTAAATCGTGCCTACGGGCATGATGTAGAAATCCATACCACCGTCCCGGCGGAGGATCTCGCTTGCTGGATCTACCTCTCCGTTCATCCAGCAAATTCAAAATGACCGGATTGCGAATCCAGACCGGAGTTGTCATTTGCTTGCTGAGTTTGTCGCATTGGTTATTGTCCTGTTCTGCTCCCGGAGAAAAATCGTTAACGATAGCTGCCGCCGCAAACCTCCAACCGGTAATGGATCGCCTTATTAATCGGTTTGACTCCATCTATGGCATCAAATCCCAGCTCATCCTGAATGCATCGGGCAAGATCACGGCTCAGATCCTACACGGTGCTCCCTATGATGTCTTTTTATCTGCGGATATGAACTTCCCGCAACAATTGACTGAGGCCGGAGTCACCGCATCGAACCCGGTTGTCTATACACGGGGAGCATTGGTTTTACTTGACCTTTCCGGAAGTCCGATAACATCATTGAATCGCTTACTTAATCCGGACATCCGGCACATAGCCGTAGCCAATCCGGAAGTTGCACCCTATGGACGCGCGGCTATCGAATGTTTGGAAAATATGGGCATACTGGACCAGGTTCGCAGCAAACTGGTCTACGGAGAAAGCATTGGACAAACCACGCAATTCGTCCAAAGCGGAGCTGCAGAACTTGGTTTTACCGCCGGATCTTACCGCTTTTCAACCTCGCTGCCTCCAACCACCCACTGGTTGACAATACCGGATAGTTTGTACCATCCGATCGAACAAGGTGGTGTTATTGTATTGCACAATGGCGCCCCACATCCGCAGGCAGAATCATTCTTATCATTCCTTACTTCCCCAACTGCACAGGAAATATTCCTGAAATCCGGATATTTGCCAGTCGTAAATGAATAAACTGAACGCAACCATTGTCGACTATCAGCAAGAAGATCATTTGCTGCAGGTACGGGTCTCACTTGCCCATACCATTTGGCATGTCTTGTTGATCGATAGCGCATCTGCCAGAAAACTATTGGAACCAGGTCGGGAAGTACATGTTCTTTTTAAAGAGTCCGCCATAGCGCTGAGCAAGGACGAGCACATTGAAATGGGCATTCAAAATAAATTGACCTGTAAAACCAGACAGGTCAACCGGGGTGAGCTGCTTTGCCAAATCATCCTGGAGCAGGAAAGTCATGCCATTACGGCCATCGTCCCAACCGCCATGGTGGATGCTTTCCGGATAGTACCTGGTCAGCGATTGACAGCCTGGATAAGGGCTAATGAACTCATACTGGAATCCTGATGGACTGGCAACCAATATTATTATCGCTTGAATTAGCCGGAATTACGACGGTGATTCTGCTCTTTGCGGGGATACCTCTCGCCTATTTGCTGGCCAATCACCGTAGTCGCTGGAAACCCTTCCTGGAAACCTTAATCAGCATGCCCCTGGTGCTGCCACCCACCGTACTGGGCTTTTATATTTTGGTCGCCTTTAGCCCATCCTATTTATTTGGAGCATGGCTGGAAAAATGGCTGGCCATCCGGCTGGTTTTCTCTTTTGGCGGCCTCGTTGTCGCATCCATGATATACAGTCTGCCATTTATGGTCCAGCCGATCCAGGCCGCACTGCAATCACTGCCCCACTCCCTCACCGAAGCCGGACTAACCCTGGGAAAGTCCCGCTGGGTGATCTTGCGACGCATCCTGATCCCTAACATCCGCCCAGCCATACTCACCGGTACGGTACTCAGTTTTGCGCATACAATCGGTGAATTTGGGGTGATCCTCATGATCGGAGGCAACATTCCCGGCCGGACGCGGGTCGCATCCGTAGCCATCTTTGAAGCCGTCGAAACATTGAACTACCGGGCCGCCAATGCCTACGCACTGATTCTACTGGTCATTACCTTTCTCATCGTCTGGCTCGTGTCATGGATCAATGGCAGGAGCTTCAATACCTGGAACCGATGATCCGCTGGCATTTTAAGAAAAGATTACACTCCGCTCAGGGCATCATGGAGCTTGACGTTCAGTCACTGGCGCTCCCGGGGACCATAACCGGACTATTCGGCCCTTCCGGATCCGGCAAAACGTCCATTCTACGGATGATGGCCGGCCTGATGACTCCTGATGAAGGCCATCTTCAGGTCGATGATACGGTATGGTACGACAGCAATAGCCAAAAAAACACTTCTCCCCAACACCGATCGGTAGGGTTCGTTTTCCAGGATTATGCACTCTTTCCGCATCTGAAGGTTCAGGAAAACCTGCTTTTCGGGCTTCCCAAGGAAGACTCTCCGAAAATAATTGATGAACTGATGCAGATGATGGATCTCCATTCGCTGGCAGACCGGTACCCCAGGCAATTATCCGGCGGTCAACAACAACGGGTTGCGCTTGCCCGGGCTATCGTGCGTAAGCCCCGGATCCTGCTTCTTGACGAGCCGTTGGCTGCGCTGGATGCCTCCATGCGTCAAACGCTTCAGGACTACCTCATTCGCCTCAAGGACACGTATAATTTAACCATCTTCCTGGTTTCGCATGACCTACCGGAATTGTTTAAACTGGCCCAGCAAGTCTGCGTCATCGAACAAGGACAATTGATACGACAGGGCAGTCCGGCTGAGCTTTTCTCCTCGGAAACCGTCAGTGGCCGCTACCGGGCTCAGGGGACCATCGTTCAGATCCGGCCGACCGGCGTGCTCTTTTTAGTAGATGTCCTGGTCGGCTCCGAAGTGGTAAATGTTTTGGCCACATCGGAGGATTTGCTGGGATTGCAGGTAGGTAGCCCGGTACTGATTATTTCCAAAGCTTTCAATCCGTTCATTGTCGGTATGAATGTTTAACCCAAAGATTTATAAGAGCAATTTGTTTTGGGTTTTAACAATTGCTATTTCCGGTAATTCAATAGCATGACCTGGGGAAAACTCGTCATTCCGGTCTTAAGGGATTTCGTCAGTTCAGCCAGGTTGTGAAAATAGGATCCTAAAAAGACGTCGGCATAGCCATCCTGATCAAAGTCTCCGACATCCATGGTCAGCCAGCGGCCATTGCCCGTTTCAGGCATGTAGTGGGCTACGAAATGCAGATTCCCGGTATTTTCCAGGTACACAAAACTCCGGGTGCTTACCGTCGTTAAATTGTTGTAAAATGCGATGGCCACCAGGTCCAGGTCTCCGTCCTTGTCGAAATCTAAAGCACGCGCTTCACTGCATCCGTACATGGGAAAGAAAAAGGATTCATTAAAATGATTCTGGCCGTCATTCAGAAAGATGCGGATACCGTGATAGGGCTTGTCAATCGGAGAATAATCCCAATTGTCACCGTTCGTCAGCAGCACGTCCACGTGCCCGTCGCGGTTAAAGTCGGCCAACTCAAAGTAACTCACCCCGTAAACCGGTGGAAAACTCAAAGCCGTCTGTTCTTTAAATACCCCCCCACCCTGATTGTAATAAATGGACAATTTCTCCCAGGCCTGAGCCATAAGCGCCAATATCTCGGGCTTCCCATCGCCATTCAGGTCCTGAATGATTGCCTTACGGGCTCCCGGCAAAGTTGTTAACACGTGTTCTCCGGAAGCAGATCCTCCATCGTACCAGGCCAACCTTCCCTGATGATTGCCAAACCCGCACACGACCACATCGGATTTTGCATCTCCATTCAAATCTCCAATGGCAAACTGGACAGGTCTGGGCAAGTGTTCAATGATCATGGTCCGGGCTAGCGCCGGATCTGCGGACAACAGGGGGAAAAAGACCCCTTCCTTCTTGTCCGAGGGGCTGAAGGTGCCGATGCCCAAAACAAAAAGCGATTTCAGGGCATGAGCCATATCTACCGCGGGCGTTTGCAATTGCCAGGAGGACTGGATGGTCAACGCCTTATCCAGAGCATACAATTCAAGATGGTCACCGATGTAAAGCCGTTGTCCCGCCGGATCGTATTTCAACAACGAAACCTGGGGGACTTCTTTTTCGCCAATTTTGATTTCACTGGCTACAAAAGGTGGTGGTTGACTGGAGATATTGGTCCTGGCCGGCGGAGAAGGGAGCTGCCTGGGCGCCTGAGAACGGTAATAGTCAACGATGGACTGCCATTCTGCTTTAGTGATCAGGGGCTTGTCCGGGTAGACATTCAGTTGTTTCAGATAAATACGCTCAGCGGGGTCCGCTTCCCTGACCGGGTCATATCCGGAGGTGCGGATTCCCAGGCGGGATCCCATATTGGGAAGTACGTTATTAACCCAGGTGTGCTGATCCAATAGGGCCGGCTCGGGAAACAAATGACAAGCCTGACAATATTTGCGCGCAGCAGCCTCTCCAATGGTCACCTGAGCTACCGGCAAGACAGGAGGATGCTCGTCCGAGGCATTTTGTCTGGCCAAGCCTGGTCCAGAGCGCAGACCGATGAGTAGCATGCATCCAAAGAGTCCAACAATTACCGCCCTTTTGGGCATCAGCCCGCGACTGGAGTTACTTCTCATAGGTTCAGTCCGGAACTACATAAAAAAATTCGGGTGCTCATCTTTCTAAAATAAGCACCCGATTCCAATTTTATGACTATGAAAGACTATTTATTTTACATCCCAAAAGAGCTTGCGATCCAGTTTATCATTGCCGGAAATGGCCTGATAATTAGCCGCATTGTAGGTTATTTCATTCCCAGGGATGCTCCACCGTACCGGCGGATTGGTCTGGGTGCTGGAATTATCCACCCAGAACTGTAGCTGGGGTACATCCAGGCGTCTGAGCTCCGCCCAGTTCTGGTAGGGCTGGATGATGTTGAAATGCACCCACTTCTGGTAAGCGATCAGGGCCATCTTCGCATCACTGGTCGTCGCGTTGCTCCAGTTGACCGGATCAGAAGCCAGCAATGCGGTAATTTCTTCCTCCGTCGGAGGTGTAGCTGCTGCCACCTGATCGTCACTACCAGCATTCACCGACATATAAAATTCGATGGACTGGCGGATTCCGGTTTCGTAAGCAGCCTGAGCCAACGCATCATTGCCACCTTTTACATAATATTCTGCTTTCAGGAAACTGACCTCGGCGGCATTAATGATCACACCGGGGAAGAACTGATTTTGGCTGGTGGTTGTCCGGTTGTAATAAGCGATCTGACCTCCGTTGACCAGGGCTTGCTGCTCGTTACCTGTCAAAAGCGGATTAAGACCTACGTATTCACCTCCGGCTTCGGTACCCGGCTCAAACAAAATACGCAACCTGGGATCCTTTGAGTCTTTGAGGAAGTTGATCATTTTCTCAGGAGCATCGTCACCGTCCCAGCCACTGGAATTAATCCCTTGCTGGAAACCTTTGGAGTTGATCGGCGTATTAATGTCGAAAACATCAATCATGATGTTCTGATCGTTATTTTCCACCACCGGATAATCGGTCGGATTTCCGATGATCTCAGCGATCTCCGAACTGGCTCGTGAACTGAATTCAGAACTGGCTGACACGCGGGTCAGCATCCGTAAGCGCAGTGAATTGGCATATCGTCTCCACAAATCCAGGTTGCCATTATTGATAATGTCCTGAGCTTTGAAGGAAGCCTGGAATCCAGTCCCTACGGAAAGGGTCTTCATCTGATCGGCAATGGACTTCAATTCATCCAACATAAATCCATAGACAGCATCGCCTTGATCGAAAGCTGCATACGAATTGTTGTAATCACCATTGTTGGTACTCAGCAGTCCGGCTTCGAAGAATGGAATCTCACCAAATAGATCGACCATCCGCTCCGTCTCGCCATACAGGAAGATAGCTGCGGCCATATTAAATATCTTCAGGTCTTCCTGCTTGGTTGCTTCCGTTGCATTCCACACTTTCTGGAATTCGCGGTATTGCGCCAGTACGTCGTAATAATTGAACCAAACGTCCTCCACACCGGATGACCCGGGTACATACTGATTCGGTGTATTGATCCAGCCAATGGACTGAGTCCACGGATTTAAGGTAATCCGCAGGGTAACAAAATAATTGCGGTAATTGGGAACGACATAGTCCACACCGGAATTCAGTATCCCGGTAAACTGTCGCTCGATGGATGTGGTTGACACCTTGGAAGGATCCGGATAAGCATCTGCGAAGTCGGCTTTTTGACAGGCAGAGAGCAACACCAGAACGACCAGGATGCTATTTATAAGAATAGATTTCATTTTTGGTCTTTTTTAATCGTGATTAAAATTTTGTCCGTAATTCAATTCCGAATGTGCGGAATGATGGATTATTACCTGCATTGTTGATGTTCTGGTACCAGCGCGAACCGGCAGTGGTTTGTTCCGGGTCCAGATCTTTGATGCTCCGGTAGATAAAGAAAAGATTACGGCCAAATACGGAGATTCTGGCATTCGACATACCGGCCTTAGCCGTTATGGTTTGAGGAATGTTGTAGCCCAGCGCCAACTCACGCACTTTAAACCAATTGTTTTTATTGATGTACAATTCATACCGGGAGTTACCGTACTGAGGGCCACCCCAGTTGTAGGTACCATTGTAATAGGTAGCCTGTGAGATTACGTTGGTATTGGTTTCACCTGAAAGGGAAACGCCTTCGAGAAGAATACCGTCATTAAATACTTGCTCACCATTAGGTCCGCGATCGGCCGAAGTCTGGATCCCCTGACCGTTGGCATCCACGTAATAACGCAGTCCACCATGTTCAGCATCCATGTAATTCAAACTCTCTTCGGTCAAACCACGGCTGGTCAACCAGTAAATACCGGTCGGCATGATCGATCCCCCTACACTGAAATCCGCAACGATGTCCAGGGTGAATCCGCGGTAACCCAGTGAATTGATGATACCGCCCTCGAAATCAGGTAATGCATTGCCATATTTTTCCCAGGTGTTGCCATCCAGCTGATAAAGCCCGTTGGGTGCAACGATCTTTTCACCTTTCTCATTGGTAGCGACCGGGTGGGCATAAATGTCCCCGATCGGTTGTCCGACCACAGAACGGATCTGTGCAGCATTTCCATCAAAGTCGGCATGCAGCAGTTCGGTAGCTCCGTTGGCCAGTTTTTCAACTGCGTTCACGTTCCGTGCATAATTTATGGTTGCATTCCAGTAGAAGTTCTCTTTCTGGACCACATCACCACCTATCTGGATTTCAATGCCCTTATTCCGCAGGGTACCGATATTGGTCAGCACCGTACGGGCGCCTGACGACCGGGGCAGGTCAACCGGGAGGATCTGATCGACGATACGACCATTGTAGAAGCTGAAATCTGCACGAAGCCTAGCCCAGAGATTGGCTTCAAGACCAATTTCAAATTCGCGTTTTTGCTCAGGCCGGATCAGATCGTTGCCGAAGGCATTGCTGATGTAGGAATACAGGATGGGGCGTCCGCCTTCGTACTGTACACCCAATGTGTTTTGGTTGTAGGCGATATTCGCCCGGTAAATGTCCGGGTAATTACCTACGATCCCATAGGAGGCACGCAATTTGGCTAAACGGAAAGCACTTGGCAAAGCAAATGCTTCGTTCAGCAGGAAGCTGGCGTTAACCGACGGGTAAATGAAAGAGTTGTTGTTCGGGGAAATCGTAGAGGTCCGGTCTCTCCGAATGGTACCCTCCAGGTAAACGAAGTCTTTGTAGCTCAGGCTAGCAATGCCAAGCATCGCGTCCAATACCCGCGATGTCCGGTTGTTGGATCCACCCGGGGTATTGATCGATGCAGAAATATCAAAGAAGTTCTCCGGGCTCAGGCCGCCGGAAGTTCCGCGGTTAACCAGTGAATAATCTTCTTTCCGTGCATTGTAGCCGGCTTTCAAACCCAAATCCAGGTCCCGGGTCAGGCTGATGTCATATGACAATAATACATCGCCGTAAACCAGGGTATTCACTTCATTGCTTAAGGAAAATCCACCCCCCGGATTCGCATACAGTGCGCTGGGCTGTTCGGTGGAGTTCCGGTTTTGCGTATTCAGGGTCGTCAGGTCGGTACCGATGATACCCCGCAAGGTTAAACCTTCCAGTATGGTCCAACTTTGTTGGATATTGGCGATGACCCGGTTGCTGTATTCGTCCGAGTGCTGCTCGTTAACCCGCCAGACGTAATCGGCGATGTCACCTTTGAATCCATTGTAAATGATGTTTTCATCGGGTGTCAAACTGGCCTGAGTACCTGTACGGAATTTATAACCCAGACTGGTCTTGTACTTGTTGAAGTACCAGTCAGCTGCTTCAAAAGTGTTCATCATCCCGGTAAAGTTGTTGATCAGGCGATCCACTTTATAAGGACGGTCTTTGGTGTACTGGTTGATGTATTTGACATTCAGGACCGTGTTCAGATTTTTATTGGTTCTGAAACTGGTTGTCAGGTTGGCAATGTTCCGCTGGTTTTTGGAACCAAAGGAGATCATCTGGTTGTCCTGACGGGTAAATGAAAAACGGATGGAAGACCGTTCCCCACCATTTGTAACCGCCAGGTTGATGTCAGAACTATGGGCATTCTGAAAGAGGTCGGCATAACTGGCATTCGATGCAACGTATGGACGGATAACACCATCCCAGGCCATAATCGGCTGGCCATCAAAGAGGGGACCAAAGTTTACACTGGTATTGATCAATCCCCGGGTATCCGGTGTACCGTCTTTATTAACGTCATAATAAATGAAGCCAGCTTCATCCTGACCGGCATCTGCCAGGCTGGTAAAATAACCAGGCCCGCGGATGTTCTGATAGCGCGGCAGATAAGCGATGCGATCGGCACTGTAACTGGCATTGAACTCCACGCCCAATCCTTTGTCCTTCGCTCCTTTTTTAGAAGTAAGGAGGATCACCCCGTTCACCGCTTCCGAGCCATACAAGGCGGCTGCAGAAGCACCTTTCAGCACGGAAATGTTTTCAATGTCATCCATGTTGATGTCGGTCAAACCGTTTCCACGGATGCGCTGGTCTCCCCAGTAGTTGGTGTTGTTGTATTCGCCATTTCGAATCGGCACCCCATCCAGGACGATAAGTGGCTGGGTGTTTCCGGTGATGGACGAGAAGCCCCTCACGTTGATGTTTGAGCCGCTCGTAGCGCCACCTGGAGTCGTACGGATGGATACTCCCGGGGCCTTGCCATACAGAGCGGTGGCAAAATTAGTGATTGGGGTCATTTCCAATTCCTTGGCATCAATGGTGCTGGCTGCATAGCCCAACGCCTTTTTTTCGCGGGGGATATTCAGTCCGGTGACTACCACTTCATCCAGCATGGCGCCAGCGATCAGGACGACATCAATCTGCGCCTGACCGTTAACGGCAATTTCTTTCGACTGGAATCCGGTGTAGGAAAAGACCAGAGTGGCCTGTGCATTGTTGAGTTTGAGTTGGTAGGACCCATCGATATCCGTGATGGTACCATTGGAGGTCCCCTTTTCCAGGATAGAAACCCCGATGAGCGGTTCACCGGTATCCGATGAAACCACTCCCTGGACGTTCTGTCCCATCAAAGTTGCTACCAATAGGGTAGCAAAAAGGAGTAGACACGATTTTTTCATTTCCAATGAGATTTAGGTGAAATAAAAGAAGTGATTCAAACGCTGGCCTTGATGGCAAGTGTAAACCAAAGCCTTTTTACTATGTTATTGCAAATCCACGGGAAAATTATCAATCTTTTTTAATTATTTAATATCTTCTTAATAATATTCTCATATCGGGTGTCTTTTTTAACAATACATGAGAAGATTGGAAACAATTTGGCCAAATTTTGGTCAGATTGTCTAGCTGTTTCCCTGTAGATCGCATATTGGCCAGCTCTTGAGAAGTCGAATCGCATTGACCCTGACTCCATTAGCCGGCTGGTCCGGTAGATGGCTGCCTTCAGAAGCACATTTTAATCCCACACACACCGGGATTCCATTCACATTGGTTAACTTTCGCCCCGGTTTAAAAATGAAATCATGAGCGCAAAACCTAGCGTAATTCACCATGTCTTTTTTTGGTTGAAGAATCCGGAATCTACCGCAGATCTGGAACAACTACTGAGTGGCATCAAGGCACTGGCCGCCATCTCTACGGTGCAGAAACTTTATGTAGGTGTACCTGCCGCTACCGAAGAGCGGGATGTCATCGACAGCAGCTGGTCTGCTTCCGAGTTGATGTATTTTGATTCCGTTGAAGATCAGAATGCCTATCAGGTAGATCCATTACACAAGAAGTTCATCGCTGAATGCGGGCACTTGTGGCGTAAAGTTCAGGTCTACGACATTAAGGTGAAAGACTAAATCGACCAGGATTTAGCATCTTCTGCAGGGGGGTATCTTTAACTAACGGATTCGGATTGCGCTCAAAATCACATTTTGGATTGTGCATAGTACTCCAGTAAATGCCTGAGACCGGCGTCCGTCTCAATGTCGATGCCATTATCATCAACGTATTTTTCAATTTCCTTGGAGCTTCCCAGCATCTTCAGGATCATCTTGCGCTTGGGCCTGAACTCTTTCATTTCTCCATCCACCAGAAAGAAATAATGGGCGATGGGATTAAATCGCTTGAACTCAACCTTGTTTCCAACATTCTGGACCACTTGAGTACTTACTTCCACATTAAAATGCTTAATGCAGTACACGCCGTTTCCTACATAGATCTGTTCCACCCACTGACCCTGAACCGGAGGTAACAGTTCTGTGACAAATCGCATGGTATCGCCATTCTGTAAAACTTCTACCATCAAGCACTGGCTCTCATCCAGTTCGATGTAGTGATCGCCTTGCTTAACCTCAAAACCGTGTGCATACCCATTATAATTCAAGGTGATATCCGGAAATATGGTACCTCCCTTACCGATAATCCGGCCGGTCTGCCAGTCCTTAAATAGCATTGGGTTGCCCTCAATTTTCTCGTACCGATTGGGCTCAACCGGCGTAGCATTCTGAAAAATGAGCGGCTCCTGTCCGAAACCTTGAATCAGGAAAGCCAATAGAAATGGAATGATGATCAGGGTGCGCATGAGCATTCGTTTCACCTAAATTAGAACATAAACATGAAATACACATGCTGAGCGGATGAAAATGAGTCAACTGTGATGTATCCTGACTCGGTCAGTTGAAGTCGACTTGGATATCTTTCGGGTGACATTTGGTACAAGATGCCTGATCCAGATATTGCCCGAAAGGTCGCTGGATGGGCTCCTGAGTCATCAGCGTATGTTTAATGAGATTTCCAAGCAATCTGGTGTCTACGTGCATATCCATCCAGATGGAATCCTTTGATTCCGGATAGGTAACAAGGATCATAGGAATCATTCCACCCCGGTATTGGGCGGTATCACTGAATATGACCCAGTTCCGGTCTTTCTTCTGTTTGAACTCCAACTCCTGATAAGGATACCAGGCTATGGTCAATTCGACTGGTGCATGATAGCCAATGACCTGGGTGGTTTTTACTTGCCGGGCTCTGGTAGGCACCAATTCCCGGGATCTGGAACAGGCCAGCCAGGTCAACAGAAAAAACAGCAGATAGATCAATGGCATTCGTTTCATGACATTCGCTTTAAGGGACAAACAGGGCTATTTTCCTGAATTATCCACCGGTAACCAATGACATGTATCACCATTACCGAAGACCTGAAGAACCACTCACCAAGCCCGGCAAAAGAAATTCCACGAAGCGCAATGCCGATCTTTAAAAAGTTCTGAGCGTAGACCTCCTCAAAAAATACATCCGGATACGTACCTTTGAATCACATCAAGTCCCTACCAGTACAAACTAGAGCTATGGAGCAGATCCATGCAGAACAGCGGCGTCTATTCGCTGCAAGGCACGGAGAAGAATGGAAGAAATGGGGGCCATATGTGGCCGACCGGCAATGGGCAACCGTCCGGGAGGATTATAGTGAAAACGGTTCTGTCTGGGAATACATCAACCACGACCGGGCGCGCAGTTATGCCTATCGCTGGGGAGAAGACGGTATCGCCGGATTCAGCAACAATCATCAGATCCTTTGCATTGGTCCGGTATTCTGGAATGGCAAAGACCCCATCCTGAAAGAAAGGCTGTTTGGTCTGACCAATTGGCAGGGCAATCATGGAGAAGACGTCAAGGAATTGTATTTCCATCTGGCAGCAACCCCAACGTATTCTTATTGCAAGTTTTTATACAAATACCCCATCCAGACGTACCCTTATCAGGATCTGATCGAAAAAAACCAACGGAGCCGGGCCCAACCGGAATTTGAAGTCCTGGAGACCGGTGTATTCAACCATCAGCGCTATTTTGATTGTTTTATCGAATATGCCAAAGGAGGGCCGGAGGACATCCTGCTAAAAATCACCGTCTTTAACCGGTCTCGCCGTACCGCGATGCTTCACATCCTCCCGCACCTCTGGTTCCGCAATTATTGGAAACACAACGCCAAATACAACCCTCCGAAATTACGCTCGGCTGGCCCCAGTCACATTCAGGCGCAATCCATCCGCGACGGAGGTTATTGGTTTTACCATGAGGAGGGAACTCAGTTGTTCTGCGACAATGAGACCAATTCCGAACGCCTTTTCCAAACACCTAACGATCACCTCTATCCGAAAGATGGCATCCACGACCACGTGGTTTACGGCCTGGACACCGTCAATCCGGAACTTCGCGGCACCAAAGCAGCCGTGTGGATAAAGGCACAGGTTCCCGGCCAAAAATCCTACACCGTAAGGATACGGCTGAGTAAAAAAGCATTGGATGCCCCCTGGCAGACTTTTGACGCCATCTTTAATTCCCGCATCCAGGAAGCGGATGAATTTTATCAAAACCTCTTACCTCCCTCCCTCACCCTGGAGCGTCTTGAACTGATCCGTCAGACCTATGCGGGCTTGTTGTGGTCCAAGCAGTTTTACTATCTGGACGTCTTCCAATGGCTTTTCGGAGAGCCCGGATCCAAAAAAGTACCGGAACGCAACCATCTGCGCAATTTTGACTGGCAGCACCTGACCAACCGGAATGTCATTTCGATGCCCGACAAATGGGAATATCCCTGGTACGCTGCCTGGGACCTGGCTTTTCATACCGTAGCCTTTTCAACCATTGACATCGATTTTGCCAAGGAACAGTTATTACTCATCCTGCGCGAGTACTACATGCATCCCAATGGCCAGATTCCCGCCTACGAATGGAATTTTAGCGATGTGAATCCCCCTGTACATTCCTGGGCGGTGTGGCAGGTCTACATCAAGGACAAGACCCTCAACAACCACCCCGATCTGGATTACCTGGAACGGGCTTTCCAAAAATTGCTGATCAACTTTACCTGGTGGGTCAATCAAAAGGACGTCAATGGCATTGACTTGTTTGAGGGAGGCTTTCTCGGCCTGGATAACATCGGCGTCTTCGATCGCAATCACATGCCTCCGGGCATTAAAAAACTGCAGCAGGCGGATGCGACCAGCTGGATGGCCTTATTCGCGTTAAACATGCTGCGAATGTCCCTGGAGCTCGCCCAGTACAATCCTTCCTATGAGGAGTCGGCGGCTAAATTTTTCCGCCACTTTCTCAACATAGCCTGGGCGATGCACCACATCGGCAAAAAGGATATTTCCCTCTGGGATGATGAAGATGCATTCTATTACGATGTCGTGCAACTGGATAACGGGACCAATGAACGCATGCGGGTTAGGTCCCTTGTAGGCATCATACCGCTTTTTGCCGTCGAAGTCATGCATAAGGACCTGTTTAAAAACCTGGATGAGTTCAATAGCCGGGCGATAACCATCGTCCGCACGCGACCCGACCTGGCATCACTGATATCCCGCATTGAAGAAGATAATAAAGATGGCTACTACCTCTTCTCCATCATGCGGGGCTTCCGGCTCGAACATTTATTAAAGAGGCTCCTGGACGAAGAAGAATTTCTCTCGGACTATGGCATACGTTCCCTGTCAAAATTCCACCAGGCTAATCCGTTTATCTTTGAGCATCATGGCCAGCACTCCATCCACTACGAACCTGGCGAAAGCTCGACCAACATGTTTGGGGGCAATTCAAACTGGAGGGGACCCATCTGGCTACCGATCAATTATTTGATCATCCAGTCCCTCCGCGAGTACTATACGTATTATGGACCTTCCTATCTTTATGAATTTCCCACCGGATCGGGGAACAAGCTTAATCTTAAACAGATTGCCATAGAGATCAGCAAGCGCTTACTGCGTCTATTTGAATTGGATGACACGAATAAATATACCTACCATAATGACGATCCGGAACATCACTTTGCTACCGATCCGCATTTTAAAGGCTTGCATTTATTTTATGAGTTTTTTCACGGGGACACCGGCCGGGGTATGGGCGCCTCCCATCAGACCGGATGGACTGCGCTTATCGCGAATATCCTATTGGAAATGGAGGAAGAGGAAGCCTTGCAAAACACGGAGACCAATAAATAATAGCAGCATCTAGGTATGCCTAACAACGCTGACTGTTATTCCATCGCTGGCTGGTTAACAGCTCCTGCCCGGCTGGCTGCCGGTTTCAAATGACCTGCCAATAAATCCGGGAGACCCGTTGCTTATTCCATGCACTATTAAATTCAGTTATTTTTTAACGATTCGACCGGATGCAGAAGAGCAACCCGGATGGTCTGCAAACCGACCGTCAGCCATGCAATCAGCAATGCAAAAACAGCGGGAAAAACAAAATACCACCAATGCAATTCAATATGCAACGCAAAACGGTTTAACCAACGTGTCGCTAACCAATAGCTGGCCGGAATTCCTACGGTCACCGCGATCAAGACGATTTTTGTAAAATCAGCGGTTAACAGGGCGATGATCTGGAGTGCCCCGGATCCCAGTATTTTTCGTATGCCTATTTCCTTTCTTCGGCGGTCGGCAGTAAACATTGCGAGACCAAATAATCCTAGGCAGGAAATCAGGATAGCCAGGCCAGCAAAATATCTGGATAACACCGAGACCCGGTTTTCTGCCGCATAGAGCCGCTGAAAGTCTTCATCCATAAATTTATAATCAAATACAAGGCCCGGATAATACGTCTCAAAAACTGCTTTGATCTTCGCAATCGCGGGCTTTTCAGAACCGCTTCGAATCTTGATGGACAGTCTCGGAGCATACTCCATCGGAGCCAGCAATAAGATGCATGGTTTCATGGCCTGGTAAAAGGACTCAAAATGAAAGTCTTTGACCACTCCCACGATTTCCCGGTCCTCACCGCCGATTTGTATTTTTTTCCCGACCGGATCCTTTAATCCCATCTTTGCGACCGCTTCCTCATTGAGGATTACCTGATCGGACGATCCAAATGACTTTGAAAAGGACCGGCCAGCAGTGACCGGAATACCGAGCGTTTCGATCAGATCGTAGCCTAGCCAGAAAGCAGAAAAAAATGTTTGATTATCCGCCGGCTTTCCTTCCCACCGGACATCGGATGTTCCGCCAAGTTGTTTACCTGCAGTAAGGCTTCCACCGCCAACGGAAACAACATCCGGGATATTTCTGAGTGCGTCAACAAATGCTTGTCCCGGCCTATCAACACCAAAATAAATGACCTGATCCCGGTCATACCCCAGGGTCTTACCCGATTGGATCAGATTTATCTGTTTGTAGACGACAATGACGGCAACGATTAACAAAAGTGAAACCGCAAATTGAAAAACAATGAGTCCTTTTCTTAACCAAACTTCCCCCATCACCGTTCTAAGTTTGCCTTTTAAGACCTTGACAGCCTGATGCCCGGAAAGAAATATGGCAGGATAAATACCAGCTATTATACCCGTGATTAGGGTAACCAGCAATAGTCCCATTGCCAGGTTAGGAGTAATGCCTAGTTGCAATTCCTTTCCGGTGAGTTCATTAAATCTGGGGAGTAGAGCGGCCAACAAGAATGACGACAACAACAAGGATGAAAAGGCTATCAAAAGCGATTCGCACAGGTATTGAATGACAAGTTGACCGCGACTGGCACCTACGACCTTTTTTACACCCACATCGGTTAAGCGAACGCTTGCCTTAGCAGTAGAAAGGTTCATAAAATTAATGCTGGCAATAGCCAAAATAAACAGGCCGATCAGCAAAAACAACCGGATGTATTCAATTCTGCCTCCTGCTACAACGCCATTCTCAAATCGATCGTGCAAGTACCGGTCGGAGTATCGTTGAATGGTCAAAACTGAATTTAGATTTTCATCCTTGGTGCTTAGAAAATTCCTGATTTTATTGCGAAAATGATCCGGTTGGGATCCATCTTTGAGCATAACGTAGGAGCGGGGACTGCTATCAGCCCATCCACCTTCCGGAGCAGCATCCAGATACCAATCATAACTCAATACCAGGTCAAAATGGTCGGTTGCACTGGCAGGCGGGTCCGAGAATACGCCTGAAACCAGACATGGACCGCTTAAGGATTGTGTTTGCCAATTAATTTGTTGTCCGATTGCCTTTTCAGGACTTTTAAACAAGTTAATGGCCAGTCGCTCTGAAATGACCGCATCGTTTTTATTCGCGATTACCCGGTTTGAGTCCCCGGCCAAAAGTGGATACGAAAAGACCTGAAAAAAATCGCGGCTGACGTATTTGGCTGCGGCTTTCAGTAACGTATCCTGCACGGAGATTACGCCTTGACTGGTATTGAAGGTAGCTGGTATCACAGTCGTTGCATACTCCACTTCCGATAGCTCATCCTTGAGTGCGGCAGCCAGCGGTCCAGGTGTAGCCTCTATGGTTTCAATGCCATTCGGTGTCTGAACGGATTGCAGCACCTGAAATAGTTGTTCGTCATGAGGCAGAAACTTATCGACATGCAGTTCGTCATTGACCCACAGACAAATCAGAAAGAAGAAAGTCAGCCCGGTAGATAAACCGGTTAAATTAATAAGGAAGGTCGTTTTATTCCGTACAAAACTCCGGTAGGAAATTAATAGATTGTGCCGGAGCAACTCCGGCCGAAACAAGTCAAATAATTTAAACGATCGGATAAAATCCGGTCGGAAATGTCTTAGTACCTGCCAGAAAAAATATCGGTTAGCCTTTCTCAGATTTTCTTTGCTCCGCTGTTCAAATACTTCGATGAGGTCTCCTTCGATCTCTTCCAGATAGTCTTCCCGACAAAACCAACGCAGGAAATTCAGTGCATGTTTAGGTGGTTGGTGGCTCATTAGCTGTAGGTGATTTAAAATTATTCAATACCTGTTACTATCCGGTGATGGAGAAAGCATTTCTCCACCTGGTGACGCATTAAAATTGTACCGCTGCCCTTGAGGAATCCAATGGAATCAACCGCAGGCTTAAATCTTTCTTCCGGCTTTCACACTGCATTATCCGGTCAATCCTCTTTCAGTGACTCGACCGGATTGGCAATAGCCGCCAGCCAACTCTGCAATCCAACGGTGAAAAAAGAAACACCGAGCGCCGGAACGGCTACCAGAAAGAACACCCACCATCTTATCTCGATGCGGTAGGCGAAATGGTCAAGCCATTGCTGCATGGCGAACCAGGCGATTGGCACGGCAAGTACCAGGGCGATGACGACCAGCTTGACAAAATCTCGGGATAACAAGGTTACCAGTTTTAAGGCCGGTGCTCCAAGAACTTTCCGGATTCCCAACTCCCTGGTGCGCTGAACGATTTGATAGGAAACCAATCCGAAAAGTCCCATACAAGCAATGAAAAGAGCTAAAAAGGTAAATAGGTTGAACGCCCTTCCAAGCCGGCTTTCCGCATCATACTGCTGTGCATAGGATTGATCCAGGAATTGGTATTGGAAAGGTGTTTTGGGGGCAACCTTTTTAAGGACCGCAAGAATATGATTCAGGGTTTTATCCTGGCCATCTGCTTCCAGTTTCACAGACAGATATCCATTTCGCATCCATTGATTGTTTGGGTGACGAAACCGGATACACATGGGCTCGATTCGTTGATCCATCGGCTGAAAGTGAAAATCCTGGACGACACCCACGACATGGCTTCCATTAAAGGATTTGCCGATAGCCGCTTCTGGTGTCCAACCAATTGCTCTTACAGCAGATTCGTTCAGCAGGACACTCCCGGTTGAATCGGTGGAAAATGCAGTAGATAACCCCCTGCCGGCCACCAGCGGGATCTCGAACAGATCCAGAAAACTTTCATCAACAAAGTAGCGGTAGCAGTATAAATTCCTCTCCTTCTGATTACCATCCCACGCATCAACAATCCCTTGATTACCGGTATTGAGGATTAAATTGGTACTTACACTTACCTTCCGGATCTTTGGGTCGGACAACAGTTCATTCCGGATGGTCGGTATGTTGTGAGCGATCTCATCACTGGAAAAAGGCACATAGACGATGTGTTCTTTGTTAAAGCCCAGTTTTTTATTCCGGATATACTGCAACTGTTGGTACACGACAACGCTGCCAACAGCTAATACTACTGCTGCTGTAAACTGACTGACAATCAGCACATTTCTTAAAGAAATGCCTTGCCGCAGGTTTCCCATCAGCTTTCCTTTGAAGGCTTTTAGCGGGGATAGCGCGGATACGATCATCGCCGGATACAGGCCGGACAAACCGCCGATCAAAATAGCTGTCAGCGCCAGACTCACCAATATCCAGGGATTCCCGACCAAGTCAAATGGAATAGCCTGATTCAGTAAACGGTTGAAGTTGGGTAGCAGGCTATAAGCCAAAAGTAGGGCAAGCATAAAACTCAAGCAGGTAAGGATAATGGATTCCCCAAGTAATTGACCAATTAATTGGCTGCGCAGGGCCCCCATCACTTTGCGGATACCTATTTCTTTGATCCGGCGGGCGGACCGGGCAGTAGCCAGGTTCATGTAATTAATTGCGGCTAGCAACAAGATGATCAATCCGATCGCACCCAGCAGGTAAACGTACCGGTTATCCCCATTAATGCCCGCTTCAACGTTAACCCTGGAAAATAGGTGGATGTCCGTCAATGGCTGGAGGAAAAATGCTGCTTTGAATGGTAAGCCGGAATAAGCAGCGGCAATTTCATTATCAAAAAGATGCATCCGCTGCTCAAGATGATGGTAATCAGATCCACTTTTCAACGCCAGGTAAGTGTAATAATTGTTGCTGGCCCATTTTCCAAAATCATCTTCGTAATAGTCAATGTTGCGTATGGATAAAATTCCTTCCGCCGTAAAATGCTGGTTCCTGGGCATGTCTTGAAAAATACCCCGAACGATAAGTGGTCGCTGATTATCCATCAAAATAGTTTTGCCCATGGGCTCTTCCGTACCGAAATACTTTTCAGCCAACGAACGGCTTAACAATATCCCATCCGGATCTTTCAGAGCCTTTGCTCCGTTCCCTTGTAACATTTTGATCGTGAAAACATCAAACAGGTTCGGATCTGCAAAAAGAAGCCTGGGTGAGAAGAATTCACCCTCCTTGGAAAACAAGTGCTCCTCCAGGGTGCAGGTTACTGCCGACTCCACCTCGGGAAAATTTTCCCGTAGTGCCGGAGCAAGCGGAGCAGGAGTAACCGCAAAAAGATCAGTACCCCGAAATGTATTTCCTTGCTGCTTTTGCGCTACCCGATAGATCCGGTCTGCCTTCTCATGCTGCCGGTCATAACTGAGCTCGTATTGAATGAAAAGTGCAATCAGCAGAAAACAAGTCATACTGGTGGTCAGGCCGGACAGATTGATTAAAGTATACCTGCCTTGCCGAATCAGGCTACGCCAGGCCACCTTCAGATAATGTGCATACATATCGGCGTCCATGATTGGATAATTGGTAAAAGAGCGGATAAAATCCGGACGAAAATGCCGGAGCACCTGCCAGAAAAAATTCCAGTTGGCCTGACGGGGCGAATTTGGGTATTGCTTCTCAAATACTTCGATCAGGTCCCCTTCGATCTCTTCCAGGTAATCTTCCCGGCAAAACCAGCGGAGGAATTGCAGGGCGCGTTTGGGTGGCCCGGTCCTCACTAGCTAAAGGTAATTTTAGGGATTCTTTGATACAGGGAAGTACGCAGTTCATACTGGCGATCCAGCGCACGTTTCCCCGCTATGGTAATCACATAAAATTTTTTCCTGCGACCGCCCCGGTCGTTGGTTATTCCCCCATACCGCGACTCCAACAACCCTTTTTCCAACATGCGTTTGAGGGCAACATGGATCGCACTGATGTTAATGGACTTGCCCAGATGTTCTTCCAGTGCTTCCTGGATGGAGACCCCGTAAGCCTGGTCGTGCTGGGCTGCTACTGCGAGCAGGACCATTTCTTCAAATTCGCCAAGTGAAGGTGGTAACATGAAACTCTTATTTACTTAACATTTGTAAAGATAATGGATATCTTTTACATTTGTCAAGTAAATAATTCAGAAATTATTTGGTTGTGGGAAAAATACGATTCGGGAAAGAACAGTCACATCGCTTGCAAGTAAAGGCCCTGAATGGCCCCGGACTATTGCCCATTCAACCTTCAACACTTAGTGCACTCCGGAAAAGCGAAAAACCTGATGTCATCCCCGCCTGAACGGACGGGCAGGTCGACCGAGACGCCTTAAAGCGTCGAGTGGAGAGATCTATTTGAAAATATGAAATATATAAAAATCTAATAATCAAAATTATTTAGATTTCTCCGTTTCGTCTCATTCTTCGCCTACAGTCGAAATGACAATAGGTTTATTGAAATTGACTTTCCGGAGTGGGCTCAACCTTCAACCTTCAAAATTTACGCATCCTTCACCCGTTTCCATGCCATGGTATTGATCATCCAGTTGGGAAGTGATTTTTTAGGATTCCGGCCCTTTAGATTCATATACCAACCCCATTTCTCCATAATTGGCAACTTGTGGGTTTCTACAAATTCGATCAGTGTGCCATCCGGGTCTTCAATGTAGGCAAAATGGCCCGCAGCAACACCCATGTCAAAACTGTCAGCACTATTGACGGTAAACGGATAGCCTTTGGAGGCACATTCTTTCTCCAGGTGTTCCATGCCCAGGATGTCGAAACATAGGTGGATGTAACCCAATTCACCCCAGATACGACCTTCAAAAATTTTCTTGGGCTTCCGGTCCAGCGGTTGGATCAGTTCGATCTGCGTCGGGCCCAGCAACCGGGCAAATGGTCCAGTGCGGATGGCGGAATGATAAAGGAGGACCCGGCGATAACGCTGGTCACCCCCCGGCAGATGGGCAAAGTCCTCAAACACGCCGGTCTTGTCGTAAACCACCTGGTCGTATTCCAGGATACCGGTATAGACCTCCAGCGCTTTATCGATATCGGACACACCGATGACGGCGCCTACCACGCCTCCCGTCAGTGATTTTTGTGCTTTGTAGTGATAATCTTCGTGAACAACCTCAAAGATGTTACCATAAGGATCTTTCACGTAGTAATGTTTCATTTCCTGCGGATCCGAATACAGGGTGCCCAGGATATCAAGACCACGCCGGTGATGCTCAGCAAAAGCGGCAGGGACATTCCGGCACTTCAGCTTGCAAATAAAAATCCCGGTATCGCCCACCTGGACATCAAAATGCGGAGGACGGGATTCGAACCCGGTGTGTTGCCAGATCTCAAAACCACCGCCACCTTCCATATTTACGGCCAATGCGGCATAGCGTTCACACGTCTTCCCGTCTGTATGTGGGAGCATCAGCGTCGCCACCGCCGTATCCTCAAAGACATTGATATCCATACCAAATTGTTCCCGGTACCATTTCCAGGCTTCCTTGGCATTGCGCACACCGACACCGATTTGCTGTATCCCGACAATGTGTTTAGACATGATTTTGTGCTGATTTTAAATTCTGTTGGGGCTAGCCGCAATGATAACAAAAAATAATATTTCCAATGAGGCCTATTCCAGGCCGGTTTCAACCGTCTATCTGGATTCAGATTTTACGCGGCCATCTTCGCGAATCGTCCAGGACTGATTCATATCGTTTGAAAGTGTGAGTAAATATTCGGATCCAGCCAGAAGAAAGGCACAAGCATACCGAATGCCATTGACCACATAATGATCATCCAATCGCTCCGGGTATTGTCCTTTTTCTTCACGAATAGCCCTCAACTGGTGATATAAGACATAGAGGTGCTGGATCACCGCATCGTCTGGCGGGATACTTGCCGTATCATCCCCCCGATCGAATAAGAGATACCCCCATTGCTCCGGATAATGCATGTTGATGATCCCCTGTGGCGCCCACACCCAGTTGTACTCCGGCATCGGTTTTCCCTCGGGTGTCCTTAATTTCACATAGCGATCTCCTACCACTTCCGTCTCATGATGCACCCTGGAAAAATTGATCTTCCAGACACCCCCGGCGGATGGATGACGGCCCTTGCGAGCCAGTCCACTCAAAGGCAGCGCCATCTCCACCATCCAGCAACTGTCCTGGTCAGACGGATCGTTAAGGCTCCCATATACTTTTACAGCAGAACGCATTGCTTTGAAATCCCAGTCGGTGATCACCGGTCCGCCGTCCCGGTACGGAGCCGATAAAAACAGATCAAACACGGTATTTAAGGCGTTGAATTCGATTTCAAAATAATCGTGACTATCCCGGTCCGGATCAATAAAAACTTCAAAGTCGTTATCCCGGTAGATGATATCATCGTGGTTCTTAAGCGTTGCCCACACATTCGCCTCGTGCAATTCAGCAAGAATGTACAATTGTGCCGAGTCCCAGAGCATTTTCACCCGCGTATCCTGATAAGGCAATGGGCGACGGTCCCCTTCGATATCAACAAAAGATTCGGACCAGCTTACATTTTGCCAGGCAGGATCATTACCCTCGCCATCGATGGTGACAGGCTTATTGGTATACTGACAGCGGTAGTGCCTGGGAGGCTGGTATTGGAAGGATTGAGCACTTACTGATGTACTTAGAGCCAACCAGGCCAACTGGATAAAAACATACCTCATTGAATGTTTGGGATTAAACGGTAATACAATCCGGGCAACCATTTATGGATGTAGTACATGATCAACTCTTTCCTTCCGATTAAGACATCCTTGCGGTTGTTTTTTACCGCCGAAAGGATTTTGGCGGCGCAAAGTTCTACCGGCATCCCATCCAACTGGCCCTTGTCCATCGTCCCATGTTCCTGTCCATCCCGATTTAATGCATGCAGCGATATCTCGGTCTGGATGCGGCCCGGTGATAAAATGGTAACCTGGACAGGCGTGGCAGCGAGTTCGGCTCGCAGCGCTTCGTAAAATCCCTGCAGGGCATGTTTGGACGAACAATATGCTGTCCGTCTGGGAACACCAAATTTACCGGCAAGGCTGCTTATCACCACGAGGTGTCCAGCTTTCCGTTCCAGCATGCCGGGCAGCAGCGCTTTGGTAAGGGCAACCGGGCTAAAAAAATTTAATTCCATTAACGTACGGTCAATAGACAACGGAGTCTCCACGGCCAGCGATCGCTGACTGCGCCCGGCGTTCAGGACCAGTACATCCACCTGCTTCATGATCTCCTGGACCTCCTTTGCTGCCTGTTCCAACGCCATCAGATCGGTAACATCCAACGGAACAACCAACACTTCTACCCCGGATTGACGACATTTTTCAGCAATCACTTCCAGCTTTTCTGCATTTCGCGCTGTTAATACCAACCGAGCTCCTTCTTTGGAAAAAGCATAAGCCAGTGCTTCTCCGATTCCACCTGAGGCACCGGTAATCCAGATAACTTTATTTTTCAGTTGTTGCATAGGAGCGAAAATAGGTAATTGAAAGCGATCCGTCCATTCATTGACGTCAACAACTTATCATTGAAAAATCACTGGCTGATTGCGGTCTTTTATTCCAGGGCACTAACTTTAAGGAACTCTTACACCTGAATCGTGCGACTAAAACATCTTTGTCATCAAGCAGCTGGAATCACCCTGTTCGTATTCCTCAGTTGCCATGCGCCCCAACAGGTTGACCAACCGGCCGGCAAAAGCCCGCTTGTTCAGAATCTGGAAGCCATCTTTTACCAACCGGGATTTGCACCGATCCCTGACCAGATATTTGCAGCAAACGACTATGGGGCGCAACCGGATACTCTGGTGGATAATACCCAGGCTATTCAAAAGGCCATCGATGCCGCAGCAGCAGCCGGAGGAGGAAAGGTGATTCTGAAACCCGGGATATACCGGACGGGAGCCCTTTTTCTAAAATCCAACGTCGAATTGCATCTGGATTCGCTGGTTACCATCCAAGCCATCCAGGATGACAAGCGCTATCCGGACATCCGGACCCGGATTGCTGGCATTGAAATGCTGTGGCCGGCTGCATTGATCAATATTTACGAACAACACGACGTACGAATTACCGGCAAGGGAATCATCGACGGTAATGGCAAGTTCTGGTGGGATAAATTTTGGGGCGATCCGCCGCGTACAGGCGGTATGTGGACCGAGTATACAAAGCGCAACATCCGCTGGGCGGTCGATTACGATTGCAAGCGTGTTAGGCCAGTGGCCGTCTACAACGCCCAAAATGTCCTGCTGCAGGATTTCAAGGTCCTTCGTGCCGGCTTTTGGACCATTTCCCTGACCTACAGCAGCAGGATACACGTCGATGGCCTGGTCATCAGGAATAACATCGGCGGTTATGGACCCAGCTCTGACGGCATCAATTCGGACTCATCTTCCGATATCCTGGTGGAGAATTGCGATATCGACTGCAACGATGACAACCTTTGCATCAAAGCAGGAAGAGACGCAGATGGATTACGTGTTAACCGTCCCAGCGAGAACATCGTTTACCGGAATTGCATCACCCGCGCCGGGCACGGACTTTTTACCATCGGGAGTGAGACATCCGGTGGCATGCGCAACATTGAAGTGTATGGCCTGAAAGCGCAAGGGACCAATACCGGAATTCGTTTTAAGTCGGCTCAGGTCCGGGGAGGGGTCATCGAGAACATCTGGTTTCACGACATTGCTATGGAGGATGTAACCAGTCCGTTTCACTTTGAGTTAAACTGGTATCCGGAATACAGCTATCCCCAGATTCCTCCGGAGATACCGGAATCTGAATGGCCGGCACACTGGAAAGTGATGACTACTCCCGTAGAGCCCAGAGAACGCGGTATCCCGGAATTTCGAAATATCCGGATTTCCGATGTTTCCGCCACCGGAGCCGAGCAGGCATTTTATGCCAATGCTTATGCCGCAAAGCCGATTCATGACCTTACTTGGGAAAATGTTTCCATCGAAGCAAAAGCATGCGGTGTCATCCGCCACGCCCGGAATTGGTCCATGAAGAACGTACATGTGCTGGTTCACACCCGGGACTCCCTCACACTGGAGGATGCAGACGGTATCGATATGCCGGATTTAACATCAGACCTACCGCAAGATCCGGCACAAATCCAAGATGTCGTGGACCCGGCAACCACCATCAACACCTATCGTCGGCAATATCCGGATGCGCGCATTTTGCCGCTTGATCCGGAAACACAACAGATTATCGGCCCCGGGGACACCTTGAGTTCTTCTGACCATTTGGAGGTTTTTATTTTTCCGGATGGAAATGCTTCCCTAAAATGCTTAGAGCCACTGGGTGACGGATTTTACTATTCACCGCTTTCAATAACCTGGCTCCGTACGACGGGCCAACTGCAGATCCAAAGCGAGGTCCGGCACCATTGGACCGTACACCTGGAGTGGGAAAGTAAACCCGGTCAGGTCTATGGGGCCAATGAATGGAAATACGATCAGGAAAAAAATCAAATTACCGCTGAGATGACCAATGCTCCATTCACCTTAACCATCCAATAATGCAACGCGTCGCTTTTAAAATGAAATTATTGCCAGGCTGCCAGGAGGAATACCAGCGCCGGCATGCAGCCCTATGGCCCGAATTAAGCAATCTGTTAACCAACGCTGGCATCCGGGAATATTCCATCTTCCTGGACGAAGAATCCGATACGTTATTCGCTTTCCAAAAAGTGGCAGATGGAACCGGCTCTCAGGATCTGGGATCCAATGAAATAGTCCGGCGATGGTGGGATTTTATGGCTGATATCATGGTTACCCATCCGGATCATTCTCCGGTGAGTACTGCGCTGTCCGAAGTATTTTATCTGGATTAATACCCGGCAATGAAAAGAATAACGTGTTCCAATTTAACGGGCCTCCTGCAATGCTTGTTTTTTTGCTTCTGCCTGTCTGGGTGGCAATCCTTACAGGCGCAACTTCTGAAGCAACCAATCCCGGATCGACTTGTCGTACTTAGTTTCGACGACGCTGCCGTAACCCATGCGACTTATGTAGCTCCCCTGCTCAAAAAATACGGATTCGGCGCTACATTTTATGTCTGCGAATTCCCTCCGGATTTTGCAGACACCACCAAATACATGACCTGGCAGCAGATCCGCCGACTGGACGAAATGGGTTTTGAAATCGGTAACCACACCGGCAGCCATACCCATCTGAACGCCATCGACAGCACCCACATCGTAAGGGAATTGGAAGTCATCGAAGATCGCTGCATCCAGCACAATATGGCAAAGCCGACCACCTTCGCCTATCCAGCCTACGATACCGATCCATTGGCCCTACCCATCCTGAAGCGAAAAGGATATCAATTTGCCCGCGTAGGCGGGAGCCGTCCTTACGATCCATTTTCCGATCATCCCTATCTGATCCCCAGCTACAGCACCTCGGGAACGGATACTTCCCGGATCATGCAGGCTTTGCGACAGGCAAAAGACGGAAAGATTGTGGTATTAACCGTCCACGGTGTTCCCGACTTTGCCCACGATTGGGTCACCACGCCGCCGGAGCTGTTTGAATCCTATCTTAATTATCTGAAGGACCACCAGTACCGGGTCATCGGAATGCGTGAACTGGCCAATTACATTGACCCGGAAGAAGCTTTACAAAAGATACGACCCGTCTGGACGCTGGGAAGTGAAGGAATTCCAGTTGCGGATCAGCTACCCCCAACCCGGATCCAAATTGATTTCACGCGATCGATCGGGCCCATGAAGCCCATTTATTCGTGGTTTGGCTACGATGAGCCGAACTATACCTACATGAAAGACGGGAGAAAATTATTGACTGCGTTAGCTGCCTTGAGCCCGGCCCCGGTGTATGTCCGGACCCACAACCTGCTTACCACCGGCGATGGCGTACCTGCTCTTAAATGGGGATCCACCAACGCCTATACCGAGGATGCAGATGGAAATCCGGTGTACAACTGGAAGCTGACCGACTCGATTTTTGATACGTATGTACAGCGCGGGATGAAGCCGTTGGTCGAAATAGGATTTATGCCGGAAGCCTTATCCAGCAATCCATTTCCGTATCGACACGATTGGCAACCGGGAAATCAATATGCCAACATTTTTACCGGATGGGCTTATCCGCCGAAAGATTATCAAAAATGGGGCGAACTCATCCATCAATGGGTATTGCATTGTGTTGAAAGGTATGGCCAGGTCGAAGTGGAAACCTGGCTCTGGGAGGTATGGAATGAGCCCAACATTGGCTACTGGCAGGGCACCGCCGAGGAATATCAAAAATTATATGATTTTTCAGCTGAAGCAGTCAAAAGAGCCTTACCAGGTGCTCGCATCGGTGGTCCTCATAGCACGGGACCGGGCTGGGATAAAGCCGCAGCCTTCCTTGATAGCTTCCTCTTTCACGTTGAAAATGGAACCAATTACGCGACCAGCCAGCAAGGCAGCCCCCTGGATTTCATTGCCTTCCATGCCAAAGGAGCACCAAAATTTGTAGATGGTCATGTACGCATGAACATGGGAGCTCAATTAAACGATATCGCACGCGGTTTTGAGATCGTGGCTTCCCATCCCCGCCTGAAACATTTGCCGATCATCATCGGAGAGTCGGATCCGGAAGGATGTGCTGCTTGTTCGATGGATGTCTATCCACACAATGGATATCGCAATGGCACCATGTATTCCAGCTACACGGCTGCTGCATTTCCCCGCAAAATGGAACTTGCTGATCACTATGGCGTCAACTTACTGGGTGCAGTCACCTGGGCTTTTGAGTTCGAAGATCAGCCCTGGTTTCATGGATTCCGTGATCTGTCCACTAACGGGGTCGATAAGCCGGTCCTCAATGTGTTTCGCATGATGGGCCAACTCTCCGGCTCCCGAGTACCGGTGACCGGAGATCTGGCCTATGATGCCATGACTATCCGGAATTCCAGTGTCCGGGGACCGGCGCCAGACATCTCAGCACTGGCCACGGTAGATGATCACCAGGCAGCTGTTCTGCTGTGGAATTATCACGATGAGGACCTGCCGGCGCAGGATGCGAACATCCGATTGACCCTGTCGGGTTTGCCCGCCGGAAGGTTGTTGATGCAGCACTTCCGTATCGACCGGGATCACAGCAACGCTTACACGACCTGGCAACAGCTCGGTTCGCCACAATATCCGGACGGAAAACAATACACGGAGCTGGAGGAAGCGGGGAAATTGGAGTTATTGGAATCTCCCAAATGGATCAAAACCAGCGATGGTCGCACAACACTCACCATAAACTTACCAAGACAGGGAGTTTCCCTCCTTAAGTTCACCTGGGATTAAATGTCCTCACTGTTTGAAATACGGCTTTTGTCATACATTCAGCATTAAGCCTTCAACATTTCGTTAAGTGATTTTGGTCGCTTTCACATCCCTGGTCAAATACCTAATTTTGCAGGGTCAAAAAACAATTATCCTGAAGCGTATCACCCGTTGGTTTACGGTCACTTTGGTTTTGGGCTTGGCCCTCGCCTCCTGCGGCAACCGTATTGAGCCCCTGGAAGACAACTGGGAAAGTGCGGTACCATTTCAACCCATCCCGCAAGGCCTGGTCTCGATCCGGTCCGCCGATTGTGGGGTCTGTCACCAGGAAATCTACCAGGAGTGGCTGAAGTCTACCCATGCGCATGCCTGGACTGATCTGCAATTTCAATCGGAAATCAAGAAAGAATCCAGCCCGTACCTCTGCATCAACTGCCACATACCTCTTGAGAATCAACAGGAATACCTCGTCACCGGTCTGAAAAACGGCGACATTTACCAACCGGTGAAAGAAAAAAATCCGCAGTTCGATGCCGCCATGCAGCAAGAAGGCATCGGATGCGCCACCTGCCATGTGCGCGATGGTAACATCATCGGAACCCAGGTCACGAATAATGCACCGCACCCGGTACGGGTGGATTCTTCCTTCCTGAGTGAACAGCTCTGCATTACTTGCCATAATGCCAACGCGGTCGTTACACCTGAATTGGTATGTACTTTCCAAACCGGGGAAGAATGGAAAGCCGGACCTTATGCGCAAACACAAACCTGTATCACCTGCCATATGGACACCCTCGAAAGGGCCTGGATGGCTGGCATGCCGGAGCGTCTGTCGCATCGCCACTGGTTTCCCGGATCCGGCATACCAAAGCGGAAAGGAGAACAACCGGTCGCTCTCGAAGGTCTGAATTTCACTCCGGATACCCTCCCTTCGACCTATTCCGATGCAGATTCCATCCGCTATAGCATCACGCTGACCAATGCGCATGCCGGACACCGGTTGCCTACGGGCGATCCGGAAAGGTATTATCTCATCGACCTCACCTGGTTGAATGCTGCGAACAGCGACACCCTTTCACATCGCCGTTTCCGCATCGGTGAAGTCTGGGAATGGTATCCGGTAGCGAAAAAGATCAGCGATAACAACCTCAATCCCCTCGAGTCCAGAACCTTTTCCATAGCCTTGCTTCCCCCTGCGGAAGGAACTTACACCCTGCATGCCAAGGTCACCAAACACCGCATGACGGAAGAGACGGCAGCATACCACCATCTGACCGGAGACTATCCGACCTATATTACGGTATTTACTGGTGGACAGACCGTCACCGTAAAATAGAGCATCAGACCGAAGCACCTGAAGTATATATCCAGGATATACATTAAATTGTATTACAAGTCTAAATTTTGAGTCTCAAAAACCTAAAATGGTAGAACCTGGCAATCTAACTAAAGTCACCGCCCACATGGTCTCCAGCCTCGATGGGTACATCGCGGCGAAGGATAATCGTGTGGAGTGGATGAACTCGAAGGATCGTTTTGACCAGGGAGTTACCCTCTCCAAAGAGGAGATTACGGCCTTTCTTGAGAACATCGATTGTTATGTGATGGGATCTCGCACCTATGAGCACGCCCTGGAGTTGGGATGGCCCTATGGAGATACGCCCGTCTATGTCTTCACCAAGCGATCCTTGCCGAAAAAATATCCCAATGTCCATTTTTTAACCGGCGACCTGAATCAGGTTATGCAGACGCAATTGAAAAGCGATCACTGCAACATCTGGGTGGTGGGAGGATCAAACCTGATCCGTCAGTTTATCCAATTCGGGCTGGTGGATGAGCTCATTGTGACCATAGTACCGGTAATATTGGGAGATGGCCAGCCTTTTTTTGAATCCATTGAGAAAGAACAGCCACTTCATCTAAAAAATGTACGCGCTTATACCAATGGTATGGTGGAATTGACCTACAGTTTTCAGTTAATATGAGCCTCGTTAATGACAATTGGAACAGTGGCGATCCTTATGAATATTTCATGGGGAGGTGGAGCAAACGGCTTGCTCCCCTATTTCTAGATTGGCTGAATGCTCAACCTGACAAATCATGGCTGGACCTGGGCTGCGGCACTGGCGCTCTGAGTGAGGCAATCCATCTTCTGCAACGGCCCAGCTGGCTGACTTGCCTGAATGCGTCACCGGCGTTCATCGATCAGGTGGCAAAAAAGGCATGGCCAGACACGGATTATCTGGTGGGCAGTGCACAACAAATACCTGTGCTGGACCACACTTACGATCTGGTGGTATCGGCCCTGGCGTTTAATTTTTTTGAAGACCTGGCAGCTGCATTGGCAGAGATGAAACGGGTCCTGAAACCGGAAGGCACTATTGCCGCGTACGTATGGGACTATGCCGGCGAAATGGAGTTTCTGCGCATTTATTGGGATACAGTCGTCGAACTGGATCCTGCAGCCGCTTCACTGGATGAAGGTAATCGCTTTCCTATCTGCAATCCTACCCGTCTGGAGGCAGCCTTTCAAGACGCCCTCTTGCAGGAGATCCAATCCGGTTATCTGGTCACGACCACGCGGTTTTTAAACTTTGATGACTATTGGAATCCTTTTTTGGGAGGCCAGGGACCGGCACCCAGCTACCTTGGATCCTTGAGTGTGGAGCGTCAAACGGAACTGCGGGAGACCATCCGGGAAAAGCTACCGGTCGAATCCGATGGCTCCATTCGGCTCACGGCACGTGCTATTGCCATCCGTGGCAAATTATAGCCCTGTCCCAGACACTTCGTACAAACGAATACAGGCATCTGTTTCAAAAACTCGGACAGGACGACCACTTTGGGAAGCCACCATCATTATCTTGCCGGAAGACAGGACCAATCCATTAATTATGAACCGATTTCCATTTGCGACCTACCTGACCTCTAACACAGACCTCGATGAGACGATGATCCATGAATTGGTCCATCAGTGCATGAACAAATCGGTCGACAAAGGGGCCTACTTATTGCGGCAGGGTGAAACCTGCGAATATTCCATTTTTGTCGAAAAAGGACTGCTCAAACAGTTTGCGATTGACGACCAGGGTAAAGAGCACATCCTGCAATTTGCCCCCGAAAACTGGATCGTCTCCGACCGGGCAAGTGCCTATTTCAATCAACCTTCCGAATATTTTATTCAGGCTATTGAAGACAGCAATGTGGTTCTATTTGATGAGGCGTTTATCCTGCAATTAGCTAAAAGCAATGCTTCTTTCCTGGAATTCAACCACCGGCAACTCCATAATCACATCCGCCAGTTGCAACGGCGCATCCTCCAATTGCAAAGCGCTACCGCCAGCGAACGTTATCAGCATTTCGTAAAGGTCTATCCGGATCTGCTGCTGCGTGTCCCTCTGGTCCAAATCGCTTCCTATCTGGGCATTACTCCGGAAAGCCTTAGCCGGGTACGCCGGGAGCTCGCCCAACAAAACCGCACGATCTTATCATAGATCAATGCGCACCAGCCTACCCATACCCTACTTTTGCAATAAAAAGGAGTTCATTTATGGCAACTAGAAGCGTAGAAGCAATCATCCGACCCGGATCACCGCATTATGTTGGTGACGGATTCCGCGTGCATAATTTCATCCCCGGAAACCAGGGGGCAAGCATGCAGCGCATGAATCCATTCATCATGCTGGATTACAATTCAAAATACCGTTTCGCCGGTACCGATAAACCACGCGGAGTCGGGGTCCATCCACACCGGGGTTTTGAGACGGTAACGATAGCTTACCAGGGTAAGGTAGCACATCACGACAGTGGAGGCGGTGGCGGAGTAATCGCTCAGGGCGATGTCCAATGGATGACAGCTGCCAGTGGGGTATTGCATAAGGAATACCACGAGAAAGAGTGGGCCAAAGAAGGTGGTCCATTCCAGATGGTTCAGCTTTGGGTCAACTTGCCTGCCAGAGACAAAATGAGTCCGCCGAAATACCAGGCCATTCAAAACAACACGATCCCTAAGGTAACGCTGGACGACGCCGGTAGCACGGTTGAAGTTATTGCCGGAACCTACCAGGATACCCCGGGAGCAGCCTCAACGTTCACACCGGTTAATTTGCTGAATGCACGGCTGAAAAAAGGAAGCGCTGCCGGGTTTTCTTTCCCGGCTCCCTACAATACGGCCCTTGTCGTAATCGAAGGAAGTATCGTAATCAATGGCAAGAACCAGGCTCCTACCGATCACTTCGTATTGATGGCCAATGATGGGGAATCCTTTA
The DNA here is from genome assembly GCA_020636355.1 of Lewinellaceae bacterium. Taxonomy (GTDB): domain Bacteria; phylum Bacteroidota; class Bacteroidia; order Chitinophagales; family Saprospiraceae; genus JAGQXC01. The sequence goes on along the minus strand of JACJYB010000001.1, from coordinate 76,315 downwards.
CGGTGGAAGCGACCGATGATGCCGTCGTGCTGGTCATGAGTGGAGAGCCCATCCACGAGCCGATCGCAGCACACGGACCATTCGTGATGAATACAAGGCAGGAACTGATTGAAGCCTTTGAAGACTTCAACCAGGGTAAATTCGGCTATCTGGAAGATTGACGGATCCCTTGATTGTAATGCATAAATACCCGTTCTGATGGCTTTCAGAGCGGGTATTTTATTAGGAAATTCAGGGCACAGTTACCTTTTAATCCACTAAAATCGATCTCCGTATACAACGCCAAAAGGCACCATTTTCTAGCTTAATTGCATCTAAGTAATCAAAGGATTAATTTTATATAATATCCTTTCACACGGATTGTCGAAATAAGCAAGACCGTGTTTTCTTTTGGCCACCCAATTTCATCCACTTATGAATAAACGCTATTACATTTCTTTCGCATTTGTCCTATTGATCTTAAAACTGATCAACCAGTCGAATATTCCAGCATCCTGGTGCCAGGATTATTTCAATGAGCATGGACAATGGACACTGACTCTGGATCAGGATTATGCTATTCTGGAAGCCGATTACTGGAAGTACATATCCATCGAAGCGTCTTCGGGTCACTTAAAGATTTCACTGGCTCGCACGGATACTATATGTTATTTTAATCCGCAAGGCCAGTACATCTGTGCGTTAAAACCTCGCTCCACATCCCTTGATCTACGGTCCAACGGCCAGGGCTTTCAATGCATCCGGGATGGCAATCCTGCCGGAAAACTCTTTACTGCCGACAATAAACCTATGTATCAACCGACGCAGGACATTCCGGATACCAAACCAGGCATGGCTACATTGAAAGGCGAATTAAAAGCTACTACCAATAATGGATTGGAGGATATCTATTCCATTCGTGTACGCTACCAAAATTATTTATGGCAAACACAAATCACTGTGGAGGCTTTCCTTGACCCACAACGACGGTTTTCATTGCAAATTCCCTCGCTGGCTTTCAGGATGTTTATTTGATTTGCGGAGACAGCGCGACAACCCTATTCTTAGCTCCGGGAGAAAACTTGTTTCTTCAAATTGCAGATATCGATCCGACAAAGTGGTTTTTTATGGGCCCTACGGCTGATGCTTCCCTGGATTATCAGCTTTTTAACCGCGATGGTGTCCCTGACCGATATTATTGGCCGGCTTACGAAGACAAACTGACTTTGGATATTAACGCTCATCAATCGGCACGAAAGGCCATCATGGACCATTCTATCAATGGCCTGCATGATTACGCGGTAAAACATCCTGTTTCAGCAGCTTTCCAAACCTGGCTACCTATCCATCAAGAAGTTTGGTATTTCGAAGATCTGATCCGTTATTCCTGGATTCCTCGTACAATGCAAGGAAAATCCTTGTATTGGGAGACGGATGATCCTTTTATGACCATTTTATCGATGACTTTCATTTTCTGATTCCGGATACCGGATTTCCAGTTACTATGGCAATTGTATGCGCGAAATGGGTATGTTTTACGCACAAAAGTTCGGCAAATACACCGATTATGCCCTGGATGTGGGCTTCTGGAGAATGGTTTTGGACCAGGAACAGGCGGATTACAGTAGGACATTAATCAATCAAGTGATCACCGATCTTAAGAATCCGCCCGCTTCAGTTGTTTTCTGGAATGAATTATGGAAAAAGCATGCACCGGAAATTCAAAAACATTTCGGCATTAAGAATAGCACTACCCGCTTGGATTCCACTTTTTCCTTAATCAGGAGCAATGAATCTGGCCTCACTCCTCAAGATATTCAGCAACTGGAGCAAGGAATCCAACATTTAAAAGAACAAAGTATAAAGACAGGAGCGCTACGAAAAAATACAGCTATCTGGCAAACCTTCGCTTTTACGAAAAAGAACTGAAAATCTGAATCGCATGGGTACAGATGGTCAATTGCTTGCAACTATGATATTCGGCAACGCATTCAGTGATGCTATTGAAGGTGCAAATAGCGTTCAAGCGCAAGTTTTTTAAACGTTTTGCGTTCCCGAATATCTGATCCTGCTATCCTGCAGCTTTACCAATACCGATATGATCAATTGTTGTCCCAGATGGAACAACCACTACCAGCCTATGCCCACCTTACCGACCTGAAGGAAGGTAGTCCGGAAGCATTTATCCAATCTTTATCGAAGAAACATCCCGGACAATATCTCTACCTCGATGTATGGGCAACCTGGTGTGCTCCTGTCGGGGTGAAATGCCCTTTGCCGCCGACACTAAAGAATTCCTGCAGGATTATCCGCTTACATTCATCTATCTCTGTATGTCTGGTGATCAACCAGCCATGGAAAGCCTGATCAAGCAGTACCAACTCTCCGGGGATCATTATTTTCTGGAAGAACCTCTATCCAGAACCTTATCCAACTTGCTGCATACAAAAGGTTATCCAACGTATCTGATTATCAACCCGGACGGACAGATCGTCAACTGGAATGCATCCAGGCCCTCCCAAAAAGAAAGTTTATTGGCGGAACTGGAGCAGTTAATGAAACGCTAAGTCCTTTGACCTTCAAATTTCTATACGAGCAGGTACTAAAACATAAATCCATTACAATCATCCCGTCAAGCTGTACCGAACGCAATCTTAAACAGGATAAGTCAATCCGCCGCGGGCAATGTCCAGCGAGATTGCAGGTGATGCGCTCATCTTTTCGACCTGGGCATCCAGGAAATCATCCCCGTGCTCCGGATCATGGTGAAAGAAAAGCATCTTTTTTACGCTGCCAATCTGTGCCACAGCACACGCTTGCTGGAATGAACTATGCCCCCACCCGATGCGCTGCTCATATTCTTGTGTGGTGTATTGCGCATCATGAATCAGCAGGTCGGCGCCTAGTATTAGATTGTATCCGGATAACCAACGGTTGTCGGGAATTCTTTTTTGTCCCAGCATTGGTTCGTGATCCGGCAAGTAAGTAAACACCTTTTCTCCGGCGGTAACCCGGAAGCCGAGTGTAGGTCCGGGATGAACCACGTATTCACAATAAATGGTAAAATTTCCAATGGCAAATGTACCCTGCTTGAGTTCATGCAACACCATTTGGCAGGATATATCCCGCAAGGGCAATGGAAAAAAGGGTGGCGACAAATACCGATTGATGCGTTCACGCAATGGGGCATCCCGGCTGTAGGGGCCCCAAATATGGACTTCATTTTCTGCATTGAAAAGTGGCCGGAAAAAACCAAGCCCCAGGATATGGTCCATATGAAGGTGCGTCAGCAGGATATGAATCCGCTTGCCGGCGCTGATCCGGTCGGCATCCACCTGCAAAATTCCGGTCCCTGCATCCAGAATGATCCGCTCCTCTCCATGGACAACTTCGACACAAGGCGTTTGTCCCCCGTATTTAAGTGTGTTTTCCTGTGAGGTGGGATAAGATCCGCGGGCTCCATGTACCAATACTTTCATAGGTCCTGAGAATGGGTCCAAAAGATTGCCATCGCACCGGAAAATTCATTCGAACGGCCGATGACCGGAACCGATGTAACTGAAATATTGTGGAGGTTCTGATCCAGCCCTTTGATCCAGAAGGAGCCGTGCGCCGCTTTACGGGTAGCCAACGTCTCTACCAGCGGCAAACGCTCTGGGGCCAAATCATTGCCATGATCATCGCATGGCTTAAATATCGTTGACCATTCCTCCACCCGCATACTCCCGGTGTCTTCAAAACGACGGCCGAGGATGGATTCTGCCGGATGGTTGTAAAATAGTAAGGTGCCGTCAGGGTCAACGATGAAAACAGGGGTATCCAAACAATCCGCCAGTTGCCTGCTCAAAATGATCTCGACTCCAAATCCGTTCATTGCAATGAGATATTGTTGGATAACTTATTCTTTTAGCCTTTTTGAATGACCTTTTTGGCGCACTCTCTCGGGGTCCATTCCGGATTTTGTACCCGCACAATCAGAAAAGATACTAAAATAATACGATGTGGCATGGAAATTATCAATCAACAGAAGGCGCAGCCTTGCCGCCAGTTACTTATTATGGTCCTCAAAAAAAGTGCTTACTTGTTGTTGTTAATAAACTGAGCGACCTGTTCGACAAAATGTTCAGGCTCCGAATAAAAAGGATGGTGCATGGATTGTTCAAATAGCAGCAATTCTTTCGAAGACGACCCGACATTAAATTTTGCCCATTCACCCATAGCCGGAGGGACACTTAAATCGTATTTCCCGTAGATAAATAACGTCGGTATGGTTATAGCATTAAGTCGATTGGTCAGTGACAAATCTTCCGCCAGGGCAGCTTGTACCGGTTGGTTGAAATAAATGGACACCAGCCAGTTAACCGGGTTGTTGATCACAATCGCATTGCGAAGCCGGTCCTTGGAATCGCCCGCAGGGATAACGCCTGTAGTGGTCAATAGATCCATAGCTTCCCCGGCAATTTTAAGGATTTCATCGTAGTCCGAATCGGGATCCAGCGAGAGCAACCGGTTGATCAGATCATTCCAACTTCCGGGGTCATTGCCGGCATCGATCTGTTCATCACCAATCTGCAGTACAGCTTCTTTCCTGGCCTGCTTAATGAATGGGAAATCCAGCGCCCCGTCCACGCAGATCCACCCGGCCAGGTCGGTTTGTGATCCGCCGTTTACCATGGATGACAACGCAATCATTCCACCCAGACTGTGCCCCAAAAGAAAGTAGGATTTATCGGCGCCATATTGATGCTTCAGCACCTGGATTAGTGCCGACACATCATCTCCCATCAGCCGGATGACATCGTCAGGTTTTGGATAATGCCCTTCGGACATGCTCTGCCCGCGCTGATCAAAATAAACGACCGTAAAAAGTTTTTCCAGGACAGACTTAAAGGACTCCTCCCGAAACGAAAGACCGAAACTGCCCGCTCCATGTACAATGACCAGAACTGCATTACTGGATAAATTACCATGCACATAGGCTGGCATGTCCGCTCCCTGGTGGCGTACATAGATGGTCTCATCCACCCGGCCTGCTTCCGTCTTCCCGCAAGAATAAAGCTGTAGCAACAGCCCAACAATAATCAGATTTCGAATGACACCAAGCATTAGCGTAATGGGATACGATACCCCAGATTAAGATTGATTAAAAACTGCACATAGGTATTGTAAGGCAGCAATGCCATTAATTCCAGTTTGGCATACCATCCGGTGCCTGGGAGTTTCCGGTAATATTGACCGACACCCCATGAAACCGAAGGTGCATAATACCAGTTTCCGGGAAACTTCACAGGTTCCACTGGTCCTCCATCGGTCACCAGAAAAGTCTCCGGCAGAATTGACCGGTAAATGCCTAGCGGATTGAATCCGGTTTGCGTATAAAACATTCTCTCTTTATACTTTCTGCGTACGGTCCCCACCTGAATGAAGCAAGCTCCGTGGCTGCCCGGGTCCAGATAATAACCCAGGTCGCCGGTAAACCATTTCTCAACGGTGAATTCGTGATCATTACGGCTTTTGTCCATAGTTACCCGTTGACGGTCAGCACCAACCTGCAGTCCCGGATTCCATAAATTATTCCCATAATAACCGGCGTGCAATGACCAGGGATGTGGAAAACCTTTTTGCGCTTTAACAAAAGCCGGAAGTATCAATAAAATGATAATAAACAGGATAACTGCCGGTAACAATCTCCCGAGAGAGTGATATTTTTTTGGCCTATGGACAAGAATGATTCCCTTCAACTTCTATCATTTGATCGTTTGAGGGCGTTATTTCAACAAATCACTGCATTAATCTTATCAAATAGAGTACCAGGAATTATGGGGAACCGAACCATCTAGCATTCAGATCGGAAAATTGGATGGATACCAATTCCGGAATTCGTGCATCCCGCCACAGACAACTTTCCTGAAATTTATTTTGCCCTGGCAGAATCTGGCTATCTTTATCGATACATTATTTCATTTATACTATTGCATTATGGACAACCTTATCCTCGATCAACAAGTCTCCGACTGGGTAGATCCCAAAAATTACATTGCTAACAAGGGAACGCGATTTGTCAACTACCTCATTGATCGTATGGTGATCTTTGGTATTTACGTCGTTTTCGCAACCATTCTGTTTGCGAGAGAAAATTTGTATCAGGAAGACAATTCCTTCTATCTGGGCATCCTGGTGATAAGTTATTACTTCTCAACCTTTTTTTATTACGGCATCACTGAAGCCGTTTGGGGAAAATCGGTGGGCAAAATGCTTACCAAGACTAAGATTGTCACCACTTCCGGAAAGCGTCCTGAATTAATCAGCATTTTAGGCCGTTCGCTTTGCCGTTACATTCCCCTCGAACCCTTTTCTGTATTGTTCAGTGATCTGCCTCAGGGCTGGCACGACTCCATCCCACGGATATTGGTGGTTGACGACCGCTATCCGACCGAAGACGAATGGTAGCAATTGATTTTTTCAATAGGCACTTTCTGCGAGCACCAAAATACGTTATCAGGTAATTGGTTATCTTCCTTCTATGAATTGGCGCAACTATTTTGGGATAACATTATTGATCTGCCTGGTATTCTCGACGCTTCGCTGCAAGTCCCCGGCTGTGAAGCAGGAAGCAGGTACCGGCGACACCTTCAAGTCCTGGGCTCCTACTCCACCCATGGGTTGGAATAGCTGGGACTGTTACGGCCCCACTGTTCGCGAGGATGAGGTAAAGGCTAATGCCGACTACATGGCGGCGAACCTTGCAGCTTATGGATGGCAATACATCGTCGTGGATATCAGATGGTTTGTTGAGAACACTAAAGCCGGCGGGTACAATCAGACGGACCCAAGTTATGTCATCGACGAATATGGCCGTTATCTACCGGCCATCAATCGCTTTCCCTCGGCTGCAAATGGCCATGGATTTACCAATTTGGCGAATTACCTGCATGAAAAAGGTCTGAAGTTCGGGATTCACATCATGCGCGGAATTCCTAAAATTGCCGTTGAAAACAAACTACCCATCCTGAATGCCAATGGGATTACCGCGGACCAAATTTACTCCCCGGAAATGCAATGCGAGTGGCTACGGGATAATTATACCATCGTGGCGGATAAGCCCGGTGCTCAGGAATATTACAACTCAATTTTTAACCTCTACGCTGCCTGGGGCGTTGATTTTGTCAAGGTGGATGATATCGCGCGGCCCTACCACCAGGCAGAGATTGATCTAATCCGGAATGCCATCGACCAGTGCGGCCGCAACATGGTATTGAGCCTGTCTCCCGGTGCAACACCGCTTTCGGAGGCGGAGCATGTACAGCGTCATGCCAATATGTGGCGGATGGTCGACGATGTCTGGGATACCTGGCCACACATCCAGCATTTGATGGAAATCGCACCCCAATGGTATCCGTACATTGCATCCGGCACCTGGCCGGATTGTGACATGATTCCGCTGGGCCGGATCTCCCTCCGGGGAGAGCGGGGTCCGGATCGCATGACCCGGCTGACACCCCTGGAACAATATTCGCTTATGACTTTATTCACCATATCAAAGTCACCGCTTTTTTATGGGGGCGATCTACCATCCAATGACCCATTTACCTTATCCCTCCTGACCAACGAAGCTGTGCTGAAAATGCATCGCGAATCCGATGAGGTTCGCAAATTATCTGCGCAAGACAGCACCCTGGCTATCGTCTCCAACCATCCCGGGGATCATACGGTATATCTGGCTCTTTTCAACCAAAGCACAACGGATAAAATAGTACCGGTTGATCTGAGGGAGACCGGGATAGGCGATTCTTGCCAGATTACCAATCTATGGACCGGTGAAGCATTAGGCAGCAGGAAAAGTAATTTCGAAGTATCTCTCGCACCACATGCCAGTGTCCTGTTTCATTTAACGCACTGATTCACCCGTCGCTTAGCAAGCATTTATTGTCGCCATTACTTGTCTATTTGTCGTATATACTTTACATTTTATCCAGTATAAATATCTTTGCCCTACAAAAAAAAGCTATGTACGGTAAAACACGATTGCGTCGTAATCAAACTTTGGCCACTGCTCTGTTGTGGGGGGCGGTCTACACCATTTGTTTATTAATCATCAAAAGAGTAGACCTGCCAGTAAAAACCGGCATTGGAATTGCATTGGTGCCCGTCCTATTCTTTCTGATTTTCCTGGTCTTTCTGATCCGTGAAGTAGCATCTATGGATGAGTTGCAGCGGAAAATCCAGACAGAAGCTGTAGTTACCGCATTCTTGCTAGGCCTATTACTTCTCATGACCTTAGGCATGCTTGACCGGGTGGTAACTTTAGACCGGAATGATTGGGGCTATTTGGATCTCGTCCCCTTTATGGGACTATTTTATGCCATTGGATGGTGGATTGCACGCCGAAAATACAGTTAGCATGGAAAACAGTATCAAAGTAGAACGGGCAAAGAAAAACTGGACGCAAGCTGAATTGGCCGTCCGCATAGGTATATCCCGACAAGCGGTCAATTCGATTGAAACCGGCAAATTTGTTCCTTCCACCCTGCTGGCATTGAAAATGGCCCACGTCTTCGGCACACCGGTTGAAGCTATTTTCAAACTGGAAACCGATGACTGGAAATGACATGCGGCCAAACATTCCTGTCCTAACATCCTTTTTCAGGCTTCAACTGTTACTACCTTCGATGATTGAAAAATTGAAGCGGCCTGGAAAATGGGATGGTATAATAAATATTTGTTGCCCTATCTGGTAGATTCCATCTGCCGGCATCAGATTGTAACCGATCAACGACTCAAAGTGGTACCGCATGCGACCGGTAAGGTGCTCGAAATAGGCGCAGGCTCCGGGTTAAACCTACCTTTGTACAATCCCAAAGAAGTTACTGCCGTCATAGAACTTGAGCCTTCCTTCGAAATCTGGAATAAATGCACCGTTGATTTGGATCAATTGGCTTTTCCGGTGCAATACATCCAATGTAGTGCCGAGCAGCTGCCCTTTGAACAGGACACATTTGATTCGGTTGTTTCTACGTTTACACTTTGTTCTATCCCTGATCTTAATCGTGCTCTCCGGGAAATAAATCGCGTCCTTAAACCCACCGGCTCTTTTTTCTTTTCAGAACATGGTTTGTCACCACACCCACCGGTATTCCAATGGCAGCAACGGCTCAATCCGATCTGGAAAACGTTTAGCGGTGGCTGTCAATTAAATCGAAATATCCCCGAAGTGCTGATAGAAAATGGATTTCGAATAGAGCAAATGGAGACGCTTTATTTACCAGGATGGAAACCGGCTACCTACAATTTTTGGGGAAAGGCCACTCCTTTGAAAGAATTTTAAATAGAGCCAAGATCGGATCCGGTCCGGAAGTACCAAAAACAATAATTACTCCGGGAGTAATGCCTTTTTTTAATAAATCAAGGTTACCTTTTTCTCGCCAGGGCATAATAGATAAACGCAAGTTGTATGAAAAACGCCAATTTCGTTGCCGCCCTGGCAACAACAGTACTCGTATTTATTTACGGTAACCCAAGTAATTATCCACGCCATCCGATTACGGACACGTATTACCCGGAATATTTCCAATTATTTTCTGTTGAAGAACATGTATTGGGACATATAACGGGAGGAACTTCTTTTGTCGCGAATAACCACACGTTTACGAACCCGGAAAATCCTTTTGAATCCATGGAGGTGGAAGAAATTCAATATTCGCTGGGGGATCCGGAATTATCTTTCACGGCTTATTATGCCCCGCAGTATGCTGATGTCAGCAATCATGTAAATACCCGGATGATTCTGGATCATTTTTATGTGGAAGGAAATGAGCCCGGCGATTATTCCCTCCAACTGGAAGCACATGTAATTGCATTGCCGGACGACTGGATTGCCAATCAATACATTGATAAACAAAAGGAAACGGCCTACACGGGAAATATATCCGTCCAAAATGGAAATTCCATCAACAACGTGCATAACATCAAGGTCATGGATGGGCTGGAGCGCTTCAAATCCTCCACCTATTGGTACCTCAACGGTCCCTACCAGCTGACAGCACAAAAAGGTCCCACTGCTTATACGATGAATATAAATGAACCGATTTATTACCGGATACCTGATCCGATCTCCGCTTCCGATGATATGCGATTTATATTGATCCAAAATGTAAAGGTAGTAGAAAATGGCACCATACGGACCATCGATTATTTATTAAATCCGATTTCAAAGGCGAATTATTAATAATGGCAATTTGTCTGCACTTTAAATCCAAGGATGAAGTAAATTAATGAATGCTCCAACGTCAGACAAACCTATCGCTAAAACCCAATAAAGCGATCTTTTTCCAGGAATGGAATTAATAAATGATCCAGCGATATTGTTCGTCCATTCGCTGATGATTGGCGATAGCTTTAATGCCTTTAAAGCCCTGATCATCATCCAACCGATAAATCGGAGCAATAATTAATTTAGCATTAATAAATGCCTTAGCGATTGATAAGACCCCGGCGCCGGAAGCAGAAGGTCCGGTGCCGGCGTCACAAATATTCAGGATAATGGTTTTTCCTGTCCAATTTTCTTTACTGATCTGAACAATATCCAGCAAGCCATCGCGGAATTGAATTCCACTGGCGGCAGGATTGGATTGATTGTTGATGCCATGCAACGCAAAATGATACACATCGTATTCGGACCGGTATTTATTAAAATTTCGAATGGTGGCGTCTTCTCCAAAAAATACACGACTCTCCGGATAATTATTTTGCAACCAATTCCCCTCCCGGTAGGTATACGGTAAATCCGCTCCTCGTTTATCCGAATGTACAAAGCTGAGCAAAGGGTGGTTTTCCAGGTTTAGGGTTTGCTCAACCGGTGCACTTACCAGTCGCGCCAGTGTATATCCATAATAGACGGAATACCGGTCATTAAAGTACTTTCCAAAAGGAATTTTCTCCAGATCACCTTCTGCCAGAAAAACAACATTCGAGGTGCTTGTGTCCATCATGGATCGGATGCGATCAGCCAAAAGCAAATGTTCCGGCCAGGACTTTTCATCAAGGATTGGTTGATTGATCTGATTATACCACTCCATTTCTGCGGGTTCCGAGGCCGGTTCATAAAATGCATGCACATTCTCACCATATACCAAGCCGATCACATCGCCATCGTGATTGGAGAAGAGCGCAATGGTGGTGGCTTTATTGGCCTTGTTCCAATCCAGGACCTCCCGGGTCGTCACCTCCTTGCGTTGAAAGTACATTTCGAGAATCAACGGATAATTTTTGGCTAGTGAATCCAGAAGCACATTTTTCTGTCGGTCAGATGCGTATTCGTTGCCGACCAAATTCTGATTGGGATTCCAGGTAACTGGTACCAGATTCCGATTATCAATCAGCGCTTCAACGATCTCTTTGAGATGCGGATCACGATCACTCACCGCTTCCAGCAGGTCAAAATCCTGAAACAACTTGCGGAAGCGCATACGCTCTCCATAAGCATTCAATAAATTATCAAAAGCTGCTGTCCTTCCCCGTTCAGCTACCCGCACCAAAATAGACATGGCTTTGAAATACATTTCATTCAAGAGATCCACAGCATGCAGTTCGTCTCCCGTATCTGAGTAACGGAAGTGATCCCGGATGTAATCGTCAATGTATGCATAGTGATCCAGGCAGGAGTCCAGATAGATGCTATCCCCGGTAAGCAAATATTGATTACCCATCAAGTCACCCTTCTGGCCCAGGTAAAAGAGTGCCCACTCATCCAGCATAGCCCGTTTTTTTTCGGGAGCCTTGATCGAATGAAGCGTCGGGCCAAGTCCCGGATTGGTCAGGGCCAATGCCTTATTTATTGCCTCGAGAGCTTCGTTAAAATCATTCCTCGACCGGAAGTATTGGGAACATTGGAAGTTGAAATAGGCAAGCGTCTTCGGCGTTTTAATGCCCTCGGTATCAGCCGACTCCAGATATTTTTGGGCAGAGTCCAACTGATTCAACCGCACCAGGTTACTGATTATTTTTCCATAAATCTCCAGTTTTTTATCCGGTGTGGATACATCGTGCAGATTTTCGAGAAACAGATGATGTGCATCCTGATACCTGCGCTGCAGAGACAATATGGTTCCTTTTATGAGATACGATTTGGCGACCTGGCCTGGAATCTGATATTTTTTTCCGAAGATCAGGGCTGAATCGACCAGGATCAATGACCGGGGCAGGTTTCCGCTATTGCCCTGTATGATGCTCTCCTCGTTGTACACAAAGGCCAACCGGGAATAGTCACCCATCCGGGCGATCAAATTCCGGCAGAGCCTGAAGTCCGCCAGTGCATTATCGTATTCGGACTGGTGCCTTTTCATGGTTCCGTGGTAGGACAGACATCGCTCCAGCCAGGCGATTGAATCGGGATAAACTGACATTAACCCATCAATGCATTGTTGATAGAAGGTATCGGCGCGAAGATAGCGTTGGTTGACCCGGTAATGATCGGCAAGCTGCTGCTTGGCCCGGATACTCTCAAGGGAATGTGCACCATAAACGGAACAAGTGGCCGCTACGGCACAGCTTTCGATACGCTCCTTATCGTCAGGGCTCATGATAGCTCCAAACCGATCCAGGCTTACTCCGGCAACTTCAAGATAAAGACTGCAGTAACATTTCTCCAACTTGCGCAATAGGCCCTGAAACTGAGGCCAGGTCGACGACGAATCGCACCCGAGTTGTACGAACTCCTTGTAAATGGAATCTAAAAACAACCATTGACCGGGGGGGGGACCGGACAGTTGATGGGAGATCGCACAATAATCCCCTGAAGATGCCTGATCCAGATGCCAGGTTCTCGCGGGAAGGTAAATACAGCTCGAATCAATGAGATCCCAGTGCGGATCAGTCGCATGCACTTCCTGGGTGCAGCGCCAGTATGATCCGGACAGTATCAGAATCAGGACGGGCCAAAATGCGACCACTCCCCTGTGCAACCGTTTATGCAAAAAGTAACCCAAAGATTTCAGTCCACGCTATGACCGATGCCCGGACTTTCGTAATGCGGCCTGATCAAGATATCGGCAGAATCACCGGGACAGGGTCAGTTTTGATCAAAGATCCAAGTTAAGATATTCTTGGGCTTCCTGTACTTTGTTTTCTTTGAGTAATGCCCAGCCGATCCATTGGTCCCATTTCGGACCTTCCGGCCATCGCTGTTTTCCGTTTTGAAATAATGTGATGGCTTCTTCTGGCCGGTTGTTGAGGAGCAAGGTGATGCCATAAATTTTGGTGTAGGTAGAATCCGGTAGTTCTCCGATTCTCCGAAAGAATTTAAGGGAGCGCCTGTATTCGCCGGTGATGTAAGCTCCGTAAGCTAATTTCTGAAGGGAGTCAATGGAGTTTTGATCCATCCCTCTGGACTGAATACTCAGATCGGGGGCGACAAAGTTGGCTTGAAATAACTTTTCTCCTTCCGTAGCCGGTTTTATCCAGGGCCATATGCCCAAAACCAGGACAAAAAACCCGGCGGCAATGGCTAAAATCCTTCCCAAATGCAGACGCTTCCTGGTTTCCCGGCCCAACGGATGGCCCTGCTGCTCAATCGATTGAAGTTGCCGGGCCATCTGCATAAGGCCATGGAACCGGAGGGCGTCCCGGTTAGGTGTCTCTTCTGTCATAATCGGGGTTTTGTAATGTCGTCCAGCCCCATTGTTAGCTATTAATGCAGAATCCTCACCAAGGTCACCCCCTTGGGTTAACTTTTTTTCAATTTCGCGGAGTGCCTGCAACTGGTGGTTGAGCAGTGAATACTTCAGCTGGCGGTATAGCTGGATTTGCTCCTTTGCGGCAGCCTGCCAATCCGGATTGCTTTCCAGAATGACCCGGATCGACTCTCGCTCCTGGCTGGTACCACGGCCAAGCAGGTATTCATCCAACCGGTGCAGCTCTTCAGCAGTTAATCTCATACCGTACCATTTAAGCCTTTCAGCCCGTCACAGATCTTTCTCAACCGCTGCAAACATTTGTACTTCAGATTCTTAACGGTATCCGCATTCTTGTAGTTCATCTCCTCCGCCAGTTCTTCCATGCTTTTATTGAGCACGTAGAATCCATAGATGAGGCTCCGGCAGGGCTCACCCAGCTGCTGCATACCCTGATCAATGATTAAATAGTCTTCCTCTATTTCCTCGTGCTCAGTCCCTAAATCCTGGGACATGTATTGCAACAGGGTGTCATGCAGCTGGTCACCCCCATGTCGTTGCCGCTGCCGATGGTATTCCAGGGCTTTGTTCCGGCCGATCTGGTAGAGGTAGGTGGAGACGCTGCTCTTAAGCTCTGTCAGCTTACCACTAATGACATTATCGTAGAAGATCACTATAGCCACCTGGAAGAGTTCGACAGCTACATCATCCTGCACGCTGTACTTCTGCTGCACCCAGCGGATGAAGGGCTCGCGGTGCTCCCGGTACAGTGATTCAATGATCCGCGCATCACCTTGCAAGATACGGGGTATGATATCCAGCGAAGAGTTCATTAAGGGTTATAAGGTTGCTCAGGGTGAATATAAGGCGCGGTAGGGGGTTGTGCAAATGAAAGGGAGAAAACTAGAATAATGTGTAATTAAATAAGTAACCTGCCTGAATCATGTAAGTAAAGCAATCAAAATACAATTCCAATGAAGTCGAACAATATATTCAAACCCTATTTCATTGTTAAGCAAGGCCAAAATTAATAATCAAATTGAAATCTTGCTTAATTTAAGGAGAGTCGAAAAATCCACCTGAATAAAAAAGAGGCTGTTCTCTAATGGAACAGCCTCCTTTTATAATAGTAAATAACGCACTAAACAATTATTGGATGAGAATAGGGATTACGCGCAGGCATTGATTCGTAAGAACTCTTACAAAATAAGACCCCCTTGGCCAATTTAGAACATTGATTTGAGATCCTAGTTGGTCATTTTTAGTATTTTGTATGACAAGCTCACCGAGTACATTTCTAATATCCAACCATTTAGTAGAAGGATCCGGCATTTCAATATTTAATACCTGCTTGGCAGGAATAGGATATTAAAGAATCTGAAAAGATGAAACAAAAAATTACATCTACGGACACATAAAACAGACAGAAAGAATCCAATCACATTTAGTAATCCAAATGATCCTAATCAATCTTTATCAGTTAAAAAGACAATATAAAAAGAAAGGAAGATTCGGATTACAGATAGTATACCAGGATAATTACAATAAATCAATGAAACAAAACTTGGTAAAATCCGTATTATCCTGACCCAATCTTGTTCAAGAAATGACTGTTATTCAAAGGACAAATTCAAAGTTGCCACTAGTAGCAATTAGAGTCAATTGATTACTAAAATGATTTTGAGTCAATAATAAGGAGTCCTATCTTCAAGATAGCTTTGTGGTTATGATCCTTTCAATTCAATAATCAGGCTTTAATCCTTCGTTGAAAGTTCGAATCAAACTGGCTAATTAACAAATATCATGCAATTATAGAATTATCCTTAACAAACGAATTGGCTCAACCGTTCCTTGAGTTACTCTCAACCAATATTACAATAAATTGATACTATATAGATTCATGAAAAGTTGGTCTGTGGACATAAAAGATTTGTGGAAAATGTCCAAGATACAATATGCAAGGCTTTGAATTTCCTCAATCTGATCTATATCGTCAGTTTATCCAACTAACATTAATCCTAACATTAAACTAAACGTATGACAAGGCGCTGACTATCTTCATGTCGTTAAGTGCAACTTGATGGTTGCTGAAACTTGTCATGATTTCATATAAAGCCACATCGATACTATTTTATCGAATATGCCTTTTGACATCCCAACAGTTTTTATTGATGTTAATTTGATACAGAATCGTTTTCCAGTAGCCTTTGCTATCCAGCAAAAATGATTCAGAGATTTATATCTGGTCTGGATCTGGTTAAAAGGCGTTTCTCTGGTTGAAATGAAGAATATAGCATTGAAGAGTTCAGACGTTTGATTAACAAAATTTGCCAAAGTAGTATTTGAAACGGCATGCATATTTGCAGAGTTTATTCTCAAACAGGCCAGATACATCCTAAATGACTACTTTCTGTTTGCCTCGAACAAAAATACCGGATAATTACTGGCGAGTCCATATTATCAACATCGATCCAAACTAGAACGGTATGCCAGCAATTACGATTGCAGAAAAGGACAGTTTGCTTTTATAGGTCATAGACAGCATTGTGAACGAATCTCTATTCATCCATGTATCAATTTTTCACGCACGGTTCAGACTAAATCTGCCAAATTAAAATACTATTAATACCTGACTTTAATTGACTACAACTGTTTGACTCAACGTTGTTCATCAATTGCAATTAAAGATCAAAAGACACTATAATGAGCGCAATACATCCCCAAGAACACTTTAAGAAATAAAGTTGCTGGATCAAATTATGCAACAGCGGGATCCGTGATTGAATACTCTATGGAAACATGCTCTATCTGAACCAATCTTCTACTTCTGAAATCAAACAAATGAGATTCCTCTTTGGTCATTTCTCCATGTAAAATTGTGAGTCAGAATCAGTTTTGGCTTTGACATTATCGTCTCTGACTATTTAGATGATCGTCCATATTTTCTAGTATGAATAGGATCCATTCCATCGATGACTTACTCCAGCACTATTATTCCATCCATCGAATCAAAAAGTGCTTTTGCATTTTCAGATAAAAACACCATCAACTCATCCAATCTGAGTATTGAACTACGATCCTACCTGAAGTACTACAAGCATTGAAAACCAACACCCCAATACAGATCATATATTCGGATTGCAAGCCAAAAAGCCAAATTTTATTTAAAACGCTGCAAGACACCTCGAGATCATTGCATATCGCCATGCACGCCTACGCTGATGCGAAGGAAATATGACTTATCTATTATTTAGAGATCCTCAGGATGTAAAAACTGATTCAGATTTTGTTATGAACTATTAAACCATCCAACTCAAATTGTAGGCATCACGCTATTGTTTAACATCGTGAAGGAAAATATTTGGAAGTGAGGGTATATATGATACTCAGGTTCTTTTTTTCAAATCGGATCAAATACCATTACACATCTTTGTGGGCCATTCTGATTTTATAAGAACGTTTAAACTTCACCATATTATGGCCGGATACCAATACTTCCTAAATATTATATCTTTAATGGAAGCTGACTGCGGTCAAATAGATTAATCCAGGAACACCTGAAAAGGCATATCATAACTAACCAATTCAAATCATAAATGCGAAATATCCCCACTTGTAATTTCACTATTATAAAATTCTAACCATCAAATCTTTAATTTGTTCAAGCAGGCAAAAAATTAACAGGTTTAGGACCTGATGGGAGTCTGTAATATCATCCATGAATGACATCATTGCATATAAAACCAGAATCACGACGAGTAAAAGCAATTAATTCATTGTTAATTGAAATTTTAGTATCCGGAGTACAAGTCGCTACTTTCACTTATTTAATACTTTTTTCTGATTTTTTTCCATCAATGAACTATTAAAACAAAATGTCTATTTCTAGATTTTGGTTCGTTAAATATATTGCCAATTATGAATTCATTAACTGTTATTTCTACATTTACAACAACTTATTTCTTCGCAAGAAAATGCATAAAAGTTGCCAAGATCTGATTCAATGTTTTTAATATACTCACAAGATGTATCAGACACCTTACTCACATCAATTAATTGTGGATTCAATTTATGAAAATGATTTCCCATAAAAATTTAATTTTTTTGTTTAAAAAATTATTATGCTATCTTTTTAACAGGCACTTATACGAGTTATTTTTTTTAAAAATTCAAGATGAGTTTCAATTAATTTTTAAACCATTTTAATTCAAGATTTTACTTA
The DNA here is from genome assembly GCA_020636355.1 of Lewinellaceae bacterium. Lineage (GTDB taxonomy): Bacteria > Bacteroidota > Bacteroidia > Chitinophagales > Saprospiraceae > JAGQXC01. The sequence continues at coordinate 58,447 of JACJYB010000001.1, read as the reverse complement.
GTTTTTGAGAATCTACATTTTCTAACTTTAAAAGTTTTTCTAGGATCTTTTCACTCTTCTCCAACTCTCCCACCCCCGCATAACTAACTCCCAAATAAAACAAAGCCAAGGTATCCCTGTTGATCTCCCATTCTTCCTTTAAATACGGAATGGCCGCCTGGAAATCTTGTAACACGTACAAGTCATAACCTTTCCAATTCTTTGGGCCCGGTTGTGGCTCCGTGGACCGCGTCTTATTATGCAACACATATTCATTAAAATGGGCCAGCAAATATTGATTTCTATACGGCTCTTTCGGCCGCATCCACAGCCCCAATCCCACCACCAGGATCACACTTGCCGCTACACCCAGCCCCCACAACCATCTTCTGCGCCCTCCTTTTGGGCGAACCCCATCCGATTTCCGCCGGTCTTCCATCCCGCGCAGCCGTCGGGTGACCTGCATCAGGCTGTGGTAACGCAAGGCTTGTACATCAGGTATTTCTTCGTGTTCCATCGGGACATTTTCGGGACGTCCAGCCTCGCCATCTGCTTTTAATGCAGATTCTCCAGGCAGGTCACCCCCTCCCGTTCGTTTTTTTTCCAGGTCGCGTAATTGGTTTAACCGGTTGACCAGGTGGGATTGTGCCAGTCCGCTCTTTAAAAGCTGCTGTTGCTCGAAGGCTTCTTTCCAGTCCGGGTCGGATGCAATCAGCTGCTCCACAACCTTTCGATCAGCCGCCTCCAGCCGGTTCATCAGGTAATCGTCCAGCCGGTCTCTATCCGCATTACTGAGCTTCATCGGACCGTAATTTGCGCCTTTAACGCTTCACAGATCTTCTGGAGTCGCTTCAGGCATTTGTATTTCAGATTCTTGACGGTGTCGGCATTTTTATAGTCCAGCCGTTCCGCCAGTTCATCCATGGTCTGACGCAACACGTAAAAACCGTGGATGATGCCCCGGCAGGGTTCACCCAACTGCTGCATGCCTTCATCCATGATGCGGTAGTTGTCTTCGACTTCCGCTTTGTTGACCTCATTTTCTTCCGCGACATGATACAGCAGTGTATCTTCCAGCCCTCCCTGATGCTTCTTTTGATTTGCCCGGTGGTATTCAAAGGCTTTGTTCCGCCCTATCCGGAATAGATACGTGGCAATGCTGCTGGTCAGTTCGGTGAGTTTCCCGGAGATCACGTTGTCGTAAAAGATAACCACTGCCAGCTGAAACAATTCGATACCCTCTTCTTCCGGGACCTGGTATTGTTGCTTGATCCAGTGAATGAATGGTTCCCGTTGTTCCAGGTAGATGTTTTCGAGGACAGCTTCATCTCCAGCCAGAATGCGGGTAATAATATCGTTTTCGCCAGTCATGCGTTTAGTTGGTTGTCCTATTAAATTTAATGCCCCCGATTTAAAAACAGAAATTTTCAAGCCATTTGAGGGTTACCTTTTGCCGAACATCCCATTAGATGAAACGAAATATCATGTTCATGCAAAAACCCATTCGATCGATGACTGACTTACAGAACACCCTGGAGTCCAATGAAGAACTAAAAAATGCATTTAAGGAAGATCCGGTCAACGCTACCAAAGAAATCCTCAAAAACACTCCGCTTGACTGGGACCAATGGATCTACCGGCTAGTCGTAAGTGCACTCGGATTCACCATCATCTTTATTACCATCGGAATACTGATACTTATCGGCAGGGATCAGGTAAATACCGATGCTGATGTCCCCACCATTCTAACCTCCTTAGGGTCTGCCGCCATCGGCGCCCTGGCCGGATTATTGGTGCCCAGTCCGGGCAGGAACGGTTAAAATCAAAAGAGCTTCGAATTCAGGCAATCTTTTCAACCAGTGAATGACCCATTCATTTCTGCAAAATCTGCTACCTTAGGTGGCATGATGAATTATAAAATCCATCAACTGGTAGTCCTCTGCCTTTGCTGGGCTTCCATCGGATTCTCCCAGGAATGGAGCATTACCCTGTCGCCGAAGCTGATGGGGAATGGTCAGGTCAAAAATTTTTTTGTCCTCGACTCGAGTAAGCATGTCCTGGCTACCCGGTCTATACCCGCTAACGCCGGCAACAGACCCTATACCTGGACGATTGATCAACCATACCGGGTGGCGACGACCATCTACCTGCTCCAACATCAGGAACGAAGCTTAGACTACCAACTGAATGTCTATTTCAACATGGGGCCCGAAATCCTGCTGCAGGATCCCTCCGAACATGAGCTGGTGGTGGAATCCGAAGACTTGTTCGATACCATGATCGAAATCGACAGCGTCTATGCAGTGAATGACTTCCTGTACAATGTCACCACGGCTGGCAACGATCAGCATTACAAGCTGAAGCGCAACAAACTGCAAATTTATTTTCAGCGCAACCTCAAACTGGACTATTGCTTTTATCTGCGGGTGAACAATAGTAACCGATATCAATACTTCTACCTGAATGCCAATGCTCCCAAAGCGAAAAAAATCAAGACATCCATTCATGCATTAAGCGGTTATCTTGAAAGTTGCACGGTCTATCATTACGATCCAACCATCCATCTTGGCCAAATACGTGCGACCAACGAATCGACCGGAAACGAATGTTTCTTTTATGATGTTCCCAGACTGCAAAATGATTCTTCCGTTACCTTCTTTATACCACGCAGCTACCGCTGGAAAAACGACTTTCTTCAATTGGAAAGCAACTTAAATGATTTCAAAGACGCAATGGGTACCAATTATTCGTATTATAAAGTGATGACGGACTCAAAAGACTTCATCCCTTCTTATTGGTTTCTGCATAAAAAACCTTCGGCTGGCTGGACCCGTGAGACGCTTTCAGAGAATGGATACCGGCGTGAGATCGACATCAGCGAGCAAGGATATCTGGTGCAGACGAGCTTTTCCGGCATTAATATCGCCTACCTGAATACCCATTTTGTATTCGATCAGAAAGACCAAAAGTCCAAAAAGCTGGGTAATCTCGAAAAGGAACCCTTACCAAAAGAGCTTGTCCGCTATCTGGTGGATGAATCACGCGTGCGGATGTACTCCAATGAGGGATTGATCTTCCACCAGGATTTTGGCTCACTGTCTACTGCTTTCCTCACGATTGAGGGCAATCAACTGTGCCGCCAGATGCCCAATCTGGTCTTCAGCCGGCGCAATCAACCCGGACTCCGGATGTACATGCAGACAGTCCTCGAGCCCGAAGAGCAAATGAAGGAGTTCGTTTACCTGGTCAAATAAAACCCGCTGCATGGATGAACAATCCAACGAACGAATCATACGAATAGCTGAACAAAAGCTTTTCTTAACCCCTAATCATTCCATCCCACTAAATCAGACCAATATTCCCCCACAAAGCATTCGCTTCCGTGCAGGCCAGGAAATTTTCTGGATAGTTGCGATCGTGGCATACAATGAGGAGCGGGCAGCCATACGTATGCGGGTACTCGAATACCACCCCACCAGTGTCCGGGCATTTTATGATCAGGTGATGAAAAAACCAATTCGCTTTGCCTCATTTTTTGAACTACAGTGGGAACAACTGGAACCTCTTCTTTCCTACTATCATAAAATAGATTTGTTCGATGTTCTTGCTAATTCCAAAGAAAATGAAACGACGGCCACCCAATCAGGCATACACCATGATCCGGTCGTTCACGGACAGGTGCGTCCAAAGCAAAAAGAGGAAGAATGGACGGAACAAGTTCAGGTAGATTTGTTGGATGTTGAAATTGGGATTGGCCAGGCGCACATCAACGTATTATCGAAGTGGAAAGCAGGTCCTGTACGTGCCGTTTTGACCAACAGCTATCTGGTACCGGAATACAACTGGATTAAATCCTTTTTCGCCAAGGCGCTGGGCACTAAAAAGATCCACGTCATTTTGCATTGGGTTAAAAACATCGATGGACTGAGTTTATCCGGTGTGAAGTCTCCTGAACTGGACAAAATTGATAACCGGCTTATTGAAGTAGTGCGTCGGTTGCACTTCATGAATCGCTGGAAGGATCCGACAACGCCAGTTGATCAGAGCTTATTCACTTCCGAAGAGCTGCAGGAAGTCCCTCAAGAGTCTGCGCAATCTTCAGGCAAAGCTCCACTGTTATCTGATGAAGATTTGTTAGCACTTTTGCTCGACGAATTCAAAGTCAGGAATGCAGCTCAACTAAACTATTTGGCTGGCAAATTACAAGCTAAAGATCACCGCTTACGCTTTACCCTAAAGCCCGTGGCCGGATTCCTTTTTTTTATACGGGGGAGTCAAATGACCCATCATTGTTGGGAACTGCTGGATTCACACGCAACTTACGTATGGTCATTTAACCCAAGTGAAGTCACTATACAGGAACAATTTCGTCTAATGGAGGGCATAATTGGCATCATCCGGGAACAAGGCAGGCAACAATACAAGCAACATTGGAGACTTCAATCCAACTTAAACAGAGGGATGGTCTTTCGGACCATTGAACACCCACATGTCAGTTCACACTTAAAAGATGGATTTCCCATCTGGCGACAAAAAATAGAAGAAGCTATCGTATAAGGGCTCTTGCTATGCTTCAGAACCGGATGTAATCAGCCGGATTGATCGGTTTTCCATTCTGCCAGAGCTCAAAATGTAAATGAGGTCCATCCGAAAGGGTTCCGGTATTTCCGATGATGGCAATAGCCTCACCCGCTTTGACGGGTTCTCCTACCTTCTTGAGTAATACGGAGTTGTGTTTGTAGAAGGAGATCAGGTTGTTATCATGCTGAATACCAATCGTGTAGCCAGTTTCCAGCGTCCAGTCACTGGTGATCACGTAGCCGTCCATCGTGGCTCGGACCGGAGTATTCTTGGGGGCCAAAACATCCACACCAAAATGTTCCTTGTCCGGCATGAAGGGAGCGCTTATCTCCCCGTTGACCGGAGGAACAAAATAGATCTCATACAATTCGCGATCCGGCTTACGGGAATTGATAAATTCTTCGGGAGATATGGTCAGGGCTTCCTCGGTCTCCACTTTGTCCCGCAATTCTTCGTCCTCAGGAATGCGGGTGACCGGTCCCTGATCCGACTGAACCTGTGGTGTATTCATTTCGGTTTCGGTGGCCTCGGTAGCCTGAGGGCCGGTAATCAATCCGCGGACTTTGTCATAATACAGTTTATAGGCCGAGAGTTCTTCCTCTGCACTGCGCAATTTTCGTTCGATCTTAATGAATTCGCCACTGCTTGTTACATCGCCATATCCCGGGACCAATCGCTTCAGCGGCGTGAAAAATACCAGAAGCCAGATCAGGATAGCCCCCAGCAACAAAAGCGAACAGATAGCCACATAGATATTCAGCAGGGTCAGGCGGTAAGACCCCATTTCTTCAAAGGTCTCGTTGTTCATGACCACCAGGCGGTATGGTACCCGCAAGTGCTCCCACCGTTTGTTTTTCTTACCCTGCGGATCGACTGCCATTGGAATTCAAATTAAGTGAAATATTTAAAATAAATTTGCGGTCAATAAGTTATATGTAAGATAGATCTGCGATAAGTGTACAAGCATATGGTGTGTTCCTACAGACAACGAAAGTACGTCGTTTTTAGCATTATCGTTTTCATTTTGTCCTCCTGTGTTACCCAGAAGCGTCGGGACGATATCAGCGGCATGTCCAAGTTGTACCAAAATACAACGGCGAAATACAATGGTTATTTCAATGCGAATGAGCTCGTTTATCTGACGACCCTGAAGCTGGAAGAGCAGCATCAGGATAATTATACCCAACTCCTTCCGGTATACGATTATGTCGATGTGGAAAATCCTGCAGCGGTAGCTCCGGATATGGATCAGGCCATCCAGAAATTGTCTGTCGTCATCAACCTGCACCGGGTAAGTAAATGGACCGATGACAGTTACCTGATGATGGGCAAAGCCCAATTCCTCAAACACCAATATCAGGATGCCCGGGAAACATTTGAGTACCTGGTTGATGAGTTTGACCCGGACAATGTCAAGAATAATCGCCGGGCAACACAGGATGAACAGGCCAAGGCCCGCAATGCTAAAATGAAAGAAAGGAAAAAGCAGACCTCTTCCAAGAAAAAATCCTCCAGCAACAAGTCCACAAAAAAAGAACGGGAAGCCGCGATAAAAAACAACAGCAACAGCAAAAAGAACAGCCGAAACGCTGAAAAAGCCCGGCAAGCCGAGATCAAGGCACGCAAGAAAGCAATCGCCGACCGCAAAAAGAACCCACCAGCTAACGAATCCGCCAAGCCTGAAGAACAGGTAGCTACCTCCACCCCTGCTGTAACTGACCCGGCTACGGAAAATAAACCAAATTCTAAAGCACCGGTTGCCGACAGTAAGAAAAAAGATCAGAATAAGGAGCCGGAAAAGGCAAAAGACAACGATAAACCCTTTGGCGAGGCCCCGGCCTACTACGAGGGAATGGTCTGGCTAGCCAGGTCACAGACGGCCCAGGGTAATTATTACGCTTGCCAGTCTATCCTCAACGAACTCAAATTAAAAACCAAAGCGCCGACAGAAGTGATGCAGATGGCTGCAGTCGCTGAGGGCGACAATGCGATTCGCCAAGAGAACTATGCGTTGGCCATCCTCTCCCTGCAAAAGGGTTATGACCTGAGTGAAGATAAAAAAGAAAGGGCCCGGCTTGCCTTCATCCTTGGTCAATTGTATGAATTGAACGGAGACGCCAACCAGGCACTAGCGCATTATACCCAGGTCTTGGATAATCGTCCCGGGTATGACCTGGAATTTAATGCCAAGCTGAAGCAGGTGGTTCTGCAAAATAAAGCGGGCACTCTGGCGGACCGGAAAGCATTGGATGCGATCGATGATATGATCAAAGAAGCAAAAAATGCCGAATACCGGGACCAACTCTATTATGCGCTGGCGCAAATCGACCTTTCAAAAGGGGACCGTGCGGCTGCGATTGAGCACCTGAAACTATCCGTCCGACAACCGGCCAAACTGCAATTGCAGAAAGCGGAATCTTATTATCTGCTGGCCAGTTTGTATTATGAGAAAGATGACTTCTCACCGGCATATCATTATTACGATAGTACCCAGCAATTCATGCTCAAAACCGATGAAAGGCTGGATAAAGTTCAGGACCTCGCAATCTCCCTGAAGCCCATTGCAGAACAAGTTGATATCATTACCCTTACCGATAGTTTGATCCGGGTTTCGCAGTGGCCAGACGACAAAAAAAGAGAACTGGCAGCCCGGCTAAAGAAACAGCAGGAAGAAGAGCAAGCTGCCAAGAATGTGCAATCTACCGTAAGGCCCGACCCGCTCGCGGCCAGAGCCACACCCGGCCAGGTAGTTCGACCCGGGCAAGCAGGTTCCGATCCATTTGCAAATTCCACGTTCTTTGCCTACGATGACAAAGAACTCAAACGGGGTTTGAAGGAGTTCTCCCAAAAATGGGGAAACCGGGCAAACGAGGATAACTGGCGGCGCAGTCTTCGCCCGGATGCCAATCAAACGGAGCAAGCCGTCGCCGAACAACAGCCCGCTACGGATCAGGTTAAAGATGATGAAATCTATCAAATCCTTAAAGACGTCCCCCGGAATGCGCAGGATTTAGCCCGGGCAAAAAGCAGGATTGAAGATGCCCGTTTCCGGTTGGGCATTCTGCTGCGTGATAATATTGACCGGTATCAGCTGGCCGCCGACCAGCACGAATTACTCCTCAGTGAATATCCCGAGACCAGCCACAAAGAGGAGACCTATTACTACCTGTACCTGGACTATTCCGATCTAAATGATCTGGCCAAAGCCTCGCGGTATAAGGATGGCATCCTGAGTGAATTTCCCCAGAGCAAATTTGCAGTCGTCCTGAAGGATCCGGATTATTATGCCCGTCAGGAGACTCCGGAACAAAAACTGGCTGCCTACTACCAACAAGTATTTGACATCTATTCGAAAGGCGATTACCAACAAGCAACGCAACTGCTGGAAGGCGTAGAAGGACTTTTTGGGAAGAACAATGCATTAAAAGCCAAATTTGCATTGCTTGGGGTCTTCTGTATCGGTGGCACCGAGGGTAAAGACGCCTATACGGAGGCATTGAAACAATTTATTGCCAACTACCCCAATACCGATGAACAAATTCATGCAAGAGAGCTTTTGCGCCTGTTGTACGGAGGGGACCCTAACGCGAATGTCGGCACCAATTCATCTTCCATCGTAACGTACAAGGACGAAGGAAATGACGTATTGCATTATTTTCTGATCATCCTTTACAACTCCAAGGATGCCTCTTTGAATGATGCAAAATCCAACGTATATAACTTCAACAGCAAGTATTTCTCCAATCAGAAGTTTCAATACTCTTCCATTGGCCTCGATGTGCAAAAGGAAATCCCGGTAATCATCATCCGGGACTTTAAGACCAAGCAGGACGCCATGGCGTACTTTGAGACGGTTGAGAAAAACAAAAAGGACTTTTTACCGGACCGTTTCCGTTACGACGCTTTCCCGATCAGCTTGCACAATTGGCGTCAGTTGCAGCAGTCCAAACGCGTGGAGGATTACCGAACCTTCTTCAATCAAAATTATAACGTCAAGAAGTAGCCGTTACTCGGTCTAGCGGAAGGACATCAGGACTTCTTCTTTTTCGACCGGCTGGCCTTCACTTACCCGTAGTTGATCAACGGTGCCATGTCCAGTGGATTTGATCACATTCTCCATTTTCATTGCTTCCAATATCACCACCGGATCGCCAGGCTGGATGTGATCACCTGGTTGAACTAAAAATTTAAGGACCAATCCGGGCATAGGAGCCCGCAATTGTTCCAGGGCGTTGCTTCGATGCCGTTGAAGTCCCAACCGTTCAATCATCAACTGAAGGGCATCACTTACTTCCAATTGGAACTGCTGCCCTTCGGCACGAATCACCATCCGTTTGGCTTCAAGGTCCAGCGACAGCATCTCAAAATGGATCGATTTCCCTTCCCATAAAAGATGATAACGACCATCTTCTGTAGCAATAACATCCAAATGGGACAGGACTTCCGGATTGATCATTACTGGTTCGGCACCGGCAATACGCACACGATAAATAGCATCTTGATCACTGGCCATACTGAAAGGATTCACTTCAAAGATCGCAAATTTGCTTCCAATTCATGCACTCATCCGGGAAGAATGGCCTAATCCGGTAAAGGAACGAAGCAATTGGGTCAGTGGCCGGCACCCTGATGATGGCCCCCTAAAACCAACTGGTCTGATCAGCTTCGTGGAATGGCATTACTCTTTAGCTGACCCGATTTTGCCATGTAGGCCGTCTCGAAGATGGTGAAGAGGATGTACACGACGATGAAAGGGAGGACAAAATACCGGGTATCCGGGTGGTAGGATCGCTTGAATGCATACACAATGATTACGCTGGACGCCAATTTAAACAGGATTACCGCGTAGGTAAGGTAAAGCAACAAATACGGATTTTCGTGAGTACCCAAACGCTTGCTCAGGTAATAGATGAGTACGGATAATGTCGTAAAATAGCCCATGGCCACATACCCCAATCCAATATAAGGCTTCAATTCCGGCAAATACCAGCCAAAGAAAAACTGACTGCCCAGAGAAAGTAGCAGCACTATGGCTAATCCAAGGTAGAACCGTGCAGAGCTCATCGTGAATAAAGGTACTAAACGATCGGCATAATCCGGATAACCTGTCTCGGGGGCGTCACTTCTTGTCTTCCCGCAATTGCAGGTTAAGCGAATAAATGGTCCCAATGAATCCTAATAGCACCAATGCCATTGTAAACCAGGGTTTGTCAAGACCAAAATGATGATCTATTTTTTGTCCGATCCAGATACAGAAAAAAAGAATGGCTCCCATCTGCAGAGCCATTCCGGTGTATTTTAAATACGCATTGACCCTAGGGGCCGGATTACGTGCCACAATTATTTTTTAATGGGATCTTCCACGAAGGAGATGATCTCTTCCTTCACTGGCTTTTTGTCCGTAGCTCCGGGTGTCAGTTTAATTTCCTGTTTTTTTTCCGGGTGATTTTTTGTGGCATTTTTGACACCCATGTTACAATTCACATTGAATGTAGCGCCGGAGTGTACAACCAACTTATCCGTATTGATATCACCGGTGATGCGGGCAGTTTCATTTACAGTCAGGGTATCGTTGCAAGACAATAGTCCGTGAAAAGATCCTTCAATCAAGGCATTTTCACAACGGATATCACCTTCGACAACTCCTTTCGGGCCTATGATCACCCGCCCTTTGCAATTAAGGGTTCCGGACAAATTACCATCAATCCGAATATCGCTTTCGGTGCGAATATCACCTTCGATAATGGTACCTTCAACGACACTATTCAGAGAGTGTCCGGAGGGAGATGGCATAGATGGTAACGTATTGCTTTTCACGTCTTTTTTTGTGTTGTTTCCAAACATAATCAGGTGGTTTTCTTTCTTTGGACAATTTTTTTGTCAGTTCTCTACATAAACCAGGTAATTCATGAAATTAAGACATATCCGGCGATTGGCCAAATGCTTTAACAGTCTTTACAGAATGATTCCGGGTGTAGCAGCACTCCACAGGAGTCACTGACCAGGGGCAGTCAAGAACTTAGGATATGTTCGATCGTAAATATATTAAAACTCAGGACAATACACGCCCCGATTCTCAGCTCCACACAATTTGTAGATCAGCGAGAACTCGAATGAACCGTTGGATCCACTGGCCTGATGGAGCGGAGAGGTATTGATGTCGTAGCTAAAGCCCAGTCCAAACTGATTGTAATCAAACCGGGTGGACAGGATGATGGCATCCATCAAAATGGACTTTTCATAATGATTTGCCAGCCTTGCCCATAATCCAAACTGCACCGATTGTTGTGCATCCCTTGGTCCGAAAAGAAAGCGCAGACTGGTACCTCCATTGACTTCAAAAGAAGGTCCCTGACTCAGTAAAACAATACCTGGCAATATGGAATACTGCCTGTTGAAATTGATCTCGCCACCGGCGTGGATGGTATATTTTCCGTATAACGGGATGGTTGTTCCTTCTTCAAAAGCAATATTGGGTTGATTCAAATGGTCGTAGGCAACGCCAAGATACACGTTGTTGTCTTTGTTGAGCACTGAAAACCAAAGTAAACCGACATTCAGGTCGACAAAAGACAAATTGTCCTGGTACAGTTTGCCTTCTTCTCCGGTCGGCAAGGTAGGATCAAATCCGCCATTGTTGTCGTGTTGCAACCCCCACCGAGCCTGCGTAAAATCGATGGTTCGGAACGCATAGCCCAGTGATGTACCGGCTACCATATAGTGACTATTGCGGCGATTGCCAAACATTTTTTTACTGAAGGATCCGGACACTGCTGCTTTCATCGTGCCGAAATTGAGCTGCCCGGCTACATCACCGTAGAAGGATCCCCCAATGCCAAAATTATCATATTGTCCAACCGGCACCTTATGATCGTAGGACACCGCATAGGTATTGTAGGCATTGGATTTCAATACGGAAGCCCATTGATTGCGGTAGTTGGCGATGAAGCGATTGTTGCAATTCATTACGCCGGTCATGGCCGGATTCAAAGTCAGAGGAGACATGTAAAACTGAGAGAAATGAATATCCTGTGACCTGACTGTATTTGCCAAAAAGGACACAGCCAATATCATGAGTCCGGACTTTATTGCACGTAATGCATTGTACTCCATAGATTCTGCTTTAAGCGATTTAGAATGTTCGACGTCGGGTGTTCGTTGCTTAAATCTAGTTCCCTAAAGATAAACGACAATTGCTATATAATAGTGTGTTATTAGGATGGCTCTCGCCAAATAGCTCCAAAGCTTTCAACCAGTATATTATCAAATTCGTCGGCCTTCTCCAACAAATCCTGGAACAAATGTAATGCCGAATCCGGATTCATGTATTGATCGTAGATCAATAATGATAAAATTATCTCATTTCCCCGGACACTGAAGGTCAGACCCTGCAAGTTGTAATTTTGGCGCAACAAGTACTCGTACAGCGCCTTATTACCGTCTTTTGGCAGGTAGCACAAATAGGCTTCACCCGTGATCAGACCGGTCTTCTCGTGATAGCTGACGTTGACCTTGGCACTGCCGCGAAGTAGCTCCCAATTGTTAGGGCCCAAGCGGGACAATGGCACACTGAATCCCAATTTTGACAAAACCTCCTCGATGGTTGCCGCCAGGCCGGTAGGCTCGTATTGTTCGGTGGTAGAGGGCATGGAAGCCGTCACCCCGCAAAACCCGCAATACTTTCCAGAGAGATTGCCTGCATGGATGATGTTTGAACAGGCAGGGCAGCGGATGGCTTCTGGTTTTCCCGCCGCTTTGAATTCATCAATGGCGGCCCGGATGTAGCCTGAGGGCAAACAAAATCCCATATTTTGTCCGTCACGGATTACAAAGGTGTTAACCCCGATGATATCCCCGTCCATGTTGACCAGTGGCCCACCACTATTACCCGGATTGAGGGCCGCATCATGCTGGTAATATCGAATGTCCCCATTGCGAAACAGGGTACTCGAGATAATACCCTGCGTGGCGGTAAATTTGAGATCATAGGGGTGACCTGCTGCTACCACTACTTCTCCTTCCCTGGCTTCTTCCTTCAGGCTCAACTTCCCCCCGTCCTTACAGCGGACTTGCTGGGGTAATGCCAGAAAAGCCAGATCGAATCGTTCGTCAAGGTAAACGACAGGAACCAATTGTTTGGGGATGCAATCGCTATGGATGACCACCTGCCGGTTATCGCGTACCACATGTTCATTCGTGATGATCAGTCCGTCCTGAGGAAGAAAAAATCCGGTGCCCGTCACATAGGGAGTTGCTATCTGGACGATAATTTGTTTGAGGCGTTCAATAACTTCTTCCATCAATACAATTTTGTCAGGTCCTGGGTTCCTACCATGGCCAGGAAAGACCGGGCGCACATAGCCTGGTCTTCATAGTTCAGGTCATGCGTCGTGAGCCGTAATTGAGGAAATCGCGGTTTGTATTGATCTTCAATGGCTTCGAGTGATTTGCGAACACTCTTCTTGTCCAATTTTCCATGCTGTTGATACCGCTGGGGAAAGCCAAGATCCTGGAAAAATGAGGCTTCCCGAATGCGGTAATACAACCGGAACAAATCCCGATCAGGTTCAGGTAATGCATAATTAAAAAAACAATATCCAACGATGTAATCGCATATGGCGAGCGCTACCTCCGGGAATTCATTTTCCAGATACCAATTGATGTTGTTAAATTCCGATTGGATTAATTCCTGGATTTGCTGATGATTGACCGGGGTGGTAATGCCAAAGGTCGATTTGGTCAGGTACAATTGGCGGTCAAATTCATCCCGTGATATGTCCTGTAAAGCTTCCATCTCACGCCGCAGCTGAATGACTTTCTGATTGAGGGTCTCATCATCCTTGGCAAAATAGAGCCGGTGCATTTTCTCGAAAGCCTCCATTAAAGTCCCTTGGGGCACCAGCAAATAGTCCAATTTATAACACAAGGCCAACAGCAGGTATCCGATGGATGCGGGATATTGCATGTAATTGATTCTGGCAGCGTCCAGGAAGGAGATCGTGGAGTGAATCTGGTGCTGAAAATAGTTGTATTTAAGTTCGAGTTCTTCCGCCGACAGGGACACCGTATGTCCGGTATTAACCGGATCCAGATCTTTGAATTCGGTGATCAACAAATCGTCCTGCTTATCGGCATGTACCGCCAATTCCTTTAGTGCATAATACATTTTGTAGGGAGAAGCATCAACCAACGCGGTATCAAAAACCAGTGTGATGTAATTCTCGTTGTCCAGCGTAAACCGGGAATACTTGAGTGCAAAGTTTTGCTCGATTAGCCGGCGCAGGAAGCCGATGTTCATATCCTGGGAATAAGCTATTCTGCTCTCTGCTCTTACATGGGTTGCCGAAGCGCTTCCAAAAATCTGCTTTGAGCCCTGAAAGAAGGAAAACTGGAGGGTATGATCCTCAATCCAGGATTTTGCATTGTCCAGTCCCGGATCCCGCAGATAATCGATGAAGTGCTGGATTGCATCCCAATAGGATTCTGCTTCATAAGCATCCAGCGCCTTGTCCCAGGCATTGTATTGCTCCTCGTCCTTATACAGATCGGTATACCGTCCCAGACGCAGAGGTGGTTCGCCAACTGCTTCCTTAACCTTGAATAATCGATCCCAAATATGCATATCTGTTGATATGAAGCCCGCAAAATACAATAATTTTACTACCTGATGCACGTCATATGAAGCTCCAGACACCCGTAGAAATTCCTGTTCCCTCCTGGCATATTAAGCTTGGAGACCGCTTACTCTGCATGGGGTCTTGTTTTGCGGAAAACCTGGGTCATCTTCTAGCCCATCACCGCCTGGATACAGGCATCAACCCTTATGGCATAACTTTCAATCCGCTTTCTCTTGGACAGCAGCTTGTCGAATTAATTGCAGATGAAAAGCCCAAAATGGAAGCATTGTTCAACCGGGACGGCCTCTTCCATCACTGGCAATATCACGGACGCTTCAGTGCAGCAGACGCTGAAGCGGCTTGGCAGGGCATGCTGGAAGCATTTAACGCCGGCAGAAAGCGGTTGATGCAGGCCAATACACTGGTCTTAACCTGGGGAAGCGCACATTATTACAACCACCGGGAAAAGAATGTGATCGTTAATAATTGTCACAAAATGCCCGGCAACCTTTTCTCGCGCAACCGGGCTTCACTGGGCCAGATCATTGACCTGTGGATCCCATTGACGGAAACACTCATTCGTACAAATCCTGATGTGCGGATCGTACTTACGGTGTCACCGGTGCGATACCTCAGGGATGGATTGGTAGAAAATAACCGCAGTAAAGCCACCTTGCTGCTTGCTGCCGAGGCCCTCGCCAATACCTTCCCGGACCATTTGTATTATTTTCCCGCCTATGAGATCCAAATCGACATGTTGCGGGATTACCGTTTTTACGAGCGGGACATGACGCATCCGACGTCGCTGGCCATTGAGTACATCCTTGATCGATTCCTGGATACCATGCTGAAGCCAGCGGATCAATTGACCTGGAGATCCTTAAAGCAACTGGTACAACAACTTGATCACCGTCCGTTGCATCCGGATCTACCGGATCACCAGAACCGTATAAAACAAACGGAATTGGAATTACACAATTTACTGAAAGGATTAGCAGCCCACTGATTACTTCAGCTTCAGGTCGAAATCATATGAAACCTGATAGACATAGGCATAACCCGTGGCCGGATTGACATTTTTTAGGATGATGTCCACGGTCAAAGTTTCATTTTCTTCTTTACTGCTGGAATCAAAGGTTACCGCCAACGTTCCTTTCCCTCCCGGTGGAATGGGTTCTTCCGGATACGTATAAGTCGTACAATCGCACGCCGAAACCAAATCAATCTGCACCGGTTCATTGCTGATATTGGTAAAATGATAAACCGTGTCTCTTGTCTGCCCTTTAACGACCGGACCGAAAGAAACATGCGTGTATTCAAATTGGAGCACATCACCTGAGGCGGGTTTGCCAGAAGTAGTCTGTTGCGCGGAAATGCATCCTGTACTGAAAGCGCCCGCAATCAACACCAATCCCAGGAGGCGAAAAAGGTATAAGCTTCTTAAATTCTTCATTTCTACAAAACGCAAAATAGGTTTGAAAGTGGTGCGATGGGAACAAAATTCGTGCATTAAGCGCATTTGAAGCCCGGATTTGGTGATATTAAAATCTATTTAACATCCTAACTTGGCCCCCCAAACGGAATAGCTTGCGATTTTTTACCTAAACGGACATCATGGCAATTCACAAAATTACGGCTACCTATCTCTGTCCAGGAGACCGCAATCCCCAAAAAGGCCAGGTCTTGATTCTGGACGAGGCCGGTAAGATCCTGGCTATCGAACCCTTATCCAATCATGATCCGGCCAGTGTCATGCACCGCGAAGGACTACTCACGCCGGGATTTATCAATGCACATTGTCATCTCGAATTATCCCACCTGAAAGACCGGGTACCTACGGGCACCGGATTGTTGCCTTTTCTTAAAGGGGTGGTCAGCTTACGTGAAGTGGAACCGGAAGTCATCCAGGAAGCAATCGCCCGGGAGGATCGAGCCATGTATGTTGCCGGCATCCAGGCGGTGGGTGATATCTGCAATACTGCAGATACGGTAGCGGTTAAGTCCAACTCTCCGATCGATTATTACTCTTTTGTTGAGCTCTTCGACTTCATGCAGGATCACCAGGCCCTGGCAACTTACGAAAGATCCAAGCAGGTACTGACCGATCAGCGATCCACCAGACATGCCGTTAGTGCCGTGCCTCATGCGCCTTACACCGTTTCGGATAAGCTGTACGGTTACATTCATCAGGAGAATGACAAAAATTCCACGATCAGCTTACACAATCAGGAAACGCCTCATGAAGACGCTCTGTTTCAGGATGGAAGCGGCGGTTTTCCGTCATTTTTCCGTGAATTTGGAATTGATTTCAAATTTGATGCTCCCGGTACTTCTTCCCTGGATTATGCCAGGAAACGCCTGCATCCGGACCAACCAATCCTGCTGGTGCACAACACCATGAGTACTTTGGAAGACATCCGGGAGGCTATGGAATGGAACCCCTCCACCTTTTGGGTCACTTGCCCCAATGCCAATCTATACATCGAAAACCGGATGCCCGATTACCGCAAATTCCAGGAAGCAGGGGCTATCGTAGCTATTGGTACCGACTCACTCACCTCCAACTGGCAGCTCTCCATCTTCGAAGAAATAAAAACCATACTTCGTTACCAGTCTTACCTCCCATTTGACGAGGTTTTACGCTGGGCTACCTATCATGGTGCTTTAGCATTGCAAATGGAGGAGCAGCTTGGTTCTTTCGGAGTCGGTAAAAAACCCGGAGTGCTGTGGATCAATACCCATGCATCACAACCGTTTGATATCCGTGATGCACAAGTACATCGATTGTTCTGATGCAAAAAAAAGGCGTAACCCTTTGTCGGGGTCACGCCTACAATAGCTATTGCGAAATTAACTCAAGGTTTATCTTTCCAGGAGTCGATGGCTTTGGTAATTCCTTCTTTGAATTCGCCAAAATATTCTTCGTTGGCAGCATTTCCTACCTCCAGGCTCTTTTCAGCGCTGGCGATAGCTCCTGTTGTGTCACCTGCCTTGGCTTGAACCTGCGCCAGGACCCAATAATTCCAGAAGCTCTCTTTCAGACTGACCGATTCTTTCGCCCATTCCATGGCCTTATCCAATTGTTCGCCAGCATCAGCCAGGTACTGCGCTCCACTGGCATATACCTGCCATTTGTTTTCTTCTTTTGCGGTAGTCAACGCTTTCTCAACATTGGCTACTGAAAGATCAACGGTCTTCACCCTTACACGGATGTAGATGCGCTTCTTTTCCCAGGCCAACCGAATATAACCGCTCTCCTGAGAAAACTCATTAATCGTATAATTCAGCCACTCCTCATTCACTGAGGATCCCTTTACCTCTACCTCTGTACTGACCACATCTTTGGAAGCATCGTATCCATAAGCTCCCCACAGCGTCGTATCGGAGTTAAAATGGGCCATCCATTTATCGCCATCGGTAGGTGTGAGGAAAAACGAATAAGTTCCTGCCGCCAAGGATTCGCCTTCAATACTTACATCCGTACTGAAATGCATCAAGGTAGCTTCATTGGCGCCAGCACGCCAAACCTCGTTATAAGGAACCACGGCACCCCATATATCACGGTCGCGAACAGCAGGAGATGAATAAGAAATCTTAATCTCCGTAACGCCCAGCACATAAGACACGCTTGCATGCGGGCTCTTCTGTGGTAGTTGCTGCGCCTGCAGCGTACAAGCAATAAAAGAAAAAGCAATTGTTAGCTGAAGTAATCTCTTCATAGTCAGTTATTTTTTCATGATTAAAAAGTGCTGAAGATAAAGCTTATCATCCCAAATGCCAAAAATGCCGGGCAACGCATTGAGCTACCGGGTCATCTTTCCGGCAAGGCGATTAGCGGATTAGTTTAAAAAAGGTTTTGCTCAGCCAGTTCGGATCGGATTCTATCAGGTTATCCAGCACCACATCGGCCTTTTGCGAAAATTGCCTGAGTTCCTGAACCATCCGGCAAAACTCGGAACTTTTTTCACACACACCCTGGACCTTGGTTACTTCCTGAAGGATGTCAACCATCGGATCAAGTTCTTTCCGTTTGCGTTGTCGAATGACCTGCCTTAAGACAATCCAAATATCTTTTTCCGCGATGTAGTATTCTTTCCGATCTCCGATGATGTGGGTCTTGTGCACGATTTCCCAATCCAGCAATGTTTTGAGATTCATGCTGGCATTGCCACGAGAGATCAAAAGCTCCTGCATCAAATCTTCCGTACACAACGGTTTTGGAGAAATCAGAAGAATCGCATGAATCTGAGCCATGGTACGGCTGATGCCCCATTGGGTGCCTAACAACCCCCAACGCTCAATAAACAATGCTTTTCCTTCCTTATAATCCATGCCGCGTATTTTCTTTCATTTAAATACGCAGGTCAAAGCAATTGTTTAACGAAGGTCAGAATATTTTGCTTTACGGCTGATAATCAATCGGTAAGAAAAGGAAGGCCGGTAACCTCCGCCGCAAGAAATTTGCTGCCGGCCTGTACCTGAATGGCGGTACCCGGCTTAGCCAGATCAGCAGGCACATAGCCCATCCCGATTGGAATGCCCAGCGTAGGAGACATGGTTCCGGAAGTGACCCTGCCGATCTCCTGGCCAGTTGCAGAAAACAAAAGGTAATCATGACGTGGAACACGTCTATCCTGAACGGTAAAACCTACCAGTTTGCGGGAAATGCCCTGCTGCTTCAGAAACTCAATCTTTTCTTTGCCGACGAATGGGCCTTTTTTAAGCTTTGTGATCCACCCCAGGCCTGCTTCCAAAGGGGAGGTGGTATCATCGATATCGTTACCGTACAGGCAGTATCCCATTTCCAGGCGCAGGGTATCGCGAGCTCCCAGACCGACCGGCATAACGCCTGCAGATTTACCGGCTTCCATGATAGCATCCCACAGCTGGACCGCATGATGATTGTTAAAATACAGTTCGTATCCTCCGGCTCCGGTATATCCGGTCGCGGATACGATTACATTACCAACCCCGGCAACCGATCCTTTGGCAAAGTGATAATATTTGAGTTGACTGAGATCGACATCCGTCAACTGTTGGAGAATTTCAGCCGCTTTAGGTCCCTGTAGCGCCAATAAGGCCGATTGGTCAGAGATATTGACAATCCGCGTATCAAACTGAACGGCATATTGCTGGATATTGTCCCAGTCCTTATCAATATTGGACGCATTGACCACAAGCATAAAAGCTTGTTCACCTTCAGAGCACTGGTCTTCATCCAGACGGTACACAAGCAGATCATCAATAATTCCGCCATGGCTGTTAGGCATGCAGGAATACTGGGCCTGACCGATGGCTAATTTCGATACATCGTTTGATGTTATGTACTGAATCAGGTCCAAGGCTTGTTTGCCTTTAACGATAAACTCACCCATGTGCGATACATCAAAAAGACCAGCACGCTCACGGACGGCTTTGTGTTCTTCCTGAATTCCGGAATAAGAAATTGGCATAAGATAGCCTGCAAATGGAGCCATTTTTGCGCCCAAGGCCTGGTGCAAATCCGTTAAAGGTGTGGTTTTCATGGTCAATTACTGTAAGCTGATTTTTTGTATCGGATCCCCCGGCTGGATCGATTGAACTACATCCATCCCGGAAATAACCTTAGCAAAAATAGTATATTTTCCGTCCAGGTGAGGTGTCGGAGATAAGGTCACGAAGAATTGGCTTGATTCGGTATCTTTCCCACTGGATGCCATGCCTACCAACCCTTCCTGATTGTATTGTAAAGGAGCCAGTTCACTGTGCAGCGTGATGGGCAATGAACCATAACCATCTCCCCGCGGACACCCTGTCTGCACCACAAAATTCGGCACTACACGATGAAAAACCTTGCCATCGTAAAACCCCTGGATGATCAATTCAATAATCCGGCTTACCGTACATGGTGCGGCGGCAGAAAAAAACCGCATGGTAAAAGTTCCTCTGACGGTCTGAACTACAACCTGGGCATTTTCGTATTGGGACAACAGATTCCATTGGATATCCGCATAGTTCTGAATTGGCTCGGCTTTATAGGTTTTATCCTGCCGTTTGGCCAGGCTTTCACCGAGGCCATTGTAGGCATCGTGATCAAAATCAACGTTCAACGAAGCGAATAATGTTTCCATCTGGCTGACCTCATTGGTCGTCCACAGACTTTTTGTTTTTGGATCAACGAGTACAGCCGCTGTTAACTGAATGGCAGCTGGATCTCTGCGGTTTGCAGCGGTAATCAGTGCTGAAATCAGTTCTTTCTTGACGGATTCGCCTCCCCCGAAGGCGGCGTTATAATGGTTATCTTTTAACATAGAAGTTATGCCCTCCAGGGCAGCGGTTCGCACCGGCGCTTCCAGGTCATCCGCCCATTTGAGTATCTCGCGATACGATTTCAGATCGTAAGCCAGCTCTTTGATCATCAACCCTTTAATGGTCGTATTATTTTCTTTCTGGATCATCTGGCTGAGGATGGAGGCACGATTATTACGGGCTATGCCGTAGGGATATGGAATATGTCTGAGCGCAGCACCAATAATCTTGGCTTTAACCAGATCGCTGTAATCTCCATAAGCGAGATTTGATAATAACGTGCGATCACCTTCCGTAGCATGATCACTGATCCATTGGGCAGCGGTTAACGCGATGCTCTCATTGGCGTCGTTCAACTGCCGGACGATCACATCCTGAGCCTGATTGAATGGAAAATTCCCCAGAGCGCGGATGGCATTGCAGCGCAGCCGAAAGTCAGGCTCCTGTACAACCGATTTTTTTAGTTCGGTTAATGCCTCCGGAGATTTGGTTTTCCCCACAGCGAGGATTAAGGGCATTCTTAAATAGACATTTGCTTCACTGGCCAGACCTTCCAGCAGTTCATTGGAGTAGGTGGACAAGTCTATTGGATTGGCACGACCCAGGTAATGTGCTGATAAAAGCCGCACTGAATAGGGGTACAGAGCACTGGTAGCATACTTAACCATTGTAGCAGTGCCTGCGGGATCGATGATACCACGTAACATGTACTGATAAATTGCCCTCGTTTGCCCTTCCAGCAAAAGGGTATCAGTCGGTTTATAGGTCGCAACGGTACTGATGGGTTCAAGCAAAGCCGTGTCGCCTACGCGCCCTATGGCTTCCAGGATCGCACGGTTAGCCAGATAATACTGGCCGGTAGAGTCGTATTGCTGGAATGCCTCGACCAGTGGTGCGGCCACCGCTGCATCTCCACTTAACCCAAGACTATATGCAGCCTGAGCCCGCACGACGGGAGAAGGATCGGTGAGTAAAGGCACCAATGAATCGGTCTTATACTGTCCGGCCATGGATCCCAGATCCAACGCAGCTGCGTAACGGTAAGTGGCATTGACTGCATGCAGAAATGGATAGATCGATTGAACTTGACCACTCTGCTGCCAATCCGCCAGGTGCATGACCGTGGTATCGCTCAGTTGATAATCCACTTCCAGGCCCAATTCGACTTGTTCCTGTTTTACTGCAGGTACGCATTGTGATAAAAAAAGGATACCCAGGATGAGGATACCTGCATTTCTGAATACGATCATTTCATATCCTGTTTGCAAAAAAAGAATTTCTTCGGGGGTGCTTTTAACCAGTCAATGCTTCAAGTTCCGGCTGGAAAGCCGCAAATTTAGTGATTTTTATTGTTTGGGAGGCAGTTTAATGAATGATATCAAATTCGTCCTGCAAGCCCTGTTCGACATCAAAAACATCCTCTGCGGAGGGTTCTTGTTTGTAGTCTTCACAATCAATCGTAATACCCAACCGGCCTGCCGGTACCGAGAATCCGGTCTGTGCATCGAATTCATCTGCTGACAACGTTTCCAGCTTCCGCATCAGCAAATTGAAGATAGGCCGGGCCATAACGGCGCCCTGGCCGGCATCAAGCGTTCTGAAGCGTATCCATCCATAGTCACCACCTACCCAGGTGCCGATGACCACGCGGGGATGGATCCCCATAAACCAGCCGTCCACGTGATTGTTGGTGGTGCCGGTCTTCCCGCCAACCTCCGGCGAGGTCAGTCCCAGTTTTCCATTTCCAATGGACTGCTCCAACATGCGTACCATGACGTAATTGGTTTTTTCATTCAGTGCGCGGTGACGGACAAGCTTATTCTGGTAGATCAACCTGCCATGTCGGTCACGGATGTATTGGATAATGATGGGTTTGTTGTATTCACCATTATTGGCGAATACCCCATAGGCTCCCGTCAATTCTTCCACGGTCAGTTCCGGCGTGCCCAGACAAATACTTGGAACGGAAGGAATTTCATCTCCATTCAATCCCATCGATATGGCCGTCTCACGCACAGGCTCCGCACTGCCAAAACTTTTCATCAGGAAGACCGACAGCGAGTTGACCGATTCCCGCAACCCCTGGTACAGGTTCATCTTTTTACCGGTAAACTCGTGACTGTTCTTAGGTGTCCAGGGCTCAGGGATGTGAAAGTTGTTCTCTCCCGGAGCGATGGTATAAGGCTGATCAATAACCTCGGTGCAGGGGGAGATGTTATTCATTACCGCGGTGGTATAGACAAAAGGTTTAAAGGTGGACCCTACCTGCCGATTGGATGTGACGTGGTCAAACTTGAAATATTTGTGATTGACGCCACCAACCCAAGCTTTAACGAACCCGGTTGTCGGATCCATCACCATAACCCCGGTCTGAAGGATCTCCATGTGGTATTTTATACTGTCCATCGGGGTCATTACCGAATCTTTCTCAAAACCCGGAGACAGGTAGTCAAAAATCCGGCACGTCGTTTTGGTGTCGAAAACTTTAGCTGTTTCCTTTTGCAGATCCTGGTATTTTACCTTTAACGCTTCCCATTCCTGGCTTTTAAGCGCATCCCGCATGCGTTGCGCCTTATCCTTGCGGATAATTCCTTTGCTTTGTAAACCCGCTATACGACCCGGTTTCTTGCCCTCATCGATCATCCATTCAATCTCCGTATCGGTATAGACCAGGTTGGCTACTTCTTCCTGCATTTTTTGCAGCAGTGTGCCTATACGGGCATAACGCAAGGTCTGATA
Organism: Lewinellaceae bacterium; assembly: GCA_020636355.1. GTDB lineage: Bacteria > Bacteroidota > Bacteroidia > Chitinophagales > Saprospiraceae > JAGQXC01. The sequence goes on along the minus strand of JACJYB010000001.1, from coordinate 35,243 downwards.
CCGGTCAGATTCATGGACCATCCGGTCAAGCGTAGCCTGGACGATCGCTTTCTGTTGATCATCCATATCATAGGTAAACGGGTTCATGCCTTTCCAGTGCCGGAAATAGGATGCCTGCAGTTTAGGCATATGTTCTGTGACCGCTTCCAGGGCAAGACGTTGATAAACCGGGTCAATGGTCGTCTCGATCTGGAGTCCGTCTTTAAACAAGTCGTATTCCGTACCGTCCGGTTTTCTGGTCTCTGGCTGGGTGAGAATCTCTTTAACGCGTTTCTGGATCTCAACTTTAAGATAGGGCGCCAATCCATCCGACTGGGTCTTCCGTTTGAAGTTGGTCATATCAATAGGCTGGACACGCAGAGAATCGAATTCCGTCTGGCTCAGATAACCATGCTTTTCCATTTTGGCAAGAACTATGTTCCGCCGGGTCATGGAATTCTCAGGAAATTTCTTTGGGTTGTAGTACCAGGGATTATTCAACATGGCTACGATGACCGCAGCTTCTTCCGGCATAAGATCTTCCTGCTCTTTACCAAAGTAGGTTTCCGCAGCAGCACGCACCCCATAGGAATCGTAGATGAAATCAAATTTATTGAGGTACATGGCGATGATCTCTTCCTTGGTGTAGGAACGTTCCAATTTTACAGCCGTGATCCATTCCTTGAATTTAGACAGACCAAGGTTGATAATTTGCTGGATCTTACTCATATTGGACAGATCGATCCTGGGATACATCAGTTTGGCCAGCTGTTGGGTGATGGTACTTCCCCCACCCTGAGACTTTTTGCGTAATAACAAACTCTTTACCCCGACCCGGCCCAACGCCTCCAGATCAATGCCGGCATGCTTGTAGTAGCGCTCGTCTTCCGTCGAAATCAATGCCTGGACGATGTATGGGTTCAGTTCCTCAAAAGCAACCGGCACCCGGTTCTGGATAAACAAACGGTCCAGTTCATTTTTATTTTTATCCAGAATGACGGTGGCCAGCTCGTTCTCCGGATTTTCAAGCTCTTCAAAAGTAGGCAGGTCCTGCCGGGAGAGAATGATAAAAAACAGGATGCCTCCAAGCACCATAAGGATCGCCAATCCCCACAGGATGCGATAAATTTTGCGAGCCAGCGTCTGGTTGTATTTGGTGTCTGCCATAGGATTGGTCAATTCGGCTTACCTGTCCATTAAACTGGTACGGATAGTTGATTATTGTAATAGGTGATCGCTTCTTGAACCAATTCAGGTTCTATGATACAGTCGATATAGGGTTCTCCGGGTTTCTTCAATAACGAAAAATGCAATTGATTGCGTTCATTCTTTTTGTCCTGAGCCATGATTTCAAGGATCGCTCCCCGGGCTTCATCCGGTATGGCTATTTCCGGGTACCAGCGCTTCACAAATCGTTCGATACGGGTAAGTTCTTCAACCGGAAATCCCAGGCGTTTACTGGCAATGTACAATTCACCGATAAGACCGATTGCCACGGCTTCACCATGCAATAATGGATGGTCCGTATCCAGGAAATAGGATTCTACTCCGTGTCCCAGGGTATGACCCAGATTTAGAATCTTCCGCAAACCGGCCTCGTAGGGGTCCTGCTCAACGACTTCCCGTTTCACGGCAATTGCCCGGCCGATGTATTCTTCATCCAGGATCTCAGTGAGCGATTCGAGCGCTAATAGTTTGTGGTAGAGATCTACGTCATGGAGCAATCCGTGCTTGAAGATCTCGATCATGCCGCTGGCCAGCTGCCGGTCCGGCAGGGTCAGACAAAACTGGGGATCGACCAATACGGCCTGCGGGTTGCGGAAAAGCCCAATGCAGTTTTTGATGTGTTTGAAGTCAATTCCCAATTTACCGCCGACACTGGCGTCCACTTGAGACAGTAAGGTCGTCGGTATCTGTATGAATGGTATACCCCGCTTGAAGGTCCCGGCGCAAAAGCCGCCCATATCACCGATCACACCTCCGCCGAGGTTGATGATCAGGGACTTGCGGTCAGCATGCCCATCCAGCAATTGCTGCCAGATGTGCTGACATTCCTGAATGTTCTTTGCTTCCTCTCCGGCCGGAATGCGGATGACAACAGCGTCTTCCACCAATGAACGGATTCGGGGCAGGCAGTGCAATTCGGTATGCTCGTCTACCAATACGAAGAGGGTGCTGTAGCGCAATTGCTGCATTAAAGGAGCAAGTGCTTCCCCGACCGGCCCAATATGGATGGTATATTCTGCAATTGGTAAAATCTGCATGATCACTCGTTTTCTGGACGAAGTGTAAACGCCTGAGGTGGTACTAAAAATTGTGGCTTAATGACTTTCCACGTTTCCCTGAAAAGTGGAGACTGCCGGTATTTTTCCAGATCCATTGCGCTTTGCCAGCTACTCCAGGTGTACCAAACGCCGGGCGCATCCGCGTCCTGATAAAGTTCCAAAGATACACATCCTGGAAAATTCAAAATGTGTCCCTTCCGTTCCGTAAATAATCTTTTGAATTCCGGACCAAACGATTCCGGGAACTGCAGGCGAACCAATCGGCGGATCATGGCTCGTCGTAAAAGTCAATCTGGACCGTCTCGTCTTCTTTCAGACCCAGCAGACTGGCGGCCTTACCCATATTGATGGCAATTTCCAGGTGATCGGCGGAATTGATGAGGCAAAGGGTCTCCCCTACCGGCACATCAAAATAATGCTCGCTGATCGTAGTAATGGGTTCAAAACGCTTAAAAAACAAAGCAAAATCGCGGCCTTTCCGGGCCCGTTCAAATACCTCCCGGGTGATATTCAGGATGACATTTTCAAATTTATCCACATGAATGACAGATCCCCGGATATGCGATCTGGTAACAACCGGTTGCAGATTCATCCGCATCACCAGATTGGACACGGCATCGCCAATCTCATTCAGGGTATCACCGCGATCCAGCTGCCGGATCACTTTCGAAAATATATCCCGGACCGGGAATGCGCCTCCTTTACTGCCCCGCAGTTCAAACACCTGATCGGGCAGCCGCTCAAACACGAGCGAAAACAACCCGTTATTCGGACCTACAAAGAAATAACCGTCTTTCTCGAAAAGAATGTAGATGTTCTGAACATTGTAATTGTTATTCACACTGATCAGGTGAACGGTTCCGGGGGGAAAGTGGTTGTACACATTTCGGAGAATGTAAGCTCCCTGGACGATGTCGTAGGACGGAATTTCGTGGGTGATATCCACCAATTGCATTGCTGATGAAGCGGAAAGAATGGCGCCTTTCATCATACCGACATAATAATCCTGGTTGCCGAGATCGGTTGTAAGTGTTACCACCCGGTTCATGTTGCAGAATCTATTAACATTAATTTAATCTGTTGCTATGCGGTCGTAACCGGAAAACCTTAAATTTAGGACAAAAATAAAATATTAATTAAATCTTTAATTCGTTTAGCCTTCAATTTGAAGTATTGGAAAAAGTCTACTACCTTATTGAAGGAAAAACAAGGCATCAGCCAACGTATTGAATCATAATAAAACCATACTTATTTGGCAAATTCAATGAGTGAAATCAGTCTTTCCGTTGAAGGTATCGATCTGCTCGAACTCTACGGAGAGCGCAATTCCAAACTCAATCTGCTGCGCAAAGCCTTTCCGGATGTAACCATCAACTCCCGGGGCACCAATCTGAAAATAGCCGGTGACAAAAAACAAACCCAGGAGGTGAAAGCCAAGCTGGAGGTCATGCTTAAAGTATTGCGCCGCGAAAAAGAATTGAAAATGGATACGGTCGTCGAGTTGCTGAACGGCATCCATCCCTATGACCCGCTGGGCAATGGGAGCGGAGACCAGTCCATTATTGTCCATGGCCGCAGTGGCAAAGTCATCCGCGCCAAGACTGCAAATCAGAAGCGTCTGGTCGAGGCCGCAGAAAATAACGATATCGTATTCGCGGTAGGCCCAGCGGGTACCGGTAAGACTTATACCGCTGTGGCGCTGGCCGTACGCGCACTTAAGAACCGGCAGGTCAAAAAGATCATCCTGACCAGGCCGGCCGTAGAAGCCGGCGAGAGCTTGGGTTTTTTGCCCGGAGACCTCAAGGAAAAAGTAGATCCTTATCTGCGCCCCCTTTACGATGCGCTCGATGACATGATCCCTGCCGAGACGCTGGGACAGTTCATGGCTAACCGGACCATTGAGATCGCACCACTGGCGTTTATGCGCGGCAGAACCCTGGACAGTGCCTACATCCTGCTTGACGAAGCGCAAAATGCGACCTCCATGCAGCTTAAGATGTTCCTCACTCGTCTGGGACCATCGGCGAAGTGTATCATAACCGGTGACTTGTCACAGATCGACCTGCCTGGATATCAGCGATCAGGTTTGCGTCTGGCGATCGATTTGTTGCACCACCTTCAGGGTGTAGCAACCATATACCTCGACCCGACCGACGTGGTCCGGCACCGGCTGGTGAAAGAAATTATCTATGCCTACGATAAACATGAAAAGTGGGTGCGTAAGAAGCGGGATGCCCAGTCCGAAGAAGAATAAGGTAGTGAATCGTTGATAGGCGCTCTGAATAAATAATCCGAAGGTGCCTTCCATTTCAGGTAAGTGTCCGGCAAATGCAGATATCGCTCAAATCCTTACTTTTGAGCCCATTCTACGATTTGGGAAAACATGACGGCAGATTAAGGCATGACAGCATTAAACAGGTTCGATTATCCATCCAAGTTGGAATTGCATCGCAAGGATCGCAGAATTTCCGGGACGGTTACGCTGGATGGCTCGAAGAGCATAAGCAACCGGGCTTTGATCCTGCGGGCGCTCTCCGGAAAAGATTTTCCTATTACCGGATTGGGAACCTCCAAGGACGTTTCTACCATGCAAGCCCTTTTAGCGTCCCAGGAGGAGGTGCTGGACGCCGGCGCAGCAGGCACAACCTTCCGTTTTCTTACAGCTTTTCTTGCCTGGTCCGGGAAGCCCTGTACCTTGACGGGAAGTGAACGGATGAAGCAGCGCCCCATAGGGCCACTGGTGGCCGCTTTGCGAACCCTGGGCGCCCGTATCGAATACCTGGAAAACGAAGGGTATCCTCCTTTGCGATTTAGTGGTGGACAATGGGAACAGGTGACCCGCACCCTGACCCTCCCCGCCAGTGTATCCTCCCAATACTTATCGGCTTTGTTGATGATCGCACCCCGGCTCCCGCTGGGACTGGAGCTTAATCTGGAGGGCGAGCTCGTTTCCAGGCCGTATCTTGAAATGACCCTGCGCATGATGGTTTTTTTCGGAGTCAATCACACCTGGCAAGGGCAAACCATCACGGTTGAACCGCAAGCCTATGAAGACAGGCCATTTCAGGTAGAGGCAGACTGGAGTGCCGCATCCTATTATTACAGCATAGCTGCACTGAGTGAACACTGTGATCTGAAACTGTTCGGGTTACACCGGGAAAGCCTGCAAGGAGATGCGGCAATCGCCCAATTTATGGTCAAGCTGGGTGTCCATACAGAATTTGGTGAAAACCACATCCGGCTTATCAAAAATTCAGGTCCCCAGCCGTCAGAATTTGAATACGACTTTATCAACTGCCCGGACCTGGCTCAAACCGTCATGGCCTGTTGTGGTGGCCTGGGGGTAACGGGAAAATTTACAGGATTACAGACGCTTTTCATCAAAGAAACCGACCGGATTGCAGCCATGCAAACGGAATTAAAGAAGATTGCTGTCCGATTTAACGAGGCCCCCCGGGACTCAACCCTTCTCGCACAGGAAGCCAATTTTATCGTGGAAGGAAGAGCTCGTTTTTGGACAACCCCGGAGTTTGCCACTTATGAGGATCACCGGATGGCGATGGCTATGGCCCCATTGGCCATGCTACATAATATCGTCATTAAAGATCCAGGGGTAGTCATAAAGTCTTATCCGGCTTTTTGGTCCGATCTGGAATCCCTGGGTTTTGAAACATTACCCGTTTAGCTCTGAATACTAAGAATCTTTAACTCCACCCGCTGATTTTTTTGTCTACCGTAGGGCGTATTGTCCGAGGCGATAAGATGGCTTTTACCGTAACCTTTCGCCACAATGCGCCGGGAATCAATTCCTTTGTCAACCAGGTATTTCGTAACGGATTGAGCACGGCTGAGGGACAATTGCTGACAGAAGATATCCTCGCACAATCCGTTGGTATGACCTCCGATCTCGATACGCACGTTCTTATTCTGTTTTAAAAACCCATACAGCTCATCGAGTACCGGAAAATATTTCGAGTCGATGTCAAAAGAATTCTCCCGGAAATACAGGTTACGGATGGTAACCACCTGACCCACTTTCAGGTCACCGTATAATTCCGTAAGCACCCGGATTTTCGGTTGGGATGGTTTTTCTTCTTCCGGCTCCGGTGTAGGCGTCACCGGTGAAGTCTGTGGCCGTTGTGGTTGAGTCTGCGGACGGGTAGGTGGTGCCTGATTAATCACCCGGGGTTCTTCTTCAGCCACCGGCGGCGTGATTTCCGGATCGATGGCAGGAAGCTCATCATCACAAGGTATGGGTTCCAGAGCACTGGCATGGTCCACCAGAACATTGCCGTTGTAAGGTATCAAGACCGGCGTCTTATAATACGCTTCCAGAATAATGAATTTATAATGCTGTTTGGGCTCCAGCTTAAAATTATACTTCCGCCAATCTGCATTCTCTATGGGCGGGGTCTCGGCAAGCATCTCTGCGCGATCGCAGTAGTCGTTACCTCCCCAGATCCGCAGCACGATAGGCTTTGTAAAAGATTTTAGTGGTGAATCCTCTTTAGCATCCAGCTTGCTGAGATAAACATTGGACCGGCACAGGTAGAGCGAAAAAGAGTAGCAAGTGCCTGCATGCATGGCCGTGGTTAGCGCCTGGGTTACACGTTCCCAGGTTTCATTTTCACGCACAACCATGCCCAGGTAGGTCCTTCCGTCCTGGGCAGGACGTGTCACACTAAACTGCCCGGAGGGTTGAATATCCGGTGGGGTCTCACCGGGCCAACCGCAGTCACGCCACCCCAACGGGGCCTGGCAACACTGCGGTATCCCTTCAAATGAGGAGTTAAATAATTCAATGGATCCTGGAGTATGCTGCCCCCAGGCTACCAGAGAAATAAATAAAAAAAGAAGAGTTACTGTTTGGTTCCGCATTGGTTGTGTCGATCCGGTCACTTTCTTTTTAGGAAAGGTTTAAGATCCGGCAAATAGTTTTAATCGGCTACAATTTAAGACCAATTTAACGATTCTGGCAAGGGAATGTTCGCCTGCTTCCAACCCCGAGAATGAAATCGAATTAGTTTTTACCCTTAACCGGTACCAGGTCCGAAGCGTTATCAATCAGGATGTGCCCATTATAAGGCGGATAACCATTAAAATCAGCCTGCAGAATGAGGTGAGTATAATGATTTGATGGTTTTAGAAAGACCTCATAAACATCCCAGTAGAAATGATCCACCGGGCCGATTACGCCCAATAATTCTTCCCTTGAGCAATAGTCATTTCCTCCGTAAATCTTTAATACGACCGGATGAACAAAGGATGCACGGTGCATTCCTTCCGATGTTGGAGATCCAAATCCTGTGGATGGTCCTACCATACTTTCATAAACTTCCGATAAGGAAGCCCAAAGTTTGAATTGGTAAGTTTCTCCGATTCTGAGTGGGGACGAAAGTTTCTGGCCTATTGCCTCTGTCGTCCCAGTCTCCCGAACGACCATACCCAGGTAGGAGCTTCCATTAAAAGCAGGGGCGGTTACCCCAAATTGCCCGGAAGGCTGGATGTCCGGCGGCGTCTGGCTTGGAGGCCCGCAGTCCCTCCACCCCACGGGAGTCATACAACAATGTGGAATACCTTCAAAGGATGGATTAGACAATTTGATCGAATGATTAATCCGAAGGCTATTCTCAGGTTCCGGATCCAAGATCTCAATGAGATCAGAGGCGTTATCTAATAGGACATGACCATTATAGGGATTCCAATTGTCAAAATCAGCTTCCAATACCAACCAATTATGATTCCTGCTAGATTCCAAGATGACGGTATAATTTTGCCAATTGAAATTATTTACGGGACCAATGACCGCTAGCAACTCATCACGATTGAGTGGATTATCGCTCCCATAGATCTTGAAAAATACCGGATTGATATACGATTTTGGCGATGGGCCTTCCTGACTACTGGGCAATGGACTAACATATCTTTCAGACATGCATAACTCAATCGAAAATTCGTAGGCAGATCCTCCCCGGATGGGCTGAGATAGCTTCTGCGCAAGTGCTTCCTTGTAACCAGTCTCCCGGACTACCAGGGCTACATAAGAATTACCGTCGAAGGCTGTTTTTGATACTTCCGTCTTTTCATTTGGCTGGATGAATGCGATTTTTTTTGAAAAGCTCTTATTCCCTGATATCCATTCTTCTGGCATTGAATAAGCATTCTCTTCAAAGGAAGCATTACGCAAGGGTATATTTTGCGCTTTTGCAAACGTACTAAAGACAACCAGCAAGATTTTGCTTGCTAAAATCAAACTAAAAGGGCGCATGGAAAGTGAGTTTGTTGGACAAATATACGCCAATAATATTCAAACTACCCCAAACAAAAACAGCCGGTCTGACCTAATCCACACCGACTGTTCCTACTGTGTTCTACTTTATTTTAATCGACCCTAGCCGCGGCCCTGCTGGCCGAATACGCGGCGCAACAGATCGGTGGTACGAGCACCAACATTGGTGCGGATCTCTTTTTCTTCTTTTTCAACCATGCTGAACAAGCCGTTCAGTGCCTGGGTATTCACATAGTCATCCAGTTTGGGATTCACCTTCTTGACCAATGGAATCTTGTTGTAGGCGGTGACCGCAGATTCCCAGTAGGACAAGGCATTAACCTTTTCCAGCGAGCTCACGATAACCGGTTTAAAGGCATCGTACAGTGGCTGGTAAGTTTCTTGCTTGAGGTAAACGGTGGCAGCATTGTCCTGGCCTTTCAGGATATTCCAGGCATCGCCGATGGTCATCGATGTGATGGCATCCACAAAGATGGGTTTAGCTTTTTGTGCGGCATCTTCAGCAGCCCGGTTCAGCTTTTCAGTCAGCTGTTCTTCAAAGTCGGCGAATCCCGGAATCACCCGGAGCTTGTTGGCGATGGTGCGTGCTTCTTCGGGCATCAGAATCTTGTAGGGGCTTTTATAATAGCCGTCTACTTTGGCGAGCGCCTCGGCTCCTTTGCTAATGCCTACGGTGAGAGCTTCCTTCAATCCTTTACCAACTTCCTCGGACGTAACGGGAACGGTGCCGGCCTGGCTCAAAACGCCGTTGAGGGTAGCACATGACATCAGGCTGAAAGCCGTCAAGGCCAGCAGTATGGTTTTTTTCTTCATAGTTTTGATGTTGACGATTTGTATATAAGACGCACAAGGCGCGGAAAAGCTTGTTATTAAAAACTTAAATCTTTGCGTTTGGGTTTTTTCCTTCTGAGACTATGCTCGACATAAAAGCGCTGGGAAGGTCCGGCCAGCGGGGGATGCAGCTTGGAGATCCGTACGCGGGTCTTCTTCACTTCCGGATACTTCCGGTGAACCAGCTCAGCCAGCTCGACACATACAGCCTCCAGCAATTTTCGGGTACGCGCCATCCGTCTCGCACAGAGATTATATACTTTTTCATAGTTGACGGTGTGCTGGATACCATCTTCGCGCCCCGCCTTGGTAAAATCAAGATCCAGATAAACATCGACTACAAAATAATTTCCTTTCTTCCGCTCCTCTTTGTAATATCCGTGGTACGCATAAAACTGCATGCCTTCGATGGCAATGGTTCCCATGTGATGATGGCTTTGTGAAGTGCAAATCTAATCGGATTAGCCTTCAATTCAACATTCAACCTTCAACATTGAGCCCACTCCGGAAAGTCAATTTCAATAAACCTAATGTCATTTCGACTGTAGGCGAAGAATGAGCCGAAACGGAGAAATCTAAATAATTTTGATTATTAGATATTTATATATTTCATATTTTCAAATAGATCTCTCCGCTCGACGCTTTAAGGCGTCTCGGTCGAGATGACATCAGGTTTTTCGCATTTCCGGAGTGGGCTCAACATTCAACATTTCCCATCTGGTCTGCCATGCCTTCCCCAGCTACACCATAAGTCGAGCCTCTGGCTCTTAGTTTAAAACCTCAAATGGTATCCACAACTTTTCGGAAGTTTCAATTCAACATTCAACCCTCAACATTCAACATTTCCCCTGCTTCTCCTACCTTTGCCGGCAAAATAGTCCAACATATGAAAAGCGCTAACCGAGTCGATAAATACCAGCATCACGACTACTACCTGATGGATGAGTTACTGGATGAAGAGCACCTGCTGGCCAGGGCCGCGGTCCGGGATTGGGTCAAATCAGAAGTAACTCCGATTATTGAAGACTATGCCGATCGTGCCGAATGCCCTACCCATCTGTTCAAAGGCCTGGCTGAGATCGGCGCTTTCGGCCCCAGCCTCCCGGTTGAATATGGGGGTGGCGGCATGGATGAAATGGCTTATGGAGTCATCATGCAGGAATTGGAACGGGGTGATTCTGGGATCCGGTCGATGGCTTCCGTGCAGGGCTCTCTGGTCATGTATCCGATCTTTCGCTTTGGCAGTGGAGAACAGCGCAAAAAGTACCTGCCTAAATTGGGTTCCGGCGATTTCATTGGCTGCTTTGGTCTGACCGAACCGGATTACGGCTCCAACCCTGCCGGGATGGTTACCAATATTAAGGATGATGGCGACGCCTACATCCTCAACGGCGCCAAAATGTGGATCACCAACTCACCGGTTGCCGATCTGGCAGTGGTTTGGGCAAAAGATGAAGAAGGCGTCGTTCGCGGCATGGTGGTTGAAGCGGGCAGCCCCGGTTTCTCGGCCCCGGAGATTCATGGTAAATGGTCGCTGCGCGCTTCCATCACCGGCGAGTTAATCTTTGAGGATGTACGGGTGCCAAAATCCCAGGTCTTCCCGGAAATCCGCGGCATGAAAGGTCCGCTATCCTGCTTGTCCAAGGCTCGCTATGGCATCGCCTGGGGAGCACTCGGCGCAGCGCTGGATTGCTACGATTCCGCATTGCGGTACAGCCAGGAGCGCATCCAATTTGACCGGCCCATCGGCCAGTTTCAATTAACGCAGAAAAAATTAGCCGAAATGATCACAGAGATCACCAAGGCTCAGTTGCTCACCTGGCGGCTAGGCACACTCGCCAACAAAGGCAAAGCCTCCCCTGCGCAAATCTCCATGGCGAAGCGCAATAACGTACATACCGCCCTGACCATCGCCCGTGAAGCCCGGCAGATTCATGGAGGGATGGGGATTACCAATGAATATCCGGTCATGCGACATATGATGAACCTGGAAACTGTGCTTACTTATGAGGGTACGCACGACATTCACCTGTTGATTACCGGATATGATGTGACCGGGTTAAATGCTTTTTCGTAAAAGGCCGTGCCCTGCAAAGGCAAGAATAGTAGGCAATTTGAGAAAAATAAAAGAGGCACCGGATGAAGTCCAGCGCCTCTTTCATTTTCTCATGGGTTAACTATGCTTAGAATGGTACCAGCGAAATCCCGATGGCAAAAGGATACAATTTCGCGCCGGCATCCTGGTTTTCATCAAACAGGGGTGACATATTTAGTGTACCGTACAGGTTGATCGGGCCAAAGCCAATCTGTCCCCGCAGCCCATACTGGTATTTATTCAGGTTAAAATCATCACGAATCTTTTCTTTGCCGTAAGCTCCACTTTTCTGCTTGAGATTTGAGTTCAGCCGCAGGCCGCCATATACGCCTGCACTGATCCGAAATGAGCGATGATGATGGTTGGGGTTGGTCTCGATATTTAGCATGATCGGCAGCGTCAGATAGGTCATCTGCAACCGGTTCTTGCGGTAAGAAACGCCATCATCGAGATTTATGGTTAACTCCGGTTGATTGGGAACCAGACTCACCGGATTGGCGAAAGCATATTCCTGGATATTAAATTCCAGCCCGTGCAAAAGATTCAGTACTCCTCCGGCCAAGTTGATCCGTTGCTGGTAGAGGTGAATCTGAAGGTTAGTACTTCTACCCAGATCCTGGTCAAACGGATTGAGGCCGTTATCCAGATACAAGGGTACATCTTCCACGTAGGACCCGACCCCGATGTCTAATAAGAACCACCGGGTTTTGATCGGGTCATGCCGGTATCTGCTGCGATGATAAACTGTCGTCCTGGAATCCGATTCCATCGAATGGCTGTACATGGTATCGGCTTCATAATGATCAGTACGGTAGCGGGGTGTATGCGACATCGAGTCCTGCTGAGCAACCGCTAAGGTGCACCAAGCCGTTAAGACCACCGAAGTCAGAATGATTTTGAATGATAATTTCATGATCAGGTTTTTTTAATCTTTGGAAAATAGACCGGCGAAAGCTTCGGGGATGACCGATTCTCTGATGGAGAAGGATTCATCCGCTCCTGCGAAGGCTTCCGGGCGCAACATACGTTTGAGAATATTGAGTCGATTGCGGCCCTCTGACTGCGACACCGGTGCACTCAATGCAACAGCAGATTCGGCAATGGGATTAATTTCTTCCGGGGTGGGCAGGGTCTCAATCGGGTTTGGCAATGCGATAAATGCAGTTTCCCGGGTAGCTGTTTCGGTTTGTGCCAGGGCTTCATCTATCGTTGGAGTGGTCTCAAGCAAGGCTATTTCGCGATCAGGCTGATCGGTGATCACCGATTCACTTTCGCGGTTGGGTGTCTCCGGAATCGATGGCAAATCAGAGGAATGCTGGGCTACCTGGACCGATGAGCGCCTGGGTTTGGTTTTGGGACTTGAGAAATCCTGCTGCTTTATTGGATTGCTTTCGGCGGAAGTTGTCGCAGCGGGGCTTTCGACCAAATCCTGTTTAAATGTTGGTGTCTCCGCAATTTGCTGACCAGGCTCTTCCTGCTGTTCGGCAATTTGTTTGGATGCTTCGGATGCCGGTGCAATTTGCTTGTCCCCGGAGGCCATGGGATGATTATCCTGTTGTGGCTTCCAGAATAAACCAAAGGCGATCAACATGAGAACAGAAGCTGCCGCCGCTATCCAGTAGATGGGTTTGAGCTGCCGGATTACAGGTTCCGATTTCAGTAACTTGCTTTTATCCGGATGGCTGATTGCCGTCAGTACCGGAGCAGTAAACTGTTGTTGCCACTCCACTTCCTCTCTGATATCCGGATGAGCGTTTAGAAAAGCCATCATTTCTTCGCGCAGGTCCGTAGACAGGGTGCCATCCAGGTAATCGATGGCGTATTTTTCATAATTCAGGCGATTGATGGTCATAACACGATCTTTTTTTCTTGCATAAATTCATGGATCTTTTTCCGCGCACGGAACAAATTCACCTTCACCTGACTTAGCGTCAGTTCCAGTTGTTCCGCAATTTCTTCATACGCATGTCCTTCGTACTCTCTCAGTAAAAAAATGCTTCGTTGCATTTCTGGCAAATGTTGCAGGCATTCCCGGGCAAAATCCATCGTTTCAAAAACTTCATCCGGTTCATAACCCGATTCCTGCGGCGTATGGGTGTCAAAAGAAACGACGCGATGATTTTTTCTCCAGTCGTCAATGGATGCATTACGGGCACTTACGTATAGGAATGCTTTCGCTTCCGGTAGGCCGATCTGTTCCCGCTTCATCCATAATTTCTCGAAACAATGCTGCACGATGTCCTGCGCATCGTCAAGGTGCCTGAAGCCCCGATGCACGTATCGGTACAGCGCATCAGCATAGTCTTCAACACATTGATTGTATTCTTTGGCATTCATACAACCTAATTACGGATTAGCTGGATGGAAAGTTACAGGCTCTTTGACAAAAACTAAAATTGAGTCTGTTCCACCATTGTGCCGGTACACAGCTATTGAAGATGGACATTTGTGCGGCCCAGGCGTAGCGGGAAAGTGTTGACAGTCTTTTGCCCAAGCGCTTGGCTACAGCGGATAAAGTCCGTAGGAAGAATCATAACATCAGGAATGGAATAAACTCCGTGCTGATCGTGAAGTGTTACCACGAGCGAAATTGCCCAGGGATCCGGACGTCGGATCGATTTCCCGAAAAAAAATTCACATTACATTTTTTCTTTATATGTATAATTCTATATTTGCGTGGAGATGCATTAAAAATATTCTTAATATCTAATTGTTTCAATCCCATGGCGTCCAAGAACAAAAAGAAAAAACAGCCCATTACCAAAACCCAAAAGAAGGAGCGATACCGCAAGATCGGCGGCATCGTTGTACTGTTCTTTACCGCCTACCTGGCTCTGGCTTTGATCTCCTACGTTTTTAACTGGCGTGCCGATCAGGATCAGGTATTTCACTTTTCCTGGCAGACCCTTTGGGATAACAATCTCGTCATGCAGAATTGGTGCGGACGTATGGGCGCCGTCCTCTCCAACTTTTTCATCTACTGGGGCTTCGGGATGTCTTCCTTCCTCCTGCTTCCTTTCTTGTATAAACTCGGCTGGTTTCTTCTGCGCGGAAAAAAAGAACACAGCCTGACCTACCATTTTGCCTATCTCATGGGATTGATGATCTATCTGTCGGTCTTTTTTGAAGCTTTTTTCCTGAAAACGGCTTTCCCCTGGGGAGGTACCATCGGCGAAGGACTGACGTATTGGGTTAGCAATTTTATCGGTGAGGTCGGCCTTTATGCCCTGTTATTGCTTACCGTTATCATCATCATCATCTGGTCGATCAATCCGAATTTTTCAGATGCCCAAATACCCTGGCAAAAATTATGGCCTTTCACCAGATCTCCCATAGCTGTAGGCGTGGGCGCCGTCACCGAAAATGTACCCTTAAAACCCAGTTATTATACCAAGCCCGGCAGCAATCAAATCGAGCCGGAAGAAGACGAACAATCCCTTGCCCGCTTCAATAAATTTGGTCAAATGGAATTCGTGGTCCCTGACGCTGCCCAGCTTGCCAATGGGGAAGAATCCCTGGACGACGACGTGGACTTTGAAATGATTGAACCCCAGGGTACCACTCCGGCTCCTGAAGATTTGACCAGTGATACCGAGTTGGAGATCCAGGAAAGCGCCGAACATCAGCCACTACCGGTGGAGATGGGATCGCATCAGCATGGCGAACACATCGGTCTGAATGTCCCGGTTGACCCTCAGGATGAATTGCGCAGTTTTAAATTTCCTACGCTGGAGCTCCTCGATGACTACAGTGAAGAGAAAGTAGAAATTGACCGTGCGGAACTGGAAGCCAATAAAGACCAGATCATCTCTACCCTATTGAATTACAAGATTGAAATTACCAAGATCCGGGCCACCATCGGCCCTACGGTGACCCTCTACGAGATCGTTCCGGCCCCAGGCGTGCGGATTTCCAGAATCAAAAACCTGGAAGATGACATTGCTCTAAGCCTAAGTGCCCTGGGTATCCGCATCATCGCTCCGATTCCTGGCAAAGGGACCATCGGTATTGAGGTACCCAATAAAAAGAAACAAGTCGTCAGCCTGCGCGAAGTACTGGCTTCGGATAAATACCACGATAGTAAAATGGAACTTCCGGTGGCTTTGGGTAAGACCATTGCCAATGAAGTATTTGTTGCTGACCTGGCCAAAATGCCTCACCTGCTGATTGCCGGTGCAACGGGTCAGGGTAAATCGGTCGGTATCAATACCGTCCTGATGTCTCTTTTGTACAAGAAGCATCCCAGTGAGGTCAAACTAGTCCTGATTGACCCGAAAAAAGTGGAACTTTTCCCCTACAGCAAACTAAAAGAACACTATCTGGCCTTCTTGCCGGACGCCAAGGAAGCAATCACCACCGAGACCAGCAAGGTGATCAACATCCTGAACTCCTTATGCATTGAAATGGATACGCGCTATGACCTGTTGAAGAAAGGTCGCGCCCGTAACATCAAGGAATACAACGCCAAATACCGTCGCCGGGAACTGAATCCAGAGAACGGACACAAATTCCTGCCATTCATCATCCTGGTGATCGACGAATTTGCTGACCTGATCATGACTGCCGGTAAAGAAATTGAATTGCCGATCGGTCGTCTCGCACAGCTGGCCCGGGCGGTAGGCATTCACCTGATTATTGCCACTCAGCGGCCTTCGGTTAACATCATCACCGGTATCATCAAGGCCAATTTCCCGGCTCGGATCGGATTTAAGGTGACCAGCAAGATTGACAGCCGGACCATCCTGGACCGGGGCGGTGCTGAACAATTGATCGGGCGAGGAGACATGCTGCTGAATGTCGGAGGAGATATGATCCGTCTGCAATGTGCCTTCGTAGACACCCCTGAGGTAGAACGCGTACTCGACCATATCCACGACCAACCCGGATTTTCCGAACCTTTCTATCTGCCCGAATACCAGCCAGAAGGAGAAGCCATGATCGGCGAATCTGGCCTGGCCTGGGACGAACTGGATGATCAGTTTGAAGATGCAGCCAGATTGGTCGTTCAAAACCAGTTAGGCTCTACATCTATGATCCAGCGTCGGATGAAACTGGGATATAACCGTGCCGGACGTATTATGGATCAACTGGAACAGCTGAACATCGTAGGAGCTGCTGATGGCAGCAAGCCGCGCGAAGTATTGGTCTTCTCTGAAATGGAATTGGAACACTTATTGGAGGAATTAAAGAAAAAATAAGGGCTTAACCCTACTTTAACGCTTCCATCAAACTAATGACGAAATGTCATCGTTCTTGGTATAAATGCTTTTCATGAAGGTTCGTGGTTCAATTTGTACGTGGTTGTTCATCTTTGCAGGAAGCCTGGCCTGGGCTCAGACCCCACGCAGTGCAGACCTTGAAGTTTCCGATTCCCGCGCAGTCAATCTACTGCAAATGACCAAAGACAAAATGGATCAGTGGACGGATGTTACGGTCGACTTTGTGATGACGACGACCATGCCGGATCAAACTCAAAGCAAACAAACGGGCAAACTCTATCAACAGGGTGCCAAATACCGTTTGGAACTCCCCGACCGCACCCTGGTTTGCGATGGCAAGTCCATGTGGAGCTACCTGCGCGATGCCAATGAAATCCAGATCCAGGATGCCGCAGATGTTCAGGAAGAGGGTTACGCCACCCCGCTGGACTGGCTGAAGATCTACGACGATCAAAGCTACTTTTTTGCATTGGTAGACCAGGTCAAAGACCATGGCCAAACCCTGGACCTGATCGAGTTCAAATCAAAAATTCGTGACGAAGAAGTCTCCAAGGCGCGGTTAAGCCTTGATCCCCAGAGCATTCCCAGAGCATTGGAGTTATTCTATCGCGACGGCGTCAGGATGTCCCTTCAGCTGACCACCCTGAAACCGAATCAGCAGATTACTGCCAACTTCTTCCAGATGGATGTCAACAAATATCCGGGTGCGCACGTTGAAGATCTGCGTTTCTAACCTTCCCTGCACCAAATATTCCTTCTGATTTTCTTCAACCGGTACTCGTCTGCCCATCGGACATTTATCCCGTTCACCAGCATGCAATCCATTCATTTCTAAGATGATGAAAGGAAATAGCCGATCATTGCTGTATCTTAGTAATCCTCACTCCTGATGGACAGCCATCGAATAAACCTAAAGAGTAATGATGGAAAAGGAGACGGTGAACTGGAAAAAACAATTTGAGCAAGAAAAAAAACGCCTGGCAGAAGCCGAAGCTCAACTGCAAATCCTGCGGAAAGAATTAAAAGCGACCAGACAGGCGCTGGAACTCGGCATGGGTACGAGCTGGAAAGGAGACGAAAAAGATTATCGTCCGGTACGTAATCCATTTGATAACCTGGTCGAGCATGCTACAGATGTCATCTATCTGGTGGATGAGGATGGCTACTTCACCTTGGTCAATTCCCAGGCTGTCAACCAATTTGGGTATCGCAAAGAAGACCTGCTAGGCCGCCATTTTGCTGAATTTGTCACGCCCGACCAACGTCACAAGGTGTATGAATTTTATGTCCGCATGCGCGACCATGGTCTCGAGAAAAGTTACCTCGAATTTCCCGTGGTCAATGCCGCAGGTGAAGAAATCTGGATCGGCCAGAATGTGACCCGCGTGAAGGATGAGAATGGGAAGACCTATTTCACTGCGATTGCCAGGGATATTACCGATAAATACCACAAAGAACAGAAATTAAGATCCTTTATGACCATGGTGACCGCACTGGTAACCAACATCCGGGCTGGTATGGTCATTGAAGATCAGGACCACCGCATCGTTATCACAAATCCCACTTTTTGCAACCTGTTTAATCTCAAAGAAAAACCGGCAGACCTGGAGGGAAGCCATTTGCCTAGCCTCTTCCACGAATACAAACAGGTATTTAAAACACCCGATGCCTTTGCAGCTAAAATCCGGACCACCCTTGAAAAGAAGGAACTACAGGCCGGTGAAGAATACGTGCTTAATAATGGTAAGACCGTTCTTTTAAGTTTTGTTCCCATCGTTTCTGAAGGTGAATATTTTGGTAATTTGTGGTACTTCGAGGACATCAGTACCCGCAAGGATAAGGAACTTCAGATCAAGCGCAGCGAAGAAAAATATCGCGGGATCATCGAAAACATGGAATTCGGCATCATGGAGGTCAATGAGCACGGGCAGATCATCCGGGCCTATGACCGTTTCTGTAAACTCACCGGATACCGCGAAGTTGAATTATTAGGACAAAACGCCATTGAACTTTTACTGCCTCCCGATTTTAAAGACATGATGCGCCGGAATGATGAAAGCAGGAAGAAAGGCATCAGCAATGTTTACGAATCCGAGATCGTCACCAAGTCCGGGAAAATCATCAATGTATTAATCGGCGGGGCTCCCTTTTACGACGAAAACGGGACCTTTATCGGTTCCATTGGGATCCATTACGACATCACGCTGCAAAAACAATTGCAACAGGAATTAGAGCAAGCCAGACAAGAGGCCGAGAACGCCCGTGATGCAGAAAAGGAATTCCTCGCTAACATGAGTCATGAGATCCGCAATCCCATCAATACCATTCTCGGGGCTACACACCTCCTGGTTGACACCCCATTGAACAAAGAGCAGCAGGAATTAATCACCTCTTTGCGCACTTCTTCGGAAATTCTGCACGCATTGGTTAACGACATCCTGGACATATCCAAGATCACGGAAGGAAAATACGAGCTTAATAAAAAAAGCTTTAATCTTTACGATCACGTGCACACCCTGGCCCATTCCTTCCAATTACCAGTGCAATCCAAAGGGTTGTCTTTATTCATCCATTTGGAAAAGGATCTGCAGGTGGAGGTCAATGAGGACAAAACGGTCCTTAGCCAGATCCTGATCAACCTGTTTACCAATGCCCTGAAATTTACCAACCAGGGACATATCCTTTTTTATGGTTCGCTATTAGCGGACAATGAAGATCATTTCATCTTCGAATTCTCCATTAAGGATACCGGGATAGGGATTAGCGAAGATCGGATCTCTACCATTTTCGATCGCTTTAATCAGGCAGGAAAAGCCATTCAAAGCCAATATGGCGGCACCGGACTTGGGTTAAGCATTTGTCAAAAACTGATCGAGATGCATCAGGGTGAAATAAAAGTCTTCTCCCGGCTAAATCAGGGATCCACTTTCACCTTTCAGATGCGGATGGACAAAGCGGTTGAGATACCTTTTACTGAAAAATTGTCCGGTCAGGCTGCCATTGAAAAATTGCGGGGAATTCGCGTGCTAATCGTAGAGGACAACTCCATGAATCAGCAATATTTGACGAGTTTGTTTCACAAATTGGGCATGCTGTCAGAGGTGGCTGGAGATGGATTAAAAGCGCTGGACTTATTGGATAGGAACACGTTTGACCTGATCCTGATGGATATCCGGATGCCCAATTTGGATGGGTATGAAACATCGGTCCGGCTTCGCGCTCTGGATGGTAACGCCAATCAACATATTCCGATTATTGCACTTACAGCTTCCGCCTTAATGGATGAAAAAGAGCAGGCGCTCGCAAGCGGGATGAATTACCATTTAACCAAACCCTTTCTCCCGGACCAAATCATCGATCTGATGATCCAGGCAGTAGATGCGCACTATCCCGGCGAGGCGTCCCTCTCCCAAATTGAATCCCGAAAGAGGAACCAAACGGTCACTGAACTCTACGATGGAGACTGGGATCATTACTTTGTCATGGTTGATGTGTTCATCCGAAATATGCCCGACGAATTGCAGCATATGTCGCAATTACTCCTGGAGCAGCATACCGAGTCACTGATTCATCTATTGCACAAGATCAAGCCTTCTTTCGCCATGATCGGATACCCGGAACTGGCTAAAGAGATTGAAGTGTTTGAACTAAACCTTGAAAAAGGGACGCTGCAACAGCCGGAACAGACAGAATTCATCCAACAGCTCCGGGAAAGAACAGCAGCCATCATCAAACAACTCACAGCTTTATCCGTTATTCAACCGTAATGGAAATCCGATGCCTGATCGTTGATGATGATGAGATGTCACGCGTCTCTCTTGAAAAGTTAATCGCTAAGATTCCGGATATCGAAATCGTCGGTACCTGCATGAATGCAACCCAGGCTTTAACCATCCTGGAAGATGAGTACGTCGATGTGCTGTTACTGGACATTCAGCTACCAGGGTTATCGGGTCTCGATTTGGTCCAATCGGTCCAGTATCTTCCCTATGTTATATTTGTCACCTCCCGCGCCGACTACGCCCTCCAGGCTTTTGAATTTAAGGATAAGATCATCGACTTCATCACGAAGCCGGTGATCATGCAGCGATTATCCAATGCTCTGGATCGTGTACGCGAATTGGTACGAAATGATCAGCCGCCTCTTTCCAGCCCGGACCTGTTCATACGAAGCGAGGGTAGGATTGTTCGACTGGACTTGAATAACTTACTTTATATTGAAACAAAAGGGGATTATGTGGCTTTCGTTACGGAAGAAGAACAGTTTATGGTTCATTCGACGCTGAAAGCCATCGATGAGCTGCTGCTCCAACCCCACCTTATGAAAGTCCACCGTTCCTTTATCATCAACTTGCATAAGATCAGGGATATTGAGGAAAACAGCATCCTCCTGATCAACAAAAAAATCATCCCGGTATCCCGGCAATTTAAACCCTTGCTAATTCGTCGCATAAACCCATTGGGGTAACACCACCAATCGCTAAAAAAGGATCGATTATTCCCACTCGACGACAGAATACACCCAAAAAACTAAAAAGTACTGGAGTGGTCAATCCCCGATTTACATTTAGGATTCAGAACGAAAATTCTAACTCAATCGGCCAGCTTATAAGGATTGTAATCAAGCATGTTGGTGTTTGAGTTTTCATGGATGCTGCAGTAGAACAGTGGGTTGGATATCAGACTGCAGCATCTTTTTCAGATCAGAACACACCTAATTCAAAGTGCTTAACAGCCATCCTGCATACCAAAATCCAATTGAAAACAACGCGATGGATGTGATTAGGTGGAGTGATGATCCAATCATTCCACTATCTCACATATAAGCCTTTAATACGCTTTCCAATTAACTATTTTTTGACTTGATCCTTTTTATGGATCCATGAAAATCCGAGGTGTCGACTCCGATTTGTTCACGTATTTTTGTCGCATGGGAATAAAAGCAGCATTTGTAAAACCACTCGCACGTCGCATCGTACGCCAGACCGCTGAGATGGCAGCTGAAGCACCACAACGACAAATGGACATCTTGCAGGAGCTGATCAATCAAGGGCGCAAGACCCAGTTTGGCCAGGATCATGGCCTGGACAAAGTGCGTTCCTACCAGGATTATTGCAAGGCGGTACCCATTTCGGATTACGAGGGTCTTAGAGGCTACATTGAAGACATTAAGGCTGGGAAAGTGGATGCGTTGTGGCCAGGGAAGCCTCTTTATCTGGCCAAAACTTCCGGGACTACCTCTGGTACCAAGTACATTCCAATCACCCGGGACAGCCTTTCCAATCACTTCAATACCGCTCGAAACGCACTATTCAATTACGCCCACTATGCCGATGATTTTTCGTTTTTTGATGGGCAAATGATCTTTTTTTCCGGCACACCACGCCTTGACACCCACAATGGCATCGCGATCGGCCGGCTATCTGGTATCGTCAATCATCAGGTACCCTCCTGGCTCCAAAAAAGCAAATTACCCTCTTACGAAATTAATTGCATCTCCGACTGGGAGACCAAATTGACTGCTATTGTTCACGAATCCGTCCAGAAAGACTTGCGACTGATTGGCGGTATACCACCCTGGGTGCAGATGTACTACGAGCGATTGCTTGAAATCACTGGTAAATCTACCGTTGCTGAAGTCTTCCCTGATTACCGCGTCTATGTCCATGGCGGGGTTAATTATGCCCCGTACCAGGCAAAATTGCAGGAGTTGGTAGGCCATCCGATCCATGAAGTAGAGACCTATCCCGCCTCCGAAGGATTCATCGCCTTTCAATACCGGCCAGACGAAAAAGCCTTACTGCTTAACGCGGATTCCGGCATCTTTTTCGAATTTATTCCGGTGGAGGATTTCCATCAGGATCAACCCCGGAGATTTCACTTGGGTCAGGTGGAGACCGGTGTGCAATATGCCGTGATCATCAATTCCAATGCGGGCTTGTGGGGTTACAGCATCGGAGACACGGTGGAGTTTACCTCTACGAACCCTTATTTACTGCGAGTTACCGGTCGGATCAAACATTTCATTTCGGCTTTTGGCGAACATGTAATTGCCAAAGAAGTCGATCAGGCGATATTGGATACCATCACCAAGCATCATGCACAAGTCACTGAGTTTACGGTCGCGCCACAGATCAATCCACCGGAAGGCGGCGCACCCTACCACGAATGGTTTGTAGAATATGCGGCCCCTCCTGCTGATCCTGCCGCCTTTTCTTTGGCTTTGGACCAGGCCATGCAAACGCAAAATATTTATTACAAAGATCTCCGCCAGGGAAACATCCTGCGTGAGCTGGTGATCCGTCCTATGCAGTCAAATGCATATCGCAACTATATGAAATCCATCGGCAAGCTGGGTGAACAAAATAAAGTACCCCGGTTAACCAATGATCGTAAAATGGCTGACGCACTCGCGATCTATCGGTTAGATCAATAAAAAAGGCACCCGGCTTGTCCGGATGCCTTCAACCATTTATTGAAATATAGAAAGCTTTCCGACCGAAATTCGGTTTCCAACCTGGAGAGTTACCTGATAAATTCCGGTACCCAACTGCTCCAATGGTACGCTCCAGTCAAATCTCCCGGCAGGTACCTGCTGAATAGCCTGGTAATAAACCCTGCCTGTGAAATCAGTCAATGTGATTCGGGCATCTTGCAGGATGGGGCTGTCCACTTGCACATGGACGAGGTGCCTGGCCGGATTAGGTGAAAGGGACAGATTATTGATTTCCCGGGTACGACGTTCCACTTCCAGCGTCGAAGGCGCCTGGCCTAACCCGTTTCCATTGGTAAACCGGATAATGGAGGGCAACGACTTTGTTCCGCCTGAGCAAATGACCTTCACCTTTACCTGATAAGCCGTCCCAGAGACCAATCCGGTCACCTCGGTTGAAGAACCCAGGGCAAATAATTTGAGCTTCCAGGGTATGTTGGTCTGCTCTGCCTCGATTTCCACTTCATAATACAACGCGCCGGGCACCGCATCCCAGGTGATGCGTGCAACCGGATCACCCGGACTAACCAGAAGTCCGCTGACCGAAAAACAGGAATCCGGGATCGGCTGCGATTCGACGGAAGCAGACATCCCTGCAATAAAAAATACCTCGCCAGAATGGGTTTCTCCTCCTGAAGTACATTTTGAATGCACTTGGACCTTATACAATCCCCCCTGGACCAGATCATCTATCTGCCACGAGGTGTCGGATGTCAGGATATTCAGATTTTGCTGGAAATCTGATTCCTCAAGCTCCACCTCAAGTTCGTAGTTATTGACATCCGCAGCTGGCCTCCAGCTTATCAGAACACTCGAACCGGAAAGCGGTTCGACCCGGATGTGTTCCACGACCGCACAACTCCCGGTGGCATCATCCAAACCGGAACCGGTTGTAACGCCGTCATCCGCGGTAAAAATCAGCACAGTCTCCGGTTTATCCCCGCACCGGGATTTCACTTTGACTTTATACAAACCACCAGCTGTCAATCCGCTGACCTCGAAGCTAGTTCCGCTGACCTGCTGCTCCACATGAAAGGTTGACGTCGT
Source organism: Lewinellaceae bacterium (assembly GCA_020636355.1). GTDB lineage: Bacteria > Bacteroidota > Bacteroidia > Chitinophagales > Saprospiraceae > JAGQXC01. The sequence goes on along the minus strand of JACJYB010000001.1, from coordinate 11,005 downwards.
TTGCTCGCTTTCCACCTCCACTTCATAGGTTGAAACGCCCGCTACCAGCTCCCAGCTGATGGAAGCAGTCGTCCCGGTGGAATTTACCGTCACCCCGGATGTCGCTGCACAATTACCGGTCGGCTGACCGGTCGGGTTCCCGGTACTTCCATCCCCGGCGGTGAAGAAGACAATCGTCTCCGGTTTATCCCCGCACCGGGATTTCACCTTGACTTTGTACAATCCGCCAGCTGTCAACCCACTGACCTCAAAGGTAGTTCCGCTGACCTGCTGCTCCACATGAAAGGTTGGCGTCGTTTGCTCGCTTTCCACCTCCACTTCATAGGTTGCAACGCCCGCTACCGGTTCCCAGTTGATTCCAGCGGTCGCCCCGGTGGAATTTACCGTCACCCCGGACGTCGCCGCACAATTACCGGTCGGCTGACCGGTCGGGTTCCCGGTACTTCCATCCCCGGCGGTGAAGAAGACAACCGTCTCCGGTTTATCCCCGCACCGGGACTTCACTTTGACTTTGTACAATCCACCTGCTGTCAATCCGCTGACCTGGAAGGAAGTCCCGGTCACACGTTGTTCTACGTTGAAATCCGGAGTGTTTTGTTCACTCTCCACTTCAACATCAAAAGATGTTACGCCCTCAACCGCCTCCCAGCTGATGGAAGCAGTCGTCCCGGTGGAGTTTACCATCACCCCGGACGTCGCCGCACAATTACCAGTCGGCTGGCCGGTCGGGTTCCCGGTACTTCCGTCCCCGGCGGTGAAGAAGACAACCGTCTCCGGTTTGTCCCCGCACCGGGACTTCACTTTGACTTTGTACAATCCGCCAGCTGTCAATCCGCTGACCTCGAAGGTAGTTCCGGTCACACGTTGTTCTACGTTGAAATCCGGAGTGTTTTGTTCACTCTCCACTTCAACATCAAAAGATGTTACGCCATCTACCGCCTCCCAGCTGATGGAGGCCGAATTACCTGTAGCAGTTATCTGGATACTGGATGTCGCCGAACAGGCATCATCAAAAATTTCTTTTGGCTGGCCAGTAATTCGTACTATACTCCCATTGTGAGAGCTGGTAGAAAGGTGATGGTTAGGAATAGCCTGGAGGAAACTCAGTCCTCCGCAGATCAAACAGAAAATGGTTAGGGAAAAATGCTGTCTCATGGTTATTAACTTTTGCTGGCTTAAAATTGCAGCAAAGCATCCCCGATCGTCAAATGGATCCTTCCGGACCGGAAAAAACGCCGGAGCGAGTGGGTAAAAAGACAGCCTGACTATTGATATGAAATCATTCAAAAACCAGCTTACCTGAAAACTGCCTGTTGCTTTCAGTGATGTATTGATACCACATCACCGAAGCGCTTCGGGTAGGAAACCACTGATAATTAGCACTTCCCTGAAATGCCTTTTGATGGATGATCCGGCCCTGTAAATCATAAATCCTCAGGATACCTGGTTCATCGACCGGAATTTGGAAGGTAACATGATCTTTAGCCGGATTAGGATATACCATCAGGCCAGGAATTACCCCATCTTGCCTCGAAGTGGTTACATGCAGACCGGTGGTGTCTGACACATAAAATACGCCTAAAACCATCATTTCATCTTGCGAAGTAGGCCCCCAGCGCACGGTCTGTGGACCATTATTTACCCAAGCCGCTGTATGAACTATCCCGCGATCCAGCCGGATTGGCAGCAAATGATCAAAAAAACGAGTCGGTATGTGCTGATAATCGAAATAAGGTGAAAAACACCCAGGTATCCCGTCCGCACATTGTGCATCGTAAAGAAGTGCTCCCCGGGTGCCATTTTGATCCAGCTCATAAACCTTATAATCCACGCCATAACGATGCGTATGACCGAGCACTCCCCAAACAAAAATTTGCGGTCCTTCGGGCACCCGCAGGGTTTGCTGATAGCGTATGGTATCACCGGTATTAGGGATGACGATCAATGGATTCGGGACCAGCACGGCATGCATCTCCTGGGCTGCTGTCCCTGCGGGTTGAGTATAAACATTGAGGTACACCTCCGCTTTAAAGATTTTATCACGGCTGTAATTAATGACATGGGCATTCAAATCGAGCACATAATGCGCATCCCAATGGAAGGCGGTCCCTTCGGGAAGCACCATATCCTCAGTTCGCTGTACTCCCGTAATGATGTTGACGTTGGCATGGTTTTGTTCCCGGCGCAGGCCATCAGGGAGATCTATACCGCCATTAGTTGATTCATACATAATAAAATGGTGGGAGAAATCCGAGATCTCGAGTTTAATCTGGGGAACTTCCACCGCCTCTTGGAGGCCGGTCTCGTACTTCTGGAAAAATTCATCTTCGGTACCCGGTGCCAGGAAAAAAGGTCCCGTCTTGATCTGAAAACCTTCTCCTGGCCAGGGAGCTTCCGGCGGCCCATCTGGAAAAGCAGCCAATCCCTCTCCCGCGTAATAGCGGGAAACCAATACCGTATCAAACGGCAACCCATCTCTTTGAGCACCAAAGAGGATCCATTGCCGTAGATATTCTTTTTCTTTTGGGCTGACGGTTGTGGACATATCCTGAGGCATTTGATCGCCCTCCCCACCCGTCAGTTCATCGTCCGGGTCAAAAGTCCCGTTGATTTTCCGGTAAAGGAACGAACGATCCGGTCTTCCCGGGTGGATCAAATGGTTGCCATTACCCCGGGCCGTTGTATTTTGTGGTAAAACATTGACCAGATTCTGATAGATCCGATTCAGGTTATCCTGGGAAGTACTGCCATCACCACGCAGGTCCAACCCTCCGGATGAGCTGTTCGAATTATGGCACTGAATGCAGTGGTTCCTAAAGGTCTGATTTACCAGTTGAAAGGCAGAAACATCCTGAGCATTCAACAATCCCCCAGTCCCGAGAAATAACAAAACAAAAATCTTCATCCGATCCATTTCCTTCATCGCATCAAAAATACAACATTGAACCAGACGATGTACCGATCTTGCTATTCCTCACCAACAGAATGAATTGCTGTAATTATTAAAGAGCCAAAGACTCGACACATTCTGCAACAGCAGATTTCAATCCGCTGATTTGTGTTAAATAGAATCGCGTACATGAACCCAAGAGCCAGCGGCTCGACACCTCCTGTAACAGCGGATTTCAATCCACTGATTTGTGTTATAAAGAATCGCACACGTCGTCCCTAAGAGCCAGCGGCTCGATACAATCCTCTAGCAGCGGATTTCAATCCTCTGATTCCAATTTAAGGTGAGTCCTGAGTGCTGTAGGCACGACATATATCAAAATGTAACCGGCGCTGAGCTGAATTCATTTCCCTGGGCTAGGCTAAAGAAGATCCTTGATGCCGGCACAAGAGCCAGCGACTCGACATATTCTGCAACAGCAGATTTCAATCCGCTGATTTGTGTTAAATAGAATCGCTTACGTCGAACCCAAGAGCCAGCGGCTCGACACCTCCTGTAACAGCGGATTTCAATCCACTGATTTGTGTTATAAAGAATCGCACACGTGGTCCCTAAGAGCCAGCGGCTCGAGACATCCTGTAGCAGTGGATTTCAATCCACTGTCACAGATCCAATGAGATTTCTGAGTGCTGTAGGCACGACATATACCTGAATGTATCCGTCGCTGAGCTGAATTCATTTCCCTGGGCCAGGCTAAAGAAGATCCTTGATGCCGGCACAAGAGCCAGCAGCTCGACATATCGTATAGAGGCGGATTTCAATCCGCTGATTTGTGTTAAATAGAATCGCATACGTCGAACCCAAGAGCCAGCGGACCGATACAATCCTGTAACAGCGGATTTCAATCCGCTGATTCCAATTTAAGGGGAGTCATGAGTGCTGTAGGCACGACATATATCAAAACGTAACCGGCGCTGAGATGAATTCATTCCCTGGACCAGGCTAAAGAAGATCCTTAATGCCAGCAGAAAAGCCAGCGGCTCGATACAATCCTGTAACAGCGGATTTCAATCCACTGTTACAGATCCAATGAGATTTCTAAGTGCAGTAGGCACGACATATACCTGAATGTAACCGGCGCTGAGCTGAATTCATTTCCCTGGACCAGGCTAAAGAAGATCCATAATGCCGGCAGAAAAGCCAGCGACTCGACACATTCTGCAACAGCAGATTTCAATCCGCTGATTTGTGTTAAATAGAATCGCGCACGTCGAACCCAAGAGCCAGCGGCTCGATACAATCCTGTAACAGCGGATTGCAATCCGCTGATTCAGATCCAATAAGATTTCAGCGAGTTGTAGGCACGACTTATAATCACAATCAAAATAGAACCTCCTACCCTTTACTCTTTCTCTCCATTGCTTTGTCATTCCATATGTAGCGGTTAAAACACCAAATTTTTGCCAACTTATGTCCCCAATCAATTCCTCACTATTGAATGCCTACTGCCTACTGCCTACTGACTACTAATAAATCGTTAAAACCCTACCCTCCCGCCACAACCATCACCTCCCGGACGTTTCAAAGGAATCAATCGCCATTCGACTAGTAAACACCTGATTTTGAAACCATTGCCTCCCGATAAGAATATTTGCCTCTCCATGAAAAAAGCGTATCTTTGCACCCTTATGAAAAATCGTTTCTTGATCCTGGCCATTCTTGTTAGTTTGCTGGCAGCCTGCCGCAGTGAATTCGAGCAGGTCAGGCTGAGCAATGACCCGGAGCGCATCCAGAAAAAAGCGGTCGAATACTATCAGGACGGCGAATACCAGAAAGCCCTCTCCCTGATCGAGATCATCATCAACAGCTTTCGCGGCAGATCCGAATTTGAGGACCTCAACTACATGATGGCTGATAGTTATTACCACCTGCGGGATTATGAGATGGCATCTCAGTATTTTAAAAATTTTGCCAACGGATTCCTCAATTCATCGCGCCGGGAAGAAGCGGATTTCCTTTCTGCCTATTGCTACTACCTCCTCTCACCCAGCTGGCGACTGGACCAGGACAACACCATTAAGGCCATCAACTCCCTACAAACATTTATTAACGCCTACCCCAATAGCGAGCGCAACACCCAGTGCAATACCCTCATGGATGAATTGCGCCTCAAGCTTGAAGAAAAAGCCTTTCAGCAAGGCATCCTGTATTACAATCTGCGCCAATACCAGGCAGCGATTTATTCCCTGGATAACATGCTGAAAGATTTTCCGGACACCAAACGTCCGGATGAAGTACGTTATTACATCATCAAATCTGCTTTCGAATACGCCGCAAACAGCGTATACGACAAGCGCAAAGAACGCTACGAAGAAGCCGTCGAACGCGGAGAGGAATTCTTGAAGAAGCACCGCAACAGCGACTATCTGCGTGAGGTCCGCGACATCGTAGCCGAATCAAAAACCAAACTGAAATTATTGGAAAATGAGCGATATCAAATCCAAAGTTCAAGGAATGGATCCTAACCTCTCAGCCCGCGATTTACTTAGTATGTCCAAACGCTCCGGCAATGTGTACGAAGCATTGGCTATTATCTCGAGACGCGCGCGTCAGCTTTCTTCGGAAATCAAGCAGGAATTGCACCAGAAACTCGACGAATTCGCTGCTACCTCCGAGACCATCGAAGAAGTACACGAAAACAAAGAGCAGATCGAGATCTCCAAATTTTACGAGCGGCTGCCCAATCCGGCAGTTATCGCTACCAATGAATTTTTAAACAACGAACTGTATCACCGCTACACCGATAGGAAAAGAGCTCCGATCCTGGAAGACTGATACGGACTCCACCCTAGGTAACACGCGCAAGAGAATCCCCACCGGACAGGGGAAGCAAGGGTGGCTAAAACTTGCGTTATGAATGCATCTACCGGTTTAACCGGCAAAAAGATCATCATCGGTCTCAGTGGCAGCATTGCTGCCTATAAATCGGCTTTTCTTGTCCGCCTGTTCATCCAGGCCGGAGCACAGGTGCGTGTCCTCATGACTCCTGGTGCCACCCGGTTCATCACCCCATTGACTCTCAGCACCCTTTCCAAACACGAGGTATGGACGGATGTGCTCAATGAAAATGGATGGAACAATCACGTAGAGCTTGGCATGTGGGGAGACGCCTTCATCATCGCCCCGGCGACCGCCAACACCCTGGCCAAACTGGCGTCGGGTCAGTCGGATAACGTACTGGTGGCTACCTACCTTTCGGCCCGGTGCCCGGTATTCGTAGCGCCCGCCATGGACGTCGACATGTGGTACCACACCACCACCCAGCGCAACATCCGGCAACTGATTGCTGACGGCGTCGAAATCATTCCCGCCGAGCAGGGTGAACTGGCCAGTGGCCTGATCGGCATGGGCCGCATGGCCGAACCGCCCCACATCTTCGAACATCTGCGGGTCTTCTTCCGTCAGAATGGCCCCCTGCTAGGTAAAAAAGCCCTGGTGACCGCCGGACCGACCTTTGAACCCATTGACCCGGTGCGTTTCATTGGCAATCACTCTTCCGGCAAGATGGGTATTGCCATCGCCGACGCCCTGGCACAGGCAGGAGCCGCAACAACCCTCATCCTCGGCCCGAGTAAACTGGCGCCCTCCCACCCCAACATTCAGGTGGTCCGGGTCCGGACGGCACAGGAAATGTACGAAGCGGCTAAAGCCATCCACGCCCAGCAAGACATCTGCATCCTCGCTGCCGCTGTTGCCGACTATGCTCCAGCCTCGCCTTCCAATCAAAAGATCAAGAAGACCGGTGATACCCTCTCCCTGGAGCTGCATAAGACGGTAGATATTGCCTCCAGCCTGGGAGCAGAGAAAAAGCCGGGCCAGATCCATATTGGTTTTGCCCTGGAAACCGAAAATGAGACCGCCCATGCCCTGGAGAAACTCAAGAAAAAAAAGTTCGACTTCATCGTCCTCAACTCCTTGAATGACGCCGGAGCCGGATTCAACTACGATACCAATAAAGTGCGCTTCCTGTTCCCGGACAATAAAGCGCTGGATTTTGAGTTAAAATCAAAACAAGCCGTAGCTGCTGACATTGTTCAGCAATTGGTACATTTGGTCCAGAAATAAAACGTATGACGCGATATACCGCAGCTCTTTTGATGGTGCTGACCGCCTGGTGGTTGGGTACCTCTTCACTGTCTGCCCAGGAGTTAAACGCTTCCGTTACCATTAACACCCCCAAGCTACAGTCTACCGATCCCAAGATCTTCCGTACGCTGGAGCAGGATTTGCGCAACCTGATCAACGAGACCAAGTGGACCGACGATCAATACAACCAGGATGAACGCATCCAGTGTACCTGGATCCTTGCCATTACCAAAGAAGGCAACGAAGGCCACTTTCAGGCGACGCTGAACATCAATGCCGTGCGTCCTGTTTACGGCTCGACCTATGAGACGCAGACCTTCGCCTACCAGGATCCCAATATCCTGTTTGAATATTCCGAAGGAACGCCCATTCAGTACATCAAGAATGTCTACAACTCCAATCTGGTCTCGATTGTGACTTTTTATTGCAACATCATCCTCGGTCTTGATTACGATACCTTCTCGCCCTTCGGCGGGGATCCCTATTTTGATGCCGCTCAGTCGGTGATCAATCAGTTGCCTTCCAATCAGGTTTCCGAGGACAACGGCTGGAAGTCTGTTGGCACCCGCAACAATCGCTACTGGATCATCGAAAATCTGCGTAATGCCCGGGTTAAGCCGCTGCGCAATGCCTACTACGAATACCACCGTCAGGGCCTCGATATGATGTACACCGATCCCGTGAAAGGCCGGGCTGCCATGGCTGCTGCGATCGAGCAATTTGACCAGGTACGCACCAGCTACCCCTCCTCAATGATCATTCAGTTGATCGCGACCATTAAAGCCAATGAAATCGTACAGATATTCAAGGTGGCTGATGCCACCCAAAAGACCAAGGTTTACGATGTGATGACACATCTCGATCCTTCGAATGCGCGTTATTACGCCACGCTCAAAACCTAGCATCCTCATGCACCACCTGGCCATCTTCGCCTCCGGCAACGGTTCCAATGCGCGTAAGATCCTAGAATACTTTGAACACCACCCGGCGATCCGCGTCGGCGCCATTGTGACCAATAATCCACAAGCCGGTGTTATCCGTCATGCCCAGGAGTTTGGAGTGCCGCTGCTCCTGATCGATAAATCGATGCTGCATCAAAAGGGCCTGGTTGCTCAGCTATTGAAGGATCGGGCGATCGACTGGGTCATCCTGGCCGGTTTTCTGTTGCTGATCCCGCCTGATCTGGTGGAAGCCTACCCGGACCGCATGTTGAACATACACCCGGCCCTGTTACCCAAATACGGCGGCAAGGGCATGTACGGCATGCATGTACATCAGGCGGTGAAAGATGCCGGTGATTCCGAGACCGGCATCACCATCCATTTTGTCAATACCCGCTACGACGAGGGCCACATCTATTTCCAGGCCCGTTGCGATGTTGAAGAGAGCGACACCCCGGAAGACATCGCTCACAAGATCCATGAACTGGAATACCGCCACTTCGCCCCGATCATCGAGAAGGCGATCCGGGAGAGCGAAAACTACCCCTGAATCAAAGTAGGGAATTAAGTTTTATCAACCTGTCATTTCGCACCGCCGCTCATTCCCCGGTCGCTATATGGAACTGGAGGCGAAGCATGAGCCGTAATGGAGAAATCCCGTTTTCTAACCTATCTGTCATTTCATACCAACGTTCATTCCTCGGTCGCTATATGGAACTGGAGGCGAATCATGAGCCGCAATGAAGAAAACTCTTATACTTAACCTATCTGTCATTTCGTACCGACGTTCATTCCCCGGTCGGCATCCGGAAACTGAAGGCAAAGCATGAGCCGCAATGGAGAAATCCCGTTTTCTAACCTATCTGTCATTTCGTACCGACGCTCATTCCTCGGTCGCTATATGGAACTGAAGGCGAAGCATGAGCCGGAATGGAGAAATCTCTTATACTTAGCCTACCTATCATTCCACTCCGACACTCGTTCCTCGGTTGGCATATGGAACTGAAGGCGAAGCATAAGCCGCAACGGAGAAATCCGTTCCAATAATTAAAATATTAAACTTATATTGGATAACAATCGATCCACCATGACTACCTTATTTACAAATACACCATTAGATAATCACCCCCAAACGGAGCCTCAGATCACGGTAACTTTAATGGATCATCTCGGAGCGAAACAGATGGCCCTGCGTTTTCCATATGATGACCGGATCAAAACCCACCTCATGAAATTGGAAGGCATCTGCTTTTCACGCACACACCGTTGTTTGTACATACCGGCAACGAATGAAAATTACTTTCGTTTATTGGCTCACTGTAAAGGTGTAATTTGGGTAGATGTAAAGGCATTATTTGATGATACAAGCTCCTCCCAAAAAATACAAAAGACTGTCAAAATAACAACCACTCAAGCAACCACAGCGAACACCACACTTTTATTTCCTAAAATAGCAACCTTAAAACATTCTTCAATTACCGGTACCACTGACTTTGCCGGGTCATTAAGTGAAAAATCCGGCATATCCGTCCATGAGGCGGAGCACTTCGTAATGCCTGAAGACGGCGACAAACAGGCTGCGGACATATCCAGATCATCCACGGAATGGAGAGACCTGGAGATTACCTATAACAAAAGGCAATTCCTGATAAAGTTGCCTTTTCGGGAAGAGGATGTTTTATTCTTAAAATTATTAAAAGGATGGTGGCATGGTACGAACAAAATATGGTTGATCACAGCATCCATCAAAAACCTGGAAGCATTACAAGCAAGATTTAGCTACTGGGATATTCCTGTCTACCAGAAAATAGAAGATTTGATACGACGATCCACGGATCCCATCGTCGTGGAATTATATCATACTCCGGAACATCCCAAAAAAGTGGCGATCAAATTATCCGGTTATGGTGTCAATCAGGATTTTATCCGGCAATTGCCGTGGAGAGAATACGACAAACCGTTTAAACGTTGGTGGATACCTTATAATGATGAGATCATACACCGGATCATCGAACATTTTACATCGTCCGGTGCTAAAATCATCAACAGGGTCCCCACCGATCCCAGGAAAGTTAAAACAGAAGTCCTTTCTCCGGGAGACCAACAACGTCTATTGTTACGTAAATTTCATAATCACCATCAAGTTCTAAAGGCGTACACGGATACATTGATCCGGATGCGCTACAGTTGGAAGACCATCAAACAATATACCGGTAAGCTTTATCGGTTTTTGGACTGGTTGGATACAAAGCCCATTGTCGAAGCAACAGAAAAAGATGTGAATAGGTATTTGTCCCATTTAGGAGCTGGCAACGTAAGTGATAGCTTACTGCATGCCGCAGTAAATGCGATTAAATTCTATTTTGAAAAGGTACAATTTGCCTCAGTCATCCGGATCGAACAGATCAAGAGACCCAGGAAAGCGCATCGATTGCCGGTGATCCTTAGTTTGGATGAAGTTGATCGTTTGTTTAGGTCCGTGGACAATCTTAAACATGTGGCTATCCTTTATACGATCTACAGCAGTGGCTTGCGGCTCAATGAATTACTTTCATTAAAACTGTCGGACATTTATTGGGACCGCAATCAAATCATAATACGTGGAGGGAAGGGTAAAAAAGATCGTTCGGTCATGCTCAGTGCCCGCTTAAAGGATTTATTGATCTTTTATTTTGATCAATATCAACCAAAGCACTGGTTGTTTGAAGGACAGCAGGAAGACCATCCTTATTCGTCCAGGAGTGTGCAACAAATCGTGACTCGAGCTGCCCGAAAGGCAAGGATTAATCGACGGGTGACACCCCATACGTTGAGGCATTGTTTTGCCACCCATTTGTTGGATAATGGTACGGATGTTAGGTATATTCAGGAATTATTGGGACATAAAGACATCAAGACCACACTCATTTACACGCACGTCACCACCAATTCGTTAAACCAGATCAGAAGTCCCCTGGATCAGATGGAATTGAGCAATGAAAAATGGAAAATGCGAAATGATGCTACAGAAAATACGCGTCTATAAGGA